>NZ_JBTTIF010000002.1:7500-4807500 GCF_054719485.1 Mesorhizobium sp. W016
CGTCAAGATCGTGCCGGAAAACGTCTCGGTGGCGCCGCGCGTCGCGCTCGACGACCAGACCCCGGCTTTCGCCGAGGAAATCATTCCCTTCACCAGGGACCGCGACATTGCCGAGGCTTTCGCTGATTCGGGCTATACGGGCGATGACGCCACCGGCATGGCGGAGGCGATCGGTAAGCTGCTCAACGCACCGGCGCTGAAGGCCGGAACCGTGCTGCGGGTCGGGCTCGAGGTACATGGCGACGCCGCCAAGGTCGTTCGCACCAGCGTCTATGACAAGACAACGCACATCGTCACCATCGCGCTCGACGATCGAGGCCAGTACGTGCCGGCGCAGGAACCGGAGCCGAACCCCGAATTGCTGACCGCGTTCGACGATTCGTCGGCACCGGTGGTGGTGCGCGGCAATCTGCCGAACGTCTATGACGGCATCTACCGCGCCGCCTATTCCTACGGCATGTCGAAGAAGCTGACCCAGCAACTGGTCAAGCTCCTGGCCTCCGGCGTCGACTTCCAGTCCAGGCTCAATCCATCGGACCGCATCGACGTGCTGTTCTCGCAGCCGGACGGCGACGACCAGGCCTCCGACGAATCGGAACTGCTCTATGTCTCGTCGACCTTCGGCGGCCAGACGCGCAATTTCTACCGATTCCAGATGCAGGACGGCTCGACCGACTATTTCGACGAGGACGGATCTAGCGCCGAGCAGTTCCTGTTGCGCAACCCCCTGCCCGCCGGGAAATTCCGCTCCGGCTTCGGCGCCCGCCGACATCCGATCCTCGGTTATGTCCGCATGCATACCGGCGTCGACTGGGCGGCGCCGATCGGAACGCCGATCATCGCCGCCGGCAACGGCACCATCGAAAAGGCCGGCTGGGCCGGCGGCTACGGCAAACAGATCATCATCCGCCATGCCAATGGCTACGAGACCTCCTACAATCACCAGAGCGCCTTTGCCAAAGGCATCGAACCGGGCGTTCATGTCCGCCAGGGCCAGACCATCGGCTTCCTCGGTCAGACCGGCCTCTCCACCGGCCCGCATCTTCACTACGAGCTGATCGTCAACGGCACCAAGGTCGACCCGATGCGCGTGCGCCTGCCGGTCGGCAAGGTGCTGAAGGGCGACGACCTGGTCGCTTTCAAGCGCGAGCGCGAGCGCATCGATGAACTGCTCAAGCAGGAAGACAGCAATCCGCTGAAGGTCGCGAGCGCCAAGATCGAAGGCTAATGCATGTCGCCCAGAAGTGTGCCGCGGTTCTGGGACAACGACATGCCTCAAAACAAACACTTAAAGCGCGTCGTATGAATCCGTTTCAGCGCGACGCGCTTTAAGCCGTCACACTCGACGCCGGCGAATCATAATTCCCCATCAGAGCATTCCGAATCGGGTCGGCTCCGAATCAGGTCGACTGCTTCTCTTCGGCTCGTGACCAAGGCAGCTTTTGCCCCGAAACGGTGGCCCAGGCGATAACAGCGGCAAGCAGGCAAAGCACGGCCGTCACTGTCGACACGGCCGCGAACGCCGAATCGCTGGCGGCGCGCCGTGTTGCATCAAGGTCTGGCGCCAGGCCGGCCAATGCCGGTTCTCCGAACCCCGGAATGCCCGGCCTGACGCTGGTATCGAGCATCGTCGAATAGACCCAGGCCGCGAGCGAGCCCATCGCCGCCACAGCAATCAGCCCGCCAATGCGCGAAACCGCATTGTTGATGCCGGAAGCGGCGCCGGTATCCTTGTCCTCGACCGCGGTCATGACGGCCGTCGACAGCGGCGACACCACCAGCGCCATGCCGAGCCCCATCACCGCCATCAGCGGAAAGATACCGGTCCAGAAATTGTGCATGCCGGCATGAGTGAGCAAAGCCAGCCCGGCAAAGGCGATGGCGACCACCAGGCAGCCGCTGGCGATCGGAAAACGCGGACCGATGCGATCCGACCACTGGCCGACGAGACCCGACAGCAGCGCGATCGACGCCGACAGCGGCAGGAAGATGAAACCGACCTCTTTGGTGCTCAGCCCCCATCCGGCGATCAACAGCATCGGCAGGTAGAACAGATTGGCCGACAGCGCGAAATATAGGAAGAAGGTGGCGAGGTTGGCGCCGGCGAAGGCGCCAATCCGAAACAGCTTAAGATCGATCATCGGCTCGCGCTGCCGAAGCTCGAAGACGATGAAGATTATAAGCAGCACGGCGCCTGCGGCGATGCTCGGCCCCGACATCAGCCCGCTGCCTTCGGCGCTCATCGAGGTCAGTCCGTAGGCAAGCGCCCCGAAGGCAAGCGTGGCGAGAGCGGCGCCGCCGAGATCGAGGCTTCGCTTCTCCGTCGGCGCGTCGGCGGGAATCTTGGCCAGCAGGAGATAGATCGAGATCAGCCCGAGCGGCAGGTTGACGGCGAAGATCGCCCGCCAGATACCGCCGCCAAAGGCCGACAGAACGAAGCCGCCGAGCACCGGACCGAGCGCAGTCGTCAGCGCCGAGGCGGCGGCCCAGATGCCGATCGCCCGGCCGCGCTCCTTCTTCGGATAGGCCTTGGCGATGATGGCGAGGCTGCCCGGCACCATGATCGCCGCACCAATGCCCTGAATGGCGCGAAAGGCGATGAGCACCAGCGCATTCGGCGCCACCGCGCAGGCCAGCGAAGCGACGATGAACAGCGCAATGCCGGCAACGAAGGCGCGCCTGAGGCCAAACCGGTCGCCGGCGGCGCCGCCGGCCAGAATCAGCGCCGACAGCGTCAGCGCATAGGCGTTGGAAATCCACTGGACCTCGGCCAGGCTGGCGCCGAGGTCGACGCGCATTGCCGGCATGGCAATGGCCAGGATCGACCCGTCGATGAAGCCGAGCGCTGACGCCAGGATCGCCGCTACCAGCACGAACTTGCGCTGCGACTGCGGGCAAAATGTACCGTTGGAAAGCGACCTGGTCAGGGGAACGGCTGCGGCTTCGCTCGGAGACTTCATGAGCGTCTGCTTAGACTTGTTGCGGGCCGGCAACAACCAGCCAGCACCCTGCGCTCATGAATCCAGCTTTGGATATCGCCCTGCCTTATGGGCAGGCCGATATCACTGCGCTGGAGCGCTCACTTGCTCCGCAACATCATCGGCCGAGGGACCGCCGACGAACTCGACGGTGACGCCCGGCGACACCAGCTTGGCCAGTTCACGCGCATCCCAATTTGTCAGGCGCACGCAGCCATGGCTTTCGGTCTTGCCGATCTTGGAGGGATCGGGCGTGCCGTGAATGCCATAGGTCGGCTTGTCCAGCGCGATCCACACCGAGCCGACCGGGCCGTTCGGACCAGGCGGGATGGTCAGGATCTTGTCGTTCTGGCCCTGCTTGAAATTGATGCTGGGGTTGTAGGTGTAGTTCGGATCGAGCGCGACGCGCGACACCGTATGGGTGCCGGTCGGCGAGGGCGTGTCGGCTGAACCGATGGTGGCCGGATAGGCCGCGACCAGCTTGCCACCGGCGTCATAGGCGAACACCTGCTTCTTGTCCTTGTCGGCGACGATGCGGGCAACCGGCGTCGCCACCAACCTGCCGAAATTGGCGACCTTGATGATGGTGCCGGGACGGCTGAAGTCGGCCTCGGGATTGAGCCCCTTCAGGTAGTTCTCGTCCATGTGGAACCGTTCGGCCAAGGCTTCGGTGACGGAGGTGTAAGCCATGCGGTCGAGCTGCGCCTTCTGGCTGTAATCCTCCGGTATCGAGGCGACATAAGGCCCGGCCGCGTCCTCGGGCGTGATCGTATAATTGGCGAAAGCATCGCCACCGGTTTGCGCCAGCGCAGCCTGGATGCCGACCGCGTCGGTCGAGCGCAGATTGCTGCCGGTGATCTGGTTATAGGCGGCAAGCGCCTTGTCGACATTGGAGCCGAAGCGCCCGTCGACGACGCCGGGTGAAGCGCCGGCGCGGTCGAGCAGCACCTGCAAGGCGGCTACATCCTGGCGTGCGCCGAGTGAAAGCGAGGGATCGACCACGGTCTTGCCACCGGCTTTCGGCGGCAGCGCGGCCTGGTCGGCGGGCGCCGCCGGTTCGGCGGGATCGATAGAGGCTTCGTTCAGCGGCTGCCGCTTGACGGGCCGCGGTTCAGCGGATTTCGGCGCTTCCGGATAGGTGTCGCTGTCATTGGCATCATCCTGCGGAGCGGCCCCGAGGAATTTGTCGCTTTCAGGATCGTATTCATCAACCGGCGGGCCGGGGATTCGTCCCTGATCGTCCAGTTGCCTGCGGCGGAAACGCGCCATGTCTTCGGGATCGTCGAGATAGTAGCGGTCGTCGTCTTCGACCGGTGCGCGTCCAAGCTCACGTGCCCGCATTTCCCGGCGCAGCGCGCGGCGGTCGAGCCTGGTCTGCGGCGGCTGGATGGCGATGACCTTGCCGGTCTCGGCATCGACGATGACGCGGTTGCCCCTGGCGTCGTAATAGATGTCGAGATTGCCGTCCTGGGCAAGCACAATGCCGCCGCTATCGGCGGCGCGGACGGCCGGCAGTGCGTTGTCCACAGTCGGCGATGCCATGGCGCTGGACGTGAGCAGCCCGGCGGCGAGCACCGAAAAGGCAAGGATCGTGCGGAACATGGTGGTCAAACTCTCCGGTACTTACAGCGCCGCGCGTCCGTTTGGACGCGCAAAGGACGCTGTAACACTTCATGTCTGCGCATGATCCTTTCCGAAAATCGAATTTCGATTTTCGGGGTCATGCGTAATTGCCGCCGCCCGGCAGTGTTCCCACCAGAACGTTCTCGCCACCGTTTGGATGCGCAAGGAACGCCCTGATCGTCAAAAGCCTGCAGGCAAACCCCTTCGCCAGCAAACCACAACATAAGCTTTCCAACATGAACCGGGCATGAAGATGGCGGATTACTGGTTGCTACAGGCCCAATTCCTTGCGCGTCTGCTTCGTCAGCTTGAGGACGACGAGGCGGTGGCTTTCGCCGAGATAGTCCTTCAGCGCATCATCATCCATGCTCTGGCTTGTCTGACGCTGGATCCATTTCATGCCGCGCGAGGCGAGATAGGGCGCCGGCCGGCAGCCGGGCTGATCCTTCAGCACGTCATAAGCCATTTCAGAGCATTTGAAGGTGACGAAGACGCCACCCTCCCGGTCATGGCCGGCGATGGTGAAGACCTTGCCACCGACTTTCCAGACATCGGCCCCGCCCCACTGCACGACGTGCGTCGTCTGCGGCAGCGAGGCGCAGAAGCTGTTGTAGTCGTCCAGCGTCACCTGCACCCCCGTCAAAGGATTGTTGTTTCATAACAAAACGCCGCGCGTCCGGTCGGACGCGCGGCGTTGGATCAGGCTGCCGCGTCGGTCGGCACCACAGTGGGCCTGGACCGGAAATTCAACCGGTCGGAGCCGGCGGTGACCTTGACGGTCGAGCCGTCGAGTATCTCGCCAAGCAGGATTTTTTCCGCCAGCGGATCTTGCAGGTCCTTCTGCATCACCCGCTTCAGCGGCCGCGCACCATAGGCCGGGTCGTAGCCCTTCGCCGCCAGCCAGTCGATCGAATCCTGGTCGAGCGACAGTGTGATCTTGCGGTCGGCGAGCAGGCTTTCCAGCCGCTTGAGCTGGATCTCGACGATGCGGCCCATATCCTGCCGGCGCAGCCGGTGGAACAGGATCACCTCGTCGACGCGGTTGAGGAACTCCGGCCTGAACGAGGCTCTCACCACGCTCATAACCTCGTCGCGCACGGCATCGACGTCCTGCTCTTCGCCGAGATTGACCAGATATTCGGCGCCGAGGTTCGACGTCATGACGATCAGCGTGTTGCGGAAGTCGACCGTGCGGCCCTGCCCGTCGGTCAGCCGCCCGTCGTCGAGCACCTGCAACAGCACGTTGAAGACATCCGGATGCGCCTTCTCGATCTCGTCGAACAGCACGACCTGATAGGGCCGGCGCCGCACCGCTTCGGTCAGCGCACCGCCTTCCTCATAGCCGACATAACCGGGAGGCGCTCCGATCAGCCGGGCGACCGAGTGCTTCTCCATGTATTCCGACATGTCGATGCGCACCATGGCGCTCTCGTCGTCGAACAGGAAATTGGCCAGCGCCTTGGTCAGTTCGGTCTTGCCGACGCCGGTCGGTCCGAGGAACATGAACGAGCCGATCGGCCGGTTCGGATCCTGCAGCCCGGCCCGGGCACGACGCACGGCCTTGGACACCGCCTGTACCGCTTCGCCCTGGCCGACGACTCGCTTGCCGATCTCGTCTTCCATGCGCAGCAGCTTGTCGCGCTCGCCCTGCAGCATCTTGTCGACTGGAATGCCGGTCCAACGCGACACGATATGGGCGACGTGGTCGGGCGTGACCACCTCTTCGACCATGCCGGCCTTGCCGTCCTGGGCTTCGGCTTCCTTCAGCTTCTTTTCCAGTTCCGGGATCTTGCCATAGGCAAGCTCGCCGGCGCGCTGGAATTCACCCTTGCGCTGGGCAATGGCGAGGTCGTTGCGGGCCGCGTCGAGCTGCTTCTTGAGGTCAGCGGCGAGGCCAAGCTTCTGCTTCTCCGACTGCCATTTGGCGGTGATCTCGGTCGATTCCTCCTCGAGGCCGACGAGTTCCTTTTCGAGACGCGCGAGCCGGTCCTTTGACGCCTCGTCCTTCTCGACCTTCAGTGCCTCGCGCTCGATCTTGAGCTGCATGATGCGGCGATCGATCTCGTCCAGCGCCTCGGGCTTGGAATCGACCTGCATCCTCAGCCGCGACGCGGCCTCGTCGACAAGGTCGATCGCCTTGTCCGGCAGGAAACGGTCGGCGATGTAGCGGTTGGACAAGGTCGCCGCCGCGACCAGCGCCGAATCCGAGATGCGCACCTTGTGGTGCTGCTCGTACTTCTCCTTGAGGCCACGCAGGATCGACACGGTATCTTCCACCGATGGCTCGTTGACGAAGACCGGCTGGAACCGGCGGGCAAGGGCCGCGTCCTTCTCGACATGCTTCCTGTATTCATCGAGCGTGGTCGCGCCGACGCAGTGCAGTTCGCCGCGCGCCAGCGCCGGCTTCAACAGGTTCGAAGCGTCCATGGCGCCATCGGCCTTGCCGGCGCCGACCAGCGTGTGCATCTCGTCGATGAACAGGATGATGCCGCCGGCCGCCGAGGTGACTTCGTTGAGCACGGCCTTCAGCCGCTCCTCGAACTCGCCGCGATATTTGGCGCCGGCAATCAGCGCGCCCATGTCGAGCGCCATCAACTGCTTGTCCTTCAGCGATTCCGGCACGTCGCCATTGACGATGCGCAGCGCCAGACCTTCGGCGATCGCCGTTTTGCCGACGCCCGGCTCGCCGATCAGCACCGGGTTGTTCTTGGTACGCCGCGACAGCACCTGGATGGTGCGGCGGATCTCGTCGTCACGGCCAATCACAGGGTCGAGCTTGCCGGCGCGGGCATCGGCGGTAAGGTCGCGCGCGTATTTCTTCAGCGCGTCATAGCCCTGCTCGGCGCTCGCCGAATCGGCGGTACGGCCCTTGCGGACGTCGTTGATCACCTGGTTCAGCGCCTGCGCTGTGACGCCGGCCTTGGACAGGATATCGGCCGTCTTGGCCGACTTCTCCATGGCCAGAGCCTGCAAAAGCCGTTCAACCGTGACAAAGCTGTCGCCGGCTTTCTTGGCCAATTCCTCGGCGGTCGAAAACACCTTGGCCAGCGGCTGCGCGAGATAAAGCTGGCCGTTGCCGCCTTCCACCTTGGGCATGGCCTCAAGGGCGGTCTCGACGCCAAGCTTGACGTCGCGCACGTTGCCGCCGGCGCGCTCTATAAGCGAGGCGGCCAGCCCCTCGTCGTCATCGACGAGGACCTTCAGCATATGTTCGGGAGTGAATTGCTGGTGATTGCGCGAGAGCGCCATGGTCTGGGCGGACTGAATGAATCCGCGGACGCGCTCGGAGTATTTCTCGAGGTTCATATCTGTCTCCTTCCATCACCGGCCCGCTTTGCGGCACCGGATCAGATTGCGGTGACGGACCCGCTCATCCGAGCCGGGTCCAGTTCACGCCAGATATGGGGCGCAAGCCATTGCCGCTCAAGACGTCCGGCTGATGATATTGCATGGCCGAGCAAACGAAAACGGCGGAGATTTCTCTCCGCCGTTTCATCGACTTATGTCTTGTGGGTCAGTTGTTGGCGTCGACGGCGAACGGGTCGCCGGCAGAGCTTTCGGCCGGCGCCGCATCAACCACGTCAACAGCGGCAGCGGTCTCGCCGGCGCCATCCACCACCTGGCCACCACCAGACTGTTCGTCACCGACCTGATCGGCATTGTTGCGCGGGCGGCGCGGACGCCGCGGGCGACGGGCAGCGCCGCTCTCGGCGGCTGCCTCATTGAGTTCGGCCCGGGCGGCAAGAGCCGCCGGCGACAGGTTTTCGTACAGCGGCGCCGGCTCGGAGAAACCACTCTCGGCTTCGGGCT
Organism: Mesorhizobium sp. W016; assembly: GCF_054719485.1. NCBI lineage: Bacteria > Pseudomonadati > Pseudomonadota > Alphaproteobacteria > Hyphomicrobiales > Phyllobacteriaceae > Mesorhizobium > Mesorhizobium sp. W016. The sequence goes on from NZ_JBTTIF010000002.1 coordinate 15,912, forward strand.
CAACCGCGGAAACGGTTTCCGCCTGTGCCGGGGTTTCGGTGAAGCGCTGCTGGTCGCCGCGCTGGCCGTTCTGCTCGCCACGCTGGGCAAAGTCGCCACGCTGGTCGTTCTGGCCATAGCCGCCATTGGGGCGGCGGTCACGGTTGCGGCCATTGTTGTCGCGGCCGTTGTTGTTGCGGCCATTATTGTCACGGCCACTGTTGTTCTCGCGGCCGTTTTCCTGGCCGTATGCGAGTTCGGCCGGCGTGCCCTCAATCGTCGGCTGCGGACCGTTGCCGTGGTTCGCCATCGGCGCTTGCGTCTCGCCGCCATTGCCGCTGCCGGCATTGTCAAAATCGTCGCGATCTTCATCGTCGTCGAATTCGTCGCGGTTCTGCGGGGCATTCTGGATCGGCATCTGCGCCTGTGCGGCGGCAATGATGCGGTTGTAGTGCTCGGCGTGCTGGAGGTAATTCTCCGCCATAACCCGGTCGCCGGAGCTTTGCGCGTCACGGGCCAGAGTGGCGTATTTTTCGGCGATCTGCTGAGCCGATCCACGGATTTTCACGTCCGGGCCGTTGCTCTCGTAGTTGCGCGTCAGGGGATTTGGGCCCTTGCGGTTGTTGTTATTGTTATTGTTGTTGCCACCGCCGCCGCCATTGTTGTTGCGACCGCGCATGCGCCTGTTCTGCTGTTGTGGCCTCATAAGACTCTCTTCATTTTGAAATTTTCGAAAAACGTTTCACGAACGGAGGCGCTCATGCAGCCAGCCGTTTCGTTTCTTCACCGGCGTTCGCCCGCATCAATTGCGTTGGCGCCACGTGTCATCCTGTTCCGGTTACATCACTTGCCGGACGAGTCCCGCACGAAGCTTGGGCGTCGTTTGCGCAAGAAGGCAGCTATTTCCAAGGAAAACCGAATCGCTAAGAGCACTGCCTGCTTCGTCTCATCCGGTTAGGGCGGACCCTAGCCGCATTCCCCGGCATTGCCAAGCGCTTTTTTGCACTGCGTCAAGGCTTTCCCTGTTCAAACATAAGAACCCTGTCGTTTCCGCCAAGATCGACAAATGCCCCGGCCAGCCTGTAGCCGGCTGCCGCGAATATGTCTTTGACCTCATTGCGCTGCGTGTGGCCGATCTCGACCGCTATCTTGCCTTGTGCTTCCAGAAACTTTGCCGCCTCGGCAGCGATGATCCTGTAGGGGCCAAGACCGTCCACACCGCCATCAAGGGCTCTGTGCGGATCGAAATCGCGGACCTCGTCCTGCAGATTTCCAATGTCTCCAGTCGGTATATAGGGAGGGTTTGCGGCAATTACATGGTATCGGCCCGAAACTTTTTCGAACCAGTCGGACTGCAGCCCCACGAACCGGCCGGCGAGTCCGAGTTGCTCGGCATTGCGTATCGCGGTTGCCAGCGCGCCTTGTGAAATATCGACCCCGGTGGCCGTCGCGGCCGGAACCGCGCTGAGCAGCGCCAGCGCAATCGCGCCGGTACCGGTGCCGAGATCGAGGATACGGCATTCCCCCAGCCTTTCGGCCGTCGCGCCGGCAAAAGGCAGGATCGCCTCGACCAGCGTTTCGGTGTCCGGCCGCGGCTCCAGCGTTTCCGGCGACAGCGACAGCCGCAGGCCGTAAAACTCGCGAAACCCGAGGATGCGGTGCACCGGTTCGCCGGCCATGCGGCGCTGCAGAGCAGCGCCGATTGCGGCAACCGCACCCGCATCGACCGTCCGTTGCGGGTCGGCGATCGCCTGCGTACGGTCCGTGCCGGAAAAATGCTCGACGATCAGCCTGGCATCCAGCGCCGGGTCGGAAAGGCCGGCCGCGGCAAGCCGCTCCCGCGCCACCCGCAACAACGGCCCGAGCGCGCCGGGCAACATGTCAGCCATCGAGGCCAATATCGGCGAGCAGCTTCGACTGATGGTCGGCAATCAGCGCATTGATGACCTCATCGAGCTCGCCCATCATCACCCGGTCGAGCTTGTAGAGCGTCAGGTTGATACGATGGTCGGTAAGGCGGCCCTGCGGGAAATTGTAGGTACGGATGCGCTCCGAACGGTCGCCCGAACCAACCTGCGATTTGCGTGACTCCGAGCGCTCCTCGTCCGCCTTGCTGCGCTCGAGGTCGTAAAGCCGCGCACGCAGAATCTGCATGGCTTTCGCCCGGTTCTGATGCTGCGACTTCTCCGCCTGCACCACCATGATACCGGTCGGCAAATGGGTGATGCGCACGGCCGAATCGGTGGTGTTGACGTGCTGGCCACCCGAACCCGAGGCGCGCATCGTGTCGATGCGGATGTCTTCGGCGCGGATGTCGATGTCGACCTCTTCGGCTTCCGGCAGAACGGCCACCGTCGCCGCCGAAGTGTGGATGCGCCCGCTGGCCTCGGTCGCCGGCACGCGCTGCACGCGGTGCACGCCGGATTCGAATTTCAGATGGGCAAAGACGCCCCTACCGGAAATGGTGGCGATGATTTCCTTGAAGCCGCCGGCATCGCCGTCGCTGGCCGACACCGTCTCGAAGCGCCAGCCGCGTTCGGCGGCATAGCGCTCATACATGCGAAACAGGTCGCCGGCGAACAATGCCGCCTCATCGCCGCCGGTGCCGGCGCGGATTTCAAGGATGGCGTTCTTGTCGTCGGCCGCGTCCTTGGGCAACAGCAGGATCTGGATGTCCTTCTGCAGCTCTTCGATTCGCGCTTCGACGCCCGGCAAATCTGCCTCCGCCAGGGCCCGCATCTCTGCGTCGGTGCCCTTGTCGGCAAGCATCGCCTCGAGGTCGGCTTGCTCGCGCTCGACTGAGCGCAGTTCCCTGACCTTGGCCACCATGTCCTGCAGCTCGGCATATTCGGAAGCCATCTTCACATAGGCATCGGCTGCCGGGCCGGCCGACATCTGCGCTTCGAGCATCTCGAAACGCTTGACGACCTGATCCATACGCTCGCGGGGAAGATTGACCATGGCTAATGCTATAGCGGGATGGAGCGGTCGTCGGCGAAGGCCTGCAGCAGCGCCCGCATCGGCAGCCCTTGAGCTGGCGCCATCAGATTGTCGGCAAAGAAAGCCTCCAATTCCTCCAGTGGCAGTTCGGTCAACATCGCCTTGACCGGGCCGATCGAGGCTGGAGACATCGAGATCGAGCGGTAGCCGAGGCCGATCAGCGCCATGGCGGAAATGGGTTTTCCGGCAAGCTCGCCGCACAGCGTCACCGGCGTGTGGTTGCGAACCCCGGCGTCGGCGATCTGCTTCAGAACCCGCAGGAACGGCGTCGACAGCGTGTCGAAGCGGTCGGAGAGCTGCGTGTTCCCCCGATCGACCGCCATGACGAACTGGAACAGGTCGTTGGAGCCGACCGAGACGAAATCGACCGCCTTCATCAACTCGTCGAGCTGGAACAGCAGCGACGGCACTTCCAGCATGGCGCCCACCTTGAGGCTGGTCGGCAGATGGTGGGCAAAGCGGGAGAGATGCCGCACTTCGCGGTCGATGATCTCGCGCGCCTGGGCGATTTCGCCGAGCTCGGTCACCATCGGCAGCATCAGCTTCAGTTCGCGCCCGCCGCAGGCCTTCAGCAGAGCGCGGATCTGGGTCCTGAGCAGACCCGGCCGGTCGAGCGTCAGCCGGATCGCGCGCCAGCCGAGCGCAGGGTTTTCTTCCTGGACAGCGCCCTTGAAGTAGGGCAGCACCTTGTCGCCGCCGATGTCGATGGTGCGGAAGGTGACCGGCTTGCCACGCGCCGCGTCCAGCACGTCGCGGTAGAGCCGCTCCTGCGCCTCGGCGCGCGGGAAGGTCGAGGCGACCATGAACTGCAATTCGGTGCGGAACAGGCCGATGCCGGCCGCACCCGCCTCGGCCAGCTGCGGCAGGTCGACGGCCAGGCCCGCATTCATCAGCAGGTCGACCTGGACGCCGTCCTTGGTCACCGACGGCTTCTTGCGCAGTTCCCGGTAGACTTCCTGCCGGCGCGCCCGGAAGCGCACTTTTTCGGCATAGGCAGCTTCGAGGTCGGGCTGCGGCCGCAGATGGATGGTGCCTTCCTCGCCGTCGACGATGATGGCATCGCCGTTTTCCGCCATGGAAACGGCGCCCTTCATCTGGCCGGCGACCGGAATGCCCATGGCGCGCGCTACGATGACGACATGGCTGGTGGCAGCGCCGTCTTCCAGCACCACGCCGCGCAGCTTGTCCCTGGGATAATCAAGCAGTTCGGCCGCGCCCATCGAGCGCGCGACCAGGATGGCATCCTTCGGCAGTGACGCCGCGACGTCGTCAGGCCCGCGCCCCATCAGCTGGCGCAGCAGCCGGTTGGCGAGATCGTCGAAGTCGCTCATCCTCTCGCGCAAATAGGGATCGGTCATGTGCAGCATGCGGGCGCGCATGTCGCTCTGCACCTTTTCCACCGCCGCTTCCGCCGTCAGGCCGTTGCGGATCGCCTCTTCCAGCCGGCGCACCCAGCCGCGGTCGTTGGCAAACATGCGATACGCCTCGAGCACCTCGCGATGTTCTCCCTCGAAGGCGACATCGCGCCGCTCCAGCATGTCGTCGATGGAAAGCCTGAGCGAACCGAGCGACGTCTCCAGCCGGCGCACCTCTTCCTCACTGTCCTCGTTGAACAGATTGGTGACGACGATGCGTGGCTCATGCAGCACGACATGGCCGAGGCCGACACCCTCGTTGAAGGACAGGCCGGTAAAGCTGACGGGACGGCGCAGGTCGAGTTCGAGGCCGGGCCGGGTCAGGCGCGCGAGATCGCCGGTGGCGATCATCTCGGCGATCACCATGGCGGTCGTTTCCAGCGCCTCGACCTCGTCGTCGCGGTAGTGGCGCATGGTCTTGTTCTGCACCACCAGCACGCCGAGCGTGCGCCCTGCCCTTAGTACCGGCACGCCTAGGAAGGAATTGTAGATCTCTTCGCCGGTCTCCGGCAGGTAGGCGAAGGCCGGATGTTCCTGCGCATTGGAGAGGTTGAGCGGCCGCGCGCTGGCGGCAATGGTGCCGACGAGGCCCTGCCCCAGCCGCAGCTGCGCCAAATGGACGGCGTTCGGGTTCAGACCTTCGGTGGCATAGAGTTCGAGCACCGAATCGGCGCGCAGCACATAGAGCGAGCAGACCTCGGCGACCATGTTGGAGGCGATGTCGCGCACGATCCGGTCGAGCCGCTCCTGCGGCTCCAGCGGCTCCTGCATGAGCTCGCGGAGCCGTTTCAGCAGAACGCGCGGGCCACTGGCCGTATCACGCATCGCGGCTTCTTCTCCAATGGGCATTTTGCCCGCCGCAGTTTCCACTGCCACCGGCGCACACGCAACAACTCAAATCGCTCTCGCTACTGCTTATCCAGACCGTACACGGAATGCAAAGTGCGAACCGCGAGTTCCGTGTAGGGACCGTCGATCAGTATCGAAATCTTGATCTCGGAGGTGGTGATGGCGCGGATGTTGATCGCCTTGTCGGCCAGCGCCTTGAAAGCGGTGGCGGCCACACCGGCATGGCTGCGCATGCCGATGCCGATGACCGAAACCTTCGACATGCCGGCTTCCGACTGCACCACGTCATAGCCGATCGAAGCCTTCAGACGCTCCAGCACGGCCAGCGCCTTGTCCACGTCGCCGGACGGCACGGTGAAGGTCATGTCGGTGAACTTGCCGTCCTCTGAGATGTTCTGGACGATCATGTCGACGTTGATGTTGGCCTCGGCCAGCGGGCCGAAAATGCCGGCGGCAACGCCCGGGCGGTCGCCGACGCGGCGCAGAGAAATCTGCGCTTCGTCCTTGGCGTAGGCAATTCCGGTGACGACCTGCTGTTCCACGATCTCTTCCTCGTCGCAAATGAGCGTTCCCGGAGGATTGAGCAAATCCCCCATTCCGGGCGCATCGGGATCGTCGAAGGACGACCGCACGAACGTACGCACCCTGTGCACCATGGCAAGCTCGACCGAGCGCACCTGCAAGACCTTGGCGCCGAGCGAGGCCATTTCGAGCATTTCCTCGAACGAAATCTTGTTGAGCCGCCGCGCCTTCGGCTCGATGCGCGGATCGGTGGTGTAGACGCCGTCGACATCGGTGTAGATGTCGCAGCGGTCGGCCTTGACCGCCGCGGCAATGGCCACCGCGCTTGTGTCGGAGCCGCCGCGGCCGAGCGTGGCGATGCGGTTGTCCGGGCCGATGCCCTGGAAGCCGGCGACGACAGCCACCTGGCCCTCGCCGAAGCGCTTGATCAGGAACGCGCCGTCAATGTCGAGGATGCGCGCCGCGCCATGCGCGTTGTCGGTCTTGATCGGGATCTGCCAGCCCTGCCAGGAGCGGGCATGGACGCCCATATTCTGCAGTGTGATCGCCAGCAGGCCGGCAGTCACCTGCTCGCCCGAGGCGACCACGGCGTCATACTCGCGCGCGTCGTGCATGGGCGAGGCTTCGCGCGTCCAGCCAACCAGTTCGTTGGTCTTGCCCGCCATCGCCGAAACCACGACAGCGACCTCATGGCCGGCATCGACCTCGCGTTTGACGTGACGCGCCACATTGCGGATGCGGGCGATGTCGGCGACGGAGGTTCCGCCGAATTTCATCACGATGCGCGCCATGGAAGCGAAATGCCTTTGACTGAAGCCGGCCCAGGACCGAAAGGGGAAGTAAGCGCTCGACAGAAGCCGGCCGCTGAATGCGCGCCTCCTTAGCCAAATGATCACGGTTTCGCAAGGCTGGCGGCGGATGCCGGCTTCAGGATCGCGGCATATTGCGTTCGGCCCCGCCGCCGCTTACCAAATGCTGCCCGCGGGAAACTCCTTTTGGTCCGGCATATCGAATGATTGTTCGCCTTCGACGCGCCATGCGGTGGCAATCGCTGCCGCTGTTCATCGGCTTCGCCGTGCTGGCGTTGATCGTCGGCACACGCGCCGTGCTGGTCGAGACCCAGAGAGCCAATCGTGAGGCCGCGCGCGAGGCGGTCGAGTATCAGGAATTGCTTTCCGGTTTGCTTGCGATGGCTCAGGAGGCCGAGACCAGCCAGCGCGGCTATCTCCTGACCGGCGAGAAATCCTACCTCCAGCCTTATCGGCAGGCGGTCGACGCCATTCCGGGCCAGCTTGCCCGCATCGACGGCATGACCGCGCCGGACGACGAACTCGTGCAGCAGATCAACCACGTCAAGGACGCGCTTTCACAAAACCAGGCCGAATTGGCTGAGACGATTGCACTCTACGATCGCGGCGATGCGGCAAAAGCTCTGGAACTGGTCCGCAGCGGCCAGGGCAAGGCCGCCATGGACCAGATCCGGGCCAGCATGGACACGATCCGGCGCATTGGCGGCGCAGCCATCGCCGCGCGCGACGCTCATACCGACCGGGTCGAAAACTGGCTGCGAATCGGCTCGATAGCGGCGCTGCTGGCGATCTTCCTGCTTGGCGCCTACACGGTTCGCCTTTCGCGCCGCCGGTTCCGCGCAGTGGCCATCGCCCAGGAAGAGCTGATGCGCAAGAACATCGAGCTCGGCAACGAAATTCAGACGCGTGAAAAGGCCGAATCGCAGATCCGCCAGATGCAGAAGATGGAGGCTGTGGGCCAGCTGACCGGCGGTATCGCCCACGATTTCAACAACATGCTGGCGGTGATCATCAGCGCCATGAACCTCGCCCAGCGCAAGCTGGCGCGGGGCGAGCACGACATCATGAAATTCATCGAAGCGGCGACCGATGCGGCGACCCGGGCCGCAAACTTGACGTCACGGCTGCTTGCCTTCTCGCGCCAGCAGCCGCTCGCGCCTCAGGTTGTAGACGCCAATCGTCTGGTCGCCGGCATGTCGGACCTGCTTCGGCGGGCGCTCGGCGAAACCATCCGCATCGAAACCGTGCTGGCTGGCGGCCTGTGGAAGACCCATGCCGATCCGAGCCAGCTCGAAAATGCCATTCTCAATCTGGCGGTCAATGCGCGCGACGCCATGAGCGAGGACGGCAAGATGACCATCGAGACCGCCAACAGCCACCTCGACGAGAGCTACGCCGCCACCCATGCCGAGGTCAAAGACGGCCAGTATGTGATGATCGCGGTCAGCGACACCGGCGCCGGCATGCCGGCGGACGTCATGGAGCGGGCTTTCGAGCCATTTTTCACCACCAAGCCGGTCGACAAGGGCACCGGCCTCGGGCTGAGCCAAGTGTTCGGCTTCGTCAAACAGTCCGGCGGACACGTCAAGATCTACTCGGAACCCGGCCAAGGCACCACGATCAGGATCTACCTGCCGCGCTTCTTCGGCCCGGAAGAGGCCGCCATATCTTCGGAACGAGCCGGAAATCCTGCCGTGCCGGTCACCGAAACCATCCTTGTCGTGGAGGACGATCCACGCGTGCGGGCTTCCACCACCGATGCCATGCGCGAACTCGGCTACACCGTCATTCATGCCGCAAGCGGCCAGGAAGCGCTGGAAAAGCTGGGCGACAACCCTGGTGTGGCGCTCATGTTCACCGATATCGTCATGCCGGTGATGAATGGGCGCAAGCTCGCCGAGGAGGCGCTGGCGCGCATGCCGAAGCTGAAGGTGATCTTCACCACCGGCTTCACCAGGAACGCCGTCGTCCACAATGGCGTGCTCGACCATGACGTGCATTTCCTGGCCAAGCCCTTCACCATCGAGCAGCTGGCGGCGAAATTGCGCGACGTGCTGGACGCAAGATGACCGAGACCCTGGAAATCGTCACCTTTCGCCTCAAGCCTGGAGCGGAAGCGGCCTTTGCCGCCGCCAACAACCTGGTCGCCGACTGGCTGGCGCGGCAACCTGGTTTCGTAAACCGCTGCCTGGCGCGGCGGGACGATGGCGGATGGGTCGATGTGGTGCGCTGGCGAAGTCGCGAGCAGGCTCTCGCCGCCGCGGGCCGCATCATGGCCGAGATCGGCGATTGCGAAGCGATGCGGGCCATCGATCCCGCAAGTGTTGCGATGGAACATTCGGCAATTGTGATCTCGAGGCCATAGGTCGACTAGCCAGCAGTCGCAAAAACCGTCCTTGACTTTCTTGCCCCGGCACCCGACTTCCTAGCGTCCGAGGAGACCCGCCCCATGCCAGAGGCCCGACGATCGACAATCGATGCCGGAGAAGTGGAACGCTTTTCCGCGCTTGCCGCCGAATGGTGGAACCCGAACGGCAAATTCCGTCCGCTGCACAAATTCAACCCGGTCCGGCTTGCCTATATCCGGGACCAGGTGGCGGCGCGCTTTGGCCGCGATCCGCGGGCGGCGCGGCCGTTCGAAGGCCTGCGTTTCCTCGATATCGGCTGCGGCGGTGGGTTATTGTGCGAGCCGATGGCAAGGCTTGGCGCCGAAGTGGTCGGCGCCGACGCCTCGGCAACCAACATCGAGGTGGCGAAGCTGCACGCGGCCGAAGGCGGCGTGACGGTGGATTATCGCGCTACGACCGCTGAGGATTTGGCCGATTCCGGCGAGAAATTCGACGTCGTCCTCAACATGGAAGTTGTCGAGCATGTTGCCGATGTCGACCTGTTCATCGGCAAGTGCGGCGAGATGGTCAAGCCCGGCGGCATCATGTTCGTGGCTACCATCAACCGCACGCTGAAGGCACTGGGCCTGGCCATCATCGGCGCCGAATATGTGCTGCGGTGGCTGCCGCGCGGCACCCACCAGTTCGGCAAGCTGGTGCGGCCCGAAGAGCTTGAAAAGGCGCTCGGCAGCGCCGCCATGACCATCATCGACCGTACCGGCGTGACCTACAATCCTCTCGCCGACCGCTGGGCACGCTCCAAGGACATGGACGTCAACTATATGGTGCTGGCGGAAAAACGATCGGTCTGAACGAAGGGGCGGCCGTGGACACTATGAGGGCCCGAGAGCTGGCGCTCGATCTGCCCGAAACGGTCGAGCAATCGCATTTCGGCAAGGCTGACTTCCGCGTCCGCAACCGTATCTTCGTCTCGCTGCCCGAAGCCGACCGTGCTGTCGTCAAGCTCGACCGCGACCAGCAAGAGATGATGGCCGCGGCTGAGCCATCGGTTTTCAGGCCCGTGACAGGCGGCTGGGGCCAAAAGGGATGGACGTCGATTATGCTCGAAGCCTGCGACGAACAGACATTCCGCAGCGCAGTTCGGACGCCTGGCGAAACGTCGCCCCGCCGGCGCTACGGAAGCGCCTCGACGCGAGCCAAATTTGAGCTTGAGCAGTTCGAGCAAAGTGTGAAGCGGTTTTCCCGGGAAAAGCGCATAGCGCTTTGCCTAGGGAATTGCGTAAACCAAAGACCCTATGCCTTCTGGCTCTGCGCCTTGGTGGTGATGATCACGCCGATGGTGATGATCACCGCGCCGGCCCAAGTCAGCAACTGGTAGTGCTCGCCGAGGAAGATGGTTCCGGCAAACAGGCCGACGGCCGCCGCCACATAGCCGATCTGGCTGAGATAGACCGGACCGCCCACGGCCTGCAGCCGGAAGAAGAAGGCAAACATCGCCGAGGCCGAAGCGACTTGCGCCACGACAACCAGCGGCACGGCCCTGAGCGGGGCGAAAGCGCCAACGCCGAACAGCGCGAGAATGCCGATCAGCAGCAGCGTCGCCGAGGCCAGGTGGCTGCCGACGGCCAGTTCGATCGGACCGGTGCCTTCGGGCCAGTCGACGGTGCGATAGATATTGCCGGCGGCAAGGCTGACCGGGATCAAAAGTCCGACCAGTACCCAGAAGAAATCGGCCGGCTGGCCGGCCTCGCCGCGAGTCACCGCCACCATGACCGCGCCGATGAAGCCGACGGCGATACCGATACTGCCGAGCATATTTGGCCGTCGAACGCCGAGCAGGATCGAAAACACCAGTGTGATGACCGGCGACAGCGTGAACATGATGCCGGTATAGCCGGCGCCGAGATGCGGGATAGCCGAAAACATCAGCAGATTGGGCACGGCGTAGGACACGGCGGCGGTGATGAAGAAATAGCGCAGTCTGTGCGAGGTGAGCCGCATGCGCTCGCCGTTCGCGAGCAACGCGCACAGCAGCACGCCCCCGGCGCCGAACGAGATAACGAAGGCCCAGACCATGGCCGGAACGCCGGCAGCCGTCGCCAGCTTGCCGAACGGCAGGGTCAGGCCGAGCAGGCCGCCGGTGACGACCAGCAGGCCAAGCGCCAATTCCCAGAGAAATTTCATCGGATGGTCCCGTCACTCACTTGCGGCACTGGGTCGAAACTGTATCTTGAGGTAGCATACCACAAAGATTCTTAACGTCAAGATACTTAGCGGTGAGACAGATGGATCGCGCGGCAAAGGCGGTGGAGCAATGGAAGCGGGAACGGCCGGACCTGGAGGTGTCGCCAATGCTGGTGCTTGGGCGGCTGAACGAAGCCTCGTCGCTAATCGCCCGCGAGCGCCTCGCCCCGCTGTTTGCCCGTTTCGGGCTGCAGGCCGGCGAATTCGATGTGCTGGCGACGCTGCGCCGCTCCGGCCAGCCCTACGCGCTGACACCGACCGCTCTATACGAGGCGACGATGGTGACCTCTGGGGCCATGACCAACCGGCTCGACCGGCTGGAGAAGGCCGGACTGATCCTGCGCGGCCCGCACCCCAACGACCGGCGTGGCATTGTCGTGCAACTGACCGAAAAAGGTCTGGCCTTGATCGACGAAGCCCTGACCGCCCACGTCGCCAACGAGCATGAAATCCTCGCCGGGCTCACCGGCACGGAGCGGGGGGCACTGGCTCAGTTGCTTGGCAAATTGATCGATAGCGCCAGCTGATCGCTCAATTGCGCTCCTCGGGAAAACTCGGGATCGGCATGAAATCGATGCCATCCTCGGCCAAGCTCTTGGCTTCGTCCAACGTCGCCTCGCCATAGATGCCGCGCGCATCGCTCTCGCCGAAATGGATCTTGCGCGCTTCTTCGGCAAACTTGTCGCCGACATAGTCGGCATTCTCGCGCACCTTCTCGGCCATCGCCTTCAGTTGCGCCAAAGCCTGCTTCTGGGTTTCGCCCATGGCCAGCGCAATTGTTTCCTGCTTCCGCGCGGTGGAGACGGCTGGCGCCATCAGCGCCTTTTGCACCTTGTGCGAGCCGCAGCTCGGGCAATCGACGAAGCCGCGCTTCCTCTGCGTGTCGAAATCGTCATTGCTGCGAAACCAGCCCTCGAATTCGTGCTCGTGCTCGCAGATCAGGGCAAAGCGGATCACGAAGCCGCGCCCCTGAGCCGCGGCACTTCAGCCGTGCCGGCATTGACGGCAAAATCGCGCGCATTCCTAAGGTTGGGGATTTTTTTGCGCGCGGCCGACGACTGTGCGGTATCGATCTCGCCGATAATCACGCCCGGCTCGGCATGGACGGCCTCGGCGATGATGCGACCCCACGGGTCGACGATCAGCGAATGGCCATAGGTCTCGCGGCCGTCCTCATGCAGGCCACCTTGTGCTGCAGCAACCACATAGGCGCCGTTCTCGATGGCGCGGGCTCGCAGCAGCACATGCCAGTGCGCTTCGCCGGTCTGGCGGGTGAAGGCGGCAGGCACCGACAAGAGGTCGGCGCCGGCCATCGCCTCGGCGCGGAACAGCTGCGGAAAGCGTAGATCGTAGCAGACGGCAAAGCCCAGCCTGGCGCCGTCGATCTCGGTGACGACCGCTTCGGTGCCCGGCTCATAGGCGGCGGATTCGCGCCAGCTTTCGCCATTGTCGAGATCGACGTCGAACATGTGGATCTTGTCATAGGTGGCGAGCGTCGCGCCATCCGGCCCAAACAGCAGCGCCCGGTTGGCGAGCTTGCCGTCGGCGCGCAGGATGGCGGTAGAGCCAATATGCAAGAAGACGCCGAGTTCGCTGGCGAGCTTGCGCGCGGTCGCCACGACGATGTCCTTGTCTTCCGAGGTGAAGGAAGCAGCCCTGGCTTCCTTGTCGCGAATCAGCGCTCCGGTCATTTCCGGGGTCTGGATGTAGGTTGCACCGAGGCCTGCCGCCTCGCGAACCAGCCGTTCGAGATCGACCGCGTTGCGCTCGGGGCTCTCGCCCGAACGCATCTGGATCGCCGCCGCCTTGAAAACACCCATCGTCACGTCCTCTTTGAGCAATTCCAGGAAAAGTGTGTACCGGTTTTCCGTCCGAAATTGCATAAAAACAAAGACATAGAGCGGCCCTACGAACCGCTCTTTGTCGTCGAGCCGTTGGCAAGCAGCCTGTCCAGCTGGCCCCGCGCCTCCAATTCGTGGAGGTCGTCGGAGCCGCCGACATGCGTGTCGCCGATGAAAATCTGCGGAAAGGTCGAGCGGCCATGCGCCCGCGAAATCATTTCCTGGCGCAATTCCGGCGAAAACGAAGCGTCATGCTCGGTGTAAGCGACGCCCTTGCGTTCGAGCAGCCGCTTGGCCGCCGCGCAATAGCCGCACATCATACGGGTGTAAATCGTCACATCGAGCATCGGTCCGTGCCTTTCCTCGACCTTATATAGTCGCGGACTCGTCGGCCCGAAAGTCCCCCGGCAGGACACGCGCGAAGGTCAGCACATCGACCGCTCCGGCGCCGCCCTTCTTCAGCGCCCTGGCGACCGAGCGTACGGTGGCGCCGGTGGTGTAGACATCGTCGACCAGAAGCACGCGGCGCCCAGTGATCTCGATTTCGGCTTCCGCAGGCACACGGAAGGCGGCGCGGACATTGGCCTCGCGCTCCTGCCGCTCCAGCCCGACCTGCTGGCGCGTGAGCTTGACGCGCCGGACCGCCGAGGGCGAGAAAGGCAGCCCGCTAAGCTGCGCAACCGCCCTTGCCAACTCCGCCGACTGGTTGAACTGCCGGCGAAAGAAGCGCCGCCAGTGCAGCGGCACCGGTACGACGACATCGGCGTCTGCAATTAGCTCAGCGCCGGCGCGCAGCATCCAGCGCGCCATCCACGGCGCCAGATCGGTGCGATCCTGGTATTTCAGACCTTGCACCATCTGGCGGGCGACACCTGAATAGGCCACGGCCGCCCGCGCCCGCTCGAACGGCGGCGGATCGGCGATCGCCTCGGCCGACAGGAATCCCTCGCCCATATCGTGCGTGAATGGCGTGCCCATCACCGCGCACCATGGCCGCTCCAGCAGCCTGAGTTTCGGCCAGCAGGCACCGCACAAAACGCCGGGTTGCGAGACGTGCCTGCGACAGCCGGCACAGACCGGCGGGAACAGCATCCGCGCCGGCCAGTCCAACATGGCCAGTTTCAACATGGTTTGAGCGAGGCTCTTGATCTCCATCACCGGATCGGCCACGTGGTTTTGACGTCCGCGCCAGGATATCACTAGACGGACAAACAGGGATGTCTACCGTTGCAGCCGATCATCGATACTGAACTTTGGCTGGTGCGCAAGCGCAGGGCGCTGGCCCACCCCGTAGCCGGCGCGGATTTTCTGATGCGGCGGGCGGCGGAAGACCTTGCCGACCGGCTCGGCGCGGTCGAGCGGAAATTCGGCAAGGCCGCGGTGCTGTTTTGCCAGACGCCGGACGCAACGGACGTGGTCGCTGCAAGCGGCAAGGCAGCGGAGATCGTGCGCGTCGAGGCAGATCCAGCGTTTCTGGACGGCCGGCCAGGGCTGATAGCACCGCTGGAAACAGTGCCGTTCCAGCCGGAAAGCCTCGACCTCGTCGTTTCACTTCTGTCGTTGCAGGCGATGAACGACATTCCCGGCATGCTGGTGCAGATCCGCCGCGCTCTGCGGCCCGACGGGCTTTTCCTCGGCGCCTTTGCCGGCGCCGGCACGCTTTCCGAATTGCGCGAAAGCCTGCTCGCCGCCGAGACCGAACTCTATGGCGGCGCCAGCCCGCGTGTCATCCCCTTCACCGATGTTCGCGACGCCGGCGCACTGCTGCAGCGCGCCGGACTGGCGCTGCCGGTGGCCGACGTCGAAACGGTGACCGTCCGCTACGATACCCTCTTCGACCTCATTGCCGATCTCAGGGCGATGGGCGAAACCAGCGCGCTGACCGATCGCAGCCGGCGACCGGGAGCGCGAAAGCATTTTACCCGTGCCGCCGAAATCTATGCCGAACGCTTTTCGGACGCTGATGGCCGCATCAGGGCAAGCTTTTCCATCGTCTGGATGTCGGGCTGGGCGCCCGATGCCTCGCAGCAAAAGCCCTTGAAACCGGGTTCGGCGAAGGTCTCGCTGAAGACGATACTGGAAAACCCCGGCGGGCGGTGACGGCGCTCCGGATCAGTGCTCGGCGAAGGCGTTTGCGAGCCTGCTGTTGTTGTCGCTGAACAGAAACTGGATCGCATTGCTGGCCTTGCCGACACCCCCGACGATGGCAAGCGACAGCACCGCAACGATCAGGCCATATTCAATGGCCGTGGCGCCTGTTTCGTCCTGCAAAAATCGGCGCAGCAATGGCTTCATGATCGTCGATCCCTCTCATCCCCGACCATATCGCCGACCTGTTAAGAAAGGTTAACGGCACAAGCTTAACAGGCTGTGAAATGGGCCTGCGTTGAGGAAGTTCTCAAGCTGGTGTCGACCTTGTTGGTCAGCAGTCGCCGCTGCGTTGGCCGTCGGCGCGGATGATGCAGACTGAGCTCGGTGAGGGCTGCAGCACGCTTCTGCGCAGCGTATAGGTGGCCCGCGAGCCGATCGAACCCGTGCTCATCGGGTCGAGACCGCCTGCAAGAGCATCGCGGCTGGATGATCGCGTCTGGTTGTCCAGCACGGGGACCGCGATCAGCGCCAGCGCCACTGCGGCCGAGCCGAACAACAGCGTGACGCGCAATAAGCCGACGCCGGCGGCGCGAAAGCTGCGATCTGGCCGGATCGAGTCCCATTCCCTGTCGAGGCTCATGCAATCGCTCCCCGTGAACCCGCTTTGCCGCAATTTTTCACGACGAGATAAATCTTCCATTAACGCTGGCTAGATCAGACCGCGAAATGGCTTTGTATCACAACAGGTCGATGAGGAACTGGATTAGCGGCGCGTCGGCCGGCGGCATGGGATAGTCGCGCATCTGCTTTGGCCGCACCCATTTCAACGCCTGCCCTTCCCTGGGCTGCGCGATGCCGCGGAAGCGGCGGCAGACGAACAGGGGCATCAGGAGATGGAAATCATCATAGGAATGGCTGGCGAAGGTGAGCGGCGCCAGGCAAGGAATGTCAGTCTCGATGCCGATTTCTTCCTGCAGTTCGCGGATCAGGCATTGTTCCGGCGTCTCGCCTGGCTCTACCTTGCCGCCGGGAAATTCCCACAGGCCGGCAAGCTGTTTGCCCTCGGGCCGCTGCGCCAGAAGCACCCGCCCATCGGTATCGACCAGCGCGCACGCGGCGACCAGCAGCAGGCGTTTGCCGGTGATCTCGCTCATGCGCCCGGCGGCCGGCGATAGTGGTAGCGATAGACTTCGTCGAAGCCCAGCGAGCGATAGAGCGCCAGCGCCGGCGCATTGCCGGCCTCGACCTGCAGCCAGGCTTCGCGAGCGCCACGCAGCCTCGCCCACTTCAGCGCCGACAGGATCAGGTTGCGGCCATGGCCCTGATTGCGCGCCGACTTGGCGGTGGCGATCTCGAACAGGCCGGCAAGATCGCCGTCATGGACGCAGATCAGCACCGCCAGAGGGTCGGCCCCTTCCTCCAGCGCAAACAGCCCGACTTCGGGTTGGATGGCGCCGATGATTTCCGAAAAACCGGGCCGCAGCGATGCATCCGAGCCGCTGACCTTGAGCGACGCGCCGAGAAAGCGGCTGATATCCTTCAGCGGAATCTGGTCCATGGCCGGCGCCAGTTGCGCGTCCGCCAGCGGCAGCCGCATCACCAGGGATTCGTCGAATGTGCTCCAGCCCTCATTGTCGAGATGCTTGGCTAGGTCCGGCCCCGACAGCGGCGAGATGCGGAAGGTCAGCGGCCTGCCATAGGCGTCGAAGCGCCGGCTGGCGCGGCCGATGCGCTCGGCAATGTGCTGGGTGTCGCCGGGATCGAGCGGGTTGACCGAGTTCAGCCGCTTGGCCGGATGGCCGGCTGTCAGCCGCACCACCCAGGTGCCGTCATAATGCACGGCCGCCGCCGGCCAGGCGCGAAACCCCGCAGCCTCGTAGCGGCGCACGATGGCGAGCATGCTTGCCGGATGCCTGGAAGCCAACCCATCAACTCCGGTAATCGCCATTGATGGCGACATATTCCTTGGTGAGGTCGCAGGTCCACACCGTCGCCTTGCCGCGGCCGATACCGATATCGGCGCGGATGCGAATGTCGTCGCGCTTCATATAGGCCGAGGTCGCTTCCTCGGAGTAGCCCGGGTCGCGTTCGCCCTCATGCGCCAGACGGTTGTCGCCGAACCAGATCGACAGCCGGTCGCGATCGGCCGGCTCGCCGGCCTTGCCGACGGCCATGACGACGCGGCCCCAATTGGCGTCCTCGCCGGCAACCGCCGTCTTGACCAGCGGCGAATTGGCGATGGACAGCGCGATGCGCTTGGCCGAGCGCGCCGATTTGGCGCCGGTAACGGTGACTTCGACCTGCTTGCGGGCGCCCTCGCCGTCGCGCACCACTTGCAGCGCCAGCGATTTGAGCACCTTGCCCAGCGCCCGGCGGAACGCGCCGAGACGCGCATCCTTGGGATCGCTGATGGCGGGCGCGCCGCGCTCGGCAGCGGCTCCGGTGGCGAACAACAGCAGCGTGTCGCTGGTCGAGGTGTCGCTGTCGACGGTGACGGCGTTGAAGGTCTTGGCCGTGCCGCGCGACAACAAGTCCTGCAGCACGGGGGCGGCGATCGGCGCATCGGTGGCGATGAAGGACAGCATAGTCGCCATATCGGGCGCGATCATGCCGGCGCCCTTGGAGATGCCATTGATGATGACGTCGGTGTCGCCGAGCTTGACCGTCGCTGTCGCCACTTTCGGATAGGTGTCGGTGGTCATGATGGCCTTTGCGGCCTCGGTCCACAGATCCGGCTTGCCGTCCTTGACCAGTCCGGCGAGCAAATGGCTGAATTTGGTGGTGTCGAGCGGCTCGCCGATTACCCCGGTAGAAGCGAGGAACACTTCGCCTGGCGTGCAGCCTGCGGCCTTGGCCGCGGCCTCGCCGGTCAGTTGGGTGGAGGCGCGGCCCTTCTTGCCGGTGAAGGCGTTGGCGTTGCCGGAATTGACGACCAGCACCCGCGCCTTGCCGGCGCCAAGGTTCTCGCGGCAGAAGTCGACCGGCGCCGAGGGGCATTTCGACTTCGTGAACACGCCGGCAACCGCTGTGCCGGCATCGAAGACCATGGCCAAGAGGTCGGTACGGTTCTTGTACTTGATCCCGGCCTCGGCGGTGGCGATGCGCACGCCCTCAATGGCAGGCATTTTGGGATATTTCTTCGGCGCGAGCGGCGAAATCGTTGCGGACATTGGGGACCTCGGGCGACGGAAAAACGCTAGGCGAAGGCCGGTTTGCCCGATAGCACGGCCCGGCGCAAGGGCGTTTTCTTGGCCGCCGCTGTCGGCAAGCCACCAGGGATTAAGCTTGCATTTCAAATCCGTTGGCGTCACCGGGGCCTCTGGCGTTATGATATCGGCCATGGGCAGGCTGGTGATCTTGGCGGTGGCGTGTATGGGGCTTTTGCTCCTGAGCGCCGATGCGCAGCCGGAACGGCGCGTGGCGCTGGTCATCGGCAATGGCACCTATGCCGAAGCCGGCACGCTCACCAATCCGGTCAACGATGCCCTCGATATTGCCGGCAAGCTGCGCTCGATCGGCTTCGACGTCATCGAGGGCAACGATCTCGGCAAGCGCGAACTCGAGCGCAAGATCGGCGAATTTTCCGACGCGCTGGAAGGTGCGGGCGTCGGGCTTTTCTATTACGCCGGCCACGGCCTGCAGGTGGAAGGGCGCAACTACATCGTGCCGGTCGACGCCCGGCTCGACATGCCGGTCAAGCTGCAGCTCGAAGCCGTGCCGATCGACGAAGTCCTCGACATCATGGAGCAGCAGACCAAGGTCAGCCTGGTTTTCCTTGACGCCTGCCGCAACAATCCCTTTGCCCGCAGCCTGAGTCGCACCGCCACCACGCGCTCGGCAACGGCGCTTGCCGGTCTGGCGCAGTTCGATTCGACGCGCGGCTCCTTCATCGCCTTCTCGACGGCGCCAGGCGCTGTCGCCATGGACGGCACCGGGCGCAATTCGCCGTTCGCCGCCGCCCTGCTGCGGCACATGGCCGAGCCCGGCCAGAGCATCAACGACATGATGATCGCGGTGCGCCGCGACGTGGTTTCCGAAACCCGTGAGGGCCAGCGCCCATGGGAACAGGGCTCGCTGCTCGAACGGTTTGAGTTTGTGCCTGACGGTGTGGCTGCAGCGCCGCCGCCGGCCGTTGCGCCGGCGCAGTCCAGCCAGGTGGCAGCGCTCGAACGTTCCGTTGGCGACGACAAAACCGCGATCGAGAAATTTCTGCGCGACGCCTATCTTGCGCCCGATGCCGCGGCGATCGGCGAGACCGTCAAACGGCTCTATGCGCCTTCCGCCACCATCTTCGGCACGCGCTATGACAGCGACGCCGTCGTCAAGCTCAAGACGGACTGGTTCGCGCAATTTGCATCCTGGTCGTTCAATCTCGAGCCCGGCAGCCTCGAGGTGACGCCGCAGGGCGAGAACCGCGCCGAAGCCGTGTTCGCGATGAGCTATGACTATATGTCGAAAGACAAATCGGCGGCGCGCATGACCGGCAAGGCACGCGTCACGCTTGGGCTTGTGAAGAGCGACGGCCAATGGCGGATCGCCTCGGAAACCTCGCAAGCGATGAACTGAAATCCCCGCCAAGGGCGAATGTGAGACCTGTTTCTACACCGCTGGAAACGGGCCGTTTCGTTTGACTGCCAGCTAACCTATATTGTCTACGAAATTGCTGGCGAGGACAAATATGGGCGAGGATCCGGCGCGCAGATCGATTGGGGCGCGGCGCAATCCGGACAGCGCCGAGGCCATTCTCGAGGCCGCGGAGGCACTACTGGTCGAGGCCGGCTATGCCGGCTTCTCCATCGAGGCCGTCGCGCGGCGTGCCCGCGCCGGCAAACCCACGATCTATCGCTGGTGGCCGAGCAAGGCGGCCCTGCTGCTGGAGGTCTACAAGCGGCAAAAGCGTGTCGACGTCCCCGATACCGGCAGTCTCGAAGACGACCTCGTCGGTTTCCTGAGGAACCTCTTCGCGCATTGGCGCGACACATCCTCGGGCAGCGTATTCCGCTCGCTGATCGCCGAGGCCCAGTCGGACGAAGCGGCGGCCGCGGCCCTGACTGGCTATGCCGATGGGCGCGTGTCCCACACCGCTCGGATCATCGAGCGCGCCAAGGCGCGCGGCGAGGTTGCGGCCGATATCGACGCAGCGCTGGTCGCCGACCTCATCGCTTCCTATGCCTGGAAACACCTTTTGACCAACCGGCTGGACGAAGATGAGGCGACAATCCGTGCCACTGCCCGCTATGTGATGTCAGGCATCTCCCGCAATTGAAAAGGGCGCCGAACGGCGCCCTTTGCATGTTTTTTCGGTGCCGGCCTTACTTGCCGGCTTCCATCGTGTCGACGGCCTTCTTCAGATTGGCGTCGGGGATTTCGACCTTGGCGGCGCCGCGCAGCTGCTTGACCAGTGCGAAATACTTGTCGCGGATCACCGCCTGCTTGGCCTGGTCCTTGACGTCGTCGAAGGCCGGCGGCTGTTTGGTGCGCTTGTCCTCGAGCTTGATGACATGCCAGCCGAATTGCGTTTGCACCGGCTCCTTGGTGTATTTGCCGATTTCGAGCGCAACTGCCGCCTTGTCGAATTCCGGCACCATCTGCCCCGGGCCGAACCAGCCGAGATCACCGCCATTGGTCTTGCCCGAGGGATCGCTGGTATGCTCGTTGGCGAGCTTCTGGAAGTCTGCGCCGCCATCGAGCTGCTTGATGATCGCCTCGGCCTCTTCCTTCGTCTTCACGAGGATGTGACGGGCATGAATCTCATTGACCGGCGGCGTGCTGGCGATTTCCTGGTCGTAGCGGGCGCGCACCTCGGCATCGGTAACCTTGTCGACGACGCCCTTCTCGACCATCTCGCCATGCAGCGCGCGCTGCTGCAGGAACGCCATGCGGCGCTGGAATTCGGGATCCTTGTCGAGCCCGATAGCGACCGCCTGGGCGGCCATGACGCGGATTTCGATGGCCGCCGAAAGGGCGGCGGCGCGGCGCTGCTCGGGTGGCAACTGCGAGAACTGCTGCGACAGCTCGCCCTCGGCAAGCCCAAGGTCCGCCTCGGTCAGCTTCTGGCCATTGACGGTAGCGATAACGGCGTTCGGATCGACGGGGGCTGCCGCCGGCGCTGCTGCGGCATCGGCCGGGGCGGGAGCGGCTTCCTGGGCCATCAGCGGAGACAGCGACAGGGCCGACAGGCCGAAAGCCAAGCCAAGGCTGGCGAGCGACGCACGGCGAAACAGTAAGGACATCAAGATTAACTCCAAGGGGGGATTGGTAGGCTTGCAGATCAGCCGGATTGTGGCGGAATTTGGCGCTGCCCATAGGGCTAACGCGGCGTTGACATCAGTTGAGCCCCCTCTTATCTGTCCAACGACTTTGCGTCCAGAACCGTTTTCCGGGCGCTTTTTGTGTTTGTCCGCGTTTCACGCGGAATTGATGGGGCCGGCCGGCGCTCATCTCAAAATTGAGAATTCTATCGAAAGGACCATCGGATGGTCAGTCTCGGCGGTCTCGCCCGTAAGGTTTTCGGTTCCTCCAACGATCGTCGCGTAAAATCGACCCGGCCGCGTGTCGAGGCGATCAACGCCATGGAAAACGAGATGCGGGCGCTGTCCGACGCCGAGCTTCAGGCCCGCACGGAAAAATTCCGCCAGGATATCGCCAACGGCGCTACGCTCGATGACCTGCTGGTGCCGGCCTTCGCCACCGTCCGCGAGGCATCCCGCCGCGTGCTCGGCATGCGCCCGTTCGACGTGCAGCTGATCGGCGGCATGGTGCTGCACAATGGCGGCATCGCCGAAATGCGCACCGGCGAGGGCAAGACCCTGGTCGCCACCCTGCCCGTTTATCTCAACGCGCTTGCCGGCAAGGGCGTCCATGTCGTCACCGTCAACGACTATCTCGCCACCCGCGACTCCGAATGGATGGGCCGCGTCTACAAATTCCTCGGCCTCTCGGTCGGCGTCATCGTCCATGGCCTGTCCGACGAGGAGCGCCGCGTCGCCTACGCGTCCGATGTTACCTATGCCACGAACAACGAGCTCGGCTTCGACTATTTGCGCGACAACATGAAGTATGAGCGCGCGCAGATGGTGCAGCGCGGCCACAATTACGCGATCGTCGACGAAGTCGATTCCATCCTGGTCGACGAGGCGCGCACGCCGCTGATCATTTCCGGTCCGCTCGAAGACCGTTCAGAAATGTACAACACCATCGATGCCTTCATGCTGCAGCTCGGCCCAGCCGACTACGAGATCGACGAGAAGCAGAAGACCTCGATCTTCACCGAGGAAGGCACCGAGAAGCTGGAAAACCTGCTGCGCGCGGCCGGCCTGCTCAAGGGCGAGTCGCTCTATGACGTCGAGAACGTCGCCATCGTCCACCACGTCAACAACGCGCTGAAGGCGCACCGGCTGTTCCAGAAGGACAAGGACTACATCGTCCGCAACGACGAGATCGTCATCATCGACGAATTCACCGGCCGCATGATGCCGGGACGCCGCTATTCGGAAGGCCTGCACCAGGCGCTCGAAGCCAAGGAGCATGTCGCGATCCAGCCGGAAAACCAGACGCTGGCCTCCGTCACCTTCCAGAACTATTTCCGCCTCTACAAGAAGCTGTCCGGCATGACCGGCACGGCGCTGACCGAGGCCGAGGAGTTCGGCAACATTTACGGCCTCGAAGTCACCGAGATCCCGACCAATCTGCCGGTCATCCGCAAGGACGAGGACGACGAGGTCTACCGGACGGTCGAGGAGAAGTACAAGGCGATCGTCAAGGAGATCAAGGAAGCGCGCGCCAAGGGCCAGCCGACGCTGGTCGGCACCACCTCGATCGAGAAATCCGAGCAGTTGGCCGAGCGCCTGCGCAAGGAAGGGTTCAAGGATTTCGAAGTGCTGAACGCCCGCCATCACGAGCGCGAAGCGGCCATCGTCGCCCAGGCCGGCAAGCCCGGCGCCATCACCATCGCCACCAACATGGCGGGACGCGGCACCGACATCAAGCTCGGCGGCAACGCCGAGATGCGCATCGAGGACGAACTGGGCGACATGCCTGCTGGTCCCGAGCGAGAGGCGCGCGAAAAGGAAATCATTGCCGATGTCGAGCGCCTGAAGGAAAAGGCGCTGGCCGCCGGCGGCCTCTACGTGCTCGCCACCGAGCGCCATGAATCGCGCCGCATCGACAACCAGCTCCGCGGCCGCTCCGGCCGCCAGGGCGACCCCGGCCGTTCGAAATTCTTCCTGTCGCTGCAGGACGATCTGATGCGCATCTTCGGCTCCGAGCGCATGGACGGCATGCTGCAGAAGCTTGGCCTCAAGGAAGACGAGGCCATCATCCATCCGTGGATCAACAAGGCGCTGGAAAAGGCGCAGAAGAAGGTCGAAGCGCGCAACTTCGACATCCGCAAGAACCTGTTGAAATACGACGACGTCTCGAACGACCAGCGCAAGGTGGTGTTCGAGCAGCGCATCGAATTGATGGACGGCGAAGGCCTGTCCGAGACGATCGCCGAGATGCGCGAAGGCGTCATCGAGGAGATCGTCACCAAGAACATCCCCGAAAACGCCTATGCCGAGCAGTGGAACGTCGCCGGCCTCAAGGCCGAGGTCGCCGAATTCCTCAATCTCGACCTGCCGGTCGAGGACTGGGTCAAGGAAGAAGGCATTGCCGAGGACGACATCCGCGAGCGCCTGACCAAGGCCGCCGACGCCGCCGCCAAGGAGCGCGCCGAGCGCTTCGGCCCAGACGTGATGAGCTATGTCGAACGCTCGGTGGTGTTGCAGACGCTCGATCATCTGTGGCGCGAGCACATCGTCAACCTCGACCATCTGCGTTCGGTCGTCGGCTTCCGCGGCTACGCCCAGCGCGACCCGCTGCAGGAATACAAGAGCGAGGCGTTCGAGCTGTTCCAGGCGCTGCTCGGCAATCTGCGCCAGGCCGTCACCGCGCAATTGATGCGCGTCGAACTGGTCCGCCAGGCCGCCGAAGCGCCGCCGCCCGAAGCGCCGGAAATGTTCGGCAGCCACATTGACGGCACCACGGGCGAGGACGATTTCGAGGGTGGCGAGACCGCACTTCTGGTTCGCCAGGAGAGCAACGCCATCGTCGCTCCCGAAGACCGCGATCCGAACAACCAGGCGACCTGGGGCAAGATCGGCCGCAACGAAGCCTGCCCCTGCGGCTCCGGCAAGAAATACAAGCACTGCCACGGCGCGTTTGCCTGATTTCAGCGGCTAGGTCGGCGGGACAGCACCCCCCTCCGGCCTGCCGGCCATCTCCCCCCTCAAGGGGGGAGATCAGCAGCTTCGGCGCCGTAACTTCTTTCAATTTCGACAATTGGCGAAAGCCACAGTGACAGCCAATCTTCCCCCTTGAGGGGAGATGTCCGGCAGGACAGAGGGGGGGTGCGAAGGATCGCGACCTCTCGGTCCAACCCTCGTCAAACCCTCACAACAACCCCGAATCGCGCGCCGCCGCCGTCGCCTCGCCGCGCGACACCGCATCCAGCTTGCCCAGCACCGCCGAGACATGGTGATCGACCGTCTTTGGCGAAATCGTCAATTGCTCGGCGATCCGCTTGTTTGACAGGCCGCGTTCGATCAGCTGCAGCACCTGCATCTGGCGCAAGGTGAGGCCGGCGAGGTTGGCGCGCGTCGAGCGGCGCGGGCCGCGGGCGATGCCGCCAACGCCGTTCTTGCGCATGATATCGCGCAGGCGCTGGGCCGCCGGCCTTGCCCCCAGGCCGTCGAAAATATCCAATGCCAGACGCTGCCCCTCGTCATCGCCGAGGATGAGCGCCAGTCCGCGCTCGTATGGCGCATTCAATTCGGACCAGAGTGCCGAAGCCGAACGCCAGTCGCCGGTCAGGAGCAGCCGGTATGGTGTCGCCATCTCGGCGGTGTCGCCGGCCGGCATATCGGGAGAGAGCAATGTTCGCCACAGAGCCAGCTCACCGACATGGGCACGCGAGCGCACCGGCGTTTCGGCGCGGGTGATCAGCGCCAGCGCCTCTTGCCTGTCGGCCAGGCCCAGCCATGCCTGCTCCGCCATCAGCGCCGCGTAAGAGCTCAGCATCTGCAGGTCGCCGCCGCTTCCGACCAGACGCGCCATTTCGGCGAACAGCGGCTCGGCCGAGGGATCGCCGCGCCTCAGGCGCAGTTTCGCCAGTGCCAGCAGCGCCGGAAACCGGCCCACGGTGGTTGTCCGCTCATTGTCGATGACATCGCTTGCCGTCGCGGCGGCCTCATCCCATTGGCCCTGACGCAGTTGCACATCGGCCAGCATGCCCCTGAGATAGTCGCGCCAGGTGCCGAGGTCGTTCTCGGTGCAATAGTGGATGCCGCTCTCGAGCACCGGACGTGCCGCGTCGTAGCTCATCTGGGTGATCTCGAAACAGGCGCGGTTGGTGAAGGCGCGCGCGGCATGTTCCTGGAAATTGCCTTGGAGCGCAATTTCAAGGCTTTCGTCGAGGCGCAGGCGTCCGGCATCCGGATTGAGCCACTGCTCGACGCAGCCGACATTGTTGAGGGCATGCGACGCGATGTCGGGACGGTTCATGCGCGCAGCCAGCGCCGCTGCCTTCTCGCCATAGAACAGCGTGTCTTCCACCCTCTCCGAAAGCATCGCCAGATGCGAAAGGTTCGAATAGGCCATAGCGAGTTCGGGACCGGCGGGAGCCGCTTCCAACATAGCCACAGCCTCGGCGCCGAAGGCGGCCGCCGCCTCGCGGTCATCGCCCATTTCGCTCAGCCGGGAGAGCCATCTCAGGCTGTCGCCCTCCTTCAGCCTGTTGCCGTCTGCCTGATGCAGTCGGCGCGCCTCGCCCTGCGCCGCAAGCGCGTCGTCGATCTTGCCGATGAGATGACACTCGAACGCATGGCTTTCGTAGAGTACCGCACGTTCCGTGGCCGGCAGGCTGTCGGCCTGCTGCAAGGCGATCTCGTAATAGCCGGCGGCATCGCGATGGGCGCCGACGCGCGACGCCTCGCGCGCGGCGATTGGCGCAAATTCGCGCACCGCCGCCAGATTGTGCGCCTCGACCGCATGATGCACCAGGCGGCCTGTGGAGACGTCGCCATTTTCGAGCAGTGCCGCCAGCGCACGCTGGTTGAACTGCCGCCTGTGCGACGTCGTCAGCATCATTTCGATGGCGCGTCGCGCGATGTCGTGGCGGAAGGCGTAGCCGTCGCCCAGATCGTCAAGCAGGCCGTTGGCGACACACTCGGCCAACTGGCCGGCGCTGGCGACGCCGCACAGGCCCTGCAGGGCCCAGGCGTCGGCGCGGCGCGGAAACACCGACACCGCGTCGAGCATGGCCCGGGCGCCAACCGACAGCCGCTCGGCCCTTGCCAGCACGGCGTCGCGCACGCTTGCCGGCAGCGCCGTTTCGTTTTCGGCCGACAGCAATTCGGTGACAAAGAAGGCATTGCCTGCGGTCGCCCGGTAGATGGCGTCGCCATCGCGGCCGGCCGCATCGGCGAGCGACAGCACGGCCGCCTGGCTGAGCAGCGGCACGTCGATGCGCGCCACGCTGCCGGCCGGGATTTCGCCCAGGGCGCGGCGTACCCGCATCTGTCCCTCGCTGCGGTCGGTGCGCGCCGTCAGCAACAGCAGGATGTGGGTGTTGACGATACGCCGGCCGAGGAAGCGCACGAAATCGAGCGTCGCATCATCGGCCCAGTGCAGGTCTTCGATGATCAGCAGGCACGGCCCCTTGGCCGCAAAAGCGTCGAGCGCATCGGAAAACAGCGGCAGTCTCTGCCCATGCCGGGCGTCGATTGCGCGCGGCAGCGCCCATTGCGCCTCACGGGCCAGATCGTAAAGCGGCCCCAGCGGATCGGGGATCGACAGATCCTCGCAAGCGCTGCGCAACGTCGCCGCGCTCTCTCCGACACGGGCCGCGAATGCCTCGACAAGCGCCGTCTTGCCGGCGCCGGCCTCCCCGGCCAGCACGGCGACGCGGCCATGGCCGCCTATTGCATCGCCAAGCAGGCTCTCCAACTGCTGCAGCTGCGTCTGCCGTTCCAGAAGCATCATTATCATCGTCTCATACGATCGGAGTTTTCCCACCATGGCGGGCCGCTCACGATTAGCCCGTGAAGAAAGCGACGCAATGTGACTTTGCACACATTGCCGTGCCTCTTTCCACAAAGAACGACGCCAATATAGGGAATCGTCCCGCCAAATATGGGGAATCGTTCCGATGCGCGGGCCGGGCCGGCGTGGTCAACGTCCAGCCGCGCTCCGATCGAGCGTGAACCAATGGAAAAGGAAACCTTCCATGCCTCGCTACCTGATTGAACGCACATTTCCGGACGGCCTCAACATACCGATGACCGACATCGGCGCCACTGCGGTCGGCGGCGTCGTCATGCGCAATGCCGAAAAGGGCGTCACCTGGATCCAGTCCTTCGTCACGCCCGACAAGAAGCACAGCTTCTGCATCTACGACGCGCCGACGCCCGAAGCGATCCGCAGCACGGCTCAGAAAAACTCGCTGCCGGTCGACAAGATCACGGAGGTACGGGTTCTTGACCCTTACTTTTACCTCTGATCCTGCGTTCGGTCGCCACGATGATGAGCATCAAACTGTCCTTCGCGGCCCTGGCGAACTGCCTGATGGCCTGCCGCTCGGCGGAATCGGGCCTGTCCTGGGAAAGACCGTCCGGCCAACCTCCGTGCTCGGCCGTCTATGGCGGTTCGCGACGAGGCTGCCTGCGTATCTGTCTGAAAGGCGGCGCTTGCCCCCGGAAGGCGACTATCTGAGGCGCGACATCGGGCTATCGGAGCGGGACGTCCCGCAGGAATATTGGCAATATTACATTTGGGATCGTTGATTTTGCACGGTTTTTAATGGCTGCGGCCAAAGCCCGGCAACGGAAGCCGCATCGCATGAACCGGGACGGACAAACCAAATCCTAAACCAACGCCGCAGGCGTTTCGGCATCGGCCGCCGCCGCCTCGAGCGTCAACAAACGAACGGAAGACCATGACCATAATTCTTTGGAAGACACGCTTCGCGGCCATCGCCGCCATCTCGATCGCGGCGGGTGCGGCCGCCCAGGCGCACGACGCCAATCCGCTGGCCGAAAAGGTGCGCGCCGCCAACAGCCGCTTCGAAAATGTGGCAGCCGCCACCGCCGAAGGCTACGCCCCCATCCCTTGCGCCAGCGGCATCACCGGCGGCGCCATGGGCATCCACTATGTCAACGGCGCCTATCTCAAGGACGATGCCGTCGATGTCGCCAAGCCCGAAGCGGTGATGTACGAGCCGACGGCCGACGGCGGCCTGAAGCTGATAGCGGTCGAATACATCACCTCGAAAGGCCCGGCCTCGCTCGAAGGCCAGCTGTTCAACTTCAACAGCGCCCCCAATCGCTACGGCCTCGGCCCGTTCTACGAACTGCATGTCTGGGCATGGAAACAGAACCCGACCGGCGCCTTCGCCGACATGAACCCGAACGTGTCCTGCGAAACCATGAAGGGCATGTAACGCCCCCATGTGACACCTCCGGCACCGGACCACCCGGTGCCTGGCCTTCCCCCTTGGCGGGGGGAGGGGCGAGCGCAACGCCGACCGGCTCCCCAGTCTTCCCCGGCGTTCGCTCGCCTTTTGTTATGCCTCCGGCATACGATGACGCACCTTGCACACGCGGCCGTCCTTGGCCCCTCGGCGCACCCGCACCTGCCCACCCTTTCTTAAGGTGTTTCGGATACATCGAAACCTTGAAAAGAGGCGGAAAACGGAGAGACATCGGGGTGCGCTTTTCCGCGGCGACGACGGCCGGGCGGTTCTTGCCGCAGCGCTTGGCGCTGCGCATGAGGCCTCTGCTTGGCCGGATCGATGCGGTGCTGTTCACCGCCGACGAGCGCGGCGAAGCCGGGCGCATGTCGCTGATCGCCTTTGCCATCCGCATCGTCAGCGCCGTCATCGCCTTCATCAGCCAGGTGCTGATGGCGCGCTGGATGGGCTCGTTCGAATACGGAATCTTCGTCCTCGTCTGGGTGACGATGGTCATCGTCGGCAACCTCGCCTGCCTCGGCTTCCACACCTCGGTTATCCGCTTCATCCCCGAATACCGCGAACGCAACATGCTGGCCGAGCTGCGCGGCATCGTGGTCGCCAGCCGCCTGTTCGTGCTGATTGCCTCGACCGCGATCGCCGGACTTGGCGCGCTGGGCGTCTGGCTGTGCGCGAACTGGATCGAGAGCTACTATGTCATGCCCTTCATCCTCGGCCTGTTCTGCCTGCCGATGATCGCCATGGGCGACCTGCTGCAGGGCCAGTCTCGGGCCAATTCCTGGGCGTTGTTTGCATTGTCGCCGACCTATCTGGTGCGGCCGGTGCTGATCCTGGCGCTGATGGCGCTGATGCTGGCGCTGGGCTATGCGCCCGACGCCAGGACCGCGATCTTCGCTTCGATCGCCGCCACCTACGCCACCACGCTGGGCCAGCTCATCGGCGTGACCACGCGCATGGGCAGGAATATCCCGGCCGGGCCGATGAAGGTGCATTTCGCTGAGTGGTTCATCGTCTCGCTGCCGATCTTCCTGGTCGAGAGCTTCTTCTTCCTGCTCACCAACGCCGACGTGCTGATGGTCGGCGCCTATCTCCAGCCCAATGACGTCGCCGTCTATTTCGCCACCGTCAAGACGCTGGCGCTGGTGCATTTCGTCTATTTCTCCGTCAAGGCCGGCGTTGCCCAGCGTTATGCGCAGTTCACCCATGGCGAACCGGAAAAGCTCGCCGCCTTCGCCCGCGAGACCGTGTCGTGGACGTTCTGGCCGTCGCTGCTGATGGCGCTGCTGGTGCTGGCGCTCGGCGAACCGATGCTGGTGCTGTTCGGGCCCGAATTCACCGCCGGCTATCCGCTGCTGTTCCTGCTGGTGTTCGGCGTCGTGGCGCGCGCCGCCGTCGGCCCTTGCGAAAGCCTGTTGACGATGAGCGGCAACCAGAACATCTGCGCCGCCGTCTATGCCATGACGCTGGCCTTCAACATCGGCCTCAACGTGGTGCTGATCCCGCTCTTTGGCCTGTGGGGGGCGGCGATCGCCACCAGCCTCGCCATGGTCTTCGAGGCCAGCGCCCTGTCCTTCACCGTCTGGCGCAAGCTCGGCATCGTCATGCTGATCTTCGTGCCCGCTGCCGAGGGAGCCGCCTGATGGCCGCCATCCCGCTGATCGAGGAAACCAGCGGCGGTCCGGCCGGCGCCATGGTGTCCGGCCTTGCCGGCCTGGCGCGCGACGCCGATCCGGCGCATCTCGAGATCCTCGCCAACAACCGGCCGCTGCGCAAGCTGGCGATCTATCCGGCTTCGGCCGGCTTCGAACTGGTCGAGGAACTCGACTATCTGTGCACCCGCACGATCGAGCCCAACGTCTTCTTCAACCCGCGCTTTCTGGCGCCGGCCATGCCCCGGCTGGAAGATCGCGAGGTCAAGCTGGCGGTGATCCGCGACGGCGACGAATACCGCAACCGGCTGCGCCTGCTGGTGCCGTTCTCGGTCGAAAGGCCGGCCGTGCCGCTCGGCGTTCCGGTGATGCGCACTTGGTCGAGCCCGTTCGGCCCGATCGGCACGCCGCTGGTCGACCATGACGACCCGATCGGCGTCGTCGAGGATTTCTTCGGCATGCTGTCGCGGCCGCATCTCAAGTTGCCGAAGGTCTTCGTGCTGCCCGACATGCGCCTCGACGGCCCGTTGGCCAGCGTGCTGGCCACCGTTGCCGAGACGCGCGGCCTGACAATGGTCACCACCGGCAAGGCGGACCGGCCGGTGCTCGAAAGTGCGCTCGACGGCGAGGCGTATCTGAAAGCATCGCTGCGCGCGCACCACTACCGCGAATTCCGCCGCCTGAAGCGGCGCCTGGGGGATCTCGGCAGGCTGGAACATATCGTGGCGCGGGGACCGGACGAAATCCGCCACGCCATCGAAAGTTTCCTGACGCTGGAAGCGGCCGGCTGGAAGGGCCGCGAGCGCACCGCCATGGCCATCGACCGCTACCGCGCCGCCTTTGCCCGCGAGGCCGTGCACCGGCTGGCCGAGCAGGACATGTGCCGCATCCATTCCCTGACGCTGGACGGCCGCACAATCGCCTGCCTGGTCGTCTTCGTCGAGGCTGGCGTCGCCTACACCTGGAAGACCGCCTATGACGAGACGCTGGCGACCTATTCGCCGGGCACGCTGCTGATGATCGAGGTGACCAGGCAGCATCTCGACGACCCCAACATCATGATGACCGATTCCTGCGCCGTGCCCGACCACCCGGTGATGAGCCGGCTGTGGAGCGAGCGCAAGCCGATGGGCTCGCTGGTGATCGGACTGACGCCGGATGCCGACCGCCTCGCCCGCCAGGCCGCCTCGCAGCTGCATCTCTACCGCGAAACCCGCAACATGGCCCGCCTGCTGCGCAACCGCGTGAAGAGTTTGCTGGGACGGCGATAGCCACTGGATCAACGGCAAGACACCAGCTATGGCTCCGGCGGCAATTTCGGCCGGCCTTCACGACAAGCCATCCTGATGATCAGAACCTTTTTGCGTCACGCCGGTCCCCGTGCGGCCTTTTCGCTGCTTGCGCTGCTGCCTGTCCGCGCCTGGGCCGATAGCTGTCCCGAGGATTGCAGCGAGCCCGCGCCGTCCGTCAACATCTACAGCCACACCGCCGCCGGCCATCTCAGCCCGGCCACGCTGGGTGCACTGCCGCGCGTCTATGTGCCGAACCGCTCCTCCAACAGCGTCACGGTGATCGACACCATGACACTCAAGGAAGTCGACAGGTTCCCGGTCGGCAGCAAACCGCAGCACGTCGTGCCGTCCTGGGACCTGAAGACGCTCTGGGTCGCCAACAATGGCACCGGCAAGAACGGCAGCCTGACGCCGATCGACCCGATGACCGGCAAGCCCGGCCCGCAGATCGCCGTGGACGATCCCTACAATTTGTATTTCATGCCGGGCGCGGCCATCGTCGTCGACGAAGCCCTGGAGCGGCTCGATTTCCGCGATCCTCACACCATGGCGCTAATGTCGAGCCTGCCGACGCCCACTTGCCCCGGCATCAACCACGCCGAATTCTCGGTCGACGGGGCCTACGCGATCTTCACCTGCGAATACGGCAATGGCGGATTGGCAAAGATCGACCTGAAGAACCAGAAGGTGCTTGGCCATCTCGACTTCTCGAAAATGGGCATGCCGCAGGACATCCGCCTCTCGCCCGACGGCAAGGTTTTTTACGTCGCCGACATGATGAATGACGGCGTGTTCCTCGTCGATGGCGACAGTTTCAAGGAAATCGGCTTCATCCCGACCGGCATCGGCGCCCATGGCTTCGTCGTCAGCCGCGACGGCAAGCGGCTCTATGTCTCGAACCGGGGCTCGCACAAGATGGAGCAGGGCCAGGCAAAGGGACCGGGCAGCGTGACGGTGATCGACTTCGCTACCCGCGCGGTCGTCACGCAATGGCCGATCCCCGGCGGCGGCAGCCCCGACATGGGCAACGTCAGCGCCGACGGCAAACAACTATGGCTGTCCGGCCGCTTCGACAGTGCCGCCTACATGATCGACACGACATCAGGCGCGGTGACCAAGTTTCGGGTTGGCTCAGAGCCGCACGGCCTGACGGTGTGGCCACAGCCGGGGCGGTATTCGCAAGGGCATACGGGGAATATGCGCTAAGTCCGTGTTCGAGGCGCGGCTCGAACGCAAAAGGTCGCAAGGGCAACCGCCCATCGGCCGGGACCCGGAACGAGCAGGGGCTTTCCTTGGAAACCGCGAAGCTGTAGCTCCACACACTGGTTTCGGATACTGCCAGAAGATGAACCTTCGCCGCATCGTCCTCATCGTCGCGCTTCTCAATCTTGCCTATTTCGGGATCGAGTTCGCTGTGGCGCTCGCCATTGGATCAGTGTCCCTGTTCGCCGACAGCATCGACTTTCTTGAAGATGCTTCCGTGAACCTCCTTATCCTGCTCGCACTTGGGTGGTCTGTGCGCTCCCGTGCGCGGGTGGGGATGGCATTGGCGCTCATCCTTCTCATGCCGGGTCTGGCAACGCTCTGGACGGCTTGGGAGAAGTTCAACGTGCCGGTGCCGCCGCAGCCCATCGCCTTGACCTTGGCGGGACTTGGCGCTCTCGCCGTCAACCTGTCCTGTGCCTACATGCTGGCCGCGCACCGGCATCGTGGCGGCAGCCTCACAAAGGCGGCCTTCCTGTCGGCCCGCAACGACGCCTTGGCCAACATCGCCATTATTGCCGCAGGGTTGGTCACGGCCTTGCTCTGGCATTCCGCGTGGCCCGATTTGGCGGTGGGATTGGGGATCGCGGTCATGAACGCCGACGCGGCCCGCGAAGTGTGGGAAGCTGCCCGTGAAGAACACCGTGCGGCGGCCTGAGAGCACGTAGAGCGGGGCTACCGGCCGCCGCTGATTGGCGCTATCGCTGTCATCCTCAGCAGCCGCGGTTGGCTCTGTGTTCGAGGCACTGTTCGAACCCGGAGGGTTCGCAAGGGCGACCGCCCGTCGGCCGGTCAGGCCGCCCCATCGGAGCCCATGAGCGAAGCGAACTGGCGTGAGATCAAAAATGGTGCCCCTAGCCGGAATCGAACCAGCACTCCTTGCGGAACTCGATTTTGAGTCGAGCGCGTCTACCAATTCCGCCATAGGGGCTCAGGCCCAAAGGCCTGGATGGGCGCGGACTATACGGTTGGAGGCCTGTTCGTCAACTGGCCAAATGCGCCGCCGTGCCCTGCTTGCGGCAAAAGCCCGCCTTTCTGTTTCGTGAAGCTCCTGCCATTGTGCGGCGCGGAAAATCTTTCTAGACAGACGCGCATCAAAGCGCGTTGCGTGTGGCAACCTGCATCCAGGAGAGCCGATGCTTCGCGGACTTTACGACTGGACCTTGTCGCTGGCGGCCCGCAAATCCGCCGAATGGTGGCTGGCCTTCATCGCCTTCGTCGAAAGCTCGGTGTTTTTCATACCTGCCGACGTCTTGTACCTGCCCATGGCGTTGGCGCGGCCCGAACGCGCCTATCGCTACGCGCTGACCGCCACCGTTGCGTCCGTGCTGGGCGGCATTGCCGGCTGGCTGATCGGCTACTATGCCTACGACACGATAGCACGGCCGATGCTGGAGCACTTTGGCGGCCTTGACGCGTTCGAGAGGTGGCAGTCGGCCGGCACCGGGCTGATGCTGGTGCTGCTCGTCACATCGGGTGCCGCCCACCTGCCGCCGATCAAGGTGGTCACCATTCTGGCAGGCGCCCTCCACGTCAATCTTTTCGTCTTCATCGTCTCCGCCATCCTGGCGCGTGGCGCTCGTTTCCTGCTTCTTGCCTGGCTGCTGCGCCGCTATGGCGAAGAGATCAAGGAATTCATCGAGAAGCGTTTGGGATTGATCGTCGGCGCCGGCGCCGCTGCCCTGATTTTGCTCTATATCGTCGTCAAATACGCCTTCTGACCGCCCAAGGCGGGCGGTGGGTCAGGACTATGCCGGCGGACGGCGAATTCAACGGACGAAACATGACAGCCACGATGACAGCCGATACCGGACGCCAGCGGACGCGCACCGCTTTGTTTCTCGCCGTCGCCATGGCCGCCACGGTCGGCTCCGCGCTCGCCTTCCAGCACATAGGCGGCTACATCCCCTGCCATCTGTGCCTGGAGCAGCGCGCGCCCTATTATATCGGCGCCCCGCTGATGCTGCTGGCGGTGATCGCCTCGATGCTTAGCGCGCCCGCATGGCTGACGCGCGGCCTGCTTGCCGTCGGCGGCCTGCTGATGCTCTATGGCCTCTATCTCGGCGTCTATCATTCGGGCGTCGAATGGGCCTGGTGGCAGGGCCCGGCCGATTGCACGGCCGGCGCCGGCCCGGTCGACACCGGCGGCAAGGGCGTGCTCGACGCGCTCGACAAATTCGTGCCGCCATCCTGCGACAAGGCAGCCCTTCGTATCCTCGGCCTGTCGCTGGCCGGCTGGAACGCCATCGCCAGCTTCATCCTCGCCGCCATCGCCTTCCGCGGCGCGCTGGCGCGCGACTAATCAAGTGCGAGGTCGCGCCATGCGGCCAGTCTCTAAATGTTGGCACCGCCCCTCATTGCCCTGCCGGGCATTTCTCCCCGTGTAGTGACGGGGAGAAAGACGCAGTCATCGATGGTTTCGCCAATCCCGAACGCTGAAAAAAGGGCGCCAGATTTGCAGCCAATTCCCTTCTCCCCGTCACAATACGGGGAGAAGGTGGCGGCAGCCGGATGAGGGGCAGCACCTGACATCGGCGATTGCCCTGGCAAGGCCGATCGGGCCAATCCCTACGGCTCCAACTCCACATCCCAGTAGAGATAATCCATCCAGCTTTCATGCAGATGGTTGGGCGGGAACAGCCGGCCATTGTTGTGCAGGTCGTGCACGGTCGGCTGGTAGGGCTTCTGCAGCGGCCACATCTTGGCGTGCGCCGGCATCATGCCGCCCTTCCTCAGATTGCAGGGTGAACAGGCGGCCACGACATTCTCCCACGTCGTCGCCCCGCCGCGATGGCGCGGGATGACGTGGTCGAAGGTCAGATCCTCGGGCGTGCCGCAATACTGGCACTGGAAGCGGTCGCGCAGGAACACGTTGAAGCGGGTGAATGCCGGGTGCCTCGACGGCTTCACATAGGCCTTCAGGCTGACGACGCTGGGCAGCTTCATCGAAAAGGTCGGCGAAGACACCGCATGCTCGTATTCGGCGACGATGTTGACCCGGTCGAGGAACACCGCCTTGATGGCGTCCTGCCAGGACCAGAGCGACAAGGGGTAATAGCTGAGCGGACGGTAATCCGCATTCAGCACCAGCGCAGGAAGCCCATCCGGAGATACGGCAACCGTCACCTTGTTGACCTCCTCGTTTAAAACCGATCGGCGTGGATACTGTAAGCCCGACATGACAGGGATGTGAAGCGGATTGTCATCAGCCAAACGCGGCAAAAATGCAGGGTTTTCATGCTTTTTTGCGGTTTCAGTTCGGAGGTGCCGCGTCCCGGCCCCTGGTTTCGCGATAATAGGACCAGAAAAGCCGCGATGCGACACCTCGCCACGGGCTCCATGATTCGGCCAGGGCGATCAGCGTTTTCTCCGGCGGACGCGGCTCGATACCGAGCGCGTGGCCGACCGCGCTCTGCAGCGCGACGTCGCGCGCGGGGAAAATATCGGGGTGGCCGGCGGCAAACAGGAGATAGACTTCCGCCGTCCACGGGCCGATGCCCGGCACCGCGATCATAGCCGCGATCGCCTCTTCGGCGTCGAGCGAACAGAGGTGATGCAGGTCGAGCCCCTCAACCACGGCCTGCGCAACCGCGATCAGACCGCGCTGCTTCGGCCGCGACAGCCCGGCCTCGCGAAACATGTCCTCGCCGGCGGCAAGGATCGCCTGCGGCGTCAGCGGATCGACCAGTTTCACCAGCCGGCCGAAAATCGCATCGGCGCTCGCACGGGATACTTGTTGCGAAACGATAATGGAGGCCAGGCTTCGAAAGCCGGGCTCCGACAGCCGCAGCGGCACCTCTCCGGCCATGCCGCGCACCTTTTCCAGGCGCGGATCGATTGCGCAAAGCGCATCCAGCCCGCGCGCAATATCGTCCAGTGTCGCGATGCGTTGCATGTTTCTTGTTCCTGAACCGACCGCACGGTAGCAATTGGCAAAACCGCTGCACAACCCGATTGCCGCTTGTGAGATGACGCTCCTGACATTCCGCTTCGCGCCGAGCCCGAATGGCGAACTGCATCTCGGCCATGCCTATTCGGCACTGCTCAACCAGCAACTGGCGCGTGCGGCCGGCGGCCGCCTGCTGCTGCGCGTCGAGGACATCGACACGATCCGCTGCCCGCCTGAATTCGAGGCCGGCATCTTTCGCGACCTCGAATGGTTAGGTCTCGAATGGGAACAGCCGGTGCGGCGCCAGGCCGAGCATTTCTCCGACTATCAGGCCGTGCTCGACCGGCTGGTCCGCGAAGAACTCGTCTACCCTGCCTTTATGAGCCGTGGCGAGATCAGGGCCTTCATCGCCGACAGCGAAAAGCGCGGCCGCGGCTGGCCGCGCGACCCGGACGGCGTGCCGCTTTATCCCGCCGCCGACAAGGCGCTGCCGGTCAGCGAACGCAACCGCCGCATCGCCGAAAATGCGCCCTTCGCCTGGCGCCTCGACATTGATGCAGCGCTGGCGCGCGTCGGCACGGATTTGTCCTGGCGCGAATTCACCAACGAGACGCTTTCGGCGACGCAGCGTGTCGAGGCGCGTCCGCAGGACTGGGGCGACGTCATTCTGGCGCGCCGCGACATCCCGACCAGCTATCACCTGGCCGTCGTCGTCGACGACGCTCTGCAAGGCGTCAGCCATGTCGTGCGTGGCCGCGACCTCTATTCCGCGACCGGCATCCAGCGCCTGCTGCAGGAATTGCTCGGCCTCGGCCAGCCGCAGTATTTCCACCACCGTCTCATACTCGGTCCGGATGGGCGCAAACTGTCGAAGAGTTTTGCTGATACCGGCCTTGCCGCGCTGAGGCAGGCAGGCATGTCGCCGGACGAAGTCAGGCGGCTGGCCGGGCTATGACTAAAGCCGGGCCAGCCCCGCCTTGAGCAGCGCCAACGCGCCGATAAACGCGAAGGCGCCGCCCAGTCCCCAGGCAACCGCGAGCTTCAGATCTCTCAGGACGATGCCATGTTCGTTCGCGGCCATGACCGCGGCGAAAAAGCCGAGCGTGAACAGCAGCGTGTTGCCGGTCGACCCAAAACCGTCCTCCTGCATGATGGCGTCGAGCGCTGAGCCGAAGAAGAAGCCGAACACGGCCACACTGGCCACCGTCATCAACAGCCAGCTTGTATCGAGATGCAACAGCATGCGCGCTCCCTGTCGAAGCCAAAACGCCATGTCGCCGGATCGATCGACAGAAGTCGATTGCCCTGACGCCGCCCTTTGAATTCGGCCACCTCCTACATCAGGATGAGCTTATGTACCAATTGTTTCACTTTGCTTGCCGGATTGAACCGCATTAGAGCAATTGCCGTATTTGTCTCTTCACCGAATCGGACCTCTCCACCGGAAACGGCTTCCCCGAAATGCACAGTCTCAAGCGGTTCATCCCCGCCTCGTTTGTCGTCCTGTGGGCGACAGGTTTCATCGGCGCGCGCTACGCCATGCCCTGGGCGGAGCCCTTCACCTTTCTGGCAGCCCGCTTTGTCATCGCCGCCTTGCTGCTTGCCGGGCTGATGCTCGTGCTTGGCGCGAAGCGAGCCACAAGGGCAGAAGCGCTTCACGCCACGGTCGCCGGCATCCTCATGCATGGCATCTATCTCGGCGCCGTGTTCTGGGCGATCCACAGGGGCATGCCCGCCGGGCTTTCGGCGCTGATCGTCGGCCTGCAACCGCTGATCACCGCCGTGCTTGCCGGCCGGTTCCTCGGCGAGGACATCCTGCCGCGCCACTGGGCCGGCCTTGCCGTCGGCCTTGTGGGAGTGATCATCGTGCTGTGGCCGAAGCTCGGCGCTCTCGGCGGCGGCGTTACGCCCGAAACCCTGACGGCGTCGCTGGTCTCGGTGCTGGGCATGAGCGCCGGGACCATCTGGCAGAAGCGCTATGCCTCGGGTGGCGACCTGGTGGCGGCGACGATGTGGCAATATATCGGCGGCGGCTCGCTGATGATCCTGGCTTCGCTGGCACTGGAGACCCACACGGTGATCATCAACGGCGAACTGATCTTCGCCATGGCCTGGCTGGTCCTGGTGCTGTCGATCGGCGCCATCTTCCTGCTGATGGTGATGATCCGCGACGGCGAGATGTCGAAGGTCGCGTCGCTGTTCTACCTGGTGCCGGCCGTCACCGCTGTCATCGCCTGGGCGCTGTTCGGCGAACAGCTCAGCCTCGTGCAGATCGTCGGCATGGCAATCGCGACGCTCGGCGTCGGGCTGGCCACGGCTCGGCCAGCCAAAACCTAGCTGCCGACCCGTGCGCGCGCTTCGAGAAAGCGGCTGATCGCCGCATTGAGTTCGCCGCCGAGGATGAAGATCGCCGACAGCATATAGAGGAAAACCACGGCGATCATGATCGAGGCGAGGCCGGCATAGGTCGTCACATAGGACGAGAAATGGTCGAGGTAGGTCGCGAACATCGTCGAGCCGACAAGCCACGCAGCCAGAGTGAAGATGATGCCAGGCACCAGCGAGACAAAGCGGCGCTTGCCCGCCGGCAGCCAGTAGTGGACGGCAAACAAGCCACCAATGATGACGGTTGAGGCGATGACGTAGCGCCACAGCGTGATCGTGCCCGTATAGGGTTTGATCCACTCGAAATGAGCTTCCGCCAGCCGCGCCAGCAAAGGCGCAAAGACCAGGAGCACGCTGATCGCCAGGAAACCGGCCGTCGCGATCAGCACGAAGAAAATGCTCTGCACCCGGCGGTAGATGATGCCGCGCGTTTCGGCGACGCGGTAGGCGCGGTTGAGCGAGGTGCGCAGCGCCTCGATGCCGTTGGAGGCGAAATAGGCCGCCAGAAGCACGCCGTAGGTCAAAAGATCGGTGCGCCGCACGGTCAGCACGTTGAGCACCTCGCGCGCGATAGGCTTGGCGATCTGTTCGGGCCAGGTGTCGAAGACCAGGTGCACGGCAGTATCGGCGAACGCCTGCGCACCGAGGAAGCTCGCCAGCGTGGTGGCGAAGATCAGGAACGGGAACAGCGCCATGAGCGAAGTGATCGCCAGATGGCTGGCCATGGCCCAGCCGTCATCGGTGTTGAAATGGCCAAGCGCGTCATAGAGCACGCGGCGCAGCACGACGATATTCCGCATCAAGAGCCGCGTTCCCTTCGATTGTCTCGACGCCGCGAATATGGGAAGGGATTGTGGCAAATGGCAACCCTTGCTCAAACCACGATGCCGCCTGCCAAAGAGTTGCGCACCATCATCGTCACCGGCGCCTCGTCCGGGATAGGCGCCCACTGCGCCCGTGCGCTGAAGGCGGATGGCTGGCGCGTGTTTGCAACGGCGCGCAAGCCGGATGACATAGCCGCACTTGAAGCCGACGGCATCGAGGCCTTTTATCTCGACTACCGTGAGCCGGATTCCATCGCAGCACTTGCGGCATCGGTGCTGGAGCGGACAGGCGGACGCCTCGACGCCCTGTTCAACAACGGCGCCCATGCACAGCCCGGCGCCGTGGAAGACCTGCCGGTTGCGGCATTGCGCGAGCAGTTCGAGGCCAATTTCTTCGGCTGGCACGACCTCACCCGACGCATCGTACCGGTAATGCGTCGCCAGGGACATGGCCGCCTCGTTCATTGTTCCTCGATCCTTGGGCTAGCGCCGGTGCCTTTTCGCGGCGCCTACTCAGCCTCCAAGCACGCGCTCGAAGGCCTGATGCTGTGCATGCAGCAGGAACTCAGGGGCAGCGGCATCCATGTCTCGCTGATCGAACCGGGGCCGGTGACCTCGAAAATCGCCAGCAACGGGCTGTTCTGGTTCCTGAAAAACATCGACCACGAGAATTCCGTCCACCACGTCGCCTATGCCGCGCAGCTGGCGCGGCTTCGGGCCGGCGGCAGCTCATCACGGCTGAAAAAGGGGCCGGAGGTGGTCTATGCGGCCTTGCGCCATGCACTTCTGTCGCGGCGCCCGCGCCCGCACTATGTGGTAACAGTGCCGGCCAGGATTGGCGTGATGCTCAAGCGCATCCTGCCGGCATCGATGCTCTACCGCGTTCTGGCCGGACGCGCCTGATCGCAACAGAACTGGGAACAGATCATGGCAACCGTCATCAAAGTCCTCCTCGTCCTCGTCATGGTCGCCGTGGTGATCGTGCTTGTCCGCGGCCTCATCAACATGATGCGCGGCGGCTCCGGTGTGAGCTCGAACAAGCTGATGCAGGCACGCGTGCTGCTGCAGGCGCTGGCGTTGGCACTGATCCTGCTGGTG
Organism: Mesorhizobium sp. W016; assembly: GCF_054719485.1. NCBI lineage: Bacteria > Pseudomonadati > Pseudomonadota > Alphaproteobacteria > Hyphomicrobiales > Phyllobacteriaceae > Mesorhizobium > Mesorhizobium sp. W016. The sequence continues at coordinate 56,917 of NZ_JBTTIF010000002.1, forward strand.
GTGTATTTCACCCGCAAGTGACGGCCGTTCGGGAGGCGACGTGGTCAAGCTCAACAAGATCTACACCCGCACCGGCGATGACGGCACCACTGGCCTCGGCACCGGTGAACGCAGGCTGAAATCCGACCTGCGCGTCGATGCCTACGGCACCGTCGATGAAGCCAATGCCTGCATCGGTATCGCCCGCCTGCACACAGCGGCAACTTATCCCGCCATCGACGCCATGCTGTCCCGCATCCAGAACGATTTGTTCGACCTCGGCGCCGATCTCGCCGTGCCCGACGACGGCAAGCCGCTGGGCTACGAGCCGCTGCGCATCATCGCCTCGCAGACCGACCGCGTCGAAAAGGATATCGACCTTCTCAACAAGGATCTGCAGCCGCTCAAATCCTTCGTGCTCAATGGCGGCACGCCGGCGGCGGCAGCACTTCATCTTGCCCGCACCGTGGCGCGACGGGCCGAGCGGATCATGGTGGCGCTGGCGCAGGACCCGGCCGAACATGTCAATCGCGAGGGGCTGAAATACATAAACCGCGTCTCCGACTTTCTGTTCGTCGCCGCCCGTGCGGTCAATGACAACGGAAATGCCGACGTGTTATGGGTGCCCGGCAAGAACCGCTGAATTTTCGAAGGCGGGAAAGGGCTTGGGGCATGTTCATCCCGCTTTACGACTCCAACAGGTTGCGCCACATCCGGCTGCAATATGTGACGATCGGCCTGATCGCGGTCAACGCGCTTGTGTTTCTCATCACCACGATCGGCGGCGAAAATTTCAACAACGCAGCCGTGCTCGGCTTCGGCTTCATTCCTTCGGTTGTCCACGACACGGCAGAACTCTCGCCCCAATTCGTCGTCATTCCCGAGAGCCTGAGTTACCTTACCTATGCCTTCCTGCATGCCGATATCTTTCATCTCGGCGGCAACATGCTGTTCCTGTGGGTGTTCGGCGATAATGTCGAGGACGCACTCGGCCACATCCGCTACCTCATCTTCTACCTGCTTTGCGCCATCGCCGGCGCCTTCTTCCAGGGGCTCGTCGCCTGGAGTTCGGAGGTTCCGCTGATCGGCGCCTCCGGCGCCATTGCCGGCGTCGTCGCCGCCTATCTGGTCCTCTACCCCCGGGTGAAAGTGTGGGTGCTGGTCTTTGCCCGCATTCCGCTGCGTATCCCTGCCTTCATCCCGCTGATCCTGTGGATCGGCTTCCAGGTGGTGATGTTTGCCGCCGGCGGCGAAAACCAGATATCCTGGGCCTGCCATATTGGCGGCATCATTGCCGGTGGCGTGCTGGTGCTCATCATGCGCAGCCGCGGCGTGCCGCTGCTCGCCGGTGACGACGGCGAGCCGGAACCCGCCGATCAGCCAGCCGCTTCTACTGGGCCGGCGCCAGCCGGTCCCGCTCCCGTGCAACCTGAGACGCGTTGGGGCCGGGGTGGCGCTTCCGGTCACAACTGAACCGATTTGAGCGGTTTGGCCGCTGCCGTGGCATATTGACGTGTTGCGTCTCCACAACTACGGAGAGCGCCACCGCTAGGCGGCAGAAGACAAGAATTCCGTCCGGCCAGAATTCCGTTTGGCCGGAATTCAGTCAGGAATGTCGGCTTTCGACAACTCTGCGGAGGCGCACGCTGCTATAGCGCGCCCGGATATCTCAGGAGAGGTGACAGGCAAATGAAGATCCTTGTGCCCGTGAAGCGGGTTGTGGATGCGAACGTCAAGGTTCGCGTCAAGGCTGATGGTTCGGCGGTTGAACTCGCCAACGTCAAGATGGCGATGAACCCGTTCGACGAGATCGCGGTGGAAGAGGCGCTCCGGCTGAAGGAAGCCGGCAAGGCCGAAGAGATCATCGTCGTTTCGGTCGGCCCGCAGCAGGCGCAGGAAACGCTCCGCACCGCGCTCGCCATGGGCGCCGACCGCGCCATCCTGGTCAAGACCGACGAACAGACCGAGCCGCTCGGCGTCGCCAAGGTGCTGAAGGGCGTCGTCGACGCCGAGCAGCCCGGTCTCGTGATCCTGGGCAAGCAGGCGATCGATGATGACTCGAACCAGACCGGCCAGATGCTGGCCGCCCTGCTCGGCTGGGCACAGGGCACTTTCGCCTCCAAGGTCGTGATCGACGGCGACAAGGCCAAGGTGACGCGCGAAGTCGACGGCGGCCTGCAGACGGTGGAGCTGAAAATGCCGGCGATCATCACCGCCGACCTTCGTCTCAACCAGCCGCGCTATGCCTCGCTGCCCAACATCATGAAGGCCAAGAAGAAGCCGCTCGACGAAAAGAGCCCGGCCGATTACGGCGCCGACGTCAAGCCGCGCCTGAAGGTGCTCAAGACCGAGGAGCCCAGCGGCCGCAAGGCGGGCGTGAAGGTCAAGAGCGTCGCCGAACTGGTCGACAAGCTGAAGAACGAAGCCGGCGTGCTCTGAGACTGGAAGGAACAGATAAATGACCATTCTCCTCATCGCAGAACACGACAACGCCAGCCTTTCTGACCAGACCGCCAAGGCGCTCTCGGCGGCGCTGCAGATCGGTTCGGACGTGCATGTTCTGGTTGCCGGCAAAGGCGCCAAAGGCGCTGCCGACGCCGCCGCCAAGCTCAAGGGCGTGAGCAAGGTGCTGCTGGCCGAGGCCGACGAACTGGCCGAGCGCCTCGCCGAACCACTCGCCGCACTCGTTGTCTCGCTGGCCGGCGCCTACGACACCATAATCGCGCCGGCGACCTCGTCGGGCAAGAATGTCGCGCCGCGCGTGGCGGCCCTGCTCGATGTCGCGCAAGTCTCCGAGATCATCGAAGTGGTTTCACCAGACACGTTCAAACGGCCGATCTATGCCGGCAACGCCATCCAGACGGTGCAGTCGAGCGACGCCAAGAAGGTCATCACTGTGCGCACCGCCTCCTTCCAGGCTGCCCCGGAGGGCGGCTCGGCAGCTGTCGAGACGGTCAAGGCCGCGGCCAATCCCGGCCTCTCCACTTTCGTCGAGAACAAACTCTCGGAAACCGACCGTCCGGAGCTGACCTCGGCCAAGATCATCATTTCGGGCGGCCGCGCGCTCGGTTCCTCGGAAAAGTTCCAGGAAGTCATCCTGCCGGTCGCCGACAAGCTCGGTGCAGCCGTCGGCGCCTCGCGCGCTGCCGTCGACGCCGGCTACGCCCCGAATGACTGGCAGGTCGGCCAGACCGGCAAGGTCGTGGCGCCTGACCTCTATATTGCCGTCGGCATTTCCGGCGCCATCCAGCACCTTGCCGGCATGAAGGATTCGAAGGTCATCGTCGCCATCAACAAGGACGAAGAGGCGCCGATCTTCCAGGTTGCCGATTATGGCCTGGTCGGCGACCTGTTCGTCATCCTGCCGGAACTGCAAAAGGCGCTTTGACGCTCTCTGCCAAAGCGTATTAAATTGTGAAAGGGTGGGGTAGACGAAGCTGCCCCACCCTTTTAGTTTGCACTGCACAAAAAGCAGGCCGCAAAGGCCTTTTCGACGGGATCGCTGCAAATGGCCAAGATCGAGACGATCGGCATCATCGGCGCCGGCCAGATGGGCGGCGGCATCGCGCATGTATCAGCACTTTCGGGTTTCAAGGTGCTGATCTACGACGTCTCGCCCGACCGTATCGAGAAGGGCATTGCCACGGTCAGCGGCAACATGGCCCGCCAGGTCGGCTCCGGCAAGCTTGAGGAAAAGCTGCGTAACGAAGCGATGGCGCGCATTTCCGCAGCCCCCACCATGGCTGATCTCGCCGGTGCCGATCTGGTTATCGAGGCGGCGACCGAGGACGAGACGGTCAAGCGCAAGATTTACGCGCAGCTCTGTCCCCAGCTCAACCCGGAAGCCATTCTGGCGACCAACACCTCGTCGATTTCGATCACCCGGCTTGCCGCGCAGACCGACCGTCCTGAGCGTTTCATCGGCATACATTTCATGAACCCCGTGCCGCTGATGAAGCTGGTCGAACTGGTGCGCGGCATCGCTACCGAGGATCAGACCTTCGAGGCGGCCAAGGCCTATGTGAAACAGCTCGACAAGACCATCACCGTCTCTGAAGATTTTCCGGCCTTCATCGTCAACCGCATTCTGTTGCCGATGATCAACGAGGCGATCTACACGCTCTATGAGGGGGTCGGCTCGGTCGATGCCATCGACACCGCCATGCGGCTCGGCGCCAACCATCCGATGGGACCGCTGCAGCTCGCCGATTTCATCGGCCTCGACACCTGCCTGTCGATTATGCAGGTGCTGCATGACGGCCTGTCGGATTCGAAATATCGCCCCTGCCCGCTGCTGGTGAAATATGTCGAGGCCGGCTGGCTCGGCCGCAAGACCGGGCGCGGCTTCTACGACTATCGCGGCGAGCATCCGGTTCCGACGCGCTAACCACCAGAACGAAAGTTCCGTGCTCCCTCAGGACGCCGCTGCAAGCGGCGGCTCTGCTTGGCCTCTTGACCCGGTATCGTCAGGCGCCACGGAAACACAGCCGCGGCCGGCGGCCTTGGCCGCATAGCAGGCAGCATCGGCCCGGGCGATGATCTCGTCGACTTCACCGCTGTTGCTGTGGATTGGCGCCAGCCCGATGCTGGCATCGATCGCATGCGGCCGGCCGTCCCAGCTGAACTGCAGGCCGCGGATGGCGTCGATGACAGAGCGTGCGGCAATCCTGGCGCCGGCGCTCGGCCCGGCTTTCAGGATGACCGCGAATTCGTCGCCGCCGAGGCGGGCCACGATATCCTCCGGCCCAAGCGCACCGCGAATGGCCTCGGCAACCCGCTTCAGCAAGGCGTCGCCGGCGGCGTGCCCGCCAGTGTCGTTGACCAGCTTGAAATGGTCCAGATCGATGAACATGAAATGATGTTCGCCCGCCGACCTGGCTGTGCCGGCCTTGCGGCTCCGGTCGACCAGTTCCTCCATGGTGCGGATAAAGCTCGAACGGTTGGCAAGGCCGGTCAGCGCATCATGCGCGGCGGCATAGGCGAGCTGGCGCTGCAAGGCGCGCGCATCGGTGAAGTCCTGGAAGACGATGACAAGACCGCAGAACTCCTGGCGGTCGTTCATGATCGGCGACACCACCTGGCGGATGCTGCAGCGTGTGTCGTCGCGACGGATGAGGACGGCGCGACTGTTCTGGTCGGCAGGGCTGGCGCTGCCGAGCGCCGGCCGCGTCATGCCGATCCTTTGCCCGGTTTCTTCGTCCACCGCCCAGTAGACATGGCCAAGCGTCTTGCCGAGCGCCTCCGCGCCAACAACGCCGGTGAGCTTTTCGGCGACCGGGTTCATGAAGGTGATGCGGTTGGCGGCATCGGTGCAGATGACGGCGTCGCCGATCGACTGCAGCGTCACCCTCAGCCGCTCCTTCTCGTCGGCCAGCATTGCCGCCGATACGATGAGGCTTTCCTCGGTTTGCTTGCGCTGGGTGATATCGGTCAGGCTGCCGATGGCCCTGACCAGCCGTCCGTCCTTGTCGCGTTCGAGCGTCTTGCCGCGGTCGAGGATCCAGACCCAGTGGCCATCCTTGTGGCGCATCCGGAACTCGGCTTCGAAGAACGGTGTCCTGCCCTCCAGATGGGCACGATCGGCTTCGGCGACGTTTTCGCGATCGTCGGGGTGGATCATCGCCAGCCAGCGGTCGGGGTCGCCGTCCAGTTCGCCATCGGCATAGCCCAGCATCTTCACCCAGGTGGCGGAGTAGGTGGTGCCGCCCTTCCGCATATCAAGATCCCAGACGCCTTGTCCGGCGCTGGCCAGGGCAAAATTCCAGCGCGTTTCGGCTTCGGCTATGCGCGCCTCGGATTGCTTGCGCGCATCGATATCCTCGATCTGGGAGACCAGGTAGAGCGGGCTCCCGCTCTTCTCGTCGCGAATGACGGAACCGGCAAGATGGGCCCATACCGGCGTGCCGTCCTTCCTGAGGTAGCGCTTTTCGAAGTGGAAGGCGTTGACGGTGCCCGCCCGCATGCCGTCCATCGTCTCACGGCCGATCTGCACATCGTCGGGATGGGTGATCTGAAAGAAGGTCAGCGCCTCGATCTCCTGCTTGCTATAGCCGAGCATGGCGGCGAAGGCCGGGTTGGTTTCATGGATGCGGCCGTCGAGGCCGACAATGGCGATGCCGATCGCCGAATCCTCCATGGCGCGGCGGAAACGCTGCTCGCTTTCGGCGATCTGCCGGCGGTCGTCCAGTATCCGGTAAATGAACAGGGCGGCGAGAATCAGCGCAACGGCGGCGACCGGCACCGATATCTGCAGGCAGAGTTTCAGCACTTCGGCGCTGACATCGAGCCGCGACAGCAGGAGCGCGACCACGGCAGCGCAAAGCCCTCCGGCCGCAAGCACCAAAGCCACGTGACTGTCAGCCCGCAGGCTTTTTCGCTCTCGTCGCATCACTGTGCATGCCACCCCATGCGCAACACATTTCTGCAAAAAACACTGGATGATCGATTTTAAGGAAAGGTTGCGCCGGAGCCACCGGCAACACGGTGAACCCGCAAACAATTGCCGGCATGATTAAGGATCGGTGATTATTGGGCGATCTTGAACCGCCCGGTCACCAGCGCACGAAGAACCGTCCCCCGAGCGCGCCCAGACCGGCGAGGACGGCGATGGCGAGCGTGTACCAGGTGGCGACGAAAAGCGGCAAATCGTCGAAGCAGTGCGCGGCGTAGAAGGTTGCCGCCAGGCCGCCGGCGAGCAGTCCCGCGACCGCCCCGGCCAACACCGGCCGCGTCGGCGCGCCATAGCGCAGCATCCACAGGAAGACGGCAAGCGGGCCGATTCCGATCAGCGGGATGAAGCCCATGCAGATCATCATGTTGGAGCCGACCATGCGCGTGCTCCACATCGGCTCCGGCACCATGAACAGTTCGAGAGCCACCGCCACGGCCACCAGCAGCGGCGCCGCCAGCATCCAGGCCGCGGCTCTTGCCGTCGAAGCGCCCGGCGTCGACAACGCCCGGACCAGGCCAAAGGCGGTGACGGCTAGCACGATGGTGAACACGAACTTCGCCAGGAACCGCATCGTGTGCATGGCGGTCATGATGTCGGGACGCGGGCCGATGGTGAGAAAGAAGACCAGAGCCGCGATCACCGCCGCGGCTGCCGCCGCCATCAACCAGGCCGAGCGCAGCGGCATCGCCTTGCTGCTTGTGTCGGCGTCGAGTGCCTTGATGAGATCCTCCGTCCTCATGTCACTGCCGCCCGAAGCGCCCCTGCCCAAATCGCTTGGCGATCGCGGCAAGCCCGCGATGCAGCGACACCCGCACCGCCGTCTCGCTGACGCCGAGCCTGGCCGCCGTCTCGCCGATGGAGCGGCCGTCGACCGAGATCGAAGAAACGACGGAGCGCTGCGCAGCCGGCAGTCCGTCCAGCGCCCGGTTGATGTCGCGTTCGCTGACGGTCTCGGTTTCCGGCTCGGCAAAGGTCTCGGCGATCTCGTCGATCTCGATTTCGATGCGCCGTCCGCGCCGCCGGAAAGCATCGATCAGCTTGAAGCGGGCTATCGCATAGATCCATGGCAACACCGGCGCGTCCTGGCGCCAGGTATGCCGTTTCACATGAATGGCCAGCAAGGTTTCCTGCACGACATCCTCGGGATCGACCCCGCCCTGTACGATCTTGCGCCTCGCAAAGCCGCGAACCAGCGCGGCGATCCGGTGCAAAAAGTCGGCGTAGGCCCTTTCATCTCCCGCGATCGCGGCCCGCATCAGCCGGGAAAGCTCGGCCTCATCCTTGCCGCTCACAAGAGTTCACTCCCCGATCTTCGCGCCTCGGCACCGATTTGTTACGTGTCCGGCGAAATAATGTCCAAGCCAAAGTGCCGCAAAATCACGAAAGTTTGCGGGAGCGGCGACCGATTGAAGCAGCCGAGCAATGTTGACTACTGCTGTCAGGTATCGATAGGTGCAGCCTGCGAAACCAGAACCACCGAGATTGAGGATGACGCCATGAGATACACGCTCTCCACCCTAGCGGGGGCCACAGCGCTGGCCGTGAGCATGATCGCCGGGCCGGCGATGGCCGCGGATGCAGGCATCATCGTCTACAACGCCCAGCATGAGAGCCTGGCCAAGGAATGGGTCGAAGGTTTCACCAAGGAAACCGGCATCAAGGTCACGCTGCGCAATGGCGGCGACAGCGATTTCTCCAACCAGATCGTCGCCGAGGGCGCTTCTTCGCCGGCCGACGTGTTCCTGACCGAAAACTCGCCGGCGATGACCCTGGTCGAAGCGGCGGGCCTTTTCGCGCCGGTCGACGCCGACACGCTGGCGCAAGTCCCGGCCGAATTCCAGCCGAGCAGCGGCAAATGGGTGGGTGTCGCGGCGCGCAGCACCGTCTTTGCCTACAACAAGACCAAGCTCACGGCCGAAAAGCTGCCCAAATCGATGCTCGATCTCGCCGATCCCGCCTGGAAAGGCCGCTGGGCAGCCTCGCCTTCCGGCGCCGATTTTCAGGCCATCGTCAGCGCGCTGCTCGAGCTCAAGGGCGAAGCCGCAACCGCCGACTGGCTGAAGGCCATGAAGGAGAATTTCACCGCCTACAAGGGCAACGGCACGGTGATGAAGGCGGTCAATGCCGGCGAGATCGAAGGCGGAATCATCTACCACTATTACTATTTCGGCGATCAGGCAAAGACCGGCGAAAACAGCAAGAACGTCGAACTGCATTATTTCAAGAACCAGGATCCCGGCGCTTTCGTCTCGATCTCCGGCGGCGGCGTGCTCGCCTCGAGCAAACACCCGAAGGAAGCCCAGGCGTTCCTCAAATGGGTGACCGGGAAAGGCGGCCAGGACGTGCTGAAGACCGGCACGTCCTTCGAATACGCTATCGGCAAGGACGCGCAGTCCAATCCCAAGCTGGTGCCGCTGGCCGACCTGCAGGCGCCGAAGGTCGATCCGGCGACACTGAACTCCAAAAAGGTGACGGACCTGATGACGGCAGCCGGCTTGCTTTAGGCTGGGTTCGTCCTAAAAGGGCAACGATTGCGCTCCTGCCGGACTTTCCGCAGGAGCGCTCTGTTTTCGAGATGGCATTGTCCATGACAACACATTGCGTTTCCGGCCGCGCCTGCGGCGCCCCCGCCCCGGCGGCAGTGGCGCGGTCGAGCTGATGCAAACTGCGGTCGATCTCGCACGTTCAGGCCAGACAGTCGGGCGGTCCCGCCGGAAGCCCATGTCCTGGATCGCGCTTGCCGCCATAATTGTCTCGCTGCTGTCGCTGCTGCCGCTGGCGTTCATCATCTGGATCGGTGTGCAGATCGGCTGGGACACTGCTTCGGCCCTGGTCTTCCGGCCGCGCGTCGGCGAACTTCTGGTCAACACCGTGCTTCTGGTGGCGCTCACCGTGCCGATCGCCACCGTGCTGTCGGTGACGCTGGCATGGCTGACCGAGCGCAGCGACCTGCCCGGCGCCCGCCTGTGGGCTTGGCTGTCGGTGGCGCCGCTCGCCATCCCCGCCTTCGTGCATTCCTACGCCTGGATCACCATGGTGCCGACCTTGCACGGCCTGTGGGCCGGCGTGCTGGTCTCGGTTCTCGCCTATTTCCCGTTCCTCTATCTGCCGCTGGCGGCGGCTCTGCGCCGGCTCGATCCTGCTTTGGAGGACGCAGCCGCAGCACTCGGCCTTGGACCATGGCGGGTGTTTTGGCGTGTCGTGCTGCCGCAGCTGAGACTGGCCATTTGCGGCGGCGCGCTGCTGGTCGGCCTGCATCTGCTGGCCGAATACGGCCTCTACGTCTTCATCCGCTTCGACACTTTCACCACGGCGATCGTCGACCAGTTCCAGTCGACCTTCAACGGTCCCGCCGCCAACATGCTAGCCGGCGTCCTGGTGACTTGCTGCTTCGTGCTGCTCGCGCTGGAGGTGCTGGTGCGCGGCGAGGAACGCTATGCCCGCGTAGGCTCGGGTGCCGCGCGCCGCCAGCAGCGCACCAGGCTCGGGCGCGCCACGCTGCCTTGCCTGGCTCTGCCTGCCATCACCACGCTGCTCGCCATCGGCGTGCCCTTCGTCACCATCGGCCGCTGGCTGGTCGCTGGCGGCGCCGATGTCTGGCGTTTCGACGAGATCGGCCTGGCGCTTGGCCAGACGCTCTTCCTGGCGCTCGCCGGCGCCTTGCTTGCGACAATCGCCGCCATGCCGATGGCCTGGATCTCGATCCGCGCGCCCGGGCCGCTGCAGCGGCTGCTCGAGGGCTGCAACTACATCGTCGGTTCGCTGCCCGGCGTCGTCATCGCGTTGGCGCTGGTCACCATCACCGTGCGCATCGCCATGCCGCTCTACCAGACGCTGTTCACAATCCTGGTCGCCTATGCGCTGATGTTCCTGCCGCGCGCCTTGATCAGCCTCAGAGCCTCGATCGCACAGGCGCCGGTCGAGCTCGAACGCGCCGCCGCCAGCCTTGGCCGGCCGCCGCTGAAGGCGCTTTGGTCGACAACGATTCGCCTGTCGGCGCCGGGGGCTGCGGCCGGCATGGCGCTGGTCGCGCTCGGCATCATGAACGAGCTGACCGCCACCCAGATGCTGGCGCCCAACGGCACGCGCACGCTGGCCATGGCGTTCTGGTCCTATAGCGGCGAGATCGACTATGCCTCCGCCGCCCCTTACGCCTTCATCATGGTGGCGATGTCGCTGCCGCTGACCTGGCTGCTCTATGTCCAGTCGAAACGGATGGCCGGGCGATGAGCTTTCTCGAAATCAGTGGCCTCACCAAGCACTACGGCCCGGTCGCAGCCCTTGCCGGCATCGAGCTCAGCGCCGCAAGCGGCAGTCGCACCGCGATCGTCGGCCCGTCCGGCTGCGGCAAGACGACGTTGCTGCGGCTGATCGCCGGCTTCGAGGCGCCCGACCAGGGCCGCGTCGTGCTCGACGGCGAGGTGCTGGCCAATGGCGGCCATGCGGTGCCGGCGCACCGCCGCGGCATCGGCCTGGTGGCGCAGGACGGCGCCCTGTTCCCGCATCTCAGCATCGGCGACAATATCGGCTTTGGCATGGCCCGCGGCGAGGACCAGCGCGCCGAGCGCATCGCCGAGCTCGCCTATACCGTCGGGCTGGACAAGGCGATCCTCAAGCGCCGCCCGCACCAGCTCTCCGGCGGCCAGCAGCAGCGCGTGGCGCTGGCCCGCGCCATGGCGATGAAGCCCAGGCTGATGCTTCTCGACGAACCGTTCTCGGCGCTCGACACCGGTCTGCGCGCCTCGATGCGCAAGGCGGTCGCCGAACTACTCGAAGCCGCCGGCATCACCACCATCCTGGTCACCCACGACCAGGCCGAGGCGCTGTCCTTCGCCAGCCAGGTCGCGGTGATGCGCGACGGAAAGTTCTCGCAGGTCGGCACGCCGCGTGAGCTCTATATGCAGCCGAAGGACCGCATGGTCGCCGAATTTCTTGGCGACGCCATCATCTTGCCGGCAAAGATTTCAGGCGGCTTCGCCACCTCCTCGCTCGGCCGCATCGCCGTCGACTCGAAGGAGCGGCGCGACATCGCCCGCATCATGCTGCGACCGGAGCAGGTGCAGGTAAAGCGCACGTCGCGCGAAGGCATGTCGGGTCCTGCGGGCACGATCTTCGCCGAGGTGACGGACTCGGAATTCGCCGGCTCGATGTGCACCATTGCGGTGCGTTTGTTGAACAACCCCGATCCGCCCGACGCCGCGGCAATAGGCAGCACGCCGCTGATCCTGCGCAAACCGGGTATCGACGCGCCTTCCGTCGGCGAGATCGTGCGCCTGACAGTTTCCGGCAAGGCGCATGTCTTCGCCTGAACTGCCGATGCGTCGGATTGGCGCGAGCGGCTGCGTCAATCGACTCGTTTCCCAGCATTGTCGAACCAATGCAGCTTCTCGGCCCTGGCCACGACGCGCAGTTGATCGCCGGGTTTGGCCGTGGCGCGGCCGGCCACACGCACGACGATGCGGTTGCCGCCGGCGGCACAGTGAAGAAAGCTTTCGGCTCCCACAGGTTCGACCGCCTCGACCGCCGCAGGCAGAATAAGCGCGCCGGATGATGCCTCGGCACTGAAGGTGACGTCGGCATCCTCAGGGCGGAAGCCAAGCGTGGCGGCGTTCGTAGGCGCGAAGTCAACCGTCTTGCCGTCGGTCAGCGCCGGACCAGCCGGTCCTTGCGAAAGAGGCAGAAGGTTCATCGGCGGCGCTCCGATGAAGCAGGCGACGAAGGTCGATGCCGGCTTCTCGTAGATGTCGAGCGGCGCGCCCGTCTGCTCGACCAACCCGCCATTCATGACGACGAGAATATCGGCCAGCGTCATCGCCTCAAGCTGGTCGTGGGTGACGTAGACCGAGGTGACACCGAGCGAGCGCTGCAAATTCTTGATTTCGACCCGCATCTGGCCGCGCAGTTTGGCGTCGAGGTTGGAAAGCGGTTCGTCGAACAGGAAGACTTTTGGATTGCGCACGATTGCGCGACCCATGGCCACGCGCTGGCGCTGGCCGCCGGAAAGCTCGCGCGGGCGCCGGTCGAGCAGCGCCGTGAGCTCCAGCACCTTGGCGGTCGAGCGAACCCTGCTGTCGATCTCGTCCTTGGGAGTACCCCGGTTGCGCAACCCGTAGGCCATGTTGTCGTAGACCTTCATATGTGGATAGAGCGCATAGTTCTGGAACACCATGGCGATGTCGCGCTCGGTCGGACCGATCGTGTTGACGATCTTGCCGTCGATGGCGACGATGCCGGAAGAAATGGTCTCAAGCCCGGCGATCATCCGCAGCAGCGTGGACTTGCCGCAGCCGGACGGCCCAACCAGAACGCAAAGCTCCTTGTCGGGAATGGCGATCGAGACACCCCTCACCGCCTCGACGCCGCCGGGATAGACTTTCTTCACATCCTTCAGATCGACGGTCGCCATCAGCTTCTCACTTTTCGGTATCGACCAGTCCGCGCACGAACCAGCGTTGCATCAGCACCACGATCAGGATCGGCGGCAGGATGGCCAGCATCGCGGTGACCATGACCAGATGCCATTGGGTATCGGCATCGGCGAAGGAGACCATCTTTCTAAGTGCGATGACGATGGTGTTCATGTCATTGCTGTTGGTGACGAGCAGCGGCCACAGGTACTGCGTCCAGCCATAAATGAAGAGGATGACGAACAGCGCCGCGATGTTGGTGCGCGACAGCGGCAGCAGGATGTCGAAAAAGAAGCGCCATGGTCCGGCGCCGTCGACACGCGCCGCTTCCACCAACTCACCTGGGATGGTCATGAAGAACTGGCGAAACAGAAGCGTGGCGGTGGCCGAGGCGATCAGCGGAATGATCAGGCCGGCATAGGTGTCGATCATGCCGAGATCGACCATCACCTTGTAGGTCGGCAGGATGCGCACCTCGACGGGAAGCATCAGCGTGATGAAGATCAGCCAGAAGAAGACCATCCGAAGCGGAAAACGGAAGAACACGATCGCATAGGCCGAAAGGATCGAGATGAAAATCTTCCCCACCGCGATGCCGAGCGCCATGATCGTGGTGTTGAGCAGCAATCGGCCGACACTGACGCCGCCGATGCGGCCGACACCGCCGAACAGCGCCTCGCTGTAATTGTTCCAGACCTGGTCGCCGGGCAAAAGAGGCAATGGCGGCTTGAGGATGGTCTGCAGCGTCTGCGTGGAGGCAACGAAGGTGTAGTAGATCGGGAAAGCGACGATCAGGATGCCCAGGATGAGCACGGCGTGGGCGATGAGGGCGCGAAGCGGGGACTGACCAATCATCGCTCGCGCTCAACCGTAGTGGACTTTGCGTTCCACATAGCGGAACTGGATGGCCGTGAGTGAGATGACGATGACCATCAGGATGACCGACTGCGCGGCCGAATCGCCGAGGATCAAATTGACGAAACCGTCATTGTAGACCTTGTAGACCAGCGTCTCGGTGGCCTTGCCTGGCCCGCCGCCGGTGACGGCATGAACGATACCGAAAGTGTCGAACAGCGCATAGACAGTGTTGACGACCAGCAGGAAGAAGGTCGTCGGTGCGAGCAGCGGGAAGACGATGGTCCAGAAGCGCTTCGTCTCCCCGGCGCCGTCCATGGCCGCCGCCTCTATCAACGTCTTCGGCACCGCCTGCAGCCCGGCGACGAAGAACAGGAAATTGTAGCTGATCTGCTTCCAGGCAGCCGCAGACACCAGCAGGATCATGGCTTGGTTTCCGTTAAGCAAGGGATCCCAGGCGATGCCGAGACCTCTCAAGGCGTAGGCCAGCGAACCGATCGAGGGGTTGAACAGAAACAGCCACAACATGCCGGCAATCGCCGGCGCCACCGCATACGGCCAGATCAGCAGCGTGCGATAAAGGCCTTTGCCGCGCACCACCCTCTCGGCCATGACGGCAAGCAACAGGGCCACACCCATGGCGACCATCGCGGTCGCCAGAGAGAACACCAGCGTAACTTTGATCGAGTTGAGGTAGGCCGGGTCGGCCAGCACCTTGCGAAAATTGGCGAGCCCGACGAACTTGCTCTTCAGCCCGAACGGGTCTTCCCTAAGCATCGACTGGTAGAGCGCCTGCCCCGTCGGCCAGTAGAAAAAGATCAGCGTAATGGCGAGTTGCGGCGCCACCAGCAGGTAAGGCAGGGTCTTGTTGGGAAAGACGACGCGTGGAGACAGTGTGGTTCCCTCGCTGTTCAGGAAGTCGTCCACGCGGGTCCGCGTGGACGAGGTTCAACTGACAAATCGCTTCAATTTCCGATCGCTTCCTGAATCGCCTTGTTGCCGCGTGCGACCGCGTTGTCGAGCGCCTGCTGCGCAGTCTGCTGGCCGGCCAGCATCTTCTCGAACTCCTCGTTCTCGATGTCGCGCACCTGCGGCAGGTTGACGAGGCGCACGCCCTTCGAGTTCTCGGTCGGCGCCTTGCCCAGCATCTGCAGGATCGGCGTCTCACGGCCCGGATTCTTGTCATAGAAGCCGGACTTCTTGGTCGCCTCATAGGCAGCGAGCGTCACCGGCAGATAACCCGACTTCTGGTGCAGATACTCCTGCACTTCGGTCTTGGACAGGTAGGAGAAGAACGCCGCGACGCCCTTGTATTCCTCGTCCGATTTGTTGCCGAACACCCACAGGCTGGCGCCGCCCGGCGTGGTGTTCTGGGGCGCGCCCTTGGCGTCACTATCATAGGGAAGCTGGCCGATGCCGTAGTTCATGCCCGACTTGACGATGTCACCGAGACCCCCCGACGATTCGGTGAAGATGCCGCATTCTCCGGCAAGAAAGATCTGCTTGGCTTCGGATGTACGGCCGCCATATTTGAAGGTGCCGTCCTTGGCCAGGTCGGCGAGCGCCTGGAAATGATTGACGAAGATCGGCGCATTGATCTTGAGCTCGACGTCGGTTCCGGCAAGTCCGTTCTGGTTGGTGCCATAGGAAACGTCATTCCAGGCAGCGAAGGCCTCAAGGTGGATCCAGGTCAACCAGGTCGAGGTATAGCCGCAGGAAGCGGCGCCGCTCGCCTTGATCTTCTTGGCGGCTTCCCACACCTCGTTCCAGGTCTTTGGCGGATTGTTCACATCAAGCCCGGCCTTCTGGAAGATATCCTTGTTGTAGTAGAGGATGGGCGACGAGGAATTATAGGGGAAGGACAGCATGGTCCCGTCCGGCTTCGAATAGTAACCGACGATGCCGGGCAAATACTGGCTCTTGTCGAAGGTCACGCCGGCGCTGGTCAGCACATCGGCCACCGGTTTGATCGCACCTTCGGCTGCCATCATGACGCCGGTACCCACGTCGAACACCTGGATGATGTCGGGCGCTTGCCCCGCACGAAAGGCAGCGATGCCGGCATTCAGCGTTTCGGGATAGGTGCCCTTGAAAACAGGGAGAATTTCATAGTCGCTCTGGCTGGCATTGAAATCCTTGGCGATCTTGTCGACCACCTCGGCATTCGCGCCGGTCATGGCATGCCACCAACTGATCTGGGTGGCGGCGAAGGCGGAGGTGGTGGAAAGCAGGGTCAAGGTGGCGGCAACACCGGCCGCAAAGCCGAACAACTTCATGTTTCATCTCCCGTTTGTCATTGGCGAAAGGGGCGCTCCCGCGAACGCAATATGTGTCGCTGATGACAATCGGACAACGGATTTGTTGCTGTTTCGTGAATTTCATACCCGGCTAACTTCGCGCCCCCTCGCCTTGCAACGAGGACAGAGAGAAATGCCAAGCCGGCTCAGCGATAGAATGGGGCATGGTGGGCCTGCAAGGATCGCCGACCGCCCAGCGATGCGTGAAGGGCCCGCGTGACAGCGCCACGCACCTGCACCGTGCGGCCGCCAAACCGGCGCTCGGCCAGATCGAGATCGGCCGAGCGGCATCGCGCCAGGCGCTGCTGTAACCGTGCGTCTGGAATGAGACAGGATCGCCGCAACATACAACCCGAAAAACCCGCTGTAGTTGTAGTTCCCATAACCGATTCTTCGTCAAGCGTGGCATACTAATCAAGTGGACGGCTTGATTGCTGTGGGAGAGCAGGTGGGGCGAGATGCTGACGGTCTATAATTGTATCGTGCATGAGCACGATCTGAGACTGGTCGCACTGGCAGCGCTCATTTGCGGTATTTCTTCCTTCTCGGCGGTCAACCTGCTTCGCCATGTCGACCGCTCGAGCGAGCGCAACCGCTATACCTGGCTGATGATAGCAGCCACTTCCACCGGCTTCGGTATCTGGGCGACGCATTTCATCGCAATGCTTGCATTTTCTCCCGGAATCCCCAACGCCTACAATACGGAAATGTCGGCGCTTTCGCTCGCCGGTTCCGTCGCCCTGACCGCCGCGGGCATGTGGATCGCCACCTTGCGCCGGGGCATCGACTACCCTCTGGTCGGCGGCGCGGTCCTCGGCGCCGGTATCGCCGCCATGCACTATATCGGCATGGCCGCCTTCGAGGTCGAAGGGCGCATCGTCTGGAACCCGCTGCTGGTCGGCGTCTCGGTGCTGACAGGCGTCACCCTCGCCGCGCTGGCGCTGCTGGTCGTGTTGCGACGGCCGTCCATGCAGGCCACAATCGCCGCCGCCATCCTGTTGACGCTGGCGATCTGCAGCCTGCACTTCATCGCGATGGGCGCGGTGTCGATCTTCCCGGACTCCTCCATCGAGATATCGCAGTTCACGGTCGAACCGATGTCGCAGGCCTTCGCCGCCGCTGCAGTCAGCATGGCTATCCTGGTGCTTTCAGCCGCAGCATTGTGGATCGACCTGCGCTTCCGTCGTCACAAGATCGAGGCCGAGCGCATGCACGGCCTCGCCAACGCCGCCGTCGAGGGCCTGATCGTATGCGACGGCGCCCGCATCGTCAGCGCCAATGACAGCATCGCCGCGCTAACCGGCATTGCGCCGGAAGTGCTGAACGCGATGCTGCTTGGCGACCTCTTCGGCGAACGCACCGCGGCCGGCATGTCCGACTGCAGCGGACAGGCACAGGAAGCCGAACTCAGAGCCCATGACGGCGCCACCATCCCCGTCGAACTTATCGCAAGGAGCATCGACTATTGCGGCAAGCGGCACAGCGTTGTCGCCGTGCGCGACATCCGCGAACGCAGGAAGGCCGAGCAGGAGATCCTGCGCCTCGCCCATTTCGACCCGCTGACCGGGCTCCCCAACCGCCGCAGTTTCTCCGGCCGGCTCGAGGCCGAAATTGCCGCAATGGACCGCGGCGGCAAGGGTGGACATCTTGCGCTGCTGCTGCTCGACCTCGACCGCTTCAAGGAAGTGAACGACCTGTTCGGGCATGGCGCCGGCGATGCCATGCTGCAGAAGGTGGCGCTATGCGCCTCCGCCGTGCTCCGCCACGGACAGATGCTGGCGCGACTCGGCGGCGACGAGTTCGCCATCATCGCTCCGAACCTTCCCGATCCGCAGGCGGCCGGCCGCATCGCCGAGGCGGTGCTGGCGGCCATGCGCGAGGAAAACCGGCTGTCGGTCGGTGGCGGGCTGGTGTCGGCCAGCATCGGCATTGCACTTTATCCGCTCGACGCCGATGAGCCGACACTCCTGGTCAGCCACGCCGACACCGCGCTCTACCGCGCCAAGGCCGAGGGCAAGGACACCTACCGTTACTTCGAGGCCTCGATGGGCGCCGAGGCGCGAGACCGGCGCGTGATGGAGCACGAACTGCGCCAGGCCATGGCGCGCGATGAGTTTCGCCTCGTCTACCAGCCACAAAAGGAGATCAGCAGCGGGCGGATGGTCGGGTTCGAAGCGCTGATCCGCTGGCGCCATCCGCAGCGCGGCGACGTGTCGCCGGCGACCTTCATCCCGGTGGCCGAAGACAGCGGCGTCATCATCCAGATCGGCGAATGGGTGCTGGCGACGGCCTGCGCCGAGGCAGCGCGCTGGAAGAACCCTCTCACGGTCGCGGTCAATGTCTCGGCGGTGCAGCTCCACAATCCGAATTTCAGCCGCAAGGTGCATGAAGTCCTGCTCGGCTCCGGCCTGACGCCCGGCAGGCTCGAACTCGAGATCACCGAAACGGCGCTGGTCAAGGACATGCCGCGCGCGCTGGCGACCTTGCGCCAGGTGAAGGCGCTTGGCGTGCGTGTGGCGATGGACGATTTCGGCACCGGCTACTCCTCGCTGTCCAATCTCCGCGCCTTCCCCTTCGACAAGATCAAGATCGACGGCTCATTCATCAAATCAGTCGACAGCAACGGCCAGGTGGCAGCCATCGTGCGCGCCGTTCTGGGGCTTGGCCGCGGTCTCGGCCTGCCGGTTCTGGCCGAGGGCGTCGAGACGCTGGGCGAGCTGAAATTCCTCGGCGCCGAGGCCTGCGAGATCGGCCAGGGCTACTATCTAGGCCGGCCGAGCCCGATCGAGGCGTTCAGCGAACTGACCGGCGTCGCGGCGCCGGCGGCACAAGACGACGCCAGCGTCAAACAATGCGGCGGCAGCATCTTGATGCTGCCGCCGGCGGCGGCCCTACGCTCAGCCTAGAGCAATTTCAGGAAAAGTGTGAAACGGTTTTCCGTCCGAAATTGCGTCGAAACAAAAAAGTTAGCGCGGGTAGCCGTTTCGACGAAACGGTGAACCGCTCTAAGGGGCGAGTGCGGCCTCGACCAGGCGCTTGGCATCCGGTCCCGACCATTCGGCCGGTCCGTTCATATGCGCGACCAGGCAGCCTTCGCCATCGATCAGCATGGTGACGGGGAGGCCTAGCGCCAAGCCACGCGTCTTGACGTCGTTGAACAGCGCCAGCGTCGAATCGCGGTAGTAGCCGAGCGACCCGATGCCGATATCGGCGAGGAACTTCTTCGGCTTCACATCGTCGCCGGCATCGACATTGACCGCGACCACTTCGAAGGCATCGCTGCCCTTTTCCTTCTGCAAGGCGTCGAGCGCCGGCATTTCGGCGCGGCAGGGCGCGCACCACGTTGCCCACAAATTGAGCAGCACGGTCTTGCCGGCATGATCGGCGATCGTCATCGGCTTGCCGTCGGGACCGTTGAAGGCGAGACTTTTCAGCGATTGCGGCGGATCCGCGGGCAGCAATGCCGCAACCTGGCCGGTAGCCGCGGCGGCAACCTTTTTGGCGCGGTCGCTCTTGGCGGCGCAGGCGACATCGTCCTTGCTGTTGCCCGCGCCGGCCGCAGGTGCGCTGCCGGTGGCTGCGTTGTTGCCAGACCCGCTCTCGCTGACATATACCGCGACCGCGCCGGCCAGCACGCCCGCCAGCAAAGCGGCGAGGATCAGGCGCGGGGCCGGGAAGTATCTGTTACCGTCTGCCATTTTCTAAGACTGCTCCGGAGCACGGGTTATAGCGATGAGCGACAAGAAGGCCAGCAACCAGATGTGGGGCGGACGTTTTGCCTCGGGTCCGGCCGCGATCATGGAAGCGATCAACGCGTCGATCTCGTTCGACCGCAAACTTTATGCGCAAGACATAAGAGGTTCGGTCGCCCACAGCGAAATGTTGGCTGAAACGGGCATTATTTCGGCGGCCGATCAAGACAAAATCGCTCAAGGCCTGAACACGATCCTGAAAGAGATCGAGGCCGGCACGTTCGAGTTCTCGACCCGGCTGGAAGACATTCACATGAACATCGAGGCCCGCCTTGCCGATCTGATCGGCCCGGCCGCCGGCCGCCTGCACACGGCGCGGTCACGCAACGACCAGGTGGCGGTGGATCTCCGGCTCTGGGTCAAGGACGAGTGCTTTCGCGTCGCCGAGGCGCTGAAGGGGCTGATCTCAGCCTTGCTCGACCGCGCCGAGGAGCATGCGGCGACCGTGATGCCCGGCTTCACCCACATGCAGGCGGCGCAGCCGGTGACCTTCGGCCATCATTGCATGGCCTATGTCGAGATGTTTTCGCGCGACCTGTCGCGGACCCACGATGCCATCGAGCGGATGGATGAAAGCCCGCTCGGCGCGGCAGCGCTTGCCGGCACCAGTTTTCCGATCGACCGCCACAAGACCGCGAAGGCGCTCGGCTTTCGCGAGCCGATGCGCAATTCGCTCGACAGCGTCTCCGACCGCGATTTCGCGCTGGAGTTCTTGAGCCTGGCCGCGATCTGCGCCACGCATCTGTCACGGCTCGCCGAAGAAATCATCATCTGGTCGACGCCGCAATTCGGCTTTGTCAGGCTGTCGGATTCCTTCTCCACCGGCTCCTCGATCATGCCGCAGAAGAAGAACCCGGACGCCGCCGAACTGGTGCGCGGCAAGACCGGCCGCGTCACCGGCCATCTGGTCGGCCTTTTGACGGTGATGAAGGGCATGCCGCTGACCTACGGCAAGGACATGCAGGAAGACAAGGAATCGGTCTTCGACGCCGCCGAGACGCTCGATCTGATGCTGGCGGCGATGACCGGCATGGTGCGCGACATGACGGTCAATGCCGCCGCCATGAAAAAAGCCGCCGGCTCGGGCCACGCGACCGCGACCGACCTCGCCGACTGGCTGGTGCGCACGCTGGGCCTGCCCTTCCGTGAGGCACACCATGTCACAGGCCGCGCGGTGGCGTTGGCCGAAGAGAAGAAGGTGAGCCTTGAAAAGCTGGCGCTGGAGGATCTGCAGTCGATCAATCCCGGCATCACCCAGGACATCTTCTCGGTTCTGGCCGTGCAGAATTCGGTCAAGAGCCGCACCAGCTTCGGCGGCACCGCGCCGTCGGAAGTCAGGAAGCAGATCCGCAGCTGGAAAAAGCGCATCGCCAAGGCATGATGCCGGGGTGCAATGCGCCTAAAACTCGGTTAAAAGCGCAGCACATAAAGTTTCGGACGGATGGATCGATGACCGCAAGCAGGATTTTGGTGACGCTGACGCTGCTGACGGCGATGGCTGCCGTGACCGCTTGCGGCCGTAAGGCCGGTCTCGACACGCCCTATGAAGCGGCCGTCCAGGCCCGCAAGGACGCCGAGCGCGCCAAACAGCCGGTGCCGCCGGAGCCGGAAAAACCGGTCGTGGACAAGAAGTTCATCCTCGACCCGCTGATCTAGAGCCGATGAGACCGGCTTGGTCTTTCTGACCAGGTCTCGTGCTAACCAGGTCTCGTGCTCCAACTTCCGGAAACACTCTCGTGAACCATTTCGATTACCGCGACGGCGTGCTCCATGCCGAGGACGTGGCGATACCAGACATCGCCGCAAGCGTCGGCACGCCGTTCTATTGTTATTCGACGGCAACCTTGACCAGGCACTACCGGGTGTTCGCCGGGGCCTTTGCCGGGCTCGACACGCTGGTCTGTTACGCCTTGAAGGCGAATTCCAACCAGGCGGTGCTGCGAACGCTGGCAAAGCTCGGCGCCGGCGCCGACACCGTCTCGGAAGGCGAAATGCGCCGCGCGCTCGCCGCCGGCATCCCGGCCAGCAAGATCGTATTCTCGGGCGTCGGCAAGACCGCGCGCGAGATGGATTTTGCGCTCGAGGCCGGCATTCTCTGCTTCAATGTCGAATCCGAGCCGGAGCTTGAATTGCTGTCGGCCCGCGCCACCGCGCTCGGCAAGGTGGCGCCGGTCTCGCTGCGCATCAACCCGGATGTCGACGCCAGGACGCACAGGAAGATCTCCACCGGCAAGGCCGAGAACAAGTTCGGCATTCCCTGGCAACGGGCGCGCCAGGTCTATGCCCGCGCGGCCGGGCTGCCGGGCACCAAGCCCATCGGCATCGATACCCATATCGGCAGCCAGATCACCGAGTTGCAGCCCTTTGACGATGCTTTCGCGCTTCTGGCGGAACTGGTCGGCGCGCTGCGCGCCGATGGCCATGCCGTCGAGCATGTCGATCTCGGCGGCGGCCTCGGCATCCCCTACCGCACCGACAACAGCCCGCCGCCTTTGCCCGATGCCTATGCCGAGATCGTCAGGAAGCATCTGACAAAGCTTGGAGTGAAGGTGATGTTCGAGCCGGGCCGGCTGATCGTCGGCAATGCCGGCATCCTGGTCTCGGAAGTGATCTTCGTGAAGGAAGGCGACGCCAAGAACTTCCTCGTCGTCGACGCCGCCATGAACGATCTGATCCGGCCGACGCTCTACGATGCCTTCCACGACATCAAGCCGGTGGTGCAGCCGCCGGCCGACACGCCGCGCATGGCGGTCGATGTCGTCGGCCCGGTCTGCGAGACAGGCGACTATCTCGGCCTCGACCGTGACCTGCCCCGGCTCAAGTCTGGCGACCTAATTGCCGTCACCACCGCCGGCGCCTATGGCGCGGTGCAATCCGGCACCTACAACACCCGCCTACTTGTGCCTGAGGTTCTGGTCGACGGCGACCGTTTCCACGTCGTGCGCCGGCGCCAGACCTATGACGAGCTGATCGGCCTGGATTCGGTGCCCGACTGGCTGAAATAGAAGCCGCAGCGCCGGCTGCGCTACAGCCGGTTCTGGATGAGCATCCTTGTGTCGGCGATCCTGTCCTCGTCGCGGCGGTAGAACGTCCATTGCTTGATGCGCTTGGGGCGCAGCAGGCCGGCCTGGGTAAGCACGCGCATATGTTCGGAGAGCGTCGCCTGCGTAATGCCGAGCTTCTCCGCGATCAGCAGCGCGCAAACGCCGTCCTCGACCAGATCGCCGTCTGCCTGGGCCGGGAAATGCGCCTGCGGATCCTTCAGCCAGTCGAGGATCTGCAGCCTGCGTTCGTTGGCGATCGCCTTGAAGACATCAACCTCTTGCATTTAGCCATTTTGCCAAGTTACTAATTGCCGTCAATCCCAAGGAGGGAGATGGTCATGACGAACGGCAACACCGTCACGCGCGAACGCATTGCCGCGATGGAACCGCGCATCCGCCGCTATATCAGGCACACGCCGGTGCTGCGCGTCGACATGGCCGATTTCGACCGGCCGCCGCTGGCGGTCGACCTCAAGCTCGAATGCCTGCAGCATTCCGGTTCGTTCAAAGCGCGCGGCGCCTTCACCAATCTGCTCGAACGGCCGGTGCCTGCGGCCGGCGTCGTCGCCGCATCGGGCGGCAATCATGGCGCCGCGGTCGCCTATGCCGCCATGCGGCTTGGCCACAAGGCGACGATCTTCGTTCCCGAAGTCAGCCCACCGGCCAAGCTGCAGCGCATCCGCGGCTACGGCGCCGAACTGATCGTCGGCGGCGCCCGCTATGCCGAGGCGCTGGCCGCCAGCGAGGCTTTTGCTGAAAAGACCGGCGCGCTGCAGATCCATGCCTTCAACCAGGAGGAAACATTGGTCGGCCAAGGCACGCTCGGCCTCGAAATCGAAAACGATCTGCCCGACATCGACACGCTGCTGGTCGCTGTCGGCGGCGGCGGCCTGATCGGCGGCATCGCCGCCTGGTTTGCCGGCGGCATCAGGATCATCGCCATCGAGCCCGAAGGCGCGCCGACGCTGCATCACGCCTTCGAAGCCGGCCACCCCGTCGATGCGCCCGCCGAAGGCGTTGCCGCCGATTCGCTGGCGCCCAAACGCGTCGGCGAGATGATGTTCCCGATCGCCGAGGCTTTTGTCGAGCGCTCCATTCTGGTCACCGACGACGCCATCATTGCCGCGCAGAAGGCGCTGTGGGAGCGGGTGCGGATCATCGCCGAGCCGGGCGGCGCAGCGGCCTTCGCAGCGCTGCTGTCCGGCCGCTACACGCCGGCGCCGGGCGAGCGGATCGCCGTCCTTGTCTGCGGCTCGAATACCGATCCGGCGAAATTCTAAACCTTGCTTCGACTGAAGTGGGACGCAAACCCGTCAAAGCTTTTCAAGTTTTCCGGAACCGCCTCGCCTTTGCCGTGTTTGCTGGTAAACTTCTGCTTGTTGAGTCCGGGCCATCCCGCCCGGGCAGGAAGGGCCGATGACGGAACGCCCCATTTCCAGTGGCGATCGCAGCCTGGCCGGGCGGCTTGCCCTGAGCCGGCTGGCGACACGGGTCTCGATGACGGTCGAGCGCGGCTGGCCGCTGCTTCTGCCGCTGCTCATCATCGCCAGCCTGTTTCTCAGCCTCTCCTGGCTCGGCCTTTTCCCCCGGCTGCCTGACATTGCGCGCGTTATCCTGGTCACGGCGTTCGGTATTGCCACGCTGGCGGCGCTCTATCCGCTGCGTTTCTTCAAGCTTCCATCCGCCGCTGAAATCGACCGCCGTATCGAGGCCGCCAACCAGCTGCAGCACAGCCCGGTGCTGGTGCAGACCGACCGTCCCAGCGGCAAGGAAAGCATCTTTTCCCAGGCGTTGTGGCGCGAACACCAAAAGCGCATGGCCGACAAGCTCGGCAGCCTTGGCGCCGACCTGCCGCGTACGCGCGTGCCGGAGCGCGATCCGTGGGCATTGCGTGCCGTGGCGGCGCTGCTGTTGGTCACCGCTTTTGCCTTCTCCTTCGGACCGTCCGGCGGCAGGCTGTCCGATGGTTTCAGTGCCCATGCGGCGCGCGACATCGTACCGCCGCGCATCGATGCCTGGGTGACCCCGCCGGCCTATACCGGCAAGCCGCCCATCTTCTTGACCGCGCCAGTCATCGATGGCAACGCCAAGCAGGCGGTTGCCACCTTCACCGTGCCGCAAGGCAGCGACGTCTCGCTGCGCGTGACCGGCGGCTCCGGCGAGGAAACGCTAAGCTTTGCCGACAAGGGCGGCAATGCTCGCGCCATCGACCCGTCGGGACCACAGGTGGCGGCCGTCAAGGCAGCGGCGGTCAACCCCGCGACCCCCAAGCTGCGCCAGTTCACCGGCAAGCTGACCGCCGACGGCACGCTGACGCTGAAGTCGGGCGAAGCCGATCTCGGTCGCTGGGCCTTCGCGGTGATCCCCGACAATCCGCCGACGATCCGCTTCGTCGGCGAGCCCAAGCGCGCCGTCAACGGCGCCTTCGAGCTCAACTACCAGATCGACGACGACTATGGCGCGGCCACCGCCAAGGCGGTTTTCGCGCTGGCCGATCCGGCGGCGCCCGATGCGCATCCGCTCTACGGTCCGCCTGACCTGCCGCTGGCGCTGCCGCGCCGCGGCGGCAAGGCGAACGCCGCCAAGACCACTAAGGACCTCACCGAGCATGTCTGGGCCGGCGCCAGCATCAAGCTGTCGCTTGTGGCCACCGACGATGCCGGACACACCGCGACCAGCGAAACCAAGACTATTGTGATGCCGGAGCGGCCCTTCGCCAACCCGCTGGCGCGGGCGGTGGTCGAGCAGCGCCGCCTGCTGGCGCTCGACGCCAATGCCAAGCCGCGCGTGCTCGACCTGATGGACGCCATCACGCTGCGGCCCGAGGACACGTTCGACAACATGTCGCATTACCTCGCCATCATGAGCGCCCGCAGCCGGCTGAAGATGTCGGACAGCGACGATCAGTTGCGCAACGAGGTTGCCTATCTCTGGGAAATCGCGCTCGGCATCGAGGAAGGCAATCTCTCGTCCGCCGAAAAGCGGCTCCGCCAGGCCCAGCAGGCGCTGCAGGACGCCATCAAGCGCGGCGCCAGCGACGAAGAGATCGAAAAGGCGATGAAGGAACTGCGCGAGGCGATGAACGAATTCCTGCAGGAATTCGCCGAGCGCGCCAAGCAGAACCCGAACGCGCCGCAGATGCAGCAGAATGGTCGCGAGCTGCGTCAGAGTGATATCGACCGCATGATGGACCAGATCGAGAACCTGGCGAAGTCGGGCGACCGCGACAAGGCGCAGGAGCTGCTGTCGCAGCTGGAAAACATGATGAACAACCTGCAGGCCGGCCGTCAGCAGCAGGGCGGCGAGCAGGACAGCGAGATGCGCCAGCAGATGGACAAGCTGGGCGAGATCATGCGCCGCCAGCAGGAGATGATGAACGACACCTACCGCATGGACCAGATGCAGCGCGGAGATAATCAGCAGCCCGGCGAAGGCAATGGCGACGACCCGGACCAGCCGGGCGTCGGCAAGGATCGCGATCCTCTCGCCCGGCCGAAGTCGATGACACCGCAGGAATTCGCCGATGCGATGAAGCAGCTGCAGGAAGGCCAGGGCCAGTTGCAGAGCGAACTCGACAAGCTGAAGAAGGGCCTGGAAGGCATGGGCATGCAACCCAATGAGGGGTTTGGCGACGCTGGCAAATCCATGGGCAATGCCGAAAAGTCGCTTGGCGAAGGCGAAGGCGACCAGGCAGTCGGCCACCAGGGTCGCGCGCTGGAAGCGCTGCGCAAGGGCGCCAAGGAGATGATGAAGCAGCTGCAGGCGATGCAGGGCGACCAGGGCGGCAGCCAGGAAGGCGGCCGCCAACAGGACGCCGGCCGCGATCCGCTGGGCCGACCACGCGCCAGCCGCGGACCCGATTTCGGCGATTCGGTGAAGGTGCCCGACGAGATCGACGTGCAGCGCGCCCGCCAGATTCTCGAGGCGATTCGCAAGCGGCTCGGCAACGCGCTCAGCCCCGACATCGAGCGCAGCTACCTCGAGCGGCTGCTGGAGCTGAAGTAGCCTCCAAGGCAACATCCGTCGAACTGAATGGTATCAGCGCCATGCCGAAACTCGGTGCCGTCACGCCCATCCTGCGCATCTTCGACATCGCCAAGGCACGCGAATTCTATGTCGACTTTCTCGGCTTCAAGGTCGAGTTCGAGCACCGCTTCGACGACAATGCGCCGCTCTACATGGGTGTAATCCGCGACGGCTGTGTCCTGCATCTGAGCGAACATCATGGCGACGGCGCGCCGGGTATAGCCATGCGCATCAAGGTCGAGGACATCGCGGCATTGCACCGCGAACTGATCGGCAAGAGATACCGCTACGCCCGGCCGGGCCTCGAAACCACGTCGTGGCAGACCCGTGAAGTGTCGGTCGGCGACCCCTTCGGCAATCGGCTGCATTTCTACGAGGATGCAACAGACTAAGCCGGCCGGTTGACGAACGCCTCGCGTATTGCTTCCTGCATGCCGTCGATCGCCTCGCCTGAGGCATTGGGGTTGCGATGCATCACCACATTCGAGGAATCGATGTGGCCGAACCCGTCCGCGGCGGTGAGCTCGCGGCAGCCATCCGGAATATTGCTGTGCGAGATCGGCGCGATCGCCAGGCCAGAGGTGACGGCGAGCTTCAGGCCGCCGGTGGTGTCGCTGGTATAGGCGACACGGTAGGCCAGCCCACGCTGCTCAAGCGATTTGATGGCAAAGTCCTTGCACCAGCCGGCCCGGTTGTAGAGCGCGATCGGCACCGGCCGCTCCTCATGCATGTGATGCAGGCTCGATGTCACCCACACTGTCGGATCGTGCATCAGCACCTCGCCGCCGGAAGGATCCTGCCATTCGAACACCACGGCGAGGTCGAGTTCACCGGCGGCTAGCGCCGCCAGCTGGGCGCCGGAATGTGCATAGCGCACGGTGACCTCGACCTTGGTGTGACGCTTCGAGAAGGCGCCGAGCGCGCGCGACAGGATGGCGTGACCATATTCCTCGGGAATGCCGATGCGCACCGGCCCGCCAAGCGGTGCCGCCGCCATCGATGCCGCCGTCTCGTCGAGCAGCGAGACGATGCGGCGGGCATTGACGATCAGCTCGCCGCCACGGCGCGTCAGCGCCACGCCGCGCGAGCCGCGTTCGAACAGGCTGTCGCCGACCAGCTCCTCGAGCTTCTTCATCTGCATCGACACCGCCGACTGGGTGCGCCCGGCCTGCTCCGCCGCCCGGGTGAAATTGCCCGCTTCGGCAATGGCGACGAAGGTGCGCAGGAGATCGCTGTCGAGAGTCGGCCGCATCGAATCCGTCATAAGCAAATTTGATCTCTGGTATCATTCCAATTCGTTTGCAACATGTCAAACGCCGCAGCATAGTCCGCTCACCCATTGGATATGCCGCCGCGAAACCGGCTGCGGACCAATCAAAGAGTCCTCACTCATACCCGCTGCCCAAAACGGTGGCGGGTTCTTTTTACCCCATGGCCGGGCGGCTGCGGGCAGTTAAGGCAAGGGCCGGCAGAACAATATGCGCAACCGGATCGTTCTCGGCATCATCAGCCTGTGCCTTGGCGTGCTGGTGTTCTCGCTCCAGGACCCGCTGGTCAAGGCGGTGTCAGCCGGCTATCCCGTGACCGAGGTGATGTGGATCCGCTCGATCGTCGCTTTGCCGATCCTGGTCGTTCTCGTTCGCGCCGATGTCGGCCTGCGGGCCATCGCCTCGAAGCGGTTCGGCCTGCTGACGATACGCGCCTTCATCCAGTTCTCCTCCTATACGGTCTACTATCTGGCGATCGCTGCCTTGCCGCTCGCCGACGCGGTGGCGCTCTATTTCATGGCGCCCCTGTTCATCATGGCGATAGCCGGGCCCTATCTCGGCGAGCGGGTATCCTGGCAGGCTCTCGCCACCGTGCTGATCGGCATGCTGGGCGTGGTCGTGATGCTGCGCCCGGGCGCCGGCCTGTTCGACTGGGCGGCGCTGCTTTCGTTGGGCTCGGCTTTGCTCTACGGCTTTTCACAGCTGATGGCGCGCAAGATCGGCGACACCGAATCCTCCACCGTCATGGCCTTCTACCAGAACGGCGCCTATCTGGTCGGCGCCGCTGCGGTTGCCGGCACATTCTGGCTTGCCGGCATAACCCATGCTGTCCACCCCAGCCTCGAATTCCTGGTGCGGCCGTGGGTCTGGCCGACGACCCCGGATTTCCTCAAGATGGCGGCCTGCGGCTTCGTCGCTTCGGCCGGCATGATTCTGCTGTCGCAGGCCTACAGGCTGGCGCCCGCCAACCGCGTCGCCACCTTCGAATACACCGGGATTATCTGGTCGCCGCTGTGGGGCTTCCTGTTCTTCGACGAGGTGCCGCGCTCGACCACCGCCATCGGTGCGGCGCTGATCATCGGCGCCGGTCTGCTGGCGCTCAACACCGAACGGCGCCGGAGCGCTGCGCCTGTCCTCGCCGCGTCTCAGGATGCCGCCTGAAGCGTGTCAGGCGAAGCAGGCGAGCGCCTGGTCGACCCGCGAGCGGATTTCGGCCAGCGTGAAAGGCTTTTGCACGACGTCGATAATGATGCCGTTCAATTCCTCGGCGCGCTCGCGCTGGTCGGCATAGCCGGTCATCAGCAGGATCTTCATGTCAGGGAAAAGCCTGGCTGCGGCGATCGCCATCTCGATGCCATCCATTTCCGGCATGCGGATATCGGAGACGACGAGGTCGTAACCGCCGCCTGCAGCACTGACCATCGCCAGCCCCTGCGCGCCGTCGGCGGCGATATCGATCGAGTGCCCGGCGCGTTCGAGCGCGCGGGCGGCGAGGGTGCGGACGGACTCATCGTCCTCGACGATCAGAAGCTTTGCCATGGGCCGGAATTTGGCGGGCAAAAGTTGACTTTTTCTGAAAATTTGAAGCGTCGGGCCCTTTTCTCAGGCATCGCCTTTGACCACACCGACAAACGGCAGTTCGCGAAAAGCGTGAGCGACGTCCATGCCGTAGCCGACGACGAAGTAATCGGGACAGTCGAAGCCGACATAGTCGGCGTTCAGCTCCGTCTGGCGGCGCATGCGCTTGTCCAACAGCACCGCGATGGCGCAGCTTTTGGCGCCGCGCGACAGCATCAGGTTGCGGGTGAAGGAGAGCGTCTTGCCCGACTCCAGGATATCGTCGATCAGCAGCACGTCGCGGCCGGCGACCTCATTGTCGATGTCGCGCAGCACCCTCACCTCGCCGCTGGTGGTGCCGGCGCCATAGCTGGAAATGAAGATGAACTCGACCTCCGGCGACAGCCCGACATCGTGCATGGCGCGGATCAGATCGGCGGCGAAGATGAACGAGCCCTTCAGCACCGAAATCACCAGCAGGTCGTGATAGTCGTGCTCGGCGATCTCCTTGGCGAGTTCGAGATTGCGCCGCGCGATCGCGGACGCCGAAAACAGGACCTCGATGTCCTTGCCGCGCACAACTGGCATCAACAACCTTTCCAGAGAACCGACTAGCCGGCGAAGGTGACCGCCACGGCCTTGACGCCGTTTCTAGGCACATCGAGGCGGCTGGAAAAGCCGAATCTTTCGCCGGGCGCCAGAGAACGGTTGGATGTCCCCAGAGTATAACGGGTGATGCGGCTGTCATTGCCGGTGAC
The DNA here is from genome assembly GCF_054719485.1 of Mesorhizobium sp. W016. Classification (NCBI taxonomy): domain Bacteria; kingdom Pseudomonadati; phylum Pseudomonadota; class Alphaproteobacteria; order Hyphomicrobiales; family Phyllobacteriaceae; genus Mesorhizobium; species Mesorhizobium sp. W016. The sequence continues at coordinate 87,311 of NZ_JBTTIF010000002.1, forward strand.
ACGTATCTCCAGCGGCGGCAATTGTCCCGCCTTCAAACCGTCATTGACGGCCTCGCCATCCACGAACAGCACCGGGGCGGGTCCTGAGGCGTCGACACGCGACGTGACGCCGGCAATGCTGAGTACGGCGCCCTCCGGCTGTTCGACTGACCAGAACGGCGTCTGGCGCACCAGCGCGTGGCCACCCGAGACCCAGAAGGCGGCAAGCGCCGCACCGATGCCGGCAATCCAGAAGATCGGCCCGCCACGCGATGCCGGCCGCCCGGCTGACGCATCTGATTTGCGCAGCATCTCCATGCCTTCCATCGACGGCGTCGCGATGTCGCGCGCCGGCGTCGGCATGGCTTCTATCAGTGGGATCAGCTGCGGCAGCACCTCATAATCCGCATCGACGATGTCGGTCGCCACAGGCCGCGATTCCGGTGCGACACTTGTCCCGGTCATGATTTCGCCGGAAACCGGGCGCGCGGTTCGTTGCTCAGCCATCATGGCCCCGCTGTTGCCTCTTCGTTTCTTTTGCGTAAATGGAAATGGTTAACGCTTCCCCACCGGAACCCTTGTGACGCACTCAAAAACAGCGAAAATTAACCGACGGTTAACCATGGCGGCCGATGGTCGTTGGACAGAAAGGGCTGGCACGCCGCCGCCACACACCTCAGGTCGTCGCACGTGATCCGCTTCGAAAATGTCGGCCTCCGCTATGGCATGGGTCCGGAAATCCTCCGCGACATCTCCCTGCACATTCCGGAGAGCTCCTTCCAGTTCCTGAGCGGGCCCTCCGGCGCCGGCAAGACGACGCTGCTGCGCCTTCTGTTCATGTCGCTGAAGCCGACACGCGGGCTGATCACCATCTTCGGCAAGGACCGCTCGCGCATCTCGCGCGCTGAACTGCCGCATCTCAGGCGCCGCATCGGCGTGGTGTTCCAGGATTTCCGCCTGCTCGACCACATGACCACCTATGAGAATGTCGCTCTGCCGCTGCGCGTGCGCGGCCGCGAGGAAGCGAGCTACCGCACCGACGTCACCGAACTTTTGAAATGGGTTGGCCTGGGCGAGCGCATGCATGTGCTGCCGCCGGTCCTTTCGGGTGGCGAAAAGCAGCGCGCGGCAATCGCCCGGGCCTTGATCGAACAGCCCGAAATCCTGCTTGCCGACGAGCCGACCGGCAATGTCGACCCGCCGCTGGCGCGCCGGTTGCTCAGGCTGTTCATTGAGCTCAACCGGCTCGGCACCGCGGTGGTGATCGCCACTCACGATCTCGGCCTGATGGAGCAGGTCGACGCGCGCCGCATGATCCTGGCCGGCGGAAGGCTGGATATTTATGACTGAGCTATCGGCCGAACAGCTGCATGAAGACGCCGCCGAGCCCGCGACGACGACGCAGCGCGTCCACCGCCGCATGGCGCCGATCGTGCCGGCGCAGAATATTGCCGGCCGCGCCTTGGTGCTGGTCATCGCCATCATGACCTTCCTGTCCTGCCTGACTTTCGGCGCCGTCACGCTGGTGCGCGACACTGCCTCGGTCTGGGAAAACCAGATCTCGCGCGAGGCGACGATTCAGATCAAACCGGTCGACGGCCTCGACATGGAGGCAGCCCTTGCCCAGGCCTCGCAGATCGTCGGCGAATTCCCCGGCGTGAAGGAAACCCGGATCATCGATCGCGACGCCACCGCGCGTCTGTTGGAGCCATGGCTGGGCTCGGGCCTGAATATCGACGAATTGCCGGTGCCGCGCCTGATCATCGTCACCATCGACGAGACCAGTCCGCCCGACTTTAGCGCCATCCGTGCGGCGCTCACGCCCAAGCTGCCGAGTGCTTCGCTCGACGATCACCGTACATGGGTCGACCGGCTGGTCGCCATGGCCCGCACCACGGTCACCATCGGCATCGCCGTGCTGGTCCTGATGCTGTCGGCGACGGTGCTGACCGTAGTGTTTGCGACGCGCGGCGCTATGGCGGGTAACGGCCATATCATCGAAGTGCTGCATTTCGTCGGCGCCGAGGCGCGCTTCATCGCGCGCGAATTCCGCTGGCATTTCCTGGTCACCGGCATGAAGGGCGCGGCCGCCGGCGGCGCAGCCGCGATCCTGGTTTTCATCGTCTTTTCCTGGTGGTCGTCGCGCAACATGGCAACGCCGCAGGCCGACCAGGCCACCGCTTTGTTCGGCAATTTCGCCATCGGATCGGCAGGCTATCTCGGCGTCGGCCTGATGGTGCTGGTGATCGGCGGACTGACGGCGGCGACCTCGCACGCCACCGTCGTCGCCTATCTCAGCGACATCGATGTCCGCCAGCCGGATGCGGGGTGAACCGTGAGGGCAGAAGCGAAAACAGTTCGGGGGCAAGGACAGGAATGGAAGGGACGATCACGGATCGAAAACCGACGTAACGCAATGTGCGCTTTTTTCCTTACCAAAAAGGCATTTCAGGATTAACCATAGGATGATGAACGCGCGGGAGTCGACCGGAACGGCTGGACAGATGCCAGTGGTGCGTTTGCGTGTGCGTACCGGGCTGGGCCGTTTGCGCACCGCCCTGCGTCTCGCCTCCCTCTGTCTACTGCTGCTGGTGGCCCTGTTTGCCGGTGGCTTCGGCTGGTTCGCCAGCAAGGTCAGCCACATGACGACCCCGACCAACCCAGCCAAGGCCGATGCGATCATCGTCTTGACCGGCGGTCAGGCCCGCCTCGACGCAGCACTCGATCTGCTTGCCTCCGGCAAGGGCGAGCGGCTGCTGATCTCAGGCGTGCATCCCTCTGCCAGCCGCCGCCAATTGCAGGCTGCTACCGGCGGCGACAAGGCGCTGTTTTCCTGCTGTGTCGACATCGACCGCGCCGCGCTCGACACGATCGGCAATGCCGAGGAAAGCGCTAAATGGGTGGAGAGCCACGCCTATGGCAGCGTCATCCTCGTCACCAACAATTACCACATGCCGCGCAGCCTGCTCGAGATGGGCCGCCTGCTGCATGGCGCCAGGCTTGAACCCTATCCGGTGGTCAACACCAATCTGGACAATGGCGACTGGCTGACCAAGCCGGAAGCGCTACGCGTGCTTCTGACCGAATACAGCAAATACCTGCTGGCGCTTGCGCGCGGCGTCGTCCCGGTCCGCCAGACTGCCGACAGCGTCGCACTGGCCGAGGTTTCGACCGCCAAGGACTAAAGCAATTCCAGGAAAAGTGTGTAGCGGTTTCCCCGGGAAAAGCACGTACGCTTTCCCTTGGGAATTGCGTCCAGACAGACGACTCTGACGGCGCTCGATTACCCCTTGGCCGTGCCGTCTTCCGCGCCACGCAGCCGCGCAATCTCCTGTTCGAGGCTTTCAATCCGCTTGTCGCGTTCGGCGAGTGCGGCCGCGACATCGGCGGCCTCGAATCGCTGCGGAATGTGTTGCGGGCAATTGGCATCCCAGGCCGAGACGGTGAACAAGATGACCTGCTCGGGGCGCGCCTTGTAGTCCTGCGGCATCAGCCTTGCCAGAAGCTCGGCATCGTCCTCGACGACGCGCGCCGTGCCCCAGATCTTGACGCGCTGGCGATGCGCATAGTCGATCAGGAACAGGAATGCCTGGTTGTTGTCGGCGAGATTCCCCTGCGTGATGAACTGCCTGTTCCCGGAGAAATCGGCAAAGCCGATGGTCTTCTCGTCCAGCACCTTGAGGAAGCCGGCTGGCCCGCCGCGATGCTGGATGTAGGGCTGACCCTCGCCATTTGCCGTCGACAGGAAGACGCTGGTCTGCGCCGCGATGAAGTCGGCGAGGTCGGGCGTCATATGGGCGCGCCATCCGCCGCGCTCCTCGGCGCTGGCATAGCCCTTGCGCGAACCTTTGCGGGTCTGGATCGCCTTGACCGTCGGCGTGAAGGCGACATCGCTGGTGAAAGTGTGAGCATTCATGGAAGCCTCCGCGAGGCCGAAACACGGCCATTGTACGCGAAGAGGTAGATCCTTCCATGTTTTGGATGTAGATGGCATAGTTGCAAGCTATCCTTCCAATTTCCGGAAGAAAGTATGGATCGTCTCGAAGCCATGTCGCTGTTCGTCGCCGCGGTGGAAGCGGGCAGCCTTTCCGCTGCCGGCCGCCATTTCGGCATTCCACTGGCAACGGTCAGCCGCAAGGTTTCCGACCTCGAAAAGCACCTTCAGGCGCGCCTGCTGAACCGTTCGACCCGGCAGCTCACGCTGACCGATGCCGGCCAGGCCTATCTCGCCGCCTGCCGCCGCATCCTCGGCGAGGTCGGCGAAGCCGAACGCACCGCTGCCGGCGAATACAGCACGCCGATCGGCGACCTGTTCATCACCGCGCCGGTCGTTTTTGGTCGCCTGCACGTGCTGCCTGTCGTCACCGAATTCCTGGCGGCTTATCCTCAAGTCAACATTCGCCTGACGCTGGCTGACCGGATAACCCAACTGGCGGAGGAACATCTCGACCTTGCCATCCGCATCGGCGAGCTTGCGCCTTCGAGCCTCATTGCCATCCGCGTCGGCGCGATCCGTCGCGTCGTGTGCGCCAGCCCCGCCTATATCGCCGCGCATGGCATGCCGCGGACGCCGGACGATCTGGCCGCGCATGAATGCATCAGTTTCGAAGGGCCTGCAGCGCTCGCCAGCTGGAGCTTTGCCGGCGACAAGGGCGAACTGATCGTGCCGATCCACTCACGGCTGCGCGTCAACACGGCGGAAGCTGCAATCGATGCCGCGATTGCAGGCGCCGGGATGACGCGGGTGCTCTCCTACCAGATCGCGGACGCAGTACGTTCCGGCGTGCTCGTCCCGGTCTTGCGACCCTTCGAGCCGCAGCCGTGGCCGGTGAGCCTCGTCCATGCCGGCCAAGGCCTGCTGGCGGTGAAACTAAGGGCGTTCCTCGATTTCGCCGCTCCGCGGCTGAAGCAGCGGCTGTTGCAGGCGACGTGGTGAGTTGAGACTGGCTTGAGTCAGTGGCGAGCCGGCCTATGTCAGGCCATTGCGGCGTTTCCTTTTTGCCCGCGCTTGGTGTAACCAACGCACACCTCCTCAACGGGCCCTTCCCCGCATGCTCTATATCCGCTCGCTGGCGTTCAACTTCGTCTTCTATGTCAATCTGATCGTCCAGATGGTCCTCTGGACCCCTTACTACTTCCTCTCGCCACGCCATCGCGCCTGGTTCGTGCCGAAATTCTGGTCGCGCACCAGCCTGTGGCTCTACGACAAGATCGCCGGCACCAGGAGCGACATCACCGGCGTCGAGAACCTGCCGGAGGGCTCTTTCATCCTGGCGCCGAAACACCAGTCGTTTTGGGACGCGATCGCTTTCTTTCCCTTCCTCCACGATCCGCTTTATATCCTGAAGCGCGAGCTGACCTGGATCCCCTTCTTCGGCTGGTACATCCTGAAGATGCGGATGATCCCGGTTCACCGCGGCAGCCGCTCCAAGGCGTTGAAGCAGGTCGTTGCATCGACAAAGCAGGAGATGGGGCGCAATCCGCGCCAGCTGATTATCTACCCCGAAGGCACGCGCCGAGCGCCAGGCGACGAGCCGGCTTACAAATACGGCATTGTCGAGCTCTATACGCAGCTTGGCGTCCCGGTGGTACCGGTCGCCCATGTCGCCGGCCTCTATTGGCCTCGCCGCAAATTTTTGCGCTTTCCCGGCACCATCAAGGCCCGCTTCCTGCCGCCGATCCCGCCCGGGCTCGGCAAGGACGAATTCATGGACCGGCTGATCGGCGATACGGAAGCCGCCTGCGACCAGCTGCTGATCGAGGCATCGCAGGCTCCTAACCCGCCGCAAATGCCGCCGACGGCGGTCAAGCGGCTGGCCGAACTCGCCGCGGCCGCCAAAGCAATTCCAGGAAAAGTGTGAGCGGTTTTTTCCGTCCTGAATCGCGCCAAAACAAAAAAGACCAAAGCTTGATCTCTTCTGCGGGCCGGCTCAAGGCCACGCCGCCAGCGCCGTGGTCAGCACCAGCGTCGCCGCGAAGGCCAGATTGATGATCCGCGACGTCAGCGGCTGGCGCAGGGTGCGGGCGAAGGCCGCGCCGGCCAGCAGCCACAGCACATGGATGGCTACGATCATCAGGGTGAGAACCGCCAGCCTGGCCGGGATGCCGAGAGCTGCGGTCGCGGAGCCAGCAAGGACCGCAGCAATCGCCAGATAGGCTTTCGGGTTGGCAACGGCGAGCAGGAAGCCGCCGAGGAAGGTCGGCAGAACCGCGCTGCTGTCACGCGCGGCCAGCGGCGGCGCTGTCGCTATTCTGTAGGCGAGGTAGAGAATATAGGCGGCTGAAGCGACCGCCAGCACTGGCGCTACGCCCGGCATCGAGGTGAGGATAGCCTTGATGCCGGTGGCCACGACCAGCAGCACCGCGACCGTGCCTAAAATGATCCCCGATGTGTAGTGAAGCGAATTGCGCAGGCCGAAGGCGGCCCCTATCGCCGTGACGCTGATCGTCGCCGGGCCAGGACTGCCCATGACGACGGTTGCCGCCAGCACCAGCGCCAGCAATTGCTGCCAGGGCTGCGCCTGCGAAAGAATGTCTGCGGCCATGCTGCCTCTTCTCCACAATAATGGAGAACAGTGTGGCAAGGCGGACAGCCGTCGTCTTGAACGATCGTGCCGAACCTGCGCGGCTAGGCGCTGGCCTTGTCCAGCGCCACGAGATCCTCCGCGCTGAGCTTCAGCGATGCGGCGCGCACCAGGCTGTCGACCTGGTCCAGCGTCGTGGCGCTGGCGATCGGCGCAGTGATGCCGGGCTGCGCCATCACCCATGCGAGTGCTACTTCCGCCTGCTTGGCCGAATGGCGCGCCGCCACAGTGTCGAGTGCGGCCAGAATGCGCATGCCGCGCGCATTGAGATAAGCCTTCACGCCGCCGCCGCGTTCACTTTTGCCGAGATCGGCCTCGCTACGGTATTTGCCGCTCAAAAACCCCTTGGCGAGACTGAAATAGGTGATGACGCCGATATCCTCGGCCACGCACACATCATGCAGCGGCCCGTCGAAGGATGAGCGATCGTAGAGATTGTATTCCGGCTGCAGCACGCTGTAGCGCGGCAGCCCGCGCAGGCTGGCAACATCGAGCGCGGCGCGCAGCTGGCCGGCGTCGAGATTCGAGGCGCCGATATGGCGGACCTTGCCGGCAGCGAGCAGCTTCTGGTAGGCGCCGAGCGTCTCTTCATAAGGCGTGGTCGGGTCCGGCCAGTGCGACAAATAGAGGTCGATGACATCGGTCTGCAGTCGCTTGAGCGACGCCTCGACTGCCCTTTCGATATGGGCAGCGGACAGATCCTTCTTGCCTTGTCCCATATCCGAGCCGACTTTGGTGATGACGATGATCTTGTCACGGTTGCCGCGGCTTTTCATCCATTTGCCGATGATGGTCTCGGACTCGCCGCCCGCGTGGCCGGGCACCCAGCGCGAATAGGCATCGGCCGTATCGATAGCGTTGAGGCCGGCGCCGCCGAACCGGTCGAGCAGGTCGAAGGAGGTCTTCTCGTCCGCGGTCCAGCCGAAGACATTGCCGCCCAGGACCAGCGGCGCGATGGAAAGGTCGGTTTGACCGAGACGGCGTTTTTGCAAGACGGGGCTCCGTGGGCTGGCGGCGGGCGACCCGAATGCTTCGGGCCGCAGCTAAGCTAGGTCTCGCCGCGCCGAGGTCAAAGGCCTCAGCCAATTTTCCAGCGGGCCAGCGCTTCACAAAGGCGCGAGCGCTTCGCCTGCAGGCTCGCCGTGGTCCACTGGCTCACGAGGCGATCCGCTTCGCCACCTCTTCCAGCCAGTGGTCGCTGATACCCAGCGCCGCGAGATGCTGCAGCGTGTTGAGCACATAGTCCTCGTTGTTTCCGGACTGGCCGACGGCGCCACGGATAACACCTGCCGCATGCGCGGGGTCGAGCCCGCCGGCATACTGCTCATGCTGGCGGTCGACGATATAGGCAACCGCTTTCACTCTCTCTCCCGCGGCCGCCCCATTCCCGTCGAGGCTGATATCGAGCACACGCTCGAGGTAGACGCTGGTCACCAATTCGCGCTCGCGCAGATAGGTCAGCACCTCATCGCGCAGCTCGCCGGGCACGCGAAAGGCCAGCCCGATGCAGGAGCCGCCACGGTCGAGGCCTAGCACCAGGCCCGGCCGCTGGCGCGTGCCGCGATGCACGAAGGAATAGACGCAGAGCGACCGGCGGTAGCCGTAAAGCCGCGCGCGCCGTGTCTCGACATGGGCGAATCCCGGTCGCCAGATCAGCGAGCCGTAGCCAAAAACCCAAAAATCGCCCATATCGCCAAGCCTGATTGTACGAGAGTGACGCCGCCGCATCGGAATCGGTGCTCTTCTGTTCTTTTTGCTTTTGCGTAAGCCACAGTCCACCCGCAACACGCCCGCGTTAATGAAAGCCGCAGCATGACGTCAAGTGACGAGCGTCCGTCGAAGTTTCGCCGCCGGCTGATGTGGCTCGCTGCCTTGCTCGTTATGCTGTTCGGCGTCTACAGCGCAGTCTGGTTCTATGTCGCCGGTCGCGTCAGCAGCGAAGCCGACAAGGCGGTGGCCTCGCTCAAGGACAAAGGCATCGAGGCCGGCTGCGCCAACCTCACCGTCAGCGGCTACCCCCTGAGTTTTGCCATCTCCTGTGACAATCTGGCTTACGAGGACGACGCCAGGAACGTTGCCGCCTCGGCAGGCAGCTTCAACTTCGTTGCAGAGCTCATCCGGCCTTTGTCGCCTGCCGCCGAGTTGCGTGGGCCGCTGCGCACCTCGGTGCCCGGGATGGCGCCGCTATGGATCGATTGGGACAATCTGCAGGCCAATGCCAAGCTCTCCTGGCCCTTGCCACGCAGCATTTCGCTGCAGGCCGAGAGCTTGTCCGGCCAGACCGATCCGGCCGACGACACCGACCCGGTTTCACTGTTCAGCGCCGGAACCGCGGCGGGCGAGTTGCGACCCGACGGCCAGGACCTTGGCTATACCGGAAGCTTCACCGATCTTGAGATCGACGCCGACGCGATCGGCGGGCGCGTGCTGCCGCCGCTCGACGGCAGCGGCGACGCGACGCTGAAGAACGGCGTCGCGCTGATGAAGACGCAGGCCAGGAGCCTGCGCGGCCAGGCGGTCGACATCCACAAGCTCGATCTGTCGTCGGGAACCGCGCGCATCACCGTCTCCGGCCCGGTGTCGGTCGACGCCAACGGCCAGGTCAATGCCGACCTGACGATCAAGCTGCAGGATCCCAAAGCCGTGGCGGCAATCCTCGCCACCGCAATCCCCGAGCAGAAGAGCCAGATCGAGCAAGGCTTTGCCGGTCTGGCGCTGCTCGGCAACGAACCGTCGATGCCGCTCAAGGTGGTGAAGGGCAAGGCCTCGCTCGGCTTCATTCCGCTGGGCAAGATCAAGCCGCTCGATTAGAGCAATTCCAGGAAAAGTGTGAGCGGTTTTCCGTCCGGAATTGCGTTAAAACAAAGAGATAGAGCATGATCGCAAAGAGCGGGAACGGCTTTTGGGGAGAGATCGTGCTCGAGCAAGCCGACGCATGAACCGACCGGTGAAACTGCTGAGCGTTGGCGCGCTGACGCTGGATACCATCCTGCGCGTCGAAACCCTGCCCACGCATCAGGGCAAGTTCATCGCCTCGGACGGCATCCAGATCGCCTCGGGCATGGCGACAAGTGCTGCCTGCGCCGCCCGCCGTCTCGGCGCCGAGGTGTTCCTGTGGGCAAGTGCAGGTGACGATGCCGTCGGCGACCAATTGCTGGCCGGCATCGAGGCCGAGGGCGTCGATTGCGGCTTTGTCCGCCGCGTCGAAGGCGCCCGCTCGGCGCTGGCCGCGATCCTGGTCGACGCTCATGGCGAGCGCATCATCGTGCCCTTCTACGACCCAAAGGCGCAGGCCGACCCCGAGGCGGTGCCTGTCGCCGATCTTTCCGGCTTCGATGCCGTGCTGGTCGATGTGCGCTGGCCGGGCGCCGCCGCTCTTGCCTTGACCGCCGCGCGCAGCGCCGGCCGTCCCGCCATCCTCGACGCCGACACGGCGCCGGTTGAGGTGCTGGAGCGCCTGCTGCCGCTGGCATCGCACATCGTCGCTTCGGAGTCGGCGGCACGCATCGTCTGCGGCCATGCGCTGGACCCCGAAACCGCCTGTGCCGACCTCGCCAGCCGCACCGATGCCTTCGTGGCGGTGACCGGCGGCGCCGCGGGAAGCTGGTGGCATGACCGGTCCGCCGGATGCGTGCGCCACATCGCGGCGCCGAAGATCAAGGCGGTCGACACGCTTGCCGCCGGCGACGTCTTCCACGGCGCCTTTGCTGTCGCGTTGGCGGAAACCATGCCGATCGAGCAGGCGTTGCGCTTTGCCAGCGCGGCGGCCGCGCTCAAATGCCAGCGCTTCGGCGGCCGGCTGGGGGCGCCAAACAGGGACGAGGCAATGGCCATGGTCGCGGCGACATGGCCCGCTTGAGGAGACTTAGCTCTTCGCCGGATGTTCCACCGCCTGGCGGCCAAAATCCGGCACGTCGATGTCCTGGCCGGCCTCGATGATCGAACGGCGAACGGCCCGGGTGCGGGTGAACAGGTCGAACAGCTTGTCGCCGTCGCCCCAGCGGATCGCCCGCTGCAGCGAGGCGAGGTCCTCTGAAAAGCGCGCCAGCATTTCCAGGATGGCATCCTTGTTGTGCAGGCACACGTCGCGCCACATGGTCGGGTCGGAGGCGGCCAGACGGGTGAAGTCGCGGAAACCGGAAGCCGAATATTTGATCACTTCCGACTTGGTCACCGATTCCAGATCGTCGGCGGTGCCGACGATGTTGTAGGCGATGATATGCGGAAGATGCGAAACGATGGCCAGCGTCATATCATGATGCTGCGGGTCCATCGTGTCGATGTTGGAGCCGCAGCGCCGCCAGAACTCCGAAAGCTTTTCCAGCGCCGCCGGATCGGTGCCGGGCAGCGGCGTGAAGATGCACCAACGGTTTTCGAACAGCTCGGCGAAACCCGCATCCGGGCCCGATTTCTCCGTACCCGCCAGTGGATGTCCCGGAATGAAGTGCACGCCGTCCGGCACATAGGGCTGCATTTGCGCAATGACGGAGGCCTTGGTCGAACCGACATCGGTGAGGATGGCGCCTTTTTTCAGCGCCGCTGCGATCTCTTGCGCCACCTCGCCCGACGACCCCACTGGCACCGAGACGATGATCAGGTCGGCGTCGCGGACCGCTTCCCTGGCGTCGGTGGTGTAGCTCTCGCCAAGACCGAGCTCCTTCGCCCGCGCCAGCGTGGCCGGGCTGCGCGTCGCGATGGCGACATGGCGGGCCAGGCCCTCGCGGCGGATGATGCGGGCCAGCGACGAGCCGATCAGGCCGATGCCGACCAGCGCGATCTTTTCAAACATCGGTGCTGTCATTGTTTCAGCTTTTCAGGAATGTCGTGAGGGCATCGATGACGCCGCGATTTGCTTCTTCGGTGCCGACGCTCATGCGCAGCGCATTGGGAAAGCCATAGCCGGTAACGCGCCGCAATATATAGCCGCGCTGGGTGAGGTAATCGTCCGCCGCCTCAGCCGAATGCCTCTTGTCGTCGGGAAAGTGGATGAGGACGAAATTGCCGACGCTGGGCGTCACGCGCAGCCCAAGCTTCGTCAGTTCTTCATTCAGCCAGGTAAGCCAGGTCTCGTTGTGCAACGAACTGCGCTCGACATGGGCGCGGTCGCGGATGGCGGCAATGCCGGCCTCGATCGCTGTTGCGTTAACGTTGAAAGGGCCGCGGATGCGGTTGATGGCATCGACGATGTGCAGTGGGCCATACATCCAGCCGATGCGCGCGCCGCCAAGGCCAAGCTTGGAGAAGGTGCGGGTCATGACCACATTCTGTGCGCTGCCCGCCAGCTCGATGCCGGCCTCATAGTCATTGCGCCTGACATATTCGGCATAGGCCGCGTCCAGCACCAGAAGCACGTTGCCCGGGAGCGCGGAATGCAGGCGGCGGACCTCCTGGAACGGCAGATAGGTTCCGGTCGGATTGTTGGGATTGGCGAGGAAGATGATTTTGGTCCGCGGCGTCACCGCGGCCAGGATCGCGTCGACGTCGGCGCGTTCCTCGGTTTCCTTCACAGCAACCGGCTTGGCCCCCGCCGACTGAATGTAGATCTTGTAGACCATGAAGGCATGTTCGGTAAAAATCGCCTCATCGCCTGGCGCAAGATAGGTCTGCGCCAGCAGGCCAAGTATCTCGTCAGAACCGTTGGAGCAGATGATGTTTGCCGGGTTGAGGCCATGCACCTCGGCGATCGCCTCGCGCAGCCGGCGGGCGGTGCCATCGGGATAGACATCGAGCTTGGCAGCCACTTCACGCGCGGCCTCGATCGCCTTCGGCGACGGGCCGAGCGGGTTCTCGTTCGACGATAGTTTATGGACCTTGGCGACGCCGGCCGGTGCTGTGCTCTTGCCCGGCACATAGGCGTCGATGTCCATAATGCCCGCGCGGGGCGTCGGTCGTGCCTTTTCCGCTGTCTTGTCCATGTCGCAAATCCATCGAGAATGCCTCCGTCCGGAGGCCGCAGCGGAAATACAAGCCGTAGCCGCGAATGTCGAGAGGCGGGCAATAGCTGGCCGTTGACGCCGGGCCGCACGAGTTCTAGAAGAACGCAACAGTTCCGTGGTGATTTGGCCGGTCGGCTTGCAGCCACGTTAAACAACTCGCTAAAGGGCCGTTTGCGTGACGTAACCGGCTTTGCGATCGCATTGCCGGTTTTTTATTGCCTGACGGCGGGCAAGGAGAGTCACATGGCCGCGCTCCGCGCTACAAAAACCAACAACGAGGCCGACAACCCGTCGAGCCCTGTGTTGCGTTTTGGCCCTGACAAGCCGCTGAAGCTTGACGCCGGCACGCTTTTGTCGCCGTTCCAGATCGCCTACCAGACATATGGCGCCCTCAACGATGCCCGCACCAACGCCATCCTGGTCTGCCACGCGCTGACCGGCGACCAGCATGTCGCCAGCACCAATCCGGTGACCGGCAAGCCCGGCTGGTGGGAAGTGCTGATCGGTCCCGGCAAGATCATCGACACCAACCGCTTCTTCGTCATTTGCTCCAACGTCATCGGCGGCTGCCTCGGCTCCACCGGTCCGGCCTCGACCAATCCCGCCACCGGCAAGCCCTACGGCCTCGACCTGCCAATCATCACCATCCGCGACATGGTGCGGGCGCAACTGATGCTGGTCGACCATTTCGGCATCGAAAAGCTGTTTTGCGTGCTCGGCGGCTCGATGGGCGGCATGCAGGTGCTGGAATGGGCGTCATGCTATTCCGAGCGCGTCTTCTCGGCCCTGCCGATCGCCACAGGCGCACGCCATTCCTCGCAGAACATCGCCTTCCACGAGGTCGGCCGCCAGGCTGTCATGGCTGATCCGGACTGGCATGGCGGCAAATATTTCGAGCACGGCAAGCGCCCGGAAAAGGGGCTCGCCGTGGCGCGCATGGCCGCCCACATCACCTATCTGTCGGAAGCCGCCCTGCATCGGAAATTCGGCCGCAATCTGCAGGACCGCGAAGCGCTGACCTTCGGTTTCGACGCAGATTTCCAGATCGAAAGCTATCTGCGCCACCAGGGCATGACATTCGTCGACCGCTTCGACGCCAACTCCTACCTCTACATGACCCGTTCGATGGATTATTTCGACCTCGCCGCCGACCATGGCGGCCGGTTGGCAGATGCCTTTGCCGGGACCAAGACCCGCTTCTGCCTGGTGTCCTTCACCTCGGACTGGCTGTTCCCGACCGAGGAGAGCCGCTCGATCGTGCATGCGCTCAACGCCGCCGGCGCCTCCGTCTCCTTCGTCGAGATCGACACCGACCGCGGCCATGATGCCTTCCTGCTCGATGAACCCGAACTGTTTGCCGCCATCAAGGGCTTCATCGGCTCGGCGGCCCGCGCAAGGGGGCTCGCCTCATGAGCGTCAATGGCAGCCAGCGCGTCGACCTCGAAGTCGTGGCCAACCTGATACCGCCGCAGTCGCGGGTGCTCGATGTCGGCTCCGGCGACGGCCTGCTGCTCGAACTCCTGCAGGAGACCAAGCAGGTCGACGGCCGCGGGCTGGAGCTGTCACAGCGCGGCGTCAATGAATGCGTGGCGCGCGGTCTCTCGGTCATCCAGGGCGATGCCGATACCGACCTCGAATTCTATCCGGACAAGGGTTTTGACTTCGTCGTCCTGTCTCAGACGCTGCAGGCGACCCGCAACCCGAAGCTGGTGCTCGACGAGCTGCTGCGAATCGGCAACCGCGCCATCGTCTCCTTCCCCAATTTCGGCCACTGGCGGGTGCGGCTGTCGCTGTTCGTCAATGGCCGGATGCCGGTGACCGCGGACCTGCCCTATTCCTGGTACGACACGCCCAACATCCATTTCTGCACCATCCGCGACTTCGTCAATCTGGTCGAGGAACTCGGCGCTTCGGTCGAGAAAGCCACCGCGCTCGACGGCAACGGCCAGAAGATCGGCCTGTCGATGCCATGGTGGTTCTGGAATTTCTTCGGCCAGCAAGCGGTGTTCTTGCTGAAGCGGTAGTTTGCCCCTATTCCAGCACGTCCGTCGCCTTGTGCGGGTGCTGAACGCCATCGGCGATGATCACATCGGCGTGGGAGTTGTGGGTGCGCAAGGCCAGAATCTCGCGATAGGCTGATGAATTGTACCAGCCCCACGCATGCGCCCTGTCCGGAAACTCGATGACGATCAGATGCCCGGGCCATTCGTTTTCGACCACCTCCATGTCGCCGCCGTGGACAAGGAAGCGGCCGCCGAAAGGCTCCAATGTGGCGTCGATCCTCTGCAGATACTCGACAATCTGCGGGCCCATTGTGACTTGACGCATATGGGCGACGGCGTAGGCGGCCATGGCTGAACTCCCTGTGAGATCGAAGCCCGACGACCGGCTTCGTTGGCGCAATCTGCAGACATGATGGCCATCGGTCGATTACGTCTGGGGTAATCGGCCGGCTTACCGGCGTCCTGGCTCAACAGTTTGTGATGACATTGCCGCTGGTTTTTTGTAGCGTCGAAGCGAATGCCATCCCGGGGTAAGGCTTGGACGGCGACCATCAAAACCTCCGGCCTCCAGGCATTTCGGGGCACAATCGAAGCAACATGTCCAAGGCAACCGACCTCGCTCCGCTGATCTCGGTGATCACACCGACGCACAATCGCCGCAGCAAGGTGGTGCGCGCCGTGGAGAGCGTGCTGGCGCAGAATTTTCCCCGGTTCGAACACATTGTCGTCGATGACGGCTCGACCGACGGTACGGCAGCCGCACTTGCCGAAATCCGCGATCCACGGCTGATCTATGTTGGCTCGAAATGGCGCGGCGCCAATGCCGCCCGCAATGCCGGCATCGAGCGGGCGCAGGCGCCGGTTGTGACATTCCTCGATTCCGACGACGTCTATTTGCCGGATCGCCTGGCGCGGACGCTGGAGCAGTTCGACAACAATCCCTCGCTCGAAGTGCTGATCAGTTCCTTCGTGTCGCTGAAGGGCAATCGCCGCACCAACTGCGTCAACCGCGAGGCGCTGCTGAGCCGCGACTCGCTGGAGCGGGCCCTTGTCGCGCAGACCATCTTCATTGCCGGGTCGGCAATCACCGCCCGGCGCGAGTCGCTGCTGGCCATCGGCGGCTACGACAGTGACGTCACGCGCATGCAGGATCGCGAATTGTTGCTGCGCTTTGCCCGTCGCAGCGGCGCGCAGCTGTCCGAAGTGATCGACTGGAAAAAGTACAACTCGGAGAATTCGATCTCCGGTCGCCGGGACGGCTATGTCGAAGCCTATGCGAGCTTGATCGACAAGCACCCCTATATCGCCGACCGCTACCCCTACATTCCGCCTTACATGATCGCCCGGCAGCTCATCGCCGATGCACTCAAGGGCAGGGTTTCGCAGGCGTTCTCCGGCTATATGGCCAACCGGTCGTCGAAGGCGCTTGGCTATTCGCTGCCGCAGCTGTTGCGTGGCTATGTCGGCGGCCGGCGCTGGCGCCGCGATCTCTATGCCGAATTTCGCGACAAATACGGTGCACGGCCGGCCTGAAGTTTGCCGACAAGCCGCGCAGCGGCTTTCCCCTCCGAACTGCCTCAAACCTCATTTGTCGAGTTCCGGCAGATATGGGTCGGAATATAGCCGCCGGTCGCGTTCGCCCTGTAGGCAGTCCATGGGTGCGGCGGCATCGATCGGGACCACGGTCGCATCGGCGATGCCGCTCACCTCCAGGATCAGCTTGCGGCGTATGGCGGTGGCGAATTCCGAGGCCGCATAGATCGGCAACACGAAGGAGCCTGGCCCACCGGTGACGCAGTCGTCATAATACTGGTCGAGATGGCTGAACGTCGGCGACGGGCTGATCAGGATCGGCAGGCCGTTGATGACGATGCCCTTGGCCACCGCCGCATCGCGTGTCGTGGCGACGGGCAGCCCGGTGTTGTTGGGACCGTCGCCGGAAATGTCGATGACGCTGCGTGGCGCATCGAACCCCGTGCCCTCGAACAGCCCGGCGCCGAAGGCAAGCGCACCGGAAATCGAGGTGCCGCGAAAGCTGCGGAACGGCCGGGCTTCTATTCTGTCGGCGAAGGCGTTGGCGCTCTCTGCGCTGTCGATCACCTGCCAGGCGATGACGCCATCCTCGCGCACGACGCCCGCCCATTCGAAATAGGCAAGCGCGATGCGCCCGGTGGTTCCCGAGCGCACGGCCTTGATGAAATCGGGATGCCTGAGCGCCTCGACATAGCCAGCGCGCTGCAGCGCGAACTCCCTCTCGTCCATCGACTGTGAGATGTCGACGGCCAGCACCAGTTCGACATCCACGGCAACGGCCGGGGCAGCCACGGGCGTGGTGCAGGCAAGGCAGGCAAGCAGGCTGAGCGCATCGAGCATGGCCGCACCACGGATGTTTCGACCCGTGAATCTTCGCCGCGATCGCGGCGAAATAAAGCCCCTTCTACTTCTTTCGCCGCACGGCCGCTTTCGGCGGCGGGTCGATGGCGCCGGTCCTGACTCGGGCGGGTTTCAGTGGCGCAGCACCCGTATCCTTCACGATGTTCAATGCGCGTGGAAAGAAATGACCATTGTGCAGTCCGCGCCCGATGTTGAGGATCGCGGTTTCCGGCAGGCGTTTCTCCAGCATGGACAGTACCCTTCGCAGCGAAGGACCATCGAACGCGTCCATCGCTTCGTCGATGATCACCCATTTCGGCTGCCGCAAGGCCAGCCTGGCGAAGGCCAGCGACCGCTGTTCGTCATCGTTGAGTTCCCGCTCCCAGCGTGCGGAACGGTCGAGCGAGGATGACAGCCGCTCGAGGCCGACCTCGGCCAGCACCGCCCCACAATCAGCATCGCCAGCCGGCGCCGAGCCATTCGGATGCAGCACTTCGCGTAACGTGCCGGCAGGAAAATACGGAACACGCGGCACGAAAATCGGCGTTTCTCCGGCCGGCAAGCCGATCCGCCCGCTGCCCCAGGGCCAAAGGCCGGCAATGGCGCGGAAGAACAATGTCTTGCCGGCGCCTGGGTCGCCGGTGATCATGACGCGCTCGCCGGGATGGATCTCGACATGGCTGTCTGAAAGTTTGGTGCAGCCCTCCGGCGAGGCCACTTGGAGCTTCTCGAAGGTCAGGCTGCCATTGGCGTTATCGCCGAATTCGATGCGCTTTTCCTTGTCGTGCAACACATCGGTTTCATCGAGCGCAATGCGGAAGTCGGCAACGCGCATCAGCGTGGCGCGCCAGTCGGCGATGCCGCCGATATTGTTGATGAACCAGCGCAGCGACGAGTGCACCTGGTTGAAGGCGCCGACCGCCATCATCAACCCGCCAAAGCTGATATCGCCTGAAAAATAGACCGGCGATGCCACAAGGATCGGCGCCACCACGGTGATCCAGCCATAGGTATCGGTCACCCAGGACAGGTTGATCTGCGCTTTGTAGATGTTTCGCATCGCGCCCAGCACCGTGCCAAGGTCGATTTCGAGCCGTCTCTTGGCATCGGCTTCGCCGTGATAGAGCGCGATGGCGTCGACATTCTCGTTGACGCGCACCATCCCGGAACGCAGCTCGGCCTCGCGGGTGTAGCGGTCGCTGTTGAGGCGGATCAGCGGCCGCCCGACCAGCCAGCTCAGCCAGGAGGCGATGCCGGCATAGAGGAACGCGGCCCAGACCATGTAGCCCGGTATCGCCAGCGACCAGCCGTTGATGTGGAAGACGAAGCCCGACGAGAGTTGCCAAAGCACGCCGACGAACGACACCAGCAGGATGAAGGATTGCAGCAGGCCGACGCCGAGGTCCGTCGACAGATCGGACAGATGCGCAGCATCCTGCTGCATGCGCTGGTCGGGATTGACGCCGATGGCGCCGGCATTGGCGAGCCGGAAGGCCCGCGCCGGCCGCATCCATTGGTCGATCAGGTCGAGCGTCAGCGCCTCGCGCAGCTTCAGCCGGATCATCTGGTTGAGCCAGGTCTGAGCGATGTTGAGCAGCAGCAGCGTGCCGGCAATCACGGCAAAGATCATCAGCTGATGCAGGAAGGCCGCCATGTCGCGACGCGCCAGCGCATCGTAGAAAGGCTGGTTCCAGCGGTTGAGCAGAACCTGGCCGATCGACGTCGCGACGATGACCGCCATAATGCCGACCGACGTCCAGACCAGCCACTTGCGCACCGGTGAGCCTATCAGCGCCCGTTTGATCGTCGCCACCTGATCGCGCAAGCTGCTGGCTTCGATGGTTACCGGCTGAGCGGTGGCGGACTTGTCCGGTTGATCAGCCATGCACGAGGTCCTTGCGTTCAGAAGCGTTGCTGAAACCAGATGGAGAGACTTGAAGGCATCCGCCGCTCAAACGGACCGCGAATGCATCTGCGACAGATAGGTGGGAAAAACCCACGCAACACCAGTTTTCATGATGATCACGAAGGTGTCACCTGACGCGTCGCCGATGTCACCCCTTCCGCCCGGCGGCCAAGCCGCGTCGCACCGTGCGGTGACAGTACCGGCACGAAGACACGGCGCGAGGCGCGCTGCGCGACCGGCACGCCCTGATAGAGCCGCTTCTGCGCCTCGACCACGATGACGCCGGAAAAGATCGGCCAGAACCGCCGGCCGGCGCGCTCCAGCACATTGTGGAACCGCATCATGAAGCGCCGCGGCGATGGCGGGAAGAACAGCGCGTCGGACCAGGAAGCCGGTGTGAAATTCGCCTCGCGCAGCAATTCTGTCAGCTGGCCGCGCGAGAACGGCCGGCCATTGCCGAACGGCGTGTGCTCGAACCGCGCCCAGACACCGCGCCGGTTGGGCACGACGATGACGACGCGCCCTGCCGGCGACAGCACCCGCCAGATCTCGTTCAGCGTCTCGCGCGGGTTTTCGACATGTTCGAGCGAATGCACGAGCAGCATGCGGTCGATGCAGGAATCGACCAGCGGCAGTTCCTCGTCGAAGACCAGCGCCGTAGCCGTCGGTCCGTTCGCCGGCCAGACGACGGCGCCTTGCGTAGCAGGCATGAAGGCAAACACCCGCTCGGCATCGGTGCCGAACCGCTCCAGCCACGGCAAGGTATAGCCGAGCCCGACCAGCCGCTCATTGGGCACTGTTGCCCATATTGAGGACAGCGCCATGGTGATCGAGCGTTCAGCCAGGCGGCCGAGCGTGGTCGAATAGAAGGAGCGGAGATCGACGATATCGGAATGCATGCGCGGGACGGTAGCTGCGATGCCGCCCAAGTTCAACAAAGCCGGCACGTTCTGCAAAGCTAGAGTGACATCGGCGGCCAAGCGCCCTATGTCTGCGCCAACAGATGGAGAGATGCCAATGCCCGTCGAAATCGAACAGTTCATGTGCCGCAGCGACAATTTCGGCGTGCTGGTGCATGACCCGAAAAGCGGCGAGACCGCCATTATCGACGCGCCCGAAGAAGCGCCGATCATTGCCGCGATCGAGCGTACCGGCTGGAAGCCGACGATGATCCTGACCACCCACCACCATGTAGACCATGTCGAGGCCAATCTGGCGCTGAAGGAGCGCTTCAAGCTGCGCATCGTCGGACCGGAGGCGGAAAAGGAAAAGATCCCCGGCATCGACGAGACCGTCGGGCAAGGCTCGGTCGTCCATCTCGGCGGTGAGCGGATCGATGTCATCGCCACGCCCGGCCACACAGCGGGCCATGTCTCCTATCATTTTCCGGCCTCGAAAGTGGCGTTCACCGCCGACACTTTGTTCGCGCTCGGCTGCGGCCGGCTGTTCGAATGCAAGCCGCCGGTGATGTATGAGTCGCTGAAGAAGCTCGCCGCACTCCCGGCGGACACGGTCATCTATTGCGGCCATGAGTATACGCTTTCGAACGCCCGCTTTGCGTTGACCGTCGACCCGACCAATTCGGCGCTCAGGGAACGCGCCGCCAAGATCGAGACCCTGCGCGCCGACAACAAGGCGACGCTGCCGACCACGATCGGCGAGGAATTGTCGACCAATCCGTTCCTGCGCTGGCACGACCCGGCGATCCGCAAGCATCTCGGTATGGAGGCGGCCTCCGACGCCGAAGTGTTCGCGGAAATCCGCAAGCGCAAGGACAATTTCTGAGCATCATTCCGGGATCAGCCATGACCAGCGCCGCTGAAATCATCGCCACGCTCGGCCTCAAGCCACATCCGGAAGGCGGCTGGTATGCCGAGACCTTTCGCGACGGCGCCGGTGGCGCGCGTGGCCATTCGACGGCGATCTATTTCCTCCTTGAACAGGACCAGATTTCGGCCTGGCACCGGGTCAAGGACGCGGCCGAGGTCTGGCACTTCCATGCCGGAGCGCCGCTGGCGCTGTCGATGTGCGAGGAAGGTAGTCCAATGCTTAACCAGGTGATCGAGCAGGTGCTCGGCATTGAGCTTGCGGCGGGCGAGCGGCCGCAGATCGTCGTGCCGGCCGGCTGGTGGCAATCGGCGCGCAGCCTCGGCGAATGGACGTTGGTCGGCTGCACCGTGGCGCCGGGCTTCGACTTCGCCGCGTTTGAAATGGCCGAGCCGGGCTGGCAGCCTTAGGCCAGAAGAAAACCAAGAGTTATGCAGAGCTGGGCGGCATAGTAGAGCACCCAGACCGCATAACGGATGCCGGCGCGATAGGGTGCTATTGCCGGAACCAGGAATTTCTCCGCGGCAAGCAGCCCGTCCGATGCCATGAACATAACAGCGCCGCCGATGACCCACGGATTGGCGAGCGTCAACGCCGAGATGCCCATCGCCAGAATGGCCGCGATATAGATGGCGATCGGCACCCGCAGGCCGGGACTGACACGGCGCCAGAGCGCCGCCAGCATGACGACTGCGAAGGCCGCCATGGCAAGCGCGATGGCGCCGCGCCATGTCTCGGTGCTGAGCACATCCAGCCCGCCGCCGCCGAGCAGGAAGAGCGGCACATAGAGGACATGCGCCGCAAGGAAGCTGGCCAGCCCGCCGAGGAAGGCCTTTTCGCCGTCACGCGACAGGAAGGCATCGCCGACGCCGCTGAGCAGCAGTGCGACGACGAGCAACAGCGGCCCACCTTGCATGAAGGCGAGTGCCGCAAGCATGGCCACGGCCAGCGTCTTTGCCGCCGAGCGGGCCAGCGTCGGCCGCATATCCAGGGTGAAGGCGTAGATCACTGCCGCCACCAGCGAAAAAATCAATGTTGCATTTGCGTTGGCGTCGATGCCGCCGGCAAACGGCATCGTCATGCGCTTGCCCCGCCAGTTGCCGCCTTGCGCAGGAACAACGATTTCGCCGCCAGCGCCGCGCCGCCGGTGATCAGTACGCAGGCAGCCAGGATACGCAGCGACGGCTCGGCAACGCCCGCCGCGATCAGCACCAATGTCGACAGCAGTGGCGCCGCATAGCTTGCCGCGCCGAGCACCTGGATGTTGCCTCGTTTGACGCCGATATCCCAGGCGTAGAAGGCGGCACCCACCGGCATCAACCCCAAACCAACCACCGCCAGCCACTGGCCGGGGCCATCGGGCAGCACCGTCTTTTCCAGCAGAAGATGGCAGATGAGGGACAGGGCTGCCGTGGCGGCGCAGAACCAGGTGACGATCGAGGTCGGCACCGCCGGAAAGCGCCGCGACAGCAGCGAATAGGACGACCACAGCAGCGCACAGACGGCCGCCATCGCATAGCCGAAGGTGTAGCGAGCATCGAAGGCGAGGCCGCCACCCTTGGTGACGATCAGCACGGTCCCGGCGAGCCCGAGCAGCGCGCCGACGACATGGTTCCAGGCCAGCTTCTCGCCCGGCATCAGCGCTGATCCCAGCACGATCAGCAGCGGCCACAGATAGGCGATCAGGCTTGCCTCGACCGCCGGCGCGTTGCGCAGCGCGGTGAAATAGAAGAAATGGTAGCCGAACAGTCCGGCAATGCCGATCACCCAGACCTGGCGTGGGATCTTCAGGCTTTTATCGGTCGCCGGCATGAACAGCCGGGCAACCAAACCGACGGCGGTGCCGATGGTGAAGGTGATGGCCGAGAGCAAGAATGGCGGCACGGCGCCCGACGCATCGGTGAGCAACGCCAGCAGCGCCCACATGGCGACCGCCGAGAAACCGATCAGTGTTGCGCGCCCCATGCCCGTCTCCGGCGACTCGCCCCATTCTATTCGGGTGGGCGCGTCTATTCAGTAGCTTCGAACCGCCCCGCGCTGACAGTCAAGGTGCCGATCTGCGTCCCGACCGTGGCGTGGATCGGCGCATATATGCCGGTTTGGCCGAGCGGTGCAAACGTCACCATCATCTGGCTCTTCTTCTTCAGGTAATTCAGCGCCTTGCGGCCCTTGCGGTAGCCTGCCACCGGCTCGAAGCTCATCTTGCAGGTAACGGTGTCGCCCTTGTAACCCTTGACCGAGATCGATCCTTTCGAGGCGTAGGTCAGCGTCAGGTCGGCGCGCATCTCGCCGTCATAGAATTTCACCTTGCGCCCGCAGACCTGGTCGAGGCTGTCGGCATGGATAACGGTAGCCGCCATGGGATCGAGCACAGATGCCAGATCGTTGCTGCCCAGCGGTATCCAGTTTTTGGGATTGCGCTTTTTCGGTTCGGGAATGACCTGGGTGGCGGTCACCGCGCCATTGGCAAAGCGGATATCGACCATGGAAGCCTTCTTGCCGGACTTATAATCGGCGCGAAATACCTGTGGCTGCATCTGCTTGCCCAGGATCTTGCCCTTTGACGAGATCGTGCCGCTCGTGTCGTCGAACAAGGTGGCGAGACCCGCGCTGGAGACGGTGCCGTCTATGGAATAGCTACCGCCTTCGTAGTGGCTGGAAAATGTCGCCTTGGCCACGGAAAGGCCGAGGAACGACACCGTGTATTCGCCCTTGAAGGACTGTGCGGTGGCTGCGGGCGCGGCGGCAAGGGTTGATGTCGGCAAGGCGGCGACAAGTATGGCGACAACGGCATGTGACGGGCGAAGCATGGCGGGCTCGGTCCTTGATTTTTTTTAACCGGAGGCGGGCGACTCCGGCTTGAGATGTCCCTGTCCGACCGCTTATAGGCTGAATTCCGGCCTTTATGTGAAACGCTCGTCACAGTCGTGGGTAAGCCGGAGCTTGACGCATTGGCGAAATGCAACTATGGAACGCCAACTTTTCCATAAGGCCGCCTGACTGAAACCGCGCGCCACCCGGCGCGGGCGAACAAGGTTTGGCAGGCTAGACAGAACTGAAGGTTAGAACCATGTCCCGCACCTGCGAACTCACTGCCAAGGCAGTCCAGACCGGCAACAATGTGAGCCACGCCAACAACAAGACCAAGCGCCGCTTCCTGCCGAACCTCGTCAATGTGACGCTGATTTCGGAAGCGCTGAACCAGAATGTGCGCCTGCGCATTTCGGCCAACGCGCTGCGTTCGGTCGAGCATCGCGGCGGCCTCGACGCCTTCCTGGCCAAGGCCGACGCCAAGGAATTGTCGCAGCGCGCGCGCCTGTTGAAGAAGCAGATCGCCAAGAAGCTGGCCGACCAGCCCGCCGCTTAACGATATCAAGGCGGGGGACGACCGCCCTGAGCATCGGAGCAATCCGATGCTCAAAACTTCTAAGGCAGCGCGACCCGAACTTCGGCTAGCGCCTGGCTGGTTCCATTACCCAGGATAAAAAAATGACTTCCTTCTCGCGATATCTGCCCTTTGTGGCCGCCATGGCGCTTGTCGTCGTGGCATCGAACATCCTCGTGCAGTTCCCGATGCAGGGCCAGGCCGGCGGTATGTCGCTGGGCGACATCCTGACCTGGGGCGCCTTCACCTATCCCTTCTCCTTCCTGGTCACCGACCTTGCCAACCGCCGCTACGGGCCGACCGTGGCGCGCCGCATCGTCCTTGTCGGCTTCATGACCGCGGTAGTCTGCTCGATCCTCGTCCCGCCCTTCCTGTTTCGCCACGGCCTGATCGAGTTCGAGACATCAGCCGACCGGCTGGTGCGCATCGCCACAGCTTCCGGCGCGGCCTTCCTTTGCGCGCAATTGCTCGACGTCACCGTGTTCAACCGGTTGCGCCGGCAGAGCTGGTGGCGCGCGCCGATCGTCGGCACGCTGGTCGGCTCGGTGTTCGACACCCTGGTGTTCTTCAGCATCGCCTTTTCGGCCGCCTTCGCTTTTGCCGGCCCGAACGACAGCTTTGCGCTGGAGACGGCGCCGCTGATAGGCGTGCTGCCGGTCGAGTCCATGCGCTGGGTCTCCTGGGCGCTGGGCGACCTCTCTTTGAAGCTGATCATCGCTGTTGTGGCCCTGATCCCCTACCGGCTGCTCGCCGCCCACTGGAGCCAGCCGGCCGTGGCTGTCTAGGCCGTGATTCCCTGGGTCCAGCTCGGCTCGGCCAAAACGCCTGACGGCGGACAGGAACTGCGCCTCAAGCAGCGCGGCAGCGAATTCTCGATCATGCTCGGCACCAATGAGCTGATGAACAGCCGCCTCAGCGGCTCCGAGGAAGCGCTGGCCAAGCTCTCCTGTGAAAAGATCGGCGGCCGCGCCCAACCGAAAATCCTGATCGGCGGCCTCGGCATGGGTTTTACGCTGCGCGCTGCGCTTGCCCAAATGGGCGCCGACGCAGGCATCACCGTTGCCGAGCTTGTCCCCGCCGTCATCGCCTGGGCGCGCGGCCCCATGGAGGCGGTCTTCGCCGGCTGTCTCTACGATCCCCGTGTGACGGTTCGCGAAGCCGACGCCGGGCACATCATAAGATCCGACAAGGCAGCCTGGGACGCCATCCTGCTCGATGTCGACAATGGCCCCGAAGGCATCGTCTACAAGGGCAACGACGCCCTCTATGGCGCTGCCGGCCTCGGCGCGGCGCGTGCAGCGCTCAGGCCCGGGGGCGTGCTGGCTGTTTGGTCGCAAGGCCCCGATGCCGGCTTCACACTTAGGCTCAAGCAGGCGGGCTTTGTCGTGGACGAGGTGAAGACGCGCGCCAATGGCAAGCGCGGCGCGCGCCACGTCATCTGGATCGCCACCAAGCCTTAGGGCTCTCAATCCTGGTGCAGGATGAATTCCAGATAGAGGTTGCGCTGCAGGATCGAATGGTTGTCGTCCGAGATCAGCGACACCATCAGCGCTCTGTCATCGCGGGTCCAGACGTCGAGTCCTTCCATATTGTCGATCTGGTAGCCCATGTCGGCTTCCATCAGCACCGGCCCGTCGGCAACCGCGCCCTTCTCGACGCTTTCGCCATAGATGCGCCTTAGCCGCATCCTGACACCGCCGGCCATCGAGAAACTGCGCTCCAAAAGCAGCAGGTCGCCATCCGGCAGGAAGGCGCCGTCAGTGATGTCGAAATCACCGTTGCGCTTGACCGTGAAGACGCCCTTGTGCGGCCCTTCGATGATGGCGGCATAGATGTTGCCAGCCTTGTCCAAGCTCTTTTCCGAGACCACGACGAGGCCGCCCTCGTGCTGGCCGTTGGGATTGGCGTGGGTGACGGTCTCGAAACCGCGGTTCTGTCGCAGTTCGCGGGCTGGAACCAGAAAGTTCAGTTGCTTGAACGGGGCCGTCATGTTGCTGGGGTCAATCTTGAACTGGGCGACGCGGTGATCGCGCTCGAAGCCGACGGTGGCGATGCCGTCCTTGACTGCAAGGCCCTCGGCATCGACTTCCCATTTCCTGTCGATCGGCCGGCCCTTTTCATCGACCATCTGCTGCATGCGGAAATTCTGGATGCCGGACGGCCGCTTGTCGGCATCATGGGTGATCGAGCCGAAGAACCAGAAGCCCGTATCGGCGACGCCGATGAAATCGCTGCCGGGTTTGACGAACCGAAATGCCGACAGCGCGCCGAAATCGCGCGTCGTCGAGTTCATCTCAAGACCGCCGACGAATTCCAGCAGCCCAAACTGCTTGTCGGCGCTGCCGATATTGAAGGTGGTGATCGGCCGCGCCGAGACTTCGACCGGCTCGACCGCGCTTGGGCCGGCGGCGATGGCCGGCGCAAACGCCATGCCGAACAAGGCAGTGACCGCGAAGAGCATCTGCCGAAACCCGCCGCGCAAAAAAATCATCCAGCGCGCCGGTAGCCGCCGCGGCGTGTATCGCGCACGTTTTCCTCGGCAAACAGCGAGGCCAGCTGCTCGGTCATGGCGCCGGCCAGTTCCTCGGCATCGACGATGGTGACGGCGCGCCTGTAATAGCGGGTGACGTCGTGGCCGATGCCGATGGCCAGAAGCTCGACCGGCGAGCGCGTCTCGATCAGCTCGATGACGGCGCGCAGGTGCCGCTCGAGATAGTTGCCAGGATTGACCGACAGCGTCGAATCGTCGACCGGCGCGCCGTCCGAGATCATCATCAGGATCTTGCGCTGTTCGGGCCGGGCGATCAGCCGGTTGTGCGCCCATAACAACGCCTCGCCGTCGATGTTTTCCTTGAGCAGGCCCTCGCGCATCATCAGGCCGAGATTGCGCCGGGCACGGCGCCATGGATGATCGGCGGATTTGTAGATGATGTGGCGCAGATCGTTGAGCCGGCCGGGGTTCGGCGGCTTGCCGTCCTTCAGCCACTTCTCGCGAGCCTGTCCGCCCTTCCACGCGCGCGTGGTGAAGCCGAGGATCTCGACCGAGACGCCGCAGCGCTCCAGCGTGCGCGCCAGAATGTCGGCACAGGTGGCGGCAACCGTGATCGGCCGACCGCGCATCGAGCCCGAATTGTCGAGCACCAGCGTCACCACCGTGTCGCGGAATTTGGTGTCGCGCTCCTGCTTGAACGACAACGGCTGCATCGGGTCGATGACGACACGAACCAGGCGTGCCGGATCGAGATAACCCTCTTCGAGGTCGAAATCCCAAGAACGGTTCTGCTGCGCCATCAGGCGGCGCTGCAGCCGGTTGGCGAGCCGGCCGACGACGCCGGAGAGATTGGCCAACTGCTTGTCGAGGAAGGCGCGCAGCCGGTCGAGTTCTTCCTCCTCGCACAGATCTTCCGCACCGACCGTCTCGTCGAAGGCGGTGGTGAAAACCTTGTAGTCAATCTCTTTCGGCAGGTTGGCGAAGGGGTTGTCGTTACGGCGCGCCTCGCCCGGCGTTTCGGCGTCCGCATCGTCATCGTCGGAAAGATCGTCAGCGGTGGCGTCGGACGCTTCCGTCTCGGACGACTGTTCGTCGTCGGCGGAGGCCTCGGCATCCTCTGACTGCGACTGCTCGGAGCCGGAATCCTCTTCACCGCCCTCCTCGCTCTGCTCCTCGCCTTGCGGCTGGTTGTCGTCATTGTCCTCGGAGTCTTCGGTCTCCTGGTCGTCGCCGAGTTCCTCGGCCATCTCCATGGACGCAAGCATCTCGCGCACGACGCGGGCAAAGGCCTGCTGGTCGCCAAGCTTGGCCGACAGTCCGTCGAGATCGGCCTTGGCTTTTTCCTCGACCCAGGGCCGCCAGAGGTCGACCAGCCGTTCGCCGCTCTTCGGGATCGGCCGTCCGGTCAGCTTTTCGCGCACCATCAGCGCCAGCGCCTCCTCGATCGGCGCGTCGGCCTTGTCCTTGACGTCGACAAGGTTGGCCTTGGCGTATTTGTCCTCCAGCATCGAGCCGATATTGTCGGCGACGCCTTGCATGGCGCGGCTGCCGATCGCCTCGACGCGGGCCTGTTCCACGGCGTCATAGATCGAGCGCGCCAGCTTGCCTTCCGGCGCCAGTTTGGTGTGGATGCGCTGATCGTGGCAGGCGCGCTTCAGCGCCATGGAATCGCCCAGGCCACGAGTAATCGCGATGTCTGTCTTGGACGCTTTCTTCGGCAGTTCGGGCAGTCGGGCGCGGCTGCCGGCGAGCGCCGGGCGGTCCTTGGCGAAACCGACTTCGAGCTCCTTGTCGCCGGCGATGGCGCGCATGCAGACGGTGACGGCACGCTTGAAGCTGTCGGCTTCAGACCCCGTCTTCGACTTGTTGCGCGTGTTGTCGCCCGGACCCGCCATCGAGGCTCTGCTCAGCCCAGCACCACGTTGGCGGCGCTCTCGGGCAGGTCCTCGCCGAAGGCGCGCTGGTAGAACTCGGCCACCACCGAACGCTCCAGCTCGTCGCACTTGTTGAGGAAGGTCAGCCGGAACGCCATGCCGATATTGCCGAAGATCTCGGCATTTTCGGCCCAGGTGATGACGGTACGCGGGCTCATCACGGTCGACAGATCGCCATTGATGAAGGCCGAGCGCGTCATGTCGGCGACCCGCACCATCTTGTTGACGATGTCCTTGCCCTTGCCGTCGCGATAGTGCTTGGCCTTGGCCAGCACGATGTTCACCTCATTGTCGTGCGGCAGGTAGTTCAGCGTGGTGACGATCGACCAGCGATCCATCTGCGCCTGGTTGATCTGCTGCGTGCCGTGATAGAGGCCGGTAGTGTCGCCGAGGCCGACCGTGTTGGCGGTCGAAAACAGCCGGAACGCCGGATGCGGTCGGATGACCCGGCTCTGGTCGAGCAGCGTCAGGCGGCCCGACGATTCCAGCACGCGCTGGATGACGAACATCACGTCCGGACGGCCTGCATCGTACTCGTCGAAGCAGAGCGCGACATTGTGCTGGTAGGCCCAGGGCAGGATGCCGTCGCGGAATTCGGTGATCTGCAGGCCATCCTTGACGACGATGGCGTCCTTGCCGACGAGGTCGATACGGCTGACATGGCTGTCGAGGTTGACGCGCACGCAGGGCCAGTTAAGGCGGGCGGCGACCTGTTCGATATGGGTCGATTTGCCGGTGCCGTGATAGCCAGACACCATGACGCGGCGATTGTAGGCAAAGCCGGCAAGGATCGCCAGCGTCGTCGCCTTGTCGAACAGATAGTCCGGATCGATGTCCGGCACATGTTCCGAGGTCACCGAATAGGCCGGCACCACCATCTTGGACTCGAAGCCGAATTTGTCTTTCACCGACACCGTCGTGTCGGGCAAATTGGCGATGTCGCGATCGACCTTGTTCATCTCTATCCAAGTCTCCACTGGCGAAATGCCTGATTTCGCCGGCAATCGATTTTGTCCGGGGGCGGTCTTAGAGCCTTTTCCACCCTTATGAAAGTTGGAAAACGACACGAACCGTTAGGTTGCTCAGCACAAACCCGCCTGCTTGAGCACGCGATAGGCCTGCAGCACATCGCGGAACCGGTCTTCCGAACCTCTATCGCCGCCATTCGCATCCGGATGGTGGCGCTTCACAAGTTCCTTATAGCGCGCCTTGATGTCCTTGCCAGTCGCCTTTGTATCAAGGCCAAGCGTTTCCAGCGCCTTGGCCTCAAGCGGCTTGGCCTTGCGTTCGCGCGCCTCGCGCGGGTCCTTCGGCCCTTTGAACAGATCGAAGGGATCGCGCATGCGGTTGTAATAGCCGGCGCGACCGGAACGCTGCTGGGCGAAATCGGGCGAGGAGCGCGTCGAGGCGCCGGCGACGCCCATCTTCCATGTCGGCCGGTGGCCGGTCATCGCTTCCTTCTGGAAGCGGGCTATCTCGGTGTCCGGCACGCCGGAGAAGTAGTTGAAACCCTTGTTGTATTCGCGCACATGATCGAAGCAGAACTGAAAATACTCGCCTTCCTTCATGCGTCCGACCGGCGCCCGGTGGGTACCGGCCTCCTTGCAGCCGTCCCACTGGCAGATCGGCGAGTGCGACTTCAGCTCCGCATCCTTGTCGGGACGGACCCGAATTTTCTCGAAATATTTGGGGTACGGTTTCATCTCACCCATTTATGGGCTGTTCGCACGTGCGAAACAAGAATTGACATTTTCGCGATCATCGCCCTAACCGCTGAATCGCGGCATAAAGCAGGGCGAATGGCGATTTTTGAGGCGGCCCAGCGGGATCGATCCCGATTTCCCGATCACGCCTTGCAGATATGGTGAAGGGAGATGGCGATGTCCATACAGGCGACGATGGAAGACAAGCTGAACAAGGCGTTTTCGCCGGAGCGGCTGGCGATCGTCAATGAAAGCCATCTCCATGCCGGTCATCACCACCACGGCTCCGACCATCACGGTGCCTATGACGGCACTGGCGAGACGCATTTTCGCGTCCGCATCGTCTCATCCGTCTTTGCCGGCATGAGCCGCATCGACCGCCACCGCGCCGTCAACGAATTGCTGGCAGCGGAGCTGCAAGGCGGCGTCCATGCG
The DNA here is from genome assembly GCF_054719485.1 of Mesorhizobium sp. W016. Lineage (NCBI taxonomy): Bacteria > Pseudomonadati > Pseudomonadota > Alphaproteobacteria > Hyphomicrobiales > Phyllobacteriaceae > Mesorhizobium > Mesorhizobium sp. W016. Next base: position 117,867 of record NZ_JBTTIF010000002.1, read on the forward strand.
CTGGCAATCGAACCGGCTGCACCCGGCGAAAAGACCCGCTGGTAAGTCTCTTCCGCCTCAGATCACCGCTTCGATGAGAAACGGTCCCGGACGCGACAGCGCACTGTCGAGCAGCGCGTCGAACCGTTCGCACGTGTCGGCGCGGGCCGCCTCGACGCCCATGCCTTTGGCCAGCGCAACCCAGTCCAGCGCAGGATGGTCGAGATCGAGCATGCGCTTGGCGTTCTCGCCGATTTCATTGACCCCGACATTCTTCATTTCGCCATGCAGGATGGCGTAGGTCCGGTTGGAAAAGATGATGGTCAGCACGTCAAGCTTTTCCCTGGCCTGGGTCCACAGTCCCTGCACCGTGTACATACCGCTGCCGTCGGCTTCGAGATTGATCACCTTGCGGTCCGGGCAGGCGATCGCTGCGCCGGTAGCCATGGGAATGCCGCCGCCGATCGATCCGCCCGTACCCATCATGTAGTCGTGCGGCGCCGCAAAGGCGGATAGCGCGAAGAACCGTCTCGCCGAGGTGACTGCTTCGTCGCAGACGATGGCATTGGCCGGAAGTTTGCGCGCTATCGACAGCGCGATGGCATCGTCCGTCAGTCTCCCGCTCAGCGTCGTTTCGTCTGGAAAGGCGGTTGCCGCGGTGAATTGCTGCGTCGGCTTGATGCCGAGTTCGTCGGCCAGCGCCTCCAGCGCCGCTTTCAGATCCTGGCCATGCGCCGCCAGCGAAAGCACCTTGCAATCGTCCCGAACCAGCCGCCCGGGCTTGCCGGGATAAGCGAAGAAGGCAACCGGCTCCTTGGCGCCGACCAGCACCAGCAAATCGATATCCCGGAGCGTGGCCGTCGCCGCATCGACCGGATAGGGAATGCGGGTCGGGGCGAACCGCCCGCGGCCGCGCTGCATGCGGGCGATCAGAACCTCACTGAACAGCCTGACATCGCTTCCCGATGAGATTCTCCCTGCGATTTCAAGTCCATCGGCGCGCGCCGCCTGCCCACGCACCACCATGCCGACACGGCCCGGCGCGGCGCGGATTGCTTCGGCGATCGTGCGCACAACATCCATGTCGACGGCGGGCGGCGGCTCCAGCTTCACCTTGCCAGGCGAAATCGCAGCAACTTCGCCCCAGGCGGCATCCGCAGGCAGGATCAAGGTCGTGACGCCAGGCGGCGTGAGTGAAGCGCGGAAAGCCGCCTCTGCGGCCGGCACAATATCGGCCGGCCCCTTGACGCGGCCAACCCAGTTCGACATCGGCGACGCTAGGCCTTCTATGTCGCTGGTCAGCGGGGCATCGAGCGGCAGATGGTAAGAAGCATGGTCGCCGACAATGTTGATCATCGGGCTGCGCGCACGCCTTGCGTTGTGCATGTTGGCCAAACCGTTGGCGAGACCCGGTCCGGTATGCAGCAACGTTGCTGCCGGGCGGTCGGTCATGCGCGCATAGCCGTCGGCGGCGCCGGTCACCACGCCCTCGAACAGGCCGAGCACGCAGCGCATCTGAGGTTTGCGGTCCAGTGCGGCAACGAAATGCATTTCGGATGTGCCAGGATTGGCGAAGCAGACCGTGACGTCATTGGCCAGGAGCACGTCGCACAGCAGATCGGCGCCATTCATGATTTTCTTTCCCAATCGACAATTCAGGAACAATTGCACCTGTAGGCGCCGGGTCGGCAATGTCCCGCCGGGGCTTTTGGTCTGATCCAGGACGCCTCGCGGGGATCCGGGATCAACCGACGGTCGCATTCAGGAAGGCCAGCATCGCGGCGGTCAACGCGTCGACGTCCTCGCCGAAGTCGTGATTGATCGACATATGCGTGTAGGCGTTGCCGTCGAACAGCGTCACTTCAGTGCCGGTGGCGCGCAGGCGCTTGGCAAAGCCTTCGATTGGTCGTCGCAGCCTTCGGCGCGCGAATAGGCGATGAAGGTCGGCGGATGCTTGTGTCCATCGAGATAGCTGGCCGGCGACAACGCCGCCCATCAGCGCCGCAGCACCGGGCAACCCGCCATTCCAGCCACTCCGAATGTTTCCTCCCAAGCCTTCTACCCGGATTGCAGCCACTCTCCTTCATGTGAAGGGAACCAACAATGCTTTCCGACAGTTGAAGGTGATGAGGCGATTGGAATCCAGATCGGCTCCGAGGGCAGAACATCATGCGTGCAACCCAATCCGACGTCTTCGATCTTTTTTCGGAAATTTATGCCAATGCGGCGGACGAAGAGGTCAGCATCCAACAGTATCTTCTTGCCTGTCGGGAAGACAAATCGATGTACGCTTCGGCTCCCGAAAGGATGGTCGACGCAATCGGCGAACCAAAACTGGTTGACACCAGCAAAGACGAGCGGCTCGGCCGCATTTTCGCGAATCGGACCCTCAAGGTCTACCCTCATTTTTCCGACTTCTATGGAATGGAGGATACGATCGAGCGCATAGCCGGGTATTTCCGCTATGCCTCGCAGGGGCTCGAAGAACGCAAGCAGATCCTCTATCTCCTCGGCCCGGTCGGCGGCGGCAAATCCTCTCTGGCCGAGCGCCTGAAGAAACTGATGGAGCAGCGCCCGATCTACACGCTGAAGGTCGGCAACCAGATCAGCCCGGTTTTCGAGTCGCCGCTTGGGCTGTTCCATCCCGATCACATGGGTGATCTGCTAGAGGATAAATACGGCATAGCCCGGCGCCGGCTGAACGGATTGATTTCGCCATGGGCGGCCAAGCGCCTCGACGAATTGTCTGGCGACATTTCCAAATTCAGCGTCGTCAAGCTGATGCCTTCGCGGCTGCGCCAGATCGGCATTGCCAAGACCGAACCTGGCGATGAGAACAATCAGGATGTCTCGGCCCTGGTCGGCAAGGTCGACATCAGGCAATTGGAAAATTTTAGCCAGTCCGACCCCGATGCCTATTCCTATAGCGGTGGCCTGAACCGGACCACGCAAGGTCTGCTTGAATTCGTCGAGATGTTCAAGGCACCCATCAAGGTTCTGCATCCGCTGCTGACCGCGACACAGGAAGGCAGCTACAACGGCACTGAAAATTTCGGCGCCTTTCCCTACCAGGGGATCATCGTCGCCCATTCCAACGAGTCGGAATGGCAACAGTTCAAGAGCAACAAGAACAACGAGGCGTTTCTCGATCGCATCCTGGTGGTCAAGGTACCCTATTGCCTGCGGATCACCGAAGAGAGGCAGATCTATGAGAAATTGCTGCGTGAGAGCGAGTTGGCCGCCAGCCCCTGTGCCCCTGAAGTTTTGGACATCCTCAGCCGCTTTGCAGTTTCGACGCGCTTGGCCGAGCACGACAACTCGCCGCTCTACACCAAGATGCGCGCCTATGACGGCGAAAATCTGAAGGAAGTCGATCCCAGGGCAAAGTCGGTCCAAGAATATCGCGACGCCGCCGGCGTCGATGAAGGCATGACGGGCGTCAGCACGCGCTTTGCCTTTAAGATCCTTTCGCAGACATTCAACTTCGATAATGAGGAGGTGGCCGCCGATCCTGTGCATCTGATGTACATTCTGGAGGAGGCGATCAAGCGGGAGCAGTTCCCGAAGGAAACGGAAGCGGCCTATCTTGAATTCATCAAGTCGGAGCTTGCGGCGCGCTACGCCGAGTTCATCGGCCACGAAATCCAGAAGGCCTATCTGGAGTCCTATAGCGAATACGGCCAGAACCTCTTCGACCGCTACATCGCCTATGCGGATGCCTGGATTGAGGACCAGGACTACAAGGACCCCGACACCGGCCAGATCCTCAACCGGGAGATCCTGGACAACGAACTTTCGCAGGTCGAGAAACCGGCAGGCATCGCCAATCCCAAGGACTTCCGTAACGAGGTGGTGAAGTTCACTCTGCGCGCTCGCGCAAGAAACCACGGCCGCAACCCGTCATGGACCAGCTATGAAAAACTGCGCGAGGTCATCGAGAAGCGGATGTTCGGACAGGTCGAGGACCTCTTGCCGGTGATCAGCTTCGGCTCCAAGCAAGACAGCGTTACGGAAAAGCGCCACAACGAATTCGTGCAGCGCATGATCGAGCGTGGCTACACAGAACGGCAGGTACGCCGGCTGGTGGACTGGTACATGCGGGTGAACAAGGCGGGTTGACAGAGCCGGATGGTTCCATGCCGATCTTCATCGACCGTCGCCTGAACCCCAAGGACAAGAGCCTTGGCAATCGACAGCGCTTCCTCAGGCGTGCTCGCGAGGAGTTGAAGCGGAGCATTCGCGATCAAATCCGCACTGGCAGGATCGCCGACGTGGATACCGAGCACGCCGTGCCCATGCCTGAAAGGAAAACAGCCGAGCCGAGCTTCAACGATGACAGGGCCAGCGGACGGCGCCGACACATCCTTCCGGGCAACAGGCATTTTTCCCCTGGAGACCTGCTCCCGAAGCCGCATGGGGGCGGCGCGGCGTCGTCGCCAGGAAACACGGCGTCGGAAGACGATTTTCGTTTCGTGCTGTCACGCGAGGAGGTGCTCGAACTCTTTTTTGAGGATCTCGAACTGCCCGACCTGGTTAAGCTCAATCTCAAGGAAATCCTTGCCTTCAAGCCGCGCCGGGCCGGCTTCGCGGCAACTGGTTCCCCGACCAACATCAATGCCGGCCGCACGATGCGCAACAGCCTAGGCCGGCGCATTGCGCTGAGGCGCCCCACGCAGCAGGAACTGGAGGCGATCCTCCGGGAAATCGTCACGCTTGAGTCGGCCCCGGCCGGCGCGGCGGTGCGCCAGCGCATCGCGGAATTACGCGACGAGCTTGACCGGCTGGAGCGACGGCGCAGGCGAATTGCCTTTGTCGATCCGGTCGATATCCGATTTAACCGCTTCGACGCCCGGCCGGTGCCGAATGCCAATGCCGTCATGTTCTGCCTTATGGACGTGTCCGGATCGATGGGCCAACGCGAAAAGGACTTGGCCAAACGCTTCTTCGTGCTGCTGCACCTGTTCTTGAAACGGCGCTACGAACGCACGGAGATCGTCTTCATCCGCCATACCCATGAGGCGCACGAAGTGGATGAGGACACGTTCTTCTACAACACGCAGAGCGGCGGTACGATCGTCTCCACCGCGCTCGACGAAATGCACCGCATTATCGGCCAGCGCTATCCTGCCAGCGAGTGGAACATTTACGCCGCGCAGGCCTCTGACGGGGACAATTTCACCACCGATTCCGAGCGATGCATAGAGCTCATGAACGGCAAGCTCATGCGCCTGTGCCAGTATTTCGCCTATGTCGAGATCATCGACGAACGCGAGAGCCACATATTCGGTGCTACCGAAAACGGGACGTCGCTTTGGCGCGCCTACAGTACGATCGAGCTGAAATGGCCCAACTTCCAGATGAGCCGCATCGCTGCTCCCGCGGATATTTACCCGGTCTTCCACCGGCTCTTCGCCAGGCAGCCGGTGGCCATCAAGAGCGCTTGAGAGAGAGAGATGGTCAGGCGAGCCAACGAAACGAATTTGTTGTTTTCCGGTTCCGACTGGAATTTCGAGAAATTATCGCGGGCTTTTGAAGAGATCGAGGCGATCGCGGTCGACGAGTTGCATCTCGATACTTACCCGGTCCAGATGGAGATAATCTCCTCCCAGCAGATGCTCGACGCCTACTCATCTATCGGCATGCCACTGATGTATCGGCATTGGTCGTTCGGCAAACATTTCCTTCACCAGGAGCTTCTTTACCGTAAGGGTGGTCGGGGGCTGGCCTATGAACTGGTCATCAACTCCAATCCCTGCATCGTCTACCTCATGGAGGAAAACACCATGGCGTTGCAGGCCCTTGTGACGGCCCACGCGGCGCTTGGCCACAATCATTTCTTCAAGAACAATCATCTGTTTCAGCAATGGACCGACGCCGGGGCAATCCTGGGTTATCTGGACTTCGCCAAGGGCTACATCGCCCGGTGCGAGGAGCGGCACGGCCTTGCAGCAGTGGAGGCTATTCTCGATTCCGCCCATGCGCTGATGGAACAAGGGGTGTTCCGCTACCACCGGCCGCCAAAGCTCTCGTCGGAGCGACAGCGCGAAGGGCTTCGCGAGCGCCTCGAATACGAAGAGCGCTCCTACAACGATCTGTGGCGCACGCTGCCGCCGTCGCAGAACAAAAACAAGTCCGGCAATGAGGATCAAGGGATGGCGGAGCGCAAGAGATCGCTCAACCTTCCCGAGGAAAACCTCCTTTATTTCCTCGAGAAGAACAGCCTGATCCTGGAACCCTGGCAGCGCGAGATCATCAGGATCGTCCGCGTCATCGCGCAATATTTCTACCCGCAGCGACAGACTCAAGTCATGAATGAAGGCTGCGCCACCTTCGTGCATTATACGCTCATGAACATGCTATTCGATCGCGGCCGGATCGGCGAAGGTGCCATGCTCGAAATCCTGCGCAACCATTCGAACGTGATCTTCCAGCCGGCCTTTGACGATCCCCGGTTTTCAGGCATCAATCCCTATGCCCTCGGCCTCGACATGATGCAGGACATACAGCGCATTTCGACCGAGCCGACGGCGGAGGACCGCGACTGGTTCCCGGACATTGCAGGACATGGCAACTGGCGCGAGGTCCTGCTTGAGGCCTGGGCCAACCACCGCGACGAATCCTTTATCCGCCAGTACCTCAGCCCGAGCTTGATCCGAAAATGGCGGTTCTTCGTGCTTGGCGATGGAGCCGACCAACCGCATTTCGAAGTCGCCTCGATCCACAACGAACGTGGCTATCACAAGATACGGGCCGAGCTAGCCCACGGTTACGACCTTGGAGCGAATCGGCCGGACATCCAGGTGATTGATGTCGACCTGCTCGGCGACCGGCAGTTGCGGCTGCAACACAGGGTAAAGGATGGTGTTGTGCTCGAAGGGGCCAGCCGTGACGCGACGCTGCGCCATGTCCGCAGCCTCTGGGGCTACGAGGTCAGCCTGGTCGCAGTTGACGCTCAAACCGGTGCGACCATCCACGAACGGTCTACGAGCCAGATCGCGGCATAAGCTCGGCAAAGAGCGTCATGTGGCGGGCCTGCTCGGTACCTTTAAGATTCGCCCGCCGGCCTGATCCTGATTCTGGCGATCCGGTTTTTGTCGCGCTTCATCACCACGAAGCGCTTGCCGTGGAAGGTGAAAGCCTGCTTTTCCTCGGGGATCGACTGCGTCTCGTGGATGACCAGGCCGGCAATGGTGGTCGCTTCCTCGTCAGGCAGGTTCCAGTCGAGCGCCCGGTTGAGATCGCGGATCGGCACGGTGCCGTCGACGACCACGGAACCGTCCGCCTCCTGCTTCACGCCCTGAATGTCTACATCGTGCTCGTCGGCGATCTCGCCAACGATCTCCTCGATAATGTCCTCCAGCGTCACCAGCCCTTCGACCTCGCCATATTCGTCGACGACGATAGCGAAATGCGCCTTGGCGCGCAGGAAGGCGTTGAGCTGTTCCTGCAGCGTCGTGGTGTCGGGCACGAACCAAGGCTTCGAAGCGATCTTCATCACGTCGATCCGGGAAAAGTCGTTGCCGACCTCGTTCAGCGCTCGCAGCAGGTCCTTGGCGTGCAGCACGCCGACAATGTTGTCGAGAGAGCCTTTCCACAACGGCATGCGGGTGTGCGGGCTTTGCAGGATCTCGCGCACCACCGCTTCCGGCCCATTGTCGGCATTGACCGAGCGCATATTGGTGCGGTGGACCATGATGTCGGAGACTTCGAGCTCGGCGAGATCGAACAGCCCGCCGACGCGGTCGCGGTCCTCACGCACCATCTGGCCGTCGCGGCGGAAATCGTCGACCGCGCCGCGCAACTCGTCCTGTGTCGAGCGCTGCGGCTCGATGCGCGACAGCTCATAGCCGAACATGGCAAGCAGGCGCGTGCGCACGGCCAGGACCAGCAGGATGAGGATGGCAAGGACGGCGACGACGGTCCAGCCGGGCTCGTTGATCATCGCTGCCGGCTTTCCTGGCCCGGGTGGTTCTCCCTGAGGAACGAAAGCACTTCCGACGCCGGTACATCCTTGGCAATAAAAGCCTGGCCAACGCCGCGCGTCAGGATGAAGGTCAGCGCGCCGCGCGACACTTTCTTGTCCTGGGTGATGAAGCCAAGCAGCGCCTCGGCATCGGGCAACTCACCAGGGATGTCGGCCATCCGCCAGGGTAGACCGACGGCGCGAAGATGCGCCTCCACGCGCGCCGCGTCGTCCGGGCTGGCCAGATTGAGCCTTGCGGAAAAGCGGTGCGCCAGCGCCATGCCGATGGCGACGCCTTCGCCATGGACGAGGCGGGCGCCATCATACTGTGTGGCGCCTTCCAGCGCATGGCCGAACGTGTGGCCAAGATTGAGCAGTGCGCGGTCGCCGGTTTCGAACTCGTCGCGGGCGACGACATCGGCTTTGGCGCGGCAGGCCTCGGCAATCGCCTCCGCCCGTTCCGCACCACCGGCGAACACCTTTTCCCAGTTCGCTTCCAGCCAGGCGAAAAACGCCGGTCGGTCGATCAACCCGTATTTGGCAAGCTCGGCATAGCCGGCGCGAAATTCGCGGATCGGCAGCGTGTCGAGCACTTCGGTGTCGGCCAGCACCAGCTTCGGCTGATGGAAGACGCCGACCAGATTCTTGCCGCGCGGGCTGTTGATGCCGGTCTTCCCACCGACCGAGGAATCGACCTGCGCCAGCAGCGAGGTTGGAATCTGGACGAAATTCATGCCGCGGCGCACGATGCCGGCGGCAAAGCCGGTCAGGTCGCCGATGACGCCACCGCCGAGCGCAATGACGACATCGCCGCGCTCCAGCTTGGCGGCGAGCACGCCGTCGACCACCTCTTCGAGATGGGCAAAGCTCTTGGTCTTTTCGCCGGCCGGCAAAGTGATGACGGCAGGCTGGATGCCGCCTGTTTCCAGACCGGCCTTCAGCGCGTCGAGATGTGCCGCCGCGACATTGTCGTCGGTGACCACCGCCGCCCTCGTGCCGGGCAGGCGGCGCGAAATCTCGGCGCCGGCGCGCGCCAAAAGGCCAGGGCCGATCAGGATGTCATAGGCACGCTCGCCAAGGCCGACCTCGACAGTGACCGGTTCGCTCACAGCCGCACCTCGCCTGGCGCAGTCGGAGCCGGAATGCCGAAATGCCCGCACAGCGCGTCGACAACCTCCGTCGCAATGACCTCCTTGCGGTCGTCGCGTGTCGGCACGGTGATGTTGGACGTGGCATAGACCGGGTAGCGCTCGCCCATCAGTCGCTCGAGCACGGCGCGCGGATCGGCGCTTTTGAGCAACGGCCGGTTCTGCTTCTTGGACACGCGCTCCATCAACAGGTCGATCTCGGCCTTCAGCCACACCGACACGCCATGCCCGGCGATCGCTTCCCGCGTCTGCGCATTCATGAACGCGCCGCCGCCGGTCGACAGCACCTGCGGCCCACTCTCCAGCACGCGCAGGATGACGCGCTGCTCCAATGCCCGGAATTCGGTCTCGCCATAGCGTTCGAACAGTTCCGGCACCGTCATGCGCGACACGGTTTCTATCTCCTGGTCGCTGTCGACGAAGGGCAGCGACAGCATCGTCGCCACCTTGCGGCCGATCGCCGTCTTGCCGGCGCCCATCAGGCCGACAAAGACGATCGAGCGGCTGCCCAGCCTGTCGAGCAGCGCGGCATGGCTATCGCCGGGAGGATTTGCTGGTAACGCGTTCATGAGACCATGCTGTTTCTAAGCCGTCTTTGCCGGCGTATCGACATCAAAAGCCCGTTTGCGTCAAGCATAGCGCCTTTCGCACGCAGAGCCCTTCGTCCTTGAATTGACGGAATTAGCGTCCCATAAGGACACAGGGCTTGGAATCGCAGAGCAAGAAGACGGGCGAAGATTGATGCCGACACTGTTCCGCTTTGTCGTGACGATGATGATTCTTGCCGGCATTGCCTATGGTACGATGGTGGCGTTGGCGATGTTCGTCGAGCCGAAAAAAGCCGAAATCACCGTGCGCATTCCACCGGAAAAGCTGAACCCCAAGAAAAACTGACCCAAAACTGACCCCTGGAACATGAACAGCGCGGCTCGCATCGAAGCCTTTCTCGAAATGATGAGCGCCGAACGCGGTGCCGCTGCAAACACGCTGTCTTCCTACCGCCGTGATCTCGAAGACGCTTCGCAGCAGATTGCCGGCGGGCTTGCCGCTGCCGCCGCAGTCGACATCCGCGCCTATCTCGACGACATCGCAGCGCGCGGCTTTGCGTCGACGTCGCAGGCGCGCAAACTGTCGGCGATCCGCCAGTTCTTCAAGTTCCTCTACGCCGAGGGCTTGCGCGGCGACGACCCGACCGGCACGCTGGACAGTCCGAAAAAGGGCCGGCCGCTGCCCAAGACGATGAGCGAGGCCGATACCGGTCGGCTGCTCGACCGTGCGGCGCTTGAGACAGGCGATGGCGTCAATGGCGACCGGGTGGCGGCACTGCGCCTGCACGCTTTGGTCGAGGTGCTCTATGCCACCGGCCTGCGCGTCTCCGAACTTGTCGGCCTGCCGGTGACCGTCGCCCAGCGCGACGACCGCTTCTTCATGGTGCGCGGCAAGGGCGACAAGGAGCGCATGGTGCCGCTGTCGGCCAAGGCCCGCATGGCGATGCGGGCATGGCTCACGGCCCGGGCGTCGGTGCCGGCTTTCGCCGACAGCCCGTTTCTGTTCCCGGCCGCCGGCGACAGCGGCTTTCTCTCCCGGCAGGTCTTTGCCCGCGATCTCAAAGGCCTTGCCGCGCGGGCCGGCATATCGGCGGCGAAAATTTCGCCGCATGTGCTGCGCCATGCTTTCGCCAGCCATCTCCTGCAGAACGGCGCCGATCTCAGGGCGGTGCAGCAGCTGCTCGGCCACGCCGATATCTCGACCACGCAGATTTACACGCATGTGCTGGAAGAGCGGTTGGTGCGGCTGGTCAACGATCATCATCCGCTTGCCGACTAGGCCTCATATCGCTATGTGAGGGCAACGTGCCCGCGCGGAGCCTACATCTGCGCGATGTTTGCCTTCCGACGCATCGGTCCGCTCAAGAATGTACAATTACCTCGATTTCGAAAAGCCGGTGCAGGACCTTGAACTCAAGATCCTCGAGCTGAAGAAGCTTGCCGAGAATGGCGAGGCGGTCGATGTCGGCGACGAAATCAGCCGGCTCGAGAAGCGCGTGCGCGACGCGCTGCGCGACATCTACAAGGCGCTGACCCCGTGGCAGAAGGTGCAGGTCGCGCGCCACACCGACAGGCCGCATTGCCTCGACTACATCAAGGGTCTGTTCAGCGATTTCACGCCGCTCGCCGGCGACCGCAATTTCGGCGAGGACCAGGCGATCATCGGCGGCTTCGCCCGCTTCCGCGGCGAACCGGTGGCCGTCATCGGCCAGGAAAAGGGCTCCGACACGGCGAGCCGGCTCAAGCACAATTTCGGCTCGGTGCGCCCTGAAGGCTACCGTAAGGCCGTGCGGCTGATGGAACTTGCCGACCGCTTCCAGATTCCACTTCTGACGCTGGTCGACACCGCCGGCGCCTACCCCGGCGTTGGCGCCGAGGAACGCGGCCAGGCTGAAGCCATCGCCCGTTCAACCTCGGCCTGCCTCGGCCTCAAAGTGCCATCGATTTCGGTCGTCATCGGCGAAGGCGGTTCGGGCGGCGCCATTGCGATCGCCACCGCCAACCGCGTCTACATGCTGGAACACGCCATCTATTCGGTGATCTCGCCGGAAGGCGCTGCCTCGATCCTGTGGCGCGACACCACGCGCTCGAAAGATGCGGCGACCAACATGAAGATCACCGCCCAGGACCTTCTGGAAATGAAGATCATCGACGCCATCATTGCCGAGCCGCTCGGCGGCGCCCAGCGCGCGCCCGAAACGGTGATCGCCGCCACCGGCGACCTCATCGCCAAGACGATGAAGGATTTTGCCGGCGCCAACACCGATTTTCGCGAACAGCGCCGCGAAAAATATCTGGCGATGGGCCGCAGCCTCTGATTTTGGCCGGCAGCGCACCGCAATGTGGCGTCAAGGAGCAATTTCGCCACAAAAATGCCGCCGCATTCGGCTCAATAAAAAATCCGTGACACCGGGCGAATTGCCGTGGGGGCGCTGTCCGACGCTTGCGGTAAGGAATTTTCAAGGTTAACGGGCTTAGGGTCCGTCAGTGTTCAGCATGCAGGCCCGGGCGCTATCCGGCCGTGACGCGAGAAAAAGACATAGCCGTATCCATGTTTACCAAGCTTGCCCGCACTGCACTTCTGATCGCCGCGCTTGGCGTTGCCGGCTGCAACGATTCCTCGATGAAGAATTTTGCGCCGGAAGCCAGCAAGCCGCTGCCGGACAAGATCCTGGCCGACATGAAGGCCAAGGGCATGATCCGCACCTCGTCGGTGATGGCCCGCATCTTCAAGGAAGAAGGCAAGCTCGAAATCTGGAAGGCCAAGACCACCGGCCGCTACGAGATGGTCGCCAGCTACGACATCTGCAAATGGTCGGGCAAGCTCGGCCCGAAATACACCGAGGGCGACCGCCAGGCGCCGGAAGGTTTCTATACGGTCCGCCCGTCGCAGATGAATCCGCGCTCGAACTATCATCTGTCCTTCAACATCGGCTATCCCAACGCCTATGACCGTGCCAATGGCCGCACCGGCGCCAATCTGATGGTGCACGGCGCCTGCTCGTCGTCGGGCTGTTATTCGATGACCGATCCGCAGATCGAGCAGATCTACGCTTTTGGTCGCGATGCCTTCCAGGGCGGCCAGACCGAGTTCCAGATCCAGGCGTTCCCATTCCGCATGACCGCCGCCAACATGGCGCGTTACCGCAACGACCCGAACTATGAGTTCTGGAAGATGCTGAAGGTCGGTTACGACAATTTCGAGATCACCAAGGTGCCGCCGAAAGTCGATGTCTGCGACAAGCGCTATGTCTTCAACCAGGTGGCGCCCGAGGGCACGACATTCGATCCGACCGGCGCCTGCCCGGCGACCACGCAGCCGGATTCGCTGAAGAGCGCACTCAACGCCTATCAAAGCAGCTATGACGCGGCCTTCACCGGCGCGGTCAAAGCCAGCGTGCCGGCGCCCAAGCCGACCATTGCCGGCATCAAGGAAGCCGCCATCGTTTCCGAATGGTCGAAGCGCCGCGCCCGGGGCGAGCGCGTGCCGATCGAACCGCCGTCGCTGAATTCCGACGGCACGCTGACCGAGACGGCGCGCATGGGCCGCATCGATTCGCCCGCCGGCCGCAAGATGGCGGCGCTGGACGCAGAGAAGGAAGCCAAGCGCAAGGCCGAGGAACAGCGGGTTGCTGCCATCGAGGCTGCGAAAGCCGCCAAGGCCCAGGCACTGGCTGAAAAGCAAGCCGCAAAGGCCCAAGCGCTGGCCGAAAAGGAAGCAGCCAAGCAGGCCGCCCAGCAGCCGGTCGCCACTGCGAGCGTCGACGCGGCGCCTGCAGAACCGCCGGCGGACGAAAGCCGGATGTCGAAGATCAAGAACAAGCTGCTAGGCATGTTCGGCGGCTGAGGTTTTTCGCCTTGCCGATGCATGTCGCCCAAAAGTGCGCAGCGGTTTTGGGACAAAGACATGCATGAAGACAAACAAACAAATCACACCGCGATCTATGACCTCAAGGGCCTGAACTGCCCCCTGCCCGTTCTCAAGGCGAAAAAACGCCTGGCGGCAATGCAGCCGGGCAGCCGGCTTTGGCTGGAGACCACCGACCCGCTGGCGGTCATCGACATCCCCGCCTTTTGCGCCGACGCTGGCCACCAGCTTGTTGAAACATCAGCCGTCAGCGGCGGCCACCGCTTCCTGGTCGAACGCGGCGCATAGCGAGCCTGACAATCAGCCCCCGGCTATCGCCAGCGGATTGCTCTCCAGCGCCGCGCGATCCGGCGTGTCGATCGACGGCCGGTTGGTGAAGGCGGAAAACAGCCGGCGCACACAATCTTCCGGCATATCGAGCGTGATCAGCACCAGCCTGGTGCCGCGTTGGCCGTCCGGCCAGGCCAGCAGCCGCGCCGGCGGATGCAGGATCTTCTGCACCCCGTGGACGACAAGCGGCCGCGACGGGTCCTCCGCAAGCTCGATGACGCCCTTCATCCGCAAAAGCTTGTCGCCATGCGCAGAACGCAGCAGGTCGAGGAACATCTCGATCGCCGAAAACGGCACCGGGCCGTCATGGACCAGCGAGTAGGAGCGCACGCGGGAATCGTGGCGGTGGTGGTGCTCATGCTCGCCGTGGTCATGATCATGATGATGGTGGTGCTCATGGGCGGCTTCTTCGCCGAGCCAGCGCCGGACATCGGCGGATTTGGTCGCCGGATTGTAGAGGCCGCAATCGAACAGCGCCGTGACGCCGGTTCGGCTGTCGCCGGCGTCCAGCACCACGGCGCCTGGATTGAGCTGATGGAGTCGCGTTCGCAAAGCATCGACGTCGCCGGGATCGCTGGCCAGATCGACCTTGGTCAGCACGATGCGATCGGCGACCGCCACCTGCTTGACCGCCTCGACATGGCCGTCGAGCGTCGCATTGCCGTTGACCGCGTCGACCAGCGTGATGACGCCATCAAGTCGGAAGGCCTGCACAAGGGCGGGATGCGCCATGATCGACTGCAGCACCGGCGCCGGATCGGCGAGCCCGGTGGTTTCGACGACGACGCGGGCAAGGCGGGCGATACGGCCCGTCTGCAGCCGGTCGACGAGGTCAGCCAGCGTGTCGACCAGTTCGCCGCGCACCGTGCAGCACAGACAGCCGTCGGACAACTGGATGATGCCGTCCGAGGCCTGCTCGACCAGCAGGTGGTCGATCGCCACCTCACCGAATTCGTTGATGATGACGGCCGTGTCGACCAGTGCCGGATCTTTGAGCAGCCGGTTGAGCAATGTCGTCTTGCCGGCGCCGAGGAAGCCGGTGACCACCGTGACGGGTATCGGAAAGCCAGCCATCGCCTAGTTCGCGGCTTTGACCAGCTGGTCGCCCTGCACCGCGGTTGCCTGGCCCACCACGGCCGGTTCGGCGCCCTTTGGCGCCGGAATGTCTGGCCGCCAGCTCGGCAGCGGCACATCGGCGTATTCCTGGCCGCCCTGGTCGAGCATCGCCTTCGGCGCCGGCCCGGTGGCGCCGCCGAGGCCGACTGCAACCAGCGTCGGCACGTGGTCGAGCTTTTCCTGATAGGGCGATTTCGGCACGTCGGCGCCCTTCGCGGCCACCGGCGGAGCCGCCTCGGACTGCTCGTGCGGCGCCTTCTTCCTGCAGATCTCATCATGCATGTCGTTGGGTGACATGGTATCGCCATAGGAAGGCATAGCCGCGACCGTGAGCCAGTTCGGGTCGGGCATGGCAAAGCCCTGGTCAAGCAGCCTGGCGGCGGTCTCGGCACGGCTGATCGCCGATTTTTCGCCGAGCACGACCGCGACCAGCGTGCGGCCATTGCGTGTCGCCGAGCCGATCATGTTGAAGCCCGAGGGACAGACGAACCCGGTTTTCATGCCGTCGGCGCCGGGATAGCGCCCGATCAAGAGATTGTAGTTGGAGATCGCCTTCTTGCCGACGGCAAGGCCTTCGATCGAGAACCAGGGGGCGTATTGCGGGAATTCCTTGCGGATCGCCATCACCAGCAGGGCAAGATCGCGCGCCGTCGTGTACTGCTCCGGCGAAAACAGGCCGTTCGGATTGACGAAATGCGTTCCGGTCATGCCAAGCCGCGCCGCCTCCGCATTCATGCGAACGGCGAATCCGGCCTGCGAGCCGCCTATGTTTTCGCCGATGGCCATGGCGATATCGTTGGCCGATTTGACCAGCATCATCTTCAACGCATTGTCGAGCCGCATCACCGAGCCCGGCTTGAAGCCCATCTTGCTCGGCGGTTCGCCCGCCGAATGCTTGGTCACCTTGATCGGTGAATCGAGCTGGACCTCGCCGGCGGCAATCGCCCGGAAGGTGACATAGGCGGTCATCAGCTTGCTCAGCGAAGCGGGATACCAGCGCTTGAAGGCGTCCTGGTGCTGCAGAACCTTGCCGCTGTTGAGGTCGAACAGGATCACCGGATTGGCCAAAGCTGGCCCAGCCAGCATAGGTAGCGCCAAGCCGCCCGTTAGCAGTAATTTGAGGATATGGCTGTGCCGCATCATGGAATCCGAAATCGCCTCTTGCCGTAGTCGCCCCTGGCTCCGTAAGATTTCGTTACGCGATGGCCAGCATGACCTGATCCGGCCCTCAATTTCCGGATCACATTGTCTGGGGTGCTATTTACCCTATGTGACGCCAAGATGGCAAAGTGCCAAGATGGCAACAAGCATGGCAATCACAATTGCAATCAAGCAGGCCAGATCGTCTGCTCCAACAGCGAGATGGAACCATTATGCCGATTCTCAACCGCGCCGCCGAGATGCAGGATGAAGTTGCCGGCTGGCGACGCCATCTGCACCAAACGCCAGAACTGAATTTTGATGTCTTCAAGACCGCCGCCTTCGTCACCGAGAAGCTGAAGGAATTCGGCTGCGACGACGTGGTGACGGGCCTCGGCAAGACCGGCGTCGTCGGCATCATCCATGGCCGCAAGGGGCAAGGCGCGACCATCGGCTTGCGCGCCGACATGGATGCGCTGCCGATCAACGAGATCACCGGCAAGCCCTATGCCTCGACCGTTCCCGGCAAAATGCACGCCTGCGGCCATGACGGCCATACGGCGATGCTTTTGGGCGCCGCCAAATATCTGACCGAAACGCGCAATTTCGCCGGTTCGGTCGCGGTTATCTTCCAGCCGGCCGAAGAGGGCGGCGGCGGCGGCAACGAGATGGTCAAGGACGGCATGATGGAGCGTTTCGACATTTCGCGCGTCTTTGGCATGCACAACATGCCGGGCCTGCCGGTGGGCCAGTTCGCCATCCGGCCGGGCCCGATCATGGCGGCGACCGCCGAGTTCACCATCACCGTGAAGGGCCGCGGCGGCCATGCGGCGATGCCGCACGGCACGATCGACCCGATCGTCATCACCAGCCAGTTGGTCGGCGCCCTTCAGACGGTCGCTTCGCGCAGCACCGATCCGGTCGAGGCGGTGGTGGTTTCGGTGACGAAGTTCCACGCCGGCGACGCCTACAACGTCATTCCCGAGACCGCCGAGATTGCCGGCACGGTGCGCACACTGAAGAAAGAGATCGCCAAGAAGTCGGAAGAGCGCATCCGCACCATCTGCGAAGGAATAGCCACCGCCTTCGGCGCGACGATCACTGTCGACTATGACGCCAACTATCCCGTGACCTTCAATCATCCGGAAGAAACGGTCTTTGCCGGCGATGTCGCGGCACATGTCGCCGGCGACACCCAGGTCCACCGCGCCATCCAGCCGGTGATGGGCGGCGAAGACTTCTCCTACATGCTGGAAGCCCGACCTGGCGCCTTCATCTTCATCGGCAATGGCGAGACCGCCGGCCTCCATCATCCGGCCTACGACTTCAACGACGAAGTCATACCGCACGGCATGAGCTACTGGGTGAAACTGGCCGAAACGGCGCTGGCAGCCTGACCTGCCCCGACGAAAGGCCGGCCGATTAGCCTTCGGCCGGCCTCTTCATTGCCTTCGGCGAGCCTCTTGGCGAAACGATCGGAAGCGGCTATGTGTCGGGCCGCGTGGTCCCGTAGCTCAGTAGGATAGAGCGGCAGATTCCTAATCTGTAGGTCACAGGTTCGATTCCTGTCGGGATCACCAGCAAGATCAAAGGCTTGGTGACTGAGATAGCCTGTCGGCATGTTGCAGCACTGATGGACTGGTTTTCGGTGATTTTCACGGACGCGACCAAGCAAGCAGCCTGACTTTAGTTCCATAGAAAAGTCCATCCCTGAGGTCTCAGGAGCGAGCTTTAAGCATCTACAGCCGCGAAGAGAATCGACCTCTTGCAAGTACAATTCCAGATCGAGCGATGGTTCCCAGTCGATCCGTTACGGTCTGAGTTCGGCGCCGCCAACTCAACCAAGCCGGCCGTATCCTAGCTGGCAACCAGGGGCACCGTGACGGTCGTGGCGTAATTTATCGGATACTGGTCGAAATACGGGAAAGCGATGACGAAGGCATAGCTGGCGGTCAGATGCGCCATCTTGAAACCGCCGCTGGCAGGGTCAGTCGCGATCGTCACAATGACGTTCTTCAGACCCAGGTTCACCAATTTCTGCGTGGCGATAGCCTGGATGTCGCTCTGCGAAAGCGTGTTGTTCAGCTGCAGCGCCCGGGAAGAGGTTTCCAGTGTATAGCGGACGGTCGACACGGCATTCATGGCCCAGCCGAAGGCGAAGATTCCGAACAAAAGCATCACCAGGAAAGGCGCGATCAAGGCGAATTCCAGCCCGGCTGCGCCGGAGCAGTCACGGCGCCACCTGGATCCGATCCTTTCAGCGGACACGGATAACCTGCTGATGACTGATCGCGCGCGGGTCCGGGAAGACACCGAAGTTAAACGGGGGCACCCAGGTGCCCGTCGCCGTTATCTGGACGAAGATTTTCTTTCCGCCGCAGATGGTGGTCTCATCCACGACCGTGGCGCCGCACAAATAGGAGCGGACCAGCACGACCGCGGCGTCCTCGGGCTTGTCGTTCCAGCTCGAAAGCGCGACCGCCTGCGTCCCGGTGTCATTGGACGCGCCGGCCATCACGAGATTGGCCGCGGTTTTGACGCCCGCGCGCATCTGCAGGTAACTCGTCACGTAGGACCAGCCATCGGCGATGCCGAGGCAGACCAAGCACAGGACGGGCAGCAACATGGCAAACTCCACGGCGGCTATCCCGGATTTGTCCCGGACAATGCGCAAGGTCCGCCCACCCATCCCGCTACTCGACAAGCTGAACGGACAGTGCCGCCGGAATGTCGTCCATCCCGAGGCCTTTGCAGTTCTGCTTTATCGTCGTACTGCCTGACCACTGGATGGTGTCGGCGACGACCTGAGTGCAGCCACCGTTCCCCGAGAAGTTGCCAAGGTAGTTGACCTGCTGCCTGGGAAAATAGATGGCGCCGGTCAAAAGCGAGTCCGCTGTGCCGTTGAAGGTGCTCTGTGCCGCAGTCCCGGTCCTGTCGCCGTAGAACAGCACGCCGGAATAGGCTCCGGAGGTAGGCGCGCTCAGCGTCACCTTGGCGTTGCCGTTCATGCTGACGGTGTTGCTGCCTGCCATGAAGATGGTTACCCCGCTGCCGGCGACGACCGCGTTGGCGTTGACCTTCATACCGCCCTGCACGACGTAGACGCCGGGCTGCAGGGTGACGTTGCCGCTGAGGCTCATGCCGCTACAGTAGGTGCCAGGCTGGAGTGTTTGCGACGTCTTGTTGCCGTTGACATTCTTGCAAGGGTTGCCGGCTGTCGGCGTCGCCAAGCCGGAGAAAGGATCGGCTGCCGGCAAGGCTCGGGTGATGTTGGACTTGCAGACTGTGGTCGCTGGATTGTTCAGCACCATGCCGCCGACCGTGATCAGGCAGTCGGCCTTGAGCACCGCCGAGCCCTGCGTCTTTATGGCGTCCGAGGCAATCGAGTCCGACATGACCGAACAGCCGGTGAGGTTGACGGTGGTGTTACCGGAAAAGAGCGCAGCCTGGGAGGCCGACGGACTGAGCGCCAGCACGCAAGCTTTGGAGGCGTCATTGATCAGCGCCACCGCCCTTGCCTGTTCGGCAACGGGCGCCTGGTTGAAAATCGCCGTGAAGTAGCGGTCGAGGTTCTGCTTGACGATGACCTCCACTGCCTTCTTCGCGGTGTTCGGGCCGGACAATGGCGGCGTGTTGACCTGGATCGTGCCCGGCGTGGCAAAATTGTTCGAGGTCGCGGACTGCGTGGCGGCGGCGATGATGGTCGGGTTATCGGAACCCGCGACTTTCTCGAGCGCGCCGGCATAGGCCGCGGCATCGGCAACGGCCTGCAGCTTAAGGCTGCTGTAATACCAGAAGGATGTCTCCACACCGAGGCCGGCGCCGCCAACCACGACCGGCAAGGTGAAGGCAACGATGACGGCAACGTTACCGTTCGTGGCGCGCCTTAGGCGGCTCAAAGCAAACCAAATCCGGGTGAACGCGTTGGATGCCATATGTATTAGAAACCACGAATAGATAAACGAATGTCTAAAAACTCCATTCCGATTCGACGTAGTCGAACGGGCTAGTCTAGGCGCAAGTTGCAGCGACCGCGCAACATCCTGTCGGAGGTTCCGCCCCAATCGACGAATGCGAAATATGCCGCTATCCCGAACTTTGTTGTCGACCAAGTGACATTTAAATGCCCCCTCTGCGAAGAAGCTATCGAGAAGACAGGGGACACCGCGCTGCCCGGTAAGGGGAAAGATCGGCTCACGCCGCCTCAGGAACTTTGTGCAATCCGTCCGGGGCTGGCTCTGAGGGCCACACACGCCCGAAACCAACCACTCCAGCCACGATCAGTCCGTGAGGCGCCCACGAAACAACGTGGTGCCGTCGGTCAGCTGCGACCTGGAGATATCCCGGAACCCAGCCCCGGCCATCCACCCGCGATACTGACCTTCCGTGTACGATTCGCCTGCGCGGTAAAGGTTCAGGAAGGTGAGATTGAGAAAGACACCCTCAGGCGGGCCGAGACGGTCGTCATCGACGACACCCCACCCCGCAATTGCGATCTCGCCTCCTTGGGTGAGGCAACGCGCCGCGTTCAGGATCGAACTGCGCGCCTGGTCCGGCGGCAGGACCTGGACGACAGCCTTCAGGATTGCCAAGTCATGCCGGCCGGTCGATGGAGCGACCGTTATGTCGCCTTCTTCGACAACCACATCGCCGGCACCGTATTCCGACAGGATCGCTGGTGCGACCGCTGCGACCGTCGGGAGTTCCATCAAAGTCGCCGCAATATGCGGCCATCGCTCGCGAAGTCCGACCAGAATGGTCCCGGCGCCGCCGCCGATGTCGATCACCGAACGGACCGCCGAGAGGTCCAGCTCACGGGCCAGATTCCGGCCGAAAATCACCCCTCCCGGTGCGAGCATGCGGCTGAAGGCCGCTGCGGATTCTGGCCCCGCTTCAGAAAAGTCATGCAGCGCGGCCGGCCGGTTCTGCCGCAGCGACTCTGCGGTCAAAAGGTCGGCTCCCCAGAGTTCGCGCAGCAGCACATGATCGCCGCCGCGATAGGTCGGCTTGGACGCGTCGAGAAACTTCGACGCTTCGGCTCCGTTGCGAAACTGACCATCCTTGACGTCGAGGAGACCGATGCTGGCGAGCGCGTAGAGGAGCCGCGACAGACGAGCGGGCTCGACTTTGAGCGCTGCCCCAAGGCTGTCGGCAGTCGCAGCATCGCCGCCGAGCCGGGTGAAGATGCCAAGGTCCAGCCCGGCACGAAGCGCCAAGGCGGGGGGCACCCCTGCGATCAGCTTGTCGATCCGATCGGAATCCACCATGTCATATCCCGTTGTGCGATCCAGGATCGACTTTGAACAGATCGGCCAACCTCGTCAAATCAGTTCGCCAGCGCGCCGCTCTCCGCGTCGAGCAGGTTCAGCTTGGCGGTATCGGGTTCGACGTAAAGCGTATCTCCGGGGCCAGCGCTGATCCTACCAGCGCCCGCGACCGTTGTGCGCCGGCCCGGCATACCTCAAAAATCCGGCTGTGATAATGGCTGGTCGCGCCTTCGGACGCTACGCAGGCAAGGCCAGCAGCGCCAGTCCGGCCAGCGCCGAGCCGGCCAATGTCGGCAGCATGCCGATCCTCAGTTTCAGCATGGCGACCATAGCGGCTGCCGCCAGCAGCGCGGCACGCCAATCCAGCGACGACAGCACCGGCACCTCCATGCCCAGGCCAACGCGGTGCACCGCGCCGAAGACGACATGCAGTGCGAACCACAGCGCAAGGTTCATCACCACGCCGACGACAGCCGCCGTGATCGCACTCAGCGCCGCCGACAGTGCCTTGTTGCCGCGCAGCGCTTCGATGTAGGGGGCACCGAGAAAGATCCAGAAGAAGCACGGCACGAACGTCACCCAGAGCGTCAGCAATGCGCCGAGCGATCCGGCGACAAGCGGTCCCATCGCACCGGCGTGCCGGTAGGCGGCGACGAAGCCGACGAATTGCAGCACCAGGATCAATGGTCCCGGCGTCGTCTCGGCCAGGCCAAGCCCATCGACCATTTCACCCGGCGCCAGCCAGCCGAACGACGTCACCGCTGCCTGCGCGACATAGGAGAGTGCGGCGTAGGCGCCGCCGAATGTGACCACCGCCATCAGGCTGAAGAAGCCGCCAAGCTGTGCCCAAACACTGGCAGGGCCGGTCAGCGCCAGGATCAGTACGACCGGCCCGAGCCAGATCGGCACCCAGATCGCGATGGTGCGCGGCGCGTGCCATTTCGTCGGCTTGGTGTGAGCGAGTTCGCCGCGTTCGAACATGACGTCGACGGCGCCCCTGACATCGGGCAAATTGTCCTTGCCGCGTGCGGCTCCGGAAAAACGCGCCGGTGCCAGGCGGTTGCCGATCCAGCCGGTCAGCCCTGCAACCAGGATGATCAGCGGAAACGGCAGCCTGATGACATAAATGGCAAGGAACGCGGCCACCGCGATCGCCATCATCACCCGGTTCTTGAGCGCCCGTTTCCCGATGCGGAGGACCGCCTCCACGACGACGGCCAGCACCGCCGCCTTGATGCCGAAAAACAGCGCCTCGATGACGGGCGCATCATTGTAAAGCACGTAGAAGATGCTGAGGCCCAGCATGACAAACGCACCGGGCAGCACGAACAGGATGCCGGCAACGAGGCCGCCGGCGGTCCGGTGCAGCAGCCAGCCGATATAGATGGCGAGCTGCTGTGCCTCGGGGCCTGGCAGAAGCATGCAGTAGTTGAGCGCATGCAGGAACCGCTGCTCGCCGATCCAGCGGCGATCCTCGACCAATTCCTTGTGCATCAGCGCGATCTGTCCGGCCGGCCCGCCGAAGGAGAGCAGGCCGATCCTTGCCCACAGTTTCGCGGCTTGGCGGAAGGTCGGGACGATCGGAGCCTCGGTAGCCTGTGCATTGTCGTCCGCGGCAAGGGCGCTCATGGCGCTTTGCCCGCGCTGGGCCAATTGTGGGTTTCGTCAGTGGCATCGCGGCACCATCTGAAGAACGCATCGTAGAGCAGCATGCCGGCATCAAGCTGTTCGAGATCGTCGCGGAACATGCGCGACAGCCCGAGCGATGCAGCGAGGAACCCGGCCGCCTGCGGTACGAGATCGAGGCGCGCCGTATCGGCTGCACGCACGATCAGCGCAAGGCGATCGAGCGCTTCGGACCGCAACCCGAACTCTTCGATCATCGTGTCGAAGGTGCAGCGCTCGCCGCGATGGCTCCAGAACACGTCGTCGATGTCGAAGGCAACCGCCCCAAACCGATCGGCGGCCGCCAGCACTTCAGACGGCTCGACAAACAGGAACACCGCCGAGGGATCGACGAAGCGGCGGATCAGCCAGGGACAGGCGATGCGGTCGACCTTGGGGCGGGCACGCGTCACCCAGACCGTGCGGCCCTTGTCGTCGCGGGGCGGTATCTTGTCGGCCTTGACCAGAAGTCCCTTGGCCGCCTGCCACGCCTCGAAGCCGCCTTCAAGGGATTCGGCAGCAATGCCCTCATGGCGCAGCCATGCGGCAACGCCTTGCGAGAGCTTCAGCCCCTTCTGGCAGATGACGACAGCATGAGCCCCCGTGAACTCGGCCGCCCAGCTCGAAACAGACTTGAAGTCGCGCCGGCACGAGGCCGGAAGCAGCCGCGGATCGACGTCGTAGTCTTCGTCGATGCGGACATCGACAAGAACAGGCGCGTCGGACAGACCGACAAGGCGGGAAAGCTGCGCTACGGTGATTGCGGTTGTTGACGGCATGGCGTCCACCTCCAGAGTGAGAGTTTGGACGCGATCATTGGGCTGACGCCTCACGGGGTCGTCGCGAAGGAACCCCTTGCCACAATGCTGGATTGATCCTTCGTCTTTGTCAAGGAAAGAGCGGCGCCGGGGGACCGCGCCTACTGCGCCGTCCAGCCGCCATCCATCGGCAAGGTTGTGCCGGTGATCTGTCTGGCTGCGTCAGAGCACAGGAACAGCGTCAGCGCGGCGAGCTCCTCGACGGTGACGAATTCCTTCGTGGGCTGCGCTGCCAGCAGCACGTCGCGCTTGACCTGTTCCTCGGTCATGCCGCGCGCCTTCATCGTGTCGGGGATCTGTTTTTCGACCAGTGGCGTCCAGACATAGCCGGGCGCGATGGCGTTGACGGTGATGCCGTCCTGCGCGACTTCCAGCGCTACCGTCTTGGTCAGACCCGCTATGCCGTGCTTGGCCGAGACGTAAGCCGACTTGAACGGCGAGGCGACCAGTGCATGCGCCGACGCGGTGTTGATGATGCGGCCCCATTTGCGCGCCTTCATGCCGGGCACCACGGCCTTGATCGCGTAAAAGGCGGCAAGCAGATTGATGCGGATGATGGCTTCCCACTTGTCGTCGGGAAACTCCTCGATTGGCGCGACATGCTGTATCCCGGCATTGTTGACCAGAATGTCGAGGCTGCCCAAGGCCTGCTCGGCTTCGCGCACCATGGCGGTCACCGCTGCGCCGTCCATCATGTTGGCGCCGGAGTAGCGGCACTGGACGCCGAAATCCTTCTCGATGCCGGCGCGCTCCTGTTCGATCGCCGCGGCTTCGCCAAGGCCGTTGATCGTGACGTTGGAGCCCTCGGCGGCAAGGGCGCGGGCAATGGCCAGGCCAATGCCGCTGGTCGATCCGGTGACGAGCGCATTCTTCGAAGAAAGGGAACCCATGGAGATCTCGCGACTGTTAGGAGGACTACAAAGGCACATAGTTTGTGCGCCACAACATGACAACGCCATAACCATAGGTCGGCGCCATCACAGCCCTAAAACGCGCTTTGCCGGCCTCGCCGAGCGCCGTCTCAAGGCTGACACGGCAGTGTTATGGTGCGGCGCAACATAGTCGGCCGCGCATTCGCGCAGTCATTCCTGAACCATCGATCCAACGAATCAGGGGGGCTGTAGCTTGAAATCGCCGATGTCGTGATGCGTGGCTATGCCATGCCGCTCACCAACCGTCCTTTCCGCCCGGCCCGTATCGCTTCTTCGACCCGACGCCTTGAGCTATCCCGCAATCTCCAGCAGGGCCGATACCAGCAAGCGGCGTTCGTCGGCGGAAAGCACGTCGGAATCGAAGAGGTTCATGCTGCGCAGCCCTTCGATGGCCAGAAAGCAGACCAGCAGCGTCTTCAGGTCCGGCGTCTCGCTCTTCAGCCGCTGCAGCAGCTGCGACTTGAAGGCTTTTATCGGCGTCAGGAAATCCGGATCCTCGGCGATCGCCGAGAATATCCACGAAGCCGTCGGCTTCGGCTCCTCGCAATCATCCGCCGAGAGCCGGATATAGGTGGCGAGCAGGTTCTCACCGCTGGCGCCGGCGACACGGCCCGATTCCAGCGCCAGCTCGAACGCGCGCAGGTAATTCTCCACCAGGCCCTGCATCAGTTTGGCCTTGGTCGGAAAGTTATATAACAGGCCGCCTTTTGACACGCCGGCGCGGCTGGCGACGGCGTCAAGCGACAGGCTGCCGGGACCGGCCTCACGTGCGACATCGGCGGCGGCGGCGAGTATCTTGTCGCGCGAATTTGCCCTTTGGGTCTTCATCGATCCCTTCCCCCGCACCAGCCTAGGCGGAATTGACAAGACCGTCCAGACGGTACAGTAAGTTCGCCGTCATTTGTAATCGGGACCTGGCGTCGATAAGTGTCCCGCTATTCGGCTATTTTGCCGGAAACCGGCCGAGGGGACAGTTCGTGAAGCGCTTCATCTCTATCACCGCAATTCTGCTTCTGCTCGCTCTGGTGTGCGTCGGCGTTGTCGGCTTCAACCTGTTCCGCGACAACGCTATCAAACAGTATTTCGCCACCATGAAGCCGCCGGCGACGACCGTATCGACGGTTGTCGTCAAGCCTTCCGACTGGACGCCGGGCGTCGAGGCGATCGGCACGGTACGCGCCGTGCGCGGTGTCGACCTTACCGTCGAGACCAGCGGCATCGTCAAGGACATCCTTTTCCACGCCAACCAGAAGGTGCCTGTCGATTCGGTCCTGCTGCAGCTCGACGATGCCGTCGAACGCGCGGATCTCGTCGCGGCCAAGGCGCAGTCCGTGTCCGACAAGACGGCGCTCGAACGCGCGCTGGAACTGCAGCGGCGCGGCGTCGGAACGGATGCCACGCTCGACACCGCTCAAGCCGCTGCATCGGCCTCCGCCGCGCAGGTCAACAAGCTGCAGGCCGTGCTTGATCAGAAGCAGCTGACGGCGCCGTTCGCCGGCACCGTGGGCATCCCCAAGATCGACCTCGGCCAATATCTCTCGCCCGGCAACGCAGTGGTGACCTTGCAGGATCTGGACACCATGCGGGTCGATTTCTCGGTACCCGAACAGCAGCTGCCGCTGCTCAAGATAGGCCAGGCGGTGCGGCTCGGCCTCGGCGGCACCGGCGGCGGCGCCGACATGCCGTTTGCCGGCTCCATTCGCGGCATCGATCCCAAGATCGACGCTTCAAGCCGCCTGGTGTCCGTCCGCGGCGAGGTCGCCAACCCTGACGGCAAGCTGACGCCCGGCCAGTTCGTCCAGGTTCGCGTCGAGCTGCCGCAGGAGAAAAACATTCTGTCCTTGCCGCAGACGGCATTGACGTCGAGCCTCTATGGCGACTTCGTCTTCGTCGTCGTTCCGGCGAAGCCGGCGGAAGGCGCCCCGGCCGCGAAACCCGGGGAAAAGCCTGCCGCAGGGGCCGACGCGGCAAAGCCGGCGGCAGATGCAAAGCCGGCCGGCGCGAAACCGGCTGCCGAAGACGCCGCGGCGAAGCCCGCGGACAAGCCGGCTGTCGACCCCGCGAAGCCCGCGGCAGAACCGGAAAAGCCGGCGCTCGTGCTGTCGCAGGTGTTCGTGAAGCCCGGCCGCCGCAACGACGGCATGGTCGAGATCGTCGAGGGCATCAAGGCCGGTGACGAGGTCGTCACCGCCGGTCAGAACCGTCTCTTCAACGGCATGTCCGTTGCTGTCGACAACACCATTGACCCCAGCAAGTCGGCGAACCAGCAGGCTCAGCAATGAACTTTTCCGACATCTTCATTCGCCGGCCGGTCCTCTCCACCGTCCTCGCCTGCATGATCCTGCTCCTGGGTTTCCAGGGCATCTTCAACCTGTCGATCCGGCAGTATCCCAAGGTTGACGAGACGGCGATCACCATCACCACCGCCTATCCCGGCGCCAGCGCCGACCTGATCCAGGGCTTCATCTCCGCCCCGATCGCGCGGGCCGTCGCCTCGACCGAGAACATCGACTACGTCACCTCGTCCAGCCGGCCGTCTTCGAGCACCGTGGTCGTCCAGATGAAGCTCGGCTCCAATCCGGATGTCGCGCTGACCGAGGTCCTGTCGAAAGTGCAGGGCGTACGCGGCACCTTGCCGGATGCATCCAAGGACCCGGTCATCGTCAAGGGCACCGGCCAAGAGTTCGCGATGATGTACATCTCGATGCAGAATCCGAACATGAGCAAGGAGCAGCTCACCGAATATATCGAGCGGGTGGTGCGGCCGCGCATGTCGACGGTCGAAGGTGTCGCCGACGTGCAGATCTTCGGCGCCGAGGAATATTCGATGCGGGTCTGGATCGACCCGGTCAAGCTTGCTGCGCGTGGCGTCACCGCCGCCGAAGTGCTGGCGGCGATCAACAACTCCAACTTCCTGTCGGCGCCCGGCAACACCGAGAACGAATATGTCGTCTCCTCGATCACGGTTCGCTCGACGCTGCAGACGCCTGAGGCCTTTGCCGAGCTTCCGCTGCGCTCGACGGACGGCCAGGTGGTGCGCTTGCGCGACGTGGCGCGAGTCGAGCTTGCCGCCGAGAGCACCGACACGAGGGTGAGCTTCAATGGCAAGCCCGGCACCTTCCTCGCCATCTTCCCGACGCCGGCCGCCAACCCGCTGACAACGGCGGAGGCGATCCACAAGATCGTGCCTTTGATTCAAGAGACGCTGCCGAAAGGCATGACCATCGAAATCGTCTACGATTCCACCGAACAGATCAGCGCCTCGATCGATGAAGTGTTCAAGACCATCGCCGAAGCCGTCGCCATCGTCGTCGTGGTCATCCTGTTGTTCCTCGGCTCATTCCGCTCGGTGATGATGCCGATCGTGACCATCCCGCTGTCGCTGGTCGGCGTCTGCTTTCTTTTGTTTGCGGTCGGCTATTCGATCAACCTTCTGTCGCTGCTGGCCATGGTGCTGGCCATCGGCCTTGTCGTCGACGACGCTATCGTGGTGGTGGAGAACATCCATCGCCACATGGAGGAGGACCACATGTCGCCGATGCAGGCGGCCTTCAACGGCATGCGCGAGATTTTCTCCGCCATCGTGGCCATGACCATCACGCTCGCCGCCGTGTTCGCGCCGCTGGCCTTCACCGGCGGCCTGACCGGCGCGCTGTTCCGCGAGTTCGCGGTGACGCTCGCCGGTTCGGTGGTGCTGTCCGGCCTCATAGCCGTCACCATCACGCCGATGATGGCGGCGCGTCTGCTCAAGACGGGATCGCACAGTCGCTTCCAGCGCGTCGTCGACGGAACCTTCAGCCGTGTCGAGCATGTCTATGAGCGGGCGGTCACCGCCTCCTTGAGAAATCGACCGGTGACGCTGCTGATGGTCGTGGCGCTGGTTGCGCTCACCGGCTTCATGTTCACCAAGACCTCGAGCGAACTGGCGCCGGAAGAGGACCAGGGCTTCCTCTTGTCTATCGTGACGGCACCGCGCTACGCGACCTCGGACTACACCGAGACCTACGTCAACCAGATCCTCGGCCTGGTGAAGGACATTCCCGAAACCAGGGCGCAATTCTCCGCCGTTGCCTTTGGCGGCGCCACCAACGGCGCCTTTGTCGGCTTCGCCTTCAAGGATTGGGCCGAGCGCCAGCGCAACTCAAAGGAGCTTCAAGCCGATATCCAGGGACGCCTCGGCAAGGTGGCCGGCGTCGAGGCCTTCGTCTTCGCGCCGCCGACGCTGCCGGGCTCCGGCGGCGGCCTGCCGATCTCCATGGTGGTGCGCTCGACCGGTGGTTCCGCCGAGGTCTACGAGGCGGCCGAGCAGATTAAGAACAAGGCGCAGGCCTCCGGCCGCTTCATCGTCGTGCAAAACTCGATGTCCTTTGACGCTCCGCAGGTGACGGTGACCATCGACCGCGACCGCGCGGCGGCTCTCAACCTGCCGATCGCCGACATCGGCCAGACGCTGACGCTGCTGGTCGGCGGCGCCGAAGTGGCTCAGTTCGACCGCGACTCCAACAGCTACGACATCATCCCGCAGGTGCCGAAGGAATTCCGCGACAATCCCGAGAAGCTCGGCGAATATTTCGTGCGTAGCGTGACCGGCGAAATGGTGCCGCTTTCAGCGGTAGTGAAGATTTCGACCAACGCCGCGCCGGCCGCGATCGAGCAGTTCAACCAGCTGAACTCGGCGACGATATCAGCGCTGCCGCTTCCCGGCGTCACCACGGGCGACGGGCTGCAGACCCTGGAGAACCTTGCCAAGGAGAGCCTGCCCGATACCTTCTTCATCGATTATTCCGGCCAGTCCCGGCAGGAGAAGGAGCAGGGCAACACGATCCTTATCGCGTTCGCAGCCGCCGTAATCGTCATCTATCTGGTGCTGGCGGCGCAGTTCGAAAGCTTCCGCGACCCGCTGATCATCATGATGGCGGTGCCACTGTCGATCTTTGGCGCCATCGTGCCGCTCAATCTGGGGCTTGGAACGCTCAATATCTACACGCAGGTCGGCCTGATCACACTGATAGGTCTGATCACCAAGCATGGCATTCTTCTGGTCGAGTTCGCCAACCAGCAGCGCGAGCTGCATGGCATGAGGCGGCGCGATGCGATCGTCGCCTCGGCCAAGGTGCGCTTGCGGCCGATCCTGATGACGACAGCGGCGATGGCGCTCGGCGTCGTGCCGCTGATCGTGTCCAGTGGTGCTGGTGCGGCGGCGCGCTATTCGATGGGCCTCGTGATCTTCACCGGCATCCTGGTCGGAACCATGTTCACCCTGTTCGTGGTGCCGATGTTCTACACCTTCATCGCCAGCAAGGACCTGCCGCACCACGCCGAAAAGCCAGACCCGAAGCTGATGCCGGTGCACGCGGACTGAGCTGCGAACGGCGTTAGCGAACAAACGAAAAGAGGCCGGAAATTTCCGGCCTCTTTTTTGACTGGATTGATTTACCGCGAAGCTCTGATGGAGCTTCAGGCGGGAACTTGCGGTGCGGCATGACCTGGCCGGCTGCGCTGCACCATCGCTCCAAACGCAGTCTGCTACTTGACGATGACGATGCTGGTGTTGGTCGGGCCGAAGGTTTCGACCAACTGGTAGAAGTCGGCGGCATTGTCGGGATGCAGCCGCACGCAGCCATGCGACGCCGGCCGTCCCAGCCGCTTGATGGCGTTGGTCGCATGCACGGCGTAGCCGCCGCTGAAGAAGACCGAGTGCGGCATCGGCGCGTTGTCGTATTTCTTCGAATGCCACATCTCGTGCATGCGGGTCGGCTTGAACGAGCCGGTCGGCGTGACATGCGCACTGTCGCCGGTCGAGACCTTCCAGGCGAAAGTCGGCCGGCCATCGACCAGCACTTCCATGGTCTGCTGCGACAGCGAAACACGCGCGACGATCTGGTTTGCCGCGGCATGGGCGGTGCTATTGGCAGCGCCAAGCAGAAGCGCGGCGCCGGCAGCGGCGGCGGCGACGTTGATGAGTTTGGCGGAAATGGCTTTGTACATGATGGCTCCTCTTTGCCGGTCCTGCCGGCGTCAATTCGGTGGCCGCCTTATCCCTGCGCCATGTTTCAGACTGACTTCGCTGAGGCTCGTTTGTGTTTCGAATCTGTTTCCTCTGGTTAACAAGCAAGGTGGACAAGGAGCGTGCTCCCGTCTTCGCTGCGCACTCCCGACACGCACCGCCCCCCAAACGAAAGTGCTGATGTCCTTATATGAAAGAAGATTGGCTTCGCTCGAAACCGACTTGCAACAAAGCGCGGCCCGGGCGGCATGATCTGGTTACAGGCTCACGGCAAAGTCATCCCAACGAGAACAGCCGGCGCCAACGAAAAATGAGCATCAAATCGACAACCCTGTCCTGGTACTTCAGGATAAGCATCGCCGCATTTGTCGTCGGCGGCATCGGCACAGTAGCCGGCACCCCGATGACGAAACTGGCGGTGATGAATTCGGGTGAGATTTCGACGCTGCATGCCGCGCTGTTCATAGCCTTGGTCTGGATTGTCTCCAGTCTGCGCATCAACCGTCTCAGGGCCCTCTGGCGGGTCGGCCTCGGGTTGAAGTGGATGCGCGGCCCCTCCGGCAACTTGCTGCCGAGAGGACCGAAGGCCCGCGTCGCAACGGGGGGCTCCGTGGGCGACGCGGGCACTTCGGGTTTATCCTGAAGCACCCGCGGTTCTGATTTTTGGGGACAACCGATGAAGACGAAATCTGCAGCCTCCGTGCTTTCGGTACTGCTCTATGCACAAGGCCTGCTCGGCTTTGCCGGTCTCGCCACGGTTCTCCTGAAGGACCGCGCGCATGCCGCCAGCGAAATCGTAGTCGCCAGCGAATTGCCGTCGGGACCATCGCTTCTGGTGGTGCGCTGACGCCTATGCATGGCGCCCGAGATTGCGCAGCTTTTTTGGGCGAGCCGAGGAACAATCCAGCCTCCCGACCCTCAGTCGGCGCGCTGCGTCGGCGGGTCGAACCGGTAGCCTGCGCCGCGTATAGTTGTGATGGTTTCGGTGTCGAGCTTGCGGCGCAGCCGCACGATGCGCGAATCGATCGAGCGGTCGAAGGCATCGGCATTTTCGGCGGGCGCCGCCGCAATGATGTCGTCGCGCGTCAGCACCTTGCGCGGGCTGGCCAGAAACAGCCTGAGCAGCGCCACCTGGCCCGGCGACAGCTGTTCTTCCGTACCCGAACGGTGCATGACGATGGCCGACCGCAAATCGACGGTGGCATTTTCCAGCACGATCAGTTCCTGGGCGGACCTGCCGCGCCGCGTCAGCAGGCCGCCGATGCGCGCGGCAAGCTCCCTGACATTGAGCGGACTTTCGACGACATCTGCGGCGCCAAGCTCGAGCGCCAGCACCTTGTCGACCAGATCGGCCGGCCGGCAGATCAGGATGAAATCCGGCCCCGCCTTCCCGTCCGCGCTCTGGCCGCCGCCATAACGCCTGAGCAGGTCCCGCCCTTCCGCCTGGCTGAGGCTGTCGCCGACGATGACGATATCGATGCCTCCGGCCGAAAGCAGGGATTCAGCTTCCCAGGGCTGCCGCGCCTCGCGCACGTCATGGCCGCGCCGGTCGAGATGATCGGCAAGATCGCCGGCCACCACATCGGCGACGGAAACCAGCGCGATGACGGATCGTGCAGCCATGTTTTTCTTCCCGTTCCCCCGCAACCGGATATGAGTGCTGGACATCATGTTTATACCCAATCTACTTTCCGCTGAAAGCGGGAGCGAGGCCATAGTGCGGGCACGGATTGTCATCGTCGAGGACGAGCCCGATCTCCGGGACGCGGTAGCCGAGTATCTCGGCGCCAACGGCTACGATGTGACCCAGGCCGGAAGCGCGGCCGAGGCGCGCGCCTTGCTGGAGACGGAATCGTTTCATTTGGCCATTCTCGACATCGCCATGCCGGGCGAGGACGGACTGTCGCTCGGCCGCTGGCTGCGCTCGAAAATACCGGTCGGCATCATCTATGCCACGGCTGCCGGCACCGCACTCGACCGCATTGTCGGGCTGGAGCTTGGCGCCGACGACTACATCGTCAAGCCCTACGAGTTGCGTGAGGTGCTGGCTCGTGTGCGCAGCGTGCTGCGCCGCGTTCCGCAGCCGAGCCCGCCCCAGGCGGCGAAGACACAAGCCGATGGCGGCCGCCGCCTGACCTTCGGCCCGTTCCAGGCCGACCTCGACGGCAGGCTTGTCACCGGCGCCAACGGCGCCGTCATCGACATGGCCAAGAGCGAGTTCGATGTGCTGGAGGTTTTCCTGACCCGCGCCAACCGGCTGTTGACGCGATCGGCGATCTCCGAGGCGATTGGTTTTGTTGAGGATCCTGAATCGTCGCGCGCCGTCGACATTCGCATCATGCGGCTGCGCAAGAAGATCGAAACCGATCCGGCCAATCCGAAATTTTTGCGCACAGTGCGCGGCGAAGGCTATATCTTCTCGCTGCCGACCGGTGACGGGCACTAGAGCAATTACAGGAAAAGTGTACGCGGTTTTCCGCCCGGAATTGCGTAAAAACAAAGAGATAGAGGCTTCTCCGTTTCCGTGAAACGGTGAAACGCTCTAGCAATTCCAGGAACAGTGCGTAGCGATTTCCGTTCGGGATTGCATTGAAACATGGAGCGTTTCACCTTTTTCGTGAAATGCTCCATAGCTGCCTAATTCGACGGCCCTTTACTGATGGCTGACATGACCGCTGAACCAGCACCACGTATGGACCCGCAAGGCGCTCGCCAGAGCGCCGCGATGGCGGCTGTGCGCGTCGTCCGCCGGTTGCGCGATGCCGGCGACTGGCAGCGCGAGATGGAAACCATCCTCGAAACGCTCTGCAGCGCCATGAATTGCCAGCGCGGCATCCTGTTCAGGCTGCGCGAATTGCCCGGCCAGGGCTTCGCCCAATCGGTCGCCGCCTACTGGATCGATCCTCGCTTCGGCGGCGAACTGGCTTCGCCGACGGTGATCATGCAGTCGATCGTCGATACCGATCCGCTGCTGGAGCGGATTGGAGAGGACGAGCGGCAAGGCAAGATCTTCGCCGGCCATACGCGCGATCTCGACGGGTTCCTCAGGGCCGATTTCGAAAAGCAGCACATCAAGTCGTTCCTGTCGGTATCGGTGTTCGCGCACGGTCATCTGTGGGGCACGTTCGCGGTCAATGACTGCCTAAACGAGCGCGAATGGACCGAAGAGGAAGAGGCGACGATGCACATCATCGCGCTCGCCATCGGCGACGCCATCGAGCACTCGCCGTCCGACGCCCATGCCAGCGAAGTCATCCGCCGCACCATGCTGCAGGCGTCGCTCGACGCCATCATCGTCATCGACGAGACCGGCTCGATCATCGAATTCAATCCGGCCGCCGAAAAGATGTTCGGCTATCAGCGCAGCGACATCCTCGGCAAGGACCTGCTCGATACCGTGGTGCCGGAATATTACCGCAAGGGCTATGTCTCGGGCGCCGAATACATGTCTGGCCGCGGCGCGCCGATGGTTGGCCAACGGCTTGAGACCGTGACACAGAATGCGGCCGGCGAGGTGTTTCCCATCGAATTGACGGCGACCGAGATGCGGGTGGCTGACCGTCAGCTCATCTTCGGTTCGATCCGCGATCTGCGCGATAAGCTGCGCGCCGAAGAAGAGATCAACCGCCAGCGCGAAAAACTGCACCAGAACGAGAAGATGGCGGCGATGGGTTCACTGCTGGCCGGTGTTTCGCACGAGCTCAACAACCCGCTCGCCGTGGTCGTTGCGCAGTCGACGCTGCTGCATGAATTCGCCACCGACCCGCAGACCAAGGTTCGCGCCGAGAAAGTGCGCGCCGCTGCCGAGCGCTGCGGCCGCATCGTCAAAAGCTTCCTGTCGATGGTGCGCCTGCATCCGGCGGCGCAGGCCGAGACCGATCTCAACCAGGTGATCCGCGCCGCACTCGAAGTAACCGCCTATGGCGCACGCTCGAGCGGCATCATCATCGACACCGATTTCGCGCCCGGCCCGCTGCTGGCGATGGCCGATGCCGACCACGTCACGCAGGTGGCCGCCAATTTCCTGATCAACAGCCAACACGCTCTGGCCGGTATCGGCGGCGACCGCCTGATCAAGGTGCGGACATTCCGCAGCGATCGCGGCAACCCCGGGTTTTCGGTCGAGGACAACGGACCGGGCATTCCCGAGGCGATCCGCAGCCGCATCTTCGAATCCTATTTCACCACCAAGCCGGTCGGCGTCGGCACCGGCATCGGCCTGTCGATCTCGAAATCGATCGTCGAGCGCCACAACGGCAATATCTGGTTCGAGGAGGTGCTGCCGCGTGGCGCGCGCTTCGTCGTCCAGCTGCCGGTAATCACCGGCGGCGCGGCAGCAGCCGGCGACAGCCCGGCTCGTTCCAGCGGCTTGCGCCATGCGCTGATCATCGACGACGAACCCGACGTCGCCGGCTCCCTCTCCGACATCCTGGAACTGATGGGTATCAAGTCGCGGGTCGTGCCGGCCTGGACGTCGGCGGCGGCGACCTTGACCGGCCACATGCCGCCAGACATCGTCTTTTCCGACTTGCGCATGCCCGGCACCAGCGGCATTGCCATCTACCGCGAATTGCTCGCCGACAACCTGGCGCTGGCCAAACGCTTCGTGCTGGTCACCGGCGACCTGATCGGCGCCAAGGCCGAGATCGAAGCCTTGCCGGCGCCGCAGCGCCCGCAAATCCTGGAAAAGCCGTTCTCGACGCTGGACGTCCGCGGCGTACTCTCGGCAATAGCCGACCAGGTCGCCGCCGCCGGCTAAGTTTTCGGAAGCACCCATGTAGGGTCTATCGAGATTCGGGTCAGGCCGAGTCGAGAATGGTGGTTCCCGAGAACCGGAGCGGAGCGTACTTGAAGTACGCGAGCACCGGAAGCGCAGGGAACCTCCATGCGCAGGCCGGCCTCACCCGAATATCGATAGGCCCTAAAAAAGAGGCTCCCGACCGAGGGAAGCGGCGGGAGCCAAGAACGAGCGCGGGAGGAAGCGCTCGGGAGGTTCAGAAAACGTTGGGTGTCGTGGTCAGCGGCGCTGCGTTGGCGATCATGCGGACGGAACGCGCCTTGTGCACGCCGGACTGGGCGGCGATGACGCGCAGGCACTCCGCGCTCTCGGCGCCCCAGGCCTGACCCTGGCAGGCAAAATCGATTTCCGGCTCCGGCAGCCGGGCGGTCTTGATGGTGGTCGGCGCGCCCTGGACAACATTGGCCGGCGGGTTGAGCGAAGCAAAAGCCGGACCGGAAGCCGGTGTCAGGAACATGACGGCCAGAGCGCAGGCGCCCAGCATGGAGAACATCGCAACCGGATGGTCGCTGGCGCGCTGACGCAGTGCCAGTTTGGCGCGTCGTTCGTTGCTAGTGATCTCGACTTTCGTATGCATTGCTGCTCCCCTTCGTTTTCTTATGAAAAGAACCTAAGCGCGCCTGGTAACGGGCGAATGATGCGCTTGGCTTGCCCGCGTAACAGGTTTGAAACAAGAAATTCGGGCATATCCGGACAGATCCGGTCATGTGCCGACGGCAAGATGCGTTTGCGAAGCTGTTTCATGCGGGCAATCAAATGTTGACGACAGGCGGGCCGCGAACGCACCAAGCCCGCTTCCTGTCGGCCGCACTATGAACAAGCTCACACTGCGGATCGAATTTGCGGACGCCAGGTATTTTCGTCTCGGAGCGGGCCGTGTTTGCAAGCTCGGCACGGCCAAATCCGCATGCCGGACAGCTATTTCACGCCCCCGGTTAACGCCCGGATATTCCGGGATTTTCTGGCTTTCAGCTGGTCCTGTTGTGCCGACTTGAAAAGTTGAGATTTCTACAAGCCATTGCATTTCAATGTAAAATATGGTTTTATTGAATGAGTATTCAATAAAAGAAGAGCTTTTTTATGAACCCGCATCTCCGTGACGTGGCGATCCCCAATGATTGGGACCGGCGGGGTCTGCCGGGCTGGAGTTATCACTCCGACGCGCTTCTCGAACTTGAGAAGGAATACGTCTTCCGCAACCATTGGCAGATCGCCGGCCATGTCTGCGACGTGCCGAATGCCGGCGACTATCTGACTATGGACGTGGTCGGCGAGCGGGCGCTCATCGTGCGCGGCAAGGACGGCGTCGTGCGCGCCTTCAACAACATGTGCCGGCATCGCGGCAGCCGCGTCGTCGCCGACAGCCAAGGCACCTGCAAGAACGCGCTGGTCTGCCCGTTCCATGGCTGGGTCTACAATCTCGACGGCACGCTGCGCGGCGCCGCCCGGCCGCGCTCCTTCCCCGAGCTCGACAAGACCGAATTCGGCCTGATGCCGCTCGACCTTGAGATATGGATGGGCTTCATCTTTGTCCACTTTCGCAAGGGCGGCCCGCAGCCTTCGGTGGCCGAACTGTTGAAGCCGATCGAGGCCGAGATGGCACACTACAACGTGGCCGAGATGGTGCCGTCCTGGGGCATCTCGACACAGAAAACGCCGGTCAACTGGAAGTCGGTGCGCGACGTCGACAATGAAGGCTACCACGTCGCCATGGCGCATCCGGCGCTGCAGGATCTCTACGGCTCGACCTATTTCGACGAGCCGTTCATCAACGGCGTGTCGCGCTCGTTTGCCACCTACAATCCGCATGCCGGCCGGCGCTGGAGCGTGCGCGAATACATCAAGCTCACGCCCGATGCCTCACACCTGCCGGAGCATCTGCGCAGGGCCTGGATCTATTACGGCATCTTCCCCAACAACGCGCTGTCGATCATGCCGGAATCGGTGCAGTTCTATCAGGAGTTCCCGCTGTCGACCGGCGAGACGCTGCTGCGCGGCGCCATCTACCGCTACCCCGACGAGACCCGGGAACAGGCGGCAGCCCGCTATCTCGCCTACCGCATCGACCGCGATACCATGAACGAGGACGTGCAGCTTTCCGTCTGGTCAAACGAGTCCATGATCTCGGAGGCCTTCGAGGGTTTTTATCTCTCCGACCTCGAATACGGTGTGCGCACCCACCACGACCATCTGCGCAAGCAGATCCCGGTGCTGGGCCTGGAGACGGCGCCGGAGGAGAAGGACATGTGGAACCTCAATGAGGCTATGCGCTCGCAGGTGTAGGGGCGGAACTGCCAGTCACCCCTGCCACACGCCCTCTTTGCGCAGATCATCCATGGTCCGCGAAATGCCTTCGCGCAGGATCGCCACCATGTCGTCGATCTGCTCTCGCGTGATGATCAGCGGCGGCGACATCACGCACATGTTGATCAGCGGCCGGACCAGGAGGCCGAGTTCGTGGCAATGCGCGTCGATGCGCTTGCCGACATCCTTGTCGAGCTGCAGCGGATCCTTGCTTTCGCGGTCGGCTACGCACTCGACGCAGCCCATCAGGCCCATGCCGCGGACTTCGCCAACCAGCGGCAGTTCCTCCAGCGTCTTCAACTGCGCCTGGAAATAGGGCGCGACATCGCGCGTGTGGGCCAGCACGCTGTCTTCCAGGATATCGAGGTTCTTCAGCGCCACCGCGCAGCCGATGGGATGACTGGTATAGGTCAGGCCATGGCCGAACATCGCATCGGGATGGTTGGAACGGCGCATTTCCTGAAGCAGCCGCTCCGAGATGATGACGCCGCCAAGCGGGAAATAGCCTGATGTAACGCCCTTGGCGAAGGTGATCATGTCGGGGTCGATGCCGAAGCCATCGCCGGAGGCAAAGACATGGCCGAGCCGCCCGAAGCCGGTCACCACCTCATCGGAGATATAGAGGATATCGTTGTCCCTGCAGATTTCGCGAATGCGCTTGAGATAGCCATCCGGCGGCACGACGACGCCGCCGGATGCCTGCACCGGTTCGCCGACGAAAGCACCGATCTTCTCTGCGCCGACGCGGGCGACCGTATCGCGAAACTGATCGACCAGGAAATCGCAGAAGGCGGCGATGTCAATGCCTTTCGGCCGCCGGAACGGGTCTGGCGAGGACAGTTTGACGACCAGATCGTCGGCGCCGTCCATCCAGTCGCGGTCGCGCGGCCGCCCGTTGAGCGAGGCCGACAGATAGGTCGAGCCGTGATAGGCGCCGCCGCGGCTGAGGATCAGCTTCTTTTCCGGCCGCCCGCGCACATTGTTGTAGAACTGCATGAAGCGCAGCGCCGTCTCGACAGCCGACGATCCGCCGGTGGTGAAGAAGGTATGGCTGAGATCGCCCGGCGCATGATCGGCGAGGCGCTTGGCGAGCTCGGCCGACGGCGCATTCATCGTATACCAGGGCGTGTTGTAGGACAGCATCATCGCCTGGTCGTACATCACCCTGGCCAGCTCCTCGCGGCGGTGGCCGACATTGATGCACCACATGCCGGCCGGCCCGTCGATCAGTCGCTTGCCTGTTACATCGGTGATGTAGATGCCATCGCCCTCGCCAATCAGCGCACGCGCTTCATTGCCGACCGAGCCGGCATAAGGCCAGGGCTGGATGAGATGGCGCTTGGCCAGCTCGACCGCATCGCCACCGTCAGCCATTTCCATCGCTCTTAGGTCTCTTGCAGCCGCCATCATTGCCTCGCATCGTCTGAGCGTAATTTCACCGGACAGAAAGCGAAGCGCCAAGGGCAGGAAAGCCGGCTTTCTTCACTTCATTTTGAATGTCCGTTCAATCAATATTACAGAAATAGCGCTTGATTTCAATGCACGGATGCGCTCATGATGAAAGAAAGCCGGCAAGCTTGGAGCGCAACCAGCAAAGCGCGCTCCGCAAAAATTGGGAACAGGCAGCCGGCCCGGTCGATGGGAGCATCATGGCGGAACAGTTCGAGCCAGCAACCGAGATCACGCCCGGGTCGCTGCAATGACGGTAGCTGCCGAAGGGGTGCCCACGCGGCGCATGACGCGAGCAAGGCGAAACGCCCTTCTGCAGTCCGAGTCCGTCCAGGGCCTTGCCCTGATCAGCCCGACCTTGGTCTACGCTTTGATCCTGCTGCTCGTGCCGATCCTGGTGGTCTTCGCCCACTCCTTCTGGACGCAGAACTACCTCACCATCGACCATACATTCACGCTGGAGAATTATCGCATCGCGCTGACCGAGCCGATCTACCGCGATCTGCTCTGGCGCTCGCTCTACATTTCGCTGACGGTGAGCTTTTTCACCGTCATCCTCGCCTATCCGATCGCCTATTTCATTTCGTTCCATGGCGGCCGCCACAAGAGCCTGTGGCTGTTCCTGATCACCATCCCGTTCTGGACCAGCTATCTCCTGCGCGTGATGTCATGGAAAGTCATCCTCGGCTATAATGGCGTGCTGAATTCCGGCCTGATGGGCCTCGGCATCATCGACGAACCATCGACCGCGCTACTCTACAATTCCAGCGCCGTCATCATCACGCTCACACACGCCTGGGCGGCCTTCGCCATCCTGCCGATCTTCGTTTCGCTCGAGAAGGTCGACCGCACCTTGGTCGAGGCTGCCACCGATCTTGGCGACGGCCCGCTGCGCTCCTTCCTGCGCGTGACGCTGCCGCTGTCGGCGCCGGGCGTCATCTCGGCCGCTCTCATCGTCATGATCCCCACCGTCGGCGACTACGTCACCCCAAGGCTGGTCG
This sequence comes from Mesorhizobium sp. W016, assembly GCF_054719485.1. Classification (NCBI taxonomy): domain Bacteria; kingdom Pseudomonadati; phylum Pseudomonadota; class Alphaproteobacteria; order Hyphomicrobiales; family Phyllobacteriaceae; genus Mesorhizobium; species Mesorhizobium sp. W016. The sequence continues at coordinate 158,200 of NZ_JBTTIF010000002.1, forward strand.
GCGGCAAGGATGGCGTGATGATCGCCAATGCCATCGAGTCGCAGTTCCATAAGGCCTCCAACTGGCCACTCGGCGCGGCACTGTCCGTGACCACCATGCTGGTCGTGACGCTGATGGCGGGCGCCACCGTGCTCATCATCCGCGCGCTGCAGAGGCTGGCGCGATGACAGCGAGGCGGCGCCTTTTCCCCGGCGGCTGGCTGTCCGCCTACGCCCTCCTCTACGTCGTCTTTCTCTATCTGCCGGTGATCTTCCTGCCGATCTTCTCGATCAACACCGCGCCGACGCCAAAATTTCCTCTCACCGGCTATACGCTGAAATGGTACCAAGACCTGCCGAAGACGCCGGCGCTGCTTGACGCCGCCTGGAACAGCCTGATCGTCGGTATCTCGGCATCGGTGCTGTCGACGCTGCTCGGCATCCTCGCCGCCCGCTCGATTACCCGCTACCGCTATCCCGGCCGCCGCACAATCAATGGCCTGATCATGGCGCCGCTGGTGCTGCCGGAAATCATCCTCGCCATCTCCATGCTGCTGGTCATGCTGCAGTTAGGCCTGAGCCTGTCGCTGTTCACCGTCGTGCTCGGCCATGTCCTGATCTGCATTCCCTATTCGATGACGGTGCTGACCGCCGGTTTCGAGGGCTTCGACCGCAGCCTCGAAGAAGCCTCCGCCGATCTCGGCGAGAGTGCCTTCGGCACCTTCCGGCGGGTGACGCTGCCGATGGTAGCGCCGGCGATCATTTCCAGCCTCCTGGTCTGCTTCACCATCTCGCTCGACGAGTTCGTCATCGCTTTCTTCCTGACCGGCACCGAGACGACGCTGCCGATCTATATCTGGGGCCAGTTGCGCTTTGCCGCCAAGCTGCCGGGTGTGTTGGCGCTGGGCACGCTGCTGCTGGTTGCCTCTTTCGTTTTGATGACCGTTGCCGAGATCCTGCGCCGCCATGCGGCCAGACGCACCCAGAGCGAGGGAGGCCTCTATGCCTGAGCAGTCCCGGGCCGAACGGCCTCAGGATGAGCCATCCAAGCAAGATAAGTCCGAGCGGGCCCAATCTGATCGACCCCAAACCGACCGAGCAATGATCGAAATCCGCAGCGTTACCCGCAGCTATGGGGCGTTCAAGGCGCTCGACGACGCCTCGCTGACCATCAAGGAGGGCGAGTTCTTTTCGCTGCTCGGCCCTTCCGGCTGCGGCAAGACCACGCTGCTGCGCATGATTGCCGGTTTCGACAACCCGACCAGCGGCTCGATCTCGGTCGGCGGCCAGTCGATGGAAGGCATCCCGGCCAACCGCCGGCCGACCAACATGGTATTCCAGAGTTATGCCATCTTCCCGCATCTCAATGTGGAGCAGAATGTCGCCTATGGGCTGAAACGGCTCAGGCTGGGAGGAACGGAAGAAAAGCGCCGCGTCGAGGAAGGGCTGGCGCAGGTGTCGCTCACCGGCCTCGGCAAACGCCTCGCCACCGAGCTTTCCGGCGGCCAGCGCCAGCGCGTGGCGCTCGCCCGCGCCTTGGTGATGCGGCCCAAGGTGCTGCTGCTCGACGAGCCGCTGTCGGCTCTCGACAAGAAATTGCGCGAGCAGATGCAGGTCGAACTGCGCCGCCTGCAGCAGGCGGTCGGCATCACCTTCGTGCTGGTCACCCATGACCAGTATGAGGCGCTCGCTATGTCCGACCGCATCGCCGTAATGTTCGGCGGCAAGATCGCCCAGGTCGCCTCGCCCAAGGAAATCTACCAGCGGCCGGTCAACCGCCAGGTCGCCGATTTCCTCGGCGGCATGAATTTCGTAAAAGCGCAGATCATAGAGGAGAATGCCGCCTCGCTGGTCGTCGACACGCTGGGCTTCGGCCGGGTCAGGACCGACAAGCCGAAGGCCTTCGTGCGCAATGGCGGCGGCGCCACGCTGGGCATCAGGCCGGAGCGATTGCGCGTGCTGTGGGACAACGCGACGGCGAAATTCGAAGTGGCCGGCAAGGTGGTCGAACGCCACTATTTTGGCGAGATCACCCATCTCATCGTCGAGATACCCGGATTGGAAAAGCCACTGTCGGTCACCGAGACCAACGACTTCGGCGCCGACGATATCCCCGTCGGCACTTCGATCCGCCTCGGCTACGATCCGGAGGCCTTGGTGGCGATGGCGGACTGAGCATGATCCCGAAAAGTGGAAACCGGTTTTCGGAATAAGATCATGCTCCACTAAGAATTTTAAGTTCCGTCGCGATCTGTTTGGCTGCGATCCGCCCCATCACGATGGCGCCTTCGACATAACCCGGGAATGACGGCGACAGTTCCGACGATGCGAAATGAACAGGATCTGCGCCGGCACGGATCGTGCGCTCGGCATCCCTTGCCGTCACATCGACAATAAGGTCGCTGTAGGCGCCGCCGCTCCAGCGGTCATCGATCCAGTCGCGCTGGCTGAAATCGATAATATCGGCCGCCTCCGGGCCAAGGGCATCAACGAGCCTTGCCGTGACCTCCGCACGCAGCGCCGCGTCCGCGAGCGGACGCCAACGCAACGCCAGTGGTCCGCCGACGAAGACGACCAGCGCGGCATGTTGCGCATCCTTGCTGGCGTCACAGGCGAACAGGCCCGGCAGGTCGCGCCACATCACCATGCCGCACAGGTCGCGCTCGCGCCAGAACGGCGTGGGATAGCGCACCAGGATCTTGATCACCGCACCGCTTTCCCAGACGCCGAGCGCCTTTGCGAGAGCCGGCGGCAGAGCGGGCGCGAAATCCAGCTTCGCGGCCGTCGCCGGCGGCAGCGCGACCAGCACTTTTCGCGCTTCGATGGCGCTGCTTGCCGAGACGGCACGAACCCCTTGCGGCCCGTGCTCGATGCGCGTAACCGGCTCGTTCAGCCAAACCCTGTCGCCGAGATCTCCCGCCATGTCCTCGGCCAGCGACTGCATGGTTTCGAGCAGCGAATATTGCAGCTCGGGCACCTCGTTGGTGATGCGGCGGTCATTGTCGATGAGGTACCACAGCGGCACCTTGTCCATCGCCAGGCACCACAGGCCTTCGATCATCGAGCGGAAAGCCGTCTTGGCGTCAGTGGGATCATGCTGGCGTTCGAGCCAGGCGGCAGCGCTCATGCCGGCGATCGAGGGATCGTCCGGCTCGATCGCATTCATCCGCTCGCGGATTGCCATCGCGCCATGATAGGTCCGTTCGGCCTCTTCGACCGACAGCGATGGATGGGTGATGAAATCGCCATTCACATAGGTTTCGACGAAGGCCTTGCCACGGGACGCGGCCAGCGCCGTCACCTCCGGCATGTCTTCGCAGAAAAACTGGCCGCCGCTGTCGATGCGCTCGCCAAGCCCGTTGCGAATAGCCTCGACCCTGCCGCCGACGCGGTCGCGTGCCTCGAGCAGCACGACATCGATGCCGGCCTTTCTGAGCTCAAGCGCAGCCGACAGGCCGGTGAAACCGGCGCCGACGATGACGACATCGGTTCTTTCAGTCCTGTCGCTCAATAGCCGGCCTTGATCTTCTCGAATTCCGTGACCATGCGCTGCTTGAGCTCAGGCGGCACCGGCTGCTGGAACAGCGTCTTGTCCAAGAACTTGTCGAGATTGTCGAAGCCACGGTCGCTCAGCACCTGATGGTCGATCGCGGCCATCCCGGCGCTGTTGCCGTGGCCGTAGCCGAAGGTCTTGACCAAGTAATCGGACACGGCATGCGCGTTGACCGCACTGAGGAAATCATAGGCCTGGTCGAGCTTGCCCGGCGCATCCTTCATCAGCACATAGCCGCACACCCAGGTGGATATGCCTTCCCTGGTGTCGCGGTTCATGGCGATCGGCATGCCTTGGCCCTTGAGCGTCACGAAGGTCTCATTCCAGCCCCAGACGAGGTCGACCTCATTGCCGGTAAAGGCCTGGTTGAGGTCGGTGTCGTCGGTCCAGTAAAAGCGGATGTTCTTGTGGACGTCACGCAGGAAGGCGGACGCCTCCTGGAACTGCGCGTCGGTCATCTTGGTCCAGTCCTTGAGGCCGATGACCAGGCTGGCCAGCGCATAGGCGTCATCGACATTGTCGCCGATGGTGACGCGGCCCTTGAATTTGGGATCGGCGAAAATCTTCAGCGACTGCGCTTCCTCCGCGGTGACCTTGTCGGTGCGGTAGAGCAGCGAAGTGTTGCCCCAGTCGAACGGCATGAACCAGGCCTTGCCGTCGGCGGTGACGGCGAGATCCTTCATCGCCATGATGCCGGGATTGAGATCCTTCCAGCCGGCGATCCGCGAGGTGTCGAGCGGTTGCAGAATGCCGGCCGCGCGCCACTTGGTCACGCTTTGCGAGCAGGGGTGGGCGATGTCGGCCTTGAAGCCGGCGCGCATCTTCTGGAACGCTTCCTCCTCGTCGCCGAAGAAAGCAAAGGTCGGCTCGGCGCCGTATTTGGCGGTGTAGTCGGGGTGCAGCAACGGATCTTCATAACCCGACCAGTCGAACACGACGAGGTCTCCGCCGCCTTCGGCATAAGCAAGCACGTCGCCTGCGCCGACCGTAAGGGCGGCAGCAAGAGCAAGGCGGCGAAGCATGGAATTCATGGCGCGAAACTCCTCATCGCGAAAAGCGGCCGGGCGACGTTACGGAATTTCAGCGGCCTTGGCGAGACCGTCTGCCCGGCGCACTGACAGGCAGACGGAGGAAGCCGGACAGAGCTTTAGTACCCCGCCTTGATCTTCTCGAATTCGGCGATCATCTTGAGCTTGAGCGACGACGGCACGGGCGATTGGAACAGGGTCTTGTCGACGAATTTCTGCACATCGTCATAGCCCTTTTCTTTCAGGATCGCCGGGTCGACGCCGGCCATGCCCTTGGCGTTGGCCTGGCCATAACCCCAGTCCTTGACCAGCACCTTGGCGGTCTCGGGATCGTTGATCGCGTTGAGGTAGTCATAGGCCTTGTCGACATTGCCGGGTGCGTCCTTGAACAGCACGTAGCCGCAGACCCAGGTCGAGATGCCTTCGTCCGTATCCTTCTTGGACTTGATCGGCACACCGGCAGCGACGGATTGTACCGTGGCATCGTTCCATGCCCAGGCGAGATCGACCTCGCCGCCGCTCAGCAACTGGACGACGTCCGTGGTATCGGTCCAGTAGGAGCGGACATTCTTGTGCACCTGGCGCAGGAAGTCGGACGCCTGCTTGAACTGGTCGTCCGTCATCTTGGTCCAGTCCTTGAGCCCCATGGCAAGGCTGGCCAGCGCATAGGCGTCGTCGACATTGTCGCCGATCGAGACCCGCCCCTTGAACTTGGGATCGGCGAAGGCCTTCAGCGACTGCACATCCTTCGCGTCGATCTTGTCGGAGTTGTAGGTGAGCTGGGTGTTGCCCCAGTCCCACGGCATGAACCAGGCCTTGCCGTCCGAAGTGGTGGCCAGATCCTTCATCGCCATGATGCCGGGATTGAGATCCTTCCAGCCGGTGATCTTCGAGGTGTCGAGCGGCTGCAGCAGCCCCGCCTCGCGCCACTTTGTCACGCTCTGCGAGCAGGGATGACCAAGATCGGCCTTGAAGCCGGAGCGCACTTTTTCGAAGGCTTCGTCCTCGTCGCCGAAGAAGGCGAAGGTCGGCGAGTCGCCGTTCTTCTCGACATATTTGGGGTGGAAGCTCGGGTCCTCATAGCCGGACCAGTCGAACACGATCAGGTCCTTGTCGGCGGGGACCGCAATCGCCGCGGCCGAACCAGCCAGCGTCGCCGTCAGCGCCAATGTCAGTGTCAGGCGTCGGGCTATTCTTTTCATGCTGTTCCATCCTCTTTGTTTCTGATTGTTCGCTCCGGCTTGGATCCGCCGGTTGTTGTCAACGTCCGCTGTCCGGCGGGTAGTGCTTCGGAAAGGCGGCCGACAGGAATTCGTTTGCCGCCTGTAGCGCGCTCTCACGGGTGACGTCCTCGGTCCCCATCATCAGCCGCAGCCACAAGCCCTCCAGCATGGCGCTGAGCGCCAGCGCCATGACCTGCGGCTCATAGCCATAACCACCGCCCTGCTTGAGCGTGGCACAGAGGTCGATGAAGATCTTCTGGTAGGCCGCGTCGCGCGCGCCGCACAGCGCCTGGTAGGTCGGCCGCGACTTGGCCTCGCCCCAGAACGCGCACCACGCCGCGAGCTTGCGCTTGTTGCAGATCGAACGGTCGAAATCGGCGGCGACCAGCGCCCGCAGCTGCCGGGCTGGATCCTCGCCGGCCTTGGTCAGCGCGACGCGCCAATGCGCCGCATATTCGTCGGCCATATAGGCCAGCGTGGCGACGAGCAGCTTCTCCTTGCTCTCGAAATGAAAGTTGACGATGCCGCGCGACAGGCCGGCGCCGTCAGCGACATCGGCCATCGTCGTTTCCGAATAACCGCGCTTGGCCAGCGAATCGATGGTCGCTTCGATCAGCTGCTGTTGCCTGACCTCCTTCGACGCCTTGCGGCCGCGTTTTTCCGGCTCGGTTTTTCCAGACGTGTCGGAGGATCGCTCTTCGCGCGCTGCAGCTTTCATCGGTGCCGTCATGCTCCACATTGCCGGCTATCCCACCACAGCCGGCTTCCACCCGCGAAGATGAGTGGGACGGTGCTCGCCACTGTCAAGCACCTTCTGCATGGCTTCCCAGGTCTTGATGTTCTTGTCGACATAGGCCGCTCCGACCGCGACTGCCGCCGTCTCGTAGAGCGGGCCTTTCAGCCTTTCCAGCTCGCCGCGTGCGACCTCGCGGTACCAAGAATTGCGGTCCTTCACAGTGACATCGGCAAAGCCGGCGCTGCGCATCGCTTGCGCATAGCGTGCCGGCGAGGCCATGGCGAAGGACAGGCCTTCGGCCGCGACATAGGCCTTCATCTCAGATGACGGCTCGCCGTCATGGCCGATCAGCCAGTCGGAGGCGGCAAGGACGCCGCCCGGCTTCAGCACGCGGAAGATTTCCGCAAACAGCGCGTCCTTGTCGGACACGTGCACCAGCGCATCCTTGGAGAAGACGACATCGAACGAAGCGTCGGCAAAAGGCAGCGGCCCCGGCGGCGCCTGGACGAAGCTGGCGCGGTCTGAAAGCCCTCGTGCAGCGGCATGCTTTCTGGCCGCCTCGATCACCGGCCGCTCGATGTCGAAGCCGGTGGCATGAGCAGCACCGTGGCGCTCCACCAGATGCAGCGCGATGCCGCCGGAGCCGCAGCCGATGTCGAGGATCGTCTTGCCCCTGAGCGACAGCCCTTCGACCACCCGGTCGACCTCGTCTGGTCCGCCCGGCGACAGATAGCCCTCGGCCCACAGCGCCTCGAGGAAGCGGATCGCGGCGTCGTCATATTCCGGCTCGCCATCTGCCGTTTCGATCATCAGACCTTAAGTCCCGTCAGCCGAATTGCGCAGGTTCGAATGCCGGCAAAGCGTAGCGTATTAACAGGAAAACGCAATATCATTTGTTGAACATTCATTCAGAATGGCTGGACAGAATAGCCGCTGCCGTGCCAAATTCCGCGCATTCGGCGACAAATCACGCGAAAATGAAGGGTCGAGCACCATGAAGGCTGGGCGCGAATGAAAGCTTGGGATGCGATCGTCATCGGCGGCGGACACAACGGCCTGGTCAACGCCTGCTATTTGCAACGCGCCGGGCTCGACGTGCTGGTGGTGGAAAAGAACGACTGGGTCGGCGGCGCCGCCACCAGCCGCGAGCTGACGCCGGGCTTCCTCTACTCCAACTGCTCCTATGTCTGCTCGCTGTTTCGCCCCGAGATCATGCGCGACCTCGAACTGCCGCGTTTCGGCTTGCAGGTTATTTCCTATGAAGGCGGCGCCGTGTTCACCCGCGACGGCGACTACCTCGCCAACTACCGTGACCACGATGCGCACCGGCGCGAATTCGCCCGCTTCTCCAGGCGCGACGCGGAGGCCTATGACCGCTATTCGCGCGACGTGACGCGGCAGTGCCGTTTCATCCAGCCGCTGCTGATGCGCACCGCACCGGACCCGGCCAGTCTCAAGCCGCGCGACCTCGGAGAGCTTCTCTATCTCGGCAAGAAATTCGTCGGCCTGTCATCAGAAGAAATGGCGCTGACGCTGCGCTTCTGGACCATGTCGATCTCGGAATTCCTCGACGAATATTTTGAGACCGATGTCATCAAGGCGAACTTCGCTTTGTCCGGCATTATCGGTACCGCGCTCGGGCCGATGTCGCCCGGCACAGCCTACGTGCTGCTGCACCATTATATGGGTGAGGTCGACGGCTCGGTCGGCGCCTGGGGCTATGCGCGCGGCGGCATGGGCGCCGTCACGAAGGCGCTCGCCGCTTCCTTCAAGGCGTCCGGCGGCGCTATCCGCACCGGCGCCGAGGTCGACCATGTGCTGGTGAGCCGAGGCAAGGCCAAGGGCGTGGTGCTGGCCGGCGGCGAGGAGGTCTACGGCAAGCTCGTCGTCTCCAACGCCGACGTCAAACGCACATTCCTGAAACTGGTCGAGGAGAAGGAACTGCCCGACATTTTCCTGCGGCGGGTCAGGAACTTCAAGATCCGCGGCTCCTCCGGCAAGGTCAACATCGCGCTGGATTCTCTGCCGGAATTCCCGGCACTGCCGAAGGATTTACCCGTTTATCGCGGCGACATGCATTTCACCGATTCCATGGAGCGCATGGAGCGCGCCTATGACGACTGGAAGGCCGGTCGCTGGTCGGCCGACCCATTCCTCGACATGGTCATCCCAACGACGCTCGACCCGACCATGGCGCCGCCGGGCAAGCATTTCATGAGCTGCTTCGTGCAGTACGCGCCGCCCAAGGTGAATGGCCAGGACTGGACCGATGCCGACCGCGACGGTTTCGCTGAAAGCGTGGTTGCGCAGATCGCGGAATACTCGCCAGGCTTCCGCGACCGCATCGTCCATATGGAGGTGCGCACGCCACGCGAGATCGAGGCCGAGGTTGGGCTGACCGAAGGCAATATTTTCCAGGGCGAGCTGACCTTCGACCAGCTGCTGTTCAACCGGCCGGTGCCGGGCTACGCACAATACCGCTCGCCGGTCGGCGGGCTCTATATGTGCGGCTCCTCGACACATCCCGGCGGCGGCGTCATGGGCGCACCCGGCCGCAATGCGGCAGCCGAGATCCTGCGCGACCTCGCCAAATCGACCTCCCATATGAGCCCGGCCCATGACGTCATTTGATGCCATTATCATTGGCGGTGGCCACAACGGCCTTGTCGCTGCCGCCACGCTGGCCAAGGCCGGCCGCAAGGTGCTGGTGCTGGAAGCCGCTGGCGATGTCGGCGGCGCGGCGCGCACCGAAGAGTTTGCGCCGGGTTTTCGGGTCTCCTCGATCGCGCATGTGCTGAACCGCCTGCACCCCGACGTGGTGAAGACATTGGAGCTGGAGAAACACGGGGTGCAGGTCACCCGTACAGACTTCATGCCGTCGGTCGCCTTGGCGAAGGACGGCCCGCCGCTTGTCCTGCATGGCGCCTATGGCGAAGTGCTGACCGGCTCCACTCCGTCCGAGCAGTCCGCCTGGAAGGAATTGCGCGCGCAACTCATGCGCTATGCCGGCATCCTGAAACCGTTCCTGTCGCGGCGCCCGCCCGATCTCGGTGGCATGTCGCTGCTTGAAACCGCAGCGCTCGGCCAGACGGCCGTGGCGCTGAAAAAGCTCGGCAAGGAAGACATGCGCGATTTCCTGCGGGTGCTCCTGTTGAACGTCGCCGACCTGCTCGACGAACAGCTTGCCGATCTCAGGCTGAAGGGCCTGCTTGCCTTCGACGCCACGCTTGGCAGCCACCTCGGCCCGCGTTCGCCGACCTCGCTGCTTGGCCTCTATTACCGGCTGGCCGGCGAGACTGACGGTGCGGCCGGGGCACAGATGCTGCCGAAAGGTGGTATGGGTGCGGTCGTTGCCGCCATTCGCGCGGCGGCGGAGAAAGCCGGCGTCACCATCCGCACGGCAGCGCCCGTGGCCAGAATAGTCGTCGAGAAAGGGCGCGCCCTCGGCGTGACCCTCGACGGCGGCGAGGTGCTGCACGCCAGAACGATCGTCTCCGCCATCAACCCGGCGACGACCATGCTCGATCTCGTCGGCCCGCGCGAGATCGACACGGGTTTCGTGCGCAAGGTAAAGAACATCCGCATGAGGGGCGACGCGGCGAAGCTCCATCTGGCGCTCGAACGGCAACCGCAATTTTCCGGCGTCGGCGCCGATAATCACAAGGGCCGTCTGGTCATCGCGCCCTCGGCCGACCATGTCGAGCGCGCCTTCAACCCGTCAAAATATGGCGAGTTCTCAGCCGAACCGGTGATGGAGATCACACTGCCGTCGCTCTCCGACCCGTCGCTCGCGCCAAGCGGCGCCTGCGTGCTGTCGGCGATCGTGCAATACGCGCCTTATGCGCTGAAAGAGGGTTGGGATGCCGGCAAGCCGAAATTCCTCAAGGCTGTTATGGCGCAACTCGAAGCGTACGCCCCCGGTATCGGCAAGTCCGTGCTGCATGCCGAGCTTTTGACGCCAGCCGATATCGAAGCCAATTGCCGCATGCCGGGCGGCCATTGGCACCACGGCGAATTGCAGGCCGACCAGATGTTGATGTCGCGGCCCGTCTCCGGCTGGTCGGGCTACGACACGCCGATCGAGGGGCTGTTCCTGGCCGGCGCCGGTTCGCATCCGGGCGGCGGCGTTTCGGGTGCTCCCGGTTTGAATGCGGCGCGGCGCATCATCGCGATGAAGGGATGATCTGATGTTTCAGCCAGTCAACGCCGCACTTTACGGCGAAGGAATGCCGTCATGACGAGTCCGATCAACAACGCCGCCCGCACCACAGCGCAGTCGCATTTCCGCACACTGCGTCTCGGCACGCCGTTCCAGCCGCGCATCGATGCGCTGGCCAAAACTCAGGACTGGTACAATTGGGCCGGCTATCGCGCGCCGCGTTCGCTGTGGGACGAGGAACTCGAATATTTCGCCATCCGCAGCCAGGCGGCTTTGTTCGACATCTCGCCGATGACCAAATACCGCATCGAGGGGCCGGATGCCGAAGCCTTCCTCGATCGCGTCACGCTGCGCGATGTCACCAAGCTGAAACCGGGCCGCGTCCACTACACCGCATGGTGCGACGACGAAGGTTTTGTCCTCGATGACGGCACGCTGTTCCGGCTGTCGCCGACCCGCTTCCGCCTGTGTTCGCAGGAGCGGCACCTGCCCTGGCTGCTCGACAGCGCCATCGGTTTCGAAGTGACCGTCGAAGAAGAGACTGAAAGCGTCGCTGGTCTCGCTCTGCAAGGCCCAACCTCCTTCGCCGTGCTGCGCGAGGCCGGCTTTGCCGGCGTTGAAAAACTCAAAGTGTTCGATCTCGCCGAGTTCCCGCACGATGGCGGCACTATCACCATCTCGCGCACCGGCTTCACCGGCGATCTCGGCTACGAACTGTTCGTGCCGGCCGAAAAAGCGCTCAGCCTCTGGGACCGCCTGATGACGGCAGGCGAACTGCGCGGCATCCGCGCCATCGGCTACGCCGCCCTCAACCGCGCCCGGCTGGAAGCCGGCCTCATCGTCGCCAATGCCGACTTCACCACCGCCGAGCATGCCATTCGCGCCGACCGTCTGCGCATGCCGGACGAGATCGGTCTGGGCTTTATGGTCGATTTGGGAAAAGGCCATTTCAATGGAAGCCGCGCCATGCTCGAAGCGCGCGCTAAACGCAAGCTGCGCCATGTGCTGGTCGGGCTGGAGATCGAAGGCAACATCCCGGCCGAACACGCCATCGTCTATCACAAGAAGCATCAGGAGGTCGGGCTGGTCAGCGCCGCCATGTGGTCGCCGATGGCCAAGCGCAATATCGCCATCGCCTCGCTGACGCGTCCCTATGGTGATAGGATGGTCGAAGACCTCTGGGTCGAGATCTACGCAATGCGCGAGTTGCAGTACCAGAAGCTGATGAAGCGGGCCAAGGTGGTGGCCCGTCCCTTCATCAAGCTCGACCGCCGCACCGCCAATCCGCCGGCGGATTTCTGATCATGGCCGACGAACCGGATGATGAGGCGGAAGCCGCCGAACAGTGGCAGCTGGTCAACACGCCGCTCGGCGAAAAATGGTCGGGTCGCGCCCGCTATGCCGCCGCCATGTACTTCTACAAGCGCGGCGAAATGAGCGCCGAGACGCTCGAAGTCTACCGCATCTGCGCGCGGCTCGACTGGGAGAACCCGCTGCCGATGATCAGGGATCGCGGCGGCCAGGATTGGCTGAAGCGCATGGGCGCTTAAGCCTCAGCCTATGGTTCTTTCGAGAACGCTCAGCCAGTTGCGATAGGCTATCTTCTCGATCAACGCGCGTCCGAAACCGCGCGCGGCCAGCGCATCTATCAGCTTCGGCAGACCGGCAACGTCGCCGATGACGGCCGGAATCATCGCCCCGTCGAAATCCGAGCCGAGACCGACGCCGTCCTCGCCCAGCGCCTGCAGCAGCGAGTCGACATGGCGCACCATGATGTCGAGGCTGGTGTCCGAATTCATCCGTCCGTCTTCACGCAGGAAGCCGGTGGCGAAGTTGAGCCCGACCATGCCGCCGGTCTCGCGGATAGCGCCGAGCTGCCAGTCCGTCAGGTTGCGCGAATGGGTGCACAGCGCATGCACGTTGGAATGAGTGGCGACCAGCGGCGCATCGCTGAGCGCGGCGACATCGCGAAAGCCCTTTTCGTTGAGATGTGACAGGTCGACCATGATCTTGAGCTGATTGCAGGCCTTGACCAGCGCCTTGCCGGCATCGGTCAGCCCCGGTCCGGTATCGGGCGACGACGGAAAGCGGAACGGGACGCCATGGCCGAAGGCGTTGGGTCGGCTCCAGACAATGCCGAGCGAGCGCAGGCCGGCTTCGTAGAGCACGTCGAGCAAGGTAAGTTCGGGATCGATCGCCTCGACGCCTTCGATGTGAAACACCGCTGCGATCGAACCTTTCGCCATCGCCTCGCGAATGTCACCGGCACTGCGGCAGACGGTCAGCGCCCCCGCTCGCTCCAGCCGAAACAGGATCGAGGCCATGCCGATGGTGGAATTGAGCGCATCAGCGCGTGGCAGTTCCGGCGGCAATGGCTCATTGTCGCTCGGCGCCGGCGGCACCGCAGAGCGTTTGCTCTTCTCGACCGGCGGTGGAAAGATCGCGAACATGCCGCCGGCAAAGCCGCCCTTCTTGGCGCGCGGCAGATCTATATGACCGCCCTGCGTCCCCTCGATGAACAGCTTTTCGACGTCGGTGTCTTTCGACTGGTACAGTCGCAGCAGCGTGTCGTTGTGGCCGTCGAAGACGGGGACGAGATCGGATTCGGTCATCAGGAAGCCATTCGGTCAGTTGGCAGGAGCGGACGAACCGCAGCGAACTGTGTACTTAGGCAAGAAGGCCGAACTGCGCAAATGCCAGAGAGGCGTTCGCTCTTGTGGCTGAGCGACTCCGACCACCTGCCGGGTCCCCGCTGCTTCGCAGCGTCCCGGCGTTCGCCGGCCTTTCATCGTGCCACCGGCACGATGAATTCGCCTTCGGCGACCGGCAACTCACCCCACAAGGGGAGAAGGGAAAAAGGTCTATTGCTTCAGCACATCCGCCCATTCCGGATGGCGGCGGAACTGGGCGTTGGCGAAGGGGCAGAGCGGGATGATCTTCTTGCCCACTGCCCGCGCGTCCTCGACGGCGCGTGTGACAAGCCGAAGGCCGGCGCCCTGGCCGCGAAACACGTCCGGCACTTCGGTGTGATCGATGATGATCTGGTGCTCGCCGACCTTGGTGAAGGTCATTTCCGCCTCGGCGCCGCCGGGTCCGCGCAGCACATAACGTCCCTTCGAGCCGCGGTCCTCGAGTTCGATCTCAGGCAATTCGTCAGGCATCGCTTGCTCCTTCAACCGGCGCATCGGCAAAAAGCCGCCTCGCCGCTTCGATCTCGTTTGGTCGAATTTCGTGGCCGCCATCGTGCCACTCCACTGTGACATCGGCGCCATCGGCGCGCAAATAGGCCTCCAGCCGGGATGTCAGGTTGGGCGGGCAGATCGGGTCGCGCTTGCCGGCGGTGACCAGGATGCGGCGTCCGGCAAGGCTGCCCTGCACCTGCGGTTCGAACGGGATCAGCGGGTGCATCAGCACCGCCGCATCGAACAGCTCGGGCGCGGCGAACATTACGGACGCCAGGATGTTGGCGCCGTTGGAATAGCCGAGACCCAAGACCGAAGATGGCCTTGCCGCTGCCACCTGCGCCTTGATGAAACCGGCCATCTTGGCGGTCGCCCGCGCGAGGTCGTCCATGTCGTAGACGCCCTCGCCGGTGCGGCGGAAGAAACGCGCCGCACCATGCTCGGAAACATCGCCGCGCGGCGATACGATCGTCGCCTGTGGCGCGAGGTCGCGCCCGAGCGACAGCAGCTGGCTCTCGTCCGCGCCGGTGCCGTGAAAGACGAAGAGCAGCGGGCCGCCGGGCGAACCCGGCAGCGCCTTATGGATGTAAGCTTCCTTGCTCATCGTCTCAGCCTTCCAGCTTCTGCAGATGCTCTTCAAGATAGGGCCGCAGATGCTGGTGCTGCGTCGGCAGTTTCAGGGCTTCGCCGAGATGGGCGGTGTCCTCGTCGCGGTCGAAGCCCGGCTCATTGGTGGCGACTTCGAACAGCACGCCGCCCGGCGTGCGGAAATAGATCGCCCAGAAATAGTCGCGGTCGATCACCGGCGTTACGCCATAACCCGTATCGATCAGCGCCTTGCGCACTTGGAGTTGCTGGGCGCGGTTCTCCACCGCGAAGGCGACATGGTGGACCGAGCCGGCGCCGAGATTGGCAAAGCCCGCGGTAGGCAGCGATTCGATATCGACGACATCAGCGCCGTTGCCGTTCTTGATGGCGAGCCGGCTGACACTGCCGGACTTGTCCACTTGCTCATAGCCCATGAACTTCAACAGCTCTTCCGTGGCGCCGCCATCCTTCAATCTGAGCGAGACCGAGTGGAAGCCGCGTATCGCCTCATCAGCGGGAATGCCGCCTTTCAACCATGGCGCGCGGCTGTCCGCTTTGTCTTCGACCAGCGCGAAACCGTCGCCGTCGGGACCGGCGAAGGCCAGCCGCTTCTCGCCGAACGTCTCTTCGCGGGAGACACCCGCAACGCCTTCATCGGCGAAGCGCTTTTCCCAATAGCCGAGCGTGCCGGCCGGCACCGAATAGGCCGTGGTACCGACCTCGCCGACGCCGTGGCGGCCCCTGGCAATGTCGGGGAACGGAAAATAGGTCATCACCGAGCCGGGCGTACCGTGCTCGTCGCCATAATAGAGGTGATAGACATCTGGCGCGTCGAAGTTGACGGTTTTCTTGACCCGGCGCAGGCCGAGCTTGTGCGTGAAGAAATCATTGTTCTGGCGCGCATCGCCGGCCATCGACGTCACGTGATGCAGGCCCTTGATCTGGTCGAGCATTGTCTTGCTCCTTCCCTTCGGTTTGCGGCCCTTGCCGCTGTCCACGCCTATATGAGGGGCCGCCCGGCAATGGCAAAGGCGGCAATCTCAGAATGGACTGTATCCCAATAGTGAACAGCAGGAAATTTTCGTTCACCATTTAAGCAAGACCGACAGGCTTGCGCCGCAGCCAAATTCCGGTTCATTGAACGTCTTCCCGACGTGACAGGATAGAGCATTGGCCGCGAAAAGCAGACGACCGAACGTCCTATTCATCTCCTGCGACCAATGGCGGGGCGATTGCCTGTCGGCTGCCGGCCATGCCGTGGTGAAGACGCCGAATGCCGATGCGCTCGCCGCCGAAGGCGTCCTTTTCAAGCGGCATTACGGCGGCGCGGCGCCCTGCTCGCCGGCCCGCGCGTGCCTCTATACCGGCCTTTACCAGATGAACAATCGCGTCTGCCGCAACGGCACGCCGCTCGACGCCCGCCACGGCAACATGGCGCTTTCGGCCCGCGCCCTCGGCTATGATCCGACTTTGTTCGGCTACACCGACGTCTCGCCCGATCCGCGCACGATGGCGCCGGGCGATCCCCGGCTGAAAAGCTATGAGGGCGTGCTGCCCGGCTTCAGCGTGCGCCAGCTCCTGCCTGAGCATCAGAAACCATGGCTGTCATGGCTGAAGGCACGTGGCGTCGACACCAGCGCAGGCTCTCCCGGCATTCACCGTCCCGTGGGCGGGGAAGCGAGCGGCGCCGTGACCAATGCGCCGCCTGTTTATTCCAGGGACGAGACGCCGACCGCTTTTCTTGCCGGCAAATTCATTCGCTGGCTGGACGAACAGGATGCGCCATGGTTCGCGCATGTCTCCTTCATCAACCCGCATCCGCCCTTTGTCGTGCCGCAGCCCTACAACACTATGTATGATCCAGCCGATGGTCCCGCCTTCCGCCGCCAGGAAAGTTGGCAGGTGGAAGCTGAGAGCCATCCCTATCTGGCATATGATCTTGGCCGCCAGAAGCGGAAAAGCTTCCGCCCGGGCACCGACGGCCACGTGCGCGACTGGGGCGAGGACAACATCCGGGCCATCCGCGCGATCTATTACGGCATGATCTCGGAGGTCGACGCGCAGCTTGGCCGCATCTGGCAAGCGATCAAGGCGGCGAATGGATGGGATGACACCATCATCGTGCTGACTTCGGACCACGCCGAGATGATGGGAGACCATTTCATGCTGGGCAAAGGCGGCTTCTTCGACGGCAGCTATCACATCCCATTGATCGTGCGCGACCCACGACGCGGCAATGCAGCCGGCTCGATCGTCAACCACTTCACCGAGGCAGTCGACATCTTTCCGACTTTGCTCGATCTGCTTGACGCCGACGCCCAGCTGCGTCTCGACGGCCGCTCGCTCAAACCGTTCCTGCAAGATGAACCGCCTAAGGATTGGCGCGACGCGGCGCATTGGGAGTTCGACTTCCGCTCGATTGCCAGCGGTGAGGCCGAACGGCATTTCGGCATCGGCTCGCGCCAGTGCAACCTCGCCGTCATCCGTACGGAAAAATTCAAATACGTGCATTTCGGCGGCGGCCTGCCGCCGCTGCTCTTCGACATGGAGAAGGATCCGGGCGAACTGGCCAACGTTGCCGCCGACCCGGCCTATCTCAGCGTGCGGCTTGAATTTGCCGAGCGGCTGCTTGCCTGGCGCGCCGAGCATCTCGACCAGTCGCTGGCGCTTGCAGAGCTGACGGGCCAGGGGGTGGTGGGGTATGTGGGCAGGCAGTAGGAGGCAGCAGGCAGCAGAATGTTTCCGGCGGCCTGATGCCTAGTCGCTTGGTTTTTCGCCTACTGCCTAATCCCTACTGCCTATTCCCTTACTGTACCATCATCCGCTGCTGGTCGCGCTTCTCAGCATAGCTGCCCTTGTCATAGGCGGCCTGCGCCTGCAGCTGCTCCTTGGTGAAGTTGGTGTAGAGATATTTGTTGCCGTCCTTGTCGGTCATGAATTTGAGCTTGTCCATGCCGACCGCGACCTCCTTGGCGCCGATGCCTAGAAAGCCGCCGACATCGATGATGACGGCATCCGGCTTGCTGTCGGGCGTGAGCACGACGTCGCCGATCTCGCCGACCTTGGCGTCGTTGGCGCCATAGACGGTGGTGCCCTTCAGGTCGTCGCCTCTGATGTTACCGACCGGCATTTCGGTCAATGTGGACTTGTCGATCGCTGCCGTTTGCGTCGGATCGGTAGCCTTTGTCCCGGCCGGAGCTTCCGCGGTCTTGTCCGCTGGCTGAGCATTGTCAGCCGGTGCAACGGCCGTCGGGGCAGCCGGAGCAGTCGGCTGCGTCGCGTCGGAGGTTGTCGTCACGGGCGCCGGATCATAGGGCTTCCGGTCGAAATCAGGCTGCGCCTGCAGTTCCTCCTTGGTCGTCTGCGCCACCAGCCAGCGATCGCCGTTCTTTTCGGCCCACCGCGCCTTGGCGAAATCATAGGTGACATTCTTTTCACCCATGCCGAGGAAGCCGCCGACGCCGATCACCAGCGACTGCGCCTTGCCATCCTTGGTCAGCACGATGTCGTTGACGTCGCCGATATTCTGGGCATCGTCGCCAGTGCCATTGTAGACATTCTCGCCGATGATGTTGGTTGCGAGATTGCCGTCAGCGCGTTTCACCGCCGGTTCTGACGGCGCGGCGTTGAGATCAACCGGCTTCTGCGGGTCGTTCTGCGCCGTGGAAGCAGGCGCCGAGGCCGGATCGTAAGGCTTGCGGTCGAAGTCGGGCAGCGCCGTCAACGCTTCTTTCGTTGTCTCGGCGACGAGCCAGCGGTCACCATTCCTCTCGACCCATTGCAACTTGCCGTAGTCAAAGGCGACGTTCTTGCTGCCTATGCCGAGGAAGCCGCCAACGCCGATAATGGCGGATTTCGCCTGGCCGTTTTCATCGAGGACGACGTCGCTGACGTCACCGATCTTCTGGGCATCGTCGCCAGTGCCATTGTACACCGACTCGCCGATGATATTGGTCATCAGCGCGCCGTCGGCCTGTTGCGGCGCCGGCGCGATGGTGGCAGGGGCTTCAGCCGGCGCTGGGGTCGTCGCCGGGGTCGTCGTTGACTGCGCAAACGCACCGGTAGCGATCAGCGTTGCGAGTGCGGTCGTCGCGAACAGTGTGCGGATCATGATTAAGTCTCCTCTTGCGTGATCTCGTGCGCGCCGCAATCGGCAAACCACTTGCCGGGAGACCGAAGGCGGCGCCTCCAATGGGATCACAACGTTGTGACAAGGCGCTTGTTCCGAAAAAACGGCAGCATCGAAATACCCTGGGCAAGTCCGCGGAATCGCCCGACATTCCCGCCCGGCCGATGGAACCTTTGCCAAGCTTGCCCGTTTCAGCCTGCGGCTGGCATTCCGGCCGCTAAAAAGAATACGGAGTGGGGCATGCGATTTGCAGCGGTGCTGAACCGGGACGGCGGCACCTTGCGGACCACCGATCTTTCAGCGCTAACCGACCGGATGCGCCAGACGCTCGAGGCGGCTGGTCACTCCATCGAGATCGACATCGTCGCCGGCAAGGAGATTGTCGCGGCGCTCGACAAGGTCGCCGCGCGGCGCGACATCGACGTCGTGCTGGCCGGTGGCGGCGACGGCACCATTTCGGCCGCCGCGGGGCGGCTGATGAATGGCAAGAAGGCGCTGGCCGTCCTGCCTGCGGGAACAATGAACCTGTTCGCCCGCGGCCTTGGAATTCCGCAGACCATCGATGGCGCGCTGAAGTCCTTTGCCGACGGCGAGATCATGGCGGTCGATATCGCGAGCGCGAATGGCCGGCCGTTCGTGCATCAGTTCTCGATCGGCCTGCACGCCAGGATGGTGAAGCTGCGCGACAATATGGAATTCGCCTCGCGCTTGGGAAAGATTCGCGCTTCGGCCAAGGCCGCTTGGACGACGATCAACAATCCTCCCGCCATGAAGGTGACATTGACGGTCGGCGAAGCCGAGATCGTGACCCGCATCAGCGGCATCGGCATTTCCAACAATCTGTTTGGCGAAGGCCATCTGCCTTATGCCGACAATCCTGCCGGCGGCGTGCTCGGCATCTATGTCACCGTGGCGCGGCAGCGTGGCGAGCTGGTCAGGGCGCTCTTCGACATGGCTCGAGGCAGGTGGCGCGACAGCGATCATGTCGAAACTCATCAGGCCGACAAGGCAATCGTGAAGATCCATACCGGGAGCAAGAAATTCGGCGCCGTCATCGACGGCGAACTGGTCAAGCTGGAGCGCGAAACGACAATCCAGATCCACCCTGGCGCACTGAACGTCCTGGTTCCGGCGCAAGCCGCCCAGGCGAAGGCCGCCTGATGCGATTACGAATGACGCGGAAAACCCTAGCCGCCCGACTGCCCCTCGCCGGCTGGCGAGCTCTGGTTGGCCGGCGCGGTCTGGCCGGTGGGCTGCCCTTGGCTTTCAGGGGTATCTGGATCTATCTTTTGGCCATAAATCTCGGCCGCTCCCCAAGCAATAAAAGCCAGGAGCAACGCGGCGACCAATATGCGCAGGCCGTGCCAACCCCAGCGCCCCTGACGGGCTTTGTTTTCAGGGGCGATCTTGGTCATTGGCGGCGTTCCTGTCGTGCAACCGGCATGGTCGATGAAACCATCGCCGGCGAAACATGGTGGGGTAACGATTGCTTGCTACAAAAGTTCCGGCGCGCGACGGCCGCGCAAGATGCGCGCCACCGCGGGTGGGGCCTGCAAGCGAGGGGGCTTGGTGGATAGCAAGGTGGCGAAGCAGGCTGGTTTGCCGGTTGAGGTCCGCCGCGCCGTGGCGGCGCCGGAGCGGCTTGCCGTACTGCACGGGCTTGACGCGATCGACACCGACTCCGATCCCGACTTCGATCGCATCACCGGCCTTGCCGCCGCCGTGATGCGGGCGCCGATCGCGCTCGTCACGCTGCTCGACACCGAACGACAGTGGTTCAAATCCTGTGTCGGCTTCAACGAGACCGAAACCGCGACCGACATATCGTTCTGCGCCCATACCATTGCCGCCGGCGACGAGCCCATGGTGGTGCCGGATGCCAGCATCGACCCTCGCTTCTCCCGCAACCCGCTGGTCACCGGCGAACACCATGTCCGCTTTTATGTCGGCGCGCCGATGGTGGTCGCCGGCGCGCGCGTCGGTACGGTGTGCGTACTCGACCGGGAGCCGCATGAACTTCCGTCCGCTGCCGCGCTCGATCATTTGAAATCGCTGGCCAGCCTCGCCGCCAGCCTGTTTACCCTCAAGGACGCCACCCGCAGCGGCGCCATTGCCACGGCTGCTTTGGCGCAGGAGGAAAAGCGCCGAGGCATAGCGCTCGATGCCGCCTCGCTCGCCAGTTGGGCCTGGGATATCCGCACCGACATGATCGAATGCGACGTGCGTTTGTCGGAGCTGTTCAACCTGCCGCGTTCGAACCGGCTGCGGGCGCGCGACATTTTGGCCGCCATCGACCCGCGCGACGTCTACCAGACCGAGACGCGCTTTCGCGATGCCCTGACCGGCAGCGACGACTATTTCGGCGAATACCGGGTCAAAGGCTTCGATCCGCCGCGCTGGATAGTCACCCGCGGCCGCGTCATCGAGCGCGACGGCGAAGGCAAGCCGACGCTGATCTTTGGCGTCAACTACGACATCTCGGAACGCAAGCTCGGCGAGGACCGGCAAAGGCTGCTGCTGCGCGAGCTCAACCATCGGGTCAAGAACACGCTGGCGACGGTGCAGGCGCTGGCGACGCAGACCGTTCGCCACGCTCGCCGCCCAAGCGAATTCCTGGAAGCCTTCGGCGCCAGGCTGCAGGCGCTGGGCGCTGCCCATAACCTGCTGTCGGATCGCGAATGGCGCGGCATCGGTATTCGCGAACTGATGCAGATCGAGGTCAAGCCGTTCGATTCGGCAGAACGGCCGCGCATCGTGATCTCCGGTCCGGATCTGCTGCTTTCGCCCGACCAGGCGGTGGGGCTCGGTTTGATCATGCACGAACTGGCCAGCAACGCGCTGCAATACGGATCGCTGTCGGTTGGCTCGGGGAAGGTCGATGTCGACTGGAAGGCGGCGGGCAAGAAAGGCGCGCGCCGCCTTGTGCTGACCTGGAGCGAAAGCGGCGGGCCGAAAGTCGACCCGCCGGAACGCCAGGGCTTCGGCTCTATCCTGATCCGCCGCAGCCTCGCCAAGGTTTTGTCGAGCGAAGTGACCCACGAATTCCGCAGCGAAGGCGTGTTCGCCGAAATATCGATGCCGCTTGAAGATCTGCCGGCCTAAAGCGCGTCACGCTGAAACGGATTCATACGACGCGCTTTAAGTCTTTGTTTTGATGCATGTCGTTGTCCCAGAACCGCGGCACACTTCTGGGCGACATGCATTAAAAGCGATTCCAGAAGTGCGAAGCGGTTTTCCCGGGAACAGCGTATCAGCGCGACGCGCTTTAGTCGGCTTCGCTGTCTGGATCGCCCGGATCCGGCTTGACGTTCTCGCGGTAGATGGCATAGGCCGCGAGCGCGATCATCGGGCCGAGAATGACGCCCTTCCCGCCTTTCCCCTTGAGCAAGGCCGGCAGCACGGCAAGCGCCGCGGTGATACCGAGCGCCTTCAGGTCGGCATTGCGCCTTCGCGCACGTCGGCGTGCATGCGTTCCAGCCGCAAGTTGATGAATGAGCACGATAAGCCCGGCCAGTACCAGGAAACCAGCGGCGAAGCCAAGACAGGCGGCCATCGAGCCATAACGGTCAGCCGCCCAGATGTAGGCCGCCCCCAGGAGAAACCCGAGGCCGCACAGGGCAGCCACGGCGGCGAGCCCGTAGACGATTGCCGCCGTGCGCGCGCGGCGCATGGCGGCAATGGCTTCACCCGAGGCCAAGGCCGAGATAAGCGGTGCCAGCATGCCCATCTCTGTCGAAACTAGCGCCGGGCAAGAAGCGCAAACAGGAAGCCGACGCCGGCCGCGATCGCCAGTGAAGTGACCGGCTTCTCGCGCACATTGGCCGTGATCTGGGCCTCAAGATCCTTGGCGTTGCCACGCAGGCTGTCGAAGACGGCTTCGCCCTGCGCGCGCAACTGGTCGACGCCTTCGGCAGCAGCGCGCCGCGCCGTGCCGTAACCATGTTCGCCGGTCTTGGCCAATTGCTTGGTCAACTTTTCGATATCCGCCTTCAACTGCCGAATGTCGGCTTCCAGGTCGGCGTTCGTCTGACTTTCGTTGGCGGTTTTTCCTGCGGCAGTTGCCATTCTAAACTCCTTGCGTTTGCTTGGCTTCAAACGCCCGACACACGTCATGGTTCCGAAATCGGAGACCGTATCCATGAAAGGGTGTTTGCAAGTGCGAGTCCAGCCCCAGATGGAGGCCTGCCTGTCAGATCAGTGGCCGACGGCCTTCGCTTAGGCCCTCCCAGCGCGCGAGATCCTTCAGCCCCTCCCCGTCGATCACTTCGCAACCGCCGTCGCGCCAGGCGATCAGCTTGCGATCGATGAGCTTGCGGATCGTCTTGTTGGTGTGGACCAGCGACAGGCCGAGCGTATCGGCGACATGCTGCTGGGTAATCGGGATTTGCACCGGCGCCTTGCCGTTGAGCCCGACTGCCGCCGCGCGGCTGGCGATGAAGGCAATGAGATAGGCGGTGCGCTCGACCGCCGTGCGCCGACCGACGCTGAGCAGGTTCTCGTCCAGCATGCGCTCCTCGCGCGACGCCAGCCAGGTAATGTCGTAAGCAAGGCCCGGATGGTTGCGGTAGAGCTCGTGCAGGTTTTCACGCTCGAAGACGCACAACAGCATGGGCGACAGCGCCTCGACCGAGTGCTGCATTTCGCCCATCAGGCTGCCCTGCAGCCCGATAAGATCGCCGGGCATGGAGTAGTTCAGGATCTGGCGCCTGCCGTCCGACAATAGTTTGTAGCGGAAGGCCCAGCCCGAAAGCACGGTGTAGAGATGAGCACTTTGGCTGCCTTCGACCAGCACTGTGGCGCCCTTGTCGACGGCCAGTTCGCCCTTCTTGAACATGCTGACATAGGCAAGCTCCTGCTTCTCGAATTCCCGGAACACCGGCAATGGCCGAAGCGGGCAGATCTCGCATGGGTACTGACGGCTGGAAAACGAACGACCATTCTGGCCAGACATTTCGATCCCTCTTTCGAAAGTCTCTTGCCAGAGACTGAGTGCTACGCCTTTGCAAGGCCGCGGTTCCGCTGCCGATGGCATGTCTTTTTTAAATGACAGGATAGCAAATAGCGATCATGACTCGCTACACTCCACTGAGGCGAATTCGAAGCTCGCTTGTGGAGTAGAGCCGGTGGGCGAACTTTTCGGATTAAGGCCTGACCGATCCCCCAAGGTCCGCGATGCGGTTGACTGGAGTCACTGTACCCGATGCTGCAAGAATTGAGGAGAGATTGCCAAGTGCCGCCATTGCTTGAGGGATTGCGAATTCTTGTCTTGGAGGATGAATTCCTGATCGCCATGGATGTCGAGCAGCTTTGCCGCGACCATGGCGCGAACGACGTAGTGATTGCCCGCGCTCTGGCCGAGATCGATGAGCAGAAGGTCGTTGGCGAGTTCGACGCCGCTATCGTGGACCTCATGCTGGGCGGAACGTCCACACTCGATTTCGCCGCGCGGCTGCGCCAATCGGGCCTGCCGTTTGTCTTTGCCTCCGGCTATTCGGACCCCGATGAGATCAAAGGGTCTTTTCCCGGCATCCGCCTGGTCACCAAGCCTTATTCGGGGACCGATCTCGTCGAGGCTCTGGCGGCGGCCTGCGGCCGCGCGCCAGTCTGAGATATCTTCGATGCGTATGTGTAAAGAGCCCAGGCCCGCAAACGGGCCTCCGCCGTCAGGCAGCGTTTGAACCCGTCACCTGGGACGAGATTGCGTCCGGCCCGTATTCGTCTTCACCGGAGATTTTCAGGATCTCCTGCAACCGCGTGCGGGCCCGGCTGACCCGGCTTTTGATCGTTCCGACCGCACAGCCGCAGATTTCGGCGGCCTCTTCATAGGAAAAGCCTGAAGCGCCGATGAGGATGATGGCTTCGCGCTGGTCCTCGGGGAGTTGCTCGAGCGCGCCGCGAAAATCCTTGAGGTCAAGCTGGCCGTGCTGAGCCGGATGAACGGCAAGCCTGGCCGTCATGATGCCGTCGCTGTCCTGCACCTCGCGGCCGCGCTTGCGCATCTGGGAATAGAACTCGTTGCGCAGGATGGTGAACAGCCATGCCTTGAGATTGGTGCCGGGCTGAAAGCTCTCATGCTTGTCCCAAGCCTTGACCAGCGTCTCCTGCACCAGATCGTCGGCCTTGTCGGCATTCTGCGTCAGCGACACGGCAAAGGCCCGCAGGCTCGGGATCGAGCCGAGCAGGTCGGTCTTGAACCCTTGTGAGACAGCTGCCATGCCTCAGTCCTTCTTCTGTGCAGGTTCGGCCTTTTCCAATTGGCTGAGCAACTGGGCAAAGCGATCCGGCACATTGTCCGAGACCAGCTCGTCATAATATTGTTTGAGTTTGCGGCCGATTTCCGAATTCGCCCCGAGCGGGTCGCCGGAATTGGCCCGGCGCCTGTCAGCGGCGCCAGCCAGCGTTTCTTTATTCATGTCCTTCATTTCGCCCTTAAATCCAGCGCCCCGAGCCGCCCCATTACACAACGCAAAGCGGCCCCCTCGTCTGGTTGCCCATCGCACCACAAACGTCGCCCGTACGGTTTCGTTCCACAAGTCTCGGAACTTTTTCGCAAAACCCGCGTTTGGGTGTTGGGGCTTGCAATCAGCTTGACCTGCACTCTATGCAATCACGTCATCTGAGGGAGACGTCTACCATGAGCCTTTCCGCAACCATCGCTCCGCACCTGCCGTTCCTGCGCCGCTTTTCACGCGCCGTATCCGGATCGCAGGAGAGTGGCGATGCGCTGGTAGCCGCGATGCTCGAAGCCATCATCGCCGACGTCGACATCTTCCCGCAAGCGTCAAGCGACCGCATCGCGCTCTACAAGGTATTCGCCAAACTGTTCACCTCCATTGCCATCCGCGTTCCGCAGGAGCAGGCACAATCGGCATGGGAGCAGCGCGCCGCCGCCAATCTGAACGCCATTGCGCCACGGCCACGCCAGGCTTTCCTGCTGGTCGCGGTCGAAGGCTTCGGTGAAGACGAGGCAGCTGAAATTCTCGATGTCGACGCCAAGGAATTCTCCGAACTGCTTGCCCAGGCGAGCAACGAGATCTCTCGCCAGGTGGCGACCGATGTGCTGATCATCGAGGACGAGCCGCTGATCGCCATGGACATCGAGGAAATGGTCGAGAGCCTCGGCCACCACGTGGTCGGAACCGCGCGCACCCATACCGAGGCGGTGGCGATGTTCGGCAAGACAAGGCCGAAGATGGTGCTGGCCGACATTCAGCTTGCCGATGGCAGCTCGGGTATCGATGCGGTCAACGAAATCCTGTCGTCGACTTCGGTGCCGGTAATCTTCATCACCGCCTTCCCCGAACGTCTGCTGACCGGCGAACGGCCTGAACCGGCCTTCCTCGTCACCAAGCCGTTCAATCCCGACATGGTCAAGGCGCTGATCAGCCAAGCGCTGTTCTTCGACCGGCAGGCCAAGGCCGCCGCGTGAAGTAGGGCCTTCAATCTCCAACTTTTCGCCGCCTCGCAGCGTTGGCGGCACTGGCGATCGCCTAACCCGGCGATCGGCGGCTGCCCGTCGCGCCGTATGGCGCTCACGCGCGCGAATCAATTCGCGTCCGGGCCTCTTCCAAAGACCTTCTTTTTCGGCAAATGGTGGAACAAACAGCAATCACTCACGTTCTTGATCCAGTATCGGAAGGAGACAGATCATGCTCTACTGGGCGCTCGTATTTCTCGTCGTGGCGATCATCGCCGGCGCGCTTGGTTTCGGCGGCATCGCCGGTACCTCGGCCGGTATCGCGCAAATATTGTTCTTCATCTTTCTCGCCTTCCTCGTCATCTCGCTTCTGGCCGGCCTGTTCAGACGGGCATCGTAGGAGCGGGCGAAGAACACTGGAAGCCGCACCCCTCAAACGGTTTCCAGCCACCGCCGGGCGATGTCCTCCAACGGGACATCGTCCGGCGGACCTTTTCTGGGGACCTACTCAGGAACTGAGTCCAAGTGAATCGTTCGGTCCTGATCAGGTGGACAGGTGATTGATGCGTTCCATTGGCGGAGGCGAGAGCGGACAGGGCGACGAGGTGATCGCACTGCACCCGGCTGAAAGCGGAATGCAGCTTGGCCGGGCCTTGCTTCACGCTCTGCACAATGCCGGCATTTCCGTCCTCTATCAGGATCGTGAATTGAAGACTGTATGGGCCCGCAACATGCGTGCGCCGTGGGTTTCCGACACAGCCGACAGCAACGGCGCGTTGCCACCGGCGCAAGCTGAGCAAATCGCCGCCGCCAAAAGCAATGTGATCGCTTCCGGCAATCCGGAACGCCTTGAACTGAGTGTTCCCACCGGTGATGGCATGCGCTGGTTCCAGGTATGGGTCGATGCCGATCGGGGCCATCGCGGCGACGTGCAGGGCGTCGTCACCACGATGGTGGAAACCACCGAGCAGAAACGCCGCGAACAGACGCTGAAGACGCTGTTGCGCGAAGTCAGCCACCGCTCCAAGAACCTGTTGGCCATCATCCAGAGTATTGCCACCCAGACCGGCCGCTATTCCGAGACACCCGACGATTTCCTGAAGCGCTTTCGCGGCCGCCTGCAGTCACTGGCTTCCTCCCAGGATCTGGTAACGTCGTCGAACTGGCGGGGTGCAGCACTTCGCGAGCTTATCCGCGGCCAGGTCGTTCGCTACGGCGCCGATCCCGCGCAGAGCCTGCGCTTCAATGGCGTCAACCCCTACCTCAATCCCAACGCGGCCATTCATATTGGACTGGCAATGCACGAACTCGCCGTCAATTCATTCAGCTACGGCGCCCTGGCGCGGCCGGACGGCTTTGTCGAGGTAACCGCCGATCTGTCGAACGTCGCAGAGGCCGCAGACAAGCCGGCTTTGTCGCTGACCTGGGTCGAGGCCATTGTCGCCAATGATAACAGGCGCACCGAGAAACGCTTCGGCAGCGTTGCCCTCGAACGTGTCGTGCCGGCATCGCTGAACGGCACGGCGACGCTGGAGATCACCAGTGACCGCCTCGAATATCGCCTTGTCGTTCCGCACGGCAATTTCGAAACCGAATGAGCGGCGGGATTCCTTAACCGGCTGTTCACCATAAAATCCGATGCTGTGGTTCCCAGAGATTGCTGGATCTTGACCGATTCAACCGATGTTTCGGCCGCAGCCTGCAACGCGAGTATGGGAGGAATGATCATGACGGTTGCCGATATGAACAGGCTGGAGCAGGCCGCCCGGGTGTCGATGAGCGGCTTTCAGGATCCTGACGCTTCAGCCTCGCCTTTGCAGCACGCCTGGCATCCCTTGCTTCGCGTCGCCGCTGTCGCGCTCGTCGCCGCTGTTGTGCTGATCGTGGCGTCGCAATGGGTCTGAGCCAGATGCTCAGGTTCACGCTGCTCCCAAGCAGCCTGGCTCAGAAACTGTCCAGCTCGTAGCCGACCAATTATTAACGCCCTTTCGGCACAGGAACTTTGACGGCTGTGGACCGTTCTTATGGCGAGAGGACGTGTCGCCGTGGAACACATCGCCGCTTTGCTTTTGGTAATTGGCTGTTCGAACAACATGACCGAATGCCGTGAACTGCCGGTGCCGGTCAGTGTTTTCGAAACCGCCGAAGCATGCACGGCAGAACGTCCATTCGCTGCCGGCGACGTGCAGGGTCAGGCCGAGCACGTCGTTGCCAAATGTCTTACGGTCGACCCCGCGCTGGAAGATGATTACGACCAGATCGTCTGGAACGTGCGCCCGGACGGCACCCTCGACGCGTCTTTGCAGATTTCCAGTGTCGTGGTCGCGTCGAACGCCACGCGCCGCGAAAAAGACTCTCTTAGCCAACAATAAGATCGAGCGGGCAAAGGCTGCTGTTTCGTGCTAAATAGCGGCTGGAGCTTACTAAAGTGAGGACAAAAGTGAGGAGAGATTCTATGCGGAAATTGATTATTGCCATGGTTGCGGTGGTCGCCGTCAGCGGCTGCAGCACGACCGAGCAGGATGTCGGTGTCGGCGCCGGTGTCGGTGCTTTGGCCGGCGGACTGATCGGCGGCGGCAAGGGTGCGCTGATCGGCGCAGCCGTTGGCGCCGGTTCCGGCCTGCTGGTGCGCAACCTGCGCAACGGCTATTGCCAGTATCGCGACAATCGCGGCCGGCTCTACACCGCTCGCTGCTGATTCGCTTCAAAAGCGTCAGACAATCGCGACGGAGACCGGTCAGCCGGTCTCCGTTTGTTTGCCTGCATGAGGCGGCGGGATCCTGATTTCCACCGTAAGCCCATCGACGCGAAAATCTCGGGCAATCGTGCCGCGCAATTCCTGCGTGACATTGAGGTCGATCAGCTTGGTGCCGAAGCCGGTCTTCGCCGGCGCTTCGAGTTCCTTCTGCCCGGCCTCGCGCCAGTTCAGAACCAGCATCCGCTCAGACCCGCGCCCCTCGAACGACCAGTTGACCTTCAGCGCACCCACGGAATTGCCGGCCTCGCCATATTTCAGCGCATTCGTCGCCAGCTCGTGAAAGGTTAGGCCAAGCGCCTGCGTCGTCCTCTCGTCGAGAAGCACCTGAGGCCCTGACAATATCCCTTCCGGAAGCTCCTTGCCGAACACCTGGCCGAGCTCGATGCGCAGCAGGTCGCCAAGATCGGCCTTCTGCCAGCGCGAACGCGTCAGCATATCCTGGGAAGCCGCCATTGCCTGGAGGCGGGCCGAGAAGGAAGTTGAGAACTCCTGCACGTCGGTTGCTTGCGCCGCCGTCTGGCGCGCAATCGCCAGCACCCGCGTGATCGAATTCTTGATTCGATGCTTCATCTCCTGCAGCATCAAATCCTTTTCGAGCAGGCTTTTTTCCGTCGTTTCATGCAGCAGCGACTTGGCGTCGTAGGCGCGCTCCTGGTAGCGGGCCACCAACGCTATGGCGCCGGCCAGAAGCAGGCCGAACAGCCCGAGCATGACCGGAATGGCGCGCGAGGACGGTTGCGAAAATGCACTTGTCGGCCGAAACAGCACCGTCCACGGCCGACCGGCGACGATGATCTTGCGCGTCACCAACAGCCTGTCGCCAAAGCTCGCAACCGGCGGCGTTTCCGACTGGAACAGAAGATTGTCGGCGTCGGCCGTGCCGTCATAGACCGCGGTGTTGACCGGCAGCAAAGGCGTGCGGCTGAGCGCGGTCTGGAACAGGTCGCGGGCGCGGAAGGCCGCGTAGAGAAGGCCTGATGTCGATGATCTGGACGCGTTGATACCATCCGGCGCGGTTTCGACATTGAGCCTGACGAAGACCAGGAAACCGGTAAAGGTCTGCGCCGCGCCCGTGTCCTGGCCGAGTTGGACCAGACCGCTTGCGTGCTGTGCGTCATCGGCCAGCGCTTTTTCGATCGCCTCGCGCCGCACCGGCTCGGTGAACATGTCGTAGCCGATGGTGGATTCGTTGGCAGGGTCGAGCGGCTCGAACAGCACGACGGGGGTGCGCCACGGCTGTGTCGTGTCCGGATAGACCGTGTGGGCGGCGCCGCGGTCGCGCAACATGTCGCGCTCGACCGCCGCTTCGTCACCGGTCTTGGCCAGCCTGAGATAGCCGATGCCGCGCAGGCCAGCGAAATTGTTATCGACATCGAGGGCGCTGAAGAAGGCCTTGAATTCGCTACCTGAAATCTCGCCATTGCGGGCGTCGAACAGCGCCTGCGTCGAGCGCAGCAGTGACAGATGCAGATCGATACGGCTTTCGATGCGGTTGAGCGCGTCGTCGGCCGTCGCCTCGAACTTGATGCGCGCCGCTTCCTGGGTGGCGAAATAGGCGAAGCCCGCCATCGTAAGGCTGATCAGTGCAACGGCAATGAAGGCAAGGATCGGGAAAAACTTCTTCAACGCAGGCCCATGGACGGTTCGGGAACCTTTATGGGCAACTCGCCGCGGCAAGACAATGGCGCGGCCAAGCCATAATGACGGCTGGCATATCACGTATATTTAGCCGGCTTATCGGTCGAACATCGGTGAAGATGAGAGCCGATGATATCGTGGTCTCAGGCCGCGATCTTCAGCGCACCCGGACCGGGAATGGCGCCGGGCGGACACTTTCCCAGGATGATCATGCCGAGCACTTCGTCCTGCGTCACATCGGTGGTGAGCGCGGTGCCGACGACCTGGCCGTTCTTCATTACGCAGACCCGGTCGGCAAGCTCGAACACGTCGTGAATGTCGTGGCTGATCAGGAAAATGCCGATGCCGTCGGCCTTGAGCTGCTTTACCAGTTCGCCGACCTGCGCCGTCTCCTGCGGCCCAAGCGCGGCCGTCGGTTCGTCCATGATCAGGATGCGGGCGTTGAACAGGATGGCGCGTGCGATCGCCACCGACTGGCGCTGGCCGCCCGATAGCTTGATCACGGGCTCCTTGAAGCGCTGGAAGCGCGGATTGAGCCGGCCCATCACCTTGCGCGCCTCGGCCTCCATGGCGACATCGTCGAGTGTCCCCCACGCGGTCATCAGTTCGCGGCCGAGGAAGAGGTTGGCGGCAGCGTCGACATTGTCGGCCAGCGCAAGCGTCTGGTAGATCGTTTCGATGCCGTATTTCTTGGCGTCGCGCGGATTGGAGATCGAGGCCTCCTGGCCGTTGACCAAGATCTGGCCGGCATCGCGCTTGTAGGCGCCCGACAGGATCTTGATCAGCGTCGACTTACCGGCGCCGTTGTGGCCAAGCAGCGCCACCACTTCGCCCGGGAAAAGATCGATGGACGCATCGTCGACGGCGCGAATGCCACCGAACGCGATCGAGATGTTGCGCATGTCGATCAGTGGCGTACCGGTGGGAGCAGTTTTTTCCATAATCGTTCCTCCCTAGACGCGCTTGCGGTAGACGGTGTCGAGCCAGACGGCGATGACCAGGACAGCGCCAACGACAATGCTCTGCAGCGGCGAGTCGATGCCGAGCAGCACCATGCCGGATTGCAGCGACTGCATCAGAAGCGCGCCGAGCATGGCGCCCATCACCGTTCCGGCGCCGCCCGCGAGCGACGTGCCGCCGATGACAGCGGCCGCGATCACCAAAAGCTCGTCCAGTGTGCCCAGCGCATTGGTTGACGCATTGAGACGGGCCGACGAGATCGCCGCGCTGATTGCAGCCAGCACACCCATGATCATGAACACCTTCATGGTCACCCAGCGCGTGTTGATGCCGGCGAGTTCCGCTGCCTCCGGATTGCCCCCGATGGCGAAGACATAGCGGCCGAAACGCGTGCGCTTGGTGATGAACGTCATGATGATGCCGACAATCACCGCCATCAGCACCGGTATGGCGATGCCATGCGCGATGAACAGCCCGCCTTCGGGAACGGTGATGCCGTTCTGCTGTGCGTACTGGCGCACGATGCCGACCGGCCATGGATAGGAATTGGCGATCCACACGGCGCCGAGGATGGCCGCGCAAGCGACCACGCCAAGCAAGGTCTCGGCCCAGACGGGGCGCAGTGGAAAGCTGAAGCGCTTGCGCTGCGAGCGACCGTTGAGCAGCGCGAAGGCGACCGCCGCGCAGGCGACGATGCCGACGATCCAGCTGGCAGCGGCGCCAATCGAGCCGCGTGGTCCGCCGCCCATCAGCTGGAAGGTGGCGTCGAGTGGCGCGACCGTGCGCCCGCTGGTGATGAGCCATGCCATGCCGCGCCAGACCAGCAGGCCACCAAGCGTCACGATGAAGGCCGGAACCTGCATATAGGCGATGATGAAGCCCTGGAACGCGCCGATCAGCAGACCAAGCACCACGCCGGCGGCAAGCGCGACGATCCAGAGCCAGGGGTTTCCAAGCTGGAAGCCGATGACGCGAATCAGGAATTCGGCCTGTGCCACGCCCATGATCATGCCGATCACGCCTTCGACGGAGCCCACCGAAAGGTCGATGTTGCGCATGACGATGACCAGTACCATGCCGGTCGCCATGATCGCGACCGAGGACGTCTGCACCGACAGGTTCCAAAGATTGCGCGGCGTCAGGAAAAGCCCACCCGACAGGATATGTATGCCGACCCAGATGACCAGCAGCGCGCCGACCATGCCGAGCATGCGCGTGTCGAGCTCGGTCGCTTTCAGGAACCGGGCGACCGCGCCGAGTTCAGACGCTCGTGCCGTATCGGCCTGCGGATTTGAGGTCGTGTCGGTCATGATGTCCTCCAGCGGCTTGCCGTCTGGCGCGGATGCCGGACCACAGCCTAGAAGTTTGCCGCCGATGGCGGAAACACACAATTCTCGTAGAGAAAACGCCGCGGCTTGACAGCCGCGGCGCCTCATTTCTTCAAGTCGTCGAGATCAGTTGCAAGCCGCGACGCTGCCGGCGGCGACGCCCGTGCAGACTTCGTCCTTCTTGATCCAGCCGGCGTCGATGACGACGTTGAGGTTGTCCTTGGTGATCGCGACGGGGGTCAGGAACAGCGACTTGACGGTGTTGCCGCCAGGCGTGGTGAAGTCCTTGGCGCCGGCAATGTCGCCCGTCTTCTTGCCATCGGCAAGCTGCGAGGCGATCTCGGCGGCGTTCTTGCCGAGTTCGCGCGCGTCCTTCCACACCGACACCGTCTGCGTGCCGAGCGCGATGCGGTTCAGAGCGGCATGGTCGCCGTCCTGGCCCGAGACCGGAACCGTTCCGGCAAGGCCCTGCGCCGTCAGCGCGGCGACAACGCCGCCGGCGGTGCCGTCATTGGCCGCAACCACGGCATCGACCTTGTTGTCATTGGCGGTCAGGAACTGTTCCATGTTCTTTTGCGCGTTGGCCGGCAGCCAGCCATCGGTATAGGCCTCGCCGACATTCTTGATCTTGCCCGAGTCGATGGCTTCCTTGAGCACTTCCATCGAGCCCGAGAACAGGAAATCGGCATTCGGATCCGAGCCAGAGCCCTTGATGAAGACATAGTTGCCTTCGGGCTTCGCCTTGAACACTTCGCGGGCCTGCATGCGGCCGACTTCCTTGTTGTCGAAGGTCAGGTAGAAGACGTCCTTGTTCTCGATCAGGCGGTCATAGCCGACGACCGGAATGCCTTCGTCCAGCGCCTTCTGCACCGCCGGGCCGATGGCCGAGGCGTCCTGCGCCAGGATGATCAGCGAGTTGGCGCCCTGCGAGATCAGGCTTTCGACGTCGGTCAGCTGCTTGCCGGGATTGGACTGCGCGTCGGCGGAAATGTACTTGTCGCCGGCAGCCTCTATCGCCGTTTTCATCGCCGCCTCGTCGGTCTTCCAGCGCTCTTCCTGGAAGTTCGACCACGACACGCCGATGACCTTGTCCTTCGCCTGCGCGACCGACATCAGCGCCAGCGACATGGCGACACCCGCCAGCATGGCGGCTGCAAATCTGTTCATCATAATCCTCCCTGCGCCGCGTGCGGCGCGACAAAACTGGCCCGAGGGCCGGCACACAGAGGCGCTATTTTTTCGAGCCTCGAAAAAATACTGGTTCAATGATAACGCGCTGTCAACATCGATTCTGATGGATTCTGATGGCCGTGCCGAATTTTTTCGAGGTCCGCAATAAACAATGACAGGGCTGCCGGCGTCTGCCAATATTTGGCTGGTGCCGTCGAACGCCGTCACTATCATGAGGCGCGAGGAGGCCGGGAGGAAACAAATGTCGGTTGGAATCCGCCACGACGATCTGCGCCGTCGCAACCGTGCGATGGTGATTTCAGCCGTGCGCCGGGCCGGCCAGCCGTCGCGGACCGAGATTGCGGCGACCACCGGCCTCAGCCACTCGACCATATCGGCAATCTCGTCTGATCTGATTCAAGAAGGCATCCTGATTGAAGGCAAACCTGGCGAGACCGGCGCACTGAAACGCGGCCGGCCGCAGGTGGGCCTTGGTCTCAACCCGGAAGCGGCGGCGGTGATGACCGTCGTGCTGTCGCTCAATTTCCTGTCCGTCACCGTCATCGACTATGCCGGCCACGTCGTCGCCGAGGAACAGCGCCGGCTGGACACGCTGACCAAGCCGCGCGACGAGCTGATTGGCGAATGCGTAGCAATCGTCCGGCGGCGGCTTGAGGATCCCGACCTCGATGTCCAGAGCATCGCCCGCATTGCCATGGGCATCCAGGGCATCACCGATTCGCAGGCGCGCGCCATGCTGTGGTCGCCGATCACGCCACTGACCGACATTGCCTTCGCCGACATGTTGGAAGCGGAATTCGGCATTCCTGCCACCATGGAGAACGATTGCAACATGATGGCGGTGGCGCTGCAATGGCGCCAGCCCGAGCGCTACCGCGACAATTTTATCGCCATCCTCTTATCGCACGGCATCGGCATGGGCCTGGTGCTGAAAGGCGAACTGTTCACCGGCACCCATTCCTCGGGCGGCGAGTTCGGCCACATGATCCACCGTCCGGGCGGCGCGCTCTGCCGCTGCGGGCGGCGCGGCTGCGTGGAAGCCTATGCCGGAAACTACGCCATCTGGCGGAGCGCCAAAATGATGGGCGAGGATGCCGAGCCGGTCGATATCGGCGACGCTGATATGCGCGCACTCGCCGCGCGCGCCCGCGAAACCGACGGCCCGGAGCGCGAAGCCTATCGCAAGGCCGGCGAGGCGCTCGGCTTCGGCCTCGGCAGCCTGTTTGCGCTGATCGATCCGGCACCCGTCGCCATGGTAGGCGTCAGCGCCGCCGCCTTCGACTTGATCGAACCGGCATTGCGCGAAGCGATCGCCCAGACCGCCGGCGGCCAGCACTCGAAATCGATCTCCTTCGACACCGAGCCCAACGAGCTGCCGCTGATCCGCGAAGGCTGTGCCATGCGCGCGCTCGGCTTCGTCGACCAGGAGATTTTCGCGCCGGGCATTCAGGCGAAATCCGGCAAGCATGTCGCCTGAATGGCCGGCAACGGCGCGACGCGCAGCATCCTAGTCTTCCCTGATAGCGTAGCCGGCGCCGCGAATGGTACGGATGACATCCGGCATGCGGCCGTTGTTGACCGCTTTGCGTAAGCGCCCGACATGCACGTCGACGGTTCGCTCGTCTATATAGATCGTCTCGCCCCAGACATTGTCGAGCAGTTGGCTGCGCGAGAACACGCGGCCGGGATGGCGCATCATGAATTCGAGCAGCCGGAACTCGGTCGGTCCGAGCCTGATCTCGCTCTTCTTGCGGTAGACCCGGTGCGATTCTCGATCGAGCACGATGTCGCCGACCTTGAGCACGCTCGACAGCACTTCCGGCTTGGCGCGGCGCAGCAGCGCTTTCACGCGCGCCATGAACTCCGGCGTCGAGAATGGCTTGACCAGATAGTCGTCGGCACCGGTGGACAGGCCGCGCACGCGATCGCTTTCCTCACCGCGCGCGGTCAGCATGATGATCGGCAGCCGCTCGGTTTCGGGCCGCACTCTAAGCCGCCGGCAGAGCTCGATGCCGGAAACAGCCGGCACCATCCAGTCGAGCACCAGGAGATCGGGCACGTTTTCCTGCAGGCGGATCTCGGCCTCGTCGCCGCGTGTCACCACCTCGACCTGATAGCCTTCGGATTCGAGGTTGTAGCGGAGGAGCACGCCTAGTGGCTCCTCGTCCTCCACGACCATGATGCGTGGCGCGATCATAGGCAGTTCACCCTCATCAGGCCGGCGTGGCCATGGCCGTCTCGTCCTGCTTCGGACGATTGGCGGGCAATTGCTGGCCGGTCAGCACATAATACGCATTTTCGGCGATGTTGGTGACATGATCGCCGATGCGCTCAAGATTCTTGGCGCAGAACAAGAGATGCGTGCAGGCGGTGATGTTGCGAGGGTCTTCCATCATGTAGGTCAAGAGCTCACGAAACACGGACGTGTATTTGACGTCGATGCGCTCGTCGTCATTCCTGAGTTTTGCAAGCGCTGCCGCATCGGTGGCGGCATATTCCTCGACGACGCCTTGCACCTGGATCAGCACCAGTTGCGCCATGGCGTCGATGGAGTGCGAGAGGTCGCGCGGCGTGACGCTCAAGCCCACGGTGCCGACGCGTTTGGCGATGTTCTTGGCGAGGTCGCCGATGCGCTCGAGGTCGCCCGCCATGCGGATCGAGCCGACCACGGCGCGCAGATCGTTGGCCATCGGCTGGCGCTTGGCGATCAGCGTGATGGCGCGGTCGTCCAGTTCGCGCTGGCGCGCATCCATGATGGCGTCGTCGGACACGACACGCTGTGCCAGCGCATTGTCCGAATTGAGCAGCGCCCTGGTCGAGCCGCTGACCATCGAGCCTGCCAGATCGCCCATGTCGCGGATCAGCTTGCTGATCTGCCCGAGCTCTTCATCGAAGGAGGCGACGGTATGTTCACCCATGATCTTGGTCCTCGTGCCTGAAAATTCACCCGCCGGACGGCTCAGCCGAAGCGGCCGGTAATGTAGTCCTGGGTGCGCTTGTCGTCGGGGTTGGTGAACATCTTGTCGGTGGCGCCCTCCTCGACGAGATAGCCGAGATGGAACATCGCCGTGCGCTGCGACACGCGCGCCGCCTGCTGCATCGAGTGGGTGACGATGACGATCGTGTAGTTCTGGCGCAGTTCGTCGATCAGCTCCTCGACACGGGCGGTGGCGATCGGATCGAGCGCCGAGCAGGGCTCGTCCATCAGGATCACCTCCGGCGACACGGCGATGGCGCGCGCGATGCACAGGCGCTGCTGCTGGCCGCCGGACAGGCCGGTGCCGGGCTCCTGCAGGCGGTCCTTGACCTCGTTCCAGATCGCCGCCTTCTTCAGGCTCTGCTCGACGATCTGGTCCATGTCGGACTTGCGCTTGGCCAGCCCATGGATGCGCGGGCCGTAGGCGACGTTCTCGTAGATCGACTTCGGGAACGGGTTGGGTTTCTGGAACACCATGCCGACGCGGGCGCGCAGTTCGACGACATCGATGTTCTTGTCGTAGATGTCGTCTTCATCGAGCGTGATCTTGCCGGTCACCCGCGCCGAATCGATGGTGTCGTTCATGCGGTTGAGGCAGCGCAGGAAGGTCGACTTGCCGCAGCCGGACGGGCCGATCAGCGCCGTCACCTGGTTCTGACGCACGTCGAGATTGACGTCGAACAACGCCTGCTTCTCGCCGTAGAAGACGCCGACCTTGTCGCCGCGCATCTTGATGACTTCGTTCGACTTGGCGTTCATTTTGTCGCCCACTGCATTCTCAAGGGACTGTTCGGTCATGATGTTCATACCAAATTGCCTTTTTTCTACCAGCGCCGCTCGAAGCGGCGCCGGAGCACGATCGCGGTGATGTTCATGGCCATGAGGAAGACGAGCAGGATGATGATGGCGCCGGACATGCGCTCGACAAAAGCGCGCTCAGCCTCGTTTGCCCACATATAGATCTGAACCGGCAGCGCGGTCGCCGGATCGAAAGGCGTCGTCGGATAATCGGCGACGAAAGCGACCATGCCGATCAAGAGCAGCGGTGCTGTCTCGCCGAGCGCACGCGCCAGGCCGATGATGGTGCCGGTAAGGATGCCTGGGGCGGCAAGCGGCAGGATGTGATGGAACACCATCTGCATCTTGGAGGCGCCGAGACCTAGGGCCGCCGAGC
Organism: Mesorhizobium sp. W016; assembly: GCF_054719485.1. Lineage (NCBI taxonomy): Bacteria > Pseudomonadati > Pseudomonadota > Alphaproteobacteria > Hyphomicrobiales > Phyllobacteriaceae > Mesorhizobium > Mesorhizobium sp. W016. The sequence continues at coordinate 196,219 of NZ_JBTTIF010000002.1, forward strand.
GGATCGACGGCGGCACCGCGGCGAGGGCGGCGCGCGTGGCGATGATTATGGTCGGCAATGTCATCAAGGTCAGCACCAGGCCGCCGACGAAGGAAGCCGAGCGCGGCATGCCGAGGAAGTTGATGAACACGGCAAGGCCAAGCAGACCGAAGACGATCGACGGCACCGCCGCGAGATTGTTGATGTTGACTTCGATCAGGTCCGTAAAGCGGTTCTTCTTGGCGAACTCCTCCAGATAGATGGAGGCGGCGACGCCGATCGGCAGCGCCAGCAACAGCACGATCACCATCATGTAGAACGAGCCGATGATCGCCACGCCCATGCCCGACGTTTCGGGCCGGCTGGAGGCGCCATAGGTGAACAGGCCGGTGTTGAAATGCTCGGCCATCACGCCGTCGGCTTTAAGCTTGTTCATCCAGTCGATCTGCTGGTTGGACACCTTGCGGCGCGCTTCATCGACGCCGAGGTCGATCTGGCCCTTGAAGGCCGAGTCGAGGTTCGCGGCAGCCAGGATGTCGACGTCACGCGTCCTGCCGATCACCGACGGATCGGCGGAGACGATGTCGCGCAGCTGGACGCGGGCGCCTTCCGACAGGAAGCCCTTGAGCTTCAGCATCATCGGCTTGTTGGCCGGATCGATGCCGAGCTTGGCCACCAGCGCGTTTTCGGCGAGCTTGGGATAGTTCGCCTTGATCAGCACGGTAGGGTCGGTCGCGCGCTTGCCGGAGGGATCGATCACCTTCTCGTCGAAGGTGACCGGCAGCGTCACCGTCGTCTGCCAGAAGGCGGTGTAGCCTTTCGAGACGATGGTGATCAGCATGATGGCCAGGAACGCCAGGCCCACCGAGATCGCAATCACGCCATAGATGCGGAACCGGCGTTCGGCGGCATAGCGCGCCTTCAGCCCGATGTCGCGGCGCGGTCGCGCGACGGCGCCCGCCATCGTGTCCAGGGGGATGTCGGTCATTCGTACTGCTCCCGGTACTTGCGCACGATGTAGAGGGCGACGATGTTCATCACCAGCGTCAGCGCGAACAGCGTCAGGCCGAGCGCGAAGGCGACCAGCGTCTGCGGCGAGTTGAACTCGAGGTCGCCGGTCAGCTGGTTGACGATCTTGACGGTGATGGTCGTCATCGCCTCGAACGGATTGGCCGTCAGATTGGCGGCGACGCCCGCCGCCAGCACGACGATCATCGTCTCGCCGATGGCGCGCGACGCCGTCAACAGGATGGCGCCGACGATGCCGGGCAGTGCCGCCGGCAGGATCACCCGCTTGATCGTCTCGGAGCGGGTGGCGCCGAGGCCGAGCGAGCCGTCACGCATTGCGCGCGGCACCGCGGTGATGATGTCGTCGGACAAAGAGGACACGACCGGGATCAGCATGACGCCCATCACCAGACCGGCGGTGAAGATGCTCTGGCCCTGGATGAAGGGCGAGCCGCCGGTGAGTGCCGCCGACAGGTCGCGCAAGAACGGTCCGAGGGTGACAACGGCGAAGATGCCGTAGACGATGGTCGGAATGCCGGCCAGCAGTTCCAACGCCGGCTTGACCACCGAGCGCACACCGCGCGAGGCATATTCGGACATGTAGACCGCCGACATCAGCCCGACCGGCACTGCGACCAGAAGCGCGACGGCGGCGATGTAGAGCGTGCCGGCGAGTAGCGGGATCAGGCCGAACTGACCCTGGCTGCCGCCGGAACCGGCGGCGGCGAAACGCGGATCCCACACCGTGCCGAAGAAGAAGCTCATCGGCGATACGCTCTCGAAGAAGGTGATCGTCTGGAACAGCATCGACAGCACGATGCCGACCGTGGTCAGGATGGCGATGGTCGAGGCCGCAAGCAGCCCCCACAGCATCAGCTTCTCGACATTGTTGCGCGCCCTGGCGCGCGGCGCGATCTGCCTCAGCGCATAGAAGGCGCCGGCGACCGACAGCGCGAAGGTCAGCACGGCGCCGAACAGGCCGAGCCGGTCCTGGACCTGGTTCGCCTCGACCGCGATCGGGATCATATAGTCCTGTGTGTCGCTGGCCAGTGCCACGCCCTTGGCGGCGAGCAGCGGCTGCAATTCGGCGAAAGTAGCGGGAAGTGCGGTATCGCCATCGAGCCGGCGCAGGCCCTTGGCCAGGCTCTTCACCAGGCTGGCGTCGAGCGCTTCGCTGGCCACCTTTGTGTCGGCGGTGCGCTCGGGCAAAGCGGCATGGATGTGCCGGTCGAGATAGAAGGAAGAGCCGATATCCCAGACGGCGAGCAGCAGGACGGCAGGCAGGACCGCGAGCAGAAAGGCCCACCAGCCATGATAATGCGCGCGCGAATGCGGCTTGACCTTGCCGGTATCCTGCGCCGCTGCGCGCTGGCGGCCGATCACAAAAGCGACCACGCCTATGGCGATGACTATGGCGAGTACGAGCAAGGACGACATCACCCACCCCAGGGAAAATTCAGATCGCCGCCACCGTTGCGGCAAGCGGCGAAATCAGGGCGCGGATTTGGTCCGCGCCCTGATCCGGTCGGTTGATTACATCGTCTTTCCGGCGGCGAAGGCGTCGCGCTGGCCCTGACGTTCGGCGTCGGGAGCGGAAACCAGGCCGTACTGGGCGAGCGGGCTTTCCGGGCCGATCATCTGGTCATCAAGGAAGAACTCGACATATTCCTTGAGGCCGGGAACGACGCCCAGATGCGCCTTCTTGACGTAGAAGAACAACGGCCGCGACACGGGGTACGTGCCATCGGCGATGGTCTGCGTCGAAGGCACGATGCCTTCCACGGTAGCGACCTTCAGCTTGTCGGCATTGTTCTCGTAGAAGGCGAGGCCGAACACGCCAACGCCGGTCTTGTTGGAGTCGATGCGGGCCAGCGTCTCGGTGTAGTCGCCATCGATGTCGACAGCCTTGCCGTCCTTGCGGATGGCGATGCAGGTCTTGCCGATTTCCTTGTCGTCGGCGATGCCGGCAGCCTTCAAAGCGGCCTTGTCGCAGCCGGCGTCGAGCAGCTTGGTCTCGAACACTTCACGGGTGCCGTGCTTCTCACCCGGGATATAGGCGGCGATATCCCAGTCGGGCAGCTTCGGATTGACCTGGTTCCACTTGGTGTTCGGGTTGTCGACCAGCTTGCCGTCGACCACCAGCTTGGCGGCGAGCGCCTTGTAGATGTCGGCGGGAACCAGCGCCCAGTCCGGACCCTTGATGTCGGTGGCAAAGACGATGCCGTCATAGCCGATGCGGACTTCCTGGACGTCCTTGACGCCGGCGTCGGCGCAGGACTTCAGCTCGTCCTTCTTGATCGGGCGCGAGGAGTTGGCGATATCGATCGTGTCTTCGCCGACGCCCTTGCAGAACTCCTTGATGCCGGCGCCGCTGCCGCCGGACTCGACCACCGGGGTCTTGAAGTTGGTGAAGGTTTCGCCGAACTGCTCGGCGACGATCTTGGCGTAAGGCAGCACGGTCGACGAACCGGCGACCTGGATCTGGTCACGCGCAGCGGCGACACCGGACGATGCGGCGAACGCTACCGCCACGGCCAATGCCGTAACGAGGAATTTCTTCATGTGGCCTGCTCCTGTTCGGAAGATGGTCTCTTGGCGCCCTCTTCAAACCGGCGCCCGCTGAGGCCAATAGCCTTCGATTATTACAGTCGCATGACAGTTTCGTGTCAGCCCGGTAACGTCGCACAGACGTCTTGTGGGCCGCACCCTTTAAGCCGGTTTGTGGGAATGGAAGTTGCCGCTGGAATCAGACGCTTGCGCAATTCGTGCTGGCATCAAGTCCCGGCACACCGCAGGCCGCGATGCCGAGAAAGAAAAACCGGACGGGAGCGCGTTGCCCGTGACCAGAGCGAATCTTGGCCGAGCCATCGCCAAAAACAGGTCCGTTGGGGTAGATTCGACGCTGTTTCTTGTCGGCGGTCGCTTGCTCCCGCCCGTAACTGAATGAGCGGTTTCGTTGCGACCATTGTCCTGACTGGGCGCCAGCTTTGATATGGTGCGATCGCACCATATCCTTGGCTGTTGCGGCGCGGCCGAATCCCGGCGGCGCCGCAGGTTGCTATCCAGCGTCTCGTTGGGCTTCGCCTGATATGCCGACCCAGCGCTCGACCTTTTCGAGCAGCGCCCTGGGGCTGATCGGCTTGGGCAGATAGTCGTCCATGCCGGCTTCCAGGCAGCGCTCACGGTCGCCCTTCAAGGCATGCGCGGTGACGCCGACGATCGGGATATGCATACCCGTATGTTCTTCCAGCCGGCGAATTGCGGCGGTGGCCTCGAGCCCGTTCATCTCCGGCATCGAGACGTCCATCAGGATCATGCGCGGATTAAGCCGGCCGAAGGCGTCGAGCGCCTTGCGGCCGTTGCCGACGATTTCGAAACTGTAGCCGGTTTCGCCGATTATCTGGGTGAACACCATCTGGTTCACCTCATTGTCCTCGGCAACGAGAATGTCGAGCCGGCGTTCATCCCCGGCGGCCCGGGCGCGGGCACGAACCGGCGGCGGTTGCAGCAAGGCGCGTTCCGATGCAGCGAGCGGCGGCTTTGCCGGCGACGGTTCGTTCCTGCCGCCGCCGGAACCGCTGCTTGCCGCCGGCAGCACACGGCCGTCCGTGATATTGTGATGGTGCCGCTGGATGGTGGCGACCAGCGTTTCCAGAAGCACCGAGGAACGCGCCGGCTTGATCAGCTGGGCGTCGATGCCGAGATCGCGATAGCTGGTGTTGGCGAGCGACTGGTCGACCGAGGTCAGCATGATGATCGGCGTGTCGGCCAGCCCTGCGGTGTTGCGCACGACGCGCGCCATCTCGGCGCCGCTCATCCCCGGCATCTGATAATCGAGCACGACGCAATCGACCGGCACGCCGTAGGCTGCCGCGGCGACCAGCACCTTGAGCCCTTCGGGTCCGCTTTCGGCGGCGCAGGAATCGAAGGTCCATGACGCCATCTGCTCGCTCAGGATCGATCGGTTGACGGCATTGTCGTCGACGATCAGCACCCGTGAGCCGGTCACGTCGACCGGCATGATCCGCCGTCCGGTCTGTTCCTCGGCCCTGGGCAATGTCACGGTGAACCAGAAGGTCGAGCCCTTGCCTTCGGCGCTCTCGACACCGATCTCGCCGCCCATCAACTCGACCAGCCGCGAGGTGATGGCGAGCCCGAGCCCTGTGCCTTCGTGGCGTCTGGTCGACGAGGTGTCGGCCTGACTGAATTTTTCGAAGACGAGCTTCAGTTTCTGCTGCGGAATGCCGATGCCGGTGTCGGTGACCGAAACGGTAAGCTTTGTCCCCGTCGGCCCCCTTTGTCCGGTCACGTCGACCAGCACGTGGCCTTCGTCGGTAAACTTCACCGCGTTGCCGACCAGATTGGTGACGATCTGCCTCATGCGACCGACATCGCCGACGAACAGGCTTTCCAGGCCCGGCTCGACGCGCACGATGAGCTCGAGGTCCTTCTCCTTGGCGCGCGTCGATATCAGCGTCGCCACATCCTCGATTGCTTCGGGCAGGTTGAAGGGCGCAGGGTCGAGCACCAGCTGTCCGGCATCGATCTTGGAGAAGTCCAGTATGTCGTTGATGATGGTCAAGAGCGCGTTACCCGACTTGACGATGATATCGGTGAACGTCTTCTGCTTGGGATCGAGGTCGGATTTGGCCAGCAACTCGGCCATGCCGAGTACGCCGTTCATCGGCGTGCGGATCTCGTGGCTCATATTGGCCAGGAATTCCGACTTGGCGCGGTCGGCCAGCACGGCGCGCTGGCGCGCCTCGCGCAGTTCGGCCTCGCGCAGCTTCAGTTCGGTGATGTCGGTGGTCGACCCAATCAGATAGAGCGAACCGTCGGACGCGATCATCGCGCCCTTGCGGGCGAACTGGTGGCGCACGCTGCCGTCGGCAAGCGTCACCGTTTCCTCGATCTCCTGTGTATCGCCTGTGCGCAGCACGGCGAGATCGCTGTTGACGAAGGCTTCGCCGTCTTCGCCGAAAATCTCGATGTCCGTCTTGCCGATCGCGTCTTCCCTGCGGAGGCCGGTGAGGTCGCACCAGCCCTTGTTGACGTAGAACTGCCTGAGGTCGGAGCGCTTGGCGTAGATCGACACCGGCACGTTGTCGATGAGATTGCGGAACACCTCGTTCTCGCGCATGCTCTCTTCCAGCGCCTGCTCGCGCGCCTTGACGTCGGTGATGTCGGTGCTGGAGCCGACAAGGTGCACCGACCCATCGAGCGCCACCAGCCGGCTCTTGCGCGTCATCAATTGCCGCACCGTGCCGTCGCGATGGGTAACGGGCTCCTCGATCTCGCGGCCGCGGCCGGTGACGACGACCTCGGTGTCGTCATGGGTGTAGGTTTCGGCGTCGTCGATGCCGAAAAGCTGGAGATCGGTCCGGCCGATGACTTCCTCCTTGGGGATGCCGGTCAGCGCGCACCAGGCCTTGTTGACGAATTCCATGCTCAGATCCTGCGCCTTGATGAAGGCGGCGACCGGCAGTTCGTCCATGACGTGGCGGAACAGGTCGATCTGGCGCATGCTTTCCTGCAGCGCCTTTTCGCGGCTCTTGATCTCCGAGATGTCGACGCGCACGCCGATGAAGGTGCCGTCCTCGGTGCGCATATCGTAGACCTGATACCAGCGGCCGTCCGCATTGAGGCGCTCATAGGACGAGTTGGGCAGGCGATAGCGGGCGAGGATGGCATTGAGCCAGACATCGGGGTCGCCTTCATAGAGCCTATCGATTTCTCGATCGCCGCTCGATCGGAAATAGCCGACCGAATGTCCGAGTTCCAGGGCCTCGCGGAAGCTGCGGCCGGGCTGCCATGCCGGTTTCAGCTCCGGCAGCGTGTCCTGCAGCTTGCGGTTTGCAAAGACGAACTTGTCGTCGCGGTCATAGATGATGACGGCCGCCGGCAGCGACTCCAGCACCGTGGTGAGGTTCTTGCGGGCGTCCTCGGCTTCGGTCTCGCGGCGCTTCATGTCGGAGATGTCGAACAGGAAACCGGCGACATAGTTGCGGCCGCTGGGCATGCCGACGCGGTTCTTGCGCACGATGCGCGAGCGGCTGGCGCCCTCGGCGTCGAAAGTCTCCTCGACCTCGTAGGGCGTGCCGGTCGCCAGCACGGCGCGTTCGCTGTCTTCGAATTGCGCGGCGTCCTTTTGCTTGAGGAAGTCGCCGCCGGGCCTGCCCAGCATCGCTTGCGGGCTCTGTCCGAACAGTGCCGAAAACGCCTCATTGACGAAGACGAAACGCAGATTGTCGTCCTTGACGAAGATCGGGTCCTTGACGCCGTTGATCACCGCCTCGGCCAGCCGCGATTTCTCCAGCGCTTGGGCGAGTTCAGCCTCGCGATCCTTCATGTTGGTGACGTCGACATAGGAGATCAGCCTTTTGCCGCCGGCGAGCGGCGCCAGCGAGGCAATCAGCGTACGGCCGTCATTGCGTGGCAGTTGCCTGGAGCCCACCAGGCCGGCCGAGATTTCTGCTTCGCGCTCGGCGATGTGGCCCTGCCATTCGGCATCGTCAGCACCGTAAGGGTCCATATCGCGGCTGGCCTGCATCAGTTCGCGGAAGCCGCAGCCGATGCCGGCGCGTCGGGGATCGATTTCCCAGAAATCATAGAAGGCGCGGTTGATCACCTCCGCGCGCATCTCCGCATCGAGGACGAGCACGCCGATCGGCATCTGGTCGACCATCGTGCGAAGATTGGCGAAGGTCTCCGTAATTTTGGCGTTGGCACTCTCGATCTCGGCGTCGCGACGCTTGAGCTCGGAGACGTCGTAGTAGGTCAACAGCCGCTTGCCGCCGGACAACGCCGTCACCGAGAACATCATCGTCCTGCCATTGGCATGGAGAAATTCGCGTGGCGCAACCGAGCCGGCGCTGATCTCCTCGATGCGGGTGGCTAGGTAATGCTGCCACTGCTGTTCATCGAGATCGCCGTAGATGCCGTTGCGGCGGTTGAGTTCCATCAACAGGCTGAACGGCGCGCCGACAGTGACGGCGCCATCGGGAATCCTGGAGAGCTCGCGATAGGCCTTGTTGACGATGAGTGTGCCGAGCTTTTCGTCAAGCAGCACGACGCCCATATGCATGGCATCCATCGTCCGCTCGAGATCGGCGAGGTGCTGCGTGGCCTCGCCGGCCGGCGGATCGCTCTCCTCCTCCCGCAGTTCGTCCAGCGCACCGGCCAGTGCCGTGACGTTGCGGCCGATGCCGCGATAGCCGATGAATTCGCCTTCGCCGTCGAACCGCGGGGAACCGGTGATCGAAACCCAGCGGCAGCCGGGACGGCCGCCCTTCAACTCATAAACAAAGTCGCGAAACGGCCGATGCGCCTGCAGATCCTCCAGATGCGCGGCGGCGTGTCGATTGCCGTGCACCATCTGCTTGAGGAAATCGAAGCGGAAACGGCCAAGAATGCTGGCCGGATCGATGCCGGTGGCGGCCTGGTAGTTCTCCGAAAGCCAGGAAAAGCGCAGCTCGGCGTCGGTCTCCCAGACCCAGTCGGCGCCGGCCCCGACCAGTTCGCGCAGCGCTTCGGGCGAAACCCCGACGGACGTATCCTGGCCGTTCACCACCCCTTTTCGGGAACCGCGTCCGCCGCGTGTTCCAACAGTCCCGTCAGCCATCCCGTTCCCACCCCGAAAGCCAAGGCCGAACCCCCTCAGCGGTTCGCCGGCGGAATGTGCCCGAGAAGCATTAATGATCCGCTAACCATAACCATCCAGACTGCGGCCAGAGCCACATTGCCCTGCGGTATTCCGCCGGTTGTCGGCGGAACCCCGGCCGGGCTATAAGTCGGCGGGGGTGTTGCTGATGACCGGTTGGATCGTGCCTTGTTTCCTGTGCCTGGCGCTGCTTGCGGGCAGCGGCTGCGCACGCAGCTATGACGGCACGGTGGTGATCCCGAAGCCGCTCGATATCAGGCGGGTCTGGGATCGCGATCCGTCGCAGACTGAGGCCAGCCGGATGCAGGCGGCAGCCGGTGTGTTTCCGACGCCGCCGCCGCAGGAGCCCTACCGGCCCGCGGCACGCAGGCACACCACACAAATAGCTGCGCCAAGGCGGCACGTCAGGTCCAGCCCTCCCAGCATGGCTTCCGAACCGGCCAATCCGCTCACCTGCAAGAATGTCAGCGAACCCGGCAAACGGTACAGGATGGTTTGCGAATAGCTGGTACTAGGCGCAGGTTACTCCGCCGGGAAGAAAGCCGGCCCGACCACCCTGACCGGCCGCGAGCCGGCCAATGGCTCGGCCGACTGTCGCTGGGCGGCGCCCCTGGCCTCTGCAGCGTCTGCGCCAGGCTGGGGAAGTTGCGCCACGGTGCCAAGATCCGGCTTCGCTGACGGCAAAGGAATGATCGCGTTGGCCATATTGGCTGGCGTCACCGTGCGCGCTCTCAGCTCGGCAACGCGCTGGTGATAGCGCTTGAGGTCGCAGGCCCTGAAGTTCGCATCATCGCGATATTTGAAGGCCGTCGGCAGGTCCTTGTAGGATGTGCGCGTATCGAGCGCGACCATCTCTTCGGTTTCAAGGCTTGGGTCACTGAGCATGTACAGGTCGACGCCGGCATCGTCGCAGAGTAGCGGCACTGATCGACCATCTCCTTGACATCGCCGCCTTGCACGAACTGCGATTTCGGCGCCGGGAAGAAATAGCCGTCGGAGAGACGAACGCAAAACAGCATCGAATTGCTGCCGATCATGGCACCAGCCGGACGCTGTCTTTGTTGCCCGGCGGCGGGCCTGCAGCCGAGCGCGACGAGCCTGGCCTGCAGTCCGGACGCATCCCGGCGCGAAATCGCGGCGTCGGCGATCTGGCGTTGCACCTGTGTGCGGCTTTTGGCGAGGTCGGCGCAAGCATTGAAGAAGCCCCCCACCGCACTTTGCGCCGTGCACCGGCGTTGCCTCTCCAGCCCCTGGATCGCCGCAAGCTGGCGACGTAGCTGCGCAAGCTCGGAGCTGATCCCGCCGCTGCGGCCGGACGGTGCCAGCTGGCTCCTGAGCGCGGCGCATGGATCGGCAAGGGAAGCCGAAATGCCGAGGACGCTTGCCGACACCAGTGCAAAGGTCACGACAAGCCACAAACGCATCATCGGCGACACCTGGTCCTTGTACCCCTGTGGAGCCGATCGCCGCTCCAGCCGATTGAGCCTCAATGCGTGAGGCAAGTCTAATTGAAGAGACGCCAACAACCGCCAGGTATTTTATGCCGAGTGTATTATGCCGGTCCTGTAAATTCGCTATTACACTTTTGTTTCAAGATTGAGACGTAGCCAGGCTTGGGCGAGCCCAGGCCGCCGCAATCATCGATCCCGCGTTGTCGGCCCTTGCGGATGAAACCTTTCTCCGGTGTCTCGCGTTGTGTCGGGCAAAGGAGACGAAGATGTCTATTCACTTCACTGTCTCTGGCCTGACCAGGAACCTGTTCCACTCGCTGGGGCTGGACCATGAGCGGGCGCCGAGAGCGCTCGATCCCGAACAGAGCCTGTTGCTGGAATGCTATCTGGCCGGACAGATTCCGGAATCCGCCTGGGCCGACTACGTCTTCGAGACGCCGGAACTGCAGCGGCATGTCGATATCAGACGCCCGCACAACTGATCAGAGCAACTTCAGGAAAAGTGTGAGTCGTTTTTCCGGGAAAAGCGCGTAGCGCTTTCCCCTGGGAATCGCCTCAAGACAACAAGGGAGCGGGTCGCCGTTTCGGCGAAACGGTGAAACGCTCGCCCGCTCGCCTACTGCTTGGGCGAAGCGAATTGCACGGTGAAGACATTGCCCGCGACGCCTTGCGCCAGCGTCGGCGAGAAGCTCAACGGCAGGCACTTTTGCAGGGCAGTGGTTGCGGCGTCGACGAACGACTTCCTGGTATCCGCATCGCCATCGACCTTGATCGCCGTCGGCCGCGGCGGACCGATCAGCGTGCCGTCGCGCTTGAAGCTGAAGCTCAAGGTGACGCTGGCATTTCCAGCACCCGCCGGCGGCGTCCAGCACGCCTGGATGGCATCGCCGACCTCCGCCATCGTGTCGAGCGGCGCGGCATTGCACGGATAGCCTCCGACCAACACAACACCGGCAATCGCAAACACTCTCGCTACGCCCTTCATCGCAAAGCTCCTTGTGTGTCGTCCGCCGACCATGATGGTAGGGTCGAAGCAGACTGTGGCAATATGCCTGATGTCAGACTTTACGGCATGAGACGGGCCTGATGGCGCATCGGCGAAAAGCAAAAGGCCGGCATTGCGCCGACCTTTCCCTTCACCCTTGCGCCAGTACATCCGTGGTCGCGCGGTGCCTTCAATAGACAGCGTTCTGGTTAACGAATCCTTAGCGTTGCGCGCTGGCCTGCGACTTCACATAGGCGATGTAGCCGCGCACGTCGCCGGCCGGCTCGGCATAGGCCTGGCCGAGTTTCTTCTCCATCGTCGTGACATACTCCTTGGCCCATTTTGGCAGCGCATAGTCGATGACGGCCAGGAACTCCAGCGTCGATGCCAGGCGTATGTCGGCGATCGACGGGTGCTTGCCGCCGATGAACGGCTTGCCGTCCCTGAAGAAGGAGTGAAACACCTCCAGCGGCTCGGCAATGGCGGCCATGGCGGCCTTCTGCGCCTCGGACTTCTTCTCCGGATGAGCGTCGCTATGGCCGACCTCGCCGGCGTAATGCGGAAAACCCAGCGCCGGATAGGTGGCGCGCGCCACATACGGGTAGAGCGTGCCGATCAGGTAGAACATGGCGCTGTCGACCATCGCCCGCTTGGCCGGCGCCTTGGGATAGAATTTCTCCAGTCCGTGCTTGTTGGCGAGATACTGCATGATGGCACAGCTCTCCCAGAGCACGCCGCGCGGCAGCCCCTTGTCCTCGATCATCGGCGTCAGATGCGCCGGATTGCGCGCCATATATTCGGGCGAGCGCGTGTGGCCCCAAGCGTCGGTCTCGGCGGCGTCGAACCCAGCCGCACGGGCAAACACCCGGACGGTCATGTTGTTGACGCTCGGCTTCAGCATCGAGAGCTTCAGCGCCGGTTTTTTCGCCGCCTTGGCCTTCGGCCCCGACATCTTAGTAGCCGGCTTTGTCGCGGCTTTCGCGGCCGGCTTTGCGGCTGCCTTCGGCGCGGCCTTTACGGCCATTTTTGCCGCCGGCTTCGCTGCCGCTTTTGCTGCTGGCTTGGCCGCTGGTTTGCCAGCGCTCTTAACTGTCTTTGCCATTATGGTCCTCCCCCTTTGCTGGCCGTCAGTATGGATTCTTCGGCGTCCGGTCGTCCGACAAGGTCGCGCGCGACCACTCGACCAGCGTCTGGATCGCGTCGGCAAGGTGCACTTCGGCGATGTTGTAGTCGCCGCGCGCAACGCGCAGCTTGTGCGCCTGCATCAGCACATCGGCGTGGGTGAAGCCGGCCGGCGGCTCAAAGCGATAGGACGCCAGCTCGATCAACAGGCCGAGCGGATCCTCGAAATAGATCGAATCCATGAAGCCGCGATCCTTGACGCCGCTGTGCTTGATGGCGCGTTCGTCGAGCCGGGCGACCGCCTGCAGGAAAGTGACGCGCGACACCGAGAACGCAATATGATGGACGCAGCCCGGTTCGGTGGGCGTGCGCCGCTTGACCGGCGTGCGGCTCTCGTCGGTGAAGACGGTGATCAACCTGCCGTCGCCGGGATCGAAATAGAGATGGCTTTCGCTTGGCTTGTCGAGATTGGGTTGCTCGAAAATGAACGGCATGCCGAGCACGCCCTCCCAGAAATCGATCGAGGTCTGGCGGCCGGCGCCGACGAGGGTGATGTGATGGACGCCCTGCGACTGCAGTTTCTGCATCGGTCTCCTCCTCGCCGACCCTCGCCTATGTTCCCCGGCGTCTTGCGCGCCGCAACGAGCCCTTTGGCAAGGCTTCGTACATGATGCTAGTGCAATTGGCAGCGCCGCGCCAGAAGCTCGCGGAGACTGCCGGCGCTGGATGGTGAAAGGGGCTTGAGTTGCATGACCTGAGGCTATGCAACAGCTCTGAGCTCGACCTCCGCCAAGGTACCCAGGCCCGCGCATTCGGCGCATGCCATGGTCTGCCCGGGACAGCCGGCCCGATGCGTGCCTTGCGGGCAGCAATGCCCTTTCGACTCGCGCCATTTCAAGCAATCGAAAACCTGCCCGCTGCCGTGACAGCACGGGCATATCATTTTTGCCGAATTCATGCCTGCTATGCCCAACCAAATCCGCGTTGCCGCAGATGCTATCCCCGCACCGCAAGTAGCAGAGATCGCTACGCTTTCAAGCGTCGCGGTCTGACTTAAATTGGGTATATCTGTGACGCGGACCTGCCGAATTTCGCTGATGCCGCCGACCCTCGCGGTCACACGCGATCCGCGCGGCTGCTGCCCGAAATTTTCGATGATGCGGAAAGGAAAGCCGTTGCTTGGTACGCCCAAGGGGAATCGAACCCCTGTTCCCGCCGTGAGAGGGCGGTGTCCTGACCGCTAGACGATGGGCGCGTTCAAGAACCGGCGATATAGGCTGACGGTTTGGAAAAAGCAACTGGGCTTCGAACGGCCGGGCCGCTTCTGTGCAATCTCGGTTTGCGGACTTAGCGTTTCGGCTCGATCAGGTCCCACAGATTGCCGTAGAGATCGGCGAAAACCGCCACGGTGCCGTAAGGCTCATGGCGTGGCGTTTCGTGGAACTCGACGCCGTTTTCCAGCATCGTCGCATGGTCCCTGGCAAAATCATCGGTTTCGAGAAACAAAACCACGCGGCCGCCGGTCTGGTCGCCGACGCGGCTTTTCTGCACATCGTCCAACGCTTCCGCCAGAAGCAGCCGCGGGCCTTGCCCGGCCGAGGGCGTCACCGTCACCCAGCGCTTGCCGTCACCGAGATCGATGTCGTCGCAGAGCGCAAAGCCAAGCTTGCCGACATACCAGGCGATCGCCTCGTCATAATCGGCGACGACGAGCGTAACGGTTGCTATGCGGCGATGGTCGGCAAACCCGGTCATTGTTTCGGCCCGCTCATTTGTTGCGGATGGCGAAGCGGCCGATGATACGGCGCTCGGCGATGTCGTAGACGAAGATGGTGCGGCTGCCGTCGCTGATCTCGGCGTCGATCGAAATGCGATTGCCCGACAGAGCCTGGCTGATCACCTTGGCTCCGACCGGGAGCACTATGTCGGCCGCGAGCGGCTCGCCGGGCGGAACTGGAATGTCGTTGGCGAGCGGCGGGTTCGCGGGCGGCGCTTTGCGCGATTTGTAGACAATGGCCGCGATCACCACCATAAGGGCCAGCAAAAGCAGGCCGAGATTGATGGCCATGAAACGGATGAGCCTGCCGCGCACCTTTTCGATCTCGGGATCGAGCGGCTTTTCTTCTTCATCGGCAACGGGCCGGGCCATGGCAGAACTTTCCGGAACTTTTTTCGATGAGCGCTCATACCGAAGAGACCCCTGAATTGATAGAGGCTGGACAATTCATAGAGGCGGCGCCGACCGTGCTCGAAGCCGGCGCGGAAGCGGCCGGCCAGCGCCTCGACCAGTGGCTGGCGAGCGCCCTCGGGCCTGACATGTCGCGCAGCCGGGTGCAGATGCTGATCCGGCAAGGTGCCGTTTCGATCGACGGCAAGCCGGTCGACGAGACCAAGCGCAAGATGAGTGCCGGCGAGCGCGTATCGGTCGTCATGCCCGAGCCGGAACCGGCCGAACCGCAAGGCGAGCCCATCGTGCTCGACGTGCTTTATGAGGACGACGAGCTGATCGTCATCAACAAGCCGGCCGGCCTCGTCGTCCATCCCGGCGCCGGCAACTGGACCGGCACGCTGGTCAATGCCCTGATCCACCACTGCGGCGACAGCCTTTCAGGGATTGGCGGCGTCAGGCGGCCGGGCATCGTCCATCGGCTGGACAAGGAAACCAGCGGCGTCATGGTGGTGGCCAAGACCGACCGCGCCCACAAGGCGCTGTCGGAGGCCTTTGCCGACCACGGCCGCACCGGCGACCTCGAACGTGCTTATTTGGCGCTGGTCTGGGGAATCCCGTCGCGGCCGACCGGAACGGTCGACGCGCCGCTTGGCCGTGCCGCCGACCGCGTGCGCCGCGCCGTCGTGCCGGAAGGCCGTGACGATGCCCGCCACGCCGTGACCCATTTCACCGTCAAGGAGCGTTTCGGCGAGGGCCAGAAGGCGTTCGCCACCGCCAGCCTGGTCGAATGCCGGCTGGAAACCGGCCGCACCCACCAGATCCGCGTTCACATGGCTCATATCGGCCATCCCGTCATCGGTGACCCCGATTACGGCCAGGCCTTCCGCACCAAGGCCAACCGGCTGCCTGAACTGCTGAAGGGTCAGGTCAAGGCGTTTTCCAGGCAAGCTTTGCATGCCTGGCTCCTTGCATTTCGGCACCCGGCTACCCATTTATCGATGAGGTTCGAGGCGCCGATACGGGGGGACATGGAGGAACTCGTCGGCGGCTTCCGCAAGCTCTGAACCAGCCAGCTAAAACCTGAGCGGCATTGTTCACTTCAGCGTGACACACTGTTTCGTGTTGAACAAATGCCTGTCTTTTCTGGTTTTGTTCCTATATAAATCAGTTGTCGCGGGCGAGCCTTTTGGTGCTCGCGTCACATGCCCGCCGCGTTTCGGGGGCATCACTCCAATAGAGAGGGGGCGCAATCATGGCCCAGTCACTACCCAGTATTGTTTCCGGCGAAGGCGGCCTCAGCCGCTACCTGGAAGAAATCCGCCGCTTTCCCATGCTTCAGCCGCAGGAAGAGTACATGCTCGCCAAGCGCTACGCCGAGCATGAAGACACTTCCGCTGCGCACAAGCTCGTCACCAGCCATCTTCGGCTCGTCGCCAAGATCGCCATGGGCTATCGCGGCTACGGCCTGCCGATCGGCGAAGTGATCTCGGAAGGCAATGTCGGCCTGATGCAGGCCGTCAAGAAATTCGAACCCGAGCGTGGCTTCCGCCTCGCGACCTACGCCATGTGGTGGATCAAGGCCTCGATCCAGGAGTACATCCTGCGCTCGTGGAGCCTGGTCAAGATGGGCACGACCGCCAATCAGAAGCGCCTGTTCTTCAACCTGCGCAAGGTGAAGGGCAAGATCCAGGCGCTGGACGATGGCGACCTCAAGCCCGACCAGATCACCGAGATCGCCACCAGGCTGAACGTGTCGGAAGCCGAAGTCGTGTCGATGAACCGCCGCCTGTCGGGCGACGCGTCGCTGAACGCGCCGATCCGCGCCAGCGAAGGTGAATCCGGCGAATGGCAGGACTGGCTGGTCGATGACCACGAAAGCCAGGAAGACATGCTGATCGAACAGGACGAGCTGGAAAACCGCCGCGGCATGCTGTCGGGCGCTCTGGCCGTGCTCAACGATCGTGAGCGGCGCATCTTCGAGGCCCGCCGCCTCGCCGAGGAGCCGCTGACGCTGGAAGAGCTGTCGTCCGAGTTCGACATCAGCCGGGAGCGCGTGCGCCAGATCGAGGTGCGCGCCTTCGAGAAGGTGCAGGACGCGGTCAAGGCCGCCGCCAAGCGCCAGATGCAGGCGCTGCGCACGATCGAGGCGCAGCCGGCGGCGTAAAGCTGGGTTCGGCTAAGGAACAGAAGGCGGCGTCGGGAAACCGGCGCCGCCTTTTTTTATGTCTTACGCTTACGCTGGCGATTGGCGAAAGCATTCTTGACATCCAATCTCCCCCCTTGCGGGGAGATGTCCGGCAGGACAGAGGGGGGCGTGACGGAACGCCGCCTTTTCGTGCTAGCTACCCCAACCGAACCAGCTCGATCACACAGCTAAAACCATTAGACGGGTCGGCGGGACAGCACCCCCCTCTGCCCTGCCGGGCATCTCCCCCTCAAGGGGGGAGATTAGCTGTTCATCGACAGCACCCTCTCAAAGCCCATCAAGCGGAAACTTCAGATACCGCCTCTCATTGGCCTCCGGTTCCGGCAGCCGTCCACCATTCATGTTGACCTGCAGCGCATGCAGGATCAGCCGCGGCATCGGCAGTGTCTTGTCGCGCGCTTCGCGCAAGGCGACGAACTCGGCTTCGCTGCGCGCCGCAACGAGGTGGATATTCTTTGCCCTCTGCTCGGCGACCGTGCTCTCCCAGCACGGCTCGCGCCCGCCGGCCTGATAGTCGTGGCCGACAAACACCCGCGTTTCGTCCGGCAGCGCCAGAACGCCCTCAATCGAATGCCACAGCCGCGCGGCACTGCCGCCGGGAAAGTCCGTCCTTGCCGAGCCGCTGTCGGGCATGAACAGCGTGTCGTGGACGAAGGCTGCGTCGCCAATGACATAGGTGATCGAGGCCAGCGTGTGGCCGGGCGAGAACAGCACCTTGACCGGAAGGTTGCCGATCATGAACGTTTCGCCTTCCCCAAACAGCCGGTCCCACTGCGAGCCGTCGGCGGGGAAATCCGGCCAGTTGTAGATCGCCTTCCACAGCGCCTGGACTTCGACGATCCTGTCGCCGATCGCCGTCGGCGCGCCGGTCCTTTCCTTGAGATAGTGCGCCGCCGAGAAATGATCGGCATGCGGATGGGTGTCCAGGATCCACTCGAGCTCCAGCCCGTTTGCCCGGACGAAATCCAGCAAGGCGTCGGCATTCTTCGTCGCCGTCGCGCCGGATTTTTCGTCGAAATCGAGGATCGGGTCGATGACGGCGCAGCGTCTCGTCACCGGGTCGGTGACGACATACTGGATGGCGCCGGTCGGCTTGTCGTAGAAGCCGGCGACCTCAGGTTTGGCCGAAGCGATGTCCAATGTCCGGCCCCCCTGCCCCTTGCCCGACAGGAACCGTTTTCTCCGTCGGGTTGAACAAGAGCATGGTCATCTGGCAAAGCGCGCCGGTCAAGCACGCCTTGCCACAAATAGGACTGAAGCCCCAAATAGCTCCGACGGAGAAAACCTAGGCTGACGGCTGCTTGGTCTTCCTGAGATAGGGCAGGATCGTCTCGAAAGCGCCAAAACGCTTGACCGCATCTTCGTTCGAAACCGCGGCGGTGATGATCACATCCTCGCCCTGCTTCCAGTTGGCCGGCGTCGCCACCTGGTGCTTGGCCGTCAGCTGCATGGAATCGACCGCGCGCAGGATCTCGTCGAAGTTGCGGCCCGTCGTCATTGGGTAAGTCAGCACCAGCTTGATCTTCTTGTCCGGCCCGATGACATAGACCGAGCGCACCGTGGCGTTGTCGGCCGGCGTGCGGCCTTCCGACGTCTCGCCGGCGCCCGCCGGCAGCATGTCATAAAGCTTGGCCACCTTGAGGTCCTTGTCGCCGATCAGCGGGTAGTTCACCGTCTGGCCGGTCGCCGTCTTGATGTCGGCCTGCCACTTGTCGTGGCTCGCAACGGGATCGACGGAAATGCCGATGACCTTGACGTTGCGCTTCTTGAACTCGCCTTCGAGCCCCGCCATCGTGCCCAGCTCGGTGGTGCAGACCGGGGTGAAATTCTTCGGATGGCTGAACAGGATCGCCCAGCCGTCGCCGATCCAGTCATGAAACTTGATCGGCCCTTGCGTGGTCTCGGCGGTGAAGTCAGGCGCGATGTCGTTGATACGAAGGCTCATGGCATTATTTCCCCAGCAACAGATTTCGTCAGGAGCGGCCGTGGACGGCGTCAACGCTCCGGCATTGCCGCATCTTAGCGCAAAAATCGCGGCTGCAGGACAATAGGAAACTATTATTGGCGACGGAACGAGCACTTTCGTTCTACGGACCGACGTTGGGCCGACAATCTTTCGTTTGTGCGGGGAAGGCTCAGGCCTTGTTGACCGCCAGCGACGTGGCCAGGTCTTCCATGCGCTGGGCGAGCGCGCCGAGCGCGCTGGTCAGCACGGTGTCGTTCTTGTCGGCCTTGGTCAGCGCTTCGTCGCGCGTCTTGCGCAGCGTCTGCACTTCGGTCTCCATGCCCTTGACCCGCTTCTGCAGCTCCGAAAGCTCGTCCATCACCATGATGCCGGCCATCACCGTCAGCCGCTGGTCGCCGATCTCGCCGAATGAATCCTTCAGATGCGAGACATAACGGTCGAACCGCTCGGCGAGGTCGATCAGGTGCTCTTCCTGACCCTCGTCGCAAGCCATGCGATACTGCTTGCCGTCGATGGAAACCGTGACCTGTGCCATGGCCTGCAGCTCCTACCTGTCCAGCACCGCGCGGATGGTTTCCATGGCGGTCACCAAGCGGCGCGACACTTCCTTGTTGGCATCTTCCAGCCGTTCGGCGCGGGCTTCGGAATTGTCGAGTTCCTGCGCCAGCCGTGAACGGTCGGCGTTCATGCGCTGCACCTCAGCCTCGGCTTCGGAATAGTCGCGTTCATGCTCAAGCTTGGCCGCGACTGCGTTTTCCAGCCCCTCGATGGCCTTGCCCAGCCTGTGGATGACTTCCTTGAGTGTGGTTTCGCCGGTCATGGCCTTCGTCCTGTGCCCTGCCCATCACCGAATCGCTTCGCGTTCAGAACGCGTTAACAAGGAAACATTAGGCACCGGGTGAAGGCAACGTCAACAAAGCTCTCGCGACTGTCCCCCGCTAACGCTAATGTAGGTCGCCCCATAAGGTCTCAAAGCCATCACAAGACCGGCAAATGTGCAGCCGATTTGTTGACTAAAAGCCCGTGGCTGCTATGTGTCGCGCACTCTTTCCTGGGCTCTGCCAAGCCCACAAATCCCCACCCCGGAGGTACCATGACGTCGCGTGAACAACATGACCGGATGGCCAATGCGATCCGTTTTCTCTCCATGGACGCCGTCGAGAAGTCCCAGTCCGGCCATCCCGGCCTGCCCATGGGCTGCGCCGACATCGCCACAGTGCTGTTCACCCGCTTTCTGAAATATGATCCGAAGAACCCCCATTGGCCGGACCGAGACCGCTTCATCCTGTCGGCCGGCCACGGTTCTATGCTGCTCTACTCGCTGCTGCATCTGACCGGTTACGAGGACATGACCCTCGACCAGATCAAGCATTTCCGCCAGCTGGGTTCCAAGACTGCCGGCCATCCCGAATACGGCCATGCCACCGGCATCGAGACGACGACCGGCCCGCTCGGCCAGGGTCTCGCCAATTCGGTCGGCTTCGCGCTCGGCGAGCGCATCATGAACGCCGCCTTCGGCAACGACCTCGTCGACCACTACACCTATGTGCTGGCCGGCGACGGCTGCCTGATGGAAGGTGTTTCCCAGGAAGCCATCGCGCTGGCCGGCCACCTCAAGCTCAACAAGCTGATCGTCTTCTGGGACAACAACAACATCTCGATCGACGGTCCGGTTTCGCTTGCAGACAACACCGACCAGGTCGCCCGCTTCCAGGCCTCGGGCTGGAATGCCAGCCACATTGACGGCACCGACCCCGAGGCGATCGCCTACGCCATCGAAGCCGCCCGCCATTCCGACAAGCCGACGATGATCGCCTGCAAGACGACCATCGGCTTCGGCGCCCCGACCAAGGCCGGCACCAACAAGGCGCACGGTTCGCCGCTCGGCGCCGACGAGATCGCAGGCGCGCGGAAATTCTTCAACTGGGACTCGCCGCCCTTCGAAATTCCGGCCGACATTCTCGACGCCTGGCGCACCGCCGGCAAGGCCGGCGTCAAGCCGCGCACCGACTGGGAAGGCCGCCTGGCCAAGGCCAAGCCTGAGTTGAAGGCCGAGTTCGAGCGCCGCCTCGCCGGCAAGCTGCCGTCGAATTTCGATGCCGTCATTGCCGACTACAAGAAGAAGCTGTCGGCCGACAAGCCGAAGGTCGCCACCCGCAAATCGTCGGAAATGGCGCTGGAAGTCATCAATGGCGCGGTGCCGGAAACCATCGGCGGCTCTGCCGACCTCACCGGCTCCAACAACACCAAGACCAGCCAGACCAAGAACATCACGCCGGACGATTACGGCCAGCGCTATGTCCACTACGGCATCCGCGAGCATGGCATGGCGGCCGCCCTCAACGGCCTGACGCTGCATGGCGGCCTCATCGCCTACGGTGGCACCTTCATGTGCTTCTCTGACTATGCCCGTCCGTCGATGCGGCTGGCGTCGCTGATGGGCATCCGCTCGATCTTCGTCATGACCCATGATTCGATCGGTTTGGGCGAAGACGGCCCGACCCACCAGCCGGTCGAGCACCTGGCGGCGCTCCGCGCCATCCCCAACCACAATGTCTTCCGTCCGGCCGACGCGGTGGAAACCGCCGAATGCTGGCAGATTGCCATTGAATCGGAAAAGACCCCGTCCACCCTGGCGCTGACCCGCCAGAACCTGCCGACGGTGCGCACCGAGCACTCGGCCAGGAACCTCAGCAGCCAGGGCGCCTATGAACTGGCCGCGGCGAGCGGCGAAGCGGCGGTGACGATCTTCGCCACCGGCTCCGAGGTCGAGATCGCGCTCGGCGCCCGTGATTTGCTTGAAAAGCATGGGCACCCGACCCGCGTCGTCTCGGTGCCTTGCTTCGAACTGTTCGACCAGCAGAGCGACGCCTATCGCAAGGAGACGATCGGCAACGCGCCGATCAAGATGGCGATCGAGGCCGGCATCCGTCAGGGCTGGGATCACCTGATCGGCTCCGACGGCATCTTCATCGGCATGACCGGCTTCGGCGCTTCCGGCACCATCGAGCAGCTCTACCCGCATTTCGGCATCACCGCCGAAGCCGCGGCCAAGGCGGCGGAAGCCCGCCTGCACGGCAAGTAAGATCAGGGTCAGTCCCGCGCACCTCCAAGGCGGATTCGCGGGGCTGGACCAACCTAATCGATTTAAGTTCGGCCTTCTGCGGCTGGATTCTTGTGCCATCCGCCGCTATGAAGCTGCGGACCCATCTGCCGCCTCCAGCTCCCAGGGAGAGTAAAATGACCGTCAGAGTTGCCATCAACGGATTTGGCCGCATCGGCCGCAACATCCTGCGCGCCATCCATGAATCCGGCCGCAAGGACATCGACGTCGTCGCCGTCAACGACCTCGGCCCGGTCGAGACCAACGCGCATCTGCTGCGCTATGACAGCGTGCACGGCCGCTTCCCGCACGAAGTGTCGGTCTCGGGCGACCAGATCACCGTCGGCAAGGAGACCTTCAAGGTCACCGCGATCAAGGACCCGGCGCAGCTGCCGTGGAAGGAGCTCGGCATCGACATCGCGCTCGAATGCACCGGCATCTTCACCGCCCGCGACAAGGCTGCCGCGCATTTGACCGCCGGCGCCAAGCGCGTCGTCGTCTCCGCGCCTGCCGAAGGTGCTGACCTCACCGTCGTCTACGGCATCAACCACGACAAGCTGACCAAGGACCACATCGTCATTTCGAATGCGTCCTGCACCACCAACTGCCTGGCGCCGCTCGCCGCAGTGCTGCACGAGACCGTCGGCATCGAAAAGGGCATGATGACGACGATCCACTCCTACACCGGCGACCAGCCGACGCTGGACACCATGCACAAGGATCTCTACCGCGGCCGCGCGGCTGCCCTGTCGCAGATCCCGACCTCGACCGGTGCGGCCAAGGCGATCGGCCTGGTGCTGCCCGACCTCAAGGGCAAGCTCGACGGCATCTCGATCCGCGTGCCGACCCCCAACGTCTCGGTCGTCGACTTCAAGTTCATCGCCAAGCGCGCCACCACCGTGCAGGAGATAAACGAAGCGGTGATCGCCGCCTCCAACGGCAAGCTGAAGGGCATTCTCGGCGTCACCCATCATCCGAATGTGTCGATCGACTTCAACCACGATCCGCGCTCGTCGATCCTGGCGCTCGACCAGACCAAGGTCATGGACGGCAACTTCGTTTCGGTGCTGTCCTGGTACGACAATGAGTGGGGCTTCTCCAACCGCATGGCCGACACCTCGGTCGCCTTTGGCAAGACCATCGCCTGATCTGAAGGCATCGTCTCGCAGCTTCGAACGCCCGGCTGTGCCCGGGCGTTTTTCGTCAGCGCGCCGGGCAAGGCGCGCCGAGCCGCCAAACGCCGGAAAATCAGCGGCATAAGGCAAAAAGCCATCCTTGCGCCTTGCACCGGCCATGCCTTCGCCCCACTCTCCCGTGAATCGGTAGAAAGAGGAATTCGAGGGGCAAATCACGGATGGAGCATGCGATCTATCTCGTCACGCTGGTCGGCACAGCGCTAGTCGTCGCCGCAGCGTTCTCGAGCCTGATCGCCTTCCGCTTCGGCGCCCCTTTGCTGCTGCTCTTCCTCTGCATCGGCCTCGCCAGCGGCGTCGATGGTCTCGGTATCGAATTCGACAATGCGCGCGTGGCATATTTTGCCGGCTCGCTGGCGCTGGCGGTCATCCTGTTCGATTCCGGTTTCGGCACGCCGCTCAACGCGCTGCGCCAGGCGGCCGGACCGGCGGTGTCGCTGGCGACCTTCGGCGTAATCCTGACCACTGGCCTGTTCGGCGCCGCCGCCTATTACCTGCTCGACCTCAGCTGGCTGGAATCCTTCCTGCTCGGCGCCGCGGTCGCCTCGACCGATGCGGCGGCCGTCTTCTTCCTGCTACGCGCCGGCGAGATCAATCTGCGCGAACGCGTGCGCGCGACACTGGAAGTCGAATCCGGCACCAACGACCCGATCGCCATCTTCCTGACCATCACGCTGGTCGAGATCATCGCCGCCCACGCCAATCCCGAGACCCATGTGCTGGTCACCGACCTGATCCTCGGCTTCCTGCTCAATATGGGGCTCGGCGCCGTCGTCGGCGTGCTTGGCGGGCTCGGCATCGTGCGCCTCGTCGACCGGCTCAACCTTGACCATGGCTTGCTGCCGATCTTCGTGCTGACCCTGTCACTGATGGTGTTCGCCGCGGCCGGCGCCATTGGCGGCTCGGGCTTCCTGGCGGTCTATCTCGCCGGGCTCATTGCCGGCAACTCCGACATCCGCGCCGTCACCATCCTGAAGCGCTTCCAGGACGGCATGTCGTGGCTGGCACAGATCATCATGTTCCTGATCCTCGGCCTGTTCGCGACACCCTCGCAGTTTCCGGCGATCATGGTGCCGGCGGTGCTGCTCGGCCTATTCCTGATGTTTGTCGCGCGCCCTGTCGCCGTCTGGCTCTGCCTTATCCCGTTCCGCCTGCCGCGTCCCGAGATCGCCTTCGTCTCCTGGGTCGGCCTGCGCGGCGCCGTGTCCATCCTGCTTGCCATCACCCCGCTGCTCGGCGGACTGGAGAACGGCCGCACCATCTTCAACGTCGCCTTCATCATCGTGCTGGTATCGCTGGTGGTGCAGGGCTGGTCGGTCGGTCCGCTGGCGCGCCGGCTCGGCCTGATCGTGCCGGCGAGGCTCGGGCCGCTCGACAAGGTCGAACTCGAACTGCCGGGCTCCGCCCATCACGAACTGCTCGCCTACCGCGTCGCGCCCGGCAGCCCGGTGGCGCGCGGCGAGCGTATCCCGCGCTGGGCACGGCCCTCGTTGGTGCTGCGCGACGGCCGCTCGATGCGTTTCCAGGACATGGGCCGGCTCGCGGCCGGCGACCAGGTTTATATCTTCGTGCCCGACCGCTATCCGCGCCTGCTTGACAAGCTGTTTGCCAGCCGCGCCGTAGTCGACCCCGAGGATGCCGACTTCTTCGGCGCCTTTGCCGTCGATCCCGCCCGCTCGGCCGCAGAGCTCGAGGCCGCATACACTCCGGGATTGAGCGAAGCCGAGCAGAAGCTCACCGTCGGCGCGCTGGTGACGGCGCGGCTCGGCGGCCATGCCGAATATGCCGACCGGGTGCTGATCGGCCCGATCGAATTGATCGTCCGCGACGTCGACGACAAGGGCAAGATCACCGGTCTCGGCCTGTCCTTCGAGCCGACCGCGCCGGTGGCGCGGGTTCCGGTGTTCCTGAGCGCCGGCGAGATCCGCGATCGTGTCTCCGCCTTCATCCGCAACTGGCGCAAGCCGACCGCGACGCAGACTGCAGAGGCGATAGCCAATGAGAAGGCCCTTGAGCCGACAGCGGAAAAGGTAACGACCGAAGGCTGACAAGCGATCGGTTCACGCTGACGTCCCGCATCATCACGACAGCCTTCGCCTTGATCTCAAAATTTAGCTCGCACTCCGGCTCAAGCCTTGCATCGTCATCGATGCGAGGTATGGTCCCGGCGATTTTCACGGAAAGGAACCAGCATGGCCGCCTTCAAGACACTCGACGATATCGGCAATATCAGCGGCAAGCGCGTGCTGGTGCGCGTCGACCTCAACGTGCCCGTCGCCGACGGCAAGGTCACCGACGCCACCCGCATCGAACGCATCGCACCGACTATCGCCGAGCTGTCCGGCAAGGGCGCCAAGGTCATACTGCTCGCGCATTTCGGCCGCCCGAAGGATGGTCCCTCGCCCGAATTTTCGCTGGAGCCGATCGCCAAGGCTACCGCGGAGGTGCTTGGCCGCCCGGTCGGCTTTGCCGGCGATTGCGTCGGCGACACGGCGGGCAGTGCGGTCGCCGCCATGAACAAGGGCGATGTGCTGCTGCTGGAAAACACCCGCTTCCACAAGACCGAGGAGAAGAACGACCCTGATTTCACAGAGCGGCTCGCCGCCAATGGCGATATCTTCGTCAATGATGCCTTTTCCGCCGCCCACCGGGCGCACTCCTCGACCGAAGGCCTGGCGCGGCTGTTGCCGTCCTATGCCGGCCGCACCATGCAGGCCGAGCTCGAGGCGCTGGAGAAGGGGCTCGGCAATCCGGTCCGCCCTGTCGTCGCCATTGTCGGCGGCGCCAAGGTGTCGACCAAGATCGACCTGTTGATGAACCTGGTGAAGAAGGTCGACGCGCTGGTGATCGGCGGCGGCATGGCCAACACTTTTCTCGCCGCGCGTGGCACCGCTGTCGGCAAGTCGCTGTGCGAGCATGACCTTGCCGCGACCGCCAAGCAGATCATGATCGAGGCCGCCGAAGCCGGCTGCGCCATCATCCTGCCTGTCGACGGTGTCGTCGCCAAGGAATTCAAGGCGGGTGCGGCCAGCGAGACCGTTGCCATTTCGGATGTCCCGGCTGACGGCATGATCCTCGATGTCGGCGAAAAGACCGTGAAGACGATCGGTGAATGGATCGACCGCGCCGCGACGCTGGTCTGGAACGGCCCGCTCGGCGCCTTCGAGATCGAGCCTTTCGACCACGCCACGGTGGCGGCGGCCAGGCACGCGGCGGCCCGCACCAGGGCCGGCAAGCTGGTCTCGGTCGCCGGTGGCGGCGACACGGTGGCCGCCCTCAACCATGCCGGCGTCGCCGACGACTTCACCTATGTCTCGACCGCCGGTGGCGCTTTCCTGGAATGGATGGAAGGCAAGCCGCTGCCCGGCGTCGACGTCCTGAAGAAGCAGGCCTGATCGGATTGGGGGGCACAAAAACGGACGCCAGGAACTTTCAACCGATTCGAGCTTTCCGATGCCATTCCTTTGGCGGTAGAGTTCCGTTAAGCGCGGAACAACACCGTCAAGGAGAAGCAAAAATGAGCGAACGTCTCGAAGACATTGCCGCCGCGATGGTGGCCGGCGGCAAGGGCCTGCTGGCCGCCGATGAGAGCTCCGGCACCATCAAGAAGCGCTTCGACGTTATCGGCGTCGAATCGACGGCCGACAGCCGCCGCGACTACCGCGAGATGATGTTCCGCGCCAAGGACGCAATGACGAAGTACATCTCCGGCGTCATTCTCTACGACGAGACCATCCGTCAGAAGGCTGCCGACGGCACGCCTCTGGTCGACATCATCAAGGCGGCGGGCGCCATTCCCGGCATCAAGGTCGATGCCGGCGCCAAGCCGCTGGCCGGCTTTCCCGGCGATACCGTTACCGAAGGCCTCGACGGCCTGCGCGAACGGCTCGCGGATTATTACAAGCTCGGCGCCCGCTTCGCCAAATGGCGCGCGGTGATCGACATCGACACCGGCAAGGGCGTGCCCTCGGTCAATTCGATTGGCTCCAACGCCCATGCGCTGGCCCGCTATGCCGCACTGTGCCAGGAGGCCGGCATCGTGCCGATCGTCGAGCCGGAAGTGCTGATGGACGGCGCGCACGACATCGACACCTGCTACGACATCTCGAAGGCAACGCTGATCAAGCTCTATGACGAGCTGCATGCGGCGCGCGTTGTGCTGGAAGGCACCATCCTGAAGCCGAACATGGTGCTGGCCGGCAGGAAGTCGGGCAAGGTGAGCAGCCCCGAAGAGGTCGCGGAAAAGACCATAAAACTGTTCCGCGAAACCGTACCGGCAGCGGTGCCGGGCATCGCCTTCCTTTCGGGCGGGCAGTCGGACGAGGAGGCGACCGCCAACCTCAACGCCATCAACGCCATCGGGCCGCATCCGTGGAAGCTGACCTTCTCCTATGGCCGCGCCTTGCAGGCCGCCCCACAAAAGGCCTGGAGCGGCAAGGCATCGAACGTCGCCTCCGGCCAGGCCGCCTTCACCCATCGTGCCCACATGAACCATCTGGCGGCGCTGGGACGATGGACGGCGAGCCTCGAACAGGCCGCCTGAGCGCAGTCCTCCCGTTGTCATACAACCCGGGCCGATGCGCCCGGGTTTTGTTTATGACAAGGCGGGCTTGGGACGGAGTTCGCCCATCCTTATCTCCTTTTCGGCAAAAGCTGACGGCGATGTCGGTTTCTGCCCACCCCGAACGTCCTTGGGTGAACAGACAGGGAGAACTTCATGACTCGCAAGAAGGTGGTTTCGCGTGAAGACTGGTTTGAGGCGCACAAGGCGCATCTGGCGCGCGAGAAGGAATTGACACGGTTGCGTGAGCGCATCGCCGCCGAGCGGCGTGAACTGCCCTGGATGAAAATCCGCAAGGACTATGTCTTCGAGACCGAGCAGGGTCCGAAGAACCTGGCCGGACTGTTCGGCGCCAACAGCCAACTGATCGTCTACCACTTCATGATGACGCCAGGATCGAACCACCGCTGCGAAGGCTGCTCCTTCCTTGCCGACCATATAGACGGCGCCGATCAGCATCTCAGGCGCCACGACGTGTCGCTGGTGGTGGTTGCGCGCGCGCCGCTGGCGGAACTGCTGCCTTACAAGCAGCGTATGGGCTGGAAATTCGACTGGGTGTCGTCCTACGCCTCGGATTTCAACTTCGACATGCAGGTCTCCTTCACCGACAAGCAGATCGCGGCCGGCGACACCACCTACAATTTCGAGACGCGTCCGCGCACGTCAAAGGACCTTCCCGGCACCAGTGTTTTCTACAGGGACGAGAACGGCGACATCTTTCTCACCTTTATGTCGCGCGCCCGCGGCGGCGAGGCGCAGATCGGCACCTATGACTATCTCGATATGACGCCGAAGGGCCGCGGCGAAAATGGCCCTTATCAAAGCCTGATGGACTGGGTGCGGCTGCATGACGAATATCAGGAAAAGCAGGCGGCTAAGGAAAACTGCTGCGACTAGAAGCGCGTTCACCTGCGCCCAAACATGCGCTAAGGCTGCCGTTAACCTCTAACGGTATTGCCATGCGCTTCCCGGCCCTTCTTACCTGGCTCGCCTACCCCGTCTATGTCTGGCAGGGCCTCGGCGTGCGCCGCCGCACCACCCGCATGCTGCCGGCACAAGGGCCGGTCATGCACGAAATATCGGGCAAGGCGCCGGCCATCTCGCTGCTGGTGCTGGGCGATTCCTCGGCCGCTTCCGTCGGCATCGGCAATTCCGAGAACGGGCTTGCCGCGCAGCTTGCCGTCATGATCGCGCAGCGAACCGGCCTTGCCGTGCGCTGGCGCGCCGCCGGCTTCAACTCGGCAACGTCGGGCCAGATCCGCGACCATGTGCTGCCCAATCTGTCGGCCGATCGGTGGACGCATATAGTGCTGGCCATCGGCACCAACGACACCAAGAATTTCCACTCGGTGCCGCGCTTCAAGAAAGAGTTCGGCGGCCTGCTTTACGCGCTGCGCGCCAAATGGCCGGAGGCCCGCGTCGTCTGGTCGCCGGTGCTGGAATTCACCCGTGCGCCGGCCATGCCGCCGCTGCTCGGCAAGATACTCGAAATCCGCGCTACCGCAATGAACCGCATGGGCGAGCGCCTCTGTTTCGAGCGCGGCGCCGTGCCGGCGCCACGGCTGCCGATCACCAACCCTGAGGCCGGCTTTGCCTCCGATGGCTTTCATGCCTCGGAAGCCGGTTACCGCGCCTGGGCCGAACATCTGGTCGGATGGGTGCTCGCCGATTGACCTGAGGGGGCACAAGCTCGGACTGGTGGGCTTCAGAGAACTGACGCGGGTATTTCCAAATACTGTTGATTGCAGCCTGCTTCCAATGGATCTGAGCCAGAATATCATCCAGCAGCAATGGACGAGCTACGGCCTGGATTCCGAAACCGGCAACGACACCTGCACGCTGACCGGCAACCGCGCCGAATCGAGCAAGCATGTCATTCCGGCCGGCCCGGCCAACGCCACGCCTTTTATTGCGGCGAACCTGCCGGAATTCATGACGACGCGCGGTGGCGATTACTTCTTCGTGCCCAGCCTCAACGCCATCCGGATGATTGCCATGGGAACGGTGGACCCGACCTGACCCTCAAGGCTATGCCCAGTGCCCCAGCGCACCCGCCAGCGCGATGGCCGCCATGGCGATCAGGGCCAGCTTCCAGAAATCGCCGCGCCGCTTCAGGCCCGGCCAGCCGAGCGGCTTGATCAGCTGAATGGCCATCATGCCGATGATGACGAGCGCGAGGAGTTTCGACATGCCCGCCTTTGAGCAGCATCGCGACAGGCTGTCAAAGCGGTTCTTGCATGGTCTCGGTCGACTTGGCCATTCCTGACAAAAGGCTCGTTTCCGAACCGACCGCCAAGCACCTCGCAGCTTTCTTCAACGAGCTGACATGCTCCTGACAGACTGCTGTCAGGAGGGGTATGCGATAGTGTCTCCATCAGAGAAGAGGAGATGGTCATGAACAGCTTTGGTATTTTGAACAGCGTACAGCACTATGTCGGCAAGATCCGCACGATGCGCAATGAAGTCCGTACCCAGCGCTTCCTGAACTCCTTGCCGGCGGACATCCGCAAGGACATTGGCTGGCCGGATATGTATGAGGGTCACAGCCGCATTCGCGAGATCTGAGGCGTTTTACCTGACAATGCTTGGATGCGGACCCCGCAACGCCCGGATCATTGACATGGACCCCCGGGCAGCGACCCCTCGGGCTGGCGCAAAAACTTTGGCGCCTGCTACGGACAATGCTGAAGGCTCCTGACAGAATGCTGTCAGGAGCACCATGCCATAAACGTGTCAGGAGACATGAATGGTGAAAAGCTGGAACGACAGGCTGAACACGCCGGGCGTCAACGGCGTGAAGCCGACGCCACGCACAATGGGCGACGTCGTCGAGGGCCAGCCGATGCTGGTGCCGACGCCCCGTCAGGTCGATGATTTCATCCGCACGATCCCCAACGGCGTCGAGATGGATGTACGCGCCTTGCGCACTGCGCTCGCCATCGAGCATGGGGCGCAAGTGACATGTCCGGTCACCATCGGCTATCATCTGCGCACCGTCGCCGAAGCCGCCAATGAGGATCTCGAACGCGGCATGACGCTGAACGATATCACGCCGTACTGGCGTGTGCTCGACGTGAACACGCCGACAACGAAGAAATTGTCCTTCGGCGCGGAATTCGTCGCCGTGCAGCGCAAGCGCGAAGGACTTAAACCATAATGCGTGTCGCCCAAAAGTGCGCAGCGGTTTTTGGGAGAACGACAAGCATAAAACAGGAGATGGATGTCACCCGGAACCGGTTTCGGGACCGTGACATTCATAGACAAGCAGCCGAGGGACCATACGATGCGACGTGCCGACAGGCTCTTTCAGATCGTGCAGCACCTGCGTGGCGGCCGGCTGGTCACCGCCCAGAAGCTCGGCACATGGCTCGAGGTTTCCGAGCGGACCATCTACCGCGATATCGCCGATTTGCAGTCGACCGGAGTGCCGATCGACGGCGAGGCCGGCGTCGGCTACATGATGAGGGAGGGTTTCGACCTTCCGCCGCTGATGTTCACGCGTGACGAAATCGTCGCGCTGGTCGCCGGCGCCCGCATGGTGCGGGCCTTTGGCGGCGCGGCCATGGCGCGTGCGGCCGACGAGGCGCTGGTCAAGATCGGCGCCGTCCTGCCCGACGCCGAGAAGGACCGCATCGCCCGCACCGAGATCCACACGCCGATGTGGGTGGTGAGCGACGCCGCGCGTGAGGCGATCGACGTGATCGAGCGCGCTGTCGAGAAGCGACAGGTGCTGACCATCGACTACCGCGACGAGGCCGGCCGCGGCACCGGGCGTGACATCCGTCCGCTCGGTCTGTGGTTCTGGGGCAAGGTATGGACGCTGGTTGCCTGGTGCGAGATGCGCGACGATTTCCGCGCCTTCCGCATCGACCGCATCGCCTCGGTGGTCATCGCCGGCCGCATCTTCAAGCCGGAGCGCGGCAAGCAGCTTGCCGACTTCTACCGCGCCGTCGAACGCTCGGAGGACTATGGCATGACGCCGGACCGGGCGGCGCGCAGCTGAGACTTCGACAATCAATGAAAAAGCCCGCTCGAAGCGGGCTTTTTTGTTGAACTGTCGCAAACCTCACTCGTCGTCCGCATCTTCCTTCTTGGACTTGAGCGCCGAGAGCTTGGCGAACACGGCGTTGGCGTCGAGTTCGGCATCCTCGTCCTTCGGCTTCTCCGGCGCCGGCACCAGGCGCTCGGTCACGGCAGCCGGCAGCAGCGTGTCGCCGACAGGTTGCGCCTGCTCGCGGCCGCGCGAGGCGCGGTTGACTTCCATGTCGAGGTCGATCTGCGAAGCGAGACCCAGCGTCACCGGGTCCATCGGCTGCAGATTGGCCGAATTCCAGTGCTTGCGCTCGCGGATCTGTTCGATCGTCGACTTGGTCGTGCCGACCAGGCGCGAAATCTGCGCATCCTTCAATTCCGGATGGTTGCGGACCAGCCACAGGATGGCGTTGGGCCGGTCCTGGCGCTTCGACAGCGGTGTGTAGCGGGGACCCTTGCGCTTGGATTCCGGCACCCGCACCTTGGGGTCGGACAGTTTCAGGCGCTGGTTCGGATCCTTCTCGGCGCGCGCGATCTCGTCGCGGGTCAGCTGTCCGGTCATGATCGGATCCATGCCCTTGATGCCCTGCGCCGATTCGCCGTCGGCGATCGCCTTGACCTCGAGCGGATGCAACCCGCAGAACTGCGCGATCTGCTCGAAGGAAAGCGCGGTGTTGTCGACCAGCCAGACGGCGGTCGCCTTGGGCATCAGCAGCGTATTGGCCATTTCAAAAATCCTTCTCGTTCGCCCGCGTTCCCGCGCGGGCGGTGGTTTAGAGCCACCAAAATGGGAAATTCGCGGCCTGTATAACCGCTCCGCTGCCGTTTCGCAATGTTTTTGGCGCAGGGCGCAGCCGTCGGACACCGGACAGCGGGGGAGGCCAGGAGGACCTCGGCTCCGGCGATCATTGATGCCGAGTTGTACAGGGGGTCCAAAACGACAAAACCCGCCGGACAGGGTCCAGCGGGCTCGGAACCGGCGACGGGATACCGTCTGCGGCGGCTCTTGCTTCTGCCGCGTGGTCAGGCCTCATCGGTCGACCAGGCTTCGAATTAGATGGCCTTGCGGGCAATCCTCTCAATGTCGCCGCGGCTGATGCCGAGATCGCTGAGCTGACGGGCATTGAGCTTGTTCAGCTCGCGCACGGTTTCGTTGTACATACGCCAGTTACGGAAAGCGCGGATCGGGTTCATGGTTGTCCTCCAGTTGTTGGATCAAATCGTTTCGATGACGCTTAGATAGGCAGTGCTGCCCACGAATTGAACAGACGTCTTTGCATAGCCGCAATGCAAATGCTGCATTGCAGCATTAAGCTTCTGTTCATCTTGCCGACAGGCTGAGCGCGGAGCATGGCGCGAGGTTCAGGTCAGGCCGAGCAGAGAATGGCGGCTCCCGAGAACCGGCCTACGCCGGTCCGTAGCCTTCATAGAGCGGAGGCATTTATGACGGCTTCGGCCGGCGAAGGCCGGAGCGGAGCGTACTTCAGTACGAAGCACCGGCCTACGCCGGCCGTAGCCTTAACTGCCGCAACCCCTCATGAGGGCTTCGGCCGGCGAAGGCCGGAAGCGCAGGGAGCCGCCATTCGCAGGCCGGCCTCACCTGAATCTCGCCCCATCTAGCCGACGTCGAGAACGATCTTGCCTATATGCTCGCCCTCTTCCATGCGCTCATGCGCCCGCCAGGCGTCGGTCAGCGGGAAGATCATGTCCATCACCGGCGCTACCTTCCGGGTGCCGAGCAGCGGCCACACCTGTGCTTCCAGTGCGGCGGCGAGCGCCGCCTTGAACTCGACCGTGCGAGGCCGCAGCGTCGAGCCGGTGTGGGTCAGCCGCTTGACCATGATTTTCGAGAAATCGGCGCTCGCCACCGCGCCGGCCTGGACGGCGATCTGGACGATCCTGCCCTCGACCGCGGCGGCCTCGTAGTTGCGCGCGATATAGTCGCCGCCGACCATGTCGAGAATGACGTCGGCCCCCTTGCCGCCGGTCGCATCCTTGACCGCCGCGACGAAATCCTCCTCGCGGTAGTTGATCGCCCGGTCGGCGCCGAGTTTCAGGCAGGCGTCGCATTTTTCCTTGCTGCCGGCGGTGGTGACGACATAGGCGCCGAAGGCCGACGCCAGCTGGATCGCCGTGGTGCCGATGCCCGATGAGCCGCCATGGACCAGCAGCGTCTCACCCTTTTTCAGGCCGCCGCGCTCGAACACATTGTGCCAGACGGTGAAATAGTTTTCCGGAACCGCGGCCGCCTCCGTGTGGGTGAAGCCGGCGGGCAGCGGCAGCACGCTGCCGGCATGAACCTTTACATATTCGGCATAACCGCCCCCCGGCGTCAGCGCGCAGACCCGGTCGCCGATGCGCCAGCGCGATATCTCGTCGCCAAGGGCGGCCACTTCGCCCGATGCCTCGAGACCGGGCAGGTCGGAGGCGCCGGGCGGCGCCGGATAGGCGCCCTTGCGCTGCTGCACGTCGGGGCGGTTGACGCCGGCCGCACGCACCCGGATCAGGATTTCGCCGGGACCAGACACCGGCACGTCGCGCGTTTCCGGTTTCAGCACCCGCGGCCCGCCCGGTTGCGAGATTGCGATGGCCGTCATCGTGGCTGGAATTTTATGTCCGCTCGCCATGAAATTTCCCGTCTCGGTCCGCCGGTCTGTCGCCGGCTGCCAGCTTCTTGCCGGCCGTTTGCATCTGCGCCCCTGCCCTATGTATGCTGATTGCCGGATCAGGCAAATGGCCAAATCAGCCCAATACTGAATAGGGAGGAGCGACGATGGCGATCTTCGACGACGAACCCAAAAAGAAAGCCCGCCCGCATGAGATCGGACAGGATCTGTCGCTGCTTTCGGTCGGTGACCTTACCGAACGGATCAGCATCCTGCGCGAGGAGATTGCCCGGCTCGAAGCCGAGCTCCAGACCAAGGGCAGCACCAAATCGGCGGCCGAAGCCCTGTTTCGCCGCGGCTAGTTTTCGCGTTAGTTTCGGCGTTGAGCATCCGCCGCCGAAAAGCCCGAATGCGCCTGTCTTCAGACCCCGCCACCGAATCTCCAGACGGATCAAACAATGTTTGCAAGCTACAGGCCGATCCTCTCGCTGCTTCGCGGCACCGCTTTCCTGCTTGCGGCTTCGGGATTGCACGGCCTGTTGTTGCCGTTGCGCGGCCAGATCGAAGGGTTTTCGACCGCATCGCTCGGTCTGATGGGCACGGCCTGGGCCGGTGGCTTCGTCACCGGCTGCTTCTTCGCACCGCGCCTGGTGCGCCGCGCCGGCCACGTCCGGGCGTTCGGCGCCTTTGCCGCTTCGGGCGCCATCGTGGCGTTGCTTACCGGCCTGATCATCGACGAATATGTCTGGATCCTGCTGCGCGCCTTCACTGGCTTCACCATGGCCGGAGCCTTCATGGTCATCGAAAGCTGGCTGAACGAGAAGGCCACCAACGAGAACCGCGGCACCGTCTTCGGCCTCTACATGATGGTCACCTATGCCTCGATCATGGGCGGCCAGATGATCGTTGCGGGCGGCGACGTCAGATCGGCGTCGCTGTTCATGATCACCGGCATATTGTTCTGCCTGTCGCTGATCCCGACCGCGGTGTCGTCGGCTTCGTCTCCCAAGCCTTTGCAGGACGTCAAGCTCGATGTCAAAGGTCTCTACGCCAACTCGCCGGTGTCGGCGATCGCCTGCCTGTTGGTCGGCATCGCCAATGGCGCCTGGGGCACGCTTGGCGCCGTCTACGGCGCCCGTATCGGCATCTCCACCGCCCAGATCGCACTGATGATGAGCCTTGTCGTTATTGCCGGCGCGGCCATGCAGCTTCCGGCCGGACGCCTCTCCGACAAGACCGACCGCCGTTTCGTGCTGGCGGGCGCGGCTTTCGGCGCCGCACTGTTCGCCATCCTGATCTTCCTGTTCGAACCGCGTTCCGCCGTCCTCGTCATTGTCTTCGCCGCCGCCTACGGCGCCTTTGCCTACACGCTCTATTCGATCGCCGTGGCGCATGCCAACGACCACGCCCGATCGGAGGATTTCGTCAAGGTCTCGGGCGGCCTGCTGCTTCTGTATGGCTTCGGAACCATGATCGGGCCCTTGCTGGCTGCCGCCCTGATGGGCTGGCTCCGCCCCGAAGGCCTGTTCCTGGCCACCGCGCTGGCGCATCTCAGCCTCGCCGCCTACACGCTGCTGCGCATCAGCCGCCGCGCGCCGGTGCCTATCGAAGACCGCGACGCCTTCAAGACCCAGCCGGCCGATCGCTCGGTCACCCCTGAAGCACTGCGGCTCAGAAAAGCGGAAGCCGACGGTTGAGATTTGAAAAGCTTTGCCCCACAAGTATAGGCATGATCTTTTCTGACGCCTTCATGGCGATTGCCGACCCCAACCGGCGCTATCTTCTGGAAGAGCTCCGGCGTGGCCCGAAAACCGTCAACGAACTGGCTTCGGGCCTGCCAGTCTCCCGCCCGGCCGTGTCCCAGCATTTGAAAGTGTTGCTGGACGCCGGTCTGGTTCAGGCCAAGGCCGAGGGCACGAGGCGGGTCTATACAGTCAGCAGTGGCGGCTTCCTCAAGCTCAATATTTGGCTTGATCAGTTCTGGGAAGCATAGGCCGCGATTCCAGCTCGCCTCCCTGGCTTTCAAGTGTCCGTTGCCAGCGCCTTGCCCAGCGCATCGAGCAGGAATCCGGTACCATGCTCGCGCGATGACGGTGTGTCGTGCCCATCGAGAAACGCGCCCTGCTCGGTGAGCACCAGACGCGTGCCCGTGCCTTCCGGGCGAAGCTCAATTGTCGCCAGCGAAACCGAGATTCTGACATCACCGAACAGCATGTCGTAGCTGTAGACGATGCGCTGGTTGGGCACGATGTCCTGATAGGTGGCGGTATAGGTGTGGATCGGCCCGTCCTTCGGCCCGCCGGCATTGACCTCCTGGCCGCCGACGCAAAAATCCATTTCGTGCCTGTGGGTCATCGGGTTGTCGGGGTCGGCGAACCAGCGCCGCTTGGCGGCCGGATCGCTGAGCGCGAAATAGACTTTCGCCGGCGCAACTGGATAGAGGCGCTCGAGGACGAAGGTGGAGTGGACGACGGATCGTTCGGCCATGGTCGGGTCCTCTTGGTCAGCTTGATGGTTTCTGCGCGACGAAGACGCCGTCGCGATAGGACGCGCCGAAATAGACTTCGACGGCGCGCAACCTGTCGCCATGGAACAGATGCAGTTCGGTGTTGCGGAAGGTCTTTCCGTCCGCCGTCTCGCAGCGATAGAGGACAAAGGCGGCGTCCTCGTCCTCGCATATCCGCTCGATGACGATCGAGCTGAAGGCCGGGCTGTCCGGCCAGCAGCGCTCGAAATAGGTCGCACGGTCGATGGCGTCGTCATAGGGGCTGGTGAAGGTGAAATCGTCGGCGAGCACCGCCGCGACGGCAGCCTTGTTATTCGCCTGGTAGGCGGAAAAATAGCCGCGGATCAACTCCGCTCTGCTTTTGCCGGGCATGGTCATTTCTCCTCTGCTTCAGGTCATTCGGTCCGGGCGAGAAAATCGCCGAGCCGGTCGAGCCGACGCTCCCATGTCAGCCGCCGTTCGTTGATCCAGTGTTCTGCGCTGCGCAGCGCCTGCGGCGCGATCTGGCAGGTGCGCACGCGGCCGAGCTTTTCCGAGCGCACCAGCCCGCTTGCTTCGAGCACGTTGAGATGCTGGACGACGGCCGACAGCGACATCGCCAGCGGTTCGGCCAACTGGCTGACCGAGGCCGGCCCACGCGACAGCCGTTCGACCATGCTGCGCCTGGCCGGGTCTGCGAGCGCCTGGAACATCAGGTCGAGCTGGGCGGGATCGTGCAGCATCGCGATCAGCCGTTATTGTAGGGAAAGAACTTGAAGTAGGGCTGCGCCTCCTCGACCACCCGGGCGAAGGACGGCCGCTTGAGCAGGCGGTCGTGGTAGTGTTTCACGGCCGGATAGCTGTCGCCGAACGGCTCGACCTTGTTGGCGTAGAACAGCGCCGGCGAGGCCGCGCAGTCGGCCATGGTGAAGGTGGGGCCGGCCGCCCAGATTTTCGAACGCATCTCCTCCTCGATGATCGCATAGGCGTTGCGCAATTGCGCGCGCGCTTCCTCGACCCCGAACGGATCGGTCTTGTCCTGCGGGCGCAACCTGTCGCCGACGATCTTCTGCATCGGAGCCTGCACGTAGAAATCGTAGAAACGGTCGGCCTGGCGGACCTGGAGAGCAAGGTCGGCCTCGGCCGGGATGAGCTCGACCGGCCCGGGATAATGCGCGGCCAGATATTCGATGACGATGGTCGATTCCAGCACCGTGCGATTGCGTGCATCGTCACGCAGCGCCGGCATCTTGCCGGTCGGCGACACCTTCAGGAATGCTGCCCGCGACTGCTCGTCGCCGAGGTCGACGATAACCGGCGTGAAGGGCGTGTCGTTCTCGTAGAACGCAATCAGCGGTTTCCAGCAGAACGATGCCAGCGGATGGAAATGGAAGGTCAGGGACATTTTTTGCTCGTCTGTTTGTGGTTCGCCGATGCTGGAGCGGTGCCAGCCTGCGCCGACACTGAAGCAATTACTTAACTATTTCCGTGAGGCGAATGTGTCAAGGTTCCAGACTGCCTTCAGGGTTTGGTATGCGTGACGATGGCGGCAACGATCGTGCCCCAGTCGTCGGGATGCAGTTCGTGGCCACCGCCTTCGACGCGGACAAGCCGCCCGCCGGCAACAGCGTCGGCAAGGGCTGCGCCATGCTCGACCGGAAAGATCGGATCCGATGTCCCGTGAATGACGAGCAGCGGAACCTTGATCTCGCGCAGGCGTCCTTTCAGATCCTCGCAGCTCTTCAGCATGAAATGGTTAGTCGCGCTCAGGAAGCCGCCGGATCGGTCGTAGTCCCGTTCGACGAACGCCCGCATCGCCTTCTCGTCGAAGGGATGCGCGGTGCTGGCGATCGCACGCGCATCCTTGACGACGAAGCCGACCACCTGGTCGCGGTTCGACCAGTCGACTCTGGCGCCATCGGCCGAGTGCTCCATATAGGCTTCGGTCGTTCCCGGCAGCTGCGATGTGTCGATCCCCACCGGCGAACTGCTGATTACGGTCAGCGAGATGACACGCAAGGGATGTTTCAACACCAGTCGTTGCGCGATCATGCCGCCCATCGACATCCCGATCACATGCGCCTTGCCGATGCCGCAACTGTCGAGGACGCGCACCGCATCGTCCGCCATGTCGTCGAACGTATACGGCGGCTCGCCCGGCGTATATTTGGTCGACAGGCCGGTGTCACGATTGTCGTAGCGGATCACGAAGTGGCCTTCGCCGGCGAGCTTTTTGCAGAGCGCCTCCGGCCACCAGAGCATCGAGGCCATGGCGCCCATGATCAGCAGAATGGCTGGATCTCCGGGATCGCCAAACGTCTGGGAGACGATTTCGGGTGCTGCGGCCCTTGTCATGGGACTCTCCTCCTATCGGCCAATCAAAGGCCAATCAAACTGGTTGCATTTTGCAATCGGTTGCACGATAATAAAACTGATACGATAATGCAACCGGTTTTTTGAGGAGAGTCGGATGAAAACCGAACACCGCTCGGGATGCCCTATCAATCTGTCGCTGGAAGTGTTCGGCGATCGCTGGAGCCTGATCATCCTGCGCGACATGATTTTTGGCGGCAAACGCCACTTTCGCGAACTGCTCAACGGCTCGATCGAGGGCATCGCTTCCAATATCCTGGCCGACCGGATGAAGCGGCTGATGGAACTCGGCATGCTGACCAAGGCCGACGACCCCTCGCACAAGCAGAAGGCGATCTACAGCCTGACCGAGATGGCCATCACGCTGGTGCCGATCATGGCGCATCTCGGCGCTTGGGGCCGCGTCTGGCTGCAGGTGAGCGAGGAGCTTTCGATCCGCGCCGAGCTGCTGGAGAAAGGCGGGCCGCCAATGTGGGAGCAGTTCATGGACGAGTTGCGCCACGACCATCTGGGCACGCCTGTCGCCACACCCGCGCAGCCTTCCGTCCGCGCTACATTGCAGGCCGGATATGAGGCGGTGGTAGCCCGCAAGGCGTCGAGCGGCATCGAGGCCCCGGCCGCTTGACCAACTTATTTCCCCATTATCAGGCCGGCTCTGCTATCAAGGGGCTGAAAAACATAATTTACGGGATTGGATAACGCTCTTGGTCGAGAACTCTAAGGATACTGCCCGCGCCAGGGCAGATATGCGTTTCAAGAAGCAGGAAGAGGCAGCCACGGTGCGGCAAAAGGCGATGGCGGAGTATGTCGCCGAGGCCGACGCCCGCCAGGCCAAGACCAACAAGCTCCGGGCATTGCGCCTTGCCAAGGAAGCGGAAGACCTCGCCAACGCCCCTGCCGTTCCGGTCAAGAAAGCGCCCCGAGCCAAGAAAAAATAGCGCGGCCTTCTTCATCGACGCCCGATCTGGATGCCGGCGGATCGTATCCGCCATGTGCCACGATCAGCAATGCCCGCCATTTCCGCTTTCCCACGCGAAGCAATTTCAACCGCAACCGGGATTTCGCATCCCGCATGTCAGGCGATGATTGACGCGTTTTGATCAGGAGACAGCCATGACCGCACTGACCCTCGAAAAAGCCAAGCACATCATCGACGCCGCCTTCGCCAAGGGCGCCGAGCTGAAGCTCAAGCCGCTCGGCGTTTCCGTGCTGGACGCCGGCGCGCATCTCGTCGCCTTCCAGCGTCAGGACGGAGCCTCGTTCCTGCGCCCGCAAATGTCGGCCGGCAAGGCCTATGGCGCGCTCGCCATCGGGATGGGCTCGCGCCGTGTCGAGGCTTTCGCCAAGGAGCGGCCGCATCTCGTCGCCGGCATTTCCGACGTCTCGGGTGGACGCGTGTTGCCAGTCGTCGGCGGCGTGCTGATCCGCGACAAGGCAGGCGCCGCCATCGGCGCCGTCGGAATTTCGGGCGATACGTCGGACAATGACGAGGCCGCCGCCATCGCTGGCATCGAAGCCGCCGGCTTCACCGCCGATCCGGGCTGAGGGGGAGCTTCGTCATCCCAGGGCGAAGCAGGAGCGAAGCTCCGTCGCGAAGACCCCGGGATCCATGCCGCGACCTTTGCCGCAAGTGTAAGCGGAGCAGAATTCTGAACCGTTGCAACGCCTTAGCTTCACGGAATGGATCCCAAGGTCTGCGCCGCGTCGCTTCGCTCCTTGCTTCGCCCCAGGAGGACCAGAAAGAGCAGCCACGCCAATCGCGAACGGATGCGACCATCCAACGAAGGCGGCTAGTTCAAATTTATGTCTCTACTCGCCGACCGCATCGACACCGAAAACCCGGCCAGCACATCGAACAGGGCGATCACCATCAGCGTGAAGAAGACGGAGTGCGCCGCGCCCTTCACCAGCAGGAACTCGACCAGGAACGCCACGAAGACCAGCGTCGACAACAGATGGTCCATGATCGAGGCGTTCGTGGTGCGCACCGACTTCACCATTTCGAGGAACAGGAAGATCAGCCCGATCACCACCATCAGGTCGCCGAGCGTCATCGAGAACACCCCGCCCGACATCATGCTGAACGAGAAGATCTCGGTCGCCCACGGATCGTCGCCGCTGCCGAATATTCCGAGGAGTCCGAGATTGTAGGCCACGAAGGGCACGATCAGCAGCGGGATGGCACCGAACATCAGGCGTCTCCTCTAGCAATTCCAGGAAAGCGGTTTCCCAAGGAATTGCCTAAACAATGGGGGCACCTTCTGTAGAATGCCCCGCAGGCACGCCGTCAAGATTTTTCGCTAGCGCCCGCAAACACGGAAAAAGACCGCGCGAAACAACCCTGTCAGCCACAGTTGCCCCGGCTGACCACCGA
The DNA here is from genome assembly GCF_054719485.1 of Mesorhizobium sp. W016. Classification (NCBI taxonomy): domain Bacteria; kingdom Pseudomonadati; phylum Pseudomonadota; class Alphaproteobacteria; order Hyphomicrobiales; family Phyllobacteriaceae; genus Mesorhizobium; species Mesorhizobium sp. W016. Next base: position 237,493 of record NZ_JBTTIF010000002.1, read on the forward strand.
CACGCCGGGATTCAGCGCTTGAACTGGCCTGTCCGCACGGCGGCGCCGATAGCGTTGAGGATGAAAAGGCCGGCGGTCATCGAGGTGATCTCGTTGACGTCGCGCGCCGGCGCGATCTCGACGATGTCGATGCCGACGACACGTCCCTTGGCGAACAGCCCCTTGATCAGTTCGATCGTCTGCCGGTAGCTGATGCCGCCAGGCGCCGGGCCTTCGACCGCCGGCATGACAGCGGGATCGAGACCGTCGGCATCGATGGTCAGGTAATAGCGGCCACGGTCCGGGATGCGCTTGAGCAGCGCCGCCGTACCGATATCCTGCCATTCATTGGCGGTGACGATGTTGGAGCCGTAGGCGCGGGCCGCCTCGACCTCCTCGAGCCGGGCGCTGCCCTGGCCGCGGATGCCGAGCTGGAAAATCCCGGCTATATGCGCCATCTCCGAAGCGCGGCGGATGGGGCTGGAATAGCCTTCCCTGACCCCGTTGACATTGTCGCGCCAGTCGAGATGGGCATCGATCTGAACCAGGGTGATCGGCCCTTCGCCGTCAAGCGCCCGCAGGATCGGGATTGGAATGCCGTGATCGCCGCCAATGGTGATCGGCAAGGCGCCGGCGACGCGGATCTTGCGGATCGCCGTTTCGGCCAACCTGTAGTGGCTGCCGGCGGCATCGCCGGGGACATCGCCGACATCGACCACCTTGACGTCCTGCCCGTCGAACAGGGTTCCGCCAATGTCGAAATCATAGCGGTCGAGCCCGAGGCTGATGCGCTGCGAGGCGCGCCGCACCGCCGTCGGCGCGTTGGTCTGGTCGTTGACCAACTCGTCGATCGTGTAGGGACTGCCGTAAGGCATGCCGATGATGGCGACATCCGCCTTCAGCGCATCGAGGTCCTCGACCAGCGGGAAGTTCATGAAGGTCTGGCAGATATCGCGCGGTGCTGTGGTGAGCTTGGTCATGCGGTCCCTCTGAAGCCGGCCGATCATCGCGCGGAAGCGCCGCGACAAGGCATCACTCAATACAGCACCGCCGCCGCAGCTTGTATCGCCACGGACGCCCGGTCTTTGGCATAGTTGGCGGCGCGACGCGCACCAAACGCAAAAAAACCGGCCAATGGCCGGTTCTTTTGGCATTCAAACCCTTCGAAAGCTGGTCTCAGCTTTCCTTGGGCGTCAGCACCTGGCGACCGCGATACATGCCGGTCTTCAGGTCGATATGGTGCGGGCGGCGCATTTCGCCGGAATTCTTGTCCTCGACATAGGTCGGGGCCTTGAGAGCGTCGGCCGAGCGGCGCATGCCGCGCTTGGACGGAGAGGTTTTTCGTTTCGGAACGGCCATGGATATGCTCCACTACATGGTCAAAATGCCCCGATAGCCCTCGTGAAAGGGCCGCGTCAGGGCCATAATCTGAGAAAGTCGGGTGCCTATACACGCCCTGCGCCGTTTTGGCCAGCACCGTGGCGATTTTTTTTGAACTGGCAGCGGTTCTACCTAATCAAGACAACCGACATACGCGCCCGAACGGCCGGCGCGGCGTTCGATCAGCGACGCCAGCCGCCGCAGACCCGGACCGGGCTTGGCCGGATTGCGGGCGATCGGATTGGGCAGCGAGACGGCCAGCAATGCCGCCTGCCGCCGCGACAGCTGTTTGGCCGAAACGCCGAAATGGTGCTGCGCCGCCGCCTCGATGCCGTAAATGCCCGGCCCCCATTCGGCGATGTTGAGGTAGATCTCCATGATCCGCCGTTTCGACATCACCGCGTCGAAATAGACGGCCAGCGGCAGTTCGACCACCTTGCGCACCGAGCCCAGCGGCCGCGACCACAGGAAAAGGTTCTTCACCGTCTGCATGGTGATGGTCGAGGCGCCGCGCGTCGCCTCGCCGGCCAGCGCATCGTCGACGACGCCGCGCAATTCGCCGAGATCGATGCCGCGATGGAAGCAGAATTGCCCGTCCTCCGACATGATCACCGAATTGGCCAGCACCGGGGACACATCGTCGATCGACACCCAGCGCCGGTCGTAACCGGAGAAGGTCGCGAGGTCTTTGACCATCAAGGTCGATATCGGATGCACGAAGGACGGCAGATAGAGGAAGGTCAGCACAATGGGTATCGCCGCCAGCACGACGGCGACGACCAGGCCGCGCCGTGCCAGGCGCTTCAGACCGGCGCGGTTCACGCGCCTTGGTCGCGCCATCTCAAACCCTTCGGTTTCATGATCGACGATCGGTTCCGTCAAGCCGCCCCCACCCGCGCCACTCTCCCGCCTCCGGCATAATGGCGCGAGGCTTCTTGCGCAACGTCTGAGTGTCGGCTACCGCTCCCGGCCATGACGAAAGACGAGCAATTGGCCTTTGAGGCCGCACTTCTGGGGCGGGCGGCGGCGATCGAGGCCGGGCTCAGGCTGCTGCTCGACGGCCGCACGCTTGCCGGCGAGATCGCCCGGCCGGAGCGTCTGATGGCGGCCATGCGCCATGGCGTGCTGAACGGCGGCAAGCGGCTGCGCCCCTTCCTGGTCATGGAAAGTGCCGCCCTTTTTGGCGCCGATGGCGAGGCGGCGATGCGCGTGGCGGCGGCGCTCGAATGCGTGCATTGCTATTCGCTGATCCATGACGATCTGCCTGCCATGGACGACGACGATCTGCGCCGCGGCCAGCCGACCGTGCACAAGGCCTTCGATGAAGCCACCGCCATACTTGCCGGCGATGCGCTTCTGACGCTTGCCTTCGATGTCCTCGCCGATGAGGCGACGGCGCTGCCGGCGGAGCGCAGGGCGGCACTGGTGCTGGCGCTGGCGCGCGCGGCCGGCACTGGGGGCATGGTCGGCGGGCAGACGCTCGATCTCGAAGCCGAGCGCAGCAGGCCGGACGAAGCCGGCATTATCCGGCTGCAGGCGATGAAAACCGGCGCGCTGATCCGCTTCGCCTGCGAAGCCGGCGCGATCATTGCCGGCGCCGCACCGCAGGACCGCGACCGGCTGGCCGAATTCGGCTCGGCGGTCGGGCTTGCCTTCCAGCTTGCCGACGACCTGCTCGACCTGACCGCCGATGCCAGCCAGATGGGCAAGGCGACCGGCAAGGACGCAGCCGCCGGCAAGGCGACGCTGGTGGCGCTGCATGGCGCGAACTGGGCGCGCAGCCAGCTCCATGGGCTGGTCAAGCAGGCCCATGAATTGCTTGAGCCTTACGGTGAACAGGCAGCCTTGCTGAAGGCAGCGGCAAGCTTCGTGGCAATCCGCAACAACTGAGGTTTGGGCGATCGGATGCCGAACCGTTTTCGGAATTTGTCGGCCTTGCGCTGCCTTGCTTTGGTGTCTCTCAAATGCCCCAAAGCAACTGGGCGCGCTATCTGACCTTGACGACGACCTTGCCCTTGGCGCGTCCTGTTTCGACGTAAGCCAGCGCCTCATTGGTCGCTTCAAAAGGAAAGACCCTGTCGACGACCGGGCGAATCGCCCCATCTTCGATGAGGGACGTGATTTTGCTCAGTTGCTCACCTTGCGCCGACATGAACAGGAACGAAAATCCCACGCCCCGGCGCTTGGCTTTGGTCCTGATACCACGGCTCAGCAGCCGCAGCAGCAGCCTTAGCACCACGTTCAGTCCCTGTTTCCTGGCAAATTCGGGATCCGGAGGACCGGAAATCGAGATGAGCTTCCCACCCGGTTTCAGCACAGTCAGGGATTTCTCAAGCGTCTTGGCGTCCTGGCTGTTCAGGACGACGTCGTAGCCGGACAGGATTTTCTCGAAGTCGTCCTTCCTGTAGTCGACGACGACATCGGCACCGAGATCCCTGACCAGATCGTTGCTTGCCGCGCCCGCTGTTGTCGCAACGATCGCGCCGAGATGCTTTGCCAACTGGATGGCGAATGTCCCCACGCCGCCGGAGCCAGCCTGGATGAAGATCTTCTGGCCTGTCTTCAGACCCGCCCTCTCGATGAGAGCCTGCCAGGCGGTCAGACCGACCAGCGGGATCGAGGCCGCCTCTTCCATGCTGAGGTTCGCCGGCTTCAGCGCCACGTCGGCTTCATCGATTGCGATGAATTCGGCGAATGTCCCGATCCGGCCGTCGCGCGGCCGCGCATAGACGGCGTCGCCGGGTTTGAATTTGCGGACTTTCGAGCCCACCCTGACAACCCTTCCAGCCACGTCGTGACCGAGAATGAAGGGCCGGCGATAGGGAAGGATGAGTTTGAATTCACCGGTTCTGATTTTGGAATCCAGCAGGTTCACTCCTGCGGCATGGACCTCGACCAGGACGTCATTGTCCAGCAGTTCCGGCTCCGGCATCTCGGCCAGCCGCAAAATGCCTTTCTTGTTATATTTGTCGACGACGAATGCCTTCATGGCAGTGACTTTCTGAAGTGCCTGTTGGTGTGCCGTTTGTGCGTGAAATTCTCCGTCCCGCCGTTGTTCAGACCGGCAAGCGGAACTGCTTGCGCAAGGTCTTGTCGAACATCCCCGCGGGGGCGAAGCGGCGCAGCAGGCTGACCTGGCGCGCTGCCTTCCCTGCGGTATAGCGCCGTCGCGGACGGGCGTCGGTCGCTGCCTTGACGACCACATCCGCCACCACTTCCGGCCGATCGGCTTTGGGCATCACATCGGCAAGCAGCGCCTTGAGACCGGCGCGCGCCTGATCGTAGTCCTTCAACAGGGAATCCGGCTCGATGCCGTTCTGGTCGAAGACGGTGCGCACGAATGCCGGCTCGATGACCGAGACGCGAATGTTGAAGGCGCGAACCTCATGATCGAGCGATTCCGAATAGCCCTCCAGCGCGTGCTTGACCGCCGAGTAGTGCGCTGAGTATGGCGCGGGCACCAATCCTAGAATCGAGCCGATGTTGACGATGCGCCCTTGGCCGCGGCGCCGCATCGACGGCAACACCGCATTGGTCATGCGCATGACGCCGAACAGATTGACGTCGAACAGAACCTGCACCTGTGCGACCGAAGATTCCTCGGCGCCGCCAAGCAGGCCGACACCGGCATTGTTGACCAAGAGGTCGATGCGGCCGGTCTGGGCCAGCACGGTTGCAACGAGGGCGCTGACGGACTCCCCGTCGGTCACGTCGCAGGTCAGCATGGACACCTTAGCCGGGCCGTTGCCGGCCTTGCTGCGGCTTGTCCCGAAAACGGTATACCCCGCCCGCGCCAAGGCCTCGGCACTGGCGCGGCCGATGCCCGAAGAGGCTCCGGTCACGACTGCGGTCTTTCCAGAGTTCGCATTCATTTTTTATGCTCCAAAGCCACTGGGGCTAGCTTTCGTTCGCTGGTTGAATTATGATCATAATATCAAATTACGACCGTAATGCAATAGCAGAAAGGAATAGCAGCCATGCGCTACGAAAAGGGCCGAAAGGACGCCTCCCGCGATCGCATCGTGGAGGTCGCAGCCCAGCGTTTTCGCGGTGACGGCATCGCCGCGTCCGGACTGGCAGCCATTATGGGCGACGCCGGACTGACGAACGGAGCCTTCTATCCGCATTTCCAGTCCAAGGCGGAGCTCGTGCGTGAAAGCCTTGTAGCGGCACTGGAGAGCCAGGTGCAGCAACTGCAGGAGGTATTGGCCGCCGGTGGTCCGGAGATGGGCATAGCGGCGTATCTGTCAGCTGCGCACCGGGACAACCCGGGAACGGGCTGCGCCAACGCCGCGCTGCTCCCGGAACTCGCGCGTCAGCCGCTCGAAACGCGCCAAGTCTACACCGAACGCTTGCTGGTTTTGGTGCGCCAGTTGTCTGCAGCGCTTCCGCAGGCCAGGGATCCGGAAGGCGTTGCCATGGGCGTCTTTGCGACCCTCATCGGCGCGCTTCAACTGGCCCGCGCGGTGGCAGGGACCGAATTGTCGGATCGCTTCCTTGCGGCAGGAGCAGATGCCGCGCGCAGGCTGATCCAGCCACGTGACGGCGAGAAGGCATCCTAGAGGCCGGTGGCGGCAGCGGCAAAGGGCCCTGACATCGTCCTGCGGGTCGCACACAGGAAGGGCTGGCTTTTGGAGGCGGGCCGAACCGGTATTTCGCTCCGATTCAATCGGGTCTAACGCAGATGCCTGAGCTTGTCGGGATTGCGCATGACATAGACGGCCGCGATCTTCCCGTCCTCGATGTCAAGCGCGGTCGTCTGCAGTTCGCCATCGGCCTCCTGGGTGACGAACCCCGGCAGTCCATTGACGAAGCCGATGCGCACCAGCGTCGAGCGATTGTCGCGCAGCCAGGCCGCGACTTGCGCGTATTGCTTCATGACGGCGTCGAAGCCCAGCACCGGCGCCAAAGCCGCCGGACGCTTGCCGCCGCCATCGGCATGAGCGCTGACATCTGCCGTCAGCAGCGCGCCGAGCGCCTGCATGTCGCCGCTGCGCGATGCCGCGAAAAAGGCTTCGGCGATCTCCAGGCCACGCTGCTTCTCCACCTTGAAGCGGGGCCGCGCCTCGCGGACATGGCCCCGTGCGCGAGCGGCAAGCTGGCGGCAGGCGGCTGAATCGCGCTCGATGGCGGTCGCGACCTCCTCGAATTCCAGCCCGAACACATCGTGCAGCAGAAAGGCCGCCCGCTCGAGCGGCGAAAGCCGCTCCAGCGCCAACATCAGCGGCAAGGTGACATCTTCAAGATCGCCCTCTTCGACGATCGGCTCGGGCAGCCAAGGGCCGATATAGGTCTCGCGCTGGCGCCGCGTGGATTTGAGCTGGTCAAGGCAAAGCCGCGTCACCGTGCGGCGCAGGAACGCTTCTGGCTCACGAACCTGCGAGCGGTCGGTCCCCATCCAGCGGATGAAGGCATCCTGCACGACATCCTCGGCGTCGCTCACCGAGCCCAGCATGCGATAGGCGACCCGCATCAGCTTCGGACGCAGCGGGCCGAAGCCCGCTGCCGCGTCGTCGGGTGCCGTCGCCGTCATCAGGCCGCCTTGGCGCTGGCGCGTATCGTTGCTGCGTCGGTGTAGAGCCCGAAGCCAACGGCGATGCGGTTCCAGCCATTGATGATGTTGATCAAAACGGTGAGCTTCACCTGCTCCTCCTCGGTGAAATGCGCCTTAAGATCATCATAGGCGCTTTCGCGGTCCTGTCCTTCCGAGAGGCGCGTCAGCGCATCGGTCCAGCCGAGCGCAGCACGCTCGCGGTCGCTGTAGCAGGGCGCTTCGCGCCAGGCCGGCAGCAGATAGATGCGCTGCTCGGTCTCGCCATTCTCGCGCGCTTCGGTGGCATGCAGATTGATGCAGTTGGCGCAGCCATTGATCTGCGACGCCCGAAGCTTCACCAGCTCGTTGAGGCTGTGCTCGAGCCCGGCGGCGACGGAGAGTTCGGTCGATGCGCGCTGCCACTGCTTGATCAGCGCAGGGGCGGCGGCGAAGAGGTCGATTTTGGCAGTCATGATTGCAGTCCTTGTGTTGGGTACGCCATCATGACGAGGCAGGTCCGGCCGGTGTGACATTCAGGCTGGATTTTTTCGAAGGTGCTTTCCCGGCGCGTTCAATCGTCTTTGATCAGCACGATCTTCGCCGGATCGAAATCGATCCCGACCATCGTCCCTTCCGCCACGGCGGGTGTGACATCAGGCGATGTCGCGAACAGTTCGACCGCCGGATCGCTGATCGCGATGCGGTATTCCATGTGGTCGCCGAGATACGAGCTCTTGACCACCCGGCCCTTCATGGTGCCCGCTGGCTGGCCGGGCAAGATGCGCACGGCATTCGGGCGCACAGCGAGCATCGCCGGCCCCGGAGCGTTACCGCGACCCGGCATGTCGAGCAGCAAGGGTCCGACCTTGACCCTTGCACTGGTCGCATTGCTGGAAAGCACCTCGACGTCGAGCAGATTGGCGTCGCCCATGAAGTCGGCGATGAAGCGGTTGGTCGGCTCGTTGTAGAGGTCGCGCGGCGTGCCGTCCTGGGCGACGCGAGCGGCGTTCATGACGATGATGCGGTCGGAGACGGCGAGCGCCTCTTCCTGGTCATGCGTGACATAGACCATGGTCAGCGCCAGATCTTGCTGGAGACCCCGGATTTCGTCGCGCACGCGCCGGCGCAGCTTGGCGTCGAGATTGGACAGCGGCTCGTCGAACAGCAGCACCTTCGGCTCCAGTACGATGGCTCGCGCCACCGCGACGCGCTGCTGCTGGCCGCCGGACAATTCGCTCGGCTGGCGCTTCTCGTAGCCGGACAGGCCGACAAGCGACAGCTTTTCGGCGGCGCGCTCGGCTGCCTGCGCCTTGCCAAGCCCCATAGCCCGCAAGCCGTAGCTGACATTCTCCATCACGTTCATGTGCGGGAACAGCGCATAGGACTGGAACACCATGGAGACATCTCGCTCGGCGGCGGACAGCAAGGTGACGTCCTTGTCGTCGATCAGGATGCGCCCGGTGCTGGTCTGTTCCAGCCCGGCGATCAGCCGCAGCGTCGTCGTCTTGCCGCAACCCGAGGGCCCGAGCAGCGTCACCAGGCTGGCCGGCGCGATGTCGAAGCTGACATTGTCGACGGCGATCACCGCGCCGTATTTCTTGGTGACGCCCTCGAACCGCACGGCCGGCCTGTCCGTGACAACCGGGGCAGCATTCTTCGCCGTCTGATCCACGCCGCTTCTCCCCATCAGATTGCCGCCACGACGGCTTCCGGACCCGCACGGCGCCGGCCGAGCCGGCGTTCGCCGACCAGCAGCTGGATGCCGATGAGGATGACCATCATGACAACGATCATCACCGCCGAATAGACAATCGCGATGCCGTATTCGCCGACATCTGCGCGCCCGACAATGTAGACCGTGGCGAGATTGAACCGGCCGCTCGCCAGGAAGATGACGGCGCTGACCGCCGTCACCGCGCGCACGAAACTGTAGATCATCGCGGTCACGATCGCCGGCTTCAGGATCGGCAGGATCACCCGCCGCAAGGTAGCAAAAGACCGCGCCCCAAGCGTCAGCGATGCCTCGTCCAGGCTCTTGTCGATCTGTCCGAGATTGGCAAGCCCGGCACGGATCGCCACCGGCATGTTGCGGAAGATGAAGGAGATGACGATGATCAGCCCGGTGCCGGTCAACTGCACCGGCGGCACGTTGAAGGCAAGGATATAGCTGACGCCGATCACCGTGCCGGGAATGGCGAAACTCATCATGGCCAGGAACTCGAACATGGTACGCCCGGCGAAACGCTGCCGGTCGAGCAGATAGGCCGTCAGGATGCCGAGCGCCGCGGTGAACGGCATCGCCACCAGCGCCAGGCCGATGGTCATCAGCAGCGACGGCCAGGCCGAGCCGCTGAAAAACCAGCCATTGACGCCTTTCTCGATCGAAAAGGCGGTGAGGAAATATTGGAGCGTCGGCGTGTTGTCGCGCCCGATCGATTGCACGAAACCGCCGCCCAGGATGATGCCGTAGACCACGATGGTCAGAACCAGCCACGGAACGACGGCGGCGTAGCAGCCGATCCGCAAGGCCTTGGGCAGCGTCGCCGGTACACCGCCATCGCCCTTGCCTGCGACGGTGACGTAGCTGCGGCTGCCGATCCAGCGGCGCTGGATGACGAAGGCTGCCAGCGTGAACATCAACAGCACGATCGCCAGCACCGCCGCGCGGCCCTGGTCGTGCGCCGCACCGACCACTGCAAAGAAGATGTCGGTCGACAGCACGTTGAAGTTTCCGCCCAGCACCAGCGGATTGGCGAAATCGGCCATGCTCTCGATGAACGAAATCAGGAAGGCGCTGGCCAGCCCCGGCCGGATCAACGGCCAGGTGACGGTGCGAAACGTGCGCCAGCGGCTGGCGCGCAGGGTTTGTGATGCTTCCTCCATGCTTGGGCTGACCCCTTGCAGCACGCCGACCAGAACCAGGAAGGCGATCGGCGTGAAGGCCAGCACCTGCGCGATGGTGATGCCGGCCATGCCATAGATCCAGCGGCTGCGCGGAATGCCGAGATGCACCGACATGAGGTTGGTGACGATGCCGGCGCGGCCGAACAGCAGGATCAGCGCCAGGCCGATGACAAAGGGCGGCGTGATGATCGGCAGGATGGACAGGCCGCGCAGCAGCCATTTGGCCGGCAGCTTGGTGCGAAGCGCAATCAGCGCCAGAGCCAGCCCAAGCGCCGTGCAGAAAAAGCCGACGAGGACTGCGATCGCCACCGTGTTCCACGCCACGCCGCAGGGGCCCTCGCCATAGAGGCAGCGCAGGCTCCATATGTTGGCGCTGAAGATCTTTTCGACGAACAGCGCCGGCACGACATTGCTGTCATTGTCCTGGATGGCCGAGGTGAGGATCGACAGCAGCGGATAGGCGACGAACAGGATCAGCGAAGCAATCACGATTGAGAGCGAGCCGACGACGAAACGGTCGCCCTTGCACCAGCCGCGCGCGGCGAGCGCCTCGGCGATGAACATCAGCATCGCCACGGCATAGAGCGCCGCACCCCAGCCGAGCCCCGGCTGTATCGGTCCCGGCGTGCCGGCGATCCGGGTAAGTAAGCCAAATCCCCAGCCCGAATGGATGATGGAAAAGCCTTCGATGGCCAGCCACAGCAGGCCCGCCGCGCCTGCAACCGCCAGGCTCTTGGGGTTGTTGCGCGCCACCAGCCAGCTCGCCAGCAGAAGCGGCAGGACAAGCGGCAACAGCCAGGGCCGGCCACCGAGCGCCAGCATGATGGCCGGCGTCGCATCCGCCGGCTGTGCAAGCCACTCGAACGACAGGAAGCCGCCTTCGACCTTGTACCAAGGCAAGAGCACGAAGCTCGCCCACGCGGCCATCACCCAGGCGAGCGCGCTGCGTCCAGGAGCGGAACTGACCATGGAACCGGCCGCGGCCATTCAATGTCTTTCTGTGCCAAAGGATGGTGCGCCGGCTGCCGCGAGGGGCAGCCGGCGATCAGATGCTAGAGTGAGCGCGAAAGAACGCGCTCAGCCGCCATTGCGGACCTCATCGGTGAACTTCTTCAACAGCCGCTTGCGTTCGGCCGACGAGCCGTATTTGGCGAAATCGTAGTCGATCAGCTTGATCTTCGAGAGGTCCGGCGCCTCGGGCGGCACCGGCGTGGCGGTGTTCGACGGGATCTGGAAGCTGCCGTTCGGCGCCGCGAGCTTCTGCGCGTCCGGGCTCAGCGCCCAGTCGTAGAATTTCTGCGCCTCTTCGGCATGCTTGGCGCCCGTCACGATGCTCATCGAACCGATCTCGAAGCCGGTGCCTTCGCAAGGCGACACCACCTTCACGGCAGGGTTCTGTTTCGCGGCATTGATCACGTCGTGCTGGAAGGAGATGCCGATCAGCGTCTCGCCCTTGCCGACGGCGAGCGCCGGCGCGGCCCCTGCCTTGGTGTATTCGGCGATGTTCTTGTTGAGCTGCTTGAGATAGTCGAATGCCTTGTCCTCGCCCATCAGCTGGACGATGGTGGCAAGCATAGTCCAGGCCGTGCCCGATGAATTCGGGTCGGCCATCTCGATCTCGCCCTGGAATTCCGGCTTGACCAGATCGGCCCAGCACGCCGGAGCGGTCAGCCCGCGCTGCTTCAGATCTTCCTCATTATAGCCGTAGCCGAGCGCACCGAGATAAATGCCGACCGTGCGGTTCTTCGACCTGTCGGCCTGCTTCAGCGCCCAGTCGCGCAAGTTTGCCAGTTGCGGCGACTTGTATTCCTGGGTGAGGCCCTCTTCCGCCGCCTGCAGATGCGGGTCGCCGGTGCCGCCCCACCAGATATCGGCTTGCGGATTGTCCTTCTCGGCCCGGAGGCGGGCGTAGATTTCGCCGGCGCTCATGCGGGTCATGTCGACGCTGACGCCCGTCTCCTTCTGGTAGGTGGTCGCCATCGCCCGGCACCAGGCCTCGTCGACGGCGCAATACATTGTGAGGCTGCGGTCGGCCGCCTGGGCGGCACTCGCCAATCCGAACATGGCCAGCGCCGCGCCAAGGCCAAGCCAGGCGGCGCGCAAGCCTTGCTTACTGTCAAATGTCTTCATCGATATTCCTCCCTGTCTTCTCACTGGAAACGATCTACCCGTCGTCGAGCGGCACTCCGATCACCTGGGACAATGTCGCCGCAACGCCGGGTGCTGCCGCTAGCACGGGATTGCCCTTCGCCATGCCGTCGCCGTCGAGGAACCGGTTCACACGGCCGCCGGCCTCCTCCACCAGCAGCAATCCGGCCAGGCAGTCCCACGAATTGATGTGCAGCTCGGCATAGGCATCCGAGCGGCCGTCGGCCACATAGGCCAGCCCAAGCGCTCCGGAGCCGGAGCGCCGCACATTGGCGCCGAGTGCCCAGACAAGGCTCACCTTGTCCAGATAGTCGCGATTGGGAATCCTCGGCGACCAGCCGAACTCGACAAAGGCGCGGTCGAACGCTTGCGTCGGCGACACATGGATCGGCGCGCCATTGCGCGTCGCGCCTTGCCCGCGACGGGCAAAGTACGTTTCGCCGATGGCCGGATTGGCAATGCCGCCGATCTCGCTGCGGCCGTCCTCGACGAAAGCTATCGAAATGCAGAAATGCGGAATGCCCCGCATGAAATTGGCTGTGCCGTCGATCGGGTCGACGACCCACATGCGGGCCGATCCGGTGCCGCCGCCTTCCTCGCCCAAAAACCCGTCCTGCGGAAAAGCATCTGCCAGAGTGGCGCGGATGTGCTCCTCGACCTTGCCGTCGGTTTCAGTGAGAAAATCTTGCGGGCCTTTCATCGCCACCGGCTGGACGGCGCCCTGCCGGGCATAGCCTTCCATCGCCAGTTGCCCGGCCGTGACAAGCAGTTTCCGGCAGACCTCGGCACGCCTGTCCATCTCGGCCTCGGACAGCCGGTCCGCCTTCGGATGCGCCGCCGCCCTGCTCATGCAGCCGGTCCGGACAATCGCGCCCTCAATGCCGTCTTCGGCGAAATGGACAGGGTATTCCTCCGATGCCACTCTTGAGCCGGCTTGTATTGCACGGCTGTGCAAAGCTGTTGCATTCCGCCATGCCTGTCAAGTGCGGTGGGTGGCAATGGCAGAAGAGTTGCATTACATTGCACGGGCGTGCAAAGAATCACGAAAACAGCAGCGAGAGCGTTCGCTTGACGGTTCCGAGAATCCGCACCGGTTTTTCCAGCGCCCAGCAGGTTGCCGACCTCGCCGGGGTTTCGCGCTCGGCCGTGTCACGTACCTTCACGCCCGGCGCTTCCGTTTCCGGGGAAACCCGCGAGCGGGTGATGCTGGCGGCCGAGCAACTCGGCTATCACGTCAACCATCTGGCTCGCGGCCTGATGCGGGCCTCGACCGGCATTGTCTGCCTCATCGTTGCCGATGGCGACACGCCCTATCATGCCCGCCTGCAGAAGGCGCTGACCCAACATCTGCGGGACGCCGGCAAAATGGCCATGGTGTTCAACACCTCCGGCCCCAGCCACCATGTCGACCAGGCGCTGCGCAACACGCTGAACTATCGCGCCGATGCGAGCATCGTTCTGTCCGGCTCGCCGCCGCAGTTGCTGATCCGCACCTGTCTTGAGAACGGCCAGCGGCTGGTGCTGATCAATCGCGATGACCGCTTCGACGGCCCGCACAATATCGGTGTCGACAATGCTGCAGCCGCAGAGGCAGCGCTGCATGCCTTCATCCGGGCCGGCTGTACCCGCCCCGCCCTGGTGACCTCGGCTGCCGGCACGCCCAGCCTGCTCTCCCGCGAAACCGCCTTCCTTACCGCCGCGCAGAAGGAAGGGCTGGAGGTGACCGTGTGGCGCGAGGGCCGCACCGGCTATGCCACCGGAGCCGATGGCGCCAGGCGGCTCTTTTCCGGCCGGCAGCGACCGGATGCGGCGTTCTGCGTGACCGACCTGATTGCGTGCGGCTTTCTCGATGCGGCCCGCCACGAGTTCGGCATCAGCGTACCCCGCGATCTCTGCGTCATCGGCTTTGACGACATTGAGCAGGCCGACTGGGCCTCTTACCGGCTGACGACGTTCTCGCCGCCGATCGAGGAGATCGCCAGGCGCGCCGTGCGGCTCGCGACCGGCGTGCGGGAGGAGGCTGGCAGCCGCCTGATCTGCCATGCGCCCATGGTCTGGCGCAGCACGGTGAGGCCAGGCCAGGGCTGATGCGAAACATGTGCAGGACGGGAAACGAACTGATGTCCAAGAAAAAGGCCAGGAAGACCCGCCAGGCGGCAAGACCGGTGGAGATAGCTGTAGGCCCCGAAATCCGGAGCATGATGCGCAAGTTTGGCCTGACCGAGGAAGAAGCACTGCGCATGATGCGCGAATGCGATGCCACCCTCTATGGCGCCAACTCCGGGCACGTGCAGCCAGGATCTTGACGGCCCGCCAGGCGCGAACGGAATTTTAATGTAAATCAAGCGTAATCCCGACCGTTAAAATGATGCGTATGTGTTGGGGTTGCGCATGCCGGAATATTCTTTCTTCATCCGCTCGATCCGGATCCGCTACATCTCGGGATTGCTCATCTTTGCGCTGGCTTCCACCGCGGTGATGTTTGCGCTCAATCGCGTCAATTCCTTCCGCCACGACATCGACGCGCTGAGCAGCAATCTCGTCGTCTTCACCCGCGACCTGCGCAACGCCTCCAGCTTTGCCGAAACCGCCAGCACGACCTGGCGCACCGAAACCCGTGACGGCCTTGCCGCCGCCGCGCGCGGCCATTCGCAACGCCTGACCAGCGAGATCGAAACACTGTCCGCGGAGTTGGCCGCGATCAAGCCGAGCCTGTCGGCCAAAACGCTGGACGAACTCTCGTCGGCCGCCGTCAACGGCGACCTGTTCTGGTCGTCGCGCGACATCGTGCGCAACTTCAACCTGATGTCGGCGGCGCAACAGACCGACGAATGGAGTTCGCGCGAAATCCTCAACCAGAACGACCTGTTCGTCCAGCCGATGCTGGTGCGTGTGCGTACCGCCATGGATGGCGAACGCCATCTGGCCGACGCCTCCAGCGACAGGCTGCTGTTGTGGGCAAGCGGCCTTCTGTTCGCGGTTCTTGCCATCGTCGCCCTCTGGATCTTCCGGCCCATGGAAAAGGCGATCCGCCGCGCATTCACCGAATCCGCCGCATCCTTGTTCAAGGCCGAAGCGGCCGACCGCGCCAAATCGGAATTCCTGGCCAATATGAGCCATGAGATTCGCACGCCGATGAATGGCGTGCTGGGCATGGCCGAACTGCTCGCCAAGACCGAGCTTAACGCACGCCAGAAGACCTTCACCGAAGTGATCGTCAAGTCCGGCAATGCGCTGCTCACCATCATCAACGACATCCTCGATTTCTCCAAGATCAATGCCGGTCAGCTGACGCTCGATCCTGCACCCTTCCGGCTTGCCGAAGCGGTCGAGGACGTGGCCACACTGGTGTCGGCGCGCGTCGCCGAAAAGAACCTCGAGCTGATCGTGCGCGTCGACCCGCGCCTGCCTGCCCATGTCGTCGGCGATGCCGGACGGTTCCGTCAGATCGTCACCAATCTGCTCGGCAATGCGGTGAAGTTCACCGAGAAGGGCCATGTGCTGATCGATGTCGGCGGCGAGGTGGTCGACGGCATGGTCCAGCTCAAGGTCCGCGTCGAGGACACAGGCATCGGCATTCCTGCCGAGAAGCTCGAGAACGTGTTCGAGAAATTCGCGCAGGTCGACGGCTCGTCGACGCGCCGCCATGAAGGCACCGGCCTCGGCCTTGCCATCGCCGCCCGCCTCATCGACCTGATGGGCGGCAAGATCGGCGTCGAAAGCGAGATCGGCCGCGGCTCGGTGTTCTGGTTCGCCGTGCCGCTGCCGGCGCATCAGCAGGACACGCGCAACGAGGTCGTGCCGGTCGATGTCACCGGCGCCCGCGTGCTGGTCATCGACGACAACCCGGTCAACCGCGAGATCTTGCTGGAACAGCTCAGAAGCTGGAGCTTCGACTGCGCGGCCGCCGAAAGCGGCGCCGTTGGCCTCGCCTTTCTAGACCGGGCCAGCCAGCTCGGTGCTGCGGTCGACTGCATCATCCTCGACTACCAGATGCCCGGCATGAACGGCGCCGATGTCGCCAAGGCGATTTCCGCCGACAGCCGTCTCTCCGCCATCCCGGTGGTGCTGCTGACCTCGGTCGACCAGGTCGATTTCGGCAAGATGGTCATCGATTTCGGCATCGCCGCGCATCTCACCAAGCCGGCTCGCTCGGCCATCCTGCTCGGCACCGTCATCTCGGCCATCCAGAAAGCGCGGGCCCAGATCGGCAAGGCCCAGTTCGTTCGCGAGCCTGTTGTTCCGCAGGCGGCACCCGTGACGCCACCCGCCTTCACCGTCATTCGCGGCCCGGCAATTCCGGCGGCCACAGTGCCTGAATCGATCGCCACGCCAAACGGCCCGATCGATATTCTGATCGCCGAGGACAATGACGTGAACCAGCTGGTGTTCGGCCAAATCCTCAATGGGCTTGGCCTCAGCTACCGCATCGCCAGCAATGGCCGCACGGCCGTTGAGATGTACCGGGCGCTGCGGCCGAAGCTGATCCTCATGGACGTCTCCATGCCGGAGATGAACGGCTACGAGGCGACCCGCGCCATCCGGGCGGCGGAGGCAGCGAGTGGCAATCACACACCAATCATCGGCGTCACCGCTCACGCACTGAAGGGCGACCGCGACAAATGTATCGAGTCCGGAATGGACGACTATCTGCCCAAGCCGGTGTCGCCCGACCGCCTCGGCAGTAAGATCGGCACATGGCTCAGCGAAACGGTCACGGTAAAGAGGGCTTGATCAAATCGCCGCGTCCAGACGATAGCGGTGCATCCAGTCGAGACTGGTCTCGTCGGAGAGCTTGGCGACGCCCGGCTTTACGTCGGCGGCATTCGGCGCCGGAACGCCCAGGGCCTTGCAGATGGATGACAATGCCGCTGCCGGATCGGCTGACAGGCGCTCATAGCCGATGCGCAGCGGGACGATCCCCTGCTCCGCGAACCAGACATTCCAGCCCGCGTCATAGGCTTCGAGTTCGGCAAGCTCGCGCTGGATCCGCTTGAAATCGTAGCGGGGTTCCTGCGGCGGTGCGACCCGTTCGATCTCGGTTCCGTCGGGCGCGATGTGCCAAAGCCCAGTCTGCTCGGCCTTGATCAGCGACACCGCCTGCGCCAGCTTGTTTTCGCGCGAAAGATGGATGTAGAGGATCCGGCCGAAGGCCTTTTCAAAGCGTGCTTTGTCCGATGGCAGGTCTGGGTAGATCCGGTCGAGGATGGCCGAGAGTTCACCCAGGTTTTCCCGCATCAGGCGCAAGCCGAAGACGCCTGTTCCGCCCCTTCCCGCGCTGATTGCCGCACCGAGATAGGCGACGTCGAAATCATGCGCGCTCATCGTCTCGGGATGCGGCAATTTCCACTCTTCGGCCCATTCCGCTTTGTCCTGCCGCCGGTAGAATGAGTGCGGATCGCCGGCTGTTTTCGTCGAGGCCAGAAGGCCGCACAGCAAAGTGCTTCCGGTTCTCGGCGTGCCGCAGATTATGTAGCCGTCAAGCATCTGGGACTCTGTCGCTTGTCATGGATTGGGCTAACCCCGCCAGGGCGCGGTGACACGCGCGCTTCGCGAAAGGCTCCAGTCTAGCCGCGCCGGAAGGGATAGAGGAATTGCTGCCAGTATCCGTTCGGAACGGGATGTCCGTGAATGCCGTAGCCGTTCGGCCAGCGCCCTTCGGGCATATGATGGGTGCCGAACAGCCGGTCGAGCAGCGGGAAATGGATGGCGAAATTTACGTCGATCGCTTCTTTCTCGAGGCCGTGATGCCAGTGGTGGTAACGCGGCGACACCAGCATCTTTTCGACTGGACCGAAACTGGTCCCGATGTTGGAATGGATGAAAGACGAATAGACGTAGACGATCAAAATATACGTCTGGATAGCCAATTCATCGAACCCCAGCACGAACATCGGGGTTGCCGTCAGGCTGCGCAGCATGATGATTTCCAGGAAATGCATGCGCGCACCGGCAATCCAGTCCATCGACTTGGCGGAATGGTGCACGGCATGGAACTTCCACAGCCAGGGAATGCGATGAAAGGCCCGATGCACCCAATACTGGGCAAAGTCGGTCAGGAACATTACCGCCAGCAGTTGCACCAGCCACGGCAAGCCGTGGACCCAGGCGCGCACCGAACCAAGGGCGCCCTGTGCATTGACGAAGTTGGACGGCGCCAAGGTCAGGTAGGTCAAAATCTGCACCAGCAGCGACGAGACCAGATAGTAGAACAGGTCCTCGCGCCATTCGTCGCGGAACACGGTCTGATCCTTGTTGCGCGCGAAAAGACGTTCGAGCGGGACGAACAGCACACCCATGAACAAGGCGTTCAGGATGAAGAAATCGAGCCCGAAGAACACCCCGTCGATGTGCAGTTGATGGCGCACCGGAAGCATGCCGACCAGCGACGCCAGCAGCACAGTGAACATCGCTGCCGCGCCGAGCGTCTTTTGCCTGCGCAGCGTCATGCTGAGGATCGCCAGGATATAGCCGGAGATGAGGACGAAATAGAGCACCGGCTTGAAGAACAGCATCTGGTGGATGGGGGCCAGATCCGGCATCGATGTAAGCGACGGGTAGCGCAGCACGATGACCATCAGCAGGGCGGTGACCCCGGCAAGCAAGCCAATCGAGCCGGACAGCCAGCCAGAACCGAACGGCCGTTTGGCGCGCGGCGTTTCAAGTTCACTTACAACGCGTCTAAGGAAATTTGCCACCGCCCCCTATGCCCCGCCTTTTTGACGATCGCAAAAAAGCTCTCGTCGGAGATATCGACCTCTTTTGCTACAGCAGGGCTCATTAATATTTAATCGCCACGACCCTGCACATGACGGGTGACTATCGCTTTTGGGCGATTGGAAGAGCCATGATTGCAACAAAAGAACACCGGCCACTATAGTCGGAATCTTTCCTGGATGCGACGGGCGCATTCAAGCGGCGTCAGCCGGCTGGTGTCGACTTCGAGGTCGTAGTCCATGCCCTTGTGGACGCGTCCATATTGCCAGCGCGCCAGGCCAGGCAGCCTGTCGGCGCGCGCGGCCTCGCGCGCTTCCAGCACCTCCAGCGGCGCCATGACGCCGACCAGATGCAGGTCAAAGCTCGACAGCAACTTGCGGTGCTCCGCTATCTCGTCATTGAAGATCACGTCGTCGACAATGAGATTGTTGCCTTGCCCGGCCATGGCGGCGATGGCATGGCGCATGCCGCGCATGGCTCGCGCGCCGACCGGCCCGCTCCTGATCACCACCGACGGCTTGCCGTCTTCCAGCACGGTCTCAAAGGAAAACCCGTCGGCATGATCCTGCAGCGCCGGCGGCAGCATGTCGATGAAAGCATCCATCTGGACATGCAGGAAGGGCTCGGTGGCGATTGTTTGCAGCGCCCTGGCGATCGAGCTTTTGCCGGCGCTGCCGACGCCATTAAGCAGGACGATTTTGGCCGTCATGTCGCCCCCTATCGGTTGCGCACGACGATACAGGCGCCGCCGACGCTTTGCAGTTTCTGGCAGATGACGTTGGCGGCGGCACGGTCGTCGACGCCGATCCTGACGGCGTAGATGCCGCGTCGGCCGATCGGCGTGCGCACCCGGCTGACCACCGGGTCACGACCGGAAAGCAGCGCCGGAAACCGGCTCCTGACCCGCAGCCACTGATTGATCGCCGCGCCCCTGCGGAAATTGCCGGCCACCTGGACGCCCCATGGCTTCACATTGATCGACGCCATGGCCACGGTTCTCGACATGATCACCGGCAGCTTGCGGCAGGCGACGGCAAAGCTGGTTTTCGCGTCGAGCGGCTCGATCGTTCCGGCGTAGGCGCTGTCGGAGAACTTGTCGGCCGGTTCGCCCATGATGTCGAAGACGTAGCTCTCGGTCTCCATCGGCAGGAAACCGCCGGAATCCAGCCAGCGCGAAACGCGGCTCTCGCCGGCATTGTAGGCAGCCGCCGCCAGGCCGAGATTGCCGAAGCCGGTCTTCATTTCGGCGAGATATTTCGCCGAAGCCGGGATCGCCTGGTCGATGTCGAAAGGATCGGCCAGCCCGCGCATCTTGGCGGTGCCCGGCATGAACTGGGCGATGCCTTCGGCACCGACAGGGCTCACCGCATTGGGGTCGAAGCGGCTTTCCTTCCAGATCAGCCGGGCGAAGTAATCCTTCGGCAGGCCGTTCCGCTCGGCATGCGTCTCGATCAGGTCACAGACACGGCCGATCAATCGTTTCGCCGCCGAGCGCGATTGCGGTGGATCGGCGAGCGCCTGTCCGGCACTCAGCGCGCAGAGCAGGAACAAACCGGCTTTGAGCAGCCCCCGCATGGGCTCATTCGGCCGCGGCTTTGCCGTGCTGTCCAAACCGCTGCTCGATATAGTCGGCAACCATTTTTTCGAAATCGGCGGCGATCGACGGACCGCGCAGCGTCGCTGACTTCTTGCCGTCGACGAAGACCGGCGCGGTCGGCGTCTCGCCGGTGCCGGGCAGCGAGATGCCGATATCGGCGTGCTTGGATTCGCCGGGGCCGTTGACAATGCAGCCCATCACCGCGACCTTGAGGTTCTCGACGCCGGGATATTTCTCCCGCCAGACCGGCATGTTCTTGCGCAAATCGGCCTGGATGTTCTGGGCGAGTTCCTGGAACACGGTGGATGTCGTGCGGCCGCAGCCGGGGCAAGCGGCGACGATCGGCACGAACTGACGGAAGCCCATGGTCTGCAGCAGTTCCTGCGAGACCTGCACCTCGCGGGTGCGATCGCCATTCGGCTCCGGCGTCAGCGAGATGCGGATGGTGTCGCCAATGCCTTGCTGCAAGAGGATGCCCATGGCAGCCGACGAGGCGACGATGCCCTTGGAGCCCATGCCGGCTTCGGTGAGGCCAAGATGCAGCGCATGGTTGGAACGCGTGGCAAGCTCGGTATAGACGGCGATCAAATCCTGCACGCCGCTGACCTTGGCCGACAGGATGATCTTTTCGCGGGCGAGGCCGATCTCTTCGGCCATTTCGGCCGACAGGATCGCCGACTGCACGATCGCCTCGCGGGTTACTTCCTGCGCCGTCAGCGGGAAGCCTTGGCGCTGGTTCTCGTCCATCAGCCGGGTGAGCAGTTCCTGATCGAGCGACCCCCAATTGACGCCGATGCGCACCGGCTTGTCATGCCTGATCGCCATTTCGACGATCGCCGCGAACTGGCGGTCTCTCTTGTCCTTGAAGCCGACATTGCCGGGATTGATGCGGTATTTGGCCAGCGCCTCGGCGCAGTCCGGATGGTCGGCCAGCAGCTTGTGGCCGATATAGTGGAAGTCGCCGACCAGCGGCACATTGATGCCGAGCCGCTCGAGCCGTTCGCGGATGCGCGGCACGGCGGCAGCGCTCTCGTCACGATCGACGGTGATGCGCACGATCTCGGAGCCGGCGCGATGCAAAGCCGCAACCTGCGCGACGGTCTGGTCGATATCGGCCGTGTCGGTGTTGGTCATCGACTGCACGACGACCGGCGCGCCGCCGCCGACGACCACGCCGCCGACATCGACGCCGACCGATGTCCGGCGCGCAAAGGGGGAGGAAAAATACCCGGTCATGCCGGCAGCCTCTTGATCACCCGAGCGACATACGTCCACGTCGACGCACGCTCAAACAGCTATCAGCGCATAGCGCTGAGGTTCGGGCATGAGGTGGAGGAGCAAAGATGGCTTGTCAATGGCGACAGACAAGCAGAGCCGCCAAATCGCAGCAGCGCGGCGACCCCACAGACGGGTTTCGCCGGCCAACAGTATCGGAATCAAGTAGCAAAAACAGGCCTCCGGCGGCATGTCGCCACCGGAGCGATAGTCACGCGCCAAGGCGGCGCGTCTAATCCTGGAAGGGCGTCAGTGTCTCGTCGGTTTCGCCTTCAGTTTTTCAATCTCGTCCTTGAGTGCCAGCTTGCGTCGCTTCAGATTCACGATTTCGAGGTCGTCGACCGATGGATGGTTCATCGCATCGTCGATCTCGCGTTCGATATCACCGTGTTTCCGCTGCAACTCATCAAGATGGGATGCAAGAGACATGATTGGTTCTCCCTTTCATGGTTTCCTCGATTGCAGCCGTCAAAGGCACGTCCACCGCAGGTCGCATCTGTGACGGCACCATGACAGTCTGCCACCATCCGGCTGCGATGTCGAATGCTGCGTGGTAGCATTCCACGACAATGTGATATGTGATATTGGCTGCGCGCCGGCGGCAATTGATGCCGCCCCCGCCCAATCATGCCCATTGCCGGGCGCCGCAGACATGCAGACGGTAGAGAATGTCCGACCAGGAAAAGGCCGATGTCCGCCTCGAATTTTCCCGCCTGAAGCAGGAGCATGCCGATTTCGACGCGGCCATCAATGCGATGATCGCCATGGGCTGCGACCCCTTGCAGATCCAGCGCATGAAGAAGAAGAAGCTTTTCCTCAAGGACCGGCTGATGGCGCTGGAAGACAAGATCATTCCGGACATCATCGCTTAGCCGACGGCCTCGGGGCCTAACTGCTCACCCCGCTATCGACAGCCGCGCCGCGCGATGGCGCAGCAACGTCAGCAATTCGTCGGTCTTCTCCGCTGAAGTGTCGATCGGCACCACCAGGCACAGCGTCGCCTCGACCTTGCCGGCGGCCGCGAAGACAGGGGCGGCCAGGCATTTGGTGTAGGCGTCGACCAGCCCCGAAGTGATGCAATAGCCGGTCGTTCTGGCCGTCG
The DNA here is from genome assembly GCF_054719485.1 of Mesorhizobium sp. W016. Taxonomy (NCBI): domain Bacteria; kingdom Pseudomonadati; phylum Pseudomonadota; class Alphaproteobacteria; order Hyphomicrobiales; family Phyllobacteriaceae; genus Mesorhizobium; species Mesorhizobium sp. W016. Next base: position 260,128 of record NZ_JBTTIF010000002.1, read on the forward strand.
CGATATCGGCAATGAAGTCGTCGAACTGCAGCCTGCGGCCGTCGGGCAGCAAAAGGTCGTCTTCCGAGACCATGTCCTGGATGGCGGCCCTTTCCAATCCGGCCAGAAGCAGCCGCCCCGATGCCGTCCATGGCAGCGGGATCTGTAAGCCAGTGGCCGAGCTGATGCGGAACGGCCTGGTGCCGGGGCTGGAATGGACGATGGTATAGCGCCCGCTTTGCAGCATGCACAATTCGGAGGTCTCGCCGGTCTCGCGCGACAGATTGTCGACCTCCTGCCGGCCCCGCCTAAGCAGGTCGTTGCCCCTGACATAGTCCATCCCATAGAGGTAGAGCTTCTTGCCGAAATAGACCCGGTTGCCGTCGCCCTCCATCTCCAGGAGACCCGCATCGACCAGCGAACGCACCAGCGTATAGGTGGTGGAGCGCGGCGCATTCACCCCCTTGGCGAGATCGCCAATGCCGATGGCGCGCTGCGTGACATGCAGGAATTCCAGGATCTCCAGCACCCGGTTGAGGCCCTTCTCGCGCGAGCCGGAGGTCTTGTCGGGCGTCGGGCTCTCGGCTGGACCAAGCTCCGCCCGATCCGTGAGTCCATTGCTGTCTTGCATAACTGATTCCTGATGTTAGTATCTGTCTTGTATAGGATACATGTGTCTATTGTAAGAGACAATTCAAGTCGGCGACACGTGTGTCTGTAAGGGGAACTCAAACAACAGGAGGTCGCAGTGAACGACGCATCCAAGCGAGATTTTCTGAAACTGGGCATGGCCGGGCTTGCAACGGCGGGCGTGATGACCGCTGTCAGCGCCGAAAAGGCGGCGGCACAAGCCGCATCCGACAGCGTTCTGCGCACCGCGCTTGACCGCGGCAAGCTGATCGTCGGCACCGGCAGCACCAACGCGCCATGGCATTTCGAAAACGATGCCGGCGAGCTGGTCGGCATGGACATCACCATGGGCCGCATCCTGGCCAAGGGTCTGTTCGACGATCCGAGCAAGGTCGAGTTCGTCATGCAAGATCCGGCGCAGCGCATCCCCAATGTCACCACCAACAAGGTCGACATTACCATCCAGTTCATGACCATGACCGCGCAGCGCTCGCAGCTGATCCACTTCTCCAGGCCATACTATGTCGAGGGCGTCGCCCTGCTGACGCTGCCGACCGCGGAAAACAAGACCTTCGACAAGCTGCTCGCCGGCGGTTCGGCGACGCGCATCTCGATCCTGCAGAATGTCGACGCCGAAAGCTCGGTCCATTACGCCCTGCCGGAGGCGCAGGTGCTGCAGATCGACACCCAGGCCAATGTGCTGCAGGCACTGGAATCGAAACGCGCCGATGCCGCCGCCGTCGATCTTTCAACCGTGCGCTGGCTGGCCTCGCGCAACCCCGACAAATATTTCGATGCCGGCAAGAGCTGGTACTCGATGCTCTACGGCGCGGCGGTCAGGCAGGGCGACCTGGACTGGCTGACCTTCGTCAACCAGACCTTCACCATCGCCATGTTCGGCCATGAGACCGCACTCTACGACGCCGCCTTCAAGGACTATTTCGGCCAGGAGCCGCCGGCCCGCCATCCCGGTTTCCCGGTTGTCTGACAAGTGCTGGCGGAAGGGTTAGCCCTTCCGCCTTCTAGTTCGCATCCCCTTGGTTATTGCGGGAGACGCATGGGCTATACGCTCAACTTCAACCTGATCTGGCGCCATTTCGACAAGCTGTGGGGCGGCCTTCTGCTCAGCCTCGAGCTTGCCGTGATTTCGATTGCCATCGGCGTCGTCATCGGCCTGGTGCTGGCGGTCTGGTATGTCTCGGCCGGACGCGTGGTGCGCGCCATCATTGCGGCTTACGTCGAATTCATCCGCAACGTGCCGCTGATCCTGCTCGTCTATCTTGTCTTCTACGGCCTGCCGACGGTGATCGACGTCGCCTACGACGCGCCGACCTCGTTCGTGCTGACGCTGTCGGTCTATAGCGGCGCCTATCTGGTCGAGGTGTTCCGCTCCGGCCTCGAAGCCGTGCCGCGCGGCCAGCTCGATGCCGGCAAGGCGATCGGGCTCACGCCTTGGCAGCGGCTGGTTCATGTGCGCCTGCCGACCATGCTGCGCATCACGCTGCCGGCGCTGTCCAACACCTTCATCTCGCTGTTCAAGGACACGTCGATCGCCTCGGTGATCTCGGTGCCCGAGCTCACCTTCGGCGCCCAGTGGATCAACTTCAACACCTTCCGCATCGTCGAGGTCTATCTGGTGACGACGGCGATGTATCTGGTGACCGGCTACACCCTGCTCTTCGGGCTGCGGCTGGTCGAACGCCGGTTCAGGGCTGCGCGCTGACATGCTGAGCCAGATCCTCTACGCCGTACCGTTCCTCGCCCAGGGCTTCGCCATCACCTTGTGGGTGTCGCTGCTGGTCGTGGTGCTGTCGCTGATTGCCGGCGTCGCGCTCGGCGTCGGCCTGGTCTACGGCCCGGTGCCGCTGCGCTGGGCCGTGCGCATCTTCTCCGACACCATCCGCGGCATCCCGATCCTGGTGCTGATGTTCTTCGTCTATTACGGCCTGCCGGCCATCGGCCTGCATCTGCAATCCTTCTCGGCGGCGGTGCTGGCGCTGACCTTGTTCAAGACGGCGCAGGTCATTGAGTATCTCCGGGGCGCCGTCGGCTCTATTCCCAAGGGCCAGTCAGAAGCGGCGATGGCCATTGGGCTGACTTTTCGCCAGCGGCTCACCTACGTCATCTTTCCGCAGGCCTTCCGGCGCTTCCTGCCGCCCTGGATCAACGGCGTCACCGATGCGGTCAAGGGCAGCGCCCTGGTCTCGCTGCTCGGCATCACCGACCTGATGCAGGCGATCAACCAGGTCATCGGCCGCACCTATGAGGCGATGCCGCTCTACATCCTCGGCGCCTTGATCTATTTCGCCGTCAACTATGCGCTTTCCTACGCCAGCCGGCGGCTGGAACGGCGCTTTGCCTTCATCCGGGACTAGCACGATGGCCACAAGCTCGAACGACAATGCTGCCCTTCTCGACATTGCCGGGGTCTCGAAAGCCTTTGGTTCGGTCGAGGTGCTTCGCTCGGTCAGCCTCAAGGTGGACAGGGGCGAGGTGGTCACCGTCATCGGCCCTTCCGGCAGCGGCAAAACCACCCTGCTGCGCTGCGTCAACTTTCTCGAAAGCTACGACTCAGGTTCGATCCGCATCGACGGCAAGGAGGTCGGTTTTCGTGAGGCCGGCGCGCGCCAGCGGCGCAGCGAGCGCGACCTTGCCAATATGCGCGCCGAAACCGGCATGGTGTTCCAGAGCTTCAACCTGTTTCCGCACCTCACCGCCGCCGGCAACATCATGCTCGGCCTCACCAAGGTGCGCGGCAAGAGCAAGGCCGAGGCGCGCCAGATCGCCGAGCATTGGCTGAGCCGCGTCGGCCTCGCCCACAAGGCCGACAGCCTGCCGGCGGAACTCTCCGGGGGCCAGCAGCAGCGCGTCGGCATAGCGCGGGCAGTCGCCATGGAGCCAAAGATCCTGCTGCTCGACGAGATCACCTCCGCGCTCGATCCCGAATTGGTCGGCGAGGTGCTGGCCGTTGTGCGCAGCCTGGCCGAAGACGGCATGACAATGGTGATGGTCACGCACGAGATGGCCTTTGCCCGCGACGCTTCGAGCCGCATTGTCTTCATGGCCGATGGCGGTGTCAGCGCTGTTGGCCCGCCGAAGGAGATCCTTGCCGAAGAGACCACCAATGAGCGCCTGCGCTCTTTCCTGGCGCGGTTCCGCGCCTCGCATTTCTGACATGGGCGGCCCGAAGCAATTCCAGGAAAAGTGTAAGCGGTTTTCCCGGGAAAAGCGCGAAGCGCTTTCCCTTGGGAATTGCGTAAAACAACAGGCCGGCCCAAGGAGAATTCTTCCATGACGCCTTACATCCGGCTCGCCGAGCTCGGCCTGACGCTGCCCGAGCCGCCGACGCCGATCGCCAATTTCGTCACCCATGCGGAAAGCGGCCGGCTGATCTTTCTTTCGGGTCAAGGGCCGCTGCGCGCCGACGGCACGCTGTGCACCGGCAAGGTCGGCGAGGACGTCACCGTCGAGCAGGCCTATGAGCATGCCCGCCTCACCGGCCTCAACCTGCTCGCCGTCATGCACGCCGCCGCCGGCGATCTCGGCCGCATCGTGCGCGTCGTCAAATTGCTCGGCTTCGTCAATGCGACGCCGACCTTCAGCGACCACCCGAAAGTGGTCAATGGCTGCTCGGACCTGTTCGCCAGCGTCTTCGACAAGATCGGCGGCCATGCACGCTCGGCGATCGGGGTCGGCTCGCTGCCTGGAAACATCACCGTCGAAATCGAAGCGGTCGTCGAGATCGCCGCCTGACCGTCAAGGGATTGCTGAACATGAAAACCTATTCCGACACCGGCTCCAACACCACGATCCGTGAACGGCTGGGACTGAGGCCGATCATCAACGTCTCCGGCACGATGACGACCCTCGGCGCCTCGATCATCGTTCCCGAGGCGATCAGCGCCATGGCCGAGATCGCCTCGCAATGGGTGGAGATGGACGATCTGCAGCGCGCCGCAAGCGTGATCACCGCCCGCCTCACCGGCGGCGAGGCCGGCTTCATCACCGCCTGCTGCGCCTCAGGCATCACAATGGCGATCGCCGGGGCGATGACCGGCACCAATTTGCTGGCGATCGAACGGCTGCCCGACGACACCGAAGGCCTGAAGTCCGAAGTCGTCATCCAGCTTGGCCATATCGTCAATTACGGCGCGCCGATCGACCAGTCGATCCGCGTCGCCGGCGCCAAGGTCATTCCAGCCGGTACCGTCAGCGTCACCCAGGACTATCACCTGCGCGAAGCGATCAATGAGCGCACGGCGGCAGCACTCTATGTCGTCGCGCACCACACCGTGCAGTACGGCATGCTTTCCCTCGAGGAATTCTGCGAAATCTGCCACGCCAGGGGCGTGCCGGTGATCGTCGACGCGGCTTCCGAATATGACCTGCGCAGCTTCCTGGCGCGCGGCGCCGACATCGTCGTCTACAGCGGCCACAAATTCCTTTCGGGGCCAACCAGCGGCATCGTTACGGGACGCAAGGATCTTGTCCGCGCCGCCTATCTGCAGAACCGCGGCGTCGCCCGCGCCATGAAGGTCGGCAAGGAAAGCATCGCCGGCACCATGGCTGCGCTCGAAGCCTGGGAAAAGCGCGACCATGCCGGCATCCGCCGGCGCGAGGAAGCGGCGCTCAATCTGTGGAGGGATTCGCTACAGGGAATACCCGGCATCGTCGCAAACATCATTCCCGACCCGACCGCCAATCCGCTCGACCGGCTGCAAATCTTTGTCTTGCCCAAAAGCCGCTTCACCGCCGCCGGCCTCGCCTCGGCATTGGCGGCCGGATCGCCGCCCATCATCGTGCGCAACCACGAGGCCGAGCGCGGCCATTTCTTCCTCGACCCGTGCAATCTGCACCCCGGCGAGGCCGAGATCGTCGCCGAGCAGCTGCGCGCCGTGCTCACCGCGGCCGACAGGCCGACGGATGCGATGAGACAGCCGCGAAAGGATTCATCCGGCGCCCTGCGCTGGCCGGACTAGGCTGCGGCGGCCGCCATCCTTGCGGGCCAGCCCGAATTCCGCTAAGGCGCGCCTTTACCGCCGGGAGCATGCGCTTGACCGACCACCGCGCCGACGTCGCCATCATCATGGGCAGCCAGTCCGACTGGGCGACGATGCGCCACGCCGCCGAAACGCTGGAGGCGCTGAGCATTCCGCACAAGCGGCTGATCGTCTCCGCCCACCGCACCCCGGACCGCCTCTATGATTTCGCCAAAGGCGCCAAGGCGGCCGGCTACAAGGTGATCATCGCCGGGGCCGGCGGCGCCGCCCACCTGCCCGGCATGACGGCGGCTCTGACGCCGCTGCCGGTGTTCGGCGTGCCGGTCGAATCGAAGGCGCTGTCAGGCCAGGATTCGCTGCTCTCCATCGTCCAGATGCCGGCCGGCATTCCGGTCGGCACGCTTGCCATCGGCAAGGCGGGTGCGGCCAACGCCGCCCTTCTGGCGGCCGCCGTGCTGGCGCTGAACGACGAAGAACTTGCCGCCCGCCTGGATGCCTGGCGCGCCGCCCAAACCGCCAGGGTCGCCACCGAACCGACGGACGCGCCGTGAGCCTGCCCGCGGGATCGAGCATCGGCATCATCGGCGGCGGCCAGCTCGGCCGCATGCTGGCTGTCGCCGCAGCGCGCCTCGGCTACCGCACAATTATCCTCGAACCGCAGGCCGATTGCCCGGCGGCTCAGGTCGCCAACCGCCAGATCACCGCCGCCTATGACGATGCGGACGCCCTTGCCGAACTGGCGGCAGTCAGCGCCGTCGTCACCTACGAATTCGAGAATGTGCCGGTGGCGGCCGCCGGCGCACTTGCTGCCAAGGTCCCGGTTTATCCGCCGCCGCGAGCGCTGGAAGTTGCCCAGGATAGGGTGGCGGAGAAGGTATTCCTTAACAGCATCGGCATCAGGACAGCGGATTTCCGCTCCGTCGACAATGACGACGAACTGACGGCGGCGCTGAGAGAGTTCGGTGGCAGCGGCATCTTGAAAACCCGCCGCATGGGCTATGACGGCAAGGGCCAGCGCGTCTTCCGCAACATGGAGACGGGCGGCTTTGCCGGCACATGCGAGACCATGGGCAATGTGCCGCTGATCCTCGAATCCTTCGTCGCTTTCGAGCGCGAAATCTCGGTCATCGCCGCGCGCGGGTTGGACGGCGCGGTCGCCGCCTACGATCCGGCTGAGAACGTCCACCGCGACGGCATCCTGCATACCTCGACCCTGCCGGCCCAGATCAGACTGGACACGGCGGCAACGGCGCAGGCCGCGGCGGCGAAAATCCTGTCGGCCCTCGACTATGTCGGCGTCATCGGCGTCGAGTTCTTCGTTCTTGCCGATGGCACGCTGCTGGCCAACGAAATGGCGCCGCGCGTGCACAATTCCGGCCACTGGACGGAAGCCGCCGGCATCGTTTCGCAGTTCGAGCAGCATATCCGCGCCATTGCCGGCCTGCCGCTGGGCAACCCTGGCCGGCATTCAAACTGCATCATGGAAAACCTGATCGGCGACGATGTGCTGCGCGTACCCGCTTTGCTCGCCGAGCCCGATCTGATGCTGCATCTCTACGGCAAGGCGGAAGCGCGCCCAGGCCGCAAGATGGGCCATTTCACGCGCATCAGCCGCCGTAGCTAAGCCATTCCGGCACTTTGCGCGAGGGCGTGGCTCGAGCCCTATTGCAGCTCGTCGTTCAGATCCCCGTCTTCGTCGGGGCTGGCGCAACTCGCATCGCCTTCCCTACAATTGGCGCCCGCGGTGAGCTGTTTGATGCGCTGGTCCGTCAGTTCGGTCAGGCATTGTGAAACCTCCATCGGATGGATGGAGCCGCCCTCGCTGTCTGTCGTCGTATAGGCGCATTCGGCGTCGCGGAAGGCGATCCAGGCGCGTTGCGCGACCTGCAGCAGCTTCCTGCCCTTGTCGTCGTTGCGACCGACGAGATCCTTGTAGGCCTGGTTGAGCTTGGCATCGGCGGCCCGATAGTCCTCGCCGGCGCAGATGTTCATCATCTGCTGGCTGTCGTCGTTGCGGTCGCATTCCTGCGCCTGCGCGATGGAGGCGGCTGCCATAACGGCAAGGCTCGCGGACACAAACAACAGGCGCATAGAGGTCTCCAAATCGGCTTGCGGGTGCCGCACCATTCCAGCCCGCCTTCGGCCACGCAATGGCGTGGAGCCGAGATGGCGGATATTTGATGGCCAAAGCCATTCTCGGCCTCTATCCAGCACGCTTGCGGTTGACACGGGCAAGGCTCCTCGTTTATGAGCCACCGCAAGTTCAAAGGCGCGCTTTTCAGGCGCGCCTTAATAATTCGGCCCGGACAGGGCCCAGACCGACGGGCAAGACCATGAAGATCAAGAATTCGCTCAAGGCGCTGAAGGCGCGTCACCGCGACAACCAGCTGGTTCGCCGCAAGGGCCGCGTCTACATCATCAACAAGACCGCTCCACGCTACAAGGCGCGCCAGGGCTGAGTGTTCGGCCGGAGGCTCGTTGCCTCCGTCCATACGATGGTAATTGCCTGGTTTCAGGCACTTTCACGCTAATTTCAGTTTGACGATCCGCCGTCCGGGGTTAGATTCCGGCGATGCGGATTCTTTTTGCATTTTTGGCGACCCTGTTTCTTTTCGGCGTCGCTCCGGCGTCGGCGGACGATCCGCCGGCAAAGCCGCCGGTTGCCCTGACCAGGGAAGCCAGGCTCGACCAACTGTTTGCCGAGCTGAAGCGCGAGCGCAACGAAAAGGCGGCCGAGCGCATCGCCGGGCGCATCTGGGGCGAATGGTTCCAGTCCGGCAGCGCCTCAATCGACCTGATGATGCAATGGTCGCAAAAGGCGATGGACGACCAGAAGTTCGACGTCGCCCTCGACTTCCTCGATCAGGTCGTCATCCTGCAGCCAAAATATGCCGAAGGCTGGAACCGGCGCGCCACCGTCCATTACATGATGAAGAATTTCGGGAAATCGATGTCCGACATCGACCAGACGCTGCAGCTGGAACCACGCCATTTCGGCGCGCTTTCGGGCCTGGCCCAGATCATGGCCGCCACCGGCCACAAGCAATCGGCGCTCGAAGCCTGGCAGAAGGTGCTTACCATCTATCCGATGATGCGCAGCGCTCAGGACCAGGTCGCGGAAATTTCGGAAGAGCTGGCCGGCGAAGGAATTTGATTAGGCAGTAGGAATTAGGGATTAGTGAGTAGTCAGTAGAGAAGATTGGTCGAGACCACCTCCCTACTCCCTACTCCCTACTCCCTACTCCCTACTCCCTACTCCCTACTCCCCACTGCCTACTCCCTACTCCCTAGAACTTATCCCCCTCCACCCCCGTATCTCCGCGCATGAACCTCATTTACGCCGCCTGTGCTTTGCTCCTCGCGCTCGTCTTTGCCCTGGCCGGCGTCACCCGCGCCGGCGCGTGGCTGATCGAGTGGCGAAACCCGCCGGCCGGCGAATTTGCCGACATCGGCGGCACCCGCATCCACTATGTCCACGTGCCGGCGCCTCAAAATGCCGAGCTGCCGGCCATCGTCTTCATCCACGGCGCCAGCGCCAATCTCAGGGATCAGATGCTGCCGATCAGGCCTTTGCTCGAAGGCCGCGCCGAGATGGTCTTCCTCGACCGGCCGGGCTTCGGCTGGTCGGCACGCGGCCCCGGCAATGAGAGCCCGTCGGCGCAGGCCGACACCATCGCCAGGCTGATGGACCGTCTCGGCATCCACAATGCGATCATGGTCGGCCATTCGTTTGGCGGCGTGATCACCGCCGCCTTTGGCCGCGAACACCCGGAGAAGACGCTCGGGCTGGTCTTTCTGTCGCCGGTCAGCCACCCCTGGCCGGGCGGCGCGACCGCCTGGTACTACAAGCTGACCGCCACCCCCATCATCGGCTGGCTGTTCTCGGAGACATTGACCTATCCGGCAGGCACGCTGCAGATGGACGGCGCCACGGCCTGCGTGTTTTCTCCCAACAAGGTGCCGGAAGGCTATGTCGGCAATGCCTCGATTCCGCTGGTGCTGCGTCCCGGCGCTTTCCGCGCCAACGCCATCGATGTCGCCGGCCTCTACGACTATACGCTGAAGGCCGCGCCGCATTACCGCGACATCACAGCGCCGACCATTGTCATCTCGGGCGACCGCGACAAGGTGGTCTATGCCTCGATCCATTCCGTCGGCCTGGTCAGGGACATCCCCGGCGCCGAGCTGATCTGGGTCCACAATCTCGGCCACAAGCCGGACTGGATCGCCTCCGATCTCGTCATCGGCGCCATCGAAAAGGTCGCCGGTAAGGTCGTCGACCTGCAGGCAATGGCAAAAACCGTGGAAGCACGCATCGCCGGCGATGCGTACAATGAGGGGCGATGCCCCGACATCACCGTGCCCGACGCGGAACTGGCCCCGACCTGATCGCAATGTATGTCCTGAAACACGGCATCAAGAGAAACCCGGAGAAGCGATGGGCGTTGCCGGACCGCATCTTCTTCGGCTATGGCGCGTGCGCCATTCTTGCCGGCGCCTTTCTCGAGCGTGCTCCTCTGGACGGCTTTTACGGCGAACGGATCATTCCTGGCGAGGGCTTTTCCGGGAACCATATTTACGCGACGAACGGCGTGATCGCGTTCGACTACCACGGCTATTCCGCCCGCGAGCGGCTTTTGGAACACCACAAGAGGGGCTGGGCGTCGCGCAATCCCGGGTGGCACTGCACGATCGCCACGGTCGATTTCGATCTGCTCGACACAGTCGACCTCAACCGGCGAAAGAGGCTGGGGCCGGACCAGTATCTGCACGACCCCGTTCCCCGGGCACGCCGCTTCCTTCAGCGCATCGATCACGCCGAAGGTGCGGCAAGAGCGCTGCGAACTGTGATGAGTTGAAGCCTCTGTCAACCTATGTTGCGGGTGGCCTGCACGTCCGACCCGACATAGGCGATGCGCAGCATGTTGGTCGAACCCGGCGTCCTCAGCGGCACGCCCGCCGTGATGATGACGCGGTCGCCCGGCTGACCGAACCCCTCTTCGAAAGCGATGCGGCAGGCGCGGTCGACCATGTCGTCGAGGTCGCTGGCGTCGGGCGAGACGACGCAATGCGTGCCCCACAAGAGCGACAGCCGCCGCGCCGTGTTGAGGATCGGCGACAGGGCGATGATCGGCACTTGCGGCCGCTCGCGCGCGGCGCGCAGGCCCGTGGTGCCCGACGCCGTATAGGTGATGATCGCCGACAGTTTCAGCGTCTCCGCAATCTCGCGGGCGGCGAGCGAAATGGCGTCGGCGCCGGTTGCTTCCGGTTCCGAGCGCTGCGCGTTGATGATGCCGGCATAGGTCGGGTCGGTTTCGACCTTGGTGGCGATGCGGTTCATCATCGCCACCGCCTCGACCGGATAGGCGCCGGCAGCGGATTCGGCTGAAAGCATGATGGCGTCGGCGCCCTCGAACACGGCGATCGACACGTCGGACACCTCGGCGCGGGTCGGCACCGGCGCGGTGATCATCGATTCCAGCATCTGCGTGGCGACCACCACCGGCTTGCCGGCGCGGCGCGCGGCGCGCGTGATCTGCTTCTGGATGCCGGGCACCGCTTCCAGCGGCATTTCCACACCGAGATCGCCGCGGGCGACCATCAGCGCGTCGGAGAGTTCGATGATTTCGGCCAGCCGGGCTACCGCCTGCGGCTTTTCGATCTTGGCCATGATAAGCGCCCGGCCGCGCGCGATCTTGCGGGCTTCCGCCAAATCCTCCGGCCGCTGCACGAACGACAGCGCCACCCAGTCGACGCTTTCCGCCAGCACCGCATCGAGGTCCTTGCGGTCCTTTTCGGTCAGCGCACCGACCGGCAGGTCGGTGTCGGGCAGGCTGACGCCCTTCTTGTCGGAAATGGTGGTGCCGGCGACGACCGCGCAGGTGATCGACTTGCCGTCGCTCTTCACCGCCCTGAGCTCCAGCTTGCCGTCGTCGATCAACAGACGGTGGCCGGCCTCGACCGAACTCAGGATTTCGGGATGCGGCAGGTAGACGCGGGTCGACGTGCCGGGCTCGGGATTGTTGTCGAGGGTGAAGGTCTGGCCCGGCGTCAGCACCTCCTTGCCGTTGGCGAACTTGCCGACGCGCAGCTTCGGTCCCTGCAAATCGGCCAGGATGCCGATCGGACGGCCGACCTTTTCCTCGACCGCGCGGATGCGGCCGACCAGCGTGCGCATCAGCTCGTGATCGGTGTGGCTCATATTGATGCGGAAGACATCGGCGCCGGCTTCGAACAGCTTCTGCAGCATCTCCTCGGACGAGGAGGCAGGACCGATGGTGGCGAGGATCTTGACCTTGCGGCTACGTCTCATTGACTGTTTGTTCCCGGGGCGGCTGGAGCGCCTCCCGTTGTGGACTCATCGGTCAGCTGGACCATCCAGCTTGCCTGCTCGCCCGTGTCATATTCCTGGAATCCGGCGCGCTGGAAGCCCCGGGCGACGCAATCGGCAACGCCGGCAATCTTGAATTCTTTTTCGGCCACGCACATGTTGATCGGGCCATCCCAGCGCCCGCCGCGCTCGGCGTCTTCTGCATAAAGATAGTAAAACCTCGATGACAGCGGACCTTCGATCAGCGTCTTGCAGCTCGATCCTTCGATGTGCCACCACCCCTCGGTGATCCAGCCTGCCTTGGCGCGGTAGCCGATGCCGACGCCGACCAGGTTCTGCGTGGCGTTGCAGACGCGGAAATCGGCGCGGGCGGGCGAAGCCGCGACCAGCGCGGTGAGCCCTAGCGTCAGGGTCAGGAGCGGCACGACAAAGGCGGTGCGCGCACGCGGCCTGCCGGCGGAACCCATCCCGAAACCCCTCAATAACGTCATCTGCATCTCTCAACGCCCCTTTTCGGAAAAGTCCGGGCGCATGTCAACGCGCCGTTCTGTCCAATTCCAATCGATTTAGAAAGGCCCCCGACACGCGATACGCCGCGCGTCACAGGATTTTCGCAGAAACCGTGGCCAAACAACGGCGTTGCGCAACAGTCCTCTTCGTGGGAATGACGATACCACCCTCCCCGGAAGCCAGCGAACAGACCTTTCCAGCCAATGACCCGATCCACAGTTTTCACGCCTTTCGATATCGTCGAAGGTGACCGCAAGCGAGGCATCGTGCTTGTCGCCGACCATGCCCGCCGCGACCTGCCGGAGGAGTATGGCAGTCTAGGCCTGCCGGCGGCGGAACTCGATCGCCATATCGCCTACGACATCGGTGTCGAGACGGTGACGCGCGAACTGGCCGCGGCGCTCGACGTGCCGGCGGTGATCGCCAATTTTTCGCGGCTGCTGATCGATCCCAATCGCGGCGAGGACGACCCGACGCTGATCCGCCAGCTCTATGACGGCACCGTCGTGCCGGGAAACTATCCCATGGCACCGGCCGAACGCGAAAGGCGGCTCGACGGCTTCTACCGGCCTTATCAGGACGCGGTCGGCGCCATGATCGCGTCGGTGGCGCACGCCTCAGGCAAAGCGCCGTTCATCTTCTCCGTACACTCCTTCACCCCTGTCATGCAGGGCTTCATCCGCCCTTGGCATGTCGGCATATTGTGGGACCTCGACGACCGCGTGGCGCGGCCGCTGATCGACATGCTGGCGCAGGATAAAAACCTCGTCGTCGGCGACAACGAACCCTATGACGGCGCGTTGCGCGGCGACACCATGTTCAAGCACGCCATCGTCAACGGCTTTGCCCATGCGCTGATCGAGATCCGCCAGGACCTGATATCAGACAGCAAGGGGGCGCTGGCCTGGGCGCAACGGCTGGCGCCGATCGTTGACGCCATCGACCGCCGTCCCGATATACATCAGGTGAAGATGTTCGGCTCGCGCACCGGGCCGCTGTGAGGACCCAAGGCAATGACCGAACTCAGCGATGACCAGAAACGCGATTTCGAGGCCGCGGCCTTCCGCCGGCTGGTCGAGCATCTGCGCGAGCGCAGCGATGTGCAAAACATCGACCTGATGAACCTCGCCGGCTTCTGCCGCAACTGCCTGTCGAACTGGTACCGCGAAGCGGCCGAGGCCGAGGGTGTCGATCTCGGCAAGGACCAGTCGCGCGAAATCGTCTACGGCATGCCTTATGCGCAATGGCAGGCGCTGAACCAGACCGAGGCTCCGGACGCCAAGAAAGCGGAGTTCGAGGCGAGACGGCCGAGGGATCATTGAAGTAGCGCGCGGTTCACAGGATTGACGTCGGAGGGACAGCGCCCCCCTCTGTCCTGCCGGACATCTCCCCCACTTGGGGGGAGATCAGCCGTCACGCAAACTCTAGCCAATCGCCAACGGTGCAAGAATAAGCGAGGCGCCGAAGCCGCCAATCTCCCCACTTGTGGGGAGATGTCCGGCAGGACAGAGGGGGGCGCGAAGGATCTCTGCCAAACGGTTTTCCCCTAGATGTGGCCCACAAGCTTTCGCAGCCAAGCGCTTGACGAGAAATTGAATCGATCTAATTTGCCGCGCAAAGCCATTCCTTGACCGGATTCGAACCATGGACGCGCAAAACACCATGCAGAGCGCCCTTCGCGGGCGATGGGCTGTAGCAAGCATCTTCCTTGCCAACGGATTCCTGACCGGCAGCTGGGCGCCGCAGATTCCGGTGTTCCTGACCCGGCTCGACATCTCGAAATTCACCCTCGGTCTGCTGATCCTTCTGTTCGGCGTCGGCGCGGTCGCGGCCATGAGCTGGTGCGGCCATCTGATCTCCAGGCATGGCTCGCGCACCGTGTTGCGCTGGTTCGGCCTGTGCGGCAGCCTCGGCCTGCTGATCGTGGCGCTGGCGCCCAACGTGCCGCTGGCGTCGATCGCCATGATCATCTTCGGCGGCTCGATCGGCGGCATGGATGTCGCCATGAACGCCAATGCCGTGGTGGTCGAGCGCCGGCTGTCCCGCGCCATCATGTCGTCCTCGCACGGCTTCTGGAGCCTCGGCGGTTTCGCCGGTGGCGGTCTGGGCGGTTACGCCATCCAGACTTACGGCCACCTCGCCCATGCGGCTGTGGTTACGGTCATTGCTTTTGCCGTCATCGCCGTGGCGGTCGGCTACCTCATCGCCGAGGACAAGCCGCAGGCCGCCGAGCATCATAAATTAACGCTGCCGGCCAACCCGCTGGTCTATCTTGTCGGGCTGATGGCGCTGCTGACGATGATTTCCGAGGGCGCCGTGCTCGACTGGGCAGCGCTTTATCTCCGGCAGGAGCTCGGCGCCGACCTCGCCATCGCCGGCCTTGCCTACGCCGCCTTCTCCGGCGTCATGGCTGTCATGCGCTTTTTCGGCGACGGCGTGCGCAACCGCTTCGGCGCGGTGGCCACGCTGCGCGGTTCGGCCATCGTGGCCGCCGCCGGCATGCTGGTCGCCGGCCTGTCGCCTTCGCCCTGGATCGCCATCGCGGCTTTTGCTCTCTGCGGCTTCGGCATCGCCAATATGGTGCCGATCATCTTCTCGGCCGGCGGCAACCAGGAAGGCATGTCGTCGGGCACCGGCATGAGCGTCGTCACCACCATGGGCTATTCCGGTATATTGGTGGCGCCGTCGGCGATCGGCTTCGTCGCCGAGCATTCGAGCTTCGGCCCGATCTTCGTCGCCATGTCGGCGCTGCTGATCGTCGTGCTGTTGATGGCCGGGCTCGCTCACCGCGCCGAATTCGCGGCCGCCCCCGCCGAATAGCGCTTCAGCTCCTCATAGAGGAAATCCGCGACGCGGCGGATGCGCACGCTGGTGCGCACGTCGCGATGCATGGCCAGCCACACCGGCAGGCTGGGCAATGGCAGGCCGGGCAGGAGTTTCTCCAGCAAGGGGTCGCTGTCGGCCAGCGGCTCCTGGCCGAGACCGACGCCGTTTCCCGCCCGCAGCGCTTCCCACAGCACGATCTGGTTGTCGGCCCTGAAGCGGAATCTGCTTCGGGTGACGGGGATGCCGGCCTGGGTAAAGCCCCGGATCATCTCGTCGCTGCGGTCGAAGCCGATCAGCGGATGGTCGAGAAGATCGGCGGGCTTGAGCGGGCGGCCGTGCTGGTCGAGATAGGATTTCGCCGCGCAGCAGCAGAGCTTGATATCGCAGACCTTGCGCGCCGTCAGCTCGTTCTGCGCCGGCTTGACCATGCGGATGGCGATATCGGCATCCCTTCGCAGCAGGTTCTCGACCTGGTTCGAGGCGACGATCTCGACCTCGATGCCGGATTCCTCGATGCCGAGCCGCGCCGTCATCCTCGGCAGCACATAGGCCGCCACCACCTCGCTGGCGGCAATGCGCACCGTGCCTTCGATCGCCTCGACCGAGCCCAATGCCAATAGTGAGAACGCGCTCGCCTGCTCGCTCACGGCCTTGCCGCGTTCGAACAGCGTGGCGCCTGCTTCCGTCAGCGCATAGCCGCGCCGCCCGCGCCGGAACAAGGTGACGCCCAACGCCTGTTCGAGCTCACCGATGTGACGCCCGAGCGTCGGTTGGCTGGCCGACAGTTTGCGCGCTGCGGCCGACAGGCTGCCGGTCTCCGCCACGGTGACGAAACTCTTGATCAGGTTCCAGTCGATGTCTTCCATTCATTTATGAATAACAAATCTGCATCCATAGTCAATTTTCATTCGCGTATGGAGGCATCATATTCGCCGTGCAAACACAGACACGGAGAAGAAAAATGACCAAGATCGCAATTCTAGGCGCCAATGGCCGGCTCGGCCGCGTGGTTGGGAAAGCCTTCATCGACGCCGGTTTCGACGTCCGCGCCGTCACCCGCAGCGGCAAGGTCCCAGCCGAACTCAAGGGCGCCACCGCCGTCGCCGGCGATGCGCTCGACCGCGAGGCGCTGATCCGCGCCACGCAGGGTGTCGACATCGTCTTCAACGGTCTCAACCCGATCTACACCGACTGGAGCAAATGCCTGCCGATGGCGGAGAACGTCATGGCCGCCTGCCATGCCAACGGCGCGCTGCATCTTTTCCCCGGCACTGTCTACAATTACGGCTCGCCGATGCCTGAGGTGGTCACCGAAGACGCGCCATTTCGTCCGACGACCGAGAAGGGCCGCATCCGCTGCGCCATGGAAGCGCTGTTTCGCCGCGAGGCGGATGCCGGCCGCGTCCGCACCATCATCCTGCGCGCCGGCGATTTCTTCGGCGGCACGGGCAGCGGTTCATGGTTCGACCTCGTCGTCGCCGCCAAGATGAACAAGGGCGTCTACACAGCGCCTGGCCCTGCCAACCTCGTGCACGAATGGGCCTATTTGCCGGACTTCGCCATCGGCTTCGTCGGCCTGGCGCGCAATCAGGGCAAGCTCGGCTTCTTTGAGGCGCTCAACTTCCCCGGCCACGCCGTCACCGACATGGACATAAAGGCCGCCGCCGAGAAGGCGCTGGGCCGTCCGCTGAAACTGACCTTCATGCCTTGGTGGGTGCTGCGCGCCGGCAGCCCGTTCGTGGCGATGTGGCGCGAGATCGTCTCGATGTCCTATCTGCGCTTCGAACCGCACCGGCTCGTGTCCGACCGGCTGGCAAGCATCATCGGCGAAGTCCCGCACACGCCGCTGGACGAGGCCGTGGCCGAGGCATTGAAGGACATCGGCATCAGCCTCGACAATGCAAAAGACGCCGCTTAAATGCATGTCGCCCAGAAGTGTGCGCGGTTCTGGGACAACGACATGCATCAAAACAAAGACTTTAGACAAAAATCTCTCTCGCGGTGCTGGCCCAATCGCTGGAAATCAGCAACCGGATGGTCATTATGAGGAGACTGTTTATAACGGTCGGCGAGATCACCATCACCAAGGGGAGACGATGCGTTACATACGTCCGCTTTCAATCGAAGACGCCGTTGGCCTGCTGGCCGACGCTTCCGGCACATCAGCCATTCTCGCTGGAGGCAGTGACCTCCTCGTTCGGATGAAGGGCGGGTTTGTCGATCCCGACCTGATCGTCGATATCAAGGCGATCGAGGGCTTGAGCGAGATCAGGGAGACGGCCGACGGCTTCAGCATCGGCGCCACCGTCCCCTGCGCCGTCCTGGGCGAGAGCGCGGTTCTGAAGAAGGCCTGGCCCGGTGTCGTCGAAGCGTCGAAGCTGATCGGCTCTAAACAGGTCCAGGGCCGCTGCACCATCGTTGGCAATCTGTGCAACGCATCGCCGGCCGCCGACAGCGTCCCGGCCTTGGTGGCCGCCGCCGCAAAGGCCGTGGTTGCCGGTCCGTCGGGCAAGCGCACCATTCCGGTCGAGGCTGTGCCGATCGGGCCTGGCAAGACCTCGCTCACCAAGGGTGAGATCGTCGAGGCGATCCTGCTCGACAAGCGCGCGCCGCGTTCGGGCGACGCCTACCTCAAATTCATCCCGCGCACCGAGATGGACATCGCGGTGGTCAGCGCCGGCGTGAACCTGACGCTCGACGAGCATGGCGTCATAACAGCCGCCCGCGTCGCGCTGGGCGCCGCGGCCCCGACCGTGCTTCTGGTGGAAGAAGCAGCCGAGGCTCTCATCGGCAGGAAGCTGGATGAGGCGGCACTTGAGCGGCTCGCCAAGATCTGCGCTGGGGCCTGCCGCCCCATCGACGACAAGCGCGGCACCATCGAGTTCAGACGAAAAGTTGCGGGCGTGCTGGCCGGACGGGCCGCGACGACCGCCTACGCACGCGCAGGAGGCAAATGATGGCCGGTGTAGCAGTTTCAACGACAATCAACGGCGATCACGTCGAATACCTTTGCCAGCCCGACGAGACGTTGCTCGACGTCCTGCGCGATCGGCTCGGGCTGACCGGCGCCAAGGAAGGCTGCGGCACCGGCGACTGCGGCGCCTGCTCGATCATTCTCGACAATCGGCTGGTCTGCTCCTGCCTTGTGCTTGGCGCTGAAGCCGAAGGCCGGCATATCGAAACCGTCGAGGGCATGGCGCATGGCGATCAGTTGCATCCGCTGCAGCAGAAATTCCTCGAGCATGCAGCCTTGCAATGCGGCATCTGCACGCCGGGCTTCCTGATCGCGGCGAAGGACCTTTTGGCCAAGAACCCCGATCCGACCGAGGAAGAAATCCGCTTCGGCCTCGCCGGAAACCTCTGCCGCTGCACCGGCTACGACAAGATCGTGCGCGCGGTCCAGGATGCGGCCAATGTGATGAAGGGAGCGCACGCATGAACTTCGATCCACGCTTTTCGGGCCGCAAATTCTCCTCCGTCGGCACGCGGCCTATCCGTCCCGACGGCGTCGACAAGGTGACGGGACGCGCCCGTTACGGCGCCGACTTCAACATGGCGGGACAGCTGGTCGGGCGTGTCCTGCGCAGCCCGCATGCGCATGCCAGGATCCTCAAGATCGACACTTCGAAAGCGGAAAAGCTGGCCGGCGTGAAAGCGGTGATCACCGCCGCCGACCTGCCCGATCTCACCGATGGCGATGCCGCCATGTACGACGTCCTCGACAATTGCATGGCGCGCGGCAAGGCGCTCTATGACGGCCACGCCGTGGCCGCGGTCGCCGCCGTCGATGCCTGCACGGCAAGGCAGGCGCTGAAGCTCATCGAGGTCGAATACGAGCTGTTGCCGCATGTCACCGATGTCGACGAGGCGATGAAGCACACCGCGCCGTTGATCAACGACACGATCTTCACCGAGGGTCTCGAGGAAAAGCCGGTCAAGCCGTCCAACGTCACCAAGCGCAGCCAGTTCGGCCATGGCGATGTCCATCAGGGTTTCGGCCACGCCGATGTCATCGTCGAGCGTTCCTTCAAGACCGAGCAGACGCATCAGGGCTATATCGAGCCGCATGCCTGCGTGGCGAGCGTCTCGTCCGACGGCACCGCCGACCTCTGGGTCTGCACGCAGGGCCATTTCGTCTACCGCCAGCATTGCGCGCAACTGCTCGGGGTGGAAGCCTCGAAGCTGCGTGTCACCTCGTCGGAAATCGGCGGCGGCTTCGGCGGCAAGACCCATGTCTGGGCCGAACCGGTGGCGCTGGCGCTGTCGCGCAAGGCCGGTCGGCCGGTGAAGCTCGTCATGACCCGCGACGAGGTGTTCCGCGCCTCGGGTCCGACAAGCGCGACCTCGATCGACGTCAAGATCGGCGCCCGCAAGGACGGCACCATCACCGCCGCCGAGGCGACGCTGCGCTACACCAGCGGGCCCTATGCCGGGACCTGGGCCGAGATCGGCGCCATGACGGCCTTCGCCTGCTACAAGCTCGATAACGTCCAGACCGTCGGCTTCGAAGTGCTGGTCAACCGGCCGAAGACCGCGGCCTATCGCGCGCCCTCCGCGCCGATGGCGGCATTCGCGGTGGAAAGTGCAGTCGATGAGCTGGCCAAGGAACTCGGCATGGACCCGGTCGAGTTCCGCATCAAGAACGCCGCGCAGGAAGGCACAAGGTCTTCCTATGGCCCGGTCTACGGCCCGATCGGCATCGGTCCGACGCTGGAAGCGGCCAAGCACCATCCGCACATGAAGGCCCCGCTGCGCAAGAACCAGGGCCGCGGCATGGCCTGCGGCTTCTGGTTCAACTTCGGCGGCCAGACCTGCGTGGATCTGAACATCGGCATGGACGGCTCGGTGTCGCTGGCCGTCGGCACGGTGGACGTAGGCGGCTCGCGCGCCTCGCTGTCGCTGGTGGCGGCGGAGGAGCTCGGCATCGACTATGCCCAGCTCAAGGCGGTGGTCGCCGACACGTCCTCGCTTGGCTACAACGACATGACCGACGGCAGCCGCGGCACCTTCTCGTCCTCGATGGCGACCATCTCGGCCGCCCGCAACGCCATCAAGATCCTGCGTGAGCGCGCCGCCCAGACGTGGGACATCCCCGTCGACGACGTGGTCTGGGAAAACGGCCACGCCATCGCCAAGGGCGAAAAATACGGCAATCTTGCAGCCCTGTCGCTGAAGGAGATCGCCGCCGCTTCCGGCAAGACCGGCGGGCCGATCGCCGGCCACAGCGAACTCGTCGCCGACGGCGCCGGCGTCTCCTTCGCCACCCATATATGCGACATCGAGGTCGACCCCGATACCGGCTCGACCAGGGTGATCCGCTACACGGTGATCCAGGATGCCGGCAAGGCGGTGCACCCGACCTATGTCGAGGGCCAGTACCAGGGCGGTGCGGCGCAAGGCATCGGCTGGGCGCTCAACGAGGAGTATATCTACGGCAAGGACGGGCGTCTCCAGAACGCCGGCTTCCTCGACTATCGCATCCCGGTCTGCTCGGACCTGCCGATGATCGACACGCAGATCCTCGAGATACCTAATCCCAACCACCCCTATGGCGTGCGCGGCGTCGGCGAAACCTCGATCGTGCCGCCGCTGGCGGCGATCGCCAATGCCGTCTCCAACGCAGCCGGCGTGCGCATGACCCACATCCCGATGTCGCCGCCACGGGTTCTCGCCGCGATCGAGGCGGAACGGGGAGGCTAGGGCAAAATGAGGTTCTTGCCCTAATGGTCGAAGTGACGCTCTGGGGCGCGCTGGGCCAGCTCGCCGGCGGCCAGAGCAAGGTCGAGGTCGAGGCCAAGGACATCAGGGAGCTGTTCAGGAAACTGGCTGAACAGTATCCCGGCATCGAGCCCTGGATCGAGAAGGGCATCGCGGTGGCCATTGACGGGACGATTTATCGCGATACGTGGTCGAAGGAACTGCCGCCGGGGGCGGAGATTTTTCTGCTGCCGCGGCTGGCTGGGGGGTAGCTGCCTCCGCTATCGCCTAGCATCAAGGCCTCGAACGTCGCGGATTGGGCCGTCTGCTGACCGTCCGATTTTGGCCGAGGCTCTGAGAAAGCCGACGTTCATTCGACGTTTCCCGCTGAAGCGAGGTCGGGGGCCGGCGTCCGACTTCCGGTTTCGGCGAGATGTGCGACTGCTATACTTTCAAGACAGGAAAAAATCCTGCTAAGGCAATTTCAATACTAGTTAAAGACTCAACCGCTCCAAACTTCCACACAATGTACTCGGCAAGCAGTTACCTCCGGGCAAAAAAGGCGGACAAGTGAGACAGCTGCCGACCTGCCGCAGTCAGGCTGATGCGCTTGAAGCTTTTGGTAAAAGCTGCGCTTGCCGGGTTAATTCGACCGCTGGAAATGGATGTGGTGCGCTATGTGCGTCGCAACGGCCGGTGTCGCCAATAGCCCATTGCCGCGGCCCTCAAGTCACGGCTAGTATCCCGTCCCGGTGGGGGAGTAGTCTGATGAGTGTCGGGCAAATCGTTGCACTGCTCGTGGGCGGGTGCGCTGTACTTTACCTGGTCAATAGGGCGGCTCGGAAGATTTTCCACGCGCTCGTTCAGCCTAAAGGCGGGGATTCTTCCACAAGCCTTTATATCTTGGCGATAACCGCACTGACCGTCGCCTTGGCCGTTATGGTCTTCGGCTATTTGAACTTCGAAAAGATCGAAAACCTCGGCACGTTCGGTGACTTCGTTGGCGGGACAATTAATCCCTTTCTGACGTTTCTGACGTTCCTAGGCCTGATTGCGACGATCATCATCCAGCAGAAAGCCAACAGCGCCGCTAGCGAAGCAGCCACCAAGGCCGAGATTGCGCTCGCCGACCAGATAGCATCCCAGAAGCGCCAGAGCTTCGAAAATACGCTCTTCGCAATGCTGGAGCTTCATAACACCATCGTCACGCAGATGGATGTGCACAGGAAGACGATGGAAACACTTTACGGGCGCGACTGCTTCAAGCATATGACGACGCAACTCCAAAATCATTGGAAAGAGGCCTCGCCCAAGCGCCCGGTAAACAATCCGGCCCGTATCAACGCAGCTTACAAACAGTTTTATGAAAAGTGGCGGAAAGACCTCGGGCACTATTTCCGGTATCTTTACAACCTGATCCGCTTCATCGACAACGCAGGTGTGAGCCCGCGATACATGAAGCTAGTGCGCGCTCAGCTGTCCGATTACGAGCTGGTCATCCTCTTCTACAACTGCCTCACCCCGGCGGGCTTCAAATTCAAGCACTACGCCGAAAAATACACGCTCTTCGACAACCTCGATTCGGCCATCCTATTCTCAAAGACCCACCGTAACGGCTTGTTCGATGAGTTAGCGTTTGATGAAAGCCATCGACCGATCAAGGTGGACGATAAAGGCAATGTCATCCCCACCAGTCCCTGAAGTTAATCGCTCTCCTGCGGCGCAAATGGGTCAATTCATTCGCATCCGGCGACCGACCTCGGTTCAGCATCTCCTTGATCACCTCAGCCTTGGGGGCAACTCCTTCCGATCCCGGCGACTCGCATGCGGGACGCCGCCTGTAGCCAGCACCTGCCGGTTCGCAAGCGGCCTCACTTGCATTGTATGCGAAGCCACGGACGATTCGGCTCAAATGATCGTCTGGCTCTAGGACCGCGTGGCGGGCCGAAGACCGACACGCTGCAGTGGTGCACGGGCCGTAATCCCCCGGTTTTACTTACTGACGACTTGAAGAATCACATGCATTCGTGCCTACAGGGCGCGGCTTGCGGATAGATTTTTCTGTGGGGGATCTTCACAGGTGAAAGCAAGACGGCCTCAGTGCTACCTGCAGAGTGCCGACAGCAATATGATGATATGGGCGATACTACGCTGAATCGCTTAGGAGTATCCGCAAGCCACCCCCATGACAGTCGTATCCCTTAAACTGGAGCTGTATCGGAAAGCGGAGGACATCACCGACCTTGCAAAGATTCTTGGTCTGAAGCCAGCCCACATCTCCTATGCTCTTTACCATTTGCCACTGGCCGACAGATACGAAGAATTCACGGTCCCTAAAAAGACAGGTGGTGTCCGGACGATCAAAGCACCCCATAAAACGCTGAAAGCGATCCAGAAGCGGCTCGCGAAGGACTTGCTCGAAATCGAACAGGTTTTGGAAAAGTCGCGCGTAAAGAAGACAAATTGCATTCTCGCGCACGGGTTTAAGAAGAAGCTCTCCATTATGACAAATGGGGAGAACCATCGCAAACGACGCTACGTGTTCAACGTGGACCTGAAGGACTTTTTCCCTACCATCAATTTTGGTCGGGTGCGCGGTTTCTTTCTGAAGCATAAGGACTTCGAGCTGAAGCCCGCTGTCGCAACTGTGCTTGCGCAGATCGCCTGCCATGACAACGAGTTACCCCAAGGAAGTCCATGCTCGCCAGTCATCTCTAACCTCATAGCTAGCGTTCTGGATATCCGGCTCAACGAATTGGCGCATCGGCATAATTGCACTTACACCCGGTACGCAGACGACATCACATTCTCGACCAGCGAGAAGATTTTTGCGCCAGCAATTGGACGGCGGAGCGTAGGCGGCATCAATTTGTGGGAAGCTGGAACCAGCCTCGCTAAGGTAATAAAAAAGGCTGGGTTCAAGGTCAATCCAGCCAAGACCCGTATGCAACTGGATTACTCTCGGCAGGAAGTGACCGGCGTCGTCGTCAATCAGAAGGTGAACGTTCCGGCCAACTACTACGCAGAAGCCGCTGCCATGTGCCATCACCTTTTCATGGATGGGGAGTGCTTCGTTAAAGTCGCAGGTGTCAAGCAGCCGCTGCTGCGTCGGAAACTGCGCGGGCGGCTCGCCTATATTTACCAGGTCCGCGGTAGAGGCCCGCTCATCAAAGCGGCGCCTGAGGATCAAGAGGAAAAGCCGAAAGGTGGCAAGCTCTGGGCAAGTTCTAAGCTCTTCGAGAGGTTCGTGGACTACGTCGACCTCTATGGCATCGAACGGCCGGTCGTCCTCTGCGAGGGAGTGACGGACAACATCTATATCAAATCTGCTATCCAAGCCCTTGCACCCGTCTACCCCACGCTCACGAACCCAGCCGGCGAACTGAAAATCAAGTTGTTTAAGTATACGAAAACATCGGCGGCACTGCAGCAATTGAGCGGCGGGGCCGGTGAGCTGGGAAAGCTGGCTAACACATACCCAAGCCGCATCAGGAAGTTCAAAAGTGGCGGGCAACACCCACTAATTATAGTCGGCGACTCCGATGATGGGTCGAAAAAGCTCTTCGCTGCAGTCGAATCCAAGACCGGGAAAAAGGTGGACGGTTCGCAGACCTGGTACCATATGGGGGCAAATCTCTACGTTGTGCCCATCCCTAAGATTGGGAATAAAGATACCGATATCGAGCGGCTTTTCGACGTTGCGCTTTTAAAAACGATCTACGACGGCAAGACGTTCGATAAGACCAATGCGGAGAAAGACGGCACCAAATTTTACGGGAAGAAGGTGTTCGCGACGAAGGTAGTCGCGGCGAACAAGGCAACCGTGGATTTTGATGGTTTCAAGCCGTTGCTCGCGACTATCGCGGAAGTCATCGATCACCATAAAACCACGGTCGTCTCGCCTATGGTCGCCGCTGTATCGACCCCAACGGTGGCGGCTGGCGGACATTAGTCGACTGAGAATAAGTAGCGCCCTGATGATCGATATTCGGACCGACAATGAAAAGCAGCCCTAAGGGTGTGCTTTCCGCCGTGTATGCGCGGGTGTTGAATCCACTTCCACTGACGTTTGCTGCATCGCAACGCCGCGGTCTTAGTGTGAAAGTCCCATTTCATACTCTCGGACAGGCGAGGACGTCTGCTTTTGGGAACCTGCATAACAGTCCGCAATGACTGACATGAGGCGCAAAGCGGCCGGTCATACGTGACTGAGCCAGACTGTAGGCGAATGCGATTTCCTAGGCCAAACTCCAACCTCGTTACTCCCCTAAGCCCCCAGCGCCGGCTCCGTGTTCACCTCCAGCGCCTCTTCCGCTTCATCCTCTTCACCCAGCACCTCGCCATGAACCCCCAGCGGGCGACCGATCCAGAGGGGATCAACCAGATGGTCGCGCTTGGGGTTGGTGGTGTTGGGGTGGATGAGGATGCTGAGGCCGCCATGGTTCAGCATCAGCCAGGGAACGAGCGCCGCGAAGATCTCGGTGGCGAAGGAGACCTGGTACATGGCCTGCTCGTGCGGGCCGACCTGTTTGTCGTGCCAGGCGCCCAGGCGCACGCGGAAGCGTTCGCCGATGCGCAGGCGCAGCCATTCGGCGTGTTGCCGCTCGGCTTGCCCGTCATAGTAGATGTGGGCGTGATAGCTGGCGATCTCGGCGAGCGGCCTTGGCGAGCTGGCGATGTTCACCTTGATGGCTCCCTCGGTGATTGGTGCGGGCAGCGTATACGCAAGGGGGCGGGGTGGCCAAGGGGGGCACAGCGTGTGCTCGTCATCTCGATTTCGGGCCAATCGCATATGGCGATCCCCCACTCCGTCTCGGCTTCGCCGAGCCACCTCTACCCCCACATTCGCGGGGGAGAGGAAATGCTAATCGCCGAGGCTGCGGCCTTTGAAGACTTGGCATTTCCTCTCCCCCATGGACATGGGGGAGAGGTGGCCGCGCAGCGGCCGGAGTGGGGGCTGGCACCGCCGTATGCCTATTGCCTGCACTTCGTGGGGCGAGGAAACGCTAATCTCCGATATCTCAGGCTCCGATCAAACCCTGCCCATCAGCACCAGGATCAGCAGCACCACAAGCACAGCGCCGGCGATGCCCGACGGCCCATAACCCCAGGAGCGTGAGTGCGGCCAGGCCGGTACGGCGCCGATCAGGATCAGGATCAAAACGATGATGAGGATGGTGCTGACGGTCATTAAGAGTCCCTCGCCTTGCTGGTCGGATATGAGGGGACAATGCAAAAGGCCGCCCGGTTGTTCCGGACGGCCTTTTGTCCGACTGGTTGAATGCAGCTATTCCGCGGCTTTCGGGAAGGCGATTGCCGGTTCATCGAGCGGGCTCGGCCCCACAGGCGCATCGGGCTTCTTGTCGCGGCCGAACAGCCGGCGGAAGAACGCGTAGAAGCGGCTGTTCTTGCTCCGCGTGAAGATCATCAGCATCGACGGCGTCACCACCAGCGTCAGCAGCGTGGCGAAGGACAGGCCGAAGACGATGGCCGAGGACAGCGAAATCCACCATTGCGTCGACGGCGCGTTGATCGTCGTCTCGTGATGGAAGATTTCGAGGCCAAGACCAAAGGCGATCGGCAGCACGCCGAGGATGGCCGATACCGCCGTCAGCACCACCGGGCGGGCACGTTCGCGGCAGGTCTGCAGCACCGCCTCCATCTTGTCCCAGCCCTCTTCGCGCAGCCGGTCATAGGTGTCGATGAGCACGATGTTGTTGTTCACCACCACGCCGGCCAGTGCGATGACGCCGATGCCCGACATGACGATGCCGAAGGCTTCGCCTGTCAGCAGCAGCCCCAGGAACACACCGATCGTCGCCATGACCACGCAGGACAGCACCAGAAGCACGCTGGTGAACTTGTTGAACTGCATCAGCAGCACCAGGAAGATCAGGAAGATCGCCGCACCGAAGGCCTTGCCGAGGAAGGCGCTGGCTTCAGCGCTGTCCTCGTTGGAACCGGCCAGCTTCCAGCGTATGCCGCTGTCGAGCTTCATGTCGGTGACCGCCTTGGTCACCTCCGCCTGCACCGCCGCGACCTGGTTACCGGCGGCGACGTTGGCCTGGACGACCACGGTGCGGGCGCCGTCGATGCGGTTGAGGATGCCGACCGTCGGCTCCGGCTTGCGCACGACGAAGTTGGAGATCGGCACCGAGCCTTGCGCGGTCTGCACCCTGAGCTCATCGAGCGTCGACAGCGTGCGCCGGTCTTCGGGCAGGCGCAGCCTGATGTCGACGGCGTCGTCGGCGCCGGCGGGCCTATATTCCGAGAGCTTCAATCCATTGGTCACCAACTGCACCACGGTGCCGACCGCGGTCGGGCTGATGCCGTACTGCGCCGCCTTGGCGCGGTCGACCTCGAGCGCCCAGTCGACGCCGGGCGGCGGCAGGCCGTCGGAAACGTCGATGACGCCGGGCACCTTGGCGATGCGCGCCGCGACCGCACGGGCCTGGTCGTCAAGCCCTTTTGGATCGATGGCTGAAAGCCGGAGCTGGACCGCCTTGCCTGTGGGAGGACCGGCCTCCGGCACGCGCACTTCGACATCGACGCCGGGAATGCCGGCCATGACGGTGCGCAGCTCATCCAGGATATTGTTCGCCGATTTGCGCTCGCGCCAGTCGATGAACTCATACTGGATGACGCCGACGACGTCCTCCGGCACGTCCTGTCCGCCGCCCTGCGTCTTGCCGACGCGGGTGTAGACCGATTTCACGCCGGGCCAGCCGAGCAGCCGGTTTTCGGCGATCCTGGTTGCCGTATCCATTTCGGCCAGCGAGAGATTGCCGCGGGCATGCACATAGAGCAGGCCGTAGTCGGGCTCGACGCTGGGGAAGAACTCGACGCCGGCGCCGTATTTGGAATAGGCGAAGCCAACGCCGGTCAAAAGCACGGCGGTAAGCACCAGCACGGCGATGGGGAAGCGCACCGCCTGCTTGACCAGCGCCATGTACCAGCCGTCGCGATTGTGTTCCTCGTGATGCTCCGGCGCCTTGGCGAAGAGCGCGCCCAGCGTCGGCGCGAACACCAGCGCATAAAGCATCGAGGCCGACAGCGTGACGATCAGCGTGATCGGCATGTATTTCATGAAGTCGCCGATGATGCCGGGCCAGAACAGCAGCGGCGAAAACGCCGCGATGCGCGTCATCGTCGCGGCGATGACCGGACCGGCCATGCGCTTGGCGGCCAGCGTGAAGGCTTCCGCCTTCGGCATGCCTTCGCCCATGCGCCTTTCGGCGAATTCGGTGACGATGATGGCGTCGTCGACCAGCATGCCGACCGCCAGGATAAGGCTGAACAGCACGATCATGTTGATCGTGTAGCCCATCATCGCAAGCAGCAGGATGCCGATGAGGAAGGATGACGGAATGGCAAGCCCGATCAGCAGCGAGGCGCGTCCCGACAGTGCATAGAGGATGACGATGAACACCAGGATGACGGCGATCATCACGTGGTTCTGCAGGTCGCCCAGCAGCTGGTTGACGAAGACGGACTTGTCCTGCGTGTAGGTGATGTTCATGCCTTCCGGCATGGTCTTGACGTAGGCGTCGGACACTTCCCGCACCTTGGCCAGCGTGTCGATCAGATTGGCGCCGATGCGCTTCTTGACTTCAATGGCGATGGCCGGCTTGCCGTTGAGGCGGGTGATGGTCGTGGCATCGGCAAAGGTCGACCGGATCGTGGCGATGTCCTTGGCCTGGACGACGGCATTGGGTCCGGCAACCACCGGCAGCGACGCCACATCCTCTGGTGTTTCGATCAGCGACGGCACCTTGACCGCGTATTTGCCTTCCGAACCCTCGATATTGCCGGCGGCGACCAGGCTGTTGGAAGCGCCGACCGCGCCGATCAACTGGTCGAGCTGCAGGCCGTAGGAGGACAGCTTCATCGGGTCGATGACGACTTCGACAAGATCGTCGCGCGCGCCTTGTATGGTGCCCTCAAGAACGCCCGGTACTTCCTCGATGCGGTCGCGCAGTTCGCGCGCCGCCGCCGTAAGCACACGCTCGGGCACATCGCCGGACAGCGTGACGACCAGGACGGGAAACTCGGAAATGTTGACCTCGGTAACAACCGGTTCTTCTGCCGCTTGGGGCAGGTCAGCCTTCGCGTCCTGAACCTTCGAGCGTGTATCTGTCACCGCGGTGTCGACTTTTATAGACGGCAGAAACTCAAGAAAGACAAAGGCGCCGCCCTGATAGGCGGATGATTTCATCTCCTTTAACCCCTTAAGACTCTTAAGCTTTGCCTCCAGCGGCCTAAGCAGAAGTCTTTCAGCGTCTTCGGGCGCAATGCCTTGATAGGCGACATTTATATAAACATAAGGGGTAGGAACGTCGGGTTCCGCTTCCTTCGGTGTCGACTGATAGGCGACCCAGCCCGCCAGCAGCAGGAAGACCAGCACCGCAATGGTCAGCCGGGCATTGTTGATCGCGAGTTTGACGATATCCATGGCCTGTTCTCAAGATTTCAGGAGCCGCATTGCGGCGGGGACGGCTCCGGCCGGGGCCGCTCCGGCGCTACTGCGTTGTCGCTTCGCCCAACAGTTTCTGGATGGTCGCCTGGTCGGCCTCGACCGGCTTGACGACGTCGCCTTCCTTGACGAGCTCCTGGCCGGCGACGATGACGCGGGCATCGGCGGGAATGCCGCCAAGCACGAGCCCCTTCGGCGAGTCGTCGACCAGGTCGATCGGGAAGAACACCACCTTGTTGTCCTTGTCGACGGCACGGATGCCGAGGTCGCCCTTGTCGCCCAGCGTCACCACGGAGCGCGGCAACATGACGGCATCGGTCGGCTGCGCGCTGAGCGAAATCTCGGCCGTCATGCCCGCCGGCACGGAGCCATCGGCATTGGGGACGGCGATCTCGACGCGGAAGGTTCGGGTGGCCGACGAGGCGTCGCGGCTGATGTAGCGCACGGTGCCTTCGACGGTCTGGCCGCTGACCAGCCGCACAGCAGCCTTGTCGCCGAGCTTGAGATAGCCGAGGTCGCGTTCGCTGACTTCACCGCGCGCAATCACCGGATCGAGCTTGAGGATGGTTGCCACCTCGCCGCCCTGCATGATGGAACTGCCGAGCTCCACCGGCACCCGGTCGATGACGCCGTCGAAGGGCGCCTTGACCTGATTGCGGTCGAGTTCGGCCTGCGCCGTTTCCAGCTGCGACTGCGCAGCGGTCAGGTTCGAACGCGCCGTGTCGAGCTGCAGCTTGGGCAGATTGCCGGTCTTCATGAGCCGCAGCGATGCGTCGAGTTCAGCCTGGCGCTGCGCGACGAGCTGCTTGGCACTGTCGACCATCGAGATCTTTTCTTCGGCCGCCAGCATCAGCACCAGGTCGCCGGTCTTGACGTGATCGCCCTGCTTGACCGGCAGCTTTTCGATGACGCCGGCGACGCGCGTCGCCAGCACGGCGCGCTTGTCGGCCTCGGTCAGCCCGGAAATGCGGATGGCGCGGGCATAGGTCTTGCGCGGCGGCGTCACCACAGCGACGGTCCGCAGCGGCGCCTTCGGTTCGGCCTCGGCCGCCTTGGCTGCATCCGGCGCCTTGGCCTGATCGCCCGGCTTGGCCTGATCGCCTGCCTTGCCAGCACCTTCGACAGCGGCGCTGCCGACCGACGAGAACGCGCCTGTTCCCATCCAGGCGGCGAAGCCGATGAGCACGACAATAGCGGCAAGCTTGTGAAACCTGATCTTCGGCATCATTGTTTTTCCACTGCGGGGTTCGGCCAAGTCGTTATCCAACAGGAGTCCGTCGTCTAACAGCTACCGTGTCTTCCAACTCGGGCGCGTCGCCGATATGGGTGCGCGCCAGGCCGTGTTCAATTTGCCGTGAACGGCGAAGCCGCGCTTCTACATCAAAGTTGCATCGCAATACAGTCGAAAAGTTGCAGGAACATTGTGCCAGGCGATGTAGTGTGGCCAACGAGAAACGGTTTTGTCGGCGCCCCGTCATTCGACGGAACCGCAGCCCCGGCGCCGCACGGATGCTGGAGCCGACTTGTTTTCAAGGCGTTACGAGCGCTGACATCACCCTGTGCCCCCACTAGTTTTTGACGCTCAAATGTGGGCGCGACCTGCGTAGCCACTCAGTGAATGGCAGCAGGCGTCAGTATGATTTTGTATACCGTCACACGCAACGGTTGTTCCGGGACGGAAAGTCATCGGCGCTACTCCGATTTGCCGAACACTTCGCTGATCGTCTTGATCGATCCGGGCGGACTCAGGCCCGCCGGCGTTCCGCCTCCGGCTTCTTGCGGGCGGCGAGGAATTCCTTCACCCGCCGTCCCGGTGCCGGCCCGCGCACCGGTTTGAAGCCGTCATCGAGTTCGCCGGAAAGATCGAGCGTCGGCCGCTTGCCGACGGCGTCGTAATTCTCCTCCAGCCAGTCGCTCGCCGCTATGCGGCCAAGGTCGCGCAAATAGGTCAAAAAAGCCCATTCGGCGTTGACCTTGGACGACGCCGACAGATCCTTGAACGCCTCGTCGGCATCGATGCGGTGCATGCGGATGTCGCGGTATTCGCCACGCGGCAGCCGGCCGGCGGCGATCAGCTCCTTGACGAAGGCGATCGAGCGGAATTCGTTCAGCAGCCCGGCATTGAAGGTGATCTCGTCGATGCGGTTCTGGATCTCGTTGGCGCTTTTCGGCGTGCCTTCGCGCACCACCGGATTGATCTGCACCAGCAGCACATCCTCCGTCGCCGCCGTCTTGAAGAACGGAAACAGCGCCGGATTGCCGCCATAGCCGCCATCCCAATAGGGCACGCCCTTGATCTCGACGGCGCGGAACAATTGCGGCAGGCAGGCCGAGGCCATCACCGTGTCGAGGTCGATCTCGCCGTCGGAAAAGACGCGCAGCTGGCCGGTCTCGACATTGGTCGCCGAAATGAACAGCTCCATCGACTTGCAGGCGTGAACATTTTTGAAATCGATCTCCTGCTCGACCACGTCGCGCAGCGGGTTCAAGCCCAGCGGATTGGCGACATAGGGCGAAAACACTCGGGACATGGTGTCGAAGAAGAAATAGCCGGGGGTGTTCTCGATCGACCAGTTGCCCCAGGCGACGTCCCACGGCATGCGCTGCACCGGGCTGAAGCGGCCCTTGGCCGCCACCGCGCGCCAGAAGTCGTCGAGCTTTTGCCGTGCACCCTCGACGCCGCCGCGCACAAAACCATCGGCCAGCGCCACCGCATTCATCGCGCCGGCGCTGGTGCCGGACACGGCTGAAATGTCGAGCCTGCCATCCTCCAGCAGCCGGTCGAGTACGCCCCAGGAGAAAGCCCCGTGCGAGCCGCCGCCCTGCAGCGCAATGTTGATCTTCTTCGTTTCCTCCGCCTTGCCGTTTTTGGTCATGGCGTTCCTGTTCGGTTTGGTCGCTGCTGCCTCATTCCGCCCGGAAATCGGGCGGGTTCGACGGCAGCGGACTTATATTGCAGTGCAGCATATAAGGGATGACCAAGGCAAGAACACGAACACGGTCGCGTGATCACATGAAATTTTGGTCATGGGGAATGGTCCTCCACGCCCAGGTCTTCGCCCTACGAATACCCCCACCCTTGATCCCTCCCCACAAGGGGGAGGGAGACTTGGTAGACGTTGATCTCAGCAAACCACCGACGTTTCTGCGGCGCGCGCCAGCTGCCCTCCCCCTTGTGGGGGTCCGAAGGACGGGCGAGACGGTTGTGTGCGTCAAGTTCTGCAAAATGGGCGATCATGAAACTGGTCATGCGGCTTGGCGTAGAGCGAGCTTCTTGTGCTCGCGCAGATCATCCATGTTGATATAGCGGTTGGCCTCCATCCAGTTTTCGTTGGTTTCGACGGCCAGCGCCCTGACCAGGCGCAGGCAGCTTTCGGCGTTCGGGAAGATGCGCACGACATAGGTGCGCCGGCGGATTTCCTCGTTGAGCCGTTCAAGCATGTTGGTGGACTTGAGGTGCTTGTGATGCTGACGCGGCAGCCGGAAGAAAGTCAGCGTCTGTTCTATGGCTTCTTCCGCCCAGGTGGCCAGCCGCGGGTAGCGGGCGGACCATTTGGACAGCCACGCGGCGAGATCGGCCTTGGCCTCGTCGAGATCGCGCCGGTCGTAGAGCCAGCGCAATTCCTGCAGGCAATCGTCGCCGTGCTTCCTGGGCAGGTGATCGAGCGCGTTCCTGAGGAAGTGGACGTAGCAGCGCTGCCATGCTGCTTCCGGGATCACCTCGCCGATCGCCGCGACCAGGCCGGCATGGTCGTCGGACACGGCCAGTTCGACGCCCTTGAGACCGCGTCGTTTCAAGCCGACGAGGAAGTCCTTCCAGGCCGAGCGGCTCTCGCGATTGGCCATCTCCACGGCCAGGATCTGCCGGCGCCCGTCCCAGTCGATGCCGACCGCGATCAGCACCGCCTGGCTCATCACGATGCCGGCTTCGCGCACTTTCTCGTAGCGGGCATCGAGAATGAGGTAGGGGAATGGCTCCTGAAGCGGTCGTTCGGCAAACGCCTTCAGGCTCTCGTCCAAGCGCTTGTTGATGGCCGAGATCGACGAAGCCGAGAACGCATGACCGCACAGCTCTTCCGTGATCGCCTTGACCTTGCGGGTCGACACGCCCTGCACATACATCTCCGCAAGCGTCGCAACCAAGGCCCGCTCCGAACGCTGGTAGCGCTCGAACAGCTCGGTGGAGAAGTGACCCGCCCGGTCCTGTGGAACCCGCAGCTCAAGCTTGCCCACCCGGGTGACCAGGGTGCGGCCGTAGTAACCCGAGCGATACCCAAGGCGCTCAGGCGTGCGTTCGCCCTTCGAAGCACCCAGCGCCTCCTCCATCTCGGCCTCGAGAACCTCCTGCATTACCGCACGGATCACTTCGTGCAGCCCCTCCGGGTTCGAAAGCAGAATGTCTTTGACGGCAGCGCTGGTCGATTTACCTTCTGTCTTGGTCATGGTGGCGTTCCTTCCAGGGAATCGGTGACGTTGAACATCACCAGCCTGCCATGACCGCCCTCTCTCAGCGAATTTGCAGAACTCTCAGCACACTACCGGCGAGACCCGTGGCTCGCCCCGGCAAGCTAGGGTGGGGTCCTCTTCGCAACAATCTGAACTTGGAACCTCAGGCCACGAGGTCCGGCACCGGCCCGATATAGCGCGACTGCGGCCGGATCAGCCGCCCCGTCGTCTGCTGTTCGCGCGCATGCGCGATCCAGCCGGCGACACGTCCGGCGGCAAAGACATTGCTGAACGCCTGTGGCGGAAAGCCAGCCGCCTCAAGCACAAGCGCTGTGTAGAACTCGACATTGGTCTGCAGCGAGCGCTGCGGCTTGGCGATCCGCAGCACTTCGAGCGCCGTCTGCTCGACCTGTTCGGCGAAGGCCAGCCGGCGCCCGGTTTCGCCTTCGCTGCCGAGCTGCCGCACGACGGCTTTCAGTACATCGGCGCGCGGATCGCGCACGCGGTAGATACGGTGGCCGAAACCCATGATGCGCTCGCCATGCGCGACCTTCTCGCGCAGCCAACCGGCCGCGTCGCCATGCGCCTCGATTGCATCGAGCATCTCGATCACCGGGCCGGGCGCGCCGCCGTGCAAGGGCCCCTTGAGCGCGCCGAGCCCGGCCAGCACCGACGATGTCAGCCCTGCCAGCGTCGATGCGACGACGCGGGTGGCAAAGGTCGAGGCGTTGAGGCCGTGATCGCAGACGGTGACCAGATAGGTGTCGAGTGCCCTTGCCAGCGCCGTCGACGGGACGGATCCCTCGAGCATCCTCAGCATGTCGGCGGCATGATCGGCCTTGGCGTCAGGTGCGATCGGCTGCTCGCCACGCGCCAGCCGCAGCAGAGCCGGCGTCAGCACAGCGGGCGCCGCGATCAGCCGCAAGGCGTCCGTCGGTGTCTCGCCATCCGGCAGCAGCGCCATGCCGGCGCGCATGGCGCTATAGATCTCAAGCGGTGCGAGCAGCGGCAGCGAGGGCGCAAGCCGCTCGAACACCTCGACGCGAGCCTTGCCCAGCCTCGCTGCCAGTTCGGCATCGCCGGGAAGGCCGTCGAAGAAGCCGTCGAGCAACAGGCGAACCACTTGCGCATAGCGCCAGCGTCCCGCCAATTCCGGCAGCGAATGACCGCGGATCGTCAGGCGGCCGCCAAGGCCATCGACATCGGAGAGCACGGTCTCCGCCGCCACCACATCATCGAGCCCGTTCGCCATATCTCATCTCCTTGCAGCTTTTCTGCATGGGAGATAAGGGTTAGGCTGCGCCTCGATCAATCTTGATCAATATAATCAATGTATGGGCTGAAAATGTCCGAATGGCTGTCGCGGGAAGAGGCGCTGGAAAGGCTCAAGGTCCGGCCGCAGACGCTCTACGCCTATGTCAGCCGTGGCCGCATCGGCATGCGGCCGGATGAGAGCGACCCGCGCCGCAGCCAGTACCGCGCCGACGACATCGCCGCACTGGCGACCCGCCGGGCGCGCGGCCGCAGTCCGTCGGCCATCGCCGAAAGTGCGATTGCCTGGGGCGAACCCTCGATTGCCACCGCGATTTCGACTGTGCTGCACGGCCGACTGATCTATCGAGGGCAAGACGCCGTTGCGCTCTCCAAAGCGGCGACGCTGGAGGAAACCGCTGCTGTGCTCTGGGCCTCGCCTGAACCGGTGGCTTTCAAAGCTCCGTCATCTGAAGCGCCTCATCCAGTCGGCCGCGCCTCGGCCTTTGCGCAGCTTGCCATGCTTGCAGGCCACGGGCGGCCTTCGCTAGGACGCAGCGCCGCCTCGCTGTGCACCGAGGCCGCGCGCACAGTCGGAGCGCTGGCGCAGTCGCTGGGCGCTGAAGCCGGCACAGCGCCCGTCCATAAGCGCCTGGCGCAGGGCTGGTCGGTGGATGATGCCGGCGCGGAAGCGATCCGCTGCGCCCTCGTCCTGCTCGCCGATCATGAACTCAACGCATCGACCTTTGCCGCCCGCGTCGCAGCGTCCACAGGCGCCTCGCCTGCCGCATGCCTGCTGGCCGGCTTGGCAACGCTGTCCGGCCCGCGCCACGGTGGCGCCGGCGAAGCGGCGATGCAACTGGCTGAAGATGCAGCAGCCCACGGCGCGGATGCGGCGATCCGGCGCTGGCTCGGCCATGACCGGCCCTTGCCGGCGTTCGGCCATCCGCTCTATCCCGACGGCGATCCCCGTGCCACCGCACTTCTGGAAGTCATCCCTGTCGACGAGACGCTGCAACAGCTGCAAAAAGCCGCCATGGCGGCGACCGGCGCGCACCCCAACATCGACTTCGCCTTGGCCGCTCTGACGCGCGGCCTTGGCTTGCCGCGCGATGCACCGTTCCAGCTGTTTGCGCTCGGACGCAGTGTCGGCTGGGCCGCGCATATGGTCGAACAGATCATTAGCGGCAGCATCATCAGGCCGCGTGGCCGCTATGAGGGACGCGTGACTTAAGCCGACCTGGCCGTGTTCCCGAACCGCGCACGGTACGCGACGGGCGTCGTGGCGAATTGCCGGCGGAAGTGATGCCGCAACGTGCCTGCCGCGCCAAAGCCGGCGGTCTCGGCAATCCGTTCGATCGGCATGGCGGTGTCTTCCAGCAGCGTGCGCGCCCGCGAAAGCCGTTCCGACAGCAGCCAGCGCGCCGGCGTGACGCCGGTCGCGGCCGCGAACCGGCGCAGGAACGTCCGCTCGCTCATCCCGGCAAGCTCGGCCAAGATGGCGACGGGATAGTCGGCAGAAATATCGGCGCGCATCCTGTCGATCAACGGTCCAAGCCGGCTGCGCTCATGTGGCTCGGGTACGGAACTCTCGACATACTGCGCCTGGCCGCCGTCGCGATGCGGCGGCACGACCAGACGGCGCGCCACCATGTTTGCAGCCTTGGTGCCGAAGTCGCGCCGAACCAGATGCAGGCAAAGATCGATGCCCGCGGCACTGCCTGCCGATGTCAGCACATTGCCCTCATCGATGTACAAAACGTCCGGAATCACGGTGATGTCGGGGTACATCTCCGTCAGCTTCTCGCTGTAGCGCCAATGCGTGGTCGCTCTTTTGCCCGCCAGCAGGCCGGCGGCGGCAAGCACGAACACGCCCGAACAGATCGAAAGAATGCGAGAGCCGCGCTCGTGTGCCTTTCGAAGCGCCTCGATCAGCGCCGGCGGCACCGGAGCCTCCGTTCCGCGCCATCCCGGTACGATCACCGTGCCGGCCTGGCCGATCAGATCGATCCCGCCGTCGGCAACAATACGCACGCCGCCCAGCGCGCGCATTTCACCGGTATCAATACCGGCAACCGCAAAACGGTACCAATCCTCACCCATTTCCGGCCGGGGCAAGGCGAAGATCTCAACCGCCACGCCAAACTCGAACGTGCACAGCCCGTCATAGGCAACGGCAACGACAAGAGGGTTGGCAGGGCGCGGATTCGCAGAGGATGGCATGATCTTGACGATATATGGCAAAGCTGCCAGCTGCAATCGCCCTGCTTCCTGTCTTATCTCTCCGTCGCATCAGCAATGGAGATACGAGGATGAGCCACGTGACAGACATTCCGGCGGCATCGCCGGATATCGCCCGCGACCATTTTCTGCGCCGGCTTTCCGTCGAGACCGACTGTTCCGACGTCGCCGCCGCACTGCGTGCCGGAGAGCCGGACTTTGTTCTCCTGCATGTGGTCGGTTCGCCGGAAGCCTATGGACGCCGCCATGTGCCGGGCGCGCTGCATCTGCCCCACCGCGAAATATCGGCCGGGCGGATGGTGCAATGGCCCGAAAGGACGCTGTTCGTCGTCTATTGCGCGGGACCGCATTGCAATGGCGCGGATCAGGCGGCCTTCAAGCTGGCCAGCCTCGGTCGTCCCGTGAAGATCATGATCGGCGGCATAACCGGTTGGCAGGACGAGGACCTTCCTTTCGCTTCAGGCAAGGAGCCCGGTGTCTTGCACGCGTGAGGCCACGCGATATGGTCGGCCTTGAAGACTGAGCAAGCATGCAGAAGGCGATGGTTAGAATTCGTCCATTCGAGCGCCAGGATGTCGGTGCGGTGCTCGCCCTCATGCGGGCGCTAGCTGTCTTCGAGGGTTATGACGACAAGCTTCGCGTCACCGAAGCGAACCTCATCGAGCACGGGCTGGGGCCATCGCCCCGGTTCGGCGTGTTGGTGGCGGAGCGAGAGGGCGTGATCGTCGGCATCGCCGTCCACTACCTCATCCCCTGGACCTACGACCTGAAGCCGGTTGTCTGGCTGAAGGAACTCTACGTCACTGAAGCGACGCGCGGCATGGGGGTCGGCCATGCGCTTGTTGAACAGCTTCGCCAACACGCTTTGAGCATTGGCGCCTCCGCCATCAAATGGACGGTGCTGAAATCCAACTCGCCGGCCAAAGCCTTCTACCGCTCGCTCGACGGCCAGCCCGACGATATCTGGGAACCGTGGCAGCTGAAAATCGACCCGTGACGGCCGCCTCGACCAACTGAGGGCGGTCGACCATGCGGCGGTCGCTTACGACATGGTGTCGAGCTTGCGCTGCATGGCGGCGATCTGTTGCTTCAGTTCCTGAAGGTCGTCGCCGCTCTTTTCCGGGACATCCTTGCGGGCCGGCTCGGGTGCAGCCGCGGCCGCAGCATTTGTGGCGGCGGTCGGGAAGGGCGTGAACAGGCGCATCGCGTTCTGGAACATTTCCATGTTGCGGCGTGTCTGCTCTTCCAGCGCCTTGATCGGCGTGGCGATCTTCATCACATCCAGCGGCGACTTGCCGATCGCGCCCTTCATCTGCTCGCGGAACCGCTCCTGTTCCTTGGAGAAGGCCATCATCGACTGTTCGAGGAAGCTCGGCACGATCTGCTGCATCTGGTCGCCATAGAAAGCGATCAACTGGCGCAGGAACGGGATCGGCAGCATGTTCTGCCCATCCTTGTTCTCCAGTTCGAAGATGATCTGCGTCAGCACCGGATGGGTAATGTCGTCACCGGTCTTGGCGTCCTGGACGGTGAACTCCTCGCCCTTCTTGACCATCTCGGCCAGATCCTCGAGCGTCACATAGGTGCTGGTGCCGGTATTGTAGAGCCGGCGATTGGCATATTTCTTGATAATGATAGGGTCGTCTTTCGCGGCCATCAGCATCCTCCCGGGACACCGGCGCGCCTGAGTAAGCCGCCGGTAACGATTGCGCCATTTTTAAGGATATGCGCAAAAGCTCTATAATTCCAAGCGCTTTGTGCAGTGCGGCATCATTTATTGCTGCATGGCCGGCCAATTATGCTGCGCAGCAAAGGTTGGGCGATCGCGCCGGCCGCTCGCGCCCTGCTTGCGGCGCTTGGCCGGCATGCCCATTTCCGGTTTGACTTGGGGTGTGGAACGGGCAAGAAAAGTCCCAACAAGCCCCCAAGAACACGACACCTCGAAGTCTGGAGAGAAAAATGTCCGCTTCCAATTCAATCGTCGTTGCCAGCGCCGCACGCACGGCTGTCGGCTCCTTCAACGGCGCCTTCGCCGCCACCCCGGCGCATGAACTTGGCGCCGTCGTCATCAGGGAGCTTTTGGCGCGCGCCGGCGTCGAGCCGGGCGAAGTCGACGAGGTCATTCTCGGCCAGGTGCTGACCGCCGCGCAGGGCCAGAACCCCGCCCGCCAGGCGTCGATCAATGCCGGCCTGCCCAAGGAGACCACCGCCTGGGGGCTCAACCAGGTTTGCGGCTCTGGCCTGCGCGCCATCGCGCTCGGCATGCAGCAGATCGCCGCCGGCGACGCCACTGTGATCATCGCCGGCGGCCAGGAATCGATGTCGCTGTCGCCGCACGCCGAGCACCTGCGCGCCGGCGTCAAGATGGGCGACTACAAGATGATCGACACCATGATCAAGGACGGGTTGTGGGACGCCTTCAACGGCTACCACATGGGCAACACCGCCGAGAACGTCGCCCGCCAGTTCCAGATCACCCGCGACGACCAGGACCAGTTTGCGCTCGCCTCGCAAAACAAGGCCGAGGCCGCGCAGAAGGCCGGCAAGTTCAAGGACGAGATCGTCGCCTTCACGATCAAGGGCAGGAAGGGCGACACTGTCGTCGACCAGGACGAGTACATCCGCCACGGCGCCACCATCGACGCCATGTCCAAGCTGAAGCCGGCTTTCGACAAGGACGGCACCGTGACCGCCGCCAACGCGTCGGGCATCAATGACGGCGCCGCCGGCGCGCTGCTGATGAGCGAGGCTGAAGCCACAAGGCGCGGCATCACCCCGCTGGTGCGCATCGCATCCTGGGCGACGGCCGGCGTCGATCCGGCAATCATGGGCACCGGACCTATACCCGCGTCGAAGCGGGCGCTCGAGAAGGCCGGCTGGTCGGTCAAGGACCTCGACCTTGTCGAGGCCAATGAAGCCTTCGCCGCGCAGGCCTGCGCCGTCAACAAGGGCATGGGCTGGGATACGTCGATCGTCAACGTCAATGGCGGCGCCATCGCCATCGGCCATCCGATCGGCGCGTCGGGCGCCCGCGTCTTCAACACGCTGGTTTTCGAGATGCGCCGCCGCGGCGCCAAGAAAGGCCTTGCCACGCTGTGCATCGGCGGCGGCATGGGCGTCGCTCTGTGCGTGGAAGCGCTGTGAACAAGAAGTGAGTAGTGAATAGGGAGTAGTGAATGGGGAAGAAGGAGCAGCGCGGCGGGATATCGATCCCTACTCGCTACTCCCTATTCCCTATTCCCTTCTTCCGACCAAAGGGAGGAAGAACTTTCAATGACCAAAGTAGCGCTCGTCACCGGTGGATCGCGCGGCATCGGCGCCGCCATATCGATCGGCCTGAAGAATGCCGGTTACACCGTTGCAGCCAACTATGCCGGCAATGACGAGGCAGCGGGGAAGTTCAGCGCACAAACCGGCATCAAGGCCTACAAATGGTCGGTCGCCGACTACGACGCCTGTGCCGCCGGAATCAAACAGGTCGAGGCCGATCTCGGCCCGGTCTCGGTGCTGGTCAACAATGCCGGCATTACCCGTGACGCCATGTTCCACAAGCTGACGCGCGAGCAGTGGAAGGAAGTCATCGACACCAATCTGTCTGGCGTCTTCAACATGACGCATCCGCTGTGGGGCGGCATGCGCGACCGCAAATTCGGCCGCGTCATCACCATTTCCTCCATCAACGGCCAGAAAGGCCAGGCCGGCCAGGTCAACTATTCCGCCGCAAAGGCCGGCGACATCGGCTTCTCGAAGGCGCTGGCGCAGGAGGGCGCGCGCGCGGGCATCACAGTCAATGTCATCTGCCCCGGCTACATCGCCACCGAGATGGTCAAGGCGATCGACGAGAAGGTGCTGAATGAACGCATCATTCCGCAGATCCCGGTCGGCCGCCTCGGCGAACCGGAAGAGATCGCGCGTTGCGTCGTCTTCCTCGCCTCTGAGGACGCCGGTTTCATCACCGGCTCGACCATCACCGCCAATGGCGGCCAGTACTTCGCCTGAACGACAGCAATTTCGCCCGGTAGGACGGGCCGCCTTATGGCCGTTTTTCATCGCCGGCCGGCGATGTTCCCCGGGCTGCGCGCGAGACATTGACCCGTTCCGGCACGCAAAGATTAACGATTTCTAGGCGCCCTGTGCAAAACCCGGTTCGCAAGCTGTGAATTCTCGGTGGACAAGCTGTGGACAACACAACATGTTGGGGTGAACAAACCAGGAAAATCCCGCCATCGCCGATTCGTCACCCATTCGTTCCGGCTTTGAGCGGAACGTTAACGACCAAGGCCGAATACCACCGGAAAATGGTTAAGGCCGATTAAGAAAATTCAGCAATTTCATAATGTTGGCCGAGGCGTATCGGATCACGACGATGCCCCGCCGGCAAAGGTTAACGCCAATGGTCGCCTTGCAGGAATCGGGCCAGTTTCCGCGATTCAGCATATGGTGAGACTCAGGCTCGCAAAATCCACATGTAGCCGTGAACAAAAGCTGAATCTGCCGGAGTCACTGATTCGTCGCCGATTCGTTCCAGACTCGTTCCAACTGTTAATTGAGACCTCAAAGACGAACCGTGGGACTGCCGGCCGGAACATTCCGCTTTCGCTTCGCGCCTGAAATCCCTATGTGTCGCCTGTCATACGCGCCATGCGAGGCGCGCTCCCGACAACACGATGCAGAAAGCCTCATCTCCAGGCCGATGAACATCCAGCCGAAACACACCGAGCCGCTGATCCTGTCGGGCCGCGACGTGACTGCCGTACTGGGTCCGACCAACACCGGCAAGACCCATCTCGCCATCGAGCGCATGGTGGCGCATGAGAGCGGCATTATCGGCCTGCCGCTCCGCCTTCTGGCGCGCGAGGTCTATGCCCGCGTCTGCGAAAAGGTCGGCGCCCACAAGGTGGCGCTCATCACCGGCGAGGAAAAAATCCAGCCGCCCGGCGCGAAATATTCGGTCTGCACCGTCGAAGCCATGCCGCGCGAGACCGACGTTGCCTTCGTCGCAATCGACGAGGTGCAGCTCGCCGGCGACCTCGGGCGCGGCCACATCTTCACCGACCGTATCCTGCACCTGCGCGGCCGCCAGGAAACGCTGCTGCTCGGCGCGGCCACCATGCATGGCATCCTGCAAAAGCTGCTGAGAGGCGTCTCGGTGGTGACGCGCCCTCGCCTGTCGCACTTGGCCTATGCCGGTTCGAAGAAATTGACCCGCCTGCCGCGGCGTACGGCGATCGTCGCTTTCTCCGCCGACGAGGTCTATGCCATCGCTGAGCTGATCCGCCGCCAGCAAGGAGGAGCGGCGGTCGTGCTCGGCGCGCTGTCGCCCCGCACCCGCAATGCCCAGGTGGCAATGTTCCAGGCAGGCGACGTCGACTATCTCGTCGCCACCGACGCCATCGGCATGGGGCTCAACCTTGATCTCGATCATGTCGCCTTCGCCCAGAACCGCAAATTCGACGGCTATCAGTACCGCAATCTCACGGCGGCCGAGCTCGGCCAGATCGCCGGCCGCGCCGGCCGCCATCTGCGCGACGGCACCTTCGGCGTCACCGGCCAGGTCGATCCGCTGGACGAGGAACTGGTCAAGCGCATCGAGGGGCACGAGTTCGATCCGGTGAAGGTGCTGCAATGGCGCACCGCGCATTTCGACTTCGCCAGCCTCGACGCGCTGAAGCGCTCGATCGAAACCAACGCGCCGGTCGAAGGCCTGACGCGGGCGCTGCCGGCGGTCGATGCCCAGGCGCTCGAACATCTCTCCCGCGACGAGGACATCCGCGCGCTGGCTACCAATGCCAAGCGCGTCGCGCTGCTGTGGGAAGCCTGCGCGTTGCCGGACTACCGCAAGATCGCGCCGGCCCAGCACTCCGACCTGATC
The DNA here is from genome assembly GCF_054719485.1 of Mesorhizobium sp. W016. NCBI lineage: Bacteria > Pseudomonadati > Pseudomonadota > Alphaproteobacteria > Hyphomicrobiales > Phyllobacteriaceae > Mesorhizobium > Mesorhizobium sp. W016. Next base: position 303,384 of record NZ_JBTTIF010000002.1, read on the forward strand.
GCTTCTATCTACACCGACCTCGCCAAACACGGCCATGTCGACGAGAACTACATGGCCGAGCAGGTGCGCCGCGCCGATACGACCGAGGGGGACATCGACACGCTGTCGCACCGCATTGCGCAGATCCGCACCTGGACATTCGTGTCCAACCGGCCGGGCTGGCTGGCCGATCAGGCACACTGGCGGGAAAAGACGCGCGAAATCGAAGACAGATTGTCGGATGCGCTGCATGAGCGGTTGACGAAACGGTTTGTAGACCGCAGGACTTCCGTCCTCATGCGGCGCCTTAGAGAAAATACAATGCCTGAAGCCGAAATCAGTCCTACCGGAACCGTCCTTGTCGAAGGCCATCATGTCGGCGAGTTGCAAGGGTTCCGCTTCACCGCCGATCAGAGCGCCGGCGGCGAAGACGCCAAGGCCGTGCGTACGGCAGCGCAAAAAGCGCTGGCCGCCGAGTTCGAGGCACGTGCCGAACGCTTCGGCGCCTGCGCCAATGGCGACCTTGCGCTCGGCTCCGACGGCACGCTGCGCTGGATCGGCGCGCCGATCGGCACGCTGGTTGCCGGCGAGGACGCGCTGAAGCCGCGCCTGGTGCTTTTGGCCGACGAGCAGTTGACCGGTCCCGCCCGCGACAAGGTCGCCGCGCGCGCCGAGCGCTTCGTCAATTTCCAGATCGAATCCTTGCTGAAGCCGCTGGTCGACTTGAAGAATGCCGAGCAGATCGCCGGCATCGGCCGTGGCATCGCCTTCCAACTCGTCGAGCATTTCGGCCTCATCAACCGCCGCGACATCGCCGAGGAAATGAAGTCGCTCGACCAGGAGGGCCGCGCCGCCTTGCGCCGGCTCGGTGTGCGCTTCGGCGCCTACCACGTCTTCGTGCCGGCGCTGATCAAGCCGGCGCCCGCCGGACTGATCACGCTTTTGTGGGCGCTGAAGAACGACGGCAAGGACAAGCCCGGCTTTGGCGACGTCGTGCACGCGCTGGCCTCCGGCCGCACCTCGGTGGTCATCGATCCGGCTTTCGACAAGAGCTTCTACAAGCTCGCCGGCTACCGTAATCTCGGCCGCCGCGCCGTGCGCATCGACATTCTGGAACGGCTGGCCGACCTGATCCGGCCTGCGACCAACTGGAAGCCCGGTCTGGGACAGCGCCCGGACGGCGCCTATGACGGCCAGTCCTTCATGGTGACGCCGCCGATGATGTCCATCCTCGGCGCCACCGCCGACGACATGGAAGAGATCCTGAAAGGTCTCGGCTATCGCGCCGAGCCGAAGCCGCCGGCAGAGGTCAAGGCGCGGCTGGAAGCACAGGACAACGCGGCGCGGGAAGCGGCTGCCGCCAAGCTGGCTGCGGACGCGGCTGCAAAAGCTGAACAGGCCAAGGCGGCGGAAGCCGCTGCAAGTGAAGCCGTCGCTGAAGCGCCGGCCGTTGGATCGGAGCCGGATGCGGTTGCCGCCGCTGAGCCTGCGGCTGAGCAGCCCGTCGCCGAAGCCGCAGCGGAGGCTGTTGCTGCGGACGCTCAGCCGGGCGCGCCTCCCGAGGGTTCGGAGCCAACTGCGGCCGTTGAAGCCACCGCCGAAGCTCCAGCCATCGCGGAAGCAACGGCAGAGCCCGTCGCGGAAGAACAGGTCGAAGCTCCCCAAGTCGAAGCCCCCATAGAAATCACGGAAGAAGCTCCGGCTGTTGCAGAAGCTGACGACACCGTCCCCGAAAGCGCCGACGCCACCGTCGCCGAAAACGCCGACGCCCTTACCTCCCCCTCGATGGGGGAGGTCGCGGCGCGAAGCGACGCGGGTGGGGGTGACAGCGCTGACGAAACCGATAGTGCAGACCGCGTAGCCGATGCAGGCGCAACCGCCGACGCCGGCGCTGCCCCCACCCCGGCGCTGCGCGCCGACCCTCCCCACGAGGGGGAGGGTGGAAGCGCTGAGCCTGTCCCCGAGGCCGAAGCGCCAAAGCCCATCTTGCTGTGGCGGCAGGGTCGTTTCGAGCAGCGCCCGCGCCATCGTCAAGGCCGGGACAATCGCCCGCGTAACGGCCAGGCTGGCCGCGCCGATGCGCCGGCCGACGCTGCCGGCGGACAGCCGGCACCGGGCGAACGGCCGGCCTATCAGGGCCGGCGCGACCAGCGCGACGGTGCCGCCAAGCCACGCTTCGACCGTTCGAAGTTCAAGCCCAAGCCGCAGGCCGAGGGTGAACAGCGCCGCGACGGCAAGCCGCAAGGCGAGCGTCCGCGCGAGGGCCGGCCTGACTGGAAAGGCGGCAGGCCGGAAGGCAAAGGCGGACCGCAAGGGGCCAAGCCGGCTTTCCAGGCCAAGCCACGCGAGGAACGCCCGGTGCGCTTCGATCCGGACTCGCCCTTCGCCAAGCTCGCCGCCTTGCGCGACCAGCTGAAGAAGTAGGCTCTGAGCATGATCCCGAAAAGTGGAACCGGTTTTCGGACAAGATCATGCTCCAACAAGAGATAACTCGCTGCGATGGTTGCTGAAGGTCGTCAGCGCATCGACAAGTGGCTGTTCTTTTCGCGCGCGATAAAATCGCGCTCGCTGGCGGCCAAGCTGGTTGTCGCCGGACGCGTCCGCATCAACAGCGACAAAGCAGCGCAGGCCTCCGATCTGGTCAAGCCTGGCGACGTTTTGACCATTACGCACGAGCGCCGTATCTTCATTTGGAAGGTGCTTGGCACCGGCGTGCGGCGCGGTCCGGCCGAGGAAGCGCGCACGCTCTACGAGGACATGTCCCCGCCGCCGGCGCCGAAAGGCGAGGCTGTTGCCGATGCCATTCCGGCGCTGCGCGACGCCGGCAGCGGCCGGCCGACCAAGAAAGAGCGCAGGCAAACCGACCGGCTGTTCGGCGAAGACTGAAGCCTTGGCCGTCTGCGCCATGCCGGCGGTCTGGAATTTCATTCCGGACACGCGGGCCCCGCCTGCAATGGCTGCCCTTGCAAGCGGCAGGCAAAGGCGTTACCTCACCAAAAAAGCCGCCGCATCGGCCCGAAAATCGGAAATCGATTTTTCGGAAGGCACGATGCGCAGATTCAAAGTGTTAGAGCGTACTTTATGCGTCCAAGTGGACGCACGTCGCTCTAGTAAGAACGGGACGTCCCGGAGCCGACCAATGACCTATGTCGTGACCGACAACTGCATCAAATGCAAGTACATGGACTGCATCGAGGTCTGTCCGGTCGACTGCTTTTACGAGGGCGAGAACATGCTTGTCATACATCCCGACGAGTGCATCGACTGCGGTGTCTGCGAACCGGAATGCCCGGCCGATGCAATCAAGCCCGACACCGAGCCGGGCCTCGACAAATGGCTGCAGGTCAACACCGAATACGCCGAGAAATGGCCCAACATCACCGCCAAGAAGGAGCCTCCGGCAGATGCCAAGAGCTTCGACGGCGAAGCCGGCAAGTTCGAGAAATATTTCTCCGCCGAGCCCGGCGAAGGCGACTGAGCACATGACGCTGGAATCGGAATCGATTTCGGAAAGGGTGATGCGCAAAGCAAAAAAGTGCGGCCTATTGGATCGTCATAACGCTGCGTAACGCGCATCATACATTAACTGCCTTGACAGGCGGCGATGGCGCTCGACCTTCGCGTTTGCAGCAAAACCTTGATTCTTCCGACTTTTTGTGCTACACCAGTTGAAACATGCCGGTGACACAACGTCGATTTATGGCGCAAGCGCCCCAAATCACTGAAAGGTGAAATCCCCAATCGGACCAGAGCGATCTGGGCCAGGCAGTCGCTATGTATGCGGTTTGCCGGTCCCGGCTTTTTCCGATGGGTTCATCTGTTGTGCGGCTAACGATCGGTGTCCCCGGTCGCATGCGTTCGGACCGGCAGGCCGCCGGTGCCACAACAAGGAGTTCAGGGCGTAATGGCAACGATCACCCCGCAGAAGAAGTCCACCTCGGCACGCCACGGTTTCAAGACCGGCGAGTACATCGTCTATCCGGCACATGGCGTCGGCCAGATCGTCTCGATCGACGAGCAGGAAGTTGCGGGCCACAAGCTGGAACTGTTCGTCATCGACTTCCAGAAGGACAAGATGCGCCTGAAGGTTCCGGTCGCCAAGGCGACCTCCATCGGCATGCGCAAGCTGTCGGAAGAGGATTATGTCGAGCGCGCGCTGAAGGTCGTGCAGGGCCGCGCCCGCGTCAAGCGCACCATGTGGTCGCGCCGTGCGCAGGAGTATGATGCCAAGATCAATTCGGGCGACCTGATCTCGATCTCGGAAGTCGTGCGCGACCTCTACCGTGCCGACAACCAGCCGGAACAGTCCTATTCCGAGCGCCAGCTCTATGAGGCGGCACTCGACCGCATGGCGCGCGAGATCGCGGCAGTCAACCGCATGTCGGAAACCGAAGCCGTGCGCCTGATCGAGGTTAACCTTAATAAGGGCCCGAAGCGCGGCGCCAAGGCCGACAATGAGGAAGCCGAGCAGGAAGAAGCTGCCTGATCGCTTCACCGTCGAAATCATGAAAAACCCGGCCTTGTGCCGGGTTTTTGTTTTTACCCCCTTGTGGGGTTCCAAGGACGGGCGAGACCCGTGGCTCGCCCAGGCAGGTGGCTGCGAAGCAGCGAGGATGGGGACGACACCAGACCGCACCCGGACCTTCCGTCCGACCTCTTCACAAGGGGAACGTAGAAGGCTCAGCCGCCGGCTTCCTTCTCCGCCTCCTGCTTCAGCGTCGCAATAAAACGCTTCGTCCGTTCACGCTCCGGGTTGGAGAACACCACGGCGGACCGCCCCTTCTCGACGATGACGCCGGCGTCGAGGAACACCACCTCCTGCGCAATCTTGGAGGCAAGGCGAAGGTCGTGCGTGGCCATCACCATGGTCGTGCCTTCGCTGGCGAGCTTTCCCAGCACGTCGACCACTTCCTGCGCCAGTTCCGGATCGAGCGCCGAGGTCGGCTCGTCGCAAAGTAGCACTTTCGGCGACGGCGCCAGGGCGCGGGCGATGGCCACACGCTGCTGCTGGCCGCCCGACAGCGTTGCCGGCCAATCGTCCGCCTTGTGCGCCATGCCGACCTTCTCGAGCAGCGCCAGTGCCCGCTCGCGCGCCTTTGCCGTCGGCCATTTCAGCACCGTCACCAGGCCTTCCATGACGTTCTCGATCGCGGTGCGATGCGGGAACAGCTGGAAGTTCTGGAACACCATGCCGGTCTGCAGCCGCAGGCGCTGGATGTCGCGGCTGGGGATCTTGACGCCGGGACGGAATTCCAGCGTCTCGTCGCCGATGCGCACCATGCCCGAGGTCGGGATCTCCAACAGGTTGATGCAGCGCAGCAGTGTGCTCTTGCCGCCGCCGGAGGGGCCGACGAGCGCAGTGACGCTGCCTTCGGCAATGGTGACCGTCACGCCCTTCAGCACCAGATTGTCGCCGAAGCGCTTTTCGATGTCGGTGAGGCCGATCATGAGCGCGCCTCCAGGAAGCCGCCATAGCGGTTGAGCCGCTCCTCCAGCCGCGTCTGCAAGGCCGAAAGCACCGAGCTCATCGCCAGATAAAGGATCGCCGCCTCGACATAGAGGATCAGCGGTTCATAGGTGGTGGCGACGATGCGCTGCGCCGCCTGGAACATCTCCGGCACAGTGATGGCGGCGGCCAGCGACGTATCCTTGACCAGCGAGATGAAGGTGTTGGACAGCGGCGGCACGGCGACGCGGCCGGCTTGCGGCAGGATGGTGCGCCGCATCGCCTGGCTCCAGGTCATGCCGATCGAATAGGCCGCCTCCCACTGGCCCTTCGGCACCGAGCCGATCACGGCGCGGATAATTTCCGAACTGTAGGCGCCTATGTTGAGGGTGAAGCCAATCAGCGCCGCCGGAAAAGCATCCAGCAATATGCCGACCGAAGGCAGGCCGTAAAAGATCAGGAACAGCTGCACCAGAAGCGGCGTGCCGCGAAAGATCCAGACATAGAAGCGGACAACGGCAACCAGAGGCTTGGGACCGAACAGCCGCACCAGGGCGACAACCAGGCCGACGAACAGGCCGAGTGCGAACGATAGCAATGTCAGCGGTACGGTGAAGATCAACGCCGCCCACAGCAGTGTCGGCAACGAGTCCAGCATCAGGTGTAGCCAGTGCGGCACGAACGGCTCCTCCCTCACAGACCGCCGCGGTGACGGCAGTGCGATTGTGTGCTTCTCATATCATGCGAATAACGGCGAGCCGTCAAAGACGGCCCGCCGCTATTTGTCATTGCCGGCAAACCGCCGGGAGATGGTCTTTACTGCGAGACATCCTGGCCGAAATAGGTATCGGCGATCCTCTTGTAGGTGCCGTCGGCCTTGATGTCGGCCAGCGCCTTGTTGATCGCCGCGACCAGCTCCGGATCACCCTTGCGCACGATGACGCCGGAATAGTCGGCGTTCTCTTCCTGCGCGGCGATCTTCACATTGGCGTCCGGCTTGTGCTTCTTGAAGTCGAGGAAAGACAGGCTGTCATTGATGGTGGCGTCGGCGCGGCCGGTGAGCAGCAGCTGGATCGACTGGTCGAAGCCGTCGGTGCCGACGAGTTCGGCGCCGTTGGTCTCGGCGAGCTTGCCGAAATTCGATGTCAACGACTGTGCCGACTTCTTGCCCTTGAGGTCGGCGAAGGTCTTGATGTCGGTATTGTCGCCGCGCACGATCAGCACGGCCTTGGAGGCGATGTAAGGATCGGAGAAATCGTACTTGGCCTTGCGCGCGTCGGTGATGCCGACCTCGTTGATCACGGCGTCGTAGCGGTTGGCGTCGAGGCCGGCGATCAGCCCGTCCCATTTGCCTTCGAGGAACTCGACCTTGACGCCGAGCTTGTCGCCGATCGCCTTGGCGATCTCGACGTCGAAGCCGACCAGCGCGCCGGAAGCATCATGATAGGTGAAGGGCGCATAGGTGCCTTCGGTGCCGACCTTGAGGGTGCCGGCCTGCTTGATCTGGTCAAGATTGGCGCCGGCATAGCCTGATGTAACAGCCAGAACCTGAAGCGTTCCGGCGACGATGAGCGAATTGAGCCATTTCATTTCTATGTGATCCCGTCCTTGGCCGGTGTCCGGCGCTTGTGAGAGCCGGAAACTGACAGATACAGCGCAGCAAAATAAGGAACCAGATTTCAAAAAAACGGCAATCCAGAAATCAGATTCTCAAAGCAGCTCCGATCGGTGCCAATAGTCCCGATCTGCGGTGTCGATGCGCCCTGTCGGACCGCACAAAACAACCGCCCTCGGCGGCGGAACCAATCCCCGGTATGGCACGTTCATGGCTTGTTGTAGGGCGCCGCGTTTCCATTTCAAGAACCCTTGGCTGCGCTAGGCCCGAAGCAATTCCAGGAAAGTGGGAAAGCGGTTTCCTTCGGAATTGCGTCAAACAGAGATAACGGCCGCCAGGCCGTCCGAAAATGTCCGGGAGCAGGAGCGCGGCATGATCGAAGACACGGCAGGACGGACCATGGTCCGCACGGCAATGAAAGCCCCCTACCTCGAGCGCGATGAGGAACATGTTCTCGCCTTGCGCTGGAAGGAGGACCAGGATCAGCAGGCGCTGCATCAGATCACCGTCGCCCATATGCGGCTGGTCATCTCCATGGCTTCGAAGTTCCGACATTACGGCCTGCCGCTCGGAGATCTGGTCCAAGAGGGCCATGTCGGGCTGCTGGAAGCAGCCGCGCGTTTCGAGCCGGAGCGCGAGGTGCGCTTCTCGACCTATGCGACATGGTGGATCCGCGCTTCGATGCAGGACTATATCCTGCGCAACTGGTCGATCGTTCGCGGCGGCACCTCTTCGGCGCAAAAGGCGCTGTTCTTCAACCTGCGGCGCCTGCGCGCCCGTCTTGCCAATGGCGCCGAGCCGATCTCCAACGCCACGCTCTACCGCGAAGTCTCGGTAGCCCTAGGCGTCTCCGAGGCCGATGTCGCGAAGATGGATTCCAGGCTTTCAGCACCTGACTCTTCGCTCAACGCACCGCTCGCCGACGAAGCTGGCACCACCGAGCGGATGGACTTCCTGATTTCGGACGATCCATTGCCTGACGAGGTCGCCGGCGACACCATCGACGTCGAACGGCGCCTGATGTGGCTGAAGACGGCGCTCCGCGCGCTCAATGCCCGCGAACTCAGGATCATCGAGGAGCGCCGGCTGAGCGACGAAGGTGCGACGCTTGAGGCGCTTGGCGAGACGCTCGGCATTTCCAAGGAGCGTGTCCGGCAGATCGAGGCCCGCGCCATGGAAAAGCTCAAGCTCGCGCTGGTGAAGCAGAATCCGGAGTTCATGGCGGCCTGAGATTGCCAGGAACGGGGTACCCCGAGTTATCTCAGAAAAGTTATCTCAGAAAAAAGCACTACGAAGGCTGGGGTTTCTGACGAAGACCGGCGCTATCTGTCCGTGACGATCTTGACCTTGTCGCCGGCCGAAACCGAGGCGCCCGGCGACATCGCGTTGAGCACGCGGAACAGATCGAGCTTGCGGTCGACGCCGACCATCTGCGCCGAAAGTGTGCCCATCGTCTGCCCGGCCTGTACCGTGACGACGCGGATATGCAGCGGCTTCAGTGCCGCCTTCTCGGCGGGGCTGAGCACGCGGAACGAACCGCTGACCGAGCGTGCCACCGGATCGAGTGTCGTGCTGGCCGAGGGGGCCGCTGTCAAAAGCCGGTAGACCTGACCGCCGGCGCGGATCACCGCAATGTCGAACTGCCAGCCATCGGCGCCGGCGTGCGCGGTCGCCGCCTGGTTGCCGTCGATCGTCTCCTGGCGCACACTGGTCTCGTCGAGACCGGCCACCCAGCCGCTTCTGATGTAGTCGGTCAGCGCACGATCCTTGTCGATCGACACACCGTCGAAGCGGATCGCCATGTCGCCGGGACCGGTCGCCGTCACCGCCGCCGCCGAATTGTCGATGATGAAGCCGTCGGGCACCGTGAACGAAACGCCGAGGCCCGGATGCAGGAAGGTCTGGCCGCGCACATAGCCCTCTTCCGGCGTGTCGCCATAGAGCAGGCCGTCTATCCCGGCCAGGAAGGAATCGCGGTCGCGGGTGCCGATGCCCGGCGCGCCGAACTGGCGGGCGTGGCGCTGCGCCAGATCAATTCGCTGCGGCGTGTTGGGGTGCGTGGCCAGGAAGTCGAGGCTGGCGTCGGTGGCGCCGCTGATCGAGCGGAAATCGGTGTAGGCCGACATCGACTGCAGGAAACGCCCGGCGGCATAGGGATCGTAACCCGCCTCGCCGATCGACTTGATGCCGATGGCGTCTGCCTCCAGCTCCTGGTTGCGCGAGAACTGCGCCAGCCTCAGCTTGCCGCGGATCAATGCCTGCTTGGCGGTCGGGCTGTCGCCCAGCACATCGGAGACCACCTTGGTCGCCAGGCCTTCCTCGGCCTCGAGCTGCTGTCGCTGCAGACCGTGATTGGCGGTGACGTGGCCCATCTCATGCGCGATGACGGCGGCGAGTTCGGCCGAATCATTGGCCAGCGCCAGCAGGCCGCGGGTGACGTAGAGATAGCCACCCGGCAGCGCGAAAGCGTTGACGTTGGGCGAATTGAGGATGGTGATGCGATAGGTCTGGGTCGGATTGGCCGACACCACGGTCAGGCTGCCGACAACCTTGGCCACCATGCGCTCGAGCTTGGGATCGGAATATTCGCCGCCATAGGTGGCAAGGATGCGCGGATGCTGTGCCTTCGCCAGTTCGGCAAGCTTGCTGTTGGCGGCGACATTGTCGACCGTGATCGGCTTGTCGGAAGGCTGGAAGCCGGATTCCTGCACTTCGGGAGGCGTGAACATCTGGCAGCTGGCCAGCGCCACGGCAAGGCCGGCCAGCGCGAGGAAGCGCACCAGCGGTCTGCGTTTCAAAGTGTCAGTGCCGGTCGGCAGCACGGCGTTCCTTCAGCTCTCGGCGCATGATTTGGAACCGGGGTCCGCGCCAGCGAAAAATCGGTTTCGTTGGCAATCCTGCACACATCAAAAAACCTACAGCGTTTACGCATCCGGCCGGGTGCGGCGCTGTAGGGGCAAATCACGGCTCGTGCCGGACCAGTACTAAGCGGACCTAGCCACATCGACTGGACCATGGCAAGCAAGCGCCACATCACCTGTAGCCGGTTTGGTCGTAAATTATGTCCGCTTCCGGGCAATATCGCGTGATCCGCCCGAACTTGCGCCGATATAGCGCCGAAACGCTTCAGGGCCAGTGCCGTCGAAAAAATCGCCGGCAGGTCCCGTCGCGGCAACCCTGCCATTGTCCAGAAAAACCATCTGCTCGCCGATACGGCGAGCGTCTTCCGGCTGATGCGTGACGAACAGCACCGTCATCGCCCGCTCGGCATGAACGCCGGCCACCAGGTCGAGCATGTCGTCGCGCAGTGCTGGCCCGAGCGAAGCGAACGGCTCGTCGAGCAGCAGCACTGGCCGGTCGCGCACCAGAACGCGGGCGAGCGCCACGCGCTGCCTTTCGCCGCCGGAGAGTTCGCGCGGCAGGCGCATTTCCTTGCCGGCCAGGCCGACGCGGTCAAGCGCCTCGGCGATTGCGGCGCGATCGGCGTCGGTCAGGTTGAGCGATGGCGAGCGGCCGAGCCCGACATTCTTCTCCACCGAGAGATGAGCAAACAGATTGTTTTCCTGGAATACCATCGACACCGGCCGCGCCGAAGGCGGCTCGGCGCCGACATCGGCGGCGCCGATCAGCACACGACCGGACTCCGGCGTCTCGAAACCAGCCACCAGATTGAGCAAGGTCGATTTGCCCGAACCGCTTGCCCCCATGATGGCGGTGATCTTAGATGTATCGAATTCGACATCGAACAGGAATGGCGTTTCGCCATAGCTGAACGAGACCTTGTCCAGCCGGACAGTCGTGCCTTTCTCCACAGCGGACGTCACGATCTCTCTCCCCGTCCCAGCCAGTCTGCCGCGACCACCAATGCAAGGCAGACCGCCCCGAGCAGCAAAGCCAGCCCGGCAGCATCGGCCGTGCGATAGCTGCCCATGCGCGCCAGCAGGAGATAGGGCAAGGTCTGCACCGAATCGCTGCCGAACAGCGCGATGACGCCGAGATCGCCGAGCGACAGTGCCATGGCGAAGGCAAAGCCGGTGGCCAGCGGCCGCCGGAGCGATGGCCAGTCGACCAGAAGCAGCCGGTTCCAGCCCGCAATGCCGAGCTGCGCGCACAGCTTTTCATGGCGCTCGCTCGCCGCATCATAGGCCGGGCGCATCGCGCGGATGGCAAAGGGCATCGCCATCACCGCATTGACGGTGACGACCATGACCGGCGCGATGGCAAAGACATCGCTGACCGTGCGCAGCAGGAGAAACCAGCCGGCGCCGATGACGATGGGCGGCACGACGAGGACGAAGCCGGCGCCGGTGTCGGTGGCATGTTCGAGCAATGAACGGGCACTGGACCGGCGGCGCAGCGACAGTGCCCGCCGCGCCATGATCAGCGACAGTGCCAGCGCCACCGAAAGTAGCGCCGCCGAGAAGGCGAGACCGGCGCTGGTCAGCGTCGCCTGACGCACGGCACTCTCGCCCGCCAGCCGGCCGAGATCGGCGCCGAGGCCGGAGGCAACGGTGGCCGCCATCGGTCCGGCGACGAACAGCAAGGCGAGCACGATCAGGACGGCGTTGAACGCTGTTTCTGCTTTGCCGGCCAAGTGATAGCGGCGCGGCGCGACAGGCAAATTGGCGTCGCCGGTCACATTGGCGCCGAGCCGCGTCAGCGCCAGCATGACGGCGAAAGTCAGCGCGATCTGTAGCACCGTCAGCGTCACCGCTCGCGCCGGATCGAAGTCGAAACGCAGCGCCTGATAGATGGCGACTTCCAGCGTCGTCGCCGCCGGCCCGCCGCCGAGGATCAGGACGATGGTGAAGGAGGTGATGCAAAGCATGAAGACAAGCCCGGCGACGCCCGGCAGCGCGGCGCGCAGCACCGGCCACTCGATCAGCCGGAAGGCTGGCCTCGCTCCCATGCCGAGCTGGCTCGCCAGCCGCCATTGATCGGCCGGCACCGTTCCCAGCGCTTCGAGGAACAGCCGGGTGGCCAGCGGCAGGTTGAAGAAGACGTGGGCGACGAGGATGCCCGACAGCCCATAGATGTCGGGCCAGCTCTGGCCACCGATCGCGGCGAAATAACCGGCGCGGCCATAGAGCGCCAGTATGCCCAGCGCTGCGACAATCGCCGGCAAGGCAAGGGGCACAGTGAACAGCTGCAGGATGAAGCCGCGTCCGAAGAAGCGCGGATGCCGCGACAGCGCCCGGGCGACGAAGAGCGCCGGTACGGCGGAAAGCAGAGTCGAGAGCGCAGCCTGCCAGAGCGTGAAGCGGACAACGCGCAGGAGATAGAGGTCAAAGGCGGACGCGGCGCCGGAAAGGTCGTGCGCGCCTTCGCGGATAAGGCCGGCGAAGGCGCCACCGATCAGTAGCGCGATTGCCGCAAGCGCGACAATGCCGGCCGTGATGCGGGGGTCAGAGGGATAGTGCGCACGCATTTCGCGCTATCCAACCCTACGGCGCACGTTCGCTGCTGACGCAAATATTTCACGGAAGTCGAGTTCCCGCCCACCCCTCTCTGGCCTGCCGGCCATCTCCCCCGCAAGGGGGGAGATTAGCAGCTTCGCTCCCCGCCCCATCCTCGCAGCGTTGGAGGTTGGCGAAAGCTTCCGAGCGCTTGATCTCCCCCCTTGCGGGGGAGATGGCCGGCAGGCCAGAGGGGGGTGTTCAAGCGCCATCCTGAATTCCTACTTGCTCATCACCGCCAGCCATTCATCCACCCAGGCCTTGCGATTTGCCGCGACCTCTTCCGGGCTGAACAGCAAGGTCTTCGCCGGCTTGACCAGCCTATCAAAAGCCGGATTGAGCGGCTTGTCGGTTTTCCCAGCCGGGAACATCCAGTTGGTCTCCGGAATGACATCCTGGAATTTCGGCCCGGTCATGAAGGCCAGAAACTTTGCCGCCAGCGGGTTCTTCGCGCCCGTGGTGGTGATGCCGGCGACCTCGACCTGCAAATACTCGCCTTCTTCGAACGACGCCGCCTGGAAGCGCCCGGTGTTCTCGGCCACCATGTGGTAGGCCGGCGATGTCGTATAGGACAGCACCATCGGCGCCTCGCCCTTGGTGAACAGGCCATAGGCCTCGCTCCAGCCGGGCGCCGCCGTCAGCACTTTGCCCTTGAGTTTGGCCCAGGCTTCCGGCGCCTTGTCGCCATAGACCGACTTAACCCACAGCAGCAGGCCGAGGCCCGGCGTCGACGTCCTCGGATCCTGGATGACGATCTTGTCGGCGGCATCGCCCTCGACCAGTTCCTTCAGGCTCTTCGGTGGGTTCTTCAGCTTCTCGGTGTCGTAGACGACGGCGAAATAACCATAATCATAGGGCACGAAAGTGTCGTCGCTCCAGCCGCCCGGCACGTTGTTTTCAGCCACCGCGCCATGTCGGACAAACAGGCCGGAAGCCTTGGCTTCCGCGGTGAGGTTGGTGTCGAGGCCAAGCACGATATCTGCTTTGGTCGAGGCTCCTTCCAGCTTGACGCGGTTGAGAAGTGCGACGCCGTCGGCCGCCGAGACGAAGTCGACGCTGCAGCCGCACTCGGCTTCGAATTCCTTCTTCACCTGGGGGCCCGGACCCCAGTCGGCAGTGAAACTCTCATAGGTATAGATCGTGAGTTTTTCCTGCGCTGACGCAGGGCTTGCCAGTAGCGAAACAGCAAGCCCCAGCGCTGGGACAAGACGGGACAAAAACATGCGCATCGGCGCCTCCTTCATTCGTGTTGAAAGGAATTGAGGCGTCGGGCTGTCCGAAGCGTCTAATCCCTCCGCCGGTACAAACCGGATCAGGTTCAGCGGGTTGGCGAGACTGCCTCTCAGCCGGTCCGCGAAGATCGCGTCCGGCACCCCGTTAGAGCGTTTCGACACATAGGCCCGGCCAAGGTGCCACGCAAGTGGAAGTTTGCCCGAGCATGATCCCGGAAAGTGGAATCCGTTTCCGGAAAAAGATCATGCTCCAACAAAGAGTGACGGTGCCGCTCGGCCTTCCGTTTCGTCGGCGGGGCTGGTAAGGGCCAGCGGATATGAGCACATTCACCATCCTGCTTGGCGGCGATCTCGTCCGCACGCCGCGGCTCGACCGGCAGGTCGCGGGCACGCGCGTCATCGCCGCCGACGCCGGCATCGATCATGCCCGCCTGCTCGGCCTGATGCCGGAGCTGTGGGTCGGCGATTTCGATTCCGTGCCGGCGGACCTGCCTGCCGATCTCGCCGCCGTGCCGCGGGAGGTGTTTCCTCCCGAAAAGGACAAGACCGATGGCGAACTGGCGATCGCGGCGGCATTGGAACGCGGCGCCACCAGCCTGGTGCTGGCCGGCGCTTTCGGCGGCAAGCGCGCCGACCACGCCTTCCTCCATCTGGCGCTCAGCCTGCGGCTGGCAGAGACAGGCACAAAAGTGCTGTTGACCAGCGGAGCGCAGGAAGGCGCCCCTCTGCTGCCTGGCAAGGCCGGCTTCGACTATGCCGACGGAACGCTGTTTTCGGTGCTCGGCTTTTCCGATCTTTCGGGCCTCACCGTGTCCGGCGCGAAGTGGCCGCTCGACCATGTCGAGGTCGTGTTCGGCTCGTCGCTGACCATCTCGAACGAGGTCAAGTCCAACACGACCGGGGGCGGCCTCGAAATCGCGCTCGGCCATGGCCGCGCGCTGCTGCTCGCCCACCCCTACCCCTTGCCTGAAAGCTGACATGGCCCCGCCCCTTCTCAACCTCGACGGCATAAGACTGACCTTTGGCGGCACGCCGCTGCTCGACGGCGCCGAACTGACGGCGTCCGCCGGTGACAAGATCGCGCTCGTCGGCCGCAACGGCTCCGGCAAGTCGACGCTCCTGAAGATTGCCGCCGGTCTGATCGAGCCGCAAGACGGCGAGGTCTTCCGCCAGCCTTCGGCAACGGTGCGCTATCTCCCGCAAATGCCCGACATGGACGGCTTTGCCAATGTGCGTGCCTATGTCGAGGCTGGGCTTGGGCCTGCCGACGATCCCTACCGCGCCACATATCTGATGGAGCATCTCGGCCTCGCCGGCACGGAGAACCCCAACGATCTCTCCGGTGGCGAGGCGCGCCGCGCAGCACTTGCCCGCGTCATGGCGCCCGAACCCGATATTCTGCTGCTTGATGAGCCGACGAACCATCTCGATTTGTCGGTCATCGAATGGCTGGAAGAGGAGCTCGTCCGGACGTCTTCGGCGCTGATCGTCATCTCGCACGACCGTCGCTTCCTCGAACGCGTCTCGCGCGCCACTGTCTGGCTCGACCGTGGCCAGACCCGCCGCCTCGACAAGGGCTTTGGCCATTTCGAGGAATGGCGCGACCTTGTGCTGGAAGAGGAAGAGCGCGAACAGCACAAGCTCGGCCGCCAGATCGTGCGCGAGGAGCATTGGCTGCGCTATGGCGTGACGGCTCGCCGTAAACGCAACATGCGCCGCCTGGGCGAACTGCAGACCATGCGCCAGCGTTTTCGCGGCCATCGCGGCGCCGAGGGCTCGGCCACCATGGTGGCCAGCGACGCCGCCGAATCCGGCAAGCTGGTGATCGAGGCCAAGAACATCGAAAAGAGCTTTGGCGACCTCACCGTGGTCAAAAGCTTCTCGACCCGCATCCAGCGCGGCGATCGCGTCGGCCTTGTCGGGCCGAACGGGGCCGGCAAGACGACGCTGTTGAAGATGCTTACCGGCGAGATGAAGCCCGACGCCGGCTCGGTGCGGCTCGGCACCAATCTGGAAATCGCCACGCTCGACCAGAAGCGCGAGGCGGTCGATCCGGCCGAGACCCTGGCGCAGTATCTCACGGACGGGCGCGGCGAAAACCTCGTCATCAATGGCGAGCAGCGCCATGTCGTGTCCTACATGAAGGATTTCCTGTTCAAGCCGGAACAGGCGCGCACCCCGGTGCGCGAGCTGTCCGGCGGCGAACGGGCGCGGCTGCTCCTGGCGCGTGTTCTGGCGCGGCCGGCCAACCTTCTGGTGCTCGACGAGCCGACCAACGATCTCGACATGGAGACGCTGGAACTGTTGCAGGAACTTGTCGCCGGCTTTGCCGGCACGGTCATCCTGGTCAGCCACGACCGCGACTTCCTCGACCGCACCGTCACCAGCATCATCGCCCCGGACGGAGGCGGCCGCTGGATCGAATATGCCGGTGGCTATTCCGACATGCTGGCGCAGCGCGGCGGCACCCGGCTCGACGACCGCAAGGCGCGCGCCAAGGCCGAAGCCAGCGATGCGCCGGCGCCGGGCAAGAGCGAGCCGGCAGCGCCGAAAGGGCCGTCGAAGAAACTGTCGTTCAAGCAGAAATTCGCCCTGGAATCCTTGCCCAAGAAGATCGAGGCGGTAATGGCCTCGATCTCGCGGTTGGAAAACAACATTGCCGATCCCGCCTATTACGAACGCGACCCGGCCTCGTTCCAAAAGACCATCGCCGCCCTCGACAAGGAACGCGCCACGCTGGCCGCACTCGAGGAAGAGTGGCTGGAGCTGGAAATGCTGCGTGAGGAGATGGAGGGGTAGCATTGCTTGCGGTCTTTATGCGCGTATATTGTGCGCATGAAAGGAGGCATCTCCGTGCTTCAATCGACGCCAAAAACTCAGCGGGCCTCTGTCAACACGTCCATTGACTCTCAGTTGATCAAGGACGCCAAAGCGTTGGGCATCAACATCTCCCGCGCTGCCGAAGCAGGGATCGCGAAAGCGATTGCGGCGGAGAAAACGCGTCGATGGCAAGAAGAAAACAGGGAAGCCATCGAAAGCTCCAACGAATATGTCCGAAAGAACGGACTGCCATTGGCTAAACACCGGCCGTTCTGATGGCGCGTTACGATTTCTATCGGAGTACCGAGAGCGACGGTTATCTTCTCGACGTGCAGTCAGATATGCTTGAAGGGCTGAGCACGACGGTGGTCGTTCCTTTGATGCCGCCCGAGATTGCCCCGCTTCCTGGCCGCCGCCTGAACCCGACCTTCGCTATAAACGGCAAAGATCTTGTGATGGTCAAACAGTTTGTGTCGGCCTTCAGCGCGTCCGAATTGCGGATGCCAGAGGGAAACCTTTCTAGACATCACGACGACATCGTCGCCGCCCTCGACATGCTGTTCCAGGGCTTCTGAGCGAAGGCAGCCGCTACTGCCGCCCGTCAACCTGCCGTCTTGGCCTGCCAGGCCTTCAGCGCCTCGTCGAACACCTTCTCGCCCGGAATGCCCTTTTCCATGGTCAGCAGCGCCCGGCGTCCGGTCTTGTAGACCACCGGCACGTCGATCCAGTCCTGGCCTCGAAGCAAGGTCATATTGGCGTCCTCGTCGGCCTTGGTGTCGTTGAGCGCCACCAGGAAGAAGCCGTCGGCGATCTTGGCCGGAATGCCGATCAGCGGGCTGCCGGCATCCTGTTCCGAACTCTTCATGGCGACGCGCAGGATGTTGTCGACGCCACCGCCGTCAAAGCCCTCGGGCGTCAGGAAGATCATCTCGATGATGTGGCTGGCCGGCAGCGTCTGGTCGGTATTGCGGCGGATGGTCATGCGCAGCTGGATGTCCTTGCCGGGAATGGTCGCCTCGGCGCGGATCGCCGGCTCGGGCGGCAGGTCGCCGCCGGGCGATTCCTGCACCAGCGACCAGACGATGCTGCCGGGTTCGGCCGAACCTTGCGCGGTCGAGGTGCGTTCCTCGTAGAAGATCGCCTTCTGGCCGACCGCAACGGTCGGCGCGGGAGCGGCGGCCGCCGGCGCAGCGGGCGGCGTGCCGGCCGCGGGCGGCGTGGCGGCGGCATCAGCCGGTGCTGCCCCGTTGGCCGGCGGAGCGACGCCATCGGCGCGCGGCGTTGCCGGTGGCGTGGCGGAAGCGTCGGGCGCCGGCGTGGCGGGCGCGCCCGTGGCTGCGGCGTCGCCGGCCGGCGGGGTCGCAGGCGCTGGAGCCGCAGGTGGCGCTGGAGCCGGGGGTGGCGGTGTGGTCAGCGCGGCGACGGACTCGCCCTCGCCGATGCCGCTTTGACCGGCCGCGGGACCGGGATCGGTCTCACCGCCTTCGGGCGACAGGCGCTGGGTGAACTTCGTTCCCTCGCCGGCAGGAGCCGGTGCGGGTGCATCGGCCGCGGGCTTGGCCGGCGCCGGCTTTACCAGCGGTTCGGTCGAGACCGTCTTGGTGTCGCCGCCGAGGCCCAGCATCGAGCCAAAGGCATCCTTGTTAAGCCAGATGCCATAGCCACCGCCGGCCACCACCAAAAGCGCGACGACAGCCGCGATCAACCCGCCATAGCTGCGCCTGCGCTCGGCGGGGCGCAGGCGTTGGAACGTGTCCGCCGCCGGCTGCTCGTCATTGGCAAAGACATCGGCGCTATCGTCGTCGGCGTCCAGCTCCGCGGCTTGCTTGTCGATGGTTTCTGCACGCGCCACAGGCGGAGGCGGTGTCGGAGCGGGCCTCTGCCAGCTCGGCTCTGTCCTGGTGGTCGGCGCCGGCTGCACGGGTTTCGCCGGCTGCCAGGCCGGCGCAGGCGTGGCGGAAGGCTTTACATGACTGGACTGGTTCTTGTTGCGGTCTATGGAGGAGAAGATGTGCTCCAGCTCCGCCAGCGGATCGGATGCCGGCAGTGCCCTGGCATAGTCGCGCTCGACGCTCGAGATGGCATCTTCCAGGGATCGCTTCTGCGTGCTTATGGCTTCGGCGGCCAGCGGCGGCGAATACTCCGCAAGCTTCTTCGCCAGCATGGTACGAACGCTTTCATAGATCCGCGTACGCTTTTCGGGCGTTTCGTCGCCGTGCTTGTCGAGCGCCTTTTTCAGAATAGCAACGAAATCTGCCATGCTTCAGTCGACCTGTATTTGTTTCCGCGCCGGCCCCCGCAAATCGGCCGCGATGCCCGGAAAGGCTTCAGAAAACTAGTCTTGAAACGGATCGGTCACAAGTATCGTGTCGTCCCGTTCCGGGCTGGTGGAAAGGAGCGCGACGGGTGCGCCGATCAGCTCCTCGATGTAACGGACGTATTTGACGGCCTGCGCCGGAAGGTCGTTCCAGCTGCGCGCGCCGGCGGTGGTGCCTTTCCAGCCTTCGAGCGTCTCGTAGACCGGCTCGACACGCGCCTGCGCGCCCTGGCTGGCCGGCAGATAGTCGATCGTTTCGCCGTCGAGACGGTAGCCGGTGCAGACCTTGATCTCATCCAGCCCGTCGAGCACGTCGAGCTTGGTCAACGCGATGCCCTTGATGCCGTTGACGGCGACGGCCTGGCGCACCAGCACGGCGTCGAACCAGCCGCAACGGCGTTTGCGCCCGGTGACGACGCCGAATTCGTGGCCACGCGTACCGAGAAATTCGCCGATCTCGTTCTTCTGCTCGGTCGGGAACGGGCCTTCGCCGACACGCGTCGTATAGGCCTTGGTGATGCCCAGGACATAGCCGATGGCGCCGGGGCCCACCCCCGAGCCGGCGGCTGCCTGGCCGGCAACGGTGTTGGACGAGGTGACGAACGGATATGTGCCGTGGTCGATGTCGAGCAGCGTGCCTTGCGCGCCCTCGAACAGGATGCGTTCGCCGGCGCGGCGCTTGTCGTCGAGGATTTTCCAGACGCGGTCCATATAGGGCAGGATCTCATCGGCGACTGAGGTCAGCTCGGTCATGATCGCCTCATGCGTGACTTCGCCATGGCCAAGCCCGCGACGCAGCGCATTGTGATGCGTCAGCAGCCTGTCGACCTTGAGGGGCAGCGTTTCCAAATCCGCCAGATCCATCACCCGAACCGCGCGCCGGCCCACCTTGTCCTCATAGGCGGGGCCGATGCCACGACGCGTCGTGCCAATTTTCGTCCCGGAATTGGAGGCGGCGTCCTCGCGGAATCCGTCCAGCTCCCGGTGCAGCGACAGGATAAGCGCGGTGTTTTCGGCTATTTTCAGGCGGTCCGGCGTGACCTCGACGCCTTGCGCCTTGAGTTTTGCCACTTCCGCGACAAAGGCGTGCGGGTCGAAGACGACGCCATTGCCGATGATCGACAGCTTGCCTTGCCGCACCACGCCCGACGGCAGCAGCGACAGTTTGTAGACCTTGCCGTCGACGACCAGCGTATGGCCGGCATTGTGGCCGCCCTGGAAGCGCACGACCACGTCGGCGCGCTCCGACAACCAGTCGACGATCTTGCCCTTGCCTTCGTCGCCCCATTGCGAGCCGACGACCACCACATTGGCCATGTTTCTTTTCCCTTGAGATGCCGCCCTGGCGGCCTGGATATGGTTCGAAACGACAGGCCTCTATAGCGTCAAGACCTCGCAAGCGCGACCTTTCTTTGCCGTCGAAAATGCCCTGAGGCACAACAATTTTCGGCTTTGACATCATTTACTTGCGTCGGCGGGGGCAATAGGCCGGCAAACACAACTTCCCAGGCGGCCGGAATCCCGCATGCATCGACGCGCCTACCTGTTCCTGCTGCTGACCACCTTGCTGTGGGGCGGCAATTCCGTCGCCGGCAAGCTGGCGGTCGGTCACGTCTCGCCGATGACGCTGGTCTTCCTGCGCTGGGTGCTGGCCGTCGCGATCCTGCTGCCGATCGGCTGGCGCACGATCAGGGAGGACTGGCCGGTGGTGCGCAAACACTGGTTCGTCCTGGCTGCACTTGGCGCCAGCGGCTTCACTCTGTTCAACACCATTTTCTACACCGCGCTCAACTACACGACGGCGATCAATGTCTCGATCGAACAGGCGGCGATGCCGGTCTTGATCATCATTGCCAATTTCTTCTTCTTCCGCCTGCGCGTGAGCTGGGCGCAGATTGCGGGCGTGGTGCTGACCATCTTCGGTGTCATCTTGACTGCCTGCCACGGCGATCCGCGCCGGCTGCTCACATTGGAACTCAATTTCGGCGACGCCATCATGCTGGTCGCGGTCGTCCTCTACAGCGGTTATTCGGTCGGGCTGCGGCTGAAGCCGGTGATGCGCTGGCAGAGCCTGATGTTGTCCCTGGCGATCGCTGCCCTCGTCACCTCGCTGCCGTTCTTCCTGTGGGAGGTCGCCGCCGGCAAGGTTATCGTCCCCGATATCAGCGGCTGGGTGGTCATCGTCTATACCGCGATCGGCGCTTCGGTCATTTCGCAGATCACTTACATCAGGGGCAACGAACTGATCGGCGCCAACCGTGCCGGGCTGTTCATCAATCTGGTGCCGATCTTCGGCACGCTGCTGTCAGTGCTGATCGTCGGCGAGACATTCCAGCTCTACCAGGCGCTGGCGCTCGTCCTGGTGCTGGGCGGCATTTCGCTCGCCGAATACAGCGGGCGCAAGATGGCGGCACCGAACCGCCGCGGATAACATTTGGCTGCTGCCGCGCTGCGCCGCCGTCGCGATAACTGCTGCCGCGCGCCGACCTGGAACATTTTACCTCTGGCGGAGTTTGCTTGCGTGGGAGGCAACAAGATGAGCCATAACCCTCGCAGCACGGCAAGCATTGCCGGTCACCCCATTCATCCAATGCTGATTCCGTTTCCGATCGCCTTCTTTGTCGGCACCTTCGTTTGCGATCTGATTTTCTGGCAGACAGCCGATCCCGGGTGGGTCACCGGATCGCTTTGGCTTCTCGGCGCCGGCCTGATCATGGGCGCCTTGGCCGCTCTTACCGGCCTGACGGATGTCCTCGGCGATGTTCAGATCCGCAATCTCACGACGGCATGGCTCCATGCCGGCGGCAACGTTCTCGTCGTGCTGATCGAGCTTTACAACTGGTACTCGCGTTATGTCGCTGGAGCGGCGGCCGTGATTCCGACCGGCTTTATCTTGTCGCTGATCGTGGTTCTGGTCCTGCTGTTTACAGGCTGGAAGGGCTGGGAATTGGTCTATCGGCATCGCGTGGGCGTCTCCGACGGCTCAGACGAATTGACCTGAACCGGCCTGTGCGGCGGCCGCCCCAATGATGGGGGAGGACCGCCGCGTCCGCCACGCCGTCAACTACATCGCGTTGACGTCGAACTGCAGCCGCTTGGCCGAGTCGATGGACTTGTGCGCCTTGACCTGTTCCAGCACTTTTTCCGGGAACGGCGCGTCGAGATAGAGCAGCGCAATCGCGTCGCCGCCCGGCCGGTTGCGGCCGAGCTGGAAGTTGGCGATGTTGACGCCGTTCTCGCCGCACACCGTGCCGAGCAGGCCGATAATGCCGGGCGCATCGGCATTGGTTGTGTAGAGCATGTGCTGGCCGACCTCGGCGTCGAGATTGATGCCCTTGATCTGGATGAAGCGCGGCTTGCCGTCGGAGAAGCAGGTGCCGGCGATCGAGCGCGTCATGTGCTCGGTCTTCACCGTCAGCTTGATGTAGCCGTCGAACACGCCCGACTTGTCGCGCTTGACCTCGGCGACGATGATGCCGCGCTCCTTCACCATGATCGGCGCCGACACCATATTGACGTCGGCGACCTGCGGCCGGATCAGTCCGGCAAGCGCGGCACTGATCAGGGCACGCGTGTTCATCGTCGCGGTCGAGCCGTCGAACAGGATCTCGACCTCGTTGATCGGGTCCTCGGTGACTTGGCCGACAAAGGCGCCGAGCACTTCGGCGAGCTTGACGAACGGCTTCAGCCGCGGTGCTTCCTCGGCCGTGATCGAGGGCATGTTGATGGCATTCGAAACCGCGCCCTTGATCAGATAGTCGGCCATCTGCTCGGCCACCTGGAGCGCGACATTTTCCTGCGCTTCCGCTGTCGAGGCGCCCAGATGCGGCGTTGCCACCACATTCTCCATGCCGAACAGCGCGTTGTTCTCCGCCGGTTCGACCTCGAACACATCGACGCCGGCGCCCGCCACCTTGCCGCTCTTCAGCGCCGCGACCAGGTCGGCTTCGACGATGAGCCCGCCACGCGCGCAATTGATGATGCGCACGCCGTTCTTCATTTTGGCGATCGCCGCCGCGTCGATGATGTTGCGCGTCTTGTCGGTCAGCGGCGTGTGCAGCGTGATGAAATCGGCGCGGGCGAAAAGCTCGTCCAGCTCGACCTTGTCGACGCCGAGTTCCTCGGCGCGCTTGTCCGACAGGAACGGATCGAAGGCAACGACATGCATCTTCAGGCCGACGCCGCGCGTGGCAACGATCGAGCCGATATTGCCGCAGCCGATGACGCCCAGCGTCTTGCCGGTGATCTCGACGCCCATGAAGCGGTTCTTTTCCCATTTGCCGGCATGGGTCGAGGCATTGGCCTCCGGGATCTGCCGGGCGAGTGCAAAGATCATCGCCACCGCATGTTCGGCCGTGGTGATCGAATTGCCGAAGGGCGTGTTCATCACGATGATGCCCTTGCGGCTCGCCGCGGGGATGTCGACATTGTCGACACCGATGCCGGCGCGGCCGACGACCTTGAGTCTTGTCGCTGCGTTGATCAGTTTTTCCGTGACCTTGGTCGCCGAGCGGATGGCAAGACCATCATACTGGTCGATGACTTCGAGCAGCTTTTCCTTGTCCTTGCCGAGATCGGGCAAATAGTCGACCTCGATGCCGCGGTCCCTGAATATCTGGACGGCGGTGGTGGAGAGTTTGTCAGAGACGAGAACGCGGGGCGCCATGGCGGCCTCCTTGAACTGGATTGTCGGGAAAGGGCGGCCCGCAGGCCACCACGAAATCTCAGGCTGCGGCCTTCAGCGAAGCCTTCTGCGTGGCGAAGGCCCAGTCGAGCCAAGGCAGCAGCGCCTCGAGATCGGATGTCTCGACGGTGGCACCGCACCAGATGCGCAGGCCGGAAGGTGCATCGCGATAGGATCCGATGTCGTACGCGACGCCTTCCTTGTCGAGCACAGAGACGATCGCCTTGGCGAAAGCCGCCTGCCCGTCGGCGTCGAGCGCCGCGACATCGGCGTCGGTGAAGGACAGACATACGGACGTGTTGGAACGTGTCGCCGCATCGACCGCGAGATGGCCGAGCCATAACGACTTGTCGACAAAGCCATCGAGCACGGCGGCATTGGCATCGGCTCTGGCAATCAACGCATCGAGACCGCCGATCGACTTCGCCCAATGAAGCGCATCGAGATAGTCCTCGACGCACAGCATCGACGGCGTGTTGATGGTCTCGCCCTTGAAGATGCCTTCGATCAGCTTGCCGCCCGAGGTCAGGCGGAAGATTTTCGGCAGCGGCCACGCCGGCTTGTAGGTTTCCAGTCGCTCGACGGCGCGAGGCGACAGGATCAGCATGCCGTGTGCGCCCTCGCCGCCCAGCACTTTCTGCCAGGAGAAGGTGACGACATCGAGCTTCTGGAAATCGAGCCTCTGCGCGAACGCGGCCGAGGTCGCGTCGCAGATGGTCAGGCCTTTGCGGTCGGCTGGAATGAAATCGCCATTCGGCACGCGCACGCCTGAGGTCGTGCCGTTCCAGGTGAAGACCACATCGCGGTTGAAATCGATCTTGGTGAGATCCGGCAGCTCGCCATAGCCTGCCTCGATCCTTCTGATATCGGCGAGCTTCAGCTGCTTGACGACATCGGTCACCCAGCCCGAGCCAAAGCTTTCCCATGCCACCATGTCGACACCGCGTTCACCGAGCAGCGACCACAGCGCCATCTCGACAGCACCCGTGTCCGACGCCGGCACGATGCCGATACGGTAATCGGCCGGAACCTGGAGAATCTCGCGCGTCAACTCGATGGCCTGTTCGAGCTTGGTCTTGCCGATCTTGGCGCGGTGCGAACGGCCGAGCGCAGCATTCTTCAGCGCCTCGACCGACCAGCCGGGGCGTTTTGCGCAGGGACCTGAGGAGAAATTGGGGTTTGCCGGACGGAGTCCGGGCTTCGTATGCGTCGTCATCGTGGTCTATCCTTCCAGATAGTGGCCCCTCGTTGGGGAGGGGTGGCCCACGGACGGCGATATGCGTTCAGCCCTCAGGCGTCAAGAGGAAAGTTTTTGTCGCTGACAAGATAGAAGCAGTCCGGGATCAGGATTTCGTGAGCCCAAACGCAAACGGCGGATCGAAGAGATCCGCCGTCGGGTTTCGTATCTGCAGCCAGCCTACCAGAGGTCGTAGCGCAGCCCGAGCTTGACCGTCTGATAATTGATGCCCTTGTGGATGTTGAAGGCGCCGCTGTCATAAGCGACGTATTTGGCGCCCGGCACCGAGAAATATTCGTAGCCAAGGTCAACCGACACGTTCTTGGCCACCTGATAGGAAAGACCGCCCCCTATCGAATAAGCAAGGTTGAATTTGCCCTCTTTATCCGTTGCACCCTCGTAGCCGGCCGGATCATCACAAGAGAACCCGCCCGTGCCGGACGAATTGGGGGCCACTTCCACGCAATCCTTCGCCCCAATGCTCCTGTAATATTTATTGTATGCGACACCGACCCCTCCGCCAAGATATGGAGTGATTCCAACATAGGTGCCGAGATCGACATAGCCATTGGCCATGATGCTGTAGCCTTTGTTGGAAGCATTGTCGGAAAGATCGCATGCCTGCGTAGCCGCGACGGAATTGATGGTGCCAAAACCGTCGTCCACAAGCGTATGGCCGTCGCAAGTGGCTGCCAACTTGGCGTGTTCCCCGAATTTGTCGGTCGGAAGAATCCCGCCGTTCAGCTCGACCCGAAGATAGTCGTTGACATGATACCCCATACCGAAACTGCCCGTGAAAAGACTGCTCTCATCGGTAAAGCTGTTAAGCGGGCCGGTTGTCGCTTCCTCATGCTCGAAGGGATGGCTGAACGCGTAGCCGACATCCCCCCGCAGATACCAGCCCGAGCCGACCTCGACCGGTTGATAGTCCGGCGCCTGATCGACATAGATCGGCGGGTCGTAGTCCGCGGCTTGCGCCGGCGTCAGCAGCGCTAGCGCGAGTGCGGCAAGTGCCGGCGCTGTCAGCAATTTGAAATTCATGGGTCCCCGGCTCCTGAAATTGGCGCCCGTCCTTAATCGCGGGCGCCGTTTCAGCAAGCATTGTTAACCATAGTGGTTAAGTCAGGGTTAAGGATAACGGAGCGTTACCGAATTGATTTCGCCGGGCTTTTTCCTGGCGGTCAACGCCGTCTGGAAGGTCTCTTTGAGACCACAAACGAAACCGCCCGGCAAAAGCCGGGCGGTTCGCGAACTGGAAGTTTCGAAGCGTTTACTTGGTGTAGATCGGCTCGGGCTCGGGCTGGTAAGGCTCCGGCGGCGGGGCGCAGTCCGACCGGCCGAACTGGTAGCGCAGGCCGCCGCGCACTTCGTGCACATTGATGCCGCGATCGAAGCCCGGACCAGCGCCGGTGGTGCCGCCCAGTCCAGAAGCGTATTCGAACATGCGGCCGCCATTGATGTGGCTGTAGCGATAGCCGACATCGAGCTTGACGCGGTCGGTCAGGCAGTAGGAGGCGCCGGCCATGAGGGCGTAGGCGAAACGCCAGCCTTTGCCGCCGCGGTGCTCGAACGAACCGTCCCTGTCGGTGTTGTGCAGCGTATCCCACTTCAGCCATGCACCGCCGATGCCGGCGCCGACATAGGGCGTCACGCCGTGCCAAGTACCGATATCGACATAGGCATTGGCGAGGAGCAACAATGCCGAATAGGAGGAAGTGTCGACGGAAGTACAAGGAAGCAGATCGCCGCAGGTTCCGCTGGTCGAGCCGCGGAATTTGGACTTGCTCATCCAGTCGAGTGTGAGATCGGTACGGAAATGCTGGTTGATCTGGTAACCGACACCGGCGCCGGCCGAAAATGCGCTTTTGAGCTTGCCGGTGTCGAAGTCGTTCGTGCCGGGTCCGTAGGTAATATAGTCACCACCGCGGAACTTCGACCAGTGATAGTCGATATCGCCGCGGATGTACCAGCCGCCGAAATCGGCCGGCTGCTCGTAGGCGATCGGCGCCGGCGCCTCTTCGACCACTGGCGGCTCCGCCAGATCGGCGGCGAATACTGGCCCGGCCACGCCTGCGAACAGCGCGGCAAGGAAAGCCATTTTTGCTGCATTGAACATGTTTGTCACCCCTGAGAACCCGTCGGAACTTTGAATCCGCTCGAATGTGTTTGACCTCAGTTGTGGATAATGAATTGCAAAAGTTAAAAGGCGTTTAACCCTGTCGATTAACCACGAATTCTCGACATTTTAGCAAACGGCCTCCGCCGGCATGACGCTGGGACCAACCCTGGCCGAAACAAAAAGCCCGCCTGCAGGCGGGCTTGAAGTCTTGAGCCGGCAGTCCGCCCCTGCCGTTGGAGGCAGCGCAATCAGGCGGCGCTGCGCGTTTCCGAAATGATGTCGACGATGTCGTTGACCACGGCCTCGACCAGCTGTGGGTCGTCGCCCTCGGCCATGACGCGGATCAGCGGCTCGGTGCCCGAGGGCCGTATGACCAGGCGGCCGGCCTTGCCAAGACGGTTGCGCGCATCTTCGATCGCCGCCTTGACCAAGGCTTCTTCAAGCGGCTTGCCGCCAGCGATGCGGACATTCTTCAACAGCTGCGGCACCGGCTCGAATTTCTTCGACAATTCGCTGACCGGCCGGTTCTGCCGCTTGATGCAGGCCAGCACCTGCAGCGCCGAGACCAGCCCGTCGCCAGTGGTCGAGAAATCGGACAGCACAATGTGGCCCGACTGCTCGCCGCCGACATTCAACCCATGGGCGCGCATATGCTCCACGACATAGCGGTCGCCGACCTTGGTGCGATGCAGCTGCAGCTTCATGTCGCCAAGGAAGCGTTCGAGGCCGAGATTGGACATCACCGTCGAGACGACGCCGCCGCCGGCCAGTCGCCCGCTCTGGTGCCAGGACTCGGCGATCAGCGCCATGATCTGGTCACCGTCGACGATGGTGCCGTTCTCGTCGACGATGACGACACGGTCGGCATCGCCGTCGAGTGCGATGCCGATATCGGCGCGCACTTCATGCACCTTCTTCTGCAGGCCGGCCGGATGGGTCGAGCCGCATTCCTTGTTGATGTTAAAACCGTTCGGATCGACATTGATGGCAATGACCTCGGCGCCCAGTTCCCAAAGTGCGGCAGGCGCCACCTTGTAGGCTGCGCCATTGGCGCAATCGACGACGATCCTGAGACCCGACAGCGACATCGAGCGCGGCAGCGTGCGCTTGGCGAATTCGATGTAGCGGTCATGCACGCCGTCGACGCGCTTGGCGCGGCCGAGCCCGTCGGAATCGGCGAGCGCCAGTTCGATATCCTTGTCGAGCATGCTCTCGATGCGCTCCTCGATCTCGTCGGAGAGCTTGTAGCCATCGGGACCGAACAGCTTGATGCCGTTGTCGTAATAAGGGTTGTGCGAGGCCGAGATCATGACGCCGATATCGGCGCGCAGCGAGCGCACCAGCATGGCGACCGCCGGTGTCGGGATCGGGCCGAGCAGGAACACATCCATGCCGGCCGCGCACAGGCCGGACACCATGGCGTTTTCGATCATGTAGCCGGACAGCCTGGTGTCCTTGCCGAGCACGACGCGGTGGCGATGGCTGCCGCGCTGGAACGACAGGCCGGCGGCCATGCCGACCCGCATCGCGATCTCAGCCGTCATCGGAAACTTGTTGGCGCGCCCGCGAATGCCGTCGGTGCCAAAATAACGTCCTGCCATGCTTGCCAGAATCCCCGTCGGTTTTCAGCCGGCTCGTAATGCCACAATTGGTCCGAGCCCGACTATCACATTGTGTGATTGTATATTACCAATTCTTAGAAAATCATTGTAGCAGGCTGTTCGGAGCGTTGGCAGCGTATCATGACACGGTGTTGCCGCAATATAGCATTCACACTGGGCCACACTGCGCAGATTGGGCCGGTAAGCCGGACTGTTGGAGCGGCAGATCGCAAGGGTCCATCACCTTATCGGGAGAACGCCGTTTAGCATCTGGCGCAGCCTAGCGTTGAGAGCTATTGATTGACACAGGTACAACCTATGGGCGCAGCAACGGGAGAACGCCATGCTCATCCACCGACTTGCAACTTTGACGGGTCTTGCCGTCGCAACCTTGTTCATGGCGGCGCCCGCCAGCGCGCTGACCATGGCCCAGTGTAGTACCAAGTATAATGCCGCCAAGGACGCCGGCTCGCTGAACGGGCAGACCTGGAATCAGTATCGGAAGGCCGAGTGCGGCACCGACGCGGCGGCCACCACCGAGACCGCAAAGCCGGCGGCCAAGAAGGCCGCTGCGGCCAAGACGGACACGACCAAGGCCGCCGCCGCTGCTGATGACGGCGCCAAGGGTCTGACGGCCAAGGAATGCAGCGCTAAATACCAGGCTGCCAAGGCCGCCGGTACGCTCAATGGCGCAAAGTGGAACGACTTCCGCAAGACCGAATGCGCCGCCGGCGCGTCCGCCGCGGCAGAACCGGCCACGACCAAGGCCGCAGCCACAACCGACGATGGCGCCAAGGGCCTGACGGCCAAGGAATGCAGCACCAAGTACCAGGCGGCAAAGGCCGCCGGCACGCTGAACGGCGTGAAGTGGAACGACTTCCGCAAGACCGAATGCGCCGCCGGGGCCTCGGCCGCGGCAGCACCCGCCAAGGCAACCACCAAGGCAGCTGCCGACAGCAGCGGCAAGGGCCTGAGCATGGCCGATTGCAGCGCCAAGTACCAGGCTGCCAAGTCTGCCAATACGCTGGGCGGCAAGAAGTGGAACGACTTCCGCAAGGCCGAATGCGGCGCAGGCGCAGATGACGACGACACCGTGCCGGCTCCGAGCGAGGCGACCTATACCAGCGAGCCCGAGAAGCCCTCGGTCACCGCTCCCAAGGGCGTGAAGTTCCCGGCCGCGATCTCGAAGAAATACGCCGGCGAGACGCCGGCCAAGGGCCGCATGCACACCTGCCTCGAGCTCTACTACGCCAACAAGGATGCCAACACGCTGAATGGCCTGCGCTGGATCCAGAAGGGCGGCGGCTTCTACAGCCTCTGCAATGCCAAGCTGAAGAGCTGATCGCGTAGCCATATTCTCCAGACAGAGGCCCGCGCATCGCAACATGCGCGGGCCTTTTTATTGCGCTCGAAAACATCTGGCGTTGCTCGCGTTTACATATCGCGGAAGGTGTTGGCATCATCTATTCGCCCACACTGCCCACCGCAGACTTACGGTTGGCGCAAAGATTCCAGTTGAACATATGCAGAACAAAGGGTATACAAAAGGACATCGAACTTTTGTCAACCAGGAGGGTCTTATGTCCAGATTGAAATTGGCGGCATTGGCTGTGACGGCATGGATTGCGTGGAGCGTCACCCCTGCAAGCGCACTGACAATGAAGGAATGCGGCGAGGCCTATCGCACAGCCAAGGAAGGCGGCACTCTGAACGGCATGGATTGGACCGCTTTCCGCACCGAGAAGTGTGCGACGTCAGCTGCGGAGAGTGCCAATGCGGATGCGGTCAAAACCGAGCCGCAGCCGCAGAAGGAAACCAGCGCGGCGGTCGCCCCCGCTGTAGCGCCGACGGGCGTGACATTCCCGACCACCCTCGCCGCCGAATTCAAGACCGAGAAGCCCTCGAAGGCGCGGATGAAGACCTGCCTGCAGGGCTACCACGGCAACAAGGACGCGGGTACGTTGAACGGCCTTCGCTGGATCCAGAAGGGCGGCGGCTATTACAGCCTCTGCAACGCCAAGCTGAAGAGCTGATCGACCAGCAGCGTTTGAAGATCGAAGGCCCTCAACCGCAAGGTTGGCGGGCCTTCTCTTGGGTCTTGCCCCGTCAAGCGCCTTGTTTCGAGAGCTGGAGCAGTGCGACCAGGCTTGTAAGATCGGCATTGGCCTGGCCGGCAGCCACCCCGCGCTTCATCAGGCTTTGCATCGGCAAGACGAGTTCGGTGCTGACATCAGCCGACCTGCTGGCATCGATGACATTGACGTAGGCATCAGCCTGCATGCCCAGGTTGGAAACGACATTGCTGGTGTGATCGCCACTGTCGATCTGTTCCGCCCATTTCGGCAGCAGGCCTTGCATCGACTGAAGCCAGGAGGCCAGCAGCGGCATGAACTCGCCGGCCGGGATCCCTGCTGCGCCCGTCAATGCCAACGCCTGCAGAACGCCCGCGAACATGCCGTACATGCCGGTCAGAAGCGAGATATCATAGAGCGGCGCGAGGCCTGGATCCTCACCGAGGAATTTGCTGGTGCCGAGCGCTCCGAGCTGCCCCGAACAGGCATCGAACGCCTGGCGCGAACCGCTGTAGAGAATCAAGGCGTGCGGCCCGCCGATCATCGGCGGCACCGCCATGATGCCGCCGTCGATATAGCTGGCGCCCTGGCTCACCGCCCAGCCCGACATCGCCCGCGCCTGCTCGGGGGTGCCGTTGGTGAGATTGACCAATGTGCGGCCCGACAGCGCGGCTCGGCTTGGGCCGAGCACCTCACCAACGGTGTCATAGACAAGCAGGCACGCCACGATCAGTGGACTCGATCTGACGGCTTCCTCGACACTCTTGGCCACAATGGCGCCCGTGGCTGCCAAAGCCTCAGCCCTTGCCGGAGAACGGTTCCACACCGTCACCGCATGTCCCTGGTTCAGAAAGGCTTCGGCAAGCGCCGTGCCCATGGCGCCGAGACCGATTACTGTTATATCGCTCATTCTGCTTCTCCTCGGTTTGTTGCGCGGTTACGCCGGTGTCGGGCTCAGGTCCTGGCCAAGGCCACCGTCCACGGTCAGCCGCGCGCCCGTGGTGAAGGTCGCGTCGAACGCCAGGAACAGCACTGCGCGCGCCACCTCCTCCATTGTGCCGTGGCGCTTCATCGGCGTGACCGCGTCGCCGATCGCCATGAAGGCGGCCCGCTCCTCGGCCGAGGCGTCGGCCACACCCATCGTCGGCGTATCGATGAAACCAGGGCTGACCACATTCACGCGGATCCGGCGCGGCAGAAGCTCGGCGGCCAGGACCTTGGCGAAGGCGCGCAGTGCCGCCTTCGATCCGGAATAGACGCTCATGCCGCCGGTGCCGGATTCGTCGGTGATCGACGAGGTGAAGACTATCGCGCCACCATCCCTGATGAGGGGCAGCAGGCGCTGCGCGGTGAAGAAAGCGCCTTTGGTGTTGATGTCGAAGGTGCGATCGTAACTGTCCTCGGTGACCCGCTCCACGGGTTCGAGATTGGCCACCCCGGCATTGACGTGAAGGAAGTCGATGTGGCCAAGCTTCTGCCCCACTTCGGCACCGAGCGTGACGATATCGGCCATGTCTGAGATATCGGACCGCACGACATGAGCTCGCGAAAGCAGCTTGGCTCGCGCGGCCTCGATGTTGCGCTGGTCGCGGCCGGTGACCAGGACCTCGGCGCCGCTTTCGATCAGGGCTTCGGCAACGGCGAGCCCCATGCCGTGCGTCCCGCCGATGACAACGGCCTTCTTGTTTGCGTATCGTGTCATGATCCATCCCTTTTTGACAAAATCCGGCCGCCGACGGCCTTTGCAGGTCGAAGCGAGGTACCGATATGATGTTGTGGTGTTCGCCGATGCCGGCGAGCTGATTTGAAGCTATGGACCGGCTTGGTTTTTCTCAAGTACCGACAAAAATGTAAGCTACCCACCGATTGCTCAGAATTGGATGAAACATGGGAAAGAAACAGCCAGATAGTTGCGGATTGGGGCCGGCGCTGGAGGTCATCAGCGGCAAATGGAAGGCGCTACTGCTCTGGCAGATTCACAAGGCGCCGGCACGATTCGGTGAGCTGAAGCGGCTGGTGCCTGACATCAGCGAAAAGATGCTGATCCAACAGCTGCGCGAAATGGAGGCCGACGGCATCGTCCATCGCGAAATCTTTCCCGAGGTGCCGCCGAGGGTCGAATACTCGATTACCGAATTCGGCATCGAGCTGGACAATGCCCTGATCCCGCTGGCCAGATGGGGCAAGCAACATGCTGGCCGGACTGACGGCGTGCGCCCCGGCAAAGCAAATGCATCCGTCCCGCATGCTCTTTGAGAGACCCTGAATAGCAAAACGCCGCGGATTGAGCCGCGGCGTTTTCTTGCATCAAGTGATGTCAGCTCAGCTCGATGGCTGAGGCTCCATGCCGCCTTCGGGCTCGGGACCCTTCTTGCGGCGGCCGGACTTCGGCACAGCCGAGCCGCGGCTTGTGGGGGTGTCATCCCCCAAATCTCGCGCGGGCTTCTGCCCGGCGATCAGCTGCTTGATCTCTTCGCCCGAAAGCGTCTCGTATTCGAGCAAGCCCTGCGCCAGAGCGATCCATTCCTTCTTCTTCTTGGTCAGAATGGATTTGGCCGTGACATAGGCCTCGTCGATCAGGCGGCGTACTTCGGCGTCGATGATCTGCGCAGTCTCTTCCGAGACGTTCTGCGTGCGCGCCACCGAATGGCCGAGGAAAACCTCTTCCTGGTTGTCGCCATAGGCGACGTGGCCGAGCTTGTCGGAGAAGCCCCAGCGCGTGACCATGGCGCGCGCCAGCTTTGTCGCCTGCTCGATGTCCGAGGACGCGCCGGAGGTGATGTTCTCCTTGCCGAACTTGAACTCCTCTGCGACGCGGCCGCCCATCATGATGGCAAGCCGCGAGATCATGTATTTGTAGCTCATCGAATAGCGGTCGCCTTCCGGCAGTTGCATGACCATGCCGAGCGCGCGACCGCGCGGGATGATGGTCGCCTTGTGCAGCGGATCGGCCGACGGCACGTTGAGCGCCAGGATGGCGTGGCCGGCCTCGTGATAGGCCGTGAGTTCCTTTTCGGCCTGGGTCATGGCCGACGAGCGGCGCTCGGCGCCCATCATGATCTTGTCCTTGGCGTCCTCGAACTCGGCCATGGTGACAAGGCGCTTGTTGCGGCGCGCCGCCATCAGAGCGGATTCATTGACAAGGTTCATCAGGTCGGCGCCCGAGAAGCCCGGCGTGCCGCGTGCGATCACCTTGAGGTCGACATTCGGTGCCAGCGGCACGTTGCGCACATGCACCTTGAGGATCTTCTCGCGGCCGACGATGTCGGGGTTCGGCACCACCACCTGGCGGTCGAAGCGACCCGGACGCAGCAGCGCCGGATCGAGCACGTCGGGCCGGTTGGTGGCGGCGATCAGGATGATGCTCTCGTTGGACTCGAAGCCGTCCATCTCGACCAGCAGCTGGTTCAGCGTCTGTTCGCGCTCATCATTGCCACCGCCGAGGCCGGCGCCGCGATGGCGGCCGACAGCGTCAATTTCGTCGATGAAGATGATGCAGGGAGCATTCTTCTTGGCCTGGTCGAACATGTCGCGGACACGGCTTGCGCCGACGCCGACGAACATCTCGACGAAGTCGGAACCCGAAATGGTGAAGAACGGCACATTCGCTTCGCCGGCGACGGAGCGGGCGAGCAGCGTCTTGCCGGTGCCGGGAGGTCCGACCAGAAGCACGCCGCGCGGGATCTTGCCGC
Source organism: Mesorhizobium sp. W016 (assembly GCF_054719485.1). Lineage (NCBI taxonomy): Bacteria > Pseudomonadati > Pseudomonadota > Alphaproteobacteria > Hyphomicrobiales > Phyllobacteriaceae > Mesorhizobium > Mesorhizobium sp. W016. Next base: position 337,654 of record NZ_JBTTIF010000002.1, read on the forward strand.
CGAGGCGCTGGAACTTCTGCGGATCGCGCAGGAACTCGACGATCTCTTCCAGATCTTCCTTGGCCTCGTCGACGCCGGCGACATCCTGGAAGGTGACGCGGCCATGCGCCTCAGTGAGAAGCTTGGCCTTCGACTTGCCGAAACCCATGGCGCGGCCGGAGCCGGACTGCATCTGGCGCATGAAGAATATCCATACGCCAAGGATCAGGATCATCGGCAGGTAGGAGATCAGATAGCTGAACAGCGAGTTGGAACCGTCGGACTCAGGCCGCGCATTGATGGTGACGTTCTTGTCCTGCAGCCGCGAGACCAGCTGCGGATCGCCAGGCGAATAGGTCTGGAAGCCATTGGCGTTGTCGGCGTAGGTGCCCGTGATGCGGGCGCCGGCGATGACCACCGTCTTGACCCGGCCGGCCGCGACCTCTTGCAGGAACTGCGAATAGGGAACGTCGGTCGAGGCCCCGCGAGTTTGCGGCGTCTGGAACAGATTGAAGAGAGCAATGAGCAGGACCGCTATGATCGCCCAGAGCGCGAGATTGCGATAATTCGGATTCATCAATTGTCCCGTTGGTGCCCGCTGGGACACGCGTCATGAGAGGAAACTTGCGCCTAACATAGGGAGAGCGCCCCCCCTTGCCAAGCATAACAGCACGTCTGGGTTAAGCTTTCGCGCCATGATCAACCGGCACTGTGGCGGCCAAAGGGCAAGCCGGAACAGGCGGTGCGCCGATCAACTCGGCGACGGGCTGCGCCAACACCAGATCGAAGCACGGCAGGAAACGGGCAAAGGGGGCAGCGGCGGGGCTGACGGCGATTGCCGCCGCCGCCGCTACATCCCCTGCAAAACCACGGCATTCGCCGCCGCGCCACAGCGCCGGTTCCGCAGCCAGGGCGGCGCGCACAAGGCTTGGCGGCGCGCCATCCCCGGCAATCGGCGTTTTGGCGGCGGCAGCGGCGCCAAGCGGCGCGATCAACCATGCACCCGGACTGTCGTCCAATGTGATCGCCCCGGCTTCGATGTGTGGCGTGATCCGCCGGCGACCGTCCCAAAGCAGAGTGCCAGCTACCGGCGCGGAACGCGGCAGGTCGCGCGATTCACGGCGCAGGAAGATGCCGTTTCGCCTGATATCGACGACCGCCCGCGACAATGTGGCGCAAAGCCGACCGGCCCGCATTTGCTCGAACAGCGCTTCGCTGCGCGCCTGGTCCGGCAACAAGGCGGTGCCGCCCGTCACCGCCAGCAGAACACGCAGCGCATAGACCGCGGCTTGCGTGTCATCCGCTTCCGCCAAACCGAGATCGAGACGGATGAGACCCCTCGCCGGCCGGCTGGCAAATTCACCAATCAGGGCGGCAGCACGGCGACCGAGTTCCTCGCGATCGCCGGCAGCCCGCCCAGCCAGGCCGATTGCCTCGGCAAAACGCTGCCCGCTCCGGTCTTCGCCGAGCACGGCCCGGATGCGCGGGCGTTCGAAATTCGTGTCGATGTTGGTCGGATCCTCCGCCCAGCCGACATGTTCGCGCTGCAGGAAAGCGCGCAACGCCGCGCGCCGTACGCCGAGCAGCGGCCGCGCGATCCAGATCCGCCAGTCATAGAGGGTGGCCGGCGCCATGCCGGCGAGACCTCGGCCTGCAAGCTCTCGCCCGTCATTCCGCGCGGCTCGCATCAGGACGGTCTCGGCCTGGTCGTCGGCGGTGTGGCCGGTCACGATCACACCAATGCCTTGCGCCTGCGCTGCCTCGGCCAGCAACCGGTAGCGCGCCTCGCGCGCCGCCGCGGGCAGGCCGGTCGACGGCTTGGCGCCGGACCAGTTGAGCGTCCGGTGCGCAATGCCGCGCTCCGCACAGAGCTTTGCCATGCTGCGCGCTTCGACTGCTGCTTCCGGACGCAGGCCGTGGTCGATCGTCACCGCCAGCAGCCGGGCTGTCGGGGCGCTGCGGTCGAGGTGAGCCTTGAGGAGAAGAAGGAGGGCGGTCGAGTTGCTGCCGCCGGACACGGCCGCAAGCGCGCCGTTGGTAAAGTCGATCTGCGAAAAATTCGAAAGGTCAGGCTCGGTATCGAGCATCAATGCATGTCGCGCAAAAGTGGTCCCGGTTCTGGGACAACACGGCAAAGACTAGCACGCCGCCAGCGCCCTCTCCTGCTTGACGCGTTCCTTGAGCGCGGCCGAAATATCGGGATAGCGCTTGCCGATCTCGCCGAAGGTGGCGCAGGCGACATCCTTCTGCTTGAGGCCGACCAGCGACACGCCAAGCTTCAGGAGCATGTCAGGCGCCTTCTTGGCCTTCGGATAGTCCTTGCTGGCGGAGAGGAAAACCTCGGCAGCGTCATGATACTTCTGCTGGCCAAGCAGCGATTCGCCAAGCCAGTAATGCGCGTCCGCCGCCTTGGCGTCCTTCGGGAACCGGGCGATGTGGTCGCGAAAACCCTGCTCGGCGGTGCTGTAGTCGCCCGACAGGATGAACTGGTAGGAGTTGCGGTAGATCTCTTCCGGGTTGTTGGTGGCAGGCAGCGCCGCCACCACCGTGCCGTCCGACTTGCCGGTCTTAGCCCCGGCAGCCGGCGCCTCGGCGGCGGGAGCCGCACCTTCCGCCGGCGCCGCTGCCTGCGTGTTGCCGCCGGCGTCGATTACATTGCCGTTCTTGTCGACGGTAATGGTGCCGAAGGTCTTGGGCGGCGTGCCGTTGATCACCTTGCCGGGATCGCCGGTCTGCGATTCGACGATGACCTCGCCGACGCTCTGGCCGCCATCCGACTGCGCGCCGGCACCGGCCGGCGCCTGGTCTGCCGGGGCCTCGGCGACGCCGGTGCCCGCGCCACCGTCCTGCGGCGCGGCCTCCGATTTCTTCTGGGCCGGCGGCTGCCCGCTGGAGCCGCCTTCCAACTGCTGGAAGCGGAACTCGTTGTCTTCCTGCTGCTTGCGCATCTGCTCCTGCATCTGCAGGATCTGGAAGTTGAGTTCCTCGAGCTTGCCGTTCATCTGCCGGAGCTGATCTTCCAGCCCCGCGGCGGCGGTGCCGTCCTGCTGCTGCGCGATCTGTTGCTGCTCCGGCTTCTCCTTCTTGCCGAAAATGCCGAGCGTCGGCAGATGGAAGGAAAAGCCGCTATCCGCGGGTTGTCCGGTGCCGCTCGCAGAAGCCGCGAAGCCTGATACGAGCAGCAGCGCAAGCGTGCCGCTCAAGACCGATCTGAAATGCATGTGCCTCTCGCCGTGAATATCGTGAGCCTGTTCGCGCCTTCCGATCACAGTGGGACCGGCACGACGCCCTCGGCTCTTAGCAGGAGGCGAGACTTCGGCCAAATTTTGTTTCCGGGTTTGTTTCCGGGGCCGAAACTGAAAAAGGCGGCCACAAGGCCGCCTTTCGCATGGAGGTGTTGCAATTATGCGACTAAGGCCGCCGTCTTACTCATCAGGAGCCGGCGCCGGAGAGCGTGGTGACGGCGCGGCAATTCTGCGACCAGCAGGAGATGTCGTCGCAGACCGCGACCGGACGTTCCTTGCCGTAGGAAATCGTCTTCAATCGGCTCGCCGAGACGCCCCTGGCGACCAGGAAGTCGCGAGTGGCGGCGGCGCGGCGGGCGCCGAGAGCCAGATTGTATTCACGTGTGCCGCGTTCGTCAGCATGGCCTTCGACGACGATGGCGTACTGCTTGTACTGGTTGAGCCACTGTGCCTGCCGCGACAGCGTCGTCTGCGCATCGGCGCGGATCGCGGTCGAGTCCGTGTCAAAGAAGATGCGGTCGCCAATGTTGACGGTGAAGTCCTGCGCCGAGCCCGGCGTTGCGGCACCCGCGCCATTGAGACCGAGATCGGCAGCGTTGTTCGGGGTTTTCTTCGAGGCGCAACCGGTGATGGCGAGCATCGCGATCAGGGCGATCATCGCCGGGTTTCTGGTAAGTGCTGCGATACGGCCCATGCCGCCTCTCCTTCGTATTCGAGTGATCGTATTTCGAGTGATTTCGTTGATCACCCAGTAACCACGTTTGGGTTAACCGGCATTCAAGAAATACGGTTAATGTTTGGTTTCGATCGTCCGTCCACGACCTTCAAATCCACGGTCACAGTTGGCGCGGACCCTAGGCGGAAATGCGGCCGAAACGCGACTAATGAATGGAAAAGGGCCAAACGGGCCCCTTTTTAGCAGGTGTGGCAATTCGGCCGAAACTACTCCAGCAGCGGCGACCAGGCGGGATCCGACGCGAAATTCGCGGTCGGGATCGACTGTTCGTTGCGGCCGGTGAGATCGACGGAAACCAGTTTTGGGCCGCCGGCGGAGTCGCGGAAGAACATCAGCACGCGGCCGTTGGGCGCCCAGGTCGGTCCCTCCTGCTGGAAGCCCGAGGAGAGGATGCGCTCGCCCGAACCATCGGTCTTCATGACGCCGATCTGGAATTCGCCGCCGGTCTGCTTGGTGAAGGCGACGAGGTCGCCGCGCGGCGACCACACCGGCGTCGAATAGACGCCGTCGCCGAACGAAATGCGGGTCTGGCCCGAGCCGTCGGCGCCCATCACATAAATCTGCGCACGGCCGCCACGATCGGAAGTGAATACCACCTTGCTGCCGTCGGGCGAATAAGAGGGCGAGGTGTCGATGGCGGTCGAGTTGGTCAGCCGGGTGGTCGAGCGGCTTCGCAGGTCCATGGCGAAGATGTTGGAATTGCCGTCATCGCGCAGCAGGCTCATGATCACCTTCTGGCCGTCGGGCGAGAAGCGCGGCGCAAAGGTCATGCCGGGAAAGTTGCCGACCAGTTCGCGCTGTCCGGTCTCGATCTGCAGCAGATAGACCCGCGGCTGGCCGCTTTCATACGACATGTAAGTGATTTCCTGCCGATTCGGCGAGAAACGCGGCGTCAGCACGATCGAGCGGCCATCGGAGAGATAGCGCACATTGGCGCCGTCCTGGTCCATGATGGCGAGCCGCTTCTTACGCGCATTCTTGGCGCCGGATTCGTCGATGAAGACGACGCGTGTGTCGAAATAGCCCTTCTCGCCGGTGAGCTTCTCATAGATCGCATCGGCGATGATGTGGGCGACACGGCGTTGATTTGCGTCGTTGGCGAAAAACTGCTCCCCGGCTATCTGCTGGTTGCCAAAAATATCCCATAGTCGGTACTGGGCGCGGATTCGGCCGTCCGCCTCCTTGCTCACGCTGCCGGTGACCAGCGCCTGCGCATTGATCACCTTCCAGTCGTCGAAACGGGGCTGCGCATCCGGATTGGCGATCTTCTCGATGAAGGCGTTCTTGTCTATCGGTGCGAAGAGACCGGAGCGCTTCAGGTCGGCGGTGACGATCTCGGAAATCTGCGCGCCGAGCCCTCCCTGGAAATCTGGGATGGCGATCGGCATCGGTTCGACATTGCCTTTGTTGACGTTGAGCTCGAGGGTTGCTCGAGCAGGCAAGGTGACGACGGCGTTCATGCCCATCGCCATCGCGGCGACCATCAGGAGCGGCTTGAGGATGGATTTCATGTCTTCTCGCTTCTCTTGCTGATTTCTGGGTGCTCAGGCTACAGGCCAAGCATCGCTCTGGGATCGAAGTTGACGCGAACGTCGGACCAAATGTCATGCTTTCCGGCGGGCACCTGCAGGCCGGCGACATCGCATTTCTGCACAGCGCGAACCGCGCTGCTGTCGAATTGGGGGTTGCCGCTGGACTTCTCGACGGTCGGACGGCCCTCCAGCTTGCCGGAGGCATCCAGGCTGAAACGGATCACCACGGTGAAATCCTCAGAACCCTCAAGCCCAACCGGGAGGGTCCAGCAGCCACCGAGCTGTTCTTCCAATGCCCCTTGCTCGGACTTCGACAGCTTCTGGCCTTGATCCTTGTCGCCGCCTAGCGATGCCTGCTGGGTCGAGCGCTTGGCGCCGCCGCCGGATGGCTTCTGCTTGTCGAGCAAAGCCTTGATGTCAGCCTCATTGAACTGCTTGTCATCCGACTTCGGCTTCGACGAGGCTTCCTTGACCGGCTTGTCGGTGTCCTTGCGGTCCGGAGCCTTCGCGCTTTCGGCCTGCGCCGGCTGCGGCTTCGGCCGTGCTTCGGGAGCAGGAGCGGAAGTCGGAAGCTGCGCTTCTTCCAGAGGCTGCTGATCCGATATGGCTTCGGCGACCGCATCGGGCTTCACGCGTGGCTTCGGCTCTATGGCGGCGGTCGTGTCCGGCTGCGGTGTTGGTGCAGGCTCCTTCACCGGGGTCGGCTTCGGTTCAACCTGCTTCACCGGCTCGGGCTTGACCTCTTCCTTCGGCTGCGGCTCCGGCGCCACCTCCGTCGCAGGTGTCGGCTTCGGCGCTTCCTTTGGCTTCGGCGTGTCCTCGGTCTTCGGCTTTTCGGTCGGGGTCGGCGCCGGAGCAGCCGTCGCTGTTTTCTCCACCGGCTTCGGCTTGGGCTCGTCCGTCACCGGCTTGTCGGTATCAACGCTGTTCTCGCCGATTTTCTGTGCATCTGGCACGATGTCGGGACGCTTGGTCGGCATCGGCGCCGGCTTTTCGTGCATCACCGCCTTCTTGTCGCCCTGCAGCGTCTGCGCAATGGCTTCCATGGGAACGATGTCGACCGCTATCGACTCCACATCCGTGGACGGCAGCGCGGCCGGCGCCGACAGGGTGAACAGGCCGAAAGCCAGTGCCACCGTATGCAGTATCACCGATGTGGTGAGGCCGGTCTTCATCGTGCGTCTACTGATCCTGTTGCTGCAGTGAAATCAGGCCGATATTCTTGTAGCCGGCGGCCTGGATGAGGGCCATGACCTCCATCGCGGCGCCATAGTTGGTCGCCTTGTCGCCGCGGATGAAGATGCGCTCTTCGTAGCCGGTCTTGGAAATCGCCTGCAGTTTGGCGACCAGCTCTTCCCTTGGGATTTCGGTCTCCTGCAGGAAAATCTTGCCGGCCGCGTCGATCGAAACGGTGATCGGCTGGGTGTCGGCGTTCATAGCCTTGGCCTTCGTCTCCGGCAGGTCGACCGGCACTCCGACCGTCAACATAGGTGCGGCGACCATGAAGATAATCAAGAGCACCAGCATCACGTCGACCATCGGCGTGACGTTGATTTCCGACATCAATGCATGGTGGCGGCCGCGCCGCCTGTGTCCGCGCCCGCCGCGTCCTGCCATGCCAACCGACATACCCATCTTCTTACCTCAGCCCTTAGGCGCTACTTTTTCATCGATTTGGCGCGAGAGTATGGCGGAGAACTCATCCGAGAACCCTTCCATCCGCACCGCGATCTTGTTCGCGTCGGATGACAGCTTGTTGTAGGCGATAACCGCCGGTATGGCGGCGAGAAGACCGATGGCCGTCGCCAGCAGCGCTTCGGCAATGCCGGGTGCAACAACCGCGAGACTGGTGTTCTTCGAACCGGCAATCGCCTGGAACGAGGTCATGATGCCGATGACGGTGCCGAACAGGCCGATGAAGGGTGCGGCCGAACCAGTGGTGGCGAGAAAGCCGAGACGGCCCTCCAGCTTCTCCATCTCGCGCGTCAACGCCAGGTCCATCGCCTTGTCGATGCGGGTCTGCAGGCCGAGCGGCGATTTGGCCCCCTTCTCGAAGCTCTTCTTCCATTCGCGCATGGCCGCAACGAAGATCGCACCCATGCCCGTGGTCTTGCGGTCGGCAAGCGTGCGATAGAGCTCTTCCAGCGACTGCCCCGACCAGAACACCTGTTCGAAGCGATTGAGCGACAGACGCATGCGGGCATAGCTGACCAGCTTGTCGACGATGATCGCCCAGGTCCAGACCGAGGCGCAGAGCAGACCGATCATGACCAGCTTGACCACCCAGCTGGCCTGTGTGAACAGCGCCCAAATCGACAATTGCGCTGCCGGATCGGCGAGTGCGGTAGTTTCCATGCTTCAGTCCTTAAGATTTTCCGGGCATCGCTGGCGGCTGGCCCATGGGCATCCCTTGTGGTCCCTTCGCGCTTGGCTTCCGGATTAACCCCAAAATGCACCGTTGGCGGCCTTTTCAGGGCAAATATTGGTGAAAGGAAGGCGCGCGGATTCTTCCAATCTTCACCGATCTCTTCATGAACCGTTATGGTTAAGGATGGGTTAGGAAATATGGCGCGGCGCATTGCCGCGCCAAGGCACGACGCGGGCCATCCATCCACAATCGAATGCGCTGCCGATTGGCCGCTCGTTGCCGGCCGGCAGGCCTGGATATCAGCTTGCTCCTGGTAGAAAGGCCGCGATCCATTCTTTCGGAAAGCGCTTCGGCCGGCCGTTCTCGCCGATGATCGCCGCCTCGACCTTTGCTTCGACCAGAACCTCTGTCCCGCGTTTCAATTGCTGCGCCATGACGATGCGGGCGCCGGAAATATCCTGCGTTGATGTGTCGATGGTCAGGATGTCGTCCATGCGGGCAGGCGAGCGGAAATCTATCTCCATCCGCCGCACCACCCAGACGATCCGTTCGCCGTGCTTGCCTTCGTGAAGTTCTGTGTGGTGGACGCCCGCCAGCCTGAGATAGTCCGAGCGGCCGCGCTCGAAGAATTCGAGATAGCGCGCGTGGTAGACGACGCCGGAAAAATCGGTGTCGGCATAATAGACTCGCGCCATCAGCCGATGGCCGAATTCCGTCAAGGCTCCGGAAAGCCCGCCGGCAAGCGCCGCCAATTCACCATGATCGTCCATCGCGCTTTCCTTTTTGCCCCCGGCGGGGCACCTGTCTTGCCAAAATCACCAGCGCAGCAAACCGGATGGCACTGTTGACGGCGATGATCAAGACCGTGATGGCAGCGCTGCTGGTGCTGGCGGCGTCTGCGCTTCCCGGTCAGGCCGCTAGCTTTTCGATGAAGCGCGGCCTCAACCTCGACCAGTGGACGACCTGGGTCGGGGAAGACAAATGGAACGACCGACAAGCCATCCTGCCCTATCCGGAATGGCGCAAGTTCCTGAACGAGGATGACCTCAAGGCGCTGAAGGCCGCCGGTTTCGACTTTCTGCGCATGCCGGTCGATCCCTCGCCGTTTATGTCGGATCAGACACTGGCGCTGCGTGACGACCTTTATGCCAGCGTGCGGGACTCGGCGCGCATGATCAACCGGGCCGGTCTGAAAGTGATCGTCGACATGCACCTGATCCCGGCCGGCGGCGGCCGCGAGATCGGCATGGGCCAGGTGATGGACGATCCCGCAACCTTCGACGCCTATGTCGAGGTGATCCGCAAAATGGCGCGCGCGCTGGCCACCGAGGACCCGGCGCAGGTCGCTTTCGAGCCGATGAACGAGCCTATCGTCGACTGCGACAGCGATGGCACCAACCTGTGGCCGGAGCGTCAGCAGAAGCTGTTCGCGGCCGCGCGCGCCTCGGCCACCAGGCTGACGCTGATCCTGACCGGCGCCTGTTATTCCAATGCGGCTTCGCTGGTCAGGATCGACCCAAAGTCGATCCCCGACGACAACATCATCTGGACCTTCCACTCCTACGACCCGTTCCTGCTGACCCATCAGGGCGCGACCTGGGCCGGCGATTTCATCCCTTATGTCACCGGCCTGCCCTATCCGCTGACCGCGGTGCCGCGCGCCGAGCTCGATGCGACGCTGGATGCAATCCGCGCCAAGATAAAAGCCGAGGCGCCATGGACCAGACGGAACGGCCTGCTCGCCTATCTCGATGAACAAGTCGGCAGCATGGACACGGACGAAAAGCTGCTCGGCGTCATGGATGCGCCGTTCGAAAAGGTCGAGGCCTGGGCGAAGGCCAACGGTATCAAGCCGGAAAACATCACGCTGGGCGAGTTCGGCATGATCCGCCAGGAGTATGGCAACCCCTATGTGATGCCGCCCAAATACCGCGCCGCCTATGTCAAAGACATGATCGCGCGCGCCGAGGCGCATGGCTTCTCATGGTCGGTGTGGAGTTTTGGCGGCGCCTTCGGCATCGTTGATGCCTTCAACGGCGAAAAGGCCGAACCCGCCGTGATGGATGCAATCCGCTCGCTCCATTAGCCCTAGGGCATGTCGAGAATCAGGTCAGGCCGAGTCGAAAATGAGGGGTCCGAGAACCGGAACGGAGCGGACTTTGATCCGTGACTACCGGAAGAGCAGGAACACCTCATTTGCAGGCCGGCATCACCTGAATACCGGCATGCCCTAACCGAGGTCGATCTGCAGGATCTCCGGCCGCATGCCAAAGCGCACCGGCGCGATGCTGAAGCCGAGTCCGCCTGACACGATCAAATTGCGGTCATTCTCGACGACATGGCCATAGGCAAAGCGGTTGCCGAAGCGGGACGGCACCACCGGTGAATAGCCGAACAGCCTGACCTGCCCGCCATGTGTGTGGCCCGACAGCGTCAGCGAAACCCGCCACGGCACTTTCGGGAAAATGTCAGGCTCATGCGCAAGCAGGATGATCGGTGCCTGGTCGGTGATCTTGGCCAGCGTGCCGTCGAGATCGTCCAGGCCTTCAAATCTGTCGCGGCCTGCGGCCTTGTTCGGTAACAGTGCCAGCTGGTCGGCGAGCCCGGCGATCCAGAAGCCGTATCCATCCTTTTGCAGGCGCACGGCGTCGTTCTCCAGAACCGAGATGCCGGATTCCTCCAATGCCTTGCGCGCCACAGTCCCCGCTCCGGCCTGCTGCGCGAAAGGATCGTGCCACCAGTCGTGATTGCCGAGGATCGACAGCACACCAAGCGGCGCCTTCAGTCCTGACAAGGCCGGCGCCCATTCATGGGCCTCCACCCGGTTCGTCACCAGGGACATGCCTGAGAAATAGTCGCCGAGCAGTACGATCAGATCGGGCTTCAGCACGTTCGCATCCTCGACGAGCGAAGCGATCCGCTCAGGCGTCATCCAGGGACGGCAGGCGTGAATATCGGCAAGTGCTACGACGCGCAGCTTGAGATCTGCAGGCCAATGCGGCGGCGTCAGCTGGTAGCGCTTCACATGCGTCAACAGCATCGGCTCGATGCCGACCGCATAGGCACTGAGCGAAGCCAGCGAGAGGAACGAACCTCCGGCGAATTTCAGGAACCCGCGTCTGGTGATCACTTTTCTGGCTCCGACCTTGATCGGAGCAGTTCGCGCCGACATTGCGACGCCCGATACAATCGAGGAATGCGCCTTCACGCTGGCAGGTTTGAGGAGATTCTGCACAGAAATCCGTTCCGAAGAACAAATGTCCGTTACTCTTCCTGGAACAGGTTGATCTGCTGCTGTGCCAGATCCTTTGGCGCGTCGAGGCCGAGATGGCGCCAGGCGTTGGCGGTCAGCACGCGGCCGCGTGGCGTGCGTTGGATGAAACCCTGCTGGATCAGATAGGGCTCGATAATGTCCTCGATGGCGTCGCGCGGCTCGGAGAGGCCGGCGGCGATGGTTTCGATCCCGACCGGCCCACCACCGAAATTGCGCGCGATCATCGAGAGATAGCGGCGGTCGAGTGCGTCCAGGCCGAGCGCGTCGACCTCGAGCCGGGTGAGAGCTTCGTCGGCAATCTGCTTGTCGACGTGGCCGTCGCCGGCGACGGAGGCGAAATCGCGCACGCGGCGCAACAGCCGGCCGGCGATGCGCGGCGTGCCGCGGGCGCGGCGCGCAATCTCAAGCGCGCCGTCGTCGCCGAGCGGCATTTGTAGGATACGGGCGCCGCGGCGCACGATCTGCTCCAGTTCCTCGACCGAATAGAAATTAAGCCGCACCGGAATGCCGAAGCGATCGCGCAGCGGGTTGGTCAAAAGGCCGAGCCTGGTGGTGGCGGCAACGAGCGTGAAGCGGGCAAGATCGATCTTGACCGAGCGTGCCGCCGGACCTTCGCCGATGATCAGGTCGAGCTGGAAATCCTCCATCGCCGGGTAAAGGATCTCCTCGACTGCCGGATTGAGCCGGTGGATCTCATCGATGAACAGCACATCGCGGTCTTCGAGATTGGTGAGAAGGGCGGCGAGATCGCCGGCCTTGGCGATCACCGGACCGGAGGTCGAGCGGAAATTGACGCCGAGCTCGCGCGCCATGATCTGCGCCAGCGTTGTCTTGCCAAGCCCCGGCGGCCCGACGAACAGCACATGGTCAAGCGCCTCGCTGCGGCCCTTGGCGGCCTCGATGAAGACTTTGAGATTGGCCCGCACTGCGGCCTGGCCGACGAAATCGGCGAGCGTCTGCGGCCGCAAGGTCTGCTCAGCATCCTCGCCGCGCTTTTCCGGGGCAATGAGGCGGGGTGAAAGGCTCATGCGGCCTTCCTCGCACAGGGCAAAGGACCGGACAAGCAATCACTCACCGCGCCAGTTCCTTCAGCCCGAAACGAATGAGCTTCGAGGCATCGGCGTCCTCGCCGGCCGTCTTCAGCGCCGCCGCGACAGCATTGGCTGCTGTGTCGCGCGAATAGCCGAGATTGACCAGCGCCGAGACGGCGTCGGTAATCGGCGCCGGCGCCACGCCTTCGCCGAGCTCCTGCTTAAGGCCGATGGTGCCGGAGGCGGTTCCGGCATAGGCCGGCGCCTTGTTCTTCAACTCGGTGACGATGCGCTCGGCCACCTTCTTGCCGACGCCGGGCGCGCGGCTGACCATGGCGATGTCGCGCAGCGCGATCGCATTGGCGAGGTCTGCCGGCGCCAGCGTCGACAGGATGGCCAGCGCCACCTTGGCGCCGACGCCTTGCACATTGCTCATCAACAGCCGGAACCATTCGCGCTCAAGCACCGACTGGAAACCGTAGAGCCGGATCATGTCCTCGCGCACATAGGTCTCGATGAACAGCACCACCGCCTCGCCGGGCGAAGGCAGCGCGGCCAGCGTGCGCGCCGAGCAATAGGCGACATAGCCGACGCCGTGCACATCGACGAGGCAGAAATCCTCCTCGATCTCGTCCAGCGTGCCTTTCAATTTGCCGATCATGCGTGATCCCTCATGCCAGCGCCATCCTGTAGGCGACGCTTTGCCGGTGATGCGCGTGGCAGATGGCGATAGCCAACGCGTCTGCGGCATGTTCGGTGTCGAAAACGGCTTTCGGCAACAGCACCTTTACCATCATGTGGATCTGCTTCTTGTCGCCATGGCCAACGCCGATCACCGCCTTTTTGACGGCATTGGGGGCATATTCGGCCACAACAAGGCCGGCGCGCGCCGGCACCAGCATGGCTATGCCGCGCGCCTGGCCGAGCTTCAGTGTCGCCACCGCATCCTTGTTGACGAAGGTTTGCTCGACGGCCGCTTCCTGGGGCATGGCCGCATGCAGGATCTCGGCCAGCCCGTCATGCAATTGGCAGAGCCGTGTCGCCAGCGCCGCCTTGTCGTCGGAGCGTACAGTGCCGGAGCTGATAAAGCGCAGCGAGTTGCCGAGGCTCTCGACGATGCCCCAGCCGGTGCGCCTCAGCCCCGGATCGATACCGATAATGCGAATCGCTTCCCTCATGCGCGAAGTCTACCTCCGGCGCACAGCGATGTCAGCGAAATGTGAACAAACCGGAAACGGAGGCGTTTAACCTCGAGCGAAAGCCGTGTTCAGCAGCGTGATCTGGTCGGAAACCGGATTGGCGCGGCGGGCGGCGGCAGGCGTCTCGGCAAACGCGCCGCCATAGATCTCTTCGTCCATGCGGCGCACCAGCGCCTGCAGGCGCAGCGAGCGGGTGACGAGGTCGAGGAAATCCTTCGGCAGTTCGCCCCAGCCGACCGCTTCGTCATGCGCCGAGGCGGTGTCGAGACGCACCTTGGATTTTTCCGAAGCAACCTGGTCGCGGGTCATCTCGCCGGAATTTGCCGCCCGCTGCAAAAGCAGCCAGGAGGCGACTTGCATCAACCTTGTGGTCAGCCGCATCGATTCGGCCGCATAGAGCGTCGCCGCCAGCCTGGACAGCTTCTTGGCCTCGGCCCGGCCCTTGCCGTCAAGATACTCGGCTGCCTGTTCGACCAGGCCCATGCCTTCCTGGTAGAGCGGTTTGAAGGATTGGGAGAAAACCCGGCGTTCCGCCAGCTTGATGGTTTTCGCGATGCCCTTCGAAGGCTCGTTCATCGATACGCCCCTGCACTGCCCCGTCGGCTGATTCGGCTTCTCGCCGTCACGCCGGCACCCTAGATGACTGAAGCTTGAAAATGCGCTTCGCCGCCGGCGAAGGCAAGCACATGTTTAACAAACGGTTAACGCCTGCGCAGGGGCGCTAAGCGGACCAAAAGCAGACAAAAAAAGAGCCGCGGATAAGGCGGCTCTCAGGAGTTTAACAGGGAGGCGTCAAACGAAGTGGCTCCAACCACTCGGTAAGAATCCAGATCACTGGATGGACATAGTAAACACCTGTAAAGCTTAATGAACCCTTAACGGCGCGGATATTTCTTGATCGACCGCTGCCCTTCTGTGCCGTATCAGCACAACGGTGCCCTAAGCCTGATCGTCGGCTTGTTCATGCCTTCTTCCACACAGCCGGCAAGGAAATGAAGGCGAACAGCAGCATTGCCGCATAAAACCCCATCGAGGAGGAAGCCAGCACCGGCTCGATCTCCGGATGGCCGGCAAGTTCAAAGTAAAGCCCAATCATCAGTGCGATGCCGCAGATTGCCGTCAGCCAGAAATGCACGACGGCAATCGTCTTTTGCCCGACCGCTGGAAACAGGTGGTAGAAGAAGGCAAACACCGCCGACATCAGCCAGCCCGCCACCATGGTGTGCGCGTGGGTCGGCATCTGCCCATGGTCATTGGAGATCGCCATATGCAGGCCGAGCGCCATGCCGCACAGGGAATAGATGACGGCCAGGGTGAAGAAAATTCGTGCTACGCCTTGCATGGGATACCCTCGTTGGTTGTTGCAGACTTGGTCCGACCGCGCGCGGCCAAAATGGAGCGTCGGTCGCGAGCGGCTTAGTCCCCGCAGGTTTCAGGATCATGCCGCGAACCAGCCAATGCCGACACGGCGTCTATCCGGCAAATGCCGGGTATTGTGCGGGCTGGCGGTAAAATCCGGCGACGGCGCCACCGCAACAAGCCGGCACCCACGCGGCATCTTCTGGATACATGTACGGAGATAATCCGCCCTCCTACGGAAGCAGACGCGCGATAGCAGCGTTTACCCCCGGAACGATGCACAAGGAGCGGCAATGGACTGGTATTCTCTCTTCAAATTCCTGCATGTCATGGCAGCGATCCTCTGGCTCGGCGGCGGTTTCGCCATGCTGCTGGTTTCGATACTCGCCGATCGCGACGGCGACGACGAGACGCTGATGGTCATGCTGAGAACGACGGACAAACTCGGCTTGCGTCTGTTCGTGCCGGCGTCTATCGCGACCCTGGCTTCTGGTCTGGTGCTGACTTCGCTATGGACCGGCTTCTCCGACCTTTGGGTCGTCATCGGCCTTTGCGGCTACGCCGCCGCGTTTCTGACCGGTATCCTCGTGCTGAAGCCTTCGTTCGAAAAGCTTGCCACAATGCTTGCCGCGGACGGCATGACCCCGGCTGCCATAGCGTTTGGGCGCCGCATGATACGGATCGTCAAGTTCGATTTCGTCATCATGATCGTCGTCGTCGCCGACATGGTGCTGAAGCCGACCGCGCACGACATCGCCACTCTCGGCGCCATGGCGGTCGTGGTCGTTGGTGGTGCATCGCTGACCTTTGCGAGCGCCCCGCGAACCAAACCGGCAGCCGCCTGAGCGGGATTTAGAGCAGGCCGGCGATCCCGTCCCAAAGCAGCTTGACCGCGACCACGGCCACGGTCGCGTAGGTGAAGGGATAAAAAATCTCCGGCCGCATGCGCCGCACCAGCCAGGCGCCGGCGATGGTGGCCAGCGGCGCCAGCGGCATCAGCACGGCCGACGCCGTCAGGTTGGCGGTGTCGAACTGGCCAAGCGCGAAGTAGGGGATCAGCTTCAGCGCGTTGGTGGCGGCAAAGAAGATCGCCGATGTCCCCGACAGCACCTTCGGATCGAGCCGGATCGGCAGCGCATAGACCTGGAAGGGGGGCCCGCCGACATGGGCGACGAAGCTGGTGAAGCCGGCGACGGTGCCCCAGAAGGCGGCGGCGATGCGGTTGGGCGCCGCCGCATGGTCGGAACCGTGGCGGAACTGGAGATAGAGCCAGCGCAGCACGAAGATCAGCGCGACAGCGCCGACGATCAGCCGCACCATCTCTTCGGTTACGAGCGCTGCCGTCAGCCAGCCGAGCCCAATGCCGATCACCGCGCCCGGCATCATGTCGACCAGCATCTTTCTGTCGTAGACGCCCCACCACGTCCACACCGAAACGATGTCCATCAGGCACAGGATCGGCAGCAGGATGGCCGCCGCCTGCACCGGCGGCATGGCCAGCGCCATCAAAGGCACGCCAACGAAGCCGACAGCGCCGCCGAAGCCGCCTTTCGACAGCCCGACAAGTATCACCGCCGGAATGGCGGCGGCATAAAACCACGGATCGGCGAGCAGACCTGACATGAACTGGAAATGCTGGAGGGAAGACGGTTGCCCTGCAATAGCCCAGAAACCCTTGCGCCGCGACCGGGAAAATGCCGGCCGTGTCGATCAACTGTGCGTAAAGCGACGGTTCCGGATTTACGGCAAGATCGCCGCCGATGCATAAGGGCGCCGTCCGATGCATCAAGTTTTGACCCCAGGTTTTGGCCCCAGGTTTTGACCCCAGGTTTTTGACCCCAGGTTTTTGACAATGAGCGAACCCCACATCCGCCGCGCCGAAGCGGCCGACCTGCCTGCCATCGTAGCCATGCTCGCCGACGATCCGCTTGGCCGCAGCCGCGAGGATGCGACCGAGCCACTCGCCAAGGCCTATCGCGACGCCTTTGCCGCCATCGACGCCGACCCCAACCAGTTTCTTGCCGTGATGACGGATAGCGGCCGCGTCATCGGCACGTTGCAGATCAGCTATCTCGCCGGGCTGTCGCTGCAGGGCGCCTTGCGCGGCCAGATCGAGGCTGTGCGCGTCGTCGCAGACCGCCGCAGCGAACGGCTGGGACAGCGTCTGCTGGAATGGGCGGTCGAACAGTGCCGTGAACGCGGCTGCAAGATTGTCCAGCTGACCACCAACAAGAGCCGCCAGGACGCGCATCGCTTCTATGACCGGCTCGGCTTCAAGGCCAGCCACATCGGCTACAAGCTGGAGCTTAATTCAGTGGCGGCGGACGGCGCCGGATCGGCTGCGCCTTGATGATGGCGGTGCTGGTCTCCGCCTTGTCGGCGATGCGGTCGAGAAGCTTGTCGAGCTCGCCGATGGAGCGCACGTAGAGCCGGGCCACGAAACAGTCGTCGCCAGTGACCTTGTCGCATTCGCCGAATTCCGGGATCTCCTCGATCAGCTTCTGGACGATATGCAGCTTGCCCGGCAGTGGCCGCACCCGCACGATCGCCTGCAGCGGAAACCCCAGCGCCTCCGGGTCGATCTCGATGGTGAAGGCGCGGATGACGCCGCGTTCCTCGAGCCGCCGCAGCCGTTCCGAGACGCTCGGCGACGACAGCCCGACCTGCTGCGCCAGATCCTTCAACGAAGTCCGCGAATCCAGGATCAGGATGTCGAGAAGCTTTCTGTCCAACTCGTCCAGCATTTTCATCTCCTCGCAAAAGGGCAGCGCGCGCCTTATTAAATAAGGTGTTGCCCCCTTATCACCTTTCATAGGGCATATAAACCCTCAAGACGGCATGAGATTATGGCCTCAACAGATAGAGGTATTGTCATGGACAACACGGTACGCGGCACGATCGAGATGACGGCGGCGATGACGATCGTCGGCACGATCGGCTGGTTTGTCGTCATGTCGGGCCAGCCCGTTATGGACGTGGTGTTCTGGCGCTGCGCCTTCGGCGCGGTGGCGCTGCTGATCACCTGCGCGGCACTCGGGCTGCTGCGCGGCAGGCTGACGCTGCGCATTGTTGCCATCGCCGCTCTTGGCGGCGCGGCCATTGTCATCAACTGGCTGTTGCTGTTCAGCGCCTTCTCCCGCGCCTCGATCTCGATTGCCACGGCGGTCTACAACACGCAGCCCTTCATGCTGGTCGGCTTCGGCGCGCTGTTCTTCGGCGAGCGGCTGACCCTGGCCAAGCTGACCTGGCTCGGCATCGCCTTCGCCGGCATGCTGCTGATCGTGCAGACAGGGCCCGATGCGGGTGTCGGTTCCGGCATAACCGGCACAGATTATGTCATCGGCATCGTCATGGCGCTCGGAGCGGCCTTCTTCTGGGCTGTCGCGGCAATCGTCGCCAAGAAGCTCAAGGGCACCCCGCCGCATCTGATCGCGCTGATCCAGGTCTGCGTCGGCGTCGTCATGCTGGCGCCCTTCGCCAACCTCTCGCATTTGCCCGCCGATGCCTGGAGCTGGGCCATGCTGGCCACGCTTGGCGTCGTTCACACCGGCCTGGTGTACATATTGATGTACGCCGCCATCCAGAAACTGCCGACGCATCTGCAGGGGTCGCTGTCCTTCATCTATCCTGTCGTGGCGATCCTGGTCGATGTCATGGCTTTCGGCCACCGGCTGCATCCGGCCCAGCTCGTCGGCGCCGCCGCGATCCTGGTCGCCGCCGCCGGCATGAACCTCGGCTGGACTTTGTGGAAAGCCAAACCAACGGTCGAAAGCCCGCAAGCCGTCAAATGAGCCGCAGAGCGTCGGCTCGCCGGCGATCGTAAACCAAAGCCAGCGCATCGTTCCCCGCCCGCCTGTTCAAGGCGGGCGCTTTGTTCTATGCCGCAATGCAACCATCTTCGCCCGGCATAGGCGAAACCCGGGATCGAAAGCCATGAACGACGCAACACCCCCCAACCGCTGCCGCATCGTGCTGATCGCACCCAAGGACGCTCCGGCCGAGCGCATTGCGGCTGCCTTCGACGGCGGTGATATCGCTTCGCTGATCCTGCCTGAGAGCGGCATGGACGAGGCTGCCTTCCAGGCCTTTGCAGAACAGATCGTACCGGCCGCGCAAGCGGCCGGCATCGCCGTCATCATCGCCGGCGATACCCGCATTGCCGGCCGTGTCCAGGCCGACGGCATTCATGTCGAGGTTTCCAAGGACGCGCTCGCCGAGACCATCGAACACTTCCAGGGCAAGATGATGGTCGGCGCCGGTGGCGCCAAGACGCGCGACGACGCGCTGGAACTCGGCGAAACCAGACCCGACTACATCTTCTTCGGCCGCTTCGGCTACGACAACAAGCCGGAACCGCATCCGCGCAACCTGTCGCTCGGGCAATGGTGGGCGGACGTGATTGAGATCCCTTGCATTGTCATGGCCGGTTCCGCCATCGCCTCGGTCGAAGCGGTGGCCGCCACTGGCGCCGAGTTCGTGGCGCTGTCCAGCGCCGTCTTTGCCGAAGGCGCCGATCCTAAGGCGGCGATTGCCGCCGCCAATGCGCTGCTCGACCAAACCGCGCCGCGCTTCGGGGGCTAACGTGCGCCGACATGGACTTCCTCTCGCGGTTCTCGTTGCGGCCTTGATGAGCGGGGCAGCGATCGCGGCGGAGACCGTTCCGCTGCCGCAGCCGAGGCCGGACACCAGCGCGCCCGCCCTCAGCGTGCCGGATGCGATCGCTCCCGATGCGGGTGCTCCAAAAGCCGGTGCCACGGATTCCGGCGTCCATATCGACAAGCCCATCGACACCCCGCTGCCGCAGCCGGCGACAACCGCGCCGCTGCCGTCGGCCGACGCGATCAACCCCGAACGTTTCGGCGCCAAGCCGGCGGACCCCGCCTATGGCGCTTTCCAGCGCGGCCTTTACAAGACGGCCTACAATCTGGCGTTGGTGCGAGCTCAGAATGGCGACCCGGCGGCGCAAACGCTGGTGGCCGAGATCCTGTCGCGCGGGTTGGGCGTGCCGCTCAACCCAGCGGAAGCCGCCAAATGGTATGCGCAGGCCGCCGAGCAGGGGATTCCTGAATCGCAGTTCCAGTATGCGCTGATGCTGCTCGACGGCCGCTACGTCAAGAAGGACGAGAAGGGAGCTTATGCGCTGATGCAGGCCGCCGCCGAGGCCGGCAACCGGCTGGCGCAGTTCAACTTCGCGCAATTGCTCGTGCAGCAGGATCCGGGCGATGCCGGCATCGCCAGGGCTGTGCCTTATTATGAGCGTGCCGCGGCGACAGGGCTTGCCGACGCCCAGTATGCGATGGCGCAGGTCTATGCCAATGGCGTCGGCGGCAAGACCCGCGACGATGGAAAGGCCCGCAGCTTGCTGGCACAGGCTGCCAGGCAGAACTACGACACCGCGCAGATCGATCTTGCCGCCTGGATGATCGAGGGCCGGGGCGGTGTTCGCGACCTGAAATCCGGCTTCAACTGGATGAAGCAGGCAGCTGAAGGCGGCAATGTCGCTGCCCAGAACCGGTTGGCAAAGCTCTATATGGGCGGCATCGGCACCGACCCCGACCTGATCTTGGCCGGGGCCTGGTATGTGGTCGCCCGCCGCGCCGGCCTTATCGATCCGGAGATGGACGATTTCCTGCAAGGGCTGACCGACGACCAGACAAAGCAAGCCTTGCAGAAGGCCAACCGCCTGCCCTGACACGCAACGTCACTGTGTATGATCCAGCACGACCTTGCCGAAGGGAGAGCCGTGTTCGAGATGGCGAAAGGCCTGCGCTGCCTCTGCCCATGGGAAGACCCGGTCGATCACCGGCCGCAGCCGATTGACGGCGAGCGCCTGGTTCATCGCTTCGAAGGACTCGCGCGAGCCGACCGGTATGCCGCGTGCTTTCACCTGGCGTCGGAAGATGTCGAGCGGATTGATCACCCCTTCGCTGCCGCCGAGATAGCCGATGACATTGATCTGGGCGCCACGCGCCGACGCCTTGAGCGAATCCGCGAAACTCTGGGGACCACCGACTTCGATGATGTGGTCCGCGCCACGGCCATCGGTCAGCGCCAGCACGGCCGACGACCAGTCCGGATTGTCGCGGTAGTTGATGCCGTGATGCGCGCCGAGCTCTTTGGCCCGGACAAGTTTCTCATCGCTACTCGACGTAACGACGACCCGCGCGCCGGCCGCCTTCGCGAACTGCATGGCAAACAGCGATACGCCTCCCGTGCCGAGGCTGAGCACGGTCTCGCCCGGCTTGAGGTTGCCTTCCGTAAACAAGGCATGCCAAGCGGTGACGGCGGCGCAGGGTAACGTCGCCGCCTCTACGTCGCTGAGATGCGCCGGCGCGATGACAGCCGCCTGTTCGTCCAGCCGGGCGAATTCGCTCAGCAAACCGTCGATGGGGCCACCGCGCTGGTATGAGGGTTCGGCCATGGCGAAGCTGCCGCCGACCCATCGCTGCCAGAACGTGCCGCAGACCCGGTCGCCAACCTTGAAGCGGCTGACCTCGGGGCCAAGCGCGACGACCTCGCCGACGCCGTCGGAAAGCGGCACCAGCGGCAAGGGGAATGTCGTGTGATAGCTGCCGCGCGCGATCTCGACATCGCGGTAGTTGAGCGCCGTCGCCTTTACCCTGACGATCATCTCCTGACGGCCGGGCTCCGGCATTGGTCGTTCGACCATCTTGAGATTGTCGATGCCGCCCGGCTTCTGCAGTTCGATTGCCTTCATTGTCGTCGTCCTTTCGTTTGAAAGGAAAATTGCTTGCCAGGCGATGGATTTCAAATTCATAATGTTTACAATGATTATGCTTACGAGACATGGTTCTAGCTATGCTTGAGGAATTGCGCACGCTCGCCCTGTTTGCCGAGGAGGGCTCGATCCAGAAGGTCGCCCGGCGCCTGCCGCTGACGCAGCCGGCTGTGACCCGGCAAATCCAGCGGCTGGAGGACATGCTTGGCACGACGCTGCTCGACCGCCGGCAAAAGCCGCCGCGACTGACGCCGACGGGGCTGGAAGTGCTGGCGCGCGGACGCGATATCATCGCTTCCGTAGAAGCGCTGAAATCCTTCGCCGGAAAGACCGAGCCGGAAGGACTGTTCCGCCTGGGTCTCGCCCATGGCCTCTCGGACCGCGACATCGCCGGGGCCATCGCCAACGCCGCGGCGGCGTTCCCGAAAGTGTCGCTACGGCTCAAGACCGGCTGGAGCGCCGAACTGATCGATCAATTCCAACGCGGCGAGCTCGATGTGACGATTGTTCTGCGATCGTCGGACAAGCCAGGTCCGGAAGCGCTTGGCACTGAACGTCTTGGCGTCATAGCTGCGTCCACCGTCGCCGATCCGGAAGACGGTGGCCGGACACCCATGCCGTGGGTGCTTAGTCCGGCACCTTGCGACGCGCGCCAGAAGCTCACGTCCGTTCTGGTCGGCGGAAGGCGTTATTTCGAGATCGCGGCGGAGATACAGGATCCGGCCTTGCAGATGGAATGGGTCCGTCGGGGGCACGGCCTTGGGCTAGTGCCGTTGCGTCTTGCAAGGCGCGGAATTCCCGACGGCCTCATGCTGGTCAACACGGAAGATGTCGACCTTTCCTTGCAGGTCGCCGCACTTCGTTCGCCTCATCTCAACCGGCTGACTGAGGCTGCGGACGCCATCGTCGAGGCCGTCGGCAAAGTCATTGCGGCCCAGGTTTGAGGCTACCAGCCCTTGTCGGGCGATCTGGCATCCCTTGCCTCTCCTGCCGATTTGTGGTCTTGGGAGCCCGAAATCGCTTATCCAGCGACCATCCTCATATCAACGGCCAAGCCGTTGCTAGCATCCCGGATCAATCTCATCATGGCCAAGATCAATGGCAACGAAATCCGTCCCGGCTATGTCATCGAGCACGATGGCGGACTTTGGGTGGCGGTCAGGACCAACACCGTCAAGCCCGGCAAAGGCGGCGCCTACAACCAGGTCGAACTGAAGAACCTGATCAACGGCACCAAGCTCAACGAGCGCTTCCGCTCGGCCGAGACCGTCGAGCAGATCCGGCTCGACCTGAAGGATTTTTCCTTCCTCTACGCCCAGGACGACGCACTGGTGTTCATGGACACGCAGAGCTACGAGCAGCTCGAGCTGGCGAAGGATTTCGTCGGCGACCGCGCCGCCTTCCTGCAGGACGGCATGATGGTGACGGTTCAGCTCTATGAGGACAGGCCGATCGGCATTTCGCTGCCCGACCAGGTGACGCTGACCATCACCGAGGCCGACCCGGTGGTGAAGGGCCAGACGGCCGCGTCCTCGTACAAGCCGGCGGTCCTGGAAAACGGCATCCGCGTGCTGGTGCCGCCATTCATCGGCGCCGGCGAACGCATCGTCGTCGACACCAACGAACTCACCTACATGCGCCGCGCAGACTGACACGTAGGCAGGAACAGATACGATGGCACGCTCCGCACTTCTCAATGTCATGGTCCAGGCCGCCATGAAGGCCGGCCGCTCGCTGTCGCGCGACTTCGGCGAGGTGCAGAACCTGCAGGTGTCGATGAAGGGACCGGGCGACTATGTCAGCCAAGCCGACCGCAAGGCCGAGGACATCCTGTTTGCCGAACTGTCGAAGGCACGGCCGGGCTATGCCTTCCTGATGGAAGAGCGCGGCATGATCGCAGGGGACGACGACCAGCACCGTTGGATCGTCGACCCGCTCGACGGCACCACCAATTTCCTGCACGGCATTCCGATCTTTTCCATCTCGATCGCGCTGGAGCGACAGGGCCAGTTGGTCGCCGCTGTCATCTACAATCCGGCAATGGATGAGCTCTACACCGCCGAGCGCGGCGGCGGCGCCTACATGAACGATCGCCGGCTGCGCGTTGCCGGCCGCAGCAAGCTCACCGACTGCGTCATCGGCTGCGGCGTGCCGCATCTCGGCCGCGGCCAGCACGGCAATTTCCTCGTCGAGTTGCGCAATGTGATGGCCGAGGTCTCGGGCGTGCGCCGCCTGGGTTCCGCCGCGCTCGATCTCGCTTATGTCGCCGCCGGCCGCATGGACGGCTTTTGGGAAACCGGCCTTTCGGCCTGGGACATTGCCGCCGGCCTGCTGCTGATCCGCGAGGCCGGTGGCTTCGTCTCCGACATGGATGGAGGCCAGGATATGCTCGAGGCGGGTTCGCTCGTCGCCGGCAACGAGGTCATCCAGCGCGCGCTGCTCAAGGCGGTGAAGAAGCCGCTTTCGGCGCGCTGATCACTTGGCATGCCGGCGCGGCGTGCTGAAGCGCCGCAGTCGCAAAACCGCAATCAAAGCTTGAAATACTGCCCGGCGGCCGCCCAGATAAGGGTGACGCAGGATTTTTTATGACGAGCATACCTTCACTATCCTCGCGAGAAGCGCAGCCAGACCAGCCAGTTGAAATCCCTTATGTCGGGCGTTGGCACTACTCGCGTGCGGAGATGATCGCCGATGGCATCGTCCATGCGGTCGGCATCGTGCTGGCGATAGCAGCCGGCTCGGCCTTGCTGGCACTGGCCGCCTTCCATGCCGGTCCCGGCGAATACATCGCCGCCGCCTTCTTTGTGGTGTCGCTGCTGACTGTGCTGTCGATTTCGCTGACCTACAATCTGTGGCCGGTGACGTCGCCGGCGAAGTGGATCTTGCGGCGCTTCGATCATGCGGCGATCTACCTCCTGATCGCCGCGACCTACACGCCCTTTCTGGCCCAGCTCGACGGCTCGCCGCTGGCGCTGCCGATGATTGTCCTTGTCTGGACCGCTGCTTTGACCGGCATTGCCATGAAAGTGTTCCTGCCCGGCCGCTTCGATCGTCTGGCCATTGTCTTCTATCTCGCCATCGGCTGGAGCGGCGTCGTCCTGGTCAAGCCGCTGGTGGCGACGTTGCCGACGACCTCGATCGCGCTGATTGTCGCCGGCGGCATCGTGTACTCCTGCGGCGTCATCTTCTTCGCCTGGAAACGCCTGCGCTTTCACAATGCCCTCTGGCACGGCTTTGTCGTCACCGGCGCCGGGCTGCATCTTGCCGCCATGGTCGACTGCCTGGTCGTCAACCGCCTCTGAACGGCGTGGTGCGGCCCGACAGTCGGGCAATATTGCCAAGCGCCATTCAATTTGGTCACAATTCCGTTTAGAGTCGCGAATTACGTGATCGGCGGCACTGGAGCGGTTCCAGGGAAGTATGAGCGGCTTCCCGTTCGGAATTGCGTCAAGGCAAATAGAGCATCGGAAACGGGGCACGGATGGCTTTTCTCAGATCCTTCGGCGTGGGCAGGCGTTCTGATGTCCTGATGTACGATCCGCACAAACTGTCGAGCCCGCAGGTCTTCCTCCTGACCATGGTCATCTTCCTGGTCATCGTCGCCTTCATCGCCGCCATCCTCACCCGCCAGATCTCGACCGCTTTCGGGAGCAATCCCGGCCTCAATGGCCTCATCGTCGGCGTCCTTGTGGTCGGCATCCTGCTCGCCTTCGCCCAGGTCGGACGACTGTTTCGCGAAGTGCGCTGGGTCAATTCCTTCCGCGCCGGTTCCGAAACCACCGAGCCGGTGCTGCTGGCTCCGATGAAGGCGATGATCGGCCGCTCCTCGACGGTCGCCTTCTCGACGTCTTCGATGCGCACCATGCTGGATTCGATCGCCACCCGCCTCGACGAAAGCCGCGACACCTCGCGCTATCTCGTCGGGTTGCTGGTGTTCCTCGGTCTGCTCGGCACCTTCTGGGGCCTGCTCAACACCATCGGCTCGATCCGCGAAACCATCGAATCGCTCGATCCCGGCACCGGCGACGCCGCCGCCGTGCTCGATTCGCTGAAGCAGGGGCTGTCGGCGCCGCTGGCCGGCATGGGTACGGCCTTTTCGTCCTCGCTGTTCGGCCTTTCCGGGTCGCTGGTGCTAGGCTTCCTCGACCTGCAGGCCGGCCGCGCGCAGACCCGCTTCTATACCGAGCTTGAAAACTGGCTCTCCTCGGTCACCGATCTCTCCTCCGACATCGCCGTCGCCGACCCGGCCAAGACTGAATCCTCCGACGAGATCCGGGTCCTGTCGGAACGGCTGCGCAGCATGCAGGAAAGCGGCGGCGGCTCCAATCCGCGCGTCGCCACCGCCATGGCCAATCTCGCCGACGGCATTTCCGGACTGGTCAAGAACATGCGCTCCGAGCAGCAGATCATGCGCGACTGGGTCGAGGCCCAATCGGACGAGCAGAAGGCGATGCGCAACACGCTGGAAAAGATCGCCGACGCGCTGAAGAAACCCGGGGTCCACTAGCATGGCTCTCGCCAGGGGCCGGCGCACCGATCGCCGGATCGACTATTGGCCGGGCTTCGTCGACGCGCTGTCGACGCTGCTGCTCGCCATCATGTTCCTGCTCACCGTTTTCGTGCTGGCGCAGTTCCTGCTCGGACGCGAACTCTCCGGCAAAGATACGGCGCTCACGCGCCTCAACTCGCAGATCAACGAACTGACGCAGTTGCTGGCGCTGGAGCGCTCGAGCGCGCAGGACAAGGACGATTCGCTGGCCAATCTGCAGGCGTCGCTGTCGGCCGCCGAAGCTGAGAAGAGCCGGCTCGAGCAGCTGCTGGCACAAGGTGCCGGCGCCGGCGACGCCGCCACCCAGCGCGCCGCGGAACTCGGCGGCGAACTCGACAGCCAGCGCCAGATCAGCCAGCAGGCGCTGAGCCAGGTCGAGATCCTGAACCAGCAGATCGCAGCACTGCGCAAGCAGATCGGCGCGCTCGAGGACGCCCTCAATGTGTCCGAAACGCGCGACCGCGATTCCAACACCAAGATCGCCGATCTCGGCCGTCGGCTCAACGTCGCGCTGGCGCAGCGCGTGCAGGAGCTGAACCGCTATCGCTCCGACTTCTTCGGCCGCCTGCGCGAAATCCTCGCCGACCGCGAGAACATCCGCATCGTCGGCGACCGCTTCGTCTTCCAGTCGGAAGTTCTGTTCCCGACCGGGTCGGAAGTGATCAACGATGCCGGCAAAGTCGAGATGAAGAAGCTCGCCGATGCCATCATCGAGTTGCAAAAGGAAATCCCGCCCGAGATCAACTGGGTGCTGCGCGTCGACGGCCACACCGACAACAAGCCGCTGTCCGGCGCCGGCCGCTATCGCGACAATTGGGAATTGTCGACGGCGCGTTCGACCTCGGTGGTCAAGTTCCTGATCGAGAACGGCGTGCCCGCCAACCGGCTGGTTGCGGCCGGCTTCGGCGAATTCCAGCCGCTCGACCCCGCCGACACCGAAGACGCCCGCAACAAGAACCGACGCATTGAACTGAAGCTCACCGAACGGTGATTTTCAGTCACGCGAAATGTTTGCCGGCTCAACTCTAGGGCGCAACGCCAGGTCGGCAAGGCCTGAAAACATTATCTTTCTTTAATTACACTTCGCGTTTCCGGGCTCCTACTTTGACGCGCAGGGCCGAGAACCGCCGGCGATGCCTCCCATCGCGACGCGACGGAACCGGACGGCCCGCTTCCGGAAGGCGGAGCGAAAGCGCTTGCCCCTTCCATAGCAGGAGGAGACGCACATCATGCGCTCTTTGAAGACTCTCAGGACCGCAACCCTCACGACACTTCTGATCACTGTTCCACTCGCCGGCGCCTATGCCGCCGGACATCACAAGGGCGCCCTCGACGCCAGCGACCCGATCGACATGACCGGTCCGCGCGTGACCGGCCTGATCGAGCAGGTGCGGGGCGTCGAATAGGGCATCACGGATGCGCGCGAGACGAAGGGCATCTCGACCTCGGAAGCAGTGGCTGCATCTGCGTGCTGCGCATATCGGCCAGGCCGCCGAACGGGTCGCCGCTTCGGACCATGGCCGGATCCCGGCCGCGCAATATCACGATCTGCTGCGCCGCCTCGACAATGTCGATCAGAGGCTGATGTCCGACACCGGCAGCGGCTTCAATGATCGGTGATGGCTCCGACGGCGGAAATTATCCGAACGGCTGAGATCCGCTCTGATATCTCCAGGAATGAGGAAGGGACTGTCTGACGCCCCCGGATCTGGCTCCGAGGGCGTCTTTTTTGTCACCAGCCCAGCCACAGCGCAGCGAGGGCCAGCACCGCCGGCACGGTCTGAATATAGAGGATCTTCCGGCTGGCAGTCGCCGCGCCATAGAGGCCGGCGACGGCGATGCAAAGCAGGAAGAACACCTTGATCTGGAATCCCGCCGCGCCGAGATAGAGGCCCCAGATCAGCCCGGCGGCAAGGAAGCCGTTGTAGAGCCCCTGATTGGCGGCGAGCACCTTCGATGCGCTGGCGAAGTCCGGCTTGAGGTTGAACGCCCTGTGCCCGCGCGGTGTGTCCCACGCCACCATCTCCAGATAGACGATAAAGAGGTGGATCAGGGCCACCAGCCCGACCAGGATATTGCCGATCATCTTAGTCTCCCCTCCATGGCGGTGTTCCACCGTCAGCCAGCATTCCACGCACCAGCTCACCGGCGCAAGCTGCATAGCCACCTTTGAGGGTTGCCAATCCTGGCGCGTTGGTATCTTTTCCCGCGGTCCAAAACGCGGAACCTGTCATGTCTTTTCAGAAGCTCGATGATCTCGGCCACAAGCTCGAAGCGCTGGAACATGCGCTCGCTATCCTCGGCGCCGACGAGGCGACTCACATGGCTGTCGGCGGCGGCGAGAAGCGCGCCGAAGCCATGTCGTCCCTGGCCGGGATGCTGCATATCAGGGCAACGGCGCCGGAGATCGCCGACTGGCTCGCCGCCGCCGAACAGGAGGCGCTCAACGAGGAGCAGCAGGCGGCGGTCCGCGAACTGCGTCGCCAATACACCAACCTGACCTGCCTGCCGGTCGAATTCGTCGAGCGCCAGACGGTGGCGCGTATGCGCTCCGAGCAGCTCTGGCGCGACCTGCGCGCCAAGAATGACTGGGCAGGCTTCCTGCCGGCGCTCGAAGGTGTCATCGCGCTGGTGCGCGAGGAAGCCGCTTTGCGCGCCGACGCGCTCGGCCTCGATCCCTACGACGCACTGATGGAGCAATACGATCCTGGCAACCGCGCCGCCGACATCACGCCGGTGTTCACCGAGCTGAAGACATTCCTGAAGGGCTTCGTGCCGGAAGCCCTGGCCGCGCAGGAAGCGCGCCTGGCCAGGCATCCCGTGAAGCCGCTCTCCGGCAGCTATGCGATCGACCGGCAGCGCGAGCTTGGTCTCGCCATGATGGCTTCGGTCGGCTTCGACCTCACCCACGGTTCTCTGTCCGTATCGCACCATCCCTTCTGCGGCGGCGTGCCGAGCGACGTGCGCATCACCACCCGCTACAAAACGTCCGATTTCCTGTCGGCTTTGATGGGCGTGCTGCACGAGACCGGCCACGCGCTCTACGAGCAGAACCTGCCGAAGGCCTGGGCGCACTGGCCGCTCGGCAAGGCGCGCGGCATGGCGGTGCATGAAAGCCAGAGCCTGTTCGTCGAAAAGCAGATCGGCCGCAACCCCGAATTCTGGCGCTGGGCGCTGCCGGTGGTGGAAAAGCATCTCGGCGAGGCCTGGTCGCTGGACGACATCCTGCCGCATGTGCACCGGGTCGAGCGCGGCCTGATCCGCGTCGACGCCGACGAGGTCACCACCCGCTGCATGTCATCCTGCGCTACGAGTTGGAGCAGGAGCTGGTCTCGGGGCGGCTGCAGGCGGCCGACCTGCCCGAAGCGTGGGACGCCAAGATACGGGAGTATCTTGGCCTTTCGACCATCGACAACCCAGCCGACGGACCGATGCAGGACGTGCATTGGCCAGGCGCCGCCTTCGGCTATTTCCCGTCCTATACGCTGGGCGCCATGATGGCGGCGCAGCAATGGGCTGCGCTGACGCGCGACCATCCTTCAGCCGACAGCGATCTCGCCAGGGGCAATTTCGCCGCCATCAATGACTGGCGCCGCGACAATATCTGGTCGCAGGGATCGCGCTGGTCGACGCCCGAACTGCTTGAGCGCGCCACGGGCGAGAAACTGAATGCCGCGCATTTCACCGAGCATCTCCGCAAGCGGTATGGTCCCGCCTGATTGCGGGTTGCTACTCCGCGGCACCCCTGAAGGCGCTTGCTCCGGTTTCGAACTGCAGCTTGGCCAGCCTTGCATAGATGCCGCCCTTGGCGACCAGGCTCTGGTGCGTGCCTTCCTCGACGATGCGGCCGCCATCCATGACCAGGATGCGGTCGGCCTTCAGCACGGTCGCCAGCCGGTGGGCGATGACGATGGTGGTGCGGCCCTGCATCAGCCGTTCCAGCGCCGTCTGCACCAGCGTTTCGCTTTCGGCGTCGAGCGCCGACGTGGCCTCGTCGAGCAGCAGGATCGGCGCGTCGCGCAGGATGGCGCGGGCGATCGCCACGCGCTGGCGCTGGCCGCCGGACAAGGTGACGCCGCGCTCGCCGACCTGGCTGTCGTAGCCCTTGTCGAGCCTGAGGATGAACTCGTCGGCCAGCGCGTCCCTGGCGGCGGCCTCGATCTCGGCATTCGTCGCGCCCGGCCGGCCAAAGCCGATATTGTCGCGCGCGCTTGCCGCAAAGATGGTGACATCCTGCGGCACGATCGCAATGCGCTCCCGCACTTCAGCCGGATCGGCTTCGCGCACGTCGACGCCGTCAATGGCGATGCGGCCGGTTTCTGGATCGTAGAAGCGCAGGATCAGCGAAAAGACGGTGCTCTTTCCGGCGCCCGACGGGCCGACGATCGCCACCGTCTCGCCGGGCTTGACCTGAAAACTCAAGCCGTGGACGGCGGCACGGTCCGGCCTTGCCGGGTAGGAGAAGGAGACGTCGTCGAAGCTGATCGCGCCTGTCGCCTTGGCGGGCAGCGGCAGCGGATTGGCCGGCGGTTGAATCGCCGGCGTCTCGTCGAGTATCTCGGTCAGCCTTTCGGCCGCACCCGCCGCCTGGGCAAGCTCGCCCCAGACTTCCGACAGTGCGCCCAGCGCGCCTGCGGCAAACACGGAGTAAAGCAGGAACTGGCCGAGCGTACCGGGCGACATCGTGCCGGCAAGCACGTCACGCGAGCCGAACCACAACACCGCCACGACCGAGGAAAAGATCATGAAGATGGCAAAGAAGGTGAGCAGCGAGCGGGAGAAGATCGACGAGCGCGCCGCTTGGAAGGCGGCTTCCACCGCGGCCGAGAACCGCCCGGTGACCAGCGTCTCGTTGGTGAACGCCTGCAGCGTGCGCACCGCGCCGATCTGCTCGCTGGCATAGGCGGTCGCTTGCGCCAGCGTGTCCTGCGCCTGCCGTGACCGGCGCCTCACCGAACGGCCGAACGCGACCAGCGGCAGCACGATGAGCGGAATGGCCGCGATCACCAGGCCCGACAGTTTCGGGCTGGTGACGACCATCATCGCCACCGCGCCAAGGCCGAGGATGACGTTGCGCAACGCCACGGAGGCGGTGGCGCCGACGGCGGATTTCACCTGCGTGGTGTCGGCGGCAAGCCGCGAGACGATCTCGCCCGACTGGGCGGTGTCGAAGAAGGACGGCGAAAGCGTCGTGACATGCGAAAACACGTCGCTGCGGATGTCGGCAACGACCCGCTCGCCGAGCGTGATGACGAAGTAGTAGCGTCCGGCCGATGCCGCCGCCAGAATGGCTGCCATCGCCACCAAAGCGGCGAAATATTCGGCGATGAAGACGGTGCCGGAAGCGCTGAAACCGTGGTCGATCATGCGCCGCACGGCCAGCGGCAGCGCCAGCGTCGTCGCTGCGGCGATGGCGAGCGAAATGAGGGCGCCTATGACCAGTTTGCGGTAGCGGAATATGTAGGGATATAGGCGCCTGAGCGGCCCGAGCGAGCGCCTGCGCCCGTCTTGCTCGCCGCTGATGTCCGCCATGACCGTTTCCTCTGGCCGCTCCAGGTGGGCGCGTTCAATATGCGCCTGCCGTGGCCTTGTGATTCAATTCCGGCTGATGTATAGGCTCGCCGACCGTTTTAGAAGCCGTGGCTTTTCAATAGCTGCGGCTTCGAGTTTTAAAAAGGGGCGCATCGACGCAGGCCGCGGGCCCGTCTGTAGCGCCGCAAGCCAGGAAGCACGACAATGAAGGCCGATATCCATCCCGACTACCACACCATCAAGGTCGTCATGACCGATGGCACCGAATACTCGACCCGTTCGACCTGGGGCAAGGAAGGCGATACGATGAACCTCGATATCGACCCGACCACGCACCCGGCCTGGACCGGCGGCCAGCAGACCCTGCTCGACCGCGGCGGCCGCCTGTCGAAGTTCAAGAAGCGCTTCGAAGGCTTCGGCCTCTAAAGTTTACCTGTATCGCTGAATCAAGAACCCGCCTTTGTGGCGGGTTTTTTTGTTGCCGCCAAAGTCAGTCGCTTCGAGCTAACGCGCCGATACCTCCCGCTTGTGGGGAGGTCGCCCAGGGTCGGGTGCGGTCCGACGCCTCCACCCTGCTGCTTCGAAGCGACCCTTCCCAGAGTGGTGCGAGCCTACCCGTCCACCAATTCCCGCAGCGCCATGCGCTTGTAGGCGGCGACCAGCCTGTCGCCCTCCTGCCGGTCGACCGAGATCGCCAGCCGCACGGCAGCCTCGCCCATCTGCCAGACCAGAAACGCTGTGGTCTCCAGCGCCACCGGATCGGCGCCGGGATGCAGCCGCTTCAGCACCATCGTCAGGAATTCGGCATTCGCCCGGCTGTCGGCGAGTTCGAGCTGGCGCAGCGCCTTGTCGGCCTGGGTGCCCGACCAGATGTCGCGCATCACCGGCTCGGCCAGGAACAGCTGATAGTAGATATCCACCAGCTCCGAAAACGCCTGCCGCAGGCCCTCGGCGTCGACGACATCCTTGAGCGCCGAGGAGATGCAGGCCTGGCTTTCGGCGGTGTAGCGCTCGGCCAGCGCCCAGACGATCGCCCGCTTGTCGGGAAAGAACTGGTAGAGCGAGCCGATCGACACCGCGGCCCGTTCCGCCACCTCGCCCATGCGCATGGCGTCGCTGCCTTGCTCGGCAATCAGCGCCGAGGCTGCGGCCAGCATGCGCTCGACCCGCTCGCGGCTGCGCTGCTGGGTGGGCGCCCGTCGCGGCGATGCGACCTGCTCCTGGGCAGATGCGGGCGTTGCTGTGTCTTCCATGACGGCCTCCGGTCTCGACAAAATCTGCCAACAGACGGCTTGACTCCCAAAATACGAGGGTTTATCACGTTTTGCAAATGTGAGGATTACTCATATTTGTAAACAGAGGAAAACCACAATGACCGACACCAAACCAGTCCTGATCCTCGGTGGCACTGGCAAGGCCGGCCGTCGCCTCGCCGAGCGGCTGACCTCACAGGGCATTCCCGTGCGCATCGGCTCGCGTTCCGGCAGCCCCCGCTTCGACTGGGAGGTTCCGGCGACCTGGGAGCCTGCCATGCTGGGCGTGGGCGCCGTCTACATCAGTTACTATCCCGACATCGCCGTGCCGGGCGCCGCCGAGACCGTCGGCGCCTTCGCCAGGCTTGCGGTGGCAAATGGCGTCACCCGCATGGTGCTGCTCTCCGGCCGCGGCGAGACCGAAGCCCAGCGCGCCGAAGAGATGGTCAAAGCCTCGGGCGCTGACTGGACGATCCTGCGTTGCGCTTGGTTTTCGCAGAATTTCAGCGAAGGTTTTCTCGTCGAGTCCTTGCGGCAGGGCGAAGTGGCTTTGCCTGTCGGCCCTGTTGGCGAGCCCTTCGTCGATGTCGACGACATCGCCGATGCTGCCTTCGTTGCGCTGACCGAACCGGGCCATGTCGGCCAGCTCTATGAGTTGACCGGGCCGCGGCTGCTAAGCTTCGCCGACGCGGTTGCCGAGATCGCCAAGGCGACCGGCCGCGACATCCGCTATATCAAGATCTCGCATGACGAATTCACCGCCGCGACGGCGGCATACGAACTGCCGCCCGAAATCGCCTGGCTGCTCAACGAGCTGTTCACCGAAGTGCTTGACGGCCGCAACGAGACGCTGACCGACGGCGTCCAGCGTGTGCTCGGCCGCGCGCCGAAAGACTTTTCCGCCTACGCAAATGAAACCGCTGCAACCGGCATCTGGAGCAACTGAGATGATCAAGCTTCTTCCCACCCTCACCATCATCGCCGCCATCGGCTCGGGCGTCGTCGGCGGCGTGTTCTTCGCCTTTTCCAACTTTATCATGTCGGCGCTTGCCCGGCTGCCGGTCCCCCAAGGCATCGCAGCGATGAATTCGATCAACATCACGGTGATCACGCCCACCTTCATGACGGCGCTGTTCGGCACCGGCGTGCTCTGTCTGGTGCTTATCGCCGCCGTTCTCATGGGGTGGAGCCAGTCCGGCTCATACTGGCTGCTTGCCGGCGCCGTGATCTATTTGATCGGCAACCCGATCGTGACCATGGTCTTCAATGTGCCGCTCAACGATGCGCTCGCCGCCGTCGACCCGGCCAGCGCCAATGGCGCAGCCGTGTGGGCGAACCATCTGAATCAATGGGTGATGTGGAACCACGTCCGCACCATCACCGCCATCGTGTCGATGGCCTGCTTCATGTTCGCATTGCTCTGAAAAATGACACTTCGCAAACGCAAGGACCTCGCCTCAAGCGGGGTCCTTTTGCGTGTGACCCTTGCGGTCGGAATGACCGAGATCGCGGCCCGGATCGATGACGTCGCGCACCAGCTGCTTGAGCTTGGCGGCATCGGGAAAGCCGCCGTCGCGCTTGCGGTCCCAGACCAGCACATCGTTGCAGGAAACGGTGAAGATGCCGTCTGTGCCCGGCACCAGCGTCACTTCACCAAGATCCGTGCCGAAGGTGGAGAGCAGTTCCTGCGCCATCCAGCCGGCCCGCAACAGCCACTGGCACTGCGTGCAATAGGTGATGACCACGCGGGGCCTCTCCGGCACACTCATGTCTGGGCCTCCTGTATGCGCACCGTGGTATTTGCGAATCGATCGTGTATCGGGTCGTCGCCCAGAGCTATGGATATCGCAATCCAGACCGGCCAGATCAGCACCAAAACGAGGGCAGCGGATGCAACCACTATTTCCAGGCTGGAGTAATCCTGCACGCCACCGGGAGCGGTGCCCCAAGCCTGAAAAGCATACCAGCTTCCCGTCAGGACGATCGGTAATGCGCCGAGAAACTTGATAAGTTGCCGCCGAACAGCCTTTCTCGCCGGCAGGCCGACCCTATGTCTGTCGTCCTCATCATGTACAGTGAGCTCCGTGAGCCGCTTGCCGATTGATTGGCCGGACTTCAACTCCATAATGAGGAGATAAGACGCCAGAGCGATCAGCTCGAGGAAACCCAGGTCCAATGCTGCAGGCCTGAAATTCCCTTGCGAATCCAGATCGATCGAGATGGAGGAGGTTTCTCCAGGCTTTGAGCCCGGCGCCGTACCCACGCTCCATATGGCGACCGGCAAACCGAGTACTGATGTTCTACACACCTGCCAATCATAACGGGCAAGTGTCGGGGCACCGTGAACCGTACCCTCCTGGCATAGTTTCCAGTTCAGCCAAAAGCTGCCTTTTACGCCACCGTTGGTCAGCAGAAATAGAGCCCCTACGAGCAAATAGAGGGCGATCAGGATTACAAGGTAGTCGATGAGTGCAGCGAGAAACCGTCGCCATATGCCGGGCCGGCGAGGCCAGGCCACCGCATCGGCAAAACTTGCCTCTTTATAGTCGGTCATCGGCCCCCCCTGATAACTGACTAATCTATAGGCAGGCCGCCGTCATACAGCAATATTCGCATCCGACTGTATTGCACGGACCTACGCCGCGCTGAGCTTGGCCATGGTCTCGTCGTCGACCTCGAAATTGGCGTAGACGCTCTGCACGTCGTCATCGTCCTCGAGCGTTGCCACCAGTTTCATCAGCGATTGCGCCCGCTCTTCGTCGACCGGGACATTGTTCTGCGGCTGCCAGATCGGCTTCACCGATTCGGCCTCGCCAAGCGAGGCTTCCAGCGCCTTAGACACTTCGCCCATACTCTCGAACGCACAGTAGATGGTGTGGCCTTCCTCGTCGGACTCGACGTCATCGGCGCCGGCCTCGATCGCCGCGTCCATCACCTTGTCGGCGCTGCCGGCGGAGGCCGGATAGTAAATCTCGCCGGCGCGGTTCCACATGAACGACACCGAGCCGGTTTCACCAAGCGCACCCCCGGCTTTGGTGAAGGCGGCGCGCACGTTCGAGGCCGAGCGGTTGCGGTTGTCGGTCAGCGCCTCGACGATCAGCGCCACGCCGCCTGGCCCATAGCCTTCATAGCGCACCGCTTCGTAATTCTCGGCATCGCCCATCGATGCCTTGTTGATGGCGCGCTGGATGTTGTCCTTCGGCATCGACACCGCCTTGGCGTTCTGAATGGCCAGGCGCAAACGCGGGTTCATCGACGGATCCGGTGTTCCGCTCTTGGCGGCGACGGTGATTTCGCGCGCCAGCTTGGAAAACATTTTCGACCGCACCGCGTCTTGCCGGCCCTTGCGGTGCATGATGTTCTTGAACTGTGAATGGCCGGCCATGGCACCCCTGTCGTCTTCGGCTAGAGCATCCCGAAGCGAGGTGGTCTCACCTCGTCCTCCCGGGTACTCGAATTCAAATTTTCAGAGCCGTCCAAGGTGCAACGCGATGGATGCACGGCGTTCTCTGTCGGAATGGCCGGCTTATAGATAAATCGGCTCAATTCGTCCAGCCGCGCCGGTTCAGCCCTCCAGATCGGACTTCAGCCGGTCGATAATGCTGAGCGCATGGCCGGCATACTGGCTGATCCAGCGGTCGTGGATGTGCTTGATCGGCAGCGCGTTGAGATGGTTCCAGCGCTCTCGCCCTTGGCGCTTTGCCACCACCAGTTCGGCTTCTTCCAGCACCTTGAGATGCAGCATGACGGTGCAGCGATCGATGTCGGGAAACGCCTCGCACAACATGCCGGTCGTCTGCGGCGCATCCTTCAGCCGATCCAGCAATTCGCGACGGCGCGGATGCGCCAACGCCTTGAAAACGTGATCGTCTGCGGTTTGGCTTGACATGTTATGTTTCTATAACATATCGTCGAGCCAATCAAGGAGGAGCTGTGGATATGTCTCTTGGATTCAGAGTTTCCGGGCGCATCGGCAAACCGGTCGCCGAAGTCTTCGACGCCGTCGTCAATCCCAAAAAGCTGAGTGGCTATTTCACCACCATCGGCGGCGCCAGCGCGCCGCTGAAGGCCGGCACCGGGGTGGTCTGGTGGGGCAAGGTGCCCGTCGAAGTCGATGAGGTGATCAAGGACCGCCATATCGTGCTGCGCTGGGATGCCACCGATGCCGAAGGCAAGCCCGCCTACAAGACACGCATCGAGATGAACTTCGAGCCGCTGGACGATGGCGGCACCCTTGTGACCATTGCTGAATCCGGCTGGCCGGAAGGCGTGGTCGGCCTGCAGAAATCCTACCTCAATTGCGAGGGCTGGTCGCAGATGCTGGCCTGCATGAAGGCCTATGTCGAATACGGCATCAATCTGCGCGACGGCTACTACCGCGGCGAGATGAGGGGCGAGCCGGCCAACGAGACAAACAGATGAACAGCGCAACGGAGCCCGCAATGACCGCGAAAATGACAGGTGGAATCAACATCGCCATGAAAGTCCCGTCACATCAGTACGAGGCGACGATCGCCTTCTATCGCGACGTCGTCGGCTTGAATCCATTCACCGCCAAGACGCCGGCCATCGGCTTCGAGCTTGGCCCAAACCGTCTGTGGATCGACGAGGCGCCGATGCTGAGCCAGGCCGAAGTCTGGCTTGAGCTTTTCACCGACAATTCTGCAGCCATTGCGGATCATCTCGCCAAGGCCGGCGTCGTCCGTTGCGACGCGGTCGAGCCCCTGGGCGAAGGCTTTCGCGGCTTCTGGATCGCCAACCCGGCCAGCATCGTTCACATGGTGCGCGAGCCTGACGCCTGGTGAGCGCAAACCGGACAAGGAAAGGAGCATCGATGGAAATTCACAAAACGCCGACTGCCGAAGCTGGCATGCTGATCAGGCGGCCGGTCGCCGAGGTCTTCGAGGCGATCGTCGACCCGGCCATCACCACGAAATTCTGGTTTACCCACAGTAGCGGCCGGCTGGATAGCCGCAAAGAGGTTCGCTGGGAGTGGCGCATGTACGGGGCCTCGGCGATGGTCAATGTCAGCGAGATCGTCGAGAACAAGAAGATCGTCATGCAATGGAGCGATCCGCCGACCACTGTGGTCTGGACATTCACGGAGATGCCCGGCGCCGAAACGCCTGACGGTGCGACCTTTCTTGAGGTCAGCAATTTTGGCTTCGCCGGCACCGCCGACGAGCAGGTCAAGCAGGCGGTCGGCTCGACCGACGGCTTCGCACTGGTTCTTGCCGGCGCAAAGGCATGGCTGGAACAGGGCCTGTCGCTTGGCCTGATCGGCGACCGTTATCCGAAGGGCGTGCCGGGGCGCTAGGATCGCCCCGATCGCCCAGCCTCAATGCCCACCGCTGGATTTCTTCCTTCGCCGCGCCAGCATGTTGAGGCCCTCGACCAGGGCGGAAAAGCCCATCGCGGCGTAGATGTAGCCCTTCGGCACATGATAGCCCATGCCGTCGGCGATCAGCGTCATGCCGATCATCAGCAGGAAGCCCAGCGCCAGCATGACGATGCTCGGGTTCTTGGCGATGAAATTGGCCAGCGGCCCGGCCGCCAGCATCATCACGCTCACCGCCATGATCACGGCGATGTACATGATGGCAATCTCGTCGGTCATGCCGACGGCGGTGATGATCGAATCGATCGAAAAGACGAGATCGAGCAGCAGGATCTGGAAGATGGCGCCGGCAAGCGAGATCTGCAGCGTCTCGCCCATCATCGTATCCTTGTGGTCGTCGGGATCGACGGTGTGGTGGATTTCCTTGGTCGCCTTCCAGACCAGGAACAGGCCGCCGGCAATCAGGATCAGGTCGCGCCAGGAAAAGCCATGGCCGAACGCTGTGAACACCGGCGTCGTCAGCTGCACGATGATGGAGATGGTTGCGAGCAGCACCAGCCGCATGATCAGCGCCGCCGAGATGCCGAGACGGCGGGCGCGGGCGCGCTGCGCCTCAGGCAATTTGTTGGTCAGGATCGAGATGAAGATCAGATTGTCGATGCCGAGCACGACCTCGAGGACGATCAGCGTCAGCAACGCGACCCACGCGGTTGGATCGGAAACAAATTGAAAATGCGGCGCAAAGAACTCGATCAGCTGCATGGAGGTCGTCCCCTCTTTAACGATCTAGAGCAGTTTCGTCGCCAGTTAGGTACTTTACTCGACTATATCAATGTCAAGACCAGAAGGATGGCGCGGTTTCTTCGAGCCGCGGCCCGCGACGAAAAGGCGCGATCTTCTCGGTCAGGCCGGTGCGGTCGGAAATAGTGACGCCGACGCCGCACAATGTCGCCGGTCCGGTCGCCGCCTCGAAGCGGCCTTTCGGCACTTTCGACAGGAAGCGGTTGAGCGGCTCTTCCTTGTCCATGCCGAGCGAGGAATCATAGTCGCCGCACATGCCGGCATCGGACATGTAGCCGGTGCCGCCGTTGAGGATCTGGTGGTC
Organism: Mesorhizobium sp. W016; assembly: GCF_054719485.1. Taxonomy (NCBI): domain Bacteria; kingdom Pseudomonadati; phylum Pseudomonadota; class Alphaproteobacteria; order Hyphomicrobiales; family Phyllobacteriaceae; genus Mesorhizobium; species Mesorhizobium sp. W016. Next base: position 376,893 of record NZ_JBTTIF010000002.1, read on the forward strand.
GGCCGTCGGCTGGTGCGTATGGGTGCCGATGACGAGGCTGGCGCGGCCGTCGACGAAATGCGCGAAGCACATTTTCTCCGAGGTCGCTTCGGCATGGAAGTCGATGACCACGGCATCGGCCTGCTCGCCCAGCGGACAGGCGGCCAGCTCGCGCTCGCCGGCCTGGAACGGATCGTCGAGCTCGGGATGCATGAACACCCGGCCCATGATGTTGGCGACCAGCACGCGCGCGCCGTTTTTGGCGATATAGACGCCGGAACCGCGCCCCGGCGTGCCCTTGGGGAAGTTGGACGGGCGCAAGAAGCGCTCCTCGCGCGGCGCGAAGACCAGTGCGTCGCGCTGGTCCCAGACATGGTTGCCGGTGGTGACGACATCCGCACCGGCGGCGATGGTGTCGCGAAAAATGTCTTCGGTGATGCCGAAGCCGCCGGCGGCGTTCTCGCCATTGACGATGACGAAGTCGAGTTTGAAATCCGAGATCAGGCCGGGCAGTTGTTCCCACACCGCCGTACGTCCCGATTTGCCCACCATGTCGCCGAGGAAGAGAAGTCTCATGCCCACTTCTATCCAGAGGCACGGACGCTAGGCAAGCGCTACCCGGGCGATTGGCGCTAACGCCGGCCGAAAGTACCACGCTGCTGTTGAGGCGGCTTGGCGCTCGCGCCCGCAACGCGAACTGCCGAAGGCATCATCGGTGACGCCGGCGGTGCGGTGCGTCCGCGCAGCCAGAAGAACCACACGTAAAAAACAGTGAACCCACCAGTAGCGGCCAGGAGCAACAGCCCGCCGCGCCAGCCCTTCATCGCCGCGGTATCGAGGATCGATGGATTGGCAGGGTTGTAATACAACTTCACCGCGTCGCCTTTGGACGCCGTGTAGAGGCCGATGTCCTTTCCCTTGCCGGACCACGTCATCGGTGCATCGTTCGCGACATAGGTGACAGCGACGTTGATGCCTTTCGCGGTGAGGCCATTACCCTGGGCTTCGCTGTAGGAACTGACATCCGTCACTGTGGCAACCGTCTGATGCAGGCGAACTGGTGGTGCAGGGCCGTTCCGGAAATGTGCAATGCCATCGCGAACAGCGTTACCGCGATGAGGACGAACGGCATCAGCAGGAAGCGTGCGAAGACAAACATGATGGCCGCCATCGGCTCGGACTGTGTTGCCGGAATACTATCCGGCACGTCTTGGAAACGCGTTAAGCGGGATCGCGGTCTTTTAAGCGATGTCGAAGCGGCGCAAACCGCTCTCGGTGAGTATTTCCGGGATGATGACGTCGTGCGCCTCATCCGGCACCAGACCCACCTCCTGGCAATCGAAAGCGATGCCGATCAGTCGTGGCGGCTGGCCCTTGTCGATCAGCCTGGCGATGGCGCGGTCGTAATAGCCGGCGCCATACCCGATGCGATGGCCGCGGCTGTCGAAGGCCGCGAGCGGCACCAGCATCACCGCGGGATCGAGAACCTCGGCCTCCGCATGCGGACCGACCGTGCCAAAACCCATCTCGACCATCGGCGCGCCGCGCACCAGTTCGCGAAAGACGATGGTGGTCTTGTCGAGGATGGCCGGCAGGCAAAGCCTGGCCCCGTTCTCGCGCAAGGCGAACATCAGCGGCCTGACGTCGACTTCCGATCGCATCGGCCAGAAAGCTGAAACGATCTGACCCGGCTCGATGGCGAGGTGGTCGCGCGCCGTCTCGGCCATTTCAAGCGCGATCTCCACCCGCCACAGCGGATCGAGCGCATCGCGACGGCCGAGTGCCTCGAGGCGCAACTGCTTTTTCAGGTCTTTGGGAGATGTCATGCGCGGACGATAGAAAAGGTCGGATCTGGGTGACGTTTCATGAGCGACGTTTTCTACCACATCATCCGCCAAACTGGGCGGATAGAGGTAAGTGACGATCCACACAACCGGTGGAGAGAGCGATCCCGGGAACCTACAAAGTAGGTGGGCGCCGTATGAGAAAACCCACGGGTCTTCCCAGGGACAGCTCCCTAAGGATCGTTAAGGCCCCGGGGAAAATGTTCTCCTGCCGGGAAGCGCAGACCGCCAAGCCCAATATAGGCGGCTGGTCGGTCAAGCGCTAGTGACATGAGCCGATGTTTCCATTTCGATCTCACACGCTTTGGTCGCAGCCGGCTCGCCCTTGCACAGGTCAAGCAGCGTCCTTACGCTCGCGCTGACCAACCGAGGAGCAAGTATGCGTTTCGAAGGCACGGCGGCCTATGTCGCCGACAAGGATCTGATGGTGGCGGTGAACGCCGCGATCGCGCTGGAGCGGCCGTTGCTGGTCAAGGGCGAGCCGGGCACCGGCAAGACCGAGCTTGCCCGCCAGGTGGCATCGGCGCTCGGCCTCGACCTGATCGAATGGCACGTCAAGTCGACCACCCGTGCGCAGCAGGGACTGTATGAATATGATGCTGTCTCGCGGCTGCGCGACAGCCAGCTCGGCGATGCCAGGTTCAACGACATCAAAAACTACATCAAGCGCGGCAAGCTCTGGGACGCCTTCGCGGCCGGTAAGAAGGTCGTGCTGTTGATCGACGAGATCGACAAGGCCGATATCGAATTCCCCAACGACCTGCTGCAGGAACTCGATCGGATGGAGTTCTTCGTCTACGAAACCGGCGAAACGATCCGCGCCGCTGTGCGCCCCATCGTCATCATCACTTCCAACAATGAGAAGGAACTGCCCGACGCCTTCCTGCGCCGGTGCTTCTTCCACTACATCCGCTTTCCCGATGTCGACACGCTGCACAAAATCGTCGACGTGCACTATCCCGGCATAAAGCAGAATTTGGTGCGTGCTGCCCTGACCCAGTTCTACGAGATCCGCGACGTGCAGGGGTTGAAGAAGAAGCCGTCGACCTCCGAGGCGCTCGACTGGATCCGCCTGCTGGTCGCCGACGACATCGCACCCGAGGATCTGCGCGCCGACCCCAGGAACGCGCTGCCGAAACTGCACGGCGCGCTGCTGAAGAACGAGCAGGACGTGCATCTGTTTGAGCGCCTTGCTTTCATGGCCAGGCGGCAGGGATAAGGATCGTCGGGCGGGCTGAGCGCTATGAGCGGGCTTCGGCCGATCACTCGGCCGCCGCAAGCCCTGTCTCCTGCGGCGCGACGCGCTTCGGCCCGAAGATGACGAAGCCGATGACCGACAGGGCGAGAACGCCGATCCCGCAATAGAGCATGACCCAGCCGAAACCGTTGACCAGGGCGGCATGCACGATGGCGCCGGATGGGTCGAGGGCTGCGAGCTTCGGCGTCCCCTGCGCAAGGCCCTCCAGATTGCCGGTGGCGACCCTTTCCGCCAGTGCCCGCAACTCATCCGGCTCCAAAGCCGCGCCGAGTGTGGCCCGCAGGTGGGAAACGATACCTTGCGTCAGCAGCAGGCCGAGCACCGCGATGTTGATGGCAAGCGTGATCAGGCGTGCGCTGATGTCGATGCCGGACGCCATGCCGGCACGATCCGGCGATACCGCGCCGGTCGTGGTATTGGTGGTCGGCGAATTGGTGAGACCGATGCCGATGCCGGCAATCAGCGTGCTGGGCAGCATGGTCAGCCAGGTCGCGCCCTCGAGCCCGGAGCCGATCCACATGGCGATGAAACCGATCCCTAGCGTCAGCAGACCGAGCGGGATGGCAATTCGCGCCTGACAGCGCGCGCGCAGGCGCTCGGCGATCGGCGGCATCACCATGAAGGGCAGCGTGTAGACGAGCAACAGCAGGCCGGTCGTCGTGCTGTCGTAGCCGAGAACGCCGGAATAATAGATCGGCAGATAGATGATGAACGGCCAGTAGCTGAAATTCATGCCGATGGCGCCCATGATCGCGCCGGAAAACTGGCGGATGCGGAACACGGCGAAATCGAACATCGGATAGGGATTGACCCTCTCGGCGACAAGGAAAGCGATGAACGCAGCCACGGAGGCTGATATCACGCCGATGCGGGCGCTGGTCCCGAGATCCGCACCCTGCGTGATCAGATAGGAGAAGCCGAACACAGAAGCCGACAGCGTCAGCATGCCGGCCCAGTCGAGCTTCTGGGCGTTGTGATCGCGCGATTGCGTGACACCGGCGCCGATAAAGGCGAGCGCCAGGAGCGCCAGCGGCACGTGGATGAGGAACACCCATTGCCAGTTCGACAGCGCCACGATCAAGCCACCGATGGCGGGACCGAAACCAAGCCCGATGCCTGAGACGACGCTCCAGGCAACAAAAGCCTTGCCGCGTTCGCGGCCGTCCTGGAACTGGTGAGACAGCACGGCGACGCTGCAGGTCAGCATCGCGCCGCCGGCGAGGCCTTGCAGGAAGCGGGCGGCGATCAGCAGCGCCGCACTCGGCGCCAGGCCGCACAGCAGCGAGGCGAGGCCGAAGGCGACGGTGGTGATCACCATCACGCTCTTGCGGCCGAAACGGTCGGCCAATGTCCCCGTCGCCATCAGCACTGTCGTGCAGGCGATGGTGTAGGCATTCATGATCCACTGCAAATCCCTGAAATTGGCGGCGAGCACGCTTTCCAGTTTCGGCAGGATCACCGGCACGCTGGAGATTTCGAGCCCGAACAAGAGCGACGCCAGGCACACGCCGGTGAGCGCGATGGTGTTTCGTTGAATTGGCATATCGATCTCTTTCCATCCGAGCATGAGGCGCTCTTCAAACCGCGACCAGTTTGAGATAGAGGAGACTCGACCATGAAAAAAGGCTATGCTCGGCTATATCAGAAATGACAAAACGGAATGATCGGCCCAATGGAGTGCTGCGATGACCAGTCTTGATGTGGACGCCGTACGAACCTTTGTGATGGTGGCCGATCTGCAGAGCTTCACCCAGGCGGCATCGGCGCTGGGCAGCACGCAGGCGACGATCAGCGTCAAGCTGCGCCGCCTTGAGGAGAAGCTCGGCGCGCGATTGATTGAAAGAACGCCGCGCCGCGTCAGCCTGTCGGCACGAGGCGCCGTCTTCCTCCCCGCCGCGCGTGACTTCCTTGCCGCGCACGAGCGCGCCATGGCGGAGTTTGCGTCAGCACCGTGCCGGCTTGCGCTCGGCTTTGTCGATCATGCCGCCGGTCCGGCGCTGTCCATTCTGATTGCCCAGCTCCATGCGCACGATCCATCGCTGACGCTCAGTTTGAGGATCGATACCAGCACGGTGCTCAAGGAAGCTTTCGATCACGGCGAGCTCGATGCAGTCATCGTGCACCGCGAAGGCGACAGCCGTCCTGGCCGGACCTTGTCGCGCAACCACTATGGCTGGTTCGCAGCACCTTCCTTCGAGTGGCAGCGCGGAACGCCGTTGCGCCTCGCGCTCTTAAGCACCGTGTGCAACTGTCCGGATCGTGTGCGGGCGGTCGAGGCGCTGGACAAAGCAGGCATCGCCTGGGAGGAGGCCTTCGTCGGCGGCGGCGGCGCGGCCGTCAACATTGCGATATCGGCGGGCTTTGCCGTTTCGGCGCTGGCTCACTGCGTCGCTCCGCCCGGCCTGATCGAGGTTGGCCGCAAACTTGGTCTTCCATCGCTTGACCCTTCCGAAGTGGTGCTGCATTCGCACAATCTGGCGCCGCGCGCGCGTGACGCGCTGCAGATGCTGGCGACCGCATTTCGCGAGTACAATTCGCCGGTGGATTAGGCGATGGTGTTTCCGATCTGATTCCGCCGGAATCCGATAAGGCTTTGGAGGAACCGAAATGACCGAGATCACCGTCCGCCCGCTGGCGCTGGCCGACCATGCCGACTGGCGGCGGCTGTGGACTGCCTACCTCACCTTCTACGAGACCAAGCTGCCGGACGAGGTCTACGACATCACCTGGAAACGACTGTTCACGGAAGGTGAATTCGAACCGAAGGGGTTTATCGCCACGCTCGACGGCAAGGCGGTCGGCCTGACCCATTTTCTCTATCACCGCTCCGGCTGGTCGGAGAAAAACAACTGCTACCTGCAGGACCTGTTCGCCGACCCTGATGTGCGCGGCAAGGGCATCGGTGCGGCCCTCATTGAAGCGGTCAAGCAGGCAGCCGGCAAGATCGGCGTCAAGAACGTCTATTGGATGACCCACGAAACCAACGCCACAGCGCGCAAGCTCTACGACCATGTCGCGCGGCGGACAGGGTTTATCGAGTATGATCTGCTATGATGCGAGCGCGATCGAAATAACGCGGAAGGAGCCGAATGATCCGCTATGTCGGAATCCTGGATGGCAGTGACGGCGTTTGGGGAGTGCGGATGCCCGATCTCGCCGGCTGCCACGGGGCCGGCGCAAACCCGGCTGAAGCGATAGCCGATGCCGCGTCGGCTATGCGCGAATGGGCGGAAGCCCGCATCGCAAAGCACTTGCCCATGCCCAACCCACGTACCGTGGCAAATCTTCTGCAATCCGGCGAAATCGACAGTGCCCGTGGCGACTCCGCCGTGACCGTTCGGCATAGATAACGGCCAACCATGTTCCTCCCCTTCTTTCTCGAACTAAAGGCCGCGCGGGTTCCCGTTTCGCTCAGGGAATATCTGTCGCTGCTGGAAGGGCTGGAGGCCGGGCTGGTCGACTATGACGTCCAGGGTTTTTACTACCTCGCCCGCGCCGCGCTTGTGAAGGACGAACGCCATATCGACCGCTTCGACCAGGTGTTTACGCATGTCTTCAAGGGGATCGAGGCGCTCACCGGCCCCGATGCCGTCGGTGTCGCCAACATCCCTGAGGAATGGCTGCGCCGGCTCGCCGAAAAGCACCTGACCGAGGAAGAGAAGAAACTGATCGAGGCGCTCGGCGGTTTCGACAAGCTGATGGAGACACTGAAGCAGCGGCTGGAGGAGCAGAAAGGCCGCCACCAGGGCGGCTCGAAATGGATCGGTACCGGCGGCACCTCGCCTTTCGGCGCCTATGGCTACAATCCCGAAGGCGTGCGCATCGGCCAGCATGAAAGCCGAAATCGCCGTGCGGTGAAAGTCTGGGACGAGCGCGAGTTCAAAAATTTCGACGACGCCGTCGAGCTCGGCACCCGCAACATCAAGGTGGCGCTGAAGCGCCTGCGCCGCTGGGTGCGCGAGGGTGCGGAGGAAGTGTTCGACCTGCCCGGCACCATCCATGCCACCGCCGAGCACGGCTATCTCGATGTGCAGACGCGCCCCGAACGGCGCAACGCCGTGAAGCTCTTGATGTTCTTCGATGTCGGCGGCTCGATGGACGACCACATCAAAAGCGTCGAGGAGCTGTTTTCGGCCGCCCGCGCCGAATTCCGCCAGCTCGAATATTTTTACTTCCACAACTGCGTTTACGAGGGCGTCTGGAAGGACAACCGGCGCAGGCATGCCGAGACCATCCCGACCTTCGATCTGCTTCACAAATACGGCCCCGACTACAAGGTGATCGTCGTCGGCGATGCCTCGATGAGCCCTTACGAGATCGCGCATCCCGGCGGTTCGGTCGAGCATTGGAATCCGGAAGCCGGCAGTGTCTGGCTTGGCCGCCTCATCCAGCAATGGCCGAATGCGGTCTGGCTGAACCCCGAAAACCAGAAAAACTGGGGCTTCACCCATTCGATCGCGATGATCCGCGATCTCTTCGGCGGCCGCATGTTCCCACTGACGCTGGCCGGGTTGGAAGCCGCGACGAAGCAGCTCTCACGCAAGCATTGATATGAGAGGAAAACCGATGACCTGCTTTCTTTGCCCGCAATGCGGCGTCCAGTTCGCGGCAACGCAGACCCCTCCAGAAAATTGCCCGATCTGCGAGGACGAGCGGCAATATGTGCGCTGGGAAGGCCAGGCCTGGATCACTGGGGAAGAACTCTCTGCCGGGCATAGGCTTGTGATGAAGGACGATGCCGGCGTTCTCGCTTTCGGCATCGAGCCGCGCTTTGCTATCGGCCAGCGGGCGCTGCTGGCGCAGACGCCGCACGGCAATGTGCTGTGGGATTGCATCTCGATGGTGAGCGACGAGGCGGTAGCCGAAATCAACCGTCGCGGCGGCCTGGCCGCGATCGCCATTTCGCACTGCCACTATTATTCGGTGATGGTCGAGTGGAGCGAGGCGTTTGGCGGCGTGCCGATCTATCTCCATGCCGACGACCGCCAGTGGATCATGCGGCCGCACAACGCCATCGTCAGCTGGGCGGGCGAGACGCTGGCCATAAACCCGTCGCTGACACTCGTGCGTTGCGGTGGCCATTTTGCCGGCGGCCAGGTGCTGCATTGGAAACGCGATGGCGGTAACGCCCTGCTGTCCGGCGACATATTGCAGGTGACGCCGACGCGTCGCCATGTCAGCTTCATGTACAGCTATCCGAACTACATTCCGCTCAATGCGCCGGCCGTGCGACGCATCGCGGCGGCACTTGAGCCTTTCGAATTCGACGACATCTACGGCGCGTGGTGGCAGCAGAACATCATCGGCGGCGCAAGAACGGCATTTCATGCGTCGATCGCCCGCTATCTTCAGGCGATTGGGTAGGAGCTCGGCTGAAAATGCGAGCAAAACACGTAACAAACGCCTATCTCTAAGCGAATATAGCTTGCAACCAACAACAAGCCGCCAAGGCTGAGGAGATCAAATGGACACCCACACCTACCCTGTCACCCGCACCGACGCCGAATGGCGCGCCCGCCTGACGCCCGAGCAATATGCGGTCATGCGCGGCCATGGCACCGAACGGCCCGGAAGCTGCGCGCTGCTCTACGAAAAGCGCGCCGGCACCTTTTCCTGCGTCGGCTGCGACCAGCCGCTGTTCGAATCCAAGCTCAAGTTCGAGAGCGGCACCGGCTGGCCGAGCTTCAATGATCCGGTGCCCGGTTCGGTCGAAAACACCGTCGACCGCAGCTACGGCATGGTCCGCACCGAATGCCACTGCGCCCGCTGCGGCAGCCATCTCGGCCATGTCTTCGAGGACGGCCCGCCGCCGACCGGCCTGCGCTATTGCATCAACGGCGTGGCGCTGAAATTCGAGCCGACGGCTTAAACCGCGGCTTGACCACCATCTTCAAAGGGCGGCTTCGGCCGCCCTTTTTCGTGTCAATCTTCTCAGACAACCACCACCAGGATCAGCCAAAGCGTAGCCCCGAGCGTCATCAACGAAGCCTTGGCGCCACTGGATTTTTCCGTGGTTCGCCAGACGGCAAAGGTCAGAAAGATGTTGTAGGGCACGGGCGCGAAATGCACCGCCAGGACGACGGCGAGCGGCAGCTTCAAGCCGAGCAGAATGAGCGCGGCCACCGACGAGGTGATGTTGATCGCCGTGCCGACAAGGACTAGATCGCGCCAGAACAACCGCTCGACCGGAACCGCGCCTTGCCAGCGCGAGCCGAAGAAGGATCCGATGCTTTGCACCAACACCTAATAGCTATCCCTCTCTCAGCACGTCGGTGACGGCGCGCTCGAAGCGCGAGCATTCCGTCACCAGCCAGTCGGCCATGGCCGGCCAGTTGTCCTCGGCATAGCAGTTCACCCGCCACATCGAATTGATGCCGAGGGCCTCGCAGCTCTGCTCCGGCCTGAGCTTCAGCCTGTCTTCGATTGCCGGTTGGAACGGCTTCAGCCGCGACCAGACCCCGGTCGCGCCGAACTTCTCGTTACGGCCGAAAAAGACGCCAACTTGGCTTTGCGCCGGCGCGACATACATGGACAGGACCAGAGCGAAGTCGGGCAGCCCGCGCTGCCAGAACCAGGGTCCGCGCCGCGCCATGGAAGCGCGTTCCTCCGGATGCCGTTCGGCGAACAGCGCCCAGAAGCTGCGTTGGCGGAATTCAGAGGCGCGGCGGGCGCCGAAGTCGAATTCGCTCATGGTTCGATGCCCGTTCCAGCATCATTCCTTGGCCCGAGACTGTTTCGAAATTCGCTCCGGCGATATCAACCGGAGTAGAATTTCCACACAGCCTTACACCATGCCGAGCGCGGCCTTGTAGAGATCGAGGATGGTTTCCTCTTCCTGGCGCTCGGCCTGGTCCTTCTTGCGCAGCCGGATGATCGACCGCATCGCCTTGGTGTCGAAGCCGGTGCCCTTGGCCTCGGCGAACACTTCCTTGATGTCGTCGGCGATGGTCTTCTTTTCTTCCTCGAGCCGCTCGATGCGCTCGATGAAGGCGCGCAACTGGCCGGCGGCAACAGTCTGGCTGGTATCTGTGATGTCGTCGGCCATGTTTTTTCTCCGCTACTTTTTAACCACCGCGATTCTGGCGCGGTAAATTGGGAGCGGGTTCGATGCCCGAGCAGGCGCGGCGGGTCAAGCCATTATCGGCGCTTCGTGAACGGCTGCTGCCAGCCGTCCCCAGTGTGATGGATCCGCGCGTCAGCCAAACGCGATCAACAGATCCTTCGCATCGATCTGATCGCCGGCCTTGACCAGCACTTCGGCCACTGTGCCGTCGCGCTCGGCATGCAGGGCCGTCTCCATCTTCATGGCTTCGATCGACAACAGCACGTCGCCGGCCTTGACCGCTTGGCCGGCGGCAACCGAAAGGGCGGAGACCACGCCCGGCATCGGCGCGCCGACATGCGCCTCGTTGCCGGGCTCGGCCTTGCGCCGAGCCTTGGCCGCCGAGGCGCCATGCGCCCTGTCCGGCACCCGGACACGGCGCGGCTGGCCGTTGAGCTCGAAGAACACGGTGACCATGCCCTTCTCATCGACGTCGCCGATCGCAAGGCAGCGCACTACAAGCGTCTTGCCTTTTTCGATGTCCAGGAAGATCTCATCCTCGGACTTCATGCCGTAGAAATAGGTCGGCGTCGGCAGCACACTGACCGGCCCGTAGGTTTCCTGCGCGGCGGCGAAGTCGGTGAACACCTTCGGATACATCAGCCAGGAGGCGAATTCGTACTCCGAGAGCTTGCGCTCCAGCTTCTGCTCGATCTCCCTGCGGCTGGCCTTGAGGTCGGCTGGCTTGAGCAGCGAGCCCGGCCGTACGGTGATCGGCTTGGTTTCCTTCAATGCCTTCTTCTGCAGCTTTGCAGGCCAGCCGCCGGGCGACTGGCCGAGATCCCCGCGCAGCATCGAGACGACCGAGTCCGGGAAGGCGATGTCCTTGGCTGGGTTTTCGACGTCGGCAACGGTCAGATCCTGGCTCACCATCATCAGCGCCATGTCGCCGACCACCTTGGACGACGGCGTCACCTTGACGATGTCACCGAACATCAAATTGACGTCGTGATAGGCTTGTGCCACCTCGTGCCAACGCGTTTCCAGCCCCAGCGAACGCGCCTGTTCCTTGAGGTTGGTGAACTGGCCGCCCGGCATTTCGTGCAGATAGACTTCCGAGGCTGGCCCCTTGAGGTCGCTTTCGAAGGCCGCATACTGGTTGCGCACCGCTTCCCAGTAGAAGGAGATGTTGCGGATCCATTGCGGATCGAGGCCGGGATCGCGCTCGGTTCCCTTCAGCGCCTCGACGATCGAGCCCAGGCAAGGCTGCGAGGTGTTGCCGGAGAAGGAATCCATCGCCGCGTCGATGGCGTCGACGCCACTTTCCACGCCCGCCAGCACCGTCGCCGCCGACAGGCCTGACGTGTCGTGGGTGTGGAAATGGATCGGCAGGTCGGTGGCTTCGCGCAGCGCCTTGAACAGCACGCGGGCGGCGGCAGGCTTCAAAAGCCCGGCCATGTCCTTGACGGCGATGATATGGGCGCCGGCTGCCTGCAATTCCTTCGCCAACCCGACATAGTATTTAAGGTCGTGTTTGGCGCGCGTCGGATCGAGGATGTCGCCGGTGTAGCAGATCGCTGCTTCGACCAGCTTGCCCTCGGCGCCCACCGCGTCCATGGCGACGCGCATGTTCTCGACCCAGTTCAGGCAGTCGAAGACGCGGAACAGGTCGACGCCGCCAGCAGCGGCCTGGCTGACGAAATGTTGCACGACATTGTCGGGATAGTTGGTGTAGCCGACGCCGTTAGCGCCGCGTAGAAGCATCTGCAGCAAAAGGTTGGGGGCTGCTTCGCGCACTTTGCTCAGCCGCTCCCACGGATCCTCGGTGAGGAAGCGCATGGCGACGTCGAAAGTGGCGCCGCCCCAGCATTCCAGCGACAGCAGCCGCGGCAGCGCCCGCGCGTAGGTGCCGGCAATGCCGGCAATGTCATGCGTGCGCATGCGGGTGGCGAGCAGCGACTGGTGACCGTCGCGCATCGTCGTGTCGGTGACAAGCACCTCTTTTTGCTCACGCATCCAGGCAGCGAATTTCTCCGGCCCCAACGCGTCGAGCTTCTGCTTGCTGCCATCAGGCACATTGCCGTTGAGATAGGGCACGACAGGCGCTGCCGCATCGGCCTTCGGCATCGGTCGGCCGCGGGTTTCGGGATGGCCGTTGACGCTGACGTCGGCCAGATAGTTGAGCAGCTTGGTGGCGCGGTCCTGCCGCTTCACCTGCGCGAACAGCTCCGGCGTCGTGTCGATGAACCTGGTCGTGTAGGAATTGTCGGCGAAGCGCGGGTGGTTGATGATTGCCTCGAGGAAGGTGAGGTTGGTGGCCACGCCGCGGATGCGGAACTCGCGCAGGGCCCGATTCATGCGGGCGATCGCCTCGGCCGGTGTCGGGGCCCAGGCAGTCACCTTCTCCAGCAGCGGATCGTAGAAGCGGGTGATGACCGCGCCCGAATAGGCGGTGCCGCCGTCGAGGCGGATGCCGAAACCGGCGGCTTCGCGATAAGCGGTGATGCGGCCGTAGTCCGGAATGAAACTGTGCTCCGGATCCTCGGTCGTGATGCGGCACTGCAGCGCGTGACCGTTCAGCCTGATGTCGGCCTGCGCCGGCACGCCCGACTCTTTCGTGCCGATGGCAAAGCCGTCCAGTATGTGGATCTGCGCCTTGACGATGTCGATGCCGGTCACCTGCTCGGTGACGGTGTGCTCGACCTGGATGCGCGGATTGACCTCGATGAAGTAGAATTTGCCGGTGTCGGCGTCCTGCAGAAATTCCACCGTACCGGCGCCGATATAGCTGGTCTCGCGCGCGATCTTGAGCGCATAGCCGCAAAGCTCCTGGCGCAATGCCTCGCTGAGATAGGGCGCCGGCGCCCGTTCGACGACCTTCTGGTTGCGGCGCTGGATCGAGCAGTCGCGCTCGAACAGATGTACAGCGTTGCCATGCGTGTCGCCGAGCACCTGGACCTCGACATGGCGAGCGCGCTCGATCAGCTTTTCGAGATAGACCTCGTCCTTGCCGAAGGCGGCCTTGGCCTCGCGCTTGCCTTCCATCACCTCGCGGGCGAGGTCGGCTTCCGCGCGGATGGCGCGCATGCCGCGCCCGCCGCCGCCCCATGATGCCTTGAGCATCACCGGATAGCCGACTGTCTTGGCGAGCTGCTTGACTGCTTCCATGTCGTCCGGCAGCGGTTCGGTTGCCGGCACCACCGGCACGCCGACCTCAATGGCCAGATTGCGCGCGGCGACCTTGTTGCCGAGCCGGCGCATCGTGTCGGGCTTCGGCCCTATGAAAGTGATGCCGGCCTCGGCGCAGGCATCTGCGAATTCAGGGCTTTCCGACAGGAGGCCATAGCCCGGGTGGATGGCGTCGGCGCCGGACAGTCTGGCGACCCGGATCATTTCCTCGATCGACAGATAGCTTTCGATCGGCCCCATGTCCCTGGCCAGATGCGGCCCGCGCCCGACCTGGTAGCTTTCATCGGCCTTGAACCGATGAAGCGAATATTTGTCCTCCTCGGCCCAGATCGCCACGGTTTTGAGGCCGAGCTCGTTGGCCGCGCGAAAGACGCGGATGGCAATTTCGGACCGGTTGGCGACGAGGATCTTCGTGATGGCCAAGGAAGCAGGCTCCGGACAGGAGGGTGGGGCAGAGGCATGATTAACGCGAAAATGCTGCAGTGCAACCAAAATCGGGGAGAGGTTAAACCGATTTAAATGCGATTCTAGCACCACCGATCGAAAAGATGCGTGCGATTGGCGTCGCGAGGTGACGCTAATTGTCGTGCCCGCACAAATTCGACCCGGCTAGCGGCTTGTCCAGCCACCCTCGCTGCGCCCTGTCACCAAAGAAAAATGCCCGGCGCGAGCGCCGGGCATTCCATAGAGCTGTGTCCCGAATTACGACTTCGGGAACCAGGAGATCTTGCCGTCCGGACCCTTCTTCCATTCGTACATGATGTAGCCCGGGAGCTTCGGATCGCCCTTCGCGTCATAGGCGAGATCGCCCAGAACGGTCTTGAACGGACCCTTCTCGTGCAGCGCCTTGGCCACTTCCACGGGGTCGTTCGACTTGGCCACGGCAGCGGCCTCGGCGATCACCTGCATGGCGGCGTAGGAGTAGAGAGTGTAGGCTTCCGGCTCGAAGCCCTGGGCGCGGAACTTCTCGACCAGTGCCTTGTTCTCGGGGATCAGACGCGGATCTGGACCGAAGGTGTTGAGCGTACCGATAACCGCATCGCCGGCGATCGCAGCCAGCTCGTCGGTCACGATGCCGTCGCCCGACATCAAGGTAGCCTTGAGGCCCTGGTCCGCCGACTGGCGGATGATCAGGCCGGCTTCGGTATGCAGGCCGCCCCAATAGATCAGGGTGACGCCGGCGTCCTTCATCTTGGCGATCAGCGCCGAGAAGTCCTTGTCGCCGACATTGACGCCTTCATACATGACTTCGGTCAGACCGGCTGCGTTCATCGCCTTCTTGGTCTCGTCGGCAAGGCCCTGACCATAGGGGGTCTTGTCGTGGATGACGGCAACCTTGGCGTCCTTGAAGTTGGTCGCGATATAGCCGCCGGCGATGCCGCCCTGCTGGTCATCGCGTCCGCAGGTGCGGAACACGTTCCACAGGCCGCGCTCGGTGAATTTCGGGTTGGTCGCCGCCGGGGTTACTTCGACGATGTTGTTGTCGACGTAGACTTCCTGCGAAACCGGGATCGAGACGCCCGAGTTGAAGTGGCCGATCACGAACTTCACGCCGTCGCCGACGAACTTGTTGCCGACCGAAATGCCCTGCTTCGGATCGGAGACGTCGTCGCCGACTTCGAGCTTGATCTGCTCGCCGTTCATGCCGCCTGCGGCGTTGATGTCGGCAACGGCCGCTTCCGCACCCTTCTGCAGCTGCGCACCGAAGGCCGCATTCGGACCGGTGATCGGACCTGCGACGCCGACGATAACGTCAGCCCATGCATTGCCACCGAACGCGACAAGCGCGGTCAGGGCAACGGCGGACAAAAGTGATTTCTTCATTTAAACGCTCCCATTTACGAGGTGGGCGTGGATGAAACTTTCATGCGATGCCCACCCTTATCGCAGAAAGCGTACTTTGCCGATTTTCAGGCCCTTGTCACGCCGATTCATCCCCGGAACGGCGTTAATGATGAACGTCAACCTTTCGGTTTCCAGCTTAAGATCGAAGCCCGTTCGTAAAGCCAATTATACTGCGTCACCATCTGGTTCGTACGCGTGTATTGATAGCCGACAAACCCCAATATCATGAGCACGATTGTGTCCACGACATAGTATTGCAGCGAAAACATCGTGCCGCCGAACAAGGCATGATGGATGAACCTGATGCCGATGCCGAGGCCCAGCAGATAGGCGAACAGCGCCGGCAGGCTGCGCCATGTCTGGGCGCTGGCCTTGCCGGTCATCCATGCCGCCCAGCCGCCGAGCAGACAGGTGACGAAGAAGAACTGCCAGATGGAAGGTTCCTCGTGAAGAATGCCTTGCATGATGAAGACTCCCTAGCATGATCCCGAAAAGTTGCAGACTTTTCGGACAAAGGTCATGCGACAAACAAACAAGTTGGAGCGGAATACCGTATGCATACATTCCGCTCCAAAATCAGTGATGGCCGCCTTCGAGATAGGCCGCCCGCACTTCCGGATTGGCGAGCAATTCCTTGCCTGTGCCGCTCATGGTCACGTTGCCGTTGACCATGACATAGCCGCGCGTGGCGAGCTTGAGCGCGCCGAAGGCGTTCTGCTCGACCAGGAACACAGTCAGCCCTTGCGTGCGGTTCAGCTCGCGGATGGCATCGAAGATCTGCTTGACGATCAGCGGCGCCAGACCCAGCGACGGCTCGTCGAGCAACAGCAGCTTAGGCCGCGCCATCAGCGCACGTCCGATCGACAGCATCTGCTGCTCACCGCCCGACAGCGTGCCGCCGCGCTGGGCAATGCGCTCCTTGAGGCGCGGGAACAGCGCGAACACCTTCTCGGCATCCTCGTCATAGTGCTTGAGATTGTCGAGACCGGCGCCCATCTGCAGGTTTTCCATCACCGTCATGCGCGGGAAAATGCGCCTGCCTTCCGGCGACTGCGCGATACGCATGCGGGCGATCTCGTGCGTCGGCATCTGGGTGATGTCGGTGCCGGCGAAAGTGATTGAGCCGGCACGAGCGCGCGGCGCACCGAAGATGGTCATCATCAGCGTCGACTTGCCGGCACCGTTGGCACCGATCAGCGCGACGATCTCGCCCTGGTTGACGTGGACATCGACGCCGTTCAGCGCCTTGATGTTGCCGTAGTAGGTCTCGACGCCCTTGATGTCGAGGAGCGTTGTCTCGGCCATCACTTACGCCCTCCGCGCGGCTTGCCTGTCGGGGATTTGGTGGCCGCCGGCTTGGACTTGGCCGTCAGACGCTCGGACGGTGCTCTTGGCGCGGAGTTGGCTCTTGTATCGTATTGGGTGGCTTTTGAAGCTCCCTTCGACACTGTGACCCGCTCGCCCTGGCTGTGGCCGATCGTGTCGCTTACCGGGCCGGCGAGATAGGAAGACGATGTGCCTGGTCCGTGAGCCGAATCCGGCCCGATGTCCAGCTGCTCGATGACGTCTTCATCGCCAACCTCGGTCAGCACCGTCTCGACCTCCTCGTCGTCGACGCCGAGATAGGCGGCGATGACGCGCGGGTCGGTACGCACCGATTGCGGGCTGCCGTCGGAAATCTTGCGGCCATATTCAAGCACCACGACATGGTCGGAAATCTGCATGACCACCGACATGTCATGTTCGATCAGCAGGATCGAGGTACTGCTCTTGATGTCCATCAGCAGCGAATTCAGCGCAGCCGACTCCTTCGGATTGAGACCGGCCGCAGGCTCGTCGAGGCACAGAAGTTCGGGCCCTGTGCACATGGCGCGCGCAATCTCGAGGCGCCGCTGCGCGCCATAGGGCAGGTCGCCGGCCGGATCGTCGGCGCGATCGACAAGATCGGCCTTCTCCAGCCAGTGCTTGGCAAGCTCCACCGATTCAGCCGAGGCTCTGCGGTAGCCGCCGATCCCGAACAGGCCCAGGATCGTATAGCCGGATGCCTTCATCAGCTTGTTGTGCTGGGCAACCAGCAGATTCTCCAGCAGCGTCATGCCCGAGAACAGGCGGATGTTCTGGAAGGTGCGCGCCACCTTGGCGCGCGCCGGGATCTCATGATTGGGCAGCCGTTCGAGCAGGAAGCTCGAGCCGTCGGCCCGGTTGAGCGTAATCATGCCTTCCGACGGCTTGTAGAAGCCGGTGATGCAATTGAAGACGGTGGTCTTGCCGGCGCCATTGGGTCCGATCAGAGCGGTGATCTCGCCGCGCTTGGCCTGGAACGACAGATCGCCGATGGCGATCAGGCCGCCGAACTTCATCGAAAGATGCTCGACCTGGAGGATGGCGTCTTTCATACCCGGATTGGTCTTCTGAATGGAGGTCGCGCTCATCAGCCGTGCCCTTCCTTGGTGAAGGAGGAGGAGACCGCTTTTCGTTCACTGAGGAAGGCCGTCGGTTCACGGCTGCCGACAAAGCCGCGCGGCTTCCACAGCATTACGATGACCATCGCCATGCCGAACAAAAGCATGCGGTAAAGCTCCGGCGTGAAATCTTTTCCGAAGACACTTTTCAGGAAATCGAGTTCGCGCAGTGCCTCGGTGCCGCCGATCATCACCAGCGCGGCGACCGCGATGCCGACCAGCGAGCCCATGCCGCCGAGCACCACGATGGCCAGGATGATCGCCGATTCCAGGAAGACGAAGGATTCAGGGCTGACGAAGCCTTGCCGTGCGGCGAAGAAGGCGCCGGCAAAACCGCCGAACATGGCGCCGGTGGCAAAGGCGGTGAGCTTGGTGGTGGTGGTGTTGATGCCAAGCGAGCGGCAGGCAATCTCGTCCTCGCGCAGCGCCTCCCAGGCGCGGCCGACAGGCATGCGCCTGAGCCTGATGGTGACGAAGGCGGTCAGCAGCGCCAGCCCGAGAATGAGATAGTAGAGGAAGATCTTGTAGTAGGCGCTTGACTGGGCGATGTGCAGCACCTTGCCGATATAGTTCGGGTCGGTCGAATTAAACGTCATCAGGCCGAAGAAGGTGACCTTCGGGATGCCGGAGATGCCGGCCGAGCCGTTGGTGACTTCACGCCAGTTGATCAGCACCAGGCGGATGATCTCGCCGAAGGCCAGCGTCACGATCGCCAGGTAATCGCCACGAAGCCTGAGCACCGGAAAGCCGAGCATAACGCCCCAGAAGGCGGCCATGGCGCCGGCGGCGGGCAGCAGGATCCAGAACGACAGGCCGTATTGCGAACCGAGCAACGCATAGGCATAGGCACCGACCGCGTAAAAGGCGACGTAGCCGAGATCGAGCAGGCCGGCGAGGCCGACGACGATGTTCAGCCCCCAGGCCAGCATCACATAGATCAGGATCTGGATGCCGAAATTGTCGACCCACTTCAACGAGCCCTGCAGGCCGCCGGTTATCGACCACGCGTAGATCGACAGCACCACGACGACGAGGATCGGGTATAGCACCAGCGCCGCAATCCCGAGCTTGGTGAAATTGGCGTGGATGAAGGAGCGGAAATAGAAGATCACGCAAGCGAGCGCGTAAATGACGGCCAATGCGCGCAGGAACTGAAGGTAGCCGGCCAGATCGGGTCCCACCAACACCGGCAGGGCGCTGCCGAACGCAACGAGGACAACCGCCAGCACAACGGCGACGATGAAGGCCGGAAGCAGGAAGAAGCGCGACGCGACGCTCGCCGGCAACAGGCCGGTGGCGACATTGGTGATCTTCTGATTGGCCATGAACGGCTGGCCATATGCAATGTAGAAGAAGCGGCCAAGCATGGTCAGCACGACCACGGTGATGAGCAGCAACCAGCGCTGCACCAGGATCAGCTGGTTGCTTATGTTCTGGTCGGTCTTCAGGCCGATGAAGAGAATGAACAACCCCAGCGAGATGGCGCCGGCATAGAACGCTTCGCGCAATGCACGCTGCACGGGGGAGGCGACGGTGTCGCGCTCCGAGGATACGGAAACCGCCATTGTCTCAGACCTTTTCGACTTCTGGCCGGCCCAAAATGCCGGAAGGCAGGAAGATCAGCACGATCGCCAGGATCGAGAACGCCGCGACGTCCTTGTAGTCGATCGAGAAATACGCCGACCACATGCTCTCGATGAAGCCGATCAAAAGCCCGCCAAGCACCGCGCCCGGCAGAGACCCGATGCCGCCGAGAACGGCCGCGGTGAAGGCCTTGACCCCCGGCACAAAGCCGTCGGAAAAGGCGATGACGCCGTAATACATCAGGAACAACGTGCCCGCGACGGCCGCAAGCGCTGCACCCATGATAAAGGTGATCGAGATCGTACGGTCGACATCGACACCGAGCAGCGCCGCCATCTTGCGGTCCTGCTCGCACGCCCTTTGCGCCCGGCCGAGGGAAGTCCTGTTGACCAGGTACCAGAACAGCGCCAGCAGCAGGGCGGTGACGACGACGATGATGATCTGCTTCAGCGACACGCTGATGCCGTTGATGTTGTAGACTTGGCTGACCATCGGCGGGATCGGCTTGTTGCGCGGACCTTGCGTCACCTGGATGAAGTTCGACAGCGCGATCGACATGCCGATGGCGGTGATCAGCGGCGCCAGCCGGAACGAACCGCGCAGCGGCCGGTAGGCCACCTTCTCGATCGTCCAGTTGTAGAGGCTGGTGAGCAGCATCGCCACGATCATCATGATCAGCAGCGCCAGGACGACCGGGACCGAATAGAACAAGGAGCCGAGGATGAGGAAGACAACGAGGGCGGCGAATGCCCCGACCATGAAAATGTCGCCGTGGGCGAAGTTGATCATGCCGATGATGCCGTAGACCATCGTGTAGCCGATTGCGATCAGCCCATAGATCGATCCCAGCGTCAGCCCATTGATAAGCTGCTGGACAAAGTACTGCATGTGTACATGGCTCCCCTGGAATGTCGCCCATGCAGGCGCATTCCTTTTCGTATTTCCCCTAGTCGTAAAGTTTCGAGCCCGGATTGCAACGTGATTTTTCAAACGTCGAGCGTGTTTTGCCGGCACGCCTTCCGATTGCCCGTTTTTTTGCTCCCGACCCCTGGACTATCGCGGACCCTATCATTGGCATAACGCAATGTCTTTGACGATTCAGCCGGACCAGCGACCTCATTTCGAAGAAATCCCGGTCAAAATTAGGTGATGAGACGAATCTTTGCGTTGTTGGCGGGTTTCGTTTTTTAGCCACATTCCGTACTGACCAGCTGCAACATGGGTTACTTCCGACTATGGCGGTGGATGCCTCGCCCAACGCGCTAACCTTTCGCTGACTGGTTTCGCCAAGAGGTCCCGCTCTGGGTCCAAGTCTTCGTCTCGGTGGATGATCGGCAGCCTACCGTATCACTTAACCACAAAACCGTGCGCGAACGGATCGCGGTCGTCGATGAATATGGTGTTCAGGCCGGTCATCCGCGCCCAGCCGCCGATCGAGGGAATGATGGCCGGCTTGCCGGCAACAGTGACGTCCTTCTCGACCTTGCCCTTGAACAGCGAGCCGATGATCGATTCGTGGACAAAACTGTCGCCGGCCTTGAGCTTGCCCTTGGCATGGAGCTGCGCCATGCGCGCCGAGGTGCCGGTGCCGCAAGGTGAACGGTCGATCGCCTTGTCGCCATAGAAGACGGCGTTGCGTGCGTCGGCCCCCTCCACCGTCGGCTTGCCCGTCCACAGCATGTGGGACAGCCGGTTGATGCCGGGGTTTTCCGGATGCACGAACGAGTACTTCTCGTTAAGCCGCTGCCGCACCACAGGGCTCCAGGCGATGAAATCGCCGGCGGAATAATCAGCCATGTCGCGAAAATTCGCCTGCGGCTCGACGATGGCGTAGAAATTGCCGCCATAGGCGACATCGACAGTGATCTCGCCAAGCTGCGGGCAGTCGACCGTCAGTCCCTCGGCATAAAGGAAGGACGGTACATTGGTGATGCGCACCTCCTCGACATAGTCGCCGACCTGTTTGTATTCGGCGATAACCAGCCCGGCCGGTGTGTCGAGCCGGAGCACGCCGGGTGTCTTCGGCTTGATCAGCCCATGTTCGATGGCCATCGTCACCGTGCCGATCGTGCCGTGGCCGCACATCGGCAGGCAGCCCGACGTCTCGATGAACAGGATGGCTATGTCGCAATCCTCGCGCGTCGGCGGATAGAGGATCGAGCCCGACATGACGTCGTGGCCGCGTGGCTCGAACATCAGCCCGGTGCGGATCCAGTCATACTCCGCCAGGAAATGCGCCCGCCGCTCCATCATCGTCGAACCCTCGAGCAAGGGACCGCCGCCGGCGACCAGCCGCACCGGATTGCCGCAGGTATGGCCGTCGATGCAAAAGAAGGATTTTTTGGCCATGATTTCCTCGGACTCAAAACCGTTGCGGGCTGAAGGGGGCAAGATCGATCGGCGAAGTCTGCCCGAGAACAAGATCGCGGATCAAGCGGCCGGTGGCCGCCGCCTGGGTCAGGCCGAGATGGCCATGGCCGAAGGCGTAGACAATGTTGGGCGCGGTTCGCGCCGTGCCGATCACCGGCAGCGAATCCGGCAGCGACGGGCGATAGCCCATCCACTCGCGGCCGCCTGACGCGTCCAACCCCGGAAGGAACTGTCTGGCTTTTTCCAGCATGGCCTTCGAGCGCGCAAAATTCGGCGGCCGGTCGAGACCGCCCAACTCGACGGCGCCGCCGACGCGCAAGCCCGTGTCGAGTGGCGTGATGACGAAGCCATGGCCGGAAAAGATCAGCATTCGCTGCACGTCGAAAGCGGTCTTCGGCAGTGTGGTGTTGTAGCCGCGCTCGGTTTCGAGCGGGATGGTGTCGCCAAGCGCCTTCGCCAGCAGATGCGACCATGCCCCGGCGGCCACGACAAGATGTCTTGCCTGCCTGGTCGTGCCGTCGGTCAGCGTCAGCGTCGCGCCATCAGGTTTGGCGGCGACGCGCTCTATGCGCGCCTTTTCGAAACGCGCGCCCAACCCTTCGGCATAGGCCCACACCGCCTTGCCGAGCAGTTTCGGATCGGCGACGGTCTTCCAGCCCGGCACGAAGGTGCCCTTGATGAAGCGCGGCGACAGTCCCGGCTGCAGCCGCGCCAGTTCGTCGCCTTCGACATGGCGAAAGTCGATGCCGAAGCGCTGGCGCGCCGCCCAGCCCGGCAGCCCGGCCTGAAACTCGGCCTCGCTTTCATAAAGTTCCAGCGAACCGTCCTCGCGCAGCATCGGCCGCGTGCCGGAACGGTCGAGCAGTCCCATCCATTCGGCCTCGGCGAGCTTCATCATGTCTGCCTGAGCAGCAAGGCTCGCCTCATATTTTGCCGGTGCGCCGGCGCGCCAGAAGCGGAACAGCCAAGGCAACAGTTTCGGCAGATAGGCTGGCGGGATGCTGAGTGGCCCGAGCGGATCGGCAAGCCATTTCGGCAAGTGCCGCATCATGCCCTTATGCGCCAGCGGCAGCACGTCGGAGAAGGCGAAGGCGGCGGCATTGCCGGAGCTCGTCTCCTCGCAGATGCCGGTGCGGTCGAAGACCGTGACGCTGCGCCCGGCCTCGGCCAGCATGGCCGCCGCGCAGATGCCGACAATGCCGCCACCGACAATGGCGATATCTACCCCTTCTCCCCGTTCACGGGGGTGAGGAGTGGTCCGCGAAGCGGTGGAAAAGCCGACTGCTTGGCTTTCCGAACGACGAACGCCCGGAGCGCCAGCGAAGGGCTGCGGGGCCCGAAGGGCGGATGAGGGGCGGCGGCCCTCCTCTGTGTCCCTGGAATTTCCTTGCACGTCGGCGCTGCCCCTCATCTGGCTGCCGCCATCTTCTCCCCGTGCACGTGCACGGGGAGAAGAAAGCCTTCAGAACTGCGGCAGCTTCGGCCGTACCGCCAGCGCGTCCTTGACGATCTTCTCGACCGCTTTGCGGCGCTCGCCCGACAGCGGCTGGCGCGGCATGCGCACGCGGTCATTTGTGTCGATCGCGAGCACTTCGGCAAGCTTGATGTTTTGGACCAGATAGGTCGAGACATCGAGATCGAGCAGCGGCCGGAACCAGCGGTAGATCGAAAGCGCCTCCTCGCGGCGGCCCTGCTTCATCAGCTGGTAGATGGCGACGGTCTCGCGCGGGAAGGCGACGACCAGACCCGCCACCCAGCCGATGGCGCCCACCGACAGCGCCTCGAAGGCGAGATTGTCGACGCCGGTGAACAAATCGTAGCGGTCGCCGAAGCGGTTGATGATCTCTGTCGAGCGGCGGATGTCGTCGGAGGACTCCTTGATGGCGACGAAGCGCTTGTCCGCAGCCAGATCCTCCATCTGGTCGACAGTGACATCGACACGGTAGGCCAGCCGGTTGGAGTAGATCATCACCGGCAGGTCGCCGGCCTGAGCGACGGCGCGCAAGGCGGCGACCGTCTCTTCCGGGTTGGTGTGATAGATCGGGCTCGGTACCACCATCAGCCCGTTGGCGCCTTCCCGGCTCGCGCGCTTTGCGATGTTCGCCGCCTCGCGGGTGCCTGCCTCGTTGACGGTCAGCAGAACCGGCTTGCTGCCGGCAACTTTCTGGGCAGTCTTCAGCACCTCGATTTTTTCGTCATGCGACAGCATCGGGCCTTCGCCGAGCGAGCCACAGACGATGATGCCGTCGCAACCGGCATCCATCTGCAACGCAAAGCAGCGCTCCATCTCGGCATGGTCGAGGCGGTCGTCTTCGGTGAATTTGGTCGTGACGGCGGGGAAAACTCCGGTCCACATGATCGTCTCTCCATCTGATATATCAGCCATATATCTGTTGCCAAACCGGCTGTCAATGCGGAATCTGTTATGATATATGGAAGATATATCAGGAGCCCACCTGTGATATCGACTGAGACAGCATCCCCCGAGCCGGCCGCCGCCAAGGCCTATCATGTGCTCGAGCATATGATCGTGACGTTGGAACTGGCGCCCGCGAGCTTTGTCACCGAAGGCGCGCTGATCGAAAAGCTGGCGCTAGGACGCACGCCGGTGCGCGAAGCGATCCAGCGCCTCGCCTGGGAAGGACTGCTCGACGTCAGGCCACGCGCCGGCATCGCCATTGCCCCGCTGCATCCCGGCGACTGGCTGCGCGTGCTGGATGCCAGGCGCGGCGTCGAGGTGGTGCTGGCGCGCTCGGCCGCCCGCTTCGTCACCCGCGAGGCCGCCGATCTGTTTCATGAGGCAGCCCTTGCCATGCAGAAGGCCGTCATCTCGGGCAATGTGCTGGCCTTCATCCAGGCCGACAAGGCGCTCGACGAGGCCTTGGCGATGGCCGCCGACAACCCGTTTGCGGCCCGTCTGGCCGCGCCCCTGCAGGCCCACAGCCGCCGCTTCTGGTTTCGCTACAAGGCCGACACAGGACTGGCCGAATCGGCTGAGCACCACGTCGCGCTAATCCGCTCGATCCTGGCCGGTGACGAAGAGGCTGCCGCCAAGGACGCCAAACGCCTTATGGCACTGCTGCGCGGCCATGCCGAAGTGGCCGCCACACGCTGAACTCCGTCTCTGCTCCAGACTTCCGACCGGTCTTTTATCAGGTGCCCGGCAAGACTGCTGCCATAGCCGCCCCGTCCCAGCCTTCGCCAGCCGTGATGATGCAGCTTTGGCCGTGTGTGTCGGTGGCCAGGATGGTCCAAGTGCCCTGGTCGGAGACGAATATCTCCAGCACCACATTTGGGTTCACCAGGCCACGTGCGGCTTGGCTTTCGTGGAACTTCTCGCCGAGCGCCTTGACCAGGTCGGTCCGCGCCGCGCATTGATCGGCTTTGGCCTGGGCGATGCCGGACATCGCGAACACCGCAAAGAACATCGCCGCCACAAGACGTCGTGTCATCTGACACCTCCTTGCGCCAGACGAGAACCCCGGCTGCTACCGGCGCTATTTTGATGGCCTGCACCACGGCAGGAATGCAATTTAAGGCAGATGACAGGCTCTTGGTTCCATCGCTTGAACGTGATCGCCAATGTCGGTTTCGTACAAAGAAAGGCCCGGGACGTTGAACCCGGGCCTTCTTGCCGATCTTCGAAATCGTCCGGTCAGTTCATCGTCGGGATGACGAACTCGGCACCGTCCTTGACGCCGGAGGGCCAGCGCGAGGTCACCGTCTTGGTCTTGGTGTAGAAGCGGAACGCGTCCGGACCATGCTGGTTGAGGTCGCCGAAGGACGACGCCTTCCAGCCGCCGAACGTGTAGTAAGCGATCGGAACTGGGATCGGCACGTTGATGCCGACCATGCCGACCTGGACGCGCGAAGCAAAATCACGAGCAGCATCCCCGTCACGGGTGAAGATGGCCACGCCATTGCCCATCTCATGATCGTTGGCGAGCTTGATGGCGCTCTCATAGGTCGGCGCACGCACCACCGACAGCACCGGACCAAAGATCTCTTCCTTGTAGATGCGCATGTCAGCGGTCACATTGTCGAACAGGCAGCCGCCCATATAGTAGCCATCCTCGTAGCCCTGCATGGAGAAGCCGCGGCCATCGACGACCAGCTTGGCGCCTTCCTTGACGCCGGTGTCGACATAACCCTTGACGCGTTCCAATGCCTGCGCCGTCACCAGCGGGCCGAAATCGGCGGACGAATCCGTCGACGGGCCGACCTTGAGGCTTTCGACACGCGGGATCAGCTTTTCCATCAGCCGGTTGGCGGTGTCGTTGCCGACGGGAACGGCAACCGAGATCGCCATGCAGCGCTCGCCGGCCGAGCCGTAGCCCGCGCCGATCAGCGCGTCGACGGTCTGGTCCATGTCGGCATCGGGCATGATGATCATGTGGTTCTTGGCGCCGCCGAAGCACTGCACGCGTTTTCCCGCGGCCGTGCCGCGCGAGTAGATGTAATGCGCGATCGGCGTCGAGCCGACAAAGCCGATAGCCTTGATATCAGGATCGTCGAGGATGGCGTCGACGACATCCTTGTCGCCATTGACGACGTTGAGAACGCCAGCCGGCAGGCCAGCCTCGAGGAACAGTTCGGCGATGCGCATCGGCACGCCAGGGTCACGCTCGGAAGGCTTCAGGATAAAGGCGTTGCCGCAGGCCAGCGCCGGGGCAATCTTCCACAACGGGATCATCGCCGGGAAATTGAACGGGGTGATGCCGGCAACGACGCCAAGCGGCTGGCGCATCGAATAGACATCGATGCCGGGGCCGGCGCCGTCGGTGAACTCGCCCTTCATCATGTGAGGCGCACCGATGCAGACTTCGACCACTTCGAGGCCGCGCTGGATGTCGCCCTTGGCGTCGGCGATGGTCTTGCCGTGCTCGCGCGCCAGGAGATCGGCCAGTTCGTCATAGTCGCGAGCAACCAGTTCAAGAAACTTCATCAGCACGCGCACACGCCGCTGCGGGTTGGTCGCAGCCCATTTGATCTGTGCTTCCTTGGCGTTCAGCACAGCCGCACGCAGTTCCGCCGGCGACGCCAGCGCCACCGTGCCGCGCACCGAGCCGTCCATGGGCTGCATGACGTCCTGCTTGCGCCCGCTGGTCCCGGCGACATGCTTGCCGCCGATGAAATGACCGTATTCGATCATGGTTTCTCTCCCTGAGTTTGTGATGAAGCATTCAACGCCTTTGCAGGCGCGAAGGCAACGCGAGGGGAAACGCAACCGTTGTGCAAGAAATAGACAACGAAGGACGAGTGTGCATTAATTGCCGCAAATTACAGATTGCTGAAAGGCCCGAAGGTTGCGCTCCGTCACACCCCCCTCTGTCCTGCCGGACATCTCCCCCGCAAGGGGGGAGATCAGATGTGGCCGCCGCCTTCGCAAATCTTCAACGCAGCAAAAGAGACGCAGGTGGCGGAGCTGCCAATCTCCCTCCTTGCGGGGGAGATGGCCGGCAGGCCAGAGGGGGGTGGGCGGGAACGCCGCGTTCGCCGCTAGCCCGGACCACCCCCATGAACTGGGATGACGTCCGCATCTTCCTCGCCGTGGCCCGCGCCGGGCAGATCCTTGGCGCCGCCAAGCGGCTGGAACTCAATCACGCCACCGTCTCGCGCCGCATCGCAGCGCTTGAGGATGCGTTACGGACAAAACTGTTTCGCCGGCTTACCACCGGCAGCGAGCTGACGCCGGCCGGCCAGCGCTTTCTCGACATTGCCGAGCGCATGGAAGCCGACATGATCGCCGCGCGCTCCGCCGTGTCGGGCGAAGGCGACGATATCTCAGGCACCGTGCGCATCGGCGCGCCCGACGGGTTTGGCGTCGCATTCCTCGCCACGCGTCTTGGCGCGCTGACCGCGCTGCACCGCGAACTCACCATCCAACTGGTGCCGGTGCCGCGCTCCTTCTCGCTGTCGCGGCGCGAGGCCGACATCGCCATCACCGTCGAGCGGCCGAGCGAAGGCAGGCTGGTGGCGGGAAAGCTGGTCGACTACACACTCGGCCTGTTTGCCTCGCGCGCCTATGCGCAGGCGCACGGCTTACCCGAGACCGCTGCCGAACTCGGCCAGCATACGCTGATCGGCTATGTCCCAGACCTGATCGTCAGCCCGTCGCTCGACTATGCGGCGGAGTTCAGCCCGGACTGGCGCACCAGCTTCGCCATCTCCTCAGCGCTGGGCCAGGCCGAAGCGGTGCGGTCGGGCGCCGGCATCGGCATCTTGCACACCTTTGTCGCCCGCTCGATGCCGGAGCTGATCCCCGTTAACATCGTGACGCCGATCCGCCGCGCCTACTGGCTGGTCTATCATGAATCGGTCCGGCCACTGCGCCGCGTGCAGATCGTCGCCAACTTCATCACCAAGGCAGTCGAGAGAGAGCGCGGGCTGTTTGTCTGATGGCCGCGCCGCCTTGCCCTCGCCACAAAATCGGCCAGTGTGGCAACAAGCGCGATGTCGCCTATTATTAAGGATTGGCTGCGCCGGGTGGGACACTTTTTTGCAAAGCTGGTGCGGATCAAAATGCGAGCGGTGCTCGCCATCTTGCCGCTTGTCGCGCTTTCCGCCTGCGCCAATCCATGGACCGTAGTTCCGGAAGCCGAACTGCCCAAGCCGGTCCGTATCGCAATGGCCCGCCCGTCGCCTTTCGTCTTCGGCAATTACTGCGGTCCCGGCACCCGCACCGGCGACCTCTCGGCTCGCCCTGTCAATCGCCTCGACAGCGCCTGCCAAATCCATGACGCCTGCTACATCGCGCGCCATAATCATTGCGACTGCGACGGCGCGCTCGTCGCCTCGGCAAAGGCGATCCGTGATGACAAGACAGCGCCGAAAAAGATGCGCGGCGAGGCCGAGCTTTTGATCGCCACTTTCGCACTTCCCGTCTGCAAGGTGTTTCCGCAAGGCTTCCTGCCGCCGCGCGATCCGGCTGAACTGAAGACGATGAACGGTGCGGCCGGATGAACCGCGCCATCTGCCTGGCCTTGGCCGGGCTGGGGCTGGCGGCCCTTGCCGGTTGCGCCGCCCCGATCCGGCACAGCTGCGATTTCTTTCCCGATGCGAAGGATTGCGGCCGGCCGTCGCTATCGGCCGACACGCCGGGACCGCAGACTGCAGCAGCAGCGTTTTTCGGCGATGCCGGCGCCCGCGACTATGAAAGGCAGTTTCTGGCGCTGCTCGCCCACAACCAGATCGGCGCCATCGACAGGGCGAACGGCACCGGTCCGTTCGGCCATGACCGCCACGCCATCGCCAACCGCGATTTCCAGGCCACCTACCGGACGCTGGAACGGCTGGGGAAGCCGGTTACCGCCGAACAGATGCCGGCAGTGAGCGGCACAGCCGGCGAAGGCCATTTCGACGGCCGCTGGCGGGTGTCGCGGCAGACGCTCTATGTCGACGCCGCCGCGCGGCCCTCCGCGCCAAAGACGTTCAGCTTTTCCGGCCTGCAGGCGCGCTCGGTCGAGATCGTGATGCGCCAGGCGGGAAAGCAGCCGGTTGAGATATCGGGCGTCTGCGACGGTGCGCTGGCGTTTCGCGCCGGCGGTGGCTCGCGTGGCTTAACGAGCGGCGCCGCCTTCCGGCTCCGCCTGTCGGCCGGGCAAACCGTCTCCATGTTCCCCAGCGATGACCTGAACCGCTGCAGCCTCAAGCTCAGTTCCAGCCTGGCGCCGGCAGGCGCCCCGCTCACCATCCTGCGCGAAGAGGTTGCCTATCCGGCGATAGCCGCGCTCGACAGCCGCTACGAGCGTTGTCCAGTGCCCGATCCATCCGGCGTGGATAAGCTTGCCAGCGTCTTTTACGCCGGCCGCTGGCTGTCGCAGAGCTGTTCGCTGCCGCTCGGGTCACCGCGCCTGTTACGCAAGTCGCGCGACGGCTTCAACGCCAAGGTCGAAGCGCTGCTCGGCGCGCCTTTACCCGACAGCGCCTTCGACAAGGCCGACCCCGAACTGCCGCTCGATTTCTCGCGCGCGCCGAAACTCAAGCTGGTCTATCTGTCGTCGCTGGAGTTCAAGGCCGATTTTTCCGGCCGCGTCATCGAGCGGCTGATCCGCCATCACGCAGGCCTCGGCACCAAAGTGCGCATCATGGTCACAGACGTGCTGGAGCGCGACAAGGACGACGCGCTGCTGCACCGGCTGGCGGCCGATTATCCCAATGTCGAGTTGCAGGAATATCGTTGGCGGGCCGACCACGGCGCGCCGGTGGACGAGCAGCTGTCGCAGCTGCACAAGACCCATCACGTCAAGATGCTGGCGACACTTGCCGAGGATCCCGCCCGCTCGCGCGTCATCATCGGCGGCCGCAACATTCATGACGGCTTCCTGTTCCACAAGCCGATCGACCTGTCGCGCTATCCGAACCTGGAGCAATACGGCAAGACCGACGGCCTCTCGCTCAACTACTATTCGAACTGGAGCGATTTCGACATCGAGTTTGCCGACCCGGCCACGGTCGAAACGCTGGCCGCGCATCTCTCGACATTGTGGCTGCGCGACGCCGACGCCAACATCGCAAGACCCTTCTCCATTCCGGTGCGCTCCGACAGCCGGCGCCCGCCGGGCACGGTGCGCCATTTCATTTCCGTGCCCTATGAGGACAACCATGCGCTCGAGACCTATTTCGTCGAGCTGATCGACACTGCCCGGCACCATATCGAGATCGTCAATCCCTACCTTAATCTGACGCCGAAGCTCAGCCTGGCCATCGAGCGGGCGCTGGCGCGCGGCGTCAGGATCGACATTGTCGGCCGCATCGACCTCAAGGGCGATATTGGCGGCAAGCTGCTGACCGCGCTCAACAAGCTGTTCGTCGAGAAATATGGCGACCGCATCAACATCCGCGAATTCACGGCGCCCGATGTCGTGCTGCACTCCAAGATCATGATGATCGACGAAAGGCTGGTGACGATCTCGTCGGTCAATCTCAACAACCGCAGTTTCTTCCACGATCTGGAGAACGGCATGACGGTGCTCGACCCTGCCTTCTACGCCAGGATGCAGCCGGTCTACGACGACTATGTCGCCCATTCGAATCCGGTATCGACCAAGGTAATGATCCCCTGGGCCTACCGGTGGCTGTTCTCGAAGGGCTGGGTGAAGGAGGCGTTTTGAGAGGCTGGCGAGGCTGAAGGAATGCCGTTCTGTAGCGATCCTTTACACCCCCTCTGTCCGGTAGGACAGAGGGGGTGCTGGCCCGCGAGCTTTAGAAAGCACCCCTACCTCAAATACCGCTCCGGCCCCAGCTCCCGCACATCGATATCAGGCACCTTGCTGGAGATGATGTCGGACAGCGCCTTGGCCGAGCCGCAGGCCATCGTCCAGCCAAGCGTGCCGTGCCCGGTGTTGAGATAGAGGTTGGAGAACTCGGTGCGGCCGACCAGCGGCGGCCCGTCCGGCGTCATCGGCCGCAGCCCGCACCAGAAGGACGCCGCCTTGAGGTCGCCGCCATCCGGGAACAGATCGCCGACTGAATGTTCGAGGGTGCGCCGGCGCGATTCGTGCAGCCTGAGGTCGAAGCCGGAAATCTCCGCCGTGCCGCCGACGCGGATGCGGTCGCCGAGCCTGGTGATGGCCACCTTGTAGGTTTCGTCCATCACCGTCGACACCGGGGCGGCGACCGCGTCCTTGATAGGAACGGTGATCGAATAGCCCTTGACCGGATAGACCGGGATCGGGCGCCTGAGCAGGCGCATGAAGCGCGCCGAATAGCTGCCCAGCGCCAGCACATAAGCGTCGGCCGCGCGCGAGCGCTGGTCGGTGCCGACGCTGACGATGCGATTGCGGTTCTTGGAGAAGCGCCGGATTTGCGTGCCGTACTCGAACGTGACGCCGCGCGCCACGCAGAGCTCGGCCAGCCGATCGGTGAACATCTTGCAGTCGCCAGTTTCGTCGCCGGGCAATCTCAGCCCGCCGACAAACTTTTCCCGCACGCCGGCCAGCGCCGGCTCGGCCCCAATGCAGCCTTCGGGATCGAGCAACTCGTAGGGAACGCCATATTTCTTCAGCACCTCGACATCGCCGCCGGTGCCGTCGAGCTGCTTTTGCGTGCGAAACAGCTGCAGCGTGCCCTTGGTCCGCTCATCATAAGCGATGCCGGTCGCTTCGCGCAGCGCCTTCAACGTGTCGCGGCTGTATTCGGCGAGCGGCACCATGCGCGCCTTGTTGATGGCATAGCGATCCGCCGTGCAGTTGCGCAGCATCTTGATGAGCCATGTCCACATATGCGGATCGAAGGCCGGCCGCACCACCAGCGGGCCGTGCTTCATCAACAGCCACTTGATTGCCTTCAGCGGAATGCCGGGGCCGGCCCAGGGCGAGGCATAGCCCGGCGAGATCTCGCCGGCATTGGCGAAGCTGGTTTCCAGCGCCGGCCCTTTCTGGCGGTCGAACACCGTCACCTCGTGGCCGGCCTCGGCGAGATAATAGGCAGTGGTGACCCCGATAACGCCGCCGCCCAACACGAAGATCTTCATCGCATCACTCTCCACGACGACTTCCGTCAGAGGGCCGCCGCCTCCTGTCTGCCGGATTCTGCGGCGTCCGCCAAGGGGCGGCGTGTCGCTGCTCTATTCGTTGATATAGCGGCGGTGGAAGCGGGGGCCGAGACTGGTCAGGATTTCATAACCGATCGTGCCGGCATGACCGGCGGCGTCATCGACGCTCTGCGAGGGGCCCAGGAGTTCGACAAGGTCGCCCTCGCGCAGCCGGCCGGCCGGCAGGGCCGAGATGTCGAGTATGATCGAATCCATCGACACCCGCCCGACAAAGGGCAGTCGCACGCCGTCGAGCCAGGCAGCCGAAGCCGCGCGCCGGTGCCAGCCATCGGCATAGCCGAGCGAGATCGTGGCCGCGAGCAAGGGACCGCTGGCCAGAAACGCATGTCCGTAGCCGACGCCCGCGCCCTTATCGATGCCGCGTGTCTGGATGATCTTTGCCTCGAGCCGCACCACCGGCAGCATCGGGTTCGCCTCATCAGGCGTCGGATTGATGCCGTAGAGCGCAGCGCCCGGACGCGCGAGGTCGTACTGATAGCGCGGCCCAAGAAAGA
Organism: Mesorhizobium sp. W016; assembly: GCF_054719485.1. NCBI lineage: Bacteria > Pseudomonadati > Pseudomonadota > Alphaproteobacteria > Hyphomicrobiales > Phyllobacteriaceae > Mesorhizobium > Mesorhizobium sp. W016. The sequence goes on from NZ_JBTTIF010000002.1 coordinate 409,515, forward strand.
TGCCGGAGGAATTGTCGAGCGACGCCGGCGCCTTGGGCAGCATTTTGCGCAGCCGTTCGAACTCCCTGAGTTGCGCGTCATTGGCCGCATTGGTCGGTTCGTCCGCACGGGCCAGATGGCTCATGACGAGGACGACATCGACGCCGGCGAAAGCATCGGCCGTAAGCGCCTCGACCTCTGCCAGGCCCATGCCCAGCCGCGACATGCCGCTGTCGACCTGGATGGCGGCCTTGAGCTTGCGGCCGGCCTTCTGGCCGGCTTTGCTCCACGCCTTCAATTGTCCGCCACTGTTGATGACGGGAACAAGGTCGGCGGCCACCGCTTCGGGTTCCGAGTCCGGCGGCAGGCCGTTCAGCACATGGATTTCCAGCTTCGGTCCGAGTGCGTCGCGCAGCGCGACCCCCTCGGTGAGATGAGCGACAAAGAAGCTGTCGCAGCTTTCGGCAACCAGTGCCGCCGCCACTTGCCGCGCGCCGAGCCCGTAACCGTCGGCCTTGACGACGCCGGCGCAGCGCACGCCGCCGAGCTTTGCCTTGAGCCGCCGGTAATTCTCTCGGATAGCGCCGAGATCGATGGTGAGAATGGCGCCGGCCGCCGCTTCGCTGATGGTATCTTTGGCTTTATGCATCGCAGACCCGCTGAAGTCGGCGCTGCCCCTCATTGTCCTGCCGGATATCTCTCCCTATCCCTATACGGGGAGTTGAGGAGCGGTCGGCGTAAAGCGGACGAAAAGCCAACTGCTTGGCTTTTCGAGTGACGAAAGCCGGCAGGCGGGTGAGGGGCAGCCCATACGCTGCGCTAAGAGGCCATTGCCCGGCGTCGTTCATATGGGTCTCGTGGCTGCGGGTGTCCCGATCAATAAAGCACGAATCAGGTGCCGTGCGAACCGTCACATCCAGCTAGGCAAGATGACGGAACGCCGCCACCACATCCTCATAGACATTGCGTTTGAACGGCACTATCAGATCGGGCAGGTCCTGCATCGGCCGCCATGCCCATTCATCGAATTCGGCGGTGTGGCCGCCTGGCGGCGGATTGATCTGGATCTCTCTGGTCTCGCCGTGAAAGCGGTAGGCGAACCATTTCTGCGTCTGGCCGCGATAGCGGCCCTTGAGGGCGATGCCGACCAGATCGGGCGGCAGGTCGTAATTGATCCAGTGCGGCGCCTCGGCGAGCAGCGTGACCGAGCGCATGCCGGTCTCTTCATAGAGCTCGCGCCCGGCCGCCTGCAGCGGCTCCTCGCCCTCGTCGATGCCGCCTTGCGGCATCTGCCAGAGCTGCGTGGTCCCGGCAAATTCGCTGTCCGGTTCGGCGATGCGGTGCCCGACCCAGACCAGCCCGTCGCCATTGAGGATCATCAGTCCTACGCAAGGGCGGTAAGGCAGCGTCTCGGGGTCGACAGGTTTCTTCGTCATGATCAGCCTTTTTCCGGGTCGATGGCCACCGCCGAGATCGGCACGATCTCGATGCCGCGCTTTTTTGCTTCGACCACCCAGGACGCCACGGTATCGACGGTGAGGTCGAAGGCCGAGCCGATGCCGACGGCGGAGCCTTTCGCACGCGCGGTCGCTTCCAGCTCGTCGAGCTTTTTCAGGATGGCGCCGCGGTCCTGCACGGCGTCGATTGCCGTATCGCCGGCGACGAACGGCACACCGTCCTTCAAGGCGAGATCGGACGCCAAGCTCCGTGCGGACGAGCCGTCATCGATATAGGCAAGGCCGCGCTTGCCAAGCTCGGCCATGAACGGGCCCATCGCTGTCGCGTCGGCCGAAAAGCGCGCCCCCATATAGTTCATGACGCCGGTATAGTTGGTGGTCCGCGACAGCGCCCAGCGCAGATTCTTCAGATTGTCGTCCTGGCTTGCCGCCACTGTCAGCGTGTTGCGGCCGGGATTGACATTGGGATAGTCGAACGGTTCGAGCGGCACCTGCATGACCACCTCATGCCCGCTCTGCCGTGCCGCCTGCATCCACCGGCCGATGCTGTTGCCTTGCGGCGCAAAGGCCAAAGTCACTTCAGCCGGCAGCTTGGCGATTGCCGCCTGCGTGCCGGTCTGCGACACGGCAAGCCCGCCGATGACGATTGCCACGCGAGCGCCGCGCGAACCCGACCACGGCCGCGCATAGACATCGAACGGCCGCCGGCCGTCAGCGGCGCGAACCGGGAGTGGGCCGGTGTCGCTGGCCTCGATCAGCGCCCTGTCGGGGATATGCGCGATCTTCAGGTTCTGGCCGATCGTCGACGGGTCGTGGATGACAATGGCTGCATTGGGCGGGCCGTCACCCTCCTGGGTTTGCACATGGATGATCTGCGGACCGCTGGCCTTGGGCGTTTCCGCCTTCGGCGCTGCCGCCGTCGCTTGAGCAGTGGGTGCTGCGGCCGCGGGCTCGGCCGCCGCCGTCACCTTTGGCGTCGAGACCGCGATTGCTTCCGGTTTGCGGAACGGCTTCTCGCGCAGCGCGATCGCGCCGGAGATGCCGACCGCGGCCAGCACGACCAGCGTCGCCGCGACGGCGCCAGCGCTGATCCCGCGCGACGCAGCACGCGGTCGGGCGGCCTGTCCGAGTGGGCGTTCGATGTCCTTGCCGATGTCAGCCAAGCCGCATCCCCGGGCGCATGATCGGCGAAATCTTTTCGCCATGCGCAGATCCAAAACTGACGGCGCGTCCCCTGCGCCTTTTGAGGCGCAGCGCCCAGCGGTCCCCGAATCAAACTGCCGGAACCTCACGGTCCCGGCAGCATTGCATCGCTTCGATTGGGCAGCCAGAGCTACCAGTCGATTTTACTGGTTGAGCACTGCCTTCTCCGGATTCGGCGGGAATGCCGGATCGGTCTTCTGGCCGCGCAGCAGCTGTTCGGCATAGATCAGCTGCAGATCGTCCTTCGGATCCGGCGGCACATAGGCAGCCGAGCCCGAGCCGGTATCGCTCTCGTCGGCGCCCTTGATATGGCCCTTGAGGTCCGATTCGCCGCGCGTCAGGTCCCTGCCCTGCAGTTCGGGCGGCAGCGGCTGGTCGACCTTGATGTCGGGCGTGATGCCCTTGCCCTGGATCGACTTGCCGGACGGCGTGTAATAGAGCGCCGTCGTCAGGCGCAGCGCGCCGTTCTCGCCAAGCGGGATGATGGTCTGCACCGAGCCCTTGCCGAATGACTGCGTGCCGACCACTGTGGCGCGGCGCAGGTCCTGCAGCGCGCCGGCGACGATCTCGGAGGCGCTGGCCGAACCGCCATTGACGAGCACGATCAGCGGCTTGGCGCCGATGTCGTCGCCTGCCTTGGCGTCGAAGCGTGTGACGTCCTTCGGGTCGCGGCCGCGGGTCGAGACGATCTCGCCACGGTCGAGGAAGGCGTCGGACACGCTCACCGCCTGGTCGAGCAGGCCGCCCGGGTTGAGCCTGAGATCGAGCACATAGCCCTTGAGCTTGTCGTTCGGCACCTGCTTCTTGATGGTGTCGATGGCATTCTCGAGGTCGTCATAGGTCTTTTCGGTGAAGGAGGTGATCTTCATGTAGCCGATGTCGTTCTCGACCCGGAACTTGACCGCCTTGACCTTGATGATGTCGCGCACCACCGTCAGCTCGATCGGCTTGTCGGCGCCTTGGCGCAGGATCGTCAGCTTGATCGGCGTGTTGACCAGGCCGCGCATCTTTTCGACCGCATCGTTGAGCGTCAGGCCGCGAACCTCTTGGCCGTCGATCTTGGCGATATAGTCGCCGGCCAGCACGCCTGCCTTGGCAGCCGGGGTGTCGTCGATCGGCGTGATCACCTTGACCAGATCGTTCTCCATGGTGACCTCGATGCCAAGGCCGCCGAACTCACCCTTGGTCTGCACACGCATGTCCTGCGCCTGCTCGGCATTCATGTAGGAGGAGTGCGGGTCGAGCGAGGTGAGCATGCCGTTGATGGCGTTTTCGACCAGCGACTTGTCGTCCGGCGGCGTCACATACTGCGCCCGCACGCGCTCGAAGATGTCGCCGAAGATCGCCAGTTGCTTGTAGGTCTCGGAGCCTGCAGCGTTCGCCGTCGAGCCGGGCGCGCCATAGACCAGGCTCATCGCTGACGCGCCCATCAGCGCACCGGCAATAAGAAGCGACAGTTTCCGCATCATTTCACGTCCTTCCAGAGAAGCGGTCCGCCCACCATGGGGTCGGATCGACGGGTTTTCCATCCTTGCGGAACTCGACATAGAGTTCCGGCGTGGCATTTCCATTCTTCGAGGCCGAGGTGCTTGCCACCCGGGCCTCTCCCATCGCGCCGACCGGCTCTCCTGCGAGCACCGACTGGCCAGACGCGACGCTGATTCTGCTCATCCCCGCCAGAACGACATGATAGCCGTCTCCCGCATTGAGGATCAAGAGTTGACCATAGGAGCGAAAAGGCCCCGCATAAAGCACATTTCCGTCCGCCGGTGCCGTGACGATGGCTCCCGATTGTGTCGCAACCATGTCGCCGAGCATCACCGCGCCGTTACCGTCATCGGCCCCGAAACGCAGCTTGATCTTGCCGGTGACCGGCAGCGAGACTTGTCCCTGAAGTGCCGAAAACGGCGCGGCGGCGGTGAGGCGGTTGCCTTCCGGCACGGGCAGCGAAGCCAGCTCCGTCGACGCGGTTGTGCCTGCATCTGCGTTATCGGCGTCGGGCTTATCGCTGTCGGCCGCTTTCTGCTCGCCTGCCTTGACGGCATCCGCCGCCTTGCGGCTCTTGTCGGCCTCAAGCGAAGCGATCAGCTCTTTCAGGCTGCCGGCCTTGGCCGCAAGCGCCTGGGACCGCTGCTTTTCGGCGGCCATCGCCGTCCAGGTGTCCGCCTCGAGCTTCTGCTTGGCTTCGAGCAGCATGGAGAGGCGTTTCTTTTCCGCCGTCTGCTCGCCGACCGCCGCTGTCAGCCGCGTCCGCTCGGCCTCGATCGAGCCCGTCACCCGGGTCTGTTCCCTGAGGTCGGCCAGCAATTTGTCGGTCTGCTGGCGCAGTTCGGGCACCACTGCGCCGAGCAGGATGGCGCTGCGCACCGACGACAGTGCGTCTTCCGGCTTGACCAGGATCGCCGGCGGCGGATTGAGCCCCATGCGCTGCAGCGCCCCCAGCACCTCGGCCAGCACGTCGCGCCGCGCCGCCAGCGAGACACGGATCTTCTGTTCCTCGCCCTTCAGTCCTTCGAGCCTGGCGCCGATATCCTCGATGTCCTGGCCGAGCTTCTGCTCGGTCATCGCCGACTGGATAAGCGCCGCGGTGATCGAGGCATGGTCCTTCTTGACCGAAGCAATGTCGGCGGCGAGCTTGGCCAGCCGTTCGGACGACAGCGTGATCTCGGCCGACACCTTCTCATATTCGGCACGGCTCAGATCGGGGTCGGGCGCCACGTCCAGCGTATTTTCGGCCCGCGCAAGCCCGAGCGACAGCAAAACCACCGCTGCAGCGATGCCGCAGCGCGCGTGCCGGAAGCCCGTTCGTGATTTCCCGTTGTCAGCCATTGAAGCCCGACTCTATGCGTGGCTTCGTTAACGAACCATCAACCATGATCGAACCGAAGCCTAGCACAAAACAGCCGCGCATTGGGGCGGAAATCCGGACGATTGACCCTCGACCCACTGATTACGAACGGTGGTAGGGATGTCCCGAAAGAATCGTTGCCGCCCGATAGAGCTGCTCGCCCAGCATGACACGCACCAGTTGGTGCGGCCAGGTCGCCGCGCCGAACGAGACCATCAGCTCAGCCTGATCGCGAATCGACTGGTCGTGCCCGTCGGCGCCGCCAATGGCGATGACCAGCGCCTTGCGTCCGCCATCGCGCAGCTGGCCGATACGGCTGGCGAAATCGTCTGAGGACAGGTTTTTGCCGCGTTCGTCGAGCAGGAACAGCGCCGTGCCCGGCTGCAGCTGTGCCTGCAGCTTCTGGCCTTCCTCGCGGCGGCGCTCATTGGCGTTCTGGGCTCGTCCCTCGGCGATCTCGGCGACACCAGAGAATTCGAACCCGATCGCCGGGCCGCTCTTGGCGAAACGCTCGAAATAGCGGTCGGCGAGTTGTCTCTCGGGGCCGGCCTTCATCCGGCCCACGGCATGAACTGCTATCTTCATCCCTGCCTCGGCGAGCTTTCAATCCATGTCGCACCCAGGATGGTTACGACATGAGACGGAGCTCAGTGCAAGGTCTCTTCCTCGAGGTCCGGCGCCTGCCACATCTTTTCAAGATTGTAGAATTCGCGGACTTCTGGGCGGAAGACATGGACGATGATGTCGCCTGAATCGATCAGGACCCAGTCGGCGCCGGACAGCCCCTCGACGCGCGCCGTGCCGAGACCGGCATCCTTGAGCGCCTTGAGCAGGTGGTCGGCGACAGCCGAGACATGACGGTGCGACCGGCCCGACGCGATGACCATATAGTCGCCGAGGCTCGATTTCCGCTGAATGTCGATTGAGACAATATTTTCGGCCTTGGAGTCTTCCAGACTGGCAAGGACTGTCTTGATGGCACGGGACACGGCGTCATCTACGCTGATCCTGGCCGGCGAAGGCATGATGTCAGCCTTCTTCCGCAATGCTGTTCTCAGTGTATTTCCTTTCGCAGCAAGAACAACCAAATCACCCACGAAATCAGGTGACACCCTATAGATAGGCAGAGTTCCCTTGCAGTTTCAAGACGGGAGGCCCTGCCACCGCGAACGCAGTGCACGACTTCCGGTTCCGGAGCCTTGAGAAAAATCGGAACCCATGGCCGCGGCAGAGGTTATCGAACACACCCCCAAACGGATTTTCCTGATGCCAATCGACCCCCAGAACACGTTTCTCACCGTGCAGGCTGGCCTTGCGCAACTCAGCACGCTGATCGTTTCCTATTCCTTCTCCGCCATCGGCGCCATCATCCTGCTGGTCGTCGGCTATCTCGTCGCCGGGCTAGCAGAACGATCGATCTCAGCCGGCCTCGGCCATATCCATGGGTTCGACGCGACGCTGCGCCATTTCTTCTCGAAGATCGTGCGCTACGCCATCCTGATCCTGGTGATCATCATGGTGCTCGGCCAGTTCGGCGTGCAGACGGCCTCGATCATCGCCGCCATCGGCGCCATCGGGCTGGCCATCGGCCTGGCGCTGCAAGGCACGCTGCAGAACATCGCCGCAGGCATCATGCTTCTGGCGCTCAGGCCATTCCGCATCGGCGAATATGTCGAGGTCGGCGCCATTTCCGGCACCGTCGAGGAAATCGGCCTGTTCGCCACCAAGCTCCGCACGACAGACGGCGTCTATGTGCTGGCGCCCAATTCGACGCTGTGGAACCAGCCGGTGCGCAATTATACCCGCAATGGTGTGCGCCGCGGCGATGTCACGCTGACCATCGGCTCCTGGAACGACATCGACCTGGCGCAGAAAACCATGCTCGGCGTCGCCGGCAGCGAGCGCCGCGTCAAGCGAGAGCCGGCGCCGATCGCCTTCGTAGCCACGGTAGGCGATGCCAGCGTCGCCATCACCTTGCGCTACTGGACCACGGCGGCGGATTTCTTCGCCACCCAGATCGATCTCACCAAACGCGTCAAGCAGGCCTTCGACGCGGAAGCCATTTCGGTTCCCGCACCTCCGCCGGAGGCCCGACAGGAAACTGCCGCCACCAGGCAGTAGGAGCTGTGAAACCGTTCAGCGCTGATCTTCCGGGGCGTAGGCGAGCTCCACCGGCAACGGCGCCTGCGCCGACATCGGCGCGAAACTGCCGGTCGCCGTGGCGGGAACGGCCTGCGTCGTCGCCACTCGCCACAGCACGAACAGGCAGAACACGGTGGCGATGATGATCGCCACATAGATGAAGGCCTGCGTTCCATAGACGGCCGACAGGGCCGTCACGATGCCCGGCACGATGAAGCCCGACAGCGACCACGCAAACAGCAGCGAACTCGACAGCGCCACCATGTCGTCCTTGCCGGCGCGATCGGCGGCGTGTGCGCTGGCCAGCGAATAGATCGATTCCGAAGCGCCGTCCCAGATCACATAGATCACCACCAGCACCGCCAGAGCGCCACCGTCAAAGCCGACAGCCAGAATACCGGCAACGATGGCCAGTGCCGCAGCGCCGGCCAGCACGTAACGGCGATCGGTACGGTCGGAAATCCAGCCGAGCGGTATCTGCAGGATCAGCGTGCCGACGGGCATCGCCGACAAAAGAAGCGCCACATCGGCCTGGCTATAGCCTTTGGCCGTGGCATGGATCGGCGCAAAGCCGGCGATCGCCATCGACAGACCGCCGACGGCGAGCATGCCGGCCACTCCGACCGGCGAAATCCGCCAGGCGCGACCGAGCGCCACGGAGGCTGCGCGAGGTGGCGGCGGTTGAGCCAACCGCGTCATGCCGACCGGCAGGATCGACACTGCGGTGAAGGCAATGCCGATCAGCGGCGCCTGCGCCGCCGCGATGTCGACCGCCGCCAGCAGGGCATAGCCGACGCCAAGTCCGGCGACATAGGCGACGTAAAACACCGCCATCACCCGGCCGCGAATGGCGTTTGCGACGGCATCGTTGAGCCAGCTCTGGGCGACGATGAACAGGCCGCATATTGCAAAACCGTAAAGCGCGCGCGCCGCGATCCACAGCAGCGGGTAGGTGCCGGCGCCAATGGCAGCATTCGACAGCGCTATCAGCGCCGACAGCACCATGAAGGCGCGGGCGTGCCCGACGCGGCGCACCAGCGGCCCGGTCAGGATACAGCCGGCAAGTCCGCCGGCAGACAGGCCGGTGATGATCAGCCCGGCCCAGGTCGGATCGAAGCGCTCGACGCCAAGCCGGACCGGGATATAGGCGAACATCAACCCGTTGCCGACCGCGATCAGCGCCATCGACACGATTACGCTGGCAATGGCGATCACGGGCGCCGGCGGGGCGCCATGATTGGGGTCGATGTCGGTCTGGTTCACTGAAGTGGCCATATCCAGCGCAGCATCGCCCAGCCAATCGCGAAAGGCCGCCGTAAAAGCGACATCGGCGATCTGGTCTTACGGAGTTACCCCTTGGCTTGCTGGCGAATAGCACTCGATGACAGCGACGAGCGTGGGCCGTGGATGAAGGTCCAGGCCGGCGCCTTCATGCGGGCGAGCCGGGGCGCGTCACCCTCGTCGACGCGGGCATAGTCGAAGGTCTTGGCCACGACCGAGGACAGGAAGGACAGCGTCGCGCCCGGGCGGTCGATGACGGCGATCGGGAAGGTCATGACGATCTGGCGCCAGCGCTGCCAACGGTGGAAATCGCGAAGTGAGTCGGCGCCCATGATCCAGACGAAGTCGACGCCGGGATTGCGTGCCTTGACCAGCGCCAGCGTGTCGGCGGTGAAGCGAATATGATGCGCCGCCTCGAAGGCGGTGACCTTGATCTTCGGGTTCTTGGCGACCTGCTCCGACTGGAGCAGCCGGTCGCTCAGCGGCGCCAATTCCCTGGTGCTCTTCAGCGGATTGCCAGGCGTCACTATCCACCACAATTGGTCGAGCGCGAGGCGCCGCAAGGCAATTTCCGCCACCAGCGCATGGCCGGCATGCGGCGGGTTGAACGATCCGCCGAACAGGCCGACGGCGAGGCCTTTCTCGGCATGCGGCATGCGGAGGTAGTGCGAGGGGATGGCGGGCTGAAGGGACGACAGCATGGTGCTAGGCACCCCCCTCTGCCCTACCGGGCATCTCCCCCGCAAGGGGGGAGATCAGCAGCTTCGGCAAAGGCACTTTTCTTGCAACGTTAGTGATTGGCGAAAGCGGAAGAAAAAGCTGATCTCCCCCCTTGCGGGGGAGATGTCCGGCAGGACAGAGGGGGGTGTCTGGGCTCAATGCCTCAAGCCCTGACGCGAATGATTCAAGGCCTCACCTGTCCCGACCCGCGCACGCGGTATTTGAACGAGGTCAGCTGTTCGACGCCAACCGGTCCGCGCGCATGCATCTTGCCGGTGGCGATGCCGATCTCGGCGCCCATGCCGAACTCGCCGCCATCGGCGAACTGGGTGGAGGCATTGTGCAGGAGAATCGCCGAGTCGATCTCGTTGAAGAAGCGCTGCACAGCCTCTGCATCCTCGGCGATGATCGCCTCGGTGTGATGTGAGGAGAACGTCTCGATATGGTCGATGGCACCGGCAATCCCGTCTACCAGCTTTACCGCGATGATGGCGTCGAGATATTCGGTCACCCAGTCGGCATCGGTCGCCGGCTTGGCGTCGAAGAACAGCTTCATCACTTCCTGATCGGCATGGATCTCGCAGCCGGCTGCGCGTAGCGCGTCGAGGATCGGCACCAGATGCGTGGAGGCCACCGCGCGGTCGACCAGCAAAGTCTCTGCAGCGCCACAGACACCGGTGCGCCGCATCTTGGCGTTGACGGCGATCCTGACCGCCATGTCAAGATCGGCCGAGCGGTCGATGTAGAGATGGCAGATGCCTTCAAGATGGGCAAAGACCGGCACCCGCGCCTCGCTCTGGACGCGCCCGACCAGGCTCTTGCCGCCCCGCGGAATGATGACGTCGAGATTGCCGGAAAGCCCTTTCAGCATCTCACCGACGGCGGCGCGGTCAGTGGTCGGCACCAGCTGGATGGCGTCTTCGGGCAGGCCGGCGGCCTTCAACCCCTCGACCAGGCAGGCATGGATGGCGGCGGATGAATTGAGCGAGTCCGAGCCGCCGCGCAGGATCACCGGATTGCCGGCCTTGAGGCAGAGTGCGCCGGCATCCGCCGTCACATTCGGCCGGCTTTCATAAATGACGCCGACAACGCCGAGCGGCGTGCGCACGCGCTCGATCTGCAGGCCGTTGGGGCGATCCCAGGCCGCGATCACATCGCCGACCGGGTCCCTGAGCTCGGCGATTTCACGGATGCCATCCGCCATGGCACGGGTGCGCGCCGGATCGAGCTTCAGCCGGTCCATGAACGAGCCGGACAATCCCGATTCGTGGCCATTCGAGACATCGATGGCGTTGGCGTCGAGAATGTCCTGCTCACGCGAAATGATCGCGTCGGCCATGGCGACGAGTGCGGCATTCTTGGCGGCGGCGGTCGCAATGGCCAACGGTCGGGCGGCCGCGCGGGCGCGGCGGCCGATATCAGCCATCAGCGCGACGGTGTCATCCCCGGATTGTTCATGCAGTTTCAGCATGGCTCATCCTCCGCTTACGTCGCCCCCGGCCCATAGCTGGCCGGCAGGCCGTATCTGGCCACCCGGATCGCTCACCACCAGATCGTCCCTGTGGATCATCGCCGAGCGCGCCTCGTAGCCGAGCACGGTTTCGATCTCCGCTGTCTTCAGGCCTGCGATCCTTACGGCATCGGCGGCATCGTAGGCAACCAGCCCGCGCGCGATCTCGCGTCCCTCGGGCGACAGGATCGCCACCGTGTCGCCGCGCGAGAAATTGCCGCTGACCAGCCTGACGCCTGCCGGCAGCAGCGATTTGCCCGACAACAGCGCGCCGATGGCGCCGGCATCGACCGTAAGCCGGCCCGCCGGTTCGAGCTGGCCTGCGATCCAGGTTTTGTAGCCTTTCACCGGGTTGGGGCTTGGTTTGAAGAAGGTGGCGCGCTCGCCACGTTCGATCGCCATTAGCGGCGACAGCCTGGTGCCCGAGGTGATGATCATGGCGGTGCCGGCGGCGGTGGCGATCTTGCCGGCATCGAGCTTGGTGCGCATGCCGCCGCGCGACAGTTCGGAAGCGGCCGCCCCCGCCATTGCTTCGATATCGGGTGTAATGCGGTCGACCACCGGAATGAATTTCGCAGCGGGATCGCGCGCCGGCGGCGCCGTATAGAGCCCGTCAATGTCGGAGAGCAGCACCAGCAGGTCGGCGCCCATCATGGTCGCCACGCGTGCCGCCAGCCGGTCATTGTCGCCATAGCGGATTTCGGAGGTCGCCACCGTGTCGTTCTCATTGATGACCGGCACCGCCTTCATCTTGAGCAGCGTCGAGATCGTCGCGCGGGCATTCAGATAGCGACGGCGCTCTTCGGTGTCGCCCAGCGTCAGCAGGATCTGGCCCGATTTCAGCGCACCCTTGCCCAGCGCATCCGACCATGCGCCGGCGAGCGCAATTTGGCCGACGGCGGCCGCCGCCTGGCTCTCCTCGAGCTTCAATGCCCGCTTACCGAGCCCCAGAATGGTGCGGCCGAGCGCAATGGCGCCGGACGACACGACCAGGATATCGGCGCCGCCATTGGCCAGCACCGCAATATCCCCGGCAAGCGAAGCCAGCCAGTCGCGCTTCAGGCCGCTGGTGCGGTCGACCAGCAAGGCCGAACCGATCTTGACCGTGATGCGCCGGTATTTTGTCAGCGACTGCGCCGTCATCGCTATCGGTCCCAGCGGGTCTCGACGGGAGCGGCAGCCCTGTCGCGCGCTTCGCCGACAACCGCCATCAGCGCGCGCAGCACCGCTTCGACGCCCTCGCCGGTGGCCGCCGACAGCAGCATCGGCGTGCGGCCGGCAGCGCGTTTGAGCGACGCAACCTTCTTCTTGCGCTCATCGGCGTCTAGGATATCGACCTGGCTGAGCGCGACGATCTCGACCTTCTCGATCAGCCCATTGCCATAGGCGTCGAGCTCGGCGCGCACGGTCTTATAGGCTTTGCCCGGATTTTCCTCCTGCGCCGAAACCAGGTGCAAAAGCACACGCGTGCGCTCGACATGGCCGAGGAACCGGTCGCCGATGCCGACACCCTCATGCGCGCCCTCGATGAGGCCCGGAATGTCGGCGATGACGAATTCGCGCGCATCGATCCGGGCAACGCCGAGACCTGGATGCAGCGTGGTGAAGGGGTAGTCGGCGATCTTTGGCTTGGCCGCGGTGACAGTTGCCAGAAAAGTCGACTTGCCGGCATTGGGCAGCCCGACCAGGCCGGCGTCGGCAATCAGCTTCAGCCGCAGCCAGACATTCATCTCTTCGCCGGGCTGGCCCGGATTGGCGCGGCGAGGCGCCTGGTTGGTCGAGGTTTTGAAATGCTGGTTGCCGAAACCGCCATTGCCGCCCTTGGCCAGCAGGAAGCGCTGGCCGACCACGGTCAGGTCGCAGATCAGCGTCTCATTGTCCTCGGCAAACACCTGGGTTCCGGCCGGCACCTTGAGCGTCACATCGGCGCCCTTGGCGCCGGTCATGTTGCGGCCCATGCCGTGGACGCCGGTCTTGGCCTTGAAATGCTGCTGGTAGCGATAGTCGATCAGCGTGTTGAGGCCGTTGACCGCTTCCAGCCAGACATCGCCGCCGCGGCCGCCGTCGCCGCCATCCGGGCCGCCGAATTCGATGAATTTTTCGCGCCGGAACGACACAGAGCCGGCGCCACCGTCGCCCGAGCGGATATAAACCTTGGCTTGATCGAGAAATTTCATCGGACTACGCAGTTTCTGTTGGCCTTGCGGCTTTGCTTTAGATCTTGCGCCTTGCTCTAAACCAAGGCGCGGCCAAGGGCGAGGCCGTTTTGCGACTAAAGCGCCGGATGCCCTTTTGTCGGGGACGCGGTAGCAGTGTTCGCGGACGGAGCTTGAGGGGCGCGGGAATGAAGGTTGTAAGCTACAACATCCAGTACGGTATCGGTCTGGATGGCCGCTACGATCTCGGCCGCATCACCGAGGCGGTTCGCGGCGCCGACGTGATCGCGCTGCAGGAAGTGACCCGCAACAATCCGAGGAACGGCAACCGCGACATGGTCGCCGAGATCGGCGACGCGCTGCCCGAATATTTTGCCGCCTACGGCAGCAATTTCGAGGTCAATGTCGGCTCGCGCCTGGAGGCCGGCCGCGCCATCACCACCACTTTCCAGCTCGGCAACATGGTGCTGTCGAAGACGCCGATCCATCTGTCGCGCAATCTGCTTTTGCCGCGCAGCCGCAGCCTTGAGGCGATGAACTTCCAGCGCGGCGCACTCGAGGCGTTGGTCGAGACCCCGCTCGGCTTCATCCGCTTCTATTCCACGCATCTCGACCATCGCAGTCCGGTTGAACGCGCCAGCCAGATCCGTTTCCTGCGCCAGCGCCTGTTGAACTATGCCTTCGAGGGCGGCGGCCTCTCCGGCATTCCCGAGATCGGCCTGCCGGACCTGCCCTATCCCGAAGCCTTCATCGTCATGGGCGACTTCAACATGCTGCCCGGCTCGCCCGAATATGTCGAACTCGTCGGCCGCCCGGACCATGAATTCGGTATGCCGCTGACCGCCGATCTCGCGGTCGACGTCGCCCAGCGCCTGAACACACCAGACGTCGTCACCTGGGTCGATCCCACGCGACCCGAAGACACAAGCCGCCACAAGCGCATAGACTACATCTTCACCTCGGCCTCGCTCGCCGGATCGCTGAAGCGCCTGTGGGTCGACCCGCAAGCGGTCGGTTCGGACCATCTCCCGATTTGGGTCGAGATGGGCTGAGTTGAGTCCGATCCACAACCAACGTTGCCAAACCTGTCGTTTGGAGGCACGCGCCTAGGTGTGTTGAGATTCAGGTCAGGCCGAGCCGAGAATGGCGGCTCCCGAGAACCGGAGCGGAGCGTACTTAAGTACGTGCACCGGAAGCGCATAAACCCGCGTTTGCAGGCCAGCCTCACCTGAATATCAAAACACCTAGAAATGCACCCAGTTGCGCAGGCTGATCCAGGTCTTTCTGTCCAGCCGGTACCGCTCGACCGGCACCTGGCCGGCGACGATCGAGTTCAGCATGCCCTGGCCGGCATACTGGAAGCCGCATTTGTGGATGACCCGGCGCGAGGCCGGATTGATCACCCGCGTCGAAGCCTGCAGCACCTGGATCGACGTCCGTTGGAAGGCGAGGTCGACCAACGCGTGCGCGGCCTCCGTCGCATAGCCGCGCTTCCAATAGGGCTCGCCGATCCAGTAGCCGAGTTCCAGCCCGCGATCGGTCATGTTGAGGCCGGCGCAGCCGACGAAAATGTCGGTGCCGGCGAGCGTCAGGGCGTAGGCGATGCCGGCCCGGCGCGACCGGGTCATGGCCAGGAAGGCGCGTGCCTCGGCCTCGCCATAGGGGTGCGGCATGCGGGCCAGCATCTCGGCGACATGACGGTTGTCGGCAAGCTCGACCAGTTGCGCGATATCGGCTTCGCAGGGAGCGCGCATCACCAGCCGCTCCGTGGCCAGCACCGGGCAATCTATCGCGTAACTTTCGTCTTCGGTGTCTTCCGCTTCGGCAACCATTCGACGTCCTCCAGGCAAGAAAAAAGGGGAGATGGAAAACCCATCTCCCCTGATCCTTTTCCTGGCTCCATTCACTGGTTTGGCCAGACACCGGTTCCCGAGATGGGCGCCGGTTTTATAGTGCGGAACCGGCTACTCCGCGGCTTTGGTAATCGGGTTGACCGATACGTAGGTTCGGCCGTTGGCTTTTTTGTTGAAGGTGACTGCGCCGGTCTCGAGCGCAAAAAGGGTGTGGTCCGTGCCCATGCCGACATTGACGCCGGGATGCCAGGTGGTGCCGCGTTGACGGATGATGATGTTGCCCGGGATGACGGCTTCGCCGCCGAACTTCTTCACGCCCAGACGCTTGGAATGCGAGTCGCGACCGTTGCGCGACGAGCCGCCAGCTTTCTTGTGTGCCATCTAACTAACTCCGATGCGCCCTGGGGCGCTTGAATGGTCTTATGAACGCGTTCGCGTTCCGTTTCAAGTCCGATCCGGCGACCTTGTCGCCGGTTCGTTTTACTTCTTCGCCAGTTCCTTGGCCTGCTCGCGCCAGTCGTTGATCTGGTCGGTGCTGAAGGGCATGTGCGCGTCGATCTTGGCCACGTCCTTGTCCGACAGCTTGGCAAGCTGGGCGAAGGTGGTGATGCCCTGCTCGTGCAGCTGGCCGGCGGCAACCGGGCCGATGCCCTTGATCACGGCCAAATCGTCCGGCTCGCCCTTCGGCGCCTTGAACAGCGGCGCGGCGACGGCGGTCTCCGTCTTGGCTTCATCCTTCGGAGCAGCCTCGGCTTTGGCTTCCTTCTTCGCCTTGGCTTCCTTCGGCGCGGCCTCGGCCTTCGCCTCGGGCGCTACGTCAGCCTTGACTTCCTTGGCTTCCACCTTGGCTGAGGCCTTCTTGGAAGGCTTGGCGCCACCCAGCAGGATCTCGGCGATCCGCACGGTGGTCAGAAGCTGGCGGTGGCCGATCTTGCGGCGCGAATTCTGCCGGCGACGCTTCTTGAAAGCGATGACGGTGCGGTTCTTGCCCTGCTCGACGACTTCCGCCGTGACCAGAGCGCCATCGACGAACGGGGCGCCGAAGGTGACATTTTCGCCTTCGCCATGGGCGAGGACGCTGCCGATTTCGACGATATCGCCGACATTGGCTTCGAGCTTCTCGATCTTCAGGAGATCGTTGGCGGCAACGCGATACTGCTTACCGCCCGTTTTAATGACTGCGAACATTTTTTGCCTTTCGCTGTTCGGTCGGCCTCGATGAGCCGCGTCACGCGGTTCGGCCGTCTTTTTGTCAGTCTGCGGGTTCGAAAAACAAGCGGCGTGGAAGAACCCTCCACGCCGATTGCGCGCTTCCCCTAACCGAAGGTTCGGTACGAGTCAAGGCAAACGGGCGGAATCCTTGGACACGCCGCCTCCTTGCCGCCCCCGATCTCTCCGGTCGAGGACCTGTTGGCCCCATCTGCCGACGTGGCCGCAACGCAGCCCTCCAGACAGAGCCCGCACAGGAAGCTGAATTCCCCCGCGGATTTGGCCTTGTAACCTGCCCGCCCAGCCGTTATCTAGTGCGCCGCGCCGGCAACGGCCGACCATGACCGCGGAGAGGTGGCAGAGTGGTCGAATGCACCGCACTCGAAATGCGGCATGGGTGCAAGCCCATCGGGGGTTCGAATCCCTCCCTCTCCGCCAAATTCCTCCGGTAATGGGTTGATTTCCAAAGATATTCCTGACTGACAGGTGGGCGTCCCCACTTTCTTCCCCACTTCGCATCAGTTTGAAACCAGAGCAGCCGGCATCGACGCCGGCCACTCCAATTCGAGACTTTAGACGTTGAAGTCAGGCTCCCAGTCGTCGATCAGATCGTAGACCGGGCTGAGGTCGAGATAGCGCTCATCCAGTTTTCGGGCGAGGTCGGTCTCGCCGGCATCACTGATGGCAGCCACAATGCTCTCCAGGCTGACGACGCCGAACGGAAGCGAGGTGCTGCCCGCCGGATCTAGATGACGCCAGTATGTCTCGACCGTCGCCGCCATCTCATGATTGAGCGTGGGCGCCACGACTACGAACGATCCACGATCGAAGTGGCGCCGCTCATGCACCATCGAATAGCAGAGGGTGTGCTCGGCGAAGAATTGCCTCAGGGGCGCCTGATGCAGAGCATTATCGTCCGGGTCGACAAAGAGCTTCGAGCGCCTCGCCACCTCAAGGTGCCTTTCCTTGACGGGTGTCGCGGTGCCCGGACGACTTTCGGAGTATTTCACCTCGATGCCGATAAAACCCGATTTGGCGTCTTTGCCGGTGTAAGCAATCAGCACGTCCAAAGCCGTGTGATCGCCAATGTAGGCGTCATCTCCTCGACCGGGAGATGTCTCGAAGTGGACGGCGTCCACCTGTTCGGCATCGATGCCGAATGCGGCCTTCAAGACCATCTTGGCAAGAACAAGGTCCAGCTTCATCGGGCCAAACAGATTGAACACCAGCGCTGAGCTGCTGAGCAGGTTTTCCCATGCTCTCGCCTCATCAATTAGAGCGCCGCGCTCCCGATAAGCCATTTCCCGCCGTACGAGCTTGGCGATGTCAGGGCGCAGATAATTCACCCCGGCCCGTGCGGCTGAAGAATCGAGACGGCTCCCGAGGGTACGAAGAACTTCATTTCCCCGCGAATAGTTGCCGACAGCGAAACCCTTCCGGCCGCGCCAGACGGCTTGAAGCAGGCGCGCACAGGATTGGAACCGGGTATCGAGCGGCTCTTGAACGTCAAAGCGTTCGAGAACTTCGCGGGGCGGAATTGGCAGGTTGGGCTTTTGGTAGCTGAGCATTTCGTCTCCTTTTTGCCACATGGCGTGAAGGATTCGCTGCTCCGAGGCAGAAATTTACAGAAAGTCGCGCGAGTCGGTTATCTGCATAGCCCCTTGCCTCTTATACGTCTCCGCACGGGGTCTCCGTGCCGACACAGGAGACGAGATATGACCGAAACCCTCGAAAATAACGAAGCTGACCCTCAGATCTGCGAACGTCCTATTATGGACATGACCCCCACCACCTGGGCGGAGGTCAGACTTGGCCCAGGGAATCTGTTTACTCCTGGCAGCGGGATGCCGATAACGTCAAAAATTAGCTCGTACATTTCCGTCAATGAATTTTTCCGGCTTTATGACGCCGTGCAGTTCGCCAACTCTTGTGGCTGGCTGATGAATGTCGAATTGACCGTCGCTTATCAAGCATCCGACGCGCAAAGTCTGAAGGCGTTCAGATCGTTCATTTCACGATATCGTAGCTGGTGTGAGCACCATGATGTGCCTTGCGCCTACATCTATGTATGGGAACGCCCGCCGAACACACCGCTACACGTTCACCTTCATCTGCACATACCTAATCGAGCCCAATCGAAAGCAAGGGCGTGGCTGAAACTGACATTGGGGGTTTCGACCAGCAGCCCTGTGGCGAGCATTGGTCTGGATGTTCGACAGCCCAAGGATGTCGTTAGCCAGTGGATTTGGTTTCGTTACATCAACAAGGGTATCGAGCCGCACATATCTTCCAAGGGTGACGAAACCTGCGAAAGGTACAAATTCGCTCGTCAGCTCGGCATACGGGGAATTGCTCAGGGTCAGATTCTATTTAAGCGCACAGGTCGGTCTCTTCAAATTTCGGATACCGCGCAACAGGATGCAGCAGCCCGTCGCGAGTTCCATTTATCCGGCTTGATGTCCTGGGAGACCCCCTTCGAGGAGATTTGGTCGGACTATTGGTTCCTACAATTCACGCGCCGACTGCAAGCAGCGAATTTGCCGGTCATCTCAAGGCTTTTCTGAGGTCACCAGAACTGTCTGCGTTTTGGGAAAACGCAGACAGTTGCCCTCGGAAATACAGAGGCATTCGATCAAATTGCTGACTTCCCTGCAGAATTTTCGACGTTTTCGGTATGGCGCGCATCCGGCACTTTCCCCAAGCTTTCGACCGTCACGCGATTTTGGGATGGGTCACCGAAAAGGGTATTACCGATCGGCGGCGGCTGCCGAACTGTGCTCCAAGTTCAACGAATTTGATGAAGTCGGAAGGACCCTTACCGGGCTCTTTTTCCAACCGGCCATCTACGATGAAGGTCCCTGTAGAGGGATAAAAGTTGATGTCGAAAATCTTTAGGTGATTGTCCCCGCAGTGCTCAATGTGAAGCCCATTTGCTTTTGCCCACTCCTCAATGGTTTGTTTGGCTTCAGCCGTCCTGATTGCCTTTGCGTTCCAGTGCGATGACATTGGGTTATCCTATGTTGATGTTGGCGTTAGATCCCAGAGCGGCTCTTGTGTGAGAGCCGTTAGAGAAGTTTAAGTGCAACAGCAGGGTTCTTCTTATCGCGGTGTCTTTTCGGGGTGATAACCCCAAGAAGCAAAATTCTGAGGTCACCCCCGGTGTTCAAGTGACGCGAGCCACGACATCGCACTCGACCACAGGATTAGCCGCCGCTTGCCAACCTTCACCGATCGGAGGCGGCCTGCATTGATCTCTCGGTAGACGAGCGTTCGCCCGATGGCAGCCCATCTGCAGAACTGGTCAATTGTCATCGCGCCCCCCTGCGACGATTGCACTGCTTGATCAGGCATGGGTTCGCTCCTCTGCTGCCGATGGACGGCCATAGGGAGCGCGGGGCGCGTCTGCTCACCCGGCGGTGGTTCCAAACCGGAGCCGTCGGAATCGTTCTTGGCAAAACAGGCTCAAAACAGACCTCCGGTGGCGCGTGGGAGGCGGGAACGTCCTTGCCGGTGGTTTGGTACCCGGAGACGAAAACGAGGCTGTAAGACGGCTCTTTCCTCTTGGGAGGCGAGGGTTTCAGGCCTCCGCCGGCGTTTCGTTCAATTGGCGCCTCAGGCGCTATGCTGCGAACTTCGGAGACTTGGACCCTCGACGGCCCCGTCCCGTTCCATTGAATAAAGGCCACTTCCTTGCCGGTGACTTCCCACGGCTTTCAACAGCACCTCATGCAGGACACGCGTCTGGCGGTAATGGTCGCAATGCGGGGATAAAAACGGCTTGATGATACTCAAGTGCAGCGTTTCCGCTGCCCGCCACAAAGCGCTCAATTTCAGCCTGTGATAATTGCTGCGAACCCTTCGACCTTGGCCATGGCCTATCCTCGAAATCTCTCTGTGTGCCAGACGACCTTGCCATCGATCTTCATCGGCTTGTGGACCATCAGGCGCTTCGGCAAGTGCTCGGGATGAACCTCGAGAAGCGTAATCTTGATCAGCGGCTTGCAACGGTTGCAGTCAAATTTCAGCTTCATCGGATCGACACCGCCGCCGTAGACCATCATCAGGTCGGCCGATCGGCAGTAGCGGACGTTGCCGCAGCTGCATTCGGCTTTCACAAGCATGTTGTGCCGGGTCGCCTTGCCCAGCGTGTCGATCGGATCGTGCGCCAAAGCGAGCAAAATGAGGAACATATTCCTGTCTAGTCAAGAGGGATTGACTCTCGTGTTCCCATTTTGTTCACTGCCGGCAAATTGGAGACACCTCATGAAGCCGATGATTGCGACTGAATCCGAACAGCCCGAAATCTACGCCACGGTCAGGCGCGAGATGCCCGCCATCCACAGGGCTGTCAGCAAGATGGGAAAGCAGATGCGCGGCCTCTCACCTCTCAGCCAAAAGGCGGCCATCGCCGAATTGACCGCCATATGGTGCCTGGCGAACTATCCCGATGACCTTGATCGTGCGTTGTCTTTGGCAGAGGCCATACGCCATCAGGCAGACATCTATCTCCATGAGAGCAAGAACACCGGCGGCGCTCGCCACTGATGGTCAAGCGCAGCAGCGGCATACCGCCGCCATCGACGATCGACGAAAGATGGCCACACCAGGTGGCGCTGCCTGATGACCTCTGCACCGGTCGGAACCGGACCACGATCCACGACTACTGTCAGAAGCGTGGAATGACTTTCCAAATCAGGCACGTGCAAGCGGTTTGGCCAAACGGCAAATACGAGGAATATCGATTGCACTGCTTCGCGGATCCGGCCGAAGCAAAGGCGTTCCTCGATCATTTTCAAGGTGAAGCCTTTGACGCGAAGCGGGACCGCGAAAAGGGCAAGATACGCGGCGTCTGGCGCCGTAGCGACGAGTATAGGAGAATTCTCGACCTCGGCCCGCTCAGCGTGCCTGAACTCCTGCGCAACTGAGGCAGAGTCATGTGCGGACGCTACACCAAATATCTGTCGTGGTCGGAAATTCACCGGCTCTACAGACTGACTGCGCCAGCGGAAACCGGCCGCAACGACGAGCCGCGCTACAACATCGCGCCAACGCAGGATGTTCCATTCGTCACCGCTGGCGAAGATGGCAATCATAAGCTCCGCGAAGGTCGCTGGTGGCTGGTCCCCTTCTGGGCGAAGGAGATGCCCAAGGCGGCGATGTTCAATGCGAGGATCGAGGGCATCGATACGGCGCCCGCCTTCCGCGATGCCTTCAAGTCAAAGCGCTGCCTGATCCCTGCCGATGGCTTCTACGAGTGGACGATCTCGCCAGCCGACGGCAAGAAAGACCCTTGGCACATCTACCAGCCAGGCCACGCGCCTTTCTCGTTCGCCGGGCTTTGGGCTTACAATTCCAATCTCGACATAACCAGCTGCACCATCATCACAAAGCCTGCCGCAGAACCGATGAAGCAGTTGCATGATCGGCAGCCTCTCATTCTCGACCCGGCCTACTATGACGCCTGGCTGGACCCGGCGACGCCCAAGGACAGCCTCAAGGACATTCTCAGCCACGACATCGACGGTCAGCTGCAGTTCAATCGCGTTGGGCGTGAGGTGAACACCAGCGCCGTCAACAAGTTGCCCAACGACCATCCCGGCCTCGTTGGGCCGATCAACCCGCTGTGAGCAACGAACCGGGCCGGCTTGCCGAAGACATGACAGCGATTCCGCGCGATCGGCGACGCGTCGACAATCATGCGTGCGAGCATCTCGGCTGCGGCAAGGATGCTGGGTTCGGCTTTGCTAAGCCGCGTCAGCCTTCGCACTGGTTCTGTTTCGGACATAGGGTGGAAGGCGAGCGGTATTTGTAACTTACGCTGCCACGCTCTGGAGCCGTTCTGCGCAGGGCTGACCATTTAAATACATCTCCAAGATAAGCCATGGTATCGTGCATTCTCATATTGAGTGGCTTGGGCGAGGCATCTATTTCTTATCTGCGTGCCTTGGCCGCTTGGACCGCAGAACGGTATTGGCACACCGGTGTCGTGGCCAAAAGAATTATACCCCTGCAAGTTCCAACAGACTTGGGGTCCTCCGAGACCCACCGGCGATGTCGGCGCCGGTTGTGGCGCTGGTGTCACACGCGGTGAGCACTGTTCAATCCCTGTCGTTGGCACGTAAAAAACGACACCCTCCATCTGCCACTGGCCACCACGACGAAGATCATTATATTCGCCTTCACTCGCTGTCAGCAAATGCTCTCCACTATTGGGATTGTAAGCCCGAAAGACCGGAGTGGTGTCAGGAGTTTTCACGGGCGAAACATAGCCCGTAATAGCTTCCCGCCTATAATAGCCGACGCCCTCGGCATTGTCGCTTGTTGTGTAAAAGTGCCTGCTCTCGCCAATATAACGGTACAGTGGCACAAAACCTGAAACCTGATCTCGTTCTATGTGGAAGAATATCTGCTGGGCATCTAACCCGTAAGTTCCATTTGATTGGACATCCTTCGCTTCCGTGCAACTTGTTGTATAAAGATGATCTGGTCCACGCAACCTGAACAGAGTTATGCTTTCAGCGTTTGACTGAATAGGCAAGAGAAGCACGCAAATAAGTGATTGGAAGACCCGGCGCATCCTGAAACCTCGCCCTGTTCGTGAAAATAAGCCAAGCACCAGTACGCTAAGGCAGACATCTCGTCTACTATCTGCTCTCCTCTCGAAAATCCTGGAGCGAAGCATGGCGCAGGTCCTCCTCGCCGCGCAAGTGCTTCACTCGACCGATCAGGCCCGGCTTGACCCATTGTGTCGCCGGCCGCTTCATGCCTTTCGGCGCCGGCCCAGCGTGCTCCTGGACGTGCTTCCATAGGCGGTCTCGGATTGCGCCCCGCGAGTTGATGAAGGCAGAGCCGACATACTGGCCGGTAGCACGGTCGGCCATCAGCGCAAAGGCCGGTTTGCCGGGCTCCCGCTCGACGCCGAGCAAATCGTATTCCTCCACCATGTAGCTTTTGACCTTCAGCCAGGCGGTCGACCTGCCGCTCCGGTATTTGCTGTCGCGGCGCTTCGAAACCATGCCCTCGATGCCCGCCTCGTCGATCAGGTGGAATATGGCTTTGGCATCGCCAGGCAGCGCTTGGCTGTACTGAATGCGTTCATCAGGCAAGATGAGGCCTTCCAGGATTTCGCGACGGTCTTTTAGGTCCATTTCCCGCAGATCGTGACCGTTCAAATAGAGGAGATCGAAGGCGACGAAGTAGAGGTCGTGCTGCCGGCGCGTGATGGCCTTGCGCAGCGCCTGATAGTCCGAAAGACCGGCTTCGTTGAGAACGACTATTTCGCCGTCAACGATGGCATTCTCAACGCCAAGGCGTTTTGCGGCGCCGGCCAGGTCCCTGTATTTTGCCGTCCAATTGTGGCCGTTGCGCGTGAAGATGCGCACGTCATGATCGATGATGATTTGGCTGCGGTAGCCGTCGAACTTGACTTCGTGAATCCATTCATCGCCTTCGGGAGGCTTCTCGACCAAGGTCGGCAGCAAAGGCTCGACGAACTTTAGACGCATGAACTCACCCGCACCCGGCGATTCAATTAGCTTGTGCTGAAATGGTTCCGAAACAGGAAACCGGCTTTTGGGGCAACAAACACGCTAACTGAACGTTGCTCGATATTCGCAGGAGGAATCGAGATATGGCCGATGACAAGAGCAAACGGGATTTTCGCGATCGGGACCGTGTTTCAGCCGATGAGGATTATGAGGTCGAGTATTTCGCCACAAAGGCCGGCATCACTCCGCAGCAGGTCAGGGAACTGATCGCGAAGCATGGCAACCAACGCGAGACACTGGAGCGGGAAGCCAAGGCGCTGCGGAAATAGTGACCAGGCTATCGGATCTCGGCAGACCAATAATCTGGCACCGACATGACGGCCCGCCCGCGAGCGAGCTCGATCATTTCATCCCTTGCCCTGTTTGCGGCCAACAGATCGACATGCGCGATTTTCGCCAGGTCGCGTATCATTCCGATCCGGATCACGAGCCGCTCGAACTGGACGCGTAGGACGCAAAAAGCTCGACTGCTGAATTGAGTTTTAATCCATGTTTTGGCGAAACGTGGCGGGGCTGCACCGGCCATCCCTAAGGCTGGGTCGTCCCCACCCGTCGATTCAATTGGCTTGTGCTAAAATGGGTCAAAAAATCAAATAGGCATGGAAACCAAAAAGCGCTTGTTGCGTTCGGCGCACTAAAAGGTCGGGAGGCTGTGCCCATGAGCACCTTTTTGCCGCTGTTCGTTAAGCTGGTAGACCGGAAATCAATGACGGTTTCCTCTATTTGTGAGGCCGAGGAAGCGCTGCTGGGGCAGTGGCCAAATAAGGGTGCGGCGGCCTATAGGGATGCGTGCCGATTGATCGCGGAGGCCAAGGATGGAAGCTGCAGTCCGGCCGTAGCATTTGCGGCGTTCAAGGCTGCCGCTATCGACCAGCACTTGCTGCAGCCGGAGCCCGGCGCTCGGCATGTTCGACAACGCGACATAAACCATCGTGATGATGAAGCCGACGGCCCCTAGTATCAAATTGGGGCCGACACAGCGGAGTCTCGCTTGGTCGCGCGACGGTGGGCTCGCACCGACCGGGGCAGGTGATGCGAGCCCGGCCGAGTCTTGCGGGACCTCGACCGGCAGCGAACACCCACTCGCTGCCGTTCTATCAACAAGCCCCCAAATTTCAGGTTCCGCTAACGTACAAAAAAGCCCACCAACCGTTGAGGTAGTGGGCAGTTTTGGGAGACACTGATATGGGAACAGTGCGACCGCCCGAAGTGTTTCGAGGCGACGATGTTCCAGGGGGATTCACAGAACTCGGCGTTTGAATCTATGCTGAAGGCAATGGACACTGGTATCGATGGTATTATCACCCAAGCCCTTAGAGAACCCAGCCAAGAGGTGCGGGCTGCTCGGGGTCCGCCTTGATCCTCTCGGGGTAAAGCCTGTCGCAATGGTCGCGCGCCGGGCTTTGGGCTCAAGCCGGGTCTAGCTACGTGCACGACTACTCCAGAACAGCTCCCGCCAGACAGTGTGGGGTCAGTTGCAGGCTTATTGCACGTAGGTGCTATCGTTGCCGTCGCAATCCCAAAGGTTTTTGAAGGGACCTTGGCTTTGCTCATTTATCATGGTCGCGTTCAGCCACGTCCTGTGAGACGGAAATTTGCTTCCCCTACTGCTGACTTGGGAGTTCAAAAATCCATTTGAGCATGTTAGGTGCGCGCTGATCTCGTGCCAGATAAAAGTGCAAGACCTTGCCTTCGCTAGGTTCATAAGACTATTTCCTGCTCCGTTTGGCTGACCGCGCATTCGATATGACAGTGCTACAGAATCAACTTCTCGCCATCCCTCGTTCGACGGAGTGGCTGCCAAAGGAACGATTAGCTCAGCAGAGGCTGGGACGAAGAAAAACTCGGCCCCAGCATTCGTCGTGACCGGAGCCAACCTCCAACCTATGATTTTGTTTTCTAAGCACGTGACCTCGCCCTCAAGATTGCTCCTGAGGCGGAATTGCCCGCTTGCCAAGCCCCCGTCCTGCGGATCTTCTCCGCCCAGAACTCCGCACGTTACAATCGCTGGAATTATCGCTCCGAAGACCGATTGGCAGCTGTTTCCAGGCGTAACGAACTGACTGGAGTCATTGAGGTCGAATTTCTTGATAAATGATTTTGTCGTGATCCGGAGCTTATTGCTTCTTGCCTTATCAAGACGAGCGACCTCCTCCTTGAGTGGGCGAATCAAAGCATCTGTCTCCGCGACCTTGGCGCGTGTCTCCCGTCGCTCTGCGATCGAAGCCTTGAAGATGATATTGAGTTCTCGTATTTCGGCACTGTTGGCCTGCCGCTGAGCGAACCATAATTGATTGGCTTTGTTAGAAGCCTCCAGTTCGACAAAGAAAATTCGCACTTCTTCTTCTTTTCCAACGAAAGGAGTACACTTAACCGTTCCCGATCCAACGTCATGCTCATGCCAAATGTCTTGGTTTGAACAAATAGCCGCTGACACATCTCTCAATCTAGAAAGCTCAGCCTGTAATTTCGTGGCTTGACTATCTAGCTCCTGAAACAGTGCCATCGCCGGATCTTTGCGCCGAAAGTAGTCGTCAAACGCCCGCTGTGTGGCTTGATCCCTAGCCACCAGAACTTCACGCTGTTTGAACAGCGCCTGCCACTTGCCAATAACTGCATTCCTCTGCTCGCTTAGTTGCGTCGCAGCACCGGCGTTCGGCCAAGCGAAAGCAATTAAAAGTATCGCTAGGTGCACTCCCTTGTAAAGTTTCATTGCGTTCTCCTCGCTTCCCAGTTGAAGACACTGCGAAGACTTGCAACCCCGCTTCACCAGCCTAAAGCGAACTTTCCCGCCTGCGGCGGAGCCGAGTAGCAAGCAGCCACATTTCACGGCTATATGCAACTGAACATCGGGGCTTCCTGCGTCTCAGCCTAAATGCCGAGTGGCGCTTGATGATGTACGACAGCTTGCTCGCCACCCTGTCCTTCGACAGTTAGGTCCAGCTCGCCCCGATTCGCAATTTGGCGGAGCTAATGCGTCCTCCACCATCGACAGTGTCGGTTCTGCGGCTCGGAAGAGGCGCTCATGCATCATTTCCGGGAGCAACCTCCGTCGGAGTGATTGCGTCTCATCCAGCTCCGGGTGTGACAGAACACCCTCGGAGCGCGGATGTTCATGGGCTCAAGCCCGCCAGCGACGCCGGCGGGCTCTGCAGGAATGGCCAAACGTTACAGTCGGCTAACGGCCTTCTCAGCAATTCGCGAGATGTCGGCCATGACATAATCAATATCTTCGCTGTTTGCGTATCCCCACACTTGATGGACCCTCGCCTTGGCGGCAAGGTCGCCAACGTTTTGGGCTGGGCAACGCAAAAGGCGGGTAGCGGCATCGCAGGTAAGGTCCAGCTGATGGAGATAGGCCCGCTCGATCTTTCTGAAGCCACTCTTCCGGCTGATGGCCGCATCGGCCTTTTTGTATGCTGCCATGGCCTTCTCGTGTTCACGGTGCGCTGTGCTGTCGAGAGGCATCGCCGATATTTCGGCTAAGGTCATTTGGCGAAACGCTGCGATTTCCGCTTCCGTCTTTTCGGGCATTACCGGCCTTTCAAGCTTGGCGGATTGTTCATTGTAACGCCGCTCAGCCGCGCTGAGCTCCGGCTCCATCTCTTGAAGCTTCCTCCATTCTGCATGGAACGTCGCCTCAAAAGTCGCCACCTCCGACGGCGCCGGCGGCGGCGCCTTGGCGAATACGTCGTGGCTTCTTTCCAGGTAGACGGCGTTCAGAATATTTTCATCCCCGTCATAGACCGCCACCGTCTTCCCGAACCAAGCGCCCGAGATCGTGGAATCGACAGCAGTGGCCGCGTCTTTGAATTGGACGGCCAACTGATGGAGCTGCTCCGGGACGCTTAGGCCTTCCACCATCGGCGCGGCAACCGCTACCGAACCACCTCCAATTGGCGCCGCAGACGCCGCTAGGGCGGCTGTGGTGGTGACAAGATGGCGGCGGTTGACGTGTTGGTTCATGAAACTCTCCTGTACAAAAGGTTGATCGGACGACGGCTTGTCCGCACGCGAACTCCAGCGCATCAGCAGTTCACGTACGAAGCCGAAACGTTGTGGATTGCGGGGATAACAGGGCAAACCTTCGGCGGGCGCCCGAACTGCGACGTGCGACATGGCTATCTCCCTAATGGTTATATTTACACCATTAATGGTAACGCTGTAACCTATTTGATGTCAACAGCTTTTGGTGATAAAAACACCATATGAAGCCAGTTCAATGTCGTATGGGGCGCGCTGCGCTCAATTGGAGCACCCTGGACCTCGCCAAAGCGGCGGGCATCGGAGGCAACACCGTCAACCGCTTTGAGGCTGGCCAGGACGCCAGAGTCAGCAGCGTCGATAAGATGAGGTCCGCTCTTGAGGGAGCTGGCGTCGAGTTTATAGCCGAAAATGGCGGAGGGCCTGGCGTAAGGTTGAAAAAAAAGTAGATGGTGCGCCGGGCTATATCTGCACGCGCGGACGGGTCGGAAATGGTCTTTGACTTCCCCAATTTTTCGGTGGTTACGGACGGTGTTCTCATAATCCCTGGGACCGACAAAACCCCAATCTTTGCAAATCTGATTCCGTCCGTTGCCTCCCTCGATGAAGCGGCGGGCGAATTCGCCGATGACTATGTTTTGCGCGCTAAAAGTGCTGCCGAAACGATCTGCCTATTGCCAGTAACGATGGTCTGGGCGCGATCTGACGAGCTGCCACATCGCTTTCTGGCATTCATAACGGATGAGGAAAAACTGTTCGAGACATTGACTGGCTATCGCGCCCAGTTTGTCAGCCTCAGGTTCACCAGAAATGAAGAACCTAGCGAGCCGCTAGTTTAGGTCCGGATAAGCGCGAGCCACCCATTCAAGATCCGTGATGGTCTCAGCCTCGACCGTGGTATCGGCACTGAACTGGTTCGCGTGCTGGGCCAATAAGCGACGTGCTGCCGACACCGCCTTGTCGCGATTGTCGCAACGTTCATAGTGTCGCCCAACAGGCTCGCCTGTGTGGTCTTCCCACCGCAAAATTTCAACTACGGCATACCAAATACCTTTGCCGGATCGATGGCGCTTTTCCACCTCCAGATGCCAATCCGACATCTCGGCAATCGCTCTATAGAGGTGCGAATACTCAGCTTCAGTGTTCGCCCGCTCGCGTGCTGCAAAAGCAAAGGCTTTCTGGCTAGGCCCCTTTAGGCCTTCGATCGAGCTGGAGATCTTCCAAAATGTTCCCGAGATTTCATCGAGAGCGTGCCGTGCGTCGAAGGTCAATGGTGGCCGGCGCTTTGCAACGCCCTCCAATGCCTTCAAACGGTCGGTTCTTTTTTTGGGCCAGATATCAGCCACCACCCTCTCGATATCGGCTTTGGAAGGTTCCCAGCGGAATTCTTTCTGCAGCTTCTGTTTGCCGGCATGGGGGCGCAGCTCGACAACTGTGCCACCGCTAGGCGGGTCGGCTATGGATTCCATCACAAGGGCCATTGCCTCCTGAAGGCCTCCTTTGATGCCGCCTTCCCGGTCGAATACCCAGACCGAGCCTTCTGTGCGGCCGATTCTCATGGGTTTGCCATCTTTGACGTCCAACCACACCCAGAGCACATGCTGCCTGGTATTCGCGAACTGCGGCAGAAAATCCTTCTCGAAGACGAGCCCCTGCACAAGGCGCAGAGACATGCGAAGCGGCTCGCCATCTTCCGGGAAGAGATAATACCGTGACATGAAACGGCGCCCCCATTTGGAAGTCCAGCCCACAGAGTCGCATGTGTGCTAAGACTTAGACAAGGGCTGTCCTAGGGCCTCTTGATTGGAGGGCGGAGATATAGGCCCCAGCCAGAGCTACTAATATTGCATAGAGCTAAAATGCCCGCTTAGATTTTGATCTTAAGCGGGCGGGCATTTGATGGGGGTTTGTCGCCTAGGCGGGGTGAGAGCCTTACGGTTCTGCGCGCAGAACTAGAACTTGTAAGCTAGACCGGCTTTAACGCTGTGTATTTGGATATCATCGTAATCGATCTTGAATCGACAATTGGGACAATCCTGTCCGACAACAGGCGCGGCGGCAGAACCGCCTGAAATGTGGTAGTAGTCGTACTCGGTTCGTAGAACCCAATTGTTTCTTAGGAGCATCTCCAACCCTATCCCAACGACTCCTCCCGCAGTGGTCTTCTTCTGTGAAGAGGTCGCCGTCGTGGCGTCGGAGAACGCGACACCGTCGGGAGTAAGAAACGAATTATAATGTGTCTCGGTGAAAGCTAGACCGCCGGTTGCGTAGAGAAGCCAATTGCCTGTCGTATAACCAACGCGGCCTCTTACCGAGCCGACCCAATCGTTAGACGCATGCACGGTTGTCTGAGGAAAAACTGACCCACCGCAACAAGTATCCGTGAACGTCTGAGTATTCTCCTCGTCATGGCGGAAGACGGTAAGATCGACTTCGGCACCATACACAATGTTTGAATGCTGCCAATTGTATCCTGCGTAGACGCCTCCCCCGAACGAATCTGAATCGAGGTTATGTTGCGATGGGGTGAAGCCGCCACCCGCCAAACCTACACCTATTATGGCCGGCTCGCCAAAACCCGCTGGTTGAGGATTGCTGGTAGCGCCTTGATCAACTCCGACCCAACCAGCGTGACCGCCGATATATAACCCTGACCAATTAGTCGGATTTTCGACGATGATGACATCATCAAGAGCGTCCGCAGCGAACGCAACTCCGCCATACAGCGACATCAACAGGGCAATTAGAAGCTTTTGCACGGCATGTTCCCCACGTCCCTTATGCGTTATATCATCATTTCGTAATACAACAATGTGGCCTCCGCCAACTCTCCCAGCGGCCACCCGATCTCGCGTTTTGCGATTCCCTGTCGATGTCGCGCTGACTGTTCTCGACGGCTAGCCGCAAGTGCGATTTTCGGTCGTCGTCACCGTCCATTTTTTCCCCGACTCAGAGCCGCGCTAGGTATCAAAGATGCAGTGATACTGCAGACTCTCGCTCCGTTGCCGTAAAAGTACCCTGAAGCACGGCGGAGCGGCCAGAAAGGGTGGCGCCAAGTTCGAAGGGTTTTGCGTTCAGCAAAAATGGGACACTCGCACCGGGCGGTACAACGACCGATCTCTTTCGAACGTTCCCGCTGAAGTCTATTTTGTATTCGACTAGGAAGTTGTCATCGCTGTTTATCGATACGGTGACCGTAGCCCCGACCGTCGGGGAGATGACCACATCGCCACCGAGCGGGTGAGCTATTCCTGGTCCTCCGGCAACAAAATCGGAACTCTTGTCAGCAAAGTGCGTGCCGAAAAACTGCGTCGTTCCGAAGGCGGGGTCACTGGGGTGCAGGGAGTAGCTGATCAGAAGGAACTCGCAATGCAGTTGGTAAGGCAGCAGTGGGCTATCGAACGGCGTATTCATTGAAGTTTGCCCCATCCCAAACTCGTTGTCGGCGTCTGATCAACTATCGCTTACGTTGCTGGGGTGGGCAAGCGGCATCATCCCAATTAATTTCAGTGCCAAGCCTCGGAGAATCGCTGCCAACCGACCTTAGTTCGAGGGGCAGAAATAAAGGCGTCTCAGCCAGAACTACTAATATTGCCTAGCGCTAAATTGCCCGCTACGACTCTAGTCCTCATGGGGGGCGGGTTTGATGGCTTTTCGCCGTCTGGGCGTGTTTGCTTTTGGCGTGGCATCATTCATTGGGTGCGCTCATGCTCAGGAAACCTGTGATCCAAACTATACGGGCGCCTGTGTTCCAATAGCCAGCGATGTTGACTGCTCCTCTGGAAAGGGCAATGGCCCCGCATACGTAAGCGGGCCTGTCACTGTCGTGGGTACGGATATCTATGACCTCGATCGAGACGGCGACGGGATAGGCTGCGAAAACGGCTAAAGGGCTACGGGGGGATCAATGAAAATCGTTGTTGCGATTCTGGGGCTGGCCATGTCGGGATGTGCTGGGACCAGTGTTGTGCAGACCTCAGGTGACACTGCCATAATCACGGCGCGGGCAGCGCCAGTTTGTGGCGGCGTCGGCGCGGAGAGGGTAGCCGTTAAAGAGGCGGCGATCGAGACGATCAAAGCCGGCTTTGACAAATACGTCATCTACGATGCGGCTGCTCAGAACACGGTCACAGCCACACAGATGCCGGGCAGTTATTCGACGATAGGAACGGTCAACGGCGGTTACCTAAACGCGACCACGACCTATCAACCTGGCCCAACCATCTACTCCGGCAATCACTCTCAGGCTTTCGCAATCAAGATGTTCAAAGCGAGCGACCCAGCCGGCGCCAATGCCGTCGATGCCAGGACAACGCTGGGGCCGGATTGGCCTAAGTTGATCAAGCAGGGCTCTCTGACAACCTGCACTTGATACCATTTCGAACCGTGAAATGAGTAAGTGGGGATGCGAGTGGGGATGGATCGCGACCGATGCTACAAACCTTCCACTTACAACGGTTTAGGGTGAACTCATGGCGGAAGACGCCTCCGCAATACTCCCTCTAATAGAGGGCGCTCGATGCTGTTAGCGCGTCCACGTGGCGGGACACGGCGTGCAACCGAAGTCCTTTTACTGACGGGTAGGTTGGTCCTCTCAGCCATAGCGCTTGTGCTGGCGGGCTATCCTGCGGCAGCCAAGCCGTTAGTTGGAATCCCATCTGTGGTCGACGGCGACACGATCGAAATCCACGGGCAGAGAATTCGCGTGAACGGCATCGACTCCCCGGAAAGCGCTCAGATCTGCTTGGATGCCAGCAATAAGAAGTATCGTTGCGGACAGAAGGCATCGCTTGCTCTGTCGGACTTCCTGGAAACTCACCAGCCAGCGTCATGCATCGAGGTCGATCGCGACCGCTACCGGCGTGTGGTCGCTGTCTGCACCGCTGGCGGCGTGGACATCGGGGAATGGATGGTCAGACAGGGCTTTGCGATTGATTGGCCGAAATACAGCGCGGGTTTTTATGGCAAGGCTGAAATGGAAGCGAGAGCGGCCAAGCGCGGCGTTTGGGCCGGGTCATTCGAGAGACCTTGGGAGTGGCGGAAACACCATTCGCAGCCGGCCCACTAACCAGCCGCGTGTACAGACACGGCGTTCCTAAAACAACATCCGGCCTCTTCACTGAGTGAACGAACAAAGGAGTTTGATTTGCCTCTCATCCGCTCAACGACTCTATTCCTTGCTGCCTTTGGCGCAAGCGTCATGGCAGCCAGTGCCGGAGAGGAAGAAAAATCTCTGGTTCGTGCGTTCTGTTTCGTTCTCCAAGCGGAAACGTCATGCGATGGATTGATTGTCCATATGCAAACCGAAAGCAGGCTAGAGAAGAAGCTGGGCGGACCAATTCGGGGCCCTCAATCGCTATATCGTGATGACTGCTCGAAAGGCATTTCAGACGCGCTGAAACAGGACACGAGAACTGGATTTTGCGCGACAGTGTGGGAGCACTACGGTTGTTATGGTGATCGGGTGCCGAGGTTAATTATGGAGTCACCGTTTGGCGATCCTGATGCTCAAATCTGCCCCTACTCCTGAGTGAGCGCAGTGACAGTCCGGGAAGCGCCCGCTCGCCCGTACCCCGGTAGAGGCCGGTGTCGGGCAATCGGGCGACCTTGTAAAACGTTGGGGGAAACTAGAAACAGGAGATCGGTTGTCGGTCCAGCCGTGCAACAAATTGCATGATGCGCGCGAGCCGGGACAATCGATGCTTAGGACAGCAGCACTAGACCACTACTACAACACCGTTTGGTGCGTCGTGGCATCTCCGTTCGTGACAGAATACATGATCGGATACACACGCCGACCAGGAATGATGCGGCTAAACGAATATTGGCACATGCATGGCTATCAATACCTTGTCATCCTCGCTAACGGCCTCTCGTTGATGGACGCTGCGAAACTGGAGAAGTACCTGCAGGAGCAGATTTGGGCGTCTAAGAAATCAGGCGTGCTGTATAGGAAATACAATTCAGACCGCCGCCAAGGGCGACACTTCGCCAGCGCCGGCCCTCTTTCCACCATCACCGACACCGATAGCCATTCGGTCTATCTGGCTTGGTGGGACGGAAAATCGGAATACATCTGACGGAAGATTACCGGCCGATTCGGATCAACGAAATACCAGGGGATTTCGCCTGCCATCGCGGAGACGGGATATGAAATCGTCGGCGAAGCCATTAGCGCCGCTATCGATTGAAGAGGTCGTGTCGATGCGCCCGAACTGAATGCATAGACCGAGATGTCCGCGCGGGCCTTTGGAAACTATTCGGGTATCAACGAAGCGATCAAGAAGTTGCGTCCGATCGGCGAGCCTGTGACGGACCACGCCAGCGAAATCCGACAGCAGTGATTATGATTGCACTAAGAGGCACCTTTGAGGGCAGGCTCCCCACTTGCAAAAAGGCTATGTTGAAGTTCGTTGACGCCTACCTGGCGAGCATGCCCACCGCTGATGGGCTACCTAACGCGCAGGGCCTTCATGATCTTGTCGAGCATGTCTTCTGGCGGCCGAGGATCGAGCACGACGCCCAATATCGCGTTGCACGAGGGGCAAGCCGCGCTGAAGGCTTTTAAGCTCATGGTGCCGTCACTCATGTTCATATGCTCCATGTGAGCTTCCCGAACTGGCTTGCCACACTTTGGGCAATCTCCTGGCTTTGGAAAATGCATCATCCCCTCCATCGATTTTCCCCAGAACACCACCGAAATTGGCTACGAGCAAGGCGTTCATGCCCAGCCAAAGTTTTAAACTAATGCACTACCCGGAACCGACCAGTCGGAGGAAGCATTTGACCGCGTGTTGCAGAAAGTGGCAAACCCATCGCCAGCGAAGACGCTAGAGGTTGATAAACGGCGTTCGGCACAGGGCAAAAAAAGATGGCGACTCTCAAATACAATCCATTTCGTCCAAATGATATTGTCCACTCCGGAATGTTCGTTGGTCGATTGGACGAGCTTACACTAATCGAAAAATGTCTGTTCCAGACGAAGCACAAAAACCCTCAGCACTTCATCGTTCAAGGCGAGCGTGGAATAGGCAAATCGTCTCTTCTATTTGCCGTCAACATGCTTGCTGAAGGCACATTGCCTCCTTTCGCGGCTCCTGAATTTAATTTTCTGTCAGTATCTATCGACCTGGGTGGCTGCACCACGCAGAACGATGTGGTTAGAAAAATCGGTAGGGGCCTCCGAAAGGAGATCGGCAGCAAAAATGCTGTTAAAGAGAAAGCGAAGGCTGCGTGGGAGTGGCTCTCCAATTGGGAGGTATTAGGGGTCAGCTTCAGCAAGGAACAAATAGTCCTAGACACGGAGGAGGTCGCTGAACAATTCGTAGATAACATCGCTGCTTTTTGCGAGGCGATGGGTAGCGACATCGACGGGATACTATTTCTAATTGATGAGGCGGACCGTCCTTCCGTTGATGCGGGCTTAGGCGCTTATCTGAAGTTGATAGCTGAACGCCTGAAATGGCAGGGCTGCGACAGAATAGTTTTTGGGTTGGCGGGTCTCCCAACTCTGTTGGGGAAACTTCGCGACAGTCACGAATCGTCTCCTAGGCTTTTCAGTACAATGCTTCTAGAGCCACTAGAGATCGATGAAAGAAAGAGGGTCGTAAGGAACGGGATTGAGGAGGCCAACAGGAAGAACGCCGTGAAAACGACGATCACTGAAGAGGCCATCGATTTCTTAGCGGAGTTGTCAGAAGGCTATCCACATTTTGTGCAGCAGTTTTCTTACTCTGCATTCGACCATGACAAAGACAATGAGATTGATATTGAGGACGTGGGTGAGGGAGCATTTGATGATGGGGGCGCCCTTACGCAATTAGGGGATAAGTTTTTTAAAGACATGTACCTCGCGCGGGTGTCGTCGGCCGAATATCGCAGGGTGCTAGACGCGATGGCGGAGTATGGCGATGATTGGGTACCTAGGAAGACAATCATAAAAGAGTCCGGAGTTTCGGAGGCAAACGTCGCTAACGCTCTTAGGGCACTTAAAGCCAAAGAGGTTATCCTGCAGGATGCAACCCTACGGGGTCTTTACAAGCTTCCAACGAAATCTTTCGCCGCGTGGATCAACGCCATCCGCTCCGCTCGCGCCAAGAGCGACGCCCTGAAGGGCTCGCATTTCGAGGGATAGATGGAGGGCTCCATTACGTTCCATTAGCTTCCATTACGTTCCATTAGCTTCCATTACGTTCCATTAGCGCTCGTGACCATCACCGGGCTGAGTTCAATGGACGTATGGCGCAATCCCAGCATCCATAGGCATGTCCAGTTTAAGGCCATATGACCTTTGAAGGCTTGGGTCTCTTGATCCATTCGCCCAAACGCGGACGAACCTACGGGGGTTCCTTGATGCTTTGGGGCAGCCGGCCTATCGAGGATCATCCTTCCTACCTTTTGGTGAGGTCCATGTTCTTACTCCCTTAGCTAAGTGATGCCGGCGGCCGCGCGCATGGCTTCGGCAACCAGGGCGGCTACGGCCCGCCTTTGAGCAATTGCTTCACATGAAAACCGCCCGTGCTTGAACTGGCCATGCCCCGTGCCTCTTGGGGCTCCACCGCCAGCACCATGAAACCGGCAGACGCGCCATCCGCGCTTTGCTGGCGCCTTGCAGCCAACGCCTGTGCGCTTACTGCGAGCTGTGCACCTCGGCGCCGCGTGCGCCTTGTCTATGGGGTTACCGGCCATTTTCTTGAACCTCCCCACCCCCATGAGCGACATTGCCAACTATAGCCTGGCCGCCCCTTTCGACGGTGACGCGCTCAACAATGACCCGCTGCTCGCCTTTGCTGCGGTAGCGTTTCAACGCCTCAACCTGGCTCGCGAAGGTGCGCGCGAGCTTGTTGAACGTACGTTCGTTGCTGTCCTGCTGCTCCAAAGTCTCTGAGCCCTGCAGCTTGCGCGCAAATGTCATTGTTGCCATGTGCACTGCCGCCATTTGGGTTGCCAGCATGGTCTCAAGTTGGTCGCGCGGATTGATCCCGGCCACGATAGCCATGCCGAAGTTCAGAGCCTTGGGCTGGGTTACCCCACCTTTTGTTGCAAGCGTGGCAAGCGCCTGGGTGATGCCGTCATAAAAGGCGAAGCTCTCCGACTTGATGGCTTCAGATTGGAGGATATAGCCAGCCATTGTATGGGCATGATCGATGGACAGTTGCGCGTGTGGCACACCCTCAACGCTTGCTCCCATCTTTACCTTGAACGAAGGCAGAGGCGTGCGCTTCTTCTCCCGTGCATCAAATGACGCAAAAGCCCGTTTCTCGGCGTCGGTAAAAGCCTCGGGCGAAGCAGGGGGTACAGCCGGCTTCGTTATCGGCACGACCACCGCCCCGTGTACCTTATTCAGTGCTGCGGTCATCGCCTGATCTCCTGGCTGGTTCCGACAAGTTGGACTTCCTCGCCCTGCATGCTTGATGATAAGCTGCCGAACTTCTTTGAGGGTTTGAATTGACACGCGAACTGACTCTGTTTGTCGCTGTTATGGGCGCGACTGTCGCCGGGAGCCTCGTCGCTGCGGCAGTCATTGCGCAGGTTGTGGCCTGGTCAAAGACTCGGGACTGGCGAAAGCTTCTGGGGCCGGGGCTTATCGCAGTTTGGGTCTTCGCCTCCCTGTATTTCGTATTCTTCCCCGACAGCGGCGACGGCCGGACGGATCTGCTGACTTTCGGAGCGGCCGGCGTCATTGGGGCATTATTGGCATCGAGAGCCATATTCGGGATCATCCGCTATTCTCGGCACGAGGCGGCAGGCAATGACACCTATCGCGGCTCGCTTCGCGATCTCTGGATGCTCGTGCTCGCGTTCGTTCCGGTGTTGGGGACGCTCTATCTGTTGCATTAGAGCCCACCATCTGACGAAGGCGCTGCCAAGCTGATCGGCGACTTCATCGCGGGCTGGACCACAGGCGGGTGGAGAACGTCCGTCCCCGCTCGCGTTCCCCCGACGATCGCCGAATTGCGCAGCAGGCTCCGGACCCGCAAAAGGTTCTTGGCCACGCGCGCGTCCCTCATCGCCATGTGCTGCAATTGTGTCATGATTTGTCGGCCCACGGCGGGATCGGTTGTCGTCAAAATCTTGGCCAGCTCCTTGGCGGTGGCCTCATTCACGACCGTAGCGCGAGCAAGGGCCTTTTGGACAAGTGCACCTGCAGCCGCTAGCGGACGACCGGAAATGATGTGTCCAGCCACGCCTGCGTCGAAATTGCTTGCAAGGTCCGCCGCCTGGGCTGCGGTGGTCGAGTTGCCGCCAATCGCCATGTTGGTGCGGGTCTTCTGTCCTTCACGTTCCATAGCCGATTGAAAATCCTTGAAGGACGCTTCAGTCGGGAAGGCCTCTTTGAGAACGGCGCGGTTCCTTGGCGAGGCAAAGATGCCCCTGACGACGTTGGCACCGTCCCTGGCCCTCTGTACGCGGTCTACAAGGGCTTTAGAGATACCAAGGCGCGCAAGCTGTTTGTCGCCTTCGCTCATGTCAGCCAGAGTGCGGCGGGCGAGTTCAGGATCGGCATCGAGAAGCTTGCCACCCTTGGTCACAGCATCGAGCGATTCCGAGGCCGTCGAGTACACTTGCCGAGCCTTCGCATAGGCGGGGTTTGCCTGGTCGACTTCAGTGAGCATCTCGCGGCGAATGCCCGAAACAATGCGCCCTAGATTGGAGAGCTTTTCGCTACCATTCGGCATCGTCTCGGTCTCGGATTGAATGATGTCATCGAGGGATCGCTTCATCAGATCCCATTGCCGGGCGTCCGGTACACTCTGGATCGTATAGCTTCCGTCATCGGCGATCTTCGCAAAGAACTGCTGGGATGGAATGCCCTCGGCCTCGCCCATATCCCTCGCTCTGCGCAGCGCGTCCTTCATGACTTTGCCGCGACCGAGGAGGCTTTCAAGCTTGGACGTGAATGGAACAGGGGTCTTGTACGCCTGATCGTAGAGCGGCTTGGCCGCCGTCTGCCGCTGAGCAATGATGTCGTCAATGGTTGAGAAGTAGTTTGCCGGGTCGTCCAGGCCCTTCCTGACAGCTTCAGCCACGCGCTCGGGCTGAGCAAGCTGCCTGTCATAAACGGCGGTCTTGATCTTGTCTGCGCCCTCTCCGGGGATATTGGTTGCGGCTCTGCCAAGGCGCCGGGTATTCTCGCCGCCGACATCCATGAGCATGGTCGTGTCATCGCCTGCCGCCAGGGCGTCTGACATTTTGGCTCCGGCCTGATCAGGTGTCAGACTATCGCGGGCTAGTGCGCGCTGTGCCAGGCGCAAGGCATTGGCTTCAGGTGCTACAACGCTGCGAATGGCATTTGCTGCCGGCCGCATCATGACATCGGCTAGAGTGTTATACACCTTCCCAGCTACGGCTGTTCCAGCGGGAATTGCGGCGCCGATCGTGCCGCCCGTCAGAGCACCGGAAAGGGTGTTTTTTGCCCTATCCTCGAAGCCTTCTCCCGAACCAAAGCCGTACAGGCCACCATACGTCGCACCCAGCTTGGCTCCTTGACCGATCCTGGCAAGCGCGTTTGGCGCCTGAGCCGCCGCACCTTCCACCACATTAGCGGCTTTGGCCGCCGGAGCGAGCATCCCTACGGCAACGCCGCCGGCAAGTTGACCGGCACCGCGAGCCATAGGGTGCTGCTGTTCGTCCACGCGGTCCAGGGTGCGCTGAAGGTTTAGATTGCCCTCGTAGTTACCTTCACGCCCTCCAACGCCCGTGGCGCTGCCAAGCTTTGCCGCGATTTCATCCGCAAGCCCGAAGGAGGCCGTGTCCGCCACGCCGCGCATACCAGCATCGATCGAGGCATTGTCGCGGGTCATTTGGTCGACAGGAAGACCAAGAGCCTTTCCGGCGATGTAAAGGCGGTCCATAACAGAGGGAGATGTCCCCTCGATTGAACCGAAGGGCTGCCCCGGCTGCTTTGGAATGTTGGCCGGAGATGTGGAGCCGTCAGGATTCAGTTGTTCGACGTTGGTCGATTGGCGACCTGACATCGTGATGGCTGGCGCACTCTCGTCGACCGGGACCGCACCGAACTGCGTCGGGTCGAACGGCACCGCTCCAGCCGCGACCGGATCGAATGCGGGTTTCGCGCCTTGACCGCCGCCATAGAACTTGGCTTGGCTCTCGTGCAATGATTGAGCATAGGTCGTGGCGCTGGCTGGGCTATCGAAGATACCAAGCTGTTGGCCGGTCTTGCGGTAGAGGTCGATCGCCTCGTTATCCGACAGGATTTTTCCATCTGGGGAAACTGTGGGGATCAGGATTTCCTTGCCGTCCTCATTGAACGACATCGACCGCACGGTGCTGATCGTGCCGTCAGCATTCTTCACGACAGGACGCTTCGACAGATCGATATTGCCGGGCGTGACGAGTCCTGGGAAATTGCCTGAAGGACCAGCGCCACTTCCGTCACCAGCAGCGATCGGAGGTGGTGCTGCTGCCTGTGGCGGCTCAAATGGCATTGGCGCACTGATCGGCGTCGGTTGAAAGCCCGGCTGTTGAGCGGCGGCAGGCTGGACGAGGTTGTTCAGCGCGCCAACGGCAGGGGCTACAGGCGTATCACCGGCAAAGGCGGCCTGGGTCGTGCCGATGGCGGAAGAAGGCGTTGCTGAGGCGGTGGCAGGCGCATCAAGAGGGACGGCACCGAAAGCCGTGGGATCGAACGTCGAAGATGCAGCCACGCCGCCAGAGCTTGTCGCACCGGGAAACAGCGCAGCCTGTTTTTCACTCAACCCCTTCTCCCAAGAGCCGCCGGCCATGCCAAGCTTATCCGAGCCGCCAAGATCGAAGTGCATGAGGTCCATAGCCCCATACTTGCCCTTGCCGCCTGAGAAATACCCTCCCCAGCGGAAATTCTTGTCGAGGCTGGGGTACTTCTCCTGCTGGATTTTACGGGCCTCCTGAGCGAGCTTTTCGTACTGCGAGAAGCCCTCCGCGCTCTGATAATTAGGAACAGGCTTACCATCCGCACCGATGATGCGAATGTCGGTAGCCATGCCCTTGCCGTGAAAACGAGGATCGCCCGGACGATAGCCCGAATATGCCTCAACCTTCACGCCAAGGCGGTTGGCAGCCTCGCCCAGGATGTCGACAAGCGCCGGGTTTACGTGCTCGGCACCGCGAGCGACGAAATTTCCAGTCGGAGTGAGGAATTGATCACTCAATGCAACACCCTCGGCTTTTGGAATACCTTGTCGCCAGACATAAAGATGGCGCCGGGCGGTAGGGCGTCATACTGCTCTTTGGACGTAACATCGGCCGAGCTTTTAGGGATCTTCACATGAACGGCCACTAAGCTGTCCTCCAGAAGAGGACGCGGGTGTAAACTTCGGTGCCGTAGCTGGTCGCAATGCCGCCGTTTCCACCACCATTGCGCTGCTCTATCCGGTATGTTTTGCCGGCAACAACCGGCGCCCCACCGAAGCAGCTAGTGGTGTGCTCTTCCCCGCCCGCGTTTGAGTAGCCGCTTGAACTATATCCAACCGCCGCTGTGTCTGTGACGTTGAAAAGCCGCGACTGGAACAATTCCGACCCCTTTGCCGGGGTAGACCATTCGACCCAGCCCGAGACACTTGGCGTGAACTGGTTCGTTGACAGGGTAATCAGCGAGAAGACATCGCGGACCTTTGTGTTTAAGTCCCTCGTTCGAAATGCCCCGGCAGCCAAAAGCTGCGCGTCCGTGCCGGAAGCCTTTTGGTCTTCAAGAACAGCATCGGCGGCGCCGATTCGAACGCCGTTTTCGAAGACGCCAGTCGCGTTGAACGTCCCGGCTCCCTTATCGCCTCCACTTGCACCTTCCATGTAGGCGCCGCCGCGAATGTGCAGCCGATCGGCAAGCGTGCCAGCAAGGACCGTGCGAATGAGAAGCTCGCCGTCTTCCGTCGCGTTGACAGGATCGATCAGAACGGCCCGTA
Source organism: Mesorhizobium sp. W016 (assembly GCF_054719485.1). NCBI lineage: Bacteria > Pseudomonadati > Pseudomonadota > Alphaproteobacteria > Hyphomicrobiales > Phyllobacteriaceae > Mesorhizobium > Mesorhizobium sp. W016. The sequence goes on from NZ_JBTTIF010000002.1 coordinate 451,305, forward strand.
TGGCAGCGTAGAGCGTCTTGGCGTCGGTGCTATCCTTGCCGTAGAAGGGGACTTCCCCGAGAACGTCTGCTGCGGCCGGAGACGCTGAATTGCGGTAGGCCTCGAAGCTTGGAGCTGCTGCGGCTCCATCGTCGGTCGAAACAGCCTGGAAAAACGCCCCAGTCGAGTTCTGGCTTACGGTGACCGGCCCGAGGAAATCGGCGCCGGAGAGTTTTGCAACCGACCCGTACATCTCCACCAGGGCATCTTGGACATTGGTCGAGGAAAATCCGATGCCTGAGCCATCGAAGCTGACGTTTGAGGCTGACACGTTGTCGGCCTGCCCTGTTGAGTAAACCGGATCACGGGTCGCGACGATCACATCGGCGGAGGTCTTGAGGACAACCTTGAACTTGGTCTGGGCAATGAAGCAGTTCGGGAAAACGCCGGCTGCATCCGCAATCATCGGATTGGCCTGCGGCGTCGTCAGCAGTTCATTGCTGAACAAGGACAACAGCGTTGTGGTGCCGGTCCCGTAAATATAAGCCTTGGCCCCTACCCGTGGATTTGCGCTGGCATCGAATGCTTGGAACAGCGGGGGAGTTAAAAACTGTGACATGGCTCAGGCGGCCCCGCTCTTGCGGCCTGTTCCCACGACGCCGACTCCAGAGCGGCGCAAGAACTCGCTCAGCGTAAGACCTTGCTGCTGGGCGAATTCAACAAGACGGCGCTGCTCCTCGCTCGCTTCTCGGATGTATTCAGACAGCGTAAGGCCGCGATCCACGGCTGCAGCGCGGAGTTCGGCCTTTTCCTCGGGCGAAACACGAAGTCTGATATTTTCGATCATCGCGGCGCCTAGGCGCATAGTGAGACCTCCAGTGATGACACTGGCAATCTATCAGCCTCAGCTGTCGCTGGCGTTCCGCATCTTCAGCAACATCCGGGATTATCCGCGCGGGCGAATCCAAAGTGGAAATAAGGTAAGAGGATTTTTCGTAGCAATATTCTTAGAGCCGTTGTAGCCTCTGCCGGGTTGTTTGGGAGGGCAAGATGGCTAAATCAACTACAAAATCGCATTCTGATTCGTTGCAGGCTTCGACTTCCGTAAAGCGTTCCAGTGCAGGCGGTTTATTTCCTAAACCGAACGAGGCCGTCTCACTGGTCTACGACATCTATGACGGTCGAGGACGCCTCGTGCCTCGACAGAAGGTGTACAAGACTCCTACTGAAAAGCAGCGTCGATCTCCTCCAAAGGATCTGCCAAAGCAGGAAAAAATCCGGGTTACCTCCGACGGTGACTCCTGGGTGAACATCCTTTGGCCGCTGTCCGCTGTAGCCGGCTACGACCACACATTCTACGACATCATTGAGTTGAACCCGCGCTTTTACGCAACGGGAACAGCCTATCCTGGAGACACGTTTCAACAAGTTCGCACGGAAAAAGACTACCGCCAGAATGTGGCCTCTGAATCGTTCAGATACTTCATTGTTTCGGCCGGCGGAAACGACTTCATCGGAGGCGGAGCCCTATTTGATCTGCTCCGCTGGCGGGACGAAGGGGACGGCAACGACCCCACCACACACATCAATGTGTCCTGGCTCCAGATGAGCATGGATACCTTGCGATCTGGCTATCAAGAGATTGCAGATGACGTTCGCCAGCTCTCTAGCAGACGGACTACCATGCTCGTTAACACCTACGACTATCCTATCCCGCGCCACAATGGCGTTTGGCTCGGCAAGCCCCTAGAGCGGCGTGGCTACAACCTGCAAGCGGACAAGGTGCTGATCGCAAAAATCATGAAACACTTGATCGATGCGTTCTACGCCACACTACTCCAAGTCAGGCACATAACCGTTGTTGACGTTCGGAACACCGTGAAAGCGGGTCAATGGACGGACGAGCTTCACCCTAAGGGGAAGGGAGCTGAGGCTGTGGCAAAGAAGTTCATGGCTGCAATGGGCGTGGTGTGAGCTAGGCTCGCGAGCAAGTGGCGCGGCATCCGTTATGCCACTTGCTCGCGGTAGCTGCGAAGGGCGTCGGCATCTCCTGCCATAATTATCGCGAGCCCTGTGGGGTCTACGCGCCACGGTGCCTTCGGGTGGAGCTGTTTTCCGATCCCATAACGTTTGCACCATCGCGCGATGGTATCAGGTGACACGCCAGCAATCCCGGCGGCTCTTTGAAGGGTGAGGGGCTTGGTGTTATCCATGGTTGCCTCCGGTGCTATGGAGCGCAGTTCTCGCCGGCTTGTGTCCTATCTTTCCTCCAAAGCCCCTTGCCGGCGATGAGGGAACGCCTTCGTTCGCGATTTTGACGGTCTGAGTGAAAGTCTCTTTAAAATTCTCGGTTCCAGTCTCTTCTCCGTCTCGTGTAACTGTCTCCGTCTGAGTCTCCTTATGTCGACAGTGTCTCGACACAGTGTGTTCACGGTGTGGGCTCATGAAGCCGCCCTCCTGTTCATATAGACTGAGGTGCCAAGCCTTGAGCCACTCAGCGTTTCCACCGTGCTGGGGATCAATGCCGGTTGAAGTTCGGCCTCCGCCACCTCGCGTAACGCGTCGCTTTCAACGTCGGCGACAACGCGTACGATCGACTTCTGATGGCTGGTGTTCATCGGCTTGTTGTGTACGAACCAGCCGATAACAAAATACTCGTCTGTGGAGGCGTCGAATGCGATTAGGCCGCCCTCGACGAGGTGACCACGCGCTGTTTGCATTTTGTCGGTTGGCCAAGCCAAGTCGGACGCCGCATATGCATCCGGCATTCTGAAACAGCCGGCGCTAGTCTGATGCTCACTGGTCAGGATGTAGAGCAGGAGAAAGCGAGCATCGTCTGAAGGCAGGCGGCGAAACCTTTTCGACCGCCAAACTTTCGGGCTGATCTTTGAGAACTCGCGGCTCATTCTGCGGCCTCAAGAGGTTGGGCCGCGAACTCGCCGTAGTGCAGGAGTTCGGCGGCAGCCCGCACAGCAGCAGCTTCGTCAAAGGTTGGAAATGTCCCAAGCACCAGGTTCTGCAGATCGACACCGATGAACGCCTGCCATCGGCCGCTGGCGGTCCGCGTAACACCGATGCGACCGCTGCTGTTGCTCTTGCCCGGGCGGCGATTGCGAGCGTTCTGAAGGGGTGTCGCCTCGCGCAGATTCTTCCATCGGTTATCTGGGCGCATGCCATTTTTGTGGTCGACATGGTGCTTCGGCCATTTCCCAGTTTGCATCAGCCAGATGACGCGGTGCGCCTTGTACAGGCGATAGTCGATTTCAACCTGGGTGTAGCCCTCGCTGGTTCGCGTACCTGCGAGGGCGCCACTGAAAGTCCCGGGCCTTGCGACGCGCCAATTCAGCGCGCCAGTTTCAGGGTCGTAGATCAGAAGCGCTCTGGCGCGCTCAGCGGTGAGAGCAGGCAGATGTGGGCGGGCGACCATTAGCGCACCCCCAAACCTGCCAAGCGGCAGACTTCAAATGCGGTGGCTGGTGGCACCCGAAAGCGCGCTGCGACAACCGCGATGGCATACGTTCCATCGTCAATTTCAATTGCCGTTTCGGAGTGGTTGGAGTAGAAAGATGCATCGACAGCATTCCTATCTACCGAGCCGCCGAGCCCTGCCAGGCCGGCGGCTTTGTCGTGTATGGTCATTGTCGCACCTCACGCCGCTGCCGGGAGGTTTTCGATCACGCGTTCGAGATCGGCGACGAGCAAAAGGGTGCGCTTGCCGTTCTTCCGGGGTGTGATTTTCCCGGCCTTGAACATCTTGTAGAGACCGCTGCGGCTGATGCCGGAAATCTCTACGGCTTCGTTGATGGTAACTGAGATTTTGGTCATGGAAGGGGATCCCCCTTGCTGGCTGACCGGCCAACACGCCACCTGTGCACGTGTGCATCAGGTCGTCCACCAATTTACGCATGGGAAAAGCGCTGTCAGTTCTGCAAACAGATTGCCGTAATTAGAACTGCCGGGGCTTCCGCCTTCCCTCCTTTAAGCGCTGTTCATCCGCCTTAGCCTGGGCTTCCTTCCTTGTGTCTTCCTCGGCTAGAGCCCGGCGCCCTCGTGACACGGCTTTCTGATACGATTCGCGGGTAATAGCATTCGAAAGAAGTCCACTTTCCCGCATGGCTTCGACTGCTTGGCGGACCGTCCGCAAGTTTGGATGAGCGGCTAAGTGGGCCTGCACTTTCTGTGCAATTTCATTGTCGCCCAATCCTAGAGGACGACCTATTTCTGGGGCTCGAAAGTCCAAAAAGACGGGAAAGCCTGCAAATTCCCGCTCCTTTTGGGCTAGAGACTTGCCGATAAGCTCCCAGATTGCCTCCGGTCGCTGGTCTGAGGATATCCCCAAACGCTTGGCCAAGCGGTCCATGCGCAGCTTCAACTCAGCGAAGTGAGATTGAAACTCCTCAGCCATTATCCTCTCATCTTCACAACGTTGTCAGCCCTTGCGGCAGTCAGATAATCTTCCCATGCCTGCATCAGTTTCCGCCGCTTCTCAATTGCATCGGCTCTACGATATGCACGCTCGACTGCACTACCCACCTCGTGTGCAAGCGCAGCTTCTGCGACCTCCCGAGGGAACTGCGTCTTGTCACCGACCCAGTCGCGGAAGGAAGAGCGGAAACCGTGCACCGTGAACTGGTGTGCCTTCATTCGGCGAAGAAGCATATCCATTGCTGAGCTCGAAAGAGACTTCTCTTTCCCTTGCCCGGGGAAAACGTAGTCGGAGATTTTTGCCTCGTGCAGCCCTTTGACTAACGCAAGCGCTCGCTTGGACAAGGGAACGCGATGTTCCTTGCTGGCCTTCATACGCGCGGCCGGGACTGTCCAGATGCCGGCGGTGAAGTCAATCTCAGGCCACTTCGCGCCGTAGACCTCGCCGGACCTGGCCGTGGTCAAAATCAGGAACTCCAAAGCTCGCGCGGCCATTGCTTCTGCCGTTCGAAGGCGCCCGGTGAAGGCAGGCACTTGGTCATAGGGCATGGCCGGATGGTGGCCACGCGAAAGCTTCTTCCTGGCGGGCAGAACGTTCTTGAGGTGGCCGCGCCACAATGCAGGGTTCTCGCCAGATCGCCATCCTTTGGTCTTGGCGAAGTCTAGTACGCGCTCTATGCGCCCACGAAGCCGGGAGGCGGTTTCGGGCTTCTCGTTCCAAATCGGGGTCAACACCTCCAAAACCTCGCCCGTGCCTACCAGAGAGACCTTCTTCGGCCTGATGGGCGCGCAGTATACGAGAAGCGTCATTTTCCACTGCGCGCGATGTTTCTCATTGCGCCAGGACCCTTCCATCGAAGCCAAGAACTTGTCGCCGCATTCTCCGAACGTCGGCTCCTCCTCCTTGGCCTTCTCGGCGATTGGATCTCGCCCCTCTTCAACCGCCACCCGGCACTCAGCAGCCTTGGACCGGCCCTTGGCCAATGTGACGGCTGGATAGGCCCCCAACCCCATTTCGCGCCGCTTGCCGCCGGCCGGCGTCCACATGAAGAGCCACGACTTGGTGCCTGTGGGTGACACGTTGAGATACAGGCCTCCGCCGTCGCTGTGGCGACCAGGCTTAAGCTTGTCAGACTTGACCTTTACGTCGGTCAATTTTTGCAGCGTCCTCGCCACGTTCCCCACTTTCTTCCCCACTCCAAAGTGGGGATAGTACAGAACAATGGGGAACAATAAAAGACGAAAAGGTGCTGTAAGCCTTGAGTTTCAAGGCAGGGACGGGACGTAGGGGAACGGCGGAAGACGGTAGTTTGGCGGACTCCCTCTCCGCCACCCTACGCCCTGCGGGCTTCGGGTGGCAGGCCACCCGGAACCGAATCTGGGCGTAGGAGTGTCGCCCGAAGCTACGAAGTAGCGTAGGGGGACCGGAACGAAGCAGGATGCCCTCCGAAGCTTCAGCGTAGAGGCTGCCGCTAGGCAACAAGGCCTTGCCTCATTTGGTTTACCTCTTCGATCGGGACTGGATGCCCGGTGAGGAAGCCCTGCATCAAATTTACCCCCAGGCGCTGCAGCAATATGTACTGCTCCTCCGTTTCGACGCCCTCGGCGAGCACGACATGGCCGAGATTGCGAAGCAGCCCGACCATGTCCCGCAACAGGCTCAAGCCACGAGACGTCTGGCAATCGTGGAGGAAGCTGCGATCGATCTTGACCACGTCGAATTTGAAGCGGCGGAGCCATGTCAAGCCGGCAAATCCCGTTCCGAAGTCGTCCAGCCAGATCTGAACGCCGAGTTTTCGCAGCCGCTCCACGTTTCTGACCGCTTGCGCCTCCAGAAAGATGTCACTGCCTTCGGTGATTTCGATGGCCAGTTTCTGGGGCGCAAGGCCGTGCCTGCCAAGGATTTCGGTGATCCGGAGTGAAAAGTTGGGAGCCTTGAGCTGAAGAACGGATACGTTCACCGTCACGACCGAGCCCAATCCGTATTCCGCCATGTCACCGCAGGCTCGATCGATCAGCCATGTACCCAGTTCCACGATCGCTCCGGTCTGCTCGGCAACGGGTATGAATACGGACGGACTGATCATGGTGCCGTCGAAGTCGCATACACGCATCAGACTCTCGTGCCCCAGCACGCGGCCCGACGCCAGCTCGCGAATTGGCTGGTAAGCGACAGAAACGAGCTGGTTGGAAACTGCCACCTTCAGCAGTTCTGAAAGATTTTCGCCGGAGCGATCCTGGCTGGTGGCGTGCGGGTCGTAAATCGTGAACGTAGCCCGACCGGCAAACTTGGACGCGTAGAGCGCGCGGTCAGCTTCCTGCAGCAGGATTCTAAGCTCTATGCTCTGATCGGCGCGCGTCAACGACGCCCCGGCACTGATCGTTACGATGTTGAGCTTGTCGCCCCGATCAGGGTGGTAGATATCCAAATCCTCTACAGCGCGACAGAATTTCTTCGTTATCTCATGAAGGTGAGCCCGCCCGGTGACCTTGCAGAGAATGACGAATTCTTCTCCGCCATAGCGGGCCGCGATGGCGTTGTTGGCAGCCGCCATCTCGGAGAGGACATGGGCGAGTTTGATCAGGCAATCGTCGCCGGCCTGATGACCAAGTCCGTCATTGAACCTTTTGAAGTAGTCGACGTCGATCAGAATGAGCCCTATCTCGTCGTCGTCCGCGGCCCAGTCTTCGCGCAGCTCCGAGAATTCTCGAATGATCGCCCTGCGGTTCTTCATTCCCGTGAGCGGATCGGTGTCGGCGATTTCGGTTAGCTTCTGCCCCTTCTTGATAGCAGCCTGCTCCTGGAACTGCGCCCGAAGCGCGTGCAGGAAGGTCTGGTACCGCTCCAGGCTCAGCCGCCAGGAAAGATAAAGCGACAAGACGAGGCAGTTCACGAAATAGGCCGACAGCACGATGCGGCCGGCGATGTCGGCCTGAAGGGAGAACATCGCGGCGTACACAAAGCTTGCGGCGACCGTCGCGGAGGCAAGGGCTGAAAGCCAAAAACGGAAGTTGAAGAACAGATTCGCACCCAGGATGAACACTGTGCCAAAAACCATGAAATGGGAGAGGGCATCCTGATGCTCTGTTCCAACAGCGGAGACGAGCCACCCAAGGGCACCGGAGACAATCGCCAGCGCTGCTACAAGGTGCAAGGTGGCAAGGGCAAAGCCCCGTCGGGCGACAAATTCGACAAGCGCCAGGGAAGTGATCCCTAGCGTAACGCGCGTCAAAACAAGCCGGCCGGCGACATCCGGAAAGAGAAACCAATCGAAAAGGCCATAGGCCACATAGCTGAATACAGCAGCCGCAATACCCCATCGCACAAGGCTGCGATTCTCATCGGCATCCTTCTGCAGGAACAGTGTCAGGAGTTCCGGATCGGCGGAATGCCACCGCGGACGTCCAATCGCTGCCGCCACCTTCTGGGCAACGTCCTCGCTCAGTTGCATCGCAACGCTCCTCCGCGATCTGCAGTAGCGAATGCAACAGCCGACGTCGCCTGCGATCGGGGAATGAAGACGTCCCTGTCCGCAAGAAAAGTCAGATGTCGCTAACCGAGGGTAAACGGGCGGTTCGGATTTAGCCAGTTTGCAGGATTGATGGCCGTTCCGTTGATTAAAATTTTACTTAAATTTTATTAAAATTGTTAGCATTGGTTGGCGGCGCACCTATGCTGCTGGCCGGGGACCGGGGCGGTAAACCGGAGAGTAAACGGCATGCCTATCAAGCCAAAACTGCAGCTCGACCAATACAGCCTGGTCACCACCAGGCTGATGAAGAAACATGTTGCGACCTCCGAAGAGGCGGCTGACTCCGACGAGTTGAGGGACAGCACGGCCCAGCTCGCCCTGATACTGGACCTTGCTCATCAAGCCTTTGCGCGACACAAACCGGCCGCCCCCATTGTCCATCGTTTGGCGGGGCGACTCCACAAGCTCCGCCGGCAGGTTGCTCCCGCGGTTTGGCAGAAACTCGTTCCTTTGGCTCAGCAGCATCGGGTCGCGGAATATTTGCTCCAGGACCCGTTCACGCGGTGGTCGGTCGAAAAACCGCGCGGGTATTCGGGCGATGCAGGCCTGCTGGATATTTACTACAAGCATCCGATCGCCGACGAGATCGTGGCCTCGTCGACCTTACTTGGTCGGCAAATCTATGCGTACACCAGTGAAGCTGCCAGTTCGGTGGCGGGGCGCGAGCGGCGGGATATTCTGGCCAGGACCGTGGACGAGACGGCCAGCAGTGTGGAAAAGGCTGAGGTGCTAGCGATTGCCTGCGGCCACCTCAGGGAAGCCGAACGCTCCGACGCGTTGGCCAGGCATAAACTGCAACGTTGGATCGGCCTGGATCAGGACCCCGTCAGCATAGCCACGGTGAACCACGACTTTGCCGGCACGCCAGTCGAGGCAGTCCAGGGTTCCGTACGCGGCATCCTACGCCGCGCCTACGCCCTTGGCACATTCGATCTCGTCTACGCATCGGGCCTTTACGATTACCTGCCGCGTGCCATCGGCGTCCGCCTGCTTCAAAGAGCCATGGAACTCGTCAAGCCCGGTGGCGAATTCCTGTTTGCCAATTTCAGCGACGAGATAACGACGGATGGTTACATGGAGACTTTCATGGATTGGCCGCTCATCCTACGTTCGGCCGACGATATGTGGGGCATCATCAATGCCGCCCTCGGCGGGAGTCCTTTCGACGCGAAAGTCTACTATGGCTCGAACCGGAATATCGTTTACGGCAAGGTGAGGAAGGGCGATCTCTAACTAGGCGCGGGAATCGCGCGCGCATCCCCGTAGCAAGGTAGGTCTGCCATGACGAGGCCATGGCTTCGCCGGCTTTCCGGCGACGGGCGAGCAGGTCGTCCGGGCTGCGGGCGGCCTACGCCGTGTTCGTTCTGCTTGCCGCCATACAGATGTGGCGGCGGTTCCAGCAGCACGACGGTGCTGCCCGCTCGGCGGGCTGCGTCTGGCCGTGTTGCTGGCACTGCCGCTGATCGCCAGGCTGTAGGTCGTGCAATGCAACGCGACTGGCCGGCCTGATCAGGCCTCGAAATAGCGGGCACGATCGAGATCGGCGATGAGCCCCGGCCCGGTCGGCTGCCATCCCAGCGCAGTGCGGGTCTGCTCACTTGACGCCGACAAGTCCCTGCCGATGAAATGCCCGAGAAAGCCGAAATGCGCAGCCGCGTCCTCGGGGCCTATGGAAACGACCGGCAGGCCGAGCCGGCGGCCGATGATCTCGGCGATCTCTTTGCTCGCCACGCCCTGTTCGGCAACCGCATGATAGCTGACGCCGCCCGCCCCCTTCTCCACCGCCAGCCTGTACAGGGTGGCGGCGTCGAACCGGTGCACCGCCGCCCAGCAATTTGCGCCGTCGCCGACATAGGCCGAGACGCCCTTTTCACGCGCAATGGCAATCAGCATCGGCACGAAACCGTGATCGCCCTCGCCATGGACGGTCGGCGCCAGCCGCACCGTCGATGCGCGCACCCCGCGCGCTGCGAGCGCCACGGCCGTTGCTTCCGAAGCGCGCGGCATGGCGGCCGATGGAGGCGCGGGTTTGTCGTCTTCGGTTGCCGGCCTTCCCTGCGCAAAACCGGCGAGGCCGGAGGTGACAAGCAGCGGCCGCTCGGAACCCTCGAGCGCCGCGCCGAGCGTTTCGATGGCGCGCTGGTCAACTGCGCAACTGGCGGCGAATCTCGAAAAGTCGTGGTTGAAGGCCGTGTGGATGACGCCATCCGATTGGGCAGCGCCGCTGCGCAGGCTGTCGAAATCCTCGATATCGCCGCGATGCGCCTCGGCACCCGCTGCCACGATCGACTTCGCACCTGCTTCCGACCGCGCGAGGCCAAGCACCTGATGGCCCGCCCCGAGCAATTCCCGCACAACAGCCGAACCGACAAAACCGGTAGCCCCGGTAACGAACACACGCATGATCATTTCTCCTTGGTTTTCGGCGAAGGCCGTACAGGCAGCCCGTTGCCGAAGGAGATAGAAGGTTGCGATCATACGATCTATGCGGTAAAATCCGAAATATCTTCGCAATCGTCCGAGAACCCTCATGGATCCGCTGTCAGACGTGCTGTCGCTGCTGAAGCCGCGCAATTACCTGTCCGCCGGCCTGGAAGCCGGTGGCGACTGGGCGATCCAGTTTCCTGACCAGCAGGCAGCGATCAAATGCGGAGCGGTGGTGTCCGGCCAATGCTGGCTGTCGGTTGAGGGCGTCCCTGACGCGGTGCGGCTGGACGTGGGCGACTGTTTCCTGTTGCCGCGCGGCCGCCCTTTCCGGCTTGCCAGCGATCTCGGCCTGACGACGGTCGATGCCCGAACGATCTTTTCACCGGCACGCACCGGCGGCATCACCGTCCATAATGGCGGCGGCGATTTCCTCCTGGTCAGCAGTCGCTTCACGCTGTCCGGCGACCATGCCGGCATCCTGTTGCGGATGCTGCCGCCCATCGTCCATATCCGCGGCGAGAGCGACCATTCGGCGCTTCGCTGGCCGGTCGAGCGGATGATGCAGGAATTGCGCCAGCGGCGTCCCGGCGGCTTTCTCATCGTCGAGCACCTCGCCCACATGATCCTGATCGAGGCCTTGCGCCTGCATATGACCGCGCAAGGCAATGTCGGCTGGCTGTTCGCACTGACCGACAGGCAGATCGGCGCGGCGATCGGCGCCATCCACGAAGACCCGGCCCATGGCTGGACATTGCAGAAGCTGGCCGAGCGTGCCGGCATGTCGCGATCGACTTTTGCGCTCAGATTCAAGCAGACGGTCGGGGCCTCACCCCTGGATTATCTGACGCGCTGGCGCATGATGCTGGCCGGCGACCGGCTGATGCATTCCGGCGATCCGGTTTCCGTCATCGCCCTGGCGCTCGGCTACGAATCCGAAAGCGCCTTCAGCACGGCATTCAAGCGCGTCATGGGCTGTTCGCCGCGGCAGTACAGCCGCCAGGAGCCGGACCCGACTGCGCAGGCCGAACGCGAAGCCGCCTGAGGCGGCGATCCGATCGCCTTGATCACCTTGCCCTTAAAGGCTGTAGCGCGAACGAAACTCGGTGAACGACATCGCCAGATGGTTCTCGTCCACATGGCCGGTGATTCCGTCCACACTGCGCGAGTCGAGTTGTAGCGGGCGAGCCAGAGCGGACAATTGCCGAAGCCGCTCGGATTTCCCAGCGCGCTTCGACCGCTGCGGCCCTTCTGCTCAGATCGATCCCTTGCTTGCTCCATGGCATGCGCTTGACAATCGACTGATTCGCAACCCTTCGGGAATATAAGTATTCCAGTTAACGTAGGGATAATCGGCAGCAGGAACTAGATTTCAGACGCACAATGGCACGAGCAAAATCGCTGTTTCCATGCTTCCAGAATGACTTGCTCGCGTGCTGGCGGTAACCGGCACAAACTTCTCCGATTTCCATGCCCCTACGGCTGGGTAGCGCAATACGGTTAATTGCGCGGCTGCTAATATGCCTATATCTTAAGCAGCGCAGGGGGCCTCATATCTCCCCGCAGTGGCCGGTGCGGTGAAGCCCCACAAGCATGCCCAACCTGCACCGGCCATTCCCTATGGCTGGGTATGGTCTTCGCGCTCGGCAATCTTTTCCAAGAGCTTCCGTGAAGCCTCTAGGACGCGTCGCGTTTCGGCGATGGTCGATTGCAGGGAGTCCAGTTGGCTCTCCGCTCGGAGCTGGCTACGGCGGGCGCTTTCAATGAACTGGTGGTCAGGTTCCCACCGGTCTTTCGTCGGGCTTAGCCTCTCTACAGACGAACGAACTTGTCGAGATGCAGGCGTATCCGCTGGCCCTCAGCATAGGACAGCGCAAACGATTCAATCACGAATGATCGGGTAATTTCCTGGTCTTCCTTGGCCACACGAACGGACCCATTCGCCGCCGGCTTCGACCACTTCCACGCAAGGCAATGCTTTGCGGATTGGACCCACGTTATCTACCACAGCCTCCTACGAAAAGCAATGGTAACGTCGAGTTCTATACTCCCGTCGAAAGCGGGTTTTCAACAACAAAGATGGTCTGAATCATACCATTCGGCTCAGCGGATAGCGGCTGCCAACGTAGCGTCTCCAAGGCCAAGAAAACCGCCACCCGCGCGCAACAGCGGGTTCCATAGTCACGGCTCCATCCGAAGAATCGACCGCATAGATTCAGGAATGTGTGTTGTCGTCACGGTTCCATACAATTTGGAAGGCCATTCCCCCTACGGCAGGGTAGCGCCAAAATGAAAGGATAAGCGGGCGGGCAAGTTGAAGGCGTACTGATGCCGGATCGGGCTTTGGTCCAGCAAAACCCTTTCAGCCTGGCGTCTCGGAAAGGTGCGCGGCAATGGCGCTCACAAAAGCCTTGCCGAACTCCTTGAGTTTGGCGGCGCCGACGCCATTCACTTCGGCAAAATCGTCGAGGTCTTGCGGACGACGCTCGGCCATGTCGATCAGTGTACGATCCGAAAACACCACATAGGCCGGCACCTGGCGTTCCTTGGCCAGCCGCAGCCGCACCGTCTTGAGCGCCGCGAGCAGCGACGCATCGACATTTTCGCTCTGAGGGCTCTGCCCGGCATGAGCCGCGCGGCGCGCGGCGCGCGTGCGCATCTCGACCCGATACTGGAACGGCACCTCGCCCCGGCCGAGTGCGTGGCCCTTGTCCGTGATGGCCAACCCGCCATGGCCGGCCGGGTCCGGCATCAGGAAACCGTTCGCGACCAGCTGGCGAATCATAGATTGCCAAAAATCCTTCTTGTGCGCGGCGCCATTGCCGAAGGCTGCCAGCCTGTGATGCCCCCTTGCCGCGATCTTTTCAGTCTCGTGGCCGATGAGGATGTCGATGACATGGCCGGCGCCGAAGCGCTCGCCGCTCTGCGCCACCGCCGCCAGGATGAGGCGCGCCTCGGCGGTGCCGTCGGTGCGCGGCGCCTGTTCCAGGCAATTGTCGCAATTGCCGCAAGGGACCGCCTCTTCACCGAAATAACCGAGCAGCACCTGGCGGCGGCACTCGGCCGTCTCGCAATAGCCGATCAGCGTATCGAGCCGGCCATGCGAGCGGCGCTTGTGTTCGACAGCGGCGTCCTCGTCGTCGATGAACATGCGGCGCATGCGGATATCGCCGAGGCCGTAAAGCATATGCGCCTCAGCCGCCCGCCCGTCACGACCGGCACGGCCGATCTCCTGGTAATAGGCTTCCAGGCTGCCGGGCAGATCGGTGTGGAAGACATAGGCGACATCAGGCTTGTCGATCCCCATGCCGAAGGCGATGGTCGCCACCATGACGACGCCCGACAGGGTCATGAAGGCGTTTTGATTCGCATCGCGCGCCTCCTTGCTCATCCCGGCGTGATAGGCGAGCGCGGTCACGCCGTTCTTTTCGAGAAACGCCGCCATCTCTTCGGTCTTCTTGCGCGACAGGCAATAAACGATGCCGCTGCGTCCCTGATGGCGCCCGATGAAATTGAGCAACTGCCGCTTGCTGTCCTGCTTGGGCTCGATGGCAAGCTTGATGTTGGGCCGGTCGAAGCCAAGCACCTGCGTTTCGACACGCCCGCCAAACAGCCGTCTCTCGATGTCTGCCCGCGTCGTCTCGTCCGCCGTCGCCGTCACCGCAATGATCGGTACGTCGGGAAAGATGCCACGCAGTTGCGAAAGATCTTCATATTCGCGCCGGAACGCCGGCCCCCACTGCGAAATGCAATGCGCCTCGTCGATGGCGATCAGGCTGACATCGAGCCTGGCAAGCGCATCCAGCATCCGCTCGGTCATCAGCCGTTCCGGCGCGAGGTAGAGCAGCCGCGTCTGGCCCGACGCGACGCGGCGCCATGCCGCGACATTGGCATCACGATCGATCGAGGAATTGATCGTATCGGCGGCGACGCCGGCGAGGCGCAGTGCCGCGACCTGATCCTGCATCAGCGCCACGAGCGGCGAAACGACAATGGTCAGCCCACCCTTGACCAGCGCCGGAACCTGGTAGCACAGCGATTTGCCGGCACCCGTCGGCATGACCGCCAGCACGTGGCGGCCGCCAAGCAGTGCCTCCATCACTGCGGCCTGTCCGGGACGGAAATCGTCGAAACCGAACACGTCCTTGAGGACACGTCGTTTGGGATCGTGCGTCGGCACGCTCGTCGTCGATATCTGCATCACTGATGTTTTCGATCGGCCGCCCGAAGCAGCGGCGTGGACAGAACGATTAGCGCAGCCCCTGCGTGACCACAACAAGCAGCAGCAACACCCCACCGGCGATCGACCTGGTTGGCATCGTTAAACCTATCTTCACCATGTTGCGGCACCGTCAAACCCTGCGGCGATGTTTCGAGTACCGATGCGCCACGAGCGCACAGGCAACAGCCCGCGCCTCCCCAGGAGGCGCGGGTTTCCTGTTTCTGGAATTGCCGAAAAGGTTCAGGCCAGGAAATCGGCGCGGTGCGGGGTAAAGCTGTCGACCAGGCGCCCGGCCTCCAGCGCCTTGACGCCGTGCACCAGATTGGACGGCACGATGAAGCTGCCGCCGGTCTCGATGGTCGCGGTGCGGCCGTCGATGGTCACCTCGAAGCGACCTTCGGCGACATAGCTGGCCTGGACATGCGGGTGCGAATGCAGTGCGCCGACGCCGCCCTTGTCGAAGCCGAACTCGACCATCATCAGCTCATCGGTGGAGACGAGAACGCGGCGTCTGTTGCCGTCCGGCGTCGGCGTCCAGGCGCTCTCGCCGGGCTGTGCGAAAATCTTGGCTTCAATCATGACCATCTCCTCATCGCGCCAGCCAGCCGCCGTCCACGGGAACCACCGCGCCATGCATATAGTCGGACGCTGGCGCCAGCAGGAACACGGCGGCATCGCCTATGTCTTCCGGCCCGCCCCAACGTCCCGCCGGGATGCGTGCCAGGATGGCAGCACTGCGGTCGGGATCGGCGCGCAACGCCTCGGTGTTGTTGGTTTCGATATAGCCGGGCGCAATGGCGTTGACGTTGATGCCTTTTGCCGCCCATTCGCAGGCAAGCAGCCGGGTTATGCCGAGCGCGCCATGTTTCGACGCGGTATAGGACGCGACGCGGATGCCGCCCTGGAAACTCAGCACCGAGGCGATGTTGACGATCTTGCCGCGCCTCCCGGGATCGGCCAGCACGTGTCTGGCAAAACCCTGGCTGAGAAAGAACAGCGTCTTCAGATTGACGTCGATGACGTCGTCCCAATCGGCCTCGGAGAAATCGACCGCATCGGCGCGGCGGATGATGCCGGCATTGTTGACCAGCCCGTCGATCGGGCCGGTCTTTTCCCAGACCTGGTCGAGCATCGCCTTGGCGGCCGCATGGTCGGCAAGATCGCATCGCACCGCCTCGAACTGGCCACCGGCTTCCGCGACTTGTCTTTCCGTCTCGTCCATCGCCGAGCGGCCGACACCGATGACGGTGCCGCCGGCGCGCGCGATCGAGACGGCGATGCCTTGGCCGATGCCGGTGTTCGCGCCGGTGACCAGGATACGCTTGCCGGCCAGGCTGAAGGAGGAAGGGCCGCTCAACGCAATTCACCCAGCGGCACCGGGTCGACATCGGTGTAGTCGACATTGTCGCCGGCCATCGCCCAGATGAAGGCATAGTTCGAGGTGCCGGCCCCCGAATGGATCGACCAGCCCGGCGACAGCACCGCCTCCTCATTGGCCATCACCAGATGCCGCGTTTCGTCCGGCTCGCCCAGGAAATGGAAGACGCGCGCCGTCTCCGGCAGGTCGAAATAGAGATAGGCCTCCATGCGCCGGTCATGCACATGGCAAGGCATGGTGTTCCACACCGAGCCCGGCGCCAGTTGGGTCATACCGACCACCAGTTGGCAGGTCTTGACGCCATCGGCATGGATGAACTGGAAGATGGAGCGTTCGTTGCAGGTTTCCTTGCTGCCGAGATCGAGGCGCTTGGCATCGCCAATGCGGATCAGCCGGTTGGGATGGGTGTGATGCGCAGGCGCGCTGAGCAGATAGAATTTGGCCAGTGCGCCTTCATCGGCCGATGCGAACGAAACGTCGGTGCTGCCCATGCCGAGATAGAGCATGTCGCGCGCCTGCAACTGGTGGGCCTCGCCATTCGCCGTCACCGAGCCGGCGCCGCCGATGTTGACGATGATCAGCTCGCGGCGGTCGAGAAAATTCCTGGTCCCCGTCGGCTTGATCGCTTCCAGCGGCAGCGCTGTCCCTTCCGGCACGGCGCCGCCGACGATCATGCGGTCATAATGGGCATAGGTCAGGCTGACGCGTCCCGGCTGGAACAGGTCGTCAATATGGAAGTTGTGCCGCAGTTCGTCGGTGCCCATAGAAGCCGCGGCAACCGGGTCGATGGCGAAACGCGAGGTGAAATCGGTATGCGGGTGACTTTGAGACATTACTGCTCCGGCTGAAATGGTTATTCGGATGCCGTCGCCCTGACCGAGTCGGCATAAAAGACCTGGCGGGCGTGCAGGCGCTCGCGGTAGCGCTGCTGGCTGGCGGTGAGATGGGTGCGCATCGCCTCGCGCGCGGCTTCGGCGTCGCCTGACGTGATCGCATTCAGGATCACCAGATGCTCGCGCTGCAGCCCGCGCTGATAGCTGTCGGATTGCACAAGTTCCGTCGACCAGGGCGAGGTCACGTCGCAGGGAATGGCGCGGCGTCCGAGCACATCGAGCATCTCGACATAGAACGGGTTGTTGGTGGCGCTGGCGATTGCCCGGTGGAAGGCGAGATCGGCCGGACCAGTCGGCTCGCTGTTGAGAAGCAGCCGTTCGAATTCGAAGAACGCTTCCTGGATCGCTGCTTCCTGCGCGGCGTTGCGGCGAATGGCGGCGAGCCCGGCCGATTCGATTTCGACGGCCAGGCGCACTTCGAGCACATTGAGCGCGATGGAATCCTTGCTGCCCATGTCGGCGGCGAGCGCGCCGAACATCGTTGAGATGTGCTCGGTGACGAACACGCCTGCGCCCTGGCGCGCCTCGACCAGCCCGTCGGCGGCGAGCTTGGCCAGCGCTTCGCGGATGACGGTGCGGCTGACGCCGAAGGTCTCGGTCAGTTGTCCTTCGGTCGGCAATTTGTAGCCGGGCAGGATCTCGCCCGCCTGCAGCTGCTTGCGGATCGCCGCGACGACGGTCTCCGACAGTTTGGGTTTTCTCTCGACCCTGAGATCAACAGCGCTATCCGATGCCATATCGCACCCCTGTTTGAAGACGTCTATTTGAAGACGCCCTATTTGAACACGCTCGGCAACCAGAGCGAAATCGCCGGAATATAGGTGACCAGCCCCAGGACCACGATGCCCGCGCCATAGAACGGCCAGATCGAGCGCATCGCTTCCCAGACCGTAATCTTGCCGACGGCACAGGCGACGAACTGCACCGTGCCGACCGGTGGCGTGTTGAGCCCAATGCCGAGATTGAGGATGGTGATGACGCCGAAATGCACGGGGTCGACGCCGTAATGGGTGACCAGCGGCAGGAAGATCGGCGTGCAGATGATGATCATCGGCCCCATGTCCATGAAGGTGCCGAGCAGCAGCATCAAGACGTTGAGCAGAAGCAGCACCACCAGCGGATCGGTGGAGATGGCGTTCATGCCTGCGATCAGCAGCACCGGCACTTTGAGATAGGCCATCAGCCAGCTGAACGAGGCCGCCGTGCCGATGATCAGCAGCACCATCGAGGTCGTGCGCACCGCGCCCTTTGTGGCATGGACGAAATCGCCCCAGGCCATCGACCGGTAGACGAAGACGGTGACCAGCAAGGCGTAGATGATGGCGATGCAGGAGCTTTCCGTCGCCGTGAAAACGCCCGAGCGAACGCCGCCGAAGATGATACCGATAAGCAGAAGTCCGGGGATGGCGATGACCGCCAGCTCGCCGACACGCGAGAAGCCGGGAAAGGCCTCGACCGGGTAGCCTCGGCTGCGGGCGACGAAATAGGCGGTGACCATCAGCGAAGCGGCGAACAGCAGGCCAGGCA
The DNA here is from genome assembly GCF_054719485.1 of Mesorhizobium sp. W016. Lineage (NCBI taxonomy): Bacteria > Pseudomonadati > Pseudomonadota > Alphaproteobacteria > Hyphomicrobiales > Phyllobacteriaceae > Mesorhizobium > Mesorhizobium sp. W016. Next base: position 469,686 of record NZ_JBTTIF010000002.1, read on the forward strand.
GGATACCGGCGGTGAACAGGTCGGCGATCGAAATCTTGCCGCCGCCGGCGATCGAATAGATGATCATGTTCTGCGACGGCGGCAGAAGCAGCGCGATCAGCGCCGCCATCGACGTCACGTTGACGGCGTAGTCGGCGCCGTAGCCGCGCGCTTTCATCTGCGGGATCATCAGCCCGCCGACGGCAGCGGCTTCCGCCACCGCCGAGCCGGAAATGCCGCCGAACAACGTCGCGGCGATGATGTTGACCTGACCGAGCCCACCGCGGACATGACCGACCAGCGAGCCGGCAAAGGAAACGATGCGTTGCGCGATGCCGCCGCGCACCATCAGGTCGCCGGCAAAGATGAAGAACGGGATCGCCATCAGCGAGAACGCCGACATGCCCGACTTCAATTGCTGGAACACCACCAGGGGCGGCAGGCCGAGATAAAGCACGGTGGCGAAGGACGCCGCACCCAGGCAAAAGGCGATCGGCGTGCCGGCAAACATCAAAAGCGTGAAGACGCCGAACAGGATCCAGAGTTCCATCTAGGCCTCCTGCACGGCCGGCATTTCCGGCACTTCCTCGAGATTGATATCTTTGTCGATGTCGGCGCCGGACCAGCGCAGCACGATGCGTTCGGCCGAGAACAGGCAGATCAGAAAGCCGCCGGCGACCAGCGGCAGATAGTCGAAACCGCCGGGAAGCTCGAGCGCCGGGATGATGGTCCGCCAGGTCAGCCCGACCAGCTTGCAGCCGTACCAGACCATGCCGAAGCCGAAGCCGAACGCGATCAGGTCGGACAGGGTGCGCAGCGCCCATTTGCTGCCCTTGGGCAGGATATAGAGCAGCACGTCGAAGCCCATATGGTAATTCTCGCGCACGCCGACGGCAGCGCCCAGGAAAATGAACCAGTTCATCAGCATGATGGCGGTGACTTCGGTCCAGCTCGGTGACGCGTTGAGCACGAAGCGGGAAAACACCTGGTAGGCAACAAGCGCGGTCATGGCGACCATCCCGATGCCCGCGAGATAGAGCGCACCGTCGCAAATCTTCGAAAGCACCGCGCTGAAGCGCGGTGGCGCTCCGCTCCTGGCCGTTCCCGCACTCATCCGAACCTCCCGGTCTTTCCGTCCCCTAAAAGCGATTAGCGGGGCGGCGCCATGCCGCCCCGCCAGAAAATCACTTGGTCGCCTGGATGCGCGTCGCGAGGTCCTTGAGCTCCGGCGTCTTCAGATACTTGTCGTAGACCGGCTTCATCGCATCGATCAGCGGCTGCTTGTCGATCTCGCTGACCTTGACGCCGGCCTTCTCGACGATCTCTCGCGACTTCTTCTCCTGCGCGTCCCACAATTCGCGCATCTTGACGACGCTGTCCTTGGCCGCCTGCTTGACGATCGCCTGGTCTTCCGGCGTCAGTCTGTCCCAGCTCGACTTCGACATTACCAGCACTTCCGGCACGATCTGGTGCTGGTCGACGGTGTAGTGCTTGGCGACTTCGTAGTGCTTGGCGGATTCGAAGCTGGGCCAGTTGTTCTCGGCGCCGTCGATGACGCCGGTTTCGAGCGCCGAATAGACCTCGCCATAGGCCATCGGCGTGGCGTTTGCGCCAAGCGCGTTGACCATGTCGACGAACACGTCGGACTGGATGACGCGGAACTTCATGCCTTTCAGATCGGCGATCGAGGTGATGTCCTTCTTGGTGTTGTAGAAGGAACGGGCGCCGGAATCGTAGAAGGCAAGGCCGACCAGATCATGCGTCTCGAAGGCCTTGAGGATCTCGTCGCCGATCGGCCCGTCCATGACATGGCGCATGTGCTCGACCGAACGGAACATGTAGGGCAGCGACGGCACCGCGGTTTCCGGCACGATGCCGTTGAACGGACCCATCGAGACGCGGTTCAGATCGATGACACCGGTCTGCGTCTGCTCGATCGTGTCTTTTTCCTCGCCGAGCTGCGCCGAATGATAGACCTCGACCGAATAGCGGCCGGCGGTGCGCTCCTTGATGAGCTCGCCGAGATATTTGACCGCCTCGACGGTCGGATACCCGTCCGGATGGGTGTCGGCCGAGCGCAGTACGGTCTGGGCGCCGGCAACGCCGATCATCAGCGAGCCGAAGGCGAATGTGGCTGCCATCAGTTTTGAAAAATGCAACATGACTGTCTTCCTCCCTTTTAAAATTCCACGCGCCCGGCTCACAGCCGGTACGCCTTCTTGGCAAGCGTGTAGGCAAGCTCCCGCGCCAGCTCATGCGCCTCGTCCTCACGCAGCCGGTGCTCGGCGACGAGACGGGCGAGAAAGGCGCAGTCAACCCGGCGCGCCACATCGTGACGGGCGGGAATCGACGGAAAGGCACGGGTGTCATCGTTGAAGCCGACGGTGTTGTAGAAGCCGGCGGTCTCGGTGGTCATCTCGCGGAACCGGCGCATGCCTTCCGGACTGTCGTGGAACCACCAGGCCGGCCCGAGCTTCAACGCCGGATAGACGCCGGCCAGCGGCGCCAGTTCGCGCGCGTAGCTGGTCTCGTCGAGCGTGAACAGAATGATGGAGAGGTCGCGCTCCAGCCCGACGCAGTCGAGCAAGGGTTTGAGCGCCGCGGCATAGTCGGTGCGGGTCGGAATATCGAAGCCTTTGTCGCGGCCGAATTTTTGGAAAACACCAGGCGAGTGGTTGCGCCAGGAGCCGGGATGGATCTGCATGACCAGCCCGTCGTCGCGGCTCATCTTGGCCATTTCGGTCAGCATCTGGGCGCGAAACAGCTTGCGCTCGCGCTCGTCGTCCGAGCCGCGGCGGATGCGGTTGAACAGCTCTTCCGCCGCCGCATCGGAAAGATTGGCGGTCTCGGCCGTCGGATGGCCGTGGTCCGACGAGGTTGCGCCGAAGCTTTTGAAGAAGGCGCGGCGCTGGCGATGCGCGTCGAGATAGCCGGCCCATGTGCCGGTGTCGCAGCCGGCGATCTCGCCCAGACGATCGAGATTGGCCGAAAATCCTTCGAAGTCGGGATCGACGACGGCATCCGGCCTGTAGGCAGTGATGACGCGGCCCTGCCAGCCGCTGTCGCGGATCGTCTTGTGCCATTGGAGATCGTCGAGTGCGCCCTCGGTCGTCGCGATGACCTCGATGTTGAAGCGCTCGAACAGCGCGCGTGGGCGATAATCGTCGCGCTGCAAAAGCGCCGCGATGGTGTCGTAATGGCGGCTAGCGGTGCTGGCGTTGAGCGGCTCTTCGATGCCGAACAGATGCTCGAGCACATGGTCGAGCCACAACCGCGTCGGCGTGCCGCGGAAGAGGTAATAGTGCTCGGCGAAGCGCCGCCAGATCGCCCTGGGATCGGTCTCGACCGGCGAGCCGTCGAGGGTCGGGACGCCGAGATCTTCCAGCCGCACGCCCTGGCTGAACAGCATACGGAAAATGTAGTGGTCGGGCACCACCAGCAATTGCGCGGGATCGGGGAATGGCTCGTTGAGCGCATACCAACGCGGATCGGTGTGGCCGTGCGGGCTGATGATCGGCAGGTCCTTGATGCCGGCATGGAGATCGCGCGCGATCGACAGCGCGCGCCCTTCGGCGGCAAAAAGCAGATCCGGATCGGTCAGTCCCGCCACGTCGTTCCTCCCAGGGGCGATATCGGTAGGATTGGAAAGAAATAATGTCAACATACAAAAACTGGATTGTTGTATGATGACTTTTAACCGGCGTCAGGTCATTGTGCGGCGGAAGAGCGGATGTTACGCCGCTAGCAGATCCCGCCCCGCACACCATCCAGCGACAAGCCGCGCCCAACAAGCCAAGCCATGACCAGCAGACGCCTTTCCAACGCAACAGTGCAATCCTTGCCGGCCTCGGTCGCGGTCCCCCCCTATGATCGCGCCAGTGTCGCCCCAGGCATCGTCCATCTCGGCGTTGGAGCCTTCCACCGTGCCCATCAGGCCGCCTATGTCGATGACTGCCTAGCGGCCGGCGAGACCGGCTGGGGCATTGTCGGCGTCTCGCTGCGCAGCCCCGACACGCGCGATGCGCTGACGCCACAGGACGGGCTCTACACGCTGGCGGTGCGCGGCAGCGATGGCGAAGCGCTGCACATTATCGGCTCGATCCAGTCGATGCTGGTCGCGCCGGAAGACCCCGGCGCGGTGCTGGCCGCGCTGACCGACCCGCGCACCCGCATCGTCACCCTGACCATCACCGAAAAGGCCTATCTCAGGGCCGCCGACGGCAGCCTCGACGAAAACCATCCCGATATCGTCCACGATCTGGGCAATCCCGGATCTCCCAGGACAGCGCATGGATTCCTGGCGGAAGCGCTGGTGCGACGCCGGGCCGCCGGCACGCCGCCCTTCACCGTGCTTTGCTGCGACAACCTGCCGGCCAATGGCGCCACGCTGCACCGGCTGCTGGTCGGGTTTGCAAAACTGCGCGATGCCGGCGCTGCTGCTTCAGGCGACGCTGCCCTCGCCGGTCATATAGCCGATGACGTTGCATTCCCATCGAGCATGGTCGACCGCATCGTGCCGGCAACCACCGATGCCGACCGGGCGCGCATCGCGGTCGAACTCGGCCTCGAGGACGCCTGGCCGGTGATGACCGAACCGTTCCGGCAATGGGTGATCGAAAACAGGTTTCCAGCCGGCCGCCCGGCCTGGGAGAAATTCGGCGTCACCATGGTCGAGGATGTCCGGCCGTTCGAGGACATGAAGCTTCGGCTGCTCAACGGCGCCCATTCGGGCATCGCCTATATCGGCCTGCTCAGCGGCCACGTCACCGTCGACCGCGCCTTCGCGGATCCCGCGATCCGCGCGTTCGTCGACCGGCTCTGGGCCGAGGCCATCCCGACATTGCCTGGGGATGCCGGGCTCGACACGTCAGCCTATACGGCCGAACTTGCCGAACGTTTCTCCAACACCGCGCTGGCCCACCGCACCGCGCAGATCGCCAATGACGGCAGCCAGAAATTGCCGCAGCGCATTGTCGCTACCGCCATCGAGTGCATCCAGGCCGGCCTGGTCCCGGAGCATCTGACGCTGGTGATCGCCGCCTGGATCGCCGCCTGCGAGGCGCGCGGCAAGGACCTGCCGGAAGCCCACTTTACCGATCCGCTCGACGCGGCGCTGGCGGCGCTCGACGAACGACGGATGCTGGAACGAGTAGCGGCGGTGTTCGACTGGGCCGGCTTCGCCAGCGGCAAGCCCGAGCGGCAGACGCTGATCGAACTGGTCGCCGCTCATCGCGAGCATATCCTGCAAGGCGGGATCGTGCTTGCGCTCTCAGCGCTCGGCATACCGGAGCCGACAAACGTAGGCTGAAGCTGGTCCGGAACCGCCCATTTCAAGCCTATTGTCCCGCCGGAGCGTCCAGCCTCTGCCGCGACGAATACTCCGTGCCTTGCGAATTCCAGAACAGTCGCACTGCCTTGCCGACCAGGTTTTCGGCAGGAACGAAGCCGACACTGAGCCGGCTATCGGAGGAATTATCCCTGTTGTCGCCAAGCACGAAATAGTGGCCTTCGGGCACGTCGAACACCCGCGTGTTGTCGGTTATTGAATTGTCCGTAAGACTGATGACGGAATAGGAAACGCCGTTGGGGAGGGTTTCACGTTGCAGTCTGGCGCTTTGGGGAGAGTCCTCGGAGCTGTACGGACCAACATCCTCGAGTTTGACCGCCACACCATTGATGCGAAGGATTCCGTCGACCATCTGGATTTTGTCGCCCGGCAGTCCAACGACCCGCTTGACGTAGTCGATGCTCGGATCCGCTGGAAATTTGAACACCACAATATCTCCGCGCTTCGGCTCGGCGGCAAAGATCCGGCCTTCGAAGGGCAGCAGCCCAAGAGGAACACTGTAGCGGCTGTAACCATAGGCAAACTTCGAGACGAAGAAATAGTCGCCGAGTTCCAGCGTTGTTGTCATGCTGCCTGCCGGGGTCGAAAACGGCTGGAAGAGGAATGTGCGGATCGCTAACGCGGCTCCGTAGGAGGTCAGCACGGCCAACAGCAGCACCGAAAGGCCGTGTGAATACCACCGGTTCGGTCTGTATCGTGACGCGAAAGGCACGACGAGCGCTACCCACAGGACCATGAGACCTAAACTGGAGAGATCCACCAGCCAGGCGAGATCGACCCCCGGCAGAACCGGGAATCCCACATATGTCAGCGCAATGCTTATGGCGCTGATCACCACCAGGCTGGCAACCGCCGGCCGGCCGGCGCCGATCCAAAGGAACCCGCCGAACGGACCGCCAAAGGCCGCGATCAGCGCCGTCGTCCACCGGGATCGCGAGGCCGCTTCCGGTTGCGTTGTCTGTTCCGTCATCGGCCACCCCAAATCGATAGACAGCCGGACTGTCGAACAACCAGAAAGCAGGGGCAAGCCCCGATCCGACTGTACCGCCGCAGCCAAATCGCGGTTCCGCCGGCGCCATCGCCTAATACAAGCTCATCTCGCCCTGACTGGCAGCCGGCATGCCGCCACCCGATCTGATCATGCTGGCTGCCCGCCCTGAAATCCCGCCAAGGCCCTGCGCCTATGCGAGACGATCCAGGATGGCGGCCGCAACAAAAAAGCCGGGCTGAGCCCGGCCTTTTCTTCAAGTCATTCTGCGGCTTACGCCGGCAGCAGCGCGCCTTCGAGCGTGGTAAGCTGGCTAAGGAACTGCTCCGCCTTGCTGCGGCTCTGGTCGTCCTTGGCGTCGGCGGCGTCTTCCTTGGCTTCCTGGATGCGGCGGGCGAGATCGGCGCGGTCGATATCGCCGACGGCGACCGCCGATTCGGCGAGCAGCGTGCAGCCGGCAGGGACGATGTCGGCAAAGCCGCCGAACACCACATAGCGCTCTTCCTTGCCGCCGGCGGTCTTCAGCGTGACGACGCCCGGCTTGATCGTGGTCATGACTGGCGCATGGTGCGCCATGACTGTCATTTCACCTTCGGCGCCTGGAATGACGACGGACTCGACCTGCTCGGAAACCAGGAGGCGCTCCGGCGAGACCAGTTCGAACTTGAAAGCTTCAGCCATGTCAATTTAGTGAGTAGGGAATAGTGAGTAGGGAGTAGGGAGAGGACAGCTGTCCTGATCACCCGGCCGCTATTCACTACTGACTACTGACTACTCCCTATTGCCTTGATTACGCTGCTTCAGCCGCCAGGCGCTGAGCCTTCTCGACCGCTTCGTCGATGCCGCCGACCATGTAGAAGGCGGCTTCCGGCAGGTGATCGTAGTCGCCGTTGCAGAGGCCCTTGAAGCCCTTGATTGTGTCGGCGAGGTCGACCAGCTTGCCCGGCGCACCCGTAAACACTTCGGCGACGAAGAACGGCTGCGACAGGAAGCGCTCGATCTTGCGGGCGCGGGCCACCGTCTGCTTGTCCTCTTCCGACAGCTCATCCATGCCAAGGATGGCGATAATGTCCTGCAGCGACTTGTAGCGCTGGAGGATCGACTGCACCTGGCGGGCGACGGCATAGTGCTCCTCGCCGACGACCAGCGGATCGAGCATGCGCGAGGTCGAGTCGAGCGGATCGACGGCGGGGTAGATGCCCTTTTCCGAGATCGCGCGGTTGAGCACGGTCGTCGCGTCCAGGTGGGCGAACGAGGTCGCAGGCGCCGGGTCGGTCAAATCGTCGGCCGGCACGTAGATCGCCTGCACCGAAGTGATCGAACCCTTGGTCGTTGTGGTGATGCGTTCCTGCAGCGCACCCATGTCGGTGGCCAGCGTTGGCTGGTAACCCACGGCCGAAGGAATACGGCCGAGCAGCGCCGACACTTCAGAACCGGCCTGCGTGAAGCGGAAGATGTTGTCGACGAAGAACAGCACGTCCTGGCCCTGGTCGCGGAAATATTCGGCGACCGTCAGGCCGGTCAGGCCGACGCGGGCACGCGCGCCCGGCGGCTCGTTCATCTGGCCATAGACCAGTGCCGCCTTGGAGCCTTCGCCGCCGCCCTTCTTGTTGACGCCGGACTCGATGAACTCGTGATAAAGATCGTTGCCCTCGCGGGTGCGCTCGCCGACGCCGGCGAAGACCGAGAAGCCGCCATGCGCCTTGGCGACGTTGTTGATCAGCTCCTGGATCAGAACCGTCTTGCCGACGCCGGCGCCGCCGAACAGGCCGATCTTGCCTCCGCGGGCGTAGGGCGCCAGAAGGTCGAGCACCTTGATGCCGGTGATCAGGATCTGCGCTTCCGTCGACTGTTCGACATAGGTAGGCGCCGGCTGGTGGATGGCGCGCATCTCGATGCCGTCGACCGGGCCTTCTTCGTCGACCGGCTCGCCGATGACGTTGATGATGCGGCCGAGCATGCCCGGGCCGACCGGAACGGTGATCGGCGCGCCGGTGTCATAGACGTCCTGGCCGCGAACCAGGCCTTCGGTGGAATCCATGGCGATGCAGCGCACGGTGTTTTCGCCCAGATGCTGGGCAACTTCGAGCACCAGGCGGTTGCCGACATTGGAGGTTTCGATGGCGTTCAAAATGGCCGGCAGATGATCACCGAACTGCACGTCGACGACGGCGCCGATGACCTGGCGAACCTTGCCGATGGCGCCGGTCTTCTTGACGGCAACGCTCGTCGTCTTCGCTGCCGGGGCCGCGGCCTTGGCGGGCGCGGCCGCCTTCTTGGCCGGAGCGGCCTTCGCCGCTGCTGCCGGAGCCTTTGCGGCCGCTTTGGGGGCCGTCTTCGCGGGGGTCGCTGCTTTCGCCATCGTCTTTACCCTTCTCGTCCTTTGTTTCTCACGCTCCATCAGAAGGTCGATGACCTCCTGGCGGTCGCGCCTAGAGCGCTTCGGCGCCCGAAATGATTTCGATCAGTTCCTTGGTGATCTGCGCCTGCCGCTGGCGGTTATAGGTGATCGACAGTTTGTTGATCATGTCGCCGGCATTGCGCGTTGCATTGTCCATGGCGCTCATTTTGGCGCCCATCTCGCCGGCTGCGTTTTCGAGCAGCGCGCGGAAGACCTGGACCGAGATGTTGCGCGGAATGAGGTCGGTGAGGATCTCGCCCGGCTCCGGCTCGTATTCGTAGACGGCATTGCCACCGGCGGTCGCTTCGGCGGGAGCCGAAGCCACGCCGGCAGGAATGATCTGCTGCGCGGTCGGAATCTGGCTGATCACCGACTTGAACTGCGAATAAAACAGCGTGCAGATATCGAAGCCGCCTTCGCCGAACAGATGGATGATCTTACGGGCGATCGCATCGGCATTGACGAAGCCGAGCTTCTTGACATCGCGTAGGTCGACGCGGTCGATAATCAGCGAGGCATAGTCTCGGCGCAGAATGTCGAAACCCTTCTTGCCGACGCAGATGATCTTGACCTGCTTGCCGTCGGCCAGAAGCCGGCGGATATGGTCGCGGGCCAGACGTGCGATCTGCGAGTTGAAGCCGCCGCACAGGCCGCGCTCGGCCGTGCAGACGACGAGCAGATGCACATCGTCCTTGCCGGTGCCGGTCATCAGCGCCGGGGCATCGCCGCCGCCGCCGATCGCCTGCGTGATATTGGCCAGCACCGCACCCATCCGCTCGGAATAGGGACGCGCCGCTTCCGCCGCTTCCTGCGCGCGGCGCAGCTTCGCCGCGGCGACCATCTGCATCGCCTTGGTGATCTTCTGCGTCGCCTTGACCGAGGCGATACGGTTACGAAGGTCTTTTAATGAAGGCATGCTTCAAACCTGATCCCGAGCGTCCGGCTTCTTCTCAAGCGAAGGTCTTGGCGAAGGCGTCGATCTCGGCCTTCAGCTTGGCGCGCAGATCGTCCGACAGCGCCTTTTCCTTGCGGATGCCGTCCAGCACGTCCTTGCCGGCCGAGCGCATATGGCTGAGCAGGCCGTGCTCGAACTTGCCGACCTGGTTCAGCGCCAGCTTGTCGAGATAGCCGTTGACGCCGGCGAAGATCACCGTGACCTGCTCCTCGACCTTGAGCGGCGAGAACTGCGGCTGCTTCAACAGTTCGGTCAGGCGCGAGCCGCGGTTGAGCAGGCGCTGCGTGGCGGCGTCGAGATCGGAGCCGAACTGCGCGAACGCAGCCATTTCGCGGTACTGCGCGAGCTCGCCCTTGATCGAGCCGGCGACCTGCTTCATCGCCTTGATTTGCGCCGACGAACCGACGCGCGACACCGACAGGCCGACGTTGACCGCCGGACGGATGCCCTGGAAGAACAGGTTGGTTTCGAGGAAGATCTGGCCGTCGGTGATCGAGATCACGTTGGTCGGGATGTAGGCCGACACGTCGTTGGCCTGCGTCTCGATGATCGGCAGCGCGGTCAGCGAACCGCCGCCCAGATCGTCGTTGAGCTTGGCGGCGCGCTCGAGCAGGCGCGAATGCAGGTAGAACACGTCGCCCGGATAGGCTTCGCGACCCGGCGGGCGGCGCAGCAAGAGCGACATCTGGCGATAGGCGACGGCCTGCTTCGACAGATCGTCATAGCTGATCAGCGCATGCATGCCGTTGTCGCGGAAATATTCGCCCATGGTGGCGCCGGTGAACGGCGCCAGGAACTGCATCGGCGCCGGATCGGAAGCTGTGGCGGCGACGATGATCGAATATTCAAGGGCGCCGCGCTCTTCGAGAACCTTCACGAACTGCGCGACCGTCGAGCGCTTCTGCCCGATGGCGACGTAGACGCAGTAGAGCTTTTCCTTTTCCGGCCCGTTGTCGTGCACGGCCTTCTGGTTGAGCATCGTGTCGAGGATGATCGCGGTCTTGCCGGTCTGGCGATCGCCGATGACCAGCTCGCGCTGGCCGCGGCCAACGGGGATCAGCGCATCGATGGCCTTGAGGCCGGTCGACATCGGCTCGTTGACCGACTTGCGCGGGATGATGCCTGGCGCCTTGACGTCGACGCGCTTGCGTTCGGTCGCCTTGATCGGGCCCTTGCCGTCGATCGGATTCCCGAGCGCGTCGACGACGCGGCCGAGCAGGCCCATGCCGACAGGCGTATCGACGATGGCGCCGGTGCGTTTGACGATGTCGCCTTCCTTGATGTCGCGGTCGGCGCCGAAGATGACGACGCCGACATTGTCGGCTTCGAGGTTGAGCGCCATGCCGCGGATGCCGCCGGGGAATTCGACCATTTCGCCGGCCTGGACATTGTCGAGGCCGTAGACGCGAGCGATACCGTCACCGACGGACAGCACCTGGCCGACTTCGGAGACCTCGGCCTCCTTGCCGAAATTCTTGATCTGGTCTTTGAGAATTGCGGAAATTTCCGCAGCGCGGATGTCCATCAGCCGACCTCTTTCAGTGCAAGCTTGAGCGAATTGAGTTTGGTTTTGAGCGACGTATCGATCTGGCGCGAGCCCATCTTGACCACCAGCCCGCCGAGCAGCGACGGATCGACGGTAACAGTGATGGCCACGTCCTTGCCGGCGACGCCTTTCAGCGCGGCCTTGAGTTCGGTCTGCTGGGCAGCCGTCAGTTCATGCGCCGAAGTGACCTCGGCTGATGTCTCACCGCGCTGTTCGGCGGCGATCTTGCGAAAAGCCTTGATCATGCCGGGCACCGCGAAGAGCCGGCGGTTGCGGGCGACGACGCGCAGGAAATTGCCGGTCAGGCCGGTGATGCCGGCCTTGTCGGCGATCGACGCGATTGCCTTGGCCTGGTCCTCGCTGGAGAACACCGGGCTGTTGATGAGGCGCGTCAGGTCGGCGCTGTCATCCAGCATCCTGGCGAAACTGTCGAGGTCGGCCTCGACCTTGGCCACCGAATTCGACTGCCGCGCAAGTTCGAACAGCGAACCCGCGTAGCGTTCTGCGACACCCGAGATTGGCGATGACGATTGAGCCACGGACCGTCTTTTCTCTTGTCTGAGGGGCCGCAGATTGTTGGCGCGAGCAAAAACTCTGGCTAAATCTTTGACCTTACTAAGTTTTTCCAAGCACGGAGGCGCGGCTTCCGCTATCCCCGGCCGAAAGTCGATTGCCGTCTAGCACAGGCATTTTAAGACCGCAATGCGTCGTCCCGCATGCTTTTCGGGCACTATTGTCGCATCCGGCCGCAGAGTTCAACCGAAGCCTTTGGATTGGCTGCCGATTCAGGGCAGAAAGCCGAAGACGAAGGCAAGCGGCAACGCGGCCAGGACGAGTTCGACGACGATCGACGCCCAGTTGAAAGGCGTGTTGGCGCCGTCCGACATCATCGACAGCAAACGGCCAAAAGCGGTGAACAGCCAGGAAAAGCCGAGTGCCATATAGAGCCACGGCTGCGCCAACAGAATGCAGCACAGGCTGACGCCGAGATAGAAGCCCGACATCCGGCCGCGCCCTTCCGCGATTGCCGCTGCCCTTTCGGGCCGGACCTGCAGCCGCAGAATCCGAAATGCCAGCCCTGGCGCGAGGAAAAACAGCAGACCGAGCGCCAAGGTGACGACGGCGCTGGACCAAGCCAGCCATTCGCCCTGGCTGGTCGGCCACGGAAACGCAAATTCCATCTTGCTTTCATCCCCTCACAGCAATGCCGGATGTATTGAATGTCGCTGCAAAAAGAAGTCAAGCGCGCGGCAGTTTTGGCACGCAATTCGTGAAGGAGCGGAAGGCTGTTTAGGCCGCGCGCGCGTCCGGCCAGCATCGTGGCCAACCTGTATTGTCAGGCGACGCCTCACTCCTATCTGCAGGACCGGTTTTGCACAGCCAAAGGCCCCGACACCGATCGCCTTTATTTCCTGACCGGGCACCTCAATCTGGCCGGCACGGAAGCAGATCGATGGAAGCTGAAAGTGGTCGGCAGCGGCAATGTCGCCGTGGCTGCCCAGCCCTGATGCTTGTTTTGACCCTTCAGGGCAGCATGAATGCGACCGCCGCCTCGGCATGGATGCGCGTGGTGTCGAACACCGGAATGTCGAAATCGCGCTCGCCAATCAACATGGTGATCTCGGTGCAGCCCATGATGATGCCATCGATCTTCTCATCGCGCCGCAGACGGGCGACCTCGTCGATATAGGCCGCCTTCGATGCCGCGTTGACGATGCCCCGGCAGAGCTCGTCGTAGATTACCTGGTGCACCATGTCGCGCCCGGCCTGGTCCGGCACCACGGGCTGCAGCCCGTATTTCTCCGTCAGCCGGCCCTTGTAGAAATCCTGCTCCATGGTGAAGCGGGTCGCCAGCAGCGCCGGCCGCTTGACGCCGGCGCCCTTGACCGCGACGGCCGTGGCGTCGGCAATGTGGATAAGCGGGATCGACACCGCCGCCTGTACCCGGTCGGCGAGCTTGTGCATGGTGTTGGTGCATATCAAAAGCCCCTCTGCGCCGCCCGCCTCCAGCTTGCGCGCCGCATCCGCCAGCAGCACGCCCGCACTGTCCCAGTCGCCATGATGCTGCCGGTCGGCGATTTCGGCGAAGTCGAAGGAATAGAGCAACAGCTTTGCCGAATGCAGCCCGCTCAGCCGCTCGCGCACGATCTCGTTGAGCAGGCGATAATAGATCGCCGTCGATTCCCAGCTCATGCCGCCGATGAGGCCAAGGGTTTTCATGCGCTGAGCCTCCAGCAGGACCGAACGATCTGTCTCACAGAAAAGCTTTACGGGTCGATGTCAACCTTAACGCGCGCCGTACCACGCTCTTTGGCCCGCCTCCACAAACATCACCGCGCGCCCGATTCGGTCATCCTCGCATTGGCGCCGAGATGATGCAGGCTTTGTGTCGTGTGCCTTGAACTCCAGGCAACCGGCGGATCGGGCAGATCGAGATCGAACTGTGCCCGCCCGAGCAGCGAATTGACGATCTTGGCGCTGCGCCAAGCCATCAGGCTGAGCTGCGGCTCGGCTATGCCATGGCTGAGCCGGCCGGCATTGAGTGCGTAGATCCGGCGGTCGTCGGGCCCGTCCCATTCGACCTCGAAGCTGGCGTTGAGCCTGTAATGACCGCGCTCGTCCAACGCGATCCTGTTCATGAGCGGTGCCATGCAATCAGGAATGGCAAAGGCATAGCCGGTGGCCAGAACCACCGCATCGACGGTGCGCGTCTCGATGGCGCCGTCGAAGCCGTTGCGCATGATCAGCCGGTATTCGCTGCCTTCCCGCGTCACGTTCAGCACTTCGCGGTGCGGCGTCATGTTGACCGCCGTCGTTTCCTCCGAGAGGTGCCGCAGCGTGTAAAGCTGGCGATAGATCGCCTTCAGCGTGCTCGTCGATGCGCCGTCACCGGCAAGCAGTTGCTGTTCCAGGATCGTCTCGCGCCGCCCTTGCGGCAGCCGATGGAAGTTTTCGACATAGCCCGGCGTGAAGAGTTCGTCGGTGAAAGGCGAGTCGTCCAGTGGCAGGAAATTCGGCCGCATCGAGATCCACTCGATTTCGCGGCCGGCGAAGCGGTCGGAGGAGATCAGATGCAGAAGCACTTCGGCGCCGCTCTGGCCACCGCCGATCACGGCGACACGCTGTCCGCTCAGGCGATCGAGGCGGTTGGCGGCCTGGGCGTTGTGGAAGCATTGATCGGAGGCCGCCGCCCGCGCCCAGGCGGGGATGTTGGGCACCAGCCCGACGGCAATGGCGAGATTGCGCGCGTTCACCTGCTCGCGGCCGATACGCAGCCCGAAATTCGTTCCGTCGAAGTCGATCCGGTCGACGGCGCTGGCGAAGCGCAGCGAAAACAAGTTCTCACCGACCCATCCGAGATAGCGGGCGAATTCCGGCCGCGGGATGGCTGAGAAATCCGCGTTGAGGAATTCATAGAACCGCTTCTGCGCGACCAGATAGGACATGAACGACCATGGGCTGGTCGGATGCGTCGCGGTGACGAGATCCTTGAGGAAGGATGTCTGCAGTTCGACGCCCGGCAGCATCATGCCCGGGTGCCATTCGAGCCGCGTCGCCCGATCGAAGAAGCGCGCTTCGACGCCGTCCACCGCATCGAGATGGGCGGCGAGGCTGAGATTGAACGGCCCGATGCCGATGCCTGCGAGGTCAAGCGTATGGGTCATGGCGAACTCCTTATGGAGCTGGCTGGGCTGATGGGAGATCGCCGGGCTGACTCGGGGTTAAGCGGATTGTCGAGCGGTGTGCCAAGGTCAGGCAGAGGGCGTTCGCCGCTGTCGCCGTAGCCGATGGCGAAGCGCACCTTGTTGATGGCGATGCGTGGGATCTTCGGAGCAAACAGATCGAAGAGCGCGAACCGTTCCGACAGCTCAGGGTTCTGCGCCTGGTAGCGCCGGATGGCGGCGGCCAGGATGGCGTAGAAAGTCCTCTCGTCGAAGCGGTCATAGGCGGCCAGCGCCTCGGATAGGAAGCGCAGAACGCTGACGATGTGTCCCGTTTGCAGATGCTGGAGAAGATGTGCCGGTGGCCGACGCTTCAGCGTCGACAGGATTTTGGGGTCGAGGCCGGCCAGTTCGGGAAACGGCTGGTCGACGAGATCGAGGTCGCCCTGGAAATCCTTGACCGCCACGCCGAGAGGCGTCGCTCCGTCGAGGATGATGGTGACGTTCTGGCCATGGGCGATGAAGCCGACGCCGTAACGGCACATGAAGTGGTAGAGCGGCACGAAGGCCGTGGAGAACAGGCGATCGAGCCATGCCTCCGGACCAAGGCCGGACTGCTCCATCAGGGCGCTGGCGATCGGCCTGCCATGCGCGTCGCGCTGCGGCAGGGCGCCCATCATCATCGGCCGCTGGCCCGCTGTCAGATCCTTTTCGGGGCTTTCGCGCCATATGGCGCCCAGCATCTCGCAAAACTGATAGGGCGCGCCTTCAACGCCGGTATAGTGCGGATGCGGATAGAAGGCGCCGGCGACTTCCTGCAAGACCTTGACGTCCTTGAGCACCGGGTCCGCGGCCGCCACCGTGGCCAGCCAGCGCGACAGATCGGCGCCGATCGCCATGTATTTGCCCGGCACGCCGCGCCACGCTGAGGTGTTGAGGACGGTCAGCGGCAGCTTGACGTGCAGCGCCTCGGGCCGTGCCACATTGGCAAGCGTGCGCAGCGACTGCAAGGGCAGGAACGGATCGCCGAACTGGCCAAGCGGCACCAGCCGGCCGGCGGCGATCTCGCTACCATATTGCGAGGCGATCATCGCCTGCCACTGCCAGGGGTGGACCGGCAGCAGCCTATGCGTCGATCGCGAGATCCCGGCGGCGCTGAAAGCCGCTTCGAGCCTTGCGCGCTCGTAGTCGCCGAGTGCGGCCTGCAGCAGCGCCTCTTCGTCGAGCCCGCAGTCAAGCGCCAGCAGGCAGCGATCGCTGGCGGCGGCAAGCCAGAAGAGCTGGAATGCGGTGGCCGATTCTGGCGCGTAGCGCTCGAAGTCGTCCCGTCCCCAGCCAAGCCGTCCCTTGTTGGCAGGGGCCTTCGGATGGCCGTCGAGCAATGCCTGCAACTCGGTATCCGGCAGCGCGGCTAGATCGGCGGCCGGTCGATTGCCGCGTGCCTTGGCGATCCGCATGTCGGCCATCAGCGTGTTGTAAAGCTCCTTCGCATAGGTGCAGAATGTTGCCGGCGACATGCCGAGCGTCTCGCGCGCGTCGGCGAAGAAGGCGACCGCATCGTCGACCGGCAGCTCGATGCCGGCGTCGCGAGTCAGCGTCTCCGGACGGACGGCGATCTGGCCCCACAGGCGCCGCGTCGCGGCAAAGCGATAGGTCACGCCGGGGCCGGGCGTCAGCTCCCATCGGCCGGGCGAAAGCTCGCGCGGCGACAGGCACTCCTCGAAGGTCAGTTCGGAAATGGCCTTGGCGACGGCGTCGCGGTTGATCGCGGCCCAGCGTGTCGCCTCCCCCGCTTTGGCAATCGGTTGCTGCACCGTCACAGCGGCACCTCGCGGAAGAAGCGCTCGCGTTCGCAGCAGACCAGCGCCGCGCGCTTGTGCGGGAAGTCGAACTCCTTGACTTTGTCGTAGGCGGCGCCGGCGCAATAGCTCAGCATCTTCTGGTGCGCGGCGCGTGGCTCGCCGACGACGCGCTGCGTGCGCGGCTCGTCGAGGAACAGATAGTGGGTGACGGAGCGGAACAGTGACAGCGTCTTCGGCCGGCCGAGATGGCGCATATTGCCGATCAGTCCATGCCAGCCGCGGTCCCAGTCGAGCGGCTCATAATAGGGCCCGAGCCGGTCCTCCTTGGCCCAGTAGAACTCGAAATAGCCGGTCGGCTCGCCGTCGAAGCTGGCGATGACGCCGAAAATATGCGGATCGCTTTCCTGCTCGGCGAGATATTTGTCGAGATCCTCATGGCTCTGGGCAAGTTCCCAGAAGAAGGCGACGCGGCCATCGTTCATCCAGCGATGGAAGAGGTCGAGATCGGTCCTGCGGTCGATCGGCCGCAGCGATACGGTGAGGCCGATTTCCGGAATCCAGCGTTCGTACATCGGGCCGCAGGGGCGCGGTTGGCGCAATGGCGGCAGCCGGTCTTCCGGGCCGATAGCGGTCGTCAATGCCGGATAGGTGACATGCGAGGCCTGGCTGCGCCACAGCAGCGGCAGCTGGCGCAGGACCGAGCGATGGATGACGGCGCATTCCGGTTCACCCGGAACCGTCTCGGTGGCCAGCGCCGAAACCGGCCACAGCGTCTTGGCCGCCGGCAGGAAGGCGCAGTCGAAGGAAGGATGCAGGCGCAGCGCGGCGTCGACGAGACCTGCCAGGATTTGCGGTTGGTCGAGGCGGCCGCCAATGAACGCGACATCGTCGAGGAGCAGGCGGCCATCCGCGTCGGAGATGCGGGCCTGTCCCACCGCTGTTCCCTCAGCGTTGACCAGGCTGACATGGCCATCGCCGGCACGGATGGCGAGCGGCTCCGCGGCCGAGGCCAGATGCTGCCATCCTTCGTTGCCGGCGACGGTGGCGGGTGACCAGTTTTTCGCAGCCTCGATGTTCATGCGTATTCTCTCACATGCAGGGGGTTCGGAAGCTCGACGTAACCTGCCAGCGGGTCGGTCACTTCGGTGTTCTCATTGATGTCGCGCAGCGCGATCAGGAAATTGCCCTTGGCAGCCAGCGTCGGCGCGTTGAGCAAATAGTCGACGCAGGACCGGTCAGCCATCCGCGTGGCGGCCAGCCGCTCGAGCGAGCGGCGGAATATCGCCAGCAGATCGTCTTCGTTGGTGAGGCCAGCGGCGGCAAGGGCTGCGACGGCGGCGAAAGCGCCATTGACGACCAGATAGTAGCCGAACAGCTTCGCGGCCGCTTCCGCTGGGAAGACATGATCGCCCGCCTGACCAGCCTCGGGCACGAATTCGCGCAGCCTGGGCAGGAATTCCTCGACATAACCGGTGCCCTGGCAGTCGCGAAAATAGAGCGCATTCGGCCAGCCGCCGGCGAGGCCGACGACGAGGTTCTGCTGATGGGCGCCGAACAGCAGGCCGAATTCCGAGAAGGCAACGATAAACGGCTCGATGGCGGCATGAAGGAAACGCTCGAACCACAAACGCGCCGTTTCCTCGACAGGTCGCTTCTCGTCGCGGGCGATACGGTTGACCAGGTCGGACAGATGGCTTTCGGTACGGCCGGGATGGCGCTCGCAAAGCGCGCCGAGAACGGCAGCCGGCGGATTGCCCGTGCCGCGAAACGGATTTTCGCGAAACGAGACGATGGTATCCGTCATCAGCCGGCCGTCTTCGTCACGCAGGCCGAACCAGGCGGGCTCACCCAGCACCGTCATGGTCGGGCAGCGCCGCTGCAAGGCATAGCCGAGCTTGCCCTTGACCAGCCGGTGCACCGAAAGGCCGCGCCGGCACTCATGCTCCTCGACGATGCGCCTGGAATTGGTCAGGCGCAGGCTGAGCGAGAATTTCAGCATCCACTCGGCTTCAGCTGAATGAACCGTGCGCAGCGAGGTCGTGGCCCGCCACGCTGGTCCGCCGAGCCCAACATCGACGATACGGCCGGCGCAAAACAGGCGCTCGACGCGGTCTTCCAGCATGAGCCGTACGGCCTGCCACGGATGCATCGGAACGAGAACCTTGCCCTGTTGCTTGCCAGCCCGAGCAAGCAGCTGCGGATCGCTGGCGGCAAGCCCGCGGACCATCTCGGTGACATCTAGCGGCTCGACGCTGCCCCCAGTGAGGATGGTCGGGTCGACGGCCCACCAGCGCAGTTTGAACGCATTGCAGTATTCATGCCCGAAGCGCGCGGAATCCGTGTGCGTGAACTCTTCGCGACTCATCGGCGCCGGATGCACGGCATGGCCGAAGCGCAGGGCGCTTTCGGCATCGATGAAATCAGGATCGCCTTCGGAGAAGGGCCGCGACGATCCACGCGCCGCAGTCGCGTCAGCGATTGCGGCGATGCTGGCCAGGCTGCGGCGCAGGAAGGTCAGTCGGCTTTCCGCTGTCGCCCGGCCGGCAATGTCAGGCTCCGCCAGGATCAGCGCCAAAAGACTGAAAAGGTCGATCTCGGACGCCTCGCCATCGGCCCCCTCGCTACTAATATCGAGGCGCCAGAGCGGCATCGCGAACTCGTGGTAACCAACCTTCGAGCGATGCCGCGCCTCGACGAGCACCGCCGCGCGCGAGGCAGGGAAATTCAGACGCAGCACGGCCGCCTGCGGCCGAAACAGCCCGGTTTGGCTGGCGTCGACGAATTCCCAGCCATCCCATTCCCGCAGCAACGCGTTGAGGAACGGGCTTAATGCAGAGGAAGATTCTGGTTTTACTTGTTCCATGTGCATCCTCATAAATCCACACAATACTGTAGTATTATATCTTATACGCTGTGGTTATTAGAACATTTCTGTTGATTATTTATTCTAACCAGGAAATAAGCTTCGCGTTATGACGACCAGTATGAAAAATCGATCTTCGCTTCTTCGCCGCCTGGCAATCGCGGTCTCGGCAATCGGCTTCGGCCAGTCGGCCTTCGTATCGCTCGTTCCCCTGGTGATGGAGCGGCTGAGGCTCGACACGTTTGCGATCGGCGCGGCAACTGCTGTCGGCGCGGCGGCCTTTCTGGTCGGCTCGCCGCTGTGGGGCCGTATGGGCGAGCGGCTTGGCCATGCCAGGCTGCTGCGCTTGCTCGGCCTCTCCATGCTGGCCGGCCAGGCGGTGTTCGCCATTCTGCTGATAGCCGGCATGGGAGCCGCGCTCGGCATCGCTTTGCTGATGCTTTCGCGAACCGTGTACGGTTTTGCCACGTCCGGCGTCATGCCGACGGCGCAGGTCTGGGCCAGCCGCTCGGTTGCCGATGACAGGCGACAGGCCGCGCTGGGACTGCTTGGCGCCGGCGTCAGCATGGGGCGGCTGGCCGGCGCGCTGGCGGCAACGGCTGCCGTCCTGTCGCCGCTGCTGCCGCCCATCCTGTTCCTGTTCAGCCCGCTGTTGCTGTGGCTCGCGCCGGGCAAAGGGGAAGCCGGCGGACGGAGCGACGGCAAGGCAGCCGACGTCGGCCGTGGAATATCGCCCTTCGATCGCCGCGCTCTGCCTTGCCTGGCGATGGGCTTGTGCCTGACGCTCGGCTTCGGACAGGTGCAGATGATGCTCGGCCCGATGGCCCAGCAGCGTTTTGGCCTTGGTGCGACGCAGGCCACGACGGTGACCGGCCTGGCCCTGATGCTGGTCGCCATCGTCATGGTTTTGGTCCAGGGACTGCTCATGGCGCGCCTGCGGCTGGCGGAGCGCAACAGCGTCGTCGTCGGCTGTCTCATGGTTTGCGTCGGCATGACGGCGCTGGCCGTCACGGCCAGCCATGTTGCCTCGGCAGCGTCTCTGGTGGTGGCGGCGGCCGGCATTGCCCTGGCGACACCCGGCTACACCGCCTGGCTGATGAAGCGCCTGGAGCCCGGCGAGCAGGGCGCGGCGGCCGGCTGGCTCACCAGCACCCATGTGCTCGGCCAGAGCATCGGCGCATTGGCCGGCGGCTTTGCCTTCACGCTCTGGCCCTTTGCGCCGCTGGCCGACTGCGCGGCGCTGGCGCTGGCCGCTGCCTGTCTCGCTGCCATGGTTCGCAAGCACTAGCCAAACCGCGCTCATTCGGCGACCTCCGGCAGCGGCTGCATCGGAGTACCCGGCTGGGCTTTTGCGGCATCGGCGAAATGGGCATTCAGCATGCGATAGGTCGCCACCACGGCGATGCCCGACAGCACGGTCGCCAGGGTGAACAGCGCGGAGTAGCCGAGCATGTCGGCGAGGCGCCCGGCAAGCATGGAGCCGACGAGGTAGACGATAAGCTGGGCGCAGGACAGGATGGTGAAGTCGGTGCCCGGCTGGTCCGACGACGTCACGGCCATGAACAGGCTGTAGAGCGCCACGATCTCCATGTAGCGCACCAGCGTCTGCAGGAACGAGGCGCCGAAGATCGGCCAGAAGCCGGCGATAGCGCCGAAAGCGTGCAGCGCGAAGATCAGGAAGCAGATGGTTCGCAGCGCGCCGAGCAGGCCGAGCACCGAGGCGGCGCCCCTGTTGTGCAGCAGCCACGCCGCCAGCGCCGAGCCGCCGAGCCCGACGGTGAGCGCGGCACCGCCCGAGAGATAACCGATGATATCGAGCGGCACGCCGGCATCGACGAGATAGGAGCCTTCCATCGACTTCACCAGCCCCTCGCTGGCGCGGTAGATGAGCGCGATCCACAGGATCTGGCGTGCCTCCGGCCGGCGCAGAAAGCGCAGGATCGAGGGGCGGTCGATGGCCGCCTGCGGCGCGCTGGCGACGGGATCGGTCTCGCGCATGGCGAAGGCGGCGACCAGCGGGATGATGGACAGCGCGGCCACCATGGCCACCATGGTTTGCCAGCCGGCATGATGATAAGCCAACAGGCCGAGCGTGCCGCCGAGAACGACGCCGAGCGCGACGGCGCCGCCCTGGATCGCATTGCCGATCGGCCTGTCCTTCGGGTCGAGATATTTGGCCGCGTAGCCGTCGGTGGCGATGTCCTGGGTCGACATCAACAGGCTCACGACAAGGCCGACGGCAAAGATACCGGCGACATCGGTCGGCTCGATCCAAAGCATGGCGGCGATGCCGGCGATGACGCCGATCTGGGTGATGATGACCCAGCCGGCGCGATGGGCGCGGGCCATTGGCCGAAAGCGGTCGACCAGCGGCGCCCATAGGAATTTCAGCACCAGCGGCAGCATCAGCAGCGCCATCAAGCCAATGGCGGTGCGCGACACGCCTTGCTCGCGCAGGATCGGCGGGATCGCCGCGGCAAACAGATAGCTCGGGATGGCCTGCGCCAGATAAAGGCAGGCGAGAACGACGAAAAGCCGCAGGCGCGAAAGCCCGGCTGGCGCCGGCCGGTCTGCGTCGGCGCTCATTTGACATAGTCCTTCGGTGCGTAACCGTTCAGGAAGGCGCCGGCCTCCGCCCGGCTGCGGGTGACGAGCACTGGAAAGCCGAACAGGCTTTGCCAGACGCGCTGCATGTTCTCGTCGGCGGCGGGGCGCACCAGCGCACAGGCGCGGCAGGCTTTTTCGAGCTGCTCGCGTTCCGCCTTGTACCAGAGGTTTTGCGCCTTGCGCTGGGCGTCGCTCAGCGCGATCTCGATGCGGATATCGACCAGGAGCACGAACGGCTCCCGTTCCTGCGAAAGGCGGCCGAGCGCCTCGATATAGCGCGCGCCATCCGCCGGATCGGCTGGCGCTTCTGCCAGCAGCGAGACCAATGCACCGTTTCGTTGGAGAGACACCGCCACCGCCGCCCCTCAGAATGTGATCTGGTAGGACAGAGCGACCGAACGTCCCAGACCCGGAACGTCGGCGCCGCGGGTCGCCGATGCGGAAGGGTTGATGTAGTAGGTGTCGAACACATTGCGCACGGCAAGGTTCAGCACGCTTTCATTGCCGAACGTCTTCGAGACGGCGAGATTGACCAGTGCTGCACCGTCCAGTTCCTGGGTGGCGATGCGGTCGCGTCCGGAAAACAGCTCCAACTCGCTGCGCAGGGTCAGCTCGTTCTCGAAACGGGTGGTGAGATAGACCAGGCCCTTGTAGGTCGAGGGGACACGGTTGTTCGGCAGATACTCGTTCGCTTCGATGTGGCCGTCGCGATCCGCGTCGTATTTGCCTTCGACATAGCCGACCGATCCGCCCAGCGTGAACATGCCGCTGAGGTCTGCCTCGAGATTGGCTTCGACGCCCCAGATACGTTCCTTCTGCTGCGATACCCGGTTGTTGACGATGTCGTAGCTGACGCCGTTGTCCGAGGTCGACAGATAGGTGCTGACGCCGCCGCGATAGTCGCCCCAATCGCCGCGCAGACCGGCTTCCCAGGTGTTCACCAGCTGGGGTTCAGGCGCGATATCGGCATAGCTGATCGCATAGTCCGGCGCGTTGGTGCACGGCAGCAGCGGCCGGATCGCCGTGCCATAGGCGTCGCAGGTCTCGGCGTTGGAGTTCAACCCGGCGCGGCGGGTGAAGCCGCCAATGTCGGTGAGGCTGTAGCCTTGCGAGAAATTGCCGAAAAGCTGCATCCTTTCGGTCAGATCGTAGACGGCGCCGGCGTTGAAGGTGACGGCGTCGTAGTCGAACGAGCCGCCGGTCACCTGGATCGCCGGCAGGCCGATAATGTTGCGGCCTAGCAGAACGGCAGCGGCAGGCCGGGTGAAGTCTTCAACGTTGAGATAAAACTGGTCGTAGCGCGCGCCGCCGCTGATGCGAAAGCGATCCGTCACCGGAATTTCGCCCTGCGCAAACAAGGCAACCGAGTTCTGGGTCGTGGGCGAGATGGCGTCCTGGCCGTTGGTCAGCTGCTGATCGGTGGCATCGAAAACGTAGTCGGCGCCCCAGGTCAGTGTGCTGCCCTGAGTGATAAAGTCCATCGGCGTGTTGACGGTCAGGTTGACGCCGCTGCGCCGCGATTGCAGCGCCGTCTGGTTGAAGTCGGCGGTCGGGTCCGTACCCGGCGGCAGGATCACCGGCCGCGTCGGGTTCGTCGGTAAATACACCTGGCTGTTGACGGCCGAGAATTTGGTAAAGGGCGACTGCTTGAAGATGTCGTTGTAGAACGCCTTGACCTCGAGGTTTCCGAGCGCGAAGTCGCTGTCGGTGTATTTGGCGGTCAGATATTTCGAATCTTCCTTCAGCGGCTTGCCTTCATAGGGATCGCCGAAATCCGGGGAGACGGGATTGGTCGTGTAATCGGTGAACCAGTCCGGCTTCTGGTTGGCATAGGTCCAGTCGACGCTGGCCTCGAAGCGCCTGGAATCGAACTGGTAGCCGGCCACGCCGAAGAGATTGCCCGTGCCGGTGCGGTCGCCGCCGCCTTGCCCAAGCATGGCGTCGGAAGCCATCTCGTTGCCGTGGCCGTCATAGGTGCGGCGCGACAGATCACCGGACGCCGAGAAGAAATAGTCGAAATCGCCTTTCTTGCCCTCGACCGAGACACTGGTGCTTGGCCCGGCCGACTTGCCGGGGTTTTCGGTGAAGGCGGTGACGCCGGTGCGCACCGTCACCTTCGGCTTGTCGCTGTCGCCGCGCTTGGTGATGAAGTTGATCGTGCCGCCGGTGGCGCCGGCGCCATAAAGGCTGGACGCGCCATTGATGACTTCGATGCGCTCGACCGAATTCAGGTCGATCATCGACAGGATGCGTGAGACGTCCCGCAGCGGTGTGTTGCGCGGCACACCGTCGACCATGATGAGAACGCTGCGCCCGCGGAAGGTTTCCGAAGCGCCGGAAACGGTCTGGTTGCGTGGCGCGTAGCCGGGGACGATGCGGCTGATCAGGGTCGCGGCGTCGATATTTTCCTGCGCGGCTTCCTCGACCTGTTGCCGTTCCACGACCTGGACAGACTGGGCAACGCTGGAAATGGACCTTTCATTGCGGCCGGTGACCAGGATCTGGTCGAGCACCGTGGCTTCCTGCTTGCCTGTCGGGGCGGCTTCCTGGGCAAATGCCGCGCCTGCCAGGATCGACCAACCCAAAGCCGATGACCAAAGAAGTGAACTGTAAAATCTGCGCATGCTGCCCCCATCCATGCCCTGGTCCCCAGTGCCAGAGCGGAGAGGCCCAGTTATAATTCATGACGAAAGGAGTCAACATTTATTTTATGAGTTCTTTGATCAGGATTGTTCCGCAACGGACGGGGCTGTGCATATGAGCAGAACGTATTTTAGCGGGCGCTAAGATGTTGAGCTTTCTTGACAAAACGGCATAGGGCAGCCGGCGGCGTCGTCAGCCTTTGTGCTTACAAGAAGCTCTGCGGATCGATGTCGACCTGCACGCGAACCGAGCCGCGCTGCTTCGGCCCTTCGGCCAGCATGGTGCGGATGAAGCCTTGGATGTCGGCGCGCTTTTCACCCTGGATCAGCAAGCGGAAACGATGGCGCCCACCAAGCAGCGACAGCGGCGCCTCGGCCGGGCCGAGCACGAACAGGTCGCTGGCCTGGGGTGCTGCACGGCGCAGGCCGCGCGCGTGGCCTTCGGCCTCGGCCCGCGTCAACGCACTGACGATGACGCCGGCAAGCCTGCCGAAGGGCGGCAGGGCTGCCCGTTCGCGCTCAGTGATCTCGCGTTCGTAAAACGCCTCGGCATCGCCCGAGACGATCGCCCGCATCACCGGATGGTCCGGCTGGAAAGTCTGCAGCAGGCCGAGGCTCTTCTTGCCGGTGCGGCCGGCGCGTCCAGTAACCTGGCTGAGCAATTGGAAGGTCCGTTCGGCGGCGCGCGGATCGCCATTGGCGAGGCCGAGATCGGCATCGACGACACCGACCAGCGTCATGCTGGGAAAGTTATGGCCCTTGGCGACCAGCTGCGTGCCTATGACGATGTCGGCCTCGCCATTGGCAATGGCCTCAAGCTCCAGACGCAGCCGTCGCACTCCACCCATCAAATCGGACGACAGGACGATCGTGCGCGCGTCGGGGAAATGCGCCACGACTTCTTCAGCTATCCGCTCGACGCCAGGCCCGCAGGCGACCAGATGGTCGAGCGTGCCGCATTCCGGACAAGCCTCCGGCCGCTTCTCATTGTGCCCGCAATGATGGCAGACGAGTTGGCCGCGAAAGCGGTGCTCAACCAGCCAGGCCGAACAGACCGGGCAGCCGAAGCGGTGGCCGCAGACACGGCACAGCGTCAGCGGCGCATAGCCGCGCCGGTTGAGGAACAGCAGCGACTGCTCCTTCTTCTCCAGCGTACGTTGCATCTGGTCGATCAGCAGCGGCGACAGAAAGCCGCCGCGGGCCGGCGGCGCGCGCCGCATGTCGATCGTCTTGAGATCGGGAAGCGCGGCTTCGGCAAAGCGCGCCGACAGCACCGCCCTGCTGTAGCGGCCCTGCTGCGCATTGACCCGGCTTTCGACCGATGGCGTCGCCGACGCCAGCACCACCGGGAAGCCGCTGATATGGCCGCGCACCACCGCCATGTCGCGGGCATTGTAGAAGACACGGTCCTCCTGCTTGTAGGCAGGGTCGTGCTCCTCGTCGACGACGATCAGCCCGAGCTCGCGGAACGGCAGGAACAGCGCCGAGCGTGCGCCGGCGACGACGCGCACGCCGCCTTCCGCCACCTGTCGCCAGACCTTTTCGCGCATTCGGGGCGGCAGGTCGGAATGCCATTCCGCCGGCTTGGCGCCGAAGCGCCGCTGAAAGCGTTCGAGGAAGGCATGCGTCAGCGCGATCTCCGGCAAAAGGATCAACACCTGCTTGCCCTGGTCGAGGGCTGCCGCCACCGCCTCGAAATAAACTTCCGTCTTGCCTGAACCGGTGACGCCGTCGAGCAGCGTGACGTTGAAAGCAGCGGCCGTGACATTGGCGCGCAGCATGGCGGCCGCGTCTGCCTGGTCCGGCATCAGCTCCGGCATGGCGTAGGAGGGATCGGGCGCGGCGACCACCGGTCGAGGCGGGATCATCACCGTCTCGAACACGCCTTGCGCCTTGAGCCCCTCGACCACCGTCGACGACACGCCCGCCGCGTGCGCCAGGCCGGATCGCGTCCAGGCAAGCCCCCCTTCCGCCGTCTCCAGCACGCGCGTCCTGGCATCCGTCATCCGGTCGGGCATGACGAGGGTCCGCTGCAGGCCCTCGATCCATGGTTCGGGATCGAACGCCTCCGGCGCGCGCAACAGCATGCGCGCCACCATGCCGGGCGGCGACAGCGTGTACTGCGCCAGCCAGTCGACAAAGCGGCGCATGCCGCGGTCGATCGGCGGGCAGTCGAAGACCTGTTCGATCGGGCGCAGCTTTTTGGCGTCGATATTCTCGACCGCACCATCCCAGACGATGCCGGCAACCTGGCGCGGACCGAGCGGCACGCGCACGATCGAGCCCGGCACCACGCGCATGCCGGCGGGCACAGCGTAGGTATAGGGCCGTTCGGCGGGCATCGGCACCAGCACCGGCGCGGCTGCGACAAAGGGCGAATCTTCGATCATCGGGCGTGACCTTGCCCCGACTTTGGTCTAGATCAAAGGGCAACCCCGAATGTGCATGGCATGCACATGGAAATCTTTCAGGAGACCCCCATGAAATTTTTTGTCGACACCGCTGACATCAAGGACATCAAGGAACTGAACGACCTGGGGCTGCTCGACGGCGTGACCACCAATCCCTCGCTGATCCTGAAATCCGGCGGCAAGATCGCCGAGGTCACCAAGCAGATCTGCGACATCGTCAAGGGCCCGGTTTCGGCCGAGGTTGTTGCGGTCGAATACAAGGACATGATGGCCGAGGCCAACATCCTGGCCAAGATCGCCGACAATGTCTGCATCAAGGTGCCGCTGACGCTCGACGGCCTGCGCGCCTGCAAGACGATCCGCACCGAGATGAACCGCATGGTCAATGTAACGCTGTGCTTCTCGGCCAACCAGGCGCTGCTGGCGGCCAAGGCCGGCGCCTCGTTCATCTCGCCCTTCGTCGGCCGCGTCGACGATACCGGCGCGGACGGCATGGAACTGATCCAGGAGATCCGGCAGATCTACGACAATTACGATTTCGACACCGAGATCCTCGTCGCTTCGGTTCGCACCGTGAACCACGTCAAGCAGGCAGCCCTGATCGGCGCCGATGTCGTTACCGCGCCGGCCGCGACGCTGAAGGCGCTGGTCAAGCACCCGTTGACCGACAAGGGCCTGGATCAGTTCGCTGCCGACTGGGCCAAGACCGGCCAGAAGATCGGCTGAGATCGGGTTCGATACAAAAAGGCCGGGAAACCGGCCTTTTTATTGCGGACTGCTAAAGTCGAGTTGGCAGCGCCAGGGAATGCTCAGGCTTTCTTGCCGTGCCTGACCAAGTCCTGGGCGACGGACAGGCTCACCATTTCAGCCAGTTCACGCGCGGCGCGGTTCTCAGCGTCGAGCTGCGCCCGGTAGGAAGCGAACTCCTGCGTCGGCTTGTCGAAGGATGATGGGATCGACCGCTTGCCGGTGGCGATCACCACGCCGGTCCTGGCATCGGTCAGCACATAGTTTGCGGTCAGCGTCACCGTGCCTGCCGTCGGTTCGTCTTCGTCGGTCTGGATCTGCACCACCGCGGCCGATTCGACCAGTTCGGTGACACCGAGATCGAGCATGTAGACCGGTGCCGTCGTTTCGCCGGCACCCTGGCCGAAGGCGAAGATCAGATTGTTGCGGACCTGCTGGGCATAGCGGGTCTTGACCGGCTTGACCGCGATCGAGGCGAGCTCCGCCGACGCGCTGACAGTCGAGCCTGCCGTCAGCGGCGCGCTCGAATAGAGCGGCCTGACCGTGCAGGCCGAAATCAGCGTCATCGAGGCCACCAGCCCGCAGAGCGCGGTGCGGCGCAGCAAGCGCGTCGTCTTTTCCAGATCGGGCCCCATCCTTCTGAAGTCAAGCAACGACATTGACGATCCTCTGCGGCACGATGATCACCTTGCGGGGCGCCTTACCTTCCAGCGCTTTCTGCACGAAGTCGAGAGCCAGAACCGCTTTTTCGACCGCACCTTGGTCCGCGTCGCGGGCAATTGTCAAATCGCCGCGCTTCTTGCCGTTGACCTGAACCGGCAGCACGATCTCGTTGTCGACCACCAGTGCCGGATCGTAGACCGGCCAAGGCCGTTCGGCGACCAGATCGGTGCCGCCGAGCGTGTGCCAGCACTCTTCAGCCAGATGCGGCATGACCGGCGCGACCACATGCACAAGGATCTCCACCGCCTCGCGGCAGGCGCCTTTCAGCGCCGCGTCGGCCTTGCCCTCGGCGACGTCGTTGAGCGGCGCGGTCAAGGCATTGGCCAGTTCGTAGATGCGGGCGATGGCCCGGTTGAAGCCGAGCTTCTCGATATCCTCGCCGATAGCCTTCAGGATCTTGTGCGCGGCCTTGGAAACGGCCCCCGCCTCGCCCTCCGGCGCCGCCTGCGGCTTGGCGCCGTCAAGCGTCTCGGCGGCAATGGACACCAGGCGCCAGACACGCTGGATGAAGCGATGTGCGCCGGCGGCGCCATCGTCCGTCCATTCGACGTCGCGCTCGGGCGGCGAATCCGACAGCATGAACCAGCGTGCGGTGTCGGCGCCGTAGCCGTCGGTGATGTCTTCCGGGCTTACCGTATTCTTCTTCGACTTCGACATCTTTTCGAGTGAGCCGATCGCCGCCTCTTCGCCGGTGGCGATCTCGATGGCACGGCGCTTGCCGCCGATATCCTCGACCCTGACCTCAACCGGCGACAGCCAGCGCCCATTGTTCGACGCACCGCCGACGCGGTAGGTTTCATGCACCACCATGCCTTGCGTGAACAGACCCTTGAACGGCTCGGCCAGGTCGAGATGACCGGTCGCGCGCATGGCGCGGGTGAAGAAGCGCGAATAGAGCAGATGCAGGATCGCGTGCTCGATGCCGCCAATGTACTGGTCGACGGCCAGCCAGTCATCGGCAGCCTTCGGCTCCGTCGGGTCATTGGCCCAGGGTGCTGTAAAGCGCGCGAAATACCAGGACGAATCGACGAACGTGTCCATCGTGTCTGTCTCGCGCCGCGCATCCTTGCCGCATTGCGGGCACGTCACATGCCGCCAGGTCGGGTGACGATCGAGCGGATTGCCGGGACGGTCGAACTCGATGTCGTCGGGCAGCTTGACCGGCAGGTCGGCCTTCGGCACCGGCACCACGCCGCAATCCTCGCAATGGATCATCGGGATCGGGCAGCCCCAGTAGCGCTGGCGCGAAATGCCCCAGTCGCGCAGGCGGAAGTTCACCTTGCGCTCGGCCATCGGCCTGCCGCCGATGGTCTTCTGCTCCAGGAGCTTTGCGACCTCGTCGAACGCCTGCTCCGGCTTCATGCCGTCGAGGAAGCGCGAATTGATCATCACGCCATCGTCGACATAGGCCTCTTCCGTGACCTGGAAGGTCTTGGCGTCGCCATCTTCGGGCATCACCACCGGGATGACCGGCAGGCCGTATTTGTTGGCGAAGTCGAGGTCGCGCTGATCGCCCGACGGGCAGCCGAATATGGCGCCGGTGCCGTATTCCATCAGCACGAAATTGGCGACATAGACCGGCAGCGTCCACGAGTCGTCGAACGGATGAACGACGCGGATGCCGGTGTCGAAGCCCTTTTTCTCCGCCGTCTCAAGCGCGGCCACCGAGGTGCCCATATGTCTGATTTCGTCAATGAACTTGGCCAGTTCGACATTGGTCTCGGCGGCCTTCCTGGCCAGCGGATGGTCGGCGGCGACAGCCATGAAGGAGGCGCCGAAAATGGTGTCGGGCCTGGTCGTGTAGACTTCCAGCTCGTGCGTGTCCCCAACCGGAGCAGCCAGCGGCCAGCGGACCAGCAGCCCTTCCGAGCGGCCGATCCAGTTCTGCTGCATCAGCTTGACCTTTTCCGGCCATTCGCCGAGGCCGTCCAGCGAGTCCAGCAGGTCCTGCGCAAAATCGGTGATCTTGAAGAACCACTGCGTCAGCTCACGCTGTTCGACCAGCGCGCCCGAGCGCCAGCCGCGCCCGTCGATGACCTGCTCGTTGGCGAGCACCGTCATGTCCTCCGGGTCCCAATTGACCTTGGAGGATTTGCGCGTCACCAGCCCTTTCTCGACGAAATCGAGAAACAGCATCTGCTGGCGGTGGTAATAGTCGACGTCGCAGGTGGCGAACTCACGCGTCCAGTCCAGCGACAGGCCCATCATCTTGAGCTGTTCGCGCATGGCGGCGATGTTGGCGTAGGTCCATTCCTTGGGATGGACCTTGTTCTGCATCGCCGCATTTTCGGCCGGCATGCCGAAAGCGTCCCAGCCCATAGGGTGCAGCACGTTGAAACCCTTGGCCCGCTTGTAGCGCGCCACCACGTCGCCCATCGTGTAGTTGCGGGTGTGGCCGATATGGATCTTCCCCGAGGGATAGGGGAACATCTCCAGCACGTAGTATTTCGGCTTCGGGTCGTCGTTCTGCGCTTCGAACAGCTTCTTTTCGGCCCAGGCCTTCTGCCATTTGGGCTCTGACGCGCGCGGATTGTATCGTTCGGTTGCCATCGGATGATTTTCACTTAAAAGCAGGCGCAGACCGCCGGACAAGGCCCGGTGGCCAAGGTAAATGTCGTGGCGGTGTTCACCATGGATTGCCGGACCCGTCAACTGCGGTGAGCCGGCGAGGGCTAGAAAGACAGGCAGGATATAGGCATGGCGAGCGCCGTCGAACAGTTTTTCGCCGTCAGGACGAGGATCGCTGCCGCCGAGCGCGAGGCCGGCCGCGACGCCGGCTCCGTGACGCTGGTTGCTGTGTCGAAGACTTTTGAGGCCGACGCCATCCGCCCGGTCATCGAGGCCGGCCAGCGCGTCTTTGGCGAAAACCGGGTGCAGGAGGCGCAAGGCAAATGGCCGGCGCTGAAAACTGAATTCCCCGACATCGAGCTGCATCTGATCGGCCCGCTGCAGTCGAACAAGGCGAAGGAAGCCGTCGCGCTCGCCGACGTCATCGAGACCGTCGACCGCGAGAAGATCGCCGCCGAACTCGCCAAGGAGATCGCTAGGCAAGGCCGTGCACCAAAACTCTATGTCCAGGTCAATACCGGCTCGGAGCCGCAAAAGGCCGGCATCGAGCCGCGCGACGCCGTTGCCTTCGTTGCCCGCTGCCGCGATGTCCACGGCCTCGCCATCGAAGGCCTGATGTGCATCCCGCCGGCGGACGAGAATCCCGGCCCGCATTTCGCCCTGCTGGAAAAGCTCGGCAAGGAGGCCGGCGTCGCCAAACTGTCGATGGGCATGTCCGGCGACTACGAGACCGCGATCGCCTTCGGCGCCACCAGCGTCCGGGTCGGCTCGGCGATTTTTGGGAGCCGGTAGTCGTCGGCTTCGCGAGACACCTGTCGATCCCCGATTTTTCGAGCTAATGTATCGAGCACATCCGGCCGAGTTAGCGAGGACTATTCTTCTTGGACTGGCACCTCAGGGACGCACGAAACAATCTTTCGAAGCTTGTGCGACAGGCGCGCGAAGAAGGGCCGCAAACCATCACCTTGCGCGGAAAGCCAGCTGCCGTCGTGTTGTCTCCTGATGACTATGACCAACTGATCGGCGCAAAGCCTTCGCTTGCGGAATATCTCCTCTCCGGTCCCGCATGGGACGACGATTTCGTCGAGGAGGTCAACCGCCGCTCAGAGACGATGATCCGACCCGTGGAATTCTGATAGATTTTTCGGCATGAAGATCTCGCGACGGTTGACGGGCTCTATGAGCCAACTGCGCTAGGTCGATTGTGCCACCACTGGAAACGAAACGCACCGTTCCTATTTGCATGG
The DNA here is from genome assembly GCF_054719485.1 of Mesorhizobium sp. W016. NCBI lineage: Bacteria > Pseudomonadati > Pseudomonadota > Alphaproteobacteria > Hyphomicrobiales > Phyllobacteriaceae > Mesorhizobium > Mesorhizobium sp. W016. Next base: position 502,174 of record NZ_JBTTIF010000002.1, read on the forward strand.
CGTCATCACACATCTGCTGGAGCCGCCACCATGCGCTACAATCAACTCGGAAATACGGGGATGTTCGTTTCCGAACTGTGCCTCGGCACCATGACCTTCGGCGCCGCCGGCGAGAATGCCCAATGGGGCCTGATCGCCAGCCTCGACCAGAAGGGCGTCAACGACATCGTTGCCCGTTCCATCGCCGCCGGCGTCAATTTCTTCGACACGGCCGACGTCTATTCATTCGGCCAGTCCGAACGCCTGCTTGGCCAGTCGCTCAAGGATCTTGGCGTCAAACGCTCGGACGTCGTCATTGCCACCAAGGTGCATGGCGCCATGGGCCAGGGCCCGAACGAGCGCGGCTCTTCGCGCGGCCACATCATGGATTCGGTCGAGGGCAGCCTGGAGCGGCTGCAGCTAGACCATATCGATCTCTACCAGCTGCACGGCACCGACACCGTGACGCCAGTCGACGAGACGCTGCGGGCGCTCGACGATCTCGTTGCCAGCGGTAAGGTCCGCTATGTCGGCGTCTCCAACTGGGCGGCCTGGCGCATCGCCAAGGCGCTGGGCGTTGCCGAGCGCAAGGGATTTTCCCGCTTCGAGACCATCCAGTCCTATTACTCGATCGCCGGCCGCGACCTCGAGCGCGAGATCGTGCCGCTCATCAACGAGGAAAAGCTCGGCCTGATGGTCTGGTCGCCAATGGCCGGCGGCCTGCTGTCGGGCAAATACGGCCCCGGCGCTCCCGGCAATGGCGAAGGCCGCCGCGCCGCCTTCAACTTCCCGCCGGTCGATGAGGACCGCGCCTGGGCGGCTGTCGCCGTGATGCGCGAGATCGCCCAGAAGCACGGCGTCAGCGTCGCCACGGTGGCGCTCGGCTATGTCCTGGCCAAACCTTTCGTCATGAGCGTCATCATCGGCGCCAGCCGCATGGAGCAGCTCGAGCAGAACCTTGCCGCGGCCGAGGTGAAGCTCGACGCCGACGATCTCGCCAGACTGGATGAGGTCAGTGCGCTGCCGGCCGAATATCCCGGCTGGATGCTGGAGCGTCAGGGCGCCGGTCGCCGCCCGGCGCCGTTCACCCCGAAGAAATAGTCATCGCTGTCGCCTGATGCTTGGGGGTCATCTGGCTCCCCAACGTCTTTTCAGCTCATCCGCACGCTCTCGACCAGAAAGTCGAGAAACGCCCGCACCCGTGCGGGCAAATGCCGGCCCTGGCCGACATAGACGGCGTGGGTAGGCTCCTCGTCGCCCGGATTGAAATCCTCCAGCAGCGCCGTCAGCCGCCCCGCCGCGATGTCATCGGCCACATGCCAGTGTGCCAGCCGGGCGATGCCGGCGCCGCCGACCGCCATCAACCGCATCGACTCGCCATCGCCGACCAGCGTGTTTCCGGTGATCGGCACCATGACGGCGTTCCCGGTTGCATCGACAAACGACCAGCCATCGACATGCCGGGCAAAGCCGAAAGCCATGCGATTGTGCCGGTCGAGATCTGCTGGAACTAGCGGCGTGCCATGCGTCTTGAGATAGGACGGTGCGGCAACGACTGTCATCCGGCTTTGCCCGAGCTTGCGCGCCACCAGCCGCGACTCGCCGAGCGGCCCGGCGCGGATGGCGACGTCGGCACGCTCAGCCATCAAATCGATGACGCTGTCGGTCAGCACCAGATCGACCGAAATCTCGGGATAGCGTTCGAGGAAATCAGGCAGCAGCGGGATCAGCCGATGCACCCCGAAGGGCACATAGGAGTTGACGCGCAGCCGTCCGCGCGGCGCGGCACCCACGGCCGCCTCGCGCTCGGCCGCCGCCATATCGGCCAGGATGCGCACCCCGCTGTCATAGAACGCCGTCCCTTCCGGCGTCAGCTGCAGCTTGCGCGTCGAGCGCGTGACCAGCCGCGCGCCGAGCCTTGCCTCCAGTCGCGCGATCAGCTTGCTCACCGCCGACGGTGTCATACGCAGCGAACGAGCCGCAGCCGAGAAGCTGCTCGCCTCGACGACGCGGACGAACACTTCGATCTCGCCGGAACGGTTGATATCGGGTCTGGCCATTTGTGAATCTATTTCACAGGAAATATGCCCAAGGCAAGTCTGGTTCACAAGGCATGGCAACACGATCTCTGCGATCGGGGCGCGGGTCTGGTCGCGTTCATCGAGTTCGAACTGGAAACCGCCATGCCTCTTGCTCTCTACGCCCTCGCTGCCGGCGCCTTCGGCATCGGTGTCACCGAATTCGTCATCATGGGGCTGCTGATCGATGTCAGCAAAGATCTCGGAGTCTCGATCTCGGCCGCCGGCCAGTTGATTTCGGGCTACGCGTTGGGCGTCGTCATCGGCGCGCCGCTTTTAACCATCGCCACCGGCAACTGGCCCCGCAAGACCGTCCTTCTGGCCCTTATGGCGATCTTCACGCTCGGCAACCTCGCCTGTGCGATCGCCCCCGACTACTGGACGCTGATGGGCGCCCGCATCATCACCGCCTTTGCCCATGGCACTTTCTTTGGCGTCGGCTGGGTGGTCGCCACCGGCCTGGTCGCGCCCAACAAGAAAGCCTCGGCGATCGCGCTGATGTTCACCGGCCTGACTATCGCCAACATCCTCGGCGTGCCCTTCGGCACCTGGCTCGGCCAGACCTTCGGCTGGCGCGCCACCTTCTGGGCCGTAACCCTGGTCGGCTTGGCAGCCTTTGCCGTCATCCTGCTTCTGGTGCCGCGCAGCAAGGAAGCGCCCGAGAAGACCAATCTGCGCGCCGACCTCGCCGTGCTGCGCCGCACGCCGGTGCTGCTCGGCCTCGCCACCACCGTGCTCGGCTACGCCGGCGTCTTCGCCGTCTTCACCTACATCGCCCCGCTGCTCACCGAGATCACCGGTTTTGGGGAAGCCGCCGTGTCGCCGATCCTGCTCGTCTTCGGCGGCGGTCTTATCGCCGGCAATCTGCTTGGCGGCAAGGTCGCCGACCGCTGGTTGGTGCCGACTGTGCTCGGCAGCCTCGTGGTGCTGGCGTTGGTGCTGGCCACCATGACCTTCGCCGTCCACAGCCAAATCCTGGCCGTCATCTATGTCGGCCTGCTTGGTGCCGCCGCCTTCGCCACCGTGGCGCCGCTGCAGATGTGGGTGCTGGAAAAGGCGCAAGGCGCGGGCCAGAGCCTCGCCTCGTCCTTCAACATCGCCGCCTTCAACCTCGGCAATGCCGCCGGCGCTTGGCTTGGCGGCGCGGTGATTGCCCATGGCCTCGGCCTCGGCTCACTAACCTGGATCGCCGCTTTGCTGCCGGTCGCGGCTCTTGGCGTCGCTGCCCTGGCGCTGCGCCTCGATCGCGCCCCCACAATCGGGGCGCCGGTCTGCGCCCAGTCATGAGCATCACGCGCAAATCCTTCTTCGACATCATCAAGGAGCATAAAATGGATTATCGACGTCTCGGCGCATCGGGCCTGAAAGTGCCTGCACTCTCTTTCGGCGCCGGCACTTTCGGCGGCTCCGGGCCGCTGTTCGGGGCCTGGGGCAGCAGCGACGCCAAGGAAGCGCGGCGGCTGATCGACATCTGCCTCGAGGCCGGCGTCAATTTGTTCGACACCGCCGATGTCTATTCGAATGGCGCCTCCGAGGAAGTGCTTGGCGAAGCCATCAAAGGCCGCCGCGACGCGGTGCTGATCTCGACCAAGACCTCGCTGCCGATGGGCGACAGACCGGCCGAATACGGCTCGTCGCGCTCGCGGCTGATCAAGGCCGTGGACGCGTCCCTGAAGCGCATGGGCACCGATTACATCGACCTGCTGCAGCTGCACGCGTTTGATGCCGGCACGCCGATCGAGGAGGTGTTGTCGACGCTGGACGATCTCGTGCGCGCCGGCAAGCTGCGCTATGTCGGCGTCTCCAACTTCTCCGGCTGGCAACTGATGAAGTCGCTGGCCGAGGCCGACAAGCATGGCTACCCGCGTTATGCCGTACACCAGGTCTACTATTCGCTGGTCGGCCGCGACTATGAGTGGGAGCTGATGCCGCTCGGCCTCGACCAGGGCATCGGCGCGCTGGTGTGGAGCCCGCTCGGCTGGGGCCGCCTGACCGGCAAGATCCGCCGCGGCCAGCCCCTGCCGGAAAAGAGCCGGCTGCACGACACCGCCGATTTCGGCCCGCCGGTCGCGGACGAACATCTCTACCGGGTCATGGATGCGCTTGATGCGATGGCTGAAGAGACCGGCAAGACCGTGCCGCAGATCGCCATCAACTGGCTGTTGCGGCGCCCGACCGTGTCCTCCGTCATCATCGGCGCCCGCAACGAGGAACAGCTGCGCCAGAACCTCGGCGCCGTCGGCTGGGCATTGACGCCGGAGCAGGTCAAAAAGCTCGACAAGGCAAGCGAAGTGACCGCGCCCTACCCGTACTTCCCCTATCACCGCCAGGAAGGTTTCGCCCGGCTGAACCCGCCTGCGGTGTGATCGCCGACGTTGAAGCTGCCAATCTCCCCCCTCGCGGGGGAGATCAGCTATACTGCCGCTCAGTGCAGCACGAACTCCCCATCCACCTTCCGCCATTCGTTCGGCGCGATCAGCTTCTGGTGCGTGTAGCTGATCGAATGCAGCGGCCCGTCGAGCCTGGCCTTCCAGAACTCGATGAACTTGATCAGCACCGGAAACTTCGGCGCCAGATCGTAATCCTGCCAGATGAAGCTCTGCAGCAGATGCGGGTGGTCGGGAAAATGGTACAGAATCTTGGCCGTGGTCAGGCCATACCCCTTGAGCATCAGGTCCATTTCGGAATGATCGCGCATGACAGCCCCTTGGCCTAGTTGATTCTCCATTCCTCCCAACACCGAATTGTGCGCGCCGTTCCTTAACTGTCTATGATTTTCCTGATCCCAGTCGGGTTTTATGCACGAAAACATGCAGTTAGCAGCGACCGCTGCCGAGTGCTGATACAACCGAAACGGGAGCTGCGGCATCCCGCCACGCGAATCCAACGTCTAATGTTGCCGTCAGCGCGGAACTGTTAATAATGCCGCCGAATTCGCGGCTGCGTCGCCGTGATACTGGCTGTGGTCAAGCCGGTGGCCTGGTTTGGGAGGAAGTGAAGACATGTCCGAGGTGAAGATCCACCGCGTCCAGCCGGCGTGGAAGAAGAAGGCGCTGATCGACAACGACACCTACCTCAAATGGTATGCCGACAGCGTGAAGAATCCGGACAAGTTCTGGGGCAAGCACGGCAAGCGCATCGACTGGTTCAAGCCGTTCAGCAAGGTCAAGAACACCTCCTTCGAGGGCAAGGTCTCGATCAAATGGTTTGAGGACGGCGAAACCAACGTCTCCTACAACTGCATCGACCGCCATTTGAAGAAGCGCGGCAACCAGACAGCCATCATCTGGGAAGGCGACAATCCCTACGACGACAAGAAGATCACCTATAACGAGCTCTACGAGCATGTCTGCCGGCTCGCCAATGTGATGAAGAAGCACGGCGTCAGGAAGGGCGACCGCGTCACCATCTACATGCCGATGATCCCGGAAGCGGCCTACGCGATGCTGGCTTGCACCCGCATCGGCGCCATCCACTCGATCGTCTTCGGCGGCTTTTCACCGGACGCGCTGGCCGGCCGCATCGATGACTGCAAGTCGACCTTCGTCATCACGGCCGACGAGGGCCTGCGCGGCGGCAAGCCGATCCCGCTGAAGGAAAACACCGACAGAGCGATCGAAATCGCCGCCAAGGCCGGCACCAAGGTCGATAAGGTGGTCGTCGTGCGCCGCACCGGCGGCAAGACCGGCTGGGTTCAGGGACGCGACATCTGGTACCATGACGAGATCGCCACGGTGAAAGGCGACTGCAAGCCGGAGAAGATGAAGGCCGAGGATCCGCTGTTCATCCTCTATACCTCAGGCTCGACCGGCAAGCCGAAGGGCGTGCTGCACACCACCGCCGGCTATCTCGTCTATGTCTCGATGACCCACCAATATGTCTTCGACTACCATGATGGCGATATCTACTGGTGCACCGCCGATGTCGGTTGGGTCACCGGCCACAGCTACATCGTCTATGGCCCGCTCGCCAACGGCGCCACCACGCTGATGTTCGAGGGCGTGCCGAATTACCCCTCGCAGTCGCGCTTCTGGGAAGTCATCGACAAGCACAAGGTCAACATCTTCTACACTGCGCCGACGGCACTGCGCGCGCTGATGGGCGCCGGCGACGAACCGGTGAAGAAGACCTCGCGCAAGTCGCTGCGCGTGCTGGGCTCAGTCGGCGAACCGATCAATCCGGAAGCCTGGGAGTGGTATTTCAACATCGTCGGCAACGGCAAGGTGCCGATCGTCGACACATGGTGGCAGACCGAGACCGGCGGCATCCTGATCACGCCGCTGCCCGGCGCCACCGACCTCAAGGCTGGTTCGGCGACGCGGCCCTTCTTCGGCATCAGGCCGCAGCTGGTCGACGGCGAAGGTAGGGTGCTGGAAGGGGCGGCCGACGGCAATCTCTGCATCGCCGATTCCTGGCCCGGCCAGATGCGCACGGTCTATGGCGATCACGACCGCTTCGTGCAGACCTATTTCTCCACCTACAAGGGCAAATACTTCACCGGAGACGGCTGTCGCCGCGACGCCGACGGCTATTACTGGATCACCGGCCGCGTCGACGACGTCATCAACGTTTCCGGCCACCGCATGGGAACGGCCGAGGTCGAATCGGCGCTCGTCAGCCACGAGAAAGTGTCGGAAGCAGCTGTCGTCGGCTATCCCCACGACATCAAGGGCCAGGGCATCTACAGCTACGTTACCTTGATGAAAGGCGTGGAGCCGAGCGAGGAACTGCGCAAGGAGCTCGTGGCCCATGTCCGCAAGGAGATCGGCGCCATCGCCTCGCCCGACAAGCTGCAGTTCGCGCCCGGACTGCCGAAAACCCGCTCCGGCAAGATCATGCGCCGTATCCTGCGCAAGATCGCCGAGGACGATTTTTCCGCGCTCGGCGATACCTCGACACTGGCCGATCCGGCCGTGGTCGATGATCTGATCGCCAACCGCCAGAACAAGAAGGGCTGAGGGGATTTGATGGCTGCACTGGGCGCAGTCACGGAGCTCTGGCGTTACCCCGCAAGTTCGTTTGCCGGCGAACGCCAGGACGCCATTTCGGTCGGCCTTGAAACCATCGACGGCGACCGGCTGTTCGGCCTTGTCGATGTCTCGGACAATGAGATCGCGCGGCCCGACCGCGACGCCAAGTGGCACAAGGTGCCGCGCATCCGCACCCGGCTCACCAACGGTCGCGAACTGGAGATCGCCGTTCCCGACGGCGACTGGCTGGCAGTGCCGGGTGCGGAATGCGACCAAGCCATCTCGGCCTATCTCGGCTTCGCCGCCTCGATCCGGCCGTTCAGCCAGGACAACGCCCCCGGCTACACCGGCCCGCTCACCGCGGCGCGCTACCGCAAAGCGCCGATCCATCTCTTGACCACCGCATCGCTGGCGCGGCTCAAGGCGCTGCACCCCGAAGGCATTCCCGATCCGCGCCGCTTCCGCCCCAACATCGTTATCGACATGGCGGCGGTCGAAAGCTCGTTTCCCGAGACCGAATGGATTGGCCGCAAGCTTGCCATCGGCGACCTGCTGGTGACCGTCTCGGAGCCGTGCCGCCGCTGCGGCTTCACCATCATCAGCCAGGACGGCTTCGACCACGATCCCGGCATCCTGCGCAATCTGGTCCGCCACAACGCCCATAATCTCGGCGTCTATTGCACTGTGGACAGGCCTGCCCGCGTCGAGATCGGCGCGCCGATGCGGTTCGTGTAGGCCTCTACCGCGAGGCAGCGAATCGCAGACCTTGGAAAGCGTGGGGTTCGGCCCCGAATCCTATCTCTACCGATACAGATCCGCCCGTGTCGGCGGCAGCCCGCTCGGGCCGCGTGCGCGTTTGGTGACGACGGTCTGAAAAATCTGCGCCGAGGCGCGCTCGAAGGTGATCGAGCAGCCGGTGAGATAAAGCAGCCACAGCCGTGCCTTGGCCTCGCCGACTTCGGCGACCGCCTCGTCGAAGCGAGCCTGCAGCCGCTCGGCCCACAGCCGGCAGGTGCGCGCATAGTGCTCGCGCAGATTCTCGACGTCGTAGACCAGGAAGCCATGCGCCTCCAGATTGCCCAGCGTCATGCCGATCGTGTCGAGTTCGCCGCCTGGGAAAATGTATTTGAGCAGCGCCTTGAACTCCGGCCCCTTGCGCAAGGTTTTCTTCAAGTCGCCCTTGCTTCGCCTGGTGATGGCGTGGTGCAGATAGATGCCGCCGGGCTTCAGCAAGCGATGGATGGTCTTGAAATAGCTGGCGTGGTTGGCGAGGCCGAGATGCTCGAACATGCCGATCGACGATATCTTGTCGAAGGAGCCTTTGAGTTCCGCATAGGATTTGATCTCGATGGTGATGCGGTCCTGCAGCCCTTCGGCGCGGATGCGCTCGCGGGCGAGATCGGTCTGCGCCTGCGACAGCGACACGCCATGGCCGACGACGCCGTAATTTTTGGCCGCATGGATCAGCATGGCGCCCCAGCCGCAGCCGATGTCGAGCAGCTTTTCGCCCGATTTCAGCCTGAGCTTGCGGCAGATATGGTCGAGCTTGTCGGCCTGCGCCTGGTCGATGCCATTGGCGAAATCCGTAAAGTAGCCGCAGCTGTAGACCATGCGCTCGTCGAGGAAGAGCCGGTAAAAGGCATTCGAAATGTCGTAGTGATGCTGGATCGCCTCCTGGCTCGACCCGCTGACATAGGGGTTGCGACCCGACAGATCGGTGCGTGCACTCATCTGCTTGCGTGACAGGAGCACCGCCGGCAGGTCGCGCAGGATCGCCAGCTTCGGCAGTGACTTGAGCTTGGTCCTGAGCTTGCCTTGCGACGGCAGTGCGTAGAAATCGAAAATCGTCCCGTCTTCGATGTCTATCGTCTTGGAAATCCACATCTCGATCAGCGTCGACAACGATGGCCGCTTCACCACCTGCCAGACGATGTCCTGGTCGTTGATGGTGAGCACGGGCCCGGTGGCGGGACCGATCCGCTCGCCGGTCCACAGCTTGACCGCAAAACCCGGCTTCAGCGTTTCGATCACCGTTCGCACGATGCGCGCGGCCTTCTCGGCTGCCTCCATGGCCATCCTCCCGAGTCCTGACAATCCACCTTGCATGGATTTTGCCCGCCCTGGCGGCTCTTCGCAACCCGGCGCAAAAGGCGGCTCGCCAGCTATTTCAAATCGGCATCTTGTTTTTTGCTGCAACGCACCCCATCATCTGTACGTGTTCAACAAATCGAAAGGAGGTGATCCGATGTCGAGTGATTTCGTTTTCCAGAACGTGGCCTCAGCGGATTGCACTTTCGGGAAGCAGTCTTCCCGTTAAGGCGCGATAAGCGCGGCGGGTGACCTCGGTCGCCGCCATTGGCCGCGCCACGGACGGAAACACGGAAGGCCGCCGGCTTCGTCAAGGAGCGGCGGCCTTTTCCATTTCCGGATTGTGTGTCGAAGCGGATCAGAATCCGGTCACGCCAGCATCCGCGCGCTCACCGTCTTGTCGACGCCGTGATAGGGCGGGTTGAACAGATTGCCTTCCTGCTCGTAGGTCCAGACCTTGAACAGCGAAAGTTGGTGCGGGCCGAAGCTGTGCAGCAGCGGGACATCCGTGGCATCACGACCGCGCGCGATGATGACGCGGCCTATCCTCGGACGATTATGACGCGGGTCGAACGTGTACCATTTGCCGTCGAGGAACACTTCCATCCAGGCCGAAAAATCCATCGGCGCCGGGTCGGCCGGTACGCCGATGTCGCCGAGATAACCGTTCACATAGCGGGCCGGGATGTTCATGCAGCGGCAGAGCGTGATCGCCAGATGGGCGAAGTCGCGGCATACACCAACCTGCTCCTCATGCGCTTGGGCTGCGGTGCGCGTCGACCGCGCATAGCCATAGCCGAAGGACAGCCGGTTGTGGACATAGTCGACGATCGCCTGCACCCGCGCCCAGCCGGAGGGAACATGGCCGAAAAGCTGCCAGGCCAGACTGCTCAGATGATCGGTCTCGCAATAGCGGCTGCCGAGGAGGTAGCCGAGCACATCGTCCGGCAGTTCCGCCACCGGCACTTCCCTGGCCAGCGTGTTGACCTCGTCAGGCTCCCCGCTGTCCTCGACGGCTGCGTCATAGAGAATGCGGAAACTGCCGGCGGGTGCGGTGAAGCGGCGGCAGGTATTGCCGAACAGATCGTGATAGACCTTGCTCGGCACTGAAGGCGACGTCAGCACGCGCGTCTGCCGTTTGATGTCGGCCTGACGATCCCTGTGGATATCAAGCAGCGAGATGACCGGCGTGGCGCCGACGCATTCAATGGCGATTTCGTAGCCGAGCCGGATCAGCACAATGATTGCCCCTTCGATCCCGTGGAAAACAGTATGCTCAAAACGCCAGAGGCGGGACCATGGTTCCCTGGAACTATCGAAAAGGCTCTCCCGCGGCTTCCCAGGCAGGCGTGGCGACGTTACGGTCGCACGACATGTTTCGACCCTCCCGAAACGATCCCTAACCCCGTGGAAAATCTGATGTTTGCAGGCAGAAAATTCGCCGCGTTCCTGTTCGATATGGATGGCACGGTGCTGAATTCGATCGCCTCGGCCGAGCGCGTCTGGGCGGCGTGGGCGCTTAAGCACGGTCTCGACGTCGAAGCCTTCCTGCCGACGATCCATGGCGTGCGGGCGGTCGAGACCATCACCAGGCTGGCGCTTCCCGGCCTCGACCCTGTTCATGAGGCGTTTGTGCTGTTGCAGGCCGAGTCGGACGATGTCGAAGGCGTGCTGCCGATCGCCGGCGCCGTGCCGTTCCTCAACGCTTTGCCGCCAGAGCGCTGGGCGATCGTCACCTCGGCGCCGCGCCCGTTGGCGCTGCTGCGCATGCGGGCCGCCGGCATCCCGGTTCCCGCCTTGGTGGTCGCGGCCGAGGATGTGTCGCACGGCAAGCCGGCGCCCGACTGTTTCCTGCTGGCGGCAAAACGGCTCGGCGTCGATATCGGCGACTGTCTGGTCTTCGAGGACGCACCGGCCGGTATCGCGGCGGCGGAAGCAGCGGGCGCGTCGGTGATGGTGATCAGCGCCACTCACCAGCATCCTATGACGACTCAGCACAACTCGATTAGCGGCTACGAAACCGTCTCCATCGCCATCGATGACAGCGGCTGGATGACGCTGGGAGCACAGCGCAGCGCGGCCTGAGGAACTGGAGGACTGGAGGAACTGGAGGAACTGGAGGACTGGAGGACTGGAGGACTGGAGGACTGCAATGCGCCTTTTTCTTCAACTCTTCAGTTCACCAGTTCCCCAGTTCTTCCGTTCCTGAACCCCTAGAAATCGCTAGCCAGTCCCTTCACTTCCCAGTCGCCGTAGCGGCCGGGTTCCTTGCCGCCGCGGCCGCCGATTTCCTTCGGCAGCGCAGCTTCCTTCTGGCGATACGCTTCACGGCGCGCCTCGGCTTCAGCCAGCGCCCGGCTGGCCGCCGGCGTCAGGTCCTTCTCCCGGTCGGCATCGGCTTTGCTGGGTTGGTCGGTCATGCGATATTCCGGGCGGATTGAAACGAAGGGCGGCGTTTCCCATCATATAGCCATGAGTTCACCCCGATCGACCTTTTTTTGCCACGGCCGCACAGGGAGCAGACAATGAGCACGCTACGCACCACCATGCTTCTGGCCGCGATGACGGCGCTGTTCATGGGCGTCGGCTTTCTGATCGGCGGCACCGGCGGCATGATGATCGCCTTCCTGGTCGCCGCGGGCACCAATCTGTTCAGCTACTGGAATGCCGACAAGATGGTGCTGTCGATGAACCACGCCGTCGAGGTCAACGCGAAGAACGCGCCCGAATTCCACGCCATCGTCGAGGCGCTGGCCAAGCAGGCCGGCCTGCCGATGCCCAAGACCTATCTGATCGACAATCCGCAGCCGAACGCCTTCGCCACCGGCCGCAATCCCGAGAACGCCGCGGTCGCGGCCTCGACCGGGCTGCTGGAGCGCCTTTCGCATGAGGAGGTGGCGGCAGTCATGGCGCATGAGCTGGCCCACATCCAGCATCGCGACACGCTGACCATGACCATTGTCGCGACACTCGCCGGCGCCATCTCGATGCTCGGTAATTTCGCCTTCTTCTTCGGCGGCAGCCGCGACAACAACAACCCGTTCGGCTTTGTCGGCGTGCTGGTGGCGATGCTTGTCGCGCCCTTCGCCGCCATGATCGTGCAGATGGCGGTCAGCCGCACCCGCGAATACGAGGCCGACCGGCGCGGCGCCGAAATCGTTGGAAATCCGCTTTGGCTGGCATCAGCGCTTGACAAGATCGCCCGCGGCGCCGAACGCATCCGCAACCCGGATGCCGAACGCAATCCCGCGACCGCGCATCTCTTCATCATCAATCCTCTTCACGGCGAGCGAATGGACAGCCTGTTTTCGACCCACCCGAACACCGACAACCGCATCGCCGCGCTGCAGGCGATGGCGCGCGACATGGCAGGCCTCCAGCCGGCGCCGCGCCAGGCGCCGACGCCAGAGCCGATCGAAGAATTGCCGGCCGATGCCGAGCAAGGTCCGTGGGGTAAGGCAGCACGCCCCACGCAGCCGACCAAACCGGCCAAGCCGAAAGCCAATCCGTGGGGCCGCAATCCGACCGGACCCAAAGGTCCGTGGTCGTGAGCGGCGCCAGATCCCGGCCCGCACATTCAGGCGATCGCGAAAACAGCTCGGACGAATTCGTCGCCGGCCTCGCCGCGCGCAAGGCCGCGGCGCGGCTGCTGGCCGCCGTTATCGACGCCAAGACGCCGCTCGACGGGCTGACCGACCACGAGAACGGCCATCCGCAATACAAAGTGCTCGACCTGCGCGACCGCGGCCTGGTGCGCGCCATACTGGTGACCGCGCTGCGCTACCGCATGACCATTGCCGGGCTCCTCGCCCGCCGCCTTGAAAAGCCGCTGCCGCCCAACGCCACAGCTTTGTTGCACATCCTGCATGTTGCGGCGGCGCAGATCCTGTTCCTCGACATCCCCGACAGCGCCGCCGTCGATTTGGCTGTGACCCACGCCAAGTCGGACCCACGCACGCAGCGCTTTTCCGGCCTCGTCAACGGCGTGCTGCGCACTTTGGCGCGCGCCAAGGAGACCGAACTGCCTGCCGCTCTTGCCGCCACCGATGAGGCGCCAAAATGGTTCTCCGACCGGCTGAAGGCTGCCTATGGCGCCGAGATGACCAGACAGATCCTGGCGGCGCATCGCGTTGAGGCGCCGGTGGATTTCACGGTCAAGGCCGATCCCGAATTGTGGGCCGAAAAGCTCGGCGGCATCGTGCTGCCGACCGGCACGGTGCGAGTGGAAAAGCTCAGCGCCTCCGTCACCGAACTGCCGGGCTTCAGCGAAGGCGCATGGTGGGTCCAGGACGCCGCCGCCAGTTTTCCGGCGCGGCTGTTCGGCGATGTCAAAGGATTACGCGTCGCCGACCTCTGCGCCGCCCCCGGCGGCAAGACCGCTCAGCTTATCCTTGCCGGCGCCAAAGTCACCGCCTTGGACACCTCGAAGAACCGGCTAGCGCGGCTGACGCAGAACCTCGAACGGCTTGGGCTGTCCGCCGAGATCGTGCAGGCCGATCTGCTGAAATACCAGCCGGCGGAGCTTTTCGACGCCGTCCTGCTCGACGCGCCCTGCTCTTCCACCGGCACGGTTCGGCGCCACCCCGACGTGCCATGGACCAAGACGGTAGCCGACGTCGAAAAGCTAGCCGATCTGCAAGCAAAGCTGCTCGCCCGCGCCGTCACTTTGGTCAAACCGGGCGGCCGGATTGTTTTTTCCAACTGTTCGCTGGACCCGATCGAAGGCGAGGATCTGTATCGCGCCTTTCTGGCCGGCAACAAGACCGTCGCCGACGATCCGCTGCAGCCCGGCGAAATCGCTGGCATCGACGCCTTCCTGACCCCGCAAGGCACGCTGCGCACCACACCCGCCGATCTTGACCTTGGTTCGCCAGGGGTTTCCGGCCTGGACGGCTTCTTCGCCGCCCGCATGCGACGACTGGCCTGACTCCGACGCGACGACATGCCTAAAGCATGTCGTCCAAGGACCAGTGCTTCCCCCACCTTGCATCGATCTCATCATCGACATTCTGGTAGCGGATATCGGTGGAGAGCCGGATACGCCCCTCCGCGCTCTGGTTGGTCGTCGAGGCGTGGATCATGTAGGGCGAGTGGAGGACGACATCGCCGGCCTCGAAATCCGCGATCAGCCAGCGTGTATCGAACCGCTCCGCCATGTCGGGCAGGTCCTTCGACACCCAGCCGCCCTCGCTCATGTTCCTGTTGTAGGCGCTGATGCGCTCCTGCGGGCTCAGCCCAGCATTGTCCCTGGCGAACCGGGCCTCCATGTCGAGGCCGATGGCGTGCGATCCCTCGAGATAAACCAGGCCGCCCATGTCGACGGGAACGTCGCCGATCGGGATCCAGGCCGTGACGATGCGGCTGGTGCCGCCGCGAAGATAGACGAGATCGTAATGCGCCGGCGTCGCCACGGTGGTGCCCGGTTGGGTGAAGCGCATGATCTTGCGCTTGTGCAAATAGGACAGCCCGCCGACGAACGCATCCATCAGCCGGGCCATCCGGGGCTGTGCGCAGAACCCTTCATAGGCGGTGGAGCGAACCAGCGCCATCAAACGGCGATCGGCGAGCTGACGGTCGAACGTGCCGGCCGCCAGGCCAAGCGCGGGATCGGACCCGGGCTGCAGCAAGCCGGTGTCGGCCAGATACGAAAACACCCAGCCGCGAAAATCTATGACGTCGCGGCGCGGCAGCATACCTTTCAGCCAGACATAGCCTTGCTCGGCAAGGAGGCCTCGAATGGCATCGATGCCGATCCCGGCGTCGGTTGGCACGAGATGACCCAACCGGTTCGGCGCCGTTGATAATGTCTTGCCGTTGGCGTTCAGATCGATTGACGCAACAGGACTCCGTCGTTGCATGCCACCTGTTGAGCTTGACATTTCAGCCACCTGCGATTTTCCATCCTTAGCTGGAAATGCCATACTGTTTGCACACTCGCCCATGGACGGAACGAAGCCATGGACTTTTCGCTCATGAACGATCACCCTTACGCGCTCTACAGATCCGCACCGGCCGCGGCCGGCGGCCTGTCGGTTACAGGGATTGGTCGGCATCGCGTCACGCAGGCGATCCAAGCGCGCAAATTGCCGGAATTCGCCGTGGTGCTGATTGAGAACGGTCAAGGCTGGCTTGAAACCAGGACTGCCGGCATGCAGACGATCCAAGCGCCGGCCCTGTTCTGGCTGCTTCCCGGGAGGATGCATTCCTACGGGCCGGACGCATCGGGCTGGCTCGAACGCTGGGCGCTCTTCGACGGCGCCTTGATACGCGATTTCACCCGGCTGCGGCTGATTGCCGAGGACGCCCCTGTCGTCCCCTTGCGCGACCTCGGCAAAATGCAGCGGCTGTTCGACAGGCTGCATGGTGAGCTGTCGCTCGATACGATGCTGAGCCAGGCAGAAGCCGCCGCCACGATGCATCGCATCGTCGTGCGTGCCGCCCGCCAGGCAATGGATTGGAACAACCGTCAACGAAACCCCAGCCTCCAGGATGCCGCCGACATGCAGCCCATCGTCGACGAATTGCGCCGCTGCGCGTGCGACCCGGTCGATCTCGATGCCTTCGCCGCGAAATTCTCGATGTCGCCGGCAACCTTGCGGCGCAGATTTGCGCGGGCAGCCGGCATGTCGCCCAAGGCCTTCCAACTGCGCACGAGGCTCGACCGCGCCAAACAGATGCTGGCCGCCTCCGATTCGCCCATCGAGTCCATTGCGGCCGCCGTCGGCATCCACGACGCCTTCTATTTCTCCCGTCTGTTTCGCGACCGCGAAAACTGTTCGCCCAGCGAATTTCGGTCTCGCCACAACCGCAAGTGAGTGCAGGATTGCCGGGCTTAAACCCGCGAAGCGCTTGACTTTTTTCGGGGTGGGTCGGTGGCCGGCAGCGTGAGGCGCTTCACGTCGGCGGAATTCGACTTCGCATAAGTTCTTGAATCATATAAGCTTGTGCTGGGGTACCGGAACATGATGCCGAAAAGTGTGACGCGGTTTTCGGGCGACAGCATGCTCTATCTCCAGGCGACGAGGAGGGGTTTTGGCACTGGCTGCCGGCAGCACGACACGTCTGTGGACGCTTGTCGCTAAGGAGTTTTGGCGCAAGACGCGCCGGCGCCTTCGCGCGGGGCCAGTTTATCGCTGGCGCTATTCCGGGCGCACGCCCGAACGCGTCCTGATTGCACCGCCCGACCTCAGGCTCGCCGATCCGCAGATCGCGCTCGAGATCTACTATGGCCGCTATCCGCTGTCGGGACACCTCGTCGAGACCGGCGGCAAATCGCCATTCCAGATCGATGTCGCCAATCGCGGCTGGGTGAAGACGCTGCACGGCTTTCGTTGGCTGCGCCATATGCGCGCCGCCGGCACCGAGCTGGCCGCCGCCAATGCACGCGCGCTTGTCTCCGACTGGATCGCCATGCATGGCAACCAGATTTCCGGCATAGCCTGGGAGCCCGGCACCACCGCCAAGCGAGTCATTGCCTGGTTGCAACACTCCTCGGTTGTCCTACAAGGGGCCGAATTTCCGTTCTATCGCGCCTTCCTGAAATCGCTCGCCGTGCAGATCCGCTATCTCCGCTCGATGGCGCGCGAAATGCCGGACGGCAAGGACAGGCTGCGCGCTCGCATCGCGCTTGCCTTCGCCGCGCTGTCGCTGCCGGCGCCGGCCTCGGCACTGCGCGGCGCCACCCGCAACCTGGCGGAAGAACTCGACCGCCAGATCCTTCCCGACGGCGGCCATATTTCGCGCAACCCGATGGCGGTTCTCGAACTGCTCGCCGATCTCCTGCCGCTGCGTCAGACCTATGCCAATCAGGCCGAAACGCCACCGGCAGCCCTGATGGGCGCCATCGACCGCATGCTGCCGGCGCTCCGTTTCTTCCGCCATCAGGATGGCAGCCTGGCCCGCTTCAACGGCATGGGCGCCACCATCCACGACCGTATAGCCACCATCTTGCGCCACGACGACACCGCCGGCGCGCCGCTGCTGCACGCGCCGCATTCCGGCTATGAGCGGCTGTGTATGGGCGGCGTTACGGTGATTGCCGATACCGGCCCGTCGCCGGCCGTCGATGTGTCCAACGCCGCGCATGCCGGGTGCCTGGCCTTCGAACTCTCGTCCGGTCGCCAGCATTATATCGTCAATGCCGGCATCGACACCTATGGCGCTGCCGAGTTCCGGCCGCTGGCCCGTGCCACCGCGGCGCATTCGACCGCCACCATCAACGACACCTCGTCGGCGCGGTTTTCCCATTCGCTGCGCGTCAACGACCTGCTCGGCTCACCCTTGCTCGGCGGCCCGCAGCATGTGCCTTGCAAGCGCATCGACCAGAAGGGCACGCAAGGCTTCATCGCCCGCCATGACGGCTATATGCAGCGCTTTGGCTTCCTGCATGAGCGCGAGCTGAAACTGTCGAGCGAGGGCAATGTGCTCGCCGGCAGGGATCGCTTCCTCCGCCCGGGCGGTGCGGCGATCCGCAACAATGGCCGCGACTTCGTCGTGGTGCGCTTCCACATCCACCCTGATATCAACCTTTTGCAGGACGAGCATGACCGCCTGGTGCTGACCGCCGACCAGGCCGACACATGGGTGTTCACCTGCACCGAAGTGGTGCCGGAGGTCGAGGAATCGATCTATTTCGCCGGCCTTGGCGGCCCGCGCCGCAGCCGCCAGATCGTGCTCGCCTTCAAGGCCTCGGAGATCGCCGAGGTGCATTGGCAGCTCACGCGCACCGGCATCGCCGGCTATCCCGAGAACAGCTGAGCGTCGTTGCCGGCGCCGGCTTGATCGAGCTTCCGGCTTGATTTCCTGACCTCATGTGCTACGGCCCGGCAACGCTCTCCAATCAGCCCTGAAAGGCCGCCAGCCCATGGCCGTCGCCGCTAAGAACATTCCGGCACCCGACCTCGTTCCGGTCCGCCGCGCCCTGCTTTCCGTCTTCGACAAGACCGGCCTGATCGACTTCGCCAAAGGGCTGGTCGCGGCCGGCGTCGAGCTGGTGTCGACCGGAGGCACGGCAAAGGCGATCGCCGAAGCTGGCCTTGCCGTGCGCGACGTTTCCGAACTGACCGGCTTTCCCGAGATCATGGACGGCCGCGTCAAGACGCTGCACCCGTCGGTGCACGGCGCGCTGCTCGGCGTGCGCGACGATCCCGAACACGCCAAGGCGATGCACGATCACGGTATCGAGCCGATCGATCTGCTCGTCTCCAATCTCTACCCGTTCGAGGAGGTCCGCCGCTCCGGCGCCGACTATGCCGCTGTTGTCGAGAACATCGACATTGGCGGCCCGGCGATGATCCGCGCCTCGGCCAAGAACCATGCCTATGTCGCCATCGTCACCGATCCCGGCGATTATGCCTCGGTGCTGAACGCGCTGGAGATGAACATCGGCTCGCTGTCGCTGGATTTCCGCCAGAAGCTGGCGGCAAAGGCCTTTGCCCGCACCGCCAGCTACGATGCGGCGATCTCCGGCTGGTTCGCCGAAACGCTGGAGATCGAGCATCCGACCTGGCGCGCCTTCGGCGGCAGGCTGGAAAGCGTCATGCGCTATGGCGAGAACCCGCATCAGAGCGCCGGCTTCTACGTCAATGGCGACAAGCGGCCCGGGGTCGCCACGGCTCGCCAGTTGCAGGGCAAGCAGCTGTCCTACAACAACATCAACGACACCGATGCCGCCTTCGAGCTGGTCGGCGAGTTCGATCCCAACCGCTGTGCAGCGGTCGCCATCATCAAGCACGCCAATCCATGCGGCGTCGCCGAGGGCGCTTCGCTGGCTGCTGCCTATGCGAGAGCGCTGGCCTGCGACCCGGTTTCGGCCTTTGGCGGTATCGTCGCCATGAACCGCATCCTCGATGCCGAAGCGGCTCAGGAGATCGTAAAAACCTTCACCGAGGTGATCATTGCGCCGGACGCGTCGGAGGACGCTGTCCGCATCATCGCCGCCAAAAAGAATTTGCGACTGCTGGTCACCGGCGGTCTGCCCGATCCGCACGCCGGCGGCATCACTGTGAAATCCGTCGCTGGCGGCATGCTCGTCCAAGGCCGCGACAACGCGGTGGTCGACGATTTCGAACTGAAGGTGGTGACCAGGCGCGCGCCGACGGCGGCCGAGATGGCCGACCTCAAATTCGCTTTCCGCATCGCCAAGCACGTCAAGTCGAACGCCATCGTTTACGCCAAGGACGGCGCCACGGTCGGCATCGGCGCCGGCCAGATGAGCCGCGTCGATTCCTCGCGCATCGCCGCACGCAAGGCGCTCGACGCGGCGGAAGCAGCTGGCCTCGCGGAGCCGTTGACCAAGGGCTCGGTGGTCGCCTCCGACGCTTTCTTCCCTTTCGCCGACGGGCTCATATCCGCGATCGAAGCCGGCGCCACGGCGGTGATCCAGCCCGGCGGCTCGATGCGCGACGACGACGTTATCGCCGCTGCCGACGCGCATGGCATCGCCATGGTGTTTACCGGCGTGAGGCATTTCAGGCATTGAGCGCCTCTGCCTTTTCCCACAAGGCGAGAAGGAAAAGTGCGGCGCTATTCTACCGGCTGATCCGCCGGGTACGGCGTCCAGATCAATATCGCGATCCCAACGCCCAGGAACAGCACGATGGCCGCCATGCCGAGCCGCGCCGAGCCGCTGGCGAGCGTGATCGACGCCACCATGAACGGCGCCAGGAAACTCGTCGCCCTTCCGGCCAGCGCATAGATGCCGAAATAGCGGCCGGATTCGGCCGCGGTCACGCTGCGCGCCATGTAGGAGCGTGACGACGCCTGCACCGGTCCGAACGCCAGCCCGATCAACAGGCCATAGAAAATGTAGGCCTTTTCCGCCGCCGTGCCGAACAGGCCGCCACTATCGGCTCCCGGCATCATCCAGGCGCCGAACAGCGTGTAGCCTGGCCCGGTGGAAACGATGCCGATGGTGGCGATGCTGAGCAGGACGAGCGAAATCATCACGATGGTCTTGGAGCCAAGCGCGGTGTCCAGCCATGCGGCAACCAGGCAGCCGACGATGGCGACGACGTTGAGAATAATGCCGAACATGCCGATCTCGGTGATCGACCAATGGAACATCGCTGCCGCAAAGGTGCCGCCCAAAGCGAGCAGCGCATTGACGCCGTCCTGATAAATCATGCGGGCGACAAGGAAGCGGAAGATGCCTTTGCGCCGGCGCACTTCAGTCAGCGTCGACTTCAGTTCCGACAGCCCCTCGCGCACCGCCGGTCCGATCGGAATGCCTTTGATGGCGTCCGGCGTGAAGAAGAACATCGGCAGGATGAACAGGAAATACCAGCCAGCCGACAGCGGCCCGGTGGCGCGCGCGTCCTCGCCGAGTTTCGGGTCGAGCCCAAAGAGCGGGTCGATGCCGATGATCGTCTTGCCGGTCTCCGACGAACCCGCCAGACAGGCGACGACAAAGATCAGCGCGATCATGCCGCCGAGATAACCAAGTCCCCAGGCAATGTTGGAGACGTGGCCGATCTCGCTCTTCGGCACCAGGCGCGGCATCATCGAATCGTTGAACACGGTCGAGAATTCCGCCGCGACCGAAGCGAGAGAAAAGAACAGCACCACCAGGAAAAGGTTCGAGCCGGGAGCGGCGAACCATAGCAGGCAAAGGCTGATGATCTTGATCGAGGCGAAGAACGCAATCCACGGCTTGCGCGGCCCGGTCTGGTCGGCAATCGAGCCGAGGATGGGAGACAGCACGGCAATGACCAGGCCCGCAACAGCGATGCCGTAGCCCCAGGCCGCCTGGCCTGAGACCGGATCGCTCGCCATGCGCGAGACGAAATAAGGCCCGAAGATGAAGGTGGTGACGACGGTGAAAAACGGCTGCGCCGCCCAGTCGAAGAACATCCATCCCCAGATGCCACGCCCGGATGCCCGCTGCACTGCATCTACCGCCGCCATGATGATTCCCCCGGACACCGCGCTTGTCGGACGCCATGTCTGCATGTTTCGAATGCTCATGCAAACCGCCAAAGATTCGCGCTGCCCCTCACCTGGATGTCGCCGCTGTCTACCTGCATAGAGACGCGAAGAAAGGCGCCGCGCCCCAACCTCCCCTTGTGGGGAGGTCGGACCGAAGGTCCGGGTGGGGGTCGGTGCCGCACCCCCACCCCGCTGCTTCGCAGCGACCCTCCCCACAAGGGGGAGGGTAAAGTCCCGAGCCTCACATCCCCGTCAGATCGCTCATCAGCCCCGAAGCCACCGACAGCCTGGACACGGTGATATCCCCGCCTTCGGTCAGCGCCTGCAGCCGCTCGCGGATGCGCGCCACGCGCTCGCCTCCGGCTTCCAGCCAGGCCGCCACAGGATCCGCCGTCCCGGCATGGCCGGCGAGAGCCGCCACCGCAATGCCGCGCCGCGCCGCGCCGATCGTGTCGGTGGCGCGCGACAGCGCCAGCTGGTCGTAATAGTCCGACGGCGTGATTGAACGCGCCGCCTCTTCGACGCGCGGAATGCGGAAGGCATCGCTGACGGCGAAGAACGCCTTGGCCGAGGCGACGACGTCGGCATTGGCCGTGCGCGCCGTCAGTGCGATGTCGGGGATCAGTCCCGCCACATCGGCCATTGCCAGCTGCCCGGCGAGCTTTTCCGGGGCGCCGGCCTTGAACAGGCCATACCGCCTCTCCTCGACCCGCTCGCGCGAGAAGGCCGGTAGCAGCGAGAGCAGCTTCGGCTCCAGCGCCATGCGCGCCTCTTGCAGTTCGGCAATGCGCTGGCCGAGCGCTGCGGTGCCGGCATCGTTCTTCAGGTACCAGCCGCTGGTCACGAAGATAAGCCGGCTGACGGACTGGTAGAGATCGAGCTGCGCCTGGCCGTCGATGTGGCTGTCCAGCGCATCGATCTCCCGATAGAGCGCCGGCAACGCGAAGCCGTCGCGCACCACGGCGAAGGTGCGCACCACGTCGGCCGCGCTGCGCCCCGTGGCTTCCTGCAGCCGGTTGACGAATGACGGTCCGCCGCGATTGACGAGATCGTTGGCGACGACGCGGGCGATGATTTCGCGGCGCAGCCGGTGGCCATGGATCTCGGCCGCATATTTCTTCGCCATCCGGTCAGGGAAATAGCCCATCAGATCGCGGTCGAAATGCGCGTCGTCAGGCACGTCGCTGGCGACGATGTCGGAAAACAGCACGATCTTGGCATAGGCGAGCAGCACGCCAAGCTCCGCCCGGGTCAGCGGCTCGCCACGCGCCTCGCGCTCGGCAAGGGCGGCCGGCGACGGCAGCGTCTCGACAGCGCGGTCGAGCAGGCCCCGAGCCTCCAGCGCCGCCATGAACCGGCTCTGGTGCGCGATGTCGGCAAGGCCGCGCTTGCGGGCGATGGAAAGCGCCAGCGTCTGTTCGTAATTGTTGGACAGCACGAGGCCGGCGACCTCGTCGGTCATCTCGGCCAGCAGCTTGTTGCGCGCCGGCCGGGTCAGCGATCCCTTGCGCATGGCGGACGCCAGCGCGATCTTGATGTTGACCTCGACGTCGGAGCAGTTGACGCCGCCGGAATTGTCGATGGCATCGGAGTTGCAGCGACCGCCATTCATGCCGAATTCGATGCGGGCACGCTGCGTGACGCCGAGATTGGCGCCCTCGCCGATCACTTTGGCCCGGACATCGAGCGCGGTGATGCGGATGGCGTCATTGGCGCGGTCGCCGACTTCGGCATTGGTTTCGCCCGAGGCCCGTAAATACGTGCCGATGCCGCCGAACCACAGAAGGTCGACGTTCGCCTTGAGGATGGCGGTCATGATCTCGGCCGGTGTCGCGGTGGTCTTGGCGAGGCCAATCGCCGCCGCCGCTGCCGCAGGCAGCGTGATCGACTTCTGGCTGCGCGAGACGATGACGCCGCCTTCCGACAGTTTGGTCTCGTCATAGTCCTGCCAAGACGAACGCGGCAGCGCGAACATGCGCTCGCGCTCGGCCATCGACGCCACTCTGTCTGGATCGGGATCGATGAAGATGTCGCGATGGTCGAAGGCGGCGATCAGCCTGGTCTGCGGCGACAGCAGCATGCCGTTGCCGAACACGTCGCCCGACATGTCGCCGACGCCGACGACGGTGAAGGGGGTGGCCTGGATGTCGCGGTTGATCTCGCGGAAATGCCGCTTGACCGCTTCCCAGGCGCCTTTGGCGGTGATGCCCATCTTCTTGTGGTCGTAACCGGCCGAGCCGCCGCTGGCGAAGGCATCGTCGAGCCAGAAACCGTGTTTCTCCGAAATGGCATTGGCGGTGTCGGAGAAGGTTGCCGTGCCCTTGTCGGCGGCGACGACAAAGTAGGGATCGTCAGGATCGCGCCTGACGACGCCGGCTGGGGGTATGACGCCATCGAGGCCGATATTGTCGGTGATCGACAGCAGGCTGGAAACGAAATTCTTGTAGGCCGAGGTGCCGGCCTCGAAGATGGCGTCGCGGCCGGCGCTCATCGGCAGCTTCTTCGGATAGAAGCCGCCCTTGGCGCCGACCGGCACGATGACGGCGTTCTTGACCTGCTGCGCCTTGACCAGGCCGAGCACCTCGGTGCGGTAATCCTGGGCGCGGTCCGACCAGCGCAGGCCGCCGCGCGCAACCGGGCCGAAGCGCAGATGCACGCCTTCGACCTCGGAACCATAGACGAAGATCTCGCGCCACGGCCGCGGCGCTGGCAATCCTTCGACCGCTTGCGAATCGAGCTTGATCGCCAGCGACTGGCCCCGCGCCTTCGTTCCCGCAACGAAATGGTTGGTGCGCAACGAGGCTTCGATCAGGTTGAGATAGCGGCGGATGATCGTGTCGTCATCAATGTTAGGGACTTCCTCCAGCGCGTCCTTGATCTTGGCCTTGAGGTGCTTGGCGGCGATCACGCCTTCCGTCTCGGCGGTCGGGCCGAGACGAGCGACGAACAGTGCATGCAGGCCGCGCGCAATGTCGGGATAGCGATTGAGCGCGGCCGCGATGAAATCCTGGCTCTGCGGGATACCGGCTTGCTGCAGGTAGCGGCCATAGGCGCGCAGAATGCTGACTTCGCCCGACCACAGGCCGGCGGTCTGGGCAAGCCCGTTATAGCTGTCATTGTCGATGTCGCCGCGCCAGACCGACAGGAACGCGTCCTCGAACAGCGCGCCGCCATCGCTGAGGTCGATCGGCTTGCCGTAGCTGTTCTCCAGTTCCATGTCGTGGACGAAGACGGTGTCGCCGCCGTCCTCGCCAACTTCGAAGGTGCGCTCGCTGATGACGCGGAAGCCGATGTTTTCCAGCACCGGCACGCGACGCGACAGCGCTACCGGGCTGCCGTGGTGGTAGATCTTCAGCGCTGCCTGATGCGGTTTCTGCTCGGCATGGCGGTAATAGTCGATGGCGATCGGGTTGGCGGTGCTGATGCCGGCGATGCGCCCCGCATCCTTCAGCGCGACGGCCGCGCTGAAGGAATCGCGATAGCTCTCAGGCAGACGCGCGGCGATCGCCTTCAGCGATGGATCGCCGCCGACGGCTTCCGCGGCTTCGGCCAGCGCGTCGTCCCAGGTTCGCACGATGTCGCGGATCGCCGCTTCGATCACAGCCTGCTCGACCTTCGGCGTCTTGCCGCCGGAGCGGCCGATGATGAAATGCACACGCGCCAGCCCGCCCTCGGGGAAAGCCGGATAGTAAGCCGACAAACGGCCCTCGAAGACGGTCTTGAGATAGGTGCCGATCTTCTCGCGCACGACGCTGTCATAGCGGTCGCGCGGCACGAAGACGAGGATCGAGACGAAGCGGTCGAACTGGTCGGCGCGCACCAGCGCCCGCACCCGCGGCCGCTCGACCAGGCCGAGAATGGCCGAGGCGTGCTTCTTCAGGATCGGCACCGGCACCTGGAACAGTTCGTCGCGCGGATAGCTCTCCAGAACGTTGATCAGCGCCTTGCCGGAATGGTCGTGCCGGTCGAAGCCGGACTTGGCGATGATGGTCTCGGCCTTTGACCTCAGATACGGGATTTTCATCACCGAGCGCGTGTAGGCAGTCGAGGTGAACAGGCCGACCATGCGCAACTCGCCGGCAAGCGTGCCCTTGGCGGTGTAGGTTTTGACGCCGATATAATCGAGATAAATGCGGCGGTGCACCAGCGACTTGGCGTTGGCCTTGGTGACGATCAGCGGCTCCGGCCCATGCAGGAAGGCGCGGATTTCGGGCGTCGTCGTCACCGCCTCGGTGCCGCGCCGGAGCACCAGCACATCCGGGTCGGCGAGGATGCCGAGACCGGGTTTGTCGGCGCGCTCCAGATTGCCGCTCTCCGCGCCGCCGGAATATTTGAACTCGCGCATGCCAAGGAAAGTGAAATTGTCGTCGCGCAGCCATTCAAGGAAGGCGATGGCCTCGGCAACGCTCTTCTTGTCGAGCGGCACGGCGGAATAGCGGAATTCGGAAATCGCCTGGTCGAGACGGGCGAGCATCGGCTTCCAGTCGCTGACGGCGGCGCGCACCTGGTTGAGCATCTTGCGCAGGCGGTCGGCCAGCGCGTCGGCCTGCTCCGCCGTCAGGCGCGGAATATGGACATGGACGACGCTCAGGCGGTCGTGATTGCCATCGTCCTTGAGGGCGCTGCCGTCGCCGAGGATCTCGTCGACGCCGGCCTTGCCGTGACGCACGACGATGACCGGATGGGTGACCAAAGTCGGTTCGCCGGCAGTTTCTGTGATCTCGCCGAGGATCGAATCGAACAGGAACGGCATGTTGTCGTTGACGACGGTGATGATCGTCATCGGGCGGCCCTCGTGGGAGACGCCCGACCCGGCATCGACGGCGACGACACTTTGGCCCTTCTTGTGGGCGGCGACCGCACGTCCTGCCAGGTCGGCGGCGCGCTCCAGGTCGGCGGCGTCATAGGCGGCAATGTCTTCGGCCGGCGCGCGGGCCAGCAGATAGTCGGCGAGCCTGGCCGGCTTCCCGTCGGGTTTCACCCCGGCATTGGCTGTTTTCTTCGGCTTAGCTGCGGATTTCACGCTCGCCATGTTGTCCTCCCGTCACATGCTTTTACGACTATGGTAGCAGATGACCGCTGTTTGGCGACAAAGGTTTGACGGCTCGATAAGAATTACAGGAATTCGACGGTCAGGCGGCGGTGAACGAAGAGGGAGACCCCATGTCCGGCAAAATCAGCGCACTTGACCTCGGTATCGCGGAACTGAGCGAGGCGACAAAAGCCTATTTCGCCAAATGCGAGGAAAAGCTCGGCCTGGTTCCCAACGTGCTTCTTGCCTATGCCTTCGACGAGAAGAAGCTGCGCGCCTTTACCGACACCTACAATGATCTGATGCTGGGTGAATCCGGCCTGTCGAAGCTGGAACGGGAGATGATCGCGGTCGTCGTTTCCTCGATCAATCACTGCTATTATTGCCTGACCGCGCATGGCGCGGCGGTGCGCCAGCTCTCCGGCGATCCGGCTCTCGGCGAGATGATGGTGATGAACTTCCGCGCTGCCAATCTTTCACCGAAACAGACGGCGATGCTCGAATTCGCCGTCAAGCTGACGGAAGAGCCGGCAAAGATCGTCGAGGCGGACAGGGAAGCACTGCGCAACGCCGGCTTCACCAACCGAGACATCTGGGACATCGCCTCGACCGCCGCCTTCTTCAACATGTCGAACCGCGTGGCGGCGGCCATCGACATGCGCCCGAACGACGAATACCACGCCATGGCGAGGTGACCAATGACGATAGATACGTCAGGCAAGTGGTGGGTTGGCAGCGAGCCCACTGACATCGGAGAATACTTGGAAGCCTATGGCGCCGACAACGCCGAGGTTCATGACTTCAGGCTCGCCCGCTGCAAGTGCGGTTCCATCTCGTTTCTCCTCGATGCCGACGATGACGAGGGTGTGGCGCGACGAACGTGCACGGTCTGCGGATCCGAGCATCTTATCTGCGACAGTGCGGAATTTTGGGACGAAGCCCAGCCGGAACGATGGGCGTGCACCGAGTGCGGCTCCGAAGCTGCAAACATCGGCGTCGGGTTTTCCATCTACCCGGAACGTGACGGCGTTCGCTGGCTTTATGTTGGCGTACGATGCGCGGCCTGTGGCGTTTTGGGATGCTTCGCCGGCTGGAAAGTTGGCACGTCTGATAGCATGGGTCTATTGGACAAAGTCTAGCTTTGAGGTTCCCATAGAAAGGCGGTCAGGATCGCGCCGCGATGGCCGCGGCGGCGCCGGCCATCGTCGTGGCGCTGATGCGGTTGGCGATCTTCATCGCACGCTTGCTCTTCAACAGTTTGCGCGCCTGTGAGGCCGCGACGACCCAGGCGAGATCGATGGCGATCAGAACCACCGCCATCGTCGCCGTCAGTTCGACCCAGCCGATGACACTCACCGAAGCGAGGTCGATGATCGTCGGCAGCAGCGCCAGATAGAACATCATGATCTTGGGATTGCCGAGCGTCACCGCCATGCCGGCAAAGAACAGCTTTGTCGCCGAATCCTCGCGCGGCATCTCGCCTTCTTTTGCGTCGACAGGTGCGGTCCACATCTTGAAGGCGAGGTAGGCGAGGTAAGCGACGCCGATCCATTTCACGACGACGAAGGCTAAATGGAAGGTCTGCGCCACGACCGCCAGCCCGAACACCGCCAGCGACAGCCAGATGGCCTCGCCGATCCACATGGCGAGCAGGAACGGAAACACGTCACGAAAGCCCTTCGAGATGACGCGGGCAACCAGTGCCGCGATCGATGGGCCGGGCGAGCCGGCGGCAACGAAGAGAGCGGCGGCGAAGATCAGCAGCGAGGTGAGGTGCATGGCGGAGCCTTCGAGCGTTGGATGGCGAAGAATATCCGATCGGCGTCAATTTGGCACCCCTCGGCCTGATGGGCCAACGAACGCGACACATTTCGGAGATCGGACTTGCCCGTGCCAGCGGTTTGAGAAAGGATCGCGGCCGTGAAATCAATCGTCATCCACGCCGCAAAAGACCTGCGCATCGAAGAGACCGATTCGGGCGCGCCTGGCGCCGGACAGGTCGAAATATCGGTCGAGGCCGGCGGCATCTGCGGCTCGGACCTGCACTACTACAATCATGGCGGCTTCGGCGTGGTGCGCCTGCGCGAGCCGATGATCCTCGGACATGAGGTCGCTGGCACGGTGAAGGCACTTGGCGCCGGCGTTTCCAGCCTTGCCGTCGGCGACCGCGTTGCGATTTCGCCCAGCCGGCCCTGCAATGCGTGCCGGTACTGCCTGCAGGGCGTGCAGAACCAGTGCCTCAACATGCGCTTCTACGGCAGCGCCATGCCGATGCCGCATATACAGGGCGCCTTCCGCCAGCGCCTCGTCGCGGAGGCCTGGCAGTGCCACAAAATCGCCGACCATGTCTCCATCAACGAAGCCGCCTTTGCCGAGCCGTTCGCGGTAACGCTGCATGCCGTGAACCGCGCCGGTTCGCTGCTCGGCAAGCGGGTTCTGGTCACCGGCAGCGGGCCGATCGGCGCGCTGTGCATCCTGGCCGCGCGCGTCCACGGCGCGCGCGAGATCGTCGTCACCGATGTCATGGACGCGGTTCTGGCCAAGGCCAACGAGATCGGCGCCGACCGCACCATCAATGTCGCCACAGATGCCGACAAGCTCGCTGGCTACAATGTCGAGAAGGGCAGTTTCGACGTCATGTTCGAATGCTCCGGCAATGAGCGCGCGGTGCGAGCCGGGCTCGATGTGCTGAAGCCGCGCGGGGTGCTCGTGCAGCTCGGCCTAGGCGGCGACATGTCGCTGCCTCAGAATCTCATCGTCGCCAAGGAGATCGAAATGCGCGGCTCCTTCCGTTTCCACGACGAGTTCGCGCTGGCCGTCGATCTGATCAACAACCGTCGCGTCGACGTCAAGCCGCTGCTGACCGGCATCTATCCGATGGACGAGGCGGTTGCGGCTTTCGAGATCGCCGGCGACCGCAACAAATCGATGAAGGTACAGATCGCCTTCGCCTGAGCAGGGCGAGACACCCTATGAACCTTGCCCGCTCGGCATCTTGCCGCTAGAAGAACCGTCCCGACATTCATTTCGAGCTTCATTTTGCCTCAGTAACCGCCGGTCTCGCCAACTCCCTGATCACACTTGGCAGGGCGCCGCATTAAGCGGTGCCTGCTCCATTTCACGTGTTCCTCAGGCGGCGGTTCGAGACCGGTTTGGCACTGCTGAACCGTTGTCGCGCGCTTTGCCGCCCGTGACAGCTGATTTCCGACATAGCTAGCTCTCGCCACGCCGTGCCCGCATGGGCATCTCGCCATTGCCGACCTGAAGAACTTCCACACTGGAAGGTCTTCCGGCTTGTCCCAACATCTCGCTATCCGCTGGGCAATCGCGCCCGAAATCGCACCTCGACCCCTGATCCACTGCAACCGCTGCGGCGCCGTGAAAGCCTATCGCTGCAGCGACAAATTCCGCGTCAACGCCAATGGCAAACGCATTGATGTCTGGCTGATCTATCGCTGCATCGACTGCGACAATTCGTGGAATTTCGGCATTTTCGAACGCTGCAACCGCCGCGACATCGAACCCGCGCTGCTGGCAGCGCTCGAAAGCAACGATCCGGCCCTCGCCCGCCGCCATGCCTTCGATGTCGTGGCTTTGCGAAACCGGGTCGGCCGCGTCGAGGAGTTTCCCGATGTCGCCGTTCACAAACACCGGCTCGGCGGCGAAGGCCGACCCGCAGCCGCGCTTGAAATCAGGCTTGGGCTGGAAATGCCGACATCGCTGCGGCTCGACCGTCTGCTCGCCGGCGAACTCGGCATCTCGCGGTCGCGGCTTCAGGCACTGGAGGAGAAGCTGGTGTTGACCGTCTTTCCGGAGGGAGCCAAGGCTTTGCGCAAGCCGGCTCGCGAGGGGACGACCATCCGCATCGACCTAGCCGGCGAAGCGGATCGCGAAGTCATCATCTCGGCGGCCGGAGGATGAGCCGCTGCGGCCAGGGGTTAATCGCTCTCTTCAGAGGTCGAAGCGATCAAACCCTTGGCCGCTTCGAGATCGCTGTCGGCGACCTGCACATGGGTCAGGCTTTGCCCGCTCGTATCGAGATGCGCCGAAAATGCATAAATCCCGTAGGCTTGAAGCATCGATATGCAGACCGCGGCCTCGGGCCGATTGTCGAATACCGCAGCCGTGACCAGTTTGTCGCTCATTGCGCGCCCTTAAGCTGCACCGACCACCTTGGCCGACCTTTCGAAACGCATCCTATACGGCTTCCAACTCCTTGGCATTTTTCCGTCGTTCAGACGCGCCAAGGAACCGCAGAGGAAAAGTAAGCATCCATAGATTGGGATGTGCCCTGCGCATCATTTTCCATGCGTAGCGGTCTGCCTGCTTTTCCTGATCGGGGTCTTGTCCCATTTCGACATGCTGCAGCGCATGGTGGCCTATTTCGTGATAGAGCGTTTTCTCGATCATGAATCTGCGAAATGCGTTGCCAATCCAATGTTTGGATGGGCGTCGCCAGACAATCTCGATGACCGATACTGTCTGGAGGTAAGTGCCGGCGAACTCGGGTTCGGGGATTTCCGGGATTATATAGATTCGCGAAATGCCAATCAGATCGGCTGCAGGTACATTTGCAAGCCAGTGGCCAATGTGCCGCGCCGCCTCCAAACCACTGTCGAGCTTGCCATGCTCCAGAACAGTGATGTCGCCAACTGAAGACCGCAGCCAGTCGTCCATCGCAAAGCGAACGATGCTGCGGAGCGCAGCGCGCATAAGGGGAGTTATCGGTCCTGCAAGCGAATCCGAAATATATCGTCGAGATGCATCTTCGTTAATATCGTGCAGGGCAGTAGCGAGGCCCGCCACAACCGTTGAAACTTCGCGATGGGAAACCTTACCCAGATCGATCTTTGCCAGCTCATACTCGATCGCCGGCAGTGCCGCGTTGCCAAATCCAACAAGCTTTTTGTGGGCTGCGAGCCTTCGCCGCGTGTCGTCTTGCATAAGACTCCGCACGAAATCCCGAACGGCATTTCGCACACCCGTTTCCTCGCCTCCACCCACAGCTAGCATACCGTGCGGAGGAGTGAGAGGAACGAGAATATCATGACACTATGAGCTTCCGCTGTGGTCCTTTGAAGAGACACCGCTGGGCTGGCTGGGCGCCAGGCTGCTCCCAGTGGGAAGCCTGTCCCATTCGGCGAGACGATGGGTTGGGTCGTCCCCATCTCGCCAAAACAAAAACCGTTACGCCGCGCCGACCACTTTGGCCGACTTCTCGAAGCGCTTGCGCTCGTTCGGGTCGAGATAGAGCTTGCGCAGGCGGATGGTCTTCGGCGTCACCTCGACCAGCTCGTCGTCCTGGATCCAGGCCAGCGCGCGCTCCAGCGTCATGCGGATCGGCGGCGTCAGCTTCACCGCCTCGTCCTTGCCGGCGGCGCGGATGTTGGTCAGCTTCTTGCCCTTCAGCACGTTCACTTCGAGGTCGTTGTCACGGCTATGGATGCCGATGATCATGCCCTGATAGACCTTGACGCCCGGGTCGATGACCATCGGGCCGCGGTCTTCGAGGTTCCACATGGCATAGGCCACTGCCTCGCCCTGTTCGTTGGAGATCAGCACGCCGTTGGTGCGGCCCGGCAGTTCGCCCTTGTAGGGCTGGTAGGCGTGGAACAGCCGGTTCATCACGGCGGTGCCGCGCGTGTCGGTCAACAGTTCCGACTGGTAGCCGATCAGTCCGCGCGTCGGCGCGTGGAAGACGATGCGCTGACGGTTGCCGCCCGAAGGCCGCAGCTCGACCATCTCGGCCTTGCGCTCCGACATCTTCTGCACGACGATGCCGGCGTGCTCCTCGTCGACGTCGATGACGACTTCCTCGACCGGCTCCAGCAATTCACCGTTCTCGCCCTTCTGCATGACGACGCGCGGACGCGACACGGCGATTTCAAAGCCTTCGCGGCGCATCGTCTCGATCAGCACGGCCAGCTGCAATTCGCCGCGGCCGGAAACGAAGAACGAATCCTTGTCGGGCGATTCCTCGATCTTGAGCGCGACATTGCCTTCGGCTTCTCGCAGCAGGCGGTCGCGGATGACGCGGCTGGTCACCTTGTCGCCTTCGGTGCCGGCGAGCGGCGAATCATTGACCAGGAAAGACATGGTCACGGTCGGCGGATCGATCGGTTGCGCATGCAACGCCTCGGTCACCGCCAGGTCGCAGAACGTGTCGGCGACAGTGCCCTTCGACAGGCCGGCAATTGCCACGATGTCACCCGCCTGCGCTTCTTCGATCGGCTGGCGCTCGAGGCCACGGAACGCGAGGATCTTGGAGATGCGCCCGGTTTCGATCTGCGTGCCGTCATGGTGGAGCACCTTGACCGCCTGGTTGGACTTCAGCGTGCCGCTCTCGATACGGCCGGTAATGATGCGGCCGAGGAACGGATTGGCTTCCAGGATGGTGCCGATCATGCGGAACGGGCCGGGATGAACGGTCGGCTCCGGCACATGCTTGATGACGAGGTCGAACAGCGGCGCCAGGCCCTGGTCCTTCGGGCCTTCCGGATTTTCCGAGACCCAGCCATCGCGGCCAGAACCGTAGAGGATCGGGAAGTCGAGCTGCTCGTCGGTGGCGTCAAGCGCTGCAAACAGGTCGAACACCTCGTTGACCACCTCGACGTGGCGGGCGTCCGGACGGTCGATCTTGTTGATGACGACGATCGGCTTCAGGCCGACCTTGAGCGCCTTGCCGACGACGAACTTGGTCTGCGGCATGGGGCCTTCGGCGGCGTCGACCAGCACGATCGCCGAATCCACCATCGACAGGATGCGCTCGACCTCACCGCCGAAATCGGCGTGGCCGGGTGTGTCGACGATGTTAATGCGGGTGTCCTTCCAGTCGACCGAGGTCGCCTTGGCCAGGATGGTGATGCCGCGTTCCTTTTCGAGGTCGTTGGAATCCATGGCGCGCTCGGCGACGCGCTGATTGTCGCGGAAGGAACCGGATTGCCGCAGCAATTGGTCGACGAGGGTGGTTTTTCCATGGTCGACGTGCGCGATGATCGCGATATTACGAATTTTCATTTTGTGGTCTCGGGAGCGTTGCAGGCAGCAGGCCAAAAGGCGCCGCCTCTTTCGGTTGCGCGGCTCATACAGGGTTTTTCGCAATTGCGAAAGAGGAGGCGCACCACCAAATACTCATCAAATCTTAAGCATCTCGGTGTGAGATGGTTTTGTTAACCAAGGCGGGAACCTTTCTGGGCCCGGGTAGTTCGAAATTCATGACCGACAAACTCAACCGATTTTGGCCCCTCATCGCTTCGGTCGCATTCGCTGCCGTGCTGGCGGCCAATGCCGCTCAATCGGCCGCCACGGTGAAGGAAGCCAATCCGGCTTCGTCGTCCGACCGGACGGCCGAGCAGATGTTTGCCGACGCCCCTGATGGCGTCGACCCCGTGGTCACCGGCCCGGTCAGCGCCTCTTTCAAGCAGAGGCAGCAGGTTGCCGGCTGCGACAGCGCGGTGTGGCCGAAGATTCCGACGGTTTGCTACCCGGACTGATGGTTGCCCATTCCAAGCGTACCGATCCTTCGCGCCGACCCAAAGGCTTACGCCGACCGCACCGGATCGAGCGTCACCTTGTAAAGCTCGATGTCGTCGCGATCCATCAGCCGCACGGTCAGCTGCTCTGTCGCCCCTGAAATGTCCACCAGGCCAAAGAACTGCAGGCCGGCCGAGGGTGGCAGGTTCTGGCCCTGTTCGGTGGTCGGCGCCTTGATGAATTTCAGCTCCGGGCCGAAGGTCATGTCGAAATCATTGGGACCGAAGGTACCGGCGTGGATCGGGCCCGAGACGAATTCCCAGAAAGGATTGAAATCCTGGAACCGCGCCTTGTCGGGGTTGTAATAGTGCGCCGCCGTGTAGTGGACATCGGCGGTCAACCAGACCGTGTTGGTGATGCCGGCAGTCTTGATGTAGCGCAACAGGTCGGCGATCTCGAGCTCGCGGCCTTTGGGCAGGCCATTGTCGCCATTGCTGATGGCTTCCGCGCCGACCTTCTTGGCGCCGTCGTCCCAGACGACGAGGCCGAGCGGCATGTCGGCGGCAATGATCTTCCAGGTCGCCCTGGAATTCGTCAGCTCGCGCTTCAGCCATTTCGTCTGCTGTTCGCCCAGCATGCGTGACTGCGGCGTCATGTCCTCCTGCATGTCGGGGCCGTTCGGGCCGCGATAGGAGCGCATGTCGAGGAAGAACACGTCGAGCAGCGGCCCATGCGCGATCTTGCGGTAGACGCGGCCGGGCTCGGACGGCTCGTAGCGGATCGTCGTCATCTCATGGAAGGCGCGCGCCGCACGCGCCGCCAGCACATGGATGGATTTTTCGGTGTAGCGGCTGTCGGCGCCGAGATTCTTCGAATCCGACCAGTTGTTCAGCACCTCGTGATCGTCCCACTGGTAGAAGGTCGGGCAGATGGCGCTCAAGGTCAGAACGTTTTTGTCCATCATGTTGTATTTCCACTGGTCGCGGTACTCATCCAGCGTCTCGGCCACCTTGCGCTTGCCGTCGATCAGGACGACGTTTTTCCACTTGCCGCCGCCAGGCAGGTCTACCTCGTCCTTCATGGCGCCATCGGCATAGATGGTGTCGCCGGAATGCAGGAAGAAATCCGGCGTGTGCCTGGCGATGGTGGCGTAGGTTTTCATGCCGGTCTCATCGATTCCCCAGCCCTGGCCGGCCGTGTCGCCCGACCAGGCGAATTTTATGTCGCGCTTCGAGGCGGGTGCTGTGCGGAAACGGCCGACGATCGGTTCGGAAACGGCGTTGATATCCGACAGGTCGGCGGCAGTCATCCGGTAGAAGATATCCTGGTCGGAGGCGAGGTCGGTAAGCAGGCGCTTGACCGTGAAGTCGCTGGCCGGCGAGGTATCGAGCGGCGCCAGCCGCGTCGCATTGGCGAAGTTTTCCGTCGACGACACTTCGAACATGACGCGCGAAGGCCGGTCGGTGCGCGTCCACACCATGCCGCACGAGGCATCGACATCGCCGGACTGGACGCCATGGGTGAAGGCCGGGCGCTGGCTGGCGCGCGAATAATAGGGCAAAGCGAGCCCCGATGCGCCGAGCAGACCGGCGGCGCTGGCAGAGGTGACGAAAGCGCGGCGGGTCAACGAGATCTTGTTCATGGCTGTCTCCTGATGGCTTCGAACGGTGCCAGCAAGCTCCAGCTTCAATGTTTCAGCCACATCTCGGGAAGATGAAACTTTGATAACAATCGACAGGTGATCTCCGCCCTTGAGGGGGGAGATGTCGCCGAAGGCGACAGAAGGGGGTCGCCTCGCTTGGAGCGCCGACCTCTGCGCAAGAGGCTGAGTCCGGTCGCACGGACCCCCTCTGGCCGCTTCGCGGCCATCTCCCCCCTGAGGGGGGAGATTAGTACCGCGCCTTACGCCGCTTGCGGCTCCGGATCGAAAGCCGGCCTGCTCGTATTGATCAGCAGCGACAGACACGCAGCCACGATCGCCGTCATGCCGGCGATCAGGAAAGCCAGTTCGTAATTGCCCTGCAGTTCGCGCATGGTGCCGCCGAAGGCGGCGGCGGTGGCGGCGCCGACTTGGTGGCCGGCTACGATCCAGCCGAACACGATCGGGCCGCTGCGGTCACCGAAGGCCTCGTTGGCGAGCCTGAGCGTCGGCGGCACGGTGGCGATCCAGTCGAGACCGTAGAGCACGGCGAAGATGATCAGGCTGGTCGCCGAGAAGCCGGAATAGGGCAGATAGATCAGCGCCAGGCCGCGAATGCCGTAGTAGACGCCGAGCAGCTTGCGCGGGTCGAAACGGTCGGTGAGCCAGCCCGAGAGCGTCGTGCCGATCAGGTCGAAAATACCCATCAGTGACAGCAGGCCTGCGGCCTGTACCTCGGGGATGCCCATGTCGCCGCAGAAGGAGATCAGATGCGTGCCGACCAGCCCGTTGGTGGTGAAGCCGCAGATGAAGAACGTGGCGAACAGATACCAGAAGACGCGGGTGCCGGCGGCGCGGCGCAGCGTGTTGAGCGTATGCGCCAGGAAATTGCCTTGCGATGCCGGCGATACCGGCGGCACGTCATCCGCCCCGGCGCCATAGCGCACCATGCCGATCGAAGCGGGACGCTCCGGAACCAACAGCCAGACCAGCGGCAGAAGACAGGCGGTGGCGATCGAGACGGCGGTAGCGACGGGCTGCCAGCCGCCCGACTGGGCGAGCGATGCCAGCAGCGGCAGGAACACCAAGAGGCCGGTGGCGCTGGAGGCCGACATCAGCCCCATCACCAAGCCGCGATTGGTCTTGAACCAGCGGTTGACGATGGTGGCGCCGAGCACGGTGGCGACCGCGCCGGAGCCGATACCTGAAAACACGCCCCAGGTGAGGAACAGATGCCATGGCTCGGTCATCAGCAGGCTGAGCGCGGTCGAGCCCGACATGATCACAAGCGAGGCAAGCAGCGTGCGGCGCAAGCCGATACGCTCCATCAATGCGGCGGCAAACGGCCCGGTCAGGCCGTAAAGGAAGATGCCGATCGCGGCGGCAATCGAAACCGTATCGCGCCCCCAGCCGAAGCTTTTATCCAACGGCAGCATCATCACCGAGGGTGCGGAA
Organism: Mesorhizobium sp. W016; assembly: GCF_054719485.1. Lineage (NCBI taxonomy): Bacteria > Pseudomonadati > Pseudomonadota > Alphaproteobacteria > Hyphomicrobiales > Phyllobacteriaceae > Mesorhizobium > Mesorhizobium sp. W016. The sequence continues at coordinate 538,813 of NZ_JBTTIF010000002.1, forward strand.
CGAAGCCCGGCCGCGATCAACAAGCAGAGGAAGATGACGCCAACCACGACGAAAGCGTAGCGCTGGCCAAAGGGACGGGATTGAGCTATCATGTTACTGACCGGTACGTTGCAGGGTGAGGACATGTATACGTACCGATCGGTAACACGTCAATCGAGTCATACCATGCCAACGGACAAAAATATTGAACTGACCATCAAGGACGGTCATGCAGCCGCACCGCCCAAGGCTGCCAAGAAAATCCTCGACGTGGCGTACGACCTGTTCTACCGCCGCGGCATCCGGGCGATCGGCGTCGACGAGATCGTCAAGCGCGCCGGCGTCACCAAGCCCAGCCTCTACCGCAGCTTTCCCTCCAAGGACGAGCTCGCCGCTTCCTATCTCAGGCAATATGACCGTGAGTATTGGGAGCGTTTCGACGAAGCCGTGGCTGCCCATCCCGGCGACCCGCGGGCACAGCTCAGGGCTTTCCTGACTCGCGTCGGCAAGCGCACGCAAAGGCCGGACTATCGCGGCTGCGGCATGACCAACGCGGCGGTGGAATATCCCGAACATGGCCATCCGGCGCGCGTCGTCAGCGAGGCCAACAAGCAGGAGTTGCGCCACCGCCTGCGCGCGATGGCCGCAGCGATGGGCGCTAAAGACCCTGACACGCTCGGCGACGGCCTGCTGCTGTTGATCGAAGGCGCCTATATCAGTGGCCAGCTCTTCGGCCTCGGAGGCCCGGCGGCAGCGGTCGCCCACAACGCCGACCTGCTGATCGAGGCGAGCTTGAAGAAATAACATTTCGAACGTTGGCGCCGCCCCTCACCTGCCGGCATCCTTTCCCGGAAATGGGGCGAGGAACGCTCTCATCACGATTTCGCCAATTGCCAGCGTTGCAAGGTTGTCGCCAGCGGCGCAGCCGGCCACTTTCTCCCGTTCAGGGGGAGAATTGCCCGGCAGGGCGATTTGGGCGGCGCCAACGTTGAGATTGGCACGCTAGGCCGGCCGCAGATTTGGCGATAGGCTGGGGCGAACTTCACGGGAGACGTCCGCATGCGAACCCTGCTGCTTGTTCCATTCGCCCTCGCCGCCCTATCCCAAACCGCCCATGCCGACGGAATATCCAGCGTCTACACCGACCTCGACTCGCAAAAGGACTGCGTCACCTATGCGCAGGCGCAGGAAGGCGACGGCGAATGGGCCGAACTCGCCTGCTCCGGCTATCGTGGCTATCCCGTGCTGATCGCCTATGACGACGCCCGTGAATCGCTGTTCTACGGATTTCCGCCCGGCGGCGACATGACCTCGGTCTGGGAGAGCTTTTCCGGCTTCAACTCGTCCGGCGCCAAGGTCGAGTGGCGCATCGAGACCAAGGGCGACGTTGCCGTTCCCTTTGCCGTCATCCACCGCCGCTCGATCAGCAATCCCGAGGACGAGAACAAGCCGACCGAAGTGCTGCTCGTCGCCAAGGTCGCCCAGATGGAAGCCCGCGACGGCTGCACCATCGGCCTCGTGCTGGCCACCGGCAACCCGCAGGCCAATGACCAGGCGCGCAAGTTGGCCGACGAAAAGGCGAAGAGTTTCGCCTGTGGCAAGGACAAGCACACCGTCATCGGCAACGTGCCGGCGTTTGGTCGGGTGGATAACTAGTCACGTGGGTGCAAGGCACCCCCCTCTGCCCTGCCGGGCATCTCCCCCTCAAGGGGGGAGATTGGCAGCTTCGCTGGCGGCGCTTTTCTTTCGGCGCTGAAAATTGACGAAAGCCGTTGCGACTCCCCCCTTGAGGGGGAGATGGCCGGCAGGCCAGAGGGGGGTGCCTCGCGCTGGCGTTTGCCGCTTACTTGAACGAGACGCAGGCCTCTCTCGGCGCTACTTTGCCGCCTTCGCCCGTGCGATCGCGTCGACGATCATCTTCTTGGCGTATTTGGAATCGTGCCAGCCTTCGATCTTGACCCATTTGCCGGGCTCGAGATCCTTGTAGTGCTCGAAGAAGTGCTGGACCTGGTCGCGGGTGATCTCGGGCAGCTGCGTGTATTCGGTGACGTTTTCGTAGCGCAGCGTCAGCTTCGGCGACGGCACGGCAATGACCTTCTCGTCCTGGCCGGCATTGTCTTCCATCACCAGCACGCCGATCGGCCGCACATTGATGACGCAGCCCGGCACCAGCGCGCGGGTGTTGCAGACCAGAACGTCAATCGGGTCGCCGTCGCCCGAGAGCGTGTGCGGCACGAAACCGTAATTGCCGGGGTAGCGCATCGAGGTGTGCAGGAAACGGTCGACGAACAGCGTGCCGGCCTCCTTGTCCATCTCGTACTTGATCGGCTCGCCGCCGATCGGCACCTCGATGATGACGTTGATGTCCTCGGGCGGGTTCTTTCCGATGGCAATGGCTTCGATTCGCATGGCTTAAATCCCTCTCTCGATGTCCAAGATCGATAGCGGGCGGCGCGGCATGGTGCAATGCGGCGATTGGTGCGAAGCGCTAACGGAAGCGCACGGTTTATGATGATTTGTAACCGAGGCCGGTCATTCCCAGACGAAGGCGACCTTCTTGAGCGCCCTCTGCTCGAAAATCTCGACGCCTTCGGCGACGTCACGGCCACCCGCGCCGGCATAGAAGGAAAGTGCGTTCTGGTTGTCTTCCAGCGCCCACACCACCATTCCCTTCAGCCCGTGGTCGGCAAGCCGCGCCCGCGCCGCCTTGAACAGCCGGCTGCCGAGCCCGATGCCTTGATATTCCGGACGCAGGTAAAGTTCGTAGATTTCGCCCTGTTGCTTCAGCTCGCGGGCGCGGTTCTTGCCGATCGTGGCATAGCCGGCGATGGTGCCGCCGATCTCGACCACCAGAACGGTGGCGGCGCGGCGGATGGCGTTGGCCCACCAGTCGGCGCCGCGGCGGTTGATCATCGAGGTCAGCGAGCGCTGCGGGATGATGCCGGAATAGGCGCCCTCCCAAGCCTGCTGGTGCACGTCCGCAATGGCGCCAGCGTCGCGCGGTTCGGCTTTCCTGATGTCGATGCTCAGCGTATTCATGATTTGTTAACCATAAACCCGCATCGGCCATTTGCAAGAGTCGAGGTCAGCCCGCCGACCGCTTTCTCACAGCCGATCGCGACACTGCTGACAATGGGCAAAGCCTGCCTGGAAAACGCACCCAGCCGGCGCGGTCAGGCGTCCGTCCGGGTAGCGCGTGCTGGCTTTTCAGATCTCGACGAGATGATCGTCCAGTTCATTGGCATCGCCCAACGTCACCGGGAAATGCTCGGCCAGCACCGCGCCGACCTGCCCGATCGCCTTGACGAAGCCGTCGGCGAGCCGGTCGTGACCGGCATGCTGCAGGAGATCGCGCACCACGCCGTCCCAGACATGCTGGCCGACCTTGCTGTCGATGCCCGAATCGGCGACCACTTCGGCATAACGCTCGGCGATCGACACGAAGACCAACACGCCGGTGCGCGCCGTGGTGCGGTGGACATTGCGGGCGAGGAACTGCCTGAGCGCATTGTCATGTGCCGCCTGATAACGCTGCCGGCGCGGCACCAGATGGATGCGCAAGCCCGGCAGCGCCCACAAAAGCACCAACACCGAGGCCAGTGCCAGCAGTTGGACAATGACGAAATGCGGCAGCCGGATCGACAGCCACCAGGCTTCCAGCCCATAGGCGACGGCGAGGCTGGCAATCAGCATGCCTGATGTCGCCATGAAGGCGGCGGGAAAGAAATAGCCGTCGCTGGCATGCGCAACGACGCAGTAGATCTCGCCGTCGGTTTTGGCCTCGGCCGCGCGGATCGCGGTGGCGATGCGCTCATGGTCCTGTGGGCTGATCGGTCGTGTTGCCATCTTCTCTCACCAGCTCCCTGAAGACCCGCCACCGCCAGACGAACCGCCGCCGCCTGAAAACCCGCCGCCGCTGCTTGAGCCCGAAGACCAGCTGCTGCCCGAACTTCCCGATGACCATCCGCTGCCCGACGACGAACTTGTTGTCCAGCTGCTGGAGCCCGAGGACGATCCGCTCGGCCCCTGGCCGTAGCGAAAGGTCATGCCCAGCCATTTATACACGCCCGGCGACAGCTTGGTGCCGAAGATCGGCGGCAGGAAGGCCATCGCCAGGCCGCCGAAGAACATCGCCGCCCACAGGATCAGGAAGACCGCGACGACGGGATCGATGGGCGTGCTGCGGTCGGCCGGGTTGCGCTTGCCGCGCGCCTCCAGCTCTTCCGGGTTGCCTTCCAGCACCATGACCATGTCGTCGACGGCCTTGGAAATGCCGCCGGAGAAATCACCGGCGCGGAACGCCGGCACCATGTCGTTTTCGATGATCAGTTTGGTGTGCAGGTCGGTGAGCGTGCCTTCCAGCCCGTAGCCGACCTCGATGCGCATCTTGCGGTCGTTCGGCGCCACCAGAAGCAGCACGCCATTGTTCTCGCCGGCCTGGCCGAGCTTCCAGAAGCGGAACAGCCGGTTGGCGTAGGGTTCGATCTCCTCGCCGTCGAGGCTGTTGATCGTGGCGACGACGATCTGGTCGGAGCCTTTGGTCTCGAAATCCGCGAGCTTCTGCGTCAGTGCCGCCTTGGTCGCGGCGTCGATAATACCGGCATTGTCGACCACCCGCCCGGTGAGTGCCGGCAGGTCTGCCGCCAAGGCTACAAACAGCATGGTGAGCATCGTCAACAGGGCGATGCCGATCGTCGCGGCTGCGCGGCCAGGTCTTGGCGGATTGAAGACGCGTACTGTCATGCCGTCACCAGTTCCCCTCAACCACCATGACTGTCCTCAATCACCATGATCATGTCGTCGACCGCTTTGGAAATACCGCCGGAGAAATCCCCGGCGCGGAAGGCCGGCACCATGCCTTCAATGATCCGTGTGGCGTGCTGGTTGGTGAGCGTGGCTTCCAGCCCGTAGCCGACCTCGATGCGCATCTTGCGGTCGTTCACGGCCACCAGCAGAAGCACGCCATTGTTCTTGGCCTTCTGGCCGAGCTTCCAGGCGTTGAACAGCCGGGTGGCGTAAGGCTCGATCTCCTCGCCGTCGAGGCTGGGAACCGTCGCGACGACGATCTGGTCGGAGCCTTTGGTCTCGAAATCGGCCAGTCTTTGGGTGAGCGCCGCCTCGGTCGCGGCATCGATGATGCCTGCATTGTCGACGACACGACCGGTGAGGGCGGGCAGTTCCGCCGCCAGCGCCGCGAAGCTGACGAGCAAGACCAGCAAGGCAGCGCCGGTCATCGTGGCGAAGCGGCCATGCCAGGGATTGGCGATGCGTGTTGTCATCTCGTCACCAGCTTCCCGAGGAGCCGCCGCCGCCGGACGAACCGCCGCCGCCGGAAAAGCCGCCACCACCGCTTGAACCCGACGACCAGCCGCCCCCGCCCGAAGACCAGCCGCCGCTGGACGACCGCCGGCCCGGCTCGAATGTCATGCCGAGCCAGCGATAGCGGCCGGGACCGAGTTTTTGGCCGAAGATCGGCGGCAGGATGGAGGCGGCCATGCTGCCGAAGAAGATGATTGCCCAGATGCTGATGAAGACGCCGAAGAACAGATTGTCGGTATTGATGGGCGGCTTCTGGTTGCGCTCGCCGCGCGCCTCCAATTCCTCCGGATTGCCTTCCAGCACCATCACCATGTCGCCGACGGCCTTGGAAATGCCCCCGGAGAAATCGCCGGCGCGGAACGCCGGCACCATGTCGTTTTCGATGATCAGCTTGGTGTGCAAATCGGTCAGCGTGCCTTCCAGCCCATAGCCGACCTCGATGCGCATCTTGCGGTCGTTCGGCGCCACCAGCAGCAGCACGCCGTTATTTTCCTTGGCCTGGCCAAGCTTCCAGAAGCGAAACAGCCGGTTGGCGTAAGGCTCGATCTCCTCGCCGTCGAGGCTGGGGATGGTGGCGACGACGATCTGGCCGGAGCCTTTTGTCTCGAAGTCGGCGAGTTTCTGGGTGAGCGCGGCTTTGGTGCCTGCATCGATGATCCCGGCGTTATCGACGACGCGGCCGGTCAGCGCGGGGAGGTCGGCGGCGAAGGCGGTGAGGGGCAGGAAGACGGCCAGAAAGGCGAGAAGAACACCAAGGTTGGCGTTCCTTCGCGTCCCCCTCTGTCCTGCCGGACATCTCCCCCTCGAGGGGGGAGATTGGCAATCTCGCTGCCGACGCTCAGCCGGCAACGCTGATATTTGGCGCAAGGACAGAAGACAGCTGATCTCCCCCCTTGAGGGGGAGATGTCCGGCAGGACAGAGGGGGGTGTGAAGGAACGCAAGGCTGGCAAAGGCCAAGCTCACCCAGACGTCATCACCCGCCCTGCTTCGTGCCGAAATCGACCTTCGGCGGCTGCATCTTGTCTTCTTCGACGGTGAAGTTGGCGAAGGGCTCGTTGCTGCGGAACCAGAAGGTTGCCCATAGCACCGACGGAAAGGTCCTCAGCGTCAGATTGTAATCCTTGACCGCCAGGATGTAGTCGCGCCGCGCCACGGCGATACGGTTCTCGGTGCCTTCGAGTTGCGCCTGCAGCGCCAGGAAATTCTGGTTGGCCTTGAGGTCGGGATAGGCCTCCGACACCGCGATCAGCCGCGATAGCGCGCTGGTCAGCCCTGATTGCGCATCCTGGAACTTCTTGAGCGCTTCGGGGTCCTTCAGCGTTTCCGGCGTCACCGTGATCTGCGTCGCCTTGGCGCGCGCCTCGACCACCGCATCGAGCGTGTCCTTTTCATGCGAGGCATAGCCCTTCACCGTCTCGACCAAATTGGGAATGAGGTCGGACCGACGCTGATACTGGTTCAGCACCTCGCTCCATGCCGCCTTAGCGTTTTCCTCCGCCGTCGGGATGGTGTTGAAGCCGCAGCCGGCGAGCAGAGGCAGCACGACGGCCATCATCAGCACGGCCGGCAGACTGCGAAAAGGGAAGGCAAGGCGCTGGGCAAACATGGTGAGGTCCCTCGACAGAAGTTGCATGCGAAGCATTAGCACAATCCGCGCTCAAGAAAATGTCTGCCGCTGGCGCGCATTCCTGGCGCGCATTCATGCGCCGGCGAGGCCCTGTGATTGATCGCGCGAACACGGTATGGTTGCCGGCAAACAGGACAGGATCATGGCGGAACGCCACGACGATGACAGCGAATCGCGCCGCATTATCGAGCGCGTGGCGAACGAGGGCGGCCTTGGCGGCGCATCGCTGGTGTCACGGGCAGCGAAAGGCGCGCGCGATCATGTTACCGCAGCGGAGGCCGACCGATCCGATCCGATCGAGGTCTGGGGCACCCGCATCGGTCGCGCACTTGGGCTCATCGTCGCCCTCGGCCTTTTGATCTGGCTCGTGTACCACGTCTCCCGGGGCAGCTAGAGCATGATCCTGAAAAGTGGGAACCGGTTTTCTCGGACAAGCGGGAACCGTTTTGTCCGGAGATCATGCTCCAACCAAAGAGATAGATCAGGATGACGATTCAACGAAAAATTATCCGTATCTAGGATTTTCCATGAACAGCGAAAAAGCCGACGCGCCGCGCGCGGTCATCGTCATTTCCAGCCATGTCGCCCGCGGCTCGGTCGGCAACCGCGCCGCCGTGTTTGCGCTGGAGACGCTGGGCTTTCCCGTGTGGGCGGTACCGACGGTCATCTTGCCCTGGCATCCGGGCCATGGCCGCGCCACGCGCATCGTGCCGCCGCTCGACCAGTTCAAGGCGCTGATGGCCGATCTCGAGCGCGCGCCCTGGCTGGGTGAGGTCGGCGCGGTGCTGTCGGGCTATCTTGGCGAGGCCGGCCAGGCCGAGGCCGTCGCCTCGCTGGTTGCGGCGGTCAAGGCCAAGACGCCGGACGCGATTTATATATGCGATCCGGTGATGGGCGATTCCGGCGGGCTCTATGTGCCCGAGCCGACGGCCGCCGCGATGCGCGACCGGCTGATGCCGATCGCCGACATCGCCACCCCCAACCGCTATGAGCTGGAGTGGATGGCCGGCGCGCCTTTGCCCGATCTGAAATCGGTGATCTCGGCCGCCCTCCATGCCGGACCGTCAACAATGCTGGTGACGTCGGCACAGTCGATGATGACCGGCGGCACCGGCAATCTGCTGCTTGACGGCACCCAGGCGCTGCTGGCCGAACACCGCCTCATCGACAAGCCGCCGAATGGCCTCGGTGACCTGACTGCGGCCGTCTACCTCGCCCGCATCCTGTCGGGGCAGCCGCCGATCAAGGCGCTGCAATCGACCACCGCCGCCGTCTACGAAATCCTGGCGCGAACCGCCAAGCGTGGCGGCGACGAGTTGCAGCTTGAAACCGATGCCCAGAGCCTGTCGCATCCGATGGCGATGGTGCAACTGCGCCACCTCACGCATCCGGGGCGGGACCGCCGGGCGTGACCTCGACCGTGGTCGTCGGCGTCGACGGCTGCAAGGCCGGCTGGATCGCCGTCCGCCGCGATCTGGATGCCGCGCCGTCAGTCCGCGTCTTTCCCAGCTTTGCGACCCTGCTCGACGCCTTGCCCGCCGATGCGACAGTGGTCGTCGACATGCCGATCGGCCTGCCGGACGTCTCGCAAAGAGGCGGGCGCGGGCCGGAGACCTTGGTACGGCCAATGCTCGGAGCACGGCAATCCAGCGTCTTCTCTATCCCGTCCCGCCCGGCCCTCTACGCCGACACCAGCGGCTTCACCACGGTCGAGGCCTGGTATGAGGCACATCGGCGCGCCAGCGAGGTGGCCAAGGCGACCTCCGATCCGCCACGCGGCGTCTCGATCCAGGCCTTCGGCATCTTTGCCAAGATACGCGAGATCGACGCGCTGCTGATCGCACGTCCGCAACTGCGCCGCCGCGTCTTCGAATCGCATCCCGAAGTGGCCTTCTGCCGGCTGAACGGCGAAAAACCGATGACACTGCCGAAGAAGATCAAGGGCGCCGTCAATCCGGCCGGGATGGAAGAACGCAAGGCACTGCTCTGCCGGCACGGCTATACCAGAGCTTTCCTTGACCAGCCGCCGCAACGCGGTGCTGCCGCCGACGATTTCCTCGACGCCGCAGCGATGATGCTGATTGCCGGACGCATTGCCGGCGGGGAGGCAACGCCGTTTCCCGACCCGCCGCTTGCCGACCGTTTCGGCATTCCCCTGGCGATCTGGGCGTGAGGCAAGCGGCGCCATGCGTGCGGCATGGCGATTTGCGACGAAGCCATCCGCAATTCGGCATTGCCCGCGACGGGCATTTGCCGTTAGAGCCTTTCTAACTTGAAATGAGCTGCCGTCGCTAACCCCGAAAGGCTTCATCCCTAGCCCATGCCCCATCTCCCCGAACATCTTTGGACCGGCTACCGCAACTTCATGAATGGCCGCTATCTCACCGAGAGCGGACGCTATCGCGAGCTTGCCCGCGAGGGGCAGGCGCCCGAAACCATGATCGTTGCCTGCTGCGATTCCCGCTCTGCCCCCGAGGCGATCTTCGACGCCGGTCCGGGCGAACTGTTCGTCCTGCGCAATGTCGGCAATCTGGTGCCGCCCTATGCGCCGGACGGCGAGTTCCACTCGACCTCGGCCGCGCTCGAATTCGCCGTGCAGAGCCTGAAGGTGAAAAACATCGTGGTGATGGGCCATGGCCGCTGCGGCGGCATCCGCGCCGCGCTCGACACCAATTCGGCGCCGCTGTCGCCCGGCGACTTCATCGGCAAATGGATGAGCCTGATCGCGCCGGCGGCCGAAACCGTTTCGTCCAGCACGTTCATGACGACAACCGAACGGCAGACGGCGCTGGAGCGGATTTCCATCCGCTATTCGATCGCCAATCTCAGGACCTTCCCTTGCGTCTCCATCCTCGAAGGCAAGGGGCGGCTGTCGCTGCATGGCGCCTGGTTCGACATCTCGACCGGCGAGCTCTGGGTGATGAACAAGGACACCGGCGACTTCGAGCGGCCGGATTTGACGTAGACCCATGATCCCGAAAAGTGGGAACCGGTTTTCGGATAAGGGCATGGTCAAATAAGAGGAGGCAAGAATGCGGGTTTGGCCTGCGATCGCTTTCGCCGTAGCGGCGCTGCTGATTTCGCTCGTCCCTGCCCGCTCCGATGACGGCGCCATTATCGACCGCTGGTATTCGGCGCTGCTGGTCGCCGATCGCACCGAATTGTCGGACCTGCTCGCCGACGATGTCCGCATCAAGCTCGACGATCTCGGCGTCGTACAGTCGAAGCAGGAGTTCATCGCGTCGATCGACGAATGGAAGGGCGCGGTCGCCGGAGCCGCAATCCGGCATCGCGTCGAAAAGAGCGAGGCCGGCGTCACAACTGTCATCGCCTGCTATGATTTCCCCAACAATGACATGCTGATGCAGGAGACGTTCGCCGTCACCGGCAACCGCATCACCGCCAGTTCGCAAGCGGCGATCGCGGAAAATTGCGACGGCTTCTGACGCGGGCTTGAACGGCCGCGCTGTTGCGCCGCGCCAGTCATCGCCCTACATCGGTCAGCAAGCTCCGCCAATCATCGAAAGATCCCCCATGCCGTCCACGAAAACCGTCGATCTCGCCGCCCATCCGCTGACCAAATGGCAAGGGCCGCTCGGCCTGCCGGATTTTGCCAGCATCGGCGACGACGATTTCTCCTCGGTGTTCGACGCGGCGCTGAAGGCACATGAGGCCGAAATCGATGCGATCGCCGGCAACAAGGATGCGCCGACCATCGAGAATACGCTGGCAGCCCTCGAGCTCGCCGGTGAGCCGCTCGACCATGTCTCGTCGATCTTCTGGTGCCGGGCCGGCGCCCACACCAACGATGCGATCCAGGCGCTGGAGCGGGATATCTCGCCAAAAATGTCGAGGCATTTCTCGGCGATCTCGATGAACGAGAAATTGTTTGCCCGCGTCGACGATCTCTACCAGCGCCGTGAGACGCTCAAACTCGACGCCGAGACGCTGCGGGTGCTGGAGAAGACCTGGAAAGGCTTTGTGCGATCGGGCGCAAAACTCGACGCCGACGGCAAGAAGCGGCTGGCCAACATCAGCGAGGAGCTGTCCTCGCTCGGCACGACCTTCGGCCAGAACGTGCTGGCCGACGAGCGCGACTGGGCGCTTTTCCTCGACGAGGCTGATCTTGCGGGCCTGCCGGACTTCGTGAAGAGTTCGATGGCCGAAGCCGCCGAGACGCGCGGCCAGAAAGGCCGCTACGCAGTCACCTTGTCGCGCTCTATCTATGAGCCGTTCACGACCTTCTCCGAACGCCGCGACCTGCGCGAGAGCGCCTTCCGCGCTTTCACCATGCGCGGCCAGAATGGCGGCGCCAGCGACAACACCGCAGTGGTGCGCGACATGCTGAAACTGCGCGCCGAAAAGGCCAGGCTGCTAGGCTATGCCTCGTTCGCCGCGCTGAAACTCGACGACACCATGGCCAAGACGCCGAAGGCGGTGCACGACCTCCTCGACCCGGTCTGGGAGAAAGCGCTGGAGAAGGCCGCCGCCGACCAGAAGGAGCTGGAGCGGCTGGCGACCAAGGCAGGCAGCAACGAAAAATTCGCCGCCTGGGACTGGCGCTTCTACCAGGAGAAATTGCGCGCCGAAAAATTCGCCTTCGACGAGGCGGAACTGAAACCCTATCTGCAACTCGACCGCATCATCGACGCCTGCTTCGACGTCGCCACAAAACTGTTCGGCATCACTTTCGAGGAGAAGAAGGGCATCGCCGCCTGGCATCCCGACGCGCGCGTCTTCGTGGTGAAGAACGCCGATGGCAGCGAGCGCGGCCTGTTCCTCGCCGACTATTTCGCCCGGTCCTCGAAGCGCTCCGGCGCGTGGATGAGCGCGCTGAAGTCGGGCTACAAGCTTGGCGATGGCTCCAAGCCGGTGATCTACAATATCATGAACTTCGCCAAGCCGCCGGCCGGGGAAGCAGCGCTGTTGTCGGTCGATGAGGCCAAGACCCTGTTCCACGAGTTCGGCCATGCTTTGCACGGCATGCTGACCGACGTCACCTGGCCGTCGGTGGCGGGCACCTCGGTTTCCCGCGATTTCGTCGAACTGCCTTCGCAGCTCTACGAGCACTGGCTGACGGTGCCCGCAGTGCTGGAAAAGCATGCGCTGCATGTTAAGACCGGCAAGCCGATGCCGAAGTCGCTGCTCGACAAGATGCTGGCCGCCCGCACGTTCGGCGCCGGTTTCGCCACGGTCGAGTTCACAGCGTCGGCGCTGATCGACATGGCGTATCACGCGCGGCCGGATGCGCCGGCGGAACCGCTGCGTTTCGAAGCCGAAACGCTGGAAAAGCTTGATATGCCCGACACCATCGCCATGCGTCATCGCACCCCGCATTTCGGCCATATCTTCTCCGGCGACGGTTATTCAGCCGGCTACTATTCCTACATGTGGTCGGAAGTGCTCGACGCCGACGCCTTCGCCGCCTTCGAGGAGACCGGCGATCCCTTCAACCCGGCGCTGGCGGAACGGCTTCGGAAGAATATCTATGCCGCTGGCGGGTCGAAGGATCCGGAGGAGCTGTACACGGCGTTCCGCGGCAAGATGCCTTCGCCGGAAGCGATGATGGTGAAGCGGGGATTGCTATAGCGCCGCCTTATCTCCCCCCTCGAGGGGGAGATCACCAGCGCCAAGGATCCGCCACCCGTGGCCACACCGGCCGCGTCAGCTTCCTGTAATCCGTCACCGCCGGATTGCTCGGATACGAGCTCGGCGCCGAGACATAGATGATCTCCGCCGCGATCGGTTCAAAGCCGGCGTAGAAATGGTTGGTTGACTTGATCAGCAATATGTCCTTCGACAACGGATCGACACCGATGTTGGAGAAGACATCCGGCTCGAAGGTCTGCGTGCGGTTGGTGTTGAGGATGATGTCGATTTCGGTGCCTTCGAGCCGCACCAGCGCCGTCGGTCCGAGCGTCACCCGGCTCGGCCCGAAGCTCTGCCAGCCCTCGGGGACGGCTTTCAACACCTTGACGCGCGCATCGATCGGTTCGCCGGCCAGCGGCCCGGCCTTGCCGCCGAAGCGCAGGTCGATGACGGCGCCTTCGCCTGCCGCCTGGCAAAAGGTGACAGCGATCGGGTCCCAGATCGTCGCCACGCCAAAATTGTCCACGCCCTGTTCCAGCATGGCGCGCAGCACGACCGTACCGTCGCCGGCGACGCCACCGCCGGGATTGTCCCAGATGTCGGCAATCACAACCGGCTTGCCGGGATTTTCCTTGCGCACGGCCAGTGCCCGCGCGATGCCGTCCTCGGTGTTCAGCATCGTCATCGCCGTCCTTTCGCGGATGGCGTAAAGCTCGTGCCCTAGCCTCTCCGCCAGCGCATCGCCCTTGGCCTTGTCATTGTCAGTGACGACCAGGATGCGCGTGCCCATTTCCGGCACGTCCGCGGCCATGAAGCCGTGGATGACCGAGACCGACAGCACGCCGTCCTTGCCGTGCAGCGCCTTGATGCGGTCGACGAAGGAGCGCATCGGCTCGCGGCTGGTCGGCAGCACCTGGATCATGCGGCAGTCGAAGGTCGAGATCACCGGCTTGATCTCGCTGCGCGCCGCCGCCAATGCAAGCTCGACGACATGTTCGCCGCGCTCATAGAAGTCGGTGTGCGGGAATTCGAGGAAATAGGCCATGACATTGCATGCCGCGACGCGCTTCGGCGTCAGGTGGCTGTGCGGGTCGAGCTCCACCGCGATCACCACGTCGGGCCCGACGATTGCGCGAACCCGTTCCAGCAGATCGCCTTCGCAATCGTCATAGCCTTGCGCCACCATGGCGCCGTGCAGGCCGAGGATGACGGCGTCGACCGGCAAGGCTGCCTTCAACTGGCCGAGAATCTCGTCACGCAACGCCTCATAGGTCTGCCGCTGCACCAGCCCGCCCGGCTCCGCCCAGGTGGCGGTGCCTTCGATGACGGTCAGCCCTTCGGCAGCCGCGCGCCGGCGCAGCGCGACCATCGGCGAGGAGCACAAGGTCGGTGTATCAGGATGCTTGCCCGGCCCGGCATAGAACGCCATCTCGAACGACGCCCGGTCGGTCGGCACCGGCGAGAAGGTGTTGGTTTCGGTCGCCAGCGAGGCGGTGAAGATGCGCATGAAAACTCCGTACGGCTATTTGTTTTTCGCAATCCCGGACGGAAAACCGCTCCACACTGGAATTGCTATTTTACGGCCCCGAGCGCCAGCCCGCGGACGAGATAGCGCTGCAGCCAGATGAACAGGATCGCCACCGGCAGCGTCGCCAGCAGCGTCGCCGCCATTACATGGTGCCATTCGATCGTGTAGCGGCCGGCGACCAGCGAGAACACCTGGATCGGCAGCGTGTAACTTTCCTGGCTGCGCAGCATTGTGAGCGCAACGACGAACTCATTCCATGCGTTGATGAAGGTGAAGATGGCGGTCACCGCGATTGCCGGCAGGCAAAGCGGCAGAAACACTTTTCGCAAGGTCAGCCAGCGGCCGGCGCCCTCCATCCACGCTGCTTCCTCGAGATCGCGCGGGATGGTGTCGAAATAGCTTTGCAGCATCCACACGGTGAAGGCGACGTTGAAAGCCATGTAGATGACGCCGAGCGCCGTCGTGGATTCGATCAGACCCCAGGCCGCCATCAGCCGGAACAGGCCGAGCACCAGCACGATCGGCGAGATCATCTGCGAGATCAGCAGGAACTGGCGGAAGGCGCCATAGCCGGCAAAGCGAAACCGCGACATGGCATAGGCGGCCGGCACCGAGATCAGGATGGCGCCGACGGTGGCGATAACAGAGACATAGAGCGAATTGGCTAGCGCCTGGCCAAAGCCGGTCGCCACCCACATGTCGGCAAAATTCGACCAGTGGAATTCGCTTGGCCACCAGGTCGGCGACAGCACCTCCTGCCGCGGTTTGACCGCGGTCAAAAACATTACCGCGAAGGGGAAGATGGTCACCACGAGCAGCGGCGAAAGCAGCAGCCAGGCAATGATCGTGCGCTTCAGCTTGGGCGTCATGCGCGTTGCTCCCGCATGGCGAGGCGCACATAGATCATGGTGAAGATCAAAAGGATGGCGAACATCAGCAGCGACACTGCCGATGCTTCCCCCAGTTTGCCGATGCGGAAGGCCAGCTTGTAGAGATGGGTGACCAATATGTCGGTCGAGTTGGCCGGCCCGCCCTGCGTCATCACCCAGATGATCGGGAAGGAATTGAAGACGTAGATGGTGTTGAGCACGATGGCGATGTTGATGAACGGCTTCAGCAGCGGAAAGGTGATCTCGCGGAACTGCTGCAGCGGCGTCGCCCCCTCCAGGGCCGCCGCCTCGTAGAGGTCGTCGGGGATCGACGACAGGCCGCCGAGGAAGATGGTCGTGGTGAACGGTACCGTCACCAATATGCCGATCAGCACCTGCATCGGGAATGCCGTCTCGGCGCGCGCCAGCCACTGGATGTTTTCATGGATCAGGCCAAGCCCGATCAGCGCCGAGTTCAGCATCCCGCTTTCGCCGTTGAGCGCCCAGCGCCAGACCACTGCCGTCATCGTCAGCGACACCGCCCAGGGCAGCATGATGATGACGCGGGCAATGCCGCGGCCGTAGAAATCGGTGTTGAGGATCATCGCCACGGGGACGGACAACAGCAGCGCGCCGCCGACCACCAGCACGGTCCACAGGCCGGTGCGCCAGAGTGCCGCCAGAAAATCGGGATCGGCGAGGAAGGCGGAATAATTGGCGAAATCGTTGAAGTCCCGCAGCTGCCCAAAACGGCTGACATCATGCGTTGATATCTGGATCAGGTCCCAGACCGGCCAGAAGATGACGACTGCGGCCAGAAACAGGCTGGGCAAGGTCAATAAATAGGGCAGGTAACGATTTTGCATCGGCCGGATTCGTACCGTGTTGGACATAAGTGGCGCTGGCGCGCCAGCTCGGATCAATCTCGCATATCGGTCTAAGGCAGCGCTTCAGGGTTTGAATTTCCTGCGACGTTTGCGCTGCCCCTCACCTGCCTGCCCATCCTCCGCAACGGTTGCGGAAGGGGCCTTTCCTCTCCCCCGTCGATCGGGGGAGAGGTGTCGAGCGGAGCTCGACGGAGTGGGGGTCGACGGAGTGGATGTCGACCCTTGGGGCGCAAGGCGAGGTGATGTTTGCCCCTATTGCCCTTCCTATGTCCGTCGCGGCGGTTGCCAGGTGGTTCCCCCACTCCGTCTCGGCTTCGCCGAGCCACCTCTCCCCCCTCCGGAGGGAGAGGAAAGTGTGGCGCGCCCCGATCTCTGGGCCGCGCCGGGCGCAGGGAGATACGCCCTATTTCTTAATCACGGCGTTGGCCTTGGCAGCCGCTTCCTTCAAGCCTGCCTCGGGGTCGCCGCCGAGATAGATTTTCTGCATGGCATCCGAGGTGATCTGGGCGACTTCTTCCCAGCCGGGGATGACCGGTGCAAAGCGAGCGTCGGGCAGCAGTGCGGTGAACGCGGCGAGGTCGGCATTGTTGACGTAATAGTCCATCTTGGCCTCTTCCTTGTTCACCGGCAGGAAGCCTTCCCCTTGCGTGAACTTGGCGCGCTGTTCGGTGGTGAACAGGAAGTCGAGCAGCTTCCAGGCCTCATCCTTGTTCTTGGAATTCTTGAACATGATGATGGAATCGGTGACGCCGTACGTGCCGCGCGCGCCGGTCGGTCCGGCGGGGATAGCGGCCACGCCATATTTCAGGTTCGGCGCCTCGTCCTTGATCTGGTTGGACAGGAAGGGTGCGGTGATCATCATGCCGACCTTGCCCTGCTTGAACAGGTTCTGGACGTCCTCGCGGTTGTTGGAGGTGACGCCGGGTTCCGTCAGGCCTTCGTCGATCATCGACTTGTAGAGCTTGGCGGCTTCGAGCGCGCCCGGCGTGCCGAGGCCCGACGTGCCATCCTTGTTGAGAATCTCGGTGCCTTGCGACCACATCGCATAGTAGTAATAGACGTCGGTCTCGATCTCCTTGCCCTGCAGGCCGAAGCCGAACGTGCCGGTGCCCAGCGCCTTGATCTTGCGCGCATCCTCCTGCAACTCGGTCCAGGTTGCCGGCGGGTTGGCGATTCCGGCCTTCTCGAACAATTCCTTGTTGTAGTACATGGCGCGCGCCGAAGCCGCGATCGGCAGGCCATAGGTCTTGCCCTCCATGATCGACGGCGACAGGAAGGTGTCGATGAAGCGGTCCTTGAAGTCTGGCTTGATGTAGGCGTCGAGCGGCTCGGCGACATCCTGCTGGACGAAATCGATCAGCCAGCGGGTGCCGATGATCGACAGGTCGGCATTGGTACCGGCCGTGATGTCGGTGGTCAGCTTCTGCAGCAGCACGTCCCACGGCACAACTTCGAACTTGACGGTGATACCCGGGTTGGCTGCCTCGAATTCCTTTTTCACCGCTTCGAAATACGGGCCGGTCTTGGCGCTGTATTCGGCGACGGTTACGCGCACCTCGCCGGCATCTGCCTGCGCGGCCAGGGCGAGCAGGCTCATTCCGGCCATCAGGCCGACAGTCCATTTTGCAAGCTTCATTCGATCTCTCCCAGTTGATTGCGCCTGCGCTCTTGCGGCTTCCAGGCGACCAAGGCTTAATGTGACTTTCCTACATTATCCATCATTTGACCTCGTGCAAGCGGATTATCCTGTTGCTTAATTACATTTCTTAAAATAGCGTTTTCCGATTATCGTAGATCCCAGGGAGGCGCGCAGCGTGGTTTCAAAGGCCGAATTCGCAGGCAAGACCGTGCTGGTGACCGGCGCCGGCGGCGGGCTCGGCTCGGCTATTGTGGCGCTGCTGGCCGAACGAGGCGCGCGCGTCGTCGGCTGCGACCAGTCGCAAGACCAGCTCGGCAGTCCGCATCTGGCGTCGGGCCACGTCTTCGACCTTCTCGACCGGATCTCCACCGATGCCGCGATCACGGCGATCCTCGGGAAAGACGGCGTGCCCGACATCCTGATCAACAATGCCGGCTGGACGCGCGCCGAGACTCTTGCAGCGCTGACCCCCGACAAGATCACGCATGAGCTCGACCTCAATCTGACCGGGGTGATGCTGTTCGCCGATCCGCTGATCAAGGCAATGGCCGCGCGCGGTTCGGGCAGCGTCGTCTTCATCTCTTCCGTCAACGCCATCGCCCATTTCGGCAACCCGGCCTATGCCGCGGCCAAGGCCGGCATCAATGCCTATGCCAAAGCGATCGCTGTGGAACTCGGCCGCAGCGGGCTGCGCGCGAATGTCGTCTGCCCCGGCTCGATCCGCACTGCCGCCTGGGACCATCGCCTGGCCAAGAACCCGGATGTTCTCGGCAAGCTCAAGCGGCTCTATCCGCTCGGCCGCATCGTCGACGCCACGGAAGTGGCCGAAGCGGTGGCCTTCCTTGTTTCGGATCGCGCATCGGGGATAACCGGCGCGGTGGTGCCGGTCGACGCCGGACTGACCGCCGGCTTCCTGCCCTTCATCGACGACATACTGGGAGCGTAGCCATGACCGACGTTGAGTTCCGCGACCTGTCGAAATCCTTCGGACGCCATAAGATTCTCGAAAACATCAGCCTCGACATCAAGAGCGGCGAATTCGTCGTGCTGGTCGGCCCTTCCGGCTGCGGCAAGTCGACCTTGCTGCGCATGCTGGCCGGGCTGGAGCCGATCACCTCAGGCGACCTCTTGATCGGCGGCGTGCGCGCCAACGCTTTGCCGCCACAGCAGCGCAATGTTGCGATGGTCTTTCAGTCCTATGCGCTGTTTCCGCATCTGAAAGCGGCCGACAACATCGGCTTCGGCCCAAAGATCCGCGGCGAAAGCCGCACGGCAATCGACGACAAGGTGAAAAAGGCCTCCGGCGTCCTCAACCTGTTCTCCTATCTCGACCGCTATCCCCGGGAGCTGTCGGGCGGCCAGCGCCAGCGCGTCGCCATGGGCCGCGCCATCGTGCGCGAACCCTCGGTGTTCCTGTTCGACGAGCCGCTCAGCAATCTCGACGCGCAACTGCGCGTGCAGATGCGCACCGAGATCAAGGCGCTGCACCAGCGGCTGAAATCGACCATCGTCTATGTCACCCACGACCAGATCGAGGCCATGACCATGGCCGACCGCATCGTGGTGATGGACCGCGGCAAGATCCAGCAGGTCGGCGCACCGCTGGAGCTCTACGACCGTCCCGCCAACAAATTCGTCGCCTCCTTCATCGGCTCGCCGTCGATGAGTTTTGTCTCCGGCGCCCTGAAGACGACGCCCGAGAAAAGCTGGTTCGAATCGGCCGGCGGAGGGCGACTGGCGCTCGGCAGCAAGACGGTGCCGGCTGGCAGCACGGTCGAGGCCGGCATACGGCCCGAACACTTCGTCATCGGCGAGGCTGTCGACGCGATGGCGATCAAGGTCGATGTCGTCGAGCCGACCGGCTCGGAAACCCATGTCTATGGCGCCATCGGCGCTGACACGGTGCGCGCCGTGTTCCGCGATCGGATACAGGTCAAGCCGGGTGAGATGCTGCCGGTCTCGGTCGCGCCTGCAAACATCCATCTGTTCGACACGGCGACAGGCCTGCCGCTATGAGAGCGCCGGCATGAAAACGAAAACACCACGATGAAGACGACAACCCAGAAATGAAAACGCCGGCCGACATCATCACGCGCCTGCAGCTGATGTCGCAGGACGGCACCAAATCGGACCGCCGCCTGGCCGGCCTCGTGCTGACCGATCTCGACTTCGCCTCCAAGGCGGCAATCTCGGAAATTGCCGCGCGCGTCGGCGTCAGCGAGCCGACGGTCACCCGTTTCTGCCGCAATCTCGGCTGCGAGGGTCTGCGCGATTTCAAATTCTACCTGGCGCAGGCGATCGCCATTGGCGGCCAGTATCTGTCGCCCGAACCGCTGAACCGCGACGCGCGCGAGCAGCGCATTGCGTCGGCCATCACCGAAGCGGCAATCGCCGCCATCCAGCGCGCCAGCGAAAACCTCGACATGAAGACGCTGGTGGGCGTGGCCGCGCGCATCGTCAGTTCGGGCAATGTGCTGTGCATCGGCTCCGGCGGCATTTCCTCGATGATGGCGACCGAGATGCAGAACCGGCTGTTTCGGCTGGGCGTGCCGGTGCTGGCGCAGATCGACGGGCAATTGCAGCGCATGTATGCCGCGGTCGCCACATCGGAGACGACGCTGATCGCGTTCTCGGTGTCCGGCTATGCGCGCTCGGTGATCGACGCCGTGCAGGTGGCCCAGCAATATGGCGCCAGCACCATCGCCGTAACCCCGCCGGAATCAGCGCTCGCCAAGGCCGCCGATACCGTTATCCAGTTCCAGTCGCTGGAAGACGGCAACATCTACAAGCCGACCTCGTCGCGCTATGCGCTGCTGTCGATCGTCGACATGATCGTCACCTCGGTGGCCGAGACGCGCGGACCCAGGGTTCTCGAAAACCTGCGCCGCATCAAGCAGAGCGTAAACACGCTGAAGGTCGACGATCCGAAGTTGCCGCTGGGAGATTGAGGCTTATCCGGCGAGCGCTTTGATGCTCGTTACCAGCGCCGCCGGGTCGCCATTCACGCGCAGCGTCTTCAAGCGAGCGGCAGCGCCCGCAACAACCGACACCGCCCATGCCGGAACGCCCAGCGCCTTGGCGACAAGCCTTTGCAGTGCTTGATTGGCCGCGCCATTCTCCGGCACGGCGCGCACGCGCGCCTTCAAATGGCTGCGCCCGTCGGCCGATGTCTCGACGCCTTCGAGCCTGTCCACCGAAGACTTCGGCGTCAGCCGGATAAACAGGTCGATGCCGTCAGCGCGCAAGCGGAATGGCGCGCTCATGCCATCGTCAGGCTCACAGGACCAGCGGCGCTATCGTGGTGAGAATGAGCTGCCTGAGGAAGAACAGGAGCAGAAGCAGGATGATCGGCGAGATGTCGACGCCGCCAAGGTCGGGCATGAACCGACGGATCGGCCGCAGCGCCGGCTCGGTCAGCCGGTAGAGCATGTTGCCGATGCTGCCGACGAACTGATTGCGCGAGTTGACGACGTTGAAGGCATAGAGCCAGGAAAAGATCGCCGAGGCGATGATGACCCACCAGTACAGGTCCAGCGCCATGACGATTGTTTGAATGAGGGCGAGCATGCCGGTCTCCGATTGTTGCCGACATGTAGCCATTGCGCGCGAAACCGGCAAGGGCCGGTCGCCTGCAAGCACCGGGCACAAGGGATTTCAGCAAAACCCCGCCTTGACAGGAAACCGCAGCCTTCGATAAATGCGCCATCCGCTGGACGGGGCTGTAGCTCAGCTGGGAGAGCGCGTCGTTCGCAATGACGAGGTCAGGAGTTCGATCCTCCTCAGCTCCACCAGCGGAATTTTCCTGCCTGTCGACACATCTAAGTTCCGAGACGTCTCGTCAAAGCCCCGCCTTCGCTGCGAGATAGGGCGCCAGGGCAAGCGAGTAGCTGGCGGTCAGATGATGACTGTCCCGCCAGACGATGATGTTGCCGACAACTGCCGGGCATAGTTGCGGCCCGCAAATGGCATCGAGCATATCGATGGCGCGCACATTTTTCTGTCCTTCCGCGGCCAGCGCCAACACGTTGCTCCGCTCAATATCGCTCAGTTTGGTGACGCATTTCGTTGGGGTCGAACTCAGGCATTCGCCCGGGTCGAATTTCATATAGGGCGTGTTGCGGATGGCAACGATTTGCGAGCCGGCGTCCGTCAGCCCGCCCCAGAGACTTCGCAGCCCCTCGATCATCACGTCTTGCTGAACCGCTCCGTAATTGGACTGGCTGGTGAAGATCAGATCCGGTTTCAGCTTTAGGATCTCGGCCAGCACCTTTTCGTGCCACTGCGCGCATAAGACGTTGGGTTTGCCATCCGCCGTGATGGCCACGCGGGTGAATGGGCAGGCGGATTTTGTAAAGGTAACCAGTTTGAAGTTGCGGTCCTTTGCGATCTTGTCCAGTGCCGGCACCCACTGGGCTGCATGAGAATCTCCCACCAGAACCATTGTTTTCGCACCCGTGGGATCGCCTAGAGAGCATCGTTTGGGCTCCGAGCTTTCCTCCTGGTGGCACTTCCTTGCATACACGACCGGCACGTCCCGCCTCAGCCGGGCCAGCGGCGGCAGAAGGTTCACACCGTCCGGGACCACGGCGCCGGAGACGAGAGCGGCGGGCCCAGGGTAGGAAGGCGTGCCGATCAGCGCGGTGTCGATGCGTTCGGTCTTCAGAAAGAGCAGCAGGCTGCCGGATGCGGCCACGCATGTGAGAACCGCCGCGGTGCCGTATCCCAGCGGCTTCCACCAGGCGCCGCCCCGAGCTTGCCGGTAGCGCTGCTCAACATATCGATAGGACAGATCCGATAGAAGCAGGGTCGCCGCAATCAGGCCGAAACCGCCGGCAAGGGTCAGCGAATGACCCTGCGCCTGGGAGATGGTGATCAGCGGCCAATGCCATAGATAGACCGAGTAGGAGCGATCGCCGATGAAACGAAGTGGCAACGAATCGAGCCCACGAAACCGGCCGACTTCAACCTCGCCAGCCAGGATGACCAGCACTGTGGCCAAGGTCGGCAACAACGCACTGACGCCGGGAAATGGAGTTGCAGCGGAAAACAGCAAGGCGGACGCAACGATGCCCAGGATGCCGGCGATCGCCAGCCACTGTCTAGTGAGTGCCGCCAGTCGAAACTGGTGTTCGGTCAGCACCAGCAGACCACCCAGCGCCAATTCCCACAGGCGGGTATGGCTGACGAAATAGGCCTGGGCCGGATCCGTCGCCGTCAAAACGACAGAGGCAACAAGTGATGCCGCGAAAATGAGCGACAACGCCCCGATCAAGCAGGCCCTCAGCGGAAGGTCACGGCGGCGCGCCAGCCAGATCACGCCGATCATCACCAACGGCCAGGCGATGTAGAACTGCTCTTCGATGGAAAGCGACCAGTAGTGTTGCACCGGGCTCGGCAAGGTGTCGGCCTCGAGATAGCTGACCGCAATCGAGGCCAGCCGCCAGTTCTCGACATAAAGAGCGCTCGCCACGATCTGGTTGCCCATTTCCTCCCAGCGCGCCTTTGAGATGAAAAGCAGCGTGCCCAGCAATGCCACCAGCAGCACCAAGGTTGCTGCCGGCAACAACCGTCGCACCCGTCGCGAGTAGAATTCGATCAGTGAAATCCGGCCGCCGCGCAGCGCCATCTGCGCCAGCAGGCCCGTGATCAGATAGCCAGAGATGACGAAAAAGACGTCGACGCCGACATATCCGCCAGGCAGCACATCCGGCCATATGTGATAGACCACGACAAGCGCGACCGCCAAGCCGCGCAGCCCCTGTATTTCGGGTCGAAACCGACGGTTCTGATCGATTGTCACCGGATATCCCCAACAGTCTCAGCCGGCCTGGATCAACCGGCAGTCCGCGCCACGATCTTCATAAGGGCAGAGTGCCGTGAGGCAAGAGCCGATCGCAGCAGTTCATTCCCTTTCCGTCTCCAGTCCGCTCACCAGCGTGTCGACGAAACCCAGCAGCTCACTTTCGAGGTCGGTGGACGCCAGGCCAATGAAACGGTCTTCGAGCGAGATGGCGACGATCCCATGCACGGCGGAGAACAGCGTGCGCGCGCGGGCCAAAAGCTCCGGCGTTGCCGCCGCCGGGAGCAGCTGGGCCAGCGGCTCAACCAGATGCTGGACCAGCACCGCATGTTCGGCCAGATGCCATTCGGGCACCGCCACGCCTGGCGCCATACGGTGCTCGAACAGCGCCTTCCACGCCATGCGGTTGTCGCGGGCGAAGCCGAGATAGGCCTTGGCCAGCGCCTTCAGCCTTGCCCTAGGCTCGGCGACGCCGGTCGCCTCTTGCTGCAGGGCCGCCCCCAGCCTGGCCAGTGTGATCGAATTGACGTGCAGGATGAGCTCGTCCAGGTCGGCGAAGGCGGTGTAGAGCGCGCCCAGCGCGCAGCCGGCATCGGCCGTGATGTCGCGCGCACGCAGACCGGCGAGCCCCGAGGACTGGATGCGCGCTTGCGCGGCCTCGATCAGCCTGCCTTTGAGGTCCTCGCGTTTGGCGTCCCGTTTTGCGGTCATTAACCTTCTCTTATGCGCAACCATGAACACCGTTCATTTTCTCCTTGAACGCCGTTCACAATGTGCTACTTTGCCTCATGAACAACGTTCATATAGGAGAAACGGAAATGTTGAAACAGTTTTTTGCTCTCGTTCGCGGCCGAAGCTACGAAGCCGCCGAGGCGGTCGTCGACCGCAACGCGCTGATAATCCTGCGCCAGCAGATCCGCGATTGCGCCGACGCTATCGCGGCCGCCCGCCGGGCGGTTGCAATTGCCATCGCCCAGAACGAACAGGAAGTCGCGCAGTACAAGAAGCTTGTCCTCCGCATCGACGATTTGGAGAAGCGCACGATCGCCGCGATCGAGCAGGGACAGAATGAACTGGCCCGCGAAGCCGCCGAAACCATCGCCATGCTGGAAGCCGAACGCGACGCCTCCGCCGAGGCGCAGAAAAGCTTCGGCACCGAGATTGAGCGTCTCAAGCGGATTATCCGCGTCTCCGAAATGCGCCTGCGCGAATTGCAGCGCGGCCAGCGCATCGTTGCCGCGGTCAACTCGACCCAGCGCCTGCGAGAAAGCGCGCCCGGCTCCAGCCTGTCGGCGCTCAGGGACGCCGAGGAGACGCTGCTGCGCCTGCGCACCAGGCAAAAGCAGATCGACGCCACCGCGGCCGCCATGGCCGAGATGGAACAGTCGGGCGATCCTGCCGCGGTCTCAGAGAAGCTTGCGGCCGCCGGCTGCGGCGCGCCGCTGAGAAGCAGCGCCGACGCCGTGCTCGAACGGCTCACGAAGACCATGACCAAGCCGGCCTGATCGTACCCGGCCTGATTGTTATCCAGTCTGATTGTATCCGGCCTGATTGTATCCAGCCTGAAACAGACCCACGCCCAACCAACCTAACCTTGAAACGAAAGGACCATATCGATGACCCCGAACACCTATTCCCCCAAGGACTCAAGCGCCTGGAAGACCTTCACCATGGCCAGTTTCGCCGTTGCCGCCACAATGATGGCCGGCGGCATCTACTTCATGGAGGCGAGCTTCGCCGCCAAGGGGTTTTATGCGATGGCCGCCATCATGCTCGTGCACACCTCGATCACCATCACCAAGACGCTGCGCGACTCGGAAGAGGCAAGCCGCTTCATCAACCGGCTGGAAGACGCCAAGACCGAGAAGTTGCTGATGGAAGTCAGCCGCAGTAACGAAGTGTAACCGGGTTCCCGCTAAACAAGGCTCAACGCGCAAGACCGCTGATCAATCCAGTCAGGATTTTCACCGGTCTTGCCCAATGGAAGTCGCCGCTATGGAAATCGCCCCGATCAACCGACCGACAGCTCATCTGATGACCTCCAGGCGCTTTGCGCCCTTGTTCTGGACGCAGTTCCTGTCCGCCTTCAACGATAATTTCCTCAAGAACACGCTGGTGTTCCTTATTCTGTTCACGCTGGCGGCGGACCAGGCGGCATCACTGGTCACCTTGGCGGGCGCCGTCTTCATGGCCCCCTTCCTGCTCCTGTCGGCGCTCGGCGGCGAGCTCGCCGACCGCTTCGACAAGGCTCTCATAGCCAAGCGTCTGAAATTCGCCGAGATCGCCGCGGCGGGTGTCTCCGTCGTCGGCATCGCCCTGTCGTCCATTCCCGTGCTGATGACGGCGCTGTTGATGTTCGGCGTTATCTCGGCGCTGTTCGGACCGATCAAATACGGAATCCTGCCCGATCACCTCGAACGCAAGGAACTGCCCAAGGCCAACGCCTGGATCGAGTCAGCCACGTTTGCCGCGATTCTCGGCGGCACCATAGCCGGCGGCGTCGTTTCCGCCGATGGCATCGGCGTCGCGGTGTTCGGACCGATCATGATGGCGCTCGCCGTCGGTTGCTGGCTCGTCAGCCGCTATATCCCGTCCACCGGTTCGGCGGCGCCCGACCTTGTCATCGACAAGAACATCTTCCGCTCGACCTGGCGCCAGGTCGCCGAATTGCGCACCGACACGCGCATCTGGCGCGCCGGCCTGATGACGTCGTGGTTCTGGCTGATCGGCGCCATCGTGCTCTCGCTCCTGCCGGTCCTGATCAAGGATTCGCTCGGCGGCAACGAAATGGCCGTCACCGTCTACCTCGCCGTGTTCGCCGTCTCGATCGCCATCGGTTCGGCCATCGCCGCCTGGATGTCGCAGGGCCGCATCGTGCTGTTGCCGGCACCGGTCGGCACGGCGCTGCTCGCCCTGTTCGGCCTGCATCTCGCCTGGACCATCTCCGGCATGACGCCGTCGCCCCAGGCGGAAACCCTTGGCGCATTCTTCGCCGGCCCAAACACGATCCGCGTCGCCATCGACCTCGCCGGCATGGCCATTGCAGCCGCTTTCCTGGTGGTGCCGACCTTCGCCGCCGTGCAGGCCTGGTCGCCCGAAGCGCGGCGCGCCCGGGTCGTCGCCGCCGTCAGTATCGTCAATGCCGGCTTCATGACTGGCGGCGGCATCATCATGGCCCTGATCCAGACGAAGGTCTCGACCGGCGGCATCCTGTTCGGCCTCGTCGCGGCCAATGCGATTGCCGCCTGGCTGATGCTGAAATATTTGCCGACGAACCCCTTCCGTGACTTCGTCTCCATCCTGTTCCGCGCTTTCCTGCGCCTCGAAGTCGAGGGTATGGAAAACCTCAAGGCGGCCGGCAAGGCGCCGATCCTGGCGCTCAACCATGTCAGCTTCCTCGACGGTCCGCTCGCCTTGACGCTGACCGATGAGGAGCCGGTCTTCGCCATCGACTACACCATTGCCCAGGCCTGGTGGATGAAGCCGTTCATGAAACTTGCCCGCGCTTTGCCGCTCAACCCGGCCAAGCCGATGTCGACCCGCACGCTGATCAAGATCGTGCAGGGCGGCGATCCGCTGGTGATCTTCCCGGAGGGACGCATCACGGTGACCGGCGGCCTGATGAAGGTCTATGACGGCGCCGCCATGGTTGCCGACAAGACCGGCTCGATGGTTGTGCCGGTGCGCATCGACGGGCTGGAGAAGACCTACTTCTCGCGGTTGAGCTCGCAGCATGTGCGCCGCCGCCTGTTCCCGAAGGTCAAGGTGACCATTCTGGAACCGGTCAAGCTCGAGGTGCCGCAAGAGCTGAAGGGCCGCAAGCGCCGCGCCGCGGCGGGTTCCGCGCTCTACCAGGTGATGTCGGATCTCGTTTTCCGCACCCAGGACATCGACAAGACCGTACTGGAAAAGATCATCGAGACGGCGAACGAACGCGGCATGAATCAGCTCGCAGTTCAGGATCCGGTCACCGGTTCTCTCAGCTACAGCAAGCTGCTCACGGCTGCCGCCGTGCTTGGTGAGAAGTTCCAGAACCTTTATGCCGACCAGCAGACGCTGGGCATCATGCTGCCCAACGCCAACGGCTCTTGCGCGACGCTGCTCGGCGTCATGTCCGCCGGCAAGGTTCCGGCGATGATGAACTTCACCGCAGGTGCTGCCAATATTCTGTCCGCCTGCAAGGCCGCCGAAGTCCGCACCGTGCTGACGTCCCGCGCGTTCGTCGAACAGGCAAAGCTCGGCGCTGTAGTCGAGGAACTCGGTCGCTCGGTCGACATCGTGTGGCTCGACGATCTCAGAAAGACCATCAGTCTCAAGGATAAGCTGCTCGGCTTGCTGCGCAAGTCGACGCCGCGCGCGAAACGCAAGCCCGGCGATGCGGCGGTGATCTTGTTCACCTCGGGTTCGGAAGGCACGCCGAAGGGCGTCGTTCTGACCCACCGCAACATCCTGGCCAACGCCGCCCAGGCGGCGTCGCGTATCGACTTCCATTCGGGCGACAAGGTGTTCAACGTGCTGCCGATCTTCCACTCCTTCGGCATGACCGCGGGCACGGTGCTGCCGTTGATCTCCGGCGTGCCGGTCTATTTCTACCCCTCGCCGCTGCACTACCGCCTCGTGCCGGAACTGATCTACGGCTCGAACGCGACGATCATCTTCGGCACCGACACCTTCCTCTCCGGCTATGCCCGCACCGCGCACCCCTACGACTTCCGCTCGATACGCTATTGTTTTGCCGGCGCGGAGCCGGTCAAGACAGCGACGCGCATGACCTATATGGAGAAGTTCGGCGTCCGCATACTCGAGGGCTATGGCGTCACCGAGACGGCGCCGGTGATCTCCATCAACACGCCGATGTACAATCGCTCTGGAACCGTCGGCAAGATCATGCCCGGCATGGAATACCGCCTCGATCCGGTCCCCGGCGTCGACGAAGGCGGCCGGCTGTTCGTGCGCGGCCCCAATGTCATGGCCGGTTATCTCCGGGCCGAGAAGCCCGGCGTGCTCGAACCGCTGGAGGACGGCTGGCATGATACGGGCGACGTCGTCGCTATCGACGAAGGCGGCTTCATCACCATTCGCGGCCGCGCCAAGCGCTTCGCCAAGATCGGCGGCGAGATGATCTCGCTCGCCGCTGTCGAAGCGCTGGCCGGCGAATTGTGGAAGGGCTCGCTGTCGGCGGTCGCCACGGTGCCCGACGCGCGCAAGGGCGAAAAGCTGATCCTCATCACTGAGGCATCCGGCGCCACACGAGCGGAATTCCTCGCCTACGCCAAGGCCAACGGCGCCATGGACCTGATGGTCCCGGCCGAAGTGCGGGTGGTCTCAAAGGTACCGGTCCTTGGCTCCGGCAAGCTCGACTTCGCCGCCGTGACAAAAATGGTGCGCGACGAAGAGGCCTTGAAGACCAAGGCCGCCTGACCCGGCTACGGCAACGGGCCGACGCAAGAGCCGGCCCGTTCAGTATGATCAACCCTTCGCATGCCGCTGCGAGATCAGCATCGCCATGCGCTGGACTGCCCGCAGCTCCATTTCCACGCCCGGCGACGATGCCAGCGCCGGCATGTTGAGCGCCACCACGGTCAACGGCTCGAGCGTCGCCAGCAGCACATGGGTCGCCTCAAATTTCTCGAACAGCCATGCCAGCTGCTCGCGTATATCCTGGTCGACTGGCGCCCCCGGCTGCGTATCGGCGAGCGAGCGCACGGGCTCCTGCTCCAGTGCACGGGCCAGCACCTTCAGGTCGAAGTCGCCGAGGTCCCCTGCCGGCAGGATCAGCGCACCGTCGACAAGGATATGGCTCTGCAGGCCGCGCAGGAAGCGCGCCGAATCGGTGAGGTCGCCCTCGGCCATATGCTTCAGCAACGAGTCGCGGCGCTTCTCCGCGGTGAGGCTGACGCTGTCATTGTAGATGACTGCCAGCAGCGTCGCCGACAGCACGATCACCACGCCCTGCACACTGCCGCGCCAGCCGAGATCGTCGATGCCGCCCAGCGCCAGCCCGGCGAAAACCGAGCTCAGCGTAATCACGGTAAAGGCGCCGATCGTGTCGCGATGGCCGAGGCTGGCGCGTCCAAGGCCGATCGTCAGCCAGCACAGGAACAGGATGGCGATGCCGCCAAGCCGAACCGGCACTTCGAACAGGCCGGGCCGGTAGTCGGTGACCATGAACGGAATGATCAACAGCAGCGACAGCGCCATGCGCTCGACCGTGCGGTTTTCGGCCGCCGACAGGCTGTCGCGATCGCGCGTCATCACCAGCCAGCCGATGGCGAGAAAACCTCCGAACTGGAAGGCAAGTAGTACCGCCATCCGCCATGGCTCGGCAAAGCGTTCCGGGATCGGCGCCAGCAGTAGAAACAGCAGGGCGCCGCCGGCGGCAAAGAACTTTAGCGCAAACGGCGCATGCCGGCGCAACAGCCCCTCGGTCAGCAGCAGTGCGGCCAGCGGCAGCAGGCCCGCCGCCGCGATGGTGACGAAGCGGAAGAGTGCGAGGCCGGTAGTCCAGTCGAGGATGCGGCAGGCGAGCAGAACCGTCAGCACCCGCAAACCGAACAGAAAACGCCGCGACAGCGGATCGCCCGTGTCGCGCCCGCCGACGACCGATATCACGATCAGCAGCCCGAACAGCGCCGCCAGCGAGGTGATGGTGTCGGCCACGAGCGTGTCGTCGAGGTTCATCGGTCAGCGCCCATCAGCTCACACCCAGGCATCATCACGGATGAAGCCATCAGCGTGTCCATGGTCTCAGCACATTCCATTGGCGGCTGCTATCCGCCCAGTGTACCACCGGCAAAACCAGCCGCTGCAGCGTGGCCGCCGCACCTGCTACCGCAAGGGCGGCAAGCGAGCCGCGCGGAACCGCGTCGGCGAGATAGGTGCGCGCCGACTGGAAGCTCATCTGGCCGATCTGCAGCACATCGTCGCCGCGCCCGTAGTCGAGTTCCTTGCGGCAGAACTCGTTAAAGGTCTCCTCGCGGTGCTTGGCCGTCTCGTCGAAGGTTTTCTTCAGATCGTCCGAGCCGCCCGTATAGGCATTGGTGATGACGAAACGCTCTTCGTCGAAACCCGCTTCGGGGCCGACGCCGAAGACATGGCGGTGCCGCGCCATGATCTGCCGCGCCAGAAGCACATGGGTCAGCGAGCGCCGCGCGCCGGCATGCGGTCCGGGAAACACATTGCTGAACGCCTCCGCGACCATGCCGACGACGGCCGGCACCTGGCTGACGTTGGAGATCCAGATCGGCCTGAACTGGTTGCGCAAAAACATCAGGAAGCAGGTCAGGCCGTAGAGGATCCAGCTGAGACCGCGGCTGCGCTCGTCCGGATCGATCATGACCAGACCGAGGTGCAAGACTTCATAGGGCTTGCCGGCCAGCGAAATCTCCATCAGCGCCAGCGCGTTGAAGGCGATCGGCCGCCCGTCGCTGCGGCGATAGACGATGGTGATGATGGAATGTTCCAGCCGGCTGCGGTCACCGGAAAACACACCGTAGGTCAGGCTGCCGACTTTCAGCGTCTTCGACGCCACCAGCCGCAGATCGCTGCTCAACTGCTCCAGCTCGGCCGCCTTCATCCAGCGCCCGGGCCGCTCCACGACACGCGTCTCGTAGTCGGCGGATACGCGCATGCGCACATCCATGAACCGACCCGGCAGCAGCTGCAGAACCGCCTTGAGCACTATTTTTCCCCGTGGCAAGAACTCCGACCGTATAGTGGCCGCCGTCCACCTAAGACGCGGTAAACCCGAGACGGCAGTTCTTGGTTGTACTCAACAAAGTAAAAGAACAGCTGCCAGCCAGTGCGGGCTCAGCTTTCCGCAGCAACCAGATGGCCGCCGCCGACATCGTTCAGCGCCAGCTTCAGCGGCGCCTCCCCGATCCTGCGGGTGGCGCTTGGGATTTCCTGGTCGAGGCGCGCGAAGCGCGTTCTGCGCTGCGCCGGATCGGGCACCGGCACGGCGTCGATCAGCCGCCTGGTGTAGGGATGGCGCGGGTTGGAAAACACCTGGTCGCGCGTGCCCATCTCGACGATCTGGCCGAGATACATGACGGCAACGCGGTCGGAAATGTTCTCGACCACCGCCATGTCGTGCGAGATGAAGAGATAGGCGACGCCGAATTCGCGCTGCAATTCCTTCAGCAAATCGAGCACACGCGCCTGCACCGAGACGTCGAGCGCGGAGACGCTTTCGTCAGCGATGATCAGTTTTGGTCGTAGCGCCAGCGCTCGGGCGATGCAGACGCGCTGGCGCTGGCCACCGGAGAATTCGTGCGGGTAAAGCTCCATCTGGTCGGCCGACAGGCCGACACGCTCGAACAGCGCCCCCACTCGTTCGCGGCGCTCGTCCTTGGAGGCGATGCCATGAATCACCAGCGGCTCGGCGACGAGCTCGCCGACGCGCATGCGCGGATCGAGCGAAGCGAAGGGATCCTGGAAAATCATCTGGACGTCACGGCGCACCGCCTTGCGCTCGTCGCGGCCAAGACCGGAGAGATTGCGCCCGCCAATGACGATGTCGCCGCTATACGGCGCCAGTCCGGCCAGCGCCTTGGCGGTCGTCGACTTGCCGCAGCCGGATTCGCCGACCAGAGCAAGCGTTTCGTTGGGCGCAATCGAGAAGCTGACGCCCTCGACGGCGTGGACGCGGCGGGTGACCTGGCCAAAGATGCCGCCACGCAGATCGAAGCGGACATGCAGGTCGTTGATCTCGGCGACAT
Source organism: Mesorhizobium sp. W016 (assembly GCF_054719485.1). Lineage (NCBI taxonomy): Bacteria > Pseudomonadati > Pseudomonadota > Alphaproteobacteria > Hyphomicrobiales > Phyllobacteriaceae > Mesorhizobium > Mesorhizobium sp. W016. The sequence goes on from NZ_JBTTIF010000002.1 coordinate 570,771, forward strand.
TGGCCGGTTTCAAGACGTCAATCGCATCCCTGGATTTCTGTCGACCGACGCCACTGCCGATGCGCGGCACGGCAGCCAGCAGTTCGCGCGTATAGTCGGCCTGCGGCTGGACAAAAATATCCGATGTCGTGCCTTCTTCGACCATGCGGCCGTCGCGCATGACGATGACCCGGTCGGCCATTTCGGCAACCACGCCCATATCGTGGGTGATCAGGATGACGCTGGTGCCATGCTGGCGCTGCAGGTCGCGCAACAGCTCCAGCACTTCGCCTTGCACGGTGACGTCGAGCGCCGTCGTCGGTTCGTCGGCGATCAGCACGTCGGGCTCGAGCGCCAGCGCCATGGCGATCATCACCCGCTGGCGCATGCCGCCGGAGAGTTCGTGCGGAAACTGCTTTAACCGGCTTTCCGCCTCCGAAATGCGCACCGCCTTCAACGCCTCGATGGCGCGCCGGCGGGCTTGCGCCGACGACAGGCTGGTATGCGCCTCGATTGATTCGGTGAGTTGCCGGCCGATCGACAGAACCGGGTTGAGCGAGGTCATCGGCTCCTGGAAGATCATGGCGATGCGGTCGCCGCGAATGCGCCGCATCTGGCGTTCGTCGAGGGTTGCTAGGTCGGTGTCGCCCCGATTCCCATCCCGAAGACGGATCATGCCTGACGATATGCGCGCCGCCGGCTGCGGCAAAAGCTGCATGATCGCCAGCGCGGTCATCGACTTGCCGGAGCCGGATTCGCCGGCAATGCAGAGCGTCTCGCCGCGCGCCAGCGTCAGCGACAGGTTGGAGACGACATCGCGCTCGCCGTCCTCGCCGCGCACGCTGACGGAGAGGTTGGCGATGGAGAGGATGGGGTTGTCGGCGAGGGTCATTGTGGGTGGAGCCCTGCGACGGATTGGTTCCGTCGCACCATTCGCACAAACCTTGGCGCTGACCCCCACCCGGACCTCCGGTCCGACCTCCCCACAAGGGGGAGGTAGGGTGGCAGCGCTTTACCCTCCCCCTTGTGGGGAGGGTCGCTGCGAAGCAGCGGGGTGGGGGTGCGGCGCCGACGTACCGTCATTCAAACACGCAACGCGGAAAATAGAACGACACCACCCAGTTCGGCATGTCGACGATCTCGCTGATGCGCAGGTCCCCGCACACCGAGGCCAGCATATAGGCCTCGACCGGATCGATCTGATACCGCCCAGCAAGCAGATCGACCATCTGCGCCACCGCCTCCTTGGCGCCGGTCATCAGGTCCGGCCCGATACCCGTCGTCACCTCATAGCCCTTGGCGTCGAGATGGCGCGTCACCGGACCGGCGGTGGTGAAGCGCGGCGTCTTCAGCCTGGCGTCCTTGACAAGGTCGAGCTTGAGCACGACGTCCATCGGGCTCTCGATCGCCGTGCCGCAGACCTCGCCATCGCCTTGTGCGGCGTGCGTATCGCCCACCGAGAACAGCGCGCCGGCCACCTCAACCGGCAGATAGAGCGTCGTGCCGGCAGCGAGATCGCGGATGTCGAGATTGCCGCCGACCCGCCGTGGCGGCACCACCGAGTGAAGCCCCATCTCAGCCGGCGCATTGCCGATGGTGCCGGCGAACGGCTTCAGTGGTACGCGCGCGTTTTTCCCGAACAGCGCCGGTTCGAGCGCGGCTGCATCGTATTTCCAGATGTTCAGCGCCGGTTCCGTGAAGTCGTCGGCGAGCAGGCCGAAACCCGGAATGTTCGCCGTCCAGCCGAAGCCGGACGGTTTGAACATCTCGATCGTCACCTTGAGCGCGTCACCCGGCTCGGCGCCCTCGACGAAGATCGGCCCGGTCACCGGGTTGACCCCGGCGAAGTCGAGCTTGGCGATTTCGGCAACCGTGCTGTCGGCGTTCAGCTGGCCGCCGGCGGCATCGAGGCACTGGAACTCGATGGTCGCGCCGGGCGCCACCCGCTCGGCCGGGACAAAGGAATTGTCCCAGCCGAAATGGTGGTGGCGCCCATGGATGGTGTAGTCGCAGTTATTGCACATCTTTTACGTACACATTGTCGTAGTTGATCGGGATATGGACCGGGTCGACATAGAGGTTGTCGGCGCCGCCCATGCGCGCGGATTTCATGGTGAAGCGCTGTTCGTTGAAGACCGGCGCCCAGGGCGCGTCTTCCATCACCTTGTCGTAGATGGCGCTCCACATCTTGTCGCGTTCGCCGGCCTTTGCCGGGTCGACCACCGAATCCGCCTCGGCCGCCTTGGCGTCGAGATCCTTGTTGCAATACCACGACCAGTTCCAGCCGCCGGGCACCGCGCCGGCGCAGCCGAGGATCGGGCCGTAGAAATTCGACGGATCGGGGAAGTCGGCGATCCAGGCCATGCCGCCCGACCAGATCATCGGCGCGCCGGCCTTGTCACCGCCGGCGGCGATGACATTGGCCTGCGCCAGCGACTGGATGCTGGCCTTGATGCCGATCGCCGCCAGGTCCTGCTGGATCGCTTGGGCAATGCGCGGGTTGGGATCGGTGTTCATGGCGAACAGCTGCGTGTCGAAACCATCGGCATGACCGGCCTCGGCCAGCAGCGCCTTGGCTTTGGCTACGTCATAGGGATAACCCTTGTAGTCCTTGTCGTAGCCCGGCATCGACGGCGGCAGCGGCTGGTTGGCCGGCACGGCGCGGCCGTTGATGATCTGGATGATGCGCGCCTTGTTGAGCGCCATGTTGACGGCCTGACGCACCTTAACATTGTCGAACGGCGCCATGGTGGTGTTCATGGTGACGTAGCCGGTGTGCAGCTGACCGCCTTCGACGACACGCGCCTTCTGCTCGGGATCGGCCATCACCTCCTGGAACTTGGCCGGCGGAATGCCGTCGCCGGGAACATCGATCTCGCCCTTCTGCAAGCGCAGCAGCGCCACGATCGGCTCCTGGCCGATCTCGAAGGTGATCTTGTCGAGATGCGGCAGGCCCTTGTGCCAATAGTCCGCATTGCGCTCGAAGACGATGCGCTGTCCCAGCGTCCACTCGGCGAGCTTGAAGGCGCCGGTGCCGACCGGATGCTTGCCGAAATCGGCGCCATATTTCTCGACCTCTTCCTTCGGCACGACATGGGCGAAATTGATGGCCATGACATGCAGGAAGGTGGCGTCGGGCCGGGTCAGTTCGAACTTGACCGTGTAGGGGTCGACGACGGTGACACCGGACAGGCCTTCGGCCTTGCCGGCGGCGACATCGTCATAGCCCTTGATCGAGCCGAAGAAGCCGGCGCCGGGGCTCTGCGTCTTCGGATTGGTGACGCGGTCGAGCGAATATTTCACGTCGTCGGCCGTCATCTCGCGGCCATTGTGGAATTTCACGCCATGGCGCAGCTTGAAGGTGAAGGTCTGGCCGTCGGGCGAAATCTCGTAGCTTTCTGCCAGATCGGGCTTCAAATTGGTGGTGCCCGGCTCGTAATCCATCAGCCCATCGAACAGGCTCTTGATCATCGACCAGTTCTGCCAGTCATAGCCGATCGCCGGATCGAGGGTCGCAACATCGTCCTTGTAGGTGATGGTGATGGCGCCGCCTTGCTTGGCGTTGGGATCGACCGTGTCTTCGGCGCGGACGCTTGTCATGCCGAGCATGAGGGCCAAGGCCGATGCCGCGACTGTGGATGCGAGAAACTTTTTCATTGTTGTGTTCCCTTTCTCTGTTTCATTTTCATCTGAGCTTGATGCGGGGATCGATGAACGGCGCGATGATGTCGGCGAGCAGATTGCCGAGCACGATGGCGAAGGCCGAGACCAGCGTGACGCCCATGATGATCGGAATGTCGACGCGCTGGATCGCCTGCCACGCCAGCTGACCGATACCCGGCCAGCCGAACACGCTTTCGACGACGACGATGCCGCCCATGAAGATGCCGATGTCGATGCCGATCATGGCGATGACCGGCAGGATGGCATTCGGCAGTGCGTGGCGGAATATGATGGCGCTGCGCGCCAGGCCCTTGGCCCGCGCCGTGCGGACATAATCCTGGCGCAGGACGTCAATCATCGACGAGCGCATCATGCGCGCGTACCAGCCGGCGCCGAGTATGCCCATGGTCAGCGACGGCAGCACCAGATGGCGCCATGTGCCGTAGCCGCCGATCGGAAACCAGCTTAGCCGCACGGCAAAGACGTAGAGCAGCAACAAGCCGACGACGAATTGCGGCGCCGAGACGCCGACGAAGGAGGCCACCATCAGGGTCTGGTCGGTGGCGGAGCCGCGCTTGACGGCGGCGATCAGCCCCATCGAGAGCCCGATCAGCAATTCGCAAAGGATGGCGCCGACCATCAAAAGCAGGCTGGCCGGCAGCCGCGAGACGATGAGTTCGGTGACCTCCGAGCGCTGGATGTAGGAGCGGCCGAGATCGCCGCTGAGTAGCTTCGTCAGATAGTGCCAGTACTGGACCACGAAAGGCTGGTCGAGGCCGAGTTGCTGGCGGATGTTTTCCACCGTCTGCGGCGTGGCACTGCGGCCGGCGATCTGCCGCACCGGGTCGGCCGGCAAGAGGTAGAGCAGCGCAAAAGTGATCAGCGAGACGCCAAGCAGGATGAGCAGCGACTGGATCAGCCGGCGGCCGAGATAGGCGATCATGACCGGCCCCCCATTATTCCCGGCCCCTTTGCGTCGGATCGAGGATGTCGCGCAACGCGTCGCCGATCAGATTGAAGGCCAGCGCCAACGCGAGGATTGCGGCGCCGGGGAAGAACACCAGCCAGGGCGCGGCCTGGAAATAGGTCTGGTTCTCGAAAATGATGTTGCCCCACGACGCGGTCGGCGGCTGCACACCGATGCCGAGGAAGGAAAGCGTCGCCTCGAGCAGAACCGTGGTCGAGATGCCGAGCGTGCCCCAGACGATGATGGTCGGCAGCAGATGCGGCAGGATGTGGCGAAATAGGATGCGCGGCGCACTCGCCCCGATGCTGCGCTCGGCATCGATGAACTCGCGCTCGGCCAGCGATGAGGTCTCGGTGTAGATGACACGCGCCGTCTGCACCCAGTTGACCAGCGCGATGACCATGGCGACGATCCACAGACTCGGCTGAAACACTGCCGCCAGGCAGATGGCGAGCAGCAGCGCCGGGAACGCCATCATCAGATCGGTGAAGCGCATCAGCGCACTGCCGATCCAGCCGCGGAAATAGCCTGCGGTGACGCCCACCAAAGTGCCGATCAAAAGCGCCACGCCATTGGCGACGATGCCGATGATCAGCGAGGTGCGGGCGCCGTAGAGGATGCGGGTCAAGAGGTCACGTCCGAGCAGGTCGGTGCCGAGCCAATACTGGGCGCTGGGCGGCAGCGGCGAGCCCTCGATGGTCAGGCCGTCGAACATCTGCTCGTTGGGATCGTAGCCGGTCAGCCGGGGCGCCAGCACGGCGCCGGCGACAACAATGGCGACGATGACCAGCCCGAGCAGCGCCAGGCGGCGTTTGACCAGCCGACGCCAGACGCCGGCGCGCGGTTTTGCCGGCATGCGTACCGGGAGATCAGGCGCGATGGGACTGGTCATCGCCGCCTTCCTCATCCGTCATTGCCACGATCCTGCGCGCGGCATCCTCGACGCTGATCTGCCAGCTCATCGCCAGCGATCGCAGTTGTGCATAGGCACGCTCGTCATCGCTGCCTTTCGACAGCGCCGTCACCGCGCGCACAATGGTCTGGCGCTCGGCGACGCGCTGGCGCAGCGACGCTATCTCGCCGGCTAAATGCTTGCGTGCCTCGAAGCTCTGCCTTGCGATCAGCAATGCGCTGTACACACCGGCATTGCCGACCGGCTTCAGCAGCTGCGCATCGGCCTTGTGCGACAGCGCCCATTCGATACGCCCCGGCGCCTCGGAACCGATCAGCGCCACCAGCGGCATCGGCGCCTCACCGGCTTCCCACGGGAACTGCTCGTCGAAACCGAGATCGGCATCGAAGAAGACGAAATCGGCGGCGAGAGCTTCCGGCGGCAATTCCGGCCAGCAGTCGATCGTAGCCAGGCCGATGGCCGACAATTGCCTGGTGATGGCCTGCACCGTCGGATGCGGGCGATGCAGGATGAAAGCCCGCGCGCCGCCGAGATTGGGGATGCGCGTCCGCGTCATGACACCACCCTCAGACGCGGACGGCCGAATGTCTTGGCGGGGTCGTAGCGCGACAGATAGGGATCCGGCGCGACCTCATCCTCCTGGCTGACGACCTCGAAGAAGCCATCGGCGATCCGGCCGATGATCACTGGCAGCGTCGCGTGCTGGGAGTGGGCGTCGATGGCGATCGGCCCGAGCCGGGTGGAGAAGCGCCGCTCGGCGAAGGCCTTGGAAAATTCCGCCGGGCCGGCATCAGTGTTGCGCGACAGCACGTCGGCCATCACCTGCACCGAGGCATAGGCGGAGGCCTCGAAGGACGAAGCGAAGGCAGCCGGCCGGGGCGCGAAATAGGGCCCGACCGACAGATGCCCTTTCCCTGTCTCGCCGATCGCCGGCAACTCGCCTTCCGTGAGGTTGCAGGAGATGACGGGGCAGTTTTCCGGCCTGAATGCCGCATCCTCATCGCCCAACTCGCGGTAAGCCGCCAGGAAGGCATACGACGAGGTGCCGATCAGATTGTTGAGGATGAAGCTCGGCCTCGTCGCCCGGATTTCCGCGATCAACCGCGACACGTCGGTCTCGCCGATGCGCAGATAGCGCTCGCCCAGCACTTTGCCGCCGGCATCCGCGATCAGGTCGCGCGCCACGCGGTTCATCTCCCAGCCCCAAATGTAGTTCGAGCCGAGCAGGAAGCCGTTGGCGCCGAAACGCGGCACGACATGCGCCATCAGCGGAACCAGATGCTGGTTGGGGCAGGCGTGCATGTAGACGACATGCTCGTTGGCCTCGAACCCTTCATAGGGGCAGGCATACCAGAGCATGCCGCCGGCCTTCTCCAGCACCGGGATGGTTTCCTTGCGGCTCCACGAGGTGACGCAACCGACGACATGGCGCGCGCTGCTGGTCCTGAAAATGTCCTCGCACAAAGTCGCGTAGCGATCGGCATTACTTTGCGGATCGCGCTCGACCGGAACCAGTTCGATGCCATAGCTCCGATCGGCATTGATGTCGGCGATGGCGCGCGTGGCGCCCATCCGGCACGCATCGGAGACCAACTGGTAGCTGCCCGAGCGGGAATACAGGATGCCGATCTCGATACGCCGTTTCAAACCGATCCTCAGAAATGACAATGCCCCGCAGCCAGCGCCGGAGGGCGAGGCATACGAGGCATATTTGCCGCCCGGCGACCAAGGCCGGTATTTTGCGCTAGCGTATTCGGTCCGGCGGGTCAGTCAAGCGGGAAAGTACGTGGTCATGGGATCGGCCTTGTCCGGCTGCTTCTAGTTCCGCAGCGTGAACATCAAAGGCGCCACGACAGCCGTACCGGCCTTCTCAGGCGGTGGCGCGGGCACCGTCGCACCCTGCAGAATGCCGAGCGCGGCGCGATCGAGATCGGCGTCCCCCGAAGATCGGGTCAGCCGGACGGAGGTCACCTTGCCCGAAGCGCTGACGACGAAGGTCACATTTGCGGTACCCACGGCGCGCCGCGACCTTGCCGCGCTCGGGTAGCGCTTGTGCCGATTGATCCATCCGATCAGCTGGGAGTTCCATTTGCTTGCACTGACTGATGATCCACTCGATTGCGAAGCCTTCGGCGCCGACGCCTTAGCCGCTGCCTTTTGATCGACACTGGCGGTCACGATCGCTTTCGCCGGCGCGGCCTTTTCCTTCTTCTCTTTCTTTGCTTTCGGCTTGGGTTTTTCGGCAGCCTTCTTCGCCTTCTCGATCGGCTTGGTCTCCGCCGGCTTGGTCTCCGCCGGCTTGGTCTGGGGCGGCGGAATGACCACATCCGGCGCTATGGTCGGGACGATGTCGGGCACCACCTCATCCAGCGGCGGCGATTGATCGGGCTGCTCGGCCGCTGCCGTCTCGATCGGAGCGGCGGGTTGAACCGCTTCCGTCTTCTCGGCGACCGGCCCCGGCTGACCGGGCTCGGGCTCCACGACGGGCTTCAGTTCGGCAACCGCCTCCTCGATCTGGTTCGGCGGCTCAGGCGTCACCACGTCGGCCATCGAGTCCTCCTGCACCGCCGGCGCCACCATCATCGGCGACAGCTCGATAGCCACAGCCGGCGGCGGGCCGCCATCGGCCATGTTGGCCAGGCTGAAGCTCTGGACGGCATAGGCGATCGCGACATGCGCGCCGACAATGACAATGGCCGCAGCCGCCCACAAGCCAATTTCGCGCAGGCCGGCGCGTGGCGGGTCGGCCGCGGGTGCGGCGGCGGCCAGTTGCGTCACGGGGCGGCGCCCCGGTGCGCCGCGGATGCGTCCGCCGGCACCGTCTCCAGCCCCACCAGCGCGATCTTCAGATAACCAGCGCCGCGCAGCAGGTTCATCACCTCCATCAGCTCGCCATAACCGACCGCCTTGTCGGCACGCAGGAAGATGCGGGTCTGCTTGTCGCCCTTGGTTCTGCCGTCGAGCACCGCGGCGAAAGCCTGGCGCGGCACGCTGTCATTGCCGATCGCGAGCGTCAGATCGTCCTTCAGGGTCAGGAACAGCGGCGTTTCCGGCCGGGGTGCTGGCGTCGCCGTCGAACCCGGCAGATCGACATTGACGTCGACTGTCGCCAAGGGTGCAGCGACCATGAAGATGATCAGCAGCACCAGGATGACATCGATGAACGGGGTGACATTGATCTCGTGGTTTTCCTCGAGATCGCCATCGATAGCCTCGCGAATTCTAGCCGCCATAGCCCATCACTCCGCCGCCAGCGCGGGCGCCTGCGGCACCGTGCGGAAATCGAGATCGCGGCTGACCAGCCGCTCGACCCCGGCCGAGGCATCGGCAAGGAGCTGCCGGTAGCCGGCTATCGACCGCGCAAAGACGTTGTAGATGACCACCGCGGGAATGGCCGCGACCAGGCCCATCGCCGTGGCGAGCAGCGCCTCGGCGATGCCGGGCGCGACGACCGCGAGGTTGGTGGTCTGCGCCTGCGAGATGCCGATGAAGGCGTTCATGATGCCCCAGACGGTGCCGAACAAGCCCACGAAGGGCGCCGTCGAGCCGATCGTCGCCAGCACGCCGGTGCCGCGCGACATGCGCCGCGCCGCCGCCGCTTCGATGCGCGACAGGCGCGACGTCACGCGTTCCTTCAGCCCGTCGCCGGTGACATGGCCGAGCGCACCGGCCGAAAGGGCAGTCTCTTCCTCGGCCGCCCGCACCAAAAGCGCACCGGGGCCGCCACTGTTGCCAAGCGCGCGCCCGGCCTGGCGCAGCGTGGCGGCATTGCCGATGGCGCGCGCAGCGCGACGGGCGCCGAGCTTGCCGAAGAGAATCTCCAGCGATTTGGCCAGCCACACCGTCCAGGTGACCAGCGAGGCGAAGGCCAACCCGATCATCACCGCCTTGACGATGATGTCGGCGGCCATGAACATGCCCCAGGGCGACAGATCGTGCGGCAGCGTCAGCGATATTGCCGAAGGCTCGGCCTGCGCGGATGCACCGGGCTGGGTTGCCGGCTGTGGCGCGGTCGGCGCCGCCTGCCCGGCAGCTGGCGAAGCCGGCGCGACAGGCGCAGCCGGTGCGGGCTGTTCGACTACGGTTGGCGCCGACTGGGGATCTGCAGCGGGCACCGTCGTCACCCTGGGCTGCGTGTTTGGCTGCTCTTGCGCAGCAGCGCTGCCGGCCGACAGCATGACCGCGGCCAGCGCCGCCAACAAACCATTTCTGGACACGCTTCGTCCTCGCTTCGTCATTGCACGTAACCGATCGGCTGGCCGGTGACGGGATGCGGGAACACCCCCATCTCGACCCCGAAAACTCCAGCCACGGATTCTGGCTTCTCTCAAACGCGGCACCGCCGCTGGAAACAATTCAGGCGGCCGAGTGCCCCTGCTTGACTATAAAACATGAGTTTAGTAGTCAACAAACAAGATGGCTTTTTTGGCCAACGATTGTGGGCGCGATGTCTCAACGGCACATCGTCCTGGCATCGGTCTACCTGGTGTCGTCGCACTGAGGGATGGACGGCCCAGGGTTGCTGGGCCACGATGCCGAGCAGCAATTGAGGCAGGCTGCGATGATCAAGGCGATACCGTTCGATTTCCCCTATGACGGCCGGCTGGTGCCGGCAAACACCGCGCTGCTGGTCATCGACCTGCAGGAGGATTTCCTCTCGCCGACCGGCTATTTCGCCAGGAAGGGTTATGACCCCGCGCCGCTGCGCGCCATCCTGCCTACGGTCAACCGACTGATATCAGCGGCACGCGCGGCCGGCCTCACCATCATTCACACCAGGCAGGGATATCGCGGCGACATGGCCGACATGACGCCGTACGAGAGATGGCGCCGCAAGCGGGCGGGTCTAGAAGGCACCGACGTGCTGCTGCGCTCCGGCCCCGGCTTTCAGATCGTCGCCGAGATCGACGTCGCGCCGCACGACATCATCGTCGACAAGACCTGCAACAGCGCCTTCACCTATACGGATCTGGAGCTTGTGCTGCGCGCACGCGGCATCACCCATCTGATCTTTTCCGGCTGCACGACCGATGTCTGCGTGCACACGACGCTGCGCGAGGCCTGCGACCTCAATTTCCAGTGCCTGACCATCGCCGACGCCTGCGCCAGCGGCGACCAATACGCGCATGACGCGGCGCTGCATATGGTGACGGTGGAGGACGGGGTGTTTGGTGCGCTGACGGAATCTGGCGCGGTGCTGGAGGCGCTGGAGCGGTCGAGTGGGAAAGCTGGTTAGATTACCAAAGCGAAGGCGTTGGGAACCATTTGACGCTGGAGGGGCAGCACCCCCCTCTGGCCTGCCGGCCATCTCCCCCGCAAGGAGGGAGATCAAGTGCTCAACCGCTTTCGCCACTCTCCAACGTCGAAGAGCTGAGCGATACCTCGAAGCTGCCAATCTCCCCCCTTGCGGGGGAGATGCCCGGCAGGGCAGAGGGGGGTGTGAAGGAACGCTACGAAATAGCTTTCATTCCACCCGCAAATTCACCCTGCGTGAATATCCGACCCGCCCCGCGAGGCAAACGCGCCGGGCTGCGGCACCTCCGCCTCCCGGCGTGCCAGCGAGTTGCGCAAGAGCGCGATCGTCTCGCGGCCGACGCTGGCGATCTCGCGCGGCCGGTCGACACCGACGATCATGAACTCGCTGATGCCCAGCGCTGCATAGGGCAGCAGCGACAGGGCGATCTGCGCCGGTGGTCCGGAAAGTTCGACCGCCTTGTGGCCGACGGTAGAGGCGCCACCCTCCGAGCGGACCCGGACCGGAAGCGCAAAACGCAGCTTGCCGGCGCGGCCATGCTCGGCGGCGGCACTGCGCGCCCGTTCCATCAACTGGCGGATCTCGTCGAGCGAACCAGCCGCCAGTTCGAAGACGTCGGCATGGCGACCGGCGACCCTGAGCGCCGTGCCAGACTGGCCACCCATGCGGATGGTGATATCGGCACCGTGCGGTCCTTTACGCGGTACGTAGCCGCCCTTGATGCTGTAGAAAGCACCTTCATGGTCGAAGGGCCGGTCGTTCGACCACAGCCGCTTCAGCAGCACCAGATATTCGTCGATGCGCTGCCAGACCACGGTGTGGCCGACCGGACGCGTCTCGGCATCGTCGTCATCCAGCGGCTCGCTCAGCATCCTCAGCGCCAGCCGGCCGCCGCTCCTGGCGTCGAGCGCCGCCAGTTGCCGCGCCGCAACGGCTGGCGCGATCACGCCGGCCCAGTGCGTCAGCACCACTTCCAGCGACGAGGTGCGGTCCAGCGCCTGGGCGGCGATGTCCATATTGGTCAACAGCCCGGCCGGGTCGTCGACGACGATGTTCTGGAAGCCGGAATCCTCGATCAGCGACAGCTTGGTCGCCGTCTCGACGAAATCATAGAAGAACGGTACGGCCGAACCGGCATCGGCGGCGTGCGTTTTACCGGGAACATGCGTGAACTCGATCGGCATTGCCATCGCCTCCATCACGTTGGATGTATGTCGCCCCCGGTTTTAAGACGACGACATGCGTAAAAACAAGCATCAGCGCCAAAGCGCGTCCGCGTTCGGTTCATCAACTCCGGTCACTCACTGAAAGCGCTAGGTCGCCACCCTTTCGGCCTGATCGGTCAGGGAATCAAGCCGAGCACGACTGCCCCGGTGAACACGAACGCAAGGGCAAAGACGAGATAGGCGAAAGCGCCGGCATAGGCCGGGCGGAAAGCCTGGCTATTGGCCAGCCTCTGGCTGGTGCGGTCCGTCTCGGCGTTCTGGATATAGGACATATCGACCTCCGTCTTGCGGATTAATCTATAAAATCAGTAGACTTTGTCGAGTGCTATTTTTTGGAGATATGTAGAATGATTTTCTCAGTAGTCCTTGTTATTTGGTTTGGCATTGCTGGGAGACCCCTGTTGGAGACAAGCGAGCGACAAGCTTGGCCGACGTCTGCATAGGCGATAGCATCGCCATTCCGGCGTAAATGCGGATTATTTCGATCGGGAACGGGGAACAGAACATGGGTACAAGACTAGCCGGCAAGATTGCAATCATCTCGGGCGGCGCGACCGGAATGGGCGGAGCGGCCTCGGAATTGTTCGCCGCCGAAGGCGCCAAGGTGGCGATCATTGACCGCAATGGCGAGGCGGCGGCAGCCATTGCGGCGGCGATACGCGCGCGGGGACATATCGCCGAACACTGGGTGGCCGACGTCTCGGACGAGGCGCAGGTCGAGGCCGCAGTGAAGGCGGCGACTGCCAGGCTCGGCCCGGCCACGGTGTTGTTCAACCATGCCGGCACCATCGTGATAAAGCCGTTCCTGGAGACGACGGTGCAGGAATGGGACTGGCTGCATGCGGTCAATGTCCGCTCGATGTTCCTGATGACGCGCGCCGTGTTGCCGGGCATGATCGCTGCCGGTGGCGGTTCGATCGTCTGCACCTCGTCGATCTCGGCTGTGGCGGCCACACCCATGGAGGTGCTCTACGACACCACCAAGGGCGCCTGCCACATGTTCGCGCGCGCCATCGCAGTCGAATTCCGCGACCGCAACATACGCTGCAACGCCGTCTGTCCCGGCTTCATCCGCACGCCGCACGGCCTGCGCGAGGTCGCCGATCTCGGCAAGCTCGGCGTCGACGTATCGGACGCCGCATTGGCCGCACAGCAGGGCCGCATCGGTGAGCCTGAGGAAGTGGCCAAGGCAGCGCTGTACCTCGCCAGCGATGAGTCCAGCTTCGTTAACGGGACGCATCTGTTTGTCGATAATGGTTTTACGGCGATGTGAGTATCCCAGGCTTGGCGCCCTGTCCAGCCGATAGATGGGTAACACTTTGAACCGGATACATAGGTGACACTTCTCTCCCCCTATGCGTCGGCCGCAGCGCCAAGCGGATTGGTTGGCGCGGCGCTGCGGCGGACAAGCTTCATGTGCCGTGTGTCGATGATGCCGAGCGGGTGGGCATGGAATGAGAGTGTCCATTGTCCGTCTTCGGTCTCCAACGCAGCGACCGGTTCGCCCGCCAGCGCTTGCGAGACATATATGAAGCCGCCATTCCATCGGATCTCGCCATTGTGGCGCACGCGGCGGACCGAGGCCTCGGCCGGATAGACGGGCTCGGGTGGTGTCCTGGGCATGGCGCGCTGTGAGGACCGGTAGTGCTGGGCGGGCGTATCCATGCCCAGCGCCTCATGGGGACGTTCCTCATTGTAGCTGTGGCGGAAGGTCTCGAAGGCCTGGCCCTGTGCCGTTCGGTCGGCTTCCGGTGCCTCGGCCATCGGCAGCATGGTCAGGTGAAAGCGCTCGTGACGTCCGTTCTGCTGTGGCCTGCCGGGTGCGATCCGCTCCAAGGTGATGCCGAGCTTGATGAAGCGCACGACAAGCGGCGTCAGCCCGGTGACGCCGGCCGATGCGAAGGGCGGGCCATTGTCGCTTCTGAAGCGATCCGGCAGGCCATGCTCTTCAAACAGCCGTTCGAACACCGGCCAGGCTTCGCTATCGGCCGTCGACCCCGTCGCTTCGAGCGCCAGAAGATAGCGGCTCGACGCATCCATCACCGTCAAGGGTTCGCAACGCCAGCCGTCGCGGGTCCGGAACCAGCCCTTGTGATCGCCAGTCCACACCGCGTTCGGTTCTTGCGGCTGTGGCCAGGGTCCATTGCCGCAGGCCCGCAGGCGGGGTCGCTTGCGGGCGCGGACAAGCCCATGCCGCGCAAGGATCGCGCCGACCGTCGAGGCTGAAGGCCACATGAACTCGGGAGCCGTGCGCCTGAGCCGTGCCACGATCTTCTTTGGACCCCAAAGCGGATGCAGCTCCTTGGCCGCCACAATCCGCTCAACCAGATCCTGAGCTGTCGCACGGCCATGATTGAGCGGGGCTCGCGGCAGGTCGTGCAAACCCTCAGGCCCAAACGTCCGATAGCGTCCTAGCCATTTGTAGCCGTTCTTGCGTGAGATCCCGTAGGCCGCACAAAGCGCAACCATCGTCTCATCCCCAGAAAGACACTCCACAACAAACCGTAGCCGCTCGTCCATGATGCCAGTCTCTCGCCAAACCATCGCCGGTCCTCCGGCGGACAAGAAAACTGTCACCCATGCTATCGGTCCATTCTGTTACCTATCTATCCGGTTCGGACAGCCCTTCCTCTCCCCCGTCGATCGGGGGAGAGGAAGGACGCCAAGTCCTACTCGCTTACCGCTCTTCTCGTCGAAACGGCTTCAGCAGCGCCGACGGCGCAACCGCGTTGCGTGACATCACGGCCATCGCGACGATGGTGAAAATGAACGGCAGCATCAAGAACGTCTCATAGGGAATATGCCCGAGGCCGCTCGCCTGCATGCGCAATTGTAGCGCATCGACGAAGGCGAACAGCAGCGCCGCGCCCGCAGAGCGCCACGGGTCCCAGCGGCCGAACACGACCAGCGCGATCGCCACCCAGCCACGGCCCGACACGACACCAAAGGTGAAGGCGTTGAACTGTGCCATGGTGAGGAAGGCGCCCGCAAGCCCCATCAGCGCACCGCCGAGGATGACCGCCTGGAAGCGCGTGGCGATGACGCTGACCCCAGCGGAATCAGCGGCGCGCGGGTTCTCGCCGACCATCCGCACCGACAGGCCCCAAGGCGTGCGGTAGAGCACGAAAGCTGCGAGCGGGATGGCAATGATTGCCAAGTAGACCAGCGCAAACTGGTTGAAAACTGCTGACCCCAGAACCGGAATATCCGACAGCAGCGGGATCGGCAGCGTCTGAAAACCCTTGATGCTGGGCGGCACCGATTGCTGGCCGAAGGTCAGACGGTAGAGGAAGTAGGCAAGGCCCGACGAGAACAGGGTGACGCCGATGCCGCAGACATGCTGGCTGAGGCCGAGCGCCACGGTGAACAGCGCATGCAGCGCACTCATCGCCATGCCGGTCAACACCGCGGCCAGCACGCCGAGCCACAGGCTGCCGCTGAGGCTGGCGGCGGTGAAGCCGGTCATCGCGCAGAGCAGCATGATGCCTTCGATACCGAGATTGAGCACGCCGGCCCGCTCGGAGAACATCTCGCCCAGCGTGGCAAATGCCAGCGGCGTGGCGATGCGGATAATGGCGGCGAGGAAGCCGACCTGAAAGATCTGTTCGAACACCGCGCTCATAAGGCGGCACCGACGCGGCGGATGCGATAGGCCGTGAACAGCAGCGCCACCAGCATGGCGAGCAGCGCCGTGCCCTGGATGACATCGCTGAGGAACGCCGGCACGCCGGTGGCGCGCGACATCGCTTCGGCGCCGGTCATCACGGCGGCCAGGAAGATCGCCGCCGGTACGACGCCGAGCGGATTGAGCCTGGCCAGCATGGCAACGACGATGCCGGAATAGCCATAGCCCGGCGAAATGTCGCTCATCACCTGGAAATGCACGCCGCCGACCTCGCCGACGCCGGCAAGCCCGGCCAGCGCGCCCGACAGCAGCGCCGTCGAGATCAGCACCCGCTCGACATGTATGCCGCCATAGCGGGCGGCTTCCGGGCTTTCGCCGGTGACCCTGATCCGGAAGCCGAGCGTGGTGCGCACGATCAGGAACCAGATCAACGGGGCCGCGATCAACGCGGCGATGACACCCAGATGCAGCCTTGTGCCTTCGAGCAGCACCGGGAAATTCGCCGAATCCTCGATCGGCGGCGAGATCGGATAGCCGCTGAACGAGTCCTTCCACGGCCCCTCGATCAGCGCCATCAGCGCATAGTAGAAGACCGAATTGAGCAGCAGCGAACTGACGACGTCGTCCACCTTGAATTTGACCCTGAGCGTCGCGGGCACCAGCGCTACCGCGGCACCGGCAGCAGCGCCCGCCAGCGCCATCGACAGGATCGCCAGCGCGCCCGGCATTGGGATGGCGCCGACGAAGCAGCTGGCCACGGCACCGGCCAGCAATTGGCCCTCGGCGCCGATGTTCCAGAATTTGGCCCGGAAGGCGACGGCCACAGCCAGCCCGGTGAAGATCATCGGGGCGGCGCGCACCAGCGTTTCGGTGATGGCATAGCTGTCGCCGAACGAGGCCGACAGCATCACGCCATAGGCCTCAAGCACGCCGGCGCCGGCCAGCGCGATGAGGCCGCTGCACAGGACCAGCGCTGCGCCGATGGCCAGCAGCGGCAAAGCGAGATTGAACCAGGCGGGGGTGGAACTGCGGGCTTCGAGGCGGAACATCAGCTATGCCCCTCCGCCCCGGTCATCAGCAGCCCAAGCCGCGCGATGGTCGCATCGGCGCTGTCCAGCGTGCCGGCGATGCGGCCCTCATACATCACCGCGATGCGGTCGCAGAGCACCAGCAGCTCTTCGAGATCTTCGCCGATGACGATGATCCCGCAGCCCTTGGCGCGCATGTCGAGGAATTTTTCGTGGATGAAGCGGGCGGCGCCGATGTCGAGGCCGCGCGTCGGCTGCGAGACGATCAGCACCTTCGGGTCGAAAGCCAGTTCGCGCGCCAGCAGCGCCTTCTGCAGATTGCCGCCCGACAGCGCGCCGGCGCGGGTCATCGGCCCGGGGCACCTGATGTCATAGGCCTTGATCTGTTCTTCGGCGAAGGCGCGGATCGCATCTGGCTTGAGCAGGCCCCGGCTGCTGAAAGCCGCAGTACCAATGCGCGGCAACACCATGGAATCGGCGAGCGGCAGATTGGTGACCAGCCCGGTCGTCATACGGTCTTCCGGGATGCGGCCAAGGCCGAGCGCCTGCACCTCGCGCGGCGAGAACCGCGTAACAGGTTTGCCGGCTATCGTCATCGCGCCGGCGTCGGGCGCGCGCGTGCCGGAAATCACCTCGGCCAGCGCCCGCTGGCCATTGCCGGAGACCCCGGCAATGCCGAGGATTTCGCCCGCGCGAACGGCAAGCGATACATCGCGCAGCGGCGTCCCCGAATGCCGTGAGGTGGAAATACCGTCGAGCGTCAGCACCGCCGCGCCTAGGGTCGAAGGTCCTCTTGCCGGCGGCACGATCTCATGGCCGCACATCAGCTGCGCCATTTCTGCCGATGTCGTGTTCGCCGGATCGTCGACACGGCCGGCGACGCGGCCGTGCCGCAATACGGTGCAGCGATGGGTGAGCGCCCGCACCTCGTTCAATTTATGCGAGATGAAGATGATGCCGAGCCCCTGCGCCGCCATCGAGCGCAGCGCCGAAAACAGCCCGTCGACCTCGCTCGGCGCCAACACCGCCGTCGGCTCGTCGAGGATTAACAGCCTGGCGCCGCGAAACAGCGCCTTGACGATTTCGAGCCGCTGCTGCTCGCCGACCGACAGCGCGGAGACAGGCAGGTTGGGGTCCAGCGTCAGCCCATGCCGACGTCTGATGTCGGACAACCGGGCAAGTCCGCCGGCGCGGTCGATGCGGCCGGATTTGCCGGGAATGCCAATCAGAAGGTTTTCCAGGACCGTCAGCCTTGGCGCCAAATGAAAATGCTGGTGCACCATGCCGATGCCGGCGGCCAGCGCATCGGCCGAACTGGTGATCCGCACGGTCTTGCCCTGGATAAGAATTTCGCCGGCATCCGGCGCATAGGCGCCGAACAGCACATTCATCAGCGTCGTCTTGCCGGCGCCGTTTTCGCCCAGCAGGCCGAGGATCTCACCTGGGGCGACGCTTAGATCGACAGCCTCATTCGCCTTGACGGCGCCGAAGCTCTTGGTGATGGCGCGCATTTCGATGAGAGGGGCGGACAAAGGTGCTCCTGCGGAGATACCCCTCCCCCTCGAGGGGAGGGTGCCGAGCGAAGCGAGGCGGGTGGGGTCACCTCAACTGCCTCAACCTATGACTTAGCAGGATGGAGCACTTCGCGGAGGACCCCACCCGGCCCTGCGGGCCACCCTCCCCTCAAGGGGGAGGGGTACGCCGAGCTAATCCGAAACCGGCGTGTTCTCGTCGACATCCACCCGGAAATTGCCTTCCAGGATCTCGGCCTTCTTCTTCTCGACCAGATCCTTCACATCCGCCGGCAGCGTCTTGTCGAATTTATGGTAGGGCGCCAGGAACGACCCGCCCTTGGCCATGCGCGAGAAATCGCCATAGTCCTGCGCGGTGAAGACACCGGCCTTGACCAGCTTGATCGCCTGCTCGACCGTCGGATACATGTCCCAGACCGGCCCGGTTATGACCGTGTCGGGGCCGAGGCTCGACTGGTCGGACATGTTGGAGATGGCGAGGATCTTCTTGTCCACCGCCGCCTCGATGACGCCGAAGCGCTCCGCATAGATGACATCGACGCCGGCATCGATCTGGGCGACCGCCGCTTCCTTGGCCTTGGGCGGATCGAAGAACGAGCCAATGAAGGCGACCTTCT
Organism: Mesorhizobium sp. W016; assembly: GCF_054719485.1. Lineage (NCBI taxonomy): Bacteria > Pseudomonadati > Pseudomonadota > Alphaproteobacteria > Hyphomicrobiales > Phyllobacteriaceae > Mesorhizobium > Mesorhizobium sp. W016. Next base: position 589,575 of record NZ_JBTTIF010000002.1, read on the forward strand.
TCTTGATGTTGGGATTGACCTCCTTGGCGCCGGCAAAGAAGGCGTTGACCAGCCGGTTCACTTCCGGAATGCCCATGGCCGCCACCGCGCCGATCGTGCCCGACTTCGACATCTTGCCGGCGATCATGCCGGAGAGATAGGCCGGTTCGTGGATCCAGTTGTCGAAGACGCCGAAATTGGGCTCGGCCGGCCCGGCGCCCGAGCCGAACAGCCATGCCGTCTTCGGGAACTGCTTTGCCGTGCGGCGCGATTCACGCTCGGCGGCGAAGGCGTCGCCCAGCACCAGCTGATACCCGCCTTGCGCATATTCGCGCATGACGCGGCTGAAATCGGCGGTCTGCACCTTTTCCGACCATTTGTATTCGATGCCGAGTTCCTTCTCGGCCTTCTGCAGGGCGACGTGGATCTGGTTGTCCCACGGCTCCTCGATCGGCGTGGCGAAGATCGCCGCCACCTTCAGCTTCTTGTCCTTGGCGAAGGCTGCACCCGGCAGCATGGCTGCGGCCAGGCCAAGTGCGCCGAGTTCCAGCACGTCGCGCCGCGACAGGCCGGTCGATTGCGATTTGTTTTTCCGGTTTTCCATCTAGTGCCCCTCTGTTTGACAGCCGTGTCGAGCCGGCTGTTCCGAAATCAGACGCGGAACTATGGAACGGGTGCGGACTTTTGTCCACATGGTCAAATTTGGCGGTGTCGCTGGCAGGAGCCGGCGCTAGCGTACCGCTTTCTCGCCGCCGGCTACGGTGATGACGCCGACGATGATCAGCCCGGTCAGCAACAGCCGAACGCCGGCGCTGACGCCGAACGTGTTGAGCATGGTCAGAAGCAGTACCAGGAACAGCGCCGCGCCCCAGACACCGGGAACATTGGCCTTGCCACCGGCGACCGAGGTGCCGCCGATGACGACGACGGCGATCGAGGCCAGCAGGTACTCGTTGCCGATATCGACATTGGCGCCGCGGAAATAGCCGGCGAGCAGCGCCCCGTCCATGCCGCCGAGCGCGCCCGACAGCGTGTAAGTCAGGAAGCGGGTGCGGCCGACATTGACGCCGGCAAGCCACGCGGCGCGGATGTTCTGGCCGATCGCCAGCACCGAGCGGCCATAGATCATGCGCTGCAAGGCGATGGCCGCACCGATGCTGAACAATACGGTAAGGATCGCCAGCACTGGAATGCCCAGGATTTGCCAGTTCGCAAAATCGGCAAAGCCGGGCGGCGGCTTGATCTGCAGGCCACGCCCATAGCTGATGTCGATCGACTGGATGATGAAGCTGGCCGACAGAGTGGCGATGATCGGCGGGATCCTCAGCGCCCAGATCAGGAGATAGTTGACGGCACCGATGGCGGCGCCGCAGGCGAGCGCGGCGAGCAGCCCGACCACGATCATGGAATCGCTGCCGCCCATGACCTTCATGGCGACGGCACTGGCGAGCCCGATATTGGCCGGCAGCGACAGGTCGACATTGCCTGGCCCGAGCGTGATGACGAACATTTGGCCGACTCCGACGATGACGGTGAACACCGCCAGCGACAGTGCCGCCGTGACCATGCCACCGCCGCCATAGCCGCCGGTGAAAGCGATGGTCGCCAGCCAGACGAACATCGCGCCGATGAACGACCATATCCAGGGTTTGGCGGCCAGCGATTTAACCAGCGTCATCGCTACCTCTCCCTGCGGCTGATCAGGACGCGGGCTGCCAGCACGATGATCAGGATGGCGCCGTTGGCGGCGACCTGCCAATCCGGCGGAATGTGCATGAAGGTGAGCAGAGGCGATGCCGCCAGCGCCAGTGTCAGCGCGCCGAGCACGGCGCCGATCGGCGACACCCGGCCGCCGACGAACTCGCCGCCGCCGAGAATGACGCCGGCGATCGCCAGCAGCGTGTAGCCATTGCCGATATTGGCGTCGGCCGAGGTGGTGATGCCGATCAGCGCCATGCCGGACAGAACGCCGAACAGGCCGGTCAGCGCAAACAGCACGATCTTGGTTCGAAGCAGCGACCAGCCAGCGCGCCTGAGCGCCGCCGGATTGCCGCCGGATCCCCGCAGGATGACGCCATAGGAGGTGCGCATCAGCCCAAAATGCACCACCGCTGCGATCGCCAGCGCGGCGATGATAGGGAACGGAATGAAGGGCGGCTTGAAGGCCATCAGCGACAAGAGCCAGTCCGGCGCCTTGCCACCGGGCTTGGGCAGCACCAGAATGGCAAGCCCCTGCCAGACGAAGCTCATGCCCAGCGTCACCACGATCGACGGCAGATTGCGCAGATGGATCAGTGCGCCGAGCAGCGCATAAACGCCTATGGAGCCGAGCAGGATGATCACGCCGAGCAGCGGCGCGTCCTTCAGCCAGGTCGCGGTGACGCAGCCGACAAAGCCGACAAAGGTGCCGATCGACAGATCGAGCTCATTGCCGGCGATGAAGAACATCTGGGCGATCGTCGCCAGCGCGATCGGAATAGCGAGGTTCAACATCAGGCTGAAGCCGAAATAGCTGATGGCGCGTGGGTTGAGCCAGGCGATGGCGATAACCACCAGCGCCAGCGACAGCGCCGGCAACAAGCTGCGCAGCAGGCGCGCGCGGGCCGCGCTGCTGCGCGGCGAGGACGTCGGGCCGGGAGCGACTGCCGTCATCTCAGGCCGCGTCGCCGAATGAGGACTGGATGATCTTTTCCTCGGTCAGCTCGTCGCGCGTGAGATTGGCGACGATGCGGCCGTTCTTGAAGACATGGATGTGGTCGCAATTGTCGAGCTCTTCGGTCTCGGTGGTGTACCAGAGGAAGGTCCGGCCCTTGGCCGCCTCCTCGCGCACGAGATCGTAGACCTCGAGCTTGGTGCCGATGTCCACGCCGCGCATCGGATCGTCCATCAGCACGATCTGCGCATCGGAACCCAGTGCGCGGGCAAACAGCGCCTTCTGCTGGTTGCCGCCGGACAGCGAGAAGATGTTGTTGGTCATGTCAGGCGTGCGGATGCCGATCTTCTGCTTCCAAAACTCAGCAAGCTCGGCCTCGAGCTGCGGCGAGATCAGCAACCCTTTGCGCAGCCGCGCCAGCGAGCGGATGCCGATGTTTTCGGCAATAGACCATTGCGGGAAAATGCCGTCCGATTGGCGGTCTCCGGCCACCAGCGCCACCGGGGCGGTCACCTCGATATCAAGCCTTCTACGCGTCGCGGCGGCAAAGATCGCCAGCAACAGGTCGGTCTGGCCATGGCCGGCAAGCCCGGCAAGCCCGATGATCTCGCCGGCGCGGGCGACAAGCTCCTTGCCGTCCTGCTGCCGCTCGGGCCGCGCCCGCACCCTGAGCGGGCCCGCCGCCGGCCTGGCGGCGATCTCCGCCGCGATCTTCTCGCGCGCTTCCGCGCCGCCCATCGTCGTCACCAGCCGGTCGCGGTCGAACGCTTTTGCCACGTCCGTGGCGACCACCTTGCCGTCGCGCATCACCACGATGCGGTCAGCATTCTGCAGCACCTCGCCCAGCACATGCGAGATCAGGATGCAGCTGCCCCCGGTGGCGACGAAACGGCGCACGAAGGCAAGCAGCTGGCCCGCAGTATGCGCGTCCAGCGAAGAGGTCGGCTCGTCGAGGATGACCAGGTCGAGCGGATCGCGCGTCACCGTGAAGGCGCGCGCCACCTCGACCATCTGCCGCCGGCCGATGGAGAGATCGCCGGCAATGTCGTCCGCCGAGATGCCGTGATCCGGAAAGATTTCGTCCAGCTTGGCGGCAATGAGAGCAGCCGCCTTGCGTCGCCAGCCGAAGCCGGTGAGCGCCGGATGGTTGATGCGCGTATTCTCCGCGATACTGAGGTTAGGGCAGAGCGACAGTTCCTGGAACACGCAGCGTATGCCGAGTTTCAGCGCGCGCGCCACCGAGTAGTCGGTTTCGGCATTGCCACGCACCGCGATCTCACCGCCATCGGGCTGCAGCGTACCGGCCACCATATGCATCAGCGTCGACTTGCCGGCGCCGTTGTGGCCGACCAGCCCGACGCATTCGCCTGATACAACATGGAAGTCGACGCCGTTAAGCGCCCGAACGGCGCCGAAATGTTTTTCGGCGCCGTTCAGCCTGATGATGTCCAAATGGGCGGCGCCGAAATGTTTTTCGGCGCCGCCCAGTCTGATGATGTCCGTATTGGCCTCAGGCATGCTCAACGATATCCGGTCGGTCATGCCGCTGGCAATGAATGCAATGCATCACTTGATATTGGCTTTGATCGCCGCGATTGCGTCTTCCTGGCTGTATTCGTGGGTGGCGACGCCGCCCTCCTTGATTTTCGGCAGCTCGGTCTCGAAATTGTCCTGGGTAAAGGCGAGATACGGCACCAAAAGGTCATGCGGAATGTCGGTGCGGCCGTCGAGCACCTGCTGCGCCACCCAGAAGGCCAGCGACGACACGCCGGGCGCGATCGAGGCCGACCAGGTCTGGTAGCCATCCTTGTCCTTCTGCTCCTTCCACCATTTCAGCTCGTCCTGGCGGTTGCCCATGATGATGGTCGGACGCGGCTTGCCTGCGGCGGCAAAGGCTTGTGCCGCGCCATAACCGTCACCGCCCTGGTCGACGATGCCGACGATGTCGGGCAACGAAGGCAGGATCGTCGCGACCGCCTTCTGCGCCGTCGTCTGGTCCCAGTCGCCGGTCACCGAACCGACGATCTTGAACTCGGGATGGGCGGCGACGCCTTCGAGGATGCCGGCATGGATGGCATCGTCGATCGAGGTGCCGGCAAGGCCGCGGATTTCCAGCAAATTGCCGCCCTTGGGCTGGAACTTGGCCATCTGCTCGACTTCCTGCTTGCCCATGTCCTTGAAGTCGACGACGACTCGGTAGGCGCAAGGTTCGGTGACCGTCCCGTCGAAGGAGACGACGACGATGCCGGCATCGCAGGCCTGCTTGATGGCGCCGTTCAGCGCATCCGGCGATGCGGCATTGATGACGATGGCGTCATAACCCTGCAGGATCAGGTTCTGCACCTGGGCAGCCTGGGTCGGCACTTCCTTGTCGGCGGTGGTGAAGATGTCGGCGGCGCCGACGATCTTATCCTCCACCGCCTTCTTGGTGACGATGCCGTAGCTGTCGAGCATCGCCTGGCGCCACGAATTGCCGGCGTAATTGTTGGAGAAGGCGATCTTCTTGCCGCTGGTGTCGGCAAGCGCCGTGCCCGAGGCGAGCATCGCCGCCAGAGCGCTCAGGACGAGCAGTGTCTTCATGTCATAATCCTCCCATAGATTGTCGGCCCCGCCGACTGTTGCAGATGGTTTTGGCGTTGTCTGCCTGTTTTTTATCTATTGTCAGACAAATTCAGATACGCCCGCTTGTCAACTGCGATCGATCACGCTTGGACGATCAACTTCAGGTGCGGCGGTTGAAAAGCCTTCGCGTGCTGGTCTAGGGAAGGGTCCAGGAGACCATGCATGGCAGCGATGCCGCCGACCCTTCCCCCCAGTGCACCCAAAAGAATGGGCGCCCCCGGAATTCCGGCGCGCTGGACGTCAAGCGCCAAGAGCGGCGTAGGTGCCGCGCTTTCGCCGGCGAGCCGCGTCTGGTTCACGCTCAGCCATGGCATCGTCAACGAGGTCTATTATCCCGGCCTCGACAGCGCCTGCACGCGCGACATGGGACTGCTGGTCACCGGTCCCGGCGGCTGGTTCTCCGAGGAGAAGCGTGACGCCACGCATGCCATCGAGCCGTTCGAGGACGGCGTGCCCGCCTACCGGCTGGTCAACGCGACGGCGCGTTACCGGATCGAAAAGCGCATCCTGGCGGATCCGGCGCGCCCGGCCTTGCTGCAGGAAATCAGCTTCACGGCACTCGAGGGCGTGGCCACGGACTACCGCGTCTACGCCCTGCTGGCGCCGCATCTGGTCAATGCCGGCATGGGCAACACCGCCTGGATCGGCGAGCACAAGGGCAAGCCGATGCTGTTTGCGTCCGGGCACGGCGCCTGCTTGGCGCTTGCCTCCTCGCTGCCCTGGGGCGACTGCTCGGCCGGCTATGCAGGCTTTTCCGACGGCTGGCAGCAACTCAGCCGCGCCGGCCGGCTCGATCCGACCTGCCAAAGCGCGGAGGACGGCAATGTCGCGCTGACCGGCGAGATCGGCTTTTCTTTAGCCAACAGCGAAGCCTTGCTTGCACTTGGGTTTGGGGCGACGCCGGATGAAGCGGCCGAAAACGCCGCCGCCAGCCTGAAACGCGGTTTTGAGCCGGCGGCAAAGGCCTATGTCGCGAAATGGCGGAAATGGCAGGCAGGCCTGACGCCGCTCGACCACCATGATGCATCCGGCCTCAACACCTACCGCGTCAGCACAGTGGTGCTGGCGACGCACCTGTCGCTGGCGAGGCCCGGCGCGGCCGTTGCCAGCCTGTCGATCCCGTGGGGAGCGAGCAAGGGCGACGACGACCTTGGCGGCTATCATCTGGTCTGGCCGCGCGACCTTGTGGAAACCGCGGGCGGCTTGCTCGCCGCCGGCGATCCGGCGCAGGCGCTTGAGATCCTCGCCTATCTCCGTTCCATCCAGCAGCCGGACGGCCACTGGCCACAAAATGTGTGGCTCGACGGCTCGCTCTATTGGCCGGGCATCCAGATGGACGAATGCGCCTTCCCACTGCTGCTTGCCGATGCGCTGCACCGCGCCGGCCACCTGCCGCGCGCCAAGCTCGCCGCCTTCATGCCGATGGTCGAGAAAGCAGCGTCCTATGTCGTGCGCAATGGTCCCGTCACCGGGCAGGACCGCTGGGAAGAGGATGCCGGCTACAGCCCATTCACGCTCGCCGTCGAAATATCGGCACTGCTTGGCGCCGCCGATCTGTTCGACGTTGACGGCAAACCGGAGCCGGCTAACTATTTGCGCGAGGTCGCGGATTGCTGGAACGACCAGATCGAGCGCTGGACCTATGTCAGCGGCACACCGGAGTGCCACGAGGCTGGCGTCGACGGCTACTACATCCGCATCGCGCCGGCCGACGGTTCAGGCGCCGCATCGCCGAAGGACGGCTTCGTACCGATCAAGAACCGTCCGCCGGGCGATACCGACAAGCCGGCCGAAGCGATTGTCAGCCCGGACGCGCTGGCGCTAGTCCGCTTCGGCCTCAGGGCCGCGGACGATCCGCGCATCGTCGGCACGGTCAAGATCATCGACGCGCAACTGCGCTGCGACCTGCCGCAAGGGCCTCTATGGTACCGCTACACCAGCGACGGTTATGGCGAACACGCCGACGGCGCCCCCTTCGACGGCAACGGCCAGGGCCGACCCTGGCCGTTGCTGGCCGGCGAACGCGCCCACTACGAGCTGGCCGCCGGTAACAAGGACAAGGCGGCAAGCCTGCTCAGGACATTCGAGGCTTCGGCTGGTGTGGGCGGTCTGCTGCCGGAACAGGTCTGGGACGGCGCCGACATACCGGAGCGCGAATTGTGGCTGGGCAGGCCGTCGGGCAGCGCCATGCCGCTGGTCTGGGCGCATTCGGAACACATCAAGCTGTTGCGCTCGCTCCGCGACGGCGCCGTCTTCGACATGCCGCCGCAAGGCGTCAAGCGCTATGTCAGGGACAAGACCGGCTCGCCGCTGAGGATATGGCGCTTCAACAACAGGCTGCGCACCCTGGAAGCCGGCAAGACGCTGCGGGTTGAACTGCTGCAGCCGGCACTGATCCGCTGGAGCGGCGACCAGTGGCAGACCAGCCATGAAATCAACACGTCCGTGAATGTCTTTGGCGTCCATCTGGCGGATCTGCCGGTGGCCGATATTCCGCGAGGTAATACAATCGTCTTCACTTTTTTCTGGCCCGACGGCGACCGTTGGGAGAATGTCGACTTCACCGTCGGCATTGAGAACTAACTCGCCCACAATTTTCTTTCCTCAAGCGACTAGGACAAGACCATGCAGATTGGAATGATGGGACTGGGCAGGATGGGCGCCAACATGGTGCGCCGCCTGATGCGCGACGGCCATGAATGCGTCGTCTACGACATCAACCCGGCAAGCGTTGCCGCCCTGGTTGCCGATGGCGCCATCGGCGCCGCATCGATGGAGGAGTTCGTCGGCAAGCTTTCCAAGCCGCGCAGCGCCTGGCTGATGCTGCCGGCGGCGATCACCGGCAAGATCGCCGACCAGGTGGCAGCATTGATGGAGCCCGGCGACATCATTATCGACGGCGGCAATTCCTATTATCACGACGCTGTCGACCAGGCGGCCGAGCTTGCGGCCAAGGGCCTGCACTATGTCGATGTCGGCACCAGCGGCGGCGTCTGGGGCTTGGAGCGCGGCTATTGCCTGATGATCGGCGGCCCCGATACGGCGGTCAAACACCTCGATCCGATCTTCGCCACGCTGGCGCCCGGCGCCGATGCCGGCGCCACGCCCGACAAGGCGGGCGGAACCGCACCCTTTGGCTACCTGCATTGCGGACCGAGCGGCGCCGGTCATTTCGTCAAGATGATCCACAACGGCATCGAATATGGCGTCATGGCCGCCTATGCCGAAGGCATGAACATTTTGAAATCGGCAAATGCCGGCAAAAGACAGCGCACGGCGGACGCCGAGACCAGCCCTTTGGAAAACCCGCAATACTATCAGTTCGACATCGACCTGCCGCAAGTGGCCGAGGTCTGGCGCCATGGCAGTGTGATCGGCTCGTGGCTGCTCGACCTCACCGCCGGCGCACTGAAGAGCGACCCGGCATTGGCCCAGTTCGGCGGCCGCGTCTCCGATTCCGGCGAAGGACGCTGGACGCTGAAGGCGGCGATCGACACCGGCGTGCCGGCGCCGGTTCTGTCCTCGGCTTTGTTCGACCGCTTCTCCTCGCAGGGCGAATCCGAATTCGCCGACAAGCTGCTGTCGGCCATGCGCTATGCCTTTGGCGGCCATGTCGAAAAGCCGAAGGCCGGCAAGTGAAGGCCGCAGGGGAGACGCGCAAGATGAGCCCGGAACGGTCCGACACGCTGGTGCTCTTCGGAGCAACCGGCGACCTTGCCCACAAGAAGATATTTCCGGCCCTCTACCAGATGGTAGCCAAGGGGACGCTGACCGAGCCGGTGATCGGCGTCGCCTTCGATGCCTGGGACATCAACCAATTGCAGGCGCGGGCCCGCGACGGCATCGTCAACGCTCTCGGCAAGATCGACGAAAAGATCTTCGCCAAATTCGCCAGTCTGCTGCGCTATGTCAGCGGCGACTACCGCGACGGCGCGACCTTCGAGAAGCTGAAGACGGCGCTCGGCTCGGCGCAGCGGCCGCTGCACTATATGGCGGTGCCGCCGACCATGTTCGAGACCGTCGTCCAGGGGCTGGAGCAATCCGGTACCGCGCATGGCGCGCGGCTGATGGTGGAAAAGCCGTTCGGCCACGATCTCCAATCGGCGCGCTGGCTGAACCGCGTGCTGCATCTGGTGTTCGAAGAGCAGTCGATCTTCCGCATCGACCACTATCTCGGCAAGGAGGCGATCCAGAACCTGCTCTATTTCCGCTTTGCCAATTCCTTTCTCGAGCCGATCTGGAACCGCAACTTCGTCGAAAGCGTACAGATCACCATGGCCGAGGACTTCGGCGTTGAAGGCCGTGGCAAATTCTATGACGATGTCGGCGCTATCCGCGACGTGATCGAGAACCATCTGCTCAACATCCTTTTGCTGCTCGCCATGGAACCGCCGGTCGGCCGCTCGGCCGACGATCTGATCGACGAGAAGGTGCAGGTGCTGCGCGCCATCCGCACGCTGACCAAGGACGACGTCGTGCGCGGCCAGTTCACCGGCTACCTCGCTGAACCCGGCGTGAAGCCGAACTCGCCGGTCGAAACCTTTGCCGCGGTGCGCTTCATGGTCGACACCTGGCGCTGGCAGGACGTGCCCTTCTTCATCCGCACCGGCAAGAACATGCCGGTGCATGTGACCGAAGTGATCGTGCGGCTGAAGCGGCCGCCGCTCGACGTGTTCGATCCGATCAAGCCCAGCGACGCCAATTACGTGCGCTTCCGCATCGACCCGCAGGTGGCGATCTCGATCGGCGCGCAGCGCAAGGCGCCCGGCGACGACATGGTCGGCGAGCAGGTCGAGCTCACCGCGCTGGACGATTCGAAGGGCGACATGCCGCCCTATGAGCGGCTGATCGGCGATGCCATGAACGGCAATGGCCAATTGTTCACCCGCCAGGATGCCAGCGAGCTTGCCTGGCGCATCGTCGGCCCGGTGCTGGGCGACACCACGCCGCCGCATATGTATGAGCCGAAGACCTGGGGGCCTGCCGACGCCATGGCCAGCTTCGGGCCGCCCAACGGCTGGATCAATCCGAGTTGAGCAACTCCACGAAAAGTGCGAGCGGTCTTTCCGTCCGGAATTGCGTAAAACAAAGAGTTGGAGCATTCCCCGTTTCCCTGAAACGGGGAACGCGCCAAGTGAGCGGAGGAAACGACATGGCCAAGGCAGCCAGGCCCGCGAAGGCCAAGGCCGAACCGATCGTGCTGACGATCGATGTCGGCGGCTCGCATGTGAAAATCCTCACCAGCGCAGGCGGCGAGATGCGCCGCGCCGATTCCGGACCGGACCTGACGCCGCAGCAGATGGTCGCCACGGTGAAGACGCTGGCCGAAGGGCTGGCCTATGACCTGATCTCGATGGGCTATCCCGGCCCGGTCAGGCACAACAGGCCTTCGCTCGATCCCGCCAATCTCGGCAAGGGCTGGGACGGCTACGATTTTGCTGCCGCCTTCGGCAAGCCGGTCAAGGTCGTCAACGACGCGCTGCTGCAGGCGATCGGCAGCTACAATGGCGGGCGCATGCTGTTCCTCGGCCTCGGCACCGGCCTGGGCGCGGCGATGATCCTCAACAATGTCGGCCAGCCGATGGAACTGGCGCATCTGCCGTACCGCAAGGGCGGCAGTTTCGAAGATTATGTCGGCGAGCGCGGCCTGGAGAAATACGGCAAGAAAAAATGGCGCAAATACGTTTTCGACGTCGTCGGGCGGCTGCGTGCGGCGCTGCAGCCGGATTATGTCGTCATCGGCGGCGGCAATGTCGACAGACTGGATGAATTGCCCGCCACATCCAGGCGCGGCGACAATACGCGCGCTTTCGAGGGCGGTTTTCGACTATGGCGCGACAAGGCGCTGATCGTCTGATAGTATTAAAATTCAGTATAGTTGTTCAAAATGACGTGTGGCGCGATACGAAGTCATTGCGTTACGCAGATTTGGCGATTAGAGCGGTTGCACCGGATGGAATCATCTGGCGCAACCGCACATATGCGGCAAGACAAATGACTAGAGCGGATTTCCGGCTCCGCTGGGACCACTCTGGGAGTTTCCGCCACCCCCCTAGCGACGGAGAGATAAATTGGCCGACGACAGCAACGACTCTGACAAGGACATCGACCTGCTCGAGCTTACCGCCCATATCGTGTCCGCTTACGTCGAGAAGAACCGCTTGCCCGTTGCCGGCCTGAGCGATCTCATCGCCAGCGTTGCGGCGTCGATCGGCGGGCTCAGCCAGCCGCCGGCCCCAGTGGCGGCGCCGCAGATCCCGGCCGTCAATCCCAAGCGGTCGGTGACGCCGGATTACATCATCTGCCTCGAAGACGGCAAAAAGTTCAAATCGCTGAAGCGCCATCTCGGCGTCCATTTCAACCTGACGCCGGAAGCCTATCGTACCAAATGGGGCCTGCCGGCCGACTATCCGATGGTTGCCCCCAACTACGCGGCGTCGCGCTCCGAGCTGGCCAAGTCGATCGGCCTCGGCCGCAAGGCCGCAGTGGCGCCGCCAGCCAAAGCCAAGGGTCGGAAGGCCAAAGTCCCGGCCTGAGTGGGCTCAGCGCCTCGGCGCTGAGCCAATCGTTTGGACGACTGGAACAGAAGCCTGCCAGCGAATGAGCCTTGGCAGGCTTCGTGCTTTTGTGGCTTGGATACACCACAGAGATTGCTTTGGGGGAGCAGCGATGAACTACGCCAGAATGGTGATCGAGAAAGAGGCGCCGGAGGAATACGGCTACGATCGCATTCGGTTCAATCTCTCCGAAAGCTCGATCGCCGATCAGAAACTCTCCGACGTCGGCCTGTCGCTGCCGGATCTCACGCTGTTCTACGGCGAGCATCGCGGCGACAAGGAGTTGCGGGCGCTGATCGCGGCGCAGGATTCCGGCATTTCGCCTGACGATGTTCTGGTGACCGCCGGTGCGGCGGGCGCGCTCTTCATCATTTCGACCTCGCTTCTGTCGGAGCGCGACCACCTTGTCGTCGTCCGGCCGAACTACGCCACCAACATCGAGACCCCCAAGGCGATCGGCTGCGCCATCTCCTATGTCGATCTCGATTTCGACGCAGGCTTTGCCATCGATTTCGGCCGCGTCGCCGCCAGCATGCAACCGAACACCAAGCTGATCAGCGTCACCTGCCCGCACAACCCGACCGGCACGATGATGGGCCGGGCCGATCTCGACGCGCTGATTGCGCTGGCCGAAGCGAGCGGCTGCCATCTGCTGGTCGACGAGACCTATCGCGACCTCTCCTATGGACAGCGCCTGCCGGCGGCGGCTTCTCTCAGCCCCAAAGCGATCAGCGTCTCGTCGCTGTCGAAAGCCTTCGGCATTCCCGGCATCCGCATTGGCTGGCTGATCACCAGCAATGCCGAACTGCAGGAGCGCTTCCTCGCCGCCAAGGAGCAGATCGGCATTTGCGGCAGCGTCATCGACGAAGGCATTGCGCGCGGCATGCTGGGGCGCCGCGACGCTTTCTTGGGCGCGCTGCTGCCCGAGATGTCGAAACGCCGCGACATCGTGCAAGATTGGATCGACCGCGAGCCGCTGGTCGACTGGGTGCGGCCACAAGGCGGCGTCGTCGGATTTCCAAGGCTCAATGTCAGTCCAGACTTCGACCTCGACCGTTTCTACGTCAATCTCTTGGAAAACCACGGCACCTATGTCGGTCCCGGCCACTGGTTCGATATGCCCAAGCGCTTCTTCCGCGTCGGTTTCGGCTGGCCGAAAGAGGCGGAATTACAGGGCGGCCTCGACGCCATCACCGCCGCGCTGAGGCAGTAACGTCCGCGTGCAATCGGGCGAGCGGCTTGAAAACCGCTTGATCCAGGCTCGATTTTCACGCATACGCGCCCCGAACTTTGATAAGTTTCATTGGCCGGAACAGCGCCCATTTCCGGGAAGTGCCCCGCCGGCCAATGCAAGCAACGGGGCCTGTATCCATGACATCCCATTCCCATACACCGCCTGACCGGCGTTACGCCGCCTTCCGCCATCGCTCCTTCCTGAGCTATTGGGCGGCGCGTTTCCTGACCACCTTCGCCACCATGATCGTGTCCGTCGCCGTCGGCTGGCAGATCTATGATCTGACGCGCGATCCCTTCGATCTCGGCATTGTCGGCATCGTCCAGTTCCTGCCGTCGCTGCTGCTGGTGCTGGTCACCGGCGTTGTCGCCGACCGTTTCGGCCGCCGCCTGATCATGGCGCTGGCGACGGTAGTCGAGGCAGGTTGTGCGCTTGTCCTGTTGTACTTCACGCTGCGCGGTCTCGTCAGCCCGCTGCCGATCTTCATCGTGCTGGCTATGTTCGGCCTGGCGCGCGCTTTTTATGGGCCGGCCTCGTCGTCGCTGTTCGCCAACCTTGTTCCGCCGGAAGATTTCGGCAATGCGATCGCCTGGAACTCGTCCGCCTGGCAAACGGCGACCATTGTCGGCCCGGTCGCCGGCGGCCTGCTCTATGGCGTCTCGGCCGAAGCCGCTTACGCCGTTGCCTCCGTGCTGATGCTGGTGGCCGGTCTGCTGATCTTCACCATTCCGAAACCGGCCCAGCAGAGCGCCACCGACAAGCCGACCATGGAGACGCTGTTTGCCGGCTTCCGATACATCTGGAGCGAGAAGATCGTGCTCGGCGCCATCTCGCTCGACCTCTTCGCCGTGCTTCTGTCCGGTGCCTCGGCGCTGCTGCCGGTCTATGCCCGCGATATTCTGGAACTCGGCCCGTGGGGCCTCGGCCTGCTGCGCTCGGCGCCCGGCATCGGCGCCATCTGTGTCGCGGTCTGGCTTGCCGGGCATCCGCTGCGCGACAGTGCCGGCAAGATCATGCTCGGCTTCGTCGCCGGGTTCGGCGCCTTCACCGTGCTGTTCGGCGTCTCGACCATCACCTGGCTGTCGATCCTGGCCCTTGCCGGCCTCGGCGCCACCGACATGTTCAGCGTCTATATCAGGGAGACGCTGATCCAGCTGTGGACACCCGACGAGGTGCGCGGCCGCGTCAACGCCGTCAACCAGGTCTTCGTCGGCGCCTCCAACGAAGTCGGCGAGTTCCGCGCCGGCACCATGGCGGCGCTGATCGGCACCGTGCCGGCGGTGGTGATCGGCGGCGTCGGTGCGATTGCCGTCGCCGGACTGTGGGCGGTGCTGTTTCCGCAACTGCGAAGGGTGCGGCATCTCAACAGCCGCAACTGATCGAGTAAGCCGCAGGATCCGGCGCTCGGTCCAAATCAGCTTGCGCCGATGACGGCTGAGATGGGCCGGAAGCGGATGGGCCGGTTCTGGGCGAACTAGCCAGATGGCGGGGCAGCCACAGGGTGGACATTTCAGTCCATATGGAAAATGATTATGTTGCCATGCACAATACTGCAGTGCTCTGGTCTCGACGAGAAACCTTAAATATAGAAGAGAACCACCCGACCTCCGGGTCCAGCTAGCGGGGCGCAAATGGACACTTCAGGGAATCGGCAATCGCATCGCGACGCAAGCGGGCGACCCAGCCGATCGGTCGGCTGGCTGGCCCGCTCCGCCGTCCCAGTGGCATTCCTGCTCGGCATGGCTTTCAGCAGCAACGCGTTTGCGCAGGACCAGCAATTGCCGGTGGTGACGGCGGCCAAGCCGGTGGTGCGTGAAATCGTCGAAGACGACGAGTTCGTCGGGCGCTTCGAAGCCGTCGACGAGGTCGCCATCCGTTCGCGCGTCAGCGGCTATCTGGACAAGATCAGCTTCCAGGACGGCGCACTGGTCAACAAGGGCGACCTGCTCTTCACCATCGACCAGCGTCCGTACCAGGCGGCCTACGATGCCGCCAAGTCGCAAGTAGACGTCGCCAAGTCCCTGCTCGAATTCTCCAAGATGCAGCTGGATCGCGCCGATGAACTCGCCAAGACCGGCAATATCTCGGCCGCGACGGTCGACGACCGTCGGCGGGAATACCTTTCGGCGCAGGCGCAGATGCAAGGCGCGACGGCTGCGCTGACGACGGCCAACCTGAACCTGGAGTTCACCGAGATCAAGGCGCCCTTGTCCGGCCGCATCGACCGCCGGCTGGTGTCGGTCGGCAACCTCGTGCAGCCGGATTCCACCTTGCTGACGACCATCGTCACGCGCGATCCGATCGACTTCTATTTCGACGTCGATGAGCGCCTGTATTTCAGCTACGCCCGCGACGCGAAGGAGCGCGGCGGCAGCATGCAGGAAGGCGCCGGCGGGCTCGAGGTGGTGGTTCGCGTCGCTGACCGCGCGGAGGCGGTATTCAAGGGCAAGCTCGATTTTGCCGAGAACCGGATCGACAACGCGACCGGCACCATGCGGGTGCGTGCAAGGTTTGCCAACGCCGACGGCGTTCTCCAGCCAGGCATGTTCGGGCGCATCAACGTGCCGGGGTCGCTGCCGCATAGCGGCGTCCTGGTGCCCGACGAGGCGGTCGGCGCCGATCAGGATCGCCGCATCGTGTACCTGGTGGATGAGGCAGGGATGGTGTCGGCGAAGCCCGTGCGCACCGGCCCGCTTCTCGACGGCTACCGGGTGATCCGCGCGGGCCTGACCGGCGACGAGACGATCATCGTCAACGGGCTGATGCACGCCAGGCCCGGCACCAAGGTGAAAGTCGAGATGGTGACGTTGCCGCCCAAGGTCGAGACCGCCGGGTTGCAGCAATGAGGTTCGCCCATTTCTTCGTCGACCGTCCGATCTTCGCATCGGTGGTTTCGATCGTCCTCCTGATCCTCGGCGGGATTGCCTATACCCAGCTGCCGATCGCGCAATATCCCGAGATCGCGCCGCCGACCATCGTCGTTCGCGCCCAGTACCCGGGCGCCGACGCCGAGACAGTGGCAGCGACGGTGGCAACGCCGATCGAGCAGGAGATCAACGGCGTCGAGGGCATGCTTTACATGTCGTCCTATTCGTCGGGCGACGGAGCGATGGCGCTGACCATCACCTTCAAGCTGGGCACCGATCTCGACCAGGCGCAGGTGCTGGTGCAGAACCGCGTCTCGGTCGCCGAGCCGCGCCTGCCCGAAGAAGTCCGCCGCCTCGGCATCACCACCATCAAGAGCTCGCCCGACCTGATGATGGTCGTGCACATGCTGTCGCCCGACAATACCTACGACCAGCTCTACGTCTCGAACTACGCCCGCTCGCGGGTGCGCGACATACTGCTCAGGTTGGACGGCGTCGGCGACCTCATCATCTTTGGCGAACGCGAATATTCGCTGCGCATCTGGCTCGATCCGGAAAAACTGTCCGCCCTGGGGATGACCTCGGGCGATGTGGTGCAGGCGCTGCGCGACCAGAACGTCCAGGTGTCGGGCGGCTCCATCGGCGCGCCGCCGACCAATACCGGCACGGCGTTCCAGTACACGGTCACCACGCAAGGCCGCTTCAACGACGCACGGGACTTCCGATACGTGATCGTCAAATCGGCCGAAGACGGCCGCCTGATCCAGCTGCAGGACGTGGCGCGCATCGAGCTCGGCGCCAAGGATTACGTCACCAACTCCTATCTCAACGGCAAACCGGCGGTGGCGCTCGCCATCTTCCAGCGGCCAGGCACCAATGCGCTCGCCGCAGCCGCGGAGATCCAGGACAAGATGAAGGAGCTTTCCCAGGACTTCCCGAAGGGATTGAGCTACGACATCGTCTACAATCCGACCGAGTTCGTCGCCGAGTCGATCCAGGAGGTCTACAAGACGATCCTCGAGGCGATGGTTCTGGTCATCATCGTCATCATCGTCTTCCTGCAATCGTGGCGCATGGCGATCGTGCCGATCGTGGCGATCCCCGTGTCGCTGATCGGCACGCTGGCGGTGCTTTACGCCGCCGGCTTCTCCCTCAACATGCTGACGCTGTTCGGCCTCGTGCTGGCCATCGGCATCGTCGTCGACGATGCGATCGTCGTGGTCGAGAACGTCGAGCGAAATATCGCCAGCGGGCTGGCGCCCAATCCGGCGTCGCATCTGACCATGGACGAAGTCGGAACGGCGGTCATCGCGATCTCGCTGGTGCTGATAGCCGTGTTCGTACCGACAGCCTTCATCCCCGGCATTTCCGGGCAGTTCTACCTGCAGTTTGCGATCACCATCGCGGTGTCGACGGCGATCTCGGCATTCAATTCGCTGACGCTCTCGCCGGCCTTGGCCGCGCTGCTGTTCAAGCCGCACCACACTGCTGCGGCGCCGCCGCGCTTTTTCCTGGCGCGGTTCGGACGGGCGCTCGCCGACGGCTTCAATCGCGGCTTCGACAAGGTCGCCCATTGGTATTCGAGCATCGTGCGCGTGTTGGTCGGCTCGCGGATAGCGATCGCCGCCACGCTGGCCGTTTTCGCGGCCCTCATCTACGCCACGGTCTATATGGTTCAGACGGTGCCGCGCGGTTTCATTCCGTCGCTCGA
Source organism: Mesorhizobium sp. W016 (assembly GCF_054719485.1). Taxonomy (NCBI): domain Bacteria; kingdom Pseudomonadati; phylum Pseudomonadota; class Alphaproteobacteria; order Hyphomicrobiales; family Phyllobacteriaceae; genus Mesorhizobium; species Mesorhizobium sp. W016. The sequence goes on from NZ_JBTTIF010000002.1 coordinate 607,198, forward strand.
CCAGGGCTATGCGATCGTCGTCGTCCAGTTGCCGGACGGCGCCTCGCTATCGCGGACCGATGCCGTCATCCAGCAGGCGTCGCAGATCATCCAGAAAACGCCGGGCGTCGACTACGCGGTCGCCTTCGCCGGCTTCTCCGGTGCCACCTTTACCAATGCCAGCAACGCGGGCGTGATCTTCGCCAGGTTCAAGCCGTTTGACGAGCGACTGGAAGCCGGCCAGTCCGCGACCCAGGTCATCGGCAATTTGTTCGGCAGCCTGCAAAGCATCAAGGAAGCCTTCATTATCGCACTGCCGCCGCCGCCGATCCGCGGCGTCGGCAATGCCGGCGGCTTCAAGCTGCAGATCCAGGAGCGCAACAGCGCCGACATGCGGCAGATCCTGGCGCTTGCCTATGAAATTGCCGGCAAGGCCAACAAGACGGCGGGGCTGACCGGCGTGTTCACCACCTTCTCCGCGTCCAGCCCGCAATTCTTCCTGGCGATCGATCGCGACAAGGCGCGCATCCTGAACGTGCCGATCCCCAACATCTTCGAGACGCTGTCGATCAATCTGGGCACCGCCTACGTCAACGACTTCAACGCTTTCGGGCGCGTCTACCAGGTGCGCGCGCAGGCCGACCAGGCGTTCCGCCTCGATCGCGCCGACATCTTGAAACTGAAGGTGCGCTCGGCGACCGGCGCGCTGGTTCCGCTGGGCACGTTGATCGAGATCCGCGACGTCACCGGCCCGGCGCTGGTCCAGCGCTACAACATGTACGTCTCCGTGCCGCTGCAGGGCAACGCCGCGCCCGGTGTTTCCACCGGCGATGCGCTTGCCAAGATGGAAGCAATCACGGCACAGACGTTGCCGGCCGGTACCTCCTACGAATGGACCGAACTCGCCTATCAGGAGCGCAACACCGGCAATGCCGCTGTCTATATCTTCGGACTGTCGGTGCTGTTCGTGTTCCTGGCGCTGGCGGCGCAATATGAAAGCTGGGTGCTGCCGTTCGCCATCGTGCTGGTGGTGCCGCTCGGCGTGCTCGCAGCGTTGCTCGGCGTGTCGTTCCGAGGGCTGGACAACAACATCCTCGTGCAGATCGGCCTCATCGTGCTGATCGGACTTGCCGCCAAGAACGCGATCCTCATCGTCGAATTCGCGCGGCAGGCGCAGGAACGCGGCCTGTCGGCCGCCGAGGCTGCCGTCGAAGCCTGCCGGCTCAGGCTGCGGCCGATCCTGATGACCGCCTTCTCGTTCATCCTCGGCGTCGTGCCGCTGATGATCGCGACGGGCCCGGGCGCCGAAATGCGCCAGTCGCTCGGCACCGCGGTGTTCTCCGGCATGCTCGGCGTCACCTTCGTCGGCCTGTTCCTGACGCCGGTGTTCTACGTCACGCTCAGGTCGCTGTTCTCACGGCGCAATCCGCATGCCGAGGCCGAGCCTTCGGCACCGGCAGAGGTGCCGTCCGAGACGGCCGCCGAGTAGTGTTACACGGGCAGTTCGTGGCGCTGCCGACTATTTCGTTTTGGTGTTGAATTCACGGTTTGCGGCATAGTCGATAGTGAAGGTGCCCGCAGGAGCGCGAACGCCCTGCTTCACGTTGGATATGGTGACTGTCGAGGTAAGGCCCCTCTCGTCAGTCAGGGTCCATCTGCGTAGATCGAGCGATTCCCTGTCAAACACCATAGTGATATTCGAATTGCCGAAGGCCGACTTGTCGGCCAGCCTGATGATCACCTGGGCGCCATCGTCCCTGATACTTTTGAGGCGATTGCCGGAAAAGTTGACCTGATTGTCGAGGAGCAGCTTGAGCGGCGTCTTCGAGAGAGCATAAAGCCGCGATGTCTTGAGCTTCTTGTTATAGACCACCAAGGATTTTCCATCTGCAATTACGCTGACCCCTGATTGGCCTGCATAGTTGAACCGGATCTTGCCCGGCCGCTGGAGGAAAAATTTCCCTTTGGTCCTTTCCGCTCTTGGGCCCGACTGGACAAAGTCCCCGGACATGGACTTTACCGATGAGAAGTGATCGGCAATCGTCTTCGCTTCTACAGGTGCGGCCAAGGCCGCGGTCGAAAGTTCGGCGTTTATCGCGACAGCGCTGACAACGGCTAACCAGAAAGCCAGCAGTCTTTTGCTGTTATATGCCATTCAGTTATCCTACCCCGAAAAGACGCGTGATCGAAAGAGATCACGCGCCTTTGAGATCAGTAGCCGTCCGGGCACTGAGCAACGTAAACTCGACCGTTCCGACCGCGATATCTGCACTGGCCGGCTTCGCTGGCGTGCCCGATGACCGCCCCGGCCAGCGCTCCGACCGCCCCGCCAACAACCGCCCCTTTTACCGGGTCGCCGGCCACTGCTGCGCCTACAGCTGCGCCACCCAAACCACCGACGGCAGCGCCTTGTTCGGTGCGGGAGCATGCCGCGAGCGGAATGAGTAGGCTCAAAATGAGCAGCGTCTTCTTCATTGGTTCTCTCCTGGGGCCGTTATTAGCCGAAGCTTAAATGCGCCACGGAGTTTTTCGATCCATCGGAGTGTTTGGGGCGCAATCCAAATCTGCGGGAACGGGCTAAGGTCCCGGATCCATCGTACACGCCTCCCAGAGGTAAGTCGTCTTTGGGCAAGCTCGGCCGTTCAGAGTAGTTGGATTTTGCTCTATCCCTCAGTAGGCTTGCCGAAGATCAGGCTCAAAAATTCGCTCAGCCAGCGCTTGAGGTGCATATCCCAGATCAGCCGGCCGCCGAGATGGTCGCGGCCGGGCTGCGCGCCGGGCAATTCGAAACGGTGTGCGCCGCGCACCACCCAGCGCTGCATCATCAACCGGGTCAGTTCGCCATGGAACTGGATGCCCCAAGCATTGTCGCCATAGCGAAAAGCCTGGTTGGGGTAGGTTTCCGCCGTGGCCAGCAGCGTCGCATCCCTGGGCAGCGAAAAGCCTTCGCGGTGAAACTGGTAAACCATGTCGGGCCAGGGCAGCAGCTTTTTGCCGGCTTCGGTCGGCTTCAGCGGATACCAGCCGATCTCGACCAGCCCCTCGCCATGCCCCTCGACCTTGCCGCCGAGATGATTGGCCAGCATCTGCGCGCCAAGGCAGATGCCGAGGAAGGGCCGGTTCTCCTTTAGCGGAACATTGAGCCAGTTGGTCTCGCGGCGGACGAACTCATCTTCGTCATTGGCGCTCATCGGCCCGCCGAACACCACGGCGCCGGCGTGTCCCTCCAGCGTCTCCGGCAGGCTGTCGCCGAGAGGCGGCCGGCGGATGTCGAGGTCGAAACCTTCCTCGAGCAGCATGTGGCCAACCCGGCCGGGGCTCGAAGTCTCCTGATGCAGCACGATCAGGATTTTTGGTTTCGAGCTCGGTCTGGGCGGCATGGAAAGGCGGAATCCTATTCGTCGCTCGACGTTCCGCTGGCGCCGGGCGCGGCGGCCGCCGCCTTGCGGCGCGCCTCGACGCGATCCTGGCGCTCGACGCCGATCAGTTCGGCAACGCGCCAGACGGTGTTGTCCTCCAGTTCATGCAGTTCGCCGTCGGCATAGACGATTTCCCACATCAGGCCGATGAAAGCCTTGCGCGCCTCGGCGTCGAGATGGCGCTTCAAGACGCTGGTGAAGGCATAGAGGTCGATCGCCTCATTGTCGGCGCGCTCGCCGGCGGCAGCCAGTGCATCGAGCTCGTCGCCGCTGATCGAATAGCTCTGCGCCAGCACCTGCTTGAACCGCTCCCACTCGACATCCTGGCGCACGCCGTCGGCATTCATCACATGATAGAGCAAAGCCGACGCCGCAACGCGCGGATCGTCCGCATTGGCGCGAGCCCCAGCCCCGGAGGGCAGGTCTTTCAGAAAGGCCAGGACGCGTTCGAACATGGTGCTCACTTCACATTATTGGAGCATGATCTTTTCCAAAAACCGGTATCCACTTTTTGGGATCATGCTTCAGGGATCAAAACAGGCGGAAGCGGCGCGGTGACTTCTCCGCTTCGTCATCGGGGTCGACGCCGGGGTCGTCGGGCAGCCGCGCCAGTTCCTCGGCAGGTTCGACGGGTTCGGCGTCGTTTGGTATTGCGGCGAAAGCGGCGGCGGTGACCGGCGTGACCTGGTCATCGCCCACAGCGGGCTTCGGCTCGATCGGCGCCTCGCTGCTCGTCCTGGCGATGGCGGGATGATCGATCACTTCGGCTTCCTTTGCCGGTTTGGCAGGTGCCGCAAGCACCGGCACATCGGCTTCGTCTTCATGGCTGTCGATGAGCTGGCCCAGCCGCTCCATCGGTGCGCGCCAGGCGAAAGCGTCGAGCTTGCCGCTGACCGGCGATACCGGCGCCCAGCGTTCGGAGACGACGCCGTCGGCGACCCAGGCCGGATCGCGCGGCGCCCTGACCGCCTTGGACAGCAATTGCCTGATCTTGCCCTGGTCGCCGGTCTCTGCCTCCTCGATATCGGCCAGCAGCAGGTAAGCGCCTTCCCGGCGATCCATGCGGATCGCCGCTTCCGCCTCGCGGCGGGCGGTGGAAAAATCCTGCGCATCGAGCGCGGCGCGCGCCACCGTCATCGACGATTCGGCATTGTTGCGCTTCAGCTCCTGCAGCTTCTTCGCCCGGTTGAGACGATCGACCACGGCATCTCCCGGCCTTGCATGGGTGTAGAGCTCGGCGATCTCGGGATGCGGCTCCGCCTTCCAGGCTGCCTCAAGGATCTTCGAGCCTTTGCGCACATCGTTCTGTTTGAACAGAAGATTGGCGGCTGCAACCGCGGCCGGCGCGAAATCGGGCGCGAGCTTGTTGGCCTCGAGTGCCGCTGTCTTGGCTGCATTGGGGTCGCTGTCGGTCAGCGCCTGCGCCTTGGCGGTCAACAGCACAGCGCGGCGGCGATTGGCGGCGTCGCGTTCGATCTGCCTGGTCGACTTCTGCGCCTCCACCAGCTTCAGCGCGCCGTCCCAGTCGCCGCGTCCGGTCAGATCCTCCAGCGTCGATTCGGCGGCCCAAGCCAGTTGCGGCGCGACGGAAGCGGCGCGGCCGGCATAGTGACGCGCCGCGTTGCGGTCGCCGAGCCGTTCGGCTTCGAGATAGAGCCCGCGCAGGCCAAGCAGCCGCATTTCGGGGTCGTCGAGCATGGCCTCGAATTTTTCGCGCGCGCCCTCATGGTCGCCTTCGAGCAGCGAGGCTTGCGCTTCGAGCAGCTGGATCAGCGGCTCCTGGTCGGAGCGGATCAGTTTGGCGGCTTCCTTGGACTTCTTGCGGGCCAGCGCGCCGTCGCCGGCGCCGGCTGCGATCATGCCGGTCGACAGCGCCTGGTAGCCGCGGTCGCGGCGGCGCACGCGGAAATAGCGCGAGATCGTGTATGGGCTGTTCCACAGCGACTTGATCAGCCACCAGACGATCATCACCGCTGCGACGACGGCAACGATCGCCACCGCCGCCACCATCAGGCTGACCTGGTATTGGTAACCGTTGAAGGTAACGACCATCTCGCCGGGACGATCGGCCAGCCAGGCAAAGCCCAGACCGAGGGCGAAGACGGCGGCGAGAAAGATGAGAATGCGGATCATCGTGTCGTCCTCATGCCTTCATCGCACCTGCAATCAGCGCGTCGACCTGCGTCTCGACGTCGATGCGCGCCTTCAGTTTGCCGGCAAAGTCGGCGCCGGCAGCCTTGACCGCATCCGGCAGCGTTGCGTATTCGCTGAGCGCCTTGGCGTAGTCGCCCTGATTGACCGCCACTTCGATGCGCGCCACGGTTTCCGGCGCGCCGGCGCCTTCGACGGCGCCGATCGGCCGGACCTTGACCAGCGATTCGGCGCTCGACAAAAGGTTCTGGAAGAAGCCGGCATTTTCATCGACCGGCGTCGCCGCCGCGACCATCGCATTGGCCGCGGCGTCGGCCTCGCCGGCGATCTCGGTGCGGGTCGGGACGCCCTTTTCAGCGTAGGGGCGCAGCGCTGCAATCTGCGGTGCATCGGGCGAGATCGCCGCGAAGGTCTCCAACTCGGCGGCGAACGGCGCGCCGCGGTCAAGCGCCGCCTTCAAGGCCGAAGCGGCGATGGCCATCGCGATCTTTGGCTGCGAGGCCTGCGCATCGACCTTGCCGGCGAGCTGCGTCACCGACTGCTCCAGCGCGGCGATCTTGCCTTCCTGCGTCTTGGCTGCCTCACCGGCCGATTTCACCAGTGCGTCGAGGCCCGCCAGTCTTTCATTGAGCGGCGCGAGATCGACGGGCGCTGCACCACCGGCCTGGCCAAGGGCGGCGACAGCGGTCTCGATCTGCTTGACCTTGTCGCCAAGCGAGGCAAGCCCGGCATTGTCGCCGGCGCCGCCCCTTTCGACCGCCGATTTCAGCGATGCGACATCGGCCTTGACCAGATCCAGCGCCGAAGACAGCCCGTCGACCTTGGCCGTTGCGGCGCCATTGCCGCTGGCTTCCCTGAGGTCGGCCATTTCGCGCTTCAGCGAAGCGATCTCGCCATTGACGCCGTCGAGCGAGACCGTGCCCGCCCCTGAGCCCGGAGCGCCAAGCACGCCGGCAAACTGCAGCCCGCCGGCGGCAGCCAGCGCGATGACACCGCCGATGATGCCGGCGGCAATGCCGTTCGTGCGCTTCGGTTGCGCGGCCATGGGCTGGTTCCCGGCTGTCCTTGGGGTTTCCTTGGGTGCACCCGGCTTGGGCGAGGCATCCTCGAAACTGTAGTCGGAGGTTCTGGCGCGCGGTGGCGCATCCGAAGCGGTGGGGTAAGGCTGCTCCGCCTGGGTGGACGCCTTGGCATCGGCGCTTTCGGGAGCGGCCTGCGCCGCGGCATCGGAGTGCTCCCACGGCTCGAGATCGGCCTGATCGGCATGAACGGGCTCGTCAGGCGTCTCCGGCTGCGCATTGGCCATGGCAGCGGCATCCTCAGCCGCAACCGACCCTGCCGGGGCCTCGACGTCGTCCGAGTTGGCGACATCCGTCTTGGCGGCATCCGCATCGGCAATGCGCGAGACAGCGCCGGGTTCGAGTTCGATGGTCACCGGCTCGCGGCGGCTTTTCGAATGTCGCATCTTCGGCGTCTTGACCATGCCTGGGCTCCGCAATCCTGCTTCGTCTGGGCGCCCGACGGCGCGTGATGGTTTGAAAAATGGTCTAGCACATCATCATCAGGTGAAAAGGGGCGGCGTGATGACACGGCGCTCAGTCGCCGCGGTGCAACAGCTCAAGCAGCGCCTCCTCCTGCGGTTCCCGCGCAATGCGTATTTTTTTGCCGGCGGCATTGTCAAACGCCGCTGCCACGCGCTCGGAGAGCGCAAAAGCCTGCATGTTTTCAAAGAGATCGCGCAGTTCCGCCCGGCTGGCCAAGGCCTGCAACGCTGCCGCCGCCTTGGCTGAATAGAGCAGCACCGCGTCGACCGCCTGATCGGACAGGCGTGTACGGATTTCAGCATCGGAATAATCGAGCGAAATCGTGTCGTAGGTTTCGACGGTGCGGACCTCGACGCCGGCCTTTCGCAGCCGCGCCTCGAATGCCGGAAACCGCACGCGCCCTGTGAGATAGACGACCGCCTTGCCGGAAAGGCCGGCAGCAATCGCCTCGGCCAGCCGCTCGGCGTCGCCCGCCCCTTCACTGACCGACAAGAACCCTGTCGAACGTGCCGCTTCAGCCGTCCTGCGTCCGACGGCATGGCAAGGCAAGGCGGCGAGCGCACGAATGAGTTCTTTCGGCGCATGCCGCACCGCATTTGCGCTGGTCACAGCGACGGCCACGGCATTGTCGCTCGCAGCATCGGCGCCAACCCGCAGTGTCACCGTTTCGGTCAGCGGCAGAAGGAGCGGCTCAAATCCCAATTCCTGCAGCCGCCGCATGGTTCGCGACGCCCCAGGTTGCGGCCGCGTCACCAGGACACGCATATCAGACCCAGCCGTCGAAGAAGGTTTCGCCCGCTTTGACCCGCACCATCCTGGCCGCGTCCGTGCCGATGTCAGCGGCATCCAGCGCCAAGCCTTCGGCCTTGACCTCATGCGATTGCGTGCCATCGGGCGAAATGATCAGCCCGGCGAAAACCAGCCTGCCGCCCGATATCGTCGCATAGCCGGCGATCGGCGTGCGGCAGGAGCCATCGAGCGCCGCCAGGAAGGCGCGCTCACAGGCCAGCGCCTGGCCTGTCGGCACATCATGGATGGCCACCAGCATCTTTTCGACCTCGCTGTCGCCGATGCGGGTTTCGATGCCGATTGCGCCTTGTCCCGGCGCCGGCGGAAAAGCATCGAGCGGCATCAGATCGGTGACGACCTGGCCGAGCCCCAGCCGCTTCAGCCCGGCAAAAGCGAGGATCGTGCCTTCGGCGACGCCTTCCTCCAGCTTGCGCAGCCTGGTCTGCACATTGCCGCGGAACATGACCACGTCTAGGTCCGGCCGCATGCGCCGGATCAGCGCCTGGCGCCTGAGCGAAGACGACCCGACCTTGGCGCCTTGCGGCAAATCAACAATGCGCTTCACCGCCTTGCCGATGAAGGCGTCCCGCGCATCCTCGCGCGGCAGGAAGGCGGACAGCTCCAGCCCGACCGGCAGCACTGTCGGCATGTCCTTGGAGGAATGCACGGCGATATCGATCGTGCCGGCCAGCAGCGCGTCTTCGATTTCCTTGGTGAACAGCCCCTTGCCGCCGGCTTCCGACAGCGGCCGGTCCTGGATGCGGTCGCCGCTGGTCGAAATGACGACGACCTCGAAGGCTTCTGCCGGCATGCCATGCGCTTCCATCAGCCGCGCCTGCGTCTCATGCGCCTGGGCGAGCGCCAGCGGGCTGCCGCGTGTTCCTATTTTCAAAGTTTGCATGGCGCGCGGTCCGTGATAACCCCCGGCTGGCTTTGCGTTTCCGGCGCTCTCCCTAGCGAGGCCCGCCTCTACTAACTAGGAAAGTCCGGCGACACAATCTCTGGAGACAGCGACGAATTGATCCGCGTTCTGGGCATTGAGACGAGTTGCGACGAGACCGCCGCCAGCGTGGTGACGCTGGACGGCGATTCCGTGCCGGTGATTGCGTCCAACATCGTGCTCAGCCAGATCGAGGAGCACGCCGCCTTCGGCGGCGTCGTGCCGGAGATCGCCGCGCGTGCCCATGTCGAGGCGCTGGACGGCATTGTCGAGGCCGCTCTTGCGGATTCGGGCGTAGCCCTGGCCGACATCGACGCCATTGCCGCCACTGCCGGCCCCGGCCTAGTCGGCGGGCTGATCGTCGGCCTGATGACAGCCAAGGCGATTGCAGCGGCCGCCGGCAAGCCGCTGATCGCCATCAACCATCTCGAAGGCCACGCACTGACCGCAAGGCTGACCGACGGGCTCGATTTTCCCTATCTGCTGCTGCTGGTCTCCGGTGGCCACACCCAGATCGTCGCCGTGCGCGACGTCGGCGACTACCAACGCTGGGCGACGACCATCGACGACGCGCTCGGCGAAGCTTTCGACAAGACGGCCAAAATGCTCGGCCTGCCCTATCCCGGCGGCCCGAATGTCGAAAAGGCGGCAATCTCGGGCGATGCGACGCGATTTGCCTTTCCACGGCCGATGAAAGGATCTGCGCAGCCCGATTTCTCCTTCTCCGGCCTCAAGACCGCGGTGCGCCAGGCGGCGACCGCCATCCAGCCGCTAAGCGAGCAGGATGTCGCCGACATCTGCGCCTCGTTCCAGGCGGCGGTAGCCGACTCACTTGGCGACCGCGTGGCCCGCGCGCTGGCCCGCTTCCGCGACGAATTTCCGGACAAGGCCGAGCCGGCGCTGGTCGTTGCCGGTGGAGTCGCCGCCAACAGAGCGATCAAGGCGACGCTGCAGAAGCAGTGCGCCGAGGCCGGCTTCGCCTTTGTCGCGCCGCCGCTCAAACTGTGCACCGACAACGCGGCGATGATCGCCTGGGCCGGGATCGAGCGGTTGCGGGCAGGCCTGTCGCAAGAGAACGGCTTCGATTTCGTGCCGCGTTCGCGCTGGCCGCTGGACAGCATTTCGGCACCGATGGTCGGCTCCGGCCGGCGTGGAGCGAAAGCATGAGCGCCAGCAAGACAAGCGGCAGGGACAAGACCGGCTGGCGCGTCGCCGTGCTTGGCGGCGGCGCCTGGGGCACGGCGCTGGCGCTGGCGATGCTGCGCTCCGGTCACGATGTGCGGCTCTACGCCCGCGACGAAGAGACGGTTTCCGCGATCCGCCGCGGCGAGAACCCGCGTTATCTCCCCGGCATCGCCATTGAAACAGGCATTGCGGCGACCAGCGATATCGGCACTGCCCTGACTGATGCCGATTGCGCGCTGGCCGTGGCACCGGCACAGGCGCTGCGCGCCATGCTGACGACGGCAAAGCCCCATATGCCGAAAGGCATCCCGCTGGTTCTCTGCGCCAAGGGTATCGAGCGCGACACCGGCGCGCTGCTGTCGGCGATCGTTGGTGAGATTCTGCCCGAAACTCCGGTTTCGGCCCTGTCCGGTCCGAGCTTTGCCGCCGACGTCGCCAGGGGTCTGCCGACCGCTGTCGTGGTTGCTGCACGCGACGACGCCTTGGCGGCCGAGCTTGCCGCGCGCTTTTCGGCGCAGAATCTGCGCTGCTATTCCAGCGACGATTTGATCGGCGTCGAGATTGGCGGCGCTTTGAAGAATGTCTTCGCCATTGCCGCTGGCGCCGTCACCGGCGCCGGGCTCGGCGCCAGCGCGCAGGCCGCCATGGTGACGCGCGGCTTCGTCGAACTGCGCCGCATCGGCGCGTCCTTCGGCGCCAAGCCGGAGACGCTGATGGGGCTTTCCGGCCTCGGCGACCTTTTGCTCACCTGCTCTTCCGCCCAGTCGCGCAATTTCGCCTATGGGCTGGCGCTGGGGCAAGGTAAGCCCTTGTCGGGACTGCCACTCGCCGAAGGCGTGCCGACGGCGGCGATCGCCGCCCGCATCGCCACCGAGCGCCACATCGACGCGCCGATCATCGCTGCGGTGTCGGCGATACTGGACGGCACGATCACCATTCGGCAAGCTGTGTCCGCGCTGATGACGCGACCCCTGAAAACCGAAACCGACCTCTAATCCCCAAACAAACCGGAGTTTAACATGCTGTTTGCGTTGATTTGCAAGGACAAGCCGGGCAGCCTGCAGGTGCGGGTCGATACGCGGCCGGTCCACGTCGCCTTTCTCGAACGCCTGAACGCCGACAACAAACTGGCCTTTGCCGGCCCGTTCCTGGACGCCGAGGGCAAGCCCAATGGCAGCCTCGTCGTCGTGGAAGCGCCCGACCTCGCCGGTGCGCAGGCGCTGTCGGCTGCCGACCCCTATGCCAAGGCCGGGCTGTTCGAAAGTGTCGAAATCCGCCAGTGGAACTGGACCTTCAACAAGCCGGCGGCTAGTTAGTTCCGGCGGCGCCTCGAGTGATCCCAGGAAAAGTGTGTAACGGTTTTCCGTCCGGAATTGCGCAAAAATAGTAGTTGGAGCAAAGACATGAACTACTGGCTGTTCAAATCCGAACCTTCGGTCTTCTCCTTCGAGGCGCTGAAGGCCAAGGGCAAGGCCGGCACGCAGTGGGACGGCGTGCGCAACTATGCAGCGCGCAACAACATGAAGGCGATGCAGATCGGCGATCTCGGCTTCTTCTATCACTCCAATGAGGGGCTGAACGTCGTCGGCATTGCCGAGGTCTGCGCGCTTGCCCATCAGGATACCACCACCGACGATCCGCGCTGGGAATGCGTCGACATCCGCGCCTTCAAGGACGTGCCGAACCCGCCGACGCTGGAACAGGTCAAGGCCAATCCGAAGCTTGCCGAGATGGCGCTGGTGCGGCTTGGACGGCTTTCCGTACAGCCGGTGACGCCGGCCGAATGGAAGGAAGTCTGCCGCATGGGCGGCCTGACGCCGGCTCCGTGACGGTCCTCACGCCGAACAGCGCGAAAAAGTTCATTCTCGACAACACGGCGCTTATGTCGCCGCCGCATGTGCCGGAGATTGTCCTCAATCTTGCCGACGAAGCGCATGACCTCTGGCAGCGCACGGAGAACGAGCTGATTGAAATCGGCCTGCCGCCGCCGTTCTGGGCCTTTGCCTGGGCCGGCGGTCAGGGCCTTGCCCGTTACGTGCTGGACAATCCGTCGGATGTGCGGGGCAAACGCGTGCTCGACTTCGCCTCCGGCTCCGGCCTTGTCGCCATCGCCGCCGCCAAGGCGGGTGCGGCGCACGTGATCGCCGCCGACATCGACCCGTTCTGCGAAACGGCGGTCCGCCTCAACGCAGAGGCCAATGGCGTTGCCATCGACTTTTGCGGCACGGACTGCATCGGCACCGACGCCGGCTGGGACGTGGTGCTGGCCGGCGACGTCTTCTACGACAAATCCTTCGCCGACACGCTGATGCCGTGGTTTTCGACACTGAAGGCGCGCGGCGCTGACATCCTCGTCGGCGATCCGGGCCGCTCCTACATGCCGAAGGCGGGACTGGAGCCGCTCGCCGTCTACGAAGTGGCGGTGACGCGGGCGCTGGAGGACGCCCTGGTCAAGCGCACCACGGTGTGGCGCTTCGCTTGACGGCATTGCCGAACAGGCGTTCCATCGCGCATTGATTTGAAGAATACGCATGTCGTTATCCCAGAACCGTCAGGCTTTGGGCGGCATGCTTGAGGGGAGGGCTTTATGGATTTTTCAGTGGTGAACTGGCTGGCGGTGGTTGTCGCGGCCGTCGCGGCGTGGCTGTTTGGCGCGGTCTGGTACACGGTCCTCAGCAAGCCTTGGATGAGGGCGGCCAGGATCGATCCGTCAACGTCAAAGAAATCAATATTGCCCTTCATCATCTCCTTCATCGCCGAGCTGATCATGGCGCTGGTCTTGGCCTTGGTCGTCGGCGCGATGACGGGCGGCGAGCCGGTCCTTGTCGCAGGGCTGGTCTTCGGCTTCGTCCTCTGGCTGGGTTTCGTCGCCACGACGCTGACGGCCAACCATCGCTATGAGAATTTCGGCTGGGACCTGACCCTGATCGACGGCGGCCACTGGCTCGGCGTGCTGTTGATCATCGGCGCGGTGATCGGCTGGTTCGGGACGCCGGTCGCCGGCTGAGGCCTGCAGAAGTCGTCAGGTCTGCGTCCTGGCGACTTCGTCGAGGATCCATTCACGGAAAGCGATGATGCGCGGATCGTTGGCAGTGCTCTCGGGATAGACCAGGAAGTAGCCGAACTCCGGCCCCACGCGCAGACCGAGTTCAAAGGGCTGCACCAGCCTTCCCTGGGAAAGGTCGTTTGCCACCATGGCGAACTCGGCGAGCGCCACGGCATTGCCGTCGAGCGCCGCCTGCACGGCATCGGTAGAGGTTCCAAACACGATAGTCCGGCTGTCGTCGAAATCGTTGATGCCGGCCGCCGCCATCCACATGCGCCAGTTCGGCCATGTCACGCCTTGGCGCGACCATTCGATATGGGCCAGCGTGTGGTTGAAGAGGTCGCGCGGTTCGCGCAGCGGCGGGCCGGAGGTCAGCAGGCTCGGGCTGCACACCGGAATGAGGATGTTGTCGAACAGGCGATGGGCGCGAAGCCCCGGATACTTGCCAACCCCGAACCGGATGCCGACATCGACGTCGTCGAGTTCGAAATCGCGCACTTCGTAGCCGATGTCGAACCTCAGCTCGATACTGGGCTGAAGTTTGCGAAAATCGTCGACGCGCCGCATCAGCCATTTTGACGCGAACTGCGCGTCGAGCGTCACCTTCAGCAATGCCGTGCCGCGCGTCAGCTTGCGCGCCCGCGACACCGCCCGGTTGAGCAGGTCGAGCGCATCGATCGAGGCCTCGAACAGCACCGTACCTGCCTCGGTCAACCGGATGGTACGACTGGTTCGCGTGAACAGCACCAGCCCGAGCTGATCCTCGATTTCCTTGATCTGGTGGCTGACCGCCGCCGGCGTCAGCCCGAGCTCGTCGGCAGCGCGGGTGAAATTGAGGTGGCGGGCGGCGGCTTCCAGAGTCCTCAGCGCGCGCGTTCCGGGCAACAGACGGGACATCACCGTATCCTCAAATAAAACTTGACGGTCCGAAAAGAACTACTCGTTTCTCTTATGGATTTCAATGCGGCATGATGCATCCATCGAAACACCATCAAGCCGGATTTGATATCCGGCGGAACACGGAGCGCATCATGTCCATCTTCGTTTTGAACTCGCCAGCAGCTCGCTCGAACTGGTTGCATGCCGTAACGGACTGGCTTCGCCAGGCGAAAGTCGCCATCAACCTGCCGCGCCAGGACGTGGAGGACCTTTCGGATCGCCAACTGCGCGATGTCGGCGCGCAGCGCAAGGACGTGACGCGGGCCGTGGACCGGGAACTCGGCCGGCTTGGATTGCTGGACACTGGGTGGCAGAAGCCGAGAAGGCGTTAGGCAATGGTGAGTAGGGAGTAGTGAGTAGTGAGTAGTGAGTAGTGAAGGATTGAAACGACGCCGAGACCATCCTACTCCCTACTCCCTACTCCCTACTCCCTACTCCCTACTCCCTACTCCCTACTCCCTACTCCCTACTCCCTACTCCCTACTCCCTACTCCCTACCCCCTACCTCACCACCCTCACCACCGTCCGGTCCGACACCAGCGGCAACAGCCGCGCCATTGTCCGCGCTGTCACCGCCACGCAGCCTTGCGTCGGTGTGAAGCCTGGGCGGGTCAGATGAAAGAAGATGGCGCTGCCGCGGCCGCGCCGGCGCGGCGCCATGTTCCAGTCGAGCACAAGGCAGGCGTCATAGAGGCGGTCGTCGCGCCGCATTCGCTCATGGCTGGCGCCATAGGGGATTTTCACCGGCCGGTTGTAGTTGCGGTCGTCCGGCACCTCGCACCAGCCGAGATCGGCGCCGATCGGCGCCATCGCCAGCCGGGTTTTGCGGCCGGCCGCGAAATGATCGCCCCGAAAATATCCTGACAAAATCCGCATCTCGCCAAGCGGCGTCGCACCGTCGCCTTCGCGCTTATTGGCCGAGATGCCGCCGCGTCCGAGCGCACAGGCAAACACCTTGCTGCCGGCCTGCAATATCCCCTGGCTGGGGTTGCCCGGCCTCGCCCGAACCACCAGCACACGCAGCCCTTTCGGCAAAATTGCGCCGGCTGCATTGCGATCGCGTTTTTTCTTGTATGATCGTGTCACGGAACAAATCACTGTGATCGGACTGTTGCGCCGGTCAGCTTCCGCATAAATGGGGGGCGGTCAACTGAAAATTCTTTTCAAAACAATGGATTGATCCATGACATCACGTACCATTCTGATCGTTGACGACGATGACGACCTGCGCGGAACCCTCGTCGAGCAACTGGCCCTTTACGAAGAATTCGACGTCTTGCAGGAAGCGACCGCCGCCAAAGGCGTCGCCGCGGCGCGCGGCGGGCTCATCGACCTGCTCATCATGGATGTCGGGCTGCCCGACATGGATGGCCGCGAGGCGGTGAAGATCCTGCGCAAGGGCGGCTACAAGGCGCCGATCATCATGCTGACCGGCCACGATACCGATTCCGACACAATTCTGGGCCTCGAGGCCGGCGCCAACGACTATGTCACAAAGCCGTTCCGCTTCGCCGTGCTGCTCGCCCGCATACGCGCACAACTGCGCCAGCACGAGCAGAGCGAGGACGCCACCTTTTCGGTCGGGCCCTACACGTTCAAGCCCAGCCAGAAGCTTCTGATCGACCAGCGCGGCGGCAAGGTGCGGCTGACCGAGAAGGAAGCCTCGATCATCAAATATCTCTATCGAGCCGACCAGAAGGTGGTGACGCGCGACGTCCTGCTCGAGGAAGTGTGGGGCTACAATTCCGGCGTCACCACGCACACGCTGGAAACTCACGTCTACCGGCTGCGCCAGAAGATCGAGCGCGATCCTTCCAATGCTGAAATTCTTGTGACAGAAAGCGGCGGCTACAAGCTGGTTCCTTAAACTTTTCATTGTTCAATAAGCGGTCGGGGCGGGACTGTTTCGGGGAGGATCCGGCTGGGGGAGCCTGGATCGGCCCGCTGCGCAGATTGAAGTGTTAGAGCGTCCTTTGCGCGTCCAATTGGACGCGCGGCGCTCTAAGGGAGGGATTGGACTGACCGTTCGGGGACGCAGCTAGAGATGGCGCTGGATGACGACATCCGCATCCTGTCCGCCGTGAAGCTCTTTGAGGGTTTCACGCAGGAACAGCTGCGCCTGCTCGCCTTCGGCGCCGAAGCCACCCATCTGCAGGCCGACCGCAAGCTGTACCGCGAGGATGACGAAGCCGACTCAGCCTATATCGTGGTCAGTGGCCGCATCGTGCTCTACCGCGAGCATGACGGCGACCGCATCCCGATCGGCACCGCCGGCCCCGGCACGATCCTCAGCGAACTGGCGCTGATCGCCGACTCAAGACGGCTGACCAGCGCCTCGGCCGAGACCGATTCGGAAGTGATAAGGTTGAGCCGCAAGATGTTTCGCCGCATCCTGGAGGAATATCCCGAAGTGGCGGTGAAACTGCACCAGCGAATCCTCGATGATTTTCAGGCCATGATCGCCCGCATCGAGAAGTTGGCCCCAAGGTTTGGCGGGTAGGTCCCCGCGACCGCGCTCACGCTTGGGTGTGTCGAGATTCAGGTCAGGCCGAGTCGAAAATGGCTGATACCGAGAACCGGAGCGGGGCGTACTCAAAGTACGCACCGGAAGCGCAGGTATCGGCCATTGCAGGCCGGCCTCACCTGAATATCGGCACGCCTAATCCAGGTCGAACCGCGCAATCACCGGCACATGGTCCGAGGGCCGCTCCCAGCCACGCGCCTCTCGCAGGATCTCATAGCCGGCAAAGCTCGGCACCAGGTTCGGTGACGACCAGACATGGTCGAGCCGGCGGCCGCGGTTCGAGGCTTCCCAGTCCCGCGCGCGATAGCTCCACCAGGTGTAGAGCTTCTGCTCTGGCGGCACGTCGAGCCGCATCAGGTCGACCCAGTCGCCGGCGATCCGCATCGCGTCGAAATTTTGCGTCTCGACCGGCGTGTGGCTGACGACGTTGAGCAATTGCTTGTGCGACCAGACATCGTGCTCCTGCGGCGCGATGTTGAGGTCGCCGACCAGGATCGAAGCCGACACCTCGTCATGCGCGGCGTGGATGGCGTTCATCTCGGCAACGAAATCGAGCTTGTGGCGGAACTTGCGGTTGATCTCCGGATCGGGCTCGTCGCCGCCGGCCGGCACGTAGAAATTGTGGACCAGGATTGCCTTGCCGCCGGCCTGCACCTTGACCGACAGATGCCGGCTGTCATCGATCTCGCAGAAGCGCCGTTTCTCGACAATCTCGATCGGCCGCCGCGCCACCGTCGCAACGCCGTGATAGCCCTTCTGGCCATGGAATGCGATGTGCTCGTAGCCGGCCTTGCGGAACGCCTTTTCCGGAAACAGCTCGTCGGGAACCTTCGTCTCCTGCAGGCAAAGCACATCGGGCGCCTGCTCCGTCAGCAGCCGCTCGACGATCGGCATGCGCAGGCGCACGGAATTGATGTTCCAGGTGGCGATGGAGAAGGGCATGCGGCGATCCGAACAAGGTCGCCGATCTACTGCCAGCCGAGCGCCACAAACACAAGCCAGCCTTTGCGGGCGGCGGCCCTGATTCAGGTCAGGCCGAGTCGAAAATGGTGGTCTCCGAGAACCGGAGCGGAGCGTACTTAAACCACGTGAGCACCGGAAGCGCAGGAGATCGCCATTTGCAGGCCGGCCTCACCGGATCTAGCGGTGGTTGGTGTTCAGCTCGCGGTTCGCCGTATAGTCGATGGCGAACGTATCCGCAGGGAAGCTGACGCCTTCCTTGGTGTTGTAGATCATCACCGTGGTGTCCTTGCCCTGCGCGTCGGTGATGGTCCACTGGCGCAGATCATAGGATTTCGGATCGAACATCATGGTGATCTTCGAATTGCCGAACACCGACTTGTCGGCAAGCTGGATGGTGGTGAGGTCGCTCTCTTCCTTGATCGATTTGACGCGGCCGCCCGAGAGGTCGATCTTGGTGTCGAGCAACAGCTTCAGCGGTGTCTTCGACAACGGATAGAGATCGGACGTTTTCAGCCGCTTGTTGAGGATGACCACCGACTTGCCGTCGGAAATCACCCGGAAATTCGACTTGCCGTCATAGTTGAAGCGAATCTTGCCTGGCCGCTCAAGGAAGAACTTGCCGCCGGTCTGCTGGTTGTTGGGGCCGAACTGGACGAACTCGCCGCTCATCGATTTGACCGAGGAGAAATGGTCGGCGATCTTTTGCGCCGTCGGCGGCACCGCCGCCTGCGCCGAGGCCAAGAGCTGGAACCCCGGCACGACGTTGATGGCCGCGGCGCCGGCAAGCATCAGGCCAAGGCCAAGCAACTGGCGACGGTTTGGAGCGAAATCGCTGATCGCGGAAAGATCGTTTTTCATGCCGGTCACTCTCGTGTGGTGTGTGTCTCGTTGCAGTCCGTGGACCCCCAGTTAGACTTAAGTTTGGCGGGCCGGACAGCGCTCAGTCGCTGTAACGCGCCAAAAGGTTCAAGGTTGCCGCCGGGCCGTATCGGCTGATCAGAACTTGTCGTCCTCGGTCGGCACCAGAATTTCGCGTTTGCCGGCATGGTTGGCCGGGCCGACAATGCCTTCCTTCTCCATCTTCTCGATGATCGAGGCGGCGCGGTTGTAGCCGATGCCGAGCCGGCGCTGGATATAGCTGGTCGACGCCTTGCCGTCGCGCAGCACGACCGAGACCGCCTGGTCGTAGGGATCGTCGGAATCCTCGAAATTGCTGTTGCCACCACCGCCAGCGCCGCCCTTGCCCGACGGCTCGTCATCGTCCTCGCCGTCATCCTCGGTGATGGCGTCGAGATATTCGGGCACGCCCTGCAGCTTCAGATGGGCGACGATCTTCTCGACCTCGTCGTCGGCGACGAACGGGCCGTGCACGCGCTGGATGCGGCCGCCGCCGGCCATGTACAGCATGTCGCCCATGCCGAGCAGCTGCTCGGCGCCCTGCTCGCCCAGAATGGTGCGGCTGTCGATCTTCGACGTCACCTGAAAGGAGATACGGGTCGGGAAATTGGCCTTGATGGTGCCGGTGATGACGTCGACCGACGGACGCTGCGTCGCCATGATGACATGGATGCCGGCCGCGCGCGCCATCTGTGCCAGGCGCTGCACCGCGCCTTCGATGTCCTTGCCGGCGACCATCATCAAATCGGCCATCTCGTCGATGATGACGACGATGTAGGGCATCGGCTCGAGATCGAGGTTCTCGGTCTCGTAGATCGCCTCGCCGGTCTGGCGGTCGAAGCCGGTCTGCACGGTGCGCGAGATTTTTTCGCCCTTCTTTTCAGCCAACTGCACGCGCGCGTTGAAGCCGTCGATGTTGCGCACGCCGACCTTGGACATCTTGCGGTAGCGGTCCTCCATCTCGCGCACCGTCCATTTCAACGCCACCACGGCCTTCTTCGGGTCGGTGACCACCGGCGTCAGAAGGTGCGGGATGCCGTCATAGACGGAAAGTTCGAGCATCTTCGGGTCGATCATGATCAGCCGGCAGTCCTGCGGCGTCAGCTTGTAGAGCAGCGACAGGATCATGGTGTTGATGGCGACGGACTTGCCGGAGCCGGTGGTGCCTGCGACCAGCACATGCGGCATCTTGGCGATGTCGACGATCACCGCCTCGCCATTGATGGTCTTGCCCAGCGCCAGCGCCAGCTTGGACTTGGTCGTCTCGAAATCGCGGCTGGCCAGGATCTCCCGGAGATAGACGGTCTCGCGCTTGGCATTCGGCAATTCGATGCCGATGGCGTTGCGGCCGGGCACCACGGCGACGCGGCAGGCAATCGCGCTCATCGAGCGGGCGATGTCGTCGGACAGGCCGATGACGCGCGACGATTTGATGCCGGGCGCCGGCTCCAACTCATAGAGCGTGACCACCGGGCCGGGCCGTACCGCGATAATCTCGCCCTTGACGCCGAAATCCTCCAGAACGCCTTCGAGCAGGCGCGCATTCTGCTCCAGCGCGTCCTTGGACAGGCTGGCGTCGCGCACCACGTTCTTCGGCTCCGACAGGAAATGCAGCGACGGCATTTCGAATGTTTCCGAGCCGATCAGCGAGGTCTGCGCCTCGCGCTGGACGCGCGCGCCGGGAGCGGGACGCGGCGCAGGTGCGGCGACGCGGGTCGCCGCATCTGACCGGAAGTTCTGCACCTTGGCGTTCGGCGCGGCACGGCGCTGGACCGGCTCGTCGTCGAGTTCGACCTCCTCGTCGCCATTGTCGAAACCGGCATCGAGGACGTCGTCATCGTCCGGATCGACGGAAACGCTGCGGTCGTTGACCATGGCGGCGAAGAATTCCGGCTCGACGCGGGCGCGGCCATCCGGGCTCATCCGCGCTTCGGCGAATTCCGCCGATTCGACCCGTTCGGCGGCGCGGCGCCATGCGGTGGAGCGCTGCTCCATCTCCGGCTCGAACTCGTCGCGCTCCTGCTGGCGGCGCACAGCCCGGCGATGCATCCAGGCGCGGAAAGACAGCCACCAGTGGGTAACGGCGCCGAGCGCCAGTATCCCCTCGTCGCCCTCGTCCTCGTCTTCGTCGAAGAGCAGATCGTCCTCTCGGGGATCGGGCTCCGCGGTGCGCTCCATGACGGCAAAGCCGTTCTTGCGCGCAATCAGCGCCGAGCCATAGGCAAACAGCCACAGCGCCGGCGCAATGAGCACCATGGCAATGATGCTGGCAACGATGCCGGTCGGGTAGCCGCCAATGACCAGGCCCGGAATATTGAGCACCATGTCGCCGAACACGCCGCCGAGGCCGGTCGGCAACGGCCACGTCTTGGGCGGCACCACGCAGCCGGCCATCGCCGCCGCGAGCAGCGCGAAGCCGAACCAGGCAAGGCCGCGCTTTGGCAGCCTGTCGACGCCGCGCGCCGAAAACAGGAGAAAGCCCCAGATCACCGCCGGCACCAGGGCGGCGACCGCGGCAAGGCCGAAGAACTGCATGGCGAGGTCGGAGAATACCGCGCCCGCATAGCCCATGGCGTTGGTGACGATGTTGTCGGTGGCGTGCGAGAAGCTGGGATCGGCGACGTTCCAGGTCGCCAGCGCCGCGACGCCAAAGGCGACCAGCGCAAACAGGCCGGCGCCGACCAGCCGCCCGACCTGGCGCCGCGCGAATGCCTGGATGCCGTGCCCCGTATCGGTCAGCGCGAGCGGTGCTGAAGCCCCTGAACGCATGCTTCGTTCCCCGTCTGTCATGGACTGGCCGGGCGCATGACGCACTCCGGCAGATTCGGATGTCAGACTATCGGGGGGAAGGTTAAGGCCGCATTAACTATACGCACCCAGAGCCACGATCTTGCTCACTCCACTGTAGGCAGTCTCAACAGTTCGGAACCAATCCGGTCGACGTCTCCCCGCCGGCGGCCATCATAGAACGTGATTGCGCGGGGACCGAGGCCTGCCAGCACGGTTGCCAAAAAAGAGAGGCCCGGAATAACCCGGGCCTCAAAGCGTGAACTCCTTTCGGGAGCGTCACGACGGGATGGGAGAATGCGGGGCGGCCGAAGCCGCCCCGCGGTGCTTACGAGTGGTAGGCCGCTTCGCCATGCGAAGTCAGGTCGAGGCCTTCGCGCTCGGCGTCGGCTGTCGGACGCAGACCGATGATCAAGTCGACGACCTTGTAGAGGATTGCGCTGCCGATGCCCGACCACAGCAGGGTTACCAGGACGCCTTTGCCCTGCGCCAGCAGCTGCGTGGCCGTGCCGGCATAGCCGGCGGCGAAGTCGGCCGTCGAATAGTCGACGATGCCGGCGCCGCCGAGGGCGGGATTGACCAGAATGCCAGTGCCTAGCGCACCGATGATGCCACCGACGCAGTGGACGCCGAAGACATCGAGGCTGTCATCATAGTCGAACGTGTTCTTCACCACCGAGACGAAGAAGTAGCAGACGAAGGTGGCAACGATGCCAAGCACGATAGCGCCCATCGGGCCGGCAAAACCTGCAGCCGGCGTAATCGCGACGAGGCCGGTGACCGCGCCCGAAACACCGCCGAGCATGGAGGCTTTGCCGCGCAGCAGCGATTCAAGCACGATCCAGGCCACTGCCGCCGCCGCCGTGGCGACGAAGGTGTTGATCATCGCCAGCACCGCATAGGCGTTCGCTTCGAGGTTCGAACCGGCGTTGAAGCCGAACCAGCCGACCCACAGCAATGAAGCGCCGACCATGGTCAGCGTCATCGAGTGCGGCGCCATGATGTCCTTCTTGTAGCCGATGCGCTTGCCGATCATCAGCGCGCCGACGAGACCGGCAATGCCCGCATTGATGTGAACGACCGTGCCGCCGGCGAAGTCGATGGCGCCGAAGCTGAAGATCAGGCCGGACGGGTCGGCATAGGCGCTCGGGCCGCCCCAGAACCAGACCATGTGCGCGATCGGGAAGTAGATTAACGTCACCCATAGGATAACGAAAAGGATCAAGGCGGAGAATTTGACGCGTTCGGCGAATGCGCCGACGATCAGGGCGGGCGTGATGCAGGCGAAGGTCATCTGGAAGACGACGAACACCAGTTCAGGAATGGCGACGCCCTTGCTGAAGGTTTCCGAAAGCGTCGATACGTTGACGCCGGAGAGAAACATCTTCGAAAGGCCGCCGACGAAGGCGTTGCCCGGGGTGAAGGCGAGGCTGTAGCCGTAGAAGACCCAGATGATCATGACCACGCTGGTGATGGTGAAGACCTGCATCAGCACCGACAGCATGTTCTTGGTACGAACCAGGCCGCCGTAGAAAAGCGCAAGGCCGGGAATGGTCATCAACAGCACCAGCACGGTGGAAATCATCATCCACGTGGTGTCGCCCTTGTCGACGGTAAAAGCCGGCGCTGCTGGCGCTGCCGCCGCGACGGCGGGAGCCGCCTCCTGCGCGAAGGCAGCAACCGTGCCCAATGCTCCGAACGCTAAGGAGCCCAGCAGCGCGGAGCGCGCCACTGACTTCAAGGTGGAAGGTATATTCATTGAACTCTCCATTGGAATACGTGTTCGCCGCTCAAAGTGCGTCGGTGTCTGTTTCGCCGGTACGGATGCGCACCGCCTGATCGATGCCGAAGACGAAGATCTTGCCGTCGCCGATCTGGCCGGTCTTGGCCGCCGCCGTGATGGCTTCGACGGCCTTGTCGACCAGGTCTGTGCTGACCGCGACTTCGATCTTGATTTTCGGCAGGAAACTGACCGCGTATTCCGCCCCGCGATAGATTTCCGTATGTCCCTTCTGACGCCCGTAGCCTTTGACTTCGGTGACGGTCAGGCCCTGGATGCCGACGGCGGTGAGCGCTTCGCGCACCTCGTCGAGCTTGAACGGCTTGATGATTGCCATCACGATTTTCATAAGGTTTCACCCTTTGCTGTTGCGGTCCCCCGCGTTTGCACACCTTCACCGATCCCAAAAAGCCCGGAGAGTGCCCAACAGGATTCAAGCTCCGTGCCAGTTGCCGAAGCAGGGTGTTAACTCATTGTAAATAAACGGATCGCTCGAGTCGCGGCGGCATGGTGCGCACTGTCAACGGACAGTCACTGATTAAAACTTGGGCAATTTTTCGAAAATGCCTATTCCGCAGGCGGCCGCTTCAGCCGGATCAGGCCTTCCTGGGCAACCGAGGCGATCAGCGTGCCGTCGCGGGCAAACAGCGAGCCGCGGGTGAAGCCGCGCGACCCCTGCGTCGAGGGGCTGTCCTGCGTGTACAGGATCCAATCATCGAGCGGATGGCTGCGATGGAACCACATCGCATGGTCGAGGCTCGCCGCCTGGATGTCGCGGTCGAAAATGGCGCGGCCGTGCGCAAAGGTCGAGGTGTCGAGCAGCGTCATGTCGGAGAGGTAGGCAAGCACCGCCGCCTGGATGCCGCGGTCGGCCGGCACCGGGCCGGTGGTGCGGATCCAGATGTTCTGCTGCGGCTCCAGCTTTTCGCGGCTGGTGTAATGCTTCAGCATCACCGGCTTCATCTCGATCGGCCGGTCACGCTCCCAGTAGCGCTTGATGCCGTCCGGCACCGCCTCGCCGAACTTGCCCAGCAATTCGCGCTGCGACAACAGGCTGTCGGGCGGCGGCACGTCGCGCGGCATCGGCAGCTGATGCTCAAGGCCAACCTCGTCCTGCTGGAACGAGGCTTCCAGCGAAAAGATCGCCTGGCCGTGCTGGATCGCCACCACGCGCCGCGTGGTGAAGGAGCCGCCATCGCGGATGCGGTCGACCTCGTAGACGATCGGCACCTTGGTGTCGCCGGGCCGCATGAAATAGCCGTGCAGCGAATGCACGTGGCGCTCGGGCTCGACGGTGCGCTGCGCGGCGACCAGCGCCTGGGCGATGGTCTGGCCGCCGAAAACGCGCTGCCAGTCGAGCTTGGGGCTGCGACCACGGTACAGATTGTGTTCCAGCTGCTCGAGGTCGAGAATGCTGAGAAGCTCGTCCATGGCCGCCGTCATGCTTCGTGACCTCGCCGTAAGATGCTATGGCGGTTTCCGACAGGAATGGCGGGCAGTCAAGGCCGGAATGCCCCAGTGGGCGGGGATGGTCGAGACTTCGAAAGGAATTGACATGGCGAACCGCAACCCGGACGCAAAAACCCCGCTCGACGTGCTGGTCGCTGGTGCCGGCTATGTCGGCCTCGCCGCCGCCGTGTCGCTGAAACAGGCGCGGCCGGGCCTCGCCGTGGCGGTCGTTGATGCTGCCCCCGCCGGCGTCTGGCAGAAGGACCGCCGCGCCTCGGCGATCGCCGCCGCCGCCTGCCGCATGCTCGACCAGCTCGGCGTCTGGCAGGAAATCGTCGGGCAATCGCAGGCGATCACCGAGATGATCGTCACCGATTCGCGCACCGCCGATCCGGTGCGTCCGGTGTTTCTCACCTTCGATGGCGAGGTCGCGCCGGGCGAACCGTTCGCCCACATGGTCGCCAACAAGGACCTGAACAGCGCCTTGCGCCGCCGCGCGCAAAAGCTCGGCATCGACATCATCGAAGGTGTCGCGGTCGCATCGTTCGACGGCAATGGCGCCGGCATCACCGTGCATCTGGCCGACGGCGCGGCGATTGAGGCGCGGCTGCTGGTCGCCGCCGACGGCGTCAATTCCAAATTGCGCGACATGGCCGGCATCAAGACGGTGAAATGGGAATATGGCCAGTCCGGCATCGTCTGCACGGTGGCGCATGAGCGCCCGCACAATGGCCGCGCCGAAGAGCATTTTCTGCCGGCCGGCCCGTTTGCAACGCTGCCGCTCAAGCCGACCGAGGACGGCACCAACCGTTCGTCGCTGGTCTGGGTCGAACGTTCCGAGGATGCCGAAAAGCTGGTCTCGGGCGACGACCTCGTCTTCGAGCAGGAGCTTGAATTGCGCTTCGGCCTGAAGCTCGGCGAAATCCGCGTCACCGACAAGCCGCGCGCCTGGCCGCTCGGCCTGACCATCGCGCGCGCCTTTGTCGCCCCGCGCATCGCGCTTGCCGGCGACGCCGCGCACGGCATCCACCCGATCGCCGGCCAGGGCCTCAATCTCGGCTTCAAGGATGTGGCGGCCCTTGCTGAAGTGGTGGTCGAGGCCGATCGCTTGGGACAGGATATCGGCGCGCTCGACGTGCTCGAGCGCTACCAGCAATGGCGCCGCTTCGACACGGTGCAGATGGGCGTCACCACAGATGTGCTGAACCGGCTGTTTTCCAACGACATCGGCCCGCTGCGCCAGCTCCGCGACATAGGCCTCGGCCTTGTCGAACGGATGCCCAGGCTGAAGGAGTTCTTCATCCGCCAGGCGTCGGGGTTGTCCAACGGCACACCACGGCTGCTCAAGGGTGAGGCGATTTAGGCCGGGAATGAGTGCCGCTTTGTCATAGACGCGGCTCGGCTCCTGACATCAGCCGCGCAATGTTGGCGCGGTGGCGCACGATCACGTAGATGCCGCCGGCGATGACCAGCAACCGGTAGGGCAATGGTTGTTCCATGCCGCCGACGAGGGCGATCGCGGTGAGCGCCGCCAGCATCGAACTCAGGGACACAATTCGGGAAACTGCCAACACCACGGCAAATGCCGTCGCCGCGCCTAGACCCACAGGCCAGGACATCGCCAACAAAACACCCAACCCCGTCGCAGCCGATTTGCCGCCGGTGAAATTCAGCCAGATCGAACGGCTATGCCCAAGCAAAACAGCGAGTCCGGCCAGGCATAGAACCCAAGGAACCCAAACGGGCATATCAGATATTGCCGACGGCGGCGTTGCGGAAGACCAGAAACAAAACCAACGGGGCAAAGATGACCGCTGCCGCCCCATTCAGCACGTCCACCAGAAGCACCACCAATGCTGGCCATTTCCCGAGTGTGCGCAATACATTTGTCGCACCGGTGGACTTGGAGCCGTGCTCCCGGATATCGATGCCCTTAAGCAGTTTCCCGCCAGGTAGCCGGCAGGCGTAGAGCCGATAAGGTAAGCGGCAGCCGATCCTGCCACGCTCGCTATCCAGAATGACATGCGGCCCGGGCTGTTTCTCAGTTGACCTCAAACCCCAGCTTCTGCCGCAGTCGCAGCATGCGTTGGTCGGCGACCTTGAAACTCTGCTCGCCGCTCTTGGCAACACGATCCAGCATCTGCAGCAGATCTTCGCGCTCGTGGGGATCGAGGCGCTCGCGCAGGAAGGGCGCCAGCTTGTCGATGACGATCGTCGTGTCGTCGATCTGCGCTGCGGCCCATTTGGCGTAGACGACGGCTTCATCGGTCTTCTTCTGGTTGTCCGCAATCTGCGAGATCACCTCGCGGATGACCGTTTCGCGCTTCGGCAGGATCGGGCCGTGCTCCGCTGCCAGTGCGGTGATCAGCGTTGCCGCCGCCACCACCGGATCGTCGATCGCCGTCAGCGGCGACAGCGCCGCCTGCTTGCGCAGCTTCTTGCGCCTTATGTTGCCCTGGACGCGGCCGACGACGTCGGCGACCTCGCGCGCGGCTTCGTTCATGGCCTTCATGCGATACCACCAGAACGCCCCGGCTCCCAGCACGCCGAGAATAGCAATCAGGAAAGGCATGTCGAATTCCCCCGAAAATTGCGGCGACGATAGGAGAACTCCGGCGGTGCTTCAACACGCAAGAATTGTATCTGATGAGAAAACAGAGCTGGCCCCCTAATCATCCAGACGCCGAGATCGGACGTCCTGGGTTCAGATCGCTCGTCACAGGCCCTAATGATGCAACCGCTTGGCGATAACGCCGACTTCGCATCCCACCCCACCCCACCTGCAAGATATTTCACATACTGATATTTCGTTCGCCGTCATTGACATGCCATAAATCCCGCCGTATTCAATCTCGCCAGAGATTTCATCTTATGAAATTTCTTGCAAAGCTGATGCGACGAGGCTTCATCGTCGGGGAACCTGGAGGAGAGAATGAACAGGATTGGGTTGGTGGGCGCGCTGAGCGCCGCCGTGATGACGTTGACCTTGGCGATGCCAGCGTCGGCAGAGAGCAAGTTTCAGTGCAAGCCGGATGAGACCTACGTGATGAACGTCATGGTCTCCGCGCATCCCTATTGGGTGCCGGTCTATCAGGGCTTCAAGCAGGCGGCTGCGGCGATGGGCTGCAAGACAGTGTTTTCGGGCACGCCGGACTATGACATCGCCAAGCAGATCGCTTCCTTCGAACAGGATCTGATCAAGAAGCCGGCCGGCGTGCTGCTGCACCCGATGCAGGCCGACCCGTTCATCGAGCCGATCAACCGCGCCATCGAGAACGGCACCACCGTCGTCACCTTCGCCGCCGACTCGCCAAAATCCAAGCGCGTCTCCTACATCACCTCGGACAATCTGGCGGAAGCCAAGTTTGCCGCCGAGGAGATCGTCAAGCAGGTCGGCGACGATGCCGAATATGGCGTGCTTGAGAACCCCGGCCAGAGCAACCACGATCTGCGCGTCACCGCCTTCATCGACTATCTCGCCAAGAACCATCCGAAGATGAAGCTGGTCGGACGCCAGGCCTCCAATCAGGACGCCAATGTCGCCAACAAGGCGGTGGCCTCGATGCTGCAAGCCAACCCGAACCTCAAGGCGCTTTGGATTCCGGAAGCCGGTTCGGCCGAAGGCGCGGTCGCGGCCGTTCTCGAAGCCAAGGCCAAGGTGCTGATCATGCACGCCGACATCACCCCGGCGACGCTGGAGCAGATCAAGGCCGGCAACATCCACATGGCGCTGAGCCCGAACCAGGGCATGCAGGGTTATCTCGGCTTCGTCGCCACCTTCATGGCGGCGCATCCGGAGCTGATCGACCCGTTCAACGACTACAAGACGTCGGGCCACAACCCGATGAGCATCCCCTTCGCCGATAACGGCTTTGCCGTCATCACCAAGGAGAATGCCGACTCGTTCGACCTGAACAAGTACATGCAGGGCCGCGATCCCAGCTAATCGCGTCCATCAGGCAATCGCGCCATCCGGCGCGGTTGCCTTATCCCTCCCTGAGCAGGTGAGCACACAAGTGGAAAAACCGGCCCTCCTCAAAATATCCGGCCTCAGCAAATCGTTCGGCCCTGTCCGTGCGTTGCGAGATGTCGGGTTCGAACTGCGCGCCGCCGAAATCCACGCCATTGCCGGCGAGAACGGCGCCGGCAAGTCGACGTTGATGAAGGTGATCGACGGCATACTGCCGCCCGACAGCGGCGACATCCAGATCGATGGCCGCTCCGTTTCGATCCCCTCGCCGCTGGCGGCGCAAAAGCTCGGCATCGGCTTCGTTCATCAGGAGATCGCGCTCTGCCCCGATGTCTCGGTGGCCGAAAACATCTTCATGTCGATCACCAACGCCAGCAAGGCGCTGCTGATGAATTATCGCGACCTCGAGAAGCGCGCTGCCGCGATCCTGGCGCGGCTTGGCAACATCGATCCGACCGCGATGGTGCGCAGCCTGTCGATCTCCCAGCAGCAGCTGGTCGAGATCGCCAAGGCGCTGACGCTCGATTGCCGCATCCTCATCTTCGACGAGCCGACCGCCGCCCTGACCGAGCGCGAGGCCAAGAAACTGTTCGAGATCATCCACCAGCTTGCCGGCGAAGGCATCGGCATCATCTACATCTCGCACCGCATGGCCGAAATCTTCGAAAACTGCGACCGCGTCACGGTGCTGCGCGACGGCCGGTACATCACCACGCTCGACATATCGGCGACGACGCCCGAACAGGTGGTGGCGTCCATGGTCGGCCGCGTCATCGACAGCCTCTATCCCGAGAAGCTGCTGCGCGACGACGAGCGGGCTGAGGAGATCCTGCTCGAGGTTAACAAGCTCTCGGACGCAACCACCTTCCGCGACATCAGCTTCCAGTTGCGCAAGGGCGAAATCCTCGGCATTGGCGGCCTGATCGGCGCCGGTCGCAGCGAGATCGTTCGGGGTATCTGCCGGCTGGAGGGTCAGGTGACCGGCAATGTCAGCCTGCATGGCAAGCCGCTGTCGCTGGCCCATTATGGCGACAGCATCGCGGCCGGCATCGTCTACCTCTCCGAGGACCGCAAGGGCGACGGCTTGTTCCTCGACATGTCGATCGCCGCCAACATCTCGGCGCTGGCGGTGGACCGGATCTCGACCCGCTTCGGCCTCATCAACGATCGGCGCGAGAAGCAGCAGGCGGAGACCATCGGCAGCCAGCTGTCGCTGAAATGCGGCCATGTCGGCCAGCCGGTTTCGACGCTGTCTGGCGGCAACCAGCAGAAGGTGGCGATCGCAAAGATGCTGTCGGTCGATCCGAAAGTGATCTTCCTTGACGAGCCGACGCGCGGCGTCGATGTCGGCGCCAAGGCCGAAATCCACCGGATCCTGCGCAAGCTGGCGCGCGACGGCGTCGGCATCGTGGTCATCTCGTCGGAACTGCCGGAACTGATCGGTGTCTGCGACCGGGTGCTGATCGTACGCGAGGGACGCCTCACCGGCGAGGTCACCGGCGCGGAAATGACCGAAGAAAACATCATGGTCCTGGCATCGCTTGCCGATGACGGCCGGCAACGGAGCGCCGCATGAGCATCGTGGGGGAAAGCATGGACAGCGTGACGCCGCCGGCCCGCATCGGGTTCGGTGAAAGGCTTGGCGGCCTGATCAGGATGCGCGAGACCGGTCTGATCCTCATCATCGCCGTGCTCTTTGCGGTCATGTCGTTCGCATCGCCGTACTTCCTGACCTGGGACAACATGCGGGCGATGGCGATGGCCTTCGCGGTCGAAGGCATCGTCGTCGTCGGCATGACGATCCTTCTGATCTCAGGCGGCATCGACCTTTCGGTCGGTTCGGTCACCGCACTCGCCATGGTCATTGCCGGCCTGCTCTTCCTCGGCGGCGTCGACCCCTGGCTGGCATCATTGATTGCAATAGCGGCCTGTGCAGGCATCGGCGCCTTTATGGGCTTCTTCGTCACCAGGGTGGGATTGCACCACTTCATCGTCTCTCTGGCCGTGATGGTGATTGCGCGCGGCCTCTGCCTGCTCGGCACCGGCGGCCGCCCGCTCGGGCTCTATACCCTGCCGCCCGAGTTCAAATTCATCGGCCAGGGCGCCATTGGCGGCATTCCGGTCGTCATCATCATCTTCATCGTCTTCGTCATCCTGTCCGACTTCATGCTGCGCCGCACGACGATGTTTCGCAAAGTTTTCTACACCGGCAGCAATGAGAAGGCGGCCGCCTATTCCGGCATTCGCACCAAGAAGGTCGTGTTCCTGACGACAACTTTGTGCTCGACGCTGTGCGGCTTTGCCGGCGTGATCTACATGGCCCGCTTCGGCTCGGCCCAGCCGACCTTCGGCGCCGGCATGGAGCTGAACGTCATCGCCGCCGCGGTGATCGGCGGCGCCAGCCTCACTGGTGGCTCCGGCACCATTCTCGGCGCCATCCTCGGCACCATCCTGCTCTCCGTCGTTTCAAGCTCGCTCGCTCTGCTCGACGTGTCCGTCTATTGGCAGGACATCATCCGCGGGTCCATTCTGCTGACGGCGGTCACCGCCGATTACTACTTCAACAAGCGGCGGGGCTGAGATGGCGGACGGCAGGGAAGATTTCGAGGCGATCCGGCAGATCCACACCGTTCTGGTGCTGCACTTCGTCGACGGCATGAAGCAGAACGACATTGCGGCGGCGCTCAACCTTTCGGCGTCGAAAGTCAATCGGCTGATCGCGCAAGGGCGCAAGCTCGGCATGCTGAGGATCGCGGTCGAGAGCCCGTTCCAGCGCCTCGTCGACATCGAAAAGCAGCTGATCGAGGTCGCGCAACTGGCAGCCGCGATCGTGACGCCGACCGTGGCCGGCAGTCCCGACAGCACGCTGCAGCAGGTGGGGCGCGCGGCGGCCAACCAGTTGCTCGAGACTTTGCGCGACGGCGACGTCATCGCCATTACCGGCGGCAAGGCGATCAGCGCGCTGGTCGAAAACCTGCAGCCCGAGCGCGCCTTCGACGTCACCGTCGTGCCGCTGACCGGCGGCGTCCAGGGCAAGCACTATACCGACGTCAACCATCTGGCGACGCGGCTGGCCGAACGCCTCGGCGGCACCAGCATGCTCTTGCATGCGCCACTCTTTGCCGAAAGCCGCGAGCAGCGCGATCTCCTGCTGGACATGGCCTCGGTGCGCGAGATCTTCGACCTGGCGCGCAAGGCGGCGATCGCGCTGGTCGGCGTCGGGTCGATTCAGACGCCGGGATCGAGCTACTACGACCTCCACCCAGGCCTCGATCCCGACCGCGAAAAACTCGCCGCCAGCGGCGCGGTCGGCGAGTTCCTTGCGCATCTGATCCGCGACGACGGCACGCTGGCCGACTACCCGCCCAATGACCGCCTGGTGGCGCTGGCGCCTTCGGAACTTGGCCGCTGCCGGTCGGTGATGGGGGTGGCCAGCGGCGCCGAAAAGATCTGGCCGATCCTTGCCGCGCTTCGCGGCAACTATCTCAAATCACTGGTCGTCGACGAAGAGACGGCCAATGCAGTCCTGAGCAATGCGGGGAGCATACGCAATGTCGCCTGAAATGTTGACGCGCACCATTGGCGCGTCGGGAATATCCGCCTCCGCAATCGGCCTTGGCACCTGGGCCATTGGCGGCTGGATGTGGGGCGGCACCGACGAGGCGCAATCCATCGACACCATCCGCGCCTCGATCGACGAAGGCGTTTCGCTGATCGACACCGCGCCGGCCTACGGCAAGGGGCTGTCCGAGGAAATCGTCGGCAAGGCGATCAAGGGCCGCCGCGACAAGGTCGTGCTCGCCACCAAGCTTGGGCTGATCTGGCACGCGAAAAAGGGCAATCACTTCTTCGACTATGACGGCGCGCCGGTACATCGCTATCTCGGCGCTGACTCTGTCGTCTACGAAGTCGAGCAGAGCCTGCGCCGCCTCGGCACCGACCATGTCGACCACTACATCACCCACTGGCAGGATCCGACGACGTCGGTCGCTGAAACGATGGAAGCGCTCGACCGGCTGAAAACCCAGGGCAAGATCCGCTCCATCGGCGCCAGCAATGTCAGCGTCGCCGATGTGAAGGCCTATCTCGCGGCCGGCCAGCTCGATGCGGTCCAGCAGGAATACAGCATGGTTGCGCGTGACATGGAACAGGATCTCTTGCCCTTCTGCGCCGGGAACAACGTGTCGGTGCTCAGCTATTCGTCGCTGGCGCTCGGTCTGCTCTCGGGCAAGATCGGTCCCGACCGCGTCTTTACCGGCGACGACCAGCGCAAGGACAATCCGCGCTTCTCGCAGCCCAACCGCCGCAAGGTGGCAGCGCTGATGGAAGCGATCAAGTCGAGTGCCGAGGCGCACGGCGCCACCGAGGCGCAGGTGGTCATCGCCTGGACGCTGCAGCAGCCCGGCATCACCTTCTCACTCTGCGGCGCGCGCAGCCCGCAGCAAGCCAGGGAAAACGCGCAGGCCGGCCGCATCAAATTGTCGGGACAGGAGATCAACCAGATCAGTGAGGCCGCCAGCCGCCATCTGACCAATCTCGACGCCTGACCGCCACCAGTAACCCGAACCAAGTTGAGCTGCCGTCCACCGGACGGCAGAACGGCCCAACCTTGCCCGGCAAAGCCATGCCTGATCAGAGAACCGTCATCCTCGACACGATCCGCCGCAACGGCGCGTTCGATGTCGTCGTCATGGGCGGCGGCATAAACGGCATCGGCGTTTTCCGCGAACTGGCGCTGCAGGGTCTCCGAGTTCTGCTGGTCGAACGCAACGATTTCTGTTCGGGCTGCAGTGCGGCACCCTCGCGCATGATCCATGGCGGCCTGCGCTATCTCGAGAATGGCGAGTTCGGCCTGGTGCAGGAATCGCTGCGCGAACGCGACGCGCTGCTGGCCAATGCGCCGCATATGGTGCGGCCGCTGCCGACGACAATTCCGATCCGCTCCGTCTTCTCCGGGCTGATGAACGGCGCGGCAGGCTTTCTCGGGCTTTCGGAAACGCCTTCCAGCCGCGGCGCGCTGGCGATCAAGGCAGGCCTCGCGCTCTACGACTGGACGACGCGCAAGCGCCGGGTGCTGCCGCGCCACAGTTTCCGTGGCGCCAGGGCGACCTTCGCGCAATGGCCGACGCTCGATCCCAAACTGCGCTTTTCCGCTACCTATTACGACGCCTGGATCAGCTACCCCGAACGGCTCGGCATCGAATTGCTGCTCGATACCGCACGCCTGGCGCCCGACAGCCTCGCGCTCAATCGCGCCGAGATCGCGCGCGCGGGCTCCTCCTTCGAGCTCACCGATACGGTGGGTGGTGAAGGCTTCACCGTGACCGCCAAGGCGATCGTCAATGCGACCGGCGCATGGCTGGATTCGGCGATCGCCCGGCTCGACGCCTCCGAAAAGCCCGCGGCGCCCCTGGTCGAGGGCACCAAGGGCTCGCACCTCATCCTCGACAACGAGCCGCTCTACCGTGCGCTCGGCGGTCACATGATTTTCTTCGAGAATGCCGACGGTCGCGTCTGCATCATGTTTCCCTATCTCGGCAAGGTGCTGGTCGGCTCGACGGATATCCGCGTCAGCGAAGCCGGGCGCGTGCGCTGCGAACCGGCCGAGACCGACTACATATTGGCGGCGGCGCGGTTGGTATTCCCGTCCATTTCGGTCCGTGCCGCCGACGTCGTCTTCACCTATAGCGGCATCCGGCCGCTGCCGAAGAGCGATCATGCCTTCACCGGCCGAATATCGCGCGGCCATTCCGTGCATCGCATAGCCGGCGACATCCCGCAATTCTGCATGATCGGCGGCAAGTGGACGACCTTCCGCGCCTTCGCCGAACAGGCGGCCGACGAAGTGCTGGCCGAGCTTGGCCGCGAGCGCATTCGCGGCACGCTGGCGCTGCCGATAGGCGGCGGCCTCGGTTTCCCCGCAGATCCGGCATCGATAGCAGCCTATCTCGCCGGTGAGTTCGCGATCAGCACCGACCGCGCCGCGTATCTCGTCGATCGCTACGGCAGCGGCGCGCGCGACATCATCCTGTTCTGCCTCGGACGTCCCGACGATATCAGGCTCGACGACAGGACCGAGACCACGGCTGCCGAGATCGTCTACCTCATCAGGCATGAGTTCGTGACCAGCCTGTCAGACCTTGTCCTGCGTCGCACCTCGCTTGCCATTTGCGGCGACATTTCGATGGCGATGATCGAGCGCATCGCCGATGCACTGGCCGCCGAACGCGGCTGGAACCGCCGGTATCGGGGCGACGCGGTAAAAAGCCTGGTTGTCGAACTCGACACCTATCACGGCGTCTCGCAAGAGATGCTCGACCAACGCACGATCCCAGGAGCAGAACATGAAAGTCAGCACCAAGGCCCGGATGAACCGGATGTTCACCAACGGCAATTGCCTCGACGTGGCGCTCGATCACGGCGTCTGCAATGAACCGGGGTTTCTCGTTGGCCTGGAGGACATGGCGAAGGTCATCGACGCACTGATCGCGGCAGGGCCCGACGCGTTGCAGCTGACCTATGGCCAGGCCGACCTCTTGCAGTCGCGGCAAGACAAGGACAAGCCGGCGCTGGTCATGCGCATCGACATGGGCAACCCCTACAATGCCCAGCGCCACCGGGTGATGTGGTCGATGCTGCAGAACCATGACGAGCCGATCATCGGCGCGCTGGAGATGGATGCGGCCTGCGTCGTCGTCAATCTGTTCATGCTGCCCGACGAGCCGGAGCTGTTTCGCCAATGCGTCGAAAACATCAGCAAGGTCCGCGCCGCCTGCCATCGCTACGGCATGCCGTTGATGATCGAGCCGCTGGTCATGCTGCCCAACGATATCAGGGGCGGCTACCAGGTCGACGGCGATGCGGAAAAGATCGTGACGCTGGTGCGGCTCGCCGCCGAAATGGGCGCCGACATCATCAAGGCCGACCCGACCGAGCACGCGGAAGATTTCCACCGCGTCGTCGAGGCGGCGCGCGTGCCGGTGCTGGTGCGTGGCGGCGGCAAGGACGATCTCAAGACGGTGCTGGCAAAATCGTCAGCCCTGCTCAGACAAGGCGCCAAGGGGCTGGTCTATGGCCGCAACATCTATCAGCATGCCAATCCGAAGGCGGTAGTGAGTGCGTTGATGGCGATGATCCACAACGACGCCGGCGGCGAAGAGGCTTGGGACATCTACAACAATGGCTGATCAAGCCGCCTATCTGCTCGGCCTCGACGCCGGCAACACCATCATCAAGGCGGTGCTGTTCGATCATACGGGACGGCAGCTCGCCATGCATGCGGTCGCCGGCCGTTCGCAGACGCCGCAACCCGGCTATGTCGAGCGCGACCTCGGCGGCATGTGGGCCGATGCGCGCGACGCCATCCGCGCCTGCATCGCGCAGGCCGGCATCGATGCCCGCGAGATCGCCGCCATCGGTTGCGCCGGCCATGGCAACGGCCTTTATCTGGTCGACCGTGCCGGCGAACCGCTGATCGGCATCCAGTCGCTCGACACCCGCGCCGCCGGCCTGGCGTCGACGCTGGCCTCGCGCAATGCCGAAGCGCTGCATGCGATCTGCCTGCAAAAGCCGTGGCCGGCGCAGACGCCGACCTTGCTGGCCTGGGTCAAGCAGCATGCGCCCGACCTTTATGCCGCAACCGGCACGGCGATGCTGTGCAAGGATTTCATCGCCTACCGCCTGACGGGCGAGCGGGTCAGCGATGTCTCCGACATGTCCGGTTGCGGCCTCGTCCGCATGCCCGAAGGCGTCTATGATTCCGAGCTTCTCGCGCTCTACGGCATCGAGGATGCGCAAGCCAAACTGCCTCGATTGCTCGACAGCGCCGACATCGCCGGCGCGGTCACCGCGCAAGCGGCTGAACAGACCGGACTGGCGGAAGGCACGCCGGTCATCGCCGGCTATTTCGACGTCGTCGCCAGCGCCATGGGGGCGGGCGTCGTGCGCCCCGGCGAAGCCTCGATCATCGCCGGCACATGGTCCGTCAATCAGGTCTTCTCCATCGCGCCGGTTGCCGACCCAGATGTTTTCATGGTGGCGCGCTTCGGTCCCGGCCGTTTCGTCAACATCGAATCCAGCGCTACATCGGCCGCCAATCTCGAATGGTATGTACGCGAACTCGTCGAGCGCGGTGCCCATTATGACGATCCGTTCGGCCACTGCAACGCGGCTGTCGGCGCGGTGACGCCAACCTGGGACGATCCGATGTTCCACCCGTTTCTCTACGGGTCGGGACAAGGGGCGGAGTTCCGCGCCGGCTTCTACGGCCTCGCCGGTTGGCATAGGGAAGGCCATATGCTGCGCGCGCTGTTCGAGGGCGTGATGTTCGAGCACCGGCGCCACATCAATGTCCTGAAGGACGCCGGTGTCAGCTTCGACAAAGCGGTGCTGTCCGGCGGCGGTTCGCGCAGCGAGCACTGGCCGCAAATCTTCGCCGACGGGCTTGGCGTGCCGATCACCGTCCCTGAAGCACGCGAGACCGGCGCACTTGGTGCGGCGATCGGCGCCGGGGTCGCGGCCGGCCTGTTCGCCGACTACGAGGCCGGCGTCGACGCCATGACCCGGTCAAGCGCCGCCTATCGTCCGAACCCGGCCATGCAGGACCATTACAACAGGCGTTATCGCGCCTATTGCGGCCTTGCCGATACGCTGCGATCGTTCTGGGCCGAACAGGCGGCAGAACCGAGTAGAACACCGCCGAGTAAACCACCGCAATGACCCAACGGCTCGATGGCGACTACGACTACATCATCGTCGGCGCAGGCACCGCTGGCTGCGTGCTGGCCAATCGCCTGAGCGAAAACCCGGCGACGCGTGTGCTGCTGCTCGAGGCCGGCGGCAGCGACAATTATCACTGGGTGCATATCCCGGTCGGCTATCTCTATTGCATCGGCAATCCGCGCACCGACTGGATGATGAAGACTGCCCCCGAAGCCGGCCTGAACGGCCGCTCGCTGGTCTATCCCCGCGGCAAGGTGCTGGGCGGCTGCACCTCGGTCAACGGCATGATCTACATGCGCGGCCAGGCGGCGGACTACGATGGCTGGCGGCAGATGGGCAATGTCGGCTGGGGCTGGGACGATGTGCTGCCCTACTTCCTCAAATCCGAGGACCATCATGGCGGCAAGACCAAGCTGCATGGCTCCGGCGGCGAATGGAAAGTGGCGCGGCAACGCCTGGCCTGGCCGATCCTGAACACGGTGCAGGAGGCGGCCAAGGAATTCGGCATCATGCCGCGCGAGGATTTCAATGACGGCGACAATGAGGGGTCGGGTTTCTTCGAAGTAAACCAGAGCAAGGGGGTGCGCTGGAACACGGCCAAAGCATTCCTGCGCCCGGCGCTGCGGCGGCCCAACCTTCGGCTGGTCGTCAACGCGCATGTAGAGACGGTGCTGTTCGAGGGCAAGCGTGCTATCGGCGTCCGCTACCGCGCCGGCGGCCAAGCCATCGAGGCAAAGGCCAGCGAGGTGCTGCTGACCGCCGGCTCGATCAACACGCCGAAACTGCTGGAGCTTTCCGGGGTCGGCGAGCCGGATCGCCTCGCCGCGCTCGGCATCGATGTGGTTCACGCCAGCCCCGATGTCGGCGAGAACCTTCAGGACCATCTGCAGATCCGCACTGTCTACAAAGTGTCGTCGGCGCTGACGCTCAACACGCTAGCCAACAGCCTGAGCGGCAAGGCGAAGATCGCGCTGCAATATGCCTTTGGCCGCTCGGGACCGATGTCGATGGCGCCGAGCCAGTTCGGCATGTTCTCGAAATCCGATCCGTCGATGGCGACGCCGGACCTGGAGTACCACGTCCAGCCCTTGTCTACCGACCGGCTGGGCGACCCGCTGCACCCGTTCCCGGCAATCACCATGTCGGTCTGCAATCTGCGGCCCGAGAGCGTCGGCTCGGTGCACGCTACGACGCGCGAGCTGGCCGTGCAGCCGGAGATCCGGCTGAACTACCTCTCTACGGCGCGCGACCGCGAGATCGCGCTGCGTTCGGTGCGCCAGGCGCGCAGCATCATGACCGCCAAGGCTCTTGCCGGCTTCCATCCGGAAGAAATCCTGCCTGGTCTCGCCCACCAGTCGGACGAGGACCTGCTGCACCAGATCGGCTCGATCGCGACGACCATCTTCCACCCGGTCGGCACCTGTAGGATGGGTGTCGACGGCCGCGCCGTCGTCAGCCCGGACCTGCGCGTGACCGGTATCGAGGGGCTGCGGATCATCGACGCGTCGATCATGCCGCGCATCGTCTCCGGCAACACCGCCTCGCCAGTGGTGATGATCGCCGAGAAGGCGGCGGATATGATCCGCCGGCCTGCATGACGTCGCCGCCGCCTATGACCCCGGCACGTCGTAGATCGCCCTGACTTCGACGGTGCCGATTTCAGCCAGCGGAATTTTGCCGGCGATCTCCAGCGCCTTGTCGAGAGTGTCGGCTTCGATCATGACGAAACCAAGCAACTGCTCCTTGGTTTCGGCAAACGGACCGTCAGTGATCAGCCGCTTGCCTTGGCGCCGCCGCACCGTCTTCGACGTCTTCACCGATTGCAGCGCCTGCGCGATGATCAGCTTGCCTTGCTGGTCCAATGACCGGTCATAGGCCATCGAATCGGCGTCGAGCTTGGCCAGACGCTCAGGCGTCATGGCATGGAGGTCCTTTTCCTCGCCGTAGACCAGACAGACATATTTCATTTCCAGCTCCCTTGCTGTGACGAACCATAGGTGATCACGGCGCCGGCGGCATCCTTGCCGGCAGCAGCGTGGTCGAGCACGCAGACCGCAATGCCGATCACGGCGACCGCAGCAAGCAGCCGGCCGAAGCCGGAAGGTCGCGAGCACTCGATCTCGTGTAGACGCGCGCTTTTGTCGGCGTCGTTCCAATGGGCAGAAAACAGATTGTTCATCTTGGATCTCCATCCGCCACGAGAATCCGTGGACGCTCGCAGGACGGCCGGCGCCGATGCAAGTCGACATTTTTGCACGCACATTTTTTCAGAAAAATTTGCAGGGCACGCCGGCGTCGCATCCGGCCGAAACAGCGCGGTGGTCTTCCCCTGCCGCCGCGCTATAGTTGGAGGGAACGCCGCGTGGCCGGCGCTGTCGCTGTAATCAAGGAGAATTCTATGGACCGTACCGCAAACGCCGTCTGGAAAGGCAATCTGAAGGAGGGCACGGGCACGCTCGACAGCCAGAGCGGCACCTTGAAGGGCACGCCCTATTCGTTCAAGGCTCGCTTCGAGGACGAGAGCGGCAAATCCGGCACCAATCCCGAAGAGTTAATCGCGGCGGCACACGCCGGATGCTACGCCATGCAGCTGTCGCATTTCCTGGCCGAGAACGGCACGCCCGCCACCGAGCTCGACGCCAAGGCGGTGGTGACGCTGGTCCCCGGCACCGGCATCACCGGCAGCGCCATCACCCTGATCGGCAAGGTACCGGGCATCGATGCGGCGAAGTTCAAGGAATTGGCCGAGAAGGCCAAGGCCGAATGCCCGGTTTCGAAGGCGCTCGGCGCCATCAAAGTGTCGCTCGACGCGAAACTGGGGTGATCCGCCGATTTTGCCCGGGGTAGCGATTCTTCGCGCCCCCCTCTGCCCTGCCGGGCATCTCCCGGGGAAATTGGAAGCTCGGTAGCTGGCACTCTTCTTTCGACGTTCGTAATTGGCGAAGGCCGGCGTGACATCTGATCTCCCCACTTGAGGGGGAGATGGCCGGCAGGCCAGAGGGGGTGCTGTCCCGCCGACGTCTCGGATACTATTGGGCGCCCAGCGCATCAAGCCGGGCGCGAAGGGCTACGACTTCCTGCTCCAGAGCCTCCAATCTCGCTTCCAGGTCGGAAGCAGGCAAGGCCGGCGCGCTCCGCTGCACCGATAACGCCGCGACGTCCACCGGTCCTGCGAGCAGATGCATAAAACGGTCCTCGCGCTGCCCCGGCCCGCGCGGTATTTCCTGGACGAGCGGCGGGCGGCGGCCGATCAGCATGTCGAGTTCGCCACGCAGGTCCTCGACGGACGAAAACCGCGCCATGCGCTCAGCTCGCGCCAGCAACTCATGCGCCGTCTGCGGCCCGCGCAGCAAAAGCAGGCCGATCACCGCGGTCTGCGGCGTGGTCAGCGAGAAGCGCTGCGCCATCTGATGCTCATAGCGCTCGACGCGCGAGCCGAACATCTGACGCACCAGCCCCTTCTGCTCGAGCAGCTTGAGAGTCCGATGCACCTCCGTCTGCTCCAGCGCCATGACAGGCTCGCGCGCCGTCTTCTGGTTGGCGGCTGCAAGTGCTGCATTCAGCGTCAGCGGATAGACATCCGGCGTCAGCTCCCTCTTCTCGATCAGGCAGCCGAGCACACGGGCTTCGACGGGATTGAGAATGGGAAGGTCATCGCTCATTGAAGTTCAGCCTCCCGGCGGTAAAATTCGGTTGCAAGGGCATGTTTGCGCGCTTGGCCGGCTTTGTCCCTGACGGGGCCGACTAGGTTCATTTCGTGGTGACCATAGCGGGCTTCGAGATAGCGCGCGATTGCGGTCGGGATGAGGCCCGAGACCCATCTCCCGCGTCCGGCTTTTGCGCTCGATCAGGCCGCGGATTTCGTCGCTGGCTTGAGCCGGTATCTCGGTCTGATCGAGGCATTCGCCAAGGTTCATCGGCGGCAGGCTGGCAAAGCCGCGCTGTTCCATCCAGTCGAGCGCCACGAGCGGGCGGATCAGATAGAACAGCTTCTTCAGCTTCACCTCGCCGGAGAAACTGCCGATCTTGGCGACATGCGAACGCGCAAGGCCGAGATAGTGGTGCGATACCTTCGCCGGATCGACGATCTCGGCCAGCAAATCGAGAAGGCGCTGGCGAAACCCCGAAACCTCCTCATAGACGATCGGCGACTTCGCCCATTCGACTATGACGGCATTGCCGCCAAGCGCCAGCAGCAACGCCTTGCGCAGATCCCAGCCGCCGGCATCGATCTCGCCTTCGATCGGAAACTCGATCACATCGCGCGCCTGCTGCAGCACGAGGTGATCGGTTACCGGTCTGATATAGACAAAGCGGCAGTCATAATCGCTGTCGGGAGACGGAAACCCCCAGGCGCGGCTGCCGCTTTCGATGGCAAACAGGATTTTTACAGGCTGGCTTCGCACCAGATCGAGGCGGGCGCGCAGCGCCGCGACGGCGTCCGGCGAAAAGTCGGCGGGTAGCGACGGCGTCAGACTCTGCGCTCCACCATCATCTTCTTGATCTCGGCAATCGCCTTGGCCGGGTTGAGCCCCTTCGGGCAGGTCTGGGCGCAGTTCATGATGGTGTGGCAGCGGTAGAGCCGGAACGGGTCTTCGAGATCGTCGAGCCGTTCGCCCGTGGCTTCGTCGCGGCTGTCGATCAGCCAGCGATAGGCCTGCAGCAGCGTCGCCGGGCCGAGATAGCGGTCGCCGTTCCACCAATAGCTCGGGCACGAGGTCGAGCAGCAGGCGCATAGGATGCACTCGTAGAGCCCGTCGAGCTTTTCGCGGTCCTCATGGCTCTGCAGCCATTCCTTGGCTGGCTCTGGCGACACTGTCTTCAGCCATGGCTGGATCGAGGCGTGCTGGGCGTAGAAATTGGTGAGGTCGGGCACCAGGTCCTTGACCACCTGCATATGCGGCAGCGGGTAGACTTTGACGGCGCCGGAAATGTCGTCGCAGCCCTTGGTGCAGGCCAGCGTGTTGGAGCCATCGATGTTCATGGCGCAGGAGCCGCAAATGCCTTCGCGGCAGGAGCGGCGCAACGCCAGCGTCGGGTCGATCTTGTTCTTGATCCAGAGCAGCGCATCGAGCACCATCGGCCCACAATCGTCCATGTCGACGAAATAGGTGTCGATGCGCGGGTTCTCGTCATCGTCGGGCGACCAGCGGTAGATGCGGTATTCCCGCAGGTTGGTGGCGCCCTCCGGCTTCGGCCAGGTCTTGCCCGGCTGCACCTTGGAGTTCTTGGGAAGCGTTAGTTCGACCATTACCTCTGGTCCTTTCGGATGACGGGCTTCGGCACCATGGTCAGTACACCCTGGCCTTCGGCGCGATCTTGGCAAGGCTGATGCCGCCGTCCTTTTCCGCCACCAGCGGCTCGGTGTGCACGGGACGATAGCTGAGGCTCACCTGGCCGTCCTCGCTTAGCCGAGCCAGCGTATGCTTGCGCCAGATAATGTCGTCTCGGGCCGAAAAATCTTCGCGCGCATGCGCGCCGCGGCTCTCCTTGCGCGCCTCGGCGCCGTAGACCGTGGTGATGGCGTTGGCCATCAGATTTTCCAGCTCCAGCGTCTCGACCAGGTCGGAATTCCAGATCATCGAGCGGTCGGAGACTTTCAGGTCCTTGAGCTCGGTCCATATCTGCGAAATGCGCTTGCAGCCGTTTTCGAGCGACTCCTGTGTGCGGAACACGGCGGCGTCTTCCTGCATCGCCTTCTGCATTTTCTCACGCAGAACAGCGGTTGGCGTCGAGCCATTGGCGTGGCGCAGCCGGTCGAAGCGGTCCATGATCTTTTCGACCGAGGCTTCGTTGGGCGAAGGGATCGCCGAATTACGGTCGATGACCTGGCCGGCGCGGATTGCGGCGGCGCGGCCGAACACCACCAGATCGATCAGCGAGTTCGAGCCCAGCCGGTTGGCGCCGTGCACGGAGGCACAGCCGGCCTCGCCGACCGCCATCAGCCCGGGTGACACCCGGTCAGGATTCTCGACCGTCGGGTTCAGCACCTCGCCCCAGTAATTGGTCGGCACGCCGCCCATATTGTAGTGCACCGTCGGCAGCACCGGGATCGGCTCCTTGGTCAGGTCGACGCCGGCGAAAATCCTGGCCGATTCCGAAATGCCCGGCAGCCGCTCATGCAGCACGGCCGGATCGAGATGGTCGAGATGCAGGAAAATATGGTCCTTGTTCTTGCCGACCCCGCGGCCTTCGCGGATCTCCAGCGTCATGCAACGCGAGACGACGTCGCGCGACGCCAGGTCCTTGGCCGACGGCGCGTAGCGCTCCATGAAGCGCTCGCCCTCGGAATTGACGAGATAGCCGCCCTCGCCGCGCGCGCCTTCGGTGATCAGGCAGCCGGCGCCGTAGATGCCGGTCGGATGAAACTGCACGAACTCCATATCCTGCAGCGGGAAGCCGGCCCGTGCCGCCATGCCGCCGCCGTCGCCTGTACAGGTGTGCGCCGACGTCGCCGAGAAATAGGCGCGGCCATATCCGCCGGTCGCCAGCACCACCATCTTGGCGGAGAAGCGATGGATGGTGCCGTCGTCGAGGTTCCAGGCGACGACGCCGGTGCAGGTGCCGTCCGGTTCCATGATCAGGTCGAGCGCAAAATACTCGATGAAGAACTGTGCATTGTTCTTCAGCGACTGGCCGTAGAGCGTGTGCAGGATGGCGTGACCGGTGCGGTCGGCGGCAGCACAGGTGCGCTGCACCGGCGGGCCGTCGCCATAATTCATCATGTGTCCGCCGAACGGCCGCTGGTAGATCTTGCCCTCTTCGGTGCGCGAGAACGGCACGCCGTAATGCTCGAGCTCGTAGACCGCCGCCGGTGCCTCGCGCACCAGATATTCCATGGCGTCGACGTCGCCCAGCCAGTCCGAACCCTTGACGGTGTCGTAC
This sequence comes from Mesorhizobium sp. W016, assembly GCF_054719485.1. Classification (NCBI taxonomy): domain Bacteria; kingdom Pseudomonadati; phylum Pseudomonadota; class Alphaproteobacteria; order Hyphomicrobiales; family Phyllobacteriaceae; genus Mesorhizobium; species Mesorhizobium sp. W016. The sequence goes on from NZ_JBTTIF010000002.1 coordinate 651,166, forward strand.
ATGTGCCACTGCCAGGAGTCCGGACCCATGTTGGACAGCGACGCGGCAATGCCGCCTTGTGCCGCCACCGTGTGCGAGCGGGTCGGGAACACTTTGGTGATGCAGGCCGTGCGCAGGCCCTGCTCGGCCATGCCGAGCGTGGCGCGCAGGCCGGCGCCGCCGGCGCCGACGACCACCACGTCGAACTTGTGGTCGACAAACGTATAGCCGGTGGCCGATTTCGCGTCCTTGGCCAAATCAGCCTCCGAATGCCAGTTTGAGCAGGGCGAAGATCGAGGCGACGCCGACCGCTATGGTGAAAAACGTGCTGAGTGCGATCAGCGCCAGCTTCATGCCTTCGGCATGCACGTAATCCTCGATAATGACCTGCATGCCGACACGCATATGGGTGAGACCGGAAACGAGCACCAGCGCCAACACCAGCGCCACGAACGGACTGGCGAGCGCCGCCCGCACCTCGGCGAAGCCGGCGCCATTGAGCGCGATCAGGAACCCGACGAAGAACAGTATCAGCGGGATGTTGGCAATGGCCGTCAGCCGCTGTCGCCAGAAATGCCCGGTGCCTTCGCGGGCCGAGCCCAGACCGCGGACCTTGGCCAGCGGCGTGCGCATATCGTTGTTGTTCGTGCCGCTCATCACAAGGTTCCCCGCGCCATGTAGCCGGCGACCCAGATCAGCAGCGTGAGCAGGATGGAACCGGCGAGCGTCGCCCAGGCGATCTTCGATGCCGTGTGTTTCTCCAGCCCGGCGCCGGTGTCCCAGACGAGATGGCGCACGCCGCCCAGCATGTGGTGCATCAGCGCCCAGGTGTAGCCGAACAGGATGAGCCGGCCGAGCCAGGTGCCGAAGGCCCAGTTGATCCAATCGAAAGCGCCTTGCGAACTCGCCGCCGCCATCAGCCACGCGGCGACCAGCAGCGTGCCGAAATACAGCGCCCCGCCAGTGATGCGGTGAATGATCGACATCGTCATGGTGATCGGTGGGCGGTAAATCGTCAGGTGCGGCGAGAGCGGCCGTTCACGTCTGGCGGTTCGGGTGGCTGGTGATTTGCTCATGGCTGCCCCAGTTCGATGTCCGGAGCCGCGGTGGAAAGCGGCACTTACCGCCTCGATATATGACTTCAGACAGCCGGTTTCTAATGCTCTTTTTGCACCGCGTCAAAGCCGGAAAATCGTTTTGAAAACGTCATTTAGTCTGACAAAAGGCTGCTGTTTCGCTTCAATCGATTTGGCCACCGTCGAAAGCCAGCGCACCGTTCGCTGCAGTGCGGCATTTCCTTTGCAATCGACGCCAGGCTATCGTTTGCAGGTCTGTGGTGTCGAGCCCCTCTTCATCACCAGCGCCTCGCGCGCGTCGATCACGATTGCGTCATGCGACGCAGCTTCCTGGTAGCGGCTGGACTGGTTGGCGGGTGATGCGGCAAACTCCTCGGTCGTGCCATCGGGCCTGACAACGCGCAACGCCGTGCCGAGGTTCTGGATGGTGATCATGCCGCCATTGCCGCATCTGTAAGTTGCCGTGCCGACAGCAGACCGCGGCGCGGTAAGGTCGGTGACGATCTTGGCTGAAGGTGCGGCAGGCGCTGTCGGAGCCGTTGCGGAAGCCGGGGGCGCCACAGGTGCGGCGGACTGCTGAGCCGGCACGGGCGCGACAGTGGGTGGTACGGTATTCACCGCCGTCGGCGCGCCGTTCTGCGGCACGCAGGCTGCGGCAGTCAGCAAGGGGATCGACAACAGCGTCACCCGAAACGTCCGGCGTAACGCCATATGCTGTCCTCCTGCGCGGCTAACTAGCCGCGATGTTCCACCAAGATCAAGCTCACCCGACGTCAGCGTAGTTGTGTGCGTCGCGGCCGATGGTGCGGGCAAGCATGGCCGAATGATGACGCCCGGGTTTCCATCCCGTCGGATATTAACCATGTTTGGCGAGAGATCGCCGCCGGATGCGCCTGCCCTCTTAACAAAGGTTAAGAAAAGGTTAATTTCCGATTCGATCGGGTCCACAGCAGAGAGGACACCATGCTTTCGAATTCAGGAAGAGCGCGCCTTGCGGCGCTTGTGCTGGCGACAGCCAGTCTCGGCTTCGCCGCCCCGGCAATGGCCTGGTCACGCCATCATGACCGCGTCTATGCCGATTCCCTAGGCAATCTCGTCATCGACAGCGCCGCCGGCTACAAGCGCATCATTGTCGGCCAAGGCAGGCTGGCCAAGAAATTGTCCGACTACACCAGCGCCGGGCAGCCGGAAGCGGAACCGGAAGTCCTTTATGAAGACGAGGCGGATCACATCTCCAGGCGTGGCTGCTACCAGCCGCCGGTGTTCGTGAAGGGCCGCTCCTATATGTACGGCCTCTCCGATGGCGAAATGCCCAACCTCAGCCCTTGCCGCTGATGATCCGGCACGGCCGAGAGGCCGTTTAAGCGAGACGCTAACCGACGCTGCCTGTATCCGGGATGAACACCGTTTCCGCCCGCTCATAGGACAATCGCACGCTGTCGCGGCCGTTCTTCTTGGCCTTGTAGAGCGCTTCGTCGGCGCGCCGCATCAGCGGCTCCAGCCCTTCGTCGCCGGTGCGCGCCGCGACGCCGAAGCTCGCGGTCACCCTGGTGCCCGGCGGCAACCCGTCGACACTGCCGGCCGAATAGTGCGTGCGCACGGCTTCGGCAAACAGCCGCGCCGTGGCAAGATCGCTCAGCGACAGAAGCACAGCGAACTCCTCGCCGCCGATGCGGCCGGCAACCGCACGCGTGCCGGCGGCCGCGCGAAGCTTGGCGGCGAAGTCGGCGATCACCTGGTCGCCCGCGGCATGTCCGTATTTGTCGTTGAGCGCCTTGAAGTGATCGAGATCGGCCAGCACCAGCGCGACCGGCACCTTGGTAACAGCGCAATGCTGCAGCACCAGCAAGGCGCGCTCCTCGAAACCCCTGCGGTTGAGCAGGCCAGACAGCGGATCGGTGTGCGTCTCGGTCTTCAGCGCCTTCATCACGTCGAGCGCAGCTGCCGAGAACAGGCAGAGCGCGATCAGCAACGACAGCAGCGCGTGCGTCAAAAGCGCCGTCGTCCAGTAGGACGAGCCATAAAACCCGTCATAGCTGGTGAACGGCCCGTGCGAGATGACGACGAGCAGCGTGCGGCCGATGAAGTTCAGCCCGGACAGCAGCGACAACACGAACAGGATTTTTTCCGTCGGGCCGTTCTTGCGCACGGCGCGCAGCTCGGCAGCGACCAGCAGGCTGAGGCCGCCAAAGCCGAAATTGATCGACAGGATGCGCCAAGTCAAGTCCGGCTGGACGAACAGGAACCAGCAGAATGCCACCATCCCGCCACCCGCCAGAATGCCGATCGCGATATAGGGCACGCGCCTGCCGTAGCGTGAGATGATCGCACCGACGAGGCAACAGGCGGCGAGCGTGAAGCAGAGGTTGGAGACCAGCTTGGTCAGCACCATGCCGCCGGGCAGCGTGAAATACTGCAGCAGGAAGCCGGGCGCGGACACGCAATAGCTCGTGCCGAGCACAGCCAGATAGGGCCGGTGGCGCTGATAGAACCACAGCACGAGGAACGCCGCGCCGAGCGCCAGCGCGATCGTCGGATTGAGCAGCGCTATGAACAGGCCGGTGTCCAAAGGACGGTGACTTCCCCGCTTGACGTCAGGGAAGACCTTAGAGCGCAAGCCCCAACAAGCGGTTAAGCCGGGACGAATATGCAAGTCGCCACTCATGAAGCTGGTGCACGGAACCGGGACCTGAGGCCGGCGTTTCCTGACAGCAATCAAGGAGAAGTTGTTCATGGCCGACACGATCACGCTGACCGATCACGAAGCAATTCGCTCATGGGCCGCAGGGCGCGCCGGATTTCCGGCGATCGTCGATGTATCGCCCGAAACCGGAACGCAGCCGTTGCTGAGGCTCGTCTTCGGCCAGCACGCCTATCAGGACCAGGATCAGCCTGAACGCCCGGTCAACGCAGGCGGCTACGAGCTGGTCGAATGGGACGAGTGGTTCAAGATCTTCGACGAGCGCGAACTGGCGCTGGTGGTCGCGACCGACGAACCCGGCAGCCGGGAGGAATTTCATGAAATCATCCGGCGTGCCGGCTAGGGCATAATACCCCAAGGGTCTTAGAGCGGCGCGCTTTAAACAAAACCCCGAACGGTTTTGCCGTTCGGGGTTTTGCATACGCTCAGATCAGGCTTGAACCAGTCTGCGCTATTTCCAGTCGCGGATGTCGACGAAATGGCCGGCGATCGCCGCCGCCGCCGCCATTGCCGGCGATACCAGATGGGTGCGGCCCTTGAAGCCCTGCCGGCCTTCGAAATTGCGGTTCGAGGTCGAGGCGCAGCGCTCATGCGGCTTCAGCCGGTCGTCGTTCATGGCCAGGCACATCGAGCAGCCCGGCTCGCGCCAGTCGAAACCGGCGGCAATGAAGATCTTGTCGAGACCCTCGGCCTCCGCCTGTTCCTTGACCAGACCGGAGCCCGGCACGATCATCGCATCGACATGCGCACTCACCGTCTTGCCTTCGACCACCTTGGCCACCGCACGCAGATCCTCGATGCGGCCATTGGTGCAGGAGCCGATGAAGACGCGGTCGAGCGTGATGTCGGTGATCTTCGTGCCCGGCGTCAGCCCCATATAGTCGAGCGCGCGGATCTTTGACGTCCGCTTGTTCTCGTCCGTGATCTCTTCCGGATTGGGAACGACGCCCTGCACCGAAACGACGTCCTCGGGCGAGGAACCCCAGGAGACGATCGGCGGCAGCTTGGCCGCGTCGAGCACGATCACCTTGTCGAAATGCGCGCCCTCGTCGGACTGCAGCGTCTTCCAGTATTCGAGCGCGGCGTCCCACGACGCGCCCTTCGGCGCGCGCGGCTTGCCCTTGACATAGGCGAAGGTGGTTTCGTCGGCCGCGATCAGGCCGGCGCGCGCGCCGCCCTCGATCGACATGTTGCAAATCGTCATGCGGCCTTCCATCGACAGCGCGCGGATCGCCTCGCCGGCATATTCGATGACATAGCCGGTGCCGCCGGCGGTGCCGATCTCGCCGATGATGGCCAAGATGATGTCCTTGGCGGTGACGCCTTCCGGTAACTGGCCATCGACACGCACCAGCATGTTCTTGGCCTTGCGCTGGATCAGCGTCTGGGTCGCCAGCACATGCTCGACCTCGGAGGTGCCGATGCCATGTGCCAATGCGCCGAAGGCGCCATGCGTCGAGGTGTGGCTGTCGCCGCAGACAATGGTCATGCCAGGCAGCGTGAAGCCCTGCTCCGGCCCGATGATGTGGACGATGCCCTGGCGGATATCGTTTTCGGAGTAATATTCGACGCCGAAATCCCTAGCGTTCTTGGCCAAGGCCTCGACCTGGATGCGGCTTTCCTCGTTCTTGATGCCGAACTTGCGCTCGGGCGAGGTCGAGACATTGTGATCGACCACGGCCAGCGTCTTTTCCGGATGCCGGACTTTTCTGCCGGTCATGCGCAGACCTTCGAAGGCCTGCGGGCTGGTCACTTCATGGACGAGATGGCGGTCGATGTAGAGCAGACAGGTGCCATCATCCTGGCGGTCGACGACATGGTCGTCGAAAATCTTGTCGTAGAGGGTGCGCGGTGCGCTCATGTGCGTAAATCCGTCGATTTGCAAAAAGGGGAAGGGCAGACGCGCGAAGCCTTCGGCGCGGCGAAAGCGGCTTAGCTAAGTCGGCTGGTGAGCGCGCCGGAAATGCGCGAAGAGAAACGCGACGGCAGGCGTTTTCTGTCCTGCAGCACGAAACCCTTATAGGCCGGATCGCCAAAAAGCTCTTCCATGGCGTGGCTCATACCAATGTTTTGGCTTTTCGGCAATTGCGGCGTGTTTTCGCTTCTCCCCTTGTGAGAGAAGGCGAAGAGGGCGGCGCTCAAAGCACCTCGAACACAAAAGTCTTCACCAGCGCGTCCGGCTCGGCGATCGCATAGCAGCGGAACCATGGGCTTTGCTCGGCCGGCCGCCATTTCCCGGCCCGCTCCAGCCCGTCGAACACGTCCTGGAAGCCGCCGCTTTCGAAAACCTGGTCGCGCACGGTGAAGATGGCGTGGCCGCCTTTCCTGGTGATGCGGACAAGCTCGTGCAGGCCGGACGCCGGCGCATGGCCGATGGTGAACACGCCAGTCGAGAAGAAGGCGCGGAAATGCCCGTCCGGCCAGGGTAGCGGCCCGCCGAGCATGGCCTGCTTCAGATCGCCATAGGCATTGCGGCTGCCGGCGATCTTCAGCATGTCGTCGGAGAGGTCGAGGCCGGCAATGTCGTGATAACCCAGCGCCTTCAATGACGGGCCTGACAGGCCGGTGCCGCAGCCGGCGTCGAGCAGCGGGCCTTCACCCACCTTCACATGGCGCGCCACCCAGGCGGTGATCAGGAACGGCAGCAGATAGCCGAGCGAAGCGGTCTCGCCGTCATAGGTCGCGGCCCAGTCTGCATAGGCCTTGGCCAGCCCTTCCGGCGTGTCGGCCGAATAGACGGTACCCAGCGCCGCATTGGCCTTGTCGATCGTCATCGCCTGCATCCTCCGGAATCCTGTCCTCCGCGATCGTAGCCGTGCCCGCGTCGGACTTCTATTCCTGCTGCGCCCGCCGCAGTCGTTGCTCCAGCCCCCGCAGCGCCAGCGACAGGCTGACGGTGAGGATGAGATAGATATAGGCGACGATCGAATAGGTCTCGAAGAAGCGGAACGAGCCGGCGGCGTAGATCTTGCCCATCTGCGTGATGTCGGCGACGCCGAGCACCGAGACCAGCGAGGAATCCTTGACCATGGCGACGAAGTCATTGCCGAGCGGCGGCAGGATGGTGCGGATCGCCTGTGGGAAGACGATCAGCCGGAAGCGCTGCGTGCGCGTCAGCCCGAGCGCCTTGGCAGCCTCGATCTGGCCTTTCTCGACTGACTGGATGCCGGCGCGGAAGACCTCGGAGATGAAGGCGGAATAACCGATGGTCAGCGCCATGATCGCACGCCACAACAGCGACACGTCGCGCACCAAAAGCTCGCCGAGATAGCCGGCGTTTTGCAGCGGCGCGGTCAGCGCATTCCACGCAGCCACGAAGGCCGGCGCGCCGGCGAAGGCGATCCAGAACAACAGCACCAGGATCGGCACGCCGCGGATGATCTCGACATAGAAACGAGCGATCTGCTTGAGCCAACGCGACCCCGACAACCCCATCAGCGCAATGCCGAGCCCGACGGCGGAAGCCAGCGCGAAGGCGACCACGGTGACAAGAATGGTGATGCCGATGCCTTTGGCGACGGTGGCAAAAACCTGGGCGTAGAGATCGCTGGCGGCAATGGAGAGCGCAGCGACGACGGCGAGCGCGATCGCGGCGGCAAGCCACCAGGGAAAATCGGGTTTTGAGGTTGAGGCGAGCATCAATGCCCAACGCTGGTGAACAGCTGCGCTCGCAAGATCTGCCGATCTCCCCCCTTGCGGGGGAGATGTCCGGCAGGACAGAGGGGGGTGCTGTCCCTCCAACCTGTCAAACGGTTACAGTCACAACCTTTGGCCTCTTTGGAAAAGCTCAAAACAAAAGGGAGGCGATCCTTCACACCCCCCTCTGCCCTGCCGGGCATCTCCCCCGCAAGGGGGGTCAGCGGCCGTCGCGCCAAGACGGCCTACTGCCCCATCTTGTAGTCGAGAAACCACTTCTTGTTCAGCGCCTCGATCGTGCCGTCGGCCTTCAGCGCCGCGATCGCCGCGTTGACCGGCTTCACCAGGTCCGAGCCCTTCGGGAAGATGAAGCCAAAATCCTCGGTGCCGAGCGGGCCGCCGATCAGCTTGAGCTTGCCGCCGGAGGCATCGACATAGCCTTTGCCGGCGGTGCCGTCGGTCAGGACGACATCGACGTCGCCGGATTTCAGTGCCTGCACCGAAGCGCCGAAGGTCTCGAACTGCTTGATGCGCGGGTTCTGCTCATTGCCGTCGAGCACGCTGTAGACGGCGGTGTAGAACGGCGTCGTTCCGGCCTGCGCGCCGATCAACCCGTCCTTGAAGGCGGCGAAGGTCTTGGCGTCGGTGAAGCGGCTTTCATCGGCGCGCACCAGCATGAACTGCTCCGAACGCATATAGGGGTCGGAGAAATCGACCTTCTCCTTTCGGTCGTCCTTGATGGTGATGCCGGTCATGCCAATGTTGTACTGGTTGTCGGAAACCGCCTGGATCATCGCGTCCCAGGAGGTGTTCTGGTACTCCACCTCGAAGTTCAGCCGCTTGGCGATTTCGTCCATCGCGTCATACTCCCAGCCGATCTGCTTGCCGGTCTTGGCGTCGATGAACTGCAGCGGCGGATAGGCGTTTTCCGTCACCACCACGACCTTCTTGCCGCCGAGATCGGGCAGCGCATCGGCCGCCCATGCAGCGACGGGCGCGAGGAAACAGGCCGCGAGGGCGGCCAGCAGCAGCTTCGATTTGGTCATGACACGCTCCAGGATGAGAAGCCCGCTTGCAGCCGGGCTCGCATGAAAATCCAGGCGCGACTTTAGCCGTCCGCAGACGGCTTGCAAGCCGGTCCGGTGCTCAGCGTCCGGTGAAAGCGGATTCCAATGCCTTCAACCAACGCGGTTTTAGAACGCCCCGTGGTCGGAATTATTCCGTGATTGCGCCGCCGGCAAACCAGGCCCCTCCTGGACACGGGAACCCGTCAGATGACGGATCAGGATGGTGACGTAGCCTCACGCAGCTTGGCGACAAATCCGGTCAAGGTCCGGTGCAGCGACTTCAGCTCCTCGACTTCCAGCGGCATGGCGCAGGCAAGGCCTGCGGATACGTCCTTGATGCGGGCGCGCAGCGCCTGGCCCTTGGCAGTCGGTTCGACCAGCACGCGGCGCTCGTCGGCCGGATCGCGACGGCGGGTGACGAGACCAGCCGCTTCCATCCGCTTGAGCAGAGGCGTCAATGTCGCCGAATCCAGCCCCAGCGCCTCGCCGAGTTCGCCGACCGTGCTCGGCGCATGCTGCCACAGCGCCAGCATCGCCAAATATTGCGGATAGGTCAGGCCGAGCGGGTCAAGCAGCGGCCGATAGAGCTTGGTCATCAGCCCGCTCGCCGAATAGAGCGCGAAGCAGAGCTGCTGGTCGAGGCGCGGAACGGCGATCCTCCCGGCGGTGTCCGCCGGGACTTCGCTGGCCCTGGTTTCGGTCTTCGTCGTCATGCTGCCTTTGCCGGAAGCGCCACGGTCGAAAGCGCCACCTCGATATTGCCTTTGATCGCATTGGAATAGGGGCAAATCTGATGCGCTGCCGATACAAGCGCTTCCGCCGCCGCCTGATCAAGGCCTTTGGTCTCCGCGGCCAGTGCGACACCAAGTTTGAAGCCTTCACCATTGGGAAGCAGGCTGACGGTGGCGCTCACCGCCGCATCGTCCAGCGGCAGCTTCTGCTTGCGCGCGACGAAGCGGATGGCGCTTTCGAAGCAGGCGGCATAGCCGACCGCGAACAGCTGCTCGGGATTGGTGGCGCCACCCTGTCCGCCGAGCTCCTTCGGCAAAGCGAGGTCGACCTTCAGCAGGCCGTCGCTGGTCTCGCCGTGGCCGGCGCGGCCGCCGGTGACGCGAGCCTGTGTGGTGTAGAGTGCCATGTCAGTTCTCCATTTGCTTTGTATACGATCATTTAGTGTACAAGATAATTCGAGTCAACAGCCGTGGCGCAACTCTCGGCCGGCAATCGTTCACAGTCTGGTGAAACGAAAAAAGGCGGCCGAAGCCGCCTTTTCAAAATCCTTGGTCGAGATATTATTCGGCCGGGGTCGCTTCCGCGGCCTTTGCAGCCTCGTCGGCGGCCTTGGCGGCTTCGTCGGCGGCCTTCTTCTCGGCGGCTTCCTGCGCGGCCTTCTCGGCTGCCAGCGCCTGGGCAGCGGCAACCTTCTCGGCTTCGATGCGGGCCTTCTCGGCGTTCAGCGCGTCGCGTTCTTCATCGTTGAGCTTGCGGGCGCGCACGCCGGTGTTTTCCGAAATACGGGCCGACTTGCCGCGACGGTCGCGCAAATAATAGAGCTTGGCGCGGCGCACCTTGCCGCGGCGCACGATCTCGACGCCCTCGACCATCGGCGAATAGACCGGGAACACGCGCTCGACGCCTTCGCCGTAGGAGATCTTGCGGACGGTGAAATTTTCCTGGAAGCCGGCGCCGGCGCGGGCGATGACGACGCCCTCATAGGCCTGGACGCGGGTGCGGGTGCCTTCGGTCACGCGGACCTGGACGCGCACGGTGTCGCCGGGCTGGAATTCGGGAAGCTTGCGCTTGGCTTCGATCTTGGCGGCCTGTTCGGCCTCGAGCTGACGGATGATATCCATGTCAGTAATCCACTTCTTGTTCTTCCGACAGTCAGAGCGTCCGACACTCGCCTTGCAGTTCCTATGACCGCTCGGCTATGCCTTTTGTCCAGAGACATCTTGTCTTCGAAACATTGGGCAGGGGCGACTACACCGTCATTGTTGACGGGTCCGGGAGATTTTTCTCGCCAGTACGGGCGGGCACATACAGCTATTTCGAGGCTTTGTCACGCCTTGGCCCTGTCTTTTTTGGTCGCATGCCACCACGCAATCGTCCAGTGCGGGGTTGCGCCGACCCTTCAAGCTTCCTAATCCGGGGGCAGCACTCTTGTCCGGCGGCCTCACAATGTCTGTTTTCGACGCAGTCCTGCTCTTCCTCGCGGGTTTTCTGTCAGGCGCCGTCAACGCCGTTGCCGGCGGCGGCACCTTCATCACCTTCGGCGCCATGACGCTGGCCGGCCTGCCGCCGATCGTCGCCAACGCCACCTCTTCGGTGACGCAGTTTCCCGGCTACATCACCTCGACGCTGGCTTACTGGACCGACATCAAGCATTTCTGGCGCGGCGCGCTGCTGCTCTGTCTGATCTCGGCTTTGGGTGCGCTGGCCGGTGCGCTCATCCTGCTGGCGCTCTCCAACCCGTCGTTCCGCGCCTTGGTGCCGTGGCTGCTGCTGGCCGCAACCGCCTTGTTCGCCGCCGGGCCGTGGCTGAAACCGGCGCCGAAGCCTGGGCATGAAGCCACGGTCGGCTCGCTGGCCGGTTCGCTGGCACAGTTCGCCACCGCCATCTATGGCGGCTTCTTCGGCGCCGGCATGGGCGTGATGATGCTGGCGACGCTCGGCCTGACGCAAGCCGGCGACTATCACCGGCTGAACGCGCTGAAGAACATGCTGGCCGTGGTCATCGCCGCCGTTGCCATACTGGTCTTCGTTTCCGGCGGCGTTGTTGCCTGGCCTCAGGCAATCGTCATGATCCCCGGCGGCGCGCTCGGCGGCTATGCCGGCGTATGGATCGCCAAGCGCGTGCCGCAAAACGCAGTACGCGGCTTCGTCATCGCCGTCGGCCTGTTTCTCGCCGTCTACTATTTTGCCAAGGGCTGAGCGGCGAGCAAATCCGGCCGGCGCTCCCTGGTCAGCTTCTCGGACTCCGCACGCCGCCAGGCGGCGATCTTCTTGTGGTTGCCGGAGACCAGCACGTCGGGGATCGGCCTGCCCTCGAACTCCTGTGGCCGCGTGTAATGCGGGTGTTCGAGCAGGCCGTTCTCGAAACTTTCTTCCTCGCCCGACACCGCATTGCCCATGACGCCGGGCAACAGCCGCACAACGGCGTCGAGCAGCACAAGCGCCGCCGGCTCGCCGCCCGACAGGATGAAATCGCCGATGGAGACCTCTTCCAGTCCACGCGCCTCGATCAGCCGCTGGTCGACGCCCTCGAACCGGCCGCAAACGATGACGGCGCCTGGCCCGCCAGCCAGTTCGCGCACGCGCGCCTGCGTCAGCGGCTTTCCACGCGGGCTCATCAGCAAACGCGGCCGCGGATCGCCCGCCGGCGACGTGTGGTCGATCGCCTTGGCCAGCACATCGGCGCGCATCACCATGCCGGCGCCACCGCCGGCCGGCGTGTCGTCGACGGTGTGATGGCGATCGCTGGCGAAGGTGCGGATCTGGATAGCTTCCAGCGACCATGTCCCGACTTCGAGCGCCCGTCCGGCCAGCGACAGGCCTAGCCCGCCCGGAAACATCTCGGGATAGAGCGTCAGCACCGACGCCTTGAACGTCACCGGTTGCCTCCGGCTTCGCGCGGCCCGCGCGGTCGGCCCTTCGCGTCGAAATCTTCTTCGCGCGGCACGTCGCCATCCTCATCCTCGACAAGGCCGGCGGCTGCCGGGTCGACGCGGAGAAAACCTTCGGCGATCGAAACCTGAGGCACGGCGGCCTGGGTGAACGGGATCAGCACGCCTTTGCGCACGCCGAGGGTAACGTCGAGAATGTCGCCGCCGCCGAAATTATGCACCGCCACCACCTTGCCGATGACCGCGTCCTTATCGTCGCGGACTTCAAGTCCGACGAGATCGGCGTGGTAGAATTCGTCCTCCTCGCCATCGTCGGGCAGCATCGAGCGGTCGACGAACAGCTCGGTTCCGGCCAGCGCCTCGGCGGCGTTGCGGTCGGCAATGCCCTTGAAGCGCACCACCACGACGGTGTTGGCGGGCCTGATGTCGATGATCTGGAAGGCGCGGCCGTCCTTGGCATAGAGCGGCCCATAATCGGCCAGCGCCATCGGCTCGCCAGTGAAAGTCTTCACCCGCAATTCGCCCTTGATGCCGTGGGCGGCGCCGATCACGGCCATTTGCACGGGGTTCTGGGGCTTCGACATGGCTGATATCCTTTGCCCTGCTCTAACGCCCTACCGGCGTCATTTCAATGACAGGTTCTTCACCGCTTCCTAACCCGGCTGCCTGACAATGGCGGCATGCAGGAATTTCTCATCCCGGCAAAACCCGACCTCCAGGCAGCGCGCGAAAGCTGGCTGAAGATGCTGGCGCGCGAGCGCCGGCTGTCGCCGGCGACCGTCGAAGCCTATGAGCGCGACACGCGCCAGTTCCTGCATTTCCTCACAGGGCATTGCGGCGGCTCGCCTGGTCTTTCCGACATCGCCACTCTCCGCCCGGCCGATCTGCGCGGCTTTCTTGCCGCGCGGCGCAACGCCGGCGCCGGCGCCCGCACGCTCGGACGCGGCCTCGCCGGCATCCGCTCGCTGCTGCGCTTCCTCGAACGGCGCGGTCTCGCCAATGCCGCCGGTGCCGCTGCGTTGCGCGCGCCGCGCCAGCCGAAATCGCTGCCCAAGCCGCTGACCGCCAGCGATGCCAAACATGTCGTGTCGGTGGAAGGCCAGCTGGCTGAAGAGCCCTGGATCGCCGCCCGCAACGCCGCCGTGCTGACGCTGCTTTATGGATCGGGCCTGCGCATTTCCGAAGCGCTGGGCCTCAGCGCCGCCGACCTGGCATCGGAAGCCGACACCGTGCTGCGCGTCACCGGCAAGGGTGGCAAGACACGGCTGGTGCCGGTGCTGCCGGTGGCGCTGCGGGCCATCGCCGAATACCGAAAACTGTGTCCCTACCATCTCGATCCCAAGGGCCTGCTGTTTCGCGGCGCCCGGGGCGGGCCGCTCAACCCGGCCATCGTCCAGCGCGACATGGCCAGGCTGCGCTCGGCGCTGAACCTGCCCGACACCGCGACGCCGCACGCGTTGCGCCATTCCTTCGCCACCCATCTGCTCGGGCGCGGCGGCGACCTGCGCACCATCCAGGAACTGCTCGGCCACGCCAGCTTGTCGACGACGCAGGTCTATACCGGCGTCGACACGGCAAGGCTGCTCGAGATCTACGAATCCGCCCATCCCCGCGCGTGACACTGTATAAGTCCAGGACAATTTCCCCACGCCGGTTAACCGTTTCGCCGCTTTTCAGTCCTAGAACCGCACCATGAAACGCGCCCTTGCCATCGCCGACCGCGCGGCCCTTGTGTCGCTGAAGCTGCTCGTCGCGCTCAACGCCCTGTTTTTCCTGTCTTTTCTCGTCGCGTTGCTGCTTGCCATGGGCAAGGCGCATGCCGAAGCCCCGGCCTGCGCCGGCGCCGATCTGCTATCGGCCCTGCAGAAGGAAGACCCCGCCGCCTATGCCAGGATCGAGACGGAAGCAGCAGCGACGCTGAACGGCAAGGGCCTGTTGTGGAAGCTGGAGAAATCAGGCGAAAAGCCGTCCTTCCTGTTCGGCACCATGCACATGACCGACCCGCGCGTGACCACTCTGCCGCCGGCAGCCAGGAAAGCCTATGACGCTGCCGGCACCATCATCATCGAGACCACCGACGTGCTCGACAAGCAGAAGATGATGGAGGCCATGCTCAAGGAACCCGAGCTGATGATGTTCACCGACAACACGACGTTGTCGTCGCTGTTGTCGCCGGAGGATGCGGCGGTGGTGAACAAAGGGCTCGATGCGCGCGGCATTCCGCCGGCGAGCGTCTCCAAGATGAAGCCGTGGCTGCTGTCGGCCATGGTCGCGCTGCCGGTCTGTGAGGTCGCCCGTCAGGCAGGCGGCGCACCGGTTCTGGACGTCAAGCTGGCGCAGGACGCCAAGGCCTTGGGGAAACCGGTGGAAGGGTTGGAGACCGCTGCCAGCCAGCTGCGCGCCATGGCCTCGCTGCCGATTGCGTTCCACATCAAAGGGCTGGTCGAGACCCTGAAGCTCGGCGACAAGATAAACGACATCAACGAAACCATGATCGTGCTTTACCAGCGCGGCGACACCGGCACCTTCTGGCCGCTGTTGCGTTCGATCTCGCCCGACGAAGACGACGACGCAGGTTACGCCGAATTCGACCGGACGATGATCACCGGCCGCAACAAGGTCATGGCCGACCATGCCGCACCGATCCTGGCCAAGGGCAATGCCTTCATGGCCGTCGGCGCCATGCATCTTCCCGGCCCCGAAGGCCTGGTCGAGGATTTTCGCAAGGCCGGCTATACCGTCACCGCCGTCGACTGAGCAGCGCCCGTCTTGAATACCGAATCACGTAAGCCGGGCTCTGTGCGGTGCGCAACTGATTCGCAAAGCGGAGGCGGTTGGCCCTATTTTTGGCGGAAAAGGCCAGCTAAGCTCGTTCTACCTCGTTCGTGATTGATTTTGCGGGGGAAATACAGGCCAACAAGCGGTTGCGAATCAGAATTTTCCTGCGTTCGTCAATTTGAAGGCCTAGTATGAACCCGTTCAACGGTTGCGCGTTGAGGGGTGTTGATTGATGCTTTTCATCCACGGAGGACACTTTTATGGCGAACCCTAACGATCCAGCGCCCAGGTCGGGTGGTGGCAGCGGCTGGCTGATTGCGCTGGTCGTCGTCATCCTTGCGATTGTCGCGTACTATGTTTTCGGCAGAAGCGGCGAACATCCTGCGCCCGCAGAGCCGCCGGCAGCCAGCACACCGGCGCCCGCACCTGCACCGGCTGAGCCGATGAAGCCCGCCGAACCGGCTCCCGCACCAGCCCCTGCGCCCGCACCGGCTCCTGCGCCCGCACCGGCTCCTGCGCCAGCCCCGGCGCCCGCGCCTGCTCCGGCGCCGAGCCCGTAATCTGGCCAACTGATCTGGCATCTTGCTTCCAACCCAAGAACGGCCCGCTGAAAAGCGGGCCGTTTTGTTTGCGGCACCTATCGGCGAGCGTCGCGATTCTTCACCGCCCCCTCTGTCCTGCCGGACATCTCCCCCTCGAGAGGGGAGATCGGCAGTTCACGAACAGCGCCAGGTTAGAAACGTGAGAAACTTGAAAGCTCGCGACGCGGCGGTGAAGTCCAATCTCCCCCCTTGAGGGTCCCTTGAGGGGGAGATGGCCGGCAGGCCAGAGGGGGGTGCTGTCCCTCCAGCGTTTCCTTAAATATGGATCGGCTTGAAGAACGTCGCCAGCGCTGCTTCCTTCACCGCTTCCGACATTGTCGGATGCGCGTGGCAGGTGCGGGCGAGGTCTTCCGAGGAGCCGCCGAACTCCATCAGCACCGCCGCCTCATGGATCATCTCGCCGGCGCCGAAGCCGACAATGTGGACGCCGAGCACGCGGTCGCTGGCTTTGTCGGCGAGGATCTTCACGAAGCCGTCCGTGTGCAGCATGGCGCGCGCGCGGCCGTTGGCGGTGAACGGGAATTTGCCCATCTTGTAGTCGATGCCGGCCTTCCTCAGCTCTTCCTCTGTCTTGCCGACCGAAGCGATTTCCGGGCTGGTGTAGACGACGCTCGGAATGACGTCGTAATTCACATGGCCGGCCTGGCCGGCAATGGTCTCGGCCACCGCCACGCCTTCATCCTCGGCCTTGTGCGCCAGCATCGGCCCGGCGATGACGTCGCCAATGGCGTAGATGCCGGCCACGTTGGTCCTGAGATGCCCGTCGGTCTTGACCCGGCCGCGCTCGTCGACCTCGACGCCGGCTTCTTTCAACCCGAGGCTGTCGGAATAGGCCCGGCGTCCGGTCGAGATCAGCACCGCGTCGGCCTCGATGGTCTCGGCCGCACCACCCTTGACCGGCTCGAAGGTAACGGCGGCGCCCTTTTTGGCCTTGGTCACCCCTGTCACCTTGGCGCCGAGCTTGAACTCGAAACCCTGCTTGGAAAGCAGGCGCTGGAACTGCTTGGAGACCTCGCCGTCCATGCCGCCCAGGATGGTGTCGAGGAATTCGACCACGGTGACCTTGGCGCCGAGCCGTGCCCAGACCGAGCCGAGCTCCAGACCGATGACCCCACCGCCGACCACCACCAGATGTCCCGGCACTTTCTCCAGCGATAGCGCGCCGGTCGACGATACGATCACCTTCTCGTCGATGTCGACCTTGACGCCGGGAATGCCGGCGACATCGGAGCCCGTGGCAATAACGATATTTTTCGTCTCGATCTCCTCGACCTTGCCGTCCTCAGCCGTCACCAACACCTTGCCGGCCGCAACCACCTTCCCGGTGCCACGGAAACTATCGATCTTGTTTTTCTTGAACAGGAAGGCGACGCCACTGACGTTGGCCGAAACGGTCGCGTCCTTGTGCGCCATCATCTTGTTCAGATTGAGTTTCGGCGCCGGTATCTCGACGCCCAGCGCATCGAAGGAATGGCCGGCCTCGGCGAACATCTCCGAGGCATAAAGCAGCGCCTTGGATGGGATGCAGCCGATGTTCAGGCAGGTGCCGCCGAAAGTGGCGTTCTTCTCGACCACCGCGACCTTGAGCCCGAGCTGTGCCGCCTTGATGGCACAGACATAGCCGCCCGGTCCCGACCCGATGATAACGACATCATAAGCCATGTTCGTTTCCCTTAGCTTGGGGCTCAGCGGCCGCCGCTTACATTCAGGATTGCGCCCGTCGTGTAGGACGCTTCATCCGACAAAAGATAGAGAACGGCATGCGCGACTTCATCCGCCGTGCCGGCTCGTTTCATCGGCAGCATGTCGCGGAACCGCTCGACCCGGTCCGGCTGGCCGCCCGAAGCGTGGATCTCGGTGTCGATGATGCCCGGCCGTATCGCATTGACCCGCACGCCTTCGGTCGCGACTTCGCGCGCCAGTCCGAGCGTGAAGGTGTCGATCGCCGCCTTGGACGCGGCATAGTCGACATATTCGCCGGGCGAGCCGTGTAGCGACGCAGCCGACGAGATGTTGACGATGGCGCCGCCCTGGCCGCCATTCTTGCTCGACATGCGCCTCACCGCCTCGCGGGCGCACAGGAACGAGCCGATGACATTGATGCGCATCATGCGCTCCAGCCGCGCCAGGCTCATCTCGTCGACACGCGCCTTGAGGTCGACGATTCCGGCATTGTTCACCAGGGCGTCGAGCCGGCCATAAGCGCTATCGACGGCTTCGAACATGGCGACGATGTCAGCCTCGACGCCGACATCGCCCTTGACGGCAAATGCCTCGCCACCCGCCGCCTCGATTTCGTCGACCAGCGCCTTGGCGGCAGCCTCGTTTGCGGCATAGTTGACCGCGACGCGGTAGCCGGCCTTCGCCGCAAGCCGGCAAGTGGCCGCACCAATGCCGCGGCCGCCGCCGGTGACCAGAAGAACTTTCTTCGCCGCGCTCATTCCTGGCAACCTTTCAGCAAAAACACATCCCACGGCAGTTTCGAAAAACCGATGGAGCCAAAGGCGGACGACATCTGCAACGATGGACCCAGATCGGGGAAGATCAGGCTCTGCGGCGCGTCCGTGCCTTCCGCCGCCAGGAGCGCGATGTTGCCCTTATCGTCGGCGCTGTAGATGACGCCATGCCAGACCGTGCAGGCGGCAAGCTCGTCACCGGTGACGTCGCCGGTCGGGCATTTGTACATCAGCGACCCTTGCGGTCGCGAAACACCGGAGGTCCACATCACAATGCCGTCGAGCACGATGCCCTTGTCGAGCACCATCTTGAACGAGTTGGTGACGGTGACCGCATCCGTCGTCGGCCGGAAATCAATGCCGGCCTCGCTTTCGGCATCGCCATAGACAGCAAGCGCCAGCGGGCAGGCGGCATGCGCCTCGTAACCCGCTGCGAGAACAGCCAGCCCGGCCATAAATCCGATCATTGGCGAAGCGATGTTTGTCATGAATTGCTCTGGCTGCTCTCGCGGCCGTCGGCGTTTTCGAGCACCTCGAAATCGGTCATCAAGACCAGCGGCTCGCCGGCCGCATCCAGTCCCCAGAAGGAATAATAGTTCCCATCACCGAAGCCAGTGTCGAACATGGCTATATTAAGCGGATTTCCATCAACCGGATTATCCATGCGGAACTTGTCGAACGAGCATGCAACGTCAGCAAGATAGCTGTCGAGTTCCTCCTGGTCGGACATCAGCGTCAGAACCGACTTGTCCATGAACGAAGCAACATTATCATCGACAATAAATCCAGACTTCCAGGACGATGTGCCGACGTCGCGGACGAAGGCAGCCAACTCCCACCGCACCGGCAAGCCAGTGCCAAACCGCAATACCGCTGCAGCAACACGGCCTTGCGCCTCAAGCAACGTGACTGGATAGCATCCCGGCCTGACCTTACGGCTAAACACAGGCCGTTCCAGCCCGGTAATCAGTGGATCGCAAGCGATGATTTCGCCGGTCGGTAGCTCAAGCTCACCGATCGCGGTGACGATGATCTTCCGCTCCGCCATTTCGGCTTCGCTGAGAGCGAAGACACCGAGATTGCTGCTCGCCGGCGCCGAATCCCATTCAGTCGATGTCGCCGGCGGAGAGATGGCGGCGGAAGCCGCCGGCCGGGAACGCCTCAATACGCTACCCGCTACTCGACCCAGCTTGAACCCAAACCGCGCCAGCCAGCCGCTCATGACGGATCAGCTCCGATCACAAATCGAGCACCAGCCGTTCGGGATCCTCCAGGCTATCCTTGACGCGGACCAGGAAGGTCACCGCTTCCTTGCCGTCGACGATGCGGTGATCGTAGCTGAGCGCCAGGTACATCATCGGCCGAATCACGATCTGGCCGCCGACCACGACGGGCCGGTCCTGGATCTTGTGCATGCCAAGAATGCCCGACTGCGGCGCATTGAGGATCGGCGTCGACATCAGCGAACCGTAGACGCCACCGTTGGAAATCGTGAACGTGCCGCCTTGCATGTCGGCGACCGACAGCTTGCCGTCGCGTGCGGCGATGCCCAGCCGGCCGATATCCTTCTCTATTTCGGCAATCGACATCTGATCGGCGTCGCGCACCACCGGCACGACGAGGCCCTTTTCGGTGCCGACGGCGACGCCGATATGGGCATAGTTCTTGAAGATGATGTCGGTGCCGTCGATCTCGGCATTGACCGAGGGGATCTCCTTCAAGGCGTGGGTGACGGCCTTGGTGAAGAAGCCCATGAAGCCGAGCTTCACGCCGTGCTTCTTCTCGAAGATGTCCTTGTACTTGGTCCTGAGCGCCATCACCGCCGACATGTCGACCTCGTTGAAGGTGGTCAGCATGGCGGCGGTCGACTGCGCTTCCTTCAGCCGGCGCGCAATGGTCTGGCGCAGCTTGGTCATGCGCACGCGCTCCTCGCGCGACGCATCGTCGCCCGAGGACGGCGCACGCACGGCGACCGGAGCCGGTGCGGCCTTCGGAATTTCGGCCGGCTGCGACGGCGCGCCCTTGGAAATCGCGTCGAGCACATCGCCCTTCAGCACCTGGCCGCGCTTGCCCGAGCCAGAAACCTGGTCGACCGACAGATTGTTCTCGGCGATCAGCTTTGCGGCAGCTGGCGCCGGCGGCATGGCGCGCGGCTCGACCGGCCCGGCATCGCCGGCAATCTTGGCGGTCTCGGCCGCGGCCTGCTTGGTCGTATGTGCCGCGTCGGGGCTCGACGCCTGCGACACAGCTTGCGGCTTGGTCTCCTGCTTGGACGCCGGGGCGGCCGTGGCGACGCCTGCCGAGATCGAACCCAGCAACGCGCCGACGCCGACGGTCTCGCCTTCCTTGGCGGTGATCTCGCCCAGCGTGCCGGCGGCGGCGGCAGGCACCTCCACCGTCACCTTGTCGGTTTCGAGCTCGACCAGCGGCTCGTCGACGGCAATGGCATCGCCGACCTTCTTGAACCACTTGCCGATGGTCGCCTCGGTGACGGATTCGCCGAGAGTGGGAACGCGGATTTCGGTAGCCATTGTGCCTGTTCCGTTTCTTCTCTGTCTGTTCTATTCGCCGGGTTTGTTCTATTCGCCGAGCGCGTCTTCGAGCAGGGCGGCGAGCTGCGCCAAATGCTTCGACATCAAGCCGGTCGCCGGCGATGCCGCCGCAGGACGTCCGGTATAGCGCACCCGCTGGTGCTTGGCGTCGATATGCGCCAGCACCCATTCCAGATACGGATCGATGAACGACCAGGCGCCCATATTCTTGGGTTCCTCCTGGCACCACACCATCTCGGCATTGCGGAAGCGCGACAGTTCGGTGATCAGCGCCTTGGCCGGGAACGGATAGAGCTGTTCGACGCGCAAGAGATAGATGTCGTTGATGCCGCGCTTCTCGCGTTCCTCGTAGAGGTCATAATAGACCTTGCCCGAGCACAGCACGACGCGGCGGACCTTGGAATCCTTGGTGAGCTTGATCGTCTGGTTCTGCAGCAGCTGGGCATCGTCCCACAAAAGCCGGTGGAACGAGCTTTCGCCCGAAATCTCCGGCAGCGTCGACACTGCCCGCTTGTGGCGCAGCAGCGATTTCGGCGTCATCAGGATCAGCGGCTTGCGGAAGTCGCGCTTCAGCTGCCGGCGCAATATGTGGAAGTAGTTGGCCGGCGTGGTGCAGTTGGCGACTTGCATATTGTCTTCGGCGCAAAGCTGCAGAAAGCGCTCGAGCCGGGCCGAAGAATGCTCCGGACCCTGGCCTTCATAGCCATGCGGCAGCAGGCATACCAGGCCTGACATTCTGAGCCACTTGCGCTCGCCCGACGAGATGAACTGGTCGAACACCACCTGGGCGCCGTTGGCGAAATCGCCGAACTGCGCTTCCCAGAGCGTCAGCGCCTTCGGCTCGGCCAGGCTGTAGCCATATTCGAAGCCAAGCACCGCCTCTTCCGACAGCATCGAGTTGATGACTTCGTAGCCGGCCTGTGCCGCCGACAGATTGTTGAGCGGGATGTAGCGGGTCTCGTCCTTCTGGTCGTAGAGCACGGAATGGCGCTGCGAGAAGGTGCCGCGTTCTGAATCCTGGCCGGAGAGCCGGATCGGATTGCCGTCGAGCAGGATGGCGCCGAAGGCCAGCGCCTCGGCCGTCGACCAGTCGATGCCTTCGCCGGAGTCGATCGCCTGGCGGCGGTTTTCGAGGAAGCGGATGATGGTCTTGTGCGCCTCGAAACCTTTCGGCACCTCGGTCAGTTTCTTGCCGATGTCCTTCAGCACCTTGACCGGCACGGCGGTCTTGCCGCGGCGCTGTTCGTCCTGGTTGTCGGCGGTGCGCAGACCAGACCAGGCGCCGTCCAGCCAGTCGGCCTTGTTGGGCTTGTAGTGCTGGCCGACTTCCCATTCGGACTCCAGATGGGCGCGCCAGTCGGCCTTCATCTTGTCGAGTTCGGCCTGGCTGATATGGCCCTCGGCGATCAGCCGCTCGCCATAGATCTGCACCGTCGTCTTGTGGTTGCGGATGTTGGCGTACATGATCGGCTGGGTGAAAGCCGGTTCGTCGCCCTCATTGTGGCCGAAGCGGCGATAGCAGAACATGTCCACCACCACCGGCTTGTGGAACTTCATGCGAAATTCGATCGCCACCTTGGTGGCATGCACCACCGCTTCCGGGTCGTCGCCATTGACGTGGAAGATCGGCGCCTCGATCATCTTGGCGACGTCGGACGGATAGGGCGACGAGCGCGAGAAGCGCGGATTGGTGGTGAAGCCGATCTGGTTGTTGATGATGAAATGCAGCGTGCCGGCGACGCGGTGGCCGCGCAGGCCCGACAGGCCGAGAATTTCCGCGATTACGCCCTGGCCAGCAAAGGCGGCGTCGCCATGCAGAAGCAGCGGCAGCACCTTGGCGCGCTCTTCCAGCGGCACGATCTCCTCGCGGCTGCGGCCGAACAGATAGTCCTGCTTGGCGCGCGCCTTGCCCATCACAACCGGATCGACGATTTCCAGATGCGAAGGATTGGCGGTCAGCGACAGATGCACCTTGTTGCCGTCGAATTCGCGGTCCGACGAGGCGCCGAGATGGTACTTGACGTCGCCCGAGCCCTCGACCTCGTCAGGAGCGGCCGAGCCGCCCTTGAATTCGTGGAAGATGGCGCGATGCGGTTTGGCCATCACCTGGGACAGCACGTTCAGCCGGCCGCGATGCGCCATGCCGAGCACGATCTCCTTCATGCCGAGCTGGCCGCCGCGCTTGATGATCTGCTCCAGCGCCGGGATCAGGCCTTCGCTGCCATCGAGGCCGAAGCGCTTGGTACCCTTGTACTTGACATCGATGAACTGCTCGAAGCCTTCGGCCTCGACCAGCTTCTGCAGGATCGC
The DNA here is from genome assembly GCF_054719485.1 of Mesorhizobium sp. W016. NCBI lineage: Bacteria > Pseudomonadati > Pseudomonadota > Alphaproteobacteria > Hyphomicrobiales > Phyllobacteriaceae > Mesorhizobium > Mesorhizobium sp. W016. Next base: position 673,946 of record NZ_JBTTIF010000002.1, read on the forward strand.
TTTTTTTCCCGTAGCGGTGAAGGAAATCTCCTTGTCAGCACCTTCGATGCGCGCCTGGATCCAGGCCTTCTCCTCGGGGTCGGAAATGTGCATGAACTCGACACCGAGCGTCGAGCAATAGGTGCGGGTCAGGATCTCCAGCATCTGCCGGATGGTGCCGAATTCGAGGCCGAGCACATTGTCGAGGAAGATCGGCCGGTCGTAGTCGGCTGCGGTGAAACCGTAATTCTCCGGGGACAGCTCGTTATAGTCCTCAAGCGGCTTGGCGATGCCGAGCGGGTCGAGATTGGCATGCAGATGGCCGCGCATGCGGAAGGCGCGGATCATCATGATGGCGCGCACCGAATCGCGCGTCGCCTGATGCACGTCGGCATCCGACAGCACGACGCCATTGGTGACCGCCTTGTCCTTGACCTTCTTTTCCAGATGCTTCTCGACGATGCCCCAATTGCCGTCGAGCGCCGACACCAGTTCGCCATTGGCCTGCAGCGGCCAGGAGGGCTTTGCCCAGGAAGCGCCCTTGGCGTTCTTGCGCACATCGCCGGCGTCGTCCTTCAGCCCGGCGAAAAAATCCTGCCATTCGGGGTTTACCGACTCTGGATCATCCTCATAGGACGCGTACAGCGCGTCGATATAGTCGGCATTGCCGCCATAGAGGAAAGAGGTGAGCGAAAATTGGTCGTTGGCCTGATCTTGTCTTGCCATTTTTGTCCGCGGAGCCTGGCTCCGTCTCCTTTTCAAAAGCGAATAGTGAGTAGCGAATAGCGAGTAGGGATTTTTCCCGGGTCGCGCCGTTACTCTCTTTTCCCTATTCGCTATTCACTACTCGCTACTCACTTGGCCTTGATCGCCTCGACCAGCGTCGTGCCCAGACGCGCCGGCGATGGCGATACTTTAATGCCGGCCGATTCCATCGCCGCGATCTTGTCTTCCGCGCCGCCCTTGCCGCCGGAGATGACCGCGCCCGCATGGCCCATGGTGCGACCGGCCGGCGCGGTGCGCCCGGCGATGAAGCCCGCCATCGGCTTTTTGCGGCCGCGTTTGGCCTCGTCCTTGAGGAACTGCGCGGCGTCTTCCTCGGCCGAACCGCCGATCTCGCCGATCATGATGATCGACTTGGTCTCGTCGTCGGCGAGGAACATCTCGAGCACGTCGATGAACTCGGTGCCTTTGACGGGGTCGCCGCCGATACCGACGGCGGTCGTCTGGCCGAGGCCGACATTTGTGGTCTGGAACACTGCCTCATAGGTAAGCGTTCCCGAGCGCGAAACAACGCCGACCGAGCCTTTGCGGAAGATGTTGCCGGGCATGATGCCGATCTTGCATTCGTCGGGGGTGAGCACACCAGGGCAGTTCGGGCCGATCAGCCGCGAGGTCGAGCGGTCGAGCCGCGCCTTGACCCTGACCATGTCCATCACCGGAATGCCTTCGGTGATGCAGACGATCAGCGGGATCTCGGCTTCGATGGCTTCGAGGATGGCTTCGGCGGCGCCCGCCGGCGGCACATAGACGACCGAGGCGTTGGCGCCGGTCTTTTCCTTGCCCTCGGCGACCGAGGCGAAGATCGGCAGGTTTTCGCCCTTGGCGCCGGTCCAGGTCTCGCCACCCTTCTTTGGATGGATACCGCCCACCATCCTGGTGCCGTGATAGGCCAGCGCCTGTTCGGTGTGGAACGTGCCGGTCTTGCCGGTCAGGCCCTGCACCAGCACCTTGGTGTTCTTGTCGATGAGAATGGACATCGGAGCCCTTTTCTAAAAACCGTTGATCGAGGAAGGCGAGACGCGCCGGTAGACGCCGCTCACCATGTCTTGCCAGCTGTCGCTGCCGGCAGGTTTGAAATGCAATCGCATGCGGTAGGCATCGGCATTGTCGAAAATATATGTGACCCGCGCGGAACCGCGCGGCGACGACCGATCAAGAGTGAGCTCGCTGCCGTTCCATGCGCCTGTGGCCGGCGAGGCCGGCACAAAGCCCATGGAATCGAACTGGTGCATGGTGACGAGGCTGTTTTGCTGATCGAATCCGAACACTGAGTGCGAGCCGAACGAGACCGTGCCGTCGCGGCGCTGGCGATAGCGCTGCACCACGAACAGGCCGCCGAACTGTGCCTCCCCCAGCACCTCCGACGTCGCCGGTCCACCATCGGCCCATTGTGTTTCCGCCACCTCTTCCTCGCCGCGCCACGCGCCGACCAGCGCCTGCAGGCGCTGGTGATCGGCCGAGAGCAAGGAGAACGCGTTCATGGGTCAGAGCCGCTTCAGGTCGGAGACGGTGAGGTCGCTCTTGGCGTTGCCGGTGTTGAGCGTCGTTGCCGGCTCGAACATCAGCACCACCTGCTCGGCGGTCAGCGACCGCGGCCGGTGCTCGACGCCCTTCGGCACGACAATGAAATCGCCCTCGCCGAGCTCGACCGGGCCGTCGCGAAAATCGATGGCGATCTTGCCCCGCAGCACGAGAAAAGCCTCGTCCTCATGCTCGTGCGCATGCCAGTCGAAGGTCTCGCCGAACTTGGCGACCTTGGCCTGGCTGTCATTGACGTCGCCGGCAATATGCGGATCGAAGACCTTGGTGATCGTTCGATCCGCCGCCTCGACCAGGTTTATCTTGCGCGGAGGCATTCGCCTTCAGCCCTTCACCGCCGCCACGATCTTCTTGGCTGCGTCGTCGAGATCGTCGGCCGACACGACGTTGAGGCCGCTGTCGTTGATGATCTTCTTGCCGAGCTCGGCATTGGTGCCTTCAAGACGCACCACCAGCGGCACTTCCAGGCCGACTTCCTTGACTGCGGCAATGACGCCCTCGGCGATGATGTCGCACTTCATGATGCCGCCGAAGATGTTGATCAGTATGCCTTTGACGGCCGGATCCTTGGTGATGATCTTGAACGCCGCCGTCACCTTCTCCTTCGACGCGCCGCCGCCGACATCGAGGAAGTTGGCGGGCTCGGCGCCGTAGAGCTTGATGATGTCCATAGTCGCCATGGCGAGGCCGGCGCCATTGACCATGCAGCCGATATTGCCGTCGAGCGCGACATAGGCGAGGTCGTATTTCGACGCCTCGATCTCCTTCTCGTCCTCTTCGGTGGTGTCGCGCAATTCCATCAGTTCGGGGTGGCGAAACAGCGCGTTGTTGTCGAACGACACCTTGGCGTCCAGCACGCGCAGGCGGCCGTTTTTCATCACGATCAGCGGGTTGACCTCGAGCAGGCTCATGTCCTTCTCGACAAAGGCCTTGTAGAGGATCGGGAACAGCGTGCCGGCATCCTTGGCGGCATCGCCGTTTAGTCCCAGCGCTTCCACCAATATGTCGACGTCGATGGTCGTCACGCCGGCCAGCGGATCGATGGCGCGGGTGATGATCTTGTCCGGTGTGTCGTGGGCGACGCCTTCAATGTCCATGCCGCCCTCGGTCGAGACGACGAAAGCGATGCGGCCGACCGAGCGGTCGACCAGGATCGACAGATAAAGCTCGCGCTCGATGTCGGCGCCGTCCTCGATATAAAGACGGTTGACCTGCTTGCCGGCGGGGCCGGTCTGCTTGGTCACCAGCGTGTGGCCGAGCATCTCATTGGCGTTGGCAACGACTTCGGCAACCGACTTAGCCAGCCGCACGCCGCCCTTTGCGTCGGGCGACAGTTCCTTGAACTTCCCCTTGCCGCGGCCACCGGCGTGGATCTGGCTCTTCACCACATAGAGCGGGCCGGGCAGCGCTTGTGCCGCGGCTTCCGCCTCGCTTGCCTTGAACACCGGCACGCCTTCGGCCACCGGCGCACCAAACGACTTCAGCAGCGCCTTGCCTTGATATTCATGGATGTTCATCTGGATGGTCTCCGGATCGGCTGCTTTGGGGGATTACTTCGAGGCGAGGTGCGGGGCGATCTTGACGCAAGCCTCGGTCAGGCCCTGCACTGTCGCCACCGAAGCGTCGAACATCTTCTGCTCGGCCTTGTTGAGGTCGATCTCGATGATGCGCTCGACGCCGCCGGCGCCGATGACAACGGGAACGCCGACATAGGTGCCCTTGACGCCATACTGGCCCGAGAGATGCGCAGCACAAGGCAGCACGCGCTTCTTGTCCTTGAGATAGGATTCGGCCATCGAAATTGCGGAAGCCGCCGGCGCGTAGAAGGCCGAGCCGGTCTTCAAGAGGCCAACGATCTCGGCGCCGCCGTCACGGGTGCGCTGGACGATCTGGTCGAGCTTTTCCTTCGAGGTCCAGCCCATCTTGATGAGGTCCGGCAGCGGAATGCCCGACACCGTGGAATAGCGGATCATCGGCACCATGGAATCGCCATGGCCACCGAGCACGAAGGCGGTGACGTCCTCGACCGAGACCTTGAACTCCTCGGCGAGGAAATAGCGGAAGCGCGCGCTGTCGAGCACGCCGGCCATGCCGACGACATGGGTCTTGGGCAGGCCCGAAAACTTCTGCAGCGCCCAGACCATGGCGTCGAGCGGGTTGGTGATGCAGATGACGAAGGCCTTGGGCGCGTATTTCTTCAGCCCGGCGCCGACCTGTTCCATGACCTTGAGGTTGATGCCGAGCAGATCGTCGCGGCTCATACCCGGCTTGCGCGGCACGCCGGCAGTGACGATGCAGACATCGGCGCCCTCGATCCCGGCATAATCATTGACCCCGGTCAGCCGGGAGTCAAAACCATCGACCGGCGAAGACTGCGCGATATCGAGCCCCTTGCCTTGCGGGATGCCCTCGGCAATATCGAACAGCACCACGTCGCCGAGGTCCTTGAGGCCGATCATGTGAGCGAGCGTGCCGCCGATCATGCCGGAGCCGATGAGCGCTATCTTGTTGCGTGCCATGTGAGGAAATTTTCCCTTTGTCTGTGACGACGCCCAAATCTCTGGCGATCTGGTTGACGGCGTCGAGGAAGAGGCCGGAATGCTGTGGTGTCAGCGGATTTCGCCGCATCCAGTAGCCCTGGTGGAAGATATATTCAATCGATTATTTTCGAGTGAATAATTTCAATCGGTTAGAAACATTGGGATTTACGTAAACGTCAAAGTTTGTAAGCCGACTTGAGAGATTTTACACAATGAACGTGGAAATCAGAAGACTATATCCAGGCGATGACGCCCTTGTGAAGCGCATCGCCGAAGACGTGTTCGATGAACCGGTACGGGCCGACAGACTGTCCGCCTACCTCGCCTCCTCAGGTCATATGATGATTGTGGCACTGGCCGATGGCGTCGTCGTCGGCCAGTGTGCTGCCGTCATCCACCGCCACCTGGACAAGGTCAGCGAACTCTACATCGACGAGGTCGGCGTCTCACCCGCCTACCAGCGCCATGGCATCGCGCGAAAGATGCTCGACGCCATGTTCGCGCTCGGCCGCGAGCAGGGATGCGGCGAAGCCTGGGTCAGCACCGAACCGGACAATGTTCCAGCGCGCGCGCTTTAATGAAACGCGCCAGGAGCCGCATGGGCCGGCGGAGTCGTTTGTGATGTTTGTGTATGAGCTTTAGGCGTCGGCGGGACAGCGCCCCCCTCTGCCTTGCCAGGCATCTCCCCCACGAGGGGGGAGATCGGACGTCACGCGACCTTTCGCCAATCTCCAATGGCCGCAGGAATGAGCGGAGCGCCGAAACCGCCAATCTCCCCCCGTGTGGGGGAGATGTCCGGCAGGACAGAGGAGGGCGCGAAGGATCACTACATAATGACCTCTTGGAACCCTCAGACCTGCGCTTCCGCGTTGTCCTTTTGCCGTTCCGCCCAATCCTCCAGCCAATCCCGGCTCTGCATTTCGATCAGGCGCGAGGCCGTGCGCTCGAATTCGAAGACCTCGTTGCCGCGCTTGGCCGTATAGAGCTCCGGCGGCGAGGCGTCGGCGCTTACCACCAGCCGCGTGTGATGATCGTAGAGCGTGTCTATCAGGAGGATGAAGCGCTTGGCCTCGTTGCGCTTGCCTTCGCCCAGCACCGGCACGTGATCGATGAAGACGGTCGAGAAGCGGCCGGCAATGGCCAGAAAATCGCGCGCGCCGAGCGGCTTTTCGCAGAGGTCGGCGAAGGAAAACCGCGCCGCATTGCCGGCAGCAGCCGGTATTCTAACCTGCCGCCCCTTGAGCGTCAGCGCGGTCTCGGCCGCTGCCGCCCCATGCGTCATCGCCTGCCAGGCTTCGTCGAGGATACGATCGGCTTCGGCATCCGCCGGCGTGACATAGACGGGCGTGCGGGCGAGCTTTTCCAACCGATAGTCCTTGTCGGCATCGAGCGTCAGCACATGGGCGTGGCGCTCGAGAATGCTGATGAAGGGCAGGAAGAGTTGGCGGTTCAGCCCGTCGCGATAAAGGTCCTGCGGCGCGACATTCGAGGTGGCGACCAGAACCACGCCATTGGCGAACAGCGCCGAAAACAGCCGCGACAGGACCATCGCATCGGCAATGTCGGTGACTGAAAACTCATCGAAGCACAGCACCCAGGCCTGTTCGGCAAGCTGAAGCGCGACCGGCGGGATCGGGTCGTCCTCCTTGACGTCGCCGTTCTTGCGCGCCTGCCGGTGCTTCTGGATGCGGTCCTGCACATCGGCCATGAAGTCGTTGAAATGAACGCGGCGCTTGCGCCTGACCGGCAACAGCTCGAAGAACATATCCATCAGCATGGTCTTGCCGCGACCGACGCCGCCATGAATGTAGAGGCCCTTGACGACCTCGCGCGTCTCGCGCTTGCGGGCAAACAGCCAGCCGAGCGCGCTCGACTTGTGCGCCAGCCGCTTGACCGAGATCTCGTCAGTCAGCCGGTCGAGCGCGGCGGCGATGCGCTCCTGCGCCGCATCGCGCTCGATGGCGCCGGTTGCGACCAGATGGTCGTAGCGCTGCCTGACGGTCGCATGGGTCTGGAGGCCGTCACGCAGATGCATCGGTCACGTCGCTGTCTAGGGATAGGCAGCCTATCTTGTAAGCGATATCGGCAAGCCGTTGGTAGTCTGGCCGTCGAATTTCGAACCGCCCGAGGAATAGAGCCGCGCCAGCGTGCCGCCATTCTCGTCATAGAGCGTCAGCTGCTTGCCGGCGACGTTCCACGATTTGATGCCGTCGATGGGCGGCGGGCAATGCAGCGGCCCGGCGCGGAAGCCGGCGCCGAATTTGGTCTGCGGCGTCGCCACCTTGCAGCTCTGTCCGGACACGCTGGCGTTCCAGACGCCGGCAACGCTCGCAGCGGTAAGGTCGGAGGCTCCGGCCGGCGCCGATCCGTCCGGCGGCAGCGAGGCGACCTGCGCGCCTGCCGGCGCGGTCGGGAATTGCGATGGGTCGGTGGTGCCCGGCGCTGCCGGGGGCGGCAGTTGGCTTCCGCTCACCGTGCCGGCGGGCGCGGGCTGCAGCGGGGCGGGCTGCTGGTCATCCATCGATGAAAAACGCGAGGTCGAACAGCCGCTCGCAACGAGCGCTGCCAGCGATACGGCCATCAGCCCGCTTCTCGAAAAAATCATTCCAACCTCCGTCGGATCCGGCTGGGGGGAAGCCGTCCGCACAATCACCCCTCACCAAGATGGAGAAGGTGGCGAAATTTCAACCCGATATGGTTAAAATAGGGTTTGCACCACGAATTGTTGTAAATTTGTCGCAAAATGGCTGGCGGACAAAAGGCATGTCTTCGCTCTAGCGCGGTTCCAACCGGTACATTGGTTGCGAAAGCGGCACCGGAGCCCGCGGCAGGTCGGCGCATCGGCGGTCGAGCGCAAATGCCGGCGCAAACTGACTGAAGCGCTTGAGGCGCAAGGCCTGGGTGAGCGGTTTCGCGCCTTCCGTCCGGGCGAGCTTTGGGACGTTCCCGAGATCGAGCGCGGCTGAAGTCTGCATTTGGCCGTTTACGGCACTGCCGTTTTAGCCGATGGTCTATCGCAACAGGGGGAACAGATGAAATCAATCTTGGCAGTTTTGATCGCGCTGGTAATTTCGACGCCGGCCGCTTTCGCGGGTGAAATCACCGATCGCGCCGCTGAAGCCGAAAAGGCACTGCAGGCGGGTGATGGTGCCGGCGCGCTGGACAAATTCCGCAGCGCCGAGGACGCTCTGTGGCAAGCGATGCCGCTTGGCGTGCAAAATGTGAAGCACATCATGTCGGCCAGCGGGTTCGGGGCCTACGCCGAGCGCCCGAACCATGTCTACAAGCCGGGCGAAGAGATTGTGCTTTATATGGAGCCGGTCGGTTACGGCTACGGCTCGGATGGGCTCGGCAACAACCAGATCGCGCTTTACGTTGACCTTACCGTGCTTTCCCAGTCGGGCGAGAAGCTGGGAACCGTCGAAAAGCTTGGCCGGGTCCAGCTCGCCTCGCGCTCGCATAACCGAGAGATGTTCTTCAAATTAAACGTCTCCCTGGATGGCGTTCCCCCCGGCAAATACCGCGCGGATTTCCTCATGCACGACGAGAACTCGCAAAAGACGGCGCCTTTCACGACCGACTTCGAGATTGCCGAATAGCGCGCCCAGTCGGAAAGAGCCTCGCGGCAACGGAACCAGAGCGCCGCAGATGCGTTCTTAAGCCGGCTGCAGGCCAGTCAATTTGCGAGGCATTGTCCATGATCAAATGGATCATCATTCTTCTCATCGTTGCTGCCGCCGCCAGCCTGCTCGGCATGCCGGCGCTGGCCGGTGCCGCCGCCACCGGCGCGCGCGTGCTGATCGGCATCGTTCTCGTCATCTTCCTGCTGATCGTGCTCGGCGTTTTCGCGGTAACCTAAACGCAGCCCACACTGGTAATTCCCGCCCGTTTCCGCCATATAGCGGCGAAACGTACAGGAATTACCTCAGATCATGGCAGGCACTGCCCCCTTCGCCAAGATGAACGGCATCGGCAACGAAATCATCGTCGCCGACATGCGTGGCCGTGCCGATAGGGTCACGGCGGCGTCGGCTGTCGCGCTGAACGCCGATGCGGCGACTAGGTTCGACCAGATCATGGCGATCCACGATTCGCGCACGCCGGGCACCGCGTTTTACATCGACATTTTGAATTCCGACGGCTCGGGCGCGCAGGCCTGCGGCAACGGCATGCGCTGTGTCGTCCAGGCGCTGGCCGCCGAAACCGGCCAGAAGACTTTCACCTTCGAGACCCGCGCCGGCATCCTCAACGCCGTCGAACATGCCGACGGCACCATCTCGGTCGACATGGGCACTCCGCGCTTTGGCTGGCAGGACATTCCGCTGGCCGAGGAATTCCGCGACACCCGCATGATCGAGTTGCAGATCGGCCCCATCGACGCGCCGGTGCTGCATTCGCCTTCGGCTCTCTCGATGGGCAACCCTCACGCTATCTTCTGGGTCGACAACGATGTCTGGTCCTACGAACTCGAGCGTTTCGGCCCGCTGCTCGAAAACCATCCGATCTTCCCCGAGCGCGCCAACATCACCATCGCCCAGGTAACGTCGCCGGAGACGATGATCATCCGCACTTGGGAGCGCGGCGCCGGCCTGACCAGGGCTTGCGGCTCGGCCGCTTGCGCTTCCGTCGTCGCCGCTGCCCGCACCCGGCGCACCGGCCGCAGCGTTACGCTGATGACGCCCGGCGGCGGCTCGCTGCATGTGGAATGGCGCGACGACGACCACGTCATCCTGACCGGCGCTGCCGAATGGGAGTTTTCCGGCAATTTCGATCCGTCGACCGGCACCTGGGCCCGCGACACCGAAAGCGCGGCCTGATGTCTGCGCTTGCCGATACCAAGGGCCCCAACTCCCAAGGCATAGACGTCGTCACCTTTGGCTGCCGTCTCAACACCTATGAATCCGAAGTGATGCGCCGCGAGGCCGAAAGCGCAGGTCTCGGCGCGCTCAAAGGCGGCGCCATTATCTTCAACACCTGCGCCGTCACCGCCGAAGCGGTGCGCCAGGCCAGGCAGTCGATCAGAAAGGCCCGCCGCGAAAATCCGGCGGCGCGCATCATCGTCACCGGCTGCGCCGCGCAAACCGAACCGCAGAATTTTGCCGCCATGGACGAGGTCGACCTCGTGCTTGGCAACGAAGAGAAGCTGAAGGCCAACTCCTACCGCGCGCTGCCGGATTTCGGCGTCAACGACAGCGAGAAGGCGCGCGTCAACGACATTTTCTCGGTGCGCGAGACCGCCGGCCACATGGTCGACGCCATTGACGGCCGGGCACGTGCTTTCGTCCAGGTGCAGAACGGCTGCGACCATCGCTGCACCTTCTGCATCATCCCCTATGGCCGCGGCAACTCACGCTCGGTGCCGATGGGCGCGGTTGTCGAGCAGGTCAAGCGTCTCGTCGGCAACGGCTACGCCGAGATCGTGCTGACCGGCGTCGACATGACCTCTTTCGGCGCCGACCTGCCGGGCGCGCCGAAGCTGGGAAAGCTGGTGAAGACCATCCTGAAGCAGGTGCCTGATGTGAGGCGGCTGCGGCTGTCCTCCATCGATTCGATCGAGGCCGACGACGATCTGCTGGACGCCATCGCCACCGAGCCCAGGCTGATGCCGCATCTGCATCTGTCGCTGCAATCAGGTGACGACATGATCCTGAAGCGCATGAAGCGCAGGCATTTGCGCGACCAGTCGATCCGCTTCTGCGAGGATGTGCGCAAATTGCGCCCGGCAATCGTCTTCGGCGCCGACATCATCGCCGGCTTCCCGACCGAGACCGAGGAAATGTTTCAGAATTCGATAAAGATCGTCGAGGAATGTGGGCTGACGCACCTGCATGTCTTCCCGTTTTCGCCGCGCGAAGGCACGCCCGCCGCGCGCATGCCGCAGGTCCGCCGCGAATTGGTCAAGCAGCGCGCGGCCCAGCTGCGCGCCGCTGGTGAGGCTGCGTATCGCCGCCATCTGTCGTCGCTTCCCGGAACGCGCCAAACGATCCTTATCGAGCGCGACGGCGTCGGCCGCACCGAAGGGTTCACGCTTGCCGGGCTCGGCACAGGCGCGCCGGGCGAGATCGTCGAGGCAGACATCACCGGCCATGACGGCGTGCGCCTGATAGCGGCCCCGCTCACTGCCCGCGCCGCCTGCGACGATTGAAGCATGGCCGGTTTTTTCAAGAACATATTTTCGTTCGGCAAGAAGGAAGTCGTCGAGGAGCGCATCGACGAAACCGCTCCCCTGCCGCCGATCAAATGGGATGCGCTTGAGGCGCTGAAGCCGGCGGCCGAGCAGGTCGTTCCGGAGTTCTTGAAGCGCGAGGAGCCCGAGCCGCCGACGCCCCACCCTCCCCTCGATGGGGAGGGTCGCCACGAAGTGGCGGGGAGGGGTGAGAGCGCCGACGCCGACGCCACTCACCCCCACCCCCAAGCTTCGCTTGGGGCCTCCCCCATCGAGGGGGAGGTAAAGCCTGCGCCGCAGTCGGCGCCAGAAGAACCGAAGCCCGAACCCACGCCGACCATCCCGCCCGCGCCGGAACCGGTCGTCCCATCCGAGCCGGAACCGTTGCCGGAGCCCGCGCCGGTAGAAGAACCGCAGCCTGAGCCGGAGATACCCGAGCCGCCTGCACCGGAAGAAGTTCCTGCGCCGCCAGCCGTTCCGGAGCCGGCTCCCGAGCCGCAGCCCCAAGAAGTGCCGCCGGCGCCGGCCGAGCCGGAGATCGAACCATCGCGTCCGGAACCGCAGCTGGAGCCCGCTCCCGTCGAAGTGCCGACGCCTGCCGAGACTCCCGCAGAACCGGCCGCCCCGATCGAAGTGCCGCAACCGTCCGCGCCTCCCGCACAGCCTACCTCAGAGGTCAGCGCCGCCCCTCATCCGCCTGCCGGCACCTTCTCCCCGTATAGCCACGGGGAGAAGGACGAGGCGACCCACCCTCCCCTCGATGGGGAGGGTCGACGCGAAGCGGCGCGGTGGGGTGACAGCGCTGACGCCAGCGCAAATCACCCCCACCCCCAAGCTTCGCTTGGGACCTCCCCCATCGAGGGGGAGGTAAAGCGCACTCCGGTCGAAGCCACACCCGCGCCGGTCGAAGTCCGGGCTGCCACGGCGGGGGTTGCGCCCATGCCTGAACCGGGTTTTCCGCCGACACCACAGCCGACACCGTCAGTCGGCAAAGTCACCGTCACCAAAAAGGTCGAGCAGAAAGCCGAGCCGCAAAAGGCGCCCGAACCGGCGCCGCGACGCTCCTGGTTCCAGCGCATGCGCGACGGGCTTGCCCGCTCCTCGAAAGAACTCACCGGCAACATCGCCGGCGTCTTCACCAAGCGCAAGCTCGACGAGGAGACGCTGCAGGATCTGGAGGACGTGCTGATCCGTGCCGATCTGGGCATGGAAACAGCCTTGCGCGTCACCGATGCCCTCGCTGCCAGCCGCTACGGCAAGGATGTCTCCGACGCGGATGTCCGCACCATCATGGCGGCCGAGGTGGAGAAGGTGCTGGCCCATGTCGCCATGCCGCTGGAGCTCGACCTGTCGCACAAGCCGCATGTCATTCTGGTGGTCGGCGTCAACGGCACCGGCAAGACCACGACCATCGGCAAGCTCGCCGCCAAACTGACCGATGGTGGCCTGTCGGTGATGCTGGCCGCCGGCGATACCTTTCGCGCTGCAGCCATCGAGCAGCTGAAGATCTGGGGCGAGAGGACGAAGTCTCCGGTCATCGCCTCGAAGATCGGCGCGGATGCCGCCGGCCTTGCCTACGACGCTTTCGAACGCGCCAAGGAGGCCGGCTCCGACGTACTGATCATCGACACCGCCGGCCGGCTGCAAAACAAGACCGAACTGATGGCGGAGCTGGAAAAGATCGTGCGCGTGCTGGGCAAGCTCGATCCGGAAGCGCCGCATACCGTGCTGCAGACGGTCGACGCCACCACCGGCCAGAATGCGCTCAATCAGGTCGAGATCTTCCGCAATGTCGCCGGCGTCAACGGCCTGGTGATGACCAAGCTGGACGGCACGGCGCGCGGCGGTATTCTGGTCGCGATCGCGGCAAAGCACAAACTGCCGGTCTACTTCATCGGCGTCGGCGAACAGGTCGACGACCTCGAACCATTCTCGGCCGGCGAATTCGCCAGGGCGATCGCGGGCGTAGCGTAAAAAGCACGATCCCGAAGAGCTGCAGGCTTTTTTGGACAAGATCATGCGTCAGAAGGAAGTCATGAACCCTCCCATCCTCGAACGCGACCCGTCCGACCCGCGAAAGAAGAAAGAAAGCGTCAATCCGCTGCTCAAGCTGGTGCTGGAACTCGGGCCGCTGATGGTGTTCTTCTTCGCCAATGCACGCGGCGCCTGGCTGGTGCAGAAATTTCCTGTCCTGGCCGAATTCGGCGGGCCGATCTTCGTCGCCACCGGCCTTTTCATGGCGGCGACGGCGATCGCGCTGATCGCCTCCTGGCTGCTGCTGCGCACCTTGCCGATCATGCCGATGGTCTCGGGCGTCGTCGTCTTCATCTTCGGCGCGCTGACGCTCTATCTGCAGGACGACGTGTTCATCAAGATGAAGCCGACCATCGTCAACACCCTGTTCGGCGGCGTGCTGCTCGGCGGTCTGTATTTCGGCCGATCGCTGCTCGGCTATGTCTTCGATTCGGCCTTTCGCCTCGATGCCGAAGGCTGGCGCAAGCTGACTTTCCGCTGGGGCCTGTTCTTCCTGTTCCTGGCTCTTGCCAATGAAGTGGTGTGGCGGAATTTTTCCACCGACTTCTGGGTTACCTTCAAGGTCTGGGGCATCATGCCGATCACCCTGTTGTTCACCTTCAGCCAGATGCCGCTGATCCTGCACCATTCGATCGAGGATAAGACCGAGAAGGTGGAAGAAGCCGGCAAGTAGAGCAATTCCAGGAAAGTGTGAAGCGGTTTTCCGTCCGGAATTGCGTCCGAATAAACGGAGACGGCCATGGAATTCGTTACCACGCGCGATGAACTGAGGGCGATCTACAAAACGCCGCGGCCGACCGACGCATCGATGCGCAAGGAGCTCAAGGCGCTTGACGGCCACTGCCGCTCCTTCATCGGCAAGAGCCCTTTCGTGCTGATCGGTTCTTCCGACGGCGCCGGCAATGCCGACGTGACGCCGAAAGGCGACAGACCGGGCTTTGCCCTTGTCCTCGACGACAGGACCATCGCCATTCCCGACCGGCCCGGCAACAACCGGCTGGACACGCTGGAAAACATCCTGCTCAACCCTTCGGTCGGGCTGCTTTTTCTCATCCCCGGCATGAACGAGACGCTGCGCATCAATGGCGACGCCCGCATAACCGTCGATGCCGGTTTGCGCGAGCGCCTCACCGTCGACGGCAAGCAACCGCAAAGCGTCGTCGTGGTGAGCGTCAAGGCCGCTTACATGCACTGCGCCAAGGCCTTCATGCGCTCCGAATTGTGGAAGCCGGACAGCTGGCACGACCGCGCGACGTTGCCGACGCTCGGTCAGATCCTGTCCGATCAGATGGCGCATGCCGAAACTGCCGACGATTTCGACCGCTCGCTGGACGAAGCCTACAGCAAGACCCTGTGGTAGATTTCGGGTACGATTCGCCATTGCGGTCCTTTGCCGGTTTTCGCTAGCCCTGTTTGCCCTTGATCGAACTCCTCGCCATCTCCGGCAGCCTGCGCGCCGCCTCGACCAATTCGGCGCTGCTGGCGGCGCTGTCCGCGAACGCGCCTTCGGATTGCCGCGTAACTGTCTATGACGGGCTCGGCCTGCTGCCGATCTTCAACCCGGATGACGAAGGCGAGCGCACACCGGCTGAGGCCATGCGGCTGATCGAGGCCGTCACCAGCGCCGACGGCATCATCCTCTCCTGCCCCGAATATGCCCATGGCGTGCCCGGCGGCATGAAAAACGCGCTCGACTGGCTGGTCTCGCGCGACGCCGCAGTCGCCAAGCCCGCCATGCTGGCCCACGCCTCCGCGCGCTCGCTCTACGCCCGCGCCGCGCTGGCCGAGATCATGCGCACCATGTCGTTCGCGCTTTGTGAGAATGCGGTTCTGGAGATTGCCTTGCTCGGCAAGAAACCGCCGGAGATAGAAGCGATCCTAGGAGAGGACGAGAACCTGCGGGCCATGCGCGAAGCGGTGCAGGTTTTCGCGAGTTTTATACGCGCAAACGTTGCCTCGTCATCCTAGGGCGGAGCAAGGAGCGAAGCGACGCGGCGCAGACCCTAGGATGACGAACGAAAGGGTGCGGCGCACCCCAACGTGCCGCAGTGCTACCCCTTCCGCAACGTCTCGACATCGGTCACACCGACATACCAGTCGCGCGCGTTGACCTCTTCGAACACCACCCAGACGTCGTCATTGCTAAGCCCGGTGGCGTCCATGATGGCCGCCGTGACCTTTTTGGCAATGTCGGCCTTCTTGCCAGCGGGATCAGCGGCGATCACTTCCTTGACGATGCGGATGTTGACGAATGGCATGATGTCCTCCCTTGAATTGTGTCTGATACCGCCGCGCCGCGGCTCCGAAATCCGCTCCGGCGAACCGCTTGGCGGTGGTTCCGGCGGCCGCAGCGCAACAGGCGCCGCCGGCAGGCGCAGAAACGCCATCAAGGCCGCCAGAGAAGCGTTTGCAGCAGCCTCAATACGTCTTCGCCCCGTTCACCATCAGCCGCACCATGTAGAGCGACGTGGTGCCGGCGATGTAGAGGCAGTTCAGCTTGTTGCCGCCGAACACGCAATTGGCGGTCACTTCCGGCACCTTGACCTTGCCGATCAGCGTGCCGTCGGGATCGTAGCAATGGATGCCGTCGGCGGCACTGGTCCAGATGCGGCCGGCCTCGTCGAGCCGGAAGCCGTCGAATAGGCCGGCCGTGCAGTCAGCGAACACCTTCCCGCCCGAGACCTTCTTGCCGTGCTTGCCGACGTTGAAGACCCGCATATGCGCGGGGTTCTGCGCGCCATGGGTGCGGCCGGTGTCGACGACATAGAGCTGGCTTTCATCCAGTGAAAAGGCAAGCCCGTTCGGCCGGACCATGTCGGTGATGACGGCCTCGACCTCGCCCGTATCCGGATCGACCCGGTAGACATTGCAAGCGCCGATCTCGCTTTCGGCCTTGTCGCCCTCATAGTCGGTGTCGATGCCGTAGCTCGGATCGGTGAACCAGATCGAGCCGTCGGATTTCACGACCGCGTCATTGGGCGAATTCAGCCGCTTGCCTTTCCATTCGGCCGCGATGGTGGTGACGGAACCGTCATGCTCGGTGCGGCTGACGCGGCGGCCGGAATGCTCGCACGTCACCAGTCGGCCCTGGCGGTCGACGGTGTTGCCGTTGGAATTGCCGGAGGGCTGACGGAAGACGCTGACATTGCCGTCGGTCTCGTCATAGCGCAGCATGCGGTTGTTGGGGATGTCGGACCAGACGACATAGCGGCCGGCGGCGAACCAGGCCGGCCCTTCCGCCCACTGACATCCGGTAAACAGCTTTTCCACCTGGGCGTTGCCGTTGAACAGCCGCGCGAAACGTGGATCGAGAATTTCGTAATAGTCTGCGGTCGCCATGCATTTCCTCCGGGCATCACGTGACCCGCGGATCAAGCCAGCCTGCGGGCGCGATGGCAAGGTGGCGCAGGCGCAATTGTAAGACAAAAGGTGCCCGGCCGGCATGGCCCGCCAGCCTGCCCGGCCGTTTATGGTGCTGTTAGCGCTGTATTAACCTGCTATGCGCCCTGCGCAATGGTGCATTGCAACATCTTCTTTTTGCATCGCACCATTCCTATGTCATGTTGCGAACGACCAAGGGAGGAACAAATTCACCGCTGATATGCGGTACGAAAGGACCCTTGCTATGGCTTTTGACAACCTCTTCTCCCGCGCGCGCACCTCGATGGCCAAGCGCCGCCACTACAACCGCCTCGTCGCGGAAATCGAAAACCTGACGAGCCGCGATCTGGCCGACCTGCGCGCCGACCGCTCGGAAATGCTCTACCAGGTCCACAGGCAGATCTACGGCTGAGCATTTCAGACGTCAGCAGGGCACCGCCCCTCACCCGGATTGCCAAACCGAATTGCATGAGCAATTCGGGCAATCCGACCTCTCCCCTCGGGGAGAGGAGCTAGCCTGTAACGATGCTTCCCTCTTCTCCCTCACGGGGAGGAGGGGGCGCGTAGCGGCCCGATGAGGGGGCACGGCGCCAACGTCAGCCCGGTGCCGCGAGCGCCTTTTCAATCTGCGGCAACAGAACATCCCTCGCCGACTCCCCTGTCAGCGGCCCGACATGCTTGTAGGCAATCTTGCCGTCCTTGCCGATGACGAAGGTTTCCGGCACGCCGTAGACGCCCCAGTCGATGGCCGTGCGGCCGGCCTCGTCGACACCTATCGCCTGGAACGGATTGCCGAGATCACCAAGGAACCGGCGCGCGTTTTGCGCTTGGTCCTTGTAGTTTAGCGCGGCCATGACGAAGCGCTTGTCCTGCGACAGCGCCAGGAGCACCGGATGCTCTTCCCGGCACGGCGCGCACCACGATGCAAAGACGTTGACCAGCGTTACCTTGCCGGCGAAGGCTTTTGAATCCAGCCCGGGCAGGTTTGATCCTTCCAGCGCCGGCAGGTTGGTCTGCGGCGCCGGCAGGCCGATCAGCGCCGACGGCACTGCCGCCTCGTCGCGTCCCGACAAAAGCTGCGACAGGAACAATCCGGCGAGGCCGAGAAAAACCAGCAGCGGCAACAGCACGATCAGGCGGCGGCGCGGCGACGCCGGCGTTTCGCTTTCCGTGCTCATGGCTTGCTGGCCCCAGTGCTGGCCCCAGTACCGGCTTTGTCCGAGCGACGCCGCACGCCGGCCGCTTCGAGTTCCGCCAGTTCGCGCTTGCGGGTCCGCTGGTCGAGCAGGATCCAGCCGATCAGCCCGGCCAGCACGATCGCCGTGATGCCATAGGCGACCGCGACATAGAGTGCGTGTGCACTCATGCGCTTCGCGCCCCTTCCACCGTCGCTTCGTCGTGCTCGATCATGGCCTTCCCATGGCTTTGCGGCTTTCTTAGCTTTGCGGCTGGGGCTTCGCAATTGATCCGTCGCGCCGCAGCGGTCATATCAGTCCGTTCCATGCCGCAGCGCCAGTGCTGCCGCCACCGGACCCAGCACGGCAAGAAACAGCGTCAGCGCGGCAAGAATGAGGAAGGGCTGCAGGAACGGATCAGGGTCGGCCACCGCGCCGTAGCTCGCCGACACTCCGAAGATCAGCACCGGGATGGTCAGCGGCAACACCAGCACCGAGATCAGCAGCCCGCCGCGCGGCAGCGCCACCGCCACCGCCGCCCCGACCGCGCCGATGAAAGTGATGGCCGGCGTGCCGACCAGCAGCGTGAGCGCGGTGGCGCCGATGCTGAGCGGCTCCATGTTCATGAACAGGCCGAGCAGAGGTGCCGCAACCACCAGCGGCAGAACGCTGCCCATCCAGTGCGCCAGGCACTTCACCAGCACCGTCAGCGCCAGCATGTGGCGGTCATTGCCCAGCACCAGAAGATCGAGCGAACCGTCTTCGCGATCGGCCTGAAACAACCGGTCGAGGCCGAGCAGGCAGGCGAGCAGAGCGCCGATCCAAAGGATCGCCGGACCGATGCGGGCGAGCAGCTTCAGGTCCGGTCCGACACCGAAGGGGATGGTGGCGATGACGGCGAGGAAGAAGATGACGCCGGTGAGCGCTCCGCCGCCGGCGCGGACGGGGAGGCGGATGTCGCGCAGGAAGAGGGCTAGCATGATTTGAGATGCCCGCGCTTGAGCACCCCCCTCTGGCCTGCCGGCCATCTCCCCCTCAAGGGGGGAGATTGGATAGAATTTCGGCCTTCGCCAATCTCCAGCGCAGCAAAATCTGCTCGGCAGCCGAGCTGCTGATCTCCCCCCTTGAGGGGGAGATGGCCGGCAGGCCAGAGGGGGGTGCCTGGCACCGACATCAAATCCCCATCCTCAATTCCTTCGCCCCATCCAATCCCAGCGGCAGGTGCGTCGCCGCGACAATAATCCCGCCCTCCGCGCAATGCCTCGTCATCAGCCCCGCAAACCGCGCCTCCGAAGCCTTGTCCAGCCCGGCCGTCGGCTCATCCAGCAGCCACAGCGGCTTATGACTGACCAGCAATTTCGCAATTGCCGCGCGCCGCCTTTGCCCGGTCGACAGATAGCCGAAAGGCAGGTGGCCGATGCCGCCGAGACCAACCGTCTCCAGCGCCTCTTCGACACCCGACTGCCCATCGCCGTTGAAATCGCGCCAGAAGCGCAGATTCTCCGCCACGCTGAGCGCCGTCTTCATTGCGTTGAGGTGGCCGAGATAGTGGACCGCCGAAGCGATCGTCGGAAACGTCTCGCCGCCGCCCTCGATGCGCGCGTCGCCTTGCGCCTTCGGCAGCAGCCCGGCGATGACCCTGAGCAGCGTCGATTTGCCCGAACCGTTCGGCCCGGTGACGACCAGCACCTGGCCCTGGTCGAGCGCAAAACCGATGCCGGAAAAGACCGTCTCGCCGCCGCGTTCGCCGCCCAGATTTTCGGCAATCAGCCGCATGCCTGCCCGTCCCGAAAACTTTACCGCGCGATAGCTGCCGCATCGCACAAATTTGCTCCGCAACTGTCTAGAACTATTCCAGAAAATTCTCTATATGCGGGACATCCGTGCCAGCGGTCGGCACGGGAACAGAATTTGCGCCGAACCAGCGCACGCGCCGCCTTGAACGGCTCGGGTTGGCTGGGAACGGACAGCGGAAATGGCCGTACCCGCACCTTTGCGCGTGATTGCATGCCCATCGGCGTCCGTTCCCTTTCAGGCTGAACAGACAAGGACGGACCGCACGTGTCAAAATCCCTCGACAGTTTCAATTGCCGCCGCACCCTCACCGTGGGTGGCGCGGACTATGTCTATTACAATCTGGTCGAGGCCGAGAGGAACGGCCTCACCGGCATTGCCCAGCTGCCTTATTCGATGAAGGTGCTGCTGGAAAACCTTTTGCGCAATGAAGACGGCCGCTCCGTCACCAAGGACTCTATCCAGGCTGTGGCCGGCTGGCTGACGGACAAGGGCACCGCCGGCGTCGAGATCGCCTATCGCCCCGCGCGTGTCCTGATGCAGGATTTCACCGGCGTCCCGGCGGTGGTCGACCTGGCCGCCATGCGCGACGGCCTCAAGGCGCTCGGCGGCGATCCGCAGAAGATCAATCCGCTGGTGCCGGTCGACCTCGTCATCGACCACTCCGTCATCGTCGACGAATTCGGCACGCCACTGGCCTTTGCCAGGAATGTCGAGCTCGAATATGAGCGCAACGAAGAGCGCTATAAATTCCTGAAATGGGGCCAGCAGGCGTTCCGCAATTTTCGCGTCGTGCCGCCCGGCACCGGCATCTGCCATCAGGTCAACCTCGAATATCTCGGTCAGGTCGTCTGGACCAACACGGAAGACGGCGGAACGACCGCCTATCCCGACACCTGCGTCGGCACCAATTCGCACACCACTATGATCAACGGCCTTGGCGTGCTCGGCTGGGGCGTCGGCGGTATCGAGGCCGAGGCGGCGATGCTCGGCCAGCCGGTTTCCATGCTGTTGCCCGAAGTCATCGGCTTCCGCCTTACCGGCAAGCTCAGGGAGGGCATCACCGCCACCGACCTCGTACTGACCGTCACCCAGATGCTGCGCAAGAAGGGCGTCGTCGGCAAGTTCGTCGAGTTCTTCGGCCCGGGCCTGTCCAACATGACGCTGGCCGACCGCGCCACCATCGGCAACATGGCGCCCGAATATGGCGCCACCTGCGGCTTCTTCCCGGTCGACGGCGAGACCATCCGCTACCTCACAATGTCGGGCCGCGAGGAAAGCCGCATCGCCCTGGTCGAGGCCTATTCCAAGGCGCAAGGCATGTGGCGTGACGCCGGCTCGGCCGACCCTGTCTTCACTGACCTGCTCGAACTCGAGCTCGACAGCGTCGTGCCGTCGATGGCAGGTCCCAAGCGCCCCGAAGGCCGCGTTCCGCTCGAAGGCATTCCGGCCGGCTTCGCAAAGGCGATGGAAACCGAGTACAAGAAGGCTGCCGAAATCCACAAGCGCTATGCCGTCGAAGGCACCGACCATGATCTCGGTCATGGCGATGTCGTCATTGCCGCCATCACGTCCTGCACCAACACCTCCAACCCGAGCGTGCTGATCGGCGCCGGCCTTTTGGCGCGCAACGCCAACCGGCTCGGCCTCAAGCAGAAGCCGTGGGTGAAGACCTCGCTGGCGCCGGGCAGCCAGGTGGTCGCCGAATATCTGGAAAAGTCCGGCCTGCAGAAGGAGCTCGACCAGATCGGCTTCAACCTGGTTGGTTTCGGCTGCACCACCTGCATCGGCAATTCCGGCCCGCTGCCGGCGCCGATCTCCAAGACCATCAACGATAAGGGCCTGATCGCCGCCGCAGTGCTCTCCGGCAACCGCAACTTCGAAGGCCGTGTTTCACCTGACGTGCAGGCGAACTATCTGGCGTCGCCGCCGCTGGTGGTAGCCCATGCTTTGGCCGGCACCGTCACCAAGGACCTGACCACCGAGCCACTCGGCGAAGGCCGCGACGGCAAGCCGGTCTATCTCAGGGATATCTGGCCGAGTTCGGCCGAGATCCAGGAGTTCATCGAGAAGAACGTCACACGTGAGCTATTCGCCCGCAAATATGCCGACGTCTTCAAGGGCGACGAATACTGGCAGAACGTCAAGGCGCCGGAAGGCCAGACCTATGCCTGGGACGACAACTCGACCTATGTGCAGAACCCGCCCTATTTCGCCGGCATGACCTCCGGTTTCGGCAAGATCGGCGACATCAAGGGCGCGCGCGTGCTCGGCCTGTTCGGCGACAAGATCACCACCGATCACATCTCACCGGCGGGTTCGATCAAGGCCGCTTCCCCGGCCGGCAAATACCTCACCGACCATGGCGTCGGCGTTGCCGACTTCAACCAGTACGGCACAAGGCGCGGCAACCATGAGGTGATGATGCGCGGCACCTTCGCCAACATCCGCATCCGCAACCACATGCTGGGCGAGAACGGCCGCGAGGGCGGCTACACCATCCACTACCCGTCGAAGGAAGAGGAATCGATCTACGACGCGGCGATGAGATACAAAAAGGAAGGCGTGCCGCTGGTCATCTTCGCCGGCGTCGAATACGGCAACGGCTCCTCGCGCGACTGGGCAGCTAAAGGAACGAATCTCCTCGGTGTCCGTGCCGTCATCGCCCAGTCCTTCGAGCGCATCCATCGCTCCAACCTAGTCGGCATGGGCGTCATCCCCTTCGTCTTCGAGGAAGGCACCTCATGGGCCTCGCTCAACCTCAAGGGTGACGAGCTGGTCGAGATCGACGGCATAAGCACCATCAAGCCACGCCAGACGATGATCGCCAAGGTGACCTATGGCGACGGCACCGTGAAGAACGTGCCGATCATCTGCCGCATCGATACGCTGGACGAACTCGACTACTTCAAGAATGGCGGCATTTTGCAATACGTGCTGCGCGATCTGGCCGCGTAGCGGCCAGGGCTTAGGCAGTAGGGATTGGGCGGTAGCGGGGAACGACATCCCCTACTCCCTACTCCCTACTCCCTACTCCCTACTCCCTACTCCCTACTCCCTACGGTAGTGTGCTGAGAGTTCTGCAAATTCGCTGAGAGGGGGCGGTCATGGCAGGCTGGTGATTGTTCACGTCACCTGATTCCCGCGAAGGAACGCCACCATGACCAAGACTGAAGTTAAGACCGCCAGCGCTGCCGTCAAAGACATTTTGCTTTCGAACCCGGATGGATTGCACGAAGTGCTCCGTGCGGTGATGCAGGAGGTGCTTGAGGCCGAGATGGACGAGGCGCTGGGTGCCTCGAAGAGCGAGCGCACGCCCGAACGGCTTGGCTATCGCTCGGGCTATTACGGCCGCACCCTTGTGACGCGGGTCGGCAAGCTCGAGCTGCGGGTTCCGCAGGACCGGGCCGGGCGCTTCTCCACCGAGCTGTTCGAGCGCTACCAGCGTTCCGAGCGGGCCTTGGTGGCGACACTGGCGGAGATGTATGTGCAGGGCGTGTCGACCCGCAAGGTGAAGGCGATCACGGAAGAACTGTGCGGCCATGCCTTCTCGGCCTCGTCGATCTCGGCCATCAACAAGCGGCTGGATGAGAGCCTCGCTGCCTTTGCCAGGCGCCCCCTTCAAGAGCCGTTTCCTTACCTCATCCTCGATGCGCGCTACGAGAAGGTGCGTGAAGCCGGTGTTGTCATGAGCCAGGCGGTGCTGATAGCGGTCGGTATCGACTGGGACGGAAGGCGCCAGATCCTGGCCGTGGAGATGGCCAATCGCGAGAGCCGCTCGGCCTGGAGGGACTTCCTCGTCGGCCTCAAGGCGCGCGGCCTCAAGGGCGTCGAGTTGGTTGTGTCCGACGATCACGCCGGCCTGGTGGCAGCGATCGGCGAGGTGATCCCCGAAGCCGCCTGGCAACGCTGCTACGTGCACTTCCTCAGGAACGCGCTCGATCATCTGCCGAGGAAGCACGGCGACGACTGCCTTCAGGAATTGCGCTGGCTCTACGACCGGCGCGATCTCGCAGAGGCCAGGGCTGATCTTGCCGCATGGCTTGCCAAATGGTCGGCACGCTATCCGCGCCTGACAGGCTGGGCCGAGGATGCCATCGAACAAACCCTGACCTTCTTCAGGCTGCCGAGACAGCACCACAAGCATCTCAAATCCACCAACATGCTGGAGCGGCTCAACGAGGAAATCCGCCGGCGCACCTATGTCGTGCGCATCTTCCCCAACACCGAAAGCTGCCTGCGCCTGGTCAGGGCCTTGGCCGTCGAGACCAACGAAAACTGGATGGAGGCCAACCGATACATCAACATGGACGACCTGCGCGAGCACAAGAAGCTCGCTCTGCGCCAAGCCGCATGACCAGCATCATGGCTGCCCCATTTTGCAGAACTTGACGCACACAACCCTCCCTACTCCCTACTCCCTACTCCCTACTCCCAGTCTTTCCAAAGCATTGCCCGACCCGATCGAAGCCCCGCCCTGTACGACAGGAGTAAAAACCGGCTGGGCTCAGCAAGATCTGCCCCACGCTCCTGATGCCATGCTCCCGATCGAACCGGGCGGTGAAGTGCTCCCCCTGTGATGCCATACCCATGGTTGCGGCAGCAAAAATTTCACCGCAACGTGACTTCCCGTTGACTGTCGCTTCTGCCACAAATCTGGGCAACCAGAACAAGGCCGGCGTCACCGGCGGGAATCGGAACGATCATGGCACCTCGACAACCTCTGCGGCTTGCGGCTTTTGCGCTGGCCTTCTCGGCGCTTGCCGGGACCGGGTTCGCCGAGGAATCGGGAACGACCCAGACCGACAAACCGCAGATTGACAGGCCCTTGGGCGTGGTCGAGCTGTTCACCAGCCAGGGCTGCAATTCCTGCCCGCCGGCGGACGCTTTCTTTGCCGAGCTGGCGGCCAAGGACAACGTCGTCGCGCTCGCCTACCACGTCAATTACTGGGACTATCTCGGCTGGCAGGACACGCTGAGCAGCAAGGACAATACCGACCGGCAATATGACTATATGCGCGCCTTCGGCACCCGCTCCGTCTACACGCCGCAAGCCGTCATCAATGGTCGCAGCCATGTCAACGGCGCCAGCCGCAAGGAGGTCGACGGCGCGCTTGCCCGCATGGAGAAATCCGGTGAAGGCATGCGGGTCAGCGTCAAGGTCAGCCGCACCAGCGATCGCGTCATGATCGATGCCGGCGACGCCGGTAGCGGCCCGAGCGACGCCCATGTCGTCATCGTCTATTTCGAACCACCGCAGACGGTGACCATCGCCAAGGGCGAGAACACCGGCCGCAGCATGACCTACTGGAACGCCGTCACCGGCATCCAGACCGCCGGCATGTGGCACGGCAAGGCGCAGCGCTACGAATTGCCGATGACCGAGATCGCCAAGAAAGGCGGCTGCGCCGTGCTGCTGCAATCGGTTGGCAAGGACGGCCTGCCGGGGCCTATTCTGGGCGCGGCGTTTATTCACAAGCCTTAAGAGGCTGGTCCATACCTTTTGATATCGGCGGGACAGCACCCCCCTCTGGCCTGCCGGCCATCTCCCCCGCAAGGAGGGAGATTGGCAGCTTCGCCACATCCGCCATCCTGTCCCACGTTTGAGATTGGCGAAAGCAAACGCGAAATCTGATCTCCACCCTTGCGGGGAGATGTCCGGCAGGACAGAGGGGGGTGTGAAGGATCACGACGACAAGTGTCTGGCGCCGCCCAACAAAAAAACCGACGTCAGCTTGCTTCTGACGTCGGTCATTTAGGCTTTGGGATCGTCGCACCCGGTCTCTCCCTGAGGAAAGTCCGAGGTTGGTTCGATCCGACGCAGACCCGTGGGCGGGGGGCTTGGGGTTTACGAGCCGGTGCCGGACCGAACCGTCTCAGGCAACGCCGGTAAATTCGTCGGACATTGGGGCATGAGCGCGGATAAAAAAGGGCGGAAATGTGGCGAGGCATCACCAATTCAAACACCGCGTTTTATAAAAGTGACTGGACGTTGCGAAAACAGCGCGGTCCCGGGATGGTTAGCCGGGCCTTGCAATTCCACGGCGAACACGCCAACTTCTGCAAGCGAGATTCATTTTCAAAGGGATCGCGGGATGACCGATCGCAGCGGTGGGACGGAGGATGGGGACGCATCCGCAATATTGATCCCGCTGCACGAGGCGCGACGCGAACGCCTCGACCAGCCGGTCCGTTTCGACCGGCGTGAACTCGATGAGATCCTGAGGCTGTACGGACGCATGGTCGCCGCCAACGAATGGCGCGACTATGCCATCGATCATCTGTCTGATCGGGCTGTGTTTTCAGTCTTCCGCCGGGCCAGCGAAGTGCCGCTGTTCCAGATCGTCAAGGATCCGAAACTGGCGCGCCGGCAAGGCGCCTTCGCCGTCATCGCCGCCGGCGGCCGAATCCTCAAGCGCGGCCAGGAACTCGGTCGCGTGCTCAACGTCTTCGATGCTAAGCTGAAGATTGTCCAGGCCTAATTGAGAATTGGGGAATTGAAGAATTGAAGAATTGAAAAAAGAGGATGTAACGGTCGAAATACCGCCGGGTTTGTTGCTATTCAAATCCTCAATTCTTCAGTTCTTCAACTCCTCAATTCCCGCTCCTCAGGCTCTCACGAAACTTCCGCTCCGGCAGCGAATGCGGATCGGGCGGAACCGTTGCGCCGCCATTCAGCGACAGCTGCATGAACACCGTGTCAAGCCAGCGCCCATGCTTGTAGCCGGAGCCTTCCAGGCGACCGGAATGGCGAAAGCCGAGCTTTTCATGCAGCCGCACCGAGGCGCTGTCTGCATGGCCGTCACCGATCACCGCGACGATCTGGCGAAAGCCCGCCATACGGCAGGCTTCAATCAGCGCCTGCATCAGCAGCAGCCCGACGCCCTGGCCCTTCGCATCAGGCGCGACATAGACGGAATCCTCTACGATGAAGCGGTAGGCCGGGCGCGGCCGGAACGCGCCGGCATAGGCGTAGCCGAGCAGCGCGCCATCTCGTTCCGCCACCAGATAGGGAAAGCCCCCCGCCGTCAGGCTGTCGAAGCGCCCACCCATCTCAGTGCGGCTGGGCGGCTCGAGCTCATAGCTCGCGGTGCCATGCGTCACGGCATCGCCGTAGATCTCGGTGATTCGGCCGAGGTCGCCTTCCAAGGCCGCGCGGATGGAAATAGTGCTCATGATTTATGCAGACGATTCATCTGCCTCCATGACAGCAAAGGCCGGCACAAAAGAAAAGGGCGGCCGTTGGCCGCCCTCTTGATATCCGCTGGTCCAGTTGCCTGATGGGAAGACCGCCTAGCGGCGATCGCCCATGAACTGCAGCAGGAACATGAACAGGTTGATGAAGTCGAGATATAGCCTCAACGCGCCCATGATCGCCTTGCGGCCGGCAACGTCGGCCTGATCGCCTTCGTAGTACATTTCCTTGATGGTCTGCGTGTCATAGGCGGTGAGCCCGGCGAAGATCAGCACGCCGATCGCCGAGATGGCGAAGCCGAGCGCCGACGACTGCAGGAAGATGTTGATCAGCATGGCGATCACCAGGCCGACCACGCCCATGACCAGGAACGAGCCCAACGCCGAAAGGTCGCGCTTGGTCGTGTAGCCGTAGAGCGACAGCGCGCCGAAGGCGGCCGCCGTGGCAAAGAAGGTCTGAGTGATCGAGGCGCCGGTGTAGACCAGGAAGATGGTCGACAGCGAAAGGCCGACCAGGCCCGAATAGACCCAGAAGGTGGTTTGCGCCGCGGCCACGCTCATCGACTGGATCCTGAACGACAGGAAGAAGACGGCGGCGAGCGGAGCCAGGATGACCACCCAGCGGAAGGCGCTGGCATAGATCAGCGTGCCGAAAGCGGTCAGCTGTCCGTCGCCGGTGACGGCGAGCTGGAAAGCGCCCCAGGCGGCGACGCCGGTGATGAGGAGGCCAAGCCCCATCAAATTGTAGACCTTGAGCATGTAAGTGCGCAGGCCTTGGTCGATGTCGGCGCGCGCGCCCGGCACGGCCGAAGTCTGGTAGTTGCGAATGGGCTCAGCCATTGGAATCCTCTGTTGCTTCTGCCCCGTACGGTGTCAGGCCCTTTCGGACCTGGGCGCCGCTGGCGGGGCTCCAGCATGCCTGTGGCGAAATATGATGGTTCTTGACGTCAAGAACAAGACCGTAACGGGCTGCAACGCTTGGTGAATCTCCGGAAGCCGGTTTTCTTGGGCTTCCATGACTGCACATTACCAAGATTTAATCGGAAACGGCAGATTCGGCCAACCTTGCCGTTTTGGGCCTAGAGGTCGCGCAGCACCGGCGCCGCCTTGTGCCCGAGCACCCGCCAGGTGCCGGCAAGGCCGATGCCGACTGTGATCACCAGCGCAAACACCAAGGTCGCCACTGCCACCTCCGGCATGAAATGCGACGGCAACGTCATGATGCGGGCAACGATGTACCAGGCGGCGATGCCGCCGGCAGCCAACGCGAACACCGCGGTGGCCAGGCCGATCAGCATGTATTCCAGCGAAAACGCCGTAATCAGCGTTCGCCTCGTGGCGCCCAGCGTCTTCAGCACCACGGCATCGTGGATGCGGGCGCGATTTCCCGCGGCGAGCGCGCCGGCAAGCACCAGCACCGAAGCGATCAAGGCAACGCCGGCCGCGACCCGGATCGCCGTGCCGAGCTGGCCGACCAGCCGGTTGACGACATCGAGCGCGTCCTTGACCCGAACTGTCGTCACCGCCGGGAAGGCGCGGGTGACGGCGTTCAGCAGGCGGGCATCCTCTGCTGCCGTGGCATCCTTTTCGGTCAGCGTCGCCAGCCAGCCATGCGGGGCGCCGGCAAAAGTGTTGGGCGAGAACACCATGACGAAGTTGATGCCCATCGTCTCCCATTGCACCTCTCGGAAATTGGCGATCCTGGCCGTCACATTGCGTCCGAGCACATTGACGGTGACGGTATCGCCAAGCTTCAGGCCGAGCGCCTTGCCTTCATCGTTGGAGAACGAAACCAGCGGTTCGCCGCTGTAATTCTCCGACCACCAGATGCCTTCGGTCAGTGTCGCATTGGCCGGCTGTTTGGCGTCGTAGGTCAGGCCGCGATCGCCGCGCAGCACCCAGGCGCCTTCCGATGGCACATTGGCCTTGTCGACACTAACGCCGTTCAGCGCCATCACCCGGCCGCGCAGCATCGGCACCTTGACCAGCGTTCCCTTCGGCGCCTCTTTGCCGATCAATGTCGAGAAGGCATCGACCTCGCTATTCTGGATGTCGACGAAGAAGAAATTCGGCGCCCGTTCCGGCAGACTGCCGGAGATCTGCTGCCTGAGATTGCCGTCGATCAGCGCCAGCGTCACCAAAAGCGTCAGCCCGAGCCCGAGCGACAGCACGACGGACGGCGTCAGCGCGCCGGGCCGGTGGATGTTGCCGATGGCGAGCCGAAGCGCGACCGAGCGCACACGCGGGCTTTTGCGCGCCACCCACTGCACCAGCGCACCGACCAGGCGCAACACCAGAAAGGCAAAGATCGTCGCGCCGACGAAGATCAAGGCGATGCGCCGGTCGCCAGAAAACAGGATGGCCAAAGCCGCCAAAGCGAGCGCGATGCCGACCGCCGTGGCAAGATAGGGCAGGCGTGGAAAGCCGCGGCCCTCAAAACCCATTTCGCGAAACAGCGCGGTCGCCGGCACATCGCGGGCGCGGCCGAGCGGCAACAGCGCGAAGGCCAGCGTCACCAGCAGCCCGAACAGCGCGGCAAGAGCCAGCGCACCGGGATAGAAGCCGCCTTTAGCCGGCACCGGAATGACCGACTGGAGCGCAGCGCTGGCTGCAAACGGCATGGCGGCGCCGAGGATGAGGCCAAGCGCGATGCCGAGGCCGGCGATCATCAGGATTTGCACGAGATAAACGGTGAAGACGAAGCCGCCCGAGGCGCCAAGGCTCTTGAAGGTGGCGATGACGCCGCGCTTGCCGTCGAGATAGGCGCGCACCGCATTGGCAACGCCGACGCCGCCGACCACCAGCGCCGTCAGCCCGACCAGCGTCAGGAATTGCGAGAAGCGCTCGATGTTGGCCGACAGCGCCGGCGCGGCGTTCGAGCGGGTGCGGATCGACCAGCCGGCTTCGGGGAAATCGCTCGCCGCCCGATCCTGGATGGCCTTGAGATCGGCCTCGCTGGCGCCGGCCGGCAGCCGAACCTTGTAGGCATTCTCGACCAGGCTGCCTGGCTGGATCAGACCAGAGGCGGCGAGCCCTTGCATCGAAACCATCAGCCGCGGCGCGAAGCCGAAACCGTCCGACACCGCATCCGGTTCGCTCACCAGCCTGGCCCGCAATTCGAATGTCGCGCTGCCGACCTTCAGCCGGTCACCGATCTCCACATTCAGCCGGTCGAACAACAGGTCGGGCGCGGCGGCGCCAAAGACGCCTGATTTCTCGCCGAACAAATCCTCTCTGCCAAGCTGCGGCGCGGTCTCGAGCGCGCCATAGAGCGGATAGGCGTCGTCGACGGCCTTGGCCTCAACCAACGCCTGGTCGGAGCCGTCATCCAGCCGCGCCATCGAGCGCATATTGGCGCTGTGCGACACAGTGCCGAGGCGGTCGAGGAAGGTGCTTTCGGCTGGCGTCGCATCGCGCTGGTTGAGCTGGAAGCGCAAGTCGCCGCCAAGCAGCGTCTGGCCCTGGCCTGCAACGCCTGCGGTGATCGCCTGCGCCACCGAATTGACCCCGCCGATTGCAGCGACGCCGAGCGCGATGCACGCAAGGAAGATCAGGAAACCCGACAACCCGCCGCGCATCTCGCGCAGCGAGAAGCGGAACGCGAGCTTCAGCGTCTGCGACAGTGGCATCAGGCCGGCACCTTGACCTGCGCTACCGGCGCATCCTCGATGCGGCCCGAGCGCATCGAGACCTGGCGCGAGCAGCGCGCCGCAAGGGCCGGATCGTGCGTGACCAGCAACAAGGTCATGCCGCGCTCGGCCGCCTTGGCGAACAAAAGGTCGGCAACCTGCCGCCCCGTCGCATGGTCGAGATTGCCGGTCGGCTCGTCGGCGATGAGAATGCGCGGCGACGGCGCCAGCGCGCGGGCGATCGCCACGCGCTGCTGTTCGCCGCCGGACAGCTCGCCCGGATAGTGGGTGACGCGGTCGCTCAAGCCCACCGCTGCCAGCTCGCGCGCCGCGACACCGAACGGATCGGCATGGCCGGCCAGTTCCAGCGGCACCGCGACATTTTCGAGCGCCGTCATGTTGGGAATGAGATGGAACGACTGGAAGACGATGCCGATGTTTCGGCCCCGAAACGATGCGATCTCGTCCTCGCTTTTGCCGTTCAGCAATTCGCCGGCGATCCGCACCGTCCCCGAATCGACCTGCTCCAGCCCGGCAAGCACCATCAGCAAGGTCGACTTGCCGGAACCCGAAGGGCCGACAATGCCGGTCGCCTCGCCGCGCGTCACGTCAAGGCTGACGCCTTTCAGCACATGCACCGACGAAGCCCCTTGGCCCAGGGTCAGGGATATGTCTTTCAGCGCGATGACGGCTTCTGTCACAATTAAAGCGTCCTATATCAGGATGAAGGCTCTGCTTGCCGGAAGCCGCCGCCGGAAGAATTCCTCGGGTATATGGGGCCTGCCACATGTCTTTCAAACGCAAGATATCTTTCAAACGCTTGAATGCCGCAGGGCTCGTCCTTTTCGTCACCCTTTGCGGCGCCATTTCGTCCGTGAGCGCCGAGACGTTCACCATCGTCGGCTTCGGCGACAGCCTGATGGCCGGTTTCGGCCTCGGGCCTGGCGATGGCTTTACCGACAAATTGCAAGCTGCGCTGCGCGCCAAAGGCCATGACGTCACCGTAGCCAACGCCGGCGTTTCAGGCGACACCTCGAGCGGCGGCTTGGCGCGGCTTGACTGGTCGGTGCCGGATGGGACAAGGCTGGTTATCCTCGAACTCGGCGCCAACGACATGCTGCGCGGCGTCTCGCCCAGCATTACGGAAAAGAACCTGGACGACATGCTGGCGAAGCTGAAAGCGCGCAAGATCGCGGTGCTTTTGGCCGGCATGCGCGCCGCTCCCAATCTCGGCGCCGACTACCAGAACGCCTTCGATGCGATCTATCCAAAGCTGGCCGCGAAATACGATGTGCCGCTCTATCCGTTCTTTCTCGATGGCGTCGCCGGACAGTCCGGCCTGCAGTTGGAGGACGGCCTGCATCCCAATCCGAAGGGCGTCGCAGTGATGGTCGAGCGCATCCTGCCCGCCGTGGAGAAGGCTGTTGCGGCAGTTCAGGGTGGCGGTTGAACGCCGGCCTGACGAGAATAACGCGGCGTTCGCCTCGCGCGAACTTTGAAACAAAAGACCGGGCTGCAGAGGGCCCGGGTCGCCTGTTCGTAAAAATGCCTGCAACCAACAAACCACTTGCCCCGTTTGACTATCGATGATTCGCTAGGGGCACAGTTCGATTCGAGGAAGGGAGGCTCACCATGCCGCGTCTTTTCACCGCCCTCGAAATACCTCGTGACGCCGCTCTTTCGCTGTCCCTGCTCAGGGGCGGCCTGCCCGGAGCCCGCTGGATCGATGTCGAAAACTACCATCTGACGCTGCGCTTCATCGGCGACGTCGAAGGCCATATCGCCGACGAAATCGCCAACGCGCTCGACCGGGTGCACCGCCCATCCTTCTCGCTCACCCTGTCCGGAGTTGGCGCTTTCGGCCAGAAGAAGCCGCACGCCGTCTGGGCCGGCGTCTTCGCCTCGCCCGACCTTTCGGCGCTGCAGAGCGAAATCGACCGCATCTGCCAGCGGCTCGGCCTGCCCGCCGACCCGCGCAAGTTCACCCCGCATGTTACGCTGGCACGCTTGCGCAATTCGAGCCCGCTCGACGTCGCCCAGTACCTGTCGGCGCGCGGCAATTTTGCGACGCTACCGTTTCGCGTCGGCCGCTTCGTGCTGATGTCGTCGCGCGATTCGGTCGGCGGCGGTCCCTACATTGTCGAGGAGGCGTGGCCGCTCTCCGGCGTCGACGCCCGCGCCACCAATCTCGTCGCCAGCGCCTCCGACGCTTCGCGGATCATGCGGTAGACCGAAGCGAACGCTTCGGCCCCGTCATAATAGGGATCCGGCACGTCGCGGGTTTTGCCCTGCGCAAACTCTGCCAAGAGATGAATACGTTCGCGCGCACCGGCCGGCGCCAACGCCTTGAGGTCGCGGACATTCTGCCTATCCATGCCGAGGATCAGGTCGAAGCGCGAAAAATCCCCCGGCCTGACCTTGCGTGCCCGCTGCCCTGATATGTCGATGCCGTGGCGGGCCGCAATCGCGATCGAGCGCGGGTCGGGCGCTTCGCCGAGGTTCCAGCCGCCGGTCGCCGCAGAGTCCAGCACAATATCGTCCAGCACCATGTCGCGGCCGCGCTCCGCCAGCACGGCGCGAAACACGCCTTCGGCCAGGGGTGAACGGCAGATGTTGCCGAGGCAGACGAAGAGTATGGAATTTATCGGCTTTACGCTCATTCGATATGCGCCGTTCGTGCATTTGGAAGCCCAAAACGCAAAGGACTTTTGGGCGACTTGCATTATGGTGAGGGTCGATATGTGGGATAGCACGGGAAATCATCATGAAGAGAGAGAAACTCAGCAAGGACGCCATCGCCGCCGCACTGGCCGAACTGCCTGGCTGGTCGCAGGCAGCCGATGGCGCCTCCATCAAGCGCAGCTTTGTCTTCAAGAATTTTTCCGAAGCCTTCACCTTCATGACCCGCGTCGCGCTGGCCGCCGAGAAGATGGACCATCATCCCGACTGGTCGAACGTCTACAAGACTGTCGACGTGACGCTCAACACCCATGATGCCGGCGGTGTCACCGCGCTCGACATCGCGCTGGCCAAGAAGATGAATGGGTATGCAGGCGGCTGAACGCTGGGGCGGCAACGCCAAATCGGCGCCATCCTCTTGCAGTGGACCGGGACTTTCACCACATTTTCCGTGGCGGCCGCGCGCAACGCGTAGCGCGACGGCCGGCAAGGAGAGGATTGATGGCGCAGCAGCCCGGTTTTGATTTCTTCGGCTTCGGCAGCAAGCTCGGCGACGAGAGTGAAGTGCGCGCCAAATTCTGGCGCACGGCCAAGAAGGCCGCCCGGCAGATTCCGTTCATGGAAGAGGTCGTCGCCGGCTATTATTGCGCGCTCGACAGGAAGACGCCTTTGCGTGCCAAGGGCATATTGCTGGCAGCGCTTGGCTATTTCGTGCTGCCGGTCGATGTCATACCCGATTTCGTCTTCGGCCTCGGCTTCACTGACGACATCGCCGTGCTGACCGCCGCGATCTCCGCGGTAAGCGCCCATATCACCCCTGCGCACCGCAAGGCCGCCAAGGAGGCGATCGCCGACAAGAGCTGAATCGGCGTCGCGTTGGCAACTGGGTTCAGAAGAAATCCTCCGCTCAAACAGGACGATAGCGGCTTGGCTTCGGGTTCCGCTGCGGCCGTTGGAAAAGTCAAACTCTTGCCGCTTTCGTGGCCTCCAAGTCGCCGCAGGGACATTGCGAAAGCCGTTTTTTCAAGAAGCGGCGCGGAAATGGCGGTGGTTTCCATGGGTGAATGTCCTTTTCCGAGGGAAATTCACCGTTTGGTAACCCAGATTAAATCAAAATGAAGCGACGGGCAGGACGCCAAGCCGGCCTGCCCCGCACCATTTGGAATACGGGAAAAGCGATGCGCGGATTGATTGCACTAGTCTCGAGCCTGGTCCTGGTGGCTTTTGCCGCGCCGGCGCTGGCGCAGCAGGCGACCAAGATCGGCCAGCACAATGCCTGGGGCACCTACAGCTACCAGGCGCAGGGCGGCAAGGTCTGCTATGTGCTCACCGTGCCGACCGACAAGCAGCCGCCGACGCTCGATCACGGCGACATGTTCTTCTTCGTCAGCCAGCGGCCGGGCCAGCAAGTGTCCTACGAGCCGCAATTCATCGCCGGCTACACATTCCAGGAAGGCTCCAAGGCCACCGTCACCATCGACAAGAAGACGTTCTCGATGTTCACCCGCGGCAAGTCGGCCTGGGTCGAGAACGCCGCCGAAGAGCCGGTGCTGATCGCCGCCATGAAGACCGGCACCGACATGAAGGTCTCGGCGAAGTCTGGCCGCGGCAATCCGACGACCTATGTGTTTTCGCTGAAAGGCATCTCGGCCGCGCTGACGTCGATCGCCAAGTGCAAGTAGGCTAGCGCGGTTCCCGCCGCATGACTCTCGCCGCAACCTGTGCTATGCGCCGCGCTTCTTTTCGGCACGATGGATGAAATCGGCCGCAATTCGCTTATATTGGCGCTGATATGACCCTTTCCTTCGATCTCACCACTGAGGGCGCACGCGACGCGTTGCGCGCTCGCGCCACGCCCGAGAAGCCGTCGCTGATCGGCCTGACCCGGGCCGAGCTCGGTGAAGCCCTTGTCAGTGCCGGCATCGTGCCCGAGCGCCAGGCGAAAATGCGCGCCCAGCAGCTCTGGCACTGGATGTATGTGCGCGGCGTCTCCGATTTTGCCGGCATGTTCAACATCTCCAAGGATCTGCGCGCCGAACTCGACAAGCATTTTACCGTCGCCCGGCCCGAAATCGTCGAGGAGCAGATTTCCTCCGACGGCACGCGCAAGTGGCTGTTCCGCTTTCCGCCGCGCGGTGCCGGCCGTCCCGTCGAGATCGAGACCGTCTACATCCCCGAAGAAGGCCGCGGCACGCTCTGCATCTCCTCGCAGGTCGGCTGCACGCTGACCTGTTCGTTCTGCCACACCGGCACGCAGAAGCTGGTGCGCAATTTGACGGCGGAAGAGATCCTGGCGCAATTGCTCACCGCCCGCGACCGGCTCGGCGATTTCCCCGACCGCGACACACCCGACGGCGCCATCGTCCCTGCCGAGGGCAGAAAAGTCTCCAACGTCGTCATGATGGGCATGGGCGAGCCGCTCTACAATTTCGAGGCGGTGAAGAAGGCGCTGCTGATTGCCTCCGACGGCGACGGACTGTCGCTGTCGAAGCGCCGCATTACGCTCTCGACCTCCGGCGTGGTGCCCGAGATCTTCCGCACCGGCGAGGAGATAGGGGTCATGCTGGCGATCTCGCTGCACGCCACCAATGACGATCTGCGCGACCTGCTTGTGCCGATCAACAAGAAGTATCCGCTGAAGGAACTGATCGAGGCCTGCCGCGCCTATCCCGGCCTGTCCAACGCCAAGCGCATCACCTTCGAATATGTGATGCTGAAGGACGTCAACGATTCCATCGAGGACGCCAAGGGGCTGATCAAGCTGCTCAAAGGCATTCCAGCCAAGATCAATCTGATCCCGTTCAACCCGTGGCCGGGCACCAACTATCAGTGCTCGGACTGGGAGACGATCGAGAAATTTGCCGACTACATCAACAATGCCGGCTATGCCTCGCCGATCCGCACGCCGCGCGGCCGCGACATCCTGGCCGCCTGCGGGCAGCTCAAATCCGAATCCGAACGCATGCGCAAGGTCGACCGCCTGGCGCTGGAAGCCATGATGATTGCGGGGCATGGCGAGGCGTGAGCCGCCTCTTCGCCTATATCCTCCGTTTCGCTGTCATCCTGTTCGGCTATGTCGTCGCCTCATTGGCGGCGAGCGCCTTTCTCAACGTGCTGTTCCTGGCCTCCGTCGGTTATATGCCGGACGATGCGCACCCAGCGGCGGCCGCGGCGCTGTATTTTTCGATCCCGTTCGTGGCGCTGTTTGTCGCCTATTTCGCTTTCATACCGGCGGTGGTCGCAATCCTGATCTCCGAGGTCCTCAGCCGCCGCGACTGGCTGTTCTATGCACTCGCGGGCGGCTTGGTGGCCGCGGCCTTCCTTGGCTTCGTCCACCAGAACGTGGATTTCGACGTCACCGAACCGCGCGCCATCGCCGCGGTGATCGGCTGCGGCATGGTCGGCGGCATCTTCTACTGGCTAAGCGCCGGCCGCTGGGCCGGAAGCTGGTGGCAGGCCGCTACTTCGCCTGAGCGGTCAGGATCTTGAGCGCGAACGCCGAAAACACACCGGCAAAGAGATAGTCGACGACCCGCGTTACGCGCGGGCTGGCCTTCATCGCCGCCGAAAACCTTTCCGCGGCAAACACCATCGGCGCCGTCACAGGGATCGACAGCACGATGAACATGAGGCCGAGGGAGAACAGTTTTCCCGGCGCGTTCGGATCGTGAGCCGAGACGAACTGCGGCAGAAACGTCATGAAGAACAGGATGATCTTCGGGTTGAGCAAATTGACGCCGAGTCCGGCGGCCCAGCTGCGGAACAGCGAAATCTGCGGGCCATTCTTCTTCTGCGGTGAAAACGCCGAGCCCTTGGTCATCGCCTGCCAGGCCAGGAACACCAGATAGACGGCGCCGAAGATTTTCAGCACCAGGAAGGCCATCGGCGAGGCGACGATCAGCGCCGAGATGCCGACCGCCACCAAAGTTGTATGGATCAGCGTGCCGAACAGAGCACCCGCCAGCGAGGCAAAGCCGGCGGCGCGGCCCTGGCTCAGTGTGCGCGAGACGAACAGCGTCATATCCGGCCCCGGCGTGATCGCCAGGATCATGGTGGCGATGGCGAACTGGATCAGTGTTGTGGTGTCGGGAATGAAGGACATCGGTGGCCCCTGGCGAATGATCGTCGGTCTATAACGCAGCCTCCCCGCTCACGCCAGCAACTGACTGGCGTGGCATCTGGTCCAGCGGCTGCGGCGGCCGGCGCCCGTTCATCCCTTGCGCTGGCCGGAAATGCCGTGATACCTCGCCCGCGAAACTCACGCGCGGAACCGCCAAAATGTCCCCAGCAATGCCCAAGACAAAAGACGTCAAGAAGGTCGTGCTCGCCTATTCCGGCGGTCTCGACACCTCCATTATCCTGAAATGGCTGCAGACCGAGCTCGGCGCCGAAGTCGTCACCTTCACCGCCGATCTCGGCCAGGGTGGCGAGCTGGAGCCGGCGCGCCAGAAGGCTGAGATGATGGGCATCAAGGATATCCGCGTCGTCGATGTGCGCGAGGAATTCGTCTCGGATTTCGTCTTCCCGATGTTTCGCGCCAACGCCGTCTATGAAGGCACCTACCTGCTCGGCACCTCGATCGCCCGCCCGTTGATTTCCAAGCACCTGGTCGAGATCGCCCAGGAGGTCGGCGCCGATGCCATTGCGCACGGCGCCACCGGCAAGGGCAACGACCAGGTGCGTTTCGAGCTGTCGGCCTATGCGCTGAATCCCGACATCAAGGTCATCGCGCCGTGGCGCGACTGGTCGTTCAAGTCGCGCACCGACCTGATCAACTTCGCCGAGCAGCACCAGATCCCGGTGGCCAAGGACAAGCGGGGCGAGGCGCCGTTCTCGGTCGACGCCAACCTTCTGCACTCCTCTTCCGAGGGCAAGGTGCTGGAAGACCCGTGGAGCGAGCCGCCGGAATTCGTCCACCAGCGTACCGTTTCGCCGATGGAGGCGCCGGACGCGGTCACCGAGATCGAAATCGAATTCTTGAAGGGCGACCCGATCGCGCTGAACGGCAAGAAACTCTCGCCGGCCGCCATGCTGACGGCCCTCAACGATCTCGGCCGCGACAATGGCATCGGCCGGCTCGATCTGGTCGAGAACCGCTTCGTCGGCATGAAATCCCGCGGCGTCTACGAGACCCCCGGCGGCACCATCCTGATCGTCGCCCACCGCGCAATCGAATCGATCACGCTCGACCGCGGCGCCGGCCACCTCAAGGACGAATTCATGCCGCGCTACGCCGAGCTGATCTACAACGGCTTCTGGTTCTCGCCCGAGCGGCTGATGCTCCAGGCGATGATCGACAAGAGCCAGGAAGACGTCGAAGGCACCGTGCGCCTGAAACTCTACAAGGGCAATGTCATGGTCACCGGCCGCAAATCCAAGAAGACGCTCTATTCCGACGCACTGGTCACCTTCGAGGACGATCGCGGCGCCTACGACCAGAAGGACGCCGCCGGCTTCATCCGCCTCAATGCACTGCGGCTGAGGACGCTGGCGGCAAGGAGCCGCAAGGGTGAACCAAACTAGTGTTCCAGGAAAACCCGGCGGTCACGCAGGGTTCTTATTTGGTACCTCTAATATAAGAGGTCAAGCTGGCTGACATGGTTTCCGTTTGACCTTTTAAAAGCCTCATCTAAATTCCTTCGCGGGACGGAGGGATTCTGATCGTGAAAAATGCCATTTTTCTCCTGCTTGCGGCGGCCATCGTCTTTACCGGATGCCAATCCTCGCAGGCCACGAAACGCGAGCAGGACGGGTGCATCTCCGCTGTCCATTTGTGGAGCATCACGTTCAAGCACGAAATCGCCTCTTTCATGGGCGTCTCACAGGAGCGCATGCCGGCCCTGTTCTGCCAGCGTATCACCGAAGGCGTACGCAGCGGGCGGATCAGCTACTCCGATTTGAACAGAGTGCAGCTAGACCTGCCGACCGAGATATGGCTGGTCATCAAGGGCAAGTCAAAGGCGGCTGCCAGGGCCGCGCCGGTGCTGCGCAACTCCAAATTCCGGAGCTGCAAAGGTACTGAAGGCGCCTTCGAGGTTCCTATTTCCCAGAAGTGCCCGTTGAGCGGCTACGCACATTATTGAGAGCCCAGTCGCTCAGCCGGCATTTGCGCCAACGATCGAGCAATTCGAGAAAGAGCATGCCCGACTTCGTCCGTAACTGCGTAAAAACAAAGAAATAGAGCGGCGGCAAAGAACTCAGTGCTTTTCCTGCTTGATCTTTTCGGGCCCTTATCTAGCCTCCTCACAATCGATGGGGGCAGCTGACAATGAAGCCGTGGTTTGTGGCCCTGCCTGCAATGGTCGTCATGCTGGCCGGTTGCCAGACTGGGCAGGAGCAAGTGAAACAGGATCCCGAGGCGGCATTCGATCGCTGCATCACCAAGGTGGCCATATCGAATATATCGGCCAAACACGAGATCGCCGCTTTTATGGGCGTTTCCCTGGAGCGCATGCCGCCACTGCTGTGCCGCCGCCTTGCCGATGCCATGAAGAGCGGCCGGCTGACCTTCTCCGACATAAACCGCCTCCAGTTCGACCAGTCCACGGACATCTGGAAGGTCATAAAAGGCGGGTAGCCGCTCGGTTGCTGAACGGTTTGAACGCCAAAAGCTCCAGTCCTTGCAGAAAAGCCCGGCGCATGGCCGGGCTTTCCGTTCTTCGATCTGGATATTTCTATCAGCCGCCGTCGATCGCGTCGGCGATCTGGGCGATGGCCTGCTGGTAGACGCTGGCGGAATTCCAGCCGGCGATGGCCCCCATATTCGCACTCGCGCTCGCACCCGCCCGCCAGCCATGAGCCTTGAGAAAGTTGGCCGTCGAAGCCAAGGCCGTCGCCTTGTCGCGCAGATTTCCGTTGCCGACGCCATACTTCAGGACATTGCCGGGCAGGAACTGCGTATGGCCGATCTCGCCATGCGCAGCGCCGACCGACGAGGCGCTGAGCGCGCCGCGATCGACCAGCTTCAGCGCCGCAATGGCGTGCGGGTAAAAGAATCCCGGGCGACGGCAATCATAGGCAAGCGTCAGAATTGCGGAGACGGTGTTCTGGTTGCCAAGGGAGGCTCCGAAGCCGGTTTCCATGCCCCAGATGGCCAGCAACACGCCCGGCGACACGCCGTAATTGCTCTCGATCCTGTCGAACATCGCCGCATTCGACTTCTTCAGCGCACGGCCCCTGGAAATGATCGCAGCTCCGCCACGGCGCTTCATGAAGGCGTCCACCGAACCGCTGAACGCCTTGTGGATGGCGCGGTCGACGGAGATTGTCTTTGTCGCGTAGCTGGCACCGGCCAGAGCAGCCAGACCCTTCCCACCAACACCTTCGGACCTGGCCTGCGCGGCAAAGTCCTGCTTCCACGCTTCGAAGCCCGCGCCGGTCTTGCCGCAGCTGGCCGCCGCCTGCGCGCCCGTCGCCAGCGCGAGTACCGCGACCACCGCGGCAGCAATAATCTTTCCCTTGGCAAGCAATGCCATGCTTTCTCTCCTGATTGCCTGAATCACGTCCCGGTTGCGAACTTGCCAGCGAAACGCGCCATTGTCACCGTACCCCCGGCGCTACCCTGGCCAATGCAGCGGAATTTGCTTACGATCAAGTGCTTATTGTGGCCGAAACGCCCGGCGCCGGGCAGGCGAATTCGCTGCTCGGGTAAAAAGAGGTGACGGGGGCATGGAACGGCGGCCCGTGGCGGGCGTTTGGGCGAGGCGCCGCTCCGCACCATATTCCTCCTCTGACGCCATACGCCAACGCCTGACGCATCGAGATCGACATGAAACTGTTCGACTGCCCGCATTGCGGCCACCGCCTCTACTTCGAGAATGCGCAGTGCCTGAATTGCGGGAGTCTCGTGCTTTACGATCCCGAGCATGCGCGCTTTGCCTTGTCTGACGTCGACGGCATCTTCCACTGCACCAATGCGGATGAATGCGCCTGCAACTGGATGGCCGAACCGGGCCATACCTACTGCCGCGCCTGCGTGCTGAACCAGCTGATCCCCGACCTCTCCGTCGACGGCAACCGCCGCCGCTGGATTCGCGTCGAGGCGGCCAAGAAGCGCGCCGTCTATTCGCTGCTCGCCTTCGGCCTTCCGGTAGCGCCCAAGCACAAGCACGGCGACGAAATCGGCCTCGCCTTCGACTTCATTGCCGATCCGATCGGCGGCGGTCCCGGCGGCGAACGCATCCTTACCGGCCACGACAACGGCCTGATCACGCTCAACGTCGCCGAAGCGGACTCGGCCGAGCGCGAGCGGCGTCGCGTCGAGATGGGCGAAAATTACCGCACGCTGCTTGGTCATTTCCGTCATGAGCTTGGCCATTACTACTGGGACCGGCTGATCCGCGACGAGCCGCAACGGCTCGATGCCTTCCGGGCGCTGTTCGGCGACGAACGCCCCGACTACGAGCAGGCGCTGAAGGCCTATTACGCCAATGGCGCTGCGCCCGACTGGCAGCAGAACCACATCTCCGCCTATGCGACGTCGCATCCATGGGAAGACTGGGCCGAGACCTGGGCGCACCATCTCCACATCACCGACACGCTGGAGATGGTGCACGCGCTAAATTTTCCACTCGGCCAGCTTGAGACGATGGAGACCAATGTGCTGCCGCAAGGCGACACCGGCGGCCGGTTGCAGGCGGCGCCCGCGGAACCTGACGCCGTGCCCGAGCCGTTCGAAAAGATTCTCGCCCGCTGGCTGGTACTCTCGGAAGCCTCCAACTCGATCAACCGCTGCATGGGCCTGCCCGACCTTTATCCCTTCGTCATTTCGGACGTGACGGCGCAGAAACTCAGCTTCGTGCATGAGCTTTTGACCGGCTTGCCGAAAGAAACCGGAACAAATCGTGAGCTGGCGTCGGTATTTTAGCCGGAACGCATGCGTTCTGGTTTCGTTTGGTGTCGCGAGGGACCATGAAAGGGAGAGAAACCATGAGACGCATATTGTTTCCGGCCGTCGCCGGGGCGCTTGTCGCGATGTCGGGTGCGGCACTCGCCGATACCGCCGTCTCGGCCGTCACCGATCTTAATGTGCGCGCCGGCCCCGGCCCGCAATATCCTGTGATCGGCGTGCTCGCCGCCGGCCAGTCGGCGACGCTCAATGGCTGCATCGAAAACAGCAAATGGTGCACCATTGCCGAAGCCGGAGGCCAGGGCTGGGTCTATTCCGACTATGTCACGGCCGATTTCGGCGGCAACCGGGTCGTTCTGACACGCCGCCCCGCCGACGCCGCCATCACCGTGGTTACACCGCCGCAGGATGATTATCCCGATACCTATACCGGTGCGATTCTGTCCGACGACGGCCCCGTCGACGCCATCGACAGGCCACCGGCGGAAGTCGGCACCTATGTCAGCACGCACCGGCTCGATCCTGTCTATCTCGAGGGCGAGGTGGTGACCGGTGCCACCTTGCCCGACACGGTCGAACTGCGCGAAATCCCCGACTACCGCTACCGCTACGTCTATGTGAATGGCCAGCAGGCGCTGGTCGACCCGCAGACACGGCGCATCATGTACGTCGTGCGCTGATTTTGCCTGGAAAGAATGACAAGTGAACTCGTGCCGCCCTCCTGCGGAGGCTGAGGGCGGCAAAAGGGTCGCTGAACAGCAGCAATTGCGCGAGAGCCGACGATCCCCTAGATCATGCGACCCGATGCGTTCGGCAGAGGAACTCGCGTGATATCAGATCCAGCCGCCTTCGAGCGCTATAGCAACACGGCCACCGAAAAGACGAACCTGCCGCGGCTGATAATTGGAACGGCGGTCGTCGTCCTGTTCTGGGTGGCGATCACCCTGGTTGTGGTGCTTGGCGGCACCTATGTCGCGATCGTCTGGCATGTATTGCCGGACGATCCGCGCGGGCCGCTTCAGGGCTTTCTGGCCTCGCCCATCGGCATACTCACCGCACTCACCTCGTTTACCGGCATCTGGCTCGGCCTCTGGCTTGCCATGCGTTTCGTCCATGGCGAGCCGCTCTCGGCGCTTTTCGGCGCCAGTCGCCGCGTGTCCTTGTCGGGCTTCCTCAAGGGCCTAGTTGCGGTGCTGATCACATCGGCGCTTTCCGAAATCCTGCTCTACTGGCTACAGCCCGAAATCGCCCGCGGCACGATCAACCTGTCGACCTGGCTGCTGTTCCTG
The DNA here is from genome assembly GCF_054719485.1 of Mesorhizobium sp. W016. Taxonomy (NCBI): domain Bacteria; kingdom Pseudomonadati; phylum Pseudomonadota; class Alphaproteobacteria; order Hyphomicrobiales; family Phyllobacteriaceae; genus Mesorhizobium; species Mesorhizobium sp. W016. Next base: position 716,976 of record NZ_JBTTIF010000002.1, read on the forward strand.
CTCCCGATCGTGGCGCTGACCCTGCTGCAGACCTCGTCCGAGGAGATGCTGTTTCGCGGCTATCTGCTGCGCGGCCTGGCCAAGCGCTTCGAGAGCCCTTACGTGTGGGCGCCATTGCCCGCTTTGCTGTTCACCTCCTTGCATTGGAGCCCGGGCTCGAGCCCCGCCATCAACGCCTGCGTGCTGGCCTCGATCGCCGCCTTCGCCTTGCTGTTGACGCTGGTGGTTTATGTCACCGGCAATCTCGGCGCCGCCTTCGGCGCCCATCTCGGCAACAATCTCACCGGCTTCCTGCTGATCTCGCATCAGGAGAACTACAATTCCTTCGCCCTGTTCAACGCCAAGCCGCTGGAAGGTCCGGACTGGACGACGACGGATGCCGTCATCATCGCCGCCATCGGTATCGTCTGCACCTTGCTGACGATCCTGCTGCTTCTGCACCCGCGCTCGCCGCTGAAGGTTACGGCCGACCCTCGGGATGCAGGGTGAACTAAACAGGGACCGATCCAGAGACCGGGAAGCCGCCCTTGTCTTGACTCTTCGGCCGATTTCCTGTCTACAGCCCCGAAATCCGCGACGAGTATCCCTCCGAGCAAGCCGACCAGGACGCCAAAACCTTTTGAGGTGGGTGCTGTAAACAGATCCTGGAGGCCAACACCCGGCAGCGCTGAGCGCCCCCGGGTGCTTTTTGGTTTTGAGCTTTGCTTGGATGAGCGGCGCGAACGCACTACCTCTCGGGCACCATCGGGGTGCCTGAGAAAAAGGAAACGGAATGTTTGAATCGCTGCAGGAGCGCACAAGAGGCGTGGCGGGCCATCGGCCCGACAGGGATCACCATGAATCCAAGGCGCTCTCGCGCGGCGGGTTGACCAATGTTTGAATCACTTCAGGAGCGCCTTGGCTCCATCCTGAACGGCCTGACAGGCCGCGGCGCGCTGTCGGAGGCTGATGTCTCGGCGGCGTTGCGCGAGGTGCGCCGTGCGCTGCTCGAAGCCGACGTTGCGCTGGAAGTGGTGCGTTCCTTCACCGACAAGGTGCGCGAGAAGGCCGTCGGCGCCGCCGTCGTCAAGTCGATCAAGCCCGGACAGATGGTCGTCAAGATCGTCCATGACGAGTTGGTCGACATGCTCGGCGCCGAGGGCGTCGCCATCGACCTCAATGCGCCGGCGCCGGTCGTCATCATGATGGTCGGCCTGCAGGGCTCCGGCAAGACGACGACCTCCGCCAAGATCGCCAAGCGCCTGACCGAGCGCCAGAACAAGAAGGTTCTGATGGCCTCGCTCGACACGCGGCGGCCCGCGGCGCAAGAGCAGCTGCGCCAGCTCGGCGAGCAGGTCAAAGTCGCGACCCTGCCTGTCATTGCGGGCCAGAACCCGGTCGACATCGCCAGGCGCGCCGTCCAGGCAGCCAAGCTCGGCGGTCATGACGTCGTCATCCTCGACACCGCCGGCCGCACCCATATCGATGAGCCGCTGATGGTGGAGATGGCCGACATCAAGAAGATGTCGAGCCCGCACGAAATCCTGCTGGTCGCGGATTCGCTGACCGGCCAGGACGCCGTCAACCTTGCCAAAAGCTTCGACGAGCGCGTCGGCATCACCGGCCTGGTGCTGACCCGCATGGACGGCGATGGCCGTGGCGGTGCCGCGCTTTCGATGCGCGCCGTCACCGGCAAGCCGATCAAGCTGATCGGCACCGGCGAAAAGATGGACGGGCTGGAGGAATTCCACCCCAAGCGTATTGCAGACCGCATCCTCGGCATGGGCGACATCGTCTCGCTGGTCGAAAAGGCCGCCGAAAACATCGACGCCGAGCAGGCGGCTGCGATGGCCAAAAAGATGCAGTCGGGCAAGTTCGACCTGAACGACCTTGCCGGCCAGCTTCAGCAGATGTCGAAAATGGGCGGCATGGGCGGCATCATGGGCATGATGCCCGGCATGGGCAAAATGAAGGACCAGATGGCGGCCGCCGGCCTCGACGACAAGATGTTCGGCCGCCAACTCGCCATCATCTCGTCGATGACCAAGGCCGAGCGCGCCAATCCGGACATGCTGAAACATTCGCGCAAGAAGCGCATCGCCGCCGGCTCAGGCACGGATGCGGCCGAGATCAACAAGCTCTTGAAAATGCATCGCGGCATGGCCGACATGATGAAGGCGATGGGCGGCAAGGGCAAAGGCGGCGGCCTGATGCGCGGCATGATGGGCGGCCTTGCCTCCAAGATGGGCCTCGGCGGCATGATGCCGGGTGGCCCCGGCGGCATGATGGGTGGCGGCATGCCCGACCTCTCCAAGATGGATCCCAAGCAGCTCGAAGCCTTGCAGAAGCAGATGCCCGGCCTTGGCGGCATGAAGGGCCCGCCCACCCCGAGCGGCGGTGGCCTGCCCGGTCTGCCCGGCGGCATGAAGCTTCCCGGCCTTGGCGGCGGTGGTCTGCCCGGCCTCGGAAAGAAGAAGTGAGGACGCTATGAACGAAGAAAAAGACATGGCCGACGCACGCACCATCCTGGCCGGCTATCGCGCCTCGATCGACAACATCGACGCCGCCCTCATTCATATGCTGGCCGAGCGCTTCCGCTGCACCAAGGCGGTCGGCGTGCTCAAGGCCGAGCATGGCCTGCCGCCCGCCGACCCGGCGCGCGAGCAGGAGCAGATCACCCGCCTTCGCCAGCTGGCGAAGGACGCTCATCTCGACCCCGATTTCGCGGAAAAATTCCTCAACTTCGTCGTCCGCGAAGTGATCCGCCATCACGAGCAGATCGCCGCGTCCAACGGCGCAAGCAAAACCGGCTAACAAAGTGCATGTCGCCCAAAAGTGCGCAGCGGTTTTGGGACAACGACCTGCACCAGACAAAGCCATTAACCCAACACTGAAATCAGAAATTTAGGAGAAATGAAATGCCCTTGAAGATCAGACTGGCCCGTGCGGGCTCGAAGAAGCGCCCTTACTACCACGTCGTCATCGCCGACGCCCGTTCGCCGCGCGACGGCCGGTTCATCGAGTCGATCGGCTCGTGGAACCCGCTGCTGCCCAAGGACGGCGAGCGCGTCAAGGTCGACGCCGACCGCGTCAAGCATTGGCTGTCGCACGGCGCCCAGCCGACCGACCGCGTGCTGCGCTTCCTCGATGAGGCCGGCCTCCTCAAGCGCGAAGCCCGCTCCAACCCGAAGAAGGCCGAGCCCGGCAAGAAGGCGCAGGAACGCGCCTCTCTGCTGAAGAAGGCCCAGGAAGACGCCGCCGCCGCCGTTGCCGCCGCTGCTGCAGCCCCGGCCGAAGCGGAAGCCGCCACCGCCGAATAAGCAACCGCGTCATCGCATCGACAAAACGGCGGGCCTGTGCCCGCCGTTTTGCTATTGTGCGGCGATGCCATATGCGTTCGAACGAAAGATGACTGAGCGGACCGTCACGGAAGAGACCCTTTTCGGCGGCGTAGCCGGAACGCTGTTGCGATGCGCCGGCGCCACGACAGGCGTCGTCGTGCTCAGCGGATCGAGCGGCCGCATCGACGTCACCCGCGCCCGGCTCTTTGCCAAGGAAGGAGCATCCGCTCTCGCGCTGCAATGGTTTGGCGGCGAAGGTCAGGTGCCCGGCATTTGCGAGATCCCGCTCGAAACGTTTTTCGCGGCGACCGACTATCTTGTCCAGATGGGATGCCGGCGCATCGTCTATGTCGGGACCTCGAAAGGCGCCGAGGCCTCCCTGCTTGCGGCGGCTCACGATCCACGCATCGGCCTCGTGGTTGCGATCAGCCCGACATCGGTGGTCTGGGGCAATATCGGGCCGGGCCGCGACGGCGTCAGCTGGCCGGAACGATCGTCGTGGACGATCGAGGGGATTCCTTTGCCGTTTGTCCCAAGCAATCCCGCTTGGAACGCCGAGTATGTCGTGGTCTGGTGTCCTACCGGCGGCTCTTCCTACGTGCCTTGCAAACCTTCGAGGACGCAGCGGCCAAGGCTGCCATTCCCGCCGAAGCTATTTCAGCGGACATTGTTCTGGTTGCGGGCGGCGACGACGCGCTATGGCCATCGCTGGATTTTGCCCAGTCGATCGTTCGGCGTCGCCAGGACACCGCAATGACCACCTGCCTCGTCTCAGTGCCCGACGCCGGCCACCGCATTCTGCTGCCGGGCGAAATCACGCCGCGCTCGAGGCTGCATGCCCATGGCGGCAATGACGACGCCGACACGCGCCTGGGCCGCCTGGCTTGGGAGCATATCCGGGGATTGCTGTAGCGCAGGCAGCCATGGTCCAGCTGCCTTGGGCAACAGCGAAACCGGCGATCTATAGCCGCCGGTTTCCGATGTTGGACCTGGCTGTGTTCAATAACCGTCGGGGCATCTGGCGATGTAGGTGCGCCCGTTGCGGCCGCGGTAGCGACATTGACCGCTTTCGCTGGCACGGCCGATCAGCGCGCCGGCCACGGCGCCGACGGCGCCGCCGACGACGGCGCCCTGAACCGGATCATTTGCCACAGCTGCGCCAACCGCCGCGCCGCCGAGGCCGCCGACCGCGGCACCCTTTTCGGTTTGCGAGCACGCACCCAGTGCGGTCGCCAGTACCAGAATGATCATCGCTTTTTTCATTGTCGTTCCTCTCTCACGCGGATCGCCGTCCTCGCCGCCACGGCTCTAACTCCCAGACAGCTGATTTGATCCCGAAGACGTGAGAGATCCCGGTGCGCGTGCCTGTCACATTCGTAACGACCGCCGCCGAGCTTGTTGAAATGCAGGACGTTTTACCTTTCAGTGGCCTTCTTCAGATTGGCGAGGCCAGCCTCGAAATCCTTGCCGATCAGCGTATCGAAATTCATGAAGAGGCCCAAAAGCTTGGCAATGAAGGGCCGGCTGCCGCGCATTGCCCAGGTGACTGCGGTGGTGTCGCCCGAGGGCTTCAGGGTGAAGTCGACGCTGTTGTTGGCCCGGAACGGCTTCTCGAAGTCGAGCTTCAGCGACACCAGCGAGGATGGCACGGAATTGACGATCTCCATGCGTCCCTTGCCGGCCTTGGCATTGCCTTCCCAGGCGTAGGCGGCGCCCTTGCCGGCATCAGCGCCCGACAGCGTGCGCTTCATCTCGGGGTCGAGCTTTTCGTAGGGTGACCACTCCGGCCAGTGCTTGAAATTGTTGATCAGCGGAAAGATCGCTTCCGGCGCGGCCTTGATGCTGGCGGTGCGGGCGGTGACGAAATCATTCGACCTCGTCGCCGCATAGATGAGCACGGCGACGATGATGACGACCAGGATGATGAGAATGGTGCTGAGCATGTTTTTCTCCTCGCTTAACGGCTGAACGGGATCAGGGCGCGCACGCTTGGGTCGCGCAGATAGAGACCGCCCCACAGGATGATGCCGAGATAGACGCTAAACAGCGTGTGCGAAAACAACGGGCTGCCGACGCGCATGTTTGTGGCGATGGCGCCGCCGAGATAGCCGGTGAGCAGGATGGCGCCGAGCACCGAGGTGCGGGGCAGCGCATAGAGCGCGGTCGAGATCAGCCCGATAATGCCGAGCGTGCGCGCGACATTGACATCGGCCGGCCAGCCGAGCGGCACCATGGTCTGGGTGACGACATCGAGCGGCGGCAGCTTGATGACGCCGTCGAAGATCATGAACAGGATGATGAGGCCGCTGAGCACGCGGCCGGTCCACAGGGCGCCCGACGAGACGGGCATGGTTTGAGAAATACTCACGGTGTTCCCTCCTAAGCGGTTCGAGCCGTTTGCTGGCTTCGGACCAAGGACGAGCGATGGGGCGGCGATCCTACAGGGTGCGGATTCTTTTTGGGTAGCAGCAAGCAAAAGCCGCTGCGTGGCGATCCTTCACACCCCCCTCTGGCCCGCCGGCCATCTCCCCCGCAAGGGGGGAGATTACACGCTCGACCGCTTCGGCAATGTTCCATGAATGAGCGGAGCATCGAAACCGCCGATCTCCCTCCTTGCGGGGGAGATGCCCGGCAGGGCAGAGGGGGGTGCTGTCCCTCGACCTTGACGGACTATCGACATCCACCAGTCACGGCTATTGTTAGGGCTGGGCGAGAGACGAGCGAATGGCCGGCGAGACTGATCTGAAAAAGCTGCTGGCGGCGATGACGCCGGAACTGCTTCCCGGCATCCATGTCTTCGCCACCCTGGTCCCCGGTGCACCGGTTCCCGAGACGCTCAATCCGGTGATGCTGTTTCGCGAGAAGGAGGGCACGACGCTGATCTTGCCCGAAGACCAGGCCGCCGGGCTGCAGTCCGCCTTCCGCTGCCGCATGATCACCCTGAACGTCCACTCCTCGCTGGAAGCCGTCGGCTTCCTCGCCGCCATCACCGCCCGGCTGGCCGCCGCCGGCATGGGCGTCAATCCGGTCTCTGCTTTCTATCATGACCATCTGTTCGTGCCCGCTGAGCGGGCCGAGGAAGCGATGGAGTTATTGCGCCAACTGGCCAAGGATAACGCCGGCTGAATATCAAGCCGACGCACGTAGAGAATATCCGGCAGGCCTTCTTCGTTGGTGGTGCCCGCGCCGAACGCCTCGGGGCGAAAGCCATGGCGCTCGTAGAAGCGACGCGCGCCGGTGTTGCCCTGGAAGCAATGCAGTTTAACGATCCGTAGCGCGGCGGTCGCTTGCACCAGCAGCCGGCTGCCGATGCCTTGCCCAATCCAGGCGGGGTCGAGATAGAGCTGTTCCACCCAATCGCCGCTCAGGGCAATGAAGCCGACAATGCCGGTGCCGGCCTCGGCGACCGTCACCTGCTGCCGGGACAGCACGATCTCGCGGATGAAGGCAAGATCCTCATCCGGCGTGTGGATGACCGGCATCCAGGAGAACGAGCCAAGTGCGGCCCGCATGACAATGGCGATGGTCGCGGCATCCAAAGCCGTGGCGGGTCGCAGCACGATTTTGGTGGGATGGTTGTGTGCGTCAAGTTCTGCAAAATGGGGCAGCCATGATGCTGGTCATGCGGCTTGGCGCAGAGCGAGCTTCTTGTGCTCGCGCAGGTCGTCCATGTTGATGTATCGGTTGGCCTCCATCCAGTTTTCGTTGGTCTCGACGGCCAAGGCCCTGACCAGGCGCAGGCAGCTTTCGGTGTTGGGGAAGATGCGCACGACATAGGTGCGCCGGCGGATTTCCTCGTTGAGCCGCTCCAGCATGTTGGTGGATTTGAGATGCTTGTGGTGCTGTCTCGGCAGCCTGAAGAAGGTCAGGGTTTGTTCGATGGCATCCTCGGCCCAGCCTGTCAGGCGCGGATAGCGTGCCGACCATTTGGCAAGCCATGCGGCAAGATCAGCCCTGGCCTCTGCGAGATCGCGCCGGTCGTAGAGCCAGCGCAATTCCTGAAGGCAGTCGTCGCCGTGCTTCCTCGGCAGATGATCGAGCGCGTTCCTGAGGAAGTGCACGTAGCAGCGTTGCCAGGCGGCTTCGGGGATCACCTCGCCGATCGCTGCCACCAGGCCGGCGTGATCGTCGGACACAACCAACTCGACGCCCTTGAGGCCGCGCGCCTTGAGGCCGACGAGGAAGTCCCTCCAGGCCGAGCGGCTCTCGCGATTGGCCATCTCCACGGCCAGGATCTGGCGCCTTCCGTCCCAGTCGATACCGACCGCTATCAGCACCGCCTGGCTCATGACAACACCGGCTTCACGCACCTTCTCGTAGCGCGCATCGAGGATGAGGTAAGGAAACGGCTCTTGAAGGGGGCGCCTGGCAAAGGCAGCGAGGCTCTCATCCAGCCGCTTGTTGATGGCCGAGATCGACGAGGCCGAGAAGGCATGGCCGCACAGTTCTTCCGTGATCGCCTTCACCTTGCGGGTCGACACGCCCTGCACATACATCTCCGCCAGTGTCGCCACCAAGGCCCGCTCGGAACGCTGGTAGCGCTCGAACAGCTCGGTGGAGAAGCGCCCGGCCCGGTCCTGCGGAACCCGCAGCTCGAGCTTGCCGACCCGCGTCACAAGGGTGCGGCCGTAATAGCCCGAGCGATAGCCAAGCCGTTCGGGCGTGCGCTCGCTCTTCGAGGCACCCAGCGCCTCGTCCATCTCGGCCTCAAGCACCTCCTGCATCACCGCACGGAGCACTTCGTGCAATCCATCCGGGTTCGAAAGCAAAATGTCTTTGACGGCAGCGCTGGCGGTCTTAACTTCAGTCTTGGTCATGGTGGCGTTCCTTCGCGGGAATCAGGTGACGTGAACAATCACCAGCCTGCCATGACCGCCCCCTCTCAGCGAATTTGCAGAACTCTCAGCACACTACCGGTGGGATCGTTCAAAGGCGTTTCTCAACAGAGGTCAGCGCTGCCCTCATCCCCCTGCCGGGACCTTCTCCCCGTGAACGGGGAGAAGGAAGGCTTCGGCCGAAGGCCGAGCCCGCGACTGCGGGCCGCCGGCTTTCCGGCGCCCCCGCGGAGGGCCCGCCGCGGCAGCGGCGATACGGCCCGTGAGCGAATAAACTATGCCGCCTTCTTCTTCGGCTGGATCAGGCCGCGCTCGACCAGAAGCTCGGCGATCTGCACCGCGTTGAGCGCCGCGCCCTTGCGCAGATTGTCGGAGACGATCCACATCGACAGGCCGTTGTCGATGGTCGAATCCTCGCGGATGCGCGAGATGAAGGTGGCGTCCTCGCCGGCCGATTCCAGCGGCGTGATGTAGCCGCCATCCTCGCGCTTGTCCAAGACCTGGCAGCCCGGCGCTTCGCGCAGGATATCGCGCGCCTCGTCGGCGGTGATCGGCTTTTCGAACTCGATGTTGACGGCTTCGGAATGGCCGATGAACACCGGCACGCGCACACAGGTCGCCGTCAGCTTGATCTTGGGGTCGAGCATCTTCTTGGTCTCGGCGACCATCTTCCACTCTTCCTTGGTCGAGCCGTCGTCGAGGAAGACGTCGATATGCGGAATGACGTTGAAGGCGATGCGCTTGGTGAACTTCTTGACCTCGACGCCATCGGCGACGAACACCGCGCGGGTCTGTGTAAAGAGTTCGTCCATGCCTTCCTTGCCGGCGCCGGATACCGATTGATAGGTGGCGACGACGACGCGCTTGATGGTGGCGACATCGTGCAGCGGCTTCAGCGCCACGACCAGCTGCGCCGTCGAGCAGTTCGGATTGGCGATGATGTTCTTGCGGGTGAACAGCGAGATCGCATCCGGGTTCACTTCCGGCACGATCAGCGGCACGTCCTGATCATAGCGGAAGGCCGACGAGTTATCGATGACGACGCAGCCCTGCTTGCCGATCTTCGGCGACCACTCCTTCGAGACGTTGCCGCCGGCCGACATGATGCAGATGTCGGTGTCGGAAAAATCATACTGGTCGAGCGTCTTGACCTTCAGCGAACGGTCGCCGAACGACACTTCGGTGCCCTGGCTGCGCCGCGAGGCCAGCGCCACGACTTCGCTTACCGGAAAGCCGCGCTCTTCCAGTATGTTGAGCATTTCGCGACCCACATTGCCCGTGGCGCCGACTACCGCAACCTTGAAACTCATCAGAAATCTCCTGTCCCTCTCCGCTTGGTTTTTGGAGAAAACCCGCCGGCCAATGCGGGTTCCGTCCCCCGGGCCGGACCCGGGAGAGGGTGGTTAGGCCAAGGGAATCACACCGTGGTGGTGGTTTTTTTGGCCATGGTTTTGCTGGAACGGTAAGACGCGCCGACGCGCCCGGCCCCATGATTGTGGCCGGGGAAGTCGAAGGCAAGAAGAGCCATCAGAAGGCCGCGCATCGAAAATGATCCCGTTCGATGCCGGCTTTTACGCGGTTTGCGTCAGGAGTCAATTGCGGCCAGGCACACGCCTGCCCTGTACAATAGCGGCCGCAAGAAGTACGAACGCCCAAATAGTGTTTGGCTGGCGTGCGTCAGCCCCGGCATGTGCTCCATGATGAGCCCAGACCCTGAATTCCGAAAGAGTGAGATGTCCAATTTCGAAGCTATTGTTCCTGCGCTGGCAGAAGCGCTGGAAAAACGCGGCTATACCGAGCTGACGCCAGTGCAGAAGGCCGTGCTGGAGCTCGGCGAGTCCGACGCTCTGGTGTCGGCGCAGACCGGCTCAGGCAAGACCGTCGCCTTCGGCCTCGCTTTGGCGCCGACCCTTCTTGGAAGCGCCGAACGTTTTGACCAGGCTGGCGCACCGCTGGCGCTGGCCGTGGCGCCGACGCGCGAGCTCGCTCTGCAGGTGATGCGCGAATTGCAATGGCTCTACGCGCCGACCGGCGCCACCGTCGCGTCCTGCGTCGGCGGCATGGACATGCGCTCCGAACGGCGCGTGCTGGAGCGCGGCGCCCACATCGTCGTCGGCACGCCCGGCCGCCTGCGCGACCACATCACCCGCAACTCCCTCGACATGTCGGCGCTGAAAGCCGTGGTGCTGGACGAGGCCGACGAGATGCTCGACCTGGGCTTTCGCGAGGACCTCGAATTCATCCTCGATGCCGCACCGGCTCAGCGCCGCACGCTGATGTTTTCGGCCACCGTGCCGCGCTCGATCGCCACGCTGGCGCAAGGCTATCAGCGCGACGCCGTACGCATCTCGGCCGGCGGCGAGGAAAAGCAGCATCTCGATATCGAATACCGGGCGCTGAATGTCGCCTATCCCGACCGCGAGAACGCCATCATCAACGTGCTGCGGTTTTACGAGGCGAAGAACGCGCTGGTGTTCTGCAACACCCGCGCCGCCGTCAATCATCTGACGGCACGCTTCAACAACCGCAATTTTTCCGTCGTCGCACTGTCGGGCGAGCTCAGCCAGAACGAACGCACCCACGCGCTGCAGGCGATGCGCGACGGCCGCGCCAAGGTCTGCATTGCCACGGACGTCGCAGCGCGCGGCATCGACCTGCCCAATCTCGAACTGGTCATCCACGCCGATCTGCCGACCAATCCCGAAACGCTGCTGCACCGCAGCGGCCGAACCGGCCGAGCCGGACGCAAGGGCGTCAGTGCGCTGATCGTGCCCAACGGCGCCCGCAAGCGCACCGAACGGCTGCTGCAGAATGCAGGGCTGAAGGCGACATGGGCGAGCCCGCCCTCCGCCGACGACGTCATCAAGCGCGACGACGAGCGCATCCTTGCCGATCCAGCCTTCGAAGAGCCGATTGCCGAGGACGAGCGCGGCTTCATCGACGCGCTTCTGGCCAAGCATGGCGCCGAACAGGTGGCCGCCGCCTTCGTGCGCCAATGCCGCGCCAGCCGCTCGGCGCCCGAGGAGCTTACGGATGTCGCACCGTTCACGCCTTCGCGTGACAAACCGGCGGGCGAAAAATTCGAGCGCGATGAAGCGCCAAGCCGGCGCGACGACTTCGGCGACAGTGTCTGGTTCTCGCTGTCGATCGGGCGCAAGCAAAATGCCGAGCCGCGCTGGCTGATCCCGATGCTGTGCCGCACCGGCAACATCTCCAAGCGCGAGATCGGCTCCATCAAGATGCAGCAGGATGAGACCTACGTGCAGATCGCGGCCGACTGGGCCGATCGCTTCCTCGCCGCCATCGGCCCCGACAAGAAGCTGCAGGGCAACATCGTGGTGAAGCGCCTGGACGGCACGCCCGACCTGTCGCGGGCCGGCTACCAGGCGCCGAAGCCGGACAAGAAACCGCATCGCGGCAAGCGACCGTTCGAGGCGCCGCAAAGCGCACACAAGCCGAAATTCGAGAAGCGGGAACGGCCCGCCGGCGATGCAAAGCCTTGGGCCGGGAAACCGAAATTCGACAAGGCTGGACCGCCGAAGAACAAGAAACCGAAGAAGCGGCCGGTTTGAGGCTCTTATCGGCCAATTACAGATGCAGGCGCTGCCCCTCATTGCCCTGCCTGGCGTTTCTCCCCGTATAGTGACGGGGAGAAACGGCTGACCGCAGCCTTGGCGCTCTTCTTGCAACGTTGGCGATTGGCGGAATTGTCAATAACAGCGACCCCTCTCCCCGCCATTATACGGGGAGAGGATGCCGGCAGGCAGGTGAGGGGCAGCGCCAACGGACGGGAAAATGAAGCAACTCATGCCTGAACCGTTTACCCTCCATTTCGTCCAACCCCTTGCAGTCCGCCGCAACTTTGAACAGTCTGTGCCTACACGGGGGCGAGGCTAAATGCGCGGCGAAGTTCTTCACTATGACGAGGCCCAGGGTTTCGGCTTCATCACCGGGGCGGACGGCAACCGCTACACCTTCGCGCGCGAGGATCTGCGCCGTGATACCGTGATCGCGAACGGCGCAGTGGTCGAGTTTCTGCCGGCAAGCGGTCAGGCGCGCGACGTTTTTTCAATCCGCGCCCAGCCCGCCAGTCCCGCCACCGCTGCGCCAGCGGCAAGCGCCGCGCCGCCCAAGGCGGCTGCCGCTTCAGCCGCCCCACAGCATTTCGGCCGCCTGGCGGAAGACGGCGCGGTTCGCGATAGCGGACTGCCGGGTTATTTCTGGCGAGGCGTGACGCGCAACTACATCAACTTCGCCGAACGCGCCCGCCGCAAGGAATTCTGGGGCTACTGCCTGTTCTGGACCGTCAGCTTCATCCTGGTCGGAATTGCCGGCGCCCTCGCCGACCAGGCCGTCGGCAATTTCGATGCCGGCAACTGGCCGATTGTGATGATCGGCGTCTGGGGGCTGTTTTGGCTGGCGACGTTCCTGCCCTGGGTCGGGCTCGTCGTGCGCCGCTTGCACGACATCGGCCTGACCGGCTGGCTGGCAATACCTTACTTCGCAATCACCTTCATGTTCGCTCCGGCTACGCTGATCCTCGCGCTGATACTCGGATTGATCCCGACCCAAGGCCGCGAAAACCAGTGGGGGCCGGTTCCGCAGGGGGTCAGGGTTTAGTCGCGACGGCATCAGTTAGGGGTGGAAACGCGGCACTTTGGTTTGCGCCGATCTCGCTGTGTGGGGAATGCTCCAGTTTATGTTACGTTTGAGCGAACAGCAGGCCGCCGGGGCGGACTTTCATGTCATCCGATGTCGAGTACTTAAAGAATTACATTCCCGAAACCCTCTACGTGCACCCAGGCCGAGAGGGGGCTTATGCAACGCTAGTATCCGAAGACGAAACGTTACTTGCCGAGGTCGAGGTGACACCCCGATCGCGGCTGGCAGTGTCGGTTTTCTATGTCAAGGACAAGAAGGATTTTGGTACGTTCAAGCTAACAAAGCTGAAATTTCACAAGACCTACGGCTGGCAGGAAGACGGCAGCCTTCAGCTCAACAACTTCCAACTGTCGCACCTGAGGCAGTTTGTTTCTCTGCTGGCTGCGCTCGACCTAAGCGACGTGAAGAAGGTGCGCATCGGTCTCAGCAACATTCAGTTGGAGACCTTAAAAACACTTCTCGCGAGTTCGCGCGGTGATGAGCTTTTGAAAGGGCTGTCTAACGCACCAGAACTCCACGCTGATATCTATGCTGTGGCCGCTAAACGCGAGGCGCTGCGCGAGTTCGAAAACAATCTGAACAACCGTGTTTCCGAAGCCGATTGGCAGAGTTTTTTCGAACGCAATACATGGATATTCGGACACGGGCTTAATTACGTTTTCCTCGACAAAGTCGCCAAGAAGCTGGAGGCAACAACGACCGGCAGCGCATTCGACCATGCCGGAAAGCGCGCGGATGGACTGATGCACACTCGCGCCGAGGTAAGCCAGTACGTTCTGATCGAAATAAAACGGAACATGACCGAGCTTCTGCAGTCGGATTTCTACAGAGCCGGTTGTTGGGCGGTGTCCGACGAATTATCAAGCGCCGTAACCCAAGTACAGAAAACGACCTTTGAGTTCACACGCAACCGATTCCGCGACCGCCAGAAAGACGGCCAAGGTAACGATCAGAATGGCTATCTCTACGCGGTGGACCCGAAAAGCTACCTAATCGTCGGCAATTTATCGGAGATAGCGGGGAACGACGACAAGATCGCCTGCTTCGAGCTTTATCGACGCAACATCCGCGCGCCCGAGATCATCACGTTTGACGAGCTGTACCATCGGGCAAAGTGCATCGTAGAGAACATCAGCCACGAGACAACTGAACCCCCACCCAACAACGAGATCCCGTTTTAGGTGTGACCGGGGTAGACCGCCGATCAGCCAAGGAACTTGGCGATGATGGCATCGCCCATTGCGACAGTGCCGACTTCGGTCATGCCCTCGGACAAAATATCCTTCGTCCGGAGCCCGTCGTCGAGCACGGCGGCTATTGCGCCTTCGAGCTTGTCGGCCTCATCGACCATCCCGAACGAATATCGCATGCACATGGCAAACGACGCGATCATGGCGATCGGGTTGGCGATGCCCTGTCCCGCAATGTCGGGCGCCGAGCCATGCACCGGCTCGTACAGCGCCTTGCGCTTCCTGGTTTTCACATCGGGCGCGCCGAGCGAAGCCGACGGCAGCATGCCGATCGATCCGGTCAGCATGGCGGCGATGTCGGACAGCATGTCGCCGAACAGATTGTCGGTGACGATGACGTCGAACTGCTTTGGCCAGCGCACCAGCTGCATGCCGCCGGCATCGGCAAGCATGTGGTCGAGCTTGACGTCGGCATAGCGAGTCTTCTGGGTCTGGGTGACAACCTCGTTCCACAGCACGCCGGATTTCATGACGTTGCGCTTTTCCATCGATGTCACGTGGTTCTTGCGCGTGCGCGCCAGCTCGAAGGCGACGCCCGAAATCCGCTCGATCTCGAACGTATCGTAGACCTGCGTGTCGATGCCGCGCTTCTGGCCGTTGCCGAGATCGATGATCTGCTTGGGCTCGCCGAAATAGACGCCGCCGGTAAGCTCGCGCACGATCAATATGTCGAGGCCCTCGACCACCTCCTGCTTGAGCGAGGACGACGCGGCCAGCGCCGGATAGCAGATGGCGGGGCGCAGATTGGCGAACAGCTCCATGTCCTTGCGCAGCCGTAGCAACCCGGCCTCGGGACGCACCTCGTAAGGCACCTTGTCCCATTTCGGCCCGCCGACGGCGCCGAACAGCACGGCGTCCGCAGCCATCGCCTTTGCCATGTCGGCATCCGAAATCGCCGCGCCATGCGCGTCGTAGGCACAGCCGCCGACCAAGCCTTCATCAGTGGCAAAACCGCTGCCGAGCTTTGCGTTCATGGCCGCGATCAGCTTCTTCACCTCGGCCATCGCCTCGGGGCCGATGCCGTCGCCGGCGAGCAGGACAAGATTTTTCGAAGCCATGGAGAACCGTCCGATGCTGTTTGGAGAAACCGCGGCCTTGCTAAACGCCAAGAGCTTGCGGCGCAAGGGGATGAAGAACGCTACGACGGCGCCCGCCTCTCAAGACCTGGGTTCCTCGCCGTGGCCAGAGGCGGGGGAGAGGAACAAATCACTTGTGCGACAAAATATTCACCAACCGGCCGAACGGATCGCGCACGTAAAACCGCCGTACGCCCCACGGCTCGTCGGCCGGACCGTATTCGACGGCAAAGCCGGCGGCCTTCATGCCTTGCAGCGCCGCATCGACATCGTCGACCTCGATGGAGAGGTCCGGCACCGGCGTGCCGGAGCCGCCCTGGGCCATGAAGCTGATCTGCACCTGCATCCGTTCGTCGGAGCCTAAGGTGACGATCCAGCCCTGATCCATCAGCACATCGAGGCCAAGCACGTCCTGATAGAAGCGTTTCGCCGCCGCCGCGTCCTGCGTCCCGATATTGGCTACGATGCGCCGGACCGTCATGGCTTTGGCCTCCTCAAGCCGTGCGCCGCAGCGCCGTGACTTCGATCTCGATCTTCATTTCCGGCTTGTTGAGCTGGCACACGATCATCGTCGCCGCCGGCCTGATCTCGCCGAAAGCCTCGCCGAGGATGGGGAAGACGACGTCCGCGATGGCCTGGTCGGTGATGTAGTAATGCGCCCGCACCACATCGGCCATGTCGAAGCCGCCATCCCTCAGCGCCTCGGCGATGGTCGCCAGGCAATTGCGCGTCTGCGCCTCCACCGTTTCCGGCATGGCCATCGTCGCATAGTCATAGCCGGTGGTTCCCGAGACGAAGCACCAGTCGCCCTGCACCACCGCGCGCGAATAGCCGGCGGTTTTTTCGAAGGGCGAACCGGTGGAGATGAGTGTGCGCATGGAGCCTCGCTGTGGTTTCGGACACTTTGCAGGAAAAGGGCCGGCCAGGCCATGGGCCAAGTCAGGTGCAAATCTTGGTCGTCGGCGGGACAGCACCCCCCTCTGGCCTGCCGGCCATCTCCCCCTCAAGGGCAGTTCGGACGCCTTTCTCGCTTTCCACATTTGCGATTGGCGAAAGCCAGAGTGACGTCTGATCTCCCCCCTTGAGCGGGAGATGCCCGGCAGGGCAGAGGGGGGTGTGACGGATCGCGACGGAACAAGCATGAACACCGAGTGTTCGCCGCGCTGCCGCGAACCCTAGTTCCCCGACTCCTGCGCCTTGTCCATTGCTTCCTTCACATCCGCAGGCCAGGTCTTCACGTCAGGCCACGCCTGCGGCTCGCCATTGTCGCCGCGCCGGGCGAAGTAGAGCGTGTGCTTGGCCGGGTCGACCGCCATGAAACCGTCATTGCTGCCGCATGCGTGCGGCACGCAGCCGGTGGCGTAGAAGGCGCCCGACGCCGTCTTTTCGGTGCCGCCGCCGACCAGCAGGCTGGTCGCCATGTCGGGCATGGTGTCGCCGAGTAGCGTCTGCGCCGCCTTGTAGACGGCCTCATTGTGGAAGGCGTCGATGATGTTCTGGTATTTGGCCGGATCGACGTCCTTCCAGTCCGTACCCGGCTCCGGCGCGTAGGTCAGGTCGCCCGAGATCGTCAGCCCGTCGCTGGGCGACCATTGCAGCGCTTGCTTCGTATCGCCCGGCAACAGATACGGCACGAAATAGATGGCGTTGTCGGCCACCGCCGCCGGCGGCGCGCCGCATTCGTCCTGTTCGACCTTGAGGCTTTGTATCTCGCCGCCTTCCGGCTTCCAGACGATGACCTTGGCCGGGCCGCACTGGTTGCCGCCGTCGCCGACATCGACCAGCGCCACGTCGACGCCGCCGACCTTGACTGTTCTGTCGAAGAACACGTCGTAATTGCTGGCCAGCTGCTCGCCGTCATAGGCCAGCACCTTTTCGCCATCCTGCTCCGGCTGGGTGATGGTCAGCTGCCCGCCCTCGAACGGGACCGGCCCCTGGCTGTCATCGTCCGCCAGGGCCGCATTGCCCGACGCGCCCGGATCGGCGGCGGACGGATCTTCTGCCGGCACGAGTATCTTGTCGGTCTGTGCTTGCGCGCCGGCCACCGGCATCAGCATCCACGCCAGCGCGCAGGCGCCGGCAAGAAGAAAACGTGTCATGACTGTCCCCTCCGTTCAGCCGCCACGAACCCGGCTTTGTGGCGGCCGGGCCATCTCGTACCACTCAGGCCCAAGGACGCTCGGCAGCGTTCTTCTTCTCGAACGAGGCGATGGCGCCGGCCTTCTCCATGGTCAGGCCGATATCATCGAGACCGTTCAGCAGGCAGTGGCGCTTGAAGTCGTCGAGTTCGAACGTCACCACGCCGCCATCCGGTCCGCGGATTTCCTTGGCCTCGAGGTCGACGGACACCGTCGCATTGGAGCCGCGCGAGGCGTCGTCCATCAGCTTCTCCAGGTCTTCGGCGCTGACGGTGATCGGCAGGATGCCGTTCTTGAAGCAGTTGTTGTAGAAAATGTCGGCGAACGAGGTCGAGATGACGCAGCGAATGCCGAAATCGAGCAGCGCCCACGGCGCGTGTTCGCGGCTCGAACCGCAGCCGAAATTGTCGCCGGCGACCAGGATCTGCGCCTTGCGGTAGGCCGGCTTGTTGAGCACGAAGTCGGGGTTTTCCGAGCCATCGTCCTTGTAGCGCATTTCGGCGAACAGGCCGCTGCCGAGCCCGGTGCGTTTGATCGTCTTGAGATAATCCTTGGGGATGATCATGTCGGTGTCGACATTGACGATCGGCATCGGTGCGGCGACGCCGGTGAGCTTGGTGAATTTTTCCATGGCTTTTGCCCGTTCTTGATCGATAATTCGTTGCGTCAGGGTTTGCTGGCGCCCGGTTTACACAAAGCCGCCGGCAAATAAAAGGCAACTGTTGGTGCGCGGCCCGATCGAAAGATCGACGCGGCACTGTCTTTAAAACCGGCTGCCGCTGGTGCACCTTACGCCCATGACCGCACAATCGAAGATTATCTATGCCAGGGAGCCTGAGCTCGACGTCGCCGAGTTCCGCCGCGTGCTGGTCGAATCCACGCTCGGCGAAACACGCCCCGTCGATGACGACGCCCGGCTGCAGGCGATGCTTTCAGGCGCGAACCTGGTGCTCACGGCGCGGCTCGACATCGAAGGCAGGCCGCTGATCGGCGTTATCAGGGCCATCACCGATTTTTCCTGGGTGTGCTACGTCTCAGAGCTCGCCGTGTCGCAATCGGCGCAAGGCGTCGGCATCGGCAAGGGCCTGATGGACGAGGCCCGCCGGCAGCTTGGGCCTTCGGTCGCCATCAGCCTGATCTCGATGCCCGACGCCGTCGGCTTCTATGAGCGTATTAGCATGACGCGAATGGCCGACGCGTTCTGGTTCTCCCGCGAGGGCTGACGAGCGTCGGGCGCAATTGCCGATCGGGTTGGGCAGTCAAGGCGGGCAAGGTTCTCGGGCAATGCGGAACGGTGTTCAGGACCCCGCGGAACAACGCCTGCCGGCGCCGCCCTTGACCCGCGCTTCATCCGGTCCACATCCCCAGCATGGGAAATCGCCGATCTCTCATAGGCACCGCCGGCTGGGGAATTCCGTCTCGATACAAGGCTGACTTTCCGCAGCCCGGGTCGCATCTCGAACGTTACGGAAAACGCTTTCCGGTCGTCGAGATCGACACCTCGTTCTACAAGCCGCACCGCCGCGAGACCTATGAGCGCTGGGCGCACGCCGTGCCGGAGCACTTCCGCTTCGCGGTCAAGGCACCGAAGAGCATGACCCATGAGCATCGCCTCGCCGATTGCGAGGGGCTGACGGAGGACTTTCTCGGGCAGGTCGAAGGTCTCGGCGAAAAGCTGAGCGTGCTTCTGGCGCAGCTGCCGCCAAGCCTGCCCTTCGAGCCGGAGGTCGCCGGCGGTTTCTTCGACATGTTGAGCAAGTGTGTCCGGGCAAGGCTGGCATGCGAGCCGCGCCATCCCAGCTGGTTCGGCGCCGAGGCGGACGCACTGCTGGCCGGTCACCAGGTCGCACGGGTCGCCGCCGACCCGGCTTCGGTTCCGGAGGCAGCAGGGCCGGGTGGCTCGCCCGGCCTTGCCTATTTCCGCTGGCACGGCGCGCCGCGCATCTACCATTCGGGTTACGATGCCGAAACGCTCGACCGGTTTGCGCGGCAAGTGGAAGCAGCGGCCGCTTCCGGTGCCGAGGTCTGGGGCATTTTCGACAACACGGCCGCCGGGCATGCACTGGGCAACGCGATGGCTGTCAGTGCGATGGTTGCTTAGACTCTCGCGGGACAGCCCCCCCTCTGGCCTGCCGGCCATCTCCCCCGCAAGGGGGGAGATCAGATGCCGCGACCGCTTTCGCCAATCGCCGACGTTGCAAGAATGGCGCCTTCGCCGAAGCTGCCAATCTGCCCCCTTGCGGGGGAGATACCCGGCAGGGCAGAGGGGGGTGGGCGGGAACTCGACAGAGCGATCCTATTCCGCCCGCCTCAAATCACATTCAATTCCCGGAACGCCCTTCCCTCGGCCACTCTGGCGTACCCGAACGCCGAGCAATCCACGGTCCGATACCCGCCATGCACCAAAAGCTCCGCCAGCGCCTTGCCGACGGCCGGCGCCTGCTGCAGCCCATGCCCTGAGAACCCGTTGGCGAAGATGAAATTCTCGACCTCGGGATGCGGTCCGATCACCGCGTTCTGGTCGAGCGTGTTGTAGTCGTAATGGCCTGCCCAGGCGCGGGTCGGCTTGATCGCCTCGAAGGCGGGGATGCGGGTTGCCAGCACGGGCCAGATCACCTCTTCGAACAGCGGCCAGTCGACGTCGAAATCCCGGGGGTCGGCGGGGCCATCGCCCTCCTCCAGCTCGGCGCCGCCGGTGAGATAGACCGAGCCTTCAGGCCGGACATAGATGCCGGATGGGTCGACCAGCAGCGGCATGTCGGCGTATTTTGCCCGCGCCTCGAAGACGAAAACGTTGCGCTTGCGCGGCTCGACGGGCAGCACGAGTCCCGCCATGCCGGCCACCTTGCCGGCATTCGGCCCGGCGGCATTGACGACGATGCCGGCTTGCAGTCTTTCGCCGTTGTCGAGGTCCACGCCGGTGACGCGGTTGCCCTGCCTCTCGATGCCGGTGACGTCGGCGGCGATGAAATCGATTTGTCTGTCGCGCAGCGCCTTGCGGAACAGCGTCAGCATCGCATGAGCGTCGAACCAGCCCTCGCCGCTGCGGCCGAAGGCGCCGGCGCTGATGCCTTCCGTCGACAGCCACGAAAAGCGCTTTGCCAGCTGGTCGGCATCCTCGAGCAGAATGTCGGCGCCCTCGGCGACCTGTGCTTGGTGGTTGGCTTTCAGGATCGGCAACCCGGCCTCGCCGGCCAGGATGAGATAGCCGCCTTCGCGAAAACCGATATCGGCGTCGGTGCCAAAGGTCTCCTTCAGCCGCCGGAACAGGTTTAGCGTGAACTGCGACAGCCGGATATTTTCCGGAATCGAGAATTGCTGACGGATCGAGGCCATGGACAGCGTCGTTGCCGCATGGGCGAATTGCGGGTCGCGTTCGATCAGCGCGATGGAGCCGGAAAAGCCTTCCTCGCGAAGGTAGTAGGCGACCGAGGAGCCGACGATGGCTCCGCCGATGATGACGGTGTCGTAGCGCACTTTGTCCTCCGATCCACCAGCCCTCACGCGGCTGGCAAGGAAATCTCGAAGCGCGTGCCGCGCCCGGAGTCAACCAGCGCGATCGTGCCATCATGCGCTTTCAGGAGGGCCAGCACGATGCCGAGGCCCATGCCGGTGCCGCCGGACTCGCGCCGCGTGGTGAAAAACGGCTCGAAAATGCGCGCCCTGTTGCTCGGCGAAATGCCGGCGCCATCATCGCTGATCGCAATCGTCACTTTGCCGTCGGCGCTGGCAGCCGCCAGCAAAACCTGGGTCGCGCCGTGCCTGGCGGAATTGTCGATCAGGTTGGCAAGCACGATCGCCGCATTCTCGGCCGAGATGCGCAGACCGGTTTCGCCGCCCGTCTCGATGGTCACAGCCAGCCTGCCGTCCACCGGCAGCAATGCCAGCGCCGCATCGAGCGACGTGCTTTCGCCGCTCGGCGCCAGGTTTTCCGCGCGCGCCAGATCGAGCAGGCGCCGTACCAGCAGATTGAGCCTTCCGGCATCGTTGACGATGTTGCCGGAAAACCGCTTGCGCTCTGCCGCGTCCATCGCCTCGCCGGAATCGCGCAAGAGTTCGGCCGCGCCCTGGATCGCCGTCAGCGGCGATTTGAGCTCGTGCGAGACATGGGTGGCAAAGGTCTGGATCGAGTCGGAGCGCGCCTGCAGCTTTTCCGCCATGTCGAGAAAGGCCGCGGACAGCTCGGCCATTTCGCGCGTGCCGTGATGGTCGAGCGGCCGGATCGCGTCGCGGTCGCCGGCGGCGATGCGCCTCGTGCGCTCCATCAGCGCGTAGATCGGCCGGCTCACGGTGCGCAGGAACACCAGCGCGATCAGCAGCGTGCCAGAGAGCATGGCGATGGCCGCCAGCGTCACCTTGCCGCGTTCG
This sequence comes from Mesorhizobium sp. W016, assembly GCF_054719485.1. NCBI lineage: Bacteria > Pseudomonadati > Pseudomonadota > Alphaproteobacteria > Hyphomicrobiales > Phyllobacteriaceae > Mesorhizobium > Mesorhizobium sp. W016. Next base: position 738,625 of record NZ_JBTTIF010000002.1, read on the forward strand.
CCATAGAGATGCTTGACGATGTTGTTCGGCGTTCGAGACAGGTAGATCACGCCGGCGACATGGCCGTCGACCGCGATCGGCATGGCGACAAAGACGCGAACTTTCGTGCCGCGGCTGACCGAATAGAGGGGCGGTGGCGGCTGGTCGGGAATTCTTTGTCTCAACACGCTGGCGTAGTGGCCGGCAAGGGCGGTGCGCACCTCTTCGACATTGGCCAGCGATAGTCCGACCTCGTCGCGCCCTGCAATGACAACGCCGCGCGGATCGAGCAGCCGGAAGCCGGCCAGCGTGGTTTTTTGCGTCGTGTCGAGAATGCCGGACAGGCTGGCGCCGATCGCCGCGAAGGCTGGATCGATGGCCGCGGCGATGCCGGCGGGTCGGGTCGGCAGCAGGTAGTCGGAAGCGAGATCGAGGCTCGGCTCGATCGGCTGGTAAGGCGAGTCGTCGCCGCGGCTGGCATCGCCGCTGTCAGCCTGCATCGGCACCCCTAGCTTCTCCGGGGCAATGGCGGCGTCACTGATATTCTGTGCATAGATGGCGGCGATGACGGCGCCTTGCGCGATCAACTCGCCCTCGGTCTGGCGGATCAGCTGGTTTTCATAAAGCCGGAAGAAGAACAGGCCGACCAGCGGCAGCGCCAGCACCATGATGAGGATGGCGAGAACCACCGTGGCCAGCCTTGGCCGCCATTTGGTGCCGATCCATTTGGCGTCGCTCAGGCGCCGCATCGGCCGAGCCGGAAACCGACGCCATGCACGGTTTCGATGGCGTCGAGACAGCCCGCCGCCGCCAGCTTGGCGCGGATGTTGCGGATGTGGCTATCGACGGTACGGTCGGCGACGTGGATGTTGGCGGCATAGGCGCTGGCGACCACCAGGTCGCGGCCCAGCACATGCGCCGGCCGCGCCAGAAATCCCCTGAGGATCGAGAACTCGATCGCCGTCAGCGCCAGCGCCTTGCCGTCGAAACTGGCTCCGTGGCTGGCCGGCACCAGGCTGAGCTTGCCATGCGCGAAGTTTTTGTCGTCGGCCGGGTCGGGCGCCACCGGGCGGGCGCGGCGCAGGATAACGTTGACGCGCGCCACCAGCTCGCGCGGGCTGAACGGTTTCGTCACATAGTCGTCGCCGCCCATTTCGAGCCCGAGGATGCGATCGATCTCCTCGTCTCGCGCCGACAGGAACAGTATCGGCACATCGGAGCGCTGCCTCAGCCGCCGGCAGACTTCCAGCCCGTCCATCTCCGGCATGCCGATATCGAGCACGACGAGGTCGGGCTCGCGGCCTTCGATCGCCTGCAGGGCGGCTGCGCCGTCAGCGACGGCCTGCGTCTTCATCCCGGCCCTCTCCAGCGCAAAGCAGATGATCTCGCGAATGTGCGGATCGTCGTCGGCGACCAGGATCTGATGCGGCATGGATCTAACGGTCCGGCACTGAAGGTTGCGAGGGCTGGGTAGGTGGAGGAAGCACGAGCGGACCTCTCTTGTCGAGAACCTGCACGAGCCTCCAGCCGCGAAAGCTCCAGGCGCGCCACTGCTTCTGCTCGGCGATAGTGTCGTCGATCATTATTTGGTCGGCCAGACAGGTGGTTTGGTTTCCGAATTGGTGCATGTAGAGGCGGTCCAGCGCCGGCATGGCGGCAGCGCCGAGCGAGCGCAGATATTCGGTATCGATAGGCGTGCCGTCGCCGGTCATTTCAAGGGAATGGTCGACATTGAAATTGGCGATCATTGCGGCGAAGTTGATGAAGCAGCAGGCATAAAGCGTCGCCGATAACGTCGCAAGATTGGCGGAGAGCAGCCATTCGTTGGATTTTCCAAGCGCGATGCGGGCAATGATCAGTACAAGCCCTGACGCCACCAACCCCATCCAGACGAAAGCCGCGATGCGCCAGTAGGTCAGTGCATAGACGCCGATATAGAGATCGAGCCTGAGAATCGACGAAATGACCAGCACGATGTTCTGCGCCACCCAGGCATAGACCTGTCGGCGGATCAGCGGATCGCTTGACGTTTCGCTGCCCGGCCGCAGCGCCGCCAGCACGAAGCCGGCGGCCAGCAGCGCGGTGGCGATCAGCGGATAGGCGCCGCGATGCGCATAAGCGGCATAGCTCAACCCGTCGGGAAGGGCGACCCCGCCCCAAAGATAGGCGGCGTCGAGCCCGGTCTGCAGCGCAAACAGGGCATTGAAGACGATCAGCGCGCGCAAGATCGCGGCCTTGCCGAAGACGACGGCCTCGATCGTCGTGGCGGATTTTGTCGCGGCCGGTGCGGCCACGGCTGCAGGCGGCGTCAAAGGTGGAAGGCGGCGCGGGAAACGCGGCAGGCGAGGCCGCAGGAAAGCCCAGACGCCGGCGAGCACGAACAGCCAGAAGACGATCCGCGCCAGCTGGATGAGATCGAGCAGCTTCATCAGGTCGATCAGCGACAGCCAGTATTCGATGACCGGATTGGCGGCGCCGAACAAGAACAGGAACACCGCGCCCAGCGTCACCGGCATGACCCAGACGATGATGGACGCCAGGCGGATGCGGCGGCCGCCAAGCCGGCGCACCGTGCGGCGCCATTGGAAAAAGTCACGGATAAGGCGCAGCGGCGCCGCCAGCAGGAACAGCGCCACCTGGCCGGCAATGCGGGCGATGCCGTGCCGTAGCCGCCCGGACAGGGACAGCGCAAACACCACCAGCGCCACGACAGCTATCGCCACCGACAGCGGGCTGACGTTCTCGGCCAGCGGCAGCAGCGCGACGAACAAAGCGGCCGGCTTGAGCCAGGGTCGGGTGGAATTCAGTGCGGCAGGATGCACAGCGACCACCGCGCCGGCGATCAGGATGGCAAACAGCAGCACCGTGATCCCGGCGGGCTGGCCGTAAAAGAAAAAATCCGCCAGCGCCACGAGCAGGACGGCGATGCCGAAGCGGCTGGAAAAGCTTGCAAACGATGTCATGCGCGGATTTTCCTGATGGGCTGGGTCCGCTCGGCCGGTGGGCGGATAAAAGGGAGCAGGCTCGCTTCCAGGTAAGGGCGGGCCGCCGCCCGGGGCGGATCGACCAACCACCAGCTTTCGCTGCGCAGGCGATAGGGCAAGGACCAAAGGTGAGCGTTTCGCTGTTGCATGCCGCTGTTGTCGCGGGCTCGCATGGAAACGGCGGGGCGGAGCGGAGGAGGTTTTCCGCAGGGATGTGCAGTTTTCGTGCAGGACCTGTGCTTACGGCCGGGGCGCTCCCCCCCATCTTTCCGGACGTTGGCGCTGTCCCAGCCAGGCTCCTTTCCTCTCCCTCCGGAGGGGGGAGAGGTGGCTCGGCTGTCCGAACCGGATAGATAGGTAACAGAATGGACCGATAGCATGGGTGACAGTTTTCTTGTCCGCCGGAGGACCGGCGATGGTTTGGCGAGAGACTGGCATCATGGACGAGCGGCTACGGTTTGTTGTGGAGTGTCTTTCTGGGGATGAGACGATGGTTGCGCTTTGTGCGGCCTACGGGATCTCACGCAAGAACGGCTACAAATGGCTAGGACGCTATCGGACGTTTGGGCCTGAGGGTTTGCACGACCTGCCGCGAGCCCCGCTCAATCATGGCCGTGCGACAGCTCAGGATCTGGTTGAGCGGATTGTGGCGGCCAAGGAGCTGCATCCGCTTTGGGGTCCAAAGAAGATCGTGGCACGGCTCAGGCGCACGGCTCCCGAGTTCATGTGGCCTTCAGCCTCGACGGTCGGCGCGATCCTTGCGCGGCATGGGCTTGTCCGCGCCCGCAAGCGACCCCGCCTGCGGGCCTGCGGCAATGGACCCTGGCCACAGCCGCAAGAACCGAACGCGGTGTGGACTGGCGATCACAAGGGCTGGTTCCGGACCCGCGACGGCTGGCGTTGCGAACCCTTGACGGTGATGGATGCGTCGAGCCGCTATCTTCTGGCGCTCGAAGCGACGGGGTCGACGGCCGATAGCGAAGCCTGGCCGGTGTTCGAACGGCTGTTTGAAGAGCATGGCCTGCCGGATCGCTTCAGAAGCGACAATGGCCCGCCCTTCGCATCGGCCGGCGTCACCGGGCTGACGCCGCTTGTCGTGCGCTTCATCAAGCTCGGCATCACCTTGGAGCGGATCGCACCCGGCAGGCCACAGCAGAACGGACGTCACGAGCGCTTTCACCTGACCATGCTGCCGATGGCCGAGGCACCGGAAGCCGACCGAACGGCACAGGGCCAGGCCTTCGAGACCTTCCGCCACAGCTACAATGAGGAACGTCCCCATGAGGCGCTGGGCATGGATACGCCCGCCCAGCACTACCGGTCCTCACAGCGCGCCATGCCCAGGACACCACCCGAGCCCGTCTATCCGGCCGAGGCCTCGGTCCGCCGCGTGCGCCACAATGGCGAGATCCGATGGAATGGCGGCTTCATATATGTCTCGCAAGCGCTGGCGGGCGAACCGGTCGCTGCGTTGGAGACCGAAGACGGACAATGGACACTCTCATTCCATGCCCACCCGCTCGGCATCATCGACACACGGCACATGAAGCTTGTCCGCCGCAGCGCCGCGCCAACCAATCCGCTTGGCGCTGCGGCCGACGCATAGGGGGAGAGAAGTGTCACCTATGTATCCGGTTCAAAGTGTTACCCATCTATCGGCTGGACAGGCGAAGCCGAGACGGAGTGGGGGAACCACCTGGCAGTCGCCGCGAACGGACATCGGAAGGGCACTGAGCGCATGGGTCGACCCCCACTCCGTCGAGCTTCGCTCGACACCTCTCCCCCGATCGACGGGGGAGAGGAAAGGCCCCCCTTCCGCAACTGCTGCGGGACGGGCGGGGCAGCGCAAGCTTTCGCAGTTGGCTCGTCATCAGGTACCGGTCGGACGCTTGCCTCACCCGCCCCCACGCGGCATAGATCGGCCATGACAAGCGAACCTTACCGCCCGCGCCGCTCGGTGCTTTACGTCCCCGCCTCCAACGACAAGGCGCTGGCCAGGATCGCGACGCTGGCCTGCGATGCCGTGATCATCGACCTCGAAGACGCCGTCGCGCCCTCAGACAAGATCGCCGCGCGGGACAAACTGGCCGGCATTTTCGCCAGCCGACCGAAACGCCGCTGCGAGATGATCGTGCGCGTCAACGCGCTGTCCAGCGAATGGGGCAACGATGACCTGCTGACCGCGGCGAAATTCGAGCCCGACGGCATCCTGTTGTCCAAGGTCGCCACGCCGCGCGATATCCTCGAAGTCGGCGACGTGCTCGACGACAATTTTGCCCCCGACAGCGTCAAGCTCTGGGCGATGATCGAGACGCCCAAGGCCATGCTCAATATCGGCGCCATTGCCGAACTCGGCCGCGATCGCGCTTCGCGGCTAAATTGTTTCGTTGCCGGAACGAACGATCTGGTCAAGGAAACCGGCATTCTGGCGACGCCTGATCGGCGCTACCTCGTGCCTTGGCTGATGCAGATGGTGCTGGCGGCGCGAGCCGGCGGCATCGACATACTCGACGGCGTCTCCAACGATTTTCGCGACCTCGACGCGTTTGCGCGCGAATGCACGGAAGCCGCCGCCATGGGGTTCGACGGCAAGACGCTGATCCACCCCGCCCAGATCGAAACCGCCAACCGCGCCTTTGCGCCCGCGCCCGAAGCCTTGGCCGAGGCGCACGCGGTGAAAGAGGCTTTCGCCTTGCCCGAAAATGCCGGCAAGGGCGTGATTGCGCTGGATGGCAGGATGGTCGAACGGCTGCACCTGGTGCAAGCCGAAAAACTGCTGGCGAAGGCCGCCGCCATCGGCGCATGATCCGCCCCGAAAAGACGAACTCACGACAGGATCTGACCCATGAGACTTTACCGCTTTCTGTCCGCCCCCGACGGTTCAACCTTCTGCCACAAGGTCACCGCGGCGCTGAACAAGGGCTGGCACCTGTACGGCTCACCGACCTACGCCTATGACAAGAAGACCAAATCGATGCGCTGCGGCCAGGCGGTGGTGAAGGATATCGACGGCCAGGAATACGGGCCGGATACGAAGCTGAGTGATTGGTAGGCGAGCTTTGCCAGCCTGTCTAAGACAGCGCTAGGCTGCCTCGGCAATATCAAGACGCACTGTAAGTCCGGCCTGTGTGGCCAGATTGATCAAGGTGTCCAGACTAAAATTCGCGATCCTGCCCCGCAGAAGATCGCTAAGGCGTGGCTGGGTAATCCCGAGCCGGTTGGCTGCTTCGGCTTGGGTAACGTCCCAACTCCGCACCCGCTGTTCGATCGCGATCAGCAAATTGGAGCGCATAGTCATGTTGGCGGACTGAGCCGGGGTGTCTTCCAGCGCATCCCAGACATTTTCAAAGCTTTGACGTTCCATGAGCATGTCTCACTGAATTTGCCTGAACCGCGATGCGGCAAGAGCCAAGTCTCGTTTCGCCGTCTGTTGCGTCTTCTTCTGGAAGGCGTGCAAGACAGACGGCGTCACCTATGCTGGCGACGTAAAGCACCCGGAACGCGCCAGCATCGTCTCGGACACGGATTTCCCGTACGCCTAGGCCTATCGTCGTCATCGGCTTCCAATCGCTTGGCTCAAATCCGAGTTGAACCTTGTGCAGTTGAACGCCCGTTTCCTTGCGCACCGCCTCTGGAAAAGCCCGGAGCTTGGCAAGAGAATCTCCAAGAAACTCCAGTCGCTTGGTCGGCATACAGACTTTATATCAAAACTTGTATAATTCACAAGCAGGCTCGCCACCTGAATATCGCACAGCCTTACTCCGCCGCCTCTTCAAGCTTTTCCATATCGTCGTCCGACAGGCCGAAATGGTGGCCGATCTCGTGGATCAGCACGTGGGTGACGATGTCGCCCAGCGTCTCTTCGTTTTCGGCCCAATAGTCGAGGATGGCGCGGCGGTAGAGGGTGATGCGGTTCGGGCCTTCGCCGGTCTGCGGGTTCCAGCGCTCGGCGATGCCGCGGCCCTCGAACAGGCCAAGCAGATCAAACGGTGTCTCCAGCGACAGATCGTCCATGATCTCGTCGGTCGGGAATTCGGCGATCATGATGACGATCTCGCCGGTCAGCTTGCGAAAATCGTCGGGCAGATGTGCGTACGCCTCCAGCGCCAGAAACTCGATCTCCTCGATCGAAGGCGAGAGTTCATCGTGCCAGGTGCGGGTCTTGTAGATGCGGGCCATGCTTTGTCCTTTGATCCGGCATATAGGCTTTCCCTCCGGACTCGGCAAATGGACGGGTACCTGGCCAATGACTGTTTCTTTGCGCCGAATGGCTGCGACCAAAGTCCAAGGTTGGCCTCGCCACCTTTGATCAAGGAATAAATTCCTTCTGACTCCGCTTGACTCTTCCGGCACCCTCTGGAATCTATAGGAACATAACAGGAACAATTGTGAGAGAAATTGACCGTCATGGCGACATCAGCCGTGGCGCGGGAGACTGTTTTTGCCCTGCGCCGCCAGATCGCGAAGATCGAGGGAACGCTGCCCGAGCGCCTGGCTGCGCCGGCCAGCGAGCGGCCTCGTGCGCGTGCTGAGGGCTGTCTCCACGCCGCGCCTGAACCCGATTCCGATGTCACCATCATCCGGCGCGGGCTTGCCGTGGCTTCGCCGGATGCTTTCCTGCCCACCGGCGTCGAACGCCTCGATGCGGCCCTCAGCGGCGGCCTGCCGAAAGCCGCCTTGAGCGAAATCCATGGCCTTGAGACCCGCAATGCCGGGGCCGTCGCCGGCTTTGTGCTGTCGCTGGTCAGCCTGATCCTCAAGGGCCAGCCCTTGCCCGTGCTGTGGATAGGCACATCGGAGATTTTTCGCGAGGCCGGCTTTCCCTATGCCAGGGGATTGCAGGGCATGTTCGGTATCGCACCGGAGCAATTGCTGTTTTCCGAGGCGCCGAAACTCACCGATGCGCTGTGGGTAGCCGAGGAGGCCGCGAAGATGACGGCGCTCGCCGCAATCATCCTCGAGATCCGTGGCAGCCCGCAGCGGCTCGACCTCACCGCGACGCGCCGGCTGCACGCGCGCGCCCAAAACGCCGGCCGGCCGGTGTTCCTGCTGCGCCAGGCCGGCGAAGCCGAGCCGACCGCCGCCCCGGTGCGCCTCATCGTGTCGGCTGCACCAGCGGCGAGCCGCCGGACGATCGCCGGGTCGCTCGCCGGCTCGATCGGCCGGCCTGCCTTCACCGTCAGCATCGGCAAGAGCCGCACCGCTCTGCCTGGACAATTCACACTGGAGTGGAACCCCGATGAACACGCATTCGAAGAAAGAAAGCCCCGCGAAAAACGGGCAGAGAATTCTGTCGCTGTGGTTCCCGCATCTGGCGGCAGAACGGATCCTGCGCCAGCGCCTAGGACGGTCGTGGCGTTCCCGGCCTTCGGATCATCTGCCGCCATCTCACCCACCGCTCGTGATCAGCCATCGCGACCGCAACGCCCAGCGCATATCGGCCCTCGACGAGCGGGCTGAGGCGCTGCATCTGAAGCCTGGCATGGGCATTGCCGATGCGCGCGCCATGCATCCCTCGATCGACATCGTCGAGGCCGATCCGGACGCTGATCGCCGGCTGCTCGAAGGCCTCGCCGACTGGTGCGACCGCTATACGCCGCTGGTGGCGCTTGACGGCGTCGACGGCCTTTATCTCGACGTCACCGGCTGTACCCACCTGTTCGGCGGCGAGCGCGCCATGCTGGACGACATCCTTGCGCGGTTTTTCCAGCAGGGTTTCGATGTCCGCGCCGGGTTGGCCGCGACGCCGGGTGCAGCCTGGGCGGCGGCGCGCTTCTGCGGCGACCGCATCGTTGTCTCCGGCGAGGAAGAAGCGCTGCTCGCCCCCTTGCCGCTGGCCGCACTGCGCATCGAGGCCGATATCCGCGCCAGCCTGGAAAGCGTCGGCCTGCGGACCGCCGGCGCGGTCATGGCAGCGCCGCGCGCGCCGCTCGCCCGCCGCTTCGGCGCGACCTTGCTGTTGCGGCTCGACCAGGCGCTCGGCCGCCTCGACGAGGCGGTATCGCCGCGCCTGCCCGTGGCCCCGCTTTCGGTCGAACGCCACCTGGCCGAGCCGGTCGTGCTGACCGCCGAGATCGAACGGCTGGTGCTCTTGCTGGCGGTGACGCTGAAGGCCGATCTCGAACGCCGCGGCGAGGGCGCAAGGATGCTGGCGCTGCTTTTGTTTCGCGTCGACGGCGCCGTCAGCCGCATCGCTGTCGGTACCTCGCGACCGTTGCGCGAACCCAAGCTTATCCAGCGCCTGTTCCATGAGCGGCTGGCCGCGCTCGAACAGGACATCGATGCCGGCTACGGCTTCGACCTGGTGCGGCTTTCGGTGCTGGCGGCCGCCGGCTTCGACATGCAGCAGGCCGATTTGACCGGCGAGACCGAGGATGACGGCGCCGACATGGCACTCTTTGCCGACCGCATCCGCGCCAGGCTCGGCGACAGTGCGGTGCTGAAACCGGTCGCCCTCGAGAGCCATCTGCCGGAGCGCGCCATCGCCACCATCCCGTTCTCGGAAGCGCCACAACGCAAAACACCGCTCAGGAAGCCGGGCTCGAAAGACGCGCCGCGCGCAACCATCTTCCCGCCGGAACGGCCGATCCGGCTGTTCCGTTCGCCCGAGCCGATCGAGGTGCCGGCCACCGAAATGCCTGAGGGTCCGCCGATGAATTTCCGCTGGCGCCGCGCGCTCTACCGGGTCGCGCGCGCCGAGGGGCCGGAACGCATCGCGCCGGAATGGTGGCGTGAAACGTCAAGCGATCCGCTCACATCGACGCGTGACTATTTCCGGATCGAGGATGCCGACGGCCGCCGCTACTGGCTCTACCGGCAAGGCCTCTATGGCAACCCGCAGGTGCCGCCGCGCTGGTTCATGCATGGGGTCTTCGCATGAACGCGCTGACCGTCATCCCCTATGCGGAATTCGGCATCCAGTCGAACTTCTCCTTCCTGCGCGGCGCCTCCAAGCCGGAGGAGCTGGTGGTGGCGGCCAAATTCCTCGGCTTTTCCTCGATCGGACTGGCAGACCGCAACACGGTGGCCGGCGTCGTGCGCGCCTGGCAGCAGGCCAAGGTCGAGAAGCTCGCCTATCACCCCGGTTGCCGCCTGGTGTTCGGCGACGGCACGCCGGACATTCTCGCCTATCCGCAGAACCGCAAGGGCTGGGGCCATCTCTGCCGCATGCTGACGCAAGCCAATTTGCGCGATGAAAACGAGAAGGGCGCGACCCTTCTCCAGCGCAGCGACCTGCTCGAATGGGGCGACCTGCTGTCGCTGGCGGTGCTGCCGGATCTCTCGGCGAATGCCGACGATCCCCTGGCATTGGTCCGTCAACTGAAAGACCGTTTCGGCGCTAATTTGCGGCTAGGCATGGCGCCGGATTATCGCGGCAATGACCGTTTCCGCATCGAGCAGGCGGCGGGCATGGCGGACATCGCCGGCGTGCCGCTGATGGCGACCAACGACGTGCTTTATCACAGCGCCGAGCGCCGCTCGCTGCAAGATGTGCTCACCGCCATCCGCCTCAATTTGCCGGTCGCCGAGGTCGGGCTGGAGCTGACGGCCAACGCCGAGCGCCATCTGAAGCCGCCGCTGGAAATGGCCCGTCTCTTCCGCCGCCATCCACGGGCGCTGGCCGAGACGCTGCGCTTTGCCGGCGAACTGACCTTCTCGCTCAGCGACCTCCAGTACAATTATCCCGACGAGCCGACGCAATCAGGGCTTGGGCCGCAGGCCGAGCTAGAGCGTCTGGCCAGGGAGGGGGCCGCCACGCGCTATCCGGCGGGCGTCCCCGCTTCCGTCTTGCAGCGCATCAGTGAGGAGCTCGCTCTGATCGAGCGTCTGAATTATGCGCGCTATTTCCTGACCGTTTACGACATCGTCCAGTTCGCCCGCAATGAGGGCATTCTGTGCCAGGGCAGAGGCTCGGCCGCCAACTCGATCGTCTGCTACTGCATTGGCATCACCGAGGTCGGCCCCGAGCGCATCGACACGTTGTTCGAGCGCTTCATTTCCGAGGAGCGCAACGAGCCGCCCGACATCGACGTCGATTTCGAGCATGAGCGGCGTGAGGAGGTGATCCAGTACATCTACTCCAAATACAGCGCCAAGCGCACCGCGCTGGCTGCCGCCGTCATCAGCTATCGCGGCCGCTCGGCGCTGCGCGAGGTGGCCAAGGCCATGGGCCTGTCGGACGATGTCCGCATTGCGCTCTCCAGTTCGATCTGGGGCTGGTCGACCTCGGAGCTCGGCGAGAAGGAGGCGCATGCCGGCGGCCTCGACCGCAACGAGACCTCGACCCGTCACGTGATCGCCCACGCCAACGAGATCATGGGCTTTCCCCGGCATCTGTCGCAGCATGTCGGCGGCTTCGTCATTACCCGCGACCGGCTCGACGAGATCGTCCCCATCGTCAAGACGGCGATGGAGGCGCGCAAGATGGTCGAGTGGGATAAGGACGATCTCGACGCGGTGAAGATCCTGAAGGTGGATATTCTGGCGCTTGGCATGCTGACCTGCCTGAAGCGCGCCTTCACCTTGCTCACCGACCATTATCCGAAGGCCCGGGATGATTACGGCCGACCCTATGTGCTGGCCACCCTGCCGCCGGAAGAGAACGACGTGTACGACATGATCTGCCGCGCCGACACGCTCGGCGTCTTCCAGATCGAATCGCGCGCGCAGATGTCGATGCTGCCGCGTCTACGCCCGCGCGAATTCTACGACCTGGTCATCGAGGTGGCGATCGTGCGGCCCGGCCCGATCCAGGGCGACATGGTGCACCCCTATCTGCGCCGTCGGCAGGGCAAGGAAGCGGCTGAATATCAAAAGCCAGAGCTGGAGGCTATTCTCAAGAAGACACTCGGCGTGCCGCTGTTTCAGGAACAGGCGATGAATATTGCAATCGTCGCCGGTGGTTTCAAACCCGGCGAAGCCGACGAACTACGCCGCGCCATGGCCACCTTCAAGCGCACCGGCACCATCGGCAATTACCGCCAGCGCATGATCGACGGCATGGTCGGCAAGGGATACACCAAAGACTTCGCCGAGCGCTGCTTCAAGCAGATCGAAGGCTTCGGCGAATACGGCTTTCCCGAAAGCCACGCCGCCTCCTTCGCTTTGCTCGTCTATGCCTCCTGCTGGTTCAAGACCTTTTATCCCGACGTGTTCTGCGCCGCGATCCTGAATTCGCAGCCGATGGGGTTTTACCAGCCGGCCCAGCTGGTGCGCGACGCGCGCGACCATGGCGTCGATATCCGCGACGTCGACGTCAATTTTTCCGACTGGGACTGCACCCTGGAGAAAGCCCAATTCGATCCGGGCCGCATCCTGGGGCGCCATGCCGAAATGCGCGGTGTCATCAAGACCCGGTACGCCGTCCGGCTTGGCTTCCGTCAGATCAAGGGCTTGGCCGAGAAGCGTATGGAAGCTTTCACCGCGCGGCGCGGCGCCGGCTATACAAGCGTCAGGGATGTGTGGCTGCGCTCGGGCCTCGATGTCGGCGAAATCGAAAGACTGGCGCAGGCTGACGCCTTCCGCTCGCTCGGCCTCGACCGTCGTGAAGCCTTGTGGGCGGTGCGCGCGCTGGATGGCAAGAGCGCCGCCGAACGGCTGCCGCTGTTCGACCAGCCGGCGATCCGGCTGCGCGAACTCGAGCCCGAGACAAAACTGCCGACAATGCCGCTCGGCGAGCACGTCATCCACGACTACCGCGCGCTCGGCCTGTCGCTGAAGGCGCATCCGGTCGCCTTCCTGCGCGAGCGGCTCGACCGCGCCGGCGTCATTCCCAATGCCAATCTCGGCTCGGTGCGCGACGGCAGGCGGGTCTCGGTCGCCGGCCTGGTGCTGGTGCGGCAGCGGCCCGGCAAGGGCAATGCGATCTTCCTGACGCTGGAAGACGACAAGGCCGTCGCCAACGTCATTTTCTGGGAGCGGACCTTTACCCGTTTCCGGCCCATCGTCATGGGCGCGCGCTTCGTCAAGGTCACCGGCAAGCTGCAGTCGGAATCCGACGTCATCCACATCGTCGCCGAGAAGATCGAGGATTTGACGCCGTGGCTGACGGTGCTGCTGGAAGAGATGACGCCGGCTGCCCGGCCCGACATTGCCACCCTCTCGGACAAAGCTGAAAGGGTCATGCCCAAGGGGCGGAATTTTCAGTAGGCAAGTGCAGGGCGGTCGGGAGCCCATGACATTAATGCCGGCAAGGGCAGAGGGGGGCGCGAAGGATCGCCAACAGAATGGCTTCTTAGGCTGAGGTCCGTTTGAACCACCCCTGGCCCTTCAGCCCGGCCCACCCAATCGCGGCGGCGACAGCACGTCTTCCGCCGAAATAGTCCGCGCCTCCGAGGGCAGCATGATCGGGATGCCGTCGCGCACGGGATAAGCGAGCTTGGCAAGCCGCGAGATCAACTCGCCGCGCACCGGGTCCCAGGCCAGCGGCCCCTTGGTCAGCGGGCAGGCCAGCAGCTCCAGCAATTTTGGATCGACATTGACCGACTTGCCGTCACGCCCATCCGCAGCCATTGGATCCCCCTTCAGCCATCGGCTCAGCCCTTATTGCAGGCTGGAGCCAAAGTCCTCATTCTCGCGCGCCAGCGCCATTTCGGTGATCGCGATCAGCGTCTCCGCGCGGGCTTTCAGGTCGGGCGCCTCCAGCAGCGCCTGTTTCTCGGCCGGTCCGTAGGGCGCCATCATCGACAGCGCATTGACCAGCATGGTGTTCTCGGCGCGGCTGACGCTTTCCCAATCGGCTTCGAGATCGTTGGCCTGCAGATAAGCGCGAAACGCTTTCAACAGCGCCGGCCGGTCGACCTCGCTTGCCGCCTGGTCTTCGGCAAGATCGGTGAGGAACGGCGCCAGCTTGCATTTCCGGAAAGGCGTCTTCACCGGCAATTCGCTGGTGATGCGGAAACGGCAGACGCCCTGCAGCGAAACCAGATAGCGGCCGTCGCCGCTCTCGGCCATCGAGATGATGCGCCCGGCGCAGCCGACATTGCACAGTTCCGGCTCCCCGTCGGCGCGCAACGCGCCATTGAGGCTGGGCTGGACGATGCCGATCAGCCGCGCGCCGGCGATCGCCTCATCCACCATCTGCAGGTAGCGCGGCTCGAAGATGTTGAGCGGCATGCGCCCGCCCGGCAGCAGCAGCGCGCCGGCAAGCGGAAACACCGGAATGGTTGCCGGCAGATCCTTGCCGACCCGGTAAAATGCGTTTCCGACCTGCACCTTCACTCCTCCGACCCGCTTCGGGCGCGATGTTATCGGCCTAATCTGGCGCGGCGGCCGCCGACCGCAAGGCCCGACAGCCACGCCCCGGCAATTTGGCCGGCAAACGGCTCAGGAAAACAGCAGCGACGACAATTTGCGCCGTGCCGCCAGCGTCGCCTCGTCGGTCATGCCCCAGGCCTCGAACAGTTTCAGCAGCTGCGCCCTGGCGCCGTCCTCGTTCCACGTCCGGTCGGCTTTTATAATCGCCAGAAGATTGTCGGCCGCCGCATGGCGCTCGCCCTTGGCGTTCTGGATCATGGCGAGGTCGAAACGCGCCTGGTGGTCGCCGGGATTGGCGGCCAGTCGCTGCTCGAATTCAGCTGGATTGCCAAGTGCTGCCGCTTCCGCAGCCAGCGTCATCTTGGCACGCAGCGCGGCAAGTGCCGGCGCATTTTTCTTGGCCTCCGGCGCCGTTGCCAGCAGCGCCTCGGCGCCGTCGCTGTCGCCGGCCTCGAACAGAAGCTCGCCCAGCCCGGCAATCGCCTCGATCGTCTCCGGCGCTTGCGCCAGGATGGCGTCGTAAATGTCGGCTGCGGTCTGCGCATCGCCCGCCGCATGCGCTTCCGCCGCCGCGGCCAGTGCTTCGGCCACCGGCGGCGCACCATTGCCCTTGCCGCCGACCTTGGTGATGAACTCGGCGATCTGGCTCTCGGGGATGGCGCCCATGAAGCCGTCGACAGGCTGGCCGTCCTTGAAGGCGATGACCGCCGGGATCGATTGGATGCCGAGCTGGCCGGCGATCGAGGGATGATCGTCAATGTTCATTTTGACCAGCTTGACCTTGCCGCCGGCGGCCTTGACCGCCTTTTCCAGAAGCGGCGTGAGCTGCTTGCAGGGCCCGCACCACGGCGCCCAGAAATCGACCAGTACCGGCTGTTTGCGCGATTCCTGGATGACGTCGGCGGCGAAAGTGGCGGTCGTGGTGTCCTTGATCAGCTCGCCAGCGGCAGGTGCTGCGCCGGGTGTCGGGCCAAGTGCCGACTTGGCCGGCTCGGCGCCGCCATATTGCACGGACGTGGTGTACTGGCCAGAATTGCCGCCGAATTGGCCGCCAAACGGATTGTTGTTGTCGCTCATGTCGTCGCCCTTCCGATCGCGCCCAGCGGAGCAGCGCGACGTCCTTAACTAGAGGTCAGTTTTCGCCATCCATGTGGCGATCAAGCCGAGACTTTCAAGATAGCAGCATCATGTCCGGTTGCCTCGACGAATCTGATGAGGTCGGCGGACGCGATCGACGTCGTCGCCTCATTGGTCAGCGGATGCGCGTTGACTGTCGCATGTGCTATCAAATCCTGGTCGAGCACCACTTTGACCCGTCTTTCGGTGTCGTTGATCAGCCCGAACACGGTGACCGCGCCCGGAATGACACCGAGCAGCTCCATCAGCATCTCCGGCTTGCCGAACGACACCCGGCCGGCGGCGCCGATCATCGTGTGGATCTGCTTCAGGTCGACGACCGCCTCCTCGCCGACGCTGACCAGGAAGAAATTGTCCTTCTTGTCCTTGAGAAACAGATTTTTCGTGTGCCCGCCCGGTATCTCGCCGCGCAGCGACTGCGAATCGGCCACCGTATAGAGCGGCGGATGGCGCACGGTCGACACTGATATGCCGAGATCGGCAAGAAAGGCGAAAAGCTCGGCTTCGGTCTTCGGCATTGGTGGTCTTCCCCTGTATCGGCGCGCGGCAAAGCCGTTTACGGCCAATGATGCCGCCGAGACAAGACCGTCATGCGGGAAGTCGATGAACCACCCGCGTGGCCGACAAGGTTCCGCCAAGCGATTTGGCGCGGCTAAAAAGCCCGTCATTTCCCTGTTGCAATCGCCGCGCTCTTCAGCCATATAGGCCCGGCTTGCGGCCAAAGGGCCGTGTGAGCGGGTGTAGCTCAGGGGTAGAGCACAACCTTGCCAAGGTTGGGGTCGAGCGTTCGAATCGCTTCACCCGCTCCAGTTTCCTCTAGGGGAATCAAGCGATGAAGAGGCGCCTTTCGGGGCGCCTTTTGCTTTTTCCAGACCGGCGATGTAAGCGCGTTGCGGGACACTTGTTCTCCCTCAAAACCAGGCGCGGGTAGTACGGCGTGGCGAATAATCCCTTGGTTTCCAGTTCGGCGAACGGCGGCACCGCATCCGAAGCGCTTGCTTGGCTGGCGTTGCGGAACGCCGCGTCCGAATGCGGCTCAGGCTCGCGCTCGATCGACCCGCAGCCCCTGCGCGCGCTCCCGGCGGGACGCAAGTGGGCGCATGAGATTGCCAAGGTAATCTTCGATGGCCTCATGGCAGGAAGCCTGTCGGTGCCGGCGCAATTGGCTGCCGGATGGGCGAGGTTCGGCAGCGCAACCACCGCGTTGATCATCGAACTCGGCAAGATCTGGGACAATCCCGCAGCAGCTCGCCGCGTCCAGTACCAGCTTGAGCAAATGCTTCTCGAACCCGACGATCTTGCCACGCCGCGCAGGCTGGCGCGAACGCTCGGAATTCGCGTCGACGCTCGCAATCCGACCGCGACCGAACTGCCGGAAGGCATCGATCAGATCTATGCCCATCTGATGCTGGATGGCCGGATCGAGGCTGTAGTGCAGTTCGGTGCACTCGGGACGGTGACAAGCGATCATTGGATTGAATTGATCCTGGATGTAGTGCCTGCTGAGCGGCTTGCGGGAGGATCGCCTGCACCGCAAAAGGGCGCCGGCGCGACCACGTCAAACACGCCTGCAGCCGAGGCATCGTTTGCCATGGCGGGAAGCGAGCCCGATCCGGACAGCCACTTCGGCAAACTCGCGCAATTGGCCGCACAGGCGCATGACCTGGTTCGGTCGAGCGCTGAACCGTCAGAGCCTGTTGCGCCGCGCCGCGCACGGGTCGCGGACAAGCACGACAAGGATCGCACGGCGTTCTGGAACAGCTATTTCGCGACCGAGGATCCGTGGAACTACGGTTCGTCCTATGAGCAGGAAAAATACGAGCGCCAGCTCGAAATCCTGCCTCCCGGTCCCATCGGGCGGGCGCTCGAGTTGGCCTGCGCGGAGGGCCACTTCACGCGGCAGCTGGCGCCTCGCGTCGGCCATTTGACCGCAACCGACATTTCCGCCATAGCCGTCGGGCGAGCCCGCGCCCGATGCAACGATCAGCCGAATGTCGAGTTCGGCGTACTCGATTTCGCTGCCGACACGCTGCCGGGTGAGATGGATCTGATCGTCTGTTCGGAAGTACTCTACTACCTCGATGATCTCGCCGAGCTACGGCGCATCGCCAGGAAATTCGCCGAGGCGTTGGCGCCTGGCGGCAGCTTCATCAGCGCACACGCATTCGTGTTGCGTGACAATGTCGAAAAGACGGGCTTCGACTGGAATACATTCGGTGCCCAGGCGATCTCCGAGATGCTAGCAGCGACCGAAGGCCTCGTCTTCGAGCAATCGATCCAGACCGAGCTCTACCGCATAGACCGCTTCCGCCGCCTATCGCCGGGCGATGTGGCGACGGACCCGGTGATCGATCATGTGCCGATCCGCGCGCCCATCGAAATCGGCGTCGCGCGAAATATCGTCTGGGGTGGGGCGCGAGCCTTGCGCCGCGACGTCGCACGTAACGAGCAGCGCCGGCATATCCCTGTCCTCATGTATCACGGCGTTGCCGATGAAGGTCCGGCCGCGCTCGCTCGCTTTCGGCTCACGCCCGCCGCATTCGCCAGCCAGATGGGATGGCTGCGCGCCAATGGCTTTCACGCCATTGGCTCCGAGCAGCTGGAAGCATCCATCGCCAACCGTCAGCCTTTCGTCGGCCGCCCGGTGCTCATCACCTTCGATGACGGCTTCCAGAACTTCGCCGACCGTGCCTGGCCGATCTTGCGCGCCAACGACCTGACCGCGGAAGTGTTCCTGGTGACGGACCTGGTGGGCGAAAGTGCAAAGTGGGACACCGACATCGGTCCGCCGACGCCGCTTATGGGCGCCGGGACGGTGCGACGCCTCGCTGCCGAAGGCGCCTTCTTCGGCAGCCACATGGCGACGCATCGCGCCATAGATGGTCTGTCGAGCGCTGACCTGGCCGCCGAGCTCCTGCGCTCTCGTCTGTTCATCGAACGCTGGACCGGCCGGCCAACCAGGGCGTTCGCGGCCCCCTTCTCCGTCACCGACCGACGGCTTGGCCGGCTGGCTAGGGAGTGCGGCTATCGAGTAGGCTTCGGCCGCAGGCACGGGCCGGCGGACCTCCATAGCGATCTCATCGACCTTCCGCGCATCGAGATTCGCGGCGACCGCTCGCTCGATGACTTTATTGCCACTGTCGAGGCCGTGCTCGGATAGACGCCGAACTGGTCGGTGCGGCAGCGCAAATGGGCATCCGCGTGGGCTGGTGTCAGAGCGCTGCCGGTAGCGTGGCTGCGTGGCCGTGATTTGCGAAAATTCCCTCGTCCCGCCGTCTTCCTGCTATGATGGAGATGAGGAGGCGACCCATGAGCGAGAACCGTAAGCTGGCCGCAATCCTGGCTGCAGATGTGGTCGGATACAGCCGGCTCGCGAGCGCGGACGAAGATCGTACCTTGGCGCGGTTGCGGGCACTGCGCAGCGACCTGATCGATCCGATCATTGCAGTGCACCACGGGCGGGTTATCAAGCGTACCGGAGATGGGGCACTGGTTGAGTTTCGCAGTGTGGTCGATGCCGTGCGCTGCGCCGTTGAGATTCAAAACGGTATGGTTGAGCGCAATGCCGGCGTACCGCAGGAGCGCCGCATCGAGTTCAGGATAGGCATCCATCTGGGCGACGTGGTCGAAGAGAGCGATGGCGACCTGATGGGTGACGGCGTCAACATCGCCTCGCGTCTGGAGGGCGTTGCGGCGCCCGGCGCCATCTGCCTGTCCGAGGATGCCTATCGCCAGGTCAAGGCCAGGCTTGACCTCTCGGTCAGCGATCTCGGCAGCACACAGCTCAAGAACATCGCCGAGCCGATCCGGGTTTATTCGCTGCAAGTCGGCGCCGGGGCCAAGGTGGCCGCGACCTCGCAAACCCCGACGAGCCCTCCGGCTGCGGCAGCGCCGCCGAAACTGTCGATCGCCGTGCTGCCGTTCGCCAATATGAGCGGTGATGCCGAACAGGACTACTTCGCCGACGGCATCTCCGAAGACATCATCACGGCGCTGTCCAAACTGTCACAGCTCTTCGTCATCGCTCGCAATTCGTCGTTCATCTTCAAGGGCCAGAACGTCCATGTGCAGGATGTCGGCACGAAGCTCGGCGTGCGCTATGTCCTTGAAGGAAGCGTACGCAAGTCGGGGAACAAGGTACGCATCACCGCGCAGCTCATCGATGCAATCTCAGACGGCCATCTTTGGGCGGAGCGGTTCGATCGCGATCTGACCGACATATTCGC
Source organism: Mesorhizobium sp. W016 (assembly GCF_054719485.1). Lineage (NCBI taxonomy): Bacteria > Pseudomonadati > Pseudomonadota > Alphaproteobacteria > Hyphomicrobiales > Phyllobacteriaceae > Mesorhizobium > Mesorhizobium sp. W016. Next base: position 758,207 of record NZ_JBTTIF010000002.1, read on the forward strand.
CGTGCAGGATGACGTGACGCAGCACATCGTCGGTGCGCTGGCGCTCAATCTGACCGAGGATGACCGTCTGCGGCTGGCGCCCGAACACCAGCGCAACCCGGAGGCGTATGACTGTTTCCTGCGGGGCCGAGAGCTGTGGCACCGGCTGACGAAGGACACGAACGTCGCGGCCCGCGAGCTCTTGCAGCGGGCCATCGAACTGGACCCGAAATTTGCCTCTGCCCACGCTTTCCTAGCCCTCACGTACGGGCTCGATTACCTCAACAGGTGGGGTGCGTCGGACTCGATGGCGCAAGCGGAAGAGGCAGCAACGCGAGCGGTAACGCTGGATGACAGCGATCCCTGGGCGCACTGGGCGCTGGCATCGGCCAAGCTTTACACACGACGGCACGATGAGGCCATCGGCGAGGTGGAGCGCGCGATAGCCCTCAATCCGAACTTCGCCGAAGCGCACGTCGCCCGCGGCGAGGCGCTGTATTATTCGGGTAGACCCGCGGAGGCGCTAGAGAGTTTCGCCCGGGGAAAGACCTTGAATCCATACTTCCCGGATGTGCTTCTGCACTTCCAGGCTTTGGCATCGTTTCAACTGGGAAGGTACGAAGAGGCGGTCGATCTCTTGCTGCAACGGCTGGCTCGCAACGCTGTCACCGACCTCTCGCGCGCGCTTCTGGCCGCCACCTACGGCCATCTGGGCCGTCTGGAGGAGGCCCATACGGCATGGCAGGACCTGCTTCGCGTCAATCCCGCCTATTCGCTGGAACACCGTCGCAAGGTCTTGCCTTACAAGAACCCTGCCGATTTCGAACTCATGGTCGAGGGGCTCCGCAAGGCCGGTGTGGTGCAATGACGGGCTAAAGCCCGGCCGGGTCAGAGGCCTGAGGCCCGGCCGATCTTGCGCCATCGGGCGTTTTCGCGAACCGGTTTCAGGTCATCGGTCGTCTCGGCAAATGTCCGCAACCGGTATTGCCGCAGCAGGTCCGGGAACAGCGCCCCTTCCGGCAGTCCGGCAAGCTGCTCGCGGACCGAGATTTGTTCATCGATGACCCGCATGCCCCAGGCATTTTCCCGAACCTGCAGCTCGGCGGCCAGATCGCGCTCTTCTGGCGCGTTTTCATCAAGCGCAGCCAGCAGGATCGAGTGAAAAAGCGCGACATAGCCAATCTGTCTCAGGCCGCCCACAACCCGCACGCGCGGCAATATGGCAAGGGCAAGGAACATCAGGAACAAGTCCGGCAAAAGCATGCCGTCCAGCAGTGCCTGCTGGAGATGCGGCCGCTCGAACGGGATGGAAAGACCATGCGGCCTGTCAGGCTCGATCAGCCGCCCGTTCTCGAGGACGAGCTTGCGCACGCGCTGCTCGCGGATGCCCCAGAAATAGGCCGTGGCATTGGGCAGGAACCTGCCAAATGGGCCCGATGCGGCTTCTTGCAAGGCATGGTCGAGACGCCGGCGCCTTGCGGGCTCGAGGAGCAGCCTGGAAAGAAGACTGCCTTCATCTTCCAGATGCCGCGCCACGACAGTCGCGGCCAGCCTATCATCGATGAAAACCGGCCGGGCCATGCCGGAACGATCCCAATCGGCGACCAGATGCTCGTTGAGTTCTGTCAGCGCATCGGCGGCTGTTGCAAATACCTTGTCCTGGCTGGCAAGCAGCGTGCCGAGCCAGCTTCTGGCATCCGTCTCAGTGCCCACCGTTTCGAGCGCGCGCCCGTTGAGGGCGACGGGACCGGCCGCGCAGGCGCTTTTGCGGCACAGTTTGTGGCGGCCCATGCCAAACAAATTGACCTTGTCGTCGCCGACATCCAGCCATCCCGGCCCCTCCCGGCCGGTTGTCTCCATGGTCATGGTCGTTCCCATGAAGCCGAAAAAAGCCGACAGCCCGTTTTCGACCGCGCCGAGCCAGGCAAGCAGCAGGGCATCGAAGGTGATGCGATCCATCAGAAGCAGGCAGTGCAGGCCGGACTGGATAACCGGTCTGTGGTCGAATTCGTCGAGGGCCTTGCCGGTCGCTTCAGGCTGCATGATCGCACCGAGGCGCTGCTGCAGGACGTCGCGCAGGATCGAGCGGGCAGCAATCGACGGGGCCGATCCAGGCCTTGCCACCGGCCGCCACAGATGGCGGGCATAATCGGAAACCGGTGCATTCCAGTTCTGCTCGATGTCTCGCACGACCTCCGGGCAGAGCAGCGACAGCACGGCCAAAATGTCCACCGGAGGGGCAAGGGCAGGGACGGTGGTCATCAGAACCGCAGCCGGGCCATGCTCAGGAGGTCGTGGTATTGCCCGTCGGTAAAACCGGCCTTCACATGCCGGCCTTCGACCTCGAAGCCGTGGCTTGTGTAGAGACGGATGGCCGGTTCGTTGTCGGCATAGACGCTCAATTCGACCCGCTTCAGGGCGCGCCAATTGTCGGCCACGTCAAGCAGCGCGCCAAGGATGGCAGAGCCGATGCCTCTGCCGACAAAGCCATCGTCAAGGCCGATATTGATCTCGCCGATATGCGAGCGGCGCGGCGAACCCTGCGCGACCAGGCTGCCATGGCCGACAACCTTGCCGTCCAGCTCGGCAACGATCCAGGTGGTTTCCGGGCCGGACTTGGCGATGCGCCGCTCCACCTGCTCCACCATCTCGAACGGCATCCTGAGCGTGCCCCAGCGGAACCCCGGCATATTGAAGATAGCGCACAGCGCCTCGGCATCGCTTGGCCGGACGGCCCGGAGCTGCGGCTGGATTTTCTCTAGGGGTGGCGTGCTGGTCATGGCTTTTCCGGCTACAGCAATTCCAGGAAAAGTGTGAGCGGTTTTCCGTCCGGAATTGCGTCAGAACAAAGGACAGAGGCAATATGCCCGCACGATGCACCGGACGTCACCTGAAAATCCAGCCGTCTCTGCGACCTATGCCGATTGCGCGGCAAAATGCCGGGGGGCGGCGCAGAGTTTGAGGATACCGCTGATGCCGATCCAGCCGAAAAGGGCAAGCCAGCACAATGTCCCGGCCGCCGTCCAGTCGATCCGGTGCACGGCAGCATCGGTGATGACGAGGCCAAGGACGGCAAGCAGGCCAACCAGAAACTGCGCCAGGCCGAGCACCAGCAGTTCCTCACGCGGCGCACTTCTCCAGACGAGATAGGTGCCGCCTGCACCCGCGAGGAAGATGGCGCTGTAGACCTGGGCGTGAAAAGCATCGATCGGCCATGGCCAGAAGCCACCGAATGTAAGGGGAAACAGCAACAGGCCGACGCCGTAGACCCCGAGGATCGTCATTTCCACCGGTAGGTAGGCGCGCCATGCGGGGTTCAAGATCACGCCTTTTGCAGAAGGGCGGGCCCTTGCCCGCCACAGGAACAGCCCGGATACCGCGGCTGACGCAAGATAGACCAGAAACCAGAGCCAGGGGGCTTTGCGCTCGAAGTTGAAATAGCCGAGATTGATGAACGAAGCCGCCGACACGATGACGGTGAAGATGAAGGCCATGACCAGCACGAGCCTGCCGGGCGACCAGCGATTCCAGACCAGCAACGCCGCCATCACTGCCATTTCGGCGGTGTAGAAGCCGCCGAGGAAGCGGGCATTGAACGGCGTGACGGCCCAGGGCCAGCGCGGCTTGACCAGCGCAGGCGCGAAAAACAGGCCGGCCCCGACGATCAGGACGATGATGACCCCCGCCGAGAAAAGGCGAAGGGCCGCCGGAAATGGCGGGTTGTCGCGTGTCGGCATGGAGAAAACCCCAGAGATGAATGCCCCATGGGCTATCATAGTTTGGAATTCAACAAATGGAAATTGACCTGTCACCAGGCTTGTCCATTCGAATGGCCGTACGGTCCATTTCGCAGTATGATGGAGCGTTCGGGTCGAAGATCGGTCCGGCCAACACGCCTAGAGCCGGATGATTTCAGGTCTGTCCGACCTGAAATCTGAATCCGCCTCTGAATCAGGAAATAGAGCATGATGTCGTCCGAAAACCGCTTCACACTTTTCGGCATCATGCCCTAACGGCGCAATTTCCGGAGCCTGCACGATGACCGAAGCTCAGGATCTGTTCTCGCTTCTGCGGCAATCGACCGATGTCGATCCGCAGGCAATCGACGCAATCCGGCAAACCATCGCCGAGGGCAAGGACCGCGAACTTTGCCGCATCAATGCGCTGGCCTTCGCCAGCAAGCATGGCCTCGACGAGGAACGCACCATAAGCGCCTTTCTCCATGCGGCGCGGGTGGGCATCTTCGACATTTCCTGGAATGTTCTGTGCCCCGGCTGTGGCGGCGTGCTCGACACCAACGCCACGCTGAAAACCATGCAGAAGGACGAATACACCTGCGCGCTGTGCTCCCAGGGCTATTCGCCGACACTCGACGAGATGGTCGAGGTGACATTCACCGTCAGTCCCCGTGTGCGCAGGATTGCCGCCCACAATCCACACGAACTGCCGTTGGTGGAATATTACCGCCAGATCTACTGGGCGTCCGGGGCCGATCTGCCGGACGAGGATCTGGCGGAAAAGATGGAAGCGTTCTCGCTGGAAGATATCGAGCTTGCGCCCGGTGAAAAGGCGGTTCTGCACATCCAGCTTCCGCCCCAATTTATCATCGTCTTCGAGCCGGTCACGCATTCGGCCCAGTTCATCGACGCGAAGGGCGAACCGGCAAAAGAGCGGCGAAACCTCTCTCTGGCCTTCGACCGCGACCATGTCCAGAGCCAGACGCTGGAGATGCAGCCCGGCCCATTGCGCATTTCGCTGGAAAACAGGACCGACACGCGCGTGCTGCCGACGGTCTTCATCGCCTGCCCGGTATTGCATGATTTCCTGGGCAAGCGCCGGCCCTTCGTGACCGCCAAGCGCCTGCTCACCAACCAGACGTTCCGGGATCTCTATCGCACGGATACGCTCGACATCAACCAGCGCCTGAAGATCACCAGCCTGACCTTCCTGTTCACCGATCTGCGCGGATCGACCGAGCTTTACGAGCGGGTGGGCGATCTTTCAGCCTTCGATCTCGTGCGCGAGCATTTCCAGGTTCTGCACGAGATCGTCGCGGCGGAGGCAGGCGCGGTTGTGAAGACGATCGGCGATGCGGTGATGGCGACCTTCGCGACGCCTGACCGTGCGATTGCCGCGGCGCTGCGGATGCGCGACGCCATGCGGGCGCTCAATGACAAAAGCGGGCGCGAGGACCTTCTGCTCAAGATCGGTGTTCATGCCGGCCCCTGCATAGCCGTGTCCATGAACGAGCGGCAGGATTATTTCGGCCAGACGGTCAACATTGCTTCGCGGGTCCAGAACCTCGCCAACGCACAGGCGATCTTCGCCACGCGTGCGGTGGTCGACGATAATCTCACCGCCGATCTGTTGCACAGGAACGCGCTGACGCCCGTGCCGCACGAGGTCTCGCTGCGCGGCATCGAGCGGGAGATTGCGGTTTATACGATCCCCTGAAGAGTTCTCTACCGCTCACACGCGCTTGCAGAGGAAATAACGGTCGGCGGGCTCCGAAGTGGGCGCCGGGAGGTGTTGCAGCAGCGGGTGATCGAGCGGCGTGCCACTGACCGCGAAGCCGCCGACGCGAAGCAGGCTCGCAATCAGATCGGGAAGCCAGGTAGCGGTCACTGCATCGCGATCGTCATAGCCGGTGCCAATGTCGGCATGAACAAGGGCGGCTTCGATGCCAATGAACTTGCGGCCCGTCTCGCGTATTTCGCCGAGCACGAGGTTTTCAGCTTCGGGAATTGAGCTAGTGTGCGCGCCAACTTCGCGGTCGAACACCACGATCCGGCGCCCGGGCAGAAGCTCGCGCAGATGGTGGAATGTCCGGCCATTGCCGAGGCCGAGCTCAAGCACAAGCCCCTCCATCTTCGCCACCTCGGGGCAGATTCGATTGAGAATGTCGCGCTGCGCGGTCATCCTGCTGATGAAATTATCGAGGCGACTCATATGCGATTGTGTGTCCTGAACCAGCAGCCCCGATCGAGGCTTGCTGCATATAAAGGCGAACGACGAACCCTGCAATAACGCAACCGGCCGCCGACAAGCGTCATACCGGGTGGAGTGTTCGGCAGGCCTCGCGGTGGAACAGCGATATCACTTGTAGGGGTCTGCGGCGTCCCGCAAGCCGTCGCCGAGGAAGTTGAACGCCATGATAACGAGGATGACCGGCAGCATCGGCAAAAGCAGCCATGGATAGAACGCGATCACGCTGACGCTGCGCGCCTCGGTGAGCAGGATGCCCCAGCTGGTTATCGGCGCCCTCAGGCCGAGCCCGAGGAAGCTCAGCGCCGTTTCGCCCAGGATCATGCCAGGGATGGAGAGCGTCGCCGTCGCGATCAGATGCGACATGAAGCCGGGAATGAGATGCCGCCTGATGATGCGGCTGCTTCCGGCGCCCATCAATTGCGCCGCCAGAACGTAATCCTCCTCGCGCAAGGCCAGAAGCTTTGAACGCACGGCGCGCGCCAGTCCGGTCCAGTCGAGCAGCCCGAGGATGACGGTGATGCCGAAATAGATCAGGATCGGACTCCACGTTATCGGCATGATCGCCGCCAGGGCCAGCCATAGCGGAATGCTGGGAATCGATTGCAGGACTTCGATTATCCGTTGGACGATCAAGTCGAAGATACCGCCGTGATAGCCGGCCAGTCCGCCGATGACGATGCCGAGCAGGAAGCTGAAACTGATGCCGACGAGGCCGATAGTCAGTGAAATGCGTGCGCCATAGATCATGCGCGAGAGCACGTCGCGCCCCAGCCTGTCGGTGCCGGCCAGAAACAGCTGCCCGTTTTCGGCAGGACAGACAAAATGCCTGTCACCTTCGATCAGGCCCCAGAACCGATAAGTGTCGCCCTGGCAGAAGAAACGGAGCCGCTGAACGTCGTCGTGGTTCTCGATGTAGTTCCGCTTGAGCGTGTCCATATCCAGCGTCATCTGGCGGCCATAGACGAACGGCCCGACGAACTCGCCATTGTGGAACAGGTGCACGTGCTGCGGCGGCGCATAGATGTAGTCCATGTTGCGCGAGTGCAGATTGTAGGGCGCCAGGAACTCGCAGATAAGTATCCCGGAATACAGCACTGCCAGGAATATGCCGGATATAAGCGCAAGCCGGTGTTTGCGGAATTTCCACCACATCAGCCGCAACTGCGATGCCTGAAAGACCTTCGATTGCTCCGGCGTCATCGCCTCGACCGACTGCAGGTCGAAGGGCGCGCCGGAAATGTAGTGTTGCAGTGGAGCACCCGGAGCGGGCAGCGGCGAGTCCTGCTTCATTTGGTGCTGCCACCCTGCAAACGAATTCGTGGATCAAGCAGCGCCAGCGCCAGGTCGGAAATCAGCACGCCGATGACCGTAAGGAAGGCGAGGAACATCAGGAATGACCCAGCCAGATACATATCCTGGCTTTGCAGCGCCTTGATCAGCATCGGCCCGGTCGTTTCCAATGACAGAACGATAGCCGTGATTTCGGCGCCGGAAATGATGGCAGGCAGGATCGAGCCGATGTCGGAAATGAAGAAATTGAGCGCCATGCGCAGCGGATATTTGACCAGCGCCTTGAACGGATGCAGGCCCTTGGCGCGCGCCGTAACGACATATTGCTTGTGCAGTTCGTCGAGCAGATTGGCGCGCAGCCGCCGGATCATGCTCGCCGTGCCGCCGGTGCCGATGATCAGGACCGGGATCCAGAGATGGGCGAGGATCGACTTCGCCTTGGCCCAGCTCATCGGCTCGCCGAGATATTGCTGGTCCATGAGGTGGCCGATGGACGTGCCGAACCAGATGTTGGCGAAATACATCAGGATCAGCGCCAGCATGAAATTCGGAATGGCAAGGCCGAGAAGGCCGAAGAAAGTCAGGCCGTAGTCGCCCCAGCTGTATTGATGCGTGGCGGAGTACATGCCGATCGGAAAGGCGATGAGCCAGGTGAAGATGATCGTGACGAAGGAAACCAGCACGGTCAGCCACATTCGGTCGCCGACGACGTCGCGAACCGGCAGCTCATATTCGAAGGAATAGCCGAAATCGCCGTGCAGCATCCCGCCCACCCAGTAGAAGTAGCGAATGACCGGCGGCTGGTCGAAACCATATTCCTTGCGCATCATCTGGATGCGGTCGGAATCCACCGCTTCGCCCTGGGCCCGAAGCTCAGCGACATAGCTGTCGAAATAGTCGCCCGGTGGAAGTTCGATGATGGTGAACACCAGCGCCGATATGACCAGCAGCGTTGGAACCATCACGGCGATGCGCCAGACAAGATATCGAAGCACGCTCAGGAGCCTCCAAGCCAGAATGTGTCCAGCAAATAGACACCGAAATAGGAGGTCGGGTCGTAGCCGTAGAGTGCTTTGTCAGGCAGGTTGCGCAGCCGCGAGGATACCAGAATCGGCTGAAGTGTTTCGTTCACCGTACCGATAGAGAACACCTGATCGGTGTAGATCGACAGCATCGAATTCCAGATTTCGGCGCGCTCGCTGGATTCGGTCGACCCGTTCCAGCGCTTGAGCAAAGCCATCAACTCGACCACTTCAGGAACATCGGGCGCCTCACCCATCTTGCCATGCGACAGATAGTAAGCGCCCCAGAGCGGCCATTGCAGCTGGTCGTCGATGGTGGGGGCCAGCTGGTATGGATTCATGTCGGCGGTCGGCACGCCATTGTCGATGCCCGACGACATCGACATCAGGATCTGGCCGCCAAGCGCGCGGCTGCGGAAGATGTCGCGCTGCGAAGTCCGGATGAACAAAGCGATGCCGATCTTGCGCCAGTGATCGGTGATGAGTTCGAGCGCATCGGTTTCCAGCGTGCTTTCGCCGGCTGTTTCCACGATGATCTGCGCCGGGCGTCCATCGGGAAGTAGCCGCAGGCCGTCATCGTCACGGGCCTGAAGCCCGACCTCGTCAAGCAGCGCATTGGCCTGGTCGGGATCGTGGGCGATCCAGGCTTTCGCGAATTCCGGCCGGTAGAGCGGGCTCTCCGGCAAGACCGTGTCGGCGCTTTCCTGCGCCAATCCGTAGAAGACGGCCATGTTGATCTCGCGACGGTCGACAGCGAGCGAAAGGGCGCGTCGCACGCGCACGTCACGCAAAAGGCCGCGCCACACCGGGTCGGCACAATTCAGATTTGGCATGAGCGCCAGCCGCGAACCCTGTGTGCGTTTCCACAGATGCATCTTCACCGGGTAGCGCTTCTCCGCGTCCTTCAGGAAGGAGTAATCGCTGAAGTCGATTCCCATGCATTGCAGGTCGCTCTCGCCCGCACCGGTCTTGGCGGAGATGATCGCCGACGAGCTGACATTCATGATGATCCGGTCGACATAGGGCAGTTGCCGGCCGTTCTCGTCTGTTCGATGAAAGAACGGGTTGCGCTCGAAGATGAACTGCTCGGCCGGCGGCTTGGTCCGGTTCTGCCAGGGGTCGAGTGTCGGCAGATCCGGGTTCTCCGGGCGATACTGCCGCGACATGCGGATGTGCAGCAGCGTCCATTTTGCGGTCCGGTTCTCCTTCATCAGGCCGGCGAGCCGGAATGGATCCTGATATTTCTTGTGGAACTGCTTGAGATAGGCGGCTGGCAAAACAAGCGGTGTCGGCGAAGCAGCGGCAAGTTTGGGCAGGAAGTCGGGATTGGGCGCGTCCCAACTGTAGCGGACCGTCAACGGATCGACGATCTCGAAACGTGGCGGCTTGCCGTCCGCCAGCAGGGCAGGGGCGAGCCCCCCTTGCGAAAGCTCATCGTTCAGCCAGACATCTTCCCAGCAATAACGAAAATCCTCCGGCGTCAGCAGGCTGCCGTCTGACCATTTATGGCCTTCCCGAATCTTGAACGTGAAGACGCGATCGTCCTTCACGTCGAAACTTTCGAGAATGTCGGCCTGAAAGTTAAGCTTCTCGTCATAGCCGACCAGCCGGGAATACCCGTAGATCGTCATCATCCGGATATCTTTCTGGCTGCCGATGATCGTACGCAGCGTGCCGCCATACTGGCCGGGCTGCCGGCCCATCGCGGCGAGGTTCAACGCGCGCGGGCTCTTGGGCAGGCGCTCCGCGAGTGGCGGCAGAGCCCTGGCTTTCAGCTGCGGCTGAAGAAAATCCGGCTCCAGATCGCCGGCGCGCGCCGTGCCCGGCAGAAATGCCGAAGCCATGAGACCAAGGACAGTGCGGCGGCTGATCAATGGCGTAACTCGCTGACATCGGCCGAACGTCGGGCCAGGACGAGGTGGCCGCCGCCAAGATCGAGCGGCGACAGCATATCCTCTTCGCCCTCGTCGCGGAATTGCGGGCCCCATGCGCTGGTGTCGGAAGCGCCGCCGAGCTTCAGCGTCTTGAAATCCATGGGCCGGTCGAGATCGGGGAAAGGGACTGCGGCGAGCAGTGAGCGCGTGTAGGGGTGGATCGGTTTCCTGAGCAGAATTTCGCGCGGCGCAAGCTCGACGATACGCCCGCCGCACATCACGGCGATGCGGTCCGCCATGTAGTCCACCACCGCCAGATTGTGGGATATGAACAGGTAGGTCAGGCCCAGTTCCTTCTGCAGGTCCTTCAGAAGGTTCAGGATCTGCGCCTGCACGGAGACATCGAGCGCCGAAACCGGCTCGTCGCAGATCAGCAGTTCAGGCCCCAGCGCCAAGGCGCGCGCAATGCCGATACGCTGACGCTGCCCGCCGGAGAAGCTGTGGGGATAACGCTGGATGAAGCGCGGATCGAGCCCGATTGCCTGCATCAGGCTCTTGACCGTGGCTAGCCGGGACGCGGCATTGCCACGTTGATGGATTTCCAGCGGCTCGCTCAAGATGTTTTCCACGGTCATGCGAGGCGAAAGCGACGAGACCGGATCCTGGAAAACCATCTGGAGTTTCGCCCGCAGCAAGCGCAGGGCGTCTCCCTCGGCTTCCAGGACGTCGATCGGTCCGTCGCGGCCGTTGAAGATCACGGAGCCGCCGGTAGGGGTGACGGCCCGCATCAGGATCTTGCTGACGGTGGTTTTGCCGCAGCCGCTTTCGCCAACCAGGCCCAGGCACTCACCTCGCCTGATGTCGAAGCTGACGCCGTCCACGGCGCGAACAGAGGTCTGATGGCTCCCGCTGAACCATCCGGAGTTGCGGATGGTGTAGACCTTTTTCAGATCCCTGACCGACAGCAGAATGTCGTCCGGCCCCTTCGCTTCCGGCGCCGTCTGCTTGCCCAGCAGGGTCCCGACATTCACCGGCACCTCGCGGAGCGCCTTCAGCCTTTCGCCAGGCTTCAGGTCGAAATGCGGGACGGCTGCCATGAGGCCCTTCAGGTAAGGGTGGCCTGGCCGGCGGAATATTGCCTCCACAGGGCCCGCTTCCATGATCTCGCCATGGTACATGACCACCACCTCGTCGGCGACATTGGCAACCACCCCGAGGTCGTGCGTGATCAGCAGCATTGCCATGTTGAGCTTGGTCTGAAGCCCGCGCAGCAATTGCAGGATTTGCGCCTGGATGGTGACGTCCAACGCCGTCGTCGGCTCATCGGCGATCAACAGAGCGGGCCGGCAGATAAGCGCCATGGCGATCATGGCGCGTTGCCGCAATCCTCCCGAAAGTTCGAACGGATACATGTCGTAGGCGCGCTTGGGATTGGGGAACCCGACGAGGCCGAGCATTTCCTCGGTCCGTGCCTTGCGCTCCGTCCGATCCATGTGCGTATGAATCTGCAGGGATTCGCTGACCTGGTTGCCGATCGTGTGCAGCGGCGACAGCGATGTCATCGGCTCCTGAAAGATCTTGCCGATGCGGCTGCCTCTCAACGCCCGGATTTCGGGTCCGTCGCGCGGCATCTGCAGGATATCCTGCGTCGTGCCGGGCTTTTTGGGATCGGAAAACAGGATACGGCCGCGAACATGGGCCGTGTTCGGCAAGATGCCCATCACGGCCTGGCTGAGAACCGATTTTCCGGAACCGGACTCACCGACAAGTGCGGTGACCTTGCCGGGCAGGACGCGAAGATTTGCCCGCCTGACGGCATGCAACGGTCCCCCGACAATGGCAAAAGAGATGCCAACATCCTCGATCCGCAGCAGATCAACGCCTGCATCCATTCCCACACCAGCCCCAATCTGGCGCCTCCCGACCGGCCCCAAAAAAGCAAGACTAGCGCATTGTCAGCGCAGAGCAACTTGGATTCGAAACGAATTCCCCGGCGACCGGCGGCCGGACAGCATACCAGGGCGTCCAGATCGGATGGTGGTGACTACTGGAGCTTCCTCCGGTCGCCCGCCGACAGCCGCGCGGCATCGCGATGAAGCAGCATGACCTGCTCGGCGTCCGATATCCGATCGTGAAACGGCTGCAGCGCAGCGTCTTCATCGAGTGCGAGAGCACCCGACAGATCGGGTGAAAGCACCGTCAGCTTCTGCTTGCTGCCCGCCAGTTCCTCCTCGCCGAGCGTCAGCCAACTGTTGGCCCCGCAATAGCCGGCGAAGTCCTTGCTGGCGAGAACGCTGTGCGGATATTTCTTGGTCAGGGTCTGGAGACGCTGGACCTCGTTTACAGCCGAGCCGAAGACCGAGAATGTGAGTCGGTCGGTAAGCCCGACATTGCCGAACATCACATTGCCGACATGCAGGCCGATACCAAATTTTATGTCGCCCAGTCCTTGCTCTTTTCTGCGCAGATTGAGCTCCATCATGCGCATGCTGGCCTTGTGCGCAGCCGCAAGAGCAGCCTGGCAGGCGATCTCTGACTGCGCGCGGTGCCTTTCGCAGGGGTAGACGGCAATGAATCCATCCCCCAGGAAACTCATGATCTGCCCGCCTTTGCGATTGAATGGTGCTGCGATGGCATCGAAAAACTGGTTCAGCGTATCGATATAGACTTCGCGGCCGGAGGTTTCGGCGAGCCTTGTCGACCCGCGCATATCGCCCATCACCAGCGCGGCCCGGATTGTGTCGCCCTCGCCGCGCTTGATCTGGCCGTCCAGCACGCGCCTGCCGGCGTCACCGCCGAGATACGTGGTCATCATGTTGTCGGCGAGCTTGGTGAGCACCGCCATCTTGCTTGCTATGGCGAGATGGTTCTGGATCCGCAGCAGCGCCGAAATCATGCTGTCGCTGAAGCCTGAAGCACTGTCGGTGGACCAGGACCCCAACATGCCCTGACTTGTATCGCCGTTGAAGGGATGGACGAAAGCCATGTAATCGGTGACGCCCATAAGCCTGAGCTCATCGAAAACAGGAAACTCCGACCGCACCGACGGGTCGAGCCGGCGCCGCAGATGGTCGAGCTTGTTGCTGAGCAGATGGTAGTATGGGCTGGTTAGGAATTTGTCGGAATGGACGCCGTTCTCACTCCGGAAGCCTTCCACTTCCAGGCCTTGGCCGCGAATCCAGGTGAAACCGAGCGCGTCATAAAGCGGATGCAGCATCGAAAAGCTCAAATGCACCCGCTTCAGCGGCAGGCCGGCAGCAGCCAGCCGTTCACAAAAACCCTTGACCAATGTTTCCAGGTCGTCGCCCGCCAGCGCCGATTGGGTCAGCCAATCGGCAACCTTATCCATGAGAATGTTGGAAATTTCTGCTTGCGCTGTGCTCATGCTATCTCGAAACCCGTCGAAGACGAGCCATCTCCTTTGATCCGCAAAATTCTCGAAGTCAATGAAGCCGGCTTCGGGGGCAGAAGCCGGCGAAGAATATCCCGAATGACTGTCCTTGCAGGAAGCAAGCAGACGTCGACCGCACAAATCACCTGCAACACTATGTGGCGAGGCTGCCGGCGAAGTGCAATCCCGATCCTGACATCGCGCAAATAATTGGTCGGCTCAGGCACCGTTGGGCTCGCCGGGTCCCAAGAACCATGGCCGCGGCGCATTGCGGAAAATCGATTCCCCAAGCCGTCATCAGACCGGCGCCTTCGCCTTCAGGCTTGCGGCAGCCATTGCATAGCCGCCGGCGGCGCCATCGATGAAGTGAACATGATCGCGCTGCAGCGGCGAGATGACGAGGCATGTCATCAAGGCCGACTTCTGGCGGTGCAGGCCATAGTTGCAGATGCCGGCCTCTTCCGCTTGTTTCAGCCGGTTCTCGATCCGCTGCAACACATCCGCGTCGACGTCGATGGTCATCTTCAAGCCGTCGTCGAACTTGCGGAAATCCGAATTGCTGGCCACCTCGCGCTTGTAGACCTTCGGATCGAAACCGCCGATCGTCCAGCCCAATTTGTCGGTGACGGCCGTAAGCGTCATCAGGAAGATCACCCACAGCTTGGCCAGCCACCGCCGCCCCGGCGGCGCCGTGGCCCGTGCCTCGACATCGAGACCGGCGGGCAAGAGACTATAGGCCGGACCGTCCACCGGCACCGGGTGGCCATCGCGCTCCTGCCTGCCGGCAAGGGTGATGATGTCGGAAGCCAGAAACTGGAAACCACGCAAGTCGCGCGATGCCCCGGGCACGGCTATGATCGAGACAATTTCGCCATGCCGGGCTTCGATCGGGTTCCAGCGGCAGGAGAGGCCGGTCAGATCCGGCCGCGCGCCGGCCGGGGCGGGGTCGACGCGGTAGCGCCCGGCTTTCATTTCGGCTTCCGCCCAACTGCCGCCGCCGCCGGCGAACATGGCATAGAAGGCTGCTTCGGAGGCCTGGAACCTCGCCACGCGAACGTCGAGGCCTTGCGCTCTTATGTCCTTTATCGGCACGATTGCGGCACGCAAGGTCAGGTCCAGTTCGTCCGCCACCCATCTCTGGACAGAAGCCAGCGCGTTACGGGCGATCTCCAGCGCCGAGCCGGGAAACGCCACGAGCGCGCCGTCGCCGCCGAAGACGAAGGGAAGATCTTGCCGGCCCAGTGCATTGAGCAGCGCCGAAATGACGCTGGCGCCGGCCATATTGACGGTTTTGTAGCGCCCGGCCTCGATCGCCTTGGTCGAGCCGACGATGTCGGCGGTGGCCAGCGCCCAGCCATCGGGGAGAGGCCGATAGTTGTCGATATCGGCAACGCTTTCGAACTTTGCGAAGACCGGCAAAGAAGCGACGAACGGGTCGGACGCGACAGCTGTTTCCATAAGCATCAGATAGCACATTCCAGCGCTTGAAGGTGAAGTCGATCATGCCTCGAAATTGACTTGGGCAGGCTTTGCGATGATAGGATCGCGCGATGCGAATTGCCTTCTACGCCCCGCTGAAGTCGCCCAATCATCCCGTTGTCTCCGGCGACCGCCAGATGGCACGGATGCTGGTCCAGGCGCTGCAGCATGGCGGGCATAGCGTCGAACTGGCATCGGAGTTGCGCTTCTATCTACGCCAGCCGGAACCGAAAAGTTTCGATGCGCTCATGATCGAGGCCCGGGACGAAGCCGCGCGACTGACAAGGCTTTGGGACCGTGACGGCAAGCCCGATCTCTGGTTCTCCTATCATCCCTACTACAAGGCGCCCGACCTGATCGGGCCCGAGCTGGCGTTGGCCTTTGCTGTCCCCTATGTGACGGCCGAAGCCTCCTATTCCGAACGGCGCAACGCCGGTTCGTGGGCCGATAGCCAGGCATTGGTGGCGCGAGCCATCGAGCAGGCGGCGCTGAACATCTGCTTCACGCAAAGGGATCGCCAGGGGCTGGCGGATGCTGTTCCCCACGCCGCTCTCGGTATGCTTTCACCCTTCATCGACACATCGGCATTCCACGAAATGCCGGTACTGGATTATCCGACGCGCCTCGTGACCGTCGCCATGATGCGCCCGGGCGACAAGGTCTTGAGCTATCGCATGCTGGCGCAGGCGCTCGGTTTGATCGGCCATCTCCCCTGGACGCTATCGGTCGTGGGGGACGGACCTGCCCGTGACGAGGTAAAGGCGCAATTCGCCGGCTTGCCCGCCGACCGTATCGAATGGCTTGGCGCGATTGAGCCGGTCGCCGTGCCGGCTGTCCTCTATAGCGGGGGAATCTACGTCTGGCCGGGTTACGGCGAGGCCTATGGCATTGCCTATCTTGAAGCACAGGCCGCCGGCCTTCCGGTGGTGGCTCAGGACATTGCCGGCGTGCCGGAGGTTGTGCGGCATGGCCAGACCGGGTTTCTCACCCCGCCGGGCGATGTGGCGGCGTTCGCTTCCGCAATTGCAAGGCTTCTGGCCAACAATGACGAAAGAACCATCATGGCTGCAGAGGCCAGACGTTTCGTTCTCGAAGAACGCTCTCTCGGTGCTGCAAAGGCCCGTCTGGCGGAACTTCTCAAGATGATCCCGTTGTCATGACATCCGACCCGATTTGGCAGCCCCTGGTGGACGAGCTGGCGCACCGGCAACGGGCGGGCCGCAAGGCAGAGTTCTGGCTGCGCGACGATGACGCCGTGGATCCGACGCCGGCGCTCGATCGGTTGCTCGACCTCACCGGTGACTTCGCGGTTCCGGTCACTCTGGCCGTCGTTCCGGCCCAGACCGACGGGACGCTTGTCGTCCGGCTTGACGCGGCGCCGCATGCCACGGTCGCCATTCATGGCTGGGCGCACCGAAATCATGCGCCCGAGGGTCAAAAAAAGCAGGAGCTCGGCGCGCATCGGCCACGCGAGGTGGTGCTGGATGAGCTGGCCGGCGGGCTGTCCCGTGTAACCGGCCTGCACGGCGCACGTGCGGTTCCGATGCTGGTGCCGCCCTGGAACCGGATCGACGCCGGCCTGGTACCCGACCTCCGATCGATAGGATTTGCGGCATTGTCGGTGTTCGGGCCGCCAAGGCCGGCTTCCCTGGCGGTCATCAACAGCAATGTCGACATCATGGATTGGCATGGCACGCGCGGCTGCCGCGATCATGGTCTGTTGGTTCAGGCCATCGTCGCGCAATTGCAGCGTGCATTCGGCGGCGGCGAACCGGTCGGCCTGCTCACCCACCATCTCGTCCATGATGAATTGGCCTGGCTTTTCCTCGAACGGCTGTTCACGATCACCGCGCGGGCAGAAGGCTGCGCATGGCTTCCGATCAGCACACTGACAGAACGCAGCGCCGGAAAATAGCTCAGCGCTTTTTGTGCAAGACTGGAAATGTGAGCGTCTGGCCATCCCGCGCCGCAAAAGCGCCGGCAAATCTGTCTTTGGCCAGTTTCTCCATCTCGTCCAGCTCATCGTCGGTGCGTGCCGGATCGTGGTGAAACAGCGCAAGCCCGCGCGCGCCGGCCGCCTCGCAGAGCTTGACGCCCTGTTGCCATGTCGAGTGCCCGTTGCCGCGGTAGCGCTCCATTTCCTCCTCGGTGTAGGTGCAATCGTAAATGACGAGGTCGGCATTCTCGATCAGGCCGAGCACCGCCGGATCGAGTTTGCCCGGCTCGTGCTCGGTGTCTGTGATGACCGCCACGACGCGGCCCCCCCATTCGACCCGGTAGCCGATGCAGCCGCCCGGATGGGTAAGACTACCGGTCCGCACAACAACTCCTTCGCGCGGCCGAAGCACGTCTCCGGATGCGAAATCGCGGCAGTCGAGGCTCGCCTTGCAGACACCGAGTGTCACCGGAAACCATGGCGGCCGAATGAATTCATCGACCATCTGCCGCGTCGTCATGCGTCCAGCCAGATGCCCGGACCAAAGCGTAACTTTGATGCCTCGTTCATAAATAGGCTTGAAAGCCGGCAGCCCGATGACGTGGTCGTAGTGGCAATGGGTGAAAAACAGGTCGAAATCGGTGACGCCCGCCGCCCGAAGCGTCCTGCCGGCAGGCCGCAAGCCGGAGCCCGCGTCGAACAGAAGCGTATGCTTGCCGCATTGCATCTCGATGCAGATCGTGTTGCCGCCATAGCGAGCAAATTCTGGCCCCGACACCGCAATGCTGCCGCGCACGCCCCAAAACCTGACAAGGAAGAAATCGTCGTCCATGCACCCTTTCGCCCATCGTAGCCAACCAACTGCTGCCAGAGTCGTTCCAGGAAAGGTGTGACACGGTTCCGGAAACTGCATCAAAACAAAGAAACAGAGCGGCTCGCCGCTTCAGTGCAACTGTGAATCGCTCTCGGCCGTTCGTGCGTCGATCAGGTCCGCGGTCGTACTGCTTAGCCTATCGGCAAGAACCCGCAATATCTCGATGGTCATTTCGGGAAACTCCTTCATAAGCCTCAGGAAATGGTCCTTGCGGATTCTCAAGGCCTCCAGCTCACTTGCCGCTTTGACGGTGGCAGTACGGGAGCTGTTGCACAATATGGCAATCTCGCCAACGATCGAATTTGGCAGCAATTCGGCAACTTTGATCGGCCCATTGTCGGAATCGACCAGAATATCCGCGCTGCCCGAAAGGATGACATAGGCGGCGTCTGCCTCGTCGCCCTGCCGGAAAAGAATCTGGCCGGCACTGTAGTTCACGCGATCGGACGTGAACGCGAGCAGCTTGAGCTTTGTCGGCTCGATGCCAGAGAACAAGGGAACGCGTTGCAGCATTCCAACTTCATCCTTGAGCAGCATTGTCGCAAACCTTCCTGAATTCGCGTTTGCCAGACTATGACACAAGTTCCTTGAAGATACCGTTTCCCGCCAGGAGTGTCTCGTGTGTTCCGTCTTCCACCAATTGGCCTGAGTCAAAGACCACAACCCGATCGAACATCGCCGCCATTGCTGGATTCGTCACCACCCACACAATTGCCGGCGAATGGCCGTCGCGTCTGGCTTCGTCGAGCACATTCCGCAACACCTTGTCCTGCACGCGCTGGTCGAGCGCCGACAGCGGCCGATTGAGAATGAGGAAATCGGGACGCTTGAGCAAGGCGCGGGCAACATCGAGCTTCTGTCGCTGTCCGCCGGTCAGCCGCCTGCCGGCGGCGCCGACGTTGAAGTCCAGGCCCACATCCAGAAGCTCGGCATAAAGCCCCAGTTCGTCAAGAATATCATAGACGATGGAGCGAATGCGGTCCGGCGCGTCGGGATGGTTGTTGCCGACACGCCCGAACAGGACGTTGTCCATGACGGTGGCCGCGGCGATGTATTTGGCAGGGTCAAACCGTTCGACAGCTTTCTCCAGCTCGGCCGGCAGGTTTTCATAGAACTGGTTGCGTGCAGCGATGATCTTGCTCATCAGCTCGTCGGTCAACAGGCCGAAGCGATGCCGGGGCTCGATATAGGCAAAGCTTAAGGTGACCATCATGGCGCGGTCGTTCTCTGAAACCGCATCGTAGGGGCGATTCTTGAGCCGTTGCAGCAAGGTTTCGTAGGCGGGTATCTCCTCGGCGCTCATGAAGGCGAGCTGCTGGAAGAACTGGTGTTCGGGCGGCAGGTCGGCAAACAGCTCGATCGCCTGTTCGGCGATCTCCATGCCCATTTCGTAGAGCGTGCGGTCGAGGCCGGCTTGCTTCAGCACGGAAGCAAAATAGGGATTGGACGCCAGTGCCTTGTGAGCCAGTTCGGGGCCGGCCGCGGCGCCGAAGAGCAGGTTCTGGCCGATCGTCGCTTCCTTGTTGTAGGCGCCCGGTTCAAAAGGAACCACCAGCGCGCTCAGGCCTTCTTCCTCCAACCGGGTTCGCAGCGCCGCACGCAATTCGACGATCCGCTCGGCAAGCTTCGTGTGGCGCTTGAGGTCGGCCGAAGAGCGCAAGCCAAGATCCAGAATGTCGCGCGACAGAAGAACCGCGTCGAGCACCCGGCGCACGGCTTCGAAGAGGTCGTGCGGGCCGGTGGCGCCGGCGGAGGCATAGTTGATCCAGTCGCTGCGGATATCGAGATCCGGATTGCCCGACCGGCGCGCCTCGTCGATATTCCAACGGTGCTGGTCCGCCGCTGCGCCGTCATATGTCACCGATGTCAGCGGCGCATGCTTCAAACCGTAGAGCAAATTGTCGCGCAGGCTTGCCTGGAACAGGAAAACATCCGACGAAGCGTAGGACATGCGCCGGCCGGTCACGGCTTCGGGGAGATCAAGCAAGTCATCGGAGCCCGAAACGATCCTTCCGCTGTCCGGCCAGGTCAGCCGCGCAAAGGCTTCCGCAAGCGCCTCCGCTCCCCCTGTTGCGGTGCTGACCAGAGCCACCGTCTCACCCGGCTTGACCTCGAGCGAGATGCGATTGAGGAGCATTGCGCCGCCATCGTCTGCTATCGACAGGCTGACCGCCGACAGCGGCTTGGTCATCGGATCGGGATCGTCGACCGTCAGTGCTCCGATTTCCGGCGCGATGATATTCTCGACGGTGAACTGTTCGACGACCTGCTGATATTTGACCTGGACATCCTGCCGGTCCTGATCCCAGTCGATCAGTTCCTTCATCGGTCCGGGCAAGTCCTTGTAAGCGCCGATCACGGCCACGAGCTGGCCGACATCCAACCTCCCCTGGATGACCAGATAGCCACCGATCATGTAAAACAGAAAGGGCGTGAGCTGCGCGAGAAAATTGTTGAGGAACTTTACCATGAATTTCCATTGGTAAAGATCGAAGCGGATTTTGAAGATGAGCCCGAGCCGGGCTGCTATGTCGGCGCGCTCGTAGTTCGACGTATCGTGGACGTGAACCGCGCCGATGCCGTCGACGATTTCGCCAACCCGGCCTGAAAGCGCGCGCGCCGTCAACTGCCGCTGGCGCCCGAGCACGAGCAGCCGCCGCCGCATTCGCGGGATAAGCACGATCTGGATCGCCACGATCACGACCGCTATCATTCCGAGCCAGACGTTCTGGACCATGATGAACAGCATGGCCGTCAGCGCCTGGCCGCCGAGCAGCACCGGCTGCAGGAAGGCATCGCCAATGAAGCCGCCCAGCGGCTCCACCTCGTCCTTCACCATGGTCGCCACTTCGGCGGATTTCACCCGCTTGAAGTAAACCGGCGGAAACCGCAGCACACGATCGACCAGATCGAAACGAATACGCCGCAGCATGCGTTCGCCGAGCCGGCCCTTGTAAGTGTTGATGTAGAGCTTGAACAAGCCGTTGATGACGACCAGCAAGAGGAAAACAAGGCTGAGCGCAAGCAGCGTCGACGTGCGGTCGAGCTGAAAACCGGAGAAGAACTGCACCTCGCCGATGAACGGCAGGTTATAGTGCAACCTCATGAATGGCAGGGTCGCGCCCGGTTGCTCGAACCCCTTGCCCTGGATCGGGCCGTTGACGATCAGCTTCGGCAGGTCGAACGACATGAAATACGGGACCATCGAAAGCACGACGATCATCAATATCCAGAGCTGCTGCTTCCTGGTGTGCGTCCAGATATAGCGGGCTAGGCTGGTTTCCATATGCGATTGTCAGTTTGAAGGATGCAGAATGTAAAGGCACCTGCTGGCGAATGGTGTATCGGCCATGTCTTCGCTGCCATCGACCAGTTCGAAGCGGCAGCTGCGCGCCAGACGGATGGGCGCCGATGGTCCGGACAAATGCAATCGGCCTCCTCCGGTCAATGGCGAAACGGCTTGCGCCACAGTCGCGTCCGCAAGTCGAACAGGCTTGCAAGAGGCAAGATTGCGTTGTGTCGCCCGAAATCCCAACATAGAAGACGAATATGATGGATGTCACGCAACCACGCAATGCCGGCATGGGTGGGCATGAGCAAGCCCTGGACCTCACGCGGGGAATTGCCGCCTATGTCGACCACCCTCTCGTGGCCGGGCTGGCGCGCGTCATCGCCAAGCATCCGCAGGCCGATATCGCCAATGCCTTCAACCACAAGCAGGTCGCCTGCAAGATGTGGGCGCTCGACAGGCTGTTCGAAAGCTGCGGCGGCCGGTTCGAGCGCATATGGGTTCTGGGTGGATGGTACGGCGTATTGCCGGCGATGCTTTTCAATGACGCCCGCTTCGACATCGGGGCGATCGACAGCATCGACATCGATCCCGAAGTCGGCGCGGTCGCCCGGACACTCAACCGGCAAGCCGGCGAGCGGTTTCAAGCGCTGACGGCAGATATGTACACACTCGACTATGCCGCCGGCGGGCCTGACCTGGTGGTCAATACGAGCTGCGAACACATAGCCGATCTCAGCGCCTGGCTTGCCCTGCTTCCGCGGGGTACGAACGTGCTGCTGCAGTCGAACGATTATTTCAGCGAGCCGACGCACATCAACTGCGTGGCGTCACTTGCAGCCTTCGAAGCCATGGCGGCGCTGCGGCAGATCAGGTTCTCCGGCGAATTGCCGACAAAAAATTATACACGCTTCATGCTGATCGGAGCTGTTTGAAGCGCTCGCACAGGATTTGCGCCGAGCGCCGCGCCCCTTCCAGATCGAGGCGATGCGCGGCTGGCGGCGGTCCCGCAAGCGCCTGCTCGATCGCTTGCGCCAGACCTTCAGGCGTCAGGTCCTGTTCCGTCAGCACCGTTGCAAGACCGAGCTCTTCAAGCATCAGGGCGCGACGCGTCTGCTCGGTTTCCCCGCCGGCTGCAAATGGAACGAGCAGCGAGCGACACCCCGCGCGCATGACATCGCAGACCGTGTTGTAACCCGCCTGCGAGACCGACAGGCGGGCGCCGGTCAGCAGGCTGGCGAAATCCTCGCGGAACCGGAAGATGGACAGGCGTGGGGAGGCATCGCGTGCAATCGCGTCAAACTCGTCCTTCGGCAGGTTTGGGCCGGTGATCAAACACCATGTCCAGGCGTTATCGGCACTTCGCGCCGCCGCGACGGTGGATCTGACAAGGCTCTTTCCGGCCGCCCCGCCGCCAACCGACACCAGAACGTCGAAGCGCTCTGAGGCCGCTTGCGCCGGCGGCGCGGCAACGAGCCCTGTGTAGGCGACCTCGGCCCTGATCGCCCCAGCCAGCGGAAATGTCTTGTCGATGGTTGCGAAAGCCGGATCGCCATGGACCATGACAAGATCGAAATGCCTGTTGACGATATCGACCGTTTCTTCGTTTCGGCTCGGCTTCACGCGCTCCTGAAGGATGTCGCGGACGGACGCCGCCAGCAGCGGTCTGGGCGATGTCGCTTCGATGGCCTCGATCAGTGGCAAGAGTTCGAAACGCATCTGCCGGCGTCCAAAGGGAAACGCCTCGATAATGACGATGTCGGGCCTGTAATCCCGGAAAGCCTGCAGCAGCATCTCCGAGCGCCGCGTCTTGAAATCATCGTCGATGGCTTTGCCCTGCAGGTCGACAAGTCCGGAAAATCCTTCGTCACCGGAGGTGACAGGCGGCAGGGTCACGGATTTTACACCCGATCCCGGAAATCCCGCGATCGGCGCTCCGCCGGTCACGACGGTGACGTCGAACCCGTCATCGACCAGAGCCGCCGCAATGCGGCTGGCGCGCGCGAGATGGCCGATGCCGAGCAGGTGCTGAACATAGAAGAAAGCGCGCAGCCGCTTCATTCGGCGACCCGCCACTCCCGCTCGAACAGTTCCTTGAGCTGTCCAATGCCTGCCACATGGTCGAAATTGCTTCGCACGCGCCGCTCCGCGGCGTCGCCGAGGCGGGCGCGCAGGACGGGATCGCGGATCAGGCGCTCCAGCGCCTGTGCCAGGGCAGTCGGGTTTTCCGAGGGAATCAGCAGCCCGGTTTCATCCGACGATAAAAGCTCCGGCACGCCGGAAATATCGGTCGACACGCAGGCAAGCCGCTGGCTGGCCGCCTCCACCAGAACATTCGGCAGGCCGTCCCGGTCGCCGTCCGCGGTGATCCTGCAGGCCAAAGCGAAGATGTCGGCGCTGCGGTAGTGCTCAAGCACCTCCTCCTGCGCCAGCGCGCCTTTCCAGGAGACGCGCCCCTCCAGCCCGAGCCTTTGCGCCAGCGCCTTCAGCCGGTTCAGTTCCTCGCCGCCACCGATATGCTCGAAACACCACGCCAGATCGCCAGGCAAGAGGGCAAGAGCCTCCAGCAACGTATCATAGCCTTTCTTTTCAACGGCGCGTCCGACACTCAAGATCATGACCGGTTCGGCCGGCGCCGAGCCGTCACGCTGTTTTCGCGCCTCGCCGAAACTGCCGAAGCGGTCAAGGTCGAGCCCATGATAGCTCAGATGCACGGACGAACTGCCGTTGGCGAGTTTTTTCAGATGGTCGAAGCCGGTTTTCGTGCACGTGACCGTCCAGCGCGCCGAGGAAAGCTTGCCGGCCAGATCCCAGTCCGCCGACGTCCAGATGTCCTTGGCATGGGCTGAGCAGCTCCAGGGCAAGCCACGAAGCTGGCTGGCATAGCGCGTCACCGATGCCGGCGTGTGCGCGAAATGGGCATGCAGCCATCCGGCATCTTGCGGCCATTCGGCCGCCAGCACCAGCGCTTGCCCGAAGCGGCGCGCGCGATTGCGCGTAAAGTCGCGGCGGATATCGGCAGCGAGCGATTTGAGCGCGCGCCAGAAGCCAGGCCGCGGCAGACAGGCAAACAGCGATCGAACCACGCGCAGCGGCTCTCTGTGCAGATATTCCGGCAGATAATGGACGGGGGCCTTGATCTCGTCATGCACGGGATGACGTTTTGCGTCGGTCGGCCGCCTGAGCGCGAAAAGTATCAGGTCGAACCCCGCACGCTCCAGACCGAGCAGCTCCTGCGCGATGAAGGTTTCCGACAGCCGCGGGTAGCCCTTCAGAACCACGACGATCTTGCGGTGTTGCAACTCAGTTCATGCCTTCAATGACCGAAAGGTGATGGCCGGCCCGCCGGTCGAGCAGTTCCGCGACGATTTCGGAAATATGAGGCAGCCCTTCCAGCGTCAGATGCGCATTGCTCTGCGATGGGCGGGGCCGGCCCGGCAAAACCTGCAGCGCATCGGCAAACCGCTGGGCATCCTCGGCTTCCTCAGGCAAAAGCATCTCGATGAGGCCGAGTTCGGCTGCGCGCCGTGCCCGGATCAGCTGTTCCTCGCGCGGCGTGACGCGCGGCACGATCAGCGCCGGCTTGTCGAAAGACAGTATCTCGCAATAGGTGTTGTAGCCGCCCATCGCCACCACCGCCTTGGCGCCGGCAATCAGCTCTTCCATGCGGTTGTCGAATTCGATGATCTTGACGTAGGGGATCTTGGCCCCTTTCCTGACCAGCTTGTTGCGCTTGCGCGCCGGCATGTAGGGCCCAAGGACGATCAGCGCCCGGTGCTGCAATAGCGGATCCTGCTGATAGGCCTCGATGACGTTGTGGATCAGGTCGGCGCCGTCACCGCCGCCACCGGTGGTAACCAGGATATAGTCGCCCTCGGGCCGGTGGCCGGGCAACTGGTTCTGCTGCAGGCTCCGTTGCAGGAAACCGACGAACTTCATCTTTGCCCTGACCGCCGGCGGCACCTCCAGGCCGGTCAGCGGATCGTAGAAATCCGGCGGGCCATAGACCCAGACCTTGTCGTAGAACAGGCCGATCTTGCGCATCACATCCCTGCGTGCCCACTCCGCTTCGAGCAAATGCGGCGCGTCCATCACCTCGCGCAGGCCAAGCACGAGCGTGGTGCCCCGCGTCTTGAGGTAGGACAGCGTATCCTCGATCTCTCCGCGCAGCCCCAGCGGTTCCTTGTCGACGATGAAGATATCCGGCCGGAAGCTCTCGGCCGTGTGGCGGATAATCGACTGCCGCATCCTTAGCGTCTCGTGCAGATCGATGTCCTTTTCCAGCGAGGTGTATTCGCCGTTTCGCAGCTTGATGACGCTGGGGATCTTCACGAAGTCGACGCGGGCGCGGTAGTCGAAGGCGCCGGCGATGGTGGCGCCCGAAATGATTAGCACCTGAAGTCCGCGGAAATCCCCGACCAGCGAATGCGCGATCGTTCGGCAGCGCTGCAGATGGCCGAGCCCGAACGTGTCGTGGCTGTACATGAGAATTCGTGCGTCTTTTGCGTGCTGTGTCATTGTGAACGTCTTTTAGAATTCTCGCCGGACCGTGGGCAACCCCGCAGGCTTCGAAACCATTCTCACGGGTCTATCGACCTGTTTTGAAACATGGGGGCGAGAGGTACGCAACGGCATTCTTCACCAGGTCACGAATGCCAGGGGCGCTGATTGTGGCGCCATGCCTTGTCTTCGCCGACGATAGACGGCCCGAGCACAAATCTCTGTCATGAGGCTTGACCCCGTGGAATTAAATGCCCTGCCGCCTGAGGCAGGCAAAGCGCACATTGCGAAAAATCAAGGGCGACCAAGGCGAAACGAGGCTGCCGCACATTGTGAGGAGAACCTGCACCTTGGGAAAATGCTTCATAATCCATCGAAACACAACGGCCGCCAGAGGCCGCACGTTGCGGCCTTTTATCCTGCCATCAGCCTTGGCCTGTGGCAAGCATCCGGTCCTTGCACCGTTCAAGCTGGTGCAATCTCGCGTCATGCCGGCTTCCTCCGTCACGTGGAGGATAGCTCCGCCCTCAATGAGATTTCGCAGGCAGGCGACCCATTCGCCAGATCCGTCACAAAGCTTTGCGTGAACACGCCGGCCGGAACGACGGCTACGCCAACCTTGCCCTTGTGGTGCGCGGCGTCGCCAGCAGCAGACTTGTCTCGCTGCCGGTTATCCCCGGGATGAGCCGTATCCGCCTAAGCACCGCGTCGAAATCGGTGAGCGACGCCGTTCCGAGTTCGACCACCAGGTCCCAGCGGCCATTGGTGGTGTGAATGGTCGAAACCTCGGCGAGGCCGCCGAGCGCCCGGACCACGCGGTCGGCGGCATGGCCCTCGATCTCGATCATCATCACGCCGCGTATCCGCTGGTCGACCGCGTCGGCGCGCAGCACCACCGTGTAGCCGATGATCTCGCCCGTTTTTTCCAGCCGCTCCATGCGCGCCCTGACCGTGGCGCGCGACACCCCGAGATCGACCGCGAGATCGGAGATGCTGCGCCGGGCATCATGCCTGAGCAGCGTGACCAGCCTTTCGTCGAGCAAGTCCATGATTCTATCCACTTTGACCAAACTGACTTATCGGATTGATAAATCATTCTTCTCGAAATGCCAATTTCGCCTGTTCATACTGCCGGGCCGGGATGGTTCATTCCACGCATCAACCGCCCAATCAATTTACAAGGACAACAAGAAACATGCGCTGCAGGATCGTTGGCGCGCCGGTGCAGGACGGCGCCGGCAGGATGGGATGCGAGATGGGGCCAAGCGCGCTGCGCACGGCCGGGCTTGTCTCGGTGCTGTCGGAACTTGGCCACGAGGTCGAGGACTGGGGCGCGGTGCAACCGGCCGCCGTGCGCGCAATCGTCCATGGCAATCTCGCGCTGAAGGCCCTACCGGAGATTTCCGCCTGGACGGCGGCGATAGCCGAGACCGCCTATGCGGCTTCGCGGAACGCCATGCCGATCTTCCTTGGCGGCGACCACGCGATATCGGCCGGCACGGTGTCGGGCATAGCCCGCCGCGCCGCCGAATGCGGCCGGCCGCTCTTCGTGCTGTGGCTCGACGCACATCCCGATTTCCACACGCTCGATACCACCGTCAGCGGCAATCTGCACGGCGTGCCGCTCGCCTATGCCAGCGGCCGGCCGGGCTTCAACGGTTATTTCCCGGACCTGCCTGTCGCCGTCGACCCTGCCCACATCTGCGTCATGGGCCTGCGCAGCGTCGATCCGGCGGAGCGCCGGGCGCTGAGCGAAGCGGGGGTTACCGTGCACGACATGCGCACCATTGACGAGCACGGCGTCGCACCTTTGCTGCGCGCCTTCCTGGCCATCGTCGAAAAGGAAAACGGCCTGCTGCATGTCAGCCTCGACGTCGACTTCCTCGACCCCTCCATCGCGCCGGCCGTCGGCACCACCGTGCCCGGCGGCGCCACCTTCCGCGAGGCGCACCTGGTGATGGAGATGCTGTCCGACAGCGGCCTGGTCTCCAGCCTTGATCTGGTCGAGCTCAACCCGTTCCTCGACGAGCGCGGCCGCACCGCCACGCTGATTGTCGACCTCGCCGCCAGCCTGATGGGCCGGCGCATCATGGACCGCCCGACCCGCAGCCATTCCGGAAGCATTGCATGACCCAGCCTTCCCGCCTTGCCATCGTCCCCTTCGTCAGCGTCGACCGCATGATGAAGCTGGTGCTGACCATCGGCGTCGAGCGGTTCCTCACCGAACTCGCCGCCTATATCGAGGAGGATTTTCGCCGCTGGGAGCTGTTCGACAAGACGCCGCGCATCGCCTCGCACAGCCATGACGGCGTCATCGAACTGATGCCGACCAGCGACGGCCGGCTATACGGCTTCAAATATGTCAACGGCCATCCCAAGAACATGCGCGAGGGGCGCCAGACCGTCACCGCCTTCGGCGTGCTCGCCGATGTCGGCTCCGGCTATCCGATGCTGCTCACCGAAATGACGATCCTGACGGCGCTGCGCACCGCGGCGACCTCCGCTGTCGCGGCCAAATATCTGGCGCCGAAAGGCGCGCGCTCGATGGCCATCATCGGCAATGGCGCCCAGTCCGAATTCCAGGCTGTCGCCTTCAAAGCGCTGCTCGGCATCGACCGGCTGCGGCTCTACGACATCGACCGCTCGGCTTCCGAGAAATGCGCCCGCAACCTCGCCGGCAAAGGCTTTGACATCACCATCTGCGCGACCGGCCAGGATGCTGTGGAAGGCGTCGACATCATCACCACGGTGACCGCCGACAAGCTGTCCGCCACCATTCTGACCGACAACATGGTCGGTTCCGGCGTGCACATCAACGCGGTCGGCGGCGACTGCCCCGGCAAGACGGAACTGCACCGCGACATCCTTTTGCGCTCCGACATCTTCGTCGAGTTCTCGCCGCAGACGCGCATCGAGGGCGAAATCCAGCAGCTCCACGCCGACCATCCGGTGACCGAGTTGTGGCAGGTGATGACCGGCAAGGCGGAAGGCCGCAAGACGGCGGAACAGATCACCTTGTTCGATTCCGTCGGCTTCGCCACCGAGGATTTTTCCGCGCTGCGCTATGTCAGAGACCAGCTTCAGGCCACCGGCCTCTACGAGGAGCTCGACCTGCTCGCCGATCCCGACGAGCCGCGCGACCTCTTCGGCATGCTGCTCAGGGCAGCGCTGCAGCCGGCCGCCGCCTGAGGGACTTCAGCCGCTCAACGGCGCGCAGCTCTCCCGTTCGACGAGCACCGGGGTGAGCACTTCGCGGCGCGAATGCGCCGCAGGCTCGGCAACCCGCTCGAGCAGCAGGCTGACGGCGCGGGTGCCGATCTTCTCGACCGGCTGTGCGATCGTCGTCAGCGGCGGCCAGGTGGTGACGGCATAGGGGATGTCGTCGAAGCCGATCATCGACATGTCGCCGGGGACCCGCAATCCGCGCCCGCGCAGCACTGTCAGCGCGCCCATGGCCATCAGATCGTTGCAGGCAAACAGCGCCGTGATCCCCGGCGCCTGCGCCATCAGCCGCTCCATCGCCGTGCGGCCGCCGGCGAAGTGGTAGTCGGAATCCACCACCGAGGCCGGCGGCAGGTCGAGGCCGGCTTCCTGCAGCGCCCTGGCGAAGCCGCGCAGGCGGGCCGGGCTGGAGCTGGAATCGCGCGGGCCGCCGATGACGCCGATCTTCTCGTGGCCGAGCCCGGCCAGATAGCGGCCGGCGAGATAGCCGCCATGATCGTGATCGACCAGCACCGAATCGACATTGACCGAATGGATCTCGCGGTCGAGCAGCACCGCCGGGACGCCGGGCAGAAGGCTGGAGAACACCCGCGCATGATCCGACGAGCCGGCGAAGATCAGCCCGTCGATCTGCTTGGCCATCAGCACCTGGAGGTAGCGCTCCTCCTTCTCGGCGCTGCCGTCGGAGTTGCACAGGATCACAGTATAGCCGGCAAGGAAGCCGGCATCCTCGATCTGGCGCGCCACGCCGGCGAAGAACGGGTTGGAATTGTCCGGCAGCAGCAGGCCGATGGTCTTGGTCTCGCCGCGCCTCAGGCTGCGCGCCAGCGTGTTCGGGCTGTAGCGCAAGGCGGCGATGGCCGAATGCACGCGCTCGGCCGTCTCAGGCTCGACATGGCGCGTGCGGTTCATCACATGCGAGACGGTTGCGACCGACACTCCGGCATGGCGCGCGACATCGGCAATCGTCGTCATTTCTTGTCCCCTGACTCGATTAGCCTAATGATTGCGTAACCGGATGTGTCGCACGCTAGAGCGCAGCTTTCGAGTGTCAATGTCCCTTTGATCAACCTGCTGAGCGGAGCGATCTGCCGCCAAGAAAAAGCCGCAAGGCTGGGTGCTTGGTGGTCGACCTGTTGTCGCAACCGGATAAGGTTCGAGAGCCGGGAACTGCTCAATCGCCAACGATCGGAACAACGATGCGACTTCTCCTTGTCGAGGACGACCCACGCACCGCCGACTATGTCGTCAAGGGCCTTGGCGAGGCAGGCCATATCTGCGACCTCAGCCGCGATGGCCGCGACGCGCTGTTTGCCGCGACACGCGACGCCTATGACGTGATCGTCGTCGACCGCATGCTGCCCGGCCTCGACGGCCTGTCGATGATCAAGGCGGTGCGGGCAGCGGGCGTGCGTACGCCGGCGATCTTTCTGACCTCGGTCGGCGGCGTCGACGACAGGGTTGAAGGGCTCGAGGCCGGCGGCGACGACTATCTCGTCAAGCCATTCGCCTTTTCCGAACTGCTCGCCCGCATCAACGCGCTCGGCCGTCGCCCTGCGGTGCAGGAGCTGAAGACGACGCTGCGCATCGCCGACCTCGAAATGGACCTGATCCAGCGCCGCGTCACCAGGCAGGGCCAGGCGATCGACCTGCAGCCGCGCGAATTCAGCCTGCTCGAAGTGCTGATGCGCGGCGAGGGCCGCGTCATCACCCGCACCATGCTTCTGGAACGGGTCTGGGATTTTCACTTCGACCCCAAGACCAGCGTCGTCGAAACCCATATCAGCCGGCTGCGCGCCAAGATCGACAGGCCGTTCGAAACCGCGTTGATCCACACCGTGCGCAGCACTGGCTACAGTGTTCACGACTGAGGCGCGGCATGACAGAAACTTGCCATGACTGAAGCTTGCAATGACTGAAACGCACTATGACTGAGACAGGCTCTCGCCTGCTGCGCAGCACGCCGTTTCGGCTGGCCCTGACCTTCGCCTTGCTGTTCGTGCTCGCCTTCATCCTGTCAGGCGCCATCGTCTACCAGCTGATGAGCGCGGATCTTGCCGAGCAGCTCGACCAGTCGGTCAAGGAGACCTATTCGGTCGTGGCGGTGACCTATGCCGGAAACGACCGGGAGGATCTGGTTTCGGCAGTCGACAGCCACGCCGCGCTCAGCCCGAGCAAGGAACAGCTGTTCTCGCTCACCGATCCCGCCGGCAATCATCTGGCCGGGAATTTCACCGCCGCCGACCTTCCGGATGGCTTTTCCGATTTTGCCGCTTCCCTGCCAGGCGTTGCGCCGGACACTATGTACCGCGCCTGGACCGGTTCGGTCGGGCCCAACAGCCTGACAATTGCCTTTTCGCTTTCCGAAACCGAGGAGCTGGAACGCATCGTTTTGATGAACTTCGGCTGGGCCACCCTGATCATTTCAGGGCTGGCGGTGGCTGGCGGCGCCTTGCTGGCGTCGCGTGTGCAGCGTCGCCTCGACGGCATTGCCACCACCATGGACGATGTCTCCAACGGCCGGCTCGACGCCCGCATTCCACTGCTCGGCAATGGCGACGACATTGACGGCGTCTCGCGCCAGGTCAACGCCGCGCTGGAGCGGCTGGCGGCGCTGGTGGACGGCATGCGCCAGGTCAGCGCCGACATCGCGCATGATCTGAAGACGCCGCTCAACCGGCTGCAGATGATTTTGGAAGCTGCGGCCGACAGGACCGCGCGGGGTGAGGCCGTTGCCGATGAGCTGGCGGAGGCACGTGGGGAAAGCCTGCAGATCAACGATACTTTCGATGCGCTGTTGCGTATTGCCCAGATCGAGGCCGGCGCCCGCAAGGCGCGCTTTGTCGATCTCGACCTCACCGGCGTCATCGATGCCATTGCCGAAATCTACGCCGGTGTCGCCGAGGATGACGGCAAGTCGCTGTCGGCCACGATCGTCCACGGCACGCCATGCCTGGTCCACGGCGACCGCGACCTGCTGACGCAATTGTTTGCCAATCTGGTTGAGAACGCGCTGCGGCATTGCCCCGATGGCACGGCAATCCTTCTATCGGTGCGGCGGCAAGGCGACCGCATTCTGGCTGAGGTCGCCGACAATGGCCCCGGCATCCCGGCGCAGGAGCGCGAAAAAGTGTTCCAGCGGCTCTACCGGCTCGACTCCAGCCGCACCACGCCCGGCAGCGGCCTTGGCCTCAGCCTGGTGCGGGCAATCGCCGACCTGCATGGTGCAACGATTGCGCTGGAGGATCGCCGGCCTGGGCTGGCGGTAATTGTCGGGTTTCCTCGGGCGGAGGGCACCGGTCCCGGCTTGAAATGACAACGCCAGAGCCAGGTCGAAGGCGCTCATGAAACGCGAAGTCGCTGACAATTCTCCAAGTTGATGATCGCAGTCGACAAAGGTGGTCGCGATTAGCCTTGCACATGTTTCCACCCGAACGGCTGCGGGTTGATCAAGACGACCGTTGAACCTACCGGCCCACCGCACCCCGGCGAAAATCCGAGGGCGACATCCCCGCCAGCTTGCGGAAGGATTTGTTGAAGGCGCTGAGCGAGCCGAAGCCTGAATCCATGGCGACGCGCAGCACATTGGCGTCTTCATGCATCAAAAGCGCCTGCGCATAGCTCAGCCGCAGCAGGTTCATATATTCGTTGAGCGTCATGCCGGTCGACTTCTTGAAAATGCTCATGGCGTATTTGGGATGGATGTCGGCCGCCGCCGCGATGTCGACGCAGTCTATGTCGTAGAGGAAATTCTCGGCGATGAAGTCGCACATGCGACCGACATTGCGCAGCGATTGCTGGTCGAACGGGCCGCCGGGTTCCTGGCCGATGGCGGTTTCCGGCACCAGCCGGTAGGGCTCGAAGCGCACCCGCTCCAACCGCAGCAGCAGCTCGTTCACGGCGTGCTCGGTTATCGCCGGATCGCCCGAGCGGAAATAGCGGTTCCAGCGTTCGAAATTGTGATGATCGGCCTGGTCGGTCGCCGATGTCACCAGCGTGGCGCCCGTCATCAGCCGGTGGCGGACATCCGTCGGCAGGTGCAGGCGGAAGAAATGCACCAGCGGCAGATGCGCGCCGGCATAGATGGCGTCGTCGGAGAGATCGTCCATCTGGTGCGGCAGCCCGCCCCAGAACAGGCACATGTCGCCCGCCGTGAGCGCGATCTCGTGCTCGTTCATGCGGTAGTGCACGCTGCCGCGGACGATGAAATTGACCTCGACCTGGGCATGCCAATGCGGCTTCAGCATCACCAGCGGATGGTTGTGAAACATCTGCAAAGCCATCGGCAGGCCTTCGACGCTGCTGGCGCCAGGCTGGTAAAACGGCCGTTCCGGCATCTTACTTTCCGCCCATCTTTTATTCCCGTTGTCAGGGACAAGCCTTCCGCGCCGCCTAGTCTAGCCATGCTCGCGAAGAGAGAGCAAATGAAATGGGAGGATTTCAATGCGCACGACACTGATCTGTGCCGCGCTGGCGCTTGGCCTGGGCTCAGCCCCGGCTTTGGCGCAGTCCGGCGAAATTACGATCTGGAGCTGGAATATCGCCGCTTCGTCGCTGAAGGCTACGGTGGCCGGCTTCAACAAACAGTATCCCGACGTCAAGGTCACCGTTCAGGATCTCGGCAACCAGCCGACCTATGACAAGTCGATCGCCGGCTGTGCGGCCGGCGGCGTCGGCCTGCCCGATATCGTCTCGATCGAAAACGGCGAGGCCGAGAACTACTGGAGCCAGTTCCCCGATTGCTTCGTCGATTTGCACACGCTGGGCTACACCGCCGACGACCAGAAGAAATTCCCGGACTTCAAGCGCACCGAACTGGAGGTCGGCGACAAGGCCTATGCCATGCCGTGGGATTCCGGCCCGGTAGCCGCCTTCTACCGCCGCGACTTCTACGAGAAGGCCGGCGTCGATCCGGCCTCGATCAAGACCTGGGACGATTTCATCGCCGCCGGCAAGAAGGTCCAGGCCGCCAATCCCGGCGTCACCATGACCAATGCCGATTTCAACGGCGACACCGAATTCTTCCGCATGATTTCCAACGAACAGGGCTGCGGCTATTTCGCCGCCGATGGGCAGTCGATCACCGTCAACCAGCCGAAATGCGTCGACACGCTGGCCAAGATCAAGGACATGAAGGACGCCGGCATCATCTCGTCGGCCGACTGGGGCACCAAGATCACCAACAACACCGCCGGCACCGTCGCCACCCAGGTCTATGGCGGCTGGTATGAGGGCACCATCCGCACCGAATCCGCCGGCGAAAACGGCAAATGGGGTGTCTACCTAATGCCGAGCCTGACCGCCGACGGCCCCCGCGCGGCCAATCTCGGAGGCTCGTCGCTCGCCATCACCTCAGCCTCGAAGAACAAGGAGGCCGCCTACGCCTATCTGAAATACACGCTCGAGACCAATGAAGGCCAGATCACCATGCTCAGGGATTTCGGCCTAGTGCCGTCACTGATCTCGGCCCTCGACGACCCCTACGTCTCGCAGGGCCTGCCCTATTGGGGCGGCCAGGCAGTGTGGAAGGACATTCTCGCCACGCTGCCCAAGGTGGTGCCGAGCCGCGGCACGCCGTTCCAGAGCGACGCCGAAATCATCATGCGCGCCGTGCAGACCAAATATCTCGGCGGCGGCTATCCCGATGCCAAGGCCGCCCTCGACGACGCCGCCAGCCAGATCGCTTCGGCGACGGGACTGCCGATCAAGTGACCAAGGCGGTGATGCTGGCGGGCCAGATATAGGGCAATTTGCCGGACTGTTGGCGCTGCCCCTCACCTGCCTGCCGGCATCCTCTCCCCGTATAGTGGCGGGGAAAGGGACGCTCTCGCCCAACAGATCGCCAATTGCCGGCGGCGTCCGCCGGCTAACAACACGCCGGATATCAGCCGGGAAAGAGGAAGGAGGAGGAACCATGCGCTACCAGAACGCCACGGCCTATCGCTTCCTCACGCCCTACCTCCTGATCTTCGCCATCTTCTGGGTGTGGCCGATCATCTCCTCGTTCATGATTTCCTTCCAGGCGACGCGCACGGTGCCCTGGCGCTTTGCGCCGACGTTCAACTGGGGCCGCCTGATCGGCGACCCCGCTTTCTTCAACGCGCTGAAGAACACGCTGCTCATCCTCGTCATCCAGGTGCCGGTGATGATCTCGCTGGCGATCATCATGGCGGTGCTGCTGAACTCGCCGCTGCTGAAAGCACGTGGCCTCTACCGCTTTGCCTTCTTCGCTCCGGTGGTGGTCGGCGAGGTCGCCTATTCCGCCGTGTTCCGGCTGATGTTCAACCTGGATTTCGGCATCATCAACAAGCTCCTCGCCGGCGTCGGCCTGGCCAAGATCGACTGGTTCTCCAACGTCACACCGGCCATGGCGCTGATCATGATCGCGGTAACCTGGCGCTGGGCCGGCTACAACGCCATCATCCTGCTCGCCGGCCTGCAGTCGATCCCCGAGGACGTCTATGAAGCAGCGACGCTCGACCGCGTCAGCAAGCTCAAGCAGTTCTTCTACATAACGCTGCCGCTGCTCAAGCCGGTCATCGTGTTTTGCGCCGTGCTGTCGATCATCGGCACCATGCAGCTGTTCACCGAGCCGTTCCTGATCACGGAGCGCGGCGGCCCCGGCGGCGGCACCGAGACGCTTGGCCTGCTGCTCTACCGCCAGGGTTTTCGCTCGCTCAATTTCGGCTACGCCTCGGCCGTCGCCTACACCATGGCGGGGCTGGCCATCGCCATCACGCTGGTGCAGCTGTGGCTGACAAGAGAGCCGAAATGAGTTCGCCGTCGCAACGCCGGCTCGGCCGCAGCGTCCTGCTGCATCTGGTCCTGACACCGCTGGCGGTGATCTGGCTGTTTCCGCTGTGGATGATGGTGGTGTTTTCGACCATGCCCGACAACGGCATTTTCAGCCCCGGCATAGAGCTTCTGCCGCACGGCAATTTCGTCGACAATTTCAACAACCTGCAGCGCGACACCAATTTCGTCGGCGCTATCGGTATTTCGGTGGCGGTGGCGGTGACCTACACCTTCTTCTCGGTGCTGCTGACCTCGATGGCCGGCTGGGCGCTCGCCCGCTATCAGTTCTTCGGCAAGGGCGCGGTGGTGGCGATCATCCTCGGCACCATTACGCTGCCCTATGCGGTGGTGCTGATCCCGCAATTCATCATGGTGGCGCGCGACTTCCAGCTCGCCAACACCTGGATTGCGCTGATCGTGCCACCCTTGTTCAATTCGCTGGGCGTGCTGTTCATGCGCCAGGCTTTCTCGATGATGCCGGCCGACCTTTTCGACGCGGCACGTGTCGAGGGCGTCAAGGAATGGCGCATCTTCCTGTTCGTCGCTTTGCCGCTGGCGCGGCCGATGCTGGCGGCGCTCGCCATCATTCTGTTCCTCGCCTCGTGGAACAATTATCTCTGGCCGCTTTTGATCAACAGCCAGCCCGGCGCCATGACGGCCCCTGTGGCGCTCGGCACGCTGATCGGCCTGACCAAGGTCTCATGGGGCGGCATCATGGCCGGCGCCGTCATGCTGACCGTACCGATGCTGGTCGTCTTCGTGCTGCTGCAGCGCCATTTCATCGCCGGCATCGCCGCCGGCGCCGTCAAGTAGGACTAGAGCGATATGGCGGCAGTCACCCTCACCAATGTCGTAAAACGCTTCGGCGTCTATGAGATCATCCATGGCGCCAACATCGATATCGCCGATGGCGAGTTCGTCGTCTTTGTCGGCCCGTCGGGTTGTGGAAAATCGACGCTGCTCAGGATGATCGCCGGGCTGGAGGATATCAGCGGCGGCGAGATCGCCATTGGCGGCAAGGTGATGAACGATGTCGAGCCGGCCGAGCGCGGCATCGCCATGGTGTTCCAGTCCTACGCGCTCTACCCGCACATGAGCGTGGAGCAGAATCTGAGCTTTGGTCTCAGGATGACCGGCAACCCCAAGGAGGACACCGAGCGGCGGGTGAAGCGGGCCTCCGAAATCCTGCGCATCACAGAGTTGATGGCGCGGCGGCCGAGGCAATTGTCCGGCGGCCAGCGCCAACGCGTCGCCATTGGCCGCGCCATCGTGCGCGAACCGCAAGTCTTCCTGTTCGACGAGCCGTTGAGCAATCTCGACGCCGAGCTGCGCGTCCAGATGCGGGTCGAGATCTCGCGCCTGCACAAGGAACTCGGCACAACGATGATCTATGTCACCCACGACCAGACCGAGGCGATGACGCTGGCCGACCGGATCGTCGTGCTGCGCGGTGGCCATGTCGAGCAGATCGGCAGGCCGCTCGATCTCTACGACAATCCCGACAACCAGTTCGTCGCCGGCTTTGTAGGCTCGCCGAAGATGAATTTCATCAAGGGCCGCGTCGTCGGGCGCAACATGAGCAGCGTCACCGTCGAGCTGGTGGGCGAGGAAATGACCCGCATTATGCAACCGTTGACCGGCGCCGTGCCGCAAACAGGAGCCAAGGTCATTGTCGGCGTGCGGCCCGAACATTTCGGCAATGGCGGCGAAGGCGACGCCGACCTCACCGTCGGCATCGACGTGGTCGAGCATCTCGGCGGCACCAGCTTCATCTATGCCAGGACCGCCCATGGCGAAGACCTGGTGATCCAGCGCGACGCGGCAAAGGTCCCCGACACCCAGGAGATCACCGTGTCCATCCGCAAATCCT
Source organism: Mesorhizobium sp. W016 (assembly GCF_054719485.1). Lineage (NCBI taxonomy): Bacteria > Pseudomonadati > Pseudomonadota > Alphaproteobacteria > Hyphomicrobiales > Phyllobacteriaceae > Mesorhizobium > Mesorhizobium sp. W016. The sequence goes on from NZ_JBTTIF010000002.1 coordinate 795,716, forward strand.
ATCTGTTCGACGAAAACGGCCAGCGGCTGCGCTGAGCGCTTCCAGCCTTGCAAGGAGAATGACCATGACTGCAATCGCGCCCATCCGCTGGGGGATACTCGGGCCTGGCGACATCGCCAAAGCGTTCGCCCGCGGCGTGGCAGGCTCGCGCACCGGCACGATCGTGGCGCTCGGCGCCCGCAATCCCGGCAAGGCAGGCCTGGCCGAGACGTTTCCCGGCGCCCGCATCCTCGACGGTTACGACGCGCTGCTCGCTGACCCCGAGGTCGACGCCGTCTATATCGCCATCCCGCATCCCGGCCATGCCGAATGGGCAATCAAGGCGGCGGAAGCCGGCAAGCATGTGCTGTGCGAAAAGCCGCTGGCGCTGACCGCCTTCGAGGCCGACGCCATGATCCATGCTGCGCGCAAGGCCGGCACCTTCCTCGGCGAAGCGTTCATGTACCGGCTGCACCCGCAGACGGCGAAGCTGGTGGAACTCATCAAGTCGGGCGTCATCGGCGATGTCAGGCTGATGAAGTCGAGCTTCGGCTTCGCCATGCCGGGCTTCATGCCCGAGCACCGGCTCTACGCCAACGATCTCGCCGGCGGCGGCATCCTCGATGTCGGCGGCTATCCCGTCTCGATGGTGCGGCTGATTGCCGGGGCTGCGACTGGAAAACCCTTCGCCGAGCCGGACAAGGTTGTCGGCACCGCCCATCTCGGCAAGTCCGGCGTCGACGAATGGGCCTCGGCGCTGCTGCATTTTCCCGGTGGAATAGTTGCCGAGGTGTCCTGCAGCATCTCGCTGAAACAGGACAATGTCCTGCGCATCCTCGGCACCAAGGGCCGCATCGAGGTGCCGGATTTCTGGTTCGCCGGCGGCGGCAACCGCGATGGCGGCCCTGGCCGGATCGATGTAACTCTCGCCGACGACACGCGCGAGACCATCAGCGTCAACGAAACCCGCCATCTCTATTCCTTCGAGGTCGACGCCGCCGGCGAGGCGATCCTGGCCGGCAAACAGGAATTCGCCTGGCCGGGCATGGGCTGGGCCGACAGTCTCGGCACGCTGCGTGTGCTCGACAAATGGCGCGCTGCCGTCGGGCTCGAATATGAGATCGAAAAGCCGGCTAAGCGAACGAACACCCTTTCGGGCCGGCCGCTGCGCACCGGCGGCACCGCCATCGGCAAGCGCAAGATTGCGGGCCTGTCGAAGCCGGCCTCCGTGGTGGCGCTCGGCTTCGAGGATTTCCGCACCTTCTCGTCGGGCGCAATCCTGCTCGACGCCTTCTTCGAGACCGGCGGCAATCTGTTCGATACCGGCTATGTCTACGGCGCCGGCTACACCGAAACGCTGCTTGGCCAGTGGCTCAGGAATCGCGGCGTGCGCGAGCAGTCGGTGATTATCGCCAAGGGCGCCCACTCGCCGCTCTGCTATCCCGATGTCATCGGCAAGCAGCTCGCCCAGTCGTTGGACCGGCTGCAGACCGACCATGTCGACCTCTATTTCATGCACCGCGACAACCCGGATGTGCCGGTCGGCGAATTCGTCGATGCGATGGACGCCGAGGTCAAGGCCGGCCGCATCCGTGGCCCGTTCGGCGGCTCGAACTGGACGATGGCGCGCATGGACGAGGCGATTGCCTATGCCGAGCGCACCGGCAAGCAGAAGCCCGGCGTGCTCTCGAACAATTTCTCGCTGGCCGAGATGCTGGAGCCGATCTGGGCCGGCTGCATCACCTCGTCGACCGACGACTGGAAATCCTGGCTGACGAAAAGGCAGATGCCCAACTTCGCCTGGTCGAGCCAGGGCCGCGGCTTCTTCACCGACCGCGCCGGCCGCGACAAGCAGGACAATGAGGAGCTGGTGCGGGTCTGGTACTCGGAAAAAAATTTCGGCCGCCGCGACCGTGCCATCGAGCTGGCGCAGCGCCTGGGCAAAAGTCCGATCCACATCGCGCTCGCCTATGTGCTGGCGCAGCCTTTTCCGTCGGTGCCGTTGATCGGCCCGCGCACGCTGGACGAGTTGGAGGACAGTTTGAAGGCGCTGGATATCAAGCTGTCGGCGGAGGATGTGGCGTGGCTGGATAGCGAGCCGGAACGGCGGCGGCTTAGCAGCTAATCTCCCCCCTTGAGGGGGAGATGTCGCCGAAGGCGACAGAGGGGGTCGCCTCGCGTGGAGCGCTAACCTCCTTCTGCAGCGGCAGGTAGGCCGAGCCCAGTCGAACCGACCCCCTCTGGCCTGCCGGCCATCTCCCCCGCACGGGGGAGATTAGCGGCTCATGCGTTCCACCTACCGATCGATCCGTGTCGACAAAATAATCGACGACGACGTCCGCTCGACCCCGTCCATCGCCCCGATCTCGTCCAGCAACGCATCCAGATCCCTGATCGACGGCGCGTCGACGATGACGATCATGTCGAAATTGCCGCTCACCGAGTGCAGCGTCCGTACCGGCGGCAGCGCCTGCAGCGCCCGCACCACCTTGTCGGCGAGCTTGGGCGTGACGGTGAGCAGCACATGCGCCCGCACAAGCCCCTGCTCGTAGTCCGGCGCCATCCGCACGCCATAGCCGGTGATGATGCCGCGCTGTTCCAGCCGCTCGATCCGGCTCTGCACTGTCGTGCGCGAAACGCAGAGCTGGCGCGCCAGCTCAGTGGTCGACGCGCGGGCATTGGCGCGCAGCAGGGAAAGCAGTTTTTGTTCGGCGTCACTGAGCATTTCGACGAACCTCGTCGGCGTATCGTTCAATTGCAGGGTTCATTTCGAACGATCCCACGCTTCCTTTCGACAGGCAAGCTGCGATTCTTGAAGGCATCGCGTCCACCGCGCGGCGGTCTGGGCCAAAGAGTTTTCACGAGGGGCAAGGTCATGAAGAAAATCATCGTCGTCGGCGCCGGCAAGATCGGCTCCACCATTGCAGGCATGCTCGCCGACAGCGGCGACTACCGCGTCACCGTTGTCGACCGCGCGGCGGCGCAGCTTGCCGCGGCCGAACTTCCCGCCGGCGTCGAGGGGCTGGAGCTCGATATCGCAGCGCCGGGCGCACTCGAGGCCGCCCTTGCCGGCGCCTTCGCCGTGCTGAGCGCCGCCCCCTTCCATTTGACCACTCGCATCGCCGAGGCCGCGGCCGCCACCGGCGTACACTATCTCGATTTGACCGAGGACGTCGTCTCCACCCGCCGCGTCAAGGAGCTGGCCAAGTCGGGCAACAGCGCCTTCATTCCGCAATGCGGCCTGGCGCCGGGCTTCATCTCGATCGTCGCCAACGATCTCGCCAGCCGCTTCGACACGCTGGAAAGCGTTCGCATGCGCGTCGGCGCGCTGCCGCAATACCCGTCCAATGCGCTGAACTACAATCTGACCTGGAGCACCGACGGCGTCATCAACGAATATTGCGAACCCTGCGAGGCGATCGTCGAGGGCGAGCTGATCGAGGTGCCGCCGCTGGAGGAGCGCGAAGAGTTCTCGCTCGACGGCGTCACCTATGAGGCCTTCAACACCTCCGGCGGTCTCGGCACGCTGGCCGAGACGCTGAAGGGCAAGGTGCGCACGCTGAACTACCGCACCATCCGCTATCCCGGCCACGCGGCGATCATGAAGGCGCTGCTCAACGATCTCGGCCTGCGCCACCGCCGCGACGTGCTGAAGGATATCTTCGAGAGCGCCCTGCCGGCAACGCTGCAGGACGTGGTCATCGTCTTCGTCACCGTCTCGGGCCGCCGCAATGGCCGCCTGCTGCAGGAAACCTACGCCAACAAGATCTATTCGCAGCGCATTGGCAGCCAGGTGCGCAGCGCAATCCAGATCACCACCGCGTCCGGCATCTGCGCCGTGCTCGACATGCTGGCCGACGGCACCTTGCCGGCGACCGGTTTCGTCAAGCAGGAAGACATCGCGCTGGATGCGTTTCTCGCCAATCGTTTTGGGCGCGCTTATGCGCAGCACGAGATGGTGAGCCGGCTGGCGAGCTGAGCTACTTCACCCTCCCCCTTGGGGGGAGGGTCGGCGCGCAATCGGAGCGAAGCGGAGATGGCGAGACGGGGTGGGGGTGAGCGCCGACGGTTGGCGAGGACCCCCACCCCGCTCCGCTCCGCGGATCAACCCTCCCCACAAGGGGGAGGGTAAAGCGCCCGCTACTTCCGCAGAGCCATCGGTCGTCCGAGCAGAAACCGGATGAAGTTGCCCGCGGTTCGCGGCGCCATGCGGGGCTGCGTCGTCTGTCGTGGCGCGCTTTGCCTTCGCGCTGGCACCTCGGGTTCGACACCCGGTCGGCCCACCGTAAAGGACGGCCCCGAGACCGGCTTCCCCCTCAACACGTTGGCGGCGTTGTTGCCATGGATGACGATGCACCATTGCGCGCCCTTCGATGCCGCCACGACGGTGTTGAAGCGCGTCGCCATTTTTGCGTGGTGCTCGCTGTAGACGCCGCTCATCGCCGGCGATCTCCTTTCGACCAGCGTGCCGAACGCCGACGTGACATAGTCGTGGTGCGTGTAGCGTCCGCTTGCCGTGTCGAAATTCTGGCCGTCCGGAAAGGCAATGTAGAGCGGCTGCAGGTCCACCACACCCTTTTCGATCTCCCGGCGCGCGTAGTGCTCGACGCGCTCCATGAAGGTCGGCGCCAGCGCGTCGTCGCTGTCGAGCCGCGTGAGCGAAACATAGTCGGCATCGGTATCGGCCTGGACGAAGGCATTGAAGCGATCATTGTAATCCTCGCCGGCCTCGACAAGGATCGGCCTGACGTCGACACCGGTCACGCAGCTGCACACGGTGCGAATATAGTTCTCGTGCGTATCGGCATCGAACGCCACAAGGACGGCAAAATCCTTCAGCGACTGGCCTTCGAGCGACGACGCGCAATAGGTGTCGAACAACGCCAGGCGCTCGACCAGCCAGACCGGGTCGAGATTGGCGCGGCCCTTTCCGTCCCACTGGCTTGGCTTGAAGCCAGCGGCGATGTTGTAGCGTATGGCGATGTATTTCTTCAGGCCGGTGTCCATGGACCGACACTTAGTACATTCCGCTGATCTGCGACAACCAACGGCTGAGCGGCCACCCTCCCCCTTGTGGGGAGGGTCGGCTCGCGGTCGGAGCGAAGCGGAGATGGCGAGACGGGGTGGGGGTGAGCGCTGACGGTCGGCGAGGACCCCCACCCCGCTCCGCTAAGCGGATCGACCCTCCCCACAAGGGGAGGGTAAGCGCACTTCAAATATGCAGCGCGTGGCCCAGCGCCTTCAGCGCCGCTTCCTGGAAGCCTTCGCCTTGCGTCGGATGCGCATGGATGGTCCCGGCGATATCCTCCAGCCGCGCGCCCATTTCCAGCGCCAGGCCGAATGCCGCCGCCAGTTCCGACACGCCTTGCCCGACCGCCTGGATGCCCAGCACCAGATGGTTGTCCGCGCGCGCCACGACGCGGACGAACCCGTCCTCGCCGAGTTTCGTCATCGCCCGGCCGTTGGCGGCGAAGGGGAACTGGCCGATCTTGATTTCGCCCAGCGCCTTCGCCTCCTCCGGCGTTAGCCCTGCCGTCACCAGCTCCGGATCGGTAAAGCAGACGGCCGGGATCGAGCGCTTGTCCCAGCTGCGCTTGTGGCCGGCGACGATCTCGGCCACCATTTCGCCTTGCGCCATCGCCCGGTGCGCCAGCATCGGCTCGCCGGTGACGTCGCCAATGGCATAGATGCCGCGCATCGAGCTGCGGCACTGGTCGTCGATCTTGATGAACTTGCCGGCCATGTCGAGATCGATCTGATCGAGGCCCCAGCCCTCCGTCACCGGCTTGCGGCCGACCGTGACCAGGATCTTGTCTGCCGCGATTTTGGTGCTCTTGCCGTCCGCGGTCTCGACCAGCAGCGCGTCGCCCTTGACCCCCTTGGCCTTGGCGCCAAGCATCACCTCGACGCCGAGCTGGGCCAGCCGTTTCACCACCGGCCGGGTCAGTTCCGCATCATACTGCGCCAGCACGCGCGGCAGCGCCTCGACCACGGTCATCGCGGCGCCCATTTTGGCGAACGCCATGCCGAGTTCCAGCCCGATATAGCCGCCGCCGACCACGGCGAGCTTTTTCGGCACCTCGCCGAGAGCCAGCGCTTCTGTGGATGAAATCACCGGGCCGCCGAACGGCAGGAACGGCAGTTCCACCGTCGCCGAGCCGGTGGCGATCACAACCGTTTCGGCGCGGATGATCTGGGTGCCGGTCTCGGTCTCGACCGCGACGGTCTTGCCGTCGCGGAACGTCGCCCAGCCATAGACGGTCTTGACCTTGGCCTTCTTCAGTAGCCCGGCAACGCCCCCGGTCAGCCGGCTAACAATGCCGTCCTTCCACGCAACCGTCTTGCCGAGATCGAGCACCGGAGCCGCCACAGAAATGCCGAGCGGACTGCTGCCGCCGGCCATATGCGCGACCTTCTCGAACTCTTCCGCCGCATGGATCATCGCCTTGGACGGGATGCAGCCGACATTGAGACAGGTGCCGCCCGGTTTGCCGGCTTCAACGATCACCGTATCGATGCCGAGCTGGCCGGCACGGATAGCGCAGACGTAGCCGCCGGGCCCGGCGCCGATGACCAGCAGCTTGCAGGAGATTTCTTTCATGGCGTGACCCTTTGATGCGAGGGAATGTTCCGTCGCGATCCTTCGCGCCCCCCTCTGTCCTGCCGGACATCTCCCCCACGAGGGGGGAGATCAGCAGCTTCTTCGCTTCGCTCATTCCTGCAACGATGGAGATTGGCGAAACCCTGCGTGACGTCCAATCTCCCCCCTTGTGGGGGAGATGCCTGGCAAGGCAGAGGGGGTGCTGTCCCGCCGTCATCTCGGTCGTTCCGCCCCTCAATCCACAAATATCAGCGCTGGCGTCTCAATCAGCGCCTTGATGCGCTGCACAAACACCGCCGCATCCCAGCCGTCGACCACCCGGTGATCGAAGCTCGATGACAGGTTCATCATCTTGCGCGGGATGAACTGGGTGCCGTCCCAGACCGGCCGCACCATCATCTTGTTGACGCCGACGATCGCCACCTCAGGATGATTGATGACCGGCGTCGTCGCCACGCCGCCCATGGCGCCGAGCGAGGTGATGGTGATGGTCGATCCCGACAGCTCGTCGCGGCTGGCCGTGCCGGACTTCGCCGCTTCGGCCAGGCGGTTGAGCTCGGCCGCGCAATCCCAGAGGTCGCGCGCCTCGGCATGCTTGACCACCGGCACCACCAGGCCCGACGGCGTCTGCGCGGCAATGCCGATATGGATGCCGCCATGCTGATGGATGATGCCGGCCTCGTCGTCGAACAGCGCGTTGATGTTGGGCTGGTCGGCAATCGCCTTGACCATCGCCCGCATCAGGAACGGCAGCAGCGTCAGCTTCGGCCTCTCCACACCCTTGCGCTTTTCCTTGTTGAGCGCCGCGCGCAACTCCTCAAGTGCTGTGACGTCGATCTCCTCGACATAGGTGATGTGCGGGATGCGTGACTTCGCCAGCGACATTTTTTCGGCGATCTTGCGCCGCAGTCCGATGACCTTGATATCCTCGACGCTGTCATTGCGCGCCAGACCCGACGCCTTCGCCACCTGCGGCCCGCGCGCGAGAAAGGCCTCGATATCTTCGTGGCTGATGCGGCCGGCAGGGCCGGTACCCGACACCTGGCGCAGATCGATCCCCGCCTCCTTCGCCCTGAGCCGGATGGCGGGCGACGCCAGGGGCTTTTCGCCCTCCGGGCGCGGCGCGCCGGAGGGTGCCGCACCTTTAGATGTCGGCGCAGCACCCCCACCCCTGGCCCCTCCCCACAAGGGGGAGGGGGATTCAGTCTCAGCTGCCCGTGCGCTTTTGGCTGCTGGTGCAGGTGGTGGCGACTTGGCGTCGGATTTCGTGGCCGAAACGCCTCCCTCTTGTGGGGGTCCGGAGGACGGGCGAGACCCGTGGCTCGCCCCGGCAGGGGTGGGGGTCGGTGCCGCCGTGACCTCTGACGATTTCGAGCCTTCGGCGACATTGCCCTCCCCCGCCACTTTCAGCCGCACGATCGGCGAGCCGATCGCCACCGTGTCGCCGATCTCGGCGCCCAGCCACAGAATCTCGCCATCGACCGGCGAAGGTATTTCCACCGTCGCCTTGTCGGTCATCACGGCGGCAAGCACCGAGTCCTCGCGCACGAGGTCGCCGACCTTGACGTGCCACTCCACAAGTTCGGCCTCGGCGACGCCTTCACCGACATCCGGCAGCTTGATGATGTGTTCGCCCATCCCTAGGCTCCCATGGTTTCGAGAAGCGCGCGGCCGACACGGGCCGGCCCCGGGAAATAATCCCATTCCTGCGCATGCGGGTAGGGCGTGTCCCAACCGGTGACGCGCGCCACCGGCGCTTCAAGATGGTAGAAACAATTTTCCTGCACCAGCGCCGACAGCTCGGCGCCGAAGCCGGAGGTCAGTGTCGCCTCGTGCACGACGACGCAGCGTCCGGTCTTCTTCACCGAAGCGACTATCGCGTCGAGATCGAGCGGCAGCAGGGTCCGCAAATCGATGATCTCGGCATCGATGCCGGTTTCTTCCACGGCCGCCTGCGCGACATAGACCATGGTGCCGTAGGCGAGCACGGTGACGGCCGAGCCCGCCCGGCGGATCGCCGCCTTGCCGAGCGGCACCGTGTAATGGCCGTCGGCGACCTCGCCCAGTTCATGCTTCGACCATGGCGTCACCGGTCGGTCGTGATGGCCATCGAACGGTCCGTTATAGAGCCGCTTCGGCTCCAGAAAAATCACCGGATCGGGATCCTCGATCGCCGCGATCAGCAGCCCCTTGGCATCATGAGGATTGGACGGCACCACCGTCTTCAGCCCCGACACATGGGTGAACAGCGCTTCCGGGCTCTGGCTGTGCGTCTGGCCGCCAAAAATGCCGCCGCCGGTCGGCATGCGGACAACGATCGGGCAGGTGAAATCGCCGTTCGAGCGATAGCGCAGGCGTGCTGCTTCCTGCGTCAGCTGGTCGTAAGCCGGGTACATGTAGTCGGCAAACTGAATTTCCACGCATGGCTTCAGCCCATAGGCGGCCATGCCGATGGCGGAGCCGACAATGCCGGATTCGTTGATCGGCGCATCGAAGCAGCGGGTCTTGCCGTACTTCGCTTGCAGGCCTGCCGTGCAGCGAAAAACCCCGCCGAAGAAACCGACGTCCTCGCCATAGACGATGACGCGTTCGTCGCGCGCCATCGACACGTCCATGGCGTCGCGGATCGCCTCGATCATGGTTCGTCTCGGCATGGTCAGACTCCCGCCTGCTGGCGCTGACGTCTGAGATGCGGCGGCATCTCGGCGAATACGCCCTCGAACATTTCACGCGTCGACGGCTTGCCGCCGGCATGCAGCGTGCCGTGGCTTTCAGCTTCCTTCTGCGCCGCGATCACCGTCTCCAGAATTTCGGCCTCCGCCTGGGCATGGCGCTCATCCGACCAGACCCTGCGCAGGATCAGATGGTTCTTCAGCCGCATCACCGGATCGCCGAGCGGCCAGGCGTCGGATTCGGTTTTCGGCCGGTAGGCAGACGGGTCGTCCGAGCTCGAATGCGCGCCGGCACGGTAGGTGACATATTCGATCAGCGTCGGCCCGAGATTCTGCCGCGCCCGCTCCGCCGCCCATTTGGCCACGGCATGCACGGCGAGATAATCATTGCCGTCGACGCGCAGCGCCGGAATGCCGAAGCCGAGGCCGCGCGCGGCAAAGGTGCCGGAACCGCCGCGCGCAATGCCTTGAAACGTCGAGATCGCCCACTGGTTGTTGACGACATTGAGGATGACCGGCGCCTTGTAGGTCGAGGCGAACACCAGTGCGGAATGGAAATCGGATTCGGCCGTCGAGCCGTCGCCGATCCACGCCGCCGCGATTTTCGAATCGTTGCTGATAGCGGAAGCCATCGCCCAGCCGACCGCCTGGATGTATTGCGTCGCCAGATTGCCGGAGATCGAGAAGAAGCCGTGCTCCTTCGACGAATACATGATCGGCAATTGCCGCCCTTTGAGCGGATCGGCCTCGTTGGAATAGATCTGGTTCATCATCGTGACCATCGGATAGCCGCCGGCTATGAGCAGGCCGGCTTGCCGATAGGTCGGGAAATTCATGTCGCCCGGCATCAGCGCCTTGCGGAAAGCGCAGCTCACCGCCTCTTCGCCCAGATGCTGCATGTAGAACGAGGTCTTGCCCTGGCGCTGCGCCATCTGCATGCGCGCATCGAAGCTGCGCAGCGTCATCATGTGGCGCAACCCCTCGAGCAGCTCCTCGTCGGTGAGCAGCCCGGCCCACGGCCCGACCGCCTCACCGGTGCGGTTGAGCACACGGATGATCGAAAACGCCATGTCGCGGATGGTGCGCGGATCGACATCGATGTCCGGTCGCGGCACCGAGCCGGCCTTGGGGATCGGCACGTTGGAGAAGTCGGGCGTTCCGCCCGGCCGCACTTCCGGCTCCGGCACATGAAACCGCAACATCCCAGCATCGGTCATGACCATGGTCCTCCCATTTGCCTGGCGTCGATATTTGCACATCCGCGCGCCCGGCACAGCGCCAATTCATGGGGCGCCGCAACCCATCCGGCGTCACGGCCGGCAGGCGACCCCAAGATGCAGATATGTCTGCGAAATTTCTTGTCGATGTTGGGGAGCAGCGCGCAATTAGGCGCAAAGTTTTGCAGGATTTCCGGCAGATAGTCACTTCACGGCATCCGGGAGAGATGAAGCACCAAGGTCCGCGAACTCGCGCTTTCCTCTCCCCGTGATCGGGGGAGAGGTGTCGAGCGAAGCTCGACGGAGTGGGGGTCGACCCTTGGGCCCTAGGCAATGCTTGAGATAGTGCCCTTCCTTTGTCCGTTCGCGGCGATTGCCACGTGGCTCCCCCACTCCGTCTCGGCTTCGCCGTGTCCAGCCGATAGATGGGTAACACTTTGAACCGGATACATAGGTGACACTTCTCTCCCCCTATGCGTCGGCCGCAGCGCCAAGCGGATTGGTTGGCGCGGCGCTGCGGCGGACAAGCTTCATGTGCCGTGTGTCGATGATGCCGAGCGGGTGGGCATGGAATGAGAGTGTCCATTGTCCGTCTTCGGTCTCCAACGCAGCGACCGGTTCGCCCGCCAGCGCTTGCGAGACATATATGAAGCCGCCATTCCATCGGATCTCGCCATTGTGGCGCACGCGGCGGACCGAGGCCTCGGCCGGATAGACGGGCTCGGGTGGTGTCCTGGGCATGGCGCGCTGTGAGGACCGGTAGTGCTGGGCGGGCGTATCCATGCCCAGCGCCTCATGGGGACGTTCCTCATTGTAGCTGTGGCGGAAGGTCTCGAAGGCCTGGCCCTGTGCCGTTCGGTCGGCTTCCGGTGCCTCGGCCATCGGCAGCATGGTCAGGTGAAAGCGCTCGTGACGTCCGTTCTGCTGTGGCCTGCCGGGTGCGATCCGCTCCAAGGTGATGCCGAGCTTGATGAAGCGCACGACAAGCGGCGTCAGCCCGGTGACGCCGGCCGATGCGAAGGGCGGGCCATTGTCGCTTCTGAAGCGATCCGGCAGGCCATGCTCTTCAAACAGCCGTTCGAACACCGGCCAGGCTTCGCTATCGGCCGTCGACCCCGTCGCTTCGAGCGCCAGAAGATAGCGGCTCGACGCATCCATCACCGTCAAGGGTTCGCAACGCCAGCCGTCGCGGGTCCGGAACCAGCCCTTGTGATCGCCAGTCCACACCGCGTTCGGTTCTTGCGGCTGTGGCCAGGGTCCATTGCCGCAGGCCCGCAGGCGGGGTCGCTTGCGGGCGCGGACAAGCCCATGCCGCGCAAGGATCGCGCCGACCGTCGAGGCTGAAGGCCACATGAACTCGGGAGCCGTGCGCCTGAGCCGTGCCACGATCTTCTTTGGACCCCAAAGCGGATGCAGCTCCTTGGCCGCCACAATCCGCTCAACCAGATCCTGAGCTGTCGCACGGCCATGATTGAGCGGGGCTCGCGGCAGGTCGTGCAAACCCTCAGGCCCAAACGTCCGATAGCGTCCTAGCCATTTGTAGCCGTTCTTGCGTGAGATCCCGTAGGCCGCACAAAGCGCAACCATCGTCTCATCCCCAGAAAGACACTCCACAACAAACCGTAGCCGCTCGTCCATGATGCCAGTCTCTCGCCAAACCATCGCCGGTCCTCCGGCGGACAAGAAAACTGTCACCCATGCTATCGGTCCATTCTGTTACCTATCTATCCGGTTCGGACAGCCGAGCCACCTCTCCCCCCTCCGGAGGGAGAGGAAGGGCGCCAAGGTCTCGAACGCTTTGGAGAACGTTCACTCAGCGACCGCATCATGCTAACCACCCTCCATGGCGCAGAAAAAAGGATACGAGGTCGATTCGTGGCTGGCGAAGCCTGACGCGCGCATATCGATCGTCCTGCTTTACGGTCCCGACCGCGGCTTGGTCGCCGAGCGGGCCAAAGCCTTTGCCGCGAAAACCGGCCTGTCGCTCGACGATCCGTTCTCAGTCGTCCGGCTCGATGGCGCGGAGGTCGATCGCGACCAGGGCCGGCTGCTCGACGAAGCCCGCACCGTGCCGATGTTCTCCGACCGGCGGCTTCTGTGGGTGCGAAATGCCAGCGGCCAGAAGGCCCTGGCCGACGACGTCAAGGCGCTGACCGCGGAGCCCGCGCGCGACGCCATCATTCTCATCGAGGCCGGCGACCTGAAAAAGGGCGTCGGACTGCGCGCGATCGTCGAGGCCGCCGACACCGCCATGGCGCTGCCTTGCTACGCCGATGAAGCCCGCGACATCGACAGCGTCATCGACGACGAGTTGCGCAAGGCCGGCATGTCGATGGCGCTCGACGCACGCCAGGCGCTGCGCCGCAATCTCGGCGGCGACCGGTTGGCCTCACGCGGTGAAATCGAAAAGCTGGTGCTTTACGCCCACGGCCAGAAGGACATTGGCCTCGATGACGTCAGGGCGATGTCCGGCGACGTCTCCGGCGCCTCCTTCGACGACGCGGTCGATGCTGTGCTGGAAGGCAAGATCGGTGACTTCGACACCGCCTTCACCCGCCACTGCCTGTCCGGCGGCCATCCTTTCCTGGTGCTGTCCTCGGCGATGCGGCAGCTGCAGCAGCTTCAGGTCATGCGCGGCCAGATGGACACCGCCGGCCGCAACGCCGCCTCGGCCATGGCCGGCGCCCGTCCGCCGGTGTTTTTCTCGCGGCGCAAGCTGGTGGAGAAGGCGCTGGAGCGCTGGAACGTCGAGGCGCTCAGCCGCGCGCTGAACCGGCTGCAATCGGCCGTGCTGCAGACCAGGCGCAGGCCGGATTTGTCGGAAGCGCTGGCACGGCAGGCGCTGCTCGGCATTGCGGTGGAGAGCGCGAGGCTGGCGCAGCGGTGATCTCCCCCCTTGAGGGGGAGATGTCGCCAAAGGCGACAGAGGGAGTCGCCGCGCGTGGAGCGCTGGCGCCTTTCGCAACGACAAACGAGGTCGGCGCTTGATGCGAGACGACCCCTTCTGGCCTGCCGGCCATCTCCCCCTCAAGGGGGGAGATCAGCAGTTCGATCCCTTCGGCAATCGCCAATAAAAAGAAGGGCCGGCACCGCCAGCCCTTCATCCTAAGCCAGAACTTCATTCGCCGGCTAAATATGGCGCAACCTCAACCCTCTACCGCTCGTCCTTCAACCGCCGGCACAGCTCATCCAGTTGCTCCAGGCTGCGGTAGTCCACGCGGATCGCGCCGCCCTTGCCCTTGTGCTCGATGGTCACGATCATGCCGATCGTGTTGGTCATCAGCCTTTCCAGCGCCAGCGTGTCGGCATCCTTGCCCGATGCGCCGTGTGCTGGTTTTGCCTTGGGCGGCGTACCGCCCGCCGGCATCTGCGCCAGCGCCTCGGCCTGGCGCACCGAAAGCCCTTCTTCGACGATCTGCTTGGCTAGCCCGGCGGGATCCTGCGCCGTCACCAGCGTCCGGGCATGGCCGGCCGACAGCGCGCCGTCGACCAGCATGTCGCGGATCACGTCGGGCAGCTTCAACAGCCTGAGCGTGTTGGCGACGTGGCTGCGGCTCTTGCCGATTACATTGCCGAGGTCGGCCTGTGTGTAGCCGTGGTCGTCGATCAATTGCTGGTAGCCGAGCGCCTCCTCGACCGGGTTGAGATCGGTGCGTTGGACGTTTTCTATGATCGCCAGTTCCAGCGCTGTGCGGTCGTTGACGTCGCGCACGATGATCGGGATCTCGGTCAGCCCGGCTCGCTGGGCCGCGCGCCAGCGCCGCTCGCCGGCGATGATTTCGTAGCGCCCGGCCTGCGTCGGCGAAGGCCGCGCCACCACCGGCTGCACCACGCCATGCTCGCGGATCGACTGCGCGAGATCGGTGAGGTCGGCGTCGCCGAAATGCCGGCGCGGGTTTTTCGGGTTCGGGCTCAGAAACTCGATCGGCACCTTGCCGTCGGCATTCAGGCCCGGCTTTTCGGCCGCTGCCACCGGGCGGTCGATCTCCCCGATCAGCGCCGCCAGTCCACGCCCCAGTCTCTTTCTCGAAAGGTCTTCGCTCATCTCAATTCCAGATTCTTGATCGTTTCAGTGCCGGATCGGCTTTGTTTATCGACCCTGCCTAATCATGCAGCGCGCAATTTTCGCTCGCGGCGGATCACTTCGGATGCCAATTGCAGATAGGCTTGGCTGCCGGAGCATTTCAGGTCGTAGAGAATCGCCGGCTTGCCATAGGACGGCGCCTCGGACACTCGCACATTCCTAGGAATGATGGTCTCGTAGACCTTGTCGCCCATGTGTGCCCGCACGTCCTGCACCACCTGGTTGGCGAGGTTGTTGCGGCCGTCATACATGGTCAGCACGATGCCCTGGATGATCAGGTCCGGATTGATCGAACGGCGCACCTGCTCCACCGTTTCCAGGAGTTGGCTTAGCCCTTCCAGCGCGAAGAACTCGCACTGCAGCGGCACAAGAACAGAATCGGCTGCCGCCATTGAATTCAAAGTCAAAAGGTTGAGCGAGGGCGGGCAGTCGATCAGCACATAGCCGAACGGCGCACCACGCTCGGTGGCGGCGCGCAGCGCGTTGCGCAGCTTAAGCACCCGATCCGGCGCCGAGGCGATTTCCATCTCGATGCCGAGCAGATCGAGCGTCGACGGCACGATCGACAGGCCGGGCACCGCCGTTGGAATGGCGGCCTCTTCCAGGCCCAGTTCGCCGGTCAGCACATCGTAGGAGGAGACGGTGCGGTCCTTGCGGTCGATACCGAGACCCGTCGAGGCATTGCCTTGCGGGTCGAGATCGACGATCAGCACCTTTTCGCCGATCGCGGCCAGCGCCGTGGCCAGATTGATGGCGGTGGTTGTCTTGCCGACGCCGCCCTTCTGGTTGGCGACGGTGATGATGCGAGGTCCGGTTTTCATGGGTCTGTGCCAGGTATTCATGTGGGCCAGGTATTCATTGCGTCGCCAAGGTTGCGAAGGAGAGCTTACGCAGTCTGCAGATCGGTCACTTCGAGGATGACGCCATGGGCGTCGGTCATGCTCGGATGTTCTACCAGATCGAAAGCCCAGCGGTGAGTGCTTTCTTCCACCTCGGAGCGGTAATCCCGGCCTTTGTGGAACAGCGCCCGCGATCCCTTGGTCAGCCACGGCGCCGACAGATCGAGCAGCGCCGGCAGCGCGGCCAGCGCCCGCGCCGTGATGATTTCCGGTTCGGAAACAAGCGCATAGCTGTCGTCGATGCGCCGGGCGACGACCCGTGCCGGCAAACCGAACTGGCCAATGACCGCCTGTAAAAACGACGCTTTCTTGCGGTTGCTCTCGACCAGATCGATCGACGCGCCATCGCGCTCGACCAGCAGGAAAGCCAGCACTAGGCCCGGAAAACCGCCGCCCGAACCGAGATCGGCCCAGCGTTTGGCCTGCGGTGCGATTCGCGCCAGTTGCGCGCTATCCAGAATGTGGCGGCCCCAGACGTCGTCCAGCGTCGACGGCGCGGCCAGATTGATGCTGCGGTTCCATTTCAGGAACAACTGTTCGAACTTCACCAACCGATCGAATGTTTCACGTGAAACCGGTCCCGCGGCCTCTTGCAGGCTCGCCCATGAGGCAGCGCTCACGCAACGGCCCTTTGCGCGGCCGATTCAGCGTTGCGGACGTGCGCGACGATGATTGCCAGCGCCGCCGGCGTCATGCCTTCCATACGCTGCGCGTCAGCGATCGAACGCGGCTGACGCGTTAGCATCTTCTGCTTCAGCTCATTGGACAGGCCGGGAACATCGGCGAAATCCACCGACGCCGGGATCAACCGGCTTTCCTCGCGGCGGATCTGTCCGACATCCGCCTGCTGGCGATCAAGGTAAACCGAATATTTCGCTTCCGTTTCGAGCCGCTCAGCGGTTTTGACGTCGATTGCGCCAAAGGCCGGCGCAACACGGGCCAGCCAGGCTATATCGACGCCGGGATGAGCGAGCAATTCATAAGCGGAGCGGCGCACGCCGTCCCTGTTGATCTCCAGCCCATGCCGCGCCGCTTCGTTGGGCGTCATCGTCGTCGCAATTGCGAGTTTTCGCGCCCTATCAAGATCCTGTGTGACTTCATTGAACCGCCGCGTTCGCTCCGGCGACACGATACCAAGCCGATTTGCCAGAGGCGTAAGCCTTTCATCGGCATTGTCGGCGCGCAGCGATAGGCGAAACTCCGCCCGCGAAGTGAACATGCGGTAGGGCTCGGCAATGCCGCGGCTGGTGAGGTCGTCGACCATCACTCCGATATAGGCTTCGGTGCGGCTGAGCACGATTTGGTCGTCGGCCGCCGCCTTGCGCGCGGCGTTGAGCCCGGCGAGCAGGCCCTGCGCGCCGGCTTCTTCATAACCGGTGGTGCCGTTGATCTGACCGGCGAGGAAAAGCCCCGCAATACGTTTGGTCTCAAGCGTCGGCTCGAGCTCGCGCGGATCGACGTGGTCATATTCGATGGCGTAGCCGGGCTGCAGCATGGTCGCGCGTTCCAGGCCCGGGATCGTCTTCAGAATGTCGAGCTGGACGTCTTCGGGCAGGGAGGTCGAGATGCCATTGGGGTAGACGGTGTCATCGTCCAGCCCTTCCGGCTCCAGGAATATCTGATGACCTTCTCGATCGCCGAACTTGACGATCTTGTCTTCGATCGACGGGCAGTAACGTGGACCTACGCCTTCGATCGAGCCGGAATACATGGCGGAGCGGCCGATATTGGCGCGGATCAGCGCGTGCGTCGCCGGCGTCGTACGCGTGATGCCGCAATGGATTTGCGGATTCTTGATTGTGTCGGTGAGCAGCGAGAACGGTACTGGATGTTCGTCGGCCGCCTGGCTTTCCAGCGACGCCCAGTCGATGGTGCGGCCATCGAGCCGCGGCGGCGTGCCGGTCTTCAGCCGTCCAAGCGCGAAACCGGCGCGGCTCATCGTCGCCGACAGGCCAAGGCTCGCTTGCTCGTTCATCCGCCCGGCGACAATCTTCTTGTCGCCAATGTGAATAAGACCGCGCAGAAAAGTGCCGGTGGTCAGGACGACTGCACCGCACGCCAACCGGCGCCCGTCGGCCAGGAGCACAGCGGCGATCCGTCCTTCTTCGATCTCGAAATCCAAGACTTCGCCTTCGACGACGTCGAGACCGTTCTGCTGCCGAATCGCTTCCTGCATGGCCAGCCGGTAAAGCTTGCGGTCGGCCTGCGTGCGCGGCCCGCGCACGGCAGGGCCTTTGCGGCGATTGAGCAGGCGGAATTGGATGCCGGCAGCATCGGCGATGCGGCCCATCAGCCCGTCCATGGCGTCGATCTCACGCACCAGATGGCCCTTCCCGAGGCCGCCGATCGCCGGATTGCAGGACATGACACCGACCGTGTCGAAGCGCAGCGTGATCAGCGCGGTCCTGGCACCGGCGCGGGCGGCAGCGCTCGCAGCCTCGCACCCGGCATGGCCACCGCCCACCACAACCACATCATAGTGATCGATCATTGTCCCTTCCAGATTCAGAGATTTCCCGACACATGTCCCCACGAGAGGACGCTGTCAAGGATTGCAGGTTGATTCGTTCACGGGGAACGGAGTGCTGAAAGCCGCAGAGGTGTTTCACGTGAGTCATGGAAGCAGCGAAGCCTCGGTTGGCGCTGGCCCTTATCTACCTGCCGGCATCTTCTCCCCATGAACGGGGACAATGAGGGGCGGTGCAGGCTTTCGGCCAGTTGCCCTTTTGTTAAACGTCTCGCTTCACGTGAAACGCACTAGGGCGGCCCCCTGTGTTTCACGTGAGTCACTCACACAGCGCGCCCCCCTGTTTCACGTGAGTCACTTTCCAATGCAAAACTGCGAAAAGATTACGTCCAGCAGGTCCTCGACTTCTACCGCGCCGACAATCCGGCCGAGCCGGTCCGCCGCAAGACGCAGCTCCTCCGCCCGCAGCTCCTGGCCGCGCTCTTGCCCCGACAAAGCCGAGATCAGAAAGCGCCTGGTCTCATTGAGCAGCTCCACATGCCGCAACCGAGACGGCAGGATGTCACCGGCATCGCCGATAGCAGCCGCGGCGCGCCTGCCGATCTCGGCCAGGAGTTCAGCCAACCCAGTGCCGTCCACCGTCGAGATCAACGCATCATACGCCTCCAATCGCGGCGAACCTTTCAAGAGATCGACCTTGGTGCCGATTCTCAAAGCCGGGGCCTCGACAGGCATGTTGCCGATCGCACTCGGGTCCGCCAGATCTTCCAGCAACAGCACCAGGTCGGCCGTGTGCGCCTTGGCCCGCGCCTTTTCGATACCGATCGCTTCGATCTTGCCGGGCGCCTCGCGCAGGCCCGCGGTGTCGGTTACCCTGACCCGCACTCCGTGGACATCCAGCACCACTTCGAGCAAGTCCCGCGTCGTGCCGGGCTCGTCGGTAACAATCGCCGCCTCACGCCTGGCCAGCGCGTTGAACAGGCTGGATTTGCCGGCGTTGGGTGCACCGAGGATGACAACCTCAAACCCGTCACGGATGATCTCGGCGGCATGGAAGCCATCGACATGCCGGCCGATCTCCCCCACCATTGCGCGCACATCGGACCAAACCGTGTCCGAAACGGAACCGGGCACGTCGTCTTCGTCGGCGAAGTCGATTTCCGCCTCGATCATGGCCCGTGCATGGATCAGGCGATGGCGCCAGCCAAGATAGAGTTCGCTTTGCACTCCTTCGGCATTCTGCACGGCAAAGCGCCGCTGCGCTTCGGTTTCGGCGTTGACCAGATCGGCCAACGCCTCCGTCTCGACCAGATCCAGCTTGCCGTTGAGAAGAGCCCGGCGCGTAAATTCCCCAGGCTCCGCATGACGCAGGCCGTCAAAGCCGGCGACGATCTCCAGCATCTTGCCGGCGACGGCGCGGCCGCCATGGACGTGGAACTCGGCGACATCCTCGCCGGTAAAACTGTTCGGCCCAGGAAAAAACAGCACCAGGCCGTTGTCGATAAGCGACCCGTCCACCGTTCGGAGCTTGCGCAGGGTCGCACACCGGTCCTTGACCGTGCCACCAGCCACCGTTTCGACAACGAATCGAGTCCTCGGTCCGGAAATGCGGATGACAGCGATGCCGGCGGGCAGGCGCCCGCTGGAAAGCGCAACGATCGAATCGCCCGAAATCATTTGCCCGTTCTCACCGGTCGCCTAGGTGTCAACAATCCCACAGTGTCGCGGCCGTCATGAACCGGCTGTCCGTCAATATCAAGGTCGATCGCGAGAGCGACCGGATTACCAAATCTGTATAGCCGCCTTGTCATCCATGTGCGAGCAGGCGGGTCCTAATCCCGACGCCAAGCAGTTCTGGGCGGGCCAGCAAGCCCTACGGCTGGCCGGCATCGTTAACACCTGTTCCTGGCCCGGAACCGTGAAGCTGGAGCCCATCTCCCCACAGGGAAAGCCTCGTTCCGGTTGCGAATCGGAAATCCCGACCCGCGTCACGCCAATCGTCGCCCGATTGGAACGGATGCGAATCGACTTAACATTGGCCAGTGGCATCCGGCCGCCGACGGCAGACCGGGGCTATGCACCGCTATCATGCCGGTGGCGACGGATTCCGTAGGAACCGAGCCGCTGCTGCGACGCCGGTAGCTCAACCCGTGTTTCCGTCCAACGCCGAAGGAAGCGGCTTCACATCAATGGATAGCGGCCGCGGCCGGAACAGCAAATCCTTGGCTGCGACCACCGCTCCGACCGTGATCAGGATGCAAGCAACAGCCACCGACCAGTGAAACACACCAAAGCCTGCCAGCAGAAGCACGAGGACCGAGAAGAGGGGCGCGGCATAGGAGAGGGCGCCGAGGATCATGATGTCGCCGTGCTTGCAGCCATAGTCCCAGGCGTAAAAGCCCGCGCCTAGCGGTATTACGCCCAAGATGACGATGGCGCTCCACTGCGTCGCCGTCTGTGGCCAGACGGTGGTCTCAAGGGTGAGGTGCAGCACCAAGGCGACCGCAGCCGTGATGAAGCAGTAACCGACGACGACATCGGTCGGCACCTTGCCGAAGCGGCGCGATAAAACCGAATAGCCGGCCCAGATGAAAGCGCAGAACAGCGCGATGACATGCCCCTTCATCACACCATTGGCCAGTCCGATCGTGCCGCCCTTGGTGATCACCACAATGGCGCCGGCAAGGCCGAGCATGACGCCGGCGATGTGATGGGCCCTAAGCTTTTCTCCAGGCAGGAAGGCGGCAAAGACGACGATCAGCAACGGCCAGAGATAGGCGATCAGGCTGACCTCGACCGGCGGCGCCGACTGGATGGCGAAGAAATAGGCGCAGTGATAGATGCACAGCCCCGCTGTGCCGAGCGCCCAGACCTGCCACGGCTGGCGCAGCGACTTGATCGCCGCCGGACGGACAAGCCAGCTCGACGCGCCGACCAACCCGCCAAGCAGAAACGTCATCGCCGCCAGCTGAAAGGGCGGAATCGGTCCCGCCGCCGTCGAAAGCAGCGCCAGGAAGGACCATGTCAGGATGGCCGAGAAGCCGATCAGGGTCGGGATTGTTTTCTCCATGCGGCTTCCGATCTTCGAGACGCGATTACTCGCATGACGACAGCGATGGAAATTGCCGCCCAAGGCCACGCCCTGTCGGAAATGCGACCTGTTTGCCCCCGCAATGAAAAACCCCGTCCCAGTTCCCGGAACGGGGCTTCAATGCGAAACGATGGCCGACGAGAAGCTTACGTGTTCATCGAGTCGAAGAAATCGGCGTTGGTCTTGGTCTGCTTCAGCTTGTCGATCAGGAACTCGATCGCGTCGGTGGTTCCCATCGGCGCCAGGATGCGGCGCAGGACGAAGATCTTCTGCAGATCCTGCTTGGAGACCAGCAGGTCTTCCTTGCGGGTGCCGGACTTCAAAATGTCCATGGCCGGGTAGATGCGCTTGTCGGCGACCTTGCGGTCGAGCTGGATTTCGCAGTTGCCGGTGCCCTTGAACTCTTCGAAGATCACTTCGTCCATGCGGCTGCCGGTGTCGATCAGCGCGGTGGCGATGATGGTCAGCGAGCCGCCTTCCTCGATGTTGCGGGCCGCGCCGAAGAAGCGCTTTGGCCGCTGCAGCGCGTTGGCGTCGACACCGCCGGTCAGCACCTTGCCGGAGGACGGCACGACGGTGTTGTAGGCACGGCCGAGGCGGGTGATCGAATCGAGCAGAATAACGACGTCGCGGCCATGCTCGACCAGGCGCTTGGCCTTTTCGATGACCATTTCGGCGACCTGGACGTGGCGCACCGCCGGTTCGTCAAAGGTCGAGGACACGACCTCGCCCTTCACCGAACGCTGCATGTCGGTCACTTCTTCTGGCCGTTCGTCGATCAGAAGTACGATCAGATAGCATTCCGGATGATTGGCCGTGATCGAGTGGGCAATATTCTGCATCAGCACCGTTTTGCCGGTACGCGGCTGCGCGTTGATGAGCGCGCGCTGTCCCTTGCCGATCGGCGCCACCAGGTCGATCACGCGCGACGAGATGTCCTTGCCGGTCGGATTGTCGATCTCCATCTTCAGCCGCTTGGTCGGATAGAGCGGCGTCAGATTGTCGAAATGGATCTTGTGACGAATCTTTTCGGGATCGTCGAAATTGATCGTGTTGACCTTGAGAAGGGCGAAATAGCGCTCGCCCTCTTTTGGGCTGCGGATCGGCCCTTCGACGGTATCGCCGGTCTTCAAGGAGAAGCGGCGGATCTGCGAGGGCGAGATGTAGATATCGTCGGGACCCGGCAGATAATTGGCGTTGGCCGAGCGCAGGAAGCCGAAACCGTCCTGCAACAACTCGACCACACCATCGCCGATGATCTCGACGTCCTGGGCGGCCAGTTTCTTCAGGATGGCAAACATCAGTTCCTGCTTGCGCATGACGCTGGCGTTTTCTACTTCGAGCGATTCGGCATAGGCGATCAGCTCTGGCGGCTTCTTGTTCTTGAACTCTGCGAGTTTCATTTCTTGCATAGACGGACTCTGAATCTGCTTTGGGGAAAATATATCGGCTGGATGCGATAAATGCCGGGCGCGGCCGAAAGCAATCAAGGGCGGCGCATGACGGGAAGGAAGACCCGTCTTTTATCGTCGGTCGGGGGAAAGAGCAAGCTGCGTTTTGTCGACCGAAATGGGCCTAGAACGGCTTGACGACAACCAGGATGACGATGGCGATCATCAGCAATGTGGGGATCTCGTTGACGATTCGCCAGTGCCGCGCCGGTTTTTCATTGCGGTCCTCGGCGAATTTCCTGACAGCACCGGCCAGATAGCCATGCACGCCCGACAGCAACAGCACCAAGCCTATCTTGGCGTGCAGCCAGCCGCCGTGAAAGCCAAACACTTTCCAGGCAAGCCAAAGCCCGAACACCCAGGTGACGATCATCGCCGGATTGATGATGCCGCGCAGCAGACGCCGCTCCATCACCTTGAAGGTCTCCGATTGGACGGACCCCTTCTCTGTGTCGGCGTGGTAGACCAGCAATCGCGGCAGATAGAGCATGCCGGCCATCCAGGAGATGACGGCCAGGATATGGATTGCCTTCGCCCAGGGATAGAAACCCTCAGGCGCAAAGAAAAACAAAAGTGCGGCGAGAACAACCAGCACTCCGATGCCGATGGTCATCCGCATCATCGCCCCACGAGTGCCGTTGCCGCGCGTATTATCCGATTGAGCCATCAGCGTGTCGCGCTCCGCACCTGCTTCACCATCGCCTCGACATGTGCCACCGGCGTCTCCGGCGTGATGCCATGGCCGAGATTGAAGATCAGCGGTCCGTCGCCCAGCGCCTTGAGGATCGCATCGACGCCGTCCGACAGGGCTTTGCCGCCGGCCACGAGCCGCAAGGGATCGAGGTTGCCCTGGACCGCACCCGAGCGCTGCAGTTCGTTCGCCGCCGCCAGGGGTACGGTCCAGTCGATCCCCAGCCCCGTGACACCGGTCTTCTCACGATAGGTCTCGTAGCGGGCGCCGGCGCCCTTGGGAAAGCCTATGATCGGAACATGGCGATGAACCGCACGAACCTGGCCGACGATCTCCGCCACCGGTTGCACGCAGAACTGCTCGAAAGACGCATCATCAAGCACGCCGGACCAGGAATCGAAAATCTGCACCACGTCGGCACCGGCTTCGATCTGGCGGATCAAATAGGCCGCGGAGTGATCGGCGAGCACTTTCAGGAGATGCTTGAAGGCCGTCGGTTCGCGATAGGCAAACAGCCGCGCTGGCGCCTGGTCGGGTGTGCCGTGGCCGGCGATCATGTAGGTCGCCACCGTCCACGGCGCGCCGCAGAAGCCGATCAGCGTGGTCTCGTCAGGCAATCTTGCCCGCAGCCGGCGAACCGTCTCGTAGACCGGTTCGAGATTCACGTGAAACGTTTCACTGTTGAGAGCCGAAATCTCAGCTGCAGTGATTGGCGTCAGCAGCGGCCCGCGGCCCTCCTCGAAGCGGACATCGCGTCCCAGCGCATGCGGCACGACCAGAATGTCCGAGAACAGGATCGAGGCATCGAAGCCGAAGCGCTCGATCGGCTGCAGCGTCACTTCGACAGCCAGATCAGGATTGTAGCAAAGATCGAGAAAGGACCCGGCGCGCTTTCTGGTCTCGCGGTACTCCGGCAGATAGCGCCCGGCCTGGCGCATCATCCAGAGCGGCGGCGGAAACACTGCCTCGCCTCTCAGCACGTCCAGCACGATGCGGTTCTCGGGCATTGAGCGCTCTCTTCCCTGCCTTCTCTAAAATTAAATAGTCTATTTCTAGAATCTTCTGATTCTAAGAGTCTGTTGGTATCGGTGGTTGTCACCTGTCCCGCTTTGCCCTGGAAAAGGCCAGCCAGCATTTTGTCGCGTGTTTCTTCCGCGGGATTGGCAAAGAGTGTGGATGACCAGGATTCCATCACTGGAGTCAATGGTTTGACGTAGCCGCTGAAAAACCGCCTCTGTGGATGAAGCGCTGGCAAAAACGCCCGTCCCCAGATTTGTCCCCAACCGCACAGTGAAGCTGACAGCGCATCGAATTGTGGACAACTGGCCTTCTGATACAGTCGCCTCCAGCCGGTCGCCTTTGCGGCCCCGGTTTATCCACACAAGCCCACAGCCTGAGGCGCCCCCTGTGAACAAACCCCAGAGCTTCTTTCACCTGCACCTGATTTCCGACGCCACCGGCGAGACGCTGCTGGCGGCCGGCCGAGCCGCCTCGGCGCAATACAAGGATGCGCGCGCCATCGAGCATATCTATCCGCTCATCCGCACCGAAAAGCAGGTGGCGAAAGTCTTCGAGGACATAGAGGAGGAACCGGGCATCATCCTCTACACCGTCGTCGACCAGAAGCTGGCGCGCGGCATTGACGAGCGCTGCGCCGCCATGGGGCTGCCCTGCGTTTCGGTGCTGGAGCCGGTCCTCACCGTGTTCCAGTCCTATCTCGGCACGCCGGCCGGCCGCCGCGTCGGCGCCCAGCATGTGCTCGATGCCGATTATTTCCACCGTATCGACGCACTCAATTTTACGATGGAGCATGATGACGGCCAGCTGCCGCTCAATATGGACGACGCGGATGTGGTGCTGATCGGCATTTCCAGGACATCGAAGACGCCGACCAGCATCTATCTCGCCAACCGCGGCATCAAGACCGCCAACATCCCGATCGTGCTCGGCGTGCCGGTGCCCGAAAGCCTGGTCGCTGCCACCAAGCCGCTGATCGTCGGGCTGATCGCCACCGCCGAACGCATCTCGCATGTCCGGCAGAACCGCGTGCTCGGCAACAGCAGCACCTACGAAGCGACCGATTATGTCGACCGTGCCTCGATCGCCGAAGAGCTCGCCTATGCCCGCCAGATCTGCACCCGCCACAATTGGCCGATGATAGACGTCAGCCGCCGTTCGATCGAAGAGACCGCGGCAGCCATTGTTGCCCTGCGGGGGAAGAATAGATGATGGGATGGCAACGCGACCTCCTGCCCCAATCGACCACTATCGACCAGGCCCAGAACCCATGACCGAAAAAATCATCCTTGCCTCCGGCAGCCCGTTCCGCAAAGCAATGCTCATCAATGCCGGGCTCGGCATCGAAGCGGTGCCTGCCGATGTCGACGAGCGTGCGCTCGAGGCGCCGTTGCAGGACAGCGGTGTGTCGCCGGAAGATGTCGCCCTGATACTCGCCGAAGCCAAGGCGACCGAGGTCAGCGAACGCAGACCGGGCGCCCTGGTGCTCGGCTGCGACCAGACTTTGTCACTGGAAGATGAAGTGTTCCACAAGCCGGCCGACATGGAAGGCGCCCGCCGCCATCTGTTGGCGCTGTCGGGCAAGACGCATCAGCTGAACAGCGCCGCCGTGCTCTGCCGCAACGGCAAGGTGCTGTGGCGTCACGTCGGCATCGCCAGCCTTACCATGCGCAAGCTCGATCCGGCCTTCATCGGCCGGCATCTGGCCCGCGTCGGCGCCAAGGCGTTGTCGAGCGTCGGCGCCTACCAGATCGAGGGCGAAGGCATCCAGCTGTTCGAAAAGATCGAAGGCGATTATTTCACCATTGTCGGCCTGCCGCTGTTACCGGTGCTGGCGGAATTGCGTGCGCTCGGAGCCATCGATGGTTGAGAAAAAAGCTTTCGTCACCGGCCATCCGATCGCGCATTCGCGCTCGCCGAAGATCCACGGCTATTGGCTGAACACATACGGCATCGACGGCAGCTATCATGCGATCGATGTCGCGCCGGCCGATTTTCCCGAGTTCCTCTCTTCCCTCCCGGCCAATGGCTATCAGGGCGGCAACGTCACCATTCCACACAAGGAAGTCGCCTTTGCCCGGGTCGAGCGCCGCGACGAGGCGGCGGAGATGATCGGCGCGGTCAACATGCTGTGGCTGGACGACGGCGTGCTGTGGGGCGGCAATTCGGACTGGATCGGCTTTGCCGGCAATCTCGACGAGCATGCCCCGGGCTGGGAGAGAAACGCTCCGGCCGTGGTGCTCGGCGCCGGTGGCGCGTCGCGCGCGGTCATCCACGCGCTTAAAGTGCGCGGCATCAAAGATATCCGCATCGTCAACCGCACATTGGCGCGGGCGCAGGAACTCGCCGACCGCTTCGGGGCCGGCGTCTCGGCGCATGGCGCGGTCGGCGACTTGCTTGGCGATGCCGGCTTGCTGATCAACACGACGGCACTTGGCATGCATGGCGATGCGACGCTGGCCGCCGATCCGGCCGGCCTGCCAGCTCACGCCATTGTCGCAGACATCGTCTATGTGCCGCTGGAAACACCGCTGCTTGCCGCTGCCCGCGCGAGAAATTTGAAGACGGTCGACGGGCTCGGCATGCTGTTGCACCAGGCTGTGCCCGGTTTCGAACGCTGGTTCGGCAAGATGCCGCAGGTCACTGCCGAACTGCGGCAGATGATCGTCGCCGACATCCTCGCCAAATGATGGGTTGCAAATGATGGGCGCCAAATGATGATCGTGCTTGGCCTCACCGGATCGATCGGCATGGGCAAGTCGACCACGGCGAAGATGTTCGTCGACGCCGGCGTGCCGGTGCATGATTCCGACGAGACCGTGCATCGCCTCTATGCCGGCAAGGCAGCACCTCTCGTCGAGGCGGCCTTTCCCGGCACCGTGATTGCCGGTTCGGTCGACCGCACCGAGTTGGCGCGCCGCGTGATCGGCAACGCCGCCGCGCTGAAGACATTGGAGGCGATCGTTCATCCGCTGGTGCGGGCCGATGCCGACGCCTTTCTGGCAAGGCACCGCGCCGCCGCCGCGCCGCTCGTCGTGCTCGACATACCGCTGCTGTTCGAAACCGGCGGCCGCAACCGTGTCGACAAGGTCGTTGTCGTGACCGCGCCGGCCGATATCCAGCGCGCCCGCGTGCTGGCGCGTCCTGATATGAGCGAGGAAAAGCTGGCGGCCATCCTGGCCAAGCAGGTGCCCGATGCCGAAAAACGCCGGCAGGCCGATTTCGTCATCGACACCGGTGAAGGCATGGACGCCGCCCGCGCCGCGGTCGGCGCGATCATTGCCGAGCTCTCAGGACGCTGAGCTTGCCTGCTAACTCCTGGGGGATAAGTCGCGCCCATCAGGCTCCTGACGGCAGGCTGTCGGCATTGCCCATTGCCATTTTGTTCCGCTCCATGATTCTACTCCTCCAGGAGTGGGTTGATTCTATGCGTGAGATCATTTTCGATACCGAAACCACCGGACTCGACATGCGCGACGACCGCATCATCGAGCTTGGTGGCGTCGAGCTGGTCAACCGCTTCCCGACCGGCCGCACCTTCCACAAATTCATCAATCCGCAGGGGCGCGCCGTCCATGTCGAGGCGCAAGCCGTGCACGGCATCAGCGCCGCCGACCTCGTCGGCAAGCCGACCTTTGCCGAAATCGCCGAGGAATGGCTCGCCTTCACCGACGGCGCCAAGCTCGTCGCCCACAACGCCAATTTCGACATCGGCTTCCTCAACACGGAATTCGGGCGGCTCGGCCAGCCGGCCATAGACACCGGGCGCGTCGTTGACACGCTGGCGCTGGCGCGGCGCAAGCACCCTATGGGACCCAATTCGCTCGACGCGCTCTGCCGCCGCTACGGCATCGACAACGGCCACCGCACCAAGCACGGCGCGCTGCTCGATTCCGAGCTCCTGGCCGAAGTCTACATCGAACTTATCGGCGGCAAGCAGGCCGCACTTGTCCTCGACGCCGTCGTGGTGCAGCTCAACAGCAATGGCGACGTTGCCGATATCGACATCTCGATCGCCGCCAGGCCAATCGCCCTGCCGCCGCGCCTGACCGAGGGCGAGCGAGCGGCGCATGCGGGGCTGGTGGCGACGCTCGGTGAAAAGGCGCTGTGGCTGAAGGTGGCGGCGGGGTGAACGGATCGCGGAGGTAGCGTTCCGTCACACCCCTCTCTGGCCTGCCGGCCATCTCCCCCTCAAGGGGGGAGATCAGCAGCTTCGCCGCTCCAGCCCATTCCTGCAACGTCTAAAGTTGGCGAAGGTCGCGATGACGGCCAATCTCCCCCCTTGAGGGGGAGATGCCTGGCAAGGCAGAGGGGGGTGCTGTCCCGCCAGCATCTCAGTATACTAAAAGCCCGGCACGAAGCCGGGCTTTCAACTCATGCGCGTGACGCTTGCCTTCAGCTCACCTTGACCTTCGATGCCGCCTGGTCCTCGGCCAGCTTCTGCTGGAACATCTGGGCAAAATCGATCGGGTCGAGCATCAACGGCGGGAAGCCGCCATTGCGGGTGGCTTCGGCGATGATCTGGCGGGCGAACGGGAACAAAAGCCGCGGGCATTCGATGAACAGGATCGGCAGCATGTGCTCCTGCGGGAAGCCGGCGATGGCGAAGACGCCGCCATAGACCAGTTCGACATTGAACAGCACTTCCTGGTCGAAGGACGCCTTGGCGTTCAAGGTCAGATTGACGTCGAACTGCTTGTCGGAGAGCGGGTTGGCATTGACATTGACGTTGATCGCAATGCCTGGGGCCTTGTCGCGGCCGCGCAGCGAGTTCGGCGCGCCGGGGCTTTCGAAGGACAGGTCCTTCACATACTGGGCAAGCACGTTGAGCGACGGCTGCGCCGTTTCGCCGTTGCCGTTGGCGGCGCCGACCGGCGCGTCATCTTTGCTGGCCATGAGCCTTGTTCCTTTTGCCTGGACAGCAGCGCTGACCGAATTGAAATCGGGCGTTGGCTAGCATGGTCGGCAAGACAAGACAAGGTTTGCCGCCTTCAGGCCGAAAGGGGTCAATAGTCAGTCGTTGGCAAGGTGACGTTCAGTCGTCCTTCAGGCGGCGCCACGGCGAGTTATGGTCGGGACCGCGCTTGAAATCGTCCTCGCGCGAATAGTCGCGGTCGTCGAGGTCGATGACCTTGTCGCGCGACCTGCCGCGAAAACCGCCGGCGGTGAAATCGGTCGCGACGACGATGCGGCCCTTGAGCCTGCGCCAGGCAAGGTCGCGCACCGGCGGCAGGAACAGCAGCAGGCCGACAATATCGGTAATGAAGCCGGGGATGATCAACAGGATGGCGGCGACCACGATCATGGCGCCATGCGCGAGCTGGCGGCTGGGGTCGCCGCCGCCGGCCATCTCGGCGCGGACCCGCGCCATGACGCCAAAACCCTGGTGCCGGAGCAGAAGCACGCCGGCAATGCTTGAAGCCAGCACCAGACCGACCGTCGCCAACGCCCCGACCTCGCGGCCGACAATGACGAAACCGGCGATTTCCAGCAGCGGCAGCGCAAGCAGGAACAGAGGAAGGAAGGAAATGCGCAAGTCTTGACCGATCGTTTCCATGTTTGCCGGGCGGCGCATAATCGCCGCTGGCACTGAGGCCGTTAGATAGGTATGCCTGCCTTTGATTTGAATGATTGCGCCATGCGTTCTATATGCTTTGCATGTTTAACGCCATGCGACCGCCGCCCGATTGGCTGGCGGTCCCGGCCAGGTCAGGGATTGATTGGCGAAAGATATGGGATTCTTCGACTTCGGCACCATTTTCTTTCTGATTGCGGCGGTGGTGATCTTTTTCCAGCTGCGCAACGTGCTTGGCCGCCGCACGGGCAGCGAGCGCCCGCCCTTCGATCCGTACACGGCCAGCCGCACCGAGAAGGACGCGACCCAGAAGCCCGAAAATGTGGTTTCGCTGCCACGCAAGCGCATGCCGGGCGAGACGGCTGCCGAGACCTATGCGGCCATCGATGCCTTCGCCAAGCCCGACACCGACCTCAACAAGGGCCTGCGCGCGATCAAGGATAATGATCCCTCTTTCGACCCCAAAGTCTTCGTCGACGGCGCCAAGATGGCTTATGAGATGATCGTCATGGCCTATGCCGATGGCGACCGCAAAACGCTGAAGAACCTGTTGTCGCGCGAGGTTTTTGACGGCTTCGTTGCCGCGATTGGCGACCGCGAGGCGAAAGCCGAAAAGATCCAGTCCTCCTTCGTCGGCATCGACAAGGCCGACATCGTCTCGGCCGAGATGAAGGGCGGCGAGGCCCACATCACGCTGCGCATCGTGAGCGAACTGATTTCGGCGACCCGCGACAAGGCGGGTGCCGTCATCGACGGCGATCCCGAGACGGTGGCCGAGGTCAAGGATGTCTGGACCTTCGCCCGCGACACACGCTCGCGCGATCCGAACTGGAAGCTGGTCGCCACCGAGGAAGAAGACTGATCCTATGCATGTCGCCCGGTGCGGGCAGCTTTTTTGGGATAGCGACATGCAGGCAAACATGGGCAGTGGCGAGGCTGAGGTGTCGCTCTCGCCGCTTTTCGTGGAAAAGTCCTTCGATGATCTTCCCGGTTGGAATTCCGATGACCATCTGCCCGCTTTCGAAGCCTTCCGCCGTTCGGCCTTTCATGCCCTGAACAAGCCCTACCGCACCGGTTCGTTGGGCGTCGGGTTCGACGCCTTTGCCGGCGCTTATGACGAGGCGCGCACCGTTTCGCCAGCGAATCGGTCGGAGGCCAGGGCTTTTTTCGAGCGCCATTTCGCCCCAGTCCAGATTCGATCCGAAAACCCCGGCCTGGTCACCGGCTTCTACGAGCCCGAGGCCGAGGCCTCGCCGGTGCGCACGGATGAATTTACCGTGCCGCTTCTGGCGCGGCCGGCCGATCTCGTCGACATCGACGACGCCAACCGTCCCAAGGACATGGACGACTATCTCGCCTTCGCCCGCGACACGCCGCAGGGCCTGGTTGAATATTTCAACCGCGGTGAGATCGAGAGAGGCGCGCTGGCCGGCCAAGGCCTGGAAATCGCCTGGCTTGCCGACAAGGTCGATGTCTTCTTCATCCATGTGCAAGGTGCGGCCAGGCTGAAGATGACCGACGGCCGGCTTTGCCGCGTCACCTATGCCGCCAAATCCGGCCAGCGTTTCAGCGGTCCGGGGAAGATTCTCGCCGGACTAAGCGAAATCCCGCTGGAGAAGGTGACGATGCAGTCGATCCGCGCCTGGTTCAGGGCGCATCCGGACCGCATCGACGAGATCCTCTGGCAGAACCGCTCCTACATCTTCTTTCGCGAAGCCGATGTCGACGATGCCGCACTCGGTCCTATCGCCGCCGCCAAGGTGCCGTTGACGCCGGGCCGTTCGCTCGCGGTCGACCGGCTGCTGCACACATTCGGTACCCCCTTCTACATCGACGCTCCGTCGCTGACCGCCTTCGACGGAAAACCGTTCCGGCGGCTGATGATTGCGCAGGACACCGGCTCGGCCATCACCGGACCGGTGCGGGGCGATCTGTTCGCCGGCTCCGGCGATGCGGCCGGCGAGATCGCCGGCGTCGTTCGCAATGCGGCCGATTTCTATGCCTTGGTTCCAGGCGCTCTCGTTTCGGAATCGAATCGATGAGCAAGCGCCCCGATAAACTCAACGAAGACGATCGGGTGCTGTGGAACCTGGTGGCGCGCACCGCCCGACCGCTGAAGGGCCGGACCGCGGTCGAGATTCCCGACATCGTCGTAGACCCTAAGCCGGCACAGGCGCCGGTCGCTGTCGGTCCGGTCCTCGCCGCCAAGCCGAAGGCGCAGCATGTATCGCACGCGCTGGACGAGCCGACATTGGACAAGCTGAAGAAGGGCCGGCTGCCGATCGAAGGCCGCGTCGATCTGCATGGCATGACCCAGGACGAGGCCTATTCGCTGCTGTTTTCGTTCCTGCACCGGGCCCATGCCGGCGGCATCCGCTATGTCCTCGTCATTACGGGAAAAGGGTCGTCGTCGGGCGGCGACGGCGTCTTGCGGCGCGTCGTGCCTGCCTGGCTGTCGACGCCTGCCTTCCGGCCGCTGGTCTCCAGCCACGATCACGCCGCCCGCAACCACGGCGGTTCGGGCGCGCTCTACGTTCGACTCAGGCGAACCCGCTGATGACGCCGTTCGGCGAAAAACTGCGGGCGCTTCGAGCCGAGCGCGGCTTGCGCCAGAAGGACATGGCGCAGGCGATCGGAGTCAGCGCCGCCTATTTGTCGGCGCTGGAACATGGCCGCCGCGGCGCGCCGACCTGGACGCTGATCCAGAAGATCATCGGCTATTTCAACGTCATCTGGGACGATGCCGAAGAGCTGGCGCGTCTGGCCGAGGCCTCACATCCGCGGGTGAGACTCGATACGTCCGGCCTCAGTCCTGCCGCCACCGAGTTGGCCAATCTCCTGGCCGAAAACATCGAGAAGCTGGACGAAGCCGAGCTTGCCCGCATCACCGCGTCGATCCGGGCCGCACTGGAGCGGCGAGAGTAATCCGGTAAGCGATGCCAAGGCGCAAGGTTTGCTTGCGCTGTTCCTGAAAGCGATGCCCGCCGGCCGATAGCCAGCGGGCATATGGCACGATTACTTCGCGCCGGCCTGGCCGCCACGGCCGCCAGTGCTGTCATGATCGCCGCCGCGGCCACCGCCCAGGCAGTCCGAGTTGAGCTCGCAACAGCGATTGCCCCAGTTGTTGGTCTTGGCGCAACCGGTCTGATCGGCCATGGCGGATCCGGCCAAGGAAGACACCGCAACAACGGCGAGGAAGGCATTACGAAGGAAAGCAGTCATTTGAAGTCTCCATGTTTGGGTGGTTGGGTTCTGGTTACGGCTGTGTGTCGCCGCTGGAGACGGTTTGGTTCACGCAGGTAGCGAAATTTTTTGAGGAGGCGTTTCGAGAGATAAGATTTCGAGGGCAGCGCTGCCCTCATCCGCCTGCCGGCGACTATTTTGCAACGTTGACGATTGGCGAAATCACCGATGGCAGCATCTTTCTCCCGTCACTATACGTGGAGAAATGCCCGGCAGGGCAATGAGGGGCAGCGCCGACTTGCGGTTATCTCGTGAAAGTAATTAGCCGCGGGCTTCCGACGAAGCTGTTCGCAGCGACGCGCTCACATGCATCGTCCTTATTTACTGAACCGCGCCGACCAGCACCTGCTGGCCGCCGCGGATCGAGACCCAGCGGCCGGTGTTGTCGATGGCCTGCCGCTTGAGGAAGCGATAGCCGGTGGCGTCCCAGATCTTCACCTTGTCGGTCAGATTGTCGAGGACGTAGTCGCCCTTGTCGGTGCGCACCGTCAGCACGGCATGGCCTTCGCCGTCCGGCTTGCGCACGACGGTGATCAAGAGATCGGCCAGCGACACGCCAGAGCGCGAGAGCTGGCGGCGCTTTTCCAGCACATAGTCTTCGCAATCGCCGACGCCCTTGTCGGGATAGGCCCAGACCTCGTCCTTGCCATAGATGTCGTAGTCGCTCATCGGCTTTACGGCGGCGTTGACCCTTGACGTCACGTTGATCAGCTTGCGCATGAAGGCGTCGGTCATCGCGGCGGGGTTGAGGTTGCTCGGCCGGATCGAGCATTCGCCGGGCTGGGTTTTACAGAAATCATAGTGGCCGATCGGCTGCGAGGTCATGCCGCCCGTCGCCATGGCGCCGCCTGCAAGTGCCGGCACTGCCCCGCACGCAGAGATCGCCAGCCCTGCTGCCGCCCACAAGCGCAGCGTCCGTGCTATCGGTGAGGAAGTCATTGTCCCCGTTCGCCCTTGTTGTTAACGAAAGGTTAAAGGGGATTTACACTCCGTGTCAATTATCGGGGGAGCCAGATTCTTCGGCATGGTTACCCGCGCCCGCCCAACAGCGTCTATTGTGCAACAGAACGCCTGTGGCGCGCAAAATCGCCCCGCTGCTGCGGGCAATGCACTCTGCAGCTGGATCGAGCCTCAGCTTTTGGCGGAGCGGACCAGCTTGGGTTTCACCGCTACGCGTGTTTGGCGGCCGTAGCTTGTGATGAAATCGACGATGCGCGGAACGATTTCCGAGCGGAATCGCGACCCGTTGAAGACGCCGTAATGGCCGACGGCCGGCTGCATGTAATGCGCATGCCGGTCAGCCGGGATGTTGGGGCAGAGATCATGCGCGGCCTGGGTCTGGCCGAGGCCGGAAATGTC
Organism: Mesorhizobium sp. W016; assembly: GCF_054719485.1. Lineage (NCBI taxonomy): Bacteria > Pseudomonadati > Pseudomonadota > Alphaproteobacteria > Hyphomicrobiales > Phyllobacteriaceae > Mesorhizobium > Mesorhizobium sp. W016. The sequence goes on from NZ_JBTTIF010000002.1 coordinate 830,062, forward strand.
GTCGTTCTCGCCTTCGACCGTGAACAGCGCGACATTGCGGATCGCCTTGGTGTCGACCACCTCGCCGCGATGCGTCATCTCGCCCTTGGGCAGCGCATGGCGCACGAACACCGTGTCGACGGTCTGCAGATAGAATTCCGCCGTCAGGTCCATCACCGCCAGATATTCGTCGTAGAAATCGCGGTGCTTCTCGGCACTGTCGCCGTCATGCTTGACCAGGTGCATGAAGAAGTCCTTGTGGGCGGTGATGTGCCGGTCGAGGTTCATGCTCATGAAGCCCGACAGCTGCAGGAAGCCCGGATAGACTTCGCGGCCGAAGCCCGGCACCGGCCAGGGCGCGTGCATGATGACGTTGTCGCGGAACCAGTCGATGCCCTTTTCCTTGGCCAGAAGATTGACCGCGGTCGGATTGCGGCGGGTGTCGATCGGCCCGCCCATCAAGGTCATGGTCGAGGGCACGAAGGGATCGCCGCGCTTTTCCATCAGCGCCACCGCTGCCAGCACCGGCACCGAAGGCTGGCACACCGCCATCACATGGGTGTCCGGCCCCAGCGCATGCAGCATGTCGATGATGTAGTCGATATAATCGTCGAGGTCGAAATGGCCGTCGGTCACCGGTACCATGCGGGCATCGACCCAGTCGGTGATGTGCACGTCGGCATAGGGCAGCATCGCCTCGACCGTGCCGCGCAGCAGCGTCGCATAATGGCCCGACATCGGCGCCACAATGAGAAGCTTGGGGTCGGCCTTTCGCCCGGCGGGCACCGACCGCTCGAAGCGGGTAAGATTGCAGAACGGCTTCGACCACACCGTCTTTTCGCTGACCTCGACGCTCTTCCAGTCGACCACGGTCTTGCTCAGGCCGAAATGCGGCTTGCTGTAGCGGCGCGTTGTGCGCTCGAACAGTTCGGCGGTGGCGGCGACCGAGCGGCCCCACGGCGTATGCGAAAACGGATTGAGCGGGTTGGTGTAGAACAGCCGCACTGCATCGGCATAAAGCCGCGCGGGCTGCAGGGCGGCATGGTTCATTTCATAGAGCTGGTAGAACATCAGGTACTCCGCAGCTGCCGTGACCGAAGGGACGACGGACAGCGCCGAGCCTTGAATGTCTCGCGCGGAGGTTAACAAGATATTGCTGCGATGCAATACGTCACGTGGCGTGACATATGCCAATCTTTCGTCCAAGGCCTTGAGAAACCGCGTTGGGCGGGTGCAGCCGGCTCAATGTGCACTGCAAAATGCAAGGCTGTTGGACGACGGGGCAGGATGTGTCCGGCCCGATCGGGCCGGACTTGGACAGATCTAGACGCGCGCCATGCACACCGAGGTATGGCCGGAGCCGATGAAGCCGAGTTGGCCGGCGGCGCCCTTGGACAGATCGAGCACGCGCCCTTTGATGAACGGGCCGCGGTCGTTGATGCGCACGATGACGCTGCGGCCATTATTCTGGTTGGTCACTTTCAACTTGGTGCCGAAAGGCAGGCTGCGGTGCGCGGCGGTCAGCGCCGACGGGTTCATGCGTTCGCCATTGGCGGTCCTGGAATGCAGTGCGTACCAGGAGGCGCGGCCGCACTGGCCGGCGGCGGAGGAGGCGGATGCACCGACCATCAGGCCAGCCGCGATCGTTACCGCGACAAGCGCGGTCTGGTTTGTTTTCTTCATGTTGGGGGGATTGGCTCCGTTTTCGACAGACCCCAGCCGTTAAGTGTGGAATAAGGCAGGAAATGCGGCAAGCATCGGGCAGTTCCGTGGCACCGGCACACGTTTGGAGTCGCTGGGAAACAGTTTGTCAGGCATCTTTCGTGTGGCGCGGCCGTATCGCCGGCGATATTGCGAGCTGTTTCACAGATTCCGTGAGCAAGGCAGGACGTTATAGTACAAGTACAAGAGAGCGCGATTGGGCGCCGTCCTTTCGCTCTGTCATCACGGTCATGGCGCAGTTGACGATCGACTTCGGAAAGGAATCTTGGCGATGAGACTGTTCAGATATCTGCTGGCTCTGATCGTACTGGCCATCGGCGCGCTGTGGTCGCTGCAAGGCATTGGCGTGGTCGGCGGCAGCTTCATGACCGGCCAGTCGCAATGGCTCTATATCGGCATCGTGACCATGCTGGTCGGTTTCGCCGGGCTGGTATGGGCGAGCCGTTCGCCGGGGTGAGTTGCGACGAAAGTCGACCGCCACAGATCGACCCCCACTCCGTCGAGCTTCGCTCGACACCTCTCCCCCGATCGACGGGGGAGAGGAAAGGCGCGAGCCTTGCAGGGGCGCGAACTTATGCGCCTGGCTCCCTTCCTCTCCCTCCGGAGGAGGGAGAGGTGGCGCCGCGAAGCGGTGACGGAGTGGGGGAAGGCGCTGGTCAAACCCGCAGTCGCAAACAGGCACAACCCGGCGAGCAAGAAAACAGCCACCCCTTATTGCCGGTCCATTCTGTTACCTATCTATCCGGTTCGGATAGAATGCCCTGCCCGCGACAGCACTACCCGAACAGCTGATCCAGAATCCTTCCCTCCAGCCTGGCAAGCTCGACCGAACCGCGCCGGCGCGGCCGCGCCACCGACACGTCGAGATCGAGCGCGATGCGGCCCTCGTCGATCACCACCACCCGGTCGGCGAGCGCAACCGCCTCGGCGACGTCATGCGTGACCAGCACGGCGGTGAATTTTTGCTCCAGCCAGATACGTTCCAGAAGCTGCTGCATTTCGATGCGGGTCAGCGCATCGAGTGCGCCGAGCGGCTCGTCGAGCGCCAGAATCTTTGGCTGTCCGATCAGGGCACGCGCCAGCGCCACGCGCTGCTTCTGGCCGCCCGAGAGCACCGAGGGCCATTCGTCGGCGCGGTCGGCGAGGCCGACTTCACCCAGGATGGCGAGCGCGCGCCGCCTGGCTTCCGCACCGGTGGCAAGCCCGGTCAGTCCGACCTCGACGTTTTTCACCACGCTGGCCCAGGGCAGCAGCCGCGGCTCCTGGAACATGAAGCGGCTCTCTTCCCCCGCGCCGGCCTTCGCCTCCGGCCCGAATGACAGGGATCCAGCGGTTGGCCGATCGAGCCCGGCCAGCAGCCGCAACAGCGTACTCTTGCCGCAGCCGCTCTTGCCGATGACGGCCACAAACTGTCCGACGGGCACATCGAGATCGATGCCGTCGAGCACGACCTTGTCGCCGAAGCGCTTTTCCACGCCCTTGAAGGCAAAGGCGCGCTGCCTGTCGACGGCCTCCTCCGGCCGTGACGGTTCCGGCGCGGCGACGAAGGAACGGATGGCGGTCAGGCTGGCGGTTGGCATCGAACCCTCAGGCGTTCTGGAAGGCGGGATGCCAGCCGAGCGACAGCCGCTCGAGCAGGCGGGCGAAGCTGTCGGCAAGCTTGCCGAGCAGCGCATAGATCAGGATCGACAGCACGACGACATCGATCAGCAGGAATTCGCGTGCCTGCATGGCCATGTAGCCGAGGCCGGAACTGGCCGAGATGGTTTCGGCAACGATCAGCGTCAGCCACATGATGCCTAAGGCATAGCGTAGGCCGACGAAGATCGCCGGCAGCGCGCCGGGCAGGATCACCTGAAAAAACAACGCGCGGCGGTCCATGCCGTAGACCCGGCCCATCTCGACCAGATGCGGGTCGACGCTCTGGATGCCGAGCAGCGTGTTGACGTAGATCGGGAAGAACACGCCGAGCGCCACCAGGAACAGTTTTGCTTCCTCGTCGATGCCGAACCACAGGATGACCAGCGGGATCAGCGCCAGATGCGGGATGTTGCGGATCATCTGTAGCGTCGTGTCGGTCAGGCCGCGGCTGAGCGCCGACAGCCCGTTGGCAAGGCCGAGTGCAAAGCCGATCGAGCCGCCGATGGCAAAGCCGGCCAGCGCGCGCAGCGTGCTGACGCCGATGTTCTGTATCAGCTCGCCCGACAGCGTCAGCCGCCAGAAGGCCTCGGCCACCGCGCTCGGCGCCGGCAGCACATTGGCCGGCATCACGCCGGCGCGGCTGGCGGCTTCCCAGCCAATTATGACCAACGCCGGCAGCAGCCAGCCGATGCCGTTCTGTTTGACCCGTTGAGCCAGGCTCATGACGACGCCTGAAGGCGGTTGGCGCCGTGGAACCCGACGGCGAATTCATTGGCGATGTGCTCATGCGCCCGTGCCCGCCTGGTGCCCAGGCCGAGACGCGGGAACAGAAGCTCGGCGACGCGGTAGGCTTCCTCGAGATGCGGGTAGCCGGAGCCGATGATGGTGTCGATGCCGATCGCCTGATACTCGCGGATGCGCTCGACGATCTGCTCGGGCGAGCCGACCAAAGCTGTGCCGGCGCCGCCGCGCACCAGGCCGACGCCGGCCCACAGATTGGGCGAAACCACCAGCCTGTCGCGGCGGCCGCCATGCAGTTCGGCCATGCGCCGCTGTCCCACAGAGTCCATCTCCCTGGTGAAGCGGGCCTGGGCATTTTCGATCTGGGCATCGGTGACGTGGCTGATCAGCCGGTCGGCGGCGCGCCAGGCCTCTTCCTCGGTCTCGCGCACGATGAAATGCAGCCTGATGCCGAAACGCAGTTTGCGGCCGCGCCGTTCGGCTTTCTTGCGCGCAGCACTGAGCTTCTCGGCCACCTGTGCCGGCGGTTCGCCCCAGGTCAGGTACATGTCTACCAGAGCGGCGGCGAGCTCCTGGCCCGCATCCGACGAGCCGCCGAAATAGAGCGGCGGCCGCTCCTGGCTCGGCAACAGGTCGAGGCGGCCATTGTCGACGCGGTAATATTTGCCGTTGAAATTGACGCTTTGGCCCGACACCAGCGCGCGCCAGATGGTTAGGAACTCCTGCGCCTGGGCATAGCGCTCGTCATGCGGCAGGAACACGCCATCGCCGGCAAGCTCGGTCGGGTTGCCGCCGACCACGACGTTGAGCAGCAGGCGGCCATTGCTCAGCCGGTCGAGCGCCGCGGTCTGGCGCGCCGCGAAGGTCGGCAGCGTCACGCCGGGCCGCAGCGCCACCAGGAATTTGAGCTTTTCGGTCAGCGCCGCTAGTCCGGAAGCGGTGATCCAGGAATCCTCGCAATTCTGCCCGGTCGGCAAAAGCACGCCGGGAAAGCCGAGCCGGTCGACGGCCTGTGCGATCTCCTTGAAGTAAGCGAACTCCGGCGGCCGCTGCAGCTGTTCGGAGCCGAGATAGGAGCCGTCGCCATGCGTCGGGATGAACCAGAAGAAATCGAGCGGGCCGGCTTGCGGGCTTGATGAAGCGGTCATGGCGAAATCCCTGAAGCTTGAAACGGCAAAGGCGCCGGGCGTTTTCCGCCCGGCGCCACACGTGAAAGTTCAATTGCCCGGTGCGGTCCACACGGCGTCGGAGATGCGCACCGCGTTCGGGATCAGCTTGAGCTTGTAGAAGCGATCGGCTGTCGCCTGCTGGCCGGCGATGATCTCGTCGGTGATCGGGAAGATGCCGAATTTGGTGCGGTTGGCCGCGATCGTCTGTGCATCGAGCGGCACGCCGGTCACCTCATGCAGCGCCGCGGCAACCTTGTCGCGGTTCGCGTCCGCCCATTTCGCCGCCACGCCGAGCGCCGATATCGTCGTGGCGATCGTCTCCGGATGCGCCTTGGCGAAATCCTTGTTGGCGAGGAAATAGGTGTTCACCTTCAGCACCTCGCTGGAGCGCGCCAGCACGCGCGGCTGGTAGCGTGTCTCGGCGATGGCGTAGAACGGATCCCAGACCGCCCAGGCATCGATCTGGTCGCTGGCGAAGGCCGCCGCGGCATCGGCCGGGCTGAGATAGACCGGGGTGATCTGGTCGAAGGGGAGGTTTGCTTTTTCGAGTGCCGCGACCAGCAGATTGTGCGCGCTGGTGCCTTTGCCGACGCCGATGCGCTTTCCCTTGAGGTCGGCGAGCGACTGGATCGGCGATGCCGGCTTGACGAAGATCGCTTCGCCGTCGCCATTGGCCGGCAGTGCCGCCGCATAGACGATGTTGGCGCCGGCCGACTGGCCGAAGATTGGCGGTGCGTCGCCGGTCCAGCCGACATCGATGGCGCCGACATTGAGCGCCTCGACCAGCGGCGGGCCGGCGGTGAATTCGACCCATTTCACCGCGACACCCTTGTCGCTCAGCGCCTTCTCGATCACCTGCTGCTGCCGGGCGATGACCGGCAGGCCGGTCTTCTGATAGCCGATGTTGAGCTGCTTCAACTCCTGCCCCGAGGCACTGAGCGAGGCAGCAATGCCCGCCGCCAACAGGCCGATGCCGAAGATGCGTCTGGTCAGGCTGAACATGATCCCTCTTCCTTCGCTGCGAACCGGCGCCGGGAAGGGCTGCCTGCCGTGGATGAGAGACAAGGCTACGTAGGTCTATAAATTTAGTAGAGAAACGATTTTGCGAGTTGGCTGCTTGACGTGGAAATATTTTCTTCAGAACCCAGCGCTCGTCATCCTAGGGCGAAGCAAGGAGCGAAGCGACGCGGCGCAGACCTTAGGATCCATGCCGTGACGTTTGCCGTAGAGTGGAACGGATCAGAATGTCGCTTGTGCGCGAACCGAGGCTCGATACCCTGAAACCATGACCGACTACGTCTACATGACTGCAAGCCAAAAACGCGGCACGATCTACATCGGCGTCACCAACGATCTCGCCCGCCGCATGCCTGAACACAAATCCGGCCAGGGCGCAGGCTTCACCAGCCGCTACGGTGTTCAACGGCTGGTCTGGTATGAGGAATTCTTCGACATCACCGATGCCATTCAACGCGAGAAGTCGCTGAAGCGATGGCCGAGACAGTGGAAGATCGAACTGATAGAGAAGGCCAATCCGGAGTGGTTTGAGCTGTTTCGCGGAACCGGGTGGTAGGCGCCCGGTTTGTTGCTCCCCTGGAGCGTAGCATCAGCGTCTCGGCATGGATCCTAGGGTCTGCGCCGCGTCGCTTCGCTCCTTGCTTCACCCTAGGATGACGAAATCGCGAAGGCTGGCGCTAATCACCATCACCTCACTGCGACCAATACTGCCAGGCCCAGTAAAATCCCTCGTCGCGTGGCGGCAGGCGGTCGCGTTCGGCGTCGAGTTGCACCGGGGCCGGCGATTTCGGTTGCGGCTGCGACGACGAGTTCTCCCGCCAGGCGAGCAGCCAGTTGCCGAGGTGGGCGAACAGCACCGCGGTGGACTGGGTCATGACATCACTCCTTCTGTTCCGGATCGGCGGTCGCCGTGCTGCGAAGGGAAGCAGCCGGTCAAACCGGCAGAAACTTGTTGTCATTCCTTTCCCGCCCACGGAACCAGCTGACGCTCGATCCGGCGGATGATGAATTCCAGCACGAAGGCTATTGTCGCGATCACCACTATTCCCATCACCACGACATCGGTGACCAGGAACTGGGCGGCCGACTGGATCATGAAGCCGAGGCCGCGCGTTGCCGCCACCAGCTCGGCTGCAACCAGCGTCGACCAGCCGGCGCCGAGCGCGATGCGCAGGCCGGTGAGGATCGACGGCAGCGCGCTGGGCAGGATGACATGGCGCACCACTTGGCGCTGCGTCGCACCAAGCGAACGGGCCGCATCGATGCGCTCCTTTGAGATACCGCGCACGCCCGAGGCCGTCGACAGCGCCACCGGCGCCAGCATGGCAATGGCAATCACCAGGATCTTTGACGGCTCGCCGATGCCGAACCAGATGATGACCAGCGGCAGATAGGCGAGCGGCGGGATGGGCCGCAAAAATTCGAGCAACGGATCGAAGATGCCGCGCCCGACCGTCGAAATGCCGATAGCCAGCCCAACCGGAACGCCGATGACGATGGCCGCGAGCAGCGCCGCGAACACGCGGCCGAGGCTGGCGACGATATGCTGGAGCAAAGTCGCGTCGACGAAGCCGTCCTTGATCACCACGATGAACTTGGTCCACACGGCGGCGGGCGACGGCAGGAACACCGGCGACACCAGTTGCAGGCGCGCAGACAGCGCCCATGCCGCCAGCGCGGCCAGGATGGTGACGGCGCTGATCGCCCGCGAGGAAACCCCGCGCCGCTTCCGCACCGGCCGCGACCACGGCACCGAAATGGCATCGGCCTCGCCGGTCCCGGTGGCCGGCCGCTCGCTGTAGGAGGTGACGCTCATGCCGCCTCTCCTTCGAAGATCGCATCGGTCAGCTCGCCGCGCGCCGCGGCAAAGGCTGGATCGGCCTTGATGGCGCGGATCGGCTCGCCTGCGGCATAGCGCCGGCTGAAACCGGTCTCGAATGTCCGCACCACGCGGCCCGGTCCGGGCGCCAAAACGACGATGCTTGTGGCCAGCACCAGCGCCTCCTCGATGCCATGCGTGACCATCAGCACGCCGACCCGGCTTGCGGTCCACAGGTCGAGCAGCGTCGTCTGCATGCGCTCGCGCGTCAGCGCATCGAGTGCGCCGAGCGGTTCGTCGAGCAGCAAGAATTCCGGCTCGGCCGCGAGTGCACGGGCGAGGCCGACGCGCTGGCGCATGCCGCCGGACAATTCCCAGATGCGTTTGTCGCCGACGCCGTCAAGCTTGACCAGCGCCAGCAACTGGTCGGCGCGGCGCGCCCGCTCGGCTTGCGGCACGCCGCGCAGCCTGAGCGCAAAGGCCACGTTTTCACGGGCCGTCAGCCAGGGAAACAGCGCATCATTCTGGAACACGACCGCCCGGTCGGAGCCTGGGCCGGTGATCGGCCGGCCGCCGATCGTGGCGACCCCGCGCGCGGGCTCGACCAGGCCGGCGGCGACATTGAGCAGCGAGGTCTTGCCGCAGCCGGAGCGGCCGACCAGCACGACGAAATCGCCCTTGGCGACATCGATGGAAACCCGGTCGACCGCCGGCGCTGCCTGGCCGTCATAGTGAACCGAGACCTTGTCGAGTACGAGATGCGGGTCGAGTACGAGATGCGGCATGAAAAGGGGCTCCGGAAGAAAATCAGCCTGCCCCGGCCCTCGTTAAGCGGATCCGGGACAGGCAGCACGCGGCGTCAGGGAAGAAGAAACCGCGCGTGTTCAGGGCAATTCCAGGAAAAGTGTAAAGCGGTTTTCCGTCCGGAATTGCGTAAAACTGAAGATCAGTTCGAGGCCAGAGCCTCGGTCACGTATTTCGACGACACGTATTTCGAATAGTCGGGCAGCACGGCGTCGATCTTGCCCTGCTCCTTGAGGAAGGCCGAAGCTGCCTCGATCGCCTTGACCGTGCCGCCGCCGAGGAATTTGTCGGAAGCCTGCTCTTCCAATGTCGGGAAGACGTAACCCTTGAGGAGCTGCGGCACCTCTTCCAGTTTGGCGCCGGTGATCTTGGCGATCTTGGCCGCTTCCGGCGACGAAACCGACCATGCCTCGGGCTTAGCCAGGAACTGGGCATAGGATTCGCCGGTCACCTTGATGAAATCGCGCACGGCGTCCGGGTTCTTATCGGCGAAGTCGGTGCGCACGATCCAGGCGTCGAAGGTCGGCGCCCCCCAGGCGGCAACCTGCGAGGAATCCAGCACCACCTTGCCTGTCGTCTTGATCTGGCCGAGCGCCGGATCCCAGACATAGGCCGCGTCTATGTCGCCGCGAGCGAACGCGGCGGCGATTTCCGGTGGCCTGAGATTAAGGATTTCGACCGACTTCGGGTCGACGTTTTCGTGCTTCAGCGCGGCAAGCAGGCTGTAATGCGTGGTCGACACGAACGGCACCGCCACCTTCTTGCCGGCGAGGTCGGCGATCTTCTCGATGCCGGATCCATTGCGGGCGACCAGCGCTTCGGACTGGCCGATCAGGCCGACGACAAAGATGGTCTGGATCGGCAGTTCGCGGCTGGCGGCCGCGGCCAGCGGACTCGAGCCGACATAGCCGATATCGACCGAACCGGATGCGACGGCGGCGATAACATCGGCGCCGGAATCGAATCTGCGCCATTCGATCGTGGCCTTGGTCGCCTTTTCATAGGCGCCGTCGGCCTGCGCTACTTTGGAAGGTTCGACCACCGTCTGGTAGCCGATGGTGATGTTGAGGTCCTGCGCCTGGGCCGGGCCGAGAAAGGCCGCACCCGCCAAAGCTGCCGACGACAGGAGGACAATGCGTCGCGAAATGCTGGACATGAAAGGCTCCATGAAAAATGAGAAAACCGGATGCCTGTTCATACTCAGCTAATTCTATCATTCTTGTAGAGTTAAATCCTTCCAAGCAAGAAGCACTTGTTAGAAAAAAACCACCGGCTGATGCGGGCGCGGTGACCGGCCCGTGTCGAACCGTGCACAAACGCAAACGGCGCCCGAAGGTGCTGAAGAGTTGGTGGTCCTGCCAACCCTCGCTACGGAAGAGGCCTGATTTGGTGCTCGGCGCGCCGCTTGCGGCCTGCCGCAGGATCGATGTCGAGCCGTTGAGCCTCACCGACTTCCGCAGCGACGGCCACCGCTGGATGCTGCGGTCAAGCGGCGTGCCGGTGGCCGCCAAGGCCGCCCGGTCTCAGAGCGGCAAGGCGGCGTCCTGATATCGGGCGCAGGGCGGCGCCCGAGTTGTCGGGAGTCATGTTCGCCGATCCGCGGGCTGCGACCCAAAATTCCCGGCAAAGCCCCAAATGGCGCAAATCCATGCTGTAAAAGACGGTTGATTTGAAAACACGTTCCGCGTGTTCGAGGGTAAGTATAGTAATCTTATCGACATTGGGAGCAGGAGCCGCCGTTCATCGCCGCAATCGCTCGCGGCTGGCTGTGACCGTAACGGCACAAAGCCGTGCTAAAGTGGCCCCTGCGGCGTGAAAACGAAGCAAAATCAAGGTTTCTCGGCTTGTATATCATGTCAGTAGAATTTATGTGTCGAAGCAGCTTGCACGCGGCGGGGAGGCACGTCAGGCGTTTCGCAACCGATGGTTTGGGCCATCGCCTGACAGAGAAACATTCGGTCTATGCTCACCAAAAAAGGCAAGTACGGCCTCAAGGCGCTGGTCCATCTGGCGCATCTGCCGGTGGGACAGCTCGCCTTCGTCGGCGACATCGCCAGCGGCAACAACATCCCGAAGAAATTCCTCGACGCCATTCTGGGCGAATTGCGCAATGCCGGTTTCGTCCAGAGCCGCAAGGGCAAGGATGGCGGCTATCGCCTGGCGCGCCCGGCCGACGAGATCAAGGTCGGCCATGTCGTGCGCGTCCTCGACGGACCGCTGGCGCCCATCCCCTGCGCCAGCCGCACTCAGTATCAGCGCTGTGAAGACTGCAATGAGGCGACATGCCAAGTCCGACATCTGATGCTCGAGGTCCGGCAGGCGATCGCCGAGGTGCTCGACCAGCGCACGCTGGCCGAGATGCGCGACATCGTCCTCGACGACCTTCCGGTCGCGAGGGACATCGACGAGCTTGCGCCGGCGCAAAAGGTCCCCGCCTGATCCTGAGCGTGCTCGCATGAGCGTCGCGCGCGCCAATTCGATCATCCGCAGCTCGATCATCATCGTCGGCGGCGGCGCCAGCGGCGTCGTGCTTGCCGCGCATCTGCTGAAGTCGCCCAACCCGGACCTTCGCGTCACGCTGATCGAAAAGCGTCCGCATTTCGGCCAAGGCATCGCCTATTCGACGCTCTTATCGGCGCACGTGCTGAATGTCAGCGCCGCGGGGATGAGCGCCTATGCCGACGATCCCCTGAATTTCTGGCGCTGGTTGCAGGGGCGCGGCCTGATAAGCCAGGAACAGACGCCGCAGACACCCTTCTATGCACCGCGCAGCGTCTATGCCCGCTACCTCAAGGAAGTGCTCGACGAACTCGAAGCGCGCGAAAAGGAAACCGGCCGTCTCAGGCTGATTCGCGAGGAAAGCCTGTCGATCTCGCCGACATCGTCCGGTGTCGAAGTGGTGCTGGCCAACGGCACCAGCGTCGTCGCGCATCTGGCGGTGCTTGCCACCGGCCATGACGAGCAGCCCGGCGCCGGCCAAGGTCATGCCATCCGCATGGGCACTGAGGCCGACACAGCGCTCGATCCTGAAGCCCGCGTGCTGGTGCTGGGCACCGGGCTCAGCATGGTCGATGCCTTCCTGTCGCTCGAGCAGCGCGGCCATCGCGGCGAGATCGTCGCCGTGTCGCGGCGCGGCCTGCTGCCGTCGCCGCACCGCAAGGGCAACCCGATCAAGCTCGACGTCGCCGACATTCCGCTCGGCACGCAGCTCTCCTATTTCGTCGGCTGGTTCCGCGACCTGATCCGAGAAAACCAGAAGGCCGGCATCGATTGGCGCGACGTCGTCGATGGGCTGCGACCCTTCAACCAGAAGATCTGGCAGAACTGGCCGTCCTCGGCCAAGCGCCGCTTCGTCGAGCACACCAAGGCCTGGTGGGACATCCATCGCCATCGGCTGGCGCCCGAGGTGCATGCCCGCGTCACCGAGGCGGTGCGCACCGGCCGCATCCGCCCGCTCGCCGGCCGTGTCGTCGGCATCGAGGCCGGCGATGGATTCACCGTCGGCATCCAGTCTCGCCACACAAAGGCGCTGGAAACGCTGCAGGTCGCCCGCATCTATGATTGCACCGGCATCGCCCGCGACATCTCGACGACGTCGAACAGCGTCGTGCGTTCGCTGGTCGACCGAGGCCTGGCGCGGCCCGACCCGCTGCGGCTTGGTCTCGATGTCACAGCCAAATGCGAAATCGTCGCCGGCGACGGCACCGCATCGGCCAAGATCCTCGCCGTCGGGCCGCTGACCCGCGGCACCTTCTTCGAGATCGACGCCATCCCCGACATCCGCGTGCAATGCGCTAGGCTGAGCAAGCAGCTGCTAGGGTAAAGCTGTTGACGTCGGCGGGATAGCACGCCCCTCAGAGGGGGGTGGGAAGGATGGCTACGCAGGGTGTTTGGCTTGAGTCCAAAGCCGGCGTCAAACTGGAATTCCATTCCCCCTCTCGCCGGTTGATTGGCACGATCTACCTTCTTTCCGACTGCAAACGGCCGGAAAAGAAGCTACGCTGCCGCTCTGCCCCGAGGCGGTCGCTTGTTCAAGGGAGCACATCGATATGAGCGAGCACGGAAAAGCTGCGCCAGGCAGTTCGGACGGCGCGTTATCCCGCCTGCGTCCGCCCTACGCCTCGGTGCTCGACCTCATCGGCCAGACGCCGGTGGTCGAACTGACCAAATTCGACACCGGCAAGTGCCGGCTGTTCATCAAGCTCGAAAGCCAGAATCCAGGCGGCTCGATCAAGGACCGCATTGCGCTGTCAATGATTGCCGCGGCCGAGAAGGAAGGCAAGCTCAAGCGCGGCGGCACCATCGTCGAGGCGACCGCCGGGAATACCGGCCTCGGCCTCGCCCAGGTCGGCATCCCCAAGGGTTACCGCATCATCCTCGTCGTGCCCGACAAGATGTCGCGCGAAAAGATCCAGCATCTGCGCGCGCTCGGCGCCGAAGTGCGCATGACCCGCTCCGATGTCGGCAAGGGCCATGCCGAATATTACCAGGACATGGCCGAGAAGATCGCATCGGAAACGCCCGGCGCCTTCTACGCCAACCAGTTCGCCAACCCGGCCAACCCCGAGGCGCATGAGACCACCACCGGACCGGAAATCCTTGCCCAGCTCGATGGCGACCTCGACGCCGTGGTCGTCGGCGTCGGCTCCGGCGGTACGCTGACCGGGCTTGGCCGCTACTTCGCCAGAACATCGCCGAAGACCGAAATGGTGCTGGCCGATCCCGTCGGATCGGTGCTGGCGCCTCTGATCAAGACCGGCAAGATGGAAGAGGCCGGCAGCTGGACCGTCGAAGGCATCGGCGAGGATTTTGTGCCGCCCAATGCCGATCTGTCGCTGGTCAGGAAAGCCTATTCCATCCCAGACAAGCAGAGCATGCTGGCCGTGCGGGACCTGCTTTCGAAGGAAGGCATTCTCGCCGGCTCGTCTTCCGGCACGCTGCTGTCGGCCGCGCTTCGCTATTGCCGCGAGCAGACGACAGCAAAACGCGTCGTCACCTTCGTCTGCGACAGCGGCAACAAATATCTGTCCAAGGTGTTCGACGATTTCTGGCTGGCCGAGCAGGGGCTGGCCGAACAGGAACAGCATGGCGATCTGCGCGACCTCGTCATGCGCTCGCACCGCACCGGCGACACCGTTTATGTCGGCCCCGACGAAAGCCTGCTCAACGCCTATGGCCGCATGCGCCGCTCCGATGTCTCGCAGCTGCCGGTGCTGGACAATGGCAAGCTGGTCGGCATTATCGATGAGGGCGACATCTTGGCCAAGGTCGACGGCCCCTATGACGGCCGCTGGGACCGCTTCAACGCCCCGGTGCGCACCGCCATGACCTCCAATCTGCACACGCTGCAGGCCAGCCAGACGCTGGATGCGCTGCTGCCGGTGTTCGACCGCAACGAGGTCGCCATCATCTTCGATGGCGACGAGTTCGTCGGCCTGATAACCCGTATCGACCTGATCAACCATTTGAGGCGCGCACGATGACTGCTGAAACATCCCCATCGGGCAAGAACCGCCTGGCTTTTTCCACGCGCACCATCCATGGCGGCCAGAGCCATGACCCGCTGACCGGCGCGGTGATGGTGCCGATCTACGCGACCTCGACCTATGGCCAGCAGTCGCCCGGCGTGCACAAGGGGTTTGAGTACGCCCGCAGCCAAAACCCGACCCGCTTTGCCTTCGAGCGCGCGGTGGCCGATCTCGAGAGCGGCTCGGCGGCCTTTGCCTTTGCTTCCGGCCTGGCGGCGATCTCGACCGTGCTCGAGCTGCTCGACAGCGGCGCCCATATCGTTGCAACCGACGACATCTATGGCGGCTCGTTCCGGCTGATGGAGCGGGTGCGCAAGCGCTCGGCCAATCTGCAGGTGAGTTTTGTGGACTTCACCGATCTGGCGGCGGTGGAAGCAGCGATTCGCCCGGAGACAAAACTGCTCTGGGTCGAAACTCCGACCAATCCGCTCCTGCGCATCGTCGACCTCGAAGGCGTTGCGGCACTCGCCAGGCGCAAGGGCGTATTGACGGTCGCCGACAACACGTTCTGCAGCCCCTACATCCAGCGGCCGCTGGAACTCGGCATCGACATCGTCGTGCACTCGACGACGAAATATCTCAACGGCCATTCCGACATGGTCGGCGGCGTCGCCATCGTCGGCGACAACAAGGACCTCGCCGCCCAGCTGAAATTCCTGCAGAACGCCATCGGAGCCATCTCCGGTCCCTTCGACAGTTTTCTCGCGCTGCGCGGCATCAAGACACTGGCGCTCAGGATGGAGCGGCATTCCACGAACGGCCTGAAGATTGCGCAGTGGCTGGAGGCGCGAAAAGATGTGCGCCGCGTCGTCTATCCCGGCCTGGCCAGCCATCCGCAGCACGCCATCGCCGTCCAACAGATGCATGCCTTCGGCGGCATGATCTCGGTCGACCTCGACCGCGACCTCGCCGGCACCAAACGCTTCCTGGAACGGACGCAACTGTTCACGCTGGCTGAAAGCCTCGGCGGCGTCGAAAGCCTGATCGAACACCCGGCGCTGATGACGCACGGCTCGATCCCGGCGGAAAAGCGCGCGGAAATCGGCATTTCGGATTCGCTGGTGCGGCTGTCGGCGGGGATCGAGGATGGCGATGATCTGATCGCGGATCTGGAGCAGGCGCTGCGGGGGTAGGCGTACCGGATGCGTACCGATGACAATGAGGGGCGGCGCTGACCGTCGAGATTAAATCCCAATCCACCGCGCGTTAACACATTCAGCAGCCTTTGCTTAACCCTTCGCCGCTATGTCCCGCCTGGGAGGCATGGCGAGAGTGAGTGTGATGGACAACAACCCGGAAAAGCGCAGCGAATGGCGCGCCATTTTTTATGTGCAGGCCCGCGTGGCCATCCTGTTCGTCCCGGTCGTCGCCAGTCTTCTGATCATTGCCGCACTTGCCGGCAACGACCACAGTCCCGAGACTCTCGACCGCACGGTTACTGGCTCCATAAAATAAGCAGAGGCTTCTTGTGCAGAAGGACACCTGCCTCCCAAAGGGCGGGGCAATCGCGTAGGACAGCGCCTGCCCCCACTCCGTCCGCTTCGCGGCCACCTCTCCCCCATGTCCATGGGGGATGAGGAAACCCAAGCCTTTCAGGGCTGCGGCCTCGGTGGTTGGCATTTCCTCTCCCCCACGAATGTGGGGGTAGAGGTGGCTCGGCGAAGCCGAGACGGAGTGGGGGCGCGCCCTATCCGATTGCCCTGACCTTCGGGCGGAAGCCATACACGATCGCCTTTGGTACGATAAGGGCACAGCTGCCAGCCTGGCTCGCCTCAGAAAAACTTCGGGATCGGGCCGTTCTGCGGCGTCACGTCGCCTTCCAGGTCGATGAACGCCTCGTCGACAAAGCACCATGCCCAGCCTTCCGGCGGGTCGTAGCCTTCGATGATAGGGTGCTTGGTGGCGTGGAAATGCTTGGTGGCGTGGCGGTTGGGCGAGTCGTCGCAGCAGCCGACATGGCCGCAGGTACGGCAGAGCCTGAGATGCACCCACATCGAGCCGCTCTTCAGGCACTCCTCGCAACCGAGCGCGCTCGGCGTCACAGTCTTGATGTCGCGCGTGTGTTTGCATTCATCCATTATGCTCTCCTGGCCAGTTCGGGCGCTGCTGCGTCGGGTCGCGCGAGATAGGCGTGCAAGGCAGCCACCACCTGGGCGCCTTCGCCGACGGCGGCGGCGACCCGCTTGACCGAGCCTGCGCGCACGTCGCCGATGGCGAACACGCCGCTGCGGCTGGTCTCCATCTGGCCCGCCCCTATGTCGGCGCCGGTGCGCACGAAACCCCTGGCGTCGAGCGCGATATCGCACCCAGCCAGCCAATCGGTGTTGGGGTCGGCGCCGATGAACAGGAAGAGATGCTGGATCGGGCGCGTCTCGACGCCGCCGGGGTTGCGCCAGCGCAACTGGGTGAGATTGCCGCCTTCGCCTTCCAGCGCCTTGATCTCTGTCTCGCCAAGCACCTCGATGTTCGGTTGCGCCTCGATACGCTCGACCAGATAGCGCGACATGGTTTCCCTGAGGCCGCCGCGGCGCGCCAGCATCGTCACCTTGCGGACCTGGCTGGCGAGATAGACCGCCGCCTGCCCCGCCGAATTGCCGGCGCCGACCAGCGCCACTTCTTGCCCTGTGCATAGCCGCGCCTCGATCGGCGAGGCCCAGTAATGCACCGACGTGCCCTCGAACTCGGCCAGCTTGGCGATGTCGAGGCGGCGGTAGCGGGCGCCGCTGGCGATCACCACCGTGCGCGCGCGCAGGCTTTCACCGTCGCCGACGGCGAGCGTGTAGCCCTCGCCTGCTGCACCGAGCAGCTTGGCCTCGTCGGGGATGACTATTTCGACGCCGAATTTCTGCGCCTGGTTGTAGGCGCGCGCCATCAGCGCCATGCCGGAAATGCCGGTGGGGAAACCCAGATAGTTCTCGATGCGCGCGGAGGCGCCGGCCTGGCCGCCGAAGGCGCGGCAATCGAGCACGATGGTCGACAGCCCTTCGGATGCCGCATAGACCGCGGCCGCCAGCCCCGCCGGCCCGGCGCCGACAATGGCGACGTCATAGACCATGTCGGGATCGATCGGCCGCAGCAGGCCGATGCAGCGGGCAAGTTCGGTTTCGCCGGGATTGTGCATCAGCTTGCCGTTGGGGCAGAGCACGATCGGCAGATGGTGCGGGTCAACATGAAAATGCTCAATCAGCGTCTTGGCGCACGGGTCGCTGTCGGAATCGAGCGCGCGGTGCGGCTGGCCGCTGCGGCGCAGAAACCCCTGCAGCCGCAGCGTGTCGCCATTGCCGGCCGGGCCTACGACGATCGGTCCGCTGCTGCCACTTTCCAGGAGCCCGACGCGGCGCAGGATCAGCGCCCGCATGATCCGCTCGCCAAGGCTTGCCTCCTGCACCATCAGGTCGCGCAGCCGCTGCGAGGGGATGACGAAGGCCTCGACCGGCTCGGCCGCCTCCGCATTGACCAGCGACGGCCGGCTGGAAAGCTGCGCCAGCTCGCCGATGAAATTGCCTGGGCCATGGGTGACGATGGTCTCGCGCCGGCCGGGCCTGACATCCTGGGTGATATCGGCCGTGCCCGACAGGATGACGATCAGCCCCGGCGCCACAGTGCCGGCGGTGACGATGTGCTCGCCGGCGGCATAGGAACTCGCCTCGCCGAACCGGCGCATGCGCTCGATATCGGCGTCGCCCAGGATGGGAAACATCTGGTCGCGGCGGGTGACGGTGATCGGCTGGGTGGGTGGGGCCATAGGTAGAACGTAGCGCCGAGACGGCCGGGTTTGAAGTGGTTTGTTGGAGGACTGGCCGGAAGGGGAGGTGGCTCCCGCGCCAACTGGTTCGGATGCTTCGCATGGCCCCGCGCTGCAAGGCAAACAGCGCGCCGACCAGTGCGACCTTTATAAGGGCGAGCCCGAGCAGTACCGTCGGCAGTCCTCGCTCACCGGTGTGTTGCAGGAGCAGCGCGCCGACGAACGGCGCCGCGGCTATCGCGTTACGCCAAGCGCCTGGGGTGCGGTGGTATCCTCGGGCTCCCCGAAGGCAGATCCCGGCGAAAGCCCATTCGTCACATCTTTGTAGAGCGCTATCGGATGCGGGCGCCCCACCAGATATCCTTGGATTTCGGGACATCCTTCCCTCATCAGGAAGGCACGCTCGTCCTCTGTTTCGACACCCTCCGCGATGACAGGCAAGGCCAGCGCATTCCCCAGGCTGAGTATCGTGCGCACGATGGCGGCCGATTGGACATTCGAACCGACACCCGAAACAAAACTGCGATCGATCTTGATCTTGTCGAATGGAAACGCCTGCAGCGAGGACAGTGAGGCATACCCGGTGCCAAAATCATCCATCGAGACCCTGACGCCCAACGCCTTCAACCTCCGCAAAACCGACAAGGCAGTTGCCCGGTCGCGGATGAGAACCCCTTCCGTGATTTCCAGTTCCAGCCGCCCCGGAGCAAGGCCGGTCTCGTAGAGGATAGAATGAACGAGGCCTACCAGGTCCCCGAAACGGAATTGCACGGGAGAGAGGTTGACGGCGATCTGCAGCGGTGAGGGCCAGGAGGCCGCGTCTCTGCACGCCTGCCTGAGCGTCCATTCACCTATCTCAACGATCGTGCCATCCTGTTCGGCAAGCGAGACAAACGCGTTTGGGGAGATGAGCCCATGCTTTGGATGGTGCCATCGGGCGAGTGCCTCGAAACCAAAGATTTCGCCGTCCATCCTGGCTTGCGGCTGATAATGAAGCACAAGTTCGCCATGGGCGACCGCAGAGCGCAAATCTCGCTGCAAGGCGTAGCGCTCTCTTAGCCGCCTATCCATCTCAGGATCGAAGAATTGCACCATTCGACGACCGTCCGCCTTGGCCCGGTAGAGCGCTGCGTCGGCATTTGCCATCAGCGCCGCGGCATTCTCTCCGTCTTTCGGATAGATCGCCGCGCCGATGCTCACCCCGATCGAAATGTGCTGGCCCCGGATTTCGAATTTGCCTGCCGCCGATTCGAACAGACGGTCCGCAACATCCTTGGCACTCGCGGACCGGTCATCCATGGTCAGGACAACCGTGAACTCGTCGCCGCCCATGCGCGCGATAAACGCCTCAGGCGCCGCGGTTTGGAGACGCCGGGAGATGGTGCAAAGCAGATCGTCGCCGGCGGCGTGCCCGAAAACGTCGTTCGCCTCTTTAAAATGGTCAAGGTCGATGCTGAAGACGGCAAAGCTGGCGTGCGTTGCTTTTGCGCGCTCGAGCGTCGTGGCCAGGTGTGCTGCAAGCGCGGCTCGGTTCGCCAGGCCGGTAAGCGGATCGTGGTGCGCGAGATGCGCGATTTCCTCGTGCCGTGCCATCAGTTCGGTGCGCGCTACGTTCATGTTCTCGCGCGCGTCGTCCAGGCCGTGGGCGGCTTCCCTCACCTTGTCCTGGAGCAGGTTGAAGCTTTCGGCCATCTCTCCAAGTTCGTCACGAGAGTTTACCGTAACCGGCATGATATTCACGGAGGCATGCGCCGCAGCGAGGTCTCCCCGCCCCAGGGCGACCATGGCGAGAGAGAAATCCTTCAGCGTTCCGGATGTCAGACGCTTTGCCGCGTTGCTCACCTCGGTCGCCGAATGGGTGATCATTCCCGGCAAGATCAGGCCAACGCTGATGGTCAGCAGCGCGACAACGACAAAAATGTCCTCCAGCGCGGCGACCAATGAAGTGTCGCCTTGGGGAACGCTGCCGATCGCCAGGAAATAGCCGGCACCGTCAAGCACGAGCACAAAAAGCATGGCTCCGGTAAGCTTCAGGTGAAGCGTATGTGGCAGCAAGGGTAGACCGAGTGCGTATCGATCCTCCATCGTGCGCCAGGCGTAGAGCGCAGCACCCGAATATGCCAAAGCCAGACCGAACAGGACGGTAGGAAGGCCAAATTGCTGAAATCCCAGTATGGCGGTCAACAGCCATATTGCAGCCGCGCCTACGCCAAGGATGATCGTTCCCCTGGGAGCCCGGAAGGGTCGCTCGGCTTCGGGACTATCACGGCGCAAGAGCCAGACTGCGATGTTTGGCATGCAGATGCTGATCAGGTACGTAAAATTGGCCGCGGCGATCATCCAGAGCGGATACCCGCACAGCATGAAGCCGATTGCCGCGGCAGCTGTGAGCAGCGTTGCCGCCCAGGGACAATCTGTTGAGGTGCGCCTGGCCAGGAAGCTCGGCAGCAGGCCGTCTTCGCTCAGCTGCGCAAGGGTCCGCGCGGCGCCTGCCAATGGCTGCAACGTTCCATGGAACATGTTCAGCATGATGAGCCAGATGGCGGCCGCCTTGCCGAAACTCCCCAACAAGGGCGCAAAGGTGGGCCCGAGAGCTATGGCGAGGTCGGTACCGAGCGGCTCCGGCCCGAGCACACCCAGCCAGACAACCGGCAGGACCAGGAAATAGACGCCGGCCATTGCGGCGCTGGCCCACATCGCCAGAGGAATGTTGCGGTTGGGATCGATGGTTTCGCCAACATGGCAGGCTGCAGCCTCAAATGCCGGTGCGGCAAACCCGATCAGGTACAGTCCCGCCATCACCGACGTGATGTCGCCGAACAGGCCGGTAAACGGGCTGGTCAGGGCAAAATCCGTCGCCTGCCGCCAGTCGACCGAGCCACTGATGACCGGGACGAGGGATGAGAGAAACGCAAGCGTCGCGGAGGCAGTGGCGATCGGGATCGCCAGTTGGACCACCCACTTGATTCCACACAGGTTGACCGCCGTAAAGAATGCGATAAGCCCGCAGGCGACCGCCTCCACGGGGAGGCCCGGCAGGTACCATTGCTGGATTGCAGACGCTGAAAGAACCGCTGTCAGTCCGCAGGTCGGCACCCAACCCCACCAATAGCAGGTGCCCGTCAGAGCCGAGAGAACGGGACTGTAAGGTCGGAAGGCTTCGGCGCACGCTGCAGAGATACCGCCGACGCGGTTTGGCCACATGAGAACCAATTCGGTCCACGCAGGCGCGGCGGCCCAGCTTAGAAGCAGACCAACAACCAGCAAAGGAACCGCAGCGCTTCCTTGACCGGGAATATTCCCCTGGCCGACAAAAAGGGCGGCAATCAGAAACAGGCTTTGATTGCTGCCACCCATGGCGAGCGCTGTCGTGCCCATCCATCCCAAGGTTCTCGGGTGCGGTCGTGAAGGCGTGAGGCCCGGCATTCAGAGACATCCATTCGAGTGCGGAGCGCTGTCTGACTGGCGAATGTAACCTGCGGAGATATGTCTGTCGAACGTCGCGCTCCCGAAGTCAAAGTTGGACCTTAGGTGAGACGTATTAAGACTTCGTACCAAACCAGATCCGCCCGATGATCGCTGTCAACTTGCGGTGGCTGCGGTTCAATCATGCTGATGCCGGCCCGAATGGATCGATCTCCTCAAATCTGGGATATCATATCAATTTTATCTAATCGCCCACTATGAGGGATAGTCGCGAATACAGCCTAACATCGATTATTATCGACAAATCTCGTGATTGCGGCGCTATCATCCGAAGGCGGCTGAAGTCGACTGTAGATCGCTAATCACATTGACCGCTTTTGACTTCGTACCTCGCCATCGTGGGGGCAAGCACCGAGACTTCACGCCGTGCCTCAAGCTGGAGCTAACTTGTGCGAGCACGCCGCATAGCCCCGCGTTGCAGGGCAAACAGCGCGCCGACCACGCTGGGCGCGGCGGTCGGCCTCGGCGCGCTGGTGGGTCCTTCCCAGGCCGGCGCCCGTACGGTCGATATGGCGATCGCCCGCTACCATCATCCGATCTGCACCAAACTGGCCTCGGTGACATTTCTGACCATAGGCGTGGCGACGCTCTGGACCGGCCTGCCCGGTTCTGCCGGCCGCGGTGATTTTCTATGGCGCCCGCATCGGCTAGCATGGCCGAGTATCGTCACATGCGGCGACATGGAGTTCTGGACGATGCTTGAGCGCGACGCGACCTCGCCAGCGGGCACGCCTTCGACGCCGGCCCGCAGCAGGAATGTGTTCAGCACCAGAACACTTGGGATCAGCGTTGCGGGAGCCTGCAGACGTGAGTACTTCCCCCTTACAAGCCTTCCGGCTGGTCCTCTAGGACGAACGAAGCTGCAATCAGGTCATCGCCGCTGATGCGGCCACTGCCGCCAACCATGATGGATGTGACTTTCTGAAAGGTCTTCATGTCGGCCTCTGTTATGCGCGCATCGCGCATTCTCGCCCTGAGAGAACCCAGGCGGGTATCGAGGGCTGGCGATGTCTCGACGTCATCGATCATCTTCGATCATCCTGGAGCGCAACGTGAAATCCGCTGCCCGCCGCCATGGCCGGCGGCGGGCGGCAGCTATTCGATCAGTCGTAGACCTTCACAATTTTCCGGGTGCCGGGGTCGACCAGGACGGTGCGGTTGTCGACCACGACGTAGCGGTATTTGACGTTGGGAACTTCGTGCAGCTCGACCGTATCAGGCAAGGCACTGCCGACGTTCAGCTCCACGCCCGGGATCTTCACCGAAGCCAGCGGCTGCTTTTTTACGTATTCGCGGACGACCGTATCCTGCTCCGGTGTGATGACGACATCCTGAGCTGCGGCGGCGCCGACCCCAGCCAAAAGCAACAAGCCTGCAGCGGCACTTGCAAAGTGGATTTTCATGGTTTTCTCCTCGCGTAATCCGGCGACGGCACCACGCCTGTTCGCCGAGGGACCGAACTTGAGATCAGCCAGATTGTTCCTGTGACTTCAGTCCGCGGCGAACCAGACCAAAGTCGGATATCAGCTAAGACCCAAGTCCCGAGGCGGAACGTTCAAGCGGGGCAGGCGTTTCCCAAATGCAACTAAATAAAACAGGAGAGGAACACATGGCCGACGGCCCAACTGTTGTTAATTCTGGTGGTGGGGGCGGCACTGCAATTGCTGTTGTTCTTGCACTTATTGCAGTCGTAGTATTGCTTATTTTTACCGGCGTCATCAATATCCGCGGCGACGGCGGCAAGGATATCGACGTCAAGGTTGAAGCGCCAAAGGTGGAAGCTCCGGCTGCACCTGCAAAGCCTGCGGCACCTGCCCCAGCCCCTGCGAGTGGCGGCTGATCTGCTCGTATCCACGCTTCCGAACTGACCTATGAAAGGAAATTCCCATGACCAGATATTTCGTCAGCGCCGCCGGCGCCCTCGTCCTTATGGCGGGCATCGGCACCTCGTTTGCCGAGGATGTTATTGTTCTCAAGCCCGAACAACAGACGGTCGTTCGCGAATATATCCATAAGCAGAAGCTGGCCTCAGTCAGTTTGCTCGGCGTCGAACTCAACGTCGGCACGGCACTTCCCGACACTGTCGAGCTCCACGCAATCGACGTTCCGGATGTCCGCTACAAGTATACGGTTGTCGGAGATCATGCGGTTCTCGTCGATCCCGACACGCGCAAGGTCGTGCAGATCATCGAGTAACGCGCGAGCCCGCCGCTCCGATCAGGAGCGGCGGGCTGTGGCTGCGCTGTGAAGGCTCTACGGGCAGCCGTTTTCTGAACGGGAGGATGTCTGATGTTTAGCGACAAGGAAACTTGGGTCCTGGAAGCTGCCTTACTCGCGGCAATTCCAATTTGCGTAGCCGTCACCGCACTCGTGGCATTTTTGACCGCGGCCTGGATATGAATCGCTTCCTGTTTGTGATGGGCGACTTTCTATCCCGGCCACCGGGCTTCTACGTCCTTCTTGTAGCCATGCTGCTCTGTACTGCATTGGTGCCATTCGGCCTGACGAATGTGGTCACCTACGCATTGTCGGTAGCGGCCATCGTGATCACCGGCGTTGTGCTGATCCAGGGTTACCGCGACACGGCCGCCATTCACGCCAAGCTTGATGAGATTATCGTTTCGCTGAATGAGACCAGAAACGATGTCGTCGGCTTGGAGCATGCCGAGCCGGAGGAGATTCGGGAGAAGCTCCAGACACTCGAAGAAGAAGCAATGAAAGCGGTTCGCCCGCCGCATTGACCCTCCGCTGGACAATCTGTCATCCATCAGCAAAAAAGCCCGGGAACCGGCTTTTTTGCTTCGCGTCTAAATCATTTCGGACTTATCCGAAACGGGAATTTGGTGCCCAGAAGAGGACTCGAACCTCCACTCCTTGCGGAACACGGACCTGAACCGTGCGCGTCTACCAATTCCGCCATCTGGGCTGGTGCGGGCTCATGTAAGCGGGCAAACGATATGTGTCAACGCGCTTTTTCGAGGGCCTCTGCCTGCCGGCTTAGTTTCCCGGGGGTCAGCGCCGCCCCTCACCTGCCTGCCGGCATCCTCTCCCCGTACAGTGACGGGGAGAGGGGCGCTCTCATCGATGATTTTCGCCGGTCACCTGCGTCACAAGAAGAGCGCCGAGGCTGCGGCCAGCCCTTTCTCCCCGTCACTATACCGGGAGAACTGCCCGGCAGGGCAATGAGGGGCAGCGCCGACTTGGCGAATGCGCTGGCCGAAAACCTCACCCCTCCAGCACGTCCTTCGACGCCACGGTGGAATCGGCGTTGAGCTTGTAGATCACCGGCACGCCGGTGCCGAGCTCGAGCTTGACGATCTCCTCGCCGCTCTTGCCGTCCAGCGCCATGATCAGCGCGCGCAGCGAATTGCCATGCGCGGCGACCAGCACGGTGCCGCCTTTCAGAACATGCGACTGCATGTCGTGCAGGTAATAGGGCCAGACGCGGGCGCCGGTGTCCTTCAGGCTTTCGCCGCCGGGCGGCGGCACGTCGTAGGAGCGGCGCCAGATGTGCACCTGCTCCTCGCCCCACTTCTGGCGCGCGTCGTCCTTGTTGAGGCCGGAGAGATCGCCATAGTCGCGCTCGTTCAGCGCCTGGTCGCGGATCGTCTTCAAATCGCTCTGGCCGACCGCGTCGAGAATGTGCTGGCAGGTCTTCTGCGCCCGGATCAGCGCCGAGGTGAAGGCAATGTCGAATTTCAAGCCGCGTGCCTTGAGCTTCTGGCCGGCTTCCTTGGCCTCCTTGTGGCCCTGCTCGGTAAGGTCGACATCGCGCCAGCCGGTGAACAGGTTCTTCAGGTTCCATTCGCTCTGGCCGTGGCGCACGAGCACGAGAGTTCCCGACATGTTTGCTCCTTCAAAATTATGGATGGTTTAGCTCAAGCCGAGCACGTCCCGCATGGAATAAAGTCCGGGCTTTTTACCGCGCGCCCAGAGCGCGGCCTTGACCGCGCCGCGGGCAAAGATGGCGCGGTCCTCGGCATGGTGCGACAGCGTGATGCGCTCGCCGGTCCCGGCCAGGATGACGCTGTGGTCGCCGACCACCGAGCCACCGCGCAAGCTGGCAAAGCCGATCGTTCCTGGCTTGCGCACGCCGGTATGGCCGTCGCGTGACCGCACATCGTTGCCGGCAAGGGAAATGCCGCGTCCCGCCGCCGCCGCTTCGCCGAGCAGCAAGGCGGTGCCCGAGGGCGCGTCGACCTTGTGCTTGTGATGCATTTCGAGGATCTCGATGTCGAAATCCTCTGGACCGAGCGCGCGCGCGGCCTGCCCGACCAGCACCGCCAGAAGATTGACGCCGAGGCTCATATTGCCGGATTTGACGATCGTCGCGTGGCGCGCCGCGGCCTCGATCCTGGCGTCGTCTTCCGCCGAGCAGCCGGTGGTGCCGATGACATGGGCAATGCGTGCCTGCGCGGCATAGCCTGCGAATTCGACGGTGGCTGCCGGCATGGTGAAATCGAGCACGCCGTCGGCCTTGGCGAACACCGGCAGCGGATCGTCGCCGATCGTCACATTGATGATGCCGATGCCGGCAAGCTCGCCCGCATCCCTGCCGAGATAGGGCGATCCGGTTCGTTCGACCGCGCCGACGACGCGGGCGCCGGGGATCGAATGGATGGCGCGGATCAGCGTCTGGCCCATGCGGCCGGCCGCCCCCACCACCACCAGGCCCATTTCGCTGGATTCGCTCATGCTGTTCTCCCCACCGCCTTCTTGGCGCGGCTGCGCCGGACCGGAGTTTGGACGGGCTTCGAGTTGTCGACAAGCCCCAGTCCGTTCTTGCCTTGAATGCGGTGGAAGCGGGCGTAGACACTGTTTGGATCGGCCATCAGTGCGGCATGGGTGCCTTCCTCGACCAGGCGCCCCTCTTCAAGCACGATAATGTGGTCGGCGTTGACGACCGTCGACAGGCGATGCGCTATCACGATGGTGGTGCGCCCTTCCATCACGTGGGTCAGGGCCTCCTGGACGCGCGCCTCGGCCTCGTTGTCGAGCGCCGAGGTCGCTTCGTCGAGCAAAAGGATCGGCGCGTTGCGCACGATCGCCCGCGCAATCGAGACGCGCTGGCGCTGGCCGCCGGAAAGGGTCGAGCCGCCCTCGCCGACGGGCGTGTCGTAGCCCTGCGGCTGCTGACGGATGAACTCGTCGGCCGCCGCCAGCACCGCCGCCCGCTCGATCTCGGCGTCGGTCGCCGAAAGTCGGCCAAAACGGATGTTGTCGCGTATGCTGCCTTCGAACAGATAGGGCGCCTGCGAGACATAGGCGATCGAGCCGCGCAGCGAGTGCTTGGTGACTTTGGAAATGTCCTGGCCATCGATCTCGATCGAACCCTTGTCGACATCGTAGAAGCGCTGCAGCAGCGCCACGAGCGTCGTCTTGCCGGCACCCGAGGCCCCGACCACCGCCGTAACCTTGCCGGCCGCGGCGGTGAAACTCAGGTTCCTGATCACCGGCATGTCGGCGCTGTAGCCGAACGTCACATTGTCGAAGCGAACCTCGCCGGTGGTGATCCTGGCTTCGACCGCGTCGGGCGCATCGCCCTGTTTAGGCTCCAGGTCGAGCAGCTCGTAAATCATCCGGGCGTTGACCAGGGCACGTTCCATACCGACCTGCGTACGAGCCAGGCGCCGTGCCGGATCGTAGGCCATGATCAGCGCGGTGATGAAGGAAAACACAGCGCCTGGTGGTTGTCCGAGCACCAGCGCCCGGTAGCCGGAATAGGCTAGGACGGAGGTAATGGCGAGACCGCCCAAAATCTCGGAAATCGGCGACAGCCGCTCCGCGACCCGGGCGATCTTGTTGTTACGCTGCTCGGCCGTATCGGCCATGATGCCGATCCGGCGCGCCAGCTCGGCTTCCAGGGTGAAGGCCTTGACGATGGCGATGCCTTGCGTGGCCTCCTGTACGGACCCGTTCAGCCGCGAGTTGATCAGCACCGATTCCCGGTTGATGCGCCGCAATCGGCGGGTGATGTAGACGACGGCCCAGATCAGCGGCGGCCCGATCAGCAGCGAGCTGAGCGACAACACCGGATCCTGGTAGATCATGACGCCGACGAGGGCGATCAGCGAGACCGCGTCGCGGCTGATGGAGGTCAGCGTCAGCGACAGCAGATCGCGAACGCCGCCGACATTCTCGTTGACCTGTGCCGCCAGCCGACCGGAACGCGTATCGTTGAAGAAGTCGACGCCGAGCTTCATCAGGTGGTCGAAGCTGCGCTTCTGGTAGCGGGCGACCAGATTGTTGCCGATCTTGGCCAACGCGACCGCCTGGCCGTAACCGGCGAAGCCGCGCAGCACGGAGGCGGCCATGAACCCGGCGCAGATCCAGACGATCATGTCGCCGCGTCGTTCGTAGAAGATCTCGTTGATCATCGGGGCCATGATCCACGCCGTGAAGGCGGTGGTGGCGGAAACAATCAGCAGGCAGCCGACGGCAACGACATAGGTCCAGCGATATTCACTGCCGTTTTCGGCCAGGATGCGGCGCAGCACCGCAGTGACCTCAGCTGGCTGGACTTTCAGTTTGAGTGGACTTTGAGCGGTCAAATCGCGGGCGCTTCGTGGTTTGCTAGAGCATGATGCCGAAAAGTGTGAAGCGGTTTTCGGACGACATCATGCTCTATCTCTTTGATTTAGAGCCGGATGATTTCAGGTCGATTCGATCTGAAATCAACCGGCATCTAGGGATGCCAGGCTGGAATTCGGCCCCCTCTTAGCGCCCCGGCTACGGCTTGCCTATGGCGAAACTTCGTCGGGGCTCGAGGTCAGGGTCACGAAAGCGGCAGCCATTTCCAGGAACAGACCCATGTTCGGGACGAAATGGATCATGCCCGCCAGCGCCGCCCCGCGGTCTGGACGCCGAACAGCGACGGGTTGCGGGCATAGGCGGCAAGGCCCAGAAGCGCTGCCAGCGGGTGGGTGATGACATAGACCGGCATCGAGGCCATCAGCGCGCTGTGCGGCGCTTTGTCCTCGAAGGCGGCACGGAAACTGCCTTCCTTCAGTGCCGGAACGATCTTTTGCGCGATGCCGCCGGTCAAAAACACGCCGCCGCGGCTCATGAACACCAGCGCGAGGTCGCCGGCGGTTCGGCCGAGGCAGGTGACGAACAGCGCCAGCGCTTCCTCGGCAACCGGGTCGGTCTTGGCCAGCGCCGCCCCGGTAATTTCGGCCGGCGTGGTGAACGGCGCCGGCTTGCCGTCGGCCTTGGCGACCGCCCGGTAGACATTGACCAGACCGCGCCCGCACAGGATCTGCTCGCCCGAAATGCGGCCGTCCAGCTTTTCGATATGCGGGAACACCTCGAAATCGCGCGGCGTCCGCGGACCGATATCCATGTGGCCGCCTTCGCCAGGCACCGGTATCCAGTGGTGGAGGGCATGAACCAACCCGGCGACGCCCAGGCCGGTACCGGGACCGAGCACGACACGCCCGGCATTCTCCTCCGGCGCGCCGCCGCCGATCTTTTCCATGTGCTCTTCGCCGAGCGCCACGACGGCCAGCGCCTGCGCCTCGAAATCGTTGAGCACGACGATGTCGCCCAGGCCCAGATTGGCAAACATCTGCTTCGGCTTCACCACCCAGGGACAGTTGGTAAGCGGGATCTCGTCGCCATCGACCGGTCCGGCGATGGCCAGCACTGCCGAATTCGGCCGGATGGACGACCGGTCGAGCACCGCCGCCTGGATCGCCTCGTCTATGGTGGCGAAATTGGCGGTTTGCACGATATGCGGCTCACCGGCTTCCGAATTTGCGTCGAGCACGATCGAAAAGCGCGCATTGGTGCCGCCGATGTCGCCGATCAGCACTGGAAACCGCAACGCGGTGTCGTCGTCGCCTGACATGCTCTTGCTCGTCCCCTTTGCGGCGCCGTTGCGACCGTTTCAATCGCCCGGTTTTTCAATCGCCCGGTGTTCAATCGCCCGGTGTTCAATCGATTGACTAGCGCATGGCCCCGGAAAGGGAAAGCGTCAGTTCGCCATCACTGTCCGACGTTTGCCGGCGGCCGTCGCCTTGGCAGGGGAATGCCGATCTCCGGCGTGGCGGTGAAGGCGTTGGCTGCGTTTGGCAAGCCGCCCGCATTGCCCGCAATAGGCGGAGGCGCGTCGGGTTCCGGCGCCCTGGCGGCGATCGGCACGCCGCCGCCGCGATAGGTGACGGCTTCGGCTGAGTCCGCGTCGGGCTGGTCAAGCACGAACTGGCATTGTTTCGGCAGGTTCGCCATCGTCATCAGGTCGCGCGCCTTGGGCGCATCCGGGTTCTTGTTGGGGCGCCACGGCTCCTCGGTAAACCACCAGGCCAGCGGCTTGCCGCAGCCGTCATCGTCGGGCGTCGCTTCCTGTCCCTTGCAGTTGGGCGAACCCGGCTGGCAGCCGATGCGGATGTGGAAATGATAGTCATGGCCCCAGAACGGCCGGATTTTTCTCAGCCAGGTACGGTCGCCGGTGACGGTGTCGCACAGCTTCTTCTTGATCCCAGGATTGACCAGGATGCGCTCGACTTCCGGATAGCTCGCCGCGCGCTTCAACAGCTTGGTATGCATCGGCTTCCACAGCCTGTCCTTCACCAGATGCGTCTTGTCGTCGACCATCAGCGTGGCGCTGATGTTTTCGCGCTCCTGGGTGGTGAGCTTGCGGTCGGGCATTGGCGTCAGCCAGATGTCGGCGTCGAGGCCGATCTGGTGCGAGGCGTGCCCGGTCAGCATCGGCCCGCCGCGCGGCTGCGAAATGTCGCCGATCAGAAGCCCCGGCCAGCCGTCGGCGGCGGCATCGCGCGACAGTTTCTCGATCAGCGCAATCATCGTTGGATGACCCCAGCGCCGGTTGCGCGAGGGACGCATCACCTCCCAGTTCTGGCCGTCCATCGGAATGGCGACGCCGCCAGTGAAGCAGCCCTTTGAATAGAAGCCGAAGGATTGCGCCGCAGCCACCGCCGGCAGCTTCTTGGCGCCGAACAGGTCTTTTGCCCGTGGCTCGGCCGTGATTGCGCCCGCCACCAGCCCGGCCAGCGCCACGATCGCCAGCGCCGCCGTCAGGAACGGCCGTCTGCCGGTCAAGGATCGCATCGAAATCGTCATGAACCCCACTGCAAAAGTCCGCAACACAATCGAATCATATCACCCTCGGGCTCGCGTTTCGATTATCTACCTTCATCGGGCTGCGCGGCTCGCCGTCGCGCCAGCTGCCGTCGGCCCACATCCGATCGAACGCCTGGCGGTAGTCCGGATAGCGGAACCGGTAGCCCGCTGCCTTGATCGCGGCGTTGGCGACGCGCTTGTTCTCGCCATAGAAGGACCGCGCCATGGGCGAAAGTTGGGCGGTCTCGAAAGGAATCTCCGGCGGCGGCTCGACGCCCATCAGCGAAGCGGCATAGGTGACGACATCCTGCGGCGGCGCCGGCTCGTCATCGGTGATGTTGAAAATGCCGCCTCTATTGCCACCGATGAGGTGCCAGAGCGCGCCGGCGATGTCGTCGCAATGGATGCGGTTGAACACCTGGTCGGGCTTGACCAGCCGCCTGGCCGTGCCGTTTTCCAGATTGACCAGCGCGTTGCGACCCGGCCCGTAAATGCCGGAAAGCCGCAGGATGGCCACCGGCTTGCCGGTCTCGAGTCCAAGCTGCAGCCAGCCCCGCTCGGCCGCCACTCGCATCGACGAGCGTTTCGACACCGGCCGGCATTCGGCCGTTTCATCGACCCAGGCACCGTCATAATTGCCATAGACGCCGACGGTCGAGAGATAGCCGATCCAGCGAAGCGCCGGCATCGCCTCGATCGCCTTGCGCGCGGCGAGAAGCACAGGGTCGCCGGCCTCCTCCGGGGCTACGGAGATGACAAGATGGGTGGTGGTCTCCAGCGTTTCGCCGATTTCAGGTGTCAGGGCGCCGTGAAACAGCAGCGGCGCGATGCCGGCCTGACGCAATGCCTCGAATTTCTCGGCCGAGCGCGTGGTGCCGAAGATCGTAATCGCCTCCGCATTGGCCCGTGCAAAGGCTTTGCCCGAATAGCCGGCGCCGAAGATAAAAACCTGTTTTTCGCTCATGCGTGCGCCTCAATTGGCAATACGGACAGCCATTCGCCCCGCACTGTCGTGTCGGTTTCAGTGTTCGAGTAGATCGCCGCCTGCCTGTTGAATTCGGCGGCCGGCACCAGCCGCGACAGCGCCCAGATCGCCGCGCCGCGCACCAGCGGCGAGGCATCGCCAAGCAGATCGCGCACCGGGCCGGCCAGCGAAACATCGCCGGAATTGCCGGCGGCAACCAGCACATTGCGGACAAAGCGGTCGCGGCCGATGCGCTTGATCGGCGAGCCGGAGAAAAAGGTCCGGAACGCCGTGTCGTCTAGCTGCAACAGCTCGCCTAGCGGCGGCTCGCGCAGTTCGTCGCGGGCAGCAAGCTTGGCTTCCGAAGCGGCGCGGGCAAACTTGTTCCACGGGCAGGCGGCGAGACAATCGTCGCAGCCATAGATGCGGTTGCCGATCTTTTCGCGGAATTCTTGCGGGATCGGCCCCTTGTTCTCGATGGTCAGGTAGGAGATGCAGCGCCGGGCATCGAGCCGATAGGGCGCCGGAAAGGCATCGGTCGGGCAGGCGTCGAGACAGGCGCGGCAGGAACCGCAATGGTCT
The DNA here is from genome assembly GCF_054719485.1 of Mesorhizobium sp. W016. Lineage (NCBI taxonomy): Bacteria > Pseudomonadati > Pseudomonadota > Alphaproteobacteria > Hyphomicrobiales > Phyllobacteriaceae > Mesorhizobium > Mesorhizobium sp. W016. Next base: position 862,340 of record NZ_JBTTIF010000002.1, read on the forward strand.
ACCTCGGTCGCATCGGGCGTGAGCTCAGCCGTGGTGAAGATGGTGCCGAGAAACAGCCAGGAGCCGTGCTCGCGGCTGACCAGATTGGTATGCTTGCCTTGCCAGCCGAGCCCGGCGGCCTCAGCCAGCGGCTTTTCCATAACCGGCGCCGTATCGACGAAAACCTTTACGTCGCCGCCGGCCCGCGCGACGATCTTGCCGGCGATCTCCTTCAGCCGGCCCTTCATCACCTCGTGATAGTCGCGGTTTTGCGCATAGACCGAGATCGCGCCGCGGTCGCGCCTTGCCTGCAGCGCACGCGGATCGTGGTCGGGGCCATAATTCATTGCCAGCACGATGATCGAGCGCACCTCGGGCCACAGCGTCGAAGGCTCGCTGCGGCGTTGGAGCGTCTCCGCAATCCACGCCATCGAACCGTGAAAACCATCGGCGATGAATTCGGCCAATCTGGCCGGCGCCAGCGGGATCGCATCGGGCGCGGTGACGGCAACCGCATCGAAGCCGGCGCGCCGCGCCTCGGCGTCGATCAGCGCGCGCAGGGTTTGGCTTCTAGAAGTCGAGGTCCGCATAATGCGACACCGGCGACAGGCCGCGCACTCGGTCGGTGAGCAGCGGCCGGAACGACGGCCGCGATTTCACCCGCGTGTACCATTCGCGCGCCGCGGCATGCTCGCGCCAATCGATCTCGCCGAGATAATCCAGCACCGACAGCGTCGCGGCCGCCGCCAGGTCGGCATAGGTGACCTTGCTGCCGGCCAGCCAATGACGGGTGCCGGCCAGCCAGTTGGTGTACTTCATGTGCTGGCGAATGTTGGCGCGCGCCGCGCGGATCGCCGCCGAATCGGGGGAACCGCCGCCCGCCGTTTCCGGCATCACCGGCTTCAGCACGCGCTCGCGCACCAGATGCCGGGTCACTTCGCTCTCGGCCTTGTTGAGATACCAGTCGGTCAGGCGGCGGATTTCGGCGCGCTGCATCGGGTCTTCCGCAAACAGGCGCTTGTCGCGCTTCAGGACACCACGTGTTTCGTCGAGATATTCAGCGATCACCATGGCGCCGACGATCGGCACGTCGCCTTCGGCCAGCAGGATAGGCAAGGTGCCGGCCGGGTTCAGCGCCAAAAACTCCTTGCGCCGCGTCCACGGTTTTTCCTCGATCAGCGCCAGCTCCTCGCCATACTCGCCGAAGGCGAGGCGCACGAAGCGGCAGGTGGCGAACATCGGGTGATGGAAAAGCGTCAGCATGATTCCGCGATATTAAGGCGCACTGGCGAATCGCCGTCCGCACCGGTAAGTCTTGGCGGCCCGTCATGCGGCCGTCACGGTGCTGCGACCTATAGGGGGACTTCCGCGCCGTGACAAGCAAGCCCTTTTGCCAGCCGTTTCCTTCCGTCCCTTGAATGCCGAGGTTGCCATGGATAGCCACACCATCGTCGAAGCCCTGCTGCTCGGCCTGCTGGAGGGGCTGACCGAGTTCATCCCGGTCTCCTCGACCGGCCATATCCTGCTCGCCGGCCATTTCCTCGGCTTCCATTCCACCGGAAAGGCTTTTGAGATCCTGATTCAGCTCGGCGCCATCCTGGCGATCCTCAGCGTCTATTTCCGCCGTCTGTGGCAGATGCTGCTCGACCTGCCGCATGACCGGCTGACGCGGCATTTCGTCCTCGGCATCCTGATTGCCTTCCTGCCGGCCGCCATCATCGGCGCGCTGGCGCATGATTTCATCAAGACGGTGCTGTTCGAATCGCCAAGGCTGATCTGCATCATGCTGATCATCGGCGGCGTCGTGCTGCTGGTCGTCGACCGCATGAAGCTGCAGCCGGTCTACCGCGACGTCGAGCGCTTCCCGACAAGGCTTTATTTGCAAATCGGCCTGTTCCAGTGCCTGTCGCTGATCCCCGGGACGTCGCGCTCCGGTTCGACCATCGTCGGCGCGCTGCTGCTGGGCGTCGACAAGCGCGCGGCGGCGGAATTCTCCTTCTTCCTCGCCATCCCGACCATGGTCGGCGCCTTCGCCTTCGATCTGTTCAAGAACCGCAACGTGCTGAGCAGCGCCGATCTGCCGATCATCGCTATCGGCTTCGTCGCCGCCTTCGTTACCGCGCTGATCGTCGTGCGCTTCCTGCTCGATTACGTCTCGCGCAACGGCTATTCGCTGTTCGGCTGGTGGCGCCTGGTCGTGGGTGGCGTCGGGCTGGTGGCGTTGATGATCTGGGGGTGAGCTTTACCCTCCCCCTTGTGGGGGTCCGAAGGACGGGCGAGACAGGCGGCTCGCCCCGGTCAGTCGATCCGCAAAGCGGATCGGGGTGGGGGTCGGCGCCACACCCCCGCCCCGTTTCGCCAACGACGCGTCGCGTCGCTTGCTCACCGACCCTCCCCGCAAGGGGGAGGGTAAAGGCCGCTAACTCCTCCCAAAAAACGCGTTCTCGACATGCACCGGCCAGCGCCAGGGCAGCACCGCGATCATGTCGAAGCGCATCGACAATCTGCCGTAGTCCGGTTGGCGCGACAGCCAGATGTCGGCCGCGCCCTCGATGCGGCGCTCCGATTCGTGGCCAATCGCCTCCATCGCTTCCATCAGCGTGCGCCGCGCCTTGACCTCGACGAACAGCACCAGGTCGCCGCGCCTGGCGATCAGGTCGATCTCGCCGAAGCGGGTGCGATGCCGGCGGGCGAGGATGCGATAACCTTTCAGCATCAGCGCCGCCGCCGCCAGCCACTCGCCGCGATGGCCGCGCCGATAGGCTTTTTGGCGGCTGGCGGCCGGGCGCTCAGCCACCTTCGCCTTCTCCACCCGCATTCCTGAGTTCCAGCAGCCGGCGGTAGAGAGACTGCTTCTGCCCGCCTGTCATCTTCGCCGCTTCCGCCGCCGCCTTGGACGCCGGCATTTCGGCGGCCAGCGACAGCAGCAGCCTGTCGATGTCGGCGGGTTGCTCGGCCTTGATCTCGGCGGGCCCGACGCAGATGACGATCTCGCCCTTCGGCGTGTCAGCCGCCGCATAGTGGTCGGCCAGCGCCTGCAGCGTTCCCGTCCGCATCTCTTCAAAAGTCTTGGTAAGCTCGCGGCCGATGGCCGCCTTGCGCCCATCACCCAGCGCCTCGACCATCGCAAGCAGCGTATCGGCCAGCCTGCGTGGCGACTCAAAGAAGATCAGCGTTGCCGACACCGTCCTGAACGTTTCGAGCTTTGTGAGCCGCTGCCCTGCTTTCACCGGCAAAAACCCCGCAAACAGGAAGGCGTCGGACGGCAGGCCCGACGCCGTCAGCGCCGCCAGCGGCGCCGATGGGCCGGGGATCGGCACCACGCGCAGGCCGCGCTCCAGCGCTTCGCCGACCAGCCGGTAGCCTGGGTCGGAGATCAGCGGCGTGCCGGCATCCGAAATCAGCGCCACGCTCTGCCCGGCCTCGAGTGCTGCGATCAGCTTCGGTCCCGCCTCGCCGGCATTGTGTTCGTGATAGGCGGTTGTGCGCCTGCGGATGCCGTATCGGTCGAGCAGCACGCGTGAGACGCGGGTGTCCTCGCAGGCGACTATGTCGGCGGCAGCCAGCGTTTCCAAGGCGCGCAGCGTGATGTCGGAGAGGTTGCCGATCGGCGTCGCCACCAGATACAGCGCCGGCGCCAGCGACCGGACCGCGATCTCGGTCTGCCCGATCACATAGCTGCGCTTCTCGCCGGTCACCGGGGTCTCTCCATTTCGCCCTGTTTGGCACGGCGCGCGCGGGGTTGCAAAACTCCCGAACGTCGAGCCAAACCTGACGCCGATGTAACCCGGCGGCCATGTCTTTGCCACAGTGGGGAACGAAAGCGTGGCTGGCGGATTGAATACCTGAGTCTCTTGAGGAGGAGGACAGGATGGACAGCCTGGAATTGCAGGACGTTTTCGAGCCCTATTATGCCGAGCGCAAGCGCTTCACTGCGCGAAAGGGCAAGCGTGCGCTCGCCGAAAGCGACACCGGCCTGGCCAGTCGGGCGGCCACCGCCTTGCCGACGAATGTCAGGCTTTCGGACAACAAACCGGACAGCACGACGGAGCACTGACCGTACGATGCCCAATCGTTTCGATATCTTCATCACCCGTCTTGAAACGAAGAGCGCCCGCGAAGGCGCGCCGCCGCATCCGATGAACGACCAGAACAGCGTCCGCCGGGACAAGAGCGACGCCAAGCCGGCCCGGACCGGAGAGGCGCATGCCGAGAAACACCGCGGCAAGCGCCGCTTCAAGCACGACGCTTAGTTTGTCGATCGGTGCAACATCGTCATCCTAGGGCGAAGCAAGGAGCGAAGTGACGCGGCGCAGACCCTATGATCCATTCCGTGACCTCTGCCGAAGGATGCAGCGGCGCAGAATTCTGAACCGCTGCAGCGCCTTAACCTCGCGGCATGAATCCTCGGGTGAAGTCCGAGGATGGCGAACGCGGGCGTGGAACGCCCCAACCACATCAGTCAGCCCAGGTATCGCGTCACCCTCACCTCCAGCAATCGCACCAACTCCGGATCCATGAATCCGTAATCATCCGGGATGTCGAGGCAGATGACGCGGGCCTTCTTCAGGCTCTCCTTGAATTTCTTCTGCAGCTTGGTGCGGTGCGCCTTTTCCATCACGAAGACGATGTCGGCCCAGGCGACCAGCTCATGCGTCAGCGGCGTGTCTGCATCGTGATTGGTGCCGGCCGACTCGACCTCGATATCCCTACGTTTGGAGAACACCTGCTCGGCGGTCGGGCTGCGCAAGCGGTTCTGGCTGCAGACGAACAGGACGTTCTTCACCGACTACTCATCCCAGATCTTACGCAGATTTTTGCTGAGAGGGATGTACTGATCAAATGTGAGTCCATTCAGATCAAACTCGAGCAACTCATCCTTGGCGATTCCGCGAAGCTTATTTCCAATATATGTTATGAAACTGAGGACAACGCTGAATTCGCTCAAGTGGGTCAATTTTAGTTTCGATGTGACCGTTGCGTTCCTGATGAAAATCGCCTGAGCCTCAAAGAGGTCGTCTTGCTCTGGAGATCTCAAGATTTCGGTCAATCCAAACTCGAACACATCATCCGTGTTCAATGTCATCAAGGTCTCGTGGATCAGGAACGTCATCGCAGGAGTCACCTCGGATGCGGCGCTGGCACGCCAGCGGTTCAACAAGTCGACTTTCTAACATCCTTGCTCAAGCCGATAAATCGTCCAACAGCCCGGCCATTTGCCCTGTGGGCTCACCGCGCCAAATCCGCCACCACGGCATCGAGCACGATCATGCCGGCTGGCGTGGCGCGTAGCCTGGCATTGCCGATCGGCGCCACCAGCCCCTCATCCTGCAGCACGGTCAGCCGGGCGCTCGACAGGCCGCGCCCGGAAAACGCCTCGTAGCGGGAAAGGTCGATGCCTTCGGCCAACCTCAGCCCCATCAGCAGGAACTCGTCGGCCTCTTCGGAGCGCGTCAGGATCTCGCCGCCGGTGACGCCATGGCCCCTGGCCTCCACCAGATTGGCCCAGGTCTCCGGCATCCGCTCGGCGATCGTCACGGTGCGGTGGCCGTTCTCGATAAAGCGGCCATGCGCGCCCGGTCCGACGCCGACATATTCGCCATAGCGCCAATAGGTCAGATTGTGCCGGCTCTCGGCGCCCGGCCTGGCGTGGTTGGAAATCTCATAGGCCGGCAGGCCATGCGCTGCGGTGATCTCCTGCGTCAGCGCATAGAGATCGGCGGCCCGGTCATTATCGGGGATGATGAATTTGTTCGCCGCATGAAGGGCATGGAACGGCGTGCCTTCTTCGATGGTCAGCTGGTAGAGCGACAGATGGTCGGCGGCATGGCCGATCGCCTGTTCGAGCTCCGCCTGCCAGTCGTCCAGCGTCTGGCCGGGGCGGGCGTAGATCAGGTCGAAGGAAAGTCTTGGGAATATGTCCCGTGCCAGGCCAATTGCATGCAGCGCCTCGTCGACATTGTGCAGCCGGCCGAGGAAGCGCAGATCCTTGTCGTTCAGCGCCTGCACGCCGAGCGACACACGGTTGACGCCGGCGGCGCGGTAGCCGCGAAATCGCTCGGCCTCGACCGAGGACGGATTGGCTTCCAGCGTCACCTCGATGCCGTCGGGCACCGTCCAGTTCTTCGCCACGGCGTCCAGCACCGCCGCCACCGTCTGCGGCTGCATCAGCGACGGTGTGCCGCCGCCGAGAAAGATACTGGTCACTTCGCGCGGCCCGGTCCGCTCGCTCATGGTCTTCAGCTCGTTCTCGAAGGCGCGGGCAAAGCGCTCCTGGTCGACCGGCTGGTGACGGACATGGCTGTTGAAGTCGCAATACGGGCATTTGGCCGCGCAGAACGGCCAATGGATGTAGACCCCGAAGCCCGGGCTGCGGTCCAGCGACATTAAGCTGAGCCTAACCTGGCGCGGGCGAATTTCTGGAAGGCGCGGGCGCGGTGCGACAGCGCCGTCGGCTGACCGGGCTTCCAGCCGTGTTTTTCCTCAGCGCTCATCTCGCCGAACGTCTTGTCGAAACCGTCGGGCAAAAACACCGGGTCGTAGCCGAAGCCCAGTTCGCCGCGCGGCGGCCACACCAGCGTTCCCTCAGCTTCGCCGCGATAATATTCAGCCTCGCCATTGGGGAAGGCCAGGCAGATGACGGCGACGAACCGCCCCTTGCGCTGCGCTGGCTTGGCGGCGCCGACCTCCTGCAAGGCCACTTCGGTGCGCTGCATGGCCATCCCGAAGTCGCGGCTGCCATCGGGAGCTTCGGCCCAATTGGCGGTGTAGACGCCGGGGGCGCCGTCGAGCGCGTCGACGCACAGGCCCGAATCGTCCGACAGCGCCGGCAGGCCGGTCGCCTTAGCCGCGGCGAAGGCCTTGATGTAGGCGTTTTCCTCGAAGGTGGTGCCGGTCTCCTCCGGTTCCGGCAGGCCGTAGTCCTTGGCCGACTTCGCCTCGAAGCCGAACGGACCCATCAAATCGGCGAATTCGCGCAGCTTGCCTTCATTGTGGCTGGCAACGACGATCTTCTTTCCATCGAGAGAATGCATCAAAGGCCCCAGATCCTTGGCTCGGCGAATTCGATCGAATTGCCCGAGGGGTCGCGTATGTAGATCGAACGCCCGCCCTGCGGCCATTCGAATTCGCTTTCGATGGCGATGTTTTTCGCCTCAAGTTGCGCCTTCCTCTGTGCGAGTTCATCCGCACTTGCGGCAAAGCAGAGATGGCCCTCGCCGACCGTGCCATGCGGCGGCACTTTCAGCCGCGCATCCGGTGCCGGCGGGATTTTGGTGGCTTCGGCGTTGAAGATGAGCAGTACGCCCGGGCCGCAGCGGAAGAAGAGATGGCGGCCGTCGACCTTGCCGAGGAGAGGGAGGCCGAGGACGTTGGAGTAGAAGGCTTCGGCAGCGGCGAGATCCGTGACGTAAAGCGCTGACTCAAGAATAGCGGAGGGTTGCATCAGGCGCCCCCCTCTGCCCTGCCGGGCATCTCCCCCGCAAGGGGGGAGATTGGCAGTTCCGCTGGCGGCGTCTCAACGTTGATGGTTGGCGAAAACGGTAGCGACCTCTGATCTCCCCCCTTGCGGGGGAGATGGCCGGCAGGCCAGAGGGGGGTGTGAAGGATCGCCGACGTCATCACGTTAAATTCAATCAGGCCACAGCCATCTGCTGCAAGCTCACCAGCCGCTGAATGCCCTTCTTTGCCAGGCCCATCAGCTCCGCGAACTGCCCTTCCGAGAACGGCTCGCCCTCGGCGGTGCCCTGGATCTCGACGATGCCGCCCTTGCCGGTCATGACGAAATTGGCGTCGGTGCCGGCAGATGAATCCTCGATGTAGTCGAGGTCGATGACCGGCTGGCCGTCATGGATGCCGCAGGAAATTGCCGCGACATGGTCTTTCAGCACCTTGGCAACGCTGGCCATCTGCCGCGCTTCCATCCAGCGCAGGCAATCGTAAAGCGCCACCCAGCCGCCGGTGATCGAGGCCGTGCGGGTGCCGCCATCGGCCTGGATGACGTCGCAGTCGACGGTGATCTGCTGTTCGCCCAGCGCCTGCAGGTCGACAACGGCGCGCAAGGAGCGGCCGATCAGCCGCTGGATTTCCAGCGTGCGGCCGCCTTGCTTGCCGGCCGAGGCTTCACGGCGCATGCGCTCGCCGGTCGAACGCGGCAGCATGCCGTATTCGGCCGTCACCCAGCCCTTGCCGGAATTGCGCATCCAGCCCGGCACCTTTTCCTCCAGGCTCGCCGTGCACAACACATGCGTGTCGCCGAATTTCACCAGGCACGAGCCTTCCGCGTGTTTGGAGACGCCGCGCTCGAAGGAGATGGCGCGCATTTCGTCGGCTTGGCGTTTAGAAGGGCGCATCGAGGCCTCTTTCTGTTCTTTTACGGTTGCGTCGGCGGCTTGTAGACGCATGCAGCCCATGGCGCAAAGGAAAAGGCCGGGCGATCTGGCACAGACGCCGGGTTGCGCGGGGGCGATGGAAGTCTATATCCTTGAGCCGGAGGTTTTTGGCTCGAATGACCAAGGCAGTCACCGAACCCAGTCTGCTGGCGCCCGCGCTGCAATCGCTCGACATGCGTTCGCGCGACATTTTCCGGCGCATCGTCGAATCCTATCTGAAGGACGGTGAGCCTGTGGGATCGCGCAGCCTGTCGCGCATCCTGCCGTCGTCGCTGTCGCCGGCGACCATCCGCAACGTGATGAGCGACCTCGAGCATCTCGGCCTGATCTATGCCCCGCACATCTCGGCCGGGCGCCTGCCGACCCAGACCGGCCTGCGCTTCTTCGTCGATGCCTTCATGGAGCTTGGCGATCTCTCCGACGAGGAACGCCGGGTCATCGAGGCGCAGGTGCGCGCCTCCGGCTCGGGCGCGACGCTGGAACACATGCTGACCGAGGCCAGCCAGATGCTGTCGGGCATGTCGCGCGGCGCCGGCCTGGTGCTCGCCACCAAGAACGAGGTGGCGCTGAAGCACATCGAGTTCATCCAGCTCGAGCCGACCAAGGCGCTGGCGGTGATGGTGTCGCAGAATGGCGATGTCGAGAACCGCGTCGTCGACCTGCCGGCCGGCATCACCGTCTCGCAGCTGCACGAGGCCTCCAACTTCCTCAACGCCCATATCAGGGGCCGCACGCTCGCCGAGGCGCGCATCGAGATCGCCCGCATCAAGGACGAGACCAGGGCAGCGCTGGACACGCTGTCGCAGGATCTGGTCGAGAAAGGCCTGGCGGTGTGGGCCGGCGCCGATAGCGGCCTGCCGGCGCGCCTTATCGTGCGAGGCCGCGCCAATTTGCTCGAAAACGTCACCGCCCAGGCCGATATCGAATTGCTGCGCCACCTGTTCGAGGATCTGGAGACGCAGGACGGGCTGATCCAGCTGCTCGACCTCGCCGAGGACGGCCCCGGCGTGCGGATCTTCATCGGCTCGGAAAACAAGCTGTTCTCGCTCTCCGGCTCGTCGCTGGTCGTGGCGCCTTACCGCGACAAGGACGCCCGCGTCGTCGGCGCGCTCGGCGTCATCGGCCCGACCAGGCTGAATTATGCCCGCATCGTGCCGATGGTCGACTACACGGCCCAATTGATTACCCGGATGTTAAGATAATTCCGAAGCCGGGATCACCGTAAAGGAGGGCGCAGAATGGCGCTTGAATCGTTCAAGGCCCAGATCAGCATGCTGCTCGAAGAAATGGTCAACCAGCCGGAGGACGAGCACGAAATCCAGGAGCAGCTGCGCGAAAAACTGCGCGAAATGCGCGCCATGGGCTTGCCGCTGCCGGAAGATCTCGTCGCATTGGAAAAGCGTCTCGACGACGATCTGGACGTCGAAGAGGAAAGTTGAGCGGTTCTCTCGTCGAATCTGCGCGCGCGCACGCTTCTCTTTTGCGGCGGCTGCACAATATCTCCCTTGTGCATGACGCGCCGACCGGCGCGAGTTCGAGGAGAACAGCATGATCCGGATTGCCGGCTTGGCAGGCCTTGCCCTGCTTCTGGCCACCAGCACCTTCGCCCAGGAGGCCGATCAACCGCTGCTGACCGGCAAGGACGCTTTCGGCGACTGGAAGGCCGACAAGCCAGGTGTGCGCCGGCTGATCAAGCCGGATGATCTGCAAAAGCCCAACATGACCGAATCCGCCTCCAACAGCGCCGGCCTTGGCGATCGGCCCGAGGGCGCGAAGCCCGTCCTGCTGCCTGGGTTTTCGGCCGAACTGGTTGCTTCCGGCATTTCCAATCCGCGGGTCGTGCGCGTGGCGCCGAACGGCGACCTGTTCGTCGCCGACAGCGACGCCAACCAGATCCGCGTCTATCGGCTGGCCAAGGGTAGCGCGAAGCCGGCCGAAGAGGGCATTTTTGCCGACAATCTCAACCAGCCCTATGGCATCGCCTTCTACCCGCCTGGCGACAAGCCGCAATGGGTCTACGTCGCCAACAACGACAGCGTGGTCCGCTACGCCTATCGCGACGGCGACCTTAAAGCCTCCGGCGAACCGGAGACGATTGTCTCCGACATCCCTACCGGCGGCCACTGGACCCGCGATATCGCCTTCTCGCCGGACGGGAAGACGCTGTATCTCTCGGTCGGCTCCGGATCGAACGTCGCGGAGGGCATGCAGAAGGCACCGAAGGGCGGCCTTGACGCCTGGGCAAAATCACAGCCACTCGGCGCCACCTGGGGTTCCGAGGATGGCCGTGCCGACGTGCTGGCCTTCGGCCCCGACGGCAAGAATGGCCGCATCCTCGCTACCGGCCTGCGCAATTGCTCGGGCATGACCGTGCAGCCGGCCACCGGCGCGCTGTGGTGTGTCGTCAACGAGCGCGACGGTCTCGGCGACGATGTGCCGTTCGAATATGCCACCTCAGTCAAGGACGGCGCCTTCTATGGCTGGCCCTGGTATTATATCGGCGCCAACCAGGACCCGCGTCACGAGGGCGCGCGCCCAGACCTCGCCGGCTCGGTCACCGTGCCCGACGTGCTGATGCAGGCGCATTCGGCGCCGCTCAACATCGCCTTCTATGACGGCGGCAATTTCCCGGCAGAGTACAAGGGTGACGCCTTCGTCGCCCTGCACGGCTCCTGGAACCGTGGTATGAGGACCGGCTACAAGGTGGTGCGGCTGAGATTCAGCGACGGCAAGCCGACCGGCGAGTACCAGGATTTCATCACCGGCTTCGTCCTCTCCGACGACGCCGTCTGGGGCCGGCCGGTCGGCGTCGCGGTGGCCAAGGACGGCGCGCTTATCGTCACCGAGGATGGCAACGGCACCATCTGGCGCATCACCCATGTCGATGGCCCATCCTGAGCCGGCGAACAGCGCAATCCGGCCCTAATGCACGTCCCGATGGATCACCTTGGGATAGGTATGGATCACCTCGGCCGATGAGACGCGGTCATCAAAACCGGTATCCCTGAGATTGAAGAGCCCGACCGAGCCGAAGGACTTCTTCGCCCCTTGCGCGAAGCGGCTGTCGCTGAAATCGTGCTCGTAAAGGCTCACCGTGACGTGGCCGGCATTGAGCTTCGGCACGTAAACACTGCTGATGGTGTCGTTGGCGACGCCCAGTTGGTTGATGTGGAAGCGATAGAGGTCCTGCACCATGCGCCGAGCCGCATTGCCATTGATCATCCAGTATTCGCGGCGCGATGCGCGGTTCGGGTCGATGAGTTTGAGCGGCGCCTTGCGGCCAAGCCCGAGCCAGTGCTCGAACACCATCACATTGGCGCCCCAGGGATAGGGATAATTGGACTTGTCGATGATGCGTGGCGGGCCATCCTCGGCAATCTCGGCGGTATCGACATAATCCAGCCATTGCAGCTGGAACGACGCTTCCACGTTGAGGGTCGGTGTTGCGCGGATCGGCAGCGATGATGCGCCAGTCGGAGACCGGCGGATATTTGATGTCGAGGTCGATGTAGAATTCGCCTTTGGCGGTGTCGTCGGGGTCTATCTTTTGCGGTCCGTCACGCTCGATCGCCACCAGCCGCACCTTGAACCGGTTGTTGACGACCAGCGGATAGATCATCGGACGAATGGGGTGAGCGCCAGGGTCCCGGCTGTCGGTAAAATATCCAGTCTGCGGAACGACATCGCTATCGCCCTTGTCGAACAGGCTGAAAGCCTGACGCCCCTCGAACCACAGATACCATTCCAGCTCGTGGACGTGACCGCGTGCTTCGGAATAGTTGTTGGGCATCCACTTCATGAGCTGGATGTGAAGTCTTTTGGCTAACATGGGTGCTCCTGCCGTTCGGAGCCATGCGAGATAGCCGACCGCCTTCGGGGCGTAAGTGAACCATCTCTCGCTTTCAGGTGATGACGACCGGCTTTCATGTCCTGCTTGGCGCAATCGAATCCTTTTTGCCGTTGCAGGCTTTCATGGCATCAGAGTCGTTTCACGAGGTGCGACCGTCATGACCCTCACCGGCTTCCTTGCCTACAGTGCTGCGCTGGGCATCGCCGCCGCCATTCCCGGTCCCGGCGTCACCGCGCTTGTGGCGCGGGCGCTCGGATCCGGCTTCCGCTCGTCGCTGGCGATGTCGTTCGGCCTGATGCTCGGCGACCTTATTTATCTCACCGCGGTGGTGCTCGGCCTTGCCTTTGTCGCGCAAAGCTTCGGCATGGTGTTTCTCGCCATCAAATGGTTGGGCGTCGCCTATCTCGCCTTCCTCGGCTGGCGTTTCTGGACGGCCGGGATCACGCCAGAGACTGTCGAGGCCAGGAAAGGCAAGGGCGGCCTGGTATCGAGCTTCCTTGCCGGCCTCACCGTCACGCTGGGCAACCCGAAGACGATGATCTTCTACCTCGCCATCACGCCGACCATCGTCGACCTGAAGACCATCACGCTCGCCGACTACGGCATCCTGGTCGCGCTCACCGTTATCGTGCTCTTCGTGGTGCTGGTGCCCTATCTTGCGCTGGCCGCCAAGGCGCGCTGGTTCCTGAAATCGCCACGCGCGCTGAAGGCGCTGAACCGCACCGCCGCCGGCTTCATGGTGGGCGCGGCCGCTGCCATTGCCGCACGTCAGTAGATCGGTTCAGGCCCATCCATTCCGCCGATCGGTCCATCCGGAAAATGCGGCTTGAGGAGACAAGCGTTTTCAGCAAGCGGCCCACTCGATATTTTCGGCCGGCAGCCTATCTTGCGCGGGCGAAAGCCCTATTCTGTCCGCCGACGCCAATTGCCTGATCTGATTTGGGAGCGAAACCAATGAACAAGCCTTCCGCGCGCGTGCCCGGCCGCGGCCGTGTCTACAACTCGATCACCGAGACGATCGGCGACACGCCGCTGGTGCGGCTCGACAAGTTCGCCAAGGAGAAGGGCGTCGTTGCCAACCTTCTTGCCAAGCTCGAATTCTTCAATCCGATCGCCTCGGTCAAGGACCGCATCGGCGTTTCCATGATCGAGGCGCTGGAAGCGTCGGGCCGGATCAAACCCGGCAAGACGACGCTGATCGAGCCGACCTCGGGGAATACCGGCATCGCGCTCGCCTTCGCCGCCGCCGCCAAGGGCTACAAGCTGATCCTGACCATGCCCGAAACCATGTCGGTGGAGCGCCGCAAGATGCTGGCGCTGCTCGGCGCCGAACTGGTGCTGACGGAAGGGCCGAAAGGCATGAAGGGCGCCATCGCCAAGGCCGACGAATTGGCCGCCACCCTGCCTGACGCCGTCATCCCGCAGCAGTTCGAAAACCCGGCCAACCCGGAGATCCACCGCCGCACCACCGCCGAGGAGATCTGGAACGACACCGATGGCGGGGTCGACATCTTCGTCGCCGGCATTGGTACCGGCGGCACGATCACCGGCGTCGGCCAGGTGCTGAAGCAACGCAAGCCCTCGGTGCATGTCGTCGCCGTCGAGCCGGAGGCCTCGCCGGTGCTGTCGGGCGGCCAGCCCGGCCCGCACAAGATCCAGGGCATCGGCGCCGGCTTTGCGCCCAAGATCCTCGACACTTCGATCTATGACGAGATCGTCAAGGTCTCCAACGAGGATTCGGTCGCCAACGCCCGCCTCGTCGCCCGCCTTGAAGGCGTGCCGGTCGGCATCTCGTCGGGCGCCGCCCTGCAAGCGGCGATCGTCGTCGGGTCGCGGCCGGAGAACAAGGGCAAGAACCTGGTGGTGATCATCCCGTCCTTCGCCGAGCGCTATCTGTCGACGATCCTGTTCGACGGGCTGGGAGCTTAGTTTTCGCGGAGCGGGAAGGACGGATAGGTAGCGGTCCGTCACCCCCTCTGTCCGCCGACATCTCCAGCGCTTGCTCCCGTCTGGACCGCACAAAATACCGCGTGGCACCGCACCGACCCGCTTGAGCGCGGCGCTCTGCCGGTGCAAATCTCCAACGGCCCGCGTGGGCCGGGGAGGACATTCATGTACAGACTTTACACGCGCCCAGGCAGTGGCGGTTTCGTCGTCGAGGCCGCATTGGCGCTGGCAAACGCGCAATTCGACCAGATCGACGTGCCGAAGAAGGATCCGCCGGACCCGGCTTTCCTCGACATCAGCCCGTTGAACCAGGTTCCGGTGCTGACCTTGCCCAACGGTCAATCGATAACCGAATCGGCGGCGATCTGCATCCTGCTTGCCGAGCGCCATCCGGAGGCGGGTCTGGCGCCGGCCGCCGGATCGCCGGATCGCGCCGGTTTCCTGCGCTGGATGGCGTTCATGTCATCGGTGCTCTACCCCGCCATCCTGCGCCTCTACTATGCCCATCGCTACACCACCGATGCCGACGGCAAGAAAGCCGTCAAGCAGGCAGCCATTGCCGAGATGGACCGCGGCTTCGCCATTGTCGATGCAGCCCTCGAGGGGCGCGGCTGGCTGGTCGGCGACGCGATGTCGCTGGCCGACGTCTACCTCGTCATGCTGGTGGCCTGGCACCCCGATATGGACAACGCGCGAGCCGACTGGCCGAACATCGAACGCTTATGGTCGGCGCTGCGCGCGCATCCGCTGATGAAACGGCTCAACACCACGCATGAGATGTGGCCGGCCTGAACGGACGCTTCAATTTCGCAGGATCGCCCGTTTCGCCTGCAGGAAGCGGCGCACGGCGGGGTCGCGTTCAAGGCCGATCGCCCGGTCATAGGCTTCGACCGCTTGCGCCGCATTGCCGAGCCTGGCCAGCAGGCCGGCGCGAGCGGCCCAATAGGGCTGATAGTCGTTGAGCCGCTTGTCGTCGCCCAGCACGTAGAGCGCCGCCAGTCCTGCCGCCGCCCCTTCGGCCTCGGCAATCGCCACGGCGCGGTTGATCGAAATCACCGGCGAGCCTGATATCGCCGACAGCGCATCGTAGAAGTTACGGATCGCCGCCCAATCGGTTTGGCCGGTCCGTCGCCGCGTCGCATGCACCGATTGTACCGCCGCTTCGAGCTGGTAGCGGCCGATGACGCCCATGGTGGCGGCGTGGCCCAGCAGCGCCTCGGCTTCGTCGATCAGCGCGTGATCCCAAAGACGGCAATCCTGTTCGGCGAGCGGCACATAATCTCCAGCCGCATCGCGCCGCGCCGGGCGGCGCGCCTCGGCAAACAGCATCAGCGCCAGCAGGCCGAGCGCTTCCGGTTCGTCCGGCATCAGTGACGCCACCAGACGCCCGAGCCAGATGCCTTCGGTCGCCAGATTGCGCGCTCTCGTCTCGGTCCCTGCCGGGTCGGTCCAGCCTTCGGCGAAAGCCGCGTAGATCGCTTCCAGCACCGTTTCCAGCCGCTCGCCGAGTTCGGCCCGATCCGGCACGCGGAACGGAATGCCGATCTCGCGGATGCGGCTCTTGGCACGCACCAGACGCTGGCCCATCGTCGCCGGCGAAACCAGGAAGGCCGAGGCGATCGTCGCCGCGTCGAAACCCAGAACCGTCTGCAGGATCAGCGGCGCCCGCACGCTGGCTTCGATCGCCGGATGCGCACAGGCAAACATCAGCCTGAGACGTTCGTCGGGCAGGTCTTCGTCTTCCATGCTCGCCTCCATCTCCTCGGCCATCAGCTTGAGATGGTCGCGGCTCGCCTCGCTGGTCAGCCGACGGCGCACCGCGTCGACGCGCCGCCGGCGCGCCACGGCCAGCAACCATGCTTCCGGCTTCTCGGGCACGCCGGTCTGTGGCCAGCGCTCAAGGGCCGCGGCAAAGGCCTCGGCCAGCGCGTCCTCGGTGCCGGCTACGTCGCGGGTGCGCGCAGCAAGGTAGGCGACCAGCTTGCCGTAACTCTGCCGGGCGGCCGCTTCGGCCGCCGCCCGCGCGATCTCCGGGCGATTGTCCATCACGGTGTCATTTCTTGGGCATGTAGTCGGCCATTTCCCAGATCGGCCGCAACTCGACCGTGCCGGCGCTCGCCGCCGGACAGCGCGCCGCCCAGTCGATGGCGGTATCGATATCGGCCGCCTCGATCATGTAGAAGCCGGCAAGCTGCTCCTTGGTGTCGGCATAGGGGCCGTCGATCACGTTGGTGTTGCCGTCTGTGATCCGCACCGAGGTGGTCGCCTGGGTCGGGCGCAACCGTTCGCCGGCGAGCCATGCGCCGGATTTCTTCAACGCTTCGGTATAGGCGGCATATGCTGCGCTCATCTGCTGAGCCTTCTCGATTGGCGTGTTCGCCTGCGCGGCTTCGTCGCTGTTGATCAAAAGCATGTATCGCATGGGTCTTCTCCCGTGGTTTCGAAGGCCGCGTCCTAGCGGGGCCAGACGTATGTCGCGCGGCGGCGGCCGATTTCGACAGGC
Organism: Mesorhizobium sp. W016; assembly: GCF_054719485.1. Lineage (NCBI taxonomy): Bacteria > Pseudomonadati > Pseudomonadota > Alphaproteobacteria > Hyphomicrobiales > Phyllobacteriaceae > Mesorhizobium > Mesorhizobium sp. W016. Next base: position 879,009 of record NZ_JBTTIF010000002.1, read on the forward strand.
TTCAGAAAAAAACTTCGCCTCCGCCAGGAGATTTCGCAAGGACCAGATGTTCCTCCGTCTGCTGGCGGATGACCGGCAGCGGACTGGCCGTGGCTCCGCCCAGCACTATCCTCTGTCGTTGGCGGGCACGTCACACGAGGCATGGGAGAAGAGAATGGAACTCGTGACCCACAAGAAATTCAAGAACGGCCGGTTGATGCCATGGGGCAAAGGCACGGTCGTCAGCGGTGCGAAAGGCACCGTCTATCTCTGCGGCAACACCGCGACATCGGCTGACTACGATCCGGCCGGCAAGAAGGGTGGCGGCTTCGCCGGCGATGCCGCGGCGCAGTGGCGGGAAGTTCTCGGCAACATCAAATCGGATCTGGAAGAACTTGGCAGCGGGCTCGACCATCTCATCAGGCTGACCTTTTTCGTCAAAGGGCCATTTCCCGACGGCGGCGTCCTCAGCTCGCCTAATTTTCGTCTCGACGTGCTGGACGCGTTTTTCGCCGAGCATTGTCCGAAGCATTGCAGCGACAACAATCCGCCGCCTTCGGAGGTAATCGGCGTCGCAGCGCTTGCCCAGGCAGACATCGTCATCGAGATCGTCGCCGTCGCGGCGCTGCCGGACTGAGGCGCGAACGAACAGGCCGGCCTTGCGCGAGGTCGCCGTTGCGATCGAAGCGCGCCGGCACGAGCTGCGCCGCCGCGCCGGTGCGGGCGTTGCACAAGGCCTCGGCTCTGGCCAGTGAGCGCCCGGCGACGAGCAGGATCAGGCGTGGCTCGCTCTCCAGCAATTGCACGATGCGGCCGCCGAAAATGCCATAGCCGCCAACGACCAGAAGCCTCATCGCGCCGCTCTTTTTGCGTATGTCGTTCCCGGAACCGAGGTCACTTTTGGGTGACATGTGATTAGCCGATCACGCGCGCACGTATCGCGGCGGACAGGATCTCGCAACTGTCCTTGCGGCCGAACATGGCGTAGCGGTTTTTGGCGATGCGTTCGTAGAGCCAGTCACGCAAGGGGCGCGGGATGAGCAGCAGCGCTTTCGCCGCCCGCCACGGCCAGCCCAGTTCGGCCATCACCGCGATGAAACTGTCCAGCCGCATGAAGGGAGCGCCGCCGACAAGGACCAGATTGGTCTCGTAGCTGTCGGTGCGCAGCCCGTATCTCTGGAACAGCGCCTCGCCGAAGGGCGACTGCGCCGTGGCGAAGCGGAAGCGGTTTTTGCGGTCGAGCCCGACCACCGTGCGTACGAAGCCCGAGCACAGCACGCAGACGCCGTCGAAAACGATCAATGGCTGGCTGGCATCGAAGGGTTCAGGAGAAGAAGTCACGGGACGTCCGGCAGCTTGTGTCTTCAGACACTAAGCCCGCCGGCAGCGGGATCAAAGCCGCGGCGTTGTCGCACGGCTTCTCGCGGCCAGCGCGGGGCGCTCGGCGCGATAGGTGGTTGCGCGGGGATCGGCCTCCGGTCTGCAGATCCGGCTGTCGTGACGCGTTTCGAATGTCATGATCAATGCGCGCCGAGCGAGCTGCCGCGACGGGCGCAGGCCGGACCCGGGCCGCGCATGTAGTAGCGCTCCGGCCGATAGGTCGGCGCGATGAACTCACGGATGGCGGCGGCATAGCCGGCGATGTGGCCCCAGAATTTCATTTTACTCAAGTCCCTGTCCCGATTTTCGGATGTCCCGTCCGATTGCGGGGATCATAGTGTCGAGGCGTGAATAGTCGGTGAACACGATGTTAATCTTTGGTCGAAAACCCCATGCTTCGTGGCCGGAATGCGGCTGTTTGGGGGTCTTTCGGTGTGGTTCGTCGCCATTTCCGGCATTGTGACTTTTGCATCACATATGTTTCGTCTGGATGTCGCTTGGGCGCGGTTCTGTTTCAGATTTGGCGAGCCTCTCGAAATTTCCATGCTCGCTGCCGAAATGCCCCTGGTTGCGCGCCCGGAACCGGAACGGGCCTTGCCCGTTCTCGCTTGAACCGCATCGCGCAGGAGTTCGCCATGGCACCTCGCCCGGCCTGGAAGGGCTATCTGAAACTGTCGCTGGTCACCTGCGCTGTCGAACTGACCAACGTCGTCACCCACGCCGAAAAAGTTTCGTTCCGGGTGCTCAACCGCAAGACCGGCAACACGGTCAAGCGCATCTATGTCGATTCTGAAACCGGCAAGCCGCTGGGCGATGGCGACGAGATCAGGGGCTATGAGGTGAGCCCCGGTGAGTTCGTCCATATCGAGGACGAAGAGATCGAAGCGGTGCAGATCGAGTCCTCGCACACGATGGCGCTGGATGGCTTCGTCGACAAAGCCTCGATAGAGCAGATTTATCTCGACACGCCCTATTATGTCACGCCCGCCGACAAGGTGTCGGAGGAGGCCTTTGCCGTCATCCGCGATGCCATGGCGGACAAGAAGATGGCCGGGCTGGCGCGCGTCGTGCTCTATAGCCGCGAGCGGCCCGTGGTCATCGAGCCGCGCGGCAAAGGCATGGTGCTGACCACCTTGCGCTACGGCAACACGGTGCGGGAGCCGGAGAGCATCTTCGGCGACATCAAGGCGGTGAAGACCGACCAGGAGATGACCGATATGGCCGAACGCATCATCGACAAGAAGAAGGGGAAGTTCGATCCGTCGACATTCGAGGACAAGTATGAGGACGCGCTGCTCGAATTGATCCGCGCCAAGAAGGCCGGCAAGAAGGCGCCGAAAGCGCAGGCCGCGCCCAAGCCGTCCAATGTCGTCAATCTGTTCGACGCGCTGAAGAAGAGCCTGTCCGATGGCGGCCAGGCGGAAGGCCCGGCGAAGAAGGCCAAGCCGGCGGCAAAAAGCGGCAAGGCGAAAGCTTCTGCGCCCAAGCGCAAGTCGGCTTGAGGGTCGGCGCCGTGGCCAGCCTCGAACAATATCAGTCCAAGCGCGATTTCAAGAAGACGGCCGAGCCGGCGGGCAAGGTCGCGCGCGGCAAGCAGCCCGGCGGCATCTTCGTCGTCCAGAAGCACGACGCGACCAGGCTGCACTATGATTTCCGCCTCGAGCATGAGGGCGTGTTGTGGAGCTGGGCGGTGACGCGGGGCCCGAGCCTCGACCCGCACGAGAAGCGGCTGGCCGTGCATGTCGAGGACCACCCGATCGACTATGCCGGCTTCGAGGGCACCATTCCCAAGGGCGAGTATGGCGGCGGCACCGTCATCGTCTGGGACGAAGGCACATGGACGCCAGAGATCGACCCGGCCAAGGCGATGAAGAAGGGCCATATCGACTTCGAACTCAACGGCCAGAAGCTGAATGGGCGGTGGCATCTGGTCAGATTAAGACCCCGCCCGGGCGAAAAGCGCGACAACTGGCTGCTGATCAAATCCGACGATGCCGCCGCCCGCCCCGGCGAGGATATCCTGAAGGACGCACCGAAATCGGTGAAGTCCGGCCTGACCATCGAAGAGGTCGCGGAAGGCAAGACCGCCGACGGCAAGAAGCCGAAGGTCTGGCACTCCAACAAGCCCGCGGCATCCAGCAAGGCGAAAGCCGGCAAGCGCCTCGACTTTGTCGAGCCGCAGCTGGCGACGCTGGAGCGCGAGGCGCCGCCCGGCGAGGACTGGCTGCATGAGGTGAAGTTCGACGGGTACCGCATGCAGGCGCAGATCGCCGGCACGGAAGTGCGGCTGCTGACCCGCACCGGCCTCGACTGGACGGAGAAATTCGGCCCTGAGATCGTCGCGGAACTGGCCCAGCTGAAATGCAGCGACGCCATCATCGATGGCGAGATCGTCGTGCTCGCCGACAGCGGCGTTTCATCCTTCTCGCTGTTGCAGCAGGATCTCTCCGCCAATCGAACCGACCGCTTCACCTACTATGTGTTCGACCTGATGCGGCTTGACGGCAAGGATTTGCGCCGCGAGCCGCTGGTCGAGCGCAAGCAGGCGCTGCAGGAGCTGCTCGGCGAGACGGCCGAAAATGCCCCCGTCCGCTTCAGCGACCATTTCGCCGAGCCCGGCAAGATCATGCTGCAGCACGCCTGCCGCATGGGCCTTGAAGGCATCGTCTCCAAGCGCGCCGATGCGCCCTACCGCAGCGGCCGTGGCCCAAGCTGGGTGAAGTCGAAATGCACGGCCCGCCAGGAATTCGTCATCGGCGGGTATCTGCCCTCGGACAAGACCGGCCGCGGCCTGCGCTCGCTGCTGGTCGGCTACCACGAGGGCGGCAAGCTCCACTATGCCGGCCGCGTCGGCACGGGCTTCACAGCCAGGAGCGCCACCGATCTGAAGAAAAAACTCGATGCGCTGAAGGCAGACGCCTCGCCCTTTGCCGCCGCCGTGCCGAAGGGCAAGGGCCTGGTCTGGGTCAGGCCCGAACTTGTCGGCGAAGTGGAGTTCCGCAGCTGGACCTCGGACCGTATAATACGCCACGCGTCGTTCCAGGGACTGCGCGAGGACAAGCCGGCGGAGGAAGTCGTGCAGGAAAAGCCATCGAAGGCGGCGAACAAGGCAAAGCCGGCGGCAAGCAGCGCCGGCAAGGCCGCCGGGGCTAAGGCGCCCGCGACGATTACGACCAGCGTAAAACTATCCCATCCCGACAAGCTGCTGTGGCCCGAGGAGAAAATATCCAAGCAGGACTTGCTCGAACACTACGCGCTGGTCTGGCCGCGCATGGAGCAGTTCATCGTCAACCGGCCGCTCAGCCTGGTCAGGGCGCCGGATGGCATCGGCGGTCCGCGCTTCTTCCAGAAACATGCTTCGGCCGGCATGAGCGACAAGATTGCCCGCATGAAGGACCCGACCGATGGCGAGGAAATCCTGTTCATCCGCGATTTCGACGGCCTTGCCGCTCTGGTCCAGTACGGCGTAGTCGAGGTCCACATCTGGGGCTGCAAGATCGATGAGCTGGAAAAGCCGGATCAGATCATCTTCGATCTCGATCCCGACGAAGGCGTCGACGTCAAGGCGGTGCGCGAGGCCGCGCTCGACATCAGAGGCAAGCTCGACGATCTGTCGCTGCCGAATTTCGTCAAGCCGTCAGGCGGCAAGGGCTATCACGTGCTGGTGCCGCTGAAGCCGTCGGCGGATTGGGAGGCGGTCAAAACCTTCTCGCATGATTTCGCCAAGGCGCTGGAGCAGGCCGCGCCCGACCGCTACACGGCGACGCTGTCGAAAAAGGCGCGCACCGGAAAAATCTTCGTCGACTATCTGCGCAATGGCAGGGGCTCGACCACCGTCGCGCCCTACTCTTCCCGCGCCAAGAAGGGCGCGACGGTCTCGGTACCGGTGACGTGGGCGGAGGTTGAGAAGGGGCTAGCGCCGAATTCCTTCCCGATCGGCGACAAGACGACGCTGAAGGAATTGGAGAAGGCCGATCCGTGGGCGGATTTCTTCGAGCAGGCGAAGGTGCTGAAGCGGGGGTGAGCGTCGCGCGCCTCACCTGCTACGCAAGCGTTCCGTCACACCCCCCTCTGTCCTCAAGGGGGGAGATTGGCAGCTTCGAGGCGCAGCTCACCTTTACGATGTTCGAGATTGGCGAAAGCTGTTGAGCGCGTAATCTCCCCCCTTGAGGGGGAGATGGCCGGCAGGCCAGAGGGGGGTGCTGTCCCGCCAGCGTCGCCCAATTAGCGCTGCCGAACCTCTACGCCAAAAACACCCGCTCGAACGCCTGCTTCCCCGGCGGTGAAAACACCACCGCGCGGCTGTCCTTCTCCCGCCTTGCCCATTTCTCCGCCAGGATCTTGTCCAGAATAGCCGCGCCCAGCGTTCCCGCAAGGTGCGAGCGGCGCACGCTCCAGTCGAGGCAGGCGCGGCAGACCGGCCGGCGCGGCTTGGCGCCGACGTCGATGCCGATGGCCGAAAAATGCGAGGCTGCTGCTGGCCCCAGCCTCATCTCAATGTCGTCGCGCAACAGGATGCCGCGCGCGACGAACCGGTCCAGCATCGCCACCGCCTGCTCGCCGGCGAGGTGGTCGTAGCAGACGCGGGCCACGCGCATGGCGCCGTCGCGCGGGCCGGGCCGCACCCGCTTGGGGCCGACCGCTTCGGCCACCCCGGTGATCGCCTCGATCATGCCGGCAACCTGCGGCCCGGCGAGGCCGTAATAGCGATGCCGTCCCTGGCTGGCCAAAGTTAAAAGCCCGCCCTCCATCAGTTTCGACAGATGCGAGGACGCCGTCGGCAGCGAGACGCCGGCCTCCAGCGCCAGTTCGCTCGCCGTCAAAGCCGTGCCGCCCATCAGCGCATTCAGCATGTTTGCCCGCGCCGGATCGCCGACCAGGCTGGCGATGCGGGCAATGTCGGGTCCTTCACGCATAGTTAGGCCTCCATCGAAGCATTCTCGTCAGATAAGCATTATTGTCGGGCGGGATCAAGGAGAACGCCGATGCCAACCGCTTCCGCCCCACTCGCCAGCCGCCGGCCGTTCCCGTTCGTCACCTGGCTGCAACGGCGGCTTCTCGCCCGCTGGTACGACCGCCATCTGCAGCGGCTAGATCTCGCGGAGGTCAACGACCATCTGCTGCGCGATCTCGGCCTGACCCGTGAGGATGTGCGCCGCGAATGCGCAAAATCCTTCTGGCAGGCCTGACCGCCAGCGCTTTTGCTTAGCAGACCCTGCGGCACAACGTTTCGACGCCGCTCGAACTATCGATGCGAAACCCAAGGAGATCACGATGACCATCACCTGCTTCATCCGCTATGAGATCGACCCGTTCGGCAAGCCGGCCTTCGAGCAATATGCCAAGGCCTGGGGCCAGGCGATCCCGCGCTGCGGCGCCGATCTGATCGGCTACTACGCCCCGCATGAGGGCTCGGCCACCACCGCCTACGCCGCCTACAGCATCGACAGCCTCGCCGCCTACGAAGCATATCGCGCCCGTCTCGCCGCCGATCCGGCGGGCAAGGCCAATTACGAATTCGCCCGCCGCGAAAAGTTCATCTTGAAAGAGGACCGCATCTTCCTGAAGCTGGTGTCGGGGCCGCATGGACCGCGGCAGCTGTTCCAGACCGCGGTCAAGGAGGAGATATGATCGCTGTCATCTTCGAGGTGCAACCGGCTGAGGGAAAGCGCGATGCCTATCTCGGTATCGCTGCCGAACTGCGGCCGCTGCTCGACGGCATAGACGGTTTCATCTCGATCGAGCGCTTCCAGAGCCTGGGCGATCCCAACCGGGTCCTGTCACTGTCCTTCTGGCGCGACGAGGAAGCGGTGAAAGCCTGGCGCAACACGGAAGAGCACCGGCAGGCGCAGCATGCGGGCCGCGGCGGAATATTTGCCGGCTACCGGCTGCGGATTGCGCATGTGCTGCGGGATTACGGGCTGACGGAGAGGGACGAGGCGCCAGAGGATAGCAGGGCGGTGAATGGGTGACTAGGTATCGGCGTCGCGCCAGGCCCCCTCATCCGGCCGCTTCGCGGCCACCTTCTCCCCGCTGGGGAGAAGAGACTGGCGCAGGCTTCGAAAATCTCCTCTCCCCTCGGGGAGAGGTCAGCCGAGCGAAGCGGAGGCTGGGTGAGGGGGCGCTTGGCGCTCACGCATTCCCGATCAGCACCCCGGCCGCAAACACCAGCGCCCCGCCCAGCACCACCTGAAACGCCGCGCGCAGGAACGGGGTTTGCATGTAGCGGTTCTGCACGAAGGCGATCGCCCACAATTCGAAGAACACCACCACGGCCGCCACCGCCGTCGCCGTCCAGAAATGCGGGATGATGTAAGGCAGCGCGTGGCCCAGCCCACCCAGCGTCGTCATGATGCCGACGGTCAGTCCGCGCTTGATGGGCGAGCCACGCCCCGACAGCTTGCCGTCGTCGGAAGCGACTTCGGTAAAGCCCATCGAAATGCCGGCGCCGATCGAGGCGGCGAGGCCGACCAGCAGCGTCTGCCAGGTGTCGTGGGTGGCAAACGCCGCGGCAAAGATCGGCGCCAGTGTCGACACCGAGCCGTCCATCAGCCCGGCCAGTCCCGGCTGCACATAGGTCAGGATGAACTGGCGCTGCTCGGCGCTGGCTTCCTCGTCCTTCACCTCGCCCGGCACGAGTTTCTGTTCCAGCCGATGCGCCGAATTCTCATGGCTTTGCTCGGCCGTGGCCAGGTCGCCGAGTAGTTTCCGCGTCGAGACATCGCCGGTGCGCTTGGCCGCCTCGACATAGAAGCGATAGGCCTGCCGCTCCATCTCTTCGGCTTGGCGCCGCACATGCTCGATGCCGAGCGGCCGCACCAGCCAGTCGGGCTTGCGCTCGTAATAGCCTTTCACGTGCTCGCGGCGCAGCAGCGGAATGCGCTCGCCGAAACGTTTGCGGTAAAGCTCGATCAGGGAATCGCGATGGCCGTCCTCCTCCGCCGCCATCGCCTCGAACACTTTCGCCGATTGCGGAAAACTGTCCGCCAGCCCGTCGGCATAGGCGCGGTAGATGCGCCCGTCATCCTCTTCGGATGAAATTGCCAGCGCCAGGATCTCCTGTTCCGACAGCGTTTCGAAAGGACGGCGGCCGAAACCGAAGACACGGGAAAGCATGAGAAATTCACCCCAGTTTAGAACAATTCTAAACTAGGCGCTGCAATCTCCGCGGTCAATCACCAGTCAAGAAATGTTGAAGCGCCGGATTGCAACGCGCCCTTCATTATCGGCAAATGTTCACCTATATGGGTCGCGACACGCAAAGCGAAAGGTATCCAAGAGATGACGGCAAAGCCGCACGACCACTTCGATCCGAAACCCGTCCTCGATCTTATCGCCAGCATCGAGGCCGATTTGCAGCGGCTGAAAGGCCTGGTCGAACAGCAGGTCGAAAAATTCGACCCCGCCAATCCGCACAACAAGGCGCCCGACGGCAAGCTGACCGAGGAGGGCGTCGAATGCTGCTACCGCCTGTTCGACGAAGGCAAGTCGCGCTATTCGGTCGCCCAGCAGATGAAGATCTCGTTTGCCGCCGCGACGCACCGGTTCAACTCCTGGCGCAAGGCGGGCGGGCCGAAGCGGCAGAGGGCATTGCTGGGATAATTGGCGAAAGCCAAGGCGAAACCCGATCTCCCCCCTCGTGGGGGAGATGGCCGGCAGGCCAGGGCTGTCCCGCCGACCTTTCCCTGCCTAAAGCCCAGCACCGGCACCGTTCAGGATGCGCGTCCAAGCCCAGCCGCAATCACAATATGCTGGCAGACATTGTCGACGTCGCGGATGACGTCGTCATTCCAGAACCGCAGGACGGTCCAGCCATCTTGTTCGAGGTGCGATGTCCGCGTTTCATCACCGGCAGCCGCGCCGGCGTCCGCATGCGGGGAGCCATCGACTTCGATGACCAGCTTCTTCTCCGGGCAAGCGAAATCGACGATGTAGGCGGCAATCGGAAATTGTCGCCGGAAGCCAAGCCCCATCAGCCGGTGGGCACGAAGTTCGTTCCAGAGCTTGAGTTCGGCTGGCGTCAGGACTTTGCGCATCGATCTGGCGTTTGCGCGACGTCGAGGCGGTAGAGGCGTGTGCGGCATTACGATGCTCGGTGGTTGCCGAGGCTTGCGCTCTATGGCGCCCCCCTCTGTCCTGCCGGACATCTCCCCCACTTGGAACCCACTTGGGGGGAGATTGGCTGTACTTCCTAAGGCGTCAGTTCAATTTCCTCCGTCTCGCCGCCATTGCAGGTGTAGCAGCAATCCTCGCATCTTTCCTTGTTGTTGGGGCCGACGCCCCAATAGGTGCCCTCGTCGCCGTCGACCCAGGCGCCGTAGCAGATGGACTCGCCCTCGTCGCACGACACCGGGATCTGCTTGGTCTCGCCATCGTCGAGATAAAAATCCTTGTCATTGCCCGGCCAGACATAGTCGCGGTCCTGGCTGTAGAGCTCGAGGCGCATGGCGTTGGGATGGCTGTTCTTGACGGCGAAGGTGATGTCGGCTGCGTGCGCTGCCGGCGCAAACAGCGCGGCAAGCGAGAGCGCGACGACGACGCGGCGCAGACAAGTGAAAGACATGGTGTTTCCCCCGAGGCAAATCGGCCCCCCGGCCGAGGGAACCAGCATCGCATGATGGCGGCTGACATTGAAGGGGAGCGGCTGACTGATTTTGGGGTGATTGGCGAAGGCGGCGGAGCGCTAATCTCCCTCCTCGTGGGGGAGATGCCTGGCAAGGCAGAGGGGGGCGCTGTCCCGCCGACCTCTCATTCCTGCAGCCGCGTCATTTCAATTTTAGGCTTGCTGATCCATACGCTGGCGATCCTTCGCGCCCCCCTCTGTCCTGCCGGACATCTCCCCCACGAGGAGGGAGATCAGCAGCTTCGGCGCCCCGCCCCTCACTCAACCAGATCGATCGTCTCCGTCGTCTTCTCCACGCAGATGAAACAGCACGTATCACACGGCTGGTCATTATCCGGCCCGACACCGGCAGAGATATTATCCTGCCCATCCACCCAGGCGCCGTAGCAGATATTCTCGCCCGGATTGCACGAGATCGGCACCGACTTCTGCGAGCTCGGCTCGATCAAAAACACCTGGTCGCCGCCCGGCCACGACATCCTGCGGTCACGGCTGAACAGCTCCACCGCCACAGCCTGCTTGCGCAAATTCTTGACGAAGAACGCCATATCGGCGGCGTCGGCGGAGGTGGTGAGGAGAAGGGCGGCAAGGGTGAGGCGGAGCATGATGGGCGGTCCCGAATCGGAGACGGGAACTAGAGCATGAGCGGAGAAGCGACGCGAGGCGGTCGAGCGGGTAATCTCCCCCCTTGAGGGGGAGATGGCCGGCAGGCCAGAGGGGGTCGGTCCGACCGGGCTCAACCTTGTTGCCTTGTTGCGACAGATGAAGGCTAGCGCTTCACGCGAGGCGACCCCCTCTGTCGCCTTCGGCGAGGTGGAACGCATGTAATGTATCCTTTGCCGGGAGGAGAATACTCCAGGGTGGAGTGCTCCCAAAGCCGGTCTCCCTATCTCAAGGGCCAGCGCACCGCCACGCACGGTGTTGGACGAGAGCGTCCGATCACCGGCTACCGCGACGCCTACAAGCGGTGCGTTGTTAAATTGCTAGGGCTGGTGGCAAACAATTGAATCAGCCATATTAGAAACGCACGATTCGAGTTCGATTCGGATCGCCGCCTTCTCGCGACATTGCCCTTTAAGCCCGGGGCGACTGCTCCGAGGAAGGAGGTGATTGCGATGCAGATGCGATTTGTGTGGGACGAAGCTAAAACCGTCTTTGTGCGGGAATACCTTCGTCTCAGATACGGACGATGGGAGACGGTTGTCTCTCATTTTCGTAGGCCGCCACGGTGCAACGTGGCGACCTACTAAGGTATCGAAGTGAGACGGGGCGGGCGGATCCACAAGGGGCCGCCCGCTCATTTTTTAGCGCACCACGAATCAAAAGCGGTGTCGAGTCCAATTCGTGTCATGGCCGGATTCGACCGTCAATAACTAATCCGCTACTAATTAGTTATGACGAAGGGGCAACAGAAGGCTTCCCCGCTCAATCCGAGTTTGCCTCCAGAGACCATCAAGTATCTGAAGCGGCTTACAAAGACGGGCGTACACGGCAAGACCGCGAGTGAGGTAGCTCGAGTGCTAATCTGGGATCAGATCAAAATGCTGATCCGGGAGGGTGTCATCGATTGGGACAAGGGAGACATCGATGAAGACAATTAGCGCTGGACTGGGAATCCCGCGCGTTGCCCGGCAAGGAATGAAAACACAGGTGTGCACTATTACGACTCTCACAGAATCGTGTAAACATTCTCTGGCCCGTTTTGGCGAGGGGAGGCATACATTCTAAGACGAATTGAGTTTGAAAACTTTAGAAAGCACTCTAAATTCCGCGTTGTCTGCAAAGAGAGAAATGTCTTTGTAGGCCCCAACAATGCTGGCAAGTCCACTGTCCTCGACGCGCTTCGGTTGTTCGCAGACGTTGCACGCTATGCAGAATACAGACTCCCAGTTCTGAAGACACAAAATCCGTACGGCGTCTGCGCGACGTACGAAATGACCAACAAGAATTTTTGCCTCCCAATAGCGAACATACCGACGAACGATTCTGAGAACGATGTTATAGTCTCTATATATCATGACAATGGTTCGGCTCTCCATCTTGTTTTGAACATCGATCGCCAGCCAATTGTTTTTATCCAATCAGATAACAGGGCAAGGAGCACGAAATCGTATTTCAAAGAGTGCTTTCCGGAATCTATAGTTGTTGTTCCGACCTTAGGCCAGTTTGAAGAGACGGAGAAACCAAACGGTCTCGACTACGTTAAGAGCGTCGAGCATACGAGACTTGCGGCAAGGAATTTTAGAAACATATGGCGACAGAAAAGCCACCGCGAATTTCAGGAATTCTCGACTCTAGTCGAAGGAAATTGGAAAGGGATCGAGGTTCGGAAGCCAAAGGTAGTTGTCGGGGTGCCATCAACGCTGGAGATGATCTATCTCGAAAACGAGTACCCGCGAGAAATATATTTGTCGGGTTTTGGATTCCAGGCGTGGATGCAAATTATGACCCATTTTCTTCGAGGGTCGGGAGGAGACATTCTCGTTTTGGACGAGCCAGACGTGTATCTCCATGCGGACCTTCAGAGAAAGCTGTACAGCATTGCCAAAAAAAGATTTTCTCAGATATTTCTTGCCACGCACTCTGCGGAGATCATGAACGAAGCAAATTCGGGCGACGTCGTCCTGGTAAGGACAGAATTTCAGACCGGAAAACGAATCACGACGGAAGAAGGCTACCGGAGCGCGCATGCACTGTTGGGGTCATCCGAAAACGCTGACTTTGCCCGTCTTTCCAGAGCCAAAAGAATAATAGCATTCGAGGGAAATGATCGCTCCATCTATCGCAGGTTTGAGCAGATGCTGATTTCGGATGGGGTATTTAGCGACCCTGATACGATGCTGCTTAAAATTGGTGGGTATGAACAATGGCCTCGGGTCGGAAATTTGCCGTGGGCATTTCAGGAGTTGTTTGGAATTCAGCCAAAGATCGCTGCGATCTTTGACAGGGATTATAGATGCTTGGAGGAAATTGAAGGCCACGAACAGAAGCTTAGAAAGTCAGGGGTTTTTTGCCACGTCCTCCGGCGCAAGGAGATCGAGAACTACGTCATCGCTCGCGATGCGGTCTGCAGAGCCGCGGAAAAAGCTGCCAAGAAGAAGAATAAAATTATAGGAGACGATTGGTTAAGTGAGTTGCTGTCTTCCATCTCTTCCGATTTTCGAGAGGACTGCCTTATAAATGTTCAATCTTCCACGAGCAAATACTACCAACTCAAGCGAGATGCGAGAGACACTCAAACTATTCTAAAGTTGGCTAAGAGCGAATTTGATAAAGATTGGGCGACGCGCGGGTTCGGCTATCGGATTTCGGGAAAAGAATTCTTTCTGCTTTTAATCGAGCGCTCGACGAGGCCTTCGGGGTCTCTATCTCGTTGTTTCAGGTTTTGGATGAATTCCACGCGTCAGAACTCGATGTGGAATTCTGTGACATGCTTACAGAAGTAAATCGATATTTCGCTGAGGAGTAGTTCGATCGACTCGCCGCTACGCAGAGCGCGCCTTCTCCACCTTGCAGCTTCAACGCCGCGCTGGCGGGAGGCCCGACGCCTCCGGCAGCTCCCCCCGCTTTCGAAGCCTGTCATCGATCCACCAGATCGATGACTTGGCGCGCTGTTGCGCCAAGCGGCTTCTTAATCCCCCATCTTCAAGGCCTGGATAAACGCCTCCTGCGGAATATCCACCTTGCCGAACTGGCGCATCCGCTTCTTGCCCTCTTTCTGCTTGTCCAGCAGCTTGCGTTTGCGCGAGACGTCGCCGCCATAGCACTTCGCGGTGACGTCCTTGCGCAGCGCCGAGATGGTTTCGCGGGCGATGACCTTGCCGCCGATGGCGGCCTGGATCGGGATCTTGAACAGGTGGTTCGGGATCAGCTCCTTGAGCTTCTCGCACATCTGGCGGCCGCGCTTTTCCGCCGCCGTGCGGTGGACCAGCATGGACAGCGCGTCGACCGGCTCTTCATTGACCAGGATCGACATCTTCACCAAATCGCCTTCCTTGTAGTCGGTCAGATGATAGTCGAAGGAGGCGTAGCCCTTGGAGATCGACTTCAGCCGGTCGTAGAAGTCGAACACGACTTCGTTGAGCGGCAGGTCGTAGATCAGCATGGCGCGCTTGCCGACATAGGACAGGTCGGCCTGGATGCCGCGCCGGTCCTGGCAAAGCTTCAGGATGCCGCCGAGATAGTCGTCGGGGGTCAGGATGGTGGCGCGGATCCACGGCTCCTCGATGGCCGAGATTTTCACCACGTCGGGCATGTCGGCGGGGTTGTGCAGTTCCTTGACCGAGCCGTCATTGAGCAGCAGCCGGTAGACGACGCTCGGCGCGGTGGCGATCAGGTCGAGGTTGAACTCGCGCTCCAGCCGCTCCTGGATGATTTCGAGATGCAGCAGGCCAAGGAAGCCGCAGCGGTAGCCGAAGCCGAGCGCGGCGCTGGTTTCCATTTCATAGGAGAAGCTGGCATCGTTGAGGCGCAATTTGCCGACGGCGGCGCGCAGATCCTCGAAATCGGCGGCGTCGACCGGGAACAGGCCGCAGAACACCACCGGCTGCGCCGGCTTGAAGCCGGGCAGCGCATGCGCGGTCTGGCGCTTGTCCTCGGTGATGGTGTCGCCGACGCGGGTGTCGGCCACTTCCTTGATCGAGCCGGTGAAGAAGCCGAACTCGCCGGGGCCGAGCTCGTCGACATTGATGCGGGCGGGCGTGAACACGCCGGTGCGCTCGACCAGATGCTTGGCGCCGGTGCCCATCATGCGGATGGTTGCGCCCTTTTTCAAAACGCCGTCGATGATGCGCACCAGAACGATGACGCCGAGATAGGCGTCGTACCAGCTGTCGACCAGCATGGCTTTCAGGGGTGCCGAGGCGTCGCCTTCGCGCGGCGGCGGCAGTTGGTGGACGATTGCCTCCAGCACATCGGGAATGCCCAGACCCGTCTTGGCCGAGATCAGCACGGCGTTGGAGGCGTCGATGCCGATGACTTCCTCGACCTGCTCGCGGATGCGCTCGGGCTCGGCGGCCGGCAGGTCGACCTTGTTCAGCACCACGACGATCTCGTGATTGTTGTCGATGGCCTGGTAGACATTGGCCAGCGTCTGCGCCTCGACGCCCTGGGAGGCGTCGACGACCAGCAGCGAGCCCTCGCAGGCGGCGAGCGAGCGCGACACTTCATAGGCGAAGTCGACATGTCCGGGCGTGTCGATGAGGTTGAGGATATAGTCCTCGCCATTGTTGGCGCGGTATTTCAGCCGCACGGTCTGCGCCTTGATGGTGATGCCGCGCTCGCGCTCGATGTCCATCGAGTCCAGCACCTGCTCCTTCATGTCGCGCAGCTCCAGCCCGCCGGTGGACTGGATCAGCCGGTCGGCAAGCGTGGATTTGCCATGGTCGATATGGGCGACGATGGAGAAATTGCGGATGTGGTCGAGAGGCGTGCTCATGCCGCGCGCTTTAGCAGGGGCGGGTTGCAGGGGCAAGCGGGGTGGCGGTGCCCTTGCCTTCTCCCCTTGTGGGAGAAGGTGGATCGGCGCGCAGCGCCGAGACGGATGAGGGGTGTTCCAGCTTGACGCCGGCGTTCTTTCACCGCCATGGCTGCAAACTGACATCCCTTACATAAGCGATTATCGTGGTGCAGACGCTGTCCATGTCTTTCAGGACATCGTCGTTCCAAAAGCGCAACACACGAAAGCCTCTCGCCTCCAGTTCCGTTCTACGGGCCTGGTCTGACTCTGAGTCCGCATGCTGACTCCCATCGATCTCGATGATGAGGAGTGATTCAAGACAAAGCGAAATCGGCGACGTATTTTCCAACAGGAACTTGGCGCCGAAATTTGATCCGATCGAGCCTGCGGTCACGTAGTTCGTGCCACAGTTTGTCTTCCGCCTCCGTCATTTCACGTCGGAGCGAACGGGCAAAGTTTCGTTTGGCAGGAGCGACGGGCTGATGTGGCATGACGTTAGATTAACCAACGTCTCACTCCGCTGGAACACCCCTCATCCGTCTCGGCGCTTCGCGCCGATCCACCTTCTCCCACAAGGGGAGAAGGCAACGACGCGTCCGCCCCCAATCACGAAGCGGTGAACCATGTAACGAAGCCTCGGGCAGCGACGAAGTGTGGGATGAACCCGCCGCAACGGAGACCCCCGATGACTGGACTTAACCCAAAACGCGCCGGCATGCTGGCTGCCGCAGGCGCGGCGCTGATGATGCTTGGCGGCACCGCCTTCGCCCAGCCGCTCACCGTGGTCGAATTGTTCACCAGCCAGGGCTGTTCGTCTTGCCCGCCGGCCAATGCCAACCTGATCAAGGTCAAGGACCAGCCGGGCGTTCTGGCGCTGTCGTTCAACGTCACCTACTGGGACTATCTCGGCTGGAAAGACATTTTCGGCCGCGAGGAATTTACCCAGCGCCAGGTGCGCTATGAGCCGTCGCTCGGCCGCTCCGGCCCGTTCACGCCGCAGGTGGTGGTCAATGGCGGTGCCGATGCGGTGGGCGCGGCATCAGGCGAGATCGAGCAGCTGATTTCCGCAAGTGGCCGCACGAACGGGCCGACGCTGTCGCTCGACGGCGGCAAGATCAGCATCGGCGCCGGTTCCGCGCCGGCCGGCCGCGCCGATGTCTGGCTGGTCCGCTACAACAAGGGCGTCGTCGAAGTGCCGGTGGCGCGCGGCGAGAACACCGGCCGCACGCTGCCGCATGCCAATGTCGTGCACTCGCTGGAGAAACTCGGCAGCTGGAGCGGCGACGCCACCACGCTGCCGCTGCCGGCGGCAAGCGGCGGGCTGAGCACCGCGGTGCTGGTGCAGTCGCCGGGTGGCGGGCCGATCCTGGCTGCAGCCGCCGACTGATTCTTTTTCTACGCAACGCCGCTAGCGCGGCATAACCGGGCTCGCATCCGCGCGCCCTCTTCAAGGAGGAAATACCATCATGACCAAGACTCTGACCGCGCTCGCCCTTGCGCTTTCGATGACCGCCTTCGCCGCCGGCGCCCGTGCCGACGAAGCGACCAACGCCATGAAGCCGGCGATGGCCACCGAGGCGATGAAGCCCGCGACCGATGCCATGGCGCCGGCGACCGATGCCATGAAGCCCGCCGATCCGATGGCGACGAATGCGATGAAACCCGCCACCGACGCCATGAAGCCGGCCGATGCCATGAAGCCCGCAACGGATGCGATGAAGCCGGCGGACGCCATGGCGCCCGCGCAATAAGGCTTGGTCCCATGGCCCGGCCGCACAATGGCCGGGCCGGCGCACGGCAATTTGAGAAACCTGGCGGGACGTTCTGTCGTATAGTCTTCGCCACCATCAAGGAGATCAGACATGACCGGCATTGCAAGGACGAGAACGCCGATCTTCAAGAGCGCGCTTGCCGCGCTCATCGTCGCGGCCGCGGCGGCCGCCTTCTGGCAGAGCCCGGCGCGCTCGGCCGAGGACGCGGTGGTGATCCCGCCGCCGGCAGTGGACGAGAAGGCCGCCAGCGGCAGCGAGAAGGCTATCTTCGCCGGAGGCTGCTTCTGGGGCGTGCAGGGCGTGTTCCAGCACGTCAAGGGCGTGACCAAGGCCGTCTCCGGCTACACCGGCGGCGCCAAGGATGACGCCGTCTACGAAACGGTGGGCAGCGGCCGCACCGGCCACGCCGAATCGGTCGAGATCACCTACGATCCGTCCAAGGTGACCTATGGCCAGCTGCTGCAGGTCTATTTCTCGGTCGCCCACAACCCGACGCAGTTGAACTTCCAGGGCCCCGACTCGGGCACCCAGTACCGCTCGACCATCTTTGCCGAGAATGGCGAGCAGCAGAAGATCGCCCAGAGCTACATCGCCCAGCTCGACCAGGCAAAAGTGTTTGCCAAGCCCATCGTCACCACGCTGGAGACGGGCAAAACCTTCTATCCGGCCGAGGAATATCACCAGGACTTTCTGACGCTGAACCCGACCTACCCCTACATCGTCTACAACGATCTGCCCAAGGTGGCGAATTTGAAGGCGCTGTTCCCGGGGTTGTATAGCGAGAAGCCGGTGCTGGTGCTGGCGGGGAAGAGCTGAGGGGCGATAGGACTTGGCCGGACGCAGAGAGCGGCGACGCCCTACCTGAGACGCCAGTGGGACAGCACCCCGCTCTGCCCTTCCGGGCATCTCCCCCTCAAGGGGTGAGATTGGCAGCGTCGCTGACGGTGCTCATCTTGCAAGGTTGGCGAAGGCCGCAGTGAGGAGCTGATCTCCCCCCTTGAGGGGGAGATGGCCGGCAGGCCAGAGGGGGGTGCCTCGCGCAAACCGCGATTAGAGAGCCCTTCAATCATACGTCAGATCCGTCGCCTTGCCCCCAAACACCCGATACGCATAGAACGAATAGAAGATGATCACCGGCAGCACGACCACCGTGCCGGCGAGGATGATGGCCAGGCTTTCCGTCGCCGACGCCGCCTGCCAGATGGTCAGCCTGTCGGGCACCACGAAAGGATAGAACGACCAGGCAAGCCCGGCAAAGCCGAGCGCGAAGATGGCGGCGAGCGTCAGGAACGGCCGCAGCGCGTGGCGATCGTCGGGCTTGGGCAGGTGGAAGGTCTGCCGCCACAGCCACAGGAACAGCAGCGCCGACAGGATCGGCAGCGGCGACAGATAGAGCATTTCGGGCCAGACGAACCATTTGGCGAAGATGCGCGGGCTGGCGAATGGGGTCGCCAGCGACACCGCCGCCATGCCGAGCGCGGTCAGCACAAGGGCCGTGCGCAGCCAGGCCACCGCCTTCCTCTGCAATTCGCCCTCGGTCTTGTAGATGACCCAGGCAGCGCCCATCGCTGCATAGGCCGCCGACAGGCAGAGCGCCACCAGCGCCCCGAAAGCGATGCCGCCAAAGCCGACATCGAGGCCAAGCACATAGACGCCGAGCATATAGCCTTGCGCCAGCGAGGCGATGACGGAACCGAGGAAGAAAATGCGGTTCCAGCGGTGCTTCTTGCCGGCGGGCACCTTGGCGCGGAAATCGAAGGCGACGCCGCGCAGGATGAGGCCAACCAAAAGCACGAAGACCGGAATGTAGAGCGCGGTGAGGATGACGCCATGCGCCAGCGGGAAGGCGACCAGGAGCAGGCCGACGGCCAGCACCAGCCAGGTCTCGTTGGCATCCCAGAACGGGCCTATTGCCGCGATCATGGTGTCCTGCTCGGCATCTTCGGCGACCGAGAACAGGATGCCGATGCCGAGATCGAAACCGTCGAGAATGACGTAGATCAGGATGGCGAGGCCCATCAGGCCGGCGAAGATCAGGGGCAGCGCGGTTGGCCAGTCGAAGGTCATCGGTCTGTCATCCCTCTCATCAACGGTTCTGCCCTTCGCTATGGCTCCGGGCGTTCGTCATTCGAAAAGCCAAATCGTTGGCTTTTCATCCGCTACGCGGACCATTCCTCACTCCGCTGCGGCCGGTTGCGACATCGCCGTCTTCATCACGCCCGGCAGCGGCGAGGTATCGCCGTCCTTGGCCGCTTTCAGCGCCAGGTGCACCAGCACGCCGAGATAGGCGATCAGCAAAAGCACATAGAGGAGGAGATAGATGGCGAGCGTCAGCGCGACATGGCTGCCGGCGACCGGGCCGATAGCGTCGGCGGTTTTCAGCACGCCGGTGACCAGCCAGGGCTGGCGGCCGATTTCGGTGGTGTACCAGCCGGCGAGCGTCGCCAGCCAGCCGGAGAGCGCCATCGGCACCATCAGCATGGCCAGCGGCTTGGGCAGGCTGTGGCGGCGCTTGAGGAAGAAGGTCGCCGACCACGAGACGATGAGCATCACAATGCCGGTGCCGACCATGATGCGGAAGCCCCAGAACACCGGGAAGACCGGCGGATGCAGGCCGGGATAGTCGTTGAGCCCCGGCACGATGCCGCTGGTGGAGTGACGCAGCACCAGGCTGGCGCCGTCGGGAATGGCGATCTCGAATTTGTTTTCCTTCGCCGCCTCGTCGGGCAGCGCAAACAGCACCAGCGGCACGTTGGGGCCGGTGTTCCAGTTCGCCTCCATGGCGGCGATCTTCTGCGGCTGGTGCTCCAGCGTGTTCAGCCCGTGCTGGTCGCCGGCGAAGATCTGGATCGGGATCAGGATGGCGGCGGTGAAGACGCCGGTGCGCAGCGCCTTCCACATCGATTCCGACCGGTCGCCGGTGAGGTAGCGCAGCGCCGACAGGCCGGCGATCAGGAACGACACCGTCAGGCCGGAGGCAAGCAGCATATGCGTCAGACGGTAGGGCATGGACGGGTTGAAGACGATCGCCCACCAGTCGACGGGATGCGCCTTGCCGTCGATCATCTCGAAGCCGGCCGGCGTCTGCATCCAGGAATTGAGCGCAATGATCCAGAAGGCCGACAGCGTGGTGCCGCTGGCGACCAATACCGTCGCCAGCGTGTGGACGCGGTTGGAGACGCGGCGGAAGCCGAACAGCATGATGCCGAGGAAGGCCGCTTCGAGGAAGAAGGCGGTGAGGATCTCGTAGGCAAGCAGCGGCCCGGCGATGTTGCCGACCTTTTCCATATAGCCCGGCCAGTTGGTGCCGAACTGGAAGCTCATGGTGACGCCGGAGACCACGCCCATGGCGAAGGACAGCGCGAACACTTTCACCCAGGTGAAATAAGCGCGCATCCAGGCGGAATCATTGGTGGCGTTGTAGCGGAGCTTGAAGAACAGCAGCACCCAGCCAAGCGCAATCGTGATGGTCGGAAACAGGATGTGGAACGAGATATTCGCCCCGAACTGCATTCGCGACAGGATGAGCGGGTCCATGCGGGCTCCGGCTGCTGTTTGTTGGCGCAGAATAGGCGGCGGATGCGGTCCGGTCAAAGCGGCTTGGCGTCACGCGGGGCGCGTTGTCGCAGCAGATGGGATCAAACCGTCAGCGCCCCGACACCCCCATGACGAAACGGCAAAAGGGGAACGTTTGTCCACAATTGTCAGCAGCGGCATTGACTTCCGAGCCTGCGCACCGACATTCAGCGCAATAATAATCCCCGCCTCTTTCAAACAGTCGTTTTCGGCCTCATGTCTTCCACGAATTTGCCTTCCATCATTTCGATTTCCGGGGTCACCAAGACCTACGCCACCGGCTTCAAGGCGCTGAAGGAAATCAACCTCGACATCGAACGCGGCGAGATTTTCGCGCTGCTGGGGCCGAACGGCGCCGGCAAGACGACGCTGATCTCGATCGTCTGCGGCATCGTCAACCGTTCGTCGGGAACGGTGACCGTCGACGGCCACGACATCAACCGAGACTACCGCGCGGCGCGCAGCCTGATCGGGCTGGTGCCGCAGGAGCTGACCATCGACGCGTTCGAGAGCGTCTGGGCAACCGTCACCTACAGCCGCGGCCTGTTTGGCAGGCCGCCCAATCCGGGCTTCGTCGAAAAGGTGCTGCGCGACCTGTCGTTGTGGGACAAGAAGGACGCCAAGGCGATCACGCTGTCGGGCGGCATGAAGCGGCGGCTGATGATTGCAAAGGCGCTCTCGCATGAGCCGCGCATCCTGTTCCTCGACGAACCCACGGCCGGCGTCGACGTCGAACTGCGCCAGGACATGTGGGCGATGGTGCGACGGCTGCGCGACGACGGCGTCACCATCATCCTCACCACGCACTACATCGAAGAGGCCGAGGCGATGGCCGACCGTGTCGGCGTCATCAACCGCGGCGAGATCATCCTGGTCGAGGGCAAGGCCGAACTGATGCGCAAGCTCGGCCGCAAGCGCCTGATCGTGGAATTGCGCAACCCGCTCCCCGCCATTCCCGGTGCATTCTCGCACTACGCGTTGGAGCTGTCGGACGATGGCACACAGCTGACCTACACCTATGACAACCAGAGCGAACGCCCCGGCGTCGCATCGCTGCTGCGCGAACTCGAGACGGCAGGCATCCAGTTCCGCGACATGGACACGCAAAACAGCTCGCTCGAGGAGATCTTCGTCAATCTGTTGAGGCAAGAGCCATGAATTGGCGAGCAGTATGGGCGATCTACCGGGTCGAGATGGCGCGTGCGTTCCGCACCGTGCTGCAGAGCATCGTCTCGCCGGTGATCTCGACATCGCTTTATTTCGTCGTCTTCGGCTCGGCCATCGGCTCGCGCATCACCGAGATCGACGGCATCAGCTACGGCGCCTTCATCGTGCCCGGCCTGATCATGCTCTCACTGTTGACGCAGTCGATCTCCAACGCCTCCTTTGCCATCTATTTCCCGAAATTCGTCGGCTCCATCTACGAGCTCTTGTCGGCGCCGGTGTCGTATCTGGAGATCGTCATCGCCTATGTCGGCGGCGCCGCGACCAAGTCGATCATCCTCGGCTTGATCATCCTGGCGACGGCCTCGCTGTTCGTGCCGCTCACCATCCAGCATCCGTTCTGGATGCTGGCCTTCCTTGTCTTGACGGCGGTGACCTTCAGCTTGTTCGGCTTCATCATCGGCATCTGGGCGAAAAGCTTCGAGCAATTGCAGCTGGTGCCGCTGTTGATCATCACGCCGCTGACCTTCCTCGGCGGCAGCTTCTATTCGATCAACATGCTGCCCGAGACCTGGCGCACGGTGACGCTGTTCAACCCGGTCGTCTACCTGATCAGCGGTTTCCGCTGGAGCTTTTACGGCAAGTCCGATGTCTCGGTCGCCGTCAGCCTCGGCATGACGGTCGTGTTCCTCGCCATCTGCATCACCATCGTCGCCTGGATCTTCCGCACCGGCTACCGGCTGCGCAACTGACCCTGCCACTCTAAATCAGGCGATCGCCCATGCGCCGGTCAAATCAACAGTTTTCCTGGGGGCAAATTGGCCACGTTGGCCGCCACGCTTCTTGCTAGATCGCCTTGATGAGGCGCAGCAACCCCAGCATCTCGATCAGCCTGCCCTCGCGGAAGGCGATGTAGGTCGGTTCTTCGACGCCATGGAAGCGGCGCTTGAACGCCGCCTGGCCCTTGAGGTTGAACTTGCTGCGGTTGACCCAGGGCGACTCATAGGCCCGCTCGAAGGCGTTGCGCCAGAAGCTCAATTCGGCAAAGCTGTTGGCTCCGACATCGAGCATCGGCGACAGGCCGAGCGTGACGACCGAAATGCCCTCATTGCGAAACCGGTCGACGGCGAATTTGGTCAGCCCGATTTCGGCATGCGGCGAGGCATCGATGTGCTTGCGCTTGAACGAGGTGGTATAGCCGATCACCTTGCCATCCCGGAACATCGGATCGAAATCGAGCAGAGCGACGAGCTCGCCTTCCGGGCTGTAGAGCACGAAACGGCGCATATCGATGCCGAGATGATCGGCAAAGGGGCGGTTGAGGAACGCCATCTCCCAGCGCTTGACGATGCGGTCGGCCCGCCAGTTCTGTGACAGGCGCTGGACCTCGTCGAGATAGACCGCTCCTTCGCCAAAGGAAAACCCCTTCTTCAAGAGCCAGCGTTCGGAATAGCGCACGGTTTCGTTGCGCTTGCCGGAAAAATCGTGAGCCGGCAGCTCCAGCCGCGTGTCGACGCCGAGGCGGTTGACCTGGTAGCCAAGCCCTGCCAGAACGCGCGCCGTCGGTTCGCCGATCTGCACGAACCACGGGCTGTCGGCGGCTTCGACAAAGCGCCTGATATAGTCGGGCCGATCGGCCGGATGGGCGACCGGGTCACCGAGCGCGAAATGGTGCTTCATCTTGGTGCCGAAGGCGATGTAGCCGTCGGCGTCGCCGAAATAGGACAGTTTTTGCTGCACGGCGGTCGAATAGGCCAGCGAGAAGTCGCCGTGCTGGCGGACAAGCGCCAGCCGCTCGACATGCGAAAAATCCTGGCGCGGCACCTTGGCTGCGGCGCCCTCCAGCAGTCTGTCGAGAAAGATGCGCAAGGAGGGCATGGTCGAGCTTCCGCGTGCCGATGATAAACAGAGGCTTGCCCCCAAGGCCTCGAATCAGTCGCATTGACGCGACCTCATTATCGATCATATCGCCCCTGTGCCATATGGGACGTGCCATATAGGACGGGTCCCCATGGCGCACCTGAAAGGAAATCTCGACCGAATGGCGGCTACGACAAGCGAAACGATGCCTATCGTCCTGGGGCCGAAAGGACCCGACTATACGGTTATCGTCATCGGCGCCGGCGCGGCGGGGCTGGCGGCCGCCGACGCGCTTGGCCGGCGCGGCGTGCGGGTCGTCGTGCTTGAAAAGGAGCCGCGGATCGCCGAACCGTGGCGACGGCGGCACGAGAAGCTGACCCTCAACACGCATCGCGCGCTGTCGACCCTGCCCGGCCTTGCCTATCCGCCCCGCACCGCCGCCTTTCCGAACAAGGATGCCATCGTCGGTTATCTCGAGGATTTTGCCCGCGCGCGCGGCATAAGGGTCGAATTCGGCACCGCCGTCGAGCGGATCGAACGCAGAGGCAATGGCTGGCTCGTCCATACGGGCCGGGAAACGCTGAGCGCCCGCAATGTCATCGTCGCCACCGGCCGCGACCGCTTGCCATGGACGCCGGACTGGCAAGGCAAGGCGACTTTCACCGGCAAACTTGTCCACGCCGCCGATTTCGGCACAGCACAGGACTATGTGGGCAAAAGCGTGCTGGTGGTCGGAGCCGGAAATTCCGGCTTCGACGTGCTCAACCACCTCGTCCGCGCCGACACCAAGGCCATCTGCTTGTCAGCCAGGCAGGGTCCGTCGCTGATGCCGAAACGGATCGGCAAGGTCGCCGTGGCGCGCTTCGGCGGTTTCATGGCGATGCTGCCGACGTGGATTGCCGATGCCGCGATTGCCGCGACGCAGCGGCTGGTGTTCGGCGACCTCGCCCGCTTCGGCCTGCCGCCGGCGCCGAAGGGCGGCGCCAGCCGGCTCGGCGTCGAGCAGATCGCTATTGCCGTCGACGACGGCGCCGTCGCCGCGCTGAAGGCCGGACGGATTTCGGTGGTGGCGCCGGTGGCGGCTTTCGCAGGCGCCGGCGTGCGGCTGAACGACGGCACGGTGCTCGAGCCGGATGTGGTGATCGCGGCAACCGGCTATCGCACCGGCCTGGAGGCCATGCTGGGCGATCTCGGGGTGCTCGACGCCAAGGGCGTGCCGAAGGCCAATGGCGGCACCCCGAGCGGCCAGCCCGGCCTGTGGTTCATCGGCATGCGGCCAAGCCTGACCAGCTATTTTCACAGCGCCGGCCTGCAGGCCGAAGCGATTGCCGGTCAGATCGCCAAGGGGTTGTAGACGAGCGCCTCTGGACGGAGAACCACCGCACTTCGGGCTGCTGCTGTGGCGCGGACTAGGTGGTTCAACGCATCTGCAAGACGGGATCGAATATCCTGGCGATTGGGCGAAACGCCATCCCGTCGTCATCCACGGGCGAAGCAAGGAGCGTAGCGACGCGGCGCAGACCCGAGGATCCATGCCGTGACTTCTGAGCTACGCTGCGTTGCAGGTTCTGCTCCGCTGCTTCCACGGCCAAGGCATGATCCCTGGGTTTCCGCGACGGAGCTTCGCTCCTGCTTCGCCCAAGGACGACGAAGTTGAGATGCTTGCGACCAACCTCCAAAGCAGGCGCTTGAACTCGTTCATTGCATCATTATATAACATGTTATACTTATCCAGCATGCGGATCACCCATGGAAGACATCATTCGATCCCTTGGCTACCTCACCCTCGGCAGCAGGCTGAAGCGTATCGGCGAGCAGTTGCAGGCCGATACGCAGCGCATGCTCGATGGGCTGGAGGTGCCGGTGCAGTCCAGCCAGTATCCTCTGCTGGCCGCGCTCGACCGGCTCGGGCCGCTGCCTGTCGGCGAGCTGGCGCAGTCACTGGGGATCACCCAGCCGGGGGTGACGCGCAGCGTGGCGCTGCTGGCCGAGTTGGGGCTGGTCGAGGCCGCGCCATCGAACGACGACCAGCGCCGCAGGATGATCTCGCTGACCGCGAACGGCCAGCGCCTGGTCGATAAGGCGAAGCGAGACGTTTGGCCGCGCATCGAGAACGCCGTTGCCGACTTGTGCAAAGGCCTTGCAGGGCCGCTTCTCGAACAACTCTCGGCAATGGAGGACGGCCTGGCGGCGGCCCCGCTCGACCGTCGTGTGAAACAGGATGTCGCGCCATGAGCCATGTCCTCGATCGTCCGGTCTGGAGCGCGCTCGACACGCGGCATCGGATCTTTGCGTATGGCGACAGGCTCGCCAGGCGCTATCCCTCCTCGATCGTCCCCTTCGCGGCTTCCGGGGCAGACGACGCTGAGAGCCTGCAGGCGCTCGCAAGCCTCATTCCTGCAGGTGAGAGCGTGTTCATGCTCCAGGCGGACCCCATTGCCTTGCCGCCGGAACTGACCGCGACCGTGACCGCCTTCGGCGTTCAGATGGTTGCCGAGGCGCCATTGCCTTCCGTGTCGGACGAGCGTGTACAGCAGCTGACGCAGGACGACGCGGCCGAGATGCTTGCTTTGGCGTCACTGACCAAGCCCGGCCCGTTCACGCTCAAGGCGCTGAGCCTCGGCGAGTTCTGGGGCGTGAAGATCGACGGCCGGCTGGCGGCAATGGCCGGCGAGCGCATGAAGCAGCCCGGCTACAGCGAACTCAGCGGCGTCTGCTCGCATCCCGAATTTCGCGGCAGCGGCCTCGGCCGGCTGCTGTCGGTGTTCGTGGCCAACCGAATTTTTGCG
The DNA here is from genome assembly GCF_054719485.1 of Mesorhizobium sp. W016. Taxonomy (NCBI): domain Bacteria; kingdom Pseudomonadati; phylum Pseudomonadota; class Alphaproteobacteria; order Hyphomicrobiales; family Phyllobacteriaceae; genus Mesorhizobium; species Mesorhizobium sp. W016. The sequence continues at coordinate 905,610 of NZ_JBTTIF010000002.1, forward strand.
CGCGGCGAAGTTCCCTACCTGCATTCCTATGCCAGCAATGCCAACGCGGTTGGGTTGTACGAATCCATCGGCTTCAGGCTGCGGGCAGAGATGAATGTGGCCGTCGTGCAGCGCGCCGGCTAGAGGCCTTTGTTTTTTACGCAATTTCGGACGGAAACCGCTTCACACTTTTCTGGAATTGCTCCAGGCCGCCTTGCAGGCCTCAGGCTGATTTCGGCTCCAACCGGCGAAAACCCACGGTTTCCATAAGCATATCTTCCTCGACCATGCCGGCATTGTGCAGCGCAAGCAGGTTCAGCGCGATCTCCCGCGCATCCGCGGAATCGGGATGCACGTCGCGCCTGCGGCAGGCTTCGTCGAACACGCGTTGCAGCCTGGCGATGTCGTCGGGTTTCAGCAGGCCACGGTCATAGACGGACTTTGGCATGGCACTCTCCTCCAGAAGAGGTAGGGCGCCATGTTTAAATGTCCATTCTTTTCCGGGGCTTGGGTGGGCAGCTGCCTGGGTTTGCGTTAATCCGGCCCGAGCGTTGCAATCAGACCGCGATCGTGCTGCCATTCATTCAGCCACCTCTCGTCATCGTCGGGCCTGTTCCGCCGCAGTCTGCTTGACGTGCCGCCACGCTTGCGAAACAAGAGCTGCCACAAAGGACAGCGAGGCACAAAAGTGAGTTTCTGGGGACTGGCGCAGCTCGTCATTTCGACGGTGATCTTCCTGCTGGCGGCCATCGCGGCCAAGCAATGGGGGCTGGCGCCAAGCCTTGGCAAGATCGTGCTGACACTGGCGCTCTATACGGCGGGCAATCTGATGATGCTGCGGCTGGTTCGTGAGTTCGGCATGTCGGTCTCGTTCAGCCTGTCGGCGGTGATCCAACTGGTGGCGGTCAATGTGGTGGCGCTGGTGTTCTTCGGCGAACGCGTCAATGCCTTGCAGGCGACCGGCATCGTGCTGGCCATCGCGGCGGTGGTGCTGATCTCGCTCGGGCCTTACCTGCAGGGGCGACTGTAATCCGATGAAGACCCCGCGTGCGTTCACCAACTGGCTTGAATTTCCGGTGCTGCTGGCCGGGCTGGTGATAGCCGCCGGGCTGTGGGGCTTCGAGGAACTGATGGAGGTGGCGCGGGCCACCACGCCGCACGCTTTCGATACTGAGATCCTGCTCGCTTTCCGAAAAGTGGGTCAGCCGGATGTTCCCGTCGGCCCGGCATGGCTGGAAGGCGCGATGCGCGACATCACCAGCCTCGGCAGCTCCAGCGTGCTGGTGCTGATCGTAACGGCGGTGATCGTCTACCTCCTGCTGATCCGCAGGCCGAGGACGGCGCTGCTGATCTTTGTCGCGGTGGCCGGCGGGCAGCTGCTGTCGACCTTGCTCAAGGCCGGCATCGACCGGCCGCGCCCCGATCTTGTCTCGCACCTGGCCAACGAGACGTCGCTGTCGTTTCCCAGCGGCCACGCCATGCTGTCGGCGGTGACCTATCTCACGCTGGGCTCGCTGGCAGCGCGCTTCCTGCCGGGACGAACGACGAAAATCTATGTCCTCAGCCTGGCGGTGCTGATAACGCTGCTGGTCGGCGTCAGCCGCGTCTATCTCGGCGTCCACTGGCCTTCCGACGTGCTGGCGGGATGGTGCGCCGGCTTCACCTGGGCGACGCTGTGCTGGCTGGCGGCGCGAATGCTGCAGCGGAACAAGGCGGTGGCCGATGGCAACGAGCCCGAAGACTGACGATCCGGAGCGACATTCAAATCAGCCGGTTGATCAGCCCGTGTCCGCAGCCTGCCAGCAGAAAAACCGCCGACAGCAAGGCTGCCGAAGTCGTCAAGGTCCTGAAAATCTTCAACTGATATTTCCCCGCCAGTAAGAGCCAAGGCGGTAGCGTAGCATGCTCATCCCGTATCCCGCCATCCGGCTTTGTGGAGAGATCATGTTTCATGTATGCTTTATGATGGTTGAAACATCACTATGATTGTATTACACGTCGTCTCCGCAGACTCAGACGGGGGTTCCGACCGATGATCACTGCCGCGCAGATGCGCGCCGCGAGGGCGCTGGCCGGCATCGATCAGAAGACGCTCGCCGAGCGTGCCGGCGTTTCGCTTCCGACAATCCAGCGCATGGAAGCGAGTGACGGCGTGGTCAGGGGTGTGGTCGATACGCTGATGAAGGTTATCCAGGCTCTCGACGAGGCCGGGGTGGAGCTCATCGGCGAGAACCAGACCAGCGAGCGCGGCGGCCGGGGCGTGCGCCTCAAGCCGGTCGCGCCGCCGAACCCGCAAGGCTGAGCCGGCATATAGTCGCGACGGCGACCGCCGACAGTCCTGCCGACGATCCCGCCGCCTTCACGCAAGCGGAAGGCAGTCCATGGATCAGATCCGGCGGGCAGTGCATCAACCGGCCCAGAAGTCGGCAAAGCCGACATTTTCAGAGCTGTTCACGCCCAAGCTGGTGACGGTCTGGCGCGAAGGTTACCGCCTGCCGCAGTTCAAGGCCGACTTCATGGCCGGGCTGACCGTCGCCATTGTCGCGTTGCCGCTGTCGATGGCGATTGCGATTGCTTCGGGCGTGACGCCGGAGCACGGCCTGTTCACGGCCATTGTCGGCGGCTTCATCGTCTCGGCGCTCGGCGGCAGCCGCTTCCAGATCGGCGGCCCGGCCGGCGCCTTCATCGTGCTGGTGGCGGCGACGGTGCAGCGCGAAGGCGTCGACGGACTGCTGCTGGCGACGATGATGGCCGGCATCTTCCTGCTCGCCATCGGCTATCTCCGGCTCGGAACCTATATCAAATTCATCCCTTACCCGGTGACGGTCGGCTTCACCGCCGGCATCTCGATCATCATCTTCTCCGGCCAGATCGTCGAACTGTTCGGGCTGAGGCTTGCCGGGCCGGAGCCCGGGCCGCTGCTGCCGAAACTGATGGCGATCGGCCACGCGGCCGGCACGCTCAACATCTCGGCGACGCTGGTGGCGGCGTTGACCATCGCCACCATCGTGGGGGTGAAGCGCTGGCGGCCCGGCTGGCCGGGCATGCTGATCGCCGTCGGACTGGCCTCCCTTGTCGTGGCGCTGCTTTCGCTGCCGGCGGAAACGATCGGCACGCGCTATGGCGGCATTCCGCGCAGCCTGCCGTTGCCGGCACTGCCGGGACTCAACCTCGACAAGGCGATTGCGGTGCTGCCGGATGCGGTGGCTTTTGCGCTGCTCGGCGCCATCGAATCGCTGCTCTCGGCCGTGGTCGCCGATGGCATGACCGGGCGGCGTCACCGTTCCAATTGCGAACTGGTGGCGCAAGGATTTGCCAACATCGCGTCTGCCCTGTTCGGCGGCATCTGCACCACCGGCACCATCGCCCGCACCGCCACCAATGTGCGGGCCGGCGCGCATGGGCCGGTTTCCGGCATGCTGCATTCGCTTTTTCTGCTGGTCTTCATGCTGGTGGCCGCACCGCTGGCCAGCTACATCCCGCTTGCCGCCCTTGCCGGGGTGCTGGCGGTTGTCTGCTGGAACATGTTCGAGAAGCAGGCCTTCGCCACGTTGCTGCGCGCTTCGCGCGGCGACGCCCTGGTGCTGATGGCAACCTTCCTGATCGTCGTCTTCCGCGATCTCACCGAAGGCATCGTCGTCGGCTTCGCGCTAGGCTCGATCCTGTTCATCGACCGCATGGCCAAGTCGATCGCCGTGGAGGCGGATTTGCCGCTGGTGCAGGACGATGTCGCCGACAGCAGCGGCCGCGCCTACGATGCAAGCGAGGCAAGCGACGCCGACACCGTCGTCTATCGCATCTCCGGCGCCTTCTTCTTCGGCGCCGCCTCGACTGTCGGCACGGTGCTCGACCGCATCGCCGACCAGCGCAAGAACTTCATCCTCGATTGCTCGGCGGTGCCGTTCTTCGATTCCACCGCGGCCAATGTCATCGAGGGCGCGGCGCACAAGGCGAAGCGCGCAGGGGTGCGTTTCATCATCGCCGGTGCCTCGCCGCAGACACGGCGCATGCTGATCAACCACGGCGTCAAGCGGCCGCTGGTGACCTTTGCCGCCTCGATCAAGGATTCGCGGGCGCAACTCAAAGCCGCGCCCGCTGGCTGAGCCGGCAAGTGTGCGCCGTCAGTCCAGGCTCAGCACCGCGATCTCGCCCTCGTTCATCAGCGGCACGAAAATCCGCGTGCCGTCTGTGCCGATATCGGCGCTGCCCGGCTTGAACTGCTCTACAGCCTCCGGCGCCTCGCCGACTTTGTACCGATAGAGCGTGCCGGTCATGAAGGCGGTGGCGTAGATGCTGTCGCCGATGGCGACGACGCCATCGAGGTCGGCAAAGTTTTGTGCGCCAGGCAGCGGCGTCACGGCTTTCGTCGCGAGATCGACCGACAGCAGGCCCCCGGGCGCGGCAGTGCTGAAGTCCGGCTTGATGCCCTTGCCCCAGGACGCCACGATCAGCCGGTCGCGATCGGCAAAGATGCCGTTGGGTGCGGCGAGCTTCGCATCCTTCATGAAAAGTTCCGGCTTGTCGCCGTCAATGCGGTAGATCGCATCGGCAAGCATGTCGGTGACATAAACCTTGCCCGAACTGTCCGATGTCACGTCATTGAGGAAAACGGCGCCGGGCACATCGATCGTCGAGATGAGCTTGCCGCTGGCGAGATCGACGATGCGCACCTTGGTGATATCGGCGACGTAGAGCTTGCCGCCGGAGATCGCCGAGCCTTTTGGTGCATCCATGCCGTCGGTCCAGTGCTGGCTAATGATCTTGCCGTCCAGCGACAGCACCGAGAGATAGCCGTTGCCGTCGGCCTCCCCAGGATTGCCGACGATGTTGGAGACGATGATGCGACTGTTGGCGGCGTCGAACAGCGCCGATTCCGGTTGCTCGAAGCCCGAGGCGCGCCAGAGTTCGGCGGCCTCGGCCGCAGGCACGAGCGCGATAGCGAAGGCGGCGAGACAAATAGAGGGGATGAGGGTTTTCATGGCCAGGTCTCCTGTGATGGATGGCGGAGAGCTAGGATTTTCGATACTTTTCCGGAAGGACGATTCGAGCTAGTATCGGAAACCGATACGAAATGGCGCAAAAGAGGTGCATTCCATGAACGGCCTGATCTTCGAGGCGCTGAAGCGGACGCTGAAGGCCAAGGGCGTCACCTATCGTGAGCTTGCCGGGCGGATGGGCGTTTCCGAGCCGACGGTCAAGCGCATCTTCCACGAGCGCAACTGCAAGCTCGACCGTCTCGTCGGGATCTGCGCTGCCGCCGGCGTCGAGCTGGAAAACGTGCTGGGGTCGATGAATCGGGGGCCGGGACCGGTCAACCGCATCGCGCCAGAGGTCGAGCGCAAGCTTGCCGGACGGCCGGCGCTGCTGTTCATCTTCGTCATGCTATCGGAGAAATTCACGCCCGAGGGCGTCATGCGCTCGCGGGCTTGAGCGAAGCGTCGATGTTCCTCTATCTGCGCGATCTCGAAGCGCTCGGCCTCATTGCGCTGGGCAGCGGGTTGTCGGCACGGCTGCTGGTCGACACACCGATCCAGTGGAATTTCGAAGGGCCGCTCAGGCCGCTGTTCGAGATGACAAACAAGAATTTCATCGGCTGGGCGATCACCCATCTGGAGCGGGAAGCGACCTTCGTCTCATTCTCCAGGCGGATGCGGCCGGAGACGGCGGAGATGGTGAAGCGCGAGGCGGAGGAACTGGCCGAGCGCGCCAAACTGCTCGCCCATCACGACCAGAACACGACGCCGGAAGACGGGCTGACCGGCTACAAATGGACGTTTGCTTTTGGCGCAACCCCGTTTCCGGCGATCATGCCGATCGGCCCGCACCCCAGGGATGCCGGTGCGTCCGACCGGCCCACCGCTCCGGCAAAGGGACGCCGCCCGTTGCCGGCTTGACGCGCCAGCCGCGTTTCAAAAACGAAACCATGATAGAGTTCGCGCGCTGATTTGCCAGACTGTACGGGGCGGGTTTGCCGAATGCGTGACCGTCCCCGCAAAATCGAAGTGATCCTATGCCGACCGCGCCAACACTTGAACTTCGCCGCTATTCGCGCCTGAAAAATTTGCGGGAGCGCGCAGAACGCCAGGGTGCTGCATTGCAGTTCTGGGCGCGCACGGCATCGCTCGCCGTGATCTCCTGCTTCTTTTCATTGATCAGCCGCTGGGATGCCTCGCTGCTCTTCGTGCTGGCGGGCCTCGCGCTGTTCCAACTCGTCGGCCTGATCCAGTTTCGCTTTGCGCGCCGTCGCAACGCGCCATGGTGGATCGGTTACCTCGTCGGTACGCTGGACATCATTCTGTTGACCGTTCTGCTGGTAACGCCCAACCCGTTTTCCCTCGAGGTCGCGCCGGCCGCGATGCAACTGCGCGAGGGCAGCTTCAAATTCCTGCTGATTTTCGTATGCCTTGGCGCGCTGACCCTTTCGACACGATTGGCGCTCTATCTCGGCGCGCTCGCGGCCTTGACGTGGACGATCGGGGTGGGATGGGTGGTTTTTCATGCGGGAACCGTCATTCCGGCAACGAACCTCTATTCGCTGCCGATGACAGAGCGACTGAATCTCTATCTCAACCCCAATTTCGTCGATACGTTCGCGCAGGCGACCAATGTGTTGGTTGTGCTGATTATCGGCGCGATCATGGCGCTGGTCGTCTCCCGTTCCCGGCATCTGTCGGAAGACTATGTCAAGGCAGAGCGCGCCCGCGCCAATCTCGCCCGGCATTTTTCGCCCAATGTCGTCGACCAGCTCGCCTCGGATGACGAGCCCTTCGGTCCGGTCCGCCGGCAGGATATCGCGGTGCTGTTCGCCGACATCGTCGGCTTCACACACTATTCCGAGGATCATCCGGCCGAAGCAGTGTTCGAACTACTGCGTCAGTTCCACCGTCGCATGGAGCAGGTCGTTTTCGACCACCATGGCACCGTCGACAACTATATCGGCGATTGCATCATGGCGACCTTCGGGGTTCCGCAAGCCAGCCATGACGACGCAACCCGGGCCATCCGGTGCGCTGAAGCGATGATCGCCGCTATCGAAGGCTGGAATGTCCAGCGTGTGTCCAGGGGATATCCGCCGCTGGACGTTCGGATCGGTGCACAATATGGCGCCGTCGTCCTCGGCGCGGTCGGCAGCGAGCGCAACCTGTCCTTCGCGGTGGTGGGCGACACCGTCAACGTCGCCAGCCGTTTGCAGGCGCTCTGCCGGGAGCTTCAGGCGAATATTTGCTTTGGGTCACGACTGATTGAGGCCGCGAAGGCGGAATCGCTCGGGACACAGCTGAATGCGCGCGATCATGGACCGGTTAGCATCCGCGGCCGGGACGAACCGGTCCATGTCTGGGTCGAACACAGAGCCGAACACCAGGGCGCTATTGCGGTTTCGGCGTGATGCCGGCCACCATGTGAAATGCCTGCACCTCATGACTCAGGCCGAAGCCATCACGTGTCTGAGGCGATTGCGCCAGCCTTCGCGGCTGCGGCGTCGGTGCCTGCCTTGTCCTCCCAGGTCACCGCCCGGTAGTCGAACCCAAATTCCAGCGTCGGTTTCACGATGCGGAAGAAGGGCGACAGGTCGAAGTCGCGCGGCGTGTAGAGCGAGTGGTGGCGGATGTGCAGGATTTCGCGGCGCGAATAGTTCGACTGCGCTGAGGCGCGGCCGGGCGCGCGGGTGATCTCGGGCAGGATCGGATAGCGGATCTCGCCATAGGCTTCGGCGATCAGGGTCGAGCAGATGGCGCGCGTCGGGTCGCCGGAGCCGAAAGCCAGCATGCGGCGGCGCCAGCGCACCGGCACCGGCGGCGTCGGCAGGAAAAAGCGCAGCATGTCGAAAATGTTCTTGAGATCGTATTTCAGGCCGAGCTTGCCGATCATGAAGGCGACGACATGGTCGCGGTCTTCCGGGGTCAGCCCGCTCGCCCGGCAGATACGGGTGTTGTAGGTGGTAGCGCGACAGCGGCACGGCGACACAGCCTTCGCCGAGCGTGACTTCGATCAGCCGACGCCGTTCCGATCCGTCCTCCGGTTCGGACAAGGCATCGCCGATATAGAAGGCCGCATGCGACCAGGTCGACTGGGTCAGGTATTTGATCGCCGCCGAGATCTTCTGGTTGCCTTCGATGAGCAGGATGTCGCCGGGCTCGAGCGTGCGCCGCAACGTCTCGGCGTCGGACGGCGTGTAGGGCTCATAGCCGGAGGATTCGTCCTGCAGCCGGCCGGCAAGCCAGCGGCCAAGTCGGTCCAGAAGCGTGTCGGCAGGTGCGGTCATGGTAGAGCGTGACTAGCACGCGCCGGCGGGGGAGTGCCAGCGTCAGCCGGCCGGCACTGTCTCTTCCGGCAGTGCCGGCCCGGCGAGGTCGTCGCGCGCATTGCGGGCGAGCTTCTTTGTCGAGCGCTTGGGACTGTCGCCGAACAGTTCGGCCGCCCCGGCGAGGCAGCTCTTCTTCAGGCTTTTTTCCGAGCGCTTCAAAAGCTTGCCCAGGAGCTTGGTGTCCTGCGCATCGCCGAGCGGCTCGCCGTCGGCTTCGAGCAGGGCGCGCATGACGAAGACATCGTGCAGTTCGCCGAGCTTTTCACCCAGTTCGTCGACCGCCTTGCGCCGCACCTTGATCGGCGTCGGCCACAGCCGGCCGAGCAGCGAAAGATGCATCGAGTGGGTCTTGGCCGCCTTACGCAGATCGTGGAAATCCTCGGCTCCTCCGTGGGATCCGGCCTTGTCCAGCGCCTTCCTGGCCCGGCGCAAGGTCTTGCGAGCGCCTTCCGCAAGCACATCGGCTGCATGCTCAGGCAGATCGGGGAGCAGCAGCCGCTCGATCCGGATCAGGCCTTCCTCGCAGGCGGCCGTGGCCGCGCCTATGGCGGCGTCGAGACCAGCCCCGGCATGGATTTCATGCTGGCGGGCGATAAGCCGGTCGCGCACGCTGTCGAGGCCGCCGCCGGCAACCTGCTCGGGAAAGGCGGCTGCCAGCCGGTCGACGGTCTCGACCAGCGCGGTCGCCTCGCGCGGCCCGGCAAGCAGCGCCGCCACCTGACGGTAGCATTGGTTCTCAGTCCGACAGAATGTTTCATTTCCGGAACGGACCAGCCGCAGCAAGGCGCGCGCGCTCTTCAGCCGCTTGCGGCATTTGTGCAATGCCTGCTCCGGCTGGTCGCGCGCGACGGCCAGATGGGCAAGCGCCTTGCCGATCTCCTCGCCAAGGATACGCCTGACCTCGCCGGTCAGCGGCAGGCGCGGATCGATGCGAAAGCTCATGCGGCGATCTCCGGAATCCCCCTAGAGCATGATGCCGAAAAGTGTGAAGCGGTTTTCGGACGACATCATGCTCCATCTCTTTTGATTTAGAGCCGGATTCCGATTTTAGGTCGACCCGACCTAAAATCATCCGGCTCTAGGGCGAGCGACGCGTTGTAAAATCTCTGCTCGCCGGTCACTTCGCGGCCGAGCCAATCAGGCAGCATTTCGTCAGGTACATCCTCCGGCGTCTCCAGTTCGGCCACCACAAGGCCGGCTAGAATCCCGCCGAAAACATCGACTTCGTAGAGATAGCCGCGATGCCTAACATGGTGGCGTGTCTTCTCGATGACATGTCCGATGGCGAAGGCCAGCATCTCCTCTGCGTCCGCCAGTGGAATTTCATATTCGTATTCGTCACGCTCGCGGATCTTGCTGCCGAATTTAAGCGTCAGCTTCGCCGAACTGCCGTCGCTGATGCGCACGCGCACGGTGCGGCCGGGTGTTGCGGCAAGATAGAACTGGCGAATGCGTATATTCGCCTCGGCCATTTCCAGCCATTCGGCGCTGGAGACCAGGAACTTGCGTTCGACTTCCTTGCCCATGGCCGCCCACTAAAGCGTCTGCGGCCCGACATGGCAAGCCGCCGCGGATAATCAATTTGACTTTAATCAATCGATTGATTAAGTGGCCAGCATGATCAAAACCGTAGCCGATAAAACGCCCCGCCAGGAGACATCCCCCGCAGAGCAGACGCGCGCCGCACTCGTGCTTTCGGCGCTCAAGCTGTTCGGACGGCAAGGGTTCGACGGCACGTCGACGCGTGAGATCGCCGCCGAGGCCAAGGCCAACATCGGCTCGATCGCCTATCACTTCGGCGGCAAGGAAGGGTTGCGCGCGGCCGCCGCCGACCACATCGTCGAAACCATCCAGTCGGTTGCCGGCCAGGCGCTCGGCGGCACGCAATTGCCGGGTCAAGCCGGCCCGGAGGCGGCGAGGGCACAATTGTTCGCCGCGCTGGAAGCGATGGTGGCGTTTATCGTAGCCAGACCGGAAGCTGGCGATATCGTACAATTTGTACTTAGGGAATTGACGCATCCGACCGCCGCACTCGACCGCATCTATGACGGGGTGTTCGAACCGACCCATCGCCGCCTCTGCCAGATCTGGGAACAGGCGACGGGCGAGCCGGCCGAAAGCGAGGCCACCAAGCTCGTGGTCTTCACGCTGATCGGCCAGGTCATCTATTTCCGCATCGGTCGCGAAGCAGTGATGCGTCGTATGGGCTGGCGCGAGATCGGCAACACCGAGGCCGCCAAGGTGGTGGCGGCGGTGACAGGCAATCTTGGCGCCATACTGGCGGCCCGCAATCCGGTCGCCCGCAAGGAGGGCAAGCGATGAGTTTTCTCTGTTCCCTGCCTCTCGCGGCCAAGCTGTTCGGCGCCTGCGCGCCGGCAGCGCCGCTTGCCGTCGGCTATGTCGAGGGCGACTATGTCTTGCTGGCTCCGATCGAGGTGGCGCAGGTCGAGACCGTCGCGGTCAAGCGCGGCGACCGTGTTGTATCAGGCACGCCGGTGGTGACTCTCGAAAGCGCCGACGCAAAAATCGCCGTCGCCCAGGCAGGGGCCGCGCTCGCCCAGGCGCAGGCGCAGCTGGCCGACCTGCAGATCGGCAAGCGGCCGGAGGAGATCGCGGTGCTGAAGGCCGAGGTCGACATGGCCAAGGCCCAGGCCACGGATGCCAAGCGCAAATACGACCGCGCCGCCGACCTGTTCAAGCGCGGTGCCGGCACGCAGGCCGACTACGACACCGCCGCCGCGACGCTGGAGACCGCCAATGCGCAGGTCGGCCAGGCGCAGGCCAACCTCGCCGTCGGCGGTCTGCCTGCGCGTCCCGAAACGATCAAGGCGGCAGACAATCAGGTCAAACAGGCGCAGTCGGCGTTGGAACAGGCTGAGTGGCGGCTATCGAAGCGCGTGCTGGCGGCACCCTCGCCCGGCCGCATCAATGACGTCATCCGCAATCCCGGCGACACCGCTGGTCCGACCGCGCCTGTCATTTCGATGTTGCCGGACGGTGCGGTGAAGCTCAGCGTCTATGTCCCGGAAAGTGCGTTCTCGTCGATCAAGGTCGGCACGCTGCTTGTCGTGCATTGCGACGGCTGCGGGCCGGAGGTGAAGGCGCGCGTCAGCTATGTCTCGCCCGACCCGGAATTCACCCCGCCGGTGATCTACTCGCTCGAGAACCGGCAGAAGCTGGTCTACCTCGTCGAGGCGCGGCCTGAGGGCAAGGCGCAAGCGCTGCAGCCGGGACAGATCGTCGATGTCGAGCTGGCGGCCTCAAAATGAACGCCATCGACGTTCATGGCCTGGTCAAGCGTTTCGGCGACAAGACTGTCGTCGACCATGTGACGATGACGGTGGCCGAGGGCGAGATCGTCGGCTTTCTCGGGCCCAACGGGTCCGGCAAGACGACGACCATCCGCATCATGTGCGGCCTGCTGACGCCCGACGAGGGCGAAGGTACGGTGCTGGGTTTCAACATCCGCACCGAGTCGCTCCGCATCAAGCGCGAAGTCGGCTACATGACGCAGAAATTCTCGTTCTACGAGGATTTGACGATCGGCGAGAATCTCGAATTCGTGGCGCGGCTCTACCGGCTGAAACCGGTCGAGGAGCATGTGTCGAAAACGCTGGAAGAGCTTGGCCTGACGAGCCGCCGCAACCAGCTCGCCGGCACGTTGTCGGGCGGCTGGAAGCAGCGGCTGGCACTGGCCGCCTGCATCATGCACAAGCCGAAGCTGCTGCTGCTCGACGAGCCGACCGCCGGCGTCGATCCGAAGGCGCGGCGCGAATTCTGGGACGAGATCCACCGGCTGGCGAGCGGCGGTCTGACCGTGCTGGTGTCCACCCACTACATGGACGAAGCCGAGCGCTGCCACCGCATCAGCTACATCTCCTACGGCAAGATGCTGGCCACCGGCACGGTGGACGAGGTGGTGACGAATGCCGGTCTGACCACCTTCGTGCTGCAGGGACCGCGCCTCGACCAGGTCGCCGATGCACTCAGGGACCGGCCCGGCGTCGACCAGGTGGCGCCGTTCGGCGCGACGCTGCATGTCGTCGGCTCCGACAAGGCAAAGCTCGAAAAGGCGCTCGCCGATGTCGAGAAGGAGCACAAGGGCGTCAGCGTAAAACCCGGCGAGACCAGCCTCGAGGACGTCTTCATCCAGTTCATGTCCGGCTCGAAGGACAATATGGCATGAACAGCGTCTTCTCCTTCGCCAGGCTCGGTGCGCTGCTGATCAAGGAATTCATCCAGATGCGGCGCGACCGCATCACCTTCGCCATGATGCTGGGCGTGCCGCTTTTGCAGCTGGTGCTGTTCGGCTACGCTATCAACAACGATCCCAAAAGCCTGCCTGCCGCACTGGTGGCGACCAGCAACGACCCCTACACCCGCGCCATTGTCGCAGCCCTGCAGACGACCGGCTACTACCGCTTCGACCATGTCGCGCAAAGTGCCGAGGATGCCGAATTCCTGATGGCGCGCGGCGATGTCGCCTTCGTCGTCACCATCCCGGCCGATTTCGGCCGCCGGGTGGAGCGCGGCGACAATCCGCAGATACTCATCGAGGCCGACGCCACCGACCCGGCCGCCGCCAGCGGCGCCATCTCGACGCTAAGCAAAGTGGCCAGCCAGGCGCTGCTTCGGGCGCAAGGCATGCAGGAGGCGGCGAGTGAGGCCGCCAGGGGCCAGCTCGATGTGGTGGTGCACCAGCGCTACAATCCGGAAGGCATCTCGCAATACAACATCGTGCCCGGCCTGCTCGGCGTCATCCTGCAGATGACCCTGGTGATGATGACCTCGATCGCGCTGACCCGCGAGACCGAGCGCGGCACGATGGAAAACCTGCTCGCCATGCCGTCCAGCCCGTTTGAGATCATGCTGGGCAAGGTGCTGCCCTATCTTGTGGTCGGTGGCGTCCAGGTGGTGGTGGTGCTGGCGGCGTCGAAGCTCTTGTTCGCCATCCCCTTCACCGGTTCCATGTCGCTGCTGCTTGCAGCCGTATTGGTGTTCGTGCTGGCGCTGGTGCTGCTTGGCTACACCATCTCGACCATCGCCCGCACGCAGATGCAGGCGCTGCAGCTGACCTTCTTCTTCTTCCTGCCGTCGATCCTGCTGTCCGGCTTCATGTTCCCCTATCGCGGCATGCCGGGCTGGGCGCAGACCTTCGGCGAGATTTTTCCGCTGACGCATTTTCTGCGCATCACCCGCGCGGTGATGCTGAAGGGCGCCGAACTGCCGGCGGTTGCGGGCGAGATCGCCTGGCTGGTCGGGTTCGTGGCCTTGTTTGCCGGCGTCGCATTGGTGCGGTTCAGGCGCACGCTCGACTGAGCGTTCAGGAATTGAGCGATCGCGGACCGCTGACGAACGGACTGCCTCTGACATAGAACCGCAGCGGGCGGTCCGCATCCTTCGTGATGCCGATGCGGATGCCTTGGCCGATGTCGCTGGCCTGATGCTCGTCGGCTGCCAGCCATAGCGGGCCTTGGCGGCACAGATCGAGGCCGTCCAGCGAACGGTCGATCCGCAATGCCTGGGCGAGCCGCCCCGGCCCGCGCGCCAGGTCGCGCAGGCGCTCCACGCCCCGGTTCAGCCGCATGATGGCGATGCCTTCGAGCGGCTCCAGCGCCCGGATCAGCACGCCGGTGCCGGTGCCCGGCCCCTCGCTTGAGACATTGAGCATCCAGGAGACCCCATAGGCGAGATAGACGTAGGCGTGTCCGGGCCCGAGGAACAGCGAACGGTTGCGCGGCGTCATGCCGCGATAGCCGTGCCCGGCGGCGTCGCCGGTGACATAGGCCTCGGTCTCGACGATACGGCCGCTGACGATGCCTTCCGGCAGCTCCCGCACCACGAGCTTGCCGATGAGATAGCGGGCGAGATCGGCCGTATCATCAGGCAGTTCGGCACGATCGAGCGGATGGTGGCCGGTCATGCTACCGCCGCCGTGTTTCAAGGTATCCGTTCGACCCATTGCGCGCGCGACTGCCCCGGCTCGAACGGATCGCCGAAATACTGGGTCTCGCGAACCACTTTGCCATCGACGAACTCCATGATGCTCACCGTATAGGACGGAATCCCGTCATAGGTCAGGACATATTCGGTGATCCAGAGGTCGCCTGACCCGGTGATCCGCCGCACGGCAAAGCGCTTCCGGTTGGGCTGCGTGGCGCGCGACGACTGGATGTTGTGCCGTCCGCTGATGCGCTCGCCTGATTGCGGATAATCGAGCACCGCGTCCTCGCGATAGATCTGATGCTCCGTCTCGAGATCATCGGCATCGGAGGCAGCCCAATGGCGATCGAGAGCCGCCCTTATCTCAGCGTCTGCCATATCGGTTCTCAGGCCGCGGCCATGATCTCGGCATAGGTGGTGAAATCGACATTGCCGCCTGACAGCACGACGGCGACGCATTTGCCCGACAGTTCGATCTCGCCTGACGAGAGCGCCGCCAGCGCCACGCAGCCGCCGGGTTCGACCACCAGCTTGAGATGGGCCATGGCGTCGCGCACCGCCTGTGCGGCCGCCTTGTCGGAGACGGCGATGGCGCCGGCGAGGTTCTTGCGGTTGATCTCGAAGGTGATGGCACCGGGCTCGGCGGTGAGGATGGCATCGCAGATCGAACTGTGGCCGGGCTCGTTGGAAACCCTTTTTCCTTCGATCAGCGAACGGCGGGTGTCGTCGAAATGCTCGGGCTCAACGGCCCAGACTGCCGTGGCCGGCGAGGCATCCTTGACGGCGATCGAAATGCCGCTCGTCAGGCCGCCGCCTCCACAGGGAATGACGACCGCGTCGAGGCTGACGCCGAGCGCTTTTGCCTGGCGCATCAGTTCGAGACCGATCGTGCCCTGGCCGGCGATGATGGCCGGATCGTCGAAAGGAGGCACCAGCACCATGCCCTTGTCCATGTAGGGTCGCACCACCGTCATGCGGTCGTCGCGAAAGCGGTCGAACGGCACCACTTCGGCGCCCATCTTGCGGACATTGGCGATCTTCATCGCCGGCGCGTCGGCCGGCATGGCAATGACCGCCTTGACGCCGAACATGGCAGCCGCCGCGGCGACGCCCTGAGCATGGTTGCCGGAGGAGAAGGCGACGACGCCGCGGCTGCGCTCTTCTTCGCTCAGCGAAGACAGTTTGTTGTAGGCGCCGCGGAACTTGAACGAGCCGGTGCGCTGCAGCGTCTCCGGCTTGAACAGGATGCGGCCGCCGAAGCGCTTGTTGAGTTCCAGCGATTCGATCAAGGTCGTTTCGGCGATCAGGCCGGAGAGCCGCGCGGCGGCGGCATGGATGTCGGCGATGCCGGGAAGCGTGGTCATGGCGAAGTCCTGAAAGCGATGAGTTCGGCGCATGGTGCACGCAAAGGCAGGCCACGCACCAATGAAAAAATGTGACCGTTACAAAGTTTGACGGGCATGAGCGGCGACGAGGTCAAACTGGCCCACCTCTCCCGCCTTTATCCGCCGGGCCGTATCGGCTAAGGGCGGGGAGCAGAATTCCGGACCGCCAGAAATGACCGCCAAGCCAAAACCCCTGTTCCTCGGTATCGACACCGGTGGCACCTATACCGATGCCGTGCTGTGGTCGGAACAAGGCGGGCCAAAAGGCAAGGTGCTGGCCAAGGCCAAGGCGCTGACGACGCGGCACGATCTTGCCGTCGGCATTTCCGGCGCGGTCGATGCGGTGCTGGAAAAATCGGCCACTGATCCGGCCGCCATCAAACTCGTGTCGATGTCGACGACGCTCGCCACCAATGCGCTGGTCGAGGGCCAGGGTGGGCGTGTGGCGCTCATCATGATCGGCTTTACCGGGGCCGACCTTGCGCGCGACGGGCTGAAGACCGCGCTCGGCACCGATCCGGTGGTGTTTTGTCCGGGCGGCCATGACGTGCACGGCAATGCGGCCAAGCTCGATCTGTCGGATCTGGAAGCGGCGATCCCTGAACTCGGCGCCTCGGTGTCGGGCTTTGCCGTCTGCGCCTATTTCGCCACCCGCAACCCGGCGCATGAACTCGCCGCGCGCGACTTCATCCGCGAAAAGACCGGCCTGCCGGTCACCGCCAGCCACGAATTGTCGGCCAAGCTCGGCGGCCCGCGCCGCGCGCTCACCACCTTGCTCAACGCCAGGCTGATCTCGATGATCGACCGGCTGGTGGCGGCAACCGAAGGATTTTTGGAGGCCCGCAACATCGTAGCCCCCCTGATGGTGGTGCGCGGCGATGGCGCGCTGGTTTCGGCGGCGTTTGCCCGCCAGCGGCCGATCGAGACCATCCTGTCCGGCCCGGCCGCCAGCCTGGTCGGCGCCCGCCACATGACGGGCCTGGACAACGCCATGGTGTCCGACATTGGCGGCACCACCACCGATGTCGCCGTGCTCGACGGCGGCCGTCCTCGGCTCGATCCCGAAGGCGCCACTGTCGGCGGCTTCCGCACCATGGTCGAGGCGGTCGCCATGCGCACCTTCGGCCTCGGCGGCGATTCCGAAGTGGCGCTGGAAGATGGCGCGCTCAACCCGAAAATCCTGCTCGGGCCGCGTCGCTTGGTGCCGCTGGCGCTGGCCGGGATGATGCATGGTGCTTCCGTGACATCGGAGCTCGAGCGCCAGCTCAGGGCGCCCAACCCCGGCCGCATGGACGGCCGCTTTGCGCTGCGCACGGGCGTGCCGGACAGGCTCGCCGCCGGCCTGACCGCGCCCGAGGCGAAACTGTATGAACTCATTGGTGCCGTGCCGCTCGCCATCGACAGGCTGCTCACCTCGAACGCCCAGAACGCCACGCTGAACCGGCTGGTCTCGCGCGGTCTTGTGCATATCTCGGGCTTCACCCCCTCGGACGCCGCCCATGTGCTCGGCAAGCAGGCCAACTGGGACCCGCTTGCGGCCCGGCTCGCCGCCGAACTGTTTGCCCGCAAGCGTGATGGGCGAGGCCAGTACATCGCGCCGTCTCCGGAGGTGATTTCCGAACGCGTGCTGCTGACGCTCACGCGCTGGTCGGCAGAATACATTCTGGAGACAGCCTTTGCCGAGGATGGGCTGGATGGCGCCGCCACCGTCGCGCATGCGCTGGTGCAGCGCGCCGTCGATTCCCATCCCGGCATCGCAAGGCTCAGCGTCGCGCTCGATCGTCCGGTCATTGGCCTCGGCGCCTCGGCGCCGCTGCACTATGCCGGCTTGGCCGAGCTGGTCGGTAATGAGTGCGTGGTGCCGGAGGATACCGATGTCGCCAACGCGCTCGGCGCCGTCGTCGGCCAGGTCCGCGTCTCCGCCGAAGCCCGCGTCAGCCAGCCCAGGGAAGGTTTGTTTCGTTTGGCGTCGGGGCAAACGGTGCGCGACTTCACGGACGAGGCCGAGGCGATCGCGGCAGCGGAGGCTGATGTGCGGGCGATTGTGGCCGAGCGGGCGAAGGATGCCGGCACCGACAACGCTGAGATAGAAGTTTCGACCGAGTTCAAGGTGTCTACGGTTGAGGCCCAACGGATGTTTATCGAAGCGCATGTGGTGGCGGTTGCATCGGGTCGGCCGAGGATTGCGGTTTAGGATCTCCCCCACGAGGGGGGAGATCAGCAGCTTCAAATTCCCCGCCTTCACCCTAAGCTGAATTGACCCCTCACCCCCGACATGCCAAAGGCCGCAAAGCCTTTCATCTGGAGAAGCCCTGATGACCGATCGCGTCGAGATCGCCGGATTGCGGATTGCCCGCGAACTGCATGACTTTGTCGGCGAAGCGCTGCCGGGTACCGGCATTGCCGCCGACGTCTTCTGGAACGGCTTTTCGGCCATCGTCCATGATCTCGCGCCGAAGAACCGGGCGTTGTTGGCCAAACGCGACGCCATGCAGGAACAGATCGACGCCTGGCACCGCGCCAATGGCGCGCCCATCGATATGGAGGCCTACAAAAGCTTCTTGCGTGAGATCGGCTATCTCGTGCCCGAAGGGCCGGCCTTTTCCGTGTCGACCGACAATGTCGACCCCGAGATCGCCACCGTTGCCGGGCCGCAGCTGGTGGTGCCGGTGATGAATGCGCGTTATGCGATCAACGCCGCCAATGCCCGCTGGGGCTCGCTCTACGATGCGCTCTACGGCACCGACGCTATTGCCGAGACCGGTGGCGCCGAGAAGGGCAAAAGCTTCAACCCCGTGCGCGGCGCCAAGGTGGTTGCCTGGGCGAAGAGTTTTCTGGACGAGTCCGTGCCGCTCACCTCGGGCAAATGGGCCGGCGTGAACGGGCTGACGGTTTCGGGTGGCACCTTGCGGCTCGGCGCCGGCGCCAGCGGCACGACGCTGGCCAACCCGAAACAATTTGCCGGCTATCGCGGTGACGGCGCCAACCCGGAAGCCATCCTGCTGGTCCAGAACGGCCTGCACATCGAGATCCTCATCGACCGCACCAACCAGATCGGCCGCACCGACCCGGCCGGCATTGCCGACGTGATCCTGGAATCGGCGCTGACCACCATCCAGGACTGCGAGGATTCGGTCGCGGCGGTGGATGCCGAGGACAAGGTCATCGTCTACCGCAACTGGCTCGGCCTGATGAAGGGCGATCTGGCGGAGGAAATCAGCAAGGGCGGCAAAACCTTCACGCGCAAGCTCAATCCGGACCGCGCCTGGACCGCGCCCAGTGGTGGCGCGCTGAGCTTGCCCGGCCGCTCGCTGATGCTGGTGAGAAACGTCGGCCACCTGATGACCAATCCGGCCATCCTCGACCGCGATGGCAACGAGGTGCCGGAAGGCATCATGGATGCGGCGCTGACGGCGCTGATCGCGCTGCACGATGTCGGCGCCAAAGGGCGGCGGATGAACTCCCGCGCGGGCTCGATGTATGTGGTGAAGCCGAAGATGCATGGGCCGGAGGAAGTCGCCTTCGCAGTCGAGATTTTCGACCGCGTCGAAGCGCTGCTCGGTATGGCCAAAAACACCATCAAGATGGGCATCATGGACGAGGAGCGGCGCACCACCGTCAACCTCAAGGAGGCGATCCGCGCCGCCAGGGAACGCGTCGTGTTCATCAACACCGGCTTCCTCGACCGCACCGGCGACGAGATCCACACCTCGATGGAAGCCGGCCCGATGATCCGCAAGGGCGACATGAAGCAGGCCGCCTGGATTTCCGCCTATGAGGCGTGGAATGTCGACGCCGGGCTCGAATGCGGGCTGGCCGGCCATGCCCAGATCGGCAAGGGCATGTGGGCGATGCCCGATCTGATGGCGGCGATGCTGGAACAGAAGATCGCGCATCCCAAGGCCGGCGCCAGCACCGCCTGGGTGCCGTCGCCGACGGCGGCGACGTTGCACGCCACGCACTATCACAAGGTCGATGTCCATGCCGTCCAGGCGGCGCTCAAGAGCCGGCCGAAGGCGAAGCTCGATGATATATTGTCGGTGCCGGTGGCGGTGCGGCCGAACTGGACCCCCGACGAGATCCAGCGCGAACTCGACAATAATGCGCAAGGTATTCTTGGCTATGTCGTGCGCTGGATCGACCAGGGCGTCGGCTGCTCGAAAGTGCCCGACATCAACGATGTCGGCCTGATGGAAGACCGCGCCACGCTGCGGATCTCCTCGCAGCACATCGCCAACTGGCTGCACCACAAGGTGTGCTCGCAGATCCAGGTGATGGATTCGCTGCGGCGCATGGCGGCGATCGTCGACCTGCAGAACGCCGGCGACCCGCTCTACCGCCCGATGGCCACCGATTTCGACAATTCCATCGCCTTCCACGCCGCCTGCGACCTGGTGTTTAGAGGCCGCGAACAGCCGAATGGCTATACGGAACCGGTGCTGCACGCACGGCGGCTGGAGCTGAAGGCGAAAGAGCGGGCGAATTAGCGCCTGCGTTTCCCTCCCCTCAAGGGGAGGGTTACGCCGCCTGCGCTACCCGCTCCGACATCATGCGGTAGGAAATCGCCTCGGCCAGGTGAATTCGGCCGACGGTTTCGCTGGCGTCGAGGTCAGCCAGTGTGCGCGCCACTTTGAGCACGCGGTGATAGGCGCGCGCGGAAAAGCCGAGTTTCTCGCTGGCGTCTTTCAGCAGCGACAGGCCGGCGGCATCCGGCATCGCGATGTCCTCGATAACAGAAGGCGAGCAATGGGCGTTGGTGGTGGCGCTGGTAACGCCCAGCCGCTCGAAACGTTCGCGCTGGATGGTGCGGGCGCGCGCCACGCGCTGGGCGACGGCTGCACTTTTCTCCGCTCGGTCGGGCCGGATCAGGTCGGCGGCCGAGACCGCCGGTACCTCGATCCTGAGATCGATGCGGTCGAGCAGCGGGCCGGAAATGCGCGTCTGGTAGTCGGTGCGGCAGCGCTCACCGCGCAGGCAGCGATAGCCGGGCTCGCCGGCCATGCCGCAACGGCACGGGTTCATCGCCGCCACCAGCTGGATGCGCGCTGGATAGGTGACGCGGTGGTTGGCGCGCGCGATCATGCAGTCGCCGGTCTCCAGTGGCTGGCGCAGCGCATCCAAGGTCTGCGGCGTGAATTCGGGAAACTCGTCGAGGAACAGGACGCCGTTATGGGCAAGCGATACTTCGCCCGGCCGCGCCCTGATGCCGCCGCCGACCATTGCCGCCATCGAAGCCGAATGGTGCGGGGCGCGGAACGGCCGCCGGTCGGTGAGCTTGCCTTCGCCGAGCTCGCCGGCCACCGAGGCGATCATCGAGACTTCAAGAAGTTCCTTGGGCGCCAGTGGCGGCAGAATTGAAGGCAGCCTCTGCGCCAGCATCGATTTTCCCGAGCCGGGAGGCCCGACCATCAACAGATTGTGGCCGCCGGCCGCCGCCACTTCCAGCGCCCGCTTGGCGCTTTCCTGGCCCTTGATGTCTGAAAGGTCGGGCAGGTCGCGGGCCGAGACATGGATGCCGGGCTCGGGCCGCGACAGCACCTGCGTGCCGCGAAAATGATTGGCGATGGCAATCAGGCTGCGCGGCGCCAATATGTCGAAATCCTTGCCCGCCCAGGCCGCTTCCGGCCCGCAGCCGAACGGGCAGATCAGGCCTTTTCCCTCGGCATTGGCGCCGATCGCCGCCGGCAGCGCACCGGCGACCGTGGCAATGGTGCCGTCGAGCGACAATTCTCCGAGCACGACATAGGAGGCCAGCATGTCGCCCGGAATGGCGCCAAGGGCGGCCATCAGGCCGAGCGCGATCGGCAGATCGTAATGGCTGCCTTCCTTGGGCAGATCGGCCGGAGCGAGGTTGACCGTCACCTTCTTCGACGGCATCGACAGGCCCGACGCATGGAGGGCCGCCTGCACCCGCTCGCGGCTTTCGGCCACCGCCTTGTCGGCCAGGCCGACAATCTGCATGCCGACCTTGCCCGGCGCGATCATCACCTGGACATCGACCGGTACGGCCTCGATGCCCTGGAAAGCAACCGTGCGAACCCGCGCCACCATCTTGCTCTGCCCCCGGATATCAGCTCGCCTCGGCCTTGTGGTTCAGACCGCGAGCGACGTCAGGACAAGACAACCATAGATTTCAGGCCAAGACAAGAACATTACAGGAACATGCATTCGTGGTGGTTGCAGCGCGCTGTGCCGGTTGCAAAAACGGAAGATGGTTGAGCAAAATGGAACGGCTGCTCCGCCTCCTCGACCGCGTTAACAAGGCGACTAGGCCCTTCGGCAATCTGAGGGTGTTGCTTCTAAACGGTGATGAACGCATCGACCGAACCTGAAAGCGATCGATCGATCGCGACCTGCGGTGGAAGCCACTCCATGACAGGATATCTGAAAGGCCAAGGCAGGGCGATCCGGCGCGAAGAGCCGCTCTCCAGAAAAATCTCGTTTACAAGGTCTATGAACCGCCCGCGGTCTCGTTCGATTCGTTTCAAAGTTTGCGAACGAATGTAATCCCGGGGAATTCGTCGCTCCTTCAGCGCTAAGACAGCCTCCGCGATGGATCGAGGATCGGGTGGAACTGTAAGCGAATAGTCATCATCCAGATAAAGGTCTCGGCCGCCATGGCTCGGCGTCGTGACCACTGGAAGCCCCGCGAGAAGATATTCCGTGCTTGCGAACATTGGTCCTTCCAGGTGAGAGAGACAGATTCCCACGGCTGCACGATTTAGATGCGTGTTCACCTGAGCCGGTGCCAATCGGACAGGCTTGCCGGTGCCGTCAAACTCGTTGATAAAGACGTGATGCGGCGCGAGCTCCCTATGCCGATTTATTCGCGCTCTTTCCGACTCCGTCGTGGAGGATCCGCTTGAATCTCGATAGAAGACAAATGCGCAACGCTGGATGCCAAGCGACAAGTCATGGCGCTTCCACGGAGCCAGCTGCGCATTGTAGATTGCATCAAATTCTACAGGGACGTCATCGAGAGGCCTGAATATGTGTTCGGAGGTTGTTGACGTCTTGTTGTGCAGGACGGCGGCCTCGCCGGACTGGTTCAACAGATCAGCCTCTGGCTGAGTGTTGGAAAGGAAGATTAGCGAGTGACGGGGGTTCTTGAGTCTATGCAGAACGGCATAGGTCCGAATGGTTTTGACGCTAGCACTGTTTTCGATGGACCAGGTTGGCGAGATGAGAAACCAGGCGCGGTGGCTGCGTGGACGGAAAGGCATATGACTTGCTAATCCGAGCGGCGTACCGGACATTCCCGAATAGGATATGAACGGATCGTCCGACAGCAAACTGGCCTGAAGAGCAGGTTGCGACTTCGCGGAAGGGTGCCCTTTTCTGAGGTTGTGGCCATGACGCAGCATGGCTCTGACAATCTCGAATTTGGTAGGAGGGCGATACCCGTGCTGTAGGGTCAACATGCGGCAATTGCGATCTTGAGTGCGGAGAAAAACTCGCTTCGATAGAGAGAAATTTGGCAAAGAAACACCGCCATTTGATCGACGGAATATCTCAGGCGATCAAATCTGGTGTACGGAGAAGCGCCTCTTGAAAGAAAACATCGTCCCAAGCGGAGCTGGTTCTCACATCGCGCTACCAACCGTATCCGTTTGCGTAGGCTGTTTCAATCAAGAGGCATTCATCGACACTGCGATCCGATCCGTAGCGGCGCAGACATACACTGCGTTCGAATGCGTGGTGGTCGATGATTTTTCGACCGACGGTTCCCGCCGAAGGATTGAAGAGTGTCTGTCCCAGCTTGGCGACAGTCGTTTCCGCTTTCTGCCCCGACTGCAAAATGGCGGGCAGTTGACAGCAATGATGACCGGGCTTGACGCGACAGCCGGGCCCCTGATCTCCTTTCTTGACGGTGACGATGCTTGGCATCCTGACTTCATAGAATGCCATGTGAGAGCGCATCTCAGCCAAACCCGTATCGCGGCAATGTCGAGCTCCGATGAGGTGGTGATAGATACGGCCGGCAACCTGCTTGCGGGCGGTCATCCCGTATTCCACCTGAACGACCCGCGATCGATGCCGAAAATGAGCGGCTACCTGCATGTCGACACCGAAGCTGACCCGACATTATTATTTATTGATCGGGGTACCGTGGGTTGGTTTTGGTCAACCACATCGGGGATGATGTTTCGTCGAGCTCCGCTTGAAATCATGCGTCCATCCGATCCGGACGAAATAAAGATATGTGCCGATGGTTATATGGCTCGTGCCGCCCATATGATCGGCGGAACCGTGAGGATTGGGCGGGCTCTTGGCAGTTATCGGCTTCACGGCGGCAATGGCTGGGCGGACGGGCGCATCCTGGGTACCGGAGTTGGCCTCGGCAGGATGTCGCCTGATACTGAAATAGCGATACGGCGGGCACTGGCCAATCGTTGGTGCGAAGTGGCGCCGGGACTGGCGCATTTAATCTCCCGCCACTCAATGCGCAGGACCTTGGTCGACCTGATCGGACTGTCTGCGGCTTTTGCATTGCTGGAAAAGAACTCCGATGCGGGTTTTCTGCTGAAAGACTGGGCAACACCACAGCGAAAATTGCAGACCAGACTTATCGGTCTCCTTCCTCCGAAACTGAGGCCTCGGCGCTTCCGGGACATAGTTTGATTTGATGAGCCGCTTGCTCGGCAGTCTTACCCGATAAAGAGCATCTTTCGATGCTTCTCTGGACCCACCAAAGTCCTCCGTAGCAACGCACACTACGCGGCCAAATTCCGCCGCTTCGCCTCTACCGCGTCCCAGAACAGGCTGGCGATATCCGCGCCACCAAAGCGTTGCACTTCGCGCACGCCGGTTGGCGAGGTCACGTTGATCTCGGTCATGTAGTCGCCGATCACGTCGATGCCGACCAGGATGAAGCCGCGCTCTTTCAGCGACGGGCCGATGCGGGCGCAAATCTCGCGTTCGCGCTCCGTCAGCTCAGTCTTTTCGGCGCGGCCGCCGACATGCATGTTGGAGCGAGAATCGTGGTCGGCCGGCACGCGGTTGATGGCGCCGACCGCCTCGCCGTCGATCAGGATGATGCGCTTGTCGCCCTTGCGCACATCCTTCAGATAGCGCTGGACGATATACGGCTCGCGTGACAGCTGGGCGAACATTTCGAGCAGTGAGGCGAGGTTGCGATCGTCTTCCTTGAGATGGAAGATGCCGGCGCCGCCATTGCCATAGAGCGGCTTGACGATGATGTCGCCGAATTCCTTGCGGAAGGCCGCGACCTCCTGGGGATCCTTGGTGATCAGCGTTTCGGGCATCAGATCGGGGAATTCGGTGACGAAGATCTTTTCCGGGCTGTTGCGCACCCAGGCCGGGTCGTTGACGACCAATGTCTTCGGGTGAATGCGCTCCAGAATATGCGTGGTGGTGATGTAATTCATGTCGAAGGGCGGATCCTGGCGCAGCAGGATCACATCCATCTCCGACAGGTCGGTGCGCACCTTGTCGCCCAGCGTATAATGATTGCCCTTCTCGTCGCGGAGCTTCATCTCTTCGATGCGGGCAAACACCTTGCCGCCCAGCATCGACAGCCGGTCGGGCGTGTAGTGGAACAATTGGTGGCCGCGCCGCTGCGCCTCCAGCGACAGCGCAAAGGACGTGTCGCCGGCGATCGAGACGGTGGAGACATGGTCCATCTGGACGGCGATCTTCAGGGTCATCTTCTGGTCTCCAGCGGGTCGAGCAAGTCCAGGAAAAGTGCGTAGTGGTTTTCCGTCCGGAATTGCGGCAAGGCAAGTCGCCGATATACGGAACTTGGCGGCTTCTGCCAATCGCGCTTGCTTGGCCCAGACCTTTACCGGTCGAAGACCAGCCGGGAGTAACCGAGGAAGGACAGCGCCATGGCGACCAGCGAGGCGACGGCAAGTGCCGCCAGCGGCGGCATTGCCGGCAGCGCGAACAGGATGGCGCAGTAGACGAGATAGTTGACAATGCTGGTGGCGATGCCGACGCCGCCATAGCGCGCGCCCTCCTGCGCCACGCCGCGGCTCGACGGCGAAAAGGTCAGGTGCCGGTTGATCTGCCAGGTGACGCACAGCGCAAAGCCGATCGACAGGACACGGGCGACGAAGGGACCGAGCGGCGTCACCGCCAAGAACAGCCAGAGCACCGCGGCATCGGCGACGAAACCAACGCCGCCGGCCAGGACGAAGCGGGCGAGCCGGCTCACGGCCTCAGGCGGCCCGGGGCGTCTTGCCCGGTTCGGCCTTCGCTGTTTCGCTCGTGCGTTCGCGCCGTTCGACCCGGCCCGACGGGACGGAGAGATAGAAAATGCGCTTCTGCTCGGCGCGTCCGCGCGATACCGAATCGAGGATCAGTCCGGTCACCATCGCAAGCATCGACAAGAGCAGCAGGCCGACCGACAGCACCCAGGTCGGCATGCGCGGCACGAGGCCGGTCTGGGCGAATTCGATCAGCACCGGCGTCATCAGGGTAAGGCTCGATGCCAGGAAGAAAATGGCGAAGGCGCCGAAGAAGCGCAGCGGCTGCGTCTCCTTCATCAGCATGGCGAACATCCACAGGATCCTGGCGCCGTCGCGATAGGTCGACAGCTTCGACGACGATCCCTCAGGCCGGCGGCCATAATCGAGCGCGATCTCGCTCACCGGCAGTTTCAGCTGCGAGGCATGCACCGACATTTCGGTCTCGATCTCGAAGCCGCCGGAAACGGCGGGAAAGCTCTTGACGAAGCGCCTCGAGAAGACGCGGTAGCCGGAGAAGATGTCGGTGAAGTCGGCGCCGAACAGCCGCTTGTAGAGGCTATTGAAGATGCGGTTGCCGAAGGCATGGCCGGAACGGCCGGCATCGTCGGTGACGCCGCGCCTGGTGCCTACCACCATGTCGCAGCGCTCGGTCTGCAGGATGTTGATCAGCAGCGAGGCATCTTCCGGCGCATAGGTGCCGTCGCCATCGGCCATCAGATAGATGTCCGCATCGATGTCGGCGAACATGCGCCGCACGACATTGCCCTTGCCCTGGCGCGGCTCGCGGACGACGATGGCGCCCGCTGCGCGGGCCTTTAATGCCGTCAGGTCGCGCGAATTGTTGTCATAGACATAGATGTCGGCCGATGGCAGCGTCTCGCGAAAGCGCCGCACCACCTCGGCGATGGTCAGTTCCTCATTGTAGCAAGGCAGGAGCACGGCAATGGCCGGCTCATGGCGGACTTCGTGCGGCATTTCCGTCTCCCGACGCCCGGCGGAGCCTCCGGCCGCGCTCATATGCGGCCTCGCTCAGGCGACTTTACTATTTATTGAAGCTGTTAAGGCTAGGTTTAAGGCCGCAGTCTTTCCGACGAAGGTCATGATGATGAACGCAGCCAAGGCGGGTGCTTCCTCCTGGAAGTCCGATATGACGCTGGCGCTGCTTGCCATGCTGGTGGTGCTGGCGGTCAATGCCGCCACGGGCTTTCGCGAATTGAGCAATGCCGGCGGCGACAATGACAGCCTGCTGCGGCTGGTCGAGGTTCGCGACATGCTGGCCGGCCAGGGCTGGTTCGACCTGCATCAGTACAGGATGGGGCCGGAAGGCGGTTTCGTCATGCACTGGTCGCGGCTGGTCGACGCACCGCTCGCCGCCATCATCCTCGCCGCCTCAGCGCTGACCGGCAGCATGGCCATGGCCGAAGCGATCGCACAGGTGCTGTGGCCGTCGCTGCTGTTTTGCCTGGCGGTGTTTTTTACAGCCCGTGCGGCACGCAGCTTCGCTGGCGTCGGCGCCGTGCTGCCCGCTATCGTCATCGGCGCTGCAGCGCTGCATTTCATCGGCATTTTCTTGCCGGGTGCGCTCGATCATCACAATGTCCAGCTGACGCTGACCATGGCCAGCCTCAGCCTGCTGCTCGAGGCGCCGGCGCGTCGCTGGGCGGCGCTGATTTCCGGGCTGTGTGCGGCCCTGACGCTGGCCGTCGGCATGGAAACCGCGCCCTATGTCGCCACCATCGGCGCCTGCATCGCTTTGCTGTTCGTCGTCGATCCCGGCGGCGAACACCGGATCGCCAGGGATTTCGGTCTCGGCTTTGCCGGCGTTTCAGCCCTGGTCTTCGTCAGCACCATCCCGCCATCGGCCTGGGGCCAGGCGCAGTGCGATGCCTTCTCGGCCGTGCAATTCGTCGTCGCGGCAATCGCCGGACTGGGCCTTGCCGCCGTGACGTCGCTCACGGTGTCCAACGGCACGGCCGGACGCCGCCTGATTTCGCTCGGCCTGCTCGCGCTTGTGCTGGGCGCCGTTGTCGCGGCGCTGTTTCCGCAATGCCTTGCGGCTCCCTACGCAAACCTCGATCCGCGCCTCAAGGAATTGTGGCTCGATCACATTGACGAGGCGCAGTCGCTGTTCAGTATTGCTGCCAGCGAGCCGGCCTCGCTGGCGGCGCGCTATGTCACGCCGCTGGTGGCGATCGCGCTGATGGCGCTTCGCCTGCGCGGACCATGGCGCCGCCAGGACAGCCTCGTCGGCGCCTTGCTGGTCGGCGCCTTCATCGTCAGCGCCTGGCAGGTCCGCGGCTCGACATTCTCGATCGCCTTTGCCGTCATCCCGCTGTCGGCCTGGATCGCAAGCTGGCGCGAACGGGCGAGGATCAGCCCTGCGCGCAGCGTATCGCTGCGCATGGCGGCGGTCTGGCTGGTGTCGGCGAATGCCGTCTGGGCCGGCGCTGCCGCCGCGACGTCGAGCGTATTCGAGGCCAGCAAGGTCTCGGTCGAGGCACAGGACACCGACAGCGATCCGTCCTGCGAGCGCAAGGCCTCCTTCGCGGCGTTGGCCCGGCTGCCGGACACCACGGTGCTTGCCATTTCCAATCTTGGCTCGCCCATCCTTGCATATTCCGGGCACCGCGTCTTTGCCGGCCCCTATCATCGCAACATCGCCGGCGACCTGCTTGCGCTCGATGCCTTCCTCGGATCGGCGGACCAGGCGAGGATGATCGCGGCGGCTCATCACGTCGGCCTTGTGGCGCTCTGCCGCGGCAGCGCCGAAAGCAAGGTGCTCGCCGCCAAGGCGCCGCAAGGCTTCCTGGCCGGGATTATGCAGGGAAGCGTCCCCGATTGGCTCGAACCGGTGGCCGAAACGCGCGGAGACCCGGTCGAACTCTACCGCGTCCGCTAAAGCATCATTCGCCAGCGAAAAATCGATTTCGCGATACGCTTCCTAAACGCTTTGCTGCCAGTCTCAGCCTAAATTTCGGGCGTCACAAACAGGGATACCGATGCAAACGACGTTTGGCACCGGGCAGGCAAGCAGGGAAAACTCGGATCTGGCGTTCACCGATGCGCTGACCGGGCTTGGCAACCATCGCCGCTTCTTCGACAAGGTCGATCGCCTGATCAGCGACCGTGCAGACGATCCCGCGCCGTTCACGGTCGGCATTCTCGACCTCGACGGCTTCAAGCCGATCAACGATCTGTTCGGCCACAAGGCCGGCGACGACATATTGATCCAGGTGGCGATGCGGCTGCGCGCCTCGATGGACAGCCACTCTACGGTCTGCCGCATCGGCGCCGACGAATTCGCCTTCCTCTACCCGATGGTGTTCTCGGAGGAGGCGGCGGCCGAGAAGTCGCGCATGATGATCGAAATCCTGTCGGCGCCCTACGATGTCGGCGAACGCACCGCCAGGCTTTCGGCCTCGGTCGGCTGCTCGCTCTTTTATTCCGGCGACGAAACCACGGAAATCCTCGTCAACAAGGCCGAAACGGCGCTCTACCACGCCAAGCGTTCGGGCCGTGGCCGCGTCGTCGTCTACACCCGCGAAATGGAAGAGGCGGCCAAGCGCGTCACCCGCATCGAACAGGCGCTGCGCCGTGCCGTCTCGGCCGGTGAGGTCGAACCGCATTTCCAGCCCATCGTCGATTTGACCACCCGCCGCACCATCGGCTTCGAGACGCTGGCGCGCTGGACCGATCGCGACCTCGGCGTGGTGCCGCCGACCGTGTTCATCCCGATCGCCGAAGAGCGCGGCATCATCGGCCCGCTATCGCAGCTGGTGCTGCGCAAGGCGACCGAAGCGGCGCGCAGCTGGCCGAAGGACCTGTTCCTGTCCTTCAACCTGTCGCCCTCGCAGCTCGTCGACCAGAACACTGGCCTGCACATATTGTCGATCCTCGACCGCACCGGCTTCGATCCGCGACGGCTGGAGATCGAGATTACCGAAACCGGCCTGATGAACGATCCGGCCTCGGCCGAGAAGATCGTCGAGGACCTGCGTCGCGTCGGCATCCGCGTCTCGCTCGACGATTTCGGCACCGGCCAGTCCTCGCTCGGCCGCTTGCGCGAATTCCATTTCGACAAGCTCAAGATCGACCGCGCCTTCGTCTCCTCGATCCTCGACGACCGACCGTCGGAACACATCATCCGCGCCATTCTGGCCATGTGTGAAGGGCTCGGCATGGATGTCGTCGCCGAAGGCATCGAGGAGGAGGCGCAGGCCGACCGCCTCGTCCAGTTCGGCTGCGCCGGCGGCCAGGGCTATCTCTTCGGCAAACCGGTCGATGCCGACGCCACGCTCGGCTACCTCCGCGATTCCTATCGCGGCGCCCTCTACGCCAAGGCAGTCTGACCGGCGGTCTGGCCTGCGTCGAGCAAGTCAGCGGCGCGAGCCAAGATCGACTGTGGCCGCCATCTTGCGGCCTTTTGTCTGACATAAGCCAATCAAATCGCCGTTTTCGCCCTTGCTCCCCGGACTTGGCTGGATAGGATGCGCGCCGACCGGACCGGGAGATGAAGATATGATGCCATCGGCCGATTTTGCCGACCTCAGGGGAGCCTCGGTGCTGATCACCGGCGGCGGTTCCGGAATTGGTGCGGCACTGACCGAGGGCTTCGTTCGCCAGGGCGCCCATGTCGCCTTCATCGACATCGCCGATGGCCCAAGCACGCTGCTTGCTGACCGCGTCGAAAAAGAACTTGGCCGGCGACCGCTCTACCTCAAGACCGATTTGCGCGACGTCGAGGCGTTGCGCGCTTCGGCCGCCAAAGCGGCTGAGGCACATGGCGACGTCACCGTGCTGGTCAACAATGCCGCCTGGGACGAACGCCACGACGTCGCCGACGTTACCGTCGAGTTCTGGGACAACAATCTCGCCGTCAATCTGCGCCCGCATTTCTTCACCGCACAGGCGGTCGCGCCGGGCATGAAGCGGGCCGGCGGCGGTTCGATCATCAACTTCACCTCAACCTCCTATCTCATCAACCACCCCGATATGCCGGCCTACACCGCCGCCAAGGCCGGCATACTCGGCCTCACCAAAGGTCTCGCGGGCAAGCTTGGGGTCGACGGCATCCGCGTCAATGCGATTGCGCCGGGCTGGGTGATCACCGAGCGGCAGCGGGAACTCTGGGTCACCGAGCAGGGGCTCGCCGCCCATGTCGCCAAGCAATGCATCAAGCAGGTCATGCAGCCCGACGACATCGTCGGCACGGTGCTGTTCCTGGCCTCCGACGCCTCGCGTATGCTGACGGCGCAGATGTTGATCGTGGACGGGGGTTTCCTGTGAGCCCGGTGAATCAAAATCCGGCAAAAGGCACGCCGGCAGTCGCCGCCGTCGACTGGGGCACGACCCGCATGCGGGTCTGGCTGGTCGACGAGGCGGGCGGGGTGCTTGCCGAGCGTCGCGGCGATGATGGGTTGATCACCGCGCAGCAAAAAGGCTTTTCGACCATCCTCGGGGGCCATCTGGCGGCGCTCGGTGCACCTGACACACTGCCAGTCATCATCTGCGGCATGGCCGGCTCGCGCCAGGGTTGGCTGGAAGCGCCTTACGTCATCGTGCCGGCGCCGCTCAGTGCCATCCTCGCGGGGGCCGCCCGCATTCCCGGCCAGAGCCGCGACATCCGCATCGTGCCTGGCCTGGCGCAGCGCCTTGAAGATGCGCCGGACGTAATGCGCGGCGAGGAAACCCAGCTTGCCGGCGCCGGTTTGCCGGCAAAAGGTCGCCATCTCGTCTGCATGCCCGGCACCCATTCGAAATGGGTTCTGGTCGAAGACGGCGCGGTCGACGGCTTCTGCACCTGGCCGACCGGCGAGCTGTTTTCGGTGCTGGCCACTCACTCTATCCTGCGCCATTCGCTGGGCGAGAGCCCGAAGCCGGTCACTCCGGACAATCCGTTCTTCCAGGAATGGTGCCGCAAGGCTTTGGCGGAGGGCGGCGATGTCACCTCGCGGCTGTTCTCGATCCGCGCCGCCGGCCTGCTGCAGAACCTCAAGGCCGACGATGCCGCCGCTTGCCTGTCCGGCCTGCTGATCGGCGGCGAGATCGCCTCGGCGGGCCGCCGCTATGGCGAAAGCACCACCGCAATCGTGCTGGTTGCGTCCGGCTCGCTAGCAGCCCTCTACCGCCAGGCGCTAGACCTTGCAGGGCTTGCCGTCAGGACGGTCGACGCCGACGAGGCGGTGCGTGCCGGCCTTATCGAGGCAGCGCGGGAAAATGGCATGATCGCCAAATGACTCACCAGAGTGGAGTGACAGTGTGACCCAGACCGCCCCCTTCCCGAAGCTCAAGCGTGGTCTTGTCGCGATTCTGCGCGGCCTCAAACCCAGCGAGGCGGTTGCCATCGGCCAGGCGCTGTTTGACGCCGGCATCGAAGCCATCGAGGTGCCGCTCAATTCGCCGGAGCCGTTTTCATCGATCGCCAGCATTGTCACCGCTTTGCCCAAGACAACGCTGGTCGGCGCCGGCACGGTGCTGACTTCAGCCGATGTCGACACCTTGGCCAAGGCCGGCGGGCGGCTGCTGGTCAGCCCCAACATCGATGCCGACGTCATGGCCCGCGCCATGCACCATGGCATGGTGACGATGCCAGGCGTGTTCACCCCCACCGAAGCTTTTCAGGCGATTAGGCTTGGGGCTTCGGCGCTCAAATTCTTCCCGGCAAGCGTGCTCGGGCCCAGCGGCATTTCGGCGATGCGGGCCGTGCTGCCGGCCGATACCGTGGTCGGCGCCGT
Source organism: Mesorhizobium sp. W016 (assembly GCF_054719485.1). Classification (NCBI taxonomy): domain Bacteria; kingdom Pseudomonadati; phylum Pseudomonadota; class Alphaproteobacteria; order Hyphomicrobiales; family Phyllobacteriaceae; genus Mesorhizobium; species Mesorhizobium sp. W016. The sequence continues at coordinate 938,167 of NZ_JBTTIF010000002.1, forward strand.
CGGCGGCGTTTCCGACAAAGACTTTGCCGGCTACAAAGCCGCTGGGGTAACTGCTTTTGGTCTTGGCTCCAGCCTGTTCAAACCCGGCATGAGCGTCGATGAAGTGGCCACGCGCGCCCGGGCGGCGGTGACGGCCTGGGACGCGGCCTTCGGCGGAGCGGCATGATGGGAAACGTTTCGGTTTTTTCGGACCATGTCTGCGAACTCGGCGAGGGGCCGAGCTACGATCCCGCCACCGATACGCTGTTCTGGTTCGACATCGTCAACGGGCTTTTGCTGGAGCAGGGTGTCACGTCCGGCGCGCGGAAGGTCCATGAGCTCGCCCAGATGGCCAGCGCCATCGCCATTATCGATGACAATCGCCAGCTCATCGCCACCGAGACTGGCCTGCATGTCCGCGACGTCTCGACCGGCAAGCTGACGCTGCACACGGCCATCGAGGCCGACAATGCGATGACCCGCTCCAACGATTCGCGCGTCCATCCGTGCGGCGCCTTCTGGGTCGGCACGATGGGCAAGGGTGAGGAGAAGGGCGCCGGCTCCATCTACTGGTTCTTCAAGGGCGAGCTGCGCACGCTTTACACCGGCATCACCGTGTCGAACTCGATCTGTTTCTCGCAGGATGGAACGATCGCCTACTACACCGATACCTCGACCGGCCTGTTGATGCGCGTCGCCTGCGATCCGGCGACGGGCCTGCCGATCGGCGAGTCGAAAGTGTTCGTCGACCATCGCTCGTCGCGGGGCTATGTCGACGGCTCGGTTGTCGACCGTGACGGCGTGCTGTGGAACGCGGTCTGGGGCGGCAAGGCAGTGAAGGCTTATGCGCCGGACGGCACATTGTTGCGCGAAATTGCCGTGCCGGCGGGGCAGTCCTCGTGCCCGGCCTTTGTCGGGGCCAAGGCCGATCGGCTGGCGGTGACCTCGGCCTGGAAAGGCAAGGACGACAAGCAGCGCAAGCTCGACCCACAGGCCGGCATGACCTTCCTGCTCGACATCCCCGTCAACGGCCGCTTCGAGCCGCGCGTGGTCATCGCCTGAGCGCTGTCGCGCAGGCGTCCGCCTCGGTCGGTTTCGCGCAAGTCTGAAGCAGGGGCCATGCCATGGTGGGACAACACCACCGAAGGTCCTGATCCATGCCGCGCCCGACCCTGATCCTCGTCCATGAGCCGGAAAAGGCCTGTCTCGACCGGCTGGTCGCCGACGGCTTTCCCGCCGAGCGTGCCTTGGAAATCTCGTCCTATCTGGCGCAATCGACCGATCTCGCGCCCGAATTCGATGAAATCACCGCCGCTTGCGGGCGGCGCGGCCTCGCCTTTATGCCGGTTGCACTCGACGATGCGGCAAGCGCGCTGGCGAAGGCCGATCCCGCAACCACGCTGGTCTGGACGCTGACCGACGGCATTGCCTATTTCCGCGGTGCTGCAGCGCCCGCACTTGCCAGGCTGAATGGGCTTAGAACCATCGGAGCCGACGATGCGCTGTTCGCGCTTTGCCAGGACAAGTTCCGCTCCGGCGCCGTGCTTTGCGCGCTCGGCCTGCCGGCGCCGCAGGCAGGCCTGGCCCGCGACGGCCGCTGGCTGGCCGCCCCGCCAGCTTCGGAAGCCGGCTGGTTCGTCAAGCCGAACCGGCTCGGCTCTAAGGTAGGCATCTGGCCGGATTCACGCTGCAACGACCTGGCCCATGCGCTGGAGCTTAGCCGGCGGGTCTATGCCGCTTATCGCGACGATGTCGTCGTCCAGCCCTATGTCGGCGGTCGCAATGTCCGCGCCAGCTTCCTTGGGCTGCAAACGGATGCCGGGGCGGAAGCGCTCGGCATTGCGTTCGTCGACTCCGGCGGCGATTTCCAGACCATGGCGGACTCGATGGCGCTTTACGGCGACACCGGCGAGGCCGCCAAGGCGGCTGGACTATACAGCGAGCCGGTGCTGGAGGCGGTTGCCGACACCCAGCCGGCAGCCGCGGCAACCATCCGCCGCATCGCCGAGCGGCTGGTCAGCGGACTTGGCCTGCGCGACGTGTTTTCCATCGATTTCAGGGTCGAGGCCACCGATCATGCCCACCTCATCGAGTTCGAAGTCTGTCCCGGCCTGCCCTGCTTCGATTTCCGCGCCTATTGCCGGCTGCAATGGAGCATGACGCTGGCCGATGCGGTTGCCGAGACGGCGGCGAACCGACTGAACCGACAGGCGATCTGAAAGGCCGCGGGGACCGGCACGACCTACCGCGCCTTGACGGCTTTTGCTCCACCTTTAGTGTCGCGGGACAGTCCTCAGGCAAGGCCGCGCGATGAGCACACCAGCAAGCTCCCTCCATCATCACATAAGGCGCATGGCCGGGCGCGATCCGCATGAGGCGCATCGCGTCGCCACGCCGCTCGAGCTGCTGTTCGATCTGACCTTCGTCACCGCCTTCAGCCTTGCCTCGTCGCAACTGGCGCATGCCTTGGCCGAGGGCCACTACGCGGCGGCGCTGATCGGCTTCGGCTTTGCCAGCTTCGCGATCTGCTGGGCGTGGATCAATTTCTCCTGGTTTTCCTCCGCCTATGACACCGACGATTGGATCTTCCGCCTCGTCACCATGGTGCAGATGATCGGCGTGCTGGTGCTGGCCATCGGCCTGCCGCGCATGTTCGCCTCGATCGAGCATGGCGAACACCTCAACAATTCGGTGATGGTGCTGGGCTACGTCATCATGCGCGTCGCCATGATCTTCCAATGGCTGCGCGCGGCGCGGCAGGACCCTGGGCGGCGGCGTGCCTGTCTCACCTATGCCATCGCCATCGCGATCGCCCAGATCGGCTGGGTGGTGCAGATCCTGGTCGATTTCTCGCTGGCGACGAGCCTGGCTTTCGGCGCGGTCCTGCTTCTCATCGAGCTGGCCGGACCGGTCATCGCCGAACGCCGGGATGGCGGCACGCCCTGGCACGCGCATCACGTCGCCGAGCGCTACAGCCTCTTCGCCATCATCGCGCTGGGCGAAGGGGTGGTCGGCACGCTGGCGACGCTGTCGGCCGTGGTCGAGGAGCAGGGCTGGAACCTCGATGCCGCCTTGATTGGCATTGCCGGAATGGGTCTCACCTTCGGCATGTGGTGGGTCTATTACATGCTGCCCTCGGGGACGGTGCTGCACCAGCACCGCAATCGCTCTTTTGTCTGGGGCTATGGCCAGATGCTGATCGTGGCGGCCATCGTCGCCACCGGCGCCGGGCTGCATGTCGCGGCCTATTTCATCGAGCACAAGACCCATAACGGCCCGGTAGCGACCCTGCTGTCAGTCGCCATTCCGCTAGGCGTGTTCCTGGGGGCGATCTATGCGCTGTATTATTATCTCGTCCAGCGCTTCGATCCCCTCCACGTCTGGCTGCTGGCGGGAACGGCTGCGGTCGTCGCACTTGCCATCATCGCCGCCCTTGCCGGCGTCGACATGGCGGTCTGCCTCATCTTACTGACGCTAGCGCCGGCCGTCACCGTTGTCGGCTATGAGCTGTCGGGGCACCGCCATCAACTGGAGGTGCTGGCGCAGGAGGAAGCGCCGCACTGAGCAGAGCAGCTTCGCGCGTCAGATACCCTCTACCAGCACGATCTCGCCATCGGCCACTTTCTGACGGATGGCGACGGCGCGTTGGTATTCCGGCGAGTGGTAGCAGTCATGCGCCGCGCTGAGCGATTCGAACTCGATAATGACATTGCGGGCGCGGCCAGGCCCCTCGGCCTTTTCATGCTCACCGCCACGGGCAAGGAACTTCACGTCGAAACGGTCGAAAGCGAGCTTGGCGGCAGCGACATAGTCCTTGTAGCCTTCAGCGTCGCGCACATCGACGCGGGCTATCCAGTATCCCTTGCGCATTTTCTTCTCCTCGTTACGCGGCGCGCATCTCTTCCAGTATGGCTTCCGCCGCCGCGCGCCTGTCGCTTGCCGCCACGATTGGCCGGCCCACAACAAGATGGCTGGAGCCGTTGCGGATCGCCTGGCCGGGCGTCACCACGCGTTTCTGGTCACCATGGTCGCTGCCCTTGGGCCGTATCCCCGGCGTCACCACCGCCAGGTCGGGTCCGACGATGCGGCGCACCGCTTCCGCCTCCTCGGCCGAGCAGACGACGCCGCCCATGCCTGCATGCAGCGCCTGTTCGGCGCGCCTCAGCACCAGCGTGTGCGGGTCATATTCATAGCCGGCGTCGATCACGTCCTGCTCGTCCATCGAGGTCAGCACGCTGACCGCCAGCAGGCACAGGTCGCTGCCCCTGGCGGCCTGCACCGCGGCCCGCATCGCCTTGGGATAGGCGTGGATGGTCAGCATGGTCATGCCCATGCGCACGATGTTCTCGACACCCTTGGCCACCGTGTGGTCGATGTCGAGCAGCTTCATGTCGAGGAAGATTCTGGTGCCGCCGCTGGCCAACTCCCTGGCGAAGTCGAGCCCGCCGGCGAAGGCCAGCTGATAGCCGATCTTGTAGAAGGAGACGACGCCGTCGAGTTCGCGCACCGCCTGTTCGGCCTCTTTCACCGTCGGCACGTCGAGGCCGACGATCAGCCTGTCTCTCATGGTATGGGCCTGCATGGCTGTGGAAATCATGCCCCGGTCCGGGTCGATAGCATGCGCGAGGTTTCGATCAGCGTGCGGCATAGGTGCTCCATCGATTTGGTCAGTCTATCATCCCTGAAATTGCCGTCGCCGTCGAAGGCACTGCCGCCATCGGATACCGAGCATTCCGGCGTCACCATCTCCAGCTGGCAGCGCACCAGCACGGCGCGCAGATGGTTGATGCAGCGGATCCCGGCGAAATGTCCGTTCGAAGACGAGCACAGGCCGGCGACCTTGCCGACAAATGGCCTCACCGGCCAGCCGCCATCGAGGCGCACCCGGCTTACCCAGTCGATCGTGTTCTTGAGCAGTGGCGGGATCGAGCCATTATATTCCGGCGTCGCGATCAGCAGCCCGTCATGGGCGGCGATCAGCCGGCCGAGCTTCACGGCGTTGTCGGGAACGCCTTTTTCCTTTTCGAGGTCCTCGTCGATGATCGGCAGCGGATAGTCGGCCAGCGAAATGCGCGTCACCTCGGCGCCTTGCATGGCCAGCTCCTTCTGCGCCACATCGGCGGTCCTGCCGCTGAAGGCGCCGCTGCGCACCGAGCCGGCGAAGACGAGGATTTTCGCGATCACAGCCATTGGCCACTCTTGTTCCCGGACAGGTACAGCCAGAGGCTGCGCAAATCAACGCACTGGCCCAAAAAACGGAAACGATCGGGGGGCAAGCGCGCGAAGGTGTGCCGAGCAGCTGGGCTATTGCTAGTGGGTGACCGCAATTCTTGCACTCAGCGCGATGAGTGCAACTCCGAGCAAGGCATCTATCGGCCTGCGGACGCTGCCATATACCGACCGAACCCTTCTTGTGGAGAACATTAGCGCGACAAGCCCAAACCACGCCATCGCGACCAGCCCGATTATGGCCAGCGACACTGCCTGGACCCAGATCGGAGCCTGCATCGGCAATACCGATATGAACAGGCTCGCGAAGAACGCGGCCGTCTTCGGATTTGTAATTCCGACAACGAATCCGCTTCGCCAAGGAGCCGTAGTCTCTGCGCCACCGACGGCCAGCGGTGGCCGCGCCTGCCAAGCCGACAAAAGGATCTTGCTGCCCAGGTAACCGAGATACACGGCACCGGCGATCCGGACGGCAAGGTGAGCCCATGCAATCTGCGTCAGTACGAGGCCCAGGCCACACATCGCGAGAGCCGCCCACACCATGATCGCTGCGGCAATGCCAAGCGCCACATGGAACCCCGCGCGACGGCTGATCAGCGCATGGGAAGTCACGGCTACAAAATCGGGTCCTGGGCTCATGGCGCCGAGCAGGAAGACCGAAGCAAGGGTCAGGAATTGCGGAAGGTAGCTCATGCGATACTCCAGTTTCAGTCTCGTCGTACCGCACGCCTGCATGCCGGAGAGGCCAGGAAAGCCGCTCGCCGATTTCGAGGGTCGTTTCCCTCACCTTCACAAAACCTACAGCGCTCTTTAATATGAGCGAAATGAAAGATATTTCGGCAGCCATGAACAAAGCTAATATCAACATCACGATGGTGCGCGTCCTGACATCGCTCAGCGAGACGCGCAGCTTCACCAAAACCGCCGAGCGGCTCTGTCTTTCTCAATCGGCCATAAGCCATGCAATGAAGGCGCTGGAGGAGATCGTTGGCGCGCCCCTCGTCATACGTGATCGGCGCGGTGTCGCTTTCACCGCAACCGGCGAGGCGGCTTTGGACGCGGCGCGCGCCGCTTTGCATGCTTTAGGCCGTCTTGTCGGCCTACGGGAACACTCCATCAAAGGCAGAGTACGGCTCGCGCTGGTCAGCAGCGCCTCGGTAAAGATTGCTCCATATGCGTTGAACATTACTTCCGTCCGGCACCCGGAGCTTGCTGTCGAACTGCTCTTGGGCACGGATACCGAGGTGGCGGAGTGGGTCGATCGCGGTGCCGCCGATATTGGACTGTCCTACATCGCCGGCAATTGCCAAGCCGAGGAACTTGTCGACGACGAACTCTTTGTGGCGTCATCGCAAAAGAACTCAGTCCAAGGCGGGTCATTTCCGATCCGCGCTCTCGACGGCCAGCCATTCATCATGTCGAGCGGCGGCTGCGGACCAATGCTTGCCGAATTGTTCCAGGATTTTGGCGTTGCGCCAGTTGTCATCCTGTCGGCGAGCGATATGGCGGCGCTGCTTGCTCTGGTTGGGGCCGGGCGCGGTTTGTCGATTGCGCCAGGCCTGGCGTTTCCGGCCGATTGGCAGCGAACCGTCGCGAGGCGTCCTCTGGAGCCGCGTGCGCGTCGGCCTCTGCTGCTTCTGTTCTCCAGCAGCGCCGAAGCAACGGCCGTGCGGGCCATGTGCGCGGCGATCAGAGAGGTCGCCACGAGTTTGCGAGGCGGATAACAGTCAAGGATGTGGATCGACCCTCAATCGAGCTTCCTTCGGGAGACGTCGATCCTCTACAAGGCGCCAGAGACTTCTCCCGCCCCCAATACCAGCTAATGCGCTTCGCGCCGGTAGATCCACAGCTGCGTCGGCGGGATGTTGCGGAAGATGAAGTCGAAATGCTTGACCGTGTAATTGCCGCGGCCGGGCGGGATCGGCGACAACGGCCCATAGGTCAGCTGCACGATCGGCCGTCCAACCGGGATGCGGTCTAGCAGGCTTTCAATATAGGCGATCCGCTGTGCGACCGGAAAATTGAGCAGCGGCACGCCGGAGACGACGGAATCGAAAACCATCCCGCTCTTCTCGCCAAGCGTGGCGTTGAGATTGAAGGCATCGCCCTCGATGACGTTGACGCCGGGGTAGAGCTGGCGCAGATGGCGCACGAAATCGGTGGAATATTCGACCGCGTACAGGTTTTCGGGCTTAACGCCCTGGGCGAGGATTGCACGGGTGATGACGCCTGTGCCGGGTCCGACTTCAAGCACCGGCAGGCCGGACTTCGGATTGACGATGGAAGCCATCTTGCGGGCGGTGATGGAGCTTGTCGGCACGATCGAACCGACCGACTTCGGCTTGTCGATCCAGCCTTTGAAGAATTTGAGTTCGTCGTCGAACTTTTCCGCCAGCGCCTTCCGCAATCCCGGACCACGTGCCATGCAAGTTCTCCTCAACACTCCCCGAACGCTACTTAGCAGCTAACAGGTCCAAGGCAAGGCGCGATCTGGCATAAGATGTTGATGACGTTCGGGAAGCGTGGCGGCCTTGGTTTGGGTTCAGTGCTCGCCGAAGGATTCGAAAAAGTCCTTCATGCGGGCGAAAAAGCCGCTCGACTGGGGCGAATTGTCCTTCGACGACAGCTGCTCGAACTCTTCCAGCAGCTCGCGCTGGCGGCGCGACAGGTTTTGCGGCGTTTCGACCGCGGTCTGGATATAGAGGTCGCCGACATTGGGCTGGCGCAGCACCGGCATGCCCTTGCCCTTGAGGCGGAACTGGCGGCCGTTCTGCGTGCCTTCGGTCACTTTCACCTTGGTCTGACTGCCGTCCAGCGTCGTCACCTCGAACGAGCCGCCAAGGGCGGCCGTCGTCATCGATATCGGCACCTTGCAGTAGAGATCGGCGCCGTCGCGCTGGAAGAATTCATGCGGCTTCACCGCCAGGAAAATATAGAGGTCGCCCGATGGGCCGCCGCGCAGGCCCGCCTCGCCCTCATTGGCAAGCCGGATGCGGGTGCCGTCCTCGATGCCGGCCGGGATATTGACCGACAGCGAGCGTTCCTCGGTGACGCGGCCCTGGCCGGCGCATTTCGGGCACGGGTCCTTGATCGTCTGGCCGCGGCCTTGGCATTGCGGGCATGTACGCTCGATCGAGAAGAAGCCTTGCGTCGCTCGTACCTTGCCGTGGCCATGGCACATCGAGCAGGTCACCGGCTGGGTGCCGGGCTTGGCGCCGGTCCCGGAGCATTCCGTGCATGAGATCGAGGCCGGCACGCGGATTTGCGCGGTCTTGCCGGCAAACGCTTCTTCCAGCGTGATTTCCATATTGTAGCGCAAATCGGCGCCGCGTTCGCGGCCGCCCGACGAGCGGCGCTGGCGCCCGCCCATCATGTCGCCGAAAATATCTTCGAAAATGTCGGCGAAGCCGCCGGCGCCAAAACCTTGCGCGCCGCCATTCATGCCGCCCTGCTCGAAGGCGGCGTGACCGAAACGGTCATAGGCCGCGCGCTTCTGCGGGTCCTTCAGCGTTTCGTAGGCTTCGTTGATTTCCTTGAACTTATGCTCGCATGAGTGATCGCCGGGATTGCGGTCGGGATGGAACTGCATGGCCAGCTTGCGGAAAGCGCTCTTGAGCTCCTTCTCGTCGGCGCCCTTTTGCACGCCCAGCGTCTCGTAGAAATCAGCTTTCATCTTTTCCCGCAGTCCGGATGCTCAACGTCTTGATGCATGTTGCGTCGTTTGCCGGCACGTTGTCTCGATTTAGGAGCGGTGCTGCCCGGATGCTAGGGCCGGCGCGCTTGTGCCTGTGTTTTTCAGTGACTTTTTCGGCAAGGCCCGCACTTTTTCAGCGAGGGTTGCAAAAAAGCCCGGCTTTGCGCCGGGCTTTCCGCTTTATTTGCCGTCAACCGGTCAGGCCGACTTCTTCTTCTCGTCGTTTTCGTCGATTTCCTCGAAATCGGCGTCGACCACATCGCTATCCTTGGCCGCGTCCGCCTTGGCGTCGGCTTCCGCCGCTTCCTTCTGCGAAGCTTCGTACATGGCCTGGCCGAGCTTCATGGATGCTTCGGCAAGCGTCTGCGACTTGGCCTCGATGTCGGCGGCATCGTCGCCTTCGGCAGCAGCCTTCAGCGCCGCGATAGCCTCCGATATCGCCGTGCGCTCGGTTTCCGAAACCTTGTCGCCATATTCCTTCAGCGACTTCTCGGAGGAGTGCACCAGCGCCTCGGCCTGGTTGCGGGCCTCGACCAAAGCACGCCGCTGCTTGTCGGTCTCGGCATTGGCTTCGGCGTCCTTGACCATCTTCTCGATGTCGGCGTCCGAAAGGCCACCAGAGGCCTGGATGCGGATCTGGTGCTCCTTGCCGGTGCCCTTGTCCTTGGCCGAAACGTTGACGATGCCGTTGGCGTCGATGTCGAAAGTGACCTCGATCTGCGGCACGCCGCGCGGCGCCGGCGGAATGCCGACCAGGTCGAACTGGCCGAGCGCCTTGTTGTCGGCAGCCATTTCACGCTCGCCCTGGAAGACGCGGATGGTCACGGCCGACTGACTGTCTTCAGCGGTCGAGAACACCTGGCTCTTCTTGGTCGGGATGGTCGTGTTGCGTTCGATCAGGCGGGTGAACACGCCACCCAGCGTCTCGATGCCGAGCGACAGCGGCGTCACGTCGAGCAGCAGCACGTCCTTCACGTCGCCCTGCAGCACGCCGGCCTGGATGGCGGCGCCCAAAGCGACGACTTCATCCGGGTTGACGCCCTTGTGCGGCTCCTTGCCGAAGAACTGCTTCACGATCTCCTGGATCTTGGGCATGCGGGTCATGCCGCCGACCAGGACCACTTCGTCGATCTCGCCAGCCTTCAGCCCGGCATCCTTGAGCGCCGCCTTGCAGGGCTCGATGGTGCGCTGGACGAGATCGTCGACCAGCTGCTCGAACTTGGCGCGGGTCAGCTTCAGCGTCAGGTGCTTGGGGCCGGTCGCGTCGGCGGTGATGAAGGGCAGGTTGATTTCGGTCTGCGTCGTCGACGACAGCTCGATCTTGGCCTTTTCAGCCGCCTCCTTGAGGCGCTGCAGCGCAAGCTTGTCGTTCTTCAGGTCGATGCCCTGTTCCTTCTTGAACTCGGCCGCCAGATATTCGACGAGACGCATGTCGAAATCCTCGCCGCCGAGGAAGGTGTCGCCATTGGTCGACTTCACTTCGAACACGCCGTCGCCGATTTCGAGCACCGAAATGTCGAACGTGCCGCCGCCAAGGTCATAGACGGCAATGGTCTTGCCATCCTTCTTGTCGAGGCCGTAGGCAAGTGCTGCAGCCGTCGGCTCGTTGATGATGCGCAGCACCTCAAGGCCGGCGATCTTGCCGGCGTCCTTGGTGGCCTGGCGCTGGGCGTCATTGAAATAGGCCGGAACGGTGATGACCGCCTTCTCGACCTTCTCACCGAGATAGGCCTCCGCCGTTTCCTTCATCTTCTGCAGGATCATGGCCGAGATCTGGCTGGGCGACTGCTTCTTGCCGCCGGCCTCGACCCAGGCATCGCCATTGTCGCCCTTGACGATCTTGTAGGGGACAAGCTTCTTGTCCTTCTCCGTCACCGGGTCGTCATAGCGGCGGCCGATCAGGCGCTTGACCGCAAAGATGGTGTTTTCAGGATTGGTGACCGCCTGGCGCTTGGCCGGCTGGCCGACGAGACGTTCGCCGTCGCCCGAGATGGCGACGATGGAAGGCGTCGTGCGCGCGCCTTCCGCATTTTCAATGACCTTGGGCTCCTTGCCATCCATGATGGCGATGCAGGAGTTGGTGGTGCCGAGATCGATACCGATTACTTTTGCCATTTTTCTAGTCTCTCCGCTAAGCAGGCTCTCAGGACCCGTAAGGCGTTCCGACGAAAGCCCCTGTTCACAAGAAATTCCGCTCCGGCAACCGGCATTCCGGCACTGGGCGGCTTGGCGCGTATATAAGAACAGGCGGCATCGGGCGCAAGCATTCTGCGCATGGCATCCACCGCGCCGCGCTTGGCGCCTTTGAACAGCCGCCCGGCGGCCCGGATGTGCTCAAACCGCGCTCAAACCCCAGGATCTGCGCGATCCCCCGGCGAAGCGCCCAGTCAGGGCTTCGAAACCACAAGAAAACGTCACCTATGCGTGAGAGAGGCGGCTCCTGGCTGAGGAAGGCGCCTGCCCACAGCAGACACAGGCAAAAGCGTCACGCGGCCTGCGACAGCGATTTATGCGCCTCGGCCAGGATTTCGAACGAGCGCACGCGTGCCGCATGGTCGAAGATCTGCGCGGTCACCATCAGCTCGTCTGCGCCAGTGCGGCGCACGAACGCGTCTATGCCTTGCCGGACGGTTTCGGGAGAGCCGACGACGGCGCAGGACAGCGCCTGCGAAATCATGGTTTTTGCCATCGGCTCGAGCGTCTGGTCATAGCCCTCGACCGGCGGCGGCAGGCGGCCGGCCCGCCCGGTGCGCAGATTGACGAAGGCCTGCTGCAACGAGGTGAACAGCAGTTTGGCCTCTCCATCGGTCGGTGCGGCGAAAACGTTGAGGCCGAGCATGACATAGGGCTTGTCCAGCTGTTCCGAAGGCTGGAAGCGCGAACGGTAGATCTCCAGCGCATGGTCGAGTTCGGCCGGCGCGAAATGCGAGGCAAACGCATAGGGCAGGCCGAGCATGGCGGCGAGCTGCGCGCCATAGAGGCTGGAACCGAGGATCCAGACCGGCACCTTCTGGCCTTCGCCGGGCACGGCGTGGATACGCTGGCCTTCCGCGGCCGGCTGGAAATAGCCCATCAGCTCGACGACATCCTGGGGGAAATTGTCTGACGCCTCGAGATTGCGGCGCAGCGCGCGCGCTGTTCCCATATCGGTGCCGGGCGCGCGGCCGAGGCCGAGGTCGATGCGGCCGGGGTGCAGTGCCGCCAGCGTGCCGAACTGCTCGGCAATCACCAGCGGCGCATGGTTGGGCAGCATGATGCCACCGGCGCCAACGCGGATGGTCTTGGTGCCGCCGGCGACATGGGCGATGACCACGGCGGTCGCCGCGCTGGCGATGCCCGGCATGTTGTGGTGCTCGGCCAGCCAGTAGCGCCTGTAGCCGAGCCGCTCGGCATGGCGGGCCAGGTCGAGCGAATTTGCCAGCGATTGCGAGGCGTCGCTGCCTTCGACGATCGGCGACAGGTCGAGAACGGAAAGTGCGGTCATGGGCCTCAAGCCTTTACGATGTTCAACTGCCTGACCCTGGTTTCGAAGGCGCGGTCGGGAATGACGATGTCGAGCTGGCACCAAGCAACGGGTCCAGATTCTCGAACGGGATCGCCTGCGGATGCTGGCGATGCAGCGCGCTCAGCGTGTCGAGCGACGCATCGATCGGACCGCGATAGCCGATGCGGTCGAAATAGGAATCGAGGTCGAAGGAGGCATCGTTCATCGCAGGGTCCGGCTTGACCGGCTCGATATAGGCACTCCGCCTGAAGACAACAAATGCGGGATGACGGACAGGCGCGGCAAGCTTATGGCGCGTCCTTTCCGTTCTCTTCGGCCGCTTCCTCCTCCACCACGGCCGTCTGCTGTGCGGCGAGAAAATTGCCGACATGGCTGAGGCCATCGAAATGATCGCAGAACACTTTGACGACGACCAGCAGCGGCACCGCCATCAGCGCGCCGACAAAGCCCCAAAGCCAAGACCAGAAGGCGATGGCGATGAAGATCGCCACGGCGTTGATCTCGAGGCGTCGGCCGACAACCATCGGCGTAACGAACTGGCCTTCGACGATGTCGCACAAAAGCACGAAGCCCGGCGCCAAAAGGGCGTAGGTGATCGAGTCGAAGCTGATCATCGCAATGACGCTGACCAGCACGATGGTGATCAGCGCGCCGACATAGGGCAGGAAGTTGAGCAGCGCCGCCATCGTTCCCCAGACGAGCGGGTTGGGCATGCCGAGCGCCCACAGGCCAAGGCCGATAACCGCGCCGAGACCGGCATTGATGACGGTGACGGTGAGCAGATAATGCGAGATTTCGCGCTCGACGTCATAGACGACGCGCAAGGCCCGCTTCTTCTCACTGAGGCTGGCGAAGGACTGGATGATCTTCTCATAGAACATCGTGCCTGACGCCAGCAGGAACAGCGACAGCACGAAGATGATGGTCAGGCTTGTCCCCGCCGACAGGACGTTGCTGGCGGCGGCCGACAGGACGCCGGACTGTGCCATCGCCACCTTCTGGATGCCCGGCTCCTGCGAGGTCTCCGTCATCTGTTCGATCTGATGCGAGATCTGCATGATCCTCTCGAGCGGACGCCGTAATTGCGCCAGCCGTTCGGTAAGTTGTTGGCCGATCGACGAGGTGTTGTTGAGAAGGTCGATGACCGGGCCGCTGAGCAGATAGCCGGCAACGCCGAAGACGCAGATCGACAGCACGACCAACATTGTCGCCGAAACCACTTCCGGAATGCCGCGCTTGCGCAGGAAGCGCACGATTGGTGTCAGCGTCAGCGTCAGCAGGAAGGCGAGGATGACCGGCATGAAGAAAGCACGCGCGAAATACAGCGCGTAGATGGCCATGAACAGGAAGATCCCGATGAGCAGCGAACGCATCAGATGCGTGTCGGCACGCGCCACAACTCTCGCCTCTTCGGTTTCGGCAAGGCCAGCACCCAAAGCGGCGGGTTCGGCTTTCATGATTTTCCCTCAGCGGCGCACCGCAATTGGTGCATTCCCCTGACGGAAACGCCTCTGCAAGCCCAAGGTTCCGTTAGCCGGCAAGGCCCTCAATCCGGGCCGCCCGTCGCTCAGGCGGCTGGCGCTGCGACGGCGACGCCGGGCTTGGCGGTCTCCTTGCGCACGATCGGCGCCACCTTGGTGCCGTACAGTTCGATCGCCTTCATGATCTTGGCGTGCGGCATGGCGCCGATCGCCATCTGCAGCAGGAAGCGGTCATTGTTGAAGATCTTGTGCTGGGCGACGATCTTTTCCGCCACCTGCTCCGGATTACCGACGAACAGCGCGCCGTTCGGACCACGCGACTGATCGAAATGCGCCCGCGAGGTCGGGCCCCAGCCGCGCTCGCGGCCGATGCGGTTCATCACTTCGGCCTGCGGGCCGTAGAAATCGTCGGCCGCCTGTTCAGTGGTCCCGGCGATGAAGCCGTGCACATTGATGCTGGTGGCAAGGCCCGAGGGGTCGGTACCGGCCCGCCTGGCGGCATCGCGATAAATGTCGAACAGCGGTGCAAACCGCGCCGGCTCACCGCCGATGATGGCCAGCGCCAGCGGCAGGCCGAGCACGCCCGCGCGCGCCGCAGATTGCGGCGTTCCACCTATTGCGATCCAGATCGGCAATTTGTCCTGCAGCGGCCGCGGATAGACGCCGCGGTCGTTGATGGGCGCGCGCAGATTGCCGGACCAGGTGACATTTACATTATCGCGGATGGCCAGCAGCAAATCGAGCTTTTCGGCGAACAGCTCGTCATAGTCCTCGAGATTGTAGCCGAACAGCGGGAAGGATTCGATGAACGAGCCGCGCCCGGCCATGATCTCGGCCCGGCCGTCCGACAAAAGGTCGAGCGTTGCGAACTGCTGGAAGACGCGCACCGGATCGTCGGAGGACAGCACGGTGACCGCGCTGGTCAGCTTGATGCGCTTGGTGCGTTCGGCGGCAGCGGCCAGCGCCACCACCGGCGCGGACGCGGCATAGTCGGGGCGGTGATGTTCGCCCAGACCAAAGACGTCGAGGCCGACCTGGTCGGCCAGCTCGACCTCCTCGATCAGATTGCGCAGTCGCTGATGCGGGCCGATCGCGCCGGGGCCGGGCTCCGGGCTGACGTCGGCGAAAGTGTAGAGACCGAGTTCCATGGCATGTCATCCAAATGTTCTGATTTGCCGCTAGAGGTAGCGGCGAGCCGCCCCGGCCGCCAGAGGGGCGGATGGTGAACAGTGCATGTCGGTTTCGGCCGGCTTTGTTTCAGGGAAAACGCGTCTCCCGGCTGCAACAGCATAAACTTTCATGGCTGGCATACCGTTTTGGCGCTTGAACTCTCGGTTTTCGCGCGTATGTAAGCGTCGCGAATTGACTTCAGGGAAGTGGACTTGGCTATCTACAGGGAAAAAGACATTTTCGAGCGGCGCAATGCCGCGAACGAGGCAAAGAAGGCGCTTCTGGAGCGCTTCAAGTCAAAGCCGGCGGCTGATGATCCTGCGGTTCTGGCCAAACAAGCCGAACGCAAGGCGATTCTTGAGGCTCGCGAGATACGCGAGGCCGAAAAGGCCAGGCTGAAGCAGGAAAAGCTGGCACGCGAGGCGGTCGAGAAGGCCGAGCGCGAGGCAGCAGCCGAAGCGGCGCGTATTGCGGCCGAAGAGGCAGCGCAGGCTGAAGCGAAGATCAAGGAAGCCGAAGAAAACGAGCGCATTGCCCGTTTGCTGGCCGACGAAGCCGAACGCAAGGCCAAGCGCGACGCACGCTATGCGGCCCGCAAGCAGCGTACCGGCAGGACGCCTCCGGGCTTCTCCGCCCGCTAACGCTTCGATCGAAACGATCGGACATCAGGGTCGCCTTCCAGCGGCCCTGAATGTGTTTGTGCGTCGATTTCCTTGGTTGCTTTGCTCAGGCGGCGAGCTTCAGCCCCATAATGCCGCAGACGATGAGCGCAATGCAGGCGAGCCGGATGGCCGTCGCCGGCTCGCCCAGCAGCCAGATGCCAAGCAGCGCCGTGCCGACCGTGCCGATGCCGGTCCACACCGCATAGGCCGTCCCGACAGGCAGCGTCTTGAGCGCCAGGCCGAGCAACCCGAGGCTGATGATCATCGAGGCGACAGTGAGCACCGTCGGCAGCGGCTTCGAGAAGCCGTCAGTGTATTTGAGGCCGATCGCCCAGCCGATTTCGAACAGACCAGCGAAGAACAGAAAAATCCACGACATCGGGATGCACTCCTTCCATGAGGATGGCGGGGCGTCCCGGCCGGACTTTTGAGAAAGGCGCGAGGTCGTCCTCGCCGCTTCGGTATAAGCGGCTGCGCCGGTGCGATCAACAAAAACACCGGCCGCATCGTTCATGCCGCCGGTGTCAAAATCTGCGCCGAAACGGTTGTCCGGATTTCAACCGTCCAAGATCTTCCGAGGCGGGCTTACTTTTCCTTGAGCCTCATCGCCTTGACGGGCGGCGCCTTGAGTGCCGGAGCCGCTGCGGGCTTCTTGGCGTCTTTTTTCGGCTTCCGAGCTTCCTTGCCCGCCTTCATCGCACCTTTAGCCATGATTCGCTCCTCCAGTTGCTGGGAGGCCAAGTGAAACAAGAGAAACGCCGGACTGCAAGGGGGCGGGCGTCTGTCGCCGGCGCCGTCGGGCCGCTTTCAACCGGTTTCTAATTTGCTCGTAAACCATTCCGGTCCGTGCCATGGTTGCCTTCGCACTGCAGCATCGGCCATGCCTTCGCCCGGCGATGATCAGGCAGTGCGGTCAGGACGACAATGCGAATCCGCATCGGCAGCGAGATGAGTTTCGATTTTCCGCAGGAAACGCCGCTCATCGCGATGCTCAACGTCCACTACTCCAGGGCCTCCGATCTCGAGCGCCCGGATTTCCTGACCTCCAGCCCGCCGGTGCCGATCCAGAGCTACCGCGACAGTTTCGGCAATTGGTGCAACCGTTTCGTCGCCCCGCCCGGGCGCTTCACCTTCGGCACCGATTCGGTAATCCGCGACCCCGGTACCTTCGAGATGGGCGACCTGATGGCCTGGCAGCATGAGGTTCGCGACCTGCCGTCGGACACATTGCTGTTCCTGTTGCCCAGCCGCTTTTGCGAGAGCGATCTGCTGGCCAGCGAAGCCTGGCGGCTGTTCGGGCATACGCCGCTCGGTATTGCCCGCGTCCAGGCGGTCTGTGATTTCGTCCACAACCACATCGTCTTCAGCTACGGCAATGCCCGACCGACGCGCACCGCGGCCGAAGCCTATCGCGAGCAAAGCGGCGTCTGCCGTGACTTTGCCCACCTCGCCGTCACCTTCTGCCGTGCGCTAAACATCCCGACCCGCTACTGCACCGGCTACATCAGCGACATCGGCCTGCCCAAACCTTGGGCGAGCATGGATTTCGCAGCCTGGATGGAGGTCTATCTCGGTGGCCGCTGGCATGTCTTTGACCCGCGCAACAATTCGCCACGCATCGGCCGCATCCTGATCGCGTCGGGTCGCGACGCCGCCGACGTGCCGCTGACCCACATCTTCGGACCGGGCACGCTGGCTGGTTTCAAGGTGTGGACGGACGAGATCATCGAATAGGGGCGTCTTTCCGCAAGCTGGCCTTCAACCTGAACGACCAGGCGATTCGTGCGTTGTGATGCCTGTGGAGCTCGGCGGCAGGCCGTTACATTGGGCGCCTTGGAGGGACAGCATGGCAGCGCATGGCGGGTCGAAGACGGTCATCTACGCGGCGCTCGCCGGTAATTTAGCTATTGCTATGACCAAATTCGTCGCCGCCTTCTTCACCGGCAGCTCGGCGATGCTGTCGGAAGGCGTGCACTCGCTGGTGGATACCGGCAATGGCGGGCTGCTGCTCTACGGCATGCACCGCGCCGCCCGTCCGCCGGACCGCACGCACCCGCTCGGCCATGGCCGCGAGCTGTATTTCTGGAGCTTCATTGTCGCCCTGCTCGTCTTTGCGCTCGGCGCTGGCGTGTCCTTCTATGAAGGCGTCGTCCACATCATGGCGCCTCAGCCGGTCGCCAATCCCAAAATCAACTACATTGTGCTGGGCCTCTCAATGCTGTTCGAGGGCAGCTCCTGGTACGTGGCGCTGAAGGAGTTCCGCCAGCAGAAGGGCAACCAAGGCTGGCTGCAGGCCGTGCAATCGAGCAAGGATCCGAGCGTCTACACGATCCTGTTCGAGGACAGCGCCGCCCTGCTCGGTCTGTTCGTCGCCTTCGCCGGCATATTGGCGGCCGAACTCCTCGACATGCCCGAGCTCGACGGCGTCGCCTCGATCGGCATCGCGATGATCCTCGGCGCCACCGCCATCTTTCTGGCGCGCGAAAGCAAGGGATTGCTCATCGGTGAGCCGGCCTCGCCGGAAGTGCAGGCCAAGGTGCTGGCCATCGCCCAGCAGGATCCGGCAGTGCAGCGGGCCAACGGCGTTCTCACCGTCCATCTCGGCCCGCAACAGATCGTCGCTGGGCTGAGCATCGAATTCGAGGACCATCTGACGGCGCCTGAGATCGAAGCCTGTGTCGAGCGCATCGAGGCGCTCTTGAAAAAAGAAATGCCGGAGATCACCAGACTGTTCGTCAAGCCGCAGACGACCGGAACCTGGGAGCACCGGCGCAAGCAGGTCGAGGCGGCGTCGGACTAGTTCTGGACCAGCAGTCCACCGTTGGCGCCATCGCCTGGTCCCGCTAAGATCACCCGACGGATTTCGGAGAATCAACGATGAAAATCGATGGTGGGTGCCATTGCGGCGCCATAACTTATGAAGCAGACGTCGACCCGGAAAAGACCTCTATCTGTCATTGCACCGACTGCCAGCAACTGACCGGTACCGCCTTTCGTGTCACTGTTCCCGCGCCTGAGGATCATTATAGGATCACAAAGGGCACACCGAAGGTTTATATCAAGACGGGATCGAGCGGCGCCAAGCGTGCCCAGGCGTTCTGCGGCGACTGCGGTTCCCATCTTTACGCAACGTCGGTTGGCGACGGGCCGAAGGTCTATGGGATCAGGGCGGGGACCGCGCGGCAACGCGAGGATCTCGTTCCGACCCAACAGAAATGGCACCGATCGGCCCTGCACTGGCTTCCGGAATTCGAGGGCGTAAGCATCGTAGAGGCGCAGTAGCACCTGCCTCCCGGTTAAACGCGGCCCAAACCAGCCAATAATGTGCTAGGCTAGCCATCAAACGGATGGCGGGGGATAGCAATGTCGGAAACGGACAAAGTGTTTGCCGGCTCGATTCCGGAAAACTACGACCATTACATGGTGCCGCTGATCTTCGAGCCGTTCGCCGCGGATTTGGCACGACGGGCAGCGTCCTTGTCGCCCGGCGCCGTCCTGGAAGTCGCCGCCGGTACCGGCGTTGTCACCCGCGCATTGGCTCCAAAACTGTCTCCCGGCGCAAGCTATGTCGTGACCGACCTCAACCAGCCTATGCTCGACTACGCGGCCTCGCGACAAGCTCCCGACAGTCGTATACAATGGCGTCAGGCGGATGCTCTGGCGCTGCCGTTCGAAGATGCGGCTTTCGATCTCGTTTGCTGTCAGTTCGGCGCGATGTTCTTTCCCGACCGAGCCGCCGGCTATCGCGAAGCAAAGCGGGTCCTGAAGACCGGCGGCCATTTCCTGTTCAACGTGTGGGATCGCATCGAAGAGAATGTATTCGCCAATGATGTGACGAATGCTCTTGCGGAGATTTTTCCGAACGATCCGCCCCGCTTTCTCGCCCGCACGCCGCACGGCTACAATGACATTGCATTGATCCGCGGCGAGTTGGAAGCCGCAGGTTTCTCCCGTGTGGTGATCGACACGAGGGCCGAACAAAGCCGTGCCTCCTCGCCGCGCCTTCCGGCGGTTGCCTATTGCCAGGGAACTCCGCTTCGCAACGAAATCGAGGCTAGAGGAAAACTGGAAGCCGCAACCGATCACGCCGCGTCCGTGATTGCAGCCAGACACGGCAGCGGCGAGGTTGCGGCCAAGATCCAGGCGCACGTGATCGTGGCTACGGTCTAATGCATGGCGCCCAGAAGTGTGCCGCGGTTCTGGGACAACGACATGCATCAAAACAAAGACTTTTAAAGCGCGTCGTATGAATCCGTTCAGCGCGACGCGCTTTAATCGTCGCCTTCGACGACACGTAGCCTGAGCTGCCCCGTCTTGGAATCCGCCACCCGCACTCCGGCTTCGGCCTTGGCGGGTCCGCCACCGCGCACTTCGGCTTCGCTTTCGCCAAACTCCAGCGCTTCGATCTTTTGGCCGCGCTTGGTCACCTTCGACGTCGACACCAGTATCTCGTCGATATCCTTGGCCGACTGGCCAAAATGCGTCTGCAACCGGCGCACGCGTTCGTCGACGCGCGCGACGTCTTCCATCAGCCGGATCACCTCGCCCTGGATCAGATGCGCCTGTTCGCGCATGCGGGCGTCCTTGAGGATGGCCTGGATGACCTGGATCGACAGCATCAAAAGCGACGGTGAGACGATGATGACACGCGCCCGGTGCGCCTTCTGGACCACGGCGTCGAAATTCTCGTGGATTTCGGCGAACACCGATTCCGACGGCACGAACATGAAGGCGGTGTCCTGCGTCTCGCCCTGGATCAGGTATTTTTCCGAGATATCGCGGACGTGAATTTCGATGTCGCGGCGGAAAGCCTGGGCCGCGATCTTCTGTTGTTCGGCGCCATCGGCGGCGCGGATGGCGTTCCAGGCTTCCAGCGGAAACTTGGCGTCGATGGCAAGCTGCGGCGCACCGTTCGGCATCCTGACCAGGCAGTCGGGACGGCTGCCGTTTGACAGCGTTGCCTGGAACTCGTAGGCGCCCATCGGAAGGCCGTCGGCGACGATCGCCTCCATGCGCGACTGGCCGAAGGCGCCGCGCGTCTGCTTGTTGGACAGGATCGCCTGCAATTGCACGACCTGGCCGGCCAGCGACTGAATGTTGCCTTGCGCGGTGTCGATGACCGCCAGCCGTTCCTGCAGTTTGGCGAGGCTCTCATGCGTCGATTTGGTCTGTTCGGTCATGGTTTGACCGAGCCTGCCGGTCATGGCGTCGAGGCGCTGGCCGATCGACTGGTTGAGTTCGGCCTGCCTTGCGCCGAACACGTCGGCGATGGCGCCCATGCGGCCCTGCATCTCGGCCTGGCTTTGCAAAATGCCGGCCATCCGCGCCTCGGCGTCGCGGGCGTGGTCGGCGGCTTCCGCCGCGGCGATGGTGCGCGCCTTGGCCGATCGCCACAGCGCCACGACAAGCGCCAGGAACAGGCCGAGAAACACCAGCGCGCCGAGGGCCAGTGCATGGCCGAGCGTGATCGTCGTGGCGCCAAGCCGGGCAACGGGTTCGGAAAGGATGGTGCTCAGGTCGTTCATCCCGCCAGCATAGCCGATTCGCAGACCTGGCACAGATCAAAACGTGAACGAGACCGATTCGCACCGGTTGACGCTTCTCCTGCGACGTTTTAGGTGAGGCGCCATGTCGATCAAGCCGCTCATCATCCTTCCCGATCCCATCCTGCGCCAGGTTTCCAAACCAGTCGAACGCGTCGACGCGCCTTTGCGCAAACTGGCCGACGACATGCTGGCGACGATGTATGATGCGCCGGGCATCGGTTTGGCCGCAATCCAGATCGGCGAGCCGCTGCGCATGCTGGTCATCGACCTCGCCAAGGAAGACGAGCCGCCGGCGCCGCATGTCTTCATCAATCCCGAAATCCTCGAAAGCGCCGACGCCCGCTCGGTCTACGAGGAAGGCTGCCTGTCGATCCCGGACTATTACGCCGAGGTCGAGCGTCCCGCCTCGGTGCGCGTGAAATATCTCGACCGCGACGGCAAGCTGCAGGAGATCGAGGCCGAAGGCCTGATGGCGACTTGCCTGCAGCACGAGATCGACCATCTCAACGGTGTGCTGTTCATCGACCACATCTCGAAGCTGAAGCGCGACATGGTGGTCAAGAAGTTCAAGAAGCTCGCCAAGGACAAGGCGCCGGGCAAGCTGGTGGGATAGGCCCTGCTTTCGGCGACTCGCACAAAATCCCGTCTCGACCCGCCCCTATTGAGAGACGCTTCCTTGCGTGATATCATTGATATCAGACTGGAGACTCAGATGGGCGATATGTTGATCAGAGATATTCCCGAGCCGTTGAAGCGTGAAATCGAGCATGCGGCACGCAAGGGCGGCCAAAGCCTCTCGATCAAGGCGATCGATCTGTTGCGAAAAGGCATGGTTGCGGAAAAAGAAGGCAAGGCCGAGCCTGGACTCACGGCTTGGGATGCGATTCGCGCTGCCTTCGCCTCGGAAAATGCAATCAGCGACGAATTTGCGCAGATGATGGATGAGATCGAAGCGGAACGGAAACGCGACTTTGGCCGCACCATTGAGAATTTCGAGTGATAATCCTCGATACCAATGTCGTCTCGGAAGCGAGCCGGCCCGCGCCCGATCCAAACGTCGCTAAGTGGTTTGGCAGACAGGACCTGCTCGACCTCTATCTCTGCGGTCCTGTTGTCATGGAGCAGTCCTTTGGAGCCGAAAGGTTTCTCAACAAGACCGGCTCGGACCGCCACGTCCGTGCACTTGACCACCTGGTTTCGAAGCAGTTTTCGGGACGTGTCGTCGAATTTGCCGGTCCCATTCCCCGTCTGGCGGGCAAGCTCCGGGCAATGCGGGAAACTATCGGCCGGCCGATCAGCCTTTCCGATGCCGTGATCGCTGCCATCTGCCTGTCGCACGACGCTATGCTGGCGACGCGCAATATTAAGGACTTCGAAGAGCTTGACCTCAAGATCGTAAACCCGTTTGAAGCAGACGCTTGAGCGGACCTGCCGCGCGCAGAACAGGATACTGGACGAAAAATGCCGCTTCGCGTCATCTTCATGGGCACGCCGGAGTTTTCGGTGCCGGTGCTGCGCGCGATTGCCGAGGCCGGGCACGAGATAGCAGCCGTCTACACCCAGCCGCCGCGCGCCGCGGGCCGCCGCGGGCTGGAGCTGACACCGTCGCCGGTGCAGCGCGAGGCTGAGCGGCTGGGCATCGAAGTGCGCACGCCGCTGTCGCTGAAGGGCGAGGCCGAGCAAGCTGCTTTCTATGCGTTGCGTGCCGATGTCGCGGTCGTCGTCGCGTATGGTTTGCTGTTGCCGAAGGGTATTTTGGAGGCTCCGCGCCTCGGCTGCCTCAACGGCCACGCCTCGCTTTTGCCGCGTTGGCGTGGTGCAGCTCCCATCCAGCGCGCCATTATGGCCGGCGACGTCGAAACCGGCATGATGGTGATGCGCATGGAAGAGGGCCTGGACACCGGTCCGGTGGCACTGGTTGAAAAATGCGCCATAGAGCCCGACATGACCGCCGGCGATCTGCACGACCGCTTGATGAATATTGCTGCCACGCTGATGGTGGAAGCGCTGTCCCGATTGGAGACAAATACCCTGGCATCGACTTTGCAGGCGGCTGACAGGGTGACCTACGCCAGGAAAATCGATAAGTCGGAGACACGTGTGGACTGGACGCGCCCGGCTGCGGAGGTCCACAATCACATTCGCGGGCTGTCGCCATTCCCGGGCGCCTGGTGCGAGGCCGACATCGGCGGCCGCACGGAACGGCTGAAACTGCTTCGCTCGACGCTTTCTGAAGGTACGCTTTCTGAAAGCATGGGCGAGTCGGGAGGAATTCTCGATGACCGGCTGACGGTCGCCTGCGGGTCGGGCGCGGTCAGGCTGGTCGAAGTTCAACGGGCGGGCGGAAAGCCTGCTGCCGCGCAGGAGTTTCTGCGCGGGGCCAAGATCGAAAAAGGAATGAAGTTCTCATGAGCATGATGTCGATACGCGGCGCGACGCCGCGGGACCGCGAGGCTATACGCCTGGTCGAGGAACACGCATTCGGCCAGCAGGCGGAGGCCGGGCTGGTCGACGCTCTGGTCACCGGCGGCGACGCCGTTGTCGAACTGGTGGCGGAAGAAGACGGCCAGGTGGTCGGCCACATCCTGTTTTCCAGGCTGTTCGTTCAGAACGGCGGCAAGCAGTTTGCAGCCGTGGCGCTGGCGCCGTTGGCGGTGGAACCTTCGTTCCACGGCTCGGGCATTGGCGGTGCGCTGATCCGCGAGGCGCATATCCGCCTCAGGGATGCCGGCGAGACGCTCGCCGTTGTGTTGGGCGATCCGGCCTATTACGGCCGCTTCGGCTACAATCATGCGCGGGCCGAAAAGTTCGAGAGCGAATATCAGGGCGAAGCGCTGCAGGCGCTGGCCTGGGGTGACGCACCCGAAAAAGGCAAACTGGTCTACGCCCAGGCCTTTACCGCACTCGCCGCCTGAACGAAGGGTGTATGCCGCGTTTTCGTCTCGATATCGAATATGACGGCAGCCTCTTCGCCGGCTGGCAACACCAGGCGGATCAGCCTTCGGTGCAGCAGGCGATAGAGCAGGCGATCGAGAAATTCTGCGGTGAGGCGGTGCGGATACGCGCCGCCGGCCGCACCGACGCCGGGGTGCATGCGACCGCCCAGGTGGCGCATGTCGACCTCGCCAAGGCATGGCCAAACGACAAGGTGCGCGACGCCGTCAACGCGCACCTGCAGGCGGCGGGCGCGCGCATCGCCATCCTGCAGGCGACGGTTGTCCCCAATGAGTTCGACGCCCGTTTCTCGGCCCGCGGACGGCACTATCTCTACCGCATCCTCAACCGGCGCGCGCCTGCAGCGATGGAAAAGGGCAAGGTCTGGTGGGTGCCGAAGCGGCTCGATGCGGACGCCATGCACGAAGCGGCGAAAGTCCTGCTCGGCCGACATGACTTTACCACCTTCCGCTCGACGCAATGCCAGGCCAACAGTCCGGTGCGGACGCTGGAGCTGCTCGATGTAAGCCGCCAGGGCGACCTGATCGAAGTCAGGGCCTCGGCGCGCTCTTTCCTGCACAACCAGGTGCGCTCCATGGTCGGTTCGCTGAAACGCGTCGGCGACGGCGGCTGGACCGCCGCCGACCTCAAGGCCGCGCTCGCTGCACAAGACCGCGCCGCCTGCGGCCAGGTGGCGCCGCCCGACGGGCTTTTTCTCGTCGGTGTAGACTATCCGGAAAAGTTCTAGGCCGGAGCGGCGGTCGGCACAGTGATGCCGAGCAGCGCCACCAGGCCGAACAACACGGCCAGAGACACCACCAACATGCCTGCGAACACGGCGCTGCCGACAGCCGCGCCCTTGCCGATCGCGGCGTTGGTCATCCGCCAGGAGAGTACCAGCGAAAGCACCACCAGAACCAGCCACACCAATTCGGCAACCGGGTTGCCGGACGGCAGGAAAAGCCTGATCAGCGCTGAAGGCAGCAGCATCCAGGCGGTGATCGCCGACGCCCAGTTGCTGGCGACGACATAGTGGACGAAGCGGTCGCCAATGCCGGCGCGCGATGCGACCAGGGCAAGCACAAACAGGGGCAGCAGCCACGAGCCGAGGTCGACGGTCGCCAGGCGAACCAACATGCCCAGCCGACCGGCGAACGCATTGGGATCGCCGATCTCGTTGGCCGTGCCGACCCAGCCGACGATCATCGCCGGCGCGGCGACGACGATGGCGAAGAAGGAATTCCAGAAGCCGTCCGCCGAAAGGTCGAGCAGCCGCAAGCCGTCGGCCTTTCCGAGCATCAGCCGCCAGGCGCCGTTAAGCGATGAAGAGGTCTCGTCAACCGAAAGCATGATCAGCCCTGCTCGAACCAGTCATCGATGAAGCGCTGGTAGATTTGGGTCAGCGTCTCGAGGTCGGCCAGTGCGACGCGCTCGTCGACCATGTGCATGGTCTTGCCGACGAGGCCGAACTCGACCACCGGGCAATAGTCCTTGATGAAACGCGCATCCGAGGTTCCGCCCGAGGTGGACAGCGCCGGCTCCTTGCCGACCGTCGCCTTGATCGAGCCGCGCAGCGTCTCGATCAGCTTGTCGTCGCGCGTCAGGAAGACATGGCTCGGCCGGTCGCGCCAGATCAGCTCGTAGTCGACCGGCGTCTTGCCGGTCCGGTATTTCTTGCGCTTCGCCGCCTGGTCGAGGCGGTTATGGATCTCGGCCTGCACCGTCTCGGCAGTCCATGTGTCGTTGAAGCGGATGTTGAAGGTGGCTGTCGCCTTGGCCGGAATAACATTGGTCGCCGGGTTGCCGACATCGATCGAGGTCACTTCCAGATTGGTCGGCTGAAAATCCTTCGTGCCCTTGTCGAAGACGGGCGACAGCAAGGCGTCGACCAGGCTGATCAGGCCGCGCACCGGATTGTCGGCGAGCAATGGATAGGCGACATGGCCCTGGCGGCCGTTGACCGTGACACTGCCAGACATCGAGCCACGCCGGCCGATCTTGATCATGTCGCCGAGCGTGTCCGGATTGGTCGGCTCGCCAACGATCGCGGCGTCCCATCTCTCGCCCTTGGCCGCCGCCCAGTCGAGCAGTTTTGTCGTCCCGTTGATCGCCGGCCCCTCCTCGTCGCCGGTAATCAGCAGCGAGACCGAGCCTTTCGGACCACCCTTTTTCTCGACATGGCGCGCCACGGCGGCGATGAAACAGGCGATGCCGCCCTTCATGTCGACGGCGCCGCGGCCATACATCTCGCCCTTGGCGATCTCGGCGGCGAAGGGCGGATGCGTCCACGACGCCTCGTCGCCCGCCGGCACCACGTCGGTATGGCCGGCAAACATCAGATGCGGCCCATTGCCGGAGCGACGCGCGTAGAGGTTCTCGATGTCGGGGGTGCCGTCTTCGGAAAACACCGGGCGTTCGACGGAAAAGCCGAGCGGCTTCAGCATGCCTTCCAGGGCAGCCAGCGCGCCGCCCTCGGCGGGCGTTACGGAGGCGCAGCGTATGAGGGTCGCGAGGTTGGCGGCGGGATCGGTCGGCAGTTTCATGGGCAAAGCGATAGTCGAAAGCGAAAGGCCTGTCACGGCCAGAGATGATGACCGGTCCTGCCGCCGACATTATGGTTTTCCTGTCGTATAGTGCAGGCCAACACGAGATAATCGCATGGCCAACGCCGAAAAGACCATCGTCATTGCCGGCGCCGGCAGCATAGGCTGCTATGTCGGCGGCTGCCTGGCGCTGGCCGGACGCAAGGTGGTGTTTTTGGCGCGGCCAAGCATCGCGACGGTCTTGCTGGACGGCGGCCTGCGCATCACCGATCTCGATAATCGCGACCGATCCATCCGGCCGGAGTCCGTCACCACCGATCCCGCCGCTGCCCTGGCCAGTGCCGACGTGGTGCTGGTGACGGTCAAGAACGGCGCTACCGAGGAGATGGCGTCGCTTGTTGCCGGACATGCGCGCGGCGAAGTCGTGGTGGTCAGCCTCCAGAACGGCGTCGGCAATGCCGACCGGTTACGCGCCGGGCTCGGTGGACGGACTGTGCTCGCCGGCATGGTGCCGTTCAATGTCGTCCAGTCGGCCATAGGCAATTTGCCGCTTCACGTGCATCGCGCCAGCAACGGCAAGGTCATGATCGAAGATGGCGTGACCGGCCTTGCCGGCCTTCTCGATGTCGAAGGGCTTGGCGTGGAAACCCATCCCGACATGAAAGCCGTTCAGTGGGGCAAGCTGCTGATCAACCTCAACAACGCGCTTGTCGCCTTGTCCGGCCTGCCGCTGGCGAGCGAACTTGCCGACCGCCGCTGGCGGCGGATCCTGGCCGGTCAGATCGACGAGGCCTTGGCGGCGATGAAGGCGTTACATATCGCGCCGGCGCGGATCGGCGGCTTGCGTCCCGGCCTGCTGCCGAAGCTGCTCCGGCTGCCGGACTGGCTGTTCCGGCTGGTCGCCCGCCGCATGCTCGCCATCGACCCGCAGGCGCGCTCGTCGATGTGGGACGACCTCCAGCGCGGTCGGCCGACCGAGATCGGTGACCTGCAGGGGGCCGTCCTGAGCCTCGCCGAAAAGGCCGGCACGCCGGCGCCTCTGCTGAAGCGGGTCACCGCGCTGGTGCGGCAGGCCGAGCGGGAAACGCGCGGCTCACCCGGGCTGACGCCGGAAGCCGTCACTGGATAGTCTACTTGCCGCGAGCCTCGGGCCTTGGCCCGCATAGCCCGAAAACAGGCGCGTGGGCCCGCCGCGTCACAGCTTTGGTGCGCGCCTCGGAGCCGGCGCTTTGCTCGCCGGGCCTGGCGCCGGCACGGGCTGCGCCGCCGGGTGGTTCTCGATCAGCGTGATCTTCTGCCAGATCTTGCGCGACAGGTTGGACGCCAGGTTCTCGACGTCGTTGACGCCGTCGATGACCACATCGTCATTGACGGACTGCGCAAACAGCGCCGCGATCTTGCCGGTGATCGACAGCATTTCCGAGCAATAGTCGAGGTAGCGCGCCAGGTCGGCGGCATTGGTGATGCGAGCCGGCGAATGCGCGGTCGGCCTGAAATTGGCGGACAATGCTGCCGGATCCTTGGTCAGCTGGTGCATGTCGATGACATGGATCAGCGATCTCAACCCATGCAGCTGGCGAAACACCCGCTTGCGCTTGATGCGCTCCTCGGTGCGGATCAGCGCCAGCAGGCCGAGCACGGCAAGGATCATCATGTTGATCGTGGCTTCGATGCCTTGCACCGACTGCACCGCATCGTCGGCCTGCGAGATATGGATGAGCGGCAGGATGGTGCCGACGAATAGGAAGGTCAGCGCGCCGGCGGCAACAGCGGCGACGATGGCGCCGCGCAGCCACCAGATCGGCGCTTCCAGCGCCTGCGCCGCCTTGGCCAGGTCGCGCGACAGCGACACCAGTTCGGCGGCGACGCCGCGCAGGCCGGCATCGGGAAAACGCTCGGCGACGCGCTCTTCCAGCCGCTCGGCGGTGTCGATGATCAGTTTCGGATCAAGCGTGCGGTAGCGCATGGCGAGATATCCGGTCGGCGCTCATGGTTCAGCCGGCGCGTTGCTGCGTTTGCCGTAGCGGTTCGGACCGGGGTCACCGCGGAAACACGCTAGAACGATGAGAAGAATGGGGCCGATGATAAGAGAGATCAACGCGTAATAAGTCGGCTTGCCGAAATCATGAAACCGCTTTGCGGTTACCGCAAAGCTCGACCATGTCGAGATCAGCAAAACGACCCAGAACACAAGTGCCCAGTTCTGGCTGGTTGCGGTGCCGGGTTCCAGTCTCGACAACTGGTAGAGCGGGAAAAACTGTGCAAGCACCAGCAGCAGCCCGGCGAGCACGTAGGCACTTGGGCTGACGCGCCCTGAGAGGCTGAAGAAAAGCCAGGGAAGTGGTGGTGTGTTGGGCAATCTGGAGCGCTCTGGTTGCTCGGACAGGATCAATCACGCAGCAGTTCGTTGATCGAGGTTTTCGACCGGGTCTTGGCATCGACGCGCTTGACGATGACGGCGCAGTAGAGGCCAGGGCCCGGCTCGTTGTTCGGAAAGGCCTTGCCCGGCATCGAGCCGGCGACGACGACCGAATTCGGCGGCACCTCGCCATAAAACACTTCGCCGGTGGCGCGGTCGACGATCTTGGTCGACTGGCCGATGAACACACCCATTCCGAGCACCGAGCCTTCGCGCACGATGCAGCCCTCGACCACTTCGGAGCGCGCGCCGATGAAGCAATTGTCCTCGATGATGGTCGGGCCGGCCTGCATCGGCTCCAGCACCCCGCCGATGCCGACGCCGCCCGAGAGGTGCACATTCTTGCCGATCTGGGCGCAGGAGCCGACCGAGGCCCAGGTGTCGACCATGGTGCCGCTGTCAACATAGGCGCCGACATTGACGAAGGACGGCATCAGCACCGCGCCCGGCGCGACATAGGCAGAACGGCGCACGATCGAAGACGGCACGGCGCGGAAGCCTGCCTTCTCGAAGTCGACCGCGCTCCAGCCGTCGAACTTCGACGCCACCTTGTCCCACCAGACCGCCTGCCCGGGGCCGCCCTTGATGATCTCCATCGGATAGAGCCGGAAGGAGAGCAGCACCGCCTTCTTCAGCCACTGGTTGACATGCCATTTGCCATCCGGCTGGCGCTCGGCGACCCGCACGGTGCCACGGTCGAGCAGGTCGAGTGAGGACTGGATGGCGTCGCGCGTTTCGCCACGGGTCGCGGTCGAAATCGTGTCGCGCTCCTCGAAGGCCTTCTCGATGGTCTTTTCGAGGCTGGCCAGATCAGGCTTCGACATGAATTCGCTCCGTTACCACGCTGTTAAGGCCGTCGGCCTTAACCTTGTTTTGAAAGTCGCGCGGACCCTATGTTAAGGCGTATTGGGGGTCAATCGCGGGTGCGCCATGGGACGGCGCAAGTGAACTGTTGGGACGGGTAGAAAGCATATGACTCCTATGGAAAAGGCGGGATGGACGCCGCTGCCGCATTCGGACGAGGATCTGGAGCGCTCGAAAAGCGTGCCCGACACGCCGCAGACTCGCGCCGAAACCTACCGGCTGGCCTGGAACGATCCCGACTTCATGACGCGCCGGGAATTGCGCGCTGTGCGCTTGCAGCTTGAGCTCTTGAAGCCCGAAATGATCCTGGCCGAGCGCGGCATCCGCTCGACGGTCATCCTGTTCGGCGGCGCGCGTATTCCCGAGCCCGGCGGCGAGGCCTGGGCCGCCAAGAACGAGACGCAGAAGAAAAACCTCGAGGAAAACAGCAAATACTACGAGGAGGCGCGCAAATTCGCCCGCCTCTGCTCACGGCAATCGGCCACGTCCTACTACCGCGAATTCGTCGTCGTCACCGGTGGCGGCCCAGGCGTGATGGAGGCGGGAAATCGCGGCGCCGACGATGTCGGCGCGCCGTCGATCGGCCTCAACATCGTCCTGCCACACGAGCAGGCGCCGAACGCCTATGTGACCCCGGAGCTGTGCTTCAACTTCCACTATTTCGCCATCCGCAAGATGCATTTCGTCATGCGCGCCAAGGCCGTCGCGGTGTTTCCGGGCGGCTTCGGCACCATGGACGAATTCTTCGAGACGCTGACGCTGATCCAGACCGGCCGCATGGAGCGCGTGCCGGTGATCCTGTTCGGCAAGGCGTTCTGGCAGCGCGCGATCGACCTCGATTTCCTGGCCGAACAAGGCACCATCACGCCCGGCGACCAGGATATCATCGACTTTGTCGACACCGCCGACGAGGCCTGGGGGATCATCAGCCGCTTCTACAAGTTGGGGGAGTAGGGGAACCGGGAATTGAAGAACTGAAGAATTGAGGAAAAGGAGGTCCGGATCGGTCTCCCTTTCACCAGTTCTTCAATTCTTCAGCTCCTCAATTCCTCTACCCCCTCCACTATCCCCGTCAGAAACGTCGCGAGATCGTCGGTGACGAAATCGACGTCGTCCTCATT
Source organism: Mesorhizobium sp. W016 (assembly GCF_054719485.1). Classification (NCBI taxonomy): domain Bacteria; kingdom Pseudomonadati; phylum Pseudomonadota; class Alphaproteobacteria; order Hyphomicrobiales; family Phyllobacteriaceae; genus Mesorhizobium; species Mesorhizobium sp. W016. The sequence continues at coordinate 969,314 of NZ_JBTTIF010000002.1, forward strand.
GGCCGGATCGCGCTCCCAGATCTCGGCAAAGGTCGGCTCGAAATTGCGCGGCACCACCAGCACCGTGGTCATGCCCAGTGATTTCGGCACCTCGAGGTTGCGGGCGAGATCCTCGAACATCACCGCATTGTGTCCGGTGACGGCGTGCAGTTCGGCAAACTTCTCATAGGTCTGCCGCGACGGCTTCGGCGTCAGCCCGGCGGCGACGATATCGAAAATGTCGTCGAAATGGTCGAGTATGCCGAGCTGGCGCGCGGTGCGCTCGGCGTGCCTGCGGTCGCCATTGGTGAAGATGAACTTGCGGCCGGGCAGCTGGCGGATAGCGGTGCCCAGCACCGGATCCGGCACCAGCCACGAATAGTCGATATCATGCACCTTTTCGAGAAAGTCGTCGGGGTCGATGCCGTGACGCGTCATCAGCCCGTTCAGCGTCGTGCCATATTCCTGATAGAGTTCCTTCTGCAGCTTGCGCGCTTCCTCGCGCGGCAGCGTGAGCAGTTCTCCGACATAGGCCGTCATCTTGACGTCGATCTGCGAAAACAGATTCGAATGGTGCGGATAAAGCGTGTTGTCGAGGTCGAACACCCAGTCGGTGACATGGGCGAAGCGGGCGGGATCGGGCAGCGTGGTCATGGCGTCCTTATGGCATGAAATATCTGCCGTTCGAACCCCTTTCTGATGTAGAGCTTATCCACAACCTATGTGCATCTAGAGTTGTAAAAATGGGCTCACCATTCAAATTTTAGCCATCACGGAAAGGTGGCCTTCAGGGCTTGCTGGCACAGAGACGGTTCAGTGGGAGCCAGCGATGAGTCGCATAGTCTTAAAGTCCGCCGCGGTCGCATTCGGCTCGGTAGCCATCTCGCTTTTGCTGACGCTGATCATCGTTCCCGCCATGGGTTTTCCGGTCGACCGCACTGTCTGGCTGACATCGACGGTGTGCCCGCTGGCGCTCGCCTGGATCGCCTGCGCCAGCACCTTCTGGCAGAGCGACCGACTGAAAAACGCGCATCGCGATCTCGCCCGCGCGCATGCCCAGCTCGCCGCCGCGCATCGGCGCCTGTCGGCGAAGGCGAGCCGCGACGACATGACCGGCATGCTCAACCGCGAGAGCTTCTTTGCCGCGTTGGACGGCTCGCGGCGCAAATCCGATCGCGGCGCGCTGCTGATCATCGACGCCGACCATTTCAAGGCGATCAACGACAGTTTCGGCCATCTGACCGGCGATGACGCACTGGTGTTGATCGCCAGCGCCATCGAGCGCGGCGTCCGCAGCGGCGACGTGCTCGGCCGCATTGGCGGTGAGGAGTTCGGCGCCTTCCTGGTCGGCGCTACGGAAGCCGAAGCCCGGCGCGTGGCCGAGCGCATCCGCCGTGAAGTCGAGCTGGTCCGCTTTCGTCCGGTCGACGAGCGCACGGTGCCGCTGACCGTCTCGATCGGCGGCATCACCTGTGCGCAAGATGCCGATGTCTCGGACCTGATGCGCGCCGCCGACCGCCGGCTCTACGAGGCCAAGCACCGCGGCCGCAATTTGTCGATCCTAGACCGGGATATTTCCGAAGCTGCCTGAGGTGTTGGTGGTGGGGCTGTTAACGGTTCGCCGACATTGTTTCCACGCAACTGCGCCGTTTACCGGGTTGTAACTCGTTTACACGCAAGGCTTGGCACGGGAATGGCATGTCTGGCCGGTACGTGTGCCGTTCAGGGAACGCTATGCGTGGATCGAAGCCCCCATCCAGAGACGTGTCATGAGTTTGTTCATCAGGAAAATATCGCGCCGCACCATCGTGCAGGCGCTGATTGCGATGCCGGCGCTACAGCTTTTTCGCAAGCTGCCTGACAGCGACCGCCCCCCGGCCGATCCCGACGAGATCGTCGTGGTCAATGGCTGGATCCTGAAGCGGAGCGACCTGGCATGATCTTCGACAGCTATGAGGCGTTTCGAGCCTCGGATTTCAAGCCCAAGGTCTGCATTCTCGGCTCCGGGCCGGCCGGCACCACCATTGCCAGAAAGCTCGGCGCCGCCGGCATTCCGGTCGTGGTGCTGGAGGCCGGCGCACGCGAATTCAGCGACGAGTCGCAGGATTTCTACCGCGGCTCCACGGTCGGCGATCAATATTTCGATCTCGACATCACCCGGCTGCGCTTCATGGGCGGGTCGTCGAACCACTGGGCCGGCTGGTGCCGCGTGCTCGACAAGCAGGACTTTGAGCCCAAGGCATGGGCGCCGGACACCGGCTGGCCAATCGCCCGGACCGACATCGAGCCCTATCTGTCCGAGGTGCACGACATACTCGAGCTTCCCGACTTCAAGCCCGATGTGCCGATTTCAGACGACATACGCTGGGTGCAGCTGATCAAGAGCCCGGCCGTGCGCTTTGGCGAGAAATTCTCCGACGAGCTCGACAAGAGCAAGAACATAGCGCTCGTCCTCAACACCTATGCCACCGAACTTGCCGGCGACGGCAAGCGAGTGACCGGCGCCAGGCTGTGGTCGAACGGCAAGGATGCCGGCGCCTTCAGCGCCGATTATTTCATCGTCTGCGCCGGCGGGCTGGAGAATTCGCGGCTGCTTCTATGGTCGAACCAGCGCTCGAATGGCGGCGCGGTGCCGAACGCCACGGCACTTGGCCGCTACTGGATGGAGCACCCGACCTTCGAGGGCGGCAATGCCATCCTGGCCGATTACAGCGAGTTCGAGGTCGATGCCGTCAACGAGGCGTTCTTCTCGCCGACGCTCGCCGCCATGGAGCGGCTGCAGATCATGAATTTCGGCATACGCCTGATCGAGACGCCCTATGCCGGCGTCAAGAGCCTGATTGCCGACCTTGCCTGCACCGCGCCCGAGGCCGCCGAATGGGTCGCCTACCAGCTCAGCCAGAACCTGCGCTGCGCCGCCCAGCTCTACGTCGCCTGGGAACAGGCGCCGCTGGCCTCGAACCATATCGAATTGTCGAAGACCGATGTCGACCGTGCCGGCGTGCCGCGCATCGAGCTGCACTGGAAGAAGTCGCCGTTGGAGCGCCGCACCATCCTCGAGGGGCTCAAGTTGTTCGGAACGACGCTGATCGAGAAGGACCTCGGCCGCGTCCGCATCATGGACTGGCTGACCAATGGCGAGGACTACCCGACGGATGAGGAACTGGCCGGCCACCACCACATGGGCGGCACGCGCATGGGCACCGATGTCGTCAAGAGCGTGGTCGACGCCAACTGCAAGGTGCACGGCATGGATAATCTCTATGTCGGTGGTTCCTCGGTATTCTGCACCTCTGGCGAATGCAATCCAACGACGACGATCACAGCGCTTGCCTGCCGGCTAGGCGACCATCTGACCAAAGTGATCACGGTGTGACGAAGTCATCCACGATGTGACGAAGTCATTACCGTCTGATTGTCAAAAAAGGGAACGGCGCGACAGGATTGCTGCCGGCGCTACCCATGCCTTGGTGTCGAAACCCTCGGAAATCAGCGCCAACGAGATCTCCGTCCTCCTTTGTGGGGAGGGATTAAGGGTGGGGGTAGGTGCCGCGCAAACCCTTCAGGATTTGCTAAACCGTCGCTGGATCCAGCGCCGGCTGCCCCTTGCGGCGGGCGACGATCGCCTTGAAATCGGCGGTCCGGAACGCATCGCGCAACACGTCGAAGGACGGCAGCACGAAATAGGCGCGCTGGAACTTGTCGATCTCGTAGCCGGTGCGCATCACCGTTTCGAGGTCGAAGGGCACGTGGTGCGCGTCCGGGCTCGCGACGGCGAACTGCAATTCGGTGAACGACGACATCAGCCCGGCGCCGAAAGCTTTCCGCTTCTGGCCCTCCTCCTGTATCAGCCCGTATTCGGCGGTGTACCAGTAGAGCCGGGTGATCATCTCGTCACCGCCCAGTGCAATCACGCTCTCGGCCTTTTCGCCATACATCTGCATGAAGTCGGCAAACACCGGCTGTGTCAGGATGGGCACATGGCCGAAGAAGTCGTGGAACATGTCGGGTTCGACGATGTAGTCGAGCTCGTCCTTGGTGCGCAGCCAGTTGGTCACCGGAAAGCGCCGGTTGGCGAGATGGTCGAAGAAGGGCGCGGCCGGGATGAGGCCAGGCACGGCGACGATTTCCCAGCCGGTCAGCTTGCGCAGCTTGTCTGAGACCGCGCCGAAATCCGGGATCTTGTCGAGCAGGCCGAGTGCGGCGACGCCATCGAGATAGGAATGGTGCGCCAGCTTCTGCGTCAGCTTGGTCTGCCGGTCGCACAGCGTGCGCCACACCGCCTGTTCGTCGGCGCTGTAATCATAGCCCTGCGCCACGGTGAAATCGGAACGGCACACTGAATAGTCGCCACGCAGGCCTTGCGCCGCGCAATCACGGGCATATTCGGCAACGCTCATCGTCGTCATGGTTCTTCTCCCCTGATCGTGACACTTGAATCTGTCCGCAGAGTCTAGCGGCGGCCGGCGAGGCAATTCAGCTTTGATGATGGCTTGGGTCCATGATTTGAGGTAAAAATCACCAAGCAGAAGCTGAAAGAGAGTGAAAATGCCTCAGTTCGACGATTTCGAGATCAAGATGCTGGATGTTCTTCAGCGCGATGGACGCAAGCCCGTGTCCGAACTGGCGCAGGAGATCGGCCTGTCGACGACGCCTTGCGCCCGCCGCTTCGAGGCGCTGCAGGAGGCCGGCATCATCAAGGGCTTTGCCGCCGTGCTCAACCGCCGCGCCGTCGGCCTGATGGTCGAGGTGTTCATCCAGGTGCGGCTCACCAGCCACAGCGACGGTTCGCCCGAAACCTTCATCGCCGCCGTGCAACGCATGGACGAAGTGTCGTCATGCTGGACGATGACCGGCGACCACGATTTCCTGCTGCACGTCATGGTGCCGTCGGTCGACGAACTCAACGCCTTCGTCATGCACCGCCTGATGCGCCTTGCCGGCGTGCGCGACGTTCACACCCAGCTGGTGCTGCAGAACATCAAGGGCCCGGGCCACGTGCCGCTCGCCCACCTCAGGCGGTAGGACACGCACCGCCATTTCTGCGGAAAAGCTGCACGCAAACTGCTGAACGGAGCCCAAATGCGAAACTGAAACGCCGGCTACGCCATGCGGACCGTCGCTCAAAGGTCCGTCATGAACATCGTGCTGATCAATCCGCCGCACACCGCCATCGGCAGCCGCGTGCCCGATGACCATCTGCCACCGCTCGGCCTGCTGGCTGGGCGGCCCGCTTATCGACGCCGGCCATAAAGTCCGGCTGGTCGATGCCGAATTCGGGCCGATGCCGTTGGAAACTCTGGTGCGCGATGCGCTCAGCGGCCAGCCCGATTGCATCCTGATCGGCCACTCCGGCTCGACCTCGGCGCATCCCACCGCGCTCGCGATCGCCCGCATGGTCAAGGCGCTCGAGCCGGCGACGCTGGTGATCTATGGCGGCGTGTTCCCGACCTATCACTGGCGCGACATATTGGCGGCGAGCGATGTCTTCGACTTCATCGTGCGCGGCGAGGGCGAGGCAACCATCCTTGCCCTGGTCGTGGCACTGGACAATCGCCGGCCGCTGGGCGATGTCGCGGGTATCGCCTATCGCGACGATCTCGGCCGCCCCTTCGCGACGCGGCCGGCCGGGACCACTGCCAATCTGGACGAGTACCGCGTCGGCTGGGAGCTGATCGATCACCGCCGCTACAGCTATTGGGGCGGCAAGCGCGCCGTGGTCATGCAGTTTTCGCGGGGCTGTCCGCATCTGTGCAACTATTGCGGCCAGCGCGGTTTCTGGACCCGCTGGCGGCACCGCGACCCCAAAAAATTTGCGCAGGAGATTGCCTGGCTGCACCGCCAGCACGGCGTCGAACTGATCAACCTCGCCGACGAAAACCCGACCGTATCGAAGAAGGTTTGGCGCGCCTTTCTCGATGCGCTGATCGCCGAGAACGTGCCGGTGCTGATCGTCGGCTCGACCCGGGCCGACGACATCGTGCGCGATGCCGACATCCTGCACCTCTATCGCAAGGCCGGCGTCATCCGCTGGCTGCTCGGCATGGAAAACACCGACCAGCAGACGCTTCAACTGATCCGCAAGGGCGGCAGCACCTCATCCGACCGCGAGGCGATCCGGCTGCTCCGACAGCATGGCATACTGTCCATGGCGACCTGGGTGGCGGGGTTCGAGGATGAGACCTTTCGCGATCTGTGGCGCGGCTTTCGCCAGCTGCTTGCCTACGACCCCGACCAGATCCAGGCGCTCTATGTCACGCCGCACCGCTGGACGCCGTTCTTCCGCATCGCCAAGGACCGCAAGGTGATCCAGACGGATGCCCGGCTGTGGGACTACAAGCACCAGGTGCTGCAGATGACCCGGCTGAAACCGTGGATGCTGTTCTTCTCGGTCAAGCTGATCGAGGTCGCGGTGCAGTCGCGGCCGAAGGCGCTGGCGCGCATTCTCTTCCACCCCGATCCCGAACAGCGCCATTCGATGCGCTGGTACACCCAAATGGGCCGCCGCGTGTGGTTCCGCGAGGTCTGGGGTTTCCTGGCCCGCGACCGCCGCCTCAAGGATGGTCCGACGCTGGCTGAGTTCTGGGGCGCGCCGCAGGATGCCGATGAGGAATCCATGGTCGTCATGCGCCCGCCGCTCAAGCCGGCCGAAGCGGCTGTCGCGATCTCGGCCGGCACCTGACCGGCTCGCTGCCATTCATAGATACGTACCGTATGCGTATTGACATACGCGGCGTATGTACCCACCTCATGCATACGGGACGTATGTGAGTGCCCCGGACAATGGAGTGAAAATGACCAAACGTGACGCGATCTTTCCTGCCGGCAGGCAGGCTCTCTACGAGATCAATCGCTATTCTGCTGCAATCCGATCGGGCGATCTTTTGTTTGTCTCGGGCCAGGTCGGCAGCCGCGAGGACGGGTCGCCCGAACCTGTCTTCGAAAAGCAGGTCCAGCTTGCCTTCGACAATCTCGCGGCAGTGCTGAAAGCAGCGGGCGCCACGTTCGACGATATAGTCGACGTGACCACCTTCCACACCGATCCGGCAACGCAATGGCCCGTGATCGATGCCGTTCGGCTGAAGGTGTTCGGTGAACCGCCCTACACCAATTGGACGGCGGTCGGCGTCAACTGGTTAGCCGGCTTCGACTTCGAGATAAAGGTCATCGCGCGCCTGCCCCAGCCTGCCTAAGGGCTGGCCAGCCGACCAACTGGCCGCCAAGCCAGTTGCCGATCAGGGCACGATTAGCGTGCCGGCGCCGTGTTCGGTGAACAGTTCCAGAAGCACCGCATGCGGCGTCTTGCCGTTGAGGATGACGACGCCTTCGACGCCGCGCTCGATCGCCTCGATGCAGGTCTCGACTTTGGGGATCATGCCGCCCGACACCGTGCCGTCCTTGATCAGCGCCTTGGCTTCGGCCACCGTCAGCTCGTCGATCAGCTTCTTGTTCTTGTCGAGCACGCCGGGCACGTCGGTCAGGAACAAAAGGCGCGTCGCCTGGCAGGCGCCGGCGATGGCGCCGGCGAAGGTGTCGGCATTGATGTTGTAGGTATGGCCATCGCGGCCGGGCGCCACCGGCGCCAGCACCGGGATCATTTCGGAGCGCGCCAGCAGGTCGAGCAGGGTGCGGTCGACTTCGACCGGTTCGCCGACGAAACCGAGATCGAGCACACGCTCGATGTTGGAATCCGGGTCGATCATGGTCTTGCGCGCCTTTTCGGCGAACACCATGTTGCCGTCCTTGCCGCACAGGCCGATCGCCCATTCGCCCTCGGCGTTGATCAGCGCGACGATCTCCTTGTTGATCGAACCGGCCAGCACCATCTCGACGATTTCGACCGTCTTCTGATCCGTGACGCGCAGTCCGCCTTCGAACTTGGATTCGATGCCCATCTTGGCCAGCATGGCGCCGATCTGCGGCCCGCCGCCATGGACGACAATCGGGTTGACGCCGGACTGCTTCAGCAGCGCGATGTCACGGGCGAAAGCCTTGCCGAGCTCGATATCGCCCATGGCATGACCGCCATATTTCACCACCACCGTCTTGTGCTCGTAGCGCTGCATATAGGGCAGGGCCCGCGAGAGCAGGGCGGCCTGCATTTCGGCGGTGGCGGTGATCTCCGTCATCGGCATGGTTCCCTGGATGTGGGTAAGGACGGCGGCGTCTTAGCGGGAATTGGCCCAGGCCGCAAACAGCTTTGCTATCACGATGATGAAATCTGCCGGATCAGGCCGGCACCTTGAGCGGCGCCCGCCGCGTCAGCCACCCGGAAACCTTCTCCATCTGCGCAGCAAGCGACAAAAGCGTCCTGCTCGTCGCCGGGGCGGCCGACGGCCTGGATGCCGAGCGGCAGGCCGGCATCGGTGACATGGACCGGCAGCGCGATCGACGGCTGGCCGCTGACATTCTGGATCGCCGGCCAGTGGTGAACCACAGGCTCTTGTCCATCAATTGCCCAAACAAGGATCTGATCTCCAAGAGACGGGTCAAATGCAATTTGTCGAGCAGGTTTTCGATGAGCTCGTCGGCCCCCTTCGGGTCCATGGCGCCTCAGGCAAGCGGCGGATGCGCAATGATCGGGTTGCCTCGGCGCGCGCGATCGCAGCATCGACAAGGTCTGGCGGCGAGATCTCGCCTCTGTGCAACAGCTCTGCCAAGCCGGTCGCATCGTTCTCCCACAGCATCCGTTCGGCCGACATTGCTGTTCCCCTATCTGCGGGAGGCTAACGACAGCCGATTTCCTTGGCAACCGACCGGCGATTACTGGCGATCGGGCGCGGACATCGATTGCGTGGACAACAAGATTTCTGCCTTTGCAAATAAATCGTGATCGCTTAGCTTGTCCGTATGACGCCGCAGGATATCTCCACCCTGATTGTCCGGACCTCGATGAAGGATCGGACTGCGTTCGATCTGCTTTACCGGCAAACCAGTGCGAAACTTTTCGGCGTGTGCCTTCGTGTATTGAAGGATCGCGGAGATGCGGAAGAAGCGCTGCAAGAGGTCTTCGTCAAAGTGTGGACGAAGGCGGACCGTTTCGCTGTTTCCGATCTAAGCCCAATCTCCTGGCTGGTGGCCATAGCACGCAATCATGCGATTGATCGCATCCGGTCGCGACGCAAGCCCGCTGCCGATATCGATGCCGCGCTCGACGTGGCTGACCCCGGTCCGGGGCCAGAGGCTATGGTTGTTGCGGGCGGTGAATCCGAGCGCATCTATCAGTGCCTTGAAGAGTTGGAACAAGACCGGGCGCAAGCCGTTCGGGGTGCTTATTTGAACGGCGAAAGTTACGCCGAGCTCGCGGAACGTCACAAGGTTCCGCTCAACACGATGCGGACATGGCTGCGCCGCAGCCTGTTGAAACTTAGAGAATGTCTGGAAAGATGACCCTGGCAGAAGAAAATGGACCGGAACGTGGAGGCGACGACCTGCTCGCAGCCGAATACGTTCTCGGCGTGCTGCCGGCGGATGAGCGCCAGATAGCCTCCGGACGCATCGACGCGGAGACCGGCTTTGCCCGTCTCGTCGATTCCTGGGAAGTAAACCTCTCGCCGATGGCTGCCGCTTATGCTGAGGTAGAGCCGCCGGCCACCATCAAGCCGGCTATCGATCGCCGGCTGTTCTCCTCCACCGCGGCGTCGACGACGGCCCCGAGCGGCAGCCTGTGGTCCAGCCTTAGCTTCTGGCGCGGCCTCACCGCAGCGGCTCTCGCGGCCCTGGTGCTCTATGTCGCCGTGCCTTACGTCAGGTCGCCGGTCGTCGTGCCGCAGGAGCGCCTCGTCGCCTCGCTGGCTGCCGAAGGCAGCGATGTCAAATACCTTGTCGTCTACGACGCTTCCCGCCGCGATGTCGGCCTGTCGCTGGTTTCGGGCGAACGCGCCGCCGGCAAAGACTTCGAACTGTGGATGATCGAAGGCAAGAATGCGCCGGTCTCGATGGGCGTCATCCCCGCCGGCCAGGTCGCCCATATCCCGGTTACCCCGGCCGTGCAGCAGAAGCTGGCGCAAGGCGCCGTGCTTGCTGTCAGCGTCGAGCCGACGGGCGGTTCGACGACGGGACAGCCGACCGGACCGGTCGTTGCCGCGGGCGACCTGAAGGGCATCTGATAGATCGTAAAACCATGACGTGACAATGAAGACAGCGGAAGTACATCTTCCGCTGTTTTCGTTTTGGATACGCTGCTGGAGATTAGAGGTTCGATCTGGGAGATTAATTCGCCGACAAAATAAAGGAAATTTTTCCCGGCGCGCGGAAACTCAGGCAGTTCTATTTCGTATCTCCTCTGTTCCGAAAGAGGAAACAATAACCCCGAGGAGTTCGAACACTATGCGTAGAATCGCCACCCTTTTGCTCGCCGGTACCATTGCCGTCTCCGCCCTCGCCACAATCGCCTATGCCGAGAATCCGATGGTTGGCGGCGCCGCCATGTACGCCAACAAGAACATCGTCGAGAACGCCGTCAATTCGAAGGATCACACGACACTGGTCGCCGCCGTCAAGGCTGCCGGCCTGATCGAGACGCTGCAGGGCGCCGGCCCGTTCACCGTCTTCGCGCCGACCAATGAGGCCTTCGCCGCGCTTCCGGCTGGCACGGTCGAGTCGCTGCTCAAGCCCGAGAACAAGGACAAGCTCACCAAGATCCTGACCTGCCATGTCATCGGCGCCAAGGCGATGGGCGCCGATGTCGCCTCGATGGCCAAGGCCGATGGCGGCACCCACAAGGTCAAGACGGTCGGCGGCTGCGAGCTGTCGCTCAAGGCCGATGGCGGCAAGGTCACCGTAGCCGACGAGAACGGCAATGTCGCCAATGTCACGATCGCCGATGTCGAGCAGTCGAACGGCGTCATCCACGTCATCGACAAGGTCCTGCTGCCGAAGATGTAACAAAGCCCCTGCCGCCGACGAACAGGCGGTAAGCTCTCTGATTGCGCGGCTCCCCCTTCGCGGGCCGCGCAATCTTCCGAGCGCTCCACGCCGTCCGCCACAAAACGCGGAGCCGGCTTGGAGCGTTCGGTTTGCAGGGCAACCGTCACCGGCTTTTGATTTTCCAGTGGCGGCCAAATCTGGCAAAATGATCCGCAGGAGGATTTCCGTCATGAACCGTCGCGACTTGCTTTTGAGTGGCGTCGCCTTTGCGGCCGTCGCCGGCGCCTTGGCAACGCTACGCTTGGGCGGAACCCAGTCCGCCAGAGCTGCCGAAACCTTCGAGGTCACCAAGACCGACGCCGAGTGGCACGCCATCCTGTCGGATGAAGCCTTCAATGTGCTGCGCAAGGAAGGCACCGAATATCCCGGCACCAGCCCGCTGCTCAACGAGCACCGCAAAGGCATTTTCGCCTGCGCCGGCTGCGACCTGCCGGTCTATTCCTGGGAGACCAAGTTCGATTCCGGTACCGGATGGCCGAGCTTCTGGCAGGAGATCGCCAACAGCGTCGGCAAGACCACGGATCGTTCTCTGGGCATGACCCGCACCGAGGTTCATTGCCGCCGTTGCGGCGGTCATCTCGGCCATGTCTTCGATGACGGTCCCGCACCCACCGGCCTGCGCCACTGCATCAACGGCGTTGCGCTCAGCTTCAAGCCGGCCACTGCCTGACCGTTCGGCGTCTTTTAGCGGGGTGGGGATTTGGCGCCGGCGTGACGACCGCCTCCTATCTCTTGAAATGGAGCGAAAACAGTCAACTTCAAGAATTGGCAGACGGCTTTTTATGCGTAGATTCCGCAGCCCTAACGAGAGGGCCAGAACCTATGCAACGAACCAAAGCACGGGCTCGCGCTAGCGAGCGCAGATCGACCGCCAAATCGACCGGCGGTGTTGATGCGGACCGGCCGCGTATCTCCCATCAAGTGGTGATCGCCGGCGGCGGCCCGACCGGGTTGATGCTGGCCGGCGAACTGTCCCTGGCCGGCATCGATGTCGCCATCGTCGAGCGGCGCGAGAACCAGGATCTCGCGGGCGTGCGCTCCGGCGGCCTGCATTCGCGCACCATCGAGATCTTCGACCAGCGCGGCATTGCCGATCGGTTCCTGTCGCAAGGCCAGACCGCCCAGGTCGCGGGTTTCGCCGGCGTTTCGCTTGATATCAGCGACTTCCCCACCCGCCACAATTACGGGCTGGCGCTGTGGCAAAAGCACATCGAGCGCATCCTTGCCTGCTGGGTCGATGAACTTGGCGTCACGGTCTACCGTGGCCGCGAGGTGACAGGCTTCGTGCAGGATGCAGGCGGCGTCGGTGTCGCGCTGACAGATGGCGGGTCGCTTCGTGCCGATTATCTTGTCGGCTGCGACGGCGGCAGAAGCCTCGTGCGCAAGGCGGGGGGCATAGAGTTCCCCGGTTCCGAGCCGACAACCAGCAATTTGATCGCCGAGATCGAGGTAACAGAAGAGCCGCAATGGGGTATCCACCGCGATGCCATCGGAATTCACGGCCTCAGCAGACTGGAAGACGGTACGGTGCGGGTGCTGGTGACCGAACGCGAGGTCGGGGCCGGCGGCGTGCCCACATTGCATGAGCTCAGCGAGGCGCTCATTGCCGTCTACGGCACCGATTACGGCGTCCACAATCCAACATCGCTGGCCCGCTTCACCGACATGACCCGGCAGGCAGCCTCATACCGCAAGGGGCGGGTGCTGCTGGCAGGCGACGCCGCGCACGTGCATCCACCGGACGGTGGACAGGGGCTGCAGACCGGCGTGCAGGACGCGGTCAATCTGGGCTGGAAGCTCGCCCAGGTGGTCAGGAAAACTGCGCCCGAAAGCCTGCTCGACAGCTACCAGGCAGAGCGCCACCCGATTGCCGCGCGTGTGATGAAAAACACCATGGCGTCGGTCGTGCTCCGTCGCGAAGACGAGCGCACCAAGGCGCTGCGCGATACAGTGTCGGAACTTCTCGGCATGGAAGAGCCGCGCAAGCGTTTTGCCGGCATGTTGTCCGGCCTGGACATCCACTACGATCTTGGCGAGGGGCATCCGCTGCTGGGGCGTCGCATGCCGGATCTCGACCTCGTCACCGCTGCCGGTCCGCTGCCGGTTTTCGCCCTGCTGCATGACGCTCGGCCGCTGCTGCTTAATCTTGGTGAGCCCGGCGCTTTTGGTATCGGCCAGTGGGTGGAGCGGATTCAGCTGGTCGACGCCAGCTACGATGGCGCATGGGAGCTTCCGGTGCTGGGGGCAGTCGAAGCCCCGCGCGCAGTGCTGGTCCGGCCTGACGGTTATGTGGCCTGGGTCGGCGGCCCTGAAGCAGCCGGGCTAACCGACTCGCTGACCAAATGGTTTGGGCCGCCTGCCGCAGCATAGCGCGCCGGGTGTTCGACCAAGGAGCTTGACAACGATCGATGCTTAAGCGTGACCCCGGAAATCGGGGGTGATTTCCGGGGTCACACATGAGCGCGCCAGGCGGGGGGTCCGGCGCGCTCAATGGCCTCCGCCGCCGCTGCCCGCGGGCGGCGCCGGCTTGGCGATGACCAGGGTGAAGACCGCCATGGTCGCGAACAGCACGGTCAGCATGGTGAACACATCCATGAACGACAGCAGCGACGCCTGCTGCTGGACCATGCCCGACAGTTTGGAGATCGCCGCCTTGGTGGCGTCGAGGCCGGGAGTTTGCTGGAAGTCGAGCGTCATGTTCTGCAGCTTGGTCTGCGCCGCCGCACTGCCCCATTCCACATGCTCGGCCAGCCTGGCGTAGTGGAAGGCGCTGCGATCGATCAGCACGGTGTTGATGACGGCAAGGCCGACCGCACCGCCGAGGTTGCGGGTCAGGTTGAACAGGCCCGACGCGTTCTTCAGCCGGTCCGGCGGCAAGGTGCCGAGCGCAATGTTGTTGATCGGCACCATGCACAGCATCATCGAGCTGCCGCGCAGGATCTGCGGGATCAGCAATTCCCAGAAATCCCAGTCGGCGGTCAGATGCGTCATCCACCATGTGCCGGCAGCGAAGCCGAACAGCCCGATCATCATCATGATGCGCAAATCCATCTTGCTCGACAGGATGCCGGAAATCGGCGCAGTGACGAACATCGCCAGGCCGCTGACGAACAAGGCTTCGCCGATCATCATGGAATCGTAGCCGCGGATGCGCCCGAGGAACACCGGGTAGAGATAGGTCAGACCGTACAGGCCGATGCCGATGACGAAGGAGAACAGCGAACCGAAGGCGAAATTGACGTTGGTGAAGGCCCTGAGATCGACGATCGGCTCCTCGGCGGTGAAGGCACGCCAGAAGAACAGCGCCGCACCGACAACCATGATGATGGCGCAGATGAACACGGCCTGTTCCTGCAGCCAGTCATGGTTCGGACCTTCCTCGAGCACATATTCCATGCAGCCGAGAAACGCCGCCATGCCGGCAAGGCCCCACCAGTCGAACTTGCTGAACAGGCCGAGATTGGGCTTGTCGAAATCGATCAGGGTCCAGGTCGTGACCGTCACCAGAATGCCTGGAATGACATTGATGAGGAACAGCCAGTGCCACGACATGGCATGGCTGATATAGCCGCCGACGGTCGGGCCGATGGTCGGCGCCAGCGTCGCCACCAGGCCGATCATCGGCGACACCATGGCGCGGCGCGACGGCGGGAAGATGGTGAAGGCGGCGGCGAAAACGCTCGGGATCATGCCGCCGCCGATAAAGCCCTGGATGGCGCGGTAGACGATCATCTGGTCGATGTTGGTGGCGGTCGCGGCCAGCGCGCTGGCCGCCGTGAAGCCGGCCGCGGCGCCTGCAAACAGCACGCGCGTCGACAGCATCCGGCTGAGAAAGCCCGACAGCGGGATCATAACCACTTCGGCGATCAGATAGGCGGTCTGCACCCATGGGATTTCATCGGAACTGGCGCTGAGGCCGGCCTGGATCTCGGCCAGCGAGGCTGAGACGATCTGGATGTCGAGGATCGCCATGAACATGCCGAACACCATCGCCAGGAAGGCGATGAGGCGGCGCGTCGAGATGGTCGTCGGTACCGCCGGCATGGCAGGCGCCGGCGCCGCTCCTGCTGTTATGGTTGCGGTTGCCATGGCATTGCTCCCGGCGTTCGCTCAGTTCGCCGCGGCCGGAGCCGTGCGGCTGTCGACGGCGACGACGACGCTCAGGCCGGCGCGCAGCCTGCCTGCCTTCAGCACATC
Organism: Mesorhizobium sp. W016; assembly: GCF_054719485.1. NCBI lineage: Bacteria > Pseudomonadati > Pseudomonadota > Alphaproteobacteria > Hyphomicrobiales > Phyllobacteriaceae > Mesorhizobium > Mesorhizobium sp. W016. The sequence continues at coordinate 984,419 of NZ_JBTTIF010000002.1, forward strand.
GGCCGGCACGTCGATGCGAACCGGGATGCGCTGCACCACCTTGGTGAAGTTGCCGGTGGCATTTTCCGGCGGCAGCAGCGAGAACACCGCACCCGAAGCCGGCGCCAGCGACGACACCGTGCCTTCGAAATCATGGCCGTCCGTGGCGTCGACCGAGACCCGCACCTTCTCGCCGGGCACCAGCTTGGCCAGCTGCGTCTCCTTGAAGTTGGCAACGATGTAGAGCTTGTCCAGCGGCACCACGACGGCGAGCTTCTGGCCGGGGCTGACGAGGTCGCCCTGCTCGACCGAGCGGTTGCCGACGACGCCGTCATAAGGCGCCTTGAGCACGGTGAAGGACAGATCGCGCGCGGCCTTGTCACGGTTCAGCCGCAGCGAAGCCAGCGTGCTGGCCGATTCGGCGCGCTGCGCTTCGAACACCCCGATATTGGCCTGTGCGGCTGCAATCTGCGCGTCGGCGCCGACGAGGGCTGCATTGGCCTGGTCGAGAGCGGTCTGGGCATCGTCCAGTTGCGCCTGTGTGCCGACATGCGTCTTGACCAGTTGCGCGGCGCGCTGCTGGGCGCGAGCGGCGTTGTCGGCTGCCGCCTGGTCGGCGACCTTCTGCGCCTGCGCCTGTTGCAGCGAAGCTTGCGCCGCCTTGGTCTGGGCGTCGATACGGTCGAGCGTCTTGGCCAGCGTGGCGATCTGCGCCTCCGCCTGGGCAACGGCTATTCTGTAGTCGCCGTCGTCGATCGTCAGCAGCGGATCGCCGGCCTTGACCTGCTGGTTCTCCGAGACCTTGACTTGATCGACATAGCCGGAAATCTTCGGCGAGACGAACGACATGTCGGCCTGGACATAGGCATCGTCGGTCGAGATCAGGAACCGGCCGTCGGTCCAGTAATTATAGCCATACCAGGCGCCGGCGCTGAGCAGAGCGAGGCCGATGATCGGCAGCATGAACGAGCGAGCCGACCGCTTCTTCTTGGCCGGCACCTCGGCCAAAACTTCGGCGGCAGGCTTGATGGGCGCTTCCGGCGCTTCGATAACCGGCGAGACCTTGGCGTTGGGAAAGGGGCGGACTTCGGCGGTGGTTGGCGTGTTCGAGGACATGATATCTCGCTACCGTAGCTACATAAGGAAAATGTGTTATACTGAACCGTTCGGTTCGATGCGAACGTTGACATAGCGCTAAAGCAGGCCCATATCAAGAGCAATCGAACCGCTCGGTTCGAATTATTTCGCGAGGTGTGACTTTAATGGCCGACACGTTACCCGACGTCGAAAATGATCCGTGCGATGTGCTGGATAGTGCGCGTCGCGGCCGCCCGGCGGCGGGCCAGGATCCGGTCAAGCGCAGCCAGATCATTGAGGGCGCGCGGCGCGTGTTCATCGACAAGGGTTTCGAAGCGGCGTCGATGAACGACATTACCCGCGAGGCCGGCGTCTCCAAGGGCACGATCTATGTCTACTTCGCCAACAAGGAAGAGCTGTTCGAGGCGCTGATCGAGGAAGAGCGCGGCACCATCTTCAAGAACATGTACGACATGCTCGACCGCGCCGACGATCTGCGCCAGACGCTGGTGAAGTTCGGCAAGGTGCTGTCGATGAAGATCACCTCGGCCAAGGTCATCCAGGCGCAACGCACCGTGATCGGCGCCTCCGACAGGATACCGGACATGGGCGCGCGGTTTTACGAACGCGGCCCCAAACGCGGCCACGACAAGGTGGTCAAGTTCCTCAATGCAGCCATAGAACGCGGCCTGCTCAAGATCGATGATGTCGATCTTGCCGCCTATCAATTCACCGAACTGTGCCTCGCCGGCCTGTTTCGCCAGTGCATCTTCGCCTACCGCACCAAGGCGCCGAGCCAGGATGAAATCGACCACATCGTGCGGTCGGGCGTCAGCCTGTTCCTGAAGTCCTACGGCACTGAAAAGCTTGCCGAGGAAGAAAGCCACCAGATGATCGCGCTCGAGGCGAAGTCCAAGGCAAAGGCCTAGTTAGCCAAAGGTCTTTTTTCGCAACTCCGGACGGAAAACCGCTTCACACTTTTCCCGGAGTTGCTTTTAACCGCCATTGGCCGCCAGCACGATCGCCGCGCGCAGTTCGTCCAGACCCTCGCCCTTTTCCGACGACGTGGCGAGCACGAACGGAAACGCCGCCGGCCGCTTCTTGATCTTCAGTAATGTCTCTTCGATCAGCTGCGGCACGCCGGCGGCCTTGATCTTGTCGGTCTTGGTCAGCACGATCTGGTAGGACACCGCCGCCTTGTCGAGCAGCGACAGCACTTCGTCGTCCTTGGCTTTGATGCCATGGCGGGAATCGATCAGCACATAGACCCGCTTCAGCGTCACGCGGCCCTTGAGATAGTCGAAGACCAGCTTGGTCCAATCGTCCACCTTTTCCTTCGGCGCGCTGGCATAGCCGTAGCCCGGCATGTCGACCAGCGCCATTGGCGGCAAGTCGGTGCCTTCGCCGGAAAACCCGCCCGGCACGAAATAGTTGAGCTCCTGCGTGCGGCCCGGCGTGTTGGAGGTGCGCGCCAGCCCGTTATGGCCGACCAGCGCATTGATCAGCGACGACTTGCCGACATTGGAGCGGCCGGCAAAGGCGATCTCCGGCGGCCCCTCCGGCGGCAGGAACTTCATCGCCGGCACGCCGCGGATGAAGATCCACCCCTTGGTGAACAGGTCGGTTCCGATGACGGCGTTGCCCAACGCGTTCAAATTGCTGCCTCCAGCCTGGAAATATCGGCGCCTCGGATGGCGTTGAGGTTGCGGCCGATCTTGTCCACGGGCCAATTCCACCACGCCGCGGAAAGCAGTCGCCTGACCGTCCTGTCGTCGAAACGCATCTTCACCACCTTTGCCGCATTGCCGGCGACGATCGCATAGTCCGGCACGTCATGCGTCACCACCGATTTCGCCGCCACGATGGCGCCATTGCCGACCGACACGCCGGGCATGATCACCGCATCCATGCCGATCCATACATCATTGCCGACCACCGTGTCGCCGCGCAGTTCCTGTGACCACGTCTTCGGGTCGAAGCCTTGCTCCCAGCCATGACCGAAAATGTTGAACGGATAGGTGGAAAAGCCGGACATGGCATGGTTGGCGCCGTTCATGATGAAGCGCGCGCCCTCCGCGATGGCGCAGAACTTGCCGATGATCAGCTTGTCGCCGATGAAGGGATAATGATGCAGCACGCATCGCTCGGCGAATTTGTCCGGTCCGTCAGGATCGTCATAGTAGGTGAACTCGCCGATCTCGATATTCGGCGCGGTGACCAGGGGCTTGAGGAAGCCGACGCGGGTGTGCATCGGGATCGGGTGTTTGATGTCTGGGTTGGGTCCGTCCATGGCGAGATCCGTCGAGAGTGGCGCAAATTAAAGCCGCCATTCTAGATGGCGTGATCCGCCCTATAGCACCAATCGCCCGATGAGCGAGCCCTGCTGGGCTTCGATGTTCACTTGGTGCCGCGGCAGATCACGATCAGGTCGACCGCAGCGCAGTCGCCTAAGGCGCCCTGAAACGAAAAACGGGGCCCTGCGAAGGACAAGCAGGACCCCGGTGGTGTCGAAGACGGCTTCAAAAGAATGGCACCTCGCCGTGAGGTGGGGAAGGCAGACCGAGAAAGCCCGTCGCAGCCCGCCGTCATTCGCCGTTGCCTAAAACCGTTACTTCGGCAACAGCACCTTGTTGACGACGTGGATGACGCCGTTCGACTGGTTGACGTCGGCGACCGTTACCTTGGCGGCGCCGCCGGATTCGTCGACGATATAAAGCGCGCCTTTTTTTACCTCGGCGATCAGCGTGTCGCCGCTGACGGTCTTCATTTCATACTTGCCACCCATCGCCTTGGCCTTGGTCATCATATCCTTGGCGGAGATCTTGCCGGCCACGACATGGGCGGTCAGGATCTTGGTCAGCTTGTCCTTATTTTCGGGCTTCACCAGCGTGGCGACGGTGCCGGCCGGCAGTTTCTTAAAGGCGGAATCGGTCGGCGCAAACACCGTGAAGGGTCCCGCGCTTTCCAGCGTGTCGACCAGGCCGGCGGCCTTGACGGCGGCAACCAGCGTCTTGTGGATCGGCGAGTTGAGGGCGTTCTCGACGATGTTCTTCGAGGTCAGCATCGCAGCGCCGCCAACGGCGGGATTGGCGAGCGTATAGGCCGTCGTAGCTGCGAGGCCCGATAGAGCCAGGCCGGCGGAAAAGCAGAATGCCTTGAGGATGGACTTTGCCATTGGAGAACCCTTCTGGTGCGACAATTGTTGATTCGATTGTCGGGAAGAGTTACGCGGCGATTGCGGGAAAGTTTCGGTGCAGAGTAAAAAACGATAATGATAACAAATACTTAAAGGCGAATGCCCATTCCACGCGCCGCATCCCCGCGATGGACATGACGGGGTCACGGATCAAAAACAGCGGTCTTCGGATTAGAGCTGATCGGTGTTGATCGGCCTTGGCGGTACAAGCAGCAGCCACGCCGGTTGCACGCCGCAAGTTTCGCGCCTCACGGGAACGTGATGCGCGCCTCGTCCAAAAAAACCCCGGACGAGCCGGGGCTTTGATTGCCGGAATAGCGCCTTCTATTCAGCCGGCGAGGGTTTCTTTCGGAACAATGCCGTCAGATTGTCCCACAATTCGATCTTGGCGCCCTGGCGCTTCATGATCACGCCCTGCTGCAGGATCGACAGCGTGTTGTTCCAGGCCCAGTAGATGACGAGGCCGGCCGGGAAGCTGCCCATCATGAAGGTGAAGATCACCGGCATCCAGGTGAAGATCTGCGCCTGCGTCGGATCCGGCGGCGTCGGGTTCATGCGCATCTGCAGGAACATGGTGATGCCCATGACCACCGCCCAGGCGCCCATATGCGGCAGGAATGCCGGTGGCGCGAAGGGCAGCAGGCCGAACAGGTTGAAGACCGAGGTCGGATCGGGCGCGGCCAAATCCTGGATCCAGCCGAAGAACGGCGCGTGCCGCATCTCGATGGTGATGTAGAGCACCTTGTAGAGCGAGAAGAACACCGGGATCTGCAGCGCCACCGGCCAGCAGCCGGCGAGCGGATTGATCTTCTCGGTCTTGTACAGCTCCATCATCGCCTGTTGCTGCTTCATCTTGTCGTCCGCGTATTTCTCGCGGATCTCGAGCATCTTGGGCTGCACCTTCTTCATGTTCGCCATCGACGCATAGGATTTGTTGGCGAGCGGGAAGAAGAGGGTTTTGACGACGACCGTGGTGGCAAGGATGGCCAGGCCGAAATTGCCGAAGAATTTGTACAGCGTGTCGATCAGGTAGAACATCGGCTTGGTGATCCAGATGAACCACCCCCAATCGATCAGCCGGTCGAACAGCCTGATCTGCCGGTCCTGGGCGTAGGCGTTGATCTTGTTGACTTCCTTGGCGCCGGCGAAGATCTCGGTCTCCACCGTCGCCGACTGGCCGGCGGCAATGGTGATCGGGTCGGTGAGGAAGTCCGACTGGTAGCGCGGGCGGCCATTGTCGTAATAGGCATAGTGCGGCTGGAAGGGCTGCTTCTCGGTCGGCACCAGGGTGACCGCCCAATATTTGTCGGTGATGCCAAGCCAGCCATCGGTCGATTTGCTCGGCGTATAGAGCTTGTTCTTCTCGATGTCGGCGTATTTGTGCTCCTGCAGGCCTTCGGTTCCCGTGACGCCGATCAGGCCTTCATGCAGCACATAGGAGCTGGCAATGGCCGGCTTGTCGAAACGGATGACGCGGCCGTAATTGGACAGCGTGACGGGGGTCGAGCCTGAATTCTGCACCGCATCGGAAACGGTGAACATGTAGTCGCCGTCGACGGAGATCGTGCGCTTGAAGGTCAGGCCCTTGTCGTTGGTGAAGGTCAGCGTCACTGGCGTCGCCGGCGTCAGCGTCGCATTGCCGTCGACGCTCCAGACCGTTTCCGGGCCCGGCACCGTGCCGGTCGTGTCGCTGCCGACAAAGCCGATCTCGGCATAATAGCCGGTGGGCAGCGCCTGCGGATTGAGCAGCTGGATCTGCGGCGATGTCTTGTCGACCGTCTCGGTGTAGTGCTTGAGCTTTAGGTCGTCGAGGCGGGCGCCGGTGAGGTTGATCGAGCCCGACAGGCTCGGCGTGTCGATGTTGACGCGGGCCGTCTTGGCCACTTCCTGCGCGCGGCCTTCCGGCGTGGTGACATAGGTGCCGGGCGCGTTTGGAATGGCGCCGGGCGCCGCGGGCGCCGTCGTGCCGCCGGGATTGGCGGCCTCGGCCGCCTTCTTCTGCTCCGCCGCCCGCTGCTCTTCGATGCGGGCCGCCTCGCGCTGCTGTTCGCTGCGCGGCAGCACATAAAAATATTGCCACAGCCCGAGGATCAGCACCGACAAGACGATGGTGATGTAGAAGTTCCGGTTGTTTTCCATCGAAAGCCCTTGGCCTATCGTGTTCCGCTGAGACGGCGGGAGAGTTCGGCCTTCAACTGGCCGAACGGAATGGTGAGCACGTCTTCACGCCCGACGATGACATAGTCATTGCCGGGCGCCATGTCACTTGCGGCATGGGTGCGCACGGCTTCTTTCAGCCGCCGCCTGACGCGGTTGCGGACAACCGCATTGCCGACCTTCTTGGTGACGGTGAAGCCGACGCGCGGCGGCAGGCCGTCATTGCGGTCGAGAACTTCGACGAGAAAAAGCCGCCCGCGCCGCTTTTCACCGCGGCGGACGGCCAGGAATTCCGCACGTTTCAGAAGCCGCTTGGGGTTTGGTCCCACTGGCTTGCCGGTTGCGGGCAACGATCTCGTCTTCCGTTCAGGCGCTGAGCCGCTTGCGGCCGCGGTTGCGGCGAGCTGCGACGACGCCGCGACCACCCTTGGTGGCCATGCGAGCACGGAAACCGTGCCGGCGTTTGCGGACGAGTTTGGACGGTTGGTAGGTACGCTTCATTTGTTTTAATACCGCGGGGTGCGGCCCTTCTTGATTCTGTCACTGTGTAACAGGAGCTTTGCCGGGCCGGCATTGGCGCGATCGAAACCGCGCCGGGACGAATGGCCCGAGCGTGAGCGGCTTATAGAAAGAAGGGTTTTGGGAGTCAATCCAGCGCGAACTATGAGTTCGTCGCAGCGCGAACGCCAGTTCGTCGCAGTGCGAACTGCCAGTTCGTCACGACGCGACACCCCGTTCGTCGCGGCGCGAACACCCAGTTCGAGGCTATCTTTATTGCTGGCACCATCGTCCAACGAAGGATGAAATTGGCAAAAAAGCCGCAATCGCCTAATCTCAACCGATCAAGCGTTTGTGAAGACAGGCCTTAATGAGCGAAGTTGCATCAGCGGATGAAGGGAGCGGCCCGGCGACAGCCGATGCCAGCCCGGCGACCGTTCGCCCGGTTGCGAGCCGTTCGGTGCCCAATCGTTCAGTGCCCTTGGCGCGCGGCCTGTCGACCAAGCTGCTCTTGCTCACCATTGTCTTCGTGCTCCTGGCCGAAGTCCTCATTTTCCTGCCCTGGATCGCCAGCTACCGCCTGGCCTGGCTGAAGGAGCGGCTAAGCACCGCTGCCGCGGTGTCGATCGTGCTGGTGCAGGGCGAGCCCAATTCGCTCTCCCGCGCCGCCCAGAACGACGTGCTGATGGCAATCGGCGCCAAGGCGATCGCGGTGCGCGACGGCGGCGTATCGCGCCTGCTGGTGGTGGCCGAGATGCCGCCGCAGGTCGACGAGCATATCGACATCGCCAATGTCGGCATGATCAAGGGCATGACCGGGGCGCTGGATACGCTGTTCTTCGGCGGCAAGCGCATGCTGCGGGTGTTCGGCCCCGTCGGCGACAGCGACAAGGAATTCGAGCTGATCATGCCCGACTATTCCCTGCGCAACGCCATGCTGCGCTATTCGCGCAACGTCGCCTTCGTCTCGCTGCTGATCTCGCTGTTCACCGCAATGCTGGTCTATGCCGCGATCGACCTGATCATGATCGGCCCGATCCGCACCATGACGCGCTCGATGCTGTCCTTTTCCGAGGCGCCCGACGATCCAGGGCGCATCATCCACCCGGCCGCCCGTGCCGACGAGATCGGCGTTGCCGAGCGCGAACTGTCGCAGATGCAGGAACGGCTGCAAAAGATGCTGTCGGAGCAGAAGCACCTTGCCGACCTTGGCCTCGCCGTCTCCAAGATCAACCACGACATGCGCAACATCCTGGCCTCGGCGCAGCTGATGTCGGACCGCTTGCGCCTGGTCAAGGACCCGACGGTGCAGGCCTTCGCGCCAAAGCTGTTGCGCGCGCTCGACCGAGCCGTCTCCTATTCCGAAGGCGTGCTCCACTATGGTCGCACGCAGGAGCCGGCGCCCTCACGCCGCCGCTTGCGGCTGCGCCAGCTGGTCGACGACGTCCACGGCCTGCTCGACATCGAAGATGGCATCGAGTTCGTCAATGCCGTCGAGCTCGCTTTCGAGGTCGATGCCGATTCCGACCAGCTGTTTCGCGTGCTCACCAATCTGTGCCGCAATGCGGTGCAGGCGATGGCGGCCGACGCCGAGAGCGCGCTGGTGCGCCGGCTCGCCGTATCGGCCGAGCGCATAGGCAGCGTAAGCCGCATCATTGTCACCGACACCGGTCCCGGCCTGCCGGCGAAAGCGCGAGAAAACCTGTTCGCGGCGTTTCGCGGCTCGGCCCGCAGCGGCGGCACCGGCCTTGGCCTGGCCATCGCGCACGAACTGATCCGCGCCCATGGCGGCACGGTGGAGCTGGTCGAATTGATCGGCGGACGCACCACCTTCGCCGTCACCATCCCCGACCAGCCGGTCCGCCTCGACCAGGCCCGCAGCGGCCTGCGCCGCCCGGCCTGAGCTGTATTTGATATTCAGCCGAAGCCGGACTGAGCTGAATCTCAGCACACCTTGATCGGCACCGTCGAAAGCAGCTGCGACAAAACTTTTGCCGGATTGGCTTGCTTTTCGGAAATTCAGTCGCTAGGGAACACGTCTTGTCGCGGCCGGTCGTCAGGATCGGTTAGCGGGGCTATGTAAAGCATGGCCTGTTGCGCGCCCGTAGCTCAGCTGGATAGAGCACCAGACTACGAATCTGGGGGTCAGGAGTTCGAATCTCTTCGGGCGCGCCATTTCTGCCGAATCTGCGATTTCCTGCGATCCGCTAGCCGGTCTTGGGCTCGCATATGAAGAGCAGGTCGCGGAACACGTTGCCGAGCACCGCCTCATCCGAGTGCTGGAGAACTGGACGCCGCCTATTCCGGGCTTCTTCATTTATTACCCCAGTCGTCAGCCTGACTGCGCTATAAACGCGCTGCGATGTTCTTGAAACGGGAGAGTACGCGGCGACCGTTATCTGGGCGCAGCGACGCTGAATGCTCATTCACGCCGCCGCGCAGCACGCTCACTTTTCTTCCGCCTTTCCCGGATCAGGGCCCAATAGGCCTCGCTCCAGCCAGATACCGCTCATTGTCGAACGGCTCGGCGTGGGTGCTGTCCGGGCTCCACATGTGGCGGTGGGTCTCCGTCAGATTGCCGAGATAGACATGCAGTGCGCCCGAGCGGGCGCTGCCGGTGTTGGCCACCGCATGCACGGTATCAGGGGTCATGTGCACCACCGCGGGCGCCGCGATGTCGTGGCGTTCCGGCGCATCGATCTCGCTGCCGTTGACGGGATAGATGAAGTTCGTCTCGCTGCCCTTGTAGATGCCGATCAGCGCATCCATCAGATGGTTGTGCGGCGGGTACTGCAGGCCGGGCGACAGCGTGATGTGGTAGATGGTCAAGTCAGGGCTGGCATGCAGCAGCACCTCATCGTCGTCTTCCTCATGCGCGAGCACGCCTGATGCATGGAAGCGATCGGTGTGTTCGCGCAGCACCGCCTTGACCCGTTCGAAGGCATGAGCACCTTTGGCTGCGTTGACGATATCGGCGGTTACGGCGTAAAGAGGCGAGTTGGCGGCAAGAGGCATTTGTCGCCATCTCCATTGGGAAGCTCAACCAATACAACTGAGATGCTCAGGCTAGCGAATGCCGGCAGACCCGTCAACCGGATGGTCGAAACGGGCAAGCAGACTACGCGGGCAGACCAAACGGGCAGGCAGATATGGCTCTTCCGAAATCAGTGTCACCGTCCGCCGTCAAGGCGCCGTCGACCGCCGACATATTGCGCAGCGAGGAAGCTTATGAGCAGCTGAAGAGCGACATCGTCGCCTGCGTCCTGCAACCCGGCGAAAGCCTGACCGAAAAGCAGATCGGCGACCGCTACCAGATCAGGAAGGCGACGATCCGCTCGGCTTTGGCCCGCCTGACGCAGGAAGGGCTGATCAAGAGCGAGCCGCGCCGCGGCTATGTCATCGCACCGCTTAGCCTGCGCGACGTCAACGAGATCTTCGACGTCCGCAGCCTGATCGAACCGGAAGTGTTCCGGGTGGCCGCGGCAAACCTCACCGAACGCGGGCTCGACGACATCAGGCTGGCGGCGCAGAAGGTGCTGAAGCCGGAGACGCTGCGCAGCCATGTCGCCTTTCTGGCGGCCGACCGCGCCTTTCGCCTGGCCCTGGCCGAACTCTCCGGCAATCTGCGGCTGGTTCGCCTGCTCGACCAAACGCTCGACCAGTCGGAGCGTGTCCTCCATCTCGGCTTCAAATCGCGCGACTTCACGCAAGCGATCATCGGCCAGCAGAAGGAGTTGGTGCTTGCCTGCGAGCTGGCCGAGGTCTCGGCCATCGCAAAGCTTGCCCGCTCGCAGTGCCTGTCGCTCAAGAAGCAGGTGCTCGAGACCTTGCTCGCCGGCTCCAAGCTGCAGGACGCCAATTTGCAAAGCTTCGCCTGAGGCGCGAAGCCTGCGCTCTCTGGCCGATGCTTACCCGTCGATGAAGCGGATGTCCGCATCGGCAAGGCAATAGGGCGCGTAGCGGAAATCGCGGATATGGCTGACCTTTCCATCCTGCCAGTCGACCAGCATGAAGCCGCGCACGGCGTCATCTCCCGCTTGCGGGTTGCGGATCAGGATGGCCGGCCTGCCGTCGACGAAGCCGAGCGACAGCGCCCAATCCTGGACACGGTCGTAATTGCCGAAATAGTTGGAAACCTGCGCTTTGCCGCGCATGCGGGTGCGGTTGACGACTTCAAGCTGGATATCCTCGGCGATCAACGCGCGCACGGCGTCGAAGTCGCGCGCGTTGAACAGGTCGACATAGCGGCGCAGGCGCCGCTCGTCGTTGATGTCAAGTTTTGGGGCAGGCGCTTGCTCCTCCTGTGAGGCCAGCAGGCGCAGCTGCGACCGCCCGCGATGCAGCGCCGCCTTGGTCGCGGCCAGTGTCGCGCCGGACACTTCGCAGGTTTCGTGCAGGCTGAGGCCAAGCACGTCGACAAGGATCACGGCGCTGCGCTGCACTGTTGCCAGCTGCATGAAGCTTCGCAGGCTGGCGGCGGTGGCGAGCCTCGCATCGGCGCTTGCGGAGGGGTCTTCGATCGTCGTCATGTCGGTCTCGCTCATGCGCGCCTGCTCCCGCTGGCGCCGGCGCAGATGATCCTGCGCGGCATTGTGGGCTATGCGGAACAGCCATTGCTCCGGACGCTCGACGGCGGCGTCGCCGTCGATGGCCTGCAGTGCCTTGATCAGTGTCTCCTGGACGATGTCCTCGCCATCGATCACCGAGCCGGCCATGCGGGCGCAGTAGCGGTGCAGCTTCGGTCGCAAGGAGCCGAGCATCGCCTCCAGGGCCACGCGGTCGAGTTTTGCTGTGTTCATCCTGTCCGTTCCCAAGATGCCGGTCTTTGCATTCAAGCCGGCACGACCTCGCCGGCCAGCATACGATAATTGCCGACGATCTTTGCCGGCGATCTGGCAAGCGGCGTCGAGCGGCGCCCGGCATGATCGGCGCTGAAGGCCTTGAAGGCTGCGAGCCCGGTCAGGCCGTCGCCATCCTGGCTGACAAGATGGATGAACTCGCCATTCTCCAGTTCCAGGACGAGGTAGCGCACGGATTGCGGTTTCGTGTCGTCGAGCGCCTCGAACACCTGTGCAACCAGCATACGGTTCTCGGCGATGCTTTCGTCCCTCACGCCGTAGCGGATGAGATTGTAGCCCATTGTCGTCTCCTGTTTTTCAACTCTGCACAGAGAAGACGTTTCGCGGCCTCGAAAAGATTCGTCGCCCGGCGAATCTTTTCGATCGTCCGGATCGTCTTTCCCGTCGACGGCTGCGCGGCAGCCGTCCAGGAGCAGGAGAGACCCATCATGCACATCCAGTTTGCCGAATTGCCGGTGTTCGACCAGGACCGCGCCAAGGCCTTCTACACCGGACATCTTGCTTGCCAGGTGGCGGCGGACCAGCTGATGGGCGACAGCGGCTGGCGCTGGATCGAGCTGACATTTCCCGGCGCCGTCACCAATTTGCATTTCGTCAAACGCCCCGATGACACGCCGGGCACTGAGCCCGTGCTGGTGCTCGTTGATGGCGATGTCGAGGCAACGGTCGCGGGCCTGAAGGCGCGCGGCGTCGAAATCATCACCGAGCCGCAGGAAGCGCCTTGGCAGCCGGGCCGCACGGTCGCCGAATTCCGCGACAGCGAGGGCAACCGCATGGTTGTCGCCAGCAAATGATCGGACCCGGCGCAAAGCCGAACTTTGACATGAGAACAACAGGAGAGATGGACATGACCCCCCAAACGTCGACGCTGAAAGTACCGGGCGCCAGCCTCTATTATTATGAGATGCGCGGTTCCGGCCCCGTACTGTTGATAATCCCCGGCGGACCGCAGGACGCCGGCGTCTTCGCCGATGTCGCGGGCCACCTCGCCGACCGCTACACGGTGGTCGCCTATGATCCGCGCGGCAATTCGCGCAGCACCTTCGACGGAGAGCCGCAAGAGCAGGACCTCGATGTCCATGGCGACGATGCCGCGCGATTGATCGAGGCGCTTGGCGCCGGACCGGCCTATGTGTTCGGCACCAGCGGCGGCGCCCAGATCGGGCTCAACCTCGCCGCCCGCCATCCCGGCCGGGTTCGTGCACTGGTGGCGCATGAGCCGCCCAGCATGATGCTGCTCGACGACCCGTCGCCGTCACTGGCCGGCATGCGCGACCTGCACGACACCTATCGCAGCCAGGGTGTCGAGGCGGCGATGCAGAAATTCTTCAGCGAGAACAGCCTGTCGGAAGGGCCGGGTCAGGATGAAGCCGGGCCGCAGGACGGACCGCCTTCGTTCGAACCGTCGCCCGAGGAGGCCGAGACCTTTGCCAGGGTCAGCGGCAATTTCGAATACTGGCTGGCGCATGGTGTCATGCCGCTGTCGCTCTACCGTCCTGATATCGAGGCGCTGCGCGGCCGCCCGGTCGTGGTCGGCATCGGCGAAGAGTCCATCGGCCAGCCGATCGACGGCATGGGCAAGGCGCTGGCCGACAGGCTCGGCAGCAAGCGCGCCGCCTTCCCCGGCGACCATATGGGCTTTGCGCCCTATCCCGATCGCTTCGCCGAGACCTTGCACCTGACGCTCAGAGGCGCGTGAGATCGTCAGTCCAATAGGAAAGGAGCGTCCGCATGCACAATGCGGACGCCCTTCTCCCATGAAATTACCGGCTAAGATTGGTGTATCAGACGGCCTCCCAGCCTTCCTTGGCACCGGCGCGGAAGATGGCGTCGATGACCTTCTGGTTGAGTACGGACTCCTCCAGCGTGAAGATACGCTCCTTGCCGCCCTGTGCCGCCCTGGCAAACGTCTCGACCTCGCGCCGGTACTGTTGCGTGCCGGGAAAGCGGAACACCTGCGCCTCGGTGTGGTTCTGGTTGTGCAATTCGATGCGGTGATGGTCGTAGAGCCCGGCATTGAACGGCGAGAACACCTCGATGAAACCCTTCTCGCCGTGGAACACCATCACCTGCCGCGCCGCCATCTGCGTCGACAGATAGAAGGACAGTTCGAAATCGCCGAAATCGGCGCGGATCGAGGAATAGATGTCGGTGCCGAATTTCTTGTCGCGCTCGATCGTCGCCTGCACGCGCAGCGGCTCCTTGCCGCTCGAAAACCGCGTCGACACCGTCGGATAGACGCCGATATCAGGCAGCGCGCCGCCGCCGAGATCGAGCTGGTTGCGCATGTTGGTGGGATCGACATTGTAATAGGAGAAGGCGCCCTGCACATGGCGCAGCCGGCCGATGGCGCCATCGGCGATGAGATCGCGCACCTTGATCCATTGCGGGTGGTAGATGACCATGAAGGCCTCGCAGACCAGCACCTTCTTGCTGTCGCGCAGCTTGATCAGCGGCGCGATGTCCTTGGCGTCGAGCGCCAGCGGCTTCTCCACCAGCACATGTTTTCCCGCTTCGATGGCCTTGGCCGTCCATTCGACATGCTGCGAGGTCGGCAGCGGGATGTAGACGCCGTCGACGTCTTTCGAAGCGAGCAGCTCCTCATACGAACCAAAGGCATGCCTGGCGCCGAACCGCTCGCCCAGGGCCTCGGCCTTCGACAGGTCGCGGCTGGCGATCGCGGACAAAACGCCATTCTCGGCCTCGACGATTGCCGGCAACAATTGCTCGCGGCCGATCTTGGCCGTCGACAAAACACCCCATCGGAACATCAGGCTTCTCCTATCGATTTACAGGCGAGGAGGTTTGCCCGAAATTGCGGGAAAAGCCAATGCGGATCGCTGGTCCTGCTAGCCTCGCTTGCCCGTCAGCGTCATGTCGAAATCGACAATATTCGAATAGATCGGCGTGCCGACATCCATGCCGTAGCGGGAGCGCAGCACCTTGCCGGTGACGTGGAACGTAATGACGCCACCCTTCAGCCCGCCGAGCTCGGCAGTGAACTTTTCCGCAAACGTCTTGCCGCGCGCCGTCAGCCGGCCGCTGACCAGCGCCGTGGTGTCGCTGGTGCGGGTGACGCTGGTCGAGCGGAACTGGATTTCGGGGCTGTTGGCGACGTCGAACACCGCATCGGAGCGCAGGAAGGCATCGATGCGGCCCTGGCCGGTGCCGACGCTTTCGGGATAGATGGTGAAGTTGACCGCGGAACGGCCGACATTGCTGTTGTCGATGCGGATGGAGCCCTTGAAGCGGCCAAAGGCGCCGTCGAGGCCGCCGCCACCGACCTTGCCGATGGAGAAGCGAATGCTGGAGCTGGCCGGGTTGACCGTGTAGCTGCCGGCAGCGTCGCCGAGGTCCACAGCGGCGGAGACAGGCATGGCAAGGCAAGCGGCAACAGCCGCCAATCCGAAGATGCGCGCATACATGGGTTTTGTCCTTCTGGGGCAGGCGAAGTGTTGCGCCCTCACTCCAATGAACGAATGCGCGGCGCGCGCTATTCCATGTCCTGATCTGACGAAGGCGTGATCATGCGCGTGAGCACGCCGTCGCGCAGCCAGAAATGATGCCGCAGCGCCGCCAGCGCATGCAGCGCAACCAAGGCAATGCCGGCATAGGCGAGATACCAGTGTGCTACCGCCCAGAAGTTTTCCGCCGCATCGGACACGCCGAGCGGCAGGTTCGGCATCACGAAAAGGTTGAACGGCATGCTGGGTATCTCCAGCATCGACACCGAAACCAGTGCCCAGCCGGACAGCGGCACCGCGAGCTGGAAGCCATAAAGTGCCAGATGCGCCAGCGGCGCCGTCCGACGCTCCAGGCCTCCGACCGAGGCCGGCAAGGCCGGGGCCGCATTGCCGAGCCGCCAGGCAATGCGCAGGATGAGGAGGCCGAGCAGCAGGAAGCCGAAGGATTTGTGCAGCTGGATCAGCTCGAAGGCGGTGCGCTGGCTGGTCAACCGCCCCATGATGAAGCCGAGCATGAACTGGCCGATGAACAGGATGCCGATCAGCCAGTGGAGGACGATCGCCGCCCAGCCGTAGCGGGTTGAGTTGTTGGTGATGAATGGCGGCATGGTTGGTGAACGAATGGCAGCTGGGCTTTCTTCCACCCTCCCCCTTGTGGGGAGGGTCGGCGCGAAGCGACGGGGTGGGGGGTAGCGCCCTACGAAGACCCCCACCCCGATCCGCTACGCGGATCGACCCTCCCCACAAGGGGGAGGTGGCTAAGCACCGACCTTGAAGAAATCCACAAACGCCCGCAGCGCCGGGCGCATCTGGCGGCGGCTGGGGTAGTAGGCGAAGAAACCGTCGAAGGGCGGACACCAGTCTTCCAGCACGCGGATCAAGCGGCCGTCGGCGAGCGGTGCGCGCACATAATCGTCGAAGACGAAGGCGAGCCCTGCGCCGTCGACCGCCGCCTGGGCGATCAGATGGTCTTCGTCGAGGATCAGCGGCCCTTGCGCCGCGATCTCGATCTCTTCGTCATCCTTCTCGAATTCCCAGCGGTAAAGAATGCCGCTGGAAAAACGGAAGCGGATGCAGCGGTGGTCGGCAAGATCGCGCGGATGGCGGGGTCTTGGCATGGTCGCGAAATAGGTTGGCGCGCCGACCACGGCGCCGCGAAGGTCCGGTCCGATGCGCACCGCGATCATGTCGCGCTGCAGGCTCTCACCGAGCCGCACGCCGGCATCGAAGCCGCCTTCGACGACGTCGGTGAAGCGATCCTCGATGACGATTTCCAGCACGATGTCAGGATAGGCCGCGGCAAAGCCGCCGAGCCTGGGCTCAATGCCAGGTGGGCCGCGGTGCGCGGCACGGTCAGCCGCAGGTTCCCGGCCGGCCGGTCGCGCGCCTCGATCGCCGTTTCCAGCGCCAGATCGATCTCGGACAGCGCCGGCCGCAGCCGTTCGAGCAGCTGCGCGCCCTCCTCCGTTGGTGCCACGCTGCGGGTGCTGCGCGCCAAAAGCCGCACGCCGAGCCGCGCCTCCAGGCTGGACACGGCATGGCTCACTGCC
The DNA here is from genome assembly GCF_054719485.1 of Mesorhizobium sp. W016. NCBI lineage: Bacteria > Pseudomonadati > Pseudomonadota > Alphaproteobacteria > Hyphomicrobiales > Phyllobacteriaceae > Mesorhizobium > Mesorhizobium sp. W016. Next base: position 1,001,199 of record NZ_JBTTIF010000002.1, read on the forward strand.
GAGGGCGCGATGGCCAGTTCGCGCGCCGCGCCGCGAAAACTACCGCATTGGGCGACTGTTGCCAGTACAGCGAGTTGAGAAAGATGCGCTCGGTTCATTGCTCTATTTTATAGAACAGCCCGTGCGAATGACAGCCAATTATCGAACGTAAAGCTATGCGCTATCTCTGTTTCATCGCAACAAGGAGATGCGCCATGAAAACCCGCAAACTTGGTACTGAACTCGAAGTCTTCCCCGTCGGCCTCGGCTGCATGGGCATGAGCTTCGCATATGGCGGTCAGGCCGAGGTTGACGCAATCGCCACGCTGCGCCGCGCTGTCGAGATCGGCGTGACGTTTTTCGACACCGCCGAAGTCTATGGTCCCTTTGAGAACGAGATCCTTCTCGGCAAGGCGTTGAAGCCGGTGCGCGACAGGGTGACGATCGCCACCAAATTCGGCTTCAAGATTTCCGAGGAAGGCTCAGGCCTCGAACGCATGGTCGGCGTCGATAGCCGCCCGGAGCACGTCAAGGCGGTGGCCGAAGCCTCGCTGAAGCGGCTCGATACCGATGTTATCGACCTCTACTACCAGCACCGCGTCGATCCCGACGTGCCGATAGAGGACACGGTCGGTGCCATGGCCGAGCTGGTGCGCGATGGCAAGGTGCGGGCGCTGGGCCTGTCGGAGGTCAGTGCCGCCACCATCCGCCGGGCGCACGCCGTGCATCCGATCGCTGCCGTGCAGAGTGAGTACTCGCTTTGGAGCCGCGACCCCGAAGACGAAGTGTTCGATGTCTGCCGCGAACTCGGCATCGGCTTCGTCCCCTACAGCCCGCTCGGTCGCGGCCTGCTCACCGGCACCATCGCCAAGCCCGAGGCCCTCAGCGACGACGACTGGCGCCGCACCTTGCCGCGTTTCCAGGCCGACGCCATGGCGGCAAACGCCAAGGTCATTGCGACGCTGGAAAAGCTGGCGGTGGAAAAAGGCGTCACCTCGGCCCAGCTGGCGCTGGCCTGGGTGCTGCACCAGGGCGACTTCATCGTGCCGATCCCCGGCGCAAGAAAGATACGCCATCTCGAGCAGAACACGGCGGCGGTCGGGATCGAGCTGAGCGCGGCTGAGGTCGCGGCGATCGGCGATGCGCTGTCGCCGGACAAGGTGGTTGGCAAGCGCTATACGGAGGAGCTGTTGGCGCTGGTGAATGGGTGAGTGCCTTTACCCTCCCCCTTGTGGGGAGGGTCGATCCGCGAAGCGGATCGGGGTGGGGGTCCTCGTGAGGCGCACCCCCACCCCGTCTCTCTGTCTCCGCCTCGCTGCGACAGCGAGCCGACCCTCCCCACAACGGGGAGGGTAAGTCTCACCACGGCACCACCGTAATCTCCGGCCAGCACGCCTTCGCCCTCGCCCCCTTGGCCTCATGCGTGCGCCTGTTATCCATCAGCCGGTTGGGCGTGATGCGAAACGCGAAGAGGTCATCCAGCCCGAACGGCGCCACGATCTCAAGCTGCTCGTCGGCATCGTATCGCACCCCGACCGCATGCGTCTTCGAGGCGAAATAGCTCACCGACTCGCTGGAGCTCGTATAGCGCGGGCAGGGCTGGCCGAATTTCTGCGGATACCACAGATGCACCCGTGCCTGGTTGCGCACCTCGGCCGGCAGAGCCAGCCCCTCGAAATGCTGCGCCGCCCGGCGGATGACCGCGTCCTCGGCCTCGTAGGACAGGTCGCTGTCATCGAAGTAGAAGAGATCGACATCCTTGATGCCGTAGCCCGGCGGCTTGCCGGTCAGATGGTTCCAGATGCTGTTGTAGAGCGCGCCGGACACCACCAGCCAGTCCGGCAACGCCAGCGTGCGGGCCCGCTCCAGCGCGTCGCTGACGAGCGCATCCGCCAACACCATTGCGAGAAACGCTTCGCGCTGGGCTTCGAACGGCAGACCGGAATAGCGCAGATGGTCCATCGCCCTTTGGAGAGCGATTCGCAACTGCCGGCAATCCTCAGAAGCAATTCCAGGAAAAAGTGTGTAGCGGTTTTCCTGGGAAAGCGCGCCGCGCTTTCCCTAAGACGCGCTTTCCCTAAGAATTGCGTGAAGGCGAAATATGTAGGGCGGGCGTTAGCCGCTCTACGTTCTCAGCATGCCGCCCGTTTGCTTGCCGACATTGTCGACGATGCGCTTGGCCAGCGCCTCGAAATCCTCGTCGGTGAGCGTCTTTTCAACCGGCTGGATAGACACTTCGATGGCAATCGACTTCTTGGCGGCCCCGAGAGATGCCCCCTCGAACACGTCGAACACCGAAACGCCGGTGACCAGCTTCTTGTCGGCAGCGAGCGCCGCGCGCACCAGCGTACCGGCCTCGACCGCCTTGTCGACGACGAAAGCAAAGTCGCGCTTCACCGCATGGAAGGCGGACAGCTCGAGCTTCGGCTTGGTTTTCGTCGGCTTGGCCTTCGGTTCCGGCACGGCGTCGATATAGACCTCGAAACCGCAGATCGGTCCGGAAACGTCCAACCCCTCCAGCGTCTTGGGGTGGAATTCGCCGAACGTGCCGAGCACGGTCTTCGGGCCGAGCTTGATCGTGCCGGAGCGGCCGGGATGGTACCAGGCCGGACCGCCTGGCTCGATCTGCAGCCTGTCGACCGGGGCGCCGCAGGCTTCCAGCGCTGCAATCGCGTCGGCCTTGGCGTCGAATACGCCGACCGGACCGGAATTGCCGGCCCAACTGCGGCCGGAGCCGTCGAGCTTGGCGGTGCCGCGGCGCACACCGGCCGCAACGCGCCGCTGCTGGTCGGGGCCGTCGCCCTCATAGGTACCGGAGACCTCGAACAGCGCGACATCGCCGATGCCCTTGTCGGCATTGCGCTGCGCGGCGACGATCAGGCCGGGCAACAGCGAGGGCCGCATATCGGACATGTCGGCTGCAATCGGATTGGCGAGCTTCAGCGCCGTCTGGCCGCCGCCGAACAGTTCGGCGTGTTTGGCCGGGATGAACGACCAGGTGAGAACCTCCAGCATGCCCCGCACGGCGAGCGAGCGCTTAGCAATGCGGGTGCGCACCTGCAGCGTCGTCAGGATCTTGGAATTGACCGCTTCATGAGCGCCGAGCGGCTGCGGCGCGATGTTGTCGACGCCGTGAATGCGCATGACTTCCTCGACCAGGTCGGCTTTGCCATCGACATCGGGCCGCCAGGACGGCACCGCCACATCGACGATGTCGTCCGAGCCCTGCGGCTCGAAGCCGAGGCGCGAAAGGATGTCGAGGCTTTCCGCCTTTGGCACTTCGGTGCCGGTCAGCCGCTTTACTTCCGAGATCGGGAAGGAAACGATCTTAGGCTTGTAGCCGGCATAGCCAACGACCTCGGTTTCCGTCGGCTCGCCGCCGCAGAACTCCAGCACAAGCTTTGTCGCCAGCTCGACGCCGGGCACCATGAATTCTGGGTCGACGCCACGCTCGAAACGGTAACGGGCATCGGTGATGATGCCGAGCGTACGGCCAGTGCGGGCCGTGGTGATCGGATCCCAAAGAGCGGATTCGATCAGCACGTCCGTGGTGTTCTCGTCGCAGCCGGAATGCTCGCCGCCCATGACACCGGCGATCGATTCGACGCCATTGTCGTCGGCGATCACGCACATCTGCGGCGTCAGCGTGTATTCGCGCCCGTCAAGCGCCAGCACCTTCTCGTCGTCGCGTGCGCGGCGCACGACGAGATTGCCGGCGACCTTCTTGGCATCGAACACATGCAGCGGCCGGCCACGGTCGAAGGTGACGTAGTTGGTGATGTCGACCAGCGCGCTGATCGGGCGCAAGCCGATGGCGATCAGCCTTTGCTGCAGCCATTTCGGCGACGGCCCGTTCTTCACGCCTTTCACCAGGCGCAGCGCGAAACCGGGGCAGAGCTCCGGCGCCTCGATGGTCACCTTGACCGGCGTTTCACCTTTGCCAGGGACCGCTTCGACCGGCGCGGTCTTGAGCCGGCCAAGCCCGCTTGCCGCCAGGTCCCGGGCGACGCCGTAAATGCTGGTCGCATCCGGCCGGTTCGGCGTCAGATTGATCTCGATCACCGGATCGTCGAGATGCGCGTAAGCCGCGAAGCTGGTGCCGACAGGCGCATCGGCCGGCAGGTCGATAATGCCATTGTGCTCATCCGACAGCTCCAGCTCGCGCTCGGAACACATCATGCCATGGCTCTCGACGCCGCGGATCTTGCCGACGGTCAGCGTCACGTCGATACCGGGCACATAGGCGCCGGGCGCGGCGAAGGCGCCGATCAGGCCGGCGCGGGCATTCGGCGCACCGCACACCACCTGGACAGGGGCTGCGCCATTGCCGGTGTCGACGGTCAGCACCCGCAGCCGGTCGGCGTCGGGATGCTGCACCGCCGTCAGCACCTTGGCGATGACGAACGGCTTCAGGCCGGCCTTGTCGTCGACATGCTCGACTTCGAGGCCGATCGAGGTCAGCCTCTCGACGATCTCGTCGAGCGTGGCGTCGGTGTCGAGATGATCCTTGAGCCAGGAAAGGGTGAGTTTCATCACTATGTTCCGTTTTGTCTGTACCCGCCCGGACCTTGTCCATCGGGTCTGGGCACGCTTGTCTTCAAATGGCGCGGCAAGTCGTCGGGCATATGCACGAAGGGCAGCTGCTCGCGCACATAGGCATGGTGCGTCGGCCGGAAATAAGCCGGCATGTCCATGGCGCCCAGCATGAAATAGATGTGGTCTTCCAGCCGCTCGTCGACATAGGCGATAGGCGAGCCGCAAATGCCGCAGAACGAGCGTGTAACCGGGCCGTTCTCGTACATCTTCAGTGCCTTGCCGGTGAAAGCCACCTGCTCGGTAAGGAAGCCGACAAAGGCCGACACCGGCGCGCCGCTGGCGCGCCGGCAATCGCCGCAATGGCAATAGCTGACATGGTGCGGTTCGACCGAGGCCTCGAACCGTACCGCGCCGCAGCGGCAGCCACCGGCGTGCGGCGCCGTCATGCGGAAAGACCTCCGAACAGCGTCGGCATGTCGAGCGGCCGGAAACCGTAATGCGACAGCCAGCGGACATCGGCGTCGAAGAAGGCGCGCAGGTCCGGCATGCCGTATTTCAGCATGGCGATGCGGTCGATTCCCATGCCCCAGGCAAAGCCCTGATATTCGTCGGGATCGAGCCCGCCGGCGCGCAGCACATTGGGGTGGACCATGCCGCAGCCGAGGATCTCCATCCAGTCGGAGCCTTCGCCGAAGCGCACTTCGCCGGGCCGCGAGCGGTCGCATTGGATGTCGACCTCGAGGCTTGGCTCGGTGAACGGGAAGAACGACGGCCGGAAGCGCATCTTGACCTGCGGCACCTCGAAGAAAGCCTTGCAGAATTCTTCCAGCACCCACTTCATGTTGGCGACATTGGCCGATTTGTCGATCACCAGCCCCTCGACCTGATGGAACATCGGCGAGTGGGTAGCGTCGGAATCCTGCCGGTAGGTCTTGCCGGGAATGACGATGCGGATCGGCGGCTTCTGCTTCTCCATGGTGCGGATCTGTACCGGCGAGGTGTGCGTGCGCAACAGCTTGCGCTCGCCCTTTTCGTCCGGCTGGAAAAAGAAGGTATCGTGCATCTCGCGCGCCGGATGCCCTTCGGGGAAATTCAGCGCGGTGAAATTGTAATAGTCGCTCTCGACATCGGGACCTTCTGCGATGGCAAAGCCGAGATCGCCGAAGATCGCCGCGATCTCGTCGATGACCTGGCTGATCGGATGGATGCGGCCGCGCTCGGCCGGCGATTGCCGCACCGGCAGCGTCACGTCGACCGTCTCGGCGGCAAGGCGCGCCGTGACCGCCACATCCTTCAGCTCGGCCTTGCGCGTCGTCAGCGCTTCGGTGACGCGGTTCTTCAGGCCGTTGATCGCGGGGCCCTTGACCTGGCGCTCCTCGGCGCTCATCGCGCCCAGTGTCTTCAGCAATTCCGAGATCGACCCCTTTTTGCCGAGAGCCGCGACGCGCACGGCTTCGATAGCAGCCTCATCGGCGGCCGACGCGACGTCGGCCATCAGGGAGTTTTCGAGAGTATCCAAGCCGGTAGCTATGTCGTTCACGGTCAAACTCGCTGTGTTGGGAGTCAACTTTGAGGTGAAAGTCACTTTCAAGTTGAAAGTTCAGCCATAAGAAAAACCCGCGCCAGCCGTGCCAGCGCGGGTTCCCCAATCAGAATTGCGAATGCTGGGAAGCGCTGGGCTCGGAGGCCGATCCCGAAAAGTTGCAGACTTTTCGGAAAGATCGCGCTCCTCGCTAAATTTCCCTGAGCATGATGTTGTCCAAAAAGTCAGCAACTTTTTGGCATCATGCTCTAGGCGACAGCGCTTTCAAAAGCATTCGGGGTGGTGTTCTTCAGATATTCGAGCGCGACCTTGGCCTTGGCCACGAGTGCGGCGAACGCCTGCGGTTCATGGATGGCCATGTCGGACAGGATCTTGCGATCGATCTCGATACCGGACTTGTTGAGGCCGTCGATGAAGCGGCCATAGGTCAGGCCATGCTCGTGCGTCGCGGCGTTGATGCGCTGGATCCACAGCGCGCGGAACGAGCGCTTGCGGTTCTTGCGGTCGCGATACGCATACTGCATCGACTTTTCGACCGCCTGCTTGGCGATGCGAATGGTGTTCTTGCGGCGGCCGTAGAAGCCTTTCGCGGCTTTCAGGACCTTCTTGTGCTTGGCGTGCGAGGTGACGCCTCTTTTTACGCGTGCCATGTCATGATCTCCTTAAACGCTGTTCCTGAAACCGAATGCTCAGAGGCCGTTCGGCAGAAAATTCTTGATGACCTTCTTGCCATCCGGTTCAGCCAGAACCATCGTGCCGCGGGCATTTCGAATGAACTTGTTGGAACGCTTGATCATGCCGTGACGCTTGCCGGCCGCAGCCGACAGGACTTTACCCGTACCTGTGATCTTGAACCGCTTCTTGGCGGCCGATTTGGTCTTCATCTTGGGCATTTTGCTACTCCGTATTGGTGGCGCACAATCGCGCTTCTTGTTCGCTTCGGGCGGACCAAAGCCCGAAAAGCAAATGAAACCGCCACGGCATGCCCTGCCGGGCGGTTTTCTTGGAACGGCGGTCCTATACGTCAAAGCGGGCTGGCGCGCAACACCCGAGCGGCTGCGACGCTCTCTCCGCGATCAGGGCAGCCTAAACAGCACCGGCAGAATGCCCGATTGCTGGGCGCCATCGATGGTCTCGAACACCGGCAACGCCACCAGAAACACCAGCCCGTCGAGCAAGGTGGTCAGCAAGAGGCGCGGCTTGAAGCTGCCGGTGTCGCCTTCCTGGTAGAGCGACAGCTGGGGGAAGAAACGCGGCACCCGCGCCAGATAGGCTGTATAGGGCGCGCCGAGAACCTCCTTGAGATACCGTTCCTCGCGCAGGATGACGATGTGGAAGGCGCCGGCGCACAAAAGCGCAAACAGGACGATGCCGGAGAACGAGCCGATCTGCGCCCCGACGCCGGCGGCGGCAACGGTCGAGAACACGTAGAGCGGATTGCGGGTGATCGAATAGGGGCCGCCGGTGACCACTTCGGAGGATTTGCGCCCGCCGATATAGAGTGTCGACCACAAGCGGCCGACGACGCCAAGGAAGATCAGCAGCACGCCGACCATCTCGATCGTTTCATGCACCGGGGTATCGGGCGGGAAGGTCGACTGGCCGAACAGCAGTGCCGCAAACAGCACCACCACCAGCACCGCAAGCACCATGCGGCGCATGTGCTGGTAGCCGCTCAGCTCCTTGATGGGCGCAGGGTTGATTTCATTGGCCATGTCGGGAATCCGATCGTCGAGAAGCTTTGCCGGCGATCGCGGCGTCTGGACAGGAGAATTGGCGTCCCGCCGATCGCCGGGACGCCATGAGACAGGATTCAGGCGGATTTAGAGCGCAACGCCCGAACTGATCTAGCGCGGGGCCAGCACCATCATCATCTGGCGGCCTTCCAGCTTCGGCTCGGCTTCGACCTTGGCGATGGTAGCCGTCTCCTCGCGCACCTTGTTCAGGAGCTGCATGCCGAGTTCCATATGCGCCATCTCGCGGCCGCGGAAGCGCAGCGTCAGCTTGACCTTGTCACCTTCCTCGAAGAAGCGCCGCACGGCCTTCATCTTGGTTTCGTAGTCATGGCTGTCGATGTTCGGGCGCATCTTGATCTCCTTGATCTCGATGACCTTCTGGTTCTTGCGCGCCTCGGCCGCCTTCTTCTGGTTGGCGTATTTCAATTTGCCGAGATCGAGAATTTTGACGACAGGCGGCACCGCATTGGGCGAGATCTCGACCAGATCGAGGCCTGCCTCTTCGGCGAGCAGCAATGCGTCGTTGATGGAAATATCGCCGCGGTTCTGGCCATCGGCGTCGATCAGCTGGACCCGGGGAACCCGGATATCACGGTTGGAGCGCGGGCCATCCTTGGTGGGCGCCGCTGCTTTGAAAGGTCTGCGAATGGTCGTGGTCTCCTTGGCCGTTTCGTTCAGGGTTTCAATCTAGACGTTCAGGGTTTCAATCTAGAAATGTTCAGGACGCGCCAATGTGGTGAGCGCGCGGGCGGAGTCAATAGCACAGCGCTGACAGAAAATCACCCTGATCGCAGGCCTGCACCAAACAAAGGATGTCGCGAGCACTTTCCGCCTCGCCTGTGCCTGTGTCAAAAGACCGGCGAGTAAAATCAGGCTCCCACAATCAGGCCCCCAGAACCAGGATTGATCCACAGCCATGACCGCGACCACCCCAACCCTGCTGGATGTCGACGGCATTGATATCGCTGTGCGCCATGCGGCGGGCGCAACGCCCGGCGTCGTCTGGCTCGGCGGCTACAAATCCGACATGCTCGGCACGAAGGCGCAGACGCTGTCGGATTGGGCGGCAAGGGAAGGCCGCGCATATCTCCGCCACGATTATTCCGGCCATGGCGAATCCGGCGGCGCCTTTGCCGACGGCACCATCTCGAAATGGCTTGGCGAGAGCCTCGCCGTCTTCCGGCATTTCACCGAGGGCAAGCAAATCCTGGTCGGCTCGTCGATGGGCGCCTGGATCGCGCTGCGCATGGTGCAGGAGCTGCGCAAGGCGGGCGACAGCAATGTGGTTGGCCTGGTGCTGCTCGCGCCGGCGCCGGATTTCACCGCCGAGCTGGTCGAGCCGGCTCTGACGGAGGCACAGAGGCGCGAACTTCGGGAGAAAGGCTTTTTCGAAGAACCTTCGGACTATTCCGCCGAGCCTTACATCTACACAAGCGCGCTGATCGAGGACGGCAGGGCGAACCGGGTCATGACCGGGCCGATCGATACCCATTGCCCCGTCCACATCCTGCAGGGCCTGGCCGATGCCGATGTGCCGGCAAGCCATGCGCTGAAGCTGGTCTCGCTGCTGCCGGCCGACGACGTCACCTTGTCGCTCATTCCCGACGGCGACCACCGCCTGTCGCGGCCGCAGGATCTCGACATGCTGCTGAGGGCGGTGGGCGACATGGTTCAGCGGGCGGGGTAGGCGAGAATGCGCATTTCCATCCCGATATCCGCCTTTGTCGCGGCAATCGTCGGCTTCGGCGGCACGCTGGCCGTCGTCATTGCCGCCGCCAAGGCGGTTGGCGCCACGCAAGCCGAAACCGCGAGCTGGGTGACGGCAGTGTGCGCGGCGATGGCGATCGAATGCTTGTGGCTGTCCTGGCGCACGAAAATACCCATCATCACCGCCTGGTCGACACCGGGCCTGGCGCTGATGGCGGCATCGAGCGGGTTTACCATGGCCGATGCGGTCGGCGCCTTCATCGTCACCGGCCTAATGTTGATCGCCACCGGCCTGTTCAAGCCGCTGACCCAGCTGATATCAAGGATACCGGCGTCAGTCGCGTCCGGCATGCTGGCGGGCATCGTCGTCACCTTCGCGCTCAATGCCGTCAAGACCATTCCGGTCGACCCCTGGTTGATCCTGCCGCTGATCGCGGCCTTCTTCGTCATTCGCCTGTTCAACCCGGCGCTGTCGGTGCTGGCGGTGCTGATCGGCGGCGGCATCGCCGCCTTCCTGACAGGCCGCGTCGGCGGACTGCCGGCACCGGAACTGTCGACGCTGACGCTGATTGCTCCGCATTTCAGCGCCGCAGCTGTCATCGGCCTGGCGCTGCCGCTCTACCTCGTCACCATGGCGTCGCAGAACCTGTCGGGTCTCGCCGTCTTGCGCGCCGCCGGCTATCACCCCGAACCCGGCCCGCTGATCGGCGTCACCGGCCTGTTCTCGCTGCTGTCGGCGCCGTTTGGCGGCTCGACCACCAATCTGGCCGCGATCTCTGCGGCGATCTGCACCGGGCCGGACGTCCATCCCGACCCGGCCGAGCGCTGGAAGACCGGACCCTTCTATGCACTTGCCTATCTGATCTTCGCGGTTTTCGGCGCCTCGCTGGTGGCGATCTTCGCAGTGCTGCCGCAAAGCCTGATCGTGCTGGTGGCCGGCCTGGCGTTGATGGGGTCGCTGGCCAACGCGCTGGCGATCGCGCTCAAGGACGAGGACCAGCGCATGGCGGCTACTGTCACCTTCGTTGTCACCGCGTCGGGGCTGACTTTGTTCGGCGTTGGCGCCGCCTTCTGGGGCTTGGTCGCCGGCCTGGTCGTGCTTTTCCTCGAAGCGGTCAAAAAGCGATAATCAATTCAGGACCTTGTCCGGTTTTGGCGGACGTTGTCTTGAATCGCCGTTTTTCTCATCCCATTTCGAATCCACGCAGCCGCTCTTGGCTGTCTCCAACCGAAGGAATGGGAGAAAATGAACACATCCGCATTGATCCGCCCGGCCTGGACGCCGGCGACCATCGCGCTGATGGTGATCGGCTTCATGGTGTTCTGGCCGCTTGGCTTCGCCATGCTCGCCTACATCATCTGGGGCGACCGGCTTGACGGCTTCAAGCGCGACGTCAACCGGGCCACCGACGGCATCTTCGCCGGCTGCCGTCGCGGTTCCGACAAGGCCGCGCGCTGGGGCCACGGTTCGGCCCGCACCGGCAATGTCGCTTTCGACGACTGGCGCGAGAAGGAACTCGAACGCCTCGCCGAAGAGCGTCGCAAGCTCGATGAGATGCTGAGCGAGTTCGACGAGTACGCCCGCGAATTGCGCCGCGCCAAGGACCAGGACGAGTTCGACCGCTTCATGGCCAACCGCAACAAGTCGACAGCGCCTGCGAAGACAGGCTCGGCCGAAACGGCCAAGCCCGCGACGCCCAAGCGCAAGGGCCCGAACCTGCTTGACGACTGAGGCTGCGCGCATGACCCCGAAAATCGAAACCGATTTTCGGAAAGGTTCATGCGCCGAATTAGAGTGCTACAGCGTCCTTTGCGCGTCAGAGACGCGCGGCGCTCTAAGACAGGCCTTGGCATGATGGACGGCGTCGCGCGAGCGGCGCCGTTTCTTTTTTGTTCTGGTCGTTTTCCTCGAATCGCGTATCGTTCAGCCATGTCCTTCGGCTTTTTCCGCAACCTGACCAAACCAAAACCCTCGCCTGTCGAAGAGCGAGAGCACGTCGTTGCCGGCCGCACACTGCCGCTCAGGATCGTCGAGAGCGCCCGCGCACGGCGGCTGACGCTGCGCATCGATTCGGGCGGCCAGGGGCTGCGCATCACCGTGCCGCCGGGCCTGCGCCGCGGCGAGGTGGAGAAATTCCTTCACCGCCATCAGGGCTGGCTGGAGCAGCGTCTGGCCAAGGTACCGACACGGCCGCAAGTGCGCCCCGGCATCAAGATCCCGATACGCGGCGTCGCGCATCGCATCGTCCACGAACCGTCGAAACGCGGCACCGTCACCGTGTCGCGCGACGAGCGCGGTCCGCTGCTGATCGTCCATGGCGAGCGCATACATTTGCCGCGCCGCATCGCCGATTTCCTCAGGCGCGAGGCCAAGAAGGACATCGAGAAGCTGGTGGTCAAGCATACCGAGGCCATCGGCAAGCGCGCCAAGGCTATCCGCTTCAAGGACACGTCGAGCCGCTGGGGCTCCTGCACTTCCGACGGCAATTTGTCCTTCTCATGGCGCATCATGATGGCGCCGACGCCGGTGATAAACTACTTGGTCGCGCATGAGGTGGCGCATCTCAAGGAGATGAACCACGGCCCGAAATTCTGGAAACTGTGCGAGCAGCTCTGCCCCGACACCGACCGCTGCAAGGACTGGCTGAAGCGGAATGGTGGGGCATTGCAGGCGATTGTGTTCGATTAGCCTTCGCCGGCGGCGCGCTCAATCATCATTGGCCGCATTAAGCTCTTCAGGCCGCAGCCCTTCGTCGCCATGGCGCGGCCATGGCAGGAAATTCTGCTCGAACGCATCGCTGCCGAAATAATCCAGGACCCGGTGCGCTTCCGCCCCGTCGAAGGCGGCCTTTTGCATCAGATGGGCGATGACGTCGCGCGCTTGCGCGATCTTCTGCCTGAGTTCGGCTATGCTCTGGTCGGCCATTCGTCTGCTCCGCCTTGCTTCTCCCATCAATAGGTAGCGCCTTTGGCGTTGCCGGCAAACAGCATGCTTTTTCTCGACTCTTGGCCGGTTTCGTGCCAAGCCCCGCGCCATGGCGCTCGATATCAAGATCTGTGGATTGAAGACCGATGAGGCAATGGCCGCGGCCCTGGCCGGCGGCGCCAGCCATGTCGGCTTCATCTTCTTTGCTAAAAGCCCGCGCTATGTCGAGCCTGCGGCAGCCGGCCGCCTGCGCGAGGCGGCAATCGGCAAGGCCAGGGCGGTCGCCGTGACGGTCGATGCCGATGACGCGTTCCTGGATGAGATCGTCGCAAAGATGCGCCCCGACATGCTGCAGTTGCACGGCACGGAGACGCCCGAGCGGGTGGCCGAGGTGAAAGCTCGCTACGGCCTGCCTGTCATGAAGGTGTTCTCCGTCAGTGAGGTAGCCGATCTCGAGCGGCTAAAGCCGTTCATCGGCGTTGCCGATCGCTTCATGTTCGATGCCAAGCCACCAAAGGGCTCGCAACTTCCGGGCGGCAATGGCGTCGCCTTTGACTGGCGCATCCTGGCCGGCCTTGACGCCGGGCTCGATTACATGCTTTCCGGTGGGCTCAACGCCGCCAATATCGGCGACGCCCTGATATCAGCCAATCCGCCCGCGATAGACATTTCGTCGGGGGTGGAAAGCGGCCCGGGCGTCAAGGATCCGGCGCTGATCGAGCAGTTCTTCCGGGCCGTCAGGGCCGCGCGCGACGACCGCGCTGCCTGAGGCACTTCTTTCGAACCCGAGCATGTTCCGGAGAAGTGGGAACCGGTTTTCCGATAAGACATGCTCAGAACCAAGACCAGGAGATCGGCGATGAACAAGCCGGCGACACCCAATTCCTTCCGCACGGGACCCGACGAACAGGGCATGTTCGGCATCTTCGGGGGCCGCTTCGTGGCCGAGACGCTGATGCCGCTGATCCTCGACCTCGAACGGCACTGGAACGAGGTCAAGAACGATCCGGACTTCAAGGCCGAACTGACCGACCTGTCGACCCATTATGCCGGTCGGCCATCAAAGCTGTATTTCGCCGAAGGGCTCACAAAACACCTTCGTGAGGTTTCCTCGGCGAAGGGCCTCGGGGGCGGCGCCAAAGTCTACTTCAAGCGCGAGGATTTGAACCACACCGGTTCGCACAAGATCAACAACTGCCTCGGCCAGATCCTGCTGGCCAAGCGCATGGGCAAGAAGCGCATCATCGCCGAGACGGGCGCTGGTCAGCACGGCGTTGCCGCGGCCACGGTCGCGGCGCGCTTCGGCTTTCCCTGCGTCGTTTATATGGGCGCCACCGATGTCGCCCGCCAAAGCCCCAACGTCTTCCGCATGAAGCTGCTCGGCGCCGAAGTGCGGCCGGTGACCGCCGGTCACGGCACGCTGAAGGACGCCATGAACGAAGCGTTGCGCGACTGGGTCACCAATGTCGAGGACACTTATTACCTGATCGGCACTGCCGCCGGCCCGCATCCCTATCCGGAGCTGGTGCGCGACTTCCAGTCGGTGATCGGCATCGAGGCGCGCGCCCAGATCCTCGAACAGGAAGGCCGGCTACCCGACACCATCATCGCGGCTGTCGGCGGCGGCTCGAACGCCATCGGCCTGTTCCATCCGTTCCTGGATGACAAAGAAGTCCGCATCATCGGCATCGAAGCCGGCGGCCGCGGCCTTGACGGCATCGAGCATTGCGCCTCGATGAATGCCGGCGCGCCCGGCGTGCTGCACGGCAACCGCACCTATCTCTTGCAGAACGCCGACGGCCAGATCCTCGACGGCCATTCGATCTCAGCCGGCCTCGACTATCCCGGCGTCGGCCCCGAACATTCCTGGCTGCGCGATTCCGGCCGCGTCGAATATGTGCCGATCCTCGACGACGAGGCGCTGGAAGCCTTCAAGCTGACGACGCGCGTCGAAGGCATCATCCCGGCGCTGGAATCCGCCCACGCCATCGCGCATGCGGTGAAGATCGTGCCTGATATGGACAAGGACCAGATCGTCATCGTCAACCTGTCGGGACGCGGCGACAAGGATGTGCACACAGTGGCCTCGATGCTGGGCATGGAGATCTGATCATGGTGACCCGCATCGACCGCCGCATGGCAAAACTGAAAGCCGAGGGCCGCCCGGCGCTCGTCACCTATTTCATGAGCGGCGACCCCGACTATGACACCGCTTTGTCGATCATGAAGGCGCTGCCCAAGGCCGGCGCCGACATCATTGAAATGGGCATGGCGTTTTCCGATCCGATGGCCGATGGACCGGCGATCCAGGCCGCTGGCCTGCGGGCGCTGAAAGGTGGCCAGACCCTGGTCAAGACGCTGAAGACGGCGGCTGATTTCCGCGCCACCGACAATGAAACGCCGATCGTGCTGATGGGCTACTACAACCCGATCTACATCTACGGTGTCGATCGCTTCCTCAAGGACGCCATCGCCAGCGGCATTGACGGGCTGATCGTCGTCGACCTGCCACCGGAGATGGACGAAGAACTCTGCATTCCGGCGCTGAAGGCCGGCATCAACTTCATCCGCTTGGCAACGCCGACCACCGACGACAAGCGCCTGCCCAAGGTGCTGCAGAATACGTCGGGCTTCGTCTATTACGTGTCGATGACCGGCATCACCGGCTCGGCTTTGGCCGACACCGGCAAGGTTGCCGCCGCGGTCAAGCGCATCAAGGGCCACACCAATCTGCCGGTCTGCGTCGGCTTCGGCGTCAAGACCGCCGAGCAGGCGCGCATTATCGGCGCCAATGCCGATGGCGTCGTCGTCGGCACCGCGATCGTCAACGCGGTCGCCAATGTGTTGGGACCGAAGGGCGAGAAGACCGCCGACCCGGCCGAGGCCGTCGCCACCCTGGTCAGCGGACTGTCTCAGGGCGTGCGTTCGGCCCGCCTTGCTGCTGCCGAATAGTTTCCCTACTTAGGCCTTGTGCAAGTCGTTATCCCAAAACCGGTTCCCACTTTTGGGCGACATGCACGAGCCAACTCTTCGTCAGGACAGGAGCCGAAGCGATGAACTGGATCACCAATTACGTTCGCCCGAGGATCAATTCGATGCTCGGTCGGCGCACCGACATGCCCGAGAATCTCTGGATCAAGGATCCCGAGACCGGCGAGATGGTGTTTCACAAGGACCTGGAATCCAACCAGTTCGTCATCCCGTCATCGGGCCATCACATGAAGATTTCGGCCAAGGAACGGCTGAAATTCTTCCTCGACGACGGCAAATACGAGCAGCTTGAGAACCCCAAGGTCATGCAGGACCCGCTCAAGTTCCGCGACGAGAAGCGCTACACGGACCGGCTGAAGGACGCCAAGGCCAAGACCGGCCTGGAAGACGCCATCATCAACGCGCTGGGCACGGTCAAAGGCCTGCCGGTTGTGGTGACGGTGCAGGATTTCGCCTTCATGGGCGGCTCGCTCGGCATGGCCGCGGGTGACGCCATTGTGCACGGTTTCGAGGTCGCCTTGCAGCGCAAGCGGCCGCTGATCCTGTTTGCCGCCTCCGGTGGCGCGCGCATGCAGGAAGGCATTCTGTCCCTGATGCAGTTACCGCGCACCACGATCGGCGTCGACCGGCTGAAGGAAGCCGGCCTGCCATACATCGTCGTCTTGACCAACCCGACCACCGGCGGCGTTACCGCCTCCTACGCCATGCTGGGAGACGTCCACATTGCCGAGCCCGGCGCGCTGATCGGCTTTGCCGGCCCGCGCGTCATCGAGCAGACCATCCGGGAGAAACTGCCGGACGGTTTCCAGCGCTCCGAATATCTGATGGAGCACGGCATGGTCGATATGGTGGTGTCGCGGCTGGAACTGCGCGAGACGATTTCACGGCTGTTGAAAATCCTGCTCAAACTGCCGCAGGAGCAAAAGCCGCTGGAGCCGGAAATCCTGCCGCCGTCGGTCATCCCGACGGAAGCCCGCCCGCAAGCCTGACGCGACATTTCTGGCCGCAAACCGCGATTGCGTGCACCTGCGCGCATGCGTAGGATTCGCTCATGACAACGCTTGCCGCAGATCGTGAAATCGAAGCCCTGATGGCGCTGCATCCGAAAGGCTTCGACCTTTCGCTCGACCGCATCACAAGGCTGCTCGAACGCCTCGGCAATCCGCAGGAGCGGCTGCCGCCGGTCATCCATATCGCCGGCACCAACGGTAAGGGCTCGTGCGCGGCCTTTTCGCGCGCGCTGCTCGAAGCCGGCGGCCACCTTGTCCATGTCCACACTTCGCCGCATCTGGTGAACTGGGCCGAGCGCTACCGGCTGGCGGCCGAGGGCGGCGGCCGGCTGGTCGACGACGAGACCTTCGCCGAGGCCATCGCCCGCGTCGCCCGGGCCAATGCCGGCCAGAAGATCACCGTCTTCGAAATCCTAACCGCCGTCACCTTCATCCTGTTTTCCGAGCATCCGGCTGCCGCCGCCATCATCGAGGTCGGCCTTGGCGGCCGCTTCGACGCCACCAATGTCGTTGCCCGGCCGGCGGTGTCGGTGATCATGCCGGTGTCGATGGATCACGAAGCCTATCTCGGCGACCGGGTCGAACTGATCGCCGCCGAAAAGGCCGGCATCATGAAGCGCGGCTGCCCGGTGGTCATCGGCGCGCAGGAGAGCGAGACGGCGCTGCAAGTGCTGATCGAAACCGCCGAGCGGCTGGATTGCCCGACCTTCGTCTACGGCCAGGATTTTCTCGCCTTCGAGGAAAACGGCCGCATGGTCTATCAGGATGAGGACGGGCTGATGGACCTGCCGCCACCGCGCCTGCCCGGGCGCCACCAGTTCGCCAATGCGGCGGCAGCGATTGCCGCCGTCAAGGCCACCGGTTTCGAAATCAGTCATCGCGCCACTGAGAAGGCGATGGCGAGCGTCGCATGGCCGGGCCGCATGCAGAAACTGGTACAGGGCCGGCTGATGGAGCTGGCGCCCAAGGGCGCCGACATCTGGCTCGACGGCGGCCACAATCCGGGCGCCGGCATGGTCATTGCCGAGGCGCTGGCCGAGCAGGAGGAAAAGAACCCGCGGCCGCTGTTTCTGATCTCCGGCATGATCAACACCAAGGACCAGAGCGGCTACTTCCACGCCTTCAAGGGCCTGGCTCGGCACGTCTACACCGTGCCGGTGAGCATGAGCGATGCCGGCGTGCCGAATGACGAGCTGGCGGTGCGGGCGACCGAAGCCGGCCTCACGGCCGAACCGGTCAGTTCCGTCGCCAGTGCGCTGATGCTGCTGCGCGACACCTGGGACGGGCCGGCGCCACGCATCCTGATCGGGGGGTCGTTATATCTCGCCGGCGCGGTGCTGGCCGAAAACGGCACGCCGCCAACCTGAAGCCATTTCACTGCGAGGAGCCCATCATGATCAAGGTCAAGCAACTCGCCCATGTCTGCATCTTCGCGCATGATCTGGAGGCGACGCGAAGCTTCTACCGCGACGTGCTTGGCCTCGACACGCAGTTCAATTTCCTGCGCGACGACAAGGTCTTCGGCTTCTACCTCAATTGCGGCGGCCGCAGCCATGTCGAGGTGTTCCAGAAGGACGGCACTGCATACAGCGAGCAGAACCAGATCAACCATTTCTGCCTGGAAGTCGAAGATCTCGACGCGGCGATCGCCCATATCAAATCGAAGGGCATCGACGTCACCGCCAAGAAGCACGCCTGCGACGACACTTTTCAGGCCTGGATCCGCGATCCCAACGGCGTGAAGATAGAGCTGTTCGAATACACCGCCAAAAGCGCGCAATTTACCGGAGGCGACCGCATCGCCGACTGGTGAGCTGTGTTGGTGTCGACGAGGATCAAAGCTCCGGCCCTGTATGGACCTTGAGGCTTTTCCGGATG
This sequence comes from Mesorhizobium sp. W016, assembly GCF_054719485.1. Classification (NCBI taxonomy): domain Bacteria; kingdom Pseudomonadati; phylum Pseudomonadota; class Alphaproteobacteria; order Hyphomicrobiales; family Phyllobacteriaceae; genus Mesorhizobium; species Mesorhizobium sp. W016. The sequence continues at coordinate 1,019,505 of NZ_JBTTIF010000002.1, forward strand.
ATTTCTTCCAGATCGATATCCGCGCCACTGCTTGCCGTCAGGCGGGAGTAGAAGGTGGACGCCGGTTCTCGCCCCGCCTCCCGAATCTCATAGGATTCAAGCGCGCGTTCGACGATATCCGCTATCGAGCGGTTTTCGCGATGAGCAAGACGATGCGCAAGATCTCGTGCTTTTGCGCTGCGGGCGGAAAGCCGGGGTTCGGCCATTTCAAAATACCTTCGAGAAAATATATCCCCCATTTAGGACGAGCCATCAAGATGGCAGAGGATGGCAAGCCATCACCTTAGCTCAATCTCGATGAAGGCATACTCGCCGTCATTGGCGCTAATGACGTCGTGTTCGACGCCCTCCTTTCGGAAATAGGGCGCACCCTTCTTCATCTCGGCAAAACTCTCGCCGTCCTTGGTCACCAGCTTCACCTTGCCGTCCATCAGCGGCACCACGACATAGTCGTGGCCGTGGCGATGCCAGCCGGTGTTGTCGCCGGGCTGGAACCGATACTCGGTGACGATGACGCGCTCATTGTCGATGAAGACGGTGGCCTTGGCGGATCCGGTCATTCTGTTTCTCCCTGTCCTGCCTCAAGCAGATGACATGGAGTGCGCCGATGCGAGGGCCAGAGGCGGCCGGGCGATGACGCCAAAGAAAAAGCCCGGCGCGAGGGCCGGGCTTCGATCTCGGGAACTAATGCAGGTCGCCCAAAAGTGGTCCCGGTTTTGGGAGGACGACATGCATCAAAACAAAGCCAGCTCAGGCGAGGCTGCCATTGATCCAATGCGACAGCGCGGTCTTCGGCGCGGCGCCGACCTTCATGTCGGCGACTTCGCCGCCCTTGAAGATCATCAGCGTCGGGATCGAGCGCACGCCGAATTGGGCGGCAAGCTCAGGGTTCTCGTCGATGTTCAGCTTGGCGATCTTGATCTTGTCGCCGAGTTCGTTGGCGATCTCTTCCAGCGACGGACCGATCATCTTGCAGGGGCCGCACCATTCGGCCCAGAAATCCACGACGACGGGCTGCGAGGCGTTGAGCACATCCGCCTGGAAATTGCTCTTGTCGACCTTGACGGTGGCCATGCGAAAATCCTTTCGAAATTTATCTCGCACCAAATGTGGTGGTTGAGCAGCCCTTCTTCAAGCAGAACTTGTGTCACGCTCCCGTGAGTCGGGCAAGGGCGTCATCCATCGCCTGCGCCGGCAGTTCGATAAGCCTCGGTGCCTCGGTGAACAGCAGTGCTGCCGTCACCGCGCGGCCGGGGTAAAGCGGCTGGAGCAGCGCGCGGTAGAGCGCCAGCTGCAGGATATAGGCCGGCGGCACCTGGGCCAGGCCTGCGGGCGCCGGCCGGTTGGTCTTGTAGTCGACGATCGATACGCGCCCGGGCGTCACCGCCAGCCGGTCGATCTTGCCGGAGATCGAGCGCAGCCTGCCCTTGACCTCAAGGCTGCCCATCACAGCAACTTCGGCGCGGGACGACGGCGAAAACAGCCCGGCAAAACGCGAATCTCTGAGGATCGCCATCACCGAAGCCAGCGCCTTGTTGCGCTCGGCCTCCGGCCAGTCGGCGCCGGCACGGCTGAGATATCGCAACGCCGCTGCTTGCTGTTCGTCCTCGGGGAAGCCGGGCAGCATCTGCAGCAATTTGTGCAGCGCCAGCCCGCGCATCACCGCAAAGCCCGGCTCCGCCTCGCTGTCCAGCACCGGCGAGCGGGTATCGACAACAGCTTCCTTGCCCTCGTCGATCAGCGCCGACGCGCCGGAAGGCGACAGCGGGCGCGGCAGCTCCTCATAAGGCGGCAAGGGCCGGAACAAGCCCACCGGCAGCGGCAGCACCTGTTGTGGCAGCCGCGACTCGTCGGCTGCCGCCTGCGCCACCGGCGGAAGCTTGCTCATGACGAAACGATGCACCGGCTCGCTGCTGGCGGGGTGGCGGCGCTCGGTGCTTTCGGGTGCACCTGTCAGCGCGCGGCTGACGATCGAATGCCAGGTGCCGGTGCTGGGCTGACGCTTGCCGTGATAGCCGCAGACGATCAACCGGTCCTCGGCGCGTGTCATGCCGACATAGAGCAGCCGCCGGTATTCGTCGTCGGCAAGCTCCCGCGCCCTGGCCGAGGCTGCCTTTGAGAAGCCGTTGGCGACATCGGCGGCTGAGCGCCAGAGATAGCCCTTGCCGTCGAAATTGCGGCCCGAAGCGTCGAACGGCATGAGCCGCGGCAGATGCTGGTCGCTGAACGGCGCCGAACCGCCATCGACCAGGAAGACAACAGGCGCTTCCAGGCCCTTGGCGGCATGCACGGTCATGACGCGGACCTCGTCGCGCGTCTGGTCCATCTCGCGCTTGATCTCCGGGCCGGTGTTTTCCAGCGTCGCCAGGAAAGCCTCCAGCCCCGGCAAGCCGGTGCGTTCTTCGGCCAGACAGAAGCTCAGGAACTCGTCGAGAATATCGCCGGCCTCCGGGCCGAGCCGGGCGATCATCTTCTTGCGCAGGCCGTCGCGCGCCAGCACCCCGGCGTAGAATTCGAACACCGGCCGGAACGCCGCCTCGTTGGCCCAGCCGTCGAGCCGGGCAACGACATCGGTCAGCGCGGTATTGTCGCCAGCATGCTGGCGTAGTGAGGCGATCAGCGATGTTCCGGCTGGCCGTCCGGCGCCAAGCGCAAAAAGCGTCTCCTCCGACACGTCGAAAACCGGGCTGCGCAGCACGGCGGCGAGCGACAGGTCATCCTGCGGCTGGATGAGGAAATGGCCGAGTGCGATCAGGTCCTTGACCGCGATGTGGCCGGGCAGGCTCAGCCGGTCGGCGCCGGCGACGGGAATATCGCGGTCCTTCAGCGCGCGCGACAGCGCATGGACGAAGCGGTCGCGCTTGCGCACCAGCACAAGAATGTCGCCGGCCCTCAGCCTGCGTCCCTTGCCCTCGATGATCTCGCGGTCCTTGAGCCAGGCCTCGATGGTCGCAGCCACATGCTCGGCCACCCGCACAGCCGGCGCGCTGGCATGGTTGACCGGCAACGTCCAGTCGTCGGGCTCCTCGACGGCGTCAGCGCCGAGCGACGGCCAGACCTCGACATAGCCAGGCGCGTCGTTGCGGATCGCCTTATGGTCGAGCGGATCGGGGTCATGGCTGATGCCGCGCCGCACGCCCGGATCGGCAAAGACGCGGTCGACGGCGGCAAGCACGTCGTCGGTCGACCGGAACGACCAGGTCAGTTTCAGGTCGGCAAACGAAGCATTGGCGGCGTTCACGCGTCCGGAAAACAAGAGCCGGCTGTCGGCGAAGGAATCCGGCGCGGCACCCTGAAAGGAATAGATCGACTGCTTTTCGTCGCCGACGGCGAACACCGTGCGATTGGTCGTGCCGCGCTGGCCGTGGCCGGCAAAGAACTCCTCCGCCAGCCGCTTCACCACCTCCCATTGGTCGGGGCTGGTGTCCTGCGCCTCGTCCAGCAGGATGTGGTCGATACCCTGGTCGAGCTTGTACTGCACCCAGGGTCCGGCATCCGGCCGCGCCAGAAGGTTGACGGTGCGGGTGATGAGGTCGTTGAAGTCGAGAAAGCCGCGGCTGCGCTTCAGGCGCTCGTACCGCACGATCAGCCAGTCGGCTATGGTCAACGCCGCGACCGTGCCTTCCAGCATCCGGAACAGCGCCAGCCGGTCGGAGACCTCTGTTATCGCCTTGACGGCCGCCAGATAGCGCTCGGGAAGGTCGGGCAGCCGGCCGAGCAGCGCCTTCTTGAACAACTTTGAGGGATCATAGGGGTCGCCATCGGCCTTGAGAAAGGCTTTGCCGAGCATCTGCAGCCGGCGGGTCGGGTCCGTCTCGGCAAAGGCCAAGCGGGCATAGGGCAAGAGATTGTTGAGCACGGTGCGGGCGTCGGCGGCCTCGGCGGCACTGGCGAACACTGCAAAGAAGTCCGGCAGGAAACCCGGCAGCGGCCATACCGATGCCGCTATGTCTTCGGCGCTCTGCCCGGGGCGAAAATGGAATTCGTCGAACAGGGCCTGAAAGCCGCCGCCGTCGCGCCGGACCGCACCGATGAAGCCGCGTAAGCCGTCGCGCTTGCGCACGATTTCGGCGAGCAGCGCATCGAGTCCGTGTTCGCCGCCGCGCTCCAGCACGGTGGCAAAGGCCTCGGCCAGTCCGGTGTCTCCGGCTGACGTGCCCGAAATCATGTCCCGGCGGGCGCCAGCAAACAGCGAGGCCTCCATCTGCGGATCGAGCATTTCGAAATGCGCCGGGATGTTGGCCTCCAGCGGAAACTGGTGCAGCACCGATTCGCAGAAGGCGTGGATGGTCTGGATCTTCAGCCCGCCCGGCGTTTCCAGCGCTTCGGCAAACAGCCGGCGCGCCCGCCGCATCGTGTCGCGGTCGGGTCGGCGGCCGTCCACCGCCTCAATCTTTGTGGCAAGCTCGGCATCGCCGAGCGCCGTCCATTCCGACAGGGTCGAGAACACGCGGTTCGACATGTTGGCGGCGGCCGCCCGCGTATAGGTCAGGCACAGGATCTTCGACGGATCGGTGCCGTTGAGCAGCAGCCGGATGACGCGCTGGGCCAGCACATGCGTCTTGCCCGAGCCGGCATTGGCGGACACCCAGGCCGAGTTCTTCGGGTCGGAGGCGCGCGCCTGGCTGGCGGCGGTTTCGCTGGGGATGGGATAGGCTTTTTTCATGCCTCCCCCGCCTCGTCATCGCTGTCGCCGCCGGCCGACCATTCGAGCACGCGCGCCAGATGATCGTAATCGCCATCGCTCTCGCCCTCGCGAAAAGGCAGCGCCCGCGACAGATAGCCGGTCGTCGGATCGGCATAGTGGACCAGCAGCTTTTCCAACCGCGCCCAAGCCTCCTCGGCGAGGTCTTCGGCGGTCCGAGGCTGGCGGTTGTAGTCGAGGATGGATTCCTCGAACACTTCGCCATTCGGCTTCAGCCGCACGAATGCGAGCTGGGAGGGCTCGCGCGCGCCAAGCCCCTTGAAGGCGCCGCGCCGGAGCAGCGCCCCTTCGAGCGCCAGCTGTGGCGCCAGCAGCGTGTGGGCCTGCGCCTTGGACGGGGACGAGCCGGTCTTGTAGTCGAGAATGTCGGCCATGCCACCGGCCAAAAGGTCGACGCGGTCGGCATAGCCGGACAGCGTCACGCCGGTGCGGCCGACAGCGGTCTTTTCGGCGCGCTCCTCGGCATGCCGCCGGGCGACGGCGGGAGCGCGGCCGCGCTCCCATTCGATGATGTTGGCGGCAAGCTTTTCGAAGCGCGGCCACCACACAGCCTCGACGTCGGCGGGCAGGGCGATCTCGGCAAAGCAGGTCCGGCCGGCAGCGATGAGGCGTTCCAGAGCTTCGGGCGCGCGGGGATCCGCCACCTCTGTCGAGAACAGATGCAGGATGTCATGAAACAGCGTGCCGCGCTCGGCGGCACCGGGGTCGCGGATCACCGGTTCGAGCGGCAGAAGGCTCAGAATACGCCTGGCGTAGACCGCATAGGGGTCGCGGCGCAGCGTCTCGATCTCGGTCACCGAGAAGTGGGTGGGCCGCATGCTCAGCGGCGGTTTCGGCTGCGGTCGCGGCGCGAAATGCTGCCGCTCGCCGGCATCGAGCGCGCGCGCCCAGGCAAGCAATTCGTCGCCGCGCCCGCGCAGTGCGGCGGCCGGATCCTTGCCGATGAAGGTGAGGATGCGCTGCAACCAGCGCGACGGCACCGCCGGTGCGTCGCCGGCTCGGGCGGAGCGCGTCAGCACCACCTTTTTCGCCCCCATCGCCATCTGGAAATCGTGGGCGGCAAGGCCGATGCGCCGTTCGGGCGGCTCGAGGTCGATGCCGGTCTTCATCAGCCGCGACATGAAGCGGTCGCTTTCCGGCTTGCGTGGCCACACGCCTTCATTCAGCGCGCCAATGACCAGCGTGTCGACGTTCTGCAGCCGTGCCTCCAGCGCGCCCCATATGGCAATGTTGCGGTCTGTGCCTTGCCCGGGCTTGACCGTTTCCGGTGCTATCAGCGCGTCCATCACATCAGGCCATTCGTCGGCCGGGAAGTCGAACGATGCAGACGCGGCGACCACACCGCGCAGCAGCTCGGCGAGTTTCTCGCCGGCGTCGCCGGCATAAAATTCAGCCAGGCTGCCCTCCGCCGTGCGGCCGAGATTTTCCAGCGCGGCGACGCTCGCTCTGGTCAACGCGACGAGATCGGCGTTCTCTTCACCGCGAAAGGCGGTCAGCGGCGCCAGTGCCGTCACAAGCCGGCTCAGCATATCGCGGGCATCGTCGATGCCGCGCCCGCTCAGGCGCGAAAACCAGAAGGGCTGGCGCTTGTCCCCGCTCAGCCCGGCGAGACGCTCCTCGAACAGTGCTGGCAAAGAGGCGATGTCGGGGCGTCCGGTGCCGCCGCGCAGCGCCACGAGTTCGATGAGCTCGGCGGCATGGCGCACGCCGGTGCGCTCAAGTCCGAGCCCGAGCAGCGGATGCTTGAGCAGCGACAAAAGGCCGACGGGATCGCCGGGCCGGAATACCGCTTGAAGTGTGAGCCGCAGCAGGCTGGCGGCAGGCGTGTTGGCGAGCGGCGTGCCGCCGGAATCGTCGGCGATCACGCCGAAGCGCAACAGCTCGGCCGAGACGCGCCGCGCCAGCCAGCGGTCGCCGGTAACGAGCGCTGCCCTTAGTCCCGGCTGTTCCACGGCGGTTTTCAGCGCGATGGCGATCGCCGCCGCCTCGTCGCGTTCGCTGGCGGCTTCGATCAGCGTCACGTCGGCGAAGGCCTCGGCGATGTCTACGGCGTTGAAGCATATGCGGGTCTCGGCCCATAATTCCGTGGTCTCGGCCGGCCGCAGCGCCTCGCCGACAAGGGCCGCGCGGAGCGCCAGTGCGGGCTCGGCGGAGACCACTTCCTCGACATCGCCACGCAGCACGCCAATCTTGCCGATCAGCTTGGCCATGCCGTATTGCGGGTGGCCAAGCAGTGCCGGCCGCGCACCGGGCGCCCCAATCGCGGCAAAAGACGGTTCGTCCAGCATCCCATCGAGCCCGGGCAGCACCACGGCGCCGTTGGGCAGGCTGGCGACCGTGGCAAGCAGTTCGGCCGTGGCGGGAATAGAGCCCGTCGAGCCGGCGGCGATCACCGGGCCTTTGGGCGGGTTGCGTTCCAGCCGCTTCGCCTCGCGCCGGATCAGCGCATTGCGGTGCGCGGCCGGGTTGGAGCGGTCGCGCTCCTCCAGCAATTTCGGCCAGGCCTCGGTGACGATACGGAGGAAATCGAGCGTCACAAGCCACCATCCGGCAAGATTGCCGGTGACCAGATCGGCAAGCCTGGTCCAGTCCGTGCCTTCGGTTTCGATCTCGTCCATCAGCCGGGCGAGGTCGCGCGCCAGCCAGATCGCATCGGCGGCGGAGGCCGGCACGACGATCTCTTCGTTGAACATATCAAGGACATGCGCCGGCAAGGTGCGCTTCCAGGCCCGCACCAGCGGCGCCAGTAGCAGCAGGCGTTCGATGGCTGCGATCGGCGGCGCCATTTCAAGCTCGGTCGGCGTGCCGGCGTCGAAGGCGGCTTCGTCCTCGTCGAACTCTCCGAGCGGGCGGATGACCGGCAGGATCGCCGAACGGCGGCTCCCCCCCGGTCCCGAAAGCGCGTCGACAAAAGCGCCGCGCAGCGCACGGGCCGCGCGCCGTGTCGGCACATAGATGGTGACATCAGCCAGCGCCAGCGGATCGCCGTCGAACCGGAAGCCGGGCACCAGCCGTCCGGCCAGCAAGGCCTCGGCCAGAGTCGGCAGGAATGGCGCTCCGGGCGGGATCGAAAGAACGCGGCGCGCGCCGCTCATACCACCTTCGCGAGAGCTTCGGCGGCGGCCGCTTCCGCCTGCGGAATGGCGTCGGGAGTGCCGACGGTGATCCAGCTTCCGCGCATCTGCATGCCGAACAGACGGCCAGAGGCGATTGCCTTGTCGAAATGGGTGTTGAGCGAATGCGCCCCGGCCGGCGCATCCCTGAAGATGGCGGGATTGACGATTGCCGCTCCGGCATAGATCAACCCGGCCGGATCGCCTTTCGAGCGCCGCAGGCCGCCATCCGGCGCCATCAGGAAATCCGTGCCGACACCGTGTCCGGTGGCCGAGTCGAGATCGGTAAGCATCAGCAGAATATCCATTTTCGCGCCGTCCCATGCAAGGGCAAGGCGCTCGAGGCTGGGCTGGCCGCTGTCGATCCAGAACGTATCGGCGTTGATGATGTAGAAGGGGTCGCTGCCCAGCAGCGGCAATGCCTTGACGATGCCACCCGCCGAATTCAGCAGTGCGTCGCGCTCGTCGGAAATGACGATCTTTGGCGCCCGCCTGTGGGCGATATGGGCGACGATCTGGTCCGGCAGATAGTGCACGTTGACGATGGCTTTCTCGACGCCGGCCGCTTCGAGACTGTCCAGCCCCCAGTCGAGCAAGGTCCTGCCGGCGATCCGCACCAGCGGCTTCGGCATGGTGTCGGTGATCGGCCGCATGCGCTTGCCAAGACCAGCCGCCAGCACCATCGCTGTGGTCAAGGTCACGGGAGCCGTTCCTCCAGCAGGCCATGTGCCATGTAAAACTCCTTCAACTGAGCCAGCGCCGGGTGCGCCAGCGCCCGCCTGAGATAATCGCGGATGCGCGGCAGGTGTCGGAGATAATAGGGCTTGCCGTCGCGCTTTTCGAGCCGCACGAAAATGCCGAGGATCTTCGAATTGCGCTGCGCCGCCATGATCGCATAGGCCGCGCGGAAGGCGTCCTCATCGAAGCCGCCGGCGGCGTGGCGCGCAGCGACATAGGCGTCCACGGTCCGCTGCTCGATATCGGGCGAAACGGTGACGCGGGCATCCATGGCCAGCGACGCAACGTCATAGGCCGCCGGACCCATCAGCGCGTCCTGGACATCGACGATGCCCAGCCGGTCGTGGCCTTTGCGGTCACCGCGCCAGATGATGTTGGGCGAATGGAAGTCGCGCAGCATCAGCGTGTATTCCTGTGTGTCCAGCCGATCGAGAACCGCGTTCCATTCCCTGTGATAGCCGGCGCGTAAAGCCTCGCTTGCCGGGCTGCCGGTCACCATCGGCACATACCAATCGACCAAGAGATCGGCTTCGATCAGCATGGCGGCGCGATCGAAGGGCGGCACCTCGTGGAAGACGCCCGGCACGGCCTCCATGCGCTGCGGCCAGGTCTTCCCATGCATCATCGCCAGCAATTCGGCCGCTGCCGCGTAGCGCTCGGCCACCGGCTCATCATTGCCGTCGAGAAAACCTTCCGAGCCCAGATGCTCCAGCAGCAGAAAGCCCCGTTCGAGATCCTCGGCATGGATTTTTGGGACACTGACACCTTGCGCCAGCAGCGCCTTGTCGATGGCGACGAAAGCGGTGACCGACTGCGCCGTGTGGGCGATCACGGCATAGGGCTTGCCGTCGCGCACCGGCGGCCCCAGCACCAGCCTTGGCGAATTCATCAGCACGCGCGGCGCAAGGCCGGCGAGCGAAACAATCTCGTAAGAGCGCGCCGAGGCGTCGCCGACGAAATGGCGCCGCGCGGCGTCGCCCCAACCGGCCGTTTTGAGGAAATCGCGCATCGCCAGCGATCGGGCCACGCGTTCGAAGGCAACGCCTTGGCCCGATAGTTTCGCCAATCGTCCTTCGTCCTGATGGACGAGTTCGATCCAGATCGACGTTCTCGGAAGAGCGGCCTCCGCCCGTTCCGGCCACTCGACAAGGGCAGCGCCCTGCAGCAGCGCCTCGTCGAAACCCAGCTCGTCCATCTCGCCGGCCGAGGACAGGCGATAGAGATCGAAATGGTGCACGGGGATGCGCGTGTCGTAGCTTTGCACCAAGGTGAAGGTAGGGCTCGGCACATCGAGGCCGGCATCATCGGCCAGCGCCCTGATCAGGGCCCGCGCCAGCGTCGACTTGCCGGCGCCGAGATCGCCCTTGAGCGCCAGCACGTCGCCCGGCCGCAGCGCCATGGCCAGGTCTTCGCCGAGCCTTGCGGTCGCAGCCTCGTCGGCGAGAAAACGCTCCAGCACAACAACGGTCATCGAGCGCGCTACTCGGCCGCGGCGCGGATGCCCGACGGTGCATCGGGGAAGGTGCAGATGACGGTGGTGCCCTTGTCCTTGCCGGTCTCGATGCGCACGCTGCCGCCGTGCAGCTCGACAAAGCTCTTGACGATCGACAGGCCTAAGCCCGCACCGCGCCGGCGCCCGCCATTGGTGCGCGGCTCGAAGCGGCGGAACACCGAATCGAGCAGGTCCGGCGGCATGCCGGGGCCGTTGTCATGGACGGAGAATTCCACACCTTGCTCCAAATGCCGGCAGGCAAGCGTGATAGTGCTCGCCTCCGGCGCGTAATTGGCGGCGTTGCTGAGCAGATTGTAGAGGATCTGGCGAACCCGGGTCTCGTCGCCGTGAAAACTCTTCGGCGCCGCAGCGGCGTCGATCCGGAGCTTGATCGAATGCTCTTGCAGCCGGTCGGCGACCAGTTCGGCCGCGGCCTCGATGGTGCGCTCGACGCTTACTTCCGAAATGTCGAGCTGCATGATGCCGGCGTCGACGGTGGCGAGGTCGAGTATGTCGTTGACGATGGTGAGCAGCACCGAGGATGACGAGCCGACATGCTCGACATATTCGCGCTGCTTTGGGCTGAGCGGCCCGGTCGCCGGCAGCGACAGAAGCTCGGTGAAGCCGATGATGTTGGTCAGCGGCGAGCGCAGCTCGTAGGAGACATGCTGCACGAACTCGTTCTTCAGCTGGTCGGATTTCTGCAGCGCTTCGTTCTTGTCCTTCAGCGCGCGCTCGACATTGACGCTGTCGGTGACGTCCACAAAGGTCATCATCACCTGGCCGTTGGGCAGCGGGATGACGGCGTAGCTGAGCACTGTGCCGTTCTTCAGTTCGGTCTGGCCATGGCGGTCGCGGCGCTCGTCGTCGAAACCGGTGATGGCGGCGACGAACCCGCCCCACGGGCTGTCGACGGCGCGCTGGTCGCTGAGATCGCGGATCGCCGAGACATGGACGTTGGGCTTGATCACATCCTGGCTCAGTCCCCACAGCGCGACAAAGGCCGGGTTCGACAGGCGCAGCCGCCCATCGGGACCGAACACGGCGACGCCTTCGGCCAGATTGTCGAGCGTTTCGCCCTGGACCCGCACCGCCGTCTGGTAGCGGCTTTCGAGGTCCATCTTCTCGGTCAGGTTCTCGAACACCCAGGTCACGCCGCCCTTCGGCTGCGGGTTGGCCACCACGCGGATGGTCTTGCCGTCGGGCAGATGCCACCAATGCTCTTGCGATTCCACCGCGCGGTAGGCGCCAAGCAGGCCTTCTTTCCAGCGCCGCCATTCCGGCTGCTCGGCGATCTTGCCTTCGCTGCGCAGCCGGTCGAGCAGCAGCGCATTGTCGGGCGCGCTGTGCAGGAAGCCCGGGTCCAGCCCCCACAGTTTCTGGAACGCCTGGTTGAAGAAGCGCAACTTCTCGTTGGCATCGAAGATCGCCACCGCCGTGTTGAGCTGGTCGAGCGTGTCGGCATGGCTGCGCACCGTGCGCTCATATTCGCCGCGAATGGTTTCGGTGGCGCTGGTGTCGCAGGCAAGACCGGCCGAGCCGTCGGCACCGGCGAAGTCGGTGACGGCGAACACCCGGCGGTCGCCCTCGATCACCGTCGACAGCGTCTGTTCGAAGATCGGGCGCGATTTGTGCTGCGCGGCGATCTGTTCGCGCGCCTGGGCGCCGAGGAATTCCTTGGCTTCGCGCACCGCGGTCTCGGCGTTCGGTGCCTCGACCGCTCCGGCATAGGCACGGTTGACCCATTTCAGCCGCCCGTCGGTGGCGCGCAGCCAGGCCGGCATCGGCAAGGCGTCGAGCAGGCCGATCATGGTCTCGTAGTCGGCGGCCAGCCGCTGGTTCTCGATCTTCAGCCTGGCTTGGCTCCTCTGAGTTTCCGACAGCGAGACGAAGCGCACCAGCACATGCGCGGCGCTCTTGCGGCCATGCACTTCAAGCGGCGCCCCGGCCTGCAATTCGATCACGAGATCAAAGGGTTTCGCTTTCTCGCGCAGACCAGCGACGGCATTTTCGAGCGCCGCCGCCGAGCGCGGCATCAGCCAGCGGCCGAAGGCGAGGAAGGCTGCACGGTCGTCCGGCGCACCGCTTTCCAGCGGCAGCGTGCCGATCAGCTCCGGCTTCTTGTTCTCCGACGCCCAGACGATGACGCGCTGGTCACGCAGATTGAGCAGCGCCTCGGAGCGCTGCAGCGCCGCATTGATGTCGGCAATGCGGGCTCTGAGTTCGACATTCTGCGCCGAGGTGCGGGCTCTTTCGCGGATCAGGAAGATGGCCGAGACCAGTGCCGCGCCCATGACGCCGACGAACATGGCGAGCTGGATGACTTCGACCGCGCTGACCGACAGTCCGGCCTTCTGCGCAATGGCCGGCTCGGCATGGGCGGCAAACGAGGTGAGCGGGCCGGCAAGAGCTGAGGTGGCAAGAAAGCCGGCGGTGCGGGCGCCAACGCGCCTCTTCAGGCCACCGCCTGTCGTGACGGAGCCATTGCTATCGGAATCGTCATGGCCGCCGGAAACGGCCGATCCCGCGCGAGGCGGGTTTTCCCCCGGCATGCCTTGGTCCTCTTCGCCGCCTGAATGCAAGACCGCCTAGATCAGGATCACGTTTGATGGAAACGCCCTTCTGACCTAACTCTTTTCTAAAGGGCATGATCTTTTCCGAAAACCGCTTCCCACTTTTCGCTGACGCGGTCCTTCGGTTCGAATCATGCTCTCGATGCGTACGCCGGCCTCGTCCCCGGCCCACGAATCAGCACAATAGCGCGTGCTGGAATCGGCGTGAAGAATCATCCGCGCAAAAAAGAAGCCGGGCGAAAAGTCAATCGCCCGGCTTCAATATCTAGTGGTAAACGCCGCTTTGGCTAATAGCGGTAGTGTTCCGGCTTGAACGGACCCTGCGGGGTCACGCCGATATAGGCGGCCTGTTCGCCGGAAAGTTCGGTCAAGCGGGCTCCAAGCTTGTCGAGATGCAGACGCGCCACCTTCTCGTCGAGGTGCTTGGGCAGCACATAGACCTGGTTCTGGTACTGGCCGGGCTTGGTGTAGAGCTCGATCTGCGCCAGCACCTGATTGGTGAACGAAGCCGACATCACGAAGCTCGGATGACCGGTCGCGTTGCCGAGGTTGAGCAGGCGCCCCTCGGACAGCAGGATCATCCGCTTGCCGTCCGGGAAGGTTATCATGTCGACCTGCGGCTTGACGTTGGTCCATTGCAGGTTGCGCAGCGACGCGACCTGGATCTCATTGTCGAAGTGGCCGATATTGCCGACGATCACCATGTCCTTCATCGAGCGCATGTGGTCGAGGGTGACGACATCCTTGTTGCCGGTGGTGGTGATGACGATGTCGGCGGTCGGTGCGGCATCTTCCAGCGTGACGACTTCAAAGCCGTCCATCGCCGCTTGCAGCGCGCAGATCGGATCGACTTCGGTGACCTTGACGCGGGCGCCGGCGCCCTTGAGCGAAGCCGACGAGCCCTTGCCGACGTCGCCATAGCCGCAGACGACCGCAACCTTGCCGGCCATCATGGTGTCGGTGCCGCGGCGGATGCCGTCGACCAGCGATTCCTTGCAGCCATATTTGTTGTCGAACTTCGACTTGGTGACCGAGTCGTTGACGTTGATCGCCGGGAAGGGCAGCAGGCCCTTCTTCTGCAGCTGGTAGAGCCGGTTGACGCCCGTCGTCGTCTCTTCGGTGACGCCGCGGATGGCTTCCTTCTGCTTGGTGAAGAACCCGGGCGAAGCCTTCAGCCGCTTCTTGACCTGGGCGTAGAAGTATTCCTCTTCCTCGCTCTGCGGGTTGGACAGCACGTCCTCGCCGGCTTCGGCGCGGGCGCCGATCAGTATGTACATCGTGGCGTCGCCGCCATCATCGAGGATCATGTTGGAGAGGCCGCCATCGGCCCACTGGAAGATTCTGTCGGTGTAGTCCCAATACTCCTCAAGCGACTCGCCCTTGACGGCGAACACCGGGATGCCGGCCTCGGCGATGGCTGCGGCCGCATGGTCCTGGGTCGAGAAGATGTTGCACGATGCCCAACGGATATCGGCGCCAAGCGCCTTCAGCGTCTCGATCAGCACCGCGGTCTGGATGGTCATGTGCAGCGATCCGGTGATGCGCGCACCTTTCAACGGCTTCTTGTCGCCGAATTCCTCGCGGCAGGCCATCAGGCCCGGCATTTCGGTTTCGGCGATATCGAGTTCCTTGCGGCCCCAGCCGGCAAGCGAGATGTCGGCGACCACATAGTCCTTGCTACCTGTCATGGCAGTGCTCCGGTGTGATTTGTCTTCAGAATGCGCCTGCGCCACACGGCGCGTCGAAGGGCGGAATGCCGGCCTGACTAGCAGATCGCCGCCAAGACGACAATGGGATATAAAGAAATCTTTATGCGCGTATGTGTTTACGGGGATGCATGCCGCCCAAAAGTATCCGGCGGTTTTGGGACAACGGCGTCCAAAGCAAAAACTTCAGCACTCTTCGCCGAAGCGCGAGGCGACCAGCTGCTCCAGCGCGTCCATCGCCGCTGCGGCTTCAGCGCCGCTGGCGGTGACGCGGATCGAATAACCGGGGCTCGCCGCCAGCATCATCAGCCCCATGATCGAGGTGCCGCCGACCTTGAGACCATCCTTCTCGACATGGACGGTGGCGTCGAAGCCGCTGGCGACCTGGACGAACTTCGCCGAGGCGCGCGCATGCAGGCCGCGCTGGTTGACGATCGGGAACTCGCGCACGATCTCACCGGGCGACAGCGCGTTCATTTGCTGCTCAGCAGCTGACTTGCGACGTTGATGTATTTGCGCCCCGCGGCCTGCGCCTCGTCGAGCGCGGTCGCCATGTTGTCGCCCTTGCGGATCGACGACAGCTTGATCAGCATCGGCAGGTTCATGCCGGCGATGACCTCGGTGCGACCGGATTCCATCACCGAAATGGCGAGGTTGGAAGGCGTGCCGCCGAACATATCGGTCAGAACGATGACGCCGGTCCCGGTGTCGACGCGGCCGACGGCGTCGACGATATCGCGCCTACGCTGCTCCATATCGTCGTCGGCGCCGATTGCCACGGTTTCGAAATTGTCTTGTGGCCCCACGACATGTTCCACGGCATGGCGGAACTCGGCGGCCAGTTGACCGTGCGTTACAAGCACGAGTCCGATCATTCTATGGTGGCTCCCGTCATCGCCGCTTCACAGGCGCTTTTTATGCTCGCCGGCCATCCCAGGCGGCGGGAGCGCTATCTTGTCGACGCGCGGCGCGTTGACAAGCCCAAAATTGCGTCGGCCATGGCCAATTTGACGCATTGCAGCAAAAAACCGGCGGCGGATCATACGAAAGGCGCAATCGCCAGCCGCGCCATTACCGCCGGCAAAGCCGCAGTGACGTTGCGCTGAACGAGGTCGATGCGCGGCACCACACAGTCGGCAATGGTCGCGCTCGACTCTTCCTGGAAACGCGCGATCGCGTCTGCGGAAACCATCCGGATTGCCAGGTCGATGACCCCCACAGGTTGGAACAAAAGCGGCTTCGGACCAAGCCCGGGCACCTCTGTGAGGCCGGCAATGCTGGCGGGCGCATGGCAGACCAGCCGCCCGAAACGCGCCGCGACAAACAGCTGGTCGTCGCCGATCAGCCGCGCAAACAGCCCGAGCCGGCTGAAATGGTCGATGAGCGCCAGCGCCAGCGTTGTCTTGCCCGAGCCGGACGGCCCGGTGATCAGGACGCCCCGCTCGCCAATCAGGACTGCGGTGGCATGGATGTTCTCGGGTTCCGCGGTGGGATCGGGCATGCGCAGCCGCGATCAGCCTTCGGCCGGCAGCGTAACGACGAAGCGCGCGCCCTTGATGTCGCCGGGCTTGGTGCCGGGGATGTTCTCGGCGGTCAGCGTGCCGCCATGGGCTTCGACGATCTGCCTGGATATCGACAGGCCAAGCCCCGAATTCTGGCCGAACGCCTCGCCGGCCGGGCGGTCGGTGTAGAAGCGCTCGAAGATGCGGTCGATGGCGTCGGCGCGGATTCCGGGGCCGTTGTCGTCGACGGTGACGATGTTGACCTTGCCGGAGCGTGCCAGGGAAATGGCGATATGGCCGTGGTCCTCCGGCACGAAGGAGCGGGCATTCTCGATCA
The DNA here is from genome assembly GCF_054719485.1 of Mesorhizobium sp. W016. Classification (NCBI taxonomy): domain Bacteria; kingdom Pseudomonadati; phylum Pseudomonadota; class Alphaproteobacteria; order Hyphomicrobiales; family Phyllobacteriaceae; genus Mesorhizobium; species Mesorhizobium sp. W016. The sequence continues at coordinate 1,035,671 of NZ_JBTTIF010000002.1, forward strand.
GATTGGTGATGACCTGGCCGATCCTCAGATCATGGCCGGTGACGAAATAGCCTTTGACGCCTTGCGGCAGCTTGGCGGCCTTGAATTCGATCTCGACAGCCTTTTTGTTGCGCGTCGCTTCGCGCGACACGGCGACGAGATCGGTGATGAATTTCTTCAAATCGACCGTGGCGGCATCCTCACGCGCCAGTTCGGCGTCTAGGCGCGAGGCATCGGAAATGTCGGTGATCAGCCGGTCGAGACGCCGGACATCGTGCTGGATGATCTCCATCAGCCTGCCCCGTGAATTGTCGTTCTTGGCAAGCGGCAAGGTCTCCACCGCGCTGCGCAGCGAGGTCAGCGGGTTCTTCAGCTCGTGCGAGACATCGGCGGCGAAGCTTTCGATCGCCTCGATGCGGGCATAGAGCGCATTGGTCATGTCGCGCACCGCGACCGACAAATTGCCGATCTCGTCCTGGCGGTCGGAAAAGTCGGGGATCTCCTCGCGGCTCTTGACGCCGCGCCGCACCCGCACTGCCGCCGCCGATAGCCGGCGCAGCGGATTGGCGATGGTGGATGCGAGCAGCATCGACAGGATGGCGGTGACCAGGGCGGCGATGCCGAACACGCGCAAAATAGCCTTGCGCTCGGCGGCGACGATCTTGTCGATGTCGCCGCCTTCCGTCGACAGCATCAGCACGCCGAGAACGGCGCGGAAGCGCTGGATCGGCACCGCCACCGAAACGATCTGCTCGCCCTGTTCGCTCACCCGCACGATCGTCGACGGACTGCCGGTCAGCGCCTTGACCACTTCCGGGAAGGCCGCACCGTTGCCGCCGGGCTGCTCATGGTAGACGGGCAGGTCCTTGTTGCGGAAGAAGTCGAAGACGAATTTCTGCACGCGCTCCAGCATATCCGGCTGCTCGTCCTCGACCGGAGGCAGGTCGTAGCGCAGGATCTGGCCGCGCGAGTAGAGATGGCGCGAATCGAGCAGCAGATTGGCGTCGCGGTCATAGATGCGGGCCCGGGTGCGCGTCGGCGAAATCAGCCGCCGCAGCACCGGCGCGACGCGCTCGGGGTTGATCGGGAAATCCAGATTGTCGAGCTGGTCTGAGCCCGGCCCCAGGCTTTCACCGGCCTGCAGTTCGAGCAGTTTTTCCGGATCGATGCTGATCGAATCGGTCTCGACCGTTGCCGACGCGGCAATGGCGCCGGCGATGATCTCGCCCTGCGTCATCAGGCTTTCGACGCGGGCGTCGATCAGCCCGTCGCGGAAGGTGTTGAGATAGAGGATGCCGGTGACCAGCACGGCGAGGCCGGCCAGGTTGAGGAACAGGATGCGCCGGGTCAGGCTGGAAAAGATGTGGTGGCCGAGGAAGCGGCGCATCGGCACCGTCAACCTCGACAGGAATGCGGGCAGAATCCGCGACCGCCTGACAGCGCTCGTTCGTCTGCTCCGCTGTACATCCACTGCCATCGAATAGCAGCTCCCGCCTAGTCTTTGGTTTTATGCATGTCGTCGTCCCAAAAACCGCGACCACTTTTGGGCGACATGCATCAACTCAAGCTTCGCGGAACCGGTATCCGACTCCGTAAAGGGTTTCGATCATTTCGAAGTCGTCATCGACGGCCTTGAACTTCTTGCGCAGCCGCTTGATGTGGCTATCGATGGTGCGGTCGTCGACATAGACCTGCTCATCATAGGCGGAATCCATCAGCGCATCACGGCTTTTTACCACGCCTGGGCGCTGCGCCAACGAGTGCAGGATGAGAAATTCGGTGACCGTCAGCGTCACCGGCTCGCCCTTCCAGGTGCAGGTATGGCGTTCCTGGTCCATGACGAGCTGGCCGCGTTCCAGCGAACGGGCCTGCTGGCTGGGCGCCTTTGCCGCAGCTTCGCGGGCGCTGGCGCGGCGCAGCACGGCGCGCACCCGCTCGACCAGCAGGCGCTGCGAGAACGGTTTGCGGATGAAATCGTCGGCGCCCATCTTGAGGCCGAAAAGCTCATCGATCTCATCGTCCTTCGAGGTCAGGAAGATCACCGGCAGGTCGGACTTCTGCCGCATCCGGCGCAACAGCTCCATGCCGTCCATGCGCGGCATCTTGATGTCGAGGATGGCGAGATTCGGCGGCCGCGCCGCCAGGCCTTCCAGCGCCGACGCACCATCCGTGTAGGTCTCGACGCGATACCCCTCGGACTCGAGGGCGATCGACACCGATGTCAGAATGTTGCGGTCGTCATCGACAAGCGCGATTGTTGCCATTTCAAGCGGCTCCCTCATGAGCTGTCCCTTCTGTCTTAGAGAAGGGGCTTTTGCAGGACAAATTAGGTACAAAATGTGGCACAGGCTCCACCCGCTGTCGCGGACGGCTTGCCGGCGGCCCCATCGGAACCTCTACACGGGTTGGACGAACACTGTGTGCCAATCCTTTGGGCAACCACCGTGATTTTTTGCACATATAAACGATTTAAACAACTTTCAAAATTTTTAAATCGATTAATGATTTGATATCATTCGAGTTTTCTGGTTCTCACCGTCTCAGCCCCTAACGCGGGCTCGCCGGAAACGCGCCGGCAAAGTGCGGCGAATCCAGAAGAAGGGACCCTTGATGTCGGAAGTCGGCAAACGCAATTCTGCTTGCGCGATCGATCGTATCGGCCTGAAAACCACCGGCACGGTGCATTATAATTTTGGTGCGGCCGCCCTTTATGAGGCAGCGATCCGTCGTGGCGAGGCCCGGTTGACCGCCGGCGGCGCGCTGCTTGCCGAGACCGGCCAGCACACTGGCCGCTCGCCCAAGGACAAGTTTGTCGTCCGCGATGGCGCCACCGAGCCCCATGTCTGGTGGGACAACAACAAGGCGATTTCGGCGGGCCAGTTCGAAATGCTGCTCGCCGATTTCCTTGTCCACGCCGCGAATAGCGATCTCTATGTGCAGGACCTCGTCGGCGGCGCCGATGCCGAGCTGAAGCTGCCGACGCGGGTCATCACCGAATTCGCCTGGCACTCGCTGTTCATCCGCAATCTTTTGATCCGCCCGCAGGCCGCCGAGCTTGAGGATTTCGTGCCGGAGATGACGATCATCGACCTGCCGTCCTTCCGCGCCGATCCGGCCCGCCACGGCAGCCGCACCGAAACGGTGATTGCGGTCGATCTCACCCGCAAGATCGTGCTCATCGGCGGCACTTCCTATGCCGGCGAGATGAAGAAATCGGTGTTCACCATGCTCAACTATCTGCTGCCGGAAAAGGGCGTCATGCCGATGCACTGCTCGGCCAATGAGGGCCCGGGCGGCGACGCAGCGATCTTCTTCGGGCTTTCCGGGACGGGCAAGACGACGCTGTCGGCCGATCCGTCACGTACGCTCATCGGCGACGACGAGCACGGCTGGGGACCGCACGGCATCTTCAACTTCGAAGGCGGCTGCTACGCCAAGACGATCCGGCTGTCGGCCGAGGCCGAGCCGGAGATTTTCGCCACCACGCAGCGTTTCGGCACGGTGCTGGAAAATGTCGTGCTCAACGCCGACCGCGTGCCGGACTTCAACGACGGCCGGCTCACCGAAAACACGCGCTGCGCCTATCCGCTGGATTTCATCCCCAATGCCTCGAAGAGCGGACGGGCCAGCCACCCGAAAAACATCATCATGCTGACCGCCGATGCCTTCGGCATCATGCCGCCGATCGCCCGGCTGACCCCGGCGCAGGCGATGTACCACTTCCTCTCCGGCTACACCGCCAAGGTGGCCGGCACCGAGAAGGGCGTTACCGAGCCGGAAGCGACCTTCTCGACCTGCTTCGGCGCCCCGTTCATGCCGCGCCACCCCAAGGAATACGGCAATCTGCTGCGCGAGCTGATCGCCCGCCACGGCGCCGATTGCTGGCTGGTCAACACCGGCTGGACCGGCGGCGCCTACGGCACCGGCAAGCGCATGCCGATCAAGGCGACGCGCGCCTTGCTGGCCGCAGCGCTTGACGGTTCGTTGAAGGCGTCCGGTTTCCGCACCGACGCCAATTTCGGCTTCGAGGTGCCGGTTGCTGTGCCTGGCGTCGACAGCGCCATTCTCGACCCGCGTTCGACCTGGGCCGACAAGGCAGCCTATGACCGGCAGGCAGCGCGATTGGTCGGCATGTTCGCCGTCAACTTCGAGAAATTCGAGAGCCATGTCGATGCCGTCGTGCTCGGCGCAGCACCCCGCCTGCAGGAAGCTGCGGAATAGTCGAGGCGTCTTCACCGAAGCATCCTTGAAAGGCGCGATCTCGATCGGGCCTTTTCTTTTTTGGTCCGCCGCGCCATGACTGCGGCATGCCTATCGACGACATCATCATATCAGACGAAGCCGTAATCCATCCGGGCGACCTGCACGAGGATTTCATCCGCTCGTCGGGTCCCGGCGGCCAGAACGTCAACAAGGTGGCGACCGCCGTCCAATTGCGCTTCGACGCCGCCAATGCAGCTGGCCTGTCCGAACGCGTGCGCGCGCGCACGATCAAGCTCGCCGGCCAGCGCGCCACCAAGGACGGCGTCATCGTCATCGAGGCCGGCCGCTTCCGCACCCAGGAGCAGAACCGGGCCGATGCCCGGGCAAGGCTGACGGCGCTGGTCGCCAAGGCCGCGGAACCGCCGCCGCCGCCGCGCAAGAAGACCAGGCCGTCGAAAGGCTCGGTGGAGCGGCGGCTGCAAAGCAAGGCAGGGCGCGGCACGATCAAAAAGCTGCGCGGCCGGGTAGAGAACGACTAAAGACCGCGCCGACTGCGTGCATAAAGCGGCCTCCCCTGCCGCAGCCGCAAGGTTTCACCATTGCCACAGAAAGGGAGGCCGACATCGGTGGCTTTCGGGTCGCCGTTTCTGATTGGCGGTGGCATGGTTTCAGTATCAACCGGAGGCGAAGTCATGCTCGTTCTGCCCAAAGGCGTCCGCCACATGCCTGGTTATCTGTCCCGCGCGGCGCAGGAAGCGCTGGTCGAAGAGGTGAGGACAATTGTACAGCGGGCGCCGCTGTACGTGCCGGCGATGCCGCGGACCGGCAAGGAGATGAGCGTGCGCATGACCAATTGCGGCACGCTCGGCTGGGTCACCGACAAGGAGCTGGGCTATCGCTACCAGCCAACGCACCCACTCACCGGAGAGCCATGGCCGCCGATCCCGGACGCGCTGCTGCAATTGTGGCGGGAGGTCGCCGCCTATCCGAATCCGCCGGAGGCCTGCCTGGTCAATTTCTATACGCAGGACGCCAAAATGGGTCTGCACCAGGATCGCGACGAAGCCGATTTCTCGGCCCCAGTGGTCTCGGTGTCACTTGGCGACGATTGCCTGTTCCGGGTCGGCCAAGTGACGGGCAGGGGGGCCACACGCGACGGCGGTACCAAATCGTTCCGCCTGAAAAGCGGCGACGTCGTCGTGCTCGGCGGCGAAGGCCGGCTCTGCTTCCACGGCGTCGACCGCATCTATCCGTCGACCTCGGCGCTGCTGAAAAATGGCGGCCGGATCAATCTGACGCTGCGGCGGGTGACGGAGCCCGGCTAAAGTCGTCGCGAACAAGGACCCTCAACGTATCGTCCTCCGCGATCTGGCGATAGTGTTGCATGAAGCGGACGAAATCCTGCCGGCCGGAAAGCTCGGTCAGCCACAAGATGTCCTCCTTCTGCACAATGACCAGCGATGGCTGGTTGGTTTCGAGTTGGGCAAGCTTGTCATCGATGTAGCGATCGGTGATCCGCTTGTAGTGTTCGGCCCCCGCCTCGTTGCCGCTTTGCGCCTCGACCTTCGCGAAATAGGTAGCAAATCCCCCGAGCCAATCGCTGCAGTACGTCGAGATCCAGCTCCCGCCGACCATTCGCGTCAGCGGATGGCCCGCCGCAATGTCCGAACCTATGAGCGCGACCTTCGGATGGTCTACCGCGGCATTTATCGTCGCGACGAAATCGGCGCTGGGCTTCTGGCTGGGCCAGAAGGGGACAGCATTGGCCAAAATGGTGGCGGCAAGCAAAAGCATCCGCGCCAGCCCCATGCCCGATAGCGATTGCCTCGCTGGGTCAATCTGGATGGCTCTGAGCAGCAACGCCGCCGCTATCAGGCTGATCGCCGGGAATGCATGATAAGGCCAGCCCTTGGCCTGGTAGACGAGAGGCACGGTGGCGGCCAATGACGCCAGGACGAACACCACGATCATCGGCGACAGGGAGAGGCCTGGCCGAAGCGAGCGCAACATGTAGAGAGCGACGAGATAGGCTGGTGCATACTTGACCAACAGCGCTTGCACCACCCGCAGCCGCATATAGGTGTCGGTCAGCACCGGATAGATGGTGTTGAGGAACTCTGGATAAAAGTACAGCACGGCGACGAGATAGGCGACGCAGACCAAGCCGATTACCCAGTATTCGATGCGGAAGAGCGACCAGATCGACCGGCGCTGAAAGGCCACGTACAGCGCCGGAACCAGCACCATCAGCGCATAATAGGGTTTCACCAGCACCAGGACGCTGCCACAAAGGCCGGCCAATGCCGCTATCGACAAGCTCGGCGTGCGCCCTTCCGTCGGCGCGGCGCGCCAAGCCATCAACACCAGTAACGGCAGAAACAGGGCGATGCCCAGATGTTCCCGCTCGCTGAAAGCGTTGCCCGGAAGAATGATCAGCAGTGCCAGAAACAGCGGCAGCATCGAGAACAGCACATGGTTCTCGGCAAAGCCGGCCAATCTAGCGATCCGCGCGGCAATGCCGAGACCCAGCAGGCAGATCGTATAGGCATAGAGATGAATGACGACTTCCGGCGAAATGCCGAGAGCGTGCGCCAAGGCCACGGCCGGCATGAACATCCACGGCGTGAACGGCGGATTGACCTCGTAGAGATCCACATAGAGCCGTGAGCCGGCAAGCACCTTCTCGGACATGGTGATTGCCCAACTGGTGTCGGGTATGACGCCCCAGCGCATCTGCCAGGGCACGGCCGCCACCAGCACGAGCAGGCAGATGACCCTGGTCGGTGGCAGCGTTCGCGAGCTGCCCTGGGCCGAAGTCAGGGCGGATCTCTCGATGAGCGAAGTGCGGATCTCCGTACTCATCGGGCCGCCACGAAGACGAATTTGCGCAGGATAATGAAGTTCAGGACCGGAACCAGGATGGAAGCGATTGCCACTGGCACCAATGGCGGCAGTCCAGCTACGTCGGTAAGGATCATAGCCAGCCCGACCGAGAGCAGAAACCCGATCGCCGTGGCGCAGGCGAAGCGGACGATCTCGAAGCCAATCGAGCCGTCCGACATGAACGTCACGAAGCGATGCCCGCAATAGGAGAACACCGCGCCGGCGCCATAGCCAGCGACCGAGGCGATTGTCGCAGGCCTGCCAAAGCCATGCAGAGCCGAAAGGGCCAAGGTCAGCACGGCGTAGATCAGGGTCGATACGCCGCCGATTGTAGCAAACCGCAGGATTCGCGCCGGCTCCGAACGGCCCATGGCCCATGACCAGAACCGGTAGCCGGGCAAAGGATCGTTGACCGCCTGGCGCACAGTTAACCGAACCGGCGTTCGTGCGTCGCGGGCGGCGTCTTTTTCGACGCCTGGGAATTGCTGATGGCGGCGATCGCTTCCTCGAAGCCGGTCAGCCGGTCGACGACGTAAAGCGGCCGCCGTTTCACCTCGGCATGAATGCCGCCAACATAAAGGCCGATGACGCCGGTCATCAGCAGATTGATGCCCGACAAGAAGGAAATGACCACCACCGTCGATGTCCAGCCATGGACGACGCCGCTGACAAAAAGCCAGGAAAACACCGCGTAGAGCCCAAGCAGGGCGGCGAGACCGGAAATGGCCAGACCCGCCCACAGCGCCAGCCGCAGCGGCTTGTCGGAAAAGCTGATGATACCGTGCACGGCCAGCCGCACCATCTTCCAGAACGGATATTTGGTTTCGCCTGCTGCCCGCGTCGGCCTCTCGAACGGCACGGCGGTCTGCTTGAAACCCATCCAGCCGAACATGCCGCGCACGAAGCGGTCACGCTCGGGCATGCGTTTGAAAGTCTCGAGCGCCTTGCGGCCGACGAGGCGGAAATCGCCGACATCGCGCGGAATGCTGACGGAGGTCATCTGCTCGAGCGCGCGATAGAACAGATTGGCGCTGACCCGCTTGAACCAGGTTTCGCCCTCGCGCCGGATGCGCCGCGCATAGACGATCTCGTAGCCTTCTTTCCACTTGGCGACGAGATCGAGCACCACCTCCGGCGGGTCCTGCAGGTCGGCATCCATGACGATGACGGCGTCCCCGGCGGCAGCATCCATGCCGGCCGTGATGGCGATCTGGTGGCCGAAATTGCGCGACAGCTCAATCAGCCGGAAGCGGTCGTCCTCGGCAACCATGCCGCGCAGGAAGATGAGGCTGGTGTCGCGGCTGCCATCGTCGATGAAAATCGCTTCGGCACGGCCGTCCAGCGCGTCCAGCAGCATGCGGATCCGCCGCACCAGCAGCGGTAGCACCGCTTCCTCGTTAAAGATCGGAATGACCAGAGAATAGACCGGGGCTTGGCGGCCCCCGGCATCGCTCGAATTGATCACCGCTTGCTCCCGACCCGCTGGAATTGCAGCAAAAACTAGCCGGGATTGCCTAAGGCGCCGTTAACCCAGTCGTCACAGTTTCCTGAGCGCCACTTCCTCGACCAGATGATTGGCGCCCTTGCGCAGGATGAGGTCGGCCCGCGCTCGTGTCGGCACGATGTTCTCGCGCAGGTTTTTCAGGTTGATGTTGGCCCACAAGCCTTCCGCAATGGCACGCGCGGCGTCTTCCGAAAGCTGCGAATAGCGGTGGAAGAAGGAGTCCGGATTGCGGAAGGCCGTCTCGCGCAGGCGCATGAAGCGGGCGATGTACCATTGGTGGATCAGCTTTTCGTCGGCGTCGATATAAATGGCGAAATCGAAGAAATCCGACAGGAACGGCACTATCTTGCCGTCCTTCGGCAATTTGCCGGGTTGCAGAACGTTGATGCCTTCGAAGATCAGAATGTCTGGCCGGTCGATGGTGACGAACTCGCCGGGAATGACGTCATAGGTCAAATGCGAATAGACGGGCGCGCGGACATTGCGCTGGGCCGACTTGATGCCCGAGAGGAAACGCAGCAGCGCACCGACATCGTAGCTGTCGGGAAAGCCCTTGCGCTCCATCAGATTGTCGCGTCGCAACACCTTGTTGGGCAGCAGGAACCCGTCGGTAGTGATGAGATCGACCTTGGGGCTCGACGGCCAGCGCGCCAGAAGCTCCTTCAGCACGCGCGCCGTGGTCGATTTGCCGACCGCAACCGAACCGGCAAGGCCGATGATGAACGGTGTCTTGACCACATCCAGCGCGTTGAAGAAGGCCTGGCGCTGGCGAAACAGCAACTGGCTGGCCTCGACATGCGCCGAAAGCAGCCGCGAGAGCGACAGATAGATGCGCTTGACTTCTTCCAGGTCGACCGGATCGTTCAGTGAGCGCAGACGGTTGATCTCGTCTTCGCCCAGCGTCATCGGCGTGTCGGCGCGGAAGTTCGACCATTGCTCGGCCGAGAAGAAACGATAGGGGGAATATTTCTCGGTCGGAGCGAGCTGGTCCATCGAGTTTCCTGCCCTCTAGAGCATGAGGCCGAAAAGTGTGAAGCGGTTTTCGGGCGACATCATGCTCCCTCTATCAATTTAGAGACGGATTCAGATTTAAGGCCTCGGCCCGAAATCATCCGGCTCTAGCGGTCAGCCTTTCGGCCGGGATGCCTTTTCAGTGACGCCCGAACGGCCGGTGCGGCCCTCAAGCTCCTTCAGCACCTCGCCCAGCGAAACGCCGGCCATGCCAAGCACGACGAGCCAATGATATATGAGATCGGCACTTTCGGAAACGAGGGCTTTCTCGTCGCCCTTGACGGCGGCAATGACGGTCTCGACTGCCTCTTCACCAAGCTTCTGCGCCGCCTTGTCGATGCCTTTGGCGAACAGTTTTGCCGTCCACGAGTCCGGGTCGCCGGAACGGGCGCGTTCGCCAATGATCGTTTCCAGATCGGACAGCGAAAATTCAGCCATGGCGCAGCCTACAGCCTTTGTGGAGTGGATTGAACCGGGTAGTCCAGCCGCATCGGTAACCCGGCCTCGGCCATATGCGCCTTGGCTTCCGCAATCGTGTAAGTGCCGAAATGGAAGATCGAGGCGGCGAGCACGGCGCCGGCATGGCCGTCGCGAATGCCCTCGACCAGATGATCGAGCGTGCCGACGCCGCCCGACGCGATCACCGGCGCGCGCACCGCATCCGCTATCGCGCGGGTCAGCGCAATGTCGTAACCGGCCTTGGTGCCGTCGCGGTCCATTGAGGTCAGCAGGATCTCGCCAGCGCCGCGATCGACCATTTTTCGCGCAAACTCGACCGCATCGATGCCGGTCTTTTCACGGCCGCCATGGGTGAAGATCTCCCAACGGCCGGGCTCTTTCGGCGCCGACACCTTCTTGGCGTCGATGGCCACGACAATACACTGGTTGCCGAACTTGTCGGCGGCTTCCGCGACGAAATCGGGGTTCTTCACCGCCGCAGTGTTGATCGACACCTTGTCGGCGCCGGCCAGCAACAGTTTGCGAATATCGGCCACCTGGCGCACGCCGCCGCCGACGGTCAGCGGCATGAAGCATTGTTCGGCGGTGCGGGCGACGACGTCGAAGATGGTTTCACGGTTGTCGGACGACGCGGTGATATCGAGAAAGCAAAGCTCGTCAGCGCCGGCCGCGTCATAGGCTTTGGCCGCCTCGACCGGATCACCGGCATCGATGAGGTCGACGAAATTGACGCCCTTGACGACGCGGCCGTTCTTGACGTCGAGGCAAGGGATGACTCGGGCCTTCAGCATCAGCCCTTCTCCATCGTCGCCAGCAACTCGCTTAGCAGTTCGCCGACCAGCGGCGGAACCTCGGCCTGCGCATCGAACGCCGGATCATAGGCGGAAATGGTAATGCCGGAAATCGGCAGCAGGCCGGCCATGCCGCAGACAGCCTGGCGCAGCTGTTTCGGCTCCGGGCCGCCGGGCGTGGTGTAGCGGTTGGCCTGCAGCGCCCCGGGGTCGTGCACGTCGAGATCGAGATGCAGGTGCACCCGCTTCGCGTCCGGCGCCTTCAGCCTGTCGCAGGCCGTGGCCCAGTCCGGGCATTCGGTGCGGATGACCGGCAAAGTCTTCAACAGCTCTGTTTCGGCCGGATCGAGATCGCGCGCGTTGACCAGCACGCAGCGCGCCGGATCGATAGGCCTGAAGCCGGGGATGGCCGAGGCCATCGGCTTCCAGCACAGGCCGAGAACCGTGGCCAGCGCCATGCCGTCGAGAAAGCCGAAGATGGACGTCTCCGGCGTGTTGAGATCGCCATGCTGGTCGGCCCAGATGATCGCATCGGCATCCTCGCCGGCAACCGCACCGGCCGATGTCAGGCAATTGCCGGCCAGCACGATGGGAAACCGGCCGCGGTCTATGGCGATGCGGACCTCGCCGGAGACGGCACCGCACACGGCAAAGCCGGTGGCGATCTCGCGCTGTTGTTCGTCGCCAACCCTGCCGATATCGGTGACGACGACGTCATGCCCGGTGAGCGTCAGCGCGTCGACAAGCCCGCCGGCGATGAGTGCATCCGGGCCTCGGCCCATGCCGCCGTGATAGTGGCCGCTGTCATAGGAGGCCAGGATGATGGAGATTTTCACGGCCGGGTCTCCATCGCCTTGCCCTGCAGCACCGCCAGCGCCTCGGCCGGGTCGATGCGCCCGTCATAGAGCGCGCGGCCGGAGATGGCGCCTTCGAGTTTCTTTGCGTCGGGCATGGTCATGCGCACGATGTCGGCGATCGAGGCCAGCCCGCCCGAGGCGATGACCGGGATCGACACCGCATTGGCAAGGTCGATGGTGGCGTCCCAGTTGATGCCGGTCAGAACGCCGTCGCGGTCGATATCGGTGTAGATGATGGCGGCAACGCCGGCGCCTTCGAATTTCCGCGCCAGTTCGATGACGCCGAGGCTGGAGGCCTCGGCCCAGCCTTCGACCGCCACCTTGCCGCCCTTGGCGTCGATGCCCACGGCGATCTTTCCAGGAAATTCCTTGCAGGCTTCCCGGACCAGGTCGGGATCGCGCACCGCCACCGTGCCGAGGATGACGCGGGCCAGCCCGCGGTCGAGCCAGTCCTCGATCTGCGCCAGCGTGCGGATGCCGCCGCCGAGCTGCACCGGGTTTTTCGTCGCCTTGAGGATGGCGCCGACCGCCGCGCTGTTGACGCTCTGGCCCTTGAAGGCGCCGTTGAGGTCGACGACATGCAGCCATTCAAACCCTTGCTCTTCGAAGGCCTTGGCCTGGGCCGCAGGGTCGTCATTGTAGATGGTCGCGGTCGCCATATCGCCGTGCTTCAGCCGCACGCACTTGCCGTCCTTGAGGTCGATGGCCGGAAACAGGATCACCGTTCAGACCCCTTCCACAATGGCGAAATGCGAGGTCGAATAAGCGCGCCGGAATTTCAGCGCTGCCTGGTATTCGGGGGAATGGAAGCAAGCCAGCGCGACCTCGTAGCTTTCGAACTCGACGATCACATGGCGATTGCCGGATGGCCCTTCCGGGCTTGACGACTGACCGCCTCGCGTCAGGAATTTCGCGCCGTATTTGTCGAACGCCGCTTTGTTGGCGGCGATGTATTTCGGATAGTTTTCCGGATCGGTCACATCGACCATCGCCATCCAGTAGCCCTTCTTGCTCATCTCAAGGCCTCCAGCGCAGGAAGTTGGTGATCAGTGCCAGGCCGAGCGCCTGGCTCTTTTCCGGATGGAATTGCGTGCCGGCAAGGTTACCGCGCGCGACCGCCGCCGTTACCGGGCCGCCATAATCGGCGACGGCCAGCACTTCGTCCGGCCTTGTCGCGTCGAGATGGTAGGAATGAACGAAATAGGCGTGCAGACCCTTAGGCCCGGTCGCAATACCCGAAAACAGCGGGTGCTTGCGCTCCAGATCGATGGTGTTCCAGCCGATTTGCGGGATCTTCAGTGCCGGATCGGCGGGCGTGATCTCCTTGACGTCGCCGGCAATCCAGCCGAAGCCCTTGGTCACGGTCTTTTCCAGGCCGCGCTCCGACATCAGCTGCATGCCGACGCAGATGCCGAGGAACGGCCGCGCCTTGGCGATCGCTACCTCTTCCACCGCTTCCCACATGCCGGCGACGCCGCGCAGGCCCGCCGCGCAATCGGCATAGGCGCCGACGCCGGGCAAAACGATGCGGTCGGCGCTGCGCACACGCTCGGCATCGGCGGTCAGCTCGATGGCAGCGGCAATGCCGGCTTCATGCGCGGCGCGCTCGAAGGCCTTGGTGGCCGAGCGCAGATTGCCCGACCCGTAATCGATGATGGCGACCCGCATCTCAGGCTTTTCCCGGCGTATGGCTCAGGCCCAGCGTCAGCCCGATCTGAGCCGGCCGGGCAAGGCTGGCGTCCGGCACGATGCGCGGCAGCGGCGCCGGCTCATCGGCAAGCGCCTCGGCATCCAGCGTCAGGCGAATGTCGGCATCGTCAGGATTGTCGGCTTCGATGACGCCCCATTCATGCCAGCCGCGGCGGCGAAGGGCTGCGAGCCGCAACCCTTGGCCTTCCAGCCCGATATAGAGCGAGACCAGTAAAGACAGTGCGGAGCCGGCCCAGTCCAGTCCCAGCCATTGGCCGAGCACCGAGATAAGCCCCATGGCGACGAAGGCGAGCGCGGCCTCGATCCAAAGCCGGTGCCAGGCGAGCCACAGCGGCGCCACCAGGAAAGCCAGCCAGGAAAAACCGTCGCGGACAAAAATGGGTGCGTCGGCCGCCTCGGTGCGGCCTGGCGGTTCCATCACGACATAGATGGCCATCAGCCTACCCTTTCAGAGATCCCTTGGTGGAGGGAACCGCTTCCGGCTGGCGCGGGTCGCGCTCCAGTGCGAAACGCAGCGCGCGCGCCACCGCCTTGAAGCAGGTCTCGGCAATATGGTGATTGTTGGCGCCGTAATGGTTGGTGACATGCAGCGTGATGCCGGCATTCTGCGCCAGCGCCTGGAAGAATTCACGCACCAGTTCGGTGTCGAACGTGCCGATCTTGGGCGACGAGAAGGCGACATTCCAGACCAGGAACGGACGGCCCGACACGTCGATCGCGGCCCGCGTCAGCGTCTCGTCCATGGCAAGGTCGACAGAGGCGTAGCGCATAATGCCGCGCCGCTCGCCCAGCGCCTTGGCCAGCGCCTGGCCGATCGCAATGCCGGTGTCCTCGACCGTGTGGTGGTCGTCAATGTGCAGGTCGCCCTTGGCCTTCACCGTGATGTCGATCAGCGAGTGGCGCGACAGCTGGTCCAGCATATGGTCGAAGAAGCCGACGCCGCTCGACATGTCGGATTTTCCGGTGCCGTCGACATGGACCGAGACACTGATCTCGGTTTCCTTGGTCTTGCGGCTGACTTCGGCGGAACGGGACGCCATGACCTTGTCCTTGGCTGAGGGGTTCGAAACTCAAGACGGGGTTCCAAGCTGTCATTTGCTTGAAAACGAAAGCCTTCTAGCAGCATGATCCGGCGATTGCCAGTTGCGATGCGGACAGCCACCGGCCATGGCGGACGCCGTTTGCATTCACCCGCCCCATGCATACATATGGCCGATCGAAATCACTCGTACCGCGCGCCAATCGCCTTATCGGGATCGCGCGAATCGGAGCTAAAAATGTCGAATGAACTGAGCATGCACGCCACGACCATCGTGACGGTGCGCAAGGGCAACAAGGTGGTGATCGCCGGCGACGGCCAGGTCAGCCTTGGCCAGACCATCATGAAAGGCAACGCCAAAAAGGTGCGCCGCATCGGCAAGGGCGGCAATGTCATTGCCGGTTTCGCCGGCGCCACGGCGGATGCTTTCACCCTTCTGGAGCGGCTCGAAGCCAAGCTCGAACAATATCCCGACCAGTTGACGCGCGCCTGCGTCGAGCTCGCCAAGGACTGGCGCACCGACCGTTATCTGCGCCGGCTGGAAGCGATGATGCTGGTGGCCGACAAGTCGGTTTCGCTGGCGCTCACCGGCACCGGCGACGTGCTGGAGCCCGAATTCGGCGTCATGGCCATCGGTTCCGGCGGCAACTATGCGCTGGCCGCTGCCCGCGCGCTGATGGACAGCGACAAGGATGCCGAGGAGATCGCCCGCAAGGCGATGCAGATCGCCTCCGACATTTGCGTCTACACCAACAACAACTTTGTTGTCGAAACGCTCGATGCCGGCTAACCCTCCGGTGCTCTATGATTTTCGACCGGTTACCGAAAAAGACCTGCCGATGATCGCCGGCTGGCTGGCCGAGCCGCATGTCGCCGAATGGTGGGACGATCCGGAGACGGAAATCGCCGAAATCCGGGAGCATATTGACTCAATTTCTGTAGAGCCGCTGATCGTCGAGCTCGACGGCAGGCCGATCGCCTATCTGCAGAGCTACGATCCGCATCTGGAAGATGGCCATCCCTATGCCGACCAGCCGTTCGGCACGCTCGGCATCGACCTGTCGATCGGCGTGCCGGACCTGGTTGGCAAAGGTCATGGCTCGGCTATCGTCAGGCAATTCGTCGAGCAACTGTTCGAGGAAGGTGCGCCGCGCGTCATCATCGATCCGCATCCCGACAATGGCCGCGCCATCCGCGCCTATGAAAAAGCGGGCTTCAGGGCTATCGATCGCAGACACTCTAGATATGGGGAAGTCGTGCTGATGGCCGTCGATGCCGAAGAGAGCGACCAGCGACGCGGAAGAAGGGGAATGAGTTGATGGCGACACCGGGCACTGCCAAAAATTACTCGGCCTACGAAGACAGCTGGCGGATGGGGCTTCTGCTCGTGCTCGCTCTGCTCATCTTCCAGGCCGGCGCGCTTTACGGCATGGGCCGCACGCCGATCTGCACCTGCGGTTACGTCAAACTCTGGCACGGTGTGGTGAACAGTTCGGAGAATTCCCAGCATATTTCCGACTGGTACACGTTCTCGCACATCATCCACGGCTTCCTGTTCTACGCCTTGGCCTGGTTCCTGTTCCCGCGCTCGCCAATCGGTCTGCGCCTGGCATTCGCCGTCGTCATCGAGGGCGGCTGGGAACTCCTGGAAAACAGCCCGTTCATCATCGAGCGCTACCGCGCCGGCACCATCTCGCTGGATTACTATGGCGATAGCATCATCAATTCGGTGTCCGACACGCTGGCCATGATGCTGGGATTTGTGATGGCGCGAAAGCTACCTATATGGAGCATCGTCGGCCTCGCCCTCATCTTCGAACTGGGTGTCGGCTACCTAATCCGGGACAATCTGACGCTCAACGTGATCATGCTGCTGCATCCGTTCGAGTCCATCAAGCAGTGGCAAAGTGGAATTTAGTGATATGACCACCTTCTCTCCCCGTGAAATCGTTTCGGAACTCGACCGCTTCATCATCGGCCAGAAGGACGCCAAGCGCGCCGTGGCCATCGCCTTGCGCAATCGCTGGCGCCGCCAGCAGCTGGAAGGCCAGATGCGCGAAGAGGTGATGCCGAAGAACATCCTGATGATCGGCCCGACCGGCGTCGGCAAGACCGAGATCTCGCGCCGCCTGGCGCGGCTCGCCGGCGCGCCTTTCGTCAAGGTCGAGGCCACCAAGTTCACCGAGGTCGGCTATGTCGGCCGCGATGTCGAGCAGATCATCCGCGACCTGGTCGAGATCGCCATCGGCCTGGTGCGCGAGAAGATGCGCGAGGACGTGAAGGCGCGCGCGCACCTCAACGCCGAGGAGCGCGTGCTGGAAGCCCTGGTCGGCAAGACGGCGAGCCCGGCAACCCGCGATTCCTTCCGCAAGAAGCTGCGCGACGGCGAGCTCGACGACAAGGAGATCGAGATCGAGGTTGCCGACACCGGCACCGGCGGCATGCCCGGCTTCGAGATCCCCGGCATGCCGGGCGCCAATATCGGCGTGCTCAACATCAACGACATGCTGTCGAAGGCGATGGGTGGCAAGAAGACCAAGGCGCGCAAGACGACGGTCAAGGAATCCTACGCGCTGCTGGTCAACGACGAGTCCGACAAGCTGCTCGACCAGGACGAAGTCGTGCGCCGGGCGCTGGATGCGACCGAAAATGACGGCATCGTCTTCCTCGACGAGATCGACAAGATCGCCTCGCGCGAAGGTGGCATGGGCGCCGGCGTCTCGCGCGAAGGCGTGCAGCGCGACCTGCTGCCGCTGATCGAAGGCACGACGGTTGCGACCAAATACGGACCGTTGAAGACCGACCACATACTGTTCATCGCCTCGGGCGCATTCCATGTCTCCAAGCCCTCCGACCTGTTGCCGGAATTGCAGGGCCGCCTGCCGATCCGTGTCGAGTTGCGGGCGCTGGAGAAGGACGATTTCATTCGCATCCTCACCGAGACCGAGGCAAGCCTGATCAAGCAGTATATCGCACTGATGAAGACCGAAGGCGTCGATCTCACCTTCACCGACGACGCCATCGATTCGCTGGCCGGCATTGCCGTCGACCTCAACGCCAGCGTCGAAAACATCGGAGCGAGACGCCTGCAGACGGTGATGGAGCGTGTGTTGGACGAGATCTCCTACGACGCGCCGGACCGCAACGGCACCAGCGTCGCCATCGATGCCGCCTATGTGGAAAAGCATGTCGGCGACCTCTCGCGAAACACAGATTTGTCGCGATTTATCCTTTAAACGAGGGCGCCGGTTCATCCGGCGCCGGTATTAGGGCGCCGCGCGTCTTTTGGACACGCAAAGGTCGCTCTAGCAGTATTGAATCGATGCATCGGACTTTCCAAAAATCGGTTTCGATCTTTGGGCCGATGCTTAGGCAACAATCCGGCTAACAGCTTGATGTGTGGCCGGATGGTATCATCGGGCCACCTTTCGTCTTGCCGGGTGCAAGGGCGCTCTCGACTCAACCGGGAGCACTCCCTAGTTTGCGCGGCAATTCTCTAGACGCAATTCCGGACGGAAAACCGTTTCACACTTTTCCTGGAATTGCTTGGGCGGCGGCGCATGAAAAAACTGATCCTTGTCATTCTCGGCTTGACGCTGGCGGCGACGCTGTTCGCGGCCGACGCGGCGACACTGGTGCCGGCGGGCAACCGCAATGCCGTGCAACCTGACATACCGGGCGCCTCCAGCCGCCGCACCCAGGCCACCAACACCACCTTCCAGGCCAAATACCGCAAGGTCTACGCCTTGCTTCAGAACGACGCCGAACTGCGCGCCAAGATCAGGAAGGCCGCCGCTGCCTACGGCATCAATCCTTTGCACATCGTCGGCGCCATCGTCGGCGAGCACACCTACAATGTCGACGCCTACGACCGGCTGCAGACCTACTACGTCAAGGCGATTTCCTACCTCTCCAGCAAGCTGTCCTTCGCCTATGACGGAGAGGACATCACCGATTTCGTGCAGCGGCCGGAATTCAAGAAGTGCACGATGTCGGACAGCTACGACCTGTGGGAATGCCGCGAGCAGGCGTGGAACCGCTCCTTCCGCGGCAAGACCGTCGGCGGCACAAGCTTTCCCAACGACCGCTTCGGCGCAACCTTCTTCCAGCCCTACTATGCCGGCCAGACCTTTGGCCTCGGCCAGCTCAACCCGCTGACCGCGCTGCAGATGAGCGATCTCGTGCACAAGGTGTCGGGGCTGCCCGAGCTCGATGTCGGCGATCCCAATGGGGTCTACAAGACCATCATGGATCCGGACCTGACATTGCCCTACGTCGCAGCGACGATCAGGAAGTCGATCGACGCCTACAAAAACATTGCCGGCTTCGACATCTCAGGCAATCCGGGGCTGACCGCCACGCTCTACAATGTCGGCAATCCCGAGCAGCGCGCCTATGCGCTGAAGGCCGAGAACGACAAGCGCCGCGCGGCGGGTGAGGCGGTCAAACTGCCCGAGGAGAATTATTACGGCTGGCTGGTCAACGACAAGCTGGACGAGCTGAAGGCGCTGTTTTAGCGGGCTTAGCTCAGCCGTCTACCTCCCCCTTTGTGGGGAGGTCGGACCGCAGGTCCGGGTGGGGGCCGGTGCCGCACCCCCGCCCCGCTGCTTCGCAGCGACCCTCCCCACAAGGGGAGGGTAAGTCAGTCCTTCACGCTGCCAGCAACGACTTCAGCTTCACATCCGGCGACCCCAACGCCTCCGGCGCCGGCCTAGCCCGCTTGGCGATCAGCATCTCGGCCAGCCTGATGTCGCGCGCCACGGCATTGCCCGTACCGAGGCCGCTCGCCGCCACCAGCCTGCCATCCTCGGCCAGATGAAACAGAATAAAAGCACCGTCGCCGAGATCGCGGCGGACCGTGCTTTTGCCCTCGTCCGAAAGGCCGGCGACCTGCAGCGACAAACCATACTGATCCGACCAGAACCATGGCACCGCGGCATGCGCTTCGCGGGCGCCCAGCATGTTCTTCGCGGCCAGCGCACCCTGTTCCTGCGCATTGCGCCAGGCTTCCAGCCGCACCCGCCGGCCAGCATAGACAGCGAGCGGAAACGAGCAGCAATCGCCGGCGGCGAAGATGTCGGGATCGATTGTTTGGAGTTCGCCATTGACGGCGATGCCGTTATCGACGGTCAGGCCCGCTTCCGCGGCAAGCCCGGTCACCGGCACGGCGCCGATGCCGATGACGGCGAGATCGGCGACGATGTCCTGCCCATCGGCGAGCATGATGTGCACCTCAGCGCCGTCGTCGGCGATATCAGCGATGCCCTGACCGGTGAGCACGGTCACGCCTTCGGCCTCATGCGCCTGATGGATGATTTCAGCGATCTCCGCCGGCACCCCGCGCAGGAGGATGCGCGGCTGCGCCTCAATGACCGTGACGCTGGCCCCGAGCTTGCGCGCCGAAGCGGCGAGCTCCAGGCCGATAAAGCCACCACCAATGATGGCGATGCGGTTTGCCGGGCTGAGGTGGGCGCGAATGGCCAGCGCGTCGGCAAAGGTGCGGAGGTAGACGCAGCGCGACCCCAATCCCGGCATCGGCAGCTTGCGCGGTGTCGAGCCGGTCGCCAGCAGCAGCTTGTCGTAGGGCAGGGCCGAACCGTCCGACAGCCGCACCATATGCGCCGGGCGGTCGATCGCCACCGCTTGAACGGAATGGATATGCCGGATCGATTTCTCGGCCAGAATTTCGTCGCTGGCGATCGTCTTGATCTCGGCCGCGTCGCTCGTCATTGCGTCCTTGGACAGGGGCGGCCGCTCATAGGGCAGATGGGGTTCGTCACCCACCAGCGTCACCGGCCCGTCATAGCCCAGTTCGCGCAGAGCAAGGGCTGCCCGCCCGCCGCACTCGCCGGCGCCAATGATGACCATTCCCGCCTGCATGGTCCTACCCGATCTGGATCAGCACTTTGCCGGCCTCGACCTTTATCGGATACGTGGCGAGATTGACGCAAACCGGCGCGCCGCGTGCCGCCCCCGTCTTGTAATTGAAGCGGCCATTATGCTTGGGGCACTCGATGATGTCATCCATCACCAGCCCGTCGGCCAGATGCACCTTTTCGTGCGTGCACAGGCCATCGGTGGCGAAGTAGTCGTCATCGGGGCTGCGATAGATGGCGAAGGTGCGGCCGCCATGATCGAAGCGCATCACATCTTCTTCGTCGATGTCGCCGGCAGCACAGGCCTCGACCCAGTCGCTCATTTTTTCTCTCCCAAAGCAATTCCAGGAAAAGTGCGTAGCGGTTTTCCGTCCGGAATTGCGTCAAAACAAACAGTCTAACAGGATCGTCATTCCGCCGCGGCGGCGACGGCGTCGTTGTGGAGTTCCTCGCGATAGGGCCGCGCCGTCGGCGGCAATTCGCGCTTGAGGAAATAGTCCTCGTTGCGCAGCTGGCGCAAAAAGGCCGGGATCATCTCGCGATAGCCGGCCAGGATCGACGGCGTCGGCGCCGGCAGATCGTGCTTGATCAGCGCATGCAGTTTGGGCAGCGCATGATAGGGCACCATCGGGAACATGTGGTGTTCGACGTGATAGTTCATGTTCCAGTAGATGAACCGGCTGACCGGGTTCATGTAGACGGTGCGGCTGTTCAGCCGGTGGTCGACGACATTTTCGGCGAGCCCGCCATGCTGCAGCAGGCCGACCATGACATGATGCCAGGCGCCGTAGAGCCGGGGCAGCCCGACCAGCATCAGCGGCAGCCATGAACCGAAATAAAGCGCCAGCGCGATCGTCACGGCATAGATCGCCGTCCAGATGCGGGCGATGCGAATGGCCTTAGGCTGCTCCTGTTCGGGGATAAAAGTCTTTTCCGCCGCGCTGATATTGCCGGCGGCAATGCGCAGCATGTCCGACATCGCATGCCAGGCATCCAGCACGCCGATAAAGCCAAGCGCGACCCGGAACAGATCCGGCGGCCGCATGACGGAGATTTCCGGGTCGCGGCCGACGATGATGGTGTCGGTGTGGTGGCGGGTGTGGCTCCAGCGCCAGGTCACCGGATTGCGCATGATCATGAAGCAGGCGATCTGGTAAACCGCGTCGTTCATCCACTGGGTGCGGAAGGCGGTGCCATGGCCGCATTCGTGCCAGCGTGAATCGGTGGACGAGCCGTAGAGCACGCCATAGACGAAGAAGAACGGCACGCACCACCAGCTGCCCCAGAACCAGGCGCCGCCGGCGGCACTCAGGATCAGCGCGGCCAGCCAGATCGCGGTGTCGCGGATCGCCGGCCCGTCGGAGCGCTGCATCAGCTCCTTCATCTGCTTGCGCGGAATATCGGTGTGATACCACTCGGCCGCCGCCAGCCCGGTCTCGACGGCGAGCTTGGAATCGCGGCCCATCAGGCTGTAGTCGCGCCGAAACGGTAGTGTGGATAGTGTCGCTTCCATAGGGGCTGCCTCCGTCGGCCACAGCATCCGTCAGGACGGATATGTCCATTACAGGCGCTTGTGTCCGAGCGCAAAATAGCGCCATGCGGTGATAGTCTCAATATCACAAAGATAGTTTCTATCATTTTCCATCAGAACGATGTAAGCAGTTGCAGGCACTCATGCGGGACAGTCATGGCAAAACGGCCAACCATCACCGATCTGGCGCGCATCTCCGGCGTTAGCGTCGCCACTGTCGACAGGGTGCTGAACAACCGGCTGCCGGTGCGCGAGGAAACCGCGCGCCGCGTCTATGAGGCGGCGACCGGCATCGGCTACCACGCCGCCGGGCTGATCAAGCGGCGCATGCGCCAGGAATTGCCGGAATACCGCCTCGGCTTTCTGCTGCTGCGGGGCAATGATGTTTTTTACGGCGATTTCGCGAGGGAGCTAGAAATGGCGGTCTCGCAATCGCAGCGCTTCCGCGGCGTCGCCACCATCGATTTCGCCAGCTCGCTAGCCGCCGACGAGATCGCCGCCCAGATGCGCAAGCTGGCAGCGAAATCCAGAGCAATCGCCGTTGTCGGTCCGGACCATCCGACGCTGACGGCGGTCGTGGAGTCGCTGAAAGCGAGGGGGCAACCTGTCTTCTCGCTGCTGTCCGACTTTGCCGCTGGCATCCGTGAGGGATATGTCGGCCTCGACAATCGCAAGGTCGGTCGCACCGCGGCCTGGATGATCGCCAGGGCGGCAAAGAACCCCGGCAAGGTCGCCCTTTTCGTCGGCAGTCATCGCTTCCACGGTCATGAACTGCGCGAGATCGGATTTCGCTCCTTCTTCCGCGAACATGCGCCGGACTTCACGGTGATGGAAACGCTGGTCAATCTGGAAGCCAACCAGGTCACCCACGATGCGATGATCGATCTCCTGGTGCGGTATCCGGATCTTGCCGGCTGCTATGTCGCCGGCGGCGGCATGGAAGGCGCGGTCTCGGCGCTCCGCGCAGCGAAGCCCGCAAACATGCCGGTGGTCGTCTGCAACGAGATCAGCGCCGAATCGCGCGCGGCACTCGCCGACAACATCCTGACCATGGTGATCTCGACGCCGCTCGCCGCCTTGTGCCGCGAGCTTGTCGACCTGATGGCGCATTCCATCGAGGCCGGCGCCGCCAACGCGCCGGGCCAGACCTTTCTGCCCTTCGACATCTATCTGCCGGAAAATATCTAACGCGTTGCCGCGCCGACCCATTCGGCGCGGGCTCTCCGGCGATGATAGAATCTATCAGATTCTGCCTTCAGACTCGGCCTGGGCCGCTGTCGGCCTTGATTCGACGTGAAATTGCGGCGCGGCGACCGAAAATCCGCTTTCCGACTTAGGAATCGCTCTTGACGTCTCGCGCAAAAATGGAATAAATATTTCATCAGATTGGTATTTTGGTTCTTTCGTTCCGGAACATCTGTTTCAAACTGGGAGCCTGGCGTTCCATCCCTTGGACAAAACGCCATACGGAACAGGAAGGCATCAGGGAGAGATTCCTCGGGCTATCGGGGATTCCGGGTAGATCGGTGCAGCCGGACACCAATGTGGAGGAGAAACACAATGAAGAAACTAATTTTGGGCGTCGCCTTTGCGGCGCTGATGAGTTCGTCCGCTTTTGCCGCCAAGGTCGGCGTGTCGATGGCCAAGTTCGACGACAACTTCCTCACCGTGCTGCGCAACGGCATGATCGAGCAGGCCAAGGGCATGAGCGGCGTGGAACTGCAGGTCGAGGACGCGCAGAACGACGTCGCCAAGCAGCTCGACCAGATCAAGAACTTCGCCGCCTCGGGCGTCGACGCCATCATCGTCAACCCGGTCGACACCTCGGCCACGCAGGCGATGTCGGACGCCGCCGCAGCCGCCAAGATCCCGTTGGTCTATGTCAACCGCCAACCGGTCAATGTCGACACGCTGCCGGACAACCAGGCCTTCGTCGCGTCGAACGAGGCCGATTCCGGCACGCTCGAGACCAAGGAAGTCTGCCGCCTGTTCACCGAGGCCGGCAAGAAGGAAGCCAATGTCTATGTCATCATGGGCGAGCTTTCCAACCAGGCCGCCGTGCAGCGCACCAAGGACATCGAAGAGGTGATCGCCACGCCGGAGTGCAGCTTCATCAAGATCATCGACAAGCAGACTTCGAACTGGAACCGCGACGAAGCGCAGAACCTGATGACCAACTGGCTGTCAACCGGCAAGCCGTTCGACGGCGTCATCGCCAACAATGACGAAAGCGCCATCGGCGCCATCCAGGCGATGAAGGCCGCCAACATCGACATGAAGACGGTTGTCGTCGGTGGGGTCGACGCCACGCAGGACGCGCTTGCCGCCATGCAGGCCGGCGACCTCGATGCGACCGTGTTCCAGGACGCGGCCGGCCAGGGCGCCGGCGCGCTCGACGCGGCACTGAAGCTCGCCAAGGGCGAGAAGGTCGAGCACAAGGTCTACGTGCCCTTCCAGCTGGTTACGCCGGCCAACATCGACAAGTTCCTGAAGAAGAACTGAGCCGGCAACTCACGCGTAAGCAATTCCAGGAAAAAGTGTGAAGCGGTTTTCCGTCCGGAATTGCGACAAACAAACAAACAAGAGAGCGGCGCAACCGCGCCGCTCCCGTTTCCCCCGCCGCCCTGAGGGGCGGAAGGGCAAATGCGGCCTCACGGAGGACAAGACATGTCACAGACATCTCATGGCGTCGGCGGGGTCAGCTATGACGCGAAGAGGCGGACATGGCCGGCCGAATTCAACGTCTTCCTGGCGCTGGTCATTCTGGTCGTCATCTTCGAATTGATCGGCCGCATCTTTCTTGGCGACAGCTTCCTGTTCAACACGCGCGACAACGTCGCCGGGATATTCAATGAGGCCCGCCTGCAGATCATCATCCTGCAGGTGTCGATCGTCGGCATCATCGCCATCGGCGTCACGCAGGTGATCATTTGCGGCGGCATCGACCTGTCCTCGGGCTCGATCGTCGGCGCCACCGCCATGATCGCCATGAGTTTTGCCCAGGTGGCGACGGTCAACGGCAATCCCAACCCCAAGGCGATGTTCCTGGCGCAGGGCTGGACCGACCTGCCGGTCATCGTGCCGGTGCTGGTCGCCATCGCCTGCGGTCTGTTCGCCGGCCTCGTCAATGGCTCCTTGATTGCATACACGCGCATTCCGCCGTTCATTGCCACGCTCGGCATGATGGTGACCGCGCGCGGCATTGCCAAATGGTGGTCCAAGGGTCAGCCGATCTCGTTTCCGACCGAAAGTTTCGCTGGTATCGGCAAGGGGCTGATGCCGGTCATCATCTTCCTGTCGCTGGCGGTGCTGTTCCAGCTGATCATGACCTACACACGCTACGGCAAGCACTGCTACGCCATCGGCTCCAACGAGGATGCCGCGCGCATGTCGGGCATCAAGATCGCCAACCACAAGATCCTCGTCTATGTCATTGCCGGCATCCTCGCCGCGCTGGCCGCCGTCGTGCTCTCCTCCAAGAACCTGACAGCACAGTCCGGCATGGGCGTCATGTACGAGCTCGACGCCATCGCCATGGCGGTCATCGGCGGCGTCTCTTTGTCGGGCGGCCGCGGCTCGATCGTCGGCACCGTGATCGGCTCGCTGATCTTCGGCGTCATCATTTCCGGCTTCACCTTCCTGCGCCTCGACGCCTACTATCAGGAGATGGTCAAGGGCGTGATCATCGTCGGCGCGGTCGTTCTCGACCAATGGCGCCAGCGCATGCGGGCATTGAGGGCTTGACCATGCCAGATATCTCCACGACAGACATCGTCCTGAAGACCGAAAACCTGACCAAGCGTTATGGCGGCGTGCACGCGCTGGAAGGCGCGAATTTCGAGCTGCGCAAGGGCGAGCATGTCGCCATCATGGGCGACAATGGCGCCGGCAAATCGACCTTCGTGCGCCAGATCACCGCCGTCGAGCAACGCACCAGTGGCCAGATCTGGTTCGACGGCAGGGAAGTGAATTTTGCCGGGCCGATCGAAGCGCGCACGGCGGGCATCGAGACCGTGTTCCAGAACCTGGCGCTGGCCGACGATCTCGACGTGCCGTCGAACCTGTTCCTCGGCCGCGAAAAGGTGCTTTTCAATCTCGGGCCGTTCTCGATCCTCGACCGCAAATACATGCGCAAGGCGACCGAGGCGGCGCTGATCCGCACGGCAGTGAAAATCCCCAATTTGTCCAACACCATTCGCCACATGTCGGGCGGCCAGCGCCAGTGCGTTGCGATCGCCCGGACCGCGACCTTCGCCTCCAAGCTGATCATCATGGACGAGCCGACGGCAGCCCTTGGCGTGCAGGAGACGGCGCAGGTCGAGAACATCATCCGCACGCTGAAGGACAATGGCGAGCCGCTGATCCTGATCAGCCACAACATGCGCCAGGTGTTCGACCTGTGCGATCGCATCGTCGTCTTCCGGCGCGGCCGCATCGTCGCCAACCTGCGCAAGGAAAACACCGACGGCAACGACATCGTCTCCTACATCACCGGCGCCAAGACCGGGGAGGCGGAACTCGCGGCCTGAACAGGATGGTCATCCTGTTTTCTGGCGTGCTCGAAAAATTATCTTGCCACCTTTCTCAAAAGGAAGGTGGAGACACAACTCTCTCGAACCCATCCCCCTAGAGGAAATACCCCATGACTGTTCGTTTCGCCCTCCTCGGTGCCGGCCGCATCGGCAAGGTCCATGCCCGCGCCGTCGGCTCCAACCCGCAGGCCAGACTGGTGGCCGTTGCCGACGCTTTTGAAAAGGCCGCGACCGAGTTGGCAACCGCCTATGGCGCCGAAGTGCGCACCATCGACGCGATCGAGAAGGCCAAGGACGTCGACGCCGTGGTCATCTGCACGCCGACCGACACCCATGCCGATCTGATCGAGCGTTTCGCCAAGGCCGGCAAGGCGATCTTCTGCGAGAAGCCGATCGACCTCGACGTCAAGCGCGTCGAGAAATGCCTGGCGGTGGTCGACAAGGCCAAGGCGACGCTGATGGTCGGTTTCAACCGCCGCTTCGATCCGCATTTCGCCGCCGTGCGCAAGGCGATCGACGACGGCGCGATCGGCAAGGTCGAGATGGTCACCATCACCTCGCGCGATCCAGGTGCGCCGCCCGTCGACTACATCAAGCGCTCGGGCGGCATCTTTCGGGACATGACAATCCACGATTTCGACATGGCGCGCTTCCTGCTCGGCGAAGAGGTGGTCGCGGTCAGCGCCCATGCCTCGGTTCTGGTCGACGAGAAGATCGGCGAAGCGGGCGATTTCGACTCTGTCAGCGTCATCCTCGAAACCGCGTCCGGCAAGCAGGCCGTCATCTCCAATTCGCGCCGCGCCACCTATGGCTACGACCAGCGCATCGAGGTGCATGGCTCCAAGGGCATGGTCGCCGCCGAGAACCAGCGGCCGGTGTCGATCGAGGTCGCCAATGAGAAGGGCTATACGCGCCCGCCGCTGCACGACTTCTTCATGACCCGCTATCTCGACGCCTACGCCATCGAGATTGCCGCTTTCATCACTGCTGCAACCTCGGGCAAGAAGGCATCGCCGAGCGGCGCCGACGGCCTCGTGGCGCTGAAGCTGGCCGATGCCGCGCTGAAGTCGGCGACATCAGGCAAGACCGTCCGTCTCGACAAGTAAGAACCGGAACCAAGGCACAGGAGCAGAGCGATGAGCACATCCGCCGATCGCAATTCGAAGACGCGCGCCATCGTCACCGGCGGCGCGCAAGGCATCGGCTTTGCCGTCGCCGAAGCGCTGGCCGACGAGGGCTGCAAAGCGCTGGCGCTCATCGGCCGCTCGCAGGAGAAGGGCGACAAGGCGGTCGCCCACTTCAAGAAGGCCGGCGTCGATGCGATCTTCATCAGCGCCGACGTCTCGAAAGTGGCGGACTGCAAGCGCGCGGTGGCAACCGCGATCTCGCATTTCGACACCATCAACGCGCTGGTCAACGCCGCCGCCACGTCCGCGCGTGGTTCACTTGTCGAAACTTCGGAAGAGGTGTTCGACCAGATTTTCCACACCAATGTGCGTGGTCCCTTCTTCCTGATGCAGGGCGTGGTGGCGCATCTGCTGGACAAGAAGGCGCCGGGCTCGATCGTCAACGTGCTCTCTATGTCGGCGCATTGCGGCCAGTCCTTCCTGGCGCCATATTCCTCGAGCAAGGGTGCGCTGGCGACGCTGACCAAGAACGTCGCCAACGCCTATCGTTTCAACCGCATCCGCTGCAACGCCGTGCTGCCGGGCTGGATGGACACCGAGGGCGAGGACATCGTGCAGAAGAAATGGCACGGTGCCTCCGACGACTGGCTGGCAAAGGCAGAGGCCGGCCAGCCCATGGGCCAACTGGTGAAGCCCGACCAACTGGCGCGGCTGATCAGCTACATGGCCAGCCCGCAATCCGGTGTCATGACCGGCTCGCTGGTTGACTACGACCAGAACGTCGCGGGGACCTCGCCGGAGTAGCCTCAAACCCTGTTGCAGCAACATCGCCATTCCCACATAGTCATGATAGTCAGGCTAGTCACGAGCATGCGATGCTAACGTCATCCCAACTGGACGGTTGCCGGGGCAAAAGCCCGGCTCTCCGAGGTCATCGAGCGCGCACAGTCCTCGCCGCAGACGATCACCAAGAACGGCAAACCAAGCGTGGTTGTCGTCTCGGCCGAGGAATGGCAGCGCAAGATCGCACGCAAGGGTACGCTTGCCGAGTTCCTGCTGGACTCGCCGCTGCGCGGCGCCGATCTCGAGCTTGAACGTCAGCGCGACGAACCGCGTGACCTGCCGCCGTGAGACTGCTGCTCGACACGAATGTCCTGTCCGAGGTGACGAGGCTAGCGCCTGACGCACGTGTCCTGGGCTGGCTGGACGAGCTTGATGAGGACCGCTCCTTCATCAGCGTAGTGTCGATCGCCGAGATCCGGCGCGGCGTCTCTCTGATGGATGAGGGCCGCAAACGCGAGGCGCTGGCCGAATGGCTCGCCCGGGACCTGCCCCAGCGCTTCGAACAGCGGGTTTTGCCGGTGAACGATGCGGTTGCCTTGGCCTGGGGCGACCTGATGGGTCTTGCGAAGCGCCGCGGTCGTGGTCTGTCGTCGATGGACGGCCTGATCGCAGCCACTGCGATTGCGCACGAGCTCACCTTGGCAACGTGCAATACGAAAGATTTCGAAGGCTTTGGGCTTGAACTCTTCGATCCCTGGACGGCATGAGCCGCTCCGCGTTATACGTGTTGGCGATTGGCGAAACCGCCGGCACTTCGTCATCCACGGGCGGAGCAAGGAGCGTAGCGACGCAGCGCAGACCCGAGGATCCATGCCGCGACTTCAGAGCGCTGCTACGGTCCAGAATTCTGCTCCGCCGCACTCCACGGCCCAGGTCACGGAATGGATCCCAGGGTCTCCGCGACGGAGCTTCGCTCCTGCTCCGCCCAGGGATGACGAAATCGCGAGGATTCGGCCCATCCCGAATTGTCTCCGCATACCCCACGTGACAAGCGCCTCGGCATCGACTATATGACGCCTGATGATCAACCTGACCGCCACCTATTGGTACTTTAGCAGCTCGCTGGCGGCGGGAGGATTGCGCTCGATCTGAAGATTGCAGCAACAAGTCCGAACAGCCGCCAGACCTGGCGGCTTTTTTGTATCAGCCGGCAGGTCTCCTAAAAACAGGAGCAGAAAGCCGTGTTGACCACCACAGACGATCTTCGGGTCAAGGAAATCCGAGAATTGAGTACGCCGGACGAGGTGATGCGGGAGATCCCGCGCACGCTGACGGCAACGCGCACCGTGAGCGCATCACGCAACGCCACCCATGCCATCTTGAACGGCACCGACGACCGGCTGCTTGTCATCGTTGGCCCGTGTTCGATCCACGACCCGGTCGCGGCCGTTGACTATGCCAGCCGGCTAGTGGCGCTGCGCGAGACCCTGTCCGACCGGTTGGAGATCGTCATGCGGGTCTATTTCGAAAAGCCGCGCACGACTGTCGGCTGGAAGGGCCTTATCAACGATCCCGATCTCGACGGCAGCTTCAACATCGACAAGGGGCTGCGGATGGCGCGCAACGTGCTGTCGGCGGTCAACAATCTCGGCCTGCCCTCGGCCACCGAATTTCTCGACATGACGACGCCGCAATACATTGCCGACCTCGTCGCCTGGGGCGCCATCGGCGCGCGCACCACCGAGAGCCAGATCCACCGCGAACTGGCTTCCGGCCTGTCCTGCCCGGTCGGCTTCAAGAACGGCACCGACGGCAATCTCAGGATCGCCGCCGAGGCGGTGAAATCCGCCGCCCAGCCGCATCATTTCATGGCGGTGACCAAGGGCGGACGCAGCGGCATTGCGACTACTACCGGCAATGAGGACTGCCACGTCATCCTGCGCGGCGGCGTTCAGCCGAATTACGATGCGGCGAGCGTCGAGGCGGCCTCGGTCGAACTTGCCCGCATCGGCGTCGCCCCCCGTCTGATGATCGATGTCAGCCACGCCAACTCGAGCAAGAAGCCGGAGAACCAGCCGAAGGTGGCGGCCGATGTCGCCGGCCAGGTGGCAGCAGGGGACGAGCGTATCATCGGCGTCATGATCGAGAGCAATCTCGTCGCCGGCCGGCAGGACGTGGTATCAGGCAAGCCGCTCGTCTATGGCCAGAGCATCACAGATGGCTGCATCGACTGGGCGACCACAGAGACTGTGCTGCACGGCCTCGCCGGCGCCGTAGAATGGCGCCGCTCAGCCCGCCGCGCCATGATGGAGAACCGGCCGGGCGCCGCCTGATACGAGGCGACGCGCGGGAAGGACGCTGCGGCTCCCCTTGCACCCCGGCAACCGGTCTGCTAAATACTGAACCGTATGGTTCAGTATACCGACTTGGATTCCTCGTTCGCCGCGCTCTCGGACGCCACCCGGCGTGGCGTTCTGGAGCAGCTCGGACGCGCAGACGCTTCGATCACCGAGCTTGCCGGAAAATTCCACATGACCCTCACGGGCATGAAGAAGCACGTCGGCGTCCTGGAGCAGGCGGGGCTCGTCACCACGCAGAAGGTTGGCCGCGTGCGGACCTGCAAGCTCGGCCTGCGCGGACTGGAGGAAGAGGCGGCCTGGATCGAGCGGCACCGCCTGCTCTGGGACGCACGCTTCAACGAGTTGGACAAGGTTGTCGAGGAATTGAAACGGAAGGAGAAAGCCGATGCGCCAAAGAACCGAGAGTGAGCCCACGAACAACCGCACGACGGTCGAACGGAAGTCCGAGCGCGAGCTGGTCGTCACGCGAACAGTCAACGGTCCGGCGCGCATCGTGTTCGAGGCTTGGACGAAGCCCGAGCTGTTCAAGCAGTGGTGGGTGCCGAAGTCGATGGGCATGTTCCTGCGTTCATGTGAGATGGATGCTCGTACCGGAGGCACGTACCGCCTGGTGTTCGGCCACGACGCCTCGGACCTTCACGAATTCTTCGGCAGGTATATCGAAGTGACACCGCACTCACGCCTCGTCTGGACCAATGAGGAAGGTGGTGACGGTGGACCCGTCACCACGCTGACCTTCGAGGAAAAGGGTGGCAAGACGCTGCTGGTCATGCACGAACTCTATCCCTCGAAGGAGGCTCTCGACGCGGCCGGTACCGGGGCGGCGGATGCGATGGGCGAGACGTTCGAGCAACTGGACGAGCTTCTCGTCGTCTTGGGCGCGAACGTGGGACGGTCATGACGTCGTCGATCTCGGGGACGCGGTTGCTGCCGCCCTCGACGACAAAGACCGGGATAGTGATCCGCAAGCGCAGCGCCGAGACGAAGAAACGCGGCGTCATCGCTTGATCGGGATCACGCCATCCTCAGCCCCTCCCAAGCCGTGAACACCGAGACCGCAAACAGCAGCAGTCCGGCCGCGCGGCCCGCAAAAGCGGTCGCCCGGGTTGGCCACCAGCAGATTGCGGCTGCGGCCGGCGGTGATGGCGAGCCCGCCATAGATCGCGGCCTGAGTCGCCACCGTCAGCAGGCCCATGACCGTCGCCTGCATCCAGATCGGGCCGTAATCCGGCTTCAGGAACTGCGGATAGACGGCAAATATGAAGAGATAGGCCTTCGGGTTGATCAGGCAGGTCACCAGTCCCTGGCGAAAGGCCTTCCAGGCCGTGCGGCTGCCGACGAGCCCGTCATGGCCGACGGTGATGGAACTGCGCATCAGCGAAATACCGATGAAGGCCATGTAGGCGGCGCCTGCTATCAGCAGCGGCTTGTACAGGATCGGTACGAAATGCATCAGCAGGCCGACGCCGATGGCGCCGTTCAGCGTGTGCACGATGCCGCCGACCATGATGCCGGCGGTGGCGGCGAGGCCCCGGTCGCGGCCGCCGGTGAGCGCATTGGCAAGCACGAACAGCATGTCCATCCCGGGTACGATGATGATGCCGGACAGCAGGATAAAGAACAGCCAGAGATTTTCCGCGTAGCTCATGTCAGTTGCCTGTCGCTTCCTGCTGGGGTGCCGTTGAGGAATTCGTTGATTTTCAACCCGATAGGCAGTCCAATAAATCACCCCAACTGACGGGGATGTGTCAGTAGCGTTCATCAGGGAGAGGAAATGCGCAAGGCGTCGCGGCTGTTCGAGATTATCCAGATCCTGCGGCTGGCGCGGCAGCCGGTGACGGCAGCCATGATCGCCGGGCAGCTGGAAGTCACGATGCGTTCGATCTATCGCGACATCGCCGCACTGCAGGCAATGCGCGTGCCGATCGAAGGCGGGCGCGGTATCGGCTACATATTGCGGCCCGGCTTCGACCTGCCGCCGCTGATGTTTTCGATCGAGGAGATGGAAGCGATCGTCCTGTCGCTCGCCCTGCTGGAGCGCACGGGAGACAGCGAACTCAAGCAGGCGGCCAAGCGCGTCAGCGCCAAGATCGCCAGCGCCGTGCCGCCGCCGTTGCGCCAGGCGTTCGACGCCAACGCGCTGCATGTCTGGGGGTTCGCAGCACCGGCAATCGGCACCATCGATCTGGCGCTTGTGCGCCGCGCCATCCGCGACGAGGAAAAGCTCGACCTGTCCTATCGCGACGAAATCGGCCGCGCCTCCGAGCGGCTGATCCGTCCGATCGCGCTGATCTACTATTCAGAAACCGCCAACATCGTCGCCTGGTGCGAATTGCGCCAGGCCATCCGCAATTTCCGCAGCGACCGCATCGCGGATTGCCGGGCGACCGGGCTGCGCTTCAAGGGCGAAGGCGATCGCCTGCGGCAGGTCTGGGTCAGTGGCTGGGAGGCGAACGCTGTCGCTGGCGGCTGAAGCGGATCTTACCGCACATCCACCCAGCGCTTTTCCTCGAACGACCTCGCCATCGCGTGCACGGTGCGCTCGATCTCCAGCCCTTCGGCAAATTCGATGACCCGTGCCGGCTTGCCGGCAAGCCGCGTCAGCAATTCGTGGCACTCGATGATCTTGAGGTCGTTGAAACCTAGCCCATGGCCCGGCGCCGGGAGGAAGGCGTCGTAAGGCTTGTGGTGCGGCGCCACCAATATGGTGCGGTAGCCCTGTTCGGTCGGGCGATCGGCGGTGACGTAGAGCTGGATTTCGTTCATCCGCTCCTGGTCGAACAGGATCGATCCCTTGGAGCCGAAAATCTGTATGGCGATGCGGCCCTTGCGGCCCCAGGCCGAGCGGTTGACCAGCAGCGTGCCGGCAATGCCGTTTTCCAGATGCATCAAAACGCTGGCGATGTCGTAGGTCTCCACCGCACGGCGGCCGCCGCTGGCCAGCTTGCGGTCGACATAGGGTTTGGCCATGTCGCAGATGACTTTTGCGACGCGGCCGAACAGCGTCGAGACCAGCGACAGCGGATGCACGGCGAAATCGTCGAGCGCGCCATAGCCGGATGCGGCCTCATGTTTCCAGAAGAACAGCGCTTCCGGATCGGCCATGAAGTCCTCGTCCATCTCGATGCGCAGATGGTTGACCTCGCCGATGATCTTTTCCTCGAGCAGCGCGCCGATGTGGCGGATGGCCGGGCTCTGTATGTAGTTGTAGCCAAGCGCTGCGACCTTGCCGGACTTCTTCGCCGCGGCCGCCATCGCCGCTGCTTCGGCAAAGCTCGGCGCCATCGGCTTCTCGCACCACAGATGCTTGCCGGCTTCGAGAATAGCGATGGCCATCTCCGGATGGAACTGATTGGGCGTGGTCAGCGAGACGATATCGACCTCGGGGTCGTTGACGACGGCACGCCAGTCGCCCGACGCCTTGGCGAAGCCGAACTCACCGGCCTTGCGCTTGGCCAGCTCCTCGTTGACCTCGCCGAGATGGACCAGCTTCGGCTTGGCGACATCGGGAAAGACGGCGCCGACGGCGCTCCACGCAATGGCGTGGCATTTGCCCATGAAACCCGTGCCGATAAGACCAACGCCGACCATTTCTTTCTCCCAATACCTGAAGCGATCGATGGATGAATTAGTCCATTTCTTCTCCGAATGGAATGTCTGCCTCATTTTTTATGGCCTTCTTGCGCAGGCTCGCTATGATGGGGCAGAGAGGACGTCACTTGAGTTAAAGAGAGCATGATGTCGTCCGAAAACCGCTGCACACTTTTCGGCATCATGCTCTAGATGAGCTTGGACGGGGCGACGATGGACGAACGGGTACCTCGCGACTTCGAGACGCTGCGCGCCACGATCCTCGATCGCCGTGAAACCTTGCCCAAGCGCATCGCCCAGATCGCCGCCTACGCGCTCGACAACCCTGATGACATCGCCTTCGGCACCGCCGCCAGCATCGCTGCTTCGGCGGGCGTGCAGCCGTCCACCCTGATCCGCTTTGCCCAGCAACTAGGCTTTGACGGCTTCACCAGCCTGCAGCAGGTGTTTCGCGAGCGGCTGCGCGAGCGCAATTCCTCTTATGACGAACGCCTGCAGGCGCTGCGCGCCAAGGCCGATGCGGGTGCTGGACACCGAGCCATCTTCGACGGCTTCGTCGCCGCCGCCAGCACTTCGCTCAACGATATTTCGCGCTCGCTGGACGAGGCGCATCTGGAAGACGCGATCTCGCTGCTGGCCAAGGCCGAGACCATCTATGTCCTGGCCAAGCGCCGCTCCTACCCGGTGGCGAGCTACATCGCCTATGCCTTGGGCAAGCTGAAGATCCGCAACCAGCTGATCGAATCCGCCGCCGGCCTCAATGCCGAGATGGTCGCCTTCGCCACCCCGGCCGACGCCGTCATCGCCATCAGCTTCTCGCCCTACGCACCGGCCACCATCGAGGAAGCCCGCACCATTTCCGAACAGGGCGTGCCGATCGTCGCCATCACCGACAGTTCGTTTTCGCCACTAGCGCAGTTCGCCAAGGTCTGGTTCGAAGTCGCCGAGGCCGATTTCGCCGGCTTCCGCTCGCTGTCGGCCACCATGGCGCTGGCCATGGCGCTCACCGTCGGCGTCGGCGAGAAGCGGCGCAGCACCGGAAAGAAGCGTAAGGCCTAGGCCGGCGCCCGGCGCTCGAATTCGCGGAGGAATGCTCATTCCATATTGACTATGGATTGGAATTATTATTTCATATTCCCGGCGCCACGCTGCCGCTCGCGCGTGTCCCCCAACTACGTTGCTCAAGACAACAAGACCGACGGGAGGTTCCAATGAGCGAAGCCGTGGACGCCAAACAGGCGACGCTCGATGTCATCACCATCGGTCGCGCTTCCGTCGACCTTTACGGCCAGCAGATCGGCTCGCGGCTGGAGGACATCACCTCCTTTGCCAAATCGGTCGGCGGCTGCCCGGCCAACATCTCGGTTGGCACGGCGAGACTAGGCCTGCGCTCGGCGCTGCTCACCCGCGTCGGCGACGAGCAGATGGGCCGCTTCATCCGCGAGCAGCTGCGGCGCGAAGGCGTCAATGTCGATGGGCTCAAGACCGACCAGGAACGGCTGACGGCCCTGGTGCTGCTTTCGGTCGAGAGCGAAGGCGTCTCGCCAATGATCTTTTATCGCAGCGACTGCGCCGACATGGCGCTCGCCGAAGAAGACATCGATGAAGCCTTCATCGCCTCGGCCCGCTCGATCGTCGTCACCGGCACGCATTTTTCCCGGCCCAACAGCGACGCCGCCCAGCGCAAGGCGATCCGCATCATCAAGGCCAAGGGCGGCAAGGTGGTGTTCGACATCGACTACCGCCCCAACCTCTGGGGGCTCGCCGGCCATGCCGAAGGTTTTGAGCGCTATGTCAAATCCGACCGCGTCTCAGCCCAGCTGAAGACGGTGCTGCCCGATTGCGACCTCATCGTCGGCACCGAGGAAGAGATCATGATCGCCTCGGGCGCCGACGATTGCCTGAGCGCGCTGAAGACGATCCGCGCGCTGTCCAAGGCAACCATCGTACTGAAGCGCGGCGCCATGGGCTGCATCGTCTATGACGGGCCGGTCAGCGACGATCTGGAAGACGGTATCGTCGGCAAGGGCTTTCCGATCGAGATCTATAATGTGCTGGGCGCGGGCGATGCCTTCATGTCCGGTTTCCTGCGCGGCTGGCTGGGTGGCGAAGATCATGCGACAGCGGCGACCTGGGCCAATGCCTGCGGCGCTTTCGCCGTGTCGCGGCTGCTCTGCGCGCCGGAATATCCGACCTTCGAGGAATTGCAGTTCTTCCTCAGGAACGGCAGCAAGCACCTCGCTCTGCGCAAGGACGAGGCGATCAACCACATCCATTGGGCGACGACCCGCCGCCGCGATATCCCCTCGATGATGGCGCTCGCCTGCGACCACCGTGTGCAGCTTGAGGACGTCGCGGCAAAGACCGGCGCCGATCCGGCGCGCATCCGCGATTTCAAGGTGCTGGCGGTCACGGCTGCGGCGAAAGTCGCCGCCGGCCGCGACGGCTATGGCATGCTGATCGACGAGAAGCATGGCCGCGAAGCGATGTTCGAATTCGCCCGCCACCCCTTTGCCTGGCTCGGCCGTCCCGTCGAACTGCCGGGCTCGCGGCCGCTGCGCTTCGAGTTCTCGCAGGACATCGGCTCGCAACTGGTGGAATGGCCGGTCGACCACTGCATCAAATGCCTGTGCTTCTATCACCCCGACGATCCGGCAGCGCTCAAGGAAGAGCAGCAGCAGAAGCTGCGCTCGCTGTTCGAAGCCGCGCGGAAGGTCGGCCGGGAGCTTCTGGTCGAGATCATCGCCGGCAAGCACGGCAAGCTCGACGAAACGACCATCCCGCGCGCCCTGGAAGAACTCTATGCGCTTGGCATCAAGCCGGACTGGTGGAAGCTCGAACCGCAGGCGTCGGCCGGCGCCTGGGCCAAGATCGAAGCGGTGATCCTGAAGCACGATCCCTGGTGTCGTGGCGTCGTGCTGCTGGGTCTCGAAGCGCCGCAGGACGAACTGGAAGCGGCCTTTGCCGCCACCGCCAAGGCGCCGATCGTCAAGGGCTTTGCCGTCGGCCGCACCATCTTCGTCCACGCCGCCGAACAATGGCTGGCGGGCAAGATGACGGATGACGAGGCTATCGCCGACATGGCCGCGCGCTTCGAACAGTTGACCGAAGCGTGGCTTGCCGCGCGTGGCCGTAAAGCAGCATAAAGGCGCGGCAAGAGGACTGCGGAGGAAAACACCATGAGCAAGACAATCCGCCTGACGATGGCGCAGGCGCTGACCCGCTTTCTGAGCAAGCAGATGACCGAGATCGACGGCAGACGAGTGCCCATCTTCGGCGGTGTCTGGGCGATCTTCGGTCACGGCAATGTCGCCGGCATCGGCGAGGCGCTGTACCAGCTGCGCGACGAATTGCCGACCTTCCGCGCCCACAATGAGCAGGCGATGGCGCATGCGGCGATCGCCTATGGCAAGGCCAATTTCCGCCGCCGCTTCATGGCCGCGACCTCTTCGATCGGCCCCGGTGCGCTCAACATGGTTACGGCGGCGGCGCTCGCCCACGTAAACAGGTTGCCCGTCCTGTTTTTGCCGGGCGATGTCTTCGCCAACCGCATCCCCGATCCGGTGCTGCAGCAGGCCGAGGACTTTTCCGACGGCACCGCGACGGTCAATGACTGCTTCCGTCCGGTGTCGCGCTATTTCGACCGCATCACCCGTCCCGAGCAGATCATCCCGGCATTGGCGCGGACCATGCAGGTGCTGACCGATCCGGCGGAATGCGGCCCGGTGACGCTGTCGCTCTGCCAGGACGTGCAGGCCGAGGCCTATGACTATCCCGAGAGCTTTTTCGCCGAGCGCGTCTGGCACCAGCGCCGGCCGCGTCCGGACCGGCATGAATTGGCGGCGGCGGTCACCGCGCTGAAGGGTGCGAAAAAACCGCTGATCATCGCCGGCGGCGGCGTGCTGTATTCGCAGGGTTCGGATGAACTGGCGAAATTCGCCGAGAGCGCCGGCATTCCGGTCTGCGAAACGCAAGGCGGCAAATCCTCGCTGCCCGACACACATCCGCGCAACATGGCGGCGGTCGGCGTCACCGGCACGTCCGCGGCCAACCGGCTGGCGGAAGAAGCCGATGTCGTGCTCGCCATCGGCACCCGGCTGCAGGATTTCACCACCGGCTCATGGGCGCTGTTCAAGAATTCCGGCAAGACCATCATCGGACTCAACGTGCAGCTTTTCGATGCCGGCAAGCATCGTGCGCTGCCGCTGGTCGCCGATGCGGCCGAAGGGCTTGTCGAACTGGGTGCGGCGTTGGGGAGCTGGAAAGCACCGGCGACATGGACCGACAATGCGACCCAAGGCAAGAAGGCATGGCAGGCCGAAGCCTCCAAGGTGACGGCGTCGACCAACGCCGCCTTCCCTTCGGACGCGCAGGTGATCGGCGCCGTGCAGCGCGTGCTGGGGTCCGGCGTGACCTTGCTGAATGCGTCGGGCGGCCTGCCGGGCGAGCTGCACAAGCTCTGGCAGGCAGGCGCGCCCGGCTCGTACCATGGCGAATATGGTTTCTCGACCATGGGTTACGAGATTGCCGGCGGGCTCGGCGCCAAGATGGCCAAGCCCGATCAGGAGATAGTCGTCATGGTCGGCGACGGATCCTACCTGATGATGAATTCGGAGATCGCCACCTCGGTGATGCTCGGATTGAAGCTGATCATCGTGGTGCTCGACAACAGGGGTTATGGCTGCATCAACCGGCTGCAGATGGCCACCGGCGGCGCCAACTTCAACAACCTCCTGAAGGACGCGCGCCACGAGATCTTGCCCGACATCGACTTCGCCGCGCATGCGGCCAGCATGGGCGCTATTGCCGAGAAGGTGCCGTCGATCACCGGCCTGGAGACCGCGCTGCAAAAGTCGAAAACCAACGACCGCACCACCGTGCTGGTCATCGACACCGACCCGCTGATTTCCACTGATGCCGGCGGCCATTGGTGGGATGTCGCGGTGCCGGAAGTCTCCGCACGGCCGCAGGTCAACGCAGCCCGCAAGGCCTATGACGAAAAGCGGCAGATGCAGACAATCGGCGATTGATGTACATGCACCCGCCCCCTACCTCCCCTTGTGGAGGTCGGACCGAAGGTCCGGTGGGGGTCTGGCGCCGCACCCCACCCCGCTGCTTCGCAGCGACCCTCCCCACAAGGGGGAGGGTGAACAAGAAACCGGAGCTAAAACTTGAAAGCCAAACTGGGCATGTCCCCCATTGCGTGGTGGAACGACGATCTTGCCGAACTCAGCGACGACGTCTCGCTGGAAGAGTGCCTGCGCCAGTCGCGCTCGGCAGGTTTCACCGGCATGGAAATGGGCCGGCGTTTTCCAAACGACCCCGAAATCATGCTGCCGATCCTGAAGCAGGCCGACGTGACGCTGTGCGGCGGCTGGTTCTCCGGCACCCTGGTTGATGAGGACATGGGCAAGAACAAGGATCGCATCCAGCCGATGATCGACCTGTTCAAGGCGGTGAATGCGCCTTGCATCGTCTATGGCGAGGTCGGCCGCTCGATCCAGGGCGATCGCTCCAGGCCTCTCGCCACCAAGCCGAAATTGTCGAACGACGAGATGAGGGCCTATGCCAGGCGCCTCACCGAATTCGGCGAATGGTGCGCCGAGCAAGGCATGCCGCTGTCCTATCACCATCACATGGCGGCAGTGGTCGAGACTGAGCCGGAGCTCGATGCCTTCATGCGCCATTCCGGCGAAGGCATTCCGTTGCTGCTCGATGCAGGGCATCTCGCCTTTGCCGGCGGCGACGTGCTGCGCGCCATCGACAACCACCACAAGCGGATCAGCCATGTCCATGTGAAGGATGTGCGCATGGGCGTGATCGACGGGCTCGACCGCACAAAGCAGTCCTTTCTCGACGCCGTGGCGCTCGGTGCCTTCACGGTGCCTGGCGACGGTTCGCTCGATTTCGGCGCCATCGTGCAGCGCTTCGCCGACCATGGCTATGAAGGCTGGTTCGTCGTCGAGGCCGAGCAGGACCCGAAAAAGAACCCGCCGCTGAAGATGGCCCAAGTGGGTTACAAGGAGCTGATGCGGGTGATGACGGCGGCCGGCTACACGGTCGAGACGCAAGGCTTTCCCAATGCGTAAGCCGGTCCGATGAAGGATTACGAGCACCCGTTCTTCCGGCCGCTGTGGCGGCGCGTTGCCGTCGTCGCCGTCTGCGTGATCTGGGCCGGAATAGAATTCGCCTCCGGCACCCCATTCTGGGGCATCATTGCGCTCGGCTTTGCCGCCTACGCCGTCTGGCAGTTCTTCTACCTTTACAAGCCGGTGGAGGAGAGCAAGGCTGCGCCTGGTCGACCGAAGACCGGCGAAGCGAAGGCGGACGCCGAACCGAAGGAATGAAGCGGCCGTGGCTCGGAAGGGCTTGCGGGTCGGACACTCGACACCTGGCGTATCGCCTACGTCGGTGATTGGCCGGAACGTCCCTCGCTTCGTCATCCTAGGGTCTTCGCGACGGAGCTTCGCTCTAGGATGACGAAGTTGAGAGGCCGACCTCGAAGACTTGCGATAGGAGACAAAACATGTCGAAACTGCTCGTCAAAGCCGACAAGGGCCATGGCCGCGTCGCGCATGTCACGCCCAACAGCGCCGGATGGACCTATGTCGGCTTCGACCTGCACCGGCTGAAGCCGGGCGAGACCGCATCCGGCAAGACGCAGGATCGCGAAGTCTGCCTGGTGTTCGTCACCGGCAAGGGCACGGCAAGGGCCGGCGGCCGGGAACTCGGCCTGCTCGGCGAGCGCATGTCGCCCTTCGAGGGCAAGCCGTGGTCGGTCTATATCCCGGAGGGTTCGGACTGGTCGGTCACCGCCGACACCGATCTCGAACTCGCGGTCTGTTCGGCGCCGGGCCTGGGCGGCGGCTTGCCCGTTCGCGTCATCGCACCCGACGACCTCGGCCAGGAGACTCGGGGCAAAGGCACCAACACGCGCTACGTCACCAACATATTGCCCGAGGGCAAGCCCGCCGACTCGCTGCTGGTGGTCGAGGTCATCACGCCCGGCGGCCACACATCGAGCTACCCGCCGCACAAGCACGACCAGGACAATCTGCCTGCCGAATCCTATCTTGAGGAAACCTATTACCACCGCCTCAACCCGCCGCAGGGCTTTGCCTTCCAGCGGGTCTACACCGACGCCGACAAGTCGGGCGCCCGCGAACTGGACGAGGCGATGGCGATCGAGGACGGCGATGTCGTGCTGGTGCCCAAGGGCTATCATCCGTGCGCGGCCTGTCACGGCTACGACCTCTATTACCTTAACGTCATGGCCGGGCCGAAGCGGACGTGGAAGTTCCACAACGCGCCCGAGCACGAGTGGCTGATGAAGGCCTGATCGGCCTTCGCTTGCGGCGGAAGCTGTTGGTCCAGCAGCGAAAAATCGTCGGCTAAGGACCTGCGGGGTCGATTTGCCTTCGAAAACCCGCATAAGCTTCGTCAATCCGTCATGGAAATCACCTATGGCAGCGGGCTGACGAGGATTTTCGATGCGCTACGCCATCTATTTCACCCCGATGCAGGACGAGCCGCTGGCGCGGATCGCCGCCAACTGGCTGGGTCGCGACCCCTTTGGCGCCGCCACCAGGCCGGTCGAGGCGGTGGGCGAGCTGTCGGCGGCCGAAGTCGCCTTTCACACCGCATCGGCGCGGCGCTACGGTTTTCATGCGACGCTGAAAGCGCCCTTCCGGTTGGCCGCCAACGAAACTGAAAGCTCGTTGCGCGCGGCGCTGGACGCCTTTGCCGAAGCAACGCCGACGGTCACCATCCCGCGCCTGGTCGTCAGCCAGATCGATGGTTTCTTCGCTTTGCTGCCGGAAGGCCCGCTGCCGCCGCTCAACCGTTTCGCCGATGATGTCGTGCTTAGCTTCGACCGTTTTCGCGCGCCGCTCACCGAGGCCGAGATCGAGCGGCGCAGCCCGGATTCGCTGAAGCCGGCCGAGTTCCGCAATCTCTGCCAGTGGGGCTATCCCTATGTGTTTGAGACCTTTCGCTTCCACATGACACTGTCCGGCCGGGCCGGGCCGCAGGAAAGCCAACGTCTGCGCGCGGCAATTGACAGCCTGTTCGCCGATGTGCTGCAGCAGCCGGTGCTGGTGGATGCGCTGACGCTGTTCGTCGAAACCGAACCGGGCGCTCCGTTCATGGTGCTTTCGCATCATGCGCTCGGCCGCCGCGCTGCCCGAAAAACCGCCTGACCGCAATTCGTCCGAGTAACCAGGGACCGCCTGAAATGACCGCCGAAACTGTTCTCCACAACGCCCGCATCGTGCTTGCCGACGAGATCGTCGAAGGGTCGCTCGTGCTGCGCGACGGTTTTATCTCCGGCGTCGACGCCGGCACCGGCCACACCGGCGGGAGCATGGGCGGCGAGGACATGGGCGGCGACTACATCATTCCCGGCCTGGTCGAGCTGCACACTGACCATCTCGAAGGCCACTATGCGCCGCGCCCGAAAGTGCGCTGGAACCCGATCGCCGCCGTCCTTGCCCATGACGCGCAGGTGGCCACCGCCGGCATCACCACCGTGCTCGACGCTTTGCGTGTCGGCATGGACGAGGACGCGGATATTACCTCCGACGACATCCGCAAGCTCGCCGGCGCGATCGAGGACAGCGTCGCGAAAGACCGGTTGCGGGCCGACCATTTCCTGCACCTGCGCTGCGAGGTCTCGGCGCCGGATTGCTTGCGGGCTTTCGCCAATTTCGATGGCGACGAGCGGGTCAAGCTGGCCTCGCTGATGGACCATGCGCCGGGACAGCGTCAGTTCGTCAATCTCGAGACCTACGCCCATTACTATCAGCGCAAGCTGAAATTGACCGATCGCGACTTCCAATTGTTCTGCGAAAAGCGGATGTCGGAATCGGCGAAGAATTCGGGACCGAACCGGGTGGCGATATCAGCCGCCTGCAAAGAGCGGGGCATTGTGCTGGCGAGCCATGACGACGCCACATCGGGCCATGTCGACGAAGCGATCGAGCAGGGCGTGCGCGTCGCGGAATTCCCGACCACGCTGGAAGCCGCCAAGGCCTCGAAGGATGCCGGGCTCGGCGTACTGATGGGCGCGCCCAACGTCATGCGCGGCTCCTCGCATTCGGGCAATGTCTCGGCCCGCACGCTGGCCGGCGACGGCCTGCTCGACATATTGTCGTCCGACTATATCCCTTTCAGCCTGATCCAGTCGGCCTTCTTCCTCGGCGACGTCGTCGAGGGCATCTCCTTGCCGCAGGCGGTCGCGATGGTGTCGAAGAACCCGGCCGAGGCCATCGGCCTCAACGACCGCGGCGTCATCGAACAGGGCCGCCGCGCCGACCTCGTGCGGGTGCGCGTCGACGACCATGTGCCGGTCGTGCGCACCGTCTGGCGCCAAGGGCGGCGGGTCGCCTGATGGTCTCGGCGTCGATCGAGCGCGAACTGACCAGCGAGGCCTTTCCGGTCCGCAACGGCGTCTTCGTCGCCGTCGTCGGCCCGAGTGGCGCCGGCAAGGATACGGTAATCGGTTATGCCCGCACCTTGTTTGCCGACGAGACGAGGCTGGAGT
The DNA here is from genome assembly GCF_054719485.1 of Mesorhizobium sp. W016. NCBI lineage: Bacteria > Pseudomonadati > Pseudomonadota > Alphaproteobacteria > Hyphomicrobiales > Phyllobacteriaceae > Mesorhizobium > Mesorhizobium sp. W016. The sequence goes on from NZ_JBTTIF010000002.1 coordinate 1,079,448, forward strand.
TCGTCCGCCGCGTCATCACCAGGCCGAGCGATGCGGCAAGCGAGGATCACGACACGCTGGCTGACGCGGCCTTTGCCGAGGCCCAGGCCGACGGCGCTTTCGCCATTTCCTGGGAGGCGCACGGCCTGCGCTACGGCATTCCGGCCGATGTCGACTGGTCCATCGCCAATGGCCATGTCGCGGTGGCCAATGTCTCGCGCGCAGTCATCCCGGTGCTGCGGGAGCGCTATGCCAATCTGGCTGTCGTCGAGATCACCGCCTCGCCGGAAATCCTCGCCGAGCGTCTCGCCCAGCGCGGCCGCGAATCGCGCGGCGAAGTGCTGGCTCGGCTCGCCCGCAGCGCCAATATCGCTTTGTCCGGCTCCGGCGTCACCTCGATCGACAATGGCGGCCGGCGCGAAGCCGCCGGAGAACGCTTCGCCGAGGTGCTGCGCAAGGCGATGGCCTTCTCGGATATCTCCGGCGTGATGTAGCGCTACTCGGCCGCGACAGTCTTGCGGCTGGCATCGAGCATCAGCCGCCTTGCGCGGAACACGCCCCATTGCTGGTCGACCAGCACGCCGATCAGGATCACGCCGCCCATCACCGCGAAGTTGAGCGAGGACGGGATGCCGAGCAGATTGACCAGGTTCTGCAACTCCTGCAGCAGCACGGTGCCCAGGATGACGCCAACCAGCGAGCCTTCGCCGCCGCGCAGCGAGAAGCCGCCGAGCACGGCGGCGGCAATGGCGTAGAGTTCGTAGAACTGGCCGTGGCTGGCCGGCGAGATCGAGCGCGTGTACATGGCGAAATAGATCGCCGACAGCGCCGTCAGAACGCCGCAGATGACATAGGCGGCCATCACGACGCGGCCGGTGCGGATGCCCGAATATTTAGCCGCCTCTTCGTTCTTGCCGATGGCATAGAGGTAGCGTCCGAACACCGAGCGGTGCAGCACCACCCACATGACGATCGAAATGACGATCAGTGCTATGAAGCTGTTGGGCACGCCATAGCTGCGGCCCGCGGTGAGGAATTCGAGCTCGGGAAAATTCTGGCCGAAGGCGAAGCCGGCGGTGCCGTCGGCGGTATAGAAACGGGCGACCCCGCGATAGATCAAAAGGCCGCACAGCGTCACCACGAAGGGCTGCAATTTCAGCCTTGTGATCAGCCAGCCATGCGCCAGCCCGATGATGCCGCCCAGCACCAGGATCAGCGGCAGCGCCACCGGCCATGGCATGTCGCGCACGGCGATGAAATCGATGAACAGCGTGCCGAGCAGCGCCACCAGCGATCCCACCGACAATTCGATGCCGCCGGTGATGATGACGAAGGCCTGGCCGATGGCGAGAATCCCGAACAGGCCGATCAGGTTCGAGGTGTTGGCGAGGTTGATCGGCAGCAGGAAGCGCGGGTTGATGGCGGTCACCACGGCGCCGACCACGAGGATCAGGATCAGCAGGCCGAGATCTTTTTTGCTCATCGTCTTCTCCCCAATGCGCCGGACCGGCAATCGCCTGAAGCCCGCTAGTTTGCCGGCTTGCCGACCGCCAGCAACAGCACGTTTTCCTGGCTGAATTGTTCCTTGTCGAGAATGCCCGAGATCTGGCCCTCATGCATGACGGCGATGCGGTCGGACACGCCGATCACCTCTTCCATGTCGCTGGAGATCATCAGCACGGCGACGCCGGCATCGGCCAAGGCTCGCATCAGCCCGTAAATCTCGGCCTTGGCGCCGATATCGATGCCGCGCGTCGGCTCATCGAGGATCATCACCTTCGGGTTCATCGCCAGCCATTTGCCCAGCACCACCTTCTGCTGGTTGCCGCCCGACAGCGTGCCGGTTCGCGTCTGCACCGACGGCGCTTTGATGCCGAGATTCGTCTTCTGCTTCTCTGCGGTGGCGGCCTCGGAGCTTGCCGACACCAGTTGACGCTTCGCATGCGCCGGCAGGTTGGGCAGCGAGATGTTCTGCGCGATCGACAGGTCAAGCAAAATGCCGGTCAGCTTGCGGTCTTCCGGAACCAGGAAAATGCCATGCGCGACCGCATCGGCCGCCGAACCCAGTACAAGCGGCTTGCCGTCGAGTTCGAGCCCACCGCCAAGCGTGCTGTCGATGCCGAAGAACACCCGCGCCAGTTCGGTGCGGCCGGAGCCGACAAGACCGGCAAGGCCGAGGATTTCACCGCGCCTGATGTCGAGGTCGACCGGCCGGGCAGGGTAGGCGGGGGTGCGGATGGCTTTGGCCGAGAGAGCCGTGGCGCCCGGCGCCCGCGCCGCCTCGGAGGCCTTCTCGCGCTCCTTCAGCATGCGGCCGATCATCAGCTTGACCATCTGGTCGTGGTTGATGGCGCTCTTCGGCAAGGTGCCGGCCAGCATGCCGTCGCGCAGCACCACGACGCGGTCGGCGACGCGCTCGACCTCATGCAGCCGGTGCGAAATGAAGATGACGCTGATGCCATCGGCCTTCAGCGCCTTGATGACGTCGAGCAGCTTGTCGGTTTCGGCAAGCGGCAGGCTCGATGTCGGCTCGTCGAGGATGACCAGCCGTGCCTTGATCGACAGCGCCTTGGCGATCTCGACCATCTGCTGCTGGGCAAGCGACAGCGAGGCAACCGGCGTATCGGCGGAAAAGTTGGCGCCGACACGCTTCAGCAGCGGCGCCACCATTTCGCGCAGCTTGGCGCGGTCGACCAATCTCAGCGGCCCGCCGCGCAACGGCTCGCGGCCGAAGAAGATATTGGCGGCAACATCGAGGTTTTCGAATAGATTGAGTTCCTGGTGGACGAAGGCGATGCCCGACCCCAGGCTGCCTTCGACGGTGAGCCCGTCATGCGCAACGCCGTCGACGGTGATGGCGCCGCTGTCCGGCCTGGTGACGCCGCCGAGGATCTTCATCAAGGTCGACTTGCCGGCGCCGTTTTCGCCGACCAAGCCGATCACCTCTCCCGGCCTGACCTCCATGGAAAAACCATCCAGCGCCACCACGCCCGGATAGGTCTTGCGCACGTTCTCGAGGCCGAGGAACGGGGTGGTTGCGACGATGGATGGGTCGGAATAATTCATCACGCCATATTTGATCAGGCTTGCCAGCAGCCGGTAGGCTACAGACTGACGGGCCTTGGCCGGCCCGTCAACACGATCGCCGGCTCAAGGCGAACCCCGAGCCGGCGCAACTGCTCGTGGTCTCAGTTTCCGGACATCGCCTTCAGATTGGCGGCATAGGTGTCGACATCGTCCTTACCGATGATCTTGGTCGGGATAATGATCAGGCCGCCTTCCGGAATGCCTGATTTGTCGCCCTTGAGATAGGCGGCCATCAGCTTCATGCCCTGATAGGCCCATTCGAAGGGCTGCTGCACGACGGTCGCCGCCACGGTGCCTTCCTTGACGCCGCCCAGCGTGATCGGATCGTCATCGAAGCCGACGACCGTGATCGAGCCGAGCTTCCCGGCGTCGCGCAGCGCTTCATAGATGCGCGGCGTGTTGTAGGAATAGAAGCCGACCATGCAGGTGATGTCGGGGCTGGCGACCAGCGCGTCCTCGACATTCTTCTTGGCGCGCGCCTGGTCGATGTCGTCGCCGCGCACGTCCACCAGTTCGATCTTGCTGCCGGCGAGGCCGTCCTTCATGCCCTGGATGCGTTCCTTGGCATTGTCGGCGCCGAGCAGGCCGACGAAGCCGAGGCACTTGCCGCCGTCCGGCATCGCCTTCTTGGCGATCTCGGCCGCCTGCTTGCCGGCGTCGACATTGGACGAGCCGATATAGGCGACGCGCTTGGTCTGCGGGGCATCGGAGTCGGTGGTGAACAGCGCCGTTTCCGACGCGATCTTGTTCAGACCGTCGGTCGAGGTCTTGGGGTCGACGGCCGAGACCATGATGCCCTTGACGCCGGCGGTCACCAGATCGTCCATCAGCCGCTGCTGGATGGCGACCGAGGACTGCTCGGGATATTTGAGTTCGAGATTGTAGTCGGGCAATTCGGCCTGCGCCTTCTTGACGCCGGCTTCGGCGGCCTTCCAGAAATCGGAAGCGCCGTTGACGACGAAGGCCAGCGTCGGTTTGTCGTCGGCGCGCGCAATGGCTGTCGCGGTCAGGCCAAGCAGCAGGGCTGCGGTGGCCACGGATGCATGTCGTATCAAGGATTTCATGTTCAACCTCCCGTTTTGGCTCAGTCGTCGGACTGAACCGATCTTGCATTCACTGACTTGCCGCTCGCGATTTGGACGCCCTCCTCCTCAGGGGTTCCCGGCGCTGAAGAATGGCGTCGTCGGTCGCGATCACGGACTTTAGAGACTCATCCCGTGCTCGTAAATAGTCTGATTTGTCTGACATATCACATGTCCGAGACCAGGCTTGCGGAGGCAAACCCCGCTCGCCATCGGGCCATTCACGTGCACTTCTCGCCGCACGGGGTCCCACCTGACCGGACACGGCGGATTGACGTTACAGCGTCGTTTTGTATTAGTAAACACTATTAGCAGAGGTCTCGCGCGGACACTCGGCGTGGCCCTAGGTCTAGTTTGCCCGAACAGGTGCAGCACGGCTTCGCGCAAGCAGATGCCTTGCAGTCCTCGAATTTCACGCGGCCCGAAGCGGCATGGCGGCGAACTTCAAAGCTGCTAATAAAGATAAACGCCTTCGACTATTTCCATTGGTCGACGGCGCCACACCATCTTGTCGGTGTGGCAGGCTTGCGACTAGACAGGCTGGGGATTGGGACGCAATGCCATGAGCGAGACGAGGGATCCGGACGACACGGCGAAGCGGCGCAAGGCGCCGGCGAGAGCCGCCAAGGGCGGCCGCGTCACCATGACCGACATCGCCAGGGCAGCCGGTTGCTCGCAGGCGACCGTCTCTTTCGTGCTCAACGATTCGCCCGGCATCCGGCTGTCGCAGCAGACGCGCGAGCGGGTGATCGACGCCGCGCGCTCGCTCGGCTACGCAGCACCCGCCTTCTCGGCGCTGCGCAAACCTGTTCCCGCCTTCGATGGACTTGACGGTGTCATCGGTTTCGCTGTCGACCAGCTGGCGACAAGCCCGGAAGCCGTTGTCGCCATCGAGGGCGCGCGCCAGGCGTCGTGGAACGCCGGCAATGTGTTGCTCGTGGCGCAGACCATGGGCGACTCCGTCATGGAGCCGCGCGCCATTGCGGCGCTCACCAGGCGCGGCATCTCGGCGCTGGTCTACATGACCATCTTCACCCGCGAGATCACGGCACCGGACTTCCTCTACGGCCTCGACATCCCGGTCATCCTGCTCAACTGCTACACGGCCGATTATGCCTTCCCGGCCGTGGTGCCGTCCGAGATCGCCGGCGGCCAGAACTCGACCCGGCATCTGATCGGCCACGGCCACCGCCGCATCGCCACCATCACCGGCGAGCCGTGGATGCAGGCCGCGCAGGACCGGCTGAAAGGCTACCGCAGAGCGCTCGCCACCGCCGACATCCCGTTCGATCCCGAACTGGTGGTCGAGGGCGACTGGTCGGCGAGCGCCGGCTATGCCGCGACCGTTAAGCTTTTGGCGCTCAAGGAGCGCCCGACCGCCATCTTCTGCCAGAACGACCGCACAGCCATCGGCTGCTACGAAGCGCTGAAGGAGGCGGGCCTGCACATCCCGCAGGACATCTCCGTCGTCGGCTATGACGACGAGGAGATCGCCCGCCACCTGTTCCCGCCGCTGACAACATCGATCCTGCCGCACATGGCGATGGGCCAATGGGCGATCGAACAGCTCGAAGTGCCGCCGCCTCCCGGCCGCGGCCGCTATCCAATCACCAAGCTGGAATGCCCGCTGGTGCAGCGGGATTCGGTGGCAGCTGTGGCTGGATAAAGCTGAACCAGCCCATCCCGATGCAAATCGGGATGGGTCTGTTTGGTGTTTGCGCCTCAGGGCAGGGTCAATCCGGGAACGTGCCGCGGTTAGAACCGCAAGACGACGAAGGAGCGCCTGCGATAGCAGCGCCGGCGCAACCGGCCATGCCGCCAGAACGTGCGGCAGTGCCGTCTCCAGACATGCCGCCTGTGGTGGCGACGATGGTGCCATCGCCGATGCGAGATCTGCTCGACATCGCCAGCGCCTTCGTCGTCATCAAACGAATTGGCATCCTGCTTGTCGAGTTCATCGAGAATGCCGTTACCGACATTGGGAACCCCGGCCACGGCCTCGAGAGGCCGAACCGCGGTAGCAAGCGCCGCGGCCCCCGCAACGCCAAACAATGCTGTCAAGAATGATCGCCGATCCATCAAAACCTCCATCAGCAAGACAAGGCTAACATGACGAGCCTAACACAAAGCAGCTAGAGCGGGTGATACAAAAGGCCAGAGGCGAATCTTCGAGCCGGCCCAAACGGGTGACCGGACGGACGGCAGAGGTCGGAGCAAGGCCGCTACCGGGCGGCGCGCTTCCTTCGGCTCGGCGACCAAGCCATGCGGAATGCCGCCGATGAAAGCGCACAGCCTGAGCGGTTCCGCCTTTCCGCGAAACTCTGAACCGCTTGGCAAAGCTACCCCCTAAGAATGCCCGCCACCTTGCGGCAGTGGCTGGCTGAGAGACTGACGCCCCACGGCAGATGCGATGTTGCGGTACTCAGCGCCGCGCCAATATCCGGCAGAGCTCCTTCAGGTCCCGGTCGTAGGTGCCCTTGCCGCTGAGCACGCTGGCGCAGCGTTTTTTCATCTTGGCGATCTGGCCGGCCGACATGGCGCTGATGGCAACCACCGCCGGTCGCGCCGGCACCGCCGGCGTGTTGGGATCCCTGGGGCTGGTGGTCGTTGTCTGTGTGCCAATGCCGACGCCGACCCCGGCCGTCACTCCACTGCCCACCCCGACCCCGGCGCCGACCCCGACCCCGACGCCCGTGCCGACCGATACGCCGGCGCCGGCGGTAACGCCGCTGCCAACCGAGGCGCCGACACTGGCGGTGGTGCCGCTGGTGCCTCCGACCGTCGCTCCGGCATTGACGCCCTTGCTCCCGCCGACCGAGACACCGACGCCAAGCCCGCCGCCACTGCCGCCGACCGAAACACCCACCCCACCGCTGCCGCCGATGCCCACACTGAGCCCGCCCGCGCCAGCCGGAAAGCACAAAGCTACGGAAACCGCGCCGCCGGCCAAGACCTTTGTTAAACTTTTAAAGAAATCCATAACGCCGCTCCCCGTGCTGGTTGCCTGGACGCAGGTTGAACAGCATCCGTTACCAATATGATTACGCGAGTGTAGCGTTTTTAGTTTCTGCAAGAATAGGTAGTATTGGAAATCGTTGTTATGGCTTCTTGCGGCGACCGGAATATATATGTTGGAATTGGCGGAAAAAATCGAGGATTTGCGGTTAGACTCGGAACCTTAGACAGGCAGGACGAGTGCTCGCATGCGGGAATTTACCGGGCGCATGCCTCAGGCCATCTTGCGACGCCGCTTCCCTAGGCTGCGGTGGAGAATGGACCCTCGAGAATGGGGCTCGTACTGCAGAAAAGGGGACGATCCAAGAAACCCGCGACGATCTCCACCGATGTCGGGCGCGTTGTGCGCCACATCGTTCCGCTGCTCGCAGTCGACGGCGTCAGCGCTACCCTTGCGGGCATACCTTCGCCCCGTTTGGCGTTTCTGCCCTTTGGATCGGATGCCGATCGTCCGCTGGCGTTTCGAATCTCTTCAACTTACGCCGAGTTTCGCAAATCCACTTTAATCCCGGCTAACGTTCGAAGGGTTCGCCAAGCGAGGCGACACCGTTCAGCCTGAGCAAGCGGCGGTCCGCCGAGATGACACCGAGCACGACGATCGTAACGAGATAGGGAAGGCTGGAAAGCAGTTGCGATGGCAAGTCCAGACCGGTCGCCTGGGCGGCGAGGCTCATCAGCGAAACCGCACCGAAGAGGCAGGCACCCAGGAAGATGCGGCCAGCGAGCCACGTACCAAAGACAACGAGTGCGATCGCGATCCAGCCACGTCCGGCAATCATACCGTCCGCCCAAAGGGGCGTGTACACCGCCGCCGCATAGGCGCCGGCAAAACCCGCCATCATGCCACCAAAAGCTATGGCCGCGATACGGATAGCGATGACCGGATAGCCGATGGCATGGGCTGCCTTGGGATTCTCGCCGATTGCCCTCACGACAAGGCCGACTCTCGTATAGGCAAACATCGCCCAGATCGCAAACGTCACGGCAAGGGAAAGCCATACGACGATGTCCTGGACAAACAGCCTGCCGACTACCGGGATTTCCGAGAGGCCGGGAAAGGCAAGTTTCGGGAGCCCCTTCACCGTCAAGCTCTCGTAGCTTTTGCCGAACAGCGCCGAAAGGCCTTGGCCGAGAATGCCGATCGCAAGGCCTGTCGCGACCTGGTTTGCCCGGAATCCGAGTGCCAGCACTGCAAAGACGAGGGACAGGACGGCGCTACCGAGGCCGGCGGCAACGAACCCCAGCAGGTGTCCACCGCCGTGGTAGACGACGATGAACGCGAGCACCGCGCCGAGGGCCATCAGGCCCTCTACGCCGAGGTTAAGAACACCGGCGCGCTCGACCACCAACTCGCCGAGTGCGGCAAGGAGAAAGGGGGTTGCCGCTGCGAGCATGCCCGAAATAATGAACTCGACGGCGTTCATGGCTGGCTCAGGTGATGGGGGCGGCGCCACTCGATGCGGTAGCGCACGAAGGCCACAGCGCCGAGATAGGCGAGCAGCAAGCTGCCTTGGAAGACGCGGACGGCGGCGATCGGCAGGTTTGCCGACACCATCGCATTGTCGCCGCCGATATAGAGGACAGCCATGAAGAGCGCGGAAAAGATGATGCCGACTGGATGCAAGCCGCCGAGATAGGCGACAATGATGGCCGCATAACCGTAGCCGGTCGAGATCGAGCGCTGCAGCTGGCCGAGCGGACCCGCGACTTCCGCCGCGCCTGCCAGTCCCGCCGCCATGCCACCGATCAGAAGCGATAGCCAAATCGCACGCCCTTCGCTGAAGCCGGCGTAACCGGCCGCGCGCGGGGCAAGGCCGCCGACCTTGAGCTTATACCCCATGAAGCTTCGCTGCATGAAAACCCAGGCCACCAGCGAGAGCGCAAGTGTGATGAGCAGCGAGACGTTGACGCGGGTACCGGTGATCAGGGTCGGCACCATCGCGTCGTTCTGAAACATGACGGATTGTGGGAAATTGAAGCCGGCCGGGTCCTTCCATGGGCCGAGCAGCAGGTAGTTGAGGACTTGCGCCGCAACGAGGCTCAGCATCAAGGAGACCAGGATCTCGTTCGCATTGAGCCTGACGCGCCAGAAGGCGGTGATAGATGCCCAAAGTGCACCGCCGAGGGCACCGAGAAGCAGCATCAGCGGCCAGATCCACTGCCCGGTCGCCTGCGGAAACCAGACGGGGATCGCCGAGGCGAAAATAGCGCCCAGGATAAACTGGCCCTCCGCGCCGATGTTGAACACTTTTGCGCGGAAACCGATCGCCAGCCCCTGAGCAATGAGGAGAAGGGGCCCCGCCTTCAGCAGCACCTCCGCAAACGATGCCCAGGAGAGGAACGGCTCGAGAAGCATCGCGTACAGGACGGCCGCCGGATCTCGGCCTATCAGCACATAAAGGCCCAGATTGAGGATGATCGCCATGCCAAGCGCGACAGCCGGGGCCAGCATGGCCGCGACGAGCGAGGCATGCTCCCGGCGGACGAGCGCGGGGAGGAACGGCGCGGCCCAAACGCTCATGCAGGAACCTTCTCTGGCGAGGCATGTGCTCCGATCATGTATCTGCCGATGTCTTCGGGGCGCGTGTCCCGCGTGACCAGAGGCGGACTCAGCATTCCATGATGGAGCACCTGGATGAAATCGCAGAGTTCGAAAAGTTCCTCGAGTTCCTCGGAAATTACGAGGATCGCCACGCCCAGGTTGCGCAACGCGATGAGCCGCCTTCTGATGGCGGATGCAGCGCCAATGTCTACACCCCAGGTCGGCTGCGCCACGAAAAGCAGTTTTGGCGACAGCATCATCTCGCGACCGACGATGAATTTCTGCAAGTTGCCGCCGGACAGCGAGCCCGCTTCGGCATCCGGGCCGGAGGCGCGGACGTCGTACCGACGGATGCATTCGCTGGTGAAAGCCGTCGCTCCGGCGCTGTTGATGAGGCCGCGCCTCACGAGATCGAAAGGATGGGCGGTAAGAACGGTGTTGAGCACGAGCGACATTTCAGGGACCGCGCCGCGTCCCAGCCGGTCTTCGGGCACGAAGGCGAAGCCAAATCTCCTGCGCGCGGCCGCATCGAGTGTGCCTACGTCGCGGCCCATCATGTAGATCCGGTCGCGTTGTTCCTTCAGCAGCATCGCTTCGCCCGAGATGAGCGCGGCAAGCTCGCCTTGGCCATTGCCCGATATTCCGGCTATGCCAAGGATCTCGCCTGATCGTACCGTGAGGCTGATGCCGGAGAGCGGCGTGGCAAAGGGGTCGTCCGGCGTGTAGTCCATGTCGATTATTTCCAGCCGCTTCTCCCCCTCGGGCATGGCCAACGCGGGCATCACCTCGGGCATGTCGCGGCCGATCATCATCCGGGCGAGGTCGTGCGCATCATAGTCGCGCGGGTCGACGGTGCCGATAACGCGCCCTCCACGCAAGACCGTCGCCTGGTCACAGATCGTGCGAATTTCCTCCAGTTTGTGGGAGATGAACAGGATGGACACGCCGCGGTCGCGAAGGCGCCTGAGCGTGTCGAACAGCTTCTTCACCGCCTGCGGCGGCAAGACCGAGGTCGGCTCGTCGAGAATGAGCAGCTTCGGGTCCGTCATCAGGCAGCGGATGATCTCCACCCGCTGCCGTTCGCCGACCGAGAGCGCGTGCACATCGGCGAGAGGATCTACTTCAAGGCCGAAATCCTGGCCGAGGCTGCGGATGCGCCCGGCCAGCTCCGCCTTGCCGCCGGGGACGACGAGCTGGATGTTCTCGACGACAGTCAGCGTCTCGAACAGCGAGAAATGCTGAAAGACCATGCCGATGCCCCTGCGCCGTGCCTCAGCCGGCGAGGCAAGGCGCAGATGCTCTCCGTTCCAGACGACGGTGCCTTCGTCCGGCTGTTCAACGCCATAGATGAGCTTCATCAGCGTCGATTTGCCCGCCCCATTCTCCCCGAGGATCGCATGGATCGATTGGGGCGCCACGTCCAGATCGATGGCTTGGTTGGCCCGGATCTGGCCGTAGCTCTTCGAGATGCCGCGGAGCGACAGAAGGGGCGGGGTCATGACTTACTTCGGCAGTGGTGTGGTGACACCCTTGACGTGCCAGTCCATCGCGACGATCTCGGGATCCGCTATCGTCGCACCGGCGGCGGCGGCTTCGCTGCCGTCGGCCTTGGTGATTGGACCTGTGAAGGGCGAGAAGCTGCCGTCGGCGATCTTCGCCGCCACTTCCTTGATCTTCGTCATCGTGTCGGCTGGGATATCTGAGTTCCAGTCCACGACCTCCACCACCTTTTCGGCGACGCCGAGGAAGGTGTTGGCGCCCTTGAAAGTTCCGGCGAGATGGGCATCCACGGAAGCCTTGAAGAAGGGCGACCAGTCCGTCGCGATGCAGCCGAGATATTTCTTCGGTGCATATTTCTTCATCGACGAATTGAGGTTGAACGCGTAGACGCCAGCCTCCTCGCAGGCCGAGATCACGGAGGGTGTGTCCTGCGCGTTCGAGAAGATCACGTCGCAGTTCTGTGCCATCAGCGCCTTGGCGGCTTCCTGTTCCTTGGCCGGGTCGAACCAGGAGTTCACCCAGACGACCGATACCTCGATATCGGGATTTACGGTCTGTGCGCCGAGCGTAAATGCGTTGATCGAGGTGATCAGCTCCGGAATGGCGAAGGCCGAGACGGAGCCGACCTTGCCGGTCTTGGAAAGAGCTGCGGCGGCTATGCCGAGCAGGTAAGTGCCCTGGAAATACTTCGCCGCGAAGGGCGAGAAATTCGGCGCGGTCTGGAAGCCGGAGGCATGCAGCACGGTGACCGCAGGATCGCGGCGGGCGATCTGTAATGCACCATTCTGGTAGCCGAATGAGCCGGCGATCAGGAACTTGTTACCGTCGGCGACGGTCTTGTTCATGATCCGGTCGGCGTCCGGCCCTTCGGCGATGTTCTCGATGACGGTGATCTTCACCTTGTCGCCGTATGCGGCCTTGACCGGCTCGAGGCCGGCGGCGAGCGCATGGCCCCAGCCGACATCGCCGACCGGCGACGGGAGCACGAGCGTGATACCGAGCGGCTCGTCGGCCGCAAAGGCGGGACGGCTGCCAAGCGCGCCGGCAAGCCCTGTCGCGGCAAGGCCCTTCATCAGAGTTCTGCGGGTCAGATAGTTCAGCATGTCAGTTCCCCTGTCTTAAGTTGTTAGAATTCCACCGCGGCAAAGGCGGCTTCCGCGTCCGCAGCAAGCCGGGCCTCGTTCAGCCCGGTAAACGCACCCTTCTCCCAGACGATGCGGCCGTTGATCATGGTCATGTCGGTGGGCATGCCGATACCGACCTTGGCGATCAGGCTCAATGGATCGTGGCGCGTGCCGACATAATCCATGCGGCGCGTGTCGATCGCGAAGAGGTCGGCGCCCATGCCGGGCGACAGTCGGCCGATGTCATTGCGGCCCAGAAGCGCGGCCCCGCCCGTTGTCGCATAGCCGAGGAAATCGACCGGCGCAGGCACGGGATGAGCGCGCGTCGAGGCCGCCAGGCATTGCAGCATGTAGGCGGAATGGATGCAGTGCATGAGGTTGGAGTTGTCGTTCGAGGCAGCACCGTCGCAGCCGAGACCGACGCGCAGGCCAAAGGCGGACATGGCGGGAATATCAGTCACCTCCGCACCCACCAGATAGACCGGCTCCGGGCAATGCGAGACACCGGTGCCGCTCGCCGCCATCAGCCGCAGTTCGTCATGCGTCAGCTCCCAGCAATGGGCATAGAAAGTGTCTCGGCCGGCAAATCCGAGGTCCTCGAGATAGTCCACCGTACGCATGCCATGGCGGGCCTCGATGATCGGGCTTTCGCCCTCGCCGACATGGGTGTGCATCCGCACCCCGCGATCACGCGCCAGCGAAACCAATTCCACGAAGGTCTCGCGGTAGCAGTTGACCGGCTGGCAGGGAGCGACCACGACCTGACGCATGCTGAAGGGACTGGTGTCGTGATAAGTGTCGATGAGGCGTGCGCAGTCGGCAATGAATTCGTCCGTGGTCTCCAGCATCTCGTCTGGAATGGTCGAGCCTTCCGATTTTGGCAGCGTGTTGCCGCCGCGGCCGGCATGGAAACGCATGCCGAGAAGATCGGCCGCTTCGAACTGCCGGTCGATGAGCCGTTTTCCGGCATGGCGCGGAAAATTGTACTGGTGGTCGAAGGCCGTCGTGCAACCGTGCTTTATCATCTCTGCCATCGCCGTGATCGAGGCGTGGTAGAAACAATCCTCGTTGAGCCGGGAGAAGATCGGATAGATCCGGTCGAGCCATTCGATGACCGACAGCTTCGTCCAGTCGAGTTCGGCACGGTTGCGCACAAAGCACTGAAAGAAGTGATGGTGCGTGTTGACGAGGCCGGGATAGACGAACCAGCCGTCGGCGTCCTGCACGATAGTACCGGCCGGCAACTCGCTTCTGTGCAGGCCTTGCCCGATTGCCTCGATCTGCGGGCCATTCGTCAGCACATCGACATTGCGCCGGACGCTCGGACCCCTGCCCTCGTCGGTGATGACCGCTGCGCAATTCTTCAGGAGATAGCCGGTCACCTCACGCCTCGTCCAGCATGGGTCGCGGTTCGGGCTTCAACTCGTGCAGCCGGTGGATACCGGGCATCTCGATGAAATTGTCGAGGCTGCGGAGCGCTCGCGACCAGAGCCGGATCGTGGGATACGAATCGAGGGAAACGCCGCCGTCGGGCGCGAGCGCGACATAGGGAAAGCAAGCAATGTCGGCAATCGTCGGCCGGTCGGAAGCGAGAAACCGGTCGCCACGCATTTTTTGTTCGAAGAGGCCGGCTTCCAGCTCACGTAGTGCCGCTATGCCATTGGCCTGAAGCGCACCGATGTCACCGGGGCGCAGCAGCATCTCATGCAGGCGCGCGCCGCCGAGGTTGGCGGTCAGCCTGTGCGAGAAGGAAAGCCATTGCTGGATGCGCGCCGTCTCCTCGGGGGCGCCGCTGCCGAGCCAGGCCGGTGCTGCCTTCGCGGCGAGATAGCCAAGCATGGCGGAAGACTCGGTCAGGATCAGGTCGCCGTCTTCAAGGATCGGGATGGAGCCTCCCGGATTAAGCGCCATAAGCTCGGGGCCACGATGCTCGGCGCCGGGATGGAAGTCGACCGGGCGGATTTCGAGCTTCACACCTGACAGCGTCGCCATCAGGCGCACCTTGTAGCAACTTGGGGAGAGGATGTAGTCGTAAAGCTTCACTGTGCCACCAATTGCGCGCCGTAGGTATAATTGTGGCGCTTCAGCCAGCGGCGATAGGCGACCGAGGTCAGGTCGGCGCGCGTGGGGATTTCCATGCCGGGATCGAGCGGCAGAAGACGCGGGATCTGGTTTTCGAGGATCGAGCGGTCCTGCAGGAAAATCGTCTGCTGGAAATGGATGAGGTCGGTCTGTGGCGTCTCGTCATCGAAAAGCGCCATCCATGGCCAGACGTCGCAGAGATCTTCGGCAAGCGGCTGGACGAATAGCGTAATGACATCCCATTCGCCCGGGCGCGGCGGGCAGGTCTTGTAGAGGACTGAGCAGGTCGGAGCCGGCACGCGGTACATGTATTCCGTCGTGATACCTCCGCTCGCGGATTTCGCCGCCTGCGGCTGGTAGAACTTCACCTGGGTCGCCCAGACCTCGTCCTCCTCCTCGCGGATCTCGACCTTGTAGTTTTCGACCTCGGTATGCGGCTCCGAGCCGAGGATGTCGGTATGGACGAAGGGGAAGTGTGCGATGTCGAGGAAGTTCTCGACGGCGCGGAGCGGCGAGCAGCGCACCCGCACCACGCCGACATCGACGAAGCGGCGCCCGGGCTGGTCTGCCTCGGGAATCGGGAAGACCGGTTTCTTCGGTTCGCCGAGCGACGACCAGATATGGCCATAGCGCACCGAAACCGGCAGCACGCGCCCGTTTTCGCCTGTCACTTTAGTCGCGCCATTGGCGTCGAGCGCAACCTTGATCGGCTCGTCCATCAGGGTGGTCTCGCGCCCATAGCGGTCGAGCCGGCTGAAAAGCCCGACCGGATACCATTCGTCGCGCATCGCATCGTCGATCATGGCACAGCCCCTTTCGCCTCGATCCCTTCGGCCATGCGCCGAAGGCTCTCGGCGGCTCGCGAGGCGGCGATGCGCTCGGACGCATCGCAATCGGCTGGAACAAGGACGTGGATCAGCGTCTCGCCGGCTTCCTGCGGGATAGGCAGCAGGCGGATTGCCGGCGCGCCGGGCGCCTGCCAGACGTATCCTTCAACGGTGGCCTTCGTACCGGCAGCGACCGAGAGTGCCGAACATCCGGCGCGGGCCGTCAATGAACGGAGCGGGACGTAACCCTCAAAAAGGGGTGGCTTGCCGTCAGGCTCTCCATCAGCGACCCAGATGATCCCGCCCGCCTCTTCGACCAACCGGGTCGCAACGCGAATCGTCTCCGGCGGCGTGAGGCTGGGATGGGCAGGAATGCGCAGGCACTGACCGGCCTGCGAATAGGTCCAGCCGTGATAGATGCAGGAGAGCGCCTCGCCGCGCACGAAGCCATGGGAGAGGCGCATGCCGCGATGCGGACAGCGATCCGCCGATGCCGCCAAGCGCCCCGATTGGCTTCGCCAGAGGGCAATGGGACCGGCGGGCGTCCGCCCCGGCATTACCTGTCCTGTTGGCAGATCCTGGGAAAGGGCGACCGGCACCCAGGTGTCCGTCTTGTCGGACAGCATGACCTTACTTTCCGTACTGATACTACTGTTTCCCGACCAGAGAGATGCCGGCGCAAGGAGTTGGCGAACCGCTCGATGCGGCTGACGTATGCATAATTATTTCGCAATTGCAATATTGATTAAATTAAGTGCAAACGGAGGGTAACCACACGCAAAGCTATATGTTTTTTTGCTCGACAGGCGCGCGGTCGATCGTCTCGACCCAGACTTCAATGGGCCCAAGCGAACATCCCATCTCCATCATGTCGATCAGTTCCGCCGCACCGGCAATATCGAGTTCGATGCGATCGGTGCTTGCATGAGCGATGTGGTGCGCGAGACCGAGCTTGGCCGCATGGCGCATGATCCAGGGCAGGAAGGACGCGGGTTCGAGGTGGCCGCGAATGGTCATCCGCTCATGCAAGCGGTGTTGACTTTGCTTCATCACGAACGGAACGCGCGCCTTGGTGTCACGGTCAGCAGCATAGCGTCTGACTGAACGGGCGGAAGTGGTAATCGACGCGCCAATAACACCGAATATCGACTGATCGCCCGTGCCTAGACCCGGGCACTCATGCATGTCGCCCAGAAGTGCCGAGGTTGTGGGACAACGACATGCATTAAACAAAGACTTCAAGCGGTCGCATGAATCCGTTCAGCGCGACGCTCTTTAGGGTTATCCAAGCTATTGTAATGCATCTGCCCTTCCCGAGAGATGGGTGACAGTTCATTCCGGAGACATGGGTTACACTTTCGGCCCTTTGCAAGGAGAGCAAGGTGCCTTGGAAGGAGTGTAACGTCATGGAAGAGCGGCTGAAGTTCATTGCCCGGCTGCTGGACGGCGAGAAGATGGCGGTGCTTTGCCGTGAGTTCGATATCTCGCGCAAGACCGGCTACAAGATCCTCACACGCTACAATGACAGTGGCCTTGAGGGGCTGACGGATCGATCACGCCGACCCTACCGCCACGCCAATCAGCTTCCGTTTCAAATCGAGAAGCTGATTGTGCGCCTCAAGCAAGACAAGCCGACCTGGGGTGCGCCAAAGATACGCGAACGGTTGGCCCGGCTGTATCCTGACGTTCACCGGCCTGCGATCTCGACGGTGCATGCGGTTCTCGACCGCCATGGCCTGGTCGAGCGCCGCAAGCGAAGGCGCAACAGGGCGATGGGAACACCACTTTCAAACGGCTATCGGCCCAACGATCTGTGGTGTGCCGACTACAAAGGCGAGTTCATGCTCGCCGATCGGCGCTATTGCTACCCGCTGACGATCACCGACTTCGCCAGCCGCTATCTCATCGCCTGCGAGGCGTTGTCGACTACCAAGGAAGCCTATGCCTTCACGGTGTTCGAGAGCGTTTTCAAAGAGTTCGGCCTGCCCAGCGCCATCAGGACCGACAACGGCGTTCCCTTTGCCAGCCCAAACGCGCTGTTCAATCTCAGCAAACTGTCGGTCTGGTGGCTGCGCCTGGGCATCGACATCGAGCGCATCCAGCCGGGCTGTCCGCAGCAGAACGGGCGCCATGAGCGCATGCACCTGACTCTCAAGAAGGAAACCACCAAACCGGCTGGCGCCAATTTCCTGCAGCAGCAGGCCAGGTTCGATGACTTCATCAATGAGTTCAACTCAGAACGCCCACATCAGGCGCTCGACATGGCCTGTCCAGCCGAGCGCTACACGCCGTCACCGCGCATCTATTGCCGGCCTGCCGGATCTCGATTATCCGTTTCACGACAAGGCCGTCACCGTCACCACCTGCGGCCGCATCTGCTACAATCGCAAGAAGATCAACCTCAGCCTCGTCTTTGCCGGCCAGACCGTCGGCATCAAACAGGTCGAGGACCATATCTGGCTGGCTTCCTTCATGGATTATGATTTGGGCTACTTCGATGATGAGACATGCAGGCTCGAACCACTCCAAAACCCCTTCGGGCCAAAAGTGTTACCCATGTCTCCGATATAAACCGTAACCTATGTGTCCGGAATGGACCCTCGGTAAGCTGGCGCACCCGACAGGATTCGAACCTGTGACCTCTGCCTTCGGAGGGCAGCGCTCTATCCAGCTGAGCTACGGGTGCCTTCAGGGAACCTGAAAACGAACCAGCCGATAGGCCGGCCAGCCACGGCTTCTTAGCGGAAGCCGGCGCGGGCTTCAACGGGCAATTGGCGTGGCGATATTTTCGAAGCCACGTCGCGCGGCTCGGCAACTTCGCGTCCGCCTTGCAGCCTCAGCCCGGGACTCACCCCGCCACCTCCACCTTCGCCACCCGCCTGCGCACCCTGCGCGGCGCCCGCTTCGCCTTCTTCGCGCCGGTCAGTTCGTGCATCGCATCCAGCTGCATCTGCTGCATTTCGGCCAGCCGCGTCCATTGGCGCGAGATCAGATAGTCGAGCTTTTCGTGCAAATGGCGCACTTCCAGCTCGGCTTTCAGGTTCACCCGGTAGTCGTTGAACGAGCGCAGGCGGTCCTTGGCCTCCGTCCGTCTCTGGCTCATCATGATGATCGGCGCCTGGATGGCGGCGATACAGGAGAGCAGCAGGTTGAGCAGGATGAAGGGGTAGGGGTCGAAGGCGCTGCTCACGCCCGCGATCAAATTGATGCCGATCCACACCGCAAGCACGCTGCCGAACGAGATCAGGAACCACCAGCTGCCGCCGAAAGCCGCCATGTTGTCGGAGACGCGGTCGGCGAACGAGCGGTGCTCCTCGAACTCCTCTTCCGAGTTTTCCGAAATCGTGTCCTGCCTGGCGATCAATTCGACCACCTGGCGGTCGAGCTCGGAGAATTCGCCATGCTCCTGCTGCAGCAGCTCCTCCATGTAGCGCATGCGGTAACGGCCGAGCTCCTCCCGGCTGATGCGGGCGCCGCGCGGCAGGTCGGGATGATCGGAGCGGATGCGGTCGGCCAGGCTCGGCCTGAGGTCGTCGATGCGCACCAGGTCACGCTTGCGAAACTTTCTACCTGATATCGCCGACGGTTTTCGCTTCGGCTTCAGGCGGCCATGGGGTTCGGAGTCCGGCACATCGGGCGCTTCCAGCGCCTCGTCGGCAACCAGTTCGGCGTCGTGGGCGGGCGGCGCCTCGAAATACTCGCCGCCGCTGTCGTTTTCATTGTCGGCCTGTTCGGATGGTTTTGGGCTCATGATGCCGGCTCCTGCTGTCGCGCCCACGATACGCCAAGGCGAGGCGGCATAGCCACTGTGGCGGTGAAGATTGGGGGCTTGTGCATGCTTGTGATGAATGCCTGCTGCAATTGCCTGTGGCAGCGCAGCCCCCCGGGGCCTCGCTCGCCTGCTGCTCGGCAACCAGACCGCCGAAGTGCTGTTGCCGACGGAGGTCGCGCCTGCTGCAGAGTTAAGATGAGGCAGCGATCCTTCACGACCCCCCTCTGTCCTGCCGGACATCTCCCCCTCAAGGGGGGAGATCAGATGTCGCCATGGCTTCGCCAAACACGAAAAAGAGGCGAGACGCCGAAGCTGCTAATCTCCCCACTTGAGGGGGAGATGGCCGGCAGGCCAGAGGGGGGTGCTGTCCCGCCGGCGTTTCAGAGTTCCTCCACCCAACGACGGGTTCTATTGCGGCGGTAAACCAGGCAACTGCGACCCCTGCGCCGGCAAACCAGGCGGCGGCAGGCCGCGCGACGCGGCCGGCTGATCTCCCGCAAACATCAGCCGCGTCTTCGTATCGGCCATGGCGGGCGACAGACTGCGCTGGATCAGCGCTTCGACATGGTCGTTGCGCTGCCTAGCGCTGTCGGCGCCCATCACCACCACGATCAGATGCCGGCCGTCGGCATTGTAGGACGTGACGATATTGTAGCCGGATGCCCTGATATAGCCGGTCTTGATGCCGTCGACGCCGCGCACCCGGCCGAGCATGTCGTTGTGGCCGCGCACCAGCCGGCCGCGGAACATGAAGTCGCTTTCGGAGAAATAGTGGAACTGCTGCGGGAAGCGGGCGCGCAGCGCCATCCCCAGCGTCGCCATGTCGCGCGCCGATGTGTGCTGGCCATCGTCGGGCAGGCCGGAGGCATTGCGGAAGACGGTGCTGCTCATGCCGATCTGGCGCGCCTTGGACGTCATCATGGCGGCGAACTGGTCCTCCGAGCCGCCGAGATATTCGCCCACCGCCACCGCCACGTCATTGGCCGACTTGACCACGATCGCCCGGATCGCCGAATCGACATCGATGCTCTCGCCGCGCTTGAAGCGCAATTTGGTCGGCGGCTGCCGGGCGGCATTGTCGGAGACCGGAATCTGCGTTTCCTTCGAGACGCGGCCGGACTCCAGCGCCTCGAACAGCAGGTACAGCGTCATCATCTTGGTCAGCGACGCCGGATAGCGTTGCGCCCTCGAACTGACTTCGAACAGCGTCTTGCCACTGCCGGCATCGACGACGATGGCCGCATATTTCTCCTGCGGCGCCGGCACCGCCAGCACGCTGTCGGGCGGTGCGGTGGTGCTGCAGCCGGCCACGAAGACAAGCAGCAGGAGGGCTGCGAGAAATTTCTGGGCGGGGGAGGGGAAATGGAAATTTGGCAAGTCAAGTCCGGCGTTGCTGAGAGGGCCGGAACCTAGCCTAACCCATTTTGTTCGTCCATTTGGTTAACGGCGGAGCTGCCGATGACGCTGCCAATCTCCCCCGCAAGGGGGGAGATCAGATGTCGCTTCGGCTTCGCCAACCATCGGCGCTGAAACGGCAACCTCCCGAAATCGCCTGCTTCCTGTCCTGTTTTGCCTGCGGGGTCGCGGTGCTGCTATAGAGGCGGCAATTGCTTGGGGGATTTGACAATGACCGGTGACATCGGCGCGGCTGCGCCATCTCTTATCAGGGCTTCGCTCAGCCGCACCGGCAAATGGGCCGGCAGCGTCGCTTTCATCGGCGGCGCCGCATCCGACATCCTCAATCCGCTGGCGCCGTTCGCCGCCTATATCGCGCTGGTCGCTTCGGTTGCCGCCGCCGTCATCGCCATTGCCATCGTTCTGCGGCTGGTGCTGGCCGCCAAGGCGCTGCCGGCGCTGATCTTTGCCACCAGCGCTGCCGCCGTCGCCGGCGGCGTCTATGGCCTGCAGCAGCAGTCCAATTCGCAGAACGGTGTGATCGCCGGCCTGGTGCCGGCCATCGCCCAGTTGCAGCAGCAGATGGGCATCGTCTCGGCCAGGGTGGCCAGGATCGAGCAAACGGTAACCGAGACGAAGCTGGCGGTCGACCAGGTCAAGCAATCGACCGACGCGGTGGCGAAGAAGACCGAGGAAATTGCGTCGACCCAGCAGCAGCAGGCTGAGCAGGGCGCGCAGACGCAAAAGTCGGTAGAGGCGGTCAAGCAGACGACCGAAACGCTCGCTGCCGGCCAGCAGAAACAGGCCGAGCAGGCGGATAAGCTTCAGGCGACCACCGAGCAGATCGCCGCCTCGATCGACACCATCGCCAAGGGCTTTGCCGCATTGGCCGCGCAGGGCGGGACGATCGCCGAGCCGAAGCGGCCGGACGAATTCTATCACAATGCCCGCGTCTACGAGCTTTCCGGCGACATGCTGAATGCGCGGCGCTCCTATCTCGCTTTCGCCGGTTTCGACGTCGACGCCGTCGATCCCTACACACGCTTCGCCACCCTGCTGCGCGTGCAGGACGGCAAGGCCGGCGCCCGCGAAGTGTTCGGCGCCCTGGCCGACAAGGCCAAGGCGCTGTCGATCAAGCTGGTCCATATCCTGCAGTTCGACGATGCCCAGCGTCTCGACAAGCTCAACGCCTTCATCGCCGCCAATCCGGATTTCGCACCGGCCTATTACCTGCTCGCGCAGGAGTTTTCCGAGGATCGCCTCGGCGTCCAGTCGCTGTCCGACAAGCGCAGCGAGGCCGAGGCGCTGACCAGGTTCGTCTCCTATGAAAAGGAAGGCGGGCTGCTCAAATATTTCGTCGACCAGACGCAGCTCGCCGACTGGCTCGACCGCAGCCGTACCCGCCTGACGGCGCTTGGCGACGTGCTCGACCCAGCACGCTTTGCCCCGACGCTGACGCCGATGCGCTCCAATGCCGGCTGGATGATCTCCATCTCGCTGCCCGAGGCCGCGACCGGCATTTCCTGGCGCATGGGTGTGTCAGGTCCGTTCACCGACACCGGGCTGATGGCGATGAACGACCAGCGCACCGGCAAGCCGATGCCCAATCCGAGCTTCGAATTGCCCGACAGCACCACGGCCACCACCATCGGGGTCAAGTATCTCGATCTCAGGGGCCGCGAGACCGGGCCGTTCGACATAAGTTTCGACCCGGACGCGGCGCTGCAACAGGGCAACAAACAGATCCTCGACCAGTTCTGGACGTCGTGGATCGCCTTCGACGCCAGCGGCAATCACGGCCTGGTCTATTTCTCCCAGATGCTGTCATTCCGCTGCGGCATCAAGGAGGTGCGCTACAGCCTGAACGGCACGGCGCTCGACAAGGAGATCAAGCTGCCGCCTTGCGACAAGAAGGACCCCTACGCCATTCCTTATGACTACCAGCCTTACTTCAAGGTCGCCGACAACGTGACATCGATGGCGGTGCAGGTCACCTACACCGACGGCACCAAGTCGCCGGTCCGGGAGTACAAACGGCAGTAGGCGTCCACCCTTCCCCTTGTGGGGAGGGTCGATCCGCGTAGCGGATCGGGGTGGGGGTCCTTGTAGGGCGCTACCCCCGCCCCGTCGAACAATCTCCGCTTCGCGTCGAGCGCTCGCCGACCCTCCCCACAAGGGGGAGGGTAAAAATCGCCCTGATGCAAAATGCCGGTCGCTGTGCTTGCGCATCCGTCACGGAGCGGGTTTGTTCGCTGCCATCAGAATCAGCAGGTGCGCGGATGGATACGGTCACGATCAAGGCAAAGGGCATTTCGGTCACGCTCGATCTCACTGTCGGCCATATCGCCGACATGACGGTCGACAGCGATGGCCGCCAGCTGAAGCCGCTGCACCGCGCGCCCTGGATCGATGCCGGCGAGACGCTGCCGCCGGATCTGCCTCAAGGCACGGTGCGGCTGTCTGGCGATTTCCTATGCGCACCGTTTTCGGCCAGCGACATCGAGGCCGCACCGCTGCATGGCTGGCCGGCCAACAGCGCCTGGGATGTCACCGCCAGCGAAGCGACATCCGACGGCTGGCGAGCCGTCTTCCGGTTGCGCCGCACGGTGATGGGCGCGACGGTCGACAAGATCTTCACGCTCCGCAACAGTCATCCCTTTCTCTATCAGGAGCATGTCTTTTCCGGCGGTTCCGGCGCGGTCTCCGCCGCCCACCATCCGATGGCGGCGATGCGCGATGGCGGCCGGCTCGCCTTCTCGCCGAAGCGCTTTGCCGGGACACTGGACGCACCGCTGGAGCCCGATCCGGCCCGCGGTCGCTTCAAGCTTTCCTATCCCGCCCGCTCGACCGATCTGACGCGCTTTCCAGCCACTGGCGGCGGCACGCTCGATCTCACCGACTACCGCATGGAGGATGAGCGCGAGGATTTCATCACCCTGGTCGAAGCCGATCATGACGGTCCGGGCTGGACGGCGCTGGCGCGCCGGGCCGAACAGGATCTGGTGCTGGTGCTGAAGAACCCGGCGGAGCTTCCGGTCACCATGCTGTGGTTCAGCAATGGCGGCCGCGACTACGCGCCGTGGAGCAGCCGCCATCGCGGCGTGCTCGGCATCGAGGACGGCCGCGCCGCCATCGGCCATGCCGCATCGATCGACGACAATTGGCTGAAGCGCGAAGGGGTCGCGACCGCTTTTACCCTCGGCGGCGAAGTCTCCTTCCGCCATGTCATCGGCGCGCTGCCGCAGGCAAACGGCGAGCCGCCGCGCGATATCGGGACAGCCTCAGGTCACATGCGTCTCACCGGAGCCGATGGTTCGACCCGCGATGTCAGGTTCGACAGCGATTTCCTGCGGATCGGCCAGCCCGGCTGATTTTCGAACGCTGGCCCTGCCCCTCACCTGCCTGCCGGCATCCTCGACACACGGCACATGGAGCTTGTCCGCCGCACCGCCGCGCCAACCAATCTGCTTGGCGCTGCGGCGGACGCATAGGGGGAGAAGTGTTACCCATCTATCGGCTGGACACCGGCAGGGCGACGAGGGGCGGCGCTGACGTGGCGGATGTCGTGAGATTGCCCAAATCGCGGTTTGAAATTTCCTCAAACTGCCGACAAGATGCAAAGCATAGCTGGAAGCGCCCAATGTCCGAAATCGCCCATCTCGCCGCCACCATCTTCAAGCGCGCCGGCAAGGCGAAACGCTTCATCGTCGCCATTGCCGGCCCGCCCGGCGCCGGCAAGTCGACGCTCTCGGCCGGGCTGCATGATCTGCTGCCGGAGGGCGCGGCTGAAGTCGTGCCGATGGACGGCTTCCACTATGACGACATCGTGCTCGACCAGCGCGGCCTGCGGCCAAGAAAGGGCGCGCCGGAGACTTTCGACTTCGCCGGCTTCGAGACGCTGTTGAAGCGCATCCGTTCGGGCGAGCCAGACATCGCCATTCCGGTGTTCGACCGCAGCATGGAATTGTCGCGCGCCGCCGCCTCCATCGTTGCCGCCGAGACCAAGTTCATCCTGGTCGAAGGCAATTACCTCCTGCTTGACGAGGAGCCGTGGTCGCGGCTGGCGCCGCTGTTCGACTTCACCATCTTTGTCGATGTGCCGCGGGCCGAACTCGAGCGCCGCCTTCTGGTGCGCTGGCACGAGCATGGCCGCTCCGACGAAGACGCCCGCGCCTGGATCGCTTCCAACGACATGCCCAACATCGATCGCGTGCTCGGCCGTCGCAGGTCCGCCGACCTGGTTGTTGGCGATCCCGCATAGTTCGCTGGACTTCGGAACGGGAACCTTAAGACTTTCAGGTCGTTATCTCTCATCGGCAATCGTGCCGCCGTGAGGGAACCGTCAGATGGCAACCAAGGCAAAAACACCCGCCAAGAGCAAGACCGCTCAACCCAAAGCCAGGCAGGCAAAGGCCACGCAGGCCAAGGCAGGCGCCGGCCCGGCGATCGCCGAGCGGTCCAAGGACGCAAAGCCGGCTTTCGGCAAAGCGGCGCCAAAGAAGGTAGAACCGGTCGCGACGGCGAAGGTGGCGGTGAAAACCGCCAAACCCAAGAAGCCGGCAAGCCGCGGCTCGATGGCCGGCGGGGCCATGCGCACGGTCAAGGCGACCGCCAATGTCGCCGCTGGTGCGGTGGCGGCGACAGCCAGGGGCGCCGCGTCGCTCGCTGCGTCCGTCATCGGCAAGGGCGGCTCGAAAAGCAAGGCCAAGGCGAAATAGACCTGGTTGCTTCGGCCGGCCGAGGTTAATTCCTGGCGGGAATGGTCAGGCCGCGCTGCACCGCGGGCCGCGCCAGCCCGCGCTCCAGCCATGCCGCGACGGTGGGGAAGTCGTCGAAGCCGACGAGTTCGCGCGCCTCGTAGAAGCCGATCAGATTACGCACCCAGCCCAGCATCGAAATGTCGGCGATGGTATAGTCGTCGTCCATGA
This sequence comes from Mesorhizobium sp. W016, assembly GCF_054719485.1. NCBI lineage: Bacteria > Pseudomonadati > Pseudomonadota > Alphaproteobacteria > Hyphomicrobiales > Phyllobacteriaceae > Mesorhizobium > Mesorhizobium sp. W016. The sequence continues at coordinate 1,104,781 of NZ_JBTTIF010000002.1, forward strand.
TCCAGGTTCGACCCTTCAGCCGCGTCTCCAGCACCCCGATCAGCCGCCGCGATTCATTGCGGTAGCGATCCAGCGGCCGCTTGTCGGCGATCTCGCGTCCGGCGAATTTGTTGAAAAACCCGACCTGTCCGAAAATCGGCCCGATCGCCGCCATCTGGAAGAACACCCATTGGATGGTCTCGTAGCGCCGCGCCGGATCGACCGGGATCAGCTTGCCGGTCTTGTCGGTGAGGTAGAGCAGGATGGCGCCGGATTCGAACAGGCCGAGCGGCTTGCCGCCCGGACCGTCGGGGTCGATGATCGCGGGTATCTTGCCGTTCGGGTTCAGCGACAGGAATTCCTGCGTCCAGCTCTGGTCCTTGCCGATATCCACCAGATGCGCCTCGTAGGGCAGGCCGAGTTCTTCCAGCGCGATCGAGACTTTCACGCCATTCGGCGTCGTCGCGGAATAGAGCTGCAGGCGGTCGGGGTGGCTGGCCGGCCAGCGCTTGGTGATCGGAAAGGCGGACAGGTCGGTCATCGAAAGCTCCGGTCGGGAATTTGGCGCGGTATCGCGCCATCTGGCGTGTTGCGAAGGATTATCCTCGGCGTCTTTGCCGATCAACCGGTCGACGGTGCAGACACCGTCTTCGCAGTCATTCAGGCCCAGTCGCTCAGGGGCCAGTCGCTTGCCGTCAGACCGCCTTGAACGCGACCACGGCATTGGTGCCGCCAAAGGCAAAACCGTTGCTGATCGCCGCGCGCACCTTGCGCTCGCGCGCCACATTCGGCGTGATGTCGAGATCGCAGTCGGGGTCGGCCTGCCGGAAATTGGCCGTCGGCGGCACGATGCCTTCGCGGATCGCCATCACGCAGGCGATCATTTCCAGGCCGCCCGAGGCGCCGAGGCAATGGGCATGCATCGACTTGGTCGACGACACCGACAGCTTATAGGCATGGTCGCCGAAGACGCGCTTGATTGCCGCCGTCTCGATCTGGTCGTTGGCCTTGGTGCCGGTGCCGTGGGCGTTGAGATAGTCGACGTCCTCGGGATTGAGCCCGGCGTCCGCCAGGCAGGCGCGCATCGCCGCCGTCGGTCCCTCGACAGTCGGCGCGACGATATCGGAAGCGTCGGCGGAAAGGCCGGCTCCGGCAAATTCGGCCAGAATGGTAGCGCCGCGCGCCATGGCGTGTTCATACGTTTCCAGCACCGCCATTCCAGCACCTTCGCCGAGCGACAGGCCCTGGCGATCGGCTGAGAACGGCCGGCAGGTATCGGGCGCCAGCACCCGCAGGGCTTCCCAGCCTTTCAGGATGCCCCAGAGCAGCGGCGCGTCGGTGCCGCCGGCGACCATGACATCGGCGCGGCCGAGCCGGATCTGGTCGACCGCCGAGGCAAAGGCGTGATTGGACGAGGAGCAGGCCGAAGTGACGCCGAACACCGGCCCGCGCAGGCCGAGATTCATGCTGACATGGCCGGATGCCGCACTCGGCATCACTTTCGGCACGGTGAAGATGCCGGCCCGGTTCTTGCCGTCGACCAGGATGGCGCGATAGTTCTCCTCGATCGCCTCCCAGCCGCAGACGCCGACGCCGACAACCGCGCCCATCCGGTAGGTGGTTGCTTCATTCGATGTCAGGCCGGCATGCTGCATGGCTTCGCGCGCGGCAATCGTCGCCAAAAGGCTGAAGCGGTCCATCGACACGGTCTGCTTGTGGCTGATGCCATGGTCGGGCAGCGTCTTGATTTCGCAGCCGACCTTGACCTTCAAATCATGCAAACCGGGATTGCTGATTTGACCGATGGCCGATCGGCCGGCCCGCATCTCGTTCCAGATTGCAGGCGCATTGGCGCCGAGCCCGCATATGCCGCCGATGCCGGTAATGACGACGCGCTTTTGCATTCAGCTCAGGCTTTTTTCGCAATCAGCGCGCGAACAGCCTCAACCATATCGCCGACATTCTTGAGATTGCTCCAGGCATCGACCGTGTTCATCTCGATCTCGATGCCGTACTGCTCCTCGAGATCGAAGATGATCTCGGTCAGTTCCAGGGAATGGATGCCAAGCGCGGTCAATTCCGTATTGGTGGTGATCTCTTCGCCACCGGGCTCCGCATGTGCCCTGATCTTGGCGATGATTTCCGTTGCCAGCTCGTCAGCCATTCGATTCCTTCCCCAATTTTATAACGTCGCGGTGCCGATTGGTTGGCGCCCCTGTTGCCTGGACTGAAATCGCCGTCGCCTTCAAAAACCCGCCAGGCGCAGCATGACCGTTCCAAAGAGGCTCCCTCTATAGAAACGGAAACGCTGTCAAGCAACAAGCTATATCAACAAGCACCATATCGACAAAGCGCCGGGAGTGCTTAACGTTAGCGCCGTGGATACGTTGCAGCATGTCTTGATCCCAGCTCTTCCGGCCCAGCGCGCGGCCGGGGCGGCCCGGCTTGCGTGCGGCGTCAGGGATGGACGCACCCGGCTTTTGCGCCTCTATCAGGACGGCTCGGCCAAAATCCGCATGCCGGCCGTTGCGGCCGATCCGCTCGAAGCCGTGCTCATCAACACCGCCGGCGGTCTGACCGGCGGCGATCGGCTCGGCTGGGAAATCGATGTCGGGCCAGGTGCCTCCGCCTCGATAACCACCCAGGCCTGCGAAAAGATCTATCGTGCCGCTAGCGACCGCGCCGAAGTTCGGGTGAAGCTCAGCGTCGGCGCGGGCGGGCGTATCGCCTGGCTGCCCCAGGAAACCATCGTCTTCGACCGCTCGGCCTTTGCCCGCACGCTCGAGGTCGAGCTTGCCGCAGGCGCCGAGGCATTGCTGCTTGAAGCCACCATATTCGGCCGCCTCGCCATGGGCGAAGAGGCCGCGCACGGCCATTTCCACGACCGTTGGCGTGTCCGCCAGGATGGTGCGCTCGTTCATGCCGAGGATTTCCGCATCGGGCCGGCTATCGCGGCGGCACTTGGCCGCCCGGCGGTCGCCGGCGGCGCCATTGCCGCTGCGACGCTGCTGATGGTCTCGCCGCAGGCCGAAGCCTTGCTCGATCCGGCCCGCGACATCGTCGGCGCCGACGGCGATGCCAGCGCCTGGAGCGTCAAAAAATCTGGCAAGCTTCTTGCGAGGCTGTTTGCCGAGGACGGCTATCAGCTGCGCAAGCGGCTGGTTCCGCTCGTCGAACTGCTCAACGGGCGGGCGGGTCTGCCCAAATTATGGTCACTCTGAGCCAAATACAGGCCAAATCCAGGAAAGCGCATGAACCTGACGCCGCGTGAAAAGGACAAGCTGCTCATCGCCATGGCGGCGATCGTGGCGCGCAAGCGGCTGGAACGCGGCGTCAAGCTCAATCACCCCGAAGCGATCGCGCTGATCACCGATTTCGTCGTCGAGGGCGCCCGCGACGGCCGCCCGGTCGCCGAACTGATGGAGGCCGGCGCCCATGTCATCACCCGCGCGCAGGTGATGGAAGGCATCGCCGAGATGATCCACGACGTGCAGGTCGAGGCGACCTTTCCCGACGGCACCAAGCTGGTGACCGTTCACGAACCGATCAGGTGAGGAGAAAACGATGCTGGAGCTGCGACCGAATTGCGAATGCTGCGACAAGGACCTGCCGCCGGAAGCGGCGGACGCGCTGATCTGCACCTTTGAATGCACCTTCTGCGCTGACTGCGCTGAACATGTGCTGGGCGGCGTCTGCCCGAACTGCGGCGGCAATTTTTCCGCACGCCCGATCCGCCCAGTGGAGAAACTGGTGAAATATCCGGCCTCGACCCAACGCGTGCTCAAGGCCGAGGGCTGCGGCCCGCGCAAGGCTGCGTGATTGTTTTCGTGACTTCGAAGGGAAGACCGATGATCTCTGCTTCAACCAAACGCACCACGCTTGCAGCGATCCTGCTGCTGGCGGCGGCGATGCCCGCCTATGCCCATGTCGGCATCGGCACGACCTCGTCCTTCGCGGCGGGCTTCGCGCATCCGCTGTCCGGCCTCGACCATATGACCGTCATGGTAGCCGTCGGCCTGTGGGCGGCGCTCAAGGGCGGCAAGGCAATCTGGGCCTGGCCGCTGGCCTTTGTCGGCGTCATGCTGGTCGGCGGCGCGCTCGGCATGCTCCACGTGCCGGTGCCTTTCGTCGAACCGGGCATCCTTGCCTCCGTCGTCGCGCTTGGCTTGCTGGTGGCGTTGGCGGTCGATCTGCCGGTCTCGGCCGGAGTCGCCATCATCGGCCTGTTCGCGCTGTTCCATGGCCATGCCCACGGCACCGAAGTGCCGGAAAATGCCGGTGGACTTGACTATATGGCCGGCTTTGCCGTTGCCACCGCACTTCTCCATGCCATGGGCATCGCTGCCGGCCTTGGCCTCGGCATGCGCTTTCGCGGGCTTGCCCGCGCCGCTGGCGCCGCTTGTGCTGCAGTCGGCGGCGGCCTGGTCTTCGGCGTTTTGTGAGGCTAACGATGATTCCCGGCGAAATCATCACCGCAAGCGGCGACATCGAGCTCAACAAGGGGCTGCCGACGGTGACGCTGAAGGTCGCCAACAGCGGCGACCGGCCGATCCAGGTCGGCAGCCACTACCATTTCTTCGAGACCAATGAGGGGTTGAAATTCGACCGCGACAAAGCGCGCGGCATGCGTCTGGACATTGCCGCCGGCACCGCGATGCGCTTCGAACCGGGACAAGAGCGGGACGTCACGCTGGTGCCGTTCGGAGGAAAACGCGAGGTCTACGGTTTTCAGCAGAAGATCATGGGCAGGCTGTGAGATCGACGGGGTCGAGCGCCCTGAGGTCAGTTCGACGGCCTGGCCGCCGCGTAGATGACGATTCTTGCCGAGCCGTCGAATTCCACCGCAAGGACGTCTTCCGTAAGCACGCGCCGCGAATCGATGGCGTTGAACAGCAAGGCGTTGGCGTCGATCTCCTTGCGCAGTTCCGCAATGTCGTCCTGATGCTGTTCGACCTTGCTCTCGACGGCCGGCGGCGGGCCGCCTTCGCTGCGCGCCGCGTCGGTGAGGAAGACGATATCCACAGTATCGAGCTTGGACGTCTTGCGCACGGCGCCGATGTTCTCACGCGTCCGCTCGATCGCGGTGATGATCTTGTTGGTCTGTGGTTCCGTCCGCGCCTCCTCCTGCCGGACATCGGAGCCGACGATCCTGTTGACGGTGTCGGCCCGGTTGACGGCGTCAGCGCTTTCAAGACCTTGCGCGGCTTGCGGGCCGAAAGCTGCGAGAAATGCGCAGGCAGCAAGGCTCTGGAGCCATCTGGTGTCGGCAAAGACAGGCATTGCTCGCTCCTGGTGGACTTTTCTGTGCAACGCCGTTCGGCGCCAAAGGGACGAAACGCCTCCTGTCGGGCGAAGGTTCCCTGTGGGCTGGCGGGCCGGGTGCCGGCCCGCCAAGCGCTTCTTTCAGCTTGCCTTCTTGGTGACAAGGGTCAGCGCGCCATCGGTGGTCATGCTGGCGGCGACCACCTGTGCCGAGGTGAGCCCCTTGGCTTCGAGCGCCGACTTGATCTGCGGCGTCGCGTCGATCGAAGAGCGCAGTTTCTGCAGCCCGGCATCGCCACGCTGGGCGATCACCTGATTGACCTGCGTCTGGGTGGCTTTGGGCAATTCGCTGATATCGACGATGTTGACCTTCTGGATCGCCGGCGCCGCCGGCTGAGCGCTGGGCGCTGCCGGCTTCGGTTGCGGCGTGGGCTGCTGCTGGGCGCCGGCTACGGTTGCGGAGGCCAGCGTGGCGGCGGCTGCAAGAACGATGATTTTGCGCATGTATTTTCCTTTCATCGATTTGGCCAAGGGTTTGGCAAACGGGCGGTTTGGGGTGGCACGGCCACCTCAACGGCCAAATGGGATCAGAAGGTGTCGCCGGGCGGGTCATTGCATGACCATTGGATGGCGACGATGTGGAGTTCGGCTGCGGCCGGCCTCTCGTTTGGGGAGCATTGACTGATGGCTAGAATTACCCGCGCCGCCTACGCGCAGATGTATGGCGCGACGGTCGGCGACAGAGTGCGCTTGGCCGACACCGAGCTGTTTATCGAGGTCGAAAAGGACCTCACCGTCCATGGCGAGGAGGTGAAATTCGGCGGCGGCAAGGTCATCCGCGACGGCATGGGCCAGAGCCAGGTGTCGCGCGCCGGCGGCGCGGTCGACACGGTCATCACCAACGCGCTGGTGGTCGATGCCACGGCCGGCATCTTCAAGGCCGACATCGGTCTCAGGGACGGCCGCATCGCGGCGATCGGCAAGGCCGGCAATCCCGACACGCAGGACGGCGTCACCATCGTCATCGGCCCCGGTACAGAGATCATCGCGGGCGAGGGCAAGATCCTGACCGCCGGCGGCTTCGACGCGCACATCCACTTCATCTGCCCGCAGCAGATCGACGAAGCGCTGATGTCGGGCATCACCACCATGCTCGGCGGCGGCACCGGCCCGGCGCATGGCACGCTGGCCACCACCTGCACGCCTGGACCCTGGCACATGGCGCGCATGATCCAGTCCTTCGACGCTTTCCCGATGAACATCGGCCTGTCCGGCAAGGGCAACGCCTCGCTGCCGGCAGCGCTGGAGGAAATGGTGCTGGGCGGCGCCTGCTCGCTGAAGCTGCACGAGGACTGGGGCACGACGCCGGCGGCCATCGACTGCTGCCTGTCGGTTGCCGACGATTACGACGTGCAGGTGATGATCCACACCGATACGCTGAACGAATCCGGCTTTGTCGAGAACACCGTCGCCGCCATCAAGGGCCGCACCATCCACGCCTTCCACACCGAGGGTGCCGGCGGCGGCCATGCGCCCGATATCATCAAGGTCTGCGGCTTGCCCAACGTCATTCCGTCTTCGACCAACCCGACCCGGCCCTACACCGTCAACACGCTGGCCGAGCATCTCGACATGCTGATGGTCTGCCACCATCTGTCGCCGTCGATCCCTGAAGACATCGCCTTTGCCGAAAGCCGCATCCGCAAGGAGACCATCGCGGCGGAAGACATTCTGCACGATATCGGCGCCTTCTCGATCATCTCGTCGGACTCGCAGGCCATGGGCCGTGTCGGCGAGGTGGCGATCCGCACCTGGCAGACCGCCGACAAGATGAAGCGCCAGCGCGGGTCATTGCCGCAGGAGACCGGCAACAACGACAATTTCCGCGTCCGCCGCTACATCGCCAAATACACCATCAACCCGGCCATCGCGCATGGCCTGTCCAGGGACATCGGTTCGATCGCGGTCGGCAAGCGCGCCGATCTGGTGCTGTGGAACCCAGCCTTCTTCGGCGTCAAACCGGACATGGTGCTGATCGGCGGCATGATAGCCGCAGCCCCGATGGGCGACCCAAACGCCTCTATCCCGACACCGCAGCCGATGCACTACCGCCCGATGTTCGGCGCCTATGGCAAGGCCAGGACCAACTCGTCGGTGACGTTCGTTTCCAAGGCGGCTCTGGACTCAGGCCTGCATGGCCGGCTCGGCGTCGACAAGCAGTTCGTGGCCGTGGAAAACACCCGTGGCGGCATCGGCAAGCATTCGATGGTGCTCAACGACGCTACGCCGCATGTCGAAGTCGACCCGGAGACTTACGAGGTGCGCGCCGATGGCGAGCTACTGACCTGCGAGCCGGCAAGCGTGCTACCGATGGCGCAGCGGTATTTCCTGTTTTGAGGCGAGGGGCGATTTGATCGACCCGGCAAATTCCGTTGCGACCCGGTCGGTCCCACCGCAATATGCGGCTCAAAGAACCGCGTAGCAGGTCATGGTCACCGAAATAGCCTCCGCCCACGACATCTTCCCGCATATCCGCATCGTCATGGGCATGGTGATCGGACTTGGCGTCGCTCGCCTGCTGTCGGGGGTGGCGCGAATCGTCCAGCATCCCGGCCAGTACAGGCTCTATCCCGTGCACCTCGGCTGGGTCGCCTCCATGCTGTTGCTGCTGGTGCATTTCTGGTGGTGGGAGTTCGGCCTCTACACCATAGAGGTCTGGACTTTCGGCAAGTACCTGTTCCTGATCTTCTACGCCATCACGCTGTTCCTGCTGTGCGCGCTGCTGTTTCCGGATTCGATGCTCGACTACACCAGCTACGAGGATTTCTTCTATTCACGCCGTGGCTGGTTCTTCGGCCTGCTGGCGACGACCTATCTGCTCGACGTCGTCGACACGCTGCTGAAGGGTCCCGAGCATTTCGCCCGCTACGGCAATGAATATCTGTTCCGAACGCCGGTTTTCGTGGTGTTGTGCATCGCCGCCATACTGGTGCGTGACCGCCGCTTCCACATCGCATTCGTCGCCGGCACGCTGATCTATCAGATATCGTTCATCCTGCGGCTCTTCGACACCATCGTCTGAACAGTGGCTATGGTTTAGGGTCGCAGGAAAGAGGGTTCAACCATGTACAAGGCCATCGGATCGCGTGGATCCCGCGTCAGCCGCGTTCTGTGGATGCTCGAGGAACTCGGGCAGCCCTATGAATTCGTCGAGGTCAAATTGCGTTCGCCCGAAGCCTATGCGCTCAACCCGTCGGGCAAGGTGCCGATCCTGATCGATGGCGAACTGACGGTGACTGATTCGGCGGCAATCTGCGTCTATCTCGCCGACAAGCACGCCGACAAAGGCATGGGCGCCAATCCAGGTGTGGCCGGACGCGCCGAAATGGATTCCTGGATGCATTTTGCCCAGTCCGAGTTCGAAGCGCCGCTGTGGAACAAGCTGCGCCACCGCTTCCTGTTGCCGAAGGACGTGCGGGTCGATGTCGGCCCCGCCGCCGCCTACGATTTCGCCTCGGAGGCCAAGGCGCTCGACGGCCGGCTGGGGGATCGGGAGTTTGCGCTGGGCGACCGGTTTTCCGCCGTCGACGTGCTGTTGGGCGACATGGGCGGCTGGGCCCGCGCCGGAAAATTTCCGATCGAATCCGAGCGCGTCAACGCGTATTTCGACCGCGTCCTGGCGCGGCCTGCCCGTGCGAGAGCCCAGGCTAACGGTGGCGCCATGCGATGAAACTCAACCTGAACACCGACTTCACCAAGTTCCCCCGGGCCGTCTCGGTGGTGCCTGCCGGCACTGCCGGAACTACGCCGCCATCCGGCCGTGCCGTCCTGCCCCATGACGAGCGTCATTTGCGCCGCCGCGCCATTGAGCTTGCCGACGGCAGCAAGGTGCTGGTCGATCTGCCCGAGCCCGTGACCTTGAACGATGGCGACCGGCTGGTGCTGGAGGATGGCGGCCAGGTCGAGATCACCGCGGCACCCGAAGAGGTCTATGATATCCGCGCCCGCGATGCGGTGCATCTGACGGAGCTTGCCTGGCATATCGGCAACCGCCATCTGGCGGCAGCGATCGAGCCCGGCCGCATCCTGATCCTGCGCGACCATGTCATCAAGGCTATGCTGGAAGGGCTGGGCGCCACGGTCCGCGAAGTCTCCGAACCGTTCAAGCCGGTGCGCGGCGCCTATTCCGCCCAAGGTGCGCATGGTCACGATCATGGCCATGCGCATGCGCACGCCGAAGCGCATTCCCATGATGGACGTTCCCACGCACACAGCGAGTCGCATTCGCACAGCCATTCCCATGACGGGCACCATCACGATCATGACTGACCAGCCATCCGGCATCGCTTTGCTGCGGCTCATGGCGTGGCTGTCGCCGGCCTTTCCGGTCGGCGGCTTTGCCTACAGCCATGGCCTCGAACGCGCCGGGCAAGACGGGCTGGTTGCCGATACCGCCAGCCTCGCCTTCTGGCTGGAGACGCTGGTCGAGATGGGCTCGGGCTGGAACGACGCCGTGCTCTTCACGGAAGCCTGGCGCCGCGCCCGCGACGGCGGCGATCTCCATGAAATTGCCGATCTCGCCGAAGCGCTGGCCGGCTCGCGTGAGCGTCACACCGAAACCATGCTGCAAGGCGCCGCCTTCCTGAAAGCGGCAGCGGCTTGGGCGAATCCGGTGTTGGGCCGCCTGCCGGCCGAATGCGCCTACTGTGTCGCCGTCGGCGCCGTTGCCGGCGGCAACGGCATCGCGCTTCAGGACGCGATGTCGGCCTTCCTGCAGGCCTTCTTCTCCAACCTCGTCCAGGCGGCGATCCGACTCGGAATCGTCGGCCAGACGGACGCTATGGCCTTGCTCGCCGGCTTCGAGCCGTTGGCGCTGTCGACGGCCGCGCGCGCCGCCGGCTCGACATTGGACGATCTCGGCGGCTGCGCCTTCATCTCCGACATCATGGCGATGAAGCACGAGACGCAGTATTCCAGGCTGTTCCGCTCATGATCGTCCTCGCCTTCGCCCTCTCGGCCGTCCTGCTGCTGATCACCGCGCTGCATGTCTATTGGGGGCCTTGGCGGCATCTGGCCGGGCAGGGACGGCGTCTCCTGCGCCCACGCCGTCGTCGGCTTTCGCGGCGTCGACGAGATGCCGACGCCGTTTGCCTGTCTCGCCGTTGCCGCGTGCCTGTGCCTCGCAACCCTGTGGCCGCTGGCGCTGACCGGGGTCTTCGCCACCCCCTTTCCAAGGGAAGGCCTTGCCGCCACAGCGCTGCTCATAGGGCTGGTCTTCCTCGGCCGCGGCATTGCCGGCTTCACGCCGTGGTGGCGCCGTCTGGCGCCGGAACAGCCTTTTGCGCGGCTCGATGTCAGCTTCTATTCGCCGCTCTGCCTGTTGATCGGGCTCAGCTTCGCCATCCTCGCCATCACGGAGTTTTCGGCATGACGGATTTTTCGCTATGACTCAGGCCAACGGTCCCCTGCGTATCGGCATCGGCGGTCCCGTCGGCTCCGGCAAGACGACGCTCACCGAAAAGCTCTGCAAGGCGCTGCGCGACGATTTCTCCATCGCCGTCGTCACCAACGACATCTACACCAAGGAAGACGCCATGATGCTGGCCCGCCTGCAGGCGCTGCCTGAGGACCGCATCGTCGGCGTGGAGACCGGCGGCTGCCCGCACACCGCCATCCGTGAGGACGCCTCGATCAATTTGCAGGCGATCGCCGGACTGAACAGGAAATTCCCCGACCTCGACATCGTCTTCATCGAATCCGGCGGCGACAATCTTGCCGCCACCTTCTCGCCCGACCTCGCCGACCTGACCCTCTATGTCATCTCGGTCTGCCAGGGCGAGGAAATCCCCAGGAAGGGCGGGCCGGCGATCACCCGTTCCGATTTCCTGGTCATCAACAAGAGCGATCTGGCGCCCTATGTGAACGTCAACCTCGATGTCATGGAGAGCGATGCCGCCCGCATGCGCGGCAAGCGCCCGTTCGGTTTCACCGACCTGTCGCGCGGCAAGGGCCTGCAGGAAGTCATCGACTTCATCGTCGAACATGGCGGGCTGCAGTCGGCTCGCTCGGCGGCCTGACCCAGTACTTACCGGTTGCTGGTCGGCATTGGGCGCGGCATTCTCGGGGAAATGGAGGATTTTTTGATGAGCATCGCCCGTTTGCAGAAAGAGCCGCTGACCAACCTGCCCTATTATGAGGAGCGCGTCGACCTTGCCGCCGCCTTCCGCTGGACGGCGCGGCTCAACATGCATGAAGCCGTGGCCAACCACTTCTCGCTGTCGGTCAACGAGGCCGGCAGCAAATTCCTGATGAACCCCAACCAGGTGCATTTCTCGCGCATCAAGGCGAGCGACCTTTTGCTGATCGACGCCAACGATCCCGAGACATTGTCCGGCCCGAATGCGCCCGACCCGACCGCCTGGGGTCTGCACGGCGCCATTCACCGCAACGTGCCGCATGCGCGCTGCGCCATGCATGTGCATTCCATTCATGCCACTGTGCTTGCGTCGCTGGCCGACTCGACTCTGCCGCCGATCGACCAGAACTCGGCCATGTTCTTCAACCGCCACGTCGTCGATGCCCACTATGGCGGGCTGGCCTTCGAGGAGGAAGGCGAGCGCTGCTCGCAACTGCTCACCGACCCTAAGGTCAAGGTGATGGTGATGGGCAATCACGGCGTCATGGTCATCGGCGACACCGTTGCCGACGCCTTCAACCGCATGTTCTATTTCGAGCGCGCCGCAGAGACCTACATCAAGGCGCTGTGGACCGGCCGGCCTCTGCGCACGCTCTCCGACGCCATTGCCGAAAAGGCCGCCAGCGAGATGGACGACTATCCCGGCCAGGCGGAGCGTCATCTCGCCGAGCTGAAGGCGATCCTCGACGAGGAGGAGCCGGTGTACCGGAGCTAAGCGACCATCCGTGCTTCTCCCGTTTACGCTACGCACTCACCTTCTGTGATTTGTTATGACTGATCGGCGTAAGGCTTGGTTGCCAGGTGGTTCCCCCAATCCGTCGCTGCTTCGCAGCGCCACCTTTCCCTCCTCCGGAGGGAAAGGAAGGGAGCTTTCTGGACGAGCGTTTGACGGCAAAAAGCTTGGCTCGGCGAAGCCGAGACGGAGTGGGGGTCGACCAGCGCAACATTAGACAATGCATGGCCAAGCTGAAGGGAGGATGAGGGGCAGCGCCGACGTTCATAGGCTCACTCAGAGTCCCAACTGAGCCCGCAACTCTTCCGCACTGTTGATCACGACAGCGCCCTTCGGTCCTGCCATCGGCGCTTCCGGCCAGAAGATCGTCCGCATCCCCGCGGCCAGGCCTGATGTGGCGCCGGTAACGCTGTCGTCGACGGCCACCGCGTCTGAAGGATCGACGCCGGCCAGCCATGCGGCGCGCAGGAACGGTTCGGGATGCGGCTTGCCTTCGCGCACGTCGTTTCGGCTGATCGTGCGCATGCCGGGATAGATCAGGCCGACGGCGCTCAGATTTGCATCGACGATCACCCGGTCGGAATTGGACACCACCGCCTGCTGCACGCCGAGCGCGCGCAACTCGTTGAACACTTCGATCGCGCCGGGGCGCGGCTTCAGCGTCTCGGCCATCGGCATGTAGTGATCGTATTTGCGCACGATCCAGTCGTCGAAGGGCAGGTCGAGGCCGAACTCGCTGCGCAGCATCTCGTAGACCGGTGCGGCGGCGACGCCCAGCACCCGCTCATGCAGGTCGGCCGGCGGCGTGATACCGACGCTGCGCAGCGCCGCCACCAAGGCCGCCTCATGCAGCGGCTCGCTGTCGACCAGCGTGCCGTCCATATCCCAGAAAACCGCTTTCGGCGTCATGCGAGGCTCCTTTGCCGATCCCCTTAAAGCGTTTGTATCAGGAGATAAACCGCCGAGCCCGTCCGCTGGCGATTTTCGCTGGGTTGGTTGCCGCGCGGCGGCCGGATCGAAGCAGCAAGCAATTGCCCTGCCGATAGACAATTGCGCGCCGACACATTCCCTGCAAGACTATGACGCTTCGCCCAAGGGCGCGCCAAGGGGCAGGGCTGGAGGCACATTTTGAATTCGCGACAAGATGGCGGCAGCAGCAGGCTGGACGAGGCAGCGCGCGCCGGCTGGCTTTATTATGTTGCCGGCAACACCCAGGACCAGATCGCCGCCACGCTCGGCATTTCCCGGCAGACGGCGCAGCGGCTGGTGTCGCTGGCGGTGTCGGAGGGGCTGATCAAGGTGCGGGTCGACCACCCGATCGCCAATTGCCTCGACCTTGCCGCAAGGCTGAAGTCGCGCTTCGCGCTCGACCTGGTCGAAGTGGTGCCGAGCGATCCGACCTCATCCTCGACCACGATCGGCATTGCCGAGGCGGCCGCGGCCGAGATCGAGCGGCGGCTGCGGTCACCGACGCCCATCGTCTTGGCCATCGGCACCGGCCGCACGCTGAAGGCGGCGATCGAGCAATTGCCGCCGATGGAATGCTCGCAGCACAAGGTTGTGTCCTTGACCGGCAACATCTCGCCCGACGGTTCGGCCGCCTTCTACAACGTCATCTTCACCATGGCCGACCGGGTCAAGGCGCGCTCGTTCCCGATGCCGCTGCCGGTCATCGCCTCGTCGCCGGAAGAGCGCGAGATGCTGCTTGCCCAGCCGATGATCCAACCGACGCTGGCGCTGGCCGCGGAAGCCGACGTGACCTTTGTCGGCATCGGCGATCTCGGCCCGAAGGCGCCGCTCTACGAGGACGGTTTTATCTCGGAAAGCGAGCTGAAGGCTTTGCAAAAGGCTGGCGGCGTCGCCGAGATCGTCGGCTGGGTGTTCGACCGGGAAGGCCGCATGATCGAGGGCATCACCAACGACCGGGTATCGTCGGCAGCCTTGCCGTCACGCGAAAAGTCGCTGGTCATTGCACTCGCCATGGGCGAACGCAAATTGCCGGGCATCCTGGCCGCGGTGAACCGCCGGCTGGTCAATGGCCTCATCACCGACGAGCGGACCGCCACGGCCCTACTCGACGGCGCCTGATCTGGTGATAAAATCGGCACTGCTATTTGTGCCGTCCGCAAACATCATTTCCATCGAGGAAACCCATGTCGCGCTGCAGATGCGGCGACAACTCCCGGACGTCGACGTAGCCGCGTCGGCGGTGCACAAGCAGGGAAAATTCATGCACCAGCAGGGAAAACCAGCTCTGCGCCGGGGTCGAATGGAGCTTTTGCTGTACCGTGGTCATGATCTTCAGCCTCCGCTATGCTTGAACTTGATTGATCGTTGACACCAGATATCGGCCTGATTGCCTCTTGCCGCCAATCAAACGTCGATCACGACCCATAAGGAGGGCTTATGCCCGATCTCAAGGCACCACAGCTCGCCCAGTTGCCGCCGCTGCAGGCCATCAGGGTGTTCGAAGCCGTCGCGCGGCATCTCTCCTTCACCAAGGCCGCGCAGGAACTCGGCATGACGCAGGCCGCCGCCAGTTATCAGATCAAGCTTCTGGAAGAGCGCATCGGTTCGCCGCTGTTCCTGCGCCAGCCGCGACAGATTGTGCTGACGGAACCCGGCCAGCGCCTGGCGCCCGCCGTCAGCGAGGCGTTCAGCCTGCTCTCAAGCGCCTATTCCGCCGCGCGTGGGGGCGCCGATGGTGTGCTGTGTGTCTCGACGCTGCTGACCTTCGCCTCGAACTGGCTGGCGCAGCACCTCGGCTCCTTCCAGGTCGCGCATCCGTCGCTGGCGGTGCGCGTCGATACCTCGAACAGGGTGATCGATTTTGCCCGCGAGGACATGGACATCGCTATCCGCTCCGGCAGCGGCAAGTGGCCTGGAGTGGAGACCCATCTTTTGTTCAAGGCCGATTTCACCCCGGTGCTGAGCCCGGCACTCGCTGCCACCATAGGTGGCGTCCACGAACCCGCCGACCTGTTCAAGCTGCCCATTCTCGATCCCGGCGACATCTGGTGGCGGGAATGGTTCGCCCTTGCCGGCGTCCCGGCGGACGAACTTGCCAGGCGCACCGGCACCAGCATGGGCGCGCAGGCCTATGAGGCGAACGCGGCCATCGCCGGCCATGGTGTGGCGATCCTGACCACCGCATTGTTCAAGACCGAGCTCGCCGCCGGCCGCCTGATCCAGCCCTTCGACCTAGTCGGCGACGACGGCCACGCCTATTGGCTGGTCTACCCGACGGCGCGTCGCAACGTGCCGAAGATAAAAGCCTTCCGGGACTGGATCCTGGCCGAGATCGCCTGCGCCTGAGGGCGAGCGATTCGCGGATTGATTCCGAGATGCAAAGCGAGCCATGGATCCGCGACGAATGCTCGCTTTCGCGGACAAACAGCTGCGATCGGGCCACCCGGTTAACCAAGCTTGACAAAAACGCTGTCGATATCACTCGCCCGGCATAGGCTTGTGCTTGTGACGACCCAATTGAGCAGGATCAATCGTCTGCAGATTGAAACAGGGTCGATCAGCCGGCTGATGAAAGTCTATCGCGTCGAAGAAATCGAAAACAACACCGTGCGCACGACGCACGTGATCGAAGCATTTACGCCGTTTCAAGCTGCCGTGAAGGTAATCGGCCGGGAAGTTAGGCTGCGCAAGGACGAACCCAGCTGGATCCAGGTGACGGAAGTGCTGACCAGAGCCAAGCAAACACGCGACGGCAGGGTTTTCGAATATTCCGTCGGAAGCTACCCGTCCCACGGCTGACGGGCTGGGCCCTATCGCTCCCTTGGCGCCACGATTGGGTTGCGATGGGTCGGCATCAACCCGCTCTCACATCCCGTGCAAACAGCTTCCCAAATCCATTCAATATTCTCTACGCGCTCTGCGCCGCGCGCCGCCTTGTGTGCTGCGCTGCAGCATCGAATCCGGCTTGACATAATTAAGGCCGGGTGAGTAATTGCTCAGTACCAAGGCAAATGCTCATCTTGGTTCATGGGAGGAATTTGATGAAACTGCGCACGCTCACTTTGGGCCTGTTGTCGGCCAGCGCTCTCGCTTTCGCCGCGCACGCCGAATCCATCACCATCGCCACCGTCAACAATGGCGATATGGTCCGCATGCAGAAGCTGACGGACGACTTCACCAAGGCAAACCCCGACATCACGCTCAACTGGGTCACCCTCGAAGAGAACGTGCTGCGCGAGCGCGTCACCACCGACATCGCCACCAAGGGCGGTCAGTACGACGTCATGACCATCGGCACCTACGAGGTTCCGATCTGGGCCAAGCAGAGCTGGCTGTTGCCGCTCGACAAGCTCGGCGACGACTATGACGCCAAGGACATCATCCCGGCCATCGCCGGCGGCCTGTCGGTCGACGGCAAGCTCTATGCCGCGCCCTTCTACGGCGAAAGCTCCTTCGTCATGTACCGCAAGGACTTGATCGAGAAGGCCGGGCTGAAGATGCCCGACGCCCCGACCTGGGACTTCATCAAGCAGGCCGCCGACAAGATGACCGACCGCGCCAATGGCGTGAACGGCGTTTGCCTGCGCGGCAAGGCCGGCTGGGGCGAGAACATGGCCTTCCTCACCGCCATGTCGAACTCCTTCGGCGCCCGCTGGTTCGACGAGAACTGGAAGCCGCAATTCGACCAGCCGGAATGGAAGAACACGCTGCAGTTCTATGTCGACCTGATGAAGGCCGACGGTCCCGAGGGCGCCTCGTCCAACGGCTTCAACGAAAACCTGGCGCTGTTCCAGCAGGGCAAGTGCGGCATGTGGATCGACGCCACCGTCGCCGCCTCCTTCGTCTCCGACCCGAAGAACTCGACCGTCGCGGACAAGGTCGGCTACGCACTGGCCCCCGACAATGGTCTGGGCAAGCGCGGCAACTGGCTGTGGGCCTGGTCGCTGGCCATCCCGGCCGGCACGCAGAAGGGAGACGCCGCACAGAAGTTCGTCTCCTGGGCGACCAGCAAGCACTACGCAGAACTGGTTGCTTCGAAGGAAGGCTGGGCCAACGTTCCTCCAGGCACGCGCTCCTCGCTCTACGCCAATGCCGAGTATCAGAAGGCGGCTCCGTTCGCCAAGATGACGCTGGACTCGATCAATGCCGCCGACCCGACGCATCCGACCGTCAAGCCGGTGCCCTATGTCGGTGTGCAGTTCGTCGCCATTCCTGAGTTCCAGGGCCTCGGCACAACCGTTGGCCAGCTGTTCTCGGCGGCGCTCGCCGGCCAGACCAGCGTAGACGACGCGCTCAAGCAGGCGCAGGACGCCGCCACCGCGACCATGACCGAAGGCGGTTATATCAAGTAAGGCTCCTCCCGGTGCCGAATGCCGGCCGCCTCCTTGGCCGGCAACGGCCGCCCGAATCCCAGTTCGGGCGGCCCCTTTCACACACCTGAAAATTTGGCTGACCTTGAAGGGTGACCGTCATGGCTACTCAGCAGACCCGTTCGCTTGCCCGCTTTATGTTGGCGCCATCCGTGGTGCTGCTGTTCGTCTGGATGATCGTGCCGCTGGCACTCACGATCTGGTTCTCCTTCCAGCAGTACAATCCGCTCAATCCGATCCGCGACGGGTTTGTCTGGTTCTCGAATTACTCGCTGTTCTATTCCAACCCGGCATTCCTGCAGTCGATCCTCAACACGCTGGTCCTGGTGGGCAGCGTGCTGCTGATCACCGTCATCGGAGGCATCATGCTGGCGCTGTTGATCGATCAGCCGATGTGGGGACAGGGGATCGTCCGCATCCTCGTCATCTCTCCGTTCTTCGTCATGCCGCCGGTGGCTGCACTTGTCTGGAAGAACATGATCATGCACCCGCAATACGGCGTCTTTGCCGACATTGCGCGCTTCTTCGGGGCTCAACCGATCGACTGGTTCGGGCAGCATCCGATGCTGGCCATCATCATCATCGTCGCCTGGCAATGGCTTCCCTTCGCCACGCTGATCCTGCTGACCGCATTGCAGTCGCTCGACGGCGAGCAGAAGGAAGCCGCCGAGATGGACGGCGCCGGCTTCGTCAGCCGCTTCATCTATCTGACGCTGCCGCACATGTCGCGCGCCATCACCGTCGTCATCCTGATCCAGACCATCTTCCTGCTGTCGGTCTATGCCGAGATCCTGGTCACCACCAATGGCGGACCCGGCTATGCCTCCACCAACCTGCCCTTCCTCGTCTACCAGAAGGCATTGCTGGAGTTCAAAATCGGCCAGGCATCGGCCGGCGGTGTCATCGCCGTCATTCTCGCCAACATCGTCGCCTTCTTCGCCATGCGCGCGGTCGGCAAGAACCTGGACAAGTAAGGGAGGATACGATGGCACGTGCAGTCACCACCCAACACAAGGTCATTGCGACAGGCGCCGCCTGGATCGTCGCGCTGCTGATCTTCTTCCCGATCCTCTACACGATCATCACCTCGTTCAAGTCGGAGCAGGAGGCCATCCAGGGCTTCGCGCTGATCCCGTCGGGGACGTTCGAGAGCTATACCGAGGTCCAGGCGCAGAGCGGCTACTTCAAGTTCTTCTTCAACTCGGTGCTGCTCTCGGTCGGCTCGACCATCCTGGCCCTGATCGTCGCGGTTCCGGCCGCCTGGTCGATGGCCTTCTCGCCGGGCAAGTGGACCAAGGACATCCTGATGTGGATGCTCTCCACCAAGATGATGCCGGCGGTTGCGGTGCTGTTCCCGATCTACCTCATCTTCCGCGATGCCGGACTGCTCGACAGCCGCATCGGCCTGATGATCATGCTGATGCTGATCAACCTGCCGATCGTGATCTGGATGCTCTACACCTACTTCCGCGAAATCCCCGGCGAGATCCTGGAAGCGGCACGCATGGACGGCGCCACCCTGTGGGGCGAGATCGTCTATGTGCTGACCCCCATGGCCGTGCCGGGCATCGCCTCGACCATGCTGCTCAACATCATCCTGGCGTGGAACGAAGCGTTCTGGACCATCCGCCTGACCACCACCGAGGCGGCGCCGCTGACGGCCTTCATCAGTTCGTTCTCAAGCCCGCAAGGCCTGTTCTGGGCCAAGCTTTCGGCGGCATCGACGCTGGCCATCGCGCCCATCCTGATCATGGGCTGGTTCAGCCAGAAGCAGCTGGTGCGCGGGCTGACCTTCGGTGCGGTAAAATAACGGACGTTGCCTGAAGCAATCCGGCCAAATAACCCCTCGGGGAGGAAACCATGGGAAACATCACGCTCAAGAACGTCTCCAAGCATTTCGGATCGACGGTCATCATTCCAGGCCTCGACCTGGTCATCGAGAATGGCGAGTTCGTCGTCTTCGTCGGGCCGTCGGGTTGCGGCAAGTCCACGTTGCTGCGCCTCATCGCCGGGCTCGAGGACACCAGCGGGGGCACCATCAACATCGATGGCCGTGACGTCACCGGCGAGGCGCCGGCCAAGCGCAAGCTGGCCATGGTATTCCAGTCCTATGCGCTCTATCCGCATATGACGGTGGCCAAGAACATCGGCTTCCCGCTGAAGATGGCGGGCGAGGATGTGGCGACGATCGACAAGAAGGTGAAGGACGCAGCCCGGGTCCTCAACCTCACCAACTATCTCGAACGCCGGCCCGGCCAGCTCTCTGGCGGCCAGCGGCAACGCGTCGCCATCGGCCGCGCCATCGTGCGCCAGCCCTCGGCATTCCTATTCGACGAGCCGCTGTCCAACCTCGATGCCGCACTGCGCGGCACCATGCGGCTCGAAATCAGCGAGCTGCACCATCAGCTCAAGACGACGATGGTCTACGTCACCCACGACCAGATCGAAGCCATGACCATGGCCGACAAAATCGTCGTGCTCAACGCCGGCAACATCGAACAGGTCGGCTCGCCGATGGAACTCTACAAGTCGCCGAAGAACCTGTTCGTGGCGGGCTTCATCGGTTCGCCGAAAATGAACCTGATCGAAGGTGCGCCGGCGGCCAAATACAACGCCAAGACCATCGGCATTCGTCCTGAGCATATGGGGATATCGACCACCGCGGGTGACTGGAAAGCCCTTGTCGGCGTCGCCGAGCATCTGGGCTCCGACACCTTCCTGCATGTCCAGGCCGACGGCGTCGGTCCGCTGACGGTACGCGCCGATGGCGAACTGGCCGTACGCCACGGCGACACCATCTATTTGACGCCGGACAAGGTCCGCATGCATCGCTTCGGCCCCGACGGAAAGGCGCTGACGCAGTGAGACTGAAAGGCAAATCGGCGCTGATCACCGGATCCGCGCGCGGCATCGGCAGGGCTTTTGCCGAAGCCTATACGCGCGAGGGTGCCACGGTGGCCATTGCCGACATCAATCTGGCGGCTGCCGAAAACACGGCCGCCGAGATTGGCGCCAACGCCTATCCGGTCAGGCTCGACGTCAGCGACCTTGCTTCGATCCAGGCGGCGGTCAAGGCGGTCGAAAAGACCGGCGGCCTCGACATACTGATCAACAATGCTGCCTTGTTCGACCTGGCGCCGATCGTCGAGATCACCGAAGCGAGCTATGACAAATTGTTCTCCGTCAACGTCGCCGGCACTTTGTTCATGCTGCAGGCAGCGGCGCGTTCGATGATCGCAAGGGGCAAGGGCGGCAAGATCATCAACATCGCCAGCCAGGCAGGACGGCGCGGCGAGCCGCTGGTCGCCGTCTATTGCGCCACCAAGGCCGCGGTGATTTCGCTGACCCAGTCCGCCGGGCTCGACCTGATCAAGCACCGCATCAACGTCAATGGCATCGCGCCCGGCGTCGTCGACAGCGATATGTGGGATGAGGTCGATGCGCTGTTTGCCAAATATGAGAACCGGCCGAAGGGCGAGAAGAAGCGGCTGGTCGGCGAGGGCGTGCCCTATGGCCGCATGGGCAAGCCGGAGGACCTGACCGGCATGGCGGTCTTCCTGGCCAGCGACGACGCCGAATACATCGTCGCCCAGACCTACAATGTCGATGGCGGCCAATGGATGAGTTGATGGGCCGGGATCACGAAGGCCGCAGCCCGGCCAAAAGGGTAAAAAAATGACCGTGAAACTCTCCTCCTCGATCCTCTCGGAACTCCCCGCCGAGGTCGCCGGTCCCAGATATGATCGCTCCAGGCTCAAACCCGGTATCGTCCATTTCGGCGTCGGCAATTTCCATCGCTCGCATCAGGCGGTCTACCTCGACGATCTCTTCAATTCAGGCATCGGCCATGACTGGGCGCTGGTCGGCGCCGGGGTCTTCGAGGGCGAAAAAATCGGCCGTTCCAAGCTGCAGGAGCAGGACTGGCTGACCACCGTGGTCGAGCAGGATTCCGACCATATGAGCGCCCGCGTCACCGGCGTTATGATCGACTTCCTGACGCCCGGCGATGCCGATGCCATCATCGACCAGCTCGCCGATCCGGCGATCAAGATCGTCTCGCTGACCATCACGGAAGGCGGTTATTTCATCGATCCGGCCTCCGGCAAGTTCAACCCGACCCACCCCGACATCGTCGCCGACGCACAGGCAGGCACGACGCCGAAGACGGTGTTCGGCCTCATCCTTGCGGGCCTGATACGCCGCCGGGCCGACGGCATCGTGCCGTTCACCGTCATGTCCTGCGACAACATCCCTCACAATGGCCATGTCACCTCGGATGGCGTCATCGGCCTCGCCCGGCTGATCGATGAGGATCTGGCAAACTGGGTCAGCGACAATGTCGCCTTTCCCAACGGCATGGTCGACCGCATCACCCCCGCCACCTCCGACCGCGAGCGCGGCATTCTCGCCACCGAGTTCGGCCTTGAGGACAACTGGCCGGTGTTCTGCGAGCCGTTCAGGCAATGGGTGCTGGAGGATCATTTCACCGACGGCCGCCCGCCGCTGGAAAAGGTCGGTGTGCAATTCGTGAGGGATGTCGCGCCCTATGAGCTGATGAAGATCCGCATCCTCAATGGCGGTCATGCCACGATCGCTTATCCCGCAGGGTTGATGGACATCCATTTCGTCCATGAGGCGATGCAGGAGCCGCTGGTGCGCGGCTTCCTCGCCAAGCTCGAGCATGACGAGATCATCCCGACCGTGCCGCCGGTGCCGGACACCGTGCTGGAGGATTATTACCAGCTCATCGAGCACCGCTTTTCCAACCCGAAGATCGGCGACACCATCCGCCGGCTTTGCCTCGACGGTTCCAACCGGCAGCCGAAATTCATCATCCCGACCATCGCCGACCGGCTGAAAGCCGGGAAGAGCGTTGCGGGTCTCGCGCTGGAATCGGCGCTGTGGTGCCGCTATTGCTTCGGCACCACCGACAGCGGCGCCGACATCGAAGCCAACGATCCCAGCTGGGACCGGCTGCAGGCAACCGCCAAGGCGGCGAAGGATGCGCCCGGCGCCTGGCTTGCGATGGAGGACATCTATGGCGATGTCGGCCGCTCGGCGGCGTTCGCCGAGGCCTTTGCCCATGCGCTCAACGTCTTGTGGGCGAATGGCACGCGCGCGACGCTGACGCGCTACATCTCCGGCAAGCTCTGACGCCAGCCGCAATGACGCCCGAACTGGTCATCTTCGACTGTGACGGCGTGCTGGTCGACAGCGAGGCGCTGTCGGTTTCGGCTCTGCTCGGCATGATCTCTGCCGCCGGGGGCTCGGTCAGCGAGGATGCGGCCTACGAGCATTTCCTCGGCAAGAGCATGAAGAGCGTGCGCGAGATACTTCTTCGCGATTTCACCATCGACATCACCGACGTGCACCTGACCGATATGCGCGTCGAGCTGATGCGCAAATTCCGCGAGGAGCTGAAGCCGATTCCCGGCATCAGCGACATCCTGCCGAGGCTGGGCGTGCCCTGCTGCGTCGCGTCCTCCGGCACGCTCGACCGGATACGCTACGCGCTCGACGTCACCGGTCTGCTCGGCCTGCTCGAGCCGCATCTGTTCAGCGCCGCCATGGTCGCGCGCGGCAAGCCGGCGCCGGATCTTTTTCTCCATGCCGCCGCCGCCATGGGCGCGCATCCCGGTAATTGCATCGTAATCGAGGACAGCCCGGCTGGCATATCAGCGGCGCGTGCGGCCGGCATGCGCGTCTTTGCTTTCACCGGCGGTTCGCACGCCGGCAACCCGGCCTTGAAAGCGCGGCTTGCGTCGAGTGAACCGGACTTTATATTCGCGGACATGCTGCAATTGCCCGATCTGATTGCAGGCTAGAGCATGATGCCGAAAAGTGTGAAGCGGTTTTCGGACGACATCATGCTCTACTTCTTTGATTTAGAGACGGATTCAGATTTCGGGTCGAACAGACCTGAAATCATCCGGCTCTAGGGAGCGAGAGTAAAAGCATCTTGACGAAAAGCTTCGTTTGCGCGGTCGATGTCGGCACCGGGAGCGCCCGCGCGGGCATTCTCGATACGTCAGGCACCTTGCTCGGCCGCGCCGAGCATCCGATCGTCATGAACCAGCCGCAGGCCGATCACGCCGAGCACAATTCGCAGGATATCTGGTCGGCTGTGTGCATCGCGGTGCGTGCCGCGCGCGAAAAGGCCGGTGTGTCAGCCGACGATATTGTCGGCATGTCGTTCGACGCCACCTGCTCGCTGGTGGTGCTGGACAGGAATGCCGGCCAGCTCAGCGTCTCGGTGACGGGCGAACGGCGCTGGGACACCATCGTCTGGCTCGACCATCGCGCCATCGCCGAGGCAGATGAATGCACCGATAGCGGCCACGCCGTACTCGACTATATCGGTGGCGTCATGTCGCCGGAAATGGCGACGCCGAAGCTGATGTGGCTGAAGCGCAATCTGCCGGGAACTTGGCATGAAGCCGGCTACCTATTCGACCTCACCGATTTCCTGACCTGGAAGGCGACCGGGTCGCTGGCGCGCTCGCAATGCACGCTGACCGCCAAATGGACCTATCTGGCGCATGAGGAAACCGGCTGGCGCCGGGACTTCTTCGACAGGGTCGGGCTTGGCGATCTGTTCGAACACGGCAGCCTGCCGGAGAAGGCAAGTGCTGTCGGCGCCGACATCGGTACGCTCACCCCTGAAGCGGCGGCGGAGTTGGGCTTGAGCGAAAACTGTCGGGTCGGCGCCGGCGTCATCGATGCCTATGCCGGCGCGCTTGGCGTGCTCGGCGGCTTTGCTGGCGACGAGCAGAATATCGGCCGCCATCTGGCATTGATCGCCGGCACCTCGTCCTGCGTCATGGCCATGTCGCCCGATCCGCAGCCTTTCGCCGGCGTCTGGGGTCCATACTATGGCGCCGCACTGCCAAAGCTCTGGCTGTCGGAAGGCGGCCAGTCGGCTACCGGGGCTTTGCTCGACCACATCATCCGCTGGCATGGCGCCGGCGGCGAGCCGGATGCGGCCATGCATGCCAAGATCGCCAGGCGCGTCGCTGAACTGCGCAGCACCGAAGGCGACAAGCTGGCGGCGAGGTTGCATGTGCTGCCGGATTTCCACGGCAACCGCTCGCCGCTTGCCGACCCGCATGCCGTCGGCGTGGTCAGCGGGCTGACGCTGGATTCCTCCTTCGACAGTCTGTGCAAGCTGTATTGGCGCACCGCCGTCGGCATCGCGCTCGGCGTGCGCCATGTGCTGGAGGCGCTGAACGAGAACGGCTATCTCATCGACACGCTGCATGTCACCGGCGGCCACACCAAGAACCCGTTGCTGATGGAGCTCTATGCCGACGCCACCGGCTGCGCGGTGATCGAGCCGCTGGCCGACGAAGCCGTTCTGCTCGGCACCGGCATGGTCGCCGCCACTGCCGCTGGCCTGTTCCCGGACCTGAATGCCGCCTGCGTCGCCATGCAGCAAGGCGGCAGGGCGCGCACCTCGAACCCGACCGCGTCAGGCCGCTTCGACCGCGACTACAGGATCTTCCTCGAAATGCACCGCCAGCGGCAGGCGCTCGACGCCATCAACTAGAGCAATTCCAGGAAAAGCGTGAAACGGTTTTCCGTCCGGAATTGCGTACCAAATCTAGGCCTCCTCTCGCCGGCGCAAGGATGCGCCGGTCGCCGCGTCGAACAGATGCACGCTCTCCTCCTCGAATGTGTAGCGCACAGGCGCGCGCAACGCCGGGCATTCGCGGGCCGATACCAACGCGCCGACCTCCTTGCCGCCGCAGGCGAACGTCACCAGCGCGTCATTGCCGTGGAACTCGATGAGGTCGGCGGTGCCTTGCAGAAGATTGATGCTCTGAGCACCGGCGGTCTTCAGGTCCGGCGGTCGGATTCCAAGCACGGCGCGATGGACGCCGCGCAGATCGAAGCCCAGGCCTTCTATGAAGAAGGTCGAGCCGCCGCCTGTCAGCGTCCAGCGTTCGTCCTTCCGCCCGACGGCCACGTCGATGAAATTCATGTTCGGCGTACCGATGAAGCCGGCGACGAACAGATTGCCCGGCTGGCGATAGATCTCGGCCGGCGAGCCGATCTGTTCGATGACGCCATCCCTGAGCAGCACTATCCGGTCGGCCAGCGTCATCGCTTCGAGCTGGTCGTGGGTGACATAGACGGTAGTGGTCTTCAGCGACTGGTGCAGGCGGGCGATTTCGACCCGCATATGGTTGCGAAGTTTGGCGTCGAGATTCGACAGCGGCTCGTCGAACAGGAACACTTTCGGCGTCTTGATCATGGCGCGCGCAATCGCCACGCGCTGCTGCTGGCCGCCGGAAAGTTCGGTCGGCTTGCGGGCGAGGTAAGGTTCGAGGCCGAGCGTCGTTGCCACCGCCTCGACCCGCTTCCGGATCTCGGCCGGGGGCACTTTCTGTCGCTTGAGCCCAAAGGCGATATTGTCGAAGATCGTCATATGCGGGTAGAGCGCATAGTTCTGGAAAACCATGGCAATGCCGCGCTCGCCGGGCTCGAGATCGTTGACCACTTTGCCGCCGATCGACACTTCCCCGCCGCTGATATCCTCCAGTCCGGCCAGCATCCTGAGCAAGGTCGACTTGCCGCAGCCGGACGGGCCGAGGAATACGACGAATTCGTGCTCCTCGATCGAGAGATTGAGGTCTCGGATGACGGTAGTGGCGCCGTAAGCCTTGTCGACATGGGAGCAAACGATCGCGGACATGGTCAGCCCTTCTCGCCGGTAAGAAGGATTTGCAGCTTGACGTCTTGCGGCTTGCCTTGCGCCGCCCGCTCGAAGGCCTCGATGCTGTCCGAGAAATCATAAGTGCCGGTGATCAGCGGCTTGAGGTCGACCTTCCCCGAGGCGATCAGCTGCAGCGCGCGGTCGAAGATGTTGGCGTAACGGAACACCGTCTCGATGCGCACTTCCTTGGAGATCGCCGCCGGAACGTTGAGGCTGACCGGTTCGACCGGCAGTCCGACCAGCACCACCGCGCCGCCCGGCCGCACGACATCGAACAGGTCGGAGAATGCCTTCGGGCTGCCGCTCGCCTCGAACACGATATCCGCGCCCCAATTGTCGGTCGCGGCGGAGACTGCGTCGACCAGCGATTGCTCACCTATATTGACCGGCACGATGCCGGGATATTGCGCGGCAATCTTGAGCTTGGGTGCGGAAAAATCGGAGATCAGCACCTTCGAGCAGCCGCCGGCCAGCGCCGCCAGCGCGATCATGATGCCGATCGGGCCGCAGCCGACGACGACGGCGACGTCGCCAGGCACGATGCGGGCGCGGCGCGCCGCCTGCATGCCGATGGCAAAGGGTTCGACCATCGCGCCTTCGGCGAAGGTGACATTGTCCGGCAGTCTGTAGGTGAAGGCGGCCGGGTGCACGGCATAGGGCGCCAGCACGCCATGCACAGGCGGCGTCGCCCAGAAGGAGACGTCAGGGTCGACATTGTAGATGCCGAGCCTGGTCGCGCGCGACGACAGGTTCGGCACGCCCGGCTCCATGCAGACGCGGTCGCCGACCTTCAGCGTGCCGACATTGGCGCCGATCTCGACGATCGTTCCCGCGGCTTCGTGGCCGAGCACCATCGGGGCCCGCACGACATAGCTGCCGATGGCGCCATGGGTGTAATAGTGCACGTCGCTGCCGCAGACGCCGACCGTGTGGATGGCGATCTTGACATCGCCCGGTCCGACGTCGAGCGGCAGCGCGATCTCGCGCAGCGACAGTTCGCCTTTTTTCTCAAGCACCAGTGCCCGCATAGGTAAGTCCTCGCATCAAGTCTTTTTTTGCCGGAAAACGGAATTCAGGAAGCCGCTGAGCACGCCGAGGAACAGCAGCGGCGGTAGCGACAACAGCACGACCGAGGCGTTGAGGATTCCCCACGGCACGTTCATGCCTTGCTGTGAAAGTTCGGAAGCGACGATCGGCAATGTCTTGGCGTTGGAACTGGACAGCATCAGCGCGATCAGGAATTCGTTCCACACCAGCACGAAGCTGAAGGCGACGGCGCCGATCAGCGAGCGCGCCGCTACCGGCAGCGCAATGCGCCAGAACACCGAGTAAGCGCCGTAGCCGTCGACGAAAGCGGCTTCCTCGATTTCCTTCGGCACGGCCTGGAAGGCGGGAATGGCGAGCCACATGATCACCGAGATGGTGAGCAGCGAATAGGTGACGATCAGCGCCGGCAAGGTGTCGTAGAGCCCGATCTGCAGCCAGATCACCATCAGCGGAATGGCGACCGCCACCGGGGGCAGGAAGCGCAGCGACAACACGAAGAACTGGATGTCGCCAGCGAAGCGATTGGGATAGCGCGCCACCGCATAGGCTGCCGGAAGGCCGAGCATGACGCCGATCAGCACGGCGACGCCGCAGGAAATGACCGAGTTATAGAGACCGGTCATGACGCTGTCGCGGCCGATGATGTAGCTGATATTGTCGAAGGTCGGGGTAAACACCAGGCGCGGCACGCGGGTGATGATGTCGACATTGTTCTTCAGCGAATTGACCGCCGTCCAGGCGAGCGGAAACACCGCCATGAAGCCGGCGAAGGCTAGGATGATCTTGCCGATGAGGCGGCCCGGTCTCATGCGATACGGCCTCATGCCTGCACCCGCTTCCACAGCATGGTGAAGGTGATGACAGTCGCGATCATCATCAGCACCGCCATGGCCGAGGCATAGGACACCTTGCCGGATTCGATGAAGCCTTGCGAGAAGGCGTACATGTCGAGCGTCTCGGTCGCCACGCCCGGCCCGCCGCGCGTCATCACATAAATCAGGTCGAAGGAGCGCAGCGATTCGATCATCTTGACGAACATCAGGCTGATCAGCGGCGCCTTCAGCATAGGCAAGGTCACATAGGCATGGATCTGCCAGCGTTTGGCGTGGTCGAGCCGCGCCGCTTCGATCGGCTGTGGCGGCAAGGTCTCCAGAAGCTTCAGCACGATGACCGCGAAGAACAGTCCCCACTGCCAGACATCGACCGAGGCGACGGCAAACAGGGCAATCGACGGCTTCGACAGCGGGTCGAAGATCAGCCCGCCGGTGATCAGCCTGTAGGGATAGGTGGCGATGCCGTAGAGCGGATGATAGGCAAACTTCCACACGAAGGCCGCCGAGACACGCGGCAACAGCACCGGGATGATGAACAGCAGGCAGTAGATGTTGCGCAGCCGCGGCGACGCTACTTCGAACATCAGCACGCCGAGCCCGATCGCCACCATCATCGTCGCCACCACGGTGACGATTTCCCACTTCACCGAAACCCAGACCGCGTTGAGGAAACGCCGGTCGGCGAACAGGTCGATGAAGTTCGACAGCCAGACCCAGGAATAGTCCGACGAGCTCAGCTCGCGGTTCTGCAGCGCAATGACGATGGCGTACAGCGTCGGCACCATCGACAGCACCAGAAGAATGGCGAGCGTCGGAACCAGAAACGTCACGGGCAGGGAAGAGCGTCGGCGCATTGCCTATCCTCGGGCTGTGCCTTTTTGGAGAGACCCGCGGCGCACAGGTCCCGGCATCCGGTCGAATGCCGTGGACCGCGCGCCGCGGGCGGGAGGATTACTTCTTCTTCACCAGCTCGTTGGCGTAGGCCTCGAGTTCGTCGAGGCCGCCCTTGACGTCGGTGCGCGTGCCGCTGACCAGCTCTTCCAGGATGATGCCCCAGCGGTCGCCGAGATCCGGCCAGCGCGGATCCTGCCAGAAGTTCACCGCCGTCACCTTGCCGGTATCGGCAAGCGCCTGGCCGAGATCGGCGCCATAGATGTCGGCGAACTCCTTGCTGGACAGCACGCTGGTGCGGTTGAGCTCGCCGAATTGGTGCGCGTCGAGCCGGCGCTTCTCGTTCTCCTTCGACGTCGCCCAGGCGATGAACAGGCCGGCGCATTGCTTCGCGGCGTCATCGGCATTGGCCTTGGCGGCGATGGCGAGGCCGTGGCCGTAGCCGCCGCCGGTCAGTGGCGAGGGCGGCGGCAGGAAGCCGATCTTGCCGACCACTTGCGAGGTCTTCGGGTCGACCGCCATGCCCGACAGCGGCGTCGATTCGACCAAGATGGCAACCTGGCCCGACAGGAAGGCGCCGGTCGATTCGTCCCAGCTGCCGGTCTGCGTGCCGGGCGCTGAATCCTTGAACAGTTTAAGATAGGTCTCGGTCGCTTTGACCGCGGCCTCGGAGTTGAAAGCCGGCTTGTCACCGTCGAACCATTTTCCGCCATAGGCCTTGAAGAACGGCATCCAGCGCCAGACATTGGCGCCCGAGCCACGCGCGCCGCGCAGCGCGATGCCGTACATGCCCTTGTCGGGATCGGTCAGCTTCGGCACGTCGGCGATCAACTCGTCCAGCGACTTCGGCGGCTGGATGCCGGCGGCTTCCAGAATGTCCTTGCGGTAGACCATCAGGTCGCCGCCGCCGGTCAGCGGCGCGAACCACACCTTGCCGTCATAGGTGGCGACCTTCTGCCGGCCCGGGTCGAAATCGGCGTAGTCGTAGTCAGCCGGGTAATAGTCGGTGAGCGGCACGATCCATTTCGACGAGGCGAACAGCGCGACATTGGCTTCGTCGACATAGTAGACGTTGTAGTTGCCGACCGTGGACGCATCGGCGCGCGACTTTGCCCGGCGGTCGTTCTCGTTGAGATAGTCGATCTGGAAGCTGGCGCCGGCCAGTTTCTGGAACTCGTCCTTGGACGCTTCCAGCAGCGTCAGCCCGTCACGCGGTTGCGCCAGCACCTTGACCGGCGCCGAGCAGACCGGCGCCGCCAGCGCCATGGTCGAGAGGGTCGTGGTAAGCATGAAAGCTGCGCTTATGCTCG
Organism: Mesorhizobium sp. W016; assembly: GCF_054719485.1. Lineage (NCBI taxonomy): Bacteria > Pseudomonadati > Pseudomonadota > Alphaproteobacteria > Hyphomicrobiales > Phyllobacteriaceae > Mesorhizobium > Mesorhizobium sp. W016. The sequence goes on from NZ_JBTTIF010000002.1 coordinate 1,135,087, forward strand.
CAGCGAGCCGAATTGGTTTCATTGATTTTCTCCTCCAGGAACAGTCGCAGGAAGCGTAAGTCTTCGGTTGCGCGATCCTCGCCATCGCCCGAGCGACAAGCCACCCATCGCCAAAATGAGGAGTTGCTAAAGGCCGCGCTAGAAGCCCCGTTGCAGCAGACCTGTACTTTTATGCATTGTGCGCTGCAAAATCCGGCCCGCCTGCACGGCCTCTGTCACATGAGTACCGATGGAGTGAGGAAGGCCGGTTTTCAGGCGCGCATCGTCATCCGCTGCTTCGACAGCTTGCGGTAGGATGACGGCGTCATCCGGTGCTTGCGCAGGAAGGCGCGGTTGAAGTTGGAGATGTTCATGTAGCCGACCTGGAAGCAGATGTCGGTGATCGGAATATCGGTGTCCGCCAGCAGCTTGCAGGCTTGCCAGAGCCGGAGCTTGGCGATGTGGTCGCTGAAACTGTTACCGGTGTTTTTCTGGAAGAAGCGCGAAAACGTGCTTTCGCTCATCCCCGCCAGCTCCGCCGCCTCCGGCAGCTTCAGGTCCTCGGCGAAGTGCTGGAAGAGATAGGTCAGCGTGCGCTGGATGATGTCCAGCGAGGTTGCGTCGAGCGCGGGTGAGAAATCCGGCGAGGACAAAAGCTCGTATTCGTCTGTCCTGGCCAGCAGATCGACCAGTTCGAGGAAGAGGCAAAACCGGGCGAGCCCGTGCACGGTGCCCATCCGTTCCATCAGCGCAGCGCCGTCGAGCGCGGCGCGGCCATGGAAGACGATGCCGCGCAGCGATCGCTCCAGGAACGGTTCTAGTTCGCGCAGCTCAGGCAGCAGTCCCGCCGAGCCGCGCAGCCGCTGCGGATCGAATTGCAGCACGATGTCGCGTCCTTCGATCAGCTCGCCGGGTTGCACCGATGTCACCCAGTCATGCGGCAGCCCGCCGCCGACGATGCTCAGGTAGCCCGGCCCGAATTCGCCGATGTGATCGCCGACCAGCGCGACCCCGGAAGACTTCCTCAGGAGATGGATCTCGTATTCCGGATGAAAATTCCAGACATTGCGCTCCCAGGGATAGTCGTCGAGCCGCCACAGGAAACTGTCGCTCGCCTCGGTGACGATGTGCTCGAAAGCCGGCACCGTGCGAGGGATCGCGGCCGTGTTCTTTCTGCGCCTGAATGCCATCGTCTGCTCTCCGGGGCGTATGAGGAAGCGACTGGTTTCGGGCAATCCGTAGCAGTCTGTCGCCCGCAAGTGAACGATGTCTGCCTCAGCGATTTCAACGCCGGCTCTCGATGATCTCAATGAAGCGGGCGAACAGCCCGGCCTGGGATTTGATGCCGAGTTTGCGGTGGATGTTGCGGCGGTGAACCTTCACCGTTCCCGGCACGATGCGCATGGCTCTTGCGATCGACTCGGTGGAATGCCCCTGCAGCACCAGATCGACGACATGCTTTTCGCGCGGGGTCAGCGACAGGCTTTCCCAAATGTGGGCGCGGTCGAACTCGTTGACGGCGGCGATCGTCTCGCCCTGCTCCGCTTCGTCCTGCTCCTCGGCCGAAAGTGCGGGCCAGCGCAACCGGGCGAAGTTGATGACCGCCGGCGCCATGTCGCGCAGCAGCCTGGCATCGGCGGTGCCGAAGGGACCCGAGGCGTGCAATCGCATCAGCGACAGCACCAGGGCATCCTTGCCGGGCAGCGGCACGAAGAAGCCGACCTCCTCGGCCAGCCTTGTCTGGCTATAGTAGGTGCGAAAATACTCGCTGGCATAGAAGCGGTCGGGCGCCAGTTCGCGCATGCGCCAGAACCCCTCCTTGCGCTCCACCGCCGCGTGATGAAATGGGTCGAGAAGATAAGGTCCTTCCTGATAGAGCGTGACGAAGACATGGCTCTCGGCCGGCGAGAAGGTTTCGAACAGCAGCGGCGGTCGCGAGGCGCCGCGGTAACCGAAGATCACACAGTGGTCGAAGCCGACATGCTGGCTCAACCAGCCGACCATTGCCTTGCCGAACAGGTCGCCGCTCGTCTCCCGTGTCGCCGCGACAAGGGCTGCGAGCCGGCTGTATTCGTCGCTGCGGGACGCACTCAATCTATACCCCCTTAAACGAGAAAATAGATCAGATATACCACCAGCGAGGTATATACTAGACGCCATTGGCTCTGGTAGCGTCCTGGAATAGCCCTGTTGCTGGAGCCAGCACTTTGACCGCAGTGCCCGACATCGAGTTTCGCGGCGTCACCAAGCGCTATGGCGCTGTGACCGCCGTCAGCGGCATCGATCTCGCTGTGCCGCCCTCCGCCTTTGTCGCCCTTCTCGGACCGTCCGGCTGCGGCAAGACCACATGCCTGCGCATGATCGGCGGCTTCGAGCAGCCGAGCGAAGGCCAGGTGTTCATCCGTGGCCGGGACATGGCCGGAACGCCGCCCTATCGTCGGCCGGTCAACATGGTGTTCCAGCAATACGCGCTGTTTCCGCATCTCGATGTCGAAGCCAATGTGTCCTACGGGTTGCGCCAGGCACGGCCGCGCCTGTCGTCGCAGGAAATCGGCCGGCGCGCCGGCGAGGCGCTCGAAATGGTGCGGCTCGCCGGCTATGGCCGCCGCAAGATCCACGAACTCTCCGGCGGCCAGCAGCAGCGCGTCGCGCTGGCGCGCGCACTGGTCAACAAGCCGGCCGTGCTGTTGCTCGACGAGCCGCTGGCAGCGCTCGACAAAAAGCTGCGCACCGACATGCAGATCGAGCTGCAGAACCTGCAGCGCGAGATCGGCATCACCTTCGTGCTGGTCACCCACGACCAGGAGGAGGCGCTGTCGATGAGCGACTTCGTCTGCGTCATGAACGGCGGCCGCATCGTACAGCTCGGGCAACCAAGCGAGATCTATGACGAGCCGGCCGACCTGTTCGTCGCCGACTTCGTCGGCAAGACCAATCTGTTGAGCGGCAAGGTTGCCGGGCATACAGGCGATCTTGTCAATGTGGCGCTGGCGGACGGAACCGTCATTGCCGCGCGCAAACGAACCGCCTTGCAGCAGGGCGAGACCGTTTCCGTCAGCCTGCGTCCTGAATCGCTAAGCCTCGGCGCCACCAAAGGCAGCCCTTTCAAGGGCATCGTGCGCAACCGGATCTTCCTGGGCTCGACGGCGGAATACGCCATCGAGGTGCAGGGCATCGGAACGCTGCTGGCCAAGGCCGACCATGTGATCGGCCATGGCAATCTCTTCAAGCCGGGTGAACCCGTCGCCATCGGCTTTGCCTCCGGGACGCCGCTGGCGTTTCCGGAGACCAAGAACAACGGGACCAACCAGAGGGTAGCAAAAAATGTCGAAATCATATCGTGACGGACTGCCGATTAGCCCTGAGAACTTCGTCGACCAGCTGATGCGCCTGAAGCGCGGCTCGATCGGGCGCCGCGATTTCCTCGGCCTCACCGGCCTGGGCATCGCAACCGCGGTGATGGCGCGCGAGCTCGGCATCATGCCGACGCCGGCCTTCGCCGCCGAAAACCTCGGCGACCGCATGTCGATCGCCACCTGGCCGAACTATCACGACCCGCAGACCTTCGAGAATTTCAAGAAGGACACCGGCGTCGCCGTCGAGGTCAACGTGTTCGGCTCCAATGAGGAGATGCTGGCCAAGCTGCAGGCCGGCGCCTCGGGCTGGAGCCTGTTCGTGCCGACCAACTACACGATCTCGACCTACAAGAAGCTCGGCATCATCGATCCGCTCGATATGGCCAAGCTGCCGAATTTCGACGGCTCCCAGGAGGACCCGCGCTTCACCTCGGAAGGCACGATCGACGGCACGACCTACGCGGTGCCGAAGAACTGGGGCACCACGGGCTTTGCCGTCAACACCAAGAAGCTGGCCAAGCCGATGACGAGCTGGAAGGAATTCTGGGACGTCGCCATGGCTGAGGGCGATGGCCGCACCATGGTGCATGACTACCAGCTGACCACCATCGGCAACGCGCTGAAATATTACGGCTATTCCTTCAACTCGCTGAAGCAGGATGAACTCGCCAAGGCCGAGGAGCTGCTGCTCAAGGTCAAGCCGCATCTGTTCGCGGTCTCGTCCGACTACCAGCCGGGCATGCGGGCGGGCGACGCCTGGCTGACCATGTGCTGGACGAATGATGGCGCACAGCTGCATCGCGATATCCCGGAGATCGCCTATGTGCTGGGCAAGGAGGGCGGCGAGATCTGGACCGACTTCTACGCCATCCCGAAGGACGCGCCGAACAAGCCGGCCGGCTATGCCTTGCTCAATTATCTGATGACCCCGGAGGTTGCTGTGAAGGAGCATCTCGCCAACGGCGCGCCCTCGACCGACGCTCGCGTCAACAAGCTGCTGCCCAAGGAAGTGCTCGACAATCCGATCCTTTACCCGGCGGCCGACCTGTTGACACCGCTTGAGTTCGGCGCGGCGGCAACACTGACCGATCCGGGTCGCGCCGAGCTGATGGCGCGCTTCAAGTCGGCTTGAGGCTGGCCTGACGCAAACGGAAAACCGGCGGGCCTAGGTCCGCCGGCATCGGGGCGGTTTCTATGCACGGCAACAGATTTCGGCATAACATCCTGACAGCGCTGCTGCTCGCTCCGGCTACAGCGTGGCTGGTGGTGTTTCTGGTTTTGCCGTTCGTCGCCATTGCCGTGTTCAGCGTCGGCGAGCGGGCGCCGGAGGGCGGCTACCAGGCCGCCTTCACGGTGGCGCAATACGCCAACCTCCCGGCGCGGGCGACCGCTTTCTGGAACACGATGATGCTGGCGCCGGTGGGCGCGCTTGCCTGTCTGCTCGTCGCCTACCCGGTCGCCTACTACCTTGCCCTGAAGGCGCCGGAGCGCTGGCGGCTGATCCTGCTTGCGCTCGTCGTCATTCCGTTCTGGACCAGCCTTTTGATGCGCACCTATGCCTGGATGTACATTCTGGGCGGACGCGGCATTCCCGCACTGCTGGCCTTTGTCGGCATCGAGGATGTCAGGTTGATCAACACGCCGGGCGCCGTGCTGCTCGGTATCGTCTACGGCTATTTGCCCCTCATGATCCTGCCGATCTATGTCAGTCTCGAGCGGCTCGACCGAAGGCTGCTGGAAGCCTCCGCCGATCTCGGCGCGACCTCGCTCTCAACCTTTCTGGGGGTGACGCTGAAGCTGTCGCTGCCGGGCGTGATGACCGGCTTCTCGCTGGTCATGATCCTGCTGCTCGGAGAATACCTGATCCCGACGCTGCTTGGCGGCGGCAAGGTGTTCTTCATCGGCAATGCGCTGGTCGACCTGTTCCTGCAGTCGCGCAACTGGCCGTTCGGATCGGCCATCGCCATCACGCTGGTGGCGGTTTCGGTGGTGGTTCTGATCGCGGCAAACCGCGTTTCGACACGGGTGTCGGGCGCCCGCAGGGTGGATCTGATCTGATGCGCGCCTTCGTCACAGCCGTCTTCGCCTTCCTCTATCTGCCGATTGCGTTGGTCGTGCTGTTTTCCTTCAACGCCGGCCGCCATGCCAGCGAGTTCACCGGCTTTTCGGTGCAGTGGTACGGCACGGCGCTGTCGAACCCGTTCCTGGTCGAGGCGCTGAAGAACAGCCTGTTCATCGCCACCACCAGCGCGCTTCTGGCGGCGGTGTGCGGCACGGCAGCGGCGCTCGGCCTGGCGCGGGTCGGGCTCAGAACCCGCGCCGTCTTCGACGCGCTGATGGGTGCCGCGATTGTCGTTCCCGGCGTCGTCATCGGCATCTCGACGCTCGTCGCGCTGGTCCAGTTGTTTGGCGTGCTCAATCCGTTCCTCGCCTCGATCTGGCCAAACGACCAGCCGCCGCGCCTGTCGCTCGGCTATGGATCAATCATCGCCGCCCATGGCCTGTTTTCGATGGCGCTGGTAACGATGATCGTCGGCACGCGTCTCGCCAGCCTCGACCGCAACCTGGTCGAGGCCTCGAGCGATCTCTACGCCACGCCGCTGACGACGTTTCGCTCGATCGTGCTGCCGCAGATCATGCCGGCGGTGATCGCCGGTTTCCTGCTCGCCTTCACCTTCTCCTTCGACGATTTCATCGTCGCCTTCTTCGTCGCCGGCGCGCAGACGACGCTGCCGATCTATGTCTTCGCCTCGATCCGGCGCGGCGTGACGCCGGAAATCAACGCCATCGCCACCATCGTGCTCGTCGCCTCGGTTCTTCTGGTGGTGCTTGCCCAATGGCAGCTGCGCCAGCGCCAGCCGTCAAACTGAACAAGCCATCCAGCTGAAAGACAAATTCATGATCCTTAGAGACCGCATCGCCGTGGTGACGGGCGCCGGTTCCGGCATCGGCCGCGCCGGCGCCATGATCATGGCCAGGGAAGGCGCTGTGGTGGTCATCGCCGACCGGGATAAGACCAGCGGCGAGACGACAGCGGCGGACATCCGGGCAGTGGGCGGGCAGGCCGAGGCCGTTGTTACCGACGTCTCTGACGACGCCGCGGTCGAGAAGCTCATCACAGGCACTCTCGGCAAGTATGGCCGCATCGACATTCTGCACAATCACGCCGGCATCCAGGTCGGCGGCACGCTGACCGAGGTCGAGGTCGATGGTATGGATACGTCATGGCGCATCAATGTACGGGCGCAGTTTCTGGCCGCGCGGCTGGTCATGCCGGCAATGGTCGCGCAAGGCGGCGGCGTCATCCTCAACACGGCTTCGAATTCGGGCGTCTTCTACGACCGCGAGATGATCGCCTATGCCACGTCCAAACATGCCGTGGTGGCGATGACCAGGCAGATGTCGCTCGACTATGCCCGGCACAATGTGCGCGTCAACGCGCTCTGCCCGGGCTGGGTCGACACGCCTTTCAACGAGCCGTTCATCGCCCAGATGGGCGGACGCGATGCGATCGAAACCTATGTCCGCACCAGGATTCCGATGGGCCGCTGGGCCAGCGCCGAGGAGATCGCCGAAGCGATCCTGTTCCTCGTTTCAGACCGCTCATCCTTCATGACCGGCCAGGCGCTGGTGATCGACGGTGGCGAAAGCATCGGCTGATCCAAGGGCGGCCGGACAGGAGGGGGTTCCCGCCTCTGGCTCAATCGCCGGCTGCCCGTCCTCCCTTGCCTTCATGTCGCATTTCGTCCAATAGAACGACGCAAACGCTGCGAAACCGAAGGTTTTGCCGTTTGGAAGTGCGGCTTCCGGCCTCGTTGCCGACGCGCCGCAATCGGAAAGAGCAGGACAATGTCTGCGATCGAAGCCGGCGCTCGTGCGCCGGAAAATCTTTGGCGTCAGGAAATCAGGGCGACGCTGGCGCTGGCCTGGCCGATGGTGCTGACCAATCTCGGCCAGACCGCGATGACCGCCACCGACGTCATGATGATGGGGCGTCTGGGCGCGGACACGCTGGCCAGCGGCGCGCTCGGCGCCAACCTCTATTTCATGCCGCTGATCTTCGGCCTCGGCCTGATGCTGGCGACTTCGCCGATGATCGCCACCGAGCTTGGCCGCCGCCGCTATTCGGTGCGCGATTTGCGTCGCACCGTGCGCCAGGGACTGTGGCTGGCGATCCTGATCTCGATCCCGATCTGGATCGTGCTGTGGCATGGCGAGGCCATTCTGCTGGCCATGGGCCAGGAGCCGGCATTGGCGCGTCAGGCCGGCATCTATCTGCGCTGGCTCGAATGGGCGGTGCTGCCTTTCTACGGCTATATCGTGCTGCGTTCCTTCATCTCGGCGCTGGAGCGGCCGGGCTGGGCGCTGATCATCGTCTTCGTCGCCGTTGCCTGCAACGCCTTCTTCAACTGGGTGTTCATGTTCGGCAATCTCGGCGTCACCTCAATGGGCATTGCCGGTTCGGGGCTGGCGACCACCCTGTCGAGCACGCTGATGTTCTGCGGCCTGGCAGCCGTGGTGATGCTGGAGAAGAAGTTCCGCCGCTACCGCCTGTTCGGCCGCTTCTGGCGCTCCGACTGGCCGCGCTTCAAGGGTCTGGTGCGGCTCGGCATGCCGATCGCCGGCATCCTCGCCTTCGAGGTGACGATCTTCAACGCCGCAGCCCTGCTGATGGGCCTGATCGATGCGGATTCGCTCGCCGCGCACGCCATCGCCATCCAGATCGCCTCGATCTCCTTCATGGTGCCGCTCGGCCTCAACCAGGCGGTCACCGTGCGTGTCGGGCTGGCGCATGGCGCCGGCAATCCGGCAGGCGTTTCGCGCGCTGGCTGGACCGCCTTCGTCATCGGCGTCTCGTCCATGGCGCTGATGGCGCTGGTGATGGTGCTGTGGCCGCATCTGTTGATCGGCGCCTTCATCGACATGACCGATCCGGCCAATGCCAGGGTGATCGCGCTGGCCGTGTCGTTCCTTGCCTTTGCGGCGCTGTTCCAGATCTTCGACGGCGCGCAGGCCGTTGCCGCCGGCATGCTGCGCGGCCTGCACGACACCAAGGTGCCGATGATCTATGCCGCGATCGGCTATTGGGGCATCGGCCTGCCGCTCGGCGTGCTGCTCGCCTTCCATTTCGGCCTGCACGGCGTCGGCATTTGGATCGGCCTGGCGTCAGGTCTGGCCGTGGTGGCGGTGCTGCTGCTCGCGCGCTGGCTGCGGCGGGATCGGATCGCGCCGCCGCTCGTCTTCAGCCATTAAAAGCAAAACGGCCGCCGGGTTCGGCGGCCGTTCTCGTTTGGCGTGGCTGCGCTCAGCTCCCGTCCGACGACATCGCGCCGAGCAGCCGGCGTATATCGCCGAACCTGGCGATCGAGCCGAACACCAGTGCCGCCACCGCCACGAAGAACACCGAGACCGAAGCCATGGTCGGCGTGTAGCCGTAGCGCAGCGCGTTGAAGATCTTGATGGGCAGCGTCTCGGTGGTGAAGCCGATCGTCATGTAGGCGACGATGTATTCGTTGAGCGACAAGACGAAGGCGAAGGCGTAGCCCGAGACGAGGTAGGGCAGGATCAGCGGCAGCACCACGGTCTTCAGCACCGTGCGGTCGTCGGCGCCCATGGTGGCGGCGGCCTCTACCAGCGAGCGGTCGATCGAGGCAAAGCCCAGCGACAGCGTCACCAGCGGCAGCGTCACGAAGAAGATGGCGTGGCTGATGATGGCGGTGAAGAACTGGCCGAACAGCCCGACCGTCGCCCAGAAGGAGAGGAAGCCGAGCGCGGTGATGACCGGCGGCAGGATGAAGGGGGCAAGCCCCAGCACCTGAAAGATGTTTGCCCAGGGCGCGATGCGCCGCCACAGGAACCAGGCCAGCGGCAGCGCCACCGCAACAGCGATCGCCGCCGAACAGACGGCCAGCGTCACCGAATGGATCAGCGCCAGCCGCCATTCCGGATCGGTGAAGATCTGGGCGTACCAGGCGAGCGAGAAACCGACCGGCGGGAAGGAGAGCTCCTGCCGCGAATTCACCGACACGCCGGCGACGACGATCAGCGGCGCCGCCAGGAACAGCGCGACGATGGTGAAATAGACACGGCGCAGCAAGGTCGCGGTCATAAGGCGTTCTCCCTTCGTCCGACGAGCAGTGTCAATCCGACCAGCGCCAGCGAGATCAGCACCAGGAACACCGCCATTGCGGCCGCGAACGGCATGTTGGACTGGTAGATCGCCTGGTCGGTGATCAACACCGACAGCGTCCAGTGCTGCGGCCGTCCCAGAATCTGCGGTAGCAGATAGGAGCCGAGCGCAAAGACGAAAACCATGATCAGCGTCGCCACGATGGTGTTTCTGAGCGCAGGCGCGACGACGTTGAAGAAGGCGCGGATCGGCGAGGCGCCGAGCGTGCGCGCTGCCTCGAGCAATGTCGGGTCGAGGCGCACGAGGGCGGGGTACAGCACCAGGATCGTATAGGGCAGCGCCTGGTAGACCATGCCGGTCAGCACCGCGCCAAAGGTGGGCAGCAGCGCCACCGGCTTGTCCATCAGCCCGATCGCCACGAACAAATTGGTGATGCCGGCGGTGCGCGAAAACAGCGTCGACCAGGCAAAGCCGATAATGACTTCCGACAGCGACAGCACCGACAGGAGGCCGACCAGCCACAGCGTCTGCACGCGGCGCGGCCGACGGGTCAAAAGGTAGGTGAAGGGGAAGGCGATGGCGACGCAGCAGACGGCGACCAGCACCGCCAGCAGCAGCGAAAAGCCGAGCACGCCGCCGAAGAACACCGACAGGAAGCGGGCGTAATTGTCGAACACGAAATCCGGCGTGTAAAAACCAGACGGGTTGCGCTTGAAGAAGCTGACCGCGATCATCGTCGAGAACGGCACGACGAAGAAGACGACCAGCATCAGCGCCGGAAAGAACAGCGGCGTGTAGTCGGCTATCGACTTCGGGGCTTCGCGTCTCATGCGCCGAGCACCACGCAGCTTGCCGGCGGCAATGTTACGCCGACCTTGGCGCCGACCGGCACGTCATGCCGCTCGCGCGGCGTCGTCACCGCAATGATGCTGGTGCCGCCGACGTCGACGAAGGTCTCGATGGTGCCGCCGAGATCGCGCACGAAACTCACCTCGCCGGTGATGGCCGAGCCGCCGGGGCTGCCGAGATGCACATCCTCCGGGCGAACCGAAACAGACGCTTTGGTCTGACCCGCCGGCATGGCAAGGCCCGGAATGGCTGTGCCCAGAATGGTGGTGCGCCCGGTGCTGTCGATCTCGGCCGGCAGCAGATTGGTGATGCCGATGAAGTCGGCGACGAAGGCGTCGGCCGGCTTGCGGTAGATCTCGATGGGCGGCGCCGCCTGCAGGATCCTACCGTGGCCCATGACGACGACCAGGTCGGCCATGGTCATGGCTTCGCGCTGGTCGTGGGTGACGACGATGGTGGTGATGCCCAACCGCTGCTGCAGCTGCCGCAGTTCCACCTGCATGGCCTCGCGCAGTTTGGCGTCGAGCGCCGACAGCGGCTCGTCGAGCAGGAACAGCTTTGGTGACAGCGCCAGTGCCCGGGCGATCGCCACGCGCTGGCGCTGGCCGCCCGACAGTTTGGCCACCGGGCGGTCGGCAAAGCCGGTCAGATGGATCAGGCCCAGCAACTCGTCGACGCGTTTCTTCTGCTCCTCCTTCGAGGCGCCGCGAATGCGCAGCGCATAGGCGATGTTGTCGCCGACAGAGAGATGCGGAAACAGCGCCAGCGACTGGAACACCATGCCGAGATTGCGCTTGTGCGTCGGCAAAGGCGTGATGTCCTCGCCGTCGAGCACGATGGCGCCGCTGGTCGGCTCCTCCAGCCCGGCGATCATGCGCAGCAGCGTGGTCTTGCCGCAGCCCGATGGGCCGAGCAGACACACGAACGTGCCATGCGGCACGTTGAGCTGGACATTGTCGACGGCGGCGAAGTTGCCGAATTTTTTGGTGACGGCGTTGATATCTAGTCCGGACATGCTCATCCCTCTCAGGCTGTGCGCTGGAGCAATTCCAGGAAATGGCCGCCGGAGGAAATCCGGCGGCCGATCAGTTTTCAAGCGGAACGGGCGGCTCAGCCGACGATCAGCTCGGTCCACTTCTGGTTGATCCAGTCGGCCTTCGACGTATAGAGGTCATAGCGCGGGATGATCGGATCGATATCCGACGACACCGCGGCGAACTCTTCCGGCTTGAGGTCGAGCACCTCTTTCTTCAGCGTAGGCGTGGTGCCGACCTTGCGCGACATCAGACCCTGCATCGACGGCTGGCTCATATAGTCGATGAATGCATGCGCCTCGTCGACCTTGGTCGAGGCGCGCGACAGCACCCAATTGCCGGAATCCTGGATGCCGCCTTCCTTCGGGAAGGTCGAGCGGACATGGAAGCCGTCGGCGACCGCGAGGCCGGTGACGTCGTGATAATACTGGCCCATCGGGATCTCGCCCGACTTCAGCGCCTGCTCGAACTGCGCCTCGTCGCGATACCACAGCCGGACATTCGGCTTGAGCTCGGCGAGCTTTTCGAACGCCTTGTTCAGTCCGTCCTCGGTGTCGAGCGCATTGGTGCCGCCCATGAAGGTCTTGGCTGTCACTTCGAGCAGGAACGAGTTCGAGGCAAGTGCCAGAAGGCCAAGCTTGTCCTCATTGGCCTTGTCCCACAGAGTCTCCCATGAGGTCGGCGCATCCTTGTAGACATCGGTGTTGGAGACCAGCGTGATCCACCAGGCGACGGCGCCGATGCTGGCGACCCGGCCATCCGGATATTTGTTGACGAAGCGCGGCAAGAGGTCGTTGTAGTGCTTGAACTTCGACGTATCGAGCGGCGTCCACAATTCGGTCGACTGGCCCTTCAGCGTCGAGGTCTGCGACATCATCGAAAGGTCGGCCGGCGCCTGGCCGGCCTTGGACGCTTGTTCGAGCTGCACCAGCCAGGCTTCGCCGGTCGGCTCGGCGACCGATTCCACTGCAATGCCGGTGGCCTTGGTGAAATCGGGGAAGACGTGCTCGTCGAAGGATTTCTTGAAATAGCCGCCATAGACGCCGACCTTCAGCGACTTGTCCTGCGCGCGCAGGATCGACGGCATGGCGAGCACGCCGGCTGTAGCGAGGCCCGCACCAAGCACGCCGCGCCGTGTCAGGGATTTTCCAATCAGTCTGTTCATCTGGTTTCTCCTCAGTTGATGCCGTTCTATTCCGGCAGGTTCCCTTCACGCACTGTCGCCGCCTGGCGTCAGTGGGCCGCCGCTCGTTGTTCGAGCGTACGGGCGTATTGCGTCAGTGGAAAGCACATGACGAAGAAGATCAGCGCCACCAGCCCGTAGACCTTGAACGGTTCGAAGGTGGCGTTGTTGATGGCGTTGGAGGTTCTGACCAGCTCCTCGAAGCCGATGATCGAGGTCAGCGCCGTCGATTTGATCAACTGCACCAGGAAGCCGACGATCGGCGCCCTTGTGATCGAGAACGCCTGCGGCAGGATGATCAGCCTGAGCTCCTGCAGACGGTGCAGCCCAAGGCTGGCGCCAGCGTCCCACTGCCCGCGCGGCAGCGCATCGACGCCGCTGCGCCAGATCTCGGCCAGATAGGCGCTGGCGAAGAAGGTCAGGCCGAGCACCGCTGCCGTCCATGGCTCGATGCGCAGGCCGAGCATCGGCAGGCCGAAGAACATCAGGAACAGCTGCATCAACAGCGGCGTTCCCTGGAACAGGGCGATGTAGCCGGAAGCGATGCGCCGGCTCCATTTATTTTCGGCGATGCGGAAGAACAGCACGATCAGCCCTACCACCGCCCCGCCGACAAAGGCCGCCAGCGACAACAGCACCGTCCAGCGGGCGGCGAGCAGCAGATTGCGAACGATGTCCCAGAAGGTGAATTCGATCATGTGACACCTGCCCCCAACACGCGGCGCCCGCCTGTGACCAGCAGCCGGCGCAAGGCCATGGACAGGACGAGGTAGACCAAGGTCACGACGAAATAGGTTTCGAAGGACCGGAAGGTGCGGGCTTGCAGCATGTCGGCCTCATAGGTCAGCTCGCGCACGGCGATCTGCGACACCACGGCCGATTCCAGCATCATGATGACGATCTGGCTGGTCAGCGCCGGGTAGATCACCTTGAGCGCCTGCGGCAGCACGATCTTGACGAACACCTGGCGTGGCCGAAGCCCGAGTGCCAAGGCGGCTTCCGTCTGTCCGCCGGGCACGGCATCGAGGCCGGCGCCGACGATTTCAATCGTGTAGGCCGCCATGTTGAGCGTCATTGCCAGCATGGCGGCCAGGATCGGATCGAGCCTTATGCCGAGGCTGGGCAGGCCGAAGAAGATGAAGAACAGCTGCACCAGGAACGGCGTGTTGCGCATCACCTCGACATAGACCGCGATGGCGCGCTTCACGAATACCGGGCCGTTGCGCCGGCCGGCAGCGCCCAGGATGCTGAGCAGCGTGCCCACGAGCGTGGTCACGACGATCAACAGGATCGTCGTGGCCGCGCCGCGCGCGATGTCGCCCACAGCACCTGGGAGCCAGGCAAAGGCCACGAGAACTCAATCCTTGAGGTTGTCGGGATTGAGCGGCGTCTTCAGCCAGGCCTTCGAGCTCTCATCGAGCTTGCCGTCGGCCAGCATCTTGGCAACCGCATCATTGACCGCCGTCTTCAGCCGGTCCTCTTTCTTGTTGAGGCCGATATGCGAGGGCGAGGTCAAGAGCTGGAACTTCTGCTCCGGCTTCAGCGCGTCCTGCTTGGCCAGCACCTGGGCGCCGACATCATTGCCGACCACCATCAGCTGCGTCTGGCCGGAGATGAAGGCCTGGATGACGGAGTTGTAGTTGTCGAAGCGCTTGATGTCGGCCGATGCCGGCGCCGCCTCGGTCAGCGACGTATCCTCCAGCGTGCCGCGATTTACGGCGATCGACTTGTCGGCAAGGTCTTCCTTGCCTTTGACGGAGAGCGCCGCCGGACCGATGACGGCGATGTAATAGGGCGCGTAGGCGGCGGCGAAATCGATCACCTCCTCGCGCTCCTTGGAATAGCCGACGCTCATCAGGATATCGACGCGCTTGTCGGTGAGATACGGGATGCGGTTCTGGCCGGTGACGCTGACCAGATTGAGCTTCACCTTGAGTGAATCGGCGATCGCCTGCGCGACGTCGACGTCGTAACCCTTGATGCTCATATCGGCGCTGGCCGAGGAGAAGGGCGGAAAGTCGGAGAAGATGCCGACATTGATGGCGCCGGCCTTGGTGATGTCGTCGACGGCGTCGGCATTGGCCTGGGCGGCGAAGCCGAGGCCGGCGAGCATCAGCGCGGCGGCGATGGTTGATTTCATTTGGATTGTCATTGGTATTCCCCTTCTGGAAGCTTGTTTGTTTTGGAAACGGCCGCCGGCTCCAGCGCGGCGGCCGCCTTTGCATGTGAAATCCGTCAGGCCCCCTTGCCGGTGATCGCCGGGCTGAACACCATCAGGCTCAGGATCTCGAAAAGGACCTGGGCGCCGACATGGGCGGTGTTGGTGGTCGCGTCATATTGCGGCGCCACCTCGACGACGTCGCCGCCGACGATGTTGAGGCCTTTCAAGCCGCGCAGCAGTTCGAGCACTTCGCGCGTCGTCAGGCCGCCGATTTCCGGCGTGCCGGTGCCTGGCGCGAAGGCCGGATCGACACTGTCGACGTCGAAGGAAATGTAGGTCGGGCCGTCGCCGACTATTCTGCGCGCCTTCTCGATGATGGCCGGGATGCCGAGACCCGTCACCTCTTCGGCATGCACGACCGTCATGCCGGATTCATAGGTGAACTCCCACAGATACTCCGCCGAGCCGCGGATGCCGATCTGGATAGTGCGGGTCGGGTCGAGCACGCCGTCCAGCACCGCGTTGCGGAACGGTCCGCCATGATGGAACTTGGTCATGTCGAACAGCCCGCTTGTGTCGCAATGGGCGTCGATATGGATCATGCCGACCGGCGCCTTCTTGCCGACCGCCTTCAGGATCGGATGGCTGATCGAGTGGTCGCCGCCGACCGAAAGCGGCAGCACGCCGGCATCGACGATCTGGTTGGTGCGGCGCTCGATGTCTTCGTGGCTGACCTCCAGCCGGTAGCGGCTGCGGAACGGCGTATCGCCGATGTCGGCGACGCGCAGCTCATGCGTCGGCGCGCATTCCAGCACATGATTGTAAGGGCCGATGCGCTCGATGGCGCGCAGCGCCCTTGGCCCGAAGCGCGAGCCGGGCCGGTTGGTGACGCCGAGATCCATCGGCACGCCGATGATCGCCACCTGCAAATCGCCGAAATCCGGATTGTCGGCAGCGATTTCACGGTAGGGCGCGGCGAGGAAGGTCGGGATGCCGGCATAGGGCGCGAGTCGGGTGCCGCTCTTGGAGAAGATCTTGTCGGCGACCTTGCGGAACTTCGGGTCGAACATCTCGCCGCCATGGCTCTCGCCATATTTGCGGCGCAGCGCGTCGAGCTTGCCTCTGTCATAACCCATGTCGGTCTCCTCCTGCCGGGCTGGTGCATGCGGCAGCGTCTGCAAACTGACCATCATCCGGCCGGGTCGCTGTCCCGCTGGCTGCCTGTAGATTTCACGTCATTAATGCTGTTGACCTGCCAAAGTGTCCGGCAGCCGCATTGAAAAATCAATTGATATTGTTACGGTGCTGATTGTGAGAAAATCTCACAGAGTATCCGGTTGCTCATGGCCAAGCGTCTGCCCCCCTTGAATCCCTTGCGCGCCTTCGAGGCGACGGCGCGGCATGCCTCGCTGACCAAGGCGGCGAGTGAGCTCAACGTCACCCACGGCGCGATCAGCCACCAGATCAAGGCGCTCGAGCAATCACTCGGCGTAAAACTGTTCGAACGCACCGGACAGCGGGTAAAGCTCACCCCGCACGGCGCCGAATTGCTGCCGGCGGTCTCGACCGCCTTCGACGGCATCGCCGCCGCCACCCAGCGCATGACCAGGCCAGCCAGCGCCGGTACACTGTCGGTGTCCTGCGTGCCGGCGCTGCTGCTTCTATGGATGACGCCGCGGCTCGGCAGCTTCATGGCGCAATACCCCGACATCAGGCTGACGCTGATCCCGTCCAACGACCCCAAGGACATCCGCGCCCCACAGGTCGATGTCTGCGTGCTCTATGGCGACGGCAGCTGGACCGATTGCTGGATGCGCAAATGGTCGGGCCTCGAACTGTTCCCGGTGGTCAGTCCGACGCTGATCAACAACCGGCCGCTCCGCATCTGCCGGGATCTTGCTGGCCATGTCATCCTGCATGGCGATGATGGCCGCGAATGGCACACCTGGCTGGCCGCCGCCGATGGGCTCGACCTCGAACGTGGCCGCCGCCACCATCTCGGCGACGCCCGTACGGCGATCGAAGCCGCGGTGCACGGACATGGCGTGGCGCTCGGCAATTCCGTCACCGCCAGCATGCTGCTCGCCAGGGGCCTGCTGGTGGCGCCGTTCAGCCTGTCGGTGCCGGCAGTCGACGATTTCTACGTCGTCTGCCGCAACGAGATGCGTTCGGCGCCGATCGTGCAATTGTTCGTCGACTGGCTGTTTGCCGAAAAGGAACAGGCCGACAGCCGGGCCGACGCGCCGGTGGCCGGCCGCATCGGCAGCCGCCGGAAGCGTCCGGCGCTGCGGGTGGTGGGCGCCAAGAGTTGAGGCTGGACCGGAGCGACTGCTTTTTGTCGGGCCAGCCCGGAAAGCGGGAAGCGCTTTCAAAAATTCAATGCTACTAAGCTCTTGCCAGGCAATTCCAGGAAACGAGTGCGGCGGTTTTCCGTCCGGAATTGCGTAAGACAGACGTGAGCAGCGAAGGCGACGGCAGGACATGGCAAGAACCGATATAGCGCGGCGCGTTTACAACCACACCTGGAAGCTGGACCCGATCGTCCGCAGCCTGCTCGACACCGATTTCTACAAGCTTCTGATGCTGCAGATGATCTGGGGCATGTACCCCAAGGTCGACGCCACCTTTTCGCTGATCAACCGCACTACCTCGGTGCGGCTTGCCGACGACATCGACGAAGGCGAATTGCGCGACCAGCTCGACCATGCTCGCACGCTGCGCTTCTCCAAGAAGGAGATGATCTGGCTTGGCGGTAACAATTTCTATGGCCGCAAGCAGATCTTCGAGCCGGAATTCCTCGGCTGGCTGGAAGGTTTTCGGCTGCCCGACTACGAGCTGTCCAAGCGCGACGGTCAGTACGAGCTCTCCTTCAGCGGTCCCTGGATGTACACCACCCTGTGGGAAATCCCGGCGCTGGCGATCATCAATGAGCTTCGTTCCCGCGCCGCCATGCGCGCCTTCGGTCCCTTCGCGCTTGACGTGCTCTATGCACGCGCCAAGGGGAAGATGTGGGCCAAGACCGAACGCTTGAAGGCGCTGCCCGGCATCCGCATCTCCGATTTCGGCACCCGCCGCCGCCATTCCTTCCTGTGGCAGCGCTGGTGCGTCGAGGCGCTCAAGGAAGGCATCGGCGAAGCCTTCACCGGCACCTCGAACGTGCTGCTGGCGATGGACAACGACCTCGAAGCGCTCGGCACCAACGCGCATGAATTGCCGATGGTTTTTGCCGCCCTTGCCAAGTCGGAAAAGGAATTGAAGGAATCGCCCTACAAGGTGCTGCAGGACTGGCAGCGCTATTACGGCGGCAACCTGCTGATCGTGCTGCCCGACGCTTTCGGCACCGCATCCTTCCTGCGCGACGCCCCGGACTGGGTCGCCGACTGGACCGGCTTCCGCCCCGACAGCGCGCCGCCGATCGAAGGCGGCGAAAAAATCATCGACTGGTGGCGCGAGAAGGGCAAGGACCCCAGGCAGAAGCTGCTGATCTTCTCCGACGGTCTCGAGGTCGAAACCATCGAGGAGACCTACAGGCACTTCAAGGGCAAGGTGCGCATGTCCTTCGGCTGGGGCACCAACCTCACCAACGATTTCGAAGGCTGCGCGCCGACCGAAACCAACAGCCTGGATGCGATATCGCTGGTCTGCAAGGTAACGGAGGCCAATGGCCGGCCGGCGGTGAAGCTGTCGGACAATCCGGCGAAAGCGACGGGCGACAAGAAGGAGATCGAGCGCTATCTCCGGATTTTCGGGGCGAAGGACCGCGTGGAGCAGCTGGTCAAGGTTTGAGGGTCGGCGGGTGCCTTGCTGGACGAAATGGAAATCGCGATAGCGTGAGTTCCCGCCCACCCCCCTCTGTCCTGCCGGACATCTCCCCCGCAAGGGGGGAGATTACCCCGTCATCTCCGCCTTCGCTAATCTCCGACGTTGCAAAGGAAGCGCCGGCAGGGCAACTGCCAATCTCCCCCCTTGAGGGGGAGATGTCCGGCAGGACAGAGGGGGGCGTCGTAGAGCGCGGCTGTCACCGGCCAACCCTTATCACCACCACCCTCACACTCCTCCCCACCCCTGCCTTCGCCCACGCCTCCGACCGCGGCCACGTCCTCCTGCTTCCCACCGGCTACTACATCGCCGGCGGCGCGCTTGCCGTCGCGGTCAGCTTCCTCGTCCTCGCCCTGCTGCCACCCGCAACCCTCGACCGCTTCTGGCGCCGCCGCTTACAACTTTTCACCTTCAGCGACACCGCCCGCACAATCATCAGCCTCATCTCCTTTGCCGGCTTCGCAACGCTCATCGCCGCCGGCCTGTTCGGCAGCCGCGACCCGCTCTCCAATCCGCTGTCGCTAACCATCTGGACGCTGCTCTGGGTCGGCCTTGCCATCGCGCAAGGCCTGTTCGGCGATCTCTGGTCGTGGCTGAATCCATGGTATGGCCCGCGGCGGATCGAAAGCCGCCTGTTCAAGCTTCGTGGCGGTGAGGGACAGAAATCGCGTTTGCCTTCATGGCTCGGCCGCTGGCCGGCCGTTATCCTGTTCTTCGCCTTCGCCTGGTTCGAACTGATCTATCCGGCGCCCGACGACCCGGCGCGGCTGGCCTATGCCGCCGGCCTCTACTGGTTGCTTACCTTCATCGCCATGCTCGCCTTCGGCTACCGCGATTGGAGCCGGCGCGGCGAATTCCTGACGATCTTTTTCGCCATGGTGGCTCGTTTCGCCATCGTCGAGCGCGATGAACACGGTCGCCTCGCTCTCTGCTGGCCGGGCTCAAAACTGCTCGGCGCAGCGCCCCTGCCGGCAAGCGGTATGGCCGTCCTGCTGCTCAGCCTGTCATCGGTGTCCTTCGACGGCCTGTCGAAAACCTTCTTCTGGCTCGGCCTGTTCGGCATCAACCCGCTGGAATATCCCGGCCGCACGGCGCTCATCGGCATAAGCAGCTTTGGCCTCGTGCTGACCTTCGTCCTGCTCGCGGCGGCATTCCTGCTGGCCGTCATACTCGGCCAGCGCCTTGCCGGCAGCCGACATTCCCACGGCGAGGCCGCCGGGCTGCTGGTCTGGTCGATCGTACCGATCGCGCTCGCCTATCATGTCGCGCACTATCTGACGGCGCTGCTGGTCGACGGCCAGTATGCGATTGCCGCTTTGTCCGACCCGTTCGCGCTGGGATGGAACCTGTTCGGCGCCGCCGACATGCAGATCGAGGCCGGCCTCGTCGCCGGGGCCCACTCCGCCTGGTGGCTGTGGAACCTGCAGGCCGGCATCATCATCGCCGGGCACATGCTGGCGGTGCTCGTTGCCCATGGACTGGCCTGGCGACTGCACCAGGCGCCATCGCGCGCCGCCCTCAGCCAGTTGCCGCTCACCATGCTGATGATTGCCTACACGATCTTCGGCCTGTGGTTGCTTGCCACGCCGACGGCCGGATGAGACAAGCTGATCCACATGCCTTTGCGGAAAGCCCGCTTGCAAGCTCTGTGCTTTGGTGATTTAGTTTGTACACATGCAATTTCTGCCCCTCCTGCAAGGGAGTGGCCTTGCCTCGTTACAGACAGTCAAAACTCAAAAACAGGGGAACTGCCGTGACTGACAAGAATGGGTTTTTCGATCTCTCCAAATCCACCCTTAGCCGCCGCACCGCGCTGAAAGGTCTCGCCGCCGGCGCCGGGCTGACGCTCGCGCCCGGCTTCGTCCGCTACAGCCAGGCGCAGAGTTCGGCGCCAATCAAGATCGGCTTCCAGTCGCACCGCACCGGCATCGGCGCCGCCTATGGCCGCTGGTATGAAAAGACCAGTGCCGCCGCGGTCAAGGCGATCAACGACGCCGGCGGCATCAATGGCCGACCTGTCGAACTGGTGATCGAGGATGACGGCACCGATCCCGGCCGTGGCGCCGAAGTGGTCGGCAAGTTCGCCACCCAGCACAAGACCGACATCGTCTTCGGCACGCTGTTCTCGCATGTCGTGATCGGCTCGGCGCCGGCCGCCGGCGAAAACAAGATCCCTTATTTCGTCGTCAGCGAAGGCCACCATGTCGCTTCGACCAAGCTCAACCGCTACGTCTTCCAGCCCGGCATCACCGATGTGAAGAGCCAGATCCAGTCGATGGCGCCATGGATCGCGGACAATGCCGGCAAGAAGGTGACGCAGATCTTCCCGGATTTCGCCTTCGGCTACGACCATCGCGACTACCTGCCGCCGGCGCTGAAGGCGCAAGGCGCCGAGGTCATCGCCCAGATCGCCATCCCGCCGACAGAGTCGTCTTTTACGAAATACTTCCCGCAGATACCGGCCGAGACCGAAGTCATCTACCACGTGATGGTCGGCCCGGCCGTGCTCACCTTCGTCAAGGAACTCGGCGAGTTCTACGGCTCCAACCGGCCGCAGCTGTTCGGCTTCATCAATTCGCTCGAAGCCACCGACATCAACAGCCCCGGCCTCGAATTCCTGGACGGCAGCCATTTCTGGGAAGGCTCGCCGCGCTATGCCCAGGCCAATGACTCGGCCGCGCAGAAAGCCTACCGCGCCGCCGTTGGCATCGACGAAAATGGCGCTGCCGTCGGCGACCCCAAGGGCGTCTCCACCGCCGCCCACATGTTCGGCTGCTGGGAGACGCTCTATGTCGTCAAGAAGGCGATGGAAGACGCCGGCTACAAGGGCCTGGAAGACCGCGCCAAGCTGGTCGAGGCGACCGAGGCGCTGACCGAATTCGCCGAAGGGCCGGAGCATCCGCAGGGGCCGAAGACCTTCAACGGCAAGATCCACCAGTGTTTTGGCATCCAGAACATCTCCAAGGTCGAAGGTGGCAAGCTGAATGTCGTCCACAAGACCAAGATCGAGGACGGGCTTTACGAGGCCGAAGGGGATTATACGACGCAGGCGCTGTGAGGCGCCTTACCCTCCCCCTTGTGGGGAGGGTCGGCACGCAAGCTTCGCACTTTTGCGAAGCTTGCGAGACGGGGTGGGGGTCGCGACGGCCCGTGCCCAACCCCCACCCGACCGCTGCGCGGTCACCCTCCCCACAAGGGGAGGGTAAGGGCGCCCTGAATGCATTTCGGACCCCATCTCCTCCTCGCCGCCCTCGAAGGCCTTGTCACCTCAGCCGTGCTGGCGCTGACGGCGCTTGGGCTGTCGCTGGTGTTCGGCGTCATGCGCGTCGTCAACGTCGCCCATGGCGAGTTCTTCATGCTGGGCGCGGTGCTGGCCTGGGCGATCTCGACGGCGATACCCGGCCATCCCACGCTCGGCTTCCTGGCGGCGCTGGTGATTGCGCCGCTGATTGTCGGCGCCATTGCGCTGGTAGCCGAGCGGCTTGTGCTGCGGCGGCTCAATTACAATCCGGAAGCCACCATCGTCGCCACGATCGGCATGCTCTACATCATCCAGCAGCTGGCGTTGAGCTTCTATGGCCCGGAAGCCCGCCCGGTGGAGCCGCCCTTCAGCTACCGCATCCTTTTGCCCTGGTTCGGCTATTCCGGCTACAAGCTGTCGATCATTGCCGCTTCGGCCCTTCTGCTCATCGCCACCTGGCTGGTGCTGACGCGCACCAAGATCGGCCTCATCATGCGCGCCACCCAATATGACAGCGAGACGGCGCAGGCCTTCGGCATTCCGGTCGCCCGCGTCTATGCCGGCGTCTTCGCGCTCGGCGCCATGCTGGCGGCCATCGCCGCCGTGCTGATCGTGCCGATCAGTCAGGCGCACTACCTGATGGGGCAGGACCCGCTGCTGTTGTCCTTCATCGTCGTCATCATCGGCGGCCTCGGCTCGCTGCGCGGCACCGTCGTTGCCGCCGTGCTGATCGGCCTGTCCGATGGCATCATCTCGGTGTTCTTCTCGCCGACTTTGGCCAAGATCATAGCCACGCTGCTGGTGGCCATGGTGCTGGTGTTCAGGCCGCAAGGCCTGTTCGGGCAGGCGCCGCGATGAGCGAAGCTTCGCCGGCAAAAGCGTATGCATTGCATATCGGCGCCATCGCGCTGCTGTTCGCCCTGAGCTTCGTCCTGCCGGATTATCATCACGGCCTGCTCGCCCGCATCATGGTGCTGGCGGTGTTCGCCATGGGCTACAACATGCTGTTCGGCTATGTCGGCCTGCTCAGCCTCGGCCACGCCATGTTCTTCGCCGCCGGGCTCTATGGCGCTGGTCTCGCCGTCATCCATCTCGGCTGGAGCGTGCCTTTGGCTTTCCTCGCCGGTATCGCCTGCGGCGCGCTGCTGGCACTTGTGATCGGCCTGCTGGCGCTGCGCACCACCGGCGTCGCCTTCATGATCGTCACCATGATGTTCGCGCAGGTGTTTTACCTCACCATCCTCTATTTCGCCGCCTGGACCGGCGGCGACCAGGGTCTGGTGGTGCCGCAGCCGGCGCGGGTTCTGGCCTTCGGCTCGACATCGCTCGACCTCACCAACCCGACCGTGCGCTACATGAGCGCGCTGGCGCTGTTCTCGGTCGTGCTGCTGATCACCCTCGCCATCGTCCGCTCCCGCTATGGCCGCGTGCTGGTCGCGGTGCGCGAGAACGAGGAGCGCACGAAAATGCTGGGCTACGACACCTTCTCCAACAAGCTGATCGCCGTCGTCGTCTCCGGCACCATCTGCGCCGCCTCGGGTGCGGCCTATGCGCTGCTGTTCGGCTATGTCGGCTCGAGCTTTGCCTCGGTGCAGTATTCCATCCTGCCGCTGCTCTGGGTGCTGCTCGGCGGCGCCGCCACGACGCTGGGCGCGCTGCTCGGCACGGTGTTCATGTACTATGTCATCGACACCGCCAGCGGCTACACCTCCGCCTATCTCCTGATCGTCGGTATTGCGCTCATCCTGCTGGTGCTGTTTTTCCCCAAAGGCATTCTGGGCACCATCCGCCAGCGCTGGCTCGGGTGGCTGCCATGATGCCGTTGCTGACCACCAAAGGCCTGGCGCGCAGTTTCGGCGGCCTGCGCGCCGTCGACGGTGTCGATTTTCAGCTGATGCCGGGCGAGATCCGCGCCGTCATCGGTCCCAATGGCGCTGGCAAAACCACCTTCGTCAGCCTGGTCAGCGGCCGCATTCAGCCATCGTCCGGCATGATCGTCTTCGACGGCGCCGACATCACCAGCCAGCCGGCCTATCTCAGGGTGCGCCGGGGCATCGCCTACACCTTCCAGATCACCAGCGTCTTCGCCAACCTCTCTGCCTACGATAATGTCGCGCTGCCGGTGCAGCGCACGCTGACCGATGCCCGCTCGAAAGGTGCGGTGCGCACCGGCGTCATGGCCGCGCTGGAACGCACCGGACTGGCCGGCCGCGCCCATATGCCGGCCGGCCAGCTTTCCTACGGCCATCAGCGCCTGCTGGAAGTGGCAATGGGCCTGGCGCTGAAGCCGCGGCTTTTGATCCTCGACGAGCCGACGCAAGGGCTGGCCGACAGCGAGATCGACAATTTCATCGAACTGGTGCGCGAGATCGCCAAGAGCGCCACCGTGCTTTTGATCGAGCACAACATGCCTGTCGTCATGCAGCTGGCCGACCGCATCACGGTCTTCAACGCCGGCAGGATCCTGGCCGAAGGCACGCCCGAACAGGTTCGCGCCAACACACAGGTGCAGGAAGCCTATCTGGGGACGGCGCCATGAGCGAAGCCCCCAAGACTGAAGCCCACGAGACTGAAGCGCTGACTATCTCCAGGCTCGACTGCTTCTATGGCGAGGTTCAGGTGCTCTATGGGCTCGACCTAGTGCTCAACAAGGGCGAGGTGCTGTGCCTGTTCGGTCGCAACGGCGCCGGCAAGACGACGACGCTGAAAGCGATCATGGGGCTGGTTCGGTCGAGCGCCGGTTCGATCCGGCTCGCCGGCAAGGAGTTGACCGGCCTGGCGGCGCATGAGGTGCCCAAGGCCGGCGTCGCCTATGTGCCCCAGGGCAGGCGGCTGTTCGCCGAGATGACGGTGGCGGAAAACATCGAGATCGGCCTGATGGCGCGCGGCAAGGGAAGAGCGACGCGCGAGAGCGTGCTCGACCTCTTCCCGCTGCTGCGCCAGCGGCTGCGGCAGCGCTCCGGCACTTTGTCCGGTGGCGAACAGCAGATGCTGGCCATGGCCCGCGCGCTTTGTCTGGAGCCGCAGGTGCTGTTGCTAGACGAGCCGACCGAAGGGCTGATGCCGTCGATGATCGCCAAGATCCGCGAGACGGTGGTGAAGCTGCGTGAGCTAGGTGTCTCCACCATTCTGGTCGAACAGCGCGTCGACGCCGTGCTGTCGGTCGCCGACCGCGTCTGCTTCATCGAAAACGGCCGCAACCGCGAGACCGTCGATGTCGAGCAATTGCGCGCCGACCCATCGGCAGTCAGGCGCTATGTCGGCGTCGGCTGATCAGCCGAAAAACAGGAACCCGGCGATCAAAAAGATCGGGATCAGCACCAGCCCTGACCATGCCATGTAGCCGAAGAAGCCCGGCATCTTCACACCGCGGTGTCGGGCGATGGCGTAGACCATGAAGTTGGGTGCATTGCCGATATAGGTGTTGGCCCCCATGAACACCGCGCCGGCCGAGATCGCGGCCAGCGTCGAGGCCGCCTCCGTCATCAGGTGCCGCGCGTCGCCGCCTGCGAGTTCGAAGAACAC
Source organism: Mesorhizobium sp. W016 (assembly GCF_054719485.1). NCBI lineage: Bacteria > Pseudomonadati > Pseudomonadota > Alphaproteobacteria > Hyphomicrobiales > Phyllobacteriaceae > Mesorhizobium > Mesorhizobium sp. W016. Next base: position 1,160,364 of record NZ_JBTTIF010000002.1, read on the forward strand.
CAGATAGGTCGGCGCATTGTCGAGGAAGGACGACAGCCCGCCGGTCAGCCAGAAATAGGCGAGATCATTGGGCTGCCCGGTGGGTGACGTCACCAGCGCGACCAGCGGCGCCAGCGCGCCGTCATGGCCGGCGCGAAGGATGGCAATGACCGGCACGATGCAGATGAAGATGCCAGCAAACAGTTTCGCCACCTCCGCGATCGGGCCCCAGGTGAAGCCGTTGGCCTCGCGATGGCTCTTGAGTGACACGACAAGCGACAGTCCGGCGAGCCCCAGGATAATGGCGTCGCGCGCCAGGTTCTGCAGTTCGAGGCTCACGCCCAGCACTGAAAAGCTCACGCCCGGCTTCCACGCTGCCGACAGCAGGATCGCGGCAATGACGCCGGCCAGCAGCGGCAGATTGGCCAGGCCGCGAAGGCGCACCTTCGTATCCGGCGTCGGATCCTTGATCTTCGGCGCGCCGCCTTCACGGCGATGCAGCATGATGTCGATGGCCAGGAAGACAAGCAGCACCAGGCCGCCGGTAAACAGCGTCTCGCGCCAGAGGTTCGCCGACGTCCAGAAGAAGTCGACGCCGCGCAGGAAGCCGACGAACAATGGCGGGTCGCCCAAGGGCGTCAACGAGCCGCCGATGTTGGACACCAGGAAGATGAAGAAGATGACGACATGGGCGTTGAACTGCCGGTTGTCGTTGGCGCGCAGCATCGGCCGGATCAGGATCATCGAGGCGCCGGTGGTGCCGATCACCGAGGCCAGCATCGCCCCGACGAGCAGCAGCCCGGCATTGACCAGCGGCGTGCCATGGATGTTGCCGGCGACAAGGATGCCGCCCGAAATGGTGTAGAGCGCGAACAGCAGGATAATGAAGGACATGTATTCGGTGAGCAGCGTGTGCAGCACGGCTTCACCGGCTACCGGAACGCCGAATGCAACCATCAGCGGGATGACCGCCAGCGCTGCCCAGCCGGCGGCGATCTTGCCGTAATGATGCTCCCAGACATAGTGGAACAGCAGCGGTCCGGTGGCGATCGAGAGCAGCAGGCCGGCGAAAGGCAGCGCCCACCACAGCGACATGGCAGCATCGGGCAGGCCGCGGGCCTCGGCCGCGAAGGCCATTTGCGGAGACACAGCGGAAGCGAGTACACCTGCCGCGAAAGCCTTCCCCAACTGTGTGCAGCCCCCTCGATGCGTCACGATCCAGTCACTCCGAGATCGGGTCTTCGAGCTTCACCCCGGCATCGCGCATCCTCTTCAGCATCGCCTCGACCGAACCGTTTAGATCGATGCCGCGGCACGCGTCGAGCCGCACCGTCGTCTTGAAGCCTTGCTTGACCGCGTCGAGGGCCGAAAAGGCAACGCAGAAGTCGGTCGCCAGGCCAACCAGGGTCACACTGTCGATGCTGCGCTCCTTGAGGTAGCCGGCGAGCCCCGTCGGCGTCTTGTGGTCGTTCTCGAAGAAGGCGGAGTAGCTGTCGATATCAGGGCGAAATCCCTTGCGGATCACCAGCTCGGCCTTGGTCCAGGCGAGCCCCGAGTGAAAATCCGAGCCGAGGCTGCCCTGGATGCAATGGTCCGGCCACAGCGTCTGCGGCCCATAGGGCATCTCGATCGCGCTAAAGGGCTGCGCCCCCGGATGGCTGGAGGCAAAGCTCGAATGTCCGGCCGGGTGCCAGTCCTGCGTCAGCACGACATGCTCGGCATGCCGAATCAGATCGTTGACCAGCGGCACGATTTCGTCGCCGCCGGCAACCGCCAGTGCGCCGCCGGGGCAGAAGTCGTTTTGCAGGTCGATGACAACAAGCGCTTCGTCGGCCATGGCGCCTCTCCTCTTCTACGTCTCGAACGGGGGATCGAGTGAAATACGCCGCTGATGCGACCGGATGCTGAAACTTGACCGGATGGCCGCCTGCGTCAACCTCTGCAAGCGTAAGAAATGCTTGGCGGCCGGGTTCCCTTAAACTCCGGCTTTGACAATTTCCGCCAGCTTGATATCATTTGCATACGAATGAATTTGGCCTGATCAGACACTGGCGGGTTCGGGAAGTCCCCACCTTTGAAGGCCCCAATGGGAAGGCCGATTTTTTTGGAAGGCAAAGCGTGATCCGTTACGCGAAACCCACCACGCTCGACGAGGCGCTCGCTCTGCTGGGCGAGGGCGCCTGGCGCGTGCTTGCCGGCGGCACCGATTTCTATCCAGCGCAGGGCGCCAAACCGTTCCGCGACAATGTTCTCGATATTAACGGCCTGCACTCGCTGCGCGGCATTGCCGAGACCGAAACCCATTGGGTTTTGGGCGCCCGCACCACCTGGACCGACCTTGTCCGCCATCCATTGCCGGCGGCTTTCGATGCGCTGAAGCAGGCCGCGCGCGAAGTGGGCTCCCTGCAGATCCAGAATGTCGCCTCGATCGCCGGCAATCTCTGCAATGCTTCGCCTGCCGCCGATGGCGTTCCGGGACTGCTGGTGCTGGACGCCGAGGTCGAGCTGCGCTCTGCAGCCGGGACGCGTCATCTGCCGCTGCAGGAGTTCATTCTCGGCAACCGCCGCACCGCGCTGCTACCGGGCGAGCTGGTTACCGCCATCCGGGTGCCGAAGCCCAGGGCCACCGGCACGTCGGCCTTCGTCAAGCTCGGTGCGCGGCGCTACCTCGTCATCTCCATCGCCATGGTGGCGGCGCGCCTCGTTGCCGAGGATGGCATGGTCATGGAAGCCGCTGTCGCGGTCGGGTCCTGCTCGGCCGTGGCCAAGCGGCTCGCCGCTGTCGAAGCCGTGCTGGTGGGCAAGCCTGTCGGCCCGGCACTCGCCGATGCGCTCCTGTCCGCGCCGATGGCCGAGCTCTCGCCGATTGCCGACGTGCGCGGCAGCGCCGAATACCGGCTCGACGCAGCGCGCGAGCTTGTCGCCCGCGCCGTGCTGAGGGCTTGCGGACTGACGAACGACAACAGCATGGTGGCGGCATGAGCCACTCCGAGATGATTGAAGCCCTGCCCGACCTCGTGCCGGGCGTCGGCCTCGATCGCGCCGAGATCGCCTTCGCCGTCAATGGCGCCGCCGTCTCGGTCAATGTGCCGCCGCTGCGCCGTCTGTCGCAGGTTTTGCGCGACGAATTGCAGCTGACGGGCACCAAGGTTGGCTGCGATGCCGGCGATTGCGGCGCCTGCACGGTGCTGGTCGACGGCGACGCCGTCTGCGCCTGCCTGATGCCGGCGGCCTCCGCAGCCGGGACGTCCGTAACGACCGTCGAAGGCCTCGCCAATGGCCGGCTCTCGGCTCTGCAGGCGTCCTTCCTGGCACATGGCGCCGCGCAATGCGGCATCTGCACGCCGGCGCTGCTGGTCGCGGCAACGGCGCTGGTGGATGGCACGCCGAATCCGACCGAGACCGAGGTGCAGGATGCGCTGGGTGGCATCCTGTGCCGTTGCACCGGGTACAGAAAGATCATTGCGGCAGTGATGGATGCGGGACGGTTCGAGACGTCGACCGACGGCGCTGCCCCTCATCCGCCTGCCGGCACCTTCACCCCGTATAGTGACGGGGAGAAGGGAAGTGCTCCAGCGCCGACGCTCCCCTCTCCCCGTTCTTCACGGGAAGAGGGTAAGGGTGAGGGGCAGCGCCAACGTCATTCGTTGGAATTCAACTTTGAACGTAGAATGCCAACCACAGGGAATGCTGTAGGCGCCTCCCCGGTCCGGCTCGACGGCGTGCCAAAAGTCACCGGCGCTGAAAAATTCGGCGCCGATGCCTTTCCCGCCGATGCGCTGGCCGTGCTGGTGGTCCGCTCGCCGCATTATCATGCCGGCTTCGCCTTCGGCGACCTGGAGGGCTGGGTGAAGTCGCATCCCGGCATCGCCGGCGTCTTCACCGCCGCCGACATTCCGGGAAAAAACTGTTTCGGCGTCATCGGTCCGTTTGCCGACCAGCCGGCGCTGGCCGAAGGCTTTGCGCGGCTGCGCGGCGAGGCAGTGGCGCTGGTCGCCGGCGAGCGCGAGGCCATGCTCGATCTCGACCTCCAGGATTTCCCGGTCCGCTGGACCGAGCTGCCGCATTTTCTGCAGCCCGGCGACGCGCAGGCAGAAGGGGCGGCGCTCATCCACGCGAACCGCCCGGCCAATTTGTTGACCAAGGGCTTTGTCGAGCGCGGCGACCCCGAGGCGGCGCTTGGCGAGGCTGCCTTCACAGTGTCCGGTGCCATCGACACCTCCTATGTCGAGCACGCCTATATCGAGCCGGAAGCCGGCCATGCCTACATGGACGGCGACACGCTGGTCGTCGTCGCCTGCACCCAGGCCCCCTACATGGATCGCGACGAAACGGCGAAGGTGCTCGGTCTTGCCGTCGACAAGGTGCGCATCGTGCCGACCGCGACCGGCGGCGGCTTCGGCTCGAAACTGGACGTTTCACTGCAGCCGCTCATCGGCCTTGTGGCACTGAAAACCGGCCGGCCGGCGGCGCTTGCCTACACCCGCACCGAATCGATGATGTCGACCACCAAGCGCCACCCCGCCGAGATGAAGGCGACGATCGGCACTGACGCCGAGGGCCATGTCACCGGCATGATCTTTTCCGGCGATTTCAACACCGGCGCCTATGCCAGCTGGGGCCCGACCGTCGCCAACCGCGTGCCGGTGCATGCCTCCGGTCCCTATGCGACGCCGAATTACCGCGCCGAAGGCCGCGCCATCCACACCCACGGGCCGATTTCCGGCGCCTTCCGCGGCTTCGGCGTGCCGCAGGCGACGATCATGCAGGAGACGCTCTATGATGAGCTCGCCGGCAAGCTGGGCATGGACCGGCTCGATTTTCGGCTGAAGAACTGCCTTCGGAACGGATCCGAAACGGTTACCGGACAGCGACTGGAGTCGGGCGTCGGCATATTCGAGTGCCTCGACTCCTTGCGGCCGCATTGGGCTCGCGCGAAGGCCGACGCAGATACATTCAACAATGCCAATACGAGCAAAAAGCGCGGCGTCGGCATCGCGTCCTGCTGGTATGGCTGCGGCAACACCTCGCTGCCCAATCCGTCGACCATCCGGGTCGGTATCTCGCCAGAGGGGGAGGTCATCCTGCATCAGGGCGCCGTCGATATCGGCCAGGGCTCCAACACCGTCATTGCCCAGATCTGCGCCGACGCACTTGACCTGCCGCTGGAAAAATTCAAGCTGAGAAGCGCCGACACCGCGATCAGCCCGGACGCCGGCAAAACATCGGCCTCGCGCCAGACTTTTGTCACCGGCAAGGCGGCCGAAAAAGCCGGCCGCGCCTTGCGCGAAAAGATCCTGCGCTTTGCCAATGTCTCGGAGAACGCGGCCCTGCAATTGGACGGTCCGGTGATCGTCATTCGTGAGGGCGAAGCCACTCGGCGTATCGATCTCGCCGCGCTCGATGTCGATGCGGACAGTTTCGTCTTTCGCGCTGAGGAGACCTACGATCCGCCGACGCTGCCGCTCGATGCCAAGGGCCAGGGCAAGCCTTACGCCGTCTACGGCTATGGCGCGCAGATCGCCGAACTCGAGGTCGACCTCAAGCTCGGCACGGTGAAGCTCTTGAAAATCACCGCCGCGCACGATGTCGGCAAGGCTATCAACCCGCTGCTGGTCGAAGGCCAGATCGAAGGCGGCATCGCGCAAGGCATCGGCATGGCGCTGATGGAGGAATACATCCCCGGCCGCACCGAGAATTTGCACGACTATCTCATCCCGACCATCGGCGATGTGCCTGAGATCGAGCACATATTGATCGAGGTTCCCGATCCGGAGGGACCGTTCGGCGCCAAGGGCCTGGGCGAGCATGTGCTGATCCCGACCGCACCCGCCATCCTCAACGCCATACGCCACGCCACCGGCGTTCTCATCACCAAGGTTCCGGCGACGCCGACGCGCATCCGCGCCGCCATCCGCGAAAAAGATGGCATCCGCGACAAGGAGGCACGCCGATGAGCGAGCTTGCCGAACGCTTCGAAACCCACGATCCGGGCGAAAAGCTGGTGGCGGAAAAGATCCGCTGCGATGCCTGTCCGGTGATGTGCTACATCGCCGATGGCCGCACCGGCGCCTGCGACCGCTACGGCAATGTCGGTGGCCGCATCGTGCGTATGGACCCGCTGACCATCCTCGATCATGCGGCAGAGAGTGGCGCCGCGGTCGTGCCCTTCACCGCCGAGGGCGAGCAATGGGACGGCGAACTGGTCAACAACGGCCGCCGCTTCGTCACTGCGATCGGCGCCGGCACCACCTATCCCGACTACAAGCCGGCCCCCTTCATCGTCAGCCAGGAGGTCGAGGGCGTCGATCTGGTGACCGTGGTCACCGAAGGCATTTTTTCGTACTGCGGCGTCAAGGTGAAGATCGACACGGACCGTCATCTCGGCCCCGAAACGGCAATCGTGCGCGCGCAAGGCGAGGCGATCGGCCACGTCACGACAGGCGAGTATGGCTCGCAGATGCTGTCGCTGGGCGGCGTGCATCATCTGACCGGCGGCTCCAAGGCCGAAGGCCGGGCAACCTGTGACGCGATGCTCAGTCTGTGCAATCGCAAGCCGGTCGAACTGACCATCGATGGCGGCGCCACCATCACCGTCGAAGCCGGCAAACCACCTGTCATCGACGGCAAGCAGGAACACCGCATGCGGGTCGGCTGCGGCTCGGCCACCATCGGCATGTTCGCCACGCAATGGCGCGGCCTTGTCGACGAGGTGGTGGTGGTCGACGACCACATCACCGGCGTCGTCTCCGAGCATCAGGCCGGCAAGGTGCTGGGCTGGCAGGACACCGGCATCAAGATCATCGGCCGCCGTTCGACGCCGGGCCGCTATTTCAAGGTTTCCGAGCCCGGCCTCGGCTGGGGCGGCACCTCGATTTCCGACCCGCTGTCGATCCTCGGCGAATGGAACGCCAAGAAGGGCGCCCGCCCCGGCCTGTCGCTGCTGATGGTGTCGACCACCGGCGAGCAGTTCGCCTATTACGAGCTCGACGACGAGTTGAAGCCGGTGGAAAAACCGTTCCCCGAGCGGCTGCAGAAATCGGTCGGCCTGATCGAGGACAATTGCGAGCCGGCGCTCTGCACCGTGCTGTTCATCGGCGGCGCCGGCGGTTCGCTGCGCGCCGGCGTCACCGAAAACCCGGTCAATCTCACCCGCTCGGTGCAGGGCTTGAATACCTATGTTACCGTTGGCGGCGCGCCGGTCTATGTCTGGCCGGGCGGCGGCATCACGCTGATGGTCGACGTCATGCGCGTGCCGGAAGGCGCCTTCGGCTATGTGCCGACGCCGGCGCTGGTGGCGCCGATCGAATTCACGCTACGCCGCGACGACTATGTCCGGCTGGGCGGCTACGAGGCCGAGATACGCAGCGTCGAGGATATCGTTGCCAAAGGCGGCGAATATCTCAACCCGCGCCGCGGCTCAGGCGCCGAGGCCCACAATCCATGGCCGCCGCTGGCGCAGTTGCGCCGCGTCGGCTCGAACGGGGCCTCTTGATGCAAGGCCCGCAAGTCCACTGGCTGCAGGACGGCAAGCGGCTGCACCTCAACCACGGGCCGATCGACCTGATCGTCGAGGCCTTTGGTGAGGCGGCTGAGTGTCGTGCCGCCTACGATCAGGCGATCGAGCGCTTCCAGACGATCCTGATCGAGTTGGTCGAGGAGCTTCCCGAATTGCGGCTGCCGGCATTTTTCCTGGCGCCGCGCACCTTCGCCGGCCCGACGGCGCGGCGCATGGAAGCAGCCGTCATGCCGTTGGCGGAATGCTTCATCACGCCGATGGCCGCCGTCGCGGGATCGGTAGCCGACGAAATGCTCTCGGCATTGCTTGCCGGTCGCAAGCTCGACCGGGCCTATGTCAACAATGGCGGCGACAGCGCCCTCCATATCGGCAAGGGCCAGTCGATGAACCTGGCGATCGCCGGCACCGGCAACGGCATGGCCGACCGCCTCACCATTCGCTCGGCGGACGGCGTGCGCGGCGTCGCCACCAGCGGCTGGCGCGGCCGTTCGTTCTCGCTTGGCATTGCCGACGCCGTCACCGTGCTGGCCCGCACCGGCGCCGAGGCCGATGCGGCGGCGACACTCATCGCCAACGCCGTCGACCTGCCCGGCAATCCCGCCATCAAGCGCATTCCCGCGCAGGACTTGGCGCCCGACAGCGATCTCGGCGCGCGGCTGGTGACACAAGCCGTCGGCATGCTCGCGCGTGACGATGTGGAGCGGGCGCTGGACAATGGCCTTGCCGTCGCCGAAGATTTTCGCCGGCGCGGCCTGATTGCCGCATCGGCGCTGTTTCTAGGTGGGGAAGCGCGCATCAGTGGTTCCATGGCGCTTGCCGCGCCCAACAAAAATCCAGGGAAGGAAGTTGCCCATGCCTGAGTTTCCGATCCGCAAGATTGCGGTTCTGACCGAAGAGATTTTTCACGATGGCGGCCCGGTCGCAGCTGCGCCGCGCCGCCGCGCGGCGGCCGTGGCGCTGGTGAAGAACCCGTTCGCCGGCCGCTACGTCGAAGAACTGCAGAGCGCCATGGACGATCTGAAGCCGCTTGGCCTGCTGCTCACCGACAAGCTCATTGCCGCATTGGGCGGCGACATCAAGCAGATCGACGCCTACGGCAAGGGCACCATTGTCGGCTCGTCGGGGGAGCTGGAGCACGGCGCGCTGTGGCACGTTCCTGGCGGCTACGCCATGCGCGAGCGGCTCGGCGACGCCAAGGCGATCGTGCCGTCGGCAACCAAGGTCGGCGCCTTCGGCTCGCGGCTCGACGTACCGCTCGGCCACACCAACGCCGCCTATGTCCGCAGCCATTTCGACGCCATGGAGGTAGGCCTCAGCGACGGGCCTCGCCCCGACGAAATCCTGTTTTGCCTCGCCATGAGCTGCGGCCCGCGCGTGCATGACCGCATGGGCGGCCTCGCGGTTGGCGATATCAAGGCCTGGGACGGCTTGCGATGAGCGGCGGGGACAATCTTCTCAAGCTCGTCGAGGCCGAAGAGCCTGACGATCATGACTACCGCCTGCAGGAGCAGGTCGGCTTCATCCTGCGCAAGGCGCATCAGCGCCATGTCTCGATCTTTGCCGCCCAGATCAGCGACCTGACGCCGCCGCAATTTGCAGCACTCGCCAAGCTGCACGATGTCGGCGAGACCTCGCAGAACCAGCTCGGCACGCTGATCGCCATGGACGCGGCGACGGTCAAGGGCGTCATCGACCGACTGAAAGCGCGCGGCCTGGTCGACCTGACCAAGCACGAGGTCGACAAGAGGCGGCTGCTGGTCAACCTCACGCCAGAGGGACGCGAGGCGATCGAACGGCTGATCCCGTTGGCCCGCGCCATCACCCAGGAGACACTGGCGCCGCTGACGGCCAAGGAAGCGGCCACGTTTATGCGGCTGCTAGCGAAGTTAGCCTGATTTAGGCCCGCAGCCGAGCGCCTTCAGGATCGAAGAATGGCATCGGCGCCACCACCGCGCGTGTCCGCTTGCCGTCAATGTCGATGCTGAGTTCGGTGCCGATGGCGGTGAACGGCAGCCGCAGATGCGCGGTCGCCAGCACCTTGCCCAGCGAATAGCCGTGATCGCTATAGGTGACGACACCGGCATCCTCGCCCTCGGCGAAAACCCTGGCATCCGTCGCGGCCGGCTTGTCACCGTCGAGAATCAGCCCGGTCCAGCGTTCGTCGAGCCCTTTGTCGCGAATTTTGAGCAGCGCCTCGCGGCCGATGAACTCGCCCTTGTCGAACTTGATCCAGCGATCGAGCCCGACATGGAAGGGCGTACGGCTCTCGTCCATGTCGATGCCATGCGCCGGATAGGCCTTTTCCAGCCCGAGCGTGAACATGGCCAGCACGCCGTATGGCTTCAGGCCGAAATCGCTACCGGTCCGCATCAGCGCGTCCCAGAAGGAAGTGGCCTCGTCCGCCGGCACGAACAGTTCGAAGCCGAGCTCGCCGGTCACCCCGGTGCGTGAGATCAGGACTTTGGTCTCGCCGACGCGCCCTGAAGTGAACGCCCAGCGTTTCAACTCATCGAGATCGGCATCCGAAAGTGCTTTCAGCAGCTCGCGTGAACGCGGCCCCTGTATCGTCGGAAAGGCGACGGCCGCCGTGATGTCGGTGACATAGGCCTTTCGCGCTTCAGCATGATGTTGCAGCCAGGGCAGCATCTTCAGCCGGTTGACCGAGCCGGTCACCAGCATGAAATGCTCAGGCGCCAGCCGGAACACGGTGAGGTCGTCCATGATGCCGCCATCGTCGCGGCAGACGGTGGAATAGCGCACCTGGCCGGGGCTCATCGCGGCCGCATCGTTGACGATGATGTGGTTGACCAGCGCCTCGGCTTCCGCCCCCTTGATGTCCATCTTGCCCATGGTGCTGAGATCCTGCACGCCGACATTCTTGCGCGTGTTCAGGTGCTCGTCGGCAATGCCGGAGTAAGTTTTGGCCGAGACGAAATCGCCGCCGACCCGGCCCATCGTGGCGCCGAGGCCAACCATGCTGGTGTAGAAAGGGGAGCGCCGCTCAACCAAGAAACTTCTCCGTCATCTCATGAAAACGGCAGCGCCTGATGGCGCTGCCGAGGTAGGAGCGGTGAAGGGGTTAACTTCCGTAGACGTCGAACAAGAAGTATTTGTCGTTGATTTCCTTGTACTTGCCGTTGGCACGCAGGGCGTCGATGGCGGCATTGAACTTGTCGGCCAGTTCCTTGTTGCCCTTTTGCAGGGCGATGCCGACGCCGGGTCCATGAATGGCCGGATCGGCGGCCAGCGTGCCGAGCAATTTGCAGCAGGCGCCATCGGGCTTCTTCAGCCATTCGGTCAGGATGATCGAGCCGTCCATCATCGCGTCCAGCCGGCCATTGGCCATGTCGGTGCGGGCGTCGTCGCCGGTCGGATAGGCCTTGACGGTCGAGCCGGAGTATTTCTTCTCGGCGAAATTCTGGTGGATGGTGGCGCTCTGCACACCCAGCACCTTGCCCTTCAGATCGTCAGGCGACGTGCCTGCAATGGTCGAATCCTTCGGCACGGCGATGGCCGGTGGCGTCTGGTAATATTTGTGGGTGAACTCGACCTTCTCGGCCCGTTCCGGCGTGATGGTGATGTTGATGATGGCGTCGAACTTGCCGGCCTGCAGCGCCGGAATGGAACCATCGAAATCCTGTACGGAGAATTCGCACTCGGCCTTCATCTCGGCACACAGCGCCTTGCCGAGGTCGATGTCGAAGCCGCCCAGCGTGCCGTCCGAATTGGCATAGTTGAAGGGCGGATAGGCGCCCTCGGTCCCGATCCTGAGTTTCTCGGCGGAGGCAGCACCGGTCCCAAGCAGCAGGGCGGCGGAAGCGGCAAGCACGAAACGACCGAAAAGACGCATGTTCCTGATCTCCGTTGACTAAGCAATTCCAGGGAAGGTGTTGGCGGTTTCCCGTCCGGAATTGCGCGAAAACAAGGATAGAAGTCTATGGTCTTTTGCAGGCCCCACGGAAACGACATGCTCTGCGGCGATCACGGCGTGGCAAGCCGTCCTTCCCCAGGAATCTTACTGTGATCTAAATTACAGACCGATCATGGACATGGGCGCATGCTCAGCTGGAAGTAGACGGTCGTGGGAGGGACCTGGGGATGGACCAGCAGGAATTCGTGCAGGAAGCCGCGCAGCGGCGCATAGACGACGACATCGCCAAGCGCATCAGGGTTCACCAGGCCAACATCGAGCGGCTCGAAACCGCAAGGGAAAGTGCCGGCAATCTCGAGGCGGCCGTCGCCAACCGGCCGCTGGTGATGCTGGCGCAGGGCGATTCCTGGTTCGACTATCCGCTCACCGGGAACGGATTTCCGTTCGTCGACACCGATGTGATCGCGCAGCTGCGCCGCATCGGCTCGATGCCGCCGACCATCCTCAACCTTGCCCATCATGGCGATGCGGCGACCGACGAGATGTCGCTGCCCAAGCAGCAGCGCATGATCGCCGCCCTGCGCAACAAGGCCAACTGGCTGGACGGCAAGCCCGATGCCATCCTGTTCTCTGCCGGTGGCAACGACATTGCCGGCGACCAGTTCTGCATCTTCCTCGACTTCAATGACGGCCACGCCCCCGGGCTGAACAAGAACCGCTTCACCAAGGCGCTCGGCATGGTCGAGGCCTGCTATCTCGATTTGTTCGCGCTGCGCGACCGCGTCGCGCCAGGCGTGCCGATCTTTGGCCATTGCTATGATTTTCCGATCCCGAACGGAGCGCATCCGTCCTGTGTCGGCCCGTGGCTGAAACCGTCGCTCGATTTCTGCAACTGGACGGTCGCCAAGGGCACGGTCATCGTTCACGACGCGCTGGCGGCGTTCCGCGATGTGGTGAAGCGCCTGGCCGACGATCCCAACAACAATTTCCATCTGGTCGACACGCAGGGAACGTTGAAGGTGGCCGACTGGGCCAACGAACTGCATCCCGATCCCGCCGGCTTCAAGAAGATCGCGCAAAAATTCGCCGATGCGCTGAAGGCCAAGCTGCAGACCTGACGCGGCTCGGGCCTGTCGGCTGTCAGGTTCCGAACAGCTCTTTGGCTTGTTCAACGGTGTAGTAACCAAGCCTGATGTCTTCGGCGACCAGTTTCGGGTCGCGCTCACGCGGATCACCATAGCCGCCGCCCCCGGGCGTGCCGACCCTCACGCGGTCGCCGGCCTTGAGCGCGATGTCCTGTTCCTTGGACAGATGCGGCGGCACATGTGCCTCGCCGTCGCGGAACACGGTCACCGTGTTCACCGCGCCGTCCTTGCCGCCGAGCGCGCCTTGCGGGCCGAAACGGCCATGGTCCATGACGAAGGACGCGCGCGCCTCTCCTCGCAATATCTCGACCTCATAGGCGAGGCCGAAGCCGCCGCGCTGCTTGCCGGCGCCGCCCGAGCCTTCGCGCAAGGCATAGTGGCGGTAGAGAACCGGAAAGGCCTGCTCCATGATCTCGACCGGCGGCGATTTCGAAATGCCGATGGTCGAGCAGCCATTGGTCAGGCCGTCATGGCCGGAATTGCCGCCATAGCCGCCGCCGGAGATCTGATACATCACATAGTCGCGGCCGCGCGCCGGATCGTTGCCGCCCAGCGCGAAATTGCCGCTGGAGCCGGCGGGCGCGGCCGTCACCTTTTCCGGCAGCGCCTGCACCATCGCCGCGAACACCGCCTCGGCGATGCGCTGCGAGACTTCAGCCGCACAGCCGGAGACGGGACGCGGGTATTTGGCGTCGAGGAACGTGCCTTCCGGCCGCTTGACGATCAGCGGCTCGAAAGCGCCGGCGCTGATCGGCACATCAGGGAAAATATGGCGCATGGCGAGATAGACCGACGACAATGTCGTCGCCAGCACGCTGTTCATCGGCCCGGCACAGGGTTTTGACGAACCTGTGAAATCGAAGGTCAGCGTATCGCCCTTCTTCTCCACCGCGAGCGCGATGGTCAGCGGCTCGTTGACCACGCCGTCCGAGTCGACAAAGGCCTTCGAGCTGTAGGTGCCGTCGGGAATGGCGGAGATGTTGGCGCGCATCTGCTCGGCGGCGCGGCGACGCAGTTCGGCGATCGCCCCGACGACGGTTTCGTCCCCGTAACGATCGAGGATTCCATTGAGCCGGTCCTGACCGATCAACAGTGCCGCGGCTTGCGCCCTTATATCGCCGATGCGCTGGTCGGCGACGCGGATGTTGGAGCAGATGATGGCGTAGATTTCGGTGTCGAGCACGCCCTTCTTGAACAGCTTGACCGGCGGCAGCCGCAGGCCTTCCTGCTCGACGGCTGTGGCGGAGGCGGAGAAGCCGCCCGGCACCGAGCCACCGATATCGGGCCAGTGGCCGGTATTCGATAGCCAGCAAAATATCTTGCCGTCGCGGTAGACTGGCATGGCGAAGCGCACGTCCATGAGATGCGTGCCGCCGAGATAGGGATCGTTGACGATGTAGATGTCGCCCGGCTCAGGCGGCAGGCAACGGCCGTCGGCGATCATCTCGATCACCGTTTTGGTCGAATACTGCATGACGCCGACGAACACCGGCAGGCCCTGGCTGCCTTGTGCGATCAACGAACCATCGACGGCCGAGTAGATGCCGTCGGAGCGGTCATTGGCCTCGGCGATGACAGGCGAGAAGGCAGCGCGGGAGAAAGTGAGATCCATCTCGTCGCAGACCTGCTGCAAGGCTGCCTGCAGGACCGAAAGCGTGATGGCGTCGAGCTTTTGCATCTCAGGCCTCGCCGATATCGATGATGATGTTGCCGTCGGCGTCCGATCTTGCGCGGTCGCCGGGTTCGAGCACGGTGGTCGCATCCATCTGTTCGAGGATCGCCGGCCCTTCGATGACGGCATCGGGCGGCAGTTTTTCGCGTGCGTATATCGGCGTATCGTGCCAGCGTCCTGCGTACCAGACAGGCCTTGTTTCGCGCAGCGCCTCGTCTAGCGTCTTTGTACGTCCGGCCGGGTCGATCAGCCGTGACAGGTCGATTGCCGGCCGCACGCCCGTCACCGACGTGTTGAGGTTGACCAGATTGGCGCGGATCTCCGGCAACTCGACCTTGAAGCGGGCAAAATAGGCTTTTTCGAACAGCGCCTGCAACTCCTGCCTTGTCACCGATGAAGACGGCAACGGCACGTTGATGATGTGGGTCTGGCCGACAAACTGCATGTCGGCGGAGTGCGTAACGCGGATCGTTTCCGGCTTCACCGCTTCCTTGCCGATCAGTTCCTCGCCTTCCCCGCGGTGACGTTCCAGCACCTCGCGAAGCTTGGCTTCATCGAGCACGGCGACCGGCTGGTTGATCGTGTTGACGAAGTCATGGCGCAGATCGGCCACGACGCAGCCGAGCGCATTGGTGATGCCCGGACGCGCCGGCACCAGCACGCGGGGCAGGCCGAGTTCGCGCGCCAGGGCGGAGGCATGCAACGGTCCGGCGCCGCCGAAGGCGAACAGCGCAAAATCGCGCGGATCATGGCCGCGCGACACCGAGACCATGCGGATGGCGCCGGCCATCTTCATGTTGCCGAGGCGCAGCACCGCGCCCGCCGCCTCGACGCCGGAGAGGCCGGCGGCCTTGCCTATTCTGTCTTCGAAGATGCCGGTAACGCGCTCGACGGTGACCGGATTTTCGACCGCCAGCAGCTTCTTCGGCGCCAGCCGCCCGAGCACCAGATTGGCGTCGGTGATGGTCGGCTCCAGGCCGCCGCGGCCGTAGCAGATCGGGCCGGGATTGGCGCCGGCACTTTCCGGGCCGATCTGGATCAGCCCGGCGGCATCGACCCGGGCGATCGAGCCGCCGCCGGCACCGACCGTATGCACCGCCACCATCGGCACGTGGATCGGCATCGCATATTCGATCTCGATCTCGTTGGAGACCGCCGGCTCGGCGTTGCGGATCAGCGCCACGTCGGTCGAGGTGCCGCCCATGTCGTAGGTGACGAGGTTCTCGAAGCCGGCGCGCTTGCCCGTATAGGCGGCGGCGATGACGCCGGAGGCCGGGCCGGACATCACGGTCTTGGCCGATTCGCGGGTGACGAAACGGGCCGAGATCATGCCGCCATTGCCGTTCATGATCAGGAAGTCGCGGGCATAGCCCTTGGCGGCCAATTCCTTGCGCAGCCGCTCGACATAGCGCTCGAGGATCGGCTGCACCGAGGCGTTGACCGCGGCGGTCACCCCGCGCTCGAATTCGCGGGCTTCCGACAGTAGCGCATGGCCAGTCGTGATGTAGCCGTTCGGCCAAAGCTCGGCAGCGATTTCGGCGGCGCGCCGCTCATGCCCAGGGTTGGCGTAGGAATGCAGGAAATGGATGACCAGGGACTCGCAGCCGAGGTCGACCAGTGCCTTGACTGCCGCGCGCATCTCGGCCTCGTCGAGCGGCGTGCGCACCGCGCCCGACGCCTCGACGCGCTCCGACACTTCGAGCCGGAGATCGCGCGGGATGATCGGAACGAAGCTTCCGGTCATGCCGTAGGGCTGCGGCCGTGTGCGGCGGCCAAGCTCGATCACGTCGCGAAAACCGCGCGTGGTGATCATGCCGGTTTTCGCCAGCCTGCGTTCCAGCACCGCATTGGTGGTGGTGGTGGTGCCATGCACGATGAGGTCGATGCCGTCTATGGCAAAGCCTGTGGCGCCCAGCGCTGAAACCACGCCGAACGCCTGATTGTCGACCGTCGTCGGCGTCTTGGCGATATGCACCTTTCCGCCATCTTTGCCGTCGATCAAAATGAGGTCGGTGAAGGTTCCGCCGACATCGATGCCGGCAACGACGTCGCCCGCGGAATCCGGCTGCTTCACCGAAAAATTCTCTTTCATTGTCGAAACCCGAAATGCCAGGACTATGAATATGCCGCAGTTTGGAAAGCTGTTTTAGCGTGGTATCTTGACACAAATATCGTTTGTATACTAATAAATTTGGGACACAAGAGCTCACTGCTTTGGAGTGTGTGAACGGCACGCCGGGACCTGAAGGGTCTGGGCGCGCAGGAAACGGTTTGGCGCCCGCGTAGTGGCTTGGGCAAGACAGAGTTGGATTGATGAACACCACATCCGCACTCAACACCGCCGGCGCCCGTCCGCTGCAGTTCCCGATTCCGGCCAACGTCTATGCCGAAACCGTCGTCTCGGTGAAGCATTACACCGACCGCCTGTTCTCGTTCCGCATCACCCGTCCGCAGTCGCTGCGCTTCCGCTCCGGCGAGTTCGTCATGATCGGGCTGCCCAATGCCGAAAAGCCGGTGTACCGCGCCTATTCGGTGGCAAGCCCGGCCTGGGACGAAGAGCTGGAATTCTTCTCGATCAAGGTGCCGGACGGCCCGCTGACCTCCGAACTGCAGAAGATCCAGGTCGGCGACACCGTCATCATGCGCCAGAAGTCGACCGGCACGCTGGTTGTCGACGCGCTGACCCCGGCAAAGCGCCTGTTCATGATCTCGACCGGCACCGGAATTGCGCCCTTCGCCAGCCTTCTGCGCGACCCCGATACCTACGAAAAATTCGATCAGGTCATCCTGACCCACACCTGCCGCGACAATGCCGAACTGACCTATGGCCAGGAACTGGTGGCGGCGCTCGAAAACGATCCGCTGATCGGCGAACTGACCGGCGGCCGCGTCACCCTCTACAATTCGACGACCCGCGAAGAATCGGCGCGGATGGGCCGCATCACGGCGCTGATCGGCTCGGGCAAGTTCTACGCCGACCTCGGCATCGAGAAGCTCAATCCGGAGACGGATCGCATTATGATCTGCGGCTCGATGCATATGCTGAAGGACGTCAAGGAAATGGCCGAAAGCCTCGGCTTCCATGAGGGCTCGCTCAGCCATCCCTCGACCTTCGTCGTCGAGCGCGCTTTCGTCGGCTGACATCAGCCGGCGCCTCGGCGCCACGTCTTGAATTGACGTTTTGACCATGTGGTCAAAATTCAGCTGCTTTTGCCGCCTTTTTCCGTTATGAGCCCTTGAAGGACTCGTGAAGCATCGATTCACGGGCTATCTTCGGTGTGTGTCGCCCAGTTCCGGGAGCAACGACACGCACCACGACGTAAAATCGTCGAGCGAAAGGGCAGGAGATGAGCAGCACAATCCGCGAAGCCGATCTCGGCGGGTCCAAGGTCGCGCCGCTGCCGGCGCGTGCCGCAGCCAACACGCCCGTTCCGCAATCGCATGGCATCGCCCGCAACACCGGCATGCGGCTCGATCTCGGCTTCATGGAATCGGTGCGCTCGGTCAATCGCTCGGCGCTGGAGCGCCGCGTCGCCAGCCTGACCAAGCGTCGTTCGATCAAGGCCGACAACCAGGCGGCATGGCTGCTGCGCGCCGTCTCCTGCATGGATTTGACGACGTTAAATTCCAACGACACCGAAGAGCGCGTCCGCCGCCTGTGCGCCAAGGCGATCAACCCGTTCCGCCGCGACATCGTCGAGGGGCTTGGCATCGAGGGCGAAAAAATCCGGCCGGCAGCGGTCTGCGTCTATCATCCCTTCGTCGCGACGGCTGTTGATGCCGTGCGCGGCACCGGCATCCATGTCGCCGCCGTCTCCACCGCTTTCCCGCACGGCCTTGCGCCGCTGTCGACCCGCCTGCAGGAGATCGAGGCATCGGTGCGCGACGGCGCCGACGAGATCGACGTCGTCATCCCGCGCGGCCTCGTCTTCGGCGCCAAGTGGCAGGAGCTCTACAACGAGATCGTCTCAATGCGCGAAGCCTGCGGCGATGCGCATCTCAAGGTCATTCTCGGCACCGGCGACCTCGCCACGCTGCGCAATGTCATGCTGGCCTCGATGGTGGCGATGATGGCCGGCGCCGATTTCATCAAGACCTCGACCGGCAAGGAAAGCGTCAACGCCACGCTGCCCGTCGGCCTTGCCATGGTGCGCGCCATCCGAGCCTATTTCGAGGAGACCGGCTTTCTCATCGGCTTCAAGCCGGCCGGCGGCATCTCTACAGCCAAGGCTTCGCTCGACTGGCTGGTGCTGATGAAGGAGGAGCTCGGCCGGCCATGGCTGGAGCCAGACCTGTTCCGCTTCGGCGCCTCGAGCCTGCTGACCGATATCGAGCGCCAGCTCGAGCATCATCTGACCGGGCATTATTCGGCCAACCACCGCCATGCGATGGCGTGAGGCGGAGAAGGCCTTGAACGTCGAGTTCCTTCGCGCCTCCCTCTGTCCTGCCGGACATCTCCCCCGATTGGGGAGAGATTGGCTAACGTCGGCGATTTCCCCAATTGTCGACGTTTCAGAGCCGACAGGCGCGAAGGCTAATCTCCCTCCTTGTGGGGGAGATGTCCGGCAGGACAGAGGGGGGCGCCACAGAGCGCCTGCCAAGACGATTATCTGGAGCGCGTCATGAACATTCTCGAACGCTATCACGCCATGGAATACGGCCCAGCGCCGGAAGCCCGCACCGAGGCCGATGCCTGGCTTGCCGGACGCGATTTCGGCAAGGCGCTGTTCATCGACGGCGGCTGGAAGGCAGCAAGCGGCGGCAAGACCTTCGAGACCAGCGAACCCTCATCCGGCAAGCTGCTGGCCAAGATCTCCGATGCCAGCGCCGCCGATATCGACGCAGCCGTCGCCGCAGCCACCAAGGCCTTACCGAAATGGTCGGCACCCTCGGGCTACCAGCGCGCAAAAGTGCTCTATGCCATCGGCCGCGCCATGCAGCGCCATCAGCGGCTGTTCGCGGTGTTGGAATCCATCGACAACGGCAAGCCGATCCGCGAAAGCCGCGACATCGACCTGCCGCTGGCAATCCGCCATTTCATCCATCATGCCGGATGGGCGCAGGCGCTGGACAAGGATTTCCCCGGCCACAAGGGTGTCGGTGTCGTCGGCCAGATCATTCCGTGGAATTTCCCGCTGCTGATGCTGGCCTGGAAGATCGCGCCGGCCCTCGCCGCCGGCTGCACGGTGGTGCTGAAGCCGGCCGAATTCACCCCCCTCACGGCCATCCTGTTCGCTGAGATCTGCGAGCGCGCCGGCGTGCCCAAGGGCGTCGTCAACATCGTCCAGGGTGGACCTGAAGCGGGCGTCGCCATCGTCAACCATCCCGGCATCCAGAAGATCGCCTTCACTGGTTCCTCGGAAGTCGGCAAGATCATCAGGAAAGCCACGGCTGGATCGGGCAAGAAACTGTCTCTGGAGCTTGGCGGCAAATCGGCCTTCATCGTCTTCGAGGACGCCGATCTCGACAGCGCCGTCGAAGGACTGGTCGACGGCATCTGGTTCAACCAGGGCCAGGTCTGCTGCGCAGGCTCGCGGCTTCTGGTGCAGGAAGGCATTGCCGACGCGTTGATCGCAAAGGTCAAGGTCAGGATGAGCCGGCTTCGCGTCGGCAGCCCGCTCGACAAGAACACCGATATCGGACCGCTGGTCGACGCCACACAGCTCGACCGCGTCAAGGGCCTGGTCGCAGAAGGCGCCAGACAGGGCGCCGTCTGCTGGCAGCCCGACGCGGTGCTGCCGTCTTCCGGCTACTACCACCTGCCGACGCTCGCCACCGGTGTTTCGCCGGCAAATATATTGGCGCAGGAAGAGGTGTTCGGCCCGGTTCTGGCCACCATGACCTTCCGCAACACCGAGGAAGCGGTCGAACTCGCCAACAACACGCGCTATGGGCTGGCCGCCTCGGTGTGGAGCGAAAACATCAACCTCACGCTGCATGTCGCGCCGCAGCTGAAGGCCGGCGTCGTCTGGGTCAACGGCACCAACATGTTCGACGCCGCCTGCGGCTTCGGCGGCTATCGCGAAAGCGGCTTTGGCCGCGAGGGCGGGCGCGAGGGCATGTTCGAGTATCTCTCGGCAAAGCTGCCGCTCGGCCCGGTGATCAAGCCGACGGCGGCTTCGGCGCAGCCGGTCGAGCAATCGGATGGCGGCGCCATCGATCGTACCGCAAAGCTGTTCATCGGCGGCAAGCAGGTGCGGCCCGACGGCAATTATTCGCTGGCGATAGCCACTGCCAAGGGCAAGCTCGCCGGCGAAGTCGGTCTCGGCAGCCGCAAGGACATCCGCGACGCCGTTGCCGCCGCCCGCGCCTGCAAGGCCTGGCCGGAGGCGACCGCCTACAATCGCTCCCAGGTGCTATATTATCTCGCCGAAAATCTGTCCGGCCGTGCCGGCGAGTTTACCGCACGCTTGACCGAACTGACCGGCGCCAACGCCAAGGCCGCGCGGGAGGAAGTGGAACAATCGATCGAGCGCCTGTTCCTCTATGCCGGCCTTGCCGACAAGTATGAGGGCAGGGTGCATCAGCCACCGGCCCGCGCCGTCACGCTCGCTTTGCACGAGCCGGTCGGCGTCGTCGGCATCGTCGCCCCGGACAGCGCGCCGCTGCTCGGCTTGATCTCCCTGATCGCACCTGCGCTTGCCATGGGCAACACGGTGGTGGCCGTGCCGTCGGAAAAATACCCGCTGCTCGCCACCGATCTCTACCAGGTGATCGAATATTCCGACGTTCCGGCAGGCGCCATCAACATCGTCACCGGCCGCACGGCGGAGCTTGCCGGCGTGCTGGCCAAGCATGACGATGTCGACGGGCTCTGGCTGTTTGCCGATGCCGACACTTGCGCCAAAGCGGAGGCCGATTCCATCGGCAATCTCAAGCGCGTCTGGACCGGCAACGGCCGCAGCCTCGACTGGGCGTCCGACGAGGCCGCCGGCGATGCCCTGCTGCGCCGCGCCGTCGAAGTGAAGAACGTCTGGGTGCCATACGGCGACTAATGCCGCCGAAGCGCGCTGTGCTTGAGTGAACCATGGCAGCGTGACTCGTTGTCCGGTTGTCATACATGTTGTTGCATCAGAGCAAGCGATGTGCATTACATCAGCCGTCGCGAAGGTGATCGCGTTCGGGCTTGACGCTTGGACATGTGTTCTTTAACCAGAAAAAACATTTGTTATTTAAGGACTGATGGATTGTGCAGGCCGCATAGTCGCGCCTGTCTGGCACAGGACGCCCCAGTCAGCCGGCAGTAAATCGGGCCGAGCAGTGGCCAAAGAGGGCGAGGAGAAACGCATGGCGGATCTAGCAGGCAAGGTCGTTGTCGTCACCGCGGCGGCACAAGGCATCGGCAGAGCGAGCGCATTGGCCTTCGCCAAGGCAGGTGCCATCGTGCACGCCACCGACATCAACGAGGCGCTGCTGGCCGAACTCGCCAAGACCTCCGGCATCAAGACCCGCAAGCTCGACGTTCTCAACGACGATGCGGTGGCATCCGGCTTCGCCGAAATCGGCCGCGTCGACGTGCTGTTCAACTGCGCCGGCTTCGTCCATTCCGGGTCCATCCTCGAGATGAAGGATGCCGATCTCGACTTCGCCTTCAACCTCAATGTCCGCGCCATGATCCGCACCATTCGGGCGGTACTGCCCGGCATGCTGGAGCGCGGCGATGGCTCGATCATCAACATGTCGTCCGTCGCCGGCGCCGGCAAGGGCGTGCCCAACCGCTTTGCCTATGGCGTCTCCAAGGCGGCCGTGATCGGTCTCACCAAGGCGGTTGCCGCGGACTATGTCGCCAAGGGCATTCGCTGCAACGCCATCTGCCCCGGCACCGTCGAGAGTCCGTCGCTGCAGGACCGCATGCATGCGCAGGGCGATTACGAGGCGGCCCGCGCAGCCTTCATTGCCCGCCAGCCGATGGGCCGTCTCGGCACGCCCGAGGAAATCGCCGACCTTGCCGTCTACCTCGCCGGCGCCACGTACACCTCGGGGCAGGCCTATAATATCGACGGCGGCTGGTCGATCTGAGCATAGTCTCGATACGCAGGTTCCGGGTCGACCAGTCCTAAAGTCCGGCTTGCCCCAGGTCGCATCCGTTAGCCAGAGTCGGCCAGTCCTCGTCGCTTTGGCAGAGTGAGTTGAAAACGGCCTTGGGCCGCAATTTGGAGAGCAAGATGAAACTGCTGCGCTATGGCGAGATAGGGAGCGAACGCCCCGGCCTGCTCGATGCGGATGGAACGATCCGCGATCTTTCGGGTCATGTCGCCGACATTGCCGGCAAGGCGCTCGATCCGGCGTCGCTCGATGCGCTATCGAAGCTCGACCCGAAGTCGCTGCCGGCCGTACCCGGAAGCCCGAGGCTTGGCGCCTGCGTTGCCGGCACAGGAAAATTCATCTGCATCGGCCTGAATTATTCCGATCATGCCGCCGAAACCGGCGCCACCGTGCCGCCGGAGCCGATCATCTTCATGAAGGCGAGTTCGGCCATTGTCGGCCCCGACGATGATGTGCTGATCCCGCGCGGCTCGGAAAAGACCGACTGGGAGGTTGAACTCGCCGTGGTCATCGGCAGAAAAGCCAAATATGTCAGCGAGGCCGATGCGCTGGATTATGTCGCCGGCTATGCCGTTGCCCATGACGTGTCCGAGCGAGCCTTCCAGGCCGAGCGCCAGGGCCAGTGGACCAAGGGCAAGAGCTGCGACACGTTCGGTCCGACCGGGCCGTGGCTTGTCACCAAGGACGAGGTTGCCGATCCGCAGAACCTCAAAATGTGGCTGACGGTCAACGGCAAGACGATGCAGAACGGCTCGACCAGGACCATGGTCTACGGCGTCGCCTATCTCGTTTCCTATCTCAGCCAGTTCATGTCGCTGCATCCTGGCGACATCATCTCCACCGGCACCCCGCCCGGCGTCGGTCTCGGCATGAAGCCGCCGGTGTTCCTGAAGCCCGGCGATGTGGTGGAACTGGGCATCGAGGGGCTCGGCCAGCAGAAGCAGACCTTCAAGGCGGATGCCTAGCCGCCTCTTCCCTTAGAGCGTTTCACCGTTTGCCGGCGAAACGGTCTATCTCTTTGTTTGCCGGGCGGCTGGCGCCTCTTGTCAGCGCCAGCCCAGAGCCGGCGCGACGTGCTTCAGGATCGCCTCGATGACGTGGGCGTTGTACTCGACGCCAAGCTGGTTGGGGACGGTCAGAAGCAGCGTGTCGGCCTCGGCGATCGCTTCGTCCTCTTTCAGCTGATCGATCAGCACATCGGGCTCGGCGGCATAGGAGCGGCCGAAGACGGCAAGCTTCTCAGGCTCGATATAGCCGAAATGATCTTCGCTGCTGCCGCCGCCGAAATAGGCGCGGTCGCGGTCGTTCACCAGCGCAAAGATGCTGCGGCTGACCGACACGCGCGGCTCGCGTGTGTGGTCGGCCGCCTTCCACGCCGCGCGATAGGCGCGGATCTGTTCGGCCTGCTGGATGTGGAGCGGCTGGCCGCCCTCATCGAACTTCAGCGTCGAACTTTGCAGGTTCATGCCGAGCTTGCCCGCCCATTCGGCGGTCGCGTTGGTAGCGGCGCCCCACCAGATCCGGTCGCGCAGGCCGGCCGAGAATGGCTCGAGCCGCAGCATTCCCGGAGGATTGGGGAACATCGGCCGCGGATTGGGTTGCGCGAAACCTTCGCCGTGCAGCACATTCAGGAAAACCTCGGCATGATTGCGCGCCATGTCGGCATCGCTTTTGCCGTCCTGCGGCACGTAGCCGAAGTAGCGCCAGCCGTCGATCACCTGCTCCGGCGAACCGCGGCTGATGCCAAGCTGCAGCCGGCCACCGGCGATCAGGTCGGCAGCACCCGCATCCTCGGCCATATACAGCGGATTCTCATAGCGCATGTCGATGACGGCGGTGCCGATCTCGATGCGGCTGGTGCGGGCGCCGACCGCGGCCAGAAGCGGAAACGGCGAAGCGAGCTGGCGGGCAAAATGATGGACGCGGAAATAGGCGCCGTCCGCGCCCAGCTCCTCGGCGGCGACGGCCAGGTCGATCGACTGCAGCAGCGCGTCGGACGCCGAGCGCGTCTGCGATTGCGACGAGGGCGACCAATGGCCGAAGGAAAGAAAGCCGATCTTCTTCATGCGCGCATCCTGTTCTTTGATTCCAGTTGCCTACTTCGTCGCCCACGCGATCGGGTTCAATCGACACTCACACAACGCAGTGTCAATGCCGCCGGCCCTTGACGGTTTCGCAACGATACCCATCGGTGCGCAAAGGACCAAGGCCATGGTCCCCGGCGATGCCTTGCGCGACCGCGTCAGCATCTGCCGCGGCGCTTTTGGGGCCAAATGAACCAACCAAAGGCGATGTACCGCAAACTCCATTCGCTTCAGAGCCCGGTTTTGAAATCTTCTCGCTCATTTAATTCTACAAAATCGGTAGGCTTAATGCGGATAGTGCGTCTGCGAGAAGGAGCCTCGGATGTCAAAAAAGCTGGTGGTGGGGTTGTCCGGCAACCTGACCCGTCCGTCCAAGACGAAGGCATTCGTCAGCCACATCGCCGGTGAGGTGGCGAGCCGGGCCGGCTCGGCTTTGAGCGTTTTCGACATCGAGGATCTCGGCCCGTCCTTTGCGCCTGCAAGACAGCTTGGCGATCTCGATCCGGCGGCGCGCGGTATTATCGAGCAGCTGCTCGGCGCCGACGTGCTGGTGGTCGGCTCCCCGACCTTCAAGGGCAGCTACACCGGGCTGTTCAAGCACTTCTTCGACCTGCTCGACCCGTCGTCACTGCGCGGCAAGCCGATCATCCTGGCGGCAACAGGCGGCGGCGAGCGTCATTCGCTTGTCGTCGAACACCAGTTGCGGCCGTTGTTCGGCTTCTTCGAGGCGCAGACCCTGCCGACCGCGATCTACGCCTCGGACAAGGACTTTGCAGATGGCGTGCTGGTGTCAGAGGCAGTCAAGGCGCGAGCCCGGCAGGCGGTCGCCGAGGCATGCCGGGTGGCCGGCGTGCCCTACAGCGTCGTCCTTGCCGCCTGAAACCACGATCCGCGACGCAATATTCCATCCCGCATAGACCAGAAGGACGCCTGCAATGACTCGAGCCAGCAAGTCCGATAGCAGGCCGCGGCAGATCAAGCTAGGCGCTTTCCTGCCCGGCGGCGGGCAGCATATCGCCGCCTGGCGTCATCCCGATGCGCCGGCCAACGGCGCCACCAATTTCGAGTTCCACAAGCAGCTGGCGCTGACCGCCGAGCGCGGCCTGTTCGACGCCTATTTCCTGGCCGACAACCTGACCGTCGGCCTCGGCGCCCGCGAGGGCGGCAACGCCAAGATCGCCGGCTTCGAGCCGGTGACGCTGTTTGCGGCGCTGGCGCCGCTGACGACGCATCTCGGCTTCATCGCAACGGCGTCCACCACTTATGAGGAGCCTTACACGCTGGCGCGCAAATTCGCTTCGCTCGACCTGTTGTCGAACGGCCGCGCCGGCTGGAACGTGGTGACCTCGGCCGGCGACGAAACGGCACGCAATTTCAACCGCGACGTCCAGCCCAGCCATGCCGAGCGCTATGCCAGGGCGCATGAGCATGTCGAGACGGTTAAGGCGCTGTGGGACAGCTGGGAGGATGACGCCTTCATCCGCGACAAGCAGTCGGGCCGTTTCTACGACAAGGACAGATTGCACGACATCGACCACAAGGGCGAGCATTTCAGCGTCAAGGGTCCGCTCAACGTGCCGCGCCCGGTGCAAGGACATCCGGTTGTCGTACAAGCGGGGCAGTCGGAAGACGGCCGTGGGCTTGCCGCGCACTCGGCCGAGGTCATCTTCACGGCCCATCAGAAGCTCGAGACGGCGCAGGAATTCTACCGCGACATCAAGGCGCGCGTGGCTGAAGTCGGCCGCGATCCCGACCAAGTGCTGATCATGCCGGGCGTCGCGCCCTTCGTCGGCCGCACCGAGGACGAGGCCCGCGCCAAATACCAACAGCTCAACGACCTTATCCTGCCCGAGGACGGTGTTGCGCTCCTCAACGGTCTTGCCGGCCAGACGCTCGACATCAGGGGCTATCCGCTCGACGGCCCGTTGCCGCCGAGCAAGGAAACCGAAGGCATGAAGAGCCGCCAGGCGCTGATCCGGCAGATTGCCGACGAGCACAATTTCAGCATCCGCCAGCTTTACCAATGGGTAGCGACGGCGCGCGGCCACTACACCATCGTCGGCAGCGTCACGCAGGTCGCCGATCAGCTGGAGGAATGGTTCACCAGCGAGGCGGCCGACGGCTTCAACATCCTGCCGCCTTGGCTGCCCGGCGCGCTCGACGATTTCGTCGACCTGGTCATTCCCGAACTGCAACGGCGCGGCCTGTTCCGCACGGCTTACGAAGGCCGCACGCTGCGCGAGAATCTCGGCCTCAGGCGCCCGGAAAATCCATGGACCGTCGCCCGCTCGACCGTCCTTGCCGCCGAATGACCTTGGCATCGAAGGGGTGAAGCAATGACGCTGCAGCACATCGATCGGCAGATCACGGTTCGCCGCAGTGGTGGCGAAACTGGGCTCGGCACCGACTTCCTGAACCTCGGCAGCAAGGCGGCTGTTCGCTTCCTGAAGCGCTACGGCGTGCTTGCCGGCTTCCTGGCGCTCTGGCAGGTGGCGAGCAGCGTCGGCTGGGTCAACGCGGCGGTGCTGCCGCCGATCGACATGATCGTCGTCGCACTCTGGAAGGGGCTTGCCGGCGGCAGCCTGCTCGGCGACATCGCCATCAGCCTGCAACGCGCCGGCATCGCCTTTGCGGCGGCTGTCGCCGTTGCCATTCCGCTCGGCCTGTTCATGGGCCAGGTGCGCCCGGTCGAAACCGCGCTCGATCCGATCCTGCAGGTGTTCCGGCAGACGTCGGCGCTGGCGCTCTATCCGGTGTTCATCCTGCTCTTGGGACTTGGCGAGACCTCGAAGATCTTCGTCATCTTCTGGGCGACGCTGTTTCCGCTGCTGCTCAACACCACCAGCGGCGTCAAGGAAGTCGATCCCAAGCTGCTTGAAATGGCGCGCGTCTATGGTGCGAGCCGGCTCACCGTGTTTCGCCGCGTCGTACTGCCGGGCGCCGTGCCGTCGATCTTCGTCGGCTTGCGGCTGAGCGCCACCACGGCGCTGCTGCTGCTGATCGCGTCCGAGATGATCGGTGCCAACAAGGGCATCGGCTTCCAGGTGATGAACGCGCAGTACAATTTCCAGATCCCGCTGATGTTTGCGGCAATCGTCATCCTCGCCGGGCTTGGCCTGATCGCCAACCAGGCATTGGTCACCCTGCAGCGGCGGCTCTGTCGCTGGAGCAATCCTGTCAACTGAGCAGTCCGCCCCTCACCGTTTACCTCCAGGAAGGACCCGATCATGAAAATCACCCGCCGTTCGCTGCTTGCCGGCGCGCCGCTTGCCGCCGGCCTCATCGCCGCCGGCCTGCCGCGCATGGCCTTTGCGCAAGCCGCAGCCGTCAAGTTCCGCTACCTCGCCAGCCGTGGCAGCATCTCCCCGCACGAGCTGGCCGACGAGCTTGGCTACTTCAAAGGGCTCGGCGTCGAGCTGGAGAATGTCGGCTATTCCTCGGGTGGACCGGAATCGCTGTTTGCGCTGTCTTCCGGCAGCGTCGACATCGGCTCGGCCGCCACCGCGGCGGTGATCAACTCGATCTCCGGCGGCAACGACTTCGTCGCGGCGTATCCGAGCAACGGCATCAACAAGGATGTGAAGAGCGTCTTCTACGTGCTGGAAGACAGCCCGATCAAATCGATCGCCGACATTGCCGGCAAGACCATCTCGGTCAACACGCTCGGCGCTCATCTCGACTATACGGTGCGTGAGGCCCTGCACAGCGTCGGCCTGCCGCCGACCGCCGCCAACCTCATTGTCGTGCCCGGCCCGCAGCTTGAGCAGACGCTGCGCTCGCGCCAGGTCGACATTGCCGGCCTCGGCTACTGGCAGGCGACCTTTGCCGGCGCGCTGGTCGCCAACGGCGGCGTGCGCGGCGTGTTCGACGACACCCAGGTGCTCGGCGAACTCGCCGGCGGCTTCGTCGTACTCAGGCGCGACTTCATTGCCGCCAACCCGGATGCGGCGCGCAACTTCGTCGAACAGTCGGCGCGCGCCTCGGACTGGTCGCGCCAGAACCCGGACGAAGCCCGCAAGGTGCTGGCCACTATCCTCGACAAGCGCGGCGAAAACGGCGATCTCGCCCGCTACTGGACCGGCTTTGGTCTGCGCGAAGGTGCGCAGGCGACCGATCGCGACATCGACTTCTGGGTCGCCGTGCTGGAGCGCGACGGCCGTCTGGCCAAGGGCAAGCTGAAAGCCGCCGACATCCTGTACCGGCCCGGCGAAACCAAGATCAACTGAGCTTTGAAATAGCTGAGAGACAAGATGGCCGGTTCCAACCGTGGCGGAGAGGTCTCGATCCGCGACCTGTCCAAATCCTTCAGCCTCGGCGGGCGCCAGCTTGCCGTGCTGCGGACGCTCAACCTCGACATTCGTTCGGGGGAATGCCTGGTCATCGTCGGCGCCAGCGGCTCCGGCAAGACCACGCTGCTGCGTATTCTGGCCGGGCTGGAGGCGGCCGACAGCGGCGGTGTCGCGATCGACGGCCAGCCGGTGCATGGCGTCGGCGCCGAGCGTGCCGTGATCTTCCAGGAGCCGCGGCTGCTGCCGTGGCTGAGCGTGCT
Source organism: Mesorhizobium sp. W016 (assembly GCF_054719485.1). Taxonomy (NCBI): domain Bacteria; kingdom Pseudomonadati; phylum Pseudomonadota; class Alphaproteobacteria; order Hyphomicrobiales; family Phyllobacteriaceae; genus Mesorhizobium; species Mesorhizobium sp. W016. Next base: position 1,189,229 of record NZ_JBTTIF010000002.1, read on the forward strand.
CGGCAATGTCGCGTTCGGCCTCGAAGTGCGCGGTGTTCCCAAGAGGCAGGCCGAGGAACGCGCCCGCTGCTACGTCGCCCTGGTCGGTCTTGCCGAATTCGCCGATGCTTTTCCGAGCCAGCTTTCCGGCGGCATGGCGCAGCGCGTCGGCATCGCCCGGGCGCTCACCGTGCAGCCCGAAATCCTTCTGCTCGACGAGCCGCTCGGGGCGCTGGACGCCATGACCAAGATCGGCATGCAGGAGGAACTGGCGCGCATCTGGAGCGAGGAGAACGTCACCATGGTGATGGTCACCCACGATCTGGAGGAGGCGATCTATCTGGCTGACCGCGTGCTGATCCTGCCCAAGGAGAAAGGCGGCGCGGCGCGGTTGATCGACATCGACCTGCCACGCCCGCGCGAGCGCAGCGAGAGCCGCTTCGTGCGCTATCGCGAAGAACTGCTGCGCGAATTCGGCCTGCACTGATCGGGGCAGGCGCGAACCGTAGGCTGACACTCGCTCTCGCGATTACTGCTTGGTGAACGTGCCCGTATAGGTGCGGTCGGCAAGCCCATAGGTGACGGCCAGCGTTCCGTCCGCCTGAATGACCGCGCTGACGTCCGCGCCATTGGGAAGGCGCCGCAGTTTCAGCGTGTTGCCGAAAATCTTGCCTTCGCCATCGGCCACGCCCGGTTTGTTGTCGCCGACATCGCCCCAGGCATAGGTGGCGGTGACATTGCCGCCGCGCGTAATCGTCAGCACGGCGAGCTTGCCGTCATACATCCCGTCCAGCTGTCCGCCCCATATGCCGGAAAACGCGACATATTTGGCCGGGACGCCTTCGCCGGGCGGCATAACCCGCACGGATGGATCGAGGACCGCCGCACCATCAGGAGCAGAGATCGCGGCAGGCTCCATGGGCTGAGGTGCGGGCGGCGATGATGGTTCAGGCGCCGACTGGCAGGCGACAAGCATGAATGCCGCGAAACCGAGCGTCGGAAAGAGACTGTTTGGTGGAGCCAATCTCCGCATAACACATGTCCACGCTCGCTTCAATCGGTCCAAGTAACCCAAAAAAATCAGCATATTAACCCCTTCCAGCGTCTAGCTACGTCCATCGCTATCCGATAATATCCCTAACATTGGTTAGGGATATTGTTAGGGTTGGCTGATGGCGAGGGAACTGAATAAACTAACAGATGCGAAATGCAAAGCGCTCTCAAAGCCCGGCCTTCACGGCGACGGTGGAGGGCTGTATCTGAACGTAAAGACTGGCGGCGCGAAGTCATGGGCCTTCATTTGGCGGGAGGGTCGGCGGCGGCGCGAAGGCGGGATAGGTGTCTATCCTGCCGTAAAGCTCGCGACAGCGCGCCGGACGGCAGCAGAATACAGGGAGGCGATTGCGGAAGGCCGCGACCCTATCGCCGAACGAAAGCGCCAAAAGGCGGAGCCGACCTTCGGGGAGGCCGTGACGCTATTCCTCGCCGACAATGAGGCCGCTTGGCGAAACGAAAAGCACAAATACCAATGGGGGCAGACGCTCGGCGACGCCTATTGCAAGCACATGCGACCGATGAAGGTTTCGCAGATCACGACCGACGACGTTCTCAAAGCTCTGCGGCCGCACTGGAATACCAAGTCGGAGACGGCAAAGCGCCTTATGGGTAGGATCGAGCGCGTCTTAGCGTTCGCGAAAGTCAAAGGTTGGCGCACGGGCGACAATCCGGCGGCGTGGCGAGGAAACCTGGATGCGCTGTTGCCGAAGCGAAAGAAACTTCTTGCGCGCGGCCATCATGCGGCGATGGCCTACGCAGACGTGCCGGCGTTCATTAAGTTGCTTCGCGGGCAGGATGCCATTTCCGCGCGTGCCCTCGAATTTGTAATCCTCACGGCGACGCGCTCGGGTGAGGCGCGCAACGCGATGTGGAGTGAGTTCGATCTTGATGCCGCCCTCTGGACCATACCGGCGAAGCGGATGAAGGCGGGAAAGGAGCATCAGGTGCCGCTCTCTGACCCAGCGCTCGCAATCGTCAAGGCGCTTCACGATATCGGCGCGGCGGAAGACGTTGACTATGTGTTTCCCGGCTACCAGGGCAAGCCACTCTCTGACATGGCCTTCAAGCAATTGATGAAGCGCATGAAGGTCAACAATTGTACGACGCATGGCTTCCGATCGTCGTTCAGGGATTGGGCCGGAAATGAAACGGAAACTCCCCGCGAGGTCGCAGAGCACGCCCTTGCCCACATCGTCGGCAACGCAGTGGAGAACGCCTATCGCCGCTCCACCGCGCTAGACAAACGCCGCAAGCTCATGGACGAATGGGCCGGCCATCTGTCGACAACACAAGACGGCAATGTCGTGAAATTCAGCCGCAAGAAAGCTTGAGGGGTGGGGCGGTATATTCGATCTCCTTCGAGATCACGCACCGTATTGCCGACCTTAGCTGATGGCCTATATTTAGGCCACGTCGGTATGATGAAGTCCAACGCCGTTTTTTGTTGGTTGACTTTGGTGTGTGAGCCTGATATCAGCTTTTAATGCACACGGGAAATTCCGCCCGTTAGGCTCGGTTGCTGTCGCTTCCGGGCCTTTTTTGTGCCCAACCGCCAAGCCGCCCTAGTCTGAAAGCTTCGGCGAGCCTGTCCCTTCATCCACCACGCCCGGTCCCGCGCCGGGCTTTTTTTTTGTTTTGCACGCTGCCCTTCGGCGAAGGGCGGCGCGCTTCCATTTGGGGAAAACTATGATCAACGAAACCACAAACCGCAGCCCTGCCATCCGCCTCTACAGCATTCCGCAGGCAGCTAAGGTTCTAAGCATTAGCCGATCGACACTCTACAGCCTGATAGGCGCTGGAAAGGTCAAAGCGGTCAAGCTTGGGAAGCTGGCGCGCATTCAGAATATCGAGGTCGATCGCTACATTGCGACGCTTCCGGAAGCGGAAATCGGCGGAGGTCGGGCGGATGGCTAATCGAGTTTCCGGCGGCAAATCCGACAAAGGGGCGACGGGGGCGAAAAGTGGCGTCATGGGCCGCCCCCGCGCCCTTGAAGCCGATGACAAGACCTTAGCGTCCATTCGGGCGCTTTCTCAGATCGATGCGACAGAAGAGGAAATGGCGGCGGTCTTGTGCGTGGCGTCTTCTACGTTTCGCGAGTTCAAGAAGCGCGAGCCGGAAGTCGCAGGCATCATCGAGCGCGGTCGCGCGGAGGGACGGGTTTCTCTCCGTCGCACCATGCGGCGCATGGCCGAAAAGAACCCGGCGATGGCAATCTTCCTCGCAAAAAACAAGCTCGGAATGGCGGACAAAGTCGATGCCACCGGAACGCGGGAAATTGCGATCTACATCGACGCCGAAGATGCGGAGTGTTGAGCCGATGAAGAAATTTGTCGATCCAAACCACCCTTACCGGGTTCGCAGGCGTAGAGCACCAAAGGGCGCGCCGATGGCGTTCATAGAGCGCGCATTGCTGACCGAAACCGACCATTGCATTGAGTTCCCCTTCTGCCGCAACGCAGACGGCTACGCGCGGCTCAAGTGTGAAGGGAGGGACGTATACGGTCACGTCATCGTGTGCGAGCGCGCCCACGGGCAGCGCCAGACGCCGGAAAGCGTTGTAGCCCATAGATGCGGCAACCACGCCTGCGTCAACAAGAGGCACGTTAGGTGGGCTACCCCGGCCGAGAACACAGCCGATAGGGTGGGCCACGGGACTAACCGGCCAACCAAACTTCCTAAGCACGCGGTCCACTTCATCGGCAAAGAGCTAGTGCACGTCATGCGCTATCGGGACATTGCCATCATGCACGGCGTCTCCGGCTCGACGATAGCCAGCATTGCGAGGAAGGCCGCCGGAGGGCCTGGGTAGATGGCTCGAAAAAATCACATCAACGGCCTATTCGCCCGAGTAAGCGAGGCGAACTTCCGCAGGCACTTCAGGTCGATGTCGCCGCTCTCGCTTCACGCGTACCTCGCTATAGAATTGGCGTATTGGCGAACCAACGGGACGAACCCGATGGAAATATCGAAGGTGTGGCTGGCCGAAGCGACTGGATGCAGCCAAAGGACCGCGCCCAAGCTCATAGCGGAGCTTCGCGAGGCCGGATTTCTTCAGGTTGTACGGCAGGGCAAGCTTAGGGGCGGGCCTCGATCGTCGCGGGGTTCATGGTATCGCCTGGCTTGGCTGGAGGAAAAATCCAACGGTGCAGAATATGCACCGTCAACGGTGCGAAACATGCCCCATAAGCGGAGCAAGATATGCACCGTTGAAAATCCGCTGAAGCAAGTTGCCGGCGAGGCCGGCAATCACATGGACGCCAAGCCTTTGAGGCGTCTAGCGTGAGCCGCATTTCGAGAGAGCTCCAGGACGGACGTTATAATTACTCTCATAACTCCAGATACAGACAGCAGTGAATGGAGTGGCATGAATGCGCGCTTCAACTAAGCAGCGGCGACGCGGAGGCTTGACCATGTCGAGTGGCTCCATTGAAAACCCCAGCCAGTTCGCCACGTCGGACGCGATTGCGAGATTTGCCGAGTTCGAAAGGGCGGAGTGGTCTAATGACGGGTGGCGTGCCCAACTTCTGGAAAAGGCAATCGGCGGCGACGTTGACGCCTTGATCGTCGCGGGTGTTATGCGGCTGGGACAGAGGCCGAACAGCCGGGAGGCGCTTGAAGCGCTGGCGAAGGTTACGGCGAACAAAGACGGCGAACGACGCAAGTAGCATGCGAGCGCGTAGGTCGGCGAGCTAATCGCGCGTCGGCTTTAGTTGGCCCATATGGGAGCGGCATCAGGACGCCGGCCGGATGCGAAACACGCGGTTGCTCGCTCCGCAATGCGCCGAAAGGAGAAATGCTCTGTGCAGGCTCCCCTGGCCTTGTCCGCTGGTAGCGCACATCGTTCGGGACGAGGGGGTCGCAGGTTCAAATCCTGCCACTCCGACCAGAAAAAACAGACACTTAGGTGTCCGTTTCTCCCGAGACCGCACAGATTTCCCCACAGAAAAGAGGAAAAACCTCTGGCTGCTTGGTGTAGTGCGCAGGCGCATGCGTCGCCTCAGCAGCGTTCAGTCACCGACGGTTGTCGGATGACTGCAATGGGCCGGAAGCGGTCCGTCAGCCTTCGGGATAATCGCGTCGATAAGCCGCCGTTCCGCTTCTGATGCTGTGGACGGCTCTCCTCCGCCTCGCGCTCCAATCGCGGGCTAGAGCTGGAGGAGAGCTGAGATGGACAATTACGACGATTGGTCTGGATATTGCGAAGTCAGTGTTTCAAGTCCACGGCGTGGGTACGGCGGGCGAGGTTCTCGCGTTCGTTCGAATTACCCTTTGCGGCCGGCAACCCGACGTTCGCCCGTCGCAAAAGTCAGTCGAAGAAGTTGAGCCTTGGCGAGTAACGTTTGCGGCTGCTTGGCCTTCGCGAGGAAGCAATAGGCCTATGGAGCGAGCGTCTTGAGACGGCGCAGATCATCAGCGGCCTCGGCCAACAGCCAGTCGCGGAATGTCGTGATTTTGGGGAGCATTGACGTCGCCTTGGGGCAAACGATCCAGTAGCTCTTGGACAATCGTAGCGTCGTGGCGAACGGTCTTACGAGGCGGCCGTTGATGAGGTCCCAAGCCGCAAGTGTGGTGCGGGCGAGTGCGACGCCCTGGCCGTCGATAGCGGCGTCTATGACCATGCTGGCGCGGTTCAAGACCGGTCCGTGGGAGAGTTCGGCATGGACCACGCCAGCGGCCTCGAGCCATTCCGACCAGTCCTTTCGGTCATCAAGATGCAGCAACGGAAATTTCAGCACATCGGACGGCTCGCGCATCCGCTGGTGAAGTTTGGGACTGCAGACCGCGAACAGTTGCTCGGAGCACAGGCGTACAACATCATGACCCGCCCAGTTGCCATCGCCATGCCGCACGGCAAGATCGACGTCCTCTCTTGCGAAGTCGACGTGATGCATGGTTGCGGAGATCCTGAGATCGATGTCCGGATGCGTTTCTGCAAACCTGCCAAGGCGGTTTACCAACCACTTGGCGGCAAAGTCGGGCGACGTGCTGACCGTCAGCGCTCCGGCCTGAGATAGATGCTGGATGCGTTGCGTACCGAGAGCGATACGGTCGAAGGCATCGCGCACGACCTCCAGATAGGAGAGGCCCGCCCGTGTGATGCTGAGCTTTTGGCGTTCGCGATCGAACAGCCTGATGCCCAATTCGAGCTCGAGCGCCTTCACCTGATGGCTCACCGCGCCCTGCGTCACGGAAAGTTCGTCTGCCGCCCTGGTGAAGCTCTCGTGGCGCGCCGCCGCCTCGAAGGCTTTGAGGGCGTTGAGTGAGGGCAATCGGCGGGCCAATTTTCGCACCATGTCATGAGAAAAATTGGGCCAAGCACGAGAAACCATGCTTTGCGCCCGTGGGCAGATTGGAGCATTTCAGCGCCACACGTCAACATGGATGCCGCGAAAGGATGAGAAATGTTCCATCACCCGCTGACTGAAGGGCGGAGGCCTTCGTCGTCACTGCCGACACATGTCCGTCACATCATCAACAATGTGACAGGACCGATTGTGATGGTATCGCGCTGGATACAACGCCACTGCCAACGCAAACAATTGGCCGAGCTCGAAGACCATCAGCTTGTAGACTTGGGCCTGAGCCGTACCCAGGTTCGGAACGAATGCGAAAAATGGCCTTGGCAGGCCTAATTCTCGACCCGCCCCGGGTCGCGGTCGGATCAGCGAAGCAAGATTTCATGGATTGCCAGGGCGACGAGAGCCGCACCAGCGAACCCTTCTATAGTTCGCGTAATCGCATCGAACAGGCGCGGCCGGCTCTCAACGAAATGCATCAGGCTTTCGCGGAGCAGTATGGAGAGGACCGCCACACTGCAAAGAGTGATCGCCACCCCTATCATCATCGTGCCGGCAAACAGCAGACCGGCCACCGGTACGCCGCGTACGATTGCGAACGTCATGACGAATAAGGTAAGCGGACACGGAACCAGTCCGGCCATCACGCCAACCACCTCGCCCTCGTGTTTGTGGTGATGGCGGTGGCGCAGAGCGCGCCAAACCATCCAAGCGCCTATCAAGCCAAGGAGACCGCGACTGATGTCTTCGAGCAACGGTGCCCTGCCGACACTGCCAAGCGCGATCGAAACCAACGGCAGCGAGAGAACCGCAATCAGCACGGCGATCGTCACATGGGTGAAAGAGAGCGTCAGCGAGACCAATAGCCCGCGCGCAACCTTTGCCTCCGATCCAGCGAGATAGGTCGCCAACACCGCTTTGCTATGGCCCGGCGTCAACGCATGCGCCACACCGAACAGAACGCCCATTGGCAGAAAGGTCATAAAGGCCAGCCAGCCGCCGCCGGCCGAAAGCAGTTTGATCTGCTCGGCCAGCGTCAGGTAGATCGTGCGCTGGAATTCGACGAGGGTCTGGAACATCGCCATCGAACCGGCTTACCCGCAGGTCAGTTCGAGGCGCGTCGCGAAAATCTTGCCGAGATCAGTTCCCGTAGGATCACTGAAGAACGCATCTGTCAGGCTTTTCTGGTTCTGCGCGATCGCCGTGTTCGGATCGGGACGCACGACGGCGCGTGCGCAGCCTTGCGGCAGATCGCCCACGGCAATTTTGTCGTCGTCCGTGAAATCGATCGCCGTGTAGAAAGTCGGGTCGTAGACGCCGATGTTCACCTTGCCGGCGAGCGGCAATTTCTCTTTCGGCTGCGTCTCGAACTGAATGACGAGTTGATCGTTTTCATAGCTGATGATGAGCTTGCCCGGCGGCGCCATTGCCACGTCCTTACCGTCAACGGTCACCCACTGAAAATAGTTGTACTCGGCCAGCGATGCATGGATCGTGACAGCGACCTCATCGAGTTCCTTCTCGTCAAGAACGAGATCGGAATTCTTGTCGAATTCCATCAGCACTGTGCTGGAAAAGAGATCGTCGAAGCGCCAGAGATGCCGAAGCGACTGAACCGTCCGGTCAGGACCGACGGTCAGGTCAAGCCGCGCCTCGGCGAAGACATGCGGATGTGCGCTCGCGGCCGCAGCGGAAGCGAGCCACAGTATCGCACCTGAACCTATGCCCGCCAGTCGCATTTTCGCTCGCACTTCTAGTCGTTCCGGGCCTGGCAGGACACCTGCCATTGCAAGCAGGCCGAAATGGGACGGTCATCTCTGAGGGATCGATCAGGCCTGTGTCGCTTCGTACAAGGAAGCACCCACAAAATCGCCCTTCAGCCAGTGATTGATAAGGATCACCGCGACGCCGGCGAGGAAGGCCAGCACTATCATCCAGATTATCTTTTGCAGATCGCTCAATTTCCTACTCCATCGATGCCGAGGAAGGGCTCTAGGGCGAGTTCCCTTTCGAGAGTATCACTCCCCCCGGCTACATTGCTCACACTGATTAGTCATCGGCTGTGGAGCTGGCAATAATCCTGTCCGATCTGATCCGGGACCTCGGCCACGTCAAATGGACGAGTTGCTTACGATTGCCGGCAATCAATGTGTAGAGCTTGGAAACTCGCGTTGCATTTCTCTCCTCACCGATTTTTTCGGCGTCGGTTCGTGCCAAGAAACGCTCTTCGAAGGCCGCGCGATCGATGTTGTATAGCGTGATGGAGCATGTCTGCACGGCCTTGCCGCTCAATGTGGCTTTTGCCACCGCGATCATGGTTTGGGCCGGAATGTCGTTGCTGGTCGCTACCCATCCCTGGATGACGTCTGCGATACCCATAGATGGGAAATCGTCGCTACGGAGTGGAGCCCACCCAAGCTTCTCGGCCGCAGCGACGGTTCGTTCGAAGTCAGGTCCATGGGCAAGGCAAGTCCCGCGGAAAAGCCTCCAACGCCAGATCGACATTGTCGGCATATACCGGCGTCGATGTGAGGCATACGCCTGTGAGTGCGAGGGCGAAGAGGGCTTTTGACATATCAGTTCCACCCAAGGCTGGAGGCAGCCTATGCAATCAGGATGGACCTTTTGTCATCGTCGTCAAGCAGCTCTAAGAACGGTACTGGCAAGGACGTTAAGCGGTGTCGAAATGATCCGCTTGCACGGATATATTTTTCGGCCCGACCTAGGCCGTCAGGTCAAATTACCTTCAGCGTCACAGCGGCGAGAACAAGATAGCGACCGACCTTGGCGATGGTGACGAGCAGCAGGAATATACCTAATGGTTCGCGCAAGGTTCCTGCAACTACCGTTAAAGGATCGCCGACAACCGGTAACCAGCTCATCAGAAGCGTCCATTTTCCATAGCGGCGATACCACCGTTGTGCACGCTCCAGTCCCGCCTCATTCACCGGAAACCAAGGCCGGTCGCGAAAATGTTCCAAGCCGCGCCCGATCAGCCAGTTGACGACCGATCCGAGCACGTTGCCGACGCTTGCCACCGCGATCAGAAGCCAAGGCGAGTAATCTGCGAGCAGCAACCCGACGAGCGCCGCTTCCGATTGCATCGGCAGGATGGTCGCGGCGATCAAGGCTGCGAAGAACAGGCCTGCATAAACAGCAAGATCGACCATCGAACCGCTAGTGATGGTGGCCCTCGGGTTCGACCATCTTGAACGGCAATTCCTGCTGTCGATCCTTTGCCACCAGGATCAGCTTCGCCTGAAACTCGTGAGGCTCGGCCGGCGCCACGGTGCTCTCAAGACGATGGTGATCGCCGGCAACAGATTGCAAAGGCAGCGTCTCCGGGCCACCAGGCCGGTCGATAATCACGGTAGCCGTCAGATCATCGGCGTGCCGATCGACCGTAAGACGCATACGTTCCCCATCGGCCGTATCAACGATTTCCAACGTCCCCGTGGCCAGATCGCAGGCAACCTTGAAAGGCTCCGGCGCATGATGATGACCAGCATGCGCCCCTTCCACGCGCTGCGCACCGACGACAGTTGAGCTCTCCAGCCGAACATTCGCTTCAGCCAACGCCGGCAGGTGGGCGAACAGCTCTTCCTTCAGCGCTTCGGTAACGCTGACGATCTCTTTTGCTGTCACTGCATCCGCTACACTGATGGCGACGTCGGCATGCAGGAGATGACCGATCCAGCGTGCCTGCACGCTATGGACACGCTCGATGCCGGATACGTGCTCGGCAGCATGATAGATTTCGTCGACGATGCCGGGCTCGACACCGTCGAGCATGCGGGTCAGCACGGCCTTCGAAGACTGCCAGACGATGGCGAAGATCGCCAGGGTGATGAGCAGTCCGATGATCGGATCGGCAAGTGGAAAGCCCAGCCATACACCGATGGCGCCCAGCACGACGGCAAGGCTGGTAAAGCCATCGGTGCGCGCATGATAGCCGTCGGCGATCAGCGCCGCGCTGTTGATCTCGCGGCCGACACGGATGCGGAACACCGCGACGACCTCATTGCCGATGAAGCCTATGAGGCCGGCGATGGCGACCCAGCCAAGAAATGCGATAGGTCGCGGATCGATCAGCCGGTCGATCGCCTCGTAGCCGGCGACGATGGCGCTAAAGAGGATGATGAGGACGATGATGATCCCGGCCAGATCCTCGACCCGACCGAGGCCGTAGGTGAACGTCTTGCTCGGCTTGCGTCGGGCCAGCACGAAGGCGACCCAAAGCGGGATAGCGGTGACCGCGTCGCCGACATTGTGGATTGTGTCGGCCAGCAGCGCCACGCTGCCCGACATGAACACGACCACGAGCTGAAGCGCTGCGGTGATGGCCAATATCACGAATGACCATTTGATTGCCCAGATACCCCGGTCGGTCGTCGCGATTGTCGGATCGATGACGCCGTGCGTGTGGCCATGGCCACCGGCATCGCCGTGATCGTGACCATGGCCGCCGAACCCTTGTGTCATGGGACCGAAGCCGAACCAGTCGCGTATCTTGTCCATCATAGCGCTTCTCACAGGTACTTGGTGATGTCCTTGAATTCGTCGATCGAGCGGCGCTGCTCGCGTCCCAGCGGTCCGACGGCGTCTTCAAGGCAATGGTTGAGATGATCCTGGATCAGCGTCTTCTTGGCCTGCGAAATGGCCTTCTCGACAGCATGAAGCTGCTGGGCGATGTCGAGGCAGGGCCGGCCTGCTTCGATCATTTCGATGACGCCTTTGAGATGGCCATCCGCCCGCTTCAAGCGCTTGACGATATCAGGATGGGTTTCGTGGATGTGTGGCTGCTCGCTCATGGTGTGTTTCCTATCCCCCTGGATAGGATAAGGCAACATCAACGTTGCCTCTATTCCGATGCACATCACGCGATAGAACGATGCCGCCAGCCGCCATTGGCCCCATCCTGTTCGGTCAAGGAACCTTCGACGACGGTCAATGCGATCGGCGATCTTTCCGAAATAGGTCTAGCGTTTTCTGAAAAGACGTGCCCTCCCTCGACGCCATGAAAGGCATCGAACTCAGAATGCGCACCGAAGACCAAATACGGTATTTGCGCGACCAAGAAACACACATCCGAGCCAGCGAGTTCTGGCGCGGCAAGCCTAAGGGCGCTGAAGCGGCCGTGCGGAGGCTTTATCTGACAGGGGCCGGTGATTGCGGCGGTTCGTCCTGGCCGTCCAATGCATTGCAAGACCGGATCGACGCCCGCTTCGCGGCCGAACGCACAGTGGAGCGCAAATTTCAGGTGTTGTGGAAACGCGACCCGGAAAGAGCGCGGTCGATCGACTGGCAACGGCTCGATGAGCCGGAAGAGCAAGTCGCCCAATTGTAACGGTCATAAATCGATGGAAAGTCGTGTGGAGCCTCTTTTCAGGAGCGGCGCCTGCGAAGACGGAGACAAGCAGTCGCCAAATGATCACTAGCGACGTCTGGCGTTCGGCTTCTGAAGAAGGCAATCAGCGGCGACGTTGATGCCTTGATCGTCGCGGAGTTATGCAGCTGGGACAGAAACCGGACAACCAGGAGGCGCTTGACGCGCTGGCGGCGGTAACGGCAAGCAATAGCGTCAAGCGGCGTGCGTAGGGAAGGCAAAATCAACGTGGCAAACCCCGACGATGAAAAGGCTTCCCCATTTCGGGTGATTGATCGGGTGGACGTTAGTCCAGAGCGGATTGCTAGCTTCAAGAGCGAACGTGACTATGTGGGGCTTGGGCTCGACCTCATGATCGAGGCAGGCAGCTACATCACTATTGCCGCCTGCATCCTAGGTTCCGACGGTACCTGGACCCGCGATCAAGCTGTCATCGGCGGCAACATGGTGCGGCTCTACAAGCTATTTTCGGCCATGCTGGATCAGACGGTGCAGCACCGCCGTGAAACCAGCTTCATTCTTGCGCGCCTTGCCTTCGAGACAATCGTGGCGATCCGCTTTTTGTTGCAAGAATACGGTCCAGAACTGGTCGACAGCTACGTGAAGCATTCACTCGATCATGAGCGCCGCCTGCTGGCTGCAATGGAGCAAAACATCTCTGCTCGCAGCGGCCTCACACTGCCGATCGAGGATCGCATGCGACGGTCTATCGACCGAATTTTCAGAAGCTCGGCCCTCACGCTCCAGGAACTTCCTGCGAAAAGGGAACGGGATTGGGGGGGAAAAAACCTGTACCAGAAGGCCGAAGCCGTTGGGCTTGCCGACGCCTATCTGGGGATGTTCGCCGGTGCGTCGCAAAATGTCCACGGCGCATGGGGCGATCTCTATGCCCATCACCTTGAGACTGAGGGCGACGGGCGTTTCACCCCGAACATCCGATGGAACCTACCTCGCCCTCAGCTACTGTACAGTGTCGCCATCCTGAGCTTGGAAACCGCCGAGTACTTCGCGTTTTTCATGGGTGGGCAGGGGACCGCCGACTATCTTATCCCTCAGTTGGACGATCTACACGACCGGCTCATTGCAGCCGATCAAGCTCATGAGGCCTATCTAAACAGCAAAACTTGGCCGGCAGTTTAGCAGACCTCAATTGCGATCCTTGAGAAGGTGGGGTCGGCCGCAGCTATGGTGTTGGGACGAACGCGCTCGGCTTGTCAATGACGGCGCCCAATACGGTCAGTGGTTGAGTTCTCAACCATTGGCGAGGTCAGATGCGGAAACCCTCGCCATCCTGCCGGATATGTCGGCGTAGGTCAGTCCTCCGTTTGATGGCCGTCGTCGTCAGGATGCATGAGTAGCTGGTGATCCAAGAGGAAACCGAACATCCGTCGATAAAGGCTGCCAAAGCGCTCAATCTCTTCGTTGCGCTTCAATCGTTCGGTTTGAAACAGAGGCAGCCATTCCCAACTTGCATACCTCGGCTGACCGCCCATCGCGAACGAAAGCCAAAGCAAGTGGATCAAGATCGAGCGGAACACGCCTACAGATGCGGCCAAGGGCAACGGGAAAATCCCATAACTCTCATATTCGCCGTCCGGGTGCCCGAAAGCCGTCGAAAGCCCGGCCGTCACTGTCGGGTGAAGCAGTTCCGAAGCTGCTAGCTCCGCATCTTCCCTTAGTAGGTCGACAATTGTAATTGATTGGCGGCCAAGTTCGCCAGCGATGAAGGTTGAAACCTTCGCCTTGGCCTTATTTTTGCTGACGTGTCGGTGCCAAAACTGATTGGCAGCATCGGGTTCAATCGCCCCCACAAACTCTGTTGTGACCTCGCGATCGAGAGTGCAGCAAATCAGAACGTCGACGTGCTCCAGAAAACCTCGCGTAAGCGCCCTCGCCTGAAGATCGAAACCGATTTCGACCAGTTCGATAATAGCCCAAAGGTCGTTGGCTAGACGTGAAAAGAATGCCAGCCCCGCTACCTGTTCATCGAGTGGCTGTCCCTCATTCTCTTCATCCGCAAACTCTTCGACAATGCCGGCCGCTATGAAGCTTAGCCACGAGGCAGCAATGTTGGCGCACCGATGAAGGATAAAGAGCTCAGGATCGGCACCGGCCAGCTTCTCAAATTGTCCCCGCCGCCTAATGAGCCCATCCACCTCCTGGCTCTCGCGGTCACTGGCTGCTCGGCCACGATAGTAGGCCGACAAGATTGCGTCCTCAAACTCCCGCTTTGTGTCATCGCGAGAACCGGAGGTTGGCTTGGTCACGCGGAGGCTCCTATTGTCAGCAGAAACCGTCCGAGTTAGGGTTTTAGTTAGGGTCGGCCGCGCCCATTTCCAAAAACCGCATTTCTATCAACCAGATAGAAGGACTGTTTGGTGGAGCCAATCGGGATCGAACCGACGACCTCTTGAATGCCATTCAAGCGCTCTCCCAACTGAGCTATGGCCCCACTCCGGCAGTCAGCCGTCGCCGTTGCCGGCGAGAGGTCCGGCGCGGGTTTCAGGACCGCGCCGTTTAGTGCAGGCGGCTTCTAACCCCGCCTTCCCTGAAGATCAAGCCTTCGAGGGCCGCTTTTTCGTCATAGCCCGTGAACGCCGCTAAATGCATGCGTTCGAAGCGTTCTTAGACTTCGTCGTCGTCGTCGCCGACGCCGATCATGTCGGCGACATCGTCGTCTTCTTCCTCTTCGTCGGCAAGGAAAGTATCGTCCTCATCGTCGCCTAGATCGACATCGTCCTCGTCGTCGCCCAGGTCGGGAAGCTCGTCGCCGGCCTTGACGTCTTCGTCGGCCTCTTCAAGCGAGACGACTTCAACGCCTTCTTCTTCCTCGGCGTCCACTTCCTTCTCGGCCACTTCCTCTTCCTCTTCGAGGGCGGCGATCTTGCCGTCCTCGAAATAGGAACGCGGATACGTCTTGCCCGTATAGGGCGAGACGACAGGGTCCTTGTTCAGGTCGTAGAATTTTCGGCCCGTTTCAGGGTCGACACGCTTTGTGCCAAGTTCGTTTTTTGCCACGTCAAGCCTCGTCAGTAAAAGAGTGGTCCCCTTAACCACAGTTTACCGCGCTGTCAAAGCGAAAAGCCGGCGTCACAAAACCAAGCACTGAAAGGCCTCGCGCCAAGCGACGACCATGGGGATGACCATTCGTGCCCGCCGTGATACGAGACCGCCGCAACAAATGAAAAGCGCCGGTGCGCCGGCATTCCGTCCAGGGAAATTCCATGTCTCACGCCGCCGCTGCCAAGCCGGCCACCGCCCGCAAATCATCCGCCCTTTCCGGCACCGCTCGCGTGCCGGGCGACAAGTCGATTTCGCACCGTTCCATGATGTTCGGCGGCCTTGCCTCCGGCGAAACCCGCGTCACCGGCCTGCTCGAAGGCGAGGATGTGATGCGCACGGCGGCCGCCATGAAGGCGATGGGCGCGCATATCGAGAAGCGCGGCGCCGAGTGGGTGATCCGCGGCACCGGCAATGGCGCGCTGCTGCAGCCGGAAGGCCCGCTCGATTTCGGCAATGCCGGTACCGGCTCCCGCCTCACAATGGGCCTCGTCGGCACTTACGACATGGAAACGACCTTCATCGGCGACGCATCGCTGTCGGGACGGCCGATGGGCCGCGTGCTCGAACCCTTGCGCCAGATGGGCGTGCAGGTGCTGAAGGCGACGCCGGGCGACCGCATGCCGATCACGCTGCATGGGCCGAAACACGCCGCACCCATTACCTACCGCGTGCCGATGGCCTCGGCGCAGGTGAAGTCGGCCGTGCTGCTGGCAGGCCTCAACACGCCCGGCATCACCACCGTGATCGAACCGGTGATGACGCGCGATCATACCGAAAAGATGCTTAGGGGATTTGGCGCCAATCTCTCGGTCGAGACCGACGAGCGCGGCGTGCGCCACATCTTCATCGAGGGCCAGGGCAAATTGACGGGGCAGACCATCGCCGTGCCCGGCGACCCCTCCTCGGCCGGCTTCCCGCTGGTCGCGGCACTGATCGTGCCGGGTTCGGACATCGTCATCGAGAACGTGCTGATGAACCCCACCCGCACCGGCCTGCTTCTAACGTTGCAGGAAATGGGCGGCCAGATCGACATCTTGAACCCGCGCAATGCCGGCGGCGAGGATGTTGCCGATCTGCGCGTGCGCTACTCCGAGCTCAAGGGCGTCACCGTGCCGCCCGAGCGGGCGCCGTCTATGATCGACGAATATCCGGTGCTGGCGGTTGCCGCGAGCTTCGCCGAGGGCGAGACGTTGATGCAGGGGCTGGAAGAGCTGCGGGTGAAGGAATCCGACCGACTGGCAGCGGTTGCCAATGGGCTGAAGCTCAACGGCGTCGACTGCGCCGAAGGCGAAGCTTCGCTCGCGGTGCGCGGAAAGCCCGGCGGCAAGGGGCTGGGCGGCCATCCCAATGGCCAGGACACGACGGTGCAGACGCATCTCGACCATCGTATCGCCATGAGCTTCCTGGTAATGGGGCTGGCAACGGAAAAGCCGGTGACCATCGACGACGCCGCCATGATCGCGACGAGTTTCCCGGAGTTCATGGGTCTGATGACGGGGCTCGGTGCGGAGATCGGGTAGGTTGATGCCAAGCGCAAAGCAAGCAGAGATGTCGGCGGGACAGCGCCCCCCTCTGTCCTGCCGGACATCTCCCCCTCAAGGGGGGAGATCGGCCGTCACAGCGGCTTTCGCCAGTTTTCGAAATTGCAGGAAAGAGTGGGGCGCAGAAGCTTCTGATCTCCCCTCTGGAGGGGGAGATGTCCGGCAGGACAGAGGGGGGCGCGAAGGATCGCGGCGTCTGTCTTTCGTGTTGGCCCGCCAATGACCTTCACCATCGCCATCGACGGTCCCGCCGGCGCCGGCAAAGGCACGCTGGCCCGACGGCTGGCCGACCACTACCGCCTCAACCTGCTCGACACCGGCCTCACCTACCGCGCCGTCGCCTATGCGTTGATCCGGCACGCGCTGCCACTCGACAATGTCTCAGCAGCCGAAACCGCCGCACGCCAGGTCGATCTGGCAAAGCTCGACCGTGCGGTGCTGTCGGCGCATGCGGTTGGCGAGGCGGCCTCGAAGGTCGCGATTTACCCTACCGTCCGGCGCATCCTGGTCGAAAAGCAGCGCGATTTCGCCAGGACACCGCCAGGCGCGGTGCTCGACGGGCGCGACATCGGCACGGTTGTGTGCCCTGACGCCGACATAAAGCTCTATGTGACGGCGAGCGCCGAAGTGCGGGCGCAGCGCCGGCTGGCCGAGATCGAAAGCATCGGCGGCACCGCCGATTTCGCCGAAATTCTTGCCGATATTGTGCGCCGCGACGAGCGCGACATGGGCCGCGCCGACTCGCCGCTGAAGCCGGCGGCGGACGCGCACTTGCTTGATACCTCCGAAATGGCTATAGAGGCCGCGTTTCTGGCGGCCAAAGCGATCATCGACGACGCCCTGGCCAAGAGAGACAAAGCCTGATCCAGGGTTTTCCCGCTCCACCGATTGCCGGAAGCGAAGAAAATACCCATATCGGGCACGAACCAGCCTGCCAGCATTCTTCATGCGCCGGAATTGCCGCTTAGGCGGCCCAGGGCTTTTGTAGCCCGGAACGCCGGCAGGCCAACGCAACGCTAACCCACGGCGCCCGTCCCGCTTCAGATGCGGGGCACTCCAGGAGAAAATATGTCAGCTGCAAATCCCACTCGCGACGATTTCGCGAGCCTGCTCGAAGAATCATTTACCACCGGTCACTCCGGCGAAGGTCAGGTCGTCAAGGGCACGATCCTGGCGATCGAAAAAGACATGGCCATCATCGATGTCGGCCTCAAGGTCGAAGGCCGCGTGCCGCTGAAGGAATTCGGCGTCAAGGGCAAGGACTCGACGCTCAAGGTCGGCGACACGGTCGAGGTCATGGTCGAGCGCATCGAAAACGCGCTGGGCGAAGCCGTCCTGTCGCGCGACAAGGCCCGCCGCGAAGAGAGCTGGGTCAAGCTCGAAGAGAAGTTCACCAAGGGTGAGCGCGTCGAAGGCGTCATCTTCAACCAGGTCAAGGGCGGCTTCACCGTCGACCTCGACGGCGCCGTGGCCTTCCTGCCGCGCAGCCAGGTCGATATCCGCCCGATCCGCGATGTCTCTCCGCTGATGCACAACCCGCAGCCCTTCGAGATCCTCAAGATGGATCGCCGCCGCGGCAACATCGTGGTGTCGCGCCGCACCGTGCTCGAGGAAAGCCGCGCCGAACAGCGTTCGGAAATCGTGCAGAACCTCGAAGAAGGCCAGGTTGTCGAAGGCGTCGTCAAGAACATCACCGATTACGGTGCGTTCGTCGACCTCGGCGGCATCGATGGCCTGCTGCATGTCACCGACATGGCATGGCGCCGCGTCAACCACCCGACCGAGATCCTCAACATCGGTCAGACGGTCAAGGTGCAGATCATCCGCATCAACCAGGAAACCCACCGCATCTCGCTCGGCATGAAGCAGCTCGAGAGCGATCCGTGGTCCGAGATCGGCACCAAGTTCCCGATCGGCAAGAAGATCAAGGGTACCGTCACCAACATCACCGACTACGGCGCGTTCGTCGAGCTGGAGCCGGGCATCGAAGGCCTCATCCACGTTTCGGAAATGTCGTGGACCAAGAAGAACGTGCACCCCGGCAAGATCCTGTCGACGACGCAGGAAGTCGACGTGGTCGTGCTCGAGGTCGATCCGGCCAAGCGCCGCATCTCGCTCGGCCTCAAGCAGACGCTCGAGAATCCGTGGCAGGCTTTTGCCGCGAGCCATCCGGTCGGCAGCCAGGTCGAGGGCGAGGTCAAGAACAAGACCGAGTTCGGCCTGTTCATCGGCCTTGAAGGCGACGTGGACGGCATGGTGCACCTCTCGGACCTCGACTGGACCCGTCCGGGCGAGCAGGTCATCGAAGAGTACAATCGCGGCGACATGGTCAAGGCGCAGGTGCTCGACGTCGACATCGACAAGGAGCGCATCTCGCTCGGCATCAAGCAGCTGGCCAAGGATACGGTCGGCGAAGCGGCGACTTCAGGCGAACTGCGCAAGAACGCGGTCGTCACCTGCGAAGTCACCGGCATCAAGGATGGCGGCCTGGAAGTGCGGCTGGTCGACAGCGGCATAGAGACCTTCATCAAGCGCAACGACCTCAGCCGTGACCGTGACGAGCAGCGCCCCGAGCGCTTCTCGGTCGGCCAGAAGCTGGACGCCCGCGTCATCGCCTTCGACAAGAAGACCCGCAAGCTGCAGGTCTCGATCAAGGCGCTGGAAATCGCCGAAGAGAAGGAAGCCGTCGCACAGTACGGCTCTACCGACTCCGGCGCTTCGCTGGGCGACATCCTTGGCGCCGCGCTGAAGAAGCAGGGCAGCTAAGCCGCTTTGCGCGCAGCGCGTAAGCCGCTTCGCGCAAGCGTAAGCCTCGGCTGCGCCTCGCGCGCAGCCTGAACAAGAAAACCCGCGGGCCGCAAGGCTCGCGGGTTTTTCATGCTCGGCTGCGCGATTGGCACTAGACTAAGACTGTGCAACCCCTTCAATTCCACACGCGCGGTTGTAGGCTCGGCCGTCGTTGCAGACGTAAACACGGAAGTCCGGCCCTTCGGGCAACGGAGAAGCATGCGGGATGAAGGTCGTCGAACTCTATCGCTATCCGGTCAAGAGCCTGCGCGGCCATGCCGTGCCGAGCGCCGACATCGAGACAATGGGCATGGAAGGCGACCGCCGCTGGATGGTCGTCGACAAGGATGGGCAGTTCCTCACCATTCGCCAGATACCTGATATGACGACGATCGACGTCGAGCATCGCGGAACGGGCATCCTGTTGAAACATGACAGGCATGGCTCGCACTTCGTCGAGGCTCCGGCTCCCGGCACCGCGCTCCGGCAAGTCAAGATCTGGAAGGATATGGCTGCCGCGCGGCCGGGCGATCCGGCCGCCGGCGCCTATCTCTCGGCTATTCTTGGCCGGCCTGTCGATCTCGTCTATTTCGACGATCCGCAAAACCGGCCGGTCGATGCGGAATTCGGCCAGCCCGGCGATTTCGTCGGCTTTGCCGACGGTTTTCCGCTGCTGATCGCCACGACAGGCTCGCTGAACCATCTGAACAGCCATCTTGCCAGGCCCATCGAGATGGCGCGGTTCCGGCCAAACATCGTCGTCGACGCAGAAGGCGCATGGCCTGAAGACAGCTGGAAGACGATCCGCATCGGCACGGTGGAGTTGCGGATCGCAAAGCCTTGCTCGCGGTGCGTCATCACGACCCGAGATCCGTTGAGCGGCGAGCAGCCGGACCCGCGCGAGCCGTTGCAGACGCTTGGCAAAATCCACCGCTCCGCCAAGGGCGGCATCATCTTCGGCCAGAATGCGATTCCCAACAACGCCGGCGCGATCGCCATCGGCGACGCAGTCGAGGTCGTGGAAGCGGGCGTCTCGAACCTGACGTAGTCGCAGGCCTTCTAATGCCGTGGAGGCGTCGGCGGTCGCCATGATTGAATGGCTAACCTCCGCTGTAGATCAGGCGAGGTCGGCAAAGGCCGCCATCGGAAGCCAAACCAAATGAGTCGCCTGCGCGGCGGAACTTCAGGCGCGGCCGTAAAGTGGCGCCAGCGTTCCGCTCATTGCCAGATTGGCCGGTGATGCCAGATAGGCGATTGCCTCGGCGGCGGCTTCGAGGCTGACCCATTTGCCGAAATCGGAATCCGGCATGTCGGCGCGGTTGGCCGGCGTATCGAGCGTCGAGGGCGCTACCGCGTTGACCAGTATGCCTTTATGCTTCAGCTCTTCCGCCATCGCCACGGTCATCGCCGCCACTGCCGCTTTGCTGGCGGTATAGGCGACCATGCCGGCGCCTCTGCGCGGGTCGAGCCCGGCGCGTGCCGTGACATTGACGATGCGGCCCGCTGTGTTCGAGCCCAGCATGGAGCGTACTGCCGCGCGGCAGCACAGAAAGGCGGTGCGGGCGTTGGTGTCCATCATTTCGGCAAAGGATGCGGATTCGATTTTCTCGACGGGGGCCATGGCAAAGCCGCCGGCCAGATGGATGGAGGCCCACAATTCGGGAACGCTGTCATAGAAGGCATCGACCTTGGCAGGATCGGCGAGATCGACATTATGCGCCAGCCGGACGCGATCATGGGCCGCGAAGGGGAAATGCGTGGGGGCCGACGCGTGGGCATTGGGCACATGGCAGATCGCGCCGTCCGCCAGCAATTTGCCGACGACCGCGGCACCCAGCGCCCCGGTGCCACCGGTCACCACGATATGCTTGCCCTGAACTGTTTCCGTCATCCTGGACGCTCCTGTCGTTTCTTATGATTATGTCGCTTGTCGTGCCGCGCCGACGCAGAGCGTCGCGCCTTTTGCACGATCACTCAACCGACATCTCGACATGGCAGTTGTTGCGTCTTTGCATCGCTCGAAGCCGCCGACCGCCCCTTCCGACCCCCGCGCATGGACATCCGGCGCGCGGCCAGGCGTCAGTCGATGGTGATTTCGATGACGTGCGGCAGTCTGGTTGCGCGTGCGCGCTTGAGCGCATCGGCGAGACCGGCAGTACCGGCAAGCCGCTCGGCTGATATACCATAGGCCTCGGCCAGCTTGCAGAAATCCGGCGGCGCCGGGGACACGCCGACCGGCTCGACGCCGACATCGAGCATCGACGTTTCGATCTCGCGATAGCCTCTGTTGTTCCAGACGACGAAGATGACCGGTGCGGGTGCATCGAGCGCCGCGCCTAGCTCCGGCAAGGTGAACTGGAAGCCGCCGTCGCCGGTCAGGCAAACCACCGGCACGCCGGGCATGGCGAGCGCTGCGCCGATCGCCGCCGGCGGCCCGTAGCCGAGCGCGCCGAAACCGGTGGCGGCGTTGAACCAGCCGCCTGGCCGGTCATGGTCGTAATAGAGATTGGCGGCGTAGATCGGCTGGGTGGAATCGCCGACGATGATGGCGCCCGGCAGTGCGTCGCGGATGGTTTCCACCGCACGCACCTGCGCGGCATAGGCCGGGCTGAGCTCGGCAAAGGCCGCCTTTCTCGACGCGGCTGCGCGGCTCTCGCCGTCCTTCGCTGCGGCATGATCAGGATGGAGCGCGCCTAGCAGTGCACCAAGCGCCTCCGCGCAATCGGCCTGGATGCCGACGCTCACCGGGCGGCGGGCGAGCTGGTCGGCGCCGATATCGATGCGGATCAGATTGGCGGGCAGCACGAAGCCGCCGTCGCTGTAACCGTCATAGTCGGTCGGGCCGAATTCGGTGCCGGCGGCAATGACCAGATCGGCGTCTGCCATCAGCGCACGCACCGCCTTCAGGCTGGGGCTGGCCGGCACGCAAAGCGGATGCGCGTGCAGCAGACCGCGCGCATTGGCGGTCTGGACGACAGGTGCGCCGAGCCGCTCGGCCAGGCGCTGCAGTGGCTGTTCGGCGCGCTTGGCGCCGCCACCGGCAAGGATCAGCGGTCGGCGCGCGGCTGCGATCAGTCTGGCTGCCTCGGCAATTGCCGCGCCATCCGGCGCCGGCGGCGCTGCATTGGTGAGCGAAGCAGCGATGCCGTCGGCCGGTTTGACCATGACGTCGGTCGGGATCTCGATATGGACGGGGCCCGGCCGCGACGACGAAAACAGCGCGAAGGCCCGCGCCAAAGCGCCCGGCAATTCGCTGGCCTCGGTGACACGCTGCGAAAACAGCGCCACCTTCTCCATCATGCCGCGCTGGTCCGGCAGCTCATGCAGGAAGCCCAGCCCCTTTCCCAGCGTCGGCATCGCGTTGACGCCCGAAATCACCAGCATCGGCACCGAATCGGCGCGCGCCTGGCCCATTGCGGTGATGGTGTTGGTCAGCCCCGGTCCGGTGATGACAAAAGCGACGCCCGGCCGGCCGCTGGCGCGGGCGTAGCCGTCGGCCATGAAGCCGGCGCCCTGTTCGTGACGCGGCGTGACATGGCGGATCTTTGAACGCGCCAGCCCGCGGTAGAGCTCGACAGTGTGGACGCCAGGAATGCCGAAAACGGTGTCAACGCCATGCGCTTCGAGCAGCGTGATCAGCGCTTCGCCGATGGTGGTCATGGCTTCTCTCCCTTTTGCGGCGCGAGGCCGAGCTCGGCCTCTATGGCTTTGACGCCGATCGCCGCCAATTCGCCAGGCGAGAACATCTCTGCGGCCAGACAGCCTTCGATCCAGAGCCCGTCGATGATCGCGTTGATCGCAATGGCATGGCGGCGCAGCTCATTTGCGTTTGGCCTGCGCTGCTCGGCGCCGAGCACTTCGGCGACGACCGCTTCCACCTCGTTGCGAAAGCCGAGATAGCCTTCGCGGTGGGCGCGAGCCAGGCTCGGATCCGCGCCGGCGCGGCCGATGAATGTTGCCCACAGCGAAAACACGCGTGCATCGATGATCGGCGCGTTGAGGTTGGCGGCAACGAAGGCCGCAAGGCGCCGGCGCGGCGAGGCGTCTTCCATGAGCAATGCCGCCTTCGCCTGCTCCGTCATGCGGCCCATCAGCGCCGCGTACGCTTCCTGCAGCAAGTCTTCCTTGCCGGGGAAATAGTGCCGGATCAGCCCGGCGGTGACACCGGCGCGCAGTGCGATGGTGCGCAGGCTGGCGCCCTCCAGCCCATGTTCGGCCACGCTGTCCAGGGTCGCGTCAATCAGATCCTGCCGCCGCCGCTCCTCGCCCTCGCGGCGGAACTTGCGGCGCTCATTCATTGCCGCAGGATGGGCCGCGTCAGGCATGTCGGCCCACCTTCGCAGGCGATGCAGAGGGCATCCGCCTCGAAGATTTGAACCGTGCAGCCGGCGGCTTCCATCGCGGCCTTGGTCTTGGGAAAGCCGGCGACGGCAATGACCTTATGCGGGCTGGTCGGCAGCACGTTCAGGCTGAGGCCGTTCGAAGCGGCAAACTCTTCGGCGTCGCCCTCGACCAGCCGGATGCCACGCGCCTTCAGCAACTGATAGAACGGAGCCGGCAAAAGCGGTGAATAGACCAGGGCCAGGTCGTCGGCCAGCGGGCTGATCACCGACATCAGATGCAGGCACGCCTCCTCGCCCTGCCACAGCGGCAGATCGAAGCCGTAGACGGAAATGCCGAGCGGCGTCAGCAGGTTGGAAACCTGCTGTATGCCTTCCTGGTTGGAGCGCACCCCGCGCCCGATTACCAGCGTGTTTTTATCCAGCCATACGCAATCGCCGCCTTCGACCTGGCCGGGAGCCTGGACGCGGCCGAGGATGGGAATACCCAGGCGTGTGTAGGTTTCCTCATGCAGCGATGGCTCCCGGGCGCGCAATGGCTTGCCCATGGACAGGATCAGCGCGCCGCGGTCGGTCATCAGCGACGGGTCGTGGGTGAATACGGAATCCGACAGCCCGTCGGCCTTGTCATCGATCCATTCGATTTCGGCGCCGGACGCCGTCACCAGCTCAGCGAGAGCCGCGTGCTGCGCCGCCGCTTTCGCCGGGTCGAAACCCGGGCCATAGTGCCAGGTAGCCCGGTCGGCACCGCGCATGGCATTGGCCGCCGACCGCATCAGCACGCGCCGCAACGGCGCCGCCATGGATTGTGATCCGAAAGCGCTCATCAGTGCCCTTTTCAATGCCGTGTTCAAGGTGAAAAAAATGGAAAAAATTTCATCGGAGGCTATTTATACACTTGCACAATAAGGCCGCAAGTGCCGTAATGAGCGGGATTGACGGGCTCGCGCTGTTGGGTCCATGCTGAAGTCTGGAGTGGGCATTACAGCGTATGTTGATTAGCCGGATAGACGTTCGACGATCTGCCGTGGACCCTGTGGCAGAGGTTCCCCGGTGAGCGCGGCGGGAACCGCCGCAGTCCAATCCGGCAAGGCGCAGGACGGCGCCGCCGAAGCCATCCATGTCGAGAACCTGCACAAGAAATTCGGCCAGCTGCATGTGCTGAAAGGCGTTTCGCTGTCGGCGCGCGACGGCGAGGTGATCGCCATTATCGGCGGCTCGGGTTCCGGCAAGTCGACGCTGCTGCGCTGCATCAACTGCCTGGAAAATCCGACCAGCGGCATCATCCGCGTCAATGGCGAGGAGATCAAACTCAAGGCCGACAGCCACGGCCACACCGTGCCCGCCGACCGCCGGCAGATCGAACGCATCCGCGCCAAGCTCGGCATGGTGTTCCAGAACTTCAACCTGTGGAGCCACATGACGCTGATCGAGAACGTCATCGAGGTTCCGGTGCATGTTCTGGGCGTCAGGCGCGACGTGGCGATCAGGGAAGCCGAAAAGCTTTTGGCGCGCGTCGGCCTGGCCGAAAAGCGCGACGTCTATCCGGCCTATCTCTCGGGCGGCCAGCAGCAGCGCGCGGCGATCGCCCGCGCCCTGGCCATCAACCCGCGCGTCATGCTGTTCGACGAGCCGACCTCGGCGCTCGACCCGGAGCTGGTCGGCGAGGTGCTGAAGGTGATCGGCGACCTGGCGCGCGAGGGCCGCACCATGGTGCTGGTCACGCATGAAATGAAATTCGCCCGCGAGGTCGCGACCCATGTCGTCTACCTCTGCAACGGGCTGGTCGAGGAAGAGGGGCCGCCGGAGCAGATATTCGGCGCACCGAAATCCGAAAGGCTGAAGCAGTTCATCCGCAACATCGGCTAGGACAAGCCGGGACGGAAGAAAACCGGGAACCAACAACAAACTGGGAGTCGTGACATGAAGACTGTTCTGAAAACATTCGCCGCAGCGCTGCTGCTCGGCGTCGCCGCCATGGGCGTGGCCAAGGCCGATCCGGTCAAGATCGGCGTCGCCGCCGAGCCCTATCCGCCCTTCACCTCGCCGGACGCTTCCGGCAAATGGGTTGGCTGGGAAATCGAGTTCATCGACGCCGTCTGCGCCGAGGAGAAGCTCGACTGCGTCATCACGCCTGTCGCCTGGGACGGCATCATCCCGGCGCTGACGACCAAGAAGATCGACGTCATCGCCAGTTCGATGTCGATCACTGCCGAACGCGAGAAGACCATCGACTTCTCGGATAAGTACTACAACACGCCGACCGCCATCATCGGGCCGAAGGACCAGAAATTCGGCGCCACGCCCGACGATCTCAAGGGCAAAGTGCTCGGCGTGCAGGTGTCGACCACCCATTCGGCCTATGCCAAGAAGCATTTCGGGCCCACGGCCGCCGAGATCAAGGAATACCAGACGCAGGACGAAGCCAACAACGATCTGGCCGCAGGCCGCCTCGACGCCGTCCAGGCGGATTCGATCGCGCTCGACGCATTTCTGAAGTCGGACCAGGGCAAGGCCTGCTGCGATCTGAAGGGCATGGTGGCTCCGGACGATGAAGTGCTCGGACCGGGCGTGGGCGCCGGCGTGCGCAAGGAAGACACCGACCTTAAGGCCAAGATCAACGCCGGCATCAAGGCGATCCGCTCGAACGGCAAATATGACGAGATATCGAAGAAATACTTCGATTTCGACATTTACGGTGGTGGCGGCGCGCAGTCGAACTGACGATCCTCGCATGAGCTGAGGGGCATGGCGCCAACGCCATGCCCCTCCTGCCCGACCTTTCCCAGACATGCTTGCCGCCGGCGCTGCCGTCGGCGGTGGTTGGACCCAGCAATCCGGGGGCGACGCTGATCGACGCACTTCTTTCGGCCTCGGCGGCCGGCATCATAGAACTTCTCTCGCCCAATCCGCCGGGCTGGGGCGGCACGCTGTTGCTTGGGCTGCTCCATTCGATCGAGATCGCGCTCGGCGCCACGGTCCTCGGTCTTCTGATCGGCACCGGTGGCGCCTTTGGCAAGCTCTATGGCGGTCCTGTCGTGCGCGACCTGCTGGCGGTTTACACCACCATCGTGCGCGCCGTGCCCGAACTGGTGCTGATCCTGCTGCTCTATTATGCCGGAACAGACCTGATCAACCAGGCGCTGACCGCTATGGGCTACCAGCGCGTCGACATCAGCGGCCTTGCCGCGGGCATCGCCGTGCTCGGCTTTGTCCAGGGCGCCTATTCGACCGAAGTGATCCGCGGCGCCATCCTGGCCATACCGCAGGGCCAGATCGAAGCCGCCCGCGCCTATGGCATGTCACCCGGGCTCATGCTGCGGCGCATCACCTTGCCGGCAATGCTGCCCTTCGCCATACCCGGGCTCGCCAATCTGTGGCTGATCGCCACCAAGGATACGGCCCTTCTGGCGGTCGTCGGCTTTTACGAACTGGCGCTGGCGACGCGGCAGGCGGCGGGCGTCACCAAAGCCTATTTCACCTTCTTTTTCGCCGCGGGCGTGCTCTATCTCATCTTGTCGCTGGTCTCCAACCTGCTCATCGGCCGCCTCGAGGCCTGGTCGCGGCGCGGTATGCCGTCGCTCAAGGATGCGCGCTGATGGCCGGAGAAGCGACCATCATCAACGCTGCCGCGCGCACGTCGCTGTGGCTGCAGCCGCATCGCATCGTGCTGATCCTGGTCGCGATCGCGCTGGTTTTCGGCGCAGCCTTCTTCATGCGCTGGGATTGGCTGCCGCAATATTACGAAATGGGGCTTCTCGGCATCTGGCGGTCGCTGTGGATCCTGGCCGTCACCTGCTTTCTCGGCTTCCTGCTCGCCGTGCCGCTCGGGCTGGCGCAGGCCGCCGGCCCGTTCTGGCTTTCCGCTCCAGCCAGGACATTCTGCACCGTCATCAGGGGCACGCCGCTGCTGATCCAGCTGTGGCTGCTCTATTACGGGCTGGGCTCGCTGTTTCCGCAATATCCGTGGATTCGCGAATCCTGGATGTGGCCGTATCTCAGGCAAGCCTGGCCCTATGGCGTGCTGGCGTTGACCTTGTCATTCGCCGGCTATGAGGGCGAAGTGATGCGCGGCGCCTTTGCCGGCGTGCCCAAGGGGCAGCTCGAGGCAGCCCGCGCCTTCGGCATGAGCCGCTGGAAGATTTTCCGCCGCATCTGGCTGCCGCAGGCCATCTACCGGGCGCTGCCGACGCTGACCGGCGAAACCGTGCTGCAGCTGAAGTCGACGCCGCTGGTGGCGACGATCAGCGTCATCGACATCTTCGCAGTCTCGTCCAAGGTCCGGCAGGACACCTACCTCACCTACGAACCCTTGCTGCTTTTGGCGCTGATCTACATGATCATCACCGGCATACTGGTGTTTGCATTCAGCAAGATCGAGGCGCGCATACCGAACAAGGTGGGCTAGGGAACAGTGAGCAGGCAGTAGTGAGTAGTCAGCATATGACCGGGAAACCGCTTGCTTTCGCTACTCCCTACTGACTACTCCCTACTCACTCTCACCACCAATCGGGTCCGCACCATGCAACTCTCTCTCGACCAGGCAACAGGGCTGTGCCGGATGGCGGCGCTCGGCGCCGGCGCCAATGAGGAGGCGGCGAGGTCGCTCACCGCCTCGATCATTGCCGCCGAGGCGGAAGGGCTTTCGACCGTCGGGCTGACCCATTTCATCGATTACCTCGAAGCGCTGGAAGCCGGCCGCATCGACGGCAATGCCGATCCCGTGATCACCAGGCCGGCGCTCGCCGTCTATCTCTCCGATGCGCGTGGCGGCCTCGCCCATACCGGCTTCGACCGCACCATCGACGACCTCGCCAAGGCGGCAAGGCTGTTCGGCGTCGCCATCTTCTCGCAGAAGAACGCTTATACCTGCGGCGCACTAGGCTATTTCACCGGGCGTCTGGCGCAATTGGGATTGGTCTCCTTCGCCGCCACCAACGGGCCGGCGGTGCTGGCAGGCTCGGGCTCGGTCAAGCCGGTCTATTGCACCAACCCGATGTCGTTTGCGGCACCCGCCGCTGATGGCGCGCCGCTGGTCATCGACCAGTCGTCGAGCGCCACCGCCTTCGTCAACATCCGCAAGGCGGCCGAGGACGGCAAGAAGATCCCCGAAGGCTGGGCGCTGGACGCCAGCGGCAACCCGACCACCGATCCGGCCGCGGCCATGAAGGGCGCCATGCTGGCCTTCGGCGGCCAGCGCGGCGCCAACATCGCGCTGATGGTCGAAGTGCTGGCGGCTGGCCTGTCGGGCGCCAACTGGTCGCTCGACGCGCCCTGGTTCTCCGGCGGACCGGACAGCCCGGGAACCGGCCTGTTCGTGCTCGCCGTCGAGCCCAAGCTGCTCGACCCGGATTTTGAGCAGCGCATGAAGGACCAGCTCGACCGGCTGCGCCGGCGCTTTGGCGTGCACGTGCCGGGCCGGGCGCGGGCCGAAGCGGCGGAGAAGGCGCAGGCGCGCGGCATCAACGCCCCCAAAGCCGTGGTGCAGCGCATTTCCGAATTCGCCGAGCGCTATTCGGGCTGAAGAATCCTTCTTTATCAAACAATTTAAACTGACCTTCCGGTTGGCGACGGGCAGGCGCGCATTTGCGCCGCCTGCTGAACCTTCTTGCGTCTTGCGGCGACCCATCCTTGTCCAGGGCAAGGTGAGCTTGCCCGAACCAGACCGGAGGAAACACCCAACCAAATCGAAAGCCTGCTTCACGCGAAGGGTGTGCCCTTTGCGCTCCGGAAACATCAACCGCAATCAAAGGAAATCATCATGACCAACACCAAGACCACCCTGCTGATAGCAGTCCTTCTGCTCGGTTCTTTCATGGGCGCCACCCAGGCGGCCTCCCTGAAGGCCGCGCCGGTCAAGCCATCTTCGGCCGGCGTCATCACGGCTCCGAGCGGCGGTGCAACCGAGGACCATTACTGCAAGAACGGCCACGCCAAATTTGCCAATTGCAGCGCCGACTTCATCGCGGCCTGCAAGCAGGTCGGCGGCACCATGTCGGATGTCCAGGGCTGGGGTGGGCGTACTTGCTTCACGCCCTCCTGATACCGTCTCAGGTCAGGCCGCTCCGTCGGCCCCTGGCTTCGTCCTGATGCTGCCCGGAAAACCCCGCTTCGGCGGGGTTTTCTGCGTTTCATCCCTCCGTGAGCAATAAACATGACGGTGAAAGTTAACTTTTGTTAACTTGACTTGATGGGACCATCGGGCGTTTGCGAGAGGTCATCACAACAACAGGAGCTACGATGTCCGCAACCACCGACGCCTCCCGCGGCAGACTGATCATTCCGGTGTTTGGCCGCCTGTACTCGTCGCTGCATGACGGCGCCGAAACCCTTCTGCGCGTCGTCGCCGGCGGGTTTCTCACCATTCACGGCTCGCAGAAGATCACCAACCCTTTCGGCGCCGCCGAGATGGTCGAAGGCCTCGGCTTCTATCCCGGCGCGTTCTGGTCGTTGCTTTTGTCCTGCACCGAATTCTTCGGCGGCATTCTGATCGCCATCGGCCTGTTGACTCGGCCCGCCGCCTTTGCCGGCATGATCGTGCTGCTGGTCACCGTCTGGTTCCACTGGATCACTGTCGGCCAGGGCTTTTCCGGCGCTGAAAAGTCGCTTCTATGGGCGGCGATCCTGCTGTTCTTCGTTATCCGCGGCGGCAACCGCCAGTCGGTCGACGCGCGCCTCGGCAAGGCGTTCTGAAGGGTCTATAAGAGGGTGGCAGCGACGACGCGTCACCCTTTGCCTTTGGCCCAAAACGGACTATGAAACGGCTTCAGCCAAGCTTTCGAGCGCCGGAGCCAGCCATGACCGAAATCCTGCAGATCCCCAAGCTCGTGGTCGTCTTCGGCGGCTCCGGCTTCGTCGGCCGCCACATCGTGCGGGCGCTGGCCAAGCGCGGCTACCGCATCAGGGTGGCGGTGCGCCGGCCCGATCTGGCGGGACATCTGCAGCCGCTCGGCAATGTCGGCCAGATCCAGCCGGTGCAGGCCAATGTGCGCGTGCGCTGGTCGGTCGACCGCGCCGTGCAGGGCGCCGACCATGTCATCAATCTGGTCGCCATCCCGCATGAAAGCGGCCGGCAGAAATTCAACACCGTGCACGAATTCGGCGCCCGCGCCGTCGCCGAAGCCGCACGCTCGGTCGGCGCAGGGCTCACCCACATCTCGGCGCTGGGCGCCGACCTCAACGCCGAATCCGACTATGCCCGCACCAAGGCGCTCGGCGAAAAGGCCGTCCTGGAGACGATCCCGGACGCCGTCATCTTCCGTCCGGCGATCAATTTCGGACCGGAGGACAGTTTCTTCAATCGCTTCGCCGACATGGCGCGCTATTCGCCGGTGCTGCCGCTGATCGGCGGCGGCCAGACCAAGTTCCAGCCGGTCTATGTCGGCGATGTCGCCGAAGCCGTGGCGCGTTCGGTCGAGGGCAAGGTCAAGGGTGGCCAGATCTATGAACTCGGCGGGCCGCAAGTGCTCACCTTCAAGCAGTGCATGGAAGAGCTGCTGACCGTCATCGAGCGCAAGCGGCTCCTGGTACCGGTGCCGTGGTGGATGGCCAATCTGCAGGCCTCGATCCTCGGCCTGCTGCCCAACCCGTTGCTGACCAAGGACCAGGTGCTGCTGCTGCGCCAGCCCAACATCGTGTCGGAGGAGGCCAACAAGGCCAACCGGAACCTTGCCGGCCTCGACATCCAGCCGCAGTCTATCGGCACCATCCTGCCCAGCTATCTCTGGCGCTTCCGCGCCGCAGGCCAGTTCCAGCGCAAGCCCGCCGGTATCGCGTAACAAGGCGTTGCGCCGTTAAACGCGCCGCGTGACCTGCATCGGCAGGCCGCCCTGCGGCTGTGTCGTCAGTTTCTGCACCGGCCACGGCTTGGTCTCGGCGGTCACATCGAAGCGGAAGCGCGACAGCATGATGGCCAGCGCAATGATCGCCTCCTGCATGGCGAAGCTGGCGCCGATGCAGATGCGCGGACCGGCGCCGAACGGCAGATACTGGAAGCGGTCGATCTTCTCGCGGTTTCCCGGATGGAAGCGTTCGGGCATGAAGGCGTCGGGCATGTCCCACAGTTTTCTGTGGCGGTGGACGACCCAAGGCATCACCAGTACGGCCGCGCGCTTGGGGAGCACCAGATCGTTCCAGGTCTCCGTCTCGATCGGCTCGCGGTTGATCGACGGCGCCGGCGGATAAAGCCGCAGCGCCTCCTCGAAGGCGGCGCGGGTGAACGGCATTGCCTCGAGCCATTTCGTTGGGTCGGGTTCGCGCGCCAGCACGGCCTCGATCTCGCGCTCGACCTTTTCGCGCTCCCACGGCGCTTCGGCGAGGCAGTAGATCGTCCAGCCCAGTGCCCGCGCGGTGGTCTCGTGGCCGGCGCCGATGAAGGTGATGATGTTGTCCTCGACTTCCGCCCGCGTCAGCCCGTCGGGGCCTTCGGCGCGCAGCAGAAGCGTCAGGAAATCCTGCGGCGCGGTGTCGGGGTCGCGCTTCAGCCGCTCCTCGCGCATCTTGACCGTATCGGTGACGATCTTGCGGAAATAGGCCATGGTCTTGCGGCCGCGGATGCGGGTCAGCCGCGGCAGCCATTCGGGCGCGCGCAACAGGTCGAGCGGATCGACGCGGCCCATGGTCTCGAACAGGCGGTCGATCTCCTGCGCGAAACTGCCGGGCTCGCCCGCAATCTCGCCCGAAAACAGCGTCTCGGCCAGGATATCGTAGGTGAGCAGCGTCATGTCATGGGCGACATCGGTCATGCCGCCTTCGTCATAGCGGGCGACGAACTGCATCGTGCGGCGCAGCATCGGCTCGGCGAAGCCGAAGATATGCCGCGGCGTGAACACCGGCGCCATCGCCTTGCGCGAGCGCTTCCACACCTCGCCTTCGGCGGTCAACAGCCCGTCGCGCAAGATCGGTCGCAGGATCATCTGGCGCACCGTCGCCATCTTGTAGTTCTTGGCGTTGTCGATCAGCACGTGGCGGATAAGGCCGGGATCGTTGGCGACGATCAGATGCCCGCCGACGCCATTCGCCGAAATCCAGGGCTCGTTGTAGGTGTGCTCGCCCCACAGTTCGAGCGGATTGCGGTAGACGATCCGCATCATCTCCAGCGTCGAAGGCGGCGTCGTGCGCGGCCTGGGCGCCGGCGGCACGAAGGGGACGGGCTGCGTGTCCATGAGGTGCTCCGCTGATAGCTCAGATGTAGTGGCTGGCAATCCGGGCGTCCATGTGACCGAACGGCAAACTGAAACGCTGCAGCGCCCGGTGTGCCCGACAGACGGTGTGTTCATCGGATCGTGACCGCCGGTGAAACGGTTGCGGCTTGTCCGGTTGGACACTCTGCCATAGGTGACAGTTACCAACAGCTACTGCCAATCGCCCAGGAGAGTCCGCTTGAAGCACAAGCTGAACATCATAATCGGCAGCACGCGGCCGGGCCGCGCCGGGCCGGTCTTCGCCCACTGGCTGGAGGATTTTGCCCGCGAGCACGGCAAATTCGAACCGGTGCTGACCGACATTGCCACGTTCCATCTGCCGGTTCTGGACGAGCCGCATCACCCCAGGCTCGGCAATTACCAGAACGACCACACCAAAGCCTGGTCGAAGGTCATTGATGCCGCCGACGCCTTCGTGTTCGTGGCGCCGGAGTACAATTATTTCGTGGCGCCTGCGATCGTCAACGCCATCGACTACCTTGCGCGCGAATGGAAATACAAGCCAGCCGCCATCTTCAGCTATGGCGGCATTTCCGGAGGCCTGCGCGCCGCGCAGGCGCTGAAGCCGCTGCTGACCGCGGTGGGCGTCATGCCCATCTCGGAAGGCGTCGCGCTGCCGATGTATCAGAAACTGCTGGAGAGCGACGGCTCCTTCCAGGCTAGTGAGCAGGTAGAGGGTGGGACCAAGACCATGCTGGACGAGCTCTCGCGCTGGAGCGGGGCGCTGAAGCCGATGCGGGCTACGTAACGCAGCCGGCCCCGGCTTGCTCATGCCATAAAGAGGTGGAATGGTCGGCAGGTGACTGAGCCGGGGGCGGTTCGATTTGCGCCTGTTGTTTGCCTTGCTGTTGATGCTTGCGACCACCGCCACAGCGGTGGCGGAGCGGCGCGTGGCGTTGGTCATTGCCGAGGACGACTACCGGCTGGTGCGGCCGCTGGCCAATCCTGTCAATGACGGCGAGGTGATGGAAGTGGCGCTGAAGAAGCTCGGCTTCGAGGTCGTGGTCGAGACCAATCGTGATCTCAGGCGCATGCGCCGGGCTCTCGACGATTTTCGCGAGGACGCCATGGGCGCCGACGTGGCGCTGGTGTATTTCTCCGGCCATGGCGTCGAAATCTCCGGCGACAACCGTCTTCTGCCGGTCGATGCCGATGCCTCCTCGCTCGACCAGCTGGAGAAGACCAGCCTGCCGTTGGAGGAAGTGCGCGATGCGGTTGCCGCCACGGCGAAGGTCGGGCTGATCGTGCTCGACGCCTGCCGCAGCGATCCGTTCACAGGCGGCAACGGCGACGGGCGTGGCGCCACATCGCTGATCAAGGACCTGGTGGACAAGATCAAGCCGGGCCTCGGACGCGTCGGCAAGGCGGAAAACATCCTGTTCGCCTTTTCGGCGGCGCCCGGCGAGACGGCTGCCGACGGTACCGGTGCGAATTCGCCCTTTACAGCGGCGCTGATCAAATACCTCGGCACCGACGGGCTCGAAATCCGCTCGGTGCTGACGCTGGTGCAGCAGGAGGTCTACGACCTTTCGCGCGGAAAACAGCTGCCCTACGTCGAGAGCGGGCTGCCGAAGCTGTTCTTCGCCTCGGCGGCCAAGGAACAACTGCCGGAGCGCGAGCGGCTGTTGCTTGCCATGGCCGATGTGACGCCGGAAATGCGCGGCGCGGTCGAACGGGTCGCCAGCGATGCCGACATGCCGCTGGCGCCGCTCTATGGCGCGCTGATCAGTTCCGACACCAGCCATCTCTCCGGCGAAAGCCTGGACGCCAAGCTGCGCGAGGCGGCCGACGCCTTCGTCAAGGTGCGCGGCGAGATGAAGACGCTGGCCGCCGACGACCCGCAGGTGACCGAACTGCGCCGCCAGGCCGAGGAACAGTTGGCGCTCGGCGCTTTCGATGGTGCACGCGTGATCCTCGCCAAGGCCGCCGACGTCGACAATGTCTCGCGCCAGGCGTTGAAGGCCAATTTCGTCAGCCGCACCCTGTCCGAAGCCGCGACGCGATTTCTCTCGGGCGGCGCGGCGCGTGCCACCCTGGACTATGCAACCGCCATCAAGGACTATGAAACGGTGCTGGCGCTCTATGGCGAAGCCGGGCAGACCTCGCTCAGCCTGGAACAGGCCGACCGCCAAAGCCGCACGCTGGAAGAGCTCGGCATCCTCTACACAACGGTCGGCAACACCGACGCCGCCGGCCGCGCCTTTGCGGCGCTGGTCGCCAATCTTGAGCAGCGAGCGCGCCAGGAAACCGATCCGAGCGTCAAGCGCGACCTCGCCATCGGCCATATCAAGTTCGCCAACATCAAGATGGCGCAAGGCGATCTGCCGGCCTCCCTGCAAAACTATGAGGCGGCCAGGGACATGTTGCAGGGCCTGACCACAGACGTGCCGGACAAGAAGGACTGGCTCGGCGATCTCGCCATGGCCAATGACAAGATCGGCAATGTGCTGGCCACGCAAGGCGACCTGGGTGCGGCAGCCCAGGCCTACCAGCAAAGCCTGTCCATCAAGCAGCAATTGGCCGATGCCGAGCCGAACAGCGTCTATCTGCTGCGCGACCTGACCATTACCTACGACGAAATCGGCGGTCTTGCCCGTACCGCCGGCCAGCTGGATGGCGCCCAGACTGCATTCGAAGAGAGCCTGAGAATTCGGCTGGCGCTGGCGCAGAACAACCCCGACGACCCCAGGCATCAGCGCGCCGTCTCCGTCAGCTACACCAGGATCGGCGACGTCCTGCGCGAGCGTGGCGACGCTGCGGGCGCGCTCGACGCCTACAACAAGAGCCAAATAATCGCCGAAGCGCTGGTGCGCCGCGACTCAAACGACACCGATTTGAAGCGCGACCTGTCGGTCGGTTACGCCAAGATCGGCAATGCTTACGGCGACCAGAAGGACTGGCCATTCGCGTTGGAGGCCTACCAGCAGGCGCTGGCCACGGCGCGAGACCTTGCCGCCAGCGACCCAGGCAACACCGATTGGCAGCGCGACCTGTCGGTCTGTCTGGAAAAAATTGCCGGCGTGTTTGATGCCCAGGGCGATATCGCCGGTGCTTTGCAGAACTACCAGGACAGTCTCGTCATTGCCGACCGGTTGGCAAATCTCGACCCGGGCAATTCCGACTGGCAGCGCGACCTGTCGATCACGTTCGAGGAAATAGGCCTGCTGGAGACCAAGCAGCGCCACTATGAGGGCTCGAAGAAGGCCTTCGAAGCCAGCCTGGCCATCCGCCAGCGGTTGGCCCTGTCCGATCCGGACAATGCGATCTGGCAATTCGATCTGGTACAGGCCTATATCAACTATGCCTATGTGGCGAAGAATCCGAAGGCTGTGTTGTCGCAGGCGCTAGACCTGACGCTGGAGCTTGACCGCACAGGCAAACTGGCGCCGAGGGACAAACCCACGATCAAATATCTGCGCCGTCTTCTGGCCAAATTGAAAGCCGCGAAAAAATAGCCGGCTGCCAGCTCGGGATTCAGCCCTGAAATGCCCGCAAACCTTGGAAAAACCGCCTTTTGCGCCTATATCTAGGACATCAAAGCGGCGTGATTCGAAGCCATTTTTTCGCGCTGAGCATGCGGCATCAATCAGACAGGTTTTCATGAGCGATCAAAGCGACAACGCCAACGGCGCTGAGGCCGAATACGGCGCCGATTCCATCAAGGTTTTGAAGGGGTTGGACGCTGTCCGCAAGCGGCCGGGCATGTATATCGGCGACACCGACGACGGCTCGGGCCTGCATCACATGGTCTATGAGGTGGTCGACAACGCCATCGACGAGGCGCTGGCCGGCCATGCCGATCTGGTCACGGTGACGCTCAATCCCGACGGTTCGGTCACCGTTATCGACAATGGCCGCGGGATTCCGACCGATATTCACACTGGCGAAGGCATTTCGGCGGCCGAAGTGATCATGACGCAGCTGCATGCCGGCGGCAAATTCGACCAGAATTCCTACAAGGTGTCTGGCGGCCTGCACGGCGTCGGCGTCTCGGTGGTCAACGCGTTGTCGGCCTGGCTGAAGCTGAAAATCCGCCGCAACGGCCAGATTTTCGAGATGAGCTTCACGCATGGCAATGCCGATGCGCCGCTCAAGGCGACCGGCAGCTATGAGCAGAACAAGCAGCCCGGCACCTATGAGGGCCGCAGCGGTTCCGAGATCACCTTCTTTCCGTCGTCCGAAACCTTCACCATGGTCGAGTTCGACTTC
Organism: Mesorhizobium sp. W016; assembly: GCF_054719485.1. Lineage (NCBI taxonomy): Bacteria > Pseudomonadati > Pseudomonadota > Alphaproteobacteria > Hyphomicrobiales > Phyllobacteriaceae > Mesorhizobium > Mesorhizobium sp. W016. The sequence goes on from NZ_JBTTIF010000002.1 coordinate 1,226,091, forward strand.
GGCACGCTGGAGCACCGGCTGCGCGAGCTCGCCTTCCTGAATTCCGGCGTGCGCATCATTTTGACCGATGCCCGCCATGCCGATCTCGTGCGCCACGAGTTGCACTATGATGGCGGCCTGGAAGAGTTCGTCAAATATCTCGACCGGGTCAAGAAACCGCTGATCGACAAGCCGATCGCCATCAAGGCCGAGCGCGACGGCATCACCGTCGAAGTGGCGATGTGGTGGAACGACAGCTACCACGAGAACGTGCTGGCCTTCACCAACAACATCCCGCAGCGCGATGGCGGCACCCATCTGGCCGGCTTCCGTGGCGCGCTGACGCGCCAGATCACCGGCTATGGCGAATCGTCGGGCCTGACCAAGAAGGAAAAGGTGGCGCTGATCGGCGACGACTGCCGCGAAGGCCTGACGGCGGTGCTGTCGGTCAAGGTTCCCGACCCGAAATTCTCCTCCCAGACCAAGGACAAGCTGGTCTCGTCGGAAGTCCGCCCGGTGGTCGAAGGCCTGGTCAACGAGGCGCTTGGCACCTGGCTGGAAGAACACCCGACCGAGGGCAAGGTGGTCATCGACAAGGTGATCCAGGCGGCCGCGGCGCGCGAAGCCGCGCGCAAGGCCCGAGACATCACCCGCAAAAGCTCGCTCGGCGTCACCTCTCTGCCTGGCAAGCTTGCCGACTGCCAGGAACGCGACCCGGCGAAATCCGAAATCTTCATCGTCGAGGGTGACTCGGCCGGCGGCTCTGCCAAGGGCGGCCGTTCGCGCCAGAACCAGGCAATCCTGCCGTTGCGCGGCAAGATACTCAATGTCGAGCGGGCGCGCTTCGACCGCATGCTCGGCTCCGAGATGATCGGCACGCTGATCACCGCGCTCGGCACCTCGATCGGCAAGGACGAGTTCAACGCCGACAAATTGCGCTACCACAAGATCATCCTGATGACCGACGCCGACGTCGACGGCGCCCATATCAGGACCTTGCTGCTCACCTTCTTCTTCCGCCAGATGCCGGAGCTGATCGAGCGCGGCCATCTCTACATCGCCCAGCCGCCGCTCTACAAAGTGACGCGCGGAAAAAGCTCGCAATACATCAAGGACGAGAGCGCCTTCGAGGAGTTCCTGATCGGCTCCGGGCTGGAGGAGGCGTCGCTGACGCTTGCCTCCGGCGAGGCGCGGGCCGGACAGGATCTGCGCGGCTCGATCGATGATGCACTGGCCGTGCGCCAGCTCATCAACGGGCTGCACACGCGCTACAACAGGGGCGTGGTCGAACAGGCGGCGATCGCCGGCGCGCTCAACGCCGATGTGCTAAACGACCTCGGCCGCGCCAATGCCATGGCCGAACGCGTCGCCCAGCGCCTTGACATCATTGCCGAGGACACCGAGCGCGGCTGGACCGGCCGGCTGTCGACCTCCAATGAAGGCGTCGGCGGCTATGTGTTCGAACGCACGGTGCGCAGCGTCAAGGAATTCGCGCAGCTCGATGCCGGGCTGATAAATTCGGCCGACGCACGCCAGCTCGACCGCTATGCCCCGCGCCTCATGGAAGTCTATGGCGAGCCGCCGGTGCTGCGCCGCAAGGATGTCTCCGAAACCATTTCGGGGCCGCTGGCGCTGCTCAACGCGGTGTTTGCGACCGGCCGCAAGGGCCTGACCATGCAGCGCTACAAGGGCCTCGGCGAGATGAATGCCGAGCAGCTCTGGGAAACCACGCTCGACCCGAATGTGCGTTCGCTGCTGCAGGTCAAGGTCAATGACGCCACCGATGCGGATTCGCTGTTTTCGCGGCTGATGGGCGACGAGGTCGAACCGCGGCGCGAATTCATCCAGGACAACGCGCTGTCAGTTGCCAATCTGGACATTTGAGGGCTGGGGGCCTTGCCGCCGGAGCTCCACTCCGGGTCAGGCCTTTGGCTCCAGCTTCCGACCAAGGTCCACCGCGTCGCGCAGCACTTGCAGATGCGAGCGCGGCGCGGTGCCCGCCGGCAGGGCGATTTCGACGCCGTTTGCCGTCGATGACCAATAAAGCGTGTGGGTGAAGATACGGCCAAGTGAGCTGCGAAGCTCGATCTGGATGTTCTCCACACCGGGGCCGAAGTTTTCCGTCATCGGACCGGAAATCGGATCGCCTGTCGCCCAGCCATTGCCGCGGTCGTAGACGTTCGTCCAGCGCGTTGCCGCAAACACCGCGCCATGATGCACCGCGCGCTGCGCCTTGCCTTGGCTGTGTCCTTCCCGGTAAAGCACGGTGCCGCCGGGGCGCCCGTCATCGGCAATCGGCGGGCAAGCCGAGAACAGGCGCTCGGCAAGGCCACGCCTGAATTCCGCGAGATTGTAGGTCACCAGGAATTCGCTGTGGGAGAGCGGACTGCCAAGCGTGACGAAATCGCTGATCTTCCAGGGCAGCGGGTGGTCGGCGTCCTTGGTCCGAAGCTGCTGGTAGAGCGCCCATTGACCGCGCCGGAATCCGGCGAGGTCTTCAAGGTTCTTTGGCCACGCTGACCCATCAGAGCCGAGCGTTGCCTTGTCGACGGCCTCGACCGCCGCCAGTTTGGCCTTGTCGCGGACCGCTTCCAGCCTTCGCGGCCGGAACTCGGCCCACAGGATCTGCAGCAAATCATAGGCGATGATCGACCCAAGGCTGTGCGAGACCAGCACGATGCGGTCGTAAGCATCGTCCTTCATCAGCGTCTTGAGCAACGTCAGGCCTCTGTCGCGGATCAGCGCACGCTTCTCGATCGTCGCCGCCTCGGCGCGCACATAAGCGGCGACGTCACCGAAATAGGGCAGGGCGAACTGATCCACCGCCCAGATGACAAAAGAAGCGAGGGTGGTGATCATCAGGCCGGTCGTCAAGGTAACGGCCTGTTGCCAGACCGATGTTGCCAGCACGAGTGCTGCGCCCAGAATGACGATAACGATCAGAAGTGTGGCGACGTAAAGCTTGCGGGCGTCGAGCGGAATGTCGGCGGGCTTGCGCCACAACAGGTTCGTCACCCAGGCGGCCAGCCGGCCGCGCGTCGTGCCTTGCGTGATGTCGGCCCAATAAAGCTCGTAGAAATCGGTACGGCGGCCATCGACGTCGTAGGGCGTGGTGATGCGGCGCAGCTCGTGTGACTTGGTCCGGCTGTCGGGCGTGATCCAGCTCTGGTTGATCGTGGCGCCGGAAACGGCCGGATCGGGAATCTGGGCGTAGGGTGGAGCACGGGTGGGATCGCTGCTCCAGACTGCCTGGACGAATCCCCTCAGCGTACCCATCGGCCGCTGCTCGCCCATGCCGTGCACGATCACCACCGCCTGGCCGGGCTGCGCCTTTTTGTAAGCCAGCGATGCGACAGTCTTGGGCATCAGCGTCTCCGTTGACGACATCCGACGGCGGGATCGCTCATGCTACCCCCGGCTCACCGAGCCAACAATACACGGCAGCCCATGTGGAACTCCGTGAACCAATCCACAGTTTCGCAGTTGTGCCTCGGGCCGCGCGGAAAATAGTTCCGTTCCCGGCAAGCAAATCATTTCATTGCCCTTCGGAACGGAAATCGCTCAGGAACATTGTGACGACATCGATCAATTTCTCGCAGGGAGGCTCTTTATGGGACGCGGTATTTTGCTCTGGTTGCTCGGTATTCCGATCCCGATCATCATTCTCATCATGCTGTTCGTACGGTAGGAGGCGTCGATGCAGTCCACCGTATCGGCTGTCGACGTATCCGCCTCAACGGAATCCTCCGCCCCGGCCGTCAGCTGGGGTCCGATCATCGCCGGCGCCTTCGCGGCCTCGACGCTGACCTTCATCCTCATGCTGCTCGGTTCGGGGCTGGGGCTGACCATGGTCTCGCCGTGGTCCGGCGCCAGTGCCTCGCTGACCACCTTCGCGGTGTCCGGCGCCATCTGGCTCATCATCGTGCAATGGCTGTCCTCCGGGGTCGGTGGCTATCTTGCCGGACGCCTGCGCACCAAATGGGTCGGCATCCACACCGACGAGGTCTATTTCCGTGACACCGCGCACGGCCTCCTCGCCTGGGCGCTGGCGACATTGCTGGTCGTCGGCATTCTCGGGTCGGCGCTGTCGGCAGTGCTTGGTTCAGGCGTGCAGGCGGCTTCTACTGTTGCCTCAGGCGCCGCCATGGGTGCTTCGGCCGGCGCGTCCGCCAATGCCGGCAGCGCACCGGCCGACAATGCAACGTCCTATCTCGTCGATACGCTGTTCCGTCCGGCTGATGCCGCCAGGCTCGCGGCGGCCAATCCGGACAGCGATGCGGCTGCGGCCGGGCAGGCTTCGCGCATCCTCATCGCCAGTGCGGCGGCAGGCGAAGTTTCGGCTGACGACAAGACCTATCTGTCGCAGCTGGTCGCCGCCCGCACCGGGCTTTCCGAGGCCGACGCCAAGGCGCGTGTCGACGCCCTGGTGGCCAGGGTCGAGGACGCCAAGGTCAAGGCAAAGCAGGCCGCCGACGCCGCACGGAAAGGCAGCGCCACCTTCGCATTGCTTGGCGCCCTGTCGCTGGTTATCGGCGCCTTCATCGCCAGCGCTGCGGCAGCACTGGGCGGCAGGCAGCGCGACGACGAGGAAGCGGTTTTCCTGACCAGCCGCTGAACCGGTCTTCAACATCAAAAAGCCCGGTCGAACCGGGCTTTTTTGTTTCCGATGATGGACCGACAACCTTCCAGTGGAAGGTTGCGGCGGGGTCAGTGATCCATGGCCTTGACGATTTCCTCGGTCATCTTCTTGGCGTCGCCGAGCAGCATCATGGTGCCGTCCTTGTAGAACAGCGTGTTGTCGATGCCGGCGTAGCCCGAGCCGAGCGAGCGCTTGACGAACAGGCAGGTGCGGGCCTTGTCGACGTCGAGGATCGGCATACCGTAGATCGGCGACGACTTGTCGTCGCGCGCGGACGGATTGGTGACGTCATTGGCGCCGATGACATAGGCGACATCGGCCTGCGCGAACTCGGAGTTGATATCTTCCAGTTCGAACACTTCGTCATAGGGAACATTGGCTTCGGCGAGCAGCACGTTCATGTGGCCCGGCATGCGGCCTGCCACGGGGTGGATGGCGTATTTGACGTCGACGCCATTGGCCTTGAGCTTATCGGCCATTTCGCGCAGCGCGTGCTGGGCCTGGGCGACCGCCATGCCGTAGCCCGGCACGATGATGACCTTCTGTGCGTTCATCATCAGATAGGCAGCGTCGTCGGCCGAGCCCTGCTTGACCGTGCGTTCGATGCCGTCATCGGCAACCGCCGCGGTCTCGCCGCCGAAGCCGCCGAGGATGACCGAGATGAACGACCGGTTCATGCCCTTGCACATGATGTAGGACAGGATGGCGCCGGACGAGCCGACCAGAGCGCCGGTGATGATCAGCGCCAGATTGCCAAGCGTGAAGCCGAGTGCGGCCGCCGCCCAGCCGGAATAGGAATTCAGCATCGAGACGACGACCGGCATGTCGGCGCCGCCGATCGGGATGATCAAGAGGACGCCGAGCGCCAGCGACGCCGCGACGATCAGCCAGAACACCAGCTTGGCCTCGGTGGTGACCAGAAGCACGATCAGCACGATCAGCGCGATGCCGAGGACCGCGTTGATGATGTGACGGCCGCCGATCATGATCGGCTTGCCCGACATGCGGCCATCGAGCTTGAGGAAGGCGATGACGGAGCCGGTGAAAGTGATGGCGCCGATGGCAACGCCAAGGCTCATCTCGATCAGCGCCTGGGCGTGGATGTCGCCATTCGTGCCGATGCCGAAACTTTCCGGCGCGTAGATGGCGGCTGCCGCGACCATGACGGCGGCAAGGCCGACCAGCGAGTGGAAGGCGGCGACCAGCTGCGGCATCGACGTCATGGCGATGCGGCGCGCTGTAACGGCGCCGACGCCGCCGCCGATGGCTAGACCAAGCACGATCAGGCCGAAGCGCCCGGCGGACGGAGTCGCCAGCGCCAGCGTGGTGGCGATGGCAATGCCCATGCCGATCATGCCGTAGAGATTGCCTTGGCGGCTGGTGGTCGGATGCGACAGGCCGCGAAGCGCCATGATGAACAGGACGCCAGAGACCAGGTAGAGGAAGGACGCGAAGTTGGCGTTCATGGCGCTCTACCGGTCCTTCTTCTTGTACATGGCCAGCATGCGCTGGGTGACCAGGAAGCCGCCAAAGATGTTGACCGAGACCAGCATCAGCGCGACGAAGCCGAAGCCGGTGGCAATGCCGGAGGCCGAGATGCCGACGGCCAGCAGCGCGCCGACGACGATGACCGAGGAGATGGCGTTGGTGACCGCCATCAGCGGCGTGTGCAGCGCCGGCGTCACCGACCAGACGACGTAGTATCCGACGAAGATCGCAAGTACGAAGATGGCGAAGCGGAAGACGAAGGGATCGATGGCGCCGCCGGACAGTGCGTGCGCGGCATCGCCCGCCGCATCGGCGCCACCGGGCGCGTTGGCCAGGTTCTGCACAGCCAGCCGGACGGCGGCACTTGCCTGGTCGAGCTGATCGAGGGCTTTCTGCAAGGTCTGATCCATCACGCGATCCCCTTCGGCTTGGCGGCGGACTTGCCGGCAGTGGCTTTGTCGGACGCCTTTTTCGGTGCAGCCTTCTTCGGCGTGGCATCAGCCACCATGGTCTCCGCCGGAATGGCCGCCGGTTCGACATGGGGCTGTTCCGCCGCCTTGGCGAAGGCCGGATGCACCACGCGGCCAGCGTCGGTCAGCATCGTCGCCTTGACCAGATCGTCTTCGCGGTTGATGGCGAGCGTCTTGCTGGTCTTGTCGACCAGCGTCTCGAGGAAGGCGAACAGGTTCCTGGCGTAGAGCAGCGAGGCCGATGCGGCGACGCGGCCGGGCACGTTGAGGTGGCCGACGATTTTCACGCCATTGGCCGTGGTCACCACCTGGCCTGCAACTGCGCCTTCGACATTGCCGCCGCGCTCGACGGCGAGGTCGACGATCACCGAGCCCGGCTTCATCGAGGCGACCATCGCCGCCGACACCAGCTTCGGCGCCGGACGGCCGGGGATCAGCGCCGTGGTGATGACGATGTCCTGCTTGGCGATGTGCTCAGCGGTGAGCGCTGCCTGCTTGGCCTGGTACTCCTTCGACATTTCCTTGGCGTAGCCGCCGGCGGTCTCGGCCGCCTTGAACTCCTCGTCCTCGACGGCGAGGAACTTTGCGCCGAGCGACGCCACCTGTTCCTTGGCGGCGGGACGAACGTCGGTGGCGGTGACGACGGCGCCGAGACGGCGCGCCGTGGCGATCGCCTGCAGGCCGGCAACGCCGACGCCCATAATGAAGATCTTCGCTGCCGGCACGGTGCCGGCCGCCGTCATCATCATCGGCAGCGCGCGGTCATACTCCGACGCGCCGTCGATCACGGCCTGGTAGCCGGCGAGATTGGCCTGCGACGACAGCACGTCCATCGACTGGGCGCGGGTGATGCGCGGCATGAATTCCATCGAGAAGGCGGTGACCCCAGCCTCGGCAAGCGCCGCGACCGCGGCATCATTGCCGTAGGGATCCATGATGGCGATGACCGCCGCACCCGATTTGTAGCCCTTCAGCTCGGCGTTGGTCGGCCGGCGCACCTTCAGCACCACATCCGCCCGGCTCGCATCCGAAGCCTTGCCGATCGCGGCGCCCGCCTTGGCGAACTCCTCATCGGGAATGCGCGACCTGGTGCCGGCGCCCGTCTCGACGGTGACGTCGAAGCCCAGCGCCGCCAGCCGCTTCACGGTATCGGGCGAGGCCGCGACACGAGGCTCGCTGGCATCGAGCTCGCGAGGGATGAAAACCGTCTGTCCCACCGCATGATCCTTTCGGCTGGAACCTGTTTGCGCAAGAGTGCGGCTTTGCGAAAGAGTGCGGCCGGATGTCCGGCTACGCCCTTGGCAAGGGTCTGAAGAGACTATCGGAGAATGAAGGCGCCGAGGGCGAGGATCAGCACGAACAGGATGGTCGCGGAGAAGAAGCCGCCTGCGAAGAAGCCGAAAGCCATGGCCAGGAGCAGGGCGCCGCAGAACAGCGAGCCGTATTTGGCCAGCGCCAGAAAGCCATGATAGGTGCGGTCATGTTCGGCATAGTCCATCTTCGCGCCCAGTTCGACAGGACCGGTCGGCGTGTGATCAGCCATAGGAATACCCCTTCGAAGACATCTTTGAGGCACATAGCGAAAAGCCGGGCCAAGAGCAATGGCGCTATTGCCGCACGACCAGTGACAACAGCCTCAAAGGAATGTTGAAAGCCGGCAGTAGGGCTTGTCGCCGGCCTAACGTCGAACGTTGAGCGTTTTGCGTTTCAACCGGCTAAATGCGGAAACAGCCCGAGCAGCCCAATGACGATCAGATAGAGCGCGACGATGTAGTTGAGCAGCCGCGGCATCACCAGGATCAGCACGCCGGCAATCAGCGAGATCAGCGGGGTCAGTGCTAGCTCGGGAATATGCATGTCGGTTCCTTTCTATGGCCGCATCGGGGTCGTGACGTCCAGAACGCCGAAGCGGCCGGAAAGCTCCTCGCACCGGGCGCTAAAGTGCGCCGGCTTTGCCGACATTACGCTGCTTCGCGAAAATATTTGGCGGTGGGCAGGATAGTCAGCGGCGCGAGCTCGCCGGCCGGCGCCTTGGCAAACAGCATACGCCGCTCCAGCGCCGTCGACTGGAAGAAGGGAAAGCGCTCCAGCGTCGGGGCCATGTTCTGCTCGCAGATCGATTCATAGAAGAAGATCGGCATGGTGAAGGGCGGGTAGAGGCGCGGCTCGCCGACCTGCACCGATCCGAAGATGCGATGGTAGAAGGCCGTGTGCTCCTCGCGGATCATCGAAATGCAGCTGGTGGCGTTGAAGAAGGTGTTGGCGATAACCGCGAGCCGCAGCGTGACATAGGGCAGGGCGCGGTTGGCCGACGACATTTGCGGATCGATCGCCAACCGGCTCGGGTCGATGAAGGTTTCACCGCGCGCCAGCCGCAGCAGCAGCCGGTCGCCGAAAACGGTCATGATCGGCGCTTCGGGGGTCTCACGGGTCAAATGGTGGAGCCTGACGGTGCTGACCAGCTCGCCATCCATGAAGACGCCGAAACAGTAGCAATTGCGCACTTCGTCAAGGTGATCGACGAGCTTCTGTTCGGTAATGGTGTCAAGCAGGCCGTGTGTATGAAAGGCCTTGTAGCGCAGCCGGTAGACCGCTTCGAGATCCTCGCCGCTTTCGCAGCGCCGGTATTCGACACGCTCGAGGACGTCGAGGACGTTGCGGGCGAACAGGGAAGGCGGGCCAGATTTGACTGCCGCACCCGAAAGCACACCTGACTGATGCGTGTCCATTACTTCCCCTCGTACCGCCGCAGGAGAACAATACCGGACGACAGAAGGAACAAGAAGATGAAACTCTAATCGTCTGTGTTTACCGATCATTAACCTTAACAATCAGTTAACGTCTAGACAATACAACGCTTTTTAGACGGGCTTTTCAAGCGCAATTTAATGACGGGTCAGGGCGTGGCGAGTTTTGCCGCCGGCCGCAGCTCGGCGGCGAAAGGCCAGGTCACGTTGGACATGGTCTCTATGCCCGAGGCACTGAGTGCTGCGCCAAACAGGAAGCCCTGGACGAGGTCCGGCTTGACCGAATGCACCAGGATCTTCAGCTGTTCGAAGGTTTCCACACCTTCGATGGTGACGGTCAGCCCGAGCACGCGAGTCAGGTCGACGATGCCCTTCAACAAGTCGAGCGAACGCTTGTTCTGGGTCACGTCCATCAGGAACGAACGGTCGATCTTGATCTTGTCGAGCGGCAGCTTGTGGAGGTAGCTCAGGCTTGAATAGCCGGTGCCGAAATCGTCGAGCGCGATGCGAACGCCAAGCTGCTTCAGTTCCTCGATATACTGGCGCGTTAGCGATTTGTCGTCGAGCAGCGCGGTTTCGGTGACTTCGATCTCGAGGCGGCCGGCGGCGAGCCCCGAAGTGGCAAGCGCGTCGCGAACCTTCTGGACAACGTCGCGGTTGCGGAAATCCTTGGCCGAAAGGTTGACCGAGACGCTGGTCTGGCCCGGCCATTTGGCGCATTCGGCGCAGGCAGCCGCGAGCACAAAAGTGCTGATCTCGGAAATGATGCCCATTTCTTCGGCCAGCGGAATGAAGATGCTGGGCGAAACCGGCCCGAGATCGGGATGATCCCAGCGGCACAGGGCCTCGCAGCTGGCGATGCGCATGGTGTTCATCGCCACGATCGGCTGATAGACCACCCGCAGCGCCTTGCCTTCGACCGCCGTGCGCAGATCGGCCTTCATCAGCTGGCGGTTGCGGAACGCCGCATCCATCGCTGCTTCGAACAGCCGCCAGTTGTTCTTGCCGAGTTCCTTGGCCTTGTAGAGCGCCAGATCGGCCTTGACGATCATGGCGTCGACATCGGTGTCCTCGACCCTGGACAGCACGGCGCCCGCGCTTGCCTGGATGCGCAGACCGTGGCCTGCGACGTCGACCTCGCCCTGCAGATCGGCAAAGATCTGGTCGAGCAGGCCCGTCAGATGGCTTTCATCCTCGACGCGGTCGAAGAAGATCATGAACTCGTCGCCGCCGAAACGGCTGACATTGACGCCTTGCCCGGCGACGGCCGCCAGCCGCTCGGCAACGGCATAGATAAGTCCGTCGCCGACCGGATGGCCAAGGGTGTCGTTGACGCTCTTGAAATCGTCGAGATCGAGCACCGCCAGGGCACACAGGCGGTCGCGGCTGCCCGACGCCATGGCCTCGCCGACCAGCTCATGGAAATACGCGCGGTTCGGCAGGCCGGTAAGGCTGTCATAGCGCGCCATGAAGCGGATTTTTTCCTCAGCCTCGACGCGGGCGGTGACGTCCTCGAAGGTGATGACGCCGAGGTCCTGATTGCCTTCTCGGGCCGAGAACTCATAGTGCTGGCCATTGGAGAAGGAGACCAGCACCTTGCGGTCGCGGCCCTCGCGCAAGGCGCGCGTGAGCTGCGCTTCGACATAGCGACAGTCTTTCGGCGCCAGCATGCCGCCGGCGACGCCGCGCAGGAGCAGCGAATGGATCGACCGCCCGAGGAGCTGGTCGGGAGAGCGCAGCGACATCAGATGCGCGGCTTCGGCATTGCCGACCACGACCTTGCCGTCGGGGCCGAGCATGACCAGGCCATGCGACATGGTGTTGAGCGCGCGGTTGAAGCGCTCGGCGAGCCTGGCGGCCGTCTTGCGTTCCGAAATGGCGTTGAACAGCACGGTGCGGACGTGGCTGGCCATCCGGGTAATGATGAAGATGAACGGCACGATGTAGAGGCCGAGGATGAAATCGCCGAGATGCCCCTTGAGCATCAGCCCGACCGCGATCGGCAGCACGACCGTGAAGGCCTGCACCGCAACCATGGTCTTGGAGCCGTAATTGCGGCCGACAATGGTCACCGTCGAGCCCATTATGACGGCGATGGCGGCGCTTTCCCCGAAGACATCGGGAATGAGATAGATTGAGGTGAAGCAGAAAAGCCCCATGAAGAAAGCCTGGATGGTGCCGCCAACCAGGTAGTAGCGTTCCCACTTCTTGGCTTGTTCATAACTTTCGAAACTGCCTATGCGCAGGCCTTTGCGGATGCCGTAATAACGGTAAAGGCCGGCCGCAAGCATAAGCGCGGCCAATGCAAGATAGGCCGGATGCCCCGAGGTAAAATAAACCAGAATGCCGATGAGGCCATGGCAAAATGCGCCAATCAGCAGGATCCCGGGATCGTTGAACAACGATCGCACGAACCCAGCATAGACGTCCTCACCTATCTCTGCGGCTTTGTTTTCTTGCATGGCCTGCGGTGTCGCACGAACCGCAGTCATGTCACATTCGCCTTAAGAAAGGTTTAGAGATGCCGTTCCGACGCCTGGCGTCAAGTCGGCTCCATCGGCGTAAACCGCGAAAATTCGTGTTCAGGTAAACAAGGCGTATCGATCACTCGGCGGCCTGAAGTTCAGGCCGCGCCGGCGTGTTGGCCAGCCGCTCGACAAGCCTTGTGCGCTCGCCCTCTGCCTTTTCGGCGCTGGCTTGCCTGACATGGCCGTAGCCGCGAATGAGCGCCGGCACCGAGACAAGGGCGATGGCGGCCTCGATCCTGCCTGGCGCAAGTGCTTTGGCGACAAGCTCCAGATCGGCCTCATAGCGGGCCAGAAGCTGCCGCTCCATGCGCCGCTCGGCGCTGTAGCCGAACACGTCGAAGGCCGTGCCGCGCAGGCTTTTCAGCGCCGCCAGCAGGCGAAAACCCTTCATCATCCACGGGCCGAAGCTCGATTTCCTCGGCTTGCCGTCATTGCCGCGCCTGCCCATGATCGGCGGCGCCAGATGAAATTCGAGCTTTTCGTAGCTCTGGAACTGTTTTGACAGCTCCATAGCGAAGGAGCCGTCAGTGTAGAGCCGCGCCACCTCATATTCGTCCTTGATCGCCATCAGCTTGAACAGATTTTTGGCGGCTGCCTCGGTCACCGCGGTCGAGCCGGGCACGGCCTTTGCCTCGGCGGCACGCAGGACCGCCAGCCGCTCGACATAGCGCCTGCCATAGGCGGCATTCTGATAGGCAGAGAGGAAAGCGACGCGGCGGGCGATGATATCGTCCAGCGTCTCGGCGATCTCAGTGGCCTTGCTCGGTTGCGCGATGAGGCCGCGCACAAACTCCGGCTGATGCGCGGCGCGCCGGCCCCAGCGGAAGGCGGCGATGTTCATCGCCACCGCCTCGCCATTCAATTCAATCGCTCTTTCAACGGCTTGCGCGGACAGCGGCAGCCCGCCATGCTGGAAAGCGAAGCCGAGCATGAACATGTTGGCGCCGAGCGAATTGCCGAACAATTGGGTGGCGGTGCGCGTGGCGTCGAAGAAATGGGTCTTGTCTTCGCCGGCGGCAGCACGGATCGCCTTCTTCAGGCGCTCGATCGGCAGCGAGAAATCGGCCGAACGGGCGAACTCGCCAGGCATGATCTCGGCGGTGTTGGCGAGGAAGATGGTATGGCCTTCGCGTACCGCGCCAAGCACCTTCTTGGCGCCCGAGACGACGAGGTCGCAGCCGAGCACCAGGTCCGCCTTGCCGGCCGAAACGCGGATCGCGTGGATGTCGTCCGGGGTGCGGGCGATGCGGACATGGGTGAACACCGAGCCGCCCTTCTGGGCGAGGCCGGCCATGTCGATCATGCCGCAGCCCTTGTCCTCGAGATGGGCGGCCATGCCGAGCACAGCACCTATGGTGACGACGCCGGTGCCGCCGACGCCGTCGATGATCGCCGCCCAACCCTCGCTACCGAGCGGGAATTCGGCCGGCACCGGCACGCCGTCAAGCGGGTCGGAGCGGCCGGCAATGCCTTCGGCCTTCCTGATCTTGGCGCCGTGCACGGTGACGAAGGACGGGCAGAAGCCGTTGACGCAGGAGAAATCCTTGTTGCAGCTCGACTGGTCTATTCTGCGCTTGCGGCCGAACTCGGTCTCGACCGGCTGGATCGAGACGCAGTTCGATTGCAGGCCGCAATCGCCGCAGCCCTCGCAGACCAGTTCGTTGATGAAGACCCGCTTGTCGGGATCCGGGAAGGTGCCGCGCTTGCGGCGGCGGCGCTTTTCGGCGGCGCAGGTCTGGTCGTAGAGCAGCACCGAGACGCCCTTGACGTCGCGCAGCTCGCGCTGGACGAGGTCGAGGTCGTCGCGGTGGTGGATGGTGGCGCCGGAGGGGAATTCGGCCTTCCCCGCATATTTCTCCGGCTCGTCGGTGACGATGGCGATGCGCTCGACGCCTTCGGCGCGCACCTGCCTGGCGATCATGTCGACAGTCAGGCCGCCCTCATGCGGCTGACCGCCGGTCATGGCGACGGCGTCGTTGTAGAGGATCTTGTAGGTGATGTTGGCATCGGTCGACAGCGCGAAGCGGATCGCCAGCGTGCCGGAGTGATTGTAGGTCCCGTCGCCGAGATTCTGGAAAATGTGGCCGCGCTTGGAGAATGGCGCCTGGCCGACCCATTGTGCGCCCTCGCCGCCCATGGCGGTGAAGCCGACCGTGTTGCGGTCCATCCACAGCGCCATGAAATGGCAGCCGATACCGGCGGCGGCGATCGAGCCGTCGGGCACCTTGGTCGAGGAATTGTGCGGGCAGCCGGAGCAGAAGAACGGCGTGCGCGAACCGATATCGCTGGTGTCGGCAAGCATCGCCTGGAACTGGCGCAGCTTTGCCACCTTGGCAGCGATCTCTTCCGAAGAGCCGATTGTGCGCAGGATGCGCTCGCCCAGCGCAATGGCGATCTCGTTGGGGTCGAGCGCGCCCTTGGCCGGGAACAGCCAGTCGCCGCGCTCGTCCTTCTTGCCGACGATCGTCGGCTGCGTGGCGGTGCCGTAGAGGTTTTCGCGCAGCTGCACCTCGATAAGCGAGCGCTTCTCCTCGACGACGACGATGGTGTCGAGGCCGCGGGCGAATTCTGAGATATGCTGCAGGTCGAGCGGCCACGGGCAGCCGACCTTGAACAGGCGGATGCCGATGCGGCCGGCGGCGGCCTCGTCGATGCCGATATCTTCCAGCGCCTGGCGGACATCGAGATAGCTTTTGCCGAGCGTGATGATACCGAGCTTCGGCGCGCGCCCGCCCGAATAGACGATGCGGTTCAGGCCGTTGGCATGGATGAAGGCGGACGCAGCGGCGCGCTTGTATTCGTGCAGGCGCTCCTCCTGGCCGAGCATGTCGATCTCATCGCGGATGTTGAGGCCGCCGGGCGGCATATCGAACTCCGGCACGACGATGTTCAGGCGCTCGAGCGCGGCATCGACGGAGGCCGAGGATTCGATGTTGTCCTTGACGCATTTGATCGCCGCCCAGGTGCCGGCGAAGCGCGACATGGCAAAGCCGTAGAGGCCGTAGTCGATGATCTCCTGAACGCCGGCCGGGTTGAGGATCGGCACCATGGTGTCGACGAACAGGAATTCGGTGGCGTGCGCATTGGTCGATGATTCGGCCATATGGTCGTCGCCCATCAGCGCAAGCACGCCGCCATACTTCGACGATCCCGCGAGGTTGGCGTGGCGGAAAACGTCGCCGGAGCGGTCGACGCCCGGACCCTTGCCGTACCAGACCGAAAACACGCCGTCATGCGTGCCTTCACCCAGCAATCCCGTCTGCTGAGAGCCCCAGCAGGCGGTGGCGGCAAGCTCCTCGTTGAGGCCGGGCTGGAAAACGATGTCGGCCTGCGCCAGCTGCTTTTTCGCCCGCCACAGCTGCATGTCGAGGCCGCCGAGCGGCGAGCCGCGATAACCGGACACGAAGCCGGCCGTGTTGAGGCCGGCCTGGCGGTCGCGCTCGCGCTGCATCAAAAGCATGCGGATGACCGCCTGTGCGCCGGACAGGAAGATGCGCTCCTTACCGAGATCGAACTTGTCGTCGAGCGCGACGTCGTGCAGCGTCATCAGGCATTTCCTCTGCGGAGACAGCACCGGGGCGCGCAGCCAACGTAGGAGTGAGATGGCGCAGTCTTTCTCCGCTTGCAAGGCAGGTCAAACGAAATCGAAAGTGCCAGGCAAAGCGCAACGAACGATCCGCTGCCGTCGCGTATTCGGCACGAAATCGGTCCGCGGCGGTTGTCCGGCGACCAGAAATTTCCACGCAGTCGCGCCGGGCAAAGACGCGTCAGCCTTTCGAGCAATCCGGCTTCGGCTCACCCGGCAGCTTGCCGTCGGGATGGCCGGCAAGATCGGGATTGGCCGTATAGAGCTGGTCGACCACCAGCGGCCGGTCGGGAAGGATCGACTGGTCCTCGCTCGACATCAGCGTCGTGTCGATCTTCTGCAGGAACGTGCCGTCAGGACCCCTGATGCTGATCGAAATCGCATAGGGCTTGTCCTTGACGATACAGGTCAGCGCCGGGCTTTCCAGGCTGACCTTGTCGAGCTTCGGCCAGACCTTCTGCTCGATCACCAGGGGAGAACCGCCGGCCGGATTCTGGAAGCTGGCGACCGCAACCTGGCCTTCGCCCATCGGCTGCAGGGGCCGCAGCGTCACGACATAGGTCGCCCGGGCGAGACGGTAGTTGAAGACGACGACCTTGCCGGAAACCTCGAACAGCTTGCCGTCGCCGCCGGTGTCGCGGCAGGCGCCAAGCGCAACGGCTGCAATGAGCGCAGCACCGACAAGGATCGAACGAAAAACAACCCTAGGCATTGTTGACCTCATGTGCCGCCGTGCGGCGGCGGCGATAGTGACGGCTTGCTTTCTGGCGGTTGCCGCACACAGCCATATCGCACCAAAGGCGGCTGGAATTGCGGCTCCTGTCGAGAAACAGCCAGCTGCAATTGGGACAGATCCTGAGCCTGGCGACCGTGTCGTCGCGCAGCAGCGACAAGGCCGAAACCGCCAGCGCCGCCTCGAACGCGATCGGCGTCGCCGGATCGCCGAACGGTCTGCCCGGGGCGCCGATTTCGGCCGGGCTCCGATCGAGGCCGTCGGCGCAGGCCTTGAGAAAAGCGGCGAGGTCGCCGGCGGCAAGCGCGCCTTTCGACACCGCGCCGCGAAACAGGCGGTCGGTCGTCTCGCGGATCGCCAGCACCACCGGCGCGATGCTGTCCGGCGAGGTCGCCTCTAGCGGTCTGCCGCCAAGCTCGGCACCGCGAAAGCCGGTTGCGGCGTTGGCGAAGCGCGCGATCTCGGCCGGATCGGCAAAACGGTCGAAAGTCTTTTCCGGATCGTTGCGCAACACCACGGTGTTGGCCGTATCGAGCGCAAGAATGCCGCCGGTGAAGCGATGTGGGCTCCAAGATACTGTCATATCAGAAATCTAACCGATAAATCGCGTTTGACAAGTTAGATTTTACGATGCAAACCTTGGCGCGGGCTCCGGCGCCCGGAAAGCTGTCTATGCTCTATTTCTTCCAGCAGGTGCTGAACGGGCTGCATTCCGGCGCGCTCTATGCGCTGCTTGCCTTCGGCTACGTGCTGACCAATGGCATCCTGCACCGGACCAATCTCGCCTATGGCGCGCTGTTCGCCTTTTGCGGCCAGACGATGATCCTGACCGTGGCCTTCGGCTATCAGGTATTGTGGCTGACCTTGCTGGCGGCAGTGGTGCTCGGCGTCGTCACGGCTTTCCTTTATGCCGCGCTGATCGGCCACGTGCTGTCGCGCAGCGTCTTCGAACCGCTGGCCGACCGCACGCCCAATGCCATTGTGGTGACGACGCTCGGCATCCTGCTGGTGCTGTCGGAAGCAAGCCGTATCGCCGCCGACACGCATGATTGGTGGCTGCCGCCGATGCTGGCGCAGCCCATCGTTTTTGCTCAGGATGCCGGCTTCCAGGCGACGCTGACGCTGATCCAGCTCATCGATTGCGCGGTGGTTCTGGCGGCAATCATGCTCGCTGCATGGGCGTTTGCCCGCTCGGGCTTCGGCCGCCGCTGGCGCGCCGTCTCCGACGATCCCAAAGCGGCTGCCATGTGCGGCGTGGACGTGCGCGCAGTGTTCCGGCATGCGGTGCTGTTCGGCGGTTTCTGCGCCGCGCTGGCCGGAATCATGGCCGCCCTTTACTACGGCAATGTCAGCTTCGGCTCCGGCCTCGTCTACGGGCTGAAAATCCTGTTCGTGACGGCGGTGGGCGGCTATCTCTCTCCGCCTCGGGCCGCGCTCGGTGCGGCCGCCTTCGGCATGGCGGAGTCGCTATGGGCCGGCTATTTCCCGATCGAATGGCGCGATGGCTGGATGTATCTGTTCCTGGTCGCGGCACTTGTGCTGATCGGTCCCGGCCGCGACCAGCAGAAGATCGCCTGATCGCCGCATCCGCTGTCAGACTTTGGTTGCATGACGCAGCAGCCGGTCGGCACTTATCCCCTGCCTCCCGTCACGACGGCGTTGATCGCGCCCATGCCATGTTGACCCGCCGAACCACGCACGGCATACCGTTGGGCCACAGCGGCGCGACGGAAAATAGGGGAGCCGGCGCGCCTTCGACCTCAGGGAGGAAATGCATGGCAGGGCTGCTCGCTCTATCCAGAACGATCGACCGTATGAACGAGTTCATCGGCCGGTGGATATCGTGGCTGATCCTGCTGGCAATCCTGGTCAGCGCCGCCAATGCCATCATCCGCAAGGTCTTCGACGTCTCGTCGAATGCCTGGCTGGAACTGCAGTGGTACCTGTTCGGCGCCGCCTTCATGCTGGCCGCCGCCTACACGCTGAAACAGAACGACCATATCCGCATCGACATCGTCTACGGCATGTGGTCGCGCCGCGTGCAGCACTGGATCGACCTGCTCGGCCATGTCTTCTTCCTGATGCCGTTCGTGACGCTGATGGTGATCTATTTTATACCCTACGTGTCGCTGTCGTTCCGCAGCGGCGAAATGTCGAACAATTCCGGCGGCCTGATCATCTGGCCGGCCAAGGCGATCCTGCTCGTCGGCTTCTTTCTGCTGGCGCTGCAGGGCATCTCCGAGATCATCAAGAAGATCGCCATCATGCGCGGCGACATGGACGATCCCAATCCGTTCATCTCGGTGCACGAACAGGCCGAGCTCGAGGCGAAAGCCCTTGCCGAAGAAGCCAAGGCGCTCGCCCAGGAGGCGCGCCCATGATCGAGTTCATCGCCCAGAACATGGCGCCGATCATGTTCGCTTCGCTGATCATCTTCCTGCTGATCGGCTATCCCGTCGCTTTTTCACTCGCCGCAAACGGCCTGATGTTCTTCTTCATCGGTGTCGTGCTGTCGCCCTATTCGGGCGGCTCGATCAACCTGGCGTGGCCGCTGCTGCATGCGCTGCCCGACAATTTCTACGGCAGCCGGGTGATGTCGAACGACACGCTCTTGGCAATCCCGTTCTTCACCTTCATGGGCATCGTGCTGGAACGATCGGGCATGGCCGAGGACCTGCTCGACACGATCGGCCAGCTGTTCGGCCCGGTTCGCGGCGGCCTTGCCTATGCGGTGATTTTCGTCGGCGCGCTGCTTGCCGCGACCACGGGCGTGGTCGCGGCTTCGGTCATCGCCATGGGCCTGATCTCGCTGCCGATCATGCTGCGCTACGGCTATGACCGACGACTGGCGTCGGGCGTCATCGCGGCATCCGGCACACTCGCCCAGATCATCCCGCCGTCGCTGGTGCTGATCGTTCTGGCCGACCAGCTCGGCCGTTCGGTCGGCGACATGTATGCCGGCGCGCTGATCCCCGGCCTGGTGCTGACCGGCCTTTACACGCTCTACATCCTGATCATGTCGATCGTCCGGCCGAACTCGATGCCGGCGTTGCCGCTGGCGGCCCGCACGCTTGGCCACGGCGTGCTGTCGCTGCTCGCGGCACTGCTGGTGGCAGTCGCGGCTTCCTATGCGGCCTATCGCTACCTTGCGCCGGCGCATGGCGACAATGCCGATATCCTTGGCGCCAGCATCGGGGTGATCCTGATCTATATCGTGGCGATCGCCGACAAGGGCCTGAACATCAACATGATGTCCAGGTTGGCGCAGCAGGTGATCATCGTTTTGATCCCGCCTCTGGCGCTGATCTTCCTGGTGCTGGGCACCATCTTCCTCGGCATCGCCACCCCGACGGAGGGCGGCGCCATGGGCGCGGTTGGCGCCCTGGCGATGGCGGCAATGAAGGGGCGGTTGTCGCTGGATGTCATCAAACAGGCGCTCGCGTCGACCACCAGGCTTTCCTCCTTCGTGCTGTTCATCCTGATCGGCGCGCGGGTGTTCTCGCTGACCTTCTACGGCGTCAACGGCCACGTCTGGGTCGAGCATTTGTTGACGTCGCTGCCGGGCGGCGAAGTCGGCTTCCTGATCGGCGTCAACATCCTGGTCTTCGTGCTCGCCTTCTTCCTCGACTTCTTCGAGCTCGCCTTCATCATCGTACCGCTCTTGGCGCCGGCTGCCGATAAGCTCGGCATCGACCTGATCTGGTTCGGCGTGCTGCTCGGCGTCAACATGCAGACAAGCTTCATGCACCCGCCTTTCGGCTTTGCGCTGTTCTACCTGCGCTCTGTCGCCGCGCGCGTGCCCTATCTCGATCGCCTCACCGGCAAGCAGATCGCGCCGGTGACCACCGGCCAGATCTATTGGGGCGCCGTGCCCTTCGTCTGCATCCAGGTGATCATGATCGGGCTGACCATCGCCTTCCCGCAAATGGTCATGCGCTACAAGGGTGCGGCCGTCGATCCGGGAACGATCGAGATCAACTTGCCTGATATGCCAGGCCTTGCGCCTCTCGGCACACCACCACCAGCCAACGGTGGCCCATCACCCGCGGCGCCACCGTCGAACGATCTCTCGCAGCCGCCGAATTTCGGCGAGACGCCGCCCGCCAAGCCGGCGGCGCCGGCGACCGACCTGTCGCAGCCGCCGAACTTCAACTGATGTGTGAACACTGAGAACCTGAGTGAGGATGTTATGAGAGCCGTGCGCCTGGAAGCGGTGGGCAGCATTGCGCTACGGGAGGTCGACAAGCCTGTTGCGGGACCGCAGGACGTTCTGGTGCGCGTCGAAGCCTGCGGCGTTTGCGGCACCGACCGTCACCTCCTCCACGGCGAATTCCCTTCGAGCCCGCCGGTGACGCTTGGTCACGAATTCTGCGGCATCGTCGAGGCTGTCGGCGACGCGGTTTCCGGCATCGCCATCGGTGACCGTGTTACCGGCGATCCCAACATCTTCTGCGGACGCTGCAGTCATTGCCGAGCCGGCCGCGTCAATCTGTGCAGCAATCTCAGGGCCATCGGCATCCATCGCGACGGCGGCTTCGCCGACTACGTCGT
The DNA here is from genome assembly GCF_054719485.1 of Mesorhizobium sp. W016. Taxonomy (NCBI): domain Bacteria; kingdom Pseudomonadati; phylum Pseudomonadota; class Alphaproteobacteria; order Hyphomicrobiales; family Phyllobacteriaceae; genus Mesorhizobium; species Mesorhizobium sp. W016. The sequence goes on from NZ_JBTTIF010000002.1 coordinate 1,246,812, forward strand.
GATGCCGCAGAGCCAGGCCTTTCTTCTGCCTGCGAACCTCAAGCCAACGCATGGCGCCTTCTGCGAGCCGCTGGCCTGCTGCCTGCACGCTGTCGACCTCGCCGGAATCAGACCCGGCGCTGCCGTGGTGGTGCTTGGTGGCGGCGTCATCGGCCTGCTTACCGTGCAATTGGCGAGGCTCGCAGGAGCGGCGACCATCATCCTGTCGACGCGGCAGGCCTCCCGCCGTGCGCTCGCCGAAGAGCTCGGTGCAACGGCGACGGTCGACCCAAACGCGGTCGACCCGATCGAGGCGATCGCCGGCCCAACCGGCCTTGTGCCCGGCGGGGCCGACGTGGTGCTCGAATGCGCCGGTGTCCCCGATACCGTCGAACAATCGATGCGGCTGGCGAAGTCCGGCGGCACGGTGGTGATCGTCGGCGTGATGCCGCAAGGCGTGAAAGTGCCCTTCGAACCGTTCGACATCCTGTTTCGCGAACTGAAGGTTCTCGGCTCGTTCATCAACCCCTTCACCCACAGGCGGGCGGCGGACCTTGTCGCGTCCGGGGCAATCGAGATCGACAAGCTCATCTCCAGACAGGTCGGCCTGGACGGAGCCCCCTCGGTTATCTCCAACCCGGCCGCCCCCGGCGAGGTCAAGGTGTTGGTGGTGCCGGGCAGGGAATGAAGGGCAGCCTCAATCCTGCGACGTTGGCGATTGGCGAAACGACGATGACCGCGTCCCTCTCCCCGTCACTATACGGGGAGAGGATGCCGGCAGGCAGGTGAGGTGCAGCGTCAACGCTTGGAAAGATAAGCTATAATTTCGGGGCGGCTACCAAGCCCAAGGCGATCAATCGCCGAAGTTTGCGCCGCCCCTCATCCACCTGCCGGGACCTTCTCCCCGTATAGTGACGGGGAGAAGGGACAAGATCCCAGCCTACAGTTTGCCGTTGCGCTGCTGGACCATCATGAAGGTGTCGTAATTGTACTCGGCCACCTGCGCCCACAGATAGTGCTCCTTGCGGAAGCCCTTGATCGAGTCCCAGATCTTCTTGAACGGTGCGTTGGTGGCTTCCATTTCGGTGTAGACCTCATTGGCCTTCTCGAAACAGGCGGCCATGATGTCCTGGCTGAACGGGCGCAATTTCGCGCCGCCGGCCACCAGCCGCTTGACTGCTGCAGGATTGAGGTAGTCGTATTTCTGCAGCATGTTGGCGTCCGCCGCGTGCGCGGCCGTGTGCACCAGCGACTTGTAGGCCGGCGAAAGCTCTTCGTACTTCGCCTTGTTGAACAGGAGATGGACGGTCGGGCCGCCTTCCCACCAGCCGGGATAGTAGTAATAGGGCGCGACCTTATAGAAGCCGAGCTTCTCGTCGTCATAGGGGCCGACCCATTCGGCGGCGTCGATCGTGCCTTTTTCCAGCGCCGGATAGATGTCGCCACCGGCGATCTGCTGCGGCACGACACCGAGCTTCGAGACCACTTTGCCGGCAAAGCCGCCGATGCGCATCTTGAGGCCGGACAGGTCGGCGACGGTGTTGATCTCCTTGCGGAACCAGCCGCCCATCTGCACGCCGGTGTTGCCGCCGGGCAGGCCGAAAAGACCCTGCGTGGCAAGAAACTCGTTGAACAGGTCGATGCCGCCGCCATGATAGTGCCAGGCATTCATGCCGCGCGCGTTGAGCGAGAACGGCACTGCCGCACCGAGCGCCCATGTCGGGTCCTTGCCCCAGTAATAGTATGACACCGTGTGGCAGGCCTCGACGGTGCCGGCAGTGGTGGCGTCGGCGGCCTGCAGGCCGGGCACGAGTTCGCCGGAGGCGAAGACCTGGACCTGGAAATTGCCGTCCGTCGCCTCAGACAGCATCTTGGAGAAGACTTCGGCGCCGCCATAGATCGTATCGAGTGACTTGGGAAAGGATGACGCCAACCGCCACGTCACTTTCGGATTGGACTGGGCGATTGCCGGTGCGGCTAGCGTAGCGGCAGCCGCCGCTGCGCCCACGCCGGTGACCCCGGCCTTGCGGATGAATGAACGACGATCCATGCAGTTCCTCCCTATTGGACCAACAACCGATATCAGGGACATCTCCTCACGTCCGGTATCGATTTGCCCGAAACAATACACGGGCAAAAGGTCGAGTCCAGCATGGTGGCGGGATTTGACGGCGGCGCTGGCGACAAATCCGCGGGCCGGCCGGCCAGCCTGCAACTATAGTCTAACGTTCGCCGCGTGGCCCATGCGAGATGGCGAAACTTGCCATGGAAAAGCGCCTTCGGATCGCCTATTTTGCAGGCACAATAGCTATTCGCTTCGCGCCAAATGGAATCCGGACCCAAAATGCACCAGCCGCTCGTCGCCATATCAACCGACGTCCGTCAGTTCGACAACTACACCTGGCATGCCGTCCCGCAGCAATATATCGAGGCAGCACTTTCCGGCGCCGGCGTGTTCCCGCTTTTGGTGCCGTCATTCGGTGACCGGCTCGACTTCGACGAGCTGTTGTCTTCGGTCGACGGTGTCATGGTCACTGGCTCGAAGTCCAACGTGCATCCATCGCTCTATGGCGGCGACGCCAGCGAAGCCAACGGCCCCTACGACCCGGCGCGCGATTCCACCACGCTGCCGCTAATCCGCAAGGCGATCGAGCGCGGCGTGCCGCTGCTTGCCATCTGCCGCGGCATCCAGGAGTTGAACGTTGCGCTGGGCGGCACGCTTGGCACCGAGATCCAGGAGCGCGAAGGCTCGCTCGACCATCGCGCGCCGGTGAGCGACAACCAAGACGAACGCTTCGCCATTCACCAGACCATTTCGATCAAGCCGGGCAGCTGCCTGGCCGGTGTATTTGGCGCCGGCGACATCAAAGTCAACTCGCTGCACCGCCAAGGCATCGACCGGCTCGGCTCGAAGCTGCAGGTCGAGGCGGTTGCCGGCGACGGCACGGTGGAGGCGGTTTCGGTGAAGGACGCCCGCGCCTTCGCCGTCGGCGTGCAATGGCACCCCGAATACTGGGTCAAGTCGGACGGCAACTCGGCCAAGATCTTCCGCGCCTTCGGCGATGCGGTGCGCCTGCATGCGGCGGCGAAGGCCGGTGCACGGGCGGCGGCGGAATAAATCCCGACGATCAATTGCCGGCGGATTGATCCCGTTCGCCGGTTGTCGCCAGCGACAGCAGCGGCGTGGCCGGAGCGTAGGATTCGTAGCCGTCGCCATCCGCAACCGAGAAGGTGACGATCGGGTCGGTGCCGTCGGCGCTGAACGCGATCGTGCCGTCCTCGCCCTCTCGCCAGAATTTTGCCCGCTCGATCCCCGGCAGCAACCCGCGGCAACTCGGCGCCACGGTCAACAGCGACAGGCCATCGTCAATCGCGGCGCCGCGGCTAACCGCGCAGTCGCCTTCGTCGCCATTGGCGACCAGCCTGAAGGTGGTTGCCGGCCTTGCTTCATTGGCCGAACTTTCACTGCTGCCGCCGTGAAACAGCTGAAAGCCGGCGAAAAGTGCCGCTGCCGCAATCAATGCCGGAAGTTTCGTCATCTTGCACTCCGCGCTCCCCGGCGCAGATGCAGAATGATTCCAAAGCTTTAAGCCGACGTTAACGAGTGTGGCAGAGAGCCGCTCAGCTTCGTGGCTTGACTTGCGCCGTCTCAGGCACCGGGGTCAGTGGCCGGCGCTCGCTGAACCAGGATACCAGATTGTCGACGCACAGATCCGCCATGGCGCGGCGCGTGTGGTGCGAGGCCGAGCCGACATGGGGCAAAAGCGAGGTGTTGGGCGCCTTCAGCAAAGCCTTGGGCACATTCGGTTCATCGGCGAAAACATCGAGCCCGGCCGCGGCGATGGTGCCGTTGGCAAGCGCTGCGGCGAGGTCTGCCTCGTCGACCGTGCTGCCACGGCCGATGTTGACGAAAACGCCGTTGGCGCCAAGCGCCGCCAGGATTTCGGCATTGACCGCCTTCTCCGTGGAAGCGCCGCCCGGCACTACGGAAATCAGCGTATCGACCGCTTCGGCAAGGCCCTTCAGCGTCGGGTGGTATTCATAAGCCAGACCTTCGACCTTGCGCCTGTTGTGGTAGGCCACCGGCAGCCCGAACGCTTCCAGCCGGCGCGCAATGGCAAGGCCGATGCGGCCCATGCCGAAAATGCCGACATGCCGACCGCGCAAGGTCAGCCGGCTCAGGGGATAGTTGCCCTTCTTCACCCAACTGCCGTCGCGCAGCCATTTCTCGGCGTTGTAAAGTTCACGCACGGTGTTGAGCAAAAGGCCGATCGTGGTGTCGGCGACCTCCTCGGTCAAAACATCGGGGGTGTTGGTGACCATGATGTTTTTCTTGGCCGCATGGCCGGCATCGACCGAATCATAGCCGACGCCGAAGGAGGCGATGAGTTCGAGGTTGGGCAATGCATCCATCAATGCCGCATTGACGCCGGCGAAGGACGCAATGGCGCGCACGTCATGGCGCATCTCGTCGGTGACCAGGGCGGGATCGGCGCGCTCTATCTTGACCCGCTTGAAGGTGCGGTCGATGCGCTCGACCGCATGGTCGTTGAAATGTCCCGGCACCAGAACGGCGACGGTCTGCAACGCATCAGTCTTGGTCATGCACGCTCCACCGGCTTGCCGGTCGACTGGCGCACATGCAGTTCCGGCTTGATCAGTTCCTGTGACGGCCGTACCGCCTGTCCGTTCAGCTTGTCGAGCAGCGCGCTGGCGGCACGGCGGCCAACCTCTCGCTGGCCATTCCAGACTGTGGTGAGCGCCGGTGTCGCGATTGCCGCCTCCTCGAGATCGTCATAGCCGGTGACCGATATGTCGGCGCCCGGCACCAGGCCGGCGCGGGCAATGCCGTTCATCAGCCCTATGGCGACGAGATCATTCCAGCAGCAGGCGGCGGTTGGCTTGTCTTTAAGCGCCAAAAACTGTCCAGCCGCCTCGAATCCGCCCTGCTTGGTGCGCGGCCCGGCAATGCGCCAGGACGGCCTGACTTCCAGCCCGGCGGCTTCCATGGCGTTGAGATAGCCCTGGTAGCGGTCGCGCCCGGTCGAGGTCTGGTCGGTGCCGCCGATCATGGCGATGCGCTTGTGCCCGAGCGAGATCAGGTGATTGGTGGCAAGTGCTGTGCCATAGGCATCGTCGCCGCGAAACACCGGCACGTCGGCGCCTTCCACGCTGCGTGCGATCAGCACCGCCGGCAGGCCGTTTTCTTCGGCCATGACGATGTCGGAAGCCGGCGTGCCGATGGCCGGCGACATGATGACGCCATCGGCGCCGAGCTGCAGCAGCGTGTCGATGAAGGTGCGCTGCTTTTCCAGCTGGTCGTAGTGGTTGGACAGGATAAAGGTCTGCCGGCTGCGATCGAGTTCGCTTTCGATGGAGCGCAGGATCTCGGCGAAGAACGGGTTCATGATGTCGTGCACGACGACGCCGACAATCCCCGAGCGCGAGGTGCGCAGTGAGGCGGCGCGGCGGTTGTAGATATACCCGATGGCCCGCGCATGCTCCTTGATGCGGTCACGCGTGGCGCCTGCGACCAGTGGACTGTCGCGCAAGGCGAGGGAGACCGTGGCCGTGGAGACGCCAAGCGCATCCGCGATCGTCGAAAGCTTGATCTTTTGTGCCAGCCCTTCGCTCCCCGTTTTTTAAATTTTTTAAATGCGGCGTTATGCCATCGGATTCGGAGCAAATCAAAGTTTTTTCGCCAGCGCCTCCGCTTCGACATCGACGGTCGTGCGATTGCGCAGCCGCAAACGGTGCTCGCGATGGATGATGTAAAGGCCGCTGGCGACGATGATCGCAGCACCCACCAGCGTCCAGCGGTCGGGGAACTGGTGGAAGATGATCCAGCCGGACAGGATCATCCAGACCATCTGCGAATACGGGTAAGGCGCCAGCGCCGTGGTGGTCGCCAGTCGGTAGGCCTGCACCAGAAGCCAGTGGCCGCCGGCGCCAAACACGCCCAGCATCACCAGGATGACCCAATGCCAGCCATCCTGCGGCAGCTGATGCGAGAACGGCAGCATCGGCAAAAGGAGCACGGCCGGCGCCAGCGCCGAAAACAGGATCAGGCTTTCCGAGCTTTCGCTGGCCGACATGCGGCGCGTCATGATGACGTAAAAACAGTTCGACAGCATGGAGCCGAGCGCGAAGAGGTGGCCGAGACCGAACACGCCGACGCCCGGCCTTGTGATGACGAGCACGCCGACAAAACCCGTCAGGATCGCCAGCCAGCGCCGCCAGCCGGCCCATTCACCAAGCAGCGGTCCGGCAAGGGCGGTGATCACCATCGGCCCGAAGAAGTAGATCGAGGTGGTCTCGGCCAGTTGAAGCGTTTTGAGCGCCATGACGTTGCACATCGTCGAGCCGAACAACAGACCGCCGCGCAGGATGTGGGCCGGCAAATTGTTGGCGCGGAAGCGCGACGGCTCGCGCCAGCCGCGCAGGAAGACGCCGACAAGCAGGACATGGACGGTGAAGCGGGCCCAGGCGACGATCAGCGCCGAGACGCCGGCCAGGACCAGATATTTGCTCGATGTGTCGAGAAAGGTGAAAAAGACATAGGTGGAAAGCATGAACAGCATCGCGGCGGGCGGCGTTGCGCTTTCGTCTGATTTTGCGGGAACGTTCAATGTCAGGCCGGGCAGGGAGGAGCAACGCTTAACCTTTGCGGCAATCGCCTGCGCCCGGCAAGCCAAAAGCGACTGGCACAACAGGCGTCTGAGACAGGTTCAGCGCAGGCCAATCCGATGCCCAATCCGATGCCAGCTAAGGCGCCTTGCGTTCCGCTGCGACGTTCTGACATCCCGGTGCTTTGCCGTCGGATGCCATTTGCGCCTGGAGATGAAGCCACAACGCCTGGGCGACGGGTCCATGCGGTCGGTCGCGCCGGCGCACCGCCGCCAAGGTCTCCGTCCGGCCGGGCAGATGTGCACCAGCGATCGAGATCAGCCTCCTATCCCGCAGTTCATCCTCGATCAGCCATCCCGGCAGATGGCCCCAGGCCAATCCGTGAAGGATCAGTTCCTTCTTCATCAGATGATCCGGCGCCGAGCACTGATGCGCACCGTCGACGAGGAAATAGCTCTCCGGCGACGGCCGCCGCGCCGTGTCGCGGATCACGCACTGGGTGAAGGGCCGCATCTGCTCCGGCGCAATCTCCCGGCCAGGCGCGAAGGGCAGGAACCCAGGCGCCACCACCGGCACGAGCGTCACCGCGCAGAGATCGATCCGCTCGAGATGCGGATCGGAAGGATCCGCGCGATGGAAGACGAGGTCAGCCTCGCCTTCCATCAACCGTTCGAGCGGACCGCCGATCGCCTCATACTCCAGACGCAGGCGTGTCCTGGTGCATTCGGCAAAGAAGCCGCTGAGCATAGGCAGGATTTGCGGTCGCGGGCACAGATCACCCATGACGACACGCAGGACCGTCTCCTCGCCACTCGCCAACTGGCCCGCATAGGTTCGCAGATGGTCGAGCTCGCGCAATGTCAGCTGCGCTCGCGCGCGAAACTCGCGGCCCGCCTCCGTCAGCCCCACCCGATATCCGCTGCGGTCGAGAAGTGTGAGCCCGAGCAACTGCTCGAGGCGTGCGACAGCGGCGAAGACGGATGGATGCGATCGGTTCAAGGCAAGGGCGGCCGCCTGGAAGCTGCCCTCGCTTGCCACGGCGTCAAAGCACCGTAGGTCGTGGAGTTTCAGACCATTCATTATAGTCAAAACCTACTGAGATTGTCCAATCATAGTAATTTTCCTGGATAATTACGAGGCCTAGGGTGGCTCATTCAAAGGGCGGCGGGAGCATCGAACTCCTTTCGCCAGGGTGAGATGAGGACCAGATGACTGACACGCTTTATTTTACGACGGGCGACGGCTGCCGGATCGCCTATCAGCTGGCGGGGGCCGGCCCTGTGCTTGTGCTCTCGAATTCCATTGCGACGAACCTGCATATGTGGGACCGGCAGCTTGCGGAATTTGCCGGATCTTTCCGGGTGCTGCGCTATGATCTGCGCGGCCACGGCAGTTCCGATGCTCCGGCCGGAGCCTATTCGCTCGATCGGCTGGGCCGCGACGTCCTTGAGCTGCTGGATGCGCTTCAGATCGCCCGCGTGCATTTCTGCGGGCTGTCGCTGGGCGGCTTCGTAGGGCAGTGGCTGGGTATCCATGCCCCGGACCGCATCGAGCGTCTCATCCTTTCCAACACCTCGCCACATCTCGGGCCGGCTTCTTACTTTGACGAGCAGATCCGTACTGTCCTTGCTGCGAGCAACATGTCGGCCGCCGCGGACATGTTCATGCACAACTGGTTTCCCGCCTCGATGCTTGCCGGCCCAAACGAAACCGTCGACGCGTTCCGCGCGATGGTCCTGGCGACGCCGCCCCAAGGTCTCGCGGGATGCTTCGCCGCCGTACGCGATTGCGATCTGCGCCGGACTGTCTCCCTCATTACCGCCCCCACCCTGGTGATCGGTGGAGAAGACGACAAGGTAACGCTGGCAAGCCACAGCGAGGCGATCGCAGCCAGCATCCCCGGCGCCACGCTTACACTGCTTCCGGGCGTCCATATGCTGAACGTCGAGCGGCCGACTGAATTCATGAGCGCCGTTACACGCTTCCTGCTGAATTAGGCGTGCATGCGGGCGCCCTTGGTGATCTTGTCGACGAGTTTCTTGTCGGCACGCAGCGCGATGCCGACGATCTTGGCGTCCTCAGGGCCGAACTCGGCGAAGACGGCGCGGTTGGCCGCATCGAAGCCGGTGGCAAACATCTCCTCGACATAGGCTGACGCCGTCACGCCCCGCTCCAGCGCCTTCCGGTGGATGGAGTTGAGCGTCGGCCCATCGGCCGAAAGCACGATGACCGGCTGGATCGACAGAGGATTGTAAAGGTTGCCGGCGCGGTCGCGGTAGGGTTCGCCGATAATGTCGGGGAATTGCGCGACGACGCCGCTGGTCAGGAAGGCCGTGACGTTGAGCTTTTGCCAGACGGCGAGATCGTCCCGCAGCACGATTGCAAATTTCGTATCGAACACCAAAATGAGGACTCCGGAGCACGCCCATGAAGGGCAGGGATAGGTGATGACGCACGATCTAGACGGTGAGGCGACACAGGGTCTTGGACGTTCGTGCGCGGATGAAGACCGGATCGTCTCGGCGCCAGGCAGCACCGGCATCGAGCGCATCGAGGCGCATTTCCATGGCAACGCCTTCGACCTACACCGTCATGATACACTTGCCGTCGGCGTGACGCTTTCCGGTGTGCAGCGCTTCCACTACAGGGGCACTGTCAACCACAGCCTGCCCGGCCAGGTTATCGTGCTGCATCCCGACGAAGTGCACGATGGCGGCGCCGGGACCGAGGATGGTCTGCGCTACCGGATCCTCTATCTGGAACCCTCACTGCTGCTCGACTGCCTCGACGGCGCGCCGCTGCCTTTCGTCAGGGATGCTGTGGTCAGCGATCCTGCCTTGCGTGGCACGCTGCTTTCGGCCCTGTCGCCGCTCGATGAGGAACTGGACGAGCTGTTCGTCGCCGATTTCGTTGCGGAGCTGGCGCAGCATCTGGGGCGTCATGCGGGACAGAAAGCAAAGCCGATGGGGAAGTCGGCCTCGCGTGCGGCAGCGCTGGCGCGCGGCTATCTCGAGGAGAATGCCGAGCGGTCCGTTCGTTCCGATGAGCTGGAAGCCGTCACCGGGCTCGACCGCTATGCGCTGTCACGCCATTTTCGCGCGACCTATTCCACCAGCCCGCATCGGTTCCTGCTGATGCGCCGGCTGCAAAAGGCAAGACGGATGATCGAGGTGGGCGAGCCGCTGGCCGAGATTGCCGTTGGCGCCGGCTTCAGCGACCAGAGTCATTTCAACAGGCATTTCAAGAAAGCATTCGGCCTGACGCCCGGCCGCTGGTCGACCCTGGTGCGCGGGCCTTCGGTAGCCGCCTAGGTCGGAAGATCAATCGTCGATGTCGCCATCGTCCTCGACAAGCACCAGCTCCTCGTTCGACAAATTGGCCTCGATGCGGGCAAGCAGCTTGAACAGCGTCTTCTGTTCTTTCTTGTCGAGGCCCTTCAACGCCTGCTTCTCGGTCTTCTTCACCGACTTCTCGATGGCGTGGATGATCTCGCGGCCGGTGTCGGTGAGAAAGATATGCGCCTGGCGTGCATCCGCGGAAGAGGCGCGCTTTTCCAAAAAGCCCTGGGCCTGCAGCCGGTTGATGGTCTTGGTGATGGTCGGTGGGCGCACGCCGAGGCGGCCGGCGAGATTGCCGGGCGTCTGGCCGTCCTCGCGGTCGAGCGTCAGCATGATCTGGTCCTGGCCGGCATAGAAGCCGTGCGCCAGAAGCCGCGCCGCCAGCGCGGTCCTTGCCAGCCTTGCCGCCGAATGCAGCCGGCTCATCGTTGCAGTCTTGTCCGCTTTGGCCATGGTGATCCCTCTTCGGCCGTACCGGTGAGTGCAGCATAGACGCAGCCGGCCGGTTGGCAATCGACGATCCAAAAGATTCCGGCTTTCGAAACAGCTTTGCCGGCAAGCATTTGTGGTGCTCGAAATGGTGATGCCAGATGTTTATTTCAGTTAGATGACAAACGAGTTTCCGCCAAGGCGATTGCAACGGTTTGACGCGGCGCGGCTCAGCACAGGTCAACGAAGAGGCGTTTCCGGCGACACGTTGATGGTCGGCATCCCTCGCACTCGGCCTCTCGGGTCTACCCATCCGCTTCGTCAATCCTGGGTCAAACACCCAGGCGGTTTGCCTCGTGCAAAAGGCCGGCACACATCCTATATCAGGCCAACAATCCCTTCTTGCGGCCCGCAATTCCGTGGCCCAGCCATTTCGAGGCAAGATATGAGCGAAGCACAGACGCAAATCCCCGTGACCGTTCTCACCGGCTATCTCGGCGCCGGCAAGACGACGCTGCTCAACCGCATCCTGTCGGAAAACCATGGCAAGCGTTATGCCGTCATCGTCAATGAATTCGGCGAGATCGGCATCGACAATGATTTGATCGTGGAATCCGACGAGGAAATCTACGAAATGAACAATGGCTGCGTCTGCTGCACGGTGCGCGGCGACCTGATCCGCGTCGTCGAAGGCCTGATGCGCCGTCCCGGCCGCTTCGACGCCATCGTCGTCGAGACCACCGGCCTCGCCGATCCTGTGCCGGTGGCGCAGACCTTCTTCATGGACGACGACGTGCGCTCCAAGACCAAACTCGACGCTGTCGTGGCTCTGGTCGACGCCAAGCACCTGCCGCTCAGGTTGAAGGATTCCAAGGAAGCCGAGGACCAGATCGCCTTCGCCGATGTTGTCGTGCTCAACAAGACCGACCTGGTGACGCCCGAAGAGCTGGCCAAGGTCGAAGCCACCATCCGCGCCATCAACCCGGCGGCCAGGATCCACCGCACCACGCGCGCCGGCGTGGCGCTGTCGGAAGTGCTCGACCGCGGCGCCTTCGACCTGTCGCGCGCATTGGAAAACGATCCGCATTTTCTCGAGGCGCACGATCATGATCACGACCACCATGATCACGACCACGATCACCACGACCATGATCACGACCATCATCATCACGATCACGCGCATCCCTCCGACATCCATGACGTGACCGTGCAGTCGGTGTCGCTGCGCGGCGGCGAGATGGACCCGAAGAAATTCTTCCCGTGGATCGAGAAGATCACTCAGATGGAAGGTCCCAACATCCTGCGGCTGAAAGGCATCATCGCGCTCAAGGGCGACGACGAGCGCTATGTCATCCAGGGCGTGCACATGATCATCGAAGGCGACCACCAGCGCGCCTGGAAGGACGGCGAAAAGCATGAGAGCCGGCTGGTGTTCATCGGCCGCGAGCTTGACGCCGAACGGCTGAAGAAGAGCTTTGACGCCTGCCAGGCGGCTTGATTTCCGGACTCTATGGCGCTAGCGCTGCCCGCTCTTCCTTCTCCCACAAAGGGGAAGGTTGACGCCAGGCCTGGCCGCCTCAATGGCTTCCCGGGAGTGGTGACAGCTTCATTGGAATGGTCCTGATGCCCACAGTTGCTCCCCTCGACCTGGAAGGTCACTGCCTTGCCGCCGTCTTCCTCGACAACGTGCCGCATTTTGCGCTGGCCGATGGGACAGTTCATAGGCTCGACAACGGCCACAAGACAATTCAGGCCAATGACGGCCTGCTCTCCACGTTCCATGACGCCGCCAACGACCGCCTGATCACCGGCGGCGAGGACGGCAAGATTTTTGCTGTCACCGCAGGTGGCACCGTCGGCGAATTGGCGAGCGCCGGCAAGAAGTGGATCACCAGCGTCGCCGCCGGACCGCAAGGCGCTATCGCCTATGCCACAGGCAAGACTGCGTTCGTGCGCTTTGCCGACGGCAAGACCAAAGAGTTTGCCCATCCGCGTTCGGTCGAGGGGCTGGCCTTCTCCCCCAAGGGCATACGCTTGGGCGTCGCCCGCTACAATGGCGCGACGCTGCATTTCCCGGCCGCCGAGGGCAAGCCGGTGGAGCTGGAATGGGCCGGTGCCCATACCGGCGTCACCTTCTCGCCGGATGGCGCCTTCCTCGTCACCACCATGCAGGAAAACGCGCTGCATGGCTGGAAGCTCGCCGACGGCAAGCACATGCGCATGACCGGCTATCCCGGCAAGGTCAAAAGCCTGTCGTGGAGCGTGAAGGGCAAATGGCTGGCGAGTTCCGGCGCGCCGGCGGCGATCGTCTGGCCGTTTTCGGGCAAGGACGGCCCGATGGGCAAGGCGCCGCTGGAGCTCGGCACGCGCGGCAACGCCATGGTGACATCAGTTGCCTGCCATCCGAGCGAGGATGTCGTCGCCGTCGGCTATGATGACGGCATGGTCATGGCGGTGCGCTTTACCGATGCCAAAGAGGTGCTGTTGCGCCGCCCGGGCAAGGGCGCCATCACCGCGATGATGTGGGATAAGGAAGAGCGCCGGGTCGCCTTCGGCAGTGCCGCCGGCGACTGCGGCGTCATCGATATCTCGGCGTGACCTATTCGGCTCCGCACGACACCTTGCCGGTCAATTCTTTCGGCTTGCCGTCCTGTTCCGTGTCGGCGGCGTTGTCGTAGACGGCAAGCGTGTACCGGCCGTCATAGACGCCCTCGTCACTGGTCTTGGTCAGGATCGTCAGTTCGACAGAGTTGAATTTATCTCCGAGCTGATGCTCGTGGTAGACGTTCAGCCGCAACTCCTTGTCGTCCAGCCAGTACTGGGTGAGGTCGGAATCCTCGAAGACGGTCTTGCGCAGACTGTCGCCTTCCGGCCGGCCAAGTATCTCGAGATCGCCGCGAAAATTGAAGGTCGGGCCGCCCATACCTCTGGTGACCCCGGCGCCGACCTCGAATTGCACCGCTTTGTCATCGACGGAACACCAGACGCCGCCCGATGCGGAAGCCGCAGCGGCCGACAAGAGTAGCGCAATAGCGCAGATGATCGTCCGCATTTTTCTCCCCAAACCACAGACCCGATCGCATTGGCGCCCGACTGCGCCGGAAGGTCAAGTCTGCCGAACTTGCTGCTGACCCAATGCAGCGCACCAACACGGCCAATTGCGGTTGCCGTCGCCAATTGGGTAGTGTGCCGGCCGAGAGGGATTTCATGCACAGCACGAACAGTTCAAAGGCGTCCATTGGCGGTATCAGCCGTGACCGCATCGCTGCATTGCGGACAAGCGAGGCGAACACCTTCCGCAAGGCGCGGCCGAAATCGCAGGCCAAGGTCGGTAACGGCCTGCCAGGCTTCTTCGGCGGTGTGCCGATGCACTGGATGAACGACTGGCCGACGCCATTCCCGATCCTGGTCGAAAGCGCCAAGGGCGCCGCCATCACGGATATCGACGGCAACAGGCTGGACGATTTCTGCCTCGGCGACACCGGTTCGATGTTCGGCCATTCGCCGCCGCCGGTGGCGCGCGCCATCCGCCGCCAGGCCGGGCGCGGCCTGACCTATATGCTGCCTTCGGAGGATGCGCTGGCCATCGGGCCGCTGCTCACACAGCGTTTCGGTCTGCCGTTCTGGCAGATCGCCACCAGCGCCACCGACGCCAACCGCTTCGCGCTGCGCGTCGCCCGCGCCGTCACCGGCCGCGAAAAGATACTGGTCTTCAACGGCTGCTATCACGGCTCGGTCGACGAGACGATGGTCCGGATGGTCGACGGCAAGCCCGTGAATCGGCCGGGGCTGGCGGGTGAGTTTCGCGACCTGACCAAGACGGCGAAGGTCATTGAATTCAACGATGTCGCCGCGCTGCAAGCAGCGCTCAAGGACAAGGATGTCGCCTGCGTCATCGCCGAGCCGGTGCTGACAAATTCCTGCATGGTGCTGCCCGATCCGGGTTTTCACGACGCCTTGCGCAAACTGACGCGCGCGGCCGGAACGCTGCTGCTGATCGACGAGACCCACACCATCTCGACCGGCCCAGGGGGCTACACCAGAAAATTCGGGCTGCAGCCCGACCTTTTCGTGCTGGGCAAGCCGATCGCCGGTGGCGTGCCGGCAAGCGTGTGGGGCATGAGCGACGAGGTCGCCTCGCGCTATGCCGACTACAACCGAACCAAGGAGCCGGGCTATTCCGGCATGGGCACGACGCTGTCGGCGAACCCGCTGCAGTTCGCAGCCATGCGCGCAACGCTCGAAGAGGTGATGACGCAGGAGAATTATGCCCGGATGGATCGCCTCGCCCTGCGGCTCGATGCCGGGCTGACCGGCGTCATCGATCGCTACAATCTGCCCTGGCATGTCGCCCGCGTCGGCGCCCGCGTCGAGTTCATCTGCGCCCCTGGCCCGCTCAGGAACGGCGCCGAAGCCGAGACTGCCCATGCGCCGGAGCTTGAGGCGGCTATCCATGTCGCGCTGGTCAACCAGGGCGTGCTGATCGCGCCCTTTCACAACATGATGCTGATCTCACCGGCCACCACCGGCGCCCAGGTCAACCGGCTGATCACCGCCTTCGCCACGGTTGCGGCAAGGCTGACGGCATGAGACAAGCTGCCAAGCCAAACTCGAGTACACTAATCATGACTTCACCTTCGGGCTCGACGCCCGCCGAGGCGCAAGCCTTTCTCGACGCCCATCCCGAAATCGAAGCCTTCGATATCGTCTTGACCGACGCCAACGGGGTCGGCCGCGGCAAGATCGTGCGCCGGCATGAGCTGAAAAGCATCTTCGAGGGCGGCCGCCACATGCCGATCTCGATCCTCGGCCTCGACATCACCGGCGAGGATGTTCACGAAACCGGGCTGATCTGGACGACCGGCGATGGCGACCTCAGGGCCTGGCCGATCCCCGGCACCCTGGTGCCGCTTTACGGCACGAACCCGCCGCGCGGCCAGTTGCTGATGGCGATGTACCATCTCGAGGGACAGCCTATGTCGTCGGACCCACGGCTGGCGCTGGCCAGGCAGGTCGACATCTTGGCGGCCAAGGGCCTCTATCCCGCCGGCGCCTTCGAACTCGAATTTTTCCTGCTTGCCAATGAGCGTGACGCCGACGGCAAGGTAAAGCCGGCGGAGGCCGTGCTCGACGGCCGCCGCTCGGCCAAGACGGAAGTCTATTCCGTCGACCATCTGCACGGCATGGAGCCGCTGTTTTCCGACATCTATGCCGCGGCTAAGGCGCAAGGCATTCCGGCCGAAACGGTGATTTCCGAATACGCGCCCGGCCAGTACGAGCTGACGCTGAACTATCGCAAGGATGTCATGCGGGCGGCCGACGACCTCGTCATGTTGAAGCGGCTGGTGCGGGCGCAGGCGCGCCGCCATGGTGTCACCGCCTGCTTCATGGCCAAGCCGATCGAAAAATACGCCGGCTCCGGCATGCATTTCCATGTTTCGTTGCAGGACAAGAACGGCCGCAACGTTTTTGCCGAGGCTGGCGGCGAAAGCTGGTCGCTGCCGCTGCTGCAGGGGCTCGGCGGGCTGATCCAGACCATGGCCGAATCGATGCTGGTGTTTGCGCCGCACGCCAATTCCTGGCGGCGCTTCGTCTCGCAATCCTATGCGCCGGTGGCGCCGACCTGGGGCGTCAACAACCGTTCGGTGGCGCTGCGCATCCCGGCGGGCGACGCCAAGAACCGGCGCATCGAGCACCGGCCGTCGGGTGTCGACGCCAATCCCTACCTGATCGCGGCAACGGTGCTGGCCGGCATCATCAAGGGTCTGGATGAAGGCCTCGACCCCGGCCCCGAAACCACTGGGAATGGCTATGAAGCCGCCATCACGCGCACGACCATGCCGGTCGACTGGCGCGCTGCGATCGAGGCGGCGCGGGCATCGAGCTTCCTGAAAGAGGCGCTTGGCGAGGATCTGCATCGCACCTTCGTGGCGATCAAGCAGTCGGAGTATCTGCGCGTCGCCCGCACCGTCAGCGAGCTGGATTACCACCTCTACCTCCACGAGGTCTGAGAGACCGCCTGGAACTCGGGCAGTCGTCCTGCTAGCCCGACGATCAGGCGGCGATTACTTTTTCGCCGCCTGCATCAAATGACGTGGCGCTGCAGCCTTCAAGAACATATCATGAACGGATGAGCGCACCCACCGTCCGTGAAAAGCTGGCAATCCTGTCTGACGCCGCCAAATACGATGCTTCTTGCGCCTCGTCTGGCTCGGCGAAGAAGGATTCGCTCCAATCCGGCGGTATCGGCTCCACAGAAGGCATGGGCATCTGCCATTCCTACGCGCCGGATGGCCGCTGCATTTCGCTCCTGAAAATCCTGCTGACCAATTTCTGCATTTACGATTGCAGCTACTGCATCAACCGCTCGTCATCGAATGTGCGCCGCGCCCGCTTCAGCATCGACGAGGTGGTGAAGCTGACCATGGATTTCTACCGGCGCAACTACATCGAGGGCCTCTTCCTGTCCTCAGGAGTCATCCGCTCCCCGGACGAGACCATGGCCGAAATGGTGGAAGTGGCGCGGCGGCTGCGGCTGGACGAAAAATTCTCCGGCTATATTCATCTGAAGACCATTCCGGAAAGCTCGGCCGAACTGGTCGAGCAGGCCGGGCTCTACGCCGATCGGCTGTCTATCAACGTCGAACTGCCGACCGATGAGGGCGTCAAGAAACTGGCGCCGGAGAAGAAGCCGGAAACGATCCGGCTTTCCATGGCGAACCTGCGCCGGAAGATGGAGGAAAAAGCCGAGCCGACGCTGAGGACCAAGAAGCGCGAACGCTTTGCGCCCGGAGGTCAGTCGACGCAGATGATTGTCGGCGCCGACAAAACATCCGACGACGGCATTTTGCACACCAGCGCGCGGCTCTATGGCAGCTATCACCTGCGGCGCGTCTATTATTCCGCCTTCAGCCCAATCCCGGATTCGTCATCGTCGCTGCCGCTGCAAAAACCGCCGCTGATGCGCGAGCACCGGCTCTATCAGGCCGACTGGCTGATGCGTTTCTACGGCTTTTCGCAGCCGGAAATCCTCGCCGGCAGCAGCGACGGCATGCTCGATCTCGCCATTGACCCCAAGCTCGCCTGGGCTTTGCGCAATCGGGCGAGGTTTCCCGTCGACATCAACCGCGCCGACCGCGAAGCGCTGCTGCGGGTTCCGGGTCTGGGCACCAAGGTGGTGGCGAAGATCCTTGAAACCCGCCGCCACCGACGCATGCGGCTGGAAGATGTCGGACGGATCTGCCATTCGATCGCCAAGCTGAGGCCCTTCATCATCGCCGAAGGCTGGTCGCCGGGCGGACTCACCGACAAGACAGGCCTGCGCGACACGATCGTAAAGTCCTGCGAACAACTGTCGCTGTTTTGACCATGCAGCCGGCTCAGCTCGACCTTGCCCGATACACTGTCCGGCTAGCGAGCCAGACCGATTTCGCCGGTTGGCGCGATGCGGCACGGCGTCTGGCGCTGAATGAGGTCCGACCTGAGGATATTAGTTGGGGTGTCGGGTCCGACGCCAATGATCCTCAAGATGCCTTGCCGGCGGTGCCAGAGGGCGCGCAGCTTACCGTCCCGCGCGAGTTCATCGCCCATGCCGAAACCGCCTTCTGCCACTCCGACCCCGGCCGGTTTGCCTTTCTCTACTGGATGCTTTGGCGCCTGCGCACCGAGCCGAAACTGCTGGCGATCGCATCCGATCCCGACACCAGGCGGCTCGAAGCCATGGAAAAGGCGGTGCGGCGCGACAGCCATAAGATGCATGCCTTCGTACGCTTCCGGAAGATCGGCGACGGCGAGAACGAGCGCTACGTCGCCTGGTTCGAGCCGGAGCATTTCATTGTCGAGCGCAACGCGGATTTCTTCGTCCGGCGGTTCACCGGCATGCGCTGGACCATCCTGACGCCCTATGCCTCCGCCGACTGGAACGGCGAAAGGCTGGCGATCGGGCCGGGTGCGGCCAAGGGCGATGCACCCGATCAGGACGACACCGAGGCGTTGTGGCTGACCTATTTCGAAAACATCTTCAACCCGGCGCGGCTCAAGGTGAAGGCGATGCAGAAGGAAATGCCGAAGAAATATTGGCGGAACCTTCCCGAGGCCTCGCTCATTCCAGATCTGATCGCAGGAGCGGACGAGGCCGCCAGGGATATGATTGCCAGACTGCCGACAACGCCGGCGCCGCACCACGCCAAGCTGCAGGCAAGACATTGGCCGAAGCCCGAGCCGGCCGAGGCGCCGGATGAAGACGATGCCAAGACGATTTCCGATTTGCGCGAGGCTGCAAAGGGTTGTCGTCGCTGCCCGCTCTGGCGCGACGCGACACAGACCGTGTTCGGCGAGGGGCCGGATGACGCCAAAGTGGTCTTCGTCGGCGAACAACCTGGCGATCAGGAAGATCTCGCCGGCAAACCTTTTGTCGGGCCAGCGGGCAAAGTGTTCGATGCGATTCTCGATGACGCAGGCGTCGACCGGCAAAAAGTCTACGTCACCAACGCCGTCAAGCACTTCAAGTTCGAGCCGCGCGGCAAGCGCCGCATCCACTCGAAGCCAAATACCGGCGAAGTCCAGGCCTGCCGCTGGTGGATCGGCCGGGAGCTTGAGCTGATCAAGCCGGACCTCGCCGTGGCGCTTGGGGCAACGGCGGCGTTGTCGCTGCTGGGCAAGGCCATTGCCGTGACGAAAATGCGCGGCCAGTTGATCGAACGCGATGATGGCTTGCGCGTGTTCATCACCATCCACCCCTCCTTTATTCTGCGTATTCATGAGCCCGCGGACAAGGAGGCAGAGCGCGAGCGGTTTCTCAGGGATATGAGAGAGGTGAAGCGGCTGATGGGGTCGTGAGATGAGCGAAAGCCTCAGCGACATCGTCATCCGCGGGCGGAGCAAGGAGTGAAGCGACGCAGCGCAGACCCGAGGATTCATGCCGCGACGTTTGGACGCTGCTACGGTGCAGAATTCTGCTCCGCTGCGCTCGACGGCTAACATCACGGAATGGACCCGGGGCTTCGCGACGGAGCTTCGCTCCTGCTTCGCCCAGGGATGACGAAGCTGAGTGGCTTCAGCCAATCACCTACGGTCGTGAATCCAACGTTGGAAACTTCGGCCGCCACGGCCGAATTAACTGATTAGGATTGCCCTCAGATCATTCACATTCGTACCCGTCGGCCCCGGCACGAACAGATCGCCGATCGCGTTGAACGCCGTCCAGGCATTGTTGCCGGCCAGCATCGCCTTGGCGTCGATGCCGGCGGCACGCATGCGCGAGACAGTTGAGCCATCGGCAAAGGCGCCGGCATTGTCTTCAGAGCCATCGATGCCGTCGGTATCGGCGGCCAATGCATGAATACCTTCCGCGCCGCTGATACCGATGGCAAAGGCGAGCAGGAATTCGGAGTTGCGGCCGCCCTTGCCCCTTTTTCCGTCAACAGGGGCCCGCAAGGTCACGGTCGTCTCGCCGCCGGACAGGATCAGCACCGGCTTTTTGAACGGCCGGTTGCGCGTCGCCACTTCGCGCGCAATGGCTGCATGCACGCCACCGACCTCGCGCGCCTCGCCCTCGATGGAATCGGAGAGGATGACGGCTTCGATGCCGTGCCGTTTTGCCTCAGCGGCTGCCGCTTCCAGCGACACGCCAGCCGAGGCGATCAGGTGCACTTCATTGCGTGAAAAGCGCTGGTCATCCGGATCTGGCGCATCGGCCTCTGGCGAGTTGATGTGCGCCATGACGGCGTCGGGCAGTTTCATGCCGTAGGCCGCTATCGAGGCCAGCGCATCGGCGCGGTTGCCGGAGTCGGGCACGGTCGGGCCGGAGGCCACCAGGGCCGGGTTGTCGCCGGGAATGTCAGAGACAACCAGTGATACCAGTTTGGCCGGCCAGGCGGCAGCTGCCAGCCGGCCGCCCTTGATGGTCGAGAGATGCTTGCGGATTGTGTTCATCGCCGCGATCGGCGCGCCGGAGGCAAGCAGCGCCTCGTTGACGGCGATTTCGTCGGCGAGCGTCAGGCCGGCGGCAGGCGACGGCAGCAGCGCCGATCCTCCGCCCGATATCAGCGCCACTACCAGGTCGTCCGCAGTCAGCCCTTGCACCTTTTCGAGCAGGCGCCGCGACGCCTTAAGACCGGCAGCGTCCGGTACCGGATGTGCCGCCTCGATGATTTCGATGCGCTCGCATCTGGCGCCATAGCCGTAGCGGGTGACGACCAGCCCTTCGATTGGGCCATCCCACACCTTCTCGAACGCGGCCGCCATCTGCGCCGAGCCCTTGCCGGCGCCAATGACAATGGTACGGCCCTTGGGCCTGGCCGGCAGATGATCCCTGATGGTCCGTTCAGGATCGGCAGCGGCAACAGCGGCATTGAAGATCGAGATGAGAAAGGATTTGGGATCGAGCACGGTTATCCTTGGCCGTAACTGGCGGTTTTCAAAATGAGCAAACGTTGGCGCTGCCCCTCACCCTCACCCCGTGAAAGACGGGGAGAGGGGATCGCCAGCGCTCGAGCTTGTCCTTTCTCCCGTCACTATACGGGGAGAAGGTGCCGGCAGGCGGATGAGGGGCAGCGCCAACGTCACGATTTACCTTCCGGCGGCAGCGCCAATTGTGTCCGATCGACGCCGAGATGATCGCACAGTGCATCGACGACGACGCCATGATCCTGGCGTTCCGGCAGGCCGGAGACGGCGATGACGCCAATGACGCCGGCACCCTTTACAGTCACCGGAAACCCGCCGCCGGCCAGTACGTAATCAGCAATATCCAGCCCCTCGCCGACCTTGAAGGTGCGGTCCGGTCGCTGCTGTTCCAGCACCAGACGATAGGTGCTCCTGAGGTAGCGCTTGACCACATTGATCTTGCGTCGTGCCCAGTCGGGGTTGGAGGCGTTTGAACCGGGCATCGCGGCATAAAACAGCGGCCGATCCCACAGCCTGATATCGACAATGATGGGCAGCTTTTCGGCCAGCGCCCGCTCGCGGATCGCCGCGCCGACCTTGAAGGCGACGGCCTCGTCGAAGGCCGGGAAGACCAGCGTCTCTTCCTGTTTCTGGATCAGAGCGATGTCGTCGGCAGCGGCCATTTTGTTCTCCGAAGTCAGTCACAAATCGTGTGTACGACAAGCTCCGCCCGGTCAAGGTCTCGTCGCGGTGGTGGTCTTGCCCCGCCAGGGTCGACCCCCACTCCGTCGAGCTTCTCTCGACACCTCTCCCCCGATCGACAGGGTAGAGGAAGGGCGCCAAGCTGTCCGAACCGGCGCCCGTCCTCCGAAGCAAAGGCTCCCTTCCTCTCCCTCCGGAGGGGGGAGAGGTGGCGCCGCGAAGCGGCGACGGAGTGGGGGAACCACTTGGCAACCAGGCGCAATCATCATCTTGTCCCGCGCGGATGATGGGTCCTACCCCACGATCATATCGATCTTGGCCGGCCGCCCCGCAACATAGACCTCGCGCACCGCGCGGTCGTCGCCCAATGTCTGCAGCAGGAACAGCTCCTCCGCCAGCGTCTCCACAGTCTCCATCCTCAGCCGCATCGCCGGCGTGGCGCGGGCGTCGAGCACGGTGATGTCCGCGTCGGTGCCTTCATCCAGCGTGCCGACCTTGTCCGCCACAGACAGCGCCTCGGCATTGCCACGCGTTATCTGCCAGAAGGACTGGAACGGGTTCAGCTTTTCGCCATTCAGCGCAATCACCTTGTAGCCCTCGTCCATGGTGCGCAGCATCGAATAGTTGGTGCCGCCGCCGACATCGGTGGCGGCAGCGATCCTGAGCGGCTTGTCGCGGCGACGAAAGCGCTGGTAGTCGAACAGGCCGGAGCCGAGGAACAGGTTCGAGGTCGGGCAGAACACCGCCACCGAGCCTGAGTCCGACAGCGCATCGGCCTCTCGTTCCGAGAGATGGATGCAGTGGCCGAACAGGCTCTTTGGCCCCAGCAGGCCATACTGCTCGTAGACATCGGTGTAGTCGCGCGCCTGCGGATAGAGTTTTTGCGTGAAGGCGATTTCGGCGTGGTTTTCCGACAGATGCGTCTGCATGTGCAGGTCGGGGTTTTCGCGGCAGAGCGTGCCGGCCATCTCCAGCTGCTCGGGCGAGGAGGTGATGGCGAAGCGCGGCGTGATCGCATAAAGCTGGCGGCCCTTGCCGTGCCATTCCGCAATCAGCGCCTTCGTATCGTCATAGCCGGATTGCGGCGTGTCGAGCACGCCTGCCGGCGCATTGCGGTCCATCATCACCTTGCCGGCAATGTTGAGCATGCCGCGCGCATGCGATTCGGCAAAGAACGCTTCGGCAGACGCCTTGTGCACCGAGCAGTAGGCGGCGACCGTCGTCGTGCCGTGGCGCACCATCTCGTCCAGGAACAGCCGGGCGATGCGGCGGCCATGCTGGGCGTTGGCGAATTTGGTCTCTTCGGGAAAGGTGTAGGTGTTCAGCCAGTCGAGCAGTTCGGCGCCGTAGGAGGCAATGACCTGCATCTGCGGGAAATGCGCATGCGCATCGATGAAGCCGGGCAGCAGCAGATGCGGCCGATGATCGATCCTTTTCGCACCGTCGCCCGCTTGCTTTTCGACTTCCGTGTAGCTGCCTGCGGCAACGATCCGGCCGTCGCGGATCAGCAGGCCGCCATCCTCCTCATAGCGCCAGGCGGCATGGTCGTCGATGGCTTCGGGCCAGCGCAAGAAGCTTAGCGTGCGGCCGCGCAGAAGTGTGGAGGTCATCCCTATTTCCCTGCGCCTTCGAACCAGGCGACCAGCAGCGCCCGTTCCTTGTCGCTGATCTGGGTGACGTTGGCGGGCGGCATGGCGTGGCTGCGCCCGGCCTGCAAATAGATTTCACGCGCATGCTCGGCAATGCCGGCGTCGGTGTCGAGCATCACGCCCTTCGGCGCATGGTAGATGCCTTCATAGACCGGCTCGGCCGTATGGCACATCGAGCAGCGGCCAAGCACGGTGTCGCGCACCGCCGGGAAATGCGACGAGGCGATATAGACTTCGGCCGCGGCGGATGCCTTGGGCTCGCCGGTCAGTATTTTCGGCGCTGTCGACAGCCACATGATGATGACGAATAGCACCGCAGCCGCCATCCAGGTCCAGTGGGGGTTGCCGGCACGCTTATGCACGGTGTTGAAATAGTGCCGGATCAAGACGCCGATGATGAACACCAGCGAGGCGATGACCCAGTTGAACTCCGTCGCAAACGCCAGCGGATAGTGGTTCGACAGCATCAGGAACAGCACGGGCAGCGTCAGGTAATTGTTGTGCAGCGAGCGCTGCTTGGCGATCTTGCCGTATTTCGGGTCGGGCTTGCGGCCGGCAATCAGGTCGGCGACGACGATCTTCTGGTTTGGAATAATCACCATGAAGACATTGGCCGACATGATCGTGGCGGTGATGGCGCCCAGATGCAGGAAAGCGGCGCGGCCGGTGAACAGATGCGTCAGCCCCCAGGCGATGAACACCAGCACGCCATAGAGCACCAGCATCAGTCCGGTGTCACTTTTGCCGAGCGGCGACCGGCAGAGCAGATCGTAGACAACCCAGCCGACGCCGATGGTGGCCATCGACAAAAGGATGCCGACCGGCACCGACATCGGCAGCACATTGGGGTCGATCAGGAACAAATCGGCGCCGGCATAGTAGACCACGCACAGCATGGCGAAGCCGGACAGCCAGGTGGCGTAGGATTCCCACTTGAACCAGGTCAGGTGTTCCGGCATTTCGGCCGGCGCCACCAGATATTTCTGGACGTGGTAGAAGCCGCCGCCATGCACCTGCCATTCCTCGCCGAATGCGCCGGCCGGCATGCCGGGGCGCTGGCGCAGGCCAAGGTCGAGCGCGACGAAATAGAAGGACGAGCCGATCCAGGCGATGCCGGTGACGACGTGCAGCCAGCGCACGGCGAAACTCAGCCAGTCCCAGAAAATCGCGAAATCCATCATGTGAAATCGTCCCTGCCGATCGGCTGACTTTACGGTGTGGGGCGCAAACGAAAAGAGGCGAGGTGTACGATGACTTTCAAAAAAAAATGGAAAATACTAGGCTGACCACGTACGCCGCCACATAAAGAGCCACGAATGGCCTATCTCGACAACATCGCCGTCTTCGTCCGCGTCGTCGAGCTTGGTAATCTCTCGGCGGCGGGCCGCGACATGCGCATTTCGCCGGCGGTCGCCTCCAACCGCATCAAGGAGCTGGAAAAACACCTCGGCGTGCGGCTGTTCAACCGCACCACACGGCAATTGATGCCGACGGAGCATGGCACGGTGTTCTACTCCGGCGCCAAGCAGGTGCTGGAGGCGATCACCGAGGCGGAAGCCGCGGTCTCGGCTCTTTCCGGCCAGCCGCGCGGCACCATCAAGGTGACCGCCCCGCTCGGCCTTGGACGGCGGCTGGTGGCGTCGGGCATTCCGGATTTCCACGACAAATACCCCGATATCGAGGTGCGGCTGAGGCTCTCCGACCACAATATCGACATCATGAAGGAAGGCATCGACGTCGCCTTCAAGCTCGGCATCATCGAGGATTCCAGCCTGCGGATGCGCGGCATCATGGAATGTGAACGCGTGCTGGTGGCGGCACCGAAATATCTCGAAGCGCGCGGCGAGCCGGTGGAGCCACAGGAGCTGATCGGCAAGAAGCACGACTGCCTGATGCTGCGCTATTCCGGGGCGCGCGAATATGTCTGGACGCTGCAGACGCCGTCCGGCCCGCAGAAATTCGAGGTGCACGGCCCCTACGACACCGACGATGGCGATGTGCTGACCGGCTGGGCGCTGTCGGGCCGCGGCATCATCAACAAGCCGCGGTTCGAAGTGGAACCTTTCATCCGCGACCGGCGGCTGCAGGTCATCCTGGCCAGCACACCGCCAACGCCGGTGCAGTTCGCCGCCGTCTATCCGCACAAGAAGCTCCAGGATCCAAAGGTGCGGCTGCTGCTCGACTTCATGGCCGAGCGTTGCCAGCGGCTGATCAAGGATTTGCTGGCCGGCAAGTGAGGGGCTGTTGGTCCAGTCGCCAGGATTGTCTTACAAGCAGGTGACCTTAGGTTCGCATACGCCGCCCTATGATCGATGGTCCCATGCCGACTGACCAGCAAGCCACAATGCATCTTGCCGTTTCGCTCAACATTGCTTGCGGGCAGCCGCTCGGGTTTAGCGATCTGGCCGGCTTTGCCAAGCAAGCGGAAGCGGCGGGGCTGGACATGATTGTCCTCGATGATTCCGCGCCGAACAGCGCCGGGTCGAGTTCTTTCGAAGCGACGACCTTGCTGGCGGCGCTGGCGACGATGACAAGTCGGATCGGCCTTGTCGCTGCAGCTTCGACGGTCGCTCACCAGCCGTACAATCTGGCGCGCCGTTTTGCTTCGCTCGACATCATCAGCCATGGCCGCGCCGGCTGGCACGTGACCATGGCGCAGGCGCCAGGGGAAGCCGCCAATTTCAGCCGGCCGGATGGATTTTCCGACGATGTGTTCCGCCGCCGCACGCAGGAATACATCGGCATCGTTCAGCGCCTGTGGCAGGGCTGGGATGCCGACGCGCTGCTGTTCGACAAGATCGGCGGCCGCTTCCACGATCCCGAAAAAATGCACCTGCTCGACCACAAGGGCGAATTTTTCTCCGTGCGCGGGCCGCTGAACGTCGCGCGCTCGCCGCAGGATACGCCGGTGCTGGTGCTGTCCGGCCTGTCCGAGGCCGACCTGGATATGGCCGCCCGCACTGCCGATGTCGTCCTGCTGGACAGACCCACAAAGGACCCCAAGGCGCGCCATGACGATCTCAAGCGCCGCGTTGTGGCCTGCGGACGCGATCCGGGTGCGGTCAAGCTGCTGCTGAACGTTGGCGCAGATGTCGCTGCCAACGCGCTCGAAACATGGTTCAGCTCGCAAAGCTGCGACGGGTTCAACATCGCAATACCGCCTGCGGCGATTGACGGTTTCATCGGCCGCGTGCTGCCGGAATTGCAGCGCCGCGGCCTCGTCCGCCCGGATTATCCCGGCACCACCTTGCGCTCTCATCTCAGACTTGCCGGAGGAGCGCAATGACCCGCCAGATGAAGCTTGGCGCCTTCCTGTGGGCGACGGGCCACCACATCGCCGCCTGGCGTCACCCCAAGGCGCATGTCACGGCAGGCATCGACATCGATCATTACATCCAGCTGGCGCGCACGGCGGAAGCGGCGAAGTTCGACATGGTGTTCTGCGAGGACGCCGCCGGTCTGCGCGAAGCCAATGTCGGCATCGCCAGCCAGACCTCACGCTCGATCGGCTTCGAGCCGATCAGCCTGCTGTCCGCGCTCGCCGTGCAGACCAGCCGCATCGGCCTCGTTTCGACGGCGTCGACCAGCTACAACGAGCCCTACGGCCTGGCGCGCACCTTTCTGTCGCTCGATCATCTGAGTGGTGGCCGGACTGGCTGGAACCTGGTGACGTCGGCCAGCCCCATCGAAGCCGCCAATTTCGGCGCGACGGGCCTGAAACCGCATGCCGACCGCTACGAGCGGGCGCGCGAATTCGCCGAGGTGGTATCAGGACTTTGGCAAGGCAGTGGCTTTCACGATCACAACGGCCAGAGCTTTTCGGTGCGCGACCCGCTCGACCTGCCGCGCTCGCCGCAGGGCGCGCCGGTGATGGTGCAGGCCGGCGCCTCGGATGTCGGCCGCGACCTTGCCGCCCGCACCGCCGACGTCGTGTTCACGGCGGCGCAGACCCTCGAGGAAGCCAAGGGCTTTTACGACAACCTCAAGGGCCGTATGGCTGCCTATGGGCGGGAACCCGACGACATCAAGATCATGCCCGGCGTCTCCCCGGTGGTGGCAGACACCGAGGCCGAAGCGCGGGAGAAACAGGAGGAATTCCAGGCGCTGATCCCCGACGATGTCGGCGTGGCGCTACTGTCCAGCTATCTCAGCATCTCCGATCTCGGGAGCTATCCGATCGACGGACCGATGCCCGAGCTGCCGGAGACCGAGGGAATGAAAAGCCGCCAGGCGCTGGTCATCGAACAATCGCGCCGCGACGGCCTGTCGATCCGCCAGCTTGCGCGCCATTTCGCCGGCGCACGTGGCCATTGGCGTATCGTCGGCACGCCGGCGCAGATCGCTGACGAATTGCAGGCGCGGTTCGAGGGCGGCGGCGCGGACGGCTTCAACGTCATGCCGTCATACTTCCCCGGCGAGCTCGATGCCTTTGCCACGCTGGTGGTGCCGGAACTGCAGCGGCGCGGACTATTCCGTCGGGAATACGAAGGCAGCACCTTGCGAGATCATCTCGGCCTGAAGCGGCCTGCTTAGCCGCGCCGAAGCTTAGCCGGCCATCATCTTATGCTGGACTTGATGGTCGGCATTCGGCGCGGAGTTGTGAACGACCAGTGCCGTCATGATCTCGGCTGCCGCGAGCGCCGCGATCACCGGCGGGCGCTTGTCCCTGACGGCGTCGCCGCCGATCGGGGAGACGAGGCGGGCCAACTCAGCCTCCGTGCCATCCGCCGATTTCAGGAACCAGTTCCTGAACGTCGCTCTCTTGGTTTTCGAGCCGATCATGCCGACATAGGCCGCGTCGTCGCGCTTCAGCGCCTCGGCGACGATGAGGAAATCCAGCGCATGGTCGTGGGTGAGGATGGCGAAGGCGGTGCCGGCGGGGGCGTTTCGCACCTCGGCCTCGGGCATCGGCGTCAGCAGCGTCTCGACGGTTTCCGACATGCCTTCCAGCGCTTCGGCCCGCGTCTCGATGACGACACCACGCACGGGAAGAAGTGCAACGGTCGAGGCCAGCGCCTGGCCGACATGGCCGCCGCCGAAGATATAGACATGCGGCAGGTGGGCTTCCTCGGCTTCTGCGGCCGCGATCAGCTCGGCAGCAAGCGCGGCATCGACGATACGGATCAAGACTTCGACGCGCCCGCCGCAGCACTGGCCGATCTCGGGACCTAGCGGCACGTCAAGCGTGGCGCGGACTTCATCGACTGCGATGCGGGCTTCTTTACCCTCCCCCTTGTGGGGAGGGTCGGTGAGCGGACGCCGCGTGGCGGCGTCCGCGAAACGGGGTGGCTTGGCACGATCGTCCGCACCCCCACCCCGGCCGGCTTCGCCGGCCGACCCTCCCCACAAGGGGGAGGGTGAAGACCCCACCATCTGCCTCGCCTTGTCGATCGCCATGTACTCGAGCTGACCGCCGCCGATCGTGCCAAAAATCGCCGCCTGCGATACGAGCATGAAGGCGCCCTTCTCGCGCGGAGTCGAGCCTTTGGTGCCGGCCACTTCGACCAGAGCAAGCCGGCCGGCGCTGGCGAGAAAAGCTCTGAGGCTTTGCACTTTCGACTTCATATTTCGCATTCCCGTACGGGAAATATAGGGTTTTTCAGTCTGAATTGCACGTTTTGCCAGAATCCAGGTCAGAGTCAGGCGCTATTCTTGGCTTCACCCTTCAGCCGTTCGATCGCCATCAGCACCCGTTCTGGTGTTGCAGGAGCGTCGAGACGCGGACAGACCTTATGATCGGCCACACTTGCCACCGCGTCCGACAGCGCATGCAGCACAGACATGCCGAGCGGGAAGGGCGGTTCGCCGACCGCCTTGGAACGGTGCACCGTCGGCTCGTTGGCCTCCGGCCAGTCGGCCAGCGTGACGTTGAATATCTTCGGCCGGTCGGACGCGAGC
Organism: Mesorhizobium sp. W016; assembly: GCF_054719485.1. Classification (NCBI taxonomy): domain Bacteria; kingdom Pseudomonadati; phylum Pseudomonadota; class Alphaproteobacteria; order Hyphomicrobiales; family Phyllobacteriaceae; genus Mesorhizobium; species Mesorhizobium sp. W016. The sequence goes on from NZ_JBTTIF010000002.1 coordinate 1,275,820, forward strand.
GGGATCTTATAGGTCGACGGCGCATGCGTGCGCAGCCGGCCCTTGTCGTCCCACCACAGCTCCTCCGTCGTCAGCCAGCCCATGCCCTGGATGAAGCCGCCCTCGATCTGGCCGAGATCGATGGCGCGGTTCAGCGAGCGGCCGGTTTCATGCAATATGTCGGTGCGCTCGACGACATATTCGCCGGTCAGCGTGTCGACCGAGACTTCCGAGCACGAGGCGCCATAGGCGAAATAATAGAACGGACGGCCCTCGCCCTTGTCACGGTTCCAGTGGATTTTCGGCGTCTTGTAAAAACCCGCCGCCGACAGTTGGATGCGGGCCATATAGGCCTGCTTGACAAGGTCGGTGAAGGCGATCTCCTGGTTGCCGATGCGCACCCGGTTCGGCAGGAAAAGCACCTGCTCGCGCGGCACCTGGTATTTTTCGGCGGCGAAGTCGGTCAGCCGTTCCTTGATCTGGCGGGCGCCGTTCTGCGCCGCCATGCCGTTGAGGTCGGTGCCGGACGACGCCGCGGTGGCCGAAGTGTTGGGCACCTTGCCGGTGGTCGTCGCGGTGATCTTGACCTGGTCGAGGTCGATCTGGAACTCTTCCGCCACCACCTGCGCCACCTTGACGTAGAGGCCTTGCCCCATCTCGGTGCCGCCGTGATTCAGATGCACCGAACCGTCTGTGTAGACATGCACCAGCGCGCCGGCCTGGTTGTAGTGGGTGGCTGTGAAAGAGATGCCGAATTTGACCGGCGTCAGCGCCAGGCCGCGCTTGATGAAGCGGCTGTTGGCGTTGAAGGCCTGGATGATGCGGCGGCGCCCCGCATAGTCGGCGCTCGCCTCCAGCTCGGCGACGATGCGGTGGATGATGTTGTCCTCGACCGTCTGGTGATAAGGGGTGACGTTGCGGCCCCCGTCTTTATCACCACTGGTGCCATAAAAATTCTGCTTGCGGATTTCGAGCGGGTCCTTGCCGACGGCAAAGGCAACCTCGTCGATGACCCGTTCGGCGCCGACCATGCCCTGCGGGCCGCCGAAGCCGCGAAACGCCGTGTTCGACACGGTGTTGGTGTAAAGCGGCGCCGATTGCGCATGCACCGCCGGCCAGAAATAGGTGTTGTCGCAATGGAACAGCGCGCGGTCGGTGACCGGTCCGGACAGGTCCGAGGAAAAGCCGCAACGCGCCGCAAACATGAAATCGACGCCTAAAATGTTGCCGTCGTCGTCGAAGCCAACGTCGTAGTCGACAAGGAAATCATGGCGCTTGCCGGTGGCGATCATGTCGTCGTCGCGGTCGGGCCGGATTTTTACCGCGCGATGGTGTTTCTTGGCGGCGATCGCAGCCAATGCCGCAAACTGGTTGCCTTGCGTCTCCTTCCCGCCGAAGCCGCCACCCATGCGGCGGATTTCCACTGTGATGGCGTTGCTCGGCACGCCCAGCGCATGGCTGACCATATGCTGCACTTCGCTCGGATGCTGGGTCGAGGAATAGATGGTGACGTCCTGGTCCTCGCCGGGAATGGCCACGGCGATATGGCCTTCCAGATAGAAATGCTCCTGGCCGCCAATGCGCATCTTGCCCTTCAGCCGGCGCGGCGCCGCCTTGATCGCGGCGGCGGCATCGCCGCGCTTCAAGGTCAGTGGCGGCGTGACCAGCTTGTCCTTGCGGGGGTCGAGGTCGCCAATGTCGGTGACGAAAGGCAATGGACTGTATTCTATCTTGGCCAGCCGGGTGGCGCGGCGCGCCTGTTCGCGCGTCTTGGCAATGACGCAGAAGATCGGCTGACCATAAAACTGCACCTTGTCGTCGGCCAGCACCGGCTCGTCGTGTCGACCGGTCGGCGAAATGTCATTTTCGCCCGGAACGTCCTTGGCCGTCAGCACATCGACGACGCCCGGCGCCGCGCGCACCGCCGACAGATCCATTTTGCTGATCGTCGCATGCGTCGCCGTGGACAGGCCGAGGCAGCCATGCAGCATGCCCGCCGGTTCCGGCATATCGTCGATATAGACCGCGCTGCCGCTGACATGCTTGTGCGCGGAATCGTGGCGCTGGTCGGCGGCGACGCCACCGGAAATCTTCTGCGCCTTGAGATCTGGAGAGGCGTGCTTGTTCATCAGGCCGCCTCGTTGCGTGACACCTGGAACGGCGCCTTGCTGCCGCTGGTTTCGGCAAAAAAGCGCAGCAGCAGGTTCCTGGCCGCCAGCGCCCGGTATTCGGCCGATGCCCGCATATCGGTCAGCGGGGTGAAATCGCCGGCATATTCAGCCATGGCCGCTTCCACCGTTGTCTCCGTCCACGGCTTGCCGAGCAGCGCTTTTTCGACACCGAAAGCCCGCTTCGGGGTGGCCGCCATGCCGCCATAGGCGATGCATATATCGGCCACGGTTCCGTCCTTGGCCAAGTCGAGGAAAAAGGCGCCAAGGGCTGCGGTGATGTCCTCGTCGCGGCGCTTGGTGATCTTGTAGACGGCAAACTTCGTGCCCTTGGCCGGCACGGGAACGTGCACGGCCTCGACGAATTCGCCTGGCTGCCGGTCCTGCTTGCCATAGGCGATGAAGAAATCCTCGAGCGCGATGGTGCGCCGCTTCTTGGCGCGGCGCAGCGTCAGTTGCGCACCAAGCGCGATCAGGGGCGGCGGCGTGTCGCCGATCGGCGAGCCATTGGCGATGTTGCCGCCGATGGTGCCCATGTTTCGTACCTGTTCGCCGCCGATGCGGTCGAACAATGGCCCGAGCGCGGGGATGCGCTTGGCCAGTGTCGCGAAGGCGTCGGTGTAGGTAACGCCGGCGCCGATGGTGATGACGTCATTGTCTTCGGAGATCGCGCACAGCCCCTCGAGATTGCCGATGAAGACTACCGGTGAGATGTCGCGCATGTGCTTGGTGACCCACAGGCCGACGTCGGTCGAGCCGGCGACAACAGTGGCGTCGGGTTCCTTATCCAGTACAGCGGCGAAATCATCGGCGTTGGCCGGGACGATCAACCTCAGCTTGCCGGCGCCGATTTCGACGCGGGCACCGTCATGCATAGCCTCGAGCCTGGCGGTGATCGCCTTGCGCTCGGCCGCCAGCGGATCCTTCGCCGCCTTGCCGTAGCTGGAGATGGCACGCGCGGCGCGCATGATTGCCTCATAGCCGGTGCAGCGGCAAAGATTGCCTTGCAAGGCCTTCTCGATCGCCGCATTCGACGGGTCCGGCGACTTCATCCACAAGCCGTAGAGCGACATGACGAAGCCCGGCGTGCAGAAGCCGCATTGCGAAGCGTGGAAATCGACCATCGCCTGCTGCACCGGATGCAATTGGCCAGGCGCGCCGCGCAGATGCTCGACGGTGACGACATGGGTGCCGTCGAGCGAACCGAGGAAACGGATGCAGGCGTTGACGCTTTCATAAACCAGCTTGCCGGCGGACAATTTTCCGACCAGGACCGTGCAGGCGCCGCAATCGCCCTCGGCGCAGCCTTCCTTGGTGCCGCGCAGCGAGCGGTCGAGCCGCAGCCAGTCGAGCAAGGTCGCGTCGGGCGCCACCGACGACAGCGCGACATCCCTGCCATTGAGGATGAAGCGGATCTCGTTGCGTATGGTGATCTTGGCCATGCGTCAGCTCCCCCTGTAGGTCGAGTAGCCATAAGGAGAGATAAGCAACGGCACGTGATAATGCACGGATTCCGCCATGCCGAAGCGGATCGGCACACTGTCGAGGAAGGCCGGTTCCGGCAGTTTGGTGCCCTGGCCGCGTAGATAGTCACCGGCGGCGAACACCAGTTCGTATTCTCCAAGGCGGAATTCCGCTCCTGCCAGCAGCGGCGCATCGCAGCGGCCGTCGGCATTTGTGACGACGGTCTTCAAATGTATCCGCGCGTCGCTCTCAAGATGATAAAGCGCGATCGACAGGCCCGCCGCCGGCTTGCCGGTCGCGGTGTCGAGCACATGCGTCGTCAGACGTCCGCCATCGGCTTTCGACGTTTCTGCCACTGGCGCCTCCCATTTCCGATACAGCCGAACAAAGCAGTGAATTGTGCGCCAATTAAAGGCGATGCATAAGTCCCGGTCGAGCGGAGTGGCACAAAAACACTTTCAAAAATTTCGGGGGAATGCGCGAGCAACCCTTTCGACTATCCTGATCATAACTTCCGGCAGCGTCCGGCGGGGAGGGGCAATGCGTTACTCTAGAGACATGCGCGGCTACGGAGCCAATCCGCCGGATCCGAAATGGCCGGGCGGTGCGCATGTGGCCGTCCAATTCGTCGTCAACTACGAGGAAGGCGGCGAGAACTGCGTGCTGCACGGCGACAAGGCCTCGGAAGCCTTTCTGTCGGAAATCGTCGGCGCCGCGCCCTGGGTCGGCCAGCGCCACTGGAACATGGAATCGATCTACGAATATGGCGCGCGGGCAGGCTTCTGGCGGCTGCTGCGCCTGTTCAGCGAGGCGCAAGTGCCGGTGACCTGCTACGGGGTCGCCTCAGCATTAGCCCGGTCGCCCGACCAGGTGGCGGCGATGCAGGAGGCCGGCTGGGAAATGGCCTCGCACGGGCTGAAATGGATCGACTACCGCGACCACAGCGCCGAGGACGAGCGCCGCGACCTCGAAGCGGCGATCAAGCTGCACTACGAGGTGACAGGCCAACGGCCGACCGGCTGGTACACCGGCCGCACCTCGGTCAATACGGTGCGGTTGGTGGCCGAAGAGGGCGGCTTCGACTATGTGTCGGACACTTATGACGACGAACTGCCCTACTGGTTCGAGCACGGCGGCGGCGCGCAACTCGTCATCCCCTACACGCTCGATGCCAACGACATGCGTTTCGCCACGCCGCAGGGATTCAATTCCGGCGACCAGTTCTTCGCCTATTTGAAGGACAGTTTCGACACGCTCTATGCCGAGGGCAAAGCGGGCCGGCCGCGGATGATGAATATCGGCCTGCATTGCCGCCTCGTCGGACGTCCCGGGCGGGTGGCGGCGCTGAAGCGCTTCGTCGACTATGTCAGATCGCACGACAAGGTCTGGCTGGCACGGCGCATCGATATCGCCAGGCACTGGCAGGAGAACCACCCCTACCAGCCGGCGGCGCTCAAGCCGTCGAAGATGGCGTTCGAGACCTTCGTCGACACTTTCGGCGGCGTGTTCGAACATTCGCCCTGGATCGCCGAACGTGCCTATGAGCTGGAGCTTGGGCCGGCGCATGACAGCGCCGGCGGCCTGCACAATGCGCTCTGCCGCGTCTTCCGCGCCGCCAGCGAAACCGAGCGGATCGGTGTCCTCAACGCCCATCCCGATCTCGCTGGCAAACTGGCCGAAGCGAGACGCCTCACTGCGGAATCCACACGCGAGCAGGCCTCCGCCGGCCTCGACGCGCTGACCGACAAGGAGCGCGAGCTGTTTTCCAAGCTCAACGCCGCTTACGTCACCACCTTCGGCTTTCCCTTCATCATCGCGGTGCGGGGCAAGACCAAGGAGGAGATCCTCGCCGAGTTCGAGGCGCGCATCGGCAACAGCCGTGGCGTAGAACTCGATACCGCCTGCAAACAGGTCGAGCGCATCGCGCTGCTCCGCCTGAAAGACATGCTCCCGCTCTAATGAAATGACTGAGGGGTCAGGACCCAATGGATATGATCAAGACTGACCAGAAAACCTATTATGCACCGCATGGCGGCCATCCCGGCCAAACTGAGCTTTTGACCGGCCGCGCCGTCTTCACCGAGGCCTATGCCGTCATACCGAAGGGAGTGATGCAGGACATCGTCACCAGCCCACTGCCGTTCTGGGACGAGACCAGGGCCTGGATCATCGCCAGGCCGCTTTCGGGTTTCGCCGAGACATTTTCGCAGTACATCGTCGAGGTCCTGCCCGGCGGCGGCAGCGACCGGCCCGAGCCGGACGCCGGCGCCGAGGGCGTGCTGTTCGTGGTTGAGGGCGAGTTGACCGTTTCGCTGGCCGGCAAGAAGCACGTGCTGCAAGCCGGCGGTTTTGCCTTCCTGCCGCCGGACAGCGGCTGGACGGTGCGCAACGAAGGTCGCGACGCCGTACGCTTCCACTGGATCAGGAAGGCCTATGAGGCCGTCGACGGCATCGACGCGCCGGAAGTCTTGTTCAGCAGTGACCAGCAAATGGCGCCGACGCCGATGCCCGGCACCGAGGGTCGCTGGGCGACGACCCGTTTCGTCGATCCAGCCGACATTCGCCACGACATGCATGTCACCATCGTCACACTCGAGCCCGGCGCCGTCATCCCGTTTGCCGAGACGCATGTCATGGAGCACGGGCTCTATGTCTTGGAAGGCAAGGCGGTCTACCGCCTCAACCAGGACTGGGTCGAGGTCGAGGCCGGCGACTTCATGTGGCTGCGCGCCTTCTGCCCGCAGGCCTGCTACGCAGGCGGCCCCGGCAAGTTCCGTTATCTCCTTTACAAGGACGTCAACCGGCACGCCAAGCTTGGCGGCGCGGCCATTGGCGGTCGCGCGCGGTGACCCGCATCACAGCGCGGCCGCTGACCCGCGAAAGCTTTGCCGGCTTCGGCGATGTCATCGACATGGGCGGCGGCAATCACTACCCGATCAATGGCGGCAAGACCGAGCGCTACCAGAATCTCGCCACCGCTGAAGCCGCGGGACCGAATGCCCGCGTGCTGATCTCGATGGCGCGCGGCACTCCTTACGACCTGCCGCTGAAGCTGACCATGGTCGAGCGCCATCCCTTAGGCAGCCAGGCGTTCATCCCGCTGTCACCGCGACCTTTCCTGGTCGTCGTCTGCCATGACGGCAAGGACGGTCCGCGCGAGCCGCATGCCTTCATCACCGCACCGGGGCAAGGCGTCAACTATCCGCGCAATCTCTGGCACGGCGTGCTGACACCACTCGGTGAAGCGCAGGATTTCGTCATCGTCGACCGCGGCGGTGACGGCTCCAACCTCGAAGAGTTCCATTTCTCGCACCCCTACGAAATCCATCTCCCCAACGAGACCTGAGAAATGACCGACATATCGCTGATCGACCGCCTGCTCGATGTCATCGAGCACGACATCGTGCCGAAAACGGCAGAGGGCGTGGCCCATGGGAACAAGCTGTTCGGCGCCGCCATCCTGCGGAAGGGCGACCGCTCGCTGGTGCTGGCCGAAACCAACAACGAGATGGAAAATCCGCTCTGGCATGGCGAGGTGCACTGCCTGAAGCGTTTCTATGAAATGCCGAAAGCCGAGCGCGTCGACACCAAGGACGCCATCTTCATCGCCACGCATGAGCCCTGCTCGCTCTGCCTGTCGGCGATCACCTGGACCGGCTTCGACAATTTCTACTACCTCTTCAGCCACGAGGATTCACGCGACAGCTTTGCGATCCCGCACGATCTGAAAATCCTGAAAGAGGTCTTCACTCTTGATCCCGGCGGTTACAATGCCGAGAACGCTTATTGGAAGAGTTTTTCCATTCGCAGGCTGGTGCGGGCGCTGCCCGAGGCCGAGCGCGGCCGGCTTGAGGCAAGGATCGGCAATATTTCCACCCGCTACGACGAACTGTCCGGCGCTTATCAGGCGCGCAAGTCCGAAAACGACATTCCGCTGAACTGACGCGGATTGCCTAGCCTACCTTCGCGTTTTTCAGCACCTCGTTGATCCTGGCCTGCCAGCCCTTGCCGGTCGCCTTGAATTTACTGATGACATCCTGATCCAGACGGATGGACACGACTTGCTTAGGCTTCTCCACGGCTGGCCGGCCACGAGCACGCCTTATGCTCTCGAAAAGTTCTGGAAACACTTCCGCGAAAGGCCTGGCTTGCGCCAACTGTTCGTCTGTCGTCTCCGCATCGTCGGGATCATCAACAATTTGTCTTTGAATTTCCACTTCCTCCGCATCGGTAAGCGGTCGAACACGCGATTTAGGATTGTTCATATACTGACCTTTCCTTTCGGCTGGCACGGCGCATCGAGATCACCGAAATCGCCTCCGAACCAAGCGGCTTGAAAATCACGGCCAGGATGATCTCTCCGAATTCGCCAATCGCCTTGAACCGGTCGGCCTTGGCTGGAAGGACGGTTGAAGTCGCAAAAAACTCAATATCGAGTTCGGCAAAATCGAGACCCCGGCTGTCCAGGTTCGTCACGCGCTTTGGCTCATCCCAAACGATTCTCAGGCGAAACCATCCTCATCACGTTGGGTTCAGTTAATAAATGTAATACATTAATTATAATCCTGCAACATCAGGGCAAAACAATCGGGCTACATATCGTGGCGTCGTCGCGGCGACACCGGCCGTCGCCCGTTTGACTTCATGACATGCCCGCTTCATGCGTCACTGACATCCTGGAGCATCGCATGAAAACCATCACCGAATTTCCCCGCAAGGTCATCGAATTCCCCGATATGGGCATCGTCATGCCGGATGGTTGCCGGCTGTCGGCGCGGGTTTGGATGCCGGAGGACGCCAGCAGCGATCCGGTGCCGGCGATCCTCGAGCACCTGCCCTACCGCAAGCGCGACGGCACCATCTTTCGCGATCAGCTGACGCATCCCTATTTCGCCGGCCACGGCTACGCCTCGATCCGCGTCGACATGCGCGGCAATGGCGATTCCGAAGGTCTGATGGACGACGAATATTCCGAGCAGGAATTGCAGGACGCCTGCGATGTGATTGCCTGGGCGGCAGCACAGCCCTGGTGCAACGGCAGTGTCGGCATGATGGGCATTTCCTGGGGTGGCTTCAACTGCCTGCAGGTGGCGGCCAAGCAGCCGCCGGCGCTGAAGGCGGTGATCAGCCTGTGCTCGACCGTCGACCGCTACGCCGACGACATCCACTACAAGGGCGGCTGCCTTTTGACGGAAAATTTCGGCTGGGCCTCGACCATGTTGTCCTATTCGTCGCGACCGCCGGATCCGCTGCTTGCGGGCGACAATCGCTGGCGCGACCTCTGGCTGACGCGGCTGGAGAACCAGTCTTTCCTTCTGCCGCTCTGGCTCAGCCATCAGCATCGCGACGCCTATTGGAAACGCGGTTCGATCTGCGAGGATTTCTCCGCCGTCAAAGCTGCCGTGCTGTCGATCGGCGGCTGGCATGACGGTTATCGCAACACGATCTCGCACCTGGTCACCAACATCCAGGCGCCGGTGAAGGGCATTGTCGGGCCATGGATCCACAAATATCCGCATTATGCCGAACCCAAACCCGCCATCGGCTTCCTGCAGGAGGCGTTGCGCTGGTGGGACAGCTGGTTGAAGGGCGTCGACACCGGCGTCGAGGCCGACCCGGACTACCGCGCCTATGTCATGGACAGTGTGCGGCCGGCGCGCTGGCACCCGGAGCGGCCGGGCCGTTGGGTGGCCGAACAGGAATGGCCGTCTCCCAACATCAAGGTCAGGGCGATCGAACTCATTGCTGACGGCGTCAGGCCGGCGATCGTGGCGACCCCGCAAAGCTGCGGGCTCGCCGGCGGCGAATATTTTCCTTTCACCTTTGGCCCGGAACTTCCGGGCGACCAACGCCCGGACGATGCGCTGTCCGTCTGCTTCGATCAGCCTGTGCTTGCCGAGACACTCGACATCGTCGGCGCGCCGGAGCTTCTCATCCGGGTGTCGTCCGATCGCCCGCAGGCGAACATCGCGGTCCGACTGTGCGACGTGCACCCCGACGGCGCCTCGGAACTGATCTCCTACGGCGTGCTCAACCTGACGCATCGCGCTTCGCACGAACAGCCGCAAGCGCTGGTGCCGGGCGAAACGGTTTCGGCGCGCGTTATTCTCGACCAGTGCGCCTACCGCGTGCCGGCCGGACACCGCCTGCGCATCGCTGTTTCCAACGCTTACTGGCCGATGATCTGGCCGTCGCCGGAGCCGGTGCGGCTCGACCTTTCAGCGGCGACGCTGAGGCTGCCGCTGCGCCCGCTCGCAAAAAGCGACGAGACCTCGTTCCAGTCTCCCGAAGGCGCAACACCCTGGGCAACCGAGACAGTTCGTGCAGCGAATTCCGAGCGTCACGTCGATCGCGATGAGAAGACCGGCATCGTCACGCTGTCGATCACGGATGATTTCGGAGAAGTGCGCGATCTCGCGCATGGACTGGCCAATGGCAGCATTGCCCGCGAGAGCTGGACGATCCACCCCGACGACCCGCTGTCTGCCTCGGGCCGCACGCACTGGACGCAGACCTTGTCGCGAAACGGATGGTCGGTGCGCACCGAGACGTCGGCTGAAATGCGCTGCGATGCGCAAAACTTCATCGTCAGCGCCAGAATCGAAGCCTATGAGGGCGAAACGCGGGTTTTCGAAGGCGATTTCGAAGAGACGATCCCGCGCGACCTGCTCTGAGCGTCCACCCGACTGGTCCAGTTGCGACGCACGATTTACGCCACGGCATGTCGCATTCCGTCTTGCTTACCGCTTTGCCTTCCGGTCAATATCCCTTTGGTAACAACAAGCAAAAAACGACCATAAGGTCGAACCAACAGAGTGAGGAACTCAAATGTCCAACGAACTCGAATATCTGAGCCGGCGCGTTGCGTCCGGCAAGCTGAGCCGTCGTGATTTCCTCGGCCGCGCCGCAGCACTCGGCGTCACAGCGCCCTTCGCCAATATGCTGCTTTCCAGTGCGGCTCGCGCGGAAGGCCCGGTCAAGGGCGGCACGCTGAAGGCCGGCCTCGTCGGCGGCGAATCCACGAACAGCCTGGACCCGGCTTTGTTCATGACGCAAGTGCCGTTCGCTTTTGGCAAGATGTGGGGCGAGCTGATCGTCGAGCTGTCCCCGGAAGGCAAACTCGAGAACCGCATCGCCGAAGAGATCGGCTCGTCGGACGACGCCAAGGTGTGGACGCTGAAAATCCGCGACGGCGTCGAATTCCACAACGGCAAGACGGTGACCGCTGAGGATGTGGCGGCAACCCTCGAGCGCCATTCCGATGAAAAATCGAAGTCCGGCGCGCTGGGCTACATGAAAGGCATCGACAGCATCAAGGCCAATGGCAAGGAAGTCGTCCTGACGCTGAAGGAGGCCAACGCCGACCTTCCCTATCTCCTCAGCGACTACCACCTCATCGTCCAGCCCAACGGCGGCAAGGACAAGGCGGATGCCGGCATCTCGGCAGGACCCTACAAGGTCGCCACCAACGAGCCCGGCGTGCGCCATGGCGGCGAGCGCTTCGCCAATTACTGGCAGGCCGACAAGATGGGCCATGCCGACCAGATCGAGATCATCGTCATCAACGACGCGACCGCGCGCACGGCGGCCCTGCAGGGCGGCCAGGTCAACATGATCAACCGCGTCGAGCCGAAGATCGTCGACCTGATCAAGCGCGTACCGGGCGTCACCATCCGCAACCATGCCGGCCCCGGCCACTACGTCTTCATCATGCATTGCAACACCGCGCCCTTCGACAACAGCGACCTGCGCATGGCGCTGAAGCTCGCGATCGACCGTGAGGAGATGCTGAACAAGGTGCTGCGCGGCTACGGCTCGCTCGGCAACGACTTCCCGATCAATTCGTCCTATCCGCTGTTTTCCGAGATCGAGCAGCGCAAATATGATCCCGACAAGGCCAAGTTCCACTACAAGAAGTCGGGCCATGACGGCACCGTGCTGCTGCGCACCTCCGACGTCGCCTTCCCGGGCGCGGTCGACGCCTCGCAGCTCTTCCAGCAGAGCGCGGCCAAGGCCGGCATCAAGATCGAGCTCAAGCGCGAGCCCGGCGACGGGTACTGGAACGAGGTCTGGAACAAGCAGCCCTTCTGCGCCTCCTATTGGGGCGGCCGATCGACCCAGGACCAGATGTACTCGACCGCCTATCTGTCGACCGCCGACTGGAACGACACCCGTTTCAAGCGTCCGGACTTCGACAAGCTGGTGCTGGCCGCACGCGCCGAACTCGACGAGACCAAGCGCAAGCAGATGTACCACGACATGGCCGTGCTGGTGCGCGACGAGGGCGGCCTGATCCTGCCGATGTTCAATCAGTTCATCGATGCGACAGGCGCCAAGGTCGGCGGCTGGGTAGACGATCCGCATCAGGAGCTGATGAACGGCTACGCGCTGGCGAAGTGCTGGCTCGAAGCCTGAGCCCGGCTTTGCGGATATGTCCTCACCCGTCGTGAAACTTGTGGCCCAGCGCGTTGCGCTGGGCATCGTCCTCTTGCTGGCCGTTTCGGTCCTGATCTTCGCCGGCACCCAGATCCTGCCCGGCGACGTCGCGCAAGCCATTCTCGGACAGTCGGCGACGCCGGAATCACTCGCCAATCTGCGCGAGCAGCTCGGCCTGAATCAGCCGGCTTACATCAGGTATTTCCATTGGCTAGGCGGTGTGCTCACCGGCGATCTTGGCACGGCGATGTCGAGCGGCCAGGATATTGCCACGTCGATCAAGGGGCGGCTGTGGAACACGCTGTTCCTCGCCTTCTGGGCTGCGATCGTGGCCGTGCCGCTGGCCATCATCCTCGGCCTGATCGCCGTGCGTTACCGCAATGGCTGGGTCGACAAGCTGATCTCCGGCCTGGCGCTCGCCTCGACATCTTTCCCGGAATTCTTCATCGGCTATGTGCTCGTCTATTTCTTTGCCGTGAAGTATCAATGGTTCCCGGCCATTTCCACGGTCTATGACGGCATGCCGTTCGGTGAGCGCATGCAGGCGATCGCGTTGCCGGCCACCGCGCTGACGCTGGTTGTGCTGGCGCATATGATGCGCATGACCCGCGCGGCCATCCTCAACGTCATGCAGTCGGCCTATGTCGAGACGGCAGAACTGAAAGGCCTGTCGGCCTTCAACGTCATCCGCAAGCATGCTTTCCCCAATGCCATAGCGCCGATCATCAACGTCGTCATGCTCAACCTCGCCTACCTCATCGTCGGCGTCGTCGTGGTCGAGGTGATCTTCGTCTATCCCGGCATGGGACAATATCTGGTCGACCACGTCACCAAGCGCGACGTGCCGGTGGTGCAGGCGGTCGGCCTGGTCTTCGCCGCCGTTTATATCAGCCTGAACATCATTGCGGACATCGGGGCGATTGTCGCCAATCCGCGCCTCAGACATCCGAAATAGGCGGCGGGCATGCTCGACATCAAACGCATCCCCATCCCCGCGCTGATCGGCATCGTGCTGACGGCTATGTTCGTGTTGGCGGCAGTTTTCGCACCGTTGATCGCACCGTACGGCAATGCCGAAATCGTCGGCGACGTCTGGGAACCGATGACGGCGGCACATTTGCTGGGCACCGACAATCTCGGTCGCGATCTTCTGTCGCGCATGATCTACGGCGCTCGCATCACGCTGTTCATTGCGGTGCTGGCCACCGCGCTGTCATTCTCGCTCGGCGCCATCCTCGGCTTTTCGGCGGCGGTGTTCGGCGGCTGGTTCGACACGCTGCTGTCGCGCCTTGTCGATCTGCTGATGTCGATCCCGACCTTGATCATGGCGCTCGTCGTGCTTTCGGTGCTGCCGACCAACCTGGTGACGCTGATCCTGGTGATGGGCGTCCTCGACTCGACCCGCGTCTACAGGCTGTCGCGCGCGGTGGCCGTCGACATCAACGTCATGGATTATGTCGAGGCCGCCAAGCTGCGGGGCGAAGGCAGCGGCTGGATCATCTTCCGCGAGATCCTGCCCAACGCGCTTTCGCCGCTGGTCTCGGAACTTGGTCTGCGCTTCATCTACGCGGTGCTGTTCTTGTCGACGCTCTCCTTTCTCGGGCTTGGCGTGCAACCGCCGGATGCCGACTGGGGCGGCATGGTCAAGGAGAACAAGGACGGCATCGTCTTCGGTATCGGGGCGGCACTCATTCCCGCCGCGGCGATCGCAGCACTGGCGATTTCGGTCAATCTGGTCGCCGATTGGGTGCTCAACCGCACGACAAGCCTGAAGGGAGGACGCGGGTGATGGCTGACACAAAAGCAAAGCCCGGCCTGCTGCTCGATATCCGCAATCTGCGCATCGAAGCGACAGTGTTTCCGCCCGGCGAGGCGCCGAAGAACATCGTTTTGGTCCACGATGTCTCGCTGACGCTGGAAAAGGGCAAGGTGCTCGGCCTGATCGGCGAGTCCGGCGCCGGCAAGTCGACCATCGGCCTGTCGTCGATGGGCTATGGCCGTGGCGGCGTGCGCATCACCGGCGGAGAGGTGCTGCTCAACGGCCGCGATATTCTCAAGGGCGGCAAGGAAGGTTTCCGCAAATTGCGCGGCCGCGAGGTCTGCTATGTCGCGCAGTCGGCGGCCGCCGCCTTCAATCCGGCGCACAAGCTGATGGACCAGGTGGTGGAAGCAACGCTGCTGCACGGCACGGCGACACGCGCCGAGGCAGAGAAACGTGCCGTGGCGTTGTTCAAGAAGCTCAGCCTGCCGAACCCCGAAACCATCGGCGAACGCTTCCCGCACCAGGTCTCCGGCGGCCAGTTGCAGCGCGTGATGACGGCGATGGCGCTGTGTTCGGAACCCGACCTGATCGTCTTCGACGAGCCGACCACGGCGCTCGACGTGACGACGCAGATCGACGTGCTGGCGGCGATCAAGGACGCCATCCGCGACACCCATGTCGCGGCGCTCTACATCACCCACGATCTTGCCGTCGTCGCCCAGGTCTCGGACGAGATCATGGTGCTGCGCCATGGCAGGTTGGTCGAATGGGGCGGCACCCGCCAGATCATCAAGGAGCCGCGCCAGGAATACACCAATGCGCTGGTCTCGGTGCATGAGATCGAGCATGCCGAGCAGAAGCCCGGCGCCGCGCCGTTCCTGTCGGTCAAGAACGTCACCGCCGCTTACGGCGGCAGCCACGTCAAGGTGCTGAAGAACGTCTCGGTCGACATCTATCCGGGACAGACGCTGGCCGTCGTCGGTGAATCCGGCTCCGGCAAGTCGACGCTGGCGCGCGCCATCACCGGGCTGTTGCCGCCGGAAGAAGGCACCGTCACCTTCGACGGCAGGCCGCTCGCCAACAGGCTTGCCGACCGGCCGAAGGAGGATCTGCGGCAATTGCAGATGATCTACCAGATGGCCGACGTGGCGATGAACCCGCGCCAGACCGTCGGCACCATCATCGGCCGGCCGCTGGAATTCTACTTCGGCATACGCGGTCGCGAGCGCGACAAGCGCGTCGCCGAACTGCTCGACGAGATCGAGATGGGCAAGGGCTTTCTCGATCGTTATCCGGCCGAACTCTCCGGAGGCCAGAAACAGCGCGTCTGTATCGCCCGCTCGCTCGCCGCCAAGCCCAAGCTGATCATCTGCGACGAGGTGACATCGGCGCTCGACCCGCTGGTGGCCAACGGCATTCTCAAGCTGCTGCTCAACCTGCAGCAGCACGAGAAGGTCGCCTACCTCTTCATCACCCACGATCTGGCGACGGTGAAGTCGATCGCCGATTCGATCGCGGTGATGTATCGCGGCGAGGTGGTGCGCTACGGCGCCAAGAGCAAGGTGCTGACGCCGCCCTTCGACGCCTATACCGACCTGCTGCTGTCGTCCGTTCCCGAGATGGAGATCGGCTGGCTGGAAAAGGCGATCAAGGGACGGCGCATGGCGAGCGCGGGGAATTAGTAGGGAATTCGCGGCCTTTGTCGCGAAAACTTCTTTCAACGACAAAAGCTTTCCGGAGCCGCCCATGGCGCTCAAGACCAGACTGCTGCTCATCATTCTCGATGGCGTGCCCTACCGGAACTGGCGCCGGCTGATGGGCAATCTCGAGGGCTGGGTGCAGTCGGGCGAGGCGCAGGTGTGGAAGATGCGCTCGGTGCTGCCGTCGACCTCGGCCTGCTGCTATGCCTCGATCCACACCGGGGTTTCGCCGCAGGAGCACGGCATCCTATCCAACGAGAACCGTTTTCTCGTCAACAAGCCGGATATTTTCTCCGAGGTCAGCAAGGCCGGCGGCAAGACCGGCGCGGTGACGCATTCCTACTGGTCGGAATTCTTTCGTTCCTATCCGTTCGATCTGGTCGAGGACATGGAGTATGACGAGCCCAACGGACCGATCGCGCATGGCCGCTTCCACACCATGACCGGCTACAATGCCCGCAACCAGATGACGCCGAGCGATGTCGATTTGTTTGCGACGCTGACCATGCTGACCCGACGCCATGCCATCGACTACGGTATCCTGCACACCTGCACTCTGGATTCGATGGGCCATCGCTTCGGCCATGACTGCCACGAAATGGACCATGCCTGCTATGCGATGGACGGCATGCTGGCAGCCTTCCTGCCGGGCTGGCGGCAGGCCGGTTACGAGGTGATCGTAACCGCCGACCACGGCCAGACAGACCGCGGCCATCATGGCGGCCGTGACGATGAAATGCAGGATTTCGCGCTGTATTATTTCGGAGCCGGCAAAGGGCCGGATCCGGACACGCTGCTTGATCAACTGCAACTGGCGCCGACGGTGCTGAAGCGGCTGGGTGTGCCGGTGCCGGAGACCATGAAGGCTAAGCCGTTTTTGGGGTGACGGAGGTCGTCGCTGAGCCGCCGTTCGCTACCCCCTCTCCCCGTCACTATACGGGGAGAGGGTAAGGGTGAGGGGCAGCGCTAACATCAAAATAAATACCCCAACGCCGGCGCCGCCCCTCATCCGCCTGCCGGCACCTTCTCCCCGTATAGTGACGGGGAGAAGGGAGACGCTCTGGCAACACTCCCTCTCTTCGGTTAGCTTCGCCAAAATTCCTTGGCGGAAGGATGAACCTTTTTGAACCTATCGGCGACAGAGCAGACAGGAGCCAGGCGGCTCGACCGGCCATGACGGCAGCGACCGAGACTGATCGCGCGCTTGTCGACCGGGTCGCGAAGGGCGACCGTGCCGCTGTTCGGCTGCTGTTCATGCGTCACCACGCGCGGGTCTACCGCTTCGTGGTGCGCCAGACGGGATCGGAAATGATGGCCGACGATATCGCAAACGAGGTCTTTCTCGAGCTGTGGCGCCAGGCGCCCGGTTTCGAAGGGCGCTCGGAAGTCTCGACATGGCTGCTCGGCATCGCCCGGTTCAAGGCGCTGTCGATGCTTCGCAAGAAAAAAGAAGACTGGATCGATGACGATGATGCGGCGCAGGTTCCCGACGGCGCCGACACGCCGGAAGTCGCCACCATGAAGGAAGACAAGGGCGCCGCTTTGCGGCGCTTCGTCGATGCCTTGCCGGAGGAACACCGCTCGGTGATCGACCTTGCCTATTACCATGGACAGTCGGTGACGGAGATCGGCGAGGTGCTCGGCATCCCGGTCGCCACCGTCAAGACCCGAATGTTCTACGCCCGCAAGAAACTCGGCGAAGCCCTCAAGGCCGCCGGTTACGACAGGGGGTGGCCATGAGCAATCCTGAAGACATGAGCGCCGCTGAAAAAATGTCGCGCCGTGACGAAATGGAAACGCTGCTGCCGTTCTACCTGAACGGCTCGCTGGAAGGCTCGGACCTCGAAGCCGTCGAGGAATGGCTGGCGAGCGATCCGGCGGCGACGGCGGCGCTTGGCGAGGCTGAGGCGGAATTCTCCGGCGCCACCGCCGCCAACGAGGCGATCCGGCCACCGGCCGATGCGCTCAGCCGCTTTGCCAGGGCGCTCGACGCCGAAGCCGGACCGGTCCGCGCTCCCGCGGGCCGTTCCTGGCTGGCGCAGGCACTCGGCCGTTTCATGGCGGTGCCGGTCGGTGTCGCCTGGGCGGCAGCGGCGGTGCTGCTGGCGTTGGTCGTGGTGCAGTCCTACGTGCAGACCGGCGGCAAGAGCCATGATTTCGAGATTGCCGGCGCCGAGGATGAGCTGGCGAAACTGCCGTTCGCGCTGGTCAAGTTCAAGCCGGATGCGAAGATGTCCGACATCGCTGTCTTCCTCGACCAGAACGCGCTGAAGATCGCCGGCGGGCCGGCCGCCTCGGGCCTCTTCCGCATTGCCATCCCGGTCAAGACCGGAGCAGACTACACCAGGCTCGTCGGCCTTATTGCCGCCCAGCCGTTCGCGGAGACTGTGATCGAGGGAAGGAAACCGGTTGATGGCAGCTAGGGCGGTCCTTCGATTTGCGGCGATCCTGGTGGCGGCGACGACAATCGTCGCCGTGCCGGCGTCGGCGCAGACCAATGATCCCAATGCCGGCCGGGCCGACTGCACCGACGCGGCCGGAGCGGCGGCTGCCGACTGCCCGAAAGACGGCAATGAGGCCAAGGTCGGCGGCGAACCAGGCGCAGTTACCCTTCCGGCCCTGATCGTCGACCTGTTTCCCAACCCACCGGCTCCCGTAGCGCCCGTGCCGACGCCACGGCCGTCAGCGCCGCCTGCCGACACGCAGGCCGGGCCACCCGTCGGCGGGGCGATCGTTTCGCCGACCGATCTTGTCGCGACTGCGCCGCGCCGGGCCATCGCCGGCGAGTTCGTGCCCGACGAGGTTCTGGTGACCGTCGACGGCGATGCCGGCGCCGTCCAGCAGATCGCCGCCTCCTTCGGCCTTGAAGTGCGCTCGCAGCGCCAGTCGCGGCTGCTCGGCACCACGCTGGTGCGCTTCGGCATTCCCGACGGCCGCCCGGTCGGCGCCGTGCTGACGCAGCTGGCCGCCGACGGCCGCACCCTGCGGCGCGAGCCAAACCATATCTATTCGCTGCAGCAGGCGGCCGGCATCGTCAACTATGCCTTCGAGCGCATTCAGCTCGACAACAAGCAAGCCAGTGGCGAAAACGTGCGCATCGCCGTCATCGACACCGGCATAGACGACACCAATCCGGCGCTTTCCGGCGTCATTGCCGATCAGTTCGACGCCATGCCCAACGTGCCGGTCGAAAAGCGTGACCACGGTACCTCGGTCGACGGGCTGATCGCCGGCGTCGGCGCGCTCGAAGGCATGGCGCCCGGCGCCAGGATCTACCACGCCCGCGCCTTCGAGGACGGCAAGTCGACCATGGACGTCATCCTGTCGGCGCTCGACTGGGCGGCGGACCAGAATGTCAGCATCATCAATATGAGTTTCGTCGGCCCCAAGAACGACCTGCTCGCCACCGCTTGCCGCAACGCCCGCGGGCTCGGCATCATCCTGGTCGCTGCTGCCGGCAACAACGGGCCGAAAGCGCCCTATGGCTACCCCGCCGCCTATGACGGCGTGATCGCGGTCACCGCCACCGACGCCAAGGACGGGCTGATGCAGCAGGCCAATCGCGGCGCTTATGTCTTCATCTCGGCGCCCGGCGTCGAGATGGTGGCGCCGAGCGGCGCCGGCTCTGACGTCGTCACCGGCACCTCATTTGCCGCCGCGATCGTGTCCGGCGCAATCGCCAACCTGATCCACGCCTCACCCGAGCGCTCGGCCGACGATATCGAAAAGGCGCTGGCCGCCACCGCCAGGGATCTCGGTCCGAAGGGACGGGACAATGATTTCGGTTATGGGCTGCTGGATACGAAGGCGGCGGCGAACAGGTAAACCGGGCGAATTTCGCGCCACCCAATTCAGAGCGCCGGACCCAGCCGGACAGGGCTGCCATCATGGAAGCGCGACAGCCGGAAGCGGCTGAGGTCGTGCCCGGTCTGGTTTCCCTGGATCATGTCGGCAACGACCCGGCCTATGCCAGGCCCGATACCGAAGCCGTGACCGCTCATTCCAGTCGCGACGAAAAGACCGCCGACGGCCTGCACATGATCCACGACGGGGACGACGTCGGGCATGGCGTCGATCATGCCACCCCAGCCTGCCTTCAGGCGAACCCTCTCGAACTGCGGAAAGAGGTGCTTGAACTTGCGTTCTATCGAACGCAGACGGGCCGGTTCAGGGGCCGGGTCGAGCACCCGCATTCTCTCGAAAGGGCTGTGCGAATCCGGCGCCCAATCGCGCGGCGTCGACCAGGCATCGGGGTAACCTGACGGCGCGAACGGAAAGTAGCGTGTCCCCAGCGGATTGTCCCTCAGCGCAGGAAGATATTTGGTGGCGTGCCGGAAGGCGTCAGGTCCCAGGTAATGCAGATGGCTGCCGCCCGCGGCGAGCGTATACCCGCCATCCTGCCGGCGCCTGAAAGCGATGTGTTCGTCAGTCGCCGCACCTGCATAGATTTCAGCCAAGGGGTCCGTTGCGGCTGCGGTTACCCTGACGCTGAGCTGGGGGATGGAGACGCCGTGTCTTCTCAGGAACAAGGATGACCAGGCACCTCCCGCGACCAGCACGCTGGAGGCCTCGATATACCCCGTCTCGGTCCACACGCCCTTGACCTTGCCGCCTGAGATTTCGAGGGTTCGCGCTGCGCAATTC
This sequence comes from Mesorhizobium sp. W016, assembly GCF_054719485.1. NCBI lineage: Bacteria > Pseudomonadati > Pseudomonadota > Alphaproteobacteria > Hyphomicrobiales > Phyllobacteriaceae > Mesorhizobium > Mesorhizobium sp. W016. The sequence continues at coordinate 1,295,973 of NZ_JBTTIF010000002.1, forward strand.
TCGACGATTTTGACGCCTTTTCGCGCGGCGAGCCGGGCAAGTGCGGGCACCGCCAGCCAAGGCTCCGCCCGCATGTCGGAGGGCGTCGTCATCGCGCCCTTGAATTTGCGCGACATGCCTTTGATGAGTGCCGCGGTTTCGTCTGCATCCAGGAGACGGGTGTCGAGCGCATGCGTCGCAGCGATCTTCATGAACGCTTCGAAGCCGGCCATGTCCTTGTCGGTGTTCGCGAGGTAGGTCACACCTGTCTGGGTCAGGCCGATGTCCTCGCCGCATTCCTCAGCCAGTTGCCGCCACAGGCGAATAGCCTCGATGACGATGGGCAACTCGTCGGCGTCGCGTCCCTGCTTCCGGATCCAGCCCCAGTTTCGGGACGACTGTTCGGCCGCAATGCGTCCCTTTTCCAGCAGCGTCACCGGGATATTCCGCTCTGCCAGGAAAAGCGCTGTCGTTACGCCGATGATGCCGCCACCGGCAATGACCACCTCCGACGCTTTCGGCGGCGGGCCATGATGCCGGATTGGATCCGTTTCGGAGAACGGGAATGTGGGCAAGTGGCGCACCCTGAGGACTGGTTGATGGCTCTGGCTTACTGGTTGCCACCCACTCGAAGCCAAATCAAGGACAGGTCCAGGCAGACCGTTGTCCCAACGAAGTCAATCTATCTGCGGGCAACATCCACATGGGTGAACTTGCCCAGCGGAGCAATTGGATTAATCCCTAAACCGGCGCGCCGGCGACCGAGCCTCTCACCACCAGGTCGACAGGCCAGACCTCGCCCCGCGCCCCTTCTTCCAAGCCGGAAATGCGCGCTGCCAGGCGTTCGGCGATGCGGGCGCCGGCGAGGCGGATCGACGAGCGCGTCGTCGACAGCGGCACGGAAAAATTCTCCGGCTTCAGCCATGGAAAGACGTCGTCATGGGCAATCAACGACAGGTCGCCGGGAATGGTCAGGCCAAGGTCGCGCACCGCGCGCACGACGCCGAGCGACATGATCAGGCTGGAGCAGGCGATCGCCGTCGGCCGCTCGCTCTGTTCGAGCAGGCGCCTGGCGGCGCGGTAGCCGTTCTCCTCGGTCATGGTGAGTGAACAGACATGGCGCTCGCCGAGCGTCAGGCCGCTCGCGGCCAGCGCCCTGCGCATGCCGCGCTCGCGGTGGATGGCGAAGGTCTCGCGGTCGTCGCCATTGATCAGCGCCAGCCGGCGGTGGCCGAGCTGAACCAGCAGCCGGGCGGCGTCGTGGAAGCCGCCCTCATTGTCGATGTCGGTGAACGGGTAGTCGAAGTCGAAGCCGTCGCTGCGGCCATGGACGATGAAGGGAATGCCCAGCGTGTTGACCAGCGCCACCCGCCGGTCGACCGGGCGCGGCGAGGAGATGTAGACGGCGTCGACCTGGCGGTTGGCGACGATGCGGCGATAGGTGGTTTCCTGGTCGTCGGCGTCGGCCGGCGACAGAACGAGGTCGAGTTCGTGCGAACGGGCATAGTCGCCGAGGCCAGAGAGGAATTCGACGAAATGCGGATCGATATCGACCGAGGCGCCGGTCGGCAGGACATAGCCGATCATGCCGGTCTTGCCGGTCGCCAGCCGGCGCGCGCTCGGGTTGGGCCGGTAGCCGTGGCGCTTGGCGGCATCCACCACGCGCCGGCGGGTTTCCTCGTTGACCTCCGGATAGCCGTTCAGCGCACGGCTGACCGTTGTCTGCGACAGAGCCAGCATATGGGAGAGCTGCTTCAGGTTCACTGGGAGGCCTCCAAGCCTCAAAGCGCTTTTAATTTTGGATCCGCACGGGCGCCATGAAGGGCGCTGCCGAACCATGGGACCATACGCACTGGTCCGGCCAGTTTGAAGCATAATAAGCTGCTGCACCGCCAAAAAACTATGCTGCAGTGCACTTTATCAAGTGTTGCAGCCCGAATTTAAATCGATTAGTCCACCGCCCTCTTGACTTCCAGTCGATTCAATGGCGAGATCAAAAAGACCAAAGCGCTTTGGAAGACTCTTTCGAAAGGTTGCGGTTCCTTTCCGAGTGAGTCACAGTCCTGCAGCGTCGGCGGACGGAATGGAGGTTCCGTCCTTGTGTATGTGACCACTGGGAGGAATACCGATGAAGAAGATGCTTTTGCTTGGCGCAGCTTTTGCCACGCTCGCCTTGACCCTGCCGGCGCAAGCCGAGTTGAAATTCAAGCCGGGCGAAGACAAGCGCTTCAACTGGGCCAACTACGAAGAGCTGAAGAAGGTCGATCTCAAGGGCGAGACGCTGACCATCTTCGGGCCCTGGCGCGGCGAGGACGAAGGCCTCATCCGCACGGTTCTCGAATATTTCCAGGAAGCCACCGGCGCCGAGATCAAATACTCCTCGTCGGAGAATTACGAACAGCAGATCGTCATCGATACCCAGGCCGGCAGCCCGCCCAACATCGCCGTGTTGCCGCAGCCGGGACTGATCCAGGACCTGGCCTCCAAGGGGTTGCTGACGCCGCTCGGCGACGACACCGCCAAATGGGTCAAGGACAATTACGGCGCCGGCCAGTCATGGGTCGATCTCGGCACGTTCAAGGACAAGGACGGCAAGCCGGGCTTCTTCGCCTTCCCCTACAAGGCCGACGTGAAATCGCTGGTCTGGTATTCGCCCGACAATTTCGAGGAAGCCGGCTACAAGGTTCCCAAGACCCAGGAAGAGCTCGCCGACCTCGAGAAGAAGATCATCGCCGACGGCGGCACGCCGTGGTGCATCGGCCTCGGCTCAGGCGGCGCTACCGGCTGGCCGGCGACCGACTGGGTCGAAGACATCATGCTGCGCACCCAGACACCCGACGTGTATGACAAGTGGGTAAAGAACGAGATCCCGTTCAACGATCCGGCGGTGGTCAACGCCATCGACATTTTCGGCAAGATCGCGACCGACGACAAGATGGTCGACGGTGGGGCCAAGGCGGTTGCCGCGACCGACTTCCGCGACAGCCCGAAGGGCCTCTTCTCGGTGCCGCCGAAATGCTACCTGCACCATCAGGCATCGTTCATCCCGACCTTCTTCCCGGAAGGCACAAAGGTTGGACAGGACGCCGACTTCTTCTACTTCCCGCCCTATGCATCCAAGCCCGAGCTGGGCACGCCTGTGCTCGGCGCCGGCACGCTGGCCATGATCACCAAGGATTCGAAGGGTGCACGCGCGTTCATCGAATTCCTGAAAATGCCGCTGGCACATGAAATCTGGATGGCCGAGGGCGGCTTCGTCACGCCGCTCAAGTCGGTCAACAAGGATGCCTATGCCAGCGACGCGCTGAAGAAGCAGGGCGATATCCTCGCCAATGCCTCGACCTTCCGCTTCGACGGTTCGGACCTGATGCCGGGCAAGATCGGCGCCGGCGCCTTCTGGACCGGCATGATCGATCTGGTCGGCGGCAAGTCGGCGCAGGATGTCGCCACCGACATCCAGAAGAGCTGGGACGCTATCAAGTAGTCAGCTGGCAAGCAGTCAGCTGGCAAGTAACCACTGCCAAGTAATCAGCCGCTTTGGCGGCAAATTCAGGACTTCCTCCACAGACTGGGTCCGGGCCGCTATGGCCCGGATCCGACCGGCGCCTTACGCCGGACCGATTTGCGTTCGTTCGTTTCAGAATAACTTAAATCGGCGCAGAGCCACATCGCCAGGGCTGTTCAAGGCCCGGCCGATCATGCGCAGGGAAGAGGGACCCATGGCTGCTCAGATCTTATCGGCCATTTTTGTCATCATCATCGGCGTCGGCGGCTGCGTCGCCTATTTCTGGGGCGCCAACAAGCTGGTCGACCTGATATTCCCGTCGCGCGGCGTGGCCGGGGCTGCGGCCATCGACAATCTGCGCCGGCAAGGACTGGTCCGTCCGTGGCTGTTCGTCGGCCCGGCGATGATCATCCTCACCGTCTACCTGATCTATCCGGTGGTGGCGACGCTCTGGCTGTCCTTCCTCGACCGCGGCGGCCAGCATTTTGTCGGCTTCGCCAACTATGAATGGGCGTTCGGCGACCGCGAGTTCCGCAACTCGATCCTGAATAACATCATCTGGCTGGCGGTGGTGCCCGCCGCCTGCACCTTTCTAGGGTTGATAATCGCCGTGCTCACGGACAAGATCTGGTGGGGCACAATCGCCAAGAGCCTGATCTTCCTGCCGCTGGCGATCTCCTTCGTCGGCGCCAGCGTGATCTGGAAATTCATCTACGAATATCGCGGCGAGGGCCAGACGCAGATCGGCCTGCTCAACGCCATCATCCAGTATTTCGGCGGCCAGCCGCAGGTCTGGATATCGCTGCCGTTCTGGAACAATTTCTTCCTGATGATCATCCTGATCTGGATCCAGACCGGCTTTGCCATGGTCATCCTGTCTTCGGCGTTGCGCGGCATCCCCGAAGAGACGCTTGAAGCCGCGGTCATCGACGGCGCCAATCCGTTCCAGATCTTCTGGAAGATCATGGTGCCGCAGATCTGGGGCACCATCGCCGTGGTCTGGACGACGATCACCATCCTGGTGCTGAAAGTGTTCGACATCGTGTTGACCATGACCAACGGCCAATGGAACAGCCAGGTGCTGGCCAATCTGATGTTCGACTGGATGTTCCGCGGCGGCGGCGATTTCGGCCGCGGCGCCACCATCGCCATCATCATCATGATCGCGGTCATCCCGATCATGGTCTGGAACATCCGCCAGGCGAACAAAGAGACGGGAGGACATTGAGATGGCCGTCGCGACCGGGAAGTCCTTTGCCAGCCGCTTCGGCGTCCACATCGCCGTGCTCGTCTTCGTCGCCATCTGGACCGTGCCGACGCTCGGCATCCTGGTCTCGTCGCTGCGCGACAAGGACCAGATCATCGCCTCGGGCTGGTGGAACTCGTTCTCCAACTCCAGCCAGACTGAAGCCGGCCGCCTGCCGCCGGCCTCGGCGCAGGTCGAGAAGGACGGCAAGTTCGTGCTTGCCGGCAATATCTTCGGCGACGGTGCTGCGCGCAACATCAGCGCCTTCGGCGTCAAGTCGGCGGCACCGACGCAATATCCGGCCGGCACCACTGCCGATCTCGGCGACGGCGTGACCTTGCAGCTCAATGCCGACGGAACGTTCGTCATGAGGTCCCCCAAGGCTTTCGAAGGCGACCGTGGCCAGCGCGTCTATTACGCCTCGTCGGCGCCACCGAAATTCACCACCGACAATTACAAGACCGTGCTGTTTTCGGAGGGCATCGGCCGCTCGTTCATAAACTCGCTGACCGTCACCATCCCGGCGACGGTCATCCCGATCCTGATCGCCGCCTTCGCCGCCTATGCATTGGCGTGGATGCGTTTTCCCGGCCGCGCCTTGCTGATCGCCACAATCATCGGCCTGCTGGTCGTGCCGCTGCAGATGTCCTTGATCCCGCTTTTGAAGATCTACAACGGCGTCGGCATCTTCTTCGGTGTGCCGTCGAAAACCTATCTCGGCATCTGGCTGGCGCATACCGGCTTCGGCCTGCCCTTCGCCATCTATCTCCTGCGCAGCTATATTGCCGGCCTGCCGCGCGAGATCATGGAATCGGCGCGCATAGACGGCGCCAGCGATTTCGAAATCTTCGTCAAGATCGTGCTGCCGCTGTCCTTCCCGGTGCTGGCGTCCTTTGCAATCTTCCAGTTCCTGTGGGTGTGGAACGATTTGTTGGTGGCAATGGTTTTCCTCGGTACCGAAGGGGACCAGATCGTGCTGACCGCGAAGCTCAACGCGCTGCTCGGCTCGCGCGGCGGCGACTGGGAAATCCTGACGACATCGGCCTTCGTCACCATTATCGTGCCGCTGATCGTGTTCTTCTCGCTGCAGCGCTATTTCGTCCGCGGGCTGCTGGCCGGCTCGGTCAAAGGAGGTTGAGACTTATGCAAGCCGCTTTGAAGGCGACCTCGAAGCCCGATCTCGCCGTCGATCGCGACTGGTGGCGGGGCGCGGTGATCTACCAGATCTATCCGCGCTCCTATCAGGACTCCAATGGCGACGGCATCGGCGACCTCAAGGGCATCATCCGCAGGCTGCCCTACATCGCCTCGCTCGGCGTCGACGCCATCTGGATTTCGCCCTTCTTCAAGTCGCCGATGAAGGATTTCGGCTATGACGTCTCGGACTATTGCGACGTCGACCCGATGTTCGGGACGCTCGCCGATTTCGACGCGCTGGTTGCGGAAGCCCATCACCTCAGCCTCAAGGTGATGATCGACGAGGTGCTGTCGCACACCGCCGACAACCATCCATGGTTCAAGGAGAGCCGCGGCAGCCGTAGCAATCCCAAGGCCGACTGGTATGTCTGGGCCGATGCCAGGCCCGACGGCACGCCGCCCAACAACTGGCTGTCGATCTTCGGCGGCTCGGCCTGGCAGTGGGACACCAGCCGCCAGCAATATTATCTGCACAATTTCCTGTCCGAGCAGCCCGACCTCAACTTCCACAATCTGCAAGTCCAGGACGCGCTGCTCGACGTCACCCGCTTCTGGCTGGAGCGCGGCGTCGACGGCTTCCGCCTCGACACCATCAATTTCTACTTCCACAGCCAGGGGCTGGAGAACAATCCGCCGCTGCCGCCCGAAGAGCGCAATGACCAGACAGCACCTGCGGTTAATCCCTACAACTACCAGGACCATATCTACGACAAGAGCCGGCCGGAAAACCTTGCCTTCCTCGAACGGTTCCGGGCGCTGCTCGACGAATATCCGGCGGCCGCCGCGGTCGGCGAAGTCGGCGATTCGCAGCGTGGGCTGGAAGTGGTCGCCGCCTACACCGCCGGCGGCAAACGCGTCCACATGTGCTATTCCTTCGATTTCCTGGCGCCGGAAAAGATCAGCGCCGCCAAGGTGCGCCAGGTGCTGGAAGCCTTCGGCAAGGTCGCCAGCGACGGCTGGTCGTGCTGGGCCTTTTCCAACCACGACGTGATGCGTCCGGCCTCGCGCTGGGCCGCCGACGAGGCCGACCCGGCCGCCTATCTGAAGGTTATCTCGGCGCTGCTGATGTCGCTGCGCGGTTCGGTCTGCCTCTATCAGGGAGAGGAGCTTGGGCTGGGCGAAGCCGAGTTGCAGTTCGAGGATCTGCAGGACCCCTACGGCATTCGCTTCTGGCCCGAATTCAAGGGCCGCGACGGCTGCCGCACGCCGATGGTGTGGGATGCAACCGCCAGCAATGCCGGCTTTTCGACGGCCAAGCCCTGGCTGCCAGTGCCGGGCAAGCATTTGTCGCAAGCGGTCAATGTTCAGCAGGGCGACGCGGCCTCGCTGCTCGAGCACTACCGGCGCTTTCTCGGTTTCCGCCGCCAGCATCCGGCCCTGGCCAAAGGCGACATCGAGTTCATCGAAAGCGAGGGCGACACCGTCGCCTTCACCCGCCGTGAGGGCAATGAGCAGATCGTCTGCGTCTTCAATCTGGCCAGCAAGCCGGCCGAGGTCGATCTCGGTGGTCAGGCGCTGCTGCCATTGGCCGGGCACGGTTTTTCGGGACAATCCGGCACAGGTTCCATCCGCCTCGGCGGCTACGGCGCCTGGTTCGGGCGCATCGACTGAGTTTTTGACGAAACTGGATTTTTTGAGGAAATCCAGGTTCTCTAGGGAAATCACTGGGAGGAAATTATGGCCGATGTCACGCTGAGACAGGTGAAGAAATCATACGGCAATCTGCACATTCTCCACGGCATCGACCTCGACATAAAATCGGGCGAGTTCATCGTCTTCGTCGGCCCGTCGGGTTGCGGCAAGTCGACCTTGCTGCGGTCCATCGCCGGGCTTGAGGAGATCACCTCCGGCGAGCTGAAGATCGCCGGCGAGGTGGTGAACGATGTGCCGCCTTCCAAGCGCGGCATCGCCATGGTGTTCCAGTCCTATGCGCTCTATCCGCACATGACCGTCTACGACAACATGGCCTTCTCGATGAAGATCGGCAAGGAAAGCAAGGCCGAGATCGACAAGCGGGTGCGGCAGGCAGCGGAGATCCTGCAGCTGACCAAATATCTCGACCGTCTGCCCAAGGCCATGTCGGGCGGCCAGCGCCAGCGCGTCGCCATCGGCCGGGCCATCGTGCGCAACCCGAAAGTGTTCCTGTTCGACGAGCCGCTGTCGAACCTCGACGCGGCGCTGCGCGTCGCCACCCGCATCGAGATCGCCAAGCTGAAGGAATTGATGCCTGCCACGACCATGATCTACGTCACCCACGATCAGGTCGAGGCGATGACGCTGGCTGACCGCATCGTCGTGCTGAAGGATGGCCATATCGAGCAGGTCGGCACGCCGATGGACCTCTACAAGAAGCCCGGCAATCTGTTCGTTGCCCAGTTCATCGGCTCGCCGGCCATGAACATCCTGCCGGCGACAATCGACAGGACGGGCAACCCGACAATCGTCAGCCATGTCGGCGGCCGCAAGGCAACGGTGCCGATCGCAACGCCGGCGTCAGCAAAGGGTGCGGCAGTCAGCTTCGGCGTGCGGCCGGAGGATCTGTCGGCCGCCACCGGCGCGGAATATCTTTTCGAGGGCGTGGTGGACTATGTCGAGCAACTCGGCGAGGTGCAGCTTGTCTATGTCGATATCGGCCGCGCTGACCTGCCGTTGGTGACCAAGCTGCCCGGCAATGTCGAGGTCAAGCGCGGGGCAAAGCTGCGACTGACCGCGGATGCCGGGGACCTGCACATCTTCGACGCCGATGGGCACTCCTTCTCGCTCAAGCCGGTGGAAGTGAAGGCGGCTTGAGATAGCTGCGTCGTACAGGCATGAAAAAAGAGCGGCGGGCCAGGCCCGCCGCTCTTTTTTTAAGCTTCGGCTGTTAGTTGTTGCCGAACCGATCCCTGTCGCTGCTCTGAGGAACGAACTTCTGTTGGTCGTTCGACGAGTTCAGCAGCTTGTAGACCGCCGAGTTGGTGCCGGTCGACGAAGTGCGGGTGGTGTCGACGGCAGCGGCCGGCTGGTTGGCGCCATTGGAGCCATAATTGTCGCTGCCGGCAAAGGCAGCGCTCGAAACAGCCAGAACGGCTGCGGTGGCAAGAACGATCTTCTTCATTTTAGTCTCCTGAATTTTTCTGATGCCGCCAGCTGCAGCGGATAAGCCCGCCGCGTGCTGGGAACCGGCTTTTAACGGCCGAAAAGGTTACGGTCGGCACCGTGGGCAGGCGCCTCCTCGGCTGGAGCCGACTTCTCAACCGAAGCCGTATGGCCACTATCGGTCGACGTAATCGCAGGCTGGTTGGCGCCGTTCGAACCGTAGTTGTCGCTGCCGGCGAAAGCGCTGCCGGAGATGGCCAAAACGGCGGCGGCAGCAAGGATGATCTTTTTCATTTCAATACTCCTGAATTTTTTGGGATCCCGAGAGCGACGGGGTAGCCGCCCTTCTTTGGTCGGGATCAGCGATTGCCGTAGAGGTCGCGGTCGGCGCCCTGAACGACAGGCTGCTTGTCAGCGTGCGCCGGCTTCTGAATGGAAGCCGTATACGAGCTGTCGACCGAGACGGCTGGCTGGTTCGCACCATTGGAACCGTAATTGTCGCTACCGGCGAAGGCGCTGCCGGTGATCGCCAAAACGGCTGCGGCAGTGAGGATGATCTTTTTCATTTTTAGTACTCCAGTTTGTCTGTCCGTCTAGCGGCGTGTCTTGGGAGGAATTCGCGTCGTTCGGACAGCTCCGATGTGGGAAAGCCATAGGCTGGTTTCCAATCACGAAGTTGTTCCGTGTGGACCACGGTCCTGCACCTTGAAATTGTGCCAGGAAGTTCCTCTATGGTCATTTATCGCATTGTTTTCAGTCGCTTATGTCGAACCGAGTGGTTCGCTCCGGTGTCGGTTTCCGGGCCGTCGTTCACACCATCCTGCACGCATTGTCAACAGAAACGAACCGTTCGGTTCGATTAGAGATTGCTAATAGTAACTTTTCGATACCGTTGAGCCCTTTTTGCCCCCGATCGGAACTGGATCCGCAGCAATTCGAAACGGCGATGATAGCGCCGCAAGACAGGATCTCAGCCCTTCGGTGGTCGGCGGGGCGTATGCCGCGCGTGTCGCGCCGCATGGATATGATGTCGCTTTCATGCCGACGTCGCGATCGCTGCCGTGATTAGATGATCGCATCTCAGGTGCCGCTTCGTGACGACGCAGCGGAGAATTGGGAAGCCGGTCAGAATCCGGCGCTGCCCCCGCAACGGTGGTGGAGTTGAAGTCGCAACGGGAGACCACTGGGCAGCAGCCTGGGAAGGTGTCGCGATGGTCCGCAAGGACAACTCCAGAGCCCGGAAACCAGCCCGAGATGCATAGACTCGACTGATCGCGGTGGGCGGTCAAGAGGTGGATAGTGCATGTCCGGCGCCGCGCCGGCCTGCGTCCGATCCTTCCTCCATCACCACCAAGTTCAGTCCTTAAACCACGAGGACAGAACTATGGATACGCGCAACGACATGCTGAGGCTCCTGAACGGCCGCAAGCAAGGCTTTTCGCTGGAACAGCCCTTCTACACCGACCCGGACTATTTCAAGCTCGACATGGAGCTTATCTGGTATCGCGACTGGCTGTTCATCGGCCATGATTGCGAACTGCCGAAGCCCGGCAGCTATATCACCGTGCAGATCGGCGATTATCCGGTGGTGCTGGTCCGCGACCAGAAGGGCAACATCAACGCCTTTCACAATTCCTGCCGCCATCGCGGCAGCCGTGTCTGCAACACTGAGAAGGGCATGGCGGCAAAGCTTGTCTGCCCCTATCACCAGTGGACCTACGAGCTTGACGGCCGGCTGCTGTTTGCCCGCCAGATGGCCGACGGTTTCGACAAGAGCCAGTTCGGCCTGAAGCCCGTCGCCTGCGAGAGCGTCGGCGGCTACATCTTCATCTGCCTGGCAAAAGAACCTGCCGACTTTGCCCCGATGCGCGCCATGATAGAGCCCTACCTCAAGCCGCACCGGCTGAATGAAGCCAAGGTCGCCTTCGAGAGCACCATCATCGAGAAGGGCAACTGGAAGCTGGTCTGGGAAAACAACCGCGAATGCTATCACTGCGCCGGCAATCATCCGGAGCTGTGCAAGACATTCCCCGAAGCGCCGACGGTGACCGGCGTGCAGGGCGCCGACAGCGATCCGGAGATGCTTGCGCACTGGGCGAAATGCGAGGCGGCGGGCCTGCCGAGCAAGTTCCGCATCGATCCGGCCGGGCAATACCGCGCCACCCGCGCGCCGCTGCTGCGCGATGCCGTCAGCTACACGATGTCCGGAAAGCGCGCGGTGACGAAGAACCTGTCCGACACTGTTGCCGCCGACCGCATCGGCACCTTGATGCACTACCACTATCCGACGACCTGGAACCACATACTGATCGACCATGCGGTCACCTTCCGGGTGCTGCCGATCAGCGCTACGCAAACCGCGGTGACGACCAAGTGGCTGGTGCACAAGGATGCGGTCGAGGGGGTCGACTACAACCTTGAGGAGCTCACCCATGTCTGGACCGAGACCAACGACCAGGACCGCCGCATCGTCGAGGAAAACGCCTTTGGCATCCTGTCTCCGGCCTATGAGCCCGGCCCCTATTCGGAGCTGCACGAGGGCGGCGTGATCCAGTTCGTCGAATGGTACGCGGCCTTTATCGGCCCGCGCCTTGCCGAAGGCGGCCGGCCGGCGCTGCGCAGCGTCGCGTGAGCTGGAGCAGGCGAAGAGGGACCAGAGGATGAATGCGATGACGGATCTTGGGCTCTATCGCCATCTCGACCAGATGGCGCCGTGGAACGATAGGCTGCAGGTGCTGGAAGTGATCGGCGTCAGCGACGAGGCGCCCGACGTCAAGACCTTCACCTTCCGCTCCGACAACCAGACCTGGTTCCGCTACAAGCCGGGCCAGTTCTTGACGCTGGAACTGCCGACACCGGACGGGCCGCTGATGCGCACCTACACGCTGTCGTCATCGCCATCGCGGCCCTTTTCGATCGCGGTGACGATCAAGGCGCAGGCCGGCAGCATCGGCACGCGCTGGATGTTCGACCATCTGGCACCCGGCTCGCATGTCAAGGCCTATGGACCGGCGGGCGACTTCTCGTTGCACAGCCACCCGGCGGCCAAATACCTGTTCATTTCGGCTGGCTCCGGCGTGACGCCGATGATGTCGATGCTGCGCTGGCTGAACGACTGCGCGCCATGGACCGATGTCGGTTTCGTCAACTGCGCGCGGCGTGCCGAAGAGATCATCTTCCGCAAGGAACTCGAACTGCTCGGCGGCCATATGCCCGGCTTGTCGCTCGGCTTCATGATCGAGGAACGTTCCAGCCGCGAAGGCTGGTACGGCCATATGGGCCGCATCGATGCGATCCGGCTGCCCTTGCTGGCTCCGGATTTCCGCGAGCGCGAAATCTTCTGCTGCGGCCCCGATCCGTTCATGCGCGCCGTGCGCGGCATGCTGGATGCCGCCGGCTTCGACATGACGAAATACCATCAGGAGAGCTTTGCCGCGCCTGTGGTGGAGGAAATTCCGGCGCCGTTTGCCTCCCCGGTCGAGGACGGCATCGCTGCACCTGTCGAAGCCGTGACGCCGATCCGCTTCTCGCTTTCGGAGGTCGACGCCGGCTGCGTCGCCGGCCAGACCGTGCTGCAGACCGCGCGCAGCTCGGGCGTGCGGATTCCCGCCGCCTGCGAGTTCGGCCTGTGCGGCACCTGCAAGGTGAAGAAGGTCTCCGGCGAAGTCGAGATGAGCCACAATGGCGGCATCCTCGACCACGAGATCGATGACGGTTTCATCCTTGCCTGCTGCTCGAAACCGTTGTCGGCGCTCGAAATCGAGGCTTGAGCCGGTCGACTTCGCCGCAACGGTCGCCGACGCAGGCGTTGTGTTCGCGGGTCTTTGTCTTGCCAAGCATAGGCCGAGTGATTTAGACGCACTTAGGAAGGGCTGGGCAGACCGTGAAGCCGGCGCATCCCTTCAGGGCGCATGGGACGGGGGACAGAGCGATGCAACAGCGGGTCTACGCGGTCGCAAGCAAGGACATCGTTTTCGAATCATTCGATGGCGAAGCCGTCGTTCTCGATCTTTCGAGCGGCAAGTATTTCGGCTTTTCCGATTCCGGCAGCCGGGTCTGGCAGGCTTTGTCGTCCGGCGTCGCCACTGAAGCACTGGTCGGAGCTGCCGCGGGCGCCGCAAAAACAAGCCTGGCCGACCTCGAAAGCTTCGTTGCCCGACTGCTCGATTTCGGGTTGCTTGCGCCAGCCGAAACACCGGCACAACCGCTTTCGGGCGAGCTGTCGGCTGCGCTTGCTGCCAGCAATGAGCCGCTCAAGGTCGATGTCCATGACGACCTTGCCGATCTCATCATTGTCGACCCGATCCATGAGGTTGAGGAACCTCTCGGCTGGCCGGCGGTGAAACAGGCATAATCGTTTCCCTAAAGCGCGTCGCGTTTGAACGGACTCAGGCGACGCGGTTTAGATCTTTGATTTTATGCATGTCGTCGTCTCAAAACCGGGGCCACCCCGAGCGACATGCATCAGGCGACCCGGCGCAATTCTGGACGCTGAACAACCAACACATGCCTTTGATCACGCTGCAAACCCTGCCGGATTATGCCCGCCATGCGCTGGCGGCCGCGGAAAGCGCCGCCGCCTTCTATCCCGTTACCGCCAGCGTGCGGTTGCCGGGACTGGAGCTGAGTGTCCACCTCGACCATGGCACGCTGGCGGAAGCCATGAGCCATGCCTTCATACCGGCCCCGGAAAATCCGTCTGCATCTGACGGCTGCCGCATTTTCGTCGCCCACCCGGGCATCGATGGCGTCCTCGCCCCGGCCACCTGGGGCCGAGGCGATTACAACCATCATGCCTTTGCCAACCGGCTGGAAGAGGCCGGATTGCGCGGCAGCTACTATCATGACCTCGACTTCTGGCAGTTCCATGATCCGCAACGCCATGTCGGGGCGCAGCTGATGATGTCGGCCGACGCCTTTCCGCCATGGGAACAAGGGGCGCCGCTGCGCGCCTTCCTGCATTGGGAATATGCGGCGCGCGGCATGCGGCTCACCCATGCCGGCACGCTGGGCATCGATGGCAAGGGCGTGTTGCTGGCGGGCTCCGGCGGTGCCGGCAAATCGGGAACGGTCGTCGCCGGCCTGCTCAATGGGCTCGATAGCGTCGGCGACGACTATGTGCTGATCGACCGGACCGAGGGGGTGACGGCCTATCCGCTGTTTGCCACGCTCAAGCAGGATCCGGAGGGCTTCAAGCGGCTGAAGCTGGAGGGTCGGCTAAAGTCGTACCAACCGCTGAACTGGCAAGGCAAGCATGCCTTTCGCATCGACGAGATCGCGCCTCGACCACCTCCTGCAAGTCTGGACATTATTGCATTGATAGTGCCCCATATCAGGGGAGGTGCGAGAAGCTCGGTCATGCCCATATCGCGCAAGGATGCCATGATCGCCTTGGCCCCGTCAGGAATCGTGCAGATGCCGGGCGAGCGGGAAGCGGGCTTTCGCTTTTTCAGCGAGCTTACCCGCGATCTGCCATGCTACCGGCTGTCGCTGGGGACCGAGCCGCGCGAGATCGCCGGCACGATTGCGGATTTCGTCCTTCGGGGCTCCGCATGAAGTTGAGCGTCATCGTGCCGGTCTGCAATCGGGAGATCTATGTCGTTTCGACGTTGCGGTCCCTGCTCAGGCAACGCGACGATGCCGATCTCGATATCATCGTTGTCGACGATGGCTCGACGGACAGCTCCGTTGAAGCAGTCCGCGCCATCATGCGGGAAGCGTCGTGCATCCGCCTGTTCCAGCAGGCAAACCAGGGCGTGGCCAACGCGCGCAACACAGGGCTGAGGCAGTTGCTGCCGCAAACCGAACTGGTGTCGTTCCTGGATTCGGACGACGTCTCGCCGGCTGGACGATTCAAGACTGGCCTACCCCTGTTCGCGGCCGACCCTGCGCTCGAGCTGACCTACTCGCTGATGACGCGCGTCGATCTCATGGACGACGAAGCCCTTCAGCCGGCACCGGGCGGCGCAGGTCCCACCGTGCGCGGCGTCAGCCTTAGCGCCGGGATATTCCGCAGGGCACTCATCGACCGTACAGGTGCTTTCGACGAGGAGTTCCGGCAGGGCGAAGACGCCGACTATCTGCTGCGCATTTTCGAAACCAGCCCAAAGCACATTTTTCCCGACACCGTCGCGGTATACTACCGGCGCCACCCCGGCAATTTGACCAAGCAAAGGGATGTGGCGGTGCGCGAATACCTACGTGTAATTCAGAAATCCTTGCGGCGGCGCAAGGCCGATCCGTCGCGGCGCCCGGTCGAGGGGCTTTTCGAGATCAAGCGCCCGGCAGAGTGGTGAAAGAATGAATAGATCACAGCCTGGAATGCGTGCGTGAAGCTGAGCGTGATCATGCCGGTCTACAACCGCGAACGCCATGTCGGCTCGGCGCTGCGCTCGCTGCTGAGGCAGCGCGATGCCGCCGATCTCGACATCATCGTTATCGATGACGGTTCGACCGACAGTTCGGTGGCGGTCGTGCGCTCGCTGATCGCGGAGGCGCCGTGCATTCGCCTTTTCCAGCAGCAGAATGCCGGGGTGACGCGGGCACGCAACGCGGGCTTGCGGCAATTGCTGCCGCAGACCGGGCTGGTATCGTTTCTCGATTCCGACGACATTTCCCCGCCGGGCCGCTTCAAGGCGGATCTGGCCTGTTTCGACACAGACCGCACCCTCGAGCTCACCTATTCGCGCATGACGCTGGTCGACGACATAGATGACGATACGCTGGAGCCGACAGCCGACAGCCACTCGGTGACGGTTCGCGGCATTCACCTGTCTCCCGCTATCTTCGTCCGGCGATTGGTCGAACGCATCGGCAGCTTCGACGAGGATTTCCACCAGGCCGAGGACACCGACTATCTGCTGCGCACTTTCGAAAGCGGGCCGAAATTCACGATGCCCGACACTGTTGCGCTCTATTACCGGCGCCATCCCGGCAACATGACCAGGCAGGCCGATGTTCCTTTTCGCGAATTCATGCGCGCCGTCTACAAGTCGATGAAACGGCGCGAGGCCGACCGCTCCTTGCACCCTGTCGACGGCATCTTCGATTTCAAGGAACTTGCGAATTGGCGTTTCCTGTGATGGCCAGCTACGGCGTCGTCATTCCGGCCTTCAACGCGACCGCCACCATCGCCGAGACGCTGCGATCGGTCGCGGCCCAGACGGTCCAGCCCGACGCCATAATCGTCGTCGATGACGGCTCGACCGACGATACGGTCGCGGTGGTCAATGCGCTGGGCATGCCGGTGCAGGTGTTGCGCCAGGACAATGCCGGACCAGGCAGCGCCACCACCAGGGGCATCGCCGCGCTGGCGACGCCCTTCGTCGCCACGCTCGATGCGGACGATCTGTGGCTGCCGACCAAGATCGAAAGGCAGCTGGAGCATTTCGAGCGGTTTCCCGCGACGGCAGGAGTCTTTGCCCACTGGCGGACGTTTCGCGATGACAAGCCCGATGTGCAACAGGACGTGGCCGTGGCGGGCTGGTCGCGCACGACGATGATGATCCGCCGGGAGGTAGCCGAGGCCGTCGGTCCGATCATCGACCCGCAAGGCGGTCGCGGCGACATGGTCGACTGGATCGCCCGTGTCCGCGAGGCGGGCTTTGCGCTTGCCATGCTCGACGATGTCCTAACCTTGCGCCGCATCCGGCCCGACAGCATGTCCTATGGACGCGACCCCGTGCGCGACCGCGGTTATGTCGAAGTCGTAAGGCTGGCCATGCAAAGGCGAGCAGCGAAAAAGGCGAGCGCCGACTGATGGCCAATGCCATGCGCCGTATCGGCCGTCGGTTTCCGGACTATGGTTGGTCATGGCCCACTGGCGGCCTCGACCAGTTGCTGAAGGCCGCATTGCTCCCCGATGAAGAGGCGGCCGGGGCCTATGCGGCGCGCTGGCTCGACGAGAACGATATCGACCATGCTGCTTTCCGCGAGCATCGGCTGCTGGCCGCGATCTCCGACAGGTTCGGCCGCAAGCTCGCTGGGCATCCGGCCTATCCACGTCTTGTCGGCCTGCAAAAGATGCTGTGGACCAAATCGCGACTGGCTGCGCGCGAGGCCGAGCCGGCGCTACAGGCCATGATCGACGCCGGCTGCGCGGTGATGCTTATCAAAGGCGCCAGCCGCATCGCCGTCAACGCGTCGGCGCAGCGCGGCCGGGTGGCGCATGACATCGACATACTGGTGCGCTCGCAGGCCATGATTGCCGCCTTCGATGTGCTTAGCGAACGCGACTGGCAGATCGCCACCGGCGTCAGTCCGCAATATCTGCGCACCAGGCTGGCGTCCTTGCGTTCGATGAATTTTTTCAAGGGCAGTTTCGGCGACATCGACCTGCACCAGCTCGCTTATGACGGGTCGCAGCAAAGCGCGGAAGATGATCTGGCGATCTGGCAGCGGGCGCTGTCAGCCGATTTCAATGGCGTCCGCGTGCTTGTGCCCTCTCCGGCCGACCGCATGGCGCTCGCCATCGCACATGGCGGCCTCGATGCCCACACCCACAGCGACTGGCTGGTTGACTGTGCGGTCGCCATCGAGAGTGGCGCAGTCGACTGGGGCGTGTTCGGCGACATCGTCGCCAAGCGGGGCCTCGCCGTCGCCGCGGCGGTGGCGCTCTCCTATCTCTGCCTGGAGATCGGCATTGCGGTGCCGGAGGCCGAACTTGCAAAGACGATTGAGTTGGCCGACCGCGCCGGCCTGTCGCGCTGGTCCTCGGTGCTGCAGGCCAAGCCGCGTACCGATTTCGGCGGCCTCGTTTGGCTGTCGCGCGGCTTTGCCAAGCAGTTGCGCCTCAAACGCAAAAAGGGCCGCCTGCAGCAGCCGACGCCCGCCGTCTGGCGCGGCAGGCCGACATTGCGCAAGGCAAGAGCGACGTCGGCGCCGTTTGCACTTTCCCAGCCCCTGCCGCGTCCGGACAGGACTGGAGCGATGGTGCTGGACGTCACCGTCAGGATCGTCGTTCCACCAATCCGGCGCCGCATTGAGATGGAAATCAATGCCGGCGGCGGCCATGTCGCCCGCCTGCGTTCCATGGTGATCAGCCGCGCCGGCGGCGGACGTGTGCTGCGCTTTCGCGGCAAGGTAACGGTGGACGACACCGGCCGGCCTCTGGTGATCGAGGCACGGCCATCGCGCCAGTTCCGCAACTGGGACAATGAGGCCGAAGTCGCCGCCTATGGCGCGCTGCCGTTCCAATTGCTGTCGGCAAGGTTTTCACCCACCTGAGAGCGGGTGGCTGTTTCCATGAAACGGTGAACCACTGTGGCCCTCTCAGACGCCATAGCGCTCGGTGCGGATGATTTCCGCTGATATACCGGCGTCGATCAGCGCCTGGGCAGCCGCCGAGACGAAGGCGTTCGACCCGCAGACGAAGGCGAGCGCCGGCGGCCGCGGCAGCCGCGTGAGCGCCTGCATGACCATTGCCGTGTCGATGCGCCTCGAATAGTCGGACGGGCGCCGTACGGCCTCGCGCGTCAGCGTCAGCACCAGCTCGAACCCGTCGCGGCGGTCACCGAGACCGATCAGCTCGTCGCGGAAGATCACCTCGTCCCAGACCCGCACCGAAAACATCAGCGCCACCGGCACCGCCGATTTGCGCAAGGTTCGATGCCGCACCATCGCCATCAGCGGCACCACGCCGGAGCCGCCGCCGACCAGAAGCAGCGGCCCGCCATCCCCATCGGACCAGACGAAATGGCCGCCGAGCGGCCCGCGCAGTTCGATCTCGTCACCGACCGCGGCGATGTCGTGGAAGAAGGGCGAGACTTCACCGTCGTCGAGCTTCTCGATCGCCAGCTCGATCGTGGCGCCGCTCTCCGGCGCCGAGGCGATGGAATAGGAGCGGCGCGCCTGGTAGCCGTCAGGCGCCGTCAGCCTGACGTCGACATGCTGTCCGGCGCGATAGGCGAATGGCCGTGACAGCGCGAAAAAGAAACTGGTGACGCGAGGCGTCCGCTTTTCGATCCGGGTGATTTTCGCCGTCTGCCAGGGAGATTGCGGCGCTTCGCTCATGGATCGCCGCTATAGCGCTGCTCGCGCCACGGGTCGCCATAGATGTGATAGCCGCGCAATTCCCAGAAGCCCGGCTCGTCGCGCTCGGTGAACTGCAGCCCGTTCAGCCATTTAGCCGATTTCCAGAAATAGAGATGCGGCACCAGGAGCCGCGCCGGGCCGCCATGGTCGGCAGTGATTGGCTTGCCTTCATAAAGCAGCGCCACCATCGCCTTCCCCGCGGTGAGATCCTTGGCCGGCACGTTGGTGGTATAGCCGTCATAGCCATGCGCCAGCAGGAAGCCGGTCGGCGCTTCGATGCCTGCATCGGCAAGGATGTCGTCGACCAGCACGCCTTGCCAGGCGGTATCGAACTTGGTCCAGGCGGTAACGCAATGGATGTCGCGCGTCATCTTGGTCAAGGGCAGCGCGTTGAACTCGGCCCAGTTCCATTTCTTGATCGGGCGCGGCCCGTGCTTGAGCGTGAACGACCAGTCCTCGGTGCGCACGCGCGGCGTCGGCCCCGCCGACAGCACCGGAAAGCCCTGTTCGAGATACTGACCGGGCGGAATGCGCGCATCGGTCTCCGTCGGAGGCTTTCGACCGGAGGAAAAACCGCGAGTGACCATCGGACTGTCCGTTTTTAGCAGGCCATTGCCGGCCTGCCGTAATGTTCTCGAAGATGTCGCGGCGGGCAACAGGAATTTTGGCGGGGCCGTGAGGCAGGCCTGCCGATCGTTCAGCGAGCCCGCCGCATCATGACTCAACCGGCGGCGAAGGGTACGGCGACGAAGATTTGCGCGTCGCCCCGGTCGACCAAAAGCAGCACCGACTTCCGGCCCGATCTGCCGGTCTCGGCGATCGCCTGGTTGGCTTGCCGCGCATCCCGCACGGGCGACCGGTCGACGGCGACGATGACGTCGCCCGGCTGCAGGCCGGCATTGGCGGCTGCCTTGTCCGGATTGACGCGCTCGACCACGGCGCCACGCTGGTTCCAATCCCAATGTCGTCAGAGGGCTCCGGTGCGCCTGAGATAGGCTGTGGCGATCTCGCGCATCCGGTTGCCGTCGAAGCTCGGCCCATGGCCGCCATGGCCGAGGCGAACAGGCAGGTCAAGGAGCCGCTGCATGGTACGGCGATAATCAGGCCGGGAGGAATCCGGCAGGTCGTCGATCAGCGTGGAATCGTAGATGGCGTCGCCGGCAAAGAACAGGCCGTCTGCCTCGTCGAACAAAGCGATCGAATCCGGCGAATGTCCGGGCAGATGCAGGACGCGGAACTGCCGGTCGCCGAGGTCGACGATGTCGCCCTCGTCCAGCGTGCGCGTCAGCGGCGCCGGCGGAATCTTGTAGTCGGCCGCCGTCCAGCCCGGCGCCGGCAATTTCGAAACGGCGCCGTCGAGATTGTTGAACATGTAGGCGTAGGTCACCTGATCGTTCATGGTCTCGAAATGCTCGGCACTGTGCCGCGGCCCGGCGCGCAGCGGAAACTCGTGCAGCGAGCCGACATGGTCGAGATGGATGTGGGTGGCGACAACAATGAGCGGCTTGCCCTCGGGCGTGTCGATCTCAGGCGCCAGCGGGCAGATGCCCATGCCGGTGTCGACCAGCAGGTCGGCGTCGCGTCCCCTGAAATGCCAGATGTTGGCGCGCACGAAATCATGCACGAACGGCTCGGTCAGCATCGTCGTGCGGTCGTCGATGATCGTCTTGCCGAACCAGTCGCCGACAACGCGCTCGCCACCAAAACGGGTGCCGCCAAAACGGCCGCCCATCAGACGAAGGGCTTTCCCACCTTGTATTTTTCCGGCACCAGCCGCTTCAGGTAAGCCATGCCCGCTTCCGACAGCTGGTTGACATCGGGCTTCATGAAATCGTCGGACATATGGCGCGTCTTGCCGGCGACGTTCTTCAGCGGCACCTTCTTCAGCACGGTTTTCGTGCCGTCATATTGCAGCGCCACCGAGCCACCGCCTTCGCCGGCAACGGCAACCGCGAAGGCGCCGGCGTCGAAAGCCTCCTGCGCGTCGACGGCGCTGATCGCGCCGACATAGCCGCGCGGCATGTAGCCAAGCGCATCGACGCGGGCGCGCTTGCCCGGGAGGCCTTCGGCGAGCGCACGTTCCAGAGCTGACGGCAGGTCGCTGCCCGACAGTTTGACGTTGCCATGCGCGTCGCGCTCGAGCTTCTCCGGCGGCACCAGGCTTTCGACCAGCGCCTTGCCGTCGGCGGTGCTGACACCTTCGGAGACGGCGACGATGCAACGCTTGTGGCGGTCGAGCGTGGCGCGCACGTCGTCGATGAAACCGGCGGCGGAGAACGGCCGTTCCGGCACGTAGACCAGATGCGGGCCGCTGTCGGGATCGAGCTGCCAGGCTGCAGCCGCCGCGGTGAGGAAGCCGGCATGCCGACCCATTACGATGCCGACATAGATGCCGGGCAATGCGCGGAAATCGAGATCGACGGACAGGAAGGCGCCGGCGACGAATTCGGCCGCCGAGATGAAGCCCGGCGTGTGGTCGTTTTCCTCGAGGTCGTTGTCGATGGTTTTTGGCGCATGGACGAAAGCAATGCTGCCGCCGGCGGCGTCGGTCAGAATCTGCTGCGTGCCCGACGTGTCGTTGCCACCGATGTAGATGAAAGCGTCGGCGCCGGCCTTCTTCAACCCGTTGAGGATGACTTCGCAATAGGCGGCATCCGGTTTGTCGCGCGTCGAGCCGAGGGCTGCACTCGGCGTGCCGGCGATCAGCCGCAGCCGGTCCTCGGGGATGGCGGAGAGGTCTACATAGTTGCCGTCACGAATGCCGCGCACGCCGTGGAGCGAGCCCAGCACCTTGGCGCCGGGATGGCGCTTGCGGATTTCCAGCGTGGCCCCGACAACCGTCTGGTTGATGACGGCGGTCGGGCCGCCGCCCTGTGCGATGACAAACGTTCCAGCCATGCTCGATCTCTCCCGGCGCTGTGGTTTTCAAGGCACCTTGGCCTAGCTTGCCGCATCGCGCAACGGGAGTTTCCAGCGGCGCCAAACCGCCGCATAGGATCAGACGACGACGACCGGGTTCTTCTTGGAAACGCGGCTGTAGAGGTCGATGATATCCTGGTTGATCAGGCGCACGCAGCCCGACGACATCGCCTGGCCAATGCTCGCCCATTCCGGCGAACCGTGTATGCGGTAGCCGGTGTCCTTGCCGTCCTGGTAGATGTAGAGGGCGCGTGCGCCGAGCGGGTTGGTGAGGCCACCGGGCTGGCCGTTTTGCCATTTCACCAGTTCCGGCTTGCGCTGGATCATCTCCGGCGGCGGCGTCCAGGTCGGCCATTCCTTGCCGTACTGGATGTTGGCGCGGCCGGACCAGCGGAAGCCGTCCTTGCCGATGCCGACGCCGTAGCGGATGGCGTCGCCGCCCTCCTGCACCAGATAGAGCTTTCGCTCCTGCAGATGGACGACAATCGTGCCGGGCGCCTCGCCGGTCTCGTTGACGACGATCTGGCGGCGGAACTCCGGCTTGACCTTCTGATAGGGCACCGCCGGCACTTCGAAGCCGCCATCGTTGAGCGAAGCGTACATGACATCGGGGCCGGTGACGTTCTTGTCGACGCTGATCGCCGGACGGATCGGCCGCACCGAGCCGGTGACCGTGTCATCCAGCTGGAATTGCGGCAGCTCGAGCGTCGAAGTGCTGCAGCCGGCCATGCCGAGCAGCGTCATGGCGCCGGCCCCTGACAGGACGAAGCGGCGGGAATAGAGATGTTCGGTCTCGTTTGCGTCGCCATTTGCTGGCGGCGTCACATTCTGCGGCAACTCACGCATGCACCCAACCCTACGCTGTCGGCGGGAAACACGGTCCGGCCGGATGGCAGGCAGTTTCGCCAAACATGGTTGAAAAAGGGTGAAGGCCCAACGACCGGTCTTAAGCCTGTGCCGCCAATAGCCGCAGCGATCTGGCGAAATGGTCCGCCGTGCATTTTTGGGAGAGGGCTCTTTACATTCCTCCGCACACGAGGATTTATCCTTTTCTTTGCGCTCAAGGAGACAAAGATGTCGTTCGAAAACTGGGCCGCCTTCGCCGCCGCCTCCACCGTTCTGCTCATCATTCCCGGCCCGACCATTCTTCTGGTCGTGTCCTATGCGCTGGGCCAGGGCTGGCGCACCGCCTTGCCGATGGCCGTCGGCGTGGCGCTGGGCGACTTCACCGCCATGACCCTGTCGATGCTGGGCATTGGCGCGCTGCTGGCCGCGTCGGCGACCGTGTTCACCATTCTGAAGCTGATCGGCGCCTGCTATCTGGTCTATCTCGGGGTAAAACTGTTTCGCGCCGGCGGCGCGCTCAAAGCTGAACCGCGCACAGATGCCGTCTCGGCCGCCAAGATGATGGCGCACGCCTGGCTGGTCACCGCACTCAACCCGAAGAGCATCACCTTCTTCGTCGCCTTCCTGCCGCAGTTCCTCAACCGGGAAGCCGATTTCTGGACACAGATGCTGATCTTCGAAGCGACCTTCCTGGCGCTCGCCTTCGCCAATGCCTTCGGCTACGCGCTGATTGCGGCGCGCGCCCGCAACGTCGTACGCAACCCCAAGGCGATCCGCATCTTCAACCGCACCGGCGGCACGCTGCTGGTCGGCGCCGGGATCGCCACGGTGGCGATGCGCTCGGGCAATTAGGAACTGCGGAGCATCAGGGCCGATATGGCAGTAAGAGATCCATTCGGCCTAATGTTTTCGGGCGCGACCGAGGCCGGGTTTTCACCCTACAGCCAGGCCGTTCATGAATTGCAATGCTTCGTCGGCGACCCGGTCGGCTCCGTTGACCGCGCCATATCGGCGGATCCCGGTTTCGTCATGGCGCATGTCTTCAAGGGGTATCTGTTCGGCCTCGCCACCGAACGCGAGGCAATGGCGGTCACCCAGGCATGCCATGCTGCGGCACTGCCGCTTGCCGCGACGCCGCGCGAACAGGCGCATGTGGCGGCCCTTGGCCACCTTGCCGAGGGACGCTGGCATGACGCCGCGCGCCTGCTCGAAGATATCGCCATCGACAACCCGCTCGACGTGGTGGCGTTGCAGGTCGGCCACCAGATCGACTTCTTCACCGGCAATGCCCGCATGCTGCGCGACCGTATCGGCCGCGCGCTACCGTCCTGGCAGAGCGGCATGCCAGGTTATCACGCCATTCTCGGTATGCAGGCCTTCGGTCTCGAGGAGATGGGCGACTATATCAGAGCCGAAAGTTTCGGCCGACAGGCGATCGAGATCGAGCCGCGAGACGGCTGGGCGCAGCACGCGGTCGCCCATGTCATGGAGATGCAGAGCCGGCAACGGGACGGCATCGCCTGGATGCGCGCCAATCCCGAGGCGTGGACCAAAGAGAGCTTCCTGCAGGTGCATAATTGGTGGCATCTGGCGCTGTTCCACTACGATCTCGGCGAGACCGACGAGGTGCTCAAACTCTATGACGGGCCGATCTATGGCGAGCGTTCGACGCTGGCGCTGAACATGGTCGATGCATCCGCGATCCTGTGGCGGCTTTATCTCGGCGGTGTCGATGTCGGCGACCGCTGGGCAGCGCTCGCTGCCAACTGGGCGCCGAAGGCTGGAGCCGGCAATTACGCCTTCAACGATGCGCATGCGATGATGGCATTCGTCGGCGCCGGTCTCGAAGCGCCGGCCAAGATCTTGCTCGAAGCCCAGCACGAGGCGATGCGCGGCAGCGACGACAACGCCGCCTTTACCCGGGATGTCGGCCAGCCACTGACGGAAGGCATCAAGGCATTCGGCGAGGGCAATTACAGCGAAGCGGTGCGCCTGATCCGACCGATCCGCGCCATTGCCCATCGCTTTGGCGGCAGCCACGCCCAGCGCGATGTGATTGATCTCACGCTGATCGAGGCGGCGTTGCGCGCCGGCGACACGGCGCTTGCCTGGGCGTTGACGGCCGAGCGCGCACTGGTCCGGCCGGACAGTCCGCTGTCGGCGCTGTTTTCGCAACGCGCCGCCAATTTGTCAGAGAATTGACCCGCGGCGGATCTTGTTTTAAAAACTGGCAAGCCAGATTTTTTCGAGACCCGAAAAAATTAATGGCAATGGGAGGAATGCATGTATCTCGGCCTCGATCTCGGCACGTCGGGCGTCAAGGCGCTGTTGATCGATGCCGGGCAGAAGATCATCGGCTCCGGCCATGCTTCGCTTGACGTATCGCGGCCGCATCCCGGCTGGTCCGAACAAAACCCCGCCGACTGGATCCGCGCCTGCGAGACCGCCATTGCCAAGCTGAAAGCCTCGCACCCGAAAGAGCTTGCCGCGGTCAAGGGCATCGGCCTTTCCGGCCATATGCATGGCGCCACCTTGCTCGATGCCGGCGACCAGGTGCTGCGCCCCTGCATCCTGTGGAACGATACGCGCAGTCACGCCGAGGCCGCCGCGCTCGATGCCGACCCGCGCTTTCGCCAACTCACCGGGAATATCGTCTTCCCCGGCTTCACGGCGCCGAAACTCGCCTGGGTGAAGAACAATGAGCCTGCCGTCTTCGCCAAAGTGGGGAAGGTGCTTTTGCCGAAGGATTTCCTGCGGTTGTGGCTGACCGGCGAGCATATCTCAGAAATGTCCGACTCGGCCGGCACCTCCTGGCTCGATGTCGGCAAACGGCGCTGGTCCCCCGAATTGCTTGCGGCGACATCGCTCGACGAAAGGCATATGCCGTCGCTGGTCGAAGGCACGGAGAAGGCCGGCGCCTTGCGCGCCGAACTGGCCGCCAGCTGGGGCATAGCATCGGGCACCCCGGTTGCCGGCGGCGCCGGCGACAATGCTGCTTCGGCCTGCGGCATGGGCACGGTCGGCGCCGGCCATGCCTTCGTGTCGCTTGGCACATCCGGCGTGCTGTTTGCCGCCAACGCGTCCTATTTGCCCAATCCGGCCAGCGCGGTGCACACCTTCTGTCACGCGCTGCCAAACACCTGGCACCAAATGGGCGTCATCCTGTCGGCGACCGATTCGCTGAACTGGCTGTCGGAGATTTCAGGCAAGAAGGCCGGCGAATTGACCGCCGAACTTGGCGATGTGCTGAAAGCGCCTAGCGGGGTGTCGTTCCTGCCCTATCTCTCGGGCGAGCGCACGCCGCACAATGATTCCGCCATTCGTGGGTCCTTCACCGGACTGGCGCATGAATCCGGGCGCGCAGTGCTGACGCAGGCCGTGCTCGAGGGCGTCGCCTTCGCATTCCGCGACAGTCTCGAAGCCTTGAAGACCGCCGGCACGGATTTGACGCGGGTGACGGCAATCGGCGGCGGCTCGCGCTCGCGCTACTGGCTGAAGGCGATCGCTACGGCGCTGCAGGTGCCCGTGGACATTCCGGCCGACGGCGATTTCGGTGCTGCCTTTGGCGCGGCGAGGCTTGGTCTGATCGCGGCGACAGGGGCTGATCCGCGGGCGGTGTGCACGGCGCCGAGGACGGATGCGACGATCGAGCCGGATGCTGCGCTTGGCGGGGCGTATGCCGATGCGTACCAGCGCTACCGGGCGCTATACCCGGCGATCAAAGGCGCCATGGCGTGAGTGAGCGCGAGGCATCCCCCTCTGCCCTGCCGGGCATCTCCCCCGCAAGGGGGGAGATCGGCAGCGTCGGCGGGTATGCCAGTCTTGTAAGGTGGGTGATTAGCGAAGGCGTGGATGCCAGCCAATCTCCCCCCTTGCGGGGGAGATGCCCGGCAGGGCAGAGGGGGGTGTCTCGCGCCACCCTTAATCGATCACTGCGCCGGCACCTTGTCGAGAAACCCGGTGACGCTCTTCAGACGGCCGTTCTCGATAACACCGATATCGGTGCCTTCGATAACCGACGGCACGCCTTCCGGCCCAAGATTCCACGAGAAGCGGATGCGGTCGCCAAACCCGTCCGGCTGGCCCTTCAGCGAGAACCGGAAGCCGGCGAAGCGCTGCTGTACACCGTCGATCAGCTTGGCTACGCCGGCATGGCCGTCGCCTTGCATCAGCGGATCGCGGTAGCTGACGTCTTCCGTGAAGGTGGCCTTGAGCAGTTCGGCGCGGCGATCCGCATCGGCCTCGTTCCAGGCGGTGATGTAGTTCTGGGCGATCGTGTTGAGGTCGGTCATGGTCTGTCTCCTTCGTTGAGTGGCTTTGACACGAGCCTTTTCACCCCGAGCGAGAGCGAAACCAATTACGCCTGAGGTAATCAGGGCGAACTATTCGAGAGAGGACAGAAATCATGAGCAGCGGATTTTTCGGCGACATCAAAGCGATCAAGTATGAGGGGCCGGATTCGATCAACCCGCTGGCCTACCGCTTCTACAATCCCGACGAGGTGGTGGCCGGCAAACGGCTGGAAGACCATCTGCGCTTCGCCGTCGCCTACTGGCATTCTTTCGCCTGGCCGGGCGGCGATCCCTTTGGCGGCCAGACCTTCGACCGGCCCTGGTTTCCCAAGGCTGGCGGCGTCGACACGATGGAACTCGCCAAGCTGAAAGCCGACGTCGCCTTCGAGATGTTCTCGCTGCTCGGCGCCCCCTATTTCTGCTTTCACGACGCCGACGTGCGGCCCGAAGGAAAGGATTTCTCCGAAAGTGCCGCGCGGCTCGACGAGATCGCCGACTATTTTGCCGCCAAGATGAAGAAGACCGGCGTCAAGCTGCTCTGGGGCACGGCCAACCTGTTCTCCAACCGCCGCTTCATGTCGGGCGCCGCCACCAATCCCGATCCGGATGTCTTCGCCTATGCGGCGGCGACGGTGAAAAGCTGCATCGACGTCACCAAGCGGCTGAAGGGCGAGAATTATGTACTGTGGGGCGGGCGCGAGGGCTATGAAACGCTGCTCAACACCGATCTTGCCCGCGAGCAGGAGCAGGCCGGGCGCTTCCTCAGCCTGGTCGTCGACTACAAGCACAAGATTGGCTTCAAAGGCACGATCCTGATCGAGCCGAAACCGCAGGAGCCGACCAAGCATCAGTACGACTACGACGTCGCCACGGTCTACGGTTTCCTCAAGCGCTTCGGGCTGGAGAAGGAAGTGAAGCTTAACATCGAGCAGGGCCACGCGATTCTCGCCGGCCATTCCTTCGAACACGAGCTGGCGCTGGCCAATGCGCTCGGCGTCTTCGGCTCGATCGACATGAACCGCAACGACTACCAGTCGGGCTGGGACACCGACCAGTTCCCCAACAATGTGCCCGAGATGGCGCTGGCCTATTACCAGGTGTTGCAGGCCGGCGGCTTCAAGACCGGCGGCACCAATTTCGACGCCAAGCTGCGCCGCCAGTCGCTCGACCCGCAGGACCTGCTGATCGGCCATATCGGCGGCATGGATTCCTGCGCACGAGGCCTCAAGGCAGCCGCCAAGATGGTCGAGGACAAGGCGCTGTCGGGTCCGCTGGCCGAGCGCTATGCCGGTTGGAACACGGCCGAGGGCAAGGCGATGCTGTCGGGCAAGCGCTCGCTGGAAGACATCGCCGAGCGCGTGGTGAAGAAGAAGATCGAGCCGCAGCCACGCTCCGGCCGCCAGGAGTTGCTGGAAAACATCGTCAACCGCTACGTCTGAGGGCGGAAAGCCGATTCGTTGTGCTCAAGGGTGGCTGGATAACATTCCGGCCGCCCCGGAATGGGGTTTGCGCAAGACCCTATCCGACGACAAGGGTTTGCCCTTTGGCGCCCCTCAATGACCTCGCTCTTGCCTTCAAACTGCCGTCACGTATCTCGTATAAGGATGCGGTTGTGGCGGGTGAAAAGGAAGGAGGCGAACCGATATGCAGCATGAACGCGAAATCGACGCCCTGCTCTCATCCGGCGAGACCGGATCGATCATCGACCGGCTGATGGCGCTGCCGCGGCCGACCGACAGCGTGAAAAACGAATGGGATCGTGCTGTCAGCAGCCGATTTGAAGTCCGTCTGGCGAGGCAGATGCGCTCGCAGATGGACGCCGGCAGCGATCGACAGAACGCAGCCTGATCTCCCTTTGTCTGTGCATGTCGTTATCCCAAAACCGCGACACACTTTTGGGCGACATGCATCAACCTCGGCGCAGCCTGACCGGGGCTTCGCCGAACGCTCTTGAAAACGCTCTGGAAAATGCCGCGGCGGACGAGAACCCCGTCCGCCCGGCAATATCCGCCATGGCGATCCGCGTGTCGACCACCAGCCGCCGCGCCGCGCCCAGCCGCAGCCTGAGATAATATGCGCCCGGCGTCTCGCCGATCGACTTGCGAAAAATGCTCTCCAATGTCCGCGCCGTCACCCCGGCGCGTTTTGCCACCGCGTCGATGGTCAGCGGCTGGTCGACATGCGATTCCATCAGCCGGATAGCCTGCGCCAGACGCGGGTCGTAGCCGTCGAGCCGGCCGAGCGAGACCAGCGGCTGCGCGTCGGTCGCGGCGCGCGCCTGGTCGTAGATGAAGACGCTGGCGACATCGAGCGCGACGGCCATGCCGAGCCGGGTGCGGATCAGATGCAGCATCAGGTCGAAGGTCGGCGACGCCCCGCCCGAGGTGAACACCGGTCCGTCGATGACGTAGCGGTCCGGACGCACGTCGACGCCGGGAAAGGCGGAGGAAAAATCCTCCATGTCTTCCCAATGGGTGGTGGCGCTGCGGCCTTCGAGGAGGCCGGCGCGCGCCACCAGCCATGTGCCGGCCTCGACGCCGCCGCAGGCGCGAGCCGCGCGGGCCGCTCGCCGTAATCCGGAAAGCAGAGCCGATGTCGCGTAATTCTGGGTGCCGAAGCCGGCGACGACGACAAGCACGTCGGTCGGCTCGGCCGCATCGAAGCGGCCCCTGACCGCCACCGGCAGGCCGCATGTGGTGACCGGCGCCTCGCCGGTGACCGAGACCAGTTTGAAATCGAACAGCGTCTCGCCGGAAATGCGATTGGCGGCGCGCAGCGGGTCGACGGCCGACGCCACGCACATGATGGACGAGCCTGAAAACACCAGCAGCGTCACCTTGAGCGGCGATCGCTCGGCGCGAAAGATGGTCGGTTTTTCGCTCTTGATCATGAGAGCTTCGTAAATCGCAAAACAGTTTCCGGCAAGTCGGGCATTGTTGGGTCTGTTTCTATGGGAGGAGATGTCCATGCCGCTCGCGATGAACCGTGAGGTTTTCATTACCTGTGCCGTGACCGGGTCCGGCGGCTCGCAGGACCGCTCCCCGCATGTGCCACGCTCGCCCAAGCAGATCGCCGATTCGGCGATCGATGCGGCCAAGGCCGGTGCCGCCATCGTCCACTGCCATGTCCGCGACCCCGAGACCGGCAAGCCGCGCCGCGATATCCATCTCTACCGCGAAGTGACGGACCGCATCCGCGCGGCAGAAGTCGATGTGATCCTGAACCTGACCGCCGGGATGGGCGGCGACATGGTGTTCGGCTCACCGGAAGCGCCGCTGCCGCTCAATGAAAACGGCACCGACATGGGCGGCGCCACCAACCGCATGGAACATGTGCGCCAGTGCCTGCCGGAAATCTGCACGCTGGATTGCGGCACCATGAACTTCGCCGAGGCCGATTATGTCATGACCAACACGCCCGGCATGCTGCGCGCCATGGGCGGCATGATGACGGCGCTCGGCGTCAAGCCGGAGATCGAAGCCTTCGATACCGGCCACCTCTGGTTCGCCAAGCAGCTGGTCGAAGAAAAGGTCTTGAATCCCGACGCGCTGGTGCAGCTCTGCATGGGTGTGCCGTGGGGGGCGCCGGACGACCTCAACACCTTCATGGCCATGGTTAACAACGTGCCGTCGACCTGGAACTGGTCGGCCTTCGCCATCGGCCGCAACCAGATGGCCTATGCAGCCGCTGCAGTGCTCGCCGGCGGCAATGTCCGCGTCGGTCTCGAAGACAATCTCTGGCTCGACAAGGGCGTGCTGGCCACCAATGCGCAGCTGGTCGAGCGCGCCGCCAGCATCGTCACCAATCTCGGCGCCAGGATTTTGGGGCCGGAGGAAGTGCGCAGGAAGCTCAACCTCACCAAGCGGGCGCCGATCGCAGCGGCTGCTTAAGACGGGAGCGGATCATGGCTACCGTCAAATTCACTGCGATGAAGGATGGCGACAGGCAAGACTATGAGTTCCTGACCGCCCATGAGATCGACTATGCCGCCAGGACCGGCGAGCGGCTGCTCGACGCACTGGTGCAACTCGACGAAGGCCTGTCGGGCTACAAGATCACCAGGCTCGGCCATTCGCTGCAGGCGGCGACGCGGGCCTGGCGTGACGGCGCCGACACCGACTGGATCGCCTGCGCGCTGCTGCACGACATCGGCGACATCTACGCTCCCTACAATCACGACGAATACGCCGCCTCGATCCTGAAACCTTTCGTGCGCGAGCAATGCACCTGGGTGGTGGAAAAGCATGGCGACTTCCAGCGGCTCTGTTACGCGCATCATCTCGGCGGCAACCGCCACGCTCGCGACCGCTTCGCCGGCCATGCCTATTTCGACGATTGCGACCAGTTTTGCGAACGCTGGGACCAGTCGAGCTTCGACCCGGACTACGACACGCTGCCGATCGAATTCTTCTGGCCCTTCGTGCTCGAAGTCTTCGCCCGCAAGGCCTACGACCCCTTCGTGATCCGCTCCGGCGAGCGCGTGCCTCTCATCGACCCCGAAACCGCCAAGACAAGAACCGGAGCCTGACCATGAGCATCATCAACAAGGCAGCCGCCATTGGCGGCGGTGTCATTGGCGCCGGCTGGGTGGCGCGGCTGCTGCTCAACGGCATCGACGTGTCGATCTTCGATCCGGACCCGGAAGCGTCGCGCAAGGTCTCGGAAGTGATGAAGGGCGCGCGCCGCGCCTACAGGCAGATGGTTCCAGGCGGCCTGCCCAGGGAAGGCAGACTGACCTTTGCCAAGACCATCGCCGAGGCGGTGGCCGACGCCGATTTCATCCAGGAGAGCGTGCCGGAGCGGCTCGACCTCAAACACCGCGTGCTGGCCGAGATCGATCTCTACGCGCCGGCCAACGCCATTGTCGGCTCGTCCACCTCGGGCATCAAGCCGACCGACATGCAGGTGGCGATGAAGAAGCATCCGGAGCGTCTGGTTGTCGGACATCCCTTCAACCCGGTCTATCTGCTGCCGCTGGTCGAGATCGTCGGCGGCGAACAGACCTTTCCAGAGGCGATCGAGGTCGCAAAGGAGATCTATGCCTCGATCGGCATGAAGCCGGTGGTGATCCGCAAGGAGATCGAGGCCTTTGTCGGCGACCGCCTGCTCGAAGCGGCCTGGCGCGAGGCGCTGTGGCTGATCAAGGACGGCATCTGCACCGTTGAGGAACTCGACGACATCATGCGCTATGGCTTCGGCCTGCGCTGGGCGCAGATGGGCATGTTCCAGGTCTATCGCGTCGCCGGCGGCGAAGCCGGCATGCGCCACTTCATGGCGCAGTTCGGGCCGTGCCTGAAATGGCCGTGGACCAAGCTTATGGACGTGCCGGAGTTCAACGACGAGCTGGTCGATCTTATTGCCACCCAGTCGGACGACCAGGCGCATGGCCTGTCGATCCGCGAACTGGAAAAGATCCGCGACGACAATCTGGTCGCGATCATGGATGCTCTGTCGAAACAGAACAAAGGCAAGGGCTGGGGCGCCGGCGCCTTGCACAAGGACTATACCAGGCAGTTGGCCAAGCTGGCGGCGAAGAAGCCGGCCGCATCCAGGGCCGCAGAAAAGGCCAAGGCATCGAAGCCGGTGAAGAAGGCGGAAAAGCCGAAGAAAAAGAAGAAGGGCTGAGGACCATGGATTTCGGTCTTTCGGAGGAACAGAAGCTCATTGTCGAGACGACGCGCGCTTTCGTCGAGAACGAGCTTTACCCGCATGAACGCGAGGTCGAGCGCACCGGCGTGCTGCGCCGCGAGCTGATCGAGGAGATCAAGGTCAAGGCAATCGAAGCGGGGCTCTATGCGGCCAACATGCCGGCCGATGTCGGTGGCGCCGGCCTCGATACGGTGACTTGGCTGCTCTACGAGAAGGAACTCGGCCGCGCCAACTATGCGCTGCACTGGACCTGCGTCGCGCGCCCCTCCAACATCCTGCTCGCCGGCACGCCCGAGCAGCGCGAAAAGTACCTGTTCCCGTGCATCCGCGGCGAGAAGTGGGACTGCCTGGCGATGACCGAGCCCGGCGCCGGCTCCGACCTGCGAGGCATGAAGGCGACCGCGGTGCAGGACGGCGACGACTGGGTCCTTAACGGCACCAAGCATTTCATCTCCCATGCCGATCTCGCCGATTTCGCGATTTGTTTTATGGCTTCGGGCGAGGAAGAAACGCCGCGCGGCAAGCGCAAGAAGATCACCGCCTTCTTCGTCGACAAGGGCACCAGGGGGTTCACCGTGCGCGACGGCT
This sequence comes from Mesorhizobium sp. W016, assembly GCF_054719485.1. Lineage (NCBI taxonomy): Bacteria > Pseudomonadati > Pseudomonadota > Alphaproteobacteria > Hyphomicrobiales > Phyllobacteriaceae > Mesorhizobium > Mesorhizobium sp. W016. Next base: position 1,329,304 of record NZ_JBTTIF010000002.1, read on the forward strand.
ACCGCAACGTCTCGCATCGCGGCTACACCAATGCCATCCTCGAATTCGACGATTGCCGCCTGCCGGGAGCCCAAGTTCTCGGCGAAGTGCACAAGGGTTTCGACGTCGCTAATTCCTGGCTCGGCGCCACGCGCCTGCAGGTCGGCGCCACCTGCCTCGGCCGCGCCGAGCGGGCGCTCGGTCATGCCATCGAATATTCGGCGCAGCGCCAGCAGTTCGGCCAGCAGATTGGCAAGTTCCAGGGCGTGTCGTTCAAGCTCGCCGACATGGCGACGGAATTGAAGGCGGCGGACCTGATGGTGTTCGAAGCCGGCTGGAAGTACGATCAGGGCACCGTCACCGATCAGGACATGGCCATGGCGAAGCTGAAGGCTACCGAAATGCTCGCCTTCGTTGCCGACGAAGCCGTCCAGATCCATGGTGGCATGGGGCTGATGGACGACCTGCCGTTGGAACGCATCTGGCGCGACGCCCGCGTCGAGCGCATCTGGGAAGGGACATCGGAAATCCAGCGCCACATCATTTCGCGGGCGCTGCTGCGCCCGTTCGGGGCATAACCCATGCACAAGCTTGAGCGTCTGTTGCGCCCAAAATCCATCGCGGTGTTCGGCGGGGCCCAGGCCGCCGCCGTCGTCGCCCAATCGATCAAGATGGGCTTTGTCGGCGAAATCTGGCCGGTGCATCCGAACAAGGACGAGGTCGCCGGCCGCAAGGCCTATCGCTCGGTCGCCGAATTGCCCGGGGCGCCCGACGCCGCCTTTGTCGGCGTAAACCGGCATCTCACCATCGAGGTGATCAAGGCGCTGGCCAAGCGTGGCGCCGGCGGCGCCGTCTGTTTTGCCGCGGGCTTTCTTGAGACCGAGGCCTATGACGATGACGGCGAGCGGCTGCAGGCCGAACTGGTGGCTGCCGCGGGCCAGATGCCGATCATCGGGCCGAACTGCTACGGCCTGATCAACTATGCCGATGGCGCGCTGCTATGGCCCGACCAGCATGGCGGCATCAGGCTGCCCGAAGGCGCCAAGGGCGTCGCCATCATCACCCAGTCCTCCAACATCGCCATCAACATGACGATGCAGAAGCGCGGCCTGCCGATCGCCTTCCTGATGACCGCCGGCAACCAGGCGCAGACCGGCCTCTCCGAAATGGCGCTCGGCCTGATCGAGGACGAGCGCGTCACCTCGCTCGGCCTGCACATCGAAGCCTTCGATTCGGTAGCCGGCTTCGAGAAGCTGGCGGCGCGGGCGCGCGAACTGAAGAAGCCGATCATCGCCATGAAGGTCGGTCGCTCCGAACAGGCGCGGCAGGCGACGGTCTCGCACACGGCATCGCTGGCTGGCTCGGACGCTGCCTCGGGCGCTTTCCTGCGGCGGCTCGGCATTGCCCGCGTCGATTCCATCCCCGCCTTCATCGAGGCGCTGAAGCTGCTGCATGTCACCGGGCCGCTGCCCGGCTATCGTCTGTCGTCGATGAGCTGCTCCGGCGGCGAAGCCTCTGTCATGGCCGACAGCGCCGAAGGCCGCTGGGTCAATTTCCCGGAGCTCACCAGGAAGCACCGCGCCCATGTCAAATCGACGCTCGGGCCGCTGGTCGCGGTCGCCAACCCGTTGGACTATCACACCTTCATCTGGAACAACGAGCCGGCGATGACCGCAACCTTCACCGCCATGGTGTCGGGTGGCTTCGACCTCAACATGCTGGTGCTCGATTTCCCGCGCCCCGACCGCTGCTCGGTCACCGACTGGTGGGCGACGCTGCGCGCCTTCGAATCGGCGCTGAAGACCAACAAGGCGCATGGTGCGATCGTCTCCTCGCTGCCGGAGAACCTGCCGGAGGAATACACCGCCGAACTGATGGCGCGCGGCATGGTGCCGTTGTTCGGCATCTCCGAGGCCATGGATGCCGCAGGTGCGGCAGCCTTCATCGGCTGGGCCTGGGCCGAGCCGCAGGCGCAGTCTATCGACACGTCGGCTGCAGGTGCGGCCGGAGGTGACCATGTCACCCCTGACGAGGCCGAAGCCAAGGCGCGGTTGATCAAGGCCGGCTTGCCTGTGCCGAAGGCAGAACGTGCCGCCAATGCTGTCGAGGCCGTCATCTCATCGATGGCGCTCGGCTTCCCGGTGGCGCTGAAGGCGCTCGGAGTCACCCACAAATCGGAAGTCGGCGCGGTCAGGCTGAACCTCAAGGACGCCGAATCCGTGAGCACGGCGGCGCATGATCTGCTGCCGCTCGGCACCGGCCTCTATGTCGAGCGCATGGTGCGCGACGGCGTTGCCGAACTGATCGTCGGCTTCACCCGCGACCCGATGTTCGGCGCCGTCATGACGCTGGGCACCGGAGGCGTGCTGGTCGAGCTGTTGCGCGACAGCGTCACGCTGATGCTGCCGGCGACGCGCGACGACATCGAGGCGGCCCTGCGTGGCCTTAAACTGTTTCCGCTGCTGGACGGCTATCGTGGCCGGCCCAAGGCCGATGTAGGGGCTGCCATCGACGCCATCGCGGGCATTGCCGGCTTCGTGCAGACGAATGCCGGAGAGATCGAGGAACTCGACATCAACCCGCTGATCGTCTGCGCCGAGGGCAAGGGCGCCTGGATCGCCGACGCGCTGCTGGTGCTGGGAGAGAAGAAGAATGTCTGACGTCATTTCCACCCGCCGCGAGGGCACCATCCTCGAGGTCACGCTCGACCGGCCCAAGGCCAACGCCATCGACCTCAAGACCTCGCGGCTGATGGGCGAGACCTTCAAGGCGTTCCGCGACGATCCCGGATTGCGCGTCGCCATCGTCAAGACCGCCGGCGACAAGTTCTTCTGCGCCGGCTGGGATTTGAAGGCAGCCGCAGGTGGCGACGCGGTCGACGGCGACTATGGCGTCGGCGGTTTTGCCGGCCTGCAGGAGCTGCGCGACATGAACAAGCCGATCATTGCCTGCGTCAACGGCATGGCGGTGGGCGGCGGCTTCGAGCTGGCGCTGTCCTGCGACCTCATTTTCGCCTCCGACCATTCCTCCTTCGCCCTGCCCGAAATCCGCGCCGGCACGCTGGCTGATGCCGCGACGATCAAGCTGCCCAAGCGCATTCCCTACCATGTCGCCATGGACCTTCTGCTCACCGGCCGCTGGATGGATGTGGCGGAAGCGTATCGCTGGGGGCTGGTCAACGAAGTGCTGCCCAAGGACAAGCTCGAGGAGCGCGTCTGGGAGATCGCCCGGCTGCTCGCCGGCGGTCCGCCACTGGTGTTTGCCGCGATCAAGGAGACGGCGCGGGTGGCCGAGGCGCTGACCTTCCAGGACGCGATGAACCGCGTGACGCGCCGGCAATTGGCGACGGTCGATGCGCTTTATGGCTCGGAGGACAATATGGAAGGGTTCCGGGCTTTTGCGGAAAAGCGCGACCCGATGTGGAAGGGGAAGTAGCCTCTTTACCCTCCCCTCGATGGGGAGGGTCGGACCGAAGGTCCGGGGTGGGGTGATGCGCCACCACCCCCCACCCGCCGCTTCGCGGCGACCTCCCCCATCAAGGGGGAGGTAAAGGAGCTGCATGACCGACTACAAAACCCTCATCGACGCCGAGACCTGGGCCTTCATCGAGAAGACCAACTCCTACTATCCTCCCGACACGATCGACTACACCATCGCCCAACAGCGTGCGATCTATGACAGGATGTGCCGCGAGTTTTTTGCCGGCTATCCCGATGGCGTGACGGCGGAAACGACAATCATTGCCGCCCACGACATCCCGATCCGCATCTATCGCTCTGCCTCACCCAACCGGGACGCGATGGTGCTTTACATCCATGGCGGCGGCTTCATCCTCGGTGGGCTGGACAGCCATGACGATGTCTGCGCCGAGCTGTGCGCCCGGACCGGCTTCGAAGTGGTCTCCATCGGCTACCGGCTGGCGCCAGAGCATCTGCACCCTGCCGCCTTCGACGATGCGCTGCATGCCTTCGAATGGGCGGCCTCGAACTACGACTGCCCTATTTTGCTCTGCGGCGACAGCGCCGGCGGCAATCTCTGCGCGGCTGTCGCCCACGCAACGCGCAGCCATGCCAAAAAGCCGATCGGCCAGGTGCTGATCTATCCCGGCCTCGGCGGCGACCGTTCGCAAGGCTCCTATTTGACGCATGCGGAAGCGCCGATGCTGACGGTGCGCGATCTCGACTTCTACAGGGATATCCGCACCGGCGGCGTCGATGGGACCGGCGACATCACTTTGTATCCAATGGCCGACGCAGATTTTACCGGCCTGCCACCGACAGTGCTGATCACCGCTGAGTGTGACCCACTGTCGTCGGACGGCGAGGCCTATCGCGACCGCGTCCTCGCTGCCGGCGGCCATGCCACCTGGTTCGAGGAGCCGGGACTGGTGCACGGCTATCTCCGGGCCAGGCACACGGTTGGCCGGGCCCGCGCCAGCTTCAACCGTATCGTCGAGGCGGTGTCGGTGCTGTGCAGAGGCGACTGGATCTGGTGAACGGCTCAGCCGCGGACAAAGGCGATCAGCGTCTCGGCCATGCGCTCGGGGCGCACCTTGGTGGTGCCGGGCTCGAACTCGACCATGCGGTTGTAGAGAGCGGTGGCCGAGGCGTCGCGGGATCCGGAGGCGAGTGCGGGATCGAACGTATCGGGGCTAACCTCGGTGCAGTAGACCAAGGTCTTGGCTACGGATTGATGGACCGGCAACGCACATGGAAAAAGCGCCGCCAGCAAGAGAACGAAGTGCCTGCGTGTCATGATCCCCCCAGGGTTGGGAAGACGCTAGCAGAAGCCGGCACTGACGGTAAGTAAGCCGGCCGGTCTTTCGCGCGCCAAGACTGTTTTCCACCTTGAGTTGACACAAGGAATTGGCCGCGCCTCTGTGAAATGGCGGACAGACCCGGCCGCCGTTTTGCATGAACCTTTCCGCTCCAGCCTGCGACTGACGACCAGGCGCCGCATGGTGCGGGCCGGAAAGGATGCCCCCATGACCAGGACCCCAGAGGCTCCACGGTCTCCGGGACCAACGCAAGCTCAGCGCGACCACCGCCTTCGGGATGGAGTCGATGTGCTGGGCTTTCGGCTGATTCCGTTGACCCTGCGCAGGAGCAGGCGTATCGTGAAGATGAGGAAAGCAGACAATTCGATCAGGGACGAACGTGCCGGAACGCCGCGCCTTGCCCTGTTTCGCGCGGCCGGACCGGATGTTCCTCCCGAAAACTTCGGGGGGAGTTTTATGTCCTGCGATCGCGGCGCGTCCATGTCGTCTCCAAGCGGCGGTTTGCGCCGTTCGCTCCATCTGGCCGGCGGTTTGCTTGCCCTGGCGCTGAGCGCCGCGCTCTGGTTGGGCACAGCCGCCCAAGCGCAGGAAACCCAGATCATCTATCCCGGCTCGATGGCGGTCACCGGATTTTCCGGCACCGTCATTCCCAATTTCGACTCTGCCGATTCCGAAAGGGGGGGGCTGCCGCCCGGCGTCGACCCGGTCGACGAAACCTTCATCGACACGACGCGCGCCACCTTGCGCGTCTTCGACGTTTCGGCGCTCGGCGGACCGGCTTCCGGCCAGCTCGTCTACACGCCGCCGCCTTTCGAGGTGACGGCCGAACAGATCGGCCAGGTATTCGCCATCACCTATGATGACGGTGTGCGCGACGGCGTTCCCTCGGGCGTCCCCAATCTCTATGCCGGCGCTACCTCCCTGCACGGCATCCGTATCGTCACCCCGGACGAAGATGCCGACGGTCGGCCCGAGCGACAGCGCCGCGGAACCGCAGGCGCCGTCTTCATGGACGGCCAGTTCGGCACCGAAAGCGGTGGCGGTCCGGGCACGATCTGGAAGATCGACGGCATCACCGGCGCGGTCTCCAAATTCGCCGACATTGACACCAACAGCGGTTCCGGCATGGGCGACATCAGCTTCGACAGCAATCACCGCGAGTTCTTCGCCAGCGATCTCGGCACCGGCCTCATCCACCGCCTCGATGCCAACGGCACGCTGATCGACACATTCGATCACGGCGTTGCCGGGCGGCCGGCGCATGGGCTGGCTCCCGTCGCCGATGACGGTGCGGTGATGGACATACAGGGTGCTGCCTTCGACTCGGAAGACCCCGACACATGGGGCTACACGCAGGACGAACGCCGCGTCTGGTCCGTCGCCTATCATGGCGGCCGGCTCTATTATTCGGTCGGCGAAAAGGCCGAGATCTGGTCGGTTGGCATTGCCCGCGATGGCAGCTTTGCCGGTGATCCGCGCTGGGAGCTGACGGTCAAGGCCGACAAGGACTACGCCGTCACCGACATCGCCTTCGACAACCAGGGTTTCATGTATCTGGCGCAGCGCGGCCCGGTCGAGAATCGCTACGATTACAGCCAGTTCGCCGATTCCGGCAAGGGCGAGGTCATCCGCTACTGGCGCGAAAACCCGGACGATCCGGCGACGGAATCGGTCTGGGTGGAAGAGCCGCAGGAATATGCGGTCGGCTTCCCGCAAGGAAACCGGCAGTCGGCCGGTGGGCTCGACCTGCAATATGGCTATGACGCCGACGGCAATCTCGACACCGGCGTGTGCACCGACACGCTGGTCAACACCGGCGACAAGCTGCGCGACAACCCGACACTTGCCGACCAGCTCGCCGCCGGCGGGCCGCTTGCCGTGCACGGCGTGCAGATCACGCCGACGCCGTTGGTCAAGCCGGCCAACGTGCCGCCTTTCGGCTCGTGGTTCGTCGACTTCGACGGCTATTTCGAAGACCCGGAAGTGGAAGGCCATGTCGGCGACGTCGAGGTCTGGCACCCCTGCGAAGGCCGTGCCGGCTATTATGAAGAGATCCCAGGCGGTTATCTGCCGCCGTTCTATCCGCCGGACTTCCCACCGCCCGGCGATCTGCCTCCGTGCATCGATGTCGAGGATGTTCAGTTCTACTGCACGCCTCGCGGCCTCCAGGCCGACCTCTATCTCCATGACCATGCCGGCTTTGGCGGCGATTCGATCAAGGTCCAGCCTTCCAGTGAGACAAAGTCCAGGACACCAGGCGTCGGGGTGACATCACCCCAGTCGCATGCTCCCGGCAAGCCTTACACGGTCGACATCACCGGCCATTCTCCGGGCGACAGAGTTGATGTTGGACTTTGCTTCTACAGGCAGTCCGACAAGGACAAGGGTGGCTACTACCCTTGCTGCAAGATGACTTTGCCGCTCAGAACCCCAGCCGTCAGCTGCGAACGTTGAGGAGGGGAAGATGAAAAATCTCGCACTTTCCCCGACCGCGAACAGCAGTCAATCCAACGTCATGGAGACCATCATGAAACCCCTGTCATATGCCAGGCGCGGCGCGCGCTGGCTGATGGCGGCCGGTATCGCGGTCGCCATGTTCACCCCTGTGGCAAGCCACGCCGAAGATGCAGTCCCGATCACTCCGGAACTGCGGCTCGACCTCGACAATTCAAAAATCGTCAATCCGAGGCCGGAACGGATCGTGCCGTTCTTCACCAAAACAGGCACACAGAGGAGCTGCGACTACGTCGTCTACTCCCTGAGCTTTGGCCTGCGCGGCGACTCGCAAGGCTTTGCCGACCCAAGCTTTTCGGCCAGGCTGAAGAAACTCCAACTCGACTTCAAGGATCAGCTTCCGCTCGGTCTTGCGATCGTCAACGTCAACGTGTCCGGCGACGGCACGGATGCGTCTGGCGGACCGCTGCCGGGTGCGACAATCAGCACCTCGGCTAATCCGAACGATACGGCAACGGTTTCCGATTTCCGGATTTCCACCACCGATCTCGACGGCGCTGGGGCTGGCAATGAACGCGTCATCAATTTCAAGATCACCGCCAAGATCGACCATGCGGCGTTTCCTTCGCCGACCATCGTCGACAACCAGGGCATGATCAAGGTGACGCCGGGCGTCGGCACGGGGGCCATCATCCCGTCGCAGGATCCGGGCAAGCCCGACGACGGCGACTACAAGACCGGGGCCAAGACCTCGATCAAGATCGACCTCACCAATTGTGACAAGCGGCCTCCGCCTCCCGACCGGGAATGTTTCAAGGTGGAGCGCGGCACGGTCGATTGCGTGCAAGGCGGCGGCGCGTTCATCTACCACATGCCTGTCGGCCCGGAGATGGGCGGCAAATGGGTGCAGGTATCGACGACGACCCCAGGCATCACCATCATCCCCGACACGCAATTGGTGCCGGCGGGCGGCGGTGTGCTGAACTGGAAGATCGTCGGTGCATCGCCCGGCGACGTCATCCACCTCATCGTCACCGGCATCGAGACCTATGCCGGCCCGAAGGAGGGTTGGGGACTATGCTGCACGCAGACCATCGACATCGTCATCCCGCGTGACTTGAGATGTCCCCCCAAGGACAAGGAACCGGACCTCAAGGTCGAGAAACGCGCCGACGTGACGCGTTGCACGATGGGCGGCGGCTGCGACTTCACCATCAAGGTCACCAATGTCGGCGACGGGCCGTATCACGGCAAGATCGTGCTCGACGAGGTGACGCTGCCGGCCGGCTCGACTCTGGATTCAGGGCCCAACCCGCCCTGGGTATGCATGCCCGGCGTGACCCCGATGACGTGCACCTATCCGGTGACCACGCTCAATCCGGGGGCCTCCATCAACCTCAAGCTCGGCTTCAAGCCGGCGGGTGGTTGGCAAGGCAGCGCGTTGCGCAACTGCGCCACCTATAATTACGGCGCCAGCGGCAAGCCGCTGTTCGGCAGCCAGCAGAACGATCGCGGCTGTGCCTCGATCCCGATCTGCCGGCGTGGCGACCGCGACCGCGATTGCCGGCCCCCGGTCGACAAGAAGGTCGACTTGATCCTGAAGAAGCGTGCCCGCATCCCGGTCTGCACGCCCGACGGCATCTGCTACTTCGTGATCGACATCATCAACAATGGCAGCGTCCCCTATAATGGGCCGTTGACGGTTGTCGACAATTACCCGGGCGGCGCGCCGGCCTCTTCGACCTTCGGCCCGTCTCCGCCCTGGACATGCGGACCGAACGGTCCCGGCCAGTTCCGCTGCGACAATGCAAGCATCGTGCTGATGCCGGGCGCCTCGACGCCGATCGTCGTCAAGGCGGTCATGCCGGCCGGCTACCAGTCGGATTCGGTCGAGAACTGCGCGGCGCTGAAGCCCGTCCCCGGTGAGGTCGACCTCACCAACAACAAGGCCTGCGCCAAGGAACGCTTCCGTCATCCCAATGGCGGCAAGCCGACCCTACGCATCACCAAGGCCTGCAATGGCTCGCTCGCCGGTGCGGCGGTGGTTTCCTGCCGCATCACCGTCATCAGCCTTGGCACCGCTGCCCCCACCGGTCCGGTGCGGGTCAACGATGCTGCCACGCTGATATCGGGTGGCGCGCCGGTCCAGATCCAGACCGTCACACCCGACGGTGCGGAATGGGCCTGCGGAGCGGTTCCGGCCAATGCGCTGTCATGCCAGATACCCGGCGCCGCGATGACGCCCGGAACCTCCAGGCACTTCGACGTGACGGTCTTGGCCAATGGCGCGTTCGAGAACTGCGCACGCGGCTCATACGGCCCGGCCCCTGGAGACGACGTCGTCTACCCGATCGGCCAGGCCTGCGCCAAGGGCGGCGGCACGTCCACCATCAGCGTCAAGAAGACCGGCGATGCCGAGTGCCAGCCGGGGCAACCCTGCTCGTTCGAGATCACCATCACCAATGATGGCCAGACCGCCTTCTCCGGTCCGGTCCGCATCGGCGATGCGATCGGGGTGGACGGGCTGGGGCGGCTGCAAGGCGTCGCGATCACCGCAATCGAACCGCCCTTCGGCTGCTCGCCCGAACCGACGACCTTGCCGTTGACCTGCATTGCCAACCTGACGCTCGGCGCCGGGGAAAGCCATGTGCACAAGGTCACCGTGGTCCTTCCCGACGCTCCCCTGGTCAATCTGCGGGGCAACGTCAGCGGCCGGAACTGCGTCGGCGTCTTGTCTCCCGACACCAGGGTGCAAGGCGGCGGCGACGTACTGCCCGGCGACCTGACCAACGTCCAGGGCGATCGCGGCAAGGCCTATGCCTGCCATCCGTTCACCATCAAGCGCGAGGTGAAGAAGGAATGCTCGCCAGGCTTCGTCATGAACGATGCCGGCCGGTGCGTGTGTCCGGAAGGCACGACGTTCCGCAACGGCCAGTGCTCGCCCGACGGCGGCGTCATCATCCAGCCGAAGGATCCGAGGCCCTGCGTGCTGCTCAAGGGCCAGATCCGCACCGAGGATGGACGCTGTGTCTGCCCGCGCGGAACCGAGCTTGAGAACGGCGCTTGCGTCAAGACCGACAAGCCTGGCTGCACCATCCCCGGTTCGGTCCCGACGTCGGACGGCAATGGCTGCTACTGCCCGGAAGGTACGCATCTCGACCGACAGGCAAATGCCTGCGTGCGCGACAAGCAGAAGCCCGAGCAGTGCGGCATACGCGGCCAGGTTCATGACGCCGATGGCGATTGTGTCTGCCCGCGTGGGACAGAGGTGCGCAATGGAGCCTGCCGGCCGATCCGGCCAAAGCCTGAACAATGCTCGATCCGTGGTCAGATCCAAAACGCCAATGGCGATTGCGTCTGCCCGGACGGCACAGAAGTCAGGGGCAAGGTCTGCCGGCCGATCCGGCCGAAGCCCGAGCAGTGCTCGATCCGCGGCCAGGTCCACGACGCCAACGGCAATTGTGTCTGCCCGCGGGGTACCGAGGTGCAAGGCAATGCCTGCCGGCAGAAGAAGCCTGTGCTGGAACAGTGCGACATACGCGGCCAGGTGCACAACAAGCGCGGCGAGTGTGTTTGCCCGCGCGGCACCCAGGTGATCGACGGCGCATGCCGCAAGCCGAGGCCGCAGGTGGGAGACTGCGCCCCGGGCTCGCAGATGGTCGGCGGCCAGTGCGTGCCGATCATCAAGCGGCGCTGCCCCGAAGGCACGGTTGGTCGGTTCCCGAACTGCAGGGCGATCCGGCAGCAGCCGTCGCTCGATCCGACCCTGTTGCTCAATCCAGGTGTCCTTCAGCAGTTCATACCGAAGCGCACGCCGCAGACGCAGGTACAGCCGCAAAGGGATCCGGCGGCCAACTTCAAGCCATAGGATCTGATACGAGTCAAAATTCAGAACCCCGCCGGAGCGATTCGGCGGGTTTTTTTCGTCAGCGCGATCGGGGTCCGCCGCATCTCGTCGTTGAAATGCCGGTGCAATCTTCCTCGGACACCAGCAAGCCGCTGTCGCCCGACGGTCCCTCGATAAAGCCGTCCAGCGACGTCAGCATGGAAGAGACGGTCTTTCCCGTCTGAGCTCTCCTTTCTGTTTTCGCCAATTGGGCCATAACCGGAAGCGAGGCCGAGCAGGTAAGGCATCAGCCGGGCCGCTCCTAGCACAACAAATACCGACTTTCCCTTTTCGGGATCATGGTCTAGGCAGACGTTTGGATCGCGCCCGCAAACAGGGCGCCCAAAGGGGCCGCATCATGAGCAGGAAGACCCTGATCGCGCCATCGGTGCTGGCGTCGGATTTCTCGAAGCTCGGCGACGAGGTCGAGGCGGTGACGGCGGCCGGCGCCGACTGGATCCATCTCGACGTGATGGACGGGCATTTCGTGCCCAACATCACCTTCGGCCCGCCGGTGATCAAGGCCATCCGCAACCGCACCAAGGCCTTTTTCGACTGCCATTTGATGATTGCGCCGGCCGATCCTTATCTGGCCGCCTTTGCCGATGCCGGCTGCGACGGCATGACCGTGCATGCCGAGGCCGGACCGCATCTCGACCGCTCGCTTCAGACCATCAAGGGTCTCGGCAAGAAGGCCGGCGTATCGCTCAATCCGGCGACGCCGGAAAGTGCGATCGAATATGTGCTCGACCGGCTCGACCTGATCCTGATCATGACCGTCAATCCGGGCTTTGGCGGCCAGGCCTTCATCCCGGCCATGGTCGACAAGGTCAAGCGGGTGAAAGCGCTGATCGGCAACCGGCCGATTCGCATCGAGATCGACGGCGGCGTGTCGCCGGAAACCGCCCCCCTGGTCACATCAGCCGGCGCCGATGTGCTGGTGGCAGGCGCCGCCATCTTCAAGGGCGGCAGCGTCGAAGCCTACCGGGCCAATATAGAAGCCATCCGAACCGCGGCCGACCGGGCTGCCGGCTGACATCAGTTCCAGGGCAAGTTCCCGGCTGGTCGGTTCTCCTCGGCCTGATCTCCCTGCCTGATCCTTCGATCTCCCAAAAAGCCGTCAACGGGTGGCAGCCGCAAGGGCATCGCGGCAAGCGACAGGATCGCGGCATCCGGCACTAGTTTTGGCCCATAAATCTAGTGGATAACTGCCGAAGGGATCTGCATGCGGGGAGAGGTCAATCCGGCGGCATGACGCGCGTTAAGAAAAAATTATCCGTATTCGGGATCTCGAAGCTGTTTCTCGAGGACACCTGCCATGCTGGCAGACAAACTTTCTTCAGAAGAACAAGTTTTTCACGATTTTAGTTACTTCCGGCGGATAAGATGCGGTCAACCTTCCTCTTTAAGTCGAATATCGTGATCTTTCGCTTGAGGGGCGGATGCCTTAGGAGTTACAGTAAATTTACAGGGGAAATCGTTTGCTTCGCGAACGGGCTAGCGGAGCATGGGAGAGCTACAGGAGTCATATTGACCTACGGATCTGCCGATGTGAGCGAAGGCGCGGGACCCAAGAGCACACTCGCTAGTACGGTCTATCAACAGCTTCGCGACGATCTCCTGCGCGGCGTGTTTGAAAGTGAAAGCAAGCTTCGTGTCGAATGGGTGGTTTCCCGTTACGGCGCCGGCGCCTCACCGGTTCGCGAGGCCCTCAACCGACTTGCTTCGGAAGGCCTGCTCGGCCGCCACGACCAGCGCGGTTTCTTCATCATGCCGGTCAGTGCCCCGGAACTCGAGGAATTGACGCGCACCCGCTGCTGGCTGGAAGAGCGGGCGCTGCGTGAATCCATTGCCAACCGCACCGGCGAATGGGAAGAGCAGCTCGTGCTGGCCTTGCATCGCCTGGCGCGTGCCCCGCGCCGCTTGCCGGAGGATCCGTCCTCGAACAATCCGGAATGGGAAAAGCTGCACCGCGCCTTCCATCGGGCACTGATCGCAGGCTGCCGCTCGCATTGGCTGACCGGCTTTTGCGACCAGCTTTCGGATCAGGCCTCCCGTTACCGGCTGATCTCCCAGGACGGCAGCGAGCGCGACGAAATCAGTGAACATCGGCTGATTGCGGAGCGCACGGTGGATGGCGATGCCGATGGCGCCGTTGAAGCCCTCCTCAGCCACTACCGTCTGACGGCAGCCATGTGCATGGAGCGCTTCAACGACAGCGGCGATCCACGCGTGAGCGCCACCAAGGCGCTGCGCAGCCGCAGATAGAAGCGCTTCCGGTCCGCTATCCAAAATCCGCCCGCTATCCAAAATCGCCCGTTATCCAAGTCCGCTTGCCTTCATCTGATCGGCGGCAAAACCCGATTTCACGTTTTTGCCGGACGGAGGCGAAATCGTTTCCTTTGTTCCAAGGCCATCCGGCTTTAAATCAAAGGGATAGAGCATGATGTCCTCCGAAACCGCTTCACACTTTTCGGCACCATCTCTAGGAAATGCGCATGACCAATCACCTGCTCGACGCGTTCCGCGGCCGGATTTCAGCCTCCAAGCGCATCCTGATGTCGACCGATGACGGACGCGCGATCGCCTATGGCGACACGCTGGCGCAATCGGCACAGCTGGCACATGCGCTGAGGCATTTCGGCGTCGAGCCTGGCGACCGCGTTGCCGTGCAGGTCGAAAAAAGCCCCGAATGCATTTTCCTTTACCTCGCCTGCCTGCGCGCCGGCGCGGTCTTCCTGCCGCTCAACACCGCCTACACGCTGGCCGAACTCGGCTATTTCTTCGGGGATGCCGAGCCGCGGCTGGTCGTCTGCGACCCGGCCCGCGCCGGCGCTATCGCGCCGTTGGCGCAGGCGTCGGGTGCTGCCACCGTCACGCTTGGCAGCAATGGTGAGGGCTCGCTGACCGCACTGGCGGCACAACAGCCCACGGATTTCGACGCCGTGGCGCGCGGGCCGGACGATCTGGCCGCAATCCTTTACACATCCGGCACCACCGGACGCTCCAAGGGCGCCATGCTCAGCCATGAAAACCTGGCCTCCAATGCGCGCGTGCTGGTCGAGCAATGGCGTTTCACCGGGGATGACGTGCTGACCCACGCGTTGCCGATCTTCCATACGCACGGCTTGTTCGTCGCCACCAACGTCACCCTGATGGCCGGCGCCTCGATGCTGTTCGAGCGGAAATTCGACGCCGGCCGCATCGTCTCGCTCTTGCCCCGCGCGACAGTGCTGATGGGAGTGCCGACCTTCTATACCAGGCTCCTGCAGCAGGACGGGCTGGATGCCCAGGCGGCGAAGAACATCCGCCTGTTCGTTTCCGGCTCGGCGCCGCTGCTCGCCGAAACGCACAAGGCCTGGCGCGAGCGCACCGGCCACGCCATTCTCGAGCGCTACGGCATGACCGAGACCAACATGAACACGTCGAACCCCTATGAGGGCGAGCGTCGGGCCGGCACGGTCGGCTTCCCGCTGCCCGGCGTTTCGCTGCGCATCGCCGACCCTGACAGCGGCGATGCGCTTGGCCAGGGTGAAATCGGCATGATCGAGGTCAAAGGTCCGAATGTCTTTTCCGGCTATTGGCGCATGCCGGAAAAAACCAAGGCGGAGTTTCGCAAGGACGGCTTCTTCATCACCGGCGACCTCGGCATCATCGACGCGGACGGCTACGTCCACATCGTCGGCCGCGGCAAGGATCTCATTATCTCCGGCGGCTACAACATCTATCCCAAGGAGATCGAGAGCGAGATCGACGCCGTTGCCGGCGTCTTGGAAAGTGCCGTCATCGGAATTGCCCATCCCGATTTCGGCGAAGGCGTCACCGCTGTCGTGGTGCGGGCGCCGGCATCGCAGATCACCGGGGCCGAGATCGTTGGCGCCATTGCCGGCCAGCTGGCCAAATACAAGCACCCGAAGCAGGTGATCTTCGTCGATGAGCTGCCGCGCAACACGATGGGCAAGGTGCAGAAGAACCTGCTGCGCGAGACCTACAAGGGTCTCTACGGCTAATCCATAGCCGGCTAATGTCTTTGCCCAAGCGCTTCGCCTGGACATCTGTTCGCGGTTCGGCAGTGGCGCCTTTTACCTGCGCGGCTTTTTCACCCGATTGCTGGAACCCCACAAAGCCCGGTTCAGCAGGCTGCGTTTGCGCTTGCGCGGGATGAGGTCGACGTCGCTAACGAGCTTGGCGCCGCCCTCGCGCCGCTCCAGGGTGATCTTGCGGCTATGGAAGGCTTCGAGCTCCGCACGATGCGCCACGCTGATGATGGTGACGTCAGGCAGTTCGCGGATCACCGTCAACATCATCGTGTCCTGGCTCTTCTCGTCGAGCGCCGAAGTCGCTTCATCCAGCACCACGATATCGGGGCGATGCAGCAGCAGGCGCGCGAAGGCGAGGCGTTGCTTTTCGCCGCCCGACAGCGTCTGGTCCCATGGCGCCTCTTCCTTGATCCTGCCGGTGAGATAGCCAAGCCCCACCTTGCCGAGGGCAGCCTTGATTTGCTTGATGGTCCACTTCTCCGCCGCCGCGGGATAGGCGACCGCGCGGCGAAGCGTTCCGGAAGGGATGTAGGGGCGTTGCGGCAGCATGAACAGGCGCCTGTCGGTGTGGAAATTGACGCTGCCGCCGCCCCATGGCCACAGGCCCGCGACGGCCCGCACCAGCGTCGACTTGCCTGAACCGGATTCGCCTGAAACCAGCACCCGCTCGCCCGGCTCGATCACGACCTCGGTTTCCTTGACCACGGAGGTGCCGTCGTCGAGTGTCACGGAAAGATTGTCGAGGCTGAGGATGGCGCCGTCTTCCGCTTCGCCCCGGTTGATGCGTCCGAGCGCATCGCTCTGCTCGGCGCGCTCGAGCCCGTCGAGCGACATCATCAGCGAGGCAATGCGCCGCGCGGAGGCGTTCCAGTCGGCGAGGCGCGGATAGTTGTCGACCAGCCAGCCGAACGCGCCTTGCACGATGCCAAAGGCAGACGCCGCCTGCATCACCTCGCCAAGCGTCATCGAGCCTTCGAGGAATTTTGGCGCGCACAGCAGGATCGGCACGACCGGCGCAAACAGGCTCGATCCCTGCGACACCGCCGCCGTGCGCATGTGCTGTCCGGTCAGCAGAGCCCATTGCCTCAGCACGTGGCCGAAATTTCTGTCGATGCCGCTGCGCTCCTCGTCCTCGCCTCCCAGCAAGGCGATGCTCTCGCCGTTTTCGCGCACGCGCGTCAGCGTGTAGCGCAGTTCGGCCTCCGCCTGGTTCTTCCGCTCGGAGAGCTGGACGAAGTCGCGGCCGATGACCACCATCGAGGTCGAGGTGATGGCGGCATAGATGATCGCGGTGATGACCAGAAAGCCGGGAATGGTGATGCTCTCACGGCCGATCGGCAGGGTGAGCGCGCCGCCGATGGTCCACAGCACGACGATAAAGGTCGAGGCCGACAGGAACGCGTTAATGACGCCGGCGGTGAAATCGACCGGCGACTCGGTGGCGATGCGCAGATCCTCGGTCATGCGGGCCTCGGGGTTCTGGTGGTCGCCGCCCACGAGGTTCAGCTGGTAGTAGCGGCCGTTTGCCAGCCAGCGCGCGACGACCCCGGTGGTCAGCCAGGAACGCCAGCGGCGCTGGATCGTCATGCGCAGATAGACCTGCGCAACGACAAGGCTGCCGCTGCAGATCACCAGCGGCACGAATACGGCGCTGAGGAGATAGACTGTGCGGGCGTTGCGCTGCTCGAGGGCATCGAACATCGAGCGGTTCCAGACATTGATGCCATACTGGAAACCGATGTTGATGCAGATCAGCAGCAGCACTCCGATCGTTAAAGGCCAGGCGAGCTTGTCGCCATGCCTCCCCCAATAGCCGCGCCCGCTGATCCAGAAACGCCGCAGCAGATATTTCTTGCGCGCCTGCTCGGCCTGCTCAGGCGTCAGCTTGGGATCGGGTTCGACGGCATCCGGCGGCGGCGCAGCCTCGCCAACGGGCTCGGACGCGGCTTCGGCGGCCGCTGCTTTTTTCTCGCGCGGCGTGTCCTCGCGCGGTCCATCTCCGCGCGTTTGCCGTGACGGCTTTTCCCGGCGCGACTTCGTGGCATCGCGCGCTTCGATGCCGTCGGCCGGTTTCGATTTGGGTTTTGCCTCGGACATATGCCCCGACAACGACCTCCATATCAAAAGGTTTCATGGTATGCGCCTGCCCGACGTTTCAGAACGCCCGTCATTGCGGATATAAAAGCCCAACGACATGCTCTGCCATGGCGAGGCTGGCGGTAAGGCCAGGGCTCTCGATGCCGAACAGATTGACGATCTGACCGCCCCCGTGGTCAGCCGGTCCCTGGATGACGAAGTCGGCGGCCGGCTGGCCCGGACCGGACAGTTTCGGCCTGACGCCGGCATAGGCCGGTTGCAGGGCGCCGTCCGCCAGGCCGGACCAGTAGCGCCTGATTTCGTCGTAGAAGGCAGCGCCTCGTGCGGGATCGACGGTATAGTCGACGCGATCGATCCATTCGACATCCGGGCCAAAGCGCGCGCTCCCCGACATGTCGAGGGTCAGATGCACGCCGAGGCCGCCATGGACCGGCACCGGATAGATCAGCCGCGAAAAGGGCGAGCGACCGGAAAGCGCGAAATAATTGCCGCGCGCCAGCCACAGCGGCGGAACACGGTCTTGCGGGAGGCCTTCGATGCGGCCGGCGAGCGCCTGCGCGTCGAGGCCGGCGGCGTTGATGAAGGCGCCGGTCTTCAAGGTGAAACCCTCGCCATCGGCGTCGCGCGTGTCGATCCGGATGCCATCGGCTTCGATGCTCGCGCCTGAGACAACGGTGAGCAAGGCGAAAGATGCGCCGGCCGCTTCCGCGTCACCACGCAATGACAGCATCAGCGCCTGACTGTCGACGATGCCGGTCGACGGCGACAGCAGCGCGCCGGCGCAGCTCAGCGCCGGTTCCAGGCTTTTGGCCTCTGCGCGCGTCAAAAGCTTGAGGTCACCGACTCCGCATTGCGCCGCGTTGATCTGGATCGCCTGCAGTTTATCCAACTGGTCGGGTTCGACGGCAACGATCAGTTTGCCGGTGCGACGATGGGCGACGCCATGCTCGCGGCAATAGGCATAGAGACGCTCGCGGCCGTTGACGCAGAGACGGGCCTTCAGGCTGCCCGGCGTATAATGAAGCCCGGCATGGATGACTTCCGAATTGCGCGAACTGGTGCCGGTGCCGATGGCTGCGGCCTTCTCGACCACCAGCACCTCGCGGCCCGACAGCGCCAGCGCGCGGGCAATGGCGAGGCCGACAACACCGGCGCCAGCGACAACGCAGTCGACATCATGCATAAGTGGACTTTAGCGCGAACTTCCCGCGCCTGCAAAAACCTTGTCGCCGCCGATCCAAACGCCCTTGACGTCGAGGTTGTCCGACAAGGCGACGATATCGGCAGCCGTGCCATTGGCGAAGCGGCCGAGCCGGTGTGCCTGGCCGACCGCCTGCGCGGGATAAAGCGAGGCCATGCGCAGCGCTTCCGACAGGTCCAGCCCGACGATCCTGTGCATGTAGCGGACGGCCGAGATCATATCGAGATCGGCGCCGGCCAGCGTGCCGTCGGCCAGCCTCAGGCTGCCATCCTTGCGATAGATGATGCGGCCGTTGAGGGTGAACGAGGTCATGTCGGTGCCGATCGTCGCCATGGCGTCGGTGACCAGCACGATGCTGCCCGGTCCCTGCTTGGCGCGCAGCGCGATTGCCATGGTGGCGGGATCGACATGGATGCCGTCGGCAATGATCCCGGCCGACAGACTGCCTATGTCAATGGCCGCACCCGCCAGCCCCGGCTCACGGTTGCCGATCTGGCTCATGGCGTTGAACAGATGTGTGACCACGCTGGCGCCGACATCGGCAAAGGCTCTGGCCGTGGCGTAGCCGGTGTCGGAATGGCCGAGGCTGACAATCACACCGGCCTTGGCCAAGGCCGCAACGCGGGCAGGCTCGACGGATTCAGGCGCTATCGTCGTCAGCAGCACCGGCAGGTTTTTGCGTGCCGCGACCAGCGCCGCTTCATCCGCATCCGTCATCGGCCGGATCAGCGCCGGGTCATGCGCGCCCTTGCGGGCGACGGAGAGATGCGGTCCCTCGAGATGCAGGCCGAGAAACCCCGGCAGCTTTTGCCGAGCCGCCTCGGTGCCGGCGGCAATGGCCGCTGTGGTGATCCCAGGCGTGTCGGTGATCAGCGTCGCCAGCAACGCCGTGGTGCCGAACGGCGCATGCGCCCGGCAGATTGTTGCCAGCGAGGCGACATCGGGATGGTCGTTGAGCATGACGCCGCCGCCGCCATTGACCTGCAGGTCGACAAAACCCGGCACCAGCATGCCGCCCCTGGCGTCGATGCGGGCAACGCCCGACGGAATGGCGCCGGCGGGATGAATGCCTTCGACCACATCGCCGTGCACGACAAGGGCGGCGTTGTCATGCCAGTCGTCGCCATCGAAAATTCGGGCGCCAGTCAGGGCAAAACGGTCGCTCATACGGTTTCCGTCACCTTGCGCAGATTGCGCGGTACATCCGGATCGAGGCCGCGATGGCGGGCGAAGGCTTCGACGAAGCCGTAGAAGGAGACGATCAGCGTCAGCGGGTCAGTCAAGGGATGACCGGTGGCGACATGCGGCAGCCGCGCCGCGCTCTTGGCTTTGTCCGAGGTTACAAAAACGGCTGCACCCTTGCCGGCAAGGTTGTCGGCAGCCTCTGCCACGGACGGCTCGGAGGCATCGCGGGCGGCGAGCGCCAGCACCGGGAAGCCTGGCCCGACCAGGGCCAGCGGGCCGTGCATGACTTCGGCGGCGCTATAGGCCTCTGCATGCATGCCGCAGGTCTCCTTGAATTTCAGCGCCGCCTCGTTGGCCATCGCCGCCGACGGGCCACGTCCTAGGATGAACAGCGATTGCGGCGTCTCCAATGCGCCGGCCAGCGCCATCCAGTCGCAGGCGATCGCCTTGCTGAAATGCTCGGGCAGGCGGGCAAGGGCGGCCAGCAGTCTGTCGTCGCCGGTGCAATGCGCCATCAGCGCCAGGCCGGCGACCGCCGAATTGACGAATGTCTTGGTCGCCGCGACGCTGCGCTCGGGGCCGGCCAGAATGTCGATGGCAAAATCCGAAGCCCGCGCCAGCGGCGAATCGGCGGTGTTGGTGATGGCGACGGTGAGCGCACCGCCGGCTCGTGCCGTCTCGGCCATGGCGACGATATCAGGGCTTTTGCCGGATTGCGAGATGGCGAGGCAAGCCGAACCGGCGAGCTTGAGCTTGGCGCCGTAGATCGAGGCGACCGATGGACCGACCGAAGCGACGGCCAGGCCGGCGGTCAGTTCGACGGCATATTTCATGAAGGTGGCGGCATGGTCGGACGAACCGCGCGCGACGGTAACGACGAAGCTCGGATCGCGCTCGCGAATGCCGCGTCCGGCCTCGGTCAGCACCGCCGCCGAGCCATCGAGCAGACGCGCGACGGCTTGCGGAATTTCGTCGATCTCGCGCCGCATATGGGTGGTCTTGGGGATCATGGTCGGCCCTCTTCGCTCGGCCCTGTCAGGCGCAGTTCGGCGACGAAATCATAGGCGTCGCCGCGGTAGATGGAGCGGGTGAACTCGATCACCTTGCCGCTCGCGAGATAGGAAATGCGTTCGATGTGCAGGCCGGCAATGCCGGATGGCACTTCGAGCAGACGCGCATCGGCGTCGCCGAGATTGGCGGCGGAAATGCGCTGCACCGCCCGCACCGGCCGGTTGCCGGTCAGTTGCAGCGCCGCATAGAGTGACGAGCCTATCCCGGCCGGATCCGGCAGCACGCTGGCCGACAACGAGGCGCGCTCGATGGCCAGCGGCGTGTCGTTTGCGATGCGCAGGCGCGCCACGCGCGCCACCAGCTCGTTCGAGGACAGGCCGAGCACCATCATCTCGTCGGGCGAGGGCGGGTAGAGGTCGCGGTCGAGCCAGGCTGAACGCACCGCCATGCCGCGCCTTGCCATGTCCTCGGTGAATGAAGTGAGCCTGGACAGCGACTGCTCGACGCGCTCCATGCGCGGCGCCACGAAGGTGCCGGAGCCGTGGCGCTGCACGAGGATGCCGCCCTTGACTAGGTCCTGCACCGCCTTGCGGACGGTGACGCGCGAAATGTCGGCCTTGGTGGCGATGTCGCGCTCGGAAGGCAGCGCATCGCCCGGCCCGATCAGGCCGCGATTGACGGCGTCCTCGATGCTTTTCCTGAGCTGCAGGTAGAGCGGGGCGCCGCTCTGCGACGACTGCCTCAGCGTGGCGAAGATCTGGTCGGCGGCATCGCTCATCGCGTCGCCTCCGCTTTGACGAAGATGCGGGCCGCCATCTGCACGGCGCCGCCCAGGGCATCGTCGAGCGGCGCTTTCAGCAGCGCCTGGTAGCGCTGGGAAAGGCGCGGCCCATAGAGCGGCGCCAGCCCGCCGAGCAGGCAGAGCGGGGCGTCATCAGAGAGGTCGAGCGCGTGGAGCGACGCCTCGACATCGGCAACCGACTTGTCCACGATCCAGTTGGCGACGCTGTCGCCCTTCTCGGCATGCTCGAAAACCTTGGGCGCGAAGCCGCCGAAATCGCCGGGCTTGGCATTGGTGGTGAACTCGACCACGTCTTCGGGATTGTTGCGGAAAATGGCCATCATGCTGTCGGTCAGGGCTGAGCGCGGCCGGACGCCGTCATGGGCGAGCAGCGTCTGCTCCAGCAGGTCGCGGCCGATCCGGGCGCCGCTGCCTTGATCACCGACCTGAAAGCCCCAGCCGCCGATGGCGCGCGACGTGCCGCCCTTGCGCGCCATATAGGCGGTGCCGGTGCCGAGGATGGCCATGGCGCCGTCACCAGAGCCGACTGCCCCTTCGAGCGCGATCTCGGCGTCCGTCTCGACGCGGCTGATGCTGAACGGCAGGATTGCTTCAAGCTGCTGGCGGTAGGTGCCGACATTGGCGCCGGCAAGGCCGAGAATGGCTGGTGTCTGCGGGATCAGGTCCGGATCTTGCCCGGCGGCGATGAAGGCCTGACGAGCAGCCTCGACGATGTGGGTGCGAGCGCCGGTGAGATCGGTGCGGATGTTGGCGGCGCCGCTTTTGGCACGGCCAATGACAACGCCATCGCCTGTCGCAAGGGCTGCCCTGCAGCTGGTGCCGCCGCCGTCGATACCGAGCACGAATTTCACGCGATGTCTCCTCCGGGCGGATAATACCAATAAAATACCAATAGCCAAGGGATTAATTTCCGTTTCAAAAAGATTAAGGCGTATCAGGTTGAAAAACCCGGGAATTTTGCTGGCTCAACGCTTTCCAGTTCGCAATTTCGTTAATGCGTGTGGACAAGTGGTATTTTTTTGGTATTGTTCTTCCATCGGAGGGACAGGGATGGCCGAACCGCGCACCGAAGCGCTTCACAGCAATGCCGAGGGACTGGACATCCAGGCCCCGGACGCCATCCTTTCTTCTTTGGTCAATGCGCAGATCGAGGCCGCCAAGGCTGTGCGCGACGCCATTCCCGCCATCGCCGCCGCAGCCGAAATCATCGCCGGGCGGCTGAACGGCGGCGGCAAGCTCGCCTATGCTGCGGCCGGCAGCTCCGGCCTGATGGCGCTGGCCGACGCGCTGGAGTTGCCCGGCACCTTCGGCATCAAGCGCGAACGCATCGCCATCCTCATCGCCGGTGGCGACGACGCTTTCAAGACCCTGGCCGGCGGACCGGAAGACGACACCGACGAAGCCTCGACGGCAATTGCCGGCGCCGGCATCGGCAAGGGCGACTGCCTGATCACGATTTCGGCCAGCGGCTCGACGCCCTATGCGGTGCAGGCGCTGAAGGATGCGCGCAGCCGGGGCGCGGCAACCATCGCCATTGCCAACAACAAGGACACGCCCCTGCTCAGGCTGGCCGACGTCGCCATACTGCTCGAGACGCCACCGGAGGTGATTGCCGGCTCGACGCGCATGGGCGCCGGCACTGCCCAGAAGATCGCGCTCAACATGCTGTCGACGCTTACCGCCATTCATCTCGGCCATGTCCATGACGGCTACATGGTCAATCTCACCGCCGACAACATCAAGCTGCGCGACCGCGCGGCTCGCATCGTCGCCGCTATCAGCGGCCGCGACCGGCAAGACGCCGTGCGGCTGCTCGAAGCGAGCGGCGGCGTCGTCAAGACAGCCATTCTGCTCGCCGCCGGCGCTGCCAACGCCGTTGCGGCCGAGAAGATACTGGAAGGGACCGGCCAGAAGCTGCGGCCAGCCCTTTCCGCGATCGAGGGGAACAAGGGCGCGAAGGCCCCTGTTCTCAAAACCGAACCTGAAAAAGGTCAACAGGGAGACTAGCATGACAACGAAATTACTGACGGCACTGCTTCTCGGCACCAGCATTCTCGGCACCGCCGGGTTGGCTCACGCCGATGACGTAACGCTCAATATCGAAAGCTGGCGCGGCGACGACCTTGCCATCTGGAAGGACAAGCTGATCCCGGCTTTTGAGGCCAAGAACCCGGGCATCAAAGTGGTGTTCGCACCGTCGGCGCCGACCGAGTATGACGCCGCACTCGGCGCCAAGCTCGCCGCCGGCTCGGCTGGCGACCTGATCACCTGCCGCCCGTTCGACAAATCGCTCGAACTGTTCAAGAAGGGCAACCTTGCCGACCTGTCGGCGCTGCCCGGCATGGAAAACTTTTCGCCCGTTGCCAAGGCCGCCTGGCAGACCGACGACGGCAAGGCGAGCTTCTGCGTGCCGATGGCCTCGGTCATTCACGGCTTCATCTACAACAAGGACGCCTTCGACAAGCTCGGCCTCAAGGTGCCGACGACGCGTGACGAGTTCTTCGCCGCGCTCGACAAGATCAAGGCCGACGGCACCTACATCCCGATGGCCATGGGCACCAAGGACCTCTGGGAAGCCGCGACCATGGGCTATCAGAACATCGGTCCGAACTACTGGAAGGGCGAAGAGGGCCGCGCAGCGCTGATCAAGGGCGACCAGAAGCTGACCGACAAGGACTGGGTTGCTCCCTATGAGGAACTGGCCAGGTGGAAGCCTTATCTCGGCGACGGCTTCGAGGCCCAGACCTATCCGGACAGCCAGAACCTGTTCACGCTTGGCCGCGCCGCCATCTACCCGGCGGGATCGTGGGAGATCGGCCTGTTCAACACCCAGGCGCAGTTCAAGATGGGCGCCTTCCCGCCGCCGGTCGAGAAGGCCGGCGACACCTGCTACATCTCCGACCATACCGATATCGGCATGGGCCTGAATGCGGCGTCGAAGAATGCCGACGCGGCCAAGACCTTCCTGTCCTGGGTCGCCTCGCCGGACTTCGCCACCATCTACGCCAACGCACTGCCGGGCTTCTTCAGCCTAAATTCCACCCCGGTGAAGATGGAAGACCCGCTGGCGCAGGAATTCGTCTCCTGGCGCGACAAGTGCAAGTCGACGATCCGCTCGACCTACCAGATCCTGTCGCGCGGCACGCCGAACCTCGAGAACGAAACCTGGGTTGAATCGGCCAACGTCATCAACGGCACCGACACGCCGGAAGCTGCCGCCAAGAAGCTGCAGGACGGCCTCGACAGCTGGTACAAGCCGGGCAAGTAAGCTCAGAGACAGACAGGGCCCAAGTGGACGGCCCTGCGTTTTTCGATAGCATCATCGACTGCGAACGACGGCGCCGCCCCTCATCCGCCTGCCGGCACCTTCTCCCCCTATAGTGACGGGGAGAAGGATCAGCCGAAACGCAGGCGCCCCTCTCCCCGTCCTTCACGGGGAGAGGGTAAGGGTGAGGGGCAGCGCTGCCGTCGAAGGCATTGCTAAACCTGATCGGCGGGGACCGCACTCATGGCCGCACAAACACGACCGAAACGACCGTTCGGCTCGCATATCGGCGTCTTCCTGGCGCCGGCGCTGCTGGTCTATACGGCGATCATGATCCTGCCGCTCGCCGGCACGCTGCAGCTGTCGCTGTTCCGCAATGTCGATCAGCATCAGGTGTTCGTCGGTTTCACTAATTTCCGTACGTTGTTCGGCGACCCCAACTGGTCGGTCGGCTTCTGGAACGCGCTGCGGAACAATACCTGGTTCTTCATCATCCACATGGTGGTGCAGAACCCGATCGGTGTCATGCTGGCGGCATTGCTGTCCAGCCCGAGGCTGAGATTCGCCGCCTTCTACCGCACCGCGATCTTCGTGCCGACCATCCTGTCCTTCGTCATCGTCGGTTTCGCCTGGAAACTGATCCTGTCGCCGTTGTGGGGCGTGGCGCCGCATCTGATGGACCTGGTCGGCTTGAAAAGCCTGTTCACGCCGTGGCTCGGCAAAGAACAATATGCCCTGACCGCGCTCAGCCTGATCTCGGTCTGGCAGTTCGTCGGCATTCCGATGATGCTGATCTATGCGGCACTCCTGTCGATCCCCGAAGAGGTGATCGAGGCTGCCGAATGCGACGGCATCACCGGCATGTCGCAGTTCTGGAAGATCAAGCTGCCGCTGATCCTGCCCTCGATCGGCATCATCTCAATCCTGACCTTCGTCGGCAATTTCAACGCCTTCGACCTGATCTACACCGCGCAAGGGGCGCTGGCCGGCCCGAACTATTCGACCGATATTCTGGGCACTTTCCTCTACCGCGCCTTCTTCGGCTTCCAGCTGCAGACCGGCGATCCCAATATGGGTGCGGCGATCGCCACGATGATGTTCCTGATCATCCTCGGCGGCGTCTGCGTCTACCTGTTCCTCGTCCAGACGCGCCTGCGTCGCTACCAGTTCTGAGGGGCGAGATGTCGAGCTTGAACACCGCCGTCTGGCCTGCCGGCCATCTCCCCCGCAAGGGGGGAGATTGGCAGCTCTGGCCTTGCCGCTCGTCTTGCAACGTTGGCGATTGGCGAAAGCAGTCGCGGCATCTGATCTCCCCCCTTGCGGGGGAGATGTCCGGCAGGACAGAGGAGGGTGCCTTGGTGCCGACCTCAACAGTCATCGCTCGTCAGGAGACCTTCCAATGAGCACCGCCACCCGTTCGCTGCCCCGCACCATCGGCGCCCACGCGATCCTGTTGACCTACACGGCGATCGCGCTGTTTCCGGTGATCCTGGTCATCATGAACTCGTTCAAATCGCGCGCCGGCATCTTCAGCGAGCCGCTGACGCCGCCGACGCCAAAAACCTTCGACCTGATCGGCTACACCACGGTGATCGGCCAGGGCGACTTCATCCATTATTTCCAGAACAGCCTGGTCGTCACCGTCGCCTCGCTGTTCTTCGTGCTTCTGTTCGGCGCGATGGCGGCGTTCGCGCTCTCGGAATACCGCTTCCGCGGCAACACGCTGATGGGGCTTTACCTCGCGCTCGGCATCATGATCCCGATCCGGCTCGGCACCGTCGCCATCCTGCAATTGATGGTGGCGAGCGGGCTGGTCAACACGCTGACGGCGCTGATCCTGGTCTACACCGCGCAAGGCCTGCCGCTGGCGGTCTTCATCCTGTCGGAATTCATGAAGCAGGTGTCCGATGATCTGAAGAATGCCGGCCGCATCGACGGTCTGTCGGAATACACGATCTTCTTCCGGCTGGTGCTGCCGCTGGTACGGCCATCGATGGCGACGGTCGCCGTCTTCACCATGATCCCGATCTGGAACGACCTGTGGTTCCCGCTGATCCTGGCGCCGTCGGAAGAGACCAAAACGGTGACGCTCGGCGCGCAGCTTTTCCTCGGCCAGTTCGTCACCAACTGGAACGCCATCCTGGCCGCACTCTCGCTGGCGATCATGCCGGTGCTGACCCTCTACATCATCTTCTCGCGGCAGCTGATCCGCGGCATCACATCCGGAGCCGTCAAGTGAGCGGAGCCCTACAAATCTCTGCTGGAGCCTTCACCCCACCCGGCGCTGCGCGCCGACCTCCCCATCAAGGGGAGGTAAAAGGTCGTGGCTTCATTCAAGACCGCCAAAGGGCGACTTTCGGAGAAGCTTCTTTGGCAGTGAGGGTGTTCGCGCCAACGTCCTACCTCCCCTCGATGGGGAGGTCGGCGCGAAGCGCCGGGTGGGGTGACACCCTCTCAGAAGGAACAACTGGAACATCTGGAGTAGTTAGGTGACCTCTAAATCGCCCCTTCGCGTCGTCGTCGCAGGCCTCGGTAATATGGGGCGTAGCCATGCGCTGGCCTACCACACTAATCCGGGCTTCGAGATCGCGGCCCTGATCAACCGCTCCGACGTGCCGTTACCGGACGGGCTGTCGGGCTATGACATCCGTCGTTCCTTCGACGATGCATTGCGCGATGAAAAGCCCGACGTCGCCTGCATCGCCACCTATTCCGACAGCCATGCCGACTATGCGGTGAAGGCATTCGAGGCCGGCTGCCACGTCTTCGTCGAGAAGCCGCTCGCAACAACGGTGGCGGACGCCAAGCGCGTCGTCGCGGCGGCCAAGGCCAATGGCAGAAAGCTGGTCATTGGCTATATCCTGCGCCATCACCCGTCCTGGGTCCGGCTGATCGCCGAGGCGCGCAAGCTCGGCGGCCCTTACGTGTTCCGCATGAACCTCAACCAGCAATCGTCAGGCCCGACCTGGCAGACGCACAAGCAGTTGATGCAGACGACGTCGCCAATCGTCGATTGCGGCGTGCACTATCTTGACGTCATGCTGCAGATCACCGACGCCAAGCCGGTCGAGGTGCGCGGCATGGGGCTGCGGCTGACCGAGGAAATCGCGCCGACCATGTACAATTACGGCCATCTGCAGGTGCTGTTCGATGACGGTTCGGTCGGCTGGTACGAAGCTGCCTGGGGACCGATGATTTCGGAAACGGCGTTCTTCGTGAAGGACGTGATGTCGCCCAATGGCTGCGTGTCGATCGTCATGAAGGAAGGTGTGAAGTCGGACGACATCGACACCCACACCAAGACCTCGACCATCCGCCTGCACAGTGCGGCGACCGGCGCGGACGGCAAGTTCGCCAGGCCGGACGAGATGCTGTCGATGGACGGCGAACCCGGCCACCAGGATCTCTGCGACCTCGAACAGGCCTTCGTGCTGAAGGCGATCCGGGAAGACATCGACCTGACCCGCCACATGGACGACGCGGTGAAATCGCTCGCCGTCTGCCTTGCCGCCGATGAGAGCGTGCGCAGCGGCGCCCCAGTTAAGCTCTAGTAGGGCAAACTCTAGAACAAGGACGAAGCCGTGGGCTCGCTGGTAATCGAGAATGTGAAGAAGGCCTTCGGGCCGGTCGAGGTGCTGAAAGGCATCAACCTCGAAGTGACCGACGGCGAATTCGTCGTCTTCGTCGGCCCATCTGGCTGCGGCAAGTCAACCTTGCTTAGGGTCATCGCCGGGCTGGAGGATTCGACCTCCGGCAGGGTGGTGATCGACGGCGCCGATGTCTCGGCCACGCCCCCGGCAAAACGCGGCATCGCCATGGTGTTCCAGACGTACGCGCTCTACCCGCATCTGACGGTGAAGAACAATATGGGCCTCGGCCTCAAGCAGGCCGGCACGCCCGCCCCGGAGATCGAACGCCGCATCGGCGTCGCCTCGTCGATGCTGTCGCTGGAACCGTATCTCGAGCGGCGGCCGGCGGAGCTGTCGGGCGGCCAGCGCCAGCGCGTCGCCATCGGCCGCGCCGTGGTGCGCGAGCCAAAACTGTTCCTCTTCGACGAGCCCTTGTCGAACCTCGATGCAGCGCTTCGCGTCAACACGCGACTGGAGATCGCGCAGTTGCATCGCCGGCTGAAGGCAACGATGATCTACGTCACCCATGATCAGGTCGAGGCGATGACGCTGGCCGACAAGATCGTCGTGCTCAACGCCGGCCAGATCGAGCAGATCGGCGGCCCGATGGAGCTTTACAATTCGCCGGCAAACGAGTTCGTCGCCGGCTTTATCGGCTCGCCGAAGATGAATTTCATCGACGGCCCCAGATTGGGCGAGACTGCCAAGACCATCGGCGTGCGGCCGGAGCATCTGACCGTGGATCCAAGGTCCGGCGCCTGGAAGGGAACGGTGGTGCACGCCGAACATCTCGGCGCCGACACCAACCTCTATCTCGACTGCGAAAAGGCCGGGCTGATCACGGTCCGCATTTTCGGTGTCTACGACGCCGAGCCAGGTGCGACGCTGTATGCAACGCCGGAGCCGGGTAAAACATACCGGTTTGGGGCGGACGGGAAGACGATCAAGTAATCCTTCGCCGACAGCAACCACGGCGATCACACCGCGCCGAGCAGCACCGCGCCATGGATCGCCGCCTGCCAGCCCAGGGCCGCCCAGCGTATGTCCAGAGGCTCTACAACAAGCGAATGCGGCAGGCTGTCCGCGATGCGCTGCTTGAGCGCCTGGCGGGGATAGGACTTCATGTCGACAATGCCGCCACCGATCAGGATCGCCTGCGGGGAAAACAAAGCGGCTGCCGTTGCGATGGTCACCGCCTGCTGCCAGACGATCTCATCGAGCCATTCGCGCAGCGATGGCGGCTGCCCGGCCGCCGAAAACAGATCGGCCACCGGGATATCGTAGTCT
Source organism: Mesorhizobium sp. W016 (assembly GCF_054719485.1). Lineage (NCBI taxonomy): Bacteria > Pseudomonadati > Pseudomonadota > Alphaproteobacteria > Hyphomicrobiales > Phyllobacteriaceae > Mesorhizobium > Mesorhizobium sp. W016. The sequence continues at coordinate 1,358,917 of NZ_JBTTIF010000002.1, forward strand.
GTCGCGAGTTCGACAAGCGTTGCCCCTGAGGCGTAGGTCTCGACCCGGTTTGGCGGTCCGCTTTCGTCAGGCCGGTAGATCGGCATATGGCCGATTTCCAGCGCCCAGCCGCCGCCCCTGAAAATGCCGTCCTTGCCGAGATAGGCCGCACCGATGCCGGTGCCGAGATAGACCGCCAGCACCTCCTTTTGCCGCTTCACCGCGCCGGCAACGCTTTCGCCCAGCAATTGCAGCACGACGTCGCGTTCGAGCCGCACGGGAACGCGGAGCCGCGATGCCAGTTCCGTACCCAGCCGGATGCCGTTCAGCTCGGGAATGTTGGCCGTGTGCAGCACCGTGTCGAAGTCGCGGTCGATGAACCCAGGCACCGTCGCAACGACCCGTGCAGGTTTGAGCCCGGCATCGCGGCAGGCTGCGGTGACCGCATCGGCCAACCCCGCCACAGGCGCGCCCTTGCGCAGTTGCGCGGTCGGGTAGGTGCGGGCAAAATCCACCGGGATGCCGTGGTCGGCAAAGCCAACCTTGACCGACGTGCCGCCGATCTCGACCACGGCGATCGTGTCGTCCATCGTTTGATGCGTCATGCGAGCGGTTCCAGGAATTCCGAAAGACAGGCGCGGAATTCCAGCCGGTAGGCGGCGCGATCCTGCGATTTGGCTGTGATGGTGCAAAGCCGGGCCGACGGAATGAGTCCGGCCAGCGTCTGTGCGTCGGCCAGGCGATGGACGAGGTCATGGTCATGGCCGATGACAAGAGTCGGCACCGCGATAGCGCGGATGCCCGCCTCGCTCACGCCGGGACCATCGCCGGCGATCGCCGAAAGCAGCCTGCCGAACAGAACCGGATCCGGGCGAGTGAAGAAGCCTTGCAGGCTGCCGAGATTGTCCGGCGCCAATCTGGCCAGTTCGCCGGCAACAGCGCTGTCATCGAACAGACGCCTGGCGTCTTCAGGCGAATGCCGCATCAAGAGATCGCCGACGACGGCATAGGGCCTCATATTTTCCGGAGCCGCCTGGGCTACCCAGGCGGGCCGGGCGAGCACCAAAGCGCGCACACGGGCCGGCCTGTGCACTGCCAGGCGCAGCGCCAGCGCCGCGCCCATCGAGATGCCGCCGACGACGGCCGAGCCGAGGCCGAGTTCGTCGGCCAGCGCTTCGACGTCTTCAGCAAAAGTCGCAATCGAAAGCCGCTCGACCGGCCCGTAGCTGGATCCGCCCTGGCCCCGGCATTCGAGCGTCACGCGCCGGGTCACCGGCAGATCGGGAAACACGTCGGCGACCTGCGCCTCATCGCCGCCCAGCCCATGCTGGAAGATGACGGGAAGGCCGGCGCCGACGTCCCGGTAGGCAAGGTCGACGCCATCGCGGCTGAAGGTCTTTTTCACGCGCGCTCGCTCTCTTCAAGTACGGTGCGCAGAAAGGCGCCGACACCTGGCGCCTCGGCCTCTGTCAGGCCATGTGTGATCAAGGGGCCGTCGAACCCGGCAGCCTTCAGGCGGCCGATGAAATGCGGGAAATCGACAACGCCAAGTCCGGCCGCGGCAAAACTGCCATCGGCATGGCGGTCCTTGGCATGGGCCATGCCGATCTCGGCGGCCAGCAGATCGATGGCTTCGTCGATGAGGCGATGACGCTCCGCGCTGTCGGCCACTTCGAACAGATTGGCCGGATCGAGCACGATGCGCAGCCGCGTGCCGTTCATTTCGTCCAGCAGGCGGCGTGCGGCCCGGGCGCTGGAGAGGACATTGGCGAGTTCCGGTTCGATGCCAAGCTCGATGTCGAAGCGCTCGGCAATCGCGATCGCCGCTTCCATCTCCGTCCGCAGATCGCTCCATGCCGCCTCGCTTGCATTGTCGGGATGCCAGCGCCACTGATCCTGCGCATCCCTTGTGCCGGTGCACAGCGTAATCAGACGGGTGCCCATATCGGCGCATGACGCGGCCAGTACCTCAAGCCGGGCGAGTCCCTGGATGCGAACCGTGCGATCCGGGTGGATCATGTTGTAGGTTCCCGAAACCGCCGCGATCGAAACGCCGGCCTCGCCGCTCGCCTCAGCGACGGACCGGGCCGCGCCGAGCTCAATGCTGTCCGGCATCGACGGCAGTCCAAGGCACGCCATGTTGAACTGCGCCGCCGTGTAGCCGCCGTCCGCGACCGCGCGCAGCACCGGCAAGGCGCCGGTGGTGGCGAAGGTCTTGGCGAAAATCCCAAGCTGCATCACACGACCCCGTCGACATCGGCCAGACGGACGGCGCGGCCGCCGGCAGCGGCCGAGCGGGCGATGGCCGCCATGCCCCTGACCGAGGCGATGCCGTCCTCGATGCCGGCGCCGATCATCGGCGCGCCATTTAGCACGACATCGGCAAAGCCTTCGAGCTGCCGGCGATAGAAGTGGCCATCCGCGCCAAGCGTCCGGTGCCAACTGCCATCGGCCTCGCGGAAAATGTCGACCTCGCTGCTCTTGTAGTACCAGGGGTTATAGGTCTTCGCGAGAACGCTGCCGTTCTCGCCGTAGATCTGGAACCCTTCGTGCCAGTCCATGCGCACGGCGACCGTCAGGTCGAGATGGCCGATCGTGCCGTCGGCGAAGATGGTGGTGATGAACCAGCAATAGGCGCCATAGCGCTCGGTGAGCCGGGCCTCCACCGCCTCGATCGAGCTGTGCAGATGGCGCGCCGTATCAAGGAGATGGCTGCCATGCGCCAGCATGTAGTATTGGCGCAGATCCGCCTTGGGATTGACGGCAGGCTTGCGCGCCTTGGCGCTGGTGATGATCAGCGGTTGCACTGCATCGGTCATCGGGTAGCGGTGGGTGCTGTCGCAGTACCAGCCTTTGAACGCCAGCCGCTCGCCCATTTCGTCGTCGACGAAAGCCTTTGCCGCCTGGATGCCGGGATCGAAGCGCTTCATATGGCCGACCTGAAGCACCTTGCCGCTCTTGTCGAGCGTGGCCCGCAAGCCTTCGACCTCCTCGACCGAAACGCCCAGCGGCTTTTCGCAAAGCACATGCTTGCCGGCATCGAGCGCCAGTTCCGCGGCCTTGACGTGAAAAATGTCCGATGTCGCGATGATGACGGCATCGAGATCGGGATCGGCCAGCATCAGGCCGTAGTCGGCATAGGATTTTTCAGGCTCGTAGGTCGCGGCCATCCTGTCGCGCAGATCGTCGGCGACATCGCAAATGGCATAGAGATCGGCATTGCGTGCCTTGGTGCAGGATTCGAAATGCGCCGCCTGGGCAATCGGACCGCAGCCGAGCACGCCGACACGCAGCCGCTTTTCGTCTTTGCGAGGCATTGAATCTCTCCTGATTAGCGCGCGGCGAGGCCGCGAAGTTGAAATTGCGGATCGCCCGACAAAGCTGCCTGATGCAGCAGACAGGCAGCGCCCAATGCCGGACCGTCGGCCCCGACGCGCGACAGTTCGACCGTGGGAACGGGGTAACCTTCAGCCAGGAAGTCCAGCAAGAAAGCTTCCACCTGCTCGGCGACAAAGGGATAGACCGCATTGACCGAGCCGGAGAGGATGATGCGCTCCGGCTGCAAGGTGCAGGCAAGTGTCGCCAGGCCGCGGCCGAACCAGAGCGCCCAGTCGCGCGCGGTGGCAACGGCTGCCGGATCGCCGCCGGCCAGCGCTGCGACAAACTCATCCACGCCGGCGCGCAGTCCGCTTATGTGCAAATAGCGAGCCAGTAAAGCATCCTTGCCGACATAGGATTCCAGTCGGCCCGGGCGCTTCGCGTCGAAGACAAAACCTTCGTCGCCGATGCGCAGATGCCCGATTTCCCCGGCGCCGCCGAGCCGGCCACGATGCAGCCTGCCGGCATTGATGATGCCGCCGCCAACGCCGTTCTCGATCAGGATGACCAGAGCATCCTCATGGTCCTTGCCCGGCTGCGCCCGGTATGTCTCGGCCACCGCCACGGCATTGGCATCGTTTTCCAAGAGGATCGGAAAGTCCGCGCCAAAGGCAGTGCGCAAAAGCTCCGCCAGATTGACCCCGTGCCAGCCAAGGATGGTGGCATGGTATGAAATCCCGTCGGCGGCGGGGAAGCCGGGCACGGCGACATTGAGCCCGTAGGGGCGCGTGCCCGCAGGCAATTGTGAGCGGATCTCGGCGACGAGTTCCCCGATGATGTCGACCGCGGCTTCGGGCGTGCTACCGGGGCCGGCAAATGCCCTAGAGGCGCTCGCACGCCGCGCGCCGGCAAGGTCGACAGCCACGGCTGCGATCCAGTTGACGCCGATATAAGCGCCAAGGAAGAAGCCGCCATTGCCGTCGATCTCGACAAGGATACCGGGACGGCCGACCCGACCCTCGCTATCCTGCTCGTCGTCCGTTCCATCCGACCGCTCGCGCGCCAGACCGGCTTCGGTCAGCCCCAGCACCAGGGCGCCGGTGGTCGACCGGGTCAGGCCGAGATCGCGTGCGAGCGCCGCTCGGCTCAACGCGCCGACACGAAACAGCGCCGCAAGTGCCCGCGTTTCGTTCGGCCGAAGATCGGTCGACACCAGCACGTCGTTCTCCACAATTTGTTTGATTATCATACTAATAGAATTTCTAGGCGGTTTGAAAGGCCCAAGGTTGGGTGCATTGCAACAAATATTCAGCATCCCCAGGCCCATTGACCCAAGTTTCAAACGATGATTTGTATCAGAAACTTACAAATTGGCATGGGAGGATGCGATGCCGGTTCTAGCGCGTCTCGAACACATCGTGAAGGATTTCGGTGCCGTCCGCGCGCTGGACAATGTCTCGCTCGACATCAACGAGGGCGAGGTTCTCGGCCTGATGGGCGACAATGGCGCCGGCAAATCGACGCTGGTCAAAACCATCGCCGGAAATTTCCAGCCGACATCAGGCACCTATGTCCTGGAAGGCAAGCCGGTGCTGTTATCGGGGCCTGCGGATGCACGCAGGCATGGCATCGAGGTCGTTTATCAAGACCTGGCGATTTGCGACAATCTGACGGCTTCGGCCAATGTCTTCCTCGGCCGCGAGATCATGAAGCAGGTTGGGCCGCTGAAAGTGCTCGACCACAAGAGCATGAACATGCGCTCGGCCGAGATCTTCCGCGAGTTGAAGTCGGAGACGCGGCCCGCCGATCTCGTCGTGCGCATGTCGGGCGGCCAGCGGCAGGCGGTGGCCATCGCCCGAACCCGGCTGGCCAAATCCAAGATCGTGCTGATGGACGAGCCGACGGCGGCGATCAGCGTCAGGCAGGTCGCCGAAGTGCTGGCCCTGATCCGCCGCATGAAGGACCAGGGCCTCTCGGTCATCCTGATCAGCCATCGCATGCCTGACGTGTTCGAGGTCTGCGACCGGGTCGTGGTGATGCGCCGCGGCCGCAAGGTCGCCGACAAGCCGATCGCGCAATCCAGCCCCGAGGAAGTGACCGGCCTGATCACCGGCGCCATCCAGACCGCCTGAAACAGCCCCGCCACGGAGCCATGCCATGAGCGCCCCCGACGACCATCCCGGAATGGAGATCGACCTTCTGAAAGGGTTGAGCCGCACGCTGTTGAACCGCGTGCTTCTGGCGCAGGAAACCTGGATCGCGCTTGCCATCCTGGTGCTCGGCCTCGTCGTGTCGATGATCGCGCCGAAATTCGCCACCCCTGGCAATCTGCTCAACATCTTCCAGAATGCCTGCTTCATCGGCATCATGGCCATCGGCATGACGCCGGTGATCATCAGCGGCGGCATCGATATCTCGGTCGGTTCGATCCTGGGCATGTGCGGCGTCACGCTGGGCATCGTGCTCAACGCCGACATGCCACTGGTCGTCGGCATCGCGGCGACGCTGGCGATGGGCGTGCTGTGCGGCACCGTCAACGGAACGATCATCGCCTACGTCAAGCTGCCGCCGTTCATCGTCACCCTGGCGACGCTGTCGATCGGCCGCAGCCTGGCACTGGTGCTGACCAATAACCAGGTGTTCTACGAATTCGGCCGGGCAAGCGAGGCGATCGTCGCGCTCGGCGGCGGCTACACATTCGGCCTGCCCAATGTGGTCTATGCGCTGATCATCGGCGTGATCGTCCTGCATTTCCTGCTGACCATGTCGCGCTGGGGCCGCTATCTCTTCGCCATTGGCGGCAACGAGCCGGCCGCGCGGCTGTCGGGCATTCCCGTCGATCTGATCAAGATCTCGGCCTACGCGTTCAGCGGCTTCATGGTTGCGGTGACGGCAATCTTCCTCGTCGGCTGGCTCGGCGCAGTGACCAACTCGATCGGCACCGGCTACGAGTTGCAGGTCATCGCTTCGACCGTGATCGGCGGCGCTTCGCTGACCGGCGGCTTCGGTTCGGCACTTGGCGCCGGCATCGGCGCCATTCTCGTCGAAACCATTCGCAACGCGCTGCTTCTGGCAGGCGTCAACCCGTTCTGGCAGGGCACGTTTGTGGGGTGCTTCATCCTTGCAGCCGTCCTCCTGGAAAGAATCCGCTCTGTGCGACGCTAAGAGCATGATCCTGAACCGAAGGTCAGCGACCGCAAAAGTAGAAACCGGTTTTCGGAAAAGATCATGCTCCAACAGAAACCGAGCGGACACGTCACGGCGAACCAAATGGAGGAACAATGTCGCTGTCGAAAACGCTAGGAACTACGCTTTCCCTCGCCTGCCTTGTAATCGGCATGACGGCCGTCCAGGCCAATGCCGAAGAGCGCGAATTCGCGCTCGTCTTCAAGGTTCTCAACAACGCCTTCAGCCCGCCGATCCAAGCCGGTTGCGAAGCCGCCGCCAAGAAGCTCGGCGACGTCAAATGCACCTATATCGGGCCGACCGAATATGACGAGGCCAAGGAAGTGCAGCTCGCGCAGGACATGGTCACGCGTGGCGTCGCCGGCCTTGGCATTTCGGCCGGCAATCCGAAAGCCATGGCCCGCATCATGAAGATGGCCAAGGAAAAGGGCATTCCGGTCGTCACCTATGACACCGACGTGCTGCCGGAAGATGCCGGCCTGCGCTCGACCTACATCGGCACCGACAATTACGAGTTCGGCGTGGCGCTGGCGCAGAAGGTGCTCGCCCACAAGAAGGACGGCACCGTGTGCATCCAGTCCGGCGCACCGGCTTCCGAGAACCTCAAGGCGCGCGTGCAAGGCATTCGCGATACGCTGGCCGGCGTCACCAAGGACAAGGGCATCGAGACGCTGACCGGCCAGAACGGCTGGACCGAGCCGGCGGGCTGCCCGGTCTACAACAATGACGACATCACGCTTGCGGCCCAGCAGGTGCGCGACGTCATGACCAACAATCCCGATCTCAGCGCCTTCGTTGCAGTCGGCGGTTGGGCGCAATACGCGCCGGAAGCCTACAAGCAGGCGATGACACCGCTGAAGGCGCGCCTCGACAGCAAGGATCTGGTGGTCGTGTTCGGCGACAATTTCGGTCCGCAACTGCCGCTGCTCGCCGCCGGCCTCAGCCACTACAATATCGGCCAGCGCCCCTATGACATGGGCTTCGAGACCATCATGGCGCTGGACAAACTGAGCAAGGGCGGCACGGTCGAACCGTTCATCAAGACCGGCACCGAGATCTGCACGCCGCAAGACGCTCTGACGACCTGCGGCAAGGTCGCCAACTGATCAGGCCTCCCAAGCCTGTCCTCCGGCCGCATCGGCCGGGGGACATCTCCTCGAAGGCAGGCTTGTCAGTTGCCCGCTTCGCAGTCAGAGACTGCTTGCGTCTCTCCAGCAGGCGATCAGATGACCGTCGCCGGCCCGCCTGACGGGTGGTTGCGCCTTTCGGCAGTCGGGCAGGGCCACGGGACAGCGGCTGGCGAAGGCGCATCCGGAGGTCTCGGCATCCTGCGCGGCGAGGTCGAGCTGAGCCGGAACCTTCGGCGCCGTCTCATCCGAGGCTGCGGCCAGAAGCAGCTTCGTATAGGGGTGGTTGGGCCCGCGAAAAATCTGCTCTGACGAACCGGTCTCGACCAGCCGGCCGCGATAGAGCACGCCAATCCTGTCGGCCATGTAGCGCACCACCCTGAGGTCGTGGCTGATGAACAGATAGGTCGTGTCCTTGTCGCGCTGCAGATCGTTGAGCAAATTGAGTACCGTCGCCTGCACGGAAACGTCGAGCGCCGAGGTCGGCTCGTCCAGCACGACGAGCTTCGGCACGCCGGCGAAGGCGCGCGCAATGGCCGCCCGTTGGCGTTGGCCGCCGGACAGCGAGCGCGGCTTCTGGTCGACGGTCGCGGCGGCTAGACGGACCGAGGCCAGCAGATCGCCGACGCGCTGCTTCACCTCGCTGCGGCGCAGGCCAGCCAGCCGCCGCAGCGGACGGCCGAGAATCCTGCCTATCCGCTGGCGCGGATTGAGCGTGCGATCGGGTGACTGGAAAACCATCTGCACGTCGCGCCGTTCGCCTGCACTTCTCTTCTCGACGCGCGCCGCGACCGGGCGGCCGAACAGTTCGACCGATCCGGCGTTCGGCACCTGAAGGCCGGTGACGATCCTTGCCAGTGTCGACTTGCCGGACCCGGATTCGCCGATCAGCCCGAATGTCTCGCCCTGGCCTATCTGCAAATCGATGTCGTGCAACACAGGCTGTGCGCCGAAGGCATGGCTGATGCCTTTGCAGGCGACGGCAATCGGGCGCGGGGCTTCCGGCTGATCACTGTGGACAGGCATCGACGGTTCGGCCGCGTGCGTCTCCGCAAGCCTGCCGTCGCGCTTGGTGAAGTTGAGCGCCGGGATCGAGGCGATCAGCGCCTTTGTGTAGGCGTGAACAGGGTTCTCGAAGACATCGTTCGCGACGCCGCTCTCGACCACCGTTCCCGACTGCATAACGGCCACCCGGTCGCAGGCGCGGCGGACCATGTTGATGTCGTGGCTGATCAGCAAGACGCTGGTTTTGTGGTCGCGCCGCAAATCCTGCAGGATGGCGATGATCTCGGACTGGACGCTGGCGTCGAGCGCCGTCGTCGGCTCGTCCAGCACCAGCAGCGACGGGTCGAGCGCGATGGCGATGGCGATGTTGGCGCGCTGCTGCATGCCGCCGGATAGTTCATGCGGGTAAAGATCGAGCACCCGCTCCGGATTGCTCACCCTGACGCGACCGAGCAGTTCGGCGGCGCGACCGCGGGCCTCGTCCGAGCGAACCGGGCGATGCCGCATGATCGTCTCGGTGATCTGCCGGCCAATCGTCATCGCCGGATTGAGTGCCGCGCCCGGATGCTGGTAGACGGCTGCGATGCGGTCTCCCCTCAGCCGGCGAAGCTGCTCGGGCGAGAGATCACGGATCTCGTGGCCCTGGAACTCAAGCGCCGACGCAGCGACCCGGGCGTTGCGCGGCAGATAGCGCAATATTGCGAGCGCCACCGAACTCTTCCCCGATCCGGACTCGCCGACAAGGCCGAGTGCTTCGCCTTCGCCGATAGTGAGCGACACACCGTTGACGGCCGGATGCGATGTCCGGCGCCCATCATAGGCGACGGTGAGCTGTTCGACCTTCAGAACCGATGACGACATGGGGCCTTGAAACCACTTTCTCCCAGCGCCGCCATCGAGGGCAATCGCTTCCGCTTTCACAATGCACAATCTCGATAAAATTACTCGAATTAAGCTGGAGCGCAATCTACCTTTCGTCGCTCAGGAGAGATTGTCGCGGCCCGTCGAGGCATCGCGACGGTCGTCTGAAGCAGTTCTGCAAGGAGGCCGACATGGCACGCGACCACATGATCCTCAGCGCGTTTTTCTTCAACCCGCAGGGCGATCATCGTATGTCATGGCGCCATCCGCGCGCGCCCGGCCGCGAAGTGCTCGACTTCGACTTCTACCGCGATCTCGTCCAGTCTGCCGAGCGCGCCAGGATCGATACGATCTTCGTCGCCGACCATGTCGCGATCTGGGATTCCGTACAGAGCGGCGTAGCCCATTACGCCAATGCCCGCCTGGAACCGCTGACGCTGTTGTCGGCGCTTGCCGGCGTGACCAGGCATATCGGCCTCATCACAACCGCCTCGAGCTCCTACAGCGAGCCCTACAATGTCGCCCGCATGTTTGCCTCGCTCGACCATATCAGCAAGGGCAGGGCGTCTTGGAATGTGGTGACGTCGGCCATGGACGAGGAGGCCCGCAATTTCGGCCGCGACGGCAATATCGAGCACGCCTTTCGCTATGAGCGCGCCACCGAATTCCTCGATATCGTCAAGGCGCTGTGGGACAGCTGGGAAGACGAGGCGCTACTGATCGACAAGGCATCGGGCTATTTCGCCGATCCCGACAAGGTCCATGCGATCAACCACAAGGGCCCGCATTTCAAGGTGCGCGGACCGCTCAATGTCTCGCGCCCGCCGCAGGGCCATCCGCTGATCGTCCAGGCCGGCTCGTCCGAAGACGGCAAGAATTTCGCTACCGCGCACGCCGATGCGCACTTTGCCATCTACAGCACCAAGGAAGACGGCATCAAATATAGGCAGGACATCAACGAGCGCCTCGCCCGTTATGGCCGCAAGCCCGAGAGCTTCAAGATTCTGCCGGGCATCCTGCCGATCGTCGCAGCTTCCGAAGCGGAGGGACGCGAGCGGCAGGAGTATCTGCAGAGCTTGCTTCCCGATCGGGTCGGCATCGACCTTCTCTCGAGCTGGAGCGGCGTCGATCTCTCCGTATATCCGCCGGACGGCCCGCTGCCGCCGCTGCCGGACGAGAGCACCTTCAATGGCGGCCGCACCTCGCTCAATCGCGTCAAGGAATGGTCGAAGCAGAACCTCACTCTGCGCGAGATCGCTCGCAAGCTCGCCAACAGCGGTTCGGTGCCGACCGTCGTCGGCACGCCCAACCAGATCGCCGATCAGCTGCAGGACTGGTTCGAGGCAGGTGCCGCCGACGGCTTCAACCTGATGTTCCCGCTGCTCCCGGAGGATTGGGTGAATTTTGCCGAGCAGGTCGTGCCGGAACTGCAGCGCCGCGGCGTATTCCCCACCGAATATGCGCCGGGGACGCTGCGTGACCGTTTCGGCCTGGCTCGGCCGGCCAACCGCTTCGCCGAACAGCGCGACAATGTGCGCGCCGTATCCTGACTTGGGGCAACTGATATGACCGCAGCGCCAAAACTTCAGCCCCGCGAAGCCACGGCTCCGCAGCTCATCAATGTTCTGCACAGCCCCAAGCGCATTCGGGTCAAATTCGCCGGCCGCACCATCGCCGACAGCCGCAACGTCCTGGTGCTGCGCTCCAACCATTTTCTGCCGATCTATTTCTTCCCGGCCTCCTCGGTGGACCGCTCGCTCTTGAAGCCGTCCGAGCATCGCCAGCCGCATCCAGTCGGCGGCGAAACCACCTATTGGGACCTGGAGACGGGATCGAAAGCTTCTCCCAATGCGGCCTGGTCGCTTGTCGCGCCGCCGGATGAAAGCCTGTCGCCACTGGCCGGCCGCATCGCCTTCACCTGGAAAGCGGTCGACCAATGGTTCGAGGAGGAGGAAGAAGTCTTCGTCCACGCCCGCGATCCATACGCACGCATCGATGTGCTGCAGAGTTCAAGCCACGTCCAGATCTGGTTCGACGGCGAACTGATCGCCGACAGCCATCGCCCGGTGCTTCTGTTCGAAACGCATCTGCCGACGCGTTTCTATTTGCACCCGGACGATGTCAGGCTCGACCGGCTGACCGCTTCGGACAGCACGACGCGCTGTCCCTACAAGGGCATCGCCTCCTACTGGTCGGGCCGGCGCGCCGACGGCTCGGTAAGCCCCGATGTCGCCTGGAGCTACCGCGATCCCATTGCCGAAATGCCCAAGATCAGGGGCCTCATCGCCTTTTACCCGCAAGCCGTCGACCGCATCCATCTCGACGGCGAACCAGTCGCTTAAGCCATTCAACAGTCATTTCAGACAGGGGTTTCAAAATGACCAAACGCAACGACATCGATACGCTTCGCAATCTGTCCGGCGACATCTGGAACGTCGCCGTCGATGAGCACCAGGCCGGCTTCCTCAAGCGCCGCGATCTGCTGAAATACGCAGCCTTGATCGGCCTCACCGGCTTTGCCGCCTCGCAGGGACTTGCTGGTTTCGGCACGGCGCGCGCTGCCGGCGCCGGCGGCACGGTCCGCGTTGGGCTCGGACAGCCGACCAAGGCGATCGATCCCGTCTCCATCACCGATCCGGCCAGCATCGGCGTCATCAGCCAGGTCGGCGAATATCTCATCCTCGACGATCCCAAGGACGGTCTGCAGCCCAAGCTCGCTCTGTCGTGGGAGGCCGACGAGACCGCCAGCCGCTGGACCTTCAAATTGCGGCCGGGCGTAAAATTCCACGACGGCCGCACCGTCACCGCCAAGGATGTGGTGGCGAGCTTCGAGCGGCTGGTCGATCCGGCCAGCGGTTCGTCCGCTTTGTCGGCCTATAAGGGCATCCTGTCCAAGGGCGGCGCCAAGGTCGTCGACGACCAGACAGTCGCCTTCGATCTCGACGGGCCCAACAGCAACTTCCCCTTCTATGTCTCGTCCGACGTCTACAATGCCGTCATCCTGCCGGCCGACTATGCCGGCGATTTCGAGAAGAATTTCAACGGCACCGGCCCGTTCAAGCTCGAATCCTTCCGCCCCAAGCAGGGCGCCAGCTTCGTGCGCAACCCTGACTATTGGGGCGACAAGGCGCTGCCCGACCGCGTCGAAATCAAGTTCTTCGACGACGAGCAGGCGCAGGTGCTGGCGCTGCAGGCCGGCCAGCTCGACGTCATCCCGAGCACGACCCGGCTGGAATTGGCGATCGAGGGCAATCCCAACTTCAAGCTGCTCAGCGTGCAGGCAAGTTCGCATGACGAGGTGCATCTGAGGACCGACCAGGCGCCGTTCACCGACAAGCGCATCCGCCGCGCCTTGGCGCTCACCATCGACCGCGAGGCGGTGGTCAAGGGCTTGCTCAAGGGCCGCGCCATCATCGGCAACGACACCCCGTTCGCGCCGATCTTCCCCTCGGCCGATCCGTCGGTACCGCAGCGCAAGCAGGACATCGCCGAGGCCAAGCGCCTGCTTGGCGAGGCCGGCGTGCCGAACGGCTTCCCGGTGACGCTGACCACCGAGCGCGCCTATGACATTCCCGATTATGCCGTGCTGATCCAGAATTTTGCCAAGAAGGCCGGCATCGACATCAAGCTCAACGTGCTGCCGCAGGACGCCTATTATGGCTCGGCGAAGTTCGGCTCGTCGCCATGGCTCGATTCCAATCTCGGCATTACCGATTTTGGCCATCGCGGCACGCCCGACATCTTCCTCAACGCGACGCTGAAGAGTTCGGGCGCCTGGAACGCCGCGCATTTCAACAACCCGGCCTATGACGGGCTGCTGCTCGAATACGGCAAGGCCCGCGACCTTCAGGCGCAACGCCTTGCCGCGGGCAAGATCCAGACCTTGCTGCTGGACGAGACGCCGCTGATCATCAGCTACTTCTCGCAATACAGCCGCATCGTCTCGTCGAAGGTCGAGGGCGTCCGCTTCACGGCAATCTCGCATCTGCTGCTCGATCGCGTGACGTTCGCCCAGGCATGATTGCGAGACGTCCAGCCACTCCGGGCACCGGAATCCGATGCTGACCGGCCGCACTGTGTCGGTGCGGGCAGCCTCGCTTCTGCTCACGCTGTGGCTGGTCAGCATGCTGGTGTTCTTCGCCGGGCAGGTTCTGCCCGGCGATGTCGCCCGCCTCATGCTCGGGCCGTTCGCCGATGCCGAGGCCGTCGCGGCGCTGAACAGGCAGCTCGGCGCCGACCAGCCGGTGCTCGTGCAATACTGGCACTGGTTCAGCAGCGTGCTGTCAGGCGACTTCGGCACCTCCCTGTCGTTGCGTTTGCCGGTGGCGCCCTTCGTTCTGGAAAGCCTCAAGCGCTCGGCGGCCCTCGCCGGAATTATCCTCGTCTTTCTGTTGCCGCTGGGCATCGGCGCCGGCATCGTCGCCGGTCTCAACCAGGGCCGCTTTGTCGACCGCCTGATCGTACTCGCCGGCGTGTCCTTCGGCATCGTCCCGGACTTCGTCTCCGGCCTGCTGTTGCTCATCGTCTTCGGCCTGTGGCTGAACTGGTTCCCGATCACCGGCGCTGCTCCCGATGGCGCCGGGCTGTGGGTCAGTGGCTATTATCTGATCCTGCCGGCGCTGCCGCTGGTGCTGAACCTTGCCGGCTACATCGCCCGCATGACGCGGGCCGGTGTGATCGAGGCGCTGGCCGCCGACTATACGCGCACCGCCGTCCTGAAAGGCCTTGAGCGTCGCGAAATCCTCATCCGGCACGTGCTGCGTAATGCGCTGACGCCGACCATCGCCGTGCTGGCGACGCAGACCGGTTACATGCTTGGCGGGCTGGTGGTGATCGAAGCGCTGTTCGGCATACAGGGTCTCGGCAATCTGGTGCTCAACGCCGCCAAGTCGCGTGACTTCCCGATGCTCGAAGCCGGCGTGCTGGTCATGGCGACCATCTTCGTGCTGTCGGCCGCGGCAGGCGATCTCGTGAATGCCTTGCTCGATCCGCGGCAGCGCCGCCGTGTTTCGCCATGATGGAACTGATGGAATTGCCGGAGCGCCGTACGCTGGGCTGGCGGGCAGCAAGTCGCATCCGCGAGACTGTTTCGCAGCTGCCGCCCTCGGTGATCGTTGGATCGCTGATCCTGCTGTTCTGGGTCGGCTGCGCCGTGTTAGGCAGCCTGTTTGTGCCCTACGATCCCTATGCCGAGGATTTCCTCGTCATGCTGGCGCCGCCTGATGCCGCGCACTGGTTCGGCACCGACCAACTTGGCCGCGACGTGCTGTCGCGCATCGTCGTCGGCTCGCGTGACATCCTGCTGGTCGCGCCGGCAGCAACACTGCTCGGCGTTGCCGCCGGCAGCGTGCTTGGCCTCGTGCTCGGCTATTTCGACGGGCTGATCGACGCCATCGGCGCCAGGCTGCTCGACACGCTGATGGCCTTTCCCTTCATCGTCCTCGTCACCATGGCGCTGGTCGCGCTTGGGCCATCGAACCTCACCGTCATCCTTGTGATCGGCATCGCCTATGCCCCGCTGGTGGCACGGACGGTGCGTGCCGCCGTGCGCGAGCAGCGCGAACGCGACTATGTCAGCGCCGCTCGTCTCGGCGGCGAGAGCGCTCTTTCCATCATGTTCCTCGAGATCCTGCCTAATGTCAGGGAAACCATCCTCATCGAGCTGGTCACAAGGCTTGGCTACGCCTTCTTTTCGATCGCCACGCTGAGCTTCCTCGGCCTCGGCATCCAGCCTCCCTCAGCCGATTGGGGACTGGCGGTCGCCGACGGCTACGGCTTCCTGACCGGCGGCAAATGGTGGGTGGTGATCTTCAACTCCGCAGCCATCGTTTCGCTTGTCATGGCAACCAATCTGATCGCGCAAGGCATGGGGGCCTTCGAAAACAGCGACCGGTGAAGAGCGGAACGCTCAGCAAAGCTGACGCGCAATCGCGGACCGTGCGCTAAAATCGTTCCTCGTGATTCGGCTCTGACAGGGCCTCAAAGCAAGGAACGGCATGAGCAAGGCCCTCATTACATTCGCATTGGTCGCGGTGCTCACCGCATTGCTCATGGCGCTCAGCCTGGCGGTCGCCAGGCACGGCTATCCCTATGGCGCGATCGGGGTGAGGCGGCTGGACGGCATCGCCGATGCCGGGTCGTTCCTGCCACTCGCCGCCGTCTATTTTTTCGGCGCCATGCTGATGATGATCCTGCCGATCCGCGCCGCCGGCATCGTCTTGACCCATGCTGCGGATGCGCTGTTCTGGGCGGTGATTGCCCTGTTCGCCACAATTGTCGGCTGTCTCGTCGCCCGCTGGGCTTTCGGCCAGAGCAGCGTGCTGTGGGCGCTCCTGAACTGGCGTTTCCTGTTCGCCGCGGCCATCGTTGGCAGCCATTTCACCATGAACGAGCTGCGCCGCAACATCCTGCTCAGGAGCTTGTTCTTCGTCATCTTCGCCGCGGCGACGCTGGCTTGCCTGTTCTGGACTTTTCCGACCTGACAGGGCCGCTTCATATTGTCCATCTTGAGGTCGCGGCTTTCATAGCCGCGCGCCATCGGCTATCCAGTCCGCAGCTAGATTTCAGCCCTCACAGTGTCGTCATTTGTCTGATAAATGATTCAGGCATACGGCACCCCCAGCGAACCAATACAAGGAAACCGCGACATGAGCCTGTTTCGTAAAAATCTGATCGATGGCGAGTGGGTGGGCGAGGCCGGCTCGCGCAACATCAATCCCTCGAACACGGGCGATGTCGTTGGCGAATATGCCTCGGCCGGCGCCGAGCAGGCAAAGCAGGCCATCGCGGCGGCCAAAGCCGCCTTCCCGGCCTGGTCGCGTTCGGCGCCGCTGGTGCGCCACGCCGTGCTGAAAAAGGCGTCGGACGAGATCATGGCGCGCAAGGACGAGATCGGCCGCGCGCTGTCGCGCGAAGAGGGCAAGACGCTGGCCGAGGGCATTGGCGAGACCATCCGCGCCGCCCAGATCTTCGACTTCTTCGCCGGCGAGACGCTGCGCCTGTCGGGTGAATTGGTGCCCAGCGTGCGCCCGGGCGTCGGCGTCGAGATCACCCGCGAAGCCGTCGGCGTGGTAGGCATCATCACCCCGTGGAATTTCCCGATCGCCATCCCCACCTGGAAGATCGCGCCGGCGTTGGCCCACGGCAACACCATCGTCTTCAAGCCGGCCGAATTGGTGCCGGAGAGCGCCTGGACCATCGTCGACATCCTGCACCGCGCCGGCCTGCCGAAAGGCGTGCTCAATTTGGTCATGGGCAAGGGCTCGGTGGTCGGCCAGGCCATGCTTGACAGCCCCGACCTCAACGCCATCACCTTCACCGGCTCGGTCGGCACCGGCAAACGCGTCGCCGCCGCAAGCGTCGAGCATATGCGCAAGTTCCAGCTCGAAATGGGCGGCAAGAACCCGATGGTCGTGC
The DNA here is from genome assembly GCF_054719485.1 of Mesorhizobium sp. W016. Classification (NCBI taxonomy): domain Bacteria; kingdom Pseudomonadati; phylum Pseudomonadota; class Alphaproteobacteria; order Hyphomicrobiales; family Phyllobacteriaceae; genus Mesorhizobium; species Mesorhizobium sp. W016. The sequence goes on from NZ_JBTTIF010000002.1 coordinate 1,375,809, forward strand.
TTGATGACGCCGACCTCGCCACGGCGGTCGAATGCGCCATCAACGGCGCCTATTTCTCGACCGGCCAGCGTTGCACGGCCTCTTCTCGCCTGGTGGTGACCGAGGGCATTCACGACCGCTTCGTCGCCGCGCTCAAGGAGCGCCTGGAAAAGCTCGTCATCGGCGATGCGCTCGACACCAAGACCCAGATAGGACCGGTCGTCGATGCGAGCCAGCTCAAGCAGGACGAGGACTACATCGCCATCGGCAGCAAGGAAGGCGCCAACCTCGCTTTCGGCGGCGAGCGGCTCGATCGCGAAACGCCCGGCTTCTACCTCAGGCCGGCACTGTTCACCGAGAGCACCAACGCCATGCGCATTTCGCGCGAAGAAATCTTCGGGCCGGTCGCCAATGTCATCCGTGTCAAGGATTATGACGAGGCGCTGGCGGTTGCCAACGACACGCCCTTCGGCCTGACGTCCGGCATCTGCACCTCGAGCCTCAAGCATGCCACGCATTTCCGGCGCAACTCCGAAGCCGGCATGGTGATGGTCAATCTGCCGACGGCGGGCGTCGATTTCCACGTCCCGTTCGGTGGTCGCAAGGGATCGAGCTACGGCCCGCGCGAGCAGGGCCGCTATGCCGCGGAGTTCTACACCACGGTAAAGACAGCCTATACATTTGCCGGCTGATCGCGGGGGAACCGATGACGGCGGCGAAAGAGGACCTGACCTGGCTCAACCCACCGACGCATCATGTTGTCGGCGACGACACGGTGCATGTGCGCACCGGCAAGGAAACCGACTTCTGGCGCGAAACCTTTTACGGTTTCTGGCGTGACAATGGCCATTTCCTGTATCGGCCGGTCGAGGGTGACTTCAGCGCCGAAGTCACCGTCAAGGGCGACTACAAGGTGCTCTACGACCAGGCCGGGCTGATGCTGCGGCTGAGCGAAACGCACTGGATCAAGGCCGGCATCGAATACACCGACGGGCTGGCGTATTTCTCTGTCGTCGTCACCAACGACACCTCCGATTGGTCCCTTGTAGCCATCGCGGCCGGCCCCGACGGCGTCCGCATCCGCCTGACCCGCCACGCCGAGGCGATCCGCGTCCAGTATCTGGACTCCACCGATAGTCACTGGAAGCCGGTGCGGCTGGCCTATTTCCCGGTCTCGAAATCCGTCGATGTCGGCATGATGTGCTGCTCGCCGCAGCGCGAGGGTTTCGAAGTCACCTTTTCGGGCTTTACGGTCGGCCCGCCGATTTCCAGGCAGTTGCACGACTGAGGGCGATACCTAGCCGTCCGCGCGGTGCTGGAAGAACTGTAAAAACAGTTCTCTTTCGGTGGTGATGTCGAGCTTCTCATAGATGCGGCGGCGGTGGTTCTTCACCGTGCCAACGGTGATGCCGAGCCGCTCGGCGATGTTGGCGGTCGGGTGACCCGCCAGGATCAGCTGCACCAGTTCGCGCTCGCGCAAGGAAAGCTCCGGCCACAGGCTCGCAGGAATAGTCGGCTCTTGCCGGGGCGAGGCGCCGGGGCCGGTCGGCGCCGATGTGCGGGAGAATTCCGTCCCCCGCGCCTCAATGTCGAGTGCATGCAGCGCCTCGAACACCGGCAGCCGCTCGTCCAGCAGGGCGATCTCGCTCTCCTTGAAGGTGGAGGTCGAGCGGTCGAGGAAGATGCCGAGGCACCAGTCGCCGCCATCGGCCAGCATGATGCCGACCTCGTCGAAGATTTCCGACTGCGCCAGGAAGCCCGCTATGTACTGGCCGCGCTTGGCCTCGTCATCGGCAAGCCGCTTCAGCGGCAGGATGCCCAGCCGGCGTTCACGCCGCCACGAGGCATAGAACGGGTCGAAGACGTAGTAATTGTCGAGATAGCGCCGGACCATCTCGTCGGAGAAGCGCCGGTGCTTGATGAATTCCGGCGTCTGCGTCGCCGAATATCGGGTCACGGTGACGAGATCGTGCTCGATGTCGGCGCCGATCAGGTCAATCAGGCAGTCGACATGCCTGTCCGTACCGGTGGCGGCAATCGCCCTGGCGAGCGGCCCCCAGATATTGCCCATGCGCATGCCCTTTTCTCGGCGATCCCGGTCCGGCGGACATTGTGTCTTTTGGCATATGGCGCAAGGCCGCCCAAGGAATCTAGCTTGAGCCATCCTACAGCAATCCTGAGGCGACCGTGACCCAACCCAACCTCACCAGCCCCATCGTCGGCAATCCAATCGTCATCGGCATCGACGCCGGCGGCACCATGACCGACACGATCCTTGTCGACCAGGACGGCCACTTCAAGATCGGCAAGTCGGCAACCACGCCCAAGAACGAGGCCGAAGGCTTCCTCGCATCGGCCGAAGACGCGGCCGACGCCTGGGGCATCTCGCTGGAGCAGCTGTTCTCCGGCGTCAACGTCGTGCTCTATTCCGGCACCGGCATGCTCAACACACTGTTGTCGCGCACCGGGCGCCGGCTTGGCCTGATCACCACCAAGGGTCTGGAAGACATGATCCTGATGGGTCGCGGCCTGCAGGCCTGGGCCGACTATTCCTATGCCGACCGGCTGCATGCGGTGACCCACCATCATCCCGATCCGCTGGTGCCGCGCCGTCGCACCCATGGCGTCACCGAGCGCATCGACCAGTTCGGCGACATCGTGCTGCCGCTCTACGAGCATGAAGTCGCGATTGCGGCCAGGAAGCTGATTGCCGACAAGGTCGAGGCGATCTGCATCATGACCATCTTCTCGCACGTCAATCCGGTGCACGAAAAGCGCATCGCCGAGATATGCCGCGAGGAGGTGCTGAAAGCCGGCGCCGACATCCTCATCTACACCAGCCACGAGGTCCGCCCGGTCATCCGCGAACAGTCGCGGCTGAACTCGGTGCTGATCGAAGCCTACGCGACGTCGCGCGGCCGCAAGCAGCTTAGGGGTATCGAGGACGTTTCGAAAAAATACGGCTTCAAATACGGCGTGCAGACGCTGCTGTCCTTTGGCGGCCTGACCTCAATCAACCATCCGCGCCTGCACGAAACCATGATTTCCGGCCCGATCGGCGGTATTCTCGGCGCGGCCTATGTCGGCAAGCTCATCGGCAACGACTCCCTGATCTGCTCGGACATGGGCGGCACCTCCTTCGACATGGGCGTCATTTCGCGCGGCCAGACGCGGATCGAGAACGAGCCGCTGATGGACCGTTTCAAGCTCAACGTGCCGACGCTGCATCTCGACACGATCGGCGCCGGCGCCGGCATGATCCTCAAGGTCGACCCGCTGACCAAGAAAGTCTCGCTCGGGCCGGAAAGCGCCGGTTCCGACCCCGGCCCCATCTGCTTCGCCAGGGGCGGCACTGAACCCACCATCGCCGATTGCGACGCCATACTAGGCCGCCTCAACCCGTATTATTTCCTCGGCGGCAAGGTCGTCTTGCAGGTCGAGAAGGCGCGCAAAGCGTTTGAGGAAAAATGCTCCAGCATCCTTGGCGTCGGTGTCGAGGAGGCTGCCGAAGGCATGATCGACATGCTGGAAGCCGATGCCAACAACGCGCTGCGCCGGGTCATCTCCGGCCAGGGCATCCATCCCTCGGAATTCACGCTGCTGTCCTATGGCGGCTCGGGTCCGCTGCATCTGGCCGGCTGCTCCAGGGGCATCGGCTTCAAGGACATCATCACCTTCCAGTTTGCCGCCGCCTTCTCGGCCTTCGGCTGCACCACCGCCGATTTCATGCGTCGGCATTCGGTCTCGACGCAGCACGACATCGGCGCCCGCGCAAGCGATGACGAGCTGCTCGCTTTCGGCAAGAAGGTCACCGACGTCTGGAATGATCTCACCAAGGCGGCGGTCGACGAGATGATCAGCGACGGCCATATCAGAGACAAGATCAAGACCGTGCCGTTCCTGATGATGCGCTACACCGGCCAGCTCGAGGATGTCGAGGTCATGGCACCGCTTGCCGAGGTCAATTCGGCTGACGACATGCGTAGGGTCATCGACGAGTTCGAGGCGGTCTACGCCAAGGTCAACCATCGCGTTTCGCGCTATGGCGAAGCCGGCTTCACCATCACCGAGCTCGGATTGATCGCCACCGCCGACAAGGTCAAGCCGGTGCTCTTGAAGCGCCCGCTCGGCAAGTCGGCCCCGGCAGCAGCGCACAAGGGCGTGCGCGAGGCCTATATCGGGGGACGCTGGCACAAGGCCAATCTCTACGAGATGGACCTACTGCAGCCCGGCCATGAGGTGATCGGTCCGGCCATCATCGAACATCCCGCCACCACGCTCGTTGTTCATCCGCAGGACCGTGTCCACGTCGATGAGTGGACGCTGCTGCATTACACCCATTCTTGAAAGGGCACCGCCATGTTGGACAGACCTGCCTCGGCCCTGCGCCTTCGCGAACGGCTGCTCGATTCAGAACGGCTGATGGAAGAGACCGGCTGCTATGACGGCATCACCGAGCTCACGCTACGCAACCAGGACCCGCTGAAATTCGAGACGCTGCACACCAAGCTGCGCGCCTATTGCGTCTCGGCCCGCGAAATGGCCCGCCGCATCTCGGCCTCGCCCGGCGTGCGCGAAGTCGGCGAAATGGTGGTGGCGATCTATACGCCCGAGGGCGATGCGATCGCGCTGTCCAACGGCATCATGGTCCACGTCCACACGATGAGCCGCTTCATCAAATGGATGATCAGGAACAATTACGAGGAAAACCCGAAGATCCGCGAAGGCGACATCTTCGCCAACAACGATGCTTTCATCGGCACCGTGCAGGTGCCCGACGTCATGGACGTAATGCCGATCTTCCATGAAGGCACGCTGGTCGGCTGGGCCGGTGCGGTCTGCCACGAGCTCGAAGCCGGCGGCATCACGCCCGGCGGCGACGTCTGCCTGGCGCAGGAGCGCTTCACCGAAGGCCTGTTCGTCTGCGCCGAAAAGATCGGCGAGAATGACGAGATCCGCCGCGACTACGTCATCCGCTGCGAGCGCAATCTGCGCATGCCGATCTACTGGGTGCTGGACGAGAAGGCCAAGGTCGCCTCCTGCATCGACATGCGCGAAAGCGTCAAGCAGCTGATCTCGGAGATCGGCCTCGACTACTGGATGAAGGTATCGAAGGAGTTCATCGAGGAGGGCCGTCGTGCCCAGCTCGCCCGCACCCGCCAGCTCACCGTGCCCGGCATCTATCGCGGCCACACCTTCTACGGCCATGTCACGGCGGGCAAGCCCGGCTTCCAGCTGCTTGGCGATCCCGACTGGCTCTACAACATCCCGATCGAGATGGAGATCACCACCGACGGCAAGATCACCATGGACTTCGAGGGCACGCAGCCCTGGGGCTACCATTCGATGAACTGCACGCCGGCCGGCATGGATGGCGGCATGTTCGTCACCTTGACCCAGCACATGAATTTCGAGGGCCTGGTCAATGACGGCGCCTGGATGGCGACCGAGCTGAAGCTGCCGCACGGCACCTGGACCAACCCCGACAATGAGATGGTGGCGACCGCCACATCCTGGGCGCTGCTGCTGCCGGCCTATGGCGTGTTCCAGCGCCTTTTGTCGCGCGGCTTCGTCGCGCGCGGCTTCGTCGAGGAGGCCTTCGTTGGCCAGGTCAACAGCCCGATGATCGAGATGGGCGGCGAAAGCCAGTACGGTACGCCGTTCGGCATGGCGCATTTCGAATGCGCCGCCGCCGGCTCCGGCGCGCTGGCCATCGCCGATGGCCTCGACACCGCCTATGTCGGCTGGAATCCGGAATCCGACATGGGCAACATCGAGGTCTGGGAACAATCGATGCCGATGGTCTATATCGGCCGCTCGATCGTCCCCAATTCAGGGGGCGCCGGCAAATATCGCGGCGGCTGTTCCTTCGTCTCGACCTGGCTGATCAACAAGACCTCGCACCTGCGACTGCACACCTCCGAACACTCCTCGCGGGTATTCGACAATGGCGGCATGTGTGGCGGCTATCCCGCGCCGACCTGCCAGAAGCATCGCGCGGTACGCAATTCCAACATCCATGAACTGGCGGCAAAAGGCGAACCGCTCGCGCATGCCCCAGGTATCGATCCGCATGTCTCCGACTACGAGAAGAACATCGGCGGCGACCATGCCGTGGTCGAAGGCCCCTACATCACCTCGCCGCACAAGTCGGGGGACATCTTCAGCCATTCCTACAATGGTGGCGGCGGTTACGGCGACGTGCTGGAGCGCGATCCGGTCAAGACCGCCTGGGATGTCGAGAACGGTTTTCTCACCCGCCAGGCGGCGATCCAGATTTTCGGCATCGTGCTGAAGGACGACGCCGAGGGTTATCCGGTTGCCGATATCGACGCCACCGTCGAACGTCGTGCCGCCATGCGCAGAGAGCGTCTGGCCAAGGCGATCCCGGTTTCCGACTGGATCGCTGCCGAACACGGCCGTGTCGAGAAGGCCGACTTCGCGCCCGAGGTGAAGAAAATGTATGCCAGCGCGATCAAGCTGTCGTCGCGCTTCACCAGGGATTTCAGCGATTTCTGGACCGTCGACGCCAGATCGATCTTCATGCCGGGAGCAAAGCCATGACCTCGTACAGCAAGGAAGTCCTCGGCGATCTCTCAGCCGGCAAGCTCCCCTGGCCTCAGACAAAGCGCATCATGAGCGCCTACAAGGACGACGACCGCTTCTTCAAGATGCTCGCCGTCTATCAGGACCGTGTCACCTGGAAGGACCCGATCCTGCTGCCGGTCTCGGATCACCTGTTCATCTGCCAGAGCGGCGACGAGCGCATCACCCGTTGCGAATGCGGCCACTCCTTCGGCGACTACCGCAAGAACTGGAAGCTCAAGGCCGCGATCAACGTGCGCAACACCGAGGCAGCGCTGCGCGAGATCTATCCCAACAGCGATATCCCCGATCCGCAATGGATGGAAATCCGCGAATTCATCTGCCCGCAATGCGGCACCATGCACGAGGTCGAGGCGGCAGCACCCGGCTATCCGATCGTGCATGATTTCGAACCCGATCTCGAAGGCTTCTATCGCGAGTGGCTGGGCAAACCGCTTTAGCGACGTGGTGACCAGCGCTGCAGGCAAGGTAGCGCTCGTCACCGGGCTGGGTCTAAGACTATGGCATCAAACGTCGGCATCGGAGATTCACTGCCCATGACAGACCTTTCCGGCCGCAGTGCGATCGTCACCGGCGGGTTTTCCGGCATGGGCTTCGCCATTGCGACGGCGTTGGCGCAGGCCGGCGCAAATGTAGCGGTCGGCTCCTACATCGCCCCCGCCGGCGCCGACAGAACCGACGCCGCCTACTATCCCGGCGCCGATGAAATCGAGCGCGTGCGGTTGGCCCTGTCGGCACACGGCACCAGGGTTTATGCCGCCCATCTCGATGTCTGCGACAGCGATGTGACCAACCGGTTTGCGGCTGACGCACAAGCCGCCATCGGCCCGGGAGACATACTGGTCAATGCCGCGGGCACCACCGCCGAACAGCCGGTCTGCGGCCATTCCGACGCACTGTGGGACAAGATCGTCGACACCAATCTGAGCGGAGCGTTCCGCGTCACCCGAGCTGTGCTGCCCGGCATGATCGAGCGCGGCTGGGGCCGTATCGTCAACATCGGCTCGACAGCGGCTTCCGTCGGCTGGAAGGACAACCCGGCCTACTGCGCCTCGAAGGCCGGGCTGCTCGGCCTTACCCGCTGCGTGGCGCTGGAAGGCGCCGCGCACGGTGTCACCTGCGTCATGATCAGCCCGACCTGGGTCGAGACCGAACTGATGCGCCGCAACGTGGCGCAGGTGGTCGAGCGTGAGGGCAACGGCAGAACCGCCGAGGAAGCGATGGCCGAGATCGCCAAGGGCAATCCCCAGCAGCGCATGCTGCAGCCGCAGGAAATCGCGGCTCTAGCCGTGTTCCTGTGCTCGGATCTGGCCAAGGGCATCACCATGGAAAACATCCAGATCACCGGCGGAGCGCTGTGGTAGCGGCCACAGTTTGAATTTTCGAACGAGCGAGCCGCATTAACGCCATTTGTCGGTTGCATGTTCGTTTTGGCCCTGCCTGCGGCAACTTTACCCCTCGCGGCAAATTTACCATTGAGTGACAGGCGATAGAGGTTATATTGTGCACTGCACAATGGATGCCCGCTGATCGGGATCCGGCAAGGGCAGGTTCCGGCGATCGCGCATGACGCAGAAAAGCCGACCATGGGCGCTTCAGCCCAGCTGAAAGGCGGCAGCATGAGAAATCCGGTACGAATATGAAGATCCCGAAATCCATTCTGATCGATCCGGACAACAACAAGGCCTATGCCGCCTTCGCCGTTGCGGTGTCGGTCTTTGCCTTCGCCTACTCCACCAATTTCGGCCAGATCCTGATCCTCGCCTACTATCTGGTATGGCTGCCGCTGCTGTTCGTCGACTACCGGCGTTTCGCCCGCGATCTCTCCAGCGCCTGGCTGCCGCTGCTGTTTGCGGCCTATGTCTGTTTGTCGCTGTTCTGGTCGCAAGCGGCCGGCACCAGCGCGCGGGCGGGGCTGCAATATTTCTCCCACATGCTGTGCGCCTACATCGCGGCGCGCACCATCAGCACGCGCACGCTGGTGCTGGGCTCGCTGATCGGCATCTTCATCGTGCTGCTGTATTCGCTGAAGGTTGGCGCCTATGCGCTCGACACTATCGACGGCACCACCAATTTCGTCGGCGCCTTCGGCTCCAAGAACCAGATCGGCTTCTTCGCCTCGCTCGGCATCTTCTTCTGCTTCGCTTTTCTGGCCTTCTACCGGCGCAACTGGATGAGCTTCGTCTGGACCGCGCCGATCATCCTGCTGTCCGTCTATATGCTGGCGATCGCCCACTCGGCGACGTCAGTCGCTTCGCTTCCGGCGGTGATCGGTGTCGTTGCCTTGCTTGCCATGAGCAAGGTTCTGTCACGCCGCTACCGCCGCGTGCTGTTCGTCGTCGGCGCTACGGCGCTGGTGGGCGGTGTGATGGCTGCGCTGAACCTTGGCTTGCTCGATGTCGTGCTCGGCATCTTCGGCAAGGATTCGACGCTGACCGGCCGCACCTATCTCTGGGAACAGGGCTGGGCCGCCGCGCAGCAGCGTCCGGTGCTCGGTTATGGCTATGCCGCCTACTGGATCCAGGGTTTTGCCGATCCGGAACGGCTCTGGGCCGAGTTCTACATCTCCACCCGCACCGGCTTCCATTTCCACAACACCTATATCGAGACGCTGGTCGAGCTCGGCTTCATCGGCGTGACGATGCTGGCGCTGATCATCCTGCGCTCCTTCTGGGGCCATGTTTCGAAGGTGGTGTTCGGTGACTGGAGCGCCGATTCGGTGGTGCTCGCCGGCGCGGTCGGCATGATGCTGATCCGCTCCTTCTTCGAGGTCGAGATCCTCGGCCCCTATTTCATGGCCTCGTTCATCGTCTATTACGGCCTGTTCAAGCTGCGCCCGGTGCCGCTCGCCAGGGCAAGGCGGGCCTATGTTCCGGTGCCGGACGAGAACACCGCCAACGGCCGCATGCCGGCGCGCGTCTGACTTGCTTATCTCAGGCGACGGCGCGCTTGCGCAGCATCAGCCGCTGCAGGAAGCGGCGCAACGGCTCGTCATAGACGCGCGTGGCGATGTCGGCGATGACGATGACCGAAACCGCCATGACGATGCCGAACCAGGGATGATGCGCGAACGGGTCGATCGCTGCGGCCTTGCCCGCCCCGGCGATGATCATCAGCAGCGGCGTGTGGATGATGTAGATCGGGTAGGAAATCCGCCCCAGCCAGCCATAGAGGCCTGACAGGCGCGGCGCCGTCGGCGCAATAGTGCCGACCACCACCAGCGCCGGGAAAACAAAGACGACGCAGGCGAGATCGTAGGCGACGCGCGCGCCGCCGGCCGGCGCGATGGCAAAGACGATGAGCGTCAGCGCGATCGCACCCTCGACCCACCAGCCGCGCCGCAGGAAGTCGAGCCCGCTTTGATAGCGTGTCATGGACCGGCAAAGCAGCACGCCCAGGAAGAACGAGAAACAGACGCGCGGCAGGCCGCTGATGATGGTCGAGCCGGTCATGCCGAAGTCGAGGGTGCCGGCCACGATCGAAGCGATGACCAGCAGCACCAGGCTGACGGCGATGAGCACGGTCAGCACGCGTTTCGTCAGCAGGAAGAAGACGGCGACATAGGCGATGTTGACGATCAGCTCGAAGAACAGCGACCACGACGCGGGGTTGAGCGGAAAGATCGTGTGATAGGCATCGCTGACCAGCGGGATGAAGAACATGCCGGTCGTCAGCATGGTGCCGATCTCGGAGATCGGCATGTATTCCGCCGGAATCAGCGGGTTCTTGACGATGAGATAGAAGAAACCGAGCAGCGTGCCGGCGAGGTAGAGCGGGTAGAGGCGTATCAGGCGGATCGCCACGAACGTGCCGAAGCCCATGCCGTTTTCGATCTTGCGGTCATAGGCATGCGCGATGACGAAGCCGCTGAGCAGGAAGAACAGGTCAACCGCCAGATAGCTCGACGGCAGCACCTTGCCGGCGGCCAGGAACGGCGAGAAGTGGTAGAGCATGACGCTGATCGCCGCGACGCCGCGGATGGCATCGAGATTGAGGTAGACGTGGCGCGGTGCGGCGGGCTGCATGGAATGCCTTCAAGCGGTCGAAAAACGGAAGTTCCCGCCCGCACCCTGGCGCGAACGAGCCGAACTGGTTCCTCCCGCCTCCATCGCGCGGGCCTCGCCGAGCGAGCCCGAGCGCTAGAGCAATTCCGGGAAAAGTGGGAAACGGTTTTCCGTCCGGAATTGCTCCAAACAAACAGGTTACTGGCTGGCCGTCGGCGCCAGCTTCACCTTGATGACGTCGCCCGGCAGCACCGGCGTATCTTCCTTGGCGTCGATCTCGCTGGTCTTGCCGTCGGTCACGCGCACCAGCGAATAGATGAGCGCCGGCTCTTCATTGTTGTTTGTGATGGCGGCGGTCGTGGCCGGGTCCGATGCCTGGGCCATCAGGCCCTGTTGCATGTTGACCCTGAGTGCGGCTTCGTTGAGGTCTGCTTCGACCTGCTGCCGGTCGGCGGCAAGTCTCGAGTTCAACGTGTTCTGGGCATCGATGGCATCCTGCGTCGCCTTGCTGACCGACTGCTTGGCGGTGAGGACCGCCGTCTCATAGTCCAGGATCTTGCCCTGCAGATCGGTGACCGACTGTTGCGAGGAAAGCAGGCGTGCGTTGGCGACTAGGCCCTTTTGCGCCAGCGGACCGATACTGTCCGCCTGCTGCTGCGCCAGGTCGACCTGCTTTTGCTGGTTGACGATCTTTTTCTGCAGCGCCTCGATTTCGGACTGCAGGACCCCTTTCAGATCGTCAAGCGCCTGCAGCTTCAGCTTCAACGCTTTCTGGTCGGAGATCAGGATCTGCATTTCGTCGGCGACGATTGTCGCCAGGCGCGGGTCGCCCTCGACTTCCTTAGGCGCCTCGAAACTCTCCTTGCCGGCGAGATCGGCATCGATGCGGGCACGCTTGACGATCAACCGCACGCGCTGGTCGTCATAAATGTCGAAATTGCCCTTGGCGGTGATCAGGTCCTTGCCGAGCTGGGTGCCCAAATCGGCGTTGCGCCGGATGCCGCCGGCGATGCTGATCGCCTTGAGCACGGTCAGCTCCGGCACATAGGGAAACTGGCCAGGGGTCTGGATCTCGCCCGAGATGTAGAACGGCCGGAACTGCACCATTTCCACCGAGGCTTCCGGCTTGTCCGACAAGGCAAGCTTGCGCTGCAGGGCGACGCTGATCGCGGCCGCAACCTCTGACGTGGTCTTGCCGGCGGCCGGCAGTTCGCCGACGAACGGCACCGACAAATTGCCGGCTGGACCGACCGAATATTCGCCGTTTACCGCCGACCAGTCACGGAACGTGCCTTCCACCGTCTGCCACTCGGCGACGCGGATGTTGAGCTTGTCCTGCGAGCCGAGCCGGTACTCGTCGGCCATGGCCGGAACCGCGAGCGACAGAGCGAGGCACGTGGCGACGAGCCGTGCCGGCCGCATCGGGCCGGCAAGGCGAAAATACGCTGATATGTCTGTTTTCAACTGACGTTTCCGATCCGTTTTGGCCCCATCCGCCCGATAGGCCTGCTGCCGAGTGCCTCCTTCGGAACCTGGCAGAACACTATGGCTGCAATGCGAGACCGGCCCATCGCCGAATAGCTTTGGACCGGATTGGCTTCGGGCCGTGCCGGCCCGATTGCTGACCAGTTGCGGTCGGTCAGTAGGAACCGCGCGACATCCACACCGCGGGCACGGTCTTGAGGATGATGCGAACGTCTTCGAACAGCGACCAGTTCTCGACATAGTGACGGTCGAACGCGACGCGACTGTCATAGGAGACATCGTTGCGTCCGCTGACCTGCCAGAGCCCGGTCAGGCCCGGCCGCGACTTCAAATAATAGACCGCGGCGCTGCCGTAGATCTCAAGCTCGTCGCGCACCACCGGGCGAGGCCCGACAAGGCTCATGTCGCCCTGCAGGATGTTGATGATCTGCGGCAGCTCGTCGAGGCTGAGCTTGCGCAGAACGGCGCCGACGCGGGTGACGCGCGGATCGTTCTTCAGCTTGCGGGTCGCGATCCATTCGGCGTTGGCTTCCGGGTTGGCCGCAAGATAGGCGGCCAGCACACGTTCGCCGTCTTCGACCATGGTGCGGAACTTGAGGCAGGGGAAAATCCGCCCACCGCGTCCGATGCGCTTGTGGCCGTAGAAGATCGAGCCGCCGTCGGAAAGCTTGACCAGAAGGGCCACCATCAGGAACAGCGGGCTAAGCGCCACCAGGCCGACAAGTGAACCGAAAATATCGAAACTGCGCTTCAGCAGCCCGCCGATGGGTGGCGGAAAATCTACGCCGACATGCGAAAATGCCGCATTGGCCGACTTGGCAACGTCCCTCATGCAAAAGCTCCATACGTTGAACGGATGGTTTATGCCACGATACCAAAAAAATGCTGCAGCGCAACACACAATTTCCCATATGGCTGAAATAGTCACGTCAGGAATTGACTAAATAATAAACCGTCCTTGCCCAAATTTTGCCCTTTATGGCGGGTTTGTGACGAATAATTAGCAACCGTAGGAAATGTAATGCCTTTTTTCGGCGGGTTTTGGGCAAATCGTCCTTTGCCGCAGAGGGAACGGCTTTAACTGATTTTCGAATCACTGGCTTTGCTAAATTAATCAAGTAAAATACTAATCAACATTGTAGATTCTACTGTAGTATAAAGCGCATGACGAGTTAGGCCACCACCCCTGCGTGTGCATCGCAGCATGGCGGAGTCCAAGCCGCCGCCAAGCCGAAAATTATTGCTGGTTGCCCTTGCCGTCAGTTTCGCGCCTTAATAGAGTCGCAAATTATTCCTGATAGAGTCTGGATGGGTTGGGAAGGCCGGAAGCAACCGGCCGAAAAAGAGCAGCTAAATAAGCTCGCATGGCGAATGGGGAGATACTCGGGTGGGTAAGTCATCGCTTTTGCATGCTCGGGCCGGTTGACGGGCCGCCGAACATGTCATTACCAAAATTCGTCATTGGAATGGTTTTCGCCCTCGCGATCGTGGTCGCGTGGTCCTATGTCGACGGCGCGACGGTCACCACAACGGTGCTTCGCGTCATCGGCTGCGCTGTCCTCATCCAAGTCGGTTATTTCCTGTTGGTGTATGTTATGATCGCCAGGAGCGCGCCGACATCGGCCGACAGGGCTCGCGACGCCGAAAGAAGCCTCGGCGCCGACAAGGCGGTTGAAGGCGAGAAGCTCTCGGCGAGGCGCAGCGTGCATTGAGCAGTCTGAAGCCGCAAGGTCGGCCTCGGATCATCTTGCTGCCGGACTCAGCCTGCTTCGGCCGGCTCGGGTTCCGATTGCTCGCCTGAAAGCATTTTCGACAGGCGGCTGCCGGCCTTCGCTTTCAACCTCTGATATTGCCCGACTTCGACGATTCGTCCGTTTTCGACTGCAACCACCCAGTCGGCGAAGGCGATCATCGATGGCCTGTGCGCAATGGTCAGGATCGTCATCGATCCGCGCAAGCCGTCGATCGACTTGGCGATCAGGGATTGGTTCTGCCAGTCGAGCGCGCTGGTCGCCTCGTCGAGAATGAGCAGCGAAGGTTTGCGCAGCAGCGCGCGCGCCAGCGCGATGCGCTGGCGTTCGCCGCCCGAGAGCCGGACGCCGCGGTCGCCGACCACCGTGTCGAGCCGCAACTCCAGCCGCTCGACGAAGTCGGCGCCATGCGCAGCGCGCAGTGCAGTCCACAGCTCCGCGTCAGTGGCTTGCGGCGCGGCAAGGCGCAGATTGGCGGCGATCGTATCGTGCAGCAGGAACACGTCTTGCGGCACATACGCCACCTGGTCGCGCCAGCGCCGGCGGTTGGCCGCGCCGATCTCGACGCCATCGGCCAGGATTTTGCCCTCGCTCGGTTCGAGCAGGCCAAGCAGCATGTCGGCAAGCGTGCTCTTGCCCGAGCCTGACGGACCGATCAGCGCCGTTACCTTGCCGGCGGGAAGGCCAAACGTCACATCGCTCACCACCGGCTTGCCGCCGGCCTCATAGGCAAAGGAGACGTTGCGGATGTTGAGCCCGACATCGAGCGACAGCTTGGCATCCGATTCGAGGTTTGCCGGCTCGCGTTCGGCATCGAAACGCGCCTGCATGTCGCGCATCGAGGCATAGGCCGGCAGGTTGATCAGCACCTGCTGCGCCTGCATCTGCATGTCCATGAAACGCGGCGCGATGCGCATGAACACCAGAAGCAGGACAACGATCTCGGCCAGCGAGAGGTTGAAGCGGACCAAAGCGACATAGATGAACAGGCTCAGACCAATGACGCTGGCGACCTGGAACAGAGCGGTGCCGATGGTGCTGTTGCGCACATAGTTGATGTTGTCGGCCTTCATCTTCTCCAGCGTCGCGCGAAGCTGCGCGTAATAGGTCGCCTCGACATTCAGGCTCTTGGCCACCTTGATGCCGCCGAGGAACTCCGAGACCGTTCGGTACTGCTCCTGGCGATTGCTGGTCAAAACCCGGCCGAAGGCGCTGGCTCGTGCCCGAAACGGCTGCAGTGCCAGGAAGGTGACGATGCCGACGACAATGGCAAACGCCGTCATCACTGTCGAAATGAACAGCGAGACAACGAGATAACCCGCCAGAAGCACGGCGATCTGCACCAGCATCAGCAGCGAGAACGCCGCCGACTGCACGCGGTCGATATCGCCGGTCAGCGCATGGTCGAGATCCGAGATGCGCATGCGCGCGAATATCCCCCACCGCGCCTTGCCGATGCTCTCGAACAGGTTCATGCGCAGGCGATTGATGAAGTCGAGCAGCAGCCGCGCCATGTAGACGGATTTATAACGGTTGAACGCCGCCTGCAGCGCGACAAGCCCGACCAGCAGGCAAAGCACCGTGGTCAATTGCAGCGTTCCGTCCGGCGCCAGCCAGCGCACCCAGTCGCGGTCAGGCAACCTGACCGCGAAATTCTGCTCGGGTCGCCCGACCAGATGCAGCAGCGGCACCAGAAGCAGGATCGAGATGCCTTCGGTCAGGCTTCCCAGGATCAGGAACAGCAATGCCGTGAAGGTCCTGCGCCCGCCGATCCGGGCCATGGCGGCGCCGAAGCCGGCGACATCGCGGTAAAACGAAAAGCGCAGGATCTGCGATGCGGACATGTCAGTCACCGCGGCCCTTTGTCGGCCGCCAGATCGTTTTCGATCAGGGCGACGGCTTCGCCGATACGGTCGAGCCCGGTGGGCACTTCGAGGCGACAGACGCCGATCTGGCTGGCCAGGGCCGCGCATTGGCGAAGATGTGTCGTGGCAAAATCGCCGACCAGGGCTGGACGGCCGAAACGCGTCACATAGGAAAATTTGATGATGGCCGGCAGGGCGCCGATGCCTGGTAGCGGCGTGATCGCTGCCTTGTCGCCGCGCTCGAGGATATAGATCCGGGTCGCCGGCACCGCGTCTGCCGCAAATCCGGCGTGCAGGCGATGCTGCATCTTGTCGATCGCCGCATGCACCTGCGGGCGTATTTCTGCCTGGCGGATGGGAAACGCGGCGGCGGCATCGGCGGCGAGCTTCAACTGCGGAAAACCCGGAACGATCATCGGCCGGTCCGTGAGATCGAGCGCCACGACATCGTCGGTCAGCAATCGATGCCCGGCACGGATCATCGCGCTCGCCGTCGTCGATTTGCCGGCGCCCTTGTCGCCCATGAAGACAGCGCTCTTGCCGCCGACCGCAATGGCGCTGGCGTGCAGGATGAGCAGGCCGCGCTGGTGCAGGAGCAGTGCCATGACCGGACCGAGCAGCGGAAACGCCAGCAGCGCATCGTCGACATCGGGCGCCGGCTCCACCTCGATCCGGCAGGCATCGGTGATCAGGAAGGCGCCGACCGTCTGCCATGCCAAATATTGCTGCCGCGGCTCGAAACGGAAAGCGGTTCCGGTCTCGGGCGAGGGTTTTGGCAGGTCGATCGGGCCGACCGTGATCAGCACATCGACGCAAGCTGGTTCGCTCGGCTCTAGCTCAGGCAGTTCGACCTGCGAAGCGATCGTCAGCCCATAGGCTTTGTACAAGTGCTGTGCGCGAGCAGCAATTGCATGGCGGTCATCAGCGGCAAGAGGCATGTTGGCCGGCATCATCAGTGGCTCCCGCGCTGTTGCACCTGCCGCAGCCACAACGATAGCGAAATCGAACGCCATACATACTGGACATCGGGCAAGGTCGCGGCCTCGGGTTGGCTGGAAATGCGGCCATAGGCGGCGGTCACCTCAGGCAGGTTGACGTAAGGGGCAATCCGCGCCGCATCTTTCACCAGCACCTTGTCCAGGAGATCGCGGTGGTTGCCCAGCATGCCTTTGACCAAATTGGAGGTGAAATCGATCTTGTCGCGCCGCCACTGCACCGCCGGGGGCAAAATTCCTTCCATGGCACGGCGCAACACCGAGCGGCCAAAGCCCTGGTTCAGCTTTTCCGCGCCGGGCAGTGCCAGGCAGAACTCGACCAGAGGCTTGTCCCAGAAGGGGTAGCGCGGCTCGACGCCGAAATTCGCCGCCGCCTTGTCGAGTACCTCGAAGGCGTGCGGCACCATGCCGTTCGACAGCAGCCAGCGATGGGTCAAGGTCTCGCTGGCGCTGACCGCGGGCGACATGTAGCCGGCCCTGCGGAACCGTTCGACGAGGTCGGTACGCATCGCCAGGTCCGGATTGATCAGGGCGCGCCAGCTCGTCGCCGGCCGCCCAGTGGGATGGCGCCGCAATTTGCCAAGCACGCGGTTCGCGAACCGCTTGATTCTCGCGATGCGCCAGGCCGGCCCGTAAAGGGTAAGGAACTGGTAGTAGAGGCCGAGCATGCCATCGCCATAGGTGTTGGAGGCGCTGCGCAGCTCGCGCCACAGCTCCATCCATTTGCCGGCATAGGCGAGTTCGTGCAGATGGCCGTGGCCCTGCGAAACCACCTCGTCGCCTCCATGGCCGTCGAGCAGAACCTTCATGCCCTTGCCGCCGGCGGTCCTGTAGATGTCGCGGGTCAGCGACAGGCCGGGCGCAAGAAACGTTTCTTCCTGCTCCTCCAGGATGCGGTCGAATTCGGCGAAGGGGGCATAATTGCCGACCGAAATCAAAGTGCCGTCGACCTTCTCCTGTCCAAGCACTGCCTCGATGAAAGGCCGCTCGTCCATCGGCGAACCCTTTTCGAACACCAGCGAAAACGTCGGCAGCCTCGGCTTTCTCTGCGCGGCATTCTGAAGGCCCGCCACGCAGGCGATCGAGGAGGAATCGAGCCCTCCGCTCAGCATTGCGCCGACCGCAGGCGTGCCGCGCATGCGGTTGCGGACCGATTGCGAGAACAGATGCCGGAATTCCTCGGCCGTGTCCGATCGCATCGGCCTTGGCGAGGGTTCGATCTGCCAGTAGCGGCGCAGCACCACCTGGTTGCCGGTCACTGTCAGACTGTGGCGCGCCGGCAGGCGGAAGATATCGGCATAGGCTGTCGACTGCGGATCGTCGGGCAGCCCGGCCAGGAATCCCGAAATCTGGTGTTCGCTGATGCGCATGTCGACGCCGCCGGCATCGAGGATCGGCCCGATCTCCGAGGCAAAGACGAAGCGCCGGTCGCTCGAATGATAGTAGAACGGTTTGACGCCGAAATGGTCGCGCACGCAAAACAGCTGCCGGCGCTCGCCATCCCAGATGGCAAAGGCGAAGTCGCCTTGCAGATGCTCGGGGCAGGCTTCGCCCCAGCGCAGATAGGCGCTCATCACAAGCACGGCGTCGGCAACCGAATTGTCCCGGATGCCGAGCCTGGCCAAGAGTTCGTCGCGGTTGTCCAGCCGGCAATCCGCGGTGATTGCGAGCTTGCCGCCGGCCATGGTCAGCGGGCCGGGGCCGGCTTCATCGGTGGTGTTGAGCCAGGCGTGGCCAAGAACGACGCCCTCGTCGATCCACCACGAACTGCCGTCAGGCGCGCGATGCTGCATGCGGGCAAGCATGCGCTGGATGTCGGCCGCGGCGGCCTGCCTGCCTTCCTGCCTCAGCAGAATTCCGGCGACGCCGCTCATCGCTCACTGGCCGTGGTCGACGAGATGGTTAAACCTGCCAAGCGAGCCGCCGAGCACGATATGGTCGCCGCTGACCAGCCAGGCATGCGCCTTCAACTCGGTGCCGGTATCGCGCTCGATGCCGATGCGGATTTTTGAGGCGTTGCCCTGGCGGGCAAGCAAATATTGGCCGGAAAGCGCTTGGGTCAGACAGCTTGCGCCAGGCACCAGGCGGGCAGCCGCAGCCACGCCCCAGGCGACACGCCTGAGATCGCCGATGTCGGCTGGTTCGCGCGCGTCGAGCCGGGTCACCATGCGGCGCACTTTGTTGTAGGAAAGCAGCGTCAGCCCCAGCCGCACCGACACGACCACCGCAAGGCAGTGGGCGAGAAAGAGCATCTCCGGCCCGCTCAGTGAGAAAGCTCTAGACAAGTTCCTCATCATGGAGCCTCGCAAGCCCGGCGTCCGCCAAGCCCTTCAACAATCCATCGACATCGGCCTTGCAGCGTTCCGGATCGACATTGTAGCGATCCAGCACGGCGCTGCGGATTTCGGAAATCGGCCGCGGCTCCTGGATCAGCTCCCAGATATAGGCGCCGACGCCGTTCAGGCTGTAATAGATGTTGGACCTCATATCGAGCAGCGCTAGGCCGTTGCCGAATTCGCAGGCCACGGCATCCTTGCTCGCGCTCATCCGATCATGGTCCGTGGGGTTCCAGTCCATTCCTAAACCTCGCTCACAACCAACGCTTCGGCAATTCCGGACAAAAACGCGAGAGCCGGGGTTTGACCCCCGACTCTCCTTAGTGCGCTCTGTTTGCAGAGTCCGGACTTTGTCACCCCAACGAGAGAATACTCAGGAGAAGGTGAGTTCGCCGACCGGCGTATGTGCCGGAAACGAGGCGTCGAGTGCCGTAGTACCGCTACCGCCTTGCGTGATGGTCTCGATCGAGCCGTGGACCGTCAGGCTAGGGGTTTCGTACTCATGCTTTTCAACATTCTGTTCCAATTTACTCTCCACTTGTGGACTGGAAGCGGCCTGTCGATTGCCGGCAGCGAGCTATTGCTGCACCGCAATAGCTGCATGGCAGCATTTATGAGTCAAGCCTGATTTACCAGCCGTTAATCAATTCTCGGTTGCGACTCCCTTCAATGGTGATCAAAGCGCTTTGCATTTCACATCTCAGGAGAATTCAGCAGAGTGTCCGAGGCCGTCAACTAAGTATCTGATTTAATTACGTTAAATTTTCCTTCGAATGCTCCTCACTTGGGCGCTGGCGCATTCCCACAAAAATTGTTGCTGACGTACCCGCCACAAGCCCCGATCAGGCGGCGCCTTGCATCTCGTTGTAGGACTGTGTTGCGAAACGTTCAGGTTGCAGGAAAATTGCGCCAAAGGAAAAACTGGACGCGGCGCATGAATTTGGCGATGCTTTGCTTCGCAGTTGCAATATAACGCGCCTGGCGAATTTTTTGCGGAGATGCTGCAGCATATGGCATTGCAGGAAGGGACCTTCGAAAGGTTGCGCGCCGCTGGCTGCGCCGACGAAGTGGCCTATGTGCAGGCTTGCCTGCGGCTGTTCTTCGCCTCCAGGGCGAGCCCCAGCGCCGCGCCTGCACCGGCCATCTCCGTTGCCGATGTTTGCGATATCGCCAGGCTGAACAAGGTCGCCACCTTCATGCTGAAGGCGCTGTCGCGCCCACCGGCGGGCGAGACGCCGCCGGGATTGCTCGAGTGGCTCGACACTTATCGCCGGCGCACAATTGCGATGAACTCGTCCGGCATCATGGATTCGATGGCCATCGACAAGGCGCTGCGCGGCAGCAGCATCGATTTCGTCTTCCTGAAGGGCCCTCTCCAGCAGCAACTGCTCTATGGCGACCATTTCATGAAGCCGTCCGGAGATGTCGACATATTGGTGTCGCCGGCCGGCTTCTTTAGAGCTCGTGATGCGCTGCGCTCGATCGGCTACGAGGTCGCCGGCAAGTCCCGCTCCGTCTGGTGGGTGCGCTTTCTGGGCGAGCAGCACATGGTTCGCAGCCAAGGTCGGAAATTGTCCACCGTCGATCTCCATTACCGGCTCCAGCAGCCGGGATCGCCCAGCCCGCGCGATACGGAAGGGTTCCTGCGCCGCAAGCGCGCGCTTGCGATCGCCGGCTCCAGCGTGCCGTTCATCTCGGCCTCCGACACTTTGCTTCTGTCCTGCATCAGTGTCGCAAAGGCGCTGTTCAACCGCGAGCCATGCGCGGGCTATGTCTGCGATATCCGGGCCGCTGCCAGTCGGCTGAGCGAGGCCGAGCAGCAGACTGTGCTCGACTACGCGGCCGAGCAGGGGCTGGCTGACACCCTGCTGCTGGGCCTGCGCGCCGCCGATGTGCTGCTTGGTGGCGCCGGCACGCTGCTGTCGGATCGGGCCACCAGGATCCTGTCACGCATCGGCAATGAAGACCTGTTCCACATGGTCATCGCGCCGTGGCTGTCGTCGCTCAGATGGCCGCAACGGCGCACCGTTTTGTGGGAATTGTGCGGCCGCGAACCTGTCCGCTATCTGACCGAGGCCGGCTGGGCCGCGTCAGCCGACCTCAGCCGGCGGATTTTCGAGCGGGAAAGCCGGTGACGATGAGGGTCGTCATGCAGCAGGCAGATAACGTTCCGTCCCGATCCGCTGGGGATGGATCGGGGGATGGATCGGGGTCCGGCGCCGCGCGCCGGGAGGGCGAGGGGCCTCGCGACACTTTATGCAATCGAAAGGCCACCCTATGTCCATGACAGAATCCCGGGTCTGCGTGATCATCGCGGCGCGCAACGGGGCCCGGACCATTCCCGCAGCCATCGCCTCGGCGCTGCGCGAGCCGGAGGTGGCGGAAGTCGTCGTCGTCGACGACGCCTCCACCGATGACACCGCAAAGGTGGCCAGCGCTGCCGATGATGGCAGCGGCCGGCTTTCGGTCATCCGGCTCGACGCCAATCGCGGCCCGTCCTTCGCCCGCAATACCGCCATTGCCGGGTCGAAATCACCTTTCATCAGCATTCTCGACGCCGACGATTTCTTCCTTCAGGGACGGTTTCGCCAGCTGTTTGCCAGCGCCGACTGGGATTTCGCCGCCGACAACATCATGCTGATCCGTGACGATACGGCGACCGATGTCTCGAAGATCGTCGCCCCGTCCTTTTCGGCGGACCCGGAATTCCTCGACTTCGAGCGATTCATCGAGGGCAACATCTCCAGACGGCGTGTCCAGCGCGGCGAACTCGGCTTTCTCAAGCCGGTGATATCAAGAGCTTTCCTCGACAGGCATGGGCTGCGTTACGACGAGAACCTGCGTCTCGGCGAAGATTACGAACTCTACGCTCGCGCCTTTGCCCTTGGCGCACGCTTCAAGGTCATCCGTTCCTGCGGCTATGGCGCGATCGTGCGCGCCGATTCGTTGAGCGGGCGCCACAAGACACAGGATCTGAAGCGCCTCGCCGATGCGGATCTGGCACTGCTCGAGATCGACAGCCTGCCGGAAGGCTCCAAGGCCCTGCTGCGCAAGCACGAGCGGCATGTGCGTGACAAATACCGGCTGCGCAATTTCCTCGATGTGAAGGCCGAGCGCGGCATGGCGTCTGCCGCCGCCTATGCGCTGGCCAGCCAGTCGAACTTCATTCCCATCGTTGTCGGCGTGGCCGCCGACAAGCTCGATGCGTTGTTTCGCCACGCCGGTCTGTCCCCGCGGCAGCAGCCGGTGCCGCCTTTGCGCTTCCTCATGGCCGCTACCAACACGGCGGCGCAAAAGTAGGCTCCGCCAAGTCCGGGACGGCGGCCGCAAGGCTGAAAAAATTGCCTTTCTGAAACTCGGAGGTTGCCTACACGCCCCGACGATGGCACTGTATGTTGCGGTGCAGCAATTTTGGAAGGCCAACCGGATGGCTTCAATTTTCGGCTTCAGGTCCAGGGACCCAGCGCGCGACAAGCAGACCGATCTGGCGCGTTTCGACCGTCTGGCAAAGCTGTTGGATCAGATCACGGCCGAGATTGCGGCCGAGAAGACCGGGTTGGAGGCCCGCTACCGGTCGAAGTCCACCAACGCGGCCTTCCTGGTCGAGTCGATGGAGAACGGCTCGGCGTCGGCACGCAAGCTGTCGGAAGTCGGCGAGCTGACGAAGTCCATCCTGAACTGCGAACAGCGCATCGCCGAGCTGGTGCGCCAGACGAGCCGGATGAAGGAACTGCGTCATTCACTCGACGCGATCGTCGGCGAGGATGGCCAGAGTTCTGATTCGCACGGGGAATATGTCAAACCCGCAGGTCGCTTCGGCTGAACACGGTCACACGAGACACAGAAGAGAAAGTTCGGGGACGGAGGATCGGGATCGGCCCGTTAGCAATGTGGGCCAATCGGTGACTTTGGGTTGGGGCGGAACAGCACAAAGGTGAATTGATATGAACGCAGATCCGAAGACGACGCCCATGGCGGCAATCGATGCCATGATTTCGACGCGGCCAAATCGGCCAATGCGTCTTGTAAACCCAACGCGTCTTCTATCCGTTGGTGCGCTTCTGTTGGCGGCAGCCGCAGCTCTGCTCGGCGCCGCCCACCCCTCCCGCGCCCAGGACGCCTCCCCGGAGATGCAAAGCGCACCGTCCTTCGTCGACGATTTCAAGAGTTTCGATCGTTCGCGCTGGTATGTCTCCGACGGTTGGTCGAACGGCAATCACCAGAACTGCACCTGGTCGAAAAGCCTGGTAAAATTTTCCGACAACATGCTGACGCTCGGCTTCGAAAAGCGCAAACTGAAGGACCGCGAGTTCGCCTGCGCCGAGATCCAGACCAAGCAGCGCTTCGGCTATGGGACCTATGAAGCACGGATGAAGACCGACACCGGATCCGGTCTCAACGCCGCTTTCTTCACCTATATCGGCCCTGCCGACAAACAGCCCTGGTATGAGATCGACTTCGAGGTGCTGACCAAGGATACATCCAAGGTGCAGGTCAACAGCTACATCGCCGGCAAGCCCAAGAACGAGAAGCTGGCCGAGGTCGAAGGCGGCGCCGACAAGGGCTTCAACGACTATGCCTTTATCTGGGAAAAGGACCGGCTGCGCTGGTACGTCAACGGCAAGCTGGTCCAGGAAGTGACCAATCCCGAGCAATTGCCGACCCACTCGCAGAAGATATTCTTCAGCCTCTGGGGCAGCGACACGCTGAAAAACTGGATGGGCGCCTTTTCCGACCCCGGCCGCCAGGTGACGATGCAGGTGCAGCGCGTCGCCTTCACCGCGCTCGGCCAGCCGTGCCAGTTTCCGGAATTGCTGGCATGCAGTGTAAGCAGCATAAAGTAGATCTGAACCGGCCCGGCTATATAAGGCCAAAGGGCGTGAACAGGAATTAACCCGAATGAATTTGACGGTCTTTGGAATTGGCTATGTCGGTCTCGTGCAGGCCGCGGTGCTGGCGGAGGTCGGGCACCAGGTGGTGTGCGTCGATGTCGATGAAAAGAAGGTCGAGCGGCTCAACCAGGGCCTGGTGCCGATTTTCGAACCGGGACTGGAGGCCCTGGTCAAGGAGAACCACGCCGCCGGCCGCATCAAGTTCACCACCGATGCCGCCGCCGGCGTCAAGCATGGCGAGATCCAGATGATTGCGGTCGGCACGCCACCCGGCGAAGATGGTTCGGCCGACCTCAAATATGTGCTGGCGGTGGCCGAGACCATCGGCCGCGAGATGGACGGTCCCAAGATCGTCGTCGGCAAGTCGACCGTGCCGGTCGGCACCTGCGAAAAGGTGAAGGCCAAAATCGCCGCGACGCTGAAGGCGCGCGGGCGCCAGGACCTGGCTTTCGACGTCGCTTCCAATCCTGAGTTCCTCAAGGAGGGTTCCGCCGTCGCCGACTGCATGAAGCCTGACCGCATCATTGTCGGCACCAACAGCGAGGGCACCGAGGCGGTGATGCGGGAGCTCTACGCGCCGTTCAACCGCAACCACGAGAAGATGATCGTGATGGACGTGCGCAGCGCCGAATTCACGAAGTACGCCGCCAACTGCATGCTGGCGACCAAGATCTCCTTCATGAACGAAATGGCCAATTTGGCCGAGCAGCTCGGCGCCGACATCGAGGAGGTACGCAAGGGCATCGGCTCGGATCCGCGCATCGGCTACCACTTCATCTATCCCGGCCTCGGCTATGGCGGTTCGTGCTTTCCCAAGGATGTCCGCGCGCTGATCAAGACCGCCGAAGGTGTCAAGTTCGACGCCAAGCTGCTGCGCGCCGTGGAGGAGCGCAACAATGCCCAGAAGTCGGTGCTGTTCGACAAGGTGCACCGTTATTTCAAGGGCAGTCTCAAGGGCAAGACCTTCGCGCTCTGGGGCCTCGCCTTCAAGCCCAACACCGACGACATGCGCGAGGCGCCGGCGCGCGTCCTGATGGAGGCGCTGTGGCAGGCCGGCGCCAATGTGCAGGCCTACGACCCCGAGGCGATGCAGGAATGCCAGGCCATCTACGGCCTGCGCGACGACCTTTTGTTGTGCGGCACCAAGGAGGCGGCACTGCGCGGCGCCGACGCGTTGCTGATCGCCACCGAATGGAAGAGTTTCCGCGCCCCGTCCTTCGACGCGGTGAAGGATGCCCTGACCACGCCGGTCATCTTCGATGGCCGTAACCTCTATGATCCCAAGGTCATCGCCCGTCACGGCATCGAGTATTTCTCGATCGGCAGGATGGCGGCGTGAAGGCAGGGCGGCACAACGCGGAGCCAGGTTCATGAAAGTTCTGTTTGCAGGCGGCACCGGCTACACGCCGCAATTCAGCGGGGGCGTCCAGTCGAGCACCCACCACCTGGTCGAGCAATTGCGCGAAAACGGTCACGAGGCATCCGTTCTGGCAGCGCTGTTCGGCGACGGCATGTTCGGCTTCAGGGCGCGCGCCAAGATGAAGCTCCTTCGTCAGCGCGCGGTCATCGACAATTTCCCGGGCTATCCGGTTGTACGGGCGTGGTTCCCCTGGGAAGCGGCCGACTTCGCCGTCAAAAAGTTGAGGCCGGATGTCGCGGTCGTGCAGTGCCACAATTCGGTGCCGATCGGCAGAGAGCTGCAGAGGCTTGGCGTGCCGCTGACCGTCTATCTGAGGAATGTCGAATTCGACGAATTGGCCGGCGATCTGCGTGAGCTGCATTCGGCGGTCTATATCGCCAACTCCGAGTTCACCGCGCGCGCCTATAAGGCAAAATTCGATATCGATTCGACCATTATTCCGCCGACCATCAATCCCGCGTTCTACAGCACACCGACGACCGGTGAATTTGTCACGCTCATCAATCCATATGAGGAAAAAGGCTTCGATCTTGCGGTGCGCATTGCCGCCGCCTGTCCCGAGATCCCGTTCCTGTTCGTCGAAAGCTGGAAGCTCGACGACGATCATCGAGCCCGGATCGAAGCAACAATCTCTCCCCTCCAGAACGTCAAGCTGGAAAGCCGCACCAGCGACATGAAGACGGTCTACGGCCGCACGAAAATCCTGCTTGCGCCCAGCAAATGGGAAGAAGCCTGGGGCCGGGTGGCCTCGGAAGCGCATTGTAGTGGCATTCCCGTGGTCGGCTCGCGGCGCGGCGGTCTGCCGGAAGCGATCGGCGCCGGCGGCGTGGTACTGGACTACGACGCCCCGCTCGCCGACTGGGTCGCAACGATCAGGCGGCTGTGGAGCGATGAGGCCGAGTACAAGCGGCTGTCAGCGACAGCACGTCAGTTTTCGGAGCGGCGGCAAATGAACCCCGACAGCCAGTTCGCAACGTTCATGGGCGTTCTCGACCGCGCAAGACGTGTCGGTTTGGAGCGCGCAGCCTAAACGCGTCGTGTTGCATTTCAGCTGAGACGCTGCACGACCGTGGTCGCGCAAAGTTCCCGTTAGCCAGGTCCAGGCGTCGTGCGCCCGTCCGGATCACTTTTAATTGCTGCAGTGCAATATTTTGTGGCACTGCAGCAATCAACGTGTATTCTGCCTGTCTACATTAGGGCTTGTGCGATATGGACCGCTTGGTCCGAGCAAGCCCCAACCTTATGGGCGGGTCATGCGCGTGGGCTTTGTCGTCGGCGAATTCCCTCTGCTTTCGGAAACCTTCGTCGTGGACCAGATGGCTGGGCTGCTGGCGCGGGGCTTTCAGGTCGAAGTGGTCTGCGAAAAGATGCAAGGTGACCACCGAATTGACCGGCAAAGCGAGCCGATGGCGACGCTGCTCGCCAGAACCCGACATTGGTGGCGATGGGCCGCTGTAATCAGCAAATTTGTACAGCGTCTGCCGCCGCGTCTGCGATACAAGGCCTCGACCGTTCTCGACATCGCCTTTGCACGCCGCCTGAACCGCTGCGATGTGATTGTCGCCCACTTCGGACAGAACGGCGAGAGAGCAGCCGCACTGAAGAAATGGAAGGTGCTCAAACCACCGATCATAACCATCTTTCACGGCGCGGACGTGGCGATCCCGGCGCGGCAGGCAGTGCTCGCGACACAATATGCCGGGCTGACCAAGCATGGGACCCTGAACCTGCCCGTCAACGATTACTTCCGCACGATGCTGCTGGAAGCCGGCCTGTCCCAGGCGAGCACGACGGTCCACCATATGGGAATTGACACCCGCGAAATCGGCTATCGCTGGGAATCGTGGGAAGGCACCCAACTGGTCGTGACGACGGTTTGCCGCCTGGTCGAAAAGAAAGGCGTCGAGTTCGCCTTGCGAGCCCTGGCCTCCCTCAAGGCCTCCCAGCCGCAGCTAGACTGGCGTTACGACATTGTTGGCGACGGTCCTCTGCGGATGAATCTGGAGAAGCTGGCCGTAGAGCTGGGCTTGGCTGGTCGCGTAACATTCCTCGGCAGCCTCCCTCACGCAGAGGTGAAAAGACGGCTTCGCATGGCGCATCTCTTTTTGCTGCCAAGTATCACTGCCAGCGACGGGGATATGGAAGGCATTCCGGTCGCGCTCATGGAGGCCATGGCCGCCGGATTGATTGCGGTCAGCACGTATCATTCGGGAATCCCGGAGCTCATCAAGGATGGGGAGACGGGGTTGCTTGCGCCCGAGCGAGATATTTCAGCGCTTGCCGGCAAGCTTGCCTGGGCCGCGGAGCACCCGACCGAATGCGAGCGTATCGCGCTTGCCGCACGCCGCAAAGTCGAGGAGGACTTCAACGCAGATGTTCTGAATGAACGTTTTGCGCAGATCGTTACCCAACTGGCCACATCGAGCCCTGCGCATGCACCCACCGGTCATGTCGGCGTTTCCGAGGGCTTGGCGGATCCTTCATCTGCCGGCTGACACTGCTCCTCTGCGTTTGATCGGCAGGCACGCCAAGCTGAGGGAAATCTTGCTACACTGCACCAAAAATGTTGCAGTGCAGCAAGACCTGTACTAACGTTCCTGCGGGTGGGCCAACAGCGGTAGAGTTCCATGCTGCATGTCTTGTGCTTCCGCCACCCTGTCTTCGGCCCGGCTTTTGTCAAAGGGACACCGGCTCCCCGGACGAGCGCATCCTGCCGATGAAGATCTGCTTTGTAGTCGACAAGTTTCCCTCATTGTCCGAAACCTTTGTTCTCGACCAGATAGCCGGATGCCTTGAGCGCGGCATGGAAGTCGGCGTCGTCTGCAACGAGACGTCCTTCGGCAGGGACAGCAACATCGATGATCCGCGCTGGCAGGCGTTGCCAGGAAAGGTCGTATGCTGGTGGGGTGGCCTGGGTCGCTATCGCCCGCTGCTCAGGAAGTGGTCCGGCAGGTTCTGGGACAAGCTCTCGACCGCCATCGACATTGCTCATGCGCGAAAACTGCAGGGCGCCGACGTCATCGTTGCCCATTTCGGCAACAACGGCATGCGCGTGGCCCGCGCGATCAAGCGCGGGAGGATTTCCGCTCCCCTGGTGACGATATTTCACGGCCGTGATGTCGGCGAACCGCTGCATGACAATACGCTCGCGCGCTACAAGATTGTGTTCGAAAAGGGCGTTCTTCAACTGCCGGTGAATGCGTTTTTCCGCGATGCCTTGATTGAGGTCGGTGCATCGCCGGAGCAGGTTGTGGTTCACCATATGGGGGTGCGGCCGAGTGACATCGACTATCGGTGGCGTTCATGGGAGCAGGCTACGCTCTCTTTCATCTCGGTCTGCCGCCTGACTGAAAAGAAGGGCATCGAATATGCGCTTCGCGCGCTTGCTGGCCTGCCGCGGCGAGACTGGATCTACTCGGTGATCGGCGGCGGAGAACTTCTCGAGCAGCTGAACGGGATCGCCGCAGAGCTTGGCATTGCCGACAGGGTGAATTTTCTTGGGCCCCGGCCGCACAGCGAAGTCAAACAGCGTCTGCGCGATGCGCATGTGTTCCTGCTGCCCAGCGTCGGCGCCCGCGATGGCGATCTGGAAGGCATTCCGGTTTCGCTGATGGAAGCGATGGCCGCCGGCCTGACGGTGGTCAGCACATATCATTCCGGGATCCCTGAACTGATCGATGATCACAAGACGGGTTTTCTCGTGGCTGAGCGGGACGTTGCGGCGCTGACCGGCAAGCTTGCCTGGATCGCCGAGAATCCGAAGCCGTGTGAAGGGATCGCTCTCGCGGCGCGCAAGAAGATCGAGGCGGAGTTCAACTCCGATCTGCTGAACCAACATTTCGTGGAAATCGCCATGCGGCTTGGCGAAACGAGGTCGCTTGCATGAACGCCAATCCGCCCCCCCAGTTCGGTCGTGTCGCCCTGCGCGGCGGGCTGGTAACCATCGGCGCCCAGGGCTTCAAGATGGCGATCCAGTTTCTCTCCGTCATCGTGCTGGCCCGTCTGCTCGTCCCCGAGGATTTCGGTCTGGTGGCTTCCGTCGGGCCGATCGTGGCCTTCGTCGGGCTGCTTCAGAATCTGGGCCTGCAGCAGGCTGTGGTTCAGCGCAAGGACATCAGCAACCAGCAGCTCAACCAGGTGTTCTGGATCAGCGCGCTCGTCGGGCTGGGTAGTGCCGTGGTAGTGGCCGGCCTGGCGCCTGCCATCGCCGCGTTCTATGGCGATCAACGTATGTCCGGCATCACCCTTGGCTCCGCCCTGCCGCTGCTTCTCGGCAGTCTCGCCGCAGTGCCGCTGGCGTTGATGAACCGGCACCTGCAGTTCGGCCAGCTCGCACTGAACGACGTGATAAGCGCCGCCGCCGGACTTCTGGCCGCCGCGATCGCGGCCTATGCGGGGTTGGGCTACTGGTCGCTGGTCATCGGCCCGGCGGTTTCGGCAGCTATCGCCCTGGCTGCCGCCTGGCTGGTGGCGCGTTGGACGCCTTTGCGGCCGGACCTGAAGGTCGATGCCGATATATTGTCGTTCGGCGCCAACCTGACCGGCTTCAACCTCGCCAACTTCTTCTCGCGCAATCTCGACAACATTCTCATCGGCAAATATTCCGGTGCGATCGAACTCGGCTATTACGACCGCGCCTACAAGCTCCTGTTGTTCCCGCTGCAGAACATCAACCAGCCGCTGACACGGGTCATGGTGCCGCTGCTCAGCCGCATCCACGATGACAAGGCCCGCTTTCGCGATATCTATGTGCGCACCAACTGGATGCTGGCGGCCGTTACCATGCCGGGCATCGCGGCGCTGACGCTGACCTCCAATCAGATCGTCGGACTTCTCTTCGGCGCGGGCTGGGCACCGGTCGCACCGATCTTTGCCTGGCTGGGCATCGCCAGCCTGGTCCAGTCCGTTTCAAGCACGACGGGATGGATATTCATCTGTCAGGGCAAGACGAAGACCATGTTCCATTGGGGCATCTATTCGTCGCTGACGACCGTCGCTGCCTTCGTCGTCGGCCTGCACTGGGGCGCCGTCGGCGTTGCCGCGGCCTATGCCATCAGCGGTTACGTGCTGCGCGTTCCCGTGCTGGCGCTACTGGTCCATCGCGTCGGTCCGGTGACCGCCGCCGACTTCCTGCTCATGCAGGGGCTTTTCATCGCCTCGTCCCTGCTTGCCTGGTTCCTGTACCTGTGGTTGCCGGCGTCTCTAACGGGCCAGTCAGACCTGCTCGCGGTCTTTTTGGCGCTTGCCCTCAACTACGGCATCGGTCTCGTTTTCATGCTTGCCGTCCCGCAGTCGCGACGCGCCTTGTTCACCACCCTGTCCAACGCCGCGCGCAATATCCGCTGAGCGGCCGGCGATCAGCGGCGCCAGCAGGTTTGTGGCCGACATTGCCGAAGCATGTTCTTCGAGCACGGCCTGAAGGCTTGTCTTGCGATAGCGGTCGAGATTTCCCGCAAACCGGCCGAGCTTTTCGCGCGCCTCTTCGGGCGTCACGGTGTCGATGTCGAGCAGCACATCGTCGACACCGATTCGCTTGGCCACTTCCTTGGTTTTGAACTCGTAGGCGATCGGCAGCACCGGCGTGCCGACGCAAAGCGACATGATCATCATATGCATGCGCGTCGCGACGACGAAGTCGAAGCCCTTCACCAGCGCCATCAACTGGTCCGGCGTGTGGAACGAAGCGTCCACCGTTACGTGGCTGGCGATCTCAGGATCGAGCTCGGCAACGATGGCCTGCGCGGTCTTGGAATCGTCATGGGCATATTCCGGCACGCCCTGACACGTGGAGACGAAGGTCACCTCCTTGCCAAGGTCCCTGACAAGAATTGTGGCGATCTCGCGGATCGAATCCAGATAGCGGCGCATGCCGCCCTCACCGTCGCTGACGTAGTTCCAGTGGCGGACCGAAATAGCGACGCGGCCCGTCGACGCCGGCGGCTGGCTGGAAGCGAGACGCTTGCGGATCCTGTCGGTATCGGCCAAGGCGAATACCGCATCGGCCACCACGTGGCACTTGCCGAGATCCTTCACCAAGTCCCGGATATGGGTCCGCGACCGTTCGTCGCGCAACAGGATGAGCGGACTGCGGTCAAAGATCGGGCCGAGCTCCTGGCGGTTGTAACTTTTGTCGAACGGACCGAGGGATTGCGTGAAGAAGACCGGATCTTTGCCAAATACGGCATCGAGCCTGAACTGATTGAGGCGTCGTTCGAGATTGTAGTTCTCGACGAGATAGGTTCCCCCTGTGGTGACCACCATGTCCGCGTCGGCGTAGATATCGAGACCGCGCCGGTCGCGATGGCTGAAAAAATTGCCTAGCGCGCTGCTGCCAAACCAGCGCAGGGCCTGGAGAACGAGCCGATTGTAGATCGGCTTGAACCGGTCCCTCAGCCCGCTGCCATTCTTGTATCGGAACAGGGATTCCGACAGCAGCTTATGAAATTCAAGGTCGGGATAATCCGTCTTCGGATAGAGTCGTTCCGCAACCTCGGGCTGGCTGTCGAAGACGGCAAACCGCACGTCGCCTTGCACGATCGTCTTGAGAATGTGGCGGATCGCCAGCAGAATCGCCGCATCCCCGGTATTCAGGCAGACTGTGTTTTCAACGACGATCTTCATGGGATACCTCATTTCGTCAGCAGATTCCGCGGCGTGGCCTGCGGTGCCTAGGACGGGCATGGTGACCGAAAATACCCACGCCAGGACGATCCCGATGCGGCTCGCGTCACAATCCATCGCTGCATCGGGCTGGGTGACCAGCCAGAGCGGCGCTCAAGCCCGACGGAGGGTAACGCATCAATTTTGCAGTGCAACAAAAAACGTGCACTTATGCTACGGCGCACCAAAAATGTTGCGATGCAGCAAAAGCTGGGTTAGCATTCCCGTGGGTGGGCCAACAGCGGTCGAGTTTTCATGCTGCATGTCTTGTACCTTGTGCACGATGTTTCCGACCCGGCGGTGCGCCGGCGGATCATAATGCTCAAGGCAGGCGGCGCGCGGGTCACGTTGGCCGGCTTCCGTCGGACCACAAATGCTGTTCCCGACGTCGAGGGGCTGCAGCCGGTCGACCTCGGCGCGACGCGTGACGGCCGATTCGGCCAGCGTCTGGCGGCGGTCGCCAAGGCGGCGCTGTCGATAGGCTCAAAGCTTGCGGCGATGCCGAAGCCCGACCTCATCATCGCGCGCAATCTGGAAATGCTGGCGCTGGCCAGGCGCGCCAAGGCCGCCTTTCGCGGCGGCGTGCCGATCGTCTACGAATGCCTCGACATCCATCGCCTGGTGCTGCGCAATGACATGCTGGGCAAAGCACTGCGCACAGCGGAGCGTTATCTCGCCCGCGACGTGAAGCTTCTGGTGACGAGCTCACCGGCCTTCATCGCCAATTATTTCAAGCCGTTCGGGCAGGTCGCCGCACCGGTGGAACTGGTCGAAAACAAATACTTCGAAACCGCGCCGATCGCCTTGGATGACAGGTCAAAGGCCGAAAACCCTGCAGCACCCCCGTGGCGCATCGGCTGGTTCGGCGCGCTGCGCTGCCGCCGCTCGCTGGAGCTGCTGGCCGACTTCACGCGCCGTCAGGGCGGGCGCTTCGAGGTCGTCCTCCGGGGCCGTCCGGCACTCTCGGAATTCCCGGATTTCCACGCTTTTGTCGAGGCCGAACCCTATCTCTCCTTTCGTGGCCCCTACCGCAACCCGGAAGACATGGCCGCGATCTACGGCGAAGTGCATTTTTCCTGGGCGATCGATTTCTTCGAGGAAGGGCAGAATTCGGAATGGCTGCTGCCCAACCGCCTCTATGAGGGCTGCCGCTTCGGCGCCGTGCCGATCTCGATGGGCAATACCGAGACCGGACGCTTTCTCGACCAGCAGGACATTGGCGTCCTGCTTTCCGATGCCACGCCCGAAATCCTGGAAACCGCGCTCGGCCGCATGGACCAGGAGCACTTCGGCAAGGCCAAGGCGCGTGTGCTGGCCCGCAACCCACGAACCTGGAGCTACGACCGCAGCGACTGCCGCGCCTTTGTCGACAGGCTGCGCGGTCTGGCGGCGGTCCCAGGTCCCTTCGTCACCGAAGCGCTGGCTTAGCGATGGCTGATGATGGGAAAAGTACAGAGCATGGGAAGGCGCCGATGACGCAAACCGAAGCGCTGCCGCCAAGCCTGATCGTCATTCCGTGCCTGAATGAGGCAGCCCATATCGGCGCGTTGCTCGAGCAGCTCAGGCCGGCAGCGCTAAGGCTCGGCGCCCGCATCGTCGTTGCCGATGGCGGCAGCACCGATGGTACTTTGGCCATTGTCGAAGAGGTTGCGGCCAAGGACCCTCAGGTCGTCCTCCTGCACAACCCAAAACGTGTCCAGAGCGCGGCGATCAATCTCGCCGTCGCCAGCCTCGGTGACCGCGCCGAATACCTGATCCGCATCGATGCCCATGGCGGCTATCCCGCCGATTATTGCGACCGGCTGGTCGAGGAGGCGCTCGCCACTTCAGCCGATTCGGTCGTCGTCTCGATGCTGACCAGCGGCAGCGGCGCGGTGCAGAAAGCGGTCGCGGCGGCGCAGAATTCCAAGCTCGGCACCGGCGGCTCCAAGCACCGGCACCTCTCGGCCGGCGAATGGGTCGACCACGGCCATCACGCGCTGATCCGGATTTCGGCCTTCACCGCGGTCGGCGGCTATGACGAGAGCTTCAGCCACAATGAGGATGCCGAACTCGACTACCGGCTGCGCCAGGCTGGCTACCGCATCTGGATGAGCGGCAAGACGCAGATGGTCTACTATCCGCGTTCGTCGCTGAAGGGCCTGTATTTCCAATATCTCGGCTATGGCCGCGGCCGCGCCAAGAATGTGCTCAAGCACCGAATGATCCCGAAAGTTCGGCAGATGATCCCGCTGCTGGTGGCGCCGGTCGTCCTTCTCGCGGTATTTTCCTTTATCCACTGGCTGGCGGCGGTGCCGCTGCTGGTCTGGACTTCGGTCTGTCTGGGCTACGGCGCTGTGACCGCCATCAGCCAGCGCAGTCCCAACAATGTGCTGGCGGGCATTTCGGCGATGGTCATGCATTTCGGCTGGTCGCTCGGGTTTTGGCTGCAACTGCTCGGCTCGCGATCGCAGCGCGGGGTGGCATGATGGTCGCCGACAGCCGCCGAATCGACATCTGCGTCTGCACGTTCCGGCGGCCGGAACTGGCCGACACGCTGCGGTCGCTCGCTGCCATGGATATGCCTGCCGGTTTCGGCATCGGCGTCATCGTCGCCGACAATGACGACGAGCCGACCGCCGAGCCGCTGGTGACCGCGCTGGCGAGCGAATTGAAGCTCGTGGCCCGCTACCGGCACGCTCCGGCGCGCAACATCTCGGTTGCCCGCAACGCCTGTCTTGATGCCAGCACGGCCGATTTTGTCGCCTTCATCGACGACGATGAAACCGCTTCCCGGCAATGGCTGGCCGAACTGATTGCTATCGCGGAGACAAGCGGCGCCGAGGCCGTGCTCGGTCCGGTGCGGGCGCTCTACCGCCCGGATGCGCCGGACTGGATGCGCAAGGGCGATTTCCATTCGACCTTGCCGGTCTGGGTGCAGGGCGAAATCCGCACCGGCTACACCTGCAACGTCCTTTTGAGGATGAGCGCCGACAGCTTGCGCGACCGTCGTTTCAGCCTGGCGCGCGGCCAGAGCGGCGGCGAGGACACCGAATTCTTCAACCGCATGGTCAAGGCAGGCGGTCGCATCGCCTTTGCGCCGGAGGCGTGGGTCGAGGAAGTCGTGCCGCGTTCGCGAGCCGCTTTCGACTGGCTGCGCCGCCGCCGCTTCCGCTTCGGCCAGACGCACGGCCACCTCATCGGCCATGACGCAGGCGTGATAGAGCGTGCGAAGGCTGTCGGCCTTGCCTCGGCCAAGGCCGTCTATTGCTTCGGCATGGCGGCGTTGACCGCGATTAGCCCGGTCCGCCGCAACCGCAGCGTGCTGCGCGGCATCATGCATGTCGGCGTCGTCAGCGGCCTGGTCGGTATCAGCGAAATTCGCCAATACGGACTGTCTTCCCCGCAGCAAGGAGGCAAGCGTGCAGCCTGACGTCTCCTTTGTCATCGCAGCCTACAATGCCGCGGCCACGCTCGACCGGGCGATCGCAAGCGCCATGGCCCAGCGCGATGTCAGCGTCGAAATCATCGTCGCCGATGACCAGTCGCGCGACAACACGCTCGACGTCGCAAGAGCCTATCCAAAAGATGTCGTCAAAGTGGTTGCGCTGCCGGCAAATCGTGGCCCTGGCGGCGCCAGGAATGCCGGGCTCGAACTGGCTTCCGGCCGCTGGGTCGCGGTGCTCGATTCCGACGATGCCGTCCTGCCCGGGCGGCTTTCTGCCATGATCGCGCGGGCCGAAAGCGCGGGCGCTGTGATCGCCGTCGACAACCTCCAGGTGGTGCGCGAGGACGGCATTGCCGAAGCGACGATGTTTCCCGCCGAATATCTGGAGGGCCTGCGTGAAATCACGCTCGCCGACTACATCGCTGGCAACATCGTTTTCGAATCCACGTTCAACCTTGGCTATCTCAAGCCGATTTTCCAGCGCCGTTTCCTGATCGAAAACGGGCTTCGCTATGATGAAAGTCTGAGCATAGGCGAGGATTACATCCTGCTCGCCAACGCGCTGGCCAAGGGCGGAAAATGCGTCGTCGAGCCGACGACCGGCTATATCTACCACATCCGCACGGGCTCGATCTCGCGCGTGCTCGAGCTTCACCATATCGAGGCGATGCGCAAGGCCGACGCGGTCTTCGCCGAGACCAATTCCATGGACGCTGCTGCTGCGGCCGCCTTCGCCAAACGCGCCCGCAGCCTGCGCAAGGCGGCATCGTTCCTGTCGCTGGTCCAGCACATCAAGGCGCGTTCGCCGTTGAAAGCGATACGCACCGCGCTAAGTGATCCGGCGGCTGTCAGGCACATGTCGATGCCGATCGCCGTCCGCCTCAAAAGGGTGGCGGCGCAGTTTGCTGTCGGCGCGGAGTAAGGAGGGCGAGTACATGAAGACGTTTGTTCGTGGCCTGCAACAGGCTGAAATCGATCTGCTCAGAAGGAATTTGCGATGAAGAAAATCAGGAAGGCAGTCATCCCTGTGGCGGGGCTTGGAACACGGTTCCTGCCGGCAACCAAGTCGATTCCGAAGGAGATGCTGCCCGTGGTCGACCGGCCGGTCGTCCAATATGCGGTGGACGAGGCCTTCGAAGCCGGCATCGAGCACATCGTGTTCGTCACCGGCCGCAACAAGGCTGTCATCGAGGACTACTTCGACCTGCACCCCGAACTGATTGGAACGCTCGAACAAACCGGCAAGAAGACCCAGCTGGAGGCGCTCGAAAGCATGCTGCCCGTGGCCGGCGCCACCAGCTTCATCCGCCAGCAGTCGCCACATGGTCTCGGCCATGCGGTGTGGTGCGCACGCGAAGTCATCGGCGACGAGCCCTTCGCCCTGCTGCTCCCCGATATGGTGTCGTTCGGTCGCCGAGGTTGCCTGGCTGAAACAGTCGATCTCTATCAGCAGACCGGCGGCAATGTGATCGCCGTCGAGCGCTGTGATCCCAGCGAGACCAGCAAATACGGCATCGTCGGGCGCGGCGCCGAGACAGGCAGCGGCTTCGAGGTGACGGCCATGGTCGAAAAGCCGGCGCCGGCCAATGCGCCGTCGAACTATTACATCAACGGCCGCTACATCCTGCAGCCCGAGATCTTCTCGCTGCTGGGCAACCAGCAGCGCGGCGCCGGCAACGAAATCCAGCTTACCGATGCCATGGTGCGGCTGGCGAAAAGCCAGTCTTTCTTTGCCCAGCCTTTCAATGGCCGCATGTTCGACTGCGGCTCCAAGGAAGGCTTCATAGAGGCGACCATCGCCTTCGCGCTGGCGCGCGACGACATGAAGGGACCTGTGCTGGAAATGCTGCAGGCGTTCGTGCGGTCGCATGAGCGTCAGGAAGTGGCCGCATAATGCCCATCTTTCGAGGGCATATGCGTTTGGACGATGGCGCGGCTCATGCCTGCACGCCTGGCCGCTCAGGCCCGGCGCCGGATGGCATGAAGCTTGCGTTGCATATCTTGCCCCCGATCTCCGCAGCTTCGGACGAGGTGGGACCTGACCCGTCTCGCTCCGGCGCCTGTAACCTAGAATTGGATCGAAGATGAATTATGCCAGCTTTCCTCTCGACAAGAGGATGCCATTGCCCAACCCCGATCAGGAAAAGGGTGAAGACTTCATCGACGTCGAGCGCCTGCTTGGCATGGCGGCGCGTCAGGTCAAGGTGGTGGCGGTCTGCGCCATCATCGGCCTGTTCCTGGGGTTGCTCTATCTGCAGACCACGCCCAAGCAATACATGTCGGTCGCCAGCGTGCTGATCGACGAAGGCCTGAACAAGGTCATCGACGACATCTCGGCTGCATCCGTCACCATGCAGACCGACGCCGCCCTGCTCAGCCAGATCGAAATCATCACCTCGGCGCGGCTGGCCTCGGTGGTGGTCGACAAGCTGAAACTCGACCAGAACGCAGAGTTCATGAACCCGCCGCAATCGGCGCTGGTCAAGGGCAT
Source organism: Mesorhizobium sp. W016 (assembly GCF_054719485.1). Classification (NCBI taxonomy): domain Bacteria; kingdom Pseudomonadati; phylum Pseudomonadota; class Alphaproteobacteria; order Hyphomicrobiales; family Phyllobacteriaceae; genus Mesorhizobium; species Mesorhizobium sp. W016. The sequence continues at coordinate 1,413,720 of NZ_JBTTIF010000002.1, forward strand.
CGGCTTCGTGCGCGGCGTGATCGGCTATTTCCGCTCAAGTTCCGCCGAGCAGATTCCCGGCATGGAAAACGTCGATGAGGCGACACGCCAGGCCATGATGCAGACGGCGCGCCACGACTATGCCGTGCTGAAGCTGCAGAGCGAGGTGCTGGCGCAGCGCAACGGCCGCTCCTATGTGCTCGCCATCGGTTACCAGTCGACCAATCCGGCGCTCGCCACCGCCATCACCAAGGCCTATGCCGACGCCTATCTCGCCGACCAGCTCAATGCCAGCTTCGACGCCACCGAGCGCGCTGCGGTCTGGCTGCAGGGCCGGCTGACCGAGCTTCGTCAGAACTCACAGGCGGCCGCTATGGCGGTCGAGAAATTCAGGGCCGAGCATGGTCTGGCCGCCAACAGCGACGGCCAGCTGATCAGCGACAAGCAGATTGCCGATCTCACCGCGCAACTGATCGTCGCGCAGGCCGATACGGCGCGCGCCAGCGCCCGCTATCAGCAATACAAGACCATCGTCGAAAGCGGCTCGGACAATGCCTTCAACGATTCCGCCATCTCAAGCGATCAGCCGGCAAGCTCCGTCATTGCAACGCTCAAGACCCGCTATCTCGCAGTGGCCAAGCGGCTGCAGGACGTGACGGCCAATTTCGGCGCCGACCATCCGCAGGCGGTGGCGCTGGCCAAGGAAAAGGCCGACCTGTCGACCCAGATTTTCGGCGAGTTGAAGCAACTGACCGAAAGCTATCGCAATGAATATGAAGTCGCGCTTTCACGCGAGACCTCACTGAGGCAGAAGATCGCCGACGCGGCCGGCAAGAGCTCCATCGACAACCAGAGCCAGGTCAAACTGCGCGAACTCGACCAGCAGGCGCAGGCGCTGACCACGCTCTACCAGACCTTCCTTAGCCGCTACGAGGAGGCCTCGCAGCAGCAATCCTTCCCGGTCGGCAAGGTCCGCATCATCTCGGATGCCTCAACGCCGCTTTCCGCCTCGAGCCCGCGCACCTCCAGGGTGCTGGCGCTGTCGCTGGTGCTTGGCGTGCTGCTTGGCGCCGGCTTTGGTGGCCTGAATGAGTTCAACGAGCGCTTCTTCAGGACCGGCGAGGACATTCGCGATCGCGTCGGCCTCAAATTCCTCGGCTATTTGCCGATGATCGGCGGCAGGCTCGGCAAGGACGCCGACGGCGGTGCGGCGGATGCCAAAGGCGCCAACACATTGTCGGCGGCCGAGAAACGGGCGCGCATGCGGGTCAGCGTCGATGCGCCGGCATCAATGTTCTCCGAAACGCTGCGCAACGCCAAGATCGCCTTCGACGTCGTCATGGAAGGGCAAGGCAGCCGGGTCATAGGCGTGGTCTCGGTCCTGCCCGGCGAGGGCAAGTCTACGGTCGCCGCCAATCTCGCCGGATTGCTGGCCGCCAACGGCTCGAAGACGCTTTTGATCGACGCCGATCTGCGCAATCCTGGCCTCAGCCGCAACCTCGGCATGGAAGCCGAGCAGGGGCTGATGGAGGCCGTGGTCAACGGCCAGACCTGGCAGTCGGTCGGCAAAGTCGACCGCCAGACCAAGCTGGCGATCATCCCGGCCGTGCTGCGTGGGCAATTCTCGCATACCAGCGAGCTGCTGTCGTCGGCCGGCATGCGGCGCTTCATCGACAACGCCAAGGAGACGTTCGAGTACATCATCGTCGACCTGCCGCCGCTCGGCCCCGTGGTCGACGCCAAGGCGTTTGCGCCGCTGGTCGACGGCTTCGTGCTGGTTGCCGAATGGGGCCGCACGCCGCGCGCCATGGTGCGCTCGCTGCTGGAGCAGGAACCCTACGTCGCAAGCAAGGTCGTCGGCGCCGTGCTCAACAAGGTCGATCTGAAGAAGCTGCCGAAATACGGCTCGCTCGGCGGCTCGGAAAAGTTCTTCGACCGCTATTCGACCTACTATCTGGAGAAATCGGACGTGCGAGCCAAGACCGCCGCCTGAACGGAGCGCGATCCTGAAAAGGAGCGTGATCCGGACAGCGGATCCGGTTTTCGGAAAAGATCACGCTCAAACGAAGAAGCACGGCAGGTCAGGAAAAGATCAGCTTGCCGAACTTACCCGCGATCCTGAGCGCTGTCAGCCGTCCGCTCTGAAAGGCGCCGGTGTCGATGCCGAGCCTTCGCCCGTCAAGCCTGGGGATATCGACCGGCGTGTGCCCATGCACCACAAGGCGGTCGAGCAGATGTGCGGCCTTGAAGAACTCGTCGCGGATGTTGAGCAGATCCTGCTCATCCTGTGCGACCAGGTCGATGCCCGGCCTGATGCCGGCATGGACGAAAACGAATTTATCCGAACAGAGCAGCACCGGCAGGCTGCGCAGGAAGTCGATATGGCTGGCCGGAATGACCTCCTTCACGCGCCGGTCGACCGCGTCGCTCGAGGCATAGAGGCTGGCAAGCCGCGCCGGATCGACCCCATAGGAAAACAGAGTCTCGCGGCCGCCGACCGCCAGCCAGCGGTCCCGCGACAGATAGCCGTCGAGATAGTTCAGCATGGCCACTTCGTGGTTTCCCGCCAGGCAGACGCGCAGGAACCCTGTTGGCGGCAGCGCCAAGAGGTGGTCGAGCACGCGCGCCGATTGCGGCCCGCGATCGATATAGTCGCCGAGCATGACGATAATCTTGCGGCCGCGAAATTGCAGCGCGTCGAGCTGGATCTTCTGCTCCAGCGACAGCAATTCCTTGTAGCAGCCATGCACGTCGCCGATCGCGTAGACGACGGTGTCGTCCATATCCATTTCCAGGCGCTCGCGCGGCGCCGGCCGGGGGGGCCTGGATCGCTGGAACAACGCCACTGGGGCCGTCAGACCCCGATGCCGCGGGCTTTGAGCGCCGCGGTGATCTCGTCAAGAATGGCGGGATCGTCGATAGTCGCCGGCATCGTCCATTCTTCCTTGTCGGCGATCTTCTGCATGGTGCCGCGCAGGATCTTGCCGGAGCGCGTCTTGGGCAGGCGCTTGATCGTCACCACGGTCTTGAAGGCCGCGACCGGGCCGATCCGTTCGCGCACCAGCCCCACCACTTCGCCTTCGATGGCAGCGGTATCGCGCGACACACCGGCATTGAGCACGACGAAGCCGAGCGGGACCTGGCCCTTCATAGCGTCAGCGACGCCGATGACGGCGCATTCGGCAACATCGGGATGCGCTGAAAGCACCTCCTCCATGGCTCCGGTCGACAGCCGGTGTCCGGCGACATTGATGATGTCGTCTGTGCGCGCCATGACATAGAGGTAGCCGTCGTCGTCGATCATGCCGGCATCGGCCGTCTTGTAGAAGCCGGGAAATTCCTCGAGATAGGCTTGCCGGAAACGCTCGTCGGCATTCCACAGCGTCGGCAGGCAGCCGGCCGGCAGCGGCAGTTTCACCGCCACATTGCCAAGTGTGCCGCGCGGCACTTCATGGCCGGCATCGTCGAGCACGCGAATGTCGTAGCCCGGCATCGGCACGCCGGGCGAGCCGTATTTCACCGGCAGCAGGCCGAGGCCCGCCGGGTTGATGGTCATCGGCGAGCCGGTCTCGGTCTGCCACCAATGATCGACCACCGGCACGTTGAGTTTCTGCTCCGCCCATTTGATGGTTTCCGGGTCTGCGCGTTCGCCGGCCAGGAACAGAGTGCGGAATTTCGACAGATCGTATTTCGGCACGAATTCGCCCTTGGGGTCCTGCCCCTTGATGGCGCGGAAGGCCGTCGGCGCGGTGAACAGCGCGACCACGCCGTGTTCTGCGATCACCCGCCAATAGGTGCCGGCGTCGGGTGTGCCGATCGGCTTGCCCTCGAACAGCACGCTTGTCGCACCATGCAGCAGCGGTCCGTAAACGATGTAGGAATGGCCGACCACCCAGCCGACATCGGAGGCCGCCCAGAATACTTCGCCCGGTCTGACGCCGAACTCGTTTTCCATCGTCCATTTGAGCGCGACCATGTGGCCGCCATTGTCGCGCACGATGCCCTTCGGCTGGCCGGTCGTGCCGGAGGTGTAGATGATGTAGAGCGGGTCGGTGGCGAGCACCGGAACGCAATCGACGTTGGCGCCCGCGGCGCGCTCGCGGGCAACGGCGTCGGCAAAATCGATATCGTAATGCTCCCTCAGATCGCAGCGCAGCTGGTCGCGCTGCAGGATCAGGCAGGCGTCCGGCTTGTGGCGGGACATTTCGATCGCCTTGTCGAGCAGCGGCTTGTAGGCCACGACACGTCCAGGCTCCAGGCCGCAGGACGCGGAGATGACCAGCTTCGGCTTGGCGTCGTCGATGCGGGTGGCGAGCTCGTGCGAGGCAAAGCCGCCGAACACCACCGAATGCACCGCGCCGATGCGGGCACAGGCAAGCATCGCGACCGCCGCTTCGGCCACCATCGGCATGTAGATGATGACGCGGTCGCCTTTGCGAATGCCGCGGTTCTTGAGCACCGAAGTCAGCGCTACCACTTCGCGCTTCAATTCGGCATAGGTGAATTTCTTGACCGTGCCGGTGATCGCGCTGTCGTAGATAAGTGCGATCTGGTCGGCACGGCCGCCTGCGACATGGCGATCGAGAGCGTTGAAGCAGGTGTTGCAGCTGGCGCCGTTGAACCAGCGCCCGTAAACGCCGGCCTTGGCATCGAAGACGCTGGTCCACGGCGAATACCAGTCGATCGCCTCGGCCGCATCGGCCCAGAATTGTTCTGGGTCGCGTTTCCAGCCGTCATAGACCTCGTGGTAGCGTGACGCCATTCATCCCTCCTCGGGAAAACTCTCTATCTTGCAATAGCCTATGCGGGTTTTCCCGGCCACGTCTTTCCCCAAATGCCATGTCTTTCCCGAAATTTGGCGCTTGGCCGATCTCGCCTTGGCCATAAATTGCAGGCACCATGGCCGGGTTTGAAATCGGGGCAGGGCGCGCAATGACGGTACGATACGGGGTTGGATCTGCCGTTGGAGCAGCGCTGCTGTTGACGATCGTTTCCGCCGCCCAGGCCGGCGATGCCGCCGCGCGGCGCATCATCGGCTTTTCCCCCGACGGCAAATATTTCGCCTTCGAGCAATATGGCGAGCTCGACGCTGCCGTTTCCGGCTGGTCGCAGATCGACATCATCGACACAAGCACAGACGAGTTCGTCGGCGGCAAGCCGATCCTTGTCCTCGACGAATCGGAAGAGGCGACCACGACGGTGGAGCAGGCACGGGCGCAGGCCGCAAAGCAGGCCGCGCCAATCCTGGCCAAATACGGCATCGCCGAGCGCGGCACGCGCACGGCCTCCGACAGGTTCACCTTCCCGGACGACACGGTCGAGTACAACGACATTTCCCGCCTCGAGCAGGCCGCGCAGAAATGGCTGTCGCCGTTCTATGGCGAAACACAGATTTCGACCATCCAGCTCGATGAGATTTTGGCCGACAGCAAGACGGACTGCTCGGCAAGCTTCGATGACGCCAAGCCAAGCGACCAGGCTCTTCCGAGCGACAAGACACTTCAGGGCGAAAAGAAACTTCAAGGCGCCAAGACGGGCAAGGCGCGCGGCTTCCGCCTGTCGCTGCAGGGGCAGGACGGCAAGCCGTTCAAGGTGCTGCACGAGGACAAGGCCGTGCCGGGCTCGCGCAACTGCCCGACTTCCTACAGCCTGTCGGAATCCTACGAATACACCCCGCCCGGCAGGCCGGCGGTAGTGGCGGTGCTGGTGCAGCGCTTCAGCCAGGGCTTCGAAGGACGCGACCGCCGCTTCATCGCCGTAACCGGCCATGCACGCTAAGCCGCGGCCCGTCTTGTGGCAGGCAGAAAAAGCTCATGCGCCCGGAGAAAGCAGGGCGTTCGTGTCGGATATCAGTCTTAAAGCGGCAAGGCCGCCAGCATCAGCCCGACGCCACCCGCAATCAATATGGCGGCTGCCAACGCTTTTCGATGACGTTCGAACGCGGTCGGCGCCCGCTCCCAGTTGTAACGCATACCCAATGCTCTCCCAAAACCCCGCGACTCCATAGCTTACTTTAGGTAAGAAAAGCAACACCTTGACCCTGCGAGATAGCTGGCTTGACCGTTTGCGGCGGTGATTCCCAGCCGCAATCACCGACTATTTCTGGGGTGCTTCCCCGTTCTCAGGCTCTGAATGATGTGGAAGTTACCACAATCTGAAATTGGATGTCTCCATTAGGCTTCGGTTGCCTGTGTCGTGAGGATGGTGGCGTTGCCGGATTGCCACAGAACGGTCAGGCCGGCTTGTTCTCCCTCTCGTCCGCGCAATGGACAGACCCGCATCGCCGCGCTATCTGCTCTCCAGGAAAATGGTGGAGGGGCTCCATGGCCCAAATCGGTTCTGAAATGGTTCTGCGGCTGGCGGACGACGCCTCGGTCCAGCATGTCGGCGATGGCGCCGTCGTGCTCTTGGCGCGCAGCGGCCAGCTTTACACCTGCAACGGCACCACCGAAGCCTTTCTCGATAAGGTGGACGGCGCCCGCAGCCTTGACCAGATCGTCGTCCTGTTGTCTGACGAGTTCGAGGTCGACAAGGGCACGCTCGACCAGGACATGGCGGCGCTGGCCGCCGAACTGGTGAGCGAAGGCATTCTCGCCGACCCGGCTCCCTGATGGTGGACGGCGTTCTCCTGCGCGCTTTGTTTCGTGTCCATTTATGGGCAAGCGCGCGGCTGATGCCGACCCTGATCGGCCGCCGCAGCTTCGAATCGGTGCTGAAATGGGCGCCGCTCAGCGCACCCACCCCTTATCGCGGCCTGTCGTCAGCCTACATCGTCGCTGCCGTCAACCGGACCGTCCGGCACCCCTGGCTGATGCGCGACCGCAGATGCCTGCGCGAGGGCCTGCTCGCCCACCGCTTCCTGCGCTTTGCCGGCTTCGATCCGGATCTGCGCTTCGGCGTCGATCCGAAGTCGATGCAGGCGCCGCGTATGTCTGCCCATTGCTGGGTCTGTCTCGATGGCCGCCCGGTGGTCTCGGACAGCCTCCCCGGCATGGTGCAGATCTATCGCCATCACGCCGATGCCGGAAAGGCGCACGCTGCTTGACCGGTCCGGCGACCACCTTCTGCTATGATCTCCAGGGCCAGGTCATCAGCATATCGGCCTCGCGGGCCGATCTCTGGCCGAGCTTCGACCTCTTGCTCGGCACGTTGCGCGTGAGCGGGCCGGTCGAGCCCGATTTCCGCGTCGACATCGTCGAGACGCGGGAGTTACCGGAATCGCCTGCCGGAAAACTCGCTTTCGACGGCGAGGTGCCGGAGGACGGCCATTGCCGGCTGATCGACGGTGGCGGCACCGTTCATCTGGTCTTTCCCGGCCTGCAGACCGTCTCGATCAATGCCGATGGAGGCTGGGCCGAGATACGAGTCCATCCCGATGCCAAGGTCAAATGGACGGTGCTGATGATGGTGCTGGATGCAGCACTTGATGCCGGCGACCAGCACATGCTGCACACCGCCGGCCTGACATTGCCCGGCCGCGAGGCGCTCGTGCTGATCCATGCGCCGAGCGGCACCGGCAAGTCAACGACGTCGCTGGCGCTGGCGTCGCAAGGTTTCGGCCTGTGCTCGGATGACGCCATGATCCTCAAGGTTTTGGCCGGTGGCGGCATCACGGCCTGGGGCTTGCCGCGCAAGGTGAAGGTCCACCGCCACACCGCGGCAATGCTGCCCTTCGTGGCGCCTTGCCTTGGCGACAAATGGGACGCCAATGGCGAGCAGGCCGTCTCGCTGGAACGTCTCGCCGAGATCATCCGCATCGAGGAAACTGTCGGCAGACCGGTTGCGGCACTGTTTCATCTCGCCCGCTCGGCGGACGCGCAAACCCGGCTCGTGCCCATGACCAGGACAGACGCCATGGTGGCGCTTGCCACCGACAATGTCAGGACCGGCATGACCGGCCTTTTGCCGGCGCAGAAGCGCCGCATGGCAACCATCGCAACGCTGGTCAAAGCCGTCCCGACATTTACCCTGGAAGTCGGCGCGAACCCGGCCGAGGCGGCCCCGCTGATCCGCTCGGCGCTGGCGGCGCGGGACTAAAGCACACTTCAGGCAGAATGCGGCTTTGGCCTGGCGAGGCGCTGGATCCAGCGGAAGGCGTCGCGGCGCAGGCGCGAATGCATCTTGTCCCTGGAATTGACGCCGAGCAGCGTATCGCCGGTGATCAGCCATTTGGCCAAAAATATCGAGAGGTCGGGCTTGATGCGGTCGGCCAGTTCGATCGCGCGCGGTGCATCAAACAGCCGCCCCGTCACATTGAGAACCGTCGCCAGTTCGAGCTCGATGCCGCTGATGCGCGCCGCCTCGAAAAGCCGGTCTTCATCCGCGGGCGACCGCAGCGCGCGCACGCCCTGCAGCACATCGACGCAAAGCTGCAGCCGGTGGAACTTGTGCCCGCCGGCGGCGTGGACAATGGCGATGGTCAGCAGCGCGGCCGGCGTGTCGGCCTCGCTGCCGTCGATGATCTGCAATTCGCGAAAGCCCAGCGACAGCCGCCGCCGCATGCCGGAATCATGCACCAGGTTGCCGTGCAGTTCGATCAGCAGGCTGGTATTCTCCTTCTCCAGCCACTTGAACTCCTGCAGATCCTGCGACTGCGCCTCGCCGCTCCAGAGCTCGAAGCCGCATCCGGCAATCACCGTGTTGGCTTCAATGATGCTGGCCGGCTCGACCAGAATGTCGATGTCGGTGAACGGCCGGTCAGCGGCGTGGCGGTAAAGTTTGCGTGCGAAGACCGGACCCTTGACGATGCGGGCCGGAACATTTTTCGCCGCCAATGCCTTCATGATGCGGTCGCCATGATATTGCAGCAGCATCGATTGGCCGGTCGCCAGCGTCGAGCGATCACGCAGTTCCGACAGCTTTTGCCGCAAGGCTGCGTCCGCAGGCAGTTGGGCGTCGCCGATCTCGCTGAGCTTGCGCAGCATGATCGGCAGCACGCCGTGGAACTCGGCATTGGCGAGCAGTGCCAGCAAGCTTTCGGCAGCAACGTCACGGCCAATGGCAACCGTCGCCTCCGGGTCGGCGAAGGTCAGCAGCAGTTTTTCATCGGCAGGCGCAAGAGATGGCAGCATCAAACCCGGATTGCGTTCGCCCACATCAGCAATTCCCGTCCGGAATTGCGTCAAACAACCAACTCGGAGGAGCGTATGTTGCAGAAAAGCATGCATGAAGCCAGCGTGTGGTGGCAGAACCAGCTCATGAATTGACTTTCCACGGTTTCGGTCCATTCTTTTGCACTTGACTGAAAAGGGTGTTTGGAATGGCCAAGAAAAAGTATGAAGCGCCCGTGCTGCGCAAGGCAGGAAAGTTGTCCAGCGTGGTGGCCGGGCCGTCGCTGCCGATACCGCGATAAGACTTCTACGGCTTCGGTTTGGATGAAGCCGGAGCGGTCGGCCGCAAGGCAAGCCGCGCTGCAGGCGGGCAATCTGTCGGCGTGACTGCGGGTAACGGTCCGTCCGGTCCCGCAGGCTAAGGCAAGTTCATAAGCCGCCTGTTCGGGATATGGGCAAGGCCCCTCCGTTACAGTCCCCAGCGCAGCGCGGCTGTGTGCACCGGCGCGTCCCACATTGACGTTACCTCGTCATCCAGCATGGTCAGCGTGATCGAGCAGCCGGCCATGTCGAGCGATGTCACGTAGGACCCGACCAGCGAGCGGGTCACCGTCACGCCCTGTTTTTCGAAGATGTTTCGGGCGCTGTTGTACATCAGATAGAGCTCCATCAGCGGCGTGCCGCCAAAGCCGTTGATGAACAACAGTGCCGGGCCTTTCGCCCTGTCGCCGAGATCGCCCAGGATCGCGGCGCAAATCTCTTCGGCGATCGCATCGGCGCTTTTCAACGTGTCGCGACGCCGGCCGGGCTCGCCATGAATGCCGACGCCGAATTCCATCTCGCCATCACCAATCTCGAAGGTCGGCCTGCCGGCCGCCGGCACCGTGCAACTGGTCAGCGCCACGCCCATCGAACGCGTCGCGCTGTTGATGCGACCGCCGAGCGCCTTGAGATCCGCCAGCGCCATGCCTTGCTCGGCGGCGGCGCCGACGATCTTCTCCACCACCAGCGTGCCGGCGACGCCGCGCCGGCCGGTCGTAAAGGACGAATTCTCGACGGCGACGTCATCATTGATCACCACCTGCAGGACGCCGTCGGCCATTTCGCCGGCCATGTCGAAATTCATCACGTCGCCTTCATAGTTCTTGACGATGAACAGGCAGCCGGCGCCGGTATCGACGGCGGCGGCCGCCGCCAGTATCTGGTCCGGCGTTGGCGAGGTGAAGACCTGGCCGGGGCAGGCGGCGTCCAGCATGCCGTGACCGACAAAGCCGGCATGCAACGGCTCGTGGCCGGAACCGCCGCCCGAGATCAGCGCCACCTTCCCCGGCTTCATCACCTTGCGGCGAATGAATTTGTGCTCCTCGCCCAGCACCAGGATGTCGGCATGAGCTGCAACGAAGCCGTTGAGGCTTTCGGTCAGCACCGTGTCGACGGAATTCATAAACTTCTTCATGTGTCCTCCCGACACAACACGATCAGCCGCCACTCCTGCCGGTGATGCTGGTGATCTTCTGGATGAATTCGTTGATCGCCTTGTCGAGCGCTGCATTCTGCTTGTCGTCGCCGAAATCGGGCACGATCAGCGAGACATGCCGGGTCTTGCGCATGCCTGCCGCAACCGACATCTTGCCGGGATGCGCCAGATGATAGGCAGCCAGAAACTGATCGCGCTCGGCCGGACTGAAATGGCAGACCGAAAAAATAGCCGGCAGATGTTTTGACGGGATCGGGGTCGAATAGGCCGCGCTGGAAATCTGGGTGACGAAGCTGCGGTGCTTGCCAAGCGCGTCGGCAAGGCGTTGTCGCATACCCGACGGTCGCTGGTCGATGACCTGCGACAGGATCGTCTTGTAGGCGCGGATCGCCTCTTCGGAGCCGGCTTCTGGTGTCTTGTCGGCCATCTCAGTCATCCTAGACCGATGCATCCGAGATGGCCGCCTTGGCCATGGCGAGTTGGGCGGGAGCCACCGAGAGATCCCGCAGGCCGGCCTCGAGCAGTGCCGGGATCGATGCCGGATCGCCGCCTGCATCGCCGCACAGGCTGACTGGGATTTTCGCGCGCAGGCCAAAAGCGGCAACCGAGCCGATCAGCCGCAACACGGCGGGATGGCGGACAGAATTAAGATGCGCCACGGCTGCGTTATCGCGGGCAGCCGCCATTACATATTGGGTCAGATCGTTCGAACCGATCGAGAAGAAGGCGACATCGGCGAACGCCTCCGGCGCGATCGCCACCGAAGGCACCTCGACCATGATGCCGAGCGGCGGCATTTTTTGCGCGATGCCGCGCGCGGCAAGCCCGGCCTGCTCCTCCACGAACAGAGCGGCGGCGCGTTGGTATTCCTCCGCGACGGCGATCATCGGAAACATCACCTTCAGATTGCCGTGCACCGCCGCGCGCAGCAGCGCCCGGATCTGTACGCGAAACACCTCCGGCCTTGCCAGCGACAGCCTGATGCCACGCAGCCCGAGGAACGGGTTGCTCTCCTCGACGGTGAAGCCCGGCACCGGCTTGTCGCCGCCGGCGTCGACGGTACGGATGGTCACCGGCTTGTCGCCTGCCCATTCCAGCACCTTGCGATAGGCCTGGTATTGCGTCTCCTCGTCCGGCGGCGCCTTGCCGAACAGGAATTCGGTGCGCATCAGCCCGACCCCGTCGCAGGTCGAAATGTCGATGCCGTCGACCTCGGACGGATCGGCGATGTTGACCTGCACGCGCACTGTCGTCCCGGCCCGGGTTACCGCCGGTTTCGCGAGATAGACTCCGGCCTTGTCTCGATGTGCCACAAACGAGGACGAGGACCGGTGGAACGCTTCGATCTCGGTCGTGGTCGGCGAAAGCACGATACCGCCATGCTCCGCATCGAGCAGAGCCAGACCGACGGGATTAGCCGGCGAAGCGCCAAGCCCCACCACCATCGGCACGCCGCGCGAGCGCGCCAGCATGGCGACGTGGCTGGCGGCGCTGCCGGCCCTCAGCGCGATGCCGCCGCCGGTGCTCCAGTCGGTCTCGAGAAAGCGCGTCGGCGCGATGTCCTCGCCATAGAGAATGGCGCCCGCTGGTGGAGCGCTCTCCTGCTCCTCGGTAAGGGCGCGCAGCACGCGGTCGCGGATATCGCTGATATCGGCGGCGCGAGCCCGGAAATAGTCCTGGTCTGACGTTTCGTAGCCGGAGATCTCGGCGTCCAGCGCCTGTCGCCAGGCCATGTCAGCCGGCATGCCGGACGCGATCGCGGCAAAAGCCGGGCCGGTCAGGGCATCGTCCTCAAGCATGGCGAGCTGGAATTCGAGAATGCCGGCGGCCTCCTCATCGGCGGTTTCAATCAGGGTCGCGAGCCGGTCAGCCGAACTGGCGATAGCTGCTTCCAATGCAGCCTTTTCCTCGCCGGCTGTCGCCTTCCGTGAGTAGTGCGCGGTGCCGTTGTCGAGATTGAACAGCGGCCCCTCGGCGTAGCCGGCGGAGGCCGAAATGCCTTGCAGCCTAAGCGGTTCGGGCATGGCCCGCGCCTTCGTCGAAATCGCGCCGCACCAGCTCGACCAGCGCTCTCACGGCATCATCGGCGCCGTCGCCTGTGGCCCGGATGTGCAGCATGGTGCCTTTCGGCGCCCTGGCCGCCATCACCTTGACGATGCTCTTGGCGTCGAACCATGGGCCGTTGGCAGAAAGCGCAATCTCCACCTCGGCCGCAAAGCTCTTGGCAAGCTTGGTGAACTTCACCGAAGGGCGCGCATGCAGACCCACCTCGTGGGTGATCAGGACGGTCGCTTCGGCAAAGGCGGACATCAGGTCAAAATTCCCGTTCACTCACGACGGCGACAATTCATGCGCCGTCGCCACCACTTCCTTCAGCGAGGCGCCGCCGGAGGACTCGGTCGCCGCCATCACCGCGCCTTCGACGATCGGCGCGTTGCAGACGATGATCTTCTGCGCCCGCGGCTCGCCGATCATTTCCACCGCCATTTCCGAATTGGTCTCGGCGCCGCCGAGATCGACCAGTATGGCGACGCCCGCCTCCGACCACGCCTTGTCGATGGCGCCTATGATCGCTTCGACGCTGGTGCCGAGCCCGCCATGGCCGTTTCCGCCGCACCATGCAAGCGGCACTTCGTCGCCCACCATCTGCCGCACCATGTCGGCCGTGCCTTCGGCAACCAGCGGGGAATGCGATACGATGACGATGCCGACATTGCTCATGCTTGGCCCTCGACGGTTTCGGCGACGGTCCGCACCAGCAGCGCCACAGAGCGTCCGCCGGCATCCATATGACCGATTGAGCGGTCGCCGAGGAATGAGGCGCGACCGCGTGTTGCCTTCATCGGCACGGTCGCCTCGGCAGCCATGTCGGCGATATCTGCAATTTCCATGGCCGTCTTTCCTTCGACCAACGCGTCCTGCACAGGTTGCAGCACATCGAGCATGGTCTTTTGACCGACCTGGGATTTGCCTCTGGCGGCCACAGCTTCGATTGCCTTGCCGAAAGCAGCCGCCAGATTGGCACGATCCGGCTCTCCCGAAATCTCCTTGCCCAGCGCCAGGAACAATGTACCGAAGAGCGGCCCGGATGCACCGCCAACCGTCATCACCAGCTTGGTGCCGATCGCCTTCAGCGCCTCGGGCAGCGGCTTGGCCGAAAACGCCTCGGCATCGGCACGCAAGGCCTCAAACCCGCGCTTCATGTTCAGCCCATGGTCACCGTCGCCGATCGCCTGGTCGAGCGCGGTCAACTCTTCCGAGTGAGCGGCGATCGTGTCCGCGGCGGCGGTGATCAGCCTGGCAAGGTCGAACGCTGCCATGTCCAGATTCCCGGTTTCGATCCTGCCGGCAGTATCGCAAGAGTTTTCATTCGACAATCTAAGCATGCCGTCAGGCCGTTGCATGCAGCGCGGCGGCCGCGAACACTTCGGCCACGGCATGGGCGCCAGGGTCGACTACGCCCTGCAATTTGGTGCCGACATAGGCGGAGCGCCCGGCCTTCGCCTTCTCCATGGCCGCGGTCGCCTCGGCGCCGTGCCGTGCCGCTGTAGCCGCGGCATCCAGCCCCTTGGCATCGAGCGCCTTCAGCCCCGGCTCCAAGGCATCGACCATGGTGCGGTCGCCGACCCTGGCGCCGCCATAGAAGGTCATCCGGTCAAGCCCGGCAAGCAGCGCCTTGGACAGGGTTGCTCCGCCGTTCGAAGCCTGAGCCGCCGCCGTGAAGAAGATCGACAGCAAGACGCCTGAGGAGCCGCCCATTGCGACGCCCAGACTATCGCCTATAGCCGCAAGCGTGGCGGCAGGGTCGGCCAGCGGCAGCGCATCGAGCCGTTCCAGCACGCTGCGCGCGCCGGTCGCAACCGTCGAACCGGTATCGCCATCGCCCGCCTTGGCGTCGAGCCCGTTCAGTGTCTCTTCGAGCGCGATCAGCCGTTCGCAGACCGTGATGATCAAACGCCTGGTGCCGGAATCCTGGCTGGCCCTTTGGGCTGCGCTGTTTCCAGCCGCTTTCGCCATAGGCACGATAGCCGGCGCGACGACGGTTTTGGCCGGCATCCAGGCATGTGGGCCGACAGGCGCCAGCAAGGCTGCCTCGCGCGCCGCATCGAGCTTGATCAGCGACAGCGAAAAACCGTTCATGTTGAGCGCCGTCATCAGCGGTCCGGGGCCGATCGCAAGCTTCACGGTCTTGGCCAGCGGCGAGGCCAGCACGGCATTGGCGACCAGCGACATTTCGAGCGGCGGCACCGAGCCGAGATTGTTGATGAGCAACGCGTGGCTGGCGTTCGGGTCGAGCCGCGCGGCCAGCCGCTCCGCCATGATCGCCACAAGTCTGTCGGCGCTCTGCACGGCGATGCGCTCGACGCCCGGCTCGCCATGGATGCCGAGGCCGAGTTCGCCGTCATTTTCGCCGAACCGCTCTTCATGTGGCTGGCCGGGGATCGAGCAGGACGACAGCGACATGCCGAGCGAGATGATGTCCTTCGCCGCCGCGCGAGCCGCTGTCGCGATCGCTGTCAGACCGCTTCCCGTCTCCGACAAATGGCCTGATATCTTGTGCACGAACAAGGTGCCGGCGACGCCGCGCGGCTGGTTGATATCGGGCAAGGCAATGTCGTCGGCGACGATCGCCATCTCGACGCGAAACCCCTCGGCGCGCGCCTTCTCGGCCGCGAGGCCGAAATTGAGGCGGTCGCCGGTGTAGTTCTTGACGATCAGCAGGCAGCCAGCCGGGCCGGTCACCGCGCGAATGGCCGCCAGGACCGCCTCGACGCTGGGCGAGGCAAAGATCTCGCCCGAGACCGCCGCCGTCAGCATGCCCTTGCCGACAAACCCGGCATGCGACGGCTCGTGCCCGGCACCGCCGCCGGAGACGACCGCAACCTTTGCCTTGTCCCAGTCGGCGCGCAGCACGACCTTGATCTCGGGATAGCCGTCGAGGCGGGCGAGATCGCCGGAACCGATAGTCCGCAACAGCCCGTCCAGCGCCTCGGTGACGATCGTTTCCCTGCGGTTGAAAAAGTGCTTCATCGAATTCGTCCTGTATTCGTCAATCAGAAGCCGGTGCCGTGCCCTTGGCGAGACACCGAAAACCTCACATCAGTCTTTGTCCGTCGGCGCCGAAATAAAGTGGCGAGCGGTAGCGGATCACCACTTTGTCGCCCTCGGCCAGATCCGTATCGGGGTCGGTGAGCGTCACCAGTTTCTTCGGGCCGACCGTAACATGCAGATGGTTCTGGTCCCCGAGATGTTCGACCCAGTCGACGACGCCGTCGGCATGGCCGTTTGCGGTCTTCTCGATCGACAGATGCTCGGTGCGCGCGCCGATGGTCTTGGTTCCGGTCGGCGCCCCACCATCAGGCAGCAGTCCCGCTGGCAGCAGATTGATCGCCGGCTGGCCGAGCCGTGCGGCGACATGAAGGTTTGCCGGCTCGGAATAGATGGTGCGCGGCGTGCCGATCTGCACCAGCACGCCATTGTTGAGGATGCCGATGCGGTCCGCCATGGTCATCGCCTCGATCTGGTCGTGCGTGACATAGAGCATGGTGGCGCCGAGCTCGGCTTGGATGCGCTTGAGTTCGAGCCTGAGATCGGCGCGCAATTTGGCGTCGAGCGACGACAGCGGCTCGTCCATCAAATAGATCGACGGCTTGCGCACCAGCGCGCGCCCAATGGCGACGCGCTGCATTTCGCCACCCGAAAGCTTGGTCGAGCGGTTGTTCAGCTTGTGGTGGATGCGCACCATCTTCGCCACCTCTTCGATGCGGCGGCGAATCTGGTCCTCCGGTACTTTCCGCGCTGGCGAACGCAGCGGGAAGGCGAGGTTGTCGTAGACCGACAGATGCGGGTAGAGCGAATATTGCTGGAACACGAAGGCGGTGTCGCGCTCGGCCGGCGACAGCGTCGTCGCATCGTGGCCGCCAATATCGATCCTGCCGCCATCCGGCCGCTCCAGTCCGGCGATCAATCTCAGCGTCGTCGTCTTGCCGGCGCCGGTCGGGCCGAGCAGCACGACGAATTCGCCATCGGCGATGTTAAGGTCGAGGCCATCGACGGCGACATGGTCGCCGAAGCTTTTGGTCACGCCCTTGATGTGCACGTCAGCCATGCTGCGCTCTCCCTTGAGAGGCGGTATCGTGGATCGCGGTGCGCACCGCCCGACCCGAGCCCTTGTCGAACAGCGACAGCCGCGCGCTGTTCAACGTCAGCCCGACATGATCGCCGGCAGCGAGCCGGATTTCGGCCGGCACCCGCGCCTTGATGATGCCGTCCGCCGTCTCCACCGCCACGATCTGCGTCGTGCCGAGATATTCGGTGCCATAGATGGCGCCGCGCAGTTTCGAGGCGTCGTCGAAGCGAATGTGTTCGGGGCGGATGCCGAGCGCCATGTCGGCCGGCGCGATATCCTCGCGCACTTCCGGCACCGCCACCTTGGCGCCTTGCACTACGATCTCCTTCGCCCCCTTCGCCAATCCGCCGTCAAAGCCGAGAAAGTTCATTGGCGGCGAGCCAATGAAATCGGCGACGAACATGGTTGCCGGGCGGTCGTAGATTTCGCGCGGGCTGCCGAACTGTTCGATGACGCCATGGTTCATGACGGCGATCTTGTCGGCCATCGACATCGCTTCCATCTGGTCGTGCGTGACATAGACGGTGGTGGCGTGGATGCGGTTGTGCAGCTCGCGCAGCTCATGCACCATCAGATCGCGGAATTCGGTGTCGAGCGTGCCGAGCGGCTCGTCCATCAGGAAGCATTTTGGCCGTCGCACGATGGCGCGACCGAGCGCCACGCGCTGGCGGTCACCGCCGGCAAGGCCCGAGACCGATTTGTTGAGCAGATGGTCGATGCGCAGCAGCTTCGCCGTTTCCTCGACACGGCTTCGAATCTCGGCCGAGGGCATGCCTTGCGCGAGAAGCGGGAAGCCGATGTTCTTGCGCACGTTCATATGCGGATAGAGCGCGAACAGCTGGAAGACGAAGGCGATGTCGCGTTCGCGCGCCCGGCGCATGGTGACGTCCTCGCCGCCGAGCAGGATCTGGCCGCCGGTCGGCAATTCGAGGCCGGCGACCATGCGCAGCGTCGTCGTCTTGCCGCAGCCCGAGGGACCAAGCATGACGAAGAACTCACCATCTTCGACGACGAAGCTGGAATCCTGCACCGCGACGAAATCGCCGAAGGCCTTTCTCAAATGTTGGACGCGGATTTC
The DNA here is from genome assembly GCF_054719485.1 of Mesorhizobium sp. W016. Classification (NCBI taxonomy): domain Bacteria; kingdom Pseudomonadati; phylum Pseudomonadota; class Alphaproteobacteria; order Hyphomicrobiales; family Phyllobacteriaceae; genus Mesorhizobium; species Mesorhizobium sp. W016. The sequence goes on from NZ_JBTTIF010000002.1 coordinate 1,431,434, forward strand.
GGCCATGATTATTCCGGGAACTTCGAGACGATGATGAACATCACCGTGCCGGCGAGCATGGTGATGAAGGAGTAGGTGTAGAGCGCCAGCGCGAAGGGCTGGAACAGCATCAGGAAGCCGACGGCGATGAGCGCCGTCGCAATGTTTTCCATGAGGCCGCGCCGGGCCCAGCGAGGCCAGGATGACTTTTTGGAGATGGCTGGGCGCGTCATGCGTAGCTGCCTTCCTTCTGCCCGGCAACGGGGCGAGACGGTTGCCAGGTGGTTCCCTCACTCCGTCGCTGCTTCGCAGCGCCACCTCTCCCCCCTCCGGAGGGAGAGGAAGGCAGCCTGCCTGAATGAAGTTCGCGTCCTTCCTCTACCCCGTCGATCGGGGGAGAGGTGTCGAGCGAAGCTCGACGGAGTGGGGGTCGACTTGACACACCAATCATTTGCGTACCGCGCCGAAGGTGATGCCGCGCAGCAATTGTTTGCGAAGCAGGATGGTGAAGACCAGGATCGGCACCAGGAAGATCGTCGTGCCGGCCGCCACCGCCGGCCAGTCCTGGCCGCCTTCGCCGATGATGGTCGGGATGAAGGGCGGCGCGGTCTGCGCGGTGCCGGAGGTCAGGAGTGCGGCGAACGCATATTCGTTCCAGGCGAAGATCAGGCAGAAGATGGCGGTCGCGGCGATGCCGGTAGTCGCTTGCGGCAGCACGGTGCGCCAAAAGGCCTGCAGCCTGGTGTAGCCGTCGATCATCGCCGCTTCCTCATACTCGCGCGGGATCTCGTCGATGAAGCCTTTCAGCAGCCACACCGCGAGCGACACGTTTACCGCCGTGTAGAGCAGGATCATGCCCAGCGCGGTGTCGGACAGGCCGAGCTCGCGGTACATCAGGTAGATGGGAATCGCGACCGCGATCGGCGGCATGAAGCGCGTCGACAGGATGAAGAACAGAAGGTCATCGGCCAGCGGCACCTTGAAGCGCGAGAAACCATAGGCAGACAGCGTGCCGAGGAAGACCGCGCAGAAGGTCGAGCCGAAGGCGATTATCAGCGAATTGACGAAGCGCGGCAGGAAATTGGACGGGCCGGCAATCACCATGTTGCGCTTGCGCGAGGTCTCGTCGCAGAAACCGGTCGCGGGTCCGAGCGAGTTGATGTAGTCGGGCGTTTGCCTGGTGCGCGTCGTGAACAGGTTGCAATAGCCCTCGATGCTCGGCTGGAACAGAATCTTGGGCGGATAGGCGATCGAATCCGGCGGCGTCTTGAAGCTGGTGGCAAAGATCCACAGCAGCGGCACGATCGAGATCAGCGCGTAGAGCACGATGATCGTGCCGGCGATCCGCTTAGAATTGGCCGAGGGGGCGACGACGGAGTGGGCGGTGGTCAGGCTCATCTCTGCTTCACCTTGTTCAGCGCCTTGACGTAGATGTTGGCCAGCCCAAACACCGCGACGAACAGGATGATGGCGAAGGCCGAGGAATATCCGGTGCGCCAGCTCTCGAACGCCTGCCGCTTCAGCGTGATCGAGGCGACCTCGGTGGTCGAGCCCGGCCCGCCACCGGTCAGCAGGTTGACCATGTCGAACATCTTGAAGTTCTCGATGCCGCGAAACAGCACCGCCAGCATGATGAAGGGCAGCGCCATGGGCAGCGTGATCGACCAGAACTGCCGCCAGTTGGACGCGCGGTCGACCTCGGCGGCTTCATAGATGTATTCGGGGATGGAGCGCAGGCCGGCGAGACAGATCAGCATGACATAGGGCGTCCACATCCAGGTGTCGACGATGATGATCGACCACGGCGCCAGCGACACGTTGGACAGCATCTGGATGTCGGTCGGTGGTATCCGGGTGACGAACGAGATGGCGTAGGCGAACAGGCCGATCTGCGGCTCGTAGAGGAAACGCCAGAAATTGCCGACCACCGCCGGCGACAGCATCATCGGCACCAGGATGATGGTCGTCCAGAAGGCGTGGCCGCGAAACTTCCTGTCGATCAGCCATGCCAGCGTGAAACCGATCAGCGTCTGCAGCAGGATCGTCCAGAACACGAAATGCGCCGTCGTCTGCATGGCGATCCAGATGTCCTGGTCGCCGAGGATGCGCTGGTAGTTGGCGAAGCCGAGGTTTTTCACCACCTCGTTCGGGCGGTTCGCGCGGAAGTTGGTGAAGGACAGGTAGATCGCCCAGAACAGCGGGAAGATGTTGATGGCCAAGAGCAACAGGATCGTCGGCGAGATGAACAGCCAGGCGAGGCCCTTGTCGCTGATCCCCCGGACCTTGCGGGCCAACGGCTCCGGGGTCGCCCGGGCAACGTTCTCCGCAGTCCGATTGAGCATGGTGAGTCCTGCTTCGGTCACGTCAAGTCTCGACACTGGAATTTATCTGAACTGCGTCCCGTGCCAAGGGCGGCACGGGACCAAGAGCATGAAGCCGAAAAGTCTGAAGCGGTTTCGGACGACATCATGCTCTCTCTCTTTTTAGCCCGAGGCGGATGATTTCTGATCAATTCGGCCTGAAAATCATCCGCCTCTGGGGTCAGGCTCGGGAGGAGCCGTTGGTCCGGTTACATCTTGCCGTCGTCCTGGAACACTTGCGTCCAGTCCTTGACCAGGCCGTCAAGCGCGTCCTTGGCCGAACCCTGGCCGGCTACGACATAGTCGTGGAAGCGCTTCTGCGACGCCTGCAGCAGCGGTGCGTAGCTCGGCTCGGCCCAGAAGTCCTTCACGATCGCCATCGAGTCGAGGAAGGTCTGCGCATAAGGCTGGCTGGACGGGAAGGCCGGGTCCTTGACCACCGCGTTCAGGCAGGAATAGCCGCCGAGCGACCACCATTTGGCCTGCACATCCTTGTTGGCGAACCACTTGATGTATTTCAGCGCCGATTCCTGCTTGTCTGAATAGGACACCACCGAAATGCCCTGGCCGCCAAGCTGCGCAAACTGGGCGCCGCCGGGACCCTTCGGATTGACGAAGTAGCCGATCTTGTCGCCGCCGACATTCTCGTCCTTCTGCAGGCCGGGCCAGGTGAAGGCGAAGTTCATGTGCATGGCCACCTGACCGGATTTGAAGGCGTCGACGCCTTCGCCCATATAGCTGTTCGAGGCACCCGGAGGCGTGCAGCAATCGTAGAGCGACTTGTAGAACTCCAGGCCTTTGACCGCGTCTGGCGAATTGACGAAGCCTTCCATCTCGTAGGGCTTCTTCGGGTTTTCATACTGGAAGCCGAAGCTGTAGAGCACGTCCATGGCGCCCATGGTGATGCCTTCCGAGCCACGCTCGGTGTAGATCGAAGCGCCATAGACGGTCTTGCCGTCGATCTCGCGCTTCTGGAAGAACTCGGCGAGCTGCTTCAGCTGGTCGAAGGTGGTCGGTGGGCCGAGGTCCCAACCATACTTTTCCTTGAATTCCTTCTGCAGTTCCGGCTTGGAGAACCAGTCCTTGCGGTAGGTCCAGCCGACGACGTCGCCCATGGCCGGCAGCGCCCAGTAATTCGGCGTGTTCTTCGGCCATTCGGAATAGCCGACGACGGTTGCCGGCACGAAGTCGTCCATGCTGATCTTCTCCTTGTCGAAGAAGTCGTTCAGCTTGACGTAGTGGCCGTTCTCGGCCGAGCCGCCGATCCACTGGCTGTCGCCGATGATCAGGTCGCACAGTTTGCCGTGCGAGTTGAGCTCGTTGAGGAAGCGGTCGGCATAGTTGGTCCACGGCACGAATTCGAATTTCATGCCGATGCCGGTTTCCTTGGTAAAATCCTTGGACAGTTCGACCAGCGCGTTTGCCGGATCCCAGGCGGCCCAGCAAAGCGTCAGGTCTTCAGCGTGCGCGGCGTTCGAGACGGCTGTCGACGCGGTAATCGCCGAGGCCAGCCCCAACGCCAGTTTCAAGCTCGATTTCATGCCTTCCTCCCATTTGCGAAACGCGCCCGGATGGCCGTTTCAAGAACCCCTCAACCCTCGCTCCTCCGAGGGGCTAAACACGGCGCGCTATGCGTCGCCAGGGCGGCGCGGTGCGCCGCAGATGTTTAGTAATTTGTTTAGTGATGCAATTTTTACTAAACAAGGCAAGCGAATTCGTCGCTGCGCCGCAACATGGCCAAACGGCGATTGAAATCGTTGGGAAATGATTTGCCGGACGGCTCGCCCGGAAGTTGCTTAGCCGGGGTCGCCTATAATTTTCGTCTGCGGCGTCACCGGCCGGACAGGGGGCGCGGGCGGCAGCAGCGCGCGGATGTCGGCGAAGGGAAATGTCGGCTCGAATCGGAAGGCCTCGGCCAGGGAGCCGGGAACGCTGTTGCATTGCCCGGCGCGAAACTCATTCTGAACGCGCGCTCTGTCGACATGTTGCTCCGGCCACTGCGACTGGTGCGCTCGGATCGCCTGCGTCTTGATATCGCCGTAGGCGGAAATGTCGACGTAATGCGTCGGCGCAAAGCCGGTGCCGCCCATCGTGTCGGCATGCAGCACGGGGACGCCGAACGAGGCCGCGATGCGCACGCCGTCCGACAAAGCGCGATGGTCGGCGTGATAGTCGTTGGGGGCATGCGTGATAACCAGATCCGCCGCGGTCTCGCGTATCAGCGCTTTCAGCGAAGCGATCAGTGCCGCATCAGCCACCAGTTCGCCGTCGGGAAAGTCGAGAAAGCGAAGGGTTGCGCCGAGCAGCGCCGCAGCGGCCGCCGCCTCGTCGCGGCGGACACGAGCCAAAACGCTCGGGTCGCCCATGCCGCCCCTGGCGCCATCCGTGGCCACGGCAAAAGTCAGTTCTGCGCCTTGCGTGGCATAGGCAGCCAGCGTACCGAACATGAATATCTCGATGTCGTCGGGATGCGCGCCGAGCGCCAATACCTTCACTGCACTCTCCCCGGAAATGGAAAAACGTGACGAACGGAATCCTGCTCGCCCTCATCGCCTATGCAAGCTATTCGTGCAGCGATGCCGTTATCAAGAGCCTTGGCGGACAGTTCACCGTCTTCGAGATCGGCTTCTTCATCACGCTGTTTGCCGGCTGCTTCCTGTTTTTCAGCCGCCCAGTCGATGAGCGCTGGCGCGACTTCTGGCGCACCGGGCGGCCATGGGCGGTGCAGGCCCGCGCCTGGGCCGGCATCGCCTCGGGCGTGCTCAGCGTCTACGCCTTCACCACCATTCCGCTGGCCGAGACCTATGCACTGATCTTCCTGGCGCCGCTTTGCGTGACCATTCTCTCGACCGTCATCCTGAAAGAAAAGGTCGGTCCATGGCGCTGGCTGGCGGTGGTTGCCGGCTTTGCAGGTGTCATGCTGGTGGTGCGGCCAGGTTTTCGCGAGTTGCATCTCGGACACCTTGCCGCCTTCACGGTGGCCTTCCTTGCCGCGGCGAGCGTCATCCTGATGCGGTCGCTCGCCCAGCAGGAAAAGCGCACCACCATGCTCGGCGTGCTCATCGGTTACGGGCTGCTGTTCAACGGGGCCGGCACCATCGCCACATCGTTCACCCTCCCCAACGCCATGCAGCTGCTGTGGCTGGTGCTGGGCGGCGCCTTTACCGCCGGCGGCCAATTGCTGCAGCTGCTGGCCGCCAAATACGCACCGGCCAACCGCATCGCGCCGACGCATTATTCGCAGATCGTCTGGGCGGTGATCCTCGGTGCGTTGTTCTTCCAGGAGTATCCGGACTGGATATCGCTGGTCGGCTTGGCCGTCGTTGGCGCGTCCGGCCTGCTCACCATGGTGCGCGAGGAGGTGCGGCTGGGCACGGTGCGCTGGAACCCGTTTTCACGCACAAGGCTTTGAGCCGTTGCACGGTTGTGGTGACCGCTGATATGCGGACGCAATGACGACGAGATCCTTGCCGGAGCTTCCGGTATCCGCCGTGCTGCCGGCCCTGAGCGAGGCGCTCGGCTCCGGCAACAGCGCCGTCCTGGTGGCGCCGCCCGGCGCCGGCAAGACGACGCTGGTGCCGCTGGCGCTGCTCGATGCGCCCTGGCTGGTCGCCGGCAAGATCGTCCTGCTCGAACCGCGCCGCCTCGCCGCCCGCGCCGCCGCCCGCCGCATGGCCGAATTGCTTGATGAAGAGCCCGGCGCCACTGTCGGCTATGCCATGCGCATGGAAAACCGCACATCGGCCCGGACAAAAATCCTGGTCGTCACCGAAGGCGTCCTGGCGCGCATGATCCTAGACGATCCCGAGCTGCCCGGCGTCTCGGCGGTGATTTTCGACGAATTCCACGAGCGCTCGCTCGACGGCGATTTCGGCCTGGCGCTGGCGCTCGACGTGCAGGGCGCGCTGCGGCCGGATTTGCGGCTGCTGGTGATGTCGGCAACGCTCGATGGCGCGCGCGTCGCGAAACTCCTGTCCGGCGCCCCGGTGATCGAAAGCCAAGGCCGTGCGTTCCCCGTCGATGTCAGATACGACGAGCGGCCAGCCGGCGTTCCCATCGAAGACGCCATGGCCAAGGCGATCCGCTCCGCTCTTGCCGGCGAGAGCGGCAGCGTGCTCGCCTTCCTGCCGGGACAGCGCGAGATCGAGCGCACCGCCGAGCGGCTGCAGGGCCGGCTCGGTCCGGACACCGACATCGTGCCGCTCTACGGTCAGCTCGACAACAGGGCGCAGGATGCCGCCATCAAGCCGGCGCCGCCCGGCCGCCGCAAGGTGGTGCTGGCGACGTCGATCGCCGAGACCTCGATCACCATCGGCGGCGTGCGCGTCGTCATCGATTCCGGCCTGTCGCGCCTGCCACGATACGAACCGGCGAGCGGCCTGACGCGGCTGGAAACGGTGCGTGTCTCCAGGGCGTCGGCCGATCAGCGTGCCGGCCGCGCCGGGCGCACGCAGCCAGGCGTCGCCATCCGCCTGTGGCGGGCCGAGCAGACGGCGGCCTTGCCGGCCTTCACCCCGCCCGAAATCCTCGAAGCGGATCTGTCCGGCCTGCTGCTCGACTGCGCCGCTTTCGGTGTCGCCGACCCCGCAAGCCTGTCCTTCCTTGATCCGCCACCCGGTCCGGCGCTCAACGAGGCGCAGGCCCTGCTCCTGGCGCTGCACGCCATCGACGCGGCCGGCCGGCTGACGGAGGCGGGCGGCGCGATGCGCAAGCTGGCGCTGCCCGTGCGGCTCGCACACATGGTCGCTGAAGCCGCTGGCGGCGGCCACGCGCTCGAGGCTGCGATGCTAGCCGTCCTGCTCACCGAGCGTGGTCTCGGCGGTGACGGCGCCGACCTCGAACGGCGGCTGATGCGCTTTCGCACTGAGAAATCGCCACGCGCCGTTGCGGCAAGGCAGCTTGCCGAGCGATTGGCGAAGCAGGCGGGCGGCCCCAAGAGCAGCGAAGCCGCTTCTGCCGGTCTTCTCCTCATCCACGCCTGGCCGGACCGCGTCGCCAGGGCGCGCGGCGAGCGTGGCCGTTTCGTGCTCGCCAACGGCTCCGGCGCCATGGTGGATGCCGCCGATCCGCTGGCCGGCGAGACCTGGCTGGTCGTCGCCGATCTGCAGGGCAAGGCGCAAAATGCCCGCATCACGGCGGCGGCCGCGGTCCACGAGACCGACATCCGTGCCGCTCTGGCCGACAGGATCGAGATCCGCCGCGAGACAAGCTTCGACCGCGAGCGGCGCGCGGTGCGCGTGCGCGAGACCGCCAGGCTCGGCGCCATCACTTTGTCGGAGCGCATGCTGCCCGCACCAACTGGAACAGACGCCGACCGCGCCATAACAGATGCCTTGCGCGAGCACGGCCTGTCGCTGCTGGAATGGGGCAAGGACGGCGAGACGCTGCGCCAACGGCTCGGCTGGCTGCATCGCGGCCTCGGCGCGCCTTGGCCCGATGTTTCGGAAGCCGCCCTGCTCGAAGGCCTCGACGACTGGCTGCTGCCGTTCCTTTCGGGCAAGGCATCCTTCGCCGCGATCGATCCCGGCGTGCTGTCGTCAGGCCTGATGGCGCTGGTGCCGCACGAATTGCAGCGCAAGGTCGGCACACTGGCGCCGACCCATTTCGACGCGCCCTCCGGCAGCCATGTGCCGATCCGCTATGACGGCGAATGGCCGGTGCTGGCCATCCGCGTGCAGGAACTGTTCGGCCTTGACCGCCATCCGGCAATCGCCAACGGCACCGTGCCGCTGACGCTCGAGCTGTTGTCGCCGGCGCACCGGCCGATCCAGACGACGCGCGACCTGCCCGGCTTCTGGCGCGGCTCCTGGGCCGATGTGCGCACCGACATGCGCGGCCGCTATCCCCGCCATGTCTGGCCGGAAAATCCGCTGCTCGCTGCGGCCACCGCCCGCGCCAAACCGCGAGGGACCTAGCGCTCGTCCTTTCCCGGCTATAATCCTTGGCCATGATCAACATCGTGCACGCGCCAGACTTCCAGCAAAGCCAGCGGCTGCGCCTCAACACGCTGATCCGGCTGCGCTGGCTGGCCATCGTGGGCCAGAGCCTGGCGGTGCTGGTCGTCGCCTATGGGCTCAAATTCCCGCTGCCGGTCAGCCTCTGCTTCGCGCTGGTCGCCTGCTCGGCCTGGCTTAACCTGGTGCTGACCTTCCGCTATCCGGCAGCGCACCGGCTGACCCCGTTCTCAGCGTTTTTCATCCTGACCTTCGACAGCCTGCAGCTTGCCGGCCTGCTCTTTTTGACTGGCGGCCTCACCAACCCGTTCTCGGTGCTGATGACCGTGCCCGTCGTCATCTCGGCGGCGTCGCTGCCGCTGCGGCTGACTGCGGTGCTCGGCGCGCTGGTCATGGCGGCGGCCACGTTGCTGGTCTTCTTCCACCAGCCGCTGCCATGGTATGAGGGCGCGCCGCTGCCCATGCCATTCATCTATGTCGCCGGCATATGGATGGCGGTGTTTTCCTCGATCGCCTTCACCGCCATCTATGCCTTCCGCGTCGCCGAGGAAGCCCGCCTGCTCGCCAATGCGCTTGCCGCCACCGAACTGGTGTTGCAGCGCGAGCAGCATCTGTCGGCGCTCGATGGCCTCGCCGCCGCCGCCGCGCACGAACTCGGCACGCCGCTCGCCACCATCGCCCTTGTCTCCAAGGAAATGGAGAAGGCGCTGGGTAACGATCCGAAATATGGTGAGGATGTGAAGCTGTTGCGGTCGCAGAGCGAGCGCTGCCGCGAGATCCTGAAGCGGCTGACCAGCCTGTCCTCCGAGGGCGAGGCGCATCTGTCGCGTCTGCCGCTGACCTCGCTGGTCGAGGAGGTGACCGCGCCGCACCGCGATTTCGGCATCTCGATCAAGCTTCGGCCGGGCGAGCGCGTCGGCCCCGAACCGGTGGGACGGCGCAACCCCGGCGTCATCTACGGCCTCGGCAATCTGGTCGAGAACGCCGTCGACTTCGCCCGCAACAGTGTGACGGTGCGATGGAGCTGGGACGAACTCGACGTCACCTTCTCGATCATCGATGACGGGCCGGGCTTTCCCCCCGAAATCATCGATCGCATCGGCGAGCCCTATATGTCGACACGCCAGGGCAACGAGGCTGGCGGTGGCCTGGGTCTCGGGCTGTTCATCGCCAAGACCTTGCTCGAACGCTCCGGCGCCACGCTCGATTTCCGCAATTCGAGCGGACTGGGCGAAGGCGCGATCGTGCAGATATCGTGGCCGCGCACGGTCTTCCTCAACCCGGAATCGGTGGGGATCTCGATGTTCGACACCGCGTAAAAGCCTTGGCGGAGGCGGCAAAATTGGACAATGGCGTTCAGGAACTATATCTGCGTAAAATTAAGGCAGCAGGATTTTTTGAGATAATGACTGGCGAAGAAGCAATTGGCGCAATGGTCGAAGGCGAGGACACCTCGCTGCTCATCGTCGACGACGACAAGCCGTTCCTGACGCGGCTGGCCCGCGCCATGGAAACCAGGGGTTTCGTGGTCGAGACGGCCGAGAGCGTCGAGGAGGCAGTGGCCAAGGCGCGCGCCCACCCGCCGGCCTATGCGGTGGTCGATATGCGGCTTGGCGACGGCAACGGCCTCGACGTCGTCGCCGCCATCCGCGAGAAGCGCGACGATGCCCGCACCGTCATCCTCACCGGCTACGGCAACATCGCCACCGCGGTGACCGCGGTGAAGCTCGGCGCCATCGACTATCTGTCGAAGCCGGCTGACGCCGACGACGTGTTTGCAGCGCTCACCCGCACCGCCGGAGAGCGCGCCGCCCCCCCGGAAAATCCGATGTCGGCCGACCGCGTGCGCTGGGAACACATCCAGCGCGTCTACGAAATGTGCGACCGCAACGTGTCGGAAACCGCGCGCCGGCTCAACATGCATCGCCGCACGCTGCAGCGGATACTCGCCAAGCGCGCACCACGCTGAGGTTCACGCGCCGGCGGCGCCGGCCGCCAATTGCCGAACCTCAGCGCTGCCCCTCACCTGCCTGCCGGCATCCTCTCCCCGGTATAGAGACGGGGGAGAGGGGCGCTCTCATCGCCGGTTTCGCCAATCGCCGGCGTTGCAGGAGACGACGGCGAGGCTGAAGCTGCCTCTTTCTCCCCGTCGCTATGTGGGGAGTTGAGGAATGGTCCGCGAAGCGGACGAAAAGCCAACTGCTTGGCTTTTCGAATGACGAACGTCCGGCAGGACAATGAGGGGCGGCGCCAACGCTGGAAACAGTTGCGCTTGCCGTGCCATCGACCTTTGCCCATCATCGGCAATAACGCCGCCGGAAAACCCGGCAACGGAGCACAGATGCGCGACAAGCAGCCGAAATCCATCCTTCGCGAATTCCTCGACGGCGAGGCGGCGGGCGGCATCATCCTGATGGTTGCGGCAGCCCTTGCGCTGATCGTCGCCAATTCACCATTGGCCGAAACCTATTTCGCCGCTCTCCACGCCTATCTCGGCCCGCTCAGCGTGTCGCACTGGATCAATGATGGGCTGATGGCGGTGTTCTTCTTGCTGGTCGGCCTCGAGATCAAGCGCGAGATGCTCGACGGTCAGCTCTCGACCTGGCCGCGCCGCGTGCTGCCGGGCGTCGCCGCCGCCGGCGGCATGCTGGTTCCCGCACTCGTCTATGTCGCCATCAACCGCAACAACGCCGCCGCGCTCTCCGGCTGGGCGATCCCGACCGCCACCGACATCGCCTTTGCGCTCGGCGTGCTGTCGCTGCTCGGCAACCGCGTGCCGGCGTCGCTCAAGATCTTTCTCACCGCGCTCGCCATCATCGACGATCTCGGCGCCGTCATCATCATCGCCATCTTCTACACAAGCGGCCTGTCGCTGGCCTATCTCGGTGCGGCCTTCGCCGTCATCGCGGTGCTCATCGTGCTCAACCGCATGCGGGTGACGAGGCTGACGCCTTACCTCGTGCTCGGCGCCGTGCTGTGGGTGCTCGTGCTGAAATCGGGTGTGCATGCGACGCTGGCCGGCGTGGCGCTGGCGCTCACCATTCCGCTGAAAACTTCTCCCGGCAGCGGGCACGATCTCGACCATTCGCCGCTGCACCGGTTGGAGCACGGCCTGCACAAGATCGTGCCGTTCTTCGTCATCCCGATTTTCGGCTTTGCCAATGCCGGCGTGTCGCTGGCCGGCCTCAGCGCCTCTGCCCTGGTCGAGCCGCTGACGCTCGGCGTTGCCGCCGGCCTGGTGCTGGGCAAGCTGGCCGGCGTCTTCGGCTCCTCGGCGCTGGCGATCCGGCTCGGCTTCGCCGACCTGCCGGTCAATGCCGGCTGGCTGCACATGATCGGCATTTCGCTGCTCTGCGGCATCGGCTTCACCATGAGCCTGTTCATCGGCCTGCTCGCCTTCGCCAACGACATGGCGCTGCAGGACGCCGTCAAGGTCGGCATCCTGGCGGGGTCCTTCGTTGCAGCGCTGCTGGGTGCCGCCGTGCTCCTGATGGCGCCGGCGGCAGGGGTGGAGGAGGTGGTGGAGTAGGTGTTCTTGGGTTCCTCGCCCCCGCAAAGCGGGGCGAGGAACTTGAGCTTCGTCTACTCGCTCTCTCCCGCCAGCGCCGGCACCGCCACACCCGCCAGTTCCGCCGCCAGCAGCCGCGCCGCACCCGCCCGTGCGATGCGCAGCATCAGCGCCTTGCGCGTTGCCGCCGCCATCCGGTGCTCGGGCGCATCGCGCAAAATCTCGGCGCCGTAGCCGTCGGACAGGATGAAGCCGCATTCCTCCGGAAAAATATCCGAGGGCACGCCGGGATGCGTGGCGAAGAAGAAGCGGTCGGAGTGCAGCCGGTAATCAGGCCATTTGCGGTCGACGCGAAAATCCTCGATCGAGGATTTGATCTCGATGATCCAGATGTCGCCCTGCCTGGTCAGCGCCACAAGGTCGGCGCGCCGCCCGGTGGCCAGCGACAGTTCGGGCAGCACATGCATGCCCATTTGCATCAACAGCCTCTGCACGCCGCGCCGCACCAGCATGGCGCGTTCGGACTGGCGGCCATCGATCAGGGGATTGAGGGGAATCGGCGAAATGATCGGCATGGCACCCACCATGCCAGATTTTGTTCACGGTTTGAACCTATGCTTGGGCAAAATCCCGATTGACAAATTCGGCCAGATAGGAATATAATCCTGCTACGACTGATGATCCGAGAGGCATGTCACGTCATGGGCCAGGCGCTACGGGAAGTACTGCGGACAATACTGCGTTGGATCGAATCTCTGATCGGTGTCATCTCCGCGTTTGTGAGAAGCGGGATGGCCGAAAAGGTCCTGAAGTCTCGGATGAGCGAGGTCCGGCCGCTTATGTCACTGCCCGAAGCGGCCTTGCCTTCGCCCGGCCTAAGCCCGCCATATCATCAAAAATCGAGGCAGTCAGGGCCTGTTATCGCCGCGGCAAGCGTGGGCCAGTTCTGCAGAGGGCCCATGTCCCGCAACAGCCGTTGCACGCCACGCCGCACCAGCATAGCGCGTTCCCGACTGGCGGCTATCAGGGCGGATGCATACGAAACCTTGTAAATGACCAAGCCGTATACGAAACGACGACTCGTAAGCGTTAGGCGGAATTTGGTTCCGAAATTGGTAACTTCCCTACGGCTGGGTAGCTCCTAGAGCCATTTGATGGCTCCCAGGATCAGCACGACAATAACTGCCATCACTAATTCCAGACCAGGCCTGACCTGCGCACGAAGTTGCGGTGAAAACCGGCATGCCAGCAGGACGCCAAGCCCACCACCGAGCGGCGTGTCGATAAACTCAACGGCATTCATGTCTTGACCCCCAAACCCAAGCGCGAGACTAGCAGAGCCAAGGTCGTGAGCAAATGGGTTTGTCAACCATACAATCACCTTTCGCAGGGCGACTATATACTTTACAACGCGCCCTGCGGATTGATCCCCGCTATGCTTGAGATAAGCTACCGGGAGGCAAAGCATATGAAGCGTAGAACCGCACTCACCGCGCTGCTCGTATCGTTGGGCACGATAGGCCTAATCTTGCTGGGGATTGGCCTTCTTGCTAGCGCGGGAATCGTAGCTGAGAAGGGTACTTGGCCGCATATTGTAGGTGGCTTCACTGCGGTATTGATGATGCCGATAGCTTTTGTGGCGTTTCTGTCCTGTATGTTTTCAGTTCTGACCACCCTTCTTTTTGCGGCTCTGCGGCGAGAGAAGCTGATCCCCTATCTCAGAGCGTGGCCATTCAAGTTTTTGCTCTGGAAGGAAGTCAGAGAAGAGTTTGAACCTACCTCAAGCTAGGTCTGCTTCTTACTCGTTCGGTCTGAAGGTGGCGGTCGCTTTCGGATTTTGACCCCAGCATCCGCGCGCCTCATCAGACGATTATTCGGTTGCCAAACCTGGGTGACGGCTTGGTCCGAGCGTCTTCCGCGATCGCACTATATTCGTCTGGGTGCAGTCTGGTATTGATCCACAGCGGCCCTATGTCGTGCCGATCGACTTCCGTTCTTAGCTATAAATCGGCCGGACTAAAGTCTTACGTCGTGAGCGCGAAGGTCTGATGTAACCGCTTTGGTTCCGTTCTTGTCCATTGGACGTTCCGTAATTTTAGCCAAATGAGATATAGACCTTTGGAGGTTTTTCTTGCGCGTCCGGCGCCCAGTCTATCCCGGCGCCCGTGCTTCAAACCGTGGCCCGCCTGTCTGCGGCCTGCGCAGCCCCCGCAATGTCATCCAAAATCGGGCAATCCGGCCGGTCGTCACCATGGCAGGCCTGGATCAGCGTCTGCAAGGTCGTGCGCATCGACTGCAGCTCGCGCACCTTTTCCTCGATGGCGCTGACATGGGCGGCGGCAATCTCGCGCACATCGTGGCTGGCGCGGCTGCGGTCCCGGTAGAGCGCCATCAGCTGGCGGCAATCGTCGATTGAAAAGCCGAGGTTGCGGGCGCGGCGCAGGAAGGCTAGCCGATGGATGTCGTCGCTGGAATAATCGCGATAGCCATTGCCGGCGCGCGCCGGGGCGATCAGGCCGATCTCTTCATAGTAGCGGATGGTCTTGGCCGGCAGGCCGGACCGCGCCGCGGCGTCGCCTACATTCATTGTGATTCCTCGATGTGGTTCCCTGATTCTAGGCTATCCGACAGGACCGACCATTGTTTTTCCTTCACAATCCCGTGAGTCCTGTTGCCGAAATGCCATAGTTGACGGCTTACCGGCACGTAAGCTCCTGCATATAGGCATCGCGCGCTTGGCAAGCAAAGCAAATGCCAGCATGAATGGTTTCAGGAAAAGCGGCCGTAACGTGTCGCGACATCTTGGCGGGGCATCGGACCATTTCATGCGCATGAAGTCATTTGCAATCGTCGCCGCACTTGCGTTGTCGGCCGCGATCTCGGGTTGCAGCACGATCGGCTCGCAACTGTTCACCAACAACTACGGTTCGGTGAACGATGCAGGCTACCAACTGCCGCGCATCCCGATCGAGAGGGTGCCGCTGAAGTACCACCGGCAAGAGGTGAACTACGACACCTCGGAAAAGCCGGGCACCATCGTCGTCGATACCCAGAACAAGTTTCTCTACTTCGTCGAAGGCGACGGCCGGGCGATCCGCTACGGCATCGGCGTCGGCCGCGAAGGCTTCGAATGGCACGGCACCGCCCATATCGCGCTGAAGCGCGAATGGCCGACCTGGACGCCGCCGCGGCAGATGATCCAGCGCCAGCCGGAGCTAGCGAAGTTCGCGAGCGGCATGGAGCCGGGCCTGAAGAACCCGCTCGGCGCGCGCGCCATGTATCTGTTCAACAAGGGCGGTGATATGGGCTACCGCCTGCACGGCAGTCCGGAATGGAATTCGATCGGCAAGGCGATGTCGTCAGGCTGCATCCGGCTGATGAACCAGGACATCATCGACCTCTACGACCGCACGTCGGTCGGCGCCAAGGTCATCGTGATGTAGGACCATGATCCGGAACCGAGGTCCACGAAAGCGAAAAGTGGAACCGGTTTTCGGGAAGACCATGGTCAAAATAGGCGTTACCCTTCGTACGCGGACCGTCTAGGCAACAACGGACGTCCAAAACAGAAAACCGGGCAATCTGGCCCGGTTTTTTGTTGCTCGCTCGAATGCGTGAAGGGGTCTTAGGAGACCTGCTCGACCTGCTGTACTTCCGGCACGAAGTGGCGGAGCAGGTTCTGGATGCCGTGCTTCAGCGTCGCCGTCGAGGACGGGCAGCCGGCGCAGGCGCCCTTCATGTGCAGGAACACGGTGCCGTTCTCGAAGCCGCGGAAGGTGATGTCGCCGCCATCCTGGGCAACCGCCGGGCGCACCCTGGTGTCGAGCAGTTCCTTGATGGTGATGACCAGTTGCTCATCGGCCTTGTCGTAGAATTCGCCGGTCTGGCTGGTCTCGGCGGCGGGGCCGGCATTGACCATGACGGGCGCGCCCGACATGAAATGCTCCATGATGGCGCCCAGGATCGCCGGCTTCAGGTGCTGCCAGTCCGGGCCGTCCTTGGTCACGGTGATGAAGTCATAGCCGAAGAAGACGCCGGTCACGCCGGGGATCTCGAACAGCCGGCCGGCCAGCGGCGAGGCGCTGGCTGCACTGTCGGCGTCGCGGAAATCGGCGGTGCCTTCAACAAGGACTTCCTTGCCGGGCAGGAACTTCAGCGTTGCCGGGTTCGGCGTCGATTCGGTCTGGATGAACATGGCCGTCTCCGTGCCCAGTCGGGCAGCTAGTTTGGAATAGTTCTAAATAGGCTCAATCGGCTGGACATTCAAGCGAAACGCGTCGCTCAAAACGGCTGGCTGGCGGAATGTTTTTGCTGGCTGGGAATGAATCCCGCGCGGGCTATAAATCCAGGATCGTGATGTTATCCGAAACCGCTTCACACTTCCGGCATCACTCTCTATGCGAGGCTGTCGATCTCCTCGTCAGACAGGTTCTGCGGCACCACTGTGACCGGAATAGGGAAGGCGGCGCCCTTGCCGGCAACAGCCCCGACCAGCGGCCCGGGTCCTTCCTTGCCGGCACCTGCCGCCAGCACCAGGATGGCGATGTCCTGGTCTTCCTCGATCAGCTTGTGGATCTCCTCGGTCGGCTTGCCTTCGCGCACCACCATCTCGGGCTCGATGCCGAGCTTCTGGCGCACCTTGTTGGCGTAGCCGTCGAGTGCCGCGCGTGCCGTGGCATTGGCTTCCTCGCGCATGATCTTCTCGACGCCCAGCCAGTGCTGAAAGTCGTCCGGTGTGATGATGTAGAGCAGCACCAGCGTGCCGCTGGTGCTCTGCGCCCGCTTGGAGGCGTAGGCGACGGCGCGCTCGCACTCCGGCGTGTCGTCGATGATCGTCAGGAATTTCCTGCGATGGCCGGCTTCGCGACTGAGGCGTTTGGAGACCATGTCTATCTACTCGATGTTTCGACCGCAATCTGCCACCGCGACAGACCGGCGGCAAGCCGCCGGCCTTGGGCCAGAATGGTGCGGTGCACTGACGGTAGGATCAGCCCTGCAACAGGCCGATAATGTCGCGTACCGTCTTCATGGTGGTCTCAGCCAGCGCGCCGGCGCGTTCGCCGCCGTCTCTCAGCACCGCGTCGACATAGGCGCGGTCGCCCTCGATACGGCGCATCTCGCCGGCGATCGGCGCCAGTTTTTCCACGGCAAGGTCGGCGAGCGCCGGCTTGAACACGGAAAACTGCTGGCCGCCGAATTCCTTCAGCACGTCCGCCTTCGACATCTCGGCCAGCCCTGCATAGATGCCGACCAGGTTTTCCGCTTCCGGGCGGCTTTCCAGGCCGTCGACTTCGCTTGGCAATGCTTCCGGGTCGGTCTTGGCCTTGCGGATCTTCTTCGAGATGGTGTCGGCATCGTCGGTCAAATTGATGCGGGACAGATCCGACGGGTCCGACTTCGACATCTTCTTGGAGCCGTCGCGCAGGCTCATGATGCGCGCCGCCGGCCCGCCGATCACCGGTTCGGTTATCGGGAAGAACCCGTTTACCGTCTCTTCGCCAACCTGCATCTCGACGCCGACGCCAAGACTGGCGATGCGGCTCGAAAAATCATTATTGAACTTTTGCGCGATGTCGCGGGTCAGCTCCAGATGCTGCTTTTGGTCCTCGCCCACCGGCACATGGGTGGCGCGGTAGAGCAGGATGTCGGCCGCCATCAGCGAGGGATAGGCAAGCAGGCCCAGCGAGGCGTTCTCGCGGTCCTTGCCGGCCTTGTCCTTGAACTGCGTCATCTTGTTCATCCAGCCGATGCGCGCCACGCAGTTGAAGATCCAGGCAAGCTCGGCATGCTGCATCACTCGCGACTGGTTGAAGACGATGTGCTTCTTCGGGTCGATGCCGGAGGCAAGGAAGGCCGCGGTAATCGAGCGGGTCTGGTCGGCGAGGTCGTCATGGACGAGCTGTGCCGTCAGCGAATGCAGGTCGACGACGCAATAGATGCAGTCTGACGTGTCCTGCAGGGCGACGAATTTCTTGATGGCGCCGAGATAGTTGCCGAGATGCAGATTGCCGGTCGGCTGTACCCCGGAAAAGACGAGCTGTTTGAAGGCGGTCATGATGTCCTCATGGCTTGTGGAGGGCCGTATAAGCGTGATTCCGAAAAGTTGCAGACTTTTCGGAGCCAATCACGCGGCTGGAAACCACGCGCGGCAAAAGTCTTGCGACGGCGCGCTTATGGACGAAGGGGCGGAGAGGATCAAGAGGCGGGGATGGCGCGGTCGCGTCTGATGCCCCTGTATATTGACCTGACAGGCTGGCGCCGCCCCTCATTGTCCTGCGGACATTTCTTCCCGTATAGAGAGGGGGAGAAAAACGCCGTCATCGCCCGCTTTCGCCAATCGCCAGAGAAAGCGCTGGCGCCATGTTCAGCCTCTTTCTCCCCGTTCGTTCACGGGGAGAAATGCCCGGCAGGGGAATGAGGGGCCGCGCTGACATCGACATTTATGATATATTTGAACCTGCATTGCATATCATCGGATGAGAAATCGATGCCCGCCGTCAACAACGAGGAAGCCCCAAAGCCCCGACAGGACCACGAGACGCCGCTTGAAACAGCGGCGCGGCTTCGGGCCGAATTCGGGGTCGAGCTTAGCAAACAGGCACCCGAACCGCTGCCACGCTCGGTTTACGACAAATTGTCTGCCGAAGTTTAACCAGGTTCTACGGTTAGGCTTACGGATCTGGAGACTGTTCCGTGACCGGCGGTGTGCCCTTCCGTCCAATATTGCGCCGGATCATGCCGAAATCGGCGCCGCCGGTGGCAAAGGCCGTGATGAAGTAGAGCAGAGCGCCGCCGGCCACGAGAGCCAGCAGCGTCGTTGCCTTGATCACCAGTGGCGAGCCGGGGCCGAGCCTGACGGCCAGCCAGTGCTCGGCGAAATAGAGCGCCACCGCCATCACCGCCGCCGACAGCACAAGACGCGGAATGCGCTTCAACAGCGGCACGTCGCGGCCCCAATGGCCACGTCGGATCAGCACCGCAAGCAGCATCACCGCGTTGACCCAGCCGGCGACGGCCGAGGCCACCGCAATGCCGGGCGCGCCCATTTTCGGGAACAGCGTCAGCGCGGTGATCACGTTCACGCCGACCGAGATGGCGGCGAACATCATCGGCGTGCGCGTGTCCTCGCGGGCGAAATAGCCGGGGGTGAAGGCCTTGATCAGCACGAAGGCCGGCAGGCCGAGGCCAAAGATCGCCAGGATCGCCGCCACCGTCGGCGTCGAGCCGGTGGCGGCGAAGGCGCCGCGCTCATAAACCAGCCGCACGATCGGCTCCGCCATTACCCAAAGGGCCGCCGCCGCCGGCAAGGTCATGAACAGCGTGAACTCGACCGAGCGGTTCTGCAGATTGGCCGCCTCGACCAGATTGCCCGATTTCAGCGCCCGCGACAGCTCCGGCAACAGCACGATGGCCACCGCGACGCCGACGACGCCGAGCGGCAGCTGGTAGATGCGGTCGGCGTAAGCAAGCGAGGACACGGCGCTGTCCTGCGCCGACGCGATCGCCGTGCCGATCAGCTGGTTGATCTGGGTGATGCCGCCGGTGATCGCCGCCGGCAGCGCCAGGATCAGCAGGCGCTTGACGTTGGGCGTCATCTTCGGCCGGCGAAAGCCGATGGCGATGCCGGCATTGCGCACCGCCACCCAGACGATGGCAAGCTGCACCAGCCCCGCCGCCAGCACGCCCCAGGACAGGCTGAAACCGACCTCACGGGCATCCATGCCGTGGTACCAGGCGTAGCCGAGCACGCTGATCAGGATGATGTTGAGGAAAGCCGGCGCCACGGCAGCCGCGAAATAGCGGCGCAGCGAATTCAGCATGCCGGCCATCATCGCTGCGAGCGACATGCAGATGAGATACGGGAACATGATCGTCGCCAGCAGGACGGTCGTCTCGAATTTGCCCGGCGTGTCGGCAAAGCCCGGCGCCACGAGATAGCGCACGATCAGCGGCATCGCCAATTCCATGACGATGGTCAGCGCCAGAAGTGCGGTGAACAGGACGCCGAACACTTCCTCCGAAAAGCGCTTGGCGCCGTCGGTGCCGTGGGTCTCGATCTCCTTGGCAAACAGCGGCACGAAGGCGGCGTTGAAAGCGCCTTCGGCAAACAGCCGGCGAAACGTGTTTGGAAACTGGAAGGCGGCGTTGAAGGCGTCCGCCACCGGCCCGGTGCCGAGTGCGGCAGCCATCAGCATCTCGCGGCCAAAGCCAAGGGCGCGGCTCATCAGCGTGCCGGACGCAACCGTGGCGAATTTCTTGACGAGGCTCATGCGCGGGGAGATTGCCTGGATGATTGGGACAAAGGGGATGATTGGGACAAAGGGGGTGATTGGGACAAAGTGATGGTCACTCGGCCGCCGCCTTGGCCTTGCCGCCGCGCTCTGGGACAACGCCTTCAAGCGCCGCGATCAGCCTGGCGTGGATGGTGGCGGTGCGTGCCGGGTTGTCGATCTTCTGCCCCGTAAGGTCGGTGACATAGAAAGTGTCGATCACCTTCTCGCCGAAGGTGGTGATGTGAGCCGAGGCGATGTCGAGCGAGAGGTCGGACAACGCACTGGTGATTTCCGACAACAGCCCAGGCCGGTCCAGTCCCTCGACCTCGATCACCGAAAACCGGTTCGACAGCGTGTTGCGGATTTCGGCGCGCGGCGGAATCTTGAACACCTTGGCGCCGCGCCGCGGTCGGGTGCGCTTCTCGATCATCTCCGGCAACCAGCTCTTGCCCGACAGCACGTCCTCGATCAGCCGCCCGACGCGCTCGGCGCGGCGGCGCTCGTCCTCGTCGCGATCGAATTCCCGTGAGATCAGGATGATGTCCAGCGCGCGGCCGTCGGACGTGGTGAAGATCTGCGCGTCGACGATGTTGCCGCCCGCTCCCGCACAGGCGCCGGCAATGACCGAAAGCAGGCGCGGATGATCCTGCGCCAGCACGGTGATCTCGGTCACCGCCTCGAATTGGTGCGTCCTGACCACGGTGGCGAGCTTCTTGCCTGCCGCGTCGGCTTCGCGGATGAATTCGGCATGGCGCAGCTGATCGGGGAGGTCGACCGTCAGCAGATAGTTCTCGTAATGCAGGCCGACATAGCGCTTGCGGGCCTTGTCCGGCCAATCGGCCAGCGCCTCGGCCAGCCGCTCGCGCGCCGCCGCCGTCCGCTTGGCGCGAGACACTTCCGAGAAGCCGCCGGTCAAAAGCAGTTCGGTCTCGTAGTAGAGCGTGCGCAGGAGCTGGCCCTTCCAGCCGTTCCACACGCCCGGCCCGACACCCCTGATGTCGCAGACGGTCAGGATCAACAGCATTTTCAGCCGCTCGACCGATTGCACGATCGAGGCGAAATCCTCGATCGTCTTGCGGTCGTTGAGGTCGCGCGTCTGCGCCGTCATCGACATCACCAGATGGTTCTCGACCAGCCAGGCGACGGTCTCGGTGTCGGCGGCCGACAGCCCCATATGCGGGCAGATGCGGCGTGCGATCCGGGCGCCGGCCTCTGAGTGATCCTCCGGCCGGCCCTTGGCGATGTCGTGCAGCAGCACCGCGACATAGAGCGCCTCGCGGCTCTTCTCTAGCCCCGGCATCAGCGTGTGCGAGAGCGGATGCACCTTTTCGCCGTCGCCGCGCTCGATCTCGGCCAAGACGCCGATACAGCGGATCAGGTGCTCGTCCACCGTATAGTGGTGGTACATGGAGAACTGCATCATGGCGACTATTCTGCCGAAATCGGGGATCAGCCTGCCGAGCAGGCCGGCCTCGTTCATGCGCCGCAAATTAAGCTCGGCATTGCGGTCCGAGGTCAGGATGTCGAGGAACAGCCGGTTGGCCTCCTCGTCGCGCCGCAGCGACTTGTTGACCAGACCGAGCGAGCGGGTGAGCAGCTTCAGCGCATCGGGGTGGAACTCCAGCCCGTGCTTGTCGGCGAACCAGAACAGCCTGAGCAGATTGACCGGGTCGCGCTCGAACACGCTGTCGTCGGCGACGTTGATGCGGTGATTGTCGACAATGAAATCCGACGTGCCGGCCAGCTTGCGCTTGCGGCGCTGGAAGGTGAGGAAGATGCGGTTGAAGCCGGGCACATGCTTGGCCTGCTCTTCCTCGAGCGCGGCGCAGAAGATGCGGGTGAGGTCGCCGACATCCTTGGCGACGAGGAAGTAGTGCTTCATGAAGCGCTCGACCGCCGACAGACCGGGATGGGTGGTGTAGCCGAGACGTTCGGCAATCTCGCGCTGGATATCGAAATGCAGCCGTTCCTCTGGCTTGCCGGTGAGGAAATGCATGTGGCAGCGCACCGCCCACAGGAAGTCTTCGGCCTTCTGGAATTCGCGGTACTCGGCCTCGGTGAAGACACCTTTCTCGACCAATTCCTCGCCGGTGCGCACGCGATAAAAATACTTGGCGATCCAGAACAGCGTCTGCAAATCGCGCAGGCCGCCCTTGCCGTCCTTGACGTTGGGCTCGACCAGATAGCGGCTTTCGCCGGCCTTGGCATGGCGATCGTCGCGTTCGGCGAGCTTGGCCTGCACATATTCCGGTCCGGTGGTGCGCACCACTTCATGGTCGAAGCGAGCGAGCAATTCGTCGAAGAGCTTCTGTTCGCCCCACAGGAACCGCGCTTCCAGGATCGTGGTGCGGATGGTGATATCGCTGCGCGACAGCCTGAGACACTCGTCGATGTTGCGGGTGGCGTGGCCAACCTTCAACCCGAGGTCCCACAGCATATAGAGCATATATTCGACGATCTGTTCGCCCCACGGCGTCTGCTTGTAGGGCAGCAGGAACAACAGGTCGATGTCGGAGCCCGGCGCCAGCGTGCCGCGGCCATAGCCGCCGACGGCAACGACCGCCATGCGCTCTGCGGTCGAGGGGCTTTTCACCCGGTAGACGTGGGTCGCGGCGAACTCGTAGAGGGCGCGGATGATCTCGTCCATCAGATGCGACAGCCGGGCGGCGCATGCCGTGCCGCTGCCATCGTCCATCAGCATGCGCTCGGCAACCTTGCGGCCCTCGGTCAGCCGATCCTTCAGCAGCCGGAGCGCACCGACGCGCGCGCCGGGCTCGGCGCCGCTGGCCGCCGAGATCAGCGCCGTCATGTCGCGGCGCAAAGCCTCGCTGTCGATCAGCGCGTCGAGCTTGAGGGAGATTTTTGCCATGGATTGCCGGTGGGCCTCGCCTTTGCGCGGCGTCTATAGCGCGTTTTCACGGCGCTGTGTATGGGGCGGACGGACGCGTCGGCCGCGATACCAGAAAGGGATGATCATCTCGCGCCGGAGCCGGAAGAGATCGGCGATCTGCCGCGTCAACCGCCTGGTCTCGATCCTTACCTTGGCGGTGATTGGCCTGGGGCGCCGTTTACCTATCCCGCTTGCCACCCATTCCTCTGTTCGCTCCTGCTTGAGCAGGCTTGGCAATCTCACCGGACTGTCGCCGAGGAATTGTGCCTGCAGGCACAATGCTGGGACGAGTTGGTAAATGACCTTGTCGGACGAGGTCGCAAAACGCGGATTGAAGATGAGGTGATCGACGGGAATGCTGATCTCATTCGTTGCCGCAAGAAGGTCCCGCGCGGCCTGTCTGGACAGGATGTATCCCGCCGTACCGATATGGAGCCCGTGCAGTCTGCTCGCAGAAAAACCGTGGCCGCAGGCGACTTGCCTGCGTGAAATGACGGTCCGGTTGAAGAACGTTTCAAGCTTGACGATGTCCGCATCGGCGGGAATCCAGCCCGCATCGGCAAGCAAAGCACCGGCTTTGTCCGGGAAAACGACATCGTCCTCGAAAATCGCCGCGTAAGCATCCTCACCTGTCGCGATCATCGACCAACACTGTTGGTGGCTGAGCAGGCATGCAATCTCGGCGTCGGCCAGACGCAAATGCTTCTTGCCCTGCGGCATTTCGGCCAGATCCGGCCGATCTCGCGCATCGATGGCGGCGACCCGCTCGAAGGCGGTGCCGATGCGCGCGAACTCCGCCGTTACATGGGCGAGGCGATCGCGGGACCGATCGAGATTGATAATCAGGCATTTCATTTGGGTGGGATCGATGCAGTGGGACGCGCGTCCATAGCATGGGAACAAAGTCGCGTAAGCGATTTTCCCTTTGATGTGCGCGATGACGGCCATGATCGAAAAGTCGAAATCGCCCCTTGACCTTCCAGTTACTGGAAGCACTACCTCCTCACCCAGACAGATATAAGGCATTTTTCGATGGCGCATTCCGAGCATCACCACCACGCGGCCGATGGCAGCTGTTGTGCGGCAAAGGCTGCTGAGCCGGCCGCCGAAGCCGTGGTGCGCGATCCGGTGTGCGGCATGAGCGTCGATCCGGCCGCGGGCAAGCCGACGGCCGAGCATGGCGGCCGTCTCTTTCACTTCTGCAGCGAGGGTTGCCGTACGAAATTCGTCGCCGGGCCCGAAAAATACCTGACCGCCACCGACCCCGTCTGTGGCATGAGTGTCGACCGCGCTACCGCCAGGCATTTTTTCCGCCACGAAGGCCAGGGTTTCTATTTCTGCTCGGCCGGCTGCCGGGCGAAGTTCGAGGCCGAGCCGCAAAACTATCTCGGCGATAGGCCGACGCCGTCGCCAGTGCCGAAAGGCACTCAATACACCTGCCCGATGCACCCCGAAGTGATAAGAGACAAGCCCGGCTCCTGCCCGATCTGCGGCATGGCGCTTGAGCCGATGGGCGTTCCCACTGGCGATGAGGGCCCGAACCCCGAACTGGTAGACTTCACCAGACGGTTCTGGGTCAGCGCGGTGCTGTCCCTGCCGCTGCTGATCGTTGCCATGGCGCCGATGCTCGGCCTGACGTTCCAGGCGTTTGTCGACGGGCGAACGATGGTCTGGCTGGAATTGGCGCTGGCCAGCCCGGTGGTGCTGTGGGCGGCCTTCCCCTTCTTCCACCGCGGCTGGGAGTCGCTGGTCAACCGCAGCCCCAACATGTGGACGCTGATTTCGCTGGGTGTGGGTGCGGCCTACCTCTACAGCGTCGTCGCCGCACTGTTTCCGGACATCTTTCCGCATCAGTTCCGCGGTCATGGCGGCACAGTGCCGGTCTATTTCGAGGCAGCCGCCGTTATCGTCGCGCTGGTATTCCTCGGTCAGGTCCTCGAATTGCGGGCGCGCGAGAAGACCGGCTCGGCCATCCGTGCGCTGCTCGACCTGGCGCCGAAGACGGCACGGCTGATCGGGGAGGACGGCTCCGACACCGACGTGCCGCTCGATGCGGTCAAGACCGGCGACCACCTGCGCCTCCGTCCGGGCGACGCCGTGCCGGTCGACGGCATTGTAACGGAAGGCCGTTCCTCCATCGACGAATCGATGATCTCGGGCGAGCCGCTGCCGGTCGAAAAAACGAAAGGCGATGCCTTGACCGGCGGCACGCTCAACAAGAACGGTTCGCTGATCATGCGCGCCGAAAAGGTCGGCTCCGAAACGACCCTTTCGCGCATCGTCGAGCTGGTCGCAAAGGCGCAGCGTTCGCGCGCGCCGATTCAAGGTCTGGCCGATCGCGTCTCCTTCTACTTCGTGCCGGCCGTCGTGCTGGTCGCGCTCGCGGCCTTTGCCGCCTGGGCGATCCTCGGTCCCGAACCCAGCTTGATCTTTGCCATCGTCTCGGCGGTCTCGGTGCTGATCATCGCCTGCCCCTGCGCGCTCGGCCTGGCGACGCCGATGTCGATCATGACCGCCACCGGGCGCGGGGCGCACGCGGGCGTGCTGATCAAGGACGCGGCCGCGCTCGAGCGCTTCGCTTCGGTCGACACGTTGATCGTCGACAAGACCGGCACCTTGACCGAAGGCAAGCCTCGCTTGACCGATGTCGTCGCTGCCGAAGGCCTGTCCGAGAATGAATTGCTGGCGCTCGCCGCCGGCCTGGAAAAAGGCTCGGAGCATCCGCTGGCCGAGGCCATTGTCGGCGGCGCCGACGTACGCGGCCTGACGCTCGTCGAGGCCAGCGGCTTCGACGCCGTCACCGGCAAGGGCGTATCCGGCACGGTGTCTGGCAGGAAGGTTTCGCTCGGCAACGCCGCCATGATGGCCGATGTCGGCATCGACACCGCTTCCCTGTCGGCCAGGGCCGAGGCGCTGCAGGCAGAAGGCAAGACGGCGATGTTCGTTGCGGTGGACAAAAAACTGGCCGGCATTGTCGCGGTCGCCGATCCGGTCAAGGCAACGACAGCCGAGGCGATCAGGGCGCTGCACGACAGAGGCTTGCGGATCATCATGGCGACCGGCGACAACGAGCGCACGGCGCGCGCCATCGCCAAAAGCCTTGGTATCGACGAGGTGCGCGCCGGCCTGCTGCCGGAACAAAAGGCAGCCCTTGTCGAGGAGTTGCGTGCGAAAGCCGGAATCGCCATGGCCGGCGACGGCGTCAACGATGCGCCGGCCCTGGCCAGCGCCGATGTCGGCATCGCCATGGGCACCGGCGCCGATGTCGCTGTCGAGAGCGCCGGCATTACGCTGGTCAAGGGCGATCTCAACGGCATCGTCAGGGCGCGAACGCTCGCGCAGGGGACGATCCGCAACATCCGCCAGAATCTGTTTTTCGCCTTCCTCTACAATGTGCTTGGCGTGCCGGTTGCTGCCGGCGTGCTCTATCCGCTCACCGGCACGCTTTTGTCGCCGATGCTGGCGGCGGCGGCCATGAGCCTGTCTTCGGTTTCGGTCGTCGCCAACGCATTGCGGCTGCGGACGTTGAAACTCTGAGCAAAGCCCCCAGATACGAATTTCAATCAACAGGAGATCACGGATGACCTTGGCTAAGAAAATCGTGCTTTTGATGATGGCGGCGGGAATGCTGCTTGCCGTTTTCCTCGAAAGCGTCCCGGCGCAATCCGAAGAGATGAAACACGACATGGGCGCTATGGGCGCGCGAGGTCCTTCGACCGACGGCTACAAGGCGGCGATGGACAAGATGCACACCGACATGATGATCGAATATTCCGGCAATGCCGATGTCGATTTCGTGCGCGGCATGATCCCGCATCATCGGGGCGCGATCGACATGGCCAAGGTGGAACTCGCCAATGGCAAGGATCCCGAAATCCGCAAGCTGGCCGAAGATGTCATCGCCGCGCAGGAAGCCGAGATCGCCAAGATGCAGGCCTGGCTCGCCGCCCATCCGGCGAAGTAAGGCAGCAACGGCCATGCCGGAGAGATCCATTCTGGATTTCTCTCCGTGGTTGTGATGCCATTCACATCGATTACACGGCGCCAGGAGCCCACATGCCATCGACGATAAGAGCCACCACGCTGCCTTCGGGCGAGGCCGTCCAGGTGCTGGGACAGGGCACATGGAAGATGGGCGAGGATTCCCGCCGCCGCGCCGGGGAGGTCAATGCCCTGAAGCTCGGGCTGGACCTCGGCATGACGTTGATCGACACCGCTGAAATGTATGCCAGCGGCGGCGCCGAGGAGGTGGTGGCGGAAGCCATTGCCGGGCGCCGCGACGAACTCTTTCTTGTCTCCAAGGTATTGCCGTCCAATGCCTCGCGCGCCGGCGTGGCGCGGGCCTGCGAAAACAGCTTGAAGCGCCTGCGCACCGACCGCATCGATCTCTATCTCCTGCATTGGCCGGGCAGTGTGCCTCTAGGCGAAACGGTCGACGCTTTCGAGGCGTTGAAGAAGGCCGGCAAGATCCGTCACTGGGGCGTCAGCAATTTCGACACCGACGAAATGGAGGAGCTGACCGGCCTGTCGTCTGGAGATCATGTCCAGACCAACCAGGTACTCTACAATCTGTCGCGGCGCGGCCCCGAATTCGATCTCGCACCGTGGAGCCGGCAGCGCGGCATCCCGCTGATGGCCTATTCGCCGGTCGAGCAGGGCGCGCTGGCGCGTAATCCCCGGCTGGAAACCGTTGCCGCCCGCCACAACGCAACGCCGGCACAGATCGCCTTGGCCTGGGTGATGGCGCAGCCCGGTGTCATCGCCATCCCGAAGGCGAGTAGCCAGGAGCATGTCCGCCAGAATTTTGCCGCGCTCGACATCGAGCTGACGGCCGAAGACCTCGCCGAACTCGACCGCGCCTTTCCACCGCCGACGCGCAAGCGCGGGCTGGAGATGATCTAGATTGGAACGGGTTTCGACCGGGTATCATCATACGGCGTATAGAGTCGGAGCCATGACGGTCACGTCGCTGCGCGACGGTTACGTCGACATGCCAATCAGGCGGCTGCGCCAGCCCGGAGACCGGACATTCGGTGACAACCTGCCCTCGCATGTACCGCTCGTCGACGGTGCGCTCAGGCTGTCGGTCAACGCCTTCGCCATCGATGACGGCGACGACATCACGCTGATCGACACAGGGGCTTCGAACGCCTGGCACCCGACAATGGGGCACCTGCCCGAGGCGCTGCGCGAGGCGAAGATCGCCACCGACCGGATTCGGACTGTTGCTTTCACCCACACCCATCTCGACCATATACACGGGCTCATCCTTGCCGATGGTGGCGACGGCTTCCCGCAGCTCTCTCGCTTGCTTGTCCCGCGCGCTGAGCTCGGCATGTTTCGCGACGTGGCGAGGCTGGAACGCTTCCACGATCGCGCCCAGCCTCTCGATGCTGGACAGCGCGTCAGCGCTGACATCGATACGATCGGCTCCGCTGGCCATGAAGCCGGCCACACTTGCTTTCGCGTTGTGAGCGCAGGCGAAACACTGTTGATCTGGGGCGACATCGTACATGTGCCGTCGCTTCAATTCGATCGACCCGAGATCACGTGGGAATTCGACGCAGACCAGCAGCAGGCGAGGGCAAGCCGGTTGCAAATGCTGGCGCTTGCGGCCAACAACGACTGCTACGTCGCCGGCGCGCATCTTGATTCGCCCGGCGTCGGCCGGGTTTTTCGAACCGAGACGGCTTTCCGCTTCGAGCCCTTGTAGCACTCTAGCCGAGCGCCGCCCGCGCCCGTCGCAACGCGCGCGAAAACACTGCGGTGTCGTCGAAGGCGCGCGCCAGCGTGAGCGCGCCCTGGATGGCGCCGACCGCTTCTTCGGCGAGTTCGTCCGCCCTGTCAGCGCTGTGCCCGCTTCGGGTCAGCGCTTCGGCAAGATGCGCCACCCAGCGGCCGAAATAGCTTTTGATCGCAATGGCGAAGAGGTCGCGGGATTCGTCCAGCGCGAAGGCGCCGATCAGGCACACCTGGCGGCCCGACCGGAAATAGCTCTCGGTCGCTTCGAACATCCGGTCGATGCCCGTACGAGGGTCGGCCCTGTCCTGCAACGGCACGAAGACATTCTCCTCGAACCAGCCATCTATATGGGCAATGACAGCCGCCGCCATCTCTTCCTTGCCGCCGGGGAAGAAGTGGTAAAGGCTGCCTTTGCCTAGGCCGGTCGCCGCACCGATCCGCGCCAGGCTCGCCCCTTCATAGCCGTGTTCGCGGAAAACCTCGCCGATGATGGAGAGCAAATCGGCGCGATCGGGCGCGATCCTGCGCATGCGCTAGTTTTTCCGCTTGAGCATGATCTTTGCCGAAAACCGCGACACAGCTCTAGGGATCATATTCTAAAGTCCGAGTTCGGACAGGCCGGGATGGTCGTCCGGCCGGCGGCCGAGCGGCCAGTGATATTTGCGCTCACCCTCGGCGATCGGCAGGTCGTTGATGCTGGCGACGCGCCTACGCATCAGCCCGGCCGCGTCGAATTCCCAATTCTCATTGCCGTAGGAGCGGAACCAGTGGCCACTGTCGTCGCGCCATTCATAGGCAAAGCGCACCGCGATGCGGTTGTCGTTCCAGGTCCAGACCTCCTTGATCAGGCGGTAGTCGAGCTCGCGAGCCCATTTGCGCGTGAGGAAGGAGACGATCTCATTTCTGCCCGAGACGAACTCGGCGCGGTTGCGCCAGGTGCTGTCCTGCGTATAGGCGAGCGAAACCCGTTCGGGATCGCGGCTGTTCCAGGCGTCTTCGGCAAGCCGAGCCTTCTGCGCGGCGGTCTCGGCGGTGAAGGGCGGCAGCGGCGGACGGCTCATATCATTCTCCCATCGGCAAAGGCGATGGCGAGCATTGTACCAATCGGTACAATTGGTCAAGGCCGAAATCGGGCTAGGTTTTCCCCGCCAGCCCCTTCAGCCGGTAGAGCGCTTCCAGCGCCTCGCGCGGCGTCATCTCGTCTGGATTGATCTCACCCAGCGCTGCGCCCAATGCGTCGCTCTTCGCAGGCTTTGCCGCTTCCCGCTTCATTGCCACCGAAAACAGCGGCAGATCGTCGACCAGCCGGTTGGCCTTGCCGGAGACATCGCCTTCCTCGAGCTGATGCAGCACCTCTTTGGCGCGGCCGACCACCGCTTCCGGCAGACCGGCAAGGCGAGCGACCTGAACGCCATAGGAGCGATCGGCGGCACCCTTGCCGACCTCGTGCAGGAAGACCACGTCGCCTTCCCATTCCTTGACCCGCATGGTGACGTTGGAAAGGCGCGGCAGCTTGCCGGACAGCGCCGTCATCTCGTGGAAATGGGTGGCAAAGATCGCCCGGCAGCGGTTCTTCTCGTGCAGGTACTCGACCGCCGCCCAGGCGATCGACAGGCCATCGAAAGTGGCGGTGCCGCGGCCGATTTCGTCGAGGATCACCAGCGCCCGCTCACCGGCCTGGTTGAGGATCGCCGCCGTCTCGACCATCTCGACCATAAAGGTGGAGCGGCCACGCGCCAGATCGTCCGAGGCGCCGACGCGCGAGAACAACCGGTCGACGACGCCGATATGGGCCGATGTCGCCGGCACGAAGGAACCGGTTTGGGCGAGGATGGCGATCAGTGCGTTTTGCCGCAGGAAGGTCGACTTACCGCCCATATTCGGACCGGTGAGCAGCCAGATCGCGCCGGCCTTGGCCCCGTCTTGCGGCGACAGATCGCAATCATTGGCGACGAACGGCCCTTCGCCCGAGCGCCGCAGCGCCTGTTCCACCACCGGATGGCGTCCGCCCGAGATATCGAAGGCGAGGCTGGAATCGACCAGCGGCCGGCACCAGGCTTCACTCTCCGACAACAGCGCGAGCGCCGCCGACACGTCAAGTACGGCAAGCGCATCGGCGCCGGCGCGAATTTTTTGCGCCTCGGCGACCGCCTCTGTCGTCAGCGTGTCGAAAGCGGCAAGCTCGATGCTCAGCGCCCGGTCGGCGGCATTGGCGATTTTGGTCTCGAGTTCGGCAAGTTCGGTCGTGGTGAAACGCATGGCGTTGGCCATGGTCTGGCGGTGGATGAAGCGCGCCTTGGCGCCGTCGCTTCCGGTCATGATTGAATGGTGGTTGGCCGTCACCTCGATGTAATAGCCCAGCACATTGTTGTGGCGGATTTTCAGCGAGCGGATGCCGGTCTCCTCGATCAGCGAGCGCTCCAGTCCGGCGATCACCTTGCGCGATTCGTCGCGCAGCGCCCGCATTTCGTCGAGCTCGGCATGGTAGCCGCCGCGCACGAAGCCGCCGTCGCGCCTGAGCAGCGGCAGTTCCTCGCCAAGAGCCTGGGCCAGATGCTTGGCCAGCGCACGCGGCAGCGCCTTTATCGCGGCAAGTGCTTCCGTCAATTCATGGGGCAGCGCTGTTGCGGCGAAGATTTCGGCAATGGCGCCCGCCGCTTCAAAGCCGGCACGCAGCGCGCCGAGGTCGCGCGGGCCGCCGCGGTTGAGCGCCAACCGCGACAGCGCTCGCGGCATGTCGGCGACGCTCTTCAGGCTTGACCGCACCGCCTGGCAGAGCCGCGTCTCGGCGCGGAAGAACGATACCGAATCAAGCCGGGCGGCAATCGCCGCCGGATCGGTCAGCGGCGCCATCAGCCGGTCGGCGAGCAGCCTGGCGCCGCCGCCGGTGACCGTGCGGTCTATAGCCTTGAACAGCGAGCCGTCGCGGCTGCCCGACAGCGTGCGCAACAGTTCCAGATTGCCGCGTGTCGCAGGATCGATGAACAGCGTCGAGCCCTGCTCCTCGCGTTCGGGACGCGACAAAGGCGGCCGCTCGGCCTTCTGCGTCTTTTCGACGTAGGCGATGGCGCCCGAGATCGCCGACAATTCGGCGCGCGAGAAGGCACCGAAACTGTCAGGCGTCGCCACTTCGAAGAAGCGCGCGATCCGCCCCGCTGCCGAAGCCGAATCGAAAAGCGACGGCGGCTGCGGGCTGGCGACGCGGCCGATGACGTCGAACACCGGCTTCAGCTCGGGATCGTAAAACACCGGCTCGGTGACGATCAGCTCGCGCGGGTCGACGCGGAAGACATCGGCCAGCAGGCGGTCGGCCGTGGTTTCGGCGACGCGGAAGACGCCGGTCGAGATCTCGATCCAGGCCATGGCGAAGGCGTCACCGCTGTTGCCGCCCTTCACCCGCCCTAGCGCCATCAGGAAGCTCGATTCCGACGGCGCCAGCAATTTATCCTCGGTGATGGTGCCGGGCGTCACCAGCCGCACGACGTCGCGGCGCACCACCGATTTGCCGCCGCGCTTCCTGGCTTCCGCCGGGTCCTCGATCTGCTCGCAGACGGCAACGCGAAAACCTTGGCCGATCAGCTTTTGCAGATATTCGTCGGCCGCATGCACCGGCACGCCGCACATCGGAATGTCGTTACCCTGGTGCTTGCCGCGCTTGGTCAGGACGATGCCCAGCGCCTTGCTCGCCTTTTCGGCGTCGTCGAAGAACAGCTCGTAGAAATCGCCCATGCGGTAGAACAGCAGAGAATCCGGGTTCGCCGCCTTGATCTCGATATATTGCTCCATCATCGGCGTGACGCTGCCGACGGGCGCAGGCGGTGTCACCTCGGGGGCGTCGGTTTCTGCTGAAGTGTGCATGTTCATGCCCGCACGCTAGCAGATGTGGGTGCGGGGTTTAATGCCGGCGGCCCGAAAAGCAGGGGACGACCGGCCTCGACGGCGGCTTGTGCTCCCTCTACGCCGGGTGAAGCCGTTGGTTGCTTCGGGCGCCAACCAGACCCTATGATCGCCATGGCGGGGATAAGCGGCATGGATCAGGACAAACAGGAGGCGTTCGAAGAGCTGGTCGGTCCGGCTGGATCGGCGCTTGAGCGCCTGCTGCTGTTGGCGGCGCGGCGCGTCCACCGCACCAAAAGCAAGCTTAGGGGGACAGTGCGCAAGCGCGTCCCCTTCCTCCTGCCGACACGGGGACCGCTGTCCGATCTCGATAGCGGCATCGAGATGTCGCTGCATGTGCTCAGCCGCGACCCGCTGGTGCTCTATGTCCCGATTGGCGGAGCCCGTCCGCTCTATCCGCTGGCGGCCCTTGGCCGGCGCCTGGCGGGACGGCGCGTCACCTTCCTGACGATGCAGACCTGGACCATGGAGCGGCCGGCTGTCATCGCCCGGATGGGCCGCGATCTCGCCTGGTATGCCGGCCGGTTTCCGCTGCACGAAATCATCTTCCTGTGCAACACCGAGGAAGAGCGCCGTCTCGTCGCGGCTGCGGGCGGCAATGCCATCTTCTCCAACCACAATCTGATGGTGTCGGAGGATATATTCCGGCCGCTGCCGGACGTGCCGGTCGAATTCGACGCGGTCTACAATGGCCGCATCTCGCCGATCAAACGCCATCACCTGGCCTTCGACATAGAGCGGCTGGCCCACATCACCTATTCGATCGGCGAATTGCCGCCGGTTGCCGCCCGCGCCTTTGTTCGGCGACTGCAGGCGCGTTCGCCGCTCCACCAGATCGCCAATCCGCTCGTCGACGGCTGGCCGGGCAAGCTGACGGCGCAACAGGTCAACCGCGTCTACAACCAGGCCGCCGTCGGGCTGTGCCTGTCGGCCGTGGAAGGAGCGATGTACTCCTCGATGGAATATCTGATGGCCGGCCTGCCGATCGTCAGTACGCCGAGCCTTGGCGGTCGCGACGTCTATTTCGATCCGGATTATTGCATCGTCGCCGATCCGGAACCGGCTGCCATTCGCCGCGCCGTCGAGACGCTGCGAGATCGTGCCATACCGCGTCAGCACATCCGCCGCCGCACGCTGGAGAAGGTTCACGCCCAGCGCATCGAACTCATGGCGTTCCTGACTGCATTGCTGCGGCGCAAGGGAAGCCGTGCGCCACCCATCGAGACGTGGCCTTTCCCCGGCACAGACGGCATGATGCGACGGGGAACGGTGCGCGAAATCGCTGCCTTCGTCAGCGAGCCAGAGCCGACGTGACGCCGTTCGACTTCGGGAGATTTCGCTGCGGGCGTGAAGATTGCTTGGCGGTTTACAGCGGTGGCGTGTAGCCTTGATTCAGAAGTTTCAAAAACACACACCCGTCTCAAGGGTGCGGCACCGGCGAGGAAATCAAAAGCATCATGGCCAAGAAAACCGAAAACAGCGGCCCCTCCGTCAGCGCCGAGGAGGCGCTGGAATTCCACGCCATGGGCCGCCCCGGCAAGCTGGAGATCGTCGCCACCAAGCCGATGGCGACGCAGCGCGATCTGAGCCTCGCCTATTCGCCGGGTGTCGCGGTTCCTGTGCTGGCCATTGCCGAAGACCCCAGCCGCGCTTTCGACTACACGACGCGCGGCAACATGGTCGCCGTCATATCCAACGGCACCGCCATTCTCGGCCTCGGCAATCTCGGCGCGCTGGCCTCCAAGCCGGTTATGGAAGGCAAGGCGGTGCTGTTCAAGCGTTTCGCCGATGTCGACTCCATCGACCTCGAAGTCGACACCGAGGATGCCGACGAGTTCATCAATTGCGTGCGCTTTCTTGGGCCGTCTTTCGGCGGCATCAACCTGGAAGACATCAAGGCGCCGGAATGCTTCATCATCGAGCAGCGCCTGCGTGAATTGATGGACATCCCGGTCTTCCATGACGACCAGCACGGCACCGCCATCATCTCGGCCGCCGGGCTGATCAACGCGCTGGAGATCACCGGCCGCGACATGAAGACCACGAAAATGGTCTGCAACGGCGCCGGCGCCGCCGGTATCGCCTGCATCGAACTGATGAAGGCGATGGGCTTTGCCCCCGAGAACATCATCCTGTGCGACACCAAGGGCGTCGTCTACCAGGGCCGCACCGAAGGCATGAACCAGTGGAAGTCGGCGCATGCGGTCAAGACCGACACGCGCAGCCTGGCCGAGGCGCTGGACGGCGCCGACGTCTTCCTCGGCCTGTCGGCCAAGGGCGCATTGACCACCAAGATGGTGCAGTCGATGGCCAAGAACCCGATCATCTTCGCCATGGCCAATCCCGACCCGGAGATCACGCCGGAGGAAGTGGCCGAAATCCGCACCGACGCCATCATGGCCACCGGGCGTTCCGACTACCCCAACCAGGTCAACAATGTGCTGGGCTTCCCCTACATCTTCCGCGGTGCGCTGGATGTCAGGGCCACCACCATCAATGACCACATGAAGATCGCCGCAGCGAGAGCGCTGGCCGACCTGGCGCGCAAGGACGTGCCCGACGATGTCGCCGCCGCCTATCAGGGCAACCGGCCGAAATTCGGCCCGAACTACATCATCCCGGTGCCGTTCGATCCGCGCCTGATCTCGGCCATCCCGCTCGCGGTGGCCAAAGCGGCGATGGAGTCAGGCGTCGCCCGCAAGCCTATCCTCGACCTCGACCGCTACGCGCAGGAGCTGTCGGCCCGCCGCGACCCGATCGCCTCGACCTTGCAGCGCATCTACGATCGCGTCCGCCGCCAGCCCAAGCGCATCGTCTTTGCCGAGGGCGAGGAAGAACAGGTGATGCGCGCCGCCGTCTCCTATGTGAACCAGAAGCTCGGCACCGCGATCCTGCTCGGCCGCGACGATGTCATCAAGGAAAACGCCAGGCACGCCGGCATCGACCTCAACAAGCAAGGCATCGAGATCATCAATGCCAGGCTGTCGCGCCGCAACGGCATCTATACCGATTATCTCTACGAGCGCATGCAGCGCAAAGGCTTCCTGTTCCGCGACTGCCAGCGGCTGATCAACAACGACCGCAACCATTTCGCTGCCTGCATGGTGGCGCTGGGCGATGCCGACGGCATCGTCACCGGCGTCACCCGCAACTATTCCACGGCGCTTGACGATATCCGCCGCGTCATCGACGCCAAGCCCGGCCACCGCGTCATCGGTGTCTCGATCGTGCTCGCGCGGGGCAAAACGGTCCTCGTCGCCGACACCGCCGTGCACGATATGCCCAATGCCGAGCAGATCGCCGACATCGCCGAAGAGGCGGCGGGATTTGCCCGCCGCATGGGCTACGAGCCGAGGCTCGCCATGCTTGCCTATTCGACCTTCGGCCACCCGCAGGGCGAACGCTCCGAGCGGGTGCAGGAAGCGGTGCGTATCCTCGACAAGCGCCGCGTCGATTTCGAATATGACGGCGAGATGGCCGCCGACGTTGCGTTGAACGCCCGCGCCATGGCCCAGTATCCGTTCATCCGGCTGACCGGCCCGGCCAACGTGCTGATCATGCCGGCGTTCCACTCGGCCTCGATCTCGACCAAGATGCTGCAGGAACTCGGCGGCTCCACCGTCATCGGCCCGCTGCTGGTCGGCTTGAACAAACCGGTCCAGATCGTCTCGCTCAACGCCAAGGATTCGGACATCGTCAACATGGCTGCGATCGCGGCCTATAGCGCGGGAGCCTGATTGGCGGCAAAATCGCCAACGCATAAGAGATTGATAATATTCGGCTGCTATAGGGAACGTTCTCGCCCCCTATGGCCTTATGGCATTGGCGGCGCGCTCAGACCGCCAAAACGGGGGTGCGGCCATGAAGCATGACACGGCATCTGTGGTCGGCCAGGGGGTCTATCACGACGAGCGCCTGGATGCGCTGCTGAGCATCACCGGCCGCATGGACGGTTATCTCTACCGTTGCCGCAACGATGCGTCCTACACCATGCTCTACATCAGCGACGGCATTTTAACCGTCAGCGGTTATCGGCCGAGCGACTTCATTCAAAATGCCGTGCGCGACTATGTCTCGGCGATCCACCCGGATGATCTCGCTGCGGTCTATGCCGCCGTCGATACCGCGCTCGAGGCGCGCTGCAACTGGAACGTCGACTACCGCATCGTGCCACAGGTCGGCGAGCCGCTCTGGGTGCGCGAGATCGGCGGCGGCGTCTGGGACGAGGCCGGCGAACTCGAATTCCTCGAAGGTTTCGTCGTCGACATCAGCGACCGCAAGGTCGTCGAGGATCTCAACGCCGAGCTGCTGCTCGAACTCAAGGCCGCCAATGAGGAACTCTCCGTACAAAAGCGCGAGATCGAGCTGGCCAAGCAGCAGAGCGATCATTCGGCCAACCACGATGCATTGACCGGCCTGCCCAACCGGCGCGCCTTTCACAACGAGCTGAGGTCGGTGATCGACCGCTGCGACAGCACCGGCCAGGCGGCCGGCCTGCTGTTCATCGACCTCGATAGGTTCAAGAAGGTCAACGACACGCTCGGCCACGAGGCCGGCGACGCGCTGCTGCAGGAGGTGGCGGGTCAGCTTCGCACCATCCTGCGCAGCGCTGATTTCGTGGCGCGGCTCGGTGGAGACGAGTTCGCATTCCTGTTTTCAGGAGAGGCTAGCCGGGCCCGACAGAAGGCCGTGGGCGTCGCCGAACGTATCTTGGAAAAGCTGCGGATCAAGGTGCCGACGCCGAATGGTGCCATCCATGTTGGTTGCACCGTTGGCGTCGCCATCTACCCGGCGGAAGCGTCCGATTCGGAGGCGCTGATAACGCTCGCCGACCGACTGATGTACATCGGCAAAAAGAGCGGCCGCAACCGGCTGGTCACCGCCGGGGCTTTGGAACCCGGGCCTACGTCCGACGACCTTCGCCGCACCGCCTGAGCGGAGCGCCGGACAGCCTGAACCGGCGGGCACCCCTCATCTGGCTCGGCGCTGCGCGCCGAAAGACGGCCCTACAGCAACCCCGCCAGTTGGGCAGCGCTGCGCAGATTCTGCCGTGGCCGCGGTCCGAGCTGCTGGATCACCAGCCCGGCGGCCAGCGAGCCGAGATCGCCGCAATCCTTCAGGCTGCGCCCCGAGGTGTAGCCGTAGAGGAAACCGGCGGCGTAGAGGTCGCCGGCGCCGGTGGTGTCGACCAGTTCGCGGATCGTCGTCGCCTGAATGGTGACGGTCTCGTCGCCACGCACGATCACCGAGCCTTTTTCGGAGCGGGTGACGGCGGCGATCTTGCAGTCTTTGCGGATAGCCGCCAGCGCCTCGTCGAAGGATTTTGTCTGGTAGAGCGACTTGATCTCGTGGCTGTTGGCAAAGACGATGTCGACAGTGCCCGAGCGCATCAGCTCGAGGAACTCGTCCCGGTAGCGGTCGACGCAGAACGAATCAGACAACGTCATCGACACTTCGCGCCCAGCCTCGTGTGCGAGCTTCGCCGTCTGCCGGATCGCCTCCTTGGCGCGCGGCGGATCCCACAGATAGCCCTCGAAATAGGTAACCTTGGCGCCGGACGCCTTGTCGGCCTCGACGTCTTCCGGGCCGAGTTCGACGCAGGCGCCGAGATAGGTGTTCATCGAACGCTCGCCATCGGGGGTGACGAATATCATCGAGCGCGCCGTCGGCGGCTGTCCCTCAAGCGGCCTGGTGTCGAAGGCGACGCCCTGGGCATGGATGTCATGGGCGTAGATCTCGCCGAGCGGGTCGTTCGATACCTTGCCGAAGAATGCGGCGCGGCCGCCGAAGCTGGCGACGCCCGCCGCCGTGTTGCCGGCGCTGCCGCCCGAGGCCTCGATCGCCGGCCCCATGCGGCTGTAGAGCAGCTCGGCGCGCTTGGTGTCGATGAGGTTCATCGCACCCTTGATGATGCCGTTGGTCTCGAGAAAAGCGTCGTCGCACTGGGCGATGATGTCGACAATGGCATTGCCGATGCAAAGCACGTCAAAATCCGGCATCAATGTCTCCGCCTCGGAACCTGCCGGCTTTCTGCCGCGCCCGGGCGGGTCTACAGCATCACCCCGAAAAATGGCAACCGATTTCCACCCTTTGCCGGCCCAGGCCGGCGCGCGCGCCTGGGACGAGGCTCCATCACAGTTCGACCGTGGCCGAAGCATCTGACCGCCGGGTCGCCTACAAGCTTGGCCTCAGATCAAGCGCTGGAAGCACCCTGCATGCAAGCAAAGACCGACATGGCCACCGAACTGGCGCTGCTTGGCGTGCTGGCCGCCCTGTGGGGCGCGTCCTATACCTTCATCAAGATCGGTGTCGAGACGATCCCGCCGATAACCTTCATCGCTGCTCGCACCCTGATCGCCGGCGCCATCCTGCTCGCGCTGATCCGCTGGCGCGGCCTTTCCATGCCCAAGGACGGCGCGACCTTGTGGCGGTTCATGGTCCAGGCCTGCCTCAACAGCGTCGTGCCGTTCACGCTGATCGCCGCCGCCGAGCGCTCCATCGACGCCGGTCTGGCCACCATTCTCAACGCGACCTCGCCGATCTTCACCTTCCTGCTGACCGCGCTTATCACCCGCCATGAATCCGTGACCGCACGCAAGCTGTTCGGTGTCGGTGCCGGCATTGCCGGCATTTGCCTGATCGTCGGCACCCAGGCGCTTGGCGGGCTCGGCCATCAATTGTGGGCGCAGCTTGCCGTCATTGCCGCCACGGTCTGCTATGCCGGCGCCGCCATTTTCGGCCGCAGCTTTAGGGGACTCGACCCGATGCTGCCGGCCGCCGGCTCGATGCTGTGCGGCGCGGTCATCCTCGTCCCCTTGAGCCTGGCCTTCGACCGCCCGTGGACGCTGTCGCCTTCAATGGCGTCGATACTGGCCTTGTTGGCATTGTCGGTGTTCTCCACGGCGCTGGCCTTCTGCATCTTTTTCCGCCTCATCCACACGCTTGGTTCGGTCGGCACGACGTCGCAGGCCTATCTGCGCGTGCCGATCGGCGTCGGCATCGGCGTCCTGTTCCTCGGTGAAAGCCTTGGGCCGACAGCTTTCTGGGGCATGGGCTGCGTCGTCGCCGGCGTTGCGGCAATGACCATCCCCGCCCGCTCCCGGGCGCTGGCGCGCTAGATCATGATGAGATTTGGTTGAAATCTCATCATGATCTAACCCTTTGTTGGAGCATGATCTTTTCCAAAAACCGGTACCCACTTTTTGGGATCATGCTCTAGTTCCCGTCCGGAATTGCGCCCGCTCCAGCAGGCTTGCGGCTGACAGGGTCTCCGCCTATGTCGGAGATATCCGTTTGTTCCTGGGGGTGGAAACGCCGTGATCTCCAACGCTGCCCGCGCCGCCTTCAGCCGGCTGTTTTCTCCCGAATTCCGCGCGGTTTTCCTGAAGACGCTGGGCTTGACCGTCCTGGCGCTGGTCGCCTTGTGGTTCGTCTTGACCGGGCTTGTCGATTGGCTGGCCCTGCCATGGGTTCACTCCTTGCTGCCCGGCCTGCCGTCCTGGGCCGGATGGCTGAGCGGCATCATCGCTGCCATCGCGCTTGCCTTCGGGATGGCGCTGCTGATCGCGCCGGTGACGGCAATCGTGGCCGGCCTGTTTCTCGACGACATCGCCGAAGTGGTCGAGCGCACCGACTATCCGGCCGATCCCGTCGGACGCGCCATGCCGGCGCTGCGCTCGCTCGTGTTGTCGGTGAAATTCTTCGGCGTCGTCATCCTGGGCAACATCGTCGCCTTGCTCCTTCTGTTGGTTCCGGGCGTCAACATCGCCGCCTTCTTCATCGTCAACGGCTATCTGCTCGGACGTGAATTCTTCGAATTCGCCGCCATGCGCTTCCGCCCGGAAGATGAGGCGAGGGCGTTGCGCCGGAAATATGCCGGCACCGTCTTTCTGGCCGGGCTGCTCATCGCTGCCTTCCTCGCCGTGCCCCTGCTCAACCTGCTGACGCCGCTCTTTGCCGCCGCCATGATGGTGCATCTGCACAAGGCGGTCGGCGCGCGGGAGAGCGCCGGGCGATAGGCCTATCAACGCAGAAGAAAACCGCGTCCCAATTCGTCATCCGGCTCGACGGTGAATTCCGCCCGGCCCGAATAGTAGGCGCGGCCGCCGACGCGGGCGATGATCGCATCATGCGGGCCGGCCATGGTCGTGCGCGCCACCGCTCCGGAAAAGCGCGAGCCGGCGATGCTTTCGAAGGACCGCTCCTGACCAGGGTTGATCTCACCCTTGGCATGCATTGCCGCCAGCCGCGCGGTGACGCCGGAGCCGGTCGGCGAGCGGTCGACCTCGGCATCGGCAAAGACGCAGATGTTTTTTGTTGCCTCGCCGGAGAACGCATCGTGTCCATCGGTGAGGATGGTGCCGTAGAGGAAAGCGAGATCGGCATGGTCGGGATG
Organism: Mesorhizobium sp. W016; assembly: GCF_054719485.1. Classification (NCBI taxonomy): domain Bacteria; kingdom Pseudomonadati; phylum Pseudomonadota; class Alphaproteobacteria; order Hyphomicrobiales; family Phyllobacteriaceae; genus Mesorhizobium; species Mesorhizobium sp. W016. Next base: position 1,472,432 of record NZ_JBTTIF010000002.1, read on the forward strand.
CGATAGAGGGAACGCCGCCTTCAGCCGCTCGGTCAGCGCGGTTGCCGCGTCGACGAAATCGCGCACCCGGCTGCGGCCGAACTCCAGGCCGAATTGATGGCAGTCGGCCAGCGCGTAGAAGGCGCCGCCATAGGCGATGTCGAACGCAATCTTGCCGTATCCCCCCAATTCGATTTGTTGGTCATGGGCAAACAGAAAGGCCGGCACGCTTTCGAACGACACCGATCCCGCTTTGCCGTCCTTGACCTCCACCGAAGCGACGACCAAGCCGCACGGCGCCTCGATGTTGACCATGGTGATTGGCTCCTGTTTCGCCGCCAGGCCTTCGTCGACGGCGTAGCGGCCAAGCGCAATGATGGCGTGGCCGCACATCGTCGAATAGCCCTCGTTGTGCATGAACAGCACGGCCAGCTCGGCGCCGGGCAGGTCGGGCTCCACCAGCAGCGCGCCATACATGTCGTAGTGACCACGCGGCTCGAAGACCAGCAGCTTGCGCAAATGGTCGAGGTGGTCGCGCACATAGGCGCGCTTTTCCAGGATCGTGCCTTTGGGAATGTCTGGATAGCCGCCGGTGACGATCCTGAGCGGCTCGCCGCCGGTGTGCATGTCGACGACGGTGAGCGTCATGCGCCGGGACCCCCTAGCCTGAGGATTTGGAAAACAGCGCCTGCAATTTGCCGAACGGGATGGCGGCCCGGGTGAAGCCGAACGTGCCGTCCTGCTGGATCTCGCGCGCCGCGGTTTCCAGCATGCCGAAGGCGAAATTGGTCAGCCACGGACCGAGCGAGATGCGCTTGACCCCGGCCATGGCAAGGTCGGCGATGGTGAAGGCCGGGAGTGCCATGACATTGACCGGCCTGCTCACCGCCGAGCAGATGTTCCGGATGGTCTCGACATCTTTGAGGCCGGGCGCATAGAGCACATCGGCGCCGGCCTTTTCGAAGGCCTGCAGCCGCTTGATCGTGTCGTCGAGATCCGGTTTGCCCCAAAGGAAATTCTCGGCCCGTGCGGTGAAGACGAAATCATGCTTGAGCGCCCGTGCGGCCTCAGCAGCAGCTGCAACGCGCTCGACGGCGTGTGAAAACTCATAGATGGGCTTGTCGGGATCGCCGGTATGGTCCTCGATCGAGCAGCCGGCGAGACCTGCCGCTTCGGCCGCAAAAACCGTCTCGGCGGCACTCGTCGCGCTGTCGCCCTTGCCTTTCTCGAGATCGGCCGACACCGGCAGGCTGGTCGCCGCCGTCAGCTCGCGGCAATGGTGGATCATCGCCTCGAAGGTCACTGCGCCATCGGGCAGGCCGCGCGAGAAGGCAAAACCGGCGCTGGTCGTCGCCAGCGCCTTGAAGCCGAAGGAGGCCAGGAGCTTGGTCGTGCCGACATCCCAGGGGTTGGGCATGACGAAGGTCGAGGCGTGCAGGTCGCGAAAGATCTTGCCCTTGTCCATGAGTGCTCCCTTCAGATGCGGAATATCGGCAGATTCTATCGTGCAGAAATGCACCGGGCAAACGAATGCGGTTGGCTCAGAAGCGTTTGGCGTTCTCTCCTGCCAATCTGTCCAGCGCGTCGGAATCCCTGACGTAGTGCAACGTCTTCTTGTCCCAATGATAGGTAACGGAAATTGCGTGGGCTTCAGGCTTGGGCGGCTGGCCGTCGCAGCTCTCGCCGTTGAGCACCGTGGCGTCGGTCACCGTCACTTTGACTGCGGCATAAGGCTGCCCGTCAGCGATCGTCTGGAAAGCAACGTCCTGCTTGCGGCTGTAGGCGCACAGGTTCTCATCGAAGGTGAAGATCATGTCGATCAGTTGGAATTTGTCGTCGCGCACCATGATCAGCGGCGTGATCGCGTAATTTTGGCTTGAATTGAAATGCGCGCTCATGGTGATCACGATGTCGTCGTTCGGCCCAACGGAAAGCTTGCCCGGTTCACGGAAATAGGTGCCGCGGTCGAGCGCAACATTGACGGCGTCGAGCAGCTTCGGCTTGTCTGTGATGTCGTAGAGCGCCAGCACGGCATAGCCTTCGGCGCTGTCGGGAGAGTCGCCGAGGTCGTAGAGCATCGCCAGCCGGTCCTTGCCCCCGGCCTTGATGGTGAGCACGCCGGCGTTGGAGAGGCCCGATGTCTCAGGCGGCGAACCGCCGTCATCCGGCCCCTCGATGTGGCGCATCTCGATCGGCAATCCACCCCGGTAGAAACCGTTGCTGTCACCTGCCAGGCCGGGAATGACCATCCTTGCGAGGTCCAGATAGGTCACATCCATGTGGCCGGGGATGGCGCTGCCGAATTCCGGGAAGCTGACGGCTTGCGCGCCGGCTGCGGTCCAAAGCCACGGCAGCAGCACAAGCGCTAGAGCAATTTCAGGAAAAGTGTGTGCGGTTTTCCGGCCGGAAATTGCGACAAAACAAAAAGATAGAGCGGTTCGCCGTTTCCATGAAACGGTGAAACGCTTTAGGATGGAGCGAAGCAGGTTCGTTGGCATGGGTGCCTCAGGCTGGCCGCGCGGAACCTAACACAGCTTCAGTGGATCGGCACCAGCCCGGCAAGTTCGCGCATGTCGTCGAACAGGACGCCGCCAGCGCCGGCCAGGCCATCGCGGTCGGAATAGGGATCGCCATGATAGGAATAGACACGCATGCCGGCGGCAATGCCGGCCTGCGTGCCGGCAACGCTGTCCTCGATGACGATGCAGTCGGCGGGCGCAAAGCCCATGGTCTTTGCCGCATGCAGGAACAGGTCCGGGAACGGCTTGCCGCGGCCGACCATGGTCGAAGAGAACATGGCGTGCTCGAACAAAGGCAGCAGCCCGGTCTGGCCGAGCGTGATGTGCATCTTCGAGATACGCGCGGAAGTGGCGACGCAATAGGGAATGCCGGCCGCGCGAACCGCCTCGATGAAGTCGCGCACATAGGGGATCGCCTCGACGCCATGCGCAAACAGTTCGGGCAGGCCGGCATTCCAGCGATCGACGAAATCGGCGCCGAGCCGCACCGTGGTCGTCTCTTCGATTTCCTTCTGCACCGAAGCCATGCTGCGGCCGGAAAAATATTTGCGGCAATATTCGAATGTGGTGGGATAACCGGCGGCAACAAACCACTCGGCAAGCCGCCGGTTGGCAAGGTTCTCGGTGTCGACCAGGATGCCGTCGCAGTCGAAGATGACCAGTTTCGGTATGCTCATTTCAGGCGGTGCCGGTCGATCCGAACCCGCCCGCGCCGCGCGTCGTGGCGCCGGCCAGCGAGCGCTCCTCAACCGTCACCTGCGTCACCGCGGCAAAGACGATCTGGGCAATGCGCATGCCGCGCGTCACCGCGAAATCCTCGTCGCCAAGGTTGATCAGCAGCACCTTGACCTCGCCGCGATAGTCGCTGTCGACCGTGCCCGGTGAATTGAGGACGGTCAGCCCATGCTTGAAGGCAAGGCCGGAGCGCGGCCGCACCTGGCCTTCCATTCCTTCGGGAATTTCCAGGATCAGACCGGTCGGCACCAAGGCGCGCTTGCCAGGCAGGATCAGCAGCGGCCGGTCTTCCGGCACCGCGGCGCGCAGATCCATGCCGGCGGCGCCGGTGCTTTCATAGGCGGGAAGGGGAAGTCCATCTCCATGCGGCAACCTGACGAAGCCGACAGTGGGACCAATGACGGAGGAATTTTGGAAGGCTGCGCGCATAAAATCGATCCTATCGGCGCGAACGGCGATTCGGTCAACTCGTCCGCAGGCCTATCAACGGCTTTCTTTCAGGCGTCAGTGTGACCTAGCGCAATTCCATCGGAACGACGGTCGTCTCCTTGATCTCCTCCATGACGAAGGAGGCCGAAACGTCCGACAGCGCCACCTTGGCGATCAGCCGCTGATAGAGCCGGTCATAGGCCTTCATGTCAGCGACGCGGGCGCGCAGCACGTAGTCGAGATCGCCGGACATGCGATAGACCCCGGTGATCTCGGGAAAACCGGTCACCGCCGCACGGAACTTCTGCAGCCAGTCCGGGTCATGATTGGAGGTGCGGATCAGGATGAACACCGAAAGTCCGAGCCCGAGCTTGTCGGCATCGACCAGCGCCACCCGTCCGGTGATGACGCCGTCCTCTTCCAGCCGCTTGACCCGGCGCCAGCAGGCGTTGCGCGACAGCGACACTTTTTCGGAGAGCTGATCGACCGATAGTGTGCCGTCGCGTTGCAGTTCGGCCAGCAATCTTCGGTCGATTTCATCAAATTCAAGCGCCATGTGGGATGAATGTCCCGAACCACGGCGTTAGACAAGGACAAATTGAGACCGATGAACCTTTACCCCGTGGCAGGATACCCACATCGGGGCTTATCCCGGCAGGAGGGATCACCATGACGACGCTGTTTTCGAAGCTGTTCACCTCTCACCCGGCCAAGGTGGGCGAGACCTATTTCAGCCATATGGCCTTTGCCGCCTGGTTCTGCTCGCGCCTCCTGATGGCCGCTGGTGCGGCACTCGTTCACGCTTTCTTGCCGTTTCTCTTCGAAACTACGGCAAGCCGAATCGTTCGCGAACTCTACGAGCGGACGCACAACAGAGGCTCGCACGCGGTCAAGGAGCCCCAGGCTCTCTTGGATCGCGCCTAGGATTGGTTAGAAGCCATGTGCCGATGGGCGGCCTATCTGGGTGAAGCGGTCTTCCTCGAAGACGTCGTCACCGCACCTTGCCACTCGCTGATCGCCCAGAGCCATTGCGCCCAGGAAGCCAAGTCGCCGACCAATGGCGACGGTTTCGGCCTTGCCTGGTATGGCGACCGGCCCGAGCCCGGCCTCTACCGCGACATCCTGCCGGCCTGGTCGGATCCCAATCTGAAAAGCCTATGCCGGCAGATCAAATCCGGCCTGTTCCTCGCCCATGTCAGGGCGTCGACCGGCGGCGCCACCAGCCGCATGAACTGCCATCCCTTCATCTCCGGCAACTGGTCGTTCATGCACAACGGCCAGATCGGCGGCTTCGAAAAGATCCGCCGCGCGCTGGAGAACTCGCTCTCTGACGCCGTCTTCGACCAGCGCGAGGGCACCACCGATTCCGAATTGTTTTTCCTGCTGATGATCGACGAGGGTCTTGCTGGCGACCCGCAAGGGGCAGTATCGCGCGCCACCGCTCGGGTTCTGGAGGCGTCACGCCACGCCGGTCTCGAACCGGCCTTGAAACTCACTGCGGCCCTTTCGGATGGGCGCGCGCTCTATGCCGTGCGCTACGCAAGCGATGCCCACGCACCGACCCTGTACACGTCGCTCCGCAACGGCGGTCGTTGCATCGTGTCCGAACCCTTCGACCGCGAAGGCGGCGACTGGCAGGCGATCCCGCCGGCGAGTTTTGTCACGATCACTGGCGATGGGATGAGCATTCGGCCGTTCGTGCCGGCTGTGGCAAGGCTGGCACTGGTCGTCTAGGCCCTAGTCTAAGCCGCATTCCTTCGCGCCCCCCTCTGTCCTGCCGGACATCTCCCCCACGAGGGGGGAGATTGGAGGTCACGGCGGCCTTCGCCAATTTTCAACGCAGGAAAAGGGGCGCCGAAGCCAAAGCTGCCAATCTTCCCCCAAAGTGGGGGAGATGTCCGGCAGGACAGAGGGGGGCGCCGTAGAGCGCCAACCTCAACCGACCGGCAAGCGCAATTTTGATCAAGCGCCGATGATCTCCGAATGCTGAACTTGGTTTTAAACCGCGATACGTTTGGCAGCAGCCGGAGCAATCATGGACCTCGCCTTTTCCTCGACCATCGATCTCGCCGCCGCAATCGCGGCGCGAAAGATCTCCGCCGTCGAAGCTCTGGACGCCCATCTGACCCAAATCGACCGACACAGCGAGGCGGTCAACGCGGTCGTCAATCTCGATCGGGAAGGCGCCCGCGAGCGCGCGAAACAAGCCGACGCGGTGCAGGCGCGCGGCGATGCGCTCGGACCGCTGCATGGCGTGCCTTTCACGTTGAAGGACATGCACCAAACCGCTGATATGAAGACCACGGTTGGTTTCGCACCATTCGCCGACTATGTGGCAAAGGCAGACAGCCCGGTCGTCGCCCGATTGAAAGCCGCAGGCGGCATCCTGATTGGAAAGACCAATGTCGCGACGATGCTGGGCGACTGGCAATCGGACAATCCGCTGTTCGGTCGCACCAGCAATCCGTGGAACCGATCGCGCACGTCAGGCGGGTCCAGCGGTGGCGCAGCGGCAGCGGTGGCGACCGGCGTGACGCCGTTCGATGTCGGCACCGACATGCAGGATTCGATCCGCCTGCCGTCGGCTTTTTGCGGCGTCTACGGGTTGAAACCGACCGAGCACCGCGTGTCCCTGGCCGGCGCCTTCCCCGATCCGAACGGCGCGGCGCGTAGCGTGCGGCTGATGTCCTGCCTCGGCCCGCTGGCGCGCAGCGTGGAGGATCTTGCGCTGATCTACAAAATCATCGCCGGCCCGGACGGAGCAGACACCGACCTCGCGCCGGTGCCCGTAGAGGGCATGCCCAGGCTCGACCTCAAGACATTGCGCATCGCCGTCACGCCGTCCTTCCCCGGCTTTCCGGTGGCTGGTAAAATCGCTGCCGCGGTCGAAAGCCTGGCCAAGCGGTTGCAATCAGCAGGGGTGATTGTGGAAGAAGCGAACTTGCCTGAGATCGATCTGCATGACGATCTGGAGCAGGGCGGCGATCTGATCGGCATGATGCTGGAGGCAGCGCAGCCCGAACCGCCGGAGCAGCCAACGCCGATCACCAATTGGTTCGAGGCGCTCGCTCGCCGCGACCGCTCGATCCTGGCCTGGGACAGGTTCTTCGAAACCTGCGATGCCTTGCTGTGCCCGGTCGCCATGACCACGGCCTTCGCGCATTGTGAGCCCGGCACGCCGATCGAAGTCGACGGCAAGGAGCAAAGCTATTGGATGCTACCGGCCTATGGCGCGGTCTTCAATTATTCCGGCCATCCGGCACTCTCGCTGCCCTGCGGGCAAGACCGCGACGGCCTGCCTATCGGCCTGCAACTGGTCGGCAAGCGCTGGTCGGAATCGCGGCTGCTCGGCATCGCCAAGGCGATCGAAGCGCTGACCGGCGGCTTCAAGCGTCCGCCGGGCTACTGAGCAAACCGACCCAACCCATAAGGCGTCAGCAGCGGATCACGCTCGCCGTCGAGAATTTCGCGCGTGGCGAACAGCCCGACCGCGGGCGCCAGCGTTATGCCGGAATGCATGACGGCGACATAGAGACCTTCCGTGCCCTCGGCGCGGCCGATGATCGGAAAGCCGTCGATCGGCGTCGGCCGGTAGCCAACCGTGTGGAAATCGAATTCCAGTTCGTCGGCGCCGCGCAAAGCCGCCTTCATTGCTGCAAACAGCTCGCGCGCCGTGGCGTCGGGATTCTCACCGGGATCGCTCCCCGCGAAATCCGAGCCGGCGATGATGCGGCCCTCCGCCGTCTGGCGCATATGCAGCTTTTCGGCATGCACCAGCCCGTTGAGGAGCTTCTTGTAGGGCTGCGAGTGGACGATCAGACCGGGCGGCGTCTCGATTGGCAGCTTGATGCCGGCGGTAGCGGCAATATCGGGCGCCCCGACACCGGCTGCGATCACCACCTCTTCGGCTGGCATCAGCCCATGCGATGTATCGACACCGGCAATCCTGCCATCGGTCTGGACAAGTGCGGTTACAGAACTGGAGAGAACGCGCGCACCTTGCCGTTCTGCGTGGGCCAGCAGCGCCTTGGCCGCTGCGACCGGTTCGGCCACGCCTTCCTCCGCGACATAGACAGCGAATTCCGGCGGCTCGACGAGATTGGGCTCGATTTGCGCTGCCCGCCCGGCGTCGACGCGTTCGATGCCGTAACCCCAGCAAGCGTGCTCAGCCGCGTAGGCTTCGAGCCTGTCGGCCGGCAGATCCCAGCACAGCCCGCCGCACCAGGCGAGCGGCAGGCCGGGCAGCTCGTTTGCCAGCCGCTTCCATTCGGCCATCGCACGGATGCGCAGCCGGAAATAGATTTCGGGATTGCCCCAGCTGGCGTTGATCCAGGCAAAGGAGTTTGGCGTGGCGACGCCGCCGGCACCACTATCGGAAATCACAGTCACCCGCGCCCCGGCCTTGGTCAGGTGCCAGGCGATGGACGCCCCGATAATGCCGGCGCCAATGACGATGACTTCTTTAGCGCTGCTCATACCGGACCTCTCAGAATGGGCTCCTCTGATGCCACCGTAACGATTCAAGCTCAAGTGTGGTCGGCCTGCCGGCCCGAAACTGTCGACAGGCCAGCAATGCGCTGCTAGAAGCCCGCGCCACAGACAGGATTCCAGAAATTGGCTGAAGACATCGAACAGGCGGTATCGCGCCGCCGCACTTTCGCGATCATCGCCCACCCCGACGCCGGAAAGACGACGCTCACCGAAAAGCTGCTGCTGTTCGGCGGCGCCATCCAGCTTGCCGGCGAGGTCAAGGCCAAGAAGGATCGCATCCAGACCCGGTCCGACTGGATGAAGATCGAGCGCGAGCGCGGCATTTCGGTCGTCACCTCGGTGATGACCTTCGAATATGAGGACAATGTCTTCAACCTGCTCGATACGCCCGGCCACGAGGATTTTGCCGACGACACCTACCGCACCCTGTCGGCGGTCGATAGCGCCGTCATGGTCATCGACGCCGCCAAGGGTATCGAGCCGCGCACGCTGAAACTGTTCGAAGTCTGCCGGCTGCGCGACATCCCGATCATCACCTTCATCAACAAGATGGACCGCGAAAGCCGCGACCCGTTCGAAATTCTCGACGAGATCGAGCAGAAGTTGGCGCTGGACACTGCCCCCATCACCTGGCCGATCGGCCGCGGCAAGACTTTTGCCGGCACCTACCACCTGGCGCTCAACGCTGTGCGCAGGGGCGATGCCGAGAAAGACCGCACGCCGGTCAACGGCCCCGACTCCAACCGCGTCGCCGGCCTGCTGCCGGAAAACGAGCGCGAGGCCTTCATCGAGGAGCTGGAGCTCGCGCGCGAAGCTTGCCGCCCGCTCGACATCGACGCCTTCCGCGAAGGCCATCTGACACCGGTCTATTTCGGCTCGGCGCTGCGCAATTACGGCGTGCGCGACCTGATCGAGGCGCTCGGCGCCTTCGGCCCGCCGCCGCGTGCGCAGGACGCAGACACCCGCAAGGTCGAGGCGACGGAGGAGAAGATGACGTCCTTCGTGTTCAAGATCCAGGCCAATATGGACCCCAACCATCGCGACCGCATCGCCTTCGTGCGCGTCTGTTCGGGCAAGCTCGAGCGCGGCATGAAGGCCAAGCTGGTGCGCACCGGCAAGCCGATGAGCCTGTCGGCGCCGCAGTTCTTCTTTGCCCGCACCCGCGTCACCGCCGACGAAGCGTTTGCCGGCGATGTCGTCGGCATTCCCAACCACGGCACGCTGCGTATCGGCGATACGCTGACCGAAGGCGAGGAGATACTGTTCCGCGGCGTACCCAACTTCGCGCCGGAAATCCTGCGCCGTGTGCGCCTCGGCGACGCGATGAAGGCGAAAAAACTCAAGGAAGCGCTGCACCAGATGGCCGAGGAAGGCGTCGTGCAGCTGTTTTCGCCGGAAGACGGCTCGCCGGCCATCGTCGGCGTTGTCGGCGCGCTGCAGCTCGACGTCTTGAAGGAAAGGCTGAATTTCGAATACACGCTGCCGGTCGAATTCGAAATGTCGCGCTTCTCGGTCTGCCGCTGGATCTCTGCCGACGACAAGGCCGAAACGCTTCGCTTCATTGAGGCGCATCGCGGCGACATCGCCCGCGATCTCGACAACGACCCGGTGTTTCTGGCCCAGAACGCCTTCTCGCTGAACTACGAAGCCGAACGCTGGAGGGCGATCCGCTTCGCCACCATCAAGGACTACCAGGTCCGCGACAAGGCGGCGTAAGGCGCCCCTTTTCCTTCTGCCCGCTTACGCGGAGAAGGTGCCCGAGGGCGGATGAGGGGCAGCGCCGACCTTGAAGGGTCAATTGGCTCCAACGCGCGCCGGCCGTTCGCGTGGCTCAGGGCGTTCGAAGCTCGAAAAGCAAAGCAATTGGCTTTTCGTCCGCTACGCGGCCGCTTCTCACCCCTTCGCAGCTTCCTCGATCTTGGCAATATCGATCTTGCTCATCTGCATCATCGCCGACATCACCCGCCCGGCCTTGGCCCGGTCCGGATCCAGAAGCAGGCGCGGCAGTTGCTCCGGCACGACTTGCCAGGAGACGCCGAACTTGTCCTTCAGCCAGCTGCATTGCGACGGTTCGCCGCCGCCTTCGATGAGCTTGTCCCAGAAATAGTCGACCTCTTCCTGCGTCTTGCAGTCGATCGACTGTGACATCGCCTCGTTGAACTTGAATTGCGGTCCGCCGTTCAGCGCCTGGAACTGCACGCCGTCGAGTTCGAACGTGGTTACCAGCGCCTTGCCGGCATCGGTATGGCCTTCGGGCCAACGCAGCACGCTCAGTACCTTCGAGTTCTTAAAGATGGAAACGTAGAAATTCATCGCCTCTTCGGCCTGGCCATCGAACCACAGGCAGGTGGTGATCTTTTGCATGTCATGCTCCTCGGGTGTTTGGTTGCGGTTACAGGTGAAGCGGCTGACTTATAGAAATGGTGCCATTCCCTTGCCGTCGTCCCAAGGACGGATGCCGGGCTAGCGATCCGACACTGGCCGGCAATCTTTTTCGAAACCCTGATTTCAGCGAGACTCTGGCGCATTGCAAAAATGTGGCCAGACCATACTTGCCGGTCTATAAACCCCGCGGTCCAAATTAAGCGCCGCCACGCTCCGCGTTGAGCGCAGCCAACCAGCCAAGGAACATTCATGCCTGCCTATCGCTCCCGCACTACCACCCACGGCCGCAACATGGCCGGCGCCCGCGGCCTGTGGCGCGCCACCGGCATGAAGGACTCGGATTTCGGCAAGCCGATCATCGCGGTGGTCAATTCCTTCACCCAGTTCGTGCCGGGTCATGTCCATCTCAAGGACCTTGGCCAGCTGGTGGCGCGCGAGATCGAGAAGGCCGGCGGTGTCGCCAAGGAATTCAACACCATCGCCGTCGATGACGGCATCGCCATGGGCCATGACGGCATGCTCTATTCGCTGCCGTCGCGCGAGCTGATCGCGGACTCGGTCGAATATATGGTCAACGCGCATTGCGCCGATGCCATGGTCTGCATCTCCAATTGCGACAAGATCACGCCCGGCATGCTGATGGCCTCCTTGCGCCTCAATATCCCAAGCGTCTTCGTCTCCGGGGGGCCGATGGAAGCCGGCAAGGTGGTGCTCGCCGGCAAGACACAAGCGCTCGACCTGGTCGACGCCATGGTTGCCGCCGCCGACGACAAGATCTCCGACGAGGACGTCAAGGTCATCGAACGCTCGGCCTGCCCGACCTGCGGCTCGTGCTCCGGCATGTTCACCGCCAATTCGATGAATTGCCTGACCGAGGCGCTCGGCCTGTCGCTACCCGGCAATGGCTCGACCCTCGCAACCCACGCCGACCGCAAGCGGCTGTTCGTCGAGGCCGGCCATCTCATCGTCGATCTCGCCCAGCGCTACTACGAGCAGGATGATGAGTCGGCACTGCCGCGCAGCATCGCCTCCAAAGGCGCCTTCGAGAACGCCATGACGCTCGATATCGCCATGGGCGGCTCGACCAATACGGTGCTGCATATCCTGGCCGCCGCCCACGAGGGCGAAGTCGATTTCACCATGGAAGACATCGACCGGCTGTCACGGCGGGTTCCGGTGCTATGCAAGGTCGCACCGGCCAAGTCCGACGTGCATATGGAAGACGTCCACCGCGCCGGCGGCATCATGGCGATCCTCGGCCAGCTCGACAATGCCGGGCTGCTCAACCGCGACCTGCCCACGGTGCACACGGCGAGCCTCGGCGAAGCGCTCGACCATTGGGACATTTCCCGCACCTCCAGCCAAAGCGTCCGCGATTTCTTCCTCGCCGCTCCGGGTGGCGTGCCGACACAGGTCGCCTTCAGCCAGGACCGCCGCTGGGACGAGCTCGACCTCGACCGCGAGAAGGGCGTCATCCGCTCAGCCGAGACGCCGTTCTCGAAAGACGGCGGCCTTGCCGTGCTGAAAGGCAATCTGGCGCTCGACGGCTGCATCGTGAAGACGGCCGGGGTCGACGAGTCGATCCTGAAGTTCACCGGCCCGGCCCGCGTGTTCGAAAGCCAGGACGCTTCGGTGAAGGCGATCCTGTCCAACGAAATCAAGGCCGGCGATGTCGTCGTCATCCGCTATGAAGGGCCGCGTGGCGGCCCCGGCATGCAGGAAATGCTCTACCCCACCAGCTATCTGAAGTCGAAAGGCCTCGGCAAAGCCTGCGCGCTGGTCACCGACGGCCGCTTCTCCGGCGGCACATCAGGCCTGTCGATCGGCCATGCCTCGCCCGAAGCAGCGGAAGGCGGCACGATCGGACTGGTGCAGGAAGGCGATACGATCGAGATCGACATCCCCAACCGCACGATCCGGCTTGCTGTCAGCGACGCTGAACTCGACGCGCGCCGCGCGGCCATGGAGGCAAAGGGCGCCATGGCCTGGAAGCCCGAGGAAAAGCGCAAGCGCAAGGTGACGACCGCGCTGCGCGCTTACGCCGCCTTCGCCACCAGCGCCGACAAGGGCGCGGTGCGGCACGTGCCGGAGTGATCCAGCCCGGCTAGTGGTACTGGCCGTACCAAGGCGATTTCGGATCGGGAAGATAGGGCCAATCCGTGCGGGTTGGCAGCGATCGCTTTGCGTCTTCCGCCTGTGATGGTGTCAAGAAGATGCCGAACAGGTCGTTTCCACCGTTGAGCGCGTAGTATCGCACGCCCGAATGGGTGAGTTGGTCATTGATGATTTTGAAGAAGACATAAGTGGCCGTGCCCCAGCTTTTGTCTTCGCTGCCCACACTATCCGGGGCATATATCACGAACTCCTGGCCAGCCGAGCGCACGGCATATCGTGAAGCGTACATGTCTACGCTTTCCTCGATTGCGATTGGGTCTTTCACATATTGCCGAAGCTCGGGCAAAACTTCTTGGTAGGTCTTTGCGATTCCTTGTTCGGCGAGGTTCTCCGCGTCGAGGTGATGCGCCTTGTCGTAGTCGAGAGCCATGGCAGGAGATTGCGCGGCAAAGGTGCCCAACAAGACGGATCGTAGAAAGGACATGAACCGAGCAGCGCGCATACTCGCACTCCGTTATGGCATCAACTGATATTCATAAAGCTTCTGATACAGCCCGCCTTGGTTGAGCAGCGTGCGATGCGCGCCGCTTTCCACCACCTTGCCGGCCTCCAGCACCACGATCGTGTCGGCCTGGTGCACGGTCGACAGGCGGTGGGCAATGACGATGGTGGTGCGCCCGACCGTCAGCTGCTGCAGCGCGTCGCGGAAAAGCGCCTCGGATTCGGCGTCGAGCGCGCTGGTCGCCTCGTCTAGCAGCAGGATTTCGGCATTGCGCAGCATGGCGCGCGCGATCGAGATGCGCTGGCGCTGGCCGCCTGACAGCAGCGCGCCATTCTCGCCGACATCCGTGTCGTACCCTTTCGCCTGGGCGCTGATGAAGTCATGTGCATTGGCGGCCCTTGCGGCGGCCATTACTTCCTCGTCCGTGGCGCCCTCGCGCCCGAGCCTGATGTTGTGCATGATCGTGCCGGCAAACAGGAACGTGTCCTGGCTGACATACGCGATCTTTTCCCTGACCGAGGTGAGCGTGGCACAAGAAATGTCCTGGCCATCGAACATCACCTTGCCGACCTGCGGGTCGTACATGCGCATGATCAGGTTGAGGATGGTCGACTTGCCGCTGCCCGAGGGTCCGACCAGCGCCGTCATCTTGCCGGCGGCAAGCGTCAGGTCCAGTCCCTCGAACACCGGCGCGCTTTCGGGGTAGGCGAAGCTGACATTGTCGAAATGGATCTCGCCCGGCCCGGCCCGCAGCGGCTTTGCATCCGGCTTTTCGGCCAGCGTCAGCGGCCGGTCGGCGAGCTGGAACATCATGCGCACGCCGACAATGCCGGTTTCAAGTGAGATGCGTACGCGGGCCAGGCGCTTGGCCGGCTCATAGGCCAACAGCAGCGCCGCGATGAAGGCCATGATGTTGCCCGGCATCTGACCGCCGCCGCCCAGAACCAGGAAGCCGCTGACAAAAACGGCGCCAGCGATGGCCAGCCCCGCAAGCGTTTCCATAACCGGGCTGGTGGCGGCCTCCAGCGTGGCGATGTTGTTGGCGCGGCTCTCCACGTCCGACACGGCCTTGTACATGCGCTTCCGCATGGCGCCTTCGAGGCCGAAGGATTTGACGACGCGCACGCCGATCGCAGTTTCCTGCATCACCTGCACGATCTGGCCGAGCGAACGGAATTCTTGCGAGGCAATTTTTCGGACGCGCTTCAGGATACGATTGACGCCGTAAATGGCGATCGGCCCGATCACCAGACAGATCAGGGACAGCGCCGGCTGCTGCCAGACCATCATCCCCACCAGCGCAGCCAGCGTCACCAGGTCGCGAACATAGGACGTGACGATTTGGTCGAGCACGCTGCGCGCGGCCTGGGCATTGTTCGTCATGCGCGAAATCAGTTCGGACGAAGAGGTCGAATGATAGAATTCGATGCCTTGCGCGAGAATGCTGTCATAGATCTTGCGCTGCCGGTCGGCGATGATGGCATTGCCGACCCTGCTCATGAAGTAGGCCTGGATGAAGTTTGCGAAGCCCTTGAGAATGAAGATCGCTCCGGTCGCCGCCGCGATCAGATTGACCTGCCCAATCCTCTTGTAAACCACGAATTCATTGGTGATTTCGCGCAGCATATAGGCGCTGGCTGCTGTCGTTGCCGCCACAACCAGCATCGACAGAATGGCCGCAGCGTAGCCAAATCTATGCGCGTGAAAGGATTCCCGTAAAAGCCTTGCGATAAGGCGCTGGTTTTCCGTCGAACGGAAGAAGCGAAACAAATGGCCGATCCCATGCCTGACTGACGAATTTCGGATTCGCCACCAGGGCGAAAGGCGGCTTATAGAGCGAGTTGTGGCCGGATGGAACCTTTCGCTGTTGCGGAGGCAAACGGCTGCGGCACGGTGTCTTTTGTGCCACGATTGCGGCGATTGATCTGCGGGGAGATGACGACAGATGGATTTCGACCTTGTTGTGCGCGGCGGAACGCTGCCCGACGGCACCGTCGCCGACCTCGGCATCATCGGCGAGACGATCGTCGCCATCGAGCCCGAACTGCATGTCAGCGCCGGCACGTCGATCGACGCCCGTGGCAATCTGATCTCGCCGCCCTTCGTCGATCCGCATTTCCATATGGATGCCACGCTGTCCTACGGCATTCCACGCATCAACGCTTCGGGTACGCTGCTGGAGGGCATTTCGCTATGGGGCGAGCTGAAGCCGCTCCTGACGCATGACGCGGTTCGCGAGCGGGCGCTCGCCTATTGCGACTGGGCGGTCTCGATGGGCCTGCTCGCCATCCGTACCCATGTCGATGTCTGCGATGACAGGTTGCTCGCGGTCGAGGCGCTGCTCGACGTCAAGAAGATTGTCGCGCCCTATATCGACCTGCAATTGGTCGCCTTCCCGCAGGACGGGTTTTATCGCTCGCCGACGGCGCGCCACAACACCATCCGCGCGCTCGACATGGGCGTCGACATCGTCGGCGGCATCCCGCATTTCGAACGCACCATGGCCGACGGCACGCGCTCGGTGACCGAATTGTGCGAAATCGCGTCGAAGCGCGGGCTGATGGTCGACCTGCATTGCGACGAGACCGACGATCCGCTGTCGCGCCACATCGAGCAGCTTGCCTATGAGACCCACCGCCTTGGCCTTCAGGGCAAGGTGGCCGGCTCGCACCTGACTTCCATGCACTCGATGGACAATTATTACGTCTCCAAGCTCCTGCCGCTGATTGCCGAGGCCGGTGTGTCGGCGATCCCCAATCCGTTGATCAACATCATGCTGCAGGGCCGCCATGACACGTTTCCCAAACGCCGCGGCATGACCCGGGTGAAGGAGATGCAGGCGCTCGGCATCCGCGTCGGCTGGGGCCAGGATTGCGTTCTCGACCCCTGGTATTCGCTCGGCACCGCCGACATGCTCGACGTCGCCTTCATGGGCCTCCACGTCGCTCAGATGTCGAGCCCTGCCGACATGGCGCGCTGCTTCGACATGGTCACCAATGTCAACGCCGCCATCATGGGCCTCGATCATCTCGGCCTTGCCGTGGGCAAGCGCGCCAGCTTCGTTATCCTCGATGCCGGCAACCCGATCGAGGCCTTGAGGTTACGTGCCGAACGGCTGTGCGTCGTCGCCAGGGGCAAGGTGGTGGCCGAGCGCACGAAGCAGGAGACACGGCTGTCGATCGCCGGCCGTCCCGGACAGGTGAACCGGCGGCACAAAACTGCGTAGAAACAGCCGATTTCCGCCGCTGGTCTTACCGATTTGCCTCGTCAAAGCGGCCGCTTGCAGCTAGGGAGCCGCATGGCCCAGTCGCTCGTCCGCACCTTTACCATCAGGAACGTGCTTTTGGCCGGCATCCTTTTGATGCTGGCCGGCGACTTCATGTTCGCGCTGAACGACGCGATGGGCAAATGGCTGGTCGCCAGCTTCTCGGTGGGGCAGGTGGTGCTGATCCGATCGATCGGGGCCTTCATCGTGCTCGGCCCGATGATCGCCAACCAGGGCGCCGGCAGACTGTTCCAGATGGAGCGGCCGGTCCTCCAGATTCTGCGCGTGCTGGCGACCACGGTGGATACAGCCTTGTTTTACGCGGCCGTCGTCTATCTGCCGCTGGCCGATGTGATGAGCTTCTACATGGCCGGGCCGATCTATGTGGCGGCGCTGTCGCATTTCCTGCTCGGTGAAAAGGTCGGCTGGCGCCGCTGGGCCGCCATCATGGTCGGCTTCTGCGGCGTGCTGATCATCTTGAAGCCGTCTTCGGCGGCGTTCTCGCAGTCCTCGCTGTTCGCACTGGTCGGCAGCATTGCCTTCGCCTTCGCCATCATCCTCAGCCGCCGCCTGCGCGGCACCAGCGACACAACGCTGGTCACCTGGCAGACTATCGGCACGCTGCTGGTCGGCGGCGTGATGACCATCGGCGCCTGGCAGACGCCCTCGGCACTCGATTTCGGCGCCATGCTCCTGCTCGGCATCGTCTCCTGCAGCGCGCATCTGATGATTACCAGGGCGCTGAAACTGGCCCCTGCCTCGACGCTGGCGCCGCTGCACTACAGCCTGCTTCTATGGGCGGTGATCTTCGGCCTGGCCTTCTTCGGCGACGTGCCGGGACCGCGCATCCTGATCGGCGCGGCCATCGTCGTGCTCGCCGGCCTGTTCATCTTCCACCGCCAGAAGGTGGTCGAAATAGTCGTGCCGCCGGAGAACGTGCCGAAAGGCGTGAATTGACCTAACCTTGGCGCACCGCCGCCAGATGCCGTGAAAACTCAGGCGTTTCCATCAGCGCCTTGCAACGGGCGAAGCGGCCGTCGGCATAGGCGCGGAAATCCTCGACCGGGTTGTTGTTGGCAAGCTGGATAAGGCCCCAGAGCGTCCACAACAGGTCGCACATCGCCTTGTAGGTGACGACGCGGCCGCGCTCGGCCGGTTTTGCCTCGCCGCCGAAATAGGCGCGCATCATCTCTTCCTCCTGCGCGGTGTCGAACCGGCCTTCGACCGAGAGGTCGCCGAGGTCCCAGAGCGGGTCGTTCATCCCCGAATATTCCCAGTCGACGATCCACATCCGCTCGCCCGTATCGAGAAAATTCTCGCACAGTGGATCGCAATGGCAGGCGGCAATCGGCAGTCTATGCGCGGCAAGGGACGCACGCACGGTGTCGGATTCGCGCACCACGTCATGGTAGCCCGGCGGCAAGGCGACTTCCTTGGTCGATAAGACCTTGAGATAGTCGTCGATCATCGCAAACAGCTCGAAGCGGAACGGAAATACCGCACCGGACGTGTGCAGCTTGCGGAAGGCTTCGCCGGCGCGGGCCGGGCTGCCGGCGCGCAGCTTGAACTTTTCCGGCGACATCGTCACGGCGCCGGCAACGAAGCGGCTCGCCAGCACGCCTGTCGCGGGGTCGACATGCAGCACTTCGGGGCTGACGCCCGCTTTGGCCGCCTCACGCGCCGCCACCGCTTCATTGGCGCGGTTGATATACTCCTCGGTGCCTTTGCCGGGGATACGCAGGCAGATATCGCCGGCCCGAAAGACGAGATTGGTCATCCCGCCCAGCCGCTCAAGCGGTCCGTCATAGCCCGCCAATGCCGGAATTGCCGCAAGTGTTGCGCGTGCCTCGTCCGTCCCCATGCCTGTTGCCCTTGGCCGTGTATTTCTTGCGACAACGGTTCCACAGTTTTCGCCGTTTGGCTATCATCCGATCGAGGGTGAGCAGCGAGCTGGCGGAGAAACAGCCATGGCGGGCAACAAGGATCATGGCGGGCTTGGCGCCGCCTATGCGGCGCAACGGCCCGAGGACGTCGCCGCGATCTATGACAGTTGGTCGGAAACCTACGATGCCGACATGTCGGCCGCCGGCTACCGCCATCCGACGATCTGCCTGGCCCTGCTGGCCCGCCATCTGCCGCGCGGCGCCGCACCGCTTCTCGACGCCGGCGCCGGCACCGGGCTGATCGGCGAGTGGCTGGCCATCACCGGCTATCCCCAGGTCGAAGCGCTCGATATTTCGCAAGGCATGCTGTCTAAAGCGGCGGCAAAGGGCGTCTATTCGGCGCTGCATTGCCTGGCGCTCGGCGGGCCACTGCCCTTTGCCGACAATGCCTATGCCGGCATCGTCTCGGCCGGCGTTTTCACCTCCGGCCATGTCGGCGCCGAGGGGCTGGACGAACTGATCCGCGTCTGCCGTCCCGGTGGCGTCATCGTGCTGACCATCAAGAACACGCTGTGGAACGCCGGCTTCGCCGAACGCATCGCTGTACTCGAAGCTGAGGGCAGGGTTGTCCGCGCCGAGGAGACTGCGCCTTATGTTTCGATGCCGGGCGAGGCTGACACCGTGCCCAGCCGCGGCCTTGTGCTCCGTGTGAGCTAATCCAGGTTTCGTCTACGCCTTGATCCTGCTCATTGTAGGATCATACATCGGTTCGAGATGGATTTTGGCCGGCGTCCGCTCCATGGCGACCACCAGCTCATAGTCGCCAAAGCCGAGGAAATCGTCGCCGACGCCATCGGCATTGCGGACATAACCGTAACCGATGTTCTTGGCCAGCGTGTAGCCATAGCCGCCGCTGGTGAGATAGCCGACCGGTTCGCCATTGCGCAAAATCGTCTCGCGCCCGACCAGCACGATATCGGAATCGTCGACCGTGAAGCCGGCAAAGCGTTTCTTCAGATCGGCGCCGCTGATCTTTTCGAGCGCCCGCCGGCCGACGAAATCGGTGTTCTTCCTCAGCTTCACCGCCCAGCCGAGGCCGGCCTCCTGAGGCGTGTCGTTGGGGGTGATGTCGGAGCCCCAGGCGCGGTAGCCTTTCTCCAGCCGAAGTGATTCCAGCGCCCGATAGCCTATCGGCCGGATGCCGTGCGGCTTGCCGGCGGCCATCAATGCGTCGAAGATTTCGCCGGTGGCGGCGATCGGCACATGCAATTCCCAGCCGAGCTCGCCGACATAGGTGACGCGCAGCGCCCGAACCGTATGACCGGCAATGGCGATCTCGCTGACATGGCCGAACGGGAAGGCGGCATTCGAGACATCCGCGTCGGTGACGGCCGAAAGCACATCGCGGGCGCGCGGCCCCATCAGCGACAGCGTGCCGAAATCCTCGGTGACATCTTTCAACGTCACGTCGAGGCCCTTGCCGACATGGTCGCCGATCCAGGAGAGATCATGCGAGCGGAAGCCGGTGCCGGTGACGATGTAGAATTTCTCCTCGGCGAGCCTGCCCACAGTCAGGTCGGCCTCGATGCCGCCGCGCGTGTTGAGCAGCTGCGTGTACGTCAGCCGTCCCACCGGCTTGGCGACATCGTTGGCGCAGATCCAGTCCAGCGCCTTGGCCGCATCCGAACCCGTCATTTCGTATTTGGCGAAGGACGACTGGTCGAAGATGCCGACTTTCTCGCGCACATGGCGATGCTCCTCGCCGACCGGGCCAAACCAGTTCTGCCGGCCCATGGAATAAATGTCTTCGGATGTGGCGCCCTGCGGCGCGAACCAGTTCGGCCGTTCCCAGCCGAGCTTGGAGCCGAACACCGCGCGGTGCGCTTTCAGCCGCTCGTAGAGCGGCGAGACGATGCGCGGCCGGCCCGACAAATACTCCTCATGCGGAAAGCCGATCGTGTAATGCTTGCCATAGGCCTCCTGCGTGCGGTCGCTGACCCATTGCCGGTCGCGGTGCAGGCCGGAAAAGCGCCTGATGTCGACCACCCAAAGGTCGAGCGGCGCCTCGCCGTCGACCACCCATTGCGCCAGCACCCAGCCGGCGCCGCCGCCGGAGGCGATGCCGAAGGCGTTGAAGCCGGCGCCGACGAACATGTTGGCGCATTCGGGCGCGACACCGAGGATGAAATTGCCGTCCGGCGTAAAACTCTCCGGCCCGTTGATCATCTGCTTGACGCCGACCGTCTCCAGCGCCGGCACGCGCGCGATCGCCTGGCTCATATGCTGTTCGAAATGATCGTAGTCGTCGTCGAACAGGCGGAACTCCCAGTCATCGGGGACATCGCCGCCGGGCAGGCCGGTCGCCCAGGCCTGCGGGTTCGGCTCATAGCCGCCCATCACCAGCCCGCCGACCTCTTCCTTGAAATAGGTGCGGCGGTCGGGATCGCGGATTGTCGGCGCGTCGGTCGCCAGCCCGTCGATCTTCTCGGTGATGATGTACTGGTGCTTGACCGGTTGCAGCGGCACGCAAATGCCGGCCATCGCGCCGACCTGGCGTGCCCATTGCCCGGCGCAGTTCACCACCTTGTCGCAAGCAATGTCGCCCTTGTTGGTCTTCACCGCGGTGATGTGCCCGTCCGTCATGTCAAAGCCGGTAACGCGGACGTCCTCGAACAGCTTGGCGCCATGCATGCGCGCGCCCTTGGCCAGCGACTGCGTGATGTCGGAGGGGCTGGCCTGCCCATCGGTCGGCAGCCAGGAGGCGCCGACGAGGTCGCTGGTCTCCAGCAGCGGCCACATCTTTTTGACCTCCCCCGGCGACAGCAACTGCATGTCCATGCCGAAGCTCCTGGCCGTCGTCGCCAGCCGTTTATATTCGGTCCAGCGGTCGGCATTGGTCGCAAGCCTGAGGCACCCGGTCATCTTCCAGCCGGTAGCGAGCCCGGTCTCAGTCTCCAGTCCCTTGTAGAGCTCGACCGAATATTTGAGCACGCGGGTGATCGAGGCCGACGAGCGCAACTGGCCGACCAGCCCGGCCGCATGCCAGGTCGAGCCCGAGGTCAGCTTGCCCTGTTCCAGCAGCACGACATCGGCCTTGTGGTCGCGCGCCAGGTGGTAGGCCGTCGAACAGCCGATAATGCCGCCGCCGATGACGACGATATCGGCATGCGTGGGCAAGCTCATGACTGTGTCCCGTATTTCGTGCGGTAATTGTCCAGCGCCGCGTCAAGCCGCGTCAGGTTCTCCGCGGTGTAGGCGACGTAGTCGATGCCGGGCGCGTCGAGGTAAAGTTCGGAAACCATGCTCCACATCGCCTCGCGCAGCAGCGAGGCGCATTGCATGGCGGCGTGCGAGCGGCGGATCGCCTCATCCGGCTCGCGCATGAAATACGCCGTGAGGAAAGTGAAGGACTCCGCGTCGCTCATCTCGGCGTTGGAGGCAACGCCGGCAAGATCGAACATCGCGGTGTTGAAACCTGCATATTCGAAATCGATGAGCCACAACCTGTCGCCATCGTCGAGGATATTTGCCGGCAGAAGATCGTTGTGGCCGAATACGATCGGCAGCAGCTTCTGCGCCCGCTCCAGTTCGTCGGCCAGCGCCAGCAGCCTGGGCAGGTCGTCGCGCTTGCGGCTGCCGCCTTCGCTCAGCGTTCGCGCATAGTCGCGGATGACGTGGAAGACCCAGAACATGAAGCCGGCGCCGGAGATGTGATTGGGCATCTCGCGATGGAATCCGCGCATAAGGGCTGCGACGCGACCAATATTGGCGCGCACGTCCTCGGCAACATAGGTTTTCGCGCCGAGAAATTCCGTGACCATGATGCCGGGTTCGGAATGGTGGACCGCCGGCGCGAAGCCAGCGGCGTGCGCCGCGCGGGCCGTCATCACTTCACGGTCGCGAAAGACATGGTGGAACGGATAGTCCTGGCCGAAGCGCACGACATGCCGCCCGGCCGCGTCCTTGACCAGATAGTTGGCGTTGCTGAGGCCGCCCGGCAGCGGCGCAATGTCGATGCTGCCATTCCAGCAAGGCAAGGCCCGGATGCGGTCTTCAGCAGTCACGGGGCCATCCCTGACTTTTGCGGAGCTTTCTTGGGCGCCATGCGCCGCGCAACGAGCGTTGGGAAACGCAAAAAATCTCGTCGGTGCGGGACGCAGGAACTCCTATCCCGCGCCGCACCGACGAGCCCCTCTGGCCAGGTTTTGATACCCGGTCTCCGCCCCCGCGGATTTGAGAAACTTTTGTGCCAGTTCAAACCCAGACGGTCTGGCCAAACGGTCCGGTCCGTGAATTGCGGCTCTGCCATCACCCTCCCGTGGCAGTTCCGAAGCTGTCACGCCGTCAATGTCACGCCAGTGCTGCCTAGCTGTCAATGAAATGTTGTGACTTTTTTTGGGTGTTTTGCCCGAAACCACGAGCAATTCCTTTAAAAACGGCGGCATTGCCCTAAAACCGGGCAGGCCGCAAATTGAGGAAGCCAGATGATCCATTCGAAACGGCATGGCGAAATCCTCCGCCTCCTCAAGGAAGAGGGCACCGTCACCATTGCCAGCCTCGCCGACCGGCTGGGGGTTTCGCTTGAAACGGTGCGCCGGGATGTCAAGCCACTGACCGGCAATGGCTCGGTGCTCAAGATGCATGGCGCCATCGGCCTGCCGTCGATGGCCGGCGAAGCGCCCTTCGAGCGGCGCATGCGGGACAATGCGGAGGCCAAGCGGCTGATCGCCCGCATGGTCGCTGCCACCATTCGCGACGGTGAATCGGTCATGCTGGACACCGGCACCACGACCTCGTTCCTGGCCCGCGAACTGCTCGGCCACCGGCGGCTGACCGTGGTCACCAATTCATCCGACATCGCCCGCACGCTGGCCACCGTCAACGGCAACAAGGTCTATATGGCCGGCGGCGAATTGCGCAGCGATTCCGGAGCCGCCTTCGGCGCCTCGGCGATCGATTTCGTCAGCCGCTTCTCGGTCAGCCATGCGGTGATTTCGATCGGCGCCGTCGATGCCGCCGCAGGCCTTGCCGACTACGATCTGGAAGAGGCGGAGTTCGCCCGCATGGTGCTGTCGCGCGGCCAGCGCTCGCTGGTCATCACCGACCACACCAAGTTCGGTCGCCAGGGTCTAGTCCAGGTCTGCGGCTTCGACGGTTTTTCCGAACTCGCCACCGACCAGCCGCCGCCGCGCGACATTGCCTCGGCACTTGCCGAGGCTGGAGCGCGCCTCAGCATCGCTGCGGCCTAGCCAAACACCAGCGACTGGCGCGCCGCGATCCCGGCCCATGCCGCTACCCGATACCACGAAGGCGATGTTGTGCATCATGCGTCCGCGTCGCCGGCCGCATAAGATGTCGTTCTGGTGAAAAATTGTTTTTCAATCATCCGGCTCTTCGCAATGTCCATGCAACTTGGCAGCCGCAAACAGCGCCTCGTCGAAATGCGGGCCGGGCGAATTGCCCGCATCAGCAATGAGGTCACCATGCTGCAAACGATGCCTTGTCTTTCCTCATGGCCTGGACGCTTGCGCGCTCCGACCTGGAAGCGGACCCGGCTTGGCCGGACATTCCGCAACTTTCCGCCGGCGACGGTGTATGACGGTGTATAAGGTGTCCAGGATCAAGAACCTCAAAACCTATGACTGGCGCTTCGCATGACTGATCCACTGTCGGCGATCCTGGGCTTCGGCCTGCTCGGCGTCGCCTGCCTCGCCTTCACAGAAAAGATCCTGCCGCTGCCGCCCTCGCATGTGCTGCTGCTGTTCCTCGGCATGACGGCAGCCTCCGATCTCCTGGCGCTGGCGATTCTGCTCCTGGTGACGACGCTGTCCGCCATCACAGGCTGCCTTGTCTGGTATAGTGTGGGCCGTAGGATTGGATTGGATCGTGCCGACAGGCTGGTCGAGCGTTTCGGCAAATATGTCTGCTTGCGCTATGCGACCTACAGCAAGCTTGGTCAGGCCTATCGCCGCCATCATGTCCGGGTCTCCTTGCTGGCGCAGTTCATCCCGACGGTTCGCAACTATCTGCCGATCGCGGCCGGCGCGCTCCGTCTGCCACTCTTGCCCTTCGCGGCGGCGACGCTGCTCGGCGCCACGCTATGGAACACCGGCTTCCTCGTCACCGGCTACCTTATGCGCGGCAGCGGCCGGGATTCCTATGCCATCGGCTTTCGCATCATCGTCATCGTTTTGGCGCTGGAGACGGCTTTTATGCTCGCGCTTCGCTACGGTCCTGCCTGCCGGCGGCGCCTCGGCTTCGGCTGACAGGAGGCGCCTCAAGCCCTACGGGTAAAAGGCCCGCCTTCGGCTTTCCTTCTCCGTCGCGCCGGTGTTTAGTCCGGCCATGGCTTTCACCATCCGTCAGCTGCAGTTCTTCATTGCCGTCGCCGAGCAAGGCACGGTGTCGGGCGCCGCACAAAACCTCTCCATCTCGCAATCCTCGGTCACCGAGGCGATCAAGGAGCTGGAGAGCGATCTCGGCGTCGAATTGTTCGAGCGCCACCCACGTGGCCTCAACATTACTCACAAAGGCCACCAGTTCCTGCGCCATGCGACCAAGATCCTGGCCGACGTCTCCGATGCGCGCCGCGCTTTCTCCGACGACCAGGTGGTGGCCGGCGGGCGCCTGCAGCTCGGCGTCACCTCGCTGGTCGCGGGCTATGTGCTGTCCGATCTGCTGGCGCGCTACCGCCGCGCCTATCCCGGCGTCGATGTCTCGGCCATCGAGGACAATGGCGACTATCTCGAACATCTGCTGATCGGCGGCAAGCTCGACATTGCCGTCATGGTCACCTCCAATTTGCGCGACCGCACCGCGCTGCAGTCGGAAATCCTCGAGGTCTCGGCCTACCGGCTGTGGGTCCCGCTCGGCCACAAGCTGGCCAGCGCCGACATTATCGGCATAGGCGACATTGCCGGCGAGCCGCTGATCATGCTGACCGTCGACGAGATCGAGGAGAACACCGGCAAGCTTCTGGCGGCGATCGGCGCCAGGCCGCATGTCGCCTTTCGCACCCGCTCGGTCGAAGCCGTTCGCAGCCTCGTCGCCACAGGTGCGGGCGTGGCGTTGCTGCCCGACCTAGTCTACCGGCCGTGGTCGCTGGAAGGCGACCGCATCGAATCGCGCGACATTTCGGGTTCCCTGCCGGTCGTCCAGGTCGGCATGGTCTGGCGCCGCGGCTCCGGTCTGCCGCAGGCGTCGCGCGACTTCATCGGCCTTGCCCAGTCGCAGCGTATGGTACGCCAGCAGCGTTGATAGGGTGCGTGGTTATCTATCGGAAAAACCGATATCGCGTTTCTGATAAATGAATTTGCGAAACCGGAATTTTCCGAGCACTTTTCATGTCAGGGACGAAAGCCGCCATCAGAGCGGCAACGTGCCATCGGATGAACTGACGCTTTTCAGCCTGCGGCTGACCGCGGCGGCGACTCGCTTCGCAGTCAGGCGCCAAAATGGGAGATTGACGATGAATTCATTCCTGAAGACGTGCACCGCCTTGACGGTCGCGCTGACCTTTTCCGGTCAGGCCGTCGCCCAGGTCAAGGAACTTGGCAAGGGCGAAGGGGAGGTCAGCATCGTTGCCTGGCCGGGGTACATCGAGCGCGGCGAAACCGACAAGGGCTATGACTGGGTGACCTCCTTCGAGAAGGAGAGCGGCTGCAAGGTCAACGTCAAGACCGCGAACACCTCCGACGAGATGGTCTCGCTGATGAATGAGGGTGGGTTCGATCTAGTCACCGCTTCGGGTGACGCATCGCTGCGCCTCGTTGCCGGCAAGCGCGTGCAGCCGATCAACACCGATCTCATCCCGAGCTGGAAGGCGGTAGACGACCGTCTGAAGGATGGGCCCTGGTTCACCGTCGACAAGGTGCATTACGGCGTTCCCTATCAGTGGGGCCCGAACATCCTGATGTACAACACCGATGTCTTCAAGGAAGCGCCCAAGAGCTGGAACGTCGTCTTCGAGGAAATGAACCTGCCGGACGGCAAGTCCAACAAGGGCCGCGTCCAGGCCTATGACGGCCCGATCCACATCGCCGACGCCGCCAACTATTTGATGTTCCACAAGCCGGAACTCGGCATCAAGGACCCGTACGAATTGAACGAAGACCAGTACAAGGCAGCGCTCGAGCTGCTGCGTGTTCAGCGGACGCTGGTCGGCCGCTACTGGCATGACGCCGCCATCCAGGTCGACGACTTCCAGAACGAAGGCGTCGTCGCTTCCGGTTCGTGGCCTTACCAGGTCAACACGCTGGTTGCCGCCAAGAAGCCGGTCGCCTCGACCGTGCCGGAAGAAGGCGTCACCGGCTGGGCCGACACCACCATGATGGAGGCCGACGCCGCGCATCCCAACTGCGCCTATATGTGGCTTGAGCATTCGCTGTCGCCCAAGGTCCAGGGCGACGTCTCGGCCTGGTTCGGCTCGCTCCCGGTCGTGCCCGCTGCCTGCAAGGGCAACGAGCTGCTCGGCGAGGAAGGCTGCAAGACCAACGGCTACGAGAACTTCGACAAGATCAAGTTCTGGAAGACGCCGGTCTCGAAGTGCGCCACCCAGAACGACCAGTGCGTGCCTTACTACCGCTGGGTGTCCGACTATATCGGCGTCATCGGCGGGCGGTGAGCTCCCTTAACCCTCCCCCCTTGTGGGGAGGGTCGAGCGCAGCGTCGGGGTGGGGGCAGCGCTGACGTCCGGTGCTAGTCACCCCCACCCGCGGCTTCGCCGCGACCTCCCCCATCGAGGGGGAGGTGAAGTGCCGTGCCCGCTGGCCTGATTGGTGGCGGCAAGAGCTATTTCGACGAACCACAAACCGGCAACAGACGGACAGCCCATGACATCGGCCGTTTCCTTCCAGAAAGTCTCTCGCCATTTCGGCAGCGTGCGCGCCGTCGATGCGGTCGATCTCGACATCGTGCCCGGCGAGTTCTTCGCCATGCTCGGTCCGTCGGGGTCAGGCAAGACGACCTGCCTGCGCCTCATCGCCGGCTTCGAGCAGCCGACATCGGGCTCGATCTCGATCTTCGGCGAACGCGCCGAGGGCGTGCCGCCCTATCGCCGCAACGTCAACACCGTGTTCCAGGACTACGCGCTGTTTCCGCATTTGAACGTGCTCGACAATGTCGGCTACGGGCTGATGGTCAAGGGCATCGCCAAGCCGCAACGACAGAAGGCGGCGGAAGAAGCGCTGTCGCTGGTGCGCCTGCCGGGCTATGGCGCCCGCCGTCCCGGCCAGCTCTCCGGCGGCCAGCGCCAGCGCGTGGCGCTGGCCCGTGCGCTGGTCAACCAGCCCAAGGTGCTTCTGCTCGACGAGCCGCTCGGCGCGCTCGATCTCAAACTGCGCGAGAACATGCAGGAAGAGCTGAAGTCGCTGCAGAAGGCGCTCGGCATCACCTTCGTCTTCGTCACCCACGACCAGGGCGAAGCGCTGTCGATGGCCGACCGCGTCGCCGTCTTCAATGACGGCAAGATCATGCAGATCGGCACGCCGGAAGACATCTACCAGCGGCCGAAGACCCGCTTCGTCGCCGATTTCGTCGGCTCCTCCAACGTACTGCCGCCGGACTTCGTCCAGCGCTATTCCGGCCAGCACCGCTGGGGCAGCCTGCGTCCCGAATCCATCCGCATCGGCAGCATTGCGAAAGGCGAAGGGGTTGCCGCGCGCCTGGTCGGAACCAACTATCTCGGCGCCACGACCAGGCTGGCGCTCGACGCCGACGGCTTGAGGCTGCACGCCATCGTGCCGGCCGGGACAAAGCTGCCGGCGGAAGGCGAAGCGGTGGTGCTGACGTTCAACCGCGAGCATTTGCATTTGATGGACGAGCCGGCATGATTGAGGTTTGCGCCAAGCACCCCCCTCTGTCCTGCCGGACATCTCCCCCTCAAGCGGGGAGATTGGCTGTTCCTCCCGGCTTCGCCAATCTTCAACGTTGGGGATTTGGCGGGGCAGCGAAACTGCTGATCTCCCCCCTTGAGGGGGAGATGTCCGGCAGGACAGAGGGGGGTGTGAAGGAACGCGGCTTCTCAGGGTTCCTTCAGCACGCGGTCGCCCCATGACCATCGCCGCGCTCAACTCAACCTCCGCCCCCGCCATCCTGCCCGGCAGCGGTGGCATGCGCGGCGCACTGTCGGACCTTTTCTGGCGCAAGCCGCAACTGCTGCTGTTCCTCATGCTGGCGCCGCCGGTGCTGTGGTTGGGCGTCGTCTATATCGGTTCGCTGTTCGCGCTCTTGGCGCAGAGCTTTTTCTCGATCGACGAGTTCTCCGGCCTCATCAACCACGAATTCACGCTGAAGACCTATGGCGACCTGTTCCAGCCCGCCAATCTCGACATCATCCTGCGCACGGTGACGATGGCGGTGCTGGTCACGCTGGCCTCGGCCGTCATCGCCTTCCCGATCGCCTATTATGCGGCGCGCTATGCCCGCGGCCGCTGGAAGGCGCTGTTCTATCTCGGAATCATGCTGCCGCTATGGTCGAGTTACCTCGTCAAGATCTACGCCTGGAAGCTGATCCTCGCCAAGGAAGGCATTTTGACCTGGCTGCTCGCCAAATTGCATCTGCTCTGGGTGCTCGATGGCTGGCTGTCGCTGCCGGTCGTCGGCGGCAACTCTTTGTCGGTCTCCGCCACCGGCACCTTCATCGCTTTCGTCTATGTCTGGCTGCCGTTCATGATCCTGCCGGTGCAGGCGGCATTGGAGCGCGTGCCCGGCAATCTGGTCGAGGCGTCCTCCGATCTCGGCGCATCGCCGGGCCAGACCTTCCGCAACGTGCTGTTCCCGCTGGCGCTGCCCGGCATCGTCGCCGGCTCGATCTTCACCTTCTCGCTGACGCTGGGCGACTACATCATCCCACAGATCATCGGCACATCGCGGCTGTTCATCGGGCAGGCCGTCTATTCGCAGCAAGGCACAGCCGGCAACATCCCGCTCGCCGCAGCCTTCACCGTCGTGCCCATCGTCATCATGGGTTTCTATCTCTGGGGCGCCAAGCGCATGGGGGCCTTCGATGCGCTCTGACGGTTCGCAATCCGCTCCGCTCGGCCTCAAGATCGCTGCCGCCTGCGGCCTGCTGTTCCTGCATCTGCCGATCTTGTTGATCTTCGTCTATGCCTTCACCACGGAAGAGAAGAGCTTCGTCTGGCCGCCGCCGGGGCTGACCACGCAATGGTTTGCCGTCACCTGGAACCGGCCGGATGTCTGGCAGGCGCTGTCGCTTTCGGTCCGTGTCGCCGCCATCTCGACCGCGATTGCCTTGATACTGGGCACGCTGTGCGCCGCCGCCGTGTCACGGACGAAATTCTTCGGCCGCGAGACGATCTCGCTGCTCGTCATCCTGCCGATCGCGCTGCCCGGCATCATCACCGGCATCGCGTTGCGCTCGGCCTTCTCGCTAGCCGACATCCCGTTCTCGTTCTGGACGATCGTGCTCGGCCACGCCACCTTCTGCGTTGTCGTCGTCTACAACAATGCGGTCGCCCGTTTCCGCCGCACTTCCGGCTCAATGATCGAGGCCTCGATGGATCTCGGCGCCGACGGCTTCCAGACCTTCCGGCACGTCGTGCTGCCCAACATCGCCACCGCTCTGCTTGCCGGGGGGATGCTCGCCTTCGCGCTCTCCTTCGACGAGGTCATCGTCACCACCTTCACCGCCGGCCAGCAGCAGACCGTGCCGATCTGGATGCTGGAAGAGCTGATCCGCCCACGCCAGCGTCCGGTCACCAATGTCGTCGCCATGGTCGTGGTGCTGGTGACGCTGCTGCCCATCCTTGCCGCCTATTACCTGACCCGCGACGGCGACCAGATCGCCGGTTCGGGCAAATGAAGAACAGCGAATAGGGAGTAGCGAATAGCGAATAGGGAGATTGCACGACCAGCCCTATTCGCTACTCGCTATTCGCTACTCGCTCCTGACCAAGGAGAACCCGCATGGACACCCAGATGCTGATCGGCTCGAAGTTCGAGAACGGCACCGAGACCGAGGAGCCGATTCTGAATCCAAAGACCGGGGCGACCATTCTCAACCTGCCTGAAGCCAGCCAGGCGCAGATCGAGGCGGCTGTTACTGCCGCCGGGCGAGCGTTCGTCTTGTGGTCACGCACAACGCCGGCGCAGCGCTCCGGCTATCTCCTCAAGATCGCCGACCGCATCGAGGCCAACGCGCGGGAGTTCGCGGCGCTCGAGGCGCTGAATTGCGGCAAGCCGATCAACGCGGTGCTCAATGACGAAATCCCGGCGATCGTCGACTGCTACCGCTTCTTTGCCGGCGCGGTACGTTCGATGCCGGGCGTGGTCGCCGGCGAATATCTGCCCGGCCACACCTCGATGGTGCGGCGCGACCCGATCGGCATCGTCGCTTCCATCGCGCCGTGGAACTATCCACTGATGATGATGGCCTGGAAGCTGGCGCCGGCCATTGCCGGCGGCAACACCGTCGTCTTCAAGCCGTCGGAGCAGACGCCGCTGACGGCGCTGAAGCTGGCCAGGATCCTGGCCGAGGTGCTGCCCGAGGGCGTCGTCAATGTCGTGCTCGGCCGCGGCGACAGCGTCGGCAACACGCTGATTAATCACGCCAAGGTCAACATGATTTCGATCACCGGCGACGTCGCCACGGGCAAGAAGGTGCTGCAGGCCGCCGCCAAGTCGATCAAGCGCACGCATCTGGAACTCGGCGGCAAGGCGCCGGTCATCGTTTTCGACGACGCCGACCTCGGCGCCGTGGTCAACGGCCTGCGCGCTTTCGGCTACTACAATGCCGGGCAGGATTGTACAGCCGCTTGCCGCATCTATGCCGGCAAGAAGATCTACGACAAGCTCGTCGCCGATCTCTCTTCTGCCGTCTCGACCATCAAATACAACCAGCCCGACGACACCGAAAATGAGATCGGGCCGCTGATCTCGCGCCGCCAGCGCGATCGCGTCTCGAGCTTCGTCGAGCGCGCTTCGGAACTGAAGCACATCGAGATCACCACCGGCGGCAAGCCGGGCGAAGGCTCCGGCTTCTATTACCAGCCGACGGTGGTTGCCGGCGCGCTGCAGGAAGACGAGATCGTGCGCCGCGAAGTGTTCGGTCCGGTCGTCTCCATCACCCGCTTCTCCGAAGTCGATGAAGCCGTGAACTGGGCCAATGACAGCGACTATGGCCTGGCATCCTCGGTGTGGACCAAGAACGTCTCGCGTGCCATGGCGACGGCCGCCCGTCTGCAATATGGCTGCACCTGGATCAACACCCATTTCATGCTGACCAACGAGATGCCGCATGGCGGGCTGAAGCAGTCTGGCTACGGCAAGGACATGTCTCTCTATGCGCTGGAGGATTACACCGCCGTTCGTCATGTGATGGTGGCGCATGGGTAGAGGCCGCCACTATCTCTAAAATATTCGCCAACCCGTTTTCTGTACATTAAGCGAGAGTTACTTTTGCGGTACGGCGGGAGTTCACGATTTACTGAATATTCAACCTGAACGAGCAGCCTCTTGCCGGGAAACCGCGCGGCGAGGGGTTTGCGCATGAACACGACCAAGATCAAGCTGGTACTCATTGGCGGCTTCTGTCTGCTGATCGCTGTGTTCGGCGGCAAGGACATGATCAAGAAGAGCGGCTGGCCCGAGGCGCCTGCTGAAATCCTCGCGGTCAATGTCGAATGCGACATGGAATCGACCGCCCACAAGATTGTCTACAAGACCGTCAGCACCGCCACGATCCCGTGCGAACTGGTGGATGCGTTCAAGACGGTTCATGCTGACAAAGAGTGGAAGGTGACCCAGAAATTCACCGGCACCTTGCGCGTCGGCACCGGCGCCGACGCCGTCGAGGCCACGATGGAGCTGAACAAGAACGGTGCCCGCGAACCGCAGGTCGGCGACAAGCTCACCGTCGTCCAGAACCTCGCCAACCCCACCCAGATCGAACGCACCGGCATGACCGGCACGCGTTTGACGATCGTCATTGGCGCTGGACTGCTCGGCGCGTTGCTTCTCTATCTTGCTTTCAAACCCCGCCGGCGGATGTCGACCTCCGCCGTGGCGGGCAACCCTGCCGGAGATGCCGGCGCGGACCAGCGCGCGCGCCAGGCCGACGCCTTGATAGCGGCGGCCCTGGCCAAGCAGGCCACATTGCCCAATCAGCCGGCACGTGTCGCGGCTGCCGGATCGGCCAGGGAAGGGCGGTTTTCCGGGCAGCGGACGAGTTTCGGCCGCCGCAACTGATGGCCGAAAACTGCTGCACCTGCACGGCTACTCCACGATGCGGTAGATGTTCCAAAGGCTGGTGCCTGAAACGACGTAGGGCTCCATCTCCTTGCCCCATTTGGCGTGCGCGTCGATCTTGCCGATCCTGGCGAAGAATCCCTCCAGCTGGGCAAGGCTTTCGACCTGATGATGCGATTCGACCGTCGCTTCCCGAGCTCCGACCGAACCGGTCATGATCTGGAACTCGAGATCGGCAATGCCGACCTGAGAGCCGATCTCGCGTTCCCATTTCTTCAACAGGTCGAGCACGGTCTGCTTGTGCCCGAACTTGGCGTCGATCTGCCATCTGGCGCTGAACATTTTTGTCTCCTCCAGTTTTGCGGCCCAAACCGCGGTTGATCTTTCCGCGGTGGAACTACTCGTCCCAGGCCTGCACGACGGTCTGTCGTGCGATCCGCCCATTCTTCAGCTCCAGCATCGCCGCGCAGAACACTTTCGTTCCGTCCGGATAGGCGCAGGCCTGGGTGAAGGCGAGATTGTCGCCATCGGCGATGGTGGTGTCGACCTTGTGGGTCATCGCCCGGCTGCAGATGTCGTCCCAGAAGGTGCTGATCGCCGCCCGGCCGCGGATCTCGCGCGGCTTGCTCGGCGGATTGTTGCGGTCGATCACCCGCACCAGTGCGTCGTCGGCATAGAAGCTAGCGAGCATCCTGCCGTCCCGTCCTTCGATCGCTTTCTTGATCGCCGCGCCGTCCACGCTCTGCGTCTTGGTCAGCATCTTCTCCTCCATGGCCCGTTGATCGGGCGGTTGAATGATCACAAGCAATGCCCGGCGCACCGCCCGGCAGTTTCTTTCACTGCGACTTGGCTTTGACGGCTGCGAACACGCCGTCGGTCTGTTGTTTGAAGGTCGCGAAATCGACCTGGCTGCCGTTGAGCATCGTCGACCAGTGGCGCACGATGGCCGCCATCGCGATCGCCTCCTTGATCTCCTCATCGGTCGCGCCATTGAGCTTGGCGGCCTCGGTGTGGAAATAGATGCAGTACTGGCAGGGGATCTGCGAGGCGACGGCCAGCCCCAGCAGTTCCTTGGTCTTGCCGTCGAGCGCGGTCTCGGGGTTGAGCTGCACACCCTTGATCTCGGCCCAGGCGCCGGCAACCGCAACACCGGGCAGCGTCTTGAACATGTCCGGCACTGAGCCGAGCGTCGCCTCGATGTCCTTGTAGGCGGCGGCCGCCGAGGCATCCTCGGCTCTGGCGGGAGCGATCGTGAACAGCGCGCCAACGCCTGCCGCTATCACCAGCGATTTGATCGACCTGTTTGACTTCAGCATTGCATCCTCCATCCGCAGTGCCTTTCCCGGCGACATCCGCCTGGCCTGCATGGAGAGAATTGGTACGCCTCGACCCCACCTGGCCGCTTCGCCCGAAAGCGCCATGGTCCCTATGGCCCGTCCGGGCCAGCCTGCCTGGCGGAAAATGCCGCTGCCGCCGCCCGTGACGGCAAATCGAGCTTCAGCAATATGTTGGCGACATGACGCTTGACCGTATGCTCGCTGAGCCTCAGCTCGGCGGCGATCGCGGCATTGCTCTTGCCGTCGGCGATCAGGATCACCACCTCGCTTTCGCGCGCCGTCAGTTGAGCCGGCTCGGCGGGTTTCGCCTTGGGGCGGCAGGCCGGCTCCAGGTGCTGTTCCGACGTTGCCTGGACCAGCGCCAGCGGCTCGTCCAGCTCATCCACCGTGACACGCCCGGCATCGATGAAATGCAGGCCGGACCCCGCCGCCAGATCGGCGGCCAGCCGCGACGCCAGAATATCGCCGCGCCCGGCATGGGCGGCGATCTGCATCGTCACCCGTGCCATCAGCCCCACCGGCGGCCCGCGCATTTCGACCTCACCGACATGGGCGCCCTGGGCGCTTGCAATGCCCATATGTTGCGCCGCATCGCGCAGTGCCGCCGCGCAGCGTATGGCCCGCGCCGGCCCGTCGAAGCGCGAGATCATCAATTCGCCGTGGATACCGGCGACGCGTCCGCCATGACGGCCGACCAGCTGCTGCCAGCTCTCCTGGAAGCGCTCGCTACGTTCGCTCCACATGCGGTCGCCAACCCGCGCCGTGTCGTAGATGCGTGTCGCCAGAAGAGCGGCAAGCACGCGCTCCGCTTCGGCCACGGCACGCTCGCCGGTCAGGAATTCCTCGATCAGGTCGGCCAACCGGTCGACATCGCCGGTCCAGATCGGGTGGTCGCGCCCGGGGACCTCGACCAATCGCGCATTGGCGATCTCTTTCGCCAGGAAGCGGCTGGCGTCCGGGTCGACCCGCGCGTCGTTGCGGCGATGAATGAGCAGTGTCGGTGCGCCGATCGCCGAAAGCACGCCGCGCACATCGATTCCGGCATTCATCCGGGCAAGGGCTGCCGCTGCCGTCGGACTGGCCGACAGCCGCTCGAAGCGGGCCCACCACTGGGTGAAATGCGCATCATCTACCCGGCCGGGAGCGAAGTTGGGCAGTGTGGCGCCCGTGCCCCATTCCGTGCCGGCCGTCGCGATGAAGGCCTCGAGGCGCTCCGGCGACATCACCCATTTGTGGAAATGCGCATAACCGCCATAGAGCGCCAGCGCTCGTGTCCGTTCCGGATAGGTGGCGGCAAACAACATTGCCATCGGCGCGCCTTCCGAAGCGCCGAGCAAGGCCGCGCGGCCGCTGCCGGTGGCATCCATCACCGCGCGCACATCGTCCATGCGGGTTTCGAGGCTGGGCAGGTGGCGTGGGTCGACGCGGTCGGACAGGCCGGTGCCGCGCTTGTCGAACAGGATCAGCCGCGAGAACGCCGAGAGCCGTTTCAAGAGCCTGGCGTAGCCCTCGTCTTCCCAATGCAGGTCGAGATTGGAGATGAAGCCGGGCACGAAAACCAGGTCGAACGATCCCTGGCCGACCACCTGATAGGCGATCCGCACGTCGCCGCTGAGGGCATATCGCGTCTCGATCGGCCTCACGTTGCTATCCCGCCCGGCCAGACGATTTCTGATCGCCGACCATAGCAGACGCCCGGCGGATGCGGCAGCCAAACTTTAGAAGACAGGAATATAGCCCGCGGCGAACCGTGTTCGCCCGCCATTTCTGGGGGAGGCTATTTCTGGGGAGCGGCGCTCTCTGCACCCGTGGGTTGGACGTAGCCGATGCTCACATCGGCCTGCTCCTCGGTCTTCGGCCGCTTGATCCTGGCCGAGGCCACGACGACGAGTTCGTCAAAACCTTCGCCGCCACTGTCCAGCATCTCGAAGAACTGCCGGCGCATCCTGGGCTCCCAGAACTTGTTGATGTGCTCGGCCACGCCCGCCACACCTTCCTCGCGGGGCCTTGAATGGAAGAAGGCGGCGATCTGGTTGGCCATGCGCACCAGCTTTTCCCCGGTGCTCGTGATGTGTTCTTCGTCATGCGACATGCTGGGCAACTCCCAAAACCACCCGTTCCGGGTGGGTGAAAACATCGAAATCGTCGCCGCGCACAAGCGCCACCAGCGTCATGCCGGCCTCTTCGGCGGTGCGGATGGCAAGGGCTGTCGGCGCCGACACGGCGATGATGAAGGCGGAGCCGATCGCCGCCGTTTTCTGCACCATCTCCACCGAGACGCGTGATGTCACCACCACCGCGCCCGATGCACCGTCAATGCCGGCCTTGGCCAGCGCGCCGGCCAGTTTGTCCAGCGCATTGTGCCGGCCGACATCCTCGCGCGCCATGACGATGCCTTTGCCGGGAATGTAAAAGCCCGCTGCATGCACGGCGCCGGTTTCTGAATGCAGAGGCTGCACCTTGGACAAAAGCTTTACCGAATGGGTGATATCGTCGGCTTCAAGCGTAAGCTTGGACGCACCAACCTTGTCGACCGAGCGCATCGCTTCCTCGATCGATTCGATGCCGCACAGCCCACAGCCGACCGGCCCGGCCAAGCGCCGGCGCCGCGTCTCGAAGCGCGTATTGGCCTGGTCCTTCAGCCGGATCTGGATATCGATGCCGGCGCCATGGTCCTCGACCTCGATCGCATCGATTTCGTCAGGCAAGGCTATGATGCCTTCGGTCAGAGAGAAGCCGAGCGCGAAATCCTCGAAATCGGCCGGGCTCGCCATCATCACCGCATGGGTGGTGCCGGCAAAGGAGAACGCCACCGGCGTCTCCTCCGGCACCATGCGGTTGGCCGATGTCGTGCCGCTGGCGCGGTGGGCAAGGCGAGAGATTTGGGTGGTGGCTTGGCGTTTTCGGGTCACGAGGCGCGCCCCTCTGCCCTGTTCGTCCTTAGCAGTAGCTGTGGAGGCTCGCGCCTTTCCTCTCCCCCGTCGACCGGGGGAGAGGTGTCAAGCGAAGCTTGACGGAGTGGGGGTCGACTGCTCGCCAGATAGGCCGGTTTGCCTGCTCTTTGGGTTGTGCGCGACTTTCGACGGCTGCGTGTTGCGGGGCCGGCTTCCCCCACTCCGTCGCCGCTTCGCGGCGCCACCTCTCCCCCCTCCGGAGGGAGAAGAAAGGCGCCAGGCGGCTTAAGCTCTCCTTCCTGACGGAGTGGGGGTCGACCAACCGTCAAGATTGAAGCTCTTATTGTCGAACGCCGTGGCAAGACTACTCCGCCGCTTGTAGCGGAGCGATGCGGCGGCTCTGCTCGGCCTGCTCGTTATAGTCGCGCTGCCAGTCCGAAGGTCCGTTCGACGCGCCGACCTGCACTGCGGTCACCTTGTACTCTGGACAATTGGTCGCCCAGTCGGAGAAGTCGGTGGTGATGACGTTGGCCTGCGTGTCCGGATGGTGGAAGGTGGTGTAGACCACGCCCGGCGACACCCGGTCGGTGATCAGCGCACGCAGCGTCGTCTCGCCCGAACGGCTGGTCAGCCGCACCCAGTCGCCATCGCGCAGGCCGCGGTTCTCGGCGTCGTGCGGATGGATCTCCAACCGATCTTCCGAGTGCCACATGACGTTTTCGGTGCGCCTTGTCTGTGCACCGACATTGTACTGGCTGAGAATGCGGCCGGTGGTCAGCAGCAACGGGAAACGCGGCCCGGTCCGCTCGTCGGTCGCGACATATTCAGTGCGGATGAACTTGCCCTTGCCGCGCACGAAGCCGTCGATATGCATGATCGGCGTGCCGAGCGGCGCCTTCTCGTTGCAGGGCCATTGCACCGATCCGACACGGTCGAGCAGATCGAAAGAGACGCCGGCGAAGCTTGGCGTCGTTTTGGCGATCTCGTCCATGATTTCGGAGGGATGCTGGTAGTTCCAATCCAGCCCGATCGCGCGGGCAAGCTCCTGTGTCGCTTCCCAGTCGGCATAGCGCGCCTTCGGCTCCAGCACCTTGCGCACCATGTTGATGCGGCGCTCGGCATTGGTGAAGGTGCCGTCCTTTTCCAGGAAGGTCGAGCCCGGCAGGAAGACATGCGCGTAGTTAGCTGTCTCGTTGAGGAACAGGTCGTGCACGACGACGCATTCCATCGCCGCCAGGCCGGCCGCGACATGCTTGGTATCAGGGTCGGATTGCAGGATGTCCTCGCCCTGGATGTAGATGCCCTTGAAGGATCCGTCGACGGCGGCATCCAGCATGTTGGGGATGCGCAGGCCCGGTTCGTCGTCGAGCTTCACCCCCCACAACGTCTCATAGATGTCGCGCACCGCCTCGCCGGAGATGTGGCGGTAGCCCGGCAGTTCATGCGGGAACGAGCCCATGTCGCAGGAACCCTGCACGTTGTTCTGGCCGCGCAGCGGATTCACCCCGACGCCCGGGCGGCCGATATTGCCGGTCGCCATGGCAAGGTTGGCGATAGCCATAACCGTGGTCGAACCCTGGCTGTGTTCGGTCACGCCGAGGCCGTAATAAATAGCGCCATTGCCGCCCTTGGCATAGAGCCGTGCAGCACCTCGGATCAGTTCGGGATCGACGCCGGACAGCTTGCCCACGATTTCGGGGCTGTTTTCCGGCAAGGCGACGAAAGAAGCCCAATCCTGGAACTCCGCCCAGTCGCAGCGATCGCGGATGAAGGCTTCGTCGAAAAGCCCTTCGGTAACGATGACATGCGCCAGCGCCGTCAGCACCGCCACGTTGGTGCCGGGCTTCAGCGGCAGGTGATAGTCGGCCTCGATATGCGCCGACTTGACCATTTCGGTGCGGCGCGGATCGAGCACGATCAGCTTGGCGCCCTGGCGCAGCCGCTTTTTCAGCCGCGAGGCGAACACCGGGTGCGCGGAAGCCGGATTGGCGCCGATGATGACGGCGACATCGGTGAAATCGACGGAATCGAAATCCTGCGTGCCGGCCGAGGTGCCATAGGTCTGGCCGAGGCCGTAGCCGGTCGGCGAGTGGCAGACGCGCGCGCAAGTGTCGACATTGTTGTTGCGGAAGCCTTGGCGCACCAGCTTCTGGACGAGATAGGTCTCTTCATTCGTGCAGCGCGAGGACGTGATACCGCCGATCGAGGTGCGGCCGTATTGATACTGGATACGGCGGAATTCCTTGGCCGTATGGGCGATGGCCTCTTCCCAACTCACCTCGCGCCAGGGATCGCTGACCTTTTCCCGGATCATAGGCGACAGGATGCGGTCCTTGTGGGTGGCATAGCCATAGGCGAAACGGCCCTTCACGCAGGAGTGGCCGTGGTTCGCCTTGCCGTCCTTGTAGGGCATCATGCGAATGACTTCGTCGTCCTTCACTTCGGCCTTGAACGAGCAGCCGACGCCGCAATAGGCGCAGGTGGTGACAGCGGAACGCTCGGGCATGCCTTTCTCAAGCACGGTCTTTTCACGCAGCGCATCGGTCGGACAGGCCTGCACGCAGGCGCCGCAGGACACGCATTCGGAGGCGATGAAATCCTCGTGCATGCCGGCGACCATGCGCGATTCGAAACCGCGGCCCTCGATCGTCAGCGCGAAGGTGCCCTGCACCTCCTCGCAGGCCCGCACGCAGCGCGAGCAGACGATACATTGCGCCGGATCATAGGTGAAATAGGGGTTGGACTCGTCGCGGGCGATGTAGTCGACCGCCAGCGAGCCATGGCCGGGCGCGACGCCGTTTTCCTGCTTGACGTGGTTGCGGCCCTCAATGCCGAAGCGGTTCTCGGTCAGGCCGACCGATTTCGCCACAACGTCGAACTCGCTGGCGCCGGTGCCGGCCTTCTCGTTCCAGCCGGTCGGGTGGTCGGAGACGTAAAGCTCCATGACACCGCGGCGGATGGCGTCGAGCCGCTCGGATTGCGTGCGCACCACCATGCCTTCGCCGACGGGGGTCGTGCAGGATGCCGGCGTGCCGCCGCGCCCGTCGATCTCGACCAGGCAGACGCGGCAGGAGCCGAACGAGTCCAGCATGTCCGTGGCGCAGAGTTTTGGGATCTCGACCCCGCCTTCCATCGCCGCGCGCATGATCGACGTACCCTCCGGCACGCTGATGCTGCGGCCGTCGACGATCAGCGTAACCTGCTTTTGCGCCTTCGATTCCGGGGTTCCGTAATCGAGTTCTTCGATGAGTGTCGGGAAGTCGGCCTTGATATTCATCTGCCAGCTCCTATTCAGCAGCCACGCGCGCCGGCGCGGGCTTGAAATCTTCGGGGAAATGGGTGATCGAGCTCATCACCGGATAGGGCGTGAAGCCGCCCAGCGCGCAGAGCGATCCGAACTTCATCGTGTTGCAGAGATCGGTGACCAGTGCCAGGTTCTTCTCCGGCTCGATGCCGGCGGCAAGCCGGTCGATGGTCTCCACCCCGCGTATCGAGCCGATGCGGCAGGGCGTGCACTTGCCGCAGCTTTCGATGGCGCAGAACTCCATGGCAAAGCGCGCCTGCTTCAGCATGTCGGCCGTGTCGTCGAACACGGTGATGCCGGCATGGCCGATCAGCCCGTCGCGCTTCGCGAACTCTTCGTAGTCGAACGGCGTGTCGAACAGGCCGCGCGGGAAATAGGCGCCGAGCGGGCCGCCGACCTGCACCGCCTTCACCGGGCGACCTGTGGCCGTACCGCCGCCGATATCGTCGACGATCTCGCCCAGCGTCATGCCGAACGCCGCCTCGAACAGGCCGCCGAACTTGACGTTGCCGGCGATCTGTATCGGGATCGTGCCGCGCGAGCGGCCCATGCCGAAATCCTTGTAGAAGGCAGCACCCTTGTCCATGATGATGGGCACGGAGGCCAGGCTGATGACGTTGTTGATCACCGTCGGCTTGCCGAACAGACCCTGGATTGCCGGCAGCGGTGGCTTGGCTCGCACCACGCCGCGCTTGCCTTCAAGGCTGTTCAGCAGCGAAGTTTCCTCGCCGCAGACATATGCGCCGGCGCCGACGCGGATTTCCATGTCGAAGGCGTTGGGCGAACCCAGCACGCTGACGCCGAGCACGCCTGCCTTGCGGGCGACCTCGACAGCCTTGTTCATGACAGCCACCGCATGCGGATATTCCGAGCGGATATAGACGAACCCCTTGGTCGCGCCGGTGGCGATGCCGGCAATCGTCATGCCTTCGATGAGCACGAAGGGGTCGCCCTCCATAATCATGCGGTCGGCAAAGGTGGCGCTGTCGCCCTCGTCGGCATTGCAGACGATGTATTTGCGGTCAGATGTCGTATCGAGCACCGTCTTCCACTTGATGCCGGTCGGGAAGCCGGCGCCGCCTCGGCCGCGCAAGCCCGATTCCGTGACCTGTTTGACGATGTCGAGCGGCGCCATGGCCACCGCGTTCTGCAGGCCCTTGAGCCCGCCCAGTGACTTGTAGGCATCGAGCGATAGCGGGTCGTTGATGCCGCAACGCGCAAAGGTCAGGCGCGTCTGCTTGGCCAGGAACGGGATTTTGTCGGGCGCGCCCAGCCAGCGCTTGTGATGCCCGCCGGTGAGAAAGCCGCTGTCGAACAGGCTCTTGACGTCCGATGGCTTGACCGGCCCGTAAGCGACGCGGCCCTTTTCGGTCGCGACCTCGACCATCGGTTCGAGGAAATAGGCGCCGCGCGAGCCGTTGCGGACGATCTTGGCCTCGACACCCCGTTCGGCCAGTTCCGCACGAACAGCCTTGGCGACTTTTTCGGCGCCGAGCGCCAGCGCGCCGGAGTCACCTGGAATGTAGATGCGCGGGATCATGAGCGTACCTCCGCGACGATCTCTTCGATCTTCTCGTCATCGAGCCGCCCGATCACCTCACCATCCAGCATCGCCGACGGTGAACAGGCGCACAGCCCGAGGCAATAGACAGGCTCAAGCGTAACCGATCCGTCGCGGGTGGTCTCATGGAAATCGATGCCGAGCAACTGCTTGACCTTTGCGGCGATCGCATCCGAACCCATCGACTGGCAGGCTTCCGCCTGGCAAAGCTTGAGCACATGCCGGCCAGCCGGCCGGGCACGGAAATCATGATAGAAGGTCACGACGCCATGCACTTCGGCCCTCGACAGGTTCAGCCCATCGGCGATGACGGGCACGGCGTCCTGCGGCACGTGGCCAAATTCTTCCTGGATCTCGTGCAGGATCGGCAGCAGGGGGCCTTCGAGGCCCTTCAACTCCTGGATGATCGCCGCCGTGCGCGACTGTATCTCGGTACTTGCAGGCTGCATCGTCACGCAGCGCCCTCCCTATCGTAGCGACCGATGCATATAATCGTCCAAAAGCATGAAGCAGTTTTGGAACAACGACATGCCTACGCCGCTTAATCGCTAAGTGCTTAAGAAATCAGAGAAAACCTCTGAAATCAATAAAGCGGTTTCGTTGCACGATAGAAAATTTCTATCGCGCCGATTGACCAGTTATGACTAGCTCAGCGATTGGCGCGGAAATCGTCTGCCAGCGCCATCGCCTCGTCCAGCAGCGCCTGCACCAGCGGCGTGTGCGGTTCGCGCGGCGCGGCGACCAGCCCGACAGTGTGGCTGGCATCCGGTTCGACGATCGGAATGGCCCGGATCGGTTCGGAAAAACCGAATGTTTCCGCCAGGTTGAGCGGCATGATCGACGACCATTTGCCTGTCCGTATGTGGGAGAACAGCACGATCATCGAGTTGGATTCCAGTGTCGGCCGCACCTGCACGCCGGCCTCGGCCAGATGCTGGTCGATGATGCGGCGGTTCTGCATGTCCGGCGTCAACAAGCAGAGCGGCAGCTGGCTGATTTCGGCCCATGTCACTTTGTCGCGATCCGAATAGGGATTTCCGACCGCCGTGATCAGCTGGTAGCGCTCGTCATAGAGCGGCACGCTGGTCACCCGTCCGAGAGGCTC
Source organism: Mesorhizobium sp. W016 (assembly GCF_054719485.1). NCBI lineage: Bacteria > Pseudomonadati > Pseudomonadota > Alphaproteobacteria > Hyphomicrobiales > Phyllobacteriaceae > Mesorhizobium > Mesorhizobium sp. W016. The sequence goes on from NZ_JBTTIF010000002.1 coordinate 1,515,141, forward strand.
GTTGTCGAGATAGGTGATGCCGGCATCGACGTCGAAATTGCCGAGCAGCGACAACACCTCGATCGAGGTGCGCGACAGGATAGAGAAGGTGACGCCCGGATGCTTCTCGCGAAATGGCGTCGTAAGCCGCGCCACCATGGCGAGGGCGGTTGGGATGGCGGCAATACGGATACGCCCGGACAGGCCATGTCGCGCCGCCCGCATCTCTTCGCGCATGGTCCTGGAATCGCCGACGATGCGACGCGCCCACACCAGCACCTGCTTGCCTTCCGGCGTCAGCCCCTGAAAGCGCGAACCGCGATTGACCAGCATGACGCCGAGCTGGCCCTCCAGCTGCTTGATCCCGGCCGACAAGGTCGGCTGCGTGACGCCGCACGCTTCCGCCGCCCGGCCGAAATGCTCCTCCTTGGCCAGCGCGATGAAGAATTCGAGCTTGTCGATCATACCATCCGTCCGTTCGTTGCGCGCAAGGTCGGGGAAATTGCCTTTCGCCGCAAGCTCTACCCGCAATTGGCCATGCATCCACATCTTTGGGCCGGCTGGCTGTTTCCCCCGGCCGAACACGGCGCTATGTGGTTGGATGGAATACGAGGAGATCGGACATGCTGGGCTGGTTCCGCAAGCTTTTGCCGCGCGAAGATCGCTTCTTCGACCTCTTTGAACGGCATTCCCGCACCGTGGTCGGCGGCGCCGAGGCGCTGGAGCAGCTCCTGCAGGGCAAGGACATCGATCGTTGGTGCCAGAAGATCATCGATCTCGAGGACGAGGCCGATCATATCACGGCCGAAGTGCTGCTGGCGGTGCGGCGTTCCTTCATCACGCCCTTCGATCGCGGCGACATCAAGGACCTGATCCAGTCGATGGATGACGCCATCGACATGATGCACAAGACCGTCAAGACGGTGAAGCTGTTCGAAAAGAAGGAATTCGACCCGCTGATGCAGGAGATGGGCGGCGTCATCGTTGCCGCCTCCAGGCTGGTTGCCGAAGCAATCCCGCTGCTCAGCAAGGTCGGCACGCACACGGTACGCCTCAACGCCATCGCCGAAGAGGTGATGCGCGTCGAAAGCCGCGCCGACGATCTGCATGAGCAGGGATTGAAGGACCTGTTCAAGCGGCATGGCCGCAGCGATCCGATGGCCTACCTGATCGGCTCGGAGATCTACGGCCAGCTGGAGAAGGTGGTCGACCGCTTTGAGGACGTCGCCAACGAGATCAGCGGCATCGTCATCGAGAACGTTTAGGCAATGGAAGCCACCATCGCCTTTCCCGTGCTGATCGGCCTTGTCGCCGTCGCGCTGTTTTTCGATTTTCTCAACGGCCTGCACGATGCAGCGAACTCCATCGCCACCATCGTCTCCACCCGCGTGCTGAGACCGCAATATGCGGTCCTGTGGGCGGCTTTCTTCAATTTCATCGCCTTCATGTTCTTCGGCCTTCACGTGGCTGAAACTGTGGGAAAAGGTATCGTCGACGTCAGCATCGTCACGCCGGCGGTGATCTTCTCGGCGCTCGTTGGCGCCATCGTCTGGAACATCGTCACCTGGATTGCCGGCATCCCGTCCAGCAGTTCGCATGCCCTGATCGGCGGGCTCGTCGGCGCCGGCGTTGCAAAGGCTGGGCCCGGCGCCATCGTCTGGACCGGGCTTGGCAAGACGGTCGCCGCAATCGTCGTGTCGCCGGCGACAGGGTTTGTTCTGGCGCTGGTCCTGATCCTGGCCGTTTCCTGGCTGTTCGTGCGCCAGACACCGTTCGCCGTCGACAGCACCTTCCGCGTCATGCAGTTCTTTTCGGCCTCGCTTTATTCGCTAGGGCACGGCGGCAACGACGCCCAGAAAACCATGGGCATCATCGCCGTGCTGCTCTATTCGCAAGGTATGCTCGGCGGGACGTTCTACGTGCCGCTGTGGGTCGTCCTCACCTGTCAGACAGCACTGGCGCTCGGCACTTTGTTCGGCGGCTGGCGCATCGTTCACACGATGGGCTCGAAGATCACCCGGCTGAATCCGATGCAGGGCTTCTGCGCCGAGACCGGCGGCGCCATCACCCTGTTTGCCGCCACCTGGCTCGGCGTCCCCGTGTCGACCACCCATACCATCACCGGGGCCATCATCGGTGTCGGCGCCGCCCGCCGCGTCTCGGCCGTGCGCTGGGGCATTGCCGGCAACATCGTCATCGCCTGGATCGTCACCTTGCCGGCCACGGCTGCAATTTCGGCGCTCACCTACCTAGCGGTTGGCCTGGCAGGGTGAGGCGGACACCGGTGGTGCTTGGAGTCGCTGCCAATCTGCACTATCTGAGCCGCAGCCAAACGCCTTAGGGAATAATGCATGTCCGTCACCAAGGAAATCGTCACCGAGCGTCTGAAGACGGTCAACGGGCCGGACTTCACCGGCAACATCGTCGACCTCGGCATGGTTTCGGAGATTTTCATCGCCGATTCGAAAGTGTTTTTCTCGATCACCGTTCCCGCCGCCCGCGCACAGGAGATGGAGCCGCTGCGCGCCGCAGCCGAGCGTGTCGTCAAGGCGATCCCTGGTGTCGCCGGCGCCGTCGTCGCGCTGACGGCGGAGAAGAAGGGCGGCGGCATGGAGGCTCCGGTTGCGTCGCGCCCGGCGCCCAGGCCGGCACCGACGGCCGCGCCCGCCGCGCCGCGCCCAGCTCCACACTCCCCAGCCCCGCACGCCCCGGCCTCGCAAAGCTCGGGCAAGCGCGGCGTGCCCGGCATCGAGGCGATCATCGCGGTGGCGTCCGGCAAGGGCGGCGTCGGCAAGTCGACCACCGCTGTCAACATCGCGCTTGGCCTCGCCGCCAACGGTTTGCGTGTCGGCGTGCTCGATGCCGATATTTATGGCCCGTCCATGCCCAGGCTGCTCAACATCCATGGCCGGCCGCAGACCGTCGACGGCAAGATCCTGAAACCGATGGAGAATTACGGCCTTAAGGTGATGTCGATGGGCTTCCTCGTCGACGAGGAGACGCCGATGATCTGGCGCGGTCCGATGGTGATGTCGGCGCTGACGCAGATGCTGCGCGAGGTCGAATGGGGCCGCCTCGACGTGCTCGTCGTCGACATGCCGCCCGGCACCGGCGACGCCCAGTTGACCATGGCCCAGCAGGTGCCGCTGGCCGGCGCCGTCATCGTCTCGACGCCGCAGGACCTGGCGCTGATCGACGCCCGCAAAGGATTGAATATGTTCAAGAAGGTCGACGTGCCGCTGCTCGGCATCGTGGAGAACATGAGCTATTTCATAGCCCCCGATACCGGCAAGCGCTACGACATCTTTGGCCATGGCGGGGCGCGGCGCGAGGCCGAGCGACTCGGCGTGACCTTCCTCGGCGAAGTGCCGCTGGAAATGGGCATTCGCGAAAGTTCTGATGAAGGTGCTCCGGTGGTGGCGTCGAAGCCAGACAGCGCCGAGGCGAAGATCTATCGCGGCATTGCTTCGAAGGTCTGGGACCGGGTCAACGAAGAACGCGGCGCGGCCGAAGCGGCGGTGCCGAACATCGTGTTCGAGTAGCTCGGATATCCCTCCCCCTTGAGGGGAGGGTGGCCCGAAGGGCCGGGTGGGGTCCGCGGTGACACGCTCGACGCTATTTCTTTAGGTAGTGTGCTGAGAGTTCTGCAAATTCGCTGAGAGAGGGCGGTCATGGCAGGCTGGTGATGTTCAACGTCACCGATTCCCTGGAAGGAACGCCACCATGACCAAGACAGAAGGTAAATCGACCAGCGCTGCCGTCAAAGACATTCTGCTTTCGAACCCGGAGGGGCTGCACGAAGTGATCCGTGCGGTAATGCAGGAGGTTCTCGAGGCCGAGATGGAGGAGGCGCTGGGTGCTTCGAAGGGCGAACGCACGCCTGAGCGCCTTGGGTATCGCTCGGGTTACTACGGCCGCACCCTGGTCACCCGGGTGGGCAAGCTTGAGCTGCGGGTTCCACAGGACCGGGCGGGTCACTTCTCCACCGAGCTGTTCGAGCGCTACCAGCGTTCGGAGCGGGCCTTGGTTGCGACGCTTGCGGAGATGTATGTGCAGGGCGTGTCGACCCGCAAGGTCAAGGCGATCACGGAAGAGCTGTGCGGTCATGCGTTCTCGGCTTCGTCGATCTCGGCCATCAACAAGCGCTTGGACGAGAGCCTGAAGGCGTTTGCCGAACGACCGCTTCAGGAGCCATTCCCCTACCTCATTCTCGATGCCCGCTACGAGAAAGTGCGCGAAGCCGGCATCGTGATGAGCCAGGCGGTGCTGATCGCGGTCGGCATCGACTGGGACGGGCGCCGGCAGATCCTGGCCGTGGAGATGGCCAATCGCGAGAGCCGCTCGGCCTGGAAGGACTTCCTCGTCGGCTTGAAACGACGCGGTCTCAAGGGCGTCGAACTGGCCGTGTCCGACGACCATGCCGGCCTGGTCGCGGCGATCGGCGAGGTGATCCCGGAAGCAGCATGGCAGCGCTGCTACGTCCACTTCCTCAGGAACGCGCTCGATCACCTGCCCAGGAAGCACGGCGACGATTGCCTGCAGGAATTGCGCTGGCTCTACGACCGGCGCGATCTCGACGAGGCCAAGGCCGATCTCGCCGCGTGGCTGTCCAAATGGTCCGCCCGCTACCCGCGGCTGGCCACCTGGGCGGAAGAAGCCATAGAACAGACGCTGACTTTCTTCCGGCTGCCGCGTCAGCATCACAAGCACCTCAAGTCCACCAACATGCTTGAACGGCTCAACGAGGAAATCCGCCGGCGCACCTATGTCGTGCGCATCTTCCCGAACGCCGAAAGCTGCCTGCGCCTGGTCAGGGCGCTGGCCGTCGAAACCAACGAAAACTGGATGGAGGCCAACCGCTATATCAACATGGATGATCTGCGCGAGCACAAGAAGCTCGCTCTACGCCAAGCCGCATGACCAGTTTCATGATCGCCCATTTTGCAGAACTTGACGCACACAACCTTTCTTTACAAGTCGAGGCAGCTCAACTCACGTTGAGGCAGTTGAGGCGACCCCACCCGCCTCGCTTCACGAGGCACCCTCCCCTCAAGGGGGAGGGGAACCCACCTTCTCGCCAAAGCTTGAAAAGAACTGCAAGGCCAGCTTCTTCGAAGTCGATTCGATGAGCCGGCTGCCGAGTTGGGCGATCTTGCCGCCGACTTCGGCTTTGGCCGCGTATTTGAGGACCGTCGCATCCGGCCCGTCCGCCGTCAGCGTCACGTCGGCGCCACCCTTGGCGAAGCCGGCAATACCGCCCTTGCCCTCGCCCTGGATGGTGTAGGAGTGCGGCGGCTTCAGGTTCTTCAACGTCACCTCGCCGTTGAATGTCGCCTTGATCGGTCCGATCTTCAACACCACCGTCGCCGCCATTTCGGTCGGCGATTTCATCTCCAGGTTCTGGCAGCCGGGAATGGTCGCCTGCAAAACCTTCGGATCGTTCAGCGCGTCCCACACTTTCTGCAGGGGGGCGGCAATGCGTTCCTCGCCTTCGATCACCAAAGCCATCGATACCTCCCGGACAGACTTCGAAGGCCTAACGCACGGTCTGGTCTGTGTCTATCGCACCAAAGTCCGGTTGCGACGGTGCGCCCTCTTGCCTGCTTCCGCGCGTTGCCATATCGATTTGTCTTACAAATACGGAGACCATGATGGCAGGCGCCCCCACCGGAAAGAAGAAATTTCGCTCGCAGGAGTGGTTCGACAATCCCGACAATCCAGGCATGACCGCGCTCTACCTCGAGCGCTACCTGAACTACGGCCTGACGCGGGCCGAGCTGATGTCTGGCAAGCCGCTGATCGGCATCGCCCAGACCGGCTCGGATCTGTCGCCATGCAACCGCCATCATATCGAACTGGCCAAGCGCGTGCGCGAAGGCATCGTCTCGATGGGCGGCATCCCCTTCGAATTCCCGTGCCATCCGATCCAGGAGACCGGCAAGCGCCCGACAGCGGCACTCGACCGCAACCTTGCCTATCTCGGCCTGGTCGAAGTGCTTTACGGCTATCCGCTCGACGGCGTCGTGCTGACCATCGGCTGCGACAAAACCACGCCGGCGCTGCTGATGGCGGCGGCCACCGTCAATATTCCGGCCATAGCACTTTCGGTCGGACCGATGCTCAATGGCTGGCACAAGGGCAAGCGCACGGGATCGGGCACCATCGTCTGGGAATCGCGCCAGCGGCTCTCGGCCGGCGAGATCGACTATGACGAGTTCATGGACATCGTCGCCTCATCGGCGCCGTCGACCGGCTATTGCAACACCATGGGCACCGCCACCACGATGAACTCGCTGGCCGAGGCGCTCGGCATGCAATTGCCGGGCTCGGCCGCCATTCCCGCACCCTACCGCGAGCGCGGCCAGATCTCCTATGAGACCGGCAAGCGCATCGTCGAGATGGTGCATGAGGATCTGAAGCCATCCGACATCATGACGCGCAAGGCGTTCGAGAACGCCATTGTCGTCAATTCGGCGATTGGCGGCTCGACCAACGCGCCGATCCACCTCAACGCGATTGCCCGCCATCTCGGCGTGCCGCTCACCAATGACGACTGGCAGACGGTCGGCCTCCATGTGCCGCTCATCGTCAATCTGCAGCCATCGGGCGAATATCTCGGCGAGGACTATCATCATGCCGGCGGCGTGCCGGCTGTGGTGGCCGAGCTGATGAAGGCGAAGCTGCTGCCCTATCCCGAAGCGATGACCGTCAACGGGAAATCGATCGGCGACAATTGCAAGGGGATCGCCAACGAGAATACCGACGTCATCCGCACTGTTGCCGAGCCGCTGAAGGCCAATGCCGGCTTCATCAATCTCAGCGGCAATCTGTTCGATTCCGCAATCATGAAGATGAGCGGCATCTCGCCGGAATTCCGCGAACGCTATCTCTCCAACCCGAACGACCCGGAAGCCTTCGAGGGCAATGCCATGGTCTTCGATGGTCCTGAGGACTACCACGCCCGCATCGACGATCCGGCGCAAGGCATCGACGAGCACACCATCCTGTTCATGCGCGGCGCCGGCCCGATCGGCTATCCCGGCGGCGCCGAGGTCGTCAACATGCAGCCGCCAGCCTATCTCATCAAGAAGGGCATTCACGCGCTGGCCTGCATCGGCGATGGCCGCCAGTCGGGCACATCGGGCTCGCCCTCTATCCTCAACGCTTCGCCGGAAGCGGCAATAGGCGGCGGCCTGGCGCTGCTCAAGACCGGCGACCGTGTGCGCATCGACTTACGCAAAGGCACTGCCAACATCCTCGTCACCGACGAGGAAATCACGCGCCGCCGTGCCGAACTGCAGGTCGATGGCGGCTATCACTATCCCAAGCACCAGACGCCATGGCAGGAGATCCAGCGCTCCATGGTCGACCAGTTCTCGGAGGGCATGGTGCTGAAGCCGGCGGTGAAATACCAGGACGTCGCGCACACCAGCGGCGTGCCGAGGGACAACCACTAAGCGTTGCAAGTTTGGTGAAATCGAAGGCGGCTTGCCATCGGGTAGGCCGCCTTTTCTCATGGCAACGCTCTTGTATCGATTGGGCCAAGTCTACAGATACGTCGTCTCGACAGGTCCTGCACGAGGGATAACACCCATCAATGACGAAGCGGCGCTCTTCCCTCGGTTTCCTCGGCATGTTCGGCCGCTCGGGTGACTTGCGGGAACTGGACAACGCGCTGCGCGGCGCCGACCTTCACCCGGCACTGGTGCCAGAGGGAGTAAAGCTCACCATCGTCAATCTGATGAAGGATCACTGGCCGGACGAGCCCCCGCCAGAGGCTTATCGGTCCGTGGCGCAGCTGTTTGGTTATTGCATCGCAGGCCCACAAACCTTTGAGCAGGCCAATGGGCCGGAGCGGCGGCTGGACGCTGAGCGCCGCATCGAGGCAGCGCTTGAAACCGGCGACAGCCTGGATGCCCGGATCGTGCTGATGGCGCTGCATGGCAAGCTGATCAGCGCCGAAGTCGTCGAGCGCTTTGGGCTAAGTGCGGACTGACCTTCGTAAGGTGAAGCTTACCCGCCCATGCCGCTGCGTGGCAGCTTGATCATCTCGCCGAAGCGGGCGCGCAATTTGTCGTCTAGCAGCTTCGGCACATGGCGCGGGAAGCGCTCGGCAAGCACGCGCTTCTTTTCGATGATCGCCCGCTGCAAGATGTCGGGCCGGCCCTTCTCGTTCCATTCCTTGGGCGAAAAGCGGTCGCCGACGGCCGGATAAAAATACTCGGTCTGCATCAGGCGCAGCGTCTGCTCGTTGCCGAGATAGTGGCCTGGGCCATTCATGCAGACTTCGGTGATGGTGTCGATCGACAGCGCTTCGTCGGTCACTTCGATGCCCCGCACGCAGCGCAGGCAGTGGCCCAGCATGTCATTGTCTATGATCAGGCTCTCCAGGCAAAAGCCGAGCAGCGAGGCGTGCATGCCCGCCGATTCATAGACCAGATTGAGGCCGGCAAGACCGGCCATCACGTCGGTGATCCCCTTTTCATAGCCGGACTGGATGTCGGGCAGTTTCGAATCCGTCATGCCGGCGGCCGAGCCGCCCGGCAGGTCGTAGAACTGCGCCATCTGCGCGCAGGCCGAAGTCAGTACTGCCTGCTCGGCCGAGCCGCCCGACATGGCGCCGGTCCTCAGGTCGGAGACGAACGGCCAGGTGCCGAAGATCGCCGGATGCCCGGGCTTGATGGCGTTGACGTAGATGAGGCCGACCAGCACTTCGGCCACCGCTTGCACCACAGCGCCGGCAATCGCCGCGGGAGCGGTGGCGCCGGCCTGGCCGGCCGATAGAAGCAGGATCGGGATGCCGCCGTCGACACAGGCTTCGAGCACGCCGCAGGCGTCCTCGGCAAACTTCATCGGCGGCACGACGAAGCAATTGGAGTTTGACACGAACGGCCGGGCGCGAAAGTTCTCCTCGCCGCCGGCGATCGCATAAAGCATTTCCAGCGCCGGCTGCACGTTCTCGCGCACCGTGAACGAGGTGCCGACATGCTTCGACGTGCCCATCACGCAGGCGTAGAGCGTGTTGAAGTCCATTTCGAGCGGATCGGGAATGTCGCGCGGCACCATCGGCCGCTGGAAGAAATGGATGTTGTCGAGCCCTTCGACGAGGCGAGCGGCATCATAAATGTCCTGCACCAGCGACTCGCGGTATTCGCGCTTTTCGACATCGACCAGATGCACCGCCGCACCCGCCGTGCCGTAATGCACGCGCTTGCCCTGGATCAGCATGTCATGCCTGGGGTCCTGGCCGTGCAGCGTAAAATTCCGCGCGGCTCGTCTGATCGTGTCCATCACAAGCCCGCGTGGGAAACGGACGCGGCCGTCATCGCCATAGACGGCGCCGACCCCGGTCAGCGCCTCGACGCAGGAGGGAATGGCATTGGCGAAGCCGACGGTCTCCAGCAGCGTCAGCACCGCTTCATGGATGCGCTCCTGGTCGTTCTGGTTGAGCGGCCCGTAGCTGCCGCCTTCGAGGCCGGCGCGCACCGGCCGGATATCGTCGGCAAGCGGTGCGGCCCGCATGGCGCGGCGCGCTTCGCGCCCGCCGGATCGTCGCGAACGCTGGTCGGCTGATGTATCTTTAGGAGCCGCATCCTTAAGAGCCGCATCCTGCTGCTCAACAGCCACTGACATGGGGGGCACTCCACCTTTAGCTTGCGAAACACGGCGCGGTGATTGGTCCACCGTCGGCTTGCTTCGTCCCTCTGTCAGCCGACTATGCCGTTGCCATTGGCCCAGCCTATGGGCCAGTCAACGCAGCCGAGTATGCCAGAGAGCTAATGCAGAATGTTGGTGATCATGCCAAGGGCCGGGGCTGTTCAAAGCTCCGGCACAGGCAAATCAGGCTGCCGCGGGCCTGCGTCCGGCCGCAGTCGCGAGCTCGCGAATACCCGGCTCGATGTGCTGCAGCGCGATCGAGGAAATGCCCAAGCGCATGAAACGCGAGGGCTTTTCGGTGCGATCGAAGAAGCGGTCGCCCGGCTCGATGATGACGCTGCGCGACGCCGCGGCCTCGGCCAGTCCACGTGAATCGGTGCCGCGCGGGCCTTCCAGCCAGAGCGATGTGCCGCCGGCCGAATCGGTCGAGCGCCATTCCGGCAGGAATGCGGAAATCGCATGGACCAGACGCTTGCGCCGCTCGTCGAAGGCCGACGACAGCCGCCGCACCAGGGCTTCGTGATGGCCGAGCGACAGGAACAGCGCGACCGCGCGCTGGTTGTTGGCCGGCGGGTGCCTGAGCATGAAGCGACGCAGCGCCCTGAGCTCGGAGATTAGTCCAGCCGAAGCGACGATGTAGCCAAGCCGCAGGCCCGGAGCCAGCGTCTTCGACATCGAGCCGACATAGACGACGCGACCCGAGCGATCGAGGCTCTTCAGCGCCTGCTGCGGCGCCTCGTCGAGAAGCTGGCTGTCATAGCCGTCCTCGATGATGATCTGGTTGTGGCGGTTGGCGCGCGCCAGAAGGTCCTGCCGCCGCTCCGCCGACAGCGGCACCATGGTCGGGCAGTGGTGGCTGGGGGTGACGAAGACAAAGCCGGAATCGTTGGGAATGGACGAGGTGACGATGCCGGACTGATCGACCGGAACCGGCTGGATTTCGGCGCCTGCCAAGCGGAAGATCGAGCGCGCGTCGGGGTATCCCGGGTCTTCCATCGCGACCTTGGAGCCCTTTGTCATCAGCAGTGTCGCCAGCATATAGAGCGCGTTCTGGGCGCCCAGCGTGACGATGATCTCGTCCGGATTGGCGAAGATGCCGCGCCGCGGCAACAGCCGCGCCTGGATCTGCTCGATCAAGAGCGGATCGTCACGATCGACCATGTCGGAGGCCCAGTTGCGGATTTCGAGCACGGCCAGCGCCATGCGGTTGCACTCACGCCATTCGGCTGTCGGGAACAGCGCCGGGTCGAACTGGCCGTAGACGAAGGGGTAGGAGGACTTGATCCAGTTGTCGTGCTTGGCCGGTGGCGGCATGTCGCTGGCGGCGATCTGCCGGCGTGCCTTCCAGTCGATCTCGTTCTGCTGGTCGGGCGCCTTCTGGTGCGGCTTGGCGGGGGTGGCCAGCACATCCGGATTGACGAAATGGCCGCGCCGTTCGCGCGCCACCAGGAAACCTTGGTCGACCAATTGCTGGAACGCCAGCACCACAGTGCCGCGCGCGACGCCGAGTTTTTCAGCCAGGATGCGGCAGGACGGAAGCGGCATCGAAGCGGCGATCTGCCGGTCGAGAATGGCGGCGACGATCGCCTGACGGATCTGCGCCTGCAGGGTCTGGCCCGATTCCGCCGAAATCCGGAACAGGCCGGACCATATGGCCGTGTCGTTACGCTGTGGCATGGAAGGTGTTCCTCGATGGCCAGTCTTTTTTGCTTGGCTGGACCAGCGGAAGGTAACCGTGGCACAAGGGGTTGCGCCAATCAATTTTTCTGATCGCTGGGATTTATGCCAGTGATCTATGCGCGACGCGCAGCGTCGTCGCATCCCCGGGTGACGCTTGCGTCATCCCGCAGCGCGGACGCCCGCGCGATGCGAAGCGTCGTCGCGCCTCATTATCCCCAGCGCGATGCGAAGCGTCGTCGCTACTCCCATCAAATCATCCAGCGCGGCGCGCAGCGTCATAGCTCCATCACATCGCACTATGCTGCACTGCGTCATCCCCACGCATTGAAACATGCGGAATTCGGCTCAATAAGATCAGCGCGACGACACGCGCCGGAAACATCCGGTCTGATAAGATGTCGTGAAAAACGATCAGGAGCCGAAAGTGGATCATTCCTCCTTCGACAAACAGCTTGTCGCCTTGCGTGCTGCGCGCGCGGCGGCATCGGGTACGATGCGCGAGGCTTTTGCCGCCGACCCCAAGCGCTTCGAGACGTTCTCGGCCAGCGACGGCGACCTTTTGCTCGACTGGTCGAAATGCGCGGTCGACCAGGGCACGATGGAACTGCTCGAGAAGCTCGCCGCCGCCGCCGATCTCGAAGGTCGCCGCGCCGCAATGTTTTACGGCAAGAAAATCAACATCACCGAAGACCGCGCCGTGCTGCACACGGCGCTGCGCAACCTCTCGGGCAAGGGCGTCACCGTCGATGGCCAGGACGTCAAGGCGGATGTGCTGTCCGTGCTCGACGCCATGGGCGCTTTCGCCGACGCCATTCGCTCCGGCAAGGCCGCCGGCGCCACCGGCAAGAAAATCACCGACATTGTCAACATCGGCATTGGCGGCTCCGATCTCGGCCCGGCCATGGCGACGCTGGCGCTGGCGCCCTATCACGACGGCCCGCGCGCGCACTACGTCTCCAACATCGACGGCGCCCATATCCACGACACGCTGAAGGGCCTGTCGGCCGAAACCACCCTGTTCATCATCGCCTCGAAGACCTTCACCACGGTCGAGACGATGACCAATGCCGAGACGGCGCGCGAATGGGTGCAGAAGGCGCTCGGCAAGGAAGCTGTCGGCAAGCATTTCGCCGCCGTCTCGACCGCGCTCGACCTGGTTTCCAAGTTCGGCATCGAAGCGGATCGCGTGTTCGGCTTCTGGGACTGGGTCGGCGGCCGCTATTCGCTGTGGGGCGCCATCGGCCTGCCGGTGATGATCGCCATCGGCCCGCGCAACTTCCGCGCCTTCCTCGATGGCGCGCATGAGATGGACGAGCACTTCCGCACCGCACCCCTGCAGAAGAACCTGCCGGCGCTGCTGGGGCTGGTCGGCTGGTGGCATCGCGTGATCTGCGGTTATCCGGCGCGTGCGGTCATCCCTTATGACCAGCGCCTTTCCAGGCTGCCGGCCTATCTGCAGCAGCTCGACATGGAATCGAACGGCAAGGGCGTCACCCTCGACGGCACGCCGGTGACGACGCCGACCGGACCGCTGGTCTGGGGCGAGCCCGGCACCAATGGCCAGCACGCCTTCTTCCAGCTGCTGCACCAGGGCACCGATTCCATCCCGGTCGAGTTCCTTGCCGCTGCCGTCGGCCATGAGCCGGATCTGAAGCACCAGCACGATCTACTGCTTGCCAATTGCCTGGCCCAATCGGAAGCGTTGATGAAGGGCCGCACGCTGGACGAGGCTCGCGCGCAGATGCTGGCCAAGGGCATGAAGCCGGCCGATGTCGACAGAATAGCCCCGCACCGCGTCTTCTCCGGCAACCGCCCCTCGGTGACGATCCTCTACCGCAAGCTCGACCCGCGCACCTTCGGCCGGCTGATCGCGCTTTACGAGCACCGCGTCTTCGTCGAAGGCACTCTGTTCAACATCAATTCCTTCGACCAATGGGGCGTCGAGCTCGGCAAGGAGCTGGCGACCGGCCTGTTGCCAGTCGTGGAAGGCAAGGAGAGCGCCGCCAAGCGCGACGCATCGACGGCCGGGCTGGTGGCGCGCATCCAGCAACTGCGGGGGGCGCAATGAAAAATCCGGCCGACATCAAGGGCATATTGTTCGACAAGGACGGCACGCTTGTCGATTTCAACGCGACCTGGCTCGGCATCGCCGATTTCATGGCCATGGATGCTGCCGAGGGCGATCGCTGGAAAGCCGACAGGCTGCTTTCAGCGGCGGGCTTCGATTTTGTCGCCAAGCGTTTCAAGCCGGATTCCATCTTCGCCTCGGGCACCAACATGGATGTCGTCGAACTATGGTTCCCGCGTCTGTCCGACGAGGACCAGATGCTGGCCGTCGCCCGTTTCAACGAGATCACCTCGGTGCAAGGCTCATCGATGGCGGTGGCCTTGCCCGGCATCGTCGCGGCGCTGACGGCTCTGCACAAGCGATCCTACCGGCTCGGCGTCGCCACCAATGATTCGACTGCCGGTGCCGAAAAGACCATGGTCACGCTCGGCGTCGCGCAGCTGTTCACCGCCGCCTATGGCTATGACGCGGTCGCCAATCCGAAACCGGCGCCGGACACGATCGTCGCCTTTTGCGACCTGACCGGGTTGAAGGCGTCCGAGATCGCCATGGTCGGCGACAACCGCCACGACCTGGAGATGGCGCGTGCCGGCGGCTGCGGCCTGGCGGTCGGCGTGCTCTCCGGCACCGGCACGCGGGAATCGCTGGCGTCGATCGCCGATGTCGTTCTGGATTCGGTTGCCGACTTGCCGGACTTTCTGTCGGCGCGGGTCAAGGAGACGGTCTGACGGGGGCCTGGGGCAAACTCAATTCGGCTCGGGATTTCCCCGCCAATGGCCGAGTTGGGGGAAGCAGCCATGAAACTATGGAGCTTCTGGTTTGTTTTCGGACATAGTGGGCTACTCATCAGCAGAGCAAACGTACCCGCATCTGCCGCACCTGATCTTGGCGCTTGCGTTATCGATGTCTTCGCCAGGCTGAAGCTCGAAGCCGCGATTTTCGCACTTTGGGCAAACTATGAAGCCGATACGTTGAACAACTTTAATCCACGCCATTCGACTTCTCCTATCAACGGCTAATCCAATCTATTTTCTGCCCCTTGAGGTTTGTCCACAATGAGTAGAATCCGGCCATTCAGAGCGACTGGGCTTTGCCGCGTCGCGCTAGCAATCTTCCGGCTCGAACCAAAACACACCGCTCGGCTTGGTCACATCACCCTTTGCGTCGCCGAAATCCGGCACCTGATATTCGGCGAGCAATCGTAGCCGCGACAGCGGCAGATCGGCGCGGCGGGGATCGCCGACCAGCACCTCGATGCCGGCTGCCAGGCAGCGGTCGAGGAACGGGATCACCCGCAGAGCAACCTCGCGGCCGTAGAACACGTCGCCGGCAAGCACGAGATCGACCGCTGGCGGCGGGCCCGTGGTGATATCCTGGTCGACAATGGTGATCTCGACGCCGTTGGCCAACGCGTTGAGGCCGATCGCGGCGACGCCGTTGCGATCGCTCTCGGCGGCGATCACCGCGCTGGCGCCGGCCTTGGCGGCGGCGATGCCGACGAGGCCCGAGCCGGCGCCGAGGTCGAGCACGCGGTGACCGGCCACGATTTGCGGATGGTCGAGTATATAGCGCGCCAGCACGGCGCCGCCGGCCCAGGCATAGGCCCAGTAGGGCGGCTGCGGCTCAGCTTCGTGCTCCTCGGTCTGGCTGCCGTCTTCCGGTCCATGAGCTCGCCACTCGACAAGCCGCCTCAGGCCGCTGCCGGAATGAGCCGTATAGAGCTGGATTTCACGAAGGGCGGGAACGGGCGCAAGCCGCAGGTTCGCCTTGATGAACACTACTGCATCGGGACGCCGACTATCGTCCGCCATCCCGCCGTCGCCAGGCTCGCCGTTCAAATTATTCCCGCAGCGCCCGGCGCAAAATCTTGCCCACCGGCGTCTTCGGCAGCTCGGTCCTGAACTCGATGTATTTCGGCCGCTTGTAGCCGGTCAGGTTCTCGCGACAATACGCAGTGATTGCCTCAACGGTCAGCGCCGGATCCTTCTTGACGATGAACAGCTTCGGCACTTCGCCCGAATGCTCGTCCGGCACGCCGACCGCCGCCACTTCGAGCACGCCCGGATGCTGGGCGACGACTTCCTCGAGTTCGTTGGGATAGACGTTGAAGCCGGAGACCAGGATCATGTCCTTCTTGCGGTCGACGATCTTGGTGTAGCCGCGCTCGTCCATGAAGCCCATGTCGCCGGATTTGAAAAACCCGTCCTTGGTCATCACCTTGGCGGTCTCGTCCGGCCGGTTCCAGTAACCGGCCATGACCTGCGGCCCGCGAATGCAGATCTCGCCGACCTCGCCGAGCGGCAGGTTGTTGCCGTCATCGTCGCGGATGACGATCTCGGTCGACGGCAGCGGCAGGCCGATCGTGCCAGTGAAATTGCTGTCGCTGAACTTGTTGGCGGTCGCCACCGGCGAGGTCTCCGACAGCCCGTAGCCCTCGGTGATCGAATTGCCGGTCAGCGCCTTCCAGCGCTCGGCAACCCCCTTCTGTACCGCCATGCCACCACCCAGCGTCATGATCAGCGGCTTGAAGTCGAGCTTGCGGAAATCCTCGTTGTTGAGCAGCGCGTTGAATAGCGTGTTGAGGCCGGGGAAAATGTGCATCGGGTATTTCTGCAGCTCCTTGACGAAGCCGGGAATGTCGCGCGGGTTGGGAACGAGCACGTTCTGGGCGCCCTGCTGCATGCCCATCAGCGCGTTCACCGTCAGCGCGAAGATATGGTAGAGCGGCAGCGCGCAGATGAAGTTGAGATGCGCCGGTTTCGGCTTGATCGCATAGGCGTCCTGCAGCCACAGCGTGTTCTGCGCGACATTGGACAGCACATTGGAGTGCAGCAGCACAGCACCTTTGGAAATCCCCGTGGTTCCGCCTGTATATTGCAGGAAGGCGACGTCGCTGGCTTCCATCTTGGCCGGCTTGAAGGCGATGCCGGCGCCGGCCTTCACCGCCGCATTGAACTTGACATGGCCGGGCAGCGACCAGGCCGGCACCATCTTTTTCACCCGGCGCACGACCAGGTTGACGATCGTGCCCTTGAGGCCGCCGAGCATGTCGCCCATCGCCGCGACCACCACATGCTTGACCGCCGTCCTGGCAATCACCGCGTCCAGGGTGCTGGCGAAATTCTCCAGAATGACGATCGCCTGCGCGCCGGAATCCTTGAGCTGATGTTCGAGCTCGCGCGGCGTGTAGAGCGGATTGATGTTCACCACGACATAGCCGGCGCGAAGCACGGCCATCATCGCCACCGGATATTGCAGCACATTCGGCATCATCAGCGCCACGCGTGCGCCTTTCTGCAGGCCCTTCGATTGCAGATAAGCGCCGAAGGCGGCCGATTGCCGCTCGAGTTCGGCATAGGAGATCGACTTGCCCATGCAGACGTATGCCGGCTGGCCGGAAAACTGCTTGCAGGCGCCGACGAGGAAGTCGCCGATCGAACTGTAGGGCAGGGCGCCGATCTCCGCCGGCACGACTTTCGAATAGCTTTTTAGCCATGGCTTTTCCGGCAAGCCCGCGGCAAGCGCCGTCAGCGTATTCGGCAGTTTTTTGGCCGCGCCCGGCGACGGCTTCGAGGCGGGCTTCGCCGCGGCTGTCTTCGCGGCTGGCGGCTGGGCGGGCTTTGCAGCGGGTGTTGTCTTCGCCGCGCGCTTGACCGCAGGTTTCGCTGCCGGGTTGGCGCTTGCCTTCGCCGGCGTCGAGGTTGCCGTTGGCTTGACGGCGGGAGTGGCTTTGGCCGGTGGCGCTTTCGACTTGGCGGCAGCGGCGGCCGGTTTTGAAGCTTTCGCCGCTTTTGCTTTCGCCGGGGCCGTTGTCTTTGTTGCTTTCGCCACCTCTAGCCTCCCTCGGTCGTTCTGTTGCCTGCTCCTGCTGCGCCGCCTCGATGTGGTGAGGCGTCCTCCGCTGCAGCGATGTCGCGGATTTCCGGAAAATCCAGCGTGTCATCTATCTATTGCGACTATCGGCGGCCGTGCAAGTCTTGCCCCAGCGGCAGGACGGCAAAGATTTGCCGTCGAAATCCTTCCCGCGATGCCAGCTCAGGCAATGCCGTCCGGTCATCTCGGTGGCGAAACCCAGGCTTGTGGATTTTTGGCTTACGATTGCTGCGATCAATGAAAAAATGCGGTCGTTAACAATCCCGTGATTAGCAGATTTTGCTATTTGTTTCTGCAGTTCGTCAAAGACCGAGAAATATTTTCTGCTTACGGTGGGGTAGGCAAACAGGGTGTTCCAAAGCCGGAAAAACGGTGCTTATATGCGCGCTTCGCGAGCCTATAGAGGGGCTTGGAAGAACATCAGGGAGTGCTCAATGAAAAAGAAACTGACTTTTGCAGCCGCGTTGCTGGCTGCAAGCGTCCTCGGCGGTGTGGCCAATGCCAAGACGCTGGTCTATTGCTCGGAGGCCTCGCCGGCCAACTTCGACCCGGGTACCACGACGGGCGGCAACGACTTCGACGCCTCGTCGCGCACCGTCTATTCGCGCCTGGTCGAGTTCAAGCATGGCGGCACCGAAGTTGTGCCCGGTCTCGCCGACAAATGGGAGATTTCGGACGACGGCCTGGTCTATACTTTCCACCTGCATCCGGGCGTGAAGTTCCAGACGACGGATTTCTTCAAGCCGACGCGTGATTTCAATGCCGACGACGTCGTCTTTTCGTTCGATCGCCAGTTCAACAAGGAAAACCCCTGGAACGGCGAGAAGTACCTGCCGAACCTGACCTGGGACTACTACACCGGCATGGACATGCCGAAATACGTCGCCAAGTGGGAAAAGGTCGATGACCTGACCGTGAAGCTGACGCTGACCGAGCCGAACGCGCCGATGCTGGCCAATCTCGGCATGGACTTCGCCTCGATCGTGTCGAAGGAATATGCCGACCAGCTGGAAAAAGACGGCAAGATGGCCGACTTCTCGACCAAGCCGGTCGGTACAGGTCCGTTCCAGTTCGTCGACTACCAGCTGGATTCGGTCATCCGCTATGCGGCCAACCCGGACTACTTCAAGGGCAAGGAAAAGATCGACGATCTCGTCTTCGCGATCACGCCTGACGCCACCGCCCGCATCCAGAAGGTGCTCGCCGGCGAATGCGATATCGCGCCCTATCCGAATCCTGCCGACATCGGCACGATCAAGGCCAACGCCGACGTGACCCTGATGGATCAGGCTGGCCTCAACATCGGCTATATGAGCTATAACACCACCATCCCGCCGCTCGACAAGCCTGAAGTGCGCCATGCGCTCAACCAGGCGATCGATCGGGAATCGCTCATCAAGTCGCTGTTCCAGGACGCCGGCGCCACGCCGGCCGTAAACCTGATCCCGCCGACCATGTGGTCGTGGAACAAGGACGTGAAGTCCGACGCCTATGATCCGGAAGCCGCCAAGAAGGTGCTGGCCGATGCCGGATTGAAGGAGATCCAGCTTTGGGCCTCCGACCGCGTCCGTCCCTACAACCCGAACTTCCAGCGCGCCGCCGAACTGATCCAGGCTGACTGGGCCAAGGTCGGCGTCAAGGCGGAGATCGTCAGCTACGAGTGGACGAAGTACCGCGAAGAAGGCAAGAAGAAGGAGCGTCCGGGCGCCTTCCAGATCGGCTGGACCGGTGACAATGGCGATCCGGACAATTTCTTCGCCACGCTGTTCGCCTGCTCGGCCATCGGCGTGTCGAACTACTCCAGCTGGTGCGACAAGGACTTCGAGGATCTGATCCAGAAGGCCAAGAAGACCAGCGACCAGGCCGAACGCACCAAGCTCTATGAAGAGGCGCAGGTTGTCTTCCAGAAGCAGGCTCCGGCCTTCCTCATGGCACACAGCCAGGTCTACGCAGTCGTGCGCAAGAATGTCAGCGGCTTCATGATGGACCCGCTCGGCATTCATCGCTTCGACGGCGTCGACAAGGCCGAATAGAACTGTTAGGCGGGCGGCGCGCAATCAGGCGCCGCCCGCTTTTCAAGATGCTCCGATATCTCCTAAACAAAATCGTCTTGGTGCTGCCGACGCTGATCGGCATCACCATCTGCGCCTTCGCTTTCGTCAGGCTGCTGCCCGGCGATCCCATTCTTGCCATGGCCGGCGAGCATGGCGTGTCGCCCGAGCGTTACGCGGAACTGAAGGAACAGTTCGGCTACAATTTGCCGATCTGGCAGCAATACGCGCATTATGTCCGCGATGCCGCGACCGGCAATTTCGGCGTGTCGATTTCGTCCAAGCGGCCGGTCATCGAAGATTTCATGACGCTCTTCCCGGCAACCGTCGAGCTCTCAGTCTTCGCCATGATCTTCGCCATGGTGCTGGCCATCCCGGCCGGCATCATTGCTGCGGTCAAACGCGGCTCCTGGTTCGACCAGGGGCTGATGGGCACCGCCCTTGTCGGCTATTCCATGCCGATTTTCTGGTGGGGTCTGCTGCTGATCATCTTTTTCTCCGGCTATCTCGGCTGGACCCCGGTTTCAGGACGCATCGGCCTTCAGTTCTTTATCAAGCCGATCACCGGCTTCCTGACCCTCGACAGCCTGCTCTACGGCAAATGGGATGCTTTCCGCTCGGCATTGAGCCACCTGGTGCTGCCGACAATTGTGCTCGGCACCATCCCGCTGGCGGTGATCGCGCGCCAGACGCGCTCGGCCATGCTCGAAGTGCTGGGCGAAGACTATGTGCGGACCGCCCGCGCCAAGGGCCTGTCGTCGTCCCGCGTCATCGGCGTGCATGCGCTGCGCAATGCGCTGATCCCGGTGGTCACCACCATCGGCCTGCAGGTCAGTACCCTGCTCGCCGGCGCCATTCTCACAGAAACCATCTTCGCCTGGCCGGGCATCGGCAAGTGGATGGTCGAATCCATATCCAAGCGCGACTATGTCGTCGTGCAGTCAGGCTTGCTGCTGATCGCCCTTATCGTCATGGCCGTGAACCTGATCGTCGACGTGCTTTATGCCGTCATCAACCCGCGCATCAGGGCGGCGTGATGAGCCAGTCGACCGAAATCGCCCCGATGGCCGCCGGCAACCCTGACCGACTGACCGGCTTCAGGACTTTCTGGCACTATTTCTCGGTAAACCGCGGCGCCGTCATCGGCCTGTTCGTCTTCATCCTTTTGGTGCTGGCCGCGCTCTTTGCACCGCTGCTCGCGCCCTATGCGCCCGACATCCAGGACAAGACCGCTTTCTTGCGTCCGCCGGCCTGGCAGGCAGGCGGCAGCATGGAATATCTGCTTGGCACCGACGCGGTCGGCCGCGACATGCTCTCGCGCCTGCTCTATGGCGCGCGTTTCTCGCTGCTCATCGGCGCCGTCGTGGTCACGCTGGCGCTTGTCGGCGGCATCACGCTCGGCCTTTTGGCTGGCTATTTCCGGGGCTGGGTCGACGTGGCGATCATGCGGGTCATGGATCTGATCCTGTCCTTCCCGTCGCTGCTCTTGGCGCTGGTTCTGGTCACCATCCTCGGCCCCGGCCTGTTCAACGCCATGCTGGCCATCGCGCTTGTCCTGCAACCCCACTTTGCCCGTCTGGTGCGCGCTGCCGTCATGGCCGAAAAGAGCCGCGAATATGTGGTCGCCGCCAAGGTCGCCGGCGCCGGCCATATAAGGCTTATGCTGCGCACCATCCTGCCCAACTGCCTGGCGCCGCTGATCGTGCAGGGCACGCTGTCCTTCTCCAACGCCATCCTGGAGGCGGCCGCTCTCGGCTTTCTCGGCCTTGGCGCCCAGCCGCCGACACCGGAATGGGGAACCATGCTCGCCTCGGCGCGTGAATTCATCCTGCGCGCCTGGTGGGTGGTGACCTTCCCCGGTCTGGCCATCCTCATCACCGTGCTTGCCATCAACCTGATCGGCGACGGTCTGCGCGATGCGCTCGATCCGAAGCTGAGGAGGTCGTAATGGCGCTGCTCGACATCCGCAATCTCGTCGTCGAGTTCCAGACCGCATCCGGCCCGTTCCGCGCGGTCGATGGCGTCTCGCTCCATGTGAACGAACGTGAAGTGCTGGCCATCGTCGGCGAATCCGGCTCCGGCAAGTCGGTGTCGATGCTGGCTGTGATGGGGCTGTTGCCGTGGACGGCGACGGTCACTGCCGACCAGATGAGCTTCAACGGTCGCGATCTTCTGAAGATGAGCCCGGCCGACCGTCGCAAGATCGTCGGCAAGGACATGTCGATGATCTTCCAGGAGCCGATGGCCAGTCTCAATCCGTGCTTCACCGTCGGCTTCCAGATCGAGGAAGTGCTGCGCTTCCATATGGGCATGGACAAGGCCCAGCGTCGCGAGCGCGCCATCGAATTGCTGACGCAGGTCGGCATTGCCGAGCCGGCCGAACGGCTGAACTCGTTCCCGCACCAGATGTCGGGCGGCCAGTGCCAGCGGGTGATGATCGCCATCGCCATCGCCTGCAATCCCAAGCTTCTGATCGCCGACGAGCCGACCACCGCGCTCGACGTTACCATCCAGAAGCAGATCCTCGACCTGCTGGTCTCGCTGCAGGTCAAATACGGCATGGGCCTGATCATGATCACCCACAACATGGGCGTCGTCGCCGAGACCGCCGACCGCGTCATCGTCCAGTACAAGGGCCGCAAGATGGAAGAGGCCGACGTGCTGTCGCTGTTTGAATCGCCGAAGAGCAATTACACCCGCGCGCTTTTGTCGGCGCTGCCGGAAAATGCCGTCGGCGACCGGCTGCCGACCGTCTCGGACATGCTGTTCGAACCAGCTGCCGGGGGCGTCTGATGAGCATCAAGGTCGTCGAAGGCAAGGACATCGTGCGCGACTATCACGTCGGCGGCGGCCTGTTTCGCGGCGCGCGCACCTTGCATGCGGTCAAGGGCGTCTCGTTCAGCGTCGACAAGGGCAAGACGCTGGCCATCGTCGGTGAATCGGGCTGCGGCAAGTCAACGCTGGCGCGCATCATCACGCTGATCGATCCGGCAACGTCGGGCGAACTGTTCATCGACGGCAACAAGGTCGACATCGCAAGGAACGGCCTGACCAGGGAGATGCGCCGCAAGGTGCAGATCGTCTTCCAGAACCCTTACGGATCGCTCAATCCGCGCCAAAAGATCGGCGATGTGCTGGGCGAGCCGCTGCTCATCAACACCGACAAGCCGGCCGAAGAGCGGCGCGACCTCGCCATGAGGATGCTGAAGAAAGTCGGCCTCGGAACCGAGCACTACAATCGCTATCCTCACATGTTCTCGGGCGGCCAGCGCCAGCGCATCGCCATTGCCCGCGCGCTGATGCTGAACCCGAGCCTGCTGGTGCTTGACGAACCGGTCTCCGCGCTCGATCTTTCGGTGCAGGCGCAGGTGCTCAACCTGCTCGCCGACCTGCAGGACGAATTCCAGCTGACCTATGTCTTCATCAGCCACGATCTGTCGGTCGTGCGCTACATCGCCGACGATGTGATGGTGATGTATTTCGGCGAAGCCGTCGAATACGGCTCGCGCGAGGAGGTCTTCGCCGACCCCAAGCACAACTACACCAGGACGCTGTTCGCCGCGACGCCGCGCGCCGACGTCGCCTCGATCAAGGCGCGGCTGGCGAAGAAGAAGGCCGCCTGACCTCTCACCGAGAATTGTTTTTGAACAATCGGAAATGCGTCGCGGCGGTGGTTTGCCGGCAGGATTGATCGCGATCTGCGAGCTGCCGGGCGCAAGCCGCGTCGCAGGTTGGGGTGCGCCCCATCACTCACCCGCTCCGTGCTGGTAAAGCTCGTCCATGCTGAGCATTGCCAGGGTTGCGAAGGGGGCCTGTTTTTTCACCCGACCGCGGCTCAAGATCACCACGTCGTCGCAGAACGATATGGTGCTGTAATGATGACTGATGACAATGGTGGTGCGGCGGCCGGCCCGCGATTTCAGCGTCTCGACAATAGCGGCTTCTGACAACCCATCCACCGCACTGGTGGCTTCGTCGAGGATGAGAATATCGGGATCGCGCACCAGCGCCCGCGCCAGGGCGATCCTTTGCCTTTGTCCGGCTGACAGGTTGATGCCCCGGTATCCGACCAGTGTCGCGTAGCCCTGCGGCAGGTGCTCGATGAATTGATGTGCCTCGGCCAGCCTTGCGGCGCGCATGGCGTCGCTGGCCGACGCCGTGTCGTAGCCGTAGATAATGTTTTCAAAAATGGTGCCATCGACCAGTTCCAGCTCCTGACTGGCCAAGGCAATGTTCCGCCGCCATTGGCTTGGGTCCACTTCATCGAGCGGTGCCCCATCGACGAGGATCCTGCCGCTGTCGGGTTTGACGAAGCGGCACAGGAGATTGACGATCGTCGTCTTGCCGGCGCCCGAGCGGCCGATCAGCGCCGTCGAGCGGCCGCTGCGGATGTCGAACACCGCCTTATGCAGCACCGCCTCGCGCGCGTCGGGGCCTGACAGGGGACCGGAATAGGCGAAGCTCACATCATCGAAGCTGATCCCTTGGCGCAAGCCGTCGAACGGCAGGCTGCCCTGCGGCGCCTCGGGCTTGTCGGAAGGATCGAGCAGCCATTGTACCTCCTCCAGCGAGCCGCTCATGCCTTGCAACTGACTCCAGGACATCTGCAAGGCCCGCATATGCGGCTGCAGTCGGTAGAGCAGGATGAGGAAGGCGACGGTCAGCGGGAAGCTTACATTCGCCAGCCAGGCTCCGATCACCACCGCCAGGAACAGCATCGCGTGCAATACCTCGGTCAGTGGCGGCAAGACGCCCTGGCGGATTGAAAGCACGAAAGCCGCCCGCCGCACCCCGTCGGACGCTTTGGCGAAGACCGCCTTTTCACGGTTCTCCTGCCCGAAGATGCGAATCAGGCGCCCGGCATGCACCAGATGCAGCATCTGCGACGCCAGTGCGCTGTTGCGCGAGACGACGCTGCGGCTCGGCGCCTTCAGATTGGACGACAAAACCCCGTGCGCCAGCTGGACAAGCGCCAGCCCTAGAGTCACCAGCAGCGTCATCTGCCAAGAGAGGAGCAGGAGGAAGGCGAGCAGGATGACGGCGGCCGAGGCACTGACGATCGCGCCGAGCAGGGCCTGGATAGCGTCGGATGCTCGCCAGGATTCGTTGGAGATGATGTTGAGCAGCCGCCCGGGGCTTTGCTGCAGGAAAAAGGGGTAGCCGACCCTGAGCAACTGCTCCGACAGTGCGCTACGGATCGAATAACCTGCCTTGCCGTAGATGTAGCTGGTCAGCAGAGTGTTGGCGAAGGCAAAGACATTTTTCAGTACGATCGAACCGAGGATCGCGGCCGAAATGGCGATCAGCCGCTGGCGCTCGCCGAGGTCCGCTCCAACCTGCTGGAGGAGGGCGGAGAAACCGGCCATGCCTGATGTTTCGCCACGTCCCATAATGATGCCGAGCAGCGGAATGATGAGACCGATGCCGAGGCCTTCCAGCGCGGCGCCCGCAAGCCCGAGCCCCACCACGACGGGAACGAGCCGCAACAGCCTGCCACCAAGCGCGCGGCGCAGCATTGGCAGGGCTGACGGAATCAGTGACATTATCGCGCTCTGGCCTCCGCATTGGCTTCGCTGGCTTCTCGGTCGTGGCGCAGCGGCAGCCGTTTTGGCCATCCCATCATGACGAGCAGCGCAAATCTGGCGGCACCTGCCAGATTCATTACGACAATAGGCCAGTGCGACAGATCGAGGTCGCGGTCAAAGCGAGGACGGCCCGCCAGTTCCCTGAACGCGGCCCGCGCGGACCAATAGACATGGCGAAGCAGCCAAGGGGCGTGGCGGACATGTTTCAGGCACAGCGCACCATTACCGAGGCTATAGTCGCGGTGCAGCCTGTCGATCGATTTGCGGTCTCGCCGGCCGTGATGATGCAAGACCGTCATGTCGGGCACATACTCGACCGGCATGCCGAGCAGCATCGCCCGCACGAGATAATCAGTATCTTCAGCCGAGCGTAGCGGGCCGCCAGCGCCGAAGCGTTCGTCGAACGACCCGATGCGGGCCGCGACGTCGCGGTGCATGGTCATGTTGCAGCCGAGCACGAAGCCGCCGGGGTGGACCGCCGGGGTCAGCCGCTCGCTTGCCTCGCAGAGCTTTATGGTGAAGGGCAGGTCCCGGGCATCACCGAGTTCGACCCGGCCGCCGCGGATCAGCCACTTCTCGCCACTCCGGTAGTGCCGCTCCAGGTCGCGGAGATAGTCGCGGTCGAGCTTGCAGTCGTCGTCGACGAAGACCAGCACGCGGCCTCGCGCTCGCGCCAATCCGGCATTGCGGGCAGCGGCTAGTCCGGGGCGAGTCTCCGAGACGGCTGTGACTGGGATGTCGGAAGTTTCGGCGATAGCGGCCAGCCGCTTTGACGTGCCGTCCCGTGAACCATTATCGACCACCACCAACTCTGCCGCGAAGGTGGCGTGCACCCGGCATGCGGCCTGGATCGAGGCTATGCAAGCCTCCAGCACAGCGGCGCGGTCGCGCGTGCAGACGATGAAACTGACCTCGAGCGACGGCCGCTCCGATCGGGGAGATGTCGGGACCGGCGCACTCGCAAACTGGTGATCGCGCAGGAGCGGGTGGGGCCTGTCGGTCATACCAGTCCCCGCTGATAACGCGCAAGCACCCCTTCGGCCGGCGTGGTTTTGAAGAAGTAGGCCACCGCGTCCGCCCGCTTTCCGGCCCTTATCGAGAGCAGGCTGAGCCAAGGCGCCCAGACGCCGGGACGCAGCGCATATTGTTCGCGGCGCCGGATGAAATTCCATCTCGCCGTCCGCGTGAGCAATTCGTGGGTCAGCGGCGGTTCTCCTTCGTCGCCGACGAGTTGGTAGAGGAAATAGAACAGGTTCAGCGCGCCTGCCTCGAAGCTTGGCCGTGTGTCGGTCGGCAGCTCGGAAATCCGCTCTTCGAGCGCACGGATGAAATCGGCTGCGCGCGAAACCGTGTCGAAAGAGACGGCCTCGCCGATGTCGCGCAGATCCGCTGTGGTTTCCGCAAGCCCCTCACGCTCGAGATTTTCGGCCACGATCCGCAAATGCGTCCTGCGCATTTCCTTGGCATGCCGCATGGTTACGCTTCCCGCATGGATGCGATAGACGAGCAGGCTATCGGGCAATATGGTCGCCGGGAAACGGCCGGCAAGCCGTCTGAAGAGATCAAAATCCTCGGCATGTCTATATTTGGGATCGTAATAGAGATCGTTGTTCCCAATGACATTCCTGTTGTAGATCACCGTCGGATGTAAGAATATCGTAAAGAACATCGACAATATGTCGAGCCGGCCGAGCCGGAACACCGGGTCTAGCCTGCCTTTGGCGATACGGCCGTGAAGCAAGGTATCAACGCAGGCGCCGCAGAAGCCGAGATCGGGCCGCCGCTCGAACAGTGCGACCTGGCGCGAGAGGCGCCGGGGATAGGCGACATCGTCCGCATCCATTCGCGCAACAAGCTCGCCCTGGGCCAGTCGTAGCCCTTCATTGAGGGTGGCGACGAGGCCGCGGTTCTCACGCGAGATGACAGAAACGCGATTGTCTGCCCGGCGGTATCGTTCGAGAATCTCGAGCGAGTTGTCAGTCGATCCGTCATCGATAGCGATGACCTCCAGGCGATCGTAGTCTTGCCGCAGAATGCTCTCCAGCGCAGCGGTGAGATAAGGCCCGGCATTGTAGACCGGCAGCAGGACGGAGACGAGCGGCGCGGTGGTCATCTCTGCGCATCCGTTCGCCGGAGTTCGAGTGCGGCGCGGCCATCGGGGGATCCGCCGGGATAGGCGTCCGCCGCCCTGCCGAGCCAGCCGGCATCGCCAGAGCGTGCCTGGGAGCGGCGGCGCGCTACATAGGGGAAGCGGCGCTTGAGGCCGTTGAGCGGCTTTTCGAAAGCCGTCCACGAGATCGAAGCGACGGCGATCGTGGCGGCGCTCGCGACCAGGAAACGCCCTGGCCCCTGCTCCGAGACATTGAGCGGGATCCAGGGCTGTGACTTGACGGCGAGCGACAGAAGGATCGGATGGTAAAGATAGACGCCGTAGCTGATGCGGCCCAGTGACAGCAGCGGTGGCAGTTCGAAAACCCTGCCGAGGACGCCGCCAAGGCCGGCTGAACAGGCGGCGACAACGGCCACCAGCGGCACCAGGGGCAGGATCTGCAGCAACGCCCAGCGGGCCCATTCCAGCATAGGATCGGCCGGCGCAGGGATAAGCCACTCAATCGCCAGGAAGACAGCCGCAAGGGCTGGCCAGCCTAGCCGCATCCATTGCGGCAGGCCGGCGCCTCTGGTCCGCCGGCAGGCAAGCAAAGCACCAAACGCCAGCGCGTCCATCGATGCTGGCGGCAGCAGGTCGCGCGCTAGCGCCGGGGTGGCGGTGATCGGCCAGTAGAAGCGATAGGCCAGCGACAACAGGATGACGCCGATAGTGATCGCTTCCACCCGCCGGCGGGGTGCGAGAAGCACGACCAGCGGCCAGGCGATATAGAACTGCTCCTCGATGCTCAGGCTCCAGAAATGGCAGAGTAGCCAGGGCGTCCATTCGTTGCGCAGCGCGTACCAAAAATTCGACAGGTAAAGCGCATGCCAGACGAGCGATCCACTGGACTGCTCCAGATCGGTCAGCCAGACGAACCCAAGCACGGCGAAATAGGGCGGGAATATGCGCAGCGCGCGCCTGATGTAGAAGGAACTCAATGCAGGGCCGGCTTTGAATTCGGCCGCGGCGCGCGCTTCGAGCAGCAGTCGTGTGATCAGGAAGCCGCTCAGCACAAAAAAAAGCCGCACCCCGATGTGGCCCCAAAAGGAGGACCCGTTGGGTGCAAGGAAATGGGAATAGAGAACCATCGTGACAGCGATGGCGCGCAGAGCGTCCAACTGATTGTCACGCGCGACCGCCATCAGCCATTTCCGCCGGTCTGAAATCTCCGATGAAGCCAGCGGCCCTGCATTCCGGGCCTCAGGTCGAGGCCTGCCAGCGTCGAGAGTGCGCCGACAACATCAAACCCGCGCCTTGTGCGCGGGACAGCCTCGAAATCGGTGCTGGCCAGCGAAAAATTCAAGCTGATCAACTTGGCGGAATTTTCCACGGCGCACTTCCCAGTACCAAATCCCCCAAGAAATGGTGCAACCGGGCAATGGTGCAGTGCAACACAAAATATCTATCGAGCTGTAATATTTGTGTGAGTTAGTGCTAAAAATGGGTATGATTTGCGAGTGCGTTGCGTCGCTGAGGGTTTTTCACGTCCGCAATGCTGCATGAGCAGTAGTACCATGTCAGAAAGGCACGGTTTAATTACACAACTATAATCCGGAGTGTCTGATATAGGTCAAAATTGACGAAGATTATTCTAAGATAGTGGTTTTGTATCTTATAAATTATGCTTGTATTGTCGGGTTCTCTAGGCTGTCGATCTTGCGCGATGCAGCATAGTCGATGGTCAAGCGTCTGACGACGCAATCCTGTGGCGGCGGCCATATGGCGCATGTCGACGAGGCAGACAGGAAGTGCCGGTGTTGGCGTAGGGAGTGACGTGCATTAGCCTTGCACCTGCCGTCACGCTTGCGTCGGATGGAGAACTGGTGCCGCTTAGGTGACTCGAACACCTGACCCCATCATTACGAATGATGTGCTCTACCAACTGAGCTAAAGCGGCCCAGGAAGCGCGAAGCCTCCAGGATCGGCTGGGTGATAGACTCAACCGGCCGCTAATTCAAGATGGGCAACCGTGATTTCAAGGCTGGATCCGGCAATTCGTCCCGTCATTTTCCATTGGCGCGGAATAAGCCATCGCCTCGTTTGCTTTTTCGATTACGCGGAGACGTCGCGCCGGACTGCGCGCAAATCGCCCGGCAAGGCGGCAAACGGACTGATTTTATTGCTAAAAGGCATCGAAATGGGCGTTGAACAGGCCTGTAAGGCAGAATGCGGGCGCTCGCCCGTTGATTGATTGGTCGCCTGCGGCTAACGATCATGGCAATGTAAGCGAACGGACAGGGGAATTCGCTTGGACGCGATCGAAAAAGCGATCCGCAACGCCTTCGAGAAAGGCAACGCCGAGGACCGGGCATTTCGCGAGCGGGTCTATCGGTCGGCTTTCGCGGCGCTCGACCGCGTGCTCCAGGCCAATCCCGGCGTGACGGTGGAAGCCGCCATCAAGCGCCGTAAGGCGGTGCAGGAAAAGATCGCCGAGATCGAATCCGAATTCCTGCCCGCGGTCCCCGATGTCGCCGCGCAGACGCAGAGCGCTGCGCAGACACAAGATACCGCGCTGACGCAACGCGTTGCGCAGCCGCAAGACGCCGTACAGGGCGCCGCCGAGGCGCCCGCGGTCGATGCCCCGACAGGTGTCGCGGCCGGACCGTCGCCGGCGATCGTCGTTGATGAACCGGTTCAGCCCGAGGCATCCGACGCGCCGCGTTCGCGCGTGCTGCCGGTCGTCCCCGACATCATGCCTGACGCCACGCTGCCCGGCGCCCCGGCGATCGATATGGCCGATTCCGCGCCGGCCGAGGCCGCGGCGGAAGTGGCGCCTGACCGTGATGAAAGGCGGATAAGGGGCCGCCGCCTGCCGCTGACGGCGATCTTCTTTGGCGTGACGTTGCTCGCCGCCGCCGGCATCGGCCTCTATTTCGCCGTGCAGACCGGGGTCTTCAAGACGCCGGCGCAACTCGACACGGCGCCGCCCGAAGCGCCGCCGACCGTCGACGATGACGACTTCACGCCGCCTGCCGATACAACTGAGCCGCAGCAGCCTGGCGCGCCGCAGCAGCCTGGTGTCGCCGAACAGACGCGCGAGTGGATCAACGTGTTTACACCCACCGATCCAACGCATGTGGCGACCCCGTCCGACGCCAAGGCCGATGTCGTGCAGGATGACACCGGCTCCTTCCTGCGCATCCGCTCCGGTGCTTCCGGCTCGGCCATCAGCTTCGATGTCGGGCAGGGCGTGCTGGAGAAGCTTGCCGGCAAACATGCCGTGTTCGACATCGTCGCCCGCGCCGAGGACGGCAAGGACACGCAGATCTCCGTCGACTGCAATTTCGGCGATCTCGGCGACTGCGGCCGCAAGCGCTATGCGGTCGGCCAGCAGCGTAACGAATATCTGTTCGACGTGAAATTCCCCGACAAGCCCCCGGGCGCGGCCGGCAGCATCGCCATCAACTCCGACTTCGACAAGCAGGGCAAGGCGGTCGACATCTACGAGATCCGCGTTTCGATCGAACCGTAAGCGCCGCCTAGCGATCAAGCAGCGCCTGCAGCGTCTCGATGCGGTCGGCTTCGGCGGTCGGCTTGTCCCAGCGCAGCCGTGAGATGCGGGGAAATCGCATCGCAACGCCGGATTTGTGGCGGGTCGAACGGTTGAGACCTTCGAACGCCACCTCCAGCACCAGGCCTTGGCTGCGGTCGGCGCGCACCGAGCGCACCGGGCCGAAACGCTCTACCGTGTTGTCGCGGACAAATTTGTCGATCTGCTTCAGCTCCTCGTCGGTGAAGCCGAAATAGGCCTTGCCGACCGGCACCAGTTCCTCTGCGCCTTCCGGCCCCGACCAGACGCCGAACGTATAGTCGGAATAAAAGCTTGACCGCTTGCCATGGCCGCGCTGCGCATACATCAGCACAGCATCGACCGTGTGCGGATCGCGCTTCCACTTGAACCACGGGCCTTTCGGCCGTCCCGCGAGATAGGGCGAATCCCAGCGCTTCAGCATCACGCCTTCGATGATCGGGTGCGGCGGCGCGCGGCGCAGTTCCTCCAGCGTTTGCCAATCCGGGAATTCGACGAATGGCGACAGATCGAAACGGTGCGGGTCCAGCGTTGTGATGAAGGCCTCAAGACGGGCCCGCCGCTCGCGGAAAGGTAGCGCGCGCAAATCTTCGCCGTTGATCTGCAGCGCATCGTAGCAGCGCATGAACGCCGGGTATTGCTGCTGTATCTTCGGGGCCACGCTCTTGCGATTGAGCCGCTGTTGCAGGTCCGAAAACGTGCCGGTCGCCGCGGGCTCGCCGACCAGCAATTCACCATCGAGCGCGGCGGAAAAATCCATTGCCTGGGCGAGATCGGGAAATGCGCCGGACACATCGTCGCCGGTGCGCGAATAGAGCCGGCGCACGCCGCCCTCGCACACCGCCTGAACGCGGATGCCGTCCCATTTCCATTCCGCGGCATAGGCGGCCGGATCGAGCTTTTCGAGGTCGCCGTCGCCGACCGGGTTCGACAGCATCACCGGACTGAACAGGGCAAGTGCGGTCCGCTTCGGCTTCTCGGCCTTGCCTTCCAGCCACGCGAACAGCGAGATATAGGGCGGCGTCAGCCCGTGCCACAGCTCCTCGATCTCGGCGACATCGACCTTGCCGAAATCGGCCAGCGCCTGTTTGGCCAGCCGCGCCGAAACGCCGATGCGCAAGCCGCCGGTGACCAGCTTGATGATGGCAAAGCGCGCCGAAATGCCGGCGCTGTCGAGCAGCCCGGCCAGCACCTTGGGTCCGTCGGAGCGGCTCGCCGCCTGCAGCGTCGCCACGACGTCGCCAAGCGTCGGCTCCCGGTTGGGGATATGTCCCGGCGTTTGCGGCCAGACCAGCGACACGGTTTCAGCGAGGTCGCCGACATAGTCGTAGGAATAGCCGAACAGCACCGGATCCATGCGCTCGGTGACCAGCGTGCGCAGCATCGCCGGCTTGACCGCCGCAATGTTGAGGTCGCCGGTGATCGCCGCCAGCGCCAGCCCGCGGTCGGGGTCCTCGACGCTGCGGAAATAGTCGACGAGCAGCGTCAGCTTGCCATTGCGCGACGGCGTCAGCACCAAGCGGTCGAGGAGTTCGGCGAAACGGTTCATGCGTCGCCCCACGCCAATGGTGAAAACCGGCGCGAGGCACCCCCCTCTGGCCTGCCGGCCATCTCCCCCTCAAGGAGGAAGATCGGATGTCGCGCCGGCCTTGGCCAATCTCCGATATTGGCGGAGATGAGCCGGCATTGGAGCTGCCAATATGCCCCCTTGACGGGGAGATGTCCGGCAGGACAGAGGGGGGCGCAACGGGTCGCGGCGCTGGTGATCACCATCAATCGCCCTCGTCCTCATAGCCCACAAGGTGCAGTGGCCTGGCGGCGATGCCTTCCAGCTCGCACCAGCGCACCAGCGCTTCCTCGCGGCCATGCGTCACCCAGATTTCGCCGGCGCCCGTCTCCTTGACGGTGGCGGTCAGTTCGTCCCAGTCGGCGTGGTCGGAAATGATCAGCGGCAGTTCGACGCCGCCTTGCTTGGCGCGCTGGCGGATGCGCATCCAGCCCGAGGCGAAGCACGAGATCGGGTCGGGAAAGCGCCGCGCCCAGCGGTCGGCGAAGGCCGATGGAGGGCCGACAACGATGACCCCAGTGAAATCCTGCTTGCCGCCGCTGTCGACGGTTGCCGGCTCCAGCGTGCCGAGGTCGATGCCCTGGCTCTGGTAATATTCGCTGAGCTTGGCCAGCGCGCCGTGGATATAGATCGGCCTGTCATAACCGGCATCGCGCAGCAGCCGCATCACCCGCTGTGCCTTGCCCAGCGCATAGGCGCCGACCAGATGCGATCGCTCGGGAAACTGCGCCGCCGATTTGAGCAGGCGGGCGATCTCCTCCGTGTCGGGCGGATGGTGAAACACCGGCAGACCGAAGGTCGCCTCGGTGATGAAGACGTCGCATTGGACCGGTTCGAACGGTGCGCAGGTCGCGTCCTTCTGGCGCTTGTAGTCGCCGGAGGCGACGATGCGCCTGCCCTTGTGCTCGACCGCGATCTGCGCCGAGCCCAGCACATGGCCGGCCGGATGGAAGGTGACGCTGACATCGTTCAGCGCCATAGCTTCGCCAAGCACGGCCGCTTGCGTTGTCCCGGCAAAATCCTCGCCATAACGCAACCCCATAATGTCGAGCGTCTGCTGCGTCGCCAGCACCGAACGATGGCCGGATCGGGCATGGTCGGAATGGCCATGCGTGATCAACGCCCGGTTGACTGGCCGCACCGGGTCGATGAAGAAATCGCCGCATGGGCAATAAAGGCCTTCAGGCCGGGGATGGAGCAGGTCGCTGGCGCGCATCCAGTCAAGATAGTGGCTAATTCCAGCGCGGGAAGCCTGTTGCAAGAGACTGCTGACTCGGCCTACAGCCAGCCACCGGCCGCATCAGCCGGCGGGGCCATCGCCATGCAACCGCTGAAAATCTCGTCCGGCGACCTGACCGCCGACCGTCGCGCCGACTATGCCGAGATGCTTTTCGGGTCGGGCGAGCACGCGGCAGCGACGGAGCTGCTGCTCGGCGCGCTGGAACTGGCGCCGCAATGGGCGGCGGGCTGGTTCCGCCTGGGCGAGATGCAGGAGGCAACGGGGCTGCTCGACCTGGCGACGCAGGCCTGGGCGACGGTGCTGAAACTGGACCCGGCGGATCGCCTGGGTGCTGCGCTGAAGCTGCAGCTGATCGGCAAGGCGCCGGCTGCCGCAGCGCCACCCAGCGCCTTCGTCGAGACGCTGTTCGACCACTATGCCGAGACTTTCGAGGACTCGCTGGTCGACAAGCTCGGCTACCGGCTGCCGGAGTTTCTCGATCGCGCCATTCGCGCGGCAAGACCGGGCCGCTTTTCGCTGGCGCTCGATCTCGGTTGCGGCACCGGTCTGATGGGCGAGAAACTGCGGCCGGTCGCCGAACGGCTGGAGGGCTACGACATCTCCGCCGCCATGCTGAAAAAGGCCCGCGCCAAGGGCGTCTACGACCTGCTCGCCAAGGCCGATCTGCAGCATTTCGCCTATGCCGGGCCGAAAGCCGATCTGGTGGCGGCGGCCGACGTGTTCATCTATGTCGGCGCGCTCGATCGCGTGGTGAAGACCGTCGCCGGCATTCTGGCCACCAATGGCCTGTTTGCCTTTTCCGTCGAAACGCCAGCCAAGGGCGGG
The DNA here is from genome assembly GCF_054719485.1 of Mesorhizobium sp. W016. Classification (NCBI taxonomy): domain Bacteria; kingdom Pseudomonadati; phylum Pseudomonadota; class Alphaproteobacteria; order Hyphomicrobiales; family Phyllobacteriaceae; genus Mesorhizobium; species Mesorhizobium sp. W016. Next base: position 1,549,344 of record NZ_JBTTIF010000002.1, read on the forward strand.
GCGGGCGGCGACGCCGGTTTTGCGCTGCAGCCGTCTCGTCGCTACGCCCATTCTCAAGCCTATGTCGAGCGGGTGCTTGCCGCAAACGGCCTGTCGGTGCTGTCGATGCAGCCGACCGTCATCCGCTGGGATCGCCGCCAGCCGGTCGGCGGGCTTGCCGCGCTGGCGGTGCCCTCGTCCAAGGGTTGATGTCTCGTCTTGTTCGAAAACGTGAATAGGATTTTTGCGGCTGGCGCGGCATCAGGTAGGATACAAGCCGAGAAAAGCCCTCGGCAGGCATTGAGGAGGAACACATGCGCTGGAACATGATGGTCTTGGTGTCTTGCCTGGCAATGACCGGCTGCATGGGCAGTTCGATGTCGGAGCGGCAGGACCAGGACGTGCAATCGTCGCTGCAATATGACAACGTGGCTTGCGACCAGTTGCTGGCGCAGCGCAACGAACTGGCGCAGCAATACCATCTGTCGACGGACGCCAAGCCGAGCTTCTCCAATCCGGCGATGGGCTTCGGCCCGTTCACGCCGGATATGCGCTCCAAAAGCAAGCGCGATACTGATCTGGCAAGTGGCAAGATCGACGCCATGAACCGCTCGATCGTCCGCCGCGACTGCGGCACGCCCAACAAGCAGAAGAAGTTCAGTCTGCCGAGCTGAACCTGGACTTCCTCAGTACCCCGCCTTGCGGTCGACCACGTTATCAAGCTTTTCGCCGCGCTCGAAGGCATCCATCTGCCGCAACATGCTCGGCGCCAGGTGGACAGGGTCGGAGGTCGCCGCCGCGTGCGGCGTCACGAACACTTTCGGGTGACTCCATAGCGGACTGGTCTTCGGCAGCGGCTCGACCTCGAACACGTCGAGGCTCGCCTCCTTCAGCGTGCCGTCGCCCAGCGCGCGCAATATGTCGGCGTCCTTCTGCAGCCGGCCGCGCCCGGCATTGATCAGCACCGAGCCGCCGAGGCCGTTGCGCTTGCGCAATTCCTTCAGCACGCCGTAATTGATGATGCCGTGCGTATCCGGCGTCAGCGGCAGCAGCACCACCAGTATGTCGGTGGCGTTGAGGAAGGGGATCAGCCCGGCCTCTCCGGCATAGGTCGCAACGCCTTTCATGGCCTTGTCGCTGCGCGACCAGCCATTGACGGCAAAGCCGAGCGACAACAGCACCGACGCCGCGGCGCGGCCGAGATTGCCGAGCCCCATAATGCCGACCGAGATGTCGCCGGCCGGCCGCTGCGGCGGTTCGTGCCAGGTCTTCTTCGGCTGCTGCGCACGATAGAGCATGCCCTGGCGGTGATGGTCGAGCACGCGCCAGACGACATATTCGGTCATGTACTGCGTCAGGTTCTCGGCGACCACTTTGACGATCGGCACATCGGGCAGGCCGGGATCGGCGAAGATGTGGTCGACGCCGGCGCCGATCGAGAAGATTGCGCGCAGATTGGGCAGCGATTTCAGTAGGTTCGGCTTCTGCTTCCACACCACCGCATAGGTGATCGACGGATCCGAAGCGCCGTCCGGCTCCAGCACCACTTCGCGCTCGGCCGACAGCAGCTCGCGCCAGCGCTGCGGATGAAAGCCGGTGACGGCAAGCAGGATTTTGCCTTTTTCCATTTGCGGATTGTATTCCCTGTTATTCGCTGACGATACCGACCGGCGCCGTCTCGATCTTGAACGCGGCCGAGATCAGCGCCTTCGTATAGTCGGTCTGCGGCCGCTCGAAAATCTGTTCGGAAGGGCCGGCTTCGACGATCTTGCCATTGCGCATGACGATGACGTCATTGGCAAGGGCGCGAATGACTTTCAGATCGTGGCTGATGAACAGATAGGCAAGGTCGTGCCTGGCCTGCAGATTGCGTAAGAGGTCGACCACTTGCGCCTGCACGCTCATGTCGAGCGCCGAGGTCGGTTCGTCAAGCATGACGAAGCGTGGATTGAGCACCATGGCGCGCGCAATGGCGACGCGCTGGCGCTGGCCGCCGGAGAATTCATGCGGATAGCGGTTCCTGGTCGCCGGATCGAGCCCGACCTCCTTCAGCACGGCGACGACCTTGTCGTCGCGTTGGTCGGGCGACAGCTTCGGCTCGTGGATCTTCAAGCCTTCCTCGATGATCTCCGAGACCGACATGCGCGGGCTGAGCGAGCCGAACGGGTCCTGGAAAACGATCTGCAACTCGCGGCGCAGCGGCCGCATGGCGTTGAAGGAAAGCTGGTTGATGTCGCTGCCGTTGAACTGGATGGTGCCGGTCGATGAGATCATCCGCGCCAGCGCCAGGCCGAGCGTCGTCTTGCCGGAGCCGGATTCGCCGACGACGCCGAGGGTCTGGCCGGCGCGCACGGTGACGTCGATGCCGTCAACTGCCTTCACATTGTCGACGGTGGTGCGAAAGAAACCCTTCTTGATCGGGAACCAAACCTTGATGTTCTTGCCTGTCATCACCGGCTTGGCGGCATCGTTGGCGGCCGGCGGCTTGCCCTTCGGCTCGGCGGCCAGGAGGTGCTTGGTATAAGCGTGCTGCGGGTTGGCGAAGATGTCCCTGGTCGGCCCGGTCTCGACGATCTTGCCTTTGGTCATCACGCAGACGCGGTCGGCGATCTTTTTGACAATGCCGAGATCATGGGTGATGAACAGCATCGACATGCCCTTACGGCTCTTCAACTCCGCCAGCAATTCGAGGATCTGCGCCTGCACGGTGACGTCGAGCGCCGTCGTCGGTTCGTCGGCGATCAGCAGTTCCGGTTCGTTGGCCAGCGCCATGGCGATCATGACGCGCTGCCGCTGGCCGCCGGACAATTGGTGCGGATAGGCGTCGAGCCGCTTTTCCGGTTCGCGAATGCCGACCTCGTTGAGCAGCGCCAGCGTGCGCGCCTTGGCCTGGCGGTCGCCCATGCCCTGATGCAGCGCCAGGATCTCGACGATCTGCTGCTCGATCGTGTGCAGCGGATTGAGCGAGGTCATCGGCTCCTGGAAGATCATGGTGATCTTGTTGCCGCGCACGCTGCGCAACTGCTTTTCGTTCATCGCCAAAAGGTCGGCGCCCTGGAACAGGATCTTGCCCGAGGGATGGCTGGCCGTCGGGTAGGGCAGAAGCTTCAGCACCGACAGCGCCGAGACCGATTTGCCGGAACCGGATTCGCCCACAAGCGCCACCGTCTCGCCCTTGGCGAGATCGAAGGAGATGTGGTCGACGGCGGTCGACTCGTTGCCGCCTTGGGTGAAGGCAACGCTGAGATCGCGGACGGAGAGCAGGAGTTCGCTCATCGGAACGCCTTGCGCGGGTCGAAAGCATCGCGCGTTGCTTCACCGATGAACACCAACAGCGACAGCATCAGCGAGATGACGATGAAAGCTGAAAAACCGAGCCACGGCGCATTGAGATTGCGTTGCGCTTGCTTCAGCAATTCGCCGAGCGAGGCGGAACCGGGCGGGAGGCCGAAGCCGAGATAGTCCAGCGAGGTCAGCGTCGAGATCGAGCCCGAGAGCAGGAAAGGCAGGAAGGTCAATGTCGCTACCATGGCGTTTGGCAGCAGGTGACGAAACATGATGGTGAGATTAGGCACACCGAGCGCTCGTGCAGCATTCACATACTCGAAGTTGCGGGCACGCAGGAATTCGGCCCGAACCACGCCGACTAGCGCCACCCAGGAAAACAACAGCATCAGTCCAAGCAGGATGAAGAAACCGGGCGGCAGGATCGCGGCGACAATCAGCAACAGGTAGAGCACCGGGATCGCCGACCAGATTTCGATGAAGCGCTGGAACAGAAGGTCGGTCCAGCCGCCGAAATAGCCCTGCATGGCACCGGCCGCGACGCCGATCAGCGACGAGCCAGCCGTCAGGATCAAACCGAACAGCACCGAGATCCTGAAGCCGTAGATCAGCCGCGCCGCCACATCGCGCGCTTGGTCGTCCGTGCCCAGCCAGTTCCAGTTGCCGATCGAGCAGTTGGGGTCATCAGCACCTTTCGGGTATTGGTTGCACAGCGTCTTCTTGTCATAGAGCCAGGACGGCTTGGTTGGCGCCGCCTCCGGAATGGCGTTGTTGACGGTCAAATAGGAGTAGCGGATTGGCGGCCAGATCATCCAGCCATTGGCGTTGATCTCGTCCTGGATGACCGGGTCGCGATAATCGGTCACGGCATAGAAGCCGCCGAACTTTTCCTCGGGGTAGGCGACCGCCACAGGAAATAGGATCTCGCCTTTGTAGGAAGCAATGATCGGCTTGTCGTTGGCGATCAGTTCGGAAAACAGCGACAGCACGAACAGAACGAGGAAAATCCATAGCGACCAGTAGCCGCGCCGGTTGGCCTTCAAGTTCTGCAGGCGCCGCTGGTTGAGCGGCGATAGCCATGGGCGGGCGATGCGGACCGGAGTCTCGGCAGCGGCTTCTGCCATCAGACGTCCCTTCGCTCGAAATCGATGCGCGGGTCGACCCAGGTGTAGATGAGGTCGGAGAGCAGGTTAACGAACAGGCCGAGCAGCGAGAAAATGTAGAGTGTCGCGAACACCACAGGATAATCGCGGTCGAGCACGGATTTGAAACCCAGCAGGCCGAGACCGTCGAGCGAGAAGATGTTCTCGATCAAAAGCGAACCGGTAAAGAAGGCCGAGATGAAGGCAGCGGGAAAGCCGGCAATAACGATCAGCATGGCGTTGCGGAACACATGGCCGTAGAGCACCCGCCGCTCCGACAGGCCCTTGGCGCGGGCGGTCACCACATATTGTTTGCGGATCTCTTCGAGGAAGGAGTTCTTGGTTAAAAGCGTCGTCGTCGCAAATGCCGACAGCACCAGCGCCGTCAACGGCAAGGTCATATGCCAGAAATAGTCGGCAATCCTGTCCGGCCAAGACAATTGACCCCAATTCTCCGAGACGATGCCGCGCAGCGGAAACCAATCCCAGAACGAGCCGCCGGCAAACAGCACCATCAGCAATATGCCGAACAGGAAGCCGGGGATGGCATAGCCGACAATGACGATGCCGCTGGTCCAGACGTCGAAGGTGGAACCGTCCTTGATCGCCTTGCGAATACCGAGCGGGATCGAGATCAGATAGGAAAGCAGCGTGATCCACAGCCCGATCGAGATCGACACGGGCATCTTTTCCAGGATCAGGTCGAGCACCGAAATATCGCGGAAATAGCTGTCGCCGAAGTCGAAGCGGGCATAGTTCCACAGCATCATGCCGAAGCGTTCGAGCGGCGGCTTGTCGAAGCCGAACTGCTTTTCCAGCTTCTTGATGAATTCGGGATCGAGCCCTTGCGCGCCGCGATATTTCGAGCCGACGTCGCCGGCAGCATCGAAATTGGCGCCGCCGGCATCACCACCACCGCCGCCACTGAGGCGATCGCTGCCGCCCTGATTGGTGAGCCTGGCGATGATTTGCTCCACCGGCCCGCCAGGTGCGAACTGGATGACGGCAAAAGAGATCGCCATGATGCCGAACAGGGTCGGTATCATCAATAAGATGCGCCGCAGTATGTAGGCGCCCATCAGGCTGCCAATCCTGCGCGAATGCTCATGTCAGGCTTTGCCAATCTTTGCCGCCTTGCCCTTGTCGAACCACCACAGCGTCTCGACCGGAAAGCCGAAATCGGGTTTCAGTTCGGGAAAGCCGAACATGTCCCAATAGGCGACGCGGTGATTCGCCAAGTACCAACTAGGAATCCAATCAAGCCGCGCGCGCAAGACCCGGTCGAGCGCTCTAAGCGCCGTGACGAGTTCGTCTCGGGTGGTCGCCTTGCCTGCCGCCACGATCAGCGCGTCGACGGCCGGGCTCTCGGTGCCGGGATAGTTGCGCTGCCCCGGCGTTTTCGCCATCCGCGAGTCATAGAGCATCTCCAGGCCGTCGGCAGTCGGCGTCGCCCCGATCGACCAATGAAGCATGTTGAAATCGAAGTCGAAATCACTCTGCCGCCGTTCATATTGCGTGGAATCGACCTGCCGGATCGAAGCGTCGATCCCAATCGCCTTCATATTCTCGGCCCATGGCGTGAAGATCCGAACAAGTCCATCGTCTTCGGCCAGCATCTCCACCTTCAGCCGCTCGCCCTTGTCGTTGACGACGAAGTTGCCCGAACGCTTCCAACCGGCTTCGGCAAGCAGTCTTGAGGCCCCGCCCAACAGCTTGCGGTCGTGGCCTGAGCCGTCCGACGCCGGCTGCATCACGGGTTCGCCAAATGTCTCCGGCGGCAACTCGGCGCGAAACGGTTCCAGCAGCGTCAGTTCCCCGGGCGAAGGCAAGCCTTCGGCCTTGTAGTCGGATCGTTCGAAGTTCGATTGCGAGCGCTCATAAGAACCAAAGAACAGAACCCGCTGGATCCATTCGAAATCAAAACAATTGGCGATAGCCCGTCGTACGCGGAAGTCCCTGAAGTGGGGTCTCCGCTGGTTGAGCGCGACAGCCTGCATGTCTGGCGTCTTCTCACCGGGAAACTCGCGTTTGACGACCTTGCCATCCTTCAATGCCGGGAAATCGTAATCAGATGCCCACACGCGCGCGGTAAATTCCTCGCGAAAATGCGTGTCGCCCTTCTTGAAGGCTTCAAACGCCGCCTGGCGATCGAGATAGAAGTCGATGCGGATGCGGTCGAAATTGTTGATGCCGCGGTTGACGGCGAGATCGCGGCCCCAATAGTCGGCGACGCGATCGTACTCGACAGTCTGTCCTGCCGCTACGCGGCCCACCTTGTATGGTCCCGAGCCGAGTGGCGGCTTCAACGTCGAGGCATCGAAGGTGTTGGCCGCATAAAAGGCCTTGGACACGATCGGCATGTTGACGACCGAAAGGATGTTTTGCGCCGACTGTTCGCCATTGAAGGTGAGGTCGAGGGTGACGGGGTCGACGGCAACCGCTTCCGTCATGTGCCGCAACGCCTTGGACAGGTTCGGGTGACCCTCGTTCTTATAGAGCTTCAAGGCGAAGACAACGTCTTGTGCGGTCAGTGGCGAACCGTCATTGAAACGCGCTTGCGGTCGCAGGCTGAAGCGAAAGCCGTTGCGGTCCGCAGACAAGGTGACGGACTCGGCAAGCAGGCCGTAGACAGCATCCGGTTCATCGAGCGCGCTTGCCATCAGCGAATCGAAGCAGAGTTCGGTGCGCGGCGGTGAATCGCCTTTCAGCACCAGGGAGTTCAGCGTGTTGAAGGTCAGGAAACTCTGATTCAAGGTCGCGTTCGGCGGCGCGAAATTCATCTGGCCGCCCTTGGGCGCATCCGGATTGACATAGTCGAAATGGGTGAAACCCGGCTTGTATTTGAGATCGCCAAAGGCTGACAGGCCGTGCAGTTTGGTGCCGGTCGCAACGTTGGCGAAAGCTTTGCCGGGCAACAGGGCCGCCGCGGCTGCAGCACCACCGAATGCCAGGAAGTCGCGGCGGGTGGCCATCAATTGCTGCCCCTGTATTTAGCCGCCAGCGCCTTTTCCCTATCGAGGTCGATCCACCAGGAATCCGTATCGACACCGCGATAGCTCGGCTGCTTGGCCGGAATGCCGAACTTGTTCCAGTATGCCATCCAGACTACCGCCCGGTGATATTGCGGCACCACGTAGAAGTTCCACAACAGCACCCGGTCGAGCGCATGGGTAGCTGCGACCAGATCCGCACGGTCGGTGGCAAATATGACCCGGTCGACTAGCGCATCGACGACGGGATCCTTGATCCCCATCAGGTTGCGTGAACCCGGCCTGTCGGCAGCCTTCGAGCTCCAGAAGTCGCGCTGCTCGTTGCCGGCTGAATCCGATTGCTGGAACTGCGACGTGATCACATCGAAATCGAAATTGTTGACGCGATTGACGTATTGGGACTGGTCAACAATGCGAAGCGTGGCATCGATGCCGATCTTGCGCAGGTTGGCGATGTAGGGATTTGAGATGACCTCGTCGGTGTCGTACCAGCCGAGGATTTCGAACTTGAACGGCTCGCCGGTCTTGGCGTTGACCATCTTGCCGTCCTTGATGACCCAGCCTGCCTGGGCAAAGAGATCGACAGCCGTCTTCAGGTACTTCCGTTCCGCCTGTGGCGAGTCGTAGACCGGTAGCTTGAATTCCTGCGTAAAGAGTTCCGGCGGCAGCTTGTCCCGGTACTTCTCCAGGATTTCCAGTTCCTTGCCTTGCGGCAGCCCACGCGATGCCAGTTCGGTGTTCTGGAAATAGCTCGACGTCCGCGTGTTGAAGCCGAAGAACAGGGTACGGTTCATCGTTTCAAAATCGAACGGATAGGTCAGCGCCTCACGCACCAAACGATTCTGGAACTGCGACCGCCTTTGGTTGAGGACAAACGCCTGCATCGGCTCTGGGGAACTGGTTTTGAATTCCTGCTTGATGACATCGCCGGCCTTGATCGCTGGGAAATCATAGGCTGTTGCCCATTTGCGGGAACTGAGTTCCTGATTGATGTCCTCGAATCCACCCTTGGTGAAGGCCAGCCATGTGGCATTGTTGTCGAGAATATAGGTGTATCGCTTGATGTCGAAATTCTCGCGGCCGATTTTTACCGGCAGCTTGGCTGCCCAGTAATCCGGCACGCGCTGCCAGACGATCTCAGAACCCGGTTTGAAGCTGGCGATCTTGTATGCGGCGGAACCGAGCGGCGGCTCCAGGGTCGGCTTGGTGATATCGCGCTTCTTGCCGTTGGCATCGGTGCCTTCCCACCAGTGCTTCGGCAGCACCGCAAAATCGCCGACGATTTGCGGCAGTTCGCGGTTGCCCTTCTGGTTGAAATGGAACTCGACCTCGCGGTCCGAGATGGCTACCGCGTCGGTAACGTTCTCGAAATACCGGCTGTACTGCGGGCTGTTGGCCTTCAGCACTTGGAATGACCAGATCACGTCGTCGACTGTGATCGGCTGGCCGTCGTGCCATTTGGCTCTCGAGTCTATGCGATAGGTGGCCGAGGAATAATCAGCAGGATATTTGAATGCGTCTGCGATCAGCGCGTGGTTGGTGCTGCCTTCGTCGGTGGCCTGCTCCGTCAGGGTGTCGTAGAGAAGACCGCCCGCGAACGGCGTAAAACCGGCTGCCGGTGACCCCTGAACGATGTAGGGATTGAAGCTGTCGTAAGTGCCGAGCACCACCGAATTCAGCGTGCCGCCCTTCGGTGCGTCCGGATTCACATAATCGTAGCGCTGGAAACTCTCGCCATATTTGGACTCGCCGATCAGCGAGGAGGTGGTGTGCCATTCATCCGCGGCTGCTGCTTGCAACCCGGCAGCCACAACGGTTGCTGCCAGCAGGGACCTCAGAAGCGTTCGGCCAACCGTCATGCGTTCTCCTCTTCGCGATGCCCGGCAATCCTAAATGATTTGACGCCGGTGAAAACCGCCATGCGGCGGCTTTGTCGCCGCATATGCGATTTTCCTAACAAAAAGCCGGGCTGAACCCGGCTTTTTTGAGATCATGGAGATGACAATTCGGTTATTTGGCGGGCGCCGGTGCCGGCGCCACAGGGGCGGGAGCTGCACCTTCAGCCGGCTTGGCCGGAGCGGCACCCTCGGCCGGCTTGGCGGGCGCCGCTGCATCGGCGGCGGCACCTGGCGTCGGCAGCGGCTTCGGACTATCCGACAGCGTGCGCAGATAGGCGATGACGTTGGCGCGGTCCTCGTCCTTCGGCAGGCCGGCAAAGCCCATCGCAGTGCCCTTCACGAATTTCTTCGGCGAGGTGATGAAGTGGTTGAGGTTGTCGTAGGTCCACTTCTCGGCGCCGCCCTTGGAAAACTCTTTCATGCCGGCCGAATAGGCAAAGCCCTCATGCTCGGCGACGGGGCGGTCGACGATGTCCCAGAGATCCGGGCCGACCTTGTTGGGGCCGCCTTTTTCGCCGGAATGGCAGGCCTGGCATTTCTTAAAGACGGCCGCACCTTGCTCGACATTGGCGGTGGCCAAAAGGTCGGCGATCGGCTTGGCCTCTGCCGCGGGTCCGGCGGCGCCGCCTTCGGCAGGCTCCGTCGCCTCGATGGCAAAGCCGGGTTTTTCCGGCGCCGGCGAGGCAAACAGGGCGTCGGACACCAAACCGACCGAGAAGACGACGAAACAGGTTCCAAGCAACCCGGCGAGCAGTTTGTTGACTTCGTTGGAATCCATACGCCCCAGGGCTCCCTTTTCCGGCGGACCTCTCCGTCCACTCCGTCCGTCGGTATCGTGACCCACCCCGTCGAGCCGGTCAAATCGGGCGGAAACTAGGTCTTTTGCTTGGGCGTTGCAACACCTATAAGGGCGCTTCCAGTGAGACCTTTTGCCACTTTCCCCATCCTCTTTCGAACGCCTTGCAACCTCGATGTCCACGCTCATCCTGATCCCGGCCCGCATGGCCTCGACGCGCCTGCCGGGCAAGCCGCTGGCCGACATAGCCGGCGCGCCGATGATCGTCCATGTCGCCCGCCGCGCCGCTGAGGCTGGGCTTGGCCGGGTGGTGGTGGCAACCGACACGCGCAACGTGGCCGAAGCGGTGCGCGCGCACGGTTTCGAGGCGGTGATGACGCGCACCGACCACGAATCCGGTTCCGACCGTATCTTCGAGGCGCTGACCGCCCTCGACCCCGATCGCAAGGTCGAAACCATCGTCAATGTGCAGGGCGACCTGCCGACCATCGATCCCAAGATCATCGGTGCGGCGCTGAAACCGTTCGAGGACGCTGCGGTCGACATCGCCACGCTCGGCGTCGAGATCGTCCGCGACGAGGAAAAGGCCAACCCCAACGTCGTCAAGATCGTCGGTTCGCCGTTGTCGGCGACGCGGCTGAAGGCGCTCTATTTCACCCGCGCCACCGCGCCCTGGGGCGAGGGGCCGCTCTATCACCATGTCGGCCTCTACGCCTATCGGCGCTCAGCCCTCGAACGCTTCGTCGCGCTAAAACCTTCGCCGCTCGAACGGCGCGAGCGGCTGGAGCAGTTGCGGGCGGTGGAGGCCGGTATGCGCATCGATGCCGAGATCGTGCAATCGCTGCCGCTGGGCGTCGACACGCCGGAAGACCTCGAACGCGCCCGACAAATTCTTTCCTGAGACCTTCAACCTGAGATATCGGCATGCCTGACAAGACCAACAGAATAGCCTTCCAAGGCGAACCGGGCGCCAATTCCGACACCGCCAGCCGCAACATGTTCCCTTCGATGGAGCCGTTGCCGTGCCCCACCTTCGAGGATGCCTTCAACGCGGTCGAGACCAACAAGGCCGACCTCGCCATGATCCCGATCGAAAACACCATCGCCGGCCGCGTCGCCGACATTCATCATCTCTTGCCGGAATCGAAACTCCACATCGTCGGCGAGTATTTTCTGCCGATCCACTTCCAGCTGATGGTGCTGCCAGGCGTCAAACGCGAAGAGATCAAGACCGTGCACAGCCATATCCATGCGCTGGGACAGTGCCGCAAATACATCCGCAAGAACGGTTGGAAGCCGGTGATCGCCGGCGACACGGCGGGCTCTGCGAAGCTGGTCTCGGAGCTCAAGGACCGCACCATGGCCTCGCTCGCCCCGGCGCTAGCCGCAGAACTCTACGGCCTCGACATCATCGAGAAGAACGTCGAGGACACGGATTCGAATGTCACCCGCTTTGTCGTGCTGACCAAGGACAAGCGATTGGCCGAACGGCCCTCGGCCGACACCAAGATGATGACGACCTTCATGTTCCGTGTCCGCAACGTGCCGGCTGCGCTCTACAAGGCAATGGGCGGTTTCGCCACCAACGGCGTCAACATGACGAAGCTGGAGAGCTATCAGTTGGGCGCCTTCACCGCGACGCTGTTCTACGCCGATATCGAGGGCCATCCCGACGATCCGCTGGTCAAGCTGGCGCTGGACGAACTGCGCTTCTTCTCGCGCGAAGTGCGCATTCTGGGGGTCTATCCCGCCAGCGAGTCGCGCGAGCAGTGGAAGGTCGCGGACTAAGGTTCCCCTAACCCAGCAGGGTCAGCGGCACATAGTCGATTTCCATGAAGGTTTCGACTTCCGGGATCCAGCGGTCGCGCACGAAGGCAACGTGGTCGGGATGCTCGTTATATCTGGTGTAGGCGGCCTGATCTACGAACTCCATCGAGAAGCCGAAGTGATAGTCGTTCTTCGGGCTGACTTGCCGCAGCGGCTCGAAATGGGTGACGCCCTTGATTGCGCTGAGAATGCGCTTGGCATCGGAGAGGAACCGCTTTTCCTCCAGCGAGTACTGCGGGTGCTTCAGGGTGAAAACCACGGTGTGACGGATCATTTTTTGCTCCCGTTAAGCAATTCCAGGAAAAGTGTGAAGCGGTTTTCCGTCCGGAATTGCGTAAAATAACAACTCTTATTCGCTGTCGACCCAGGCGCGGATCAGATGATGCGCGATTGCGCCTTTCGGCGGCGTGACCAGATTGTCCTTGTGCGTCCTCTCCAGCATGGAACGCACCTCGTCGCGAAAAAACCAGCGGCAATCTTCCAACTCGTTGAGATCGGCCTGGATGTCGTCATTGAGCGGTTCGCCGAAACAGCCGATCATCAGCGAATAGGGGAACGGCCAGGGTTGGCTGGCATGGTAGACGACGCGGCCGAGCCGGATGCCGGCTTCCTCCAGCGTTTCGCGGCGCACCGCCGCCTCGATCGTCTCGCCCGGCTCGATGAAGCCGGCAAGCGCCGAGTACATGCCGGGTCCGAAATGCCGGCCGCGGCCGAGCAGGCATTTTTCCCGCGTCGCCGTCAGCATAATCGCCACCGGATCGGTGCGTGGAAAGTGCTCGGTGCCGCAATTTGGGCAATGGCGCTTGTAGCCGCCGGCCTGCATTTGCGATTCATGGCCGCATTTGCTGCAGAAGCGATGGGTGGCATGCCAGGCAAGCAGGGCGGCGCCTTGCGCCAGCGCGCCCGCTGCCGCCTCGTCGATCAGCCCCTGCATATAGACCGAGCGATAATCGATCGCCTTCATGGTCTCCGGCAGCTGTTCGGGATCGAGGCCGACCGGCACGGCAAGTACCGGGCCGCTCTCGGCAAAGCCAAGCAGCACGCCTTGTGCGAGTGATGGCTGCAGCTTCTGGCTCTCAGCCAGATCGAACCAAGGGTCGAAGCTGCCATCGTGCAATTTCAGATACAGCCGTCCGCCATGCATCGGCAGAAGACGTGCCGAGGGATCGGCCAACGCCCTTTCGACGGAATCGTCGGCGCGGTTCTCGGATTGCCGATCAATCGTGTTTCCGGCGAAACCGACGAACTGGCTCGGTTCGCGCAAGGGCGCGTCAAAAAGGCGAAAGGTCATGGAAGCTCGAACGTCTAGGGATGGACACAGGCGGCTTATAGCGCCGCCTTGATCTGTTGCGCAAACTGGCGGATGCCTGAACGCTCATAGGGCTCGCGCATGCCGTGCCCCCACACCGGCCCCGGCCAGCCCGGATCGCCTTCCGAGCGGGCGATGACGTGGACATGCAATTGCCGAACGATGTTGCCGAGCGCGCCGGTGTTGATCTTGGTGCAGCCCGTGGTTCTTTTCAGCGCCTGCGCCACCATGTTGGTTTCGAAGGTCAACATCGCCTGGTCGAGCGGCGTCATGTCGTGGATTTCTTCGGCCCCCGGCCGCTGCGGCACCAGGACCAGCCATGGCCAGCGGCTATCGTTCATCACCCTGAGCTCGCACAGGCCGAGCCACATCAGCTGCTCGCTATCCGCCTCCAGCCTGGAGTCGAGCGTGAATCCGGCCTTGAGGCCCGGTAGCATTGGCGTTTCCCTTGCGCTTCTCGCATTATTCCCAAACTCATGACGCTAGAGCGGCTGCACGGGGGCTGCAAGCGATTCATTGAGCGGCGGAGTTCAAGGGCATCCGATTCTCAATGCACCCTTGCATTTGATCGCTGAATTGCCGATATGGAACGCGGGAGGTTGGTGGTGGACGATCCACTCGCCAACCGGGTCAGGTCCGGAAGGAAGCAGCCCTAACGAGCCCGGAACGGGTCATTGTTCCAGCCTCCCACCTCATCGGCCCCTCTCGCGACATTGACGACGCATTGCAGCGCGGGCGAGACTATTGGTGCAATTCCAGGGAAAGTGTGAGCGGTTTCCCGTCCGGAATTGCGTTAAAGCAAAGGGTAGAGCGGTTTGCCGTTTCAGAAAACGGTGAAACGATCTAGCAGGAATCGGCTACGCTGAGACGCGGCCTTTTGGAGCTTTACGGGCGAATGAGCGAAGCCGGAAATTCGGACCCCGAAAACCTGGAGAAGCAAAAGGCCGTCGCTTATCGCGTGCTGGCGCGCAAATATCGTCCGTCGAATTTCTCCGAACTGATCGGCCAGGAGCCGATGGTCCGCACTTTGACCAACGCTTTCTCCACAGGCCGCATCGCCCAGGCCTGGATGCTGACCGGCGTGCGCGGCGTCGGTAAGACCACGACGGCGCGCATCCTGGCGCGGGCGCTCAACTACAAGACGCCGACGGTCGACCATCCCTCGGTCGACCTCGCCCTCCTGGGCGAGCACTGCCAGGCGATCATGGAAGGCCGCCATGTCGACGTCATCGAGATGGACGCCGCGTCGCATACCGGCATCGACGACATCAGGGACATTATCGAGCGCGTGCGCTATGCCCCGGTGTCGGCGCGCTACAAAGTCTACATCATCGACGAAGTGCACATGCTCTCCACCCAGGCCTTCAACGGCCTGTTGAAGACGCTGGAAGAGCCGCCGCCGCACGTCAAATTCATCTTTGCCACCACCGAAATCCGCAAAGTGCCGATCACCGTGCTCTCGCGCTGCCAGCGTTTCGACCTGAGACGCATCGATGCCGGCGCACTGGTCGCGCACCTCTCCTCGATTGCCGGCAAGGAAGGCATATCGGTCGACGACGACGCGCTGGCGATGATCGCGCGCGCCGCCGAAGGCTCGGCCCGCGATTCGCTCTCCATCCTCGACCAGGCGATCGCCCATGGCGGCGGCGCCGTCAGCGCCGAAGCGGTGCGCGCCATGCTGGGTCTCGCCGACCGCGCCCGCATCGTCGACCTGTTCGAACATGTCATGAAGGGCGATGTGGCGGCCGCCCTTGCCGAATTCCGCAACCAGTACGACACCGGCGCCGATCCGACTGCCGTGCTGACCGATCTGGCCGAATTCAACCACCTCGTCACCCGGCTGCGCTTCGTGCCGACGGCTGCCGACGACGCTTCCCTGTCCGAGGATGAGCGCCGCCGCGGCGCCGACTTCGCCAGCACGCTGTCGGTCAAGGTTCTGTCGCGGACCTGGCAGATGCTCTTGAAAGGCATTCCCGAGGTGCAGTCGTCCAACCGACCGGTCAGCGCCGGCGAGATGGTGCTGATCCGGCTGGCGCATGCCGCCGACCTGCCGACGCTGGACGAGGCGCTGAAATCTCTGGAGAGCGGCGCTCCGGCGTCCGGTGGTGCGTCACGCCCGAATGGTGCGCCGGTAAATGCCGGCAATGGCGGCGGCGCCAGCGCGGTAGCGCAGACCCGGGTGCCGTCCGGGCCAGCCGGTGCGCAAACCATGCGGCTGGTCGACGCGCCCCCGGTCGCCTTTGTCGCGCCTCCGCAGCCGGTCGTGGAGCCGCAATCGCCGCCGCTGAAATCGCTGGCCGATATTGTCGCTCTTGCCGACGCGCAGCGTGACATCGCCTTCAAGGTGCTGGTCAAGAGCTGTATTCGCCTGGTGCGCATCGAGCCCGGCCGTATTGACGTCGGCCTGACCGCCGATGCGCCCAAGATGCTGCTCAACGACTTGACGACGAAGCTGCGGGCCTGGACCGGCCGCAACTGGCTGGTGTCATTGTCGAAGGAAGAGGGCGGCCAGACGTTAGCCGAGATGGAATCGACCAGGCGCGAGACCGCTTTCTCCGACGCGAAAAGCGATCCGGCGGTGGCCGCCATCCTCGCGCGCTTTCCCGGCGCCAAGATCATCGACGTGCGCATTCCCGACGCGCCGGAAGTCGACACCGACAAGGCCGAAGCGCCGGTCGAGCCGCCGTCCGACGACGACGAAACCTGACCATAGCCACGAATCCGCAAAGGACCCGACCATGAAAGATCTTCTCGGCCTGATGGGCAAGGCGAAGGAAATGCAGGCCAAGTTCCAGGCCATGCAGGACGAGATCGCGACGATTGAAGCAAGCGGGCAGGCGGGCGGCGGGCTGGTCAATGTCACGCTGACCGGCAAGTTCGAAATGAAGTCGCTGAAGATCGATCCGTCGCTGTTCAAGGAGGACGAGGTCGAGATTCTCGAAGACCTGCTGCTGGCCGCTCACAATGACGCCAAAAATAAGGTCGAGCAGATTATGCAGGAGAAGACCAAGGCGCTGACGGCAGGCTTGCCGATCCCGCCCGGAATGAAATTGCCGTTCTGAGCCGGCTCCAACCAGTTAATTGATTATGAAGGGAAATCGGCTGCGGAGCTGTTGTTAAGACTTTCTCCGGCTTTGCTCACGCGGACATATCCGGGCATTTATAAAGTTTTACCTATGCTGCACGAAAGCTAATCCTTTAGCCATCTTTTTGCCTTTAAGAGTCTCATTCTTGCCACATCTCGGGGCGGGCTGGCATCTGGACAATGAGGCATTTTTGTTGATCGCGACGCGATGGAAGACGCCGCTTCTGCTCGGCATCATCTTCTCCCCTATGTTCCTGGCGGGTTGTAGCCAGACCACGTCTTCGCACGGCCTGTCGGTCGCCAGCCTGACCGACGCCATCACGCCCAGCTTCCTTTCGACGCGCGCCTACCGCAACACGCCGAAGGAGAAGGAATGCCTGGAGCGGGCGATGTTCTTCGAGTCCAACCGCTCGAGCCGTGACGGCATGATCGCCGTCGGCACGGTGGTGATGAACCGGCTGCGCTCCGGCAATCATGGCAGCACCATTTGCCAAGTGGTTGGCGAACCGGGCCAGTTCGCGCCCGGCGTGATGACGCGGGCGATGAATTCGAAAGCGATGCCCGATGTCGAGGAGGCCGCCGATGCGGTGCTCAAGGGCGAGCGCAAGGCCAAGCTGAAGAACACGATGTACTTCCACACCGCCGGCCTGAGGTTCCCCTACAAGAACATGCATTACACCATGGTTGCCGGCGGCAACGCCTTCTACGAGAAGCGCGGTCGCAACTGGCAGCCGCTGCCGGATGAATCCACGACCATGGTTGCCTCGGCGCAGCCGCGCGCGCCTGTGCCTGAAGCGCCGTTGCAGGTTGCCTACGCCGAGCCGGTGGTGAAGACCATTGTCCGTCCAGATCCGGCCAAGCAGGCCGCGGCGGTTCGCGCAGCCAAGGCGACACGTGCCCCGGCCGAGCAGACCTATGTGACGGCTTCCGCGGCGCCCGCCAAGAGCGCCCGCGTCGCCGCCAAGCAGACGGAGGTGGCGATGCAGGAGCCGATGGCCGAGCCCGATGCCTCGCGTTTCGGCGGCACGCTGAACGCCCGCTACATCACCTCGGTTCCATCGGCAACGCAGGAAGCGTCGATGGGCTTCCAGTCGACGCCTGAGAATACCGACGCTATCGGCGCGATGATTATCGACCAGACCCGGCCAGCGTCAGCTTACTGACGCCTAAAACAGTTTCCGAGCCCGCCATGGCAGCATGGCGGGCTCGGTGCGTATGCGCATGTTTCAAAGCGCGCGGAAAAATCCTAGATCAGTGCGATGTCGAAGCGAATCGCCGGTCCCGAGATCGAACGCCTGATCCAACTCCTGGCCAAGGTGCCGGGGCTAGGGCCTCGTTCGGCCAGGCGTGCGGCACTGCACCTCATCAAGAAGAAGGAGCAGCTTTTGTCGCCACTCGCCGCCGCCATGGCTGAAGCCGCCGACAAGGTGCGCATCTGCACGACCTGCGGCAACGTCGATACCTCCGACCCTTGCATGATCTGCACCGATCCGCGCCGCGATGCCTCGACGCTGATCGTCGTCGAGGATGTCTCCGACCTCTGGGCGCTGGAGCGGGCGGCGGCCATGAATGTGCGCTACCATGTGCTCGGCGGCACGCTGTCGCCGCTCGACGGCATCGGCCCCGACCAGCTCAATGTCCGCTCGCTGGTCGACCGCGTCGCCGGCGGCGAGGTGAAGGAGGTGATCCTCGCCGTCAACGCCACGGTCGAGGGCCAGACGACGGCGCATTATCTCACCGACCAGCTCTCGGGTTTCAAGATCAAGGTCACCAGGCTTGCACATGGCGTGCCGGTCGGCGGCGAACTCGACTATCTGGATGAGGGGACGCTGGCGGCGGCCTTGCGCTCGCGGACGGCGTTTTGACGCAATTGGCGGGCAGGATGTGCGACATGAAAGCTTCGCATTCTTCGAGGTTTGCGCCAAACACCCCCCTCTGTCCTCCCGGACATCTCCCCCTCAAGGGGGGAGATCAGCAGCTTCTCGGGCGGCATTCTTCTTTCAACGCTGGTGGTTGGCGAAAACCGAAGCGACAGCCAATCTCTCCCCTTGTGGGGGAGATGTCCGGCAGGACAGAGGGGGGCGCGACAGAAAGCGGACCTTTCGGATTGGCGCTCGTTGCGCTTCTCGCATCCCTTGTTGCCCTGCTTTTTGTAGCCCCCGCCTCCGCCGCCAAAATCGACGACCAGTTCCGCGCCTGGCTGCAAACCGATCTCTGGCCGGAAGCCCAGACCAAAGGCATCTCCAAATCCACCTTCGACGCCGCTTTCGATGGCGTGAAGCCGAACCTCAAATTGCCCGACCTCGTCCTGCCCGGCGAGAAACCCAAAACCCCGCAAAAACAGCATCAGGCCGAGTTCGGTTCGCCCGGCGCCTATTTCGCCGAAAAGACGGTGCGCGCCGTCACGTCAGGTGGGCGCACGCGCGAGGCGGCCAACGCCAAGACGCTGGCTGCGATCGAAAAGCGCTACGGTGTCCCGGGCGAGATACTGTTGGCGATCTGGGGCCGCGAGACCGGCTTCGGCGCGGCGAAAATGCCCTACGACGCCTTCGATGTTCTCGGCACCAAGGCGTTCATGTCGACCAAGAAGGACTTCTTCCGCACCGAGGTACTGGCGGCGCTCGAGATCGTCGAGCATGGGTTGGCGCCGGTCGGCGCCATGAAATCGTCCTGGGCCGGCGCGCTCGGCCAGCCGCAATTCATGCCGACCTCGTTCCTGAAGCACGCCGTCGACTACGACGGTGATGGGCACCCGGACATCTGGAATTCGACGCCGGACGTGCTGGCCTCGATCGCCAACTATCTCGTCCACTATGGCTGGGTGAAGGGGCGTGGCTGGGGTTTCGAGGTGACGGTTCCGGAAAGCGTTTCCTGCTCGCTCGAAGGTCCCGACCAGGGCAAGAAGATCTCAGCCTGGGCGGCGATGGGAATCAGCCGCGTCGGCGGCAAAGCCTTTCCGGCCAACGAACTGAAGGCGGAAGGGTTCCTTTTGATGCCGGCCGGACGCAGCGGTCCGGCCTTCATCGCCACGACAAATTTCTACGTGCTGAAGCAATACAACACCAGCGACCTCTACGCCCTGTTCATCGGCCATGGCGCTGACCGCATCGCCCATGGCGATGCTGATTTCGTCGGCAGCTGGGGTGCGGTCGGCGGCCTGCATCGTTCCGACATCGCCGCGCTGCAACGGGCGCTGGAGGCCAAGGGCTACGATGTCGGCAGCGCCGACGGCCTGCCCGGCTTCAAGACCCGCCGCTCGATCGGCAGCTGGCAGGAAAAGAACGGCCGCCCCGCCACCTGCTTCCCCGACGCCGATCTGGTTGCTGCCATCAAGTAACACGGAAAAGAGCAGATTTTTCCCCATCGGCGGCTGCAATTGGCTCGCCCATGCTTCGACGCGCACAGTATATTCCGGTCCAGTATGCCGGCTCGCAAAAATGCCCGTTGCCGGTTGGAGGGCTGCCGGATAGGGTGTTGACCAACTGGAAAAAAATCAACACGGTATGGGGTCTAACGGTCGTCCTCCGGCCGCGAAAAAGATTACTGCAGCCCTGAGCCGGGAACTCGGGGTCAACAATCAACAAAACAGGGAACAATCATCATGATGATGGAAAAGTTTGCTCTACGTTCGCGCGTCTGGCTCGCAGGTGCTGCCATGTCCGCTCTGCTCATTGGCGTCGCGCCGGCCTTTGCCGTGACCCCCGCCGACACGCTGGTCGAAGGTTTTGCCATCGACGACATCATCTCCATGGATCCGGGCGAGGCGTTCGAACTGTCGACCGCCGAAGTCACCGGCAACACCTATGATCTGCTGGTCCGCCTCGACCTCAGCGACACCTCCAAGGTCAAGGGCGACCTTGCCGAGAGCTGGACCGTCTCCGACGACGGCCTGGTCTATACGTTCAAGCTCAAGCCCGGCCTAAAGTTCGCTTCGGGCAATCCACTGACGGCCGCCGATGTCGCCTATTCCTTCGAGCGCGCCATCAAGCTGGATAAGCCGCCGGCATTCATCATCAACCAGTTCGGCATCAGCGGCGACAATGTTGCCGACAAGGCCAAGGCCGTCGACGATACCACCTTCCAGTTCACCGTCGACAAGGCCTATGCGCCGAGCTTCGTGTTAAACTGCCTGTCGGCAACGGTCGCTTCGGTCGTCGACGCAAAGCTGGTCAAGGAACATGTCGCCGCGGTGACGCCGAGTGCCGACTACAAATGGGACAACGATTTCGGCAACGCCTTCCTGAAGACCGGTTATGCCGGCTCCGGCGCCTACAAGCTGCGCGAATGGCGGGCCAATGAGGTCGTCGTGCTGGAGCGCAACGACAATTACAATGGCGAGAAGGCCAAGCTCGCCCGCGTCATCTACCGCAACATGAAGGAAAGCTCGGCACAGCGCCTGGCGCTCGAAGCAGGCGACATCGACGTTGCCCGCAACCTCGAGCCGAACGATCTCGACGCCATCGCCAAGAATGCCGATCTCACCACGACCAGCGCGCCGAAGGGCACGGTCTTTTACATCAGTCTCAACCAGAAGAATCCGAACCTCGCCAAGCCCGAGGTTCGCCAGGCGTTCAAATATCTGGTCGACTACGATGCGCTGAGCACGACCATCCTCAAGGGCATTGGCGAGATTCACCAGACCTTCCTGCCCAAGGGCGTGCTGGGCGAACTGGACGAAAATCCGTTCAAGTTCGACGTCGCCAAAGCCAAGGAACTGCTGACCAAGGCCGGCCTGGCCGACGGCTTCAGCGTAACCATGGACGTACGCACGGGACAGCCGACAACGGGCATGGCGGAATCGATCCAGCAGACGCTTGGCCAAGCCGGCATCAAGCTGGAAATTATCCCGGGCGACGGCAAGCAGACGCTGACCAAATACCGCGCCCGCAATCATGACATCTATATCGGCCAGTGGGGCCAGGACTATTTCGATCCGAACTCCAACGCCCAGACCTTTGCCTCAAACCCGGACAATTCTGATGAAGGCAAGACCAAGACGCTGGCCTGGCGCAATGCCTGGGACATCCCGGACCTGACAAAGCAGACCGAAGCAGCCTTGCTGGAGAAGGATGCCGGCAAGCGCGCCGATATGTACAAGAGCCTTGAAAAGACGATCCTCGACACCAGCCCCTTCGTAATCATCCACCAGCAATTGGAAGTGGCAGGCCTGCGCAAAAACCTGAAAGGCTTTGCGCTCGGTCCGAGCTTCGACACCAACTTCGTCGGCCCGGTCTCCAAGGAATAGCGCCGGCGGACGCGCCCTGATGAGCGCGATTGAAAACCAGGCGACGGCGGGGCAGGGAAGCGCCCGCGCCGTCGCTATCTTGTTGGCGATCGGCCGCTTCCTGGTCATCGCCGTCACCACCTATCTCGGCCTGCTCGCGGTGACCTTTTTCATCGGCCGCATCATTCCGATCGATCCGGTGCTGGCGGTGCTCGGCGACCGCGCACCGGCCAATGTCGTCGAGCGCACCCGCCGCGAGATGGGGCTCGACCTGCCGTTGATCGAGCAATTCTATATCTATCTCAAGCATGCGCTGAACGGTGATTTCGGCACCTCTGTGCTGACCACCAATCCTGTGATGACCGACATCCGCCGTGCCTTTCCGGCAACGATCGAACTGGCGACTTTGGGCACTCTGATAGGGTCGTTGATCGGCGTGCCGCTCGGCGTTCTGGCAGCGGTAAAACGCGGCAGTCTCATCGACCAGATCGTTCGCATTGTCGGCCTGATCGGCTATTCCGTGCCTATCTTCTGGATCGGGCTTTTGGGGCTTGTCCTGTTCTACGCCAAGCTCCAATGGGTGGCTTTTCCCGGCCGCCTCGACATCGTCTACGAGTACACATTCACACCGATCACCGGCTTCTACCTGCTCGACGCCGCGCTGCAGGGCCAGTGGGATGTCTTCTACGACGCTTACCGCCACATCATCCTGCCGGCAGGGCTGCTGGGCTATTTCTCGCTCGCCTATATCAGCCGGATGACGCGCTCCTTCATGCTGAACGAGCTGTCGCAGGAATACATCGTCGCCGCGCGCGCCAAGGGCCTGTCTGAAACGCGAATCATCTGGGGCCATGCGCTGCGCAACGCCGCGGTGCCGATGGTCACGGTGATCGCGCTGTCCTATGCCGGGCTGCTCGAAGGTTCGGTGCTGACCGAGACGGTGTTCTCCTGGCCCGGCATCGGCCTCTACATCACCAATTCGCTGCAGAACGCCGACATGAACGCCGTGCTCGGCGGCACCATCGTCATCGGTTCGGTGTTCATCGGCATCAATCTCCTGTCCGATGTTCTCTACAAGGTGCTCGATCCGAGGACGAAGACAGGATGAGCGCCGAAGCAATCCAAACGCGCCGCGATTGGCTGCTCAGCGATCGGCCGGCCTCGCGCATGCAGGCACGGCTCGGCCGCGCCTACGTCGCTTGGCGGCGCTTTTCCGCCAACCGGCTGGCGTTTCTCGGCCTGCTCATCATCATCGCGCTGCTGCTGGTCGCAGCCTTTGCCGATGTGCTGGCGCCCTATTCGCCGACCATCGGCGATCTCAAGAATGCCCGGCTTTTGGCGCCGAGTGCGGCGCATTGGTTCGGCACCGACGATCTCGGCCGCGATATCTATTCGCGCATTCTTTTTGGCTCGCGCTGGACCCTCTATGTCGTCATTCTTGTCGCTGTCATCGCAGCCCCCATCGGCCTTTTGGTCGGCACCGTCGCCGGCTATGCCGGCGGCTGGACCGATGCCATTCTGATGCGCATTACCGACATCTTCCTCGCCTTCCCCAAGCTGATCCTGGCACTGGCCTTTGTCGCCGCCCTTGGCCCCGGGATCGAAAACGCGGTGTTGGCCATCGCCATCACCTCGTGGCCGCCTTACGCGCGAATTGCGCGGGCCGAGACGATGACCGTGCGCAATTCCGATTACATCAAGGCGGTGCAATTGATGGGCGCCTCGCCGTTCCGCATCGTGCTGCGCCACATCATGCCGCTCTGCATCTCTTCGCTCATCATCCGGGTGACGCTCGATATGGCCGGCATCATCCTCACCGCCGCCGGCCTCGGTTTCCTCGGCCTCGGCGCGCAGCCGCCGCTGCCGGAATGGGGCACCATGATCGCGTCCGGCCGTCGCTTCGTGCTCGACCAATGGTGGGTGGCCGGCGCGCCCGGCTTCGCCATCCTGATCGTCAGTCTCGGCTTCAACCTGCTGGGCGACGGCCTGCGCGATGCGCTCGATCCCCGGAGTGGCGACCAATGAGTGGTGACCAATGAGCGGTGCACTTCTCGATGTCGACGACCTGCGCGTCACCTTCCCGACTCGGACCGGCCTCATCCAGGCGGTGCGCGGCGTCACTTTTTCGCTTGGCCGAGAGCGGCTGGGCATTGTCGGCGAAAGCGGCTCCGGCAAGTCGCAGACCGGCCGCGCCATCATGGGGCTGACGCCGCCGCAGGCCCTTGTGTCGGCCAAGAAGCTCGCCCTCGACGGCATCGACCTTCTGGCCATACCGGCCCGTCAGCGCCGGGCGCTGCGCGGCAAACGCATCGCCATGATCCTGCAGGATCCGAAATATTCGCTCGACCCCGTGATGAGCATCGGCCGCCAGATCGTCGAGACGCTGCGCACGCATGAAAAGGTCTCCAAGGCCGAAGCGCGCGAGCGGGCGCTGGCCATGCTGGAAGCTGTGCAGATCCGCGATCCCTCGCGTGTCTTCGACCTGCATCCGCACGAGGTGTCCGGCGGGATGGGCCAGCGCGCCATGATCGCAATGATGCTGATCGCCGGACCGGAACTGATGATCGCCGACGAGCCGACCTCGGCGCTCGACGTCACCGTGCAGCTCGATGTGCTCGGCATCCTCGACCGCTTGGTCAGTGAGCGCGGCATGGGCCTGATCTTCATCTCGCACGATCTGCGGCTGGTCGCCTCCTTCTGCGACCGCGTCATCGTCATGTATGCCGGCAAGGTGGTCGAGCAGCTCAAGGCGTCGGAGCTGCGCGACGCCAAGCATCCCTACACGCGCGGCCTACTCAACTGCATGCCCAGGATCGGTTACGAACGCCACCCGCTGCCGGTGCTCGACCGCAAGCCGGAGTGGGCGGCATGACGCCAGCCATTTCGATTGAAGGGCTGGAGGTGGTGTTCGACCGTTTTCGCGCGCTGAAAGGGGCGAACCTCGAGGTGAAGTCCGGCGAATCCTTCGGCCTGGTCGGCGAGAGCGGTTCCGGCAAGTCGACGCTGCTCAAAGCCATTGCCGGCCTGGTGCCTGTCGCATCCGGTACTATCACGGTCAATGGCAAGACGCTGGGAGCGCGCCGCGACAAGGCTTTTTATCGCGAAGTGCAGATGGTCTTCCAGGACCCCTATGGTTCGCTGCACCCGCGTCAGACCGTCGACCGCCTGCTGCAGGAGCCGCTCGCCATTCACGGCTTTGCCGATGGCGAGCAACGCATCCAGCGCGCCCTCGACGAGGTCGGATTAGGCAACGGTTTCCGTTTCCGCTACGCGCACCAGCTCTCCGGCGGTCAGCGTCAGCGCGTGGCGATCGCGCGGGCGCTCATCCTCGAACCGTCGATCCTGCTGCTCGACGAACCAACCTCGGCGCTCGACGCTTCGGTGCAGGCGGAAGTGCTCAACCTGCTGGAAGAGGTTCGCCGTCGGCGCAAGCTGACCTTCCTGATGGTCAGCCACGACCTCGCCATCATCACCCATATGTGCGAGCGCCTAATGGTGATGCAGAACGGCGAAGCGGTGGAAAATCTCACCGCGAGCCAGCTGATCGGGCATCGCGTAGAGAAGGATTATACGCGCAATCTGTTGAGGGCGAGCGAGGGGTTTGTGCGGACCGCTTGAATCTGAGGTTTCCTATGGCGGAATGGACGTTCGAAGACCCACCCAATGTCGCGGTGTTGTCGGACAGAAGCATATTTAAACGTGGTGACTGGATCGCATACGTTGTGCACGAAGCTGATGACGACGATAACCACAACGATGAGGGTGGCAGTTGGCAATTTCATAGCAACGACAAGCAAAATCGAGATGAACCCGAGCTAATGCTCGTCAGCCTCCAGAATGTGGTTCAGCGGGATGAGAGCATCCTGGAATTGGCTGATTTGCCAAAAGGCTGGCATGCTTGGCGCAGTTCAAAATTGTCGCCTTGGCAGCGCGCTAAATCACTCCCTGTACCCTCCAACGACAACGAGTGATGCAGGAGGGCTAAGTCGAGCTTTGCGCCAGTTCGCCGTTCTCCGGAACAGATGGTTCGTCCCCCTGCTTAGGCTCCTTGATCCTGAACCACGTCACATAAAGCGCCGGCAGGAACAGCAGCGTGATCGCCGTGCCGGCGATGATGCCGCCCATCATGGCGTAGGCCATCGGGCCCCAGAACACTTCGCGCGCGATCGGGATCAGCGCTAGGCTGGCGGCCGCGGCCGTCAGCGCGATCGGCCGCATGCGGTGCTCGGTCGCTTCGATCACGGCTTCCCAGCGGTCTTGGCCCTCGGCCACCAGATCCTCGATCTGCACGATCAGGATCACCTGAGTTGCGGATCAGGATGCCGATCAGCGCCAGGACGCCCAGAATGGCGACGAAGCCGAGCGGTGCGCCGCTCGGCACCAGGGCCGCGACCACGCCGATCAGGCCGAGCGGCGCCACCGCCACGACCAGGAACAGGCGCTGAAAACTTTGCAACTGGATCATCAGGATGGTCGCCATCACGAACAGCATCAGCGGCACCACCGCTGCGATCGGTCCCTGGCTTTTGGCGCTTTCCTCGACCGAGCCGGCGGTTGCAACGGAATAGCCGGGCGGCAGTTTGGCGATGAAGGCGTCGACCGACGGCTTCAATTCGTTGACGACGGTGGCCGGCAGCACGTCGCCAACGAGGCCTGCGCGAACGGTGATCATCGGGATGCGGTTGCGCCGCCACACCGTCGGCTGTTCGAGGTCGTAGCGGAAGTTCGCCACCGCGGCGAGCGGGATCGCTTCGCCGTTCCCGGTGACGGGTGAGCTGTCACGGACTGCCCCGTACGTGTATCGGTCGGCTGGTTAAGACCGGTCTGTCGAAGTGGCCCGCATCGACGACAGGCCCAATCGCCCGGCGGCGGTGCCAACTTGAGGAAAACGTGAAATAAGGTCAGAAGAGGCCTTGGCATTCATCTAACGAGAACGGGCGTCGGCCCGATGAGGGACGAAATGAAGAACGCAGCCATTTCTGAGCGCAAGAACCAGTCGATCTCGCGCGGCGTCGGCATGACGACGCAGATCTATGCCGACCGCGCCGAGAATTCGGAGATCTGGGATGTAGAAGGCCGCCGATACATCGATTTCTCCTCCGGCATCGCCGTCGTCAACACCGGCCACCGCCATCCCAGGGTGATCGAGGCGGTCAAGGCACAGCTCGACCGCTTCACCCATACCTGCCACCAGGTCGTGCCCTATGAGAGCTATGTCAGGCTGGCCGAACGGCTGAACGGCATGCTGCCCGGCAAGTTCGAGAAGAAGACCATCTTCGTCACTACGGGTGCTGAAGCGGTCGAGAACGCCATCAAGATCGCCCGCAACGCCACTGGCCGCCAAGCCGTCATCGCCTTTGCCGGCGGCTTCCACGGCCGCACCTTCATGGGCATGGCGCTGACCGGCAAGGTCGTGCCCTACAAGGTCGGCTTCGGCGCCATGCCGGGCGACGTCTACCACGCGCCGTTTCCGGTGCCGCTGCACGGCGTGTCTACAGCCGATTCGCTGGTCGCACTCGACAAACTGTTCAAGGCCGATGTCGATCCGGCTCGCGTTGCCGCCATCATCATCGAGCCGGTCCAGGGCGAGGGCGGCTTCTACGACGCGCCGCGCGAATTCCTGACGGCGCTGCGCAAGCTCTGCGACCAGCACGGCATGCTGCTGATCGCCGATGAGGTGCAGACCGGCTTTGCCCGCACCGGCAAGATGTTCGCCATGGATCATCATGAGGTCGCGGCCGACATTACCACCATGGCGAAAAGCCTGGCCGGCGGCTTCCCGCTGGCGGCGGTCACCGGCCGCGCCGAGATCATGGATGCGCCCGGTCCTGGCGGGCTCGGCGGCACCTATGGCGGCAGCCCGATCGGTGTCGCCGCAGCACACGCCGTGCTCGACGTAATCGAGGACGAAAAGCTGTGCGACCGCGCCAATACGCTGGGCGCCCGGCTGAAACAGCGGCTGCAGTCGATCCGCGACGATGTGCCCGAGATTGTCGACATCAGGGGTCTCGGCTTCATGAACGCGGTCGAGCTCAACGACGTCAAGAGGGGCCTGCCGTCGGCCGAGATCGCCAATGCGATCCGGCTGAAGGCGCTCGACAAGGGGCTGATCCTGCTGACCTGCGGCGTCTACGGCAACGTCATCCGTTTCCTGGCTCCGATCACCATCCAGGACAATGTCATGAACGAGGCGCTCGACATTCTGGAAAGCTCGATCCGCGAAGTCTGCGCTGCCTAGTGCAAACCCCTACCTCGCCCTTGTGGGGAGGTCGGACCGCAGGTCCGGGTGGGGGCCTCGCGCCGACCCCAACCCCGCTGCTTCGCAGCGACCCTCCCCACAAGGGGGAGGGTAAGTGCGTCTAGCCCGCAGCCCGTGCCGGCTCATCCTGCTGGAACGCGGCCAGCGCCGCCTTCAGCCCATCAGGCCCTTCCGCAACAGTCTGCGCCATCGGCGAAAACCCGGCCCCGAGCATCTTGCGGCCCAGCATATGGTCGCCCGGCCTGTTGACGGATTCGATGCCGAGCAGCCGGCTTCCAGCATAGTGGTAGATCGAGAACTTGTTCTCAGCGAGGTCGCCCAGCACGACATGGCTGTCGCCGCCCGAGGTCAGCCCGACCATCTGCAGTTTCATGTCGCCGATGTCAGACCAGAACCACGGCACCGCCGCATAGGCGTCCGTATGGCCGGTGATCGTGCGTGCGGCAAGCCGCGCCTGGTCGGTGGCGTTCTGCACCGATTCCAGCCGCACGTCGCCGCCGGTCGACCAGTGGCGGTAGGAAGCGGCGTCGCCGATGGCCAGAATATCAGGCACTGAGGTGCGCATCTGTTGGTCGACGCGGATGCCATTGGCGACAGTCAGTCCGGCAGCCTGAGCAAGTTCGACATTCGGCACGGCGCCGATGCCGACGATGACCATGCGCGCGGGCAGCCTTTCGCCGGTGGAGGTGATGGCAGCGCAGACATGGCCGTTTTCCCCTTCCAGCCTGGCAATGGTGGTGCCGGTGAGGATACGCACGCCGATCGCCTCCAGCCGTTGGCGGACATGGCTCGCCACCACCGGCGCCACGGCGCGGCCAAGCAGCCGGTCGACAGCCTCGACCAGGGTGACGTTGCGGCCGGCGGCCCTCAGCGTAGCCGCGATCTCCAGCCCGATGAAGCCGCCGCCGAGGATGACCACGTCTTCGCTTTGGGCGCTGAGCTGGCGGATCAGCCGCGCATCGGCGATCGAGCGCAGCGACAGCACGCCCGAGAGGTCGGCGCCCGGCAGCGGCAGGAGCCGCGGCCGCGAACCGGTGGCCAGGATGAGCCGGTCGAACGGCAGCACGCCGCCGCCTGCTATGTCCAGCTTGCGGCCTGCCGTATCGATGCTGTCGATTCGGACGCCCGGCCTGAAGTCGATGGCGCTGCCGGTGTAAAAGGCCTCGCCGCGCAAGGGTTGCGGCTTGGCATCGGCGTCCTTGATGAAGGTCTTCGACAGCGGTGGCTTGTGATAGGGCAGATCGGTTTCGTCGCCGATCAGTACGACAGGCCCGTCATAGCCTTCCTCGCGCAGGCTGGCGGCCGCTTGCACGCCCGCATGACCCGCACCGAGAATGACGACCCCGTTCTTCATCGCAAACCGAATTCCTGTTTCAAATCTGGAGCATGATGCCGAAAGTGTGAAGCGGTTTTCGGACGACATCATGCTTTGATTGTGAGCCGTTCCGCCAGATGGCGATTGTCTGCCGCCGTCGCAAGAGCCCGGTCCGGGTCGCACCCGGAACGGTCGCTTGTCAATCGCGCCGTCTCTCATCTTGGCTGCTGGCTATACGATTTAAAGTTGACAGTCCTAGTTTAGAATAATTCTAAACTGTTGTTTCAATTGAATTTTCTAAGGCTCACCAGTTGACTTCCGGCCTCGCCATCGTTTTATGGAGGCTCGCGCGTCAGCGCATCCCTTTGATGTTTGGGCCTTGAACCCGTTCGATTGGAGGCATTTGGTGTCTTTCTTCCGTGAGCCGCAGAGCGGCGCGGCATCTGTCGTGACCTACGGCATGCCTATGTCTTGGCACCGTTTGGCACGCGCGCCTTTTACCGAATTCCCTTTGAACTGGAGAATGATGATGACAGCGCGATATGGCGGCAGGCTGGCTGCGATCGGTGCCACG
The DNA here is from genome assembly GCF_054719485.1 of Mesorhizobium sp. W016. Classification (NCBI taxonomy): domain Bacteria; kingdom Pseudomonadati; phylum Pseudomonadota; class Alphaproteobacteria; order Hyphomicrobiales; family Phyllobacteriaceae; genus Mesorhizobium; species Mesorhizobium sp. W016. Next base: position 1,579,027 of record NZ_JBTTIF010000002.1, read on the forward strand.
GCTATGTTGACGGCGGCGGTTTTCATCCTGCCGGCCAAAGCGGCGGAGATCGATGCCAAGGCGGTCATCAAGACCTATTCCGACATCGCGCTGGCCAAGTACGAGGATTCGCTGACCACGGCGCAGGCACTCGACAAGGCTATTGACGCGCTGCTTGCCAACCCGTCGGCGGACACGCTGAATGCCGCCCGCGATGCCTGGAAGGCGTCGCGCGTGCCCTACCAGCAGACCGAGGTCTACCGCTTCGGCAACAAGATCGTCGACGACTGGGAAGGCAAGGTGAACTCCTGGCCGCTGGACGAAGGGCTGATCGACTACGTCGCCAAGAGCTACGGCACCGAGTCCGACGCCAACGCGCTCTACACCGCCAATGTCATCGCCAACAAGGAAATCGAGATCAACGGCAAGAAGGTCGACGCCTCCAGGCTGACGCCGGAATTCCTCTCCGGCACGCTGCAGGAGGCCGGCGGCATCGAGGCCAATGTCGCCACCGGCTATCACGCCATCGAATTCCTGCTCTGGGGCCAGGATTTGCACGGCACCGGCCCGGGCGCCGGCGAGCGTCCGTACACCGACTATGACCTCAAGAACTGCACCGGCGGCAATTGCGATCGCCGGGCCGAGTATCTGAAGTCGGCCAGCGATCTTCTGGTCTCCGACCTGCAGGAGATGGTCGGCAACTGGAAGGAAGACGGCGCCGCCCGCAAGAACCTCGTCGATGGCCAGCCGAACACCGCTATCTCGGTGATCTTCACCGGCATGGGCTCGCTGTCCTACGGCGAACTGGCCGGGGAGCGCATGAAACTCGGCCTGCTGCTGCAAGATCCCGAAGAGGAGCACGACTGCTTCTCGGATAATACCTACAACTCGCATCTCTATGACGCCATCGGCATCCGCGCCGCCTATCTCGCCAGCTACACGCGCACCGACGGCGCCGTCGTTTCAGGCCCGTCGGTGCACGATATGGTCAAGGCGGCCGATCCGGCGATCGACAAGGAACTGTACGACAAGCTCGATGTCTCGGTCGCCAAGATGGAGGCGATCAAGGCGCGGGGAGTGGCCGGCGAGGCCTACGACCAGCAGATCGCCGAGGGCAACACCGAAGGCAATGCTACCGTGCAAGCGGCAATCGACGCGCTGGTCGACCAGACCAAGTCGATCGAACGCGCCGTCGGCGCGCTGAAGCTGAACAACATAGCCTTCGAGGGGTCCGACAGCCTCGACGCACCGGACAAGGTGTTCAAGTAGCCGCGAGCATGACCCCGAAAAGTGGAAGCCGGTTTTCGGAAAAGGTCATGCTCAACTAAGACGTACCACCAGCCAAACGGCGCGGAGGGGCGCCGTCAGCCAGAGCCAATCCATGCTGATCTGCCATTGCAACATCATCACCGAAAAGGAGATTGAGCAGACGATCGTCGATCTGCTGGATCAGGACCCCTGGCAGCTGATCGTGCCGGCGAAGGTCTATCACACGATGCAAAAGCGCGGTCGCTGTTGCGGCTGCTTCCCAAATGTGGTCGAAACGATCATTCGGGTCACCGAAAATTACCACACCCGTTCGGAGGCGAGCGGCGTGGACATCGTTTCACACCTGGATCGCGTCAGAGGCCTGCGCGTCCAATATGGGAGCAGAATCCATGAAAGGCGAACCGCAGATCATCGAGCGGCTTAACGAGGCTCTGTTCCTGGAGCTTGGCGCCGTCAATCAATACTGGGTGCATTTCCGCCTGCTGGAAGACTGGGGATACGCCAAGTTGGCAAAGAAGGAACGCGCCGAATCGATCGAGGAGATGCACCATGCCGACCGGCTGGTGGCCCGTATCATCTTCCTCGAAGGGCATCCCAATTTGCAGTCCGTGGCGCCGTTGCGCATCGGCCAGAACGTCAAGGAAGTGCTCGAATCCGATCTCGCCGGCGAATATGACGCACGCACCGCCTACAAGCGTTCGCGCGAGATCTGCAACGAAGCCGGCGACTACGTGACGATGAAGCTGTTCGAGGAATTGCTGGCGGATGAGGAAGGTCACATCGACTTCCTCGAGACGCAGCTCGACCTCCTTGCCTCTATCGGCGAGGAAAAATACGGCCAGCTCAACGCCGCATCGGCGGACGAGGCGGAATAGGACCATGCAGGAATGCGGCGCCCCCTAGATATTCTGCGCCGCGTGCGGCGGGCTAACGGCCCGCTGCGCCTTAAAAACCTGGGATATCAGGCGTTTCGTGGGCTTTCGGGTGTAATCCTGGCGGCAATTTTGGCCCCGGCCCTGGCCGGATCGTCGGAACCGGTCGGCCTCGCCACGAGCCGCACCGACCTGACGCCGAAGGACCGGTCCCGCGTCCTTGCCGTTACCAGGCCAACCCAGGATTTCTCCAAGCCCGAATCCTTCGAAACGATGCAAGGCGGCGCCGGCACGTCGCGCAGGCAGGTCGACCGCGACGCTTTCTCGCAACCCTCTGAAAACATCACCTTCGAGGAACAGGGCAATTTCAAGCTCGGCAATGCGCTTTTCCGCAAGAACTGGGTGTCGTCGCCATCCTCGACCCAGGCCTCGGATGGTCTCGGACCCCTGTTCAACGAGCGCGCCTGCCAGAATTGCCATTTGAAGGATGGCCGCGGCCGCCCGCCGGCCGCCGACAGCCGCACCACGTCGATGTTCCTGCGGCTAGCGCGCGATGCGAGCACGGCCGAGGAAAAGACCGAGATCGCCGCGCACAAGGTGCTGAACTTCCCCGATCCGGTCTACGGCGCGCAGTTGCAGGGACTGGCGGTGCCCGGCCTCAAGGGCGAAGGCCGCATGTATGTCGACTATCGCGAGGAAAAGGTCACGCTCGGCGACGGCAGCCTGGTTTGGCTGCGCAAGCCGAGCTATTCGGTCGACGGGCTTGGCTACGGCCCGCTTGACCCGCGCACCACGCTGTCGCCGCGCCTGACGCCGCCAATGATCGGCCTTGGCCTGATCGAGCAGATCGCGCCGGCCGACCTCCTTGCCCATGCCGATCCCGACGACCGCGACGGCATTTCCGGCAAGCCCAACATGGTGCGTGACCTCAGCAGTGGGCAACTGACGCTTGGCCGCTTCGGTTGGAAGGCCCAGACCGCGTCGATCCGCCAGCAGGCGGCGGACGCCTTTGCCGGCGACATCGGCATTTCGACGCCGGAAGAGCCCAGTCACTGGGGCGATTGCACCGCAGCCGAAGAGGCCTGTTTGGCCATGCCCAATGGCGTGCAGAAGCGGCTCGGCCCGGTCGAGGCGCCACCACCGGTGATGGACCTCGTCACCTTCTATTCGCAGAACCTTGCGGTGCCGGCGCGGCGCGATGTCGGCGCACCCGCCGTGCTCGCCGGCAAGAAGCTGTTCTACGAGATGGGCTGCATTGCCTGTCATACGCCGAAATTCGTCACCATGCGCGGGAACAAGGCGCAGGCGTTCCAACTGATCTGGCCCTATTCCGACTTTCTGCTGCACGACATGGGGCCTGGCCTTGCCGACGGCCAGGCGGTGGGCGATGCCACGGGCAGTGAATGGCGCACCCCGCCGCTATGGGGCATCGGCCTGACAAAGACCGTCAACGGCAACGCTTTCTTCCTGCATGACGGGCGTGCGCGCACGCTTGCCGAAGCGATCCTGTGGCATGGTGGCGAGGGGCAGAAAGCGCGCGATCGCTTCGCCGCCGCCAATACGGCCGACCGCGATGCTCTCATCAAATTCCTGGAGTCATTCTGATGCTCAAGCGGGTTTTACCTGTTCTACTCCTCCCATTGGCTCTGTTCGGTGCGTCCCCGGCATCGGCCTCGGTGAAAGCCTCCGACGTGATCCAAAGAGCGATCGACGGCTTTGTCCGCCCCGCCTATGCCAGCCTGCATGGCCATGCCGGCACCTTGGCGAAGGCCATGGACGCGCTCTGCCAGGCGCCGTCGCAGGGTAACCTCGATGCCGCGCATGCCGGATTCTCGGCCACGGTCGCAGCCTGGTCGTCGGCTGAAATCATCGGCTTCGGGCCAATCAAGGAGAACAACCGGCTGGAGCGCATGCTCTACTGGCCGGACCGAAAGAGCATCGGCCTGAAGCAGGTGCAGGCGGCGCTGGCCGGCAAGGATCCGACCGCCACCGATCCGGCGCAGCTGGCGGGCAAGAGTGTCGCGATGCAGGGATTAGGGGCGCTTGAGTTCGTGCTTTACGGCGACGGCGCCGAGACGCTCGTCGGCAAGGACGAGCCCTATCGCTGCGCCTATGGCGCGGCGATCGCCAAGAATATCGAGACCATGGCGGCCGATGTCGACGCCGCCTGGAAAAAACCGGACGGTTTTGCAGGCCTGTGGGCCAATCCCGGACCCGACAATGCGCTTTACCGCGACGGCACTGAAGCGGTGACCGAATTGGTCGGCGTGTTCATCAATGAACTCGAAATGGTGCGCGACGTGCGCCTCAAAGGTTTTCTCGGCGCCAAACCGCAGGGTGACAAGCCGAGGCAAGCGATCTACTGGCGCTCGCAAAACACCGGCCTTTCATTAGCCGGCAACCTCTCCGGCATTGATGCGCTGTTCCAGGCCTCGAAGCTCGGCGACGCGCTGCCCGAGGATAGCAGATGGATGGCGGAATCCATCCATATCCAGCTCATCAATGGCGTTGCCACTGCCAAATCCATCCAGGGTCGGATCGACAAGACGCTCGCCGATCCCGCGGAGCGCGGAAAACTCGAACATTTCGCGCTGATCACCTCCAGCCTGTCGGGCTTGATCGGCACCCGGCTAACCGCCGAGTTCGGCCTGACCGCCGGCTTTTCGTCACTGGACGGGGACTGACCAATGGTTGCGACACGCACGCCGCTGATGGACCGCCGCGATTTTCTCAGAGCTGCCGGCGCCGGCTTCGTCGCGTCAATGGCGCCGCGGGCCTGGGCGGACACGCTTGCCGCCGATGCCGTCTTTGCCACCGCCTTCGTCAAGCGCGACGGCAGCTTTGGCGCCGCTGTGTTGTCGGAAGCCGGAAAAGTATTGCATGCGATCGACCTGCCCGACCGTGGCCACGACGTCACCTTCGATCCGGTCTCGAAGCGCTCCGTGGTCTTCGCCCGGCAACCCGGCACCTTCGCCGTGGTCTTCGACCATGCCGGCCGCGAGCCGCCGCTGACCATCGCCAGCATCACCGGTCGGCATTTCTTCGGCCACGGTGTGTTTTCCACCGACGGCGCGCTGCTTTACGTCACCGAAAACAATTTCGACAATGCCGCCGGCGTCGTCGGGATCTACGACGCACGGGCCAAGTTCAGCCGCATCGGCGAGTTTCCGACCTATGGCATGGGGCCGCATGAGCTATTGCTGCTCGGAGACGGCCGGACGATCGCCATCGCCAATGGCGGCATCGAGACCCATCCCGACTATGGCCGCGCCGAGCTCAACATCGCCACCATGAAGCCGTCCTATGTGCTGGTCGATCGCACAACCGGCGATCTCATCGAAAAGCACGAACTGCCGCCGGCTCTGCACCAGCTGTCGATTCGCCACATGGATGCCGACCCCACAGGCACCATCTGGTTCGGCTGCCAGTACCGCGGGCCGGGCACCGAGCGGCCACCGCTGGTCGGCCGCGCCACGCGCGGCAAGGGGCTGCAGCTGCTCGACATGCCGCAGGACGTGCTATCCGGCTTCCGGAATTACATCGGCTCGGTCGCCGCCAACCCGATTGCCGGCACGGTCGCGGTGTCTTCGCCGGAAGGCAATTCGCTGGCCGTCATCGACGCCGCCAGCGGCAAGATCGTCGCCACCAAGGCGCTGGTCGAGGTCTGCGGCCTGGCGCCCGACGGCCCGGGCTTCATGGCAACCACGGGTGCCGGCGAAATCATCGAAGGCAGCGGCGCGACGCGCTCCGAGCCCGACTATGTCTGGGACAACCACATGCTGCGCATCGCGCCGGCGGCGTAAGCCGTCCGGCCTGCACCGAAGCGAAGCCGCTTAACAATTTACGCGCTGGCTCTTGCGGCGGCGCGCCGTGGCGGGCAGAGGGAGACTGTTTTTCGAACCGGTCGCCCATGAAACTGCTCGCCATCGACTGTGCCGCCAATCTCTGCGCCGCTTGCGTCTATGACGCATCGGGCGACAGAGAGCTCGGCCGCTCGGTACTCGATCTCGGCAAAGGCCACGCCGAACACCTGATGGCTGTCATTGACGAAGCGTTGAAAGCGGACGGCACCGATTATGCCGGCCTTGGCGCCGTTGCGGTCTCCATCGGTCCGGGTTCCTTCACCGGCCTGCGGGTGGGCGTCTCGGCGGCGCGCGGCCTGGCGCTGGCGCTGAAGATCCCGGCGATCGGGGTAACGACACTGGAGGCGCTGGCGGCCGAGGCGAGGGCGGCATTTCCCGGCCGCCCGATCCTGGCGGCTCTCGATGCAGGCCGCGAGGAGATCCATGCGGCGTTTTACGATGCGGAAGCGATTTTGCGCTATGGTCCGGCTGTGACCACACTTGCCCAAGCCGCGGGAATGGCGGCGGACAATCGTCCGGTGCTTGCCGGCACGGCCGCCGTGCAGATCGCAGCCGCGGCCGGTCGCGATTTCGATATCGGCCCGACGGCTGCCACCGCCGACATTGCCGTCTACGCCCGGCTCGCCGCTGCAAAAGGTGAGGGCGACAAGCCGAAGCCACTCTATCTGCGCGGCGCCGATGCCAAGGCGCAGGCCGGGTTCATCCTGTTGAGGCAGGAAAAGTGATGCGCATCCCTTTCCTCCAGCCGCGCCGCAGGGACTATGCGCTCGAGCCGCTGACCATCGCCGACAGCCCGGCAGCGTCGGTGCTGCACCGCGAGGATTTCGTCCGGCCCTGGACCGATGGCGAGTTCGCCGCGTTGCTCGAACAGGAAACCGTGTTCGGCTATGCCGCGCGCGAAATCGGCCAGGGCGCCAAGCCGCCGGTCGGCTTCGTGCTGGCCAGGCTTGCAGCCGGCGAGGGCGAGATTCTGACCGTGGCGGTGGCGCGCTCGCATCGCCGCCAGGGGCTCGGCTGGCAGTTGATGGACGCGGTACTGCGCGAATTGCATGCGCAGCGGGCCGAGGCGCTGTTCCTTGAGGTCGACGAGACCAATGTCGCTGCCATCGCCCTCTACCGGCGGCTGGGTTTCCGCCAGGTCGGCCACCGCGCCAATTATTACCGCTCGACCGAACATGGTCCTACCGGCGCGCTTGTCATGCGCCGCGATCTTCGCTAGCCAAAGTTTTGGGGCAGGGCCAAGCTGCATGATCGGAAAAATCAGGATCTTCCTGGCGCTGAGCCTCGTTGTCATCGGTTCGCTGGTCCTTGTGCCTTTGCAGCTGCTGTCGATGAAGACCGGAATCTGGCGCGAGACGGTCATTCTGAAGGCCTGGCACAGCCTCATCGTCCGGACGCTCGGCCTGCGCATCCATGTCAAAGGTGCGCTGTCCAGCCAGCGCCCGCTGCTGGTCGCCTCGAACCATATCTCCTGGACCGACATCATGGTGCTGGGCTCCTTTGCCGATGTGACCTTCATCGCTCGGGCGGACATGGAGGGATGGCCGCTGATCGGCTGGCTGTCGAAACTGCAGCGTACGGTCTTCATCGAACGCGAGCGCAAGCGGACAGCTGGCGACCAGGCCAGCGAGATCGCCAGCCGCATGGCCAAGGGCGACGCCATGGTGCTGTTTGCCGAGGGCTCTACCGGCGACGGCAACACCATCCTGCCGTTCAAGAGCACCTTGTTCGGCGCCGCCTCGATGGCGATTTCGGAAGGCGCGGCCGAGCAGGTCTTCATCCAGCCGCTGGCGATTGCCTACACGCGGGTGCACGGCGTGCCTCTCGGCCGTCGCCACCGGCCGCTCGCTGCCTGGATCGGCGATCAGGACCTGATGCCGCATCTCAAGGTGCTGATGGCCGAAGGCGCCATTGACGTCGAGGTGCATTTCGGCGAGCCCATCGCCTTTTCCAAGGGCTCGAACCGCAAGGAAACGTCGAGGCTGATGGAAAGCCAGGTGCGCGCCATGATGCAGGCCGCGCTCGCCGACCCGCGCCAGAGTCGGTAGCGCAACCTAGAATCGTCTGTTTTTTGTCACGGAAAGGCGTTAGAAGCCGCCGGATGGATTTGAACACGATAGAGCGGAACGAAACCGACAGCGCCTTGCAAAGCGCTGCTGTGGCGTCCGCCTCGGCCAAAAAGGTCTTCGTCAAGACCTATGGCTGCCAGATGAATGTCTATGACTCACAGCGCATGACCGATGCGCTGGCAGCCGACGGCTACACCGCGACCGATGTCATCGCCGACGCCGACCTGGTGCTGCTCAACACCTGCCATATCAGGGAGAAGGCGGCGGAAAAGGTCTATTCTGAGCTCGGCCGCATCCGCGACATGAAGGCTGAACGCGCAGCAGTTGGGCGCGAAATGCTGATCGGCGTCGCCGGTTGCGTCGCGCAGGCCGAAGGCGCGGAAATCATCCGCCGTTCGCCTGCTGTCGATCTGGTCATCGGCCCGCAGACCTATCACCGGCTGCCCGATGTGCTGGCCCGGGTGCGTGGCGGCGAGAAGATCGTCGAGACCGAATACGCCATCGAGGACAAGTTCGAGCATCTGCCGCAGCCGAAGCGTGCCGAAATGATCAAGCGCGGCGTCACCGCCTTCCTCACGGTGCAGGAAGGCTGCGACAAATTCTGCACCTTCTGCGTCGTGCCCTATACCAGGGGCTCGGAAGTGTCGCGGCCGGTGGCGCAGATCGTCGCCGAAGCCGAGCGGCTGGCCGATGCCGGTGTGCGCGAGGTGACGCTGCTGGGGCAGAACGTCAATGCATGGCACGGCAAGGGTGAGGATGGCATGGAATGGGGGCTTGGTCGCCTGCTGTTCCGGCTAGCCGAGATTCCCGGCTTGGCGCGGCTGCGCTACACCACCAGCCATCCGCGCGACATGGACGACGAATTGATCGCTGCCCATCGTGACCTCCCGGCTTTGATGCCTTATCTGCACCTGCCGGTGCAATCCGGGTCAGACCGCATCCTCAAGGCGATGAACCGCAGGCACACGGCCAAGGACTATCTGGCGCTGCTCGAGCGCATCCGCGCTGCACGCGGCGACATCGCGCTGTCCGGTGACTTCATCGTCGGCTTCCCCGGCGAAACCGAGGCCGATTTCGAGGCGACGATGGGTCTGGTGCGCCAGGTGAACTACGCCTCGGCCTTCTCGTTCAAATATTCGCCGCGTCCCGGCACGCCGGGCGCCGATATGCCCGATCACGTGCCGGAAGCGGTCAAGGATGAACGCTTGCAACAGCTGCAGGCATTGTTGCTCAAGCAGCAGCAGGATTTCGGCCTGGGCCTGGTCGGCAGCACCATCGACACGCTGATCGAGAAGCCCGGCCGTCAGGCCGGCCAGAAGGTCGGCCGCTCGCCTTGGCTGCAGCCGGTTATTGTTGATGAAAAGGCCGGCGAAATCGGTGACATTATCCGGGTGCGAATCACGAAGACGGGCTACAATAGCCTGTTCGCCGAGTTGGCTTGATGGCCTCGGCAGATGAGGAGAGACGGTTGAGCGCTGCTGAAGTGAAGACTCTGCCCCAGAACCAGACATCCGGGGCCTCTGACATGGCGCACATCGTTCTGACTTTCGACAACAACAAGCTTGCCAGCGCCCTGTACGGCCAGTTCGACGAGAACCTGGCCCGGCTCGAGCAGAAGCTCGGCGTCGACATCCGCTCGCGCGGCAACCAGTTGACCATCAAGGGCTCGGCCTCGGCGGCCGAACAGGCGCGCCGCGCACTCGACAATCTCTACGGCATTCTCCAGAAGGGCACCGACATTGGCCAGTCCGACGTCGATGGCGCCGTGCGCATGGCCATTGCCGCCGACGACCAGCTGACGCTGCCGACGCTGGAACGCAAGGGCAAGGTTTCGGCCGCCCAGATCTCCACCCGCAAGAAGACGATCTATGCCCGTTCGCTCAACCAGGACGCCTATATGCGGGCGCTGGAGCGTTCGGAACTTGTCTTCGGCATTGGCCCCGCCGGCACCGGCAAGACCTATCTGGCGGTGGCGCATGCGGCGATGCTGCTCGAACGCGGCATGGTCGAGCGCATCATCCTGTCACGGCCGGCGGTCGAGGCCGGCGAGCGGCTGGGTTTTCTGCCCGGCGATATGAAGGAAAAGGTCGATCCGTATCTGCGGCCGCTCTATGACGCGCTTTACGACATGATGCCGGCCGACAAGGTCGAGCGCGCCATTGCCGCCGAGGTCATCGAGATCGCGCCGCTGGCCTTCATGCGCGGCCGCACGCTGGCGCATGCCGCCGTCATCCTCGACGAGGCGCAGAACACCACGCCGATGCAGATGAAGATGTTTTTGACCCGCCTCGGCGAGAATTCGCGCATGATCGTCACCGGCGATCCGACGCAGATCGATCTGCCTCCAAGCACCAAGTCGGGCCTCGTCGAAGCCTTGCGTGTCCTTGACGGCGTGGCGGGCGCGGTAACCGTGCGCTTCAACGATGTCGACGTTGTGCGCCACCCGCTGGTGGCCGAAATCGTCAGGGCCTATGACCGCGACGCCAAGCTGGCGCGCGGCCTCGGCGCCGAGAGCTGATGTGACGATGCGGGCTCATGCCTGAAGACATAAGACCTGGCGGCGGGGATAGTTCGGTTCCCGTCGAGATCGATATGTCGGTCGAGGCCGGCGACTGGCCCGATGAGGCGGCGCTGACGCGTCTGGTCGATCGCGCCGTGTCGGCTGCCTTTGCCGAAACCGCTGCTGCCGGTCCTTCCGAACTCAGCATCGTCTTTTCCGACGATGCCCATATCCGTACCCTCAATGCCGGCTGGCGCGGCAAGGACAAGGCGACCAACGTCTTGTCTTTCCCTGTTTTTCCGTTCCCCAGGGGTGGCAAGCTGCCGCCCATGCTGGGTGACATCGTGCTGGCCGCCGAGACGGTGGCGCGCGAAGCAGCCCTGGAAGACAAGCCCTTCGAGAACCATATCACCCATCTCGTCATCCACGGCCTGCTGCATTTGCTGGGCTACGATCACGAGACCGATGCAGAGGCCGATGAGATGGAAGCCATCGAGCGCTCAGCGCTCGCAAGGCTTGCCATTCCCGATCCCTACACGTAATGACAAAAGACCAATTGACCGGACGACGATGAACGACAAACCAGAAACTGCCGCCCGCCCCGAGGCTGGCAGTGCGACAAAGCCTTCCGATACGACGGAAGAGGGATCGAGTCCGAGTCCCAGTTCCGGCAGCCCCGCTTCTGGTGGCATTGCCAGCGAGCCATCGCCTGCCGGTCCGTCCCTGTTCGACCGCGTCTTGGGCCTTTTCAGGCAGCGGAACGGCACCAGCCTGCGCGAGGAAATCGCCGGCGCGCTTGCCGAAACGACCAGCGATGCCGGGTCTTTCTCGCCCGGCGAACGCGCCATGCTCAACAACATATTGCGCCTGCGCGAGGTACGCGTCGAGGACGTCATGGTGCCGCGCGCCGATATTGAGGCCGTCGAGATCACCACGACGTTGGGCGATCTGCTCGGTCTGTTCGAGCAGTCCGGCCATTCCCGCATGCCGGTCTATTCCGAGACGCTCGACGATCCGCGCGGCATGGTTCACATCCGCGACGTGCTGGCCCACATCACCAAGGTCGCCCGGGTCAAGAAGGGCAGAACATCCAGGAAGACGCCGGCAACGACGCTTCTCGACCTCGCCCAGGTCGATCTCGGCCGCACCATCGGCGACCTCAATCTGATCCGCCCGGTGCTTTTCGTGCCGCCCTCGATGCTTGCCTCCGACCTGATGGGCCATATGCAGACGACGCGAACCCAGATGGCGCTGGTCATCGACGAATATGGCGGCACCGATGGTCTCGCCTCGCTGGAAGACATCGTCGAGATGGTCGTCGGCGATATCGAGGACGAGCATGACGAGGACGAGCCGCTGATCACCCAGACCGGCGAGGGCGTGTTCGTCGTCGACGGCAAGGCCGAGATCGACGAGGTCGCCAAGATGATCGGCGAGGACTTTACCGCCGGTGAGCATGGTGAATATGTCGACACGATCGGCGGCATGATCTTCAACACGCTGGGCCGCGTGCCCGCGCGTGGTGAGGTTGTGCAAGCCATCCCCGGCTTCGAATTCCACGTGCTCGACGCCGATCCGCGCCGCGTCAAGCGGGTGCGCATCGTCCAGAACCAGAAGGGCGAGCGTCGCCGCCGCGTGACCGCCCCCCGCACCGAGCAGGCCTAGGACAGAACGTCGCCCGGCCGATGACGATCGACGATCCCTTCAAGCACTCAACCTTTGGCTCGGGTGTGTTCTACAAGGGCCCGCGAGCCGCATTGAAATGGCTCGAAACGGCCTTCGGCTTCGAGCCGAGCATGGTGGTCAGCGACGCCGACGGACGGCTGGTCCATGCCGAAATGCGTTTTGGCGACGGCTACATCATCGTCGATTCCGAATGGGCCGATCATATTGCCAGTCCGGTAAGCGTCGGCGGCAAGAACACTCAGTCGGTCTGTGTGCATCTGAAAGACGGCCTGGACGTGCATTGTGAGCGGGCAATGGCGGCTGGAGCCCAAATCGTCGAGGAGCCTGCCGCCCATTTCTACGGCGAACGGCAGTATCGGGCGCGCGACCCCGAAGGCCATGTCTGGACCTTCACCCAGACCGTGCGCACCGTGCCGCGCGAGGAGGCCGAGCACCTGAGCGGGCTCACCATCGAGGGATGGCACCGATAGCGCAGCGATCGGCCGGTTCGCGTTTCAATAAATCTGATAAATCTTGGCTCCTGATTCGCGCGACTTGGGAAGTCTGTATGGAGCGCCTTGCCGGCCGGATAATTCTGCTTTGGGGCTGGCGACGCGCGCTGGTGGCGTTTCTTGCCGGGGCGCTGGCGGTGCTCGCCCAGGCGCCTTACGATTTCTTCGCCGTCTGTTTCGTCTCGTTTCCACTGCTGGTCTGGCTGCTCGACGGCGCCACCGGCGAGGCTTCCGACGGCTGGCTCAGGCGCCTGCGGCCGACTTTTGCCATCGGCTGGTGGTTCGGTTTCGGCTATTTCCTCGCCGGCCTGTGGTGGATCGGCGAGGCGCTTCTGGTCGAGGCCGACAGTTTCGCCTGGGCCTTACCCTTCGCGGTCGTCGGCATTCCTTTGGCGCTGGCATTTTTCTACGGCTTCGCCGCCGTCGTCGCGCGGCTGTTATGGACCAACGATATTGGCCGCGTTGCCGCCCTTGCCTTTGCTTTTGGCCTGACGGAATGGCTGCGCGGCTTCCTGTTCACCGGCTTTCCCTGGAATGCCGTCGGCTATGCGGCGATGCCCGTGCCGCTGTTGATGCAAAGCGTGTCGGTGACCGGCATGGTCGGCATGAACGCGCTGGCGGTCTTTGTCTTCGCCATGCCGGCCTTGCTTGCAGCACGCCGGCATGTCCGTCTCGGTGTGGTCCTGCTTGCCATTCTCGTCGCCGCCCATGCTGGCTTCGGCTATTTCAGGCTCGCGACCCCCGACAAGCCGACAACCCGCACTCTCGATGTCCGTATCGTGCAACCGGATGTCGACCTCAGCGAAAAATGGGACGCCTCGGTGCGCGACCGCATCTTCGCCACGATGATGGGCCTGTCGGCCGCAGCGCCCGATCCCGGCCATAACAAACCGCAGTTGATCCTGTGGCCGGAGACCTCGGTACCCTTCCTGTTCACCGAGCGTCCGGACGCGCTGACCGCGGTCGGCGACATGCTGCAGCCTGGTCAGATGCTGATTGCCGGCGTCGTGCGCGAGGAGCGCGGATCCGGGGCGGATGCCGACAGCCGCTACTACAATTCGGTGGTGGCGATCGATGACAAGGGCGAAATCGCTGATGCCGTCGACAAGGTCCATCTGGTCCCGTTCGGCGAGTATCTGCCGTTTTCCGGTCTGCTCAGCCGCTTCGGCATCGGACAGCTCGTCGCCGGGCCGATGAATTTCGCCGCCGGCAACGAGCGCCATCCGATCGCTTTGCCCGGCGGCATCAGCGCCTTGCCGTTTATTTGCTACGAGGTGATCTTTCCTGATCTTGTGGCTGTTGACGCAACGTCATCCCAGCTTATTGTGAACGTCACCAACGACGCATGGTTCGGCGACACGCCTGGGCCGTACCAGCATTTCAGGCAGGCTCAGATTCGCGCGGTGGAAAACGGATTGCCGCTGTTGCGCGCCGCCAACAACGGCATTTCCGCCGTTGTCGATACGCGGGGACGCATCGTCGACGCATTGGCGGTCGATGCACGTGGCGCCATCGACGTGCGGGTGCCGATCTCCGGCCAAGCCTTCATCTCCGCCGCGGGGCGGCGCATTAACGGAATGCTGATCATGTTGGTGTTTGCCGCAATCGCCCTCAGCTTGAACGTAAGGCAACGGCTACGGGTGAATTGACAGTCGACACATTAGAAACTCATACTGTTACCGCCTAATTTTCTCGAAGTCGGTTGGTGTTTCTGTTGGGGCAGTTGGCTCCGGCTTCGTTTGGGCGAGAAAAATAGAAAAGGCCGGAAAAATTCGGCGAGGAAAAAATGACAGAAGAAAACAAGAAGAAACCGAATCCGATCGACATCCATGTCGGAAGTCGCGTCCGCCTTCGGCGCAATATGCTTGGAATGAGCCAGGAAAAGCTTGGTGAAAATCTCGGTATTACGTTTCAGCAGATCCAAAAATATGAAAAAGGAACGAACCGCGTCGGCGCCAGCCGTCTGCAGGCAATAGCCTCGATACTCAGCGTGCCTGTCGCCTTCTTTTTCGAGGATGCGCCAGGGCAGGAGCCGGTGGGTAATAGAGGATTTGCCGAGGACACTTCGATGGCTTTCGCCGTCGAATTCTGCGGCAGTCCGGAAGGGCTTCAGCTCAACCGCGCGTTCGTCAAGATCGCGGATGTGAAGGTGCGCCGCCGGATTATCGACCTTGTGAAGTCCCTTTCTGCCGAAGATGCCGAGTGATTCGGTGGGTCGATTGACCCATTGGCCCCAGTAATCCCCCGGGCCCGAGTAGCCCAGAGGCTCGACTGCCGGCGGCGCCAAGCCGCCGGTGGTACAAGATATATTGCTGCGGCACTCATGCCAGAACCGCGGCACCGCTTGACGAGCGGCGCCCGGCACCGTTAACACGTGGCGCGCCAAAATCGGCAGCCCTGCCGATCGTTTTTTCAAGAGGGGACACCCGTGACGCGGCAGAACTACTTCTTCACCTCGGAATCCGTGGCCGAGGGTCATCCCGATAAAGTCTGTGACCGCATCTCGGACGAGATCGTCGATCTGGTCTATCGCGAGGCCAAGAAGACCGGCATGGACCCATGGAAAGTCCGCGTCGCCTGCGAGACGCTCGCAACCACCAACCGCGTCGTCATCGCCGGCGAAGTAAGGGTTCCCGATACTCTGCTGAAGCGGGACAAAGCCGGCAACATCCTCAAGGACGCCGCCGGGCATTCGGTCGTCAACCCGGCCAAGTTCAAGTCGGTCGCCCGCAAGGCGATCCGCGAAATCGGCTACGAGCAGGCCGGCTTCCACTGGAAGACGGCAAAGATCGAGGTTCTGCTGCACGGCCAGTCGCCCGACATCGGCCAGGGCGTCGACAACGCCGCCGACCGCCAGGGCGAAGAGGGTGCCGGCGACCAGGGCATCATGTTCGGCTATGCATGCCGCGAGACCCCGGACCTGATGCCGGCGCCGATCTATTACAGCCACAAGATTCTCGAACTGCTCGCCGCTGCCCGTCACGAAAACAACGGCGAAGCCGGCAAGCTCGGGCCTGACGCCAAGAGCCAGGTCACCGTTCGCTATGTCGATGGCAAGGCCGCCGAAGCGACTCAGATCGTGCTATCGACGCAGCATCTCGACGCGACCTGGGATTCCAAGAAGGTCCGCAAGGTCGTTGAGCCTTACATCCGTGAGGCGCTCGGCGACCTCAAGATCGCCGACGATTGCATGTGGTACATCAACCCGACCGGCAAGTTCGTCATCGGTGGGCCGGACGGCGACGCCGGCCTGACCGGCCGCAAGATCATCGTCGACACCTACGGTGGTGCTGCCCCGCACGGCGGCGGCGCCTTCTCCGGCAAGGACACCACCAAGGTCGACCGCTCCGCCGCCTACGCGGCGCGCTATCTCGCCAAAAATGTGGTGGCGGCCAAGCTCGCCGACCGCTGCACCATCCAGCTGTCCTACGCCATCGGCGTTGCTCAGCCGCTGTCGGTCTATGTCGACCTGCACGGCACCGGCAAGGTCGACGAGGCCAAGCTCGAGGAAGCGCTGCGCACGGTGATGGATTTGTCGCCATCCGGCATCCGCAGGCATCTCGACCTCAACAAGCCGATCTACGCAAAGACCTCGTCCTACGGCCATTTCGGCCGCAAGGCCGGCCGAGACGGGTCCTTCTCCTGGGAAAAGACCGATCTGGCCAAGGCGCTCAAGGACGCGATCGCTGCTTAGGCATGATTCCAAAAAGTGGGTACCGGTTTTTTGGAAAAGATCATGCTCCAACAAAGGATTAGATTGAGATGAGATTTCAGCCAAATCTCATCTCAATCCCAAATCTCATCTCAATCTAAGCGCGGCGCGCGACCAGGCCATGGATCCACAGGACAGGCGGAGCCGGGCGACCGAAGGGTTCTTCGGCCGCCGGCACGGCAAGACCATTCGCCCGCAGCAGGCGGCGGCGCTGGAAAGCGGTCTTGGGGCCTATGGCCTCGACCTCTCCGTCCAGGCACCGGCAGAATTGCGCGCGCTATTCTCAGCGGATGTTTCAACGGTTCGGCTGGAAATCGGCTTCGGCGGCGGTGAGCATCTGCTGCACCGTGCCACGGAGGCACCGGCGACCGGCTTCATCGGTGTCGAGCCGTTCGTCAACGGCATGGCCAAGCTGATGATGGCGGTGCGGGAAAAGCCGCTTGCCAATCTTCGCGTTTATGACGACGACGCCACGCGCCTGCTCGATTGGTTGCCGCAGGCGTCGCTCGACGGCATCGACCTGCTCTACCCCGATCCCTGGCCGAAGAAAAAGCACTGGAAGCGGCGTTTTGTCAGCCCGCTCAACCTCGATCGGTTCGCGCGCGTGCTGAAGCCGGGCGGAAAATTCCGCTTCGCATCCGACATCGACACCTATGTGAACTGGACCTTGTTGCACTGCCGGGCGCATGGCGCGCTCCTCTGGCAGGCGCAAGATGGGGCCGACTGGCATCGGCCCTATGAAGGCTGGCCGGGCACACGCTACGAGGCGAAAGCCATTCGCGAGGGCCGACGGCCGGCCTATCTCACCTTCATCAGAAAATAGTTCGATGCGGGAAAGTGTCCCGCATCGACAGCCGGTCTGGCTTCAGAAACGGCCGATCTTGCCGAAAGCGGTCGGATCCATGCCAAGCCGGCGCAGATCGTTGGCGCGCGGCTTGCGGCCGGCTTCGACGGCCCGCGAGGCGGCAACGGCGCTGCCGAACAGGGCAAAGGCGTCGCCTATGGCGGAAAACACGGTACGGTTGCTCATTGTCTTGACCTTTCGCGCGCCACCGCGCGCTCATCTTTGATTTGTGCAGTGCACCATAGATAGCGATGTGACATCCGGGATCACAGGGCCGTTACCGCATAGCCGGCATGCGCCCCGCGCAATCCTGCCAGCCGTCGCCGGCTGCACTCTGCCCGGCCCCTCAACAGACTTGAAACACTGGCCGGGATCGTCTATATCAGCCTCAAATTCTTGGTCGGTATGACGAAGAGTGGGTCCACCCGGTCCCGCTCTTTTTTATTACCTGCCGGTCAGCCATCAGCAAAGAGATGGTTCGGGACGACGATCATCCTGACCCATAGAACGACAGGAAACGCATGACTGCAACGGCAAGCGAAGCCGACGACCGCATCATCCGCGAAAGCGGTATCGATGCGCGCATCGCGCTGATCGTTCAGCCGGTGTTGCGAGGCATTGGCTTCCGTCTCGTGCGGGTGCATCTGTCGGGCCAGAACGGCCTGACGCTGCAGATCATGGCCGAACGCGAGGACGGCACCATGACCGTCGAGGATTGCGAAGAGGTCAGCCGCGCTGTGTCGCCGGCGCTCGACGTCGATGACCCGATCGAGAAGGCCTATCATCTCGAAGTGTCGTCGCCGGGCATCGACCGGCCGCTGGTACGCAAGTCGGATTTCGTCACCTGGACCGGCCATCTGGTGAAGATGGAAACCTCGGTGCCGGTCGCCGACCGCAAGCGCTTCAAGGGCAAGATCGCCGAAGCCGGCGAAGACGACATGCTGCTCGAGCGCGACAAGGCCGCCTACGGCGAAGAGCCGACGGTTCGCATTCCTTATGACGCGATCGCCGATGTGCGGCTGATCCTCACCGACGATCTTATTCGCGATGCCCTTTCGAAGGACAACCGGGAACGCAAGGAAGCCAAGAAACGCCGCGGCGAAGCTGATGATGCACCCGAAGGTGCTGAAGGCGGCGCGGAAGACGAAATCGAACAGGAACTATGATGAGCGGCCGGGCCTAAAAGCTCGGCAACAAGCTCGGGAGAAATAAGATGGTTGTAAGCGCCAACAGACTTGAACTGCTGCAGATCGCCGACGCGGTGGCGCGTGAAAAGTCGATCGACAAGTCGATCGTCATTGCCGCCATGGCTGATGCGATCCAGAAGGCCGCGCGCTCGCGCTACGGCCAGGAAACCAACATCCGCGCCGACATCAACGCCAACACCGGCGAGATGAAGCTGCAGCGGCTGATGGAAGTGGTCGAGAAGGTCGACGACTACGCCACCCAGATCGCCATTTCCTCGGCCCGCGAGCGCAATCCGGACGCCCAGCTTGGCGACTTCATCGCCGAACAGCTGCCGCCAATGGATTTCGGCCGCATCGCCGCCCAGTCAGCCAAGCAGGTCATCGTGCAGAAAGTGCGCGAGGCCGAGCGCGACCGCCAGTATGACGAATACAAGGACCGCATCGGCGAGATCGTCAACGGCACCGTCAAGCGCGTCGAATATGGCAACGTCATCGTCGATCTCGGCCGTGGCGAGGCGATTATCCGCCGCGACGAGCTGATCCCGCGTGAAAACTACAAGTACGGCGACCGCGTCCGCGCCTATGTCTACGACGTGCGCCGCGAACAGCGCGGCCCGCAGATATTCCTGTCGCGCACCCATCCGCAGTTCATGGCCAAGCTCTTCACCATGGAAGTGCCGGAAATCTATGACGGCATCATCGAGATCAAGTCGGTCGCCCGCGACCCAGGCTCGCGCGCTAAGATCGCCGTCATTTCGCGTGACTCGTCGATCGATCCGGTCGGCGCCTGCGTCGGTATGCGCGGCAGCCGCGTCCAGGCCGTGGTCGGCGAATTGCAGGGCGAAAAGATCGACATCATCCCGTGGTCGCCTTCGGCTGCCTCCTTCATCGTCAACGCGCTGCAGCCGGCGGAAGTCGCCAAGGTCGTGCTCGACGAGGATGCCGAGCGCATCGAAGTGGTGGTTCCCGATGACCAGCTGTCGCTTGCCATCGGTCGTCGTGGCCAGAACGTGCGTCTTGCCTCGCAGCTCACCGGCTGGGACATCGACATCCTGACCGAGGCCGAGGAGTCTGAGCGCCGCCAGAAGGAATTCGTCGAACGCTCGTCGCTGTTCATGGAAGCCCTTGATGTCGACGAGATGGTCGGCCAGGTGTTGGCCTCCGAAGGCTTCACCAGCGTCGAGGAAGTTGCCTACGTCGATTCGGGCGAGATCGCCTCGATCGACGGTTTCGACGAAGACACCGCTTCGGAGATCCAGACCCGCGCCCGCGAATATCTGGAGAAGATCGAAGCCGAGCATGACGACAAGCGCAAGGCGCTGGGCGTCACCGACGAACTGCGCGAGATCCCTGGCGTCACCACCGCCATGATGGTGACGCTCGGCGAGGATGGCGTGAAGACGATCGAGGATTTCGCCGGCTATGCCGCCGACGACCTGACCGGCTGGAAGGAACGCAAGGACGGCGAGACCAAGGTATTCCCGGGTGTGCTCGCCAATCACGGCGTGTCGCGCGCCGACGCCGAGCAGATGGTTCTGGCAGCCCGCCTCAAGGCCGGCTGGATCACCGAAGACGAGCTTGCAGCCGAACAGGTCCCGGCTGACGAAGCCGTTGGTGCGTGAGGTGAAACCGCATCGCACACAACCCGCCCCAGGACGAGATGAACGATCGCACCTGCATCGTCACGCGCAAGCAAGCCGAGCCGGATGAGCTGATCCGTTTCGTCGTCGGCCCGGATTCGGCCGTCGTTCCTGACCTGAAGAGAAATCTGCCCGGCCGTGGTTGTTGGGTGAGCGCCGACCGCCTACATATCGACAAGGCGGCGGCGAAGAACCTGTTTGCCCGCGCCTTCAAGGCGCAGGTCGTCGTGCCGCCCGATCTCGGCGGCATGGTCGACGGACTGCTTGCACGATCCGCTTTGGGTATGCTTGGCCTTGCCCGCAAGGCTGGCTCGATCGCACTCGGCGCAACCAAGGTCGAGAGCGCGGTGCGCTCGGGGTCGGCGCTTTTCGTGCTCCACGCGACCGAGGCATCCGACGATGGCGTGCGCAAGATCAGTCAGGCGCGGCGGGCAACTGTCCACCTCGGCGGGCCGGCAGTCCTTGCCTACAAACTTTTCTCCGAGGCCGAGTTGAGCTTGGCATTGGGGGGTACAAATGTGATACATGCTGCCGTTCTCGCGGGAGACGCGGGCAAGGCGGTTGAGAGGCGCATGGTTGCGCTCGACCGATATCGGGGCGGAACCCCCGACGATCTGGCAATGCTTGCGGCCGTTGCTGACGAAGATGATGCTGCAGAGGATATGGAATGAGCGATACGAAATCGGGCGACGATAAGACGTTGAGTGTTACACCGAAGAAGACCTTGACGCTGAAGCGCCCCGGTACAGAGCAGAGCGTCGTGCGACAGAATTTCTCGCATGGCCGCACCAAGCAGGTCCAGGTCGAGATCAAGAAGCGCAAATTCTCCATGCCCGGCGACAAGCCGGAGCCGGTGGCTGCACCCGTATTTACGCCCAAGCCCGCGGTAGTGGCAGCCCCCGTCGTGCAGGAAGCGCCTAAGGCGCCGCCTCCGCCGCCGCCGGCCGAACGCGGCGGCATGGTGCTGAACGAACTGTCGCGCAATGAAATGGAAGCGCGCCGCAGGGCGCTCGAAGGCTCCAAGGTTCGCGACGTCGAGGACCGCCAACGCGCCATCGAAGAGGCCAAGCGCCGCAACGAGGATGAGGAACGCCGCAAGCGCGAGCGCGAGGAATCCGCGCGCCGTCAGGCCGAGGAAGAAGCCCGCCTGCAGACCGAGGCCGAGTCCCGCCGCCGCGCCGAGGAAGAAGCGCGCCGCCGCGCGCCGCAGGCTGCCGAGCTTGTGGCATCGGACGACGAGGAAGAGGTCAAGCCGAAGCGCACCGCCGCCGGCGCCCCGGTACGCCGTCCGGTTACGCCCGAAGTGGCGCGCCCGGCCAAGCCGACCAAGGCCGAGGAAGACCGTCGTCGCGGCAAGCTGACCCTCAACACGGCGCTTTCCGACGAGGACGCGCGCGCCCGCTCGCTGTCGTCGATGCGTCGCCGCCAGGAAAAATTCAAGCGCGCGATGCATAATGAGCCGCGCGAGAAGGTTATGCGCGAAGTGATCCTGCCTGAAACCATCACCATCCAGGAACTGGCGCAGCGCATGTCCGAGCG
Organism: Mesorhizobium sp. W016; assembly: GCF_054719485.1. Classification (NCBI taxonomy): domain Bacteria; kingdom Pseudomonadati; phylum Pseudomonadota; class Alphaproteobacteria; order Hyphomicrobiales; family Phyllobacteriaceae; genus Mesorhizobium; species Mesorhizobium sp. W016. The sequence continues at coordinate 1,600,678 of NZ_JBTTIF010000002.1, forward strand.
CGCTGTCGATGTGGTCAAGTACTTCATGAAGCAGGGCCAGATCCTGAAGCCGGGCGACATCATCGACGCCGACACGGCCGAGCTGGTCGCCACCGAATTCGGCCACACGGTCCGCCGCGTCGCCGAGTCCGACATCGAGGAAGGCCTGTTCAACATTGCCGACAATGCCGAGGACCTGGTGTCGCGGCCGCCTGTCGTGACCATCATGGGCCATGTCGACCACGGCAAGACCTCGCTGCTCGACGCCATCCGCAATGCCAATGTCGTCTCCGGCGAAGCCGGCGGCATCACCCAGCATATCGGCGCCTACCAGGTCGAGAAGAACGGTCAGAAGATCACCTTCATCGACACGCCCGGTCACGCCGCCTTCACGGCGATGCGCGCCCGCGGCGCTCAGGCGACCGACATCGCTATCCTGGTGGTGGCGGCCGACGACAGCGTCATGCCGCAGACCATCGAATCGATCAGCCATGCCAAGGCGGCCGGCGTTCCGATCATCGTGGCGATCAACAAGATCGACAAGCATGATGCCGATCCGCAGAAGGTGCGGTCGGAACTGCTGCGCCATGAGGTGTTCGTCGAATCGATGGGCGGTGAAGTGCTGGACGTCGAAGTGTCGGCGACCAAGGGCACCAACCTCGACAAGCTGCTCGAGGCGATCCTGCTGCAGGCCGAAATCCTCGACCTCAAGGCCAATCCGGACCGTACCGCCGAGGGCGTGGTCATCGAAGCCCAGCTCGACAAGGGCCGTGGCCCCGTCGCCACCGTACTGGTGCAGACCGGCACTTTGATGCCGGGCGACATCCTCGTCGCCGGCAACGAATGGGGCCGGGTGCGCGCGCTGGTCAACGACCGTGGCGAGCAGATCAAGGAGGCGCCGCCGGCAATGCCGGTCGAGGTGCTTGGCCTGCAGGGCACGCCGCAAGCCGGCGACCGCTTCGCTGTCGTCAACAACGAGGCCCGCGCCCGCGAGATCACCGAATATCGCCAGCGTCTGGCGCGCGAGAAGGCAGTGGCTCGCCATGCCGGCCAGCGCGGCTCGCTCGAACAGATGATGTCGCAGCTGCAGACGAGCGGGTTGAAGGAATTCCCGCTGGTCATCAAGGGCGACGTGCAGGGTTCGATCGAGGCGATCAACGCCGCTCTCGACAAGCTTGGCACCGACGAGGTGCGTGCGCGCATCGTTCATGCCGGCGCCGGCGCCATCACCGAAAGCGACGTGTCGCTGGCGGAGACCTCGGGGGCCGCGATCATCGGCTTCAACGTCCGTGCCAACGTGCAGGCACGTGCGGCCGCGGCGGCCGCGGGCATCGAAATCCGCTACTACTCGATCATCTACAACCTCGTCGACGATGTGAAGGCAGCACTTTCCGGCTTGCTGTCGCCGGAACGCCGCGAGACCTTCATCGGCAATGCCGAGATCCTCGAGATCTTCGACATCACCAAGGTCGGCAAGATCGCCGGCTGCCGTGTCACCGAAGGCAAGGTCGAGCGTGGAGCGGGCGTGCGCCTGATCCGCGACAACGTCGTCATCCATGAAGGCACGCTGAAGACCCTCAAGCGCTTCAAGGACGAAGTCGCGGAAGTTCCGGGCGGCCAGGAGTGCGGCATGGCCTTCCAGAACTACGAGGACATGCGCGTTGGCGACATCATCGAGTGCTTCCGCGTCGAGATGGTGACCCGGACGCTCTGAGTTCGTATACTGTCGATACGACCGGGCGGTGGTCGAAAGACCGCCGCCCTAACTTTAATGCCTGTCGCCCAAAAGTGCGGGATAAACGACATGCATAGAAACAAGTATGAGACATGCGGCACGGTCCCATCCCGCGCCTCACGCTTTCCGGATTGAGAAAAATGCCCCGTCCAACCGCCTCCAGCCCATCCCAGCGCATGCTTCGCGTCGCCGAACAGGTGCGCCATGCGCTGTCGGAAACCTTGCAGCGCGGCGAGATTATCGACCCGCTGATCGAGAACACCGTGGTTTCGGTCTCGGAAGTGCGCATGTCCACTGATCTGAGGGTCGCAACGGCCTTCGTTTCGCCGCTTGGCGCCAAGGACACGGGTGCGGTCATCGACGCGCTCAACAAGCATGCGAAGTTCGTCCGTGGCCGCGTCTCCGGCGCGCTCCGCCAGATGAAGTTCATGCCGGAGTTCCGCTTCAAGCTCGATACGTCCTTCGACAATTTCGCCAGGATCAACGATTTGCTGAAATCGCCCGAAGTCGCGCGAGACTTGGGTGCCGATGGCGAAGACAACGACAAGGACGAGAAATAGTGGGGCGCCGCGGCAAGAAGAAGGGCCGGCCGATCTCCGGCTGGGTGGTGCTGGATAAGCCGGTTGGCATGGGTTCGACCGAAGCCGTCTCCAAGATCAAATGGCTTTTCCAGGCCGAAAAGGCCGGCCATGCCGGCACACTCGACCCGCTGGCCTCTGGCATGCTGCCGATCGCGCTGGGCGAGGCAACCAAGACCGTGCCTTATGTGCAGGACGGCGCCAAAATCTACCGGTTCACCGTCGCTTGGGGCGAGGAGCGTTCGACCGACGATCTCGAAGGCCCGGTGACGCAAAGTTCCGACCGCCGTCCGGCGGAAAACGATGTCAGGGCGCTGCTGCCGAACTACACCGGCGTCATCATGCAGACACCGCCGCAATTCTCGGCCATCAAGATATCAGGCGAACGCGCCTACGATCTCGCTCGTGGGGGCGAGACAGTCGACATCCCCGCGCGCGAGATTGAGATCGGCCGTCTGGACATCGTCGAGCACGCTGCCGACCACACTTTGTTCGAGGTCGAATGCGGCAAGGGCACCTATGTGCGCTCGCTGGCCCGCGACATGGGCCGCGACCTCGGCTGCTTCGGTCATATCGCCGAATTGCGCCGGGTCGAGGTCGAGCCGTTCACCCAGGAGGATTTCGTCACCCTCGCCGAACTGGAAGTCGCCCGTTTCGGCGAACAGCGCGAAGCTGACGGAGAGGGCGACGCCGATGTTGCCGATGCGCCGATCGACTTCGGCGCCATCGATGCGCTGCTTGTCGACACGGCCGCCGCGCTCGACTGCCTGCCCCAGATCGCCATCAGCGACGAAGCGGCGACCAAGATCCGCCTTGGCAATCCCGTCATCATCCGCGGCCGCGACGCGCCCGTGGAAGCCGAGGAAGCCTGCGCCACCGCGCGCGGCAAGCTTGTCGCCATCGGCGCCATCGAGCAAGGCATGTTCAAGCCGAAGCGGGTGTTTGTCGGCTGACCACTCTCGTCTAGTCTTACGTCGACGTCACATCCGAGGGGCACATGGCAAAGGCTGAGGCGGTGAAGAAGCGGGCGCCGGTGACAACGCGCCGGCCGCCGGTTGGCGCCTCGCCCGGCACGCTGATCGCCGATCCGGCGGCGCGACGGTCCGAGCTGCGGCTGACGCTGATTTCGCCTGAAAAATTCAAGACCATCAACGATGCCAGCATCGACGATCTCAACACCCATTGCGACAACTGGCCGGTCGTCTGGCTGGACTGCACCGGTCTCGCCAACATCCAGCTGATCGAGGAGATCGGCCGGATCTTCAACCTGCATCCACTGGCTCTGGAAGATGTCGTCAACACCGGCCAGCGGCCGAAGGTCGACTTCTTCGAGGACCACGCCTTCGTCGTCATGCGCATGATCGACGACGTCAAGGTGCATCGCTATGAGCAGATCGCGGTGTTCTTCGGCAAGAAATTCGTCGTCACCTTCCAGGAGCGCGAAGGCGATCCGTTCGACCCCGTGCGCAAGCGCATCGCCGCAGCGTTGCCCAACCGCTTGCGGATGCGCGGCGCCGACTATCTGGCCTATGCGCTCATCGATTCCATCGTCGACAGCTATTTCCCGCCGATTGAGGCCGCTAGCGAGGAGGTCGATGGCATCGAGGACGAGATGCTCAACACGCCTCACAAGCATCAGATGCGCCAGCTGCACGAATTGCGGCGCGACGCCAATGTGCTCAAGGGCGTGCTGTGGCCGATGCGCGACGCGCTGGCGACGTTGATCCGCAACGACGTGCCCTATGTGAAGCCGGAGACGAAAATCTTCTTCAACGACACGCTCGACCACGCATTGCGGCTGATCGAGCTGGTCGAGAACCAGCGTGATATGCTGACCGGCTTGATCGAAATGCATTTGTCGCTGAGCCAGGCGCGCACGAACGATGTGATCTCTTATCTCACCATCGTCTCGGTGATTTTCATGCCGCTAACCTTCCTGGTCGGTATCTGGGGGATGAATTTCGATCCCGAGAGCTCGCCGTGGAACATGCCGGAACTGAAAGCCTACTATGGCTACCCGGCTTCGCTGCTGTTCATGCTGGCCGTTGCTGTCGGGCTGATCGTCTTCTTCAAAAGCAAAAAGTGGCTGTAAGCTTCAGGTGTCAGGGGGATCCTGGATTCCTGAGCAAAGGGCTGCGAGGAGCCGGCTTTATGAATGGGCTGGTGTTTTCCAGGGAATTGCCTTATATGCGCCGCAGCATCGCGCCATGTCGCTTTGCTTGCACCGGCCCCTGCTGGACGACATCCCGGCTGAGGGCGACCCGTTTCCTCAAACAGATAAGGAAAAACACGATGTCGATTACTGCCGAGCGCAAACAGGAATTGATGGGTGAATTCGCAACCGCCAAGGGCGATACCGGGTCTCCGGAAGTCCAGGTGGCCATCCTTTCCGAGCGCATCAAGAACCTGACCGACCACTTCAAGGACCACAAGAAGGATAACCATTCCCGCCGTGGTCTGCTCGCTCTCGTCTCCCAGCGCCGCAGCCTGCTTGATTATCTCAAGCGCAAGGATGACGCGCGCTATCAGACGTTGATCGAGAAGCTCGGTCTGCGCCGTTGACGAATTGACCGGCGGGCTTTCGAAGGAGAGCCCGCCGGTCGCGCATTCTGCCAGTCGCATCGATTGGCTAGACCCGGTTTCGAGCGCGCAGAGGCCACTCGAAACCGCCCATGGACGGTCATGGGGCAGGATTGCAGGACGCTCGTGCGCTAACCAGCGCCGAAATCTACCCGAGCTTCCCGTTGTCTTGCCCGTGGCTGCCCGAGAAAGGAAGCCAGGGAAAGGGCATCCGCGCACCGTGAAACGGCGCGGCCCTTTCCGCTTATTAAGGACAAGATATGTTCAACTACCACAAAGTGGAAATCGAATGGGGCGGCCGTCCGCTCATCCTGGAAACCGGCAAGATCGCACGTCAGGCTGACGGCGCGGTGCTTGCGACCTATGGCGAAACCAAGGTTCTCGCCACCGTCGTTTCGATGAAGGAGCCGAAGCCAGGCCTCGATTTCTTCCCGCTGACCGTCAACTACCAGGAAAAGACCTACGCCGCCGGCAAGATCCCGGGCGGCTACTTCAAGCGCGAGGGACGTCCGAGCGAAAAGGAAACGCTGGTTTCCCGCCTGATCGACCGCCCGATCCGCCCGCTCTTCGCCGACGGCTACAAGAACGACACCCAGATCGTCGTCACCGTCGTCCAGCATGACCTCGAGAACGATCCCGATATCCTGTCGATCGTCGCCACCTCGGCCGCTTTGACGCTGTCGGGCGTTCCCTTCATGGGCCCGATCGGCGGCGCTCGCGTCGGCTACATCAACGGCGAATACGTGCTCAACCCGCATGTCGACGAGATGCAGGAATCCAGGCTCGACCTCATTGTCGCCGGCACCGCCGACGCCGTGCTGATGGTCGAGTCCGAAGCCAAGGAACTCGGCGAAGAGCTGATGCTCGGCGCCGTCATGTTCGGCCACAGGGGCTTCCAGCCGGTGATCGACGCCATCATCAAGCTGGCCGAAGTTGCCGCCAAGGAGCCGCGCGATTTCACAGCGCCGGACTACTCCGCGCTTGAAGCCGAAATGCTGAAGATCGTCGGCGACGAGCTCAGCAATGCCTACAAGAACGTCGATAAGCAGAAGCGTTACGCCGCCGTCGACGCCGTCAAGGCGAAGGTCAAGGCAGCGTTCGCTCCGGCCGAAGGCGAAGACGCCAAGTACACCTCCGAGCAGATCGGTTCGGTGTTCAAGGAACTCCAGGCCAAGGTCGTGCGCTGGAACATTCTCGACACCGGTTCGCGCATCGATGGCCGTGACCTCAAGACTGTCCGCAAGATCGTCTCGGAAGTCGGCGTCCTGCCGCGCACGCACGGTTCGGCGCTGTTCACCCGCGGCGAGACCCAGGCGCTGGTCGTTGCCACGCTGGGCACCGGCGAGGACGAGCAGTATGTCGATTCGCTGACCGGCATGTACAAGGAGAAGTTCCTCCTTCACTACAACTTCCCTCCCTACTCCGTCGGCGAGACCGGCCGCATGGGTTCGCCGGGCCGCCGCGAAATCGGCCACGGCAAGCTCGCCTGGCGCGCCATCCGTCCGATGCTGCCGAGCGCGGACCAGTTCCCCTACACGCTGCGCGTCGTCTCGGAGATCACCGAGTCCAACGGTTCGTCGTCGATGGCCACCGTCTGCGGCACATCGCTGGCGCTGATGGATGCCGGCGTTCCGCTGGCCAAGCCGGTTGCTGGTATCGCGATGGGCCTGATCAAGGAAGGCGAGCGCTTCGCGGTTCTGTCCGACATCCTGGGTGACGAAGATCACCTCGGCGACATGGACTTCAAGGTCGCCGGTACCGAAGGCGGCATCACCTCGCTGCAGATGGACATCAAGATCGAGGGCATCACCGAGGAGATCATGAAGATCGCGCTGGACCAGGCCAAGGATGGCCGCCAGCATATCCTCAGCGAGATGGCGCATGCTCTGACCGGCGCCCGCCCCGAACTCGGTGAGTTCGCACCGCGCATCGAGGTCATGCACATCCCGACCGACAAGATCCGCGACGTGATCGGCTCCGGCGGCAAGGTTATCCGCGAGATCGTCGAGAAGACCGGCGCCAAGATCAACATCGAGGACGACGGCACGGTCAAGATCGCTTCGTCGAACGCCAAGGAGATCGAGGCGGCCAAGAAGTGGATCCATACCATCGTCGCCGAGCCGGAAGTCGGCGAAATCTACGAAGGCACGGTCGTCAAGACCGCCGACTTCGGCGCTTTCGTCAACTTCTTCGGTCCGCGTGACGGCCTCGTCCACATCTCGCAGCTTGCCAACGACCGGGTCGCCAAGACCTCGGACGTCGTCAAGGAAGGCGACAAGGTCTGGGTCAAGCTGATGGGCTTCGACGAGCGCGGCAAGGTCCGCCTGTCGATGAAGGTCGTCGACCAGGCCACCGGCAAGGAAATCGCCCGCGACAAGAAGGCCGAAGGCGAAGAAAACGCCGCCTGAGTGGTCTGACAATAGAGTTGAACGGGCGCGGCTTATGTCGCGCCCGTTTTCGTTTAAGACCCGTCTACGACATGAGAATCGAAGAATGGCCGCTGAGCCGCTGAAGACACTGTTCCATCCCTTCGAGGCCGAGGGGCTCCCTCTGCCGCAAAAGGGCGAGCGTGTGTTGTTCCTGGGTGCGGAGCCCGGCTTCCGCTTGCCGGAAGGCTTCGAGGCAGAGCTCCATCTTGCACAGGGTTTCCGGCCGTATCTCCGAGCGCTGGAGCGTGCCGGCCACAAGGTAACGCCGCGCGCGGAAGGCGATGCATTCGATGCAGCGCTCGTGCTTGCCGGCCGCCATCGTGGGCTAAACGAGATGCGTATTGCCGAGGCGATCGAACGCGTCACGCCGGGCGGTCTGATCATTGTCGCCGGCGGCAAGGACGAAGGCATCGCCAGCCTGCGCAAGCGCATCGACGAGCTTGTTCCGATCGAAGGGCATCTGCCGAAATATCACGGCATCGCCTTCTGGCTTCGCCGTCCGGTCGATCTGGCGCCTGCGGAAAAACTGCGCGTCGCCAATCCCGCCTTGGTCGTAGAGGACCGCTTCCGCACCGCGCCCGGCATGTTCTCCTTCGACCGGATCGACGCCGGCTCGAAACTTCTGGTCGACAACCTGCCCAAAGACCTGCGCGGCAACATTGCGGATTTCTGCGCCGGCTGGGGTTATGTCGCCGCCGAGGTCGCGGCACGTTCATCCGGTATAACGGGGCTCGACCTTTACGAAGCGGATTTCGACGCGCTTGAGGCGGCCAAGGGCAATATCGGCCAGACAGGCTTCGAGCCCGGCTTCTTTTGGACCGATCTGCTGAGCGAGCCGGTCGAGCGGCGCTATGATGCCATCGTCATGAACCCGCCCTTCCATCGCAGCCGGGCGGCCGAGCCGGAAATCGGCGCCGGCATGATCCAGGCGGCGGGCAAGGCGCTGAAGCCGGGCGGGCGGCTGTTCATGGTGGCGAACCGTCAGCTGCCTTACGAACCGGTTCTGAAGGCCGTCTTCTCCAGCCATGCCGAGCTCGCCCGCGACGGCATGTTCAAGGTTTTCTCCGCGCGCCGATAGGACGGTGCCGGTCGCCTCAATGCATGCTGACGATGCGCGCCGGCTCGTGGACGGGAATGGTCGGTCTGATATCGCCAGGCTTGATCTTGAGCGGCGCCGGCCTGCCGAACAGATAGCCTTGCACCATCTCGCAACCAGCTGCTCGCAAAAGCGTCGCCTGGTTCTCGGTCTCGACGCCTTCGGCGATGATGCCGACGCCGAGCGCCCGCGACAGGCCGACGATGGTAGAGACGACTGCGCCCGAATTGGAATCGGTGTCGATGCGGCTGACGAACGAGCGGTCGATCTTCAGCTTGCCGAAGGCGAAGTCGATCAGGTAGCTGAGATTGGAATAGCCGGTGCCGAAATCGTCGACGGCCACCGAAATGCCCATGTCGGCAAGCTGCTGCAGGATGATGGCGGCGCGGTCGCGGTCCTGCATCATCGCCGTCTCGGTCACTTCGAGCTCCAGCCGCGACGGCTTGATGCCGGTGCTGGCCATCGTGTCGCGCACGATACCGACGAAATCCTTGGTCCTGAACTGGACCGGCGAGATGTTGACGGCAACGAAGCAGTCCTCGGGCAAATGACGGGCATCGCTGCAGGCCTTGTTCAGCACCCAATTGCCGATCGGGTGGATCATGCCGGTCTCTTCGGCGATAGGAATGAATTCCATCGGCGGGATCATGCCGCGTTCCGGGTGCTTCCAGCGGATCAGCGCCTCGTAGCCGACGACACGGCCGGTCGGCAGGTCGAGCTGCGGCTGGTAATGAAGGTCGAAATCGCCACGGTCGAAGGCGATGTGCAGTTCGGATTCGATCCAGTGGCGGTAGTCGGCGACCTGGCCCATGTCGGAATGGAAGACCGACCAGTTGCCCACGCCGCCGGCGCGGGCATTCTGCAGCGCCAGGTTGGAGCGGCGCAGGATGAGGACCGGATCGACGCCATCCTTTGGCATCGCCACGATGCCGACCGACAGGCCGACCGACTGCAGGTGGGAATCGAGCTGGTACGGCTTCAGCATCTCCTCGATCATGGTTTCGACGGTGCTTTCCATGGACCTTTGGAGTTGGTGTTCCCAGACAAGGATAGCGAACTCGCCGGCGCCGATGCGCCCCATGACCGCGCCTTCGGGCATGCAGGCCTTCAACCGCTTGGTGAAGCCGCGGATCAGTTCGTCGCCATGGCTGTAGCCGATGGCGTCGTTGATCTGCTTGAAGCGGTCGATGTCGATGTCGATGAGGAACACCGGCTCACCGGTCCTGATCGTCGCGGACGCCGCGTCGGCAATCCTGCCGACCATCGCCGGCCGCGCAAAAAGCCCGGTCAGCTTGTCGAAATGGGTTTCGTTGAAAACGTAGTCCACCAATTCATCGACGCCGGCGAAGAAGGACAAGGCAGCACCGGCGGCGGCCAGCGCGCATAGCGCCGACGCGATGCCGATCATGGTTTCCGCCTGCATGCCGGCAAAGCCGTCCCCGAAACCATGCCGGAGGCCCCAAAGCCCAAGGATGAAACTGCCAAGGCCCGAACTGGCGACGGTGAGCAGCCGGAACACAGGTGTTCGCTTCGGGTTGCTGACAGCAGGCATTGCTCAGTCCCTGTCGCATGATCCCGAAATCAACTCGACTTCGGGAAATATCAAGCGCAAATTCATAAAGGCTAAAGCATCCTTTGCGCCCAGCAAGAACGCGCAGAGCCCAAGCCCATAGGACTTCTAGCGGATATCTCCTTAAAATGAGTTTCCGCCGATGCATCTAATTTTACTGGTGAGTTAATCGCGTACGCTGTCGGTCTGCTTCAACTCATCCAGGGTTGGCATCGACACGATGTGATAGCCGGAATCCACATAATGGATTTCGCCGGTGACGCCTGACGAGAGGTCGGACAAAAGATAGAGCGCCGAGCCGCCGACCTCGTCGATGGTCACCGTGCGGCGCAGCGGCGAGTTGCGCTGCTGGTAGGAGTACATGTGGCGGGCGTCCGAGATTCCGGCGCCGGCCAAAGTACGCACCGGTCCCGCCGATATGCCGTTCACCCGGATGCCGCGCGGGCCATAATCGTTGGCGAGATAGCGCACGCTGGCTTCCAGCCCGGCCTTGGCGACGCCCATGACGTTGTAGTTCGGCATGACGCGGACAGAGCCGGCATAGGTCAGCGTGATCATCGCGCCGCCTTCGCTCATCAGCGGGGCGGCATGGCGGGCGACCTCGGTGAAGGAGTAGCAGGAGATGACCATGGTGCGGACGAAATTGTCGCGGCTGGTGTCGGCGTAGAGCCCTTTGAGCTCGTTCTTGTCGGAAAAGCCGATGGCGTGGACGACGAAGTCGAGCCCGCCCCATTCCTTGCCGAGCGTCTCGAAGGTGGCGGCGACCGATGCGCTGTCCTCGACGTCACAGGGCACCACCAGAGACGCGCCAAGCTTCTCGGCAAGCGGCTTGACGCGGCGCCCGAATGCGTCGCCCTGATAGGTGAAGGCAAGCTCCGCTCCGTGTTCGGACAATTTCCTGGCGATGCCCCAGGCGATCGAATGATCGTTGGCGACGCCCATGACAAGCCCGCGCTTGCCCTTCATCAGTCCGTCCATGGCCGGCAATCCCCCTACAAAAAAAACGCTGGCCTTATGCGGAATAGCGCTGGAAAATCAGCGTTGCGTTGGTGCCACCGAAGCCGAACGAGTTGGACAAAACCGTGTCGATCCTGGCGTCGTCGATGCGCTTGCGCACGATCGGCATGCCCTCGAATTCGGGATCGAGGTTTTCGATATGGGCGCTCTCGCCGATGAAGCCGCCTTGCATCATCAGGATCGAGTAGATCAATTCCTGTACGCCGGCGGCACCCAGCGAATGGCCGGTCAGCGACTTGGTCGAGGTGATGAACGGCATCGTGTCGCCGAACACCTCTCGGATGGCGCCCATTTCCCGGGAATCGCCGACCGGCGTCGAGGTGCCGTGGGTGTTGATGTAGTCGACCGGCGTGGACACCGTCGCCAGAGCCTGGCGCATGCAGCGCACCGCGCCTTCGCCCGACGGCGCCACCATGTCGTAACCGTCCGACGTTGCGCCATAGCCGACGATCTCAGCGTAGATCTTGGCGCCGCGCGCCTTGGCGTGTTCGAGCTCCTCCAGGATGAGGACGCCCGCGCCGCCCGCGATGACGAAGCCATCGCGATTGGCGTCATACGCGCGGGAAGCTGTCGGCGCACGATCGTTATACTTCGACGACATCGCGCCCATGGCATCGAACAGGTCCGACATCGTCCAGTCGAGGTCTTCATGGCCGCCGGCAAACATCACATCCTGCTTGCCCCACTGGATCAGTTCGTAGGCGTTGCCGATGCAATGCGCCGAGGTCGAGCAGGCCGACGAGATCGAATAGTTGACGCCGTGGATCTTGAACCAGGTGGCGAGCGTCGCAGATGCGGTCGACGACATCGCCTTCGGCACCGCGAACGGACCGATGCGCTTGGGGCTGTTGTTCTTGAGCGTGGTCTCGGCCGCCTCGACGATGGTGCGGGTCGAGGGGCCGCCCGAGCCCATGACGATGCCGGTGCGCTCATTGGTGATGTCGCTTTCGCCAAGCCCGGCGTCGGCGATCGCCTGGTCCATCGCGACATGGTTCCAGGCCGCGCCCTGGCTCAGGAAGCGCATGGCACGCCGGTCGATCATAGGGGTCGGGTCGAGCGTCGGCGCACCCCAGACCTGGCAGCGGAAGCCGTGTTCGGCGAAGGAATCGGAGAAGCTGATACCTGATTTGGCATCATGGAGCGAGGATTGCACCTCGTTGGCGTTGTTGCCGATCGACGATACGATGCCGAGGCCTGTGACGACGACCCTTCTCATTCGCAACTCCTTCCAGCGGATGATCCCGAAACCCTAGTCGGTTTTCGCCGGCGATCATACGCAAAATCAAAATGCCGCAGCGGCGTTGCGTCTCGGAAGAACGCGCCGCTGCAGTGGCGCCGGTCAGGCGGCCGATTGCTTGGACAGCCCCACCTTGAGGTCTGTCGCAGCGTATATGGGTTCGCCGTCGGCCTTAAGCCAGCCATCGGCGATACCGAGCACCAGGCGTCCACGCATGACGCGCTTGAAATCGATGCCGTATTCCACCTTCTTGACCGAAGGCGTCACCATGCCCTTGAACTTGACCTCGCCGGTCGACAGCGCCATGCCCTTGCCCGGTTCGCCGAGCCAGCCGAGGTAAAAACCCGTCAATTGCCACATGGCGTCAAGACCCAGGCACCCCGGCATGATCGGATTGCCGATGAAATGGCAGGCGAAGAACCACAGGTCCGGCTTGATGTCGAATTCGGCACGGATGAAGCCCTTGTCGTGGGCGCCGCCGGTCTCGCTGATCTCGGTGATGCGGTCGAACATCAGCATCGGCGGATAGGGCAGCTGGGCGTTGCCGGGCCCGAACAGCTCGCCGCGGGCGCAGGCGAGCAATTCCTCATAACCGTAGCTGGATTTACCCGCCATATGTCTCGTCCCCATAATCGTCCCGGGCGGTGGGGCGCCCTTGTCGTTGGTTTCCTATCACAATCCCTTTCGGGCCGGAAACCGGCGTTTGCGCTTAACCCGCCCGTCTGCCCGGGTCAATGCGCGCTCTCGCATCGGCCTGGAAATCGATTCCGATTTCCAGAAAGCACGATGCTATGCCAAAAGTGATAGAGCGCATTTGGTGCGTCCAACTGGCCGCACGTCGCTCTATTGATCGTATTCGGCCAACAGAATATATGTCGGGAGGTGTCCAGTTTCGGCCGATGACGTTTTTTCGCCACTCTGGGCGTGTCTTGAGGCAGAACTGTGGGCTTGGACGGATAGATGGATCTGGGCGGCCGGAAGGAAAATGTCGCTGTGGACAAGCGGGTTCGCGAAGCCGGCCTTAGGCCGACACGCCAACGCATTGCGCTGGCCGATCTGCTGTTTGCCAAGGGCGACCGCCACCTTTCGGCCGAGGAACTGCATGAAGAGGCGGTCGCCGCCGGCGTGCCGGTCTCGCTCGCCACCGTCTACAACGCGCTTCACCAGTTCACCCAGGCCGGCCTGCTGCGCATCCTGGCGGTCGAGGGGTCCAAGACCTATTTCGACACCAACACCTCCGATCACCATCATTTTTACATCGAAGGCGAAAACAGGATCTTCGATATAGAAAGCGGTCCGGTGACCGTCTCCAACCTGCCGGAGCCACCCGCAGGTATGGAGATCGCCAATGTCGACATCGTGGTGAGGCTGCGCCCGAAACGCAGCGTTTAAGCCCCAACCCGTGAAACCTGTCGATTTTGCAATCCGGCTCGAATGGGTTGCGGTCGCGGTCGTGGCTATAGTCGCCTATGCCGCGTCAGGCGTTTCCTGGTGGCTGTTCGCCCTGCTTATCCTGGCGCCAGACCTGTCGATGCTGGGCTATCTCGCCGGGGCACGGATCGGCGCTGTCGCTTACAATGCCTTGCACATATTGATCGTCCCGCTGTTGCTGGCGCTCGCCGGATATGTTCTGGCCAATTCGACGGCGACCGCGATTGGTCTGATCTGGATCATCCACATCGCCGTCGACCGCGCGCTCGGCTACGGTCTCAAACTGTCGGCCGGTTTTCGGGACACCCATCTCGGCCGTATCGGCCGTTAGGCCTCCAGCAATCTCAATTCTTGACGTGCTCGCCGGGATAGGCGCCCCACACCTGCGACTGGGCGATCCAGCCGGTGTGGCCGTCGAAGGTCATTTCGCACCACTGGCCATCGCAGGTTTTGATCGTGCCCGTAACGCCCGGCTCGATGATGGCGATGACGCTGGCGTCCTTGTCGGCATCGTCGAGCAGATTGATTCGGCCCCCCTTGGTGCGCTGCCAGGGGGCGACGATCGCGGTCCGGCGGCCCGACAGCAGCGACTGGTTGATCCAACCCTCCGAGCCATCGGCATCGCGCACGCGCCGCCAGGTATCGAATTCCTGGATGATCTCCATAGGCAGGCCGGCCTTTGTGTACATCCAGTCGACGGAATAGTTGGCGCCGGGCCCAACGCGCGAGTTGACGCGAGCCGATTTCAGGCTGACGAAACGCGGCAGCGGCAGGCCGCTCGGCCCGAGCGTGACCGTCTGCACAGGTGCGGCGGCACCTTGCGCCGCGGCTTGCGGGAAATGCAGGAGAGCGCCGAGAAGCGCTGCGCTGAGGATCAGGCGAAGCGACGCGAAACCAGACACTTTCATTCCTTTCGGCGCGTGCCCTTTGGCCCGGGCGCCCCTTTTTCTTTGTCTTCGGCGGCACCGCTTGTTACAGGAGTGGCAGGCACCGCGACCGGTATTCAGTTTCGCCTGTCTTGGTTAAAGAGGTCTCAACGAGATCGGGTTCGAGGAAACAATGGCAGGCAAAAAACGGCCTCTCGTCGTCATCACGCGCAAGCTGCCCGATCCGGTCGAGACCCGCATGCGCGAACTCTTCGACGCCAGGCTGAATGTCGAGGACCGCCCGATGACGCAGCCGGAGCTGGTCGCGGCGATCAAGGAAGCCGATGTGCTGGTGCCGACCATCACCGACCAGATCGATGCGGCGCTGATTGCCCAGGCCGGCGACAATCTCAAGCTGATCGCCAATTTCGGCAATGGCGTCGACAAGATCGATGTGGCGGCGGCGGCCAAGAAAGGCATTACCGTCACCAACACGCCGAACGTGCTGACCGAAGATACGGCCGACATGACCATGGCGCTGATGCTGGCCGGGCCGCGGCGGCTGGCCGAAGGCGCCAATGTGCTCACCAGCGACAAGAAATGGGCCGGTTGGTCGCCGACCTGGATGCTCGGCCGGCGCATCTGGGGCAAGCGCCTCGGTATCGTCGGCATGGGCCGCATCGGCACTGCGGTTGCGAGGCGCGCCAAGGCTTTCGGCCTGTCGATCCACTACCATAACCGCCATCGCGTGCTGCCGGCGGTCGAGGAAGGGCTGGAGGCGACCTATTGGGAAAGCCTCGACCAGATGCTTGCCCGCATGGACATCATCTCGATCAACTGCCCGTCGACGCCGGCGACCTTTCATCTGCTTTCGGCGCGGCGCCTAGCTCTGCTTCAGCCCACCGCCTATGTGGTCAACACCGCGCGCGGCGACATCATCGACGAGGAAGCGCTGGTCAAGCTGATCCAGGACGGCAAGATCGCCGGCGCCGGCCTCGACGTCTACGAGCACGAACCGGCGCTGAACTCGAAACTGCTGAAGCTTGCCGCCAAGAACAAAGTCGTGCTTTTGCCGCATATGGGTTCTGCGACGATCGAGGGCCGCATCGACATGGGCGAGAAGGTGATCATCAACATCCGCGCCTTCTTCGACGGCCACCGGCCGCCGGACCGCGTGCTGCCGCTACGGACTTGAAGCGGGCCGCGTTCAGGATGCGGTTGTGAGGGCGCCATCCGCCGCGACACTCACACGCTTGCCGCGATAGGCCTCAAAAGCGTCGCGCCTGAGCCTGAGCGCTACCGGCGTCGGCCAGCCCATTTCCCTGGCCACAATCAAGCCAAGCAGCAGGATCGCGTCCGGCTCGTGCAGCACGAGTGCCGTCGGCGCATGGCCATTGTGGACGAGTTCCATCAGCACGGCTGACGCTGAGGACGAGCCGATCGTGCCGGGCAGGAACAGCACACGCCCGGAAATGGTCTCGCCATGCTGCGGGTGACGGACATCGGCGATGCGGCCGCTCTTCGGATCGACGCCGCCCCAGAAGCTGATCGGCGCCGTCAGCACCAAGGCCAGCCCTTCGCCTCCGCTGCCCGGCACCAGGATTTCAGCGACGGCGCTCATGCGGCGATATCCGTAAACCTGGGCTTACCGGCAACCGCGCTTTCCACGCAGTCGGCCAGCGAGCCGTAAAGCACGGCGTAACCGGTATTGCCCGGCGCGTAGTGCGCGAATTTTCCCGAATTGGTCATCAGCACGCCGCCGGCCAGATTCGGCAGGATCGGCGTCACCACCACGCAGGTGTCGGCGACGATGATGACGCCGCTGGCTTCGAGCATCTTGCGCTTGCCGTTCTGCTCCAGCCTGGTGAGCACGTGGCGGCCGGTGCAGGCGTAAATCGGCACGCTGAGCCGCCGCCCGCCAATCAGCCGCTCAAGTGCATCGAATTCGGCCAAAGACAGATGCGGACTGCCGATCGCCACGGCATCGATGGCGGTCTGCGTGGCTGCGGTGGACAGGCCGGCGCGGGCCTTCATGGCCATCTCCGGCGTTACGCGGATCATCGTTTCCGGCCTGCCGCCCACCAGGATGGTCTCGGCGTCGGGCGCTTCTGGCGTTACCCCGGCGATATGGAACAGGCCGACGGCGCCCGACGATGCCGCCGCGGCGCCGAAGGCTTTCAGCGCGTCCTCGCCGGGATGGCTGGATGTGCCGGTGACGACGCCGACCGCGTTGCCGACCTCGCGGCCGTAGAGGCTGCCTAGCACCGGCCAGGCGATCTCGGAGCCAAGGAACGAGGCGGAGAGGCCGGACACATCGAACACCAGCCGTGCCTGCCGGTTCTCGGGGCGATGCAGGCCGTAATCCGGCGCGCGCCCCGATATGGCGCAGGCGATGTCGAGGAAGTCGCCATAGCGGTTGGTGCGTGCCCCCAGCACCGAATTGCAGAACACCACCGCGTTGGATTCGCCCCAGGCGACATCGCTGCCAAGCGCTGGCCTGTGGCCGGCTTGATAGGGCGCGCAGGTCCAGCTCTGCTCGCAGCCAAGTTTGCGGTAGGCCTCCATCATTCGTCGCGCCATGCCGCGCGCCGGCTCTTCGAGGCGCACGCGCGAGCAGCCCATCAGATCGAGCGCGCCGACATTGAGCGTCGAGCGCACCGCGACCCTGGCGCCGCCATCGACCAGCCTTTCGGCAAACAGCGTGCCGGAATCGCCGTGATAGAGCGCGCCGTCTATATGCGTCGAGGCGATCGGGATCAGTCGCGGCGCGCCGAGCAGCGCAGCGCTTTCGGCAACGATGCGCATCGCCATCGCCGCCCCGTCATGGCCGGAGGCGATTGTCTGCTCCTGTGCGCTGAGGGCGAGGCTCACGCGAACTCCTTGCGCATGGTGATCGAGGTCGGCCGGTCATAGCCGTCATGCGCGGTGCGTTCAGTCTCGCGAAAGCCGAGACCGGCAAAGGTTGCATGATTTACGGTCAGTTCGATTCGCGTCTGCAGTTCGATGGCCGGTTTGTTCCGGCTGCGGGCGAGAAATTCGACAGCCTGCATCAGCCGCCTGCCGATGCCTTGCCCTTGAAGCTCAGGTTCGACGGCGAGCTTGCCGATGTAGAAATCATCGGCTCTCTCCAGCGCGAAAACGCAGCCGGCGATCCTGTCATCCTGCAGGGCCAGCAACACGGTCTCGCGGCCAGCCTTGTCCCTGAGGTTTCCGGCGTTCAGCAGATGTGCCGAGGAGGGCGGGTCGATGACGCCGTCCATCGGTGCAAAGGCGCGCATGATCAGGCTGAGCAGTTCGTCCCAGCGGTCGAAGCCGGGGGCGAGCTGCGTGACCAAAACACTGGCAGGCTGATCCATGCGGTCAGCTTCTCTTGTAGCGGATCGTGTCGAAGCGCGCCGACAGCGCATCGTAGAGCAGCAGCCGGCCGACCAGCGGTTCGCCGATGCCGGTGATCAGCTTGATCGTTTCCATCGCCTGCAGCGTGCCGACGACGCCGGTCAGCGCACCGACGACCCCGGCCACCGCGCAGGATGGCACCAGCCCCTCTGGCGGCGCTTCGGGAAAGAGGTCGCGATATCCAGGGTTCGGTCTGCCGTCGGTGCCGGTGCCGAACGGCATCAACACCGTAACCGAGCCGTCGAAGCGGCCGACGGCGGCATGCACGAGCGGCCGCTTTTCCGCCGCGCAGGCATCCGCCACCACATAGCGCGTCTCGAAATTGTCGGAGCCGTCGACGACCACGTCGTAGCGCGCGACGAGAACGGCAGCATTGTCGGCCGTCAGCCTGAAATCGTGCAATTCCACCGCGACATGGGGATTGATCCGGGCGATCGCTGCTTTGGCGCTCTCGGTCTTCGCCGTTCCGACCGTATCGGTGGCGTGGATCACTTGCCGCTGCAGATTGGACAGCGAGACAATGTCGTCATCAACGATGCCAAGTGTGCCGACGCCCGCGGCAGCGAGATATTCCAGCACCGGTGCGCCGAGGCCGCCGGCGCCGATCACCAGCACCCGTGCGCGCTTCAGCCGCTGCTGGCCGGCGCCGCCGATCTCGGGCAGCACGATGTGGCGGGCATAGCGTTCGAGTTCTTCGTCGGTGAGGGCGGCAGGGGTCATTGCCCGACCATATAGCGGAGCAAAAACCTTGTCAGGTCTCTTCGGTTGGCCCAACCGTGCCGTGGTCGACGGTGAGGAACTGCGCGCGTCCCCTCAGGCTGGAAAACAGCGCGGCGTCGGTTCCGGTCATGAAGGCCTGGCAGTTCAGCTCCTCCAGGATCGAGAACAGCGCGGCGCGCCGGCCGGCATCGAGATGCGCGGCAATCTCGTCGAGCAACAGGATCGGCGTCATCGCCGACATCTCGCCGGTCAGCCTTGCGTGCGACAACACGATGCCGACCAGCAGCGCCTTCTGCTCTCCGGTCGAGCAGAGTTCGGCCGGCATCGCCTTGGGGCGGTGGCGCACCAGTAGATCCGAACGGTGCGGGCCGTCGAGCGTGCGTCCGGCGGCGCGGTCGCGCTCGCGGCCGTCGGCAAGGGCGTCGCGATAGCGTTGCTCGACATCCACAGCGGGTGCTGAGGCGACATGGCTTTCAAGGTCGCCGAAGAGGCTGATGTCGGCTTGCGGAAACGGCCCGCTGGACGGCAACCTGTCGATCATGGCGGCCAGCAGGCGCACCAGCTCGGCGCGCGCCGCGGCAATCGCCACGCCGGTTTCGACCATTTGCATCTCGATGGCGTCGAACCATGCGCCGTCTCGCGAACCTTCCGTAAGCAATCGGTTACGTCCGCGCATCGCCTTCTCATAGTCGAGCGCGCGCTGGCCGTGGCCGGGATCGATCGCAAGCACCAGCCTGTCGACAAAGCGCCGCCGGTCCGCGGCAGGCCCCGGGAACAGGCCGTCCATGGCCGGCGTCAGCCAGACCACGCGCAGCCATTCCAGCATGGCGTCGGCCGACCGTGCCGGCGCGCCATTGATGCGCACCTTGCGACCGCCCTCGCCGGCCGCTTCACCCCCGGTGATGCCGGTGCCGATCTCGACCTGCCCCTCCGGCCCGTCGAGCCTTGCGTGCAGCGCAAAGCCGCCATCGCCGCCTTCGCGGGCCACGTCGACATAGGGCGCCCGGCGCAGGCCGCGGCCAGGCGTCAGCAGCGAGATGGCTTCCAGGAGATTGGTCTTGCCGGCGCCATTGTCGCCGGAAAACACCACCGCGCCGGGTGAAAAGCCGATCGACAACGCCGCATAATTGCGGAAATTCGTAAGTGTGAGCTTACTTATGTGATTTTGTTCCGGCAACCGCTATCCGCCTATAGAAGTCGCCGCAATCACTATGCTGCAGTGTGCCGCAGTGCGGCTACACCCGCATCGGCATCAGCACGTAGAGCGCGGTCTCATCGGCCATGTCGTGGATCAGCGTCGGCGAGCCGGCATCGGCCAGCATGAACTTGGCTTCCGTGCCGGTGAGTTGAGCAGCGACGTCGAGCAGATATTTGGCGTTGAAGCCAATCTCGATCGGGTCGGACGAATAGTCGGCCGCCAGTTCCTCGGTGGCGCTGCCCGAATCCGGATTGTTGACGGCAAGCGTCACCTGGCCTTCGGTGATCGAAAGCTTCACCGCGCGGCCGCGCTCGGAGGAAATGGTCGAGACGCGATCGACGGCGGCGGCGAAGCTCTGGCGGTCGATGATCAGCTTCTTGTCGTTGCCGGTCGGAATGACGCGCTGGTAGTCCGGGAAAGTGCCGTCGATCAGCTTCGAGGTCAGAACCACGCTGCCGATGGTGAAGCGGATCTTGGTGTCGGACAATTCGGTGGTCACCGCGACATCGGGATCGTCGACCAGCTTCTGCAATTCGCTGACCGTCTTGCGCGGAATGATGATGCCCGGCATGCCTTCGGACCCGGCCGGAGCGTCGATCTCGGCGCGCGCCAGGCGGTGACCGTCGGTCGCCACCGAACGCAGCTTCAGCTTGCCGCCAGTTTCATGCGTGTGCAGGTAGATGCCGTTGAGATAGTAGCGCGTCTCTTCGGTGGAGATGGCGAACTGGGTCTTTTCGATCAGGCCTCTCAGGGCGACGGAATCGAGCCGGAAGATGTGTGAGAAGGACCCCGCCGAAAGCTCCGGGAAATCGGACTGCGGCAGGCACTGCAGGCGAAAGCTCGAGCGGCCCGACGTCACCGTCATGGCGTTGCCGTCCTCATCGGTCTTCAGCATCACTTCGGCGCCGTCGGCCAGCTTGCGCACGATGTCGTAGAGGAGGTGCGCCGGAACCGTCGTCGCCCCGCCGCGCTCGACCTTTGCCGGCGTCGCTTCGGTCACTTCGAGGTCGAGGTCGGTGGCTTTCATTTCAAGGCTGGCGCCCTCGGCGCTGAGCAGCACGTTCGACAGGATCGGTATGGTATTGCGCCGCTCGACCACGCGATGAACGTGGTTGAGCGACTTCAGGAGATTGGACCGTTCCAGGATAACACGCATGACGAAACAGGCTCGCTTGAATGAATGGACGGGTCACCAGTGGGCGGCGCCCCGCGAAAGGTCTGAACAGGCTCAGAATCTATGCAAACTGACAGGAAAAAGCCAGCAAACGCAAGTCCGGGCCACCGGTTCGCGCCGGTTAAGCGGGCTTTCTGGGGATAAAGCGGACGTTGGCCGGCAACCGATGCATAGCGCCGAAAACTGCGCAGCGGTTTTGGGACAACGACATGCATCAAAACAAGAAAATTTAAAGCGCGACGACCGAATACTCTAACCCGGCGCGCTCCGTTTGCCGCGCCGATCAGGCTTGGTCGTTGATCAGCCTGCGCAACAGTTCCAGTTCCTGCGCCAGCGTGTTGTCGACGCCGGAAAGGTCCTCGATCTTGCGCACCGCATGCAGCACCGTGGTGTGGTCGCGCCCGCCGAACCGCCGGCCGATCTCCGGCAGCGAGCGCGGCGTCAATACCTTCGACAGGTACATGGCGACCTGCCTGGGCTTCACGATGGTGCGCGTGCGCCGGTTGGACAGCAACTCGGTCTTCGACACATTGTAGTGGCGCGCCACGATGCGCTGGATGTCCTCGATGCGCACCCGCTTCGGCTCGCCAGAGCGATAGATGTGCCCCAGGATCTCGTCGATGCGGTCGATGGTGATCGCCGGCTCGAACGACTGACGAAACAGCAGTTGGTTGAACGCGCCTTCCAGCTCACGCCCGCTGCCGGTGACGGTACGGGCGACATGGTTGAGGATCTCCTCCGAAATATTGAGCGACGCATCGTCGACCTTGGCCGTGGCAAGCCGCAGCTTGAGCATGCCGATGCGCATGGCGAAGTCCGGCGCCGACATTTCCAGCGCGACACCGCCATTGAGGCGCGAGCGCACCCGCGGTTCCAGCGATTCCAGTTCCGACGGCGGCCTGTCGGCGGCAACCACCACTTGCTTGGCGCTGTCGAGCAGCATGTTGATGAGATGGCAGAATTCGTGCTGGATCGACTTGCCCTGCAGGAACTGCATGTCGTCGATGATCAAGAGGTCGATGTCGCGCAGCTGTTCCTTCAGCGTCAGCGCATTGTTGTCGCGGATCGCGGTGGCGAAGCGCCACATGAAATATTCGGCCGTCAGATAGACGACGCGCGATTTCGGGTTCTGTTTCAGGGATTCGGCCGCAATCGCCTGCAAAAGGTGCGTCTTGCCGAGCCCGACGGTTGCATGAAGGAACAGCGGGTTGAAGCGCACCGCGCTCGACTGCGATTCCGCCACGGCTTTGGCTGCGGCGAAAGCCACCCGGTTCGACGGGCCTTCGATGAAGGAGCCGAACGTGTAGCGCGGGTCGAGCGGCGACCCCAGCACATTGTGCCGGAATTCGCTCTCGATCGGCGTGCCGGGACGAGGGGCGGGCGCCCGCTCCATCCTGCCGGGGCCGACCGTGCCGGCCGCCAATGCGGTCTGCGTATGCTTGGTCATCTTGCGCGCCGGCACGACCTCGGGTTCGACGCCATTGCGGGCCGGACGGGTCGCGGTGCGCACGACCATCTCAATCTTGAGGATTTCGGGATCCTCGTGCTTCCACAGATCGGCGATGAGATCGAGATAATGGCCATTGATCCACGAGCGCAGGAAGGCCGTGGGCACCGAGATGCGTACAATGCCCCGGGAAGCCTCAGCCACCTTCATACGGCCGAACCAGCTCGAATAGACCTCGGTTCCCAGGCGCGCCTTCAATTGGGCCTTGACCCGGTCGAACTTCTGTTCCGCGTCGTTGGAAGCCGCCATATCGTGCGCTCCGACCAATGTTCCGGGAAATGGCAGGTCGCCCGTAAGCTCCCGCTCGATGCCGCTCTGCATGATTGTGCGTCCCTTTTCCTTTGTACCTTTTTTCCGCCGGGAGTGCGCCTCCTGCACCCATGTTTCCGGCGACCGTATCTTCGCTACAACACCACCGCCGCCGCCGGCGGATGACGTTGCCTCGTCAGAATGGGATGGGTCCCGGCTGCTTAAAGCCAGTCCGTCTGACATGTTCGGGCAAAGCGGTGCTACCCGGCGAAAACGCCGGTGCGCCATCAAGCTGCCATGTACAATTACGCCAGTCCCCTATCGTATCGAAAAGGCAAGCCATACCCGTTCGCGGAATTGATCCACGTCATGAATTCTGCCACTGTTAGCTGGCCGATTCAGGCTGGGTTAAGGGCTAATGGCCCGTCCCTTTCGATAGACCGACATTACCGAAATCGCTGTGGATAGGGCAAGGCCACCTCTAACGGATTTTTAAGGAATCTGGTTAGTGAACAACGGTTCGGGCTCCGTGCTGGAAGCGCATATTTTGACAAAGCCATTGGGATTCAAACCCTTTTGCCGCGAATATGAAAATGGCTGTGCGGTTTGAAATTTTCTGAAATAATTCGCTTGACACCAACTTGCTGCCTATCGCCCACAGGCGATGTGAACAAGCTGTGGATCACTTCCAGCAAGTCGTTGAAAAATATCAGCAATTTGTGACAGCCAAATTTATTGGCGTGGGCCGTTTCGGCGGATTGGAATATCAGTGGGAGTGTATGTGCCGGCAAAGCATTCCAGACTCTGGAATGCGGCTCGGGCGTGCTTTGCGGCCGTTCTTTTTAAGTGCTTGCCGGCAAACGAAAAAACCCGGCACGATTGGCCGGGTTTGAAAGAACGACAGTTCAGGAACGGTCAATCAGGCCGACAGCACCTTGAGGCGGTGAGCCAGACGCGACACCTTGCGCGATGCCGTATTCTTATGGATCACGCCCTTGGTCGCGGCGCGCATCAATTCCGGCTCTGCGGTCTTGAAGGCTTCCAGCGCGGCTGCCTTGTCGCCGGCAGCCAGTGCCTCTTCGACCTGGCGGACATATGTACGCACGCGCGAGCGGCGGTTCTTGTTGATCGCTGCGCGGCGGGCGATCTTGCGCGTTGCCTTTTTGGCCGAGGAGGTATTGGCCATGATGCCTCTCTTCTGATCTGGTGGGCGCATGCGGGATGCCGCAGGGCGCAAAAAACAAACGGGCAGCCAACGGCCGCCTCGGTTGGAGCGGCTTATAGTTCAGCTTTTCCGGCGCGTCAACGCCGCTTTGGCTTCTTTTTGGTCCTCGCCGCCGCCACTCTAGCGATTGGTGAAATTCGGCTTCCGCTTCTCGGCAAAGGCTGCCATCCCTTCCTTCTGGTCGTCGAGCGCAAACAGCGAGTGGAACAGCCGGCGTTCGAAGCGCAGTCCCTCCGCCAGCGTCGTCTCGTAGGCGCGGTTGACTGCCTCCTTGGCCATCATCACCGATGGCAGTGAAAACTCTGATATCCTGGCCGCGGCCTTCATCGCCTCCTCGATCAACTCGCCGGCCGGCACGACGCGCGAGGCCAGGCCGCTGCGCTCGGCTTCGGCGGCATCCATCATCCGACCGGTCAGGCACATGTCCATGGCCTTCGACTTGCCGACAAAGCGGGTCAGCCGTTGCGAGCCGCCCATGCCGGGAATGACGCCAAGCGTGATTTCGGGTTGGCCGAACTTGGCCGTGTCGGCGGCAATGATGAAATCGCACATCATCGCCAGTTCGCAGCCGCCGCCCAGCGCATAGCCCGCGACAGCGGCGATCATCGGCTTGCGCGCACGGGTAAACTCTTCCCAGCCGACGAAGAAATCCTGCACATAGGCCTCCGCGTAGGTGACGGCCTGCATTTCCTTGATGTCGGCGCCCGCCGCAAAAGCCTTCTCGGAACCGGTGATGACCATGGCGCCGATGCCGGGATCGGCGTCGAACCCCTTTGCCGCCGTCAGCAAATCCGCCAGCACCTGCGCGTTCAGCGCGTTGAGCGCCTTAGGCCGGTTCAACGTGATCAGGCCGACCTTGCCGCGCGTCTCGACGATGATGGTTTCATAGCTCATGGGCTGGCCTCCTGGTTGCGGCACTGAAGGACCGTCTAGCTTACCGCTGGCAGGTCCGGCAATAAAAGGTCGAGCGGCCGCTTTGCACGATGCGCTCGATGTGGCCGCGACAGCCGGGCGTCGGACAGGGCTCGCCTTCGCGATCGTAGACCGCGAAGGAATGCTGGAAATAGCCCAGCGACCCGTCTGTGTGCACATAGTCGCGCAGCGAAGACCCGCCGGCGGCGATCGCATCGGCGATCACCGAACGGATTGCCTCGGCCAGTCGTTCGCTCTGTTCCTTGGCCTTCTTGCTGGTCCCGGCGATGGTGCCTGCCTCGCGCAATGGCGAAAGGCCGGCGCGCCACAGCGCTTCCGACACATAGATATTGCCGAGCCCGGCAATCAGCTTCTGGTCGAGCAGCGCCGCCTTCAACGGCGATCTGCGGCCCTTCAGCAGAGAGGCGAGCAGGGCGCCTTCCAGCGCATTGCCGGTCGGCTCGACGCCCAGTCCCGCGAGCATCGGATGCGCGTCGGCCAGGCCTTCCGCAAACAGCATGAAGCCGAAGCGACGCGGGTCGTTGAAGACCACGCGAGACTGGACGCCGACAGGCGACACGACATGGAACACCACATGGTCGTGCTTGGCATTCTTCGAGCGCTCTTGATGGAACGTGCCGGGCGTCTCTTTGTCATCAGCGGCCTCGATGCGGAACGAGCCCGACATGCCGAGATGGCAGATCAGCACCGGGCCATCGTCCAGGTGTATGGTGAGATATTTGGCGCGGCGGCCAAGCGCGATGACGGTCTTGCCGGTCAGCCGCTGCGCAAATCTCGCCGGAAACGGAAATCTGAGATCGGGCCGGCGCGCCTCGACGCGCACGATCCGCGCGCATTCCAGAACCGGCTGCAGGCCGCGCCGGACGGTTTCGACCTCGGGCAGTTCAGGCATGGCCGCCTATCGCCGCATGGAAGGAAGCGCCGTGGCGGCCGCGCGCCAGCTTGAGGTGTTCGGCGACCGTCTCGCCGATATCGGCGAAGGTGGTCCTGAGCCCGATGTCGCCGCCCGTGAGACCCGGTGCGGTGCCGATGACCGGGACGCGTTCGCGCGTGTGGTCGGTGCCACGCCATGTCGGATCGTTGCCATGGTCGGCGGTGAGGATGAGCAGATCGCCCGGCTTCAGCTTTGCCAGTGCCTCGGGCAGCCGGCGGTCGAAGGCTTCGAGCGCCGCAGCATAGCCGGCGACGTCGCGGCGATGGCCGAACTCGGTGTCGAAGTCGACGAAATTGGCGAACACCAGGTCGCCGTCGCCGGCATCGTCCATCGCGCCCAGCGCCTTGTCGAACATTGCCATGTTGCCGGGCGCCTTGCGTACTTCCGAGATACCGCGGTGGGCGAAGATGTCGCCGATCTTGCCGACCGCGATCACCCGGCTGCCGCGCCCGGTCAAGCGGTCGAGCAGCGTCGGCTCAGGCGGCGGCACGGCGTAGTCATGGCGGTTGTAGGTGCGCTCGAAGGTGGCTGATGTTTCGCCCAGGAAAGGCCGTGCGATCACCCGTCCGATCTTCAGCGGATCGACCAGCCGGCGTACCGTCTTGCAGAACTCGTAGAGCCGCTCAAGGCCGAAATGAACTTCGTGCGCTGCTATCTGCAGGACGAAATCGACCGAGGTGTAGCAGATCGGCTGGCCGGTGCGGATATGCTCCTCGCCGAAGCGCTCGATGATCTCCGTGCCGGGCGCATGGCAGTTGCCGAGAATGCCCGGCACCTTACCCTCGCGGATCATCGCTTCGGTCAGTTCGGCAGGGAAGGCGGGCACCTTATCGGGGAAATAGCCCCAGTCGAACCGCACGGGCAGCCCGGCGATTTCCCAGTGACCCGACGGCGTATCCTTGCCGCTCGAAATCTCCTGCGCGGCGCCGTGGAAAGCGGAGGCTGAAACGGCGGCTTTGCTGTCGAATTGGAAGCCGGTTGCGGTTTCTGCTGCGCGGCCGAGACCGAGCGAAACCATGGTGGGCACCTTCAGCGGTCCCTCGCGCAGGCCCTCGCGATCGGCGCGGGCTTCCGCGCAGGCCAGCGCGATATGTCCGAACGTGTTCGAGCCGGCGTCGCCATAGCGTTCGGCATCGGCGGCGCCGCCAATGCCGAAAGAATCGAGAACGAAGAGGAAAGCGCGTGACATAGGTGCCGTCATTGCCAGTCTGGTTGACCAGACATAAGGTCCCGTCGCGGCATTGGCAAATCGTAAACCAGGCGGCAACGGCCTGACGCGATGGTCGCGAAGTCGGGCAGGCGTGGTGTACGCATCCTTGAGACATGCAATGCGCTTCAAGGAACGGTGTGCGGGGCATGGATCGATGAGACGGGCTGACCTCGGTTGGAGTGCACTGGCGACCACCGTAGCACTGCTGGCCTCGCAGCTCGCCGCGCACGCCGACTGGCGCGACCAGATCGGCGCGTTTCGGATCGGCATCGTTGCCGAGCCGGGCGCCGGCAACACGGTTCCGGGTCTGGCCATGCTGACTGACGCCTACGGCAGGGCGCTCGGCATGAAGGTGGAATTCGTCGTCGCGCATGACTATGCGGCGCTGATAGAGGCGCAGGCCAATGGCCGGATTCAATACGCGGTCTATTCGGCGACCGCCTACGCCACCGCCTCGGAGCGCTGCGGCTGCGTCGAACCTCTTGTGGCGCCGGTCGATGCCGACGGTGCCACGGGCATCCGCTCCGTGCTTTTGACGCGCGACGGCAGGCTTTCCGATCTCGCGGCCCTGGAAACGCACCGCATCGCCATGGCGCCGTCCGGCAATGTCGGCGGTTCGCTTCTACCGCTCGCCGGGCTGGCGGCCGACGGCATCAAGATCAGCCAGAATGCGCCATTCCTCGTTCATGCCGGCTCGGCTGCCGCCGCAGAAGCGATGCTGGCCGATGGCCAGGCCGATGCCGTATTCGGCTGGGAGCGGGCCACGGCGGAAAACCGGACGGCGATTGCTGGCGATCAGCCGGCTGATCCGGACGGCACGGCGGCGCGGCTGGAGGCGGCGGGGATTCCAGAAGCCGCGCTCCAGATCATCTGGACTTCCGGCGTGCTCAGATACGGCCCTCACGCCGTACGCAGCGATCTCGACCCCGAAGCCAAACGCCGACTGACCGTCTTCCTCACCAATCTCAGATCGCAGTCGCCGGAAGTCTACGATTTCGTGGAATCGAGACATTCGGGAGGGTTCACGCTCGCCGCTGCGAGTGACTATGCGATGGCCGCTTCCATCGTGCGCCTGGTGTCAGCCAGCACCGACAGCAGCGCGCAATGAACCCGGGTTGAATGGGTAGAACTGCTTCAGCAATCGCTGCAGGGGATCGACGTGGCCCGGCGCGGCCTGAGATAGTAGGTTTCGCTCATCGTTATCTTGCCTTTGTTGAAGGCCGAGATAAATCCGAGCGGCTTTTCGGAGCCTTCCGACCAGGAGATGATCGGTTGGTATGCTAGAGTGGTTTTGACACGAATGAGGAAAGTCCCCGCAACATTGAGCGTCGCCGGAACGGTGGTGGAAGTTGTCGGGTTGGAGTCGCGGCCAGTCTTCCCATCCAGCACGCTCCAGGACCACGCCACCTTTGCTTGCGGTATCGGATTGTTCGGGTCGGTTCTGATGTCGATTGCCGTAATGGAGATATTGGCGACCGAGCGGTTGTAAGGCTGAAGGCTGGAGTTGCCGATCTTCATGATGTCGGTGAGATCTGCGTTGACCACCGACGTTTGCTGCGTGACGAGGTCGGCAACCATGGAGCTGATGCGGCTGACCTTCTTGCTGGCCTCGATGGCTTGCGAGGCCTCCATGGTAATGAAATACATGATCAGCAAGACAGGCACGATGAGGGCAAACTCGACGGCCGCTATGCCGCGCCGATCGGAAAAAAACCGCGCCGCTCTCTTCCAGACAACCGACATCCCCGGATGTGCCCCCGCACGAAACATGCACTTTTCCTTTTGCTTACACGTGCAAACTCAGTTGTCGAATGGCTCGTTTTGCCACGTTGTCGTCGCGTAATGCAGAGTCTTGCCGCCATCCATATTCGACATGTATTGAGCCATGAAATCGGTCATGACCGGCCAGGGGTAAAAGACCCGCAGCATGTTCTTTGATTCTGCCGGACCTATTGTAGGGGTCCCGAAAGCCGGGTCCTTGCCTGTATCCGGATCCTTGCCCGTCAGCGTGATGGTCGAGCCGGAAATCGTGAAACCCGCACTGGCTGCCCCGGCAAAGGTCTTGAACGGGCGCAGATCCACCAGCAAACCGGGGCAACCCTTCGCGACAATGATCTCGAGTCTGGCGCAGACCAAGCCCTTCAGCTTCTCTTCCGTCACATCGGCTTGCCTCAACTGGCCAGTACGCAACTGACGGGCGATATCATCGGTGATGTTGGCCATCACCTCCTGTCCGGCAAATGAAACGCAGCTCTCGAGGATGGCGAAGACGAGAGCCGCAAACGGTAACGCAAGCATCGCGAATTCTATCGCCGTGCTGCCGCGCCGATCACGCAGGAAACGACGGGCAAACGTCACGCGCCCTGCCTTGGCCTTGCAGATCTCGCGTTCTGAATCCTCGTCCAAAACGTCGCCCATATCCCGTTCCTGCCGATCCTGATGCGGTACCGTCAGCACCACTATCAAGAACCCATTTAGCTCCGGTTTGAATGACCGTTAAATTCGACCAGGCGACATTAACCGGCCGCTAACCGACGCGGCTTTCTCGAGACAATCGAGCCAACTGAGGCGCTTACTGCCCAGCGCTCATCTCGGCTTCGGACGACTTTTCCGAGTCGCTCTTGTACGAGCTTTCGCAATAGGGCGTGCAGGACATGGTCTGTACCGAGGCGCGCCTGTAGATACGCACGGACGACGCGTCCTGGCGCACCACGGTCACCTGCTCGTCGACGATCGGGCTGCCATCGTGGTCGAGGACAACCAGATTGGTGACGCCGAACCCCTTGCCGGTCAGTACGATCGTCGATGCATCCTGGACGGAGGCGTCGGCAATCGCCGGATTGCCGACGACTATGGTGTCGGCGGGGCGTGTCAGTTTGACGATCTTGGCCTGATTCATCGTCACTTCGATGCCGGCTCCGGCCTTGGCCGGCAGCACAAAAGCCGGGACGGCGAGAAGCGCGACAAGCAGGAATGACGATTTCATGGCAGTCATCAAGGCGCTCCACAGCGGCAAAACTTGTTCAAAGAAACATGAAGGAGATTGGTGAACCAACGGTTAAACCCTTGACCGGCGCCGGGGTATTCGCACCAATCCTGCTGCCAGCTAATATAACAATGCATCCTGCCGATAGCCGTGAAATTACAGCTCTTCACGGGCAGGCGAGCTACTGTCCAGCGTTTAGTTTACGGTTAACCACGCAAGCTGTTCGAAGCGGGAAAGGAATCGGTAAGGCTGTTTATTAAGCCGATTGAAAGAGCTTCTCCGTAGATTGGCAGCATCCGATCAACCACCACAGAAGTTGACGGAAGTGCTGTAACACGTGGAGTAGGAGCTCTCGAATGTCTAATCTCATCGCACGTTTCGCGAAGGACGAATCCGGCGCGACCGCTATCGAATACGGTCTGATCGCCGCTCTCATCGCGCTTGCCATCATGGTTGGCGCTGGTCAGCTCGGCAATGCCCTGAACGCCAAGTTCACGACCATCGCGGATTGCGTGAACGATCCGACGAACGCTGCTTGTAAGTAATGATCTAGCATCCTGTTTCGACCGGTAGACTGGAAGGGCCGCCTCGCTGGCGGCCCTTTTGTCTTTTGAAGATCGTTTGGCTTTGGTCTTGCTGCGCCGCTTAGCGCGCTGACATTTCCCGGGATTTGACCCGGATGAGCAGAACTCACCAATCCTTAACCCAAGCCGCCTAACCTGCAGCCATCGTTGCCTTTCCATGAGAGACCGATGCTCAACGCACTGATCTTCGTTGTCTTTCCGTTTTGCATGCTTTTTGCGGCGATCTCCGACGCGCTGTCGATGACAATCTCCAATCGGGTGCCGGTGCTGCTTGTGGCCGTCTTTGCCGTGGTTGCGCCACTGACGGGTATGGACTGGGCAACTTATGGCTGGCATTTCGCCGCCGGCGGCCTGGTGCTGGCCGTGACTTTCGGTCTGTTTGCGCTCGGCGGCATGGGCGGCGGCGATGCCAAGCTTTTGGCAGCCACGTCCATCTGGATGGGACTCAACATTCACCTTGTCAATTACCTCGTGGCTTCGACGTTCATCGGTGGCCTGCTGACGCTCGCCATTCTCCTCTATCGGAAATCGCCGCTGGCGACCTACACCAGTCACAATCCGGTCCTGCGCCATTTCGCCGACGAGATGAATGGCGTTCCCTATGGCATCGCACTCGGCATTGGCGGGCTGCTGACCTATCCGGATTCGCCCTTGATGGAATGGGCATTGGCAAGGTTGGCGACCTGATGTAGCGAACCTCCTCTGCCCTTCCGGCATCGATCCTGAAAAGAGGCGGCTTGGCCGCCTTTTTCATTTGTCGGAGCATGGTCGTGTAATTATGTAAACCTTGAATTAATCACGATCGTAAGCATTGTATTAACCTTGTTTTGACGATTGCCGCTGCAAAGTCCGGCCTGGCTAGGTGGTTGCCTAAAGGCGAGGGTTCGGACAGATGCCAGCATCCCGACTGATCATTCTGGGCGTGGCGGTGGCTGCGGCGGGTGGTGCAGGTTATGTTGCCAAGAATATGGTGGCGGTCCCGCCCCAGCAGGTCGTCGTCGATGCCCCGCAGGCACCGGCCATCGCCTTGCAGGATGTGCTCGTGCTTTCCGGCGACGTGCCGATGGGAAGCCCGCTTGAGAACAATCTCAGCTGGGAGTCCTGGCCGTCCGATGGCATCAATGCGAATTTCATCACCCGTGCCGCCGAACCCGAAGCGCGGGAGAAGCTGAAGGGCTCCGTCGCCCGCATGGCGATGTACACCGGTGAGCCGCTGCGGCGCTCCAAGCTGATCGGCGAGGGGCAGAGCTTCATGTCTTCGATCCTGCCCACCGGCATGCGTGCCGTCGCCACCGCGATCTCGGCCGACACGTCGGCAGGCGGCTTTATCCTGCCTAACGATTTTGTCGACGTCATCATGACCCGCAGATCCGACACCGGCAACGCCGGTAGCGGATTCACCACCGAGACCATCCTCAAGAACATCCGCGTCCTGGCGATCGATCAGACCATCCAGGAGGACGAGGAAGGCAAGAAGACCAGGGTCGGACAGACGGCGACGCTGGAGCTGACGCCGCAGCAGGCCGAGATCATCACCGTCGCCCAGCAGATGGCCGATCGCCTGACGCTGGCGCTGCGCTCGATCACCGACAACAAGGAAAAGGGTACCGATGAAGCCGACTACCTCGTTTCCGGCAATGGGCGGCGCGGAACGGTGCGGTTGATCAAATCGGGCGAAGTTTCCGAAGTAGGGGCAAGGAAATGAGGTTAGTCGCTAGACTGCCGGTCACCACGGCTGCGGCCATCGGCCTGCTTTTTCTCGGAGCCCATGCAAGTGGCCTTGTCGACGCCAAGGCCGCCGGAAAGAGCGTCGGGGTCACGGCCTCGTCGGCCACGCAACGTGTCAAGCTTGGCCTCAACAAATCGGTGGTCATCGATCTGCCGAGCGACGCCTACGACATCCTGGTCGCCAACCCCGCGGTCGCCGATGCGGTGACCCGCACCGCAAGGCGGATCTATCTGTTCGGCAAGTCGGTGGGCGAAACCAACATCTTCGTCTTCGGTCCCAATGGCGAGCAGATCGCCAGCCTGGATCTGGCCGTCGAACGCGACGTCGCCGGATTGGAAGATTATCTCAAGCGCTTCCTTCCGAATGCCGAGATCAAGGTCGAGTTGCTGAACGACAACGTCGTCCTGACCGGGACGGTGGACACGCCGCTCGATGCCAAGCGCGCCGTCGATCTGGCAACCATCTTCGTGTCCGGCGGTGAAGCGACGACCGGTCAGTATTCGCAGACCGCGGCAGGCGGCAATGCCAATGGCGGCGTCGACATCAACAATCCGGATGCCGAACGCCGGGTCTCGAAGATCGTCAACCTGCTGCAGATCATCGGCGACGACCAGGTGACGCTGAAGGTGACCGTGGCCGAAGTCAGCCGCTCGGTGATGAAGCAGCTCGGCGTCAACATGGTTGGCAAAGGCAGCTCCAACGGCATCAGCTTCAATGCGACCAGTGACACCTTCCCCGGCCTAGGCAAGCCGTTGTCGAGTTCGGGGGTCAATTTCGCCACCTCTGCTCTGCAGGGCTACATCACTGCGATGGAGCAGTCCGGCGTCATGAAAACGCTGGCCGAGCCTACTTTGACGGCCGTCTCCGGTGAGAAGGCGACCTTCAAGGTCGGCGGCGAGTACAATATGGTCAGCGCCGTTACAAATGCCAAGTCGGATGCCAATCAGAATGCCGACAGGGTTTGGACGGCTCAGAAAATCGAATACGGCATCGGCCTGGAATTTCAGCCTGTGGTGCTGTCGCCCGGTCGCATCAGCCTGAAGGTCAGGACGTCGGTTTCCGAACCGACCACCGAAGGCGCGGTCTCTTTCGGAGACACCAACGTCATATCGCTGCGCAAACGTTTGGCCGACACGACCGTGGAACTGCCTTCGGGTGGATCGATGATGATAGCCGGCCTCGTCCGCGACGACGTCAGGCAGGCGGTAAACGGCTTGCCCGGACTGACCAAGATCCCGGTGCTCGGCACGCTGTTCCGCAGCCGCGATTTCGTCCGCAACGAAAGCGAGTTGGTCATCATCATCACGCCTTATCTGGCGCGGCCGGTGGCGCGCAACGACCTGGCCAAGCCGGATGACAATTTCAACGCCGCCGGCGATGGCCCGGCCATGTTCCTTGGCCGCGTCAACCGCGTCTACGGCACCATGCAGACAGACAAGCCCAACGGCCGCTACCACGGCGTTGTCGGCTTCATCTACAAGTAAGCGGGGAGCGGACATGTCTCAGTCAGCATCGAAGGCAGTGGCGGTCGCCGCGACAGTGCGGTCCGGCCGTGCCCGGATCAGCCGATCGGCAATGCCGATCCTGGCGATCGCGATCGCCGCCTCGCTCGCCGGTTGCGCCAAGCGCGACAGCATCACGGTTGGGGCGATTCCCGATGATTATCGCACCACGCATCCGATCGTGATTGCCGAGAAGAACCAGAAGCTGGACCTCCCGGTCGGCGCCGGCGATCGCGGCATGACCGGCTCGCAGCGCGACACGCTTCTGGGCTTCCTTGACGGCTACGACAGGAGCGCTGCCCCGGCGCTGACGATCGCAATCCCGATCGGCTCGGCCAATCAGGTGGCGGCGACTGCCGCGGCGCGCGATTTCGCCAGGCTGGCGGTTGCCGGCGGCATCAAGCGAAACCGGATCGTGGTGACCTCCTACCAGTCGGTTTCCCCGGAAGCCTCGGCGCCTATCCGCGTTTCCTATATTTCGGTGAGAGCCCAGACCGACAAATGCGGGCGCTGGCCCGAAGACATCCTCGCAACCTCCGAAAACAAGCACTACGCCGATTACGGCTGCTCCTCTCAAAACAACCTCGCCGCGCAACTCGCCAATCCGGCCGATCTGCTCGGGCCAAGAAAGTCGTCCGATATCGACGCCGAGAACCGCGGCGCGGTGATCGACGTCTATCGCGGCAGAGGTATTTCGGACGAGTTCCTCGGCAGTTCGGAAGTGACGTATTAGGAGCGCCGGTCCCGCGTAGAGACC
Source organism: Mesorhizobium sp. W016 (assembly GCF_054719485.1). NCBI lineage: Bacteria > Pseudomonadati > Pseudomonadota > Alphaproteobacteria > Hyphomicrobiales > Phyllobacteriaceae > Mesorhizobium > Mesorhizobium sp. W016. Next base: position 1,635,300 of record NZ_JBTTIF010000002.1, read on the forward strand.
GGAAAGAGAAGTCACGGAAAAGAGCATGACGATGAGCAATCTTGCCTACGACACGCCCGGAGACGGCGGCGACAGCTCGCAATCGGACGTTGCAGCGATGCAGGCGCTGCGGCCGGTGCCGCGTATTTCTATTCAGGCATTTTGCGAGACGGAAGGTGTCGCGCATCCGGTGGAGCGGGCAGGCGAGGATCGCCGCATGGCTAAGGCGCATCTGAAAGTGCATATGGGCGGCATCGCCACGGCGATCGAATTCTATCAATCGGCGCCGACGCCGAACCTCATCCTGCTGGAATCGCGCAGCGAACCGAAGCAATTGCTGGAGCAGCTTGCCCAGCTTTCAGAATATTGCGATCCCTCCTCCAAAGTCGTGGTGATCGGCCACTACAACGATGTCGGTCTCTACCGCGAACTCATTCGCTTCGGTATTTCCGAATATGTCATCGCACCGGTGTCGATGGCCGATATCGTCTCCGTGGTGTCATCGATCTTCGTCGATCCGGAAGCCGAGCCGATCGGCCGCTCGATCGCCTTCATCGGCGCCAAGGGCGGCGTCGGCTCCTCGACCATCGCCCACAATGTAGCGTGGGCGATGTCATCGCTGTTCAAGTCGGAAGTGGTCGTCGCCGATCTCGACCTGGCTTTCGGGACTGCCAACATAAATTTCGACCAGGACCCTGCGCAAGGCATCGCCGAAGCCGTATTTTCGCCCGAACGCGTCGACGAGGTCTATCTCGACCGTCTGCTTGCCCAGTGCGCCGAACATCTGTCGCTGCTCGCCGCGCCCTCTACACTGGAACGTGTCTATGATTTCGATCCCGATGCCTTCACGCAACTCATCGATACCGCCCAGCGCAGCGTGCCGCTGCTGGTGCTCGACGTCCCCCATATCTGGACGGGCTGGACCAAGAACACACTGATCAAGGCCGACGAGATCGTCATCACGGCGACGCCGGAACTGGCCAATCTGCGCAACACCAAGAACCTGGTCGATATGCTGACGAGGCTTCGCCCGAACGATCCGCCGCCGAAGCTGATCATCAACCAGGCCGGCGTGCCGAAACGGCCCGAGATTTCCGCTTCCGACTTCGCCGAACCGCTCAGCCTCACGCCGATGTCGGTCATCGCCTTCGACCCGTTGTTGTTTGGAAATGCCGCCAACAACGGCCGCATGCTGGGCGAGATGGATGCCAGGAGCCCGGTCGTCGGCATGATCAACGAAATCGCGCATGTCCTGACCGGTCGCAGCGAAATCAAGGCCAGGAAGAAGGCAGGCCTTGGCGGCCTGCTCGGCAAGCTCTCGCGTAACAAGAAATGACGCTCCCCTCCAAATCAAGAAGTAGAGCATGATGTCGTCCGAAAACCGCTTCGGCATCATGTTCTGGACGGAATTGGTAGTCGATCATGTTTGGTAAAAGAGGCTCCGACGACGGCGGCCGGTTCACCCCGGAGTTCCGTCAGCCAGCACCGGCGCCAGCGGCGCCGGCCACTGCAACGCCTGCGGACATGGCGGTACTTGCCCGGCCCGCGGCAGCGCCGCCTGGAGCGCCGGGAACCCCGCCAACTCGCCGTGCCGTTGAGGCGCCATCGATGGCGCCGGAGCCGCCAAAAAAGATCCAGCGCGAAAAAAGTGAAACCTACTACGACACCAAGAGCCAGGTCTTCTCCGCGCTCATCGACACCATTGACCTGTCGCAACTCGCCAAGCTCGATCCCGAGAGCGCGCGCGAGGAAATCCGCGACATCGTCAACGACATCATCGCCATCAAAAATTTCGCAATGTCGATCGCCGAGCAGGAAGAGTTGCTCGAGGACATCTGCAACGATGTGCTGGGCTACGGCCCGCTGGAGCCGCTGCTCGCCCGCGACGATATCGCCGACATCATGGTCAACGGCTCCAAGAACGTCTACATCGAAGTCAATGGCAAGGTCGAACAGACCGGCATCCGCTTCCGCGACAATCAGCAGCTGCTCAACATCTGCCAGCGCATCGTCAGCCAGGTTGGCCGCCGCGTCGACGAATTGAGTCCGATCTGCGACGCCCGCCTACCCGACGGCTCCCGCGTCAACGTCATCGCCCCGCCGCTCTCCATCGACGGCACCGCGCTCACCATCCGCAAGTTCAAGAAGGACAAGCTGACGCTCGATCAGCTGGTCAAGTTCGGCGCCATCTCGCCGCAGGGCGCCGAGATCCTCAAGATCATCGGCCGCGTCCGCTGCAACATCGTCATCTCCGGCGGTACCGGCTCCGGCAAGACGACGCTGCTCAACTGCCTGACCAACTATATCGACCGCGAGGAACGCGTCATCACCTGCGAAGACTCGGCCGAACTGCAACTGCAGCAGCCGCACGTGGTGCGTCTCGAAACCCGCCCGCCCAATCTCGAGGGCGAAGGCGAGGTGACCATGCGCGACCTGGTCAAGAACTGCCTGCGCATGCGGCCCGAACGCATCATCGTCGGCGAAGTGCGCGGACCGGAGGTTTTCGACCTGCTGCAGGCGATGAACACCGGCCATGACGGGTCGATGGGAACGATCCACTCCAACAGCCCGCGCGAATGCCTGAACCGTATCGAATCGATGATCGCCATGGGCGGCTATTCGCTGCCGCAGAAGACCGTGCGTGAAATCGTCGTCGGCTCCATCGATGTCATCATCCAGGCAGCACGCCTTCGCGACGGCTCGCGCCGCATCACCCACATCACCGAGGTGATCGGCATGGAAGGCGACGTCATCATCACGCAGGATATCGTGCTCTACAACATCAAGGGCGAGGACTCGAATGGAAGGCTGCTTGGCGAGCACGTGTCGACCGGCATCGGCCGTCCGCACTTCTGGGATCGCGCCCGCTACTATGGCGAGGAACAGCGCCTCGCCAATGCGCTGGAATCGATGGAGAAACGCGCTGACTGACGCATATCGAGGTTGGAAGCAATTCCAGAAAAAGTGTGAAGCGGTTTTCCCGGGAAAAGCGCGTAGTGCTTTCCCTTGGGAATTGCGTCAAAACAAAGCGATAGCGCATATCGCCGTTTCTTTGAAACGGCGATATGCGCTGGGGACCGAGGTCGATGTTCGGAATTGACACCACCGTACTGGCGTTCATCGTGCTCGCCGGCTTCAGCGCCGGTGCGGTCGCCTATGCCTTCCTGTTCACCAAGATGAGCAACGAGAAGCAGGCCGGCAAGCGGCTCGAGACGATCAAGGCCGCCGAGACCGATCGTTCGGTCGTCAAGGCTTCGCGCGACCGTGTCGCGGAGGCGGTCAAGCGGCGTAAATCTGTCCAGGACACGCTGAAACAGCTCGACGAAAAGCAGAAAACCAACGAACTCGCCGTCAAGAAGCCGCCGTTAAAGGCCCAGATTCGTCAGGCCGGCATGCAGGTCTCGATCGAGCGTTTCTATATCTACTCCGTCATTTGCGGCATCGCGCTGACGGTGCTTGCCTATCTCGCCGGCGCGCCGCTTCTGGTCCTGCCGGGCGCGCTGCTGGCGGGGGCGCTCGGCCTGCCGCGCTGGTTCGTCTCGTTTCGCCGCGCGCGCCGGGTCAAGGCGTTCCTCAACGAATTTCCCAACGCCCTCGACATCATCGTGCGCGCCGTCAAATCCGGCCTGCCGCTCAACGACGCCATTCGCCTGATCGCCAGTGAATCGCCGGAGCCGGTCAAGACCGAGTTCCGCCGGATCGTCGATTCACAGCAGATTGGCATGTCCATCCCCGATGCCACCTTGCGCATGGCTGAAACCATGCCGTGCAGCGAGGCAAGCTTCTTCGGCATCGTTATCCAGATTCAGTCACAGGCCGGCGGTAATCTCTCCGAGGCGCTTGGCAACCTGTCGCGCGTGCTTCGCGATCGCAAGAAGATGAAGGCCAAGGTCCAGGCGCTTTCCATGGAAGCCAAGGCGTCGGCCGTCATCATCGGCGCGCTGCCCTTTGTCGTCGCCCTTCTCGTCTATCTGTCGAGCCCGAACTACATCATGCCGCTGTTCACCACCAGCACCGGCAATCTGATCCTCGGCTGTTCCGGCGTCTGGATGTCGATCGGCATTCTGGTGATGCGCAAGATGATGAACTTTGAAGTTTAGGCCGACCTTGGAAAGCTCGAAACGAAAAGACTGAAAACGAATGACCGACCAAGTCGTAAAATCGCTGACCGATCCTGCCTTCCTGATAGCGTTGCTGGTTGGCATTGCGGTGTTCGCGACCGTCTTCACGGTGCTGCCGGCCCTTGGTGGCAATCAGCTCAAGACGCGCATGAGATCGGTGGCGCTGGAGCGTGACGAATTGCGCGCCAAGCAGCGCGCGCGGCTTGCCAATGAAGCCGATCGTCGCCGCAAGGGGCTGCGCGAAGAGCAGTCGATCGGCATGCGCAACATCGTCGACAGGCTGGACCTGCGGCGTGCGTTGGCCGATGAAGGCACGTTGCAGAAGCTCAAGGTGGCGGGCTTTCGTGGCCAGAACCCGCTCACGCGCTTCCTGTTCTTCCGCCTGATCCTGCCTTTTGTCGGTTTCGCGCTGGCAGCGATCTATCTGTTTGTGCTCGGCGGGCTGCCGGACCGGCCGGCCTTCGTGAAACTGTTCGTCTGCATCCTTGTCGCCTACGCCGGTTTCTACGCGCCGATCCTTTACGTCAACAATCGTGCCGCCAAGCGCAAGCAGTCGATCCAGGCGGCGTGGCCGGATGCGCTCGACCTGATGCTGATCTGCGTCGAGTCGGGCATGTCGGTCGAGGCTGCCTTGCGCAAGGTCTCCGAGGAGATCGGTTCGCAATCGGTGGCGCTGGCGGAGGAATTCGTGCTGACCAATGCCGAACTCTCTTATCTGCAGGAACGCAGGCAGGCTTATGAAAACCTCTCGGCCCGTACCGGCCTGGAGTCGGTGAAGTCAGTGTCCCAGGCGCTGGTCCAGGCCGAACGCTACGGCACACCCGTGGCGCACGCATTGCGCGTGCTGGCCTCGGAAAGCCGTGACATGCGCATGAATGCCGCCGAGAAGAAGGCCGCCGCCCTGCCGCCGAAGCTTACCGTGCCGATGATCCTGTTCTTCCTGCCGGTTTTGTTCGCTATCATTCTGGGCCCAGCCGGCATTCAGGTCAGTCAGCGCGGCATCTTCGGCGACCAGCACAATTCCTCAAGCCAGTAGGCCTCGTTGCAGCCATACAAAAGAGCCGCACTGCCAATGCAGTGCGGCTCTTGTTTTCAGCTTTGAGATGTGGACGGATTTTGCGCTGTGCGGAGCCGGCGCCCATGCGGCGCTCAGTTGGTCGCCGGCTTTGCCTTGTCCTGATCCTTGAGCTGACTCCAGGCGTTCTGCTGGGCAAGCATCTGGCGAAGATAGGCTACATTGGCTTGCGCCTGTTCGGGTGAAAGCTCCTGCGACGCGATCTTCTCGGCCTCGTCGAAGCGGCCCTGCAGTCCCACGACCAGCGCAAGGTTCTGGCGCACCCGGCTGTCGGCATTCGGTTGCTGGGCTGCCGAGCGCATATAGGTCTCGGCGGTGCGCAGATCGCCTTCCAGCACATAGGACATACCGAGATTGGAAAGGATCGAGGGTTCGTTCGGCTTTAGGTCCAGCGCCTTGCGGTAGTTCTGGCGCGCTTCATCCTTCTGGCCAAGCTGGTCGAGAATGGCGGCCTCGGCCGACATCAGCCGCCAGTCCGGATATTCCGGCGTCTGCGCCCGGCGCACGGCGTCGAGCGCCGGCTCGAACTGGCCGTTGGCGGCCAGCGCCTTGCCGTAGGCGGCAAGCACGTCGCGATCCTTGGGGTAGGCGATCGCCAGCTTGCGCATCACGGCAAGCGACTGGTCGGCATCGCCGTCCATCTGGAGCGCCGCCGCAAAATTTGTCGCCAGCCGCTTGTCGTTGGGGTTCTTTGCGTAGGATTCGCCCAGCCGCCCGGTCGCCCCGTGCAACTCGCTGGCCGACATGGTTTCCAGCGGTTTGCCGCTGGTGCGCCCGATCGAGCCGGTCGTGAGCTTGCTGGTTCCGCACCCGGCAACACCGGCCGCCAGCGCCATCAGCAGTGCCGTGGTGACCAACCGTTTGCCCGTGACGTTCATCCTGCGGTTGGTGGGCATCGGCACGGGGCTCTCCATTCCTGCGCGTGGCCATTCACGTGGCCATCTTCATCCCCGCAGAAATATTCTGTTAACCCTAACGGACAGTTAAAAAGTGAGCCGTCGGATCGGTGAACGGCCCGCCGGAAGCCTTTGGCCTGGCAGTCCCATGCCGGCCCCTGTGCATAGATGTTGAAATCATCCGACGTCCCTGTCACTTGACTGAGGACGACCTGCAAGCCTCCCGGAGACCATCGAATGCCCGTCGAACTCATCGAGACACTAAACACTGCCCTGCCGGTCCATCTGGTCGCGAGCGATGGACTGGAGGCCTTGGGGCTTTCGCCTTCCATGACCGCATGGGCGGCCGCCAACGGCTTTTCCGGCGAAGCCGGTAGGACGCTCGCCGTCCCCGGCGACAACGGTTCCCTTGCCGGCGCCTTGTTCGGCGTCGGTGATGGCGAGGGCGCGCTGGCGGTCGGCATGCTGGCGAGAGCCTTGCCGGAAGGCGACTGGCATTTTGCCGCCGCTCCAGCCGAGCCGGAACTCGCGGCCATAGCCTTGGTGCTCGGCGGTTACGTCTTCACTCGCTACGGAAAGAAATCAGGCAAGACGCTGCGTTTTGCGCTGCCGCTCGGCGTAGATGCAGGACGCGTCCGGCGCATCGCCGACGGCGTCTTCCTGGCGCGCGACCTCGTCAACACGCCGACCAGCGACATGGGACCGGACGAGTTGGAGAAGGCCGTGCGGACCCTGGCGGCCACTCACAAGGCCGAGGTGTCGGTGATCAAGGGGGATGATCTCCTGAAGCAGAATTTCCCGATGATCCATGCGGTCGGCCGGGCCTCGGTCGGAGCGCCGCGACTGATCGACATGGTTTGGGGACCGGAAGGCGCGCCGAAGGTGACGCTGGTCGGCAAGGGTGTCTGTTTCGACACTGGCGGCCTCGACATCAAACCGTCGTCGGGCATGCTCTTGATGAAGAAGGATATGGGCGGCGCCGCCAATGTGCTGGGCCTGGCCTCGATGATCATGGCTGCCGGGCTGAAGATCCGGCTGCGCGTCCTGATCCCGGCGGTCGAGAATTCGATTGCCGGCAACGCTTTCCGGCCTGGAGATGTACTGACCAGCCGCAAGGGCATTACCGTCGAGATCGGCAACACCGACGCCGAAGGGCGGCTGGTGCTGGCCGATGCGCTGGCGCTGGCCGATGACGAGGAGCCGGAACTGCTGATCGACATGGCGACGCTGACCGGGGCAGCGCGTGTCGCGCTCGGTCCCGATCTGCCGCCTTTCTACACTGGCGACGAAGCGCTGGCGTCCGAACTGGCTGCGGCCTCGGTGGCCGTCGAGGATCCGTTGTGGCGCATGCCGTTGTGGCGGCCCTATGACGCCAGGCTGGCGTCGAAGATCGCCGACATCAACAACGTCACCACGGACGGTTTCGCCGGCTCGGTCACCGCGGCGCTGTTCCTCAAGCGCTTTGTCGAACGGACAACGGGCTGGGCGCATTTCGACATCTTCGCCTGGAACCCGTCCGATCGCCCCTACGGACCCGCCGGCGGCGAGGCGCAAGGCATCCGTGCACTGGAGCGGGTCATTTCGAGGCGCTATTCCTAGGGTCGTGAGCAAAGCACACTGCCTCTAAACTGAAACGGAACCGAAACAATTTTCCGTCATGCTCGCGCGATGTCGATTTCGATGCGTCCGAGCCAGGCGATGCGACTATGGCAGCAGGTGATGTTGTCGCAGGTGCGCGCCGGCGCGCCAGATCTCACCATGCGCCAGACGGCGATCCTGTTCACCATCTATCTCGACCCGCCGCCGCACACGGTGCGCGGCCTGGCAGCCCGCCTCAATGTCACCAAGCCGGTCATCACCCGCGCCCTCGACACTATGGGTGCGCTGAAACTGGTGTCACGCCATCGCGACGAGCTCGACAAGCGCAATGTGCTGATCCGGCGCACGGTCGAAGGCGCGCTCTTTGTCGAGCGCTTCGGGGATGGTATCGTTGCCAGGGCCCACGAACTGCCCATCTGATCAATCGCTGAATTAGAACGAGTACCGATTTGACTGCCAGGGATGCCCGCCTCCACGCCTTCCGTTCCGACCTCGCCGATGCAAGGCTGAAAGGGAAGGTTTCGGCCGATCGCTTCGTCACCGGCCGTCCGGCTCGGATCACAGCCTCCGTGGCTGACCTGCGCAAGGCACCGCGCCCGGATGCCGGCGTCAACACGCAGGTACTGTTCGGCGACGATGTGCTTGTCTTCGAGGAAGCCGAGGGATGGGCCTGGGTCCAGGCCGAACGCGACGGCTATGTCGGCTACGTCGGCGCCACCATGCTGGGCGCACGCGAGCATGCGCCAACCCACATCGTCACGGCGCCGCGCACCTTCCTCTATCCTGGCCCGGATCTGCGCTTCCCGATCAGCGGCCAATTGTCAATGGGCTCGACGGTGACGGTAACCGGCGCTGCCGAAACGCGCGGCACGCACTATGCGCTGTTGCCTTCCGGCGAGGCGCTGATCGCCGGCCATGTGCGCCCCGTCAGCGATATCGCCGCCGACTATGTCTCGGTCGCCGAGATGTTTATCGGCACGCCCTATCTCTGGGGCGGCACCTCCGGCTTCGGCATCGACTGTTCTGGCCTCGTGCAACTGGCCATGCGCATGGCCGGCCGCAATGTGCTTCGAGATTCCGACATGCAGGCGGCAGGCCTCGGCGAGCCGCTCGATCCGGGATCCGATTATGCCGGGCTAAAACGCGGTGACCTCGTGTTCTGGAAGGGGCATGTCGCCGTTATGACCGACGCCGAGACCATGATCCACGCCAACGGCCACACCATGCTGGTCTCGCGCGAAGGGCTGAAGGATGCGGTTGATCGGATTGGGTATCTCTATGGCGGGCCGACTGGGTTTCGGCGGCCTTAGCGCCTCTTCCTTCGCCCCGTTCACGGGGAGAAGGTGCCCGAAGGGCGGATGAGGGGCGGCGCCAGCGATTGAAAGCTCGCGCTGTCCCTCACGTGCCTGCCGGCATCCTCTCCCCGTACGGGGTGAGGGCAACTCACCCGATCACTTTTTGTTCCGATTTTCCTTGGCGATCGCGCGCCGTCGCGCTACCTCTTTCGCGTGACCGAGCAGCCGCGCCTTGCCAAACAAAATGCCGCCGTCCTTCTGCCCGAGCCATTCATCAGATGGTTTGGCGAAAAAGGCTGGTCGCCGCGCGCTCACCAGATCGAGCTGCTGGCGAAGGCTCAAGCCGGGCAATCGGTGCTCTTGATCGCACCGACCGGCGCCGGCAAGACACTGGCCGGCTTCTTGCCATCGTTGACCGAACTGGCCAACCGCCCCAGACGCAAAGCCGGTATGGCACGGCGCGGCATCCATACGCTCTACATCTCGCCGCTGAAGGCGCTGGCCGTCGACATCGAGCGCAACCTCGGCAAGCCGGTGGAGGAGATCGGCCTGCCCGTCACCATCGAGACGCGCACCGGCGACACGCCTTCCCACAAGCGGCAGCGCCAGAAGCTGGCGCCGCCCGATATCCTGCTCACCACGCCCGAGCAATTGGCGCTGCTGATTGCGGCCGGCGATGCCGGGCGCTTCTTCGAGGATCTGCGCTATGTCGTGCTCGACGAGTTGCATTCGCTGGTGACATCGAAACGCGGCCATCTGCTGGCGCTCGGGCTGGCGCGGCTGCGCAGCATCGTGCCCGGCCTGCAGACGATCGGTCTGTCGGCAACGGTGGCCGAGCCCGACGAGTTGCGGCGCTGGCTGGTGAGCCAGAATCCGCCCAAAGGCCTGGCAAGTCCCGATATGTCTGAGCTCATCGTCGTAACCGGCGGCGCGAAGCCCGAAATCTCGATCCTCGATTCGGAAGAGCGCGTGCCATGGGCCGGCCATTCGGCGCGCTATGCGACGCCGGAAATCTACCGCGAGATCAAGCGCCACAAGACCACCCTGCTGTTCGTCAACACCCGCAGCCAGGCCGAGCTGCTGTTTCAGGAATTGTGGCGGGTCAACGAGGATACCTTGCCGATCGCGCTGCATCACGGCTCGCTCGATGTCACCCAGCGCCGCCGCGTCGAGAAGGCGATGGGAGACAATGCCTTACGTGCCATCGTTGCCACCTCGACGCTCGATCTCGGCATCGATTGGGGCGACGTCGATCTGGTCGTGCATGTCGGGGCGCCCAAGGGCGCCAGCCGGCTGGCGCAGCGCATCGGCCGTGCCAACCACCGCATGGACGAGCCGTCGAAGGCGATCCTCATCCCGGCCAATCGTTTCGAGGTGCTGGAGTGCCGGGCAGCGCTGGACGCCAACTATCTGGGCGCCCAGGATACGCCGCCGCTGGTCAATGGCGGGCTCGATGTGCTGGCCCAGCATGTGCTGGGCTGCGCCTGCGGAGCGCCGTTTCGCGCCGACGATCTCTACGAGGAAGTGCTGACAGCAGCGCCCTATGCCAGCCTCGACCGGCCGACATTCGACCGCGTCATCGATTTCGTCGCCACCGGCGGCTACGCACTGAAGAACTACGAGCGCTACGCCCGCATCCGCCTCAACAAGGACGGCATGTGGCGGGTCTCCAATCCTCGCGTCGCGCAGCAATATCGGCTGAACGTCGGCACCATCATCGAGGTGCCGGCGCTCAATGTGCGTTACGTCAAGGCCGGCAGCAAAGGCTCGGCTTCGCACGGCGGCCGGGCTCTGGGCAAGATCGAGGAGGCCTTCCTCGAAACGCTGACGCATGGGGACACCTTCATGTTTGCCGGCAAAGTGCTGCGCTTCGAAGGCATCCGCAAGAACGAATGCTTCGTCTCGAATGCGCCGGGAAGCGACGCCAAGGTTCCTTATTATGGCGGCGGCAAATTTCCGCTTTCGACTTACCTCGCCGAGCAGGTGCGCGCCATGCTGGACGACCCGCAGCGCTGGAAGAAGCTGCCCGAGCAGGTATCGGACTGGCTGCGGTTCCAGGCTGACAAATCGGTATTGCCCAAACGCGACGACCTCTTGATCGAGACCTTTCCGCGCGGCAACCGTCACTATCTCGTCGCTTATCCTTTCGAGGGCAGGCTGGCGCACCAGACGCTCGGCATGCTGCTCACCCGCCGGCTGGACAGGGCCGGCGCCAGGCCGCTTGGCTTCGTCGCCACCGACTACGCATTGGCCATCTGGTCGCTGGGCGATATGGGCGCGATGTTCAAATCGCGGAAACCTTCGCTTGGCGCTCTGTTCGACCAGGACATGCTGGGCGACGACCTCGAGGCTTGGCTGGCCGACAGCTGGCTGCTCAAGCGCACCTTCCGCAACTGCGCGCTGATTTCAGGCCTGATCGAGAAACGTCACCCCGGCCAGGAGAAAAGCGGCCGCCAGGTCACCGTCTCGACCGATCTGATCTATGACGTGCTGCGCAGCCATGAGCCCGACCACATCCTGCTGCAGGCGACGCGCGCCGACGCGGCGACCGGTCTGCTCGATGTCAGCAGACTTGCCGACATGCTCTCGCGTATCCAGGGTCGAATCGTGCATAAGGCACTCGAACAGATATCGCCGCTGGCCGTGCCGATCATGCTCGAAATCGGCAAGATGCCGGTGAACGGCGAGGCCGACGAAACGCTGCTGATGGATGCCGCGACTTTGGTCGAGGAAGCCATGGGTCCTGGGATGGTTGAGGAATGAATTTTTCGCTGGCGCGGGCATCGCTGATCGCCGAGGCCGACTTTGTCGGCATCGCGGGCGAGCGCGCGGTCTGTGATTCGCGCGGCGTGCTCTATTTCCCCGATCTGAGGCTGCTCGCGGTCTCCGACCTGCATCTGGAAAAGGGCTCGTCCTTCGCCAGGCGCGGCGCACTGATCCCGCCCTACGATACCGGCGCCACTCTGCTCCGGCTGCAGGCGGTAATCGCGGACTACCAGCCGGCCATCGTCATCAGCCTGGGCGACTCCTTCCACGACGGCGGCGGCGCCGAGCGCATGCATCAAACCTTCCGCGATCGGCTGGAAGCATTGATGGCCGGCCGCGACTGGTTCTGGGTCGCCGGCAACCATGACCCGGAAGCGCCGGCGGATTTGCCCGGCGAGACGGTGCGCGAACTCGCCATCGGCTCGCTGCTGTTCCGCCACGAGCCGTCGAAGATAAGAACCGAGGGCGAAGTTGCCGGCCATCTTCACCCTTGCGCCCGCATCGTCCAGCAGGGCCGCTCGGTGCGGCGGCGCTGCTTTGCCGGCGATGGCGGCCGCATGATCATGCCGGCCTTCGGCGCTTATACCGGCTCGCTCAACGTGCTCGACCGCGCCTATGCCGGCCTGTTCCGCCGCGAGACGTTGATAGCTTATATGATGGGCGCCGCGCGCATCTTCGCCATTTCCGGTTCGATGCTGCGGCCGGGCTGAGTTTCTACGGTATAAGCACGGTTGCGCCTGTCGTCTGCCGTGCTTCGAGCCGGCGGTGCGCCTCCGCCACTTCGGCAAGCGGCATGCTTGTGTGCACCGGGATTTTCACTGCGCCGCTGAGGACGACGCTGAACAGATCCTCGCTCATGGCGACGACGTCCTCACGCCTGGCGAGATGATGGAACAGCAACTGCCAGGTGGCGAACAGCGAACCCTTCTGCATCAAAAGCATGATGTCGAAGGGCGGGATCGACCCCGACGCTGTGCCGTAGCTGACGAAGGTGCCGAACGGCTGCAGGCAGTCGAGCGAGGCGGGGAAGGTCGCGTTGCCGACGCCGTCATAGACGGCGTGGCAGCCTTCGCCGTTGGTGACCTCTTTCACCCGTGCGGCGAAATTCTCTTTGCTGTAGTCGATGACATGGTCGCAGCCATTGGCGCGCGCAAGTTCGGCCTTTTCGGGTGAACCGACCGTGCCGATGACGGTCGCGCCGAGATGTTTGGCCCATTGCGTCAGGATGAGGCCGACGCCGCCCGCCGCGGCATGCACCAGGATGGTATGGCCCGCCTCGACGCGAAACGTGCGGCGCAGCAGATATTGCGCCGTCAGCCCTTTCAGCATCATCGCCGCACCTGTCTCGAAATCGATGGCGTCGGGCAGATGCACGACGAAATGCGCGGGCACGATGCGTTCTTCGGCATAGGCGCCGAGCGTCTCGACATAGGCGACTCGGTCGCCAGGCGCGAAGCCGCTGACGCCTTCACCGACGGCGACGATTTCGCCGGCGCCTTCATTGCCGGGAATGAATGGCAGAGCGGGCGGCGCGTATTCGCCGGTGCGAAAATAGATGTCGACGAAGTTGAGGCCGACCGCCCGGTTGCGCACGCGCACGTCGCCCGGTCCGGGCTGGCCGATGTCGACATCTTCGTAGGCGAGCATATCTGGCCCGCCATGGCGGTGAACACGGATCGCTTTCATGGTTTTCTTCCCTGCGCTGTTTCTCTTGAGTGTGAGATAGCGCGTGGCGAGATATCATTGTAGACTGATACCTATGACATCAGAGTTCAAATAAAATGATATCTGAGCAGATCGGCCTCGACCTTCTCCGCACCTATGTCGCGGTCTGCCGGCAAGGTAGCCTGAGCAGGGTCGCCGCGCAGACCGGCAAGACCCAATCGGCGATGAGCATGCAGATGCGCCGGCTGGAGGGCCTGCTCCAACGGCACTTGTTCCAGCGCACCGGCCGCGGTGTCGTACCGACTGCGGCGGGAGAGCTCTTTCTGGGATACGCGACCCGCATCCTCGCTCTCGGCGACGAAGCGGTGGCGCGTCTGCAGCAGGCTAGCATTGGCGGCGGCGTGCGTATTGGTCTTGCCGAAGAGGTCACCACGGCCGCGCTTTCGGCCGCGCTTGGGCGGCTGCATCGCACCTATCCCGACATCAGCCTCGACGCGATGGTCGAGCACAGCGTCGCGCTGGGACGGCTGTGGAGCGAGGATGCGCTGGATGTCATGATTGCCCCGACATCCGTCGTCGCGGCCGATGCCGTGACGACATGGAACGTCGAACTGCAGTGGGTCTGCGCCCAGGACTATGTGCTGGACCATGACCGGCCACTCGATCTCGCCGCCTTCGGCGCAACCTGCCCTTGGCGCAGGCGGATGATCGAGGCGCTGGTCGCCGCCGGCCGGGAGCACCGGATCGTCCTGTCGTGCCAGAGCGTCACCGGCCTTCAGGCCGCGATCGAGAACGGACTGGGCGTTGGACTGCTTCCGCCCGAATCCGTGCGCACTGCTTCGATGCGGGTGCTGAAGACGTCAGCCGGCCTGCCCGAGCCGCTCACGGTCCAATACGGCCTTTACGCGCACGACCGCAGGACAGCTGTAATCGATGCCGCGATCGAAATCCTGCTTAAGGATTTGCCGGCGGCGCCACGAGCACGGGCCGCCTGACGGCGGGACGCTCTACCGGCCGTAATAGAGGGTGACGGTGTGCTTGGCCTCGGCGAAGAACAGCCAGCGCTCGACCAGCATGCCGGCGAACTGGACGGTTGCCGCAAGCACCGACAGCACCGCTGCGAATGGCCAGGGCAAAGCGAATAAGACAGAAAGCAGCAGCAGGGCAGGCAAGGCGAAAGCCAGCAACTGCGTGATCAGCCGCAGCTTTGCACCGTGCTTGCGGGCGATGCGAAAGCCCATTTCCTTGAGCAGGTAGTTCTCCTCGGTGTGCGGCCATTCCAGCGAGCGCACCGTCCCTCCGGCGAGGCCTGTCGCCGTGTTGGCGGTGGTCGCGATCTCCAGCGCGTCATTGTATCGCCACGTCGCCAGCTTCCAGCCCCAGCCGAGCAAGGTCAGCAGCAGGGCGGCTACCGCAACGGCGGTCGGGCTGATGGCGAAAGCCTGCAGCAGCGCGTTCAACAGCACGCTGCCGGTCATCGCCGAAAAGATGAGATAGCCCGGCAGCGTATACGGGCTATGCCACTGCGCGATCGGCTTCAGCGAGGCATAGATCATGCCGGTGGTGCAGACGGTGACGATTGCGCCGATAGTTGCGAGAAACCCGGCGATGGCCATCCAGCCTCCGGTGCGGCCAAAAAACACCCAGCCGATGCCGAACAGCCCGGCGGGAATGAAGGTCGCGACCGAGGCCACGCCTTCGCGCGACAGCCAGGAACTGCGCCATTGCGAGAAGGCGCGCCATGCACGTTCGGGGCGGCCGAGATGGCCGGTCGAGGACAATAGGCCGGCGGCGATCAGGCCGAGCGACAGCCCCATGCCGATAAGGCCGAGCCAGAAATGGGCCGGGATAAAACCCAGTCCGCCAAGCACGCCAAGCAGCGCCAGCAGGCCGTAGCCCGCTCCTGTGGCAGTTGTGAAGAAGACGACGGAAAAGGCTGGATGCATTGGTCAGTTCGAAAGCATGCGGTCGATCCAGCCGAGAAAACCGCCTTCGGCCGTGATTGGCTCGAGCCTTGGCGCCGGCACCCATGCGGCGCGCTGGGCGCGCGGCGGCAGATATTTGTTGGTCGGTTTGTAGCCCATCTCCGGCATCAGGTCGACGCCGCCACGCTCCGCCACCAGTTGCGAGACAGCCGACGAGGGATCGCCGAGATCGCCGAAATGCCGGGCGCTGGTCGGGCAGGCGGCAACGCAGGCCGGCACGCGGTCTTCCTCGGCCAGATTGTCGTTGTAGATGCGATCGACGCACAGCGTGCATTTCTTCATCACGCCGACGTCGGTATCGAATTCGCGCGCGCCATAGGGGCAGGCCCAACTGCACAGTTTGCAGCCGATGCATTTGCTTTCGTCGATCAGCACGATGCCGTCCGACGCCCGCTTGTAGGACGCGCCGGTCGGGCAGACAGTGACGCAGGCAGGCGTCTCGCAATGCAGGCAGGAGCGCGGAAAGTTGACCGTGCGCCCGCCCGCCTCGGTCGTGTGCTCATAGCTGTGCACGCGGTTGAACCAGACGCCATCGACACGGCCGCCATAGGGGTCGATGTCGGTCAGTGGCGCCATGTGGCCGCCGGTGTTCCACTCCTTGCAGGCGGTGACGCAGGCCTGGCAGCCGACGCAGGTGTCGAGGTCGATGACCAGGCCAAGCTTCTTGTCTGTATGGGCGGGAAGGCAGGTCATTCCACGGCTTCCCTATTGACGCGGAACTCGGCGCCGAAGCGAAGGATGTCGGGCGAAGGCTCGACATTTGGCGGCTGGCTGAAACGCTCGAATTGCGGTTCGGTGAAGCCGGCTTCCTCATCAGAGCATTTGACGATGCGTACCCTGAGGTCGAACCACGCCGCCTGGCCGGTCACCGGATCGGAATTCGAATAGCGTTTGCCTTTCGCGTCAGCCGATGTCTGGTCGCCGATGATGTGGTTGAGCAGGAAGCCGCGATTGCTCTCGGCGGCGTTGTCCTTCAGCCCCCAGGCGCCGCGCCTTTTGCCGATGGCGTTCCATGTCCAGACCGTATCCGCATTGACCCCGTCGACCAGCTTGATCTGTCCCTTCACCCGGCCGTTGATGCTTTCGATCCACACCCAGTCGTCGTCGGCCAGGTCGAGAACTGCCGCGGTCTGGTGGTGCACGAACAGGCGGTTCTGGCTGGTGATTTGCCGCAGCCACGCATTCTGCGAGCCCCAGGAATGATACATGTGCATAGGCCGCTGCGTCAGCGCATGCAGCGGGTATTTCTGCGGATCGACCGCGGCCTCTTCGAACGGCGTAAACCAGAACGGCAGCGGATCCATATAGGTCTCGATGCGCTGGCGTTCGCTCTCGGTCGGCTGGACGCGACCATGACCGCGCGCGGCGAGGCGAAAGCGCTGCATCGGTTCGCAATAGAGCTGGAACACGATCGGCTCGGCCTTGGGGATGAACCCCATCTGCTCTGCGAAGTCGAGATAGGAGCGGTTGGCCATCTTGTAATAGCGCTGGTCCTCAGCAAAATCCTGGTGCCAGAAGCCGCCATTGCCGATGTAGCGCTGCAACTGGTCGGGATTGACTTCGCCCTTGCCGACGGAAGTGCCGTCCTTGCCGCGCCAGCCGGCCAGCGGGCCGATGCCCGGCGTGCGTTCGTGATTGACGATGTAGTCGGCATAGTCGGCATATCTGGCCGAGCCATCGTCCTCGACGAAGCCGGGCAGGCCAAGCCGAGCGCCAAGTTCGATCAGCACCGATTGGAACGGCCTGACATCTCGGTCCGATTCGACCACCGGATGGCGGATCGCGTCGCCCGGCCCGTCGGCATGGCTGATCGGCCGGTCGAGCAGGCTGATGCAGTCGTGACGTTCGAGATAGGTGGTGTCGGGCAGCACCAGGTCGGCGAACGGCACCGTCTCGGAATAATAGGCGTCGGAATAGATGATGAAGGGGATCTTGTAGTTACCCGCTTCGTCATGGTCGGTGAGCATGGCAATGGTCTCGACGGTGTTCATCGAGGAATTCCACGCCATGTTCGACATGTACATCATCAGCGTGTCGATTGGGTACGGGTCACCGGCCCACGCATTGCGGATGACCGTATGCATCAGCCCATGCGCGGCGAGCGGCGCATCCCAGGAATAAGCCTTGTCGATGCGCAAAGGCGTGCCGGCCTCGTCGACCAGGAGATCGTCCGGCCCGCAGACGAAGCCGAGCGGCATGCCGTCGAGCGGCGTCATCGGCCTGACCACCTTGCCGGCCGGCTTCGGTCCCGGGGGCGCCGAGCGCGGGTAGGGGGGCTTGAAACGGAAGCCGCCGGGCACGTCCACCGTGCCGAGCAGCACCTGCAGCAGGTGGATGGCACGGCAGGAGTGAAAGCCGTTGGAGTGGGCCGAGATGCCGCGCATGGCATGCATCGACACCGGCCGTCCCTTGATCGTCTCGTGCCGCCGTCCGGCCCAGTCGGTCCACGCAACCGGCAGTTCGATCGTCTGTTCGAAGGCGACGTGGGCGAGTTCGGCAGCGATCCGGCGGATGGTGTCGGCCGGAATGCCGCATCGTGCCGCGACCGCATCGGGTGCGTAGCTGTCGTCCATGTAGCGGTCGGCGATAAGCCGAAACACCGGCAGGCAGCGGCGGCCGGCGAACGTGAAGCTGCCGGTCAACGCCGGCTTCGCATCCGCATCGGCTGCGTTGACGGTTGTCTTCGCCACTCTGTCCCACGCGAGAAGATTGTTGTCGCTGTCGCGCAGGAACAGCCCGTCGTCCGCCGCACCCGGCTCCTGGATGACCAGCACATGGGCGTTGGTGTAGCGGAGCAGATAATCGAGATCGACGCGGCCCGCCTTGAGCAGTTCGTGGATGAGGGCGAAGACGAAGAGGCCGTCGGTGCCGGGCCGGATCCCGATCCAGTCGTCGGCAATCGCGTTGTAGCCCGTGCGGCACGGGTTGATCGACACCACCTTGGCGCCGCGCGCCTTGAGTTTACCCAAGCCGATCTTGATCGGGTTGGAATCATGGTCCTCGGCGACGCCGAACAGCATGAAGTATTTCGTATTGTCCCAGTCCGGCTCGCCGAACTCCCAGAACGAGCCGCCGATCGTGTAGAGCCCGCCGGCCGCCATGTTGACCGAGCAGAAGCCGCCATGGGCGGCGAAGTTCGGCGTGCCGAACTGGCTCGCCCACCAGCCGGTCAGCGACTGCGACTGGTCGCGCCCGGTGAAGAAGGCGAGCTTTTTCGGATCGGTTCGGCGGATATTCGATAGCCGCTCGGTCGCAATCGAAAACGCTTCCTCCCACTCGATCTCGCGGAATTCACCCGAGCCCCGCAGGCCGCTGCGCAACAGCGGCTTCTTCAGCCGCGCCGGGCTGTAATGCTGCATGATGCCGGAGCTGCCCTTGCCGCAGATTACGCCGCGGTTGACCGGATGGTCCTTGTTGCCGTTGATGTAGCGCACCTTGCCGTCCTTGATGTGGACGTCGATGCCGCAGCGGCAGGCGCACATATAGCAGGTGGTCTTGGCGATGCTGTCGGAAACGGTTGGCGAGGTGTCGACACCGTCGCCTTCATCAGGCGCGCGTGTATTGGGAAGCGGCCGTTGCGACGGTGCGGAATTGGCTCCGCGCGGCGCAGCTGGGTTCATGATGCCGGCGTGCTTTTGCTACCTGCGAATTTGGCCCGCGTCTTCGGTCCGGGGCCACGCATATAGTGTTCTTCAGGATGATATCGATCGCCGGCCAGCCGCCGCCTGAGGCCACGGGTCCAATGCGCAAACAGGGATCTGAACCGCCCGATCATTTTGTTGGCCGCGATTTGTTGGCGAATTCTTTCTAACTTCGACTGAAAAAGTAGAATAAAGCTATCGATCCGTCTAATCAGTTGTTCTTGTAAATTCGATCGGAATTGGTTCTTAATGCACACATGACGCTGGACCAGTTGCGCATTTTCGTTGCCGTTGCCGAACGCGGCCATATGACCAAGGCGGCGGAGCTTTTGGGCATCTCCCAGTCGGCGGCGTCGGCGGCTATCCGCGCTTTGGAAGAGCAGCATGGCGTTCATCTGTTCAACCGTGTCGGCCGCAACATCGAGCTGGCTCAGACCGGCCACCGTTTCCTGCCCGAGGCCAAGGCGGTGCTGGAACGCGCCGCCGCCGCCCGAAATGTGCTGGAGCATGTCTCGCAGACGGTCGCCGGCAGCCTGTCGATCGCCGCCAGCCTGACCATCGCCAGCTACTGGCTGCCGCGCAGGCTGGCCTCTTTCCACGAGGCCTACCCGGCGGTGCGCTTAAGCGTCAGCATCGGCAACACCAGGCAGGTCGAGGCCAATGTGCTCGACGGCACCGCCGATCTCGGTCTGGTCGAGGGGCGCACCGAGTTAGACATCCTCCGCCGCACCAAGGTCGACGTCGACAGGTTGATGCTGGTCGTCGCCGCCTCGCATCCCGAAATCGCCGAGATCGCGCCGGGCCGCCCGGATATCAGAGGGCTGCGCTGGATCATCCGTGAGGGTGGTTCGGGCACGCGCGAGGTGCTGGAGGATCTGGCCCGCCGCGAGGGGATATCGCTTGGCGACCTGCAGATATTTCTGGTGCTGCCGAGCAACGAGGCGGTTCGCCAGGCGGTCGAGGCCGGCGCCGGCGCCACCATCATCTCGGACCTCGTCGTCGGACGCGCCGTCGCCGAGGGCAGTCTCCGGTCGGTGCCGCTCGAACTGCCGAAGCGCGACTTCGCCATGATCACCCATCGTGACCGCCAGGCAAGCCTGGCCCAGATGGCGCTCAAGGCGCATCTCGGCGCTGAGGGCGTCAGCAATCCGGCGTAAGCGATCAGGCGAACTTCCGCTGCGCATCCAGCGCCAGGCCAAGGCCGACCGAACCAAACATGTCGCCCTCGATAACGGCGGCTTGCGGCACCAGCGACAGGATTTCACGCCGTGCCAGCGGGATCGCGGTCGAACCGCCGGTGAGGAATACGGCGGTGATCGCAGACGCCGTTATGCCAGCATCGGCAATCGTCTGCCGCACCGTAGCGGATACCCGCTCGATGTCGGCGGCGATGGTCTCTTCCAGGCCGGTCCGCGAGATCTCGGCGGCGAAATGCGCGCCGGGCAGCGCCACCGTTACATCGGCCGAAGCCTGATCCGTCAGCGCGATCTTGGCTCGTTCGACGAGGCCGGCCAGCGCATGGCCGTAACGGTGCTCGACAATATGGATGAAGCGGTCGACAAGGTCGGCGCGGACGGCCTCGAAGCGGATTTGCCTCAGATGCGTCATCGCC
Organism: Mesorhizobium sp. W016; assembly: GCF_054719485.1. NCBI lineage: Bacteria > Pseudomonadati > Pseudomonadota > Alphaproteobacteria > Hyphomicrobiales > Phyllobacteriaceae > Mesorhizobium > Mesorhizobium sp. W016. Next base: position 1,655,934 of record NZ_JBTTIF010000002.1, read on the forward strand.
TTGGCAGTATAGACGAGGTTGATGCGCTGCCACGTCGCGAGATCAATGAAATAGCTCGCCGGCAGGTTGCGCTTGCCGTCTTTTGTGGGCGTCAGGTAGCCGAGCTTGGGCATGACATGGGCAATGCTGAGCAGCCGGTCGAAATCGGTGCCGCCGATATGGATGCCGCGGTTGGCCAGGATATCGTCCTTGCGGTCGCGTGAGCGGGCGCGTTGCGGCGAAACCCGCACGATCGAGAAGTCGGACGTGCCGCCGCCCATGTCGACGATCAACGCCAGTTCCTCGCGCTTCACGTCCTGCTCATAGTCGAGCGCTGCCGCAATCGGTTCGAACTGGAAGGCGATGTGCTTGAAGCCTTGCGCGCGCGCCGCTTTTTCAAGCTCGCTTTGCGCCTTGGCATCGGCTTCCACATCGTCGTCGACAAATTGCACCGGCCGGCCGAGCACAACGTTCTCCACCGGAGCGCCGGCATCTTCCTCAAGCCGTTTCTTCAAATGGCCGACGAACATGCCGACAATGTCGATGAAACCGATCTGCCGGGCCTTGATCCGCGTCTTCTCATGCGCCAGCGAACTGCCGAGCACGCTCTTCAGCGATCGCATGAGCCGGCCTTCGATGGAATCGGTGTAGTCGGCAATGGCGCGGCGGCCGAAATAGGTGTGGCCGTCCTCGAAGTTGAAGAACACGGCACTCGGCAATGTCGGCTGGTCCCCCTCCAGCGCCACCAGCTGTGCCTGGCCGTTGCGGATCACGCCCACCGTCGAATTGGACGTACCGAAATCGATGCCGCCAAATGCCTGATGCATTGCAGCCTCCTGTCATTGGGTCGTCGCTGTGGCAGGCGTCGCAAGACGCGCGCCGTCCAGAGGCCGGACCGTTCTGCCGAATGATTGTGCGTGTAACCCGAGGGTTGGGAGGCGGCGGTCTATCGCAAGACTGAGAAAAGGGGAACCCCTTTTCCCCGGAAATGGGTCCTGCGCGTCAATCCCTGCGGAAAATCAGCCTGCCCAGCCAGCCGGTGATCATGGCCAGCGACACGGAGAAGACGCCGTAGAGAAACGAGTAATCATGCGCGACGCGGAAGATCGACTGTTCGAAGCCCGATTTGCGGATTTCGAGCTGGGCCGAGCTTTCCTTGAGGAACAGGCCGCTCTTGAACAGGAACGCGCGGGCTTTATGCGTTCCAACCGGGACATTGGGCGCCAGCCGCACCGTGGCGCGAAACAGGTTCTGCGACAGGAACTGCACGCCGCCGACATTCTCGCTATAGAGGCCGGTCGCCGCCTTGCGCTCGCGCAGCGCCACGGTGAATTCCTCGATCGTCGCCGGACTGTCGGTTACGTCGGCCGGTTGCATGTAAAGGTTGGAGGCGCCGAGCGACAGCTGCTTGTAGCTGTTGGGTTCGGTGATGTCCTGCAGCGGCCGTGTCGTGGCGACGGAGTAGGAGACCGGCACGTTCTCGAAGGTCTCGGATTCCAGGTTGACCCAGACGCCGAGCACCCGGTCCTTGCGGCGCACCACAACCGGCCGCGGCGGCCCTTCGAGCACGACGATGACGTCATAGCGCCCCTGCCGCGCGACCAGCGGGTCGGGGTTTTCCAGCGAACCGAAAATGGTCAGGTCGGCGCCGGAAAAACCGGCGGTGATCGACACGGCGTCGGTGGAGAGACCGATCTGGATGCCTTCCGGCAAGGGGTTCGGCGATTGCGCTGCGGCCGGCAGAGCGACGGCGATAAGCAAAGCGGCGGCCGAAAAAATCCCCCACTGCGGCATCAGTTCAGGCCCGCGGCGGTCAGCGAATAGAGGTTTAGCGGCGTGACGAAGAGATCGATGGCAAGCCGGATGGCAACCGCCAGCACCAGCAGCGCCAGCAGTGCCCTGAGCTGTTCGCCGCGCAGCTTCTGTCCTGCCTTGGCGCCATATTGCGCGCCGGCAACGCCGCCCGCCATCAGCAGGAAGGCAAGCATGACGTCGACCGTCTGGTTGGTGGTGGCGTGGACAAGCGTGGTGTAGGCCGAGGTGAAAATGATCTGGAACAGCGAGGTGCCGATGACGACGTTGGTCGGCACTTTCAAGAGATAGATCAGCGCCGGCACCATGATGAAGCCGCCGCCGACACCCATGATCGACGACAGGAAGCCGATGCCGGCGCCGAGCCCCAGCACCGGAATGACGCTGACGAACAGCTTCGAGGCCCTGAAGCGCATCTTCAGCGGCAGCCGGTGGATCCAGTTGTGCTGGCCGGATTTCTTCAAGACCGGCGCCGCACCGCTGCGCGTGGCGCGCAGCGCATTGACGCTCTCGACCAGCATCAGCCCGCCGACGGTGCCGAGCAGCACGACGTAGAGCAGCGAAATGAACAAATCGAGTTGGCCGAGCCGGCGCAGGAAGGCAAAGACAAAGATACCACCGGTCGAGCCGACGATGCCGCCGGCCAGCAGCACCCCGCCGAGCTTGAAGTCGAGCGTGCCGCGCTTCATGTGCGACAGCGCGCCGGAGAAGGAGGAGGCGATAACCTGGTTGGCGCCAGTGGCAACGGCGATTGCCGGCGGGATGTTGTAGAAGATCAAGAGCGGCGTGATCAGAAAGCCGCCACCGACCCCGAACATGCCCGACAGGAAACCCACCGCCGCGCCCATTGCCAGCAGCACGAAGACGTTGACGGAAATTTCCGCGATCGGGAGATAGATGCCCACCCGTCAGTCTCGATCAGTTTGCCTGTCGGCGATTGCAGCCATTCCAGGGCATTGTCGCACCGAAAAGCCAATTCTTTCTTGCACCGCCGGGGCAGTGGGATCAAACCCCGCCGCCCTACCGAAACAAAAAACATCTCAAGCAGTTAACAGGCAAATGTATGGCAAGGGCGTCGCGTTAGCGACGCATCTGCCGTTATTTGTGCGCCAGCAGCGCCTTCACCAGCTTTTCGTCGATTTCGCCGGTCGCCTGCATCTTGTTGTCGGTCTGGAAAGCCATGATTGCGGTCTTGGTCTTGCCGCCCATCACGCCATCGGCGCCGCCGGCATCGTAGCCGTTCTTGTTGAGGATGAGCTGGATGTTCTTGACCGCCTTCTTCATGTCAACGCTGGCGGTGGTCTGCGGCGTGCCTTCCTGCCAGGATTCAGGAATGTCGGCCGAGTTGGACGCAGGGTCGAGCGGCTTCGGCTTCCACAGTTCCGTGGCGGCGCGCGCCCGCTCCAGCTGTTCGGGGCGCAGCGCAGTGGCGACTTCGTCGCGCTTTGCAGCCGCATCCTTGTCGCCGGTCTTGGCGACGAGCGCGAACCATTTGTAGGATTCCTCCAGGCTCTGCTTCATGCCGACGCCCTTTGCCGCCAGGATGCCGAGATTGAACTGGCTGTCCTTGACGCCGACATCGGCCGCCGCCTGAAACCAGTGCGCGGCCGATTCATTGTCGGTCACGCCGTCGGCGGCCATGGCAAACAGAACGGCCAGATTGTGCATGGCGCTGGCATTACCCTGCGCGGCGGCGAGCTGGTAGAAGGTCTTTGCCTTCTTGACGTCGCGCGTGACGCCGATGCCCTTCTCGTAGAAATTGCCGATGCGGTATTCCGCCGGTGCGAAGCCGAGCTCGGCCGACTTTTCGTACCATTTGGCCGCTGCCGCCATGTCTTCCTTGACGCCGCGCGATTCAGCATAGCGCGAACCGAGCTCGAACAGCGCCTTGGCGTCACCGCCGGCAGCCGCGTCGCGCAAGGCTTGCGGGCCTGCATCGGCCGGAACGTCTATCTTGGCCACGACAGGTGCTACCGCATCATCAGCCGGCGGAACGGCGCCGGTAGTATCCGAGGCCGTCGTATCCGAGGGCGCCATGACGGCGGCCGCAGGCTGCGCGTCGGCAGCCGCCGGTTCCGCAGTGGCGGTGGTCGGCAGCATTGCATTTGGCGTGGGGGCCGGATCGGCCAAAGCCATCGGCGCTGGCGCGGGCTCCACCGCCGGCACTTCGGGCCCAGCGACCGAGGCCGCATTCATTGGCGCATCGTTGCCAGCTGCCGGTTCCGTGGGCTCCGCCTGCCTGACGATCCGGGCCGGCACGTCCTGCACGGCCACCTGCTGTTCTGCCTTGGGTTGGCTGGCAGCGTTGACCGAGGCAGTCTCGACCGGCTGCGAGGCGACGATCGGCGCTGTATCGTTGCTTGCGACCTCGACCGGGTCGGCGAAGAAGGCCTTGCCCAACTGGAGGCCGGCAAGCGCCAGCATGATCGCGACCGCTCCCATCAGAATCGGCTTGCGCCGCGCCTTGAGCAGGTCGCCGATACGAAGCGCCTTGACCGGGCCCTTCATGGTGGACTGGCGTTTCAGCGCGTCGGCCTCGGCGGCCGCGGCCTGCGCCGCGCGCCTGGCCGCGGCAATGAAGTCGGATTTCGACGCATCGCCGGAGTTTTGGCGCACCGGCGGGCCGCGCTCGTCGCGCACGCGCTTCATGATGGCGTTGAGGTCGGGCGCGCCGGAGCCCGGCTCCAACGGTCGGTTGGCGAGCTTCGGATCGAGCGGCTCGTCGAGATCGACGCTCGGCATGTCGACATTAGGCCCCGAGCCGGCAAGCGGCGGCATGTCAGCCGACTTCTTGCCCCTGAAGGCGCGCGCAAATCCACCGAACAGCGACTTCTTGGCCGTGGCTTCGCCTTTCTCGGCAATCCTGTCGGAACCGAGCGCTGCCTGGGCAGCGGCCGCGGCAGCCTCGGCTGGCGAGCGCCGCACGGGTTCGCTGCCCATGACCGGGTCGCTACGCGTACCCAGGTCGCTACGCGTACCCGGGTCGGCGCGCATATCCGGCTCGCTGCGCATGATGGCGGCGGCGCGGCCGTCGAGATCGGCCATGTCTCCGGTCAGCGGCAGCGGCTGGTCGATATCCATCGATGGCGCGTCCTGCACCGAAATCTTGGAGGCGCGTGCAGCGCGGGCCCGCCGCGCCGGCTCGGCCTGGGCATCCAGAAGCTCGCTCACCGCCTCGGCCGGTTCGCTGGTCTCCAGCGAGCCCAGACGATCGACGATCTTGAGCAACGTGTCGTGGATAGCCTCGAATGTCCGTGAATTGCGCTCGTCCGAACGGCGCGTCAGCGCTTCCAGCGTCTTCAGATCCTGAGCAAGGCCGGTAACGGCCGCGGTGTTGGCGTTGGAATCTGCTAGCGAGCGCACGGCGCTCTCGGCCGCTTCCCGTGCCGCGCCCATGATGGATTCGCGGGTTCCGGCCAGCGACTTCTCGATTTCGTTGAGGCGCGGGCTGATGTCCTCGAATTCCGGCAGCGGCGTGCCGGGCTTCGACAGATGCGCCGATAGGCCGGAGACCTGCGCCTCGAGGCTGCGGATCAGTGCCGGATCGATGCCGGCGACCTGCGCGGCCGACGATTCCAGCCTGCTTGAAATGTCTTCGAGCCGGCTTTCCAGGCCACGGATCGCCGCCTCGTTGGCAGGATCGGGAATGCGCGTCTCCATGCGTTGGGCGAGCGCGGTGAAGCGTGCGTCGATGGCGTCCATGATGCCGGCGCTGTCAGCCTGCGGCTGGCGCTGGTCCAGCCGGTCGGCAACCTCGTCCAGCCGCCGCTCGAGATCGCGAAACAGCATGTTGCCCTGTTCGATGGCGTCGCCCTGCCGGCGTTCCATCATGCCCGACAGCACGTCGAAGCGCTGTTCCAGACCCTGGAAGATATAGTCGGCGTCGGGCATCGCCGGGGCGCGGTCGATCTTGTCGGCGATCATCGCGATCTGCTTGCCGAGGCGCTCCATCGCCTGTTCCGGCAGATTGGCGCGGCCGGCAAGCTCGTCGACCCTGTTCGACAGCGTGCTGAGACGGTCGAGAACCTCGCCGCTCGGACGAACCTGCACGACTTCCTCGATCTGCTGCGCCAGCGAGGCGATCCGCTTCTCGATGCGCTCGAACGGTTCGGGGTCGAAGGAATTGGCCTGTGCGGCGACGGTGGAGGCGACGATGGCGCGCGAAATCTCATCGAGCCGTTCGTCGATCAGGCCAAGCGTGTCGCCGCCGCGGTTGCTCTGCTGGCTGACGAAATGATCGACGGCGCCGGCAAGCGTGCGCACCTTTTCTTCCATCGAGCGCAGCGACAGCGATTCCGGCAGATTGTGGACCGCATTGCTGATCTGTTCGAGCCGGTCGGTCAGGGCCGAAAATCCGGGGCCGTCGGCGCGGTTGCGCTGGTCGGCGTCGACACGGTCCTCGAACGCGCTCCAGCGGCGGTCGAAATCGTCCCAGCGGCGGTCGACCTTCAGCACGCTTTCCTCGCGCGCCAATGTGTCGAGCGCCGTCTTTACCTGCTCGAGCTCGAGCCGCAGCATGTTGACGCTTCGGTCGTCGCTCTTCTCGGCCAGCGTCTGGATGGCGCCGGACAGCCGCTCGAATTCGACGCCGAGTTCGGCGCTGCCCTTGCCGGGCAAGCCGCCTGCCTGACCACCCGATTGGTTGCTCGCCTGGAAGGCCCGTTCGATGTCCTTGCGCAACGCGGCGAATTCGCGCTGCAGGCCGGCCGTCATCTGATGGCGCAGTTCCTCGCGCAGGCCACGCAATTCGCCGGCGATCTTGCCGACCACGGCGACGCTGTCTTCCTGGCCGCGCACGCGGTCGATGTCGCGCGCGATCGCCTGATAGTTCTGGTCGAAGGCGGCCGTCACAGGGCTTTTCGGCCGCGGCGCGGGCTGCGGGTCCTCGTACCAGCGCGGCGGCGGGGCGTAGGGCTGGGCACTTGCGTAGCGCGGCTCCGGAGCGGGCCGGCGCGGATCGAAGCGCTCGGCGGCGTCCTCGCGCTTGCGCTCCAGCCGCTGCTCCAGCGTTTCCAGCGAGCGGTTCAATTCGTCAAGCGTGGTGTTCGGCCTGCGCGGCCTGCCGGCGTTGAGTGTATCGAGATAGGACCGCTTGCTGTTCATCGATGCGTCCGTTTTTCAGAATGGCCGGCTTGCTGCCAGTTTCCCAAGTCCTTGTCGGGAACGAAGGCGGCCGCGCGGCACTGCTGCGGCGGAAGACGAGCTTCCCGGGCCAGGCCCGCTCTCCGAAAAACCGTGAAAAATTCGCTACAGGATAAACACGGGTGACCGACATCCGCACATTTCACCCATCGTGGTAAACAAGGTGTTAACCAAGCTTAAGAAGTTACGGCATTGCTGAAATACAGGCGGTGCCCGTTCGGACCCGGCGCCGGGGGTGCGGCATAAGGTTTCGCAATCCCAGAACGCCCTTGCGTCATGCGACGGCTATCGTTATAGAATTGACGTAAACGTAAGAGGGGCGCCGTTCGTGCCTTTTGCGATGAATTAGTTGAAACCACGACTGGAAGCATGCCCCCGCTTCCACTCAGGCGTTGCAAGGTCCGAGACCGCGATGCCACGACAGGGGAAAGCCAGTGACTATGAAACTTGTTTCGCCCGGCGAAGCCGCGGCCAACACCAACAATATGTCTGCCGAAGCCAGTGAGGAGCTCGTGCGCATCGGCGAGATGGCCAAGAAATACGGCGTGACGCTGCGCACGCTGCGTTTCTATGAAGACAAGGGCCTGCTCAATCCGAAACGCGATGGGGCAACGCGCCTCTACACGCGCCGCGACAAGGCGCGGCTGAAGCTGATCCTGCTCGGCCGCAAGGTCGGGTTCTCGCTGCGCGACGTCAAGCAGATGATGGATCTCTACGATCCCACGGGATCCAACACCAAGCAATTGCGGCTGGCTCTCGACAAGTCGGAGAAGCAGCTAGCCCGCCTGCAGAAGCAGCGCGCGCTGATCGACGACGCCATCAACGAGCTGAGCGGCTCGATGTCGGCCGTGCGCCAGATGCTGTCCGAGCGTTCGGCCCCGGCCAGCGCCGCCAGCTGATTTTGCTCCGCAGCTCCCGGCGAAAGCTTTGAACTTAAGAGCCGCGCGCCCGCCCGCGCGGCTCTTTTTGTTTGACCCCCCTCGCTTTGCACAAAGCCATGCACCGCTCGTGCCGATAGGCTGGCATAGGTAAATTTTGTCCCGGCGACAAAATTGACGTTTACGCAAACGTCAATTTTTGCTATCCCGCTTTCAACATTGGCCCGCATGCCGCCCCAACCTCATGTTTCGGGGCCCGATCTCGCGGCCAAGACCCGCATGGTGGAGGAAACACATGCCGATCTACAGGGCGCCGGTCCAGGACACGCTGTTCGTGCTCAACGAGGTGCTGGGTTATCAGCGCTACTCTAACCTTCCCGGATTTGCCGACGCGACGCCCGACGTTGTCGAGGCGATCCTCGCCGAAGGCGCCAAGCTTGCCGAAAACGTTATGCATCCTCTGAACCGCGTCGGTGACATCGAAGGCTGCGTGCGCCATGAGGACGGCTCGGTGATTACGCCGAAGGGCTTCAAGGAAGCCTACGACCAGTATCGCGAAGGCGGCTGGATGGGACTGGCGGCGCCCGTCGAGTTCGGCGGCCAGGGGCTGCCCTATGCCGTGCACACCGCGGTTGCCGAATACATGGTTTCGGCCAACATGGCGCTGATGATGTATCCCGGCCTGACTCAAGGCGCTATCGCTGCGATCATCACACACGGCACCGACGAGCAGAAGGCGACATGGCTGCCGAAGCTGGTCGAGGGGTCCTGGACCGGTACCATGAACCTGACCGAGCCGCATTGCGGCACCGATCTCGGCCTGCTGCGCACCAAGGCGGTGCCGAACGGCAACGGCACCTACAAGATCTCAGGCCAGAAGATCTTCATCTCGGCCGGCGAGCACGACATGTCGGAAAACATCGTCCATCTCGTGTTGGCCCGCATCGAAGGCGCGCCGGCAGGCGTGAAGGGCATCTCGCTGTTCATCGTGCCAAAGCTGAAGCTCGATGCCTCGGGCAATCCGGGCGAGAAGAACACGCTCTCCTGCGGGTCGATCGAGGAGAAGATGGGCATACACGGCAATTCGACTTGCGTCATGAATTATGACGAGGCCGAAGGCACGCTGCTCGGTGAGGCCAATGGCGGCCTGAAGGCGATGTTCACGATGATGAACGAAGCCCGCCTCGGCGTCGGCCTGCAGGGCCTGTCGCTGTCCGAGATCGCCTACCAGAACGCGGTCTCCTACGCCAAGGACCGGCTGCAGGGCCGCTCGCTGTCTGGCGCCAAGGCGCCGGACAGACAAGCCGATCCGATCATCGTCCATCCCGACATCCGCCGCTCGCTGATGACCATGAAGGCCTTCAATGAGGCCGGCCGCGCGCTGGCGCTGTGGACGGCGATCAAGTCCGACATCGCCCACCGCTCCGCCGACGACAAGGATCGCCAGGCGGCCGACGACTATACCGGCCTGCTGACGCCGGTGATCAAGGGCGTGCTCACCGACAAGGGTTTTGACCATGCAGTCATGGCGCAGCAGGTGTTCGGGGGCCACGGCTACATCGAAGAGCACGGCATGAGCCAGTTCGTCCGCGATGCCCGCATCGCCATGATCTATGAAGGCGCCAACGGCATCCAGGCGCTCGACCTCGTCGGCCGCAAGCTTGGTCTGAATGGCGGCCGCGCCGTGCAGGCCTTCTTCAAGGACGTCGGCGAGTTCTGCGAGGAGAACCGCGCCGACGAGAAGCTGGCGCCTTTCACCAAGGCGCTGAAGAAGGGCCTCAACGATCTGCAGGCGGCGACCATGTGGCTGGTGCAGAACGGCATGGCCAAGCCCGACAATGCCGGCGCCGCGTCGACCGATTACATGCATCTCTTCGGCCTGGTTGCGCTGGGCTATATGTGGGCGCAGATGGCCAAGGCCGCGCTCGGTAAGACCGGGGCCAATGGGTCCCAATCTGTCCACGAAAATGGGGCTTTTTACGATAACAAGATGGTGACGGCGCGCTTCTTCATGGAGCGGATCATGCCCGAGACATCGGCACATCTCGCCCGCATTTCCAGTGGTGCGGACACGCTAATGGCGCTGCCTGCGGAAGCGTTCTAGAAATGGCTGGCGTCCCCCTCCCCCTTGAGGGGAGGGTGGCCCGAAGGGCCGGGAGGGGTCCTTGCGTGCAGTGCGCCGGCTGGTTGGCGCTTTGGTAGGAGATGAGCGCAATGCCCCAAACCCGCGTCAATTCCGAAGATAAGGTCGAGCACGTCATCGGCGACCCCACCCGACCGCTTCGCGGCCACCCTCCCCTCGAGGGGGAGGGTGACGTTGGCGCGGGAGAAACGGCATGACAAATCCAGCCGAAGTGCTCTCTTTGCCGAAGCCCGCCTGGGCGGCGGACGAGGTCGGCATGCTCTACGACATGGCGCACCGCTTCATGTCGGAAGAGATCGCGCCGCGTTACGACGAGTTCGAGAAGAACGAGATGGTCGACCGCGAGAGCTGGCGCAAGGCGGGTTCCGCCGGCCTGCTCTGCGCCTCTATGCCGGAGGAGTATGGCGGCTCCGGCGGCACCTTCGCGCATGAGAGCGCCATCATCGAGGCGATCGGCCATGTCGGCGTCGACGGTTTCGGCATCGGCCTGCACAATGCGATCGTTGCCCCTTACATCCTTCATTACGGCTCGGAAGAGCAGAAGAAGAAATGGCTGCCGAAACTGGCGACCGGCGAACTGATCGGCGCCATCGCCATGACCGAGCCGGGCGCCGGCTCCGACCTGCAAGGCGTCAAGACGCGGGCCGAGAAGGACGGCAACCAGTACAAGATCAACGGTTCCAAGACCTTCATAACCAACGGCCAGCTGGCCAATTTCATCATCGTCGTCACCAAGACCGATCCGGCCAAAGGCGCCAAGGGCACCTCGCTGATCGTCGTCGAGACCGACGAGGCCGAAGGCTTCGAACGCGGCCGCAACCTCGACAAGATCGGCCTGAAGGCCAACGACACGTCGGAGCTGTTCTTCAATGATATGCGCGTGCCGACCTCGAACCTGCTTGGCCACGAAGAGGGACAGGGCTTCATCCAGCTGATGCAGCAATTGCCGCAGGAGCGCCTGCAGATCGGCACCGGCGCGATCGCCATGATCGAACGCGCCCTGGCGCTGACCATCGACTACGTCAAGGATCGCAAGGCCTTCGGCAAGGCGATCATCGAGTTCCAGAACACCCAGTTCAAGCTCGCCGAACTGAAGACCGAGGCCACCATCGGCCGCGTCTTCTACAATGATTGCGTCACCCGCCACATCAATGGCGGCCTCGATCCGGTGACGGCGTCTATGGCGAAATACTGGCTCTCGGACCTGCAGGGAAAAGTCGTCGACGAATGCCTTCAATTGCATGGCGGCTATGGCTACATGAATGAATATCCGATCGCCCGCATGTTCCGCGACGCCCGCGTCCAGCGCATCTACGGCGGCACCAACGAGATCATGAAATTGCTGATCGGCCGCTCTCTCTGAGAGCGACGTCGGCAAAGCAAGGAGCAAGCAAATGGCCGAAGCTTATGTCTATGACGCCGTGCGCACACCGCGCGGCAAGGGCAAGAAGGATGGCTCGCTGCACGAAGTGCCGGCGGTACGGCTCGCCGCCAGGACGCTTGAGGCGCTGCGCGACCGCAACGGCCTCGACACCGCAAACGTAGACGACATCATCTTCGGCTGCGTGGACCCAGTGGGCGAGGCCGGCTCCGTCATCCCGCGCGCCGCCGCCTTCGAAGCCGGCTACGACAACAAGGCGCCGGGCATGCAGATATCGCGCTTCTGCGCTTCGGGTCTCGACGCCATCAATTTCGGCGCCGCCAAGATCGCTCAAGGCGCCGACGAGATCGTCATTGCAGGCGGCGTGGAATCGATGTCGCGCGTCGGCATGGGCGCCTCGGGCGGCGCCTGGTTCATGGACCCGTCCGTCGGCCTGCCCGGCTGGTTCGTGCCGCAAGGCATATCGGCCGATTTGATCGCCACCAAGTATGGTTTTTCGCGCGACGACGTCGACGCCTATGCGGTCGAGAGCCAGAAGCGCGCCGGCAAGGCCTGGGTCGATGGCCGTTTCAAGAACTCCGTCATACCGATCAAGGACCAGAACGGCCTCACCATCCTCGATCATGACGAGCATATGCGGCCGTCGACCGACATGCAGTCGCTGGCCTCGCTCAACCCGTCCTTCGTCATGCCTGGTGAAATGGGCGGCTTCGACGCGGTCGCCGTGCAGAAGCACCCTGAGGTGGAAGAGGTCAATCACGTCCACCATGCCGGCAATTCGTCGGGCATCGTCGACGGTGCCGCCGCAGTGCTGCTCGGCTCCAAGAAGGCCGGCAAAACGATGGGCTTGAAGCCACGCGCGCGTATCCGCGCCTTTGCCAACATCGGCTCCGAGCCGGTGCTGATGCTTACCGGTCCGGTCGACGTCACCGAGAAGCTTCTGAAGCGCGCCAAGATGAAGCTGTCGGATATCGACCTGTTCGAGCTTAACGAGGCCTTCGCCTCGGTGGTGCTGCGCTACATGCAGGCATTCGAAATCCCGCACGACAAGATCAACGTCAATGGCGGCGCCATCGCCATGGGCCATCCGCTCGGTGCCACCGGCGCGATGATCCTGGGCACGGTGCTGGACGAGCTCGAGCGCCGCGATTTGAACACCGCTCTGGTGACGCTCTGCATCGGCGCCGGCATGGGCACCGCAACGATTATCGAACGCGTCTGATTTTCGGCCGGAAGGAGAGAGACATGACTTACACAAACTTCACGGTCGACACCGACGCAGACGGCATCGCGCTGGTCACCTGGAACATGCCGGACCGCTCGATGAACGTCTTCACCGAAGAGGTAATGAACGAGCTCGACAAGATCATCGACCAGGTGGTGGCCGACGCCGCCATCAAGGGCGCGGTGATCACCTCGGGAAAGGACAGCTTCTCCGGCGGCGCCGACCTGACCATGCTGCAGAAGATGCTGGCCGTATTTGCCAAGGAGAAGACCAAGGACCCGGAGAAGGCGGCACAGCTTCTGTTCGACAATGCCGGCCGCATGGGGGGCCTGTGGCGCAAGCTCGAAACGTCGGGCAAGCCCTGGGTCTCGGCGATCAACGGTACCTGCATGGGCGGCGCGTTCGAGCTGTCGCTGGCCTGTCATGGCCGCGTTGCCGCTGACTCCGAAAAGGTCAAGATGGCCTTGCCGGAAGTCAAGGTCGGCATCTTCCCCGGCGCCGGTGGCACCCAACGCGTGCCGCGCCTGACCGACCAGCAGCAGGCGTTGCAGATGCTGACCACCGGCCAGACGCTGTCGCCGCAGAAAGCCAAGGCGATGGGGCTGATCCACGAGATCGCCGAACCCGGCAAGCTGATCGAGACCGCCAAGGCGATGATCAGGAACGGCCTGAAAGCCGTCCAACCCTGGGACGAGAAGGGCTTCAAGCTGCCCGGCGGCCTGATCTATTCGCCCGCCGGCTTCAATCTGTGGCCGCCGGCCATCGCCATCCTGCGTCGCGAGACCTACGGCAACTATCCGGCCGCCGCGGCCATCCTGAAATGCGTCTATGAGGGCCTGCTGGTGCCGTTCGACACCGGTCTGCGCATCGAACAGCGCTATTTCACCGAAATCATGCAGTCCAAGGAAGCAGCAGCGATGATCCGCTCGCTGTTCGTCTCGCTGCAGGAGCTCAACAAGGGCGCCCGCCGTCCGGCCGGCGTGCCGGAGACCAAGTTCAAGAAGATCGGTATTCTCGGCGCCGGCTTCATGGGCGCCGGCATCGCCTTTGTCACCGCCAAGGCCGGCATCCCGGTCGTCCTGCTCGACCGCGACATGGCGTCGGCCGAAAAGGGCAAGGCGCATTCCGACAGCCTGATCTCCGATCAGGTCAAGAAGGGCCGCGCCAAGCCCGAGGAGAAGGACAGACTTCTGTCGCTGATCACGCCGACGGCCGACTATGCCGATCTCGCCGGCTGCGATCTGGTGGTCGAGGCGGTGTTCGAGGATTCGGCCGTCAAGAAGACTGCCACCGAGCAGGCCGAAGCCGTGCTGAAATCGTCAGCGGTCTTCGCCTCCAACACCTCGACCATCCCGATCACTGCACTGGCCAAGAATTCGGCGCGGCCGAAGAATTTCGTCGGCATCCACTTCTTCTCGCCGGTCGACAAGATGATGCTGGTCGAGATCATCCTGGGCAAGAAGACCGGCGACAAGGCGCTGGCCACCGCGATCGATTTCGTGCGCGCCATCAAGAAGACGCCGATCGTCGTCAACGACACGCGCGGCTTCTACGTCAACCGCTGCGTGCTGCGTTACATGTCGGAAGCCTACAAGATGCTGATCGAAGGCGTTCCGGCGCCGATGATCGAGAACGCCGCCAAGGCCGCCGGCATGCCGGTCGGCCCGCTGGCGCTGACCGACGAGACGGCGATCGACCTTGCCCAGAAGATCATGAAGCAGACCATCAGGGACCTCGGAGACAAGTCTGTCGACCCCAGGCAGATGGCGCTGATCAACACGCTGGTCGACACCCATGGCCGCTTCGGCCGCAAGAACGGCAAGGGTTTTTACGACTATCCGGCCAAGCCTGCCAAGAAGAAGCTGTGGCCGGGCCTGAAGGATCTCTATCCGCAGCTGGAGGCCGAGAAGGTCGACTATGAGGAACTGCAGCAGCGCCTGCTGGTAACCATTGCGCTGGAAGCGGCCCGGGTGATGGAAGAGGGCATCGTCACCGATCCGCGCGAGGCCGATGTCGGCTCGATCCTCGCCTTCGGTTTCGCGCCATTCACCGGCGGCGCGCTGTCCTATATCGACGGCATCGGCATCGGGGAGTTCGTCAGAATAGCCAAGGGCCTGCAGAAGAAATACGGCGCCGAGTTCAAGGCGCCCAAGCTGCTACTCGACCTGGCGGAGAAGGGCGAGACCTTCTACCAGCGCTTCGATCCCTATGCGAAAGGCGAGGTGCAGAAGGCCGCTTGAGCTAGCGCCCCATGTACGTCTGAGGGCGCCTTGCGCGCATGATGGCCACGGCAAGGCGCGCCGTGACCCTTTACGCGGTCGGCAGCGAAAGTCGGCTGGCTTTTCGCTGCCTGCCGACATCGACTTCAACCTCCATCTCAACAACGCCCGCTACATGATGCTCGCCGACCTCGCGCATGACCCCGAAAATCGGAATCGATTTTCGGAAAGGATCATGCGCCAAATCAAATGCTACTGCGTCCTTGGCGCGTCCAATAGGACGCTTGACCGCTCCGTTCAACCGCGGCCGCCGACCGAGGCCGAGCGGGTTTGCATGACCTCCCACCAAGGATTGCGCAGCCTTGCCAAGGCAGTTTGAGGCATCCATGACGACTTCGCCGCACACAGCTTTTTAGGGGATCGGCCGCGCGCCGGTGGACAATCGGATGACCGCGCGTTAGAAGGAAAAGGTATTTTTTCCTGTTTTGAGGAGAGCGAATTGCTCTCGCATGACCGAGTTTGGGCAGCCATCGACGCTCTCGCTGAGCGCTATTCGTTGTCGGCCTCCGGCCTGGCCCGGCGAGCCGGTCTGGACTCCACCGCTTTCAACAAATCGAAGCGGCTGTCCTCGGATGGACGGCCGCGCTGGCCGTCGACCGAATCGCTGGCGAAGATCATCGAGGCGACCGGCGCCTCGCTCGACGAATTCACCGGGCTGGTCGAAGGCCGTGCCAAGGCCGCTTCGGGCTCGGTAGCCGCGCAGCGTTCGGCGGTGCCGCTGCTCGGCTTTGCCCAGGCCGGCGCCGGCGGCTTCTTCGATGATGCCGGCTATCCCTCAGGCCAGGGCTGGGACCTTGTCGAGCTTCCGGCACGGGCGACCGAAACCTCTTATGCGTTGAAGGTGCAGGGCGATTCCATGCTGCCGCTGTACCGCAATGGCGATGTGCTGATCGTCGAGCCGGGCGCCGCTACCCGCAAGGGCGACCGCGTCGTCGTCAAGACCAATGCCGGCGAAGTCATGGCCAAGGTGCTCGACCGCCAGACGACGAAATCGATCGTGCTGATTTCGCTCAACCCCGACCACCCGGACCGCGACATCGCGATGCGCGATGTCGAATGGGTGGCGCGGATCGTCTGGGCAAGCCAGTAGGTCTCGCGGTGCGTCTGCTTCAAATCCTCATAGCCCTCCTGGCGATCCCGGTGATGGTCGCCATTGTCGTCGCCGGCGGTCGCGCGCTGCATCGCGAAAGCACCGCCATCACCGTCGACCAGATCGACCCGGACACCGAGGCCGTGCCCGAGGAGCCGGCGACGTCGGCGATCCCCGAGGTCCGGCCCGTCAAGCCTCCGATGCACTCGCCTCAGGTGCATTCGAGGGCGATCGATCCCGAGGCCATCGCTCCGCCGCCGCTGCCGGTAGAAGAACTTGAACGGGTTGAGCCACGCGCGCCGCTGAGCGACCTGGCGCTGGCCGGGCCGCCCAAGCCGCGTGGGCGCAGAGCGGTCGACGACTGGGGAGGAACAAAACTGTTCCAGCCGGTCGCGGCCGCCGCCGGCCTGATCGAAGCCAATGGTTATTCCGTGACGGTCTCCGGCATCGACATCGTCAGGCAAGACGAGACCTGCACCGAGGGCGGCAAGTCCTGGGCTTGCGGTATCAGGGCGCGCACCGCGTTCCGGTCTTTCCTGCGCGGCCGGGCCGTTGCCTGCAAGGTGCCGCCGGAGGCCGACCGTGCGCTGATCGCCGCCGAATGCCGCATCGGCAAGCTGGATGTCGGCCAGTGGCTGGTCGAAAACGGCTGGGCGCGCGCCACGGCAGCCGGCCCCTATGTCGAAGCGGGCGACAAGGCGCGCGCCGCCAAGAAGGGCGTCTTCGGCGCCGCGACCGATCTTGGCGGCCTGCCACCGGCGCCAACGCCTGTTGTGGCACCGACGGCGTCGCAACCGATCCTCGATGCCCCGGCGATAGACACGCCGCTGGCCGGGACGGAAATTACGCCGCCAGCTGACCAGCCAGCGCCCGCTCAATGAGCGCGCGGGTTTCGGCGATGCCGTAGAGGGCTGCGAACGAACCGAAGCGCGGTCCGCGTTCCTGGCCGATCAGCACCTGGTAGATCATCTGGAAGAAAGCGCCCGAGACACCAGGGCCGCCGTCCGGGCTCTTCTTCGAATGGTCCTGATAGCGTTCGATCTTGCGCGCCACGTTGAGCGAAGCGTTCTGGATCGCTTCGCCGTCGGCGCCGGCCGGCAGGCCAGCAAGCGCGTTGCCAAGCGCTTCCAGCGCGACGCGTTCGACATCGTCGGCCGGCCGGAAGGTCTTCGTCGGCTTCACGAAATCGTCGAAGTAGCGGATGGCGAAACCGACCAGCTGGTCGAGTTCGGGATGCGTCGCCGGCGTCACGCCAGATGCATGGCGCGAGATGAAGCCCCACAGCACATCCTTGTTTTGCGCGTTGGAGGCGCTGACCAGGTTGAGCAGCAGCGAGAACGGCACCGGCATGTCGATGGAAGGCGGCTTGCCGTCATGCATGTGCCAGACCGGATTGCCCAGCCGCTCCTTCCAGTCCTGGCGCGGATAGGCGTTGAGGAAGGTGTAGTACTCGTCGACGGCGCGTGGGATGACGTCGAAATAGAGCTTTTTCGCCTGCCTTGGCCGCTGATACATATAGAGGCCGAGGCTTTCGGTCGGCGCGTAGCGCAGCCATTCGTCGATGGTCAGCCCGTTGCCCTTCGACTTCGAGATCTTCTGGCCGTTCTCGTCCAGGAACAGTTCGTAGACGAAATGCTCGGGCGCGCGCCCGCCGAGAATGTTGCAGATGCGGTCGTAGATCACCGCGTTCGTCTGGTGGTCCTTGCCGAACATTTCGAAATCGACGCCGAGCGCTGCCCAGCGCATGCCGAAATCCGGCTTCCACTGCAGCTTGACCTTCCCGCCGGTCACCGAAAGCGTGGTCTCGGTGCCCTCATCGTCGAAGGTGATGTTGCCGGCCTTGGCGTCGACATGCTTCATCGGCACGTAGAGCACGCGCCCGCTCTTCGGCGAGATCGGCAGGAACGGGCTGTAGGTTGCCTGCCGCTCCGGCCCCAGCGTCGGCAGCATCACCGCCATGATCTGCTCATAGCGCTCGGCGGCGCGCACCAGCATCGCATCGAAGCGGCCGGCCTTGTAGTACTGCGTGGCGCTGGCGAATTCGTAGTCGAAGCCGAACGTGTCGAGGAAGCGGCACAGCATCGCGTTGTTGTGGTCGCCAAAGCTCGGATAGTCGCCGCCGAACGGATTGGGCACCGCCGACAGGGGCATATGCAGATAGGGCTCGAGCGCTGCGCGATCCGGCACATTGTCGGGGATTTTGCGCATGCCGTCCATATCGTCGGAGAAGCAGAGCAGCTTGGTCTTGACCTTGTTCCCGGTCAGCACGTGAAAGGCATGGCGCACCATCGAGGTGCGCGCGACCTCGCCGAACGTGCCGATATGCGGCAGGCCCGACGGGCCGTAGCCGGTCTCGAACAGGACGATCTCCGGGAAGTCGCCGCCCTTGTAGCGCTCGATGATCTTTTTGGCTTCCTCGAACGGCCAGGCCTTGCTTTCGGCGGCTGCCGCAAGCATTTCGGGGTTGAGATCGGCGATGTTTGATCCCGTCATGTCAAAGTTCCAGTCATGGCCGGCTTTCGCGGCTGGTAAGATTTTTCAACCGGGTCTCTAGGCGCGACAGGGCGGAGCGTCAACGATATCAGGCGTTTTCGTTGCGACGGCGCCGTGGCGTCCCTACCTTCGACCCTCACTATCAAGGAGTTTTGAATGCCGTTGCCGTCCACCCATGAAGCCCTGATCTACCTGATGGTCATCACCTCGGCTTCCGATCGCGACATGACCGATATCGAACTGGCGCGCATCGGCGACGTCGTCCGCAGCTGGCCGGTGTTCGAGGATTTCAAGCAGGACAGGCTGATCGCCATTGCGCAGGACTGCCAGAAGATGCTGCATGAAAAGGATGGGTTGGAAGGCGTGCTCGAGCGTGTCGCCGAGACTTTGCCCGAACGGCTGCACGACACCGCCTATGCCGCGGCCTTCGAGGTTGCCGCCGTCGATCTAGAAATGCGCATGGAGGAATTGCGGGTGCTGCAGTTGATCCGGCGTGAGCTCGATCTCGACACGCTGACCGCCGCAGCCATCGCGCGCGGGGCGAAGGCCCGCCTGCGCACGCTGACCTGATCCAGCCCCTAAAGGAAGCTGACCGGGACCGGATCAGAAAAAGCTGACCGGGAACCGGATCAGAAGAAACTGACCGGGAAATAGCGCAGGTAGAATTCGGCGAAGGTGCCTTTCACCGATATCTCCTGCAGCGCGTAGTCCATGGCTGCGGCCAGCGCTGGGTCGCTGGCCCGGGTGGCAATGGTCATGCCGGACCCCAGATATTCCGGCGCCAGGTAGGGTCCACCGGCGAAGCGGCAGCAACCGGCGGCGTCCGTGCCGCCCAGCCAGAAGGAAAAGCGCATGCCGTCGCCGAAGGCGGCATCGATCTTGGCGCTCTTCAAGTCGCTGTAGAGGTCTTCCGGCCGTTGAAAGCGGATGATCTGCACGGTGCCGAAATAATCGCGCAGCATCTTTTCATGCGCCGAGCCGGCCAGCACGCCGACCCGCTTCGAGCGCAATTTGTCGAGGATCGGCTCGGCGAAGGCCTTGGTCTTCGGCATGATGAAGCGCGCCGGAAACTGTAGATAGGAGCGCGAAAAGCTGTACTTCGCCCGCGTCTCCGGCGTTGCGGCGATGCCGGCGATGATCGCCTCGCCTTCGCCCTTCTGCAACGCGTCGTCGAGTTCGGCCCAGGGCAGCGCCTGGATCTGGCATTTGTCGGCGATGTCGAGTTCGGCGCAAATCGCCCGCGCCAGGTCGATGTGGAAGCCGGACAGTCGGCCCGTGCCGTCGAGAAAATTGAAGGGCGGGAAATCGGTTGTGGTGAGGAACCTGAGCCTCGGCAGCGCCGCAAGGTCCGGCTTCGGCAGCCGCTCCTTGGCATCCCAAAGCACCGGCACCTGCGGTTCCGCTGCCCGCACAGCGCCGGCAAACGGCTGCACTCCGATCAGCATCGACAGCAAGGCGATGGTTATCCAGCGTGATGTCACAAAAAACTCCGCCCGTCTTGGCCGTTGGCTTGTGATACGAAAACGGCGCAGGCACAATTGTTTTTGATTTCAAAGGGCAAATTTCGGGTTATGCTTTGGCGAGGTTGCAAATAGCCGCACAGAGTCGGCCCGGGGTTGGCGGTCGCTGGCGTTAGAAAAGCTAAGGATGTGGCTTTGCAATCCGGGGTTGATGGCTAAGTGCGGGGCAGGCACGTAGCATCGGTCTCAAGAGCGGTAGGCAACATGGGGTAGATGTTGCGATGGGTTATTTTGACCGGACACTTGAATATATTGACCGGGTGCAGCGTGCCGACACGTCGGCTGCGGTGTGCGAGCAGCTACTTAGTGTCACCTCGAATTTCGGATTGACGGCCCTGATAGCCGCAACGGTGCCGCAGCCCGGTACACCAAGCAGCCAGACGAAGGACCATGTGCTGCTCTGCGATTGGCCTAGCGAATGGCTGGAGCGTTACTTATCGCGCAACTACGTCGACCACGATCCGGTCGTCAGCCATTTGAAGCAGTTTCGGGCGCCATTCCAATGGCGCGATGCCGTTCAAAGCATGCCCGCCGACAAGAGCAGCGCCGAGGTAATGCGCGACGCCCGCCAGTTCAAGCTGCGTGACGGCCTCGCCTTCCCGCTGATCACGCTCGAAGGCCAGATCGCGCTGGTCTCGCTGGGCGGTGAGGCGGTCGAACTGTCCGAAGCCGAATTCGCAATGGTCTCGCTGGCCTCCACCTATGCCATCGGCCGCGCCATGCAGCTTCAAACGACGGCCGGCAAATCTATCGATCACATTGAATTGACGCCGCGCGAGCGCGAATGCCTGCAA
Organism: Mesorhizobium sp. W016; assembly: GCF_054719485.1. Lineage (NCBI taxonomy): Bacteria > Pseudomonadati > Pseudomonadota > Alphaproteobacteria > Hyphomicrobiales > Phyllobacteriaceae > Mesorhizobium > Mesorhizobium sp. W016. The sequence goes on from NZ_JBTTIF010000002.1 coordinate 1,676,670, forward strand.
TGGGCGGCGGTCGGAAAATCCGAGTGGGAGATTTCGCAGATCCTCGGCATCTCGGAGCATACCTCTGAGAAACACCTTCTCAACGCCAAGAGCAAACTAGGCGCCGCCAACCGTGTGCAGGCAGTCGCCGAAGCAGTCAGGCACGGCTATATCAGCTAGGCCGGTTCTGGCGGCCCGAAATTTATGGCCGCATTGTTGGCGTCATATCTTCAGAAAAGACCGGCCCCTGTCGTCCTCTTGAGACGGCTAATGCTTTCTTAACGCCAAAAGCAGACTCGGCGTCGCCAACAGGGTGCACGCCATCGCGGAGGCGTTTAGACGCAGCTATATTAGCCATGTCGGCTGTGGCAGCCTGGAAATCCTTGCCAACACCTTCGCGCAATTTTTTCGGGAAAGCCCGGCCGTATCTTCCTCTTAAGCCCAGGAGACGGCTAATGCTATTTTCCCTTACCACTCAACAACTGATGGAACGTCCCGACCTATGGGAGGCCGTCCATCGCCTGCGTTACAAGGTCTTCGTCGATGAGATGCGGTGGACCGATCTCGATCGCCCGGACGGCCTCGAAATCGATCAATTCGACCATGATGAGGCCGAACACCACCTTGTCATACGCAATGGCGAGCTTGCAGGCTATCATCGGATGCTGCCGACCACACGGCCGCATCTCCTTAGCGATGTGATGCCGGAACTCTGCGAGGGAAAGCGCCCTTCGGGACCGAATGTCTGGGAGCTAACCCGTTACGCGGTGGCGCCAGGCTTTCGCGATGGCAAGCGCGGCGTGTCTACGGTCGGCACCGAACTGATCGCCGGCTTCGTCGAATGGGGCCTTGCTCGCAATGTCGATCAGGTCATTATCGAGGTCGAGCCGGTGTGGGTGCTGCGGACGCTGCAGTTGCACTTCCTGGCGACGCCGCTCGGGTACCAGCGCACCTATGGCAACCAGCAGGTCGTCGCCACACTGCTGACCTTCAACGAGCATACGCTGGATGTCGTGCGTTCGCGCCGCAACCATCACGCCCCGGTGTTGGCCAGGGGCACCCCCCACATGCTCGGCATGCGGCAGGCGTCGTGAGACTGTCTTCACCCGACGCGCTTTAATGCATGTCGCTCAAAGTGGCCCCGGTTTTGAGAGAACGACATGCATGAAACAAAGACCTAAAGCGCGTCGCGTGAATCCGTTCAAATGCGATGCGCTTTAGACAATGGCCACAGAGCCCACCTCCGTGTGGGGGTGGGCTCTGTAATTTCAGCCTCTGCCTATCGAGGCCAGTCTCTACTTCTCGAGAAACGACGGCCCTTCGCCGACGATCTTTTTGTCTTCCTTGCCGATGGCGTCGAGATCGCGCCCATCATAGGGCAGTGACAACAGGATGCGCCGCATGACGGCCAGCCGCGAGCGTCGCTTGTCATTGGCCCGCACGATGATCCAGGGCGCGAACTGCTTGTGCGTGCGCTCGACCATCTGGTCGCGCGCCTTGGTGTAGTCGTCCCATTTGGTGATGCCGGCAATATCGATCGGCGAGAACTTCCAGTTCTTCAGCGGAGACCAGCGGCGGTCGTGAAACCGTTCGAGCTGGGTTTCGCGGCCGATGTTGAGCCAGAATTTGAAGAAATAGATGCCGTCGTTGGAGATCATCCGCTCGAAATGCGGCGTCTCGTCGAGGAATTTTGCATGCTGTTCCGGTGTGCAGAAGCCCATCACCGGCTCGACGCCGCCGCGGTTGTACCAGGACCGGTCGAAGGTGACGAATTCGCCCGATGTCGGGAAATGGGCGACGTAGCGCTGGTAGTACCATTGCCCGACTTCGGTTGGGGTCGGCTTGGTCAGCGCCACATTGCGCGCGGTTCGAGGATTGAGATACTGGCGCAGCACCGAGATGGTGCCGCCCTTGCCGGCGGCATCGCGCCCCTCGAACAGCGACATCAGTCTGCTGCCGGTCGCCTGCAGCCAGGCCTGCGCCTTGACCAGTTCGATCTGCAGCCGCTCCAGCGTCTCGTCATACTCCTCGGTCTTCATTTTCTTGTCGTAGGGGTAGTCGCCTGCGGTCAGTTTGTGGTCCTCGATCCAGCTGGGAAGCTCGGGGTTTTCGATGTCGAACTCCCGCTCCTTGCCGTCCACCTTGATCTTCAGCGGCCCCTCTGCCGGCTCTGCGGCGGGACTTTCCTTGGCTTTTTTCATCGAGACGAACCTTTCCAGCTTGCGGACTCATGCTATGGGGGGCCTCAAACCCGGTCCAGCGGAAGTTTCGGCGGGACCGGCGCAGAAGCACGGAAAGCACGAATGGCTGACACCGGCGCAGAGCGGACAACCACGGGGCAGGCCGTCGCCGGCCGGCTGTGGAACAGCCGATGGCTGCTTGCCGCCGGTGCGATCGCCATCATGGCCGTTTATGGTTTTGCCGGTATCTCCGCCTATGTCGTCCTGGCTGCGTTGACGGTGCTGCTGGCCGCCGCGCTTCTGCCAACCGGAGGCGCCAGCCGGTCTGCTGAGACCATTGCCACGATCGAGGCGAGCGGGCTGCAGCGGCTTTCCGGCGAATATCTTGCGGCTGCCGTTGCCGATCCGCTGATCATCTTCGACCGCACCGCCACCATCGTCCACGCCAATGCCGCCGCCTTTGCCGCCTTTGTCGGTATCGCGCCCGGCCTGTCGCTGTCGCTAAAATTCCGCGCGCCGGAAATGCAGGCCTTGCTCGACGGCGTGCTGTCGGGAACCGTCGCCTCCGATGCCGTCGACTACACCGAGAAGCTGCCGGTTGAACGGGCCTACCGGGTCAGCGCGTCCTCGGTCGGCCACGCCACCGATCTCTATGTGCTGGTATTCAAGGACCAGAGTGAGACGCGCCGCATCGACCGCATGCGCGCTGACTTCATAGCCAATGCCAGCCACGAGTTGCGCACCCCGCTTGCTTCAATCTCGGGCTTCATCGAGACGTTGCGCGGCCCGGCCCGCAACGATCCGGCGGCGCGCGAGCAGTTCCTGCAGATCATGCAGAACCAGACCGGCCGCATGGCGCGCCTCATCGACGATCTCCTGTCGCTGTCGAGGCTTGAAATGAAGCCTTACCTGAGGCCGGGAACCGAGGTCGATCTGCGCCAGACCATCGACAGCGTCATCGATTCACTAGGCCCGCTCGCCAGCGAGAACGGCGTCGTCATCGAACGCGACTACGCCGAGGGGCCGCTCGACGTGCCCGGAGACCGCGACGAGCTGTTCCAGGTGTTCGAGAATCTCTTGGAAAACGCCTGCAAATACGGCCAGCCTGGCGGACGCGTCACGGTGTCGATCGCGCGGGGCGAGGCCGGCCCGGAACCGGGCATCGATGTAACCATCAGGGACTACGGCCCGGGCATCCCGGAAGAGCACATACCGCGCATTACCGAGCGCTTCTATCGCGTCGACGTGGAGAGCAGCCGCACGCAGAAAGGCACCGGTCTTGGCCTGTCCATCGTCAAGCATATTCTGACGCGCCACAACGCCCGGCTTTCGATCAAGTCGGAGGTTGGCAAGGGCGCGGCGTTCACGGTCCATTTGCCGGCAGGCTGAGGCGGTACTATCTGCTAACTGCCTGTTTCTTCTTTCTGTCATCCGGCTAGCGTATCAGCACAGGGGTCGAGGAAACGACTCAAAAGGCCAAAGATTTAAGGAAGGCATTTCGCCCATGCAGTCCGTACACATTGTCAGCGCCTATGACGAAGAGCTGAAATACCTGGCGAAGCGCATCGCTGCGATGGGCGGCCATGCCGAGCGCATGGTCGAGCAGGCGATCCAGGCGCTGGTCAATGCCGATCCCGGCCTCGCCCAGAAGGTCATTCGTGACGACATCGTGCTTGACGATGGCCAGCGCGAAATCGACGACAAAGCCATCGTCATCATCGCCAAGCGCCAGCCCATGGCGACGGATCTGCGCGAGATCGTCGGCGCCATCCGCATTTCGGCCGACCTCGAACGGGTCGGTGACCTCGCCAAGAACGTCGCCAAGCGTGTGGTCAGCGTCATTGACGGCCGCCAGCCGACCAGCCTGTTTCGCGGCCTCGAGGCGCTTGCCGAACTCGCTTTGACCCAGCTCAAGGAAGTGCTCGACGTCTATGCCTCGCGCTCGGTCGAGAAAATAGGCTTCGTTCGCGACCGCGACGACCAGATCGACGCCATGTACACCTCGCTGTTTCGCGAGCTTTTGACCTACATGATGGAAGATCCGCGCAACATCACGCCGTGCACGCATCTGCTGTTTTGCGCCAAGAACATCGAGCGCATCGGCGACCACGCCACCAACATTGCCGAGACGATCTACTACATCGTCACCGGCGAGCAGTTGCCGGCCGAGCGTCCCAAGGGCGACAAGACCGACAAGGTTGCCCTGCCGGTGCTGCCGGTGAAGTGATCGCGCCCCTCGAACGCTTAATCATATTGCGCTAAACTGCCCGGATGTTAGCGTCTCGGTTCCTGGCCAAGGCCAGGCGCTCAGGAGGCTGCGATGGAATATGTCCGAGAGTTCAAGCCGGCGCCGGCATCGTCCGGCATCATCGCGTCGAGCGTCTACACCGCCGGCAAGCGCATCGCCGACATACCGATCGAGGAAGCCGGCGAATGGGCCAAGAAGTCGGGCCATGTCGTCTGGATCGGGCTGCTCGAACCCGACCGCGAGCTTCTGCTGCGCGTCAAGGCGCAATTTCATCTGCACGAACTGGCGATCGAAGACGCCGAACATCCGCACCAGCGGCCGAAGATCGAGCAATATGGCGATGCACTGTTCATCGTTGCCCGCACTGCACAGCTGATCGACGGACGCGTCACCTTCGGCGAGACGCATCTGTTCGTCGGCTCAGGCTATATCGTCAGCGTCAGGCATGGTCCCTCGACCTCATACGCCGCCGTGCGCCAGCACTGGGAAAGCTGTCCGCACTCACTGGCCAAGGGCGAGGATTTCGTCCTCTACGCCATCCTCGACTTCATCGTCGACAACTACATGCCGGTGCTAGAGCAGATCGAGGACGAGGTCGAGGCGATCGAGGACAGGGTGCTGCTGAAGCCGATGACCGGTCCCGACATCGAGCGGCTCTATATGCTGCGCCGCGATCTGTTGCGCCTGCGCAATGCGGCGCTGCCGCTGGTCGAGGTCTGCCGCCGGCTGACCAGCGCCGAACTGCCGCAGATCCATACCGCAATGCATCCGCTGTTTCGCGATGTCACCGACCATATCCGGACCGTGCAGGAAAAGATCGACAGCCTGCGCGAGGTTCTGGCGTTCGCTTTCGAAGCCAGCCTGCTGGTCGGCCAGAGCCAGGAAACCGCGAACACCAAGAAGCTGGCCTCATGGGCGGCGATCCTGGCGGTGCCGACGGCGCTCGCCGGCATTTACGGCATGAATTTCGACGACATGCCGGAACTGAAGATGCAATACGGCTATCCCGTCGTATTGGTCTCGATCGCGCTGATCTGCTCGTTTTTGTATTGGCGATTTCGGAAGAGTGGGTGGCTGTGATGGTAGGCAGTAGGCAGTAGGCAGTAGGCAGTAGGCAGTAGGCAGTAGGCAGAATAAGGTAGCGCCTCACGAGCGCTACCCCATTCCCTACTGCCCAGTCCCCAATCCCTATTCCTAACTACCGGCTCCTGCGCCGCTCTGAAGCCGGCTGGAACGCCACCCTTGCGTGGTACTTGCAGTAAGGTCCGGTTTCAGCCGCCTCGTTGCCGCAGAAGTTGAAGTCTTCCGATAGCGGATCGCCATTCGGCCATTTGCAGGTGCGCTCGGTGAGATCGGTGAGCTGCAGATGCCGCGAGATCGGCACGACGACGTTTTCGACCGGGCGGATGTAGTGGCGCGCCACCGGCTCGGCGTCGAACTGCGCCTGCAGTGCGTTCGCCCCGATCGAAGTCGTGACATGGCGCTGCGTGGTTGCGGCGCGAGGCACCGATTTCTGGATCGAAGATCCCTGCGTTGTCTTCTTCTGACGCGCCGGCGTCGCGGTCGAGCGTCCGCGGCCCGACAGCTTCAGCCGGTGCACCTTGCCGATGACCGCGTTGCGGCTGACCCCGCCGAGTTGTGCGGCGATCTGGCTTGCGCTCAAGCCCTCCGACCACAGTTTCCTGAGAAGTTCGACCCGCTCGTCAGTCCAGTTCATGAGACCGCGCTCCTGCTATGTGTGCGGCAGCCGGAATCCGTTCCCGACCCGGCAATCTTTGCCGGGGCAGACACCACATATATTAGGTGATTAGGTCCGCCGCACGAAATCTAGTTATTTCCCGACTACAATTACCTCATGTGTTGACTCGGTGACAAGAGTCCCAGGTGCAACACGAATCGGTTTTTTAGGTTTTCCCCAACTTGCCCGGTCGCTTATGAGCCGGCGTCTCGTCGGGAGCTGGCCACGCGCCTCTGCACGACGTTTTCGTTGACTTCATGGCCGAAAAACACGATAAGCCGCAAAGGCCGCCGCTTTGGCGGCTTTTTTGATTTTTCCGGTACCGGAGACGCATATAATGAGCGGTTCGGCGCTTTACGAGACCTTTGCCCGCGCCCCTTTGGCCTTCGATCATGGCGAAGGCACCTGGCTGGTTACCGACAAGGGCGAGCGATATCTCGATTTCGCTGGCGGCATCGCGGTCAATTCGTTGGGCCACAGCCATCCGCATCTGGTCTCGGCGCTGACCGAACAGGCGGCCAAGCTCTGGCACGTCTCCAATCTCTACGAGATCCCGGGGCAGGCCCGGCTCGGCGAGCGGCTGGCTGACGCCACCTTCGCCGACAAGGTGTTCTTCACCAATTCCGGCGCCGAGGCGCTCGAATGCGCGATCAAGACGGCGCGGCGCTACCAGTTCGTCAAGGGCCATCCCGAGCGCTTCCGGGTCATTACCTTCGAAGGCGCCTTCCACGGCCGCACGCTGGCGACCATCGCCGCCGGCGGCCAGTACAAATATCTCGAAGGCTTCGGCCCCAAGGTCGAAGGCTTCGACCAGGTCGGCTTCGACGACATCGACGCCGCCGAGAAGGCGATCACACCAGAGACCGCCGCGATCCTGATCGAACCGGTACAGGGCGAGGGCGGCATCCGCCCGGTGCCGACGCAATCCTTGAAGCGGCTGCGGCAGCTCTGCGACCAGCATGGCCTGCTGCTGATCTTCGATGAGGTCCAGTGCGGTATCGGTCGCACCGGAAAGCTGTTCGCGCATGAATGGACCGGCGTGACGCCCGACATCATGGCGATTGCCAAGGGCATTGGCGGCGGCTTCCCGATGGGCGCGTGCCTCGCCACCGACGACGCTGTCGTCGGCATGACGGCAGGCGTGCATGGCACCACTTTCGGCGGCAATCCGCTGGCCATGGCGGTCGGCAACGCTGTGCTCGACGTCGTGCTGGAAGACGGCTTCCTCGAAGACGTCCAGCGCAAGGCATTGCTGATGAAGCAGGGCCTGGCGGCGGTCGCCGACGAATTTCCTGATGTCATCGAAGGCATCAGGGGCAGCGGCCTGATGCTTGGCCTGAAATGCGCCATGCCCAACACCAAGGTCAACATGGCGCTGCGCGACCAGCATCTGCTGGCGGTGCCGGCAGGCGACAACGTCATTCGTCTGCTGCCGCCGCTGACCGTCACCGACGCCGAGATCGGCGAAGCGCTCGATCGCATCCGCGCCGGCGCCAAGGGCCTGACCGACGCCATCGCCGCGGCCGCCTCGAAGTAATCCCGAGAGCCATTCCCGATGAGCCTTCGCCATTTCACCGATCTTTCCGCCGTTTCCGAAGGCGATCTGCGCCTGATGCTGGACGATGCGGTGGTGCGCAAGGCGCGCCTCAAGGCCGGCGAACGGACCAAACCGCTCGAAGGCAAGGTGCTGGCCATGATCTTCGACAAGCCGTCGACGCGCACGCGCGTGTCCTTCGACGTCGGCATGCGACAGCTCGGCGGCGAGACCATCATGCTGACCGGGACCGAAATGCAGCTCGGCCGCTCCGAGACCATTGCCGACACCGCCAAGGTGCTGTCGCGCTATGTCGACGCCATCATGATCCGCACCACGTCGCATGAGCGGCTGCTCGAGCTGACCGAGAATGCCACGATTCCGGTCATCAACGGGCTGACCGACGACACCCATCCCTGTCAGCTGATGGCCGACATCATGACCTTCGAGGAGCATCGCGGTCCGGTTGCCGGCAAGACCATCGCCTGGACCGGCGACGGCAACAACGTGCTGCATTCGCTGCTCGAGGCCTCGGCGCGGTTCCGCTTCAACCTGAACGTCGCAGTGCCGGAAGGCAGCGAGCCGGCGCAGAAGCACATCGACTGGTCGAAGACCAATGGCGGCAAGCTGCACTTCACCCGCTCGCCCGAAGAGGCCGTCGACCAGGCCGACTGCATCGTCACCGACTGCTGGGTGTCGATGGGCCAGGAACACCGCGCCCGCGGCCATAATGTCTTCTCGCCCTATCAGGTCAATGCGGCGCTGATGGCCAGGGCCAAGCCCGACGCCCTGTTCATGCACTGCCTGCCGGCGCATCGTGGCGAGGAAGTGACCGACGAGGTCATCGACGGTCCGCATTCGGTGGTCTTCGACGAAGCCGAGAACCGGCTCCACGCCCAGAAGGCGGTTTTGGCCTGGTGTCTGGGCGCTTGATCTCCAGGCGCTTGATCTCCAAGCGCTTGATCCGGGGCGGCGCGATGCCTATTTGCGCCCCATCACGCAAATCAAGCGCGTTTGGACGCATGCACCCCTCCGGGCCGCATGGCCGCGCCCTGGAGCTTTGTCATGTTGGAAACGCATCAAGTGACTGAACATCACCCCAAACTCGGCGAGTTCGGCTATGCCGGCGACGATCATGTCGTACCCTTCGAGGTCGGCCCGCTCGACGTGCGCGGCCGCACCGTGCAACTCGGGCCGATGCTCGACGCCATCCTCAACCGTCACGACTATCCCGAGCCGGTCGCCCGCCTGCTCGCGGAAGCCTGTGTGCTGACGGTGCTGCTCGGCACCTCGCTCAAATTCGAAGGCAAGTTCATCTTGCAGACCCGCACCGACGGCCCGGTCGACATGCTGGTCGCGGATTTCTCCACGCCTTCGGCATTGCGCGCCTATGCGCGTTTCGACGCCGACCGGCTGGAGGCCCTGGTGGCCGCAGGCCAGACCTCGCAGCAGACGCTGCTGGGCAGCGGCGTTTTGGCGCTGACCATCGACCAGGGCGCGCACACGCAGCGCTATCAGGGCATCGTCCAGCTCGACGGCGAGACGCTGGAGGACGCCGCGCGCACCTATTTCCGCCAGTCGGAGCAGATCCCGACCGACCTCAGGCTGTCGGTGGCCAAGCTTCTGACGCCAGGTCCCGGCGGCGCTCGTGAGCAGTGGCGCGCCGGCGGCATCCTGGCGCAGTTCCTGCCGCAGTCACCCGAGCGCATGCGCGTGCCCGACATTTCGGGCGGCGACGGCGATCCGCGTGACGTGACGCAGGAGCCGGCCGACAATTCGTGGCGCGAGCTGGTGGCGCTGCTCGGCACCATCGAGCCGACCGAGCTGATCGACCCGACCATCGGCGCCGAGCGGCTGCTCTACAGGCTGTTCCACGAACATGGCGTGCGCGTCTTCGGCGGCGTGCCGGTCGCCGACCAATGTTCCTGCTCAAGGGACAAGATACGCGGCATCCTCGAGGGGTTTTCCGCGCAGGAGATCAAGGACAGCACCGAAGATGGCGGCATCCACGTCGCCTGCGAGTTCTGCTCGAAGCAGTACGACTTCGACCCGGCGGAGTTTGCAACTCAGTAGCATCTCTTCCTTCTCCCCGTTCACGGGGAGAAGGTGCCCGAAGGGCGGATGAGGGGCAGCGCGAACTTTGGTGAATGGCCGCGCATAGCCTACGTCATGTGCGTGGAAGATAACCTCATGAGTCCGGCGGCGCCCCTCGTTGCACTGCCGGGCATTCCTCCCCGTATAGAGATGGGGAGAAAACCCCTAATTCACCGTCCGCCGCGTCCCCGGCAGATCCAGCGAAAACGCGGGAATAGCGACGTCGAACGTCTCGCCCTTTTTGTTGCGCATGGTGTAGTGGCCGACCATGAAGCCGGAGGGCGTCGAGAGCGGGCAGCCTGACGTGTATTGATAGCTGTCGCCGGGATTGAGCTCAGGCTGGTCGCCGACCACGCCGGCGCCGCGCACTTCCTCGATCCGGCCGCTGCCGTCGGTGATGTGCCAGTAACGCGACATAAGCTGCACGAAATCGTCCGACTGGTTGTCGATCGTCACCTGGTAGCCCCAGACATAACGGTTCTCCGCCGGGTCCGAGCGGTCCTCCAGGTAGAACGGTCTGACCTGCACTTCGATGTTGCGCGTGACGGCGCGATACATGGGCTGCTCCGGTTGCGCGGCAAGGAACATTTGTCGCGCTATGCGGTTTGATACGCGCACAACGGCATGTCCTGCCAGCCTCAAAGCGGAGGTGCCGACAAACAATGTCATTTAAGTGACACATGACAATGTTGGTGTGCGCAAACCTTGCCGGCGACTCAAGGCCCATCTGTCGACTGACAAAGCAGCCGCGAGCGGCCTTTCCGGAGTGACCAGATCTCGATGGAACCAGCTCTCACAGCCGCCTTCGCCTCCTCCGCTTTGCTTCTTTCCAATCTCGCCAGCATCCTGCTTGCTTCGTCGAAACTGCAAGCGCGCCGTCTCATCCCCCCGCCGTCCAACGAGCAGCCACCGGTCTCGATCGTCGTGCCGTCGCGCGGCGTGGAGCCGTTCACACAAGAGACGCTGCAGCGAGCCTTCTCGCTCGACTGGCCGCGCTACGAACTGATCTTCTGCGTCGCTCACGCCGACGATCCCGTCGTCAAACTGATAAACAGGGCGATCGTCCTGTTTCCCAACGTGCCGGCCCGGCTGCTGATCGGCGACGACCGCGTCAGCAGCAACCCGAAGCTCAACAACTGCGTCAAGGGCTGGGAAGCGGCGCGCAATCATTGGGTTATTCTGGCGGATTCCAACGTGCTGATGCCTAGGGATTACGTCCAGCACCTGATGGCGGCCTGGCGGACCAATACCGGGCTTATCTGCTCGACGCCGATCGGCTCGCGGCCGGAAGGCTTCTGGGCCGAGGTCGAATGCGCGTTCCTCAACACGCTGCAGGCGCGCTGGCAATATGCCGGCGAGGCGCTTGGCCTCGGCTTTGCCCAGGGCAAGAGCATGCTGTGGAACAAGCCGATGCTCGATACCAATGGCGGTATCCGCGCGCTGGCCGCCGAGATCGCCGAGGATGCTGCTGCAACCAAGCTGGTCAACGGACTGGGCCTGCGCGTCAATCTCGTTGCCTCGCCTTTCGAGCAACCACTGGGGCAGCGCCGACTTGCCGACATCTGGTCGCGTCAGGCGCGCTGGGCGCGGTTGCGCCGCGTCACTTTCCCGCTGTTTTTCGCACCCGAGATCCTGACCGGCGTCGCCGTGCCGTTGGCGTTGGCGCTGGTGGCGGCAGCAAGTGCCGGCATCAGCCTGCCGGCCACGGTGTTGGCCGTGCTGGCGGCGGCCTACATTCCCGAATGCGCGCTGGCCGCGGCCAAGGGCTGGCATCTGTCGCTGCGCATGGTCCCGGCGATGATGGTCCGCGACATGATGCTTCCCGCCATCTGGGCGCGCGGCTGGCTGAGCGGCGCCGTCGATTGGCGCGGCAACACCATGATCATCGGCACCAAGACGGCCGAGCTGGAAGAGGCTTCGTCGGGAGCGTGACGCCTCGCGGCCTACCCGGCTGCCTTCAGCGCCTGCGCAACGTCCTCCAGCAGATCGTCCGTATCCTCAAGACCGACCGACAGCCTGAGCGTTCCCGGCCCGATGCCAAGCTCGGCGCGAGCTTCGTCGCTGAGGTTCTTGTGCGTGGTGGTCGCCGGATGGGTGATCAGGCTCTTGGCGTCGCCGAGATTGTTGGAGATCAGCACGATGTCGAGCGCGTTCTGCAAGGCGAAGGCCGCCTGCTTGCCGCCCTTCACGTCGAGGCAGATCAGCGTCGATCCGCCCGTCATCTGCTTCTTGACGATGTCGGCCTGCGGGTGGTCGGCGCGGCCGGGATAGATGACGCGGGCGATTTCCGGCCGTCCTGCCAGGAAATCCGCGATCTTGGCCGCGCTTTCCGTCTGCTGGCGCACCCGAACCGGCAGCGTCTCCAGGCCCTTGAGCAGCGTCCAGGCGTTGAACGGCGACAGGCTCGGGCCGGTGTGGCGGAAATAGTCGTGCAAATTCTCGTCGATCCATTTCTTGTCCGACAGGATGATGCCGCCGAGACAGCGTCCCTGGCCGTCAATGTGCTTGGTCGCGGAGTAGACGACGATATGGGCGCCGAGCTGCAAGGGCTTCTGCTGCAAGGGCGTGGCAAAGACATTGTCGACGATCAGCCTGGCGCCGATCGAGGTGGCGAGCGCCGCCACCGCTGCGATGTCGACCACTTCCAGCGTCGGATTGGTCGGGCTTTCCAGGAAGAACAGTTTCGTGTTCGGCCGCACCGCCTTTTCCCAGTTGGCGATGTCGGTGCCGTCGACCAGCGTTGCCTCGATGCCATATTTCGGCGCCAGCGTCTCCACCACCCAGCGGCAGGAGCCGAACAGCGCGCGCGCCGCAACGATATGGTCGCCGGCCTTGGCGCTGCACAGGAGCGCTGCCGTCACCGCAGCCATGCCGGACGCCGTGGCGCGCGCATCTTCGGCACCCTCCAGCGCGCACATGCGCTTTTCGAACATGTCGACGGTAGGGTTGGCATAGCGCGAATAGATGAAGCCCGGCTCCTCGCCCTTGAAACGGGCCTCGGCAGCCTGCGCCGTCTCGTAGACATAGCCTTGGGTGAGGTACATCGCTTCGGACGTCTCGCCGAACTGGGAACGCAGCGTTCCCCCGTGCACGAGTGCGGTCTGAGGTTTCCAGTTACGCTTCTTGGTGCTCATCGCTTTTGTTCCAGACACAAAAAAACCGGCCGCGAAAGTCGCAACCGGTCCATATGGCCTTGCGGCCCGACGGTCCTTTAGCGACTTGTTTAACGTGGCTGCAAGCCGACCGGCCAAATCACCACGGGATAACGACCCTTTAGACCTCACCTGCGCTTGCGTCAATTGCCGGCTTCATTAAGAGGTTTGTACCAGGCAGGTTCCGCAATAATATCCAGCGGTTTTGCGGCAAGAACCTGCCACAAAGAGACCGACCTTGGAGCGGAGCCAGCCTTTTGCGGCAGACAGGCATTCTTCCCGATCAGGACATTTCCGCGCTGTTTCAGTCCGGCGCGCTGAAGTCGCCGCGCGCGCTCGATGTCGACCAGGTGCAGCCGGCGAGCCTCGATCTCAGGCTCGGCGACAAGGCTTTTCGCGTGCGCGCCTCCTTCCTGCCGGGTCCCGATCATCTGGTGGCCGACAAGCTTCACCGGCTGAAATTGCATGAGTTCAGTCTCGCCGAGGGCGCGGTGCTGGAAACCGGCTGCGTCTACATCGTGCCGCTGCTCGAACGCCTGGCGCTGCCCGCAAACGTGTCGGCCTCGGCCAACCCGAAGAGCTCGACCGGCCGGCTCGACATCTTCACCCGGGTGATGACCGATCGCGGCCATGAGTTCGACAAGATCGCCCCCGGCTATCACGGGCCGCTTTATCTCGAAGTCAGTCCGCGCACCTTCCCGATCGTCGTACGCGCCGGATCGAGGCTGTCGCAGATCCGCTTTCGCACCGGCAACGCGCTGTTGTCGGAGGCAGAACTGAACGAATTGCACCGCGCCGAGATGCTGGTGGCGACCGAGCCGCCCAACATTTCCGGCGGCGGCATTGCGCTGTCGATCGATCTTGACGGCGACCAGAACGGCCTGGTCGGCTATCGCGGCAAGCATCACACCGGCTTGGTCGATGTCGACAAGCGCGCCGCCCAGGATGCCGTCGATTTCTGGGAGCCGCTCTATAAGAGCGGCGCCGGCGAACTGGTGCTCGACCCGGACGAGTTCTACATCCTGGTCAGCCGCGAAGCCGTGCACGTGCCGCCGCTCTACGCCGCCGAGATGACGCCCTTCGATCCGCTGGTTGGCGAATTCCGTGTTCACTATGCCGGCTTCTTCGATCCGGGCTTCGGCCATTCGGCCTCAGGCGGCACCGGCAGCCGGGCGGTGCTCGAAGTGCGCAGCCACGAAGTGCCGTTCATCCTCGACCACGGCCAGATCGTCGGCCGGCTGGTCTACGAACACATGCTGAAGCGGCCGCAGGCGCTTTACGGCACCGATCTCGGCTCGAATTACCAGGCGCAAGGCCTCAAGCTCTCCAAGCATTTCCGCCCCGCCGGCTGAACCTTCGATCACCGTCAGGCAAAATACTTGCCTGCGCTGCCTCACCATGCTTGGCTGCCTTTCGGTGGCCGGCAAGAGAACGGCGCGCAAGGGGAACCAAAATGCAGATTTCAAGATGGATCATATCGGCAGCGGGCGCTGCCATGCTGGTGATATCGGCCGGCTCGCTGGCTGAGGCGCAGGAGAAATTGAAGATCGGCACCGAGGGCGCTTATCCGCCCTTCAACACCATCACCGCGGACGGCAAGATCGAGGGCTTCGACATCGACATTGCCAATGCGCTGTGTGCGCAGATGAAGGTCGAGTGCGAGATCGTCACCCAGGACTGGGACGGCATCATCCCGGCGCTGCAGGCGAAAAAGTTCGACGCCATCATCGCCTCGATGAGCATCACCGAGGAGCGCAAGAAACAGGTCGCCTTCACCAACAAATACTACACGACGCCGCTGGCGCTGGTGGCGCCCAAGGACAGCGACCTCACTTCCACCGAACCGGCAGCCCTTGCCGGCAAGACGGTGGGCGCGCAGGCCTCGACCACCCAGGCCGACTATGCGCAGGACGCCTATGGCAAGGCCGGCGCCGAGGCGAAACTCTACCCCACCCAGGAAGAGGCGATCACCGACTTGCAGAACGGCCGTCTCGACGCCGTCATCTCCGACAAGTTCGTGCTGATGGACTGGCTGAAGAAGGCGAGCGAAGGCTGCTGCAAGCTTGTCGGCGACGTCAAGGGCACCGAGACGCAAGCCGGCATCGCTGTCCGCCTGGAAGACACGGCGCTACGCGACAAGCTGAATGCGGCGATAGACGCCATCGTCGCCGACGGCACTTACAAGAAGATCCAGGCCAAGTATTTCGATTTCGATATTTATTGACTTCCGGCCCGCCGGAGTCAGCCGCGAAAGAGATACTCTTTCGCGGCGCCAAGGCAGGCATGAAAATGGCCGATAAACAGCAGTTCGCGTGCGGCCAAACGTTTCCTGCCCCAAAAGCCTTCGGTCAGTTTGACCTCGTCGAGCGAAGCGTTTGAGCCGCGCTTCAACGGGAACAACTGCTTGTCGAGGCAACCGAGGACATGGGCCTTGGCGGAGTTGATGCCGCAGACCTTGCCATTGTTGTTCAGCCTGTCGGTGCGAAGCGCTGATGTCATGTGATCCGTGTTGCGCATCAGAAAGCTCACCTGGGCTTTCGAATAGCCGGTTGCCAGAAGACGGCTCGTCATCGCCAAACGGGCTTCACGATAGGACTTCGGGCTGCACTGGCCGGCGCTAAAGGCCACCGACGGTTGGGTCAGGAACAGGGCCACGCCCGTGAACACAATGACAAGCCGCATTCCGTTCATTCCGGCTCCCAAATGTGATGCTGCCTCAAAGCGCCTTCACCGCCACCTTCACCGGCTGCTCGATCTCCAGCGGGTTGCGCAGCGGCAGGCCGAAATCCCCGGCCTCGATCTCGAACACGTCGCCGGCCTGAGTCTTGATGCCGTCGGCAAAGGACAGCGTCGCCGTGCCGAACATGTGCACATGCACGTCGCCCGGCTGGCGGAAGGCCGAATATTTGAAGTGATGATGTTCGAGATTGGCGATTGTGTGCGACATGTTCGCTTCGCCCGACAGGAACGGCTTTTCCCACAGCAAATTGCTGTCGCGATAGATTCGCGATGAGCCCCTGACGTCGGCCGGCAGGTCGCCGATCAGGATTTCCGGCCCGAACGAGGCGTTGCGCAGTTTGGAATGTGCCAGGAACAGATAGTTCACCCGCTCGGTAACATGATCGGAAAACTCGTTCGACAGCGTGAAGCCGACGCGGAACGGCGCGCCGTCGTCGCCGATGACATAGATGCCGGCGATTTCCGGCTCCTCGCCGGCGTCCTGCGCAAAGGCCGGCGACATCAGTGCGGCGCCCGGCGCCACCGCCATGGTGCCGTTGCCCTTGTAGAACCATTCCGGCTGCACGCCGGTCTGGCCCTTGGCCGGCTTGCCGCCTTCGAGCCCCATGCGGAACATCTTCATGGAATCGGTAAGCTGCTCCTCGCCGCCATCGCTGAGCTTCTTGTGCATGGAATCGCGCGTCGCCGCCGAGCCGAGATGGGTCAGGCCGGTGCCGGTCAGATGCAGATGCGCAGGATCGGGATGGTTGATCGGCGACACCAGCCGGCCCTTCTTGTAGACGGCGTCGAGGTCTATCGCTTCACCGAACCCCTTGCGCTCGATCAGCGCGGCGAGGCCCGTTCCGGTGCGCGCGGCTTCCATGGCCAGCGAATAGACGCTGCGGGCGCCGTTGATGATCCTGGTCTTGCCGCCGCCATTGCGGGCGACGACGCGGATGGTCTCGGCGTCGTCGAGGATCTGGGAGATCAGCATGATGAAATCCTCTCTCATGTGCCTTGGCCGGGTTGCCCCTTGGCAAACCTTGACCTGCGCGGCTCGGACCTCGCCGCGCCACGGGTTGAACTCTTCGTCCGGATTGCGCTCGCGAGCTCCATCCCTCGGGGGACTTCTTATGCCGACAACTTGCCGGCTGCGCCGCGACCGTATGCCTCCTGCTTGCCTCGCCTGAAGCTTGTCAGGCCTTGTTCTTGTTGTAGACGTCGAAGATCACGGCGCCGAGCAGCACCAGGCCTTTGACCACCTGCTGCCAGTCGACATTGACGCCCATGATCGACATGCCGTTGTTCATCACGCCCATGATGAAGCCGCCGACGACCGCCCCGATGACCTGGCCGACGCCGCCCATCGCCGAGGCGCCGCCGATGAACACGGCGGCGATGACGTCGAGCTCCGAGCCGAGACCCGCCGCCGGGACCGCCTGGCCCAGACGAGCCGCGATGATCAGGCCGCCAAGCGCCGACAGCACGCCCATATTGATGAACACCATCAGCGTCAGCCGCTCGGTGTTGATGCCCGACAGCTGCGCCGCCTTGGGATTGCCGCCCATGGCGTAGATGCGCCTCCCGATGGTCATGCGCTTGGTGACGAAGACGAACAGCGTGATCAGCACGCCCATGACCAGCAGCACCACGGGCAGGCCGCGGTAGCTGGCAAACTCATAGACCAGGAACAGCGCCAGCGCGCTGGCGACCAGCGTCTTGACGACGAACAGGGTGAAGGGCTCGGCCTCATAACCATGGCGTTCTCGTTTGCGCCGGGTGCGGACCCCGAAATAGGCATAGGCGAGCACGGCGATCAGCCCCAGCACGACCGTCGTCATGTGCAGGGTCACGCCGCTGCCCATGATGGTCTTGCCGGCTGCGTTCACGACCGGCGGGACGAGCGTCAGTGGGCCGATCACATCCGGGATGAAGCCGGAACTGAGCATCTTGAAGTCGTCGGGAAGCGGACCCACCGACGAGCCGCCGCCAAGCAACGCCTGGCAAATGCCGCGGAAGATCAGCATTCCGGCCAGCGTGACAATGAAGCTCGGTATCCGGTGATAGGCGATCCAATACCCTTGCGCGGCGCCGATCAGGCCACCCGCGACCAGGCAGACGATCGAAACCACCAGGGGATTGCTCAGCGGTCCGAGTTGCCAGATGACCATCATGTTTGCCGCCAGCGCGCCAATGAAACCGGCGACCGATCCGACGCTGAGGTCGATATAGCCCGATACGATCACCAGCAGCATGCCCAGCGCCATCACGATGATGAAGGAGTTCTGCTGCACCAGATTGCTGAGGTTGACCGGCTTGAACAACGTCCCCGACGTGGTGAACTGGAAGAACAGCATGATGACGATCAGGGCTATGATCAGTCCGTATTCGCGTAAATTCGTCGCCAGCGCCGAGACGGCGATGCGCGGGCGCTGTTCGTCGGCGACGTTGCCCTGCGGGGCGGGGGCGCTTTCGGTGCTCATGCTGCTTTTCCTTCTCCCCGGACGATGGCGCGCATTATCTTTTCCTGGCTTGCTTCCGCCGCCGGCATTTCGCCCACCATGCGCCCTTCGTTCATGACGTAGATGCGGTCGGTAATCCCCAGCAATTCCGGCATTTCCGACGAGATGACCACGATCGCCTTACCCTCCGAGGCAAGGCGCGCGATGATCGTGTAGATTTCATACTTGGCGCCGACATCGATGCCGCGTGTCGGCTCGTCGAGGAACAGCACGTCAGGGTCGGCAAACAACCATTTCGACAGCACCACCTTCTGCTGGTTGCCGCCGGAAAGATTGCCGGTCATCTGATAGACGCTGGACGCACGGATATTGGTCTTCTTGCGATAGTCGTTGGCGACCGCAAGTTCGCGCATGTCGTCGATTACGCTGTGGCGCGACACGCCGTCGAGATTGGCCAGCGTAATGTTATGCTTGATATGGTCGATGAGGTTCAGGCCGTAGGTCTTGCGGTCCTCGGTGACATAGGCGATGCCGTGTTGGACCGCCTTGCTTACCGAGGAGACATCGACCGGCTTGCCCTTGAGCAGCACTTCGCCGGTGATGCGGCGGCCATAGGAGCGGCCGAACAGGCTCATGGCGAATTCGGTGCGGCCGGCGCCCATCAGCCCGGCGATGCCGACCACCTCGCCCTTGCGCACATTGATGTCGATGCCCTTGATCACCTGCCGCTCGGCATGGAGCGGGTGATAGACCGACCAGTTCTTCACCTCGAACACGACTTCGCCGATCTTGGGCTCGCGCGGCGGATAGCGGTCGTCGAGCGAACGGCCGACCATCGAGGTGATGATGCGGTCTTCGGAGATATCCTTCTTGGCCAACGTCTCGATGGTGCGCCCGTCACGAATGACGGTTACCTTGTCGGCGACCCGGTTGATCTCGTTGAGCTTGTGCGAGATCAGGATCGAGGTCATGCCTTGCCGCTTGAATTCGAGCAGAAGATCGAGCAGCGCCTGGCTGTCTTTCTCGCTGAGCGACGCGGTCGGCTCATCGAGGATCAAAAGCTTGACGTCCTTGCTCAGCGCCTTGGCGATCTCGACCAACTGCTGCTTGCCGACGCCGATATTGGTGATCAGTGTCTTGGGGTCCTCCTTGAGGCCCACCTTCTTCAACAAGGCAGCGGTGCGCGCCTCGTTGGCATCCCAGTCGATGACGCCATATCGGGCGTTTTCGTTGCCGAGGAAGATATTCTCGGTGATCGACAGCATCGGCACCAGCGCTAGCTCCTGGTGGATGATGACGATGCCCTTGTGTTCGCTGTCATGGATACCTTTGAACTGGCATTCCTGACCCTGAAAAATGATCTGGCCGTCATATGTGCCGGCGGGATAGACGCCCGACAGAACTTTCATCAGCGTCGACTTGCCGGCGCCGTTCTCGCCAACCACGGCGTGGATCTCGCCTTCCTCGACGTTGAGGTTGACGTTCGACAGCGCCTTCACGCCGGGGAAGGTCTTGGTGATGTCGCGCATCTCCAAAATCGTCGTCATCAGGGCAAGCTCCTCCTGTTGCATGTCGCTCCAAAGTGCTTGCGGTTTGAGACAACGACATGCACGCAAACTAAGTCCGGTAGAAACAATACCGGGGTCGCTTGTGAACGGAAAGGGGTCCTGCGTCGCGCAGGACCCCTGTCTTTCTAAACGGATTACTTCAGTTCGTCGGCCTTGATGTAGCCGGAGTCGACGACCAGTGCCTGGTAGTTCGACTTGTCGACCTCATGCGGCGTCAAAAGGATCGAGGGAACGACCTTGACGTCGTTATTGTAGGTCTTTTCGTCGAGGCCGTCCGGCTTGCCGCCCGAGAGCACCTTGTCGACGAGTTCGACGGTGGCCTTGGCCAGTTCGCGGGTGTCCTTGAACACGGTCGAGTATTGCTCGCCCGTGATGATCAGCTTGACCGAAGCGGTTTCGGCGTCCTGGCCGGTCACGATCGGCCACGGCTGGGCGTCGGTACCGTAACCGACGGCGCGCAGCGAAGCGGTGATGCCGCGCGACAGGCCGTCATAAGGCGAAAGAACGCCATCGACGCGGCTGCCGTCCGAGTAGTTGGCCGACAGAAGGTTGTCCATGCGCGCCTGGGCGGTCGCGGCGAGCCAGCGCAGCGTGCCGACCTTGTCCATGCCGGTCTGGCCGGACTTGATCTTGATCGAGCCGTCATCGATCAGCGGCTGCAGCACCGAGATTGCGCCGTTGTAGAAGAAGAAGGCGTTGTTGTCGTCCGGCGAGCCGCCGAACAGTTCGACGTTCCACGGCTTGGTGTTCGGGAAGCGCTCCTTGAGACCCTTGACCAGCGAGTTCGCCTGGATCACGCCGACGCCGAAATTGTCGAAGGTGGTGTAGTAATCGACATTGGCGGTCTTCTTGATCAGGCGGTCATAGGCGACGACGACGACGCCGGCGTCGGCGGCCTTCTGCAGCGCGTCCGAAAGGGTGGTGCCGTCGATCGAAGCGATGATCAGCGCCTTCGGGCCCTTGGTGATTTCGTTTTCCAGCTGGCTGAGCTGGTTGGGGATGTCGTCCTGCGCGTACTGCAGGTCGACCGTGTAGCCGAGAGCTTCGAGCTGGGACTTGACGGCATCGCCGTCATTGATCCAGCGCTGCGAGGTCTTGGTCGGCATCAGCACGCCGACAAGACCCTTGTCGGCTGCGTGCGCCGAGTAGGTCATGGCAGCGATGCCAACGGCCGCGACGGCGGCCAGTGTCTTGATGATTTTCACGTAAAACTCTCCCTGGTTGATGGACGCGACACCTCGGGGCTTCGCGGGCCGCGCAGTCGGGCGGATGCGCCAAAGCGCTGCCGCCGTCATAATCGATCTCCGGTATCCTCCCAATCGGCCCTCAGTCTTGATTTAAATCGATACGATTTTGCTCGTCATCGACCGTCAAGTCTTGAGGACGCGCGAAAGTGTGACCCTTTGCCATAACTGTCAAATGCGATCTTCGGTGGTTGCTATACCAAAACCGGTATATGACTAGACCGGGCTGGAACAGTGGCGGAAGCGGGAAAAGGCATGGCGGCTTTACGAGGTCCTCAGGGAATTTCAAGCGGTTACGATGAATTGCCGGGCGATGGCGAGACACTTCTGCGTAGCGGCTTGAGCCTGCGTCACATGCGCATGATCGCAGCACTCGACGATCACGGTCGGGTGAGTGCTGCCGCCCAGGTGATGAACATCTCGCAGCCGGCGGCCTCGCGCATGATTTCCGAGATGGAAGCGGTGCTCGAGGTGAAGCTCTGCGAAAGGCTGCCGCGCGGCATCACACTCACCCCTTACGGCAAGGCGCTGGCCCGGCGCGCGCGCTCGATCCTGCTCGAAATGCGCGAGGCCGACCGCGAAATATCGGAGCTCAAGGCCGGCAAGGGCGGCTCGGTGTTCCTTGGCGCGGTGACGGCGCCGGCGATCGAACTGGCGGTCCCGGCGATCCGCGAGATACGCCGCCTCTATCCGCGCATCGAGATTACCATGCAGGTCGAGACGTCGAATGTGCTGGCGCGCGAACTGATCGCCACGCGCCATGATTTCATCATCGCCCGTGTTCCCGAAGACCTCAATCCGCGCCTGTTCGAATCCCGTGTCATCGGCGTCGAGAAGGCCTGCCTGATCGTGCGTCGCGGCCACCCGCTGAGCAATGGCCATCCTCTTAACAATGGGAGGGCGGTGCGGCTGGAGGACACCGCCGCCTTCGACTGGGTGTTCCAGTCGGGCGGGTCGCCGCTGCGCCAGGCGATGGAGAGCAATTTCCTGAACCGCAACATCGCCCTGCCGGACCGCATCCTCAACACCTCGTCGCTGCTGCTCACACTGGTCATGGTGGCGCAGTCCGACGCCATCGCCCCGGTGTCGATCCAGGTGGCAAAATTCATCCAGAACCCCGACGGTCTCGCCGGCGCCATCGATGTCGTCCAGACCGAGTTTGACATCGAGGTCCGCCCCTACAGCCTGATCACGGTGAAGAACCGCGTCCTGTCGCCGGCAGCCAAGATGCTGCACGATTTTATCTTGCGGGAGGTGGGATAGGAACTGGAGCGGGTAGAGGGAATTGAACCCTCGCGTTCAGCTTGGGAAGCTGACAAGCTACCATTACATCATACCCGCGTCGGCCTCTCGATATCATGATGGGCATGCTTCGGGCAATCGCCCTTGGACAGCTCTTCGGAAACGGCTGTTGGAAACCCGACCGATTGCGCCGGTCCGCCTGCCTTGATGCGGGCGCAGCAAGTGCGTATTCGTGGGTTTGTACCCCGAATCCGGGCACACCAATCTGGAGGCAGGCCCTTGTCCACAGTGACGCGCTTTCTCGGTGACTCGCCCGTCAGGGTGATCATCAAGCTGCTGGTCGTGTCGTTCCTCGTCGGCCTGGTCATGAATGCGTTCGGCTGGACGCCGATGGACGTCTTCTACCGCATCCAGGGTTTCTTCATCGATCTGTGGAATCTTGGCTTCAACGCGGTCTATCGCTTCTTGGGCTATATCCTGCTCGGCGCCGCGATCGTCGTGCCGGTGTTCATCCTGCTCAGGGTCGCGAACTACCGCAAGTGAAGCGGAGCATGATCCCGAAAAGTGGCACCGGTTTTCGGAAAAGATCATGCTCAAACCAAGGCCACTCAGGCAAAGTACGACGCCACCTCGAACAGGATGGCGTGGCGCGCGGCGAGCGCTGCGACATCGGTCGAATAGCCGCCGCCGATGACACCGCAGACCGGGATGCCCAGCGCGCGGAAATGACCGATCACCATGGCGTCGCGGGCACGCACGCCGTCATCGCTGAGCGACAGCCGGCCGAGCCGGTCCTCGGCATGCACGTCGACACCGGCATTGTAGAAGACGATGTCCCAGTGCGCCTTGGCCGAGAGCTCCGGCAGGTGGACACCCAGCCGTTCGAGATAGGCGCCATCGCCGGTGCCGTCCGGCAGGGCAACGTCGAGATCGGAGGCAATCTTGCGCACCGGATAATTGCGCTCGCCATGCATGGAAAAGGTGAACGCGCGTGGCTCGTCTTTCAGGATGTCCGCGGTGCCGTCGCCCTGATGCACATCGAGATCGATGATCAGGATGTTTTTCACCGCGTCTTCGGCTAGCAGCACCAGCGAAGCGACGGCAACATCGTTGAAGGTGCAGAAGCCCGCGCCTTGCGCGCGCCGCGCATGGTGGCTGCCGCCGGCGCTGTTGCAGGCAATGCCATTGATAAGCGCCAGTCGCGCCGCCAGCACCGTGCCGCCGGCGGCGAGTTGCGCCCTGAGCGAAACGCGCGGTCCCACGGGAAAGCCGATCTCGCGCTCGATCTTTTCAGGCACTGAACACGTGATGACCTGGTCGACATAATCAGCCGCATGGGCGAGCTTCAGCCAGGAGGCCGGCGCCGGCTCGGGCAGCGACAGCGCCCCGGCATGGATCAGACCCCTGATATGCAAGGCCTGCATCAGCAGCGGATATTTGCTCATCGGAAAGCGATGATTGACGGCGAAGCCGGCATCGTAGTCGGGATGATGGACGATCTGCAGGGGCATGGCTAAAGCAATTCCAGGAAAAGTGTGCAGCGGTTTTCCCGGGAGAAGCGCGTAGCGCTTCCCTTTGGGAATTGCTTAAAACCAGTACTGGGATCCGGCGGGCTCGCGCCAGAAGAACATTTCGGTTGGCCGTCACGGCAAGAGTGATTGCGCGGTGGCGGGAAAATGGGGCACATCGGCTGTTCGATCAAGCCGCAACCAGCAAGGCAGCAATCCCCTGGACACGGGTGCAACCCCAGCCGACGCGAGACCCTTCGCCGTCACCAACCGTTCGGTGCTCGCCATCGCCGTGCCGATGACGCTCGCCTATCTGACGACGCCGCTGCTCGGCATCGTCGACACGGCGGTGGTCGGGCAGTTCGGCGATGCCGCCCTGCTCGGCGGCCTGGCGGCCGGGGCCCTGGTCTTCGACGTGGTCTTCAGCACCTTCAATTTCCTGCGCTCCGGCACCACCGGCCTCGTCGCCCAGGCGTTTGGGCGCGGCGACGAAACCGAGGAGCAGGCGGTGTTCTGGCGCGCCGTGCTGATCGCGGTCGCCGCCGGCATCGTGCTTGTCGCCCTTGCGCCGCTGATCGCCATCGCCGGCCAGAAATTCATCGGCGGCGAAGCGCGCGTCGGCGAGGCGATGGGCGTCTATATCCACATCAGAATGCTCGCCGCCCCCTTCACGCTGATCAACTACGCCATCCTCGGCTATGTCCTTGGACGCGGCGAGGGCGGGCTTGGGCTGATGCTGCAGGCGGTGCTCAACGGCATCAACATCGTGCTTTGCATCCTGCTCGGCCTGAAGCTTGGCTGGGGCGTCGCCGGCGTGGCCTGGGCGACCGTCACCGGCGAATGTCTGGCCATGCTGCTGGGTCTCGCCATCGTTGTCTGGCGCTTCCGGGCCGCACCCCGCCTGCCGCGGCATCGCCTGCTCGACATGCCCGCTTTCCTGCGCATGCTGTCGCTCAACCGCGATATCATGATCCGCTCGTTCTCGCTGCTCGCCGCTTTCGCGCTGTTCACCCGCCAGGGCGCGCAGTTCGGCACGCTGACGCTGGCCGCCAATGCCGTGCTGATGAACTTCTTCCTCGTCGCCGGCTATTTCCTCGACGGTTTTGCCACAGCCGCCGAGCAGTTGGCGGGACGCGCGATCGGCGCACGCGCCGAGACGGCGTTCCGCCGGGCGGTACGTCTGACCTTGTTCTGGGGGTTCGGCCTCGCCGGAACCGCCACGCTGATCTTCTGGCTCGGCGGCGCCGGCCTGACTTCGTTGATCACCACGTCGCCGGATGTTCGTGCTGTTGCCGACATCTATCTGCCGTGGGCGGCACTGACACCGCTGAGCGGGGTGCTGGCCTTCCAGATGGACGGCGTCTTCATCGGCGCCACGTGGTCGCGCGACATGCGCAACATGATGCTGGTGTCTTTCCTGGCCTTCAGCGCCGCATTGTTCAGCTTGGCGCCGTCGCTGGGCAATCACGGCCTGTGGGCGGCGCTGCACGTCTTCCTGCTGGTGCGTGGCTTCAGCCTGCTGGCCATCCTGCGGCTCCGGTTGCTCACGGCGTTTTAGAGCGGCCTGGCAGCCCACTGATCGAGCCGGCTGTCGCGCAGTTCGCGCAATGATTTCAGCCGCTCCTTGTCGGCAAAGCGCACCATCCCGGCAAGGATGCGGCCCGGCAGTGCCGGCCCGGCATAGATCATGCCGGTGTAAAGCTGGACGAGATCGGCGCCGGCGCGGATCTTTTCCAGCGCGGCATCACTGGAATCGACGCCGCCGACCCCGATGATGGCGCGATCCGGCCCGAGCAGCCGACGCATCTTGGCGAGCACGATGGTCGAGCGCTCGAACAGCGGTTTTCCCGAGAGACCGCCGGTCTCGCCGGCGCCGCTTGGGCTACGCAATCCGGATCGCGAGAGCGTCGTGTTGGAGACGATGACGCCGTCGATCTGCTTCTCGCTGACTTCGGCGGCGATGTCTTCAAGCTCGGCCTCGACCAGATCGGGCGCAATCTTGAGGAAGAGGGGCGGCTGCGCCGAAGCTGCTGCACGCACCGACATGACCCGAGACAACAGTTCGCCGAGCTGTTCGCGCGCCTGCATGGTGCGCAGGCCGGGCGTGTTGGGCGACGAGATGTTGACGGTGAGATAGCTGGCGTATTTCGCAAAACGGGAAACGCCCAACTCATAGTCACGGACACGATCGGCGCTGTCCTTGTTGGCGCCGATGTTGACGCCGACAATGCCGCCGCGTCCCTGGCGCGCGGCAAGGCGTTTTTCCGCCGCCTCGTGGCCCTCATTGTTGAAGCCCAGGCGGTTGATCACCGCATCATCCTCAGTCAGCCGGAAAATGCGCGGCTTCGGATTGCCGGCCTGCGGCAGCGGCGTCACGGTGCCGACTTCGGCAAAGCCGAAGCCGAGGCCAAGCAGCGCGTCGGGCACCTCGGCGTTCTTGTCGTAGCCTGCGGCCATGCCGAGCGGATTGGGGAAGGCGATGCCACAGAGGCTGAGCTTCAACCTGTCGTCGCGCACCGTCCGCGCGCCGACCGGCAGACCGCATCGCAGCGCCGCGATCGACATGCCATGCGCCGTTTCCGGATCGAAGGTGAACAGCAGTTTCTGGCCGATGCGATCGAACACGATCATTCGGCCTCCAGCGCCGGGAATTGATGGGCGCCGTCGGCCCCGAGCGGCAGTGGCCGCACCCACAGCACGGCGCTCATATCGAGCACGCCATAGAGATGCGGGAACAGCGCGCCGCCCCGCGAGACCTCGTATTTCAGCGCGTCACCGAGCAGCGCCCCGTCGATGGCGATCAGCAGCAAATCCATCTGGCCGGCGAAATGCTTCGCCGCCGTCTCCCTGACCTGATCAGCGGTGGAGAAATGGATGAAGCCGTCGGCGATATCGATCGGAGCGCCGGTGAAACGGCCGTTTTTCTCGGCCTCGCGCCAAAGCGCTTCGGGCGCGATCTTGTAGATAATCTGAGACATGGTTGCGCTATAATCCGAACCGATCATGCGGGGAAGGGCAACTCGTCCGCATTTACGGCGCAAAGCTGTGATAGGTTGCGCATACTGGCTCGTGGAGGATGGAACATGCGTCTGCAGCACATACTGATCCCCGCCGCACTGGTCTCGCTGGTTGCGGCATCGGCCTGGTCCGAAGAGACCGACCGCTACCGGCTGGAAAAATCCGCCAACGGTTATGTCCGCATGGACACCCGGACCGGCGCCATGTCGATCTGCGAGGAGCGCTCCGGCCAGCTCGTCTGCAAGATGGCCGCCGACGAACGCGCCGCCTTCCAGGACGAAGTCGACCGTTTGCAGGCCTCGATGAAAGCAATGGACGAACGCGTCGCCAAGCTCGAGAACTCGCTGTCCGCCCGCCTCGAATCGAAGCTGCCGAGCGAGGAGGATTTCGACAAGACGATGAGCTATATGGAGCGCATGCTGCGCGGCTTCATGGGCATCGTCAAGGAAATGGACAAGGATGACGGCGCCAATCTCAATTCGCAAAAGACCTGAACTGCCCGGCGGGGAATGCCCCGTCCGGCCATTGCCGCATGAAGACAAAGCGCTTCGCCGCATAATCGTCCGGTCCCGTAAAAGCCGATAATCAATAAGGGATTTGGGGAGGAACATTTGCCGTCGGGTTACACCTTCGTCATCGCCGACGACCATCCGCTTTTCCGCGGCGCGCTGAAAGAGGCGCTTGCCGGCGTTGGTGATGTCGCAGCCATTCACGAGGCCGGCGATTTCGAAAGCGCCAAGGTCCTGGTCGTGGCCAATGAGGATGTCGACCTGGTGCTGCTCGACCTGTCGATGCCGGGCGCCAGCGGCCTGTCCGGTCTGATCGCGCTGCGCGGCATCCACCCGGCGGTGCCGCTGGTGGTGGTGTCGGCACATGACGACCCGGTGACCATCCGGCGCGCGCTCGATCTCGGCGCGTCCGGCTTCATCTCCAAATCGGCCAGTATGGAAGAGATTCGCAGCGCCGTGCAGACGGTGCTGGCCGGCGACATCGCAGCACCCGTCGGCATCGACCTCGGCGTCGAGCGCGACCCCGAAATATCCGACCTGATCAAGCGGCTGCAGGCGCTGACACCGCAGCAGACGCGTGTCCTCGGCATGCTGGCCGAAGGCCTGCTCAACAAGCAGATCGCGTACGAACTCAGCGTCTCCGAAGCGACTGTAAAGGCGCATGTCTCGGCCATCCTGCAAAAGCTCGGCGTCGACAGCCGCACCCAGGCGGTGATCCAGCTGTCCAAGATCGGCAGCGATCCGTTGCAGCCAGCAGGCTAAAGCGCATCGCGCTGAACGGATTCATGCGACCCGCTTTAGCTCTTGTTCGATGCATGTCGTGGTCCCAGAACCGGGGCACACTTCTGGGCGACATGCATTGAACCCTACTCGGCCGCCGATGCCAGCGGCCTGACCCTTGCCATCATGGAACGCAGCACGGCCGGCTTCAGCGGCTTGTTGATCACCGGCACGTCCAAGGCGGCGGCAGCGGCACGGACCTCGGTGGAGCGGTCGGCGGTGACCAGCACGGCCGGCAGGTCCGAACCATGGATGTCACGCAGGCGGGCGATGATGTCGAGGCCGCTTCTGCCATCGAGATGATAGTCGGCAAGCACGATGTCGGGACGATCGGCCCTGCCAAAATCCTCCGAACCCGAAAACGTGCCGATGCTGCAGCCCCAGCCCTCGAGCAGAAGCCGCATGCCGTCGAGGATGCGGGCGTCGTTGTCGATGCACATGACGCGCAGGCCGGCCAGCGAATTCGCGGTGCGGGCAGGCGCCTTCGGCTCGACCTCGCGCCGCGGCGCCTCAACCGCCGCAACCGGCAGGATAACGGAAAAGCGCGTACCCTTGCCCGGGTTGGAAAAGATCTGGATCTCGAGCCGCAGCACCCGCGCGATGCGGTCGACGATGGACAGGCCAAGGCCGAGACCTTCGGCCTCGCGCACGCCTTCGTCCAGCCGGGTGAACTCGTTGAAGACCGTGTTCAGCTTGTCGCCGGCAATGCCGATGCCAGTGTCGATCACCTGGATTTCGGCGAGTTCGCCGCGCCGTCGCACGCCGACCAGGATGCGGCCATGGGGGGTGTATTTGATGGCATTGGAGACCAGATTCTGGATCAGCCGGCGCAGCAGGTTGCGGTCCGTCAACACGCTGAGCGACGAGGCTATGATCGTCAGATCGAGTTTCTTTTCGGCGGCGAGCGGCTGAAAATCATTGCCGATCTGGCGCAGCAGCCCGTCCAGGCGGAAGGCGCTGTCATCGGGTTTCATCGCGCCGGCGTCGAGGCGGGAAATGTCGAGCACGGCGCCCAGGATCGTCTCGACCGATTCCAGCGAGGATTCGATGTTGATAGCAGCCTTCCCGGCCGGGCCCTTGCCGGCCTTTTCGATCAGCGACGAGCAGTAGAGACGGGCGGCGTTCAGCGGCTGCAGGATGTCGTGGCCAGCGGCGGCGAGGAAGCGCGTCTTGCCCAGATTGGCCTCCTCGGCCAGCATCTGCGCCTGCGCCAGCTCCTCATTGACCCGGGTCAACTCCTCGTTGACCCTAGTCAGTTCGATGGTCCGCGTCTTGACCCGCTGCTCCAGCGATTCATTGGCCCGCTTCAGCGCCAAATCCTGTTCGACGCGTCCTGATATGTCGGCATAGGTGGCGACGATTCCGCCGTCCGGCATCGGGTTGGAGCGCAGTTCGAGGATATGGCCACTGGTCTTCAACTCCATCTGCCATGGGCTGACGAAGCTGGTCAGCCGGTTGAGCATCGCCACGCGCTGGTCGGCCGGAATATCGCCGCGCTCGGCGAGGTGGCGCAGGATGCGGTCGAGCGAGACGCCGACCTGGCCCATCTCGTCGGGCAGGTCGAACAGCGCGCGATATTGTCTGTTCCAGCAGATCAGACGAAAATCGCAGTCGAATACGGTGATGCCCTGCTCCATCTGGTCGAGCGCGATCTGCAGCAGGTCGCGATTGTGCTGCAGCGCTTCGGTGGCGTCGTCGAGCAGGCGAAAGGCGTCCTTGGACTCGCGGTCGTTGCGGCGAAACAGCAGCGACAGGATCAGCCGCGCCGAAGACGAGCCGACCGCG
Organism: Mesorhizobium sp. W016; assembly: GCF_054719485.1. Classification (NCBI taxonomy): domain Bacteria; kingdom Pseudomonadati; phylum Pseudomonadota; class Alphaproteobacteria; order Hyphomicrobiales; family Phyllobacteriaceae; genus Mesorhizobium; species Mesorhizobium sp. W016. Next base: position 1,706,429 of record NZ_JBTTIF010000002.1, read on the forward strand.
CTCGCCAGCAGCTGCTCGGAAAAGCGGATGACATCCATGCTGGCCTGCTCATTGCCGTGCAGCGAGACGCCATTGCTTTTCTCGAAGGATTGGAAGGAGCGCTCGGTGCGCTCGACGCCGAGGTAGCGCGAGATGGTGTCCTTCAGCACGTTGACGGTGATGGCGGTGCGGAAGCGGCGCAGGCTGGGCATCGGGCCGGATTCGCGCGGCACGAAGATCGACGCCTGGATCCGCTCCAGCGGCACTGACGCGCGCGACAGCGAGCCGAGCACGAAGAACAGCGTGTTGACCGACAGGCTCCAGAGCACGCCGTGGTTCAACGGTTCGGCGACGGTGCCGAACAGAGCCTGCGGCCGCAGCGCCTCGAAACCGAACAACCCCTGCACGACGATGTCCGCGTCGGCTGCCGAGAGCGACGGCAAAAGCAGCGTATAGCCCCAGACGAGGATGCCGGCGACCATGCCAAGGGCCGCGCCGCGGCCATTGGCGCCGCGCCAGATCAGCCCGCCGATCAGCGCCGGCGCGAATTGGGCGATTGCCGCGAACGACATCAGGCCGATCGACGACAGCCGCGCCGAGTTGGTGCTTTCGCGGTAGTAGAGGAAGGCGATGAACAACAGGATGAAGATGGCGCCGCGCCGCACGTTGAGGATCAGCGTCGACCAATCCTCATTCTCAGAGGTCGTGGTCTTGAGCAGGCGGCGCACGAACAGCGGGATGACGAGGTCGTTGGAGATCATGATCGACAGCGCCACGCTTTCGACGATCACCATGGCGGTCGCCGCCGACAGCCCACCGATGAAGGCGGCCATGGCGAGGAAGTCATGGCCGCCGAACAAGGGCAGCGCCAGCACATAGAGGTCACTGGTGGTTTTGGCGCCGACCAGCGCCAGGCCGGCGAAGGCGATCGGCAGCACGAACAGGTTTATCGCCACGAGATAGAGCGGAAACACCCAGGTCGCGGTGCGCAGTTCGGCCTCGCCGCGGTTCTCGACGATGGTGACGTAGAACTGGCGCGGCAGCATGATGATGGCAAAGCCGCTCAGGCAAGTCAGCACCAGCCAGGTGGCGAGCGAGGTGTTGTAGCCCATGGCTTGCCGCACCTGGCTGTTTTCGGCCAGCTTGTCGATCATGTCGCCCAGGCCACCGAAGATCAGGAAGGTGACCATCAGGCCGATCGCCAGGAAGGCGGCGAGCTTGACCACGGTTTCGACCGCCACCGCCAGCACCAGCCCGTCCTGGTGCTCGGTGGCGTCGGCATGGCGGGTGCCGAACAGCACCGCAAACAGCGCCAAGAGCATGGCCACCACCAGCGAGATGTCGCTGACGAAGGGATCGAAGGAGGGCGGCGATCCCGTATAATGCTCGACCATCAGGCCGACCGAACCGGAGATCGCCTTCAATTGCAGTGCGATATAGGGCACCGCGCCGATGGTGGCGATCAGCGTGGCGATCGCCGAGACGGCAAAGCTCTTGCCGTAGCGCGCGCCGAGGAAGTCGGCGATCGAGGTGATCTTCTCGCTCTTGGCCAGCCGCACGATGCGATTGAGCAGCGGAAAGCCGAACACGAACACCAGCACCGGCCCGGTGTAGATGCCCAAAAATTCGAGGCCGCGCTCGGACGACAGGCCGACCGAGCCGAAGAAGGTCCAAGAGGTGCAGTAGATGGCGAGGCTGAGCGCATAGATGAAGGGCCGGGCGCGGTCGGGTCCCAGCGCCGTTGAACGCCGGTCGCCGAGGCTGGCGATGACGAACAGCAGCGTTACATAGGCGACCGCAATGATGACGATGAACCAGCCCTGCACGGCCCGAAAATCCTCCTCGGCCAGCTTTCACCCCGGCCTGCCCAGAGGCAATCACAGCTCTAAGGTCAAGTCCATCGCGGCTTTCGGCGCATGACCGCGACGCCGCCCTGTCGAACCGTGACCTGAGGTAAGGAGAAAGCGGTGTTTTCCAGCTTTTGCTTCTGTTGCAACCGCAGGTTTTTGTTATGGTGCGCACGGGCCGACGCCGGAGGGACGGCGGCAGCGCGGTCCGTCATGACAAGGAGGGTCGAATGCTGAAAGAATTCCAGGAATTCATTTCCAAAGGAAATGTGATGGACCTTGCGGTCGGCGTCATCATCGGCGCGGCCTTCAGCAAGATCGTCGATTCTCTTGTCAATGACATCATCATGCCTTTCATCGGCGCACTTGGTGGCGTCGACTTTTCCAACTACTTCATAGGCCTCTCATCAACAGTGCATTCGACCAATCTTGCCGACGCGCGTAAGGAAGGCGCGGTGTTCGCCTACGGCAATTTTATCACCGTGGCGCTGAATTTCGTCATCCTGGCTTTCATCATCTTCCTTATGGTCAAGGCCGTGAACAACATGCGCAAGCGGCTCGAGCGCGAGAAGCCGGCCGCACCTGCGGCTCCGCCGCCGGCTGACGTCGCACTGCTCACCGAAATTCGCGATCTCCTCGCCAGGAAATAGACAAGGCCAGATTTCTGGACCAAAACCCCGGTCGTTCGCGGCCGGGGTTTTCTGTTGCCGCATCTGCTAAGAGCATCCGCCAATGCATGTCGCCCATAAGTGCGCAGCGGTTCTGGATAATGACATGCATCAAAGCGGACATCAAAACGGACCTGTCATGACCCTGATCGATAGCTTGCGCGCCGAAGCGGTGGCCGCCCCCGAAAGCGGCATTGTCGCCGTCGTCAATTACGGCCGTACGCGCGAGGGCATGATCCCGCTCTGGGCCGGTGAAGGCGATTTGCCGACGCCTGCCTTCATTTCGGAAGCCGCCGCCAAGGGGCTCGCCAATGGCGAGACCTTCTATACCTGGCAGAAAGGCATTCCGGAGCTGAGGCAAGCGCTTTCTCGCTACTATGCCAGGCATTTCGGCAAGAGCTTCGCCGAAGAGGAATTCATCGCCACCGGTTCCGGCATGCATGCCATTCAGTTGGCATTAGCCGCGGTCGCCGGCAGCGGCGACGAGGTGGTCTATCTCTCCCCGGCCTGGCCGAATTTCGCCGCCGCCGCCGGTATTTCCGGCGCTACCCCGGTTGCGGTCACGCTCGACCAGTCGGGCAATGGCTGGTCCTGCGATGTCGACAAGATTGCGGCTGCGGTGACGCCGCGCACCAAGGCGCTGTTCGTCAACACGCCATCGAACCCCACCGGCTGGACGGCCGATAAGGAAACGCTGCAGGCGATCCTGAATCTCGCCCGCCAAAAGGGTCTGTGGATCATCGCCGACGAGATCTATTCGCTGTTCCACTACGGCCACGGCCGTGCGCCGTCCTTCCTCGACATTTCGACCGCGGAAGACCGCATCCTGTTCGTCAACTCCTTTTCCAAGAACTGGGCGATGACCGGCTGGCGCGTCGGCTGGATCAAGACCCATCCCGAGCTGCAGCAGGTGTTCGAGAACCTGATCCAGTATTCGACCTCAGGCGTCGCCCAGTTCATGCAGCGCGGCGCCGTCGCGGCGCTGGACCACGGTGATGCCTTCATCGTCGAGCAGGTGGAGCGCGCCAGGAAAGCGCGCGACCTGGTCTGCGATATTCTCGGCGCAACCGGCAAAGCGCGCTTCACCGTGCCGCAAGGCGCGTTCTATTTGTTTTTCACGGTCGACGGCATCACCGATCCGCGCCGGGCTGCTTTCGACATCGTCGACAAGGCCAATGTCGGCCTGGCGCCGGGCACCGCCTTCGGCCCTGGCGGAGAGGCGTTTTTGCGCCTGTGCTTCCACCGCCGCCTCGACCAACTCGAGGAAGCGGCACACCGGCTGGCGGGATGGATGAGGACGGTTTGAGGTGAATGGGCGGCGGCTTCAGCCGCCCGACTTCGGCACAAGCAGCGGCACAATCCGGTCGCTCTTGGCGACACTGGGCCGTCCGGCGGAGCCGTAGGGAATGCCCAGCGCATCCCATGTCTCGACCAGCGCGTCCTGCAGTCCCGCAATCAGGGTATCGGTATGGAACGGCGTCGGCGTGATGCGCAGCCGCTCGGTGCCGCGCGGCACGGTCGGATAGTTGATCGGCTGGATGTAGATGCCGTGCACGCCGAGCAGACGGTCGCTGGCCATCTTGCAGAGTTCGGGGTCACCGACCAGCACCGGCACGATGTGTGTCGGCGATTCCATCACCGGCAGGCCAGCTGCAGACAGAACCTCCTTGGTCCGCAACGCCTGGCGCTGTTGCGCATAGCGCTCGGCTTGCGACCGCTTGAGGTGGCGGATGGACGTGGTAGCGGCGGCGGCGATGGCCGGCGGCAGCGCCGTGGTGAAGATGAAGCCCGGAGCATAGGAGCGCACCGCGTCGATGACGGCGCTGTTGCCGGCGATATAGCCGCCCAGCGTGCCGAACGCCTTGGCCAGCGTGCCTTCGATGATGTCGATGCGGTCGGCCAGCCCCTCGCGCTCGGTGATGCCGCCGCCGCGCGGTCCGTACATGCCGACGGCATGGACCTCGTCAATATAGGTCATGGCGTTGTAGCGTTCGGCCAGTTCGACGATCTGCTTGATCGGCGCGATGTCGCCATCCATCGAATAGACGCTCTCGAACACGATCAGCTTGGCGCGTTCGCGGCCCGCCACCTGCAACAGGCTTTCGAGATGCGCGACGTCGTTGTGGCGGAAAATCTTCTTTTCGGCGCCCGAGCGCCGTACGCCTTCGATCATCGAGGCATGGTTGAGCTCGTCCGAAATGATCAGGCAATTGGGCAAAAGCCGCGCAATGGTCGAGATCGAGGCCTCGTTGGAGACGAAGCCGGAGGTGAAGACGAGCGCGGCTTCCTTGTCGTGCAGGTCGGCCAGTTCCAGCTCGAGTTCGACCAACGGGTTCGAGGTGCCGGAAATGTTGCGGGTGCCGCCGGCGCCCGAACCCATCTTGCCGGCCGCGTTCTGGAAAGCGGCGATGACATCGGGGTTCTGGCCCATGCCGAGATAGTCGTTGGAGCACCAGACGGTGATTTCCTCGGCGCGGCCGTTGGAACGCCAGATGGCGCGCGGAAACTTGCCGACAATGCGCTCGAGATCGGCGAAAACCCGGTAGCGCCGCTCGGCGTGGAGCTGGTCGATCGCTTCCTCGAAGAACCGCTGATAGTTCATGTCGCCTTCCCAGTTTTGCGCGGGATCATAATCGTTGGCCCATTCGTCGTCCACCGGGCCGTTTTGGTCAAAATGCCACGCCCCAAGCCTGTTCCTAACGATGCCAGATCGTGGCCTATTCCCTTGATGTGGATCAATTTTGTTTCCGTACGATGCCACAGGCCGGTGAGACTGTTACGGATTTAACATTCAGGCGTTTCTAATGGCCTTGCCGCAGGCTTTCCAGTAAGGCGGTGATTGAGACAGTTTCCGATAAATCATGAGTAAAAGAGGACGCGGATGACGGTTTTGGTAACGGGCGGCGCCGGCTATATCGGCAGCCACATGGTCTGGGAACTGCTGGATGCCGGCGAGAGCGTCGTCGTTCTCGACCGCCTTTCCACGGGCTTCGAATGGGCGGTAGCGCCGGAAGCCAAGCTTGTCGTCGGCGATGTCGCCGATAGGGAATTGGTCGGCCAGATCATCCGGGATAACGAGGTCGACGCGATCATCCACTTCGCCGGTTCCATCGTGGTGCCGGAGTCGGTTGCCGACCCGCTCGCCTATTACGAGAATAACACCTCCAAGACCCGCACGCTGATCGAAACCGCGGTGCGCGAGGGCGTGCCGCATTTCATCTTCTCCTCGACCGCCGCCGTCTATGGCGGCGCCGGCCTGGAGCCGGTGCGCGAGGATGCCCGCCTGGCGCCGGAATCGCCCTACGGCCTGTCCAAGCTGATGAGCGAATGGATGCTGCGCGACGCAGCGCTTGCGCATCCCTTGCGCTACACGGCCCTGCGCTACTTCAACGTCGCCGGCGCCGATCCCAGGGGCCGGGCGGGTCAGTCGACGCCTGGCGCCACGCATCTGATCAAGGTCGCCTGCGAGACCGCGCTCGGCAAACGCCCCTTCATGCAGGTGTTCGGCACCGATTATCCGACGCCGGACGGCACCTGCATGCGCGATTATATCCATGTCAGCGACCTGGCCGCGGCCCACCGGCTGGCGCTGCAGCGCCTGCGCGCCGGCGGCGGCAGCCTCGTCGCCAATTGCGGCTACAGCCACGGCTATTCGGTGCTCGAGGTCATCGACAGCGTGCGGCGCGCCTTCGGCCGGGATTTCGAGGTCAAGATGGGCGACCGGCGCCCCGGCGACGCCGCCGCCGTGGTTGCCAATTCCGACCTTGCACGCGCCGAACTCGGCTGGACCCCGCAACGCGACGACCTTGACCAGATCGTCGCCGATGCGCTCGCCTGGGAGCGCATCCTCACCGGCAAGAACTCCGCGCGAGGCTGAGCCGGGCACTTCCGAGGGCTCGCAAGGCGCGCGGCGAAGCGCTATTGAAGGCATTGGCGATGCGGCGTGGAGGCGCTGCGCCGCGAAGAGGGGGTGGCATGAAGATAACGGTGCTTGGAGCCGGTGTTGTCGGTACCGCGGCCGCGTATTATCTGGCCGCCGACGGCCATGAGGTCACCGTTATCGAGCGCCATCCGGCGCCGGCGCGCGGCACCAGCCAGTCCAATGCCGGTCTGGTGTCGCCGGGCGACGCCACCGCCTGGGCCTCCCCGGCGGCGCTGAAGACCTTCCTGCGCGCGCTCTGGAACCATGATCTCGGCATCAAGGTCAGGCTGCGCTTCGATCCCTATTTCCTCGCCTGGAGCCTGCGCTTCCTGCGCCAGTGCACGGTGGCGCGCCTGCGCGCCAACAGCCAGGTCAAACTGCGCCTGGCGCTCTATTCGCGCGACTGCATCAACGCGCTCTCCGACGCCACCGGCATCCACTATGACGAGCGCAAGAAGGGCATTCTTTATTTCTTCCGCTCGCAGCACAGTCTCGACACCGGCACCGACAACTACCAGTTTCTGGCGAAGCATGGCCTGCCGATCGAGATCGTCGGCCGCGACCGGCTGGTCGAACTTGAGCCCGGGCTCGCCGGAGTGAAGGAAAAGATCGCCGGCGGCGTTTATTCGCCAATCGACCAGACCGGCGATTCCAGGATATTCGTCGATGGGCTGGCCGCCTATGCCGCCGAAAAGCTCGGCGTCAGATTCCTGTTCGACACCACGGTCGAGGGGCTCGACATAGAAGGCGATCGGGTGCGTGCGGTCATGACATCGGCCGGCCCGGTGACGGGCGACGCCGTCGTCATCGCCATGGGCCCCGAGAGCGGCCTGATCGGCCGCCGCTACGGTATCGACCTGCCCGTCTATCCGGTTAAAGGCTATAGCGCGACCATCCCGCTGGAGGACGAGAGCAAGGGACCGACCATGGGCGGCGCCGACGAGGACCGGCTGGTTGGTTACTCCAGGCTCGGAAACCGCCTGCGCATGTCCTCGACAGCCGAGTTCACCGGCTTCGACCGCAGCTTCAAGCTCAGCGACTTCAAGTCCATGCTGAGCACCGGCAAAGACCTTTTCCCCGGCGCTTTCGACGAGAAGAAGGCGCTGTTGTGGGCAGGTCTGCGACCGATGATGCCCAACTCGGTGCCGGTCATCGGCAAGGCGAAATACAAGAACCTTTACCTCGACACCGGCCACGGCCATGTCGGCTGGACCATGGCCTGCGGCTCGGGCAAGTTCCTGGCCGACCTCGTCGCCGGCCGCAAGCCGGAGATCGACCCGCAAGGGCTGGTCTACGGGAACTGAGGGAGCTCTAGTCGTCGTGTTGGCATCGAGTCCATTCGTCGTGCACCCATTCGGCAAGCCATCCGCGCTCAAGCTGGCCAATCTGTGCCAAGTTTTCCTGCCTGGCGGTCAAATGGCCGAGACCGATAACTTCGAAACCTCCGCAGTGCGCGGGGTGATCATGTTCGCCGCAGGTCAGTTGCCACTCACCATCGAAATGATGAACGACCAGCGTCACCGGCCTCTCCGATCGAAAGACGTGCCCACATACAATTGCTCTGGTTTCCAACATTGAAACCGTCACTGCGCAAAGTTTGACAAATATCGTACGACGATCTGGAAGATGCATCTGGCTGATAGATTCTACAAACCCTGAGTGACGAAATGTCGGGACCGCAAGTCGCTATCGACCTTGGCCGCATCGAGCGCAACGCCCGCACCATCGTCGAGCGCTGCGCGCTGTCCGGCATCAAGGTGTTCGGAGTTACGAAGGGCACATGCGGCATGCCGCAAGTGGCGCGGGCCATGCTGCGCGGCGGTGTTGCCGGCATCGCGGAATCGCGTTTTGAGAACATTCGGCGGCTGCGCGACAGCGGCATCAATGCGCCGGTCATGCTGCTGCGCAGCCCGCCCATGGCGCGCGTCGAGGAGGTCGTGCGCACCGTCGACATCAGCCTGCAGTCGGAACTGACCACCATCCGCGAGATATCGCGCATTGCCGAGCGCATGGGCCGCGTCCACGATATCATGCTGATGATCGATCTCGGCGATCTCCGCGAAGGCATCTGGCCAAGCGACCTGATCCCCACCGTCGAGCAGATCCTACAATTCAAGGGCGTGCGCATCGCCGGCATCGGCACCAATCTCGGCTGCTTCGGCGCCATAATGCCGACGCCGGAGAACCTTGGCCAACTCGTCGCCCATGCCTACAAAACCGAGCGCCTGTCCGGCAAAAGCCTCGACTTCATTTCCGGCGGCGCCTCGTCATCGCTGACGCTGCTGCTCGAAGGCAAGCTGCCGCCCGGCATCAACAATCTGCGCGTGGGCGAGGCGATCCTGCAAGGCGGTGTCGAAACCTTTCGCGACGTGCCGTGGCCCGAACTCGAACCCGATGCCTGCCGGCTGACCAGCGACATCATCGAGGTCAAACTCAAGCCTTCGCGGCCGATCGGCACATCCGGCTACGACGCCTTCGGCAACCAGCCGGTCTTCGCCGACGAGGGCGACCGGCTGCGCGCCATCGCCAATATAGGCCGCGAGGACGTGCTGGTCGAAGGGCTGACGCCGATCGCCAAGGGGGTGAGGGTGCTCGGCGCTTCCAGCGACCATCTGCTGCTCGATGTGCAGGATGCCGATCCGCGGCCTACCGTCGGCGACCGTGTCGCCTTCCGCATGAATTATGGCGCCATGCTTCTGGCGATGACCTCGGAATATGTCGAGAAGGCGCCGATGCACGACGTCGCGGATTTCTCCGGCCGCAAGATGGTGTCGATCTCGGCCGAACCGGAAGCCGGCGGGATTATCGCCCGCGAGGGAACCGGCGCGCGGCTGGAGGCAATGAATTTCGACGTGGTCGAACTCGCCGACGTCGAGCGGCCGCCCTCGGGCCTCGTCCGTCTCGCCGCCGGCGCAGATCGCCGTATCGCCCACAAGGCGCTGACCGCAACGGCGCGCGCCACGCATTCCTTCGGCCTGATCTGGATCGATTCCCTCGCCGCCCTGATGCCCGAGGACGAGGAGGCCGAAGACATGCCTGAAGTCTCGGTGCTGGCCCGCGCGCTCGGTCTCGATCACAAGCCCGGCGCGCTGCAGCCGCAGCTGTCGCCGGAAAATGTCGTCATCGTCGGCCTGCGCCATGCCGATCCGGCGGAGGCAAGGGTGCTCAAGGATTCGCGTGTCTCGGCCTTCACCATGACCGACATCGACGCCATGGGCATGCGCGACCTCATGCACGAGGCGATCCGCATCGCCACCTCGGGCACGCAAGGCTTCCATCTCAGCTATTCGCCGACGGCGACCGAATTCGCCGGCTGGGCTGCGGGCTCGGGCGGGCTGACGGTGCGCGAGACGCATCAGGCAATGGAGGCGATCTCGCTGTCCGGCGGTCTGCTGTCGATGGATGTTTCCGGGCTGACCGCCGGTCTGGAGCCGCGGATCGGCGCCGACGCCATCAACTTCGTCATGTCGGCCTTTGGCAAGCGGATTTTGTGATCAGCCTTGCGCGTCGACTGCCGCGCGCCACGCGGTGACATAGGCCGCCCAGACCGGGTCGGTCTGCGGCTCAATTCTTTCGCCCTTGCCGTGCGTCACTGGCTGATCGGATGCGAGCAGTGCCGCGCCGATGCTGGTGCCGGTGGCCGCCTCGGAGGCGATGACGATGCGCGCGGTCGCTGCCGCCAGCATGCCGACAAAGAGCCGGTTGCGAGCAAACGGTCCTTCCACGGTGGTCGGGCCGTCGGCGCCGATCAGCTCGAGGCAGGTCGCCGTCATCAGTGCTAGATAGAAGGAAATGGCGGCGAACCGCTCGCCTTTGCTGATGCCCTCGGCACCAAGCCATGCCGCGGCATGGTGCGGGAACGGTCCTGATCCCTGCTGGGTAGAAGGCAAAAGCAGCATCTTTTTTGTCAGAACGGCCAGCACCTCGCTGCCGCTGCAGTCCTGCGGCTTGTCCTTGGTCAGCTGGGAAAACTCACGGCCACCCATGAAACGCGCCGAGGGCACGGGGTCGCCCAGCGCGCTGACATTGACCAGCGTGTCGCGCGCAGCATCGAGCGCAATCTCTCTGCCGCCGACCGCCATCGATACCACCCAGGTGCCGGTCGAGACGACCGAGAAGGGCGGCTCGTCGGACAGAAGATGCGGCAATAGGGAGGCGTTGGAATCGTGCAGTCCGCAGAAAACCGGGGTCTGCGGATCGAGCCCGGTGCGCGCGGCAAGCGCCGGCAGGATCGGGCCGAGCTGGTCCCTGGCCGGCCGCACCGGCGCCATCAGCCTGCGCCAATCCAGCCTGTCGACCATCGAGGAAAAGTCCGCCTCCCAAGGGCTCCACAGATCGGTGTGGCAGCCGAGCGAGGTCACCTCGTTGGCGGCAACGCCGGTCAGGCGCAGCGCCCAGTATTGCGGATACATCAGCATCGCGGCGGCCCTGGCGAATTCGGTGGGAAAACGCTTCTCAAGCCAGAAGAATTGCGCACCGAGATTGAGGCCGAGCGGCAGGCGCGGCGTCCCAGTCTCAATGAAGGGCGGACGGATCGCACTATACTCTGTAGCCAGCCTGTCGGGGCCGTCGAACTCATAGTCGAGGACAGGCAGCACCAGTTCGCCCGCTGCGTCGACCAGCACGCCGGTCGCACCATGCGTGGTGATCGAAATCGCTTCGATACGCTGTTCGCGGTTGAGGCTGGCAAGGCTGTTGAGGATGAACCTCCACAGCGACTCGACATCGTGATGCGGGTAGGGCGCTTGCCGCAGCGGCGCGTTCGCCATGCGGCGCAACCCCACTTCGCTCAGCGTGACGAGATCGACCAGCGCCACCTTGGCGTTGGTCTTGCCGATGTCGATGACGGCGATGTGGCGCAGCGCACTCATGCCATATGGAACATTGTTTCCAGGGGGATGGCCACCGGTTGGTTGTCCGGCCTGGTCTCCATGATGTCGGCCATGTGCGCCCACCAGCGCTGCATCACCGGGTGCTTCGGCAGGTCGGCCATGCCATGGTCGTCGCGCCGCCACAGCACGCCGAACAGGATGTTGGTGTCTTCATCGAGATGGATCGAATAATCGGCGACGCCGGCCTCTCTCAGCAGCGCCACCAGCGACGGCCAGATCTCATCGTGGCGCTTTTTGTACTCGGCTTTCATGCCGGGTTTGAGCTGCATCTTGAAGGCGTATTTCTCAGGCATCAGCTGTTACCACGCAGCTGTCGCCAGACGATCGGCAGCGCGATGACGACGATCAAGAGCAGGCCGATGAAGATCGACATGACGATGCCGGGCACGTTCAGCAGGCCGAGGCCGAAGGTCACCAGCCCCATGATAAAGGCGGCGAGCACGACGCCAACAATGCTGCCGGAGCCACCCAGAATGCTGACGCCGCCCAGCACCACCATCGTGATGACCTCAAGCTCGTAACCCTGCGCGATGGACGGTCGCGTCGAGCCGAGCCGCGAGGTGATCAGCACCGAGGCGATGCCGGCCATCAGCCCTGTCAGGCAAAACAGGATGAATTTGATGCGGCCGACGCGAACGCCGGAAAACTGTGCCGCGACCGGATTGTTGCCGATGGCAAAGACACGGCGGCCGAAGCTGGTGCGATGCAGCAGGAACCAGTAGGCGACGGCCGCGATGAGGAAGAGCACCAGTTCGAACGACACCACCCACCAGACGTAACCCTGGCCGAAGAAGGCGAAGCTCTCGGGATAGCCCTTGTAGGCCTGGTCACCGAGGATGATGAAGGCAATGCCGCGAAACAGGCTCATCGTGCCGATGGTAACGACGATGGACGGCAGGCCGAGCCTCGTCACCAACAGGCCGTTGAAGGCGCCGCAACCGAGCCCGACGACGATGCCGATAGCCACCAGCACCGGCGTGTCGGCGCCGGCCTGTACCGCCATGCCCATCATGGTCGAGGCGAGCGCGATGATGGCGGCGACCGACAGGTCGATCTCGCCCGAAATGATCAGCAGCGCCATGGCGAAGGCGATCAGGCCTTTCTCGGTGAAATTGAAGGTCAGGTCCGACAGCGAATAGGCATCGAGGAAATAGGGCGATGCGAAGCTGTTGATGGCGAAGATGGCGACCGCCACGAAGACCAGCAGCGCTTCCCAGGAAAAGATCGCTGAAGAGAGCGGCTTGTCGAGCCGGTCGGGAATGTGGCGCGGGGCGGGGGTGTCGGTCATGCCGCCTCCGCCTTCCTCAGAATGATCCGCCCCTGCTGGCGTTCGCCGCGCGCGTTGAGCACGACGGCCAGGATGATGGCGCTGCCTGAAATCGCCATCTGCCAGAAGGGCGAGATGTTGATCACCGGCAGTGCGTTGGAGATGATGCCGAGGAACAGCGCCCCTAACACCGCGCCCCCGACCGAGCCGATGCCGCCGGCAATCGAAATGCCGCCGATGACGCAGGCGGCGATGATATTGAGTTCATAGCCATTGGCGACCTCGACCGAGGCGATGACATAACGAGAAATCCAGAGATAACCGGCGAGCCCGCCGATCATGCCGGAAATGCAGAAGACGATGAATTTGGTTCGGCCGACATCGATGCCGGCATAGACCGACGCCGTCGGGTTGACGCCGATGGCATAGATCGAACGGCCAAGCGCGGTTCGCGTCATCACCACGAAGAACAGCGCGATGACCAGTATGGCGATCCAGGACAGAACCGGAATGCCCAGGAAAGCTGCGCGCTGGAAGCCGATGAAGTCCGGGCTCATCTTGTCGGCATTGACCCAGGCGCCGCCGGAGAGGACGAAGGTGGCGCCGCGATAGATGGTGAGCGTGCCCAATGTCACCACGATCGAAGGGATGTTCAGCCGCCACACCAGCAGGCCGTTGATGGCGCCGAGCACCAGTCCGACGGCCAGCGCAATGACGATCAGCAGCGGGATCGGGATCGCCGGATGTGCGGCGTTCAGCATCGCCACCACCATGCCGGTGAAGCACAGGTTGGAGGCCATCGACAGGTCGATCGAGCGGGTCAGGATGACGACCATCTGTCCCAGCGCCAGGATCATCAGGATCGAGGTGTCGTTGAACACCTGGGCGAGATTGCCGGGGTCGGCAAAGGCCGGGAAGCGCGTCGAGATCAGAGCAATCAAAACGACGATCGCCGCTGCCAGCCAGATCTCGCGGAATTTCAGGAGAGCCTTCATGCCGCGATCCCCGCTGCCGTCCGGACCAGCGTTTCGGCGTCCAGCCCCTTACTATCGTAGACCGCCGCAACCAGCCCTTCGCGCATGACGACGACGCGGTCGGACATGCCCAGAATCTCCGGCAGTTCCGACGACACCATGATCACCGACAGGCCCTGCGCGACGAGCTCCGCCATGAAGCCGTGCACGGCGGCCTTGGAGCCGATGTCGATGCCCTTGGTCGGCTCGTCCAGGATGATCACCTTGGGCGCTGTCGCCAGCCATTTGGCGATGACGATCTTCTGCTGGTTGCCGCCCGACAGCGTGCCGACATCCTGGCTCAGCGACGAGGCGCGCAGGTCTAGCCGCTCGGTGTAGGAGCGGGCGAGCGCGAATTCGTCCGACAATCGCAGCAGGCCGGATTTGGAGGTGCGCTTGAGCGAGGGAAGCGAGACGTTTTGGAAGATCGGCAGGCCGATCACCACGCCCTGCTTGCCGCGTTCCTCCGGCACGTAGACGATGCCGGCTTCGATGGAATCCGCCGCCGATTTCGGCGTGATCGTCTTGCCTTCCAGCGTGATCGTTCCACCCGATATGCGGGTGATGCCCGATATCGCCTGCATCACCTCTGACCGCCCGGCGCCGACAAGGCCGTAGAAACCGAGGATCTCGCCCTTGTGCAGTTCGAAGCCGATGTCGTTGAATTCGGTCGGGTGCGAAAGGCCAGCGACCGACAGCACCGGCGCGCCGATCTCGGCCTTGCGTTGCGGAAAGATGTGATCGACCGAGCGGCCGACCATCATGCGCACGATCTGGCTCTGGCCGGTATCCTTGATAAGGCCCTCGCCAACCATCTCGCCGTCGCGGAACACGGTGTAGCGATCGGCGATCCGATAGATCTCGTCGAACTTGTGGCTGATGAACAGGATCGCCTTGCCTTCCTCCTTGAGGAATTCGATCAGCAGGAAAAGCTCCTCGATCTCCTTCATCGAAAGGGCTGCGGTCGGCTCATCCATGATGACGATCTGCGCATCGATCGACATCGCGCGAGCAACCGCTACCAGATGCTTGTTGGCGATGCCGAGGTCTTTCAGCCGCGCATCGGCGTTGATATGGCCGGCATGCATGGTGTCGAGCACTTCGCGCGCGTGTTTTCGCATGGTGCGCCAGTCGATGGTGCCTAGCCGCGTGCGCGGCGCATGGCCGAGAAAAATGTTTTCGGCGACGCTCAGATCGTCGAACAGCACGGTTTCCTGATGAATGGCGGTGACGCCGTGGCCGAAGGCGGCATGCGCGCTGGGCAGGGTGACGGCCTGGCCGTCAATGCTGATCGTGCCGGCGTCGGGCTGGTAGATGCCGGTCATGATCTTGACCAGCGTCGACTTGCCGGCACCGTTTTCACCGATCAGCGCCGTAACCTGGCCGGGGTAAAGCGACAGGCTGACATTGTGCAGCGCGCGCACGCCGGGAAAGCTTTTGGAGACGCCGGACAGCGTCAGGCGCGGGGCAGGACCCGTGGGCTCCTCCTTCGCAATGCCGTGCTGGGCTGTCGTGTCCATATCCGTATCAAGCCCTGAAACAAGGTCCGTTTAAAGTCGCGGCGGGATTTTGGTCCCGCCGCGCTTGGTCCGAGACGTCCGAGATCAATAGATCTTGGAGAACTTTTCGATGTTGGACTTGTCGAACTGGAAGGGCGGAGCCATCGCAGCCGAGTTGCTGTCATCGAGCGTGACCTTGCCGACGCGGCCGATCGACAGCGTTGCGCCCGGCTTTGCCTCTTCCTTCTTCACCGCCAGATCATGAGCGAGGTAGACGGCGGAGTAGCCGAGGTCGATCGGATTCCAGAGGGCAACCGCCTGGCTGGAACCGTTGTCGATGAACTTCTTGAACTCCGACGGCAGCGCCAGACCCGTGACATTGACCTTGCCGATCAGGTTCGCGTCGGTGACGACCTGGGCAGCGGCAACGACGCCGACGGTGGTCGGCGCGATGATCGCCTTGAGGTTCGGATAGGATTTCAGCAGGCCCTTGGCTTCGTCGGTGCTCTTGGCCGAATCGTCATCGCCGTAGACGGTGGCGACGAGTTTGATCTTGGGGAATTTTTCCGGCAGGATTTTCTTGGCCGCGTCGATCCAGGCGTTCTGGTTGGTCGCGGTCGACGAAGCCGACAGAATGGCGACTTCGCCGCCTTCCGGCAGATAGTCGGCGGCAAGCTTGATGATGGTCTCGCCGATCAGGCCGGTGTCGGACGGGTTGAGGTGCAGCTGGCGGCCTTCCTTGGCGACGCCCGAATCCCACGAGATGACGGTGATGCCGCGCTCCATCGCCTTCTTCAGCACCGGCACCAGCGCGTCGGCGTCATTGGCCGAAATCGCAATGGCGTTGACCTTCTGCGCGATCAGCGAATTGACCACTTCGATCTGCGCTTCGGCGGTCGCCTTGGTCGGGCCGGTGTAGATGATGTCGACATCGCCGAGTTCCTTGGCCGCCTCTTCGGCACCCTTGTTGGCGGCGTCGAAGAAGCCGTTGCCGAGCGACTTCACCACCAGCGCGATCTTGACGTTCTCGGCATAGGCGGCATTCACGAACATGGCGGCCGAGAACGCGGCCGTCACCATCAATTTCTTCAGAAAGCTCATCGTATTTCCTCCCTTGAGCGTTGCATTCCATCGTCGCTGCGGTTGGCCTCAGGCCTGCAGCGAGGATTCTTCCTTTGCCGACTTGCGGGCGACGATCAGCGTCACACCCGCGGCCTCCAGCATGTTGGCTTCGCGATCCTCGATGCCGTCATCGGTGATGACGGTGGCGATGCGCTTGAGCCCGCACAGGATCAGGCTCGAGCGCTGGCGGAATTTCGATGAGTTGACCAGCACCACCAGTTCGTCGGCCTGGTCGATCAGTTTCTGCTCCGCCTGGATCAGCAGCGGGTCGCCTTCCATCAGGCCAAGCGGCCCGAGCCCTTGAGCGCCCATGAACATGCGGCGCGCGTAGAAACTACGCGTCACGTCATTGTCGAAGGGCGAGAGGATGATGTTCTGCTCGCGGTAGATGGTGCCGCCCGACAGCATGACGGTGTTCTTCGAATGCTTGAGCAGGTGCTCGGCGATGGGGAACGAATTGGTGAAGATCGGCATGCGGCGTCCGGTCAGGAAATGCACCATCTGGAAGGTGGTGGTGCCGCCATTGATGATGATCGGTTCGCCGTCCTTGCACAGCTCCACCGCTTCGCGCGCAATCGCGCGCTTCTGCGAAGCGTTAAGCGTTTCGTTGACGGAAAAGGGCCGGCCGGCGAGGCCGATGAACTGCGGTGGCGAGATCGCCTCGGCGCCGCCACGCACGCGACGCAGGCGCTTTTGCACATGAAGAGCCGCGATATCGCGCCGGATCGTCGCCTCGGAGGAGTCCGTCAGGTCGACCATCTCCTGCACCGTCACCACAGGCTTTTCCTGGACGGCGGACAGAATGATCCTGTGGCGCTCTTTTTCGTGCATGGTTCCTCCCTGCATGGTCATGAGGCACTAGAAAACCACCAGTGTCAATCATTTCCGCTCATATAATTTCATTGTGCAGTGCAATATGATCGATCTTGATCGTTTATGATTGACAACCGAGATGCTTGCGTAGACATTTCCGGCAAAATGGACCGCGCCTTTTGCGTCCCAGGGAGGATAATCATGCTCGACAAGCGCTCCGGCTCGCGCCTTGCCAACCTTTGGGACGATGCTAAAGCCAAGGGGCTGAGCGAGCCTGAGCTTCTGGTCTATCGCTCCAACACGCTCGGCTCCGACAAGCGTGTCACCAATTATGGCGGCGGCAACACCTCGTCCAAGATCCGGCAGAAGGACCCGCTCTCCGGCGCCGAAGTCGAAGTGCTATGGGTCAAGGGCTCGGGCGGCGACAGCGCCTCGATCAAGCTGGACGGTTTCGCCACGCTTTACATGGACAAACTGCAGGCGCTGAAAGGCCTTTATCGCGGCGTCGCGCATGAGGACGAGATGGTGGGCTATCTTCCCCACTGCACCTTCAATCTCAACCCGCGCGCGGCCTCGATCGACACGCCGCTGCACGCCTATGTGCCGAAGCCGTTCGTCGATCACATGCATCCCGATGCCATTATCGCGATTGCCGCGGCCAAGGATTCCAAGGCGTTGACCAAGGAGATATTCGGTGACGCCATCGGCTGGCTGCCGTGGAAGCGGCCGGGCTTCGAACTTGGCCTCTGGCTGGAGAAATTCTGCGTCGAACACCCCGAGGCCAAGGGCGTCATCCTCGAAAGCCACGGCTTGTTCACCTGGGGCGACACACCCAAGGAGTGCTATGAGACGACGATCTCGGTCATCAACCAGGCGATCGAATGGTTCGAGCGCCGCTCCGAGGGTCTCGCCATCTTCGGCGGCGAAGTCGTCAAATCGCTAGACGCCGCTGAGCGCCGCGCCATCGCGGCGAGACTGATGCCGAGGATCCGCGGCCTGATTTCGGAGAAGAGCCACAAGCTCGGCCATTTCGACGATTCCGCCGCTGTGCTCGAATTCGTCAACTCCAGGGATTTGCGCCCGCTGGCGGCACTCGGTACCTCATGCCCGGATCATTTCCTGCGCACAAAAATCCGCCCGCTGGTTATCGAGTTCGACCCAGCGAAGCCCGACGTCGAAGCCGTGATTGCGCGCCTCGCCGACGATATTGCTGAGTACCGTGTCGGCTACCAGGCCTATTACGACAGCTGCAAGCATCCGGACTCGCCCCCGATCCGTGACCCCAACGCCGTGGTCTACCTGATGCCCGGCGTCGGCATGTTCACCTTCGCCGGCGACAAGGCCACCGCCCGCATCTCTGGCGAATTCTACGTCAACGCCATCAATGTCATGCGCGGGGCCTCGACCGTTTCGTCCTATGTCGGCCTGCCGGCGCAGGAGGCCTTCGACATCGAATACTGGCTGCTCGAGGATTTGAAGCTGCAGCGCATGCCGAAGCCGAAGTCGCTCGCCGGCCAAATCGCGCTGGTCACCGGCGGCGCCGGCGGCATCGGCCGCGCCACCGCCAATCGCCTGCTGCGCGAAGGCGCCTGCGTCGTGCTGGCCGATATCGACGAGACCGCACTTGCCAACGCCAACGACGAACTGGCGAAAGCCTATGGCAAGGACTTCGTCCGGCCGGTGCTGATCAACGTCACCGCGGAGGAGCAGGTGATTTCCGGCTTCGCCCAGACAGCCGTCGAGTTCGGCGGCATTGATATTCTCGTCTCCAACGCAGGCCTCGCCTCCTCGGCGCCGATCGAGGAGACGACGCTGGCGCTGTGGAACAAGAACATGGACATATTGTCGACCGGCTATTTCCTGGTCTCGCGCGAAGCCTTCCGGCTGTTCCGGGCCCAGAAGATCGGCGGCAATGTCGTCTTCGTCGCCTCCAAGAACGGTCTTGCCGCGTCACCCAATGCCGCCGCCTATTGCACCGCCAAGGCGGCCGAAATCCATCTCGCCCGCTGCCTGGCGCTGGAAGGCGCGGAAGCCCAGATCCGGGTCAACGTCGTCAATCCGGACGCCGTGCTGCGCGGTTCGAAGATCTGGACCGGCGAGTGGAAGGAACAGCGCGCCGCCGCCTACAAGATGTCGACCGACGATCTGGAAGAACACTACCGCTCGCGCTCGATGCTGAAGCGCTCGGTGTTTCCCGAAGACATCGCCGAAGCGATCTATTTCCTGGCGTCCGACATGTCGGCCAAATCCACCGGCAACATCATAAACGTCGACGCCGGCAACGCGCAGAGCTTTACGCGCTGAGTTAAGGGCGGAGCGCTTCTCTTCTCCCCGTCACTATACGGGGAGAAGGTGGCCCGAAGGGCCGGATGAAGGGCAGCGCTGACTGAACGCATTGGGAGGAATAGCACTTGTCCGAAACCATCATCGCCGCCGATCTCGTCTCCAGCCACAACGCCCAGCGCAAACCCGACCTCGAGCGCGACTACGCGTCGCTCGGCGAACGCCTCGACCGCCGCGGCATCGCCATCGATGCCATCCGCGACAAGGTCGAGAAATTCGCCGTCGCCATTCCGTCCTGGGGCGTCGGCACAGGCGGCACGCGGTTTGCCCGCTTTCCCGGCGCCGGCGAGCCGCGCGACATTTTCGACAAGATCGAGGACTGCGCCGTCATCAGCCAACTGACACAGGCGACGCCGACCGTCTCGCTGCATGTACCGTGGGACAAGGCCGATCCGAACCGGCTGAAGCAGGCGGCCTCGCGCTTCGGCCTCGGCTTCGACGCCATGAATTCCAACACCTTCTCGGATGCCAGGGACCAAAAACTGTCCTACAAGTTCGGGTCGCTGTCGCATGCCGATGCCGGCACGCGCCGCCAGGCGGTCGAGCACAATCTGGAATGCATCGAGATCGGCAAGACGCTGGGGTCCAGGGCGCTAACAGTGTGGATCGGCGACGGCTCGAATTTCCCCGGCCAGGTCAATTTCGCCAAAGCCTTCGAGCGCTATCTCGACGCGATGAAGGAGATCTATGCCGGACTGCCCGCCGACTGGAAACTGTTCACCGAACACAAAATGTACGAGCCGGCTTTCTACTCCACGGTCGTGCAGGACTGGGGCACCAACTACCTCATATCCAAGGAGCTGGGCGACAAGGCCTACTGCCTGGTCGACCTCGGCCACCATGCGCCCAACGTCAACATCGAGATGATCGTGTCGCGGCTGATCCAGTTCAAGAAACTCGGCGGCTTCCACTTCAACGATTCCAAATATGGCGACGACGATCTCGATGCCGGCTCGATCGATCCCTATCGGCTGTTCCTGGTCTTCAACGAACTGGTCGATGCCGAGCTGTCCGGCGCCGAGGGTTTCGATCCCGCCCACATGCTCGACCAGAGCCACAACGTCACCGATCCGATCGAAAGCCTGATGCTGTCGGCGGTCGAGGTGCAGCGCGCCTATGCGCAGGCGCTGCTGGTCGACCGCAAGGCGCTCGAGGGTTTCCAAGACGGCAATGATGCGCTGATGGCGACGCAGACGCTGAAAGCTGCCTACCGCACCGATGTCGAGCCGATCCTTGCCATGGCGCGGCTGAACACAGGCGGCGCCATCGATCCAGTCGCCGCATATCGCGCGGCGGGCTACCGGGCGAAGGTCGCGGCGGAACGGCCGGCGGTTGTGGGCGGTTCAGGCGGGATTGTTTGAGATTGGCTAATCTCCACCACAGGGGGGAGATCAGCTTGCCTCTGCCGGCAGGCGAACATCAATATGTGTTCGCTCATATTGATGATGGACTCGGCCGCTCCATGTAGCTCTTCTAGGCACCGCACTTGGAGCACCGCCATGCCCTTGACCCGCCGGACGCTGATTGGCGTCACCCTTTCGCTCGCAATTGCGCTCGCGCCATCCGGCGCGCTCCATGCCGCCTCGCCACAACCGGCGAAGGGCGAGCACGGCATGGTCGTCACCGCCCAGCATCTGGCGTCGGAAGCCGGCGTCGAGGTGCTGAAGAAGGGCGGCAATGCCGTCGATGCGGCGGTCGCCGTCGGCTATGCGCTCGCCGTCGTCTACCCTAATGCCGGCAATATCGGCGGTGGCGGGTTCATGACCATCCGCTTCAAGGACGGCAAATCGACCTTCCTCGATTTCCGCGAGCGCGCGCCGCTGGCGGCAACCAAGACCATGTATCTCGACAAGGACGGCAATCCGGTGAAGGGCGCCAGCCTTGATGGCTACCTTGCGGTCGGCGTACCGGGTTCCGTGGCAGGGTTCGAGATGGCTCGTGAAAAATATGGCACGCTGCCACGCCAGGATTTGATGGCGCCGGCAATTGCCTATGCCAAGGATGGCTTCATCCTCGACCAGGGCGACGCTGCTTCATTCGCGAGCAATGCCGCACGGCTGGCGAAGGACCCTGCCGCCGCCGCCATCTTCCTGAAGCCGGACGGCAAACCCTATGGCGCCGGCGAGCGTCTCCTCCAGCCCGATCTTGCAGCCTCGCTCGCCGCCATCTCCGAAAAAGGCGCCGACGCCTTCTACAAAGGCGCCATCGCCGACGCCATCGTCAAGGCGAGCGGCGCCAAGGGCGGCATTCTGGCCAACTCAGACTTCGAGCAATATAAGGTACGCGAGCTGCAACCGGTGAGCTGCACCTATCGGGGCTATGAGATCACGTCCTCGCCGCCGCCAAGCTCCGGCGGCGTCATCATCTGCGAAATCCTCAACGTGCTGGAGGGCTACCCGCTGTCTTATCTCGGCGCCCGCTCGGCCGAGACCGTGCATGTCATGGTCGAGGCGATGCGCTACGCCTATGTGGACCGCAACTCGGCGCTCGGCGATCCCGATTTCGTCGACAATCCGGTCTCGAAACTGCTCGACAAGGGTTACGCCAAGGAGATCCGCGACAAGATCGACCCGTTCCGCGCCGGCGTCTCGCAGGATTTGATGCCGAAGGGCTTCGGCGAGTCGAAGGAAACGACGCACTATTCAATCATCGACGATGACGGCAATGCGGTCGCGGTCACCTATACGCTGAACGGTTCGTTCGGCGCCGGCGTGGTCGCCGACGGCACCGGCATCCTGCTCAACAACGAGATGGATGATTTCACCCAGAAGCCTGGCGTGCCCAACCTCTACGGTCTCGTGCAGGGAGAGGCCAATGCCATCCAGCCGAAGAAGACGCCGCTGTCATCGATGAGCCCGACCATCGTCGCCAAGGACGGCAAGCCGTTCATGGTTATCGGCAGCCCCGGCGGCTCGCGCATCATCACCATCACGCTGGAAGCCATCGTCAACGTCATCGACCACGGCATGAACATCCAGGAGGCGATCGACGCATCGCGCATCCACCATCAATGGCTGCCCGACACGATCTATGTCGAACCGTTCGGCCTGTCGCCCGACACTGAAAAACTGCTGGCCGGCATGGGCTACCACCTCGATCTCGCGGATTCTACCTGGGGTCAGGCGGCCGGCATTCTTGTCGGCGGCAAGAGCCTGGCGGAAATCGAGAAGGGCGGCGGCGCCCGCTACAACGGCGCCATCGACAGCCGCGCCGCATCCGGCGAGGCGATTGGCTACTGATCAAAACAAGAGATTGATCAGAGGACGAGCGTAAGCGTCGACCCGACGAGCATCAGCGCCGCGATCACGACGAACGCCGCGTAGATGCGGGGACGGTCGAGGAGCAGCGCATTGCCCGATATCCAGGCCGCGGTTGCGCCGCCAAGCGCAAACAGGAAGCCGTTCCGGTGACCAAAGGTCATGGAAGCGGCCATCAGCCCGCCAATGATCAGCGCGCCGAAGACGATGATCACGGCAACGGCGTATTTCTCGAAGTCGTTGCCGCCGCCCATGGCCGGGCCGATCGCGTTCAAATTCGTCAGATCGTCCGGATCGAACGGGTTGGTCGATCCATATTCATCTTGACCGACAGGTTCTCGCATCATTCATTCTCCGCTGACCGGCAACAAATCATCAACATCTGCCGAGCGCAACCGGATCGCGCCGTGCCGAAGGCCGCCGATGCGGTCTTCAACACTTTCTGATGCCGACTTGCCACGGTTTTTTTGCGCCGGTTCACAAAATCTACCCTGCTTTCGGGTCCACACGCCTGAATACCTGGAAAATGAATTACCTGGAAAAATCGCTGCGCACGATGCGGTGCCGCTGCAGCTTGTCGTAGAAGGTCTTGCGCGGAATGCCGAGCGCTTCAATCGTGCGCCGGACATCGCCGTCATTGCGGCCAAGCGCCTCGCGGATGACATTGGCTTCATAGCGTTCCAGCCGTTCCGGCAGTGAGCTGGCGTCATCCGGCTCCGCCGGGGCGGAAGGTGGCGCTTGCGCCGCTTCCTCGAGTCCCAGCACGAAACGCTCGGCGAAATGCGCGAGTTCACGCACATTGCCCGGCCAGTCGTGCTGGCTCAGATGGCGGTGCACTGAGGCAGGCACGGCTGGCATTTGCCGGCGGAAGCGGCCGGCTGCACGCTCGGCGAAGTAGAAGAACAGCAGGGCGACGTCGTCGCGGCGTTCGCGCAGCGGCGGGATCGAGATCGTCACCACATTGAGCCGGTAGTAGAGATCCTCGCGGAAGGCGCCGCGCTGGCTGGCGTCGCCGAGATCGACCTTGGCGGCGGCGACGACGCGCAGGTCGACCGGCCGGATTTCATTGGTGCCGAGCGGCGTCACCTCGCGCATTTCCAGCACCCGCAGCATCTGCACCTGGGTCGAGGCCGGCATGCTTTCGATCTCGTCGAGGAACAGCGTGCCGCCGCTCGAATGCTCGATCCGGCCGATGCGCTTCTTCTGTGCGCCGGTGAAGGCGCCGGCCTCATGGCCGAACAGCTCGCTTTCGATGACCGTGTCCGGCAGCGCGCCGCAATTCAGCGCCACGAAATTGCCCCTGGCGCGGCGGCTCCAGCGATGCAGCAGGCTCGCCACCACCTCCTTGCCGGAGCCGGTCTCGCCGGTCACCAGAACGTCGACATCGGTATCGGCGATTTGCCGCAGCGTCCGGCGCAATCGCTCCATCGCCGGCGTCTGCCCGATCAGCGGCAGGCCGTCCTGCGCCTGTTCGGCGCTTTCGCGCAAGGCGCGGTTCTCCATCACCAGCCGGCGCTTTTCCGCCGCCCGTGCCACACTTTGCGCCAGCCGGTCGGCGGCGAAAGGCTTGGTGATGAAGTCGTAGGCGCCATCCTTGATCGCCTTGACCGCAACCGCGATGTCGCCATGCCCGGTGACCAGGATGACCGGAATGTCGGCATCAAGCTGCAAGACGCGGTCGAAGAGCTGCAGGCCGTCAATGCCGGGCATGCGGATGTCGGACACCACCACGCCGGGAAAATTGGCGTCGAGCCCGGCCAGCGCCTCGGCCGCCACCGCAAAGGCCGAGACGGAAAAACCAGCGAGTTCCAGCGTCTGCCGAGTGGCCCTCAGCAATTCGCTGTCGTCGTCGATCAATACGACCGGTGCGGTGTCCATCATGCTGCCCTGGCGAGGTGAATGGTAAAGCGCGTGCCGGCCTGGCCGCTCGCCACCTCGATGCGGCCGCCATAATCGGCGACGATGTCCTGCGAGATGACGAGGCCGAGCCCGAGGCCTTTTTCCTTCGAGGTGTTGAACGGCGTGAACAATGACTTGAGGATGGCAGGCGAAATGCCCGGCCCA
This sequence comes from Mesorhizobium sp. W016, assembly GCF_054719485.1. Classification (NCBI taxonomy): domain Bacteria; kingdom Pseudomonadati; phylum Pseudomonadota; class Alphaproteobacteria; order Hyphomicrobiales; family Phyllobacteriaceae; genus Mesorhizobium; species Mesorhizobium sp. W016. The sequence goes on from NZ_JBTTIF010000002.1 coordinate 1,731,115, forward strand.
TTGTCGGCGACGGCAAGCGCCACGCCGTCGGCCGTCTCCTGGGCCGACACCTGCACCCTGGCGCCGTCGCGCCCGTCCAGCGCTTCCAGCGCATTCTGGAACAGGTTGATCAGCACCTGTTCGAGCCGCAGCCGGTTGCCCATCACCTTGAGCGTTACCGGCGGCAGCGTGATATCGAGCGCGTCCAGCCGGCCGGCAAAGCGGCTTCTGAGCAGCACCACGGCGCCCTCGATGACGCCGCGCAGTTCGACCGGTTCGGCTGCCGTGCGCCCCTTGCGGGCAAAGACCTTCAACTCTTCGGTGATGCCGCCGATGCGCTCGGTCAGCGCGGCAATCGCTCCAAGGTTCTCCTCGGCCGAGGCGGTCTGCTTGCGCTCCAGGAACACACGCGCATTGTCGGCATAGGCGCGGATGGTCGCCACCGGCTGGTTGATCTCATGCGCGACGCCGGCGGCAACCTGGCCGAGGGTAGCAAGACGGTTGGCCTGCACCAATTCCTGCTGCATGACCTGCAGCTTGGCTTCGGTGCTGCGGTGATCGGTGATCTCGGCCTGCAGCCGGTCGCGAGCCAGGCTGAGGTCATGCGTACGCTCGACGACGCGGCGCTCGAGCTCGATGCGCGCTGCCTGTTCGGCGGCGATGCGCATCTGCGCCGACTGACGGCGCCACAGGAGATAGCCGGCCAGCGCCAGCAACGGCACCACGACGCCCAGCGCCAGCAGCCGCATCTCACGCACCGCAGCCGCGATCGGCGCTTCGACCGGCACGAGATAATCGAGCCGCCATGGCGTCGATTGGACCAGTGTCGAAAGCCTGAGATATTCGGCATCGCTGCCGCCCGGTGTTATCGCATGCACCATCGACACGTCAGGGCTCAATGCCTCGGGGCGTGTGATCGGCAAGGGGATCAGCGGCGCGTTGCCGAATTGCTGGCTGCTCCGGATGGCGGCAGCCACCGGGCCGGCCAGCGGCGCGGTGGTCATGAAGCGCCAGGACGGCACGCTGGTGATCAGCACGACGCCGTGGTCGTCGCTGACATAGGCCGGCCGGTTGGCCTCATGCCAGTCGGCTTCAAGCTGGTCGAATTCCATCTTGACGACGACGACGCCGAGCGGCGCCGCCGCATTGCCGACGCGACGCGAAATATAGAGGCCCGGGCGCTTGCTGATGTTGCCCAGCGCAAAATATTCGGCCGTTCCCGATTGCATGGCGCCGGAGAAATAGGCGCGGAAGCCATAGTCGTTGCCGACGAAGCTGGTTGTTTCGCGCCAGTTGCTGGAGGCGATCGCAAACCCGTCGACGCCGGTGACGTAAAGCACCGAAGCCTTGGTGCCGGAGACCAGCCCTTCGAGCTTGCGGTTGAGCACGTCGATCGTGACAGCGCCCTTGTTCTGCAGGGCGTCATGCACCTGCTGGTCCTCGGACAAGAGCAGCGGCAGCGCCCGCGGGCTTTCCAGCACGGCGCGCAGCAACGCTACCTTCAGATTGGCATCGGTGCGGCCTTGCGCCGCCAGTGCCGCGACCTCGGCGCGGCGCGCGTAGAAGCCGGCGCCGGTGAGCGCCGTGGCAACGATCATCAGCGCGATCGCCGCAAACAGCAGCCAGGCGCGACGCGCGCTTTTGCCGAGTTGCTCGGGCGTCGGCGACAGGACCGCGGCAGGGCGTTGCAACATTCCCTATTTGTGCATAATTTCGCACAAAGCACAATTCAATCATGCGGATGTCCGCACTTGCGGTTGAGCGGCATCAGCCTCGATCGGTCGAATACCCAACAAAATCAATGGCTGCGGTAATGCCGCACAGTCTGGCACGGCAGTTGCAATCACCGATACAGCAGTCGCAAGGCTGCGGAAAGCAACTGCCCCGGGAGGTCGAGCTTTCGATCGGGGCGCCATGGAGGACGTCATGCAGCCAGCATTCGCTGCCGCCGAACCGCGCGGCAAGCTACCCTTTTACCGTCATCTCTACGTGCAGGTCCTGACGGCGATCGCCGCCGGCGTGCTGCTCGGTCATTTCTATCCCGAACTCGGTGCTTCGCTGAAGCCGCTCGGAGACGCCTTCATCAAGCTGGTCAAGATGGTGATCGCGCCGGTCATCTTCCTGACGGTGACCACCGGCATTGCCGGCGTCTCCGACCTGAAAAAGGTTGGCCGCGTCGCCGGCAAGGCGATGATCTATTTCCTGGTCTTTTCGACCCTGGCGCTGGTCGTCGGCATGGTCGTCTCCAACGTCGTCCAACCGGGCGCCGGCATGCACATCAATGCGGCGACGCTCGACCCCTCGAAGGTCGCCACCTTCACCGAGAAGGCGCATGACACGACCATCGTCGGCTTCCTGCTCAACATCATCCCCGACACCATCACCGGCGCCTTCGCGCAAGGCGACATTCTGCAAGTGCTGTTCTTCTCGGTACTGTTCGGCATCTCTCTCGCCCTGGTCGGCGAGCGCGGCCGCCCGGTCGTCGATTTCCTGCAGGCGCTGACCTCGCCTATTTTCCGCCTGGTCGCCATCCTGATGAAGGCCGCCCCCATCGGCGCCTTCGGCGCCATGGCCTTCACCGTCGGCAAATACGGCATCGGCGCGATTGCCAACCTCGCCTTTCTGATCGGCACCTTCTACCTGACGTCGCTGCTCTTCGTGCTGGTCGTGCTCGGCGCTGTCGCTTGGTACAACGGCTTCTCGATCCTCGCCTTGATCCGCTACATCAAGGAAGAGCTGCTGCTGGTGCTCGGCACCTCGTCCTCGGAAGCCGCTCTTCCCGGCCTGATGGCCAAGATGGAGCGCGCCGGCTGCAACCGCTCGGTGGTCGGCCTGGTCATCCCGACCGGCTATTCCTTCAACCTCGACGGCACCAACATCTACATGACGCTGGTGGCGCTGTTCATCGCCCAGGCGACCGATACGCCGCTCACCTATGGCGACCAGATTCTGCTGCTGCTGGTTGCCATGCTGAGCTCCAAGGGTGCCGCCGGCATCACCGGCGCCGGCTTTATCACGCTGGCCGCCACGCTCTCTGTCGTGCCTACGGTACCCGTTGCCGGCATGGCGCTGATCCTAGGGGTCGACCGCTTCATGTCGGAATGCCGGGCGCTGACCAACTTCGTCGGCAATGCAGTGGCGACGATTGTTGTGGCGCGCTGGGAAGGCGAACTCGACCAGACCAAGTTCGCCGCCGCCATGGCCGGCACATTGTCCGAGGAAGCCGACCTGGCGCTGTCGGGCGATCTGCAGCCCGCCTGACCGCTCCGGGCACTGACGTTTGAGCACAAGGCCGCAGCCGATTCGGTTGCGGCCTTTCCTTTTCCGCCTGCACGTGGCTGGCGCTGGCCGGGCCCTCCCGGGTAGGGTGCGGACGTAAAACCGAAAGGCCGGCGCATGAGCAATCCGTACCCCGAAATCTACCTCGTCCGTCACGGCGAGACGGAGTGGAGCGCTTCGGGAAAACACACCGGCCGCACCGACATACCGTTGACGGCAAAGGGCGAGGCGGCAGCTCGCGGCGTGGCGGACCGGCTCAAGGATCTGTCCTTCCAGGCGGTGTGGTCGAGCCCGTCGCAGCGAGCCTTCAGCACCTGCACGCTTGCCGGCTTCGGCGCTGCTGCCGTCAAGAAGGACGACCTGCAGGAATGGGACTATGGCGCCTATGAGGGCGTTAAGACCAAGGAGATTCTTGTGCAGCGCCCCGGCTGGCAATTGTTCCGTGACGGCTGTCCCGACGGCGAGTCGGTAGCGGATGTTGGTGCCAGGGCCGACAGGATCATCGCCGGGCTGCGGGCAATCGAGGGCAATGTGCTGGTGTTTTCAAGCTCGCATTTCCTGCGCGTGCTGGCCGCGCGCTGGCTCGGTCTGCCACCCGAAGGCGGTGCGCACTTCGTGCTTGATACCGCGAGCCTCAGCATCCTCGGCTATGAGCACGATCTGAGCGAGCCGGTGATACGCAGGTGGAACCAGAAGTAGTGTTTCTCAGCAAGCCTGCCTCTTAACGCGCGAGCACCGCCAATTCCTCCGATGTCAGATGCCGCGCCTTGCCCTTGGCGAGCTCGCCGAGCTGCAAACCGCCGATCGCCACCCGAACCAGCCTCAGCACCTCGATGTCGAATGCCCCGAGCAGGCGGCGGATCTGGCGGTTGCGGCCCTCGTCGAGCACGATTTCCAGCCAGGCAGTGCGGCCGCCGCTGCGCAGCAGTTCGATCGAACTTGCGGTCAGCAGTTCGCCGTCGACGATCGCTCCGTCGCGAAAGCGCGCCAGCATCGCTTCGTCGGGCGCGGTGCCGATCTGGACATGATAGGTCTTGGCGACATGCGAGGCCGGATCGAGCAGGCGGTTGGCCCAGCGCGTGTCGTTGGTCATCAGCAACAGGCCTTCGCTGGCCTTGTCGAGGCGGCCGACCGGCGACACGAAAGGCAACTCCAATTCCACCAGGCAGTCATAGACGGTGCCACGATCCTGCGGGTCATCGCGCGTGGTGACCTGTCCGCGCGGCTTATTGATCATCAGGTAGACTTTTGCCTCGCCGACGATCTGCTCGCCGTCGACAGCGATGCGGTCGCGGCCGAGATCGACACGCAGCGACGGATCGCGCACCACCTTGCCGCCAACCTGCACGCGCCCTTCGGCGATCAGCAGCTCGGCCTGCTTGCGCGAACACAGGCCGAGTTTGGAAAGCGCCCGGTTCAGGCTGACGCCTGCGCTCGCGGCCTGTTGTCGGACGATGTCTGGCGGCCTTGCCATGTCCTGCTTGTCATCCCAATGATCGGCATCGACAAATGCCACGCCCCGCATTGGCTTCGCAACCTGCCGACAATTGGTGGGATCGTTTACCGTGGATCGAAGGCATTTTTCGGTTGAAGTGTCGCTGCCTTGTCCCGTATGTCGCACGCATGGCATCGATTGACGGGGGGAAAACCGTGGCGCATGACGCCGGTTCGACCGAATCCGGAACGATGCCGGTGCGCGATCTCAGCAAAGACGATCGTGACGAGATGTTCCGCCTTTACGAGAAATACTACGATGCTGCCGATCGCGACCGGTTCGATCGCGATCTCGCTGAAAAAGAGGTCGTCGTCCTTATCCGACGCCGGCACGAGATCATCGGCTTCTCGACCATTTTCGTCGGAAGCCAGGAGATTGCCGACGACACGGTTCACTATCTCTTTTCCGGCGACACGGTTCTGGATTCATCACGCTGGGGCGATCCGGTGCTGCTGCGCGCCTGGTTTCGCGCTGCCGGCGCCGTCAAGGCAAGGATCGGCGAGGGCCGGCTGTTCTGGTTTTCCATCATGATGGGCCACCGCACGTTCCGCATCCTGCCCAATTTTTTCCGCGACTTCTTTCCCTCGATCGACGGACGAGATACCAGCGGTCTGGCGCGGATACGCAACGAGATCGCCGCAGTGCGCTATGAACAGTATTTCAATCCCGAGACCGGGCTGATCGATTTCGGCCAGTCGCATGGGCATCTGCGGCACGAATGGGCAGGCGTCGAGGAAACCGCCGCGCGCAACCGCTACGCGGCCTTCTTCCTCAAGGCCAATCCCTGGCATTTTCGTGGTGTCGAGCTTGCCTGCCTGGCCGAATTCGACATCGCCAACCTGAAGCGCTACGGGGCGACCAGCTTTGCCGAAGGCCTGGCGGATGGTCATTGACGCCTGGTCGCGGATTGCCGATCTCACCGCGGCTACCGACGCCGGGTTCCGCGCCGGGCTGAGCGGCGTCGAAACGGCCCAGCGCGGCACCCTGGCTGGTTTCATCAGTGCCAATGGTTCGACCGCGTTCGGCAAGGACCGCCGGTTCGCCGAAATCCGTTCGGCGGAAGCGTTTCGCGATCTGGTGCCGATCGCCGACTATGCCGCGCTCCAGCCTTACATCGGCCGGGCGATCGGCGGCGAGGACGGGGTGCTGACAACCGGGCCGATCCGGTTCATCGAGCAGACCGGCGGCAGTTCGGGCGGCTCCAAGAACATCCCCTATACGGACACCGGGTTGAGATCGTTCACCGACTGCCTTTATCCCTGGCTTGCCGACTTGATCCGCCGCCGGCCCGGCGTCACGCGAGGCCGCAGTTATTTCGCGCTCAGCCCCGTCGGCCGGTCGCTGGATCAGCGCATCGGCGTGCACCGGGTCGGCAGCCCCGTGCCTTTCGCCTATTTCGGCGCCTTGCGCGACAGCCTGATCGCCCTGTCTGCCGTGCCCATGGAGCTGCGGCTGCTCGCCGATTTCGAGAGCTGGCAGCGGCAGACCTGCCTGCATCTTCTGGCCTGCGAGGATCTTGCCCTGGTCTGGGTGTGGAGCCCTACCTATTTCACCGAAATCCTGCGCGCGATGCGGCGCGATGCCGGCATCCTCTTACCCCAGTTGACTTCGATGTTGACGGCAACGCACCCCGCCGCCGCGGTGCGCACCCGTATCGAAACGCTGGAGAAAGCGCTCCGTGACCCACAAGGCGACCTCTCGGTTATCTGGCCGCAGCTTGACACCGTCAGCTGCTGGACCGATGCATCGAGCAAAGGTTTCGCCGCCGAACTGCAGGCCCTGTTCCCCGCCGCCTTCATCCAGTCGAAAGGGTTGATGTCGACGGAAGCCGCCGTTTCATTTCCCTATGGCGACGGTCCCGGATCGATCCTTGCCGCGCGAAGCGGCTTCTTCGAATTTGTCGACGATGGCGGCACCAGCCATTTTGCCTGGCGGCTGGAGATCGGCCAGGCCTATCGGCTGATCGTCACCACCGGCTCCGGCCTTTATCGCTATGACACGCAGGACATGGTGAAGGTCGTCGGCTTCGACGGCGACACGCCGCGTCTGCAATTCGTCGGTCGCGCCGGCATGGTCTCCGATCTCTGCGGCGAGAAGCTGACCGAGGCATTCGTCGCTCATTGCATCGGTAAGATCGGGCTTGGCCAGCAGCAGGCCTATGCGCTGGTCGTTGCGGCAACAGAGCCGCATCCGCACTACCGTCTCTTCCTCGAAGCCGGACCGGCCGCTGCGGCATGGAGCGAAAAGCTCGATGCCGAACTCGCCGCCAACCCGCAATACGAATATGCCCGCCGGATCGGCCAGCTTGGCCCTGTCCAGGCGACGCCGGTCGAGGATCTCTATGGCCGGCTGAAACGCCATCGCCTGAAAGGCGGTATAAGCATTGCGGGGATGAAGGCGCCGGTGCTGTTGCGGCAGGCCGACAGTGAGCTCATCGCCGCGCTGGACGCGACCGGGGCTTGACCCCGCGCCGGTCAGGCAGCCAGCCGCAAGACGAGTGATTCCAGCCCGCGGATCGACGAATTGTCCATCCATGTCGGCTGTCCAGAGGCGGGTTCGATGCTGCTCCAGCGACGGAGCACTGCCTCCAGCAGCCGTTTTCCCTCCATTTCGGCAAGCGCCTTGCCGATGCAGACATGGGCGCCGCGGCCGAAGGCGAGGTTCTGCTTGCCCGAACGGCTGATGTCGAAGCGCTCGGCCTGGCTGAACCGGGCCGGATCGCGATTGGCTGCGCCGACGAGCAGGACGACCATCTGCTCCTTATCGATCGGCTGATTGTTCAGTTCGATAGGCTGCAGCGGCCAGCGGCAGATTTTCTGAACCGGGCTTTCAAGCCGCAGGGTCTCGGCAACCGCAGTGGCAACTAGATGCGGATCGGCCCGCAAGGCAGCCCATTGGGCGGGCGCGTGGGCGAGATGGAACAGCATGTTGCCAAGCAGATGCACGGTGGTCTCGTGCCCGGCGAAAGCCAGGAAGGCGATGTTGCGGCCGGCAACCGTCAGCCCGACGGCATCGACCAGCGCCGGCAATCCGACCAGCAACGGCGGCATTACGGCGCCGGCAAGGTGGCTGCGCAACAGCTCGGCGAAATAGGCCGACATTTCGTCGGCGGCGTTCGGCGCCGAGCCGAAGGCGTCATCGAAACCGGTATCGAGGATGGTGCGGATCGATGCCGACCAGGCGCGCAGCATCGGCATGTCTTCGGCTGGAACGCCGAGCAGCCGGCCGATGATGCGTTCCGGCACCGCGCGCGTGAAGGCGGCGACGACGTCGACCGTGCCGGACAGATCCGCCTTTGAAACGAGCTGGTCGATGGCCTCGTCGACCACGGGCGCCAGCACTGCCGTGCCGTTGCCTACAAAGGGCTGCTGCAGGGCTTGCCGGATGGCGGCGTGCGCCCGTCCCTCCTGATACATCAGCCAGTCATTGATGGCTGATCGGCCGGTATCGGCTTCGCCGCTCGGCGGGACATGCGACAGCTGCCGGTTGACAAGACAGGCCGAAACAAGATCGTATTTCGTTACGTAGACGTCGCCCCACGGCGCCTGCCAAACAGGCGCCTGCTGGCGCATCTCATCGTAGATCGCGTAGATGTCTGTAGAACCATTGAAGCAACCGGCGCGTACTTGCCGCCAGCTGTGGTCGGCCGATGGAAATTCTCCATGCATTTTCTTGTGAATAACCCCGGTTACCTCACCCTGAATCACAACCACCCGTCGAACTATGACCGGCGGGCAGGGTCATGGCCATGACCGTTGCCGCGGGCTTCAGCCCGGTCTATTACCTTTGTACCCGCCAGCACGCTTACACGATAGGTGTGTTCCTTGGCTATTACCCGCATGGGCTTGGCGATGTCTTGCGGATAATCCCTTATGAAGAGACCGGCAGTCTTGGCTCGGTCGCGCCGGGAACGTTCATTTTTACCGATTTCGAAAGGCTCACGCCGGTTCAGATGCAGGCGGCGACTGACCTGTTCGACAGCGTCGCTGCCCAGGATCCCGGCCTGCTCCTGCTGAACAACCCCGCCAAGGCGCTTGGCCGCTTTGACCTGCTGAAGCGGTTGAAGGGAGTCAGCCTCAACGGTTTCGATGTCCATCGCCTCGATCAGCGCCAGGCCATTTCGCGCTTTCCGGTGTTCGTGCGCTGGGAAAGCCGGCACGATCCGCCGCTGACCGGACTGTTGGACAGCGCGCAAGCGCTGGAAGTGGCAATCGCCGCCCTGCCGGAGCCTATCCGGCATGACCCGGACCTGATGATCGTCGAATATGGCGCCGCCCCCTCGGCCGATGGGCGCTTCCGCAAATATTCGGCCTACAAGGTCGGTTCCACCATTTATCCGCAGCACTGCTTCATCAACGAGAACTGGTACATCAAGTTTCCAAGCACCCGCTTCACTGAGGCGGACAGGGCTGAAAGCCGCGCCTATGTCGCTGACAATCCGCACGCGGCCGAGATCGAGGGGGTGTTCGCGCTAGCCGGGATCGACTATGGCCGCATCGACTACGGCATGATCGACGGCCGCATTCAGACCTTCGAGATCAACAACAACCCGACCGTCCTGGCGCGGCCTCCCGGCTGGGATGCGGGCGCCAATTACGGCCGATACGCCGATCTGCACGCAAAGGCGCTGCAGGGCATCATCCGGTCGGCATCATCCGCCCCGCCACTTAAGCTTGGGGACGGAAGCCGCAGCGTTGACGCAATCCACGCCGATGCCATGCGCAAAGTGCGTCGGCGCATCGCCTGGTTTTCCCTCAGGCGAAGCCTGTCGCTGCGCAGGCTCAAGAAGCGCCTTGTAAACCGTTTTCGCGGCTAGAGCCGGTCCATCCCGATGGAAATCGGGATGGTGCCCTATCTTGTTGTTTGAGCATAATCTTTTCCGAAAAACCGGATTCCACTTTTCGGGATCTGGGTGGGCCGATCCGCAGCCCGCGGTCCGGGAACCGCCTGAAGCGGGGTGCGGCCGAGGGTGCCTGGCGCGACCTGACAGCCGGCCAGGGAACGCTGCCCCGCGACGGACGTTGTTGCCGACGAGCGATTTGTCGCGAAAGGCACCGCCATGAAGAAAATCTACCAAAAACCGACGCTCGTGAAGCGAGGCAGGCTCACCAGCCTGACGGCTCAGATCGTCGCTTCTGGGGTCATTCTGGGTGAATAATCCCCAGATAACGGAAGGGATAAATCGATGAGCGAGCGCGGCGTTGATTTCCTGCAGGGCTGGATCCACGAGCACCTGCCGGGCGAACTGCCTGCCGACAAGGCAACGGCTCGAACCCTGACCACGCGAGCTGCCCTGGATGCTCGGCATTTAGGCCTTGAGGTCAGCGAGATCGAAGAGGAGTTCGATTCGTTGGAACGGGTGATTTTCGAGGCGCTCGATCAGCCCGATATATGAACCCATTGCAGGCGATATCGGCCCATCGCCATCCTGGCGGGGGCTTTTCCGTGATGGCATCCGTGGGTGCGCAGCCCTAGGCAGCCCGCGCAGCTGACGCTCCCCGTGCCGGCGGCAATTCGAACACAGTGGCGCCGTTCTCCCGGCCGCGTTCGACATAACCGATGACACGGAACCATTTGCCGACGTCGGCCCGCTGCAGCCAGCTGCGCGAGTGGATGGGCAGGTTGCCGGCCAGCGCCTGAATGTGGCGGATGTGGCGCCTGCAGAAGCGGACCGTCGCGGCGCTGAAGAAACCCTCCTGCGCGGCAAACAGCGTGTCGGCGGCGTCGCTGTTTTCGTGCCAGGCGACGATCGCCACCGTCTTGTCGCCGTCGACCAGCGCGTGCGCCCGGCCTTCCTTCAAATTCATCATCAGATTGTCGTAGGCGACCTTGCTGTCCTTGCCGGCGGCCACATACTCGTCCGACATCCGCGTGGACAGATCGCGGAAGACACTTTCGAGATCGCCGATCGTAGCTGCGCGTGCTCGCATTTCTCCTCCTGCAGCCCCGGCAGGCAGTTTGCCCTAGGCAGACGGGATTACCAAGCAAATCAAATCCGCCATTTGGCCGATGCGCGCAAAGTGATTTCAGAAGGCGGGTTTATTGCGTTGGCAAATCGCTCCCGTGGAACCGAACTTGCCTCCCCCGAATTGACTCGCGATCGCGTTCGGGAGGGGAAGCATGCAAGATCAGCATTTCGATGAGCCGGTTCGCGTGGCGCTCGGCAGGTCCAGAAACACGATCTACAAGGTGGAGCGTGTCGCGCAGGCCGCTGACATCCTCATGAACCGATGGCCCGTGAAGACAGGCGGCTATCACGTCGCCGCCCGCAAAGCCTGCCTTGGCGTTCTGGAAGGCCTTCAAGAGGCGCGCTATGCCCGCGCCCCCTTCGTCAACGCGGCGATCGAGGCCGATATCCTGGTCGAGCGCGACCGCGAGGGTTGAACGGCCACGGCTTTCCATCGCCTCTTTGTTTGCGTAACGTAAACTGGCAGACCGGTCGGGAGCCTTCCATGTGCAACGACTATGAGCAGCATATTCTCTGGGCTGAATATTGCCGGATGCTGGAGTCGCTGGCACTCGAGATCCCGACCCATCAGACCGAACTTGACCTGCCGCAGGTTGATGACATCCACATTAATGATCCGGCCCCGATCATGCGCGCCGCCGGCGACACCGGCGCTGTCGAACTGACGTCGATGACGTTCGGATTTCCACCGGCCGGACCGAAAGGCGGACCAGTGTTCAACTTCCGCTCCGAAGGCAGGCAATTCGCCGGCAGCAAACGCTGCCTCGTTCCGGCATCCGCCTTCTTCGAGTTCACGGGCACGAAGTATCCGAAGGCAAAGCATCGCTTCACGCTCAACGGCTCGCCGTTCATGGCCATCGCAGGGCTTTGGCGTGAAGCTGCCGGCAACAAGCCGCCAACCTTCACCATGCTGACAACCGAGCCTGGACCGGATATTGCGCCCTATCACAGTCGGCAGGTCGTGGTGCTTCGGCCCGGCGATTGGGCGGCTTGGCTCAGTCTGACGAAGCCGGAAGCCGAACTGCTGCAGCCGCTTCCAGCCGGCTCGCTGCGCGTGGAGACCGTGCGCCCCGAAAGTTCATAACTCGGTTGCGCAGGCTTGCCGGCACAGCCGGCAGGCCGAAATCAGGAATCCGTCGGTGCGGCGCCAGGAAGTCAAGCCCTTGATGTTCAGAGAAAACTGGTGCCCAGAGGCGGATTCCAAAAGAAACAAATTTGACTTTGTTTCCAAGTGTTTGGCCCTCTGGAATCGTCACTGCGTGCCAACAGAAGTACCAACTAAATATTTCTGTGGATTATTTGATGAATGAGGAAGTGACGCCCTCCCGCCAGCCGGGTACGGCGCATGGCCACAACGAACATATGTTCCCAAGCGAACGCGGGCGAAAAGGTTGCTGACCGTGTAGACATAGTGCGGGCGGCAAAGCGGTTGAAGCTCAAGGCCAAGATCGCCAGGCCGTCGCCCAAAGGCTGGACCGGCTGCCGCTGCCGGCGATCATCGAAAAGACCGACAGCAGCCTCGCTGTGCTGGCGGCACTGTCGCCAGGCAAGTCCTGCTCCAGGATCCGCACGCCGGGGCGCCGCAGGAGCTTGCGCGGACCGACTTCGAGGCGCTGTGGAGTGGTTTCGTCGTCCTCGTCAGCAGCCGCGCCTTTGTGCAAGGTTTTTCGCGGCGTTTCGACTTCTCCAGGTTCATTCCCGAGATCATCCGCTACCGCTAGATCTTCGCTGAGGTGCTGCTCGCCTCGTTCTTCGTGCAGCTGCTCGGCCTGATCTCACCTATTCTTCTTCCAGCTTGTGATCGACCAAGGTGCTGGTCCACAACGGCCTGACCACGCTTGAAGTGCTGGTCATCGGCCTGTCGGCGGTGTCGATGTTCGGAGTGCTGCTCACCGGGCTTTGCACCTACACCACCATCCATGCAGCAATCGCTACTCAACGACAACCAGTCGCCGATCGCCGTCGACCGCGCTCGGATCGCAGCCCGAATGACTGCTCGTGACGGATATGAGAATCCTGTTGGCAACGCTCGAGGGCGCTGGTGCGGCCGGGATATGGACGCGCGCGAAAGCGCTGGAAGAGAGGCGCGTCATCTCGCCGGTCGTTTGGAGGGACCGGAGGTGTCATCAGGTTGACAATCAGCGGGCCGAGATCATCATCACTTTCAAAAGCTTGACGTTCTTTTCATTTGAGGCCGAGATCGGCGCGAGACCGATTCGGGCCAGAAAATGAACTTATGCAGGCGTTGTACAAAAGATACTGCGAGTATCCTGATCTTAGTTACCAAGGAAGCCGTGTTCATAATGGAAACCAAGACGCCCAATTCGGTGGCCACTTCCAACATATTCGAACTGGCAGCGGATCTCCTATCTGGAATACACGACCAGATTGAGTCAGAACGGGTGAAGGACATTTGGAGGTTCTTGGACCTGCTTGGGCTGAGTGATTCGGACGAGCCTTTGACCGCCGATGTGGCAAACAGCGACAACAGAATATCGCTCTTGCGTGCCGCAGCGAAAATAGGCGGAATTTTCCGACTACACTCCAGACACGCGCCGGGGTTGACGTTCTTCGGTGGTGCTGCCCGTCCGCCGTTGGTTCCGACTTCGGATAGTACATCTGTGTCCGTCAGTCTGAACGGAGCTGGAGAAACGCCTCGGGAGGCTTTCGGGGCCTGTATTGGGGAAGGTGTCGAATACCTGTCGCAGTTCCGACACGCGGACGATGCTATCAAAGAGGGACCTTTCGCAGACATCGCGATCTGGAAGGATATGAATCTTGCCGAGCGCCTGACCGATTGGGTGGGCCTCCCCGCCACAGGACCAGATCCGGTCGAATGGTTCGCCGCGACGAGGCTTCACGACGGCGAAGCTGGCTGCCTGCCTGCCTGTCTTATCTTGCGGCCTCCGGCAGGTGACAATTGTGATCTGGGACGTCTTGCCCTCGGCAGCGGCTGTGCGGCCGGGCCGACTTGGAGCGCGGCTGTGACCGCAGCCTTGTGCGAGGTGCTAGAACGCGACGCGGTTGCAATGTGGTGGAGGGGTGGCCGAGCCGGCAGACCGATTGCATTGGAGACCTTGGCCAAAGCTGGCGCGATCGACCTTATCGGCAGGATCAGGAAGGAGACGCAGGGTCGTGTGACAACACTCATCGACATATCGAGCGAATTCGAAATTCCCTGCATTGCAGCGATATCATTCGATCGGGACGGCAGCGGCTTTGCCGCCGGCTTCGCCTGTCGTCTGAATGCCAGACAGGCCTGCAGGGCAGCTATCGTCGAAATGTGCCAGATGGAGCTCGGCCATGACGTCGTCTCCGCCAAGCGCTCGAACTTGGGTGCCGACAGCCTGAACGAGGCAGACATCAGGCAGGAACAGCGCAAGAAAGAACGTCTGGCAAGCCTGGCTCACCTCGTCGATGGCTTGATGGGCGCCATATCACTGAACAGCACGGAACCAGAGAGCCTTTCAGAAGCCCTCTCTAGGCTGGCGTCCGCCGGTTTCCATGCCTACGCTGCCGATCTGACCCGCGCCGAATTCGCCATCCCGGTCGCACGCGTCATCGTCCCCGGGCTGCAACCATACCCTTCAACGTTCGTCAGCTCGCGGCTCGCGGAGGCTGCGTCGCATAAATCTCCCTATGCTAATGGTATTGATTTATTCTAATATTAGGTTTGATCGATATTCTCTGGCGGAGTGATCGACAAAACTCAAGATGCGATCAGCAGAACAGCCGCAGGTACCAGACGGAATGGACGGAAATATCCGGCTGACGATCTTTGGAAAGGCGGCTCTTGCCTACGAGGGCCGCGAGGTTCCAATCGTCAATCGCAAATCAATAGCATTGCTGGCTTACCTGGCAAATACGTTGCATGGTTCGGAGAGCCGCGAGCGCCTGGCAGGACTGCTGTGGAGCGAGTCAAGCGAGGAGAGGGCACGCGCTTCGCTGCGGCAGACTGTCGGTGATCTCAAGGATTGCTTGGCCGTCTGCGAAACAATGCCCTTCACCGCGGACAGGCTGAACGTGTATTTTCGATTGCCGCTCGTCCGCGTCGATCTGCACGAGATGCGTGAATCGCTGGCTCGCGGCACCATCGATCCGGTGCTGCTGGAAAGAAAGCGGCTCTGTGACAGCTTGCTTTCAGGCTTCGAGGATCTGGATCCGGGTTTCCGCACCTGGCTGATGGTGCAGCGTCAGTGTCTGCACGATGAATTCGTGCGGTATCTCGAAGATATTGTTGCTGCACCCCCTGACATCGCCATGCTCAAGCGTGCGGGTTTGGCGCTACTCAATCTCGACCCGACGCACGAGCTGGGCTGCAGGGCGGCGATGGAAGCATCGGCGCGGTTGGGCGATCTTGCCGGTTCGCTCCGCCTCTACAAGTCGCTTTGGGACGTCCTCGGCGAGGACTTCGACTCGGAGCCGTCCGAGAAGACGCAAGATCTCGTTCTCGACATCAAGATGGGTCGCGTGGAACCGCCGCGCGGCGCTGAACCAGTGGGTTCAAGTGGTGGAGAGCCGACAGCGCGCAACGCCGTAACGTTCTTCGGCTCGCAGTCGCCTCAGCCTCAAATCAACCAGAGTCTGTTTCTCTTCGTCGGTCCGTTCGAAGCCAGCGAGATCGCCACGATCGCCACGGCTTCGATCCGTATCTTCCGTCATGAGCTGGTTGCCTCGCTGGTCCGGTTTCGCGACTGGGGCGTGCTCGACCTGGAAGGAAGATCGCCTGTCGATGTTGGCCGGCCAGCCTTCTTGATTGAAGCCACAGCCTTCGACGGCAATGGCTCGCTGCGCGTTGTCTTGACGCTGAAGGAGATCGCTACGGGGCGCTTCATCTGGAGCGAACAGTTTTCGATCGAGGCCACCGATTGGTACCAGACCCAGCAGCGGATGATCCGGCGCATCGCGGTCGCGCTGGACGTCAGCATGTCGTCCGAGCGCCTGACCCAAGTATCGAGCATCCCGGATCTGTCACTCGACCAGTTCGACAAATGGCTGAGGGCGCAGGAACTGATTTTCCGGTGGCGCCCGCAAGATGAAGCCAAGGCCGAAGCGCTCTTCCGTTCGATCATCAGCGAGGCGCCACGGTTCGCTCCCGCCTACTCCGGTATTGCGGGCATCCTGAACTCCCGTCACCTGATCTTTCCGGGCATCCTGCGCGCCAAGGACCAGCATGCCGAAGCCCTCAGCCTTGCCAAGACCGCGGTGCAGATCGATCCGATCGATTCCAGGACCCAGCTTCACCTCGCCTGGTCCTATGCAATGAACGGCATGCCTGACAGGGCCGGCCTGAACTTCCTGTTGGCCTGCGAACTCAATTCAAACGATCCCTGGACGTTGGTGTCGGCGTCACTCGGGCTCGCATATTGCGACGATCTCGACAACGCGGAGCGGCTTTCGAAGCTGGCGCTCGATATTGGTCTGGGCCTGTCCAAACTGCATTGGAGCTATCAGGCCAGCATCAGGTTCATCCTCGAGGATTTCGCCGGATGCATCAATGCGGCAAATCAGGCGGAAGACATCGTCTTCTACATCGGTGCCTGGAAGGCGGCGGCGTGCGCCATCGTCGGCGATCTCGACGCCGCGCACCTGGAATTCCAAAAGTTTGTTTCTCTCATTCGCGCGAACTGGTTTTCTGCCCAGCCACCGAGCAACGAAGAGGTCGTTCGGTGGCTGCTGCAGTGTTTCCCGATTGCCAGCCCCAAGGTCCTGGCAAATCTTGAGCGGGGACTCGAACTCGCGGGTTTGGCCGCGCCGAGGCAAGACCACACGCTGCTGCCGGCTGGCCTTCTAGCGGCAGCCCCGGATCGTGTAGTCGGCGATGCGTGAATAGAAGAGCGTCTCGCGCTTGACATCATCGAATTTGGCAGTGCCTTTGATGAAATCGAAATAAAAATCGGGTATGCCATATTCTTTTAGGCCACCCTTCTCTGTGTCCAACTTCTTTTTCGACTGCGTGACCTGATTGTTGGGCGGCAGGCGCATAAAGAATACGTGATCGTAACCTTGAACGATCTGTATTTCCTTGTAGCGGGCAGGAACGTCGACCATGCCACCAAGCTGTTTCTTGAATTCCGCCATGTCACGCGGCCTTGACTTGGGATTCTGCGCCCACTCCACCACCTTTCTGCCGACGCCTGGAAAATCCAGGATATCGATTGGATCTGGAAACACGTCGGGGTTGTCGACGGGGTCTGGCATGATGTTCCTCCTATGTTGGTGTTAGTTGGAAGCAAACGACGGATCTGCATTTTCCAGGCCAAGGGTTCTGGCCGTGAAACGAATTAGGTCCGCCATGTCGGAAGGCAGTCCGGTCGGGAAGAGCAATTGCAGCAAATTCCCCTCGATCCTGCGATCCAAGTCGATTTCGCCTGCAGTGGCGGCAAGTCTGGCGAGGAAAACGTCGCCGACGATGATCGAGCCGAGTGTCCCGAGACTGCAGCCGTCGGCCTCGTAGGCCGCCTCGAAGAGCAGCCAAAAGATCAGCGGCGGGTTGGTTGACAACTCGACCAATTCGGGCTCGGAAAAGTTGATGCGCGATGCTGTCAGCCAGTCTCGCAATACCTGCGCGCGCCTCGCATCATCGGCAAGCAAAAGAGAGCTGCCTCGAACGTCCGTTGGGAGGATTTTCAAGATTCTGTCCAAGGTGAGCAAGCCACCGACTGTTCCGCGGATCAGATCGCTGAACAGGAGTCCCGAGCAAAAGTTGTTGGGGAACTTGGTTTCGTCATCGTCATCGCCATCAAGAACTTCCCCGCCAGGCCCAGTTCCTACTGGAGAATTCGGGAACAGATCGGCGGTCAGGAGTTTTTCATTGAAGCATGGGCCGATCCGGCGGCTGAACTGAAGGCGGTTGGTGCCGGCGATTCTAAAGAACTTCGACCAGTCAGCGATCCACCTGAGATCCAAAGGAAATTTGTGTGGGCGTTCGGCGGAGCTGGTTTTGAGAATATCTCCGATGCCTTGCGGCTGATGGTCAGGATGTTCAGGTTCGTCATCGTTGAATGTGTAGTTTGTGCGCACCATGGCATGGCCGAGGCGATACGCTGCATGCGAGAACTCCAGAGGAATGCCGTCGGAGTTGGGTGCATCGGCCAGCGGCTTGTAGCCGTTGGCGACATATTGATCCCAGACCGCGCCTATCACCAGCTTGTTCAGCAGATCGTCCCTGATGATCCTGCGGTAGAGGAAGGAGGTTACCCAGCGGGCATTGGTAAACAGCTGACGCCCCCTGGGGGCGGGGTCGCCGTAAGTCGGCATGTCAGGCAACGCCCGTAAAGCAGTCACAACCGCGTTGTGGAGATGATGAAACAGGGCGGTGACCTGGGCAACAATGGCGTTGTCGTCATTCCTCTGTTCCGGAATGAGAATGTCGGGTCGCCCGGAGTCCACCGGCGTGTTTTCGCTCAGGTCGGATTGCTGAAATCGCGGAATGTCGCGATAGGCAAAAGGACACTTTCCGGCAGCCCCAAGGGCCGGTTCGGGCGAAGCGGGTGGGGTGGAAATCGAGCCCGTGCGCAACATGGTTCGGAAAAATTCACCAGGGTGCGATAGCTGGTATAAGGAACCGCTGAAGGCCGGACCATCGCCATAGAGAGCGTCGAGTAACAAGGAGTTCTCGCGCATGTTCTTGCGGTTCGTCTCCGCCGCAGCTAGGTCCGTCAGCAAGGCGGAATTGCGGATAATGTCATGCGCCGCGAATTGCCCCAGATAGGTGTAGCCTGCGGGGATATTCTTGTTGACGTTCGCATCGCTGTGGGATGTAACGCCGTCCTTGAACGTATAGACCTCGTTCATCCGCCGCATCAGCTTGGCAAACATCACCTGGGTATCCCAGGCCTTTCCAAGACCGACATAAACATCCTTGATGTCGGGTGCATCACCAATGGTCATTCCGAAATTTCTGAAATGCGTGGGCGAAGCGCTCACGAAGATCGTCGTCAAAGCCGTATTGCCAGGCACGGTTACCTGGATGTCCATGGACACCAACAGATTATTGTCCGCCGCGCGGCGCCGATCCAAGCTGGCTAAGCTTGCGACCCCAAGTCCCCCATGTCCGCTCACGTTTTCCCCCAAACAGATTGCCAACATTGTTCTAGACAGAAGATGGCTGTGTTCCCCCCCGAACCAGTTATAAATTGACCTATCCGACAAGCAAGGTGGAGCAGCGGAAATCCGCTATTCAGCTGTATTATTCTTCATCACCTCCACAGAGGCGCGTCTTTTTACGTCCTGCGAGTAGTTCCTACCAGACTCTACTTTGGCTCGCAGCTCAGGACCTCCCGTCGCTGCGGCCGCCCCGGTCAAGCTGGCTGATCGGATAATAGAACCAATAAAATCACTTGCGTGAAATCACCGTGAAACGCGGTTGCTGGCGGCAGCCGATCTGAAATCACGGTGAATTCACGCGGCCTGGCGACACTCGGCTTCAAACCAATCCAGGGGGATCAGGTCATGACCCAACTATCGCCGACGGGAAATGCCACCAGCAACTGGGGGCAACGGCTGTGGGCAAGCAAGGAACGGCTCCGCCAGTTGTTGAGACGCATCTTGGATCCCGTCGCTCGCCTCTATGCGGCGAAGACCAGGAATACGAAGTGGATTTCGGAAGCTGGGCTCGCGGTCAATCCGGTCGTAGACATCATCCGCCTGACCCGCGTGGCAAGCTTCAGTGTGCTGGCCGGACTAATTGTTCTACTTATGACCGGTCAGGGGCGGGAACTCACGCTGGCGCTCGCCGAACCCATAGCCGATGTGTCCTGGGCTCGCTGGCTCGGATGGACTGGCTGGCTCGCTGTGGTTCAGCTGACGTTCGTCTGGTGGGCACTTTCCTGCACTCTTATGGCTCGCCTCAATCTGGACAACGCGAAAGGGGTCCGCAGGCAGCAGACGAAAGACGCCCGCGAAAAGCAGGCAGGAAAGAATCGCAAGGACCAGGCAGATAACTCGAACGAGGCAGAGGTGACCTATCCCTGGGCTGATGGCTTTATGGATCGGACATGGCCACAACAACTGCTTTTCGCCTGCTTCCTTGTCTACGCCATGAGCATCGTCACGGCGGCGATCAAGCTCAACATCGTGACCTGGCCGCTGCGTGTCCTGCTTCTGGTGAATATGACTCTGGTGGCGGTTGGCGCGAGACTGTTGTGGAGAGGGGCGGCCGACGAATTTCAGCCGGACATTTCGGCTGGCGGGACAAAGGCGACCAGCGAGCGGGCGGCCGACGAATCCAAAAAGCCCATATCGTCCGGGATGAGAAAGGCGATGAGCGGGCAGGCACCCGATTGGGAAGGGTTCACCGTCCTGTTTGCACTCGCCATGTTTGTGGTGCTGCTGTGCGTGTTCTGCTTCCTTCCGGCCTGGGGACAGTGGCTGGGAGCGCCAGTCGTCCTATTCGCCTTTCTGGCCATCGCGACTTCGATCCTCGGCGCTCTCAGCAGGATTTGTCATAGCAGCCGCTTTCCGATCCTGACGACCATGCTGGCCTTGCCGTTCGCGATGAGTCTCTTTGCGGGGAATGACAACCATGAGGTCCGATCGCTGACAGGGCCGTTGCTGGCCAGGCCGAGCATCGAAACCGCGCTGCTGAACTGGAGAAGCGGCCTGGGCCCGAACGACTGTCGGTCCGAAACAGATTTGAAAAAGCGCCGGCTCATTTTGGTGGCCACCGCCGGCGGTGGGTTACGCGCCGCCTACTGGACGGCGGCCATTCTGGGATCGCTTCAGGACAATGCGCCACAATTCCGTAAATGCGTGTTCGCCATCAGCGGCGTATCGGGCGGGAGTCTTGGCGCCGTCCTTTTCGCTACCGCGCTGAGCGAGCCCCTGGCGAACGACAAGCTGGTCTGCCCGGATAGCAGACGCAAAGGATTTGCCTGCAGGATGGATCAGGCTCTGTCCCGGGATTTCCTGGGGCCGACGATGGGTGCCACCCTGTTTCCGGACCTGGCGCAGCGCTTCCTGCCGTTCCGCCTCTTTCCAGATCGCGCCGAGGCGCTCGAAAGCGCTTGGGAAGCAGCCTTCTATAAGGAGGGCGGAGCCAAGCTGGAGGGAGGCTTCCTGACACTGTGGTCGGGCCAACGCGCGCACCCTCCGCATCTGCTTTTGAACGGCACCGATGCCGAAACCGGCGCTAGGATCGTCACCAGCGATCTCGATCTCACGGGGCGGTTTCCTGAAACGCTGGACTATTTCGACATCGCGCACGCGCCGATCAGGCTGAGCACGGCAGCCATGAACAGCGCACGGTTCACCTATGTCAGCCCGGCCGGAACCATACTTTACCCGCCGTCAATGCCCAATGCCGGCCTGGTCCAGGCGCGGATCATCGATGGCGGCTATTTCGAAAACTTCGGTGCGCAGACCGCGCTTGATCTATTGCGTGCCATAAAGTCGCCGCCGAAAGCGGAACCCACAACGTCAGATGACATCGAATTGTCGGTCATCCAGATCAGCAGCGATCCGGACCTCACCGACAGTTCGGAGCCCGATTTCAAACTGTGTGGCAAGGCGATGGGGCTCACCGCGCCCCGAGGCGAACTCGGCCCCTGGTACGAAAGGGCATGGGGCCGTTTCGCCAGCGATAGCTTGGCGCCGATCGACGGCCTGCTCATGGTCCGAGAGTCACGGGGTCTGCTGGCGGCCAAGCAACTCGCCTGTGCTGTCGATGATGCCGGCCACTACGTTCATTTCCGCATGAAGCCGAGGCTCTGGTCCAATGGTGGCTGGGTCTTCGGGAAGGGCGACGAGCGCTCACCACTGGGCTGGCTGCTGACCGGGCGTGCCCGCGACCAGATGACCGACCAGATCCACTGCGACGACGGAACGCTGGGCCAGCTCAACAAGGCACTTGCCTGGTTCGAGGCAACCCCGCGTCCGAGGCGTAATCATGAATGCCGGGATGGCAATGAAAAAAGTTAGCAAAATCAAGTGGCAAGGGGAAAAGTGACATGAATAATTATTGCAGGATGGCGGCGATCGCCGCGGCAACACTGCTCGTGGGATGCGGCGGCAGTACGATCCACACGAGGTCGTCATTGGGCAGCGTCCAGACGCTCAGCATCGATGCGAAACAGCGGCTTGTGATGCAGGGCCGGCGTCAGGTGCCCGGCGGGGGGATCACCACATGTGCCGAACCCAGCCCCGACGCGCTGGTGGCGCAGGCCGCGGTCTTTTCAGCAAGCGGTAAGGGGCCGTCCGGCGCCTCGACCGTAAGTGGGAACGCCGCGGTTGGCTTTCAGGAATCGGCCGGGTCGCTGGCACACCGCACCCAGACAATCCAGATCTTGCGCGACGGGTATTACCGGCTGTGCGAAGCCTACATGAACGGTGCGATAACCGAGAACAACTATGTCACGGTCTTGTCGAACATAGACGTGACCATTGCGGTGATTGCGGCCATCGACGGCCTCGGCAACGCGCCATCGACACCTGCGGTTGCGATCGGCACCGGCAGCGTCATCGTCAATGGCGGCAGCGCCGATACCGGCGGCAGCGCCGCAATCGGCGCGGCGCCCGGAGGCGTTTTCAGCCAGCCCGGCACGGCCGGAGGGACTCCCGATACCTCGAAGAACGCCGCTGCCATCCAGGCCATCGTGCTTGAATACATTGCCTATGTCGAACGCCGTAATCGGCGGTTTGGAATGTAGCAATCCAGCGCGAAGTATTCCTCCCATTTGCATCGCGCTGCAGCGGAGCCGTCCGACCGACAGGGGGGTGTCGGACGGCTCCGTCCGGGGAGTTCGATTGCTGAACAGCGTCGGTTAACCGCGGATCGATCGCACTCCACCGCCGCGGCCCCCCTGGTCAATTTGGCCCGGCCGCGGGTGCGAATTCACCGTGAGACATGGCGGCCCGCGATGACCGTCCGAACTCACGATGGTTTCACGCAGGACGGTCGACACTTGACCGACAAGAGAAGGAACAGTCATGCCAAAGAAGTTTCGTTCCATCACATTGCTGCTGCCGCCGGGCCTGACGCCTGGCCGCTACCATGCACTCGCCGAGGGGCTGGTCGGCAAACTTGTGAACGATCCTGGCATCGCGAATGCGCAGGAACAGATGGGAACGGCGCGGTCCTACCAGGTTCTTTCGGAACTCGACCACGCGCCGCTCGAACACGTTCCCGTCCTCAACGATTCGACATGGACCCTGACGCTTCCACTCCCAGCCGACGCCGATCTCAAAGACGTTTCATCGACCGCCAAGTCACTGACCGACGGCGAGGGTGTCGAGGTCGAGACTGCAGCCGCGTACCGGACAACCAAGAGGGACTCATGAGCTTTGACCCGTCGGCAACGGCGAATCTGAACTGCAACCAGGAGGAAATCGACATGGCTAGATCAGGACTTTCCCGTGCACAGGACCAGATCCACATTCTGCTGAAGTTCCCGCTGGAACAACAGCTTGGCGCCGAGACGGTCGCCGCTCTCGAAAGTACGGAACGCAATGTGCGCCGTGAGGCATTTCGGCGAATCGAGGCGCATGAACCGGATTTTCGCCCGCACGCTGAAGACGTCGTCAGGCGCATCTGCGCCAGGGTCAGCGCTAAGGCTCCGACCATGGCAGTCGCCAGCGAGGAATCGGGCCTGCATTTTCTGTCCATCGACGATTTCGACCCCAATGTCGGCCCTCCGGAAGGTGTGCCGGTCTACAATCCATACACGGGCGTGCTTTCGGTCTATCCGGAGCAAAACCTCGAGCCGGACGAAGCGGTGGCGGGCATCCGCGAGGCGGTGAAATCAGACGATGCTGTGGAAGGCGTCGAACGGGTCGTCATCTACCGGGCAATATCGGCGTTCGACACGACATTGCAGACCGAGCCGGAAAGTGATGGTTACGGCTACGACTATTCCGAAATGGCGGGCCTGGATGCCCGTCGGCATCAGGCGGCGCTGCAAACCGCTTTGGCTGGCGAATCCGTGCCATGGGGCATCGACCAGATCGGCGCCCGGGCGGCCTGGCGCAGGGGCTACGCCGGCCAAGGCGTTGTCGTGGCTGTCGTCGACACCGGCATTTCTCCACATGTCGATCTCGCTTTGCCGGTGCGGGGCGCCACATTCGTGCCCGGCAGCATTTCCTACACCGACGATCACGGTCACGGCACTCATGTTGCCGGAACAATCGCCGCCAGGCGCAGCAACGGTCTTGGCGTCGTGGGCGTGGCGCCCCAGGCGCGTCTGATGGCGGTCAAGGTTCTGGCGCGGGATGGCTATTCCCGCGGCGATTCAGTGGCGCTTGGCATCACCTGGGCCGCGAACAACGGCGCACAAGTGATCAATCTGAGCCTTGGAAGCGGGCAAGCGTCGGATTCGCTGCGTCGCGCTGTCATCTATGCGCGATCGCGCCAGGTGATTGTCTGTGCCGCGGCCGGCAATGATTATGGCGGGGCGGTGTCATATCCGGCTGCTTTCGACGATGCTTGCATCGCGGTCGCAGCGACCGACCAGTCGAATCGCAGAGCCAATTTCAGCAATCGCGGTTCGCAACTCGATCTCTCCGCGCCAGGCGTCGGGATCGAATCGACGTATCTGGCCAACACCTATCGTGAGCTGAACGGCACGAGCATGGCGACGCCCCATGTTGCCGGCGTGGCAGCAATCCTGCTTTCCCGCTATCCGGGCCTCAGCCCGCTCATGGCGCAGCGCCATCTCGAGGCCACCGCCATGCCGCTCGGCGCGCCCGATCTGTACGGACGCGGGCTCGTTCATGCCGAGCGGGCAGTCGCCACCCAGCCGCAACCTGTTGTCAGTCCGGCGGTCGCGGTCGTCGTGGCGCCTGCCGCTGAAAGCGATCACGAAGTCGCAACGCCGGCGGCCGCAGCCGGCCGGTCAGCCGCATCCAAGCGCGGCCATAACAGCAGCCGATAGGAGGGGAAGATGGCCAACTACCGACTTTTCATCGAAAAGGCGCCGTCGATAATGGATGCCTTGAAACGCGACTTCCACTTCACCACCGTGCAGACGGCGGCGGTGCTGGGCAATACCGGCCATGAGTGCAATGGCTTCCACACGATGCAGGAAGTGCATCCGATTGCGGGGCGCGGCGGCTACGGCTGGGAGCAATGGACGGGTCCTCGACGGCGTGCCTTCGAGGCATGGTGCAGCCGGCAACATCTCGACATCGATTCCGACCAGGCCAATTACGGCTTCTTGAAACACGAACTGTCGACGACGCACGACTACGCCAGTCGCGCCTTGCTGCGGGAAACGGATCTGGTCAGGGCGGTCCGGGTTTTCGAACGCAAATATCTGGTGGCGGGTGTGCCAAACTACCCGAGCCGCGAACGCTATGCCCAGGTCGCTCTCGATGCCTACCGTGCCCATGCTGGAGCAACGGAAGGTCTTGCCATGGAGAGTGTGGCCGATCCGGCGGCAGCGGCATGGCTCGACGACGGGTTGGACACCCTGAGGGAGTTAGCAACAACGAGCCAGCTCGGTGCGGACAGCTACATCGGGCAGGTCTATGGCGCAAAGCCCGATTGCGGATGCCACGGCACGACGCAGCTGATGGAATCAGCCGGGCTCGAATTGGCGCCCGCATCCATGCTGGAACTGGCAGCGGCGCCGGTGATCCATGATACCGCGTCCTGGGGGGCACATCCGCCCAAGAGCGCGATCACGGTTCTGAACAGGCGGCCCAAAGGCATTGTCATTCACCACACGGCCAGCGCCAATGTCGCTGATACATCCCTGGTGCATGCCAAGCAGCTGGCTCGAAATATCCAGAGCTTTCACATGGGGCCACAGCGAAACTGGAAGGATACCGGCCAGCACTTCACCGTCAGCCGCGGCGGGCACATGCTGGAAGGTCGGCACCGCAGCCTTGAAATAGCCCGCGCCGGCCAGAAGCACGTGCTGGGAGCGCATGCCGGCGATGCCTGCAACAGCGACTACGTCGGCATCGAAAACGAGGGCACCTATATGGTCGGCCTGCCCCCGGCCGCGCAGTGGACGGCGCTGGTCCAGCTCTGTGCCTGGCTATGCAACCAATATGGCATGAGCACCGCCGACATCATCGGCCATCGTCAGTGCAAGAGCACGGACTGTCCAGGCGATCGCTTCTTCGGGCAGCTTTCAAAACTGCGCAATGACGTCGATGCCGCTCGATGAGCGCTGCCGGCGGCATCGTATCGCCGCCGGCTCCCATCCGCCTGCCAGTCGTCGTCGCTGGCTTTCGATCATGACTGTTCGCGGCTTTCGTCCGCATTGCTGAAGGAGATTCCTCCATGAAGGGCCTGGGCGTTCTCATCTTCGCCATCGCCGTCGCGCTTTCGTCAACATCGCGTTGGGCGGCAATTCCAGCTATGACTTCGGCCGGGTCTGGGCGTGGGCGATAACGGCAGTCACATTTGCGGCACTGCTTGCCTATGTCGGCAATGCGTTCAAGCAGCGGCTGGACGGCATCTTCATCGACGATCGCAACCGTATCAGCCTTGCACGCTTCCAGCTCGTTTTGTGGACGGTGTTGCTTGTCTCCGCATTGATGACAGCCGGCCTGTCGAACGCCGCGCTCGGCGACGTCACGCCGCTCGCCATCAAGGTGCCACCGGAGGTTTGGGCTTTGCTGGGCATCGGTGCGTTCAGCTTCGTCACCGCGCCGGTGTTGGTGGAGAGCCGAAAGAAGGACAAGAAGCCGACGGCCGCGCTGGTCGAGCGCGTCGAGGCCACGGTGAAGGCGGAAGATGCGCTGACGAAGACCGTCAAGCTCGACAATAATGTGCCGTCCAAGGAGGAGGCGCCGGAAGCGCGCTGGATGGACATCGTCCGCGGCGATACCACCGCCGGATACGCGCAGATCGACGTCAGCAAGGTACAGCAGTTGGCGTTCACGATCCTGCTGGTTTCGATCTATGCAGGGGCACTCTCCGACAAGATGATCGTCGACAGCAAGTTGCCGTTTATCAAGGACCTCCCAACGATTGACCAAGGCTTCGTAGCGCTGCTTGGGCTGAGCCACGCGGCTTATCTTGCGTACAAGAAGACCGCGAACTGAGGAACAGGCGCCGAAGCGTTAGGCAGACAAGGCCTCCGCCGGCCGAAACATGATCGGAAGTGGGGGTCGTGCCCAAGACGCTGCCTGGAGACATTGCCGCGAGGGGTGGGGCTAAGAACAATGGCCCTGAATGTCTGGAATAATCCTGACTTCCTGAAGCTGAAAGGCGAGATCATCGCCGAGGCCAAAAAGCCGGACGATAAGCACCCGTCCAAATCCAAAATGGATGAGTTCTTTTGGCTGAAGGCGGCAGCCATGAACGATACGGGGGAGCTGCGGCTGTTTCGCGACGTCAAACCGGACGGAAGCGGCGAGCCATATCGCATTGCCAACATCGTCCTGCAGGGCGGTGGTGTTCTCGGCCTTGCGCATGCCGGATTCGTCACCGGCCTTGAATTGGCCGGCGTCCGCTTTGCCGGTATCGCCGGAGCTTCGGCCGGCGCCATCATGGCGATGGGCTTGGCAGCCGTGCGCGGCAAAAACCTGCTCGACCCCACCCATGAAAAGGTGGTGGAAATCGTCGGCGGCATGCCGATGAGCGCGTTCATCGACGGTCCGTTTCGCACGCGCAGGCTCATCAAGCAATTTCTGCTCAAGCGAATCTCCTTGCTTCCTTCGGCTTGGCCGGCCTGGCTTAGAGCGCTGCGCCAGATACTGCGCAAGCGTGGGCTCAACCCCGGGAATGCCTTCGAAGATTGGCTGCGCGGCGTCCTGGCTGAGAACGGACTTCGAACCGTCGACGAATTGTTCAACACGCTGAGAGATGTCGGCAAGCAATTGCGCGACGCAACCACCGCCAGTCCAGAACAGGCCTTGTTTGCATCGTGGCAGCTTGGCGACGACAAGCAAACTGGCGACAAACAACTTGGAGAGGACCTGCTTCAGATCATGGCGGCCTGCACGCCCGTCGGCGTGAAGTTTCAATTCCCCCGCGACGTCAGATATCTGTCGGTGGAAACGAATTCCAACTCGCCCGCCGCCCTGGTGCGAGCCTCGATGTCGATCCCACTGTTCTTCGAGCCGGCCCTTTTCGACGTCAACAAGAAGACGTGGGAGAGTTTTATCTCGGTCAGACTTGCAGAGCTCGTCGACAAAGACAAACACGACGAGTTTGCCGGGATCGATCAGGTTGCGTTTCTTGACGGCGGTATTTTTTCAAACCTCCCGGTCGATGCTTTCAGGCTGACAATGCCGGACGTGCCGACGGTCGCTGTGCCGCTGATGAGCACGACATTGGCGAAACCCTATCAGCGCCGCGCACGCTTGAGCAGCCTTGTCACGGATGTCGGCACGGTCGCGTTCATGATTCGCAACCAGCGTGATCGCGATGCGATCGACCAGCTGAGGGAGGCCAGCAAGCGCTTCGAAGCTCGACGAGAACAAGAGAAGGACGACGACAAAAAGTGGGCCATGCCGCCGTCTTATCCGTTCCGGCTGGCGACCCTCAATGTCGGCAGTACCAACTGGCTCAACTTCGTCATGGATGAGACCGAGATATGGACCTGTTCTTGATCGGCATGAACCGGGCAAAGGGCTTCATCCAGAATGAAATGAAAGGGGAGAAGTAGAAATGGCTAAGCACCCGAATGGACCTCCAGCTGAAACGCTGATCGACAGCGCGACCAGGCTGATGAAGGAACTCGCCGATTGCGATGGCAAGATTGCGATTGCGATTGCGAAGCAGGTCGCGAATGTTTCCGCCGATGACAAGGCAAAAAAAAATTGCCGATGCCAAGGCAAAAGAAATTGCTGATCTGACGAGTGACCGCGCCACTCTATTGACGAAGCTCGTCGAAAACGTCGGCCAGCTGCTCGACGCGCGCGATGCGTGTAATAACGAGATCGATGAGTTGGCTCGCGCCGGTCACTCGACCATTACCCTGGAGAGGCGTCGGGACGCCGTAAAGCACGCCTTGCCAGCGCCTCTTGCCGAGCTTCAAAGAACGGTCGAGAAATTCGGCGATGATGCTATCTCCGCCGCCTACAAGCTGGCTGACGATGAAAAGAAGCCCGCCCGGTTCTATTCCGGTATCAATCCTTCGGTGTTCAAACCAGAAGCGGAAAAGGTCACGGCCGAAAAGGGCCGGGATCTCAACGCGATTACCCAAGTCACCATTTCCAAGGCCGATGCCGCGAGAGAAGTGAACCGCCTGCTCGGTCTCACGAGCGCCACGCGCATCGCGGAGGAGATGGACATCGTCACCTATCACGCCGAGGCCACCAGGCTGTTCGAGCGGGTGCGAGCCGAATTCAACGATATATCGGAAGATTTCAGCACGGCGTTTCAAAATGAAATTCTGGATGAACAAAATAAAATCTCCAACGGCCACGATCTGCGCGACATGCCGCTCAAGGACAGGCGCGAAATCTTGCAAGCGCTGATCCCGGCTGGCGGCCATATCCAGTTCAGCGAGGCCATGCCCGGCACTGGCGAGGCCGTCTATCATCTCGCCTGTGAGGCTGGCCTTGAGGGCATCGTCTCGAAGCGCCTCGACAGCGTCTACCGCAGCGGCTCGACCATGAACTGGCGCAAGATCAAGTGCTACGTCGAGAAGGAGGCACTATGGGACCGCGTACAGGGCAAGGCCGGTGCTCCGCCGCCAAAAGGGCTCGCCAAAGGAGAAGGCCGAATGGCTCAAGCCGGGATTGGTGGGGCGAGTCAAGTTCCTGAAGGGCGAGGAGAAGCTTCGCCATGCGTCGCTGAAGGATTTCCGCGAGGACGATTGAGAGCGTGAGAAGGCGCTCTGGTCTATGGATGACCTTTGCGAGAAGATGGACGCCCCCTGCATCGAAGGCGGGCAAGCGCGGCCCTTACAAAAACGAGTATCGGTATGAATGATCATCGGCTGTCAGGGCGCTACAAAGCGCTCATCGCTGCCAACCTCGCAATTGCCTCGACGGGCATTCTCCTGCGGCCCCTCTATCCGAAGAGCATCTATATCGCGATGTTTGTCATTGCTGTGGCTATGGCGGTCTTATCGGCGTGGCTGGTGCTGCTCACGATGAAGGAACCATCATCGTTGAGGCGCGAGAAACAAATCGGCCTCATCCTCGCCCTCCTCTTCCTTGGGGCGAGCGTATATGGAATTTACCTGACGTCGGCTTCCATCTTTCTTTGAACAGAGCGCAACTCCAAACTGAGACACTACCGAGCGTGCCAATCCCTTGACTGCGTGCAGACGTTACGTCACCTTTCACATCGTGCCTTGAGAGAAGCGGCCCTTGGCGTCTTTCGGACAAGCCGCGCGATAACCGACGATGGGTGAGCCCTTACGTCGAAGAGAAGTAAGAAGCAGCACGGCTGCCCGACATAACTCCTTACTCAACAATCCGGCTCGCCGTCCGCTCTACGGGCGTTGCGGCCTCAAGAGCGAATTGGAGAAGGTCATGACAGCCGAACGATTGAGAGTTCGCGATGCCGGCGGTGAGGGCTATGAAGTCCTCGACTACGACGGACAGCCCATCACCATTTGTGCCACCATAGTCCACGCGGCTCAGTATGTGCGCAGTTTCGCAGCGCGTTTCTGGCTCGACTGGAGCCTTAGCCCGGCAACAAGCAGTATCTCCGCCAGCTTCCTGGGCTCCGATAGCGTTGGCCGCATCCAGCGCGACAAGTCGCGGGGTCTGCGAGAGGGCACTTGGCGCTGGTCGATTTCGACCAATGACAATCGGTGGCGCAACGACGTGGGTGCGCGCGGCCATGAGCATGACAAGGACATAGCCATGGTCCAGCTAGAGCACGAGTTTACATGCTATCTAGCCAACACGCCCTACGGCCCCTCAGCTTACGCTCGTGCCAAGGGTCTGGAATGAGCATCGTGACCCGTACCCCGTCGGATCATCCTTACCTCCCGGCCCTGATCATCGCCCGAGCGAATCGCCAACTCCGCCTCGACCTCGGCGTTTTCCCTCTGGGTGGGGAAAGCAACCCGAGAAGTGGCCGAGAGGTGCCGCGTGGACCCTTACGCATGCCCATGACGCGGGGCAGGTGGCGGGCATTCGCTGCGGTCATTGCAACATCACCCGATACTACAAACCGGCAGAACTGCGAGAGATAGTCGGGAACGTCACCATCGATAGAGTGCGGGACAAGGTGCTTTGCCAGAAGTGCAAAAGCCGGGAGTGGATGAGCGCACAGTTGTTCCACCCCACTGGGGAGCAGGCACACCGAATCCGCTACAGGCGCCTCGTGGAAATCCGCTGGGAGAAGCGGGTGATCTGGAAGGACGAATGAACGTAGGTTGCGGAGATTGCGGGGGAGGGCCACGAACGAGGCGCTGAATGGGGAGGCTAGGGCAGGCCGGAGCATTCGTTCCACTGGGCAACTTCCTGCCGCTATCGGCGATCTTCGTCTCACATGATCGAGGACTTGCCGGAGCGGTCCGTCGGCCGGGGTCTCCCTCCTACCCGCTTTGCTTTTGGTCGGCTCTGTCGGCAGGCATCGCCCGGTCGGGATTGAAGCGCTTGAGCGCCTTTTCATAGAACTCGACGTTGATGCCTCCAAGATCGTCCGGGAAGGCATCGTCGTTTCGGTGGAGCCCAATCGTTTCAGGCAAAACGTGAAGGCCTTGGTGGACCGCTTTCAGGCGAAGTGGCAATCGGGCGCTTTCGTCTAGAGCAAGCTCGAATTGCGCCAAGGCGGTCTTCTTCCCGTCTATGTAGTCGTAGACAATTGCCTCTATTGTGCCACCCCATCGCTTCCGCCCCTCGACCATAAGGCGGGTGTAGACGTAGTTCTTCTCCAGTCCTCCGGAATACAACGACCTCGCCACGGTAGACCCGCAAGCGCAAACACAACGGGAGACCCGTCAACTGTGGAGGCAGTTCGCTCGTCGTCAGTCGCGTCTATCCACCCTTCCAAGTCGGTCGTCCACACACCCGAGTACTGCTGATCTAACAGCACGAGGTCGGTGACGTTTTTGTACGCTGCGGGTGCCTCGTTGAAGAAGGAGTTCACCTTGGCGGGAAGCTCCAACAAGCCCAAGAACACGGCGACCACCCACCCGGAGGCCGCAAGAAAGGCGGCCCGCTTGAGGTTCCAAGTGGTCGCCGGGACCTCTGGCGCCTTGCGCTATGTCATCGCAGGAATGTTCCGCTTCGCCACGCCGCCCTCCGCTACACTTTGGGTTTGCGTCTGGACGGTCGGCCGACACCCAAGGCCGCCTTGAGACCACGTTGGGCCACCTCAAGTCGGGCGTCGGGGCCGCCGTAGCGCTCGCTCATTCCGCCGCTGGAGTGACCCAAGATCAAGTTTCGGTCGAACTCACTCACGCCAGCAAGCGTGAGGCGATCTTCCATGCGATGCCGGAGCGAGTGGACGACGATCTTCGGATCATCGGTTATCGCGCGAACATGCTTCATGAGCACCGCAGAGGCTGCGTCAGCGCCGCGCAATCGACCATAGCGGGAGAACAGGGCAGGGCCTTTCCCGGCCGCCTCCGTGGCCTCTTGTGCAGCTTTCAGGGCGTCGCCTATCAGCGGAACTCTCCGCACAGAGCCTGCCGTCTTGAGACGCCTGTGGGGGTGGGGGACAAGATTGATGTAGGGGATGGCAGCGCCAAAAACCACGTCAGGGAGGAGAAGTCCTGCCACCTATCCCAGACGGCATCCTGTCCCCTCGACAATCCGCCATATGCGCCAAAGGTCTTCCCCCGCGCGGGCCTCAATGCGCTGCCGGAGCGGGCCTATCATCGCCTCGGGGATGGGCTTCCGCTCATCAGTCGCCGCCGTGGTCGACACCTCTGCCCCCTTGATAGGAAGGTTCTGGAACGGGTTCGCCATCGTGTCTCGAAGGCCGAACTCCGTCATGCCCAGATTTATCACGGCCCGGACATCATTCATGTAGCGACGCACCGTAGCGGCCTTCATGCCGAGGTCGCGCACCAGATAATCCCGGACGTTTCGGGCATCCTCTCGGGTGAGGCTGGTTATGGCCCGGTCTTTGCCGACCCCGGCGAGGGACAGATGCTCCATGTTGCGGTTTACCCGCGCGGTCTTTGCCGTCTCGTTTATGCCGCCGACCACGCGCTCCTTCAGGTAGAGCTTTCGGGCATCCTCAATCATGGGCGCGGGGCGAGACAACTTCCCGCCGCTGGACAGGATAGCTACGGCGCGGTCCTCAACCTCATCCCCTGCCGCACGGTCCTGCCTCGACAGATAGCTTTCCCGGATCACATCAACAGCGTCTGGGTGACTACCGGGCAACTCACGACTTCCAATATGGACGGTCATGGCCGCAAGCTCTTGCGCCCGTCTCTCCGCTTCCCGGTGGACCTCTAGGGGCGTCCCCGCCAATGCGCCTGCATCGCGCCTCATGCGAGCGCCGGCCACCAGCCGCTCAAATTCCACATTGACCTTTGGGAAGTTGCGAAGGGCCTCCCGTTCCGTGGAGCCGAGCAAGCGCTTGAACTCCCCCTTGCCGACGATGGATATGGTGTCGCCGGGGAGCCTTCGTCTGTAGTGCCAAGTTCCGGCCTTAGTGCGGAAAACGTGCTTCAAAACAAGTCCCATTGTGGACCTCCGGTGTACCGGAATGTGGACCGCTAGGAAAGACTAAGCCTTGAAATCATTGAGAAACAGGAGCTTCCGGGATGCCCTTCCCGAGAGATGGGTGACAGTTCATTCCGGAGACATGGGTTACACTTTCGGCCCTTTGCAAGGAGAGCAAGGTGCCTTGGAAGGAGTGTAACGTCATGGAAGAGCGGCTGAAGTTCATTGCCCGGCTGCTGGACGGCGAGAAGATGGCGGTGCTTTGCCGTGAGTTCGATATCTCGCGCAAGACCGGCTACAAGATCCTCACACGCTACAATGACAGTGGCCTTGAGGGGCTGACGGATCGATCACGCCGACCCTACCGCCACGCCAATCAGCTTCCGTTTCAAATCGAGAAGCTGATTGTGCGCCTCAAGCAAGACAAGCCGACCTGGGGTGCGCCAAAGATACGCGAACGGTTGGCCCGGCTGTATCCTGACGTTCACCGGCCTGCGATCTCGACGGTGCATGCGGTTCTCGACCGCCATGGCCTGGTCGAGCGCCGCAAGCGAAGGCGCAACAGGGCGATGGGAACACCACTTTCAAACGGCTATCGGCCCAACGATCTGTGGTGTGCCGACTACAAAGGCGAGTTCATGCTCGCCGATCGGCGCTATTGCTATCCGCTGACGATCACCGACTTCGCCAGCCGCTATCTCATCGCCTGCGAGGCGTTGTCGACTACCAAGGAAGCCTATGCCTTCACGGTGTTCGAGAGCGTTTCAAAGAGTTCGGCCTGCCCAGCGCCATAAGGACCGACAATGGCGTTCCCTTTGCCAGCCCAAACGCGCTGTTCAATCTCAGCAAACTGTCGGTCTGGTGGCTGCGCCTGGGCATCGACATCGAGCGCATCCAGCCGGGCTGTCCGCAGCAGAACGGGCGCCATGAGCGCATGCACCTGACTCTCAAGAAGGAAACCACCAAACCGGCTGGCGCCAATTTCCTGCAGCAGCAGGCCAGGTTCGATGACTTCATCAATGAGTTCAACTCAGAACGCCCACATCAGGCGCTCGACATGGCCTGTCCAGCCGAGCGCTACACGCCGTCACCGCGCATCTATGCCGGCCTGCCGGATCTCGATTATCCGTTTCACGACAAGGCCGTCACCGTCACCACCTGCGGCCGCATCTGCTACAATCGCAAGAAGATCAACCTCAGCCTCGTCTTTGCCGGCCAGACCGTCGGCATCAAACAGGTCGAGGACCATATCTGGCTGGCTTCCTTCATGGATTATGATTTGGGCTACTTCGATGATGAGACATGCAGGCTCGAACCACTCCAAAACCCCTTCGGGCCAAAAGTGTTACCCATGTCTCCGATATAAACCGTAACCTATGTGTCCGGAATGGACCGGAGAGAAGTGGTGCCCAGAGGCGGATTCGAACCACCGACACGCGGATTTTCAGTCCGCTGCTCTACCAACTGAGCTATCTGGGCCTCGCCGGCAAACGAGACATCGCCTGACCGGATTTCAGGAAAGCGCCGTGGGGCACCCCTTGAAAGCGCGTGGGTTATAGCACGGGAATCCGGCCTGTCCAGCGCCTAAGCGCTGATTTTCCGGGGCAATTGTCGCAGACAATACCGACGCCGGCAAAGCAGCAATTGCGTAAGGTCGGCGAAGTGGAATTGCGCGGCCGGCACCGCCCAAACCCTACTTCGGCTCGTCGCTCTCGTCCTCGTCATCCCGCGCGGTGATGACATAGGCGCCCTTCAGCCAGCGGTTGAGGTCGATGTCCTTGCAGCGCTTCGAGCAGAACGGATAGGTCTCGCGCGCCGACGGCTTGCCGCATTCGGGGCAGGGGCGCTTCGGGCGCAGTGGTGTGACCTTATCGTCCAGGCTCATGGCCGCGCGGTATGCCAGCTGGTGTGGACCTTGAAGCCTTCGCCCGAAAGCAGCGCCACCGTCTCGTAGAGCGGCAGGCCGACAATGTTGGTGTAGGAGCCGACCAGCTTGACGACGAACGAACCGGCGAGACCCTGGACGGCATAGCCGCCGGCCTTGCCGCGCCATTCGCCGGAGGCGACATAGGCGTCGATCTCCTCGCGTGGAAGCCGCTTGAAGCGTACCCTGGATTCAACCAGCCTTTGGCGCAGCTTGCCGCCCGGCGTAATCAGGCAGATGCCGGAATAGACCCGGTGCGAACGGCCCGAAAGCAGTCCAAGGCAATTGGCGGCGTCGTCCAGCGTCTCGGCCTTGGGCAGGATGCGGCGTCCGACCGCGACCACCGTATCGGCGGCCAGCACGAAACTTGGCGCATAGTCTTCCTCGCTTTTCAGCGAGGCCAGCGCCTTCTCGGCCTTTTCCTTCGACAGCCGCTTGGCCAGCGAGCGCGGATGTTCGGCGCGCAGCGGCGTTTCGTCGACATCGGCTGGCAGCACGCGGTCCGGCTCGACGCCGGCCTGTTGCAACAGTTCGATCCGGCGCGGCGAACCAGAGGCAAGCACGAGCTTCTGCAGGATGCTCATCGCGGTTCGCGCCGGACTGTTACTTGAAACGGTAGGTGATGCGGCCCTTGGTCAGGTCATAGGGCGTCATCTCGACCAGGACCTTGTCGCCGGTCAGCACACGGATGCGGTTCTTGCGCATGCGGCCAGCCGTATGGGCGATGATCTCGTGTTCGTTTTCGAGCTTCACCCGGAACATCGCGTTGGGCAACAATTCCGTCACGACACCCGGAAACTCGAGGACTTCTTCCTTCGGCATTCGATACCTTTGCTTGGATTGCAGTTCCGGCGCCCTGGAGCGCCCAGGCCGGAATTTCGGCGGAACCTATATGATAATCGTGCGCTTGTGAACACGCTTAGATCGCGTCATATGCGACGCGCTCCAAGCTTTCGTTTTATGCATGTCGTTGTCTCAAAACCGGGACCGCTTTTGAGCGACATGCATCAATCCGCCGCGTTTTTTACCTCCGGAAGCAGAAAACGTCGGCTGATGCGCGCTTTCAGCCGTTCTCTCACGTCGCGATAGCTGGCCATGATCTGCTCGCGCCTGCCGCCGACATCGGTCGGATCCGGCATCGGCCAGTATTCGACGTCGACGGCAAGCGAGCGGGTGAGTTCGAGCGCGGCGTGGTGGGCTTCCGGCGCCAGGGTGACGATCAGGTCGAAATAATCGTCCTCGAGATCGTCCATCGAGCGCGGCTGGCGCTCGCCTAGCGTCAGGCCCTCTTCGGCCAGCACCGCGTCGACGAACGGATCGCGCTCGCCCCTGTGCACGCCGGCAGAGGCGACGAAAGTGGCCGGCGGCAGCATGCGCCGCGCCAGCTGCTCGGCCATCGGCGAGCGCACGGCGTTCATGCCGCACAAAAACAGGATCGAGCGGGGCGCCCCAGTCAGGTCTAACCCCGCCAGTGCAGCACGCAGACCAGCGTGAACAGCCGCCGCGCCGTGTCGAAGTCGATGTCGATCTTGCCGGCCAGCCGGTCCATCAACGTCTGCGAGCCTTCATTGTGCAGGCCGCGCCGGCCCATGTCGATCGCCTCGATATGGCTTGGCGTCGAGGAGCGGATGGCGTCGTAATAGCTTTCGCAGATCAGGTAGTAGTCCTTGACGATGCGCCTGAGCGGCGTCAGCGACAGGATATGGGTGACGACATCAGCACCATCCTCGCGGGCGACCGCAAACACCAGCCGGGATTCGGCCAGCGAGAGCTTCAGCCGATAAGGCCCGGCGCCGTCATCATTGACCGGCTGAAAGCTGTTTTCTTCGATCAGGTCGAAGATCGCCACCGCGCGCTCATGTTCGACATCGGGCGTCGAACGGCCGATCGACTCGTCGAGCTCGACATCGATCAGCCTTGCGCGGGTTTGATCGCCGTCCGCCATCGCCGCCTACATGTTCAGCCGGATGGCGACGGAGCGGCCATGCGCGTCGAGGCCTTCCGCCTTGGCCAGCGCAATCGCCGCCGGCGCAAGTGCTCTCAGCTGCTCCGGCCCGAGCTTCAGGATCGAGGTGCGCTTGACGAAATCGAGCACCGACAGGCCCGAAGAGAAGCGCGCCGAACGCGCCGTCGGCAGCACGTGGTTGGAGCCGCCGACATAGTCGCCGATGACTTCGGGCGTATGGCGTCCCAGAAACACAGCGCCCGCATTGCGCATCCTGGCCAGGAAGCCCTCGGCATCGTCGATGGCGAGTTCCACATGTTCGGCGGCGATGCGGTCGACCAGCGGCAGCGCGGCTTCGATGGTCTCCACCAGGATCACCGCGCCGAAATCGCGCCAGCTGGCAGCCGCCGTCTCGGCGCGCGGCAGGCTCAGCAATTGGCGCTCGACCGCCTGTTCGACTGCTTTTCCAAACGCAGGATCGTTGGTGATCAGGATCGATTGCGCCGACACGTCGTGCTCGGCCTGCGCCAGAAGATCGGCGGCGATCCAGTCGGGATCGTTGCTGCCGTCGGCCACCACCAGCACTTCAGACGGTCCGGCAATCATGTCGATGCCGACCGTGCCGAACACCTGGCGCTTGGCGGCGGCGACATAGGCATTGCCGGGCCCGACGATTTTGGCGACCGGCCGGATCGTCTGCGTGCCATAGGCGAGAGCGGCGATCGCCTGCGCGCCGCCGACGCGGTAAATCTCTGAAACGCCTGATATATCGGCGGCCACCAGCACCAGCGGATTGATGATGCCGCCCGGCGCCGGCACGACGATGACGATGCGCTCGACGCCCGCCACCCTGGCCGGCACGGCGTTCATCAGCACCGAGCTTGGATAGCTTGCCGTGCCGCCCGGCACATAGAGCCCGACCGCCTCGATCGCCGTCCAGCGCGAACCCAACTCGACCCCGGCGGCATCGGTATAGCGATCGTCCTTGGGCATTTGTCGCTCGTGATGGGATCGGATGCGGTCGCGCGCGAATTTGAGCGCATCGACCGTCTGCGGATCGGCGTCTTTGTAGGCCTGCGCGATGTCGTCCTTCGACACGGCGATGCCGAGGCTATTGAGGTCGGCCTTGTCGAATTTCAGCGTGTAGTCGACCAGGGCAGCGTCGCCCTCGGCACGAACCCGCGCAATGATGGCACGCACGGCAGTGTCGACGTCCTCCGATACTTCCCGCTTGGTGGTCAGGAAGGCGGCGAAACGCTGCGCGAAACCGGCATCGGATTGGATAAGCGTAATGGCCATCGGCTGCGTCTAGATCATGGTGAGATTTGCTTGAAATCTCATCATGATCTAGCCCTTTGTTGGAGCATGATCTCTGGACAAACGATTCCCGTTTTGTCCAACAAAAACCGGCACCCACTTTTTGGGATCATGCTCTAGACCCTGTGCACCGGACGCGAGGTGGCTTCCCAGGCGCCGCCTATGTCGGCAAGCCGTGCCTCGATGCATTCGACGTCGAGCATGATCGCGCCGCCGCCGGAAAAGACCAATTCGACGATGCCGGCCGGCTTGCTGATTTCGATAAAGCTGATTGCCAGAAGCGACAGCACCTCGGCCGGCCGATCGCGGGCAATGCCGCTGGTCTTGGCGCCGAGCACGCGGTCGAAATGCAACACCGCCTGGCGCCGCTCATTGTGCTGGCTGAACAATCCGGACTTCGCCTCCCAGACGAAGCGTTTCATGGTCAATATGAAACGCTTGGCCGAAGGCAGGTATTCGAGATCCGAGACCTTCATCACGGCGTCCTGGACGTGAGCCGAGACGATGCTCAGATCCTGATCGTCGAGCGCAATGAGTTTGAGGGCTGCCATGCCGAATGCACACCTGAAAGTTGGTTTCAGCCTTCTGTTAGGCGGTCTTTCCGGTCGGTGCAACCGCGACACGAATTCAACCCGAGGCTAGCGCCTCGGGTTTGAAGTGTTGGCGGTGAATGGAGGCAGCACCAGACGCCTGTCTGTCTGAAGCAACTGCCGTGCGGTCAAGCCGAAATCCGCTCGATCACCGCGCCGCAATTGGACAGCTTTTCTTCCAGCCGCTCAAAACCGCGGTCGAGGTGGTAGACGCGGTTGACCGTCGTTTCGCCTTCGGCCGCCAGACCGGCGATGACCAGCGACACCGAGGCGCGCAGATCGGTCGCCATCACGGGCGCGCCCTTCAGCTTGGAGACGCCGTCGACGATCGCCGTTTGGCCGGACAGCGTGATGTGGGCGCCGAGCCGGGCCAGTTCCTGCACATGCATGAAGCGGTTTTCAAAGATGGTCTCGGTGATGCGCGACTTGCCTTTGGCCATGGTCATCAGGCCCATGAACTGCGCCTGCAGATCGGTCGGGAAGGCCGGGAACGGCGCCGTCGTTACGTCGACCGGCGAAATGCCGGCGCCGTTGCGCCGGACGCGAATGCCGGAATTGGTCGGCGTGATCTCGGTACCGGTCTGGGCAATCACATCCAACGCGGTCTGTAGCAGCTCGGGGCGGGCGCCTTCGAGCACGACATCGCCGCCGGTCATGGCCACAGCCATGGCATAGGTCCCGGTCTCGATGCGGTCGGGGATGACGCGCACTCGCGCGCCCGACAGCGATTCGACGCCATCGATGGTGATGGTTGGAGTGCCGGCGCCGGAAATTTTTGCGCCCATGGCGTTGAGGCATTCGGCGAGGTTGACGATTTCGGGCTCGCAGGCGGCGTTTTCCAGCACCGTCTCGCCCTTGGCGAGCGCCGCCGCCATCATCAGCACATGGGTGGCGCCGACGGAGACTTTCGGGAACACATAGCGATTGCCGACGAGGCGGCCGTTCCTGGTCTTGGCCAGCACATAACCAGTGTCGACATCGATGTCGGCGCCCAGCGCCTGCAGGCCTTCAAGGAACAGGTCGACCGGCCGCGTGCCGATGGCGCAACCGCCGGGAAGCGACACTTTCGCCTCGCCCATGCGGGCCAGCAGCGGGCCGATCACCCAGAACGATGCCCGCATCTTCGACACCAGTTCGTAAGGCGCGGTCGTGTCGACGATGTTGCGGGCCGAGAAGTTGATGGTGCGCGAATAGCCCTCATTCTGCTTCTCGCGGCGGCCATTGACCGAATAGTCGACGCCGTGATTGCCGAGAATGCGGATCAGCTGCTCGACATCGGCCAGATGCGGCACGTTTTCCAGCGTCAGCGTGTCGTCGGTGAGCAGCGAGGCGATCATCAGCGGCAAAGCGGCGTTTTTCGCGCCCGAAATCGGAATGCTTCCGGCGAGCTTGTTGCCGCCGACAATTCTGATGCGATCCATGAGAGAATGTCCCCTCGGCCCGAAAGGCCGGTTTTCGTCAGTTTGCGTATCGGCCCGTCTAGACCATTGGCCGGCTTGGTTCAAGATTCCTGAGCCCGTTGGCCAAGTTGGCCGGCCAGTGTGGCCGATATCGGTCAGTCCTTGTGCATTTTTTCAGCAGCCGCCAGGCCTTCCGGGCGCTGGTCAGCGTCACCGGTGCGCCGCGAACGCGCTTGCGTCTTGCGCTTCATGAGATTGGCGCGCAACTGCTCGGCCAGACGGTCCTTGCGGTTAATCCCGCCCTTTTTTGCCGGATCAGCCTTTTTCGGTGGATTTATCTTGTCGTCCATCGTTCCGTCCCGCCCGCGACTGGCAGGGCCTGCCGTTCAAGGGATAGCTAGCATTGTGGCGCCGCCATGTCAGCGAAACTTGTCTGGCAAAGCCTTTCACAGACGCCTTGCGCTTGCCGGTTCTATATGGCAGAAGCCCCGCCATCAGCGGCTGCGGTAGCTCAGTGGTAGAGCACTCCCTTGGTAAGGGAGAGGTCGAGAGTTCAATCCTCTCTCGCAGCACCAGTTCATTCCCTTTGATTTTAAAACGATGCAGTCGCGAAGTCGGGGTCTCGTTGCGGACCAAAAAAGCCGGCTGACGTAAAAGTGCCAATCCCGCGCATCCAACCGTGGCCCCCTCGCCCGGAAACATTGAGAGAAAGAGGCTCTACGGGGCCGGACGACTGCTCAACAAGTCCGGACCTGTCAACTCATGAACAGGCCGGACTGGCCGTATCCGGCATGCTGAACACTACCGCTCGCACGCTGAAAGCCAGCCGCCTCGTACGCATATCCATGACAAGAACACAGCTCGCCCAAGGACTTGCCACCGGCCGGCCATCATGATGCCATCTCGCTTGCGGAAGATAGCGTCGGGTTTTGGGGTAGAGAATGCTCTTTGGGCGAACAGCAGGTGCGACAGGGCGCATGTGCGCGGCACTTGCCGCGGCACTGGTGTGCCTATGCGTGTTTGGCCCCGCTTGGGCTGAAGAGCCGAAGGCGCTGAAAGGCGTCGCGCTCATCATCGGTCAGTCCGACTACCAGCATGTGGGCAAACTGCCCAATCCGGAAAACGACGCCCGCGCCATCGAGGAGATGTTCGACAAGCTCGGCTTCGAGACCAATGTCGCCACCAACCGCGACGCACGCAAATTGCGGCGCGATCTCGAAGGCTTCGTCGACGATGCCGAGGGCGCCGATGTCGCCATCATCTACTATTCCGGCCACGGCATCGAAGCCGGCGGCGAGAATTATCTGGTCCCTGTCGATGCCGATATTTCGGCGCTCGACAATGCCGGCGAAAAGTTGGTGCCGCTGTCGTCCATCGTCGCCGAACTGAAGGCCAAGGTGCCGGTCACCATCGTTCTGCTGGACGCCTGCCGCAACGATCCGTTCCCGCCGGGCACGCTCCTGAAGCTGGCGCCGGGCGACGAAGGCAAGCCGATTGGCGCCGGCGGTCTCGGGGAAACGCGCGGCGTGGTTTCCCTGAAGGGCGGCGCCGACGCCAAGGGCTCGGTCGACGACAGCCTCGGCCAGGTCATCGCCTTTGCCGCCGAGCCCGGCAAGGTTGCGCTGGACGGTCCGGCCGATGGCAACAGCCCCTATGCGGCAGCGATCCTGCGCCACATCGACACGATGGGCGGCGAGGAATTCGGCACCGTTTTGCGCATGATCGGCGAGGAGGTCTATCTCAAGACCAACGGCCAGCAGCGGCCCTGGGTCAATGAGAGCCTGCGCCGGCTGCTCTATTTCGGTACCCCCGCCGAGGCGCCGAAAGGCGACGAGGGGGAAATCCTAAGGGAGCGGCGCCAGCTCCTGCTGACTATCTCGACGCTACCCGATCCGGAGCGCCGCCAGATCGAAACCATAGCGCGTGACGGCAAGGTGCCGATGGATGGGCTCTATGCCATGCTGAAGGCGCTCGGGGTCGACATACCCAAGGATCCGGCCGAACTCGACAAATTGCTGCGCGGCCAGACCGAGCGGCTGAAACAGGTGCTGGCCGAGCAGGCCGCGCTGAAGAGCCAGGACCCGGAGATCGTCAGGCTGACCGGGCTCGCCGAACAGGCGGTACGGGAGGGCGCGCTCGAGGCCGCCAAAAAATTCCACGAGCAGGCCAAGGCGCGCGTCGGCGAACTGTCAACGACTGTCGATCAGGCGGAGGCCGACATCAAGGCACGGCGGCAGGAGTTTGCGGAGGTTTTCGCCAGCAGTGCGCAAACCTATGAACTGTCCTTTGACTATCTGAAGGCGGCTCAAGATTACGCCAAGGCCTATGACGAGGTAGAAAAATGGAGCGACGAGGACGCCTGGACCTACAAGTCAGCGGAAGCCGAGGCGCTCTCCGCGCACGGCTCTTTTTCGGGCGACAACGCCTTTCTGCTCCAGGCCGTCGCGGCCTATGAAAAGAGCCTGAGTTATGTGACGCGCGAAAACGCGCCGATCCGCTGGTCGGCCACCGAAAACAATATCGCAATCACTCTGTCGACACTGGGCGAGCGCGAGGCCGGCCGCGACAATCTCGACAAGTCGGCAGCCGCCTTTGAGCAAGCGCTGAGCGTCTACACGCGCGACGCCTATCCGGACGACTGGGCCAGGACTTTCGGCAATCTAGGCGCGGTCTACTGGCAGCTCGGCCGGCGCGAGAACGGCACCGCGCT
Organism: Mesorhizobium sp. W016; assembly: GCF_054719485.1. NCBI lineage: Bacteria > Pseudomonadati > Pseudomonadota > Alphaproteobacteria > Hyphomicrobiales > Phyllobacteriaceae > Mesorhizobium > Mesorhizobium sp. W016. The sequence continues at coordinate 1,774,204 of NZ_JBTTIF010000002.1, forward strand.
GCTCGAAAAGGCGGTCGCCGCCTTCCGCTCGGTGCTTGAGGTTCAGGGGTCGAAGAAACTACCACTCGAATGGGCGGCGACCGAGAACAATCTCGGCGTTGTGCTGTCCGAACTGGGCGAGCGCGAGCCGACGAGCGACAGCTTTCGCGCAGCGATATCGGCGCATCGCGCCGCGCTGACAGAATATCGCCGGGATCGCGTACCGCTCGACTGGGCATTGAGCCAGATCAATCTGGGTGTCGTTCTGGCGAGCCTCGGCGCGCGCGAAAAGGATGTACCGACGCTTGAGCAATCGGTCGCGGCCTTCCAGGCGGCGGCTGAGGAGATGACCAGGGAACGCGCGCCGGCGCAATGGGCGACGATCCAGAACAATTTGAGCACCGCATTCGAGTCGATCGGCGAGATCAACGGCGATATCGCCGCGTTGCAGCGCGCGCGGGAGGCGGCGGAGGCATCGCTTACGGTTTGGACGCGCGAGCACGCCGCGGCGAGCTGGGCCAACGGCCAGCTGACGCTCGGCAACGCCTTGCAGCGCCTCGGCGCCAAGCAGAAGAACAAGGAACTGCTGCTGCAGGCAGCCACCGCGTACCAGGCCGCTCTGTCCGAATATCCGCGTGAGAAACTGCCGCTCGACTGGGCTTCGCTGCAGCAGAATCTGGGATCGGTCAACGACACGCTCGGCGGTCTCGATACGGGAACCGATTACTACATTCAGGCGGTGACCGCGTATCGTCAGGCATGGGAGGTCTATACCGCAACCGCCGCGCCGGGCGAGTTCGCTTCGATTGGTTACAGCCTTGCAGGCACGCTATCGAACTGGGGCGAACGCGCGGGGGACATCTCGACCCTGCGGCAGGCGATCGATGTCTACGGTCAGGTGCTCAGGGTTCGCACCCGCGACAAGGACCCAGCCAATTGGGCCAAGACGGAATTCCGCCTCGGCTGCGCGTTGATGATGTCAGGCAAGCTGGCCTCTGACGATCAACTGCTGCAGCAATCGGTCGACGCGCTGCGGGCGGCGCTCGACGGGCAGACGAAAGGCGGTGATGTCACGGAGATCGGCCAGACGCGGCGCGTGCTCGGCCAGACCCTGTCGATCCTGGGCGACAATACATCCAACCTGGACTTGCTGGCGCAAGCAGCCGACATGCTGGAAGCCGCGCTCCCCGCCTACTCCAAGGACGCCGACCCGGAGGAGTGGGCCAATATCAATTACGACCTCGGCTTTGCCCTCTACAGCCAGGGCCGGATTGGTGGCGACGCCACGTTCTACGCCAAGGCCGTGCAGAGCTTCGAGACGGCAGCGCGGATCTACGACGGTTTTCCCAACCGCATGCAATGGGCGCGCACCAAGGGCGATATCGGCAATGCCTTGCTGATGGCCGCGGACGGCAAGGACGTCGAGTTGCTCACCCGCGCGATTGCCGCCTATGACGCAGCGCTCAGCGTGGTAACGCGCGAGAATGCGCTGGCTGTCTGGGAGAACAATCAGAACAATCTCGCCGGCGGGCTGTCGAGTCTTGGTTACTGGGCGAACGATGTCGGCAAGCTGAAACGAGCCGCTCAGATCTACCGCGACCTCGCCACGGTGCGAACGATCACCCGCGATCCCGATCTCTGGATCACCAACCAGACCAGTCTCGCGCAGACGCTGAGCATGATCGCGGCCCGCGAGCCTTCGGCTGAATTGTACGAGGAGGCGATTGTCGTCAACCGGGCGCTTGCCGAGCAGCTCGGTCGCGACCGCGATCCCGAACGTTGGGCCAATGCGCGCAACGAGATGGGCTATGCCTTGACCATGGCCGGCCGCGCCGAAAACAATGTCGCGCATTTCGAGGAGGCGGTGTTGGTCCTGCGCGAGGCGATCGTGGTGCAAAAGAAGATCAATTCGGTGCCGGCTGTCGCCTTCACGCAGGACAGCCTGTGCGACGTGCTGGTCGATCTGGGCGCCGCCCACAAGGACAAGGCGATGGCACAGGAAGCGATCGCCGCATGCCAGGACGCGCTCGTCATCTTCCGTGACAAGAAGATGGACGATCTCGCCGCCGGTTCCGAAAAGAACCTCGCCGAGGCACAGGCGTTGCTGGCCGAGTTGCATTAATCCGAGCCCGCGCTCCCGGATGCGGGCGAATGGTGGGCACGCCAGCGTTCACGCTGTTGCGCAAGCAGATGTCACCGGCTCGCCATGGCATGACAGAGATGCGATGTGGCAGTATCGGCTTGTGCGCCGGTCGCCACCCGTCATTCAGGACGACAGGTAATCATATTCCGTTGGAGCGCCAGATGACCCTATTCACCCGCCGCAGGCTTTTGAAAACGGCCGCGGTTGCCGGCGCTGGCGGGGTTGGCCTTGCAGCGATGGCCAGGCTTGGTGACTGGGCCGCGGCCGCACCGGAGCCGGTGGTTCTCAAGACGGCAAAGATCCAGGCCAGGTTCATGGATATCGGCCAGACCCGCGATGTGCTGACTTATGGAGAGGCCAAAATGCCGCCGGTGCTCAGGATGAAAAAGGGCGAGCCTTTCGCCGCACGGCTTGTCAACGGCATCGACGATCCGACGACCATCCACTGGCACGGCATTCGCGTTCCAAACAAGATGGACGGTGTTCCTTTCCTGGTTCAGCCTTACGTCTACACCGGCGATCATTTCGACTATGCCTTCACGCCGCCCGACGCCGGCACGTTCTGGTATCACCCGCATTGCAACACGCTGGAGCAGATGGGCCACGGCCTGACCGGCGTGATCGTGGTCGAAAACCCGGGCGATCCGAAATTCGATGCGGAGGCGGTCATCAATCTGCGAGACTGGCGGCTCGGCGACGACGCCCAGTTCATCCAGCAGTTCCGGCCGCGCGATGCCGCGAAAACCGGCACCTATGGCACGGTGCGCACCGCCAACTGGCTCGACCAGCCGCAATTCGACGCGCCGGCCGGCGGGTTGGTGCGGCTGCGGGTCGCCATCACCGATGTCACCCGCATCTACGCCTTTCGCGTCGAGGGTGGGGAGGCCGCGGTCATCGCGCTGGACGGCAATCCGGTGCCGCAGCGTTTTGCGCCCGATGCTTTGCTGCTCGGACCGGGGCAGCGCATGGAGCTCGCCATCCGCATGCCTGACCAGGAGGGCGCGATCGTCAGCCTGGGCGACATCAGAGGCACCAAACCCAAGGTCCTCGCCACCTTGCGCGCCACCGGCAGCTCGCTCAAGCGCGATTTGCGAGACCTCGCACCGCTGGAAGCCAACCCGGTGCCGAAGGTGGATCTCGCCAGCGCGAAACACATCGCGCTCTCGCTCAGCGCCACGGCGGAAAACGTGCCGAGCGACAGCATATGCGGCACGCTAGGCTACTCCTTCTGGGCCATCAACAAGGTACCGTGGCCGGGCGACACGCCGGATCCGACCGCGCCTTTGGCCGAGCTGAAGCTCGGCAAAAACTATGTCATCGACATGGAGAATTTGACGCCGCAATCGCATCCGATGCATCTGCACGGCATGAGCTTCAAGGTGCTGTCGTCGTCGACACGCCAGGTTCAGCCGGTCATCTCCGACACCTATCTCATGCAGCCCAACGAGAAGGTTCAGCTCGGTTTCGTCGCCGACAATCCCGGCGACTGGCTGCTGCACTGCCACATCATCGAACATCAGAAAACCGGCATGACGAGCTATATCAGGGTGGTTTGACGCCGAGGCGGGTCAATCAGCCTCTACCGGGGTTGGCCTCACCGGCCGGGCCTGTTGCCGGAGAAATTGCCGGTGCTCGCCGGTTTCGTTGGCAAAGCGGCGCCGTTCCCTGCTATTCCCGCCTGCAAATCAAGAAGCCGTGGACACGCTTGCATGACCAATGTCGCCCTGACCGGACTGGCCCGCGATCTCGCCAGGCGCGCCGCCGAGGGACGCCCGGTGCGCATCGGCGTCATCGGCTCCGGTGAAATGGGCACCGACCTGGTCACGCAAGGCATGCTGATGCCGGGCATCGAGGTCTGCGCCATCTCGACGAGGCGCCCGCACACCGCGCGTGACGCTATCCGCATCGCCTATGGCGACGAGGCGATGGCGGCCGAGACCGACACGCAATCGAAGGTCATGGCGGCGATCGAGGCCGGGAAAATCGCCATCACCTCAAACGAGATGCTGGTCACCAATCCGCTGATCGACGTCGTCATCGACGCCACCGGAAAGCCTGGTGTCGCCGCCGATTTCGACTTGAAGGCGATGGAGCACGGCAAGCACCTGGTGATGATGAATGTCGAGGCCGACGTCACCATCGGCTGCTATCTCAAGCAGCAGGCAGACCGGCTCGGCGTCGTCTATTCGGTCGGCGCCGGCGACGAGCCGTCGAGCTGCATGGAGCTGATCGAGTTCGCCTCCGCGCTCGGCTACACCATCGTCTCGGCCGGCAAGGGCAAGAACAACCCGCTCAACCACGATGCCGTTCCGGATGACTATCGCGAGGAAGCCCTTCGCCGCAACATGAACCCGCGCATGCTGGTCGAGTTCGTCGACGGCTCGAAAACCATGGTCGAGATGTGCGCCATCGCCAACGCCACCGGGCTGGTCCCAGACGTTCCCGGCATGCACGGCCCGAAGGCCGACCGCGATCAGCTGGCCAAGGTGCTCATCCCGAAGGCGGATGGCGGCATCCTGTCGAAGAAGGGCGTTGTCGACTACACCATCGGCAAGGGCGTGGCGCCCGGCGTGTTCGTCATCGTCGAGGCGACGCATCCGCGCATCGTCGAGCGCATGGACGACCTGCACATAGGCCACGGCCCCTACTACAGCTTCTTCCGGCCGTATCATCTGACCTCGCTGGAAGTGCCGCTGACGGCGGCCCGTATCATGCTCTACGGCCGCCCCGACATGGTGCCGCTGCCGAAGCCGGTGGCCGAAGTCTGCGCGGTGGCCAAGCGCGATCTCGCCACGGGCGAGACCTTCGATGCCATCGGCGAGACTTGCTACCGCTCCTGGACCATGACCGTCGAAGAGGCGCGCGCCAATCTGGCAGTGCCGGTCGGCCTGCTCGAAGGCGGCAAGGTGCTGAAACCGGTGAGGAAGGGCGAACTGCTCACCGCCGACAATGCTACGCCCGACCGCACGACCAGGCTGTTCGCTTTGCGGAAGCTGCAGGATGATATGCTCTACGGGGCTGAGATGGCATGAACAGGCCAGCTCTCTGGCTTTGTCATGACAACTCCCTATGTTGTAGTGGCACCGAACGGAGGCTTCCAGGATGAATCTCCAGATCAGAGACCCGCGCGCCCGTGACCTCGCCCGGCAGCTTGCCGAAAAGCGAAAGATTTCATTGACCGAGGCGGTGATCGAGGCGCTCGAATCCGAGCTTCAGCGCGAACGTGAACGAGTTCCGCTGGCTGAGCGGCTGGCCGCCATATCGAACGATCTGAAGGCCAAGGCGGGAAGCGGCGGCAGGGATTTGACTAAGGATGAGATCGACGAGATGTGGGGACATTCCTGATGTTCATCGACACCTCGGTGGTGATCGCTGTCCTCGCCGGAGAGGAAGACGCCGCCGATTGGAGCCGCCGGATCGGGCAGGCCTCGATACGGATAACATCTCCGCTGGTCGTGCTCGAAGCGGCGATGCGGCTTTCGTCGAAGTTGGTGGTGGAGCCGCTCTCGCCGAAAGGGCAATAGGAGACTTCCTGCGCGAAGCCGCGATCGAGGTGGTTCCGATCGAAAGAGGTGATGCCAAGCTCGCGATCCAGGCTTTTTCGAACTATGGCAAAGGTCGCGGCCACCCGGCTCAGCTCAACCTCGCTGACTGCCTGTCATATGCCTCGGCAAAAAGCCGTGGGATGCCCTCGCTCTACAAAGGGAAAGGCTTTTCCCACACCGATCTGGCCTGATCCTACTCCCCCAGTTCCACGATTCGGTCAGCAGCTTCGTCAGCCGCTCCCGCCCAGCAGGCCAAATGCTGCCGCGGTCGCGCCATGGGGCTGTTGACCTGCTCGCGCAACACGCCTGATCATTGCGCTCGTGCTGACGACGCAGACCATCGGCTGCGATTGTATGATCCATTCATATAGTCTGTCTTTTTGATCCGGGTTTTTCAAACGATGCCGAGATGCCAATCTCCAAACGATCAGTTGAACCCCATTGAGGTTGAAATCTTGCAAACCATTTGGACAAGACGCGAAACAATGAAAACCCTTCTGGCAACGGGCATGGTTGCCATGCTTCAGCCTCTGGCTTTTGCAGCCAAGGCCGCCGCCAAGCTGGAATGGACCTATTTTCAGGCTGACGAGAAGGGTTTCCGCCGCACGCCGGTGCTGCTGACCGGTGAGAAGGAAGCCATCCTCCTCGATGGCGGATTTACGCTGTCGGATGGCCGTGCGGTCGCGGATGCGATCAAGGCGACGGGCAAGACTCTGACCACGATCTACGTCAGCTGCAGCGACCCTGACTATTATTTCGGCCTGCGTCCCGTCGCGGATGAATTCCCCGGCGCCAAGATCATCGCAGCCGGCGCAACGGTGGCGGCGATCAAAGCCAATGTTCAAGCCAAGCTCGATGTCTGGAGCCCGCAGCTCAAGGACAATGGACCGAAGGTCCTGGCGGATGTCGTCATTCCCGAGGCTTCCGATATTACCTCACTTGAAATCGAAGGAAACAAGATCGAGATCGTCACCGTCGCCGATCTGAAAGACCGCCGCTATCTCTGGGTGCCCAGCCTTGAAGCCGTGTTTGGCGGCGTGCTGATCTCGTCCGGCGTGCATGTCTGGGTTGCCGACGAGCCAACCGTAGACGACCGTAAAAAATGGATTGCTGCGCTTGATGAAATCACGGCGCGCAAACCCAAAATCGTGGTGCCGTCCCATCAGGTAGCCGGCGCGCCGGACGGTCTTGCGGCCGTGGAATTCACCCGCGCCTACCTCGAAGCCTTCAACGAGGAAGCCGGGAAATCGAAATCCAGCGTGGAACTGATTGCGGCGATGAAGCGGCGCTATCCTGATATTATTGACGTCTCGTCGCTGGAACTGGGAGCAAAGGTCGCCAAGGGTGAAATGAAGTGGGGCTGATACGGTTGGCCCGGGGCTAAGGCAGGAGCACACGGGCCACCTACAGCCCTGACGTATCGCGAACGGTTTACTTCCCCAATTCCACCGACCGCAGCCGTGCCGCTTCGACTGCTTCGGTCAGCAGCTTCGTCAGCCGGTCTTCGCCCATCAGCACGGCAAGGGCGGCTGCCGTGGTTCCGTTGGGGCTGGTCACCTGCTGGCGCAGGACGCCGGGCTCCTCGCCGCTTTCGGCAGCGAGTGCAGCAGCGCCATAGACGGTCTGCATGGCCAGCAGCCTGGCAGTCTCGGTCGGCAGCCCGGCCTTCTCGGCTGCAACCGTAAGCGCCTCGATGAAATGGAAGATGTAGGCCGGACCGGACCCCGAAACCGCCGTCACCGCGTCCATTAGGCCTTCGTCGTCGATCGTCGTCACCACACCGCTCGCCGACAGCAGCTCGGCAACGAAACGCCTGATGTCGTCGGTCACCAGCGGGTTGGAATAGACCACCATCATGCCCTTGCCGATCGCGGCCGGCGTGTTGGGCATGCAGCGGATAACAGGCGCGAGATGGCCAAGTATGTGCTCGAAGGTGGCGACCGGCGTGCCCGCGGCGATGCTGACGAAGGTGGTCCTGCCGTCGCCGAAGCGCTTGTAGGCGGCGGTGACGTCGCGGATCACCTGCGGCTTGACGGCGATGACGACGAGGTCGGGCTCTGCGTCGGCGGGGATCCCGTTCGCGTCCGCGGCGACACTGCAACCGAGGTGCTCGGCGCGCTTGCGCAATTCGGCATTGGGCTCGACCACGAACACGGCTTGCGGGGCAAGCTTGCCGGATTTCAGCCAGCCCGCAAGCATGGCGTAACCCATATTGCCGCAACCGGCGAGAACAAGCCTGATCGTCATTGAGAGCCCTCCGAGACAAGGGTTCTCCTTAGACGCTAGCGGGCAGACGGGAAAGCCCCTCAAGGGGTGCTGGATCCAGGCCAGCCGGTCAAGGTCGCCGGCGTACCGCGATCGGCCGCAGCGACACTTGCCGCAAGCCAAGCACGCCGAGCACGAAGAACAGCCACACCGGGTCGCCGCGATGGAAGAAGAAGCTTTCCAGGAACGCGTTCAGCGCCGTGAACAGCACCACCATCATGAAGAAGTCACCGAGATAGATGTTCTCCTTGCGGGGCGGGATGCGCATGTAGTCGCGCAGCGGCGCGATCAGGAAAGTGTAGACGGCAACGCACAGCGCCGGGATGCCCATCAGCACCGCAATGTCCAGATAGCCGTCATGGCCATGCACGATGGTCCGGATGTCCCAGGCCCGGTCGAAAGGCTGGTCCTGGCTCAGCAGCAGCGGCGTGCCCCAGAAGCTTTCATAGCCGTAGCCGGTCCAGGGCTTCTTCGCCAGCATCTCGCCGGAGAACTCCCACAGCGTCGTGCGCCCGGTATAGGTGAGGTCGGGGAAATAGGTGGCCGCCAGCTCTTTCACCGGCGGGATGAAGACGATGCCTAAGGTACCGATGGCCGTCGCAATGATCGCCAGTGCAAACAGGATCGGCGTGCCGAACCGCATGCCGATCAGGCCCGGCAGCACGACGATCAGGATCGAGAACGGCACCAGGCCGGCCGTCGTCTTGGATCCGGTGTGCAGCATGAAGATCATCGCCGCGCCGAAGATCGCCACGCCCCAGAATTTCTGGCCGCGCCGGAAGAGATAGAGGCCGGCGAAGCTGAAGCAGGCCATGATTGGTCCGGCAATGTTCTTGTGGGCGAACACACCACGCCACAGGCCGGCATGTTCGGGCTCCTGCGAATCGGCCGTATGCAGGGCCTCATGCGGAAAGACGATGAGGCCGATATAGGACAGGCCGATAACGACGATCGCGCAGAATATGATGACTTTCGAAAAACTGTCGGCATCGCGCGGCAGCACCAGGACCGTCGCTATCGTCAGAACGCCAAGCAGCGTGAAGAAGGCCGCGCGCATGGCCGAGGACGGGTCGGTCGCGTTGATGACCGAAAGCATGAAAAAGCCGAGCATCAGAATCCAGGACGGGCTGAGCAGCGAGCGCACCACCTTGGGGTCGGCGAACGTCAGCAGTGAGAAGATCGAAATGGCGCCGAGCGAACTGAAGCCGAGCTGGTTGACGATGTCGCCGCCGTCGCCGGTCAGTTCCGCGCCTGCCGGCTGAAACGGCCGGAACGACACGATGACGACGGCAAACAACAGCGCGGCAATCGCCGTCGCCACACTGTTGCGGGTGACGATGCCGCCCAGCAGCAGCTCGTCAGTTCTTCTCAGGCTGCCTGTATTGCTCATTGGCGTATCCGAATTCGGCAAGCACGCGGCCGAGCGAGACATAGACGGGGTAAAGCGCCGTCGACAGCGATCCTGTCCGCGCCAATTTGATTGCGCCGCGCACGGGCGAGGCTATCAGCAGCGCCAGGCTTTTTGCAAACACCTTGGCGCCGGCGAATGGCATGCCGGCGCGCTTCTTCTTTTCGACCAGCGTCGAGATTACACCGTTGCGTAAGGATCGGGCGCGGATCCAGTCAGCCTCGACGCGCCGGGCTGGAACGCCTTCGCGCACCTTTGCCTCGGCGCACCAGCCAAGCACGAAACCTTTCTGCGCCGAGCGGCTGAGGAAGTCGGAATCGCCGCCGCCCATGAAGTTGAACCGCAGGTCGAGGAAGGGTGGCCCCATGATGGTGAGCACATTGCGCCCGACCAGAAGGTTGCCAGAGGAATAGAGTGCGGCCACGCGCCCGGTCTGGCGATAGGGCGGCGCAAACACCGGGTGCTCGGCCCATTTGGCGTGAGCAGGATCGGTAAACACCGGCACCTGCGGGCCACCGACAATGTCGGCGCCAAGCGTCTCCGCCGTCCTGCACATGCGCTCCAGCCAGTCCGCGTCGGCGATCTCGTCATCGTCGATGACCAGCAGGTGGCGGAAATCCGGAAAATGCAGGATCGCCGTCTGCCAGCCAGCATTGTAGGCACTGCAATTGCCCCGCTCATGCGCGATGATGACCATGCCCTTCATATCGTCGCGTTCGAACAGCGGCACGGCCGCCTGGGCGCCCTCACGCGCCTCGGCCTCGTTTTCGATGACGATGACGGCGAAGCGCCGGCTGGTTTGCTGTGCCTTGAGCGACGCCAGCGTTTCGAGCAGCAGTTGCGGCCGCTTGAAGGTCGGCAGCGTGACGACGGCTTCCATCGTCTCTGCGGCGAGCCCCGGAGAGCGTCCCGCAATCGATACCGAACCGTCCGATGGCAAAGGGATCATCCGCTCCAGCCGCATGTTTTGAATCTGGCTTTCGATAACACCGCGACGATAACGTTTCGTTAATCACCTTTCGCAGCGGCGCCTGCCGGTCCGCGCCTTTCAGCCGTTGCGTTGCGTGATTTAATCAAGGGTTCACCCAGCTTTGCTAGTGGCTGACGCCTGGATAGGTGAGATGCATCTGCTGTTCGCCACATCGATCGTGCCCGACGGCGCTCTCGCTTCGGGCTATGAGATCGCCAATGCTGCGATCATCGCCGCCTTGCGGCGCGCCGGCGTGCGCGTCACCGTCATCGGCTTCATCTGGCCGGGCAAGGCGCCCAGCGACCCCGAAAACACCATCGTGCTCGGCGCCGTCGACGTGCGCACGGAAAGCGCCTCGGCGCGGCAGAAGCTCGCCTGGCTTGGCAAGGCGGTGCTGTCAGGGCTCACCTTCGCTTCCGTGAAGCTGCGCGCGGTTTCCGACAGCGAAGTCCGTGCCGCGATCGAGCGCGCCGGTCCCTTCGACGGCTATGTCCTGAATTCGGTGCAGTTCGCCGGCGCCTTTGAAAAACTGTTCGCCGACCGTCCCTCGATTTTCGTCGCCCACAATGTCGAACATGGTTCGGCCAAAGAGAATGCGGCATCATCAAACAGTCGCTTCCAGCGCCTGCTGTTTGCCCGCGAGGCCAGGCTGCTCAAGACCATGGAGGAGCGGCTCTGCCGCCGGGCTCGCTTCGTCTTCACGCTGGCCGAGGAAGACCGCGCCGCACTCGGCGTTGCCAGCGACGACCGCTCGGCGGTGCTGCCGCTGGTGACCACAGCCACGGCGCCAAAGCCGGTCAAGCCGCGCCGCATCGATTGCGACGCGGCGCTGATCGGCACTTGGACCTGGCAGCCGAACCGCATCGGCCTCGACTGGTTCCTGGAAAAAGTCGTGCCGCATCTTCGCCGGAGCTTTCGCATCAGGGTCGCCGGCAACATGCCGTCGGATATCACCTCTGCCCATCCCGGTGTCGAATTTGTCGGCCGCGTGTCCGACGCCCAGAATTTCGTGCGCGGCGCCGCCGTCATTCCACTGATCAGCACCGCGGGCAGCGGCGTTCAGCTCAAGACCATCGAAACCTTCGAGCTCGGCCTGCCGTCGGTCGCCACCAGCCGTTCGCTGCGCGGCATCGATCATCGCCCGGCAAATTGCTTCGTCACCGACGATCCGGCCGCCTTCGCCGGCGCGCTGGAGGCAGCGGCGGCCGATGTCAAGGATGTCGATGGCAGCGCCTTTCACCGCCGGCAGATCAAGGCACTGGATGCCGCCATCAGGCTCGGCCTGGAAAAGCTCGGGTCGGTGGGGGAGGAGGTGTTTGCATGAACATGCACACCGCCCGCGCCGCCTTCGGGCTCGATACGCTGAAGACGATCCTTGGCATTTCGGTCCTTGCCATCGGCTGGGATGACGCGATCGCGCTGCTCGCTCGTCTGATTGCCGAGCGGCGCTTCACCAAGGTCAGTTTTCTCAACGCTCACAACGCCAACATCGCCTCTACCGATCCGGTTTTTGCCGAGGCGCTCGACGATTTCCTCATCCTGCCTGACGGCGTTGGCGTCGATCTGGCGGCAAAGCTGCTCTACGGCGCGCCGTTCCCGGACAATCTCAACGGCACTGATCTCATTCCGGCCTTTCTGCAGGCATCGGCGAGGCCGCTGACCGTCGGGTTGCTTGGCGCCACCCGCGCCAACGCCGAGGCGGCGTCGGTCAGGCTAGCCGCTCTGGCGGTGCAGCACGAATTCGTCGTCATCCATGACGGCTATTTCTCCCCCGCCGAAGAGCAGGCGATCGTCGATCGCATCGAGGCATTGCGGCCCGACGTGCTGCTTGTGGCCATGGGCGTGCCGCGCCAGGAATTGTGGATCGCCCGTCATATCGATGCCCGCCACTGCACGCTGCCGATCGCCGTCGGCGCGCTGCTCGATTTTCTCTCCGGCACGGTGCCGCGGGCGCCTCTGTGGATGCGCCAGCTGAGGCTCGAATGGTTGTTCCGTCTGTGCATCGAGCCCGGCCGGCTGTGGCGCCGCTACGTCGTCGGCAATCCGGTGTTCCTGCTGCGTGTCGTCAGGCAGAAATTCTCGCGTCGGCCCGAGCCCGCCGGAGAGTTGCGGTGAACAGCCGCGTCGTGCCGAGCCCTGCAGCCGAGACCGGTGCCCTGCCGCAAACGCCGACGGCGGCGGTGGTGACCGCCAGCTATGCGCCGGATTTCGAACGCTGCCGCCTGTTGTGCGAGACCCTCGACCGCCATGTCTCCGGCGTGGCGCATCATTACATTCTGGTCGAGCACCGCGACGTGGCGCTGTTTCGCCAGTTGGAAAACGACCGCCGCAGCGTTGTCGACGAGCGCGACCTGCTGCCGCGCTGGCTGCGTGTGTTCGACGATCCGATGAGCCTCTTTCGCCGTCGCATCTGGCTCAGTTTCAAGACCCAGCCGCTGCGCGGCTGGCATGTGCAGCAGCTGCGCCGCATCGCCATCGCTGCGCATGCTGGAGAAGACGTGCTGGTCTTCTGCGATTCCGACGTCGCCTTCCTCAAGCCATTCGATCTGAGCGCCTTCTGGCGCGACGGCAAGGTGCGGCTGTTCCGGCGCGACGGCGTGCTGTCGAGCGACGGTCACGACGAGCATCGCATCTGGTCGCGCAATGCGGCCTCGGCGATTGGTATCGATGCATCCGAGGTTTCGAACCACGACTATATTTCGACGCTGATCGCCTGGCGCCGTCAGACCGTGACGGCGATGTGCGCCGAGATCGAGAAGGTGCACGCGCGCGGCTGGGTCGAGGTCATCGCTTCAGTGCGCCGGTTCTCCGAATGCATGATCTATGGCCGCTATGTCGACGATGTGCTGGGGGGCGCCGGCCATTTCCACGGCTCGGAGGAATTCTGCCGCGTGCATTGGACCGGGGAGGCGCTGTCGGATGACGAATTCCGCAGCTTCGTCGCCGCTATGGCACCGGGGCAGGTGGCGATCGGCATGCAATCCTTCATCGGCACCGATATCGGCCGCATCCGCCGCCTGATCGGATTGGCTTAGATTGCCTTGGCGGGCTTGCGCAGCGCCGAATAGGTCAGCAGCGCCGAGGCGAGATAGAGCAGCAGGAAGACGACATTGAGCGATACGACAAGCGTGGGCGTGTCGGCAATCGTGGTCAGCACATAGGTCAACAGCACCGCCTTCAGCCCCGCCAGCAGGCCGAGGTTGAGCGCCCTGAGCGCGGTCTGGCCGCGCGCGAACAGCAGCTCGGCCTGGTATTCGACCAGGTTGCGCAGTCCCGGCACGCCGATTGCCAATGCCACCAAGGGCGCCGCCTCGGCGACATTCCGGCCAAGTGCATTGGGGACGAAATGCAGCACGATGCCGAGTGCGGCCAGCGCCAATGTCGATACCAGGAACACGCCGGCTTCGATACCGCTCTTGACCCGCAGTCGCGACAACAGCTCCGGCGACCGCATCATCTTCTGCACCAGCATCATCGAGAAGGTGCGGATCGGTATTGCCGTCAGGTCGACCAGCCGCATGATGATGGCATAGATGCCGGCCAGACGCGGCCCGCCGATCGCCAGGACGAGCAGCTTGTCGAATTCCGACTGCAGGTAGAACAGCACTTCGGCGCCGGCAACATAGATCGAATCGGCAAGCCGCCTGAGATAGAGCTCGGTGCGCAGCCTCAGCCGCTGGCGTGGATAATAGAAGCCGAAGGCCAGCAGCAGCGAGGCGGCGTTGGCGCCGATGTAGAACAATGACCAGATCCAGACGCTGTGCTGCCCCGACAGCATGAACAGCACGGCGCCCAGCGCACGGAACGCCGTGGTCACGATCGACAGCACCGCGGCGCGGCCGAATTTGCCGAGCCCGTTGTTGACGATCAGCACCACCTCGACCGGCCGCCACAAAAGCGCTTCGGCAAAGACGATTGCGGCAAAGACGGCCAGAGGCACGGTGCTGGCGAAGAAGATCAGGTAGACGCCCCACGAGGCGGCCGCCAGCAGTGGTAAGGACACGGCGCCAAGCAAAAGGAAGCCGGCGGTGAAGGTGCCGATCAGATTGGGGCGGATGGTGGCTGTGCGGTAAAGCGCCGAGATGAAGCCGAAAGCGAGGATGCGCGACAGCATGACGCCGGCCGCCGAGGCGGTGGCGAACATGCCGAACTCGGCAATCGACAGCGTGTTGGCAAGTGCGATGAAATAGGCAAGCGAGAACACCAGCCGCCCGCCGGCGCCGCTGATGGCTGAAAGATAGTCGCGAACCAGCCCCCGTCTTTCGGCAAGGAAGGTGCCGATGCGGGCGAATGTCCGCCTTTGCGGTATGTCGCTGGCCTGCGTCATATCGAGGAAAGCCGTAAGCCGGAAAGCTTAACGTGCGGTTCTGACGCCATTTTACAGATCCCGGCAATGCGTGGCGAAGCGAGAAACTTTCACTTGCAGACTTCGGAAATTAACCTTTTGTTTCCCATGCCTGTTTAGCGTGACTTAACGATTGGCCGACCGCCGCTCCCGCGCCGTCGAAGGTAAAGTTTCGAGACAATGGTCGACAGGGAAAACCGTGAAGACTGGAGGCGCGAGCGTTCCCTCCTGGCGCTCGGCAAAGCCGTGCGCGGCGATGAGGCGGCGGATGCGTCGGCGGTCTCGATCGGTGACCGGGTGGATCCGTCATGGCGCGAGGATGCCGCCACGCGTCACCGCATAGCCCGCTCGCAACGCGAGGCGCGGTCGAATCCGGCGCCAACGTCACCGCCCGAGCCGCCGCAGTTCCAGGCCGACGGCGAACCCGTTTCGGCCGGCAGCGCGCGTGAGGAGCCTATTTCCGGCCGGCGTCAGCAGCACGCCGCCTATGAGCCCCGCTCTTTCCACGAGCAGCGACCGGACCGCGACGACGATGACGGGCAGGAATGGAAACCGCTGATCGATCCGCTCCAGGTCGTCCGCGGCATTAGTCGTTCCAAGTTGCTGATCGTCTCGACGACGATATTGGGGACGGTGCTCGGCGTCGCCGTCGCCGTTTCGACACCGAAGAAATACGAAGCCACCACACAGATGGTCATCGAGCCAGGCGACCTGAAGCTTTCCGACAACGATCTCACCCAACCGGTCGGGCAGCCCGATGCGGCGCTGGCTGTTGTCGAAACCCGCATCAAGATGGTGACATCCGGCAAGGTCCTCGACAAGGTCGTGGCCGATCTCAATCTCGTCGACGATCCGGAATTCAACGGACAGGGCTCTGGCGGCCTTGGCGTCCTGTCGCTCATTCGCTCGATACTGTCGCGCCAGGATGGCCCTGGCGGCGGCGGTGAAGTGCGCCGCCAGGCGCTGGCGGTCGGCAATCTGGCCAAGAGCCTGTCGGTTGAGCGCAGCGGCAAGAGCTTTGTCGTTTCCATCAGCGCCACCACTCAAAGCGCCGACAAATCGGCGGAGATAGCCAATAGGACCAGGGACGTTTTCCAGCAGGAGGCGGCCCAATACCAGTTCGGGATGGCCGGGCGCGCGACGGACCAGCTGACGGCCAAGCTCGATGACCTGCGCAAGAATGTCGAGACAGCGGAGCGCAAGGTCGAGGATTTCAGGGCCACGCATGATCTCGTCGACGCGCAGGGCCATCTGATCAGCGACGACCAGATGCTGAAGCTCAACGAGCAGCTCTCAGTCACCCGGGCCCGTACGCTGGAACTCAATGCCCGGGCCGCGTCGGCGCGTTCGCTGGACGTCAATTCGGTCATCAACGGCACGTTGCCGGAAGAAATCAATTCCAACACGATGAGCGAACTGCGCGCGCAATATGCAGCTTTGAAGCAGGAGGCCGACCGCGCCGCCGTGCGTCTGGGACCGCGTCATCCCGAATACCAGGCGCTCAGTGCCCAGCTCAACGGCTCGCGCGAGCGCATCGCAGGCGAACTGCGCCGCATCGCCTCGTCGCTACAGGTCGATTTGAAGCGCTCGGTCCAGCTCGAGCAGGATCTCGCTTCCCGCCTGGCTCAGGCAAAGGTCCAGAGCGGCGACGTCAACAGCGATCTGGTCAGCCTGCGCGAACTGGAGCGCGATGCCACCGCCAAACGCTCCGTCTACGAACAGTACCTTCTGCGCGCCAAGGAGACCGGCGAACAGCAAAACATCAACACCACCAACATCAATCTGATGACCCCCGCGCAACCGCCGCTCGAACCCAACGGACCGTCGCGGGCTGTAATAGCGCTGGCCGGCCTGCTGCTCGGGCTTGCTTCGGGCATCGGTGTCGGCGCCATGCGCGGCGCCTTTGCCAGCCTGCGCGGCGCTGCCAATTCGCGTTCGCGCGGCAGAATGGACGAGCGCCGCCCTCCGGTCGAGGACAAGGTCTATCGCGCGCCGCTGCCTGTGGCGCCGCCACCGGCAGCACCTCCGGTGTTGCCGACCGCGGCCGTTCCCGCCCGGAGCCCAGGTCTGTTCGACGGACTGTTCTCGGCGATGCGCAAAGCCGCGCCGGGTAGCGGGACGTCAGGCGAACCCGTCGAGACCTACCGCGCCCAACCAGCCGCCGAATATACAAGGCCGGTGCAGGAGCCTGTGGGCTATCGCCAGCCGGACTTCCGGAACGAGGTTCCGCACGCCAATTCCCCTGCGCAGCAGCCTGGCTACGCGCAGCCTCGTCAGCCGGCTGACTATGCCTATTCGCAGGCTCAGCCGCTGCCCGCGGCGTCCGGGCCGTGGTCTTCTCCGCAGCCCGCTGGGGCGGCGCCGGAAGACCAGCAGGCGCAAATCGACGATATCCGCGCCAGCCTGCGCGAATTTCGCGAAGCGGTGCGCGAACTCACCGAAAGCCGTTCGCACCGCCGCTATTTCTGAGCAATTCCAGGAAAAGTGTGAAACGGTTTTCCCGGGAAAAGCGCGTAGCGCGCTTTCCCTTGGGAATTGCGTCAAAACAAGAAATAGAGCGGTTCAGCCTTTCCGTGAAAGGATGAGTCGCTCTGAGCCCGTCAGCACAGAATAAAAGCTGCCGGTTTCGAGTTTACGGCATGTGACGGCGCTTTGACGGGATTGCTTAGGCCAAATTTCGTGACAATGCCGCGCAGCATGGCGCCCAAAAAACGCTGCCGTCGGGCTTTACCCGAATGGGCGGAACGTTTGGAACAACGACATGCACGAAGCAACGTTCAAGGCGCGCGCCGCGCCTTGGCTGGAATGATGTCGAGGATGGTTCATGGCCGAAGTGATTGACGGAAAGATCGTCGCCGCAGACGTGGTTCAGAAGGTCAAGGCCTTGACCGAGGACCTGGTCGCCAAGGGAAAGGCCCAGCCCGGCTTGGCGGTGGTCATCGTCGGCGAGGATCCGGCAAGCCAGGTCTATGTCGCGTCGAAGTCGCGCACCGCCAAGGAATGCGGCTTTCATTCGCTGCAGCACACACTGCCGGCCGACACGTCCGAAGCGGCACTGCTGAAGATCATCGGCGAACTCAACGCCGATCCGGCCATCAACGGCATTCTGGTGCAGCTGCCGCTTCCCGCCCATATCGATGCCGGCAAGATCATCCAGGCCATCGCGCCACAAAAGGATGTCGACGGCTTTCATTTCATCAATGTCGGCAAGCTCGGCACCGGCGAACTCGAAACAGCCTTCGTGCCCTGCACGCCGGCTGGCTCCATGCTTTTGATCGAACGCGTGCGCGGCAAGGATCTTTCCGGCCTCAACGCGGTCGTCGTCGGCCGCTCCAACATCGTCGGCAAGCCGATGGCAAATCTGTTGCTTGCCGCCAACTGCACCGTCACCATTGCCCACAGCCGCACCAAGGATCTGCCGGCGCTGGCCCGCACAGCCGACATTCTGGTTGCCGCCGTCGGCCGGCCCGAAATGATCAAGGGCGACTGGGTCAAACCCGGCGCCACCGTGATCGATGTCGGGATTAACCGCATTGCCGCACCCGAGAAAGGCGAAGGCAAAACCCGCCTCGTCGGCGATGTAGCCTATGCCGAAGCGGCCAAGGCCGCCGGCGCCATCACCCCCGTGCCCGGCGGTGTCGGACCGATGACCATTGCCATGCTGATGGCCAATACGTTAGCCTCAGCCTACCTTGCGGCCGGCTTGAAGCGGCCTTCCTTCTGACCCAGAAAGCAGCTTCTTTGCCGAACCTTACTATTCCCTCTGAACGGCCGGTCGTGGATGATCCCGTTCAAGGGGGCCGGCAATTCGCGTTCCTGCTGGTCGACAAGTTTTCGATGTTTTCGTTGGCAGCGGCGATCGATACCTTCCGCTCGGCCAACCGCCTGCTCGGCCGCGATTTCTATGGCTGGACGACGGTCTCGGCCGACGGCGATCCCGTCATGGCCTCCAACGGCCTGCCGCTCAAGATCGACTATGCCGTCGCCGATTTGCCGCCGGTCGATATCCTGTTCGTGTCGGTGGGCCTGTCGGTCGAGTTCCCCGGCAAGAGCAAGGTGCTGGCGGCGCTGCGCAGCTGGGGCCGGCGCGGCAATGCGCTCGGCGCGCTGTCGGTGGGCTCTTACCTCCTGGCCGAAGCCGGTCAGCTCGAAGGTTATCGCTGCACCATCCATTGGGAAAACCGCGCCGGCTTCGTCGAGCGCTTTCCCGACATCAATTGCACCGGCAACGTCTTCGAGATCGACCGCAAGCGCTACACATGCGCCGGCGGCACCACCTCGATCGACCTGATGCTGGAGATCGTGCGTGGCGACTTCGGCTCGAACCTCGCCAACGGCGTTGCCAACCAGTTCCAGCATGAGCGCATCCGCTCCGCCGGCGACCGCCAGCGCGTCGGGCCGGAGCGCGACCTGACCGGCAAGTCGGAGAAGCTAAGGCGCATCGTCGAACTGATGGCCGACCATCTCGACGAGCCGCTATCAGCCGTGCAGCTTGCCAAATCGGCGGGCCTGTCGGTGCGCCAGGTCGAGCGCTTGTTCCTGCGCCATTTGAGCGTCACGCCCGGTCGTTACTACATGCGGCTCAGGCTTGAGCGGGCGCGCGAACTGCTGCGCCAGACCAACATGCCGATCCTCGACGTGGCCATTGCCACCGGCTTTACCTCGCACTCCTATTTCGCGCAGAGCTATCGGCTGCAGTTCGGCCGTCCGCCTTCCGAAGAGCGGCGCACCACGTACTGACGCGGTGCTGAGCCGGCCTCGGAACAGGCCTCGGCCGGCGCCGATCCTGTTACACGGCAACCGTTCGTAACCCGCTCCGGGGCTTGTGCCCGGACGCGCCGTCAAATAGCTTCCGGCGCGGATCAGAGGGCGGTCTCAAGGAGATTTCCATGGCGGGACTTTTGCGGAGCGTCGCTGCGGCGCTGCTCCTTTTGTCGATGACTTCGCTCGGCTTTGCCGCCAACAAGGTCATCATCATTCTTGACGCTTCGGGCTCGATGTGGGCCCAGATCGACGGCAAGCCGAAGCTCGAGATCGCGCGCGAATCGCTGAGGACCGTGCTGCAGTCGGTCCCGGGCGACGACGAGATCGGCTTCATGGCCTATGGCCACCGCGAAAAGGGCAGCTGCGACGACATCGAACTGATCGTGCCGCCGCAAGCCGGCTCGGCTAGCGCCATTTCGGCCGCTGCCGACAGCCTGAAATTCCTCGGCAAGACGCCGCTGACCGCAGCCGTCAAGCAGGCGGCCGAAGCTCTGAAATACACCGAGGACAAGGCGACCGTGGTCCTCATCACCGATGGGCTTGAAACCTGCGAAGGTGACCCGTGCGCGCTGGGCAAGGAACTGGAGGCCTCAGGCGTCGATTTCACAGTCGACGTCGTCGGCTTCGGCCTGACCGCTGACGAGGGCAAGCAGATCGCCTGCCTTGCCGACAACACCGGCGGCAAATATATCCAGGCCTCGGACGAGAAGGCGCTGCAGGAAGCACTGGTCGAAACCGTCGCCGCGCCGGCTCCGGCACCTGAACCCGCACCGGCGCCAGCCCCAGCTCCAGCCCCTGAACCGGCAAAGCCCGAATTCAATTTCATCCCGAGCGTGGTCATGGCCGAAGGCGGCGATCCGATCACCGACGGCAATGCCTGGGAGGTCTACAAGGCCAAGGCCGATGGCACGCACGGCGAGGCCGTCACCACCCAGTACAACAACTACGAGGCCAATCTCGAGCCGGGCGACTATGTCGTCGTCGCGCGCGCCGACGAAGCTCGGGCGGAACAGAAGGTCAAGATCGAGGCGGGCCAGGTCTACAAGCCGCTCTTCACCTTGAACGCCGGCACCATGCTCATCCATCCGAAGCCAAGCCAGGGCGCCGAGATCAGTGACGAAGCCGATGTCGACTTCGCCTTCCCGGGCGGCAGCACCACCCACTATGGCGACACCAGGATCATCGTGCCGGCTGGTGAGCAGAAGGTGACGGTTGCGATCGGCAGCGGCTCGGTGACCGAGAACATCCAGCTCGCCGCCGGGCAGACTGTGGAAAAAGACATAGTCGTCGGCGTCGGCCATGCCGCCGTCAACGCCTACTACACTGCAGGTGGCGACAAGGCCGACTCCTCGGGAATCAGCGTCCAGATCGTCAAGGCCAAGAAAAAGATCGACGGCTCGCGTGACGATGTCGCCCACTCCTATGGGCCCGACAGCAAATTCTGGCTGCCGCCGGACGATTATGTCGCGGTCACCTCGCTTGAGCTCGCAACCGTCGAGCAGCCTTTCAGCGTCAAGGTTGGCGACGTCAAGGACGTCAAGGTGACGCTCGATGCCGGCGTGCTGGTGATGTCGGCGCCGGGCGCCTATTCGATCGAGGTGCTGTCGTCGAAGAAGGATATCCAGGGCAACCGCAAGGCGCTCGGCCTGAACTATGGCGACACCTGGCAGCAGACTATCCCGGCCGGCGACTATGTCGTCCTCCGCCACATGCCCGATCAAGGCCATGACAAGGAAATGCCGGTGACGGTCAAGGCCGGCGAACGGAGCGAGATTACGGTTCAGCCGTAATCGCCATCCATCCCTCACCAAAGGGCGGCCTCAAACCGAGCTCGAGCCGCCCTTTTTACAAAATAGGCAATGATGCCTCAGGCCGTGCCGAAAGCACTGGCGCCGTGGTCGGCGCGGCCGACCAGCTGGCGGAAACCGGCGAACAGCTCGCGGCCGAAACCGAACTCGTTGCCGATGAGATCAATGTCGGCCGTGCGGCGCAGCGCGAGCTCGGGCCCCGGCACCAGCACTTCCAGCGTGCCGGCATCGGCGTCGAGCCGGATGATGTCGCCGTCATGGATCCTGGCGATCGGCCCTTCCTCGACCGCTTCCGGCGTTACATGGATCGCCGCCGGCACCTTGCCGGAAGCGCCAGACATGCGCCCGTCCGTGACCAGCGCGACGCGCTGGCCACGATCCTGCAGGATGCCGAGCACGGTGGTCAGCTTGTGCAGTTCCGGCATGCCGTTTGCCTTTGGGCCCTGGAAGCGGATGACGGCGATGAAGTCGCCGGTCAGCGTGCCGGCCTTGAAGGCTTCGTTCAGTCCCTGCTGGCTGTCGAACACCTTGGCCGGCGCCTCGATGACGCGGCGTTCCGGCTTCACGGCGGACGTCTTGATGACGGCGTGGCCGAGATTGCCGGCGAGCACTTTCAGGCCGCCGGTCGGCTGGAAGGCCTTCTTGAACGGCGCCAGCACCTTCTCGTCACCGCTCTGCAGCGGCGAGGCTTCACGCACGACGCCGCCATCTTCGCCGAGCCGGGCCTCGACCGCATAGGGCCTCAGGCCTTCGCCCCATACCGTCTGCACATCCTCATGCAGGATGCCTTCGTCGAGCAATTCGCGGATCAGGAAGCCGAGCCCGCCGGCGGCATGGAAATGGTTCACGTCGGCAAGCCCGTTCGGATAGACGCGCGCGAGAAGCGGCACCGCTTCCGACAGGTCGGAAATGTCCTGCCAGGTAAGCGTGATGCCGGCCGCCGCGGCCATGGCGATGAGATGGATGGTGTGGTTGGTAGAGCCGCCGGTGGCGTGCAGGCCGACGACGCCATTGACGAAAGAGCGCTCGTCGATCATGCGGCCGACCGGCGTGTAGGCGTTGCCGAGCGCGGTGATCGCCAGGGCTCGCCTGGTCGCCTCGCGCGTCAGCGCGTCGCGCAGCGGCGTGCCTGGATTGACGAAGGACGCGCCGGGCGTATGCAGGCCCATGATCTCCATCAGCATCTGGTTGGAATTGGCGGTGCCATAGAACGTGCAGGTGCCCGGCCCGTGATAGGATTTGGACTCCGCTTCGAGCAGTTCTGCGCGTCCGGCCTTGCCCTCGGCATAGAGCTGGCGAACCTTGGCCTTCTCGTCGTTGGGCAGGCCCGTCGTCATCGGCCCGGCCGGCACGAACACCGCCGGCAGATGGCCGAAGGTGAGAGCCGCGATCACCAGCCCCGGCACGATCTTGTCGCAGACGCCGAGATAGACGGCGGCGTCGAACATGTTGTGCGACAGGCCGATCGCCGCCGACATGGCGATGACGTCGCGCGAAAACAGCGACAGCTCCATGCCGGGCTGTCCCTGGGTCACGCCGTCGCACATGGCGGGCACGCCGCCGGCCACTTGCGCGATGCCGCCAACTTCCTTCGCGGCTTCCTTGATCAGCGCCGGGAAGGTTTCGAAGGGCTGATGCGCCGACAGCATGTCATTGTAGGAGGTGATGACGCCGAGGTTCGGCACCTTGTCGGCGCCGAGCGCCAGCTTTTCAGACGGGCTGCAGACGGCAAAGCCATGCGCGAGGTTGCCGCAAGACAGGACGCCGCGGTTGGCGGTGCGGCTGGAGGCCTCGGCGATGCGGCCGAGATAGCGCTCGCGGCCGGCTTTCGAGCGTTGGCGGATGCGTTCCGTGATGGCTTCGATGTCGCGTCTGGCTGTCATGGTCGGTCCTTTCGAGCCCCGGAAGAACGTCCTCCACCGTCTGCCGGGACTACTTTGCGTGAAATCAGGGTGCCCAGAACACCTCTACCGGGGTGGGTGCCGCTTCGAGCACTTTGCGGATGGGCTTTTTCGCGCCCGGTCCCATCGCATCGTCGAAGGCGGTGCGCTTGTCCTCGCCTTCTATATGCAGCGCGATGAAGCCGGCGTCGACGATCCGCGCCAGCGGCAGCGTCAACCGGGGTTCGCCGGCGCTTGCCGCGTGAACCGGCAGCACGATCCTTGATGAGGCTGGGTCGAGCAAATCGCCGAGATTCTCGGCGTCGGGAAAGAACGAGGCGGTGTGGCCGTCGCCGCCCATGCCGAGCACGACGACATCGAGGGGCCAGGGCAGAGCCTTCAGCGCCGCATCGTCGGCCGCCGCGGCGGTCTCGATGCTTGCCGCCTCATGGTAGAGCGGCACGAAGTGCGCGGCAGCCGCCTTGTTCTGCAGCAGGTTGGCCGCCACCAGCCCCGCATTCGAGCGCGGCGAGGAGGCCGGCACGAACCGTTCGTCGACCAGCGTCACCGTCACCTTGTTCCAGGCGATCGGAATGGCCGAAAGTGCTGCAAAGAACTTTGCCGGCGTGGTGCCGCCGGAAACGGCAAGCAGGGCCGTGCCGCGCTCGTCGATGGCCTTGGTCAGGCGCGCCGCGACATTGCCGGCAAGGGCTGCCGCCAGATCCTGGCGCCCGGCAAAGCCGTTCCAGTTATAGACGGGCTCGCTCAATTGCTTTCGTGCCATGTCCGCCCGTCGCGTTCGATCAGCGCAATCGAGGCCGAGGGACCCCATGTGCCGGCCGTATAGCCTTGCGCCTCCTGCCTGGCGCTTTCCCAGGCGTTCTGGATCGGGTCGATCCACTTCCATGCCGCCTCGACTTCGTCGCGGCGCATGAACAGCGTCTGGTTGCCGCGGATAACATCCATGATCAGCCGTTCATAGGCGTCCGGCGCGCGACCGTCGAAAGATGTTGCAAAGCTCATGTCGAGCGGGATCTGGCGCAGCCGCATGCCGCCCGGGCCTGGATCCTTGATCATGATGAACTGCTTGACGCCTTCGTCGGGCTGCAGCCGGATCACCAGTTGGTTGGCTGAGATCGGCCCGGCGCTGTCGCCGAAGATCGAATGCGGGATCGGCTTGAACTCGATGACGATTTCCGAAACGCGGGTCGCCAGCCTTTTGCCGGTCCGGAGATAGAACGGCACGCCGGCCCAGCGCCAATTGCCGATCTCGGCCTTGATGGCGACGAAGGTCTCGGTGGAGCTGTCTTTGCCGAGTTCCTCGACATAGCCTTTCACCGCGCCGCCTGCAGAGGCGCCGGCGCGGTACTGCCCGCGCACGGTGTGCTTGGGTGCCTCATTGCCGTTGATGCGCTTCAGCGCCCGCAGCACCTTCAGCTTCTCGTCGCGCACGGCATCGGCATCCATCGACGATGGCGCCTCCATGGCAACCAGGCAGAGCAGCTGCAGCATGTGGTTCTGCACCATGTCGCGCAGCGCGCCGGCCTTGTCGTAGTAGGTGACGCGGTCTTCAAGACCGACGGTCTCGGCCACCGTGATCTGCACATGGTCGATATGGGCAGAATTCCAAAGCGGCTCATAGAGCGCGTTGGCAAAGCGCAGCGCCATCAGGTTCTGCACCGTCTCCTTTCCGAGATAGTGGTCGATGCGGAAGATCTGGCTTTCGTGGAAGTCGTCTCCAACCACGTCGTTGAGCTTGCGCGCCGAATCGAGGTCGCGGCCGATCGGCTTCTCCAGCACGATGCGTGAATTCGGCGTGATGAGATTGTGGGCTTTCAGCTGGTGCGAGATGTCGCCGAACAGCGCCGGCGCAACCGCCAGATAGAAAGCGCGAATGCGGTCGCTTTCGCCGATCGCCTTTTTCAGCTTGTCGAAGCCGGCACCCGTCGTCGCGTCGGCCGATACGTAGGACAGCCGGGCAAGAAATGTCTTGAGTTCCTCGGCGTCGATGTCGGCCGGCTTCACATGCTGGGAAATCGCCTGCTTGGCGAAAGCCTGGAATTCCTCGTCGCTCATCTTGGAGCGCGAGGTGCCGATGATGCGGGTCGGCTCGGAAAACTGGTGGTCGCGCTGGCGGTGGTAGAGCGAGGGCAGCAGCTTGCGTTCCGACAGGTCGCCGGTGCCACCGAAAATGATGAAGTCGAAAGGCTCGACGGGAATGATCTGGCTGGTCATGGTCTGTCCGCTTTGACGCCGCTCGCTGTGACGCGGCAGGATATAATCTAATCGATTTAAACTATCCAGTGCCATGGTGTCACATCAAGGCCAAATCACTGCATATTGATTCGCTCCAAATGTGCCTTGACACTGGCTGCCACCCGGAGGCTTTTCGTCAAGCGATGGTCCCGGGGCTTTCGCGCCTGCAACATAAAGCGGGAATGTGACGAAAGCTAATGCGTGTCGCCCAGAAGTGCGAAGCGGTTCTGGGAGACAGACACGCATCAAACAAAAAAGAAGAATGCGCTTGCGAGGTGGGTCTTCAATGAGCGGAAAAAGCATGCGTCTGGAAAACAAGGTTGCCGTCATCACGGGTGCTGCGTCAGGTTTCGGCGAAGGCATGGCCAGGCGCTTTGCCGAAGAGGGCGCCAAGGTCGTCGTCGCCGACCTCAACGCCAAGGGCGCGGAGCGCGTTGCAGCAGAGATCGGCCAGGCCGCGATCTGGACCCAGACCGACGTTTCGCAGCGTTCCGAATTCGACGAGATGGTCTATGCCGCAAAAAGCGCCTTCGGCCGCATCGATATCATGGTCAACAATGCCGGCTACACCCATCGCAATGGCGACATGCTCGACGTCGACGAGGCGACCTTCGACCTGATCACTTCAGTCAACATGAAGGCGATCTACCACGCCGCACTTGCCGTGGTGCCGATCATGGAGCGGCAGGGCGGCGGCGTCATCCTGACCACGGCTTCGACCGCCGGTCTGCGGCCGCGGCCGGGGCTCACCTGGTACAATGCCTCGAAGGGCTGGGCGATCACCGCGACCAAGTCGATGGCGGTCGAACTCGCGCCCAAGAACATCCGCGTTAACTGCCTTTGCCCGGTCGCCGGCGAGACCGGCATGCTGGAGAAATTCATGGGCACTGACACGCCGGAGATCCGCGAGAAATTCCGTGCCTCGATACCGCTCGGCCGTCTGTCGACGCCGCTCGATATCGCCAACGCTGCGCTTTGGCTTGCGTCGGACGAAGCCGCCTTCATCACCGGTGTGGCGCTGGAGGTCGACGGCGGCCGCTGCATTTGAGCAATTCGGGAAGTACCTCGCTGTTCGCAATGCATGGCAGACAGAGCAATGTCGGCAAGAGTTCGCATCGGTGCGCCGGCCGGCCGAGGAACGAACAGTTGACGTCGTCACGCCGGACCCCAGTTTGACTTCTCGATCCCCCGAAAGGCATAACGGATCGTGGATAGTGTTGGCGGGTGATGAAGATCAGGCAGCAGAAAAGTCGCTACGATCTGGGATGGCGGCTGCGGCTTTACCTGGCCAAGCGTGCGCGGGCGCGAAGCAAGGCAATTTTCATCGGTGTTACCGGAAGCTCCGGCAAGACGACGGCGGGAAGCCTGCTTGGACACATCCTGGCTGGCCAGGGTTCGGTCCACACACAGGTTCTGGCCAACACTATGAAACTGTTGGTCTCGACCCTATCCAGGCGAATGGGAAAGGGCGGCAAAACCGACTACGTCGTCTTCGAGGCTGCTGCATTCGGCCCGGATACAATGAAGCCAATGGCCGAGTTGCTTCGCCCCGACGTGGCTGTTGTCACAATGGTCCGGCTGGAGCATCGGGCCAGTTTCAAGACTGTGGAAAACGTCGCTCGAGAAAAGAGCGCCCTAGTCGCGGCGCTGGAGCCGGGCGGCTTCGCGATGCTCAATGCCGATGACCCTCTTGTGATGGGCATGGCCTCGGCGAGCTATTGCCGTTCCGTCACATTCGGCACATCGGAGCAGGCGGATTATCGCGTCAGCGATATCGAGGCAGCCTATCCCAAGCCGTTGCGGTTCTCGCTCCACTGGCGCGGCGGTGTGCTCGATATCGAGACGTCGTTCCCCGGCCAGCATTTCTGGCTGCCGACGTCAGCGGCGGTTGCAACCGCTCTTGAACTGGGCGTGCCTGCGCAGATGGTCAAGGACAGAACCGCGACGTTCCAGCCTCTGGAAAATCGCGGCCAGGTGCTCGTCCCCGCGGGTGGCCCCCACTTCATCGTGGATGCCGCAAAGGCGCCCTGGCATTCGCTGAGCCTTGCCTTCGACATGGTAGCCGGATCGACATTCGGGCGAAAACGTATCGTTCTTGGCCAGCTATCGGATTTTTCCGGCTCGAATAACAGATATGCCCAAGCCTACAGCAGCGCGCGCGAGATTGCAGACCAGGTGATTTATGCCGGCGATCATGCCCATCGCTCCAAGGCGAACCAGGCAGATCGCGACAGCGGCCGCTTCATCGAATTGCGCACGGCCAGGGAAGTGTCGGACTACATCGCCCAAACCGCGCAGCCTGACGAGTTGATCCTGCTCAAGAGCTCGTCCAATCTGCACCTCGAGCGTGTCGCTCTTGCCTGGACCCACGACGTCCAGTGCTGGGTTTCGGTATGCGGCAAGACCGAGGGATGCGAGCAATGCGGCCTCTATGAAGTGCCGTTTGAGCAGCACCGTGAGTTTGTGGCGCAGAGAAAATCGAAGCGCCGCAAGCACAGACTGCTGCGGCTCCTCGGCCGCTAGAATCTTTGGCTGAAGCACGCCAGCGCCCGTTTGACTCTGGAACTTGGCACGACGCATATTAGGCTGGGCTAAAAGCTGGCGGGGTGTGAAACTGGAATTGCTGAAAATTCGCAAGGACTTGGGCTGGGCGCTGCGACGGCTGCAGGCGCGCTGGGTGCGGGCGCGTAACAAGGCGACGTTCATCGGCATTACCGGCAGCTCCGGCAAATCCACATCCACCAGCCTGCTTGCACACATACTGGCCGCCCAAGGCAAGGTGCATCTACAGGCCCAGGCCAATACAATGCCTGCGCTCATCCGAACGCTTTACAAGCGCCTGAGGAAGGCCGGCAAAGTCGATTACGTCGTTTTCGAAGCCGGCGCTTCCGACTTCGGCACGATCAGCGCCATGGCGCAGATGCTGAAGCCGAGTGTGGCGGTGGTTACGATGATACGTCTGGAGCATTTCGGCAAGTTCAAGACTCTGGAAGCTGTGGCGGGAGAGAAGCGGGCGCTGGTCGGGGCACTCCAACCTGATGGACTTGCGGTTCTCAATTGCGATGACCCACTGGTGATCGGCATGGCGTCTGGCGCGAAATGCCGGATTGCGACCTTCGGCCAGTCCGGCGAGGCAGACTACCGCGTGAGTGACGTGCATGCCGCGTATCCGGAATTGCTGCGGTTCACCCTTCATTGGCGCGGTGGCAGCCTGAATATTCAAGCGCCTTTTCCCGGCGAGCAATTCTGGCTGCCGACTGCAGCGGCTGTTGCCGCCGCCTTGGAACTTGGCGTCCCGCCAGAGCAAGTCGTAGCGAGAACGGCATCGTTTGCACCACTGCCCAACCGCTCTACGGTGCAAGAGGTATCCGCGGGTCCGAAATTCCTGGTCGATACGGCCAAAGCGCCCTGGCATTCGCTCAACATTGCCCTGGAGATGATTGCAAAGGCCAAGGGTGCTCGCAAGCGCATTGTGCTGGGGCAGATATCGGACTACGCCGGCTCGTCGAGGAAATACGGCGCCGCCTACAACATCGCGCGCGAAATCGCCGATGAGGTCATTTATACCGGCGACAATGCGCATCGCTCGCGCGCCAGCCAGGCCGACCGCGACAGCGGCCGTTTCATTGAGCTTCGCACTGCCAAGGAAGTTTCGGATCATATCAAACGGACGGCAGTCCCAGGAGAACTGATTCTGCTGAAAAGTTCGTCCAACCTTCATCTGGAAAGGATCGCGCTCGCCTGGACACACGACGTCAAATGCTGGGTCCCGATATGCCGCAAGTCGGAAAGCTGCCAAATGTGCGGCCTCTATGAGGTGCCGTTCGAGGAACACCGGGATTTCCTGGCGAAGCGCAAACTTGCTCGCAGAAGACACCGTTTCAGGTGGTTGCTCGGCGGCTGACCAGATCTGGCGGCTTGCGTCTCAAGCCCCGGTCTTGATGTAGCTCTTGTAGATCCAGCCGCGCTTGCCGTTGTAGACGATCTGGCACCATTTCTTGCAACTCATCACCTGCACCGACGACTTGGCGGGCACGGTCCCCATGGCGGCGGCGTTTTTCTGCGGACCGCTGCGCATTGTCACCGCCCTGAGGATGCGTCCGGTGCCGGCGGCAGCAGCCACCTTCTGTGGCTTGGCCTTGGCCTGGGTATCGTCCGTTGCGGCGGAAGATTGCTCGTTTGGAAGTTGCGGTTTTGGCGTCGGTATGGCGGCGGTCTCGGCGTCGTCGTCATTGGCGGGAGCAGCGACCTTTGACAGCTGCGTCGTGGCGTCGCTCTGCGCCGCCGGTTCTTCGAATGCCGCGGCATCGGACGGTTTGGCGGCAGCCTGCTCGGCAGGCGCCTGATCGGATGGCGTCGCGGCAGGGTCGCTGTTGGATTGCGCCGCAGTCCAGCGCGGATCGTTGGCCGACAGCGGCGGCATGGCAGCCCCACCGGCAGCGACCGTCGATGAAACCGCATCGCCCTTGCGCGCGGCTTGTGGCGCCGCTACCGCGGCAGCCGTGGCCGCGACCGGGGCAATCTTGGTCGTCTTTACCGGAAAAGTCGGAACGTTCTGCTGTGTGCTGGCGATCGCTTGCCGGTCGCTGGCCGGCAACGCCAGCCAAAGCGCTATGCCCGCCACGCCAAGCAGCGCTGCGGTGCCGACCGCGGCGATCACCAGATGCGAATTCGTGCGCACCCCCTGCCAGAAGGAGGGCCGCATGTCATAGCCGAATTGCATGGCGAAGCGCCGACGTTCCGGCGCGCCGAAACTGAAGGGCTCGTTCACTCTTGCCACCTCCAAAAGATGAGCCGGTGTTCTTTCGATCGGCGCCGGCAGCCCGGCATTCGATCGGCATCGGTCCCAACAACAAAGCGGGCAGGCCCGCAGAAATCCCCGTTCAATCGCCCAGAACCGGCATCCTTTGCCCTTGATTGTGGCATCAGTGCGCCCTCAGGGGAATTGTGCGCTCTTGCTAAGGATTCTGCAACGTCTCGCTGCGGCAACCAACAGCTCAATAGAATCAGCTCAGTACCAGCCACGGCTGATATGAGATACTTTCCCTATATTCGGTCCCTCAGGGCAAACCAGTTCAGTGCCAAGAACAATAATGGCGTTCTAAATCGCCGGCCGCCGGGAAAAGCCGGGATGTTCAGGTCCTCGATCAGCTTCAGTCTGTCGCGGTTGCCGGCGACGGTCTGGGCATAGAGCTTGCCGAAGAAGTTCGACAGCATCACGCCGTGGCCGGAATAGCCTCCGGCCGAGATCACATTGGGCATCACCTCGCGCACGAACGGTTTCCTGGGCATGGTGATGCCGACATAGCCGCCCCAGCCATGGGTGATCTCGACATCGCTCAGTTCCGGATAAAGCTCGGCTATCTGCCGGCGGATATGGACATGGATGTCCTTCGGATCGTTGACGCCATAGACCTCGCGCCCGCCGAACAGCAGCCTTCCATCCGTGGATTTGCGGAAATAACGCACGACGAAACGCGAATCGTCGACCGCCTCGCCGCCCGGCAGCACTTTCGAATCGACGCCCAGCGGCACCGTCGCGCCGATGAAGGAACCGATGGGCATGATGTGCGCGGCACTCACCGGCTCGAGCGTGCCGCCATAGGCATTTACACCGATCAGGCATTTCTGGGCGGTGATGGTTCCTCTCGAAGTCGTCACCCTGACCTTGCCGCCGCTGGAGGTAACACCGGTCGATAGTGTCTGCTCGAACAGGTGCGCGCCGGCCGCTGCCGCCACCTTTGCCGTGCCGATCACCAGCTTCATCGGGTGGATGTGTCCGGTGCCGGTGTCGCGGGTGCCGCCGAAGTAGCGTGTGGAGCCCAGCCGTTCGGCCGTTTCCCTGGCATCCATGAAGGCGATGTGCGGATAATTGAAGCGGCCCGCCATGATCTCGGCATGCGCCTTGTAGTCGTCGAGATAACGCGGCTTGTGCGCCACGGACAACTGGCCGGGCATATAGTCGATGTCGATCTGGTTGACGGCGGCGAATTCGAGCAGGTGCGCTTTCGCCTCCTCGGCAAGGTCGAACAGCGCCTTGGCGCGGGAGAAGCCGTATTCGGCCTCCATCTCTTCGGCCCAGGCGCGCTGGCCCGTGCCGAGCTGGCCGCCATTGCGCCCTGAAGCGCCGTCGCCGAAGCGATGCGCCTCGATCAGAACGACGTGGGCTCCCGCCTTCGCCAAATGAGCGGCCGCCGACAGCCCGGTGAAGCCACCGCCGACGACGACGACGTCGCAGCTGCGGTCGCCGTCCAGGGCAGGGTACTCAGGGCGTGGTCCGGCTGTGTCTTCGTACCAGGAGCGACCGGGGGAGATAGGTGATTGGTAAGGCATGGGGACACCAGCCAATGGTGAATGGTGAATGGTGAATGGCTGCGAGACGCACGACGTCTGCGCTCATCCATCCAATATGAAACTACTCACCATTCACTATTCACCATTCACACGACGAAGTCGCCGCTCACACGTTGAGCAACAGATACTCCCGCTCCCACGGGCTGATCACTTCCATGAAGGTCTCGAACTCCGCCCGCTTGATCGCTGCATAGGTTGCGGCGAAGGACTTGCCCAGAAGAGCGCATAGTTCCTCGTCGCCTTCGAAAAGATCGACGGCTTCGAGCAGGCCGCGTGGCAGGTCGATCTCATCGGCGTTTGCGGTGGTCAGCACCGGAGGCTCGGCCTTGATCTTGTTGGTGATGCCGATCAGCCCGCAGGCAAGTGAGGCCGCCAGCGCCAGATAGGGGTTGGCGTCGGAAGACGGGATGCGGTTTTCGACACGCCGCGCCGCCGGATCCGAGCGCGGCACGCGGAACGCCGTGGTGCGGTTGTCATAGCCCCATTTGTTGTTGACCGGCGCCGAGGCCGACTGCGTCAGCCGGCGGTAGGAATTGACGTAGGGAGCAAACATCACCAGTGCGTTCGGCACATGCTTCTGCATGCCGCCGATGAAATGGAAGAAGTCGTCGGTTTCCGAGCCGTCCTTCGCCGAAAAGATATTCAGCCCGGTCTTCTTGTCGATGATCGACTGGTGGATGTGCATGGCAGAACCTGGCTGGCCCTGGATCGGCTTGGCCATGAAGGTGGCATAGATCTCATGCTTCAGCGCTGCCTCGCGAATGGTGCGTTTGAACATGAACACCTGATCGGCGAGCTCGACCGGATCGCCGTGACGCAGATTGATCTCGAGCTGGCCGGCGCCTTCCTCGTGGATCAGCGTGTCGATCTCCAGGCCCTGGCTTTCGGAGAAATGGTAGATGTCGTCGATCAGTTCGTCGAACTCGTTGACGCCGGCGATCGAATAGCCGGCGCCGCCGCCGATTGCCCGTCCGGAACGCCCGACGGGTGGGGTCAGCGGATAATCCGGGTCGGGGTTCTTGCGCACCAGATAGAATTCGATCTCGGGCGCCACCACCGGCTTCAGCCCGCGCTTGTCATAGGCTGCTACCACGCGCTTCAGGACGTTGCGCGGCGTGAACTCGACCGAACGGCCATCCTGATGGACGAGGTCGCAGATGACGGCGGCCGTCGGGTCTTCTTCCCAGGGCACGACGGTCAACGTCGACAGATCCGGCATCAGCTTCAGGTCGCCATCATCCTCCGGATAGTGGAAACCGTTGCCGTCCTCGGGATAGCCGCCCGAAATCGTCGTCATGAACACTGCCGATGGCAGCGCCAGCGAGGTGTTGGAAGTGAATTTCTTCGACGGCATCATCTTGCCGCGCGCGACGCCAGCCTGATCAGGCGTGATGCATTCTATGTCTTCGATGCCGCGCCATTCCAGCCAGGCGCTGACTTCCTTCCAGTTCTTCACGCCGCGTTGATTTTTCACGAAGGCAGGCGTTCGGACGCGTCCTCCGCGGGTCGACGGACGGACTTCCTTTTTCGCAGGCGGCATCATTCACCAGTTTGGGTTGCGGATTTGGGAGTATAGCCGTTGCCGGTGATGGAAGGGAAGGGGAGCCGGCCCGATAGGTGCGGCAACGAGGCTGAACGGCCTATGTCAGACGGCCTTGCCGGGCGGCGCATTTGCGCCCAGCCATCTGCGCAAGGCACCGGCATAGCGCCTGCGCCATCCGCTTTGCGGCGCGGTCAGGAACCAGGATTGGCTGAG
Source organism: Mesorhizobium sp. W016 (assembly GCF_054719485.1). Classification (NCBI taxonomy): domain Bacteria; kingdom Pseudomonadati; phylum Pseudomonadota; class Alphaproteobacteria; order Hyphomicrobiales; family Phyllobacteriaceae; genus Mesorhizobium; species Mesorhizobium sp. W016. The sequence continues at coordinate 1,807,677 of NZ_JBTTIF010000002.1, forward strand.
GTTCCAGCTGTCTGCGCACAGATCCCTGAGCCTTGTGTTGATGATGCCTTTGCCGGATAGCGGATAGACCGAGAATTCGGAAAAGAAGATCGCGCCTTCGATTTCGTAGAAATCGCATCGCATGTGATCGAACGGCGCGGTCAGCCGCTCGGCGATGGCAAGCATGCGCGGGAAGGATGCCGGCAGGTCGATCCGGACCCACTGGGGGCCGCTGCCTGGCGGTGGCGGCGCGTAGGTTCCGTCACGGTCGAAATGACATTTCTGTTCGTTGCCGTGCTCATCCCGACGCGCGGCATAGACATAGGCCGTCGTCCCGTTAGACACGTGGAATTTGTACTCCAAAGCAACGGGCTGACCGTCCTCGAGGAGCATCTCTTCCACGAGGATGCGCCTGCTGGCGTGCTTGTAGCCCCATTCGCCGAGCTTCCTGCCGTAGCGGTGGCGCATCCAGCGTGCCGTACGCCGGCGCAGCCTAGCTCTGTCTACCTCACCGTTGCGCACCATCATGTTCCAGCGGCAGCCATGATTGGCCTTCACCATGACATTGCCGGTGAGCAGCTCCGCCGGAAGTTCTGCCGCGTCATATCCGGACCACAGAACCGCAGCGGTCTTGAGTTCTGGACAGGTGGACAGAGCGTAGGCTTTCGAGGCGAGCTTGTCGCAAGCCGTGGTGAAGAAGGGATTGTGGTCGAAAATCTTGCGCCACAGGAACTTGTCTGCATAGGAAGCGGGCCTTGCCGGATCGGGCAGCACGCCGCTATGATTGAAGGTGCGGGCGCAAATCATCGGATGGCGGACAAGGCACCATGCCTGTACCAGGGTAAGCAGCACGCGGTCGCTCATCCGCAGCCCTGGCATGATCAGCTTGCTGGCCTGGGAACACTCCCGCGTGCAACGAACACGTCCCGCGTCATATTTCGATGGATGCTCGTGCGGCCGGTAACCGCAAGCCGGGGATCAAGCGTTCTTTCTACGCTTTCCGCCCACAGCCTGCCAAGCGAGACCGGCTCCCACAAGACGATCTGCACACCTTGAGGCGCGGTATCGGCTATGCGAGAAACCACCGCTGCCTTGGGCGATACCATGCTGGCGACGTAAACGACCTGCGCCTCGCCATAGTCATAGTCGCGGCCGTCGCAAAGCTCGGCCCGCATCCGCACATAGCCGAGCTTGGCCGCAAGCCTGTTTGCCGTTTCGACCGCTTCAGGCACAATATCGAGACCGATGATTTCGGGGACGACAGTCTGGTCGTGTATGCGGAACATCGTAAACGGACGCCCTCCGCAGCCGACCATGACAGCGCGGCAGCAGCTGCCGAAATCGACCTGATCGAAGACTTCGTTCAGGCGATTATACGCATCCCTGGATGACAGCACGCCGATGCTTGTTTTTCCCGCTGCGATCTGCCCGAAGGATGCCGGACCGCTCAGATCCTGATCCAGCATGTGCCTGATCTCGGCGGTATCTTGCTCCTGCACCATCTTGCCGAATGCGGCGGTCAGCGCCGGTCGGTACGAAAGGATCTCCGGGTAGGTTTCAAGCAACGCCTCGCCGGTATCGTGTCCCATGGCGATGCCAAGATCTCGGATGGCATTTATGAGTTCAGTCGGAGTACGCCCTGGCAAGGAGCCCACAATTTGCTCCAGTTCACGCTTCCAGGCGCCCAATTCCGGCATTGCTTCCCACCATTCCCTTGCCGTAGCTAGCAGTGTGCGGCGACAACGTCTACATCATTGCCTTCACTTGAACGGGACAGTCGACCATGCCCCTGACCACTATCGGCTTCGACGCCGACGATACCCTATGGCAGAACGAACAGTTCTTCCGCCTGACCGAGAAGCATTTTGCAACCCTGCTCGCCGACCATGGCGAGGCCGAGCACATTTCGGCACGGCTGCTGGAGGCCGAGAAGCGCAACCTTGCCGTCTACGGCTTCGGCATCAAGGGCTTTACCTTGTCGATGATCGAAACGGCGATAGAAGTGACCGAGGGCCGTGTGCCGGCCTCGACGATCGCCGAAATCCTTGCCGCCGGCCGCGACATGCTCGGCCATCCTGTCGAGGCGCTGCCGCATGCGCGCGAGACAGTCGAAAAGCTCGCCGGCGCCTACCATCTGGTGCTGATCACCAAGGGCGATCTGTTCGACCAGGAGCGCAAGCTGGCGGCGTCCGGCCTTGGCGACCTGTTCGATGCCGTCGAGATCGTCAGCGACAAGAGCGCCGCCACCTATGCCAGGATCTTTGGCCGTCACGGCAGCCCGCAGACCAGCATGATGGTCGGCAATTCGCTCAAGTCGGACGTGGTGCCGGCCATCGAGGCCGGCAGCTGGGGTGTGTATGTGCCGCACGAGCTGACCTGGGTGCTCGAACACGTCGAGCCGCCGGTCGAGGCACCGCGTTTTCGTCAGCTTGTCGATCTTGGCGAACTGCCGGCTTTGATCGAGAGCATCGGCAAGGAAGGCTGACCGCCCCACACGCGTTCGGGCGGATTGCGATCAGCCGCGCCCGAGACTGATCAGCCGGTCGACCACCGGCTGCAGCCTTTCGGTGGTGATCGGCTTGGTTACCACCACATCGACCACGCTCGACAGACCCAGGCTGTCGGGCGTGCCGGTCTTGGTTGAAAGCAGGATCACCTTGGGGAGCGACCGCCCAGATGTCCGCCGCAAGGCGTCGATGGCCGCCATCAGCGCGCGGCAGTCCTCGTTGTCGGGGCCGCCATCGAGAACGACGGCGCCCGGAATGAGGGTTCGCAATGTCTTGGCCGCCATCTCGGGCGACTCGGAGATCGGCTTCAGTCCGGACTTCTCGACGATCTTCGACACCACCACCCGGTTGATCGGCGATTTTCCAACGACCAGCACGTGGGAGAAATCCGTTGATATCTCGGAGTTCGCGTCCCTGCTTGACGAATTCAGATGTTTGGCGGTGTCGGTCTCGCGGTTCACAGGGCACATGGGCGGGGCGGGCACTCGGCGCTGCTTCAATGCAGGGTTGAAATCCGAGAGCCAATTGGCGTGAGATCGCCCGCCATGTCAAGCTGAAATGACGGACCTGCGAAATATAGCCGGAAATATTAAACCCCGGAGACAAGTTCTGTTTTCGAACTGTAGTTAAGTTCACGCTCAAAAGCGAAAGTCACCCGCGCTGAAAACTCGCGGGTGACGTTGAAATCGGCCAGTGAGCGGCGGGGCCCATAGGTTCCACAAGCACAAAGCTTCCGTAAGGGAAGATCAGCCGTGACTCTTCTGCGTGACGATCACCGGGATCAGCAGGTCGCCCCAATTGCCGTCGCCGCCATGATGCCGGGCCGAGCGCACCAGTTCCACCGAGACGCCGGCCTCGACTGCCTTCATCACCGATTGATTGAGCCTGTGCAGGTCGTTGGCCAGCATGCGGATCGTCGCCTGCTGGTCGACGCTCATCGTGGTCGACTGCTCTTCTGCACGTTCCTTGACGCGGCTTATCGATGCCATTTTTCTTCTCCTATGTCCCTTTGCCCTGTTGGGCGTTTCCTCTGGTTGTTTTCTGTTATTCCGCCGCCGGTTTGAACTGCGCGTGCTCGGTCGATTCATGCATGGCGGTGGTCGAGGACTGGCCGCCGCTGATCGCCATCGACACGGCGTCGAAATAACCGGTGCCGACCTCGCGCTGGTGCTTGGTCGCGGTGTAGCCGTGGACTTCGGCCGCGAACTCGGCTTCCTGCAGCTCGGAATAGGCGGCCATCTGCCGCGCCTTGTAGCCGCGGGCCAGCTCGAACATGCCGAAATTGAGCTGGTGGAACCCGGCCAATGTGATGAACTGGAACTTGTAGCCCATGGCGCCGAGCTCGCGCTGGAACTTGGCGATCGTCGCGTCGTCGAGGTTCTTCTTCCAGTTGAACGACGGCGAGCAATTATAGGCGAGCAGCTTGCCCGGATGATGCCTGCGCACGCCTTCGGCGAATTTCTTGGCCTGCGCCAGATCGGGCTTGGATGTTTCGCACCAGATCAGGTCGGCATGCGGCGCATAGGCAATGGCGCGCGCGATGCACGGTTCGATGCCGTTCCTGACCTGGTAGAAGCCTTCAACCGTGCGGCCGGCATCGTAGTCGACGAAAGGCTGGTCGCGCTCGTCAATGTCGGAGGTCAGAAGCTTTGCCGCTTCCGCATCGGTGCGTGCCACGACTAGCGTCGGCGTGCCCATCACGTCGGCCGCCAGACGCGCCGCGTTGAGGTTGCGGATATGCGCGGCGGTCGGGATCAGCACTTTGCCGCCGAGATGGCCGCACTTCTTCTCAGAGGCCAGCTGGTCCTCATAGTGGACGCCGGCAGCGCCCGCCTCGATGAACGCCTTCATGATCTCGAAGGCGTTGAGCGGTCCGCCGAAGCCGGCCTCGGCATCGGCGACGATCGGCGCGAACCAGGTTTCGACCGACAGGCCGTTGCCTTCCGAGGTCTCGATCTGATCGGCGCGCTGCAGCGTGCGGTTGATGCGCTTGACCAGTTCGGGCGCCGCATTGGCGGGATAGAGCGACTGGTCCGGATACATGGCCGACGCGGTGTTGGCGTCGGCGGCGACCTGCCAGCCCGAGAGATAGATTGCCTTCAGCCCGGCACGCACCTGCTGCATCGCCTGGTTGCCCGACATGGCGCCGAGTGCATTGACGAAGTCTTCCTCGTGGATGAGCTTCCACAGCCGGTTGGCGCCCATTTCGGCAAGACTCTGGCGTATCTGGACCGACCCGCGCAGCCGCTTCACATCGTCCGGCGAATAGGCTCGTTCGATGCCGTCGAAGCGGCCTTCGGGCGCGGATGGGACAAGATTGTAAAAATCAGTCATTGGTCACTCCAGATCAATCGATCTCAGTGTCTTGAAACGCCGCGCCCTGGGACAGTGTGCGTCGTCTGTGTGTGACATCATTTACACTGCGCCGCGACGAGAGCGAGGAAAACCGCTATTTCTGGTAGAAAATAAGAGAAAACCTGTGTTGTGTTTGACTGCTTATCGCGGTAAATCTGTCATGATTGTAAAAGATGGTGCGCCGTTCATCGCTCGCAAGTCGTGTAAATTCCTGTCAAGGAAAGCCGATGGCCGACCAGAAGATATTCGCCGGGCCGCGCATCCGCCGCATCCGCATCGCCAGAGGCCTGACCCAGACGGCGATGGCCGAAGGGCTCGGCATCTCGCCGTCCTATCTCAACCTGATCGAGCGCAACCAGCGGCCGCTGACGGTGCAACTGATCCTGAAGCTGGCCTCTGTCTACAAGGTCGACCCGCATGAATTGCAGGGTGAGGCGAGAGGGTCGATCTCGGCCTTGAAGGAAGTGTTCGGCGACCCGCTGCTTGCCGGTGAGCTGCCGGGCGACCAGGAACTGATCGAACTGGCCGAGGCAGCCCCCAACGCATCGGCTGCGATGATAAAACTGTTTCGCGCTTACCGCGAGCAGGCCGAGCGGCTGTCCGATCTCAACGAGCTTCTGGCGCGCGAGGGCCGCGCCACGGCGCTGTCCGGTGCGCGGCTGCCGATCGACGAAGTGCACGAGATTTTCGAGCGCCGGCCGAACCATTTTGCAGCACTGGAGGAAGAGGCCGAGGCCTTCACCTCGGTGCTCGACCCCGGCGACGATCTGTTCGGCGCGCTGAAGGCGTGGCTGAAGCGCGAGTATGGCATTGTCGTTAAAGTGCTGCCGGTCGCCACCATGCCGAACTGGCGCCGCCGTTATGACCGTCATTCGCAGCGTCTTTTTCTATCGGAGCGGCTGTCGCCGTTCGACCAGTTGCGCGAAGTCGCCATGGAGGCCTGCCTGATCCGCATGACGGTCGCGATCGCCGGCGAAATTCAGGCGCTGAAGCTCGGTACGGACGAAGCCCGCCGGCTCGCCCGCTTCGAGTTCGGCCGCTACGCCGCCAATGCCTTGATGATGCCCTATCAGGCCTTTCATGCCGCCGCCGTGCGGGCTCGTTACGATATCGATGTGCTGCGCTCGCGTTTCGGCGTCTCCTTCGAACAGGCGGCGAACCGCCTGACCATGCTGCAGCGTCCTGGCTTGTCCGGAGTGCCGTTCTTCATGCTCGAGGTCGACAATGCCGGCAACCGCTTCCGCAAGGCCGGCGGCCAGGGCTTTCCGCAAAGCCGCTTTGGCGGCGGCTGCCCGAAACTGCCGGTCCATGCCGCTTTCGCTTCGCCTGGCCAGATCCTGGTCGAGGCGGTGGAAATGCCCGACGGCGCCGAGTTCCTCTGCATCGCACGCACGCTCGAGGGGCCGCAGGGTTCGTTCTCCGAGCGCCCGCGCCGCACCGCGCTGCTGTTGGGCTGCGATATCGGCTTTCGCGACGAGAGCGTCTATGGCGCCGGGCTGCCGGCAAAGGCCGGACAGGGCGCCGCCACGCCGGTCGGTCCCGCTTGCCGGCTGTGCGAACGCATCGGCTGCCTCGCCCGCGCCGAGCCGCCGGTGACCCGTCCGCTGGGCCTGGACGAGATGGCGACGGGCCTGAGCGCCTTCGATTTCCAGTGATGCTTCTCGGGCTGGAGGTCGCGGAAGACCGCAGCTGTTTGCGCTAAGCAATAGAGCGCTGCCCGAACCGTCGCCGAACCAAATATTGATTAAGCATCGGCGCTGCGCTATCGAAGGTGAGCTGCAGGGCAGCCAAGGGGGGGATGGCTTATGAACAGGAAAGCTTTGTGGCTTGGCGTGGCGCTTGCCCTTTTGGCGGGGCCTGTTCTGGCAGAAAAATCCTCGGAATTCTTCAAGGACTATCAACAGTATAGTGACGACGGCAAGGCATTCCTGGACAAAATCGATCCAAAGACCGGCGCGGTCGACCTTCCCGAAGGCATCCATCTCGATCTCAAGGACAAGTTCTATTTTCTGGGCAAGAAGGACGCGACGTCCGTCCTGACCGAGGCCTGGGGCAATCCGCCTGATACCGCGTCCGAAGCAATCGGCATGATCTTCCCGGCCAAGTACGAGCCCATCGCCGGCAACGGTTGGGGCATCGAATTGCGCTATGAAAAGATCGGCCATGTCGATGACGCCGACGCCGCATCCATCGACTATACCGAATTGCTGAGCAGCATGCAGGCGGACACATTGTCGGCCAACGATCAGCGGGTGAAGGGCGGCTTTCCCCCGATCAAGCTGATCGGCTGGGCCTCGCCGCCGGTCTATGATTTCGTCCACAAGCGGCTGCACTGGGCCAAGGAACTGCAGTTCGGAGACGATACCGTCCACACGCTCAATTACGACGTCCGTTTCCTCGGCCGGGAAGGCGTCTTCGTGATGAGCTACATCGCTACGGTTGAACAATTGCCGGAGATCAAGCAGAGCCTGGACGAAGTGCTGGGCGTGGCGGACTTCAACACCGGCAAGAAATACACCGATTTTCTGCCAGGCACCGACACGGTCGCCGCGGTTGGCATTGGCGGCCTCATCGCCGGAAAACTCGCGGCAAAGGCCGGCCTGATTGCGGTCGCGCTCATCGCCCTGAAAAAGTTCGGCATTCTGCTGCTGGTACCGTTGGCCGGTCTTTGGCGCTTTATCCGCGGCAACAAGGGCACGTCCTAGAAACGGCGGTGTTTGCCCGTATGGCTGCCGGTTGGCGGTGCGCCAAAGGGAATGCCGGGCTGGATCACCTCCGGCGGTAGCCTATGCGCTAGAGAATGCGGCACGTTTCTGTCGTCCATTGTGCATCATGCCGCCCCGAGATAGCCGACAGTCGCGCCCCATGACCGATACCGCATCTTCTCCAATCGCCGCATCGCCGATCGTCTCGCCGCGCGAAGAGCGGGTCGGCTTGCTGCTGGTGTTCCTGTCGGCGCTGATGTGGAGCTTTGGCGGCACCATCGCCCGCTTCATCGACACCGCTGACAGTTGGACGGTGGTGTTCTGGCGCTCGCTGTGGGCGGCTGTGTTCCTGATTTGCTTCATGGCCTGGCGCGACGGCTGGCGCGGCATGTTGCGGCTGTTTCGCGACATGGGCCTGCCCGGCCTTGCCGTGGCCGTCTGTTTCGCCACGGCGTCGACGTGCTTCGTTGTCGCGCTCGCCTACACCACCGTTGCCAATATCCTGTTGATGCAGGCCGGTGTGCCGCTGCTGGCGGCATTGCTTGCCTGGGTGCTGTTTCGCGAACGCGTCGCCGTCGCGACCTGGGTGGCGATCGCCGCCGTCATCGCCGGCGTCGCCATCATGGTGTCGGAATCGCTCGACGGCGCCGTATCGCCCATTGGCGACGGGCTGTCGCTGCTGATCGCCGTCATGTTCTCGATTGCCACCGTCATCACCCGGCGCTTCGCCCATGTGCGCATGACGCCGGCGACGTGCCTCGGCACGATGCTGGCAGCGGCTTTCGCCGCATCGCAAGCCACGCAGTTTGCCACGTCGGCCCACGACATGGCTTTCCTGTTTGCCTTCGGCGTCATCAATCTCGGCCTGGGCCTTGCCTTCTTCGCCACCGGCGCGAGGCTGGTTCCGGCGGCGATCGCAGCACTCCTCGGCACGTTCGAGCCGATCCTCGGACCGATCTGGGTCTGGCTCGTTCATGGCGAGGTGCCCTCGGTGCGCACCATCATCGGCGGCGCGGTGGTGGTCGCCGCGCTGCTCGTCCATATCGCGCTTGAATTCAAGCGCCAGGCGAGACCTGCACGGCCGGGGACCACCGGCCTGCCATCCCCTAATTGACCCGCCTTTCCCTTGGTTGAGCCCGTCTTCCCTAATTACGCCCGTCTTTCCCCAATTAGCGAAGCCGCACGCCCTATTGACCGAGCTTCCCCGCGCGGGCCATTGACAACCTTGCTGCGGCACGGGCAGGCTGGGGGCACGGCAACAACAAGACAGGCTTATCTTGCCAAGTGTCCCCGCCGGTCGGACCAAGACCGGACCACAGCGTCGTATCCCTGCCCGCGCCGCGGCGAAAGCCTCTGACGGCGTCAGCGCGCCCGCCATGCGGGCACACAGAGCCATCATCTGCCGCTCGTCGAACCGCCCGGATGGCGCCGGCAGTTCATGCTTGTGGCTGCCCGGAAAGCTCAATACTCTGAAGCAAATGCCCAATCGCGCTCGAACAGCGACGACTTGGCGAAGGAACACTCATCAAAGGAGAACAGCATGATCCGCAAAGCGCTCTGGCTTTCGGCAACCTCGGCATTTCTGACGCTTTTCGCCGTCGGCGGCCATGCCGAGGATCGCGTCGTCAACGTCTTCAACTGGTCGGATTACATCGACAGTTCGATCATTGACGACTTCACCAAGGAGACCGGCATCAAGGTCGTCTACGACACCTTCGATTCCAATGAAATCCTCGAAACCAAGCTGCTTGCCGGCGGCAGCGGCTATGACGTCGTCGTGCCCAGCGGCAACTTCCTGGCCCGCCAGATCCAGGCCGGCGTGTTCCAGAAGCTCGACAAGTCGAAGCTGCCCAACATTTCCAACATGTGGGACACGGTTTCGGAGCGCACCGCCAAATACGATCCGGGCAACGAATATTCGATCAACTACATGTGGGGCACGGTCGGCATCGGCTACAACATCAAGAAGGTGCAGGCTGCACTCGGCACCGACAAGATCGACAGCTGGGATATTTTCTTCAATCCCGACAGCCTGGCCAAGCTGAAGGATTGCGGCGTCTATGTGCTGGACTCGCCGGCCGACATCATCCCGGCGGCGCTCAAATATCTCGGCCTCGATCCGAACAGCACCTCACCTGACGACATCGCAAAGGCCGAGGAGACGTTGCTGAAGGTGCGGCCGTATATCCGCAAATTCCATTCGTCCGAATACATCAACGCGCTCGCCAACGGCGACATCTGCCTGGCGGTCGGCTGGTCGGGTGACGTCTTCCAGGCACGCAACCGCGCGGTCGAGGCCAAGCAAGGCGTCGAGATCGGCTATTCCGTGCCCAAGGAAGGCGCCCAGATGTGGTTCGACCAGATGGCGATTCCCGCCGATGCGCCGCATGCCGCCGAGGCACTCGAATTTCTCAACTACATGATGAAGCCGGAAGTGATCGCCAAGTCGTCCAACTATGTGCTGTATGCCAACGGCAACAAGGCTTCGCAGCAGTTCGTCGACAAGGCGCTGCTGGATGATCCGGCGGTCTATCCGGACGCCGAGACCTTGAAAAAGCTCTATACGGTCCAGCCCTACGATCCCAAGACCCAGCGCCTGATCACGCGCAGCTGGACCAAGATCGTCACCGGCCAGTAAGCAATGCGACATGGTCCCGGCAGCCACCTGCCGGGACCATTCTTCTCTGGGGCAAGAAGCAAAAAAATAGGACGGAGTGGGACATGAAATCGCTTGGCAGCATCCGCAGGGATTTCGCGCCATGGAACGACCCGAACGCCAAGCCATATATCCAATTCGAGAACGTCACCAAGAAGTTCGGTGACTTCACCGCCGTCAACAATCTGTCGCTGACCATTTTCGAGCGCGAGTTCTTCGCCCTGCTCGGCGCGTCGGGCTGCGGAAAGTCGACGTTGCTGCGGATGCTTGCCGGCTTCGAGGAGCCCACCGCCGGCCGTATCCTTCTCGACGGCCAGGACTTGCGCGGCATCCCGCCCTACCGCCGCCCGGTCAACATGATGTTCCAGTCCTATGCGCTGTTCCCGCATATGAGCGTGGAAAAGAACATTGCCTTCGGCCTCAAGCAGGAAGGCATGCCGGGACCGGATATCGAAAAGCGCGTCGCCGAGATGCTGAAGCTGGTGAAGCTAGAGCAGTTCGCCAAGCGCAAGCCGCACCAATTGTCGGGCGGCCAGCGCCAGCGCGTCGCGCTCGCCCGCTCGGTTGCCAAGCGGCCAAAAGTCTTGCTGCTCGATGAGCCGCTCGGCGCGCTCGACAAGAAGCTGCGCGAGGAAACGCAGTTCGAGCTGATGGACCTGCAGCAAAATCTCGGCCTTACCTTCGTCGTCGTCACCCACGACCAGGAAGAGGCGATGACCATGGCCGACCGCATCGCCATCATCGACAAGGGCGAGGTGATGCAGGTGGCGACGCCGGCGGAAGTCTATGAGGCGCCGAGCTCACGCTTCGTTGCCCACTTCGTCGGCAATGTGAACATGTTCGAAGGCAAGGTCGCCGAGCGTGCGGCAAACACCACGCGCATTACCGGCGCGACAGGGGCCCAGATCGTCGTCGAAAACAGCACCGATACAAAGGCCGGTTCCGACATCGTCTTCGCCATCAGGCCGGAGAAGATCAAGGTGTCGTCGAAGAAACCGGCCGACGCAGTCAATGCGCTTGAGGGCGAGGTCTACGACGTTGCCTATCTCGGCGACATGACCGTCTACCACATCCGGCTGGATGACGGCCAGATCATCAGGGCAAGCGCGCTCAACGCGGCGCGAGTCACCGAGGACCCGCTGACCTGGAACGACCGCGCCTGGGTCTCCTTCCGGCCGGATGCCGGCGTCGTGCTGACGCGGTAGGGGGCGGGCATGTCCAACATCGCCATCACCGGCACCGGCCCATCGACAGCGGCCAAACCGTTTCTGACACGGCTCGGCGCCGGCTTCGTCAGCCGGCTCGTCATCATCGTGCCCTATCTCTGGCTGCTGTTCTTCTTCCTCATCCCGTTCATCATCGTTTTCAAGATCTCGCTGTCGCAGACGGCGATCGCCATGCCTCCCTACACGCCCGTGCTCGATTTCAGGGACGGCATGTCCGGTTTCTTCGCCGGCTTCCGCGAACTCAACTTCGACAATTATACCTTGCTGGCGCAAGACGCGCTTTACTTCAAAGCCTATGTGACCAGCGTCATCATCGCCGCGATATCGACGGTCCTTACGCTGCTCGTCGGCTACCCGATCGCCTATGGCATGGCGCGTGCGCCGGCAACGATCCGCCCGACCTTGATGATGCTGGTGATCCTGCCGTTTTGGACGTCGTTCCTGATCCGCGTCTACGCCTGGATTGGCATCCTCAAACCTGAAGGCCTGCTCAACCAGCTGCTGCTCGCCACCGGCATCATCGACGAACGCTTGATCATTCTCAACACCTACTATGCGATCTTCATCGGCATCGTCTATTCCTACCTGCCATTCATGGTGCTGCCGCTCTATTCCTCGCTGGAAAAAATGGATTATTCGCTGATCGAGGCGGCCAAGGATCTCGGCTGCCCGCCGACATCAGCCTTCTGGAAAATCACCTTCCCGCTGTCGCTGCCCGGTGTCATTGCCGGCTGCCTGTTGGTGTTCATTCCCGCGGTCGGCGAGTTCGTCATTCCCGACCTGCTCGGCGGATCGCAGACGCTGATGATCGGCAAGACGCTCTGGAACGAATTCAACAGCAACCGCGACTGGCCGGTATCGTCGTCGGTGGCGGTGATCCTGCTATTGCTGCTGATCGTGCCGATCATGCTATTCCAGCGAGCCCAGGCGCGCGCCCAGGAGCAAGACAAATGAACACCAGCTGGAGCCGCTTCAACGTCACCTCGGTCGTGCTGGGCTTTGCCTTCCTCTATCTGCCCATCGTGCTGCTCGTCATCTTCTCCTTCAACGAGTCGAAGCTGGTCACCGTCTGGGGCGGCTTCTCGACCAAATGGTATGCCTCGCTGTTCCACAATCAGGGGCTGATGGACGCCACCTGGGTGACCGCGCGTGTGGCTCTCATCTCCGCCACTGTGGCAACCGTGCTCGGCACGCTGGCGGCACTGACCTTGACCCGCTACACCCGCTTCCGCGGCCGCATCCTGTTTTCCGGCATGGTGTTTGCGCCGCTGGTCATGCCGGAAGTCATCACCGGCCTGTCGCTGTTGCTGCTGTTCGTTGCCGTCGGTCTCGACCGTGGCTTCCTGACCGTGACGCTTGCTCACATCACCTTGACCATGTGCTTCGTGGCTGTCGTCGTGCAGTCGCGCCTGGTGTCGTTCGATCGTTCGCTGGAAGAAGCTGCCTTGGACCTCGGCGCAACGCCGGTAAAGACCTTCTTTCAGATCACGCTGCCGGTCATCATGCCGGCCATCGTCTCCGGCTGGATGCTGGCCTTCACCCTGTCGCTTGACGACCTGGTCATCGCCTCCTTCACCTCCGGGCCTGGCGCCACCACGCTGCCGATGAAGATCTACAGCCAGGTGCGTCTCGGCGTGACGCCGGAAATCAACGCCGCCTGCACCATCCTGATCGCCGTCGTGGCGGTAGGCGTCATCATCGCTTCGGTCGCCAACAAGCGGCGTGAGGTGCAGCGCCAGCTCGACGAACAGGCCGCGCAGCGCGGTTGATTGCGTCAAACGAGGGATAGAGCGGTCCCGGTAAGGGTCCGGCTATTCGCCTGAGACGCCGCGGCTGATCGGCGAGATGAACGGCGTGCTCCAGGTGCCGCCGACGAAGAATGACGACTGGTTGGATCCCTGCTGGCCATTGACCGGTGCCGCTGCCGGGTCGGCCTGGGTGACACCCCCCGAAAGCGCCAGCCCGCGTCCGCCGTAAGAGGCGATGCCGGACAGCCAGACCTTGTATTTCGCCGAATTGGCCTCGGCCTTGTCCAGCCTTGCCACACCCTTCGAGATGGTGGCCTTGAGCTCGGCGCCGTCCATCGGCAGTGTCCCGTCCGAGACGTCGTCGAGCGCGAAGAAGCCGCCCTGTTCCGTGTGCTTCAGAAATGCCGGCAAATTGAGCCCGCTCAGCGCGCCCGGCCCGAACGTCGCAGAGACCGAGCCGTCCGCGTTCTCGAAGATCGAGTCCCAGGATTTGCCCGGCCCTTTGAGAATGACCGAGACAGTGCCGGTGCTGGCCGGCACCAGCCGCGTCATTCCGGCCGCGGTGCCGAAAGCGGCGCCGTCAATGTCGGAGGCGAGCAGCCGGATCTCGACCTGCGAGCCCTCCGGTTTGCGGTCGAAACGCAGGCTACTTTGCACGTTGCCGCCAAAGGCCGACGCATCGGAGATATCGAAGACGGCAAGCCCGTTCTTCACCTGCGCCGTAGCGGCGACGTCGGCAAGCTGGATTGCGCCGGCCGAGGCATGTGCCGCTGACAGCCTCAGATCGAGATTGATCCGGTCGGCGAAGCTGGTGTCGATTTCGCCGGGACCGGTCTCGCCGGTCGGCGCCAGCGGCGTGAAGGCCGAAAACAGCGACCTGAGGTCGAGCGTATCGAAGGCGAGTGTGCCTGATATCACCGGCAAGGCGTCGCCGAACGAAAAATCCAGGGCCCCCATTCCCGGGTTGCTGTCGAGCGTCACCGCGGTGTTTTCGAATTTGACGCGGCCGGCGGTCGCCGTGATCTTGCTCGAAATCGAGACCGAACCGATCGCCGTACCAGGGGCAATGCCGGCCTGCGACCATTCCAGCACGCGCCGCAGCGAGGGCGCGGCGAATTTCGCCTGGCCATCGAAATAGGCGTTTTGCGACATGCTGGCCGTGCCGTCGAACGAGAAGCTGGCCGGCGCTGCCTTGAACGAAAACGTGACCGGTGCGGCGCCGCCGGCAAACAGCACCAGCGGCTTGGGCGAGGCGGCATCGACGGTGACGCTCTCGCCGCGCCAGATTCCGGTCGCCGACAAGGTCGCGTTGCTGTTCATCGCTGCCCAGCTCGCCTGGCCGGACAGGCTGGTCAACAATTCGACGTCCTTGCCGCCGACGGAGGCGACCATACGGCCGTCCCTGAATTCCACGGTGCCGAACGGATCGGCGGGCAGCTTGCTCAGATCCGGCTTCGTCGGATCGGCGTTGACCACGCCGCGCGCCGTGTCGATGGAGCGGGTGATGCGTCCGCCCGTTGGTATGGCGGGCAGGAATATGCCGTTTGCGGCGCGCTGGACCCGGATCGTCGGCCGCACCAGCCGCGCCGTCGAAAACACCACATCGCCCTGCAGCGCCGCCATGGCCGAAAGGTCGACCTCGACCCGTTCGGCCTCGATCACCGGCGGCGCGTCGGTCTCGGTCCACTGGGACAGCGTGACGTCGCTCAATATGGCGCGGAACTTCGGCCACACCTCGATGCGCGGCGAACCGGCGATGGTGACCCTGAAACCGCTCCACGCGCTCATCTCCCAGGCGATGCGATCGCGCACGATCCGGGTCGAGGCAAACAGCGGCAGAGCGGCGACGACCAGCGCGATGACGAGCACGGCAACGCCGATCGCCCATATTCCGCGCCGGATCAAAGGTGATGGCATATTGCCCCGGTTGCTTTCATTCCGATAAACGCCTGACGGGTGTAACCGCCAGTCGTCACCACGCCTTCCAGCCGTCACTACGACTTAGGGCTGAGGCATTTCAAGTCTTTATGGCCCGGCGATGGCAATTGCGCACATATGGCCGAGTTTAGCGGAACAAAATCTTGCTCTGCCGCACGGTGGTAGGCATAAGCGATGCAGCTTCAGCCTGTTACGAGGCGCGGCGTTTTTGGGACAGCGGCGCCTGTAAAGCTGAGGCTAGTGCATGTCGCCCGGAAGAGCAGCGGTTCCGGGACAACGACGTGCATCAAACAAAAGCATATCTATCTTGCGACGCGACGGGCTTCAAGGAGGATCGATCATGGCTGCCGAAGCACCGCTCTGGACTCCGACGCAAGACCAGATCGACGCAGCACCACTGACCGCGTTCATGAAGGCAGCAGCGGCCAAAAGCGGCACATCCTTCGCCTCCTACGCCGAACTGCACCGCTGGTCGGTCGAGGATCGCGAGGGCTTCTGGAGCCTGCTGTGGGACTTTTGCGGCATTGTCGGCGACAAAGGGACCGATGCGGGCGAGCCCGTGCTCGTCGATGGCGACAAGATGCCCGGCGCATCGTTCTTTCCCGAAGCGACGCTGAACTTCGCCGAGAACCTGCTGAAGAAGACCGGTTCCGGTGACGCGATCGTCTTTCGCGGCGAGGACAAGATCGAGCGGCGGCTGTCGTGGAGCGAACTGCACCAGCTGACCTCGCGCTTTCAGCAGCTTTTCCTGTCGCTCAAGGTTAAAAAGGGCGACCGCATCGCGGCGATGATGCCCAACATGCCGGAAACCGTCGCCGCCATGCTGGCGGCCGCCTCCATCGGCGCGGTCTGGTCGTCCTGTTCCCCCGATTTCGGCGAGCAGGGCGTGCTCGACCGTTTCGGCCAGATCGAGCCGGTCATATTCATTGCGCCGGACGGCTATTGGTACAATGGCAAGGCAATCGAGGTAGCCGACAAGATCGCTGCCGTTGCGGCGAAGCTCGAAACCGTCCGCAAGGTCCTGATCGTCGACTATCTCGGTACCTCGCGCGATATCGCAGCGATCATCGACAAGGCCGTGGCGCTCGAAGAGGCGCTGTTACCCTTTACCGCCAAAGCGGTCACGTTCAAGCGGCTGCCGTTCGCGCACCCGCTCTACATCCTGTTCTCGTCAGGTACCACCGGCATTCCCAAATGCATCGTCCATTCGGCCGGCGGCACGCTGGTCCAGCATGTCAAGGAACACCGGCTGCATGCCGGACTCATCGAAGGCGACCGCTTCTTCTACTTCACCACCTGCGGCTGGATGATGTGGAACTGGCTGGTGTCGGGCCTGGCCTCGGGCGCCACGCTGCTGCTCTATGACGGCTCACCCTTCCACCCCGACGGCAATGTGCTGTTCAGCTTCGCCGATGCCGAGAAGATGACCTTTTTCGGCACCTCAGCCAAATTCATCGATTCCGTGCGCAAGGCCGGGCTCAAGCCGATCCGCAGCCATGATCTGTCGAGTGTGCGGGCGATTTCCTCGACCGGCTCACCGTTGTCGCCGGAGGATTTCCGCTTCGTCTTTGACGGCATCAAGAAGGACGTACATCTGGCCTCGGTTTCCGGCGGCACCGACATCGTCTCCTGTTTCGTGCTCGGCGTACCGACGCAACCGGTCTGGACCGGCGAGATCCAGGGTCCCGGCCTCGGCCTTGCTGTCGATGTATGGGACGATGACGGCAAGCCGATCCGCGAGCAAAAGGGTGAGCTGGTTTGCACCAAGGCGTTTCCGTCGATGCCGATCGGCTTCTGGAACGATCCTGAGGGCAAGAAATACCATGCGGCCTATTTCGAGCGCTTCGACAATGTCTGGTGCCACGGCGACTTCGCCGAATGGACCGCGCATGGCGGCATGATCATCCACGGCCGTTCCGACGCGACGCTCAATCCGGGCGGTGTGCGCATCGGCACGGCGGAGATCTACAATCAGGTCGAACAGATGCCGGAAATCCTTGAGGCGCTGTGCATCGGCCAGGATTTCGACAATGACGTGCGCGTCGTGCTGTTCGTGCGGCTGGCCGCCGGCGTGACGCTGGACGA
Organism: Mesorhizobium sp. W016; assembly: GCF_054719485.1. Taxonomy (NCBI): domain Bacteria; kingdom Pseudomonadati; phylum Pseudomonadota; class Alphaproteobacteria; order Hyphomicrobiales; family Phyllobacteriaceae; genus Mesorhizobium; species Mesorhizobium sp. W016. The sequence goes on from NZ_JBTTIF010000002.1 coordinate 1,824,876, forward strand.
GGATCTGGAAAAGCGCATTCGTTCCAAGATCCGCAGCGGCGCCAGCCCGCGCCACGTGCCGGCAAGGATCGTCGCCGTCAGCGACATTCCGCGCACCAAATCGGGCAAGATCACCGAGCTTGCAGTGCGCGACGTGGTGCATGGCCGCGCCATCAAGAACAAGGAAGCGTTGGCCAATCCAGAGGCGCTGGAGCTGTTCAGGAACCTGCCGCAGCTGGCTGAGTGACGCGGCCGGGATGGTTAACCAGATATGTCGGTCGAATTTACCTAGATTTCATGAGTGGTACACATTCGTAAATTCTTTGGACGGCCGGTAAGGAGTTGTTAAGGCCCGGCGTCGATAGTCGCACGTAACTTGAGGGAGAAATCCCGCTCCTCGTCCCCTGAGGATCAGATTCGCTCAAGCCCCCGTTGTGACAGCAAATCCCATTTAAGGCGTCCTGTTGGACGCCTTTTCTTTGTCCGGGATTCTCGCCCGGGAATGGCCGGCCCTATTCGGCCAGCACCCGCGTCGACGGGAAGGCGACCTCGACCAGCGTCCCTTCGCCCGGCGTCGAGGTGATGGTGAAGCGGGCGCGGTTGGCTTCCACCATCGCCTTGGTCAGCGGCAGGCCGAGACCGGTGCCGTCGCCACGCCCGCGCTTCAGCGCATTGATCTGCTTGAATGGCTTAAGCGCCTGCTCGATCTCGGCATGGCTCATGCCAATGCCGGTATCGCGCACCCGCATGACAACGTCGCCGGAGGTTTCATAGGCGGTCGACACGATCACCTGTCCGCCGGCTTGCGTATAGCGAATGGCATTGGACAGGATGTTGAGCGCGATCTGGCGCACGCTTCTGAGGTCGGCGACGACTTCCGGCAGTCGCGAGGCGAAGCTGGAGCGGATGATGACACGCTCGCGGTTGGCCTGCGGCTGCATCATCGCCACAGTCTCGGCCAGCGTATCGTTGAGCGACACCGCCTCGTAGTCCATTTCCTGCTGGCCGGCCTCGATCTTCGAAATGTCGAGGAGGTCATTGACGAGATCGAGCACATGGTTGCCCGAGCGGTTGATGTCTCTGAGATAGTCGCGGTAGCGGTCATTGGCTACCGGGCCGAACTTCTCGTCCACCATCAGCTCGGAAAAGCCGATAATGGCGTTGAGCGGCGTGCGGATCTCGTGGCTGATGCGGGCGAGGAAATCGGTCTTCTGCGAGGAGGCGCGCTCGGCCACCGCGCGCGCCTGGGTCAGATCCTCTTCGGCCCGCTTCCACTGCGTGATGTCGCGCACCACGGCGCAGAAGCCGCTGTCATTGGGCAGCCTGCCGATGGTCATGAACAGCGGGATGAAGCGCCCTTGCGCCTCGCGCCCGATCACCTCGCGGCCATCGTTCATCACACTCGCCACGCCGGGCTCGGACAGGCCGTTCAGATAGTCGCGCGCCGCGCGCTGGCTTTCGATGGCAAACAGCGAGGCGAACGGTTTACCGGTGACGTCGTCGCTGTCGAAGCCGAACAGCGCCTCGGCCGGCCGGCTGATCGAGCGGATGTCGCCGTCGCGGCCGATCAACACCACACCATCGGTCGCGGTGTCGATGATGGTGCGCATCTCGGCAATGCGCGCTTTGAGTTCGGAGACATCGGGCTGCGTCTGCTCCTCGGCTGCGAGATGCGCAACCATCGGCGGCTCGTTATCGCCGGTACGTCGCACCACCAGCATCAGCGCCTTGCCGGCGCGCCACGGCACCGAACGCAAAATGGCTTCGATCGGAAATTCCTGGCCCTCGCGCGTCTTCAGTTTGAGTGTGTGGTCGCTTTCGCCGGCCGTTTCTGAATAGGGATCGGCAAACAGCGCGTCGAGCCCGCCGGCGTCGCTCAGGTCCTCAAGCGTGTCATAGCCGGTCAGGCCGAGGAATTCCTCATTGGCGTAATGAAGCTCGTCGCCCGAATGGATGAGCAGCGGCACCGGCAGCTTGCCGAGGATCGACGTGTCAGGGGCCTTGTGTTCATCTCCGGCCGAGAATGCCGAAGGCATGAACCCCTCAAGCTTGAGCGGCGGCACTTTCAGGCGCTGTGGTTCTGCCGGCACTGTGTCCGCATCGCCGGCCTTGTCCCCGTCTTCCACGGCGGAATCGGTCGCCTCGTCGGACGGCGCCCAATCCTCATTGTCCTCGGCATCGCGGAAGTCGGCCGACGTCATGCTGTCGTCTTCACCGGCATTGGCCGGCGTCTCGGCAACAACCGGCTGTGGCTCTGCGGCCTCGACGATCTCTTGGGCTTGCGTATCATCCGGTTCGGAAGCCGGCGCAAGTTCGTCGTTGGACGACGTTGCTTCCGTACTGTCTCCGGTGACGGAGCCTGGTTCGGGATCGGCATAGTCGAGCAGGGAGCGCGACACTGTCGGCGCCTTCGCCTCGCCTGCTTCGCTGTCCGCAAGGCCGTCGTCCGGCTGCTCGCCGTCAAGCTGCGTCAGGTCCTTTTCGTCCTCGGCATCGCTTTCCGGCGGTTCGGCCTCAGCCGTTTCGCTTTCGGGTGCGGCTGCCGATGGTTCAGCCACGGCAGCCGGGCCGGCTTCGCCCGGACTCGAGACCTCGGCGGGTTGTCGGGCTGGCGCGGCTGTTTCAGGCTGGTCCGCCTCGACATGATCCGGCTTGGGCTCATCTGCCTTGGCCTGGTCTGGCGTTACCTGATCCGGATTGGCCGGTTCGGCCTGCTTGGCAGTCTCCGGCTGCTCCGGCGGGGGATTGTCCTTCTTCAGCCGCTCGCCGATTTCGCGGAAAGCGCTGCGCTCCAGCGTCGACAGGCCCCTCTCGCTTGTCGGCTGCTTGTCGTTGGCGGGCTGCCGATGCTCGGCCAGCCGGATGACCTTATCGGCAAAACGACGTTCCTGCTTCGGCACGATGGTCAGTGCCGGCACTTCGCCCTCGAACGGATCGGCCGCCTTGGGAGCTTCCGCCACGGGCTGTTCCGGGGCCGGCTCGGCTGCTGCCGGTGGCGCGCCATTGGGGACCAGCGCCATGCCGATTGCTTCCGGATCGACCACCGCATCGCCGGCGCGGGCGACGCCGAAACCACGAAAACCTTCGAAGGCGCGGCTGCGGCCATAGACAGGCAGTGCTGCCAGATCGACCGGTATCTTCAGGTCGGAGCCGGCAACCGGCCACAGTACCGAGCGGCCCGACCAGGTGTCGCGCCGTTCAAGCAGGCCCGCGATCTCGCCCGAGGCGTCGAGGCCGAAAATTGTCGCGACGTCCTTGAAGCGGCGGCCGATCACGTCGGCGGCGGCTTTGCCGACAATGTCGCCGAATTCCGGCGACAGCGCGCTGAACTTGCCCTCGGCGTCGGTGCGCCAGACGAAGCGCAGCGGCGGCGCCGAGCGGTCGACCTCACGTTTGGCGGGAGGCGCAGCCGGTGGGGCTGCGTCAGACGGCAGGGCGGGCGCAGCGGCACTGCTGTCCAACTGCGCACTCTCGGCCGGGGAAACAGAGTCCGGCTCGGCCTGCGCCGGACTGTCCGGCTCGCCCGCCTGCGGCTCTTCGCCGGCATGGAAGTACCAATGATCATGTTGCGCCGGCGCGCTGTCATTCGCCGCCTGCTCGCGGCAGGTCGTCTGCTCGCGATGGTCCGCCTTTGTATCGGTTGACGCCGAAGCATCATGCTTGGTGGCAGCCGGACCTGTCTCCCCGACATCAGGTGCGGCCGCGAGTGGGGCGCCCTGATTCCCGCTTGCGGTGGGGTGGTCAGCCACCGCATCCACCGTTACCGCGTTCTCCGCGGCGGCTTGCGCCGGGCCATCGTCGACCTGCGCTGCAGCAGGTTCGGCATCCAGCTCGCCGACAGGATTTTCCTCACCGAGCTGATCCTCGTCGATGACCACCAGCAGATGCCTGGACTCGGTCAGGCGCGCGAAGCCGGCCGGATAGGACGTGGCGCCGCCGGGGACCAGCCGCTTGACGATGCGGTCGTCCTGGCTCGCCACGTCGGCGACAAGCGCGGCCAGCGTCTCAGGCCGGATGGCGAGCGCGCCAAAGCCATCGGAAGCCGCCTCGACAGTGCCGGCGGCGTCGACAAAGGCGATGAAATGGCCGTCTTCGGTAATGCCGCTGATGGCGCGGGCCGCAATGTCGGCAGCACTGCGCGAGCCGGCCTGCGCTGCCGGCACCACCAGCATGATGGCGCTTTCGCCGTCCGGCATAGTCACCGCACTGGCCAGGAAGCCGACGGCGCGGCTGGTGATGCCGGTCGCCAGCCGTACCGTAATGGCGCGGTCGCTGCCGATCTGCGGGAAGCCCGCGGTCGCCATGATCTGGCGCCTGGCGATCAGCGGCAGCTGAGCCGAGGCGCCGATGATGGCCTCGATATCGGGATAGCCGAACACCGCAGCGCCCGGGCCGTTGGCCCAGATCACCTGTTCGAGGTCGGCCGACAGAATCGCGATCGCGTCGCCGGCGGCGAAGCGCTGGCGAACCGCATCAAGCACGGCGACATCGAGGAAAGAGTAGTTCTCGGAAGGCATGCGCTTGGCGGACCCTTTCGGTGAAACCTCTTGGCGAACCCCTCTTGGCGAACCTACAAGGCGGGCAATTTGCAGTTAACGCTTTGTTAATAAAAGCCCGCGCGGCGAAGGTCCACAAGCCATGGCGGGAAGCAGGTGGAATCTCTGGCCACTTGGTTAACAGCCTCTCGGAATGTCCCTGGATAACCTCTTGGGTGACGCATGGGAAGAAATTTATGGTGCACTGCAACAAAGATATTGCATCGCACAAAAAAACCGCTATATTGCCATCATACATGAACGAGACGGCTTTTTGTCAAAGCCGCTACCCCGAAAGGATGGAAAATGACCAAGGCCAAGACCGCTGAGACCATCGAAAACGTCGAATTCCCGAGCTTCGACGCTTCCAAGGCAACCGATCAGATCCGCGCTTTCGCCGAAAAGGGCGTCGAGCAGTCGAAGGAAGCCTACTCCAAGCTGAAGACCGGCGCCGAAGAGACCCAGAAAGTCCTGGAATCGACCTTCGAGACTGCCAAGACCGTTTCCAGCGACCTGTCGCTCAAGACCATCGCCGCTCTGCGCGCCAATGCCGAAGCCGGCTTCTCGCATCTCGAGGCCCTCATCGGCGCCAAGTCGCTGTCGGAAGTGGTCGAACTGCAGACCGCCTTCCTGCGCAAGCGCGTCGAGACCACGGTCGAGCAGGCCAAGGACTTCCAGGCTGTTGCTTCGAAGGCTGCCGAAGACGTCTCCAAGCCGGTCAAGACCGCTTTCGAGAAGGCCCTGAAGGACATCAAGGCCGCCTAATAATTGCGCACAACTCTCCGATGCATCAAAACGTCGCATTTCGTCAGACAAATAGGTGTGCGATAGAGTTGTCCAAATGAATACCCGGCGAGTGGAACCTCCTCCCTCTGCTCTCCGGGATGACCAGCCAGCACCTCCTCCCGCTGGCTCGTAACAGGAAAAGGCCGGCACCTCCTCCCGCCGGCCTTTTTCTTTTGCCGAAGAAACCGGCGCCTGTTGGCGGAACCGGCTTTGCCTTATCAAAGGCCTTGAATTAGTCTCTGATAGACCGTATTGGACGCATCGCCGAACGACAGAGCGGATCTCGGAGAATGAATTTTCACCACGATCTGGCTCAGGCGAACGTGCCGTTGTAGCTCAGATGGTTAGAGCGCCGGATTGTGGATCCGGAGGTCGCTGGTTCGATCCCAGCCAACGGTACCATTGGTTTTTCACAACAAAATCAACGTCTTGATATAGGGGCATCGTGCTGAATTGCCGCGCTCATGTCGCGCCGTGTTGCAAGCGGCTACCGTTGATTTCCAAGGGTTTCCTGCGACACTCGGCTAGTCCACGCGACATGCGACGCGACATGAAAGGACAGGGAATGCTACCTGATACTCGTAGACAGCCGTCCGGATCCAGCAATCAAATTCTTCGCGGATCTGTCGGAGGCCCAGCAGAACGCGGAACGAACCGCGGCCAAGCACGCTCATGCCGAGATCTCCATTGAAGGCTATCCCGAAGGCCGTGGCGGCCCCATGTCAACTTGGCTCTACGATCGTGATGTCGCGTCGTGGATCTCAACACGCTAGCCCGCCGCGTTTCGACGGCGAGCCGATCTCGTCAAGCCACCAATGACCGCAGCAGCTCCACAGCGTTGTCGGCCATCCGATCGCCCTCGTCGTCGACGTCCACCGTTGAGAGGAGATAGCGTGCCTTCGCGGCGACCTCGCCCATATTAACCGGCCGGCAGTCGCGCAGCGCCTCGAACGCGGTCCACTCCGCATCGCTGGCGACCTCAACGGCGGCCTCCAGGCGATCGAGGCCGGCCGCCTTGTAAGCGCGATTCCGTTCTGCCCGCGTCTCTTCCAACTTGGCGCGCTTTTCATCGCGCCACCCCGCTAGCTTGGCCTGGTGCACGCGAGGGCTATTCGCCCAATCGATGAACTCATCGATCAGCTCATGGGATCGCGCATAAAGCGGGGTCGGCTCTTTCTCACGGCCCTCGTGGCGAATGGTGTAAGGGAGAACCGAGGTTCTGGCAAATCGGTGCGCGCCAGGGTGTCTTCATAAGTGGCGCCGGCCGCGGTAAGCGCCGCCCTGGCGGCCCTGTGGGCCTCGGTCAGCGCGTGGACGCCCGATGGCGCGGCCGAAGGGCTGAACGCTCGTCCTGGGCCCGCTGCGGCTGGCAAGGCGGCCAATCCGCCGAGAAGGGTGCGTCGAGAGATCTTCATATCCGGTTCTCCTCGAATTGGGCGCTTGGAAAGAGCAGGATGAATTCGGTCCAGCGCAGGCGAACCCGCCAGCGAGAGACGCCAGCGAAGCGGCGCCTGCTTCGGTTCGGTGGGTCGACGGGCACGGCTTCGCCAGCCGCAGGAACACGGTTACGCATAGTCGCTGTCCTTCTGAATGCTGTCGTTTTTCGACAGGATGCTAACCGTTCAGAAAGGAATTCGACAGTCAATAGGTTTTGCAACAGCCGTTGTGATTTTCGACAGGAGTGCTACGACTTGAACGCCATGACGCCAGCTCAATGCCGTGCCGCCCGCGGGCTTATCAAATGGAACCAAGACGACCTCGCGACCGCCGCGAAGGTCAGCGTGGTTACCGTGCGAAATTTCGAGAACGAGAAGTCATCACCTCAGCGAGCCACGATCGTCGTCATGAACCGCGCCCTCGAGGCCGCCGGCGTGGAATTCATCCCGGAGAACGGTGGCGGTGCCGGCGTGAGGCTTCGCCGATAGATGACCACGATTCCGATACGTGCGATTCGAAAGACCTATCGGGGCGGCGCGCCGGCGAAGGCGCAGCGCGTCGCCGATGAAAATAGGATCATCGATCGGATAGAGCATCGCGCGAATGAGATCCTCGCAAATTGCCGGGACGAGGTCCAGATGCTGCTATTTCAGGAAATCGCTAACGATCTCATGGTTGACGTCAACATGGTCCGTGACGCGCTCCCAGGGGGTCACAACGGGCTCACCGTCCGCGTATCGCCAGCCGCTCGCGCGCTGCTCGACCGCTTCAAGTCCTGATTGCCCCAGGCGGCCCGCGCCGATGAGGCGCAAGCGACGCGCCCTATATGTGATAGGCCTGCCCTGGCAAGGTTTTGTCACGGGGGCCGAAGTTGGACGAGATGAGCAAGTCGCGGTTCACGATAGCCTATGACGGCACAGCCCTTCGCGAGGGCACGATGGACGTGCGCGACCTCGCACCGGCGCTGCTTGCGGTGGGATCTCTGTTTGATGCCGCCAACCGGACGCTCAATGGACCCGATGCTCCAAAGATATCTGTGAACGTGGTCGCGACGGCGCCAGGATCGTTTGAGATCGTGCTCGATGTGGTCCAATCGCTGTACGAGCATGCGCGTTCGTTGCTCGTCGGTGACGACGTCGCCGCGGCTCTCAACCTCACTGGTCTTATCTTCCTGGGTGGCTCGGTTGGCACCAGCCTAGTCCTGCTGATCCGAAAGCTCCGCGGTCGCAAGCCTGACCGCATCGAGCGACTGAGTCCAGATACGGTTCGGCTCACGATCGACGGTGAATCGCTAGACGTCCCGATGGAGCTGCTGCGTCTCTATCAGGATCTCGCCGTTAGGAAGGCGCTCGAGGGCGTAGTCAGCGAACCCCTCAAGAAAGAAGGAATCCAAAAGTTTAAGGTCCTCGAGGCGAAGAAGGTCCAGGCGGAAGTGTCGTCTCAGGAAGCCACTTGGTTTGTTGCCCCTGAACCCGAAGGCACCGTGGTCCTCGATGATATCCGCAAAGCCGCGTTCTCTATCGTTTCGCTGGCCTTCAAGGACGACAACAAATGGCGCCTGCACGACGGCAATAGTCAGATCAGCGCAACGATCGCTGACGATGATTTCAAGCGGCGCGTGGATGGAAACGAGATCGCATTCTCAAAGGGCGACGTCCTAGTGTGTGAGGTCAAAGTCACTCAGACGCAAACCGCCTCGGGGCTGAAGACCGAATACACGGTGGTGAAAGTGCTCGAGAATATCCCGGCCATGAAGCAGCTCAATCTGCCGATCGAGGAGCCGAAAAAGCTGAAAGACGATGACGACGACGAACGGGTCCCCACTAGATAGCGGCGAACATCCCGCGATAGCCGCCGCCTCTTGGCGTTCGCAAGTCTCGCCCGGGAGGCGGATTGCGCGCACTGTATTTGACCAGCTGTGAATTCTGGGGACGCAGGAAATAACCTGTGGCGTGGGAAATCAGGTGAGCGCAGCCTTCTCCAATTCGAGTCGAAAGGAACCCAACATGACGGAAGACGAGCTGAAAGAAGGGGACGAGGTTCAGCACAAGACCGGCAGGCAGAAGATGATTTATGTTGGGAAGTCCCAATTGGGAGAGGCTCTTTGCGAATGGACTGATCCTGGCGGCAGGGCGCAGCGCGATAGCTTCTCTTTCGCGGCTTTAAAGCGCTATGAGAAGCCGGCTGTTGGTTCAATCAAAATTGGGCGGGGATAGCATTTTTGGACGGTAGTGAGATCGACAAAGCCGAGCTTGAGCCGGATGCCAAAAAGCGGATTGCGAGGGCAGCAATCAATGCGGTGGCTGGCGCGATCCCCTTCGCTGGCGGCCTGATTTCCGCCGGCTCGGGCTATTGGTCGGAAAAAGAGCAGGAGGAAGTCACCAACGTCCTTCGACAATGGCTTCAGATGCTTGAAGACGAGCTCCGTGAGAAATGCAGGACGATCGCGGAGATCAAAGGCATTCCGAAACTGGTCATCGATCGATACGGAATACAAGCGCCAGCGCATCCGAAATATGACCGCTTCAGGGCTCTTTTGATCGTCCCCGACCGGGCGTTGTTGACACGTTCCCGGCCCGAACGGGGACAGGATGGCTATATCGCACAACGATACCGAGGGACGCGCGCGCAGCTCGCGTATGCTGCGCACCGCGCTCGGACCCGCCATCGCCCGGTTTAAAAGGCCGTTCGCGACCATGCCTCGGGGTTTAGCTTGTCGGGTCCGAGCCTAAGCAGCGGCAGGAGAATCTCGGACAGCTCTTCGGCGAGCAAGTCCTGGATCGCGATCGAGCCCACGTTTCGCGCGACGCTTCGAAGAGGGACAAATCACGCAGTGTGGCACGCTCTAACAGCGCGGGAATCCCAAACAGGCCTCTTTAGTCCCGACTATTCCACTCTCATGTTTGCGGCTTCAAGGAGTAATCGCGATCCTGCCGATTCCGTCAGAAATCATTCGATCGAGCGTGTAGTTGGACAATGTAGGAGGCACGGTCTCGAAACGACGGTCCGGGTTGGTTACCGCCGGACCTGATGCGTCGCGGAGCTTCCTCTGTCAGGGAACTAGCGTCGGATCGAATCTGGCTGTTAGTGGTAACGAGGATTCTCTACCGTGGTCGTGCCCCCAACTTTGTCCAAATGCAGATAAGGGATAAGTGAACTTGATCTCCTTTTAGCTGCTGGCGAGATCGGTCGACAGCGTTTCGACCGCGGCGTGTTGCACAAGGTTTCCAGCTTGCCGGGGTCGCGCCCCACGATCAGCCATCCGCGCCTTCGCAGGCGAAAGCTTCCGACAAATTGCCAGGCCGATGCCGTCCGACCCACGGTGACCAGCGCCCGCTTACCTTGGAGTCGCATCGCCAAGCTCCCGCAATTGGGCGGTCAAGGGTACGACCCCGCCGGCTATGAACTTTATCCGACCGAGGCAAGGCCGACGGGCCTAGATGTCTAGGCTGGCGCGGGGCAAAGCCGCCCCGCGACGAAATCCTTGACCTGGCGCACAGCCTGCTCGCGCGTGACGCTGCCCGGCTGCAGACCGAGCCTGAGCCATAGCCCGTCGATCAAAGCGGTGATGCCGACAACGATTTCGTCGGCCAGTTCCGGCGAAGCGAGGCCGCGCAGGCCGGACAAGAGGTTCGAGCGCATGCGCGCATGGATGACCTTCTGGATGCGCGCCAGCTGCTCGTCGCGGGGCACTTCGGCGCAGAGCGACAGCCAGGCATGGCAGAGCGGCGGCAGGAACAGATGCTCCTCGAAATTGCCCTCGATCACCGCGTCCAGCCGTTCCATCGGCGTGCGCGCCCGCTGCAGCCGGGCGACCACGGCGTGGCAGAGCACGGCGTTCGCCTCGCGCATGGCGTGCTCGAACAACTCCTGCTTGTTGCGGAAATAATGCAGCACGATGCCCTTGGAGGCGCCGGCCTGGGCCGCGACCTTTTCCAGCGTCGCACCGGCGATGCCTTCGCGCTCCAGAACGGCGAACGCCGCCTGGCGCAATTCCTTCCGGCGAATGTCGCTGAGACGCGTGAGCTTCACTGGGTCGACCCATCCATTGCGAATCCATGTTGACATCTTCGTCCGTTCAGATCAACAATTGACCAGCAGGACAATAAAGTGACCAATAGGTCAAAGTCGGAAAGAGGAGAACCGGAATGTTGCGCATGCTTGCGAATGGCGTCTGTGTCGCGGCCCTGACGCTGGCTTCGCAGGCGGCCCGGGCCGCCGAAGTCGAAAGCTGCAAAACGGTCCGCATGGCCGAGCCCGGCTGGAACGATCTCGCCTTCACCACCGGCGTGGCCAAGGTATTGCTTCAGGCGCTCGACTACGAGCCGCAGAGCGAGGTGCTCGGCATCAACGTCATCTACGAGGGGATGAAGAACAAAGACCTCGACCTGTTCCTCGGCTACTGGGATCCGGCCATGGTCACCTATTACGAGCCCTACAAGAAGGACGGCTCCATCGAGAATGTGCGCGTCAATCTGGTCGGCGCCAAATACACCTTTGCCGTGCCGACCTATGTCTGGGACGCCGGCGTCAAGGACCTGTCGGACCTGCACAAATTCGCCGACAAGTTCGGCAAGAAGATGTACGGGATCGAGCCCGGATCCAATCAGCTGATGATGGACGCCATTGCCGATCCCAATTTCGGCCTCGACGGCTGGCAGGTGGTCGAATTGAGCGAGGCCGGCATGCTCTCGGAGGTCGGCTACGAGATCAAGGAGAAGCAGTTCATCGTCTTCCAGGGCTGGGCGCCGCACCCGATGAACACGATGTACGACTTCAAGTACCTGACTGGCGGTGACAAGTTCTTCGGTCCGAATTTCGGCGCCGCCACCGTGACCACGCAGGTTCGCAAGGGTTTTCTGCAGGAATGCCCGAATGTGGCGCAGTTCCTGAAAAACCTCGCCTTCGACATCGACATGGAAAATGTCGGCATGGGCTACCTCATTAACGACGGCATGAAGCCGGAGGACGGGGCTCTGAAGTCGATCGCCCTGCACAAGGATCGGCTCGATGCCTGGCTTGCCGGCGTCGCCACCTTCGATGGCAAACCCGGCCTTGCCGCGGTCAAGGAAAAGCTCGGACTGTGAGGCCGGCAGTTTTGGAGCTGACGGATCAGGAGGCCGAACAGGCGTCTTGGGCCGGACGTAAGCGCATCGTCGATGTCGGCAGTCTCGAGCTTACCTATGTCGAGATCGCCGGTTCGGAGCCGCCGTTGCTCTTGGTTCATGGCTTCACCGACACCAGCCGCAGTTTTTTGCTGCTGGCGCCGCATCTTACCGGGCGCCGGCTTATCATGCCGGACCTGCGTGGCCACGGCGGTTCGCAGGCGGGCGAGGGTTATCGCGCCGCCGATTTTGCCGAGGATATGGCCGGGCTGATCCAACGCCTGCGGCTCGGCCGGCCGATCGTTGTCGGCCATTCGCTGGGCGGCATGGTGTCGATCATGCTGGCCGCGCGTCGTCCGGAGCTGATCGGTGGGCTGGTGATCCTGGCCAGCACGCTGAAGCCCGATTTCGGATCGGATCATCAGCTGATCGACGGCGTTGCAGCCTTGCGCGACCCGATCTCGCCGTCCGATCCGTTCTACGACTGGTGGCATGCCTGTCGACCGGGCGTGCCGCGGGCTTTTCTCGCCGGCCTCGCGAAGGACGCGTCCGCGATCCCGGCTGCGCGCTGGCGCGCCATTCTCGAAGAAGTCCGCCGCACCGATCTGACCGCCGCGGCGCGGGCGGTGGAGGCCCCGACGCTGATCATCGCCGGCGGGCGCGATCCGCTTTTCGGCGCGGCGCACCAGCGCACGCTGACCGATGCACTCGTCGGATCGCGTCTGGTGTGGGCGCAGGATTGCGGCCACAACCCGCATTGGGAAGATCCAGCCTTTGTCGCCGACGCGATAACAGGCATGTTGCCGGCGCGATGATTATCTCAAGAGCGACCGCGCCCTAGGTGCCAGCTTTTTGGGACTGACAATCATGGTCGCGGGCAACCGCCATGCCGGCGAAGCGGCGGGGCGCGGCTTGATGACCGACATGGGCATCGTTCGCGCCACCCGGCACAAACGCCGGCTTGCTGGCCGCGCCCTTGCCCGCCCTGCTCTTCGCGGCATCCGGTTCCTGCACTGAAAAATCCGGGGCGGAATCGAGGGAGGGAGCGCGACGAGGCGCAGGCGAAGATGAAAAAAGCAGAGCTGGAAGAGCTGAAGGACAAGGTGCACTGCGCCGCGGTGCTCGAGCGCGCCGGATTCGCGCTCGACGTCAAGGAGAGCACGCGCGAGCGATGAAATTTCGGCGCGATGCGTTGGTTCGATCCGCTGTCGGACGGGAAGGGGGACGTCTTCCGCCTCATCGAACACCTCGAGGGGTGCATTTCGTACAGGCCATGAAAGACGTCGCCGGGCTCGCCGGATTCGTGTCCACCACGCGTGTGTGGGACCGACAATCTTCCGGCGAGCGAGAGCCTGATCTGTCGATTCCAGAACGCTGGCTGGGAGCGGACATGGTGGATGCAGCTCGCCGAAGGTCCAACGATATATCGTCGCCGGCAAAATTGGCGACGAAGACCGCCTCGGCCCCTGCCGCCTCCTTGTGCGCGCCGCTGTTGGCCATCGGCTGACCGCAGCAGGTCTGCTCTTCAGATAGTCCACGTCGAGACTCAGGCGCTCCAGCAATTCGAGCGTCGCAATGCCGTCCTGGACAAAACGCATCGATAAAGCACGGGACAAAGACAGCGCCTTTCATGGCAGCGCTGGGACCGAGGCAAAGAGCTTGCCGAGCACCAGCGATTGACACTGGCCACGGACGTCGAGGTCTACTTCTGCGATCCTCGATCACCCTGGCAGCGCGGCTCGAATGAAAACACCAACCGACTGCTGCGCCAATATCTGCCACGTGGCACCGACCTGTCCCTGCACAGCCAGGCAAAGCTCAGCGCCATCGCGCGGCAACTCAACGAACGCCCCAGAAAGACCTTGCTCTATCAGACCCTAGCGGAGCGATCGGTTGAACCCGCCGCCAAAAGCGGTCATTGATGTTGGGCGGACGAGCTCGTAACCGATTGAAGCGACCGGCGTCAGTTATTTGCACAAGTAGCGCAGTGACTTCAGAGGGCTTGGGCGCCCGCCACGGAGCGCCGTAATCATCGAACGGGCTACCGCGTAGCTTTCCCTGCCGAGCGACAACTGACGTTCGGCGTCATCAGAAAAAGGCGGACTCTGGCACGGTTCTGGTCTATGCCGACGCTCGTTGCCGGTCCGCCGGCCTTTTGCAACTGGTCCATGAATGAAGCGCCAGCCCACGACGTCGAGCCTGTTACGCCGACTCAATCGTTCGGCCGTGGTGGATTTGATCCGCACCCAAGGAGTGATTTCGCCATCGAGCCTCGCCGAGCGGCTGAACATCAGCCTGCCGACGGTGATGCGGGTGATCGAGGATCTGATTGCCGAGGATTTGGTTGCGTATGACGGGTTTGACGAGGCCAATGTCCGGGGCCGGCCGCGGGCGCGCATCAAGTTCCGCGGTGCGGCGCATGCGATCATTGGCATCGAGGCCGGCAAGGGCGAGTTCTACGGCGCCGTGGCCAATCTCGAAGGCGTCGTGCAGACAGAAATGCACGAGACCGCCGACGATGATGGCGAGCGCAATTTCGAAAAGCTGGTCGGCCTGATCCGCCGGCTTATGGCGGCCCCCCGCCCGCGCGGCCAGACTATTCGCGGCATCGGCATTGGCGTGCCCTCGATCGTCAGGCAGCCGGAGGGCGAAGTGGTGCTGACGCTCGGGCTCGGCTGGCGCGACATGCCGTTGCGGGCGCGGCTCAGCGAGCATATTCAGATACCTATCGTCGTCGAAAACGGGCGCAACCTCGCCGCCGTGGGCGAATGGGGATTCGGGGCCGGGCGTGGCGCCGACAGCGTCGTGAGCCTTTCGATCGGGCCCGGCGCGGGCGCGGGCGTCGTGATCGACGGCAAGCTCTATGGCGGGCATTCGCATGCGGCGGGCGAGCTCGGCTGGTATCTCGACGACCCCCTCCTTACCGGGCGGCCGTTCGAATATCTGGGCGACAAGCAATCGCTGCGCTTTTTCGGCATCCCCGAACAGGCGACCAAGATGCTCGAAGAGGCCAACACCCAGTATGCGGCGGGAAAGCTCACCCTGGCCGCTGTCACCGACCGGCAGGCGGACAAAATCGCGCCGGTTGTCACCGAGTTGCTGGACTATGCGACGATGGCGGTGGGCAGTGTTGCTGCCTTCATGAACCCCGAAATCATCGTACTGGCGGGCCGGGTCGTCGGCGGTGGTGATCTGGTGCTCGATGTGCTGCGACATCGCCTCAAGGGGAATGTGTACGACCCGCCGCGCCTCGTGATAGGCGCGCTGGGGCACCGCGATATCGTCCTGGGCGCGGTGCGTCTGGTGCTTGATGCGACGACGCTCAACCCTGCCGACAGCCTGGTGATGGCCGACTGAAGATCAATCGATCGCGATTGACAGCGACTGTATGTCGGCATTAAGTTTCTGACTGAAAGAAAAACCGCGCCCTGCGTCGTGTGGGAGCGTATCTTTCGTGGGAGGACTTCAATGACGAAGATTTTCAATCCGCTTGGGCGGATGATGCAGCGTCGTGACTTCTTGAAAGTTGCGGGCGCGAGCGTTGCGGTAGCGGGTCTGCCTGCCGCAGTTCGCGGTGCCGAGCCCGTCAAGGTGCTTGTGTGGTCTTGGGTGCCGAATCTCCAGCTTGAGGTAGACATGTTCAACGCCGCGCATCCAGGCATCCAGATCGAACTCGTGAATCCCGGCCAGGGGGACCCGTTGTATAACGCGCTCCGCGCGGGCCTGCAGGCGGGCAGCGGCCTTCCGGACGTCGCCCAGATCGAATACCAGCACCTCGAGAGCTTCCGCCAGGTCGACGCCCTCGCAGACATCGGCCAGTACGCCAATGCCCATCAGGGCGAGTTCCCCGAAGGCCTATGGGCGCAGGTCGCCATGGGCGATGTGGTCAACGCCACGCCGCAGGATTACGGTCCGATGGCGATGCTCTATCGCAAGGACGTCTTCGACGAGCATGGGATCACGCCGCCCACCACCTGGGCCGAGTTTGCCGATGCGGGCAAGAAGATCCATGCGGCCGATCCGAATGTGTTCATGACCGACGCGCCGTTCGGAGCCAACGCCGACTGGGTCTTGGGTCTGTTGTGGCCGATGGGCTGGAAGCCGGTCAGCCGCGATGGCGACAAGCTCGTGATCAGGATCAACGACAAGATTGCTAAGGACTTCGCCGCCTATTGGCAGGACCTTATCACCGCGGGTGTTATCGAGACCAAGCCGGGCTTCAACAATGAGTGGTACACCGGCCTCGACTCGGGTCGCTATGCCACCTGGCTTGCTGCGGGCTGGGGTCCGCTGTTCCTGACCTCGGTCGCCAAGACCAGCGTGGGCAAGTGGCGTGCCGCCGATCTGCCGCAGTGGGACGCGAGCAAGTTCGTGACTGGCGCTTGGGGTGGCTCAGCGCTGGCCGTGATGAAAGCGACCCAGCATCTGCCCGAGGCCGCCGAAGTCGCGATCTGGCTGAATACGAATCCCGAAGCCACAAAGCTCTACACCACCAAGCAAAACTTCTTTCCCTGCACCAACGCGCTGCTGTCGAGCCCGGAATGGGCGAGCGCCAAGCCGGAATTCTTTGGCGGCCAGGAGGTGAACAAAGTGTTTGCCAAATCAGCGAGTGCCGTGGCGCCGTTTGAGTGGAGCCCGTTCCAGGGCTTCCTCTACCAGTCGATGTCCGATGAATTCGGCGCTTCGATCAGCGGCAACGGCACGCTGTCGGATGCGTTCGACCGTGTCCAGGATGCCGTGGTCACCTACGCGAAGGACCAAGGCTTCACCGTGGCCTAACTCCTCCCGGGCACCGGCCGGGCGCGCCTTGATCGGCGCGCCCGATCTCTTTATCTTGCAGGATGGGGACCAGGGCATTGTCGAACTCGCCAGCCGCAGCGACGCGCCGAGCGCGATCGGGCGGTTTTACGTCACGAAAGCTGGCGCCCTATCTGTTCCTGGCGCCCTTCATGCTGCTGTTTATCGCCTTCATCGTCGCGCCGCTGGTCTATGCGTTCTACATGAGCCTCTACCGCGACACGCTGGTGGGCGGACGGCAGTTCGCGGGTGCAGCCAGCTACATCAAGGTCGCGGACGACGCCAAATTCTGGGGCGGCGTGTGGAACCTCGTTTTGTTCGGCATCGTGCAGGTGCCGATCATGCTGGCCCTGGCGTTGTTGTTCGCCATCGTGCTCGATCGTGGCCAGGTCTATGCCAAGGGCGTCTTCCGGCTCGGCTTCTTCCTCCCCTACGCTGTGCCGAGCGTGATCGCGACGATCATCTGGGGTTATCTCTACGGCCCCACCTTCGGCCCGTTCACGCAGATTGCCAAGGCGTTCAACCTGCCGCCGCCGGACTTCCTATCGCCGGGCGCGATGATCTTCTCATTGGCCAATATCGTGACGTGGGAATATGTCGGCTACAATATGGTGATCTACTACGCCGCGCTGAAGGCGATCCCGTCGGACCTCGCCGAGGCCGCGCGGATGGACGGCGCCTCGCCCTGGCAATTTGCCCGGCTGATCCAGCTGCCGCTGCTGTGGCCGGCGATCCTGCTCACCATCATCTTTTCGATCAACGGCACACTGCAGCTGTTCAATGAGCCGTATTTGATGCGCGCGCTCGCCAGTAACACCATCAATTCGAGCTACACGCCGAACCTCTATGCCTATTCTCTGGCGACTAAGAACCAGCAGTATGGCTATGCGGCCGCCGTTTCGTTCGTGCTTGGCATCGTGATCGCCGGTGCCTCCTACATCTTCACCCTGATCGCCAACCGCCGTCGGTCGGAGCAATGATGACTGCGACCACCGACATCGCCACTTTCGAGGCTGCCAAGCGCCGGCCCGGCGAACGGCGGCGCTCGCGGATCATGCTCACGCTGCTGCTGTCACTGTTCCTCCTCTACAGCTTCATGCCGCTGGCCTATCTGGTCCTGTCGGCAACGAAGACGAATGGCGACCTGTTCACCACGTTCGGCTTCGGCTTCGGCACGGAGTTCAACCTCTGGCGGAATCTGAGCGATCTTCTGGCGCGCGACAACGGCGTCTTCATGCGCTGGATGTTCAACAGCGTGCTCTATTCGAGCGTCGCCGGGCTCGGTGCCGCGATCTTGGCTACCGCGGCAGGCTATGCGTTAGCCAAATTCAAATTCGTCGGCCGCAATCTGCTGTTTGCGCTGGTCTTGGGCGCTGTGATGATCCCGCAGACGGCCCTCGTCGTGCCGACCTTCCTGCTGCTGGCGCTTTCGGGACTCAGCGACAACCCGCTGGGCGTGATCCTGCCCTCGATGATCTCGCCGATCGGCGTCTATCTGATGCGCGTCTATATCGAGCAGGGCGTCGACGACGAACTGCTCGACGCAGCGCGTCTCGATGGCGCCGGCGAGTTCGTGATCTTCCGCGCCATCGTGCTGCGGCTGGTGGCACCGGGCATGGTGACCGTGGCGCTGCTCTCATTCGTCGGGACCTGGAACAATTACTTCCTGCCGCTCATCGTGCTGCGCACGCCGGAATATCAGCCGATCACGGTGGGCCTTGCGACCTGGTATCAGCTCGCGCAGCAGGGCGGTGGCGGAGGACAGGTGCTGTTCTCGATCATCATAACCGGCGCTCTGGTCAGCATCATCCCGGTCATCGTGGTATTCCTGCTGCTGCAGCGGTTCTGGCAGGGCGGCCTCACCGCCGGCGCCATCAAGTAGACTATCGCCTGGAGTTTTCCGACTATGACGACTGCCTCGAAATCCGCGCCGCTCTCTGTCTGGCGGCCGATCGCGACCGACACTTTCCTCGTCGGTACCCCGCATTACCCGGAGCATGTCGATGAGAGCTATTGGCAGCGCGACGCCGACCGCATGGCAGCCGCGGGCTTCAACGCGGTGCGACTTGCGGAATTCGCCTGGCATATTATCGAGCCGCGTGAGGGGACGTTCGACTTCGTTTTGTTCGACCGCGCCATAGATGTGCTGGGCAAGGCTGGCATCAAGACCATCATGTGCACGCCGACGGCGACGCCGCCGCGCTGGCTGACGGCGCGTTATCCCGAAGTGTTGCGCGTCGATGCCAATGGCCGCGCCATGAGCCATGGCTCGCGCCAGCACAGCAATCTTGCGAGCGGAGTGTTCCGCGAGCATTCGAAGCGCATCACCAAAGCGATGGCCCAGCATTATCGCGGCAATTCGCACATCATCGGCTGGCAGACGGACAATGAGCTCAATACCTCTGGATCGCTGTCCTACGGTCAGGTGACGCTGGCCGAGTTCCAGGCCTTCCTCAAGGACAAGTACGAGACCATCGCCGCGCTCAACGATGCGTGGGGCGGGCATTTCTGGGCCACCGCCTACGACGATTTCGATCAAGTGGTGCTGCCCCTCGACTACGCGCCTGCCCCGGTCGGGCCGACCCATGTGGTCGACTATCACCGCTTCCTCGCCTTCGTCACGGCGCGGTTCCAGCACGATCAGGTGCTGATCCTGCGCGAGACCAATCCAGACTGGTTCGTCTTCCACAATCTGGGGCGGATCGACGACATCGACTTCCGCGGCGAGTTCTCGACCGATCTCGATTTTCTCGGCTTCGACATCTACCCGCATCTCGATGACGAGATGCAGCGGGTCGGCAGCGTCGGCGAGGTACAGGCGTTGCGTCTCGACATCTGCCGCGGCTTCACCGGCAACTTCATCGTGCCTGAGCAGCAATCGGGTTTCGGTGCGCAGCCGAACTTCTCGACGCTGACGCCCGAACCCGGCGAGATGCGCCGCATGGCCTATACGTCAGTAGCGCGCGGCGCCGATGGCGTGATGTTCTTCCGCTGGCGGCCGGCGCATTTCGGCGCCGAGATCTATTGGATGGGCATCATCGATCACGACGACATCCCGCGGCGGCGCTATGACGAGGCCAAGCAGTTTGCGGGCGAGGTCACGGCGCTCAAGGACAAGATCCTCGGCACGCATGTGCGCATGGATTTGGGCATCGCCGGATCAGATTTCGACAATCAAGAGATGCACCGCTCCTGCCCCATCGGCATGCCGAGCCCGCAGGACGATGCGACGCTGCTGCACCGCTATTGCTACCGCCACAACATCGCCTGCGGCTTCATCCATCCCGAGGATGATCTCAGCAAGCTCAAGGCGCTCTACGTGCCGCATTGGCTGAAATGGACCGATGCGTGGACGGCGCGGATCGAGGCCTTCGCCAAGGCGGGTGGAACGGTAATCCTGGGCGGCCGCACCGGATCACGCGACGTTAACAACCACGTCATCCGCGACACCTCGCCGGGCAAGACGCTCTCGGCGCTGGCCGGGATCACGGTCGAGGAGTTCGGGTTGCTGACGCCGATCGGCGGCGAGGGCCTGTTCGAGCATGGCGGCCGCTTCGGCGCCAATACGGTGCGCAAGAAGCTGCCAGCGACGTCGGCGAGCCGCCAATACGAGCTCAAGATCGGGAATGCGCAGGTGACGGCGGCGCATCTTTATGAGCTGCTTAACGTCGCGCCCGGCACGGAGGTTATCGGCAGCTGGGCCAGCCGCTTCGCCGAGGGCCAAGCCGCGATAACTTCGCGCAAAGTCGGCAAGGGCAAGGTGATCTACCTCGGCACGTACCTCAGCGACGCTCTGGTCGAGGTGCTGGCCGATCAAGTGCTGGCGCCCGCCGGTATCGTGCCGCTCATCGCAGACATGCCGGCCGGCGTCGAAGCGACCATCCGCGAGAGCAAGGACCGCCGCCTGCTGTTCATCCTCAACACGCTGGGCGAGCCGGCAAGCATCGGCAATGTCCCCGCGGGCAAGGATTTGCTCGGCGATGGCAAACTACGCGGCGGTAGGCTGTCGCTCCCGGCCTATGGCTGCAGCATCATCGAACTCGACTAGGGATATTGGCGCGAGGCCTTGGGAAACGCTCCAGGCATCTTTGTGTTGCCACGTGCCACGACTTTCAGCGCGACCGTCACGAACACGCTTTTCGTACGTCCCTTAATCCTTTCGATGAGAAGCCGTGCCGCGTTTGCGCCAAGTTCGGGCGCGCGATACGAGGCGGTATCAGGGGACCGCGCCGGCCTCTAAGGGCTCTTGACGATTTGCCTTGACTGCGCGACAGAATTCTATTGTATTTGTGGATACAAAAATCCAATTTTGCGTTGATCAGAAAATTCAGCAAAAAAGATCCCCAGATGAGCCATTCGGCAATTCCCTACGCCCAGACGCCGGCCACTGCGGAGCAGGAAGCTTTTCTGCATCTGCAATCTGCAATACGCCTCGGGCGTTACCGTGCAGGCGACCGGCTCATCCCGGAAGAGATCGCGGCCGAGATCGGCATGAGCCGGATGCCTGTGCGGGAGGCCTTCCAGCGGCTGGCAGTCGATGGGCTGGTGGTGATCCGCCCCAATCGTGGCTGTATCGTCGCTGGTCTGACGCTGGACGAGATCTACGAGACGTTCGAGATCCGCTCGGTGCTTGAGGGGCTTGCCGTTCGCCTGGCAATGCCTCGGATGAACGCCGAAACCATTGCCGAACTTGAGCGCCTTTTGGCCCGTATGGAGCGCAGTGGCGCTGCCGGCGGCGCCGATTGGGTGACACGGCACCAGGAATTTCACGGCTACATTTGCAATCTAAGCGGCCGCCCGAAGCTTATTCGGCAAATCGCATCACTGCATGTGACCATCGAACCCTATCTGCGCATCTGGTTCGACTATGTCGAAAAACCGCTCAGCGCCGCGGAGGAGCATTCGGCAGTGATCGATTCGCTACGCGGCGGCGATGCCGAAGCTGCCGAAGCCGTGATGCGCAGACACATTCTCGACACGGCGCCGCTGCTGGCCGAGTTCGCGAGCCCGAGCCGACGTTGAGGTAGTCGGGCAAGAGGGATATTCGATTTCTACAAAGTGCCCTCGCAGGGCCGAAAAAAAGGGGAACAGAACCATGAAACTATTGCCCATTGCATGTCTTGCGGCCGGATTGAGCTTAGCTGCCGCTTTGTCGGCTTCGGCCGAGGATGCGCCAAAGAAGATCACCATAGCGACGGAGGGCGCCTATGCGCCCTGGAACTTTACCACCGCTGATGGAAAGCCTGACGGCATGGAGGTCGAGCTCGCGCGCAATCTCTGTGAGCGTATGAAAATTGAATGCACCATCATTACGCAGGACTGGGATGGGCTCATCCCGGCGCTGACAGTTGGCAAGTTCGACGTCATCATGGCGAGCATGTTTATCACCGACAAACGACTTGAAGTCATAGACTTCACTCAACCCTATGCGATCGATCCTTCCGGGTTCGCCGTGGCGAAGGACAGCGCGCTCGGTGCGTTGGCCGGTTCGACCGAGAAGATAAAACTGGAAGACGAGGCCCCTGCCAAGGCGGCAATCGACAAGATCAAGCCGCTGATCGCCGGCAAGATCGTCGGCGTCCAGGCTGCGACGGCGAACTTGGAGTTCCTGAAAAAGTATTTCGACGGCGCCGTCGAAATCCGCGAGTACAAAACCACGGAACAGCACGACCTCGATCTCGCGGCCGGCCGTGTGGATGCCCTGTTTGCACAGCAGACCGCTTTGGCGGCAACCTTGGCCAAGCCGGAATTCTCAGGCTACACGGTCGCTGGTCCCGGCTTTCTCGGCGGGGTTTTCGGACGGGGCACTGGGGCAGGGCTGCGCAAGCAGGATACCGTGCTCAAGGCGATGTTCAACAAGGCGATCGATGAAGCCATTGCCGACGGCACCATCAAAAAGCTTTCGCTGAAATGGCTGAAGGCCGACGTCACGCCGCCCAAGTGAGAAGCCCTTCCCGGAGCGCGAACTAGCCGATGCTGGATAGCGTTCGTCTGCTAGGGTTTGGCGACGGCGGCTGGGCGGTGGCGCTGCTCAGCGCTGCGTTAGTAACGCTTCTGCTTTCGGTCGCCGGATTTATGGTCGGCTCGGTGATCGGCGCCTTGGCAGCTGCGGCCCGGGTCAGCGGGTCGCGCTCCCTCCGCCTGCTCGCCGATGCCTATTCCACGGTATTCAGGGGCGTTCCCGACCTCTTGACCATCTATCTCCTGTATTTCGGCGGTAGCATGGCGCTGACTGCGGTCGGCCATTGGTTTGGCGCCCAAGGATTCCTTGGATTGCCGGCTTTCGCCACAGGCACCACGGCAATCGGCATAATTTCGGGTGCCTATCAGGCGGAGGTGTTTCGCGGTGCCTACATCGCCATCGACCGCGGCCAGATCGAAGCAGCGCGCGCCTATGGCATGCCGCCTGCGCTCATGTTGCGCCGGGTGATCGCACCCCAGCTTATGCGCTACGCCATCCCGGGCCTAGGGAATGTGTGGCAACTGGTGCTCAAGGATTCAGCGCTGATTTCGGTAATCGGGCTTGTCGAACTGATGCGTCAGGCACAGATCGGGGCCGGATCGACTCGCGAGCCGTTTCTCTTCTACACAGCTGCCGCCGCGCTTTACCTGGCCATCGCCTCAGCGACAGGGTTGCTGTTCAAGCGCGCTGAACGCCGCGCGCTTCGGGGCATTCGGAGAGTGTGATGGATTTCGCCTTTTTCGCCGAAATACTACCGAAGCTGCTTGCCGGCCTGCCGCTGACGCTTGAGCTGGCCGGCACGTCCATCCTGCTCGGCGCCATCCTCGCCTTGGCTTTGGCGCTCGCCCAGCGCCTCCGCCAGCCCTTGATTGACTGGCCAATCAAGGGCTTCGTCGCGGTGTTTCGCGGCACGCCCCTGTTGGTCCAGATATTCCTGATTTACTACGGCCTTGGCCAGTTTCGGCCGACATTGCAGGAACTTGGTTTGTGGGGCCTTTTCCGCGACCCTTATTGGTGTGCCATCCTCGCGCTAACCCTCAACACCGCAGCCTATGGCAGTGAAATCCTCCGCGGCGCCATGCAGTCGGTCCCGTCCGGCCAGATTGAGGCGGCGCAGGCCTTTGGCATGACGCGACTGATGACCTTGCGCCGCATCGTCCTGCCGATCGCACTGCGCCAGGCTTTGCCAAGCTACGGCAACGAAATCATTTTGATGGTCAAGGGAACCTCACTTGCATCCATCGTTACGCTGATGGAAATCACCGGCATCGCCCAGGGCATCATCTCGCAAACCTACCGGGCCATGGAAGTTTTCGTCTGCGCCGGCGCTATCTACCTGATCCTCAATTTCATCATCACCCGGACGCTGGGCCGGCTCGAATACAATCTGTCACGGCATCTGCGCCCTGCATCGGGCCTTTCGACCGGTCCAACGTGATGGCTGGCGCTCACAGCATTCGTTTTAGGGAGTTTTTTTGCATATGAGGGATTTCGAGAAGCCAAACCGGTCGGTCGTAGTCGCACAGCATGGCATGGCCGCGACGTCCCATCCGTCGGCCACGCTTGCGGCCATCCGGATCCTGGAGGCGGGCGGCAACGCACTCGACGCGGCCATCGCCGCCAGCGCCGTCCAGTGCGTGGTCGAACCGGGATCGACCGGCATCGGCGGAGATTGTTTCGTACTGATGTCGAAGGAAGGCTCCAGCGAGATCATCGCCTACAACGGATCCGGCCGTGCCCCTGCGGCTGCAACAGCCGATTGGTATGCATCTCAGGGCATCACAGAAATCGAGCGTCACTCACCGCATGCGGTAACGGTTCCCGGTGCGGTTGACGCCTGGACCCAGCTCAACGCCGATCATGGAAAACTGGCGCTGGGCAAGCTTTTCGCTCCTGCGATCGAGTTCGCCGAAAGCGGTTACGCCATCTCCCCACGCGTGCATTTCGACTGGGAACAGGAGGCGGCGCTGCTTTCCGCCGATCCTGCCACGAGAAGCATCTTTCTCCCCGGGGGGCGGGCGCCGAGGATCGGCGAGGTGCACCGGCAACCAGAACTCGCCGCAACATTCCGCAAGATCGCGACGGACGGACGCAACGCCTTCTACATGGGGGAGGTCGCCGAGGACATGGTTTCGCGCCTGCGAAGCCTCGGCGGTTTGCACACACTGGATGATTTCATGGGCGCCAGGGGCGAGTATGTGGCGCCGATAAAGACAAGTTTCCGCGGCCACGACGTCTACGAATGTCCGCCAAATGGCCAAGGCGTCATAGCGCTCATGATCCTCAATATCCTGTCGCGCTTCGAGGCCAAGGGTGACCCTCAATCCGCCGACCGGCTGCACATCGAGATCGAGGCGACGCGACTTGCTTATGCAGCGCGCGATGCTTTGCTCGCCGACCCGGCGAAGGTGGCGGTGCCGGTCGAGCAACTGCTTTCAAGCGCAACGGCGGATCGTCTGGCGGGGATGATTGATCTTGGGCGCGCGCGCGCGGATCTTCCTTCATTCGATATGCCGGTGCATCGCGACACGGTCTATATTTCCGTCGTCGACAAGGATCGCAACGCCGTCAGTTTCATCAACTCGATCTATTATGGTTTTGGCTCCGGCATCGTCGGGGCGCGCTCGGGCGTGATACTCAACAATCGCGGTATAAGTTTTTCGCTGGATCCCAACCATCCAAACGTTATCGAACCAGGCAAGCGCCCGCTGAACACGATCATTCCGGGCATGCTGGTGAAGGATGGGCGCGTTGTTATGCCTTTCGGTGTGATGGGTGGAGCGTATCAGGCCATGGGTCACGCGCACTTCCTGTCAAAAGTTCTTGATTTTGGCCTCGACCTTCAGCAAGCCATTGATCTGCCCCGCATCTTTCCAATTCCTGGCACGATGGACGTGGAGGTCGAGAGCACGCTTCCAGTCGCGATTCAGGAGGAACTGGCCGGTCGCGGATTCCGCATCGTCCCGGCGGCAGAGCCGATCGGGGGCGCCCAAGCGATCATGATCGACTGGATGAATGGAACGCTGCAGGGCGGTTCAGACCCACGCAAGGACGGCTGCGCAATCGGCATTTAGAACGCTACACAGGTGTTGGACGAGGAACAAAGGTCGAGGCCACTGTCCGGCCATCTCGCATACTTGGGCCTATGGGCTCATCCTCGTAGCAACCAGCGGAGTTCTGATTTGACCATGCCTTCTTCTATCATCAAGCGAGCACTGATCACCGGGGCGGGTGCTGCCGACGGCATCGGCTTTGCCATAGCGCGGCAGCTCGGTCTTGCCGGTCATGCCGTTTTCCTGAACGGTGCCAGCGCGCGTGTACTCGATCGCGCCGCCGAACTTTGCGCCGAGGGCATCAATGCCAAAGCTGCGGTCGCCGATCTCACCATCGCGGCCGAAGTCGCGCGGCTGCGGGCTGATGTCGGCGCTGTCGACATCCTGGTCAACAATGCCGGCATGGGTTCGCTGGCATCGCCCTCGTCCGATAAGGCGTTTCTTGCCATGACCGAGGCAGACTGGGACCAAGGGATCGACGTCAGCCTGAAGACCGTATTCCTGGTCACCCGCGCGTTTTTGCCGGCGATGGTAGAGGCAGGCTATGGGCGCATCGTCAATGTGGCGTCGGTTACCGGGCCGCTGGTGTCTTTCGAAGGCACAGCAGCCTATTCCGCCGCCAAGGCCGGCATGGTCGGCCTGACGCGCACGCTGGCGCTCGAAGTGGCAAAAAGCGGCATCACGGCCAATGCCGTGGCCCCCGGCTGGATCGAAACGGGCTCGTCTAGCGCAATGGAGCGGCAAGCTGCCCTGCACACGCCACCGGCGCGGGCCGGGCGACCGGACGAGGTTGCCGCAGCGGTGGTGTTCCTGGCATCGGAAGGCGCGAGTTACGTCAACGGCGCCCTGTTGGTGGTCGACGGCGGCAACAGTCTTCAGGAGCGCAAGGGCTGACTCCGAAACGAGGTCGTTCACGATCAGGTCGCGGGTTATGGAAAGCGTTGGAAATAGCATCGCCAACGCATTCGCCGAGGCTGAAGTGTGTGTGCGTGGGGGTGCGCATGGTCGCGACGACCTCCCAACCCCGAGCAAGGAAGAGTTCTGCCGTGGCGAGACCGAAACCCGACGAAGCACCGGTGATAAGAATTTCGGCATCAATGTATCTCTGTCGTTGGTACGACGAGATATGGACAAAAACGCCGGACTTTCAGCCCGGTGCGCACCCCGCTTGGAATTTTGAGTGTTCCCGGACTGAAGTTTTTGGACAGGGTGGGTTGCCGAGCAACTCCCCATTGCGGCGCGAGACGATCCGATCGCCGCCAGCGACTTGGCAGATCAATTGATGAAAGCGGCCGAGAAGCGGCATCGTAGCGCCGGCTTTAACCGCGTGTGGTTATGTACCATGAAGTAGCAGAAAATGTGTTACGCGTTACGATACCTATTGTGATACAAATTGCCCACCGTTACGAAAAAAACATAGTAAATACAATCGTGTAGAGCCGAAGCCGATCCAGCCAACGGTACCATCGAATTTCCCGCTAAAGTCTTGATTGCCGATCCCGGCGATCCACGGGAGATCAAGACCTGTATGGCGCTGTCGGCAGGGCAGGAAGACCCTGACTGCACACACACACCGCGGTGCGGATACCCGCGCCGCAGCTTAGGTTTCATCTTACTCCAGCGGTTCGTCGGTCGGCCGAGGCGTCGTGCCTGCCTGACGAGGACGGCCGGCATTGCGATTTGCAATACGGCTGTCGAGCGGCGATCTGGACGCTTGCTGGGCGCCAGCGGTCTTGGGTGCCGTCGGCTTGGCGCCGGAATCGCTGTCTTCAGCATCGCGACGGGGATGTGGCAGGCCGGCGGCGTCAGGCGACCTGACCGGGGGTGTGGCGGCCGGGTTTGTCGATGCGGGTTTATCCTTGGCCATTTTCAACTCTCGCCTTTTCAGCATGCAGACGGCCGGACAACAAAGTCGGGCCATTGGATAGAACGGTCAGCCGTGCGGGCGCATCACCACTTTGATGCAGCCGTCCTCCTTGTCGCGGAAGGTTTTGTAAAGCTCGGGCCCGGCCTCGAGGCCAGCCGGATGGGTGATCACGAATGACGGGTCGATATCGCTGTTGTGAACTTTCTGCAGCGATGTCGCGTTCATCCTGGATCGTCGGATCGGCCACCTGATCGCAGCGTATGTCGCCTTTGCCGTGCCATGTGAGGGCCTGCATGTGCTGTTCCTTGACGACAAGCTCTGCAAGCCCGAACTTGGCTTGATGTGAAATGTTCCCGCTTCGAACGAGCATCCGGCCTCAACCCTTGGCGGCCGAGCCGGGTTCGGCCATGCCGCAATGCTGCTCGGCCAGGGTGCCGGCCGGCGTTCCATGCGCCGCTGCAACCTGCAGCTTGTTTTTCCAGCCGCTGATCGCCTGCTGCCACGACCGCATCCCTGATCGCTTCGCAGGGCAGAGGTTTGGCGCAAGCGCAGGATCTGCTATCGCGCCAGCATCGCGGCGACAACGAACACGACGGCGGCAACGACGACAAGCGCGACAATGGCCAGCACCGGGCCGTTTTTACTCGGGGCCGGAGCGCGCTCGTCGTCCGGCCGCCGCATTGCATTGGCGAAGCTTGCTTGATTAGCGAAAGCCGGCGTGCCCGTCGCTGCGGGAACCGGCACGGCGCCGGTGTCTGCCGCTTCGGCATCGGTTTCCATAGGCGCCGCCGCCGGGTCGAATCCCGGCGTCTTGTCCTCTGTCACCCCAGACTGAATATCGCCTCTGTCTTCGGCCGGGTTACGTTCGACGTTCATGATGATGCTCCTGCCGCTGGCCCGGGCTTCCCCAACCGCGAGCGGATCAGGATGTTCCATCGGGCGGAATCGCCAACAACCAGGAGCAAATTTCAGATAGCCTTCAAACAGATGTCCCTGGTGGCAACGCGGGCCTTGCAACCAGTCAGCACCGGATTGGTGGTCTCGTTGTAATCGGCCATGGTCGGCAGCGCGGCAAATTCGGCAAAGTTCCAGTCTGGCTCGCAATGCCCGCTTACGCACACCGCCGCTCGTTGACCTTGAGCTGGCTCGTTCCAGCCACTCCAACCCAAATTGCCAGTCCGGCTCCCGGCGGCGCGCTGTTTGGATTCCATGGGAACATCAACAGCGCCAGCGAGTTCGGTATGTGCAGCGAGTTCCCTGTTCGCCGCATGGCCAACATCCGGAGCTCTTGACTGCCCGCGTCTTCGCTCCTGGAGCGCGGGCCACTCCTCTTAGCCCAAGGTTGCGATCATGAGCAGAAACATTCCGGAAAAGCGGGCCAGGCAGGGTGGCTTGGGGCGACCGGTCCTTGGCGTGCTCTTGGCAGGCCTTGTCTTGGCGCTCGTTGCCTGGGGGATCGCTGAAATCTATGGCGAGCAGGCTAAGACACCGGCGACACAGCAAAACAGCCGGGTTCCATCGCCAGATACTTACAGCCCAAATCCTGGCCAAACGGACCCTGCAAACTCCAAGGCCGATGATGTGAATGGCGAACCGGTGGACCGAAATCCCAAGCTCGACAAGGATCCCACGCCGCGATCAAGCACTGGCGGGGATCAGCCAGGAACGCCGCCAGCTCAACCTGCTTCGCCATAGCGTTCGCACTAGTTGATAAACACAATTCAAACAGATGCGGAAATGTGGAGCGGCGATTTCAGCCAATTTCAAGAGCCGGGTAGGTCTGTCAATAATCGCCGGCGCTCTCTGATAGCTGGGGAGCCACAAAACCTCCGCTGATTCTTACCGCTTGCTGGATGGCACTGGCGGCTCCAGACCGACTGCGCGCTGTGTCACGCCGGCAGACCTTTGCACCTCTGGGCGCTTTTGGAGTTGCAAGTCGATGGAATCGGGCAAGCTGGGTGTAGATGATGCAGTCGTCATCTTATCCAGGTCCGGCAGCAACACCATCTTTGCGTAGCGTGGAGGAACCAGATGGCCTCCGAAAACAGCGAATATCCCGCACACGAATAAAGCGAGAAGCAGGGCCGTAAGCACATCTGTGAAAATTTCGACAAATCTCATGTGCTCGCTCCGCGCGTAAGGATCCCGCCGCGCTCTCGACAGTAAGAGCGGCGGGATCCTCAACCGGCGATGAAGGGACTTTGATCGACGGTCTTCTCCTAATGTGGCTTCCGGTTGCGTGTTCCCTGGTTCGGACCTTATCCACCGACTATGGGACTAAGGTCCCGAACCTAAATGGAACCAATGGGGAAGAGCGGAATCCATGTGCCTTTAAGAGGCTTCAACCAGAGGGCACGACGGCTGATCGTCAGCCTCCCGCCAGAGACAGTCCACGGGCGCGCTCGCGCAGCAACGCAAGCAGTTCGTCGCGCCGTGGCTCCGGCGTGTCGACGGGTAACACCAAACACAAGGTCCTTTTGATGGCGCCGTGGCCGTCACGGATGGGGGCCGCCATGCACCAGGTGAAACGGTCGGCCAAGGCTGTGGTCTCGCTGAAACCCTGCCGGTGGGCCAAGGCAACATCGGCAAAGAATTCGGCTGGTGCAATGATGCGGCCGTCGGGAAGCCTGTAGTCGCCAGATGGGATGAAATCCCTCAACTCTTGCTCGTTCATATGGCCGAGGAGCAGCCGTCCGGATGCCGTCCATGGGATCGGCACCTCAACCCCAACATCGCTTGAGATCCGGAACGGGCCTGGGGAATCTCGGCAGTCAAGAACGACGTATTTGTTGCCACGCAGGCCGCATAGCTGGACCGTCTCGCCTGTCTCGGCGGCCAACTTATCCAAGGTCTCGATGATGCGACGGTAATGGGCATTGTGATGTGAGTAGGCCCAGCCGAACAGATGCATGGCGCGTCCGAAATAGACGTAACCTTCACCGCCGACGTTTTCGAGCATTTCGGCGTCGAGCAGGCTGTTGACGATCTCGTAGGTGGTCGAACGCGGCGCGCCGATCATTTTGGCGATGTCGCCGACGCGCATTGGCGCGCGGTGCCGCAGCAACGCCTCGAGCAGCATGATGACGCGGTCAATGCCGCGTCGTCGTTCGCCGTTGCGCGGCTCCGCGCCGGCTTCCTTCCCGATCGCATCGTTAGTGCCGTCGCTCATGACCATCCGCCAAAATCATTTCGGTTCTCGTCTCAAGGCGCTTGAAAGATGTCAAGGCTCGGTCTAGCATCCAATTTGTCCGATATACAGACACATTGTCTGAAATACCAGACAAACTAACGAGCCTGACGCAGACAAATCCCGAGAGGACACACGGTTTCCAAGACCCGGCGACCGACGGGTTTCCTCGCCCTTGTTCTGCACGTCGAGGCCACAACCTCTGAAGGGAACAGTCATGATGAAATCACCGTTTTTCGCATCCGCCAGCGCGCTTTGCCTCGGTCTCGTGCTGAGCTTTGGCGTCGCCTCGCAGGCCAATGCCGCCGCCAACTGCATCAAGGGCGACCGCAAGGCGCCGTACACGATCGGCTGGGCCAACATCTATTCCGTGCCGACCTGGATGAAGCAGACCCAAGGCACGATCGAAGCCGAAGTCGAGACCCTGAAGAAGCAGGGACTGGTCGACAAGCTCGTCGTCACCGACGCTCAGGGCGATGCCAACGTCCAGATCCAGCAGATTCAGTCGATGATCGATTCCGATGTCGACGCCATCATCCTGATCGCCGGTTCGTCGACCGCACCGGCACGCGTTCTGGCCGACGCCTGCGCCAAGGGCATCGCCATCATCAACTTCGACAGCCTCGTCGACACCGACAAGGTCACCGCCAAGGTCAACACCGATTCTTCGCAGTGGGGCGACCAGGCCGCCAAGTTCCTGATCGACGCCATCGGCGGCAAGGGCAAGATCCTGATCCTCAATGGCCCCGCCGGGGTTTCGGTCAGCGATGACAGGCGCAAAGGCGCCGACGCTGAGCTCAAGGCCCATCCCGACGTGACGGTGCTTGCCGAGACCAACACGCCCTACAACGTCGCGCCGGCACAGGAAGCCGTCACCAGCCTCCTCTTCGCCAACCCCGAGATCGACGGCATCCTGTCGCTCGGCGGCGCTCTGTCGGCAGGCGCCGTGCTGGCCCTCGACAAGCAGGGCCGTGAACAGGTGCCGATCACCGGTGAGAACGCCCGGCAGTTTTTGGAACTCTGGAAAGAAAAGGGCTTGAAGAGCTGGGCGACGATGCAGCCGAACTGGCTCGGCGCCTTCGCCACCTACACTGCCGTCCAGGCGCTGGAAGGCAAGGATGTGCCGGCTTTCGTCAAGATTCCGCTGCCGGTAATCGACAATTCCAACATCGACGAATACCTCGCCCGGGCCAAGGACTTCCCGGCTGACGGCTACATCTTTTCTCCTTACGATGAGGAGCTGTTCAAGAAGCTGCTGGCTCAGAAATAAGCCTGAAGGGTTGTAGCGTTGACAACCATGGCTCCGCTGCTCGCGGCGCGGGGTGTGTCGAAGTCTTTCTTCGGCAACCCCGTCCTGCGCGACGTTTCAATCGCTCTCCAGCCGGGCCGCGTGCATGCGCTGCTCGGCGAGAACGGCGCCGGAAAGTCGACCTTGATCAACCTTTTGTCCGGCGCCTTGAGACCGGATGGCGGGACGATCGAGGTCGATGGACGCGCGGTCTCACGCATGACGCCGGCTGTTGCGCGGCAGGCCGGCATCGCCGTCGTCCAGCAGGAACTCAGCCTGACGGCCAGTCTTTCCATCGCCGAAAATATTGGTCTCGGCGCCTATCCCAAACGGTTCGGCCTGATCGACTACCGCGAACTCGCTGCGCGGGCGAGGGCCGCATGCGAACTTGTCGGTCTGCACGAGCCGCTGTCGACGCCGGTCGGGAATCTGTCGCTCGGCCGCCGCCAAATGGTGGAGATCGCCAAGGCGCTCTACCGCCGGCCGCGCGTGCTCATTCTCGACGAACCGACATCGTCGCTATCGGCAACCGAAACCAAAATCCTCACCGATCTGCTGCAGCGGTTGCGCGGCGAAGGCATCGCCATTCTCTACATCTCGCACCGACTGAACGAAGTCATGGCGCTATGCCAGCACGTCACCGTGCTGAAGGACGGCACCTGCACGGCCGACCGCACCCTGGAAGGCACCGACGCCGCCGGGTTGGTTCGGCTGATGGTCGGCCGCGATCCCGGTGATCTTTTTCCGCAATGGCAGCCTTCCAGTTTGCCTGCCGACGCTATCTCCGTCCGAAATCTTTCGGCCGGCCTGATGCGCGACGTCGATCTGGATATCAAAACGGGCGAAGTGCTTGGCATTGGCGGTCTGGTCGGGCAAGGGCAGGAAGATCTGCTGCTCGGTCTCTACGGCGCCATTCCGGCACGAACGGCATCGGCGACCGTCAACGGCGCCTCCGGCCTGCCCGGCGGCGTGCCGAATGCCAACGCGCTGGGGTTGGCCTATGTGCCCGCGGATCGCAAGCGCGAGGGCCTGCACCTGATCCATCCCATCATCACCAACATGATGCTGCCCGCCTTTGCCAGGCTGCCGGCGCTGAAGCTGCGCAGCCGCCGCGCAGAGCGCGAGACGGCCAAAAGCCTTGCCGCCCAACTCGGCATCAAGGGTCACCTCGGCCGGGCGGCGCAGGCTCTATCGGGCGGCAACCAGCAGAAGGTGGCGCTGGCGAAATGGATGCCGCACGACCCGCTGGTGCTTCTGCTCAACGATCCGACGCGCGGCGTCGACGTCGAAACAAAACGTGAGATCTACATGATGCTTCGCAATTTCGCCGCCGCCGGCAAGGCGGTCGTGCTGCTCAGTTCCGACACGCCCGAACTGGTGCACCTTTGCGACCGTGTAGCCATCGTCCGCGAAGGCCGCATCGTCGCCATGCTGGCGCGTGGGGCGCTGAGCGAGGAAGCCATCGTCTCCGCGGCGATGGGCGCCGAACAGCGGAAGGTTGCGGCATGAACACATCTTCCTCCGCCCGGCAGACCGGCGCGCTCTACTGGCCGGTGCAACTGCGTCGCAATGTCGGCGTGCGCAGCCTGTTTGCCGTCGTCCTGGTGTTTCTCATCGCCTATGGCGTCCTCTTTCCGGGTCTGTTCACGGCGTCCGGCTTCGCCAAATTCACGCAGAGCTGGTTTCCATTGGCTCTGGTCGCCATGGCGCAGGCGATCCTGATGCTCACCGGCGGCATCAGCCTGGCCATCGGCGCGACGGTCAGCTTGGGCGCGGTCATCGCCGCGACGACGATGGCCGGGCCGCTGGGCGTCGCCGGGGGCACTGCCGCGGTGGCGCTGACGGGCCTCGGCATCGGGGCGGCGACCGGCTTCGTCGTGGTACGGCTTCGCCTGCCGGCGATCGTGGTGACGCTTGCCGGGTCCTTCATCATCGGCGGCGCCGCCCTGCTGATCCTGCCGCGGCCCGGCGGCGCAATCCCGGCGTGGCTGTCCGACCTGCTTGCCGGCAACACACCGGCGGCATTCGTGCTGCTGGTGGTCATCATTCTCCTGTGGAAGCTCTATCTCGCCACGCCGCTTGGCTTGAGCCTCTATGCCGCCGGCGAGAATCCGGTCGGCGCCTATCGCTCCGGCGTGCCGGTCGACGGCGCGCGCATTGCAGCCTATGCGATCAGCGGTCTGCTCTCCACCGGCGCCGGCTTGTTCGTCGCCGCACAGACCGGTTCGGGCGACCCGGTCATCGGCGCCGCCTTTACCCTGAACTCGATTGCCGCTGCGGTGCTCGGCGGCATCGGCTTCCTCGGCGGCCAGGGCACGATGCGCGGCGCGCTTGCCGGCAGCCTGCTGCTCAGCCTGATGATCAGCGTCATGTTCTTCCTCGGCTTCACGCCGGTCGCACAATATGTGGCCCAGGGCCTGATCATCATCGGCGCGGTCGCCATCCCGCAATTCCGCAAGGCACAGCAATGACAGCATGGAATGACAGCGCGGGCGGCAAACGCGCCCTGACGGTCCTGCGCAGCCGGCCGTTTCTCACCGTTGCCATCGTTGCCGCGGTCTGGATCGTGGCGAGCTTCGTTTCGCGCGGCTTCGGCGCTTATGGCCATCTGCGCTATCTGGTGGAGCTCGGCGCCGTCATCGGCCTGGTTGCCGCGGGCCAGACTTTTGTGGTGATCGCCGGCGGCATCGACCTTTCCGTCGCGGCCATCGTCACGGTCAGCGCCGTCAGCCTGCCGCTGCTGTCGTGGCAGGTGGATCCGACCGGCATCACCGCCATTCTTGCCGTTCTGGTGCTGACCACGGCAATCGGCCTGGTCAACGGGCTCGGCGTCGCTTTACTGCGCGTCCACCCGATGATCATGACATTGGCCATGGCGACATTCCTGCAGGGTCTGTTGATCATCATCGCCGGCGGCAGCGCCGTGACCGCCGAGAACCCGCTGGTCCACTGGCTCGGCAATGGCCGGCCGGCCGGCATTCCCGCTGGCGTATTGTTGTGGGTGGTCGTCTCGGTGATCGTGCTGACCACGATGCATGCGACATCGCTCGGCGCCCGGATTTTCGCCATGGGCGCCAACCCGCTTGCCGCGGCGCTGTCCGGTGTTCCGGTCACGTCCACAACGCTTGCGGTCTACGGCATCAGCGGCTTCTGCTCGGGACTTGCCGGCGTGCTCGTGTTGGGCATGAACGGACAGGGCTATGTCGGCATCGGCGATCCCTATCTGCTCGCCTCGATTGCCGCCGTGGTCCTCGGTGGCACCTCGATCCTCGGCGGGCTCGGCACCTATGCCGGCACCATCCCCGGCGCCATCCTGCTGGTCACCATCACCGCGCTGATCACCGTCGTCAACGCATCGCCCGGCTGGCGCAGCATCCTGTTCGGCTCGCTGATCCTCGGCCTGCTGCTGCTCTCAGGCCGGGAGCAGGCGCGCCGATGACACATCGTCGAGCCGATAGATGCGCCTTGCGTTGCCGAAGAACAGCGCCGTCTGCTCGTCGGCGGAAAAGTCCGCTGTGATGGTTTTGAAGCCGTCATATATGTCATCGAACGAGGCATGCAGGCCGGCGACCGGAAAGTCGCTGCCGAACATGGCGCGACCGGTGCCGAAACAATCGATGCAATGCAGGACGACGGGCTTCAGGCTGTCGAGCGTCCAGTCATGATCGTAGGCGACCAGATCCGATATTTTGATGGCGACGTTGTCGCATTGCGACAGAAGCCGCAGCCCGTCGCGCCACACCTGCATGCCATCGGCGTCGCGGTCGATCGGGCTACCGCAATGGTTGAGCACGAATTGCTGATCGGGGAAGGCAGCCGCAAGGCGAGCCGCGCCGGCGAGCTGGCTCGGAAACACCATCAGGTCGAAGGCCAGCCGATGCTGGCCAAGCAAGGCAAGCCCGGCACGCCAGGCCGGCTCCTCCATGATGCCGTCACGGGTCGCAAAACGGCGGGCAGGGTCGGGATCCCAGCTCAATATGTCGCGCACGCCGACGACACGCTCGAACGCGGCTTGCGCTTCGATCAGCGCCGGCGCCTGGCGATCGGCGAGCGGCACGTGAACGACATAGCGAGCGGCGACGCCGCGCGATTTGTCGAGTGTTTCAAGCCAGCGCGTTTCTCCGATGCAGTCGCCACTCGCCCAGCCGGCTTCGACATGGATGGTGGCGAGGACTTTATGCCCTATGGCATCGCGCGCATAATCCCCAGGCAGATAGTTCCGCCGCAAGGGGCCAAGCTCGCCCAGGCCGCCGCGCTCGCCGGCCGTTGCGGCGAGCCAGGGATGCCGTCCCAGGCTGAGATCCCAAAGATGATGATGGGCGTCGATGATCGGTCCGGCGTAAGGTTCTGGCACGTATCTCTCTCAGGCTGTGACCGGCGATCGATCTGGCTTCGTTGCGACGGTGAAAGGGTTAGCATCGGATGACTGAAAACTCACCGGTTCCAGCCCTTTCGGTGCACGAAAATTTTCGGCTCGACGACCGCATCCGCGGCGTGCCTCCCGGCACAACCGGGCTTGACAGCAGCCTTGTCGCGGCCGAGCGCTGGCATCCGGCCGATGGACGCATGGCGCTTCCGGTGCTGACCCTCGACGAGGCGGCCTTCTCCGCCAATCGCGACCTGTTCCTGCGCTATGCGCGCGAACACAATGTCGCGATCGCTCCGCATGCCAAGACGCCGATGGCGCCCGACCTTGCCCGGTCGCTGGTCGAGGCCGGCGCATGGGGCACGACGGTCGCCGACATCAGGCAAGCGACAGTGATGCTGAAGGCCGGCTTGACACGGCTGATCATCGCCAATGAGGTTGGCGGAGCCGGCGGCGCCAACCGGCTGGCCGTGCTTGCTGGTGCCTGGCCGGATGCCGAGCTCTATGTCTTTGCCGACTCGGTCGACGCCGTGAACGCGCTTTCCGAGGCTTGGCGCGCCAATGCGGCACTGCCGCCTTTGCATGTGCTGGTCGAACTTGGTGCGGGCAGGGCGGGCGCCCGCACCACCGCGCAAGCCGAGGCCATCGCCGATGCGATCACGGCTGCCGGCGGGCGGCTGCTGATCGCCGGCGTTGCGACCTATGAAGGGGCGGCGGCGCAACCCGAGCCCGGTCGCACCGATGAGGTGATATCCGGCCTGCTGGCAATGACCGCCGACATGTTCCTGCGGCTGCGTGCCCGCGTCGGCGGCGACGCACCGCTGATCGTCACAGCCGGCGGCTCCGCCTTCTTCGACCAGGTGGTCGCGGCGCTTGCACCCCTCGTTTCCAGCGACGGCAACGCAACGCTGGTGCTGCGCAGCGGCGCCATCTTCTTCCACGACCACGGCACCTATGACCGTTCGCTCGGCGCCCTCGATACCCGCAAGGGTTTTGCCATAGGCGGCATCAGCGCTTCGGCGCGGCATTCCTTTCGCCCTGCGCTACGCCTTTGGGCCGAAGTGCTGTCGCGTCCGGAGCCGGGCCTTGTCATCTGCGGCATGGGCATGCGCGACGTGTCGTTCGACCAGGGCTTTCCAACGCCGCTCACCGTCTTTCGTGCCTGCAAGCCACTGCCGATGCCGGCGGCGCGCGCCGAGGTGGTCAAGCTCAACGACCAGCATTCCTTCCTGTCGATTGCGCCGAGCGACGACATCGCCGTCGGCGACGTCGTCGAATTCGGCATCTCGCATCCCTGCACCTGCCTCGACCGTTATCGCGTGATCTTCGGCGTCGACGCGACCGGCCACGTCCGCCACGCTTTCCCCACCTGGTTCGGCTGACCAGATCCCCCAAAAAGAGAACCTCGAAAGGATCCGATATGATCAAGTATTTTCAGTCCGGCTCGCGCATGTCGCAGGCAGTCGTCTATGGCGGCCTCGTTCACATAGCCGGCCAGGTGGCCAACGATCGCAAGGCCGGCATCGAAGGCCAGACCAGCGACGTGCTGGCCAAAGTCGAGGCGCTGCTGGTCGAGGCCGGCAGCAGCAAGTCGAAGCTGGTGGCGGTCAACATCTTCCTGCCGCAGATCGGTGATTTCGAGGCCATGAACAGCATCTACGATGCCTGGGTCGATCCTGCCCGCCTGCCGGCGCGGGCCTGCGTCGAGGCGCGGCTTGCCGACCCTGATCTGCGCATCGAAATCACCGCCGTCGCGGCGGTCTGACCATGCACACCGGCCTCGCCCACACGCTCGATTTCGACCGCCACGGCAAGACGCTCAGCCATCTAAGCATTCCGTTCTCGATCGATCGCTCGCCCTACTTTCAGGTCAAGGTGCCGATCTGCCTCATCCGCAATGGCGACGGCCCGTCACTGCTTTTGATGGCCGGCAATCACGGCGACGAATATGAGGGCGAGCTGTCGCTGGCAAAACTGGCGCGCCGGCTCGATCCGAAGCGGATCAAGGGCCGCATCACCATCATGCCGATGGCCAACGCCCCTGCGGTGATGGCCGCCAAGCGCTGCTCGCCGCTCGACGGCGGCAATCTCAACCGGGCGTTTCCCGGCGATCCCTCGGGAACGCCGACAAGCCGGCTCGCCAATTTCCTTGAGACGGAGCTGTTTCCTCGTCACGACGTCGTCTTCGATATCCATTCGGGCGGCACGTCGATGGAGCATCTGCCGACCGCGCTGGTCGAACGCAACGCCGATCCCGAGCGCCACCGGCGTGGCGTCGAGCTGATGCGCACGCTCGGCATGCCCTACGGCTTTATCGCTGACAACGGCCAGGCCTCGCCGACCTCGATGGGCGCAGCGCGCCGCGCCGGCGCCATCGGCGTCAGCGGTGAGTTCGGCGGCGGTGGCACCGCAACGGTCGATTCGATGGCGATCACGGCCCGCGCGCTCGACCGTCTGATGATAGCAATGGGTGTGGTCGACGCGCCGGTTCTTGGCGCGGGCGAAAAGCCTTCGGCGCCGACAAGGCTGCTGTCCCTGTCCAGGCACAGCCAGGGCCTCTATGCCACCCGCCGCGGCTGGTTCGAGCCCGCCGCCAGGCTCGGCGACAGTGTCACTTCAGGACAATTGGCCGGCTGGTACCACGATCTCGAGCGGCTCGATGTTGCCGAGGAGGCCCTGCATTTCGCCGAAAGCGGCCTGGTGCTGTCGCGCCGGCTGCACACGATGTGTGAGGCGGGCGACTGCCTAATGCAGGTCGCAGAGCCGGTCGACGGCTGAGCCAAAGGCAGAGGATATTCCATGCAGCAACTGTCCATGTGGACCTATCCCTGGGACATCCAGGATCTCGGCCTGGAGACGGTCGAACGTGATCTTGTCGAGCGCGCCGGGCTCAACATGATCAGCCTGGCGACATCCTATCATGCCGGGCGCTTCCTGCAGCCGCGCAGTCCGCGCCGCAAGGCCTATTTCCCTGAGGACGGCACCATCTATTTCAAGCCGACCGCAGCGCGCTGGGGAAGTCTAGCCATCCAGCCCAAGGTGGCTGACGTGATCACCGAGGGCGGCGACGTGCTCGGTCAGCTCATCCGCCGTCGCGACGCGGGCGGACTAGGCGTTTCGTGCTGGACGGTCTGCCTGCACAACACCCGCCTGGGCATGCTGCATCCGCAGGCCGTCACCCGCAACGCCTTCGGCGATGCCAATTACTACAATCTCTGCCCGTCCCATCCCGATGCGCGCGCCTATGTCCGCGCGCTGATCGCCGACATCTCGCACAGCTACCGGCCGGACCGCATAGAACTTGAAAGCCCGTCCTTCATGGGCTTTGCCCATGAATACCATCACGAGAAGGACGGTGTCGGGCTGACGCTGGAAGACGATTTTCTTTTGTCTCTGTGCTTCTGTCCGTCCTGCGTCTCCCGTGCGGCAAAAGCCGGCATCGATGCCGAGGCGGCGAGCAAGCTCACCAGGCAATGGATCGTCGAGACCTGCGAGCGTGCGGTGCCTGAGTGGCGCTTTCCCAATTTTCCCGCCTGCGGGCTCGACGCCTTTGCCCCATGGCCGGAACTCCATGCCTATCTCTTGTGGCGATTCGAGCCAGTGACCAGCCTGGTCGCCGAACTGCGCGAGGTAGCCGATCCCACGACGCGGGTCGTTATTATCGATCTGAAAGACGGCTGGCTTGGCGGTTGCGATCTGGCAGCGCTGGGCAAGGTCTGCGACGGGGCGATCCTGTGCGCCTACGACATGCAGGCCGGCGATGTCGCCAGCCTGATGGCGGCCGGCCGTGCGGCACTGGGCGCGGACAAATTCCTCGGCGCCGGCTACCGGCTGTTCTATCCGGAAATGGCCCGCCCCGACATCCTGGCGGCCAAGGTGAAGCCGGCGCTGGCGCCCGGTGTTGACGGCATCAATTTCTACAATTACGGCCTCATTCCAGCCGCGCGGCTCGACTGGATCCGCGCTGTTCGGCAGCCTTGAGCCAGCCGGCCAATGCTCGCCGGCCACGAGGCGTTGAGGCCGGATTCGGGCGCGAGCGCTGCGGGGTGAATCAAATCAGCGAAACCTGAAGCCATCCATGGTGTAATCCGGGTATGCGTCCATCGTGTCGAACAGGTCGAACAGGTCAGGTGTGTCCGCCAATATTCCTGACAGAACCAGCACCGTGGCCACGCCGGCAGCAAGTCCGCCAGCGATGTCGTGTTCGACACTGTCGCCGACGCAGACCACAGTGCCGCGGTCTGGATTGCCTGCCAGCGCTAGTGCGGCGCCGAATATAGTGGGGTAAGGCTTGCCGATACGCGTGACGCTACCACCGAGGTCCTCGTAGAGATCCGCCAGCTGGCCGGCGCCGAAGCGCGGCCCCACTGCCGTCAGCATGATCTTGTCAGGGTTGGTGCAGAAGCATGGCACCTGCCGCACCGCAGCCGGCGCAAGAAGTCGGCGATAGTGCTCAAGATCATAGCGGTCGCCCTCGCTGGCCGAAATCAGCACCAGCCCGGCATCGTCACCGTCCTTAGTCAATGCGAACGGCAGACCTTCGATCGCCGAGCGGTCATCGTCGCGGCTTATCAACAGGCATTTCGTGTTTGGCAGTAGCTTTCCGGATACCGCCATGTCGTGGAAGAACTCCCACGCGACCTCGCCGGAAGAAACAAAATGGTCCCAGCTTCCCGGTTCGAAGCCGAGCTTTAGCAGCCGGCTCTCGTTAGGCCCCGCCCGCTTGCCGGAGTTCGAGATCAGCACAATGGTCTTGCCGGCGCGCTTCAGCGCCGACAGTGCTTCCACTGCCCCTGGATAGGGGCTGGCGCCGTCATGCAGCACGCCGAACTGATCGAGCAGGAAAAAATCATAGCGCTCGGCCAGCTGGTTGACGCCGTTGAGGTGTTCGACTGTTTCCGCGCTCATAGAAGCCCCGCCGCGCTTGCGCCCATCAGCGCCAGCCGCGCTGTGCCGGCGGCGGCTTCGTCCGAAAGCGCCGGCAGGAAATCAACACCAAGTCTGCGCTGCCGGATCGCCGTCCAGGCGGCATTCGCCGCACCGCCGCCGACGCTTCTGACCGACGTCAGCCGCGGCGCGCCGAGCTCTGCGAGCCTGTCATAGCCGAGCGCCTCGATCGCGGCGATACCCTCCAACATGGCTTTCAGATAGTCGGCGTCCTCCACCGGTCGCGGCACAAGACGCGGCGGCAGTGCCGGATCGGCGATCGGAAAGCGTTCGCCTGCAGTGGCAAGAGGATAGTAGTCGAGGCCGGTCTCGGTCATCGGGTCGATCGCCATGCTCAGCTCGACGATGCGCGCCAGAGGGAAATGTTGTGTCAGCACCTTGCCGCCGGAGTTCGATGCGCCGCCCGCCAGCCAGACATCTCCAAGCCGATGGCTGTAGATGCCGAAGCGTGGCGCCGAGATAGGCCGGTCGGACAGGATCTTGACGGTCAACGACGACCCCAGCACGGTGACGCCGTCGCCTATTGCGGCAGCACCTGTCGCCAGGAACGAGGCGCAGCCATCGGTCGTTCCGGCGACGACGGCGATTTCGCGCGGTAAGCCGAACATATCCGCGGCATCCGCGGTGAGCTTGCCGACGACATCGCCCGGCCTGGCGACACCGGGCAGCAACTCCATGCGCATTTCGGTCGCCGCAATCCAGTCCGGCCAGCAGCGGGCCGTGGCGTCGTAACCGGTTTTCAAGGCATTGTTCTCGTCGCTGACATCGAAGCGACCGGAGAATTGTCCCGCGATCCAGTCCGCCTGATGCAGCACCGCGGCAACACCGGGCGTGCGCTGGAACCAGAGCGCCTTGGCGAGACCGGACGTCGCCCCAAGTGCGGCACTGGTCGCTGGGGCTTCGCGAGCGATCGCGACCAGAATGGCGTTGTCGGCGACCGTATCGTTGTACATCAGCGGCTCGGCCAGCGGCCGCCCGGCGGCGTCGACCGGCAGCAACGTACCTGAAGTGCCGTCAACAGCGATCGATCGGACCGCTGTTCGGTCGATGCCCGAAAGCAGCTCCGCCAGCGCTGCGCCGACCGCTGACCACCACACTGCAGGGTCGCGGGCATTCCGGCCAAACAACTCGAGCGAAACGGCGGAACGCGCGGCAATGGAAAAATCCGGACGCATGGCGACCGCGCGCGCGCCGGACGTGCCGATGTCGATGCCTATGGCAAGCGGCGTGTCAGCGGCTGGCGGCATTGAGTTTCTGGCGATACTTCTCGGCGTCCCAGTTGACCAGTTCATCGTTCTCGGCGGCGGTGAGGTAGTTCAGCCGCGCTGCAATGTCGATGCGTGCCGTCACGTCGGCAAGGCAGCGTTGCATGGCGTCGGCGCCCGCACTGGCATCGCCGCGCATCAGCACGCCCAGCCCGGGAAACAGGATCGCCACGGGGTTTGTACCGCACCGCTCGATGACGCGCGGCACATCCTCACCGGGCTTTGCCACCACCGACCCCCGACCCAGAAAGATGACGTGATCGGGGTAGAGGCTGCCCCCCGACGCCATGCGGCGGCTTTCGGGATCGAGGGCGACCGCATGCGCCTCGATTTCCGCCGGCAGCCTGTAACCGGTTTTCCCGGCCAGCGCCGCCAATGCCGCAACATCCGGTTCCGCCACTTGGCGCGCCGGCCGCGCCAGAAGCAGCGTGACGCGGCGCAGCAGCACTTCGGCCTCGGCGACGGTATCGGCCGCGACGACCAGCCCGTGATTGGCAAGGATCAGCACGTCGACCCCAGCCCGAAGCCGCTCGGCAATACCCTGGGCAAGCGGCAGGCCTGGCCGGAAATAAGGAACATACACCCATTTGAGACCATCAAGGCGTCTGGCGCCTTCCACCTCGCAATCGGCCTGTACCGCCAGCGAAATGGTTTCGACGCAATGGACATGCAGAACGACGCGCTGCGGCATCAAAGCATGAACGGTAGTTTCAATCGAAGGGCGCAGGCCCCGGGCGTTGAGTGTCTCGATGGCGAAGATCTGCGGCTGGTCGGCGGCGCTGTCGCGCTGTTCGACAGCCCTGAGCAGCGGCGTCATCGCCACCGGCACCATGATATCTTCGGAGAGCGCATCCTTCAGCCATGTGCCGGAAGCCTTGATCCACAGCGTGTCGCCGGCTTTCAACGAGGTGTTGCCGCCGGCGGCCTGGGTCAGATTTGGATTGCGCCCGATGCTGGCTGAAAGCGCCCGCAAGGCAGCCATTTCCTGCGCATCCGCATAGGTCGCCATGGCGCATTTCCTCTATCAGCTCCGCCAGCCTCGCAGCTTCGGATACCCGTCGTGGGATGTTGATGTGTATCGCAGATGCGAGCGACTTACGTCAATAGTGATCTAATGTCATCAAAGGTTCTTGCAATCGGAAAGATGTTGAGTAAGTTACGTCAAATGCCGTGGCAAAAACGGCTCCTGGGAGGAAAAACGGTTGAGCGACTCCGGCCGCCAGCGTCAGATCGTGGAGTTGCTGCGGGATCGCCCCTTCGCGTCGGTGCGCGAACTGCAGGAGCAGCTCGGCGTGTCGGCGGCGACAGTGCGGCGCGACATCGACAAGATCGACGAGGCCGGTGAAGCACGGAAGGTCTATGGCGGCATCTCGGCGCTCGACGGTGCTTCACAGGCGGGTGTTGCCTATGCCAGGCCCTATGACGAGAACCGCGACCTCGCGGTCGAGGCCAAGCGGCAGATCGCCGCTCTCGCGGCCACGATGGTGCGCGACGGCGATGCGGTCATCGTGCATGGCGGTTCGACCTGCTTCCACCTCGGGGTCAAGCTCGCCGAGCGCAGCATCCGTCTCTATACGAATTCGATGCCGCTCGCGGCCTATCTGAGCGACCACGGCCATTGCAGCCTGACCGTTGCCGGCGGCGATCTGCATCGTGAGCCGGGGATCATCCATTCACCGACCCAGGCGGAGCCGTTCTACGCATCGAAGTTCTTTCTCGGCGCCCAAGGCCTTGGCCAGGAGGGCGTGCTGGAATCGCACCCGCTGCTGGTCCGCTCCATCGCCGATCTCAGCCTGTGTGCCGACCAGATCGTGGTGCTGGCCGACAGCCGCAAACTGTCGATCCACGCCCGTAACATCGCGCTGCCCTTGTCGCGCATCGGCACGCTGGTGACCGATGACGGCCTGTCCGACGTCGACGCGCGTATGCTGGAAGACGCGGGCGTCATGGTGCGCATCGCTTCGGCTTCGGGAGCCATCCAGTGAAGATGGCCGTCCTCGATTTCGGCAAGACCAATTCGAAGCTGTTCGTCTTCGCTCAGGACGGGCGCATCGTCGACGAGCGCCGGACCCGGCCGAACTGGATGCGCAA
The DNA here is from genome assembly GCF_054719485.1 of Mesorhizobium sp. W016. Classification (NCBI taxonomy): domain Bacteria; kingdom Pseudomonadati; phylum Pseudomonadota; class Alphaproteobacteria; order Hyphomicrobiales; family Phyllobacteriaceae; genus Mesorhizobium; species Mesorhizobium sp. W016. Next base: position 1,869,541 of record NZ_JBTTIF010000002.1, read on the forward strand.
AGATGGCTTCAGCGTGCTTGATGAGGCAGCACTTCACGATTGGGCGGTTCGCGCCGTTAGCGAGGCCGCCGACATCCATGGCGTAGAGGGCGTGATGGTGTCGGGCCATGGCTGCACCTTTGCCCTGATCGATGAGGCGGCGCTGACGCATCCGATACTCGACTACGAGCAAGAGCCGCCGGCTGATATTGCCGCGCAAATCGATCGCCTCGTTCCGGATTTCACCGAGACCTTCTCGCCGCGATTGCCGCTCGGCTTCAACTACGGTCGCCACATGCTGTGGCTACAGGCGGTGCAACCCGGTGCATTCACGGCCGCGAAATCGATCCTCGGCTATCCACAATACTGGAGCTGGCGGTTTGGCGGCCGGGCGGTCTCGGAAGTGTCCTATCTCGGCTGCCACTCGCATTTATGGGCGCCGCGCAAGCGCGACTTCAGTTCGCTGGTCGACATCGAGGGCTGGCGCGACCGGATGCCCGCTTTCGAGCGGGCGGGCTCGGTTATCGGCGAGCAACGCCTCGGCGAAACGAAGCGGCGGATCTCCATCCACAATGGTGTCCATGACAGCAACGCCGCGCTCCATGCCTATCGCCGGCAGGAGCTTGGCCCGGTCACCGTCGTCTCGACCGGCACCTGGGTCGTCGTGCTTAATCCGGATTGCCTGCTCGACGCGCTCGATGGCCAGCGCGACATGCTGGTCAATGTCGATGTCGACGGCGGCCCTGTGCCGACCATCCGCTTTATGGGCGGGCGCGAATTCGCCACGATCAGCGACGGCTGGCAAGGCGCGATCGCGCCGGCGACAGTGCAGCGGGTGATCAACGCCGGCAGCATGGCGCTGCCGAGCTTCGCGCCGGGCGGCCCAATGCCCGGCCGCGCCGGCAAATTGGTCGGCCGCATGCCAAGCGCCGAGGAACGCGCAGCCGTGGCGCTGCTCTACGTCGCGCTGATGGTCGACCTCTGCCTCGACCAGATCCATTCGGACAACACCGTGATCGTCGATGGCGGACTGAACGCTGGCGGCCTGCTCGCCGGGCTAGTGGCGCAACTGCGTCCCAGCCAGGCCTTCCTGCAAGGGGCCACACTGGAGGGCAGCGCCACCGGGGCGGCGGCGCTGGCCTTCGAGACCGTCGGCCGCGAATTTGCCGCGGAAGTGCCGGAGCCCGTGCGTGCCGCAAGCTTCACCGGACTTGCCCGATATCGCGACACATGGCGTGGCCTCATCGGCGAGCAGGGCATCCCCCGCGCGGCAGCGGGAGGCGCACGGTGATCGTCGCTGCTCAGGCCGAAGTCACGCGCCAGCCAGTGCTGGAAATGCGGCACATCTCGAAGACGTTCGGGTCAGTCCGCGCCTTGCAGGACGTGTCGCTGACCGTCCATTCCGGCGAAGTCCATGCGCTGATGGGTGAAAACGGTGCCGGCAAGTCGACTTTGATGAAGGTGCTGTCCGGCGCCTATCGGCCTGATGCCGGCGGCGAGATACTGATCGACGGCGTGCCGGTCGTCACCGGCGACCCGATCAAGGCGCGGGCTCACGGCATTGCGGTTATCTATCAGGAACTGTCGCTGGCGCCCAACCTGACGGTCGCGCAGAACATCTTCCTCGGCAATGAGCCGAGGCGTTTCGGCATCGTCGACCGCGACCAGTGCTACCGGCGCAGCAATGAGATCATCAAGCGTCTCGGCGTGTCCTTCTCCGCACGGGCTCAGGTTTCCAGCCTGTCGCTCGGCGAGCGTCAGCTGGTCGAAATCGCCCGCGCGCTTTCGACCAGCGCGCGCATCATCGTCATGGACGAGCCAACCACCTCGCTGACCTCGCGCGAGACCGACCGTCTCTTCGAGGTCATCGCGACGCTGAAGTCGCAAGGCATCGCCATCATCTACATCAGCCACCGCATGGAAGAGGTCTACCAGTTGGCCGATCGTGTCAGCGTGCTGCGCGACAGCGGCTATGTCGGCACACTCGAGCGCGCCGAGCTGAACGCCTCGCGCCTCGTCTCGATGATGGTTGGCCGCGACCTGTCCGCTTTTTACAGGAAGGATCATCGCCCGCCGGACAACAAGCGCGCGGTCGCCTTGTCGGTGCGCGGCATGGCGGACGGCAATCTCCTGAAGAACTGCTCCTTCGAACTGTACAAGGGCGAGGTGCTGGCTCTGGCTGGCCTTGTCGGCTCGGGCCGCACCGAACTCGCGCGACTGATCTTCGGTGCCGACAGACGCATCGCCGGCACGCTGGAACTCGACGGCAAGCCCGTAACCATCGGCTCGCCAAGCGAGGCACTGAATGCCGGCATCGCCTATCTCACCGAGGACCGCAAGGAGCTCGGCCTCTTTCTCGACATGTCGATCTCCGACAACATCAGCATGGGCGTGCTGGCCAGGGATGCGCGGCCCGGCGGCTTGCGCGATTTCAAAGCCGCCGAGAGACGTGCTGCCACTGCCGTTTCGGATCTCTCCATCCGCACCAGGTCGGTACAGGCCAATGCCGGTTCGCTGTCGGGCGGCAACCAGCAGAAAGTGTTGCTTGCCCGCCTGCTCGAGACCGAGCCGCAAGTGGTCATCCTGGATGAACCGACGCGCGGCGTCGATGTCGGAGCGAAGTCGGAAATCTACCGGCTGATCGACAATCTCGCCAAAAAGGGCATCGCCATCCTGATGATCTCCAGCGAACTGCCGGAGGTGATCGGCGTTGCCGACCGCGTGCTGGTAATGCGCGACGGCACGATTGCCGGCGAGGTTACGGCGTCCAAAGACCAGCCGCTGCGCCAGGAAGCAATCATGGAACTTGCAACGGGAGCGGCCAAGGGATGACCGACAAGGCGACCGAGATCAGTGGCCAGGTTGTCGGCAGGAGCCGGCGGTTGCGCACCGCCTTCGCCGCCCTTGGTATGCTGCCGATCCTGATCCTGCTGGCGGTCGGCTTTCAGTTGATGAACGCGCGCTTCTTCACCCAGACCAATTTGCTGATCGTCATGCAGCAATCGTCGATCAACATCGTGCTGGCAGCGGGCATGACCTTCGTCATCCTGACCGGCGGGATCGACCTGTCCGTTGGCTCGATACTTGCCGCCTCGGCGATGGTGGCGGTGATGGTGTCGCTGGTGCCTGATTGGGGACTGCTGGGCGTGCCGGCGGCCATTCTCGTCGGCCTCGGCTTCGGCGTCATCAACGGGCTGCTGATCGCCTATATCAGACTGCCGCCCTTCATCGTCACGCTGGGGTCGCTGACCGCTGTGCGCGGCGTCGCCCGCCTGCTCGGCCAGGACACCACGGTGTTCAACTCGGACCTGCCGTTCGACTTCATCGGCAACGGTACGCTGTTCGGCGTTCCCTGGCTGGTCATCATCGCCTTGTCGGTCGTGGTGCTGTCCTGGCTGGTGCTCAAGCGCACCGTGCTCGGCACCTGGATCTATGCCGTCGGCGGCAATGCCGAAGCGGCGCGGCTGACCGGCATCAAGGTGCCGCTGGTGCTGCTCTTTGTCTATGGCGTTTCCGGCCTGCTGGCCGGCCTTGGCGGCGCCATGTCAGCGGCCCGGCTTTATGCGGCCAACGGGCTGCAACTCGGCCAGTCCTACGAGTTGGATGCCATCGCCGCGGTCATTCTCGGCGGCACCAGCTTCGTCGGCGGCGTCGGCTCGATCTGGGGCACGCTGATCGGCGGCCTGATCATAGCGGTGCTCTCCAATGGGCTTATCTTGGCCGGTGTCTCGGACATCTGGCAGTACATCATCAAGGGATTGGTCATCATCGTGGCAGTCGCCCTCGACCGCTACAGGCTCCAGGCAGGAGCGAGAACGTGATTGACCTTGGTCGCCGGCGTAAACGACCGGTTTGTGTAACGCACCGTGAGAGGCGCGGGGCAATTGGAGGAAAGCAATGAAGACCATCGCTAAACTGCTCTGCGGCGTCGCACTCGCGGCTGCCGCCATCGCGCCCGCATCGGCCAAGGACCTCAACAAGGTCGGCATCTCGGTCGGCCTGCTCGGCAACCCCTTCTTCGTCGCCACCATCAAGGGCATCGAGGACGCGGCCAAGAAGATCAACCCGAAGGTCGAGGTGACGTCAGTGTCGGCCGACTACGACCTCAACAAGCAGGTCTCTCAGGTCGATTCCTTCATCGCCGCCGGCGTCGACGTCATCATGCTCAATGCGGTCGATGCCAAGGCGATCGGCCCGGCGGTGAAGAAGGCGCAAGCAGCGGGCATCGTCGTTGCCGCCTTCGACGTTTCGGCGCCAGGCGCCGACGTCACCGTCATGACCAACAACGTCAAGGCCGGCGAAGAGGCCTGCCAGTATCTGGTCGACCACACCGGCGGCAAGGGCGACTACGTTATCCTCAACGGCCCGGCGTCGTCGTCGATCCTGGAGCGGGTGAAGGGCTGCAAGGACGTCCTTGCAAAACACCCCGACATCAAGATCCTCTCCGACGACCAGAATGCCGAAGGCTCGCGCGACGGCGGCCTGAAGGTCTTCCAGTCGCTGCTCACCCGCTTCGACAAGATCGATGCGGTGTTTGCCATCAACGATCCGACGGCGATCGGCGCCCAGCTTGCGGCCAAGCAGCTCAATCGCTCGGAGTTCATCTTCACCGCAGTGGATGGCGCTCCCGATATCGAGAAGGAACTCGCTTCCGGCACCTCGTTGATCAAGGCCTCGGCTTCGCAGGATCCCTACGTGATGGCTGGCCAGTCGCTGACGATGGCGGCTGAGCTGCTTGCCGGCAAGAAGCCGGCGGAGCCGACCGTGCTGCTCGACCCGAAGCTGATCACGGCCGAGAACCTGAAAGACTACAAGGGCTGGACCGCAGCCCGCTAAGCCTCCCAAGGCCGATGCGGCCGGGGCAACCCGGCCGCATCTCAATTCCAGAAACGGGAGACGATCATGTCGCGCATCGGGATTCATTCCTTCGTCTGGTCGGCGAGTTCGGCGCAAGGCGACCTCGAACGCACGCTGGCCAACACCAGAGAGGCCGGCTTCGACCTGATCGAGTTCTCCTATCTTGACCCGGCCAATGTCGACGTTGGCGGGCTGGCCAGGCGCATCGCCGACCTCAAGCTTGGCGTCGCGATCAGCATCGGCCTGCCGGCCGACGGCGACATTTCGAGTGCCGACAAGGCGGTTGCCGCGCGCGGCGTCGAGATCCTCAACGAGACGATCGCGCTCACCCGCGATCTCGGCGGCCAGAAGATTGGCGGCATCCTCAGTACCAGCCACGGCTTGCAGACGCAGGCGCCGACGCGCGATCAGTGGAACCGCAGCGCGGGTACACTTGCGAAGGTTGCGGAGACGGCCAAGGCCGCCGGCGTCACGCTCAATCTGGAGATCGTCAATCGCTTCGAAAGCAATCTTCTCAACACCGCTTCACAAGGCCTGGCCTTCATCGCGGACACCGGCTCCGACAACATCTTCCTGCATCTCGATACCTTCCACATGAACATCGAGGAGGCCGATGTCGGACTGGCTATCCGCCATGCCGCTGACAAGATCGGTTATGTCCATATCGGCGAGAGCCATCGCGGTTTCCTCGGCACCGGCAATATCGACTTTGCCGCCATCTTCGATGCGCTGACCGCGATCGGCTATAGGGACGACCTCAGCTTTGAATCCTTCTCGTCGAAGATCGTCGACGAGAACCTGTCACGGAAGACGGCGATCTGGCGCAATCTGTGGTCCGACAATATGGAATTGGCCCGGCATGCGCGCGCCTTCATCTCAATCGGTCTGGAGACGGCGCAGCGAAAGGCAGAGCTTGTTGCATCGAGACATCGTCCTTAGCAGGAGCGCGCTGCCAAAGCGCCAATGTTGTCGTTCATCCGGCCCGCGCCTTACGTGCAAGGAATCGACGTCGGAGGCGCTGAGTGTGGCGGAGGCAGTCGAGCGGGGTGACGCTGACGAGAGCTTTCTGATTTTGGCCCACGAAACGCAATAAAATCAACATCTTCATACGCCCTCCGGGGCCATCCGATCTCCATACTGGACGGGGATGACGTTTGACACAGCGCGGCGGAAAGAAGCAGGATGGCTGATAGAGTCGACATCGCATAATGATGTCACTATATAGCGGCGGCTTCGACCGTGTAGCTGTGGCGGTGTACCACGAAGCAGCAGAAAATGTGTTACGCGTTGTGATCCCTATTGTGATACAAATCGGCCGTCGACAGCAGGAAAAGATCGTAAGAACAACAGCATAGAGCCGAAGCCGATCCCGGCCAACGTACCGCTCTATCAAACAATCAGAACGTGCTCATTGAACCCTTCCCTTCATTCGGCTCTTCGGACCTCCGACAAGATCAACTTGCCGGGCGAAGCCGACTCGGTTCGAATGGCAGCATGCATCCTTTACCGGGTGCGGACGTTTACGGTTACCAACCGGCATAGCCGCCAGGGAAAAGCAGTATGAGTGAACATGCGATCGAGTTCTTGCGCGGATGGATCGGTGAAAAGGTCCACTGCCAGCACTCGCCGGTAAAGATCGAGAAGCAGGCCGAGACCCTCGCCAAGGAGTGCGCGGCCAAGGCCGCTGAGGTCGGCATTCCGCTGGAAGATATCCAGGAAGAAGTCGGCGACATCCAGGAACTGATCGCATCGCGGCTCGAAGAGGCGGCCGAGGCCGACCAGAGCAACGCGGCCAAGCCGTGACGCAACAGGCCTGGCGCCGCCAGGCCTTGTCCTCTATCCAAATCGATCTTTCAGCCAGGCCTTCGGCAGCGCCGGCACGAAATTGCCGTCGCGTCCGCTCATATCCTCATTGGCGACCATTGCATTGAGGATCGCCTCCTCTACGCCTTGCGCCACCGCATCGAAGAACGGATCGATATCGACGTCCGGGATGTAAGCGACGTTTGCGGTTCGTCCCGATGGTGCAAGTGCTGCTTGCGGATTGGCGGTGGTGAAGGCCAGAAAAATGTCGCCCGAACTGTGGTAGCCGAAGCCGCCTGTCATGGCGATGCCGAGCGGCACGCGCTTTGCCAGCCGCTTCATCTGGTGCGGCAGAAATGGCGCATCGGTGGCGACGATGGCGATGATCGAGCCCTTTTCGGCACGCGGCGTGCCTTCGCGCATCGCCGGCTCTACCAGATCGGGCCCGACGCGGGCGCCGCGCAGTGTGAAATTGCGCCGCTTGCCGAAATTCGCCTGCACGAATACGCCGACCGTATGCCTGATGCCCTGCCACTCGATGATGCGGGATGCCGTGCCCGAGCCGGCCTTGAAGCCAAAGGCAATCATGCCGGTGCCGCCGCCGACACTGCCTTCCTCGATCGCTCCACCGGCGGCACCGTCGAGCGCGGCTTCGACATCTTCGAAGCCGACGTGATGACCGTTGATGTCGTTGAGGAAACCATCATAGGTCTCCGCCGCAACCGGCAGGCCCCAGCCGCTGTCGAGCGCCGCCGGCAGCACGCGTTGCATCCAGCGCAGCGTGCCGTCGCGGGTAACGCCGCAGGAATGCGTGTTGGTGATGGTGACCGGCAGGTTGAAGGCGCCGACTTCCTCGATAATGTGCGACCCCGTCAACTCGCCATTGCCGTTCTGGCTGAAGACACCGGCAAACACCGGCGTGGCGAGCTCAGCCGACGGCCGCGGCAGGATGGCGGTGACGCCGGTGCGCACCGGCCCCGTGCCAACCTCGAGCAGACCCTCGCCGGAAATCAGCGTCGCATAGCCGACCGATACGCCGGGCACATCGGTGATGGCGTTGAAGCCGCCCGGCGTGCCCTCGAAGGTAATGCCGAAAGCACGCGCGCGCGGCTTGCCCGCCGGCGTTTGAAGATGCGGGTCATGTCCGGTCATGCGGTCCTCTAAAAAAGCGAGCCCTGATTGCCCGGCTCTTTCGGTTTGCTGGCCGTCGGCTTTGCGGCGGGTTTGCTGGCGGGCGGCGTGGCCGCTGGTTTGGCAACGGCCTGCACCCGCTCGGCGTCGCCGGTCGCGACTGCATTTACGATGCCGTCGGCGAACTCCAGCTGCAGGCCAGCGCCCGGCGCCACATCAACTGCCAGTTTGATCACCGCGCCGCCGGCATCCTTGACCAGCGCGAAGCCGCGGGCCAGCACAGCCTTGTGCGACAGCGTTGCCATCAGCCTCTCGGATTGGACGATGCGGCCGCGCAGTCGCTCCAGCCTGAGCAGTACCGCTTGCGTGCCTCGTCTCGTCAAAGCTGTCAGAAGATCCCTCTGCACGGTTTGCCGCCGTGCCGTTGGCTCGATCGTAATGCGGCCTTGCAGCAAAGCCAGTTGCTGCCTGTGCCGTTGCAGGGATGCTTTCGCACATTTTGGCAACTGATCCGCCGCACGATTCAACTCCGCGCGCCGGGCTCTCGCCAATGCGCGCAGCGCCCCCTGGGCGCGCAAAAGGTCGCGGTCGTTGGTGCGTCGCGCCTCGGCAATCCGCCGCGACAGCGTTGCCGGAGTGAGCTTCACGGCGAAGAACCGAGCTTGCTTTCTTTCGGTGGAGACCATCAGCCCCCGGCTAAGCCGGCTGGCCGCCTCGTCCAGCCGCCGTCGCGGCAGCGCCAGCAACTGGTCGGGCGAGGGCAGCGCGCGGGCGGCCGCACGCGAGGCCTGCCGCTTGCGTTCGAAATTGCGCAAGGTGGCTGCTTTGAGCCGTGCGCCAAGACTGGCTAGTGTCGCTTCGAGGTCCGCTTTCACCGGCACCGCGATCTCCGCCGCACCTGTCGGCGTCGGTGCGCGCATGTCGGCGACGAGGTCGATCAAGGTCCAGTCGGTCTCGTGCCCGACGGCCGAAATCACCGGAATGCGCGAGGCGGCGACGGCGCGCGCCAGCCCTTCATCGTTGAACCCCCAGAGGTCCTCGAGGCTGCCGCCGCCGCGCGCCACGATCAGAAGGTCGGGCTGGGCAATCGCGCCATCCCAGGCCAGCGCGTTGAAGCCGTTGACGGCGGCCGTCACTTCCGCCCCCGCCGTCTCGCCCTGGACTCTTACCGGCCAGACCAGCACATGCAGCGGAAAGCGGTCCTTGATGCGATGGATGATGTCACGGATCACCGATCCGGTCGGCGAGGTGACGACGCCGATGGTGCGCGGCATGAACGGCAGCCGCCGCTTGCGGCCGGCATCGAAAAGTCCTTCGGCCTGCAGTCGCCGCTTGCGCTCTTCCAAAAGCGCCATCAGCGCCCCGGCGCCGGCGGGTTCTAGATTGTCGATGACGATCTGGTAGTTGGATTTGCCGGGATAGGTGGTGAGTTTGCCGGTGGCGATCACCTCCATCCCCTCTTCGGGACGGAATTTCAGCCGGCTCATCGTGCCTTTCCAGACCACGGCATCGAGCCGCGCGCGGTCGTCCTTCAGGGTGAAATAGGCATGGCCGGAAGAGTGCGGCCCGCGATAGCCGGAAATTTCGCCGCGCACCCGCACATGGCCGAAGACATCCTCGACCGTGCGCTTCAGCGCGCCGGAAATCTCGCTCACCGTGTATTCGGTGGCATTGGTTCGTGATTCGGATTCTGCGTCGCTCATCGGCCGATTGAGCGGCTGTTGTCGCTCCGCGTCAAGATTCCATAACTTGATCTTAAGCCTGGCCTGATTGACTCTGGGCCAAGGAGGACGCATGAGCGCCCGCAAACAACGCAGCCCGTTGACGTTCCAGGTCACCCTGACGGTGCTGACGCTTGCCGTTTTTGCACTGGCCATCGTTGTCGGCTTCGGCCTTTACGCCACCATGCAGGCCGACCGGGTCTCGCTCGAGCGGGAGAAGGTTTTCCTTGCCAACGGCCTGCAGGACCAGATCGCCGCGGTAAAGCGCGAGCAGGAAAGCGTCGCCGTCTGGGATGATTCCGTTATAAACGCCAAGGCCGGCAACCAGACCTGGATGGCCGAGAATTTCAGCGTCTGGATGTACTCGTATTACGGCCACAACCGGGTCTATGTGCTGGACAACGCCAACCGGCCGGTCCACGCCATGCGCGAAGGCAAGGTCGTGTCGCCTGCCGTCTTTGGCGAGGACGAACCCGCTTTGCGGCCGACCATCGCCAGGTTGCGCCAGATGATGAGCAAGGACGCAAGCCAGGCCGGCGCAAAATTCGTTGCCGACGATCTGGTCTCGCTTGGCGGTCAGCCTGCCATACTCAGCGTCATGCCTCTGGTGCCGAGTTCGGATCGCGTCACCCAGGCATCCGGCAGCGAATATCTGCATGTCTCCATAGAGTTCATCAACGACGCGGTGATCGGCAAGATCGCGCAGAAATATCTGCTGGCGGGGGCGCATCTCCTGCCGATGGCTCAGCCGCTTGGCTCGGCTGCCATTCCGCTTATCGACAAACAGGGTGTCATCCTCGGCTATATTGCCTGGGACCAGGAACGGCCCGGCCTGACGCTGGTGGGCAAGGCCAGCCCGGCCCTGGCTCTGGCCGCGCTGGTTGCGGCGAGCGTGCTCGCCTTTCTGCTCCGGCGTCTGCGCCGTGCGTCATCGGCGCTGCAGACCAGCCAGGCCCAGGCGCAATATCTCGCCTTTCACGACACGCTCACCGGCCTGCCCAACCGGGCACTGTTCGAGGACAGGCTGCGGCGTGCCTTGCTTACCTCCGGCAATGAAAGCAAGGTCGCGCTGCTTTATCTCGATCTAGATCGCTTCAAGCATGTCAACGACACGCTTGGTCACCCGGCAGGCGACGAACTCGTGCGCCAGACGGCGGCCAGGCTTCAGCATACGGTTCGCGACGTCGACACGGTGGCAAGACTGGGTGGCGACGAATTCGCGGTGATCCTGATCGATGTCCGCGACGTAAGGAACGCCGAGGATATTTCCGAGAGGGTGCTGCAGAAACTGCAGGAGCCGTTCAAGCTGATGGACGATCAGGTCTTTATCAGCGCCAGCATCGGCATAGCCTTGTCGACAGGCCCTGATGCCGACGCAGACGATCTGCTGCGCAAGGCCGACATCGCGCTCTACGAAGCCAAGAAGAACGGCCGTGGCCGCTACCAGGTCTTCGCCGGCGACATGGACGACCTTTTGCTGCGCAAGCGCAAGGTCGAGAGCGAGCTGCGCAGCGCGCTGAATGGCGGCACCGGTATCAAGCTCGCCTACCAGCCGGTCTTTGCCAGCGACGGCAAGACCATTGTCGGCGCCGAGGCGCTGATCCGCTGGGCGCATGAGGTCCATGGCGCACTGCCGGCGGCGCAGTTCATCGCCATCGCCGAGGAACGCGGCATGATCGGGCAGCTCGGCGCATGGGCCCTGCTGGAAGCCTGCCGCTTCGCCGTGAAGACCAAACTGCCGTGGCTCGCCGTCAATGTCTCGCCGCTGCAATTGCGCGACGCCGGCTTTGCCGAAGAGGTTGCCTCGATCCTCGCCGAAACGGGACTGGCGCCGAAGCGCCTGCAGCTCGAGATCACCGAAAACGTTCTCCTGGAAAACAACGACACCACCAGAGCGGCTCTGGCAGCCTTGCGCCAGTCGGGCGTCGGCATTGTGCTCGACGATTTCGGCACCGGCTATTCGTCGCTGAGCTATCTGCGCCGCCATGCCATCGACAAGCTCAAGATCGACCGCTCCTTCGTGCGGCTTCTCGACGGCGACGGCAATTCGGGCGCCATCGTCAAGGCGCTGATCGATCTCGCCGGCGCGCTCAAGGTCGAGGTCACCGCCGAGGGCGTAGAGACCGAGGTGCAAAAGGCGCTGCTGGTCGCCATGGGCTGCCAGCAGCTGCAGGGCTACCTCTTGTCGCCGCCGCTGGAGCCGGCGCAATTGGTGGCGCTGCCCGGCCTGTCGTCGGCCAACGCAACGACGGAGGCGGCAGCGTCGGCCTGATCGTTCCTACCAGCCAGGCAGGATCTGGTTCGGCTTGCTCCGCTTCATCTTGGCGAAGGCGAGCGAGGCGAAATCGAAGCTTCCCGTTTCTTCGCCGAGCGGCACGGAAATATTGTCGAGGCTTTCCGAGATGTGCCGGGCCAGCGCGTCGACGATTTCGGGCCGCGAGGTCTGGCCGCGCATGATGCCGATGCGGCAGTCGGGCAGCGCGCCAAAACCGTCGGCTTCGCCCAGCACTCGCATGCCGGGCCGCAGCGCGCATTCCGGCAGCACCGAGATCGCCAGCCCCGACAGTACCGCGGCTGTGATGACGGTCGCCGAGAAGCTGGTGAAGAGGATGCGATAGTCGCGGCTTTGCCGGTCGAGCACATCGACGGCGGCGCGCCGCCAGATGCAGTTCGGCCGGCCGAAGGCCATCGGCAGCACTTCCTGTTCGTGCGTGGCATGGTTGGCCGAGGTCACCCATAGCAGCGGCTCGCGCCGCACCACTTCCGACTGGCCGCGCGTATCATTGTGCGTCACCAGCGCAAGATCGAGATTGCCGCGCTTGATATGCTCGACCAAGCCTGGTGTCGGCTCGCAGATGACAGTCAGTTCGACGCGCGGATTTGACCGTGTGAAGCGTGCCATGATTTCGGGCAGGAACCGGTCGGCATAGTCGTCGGGGGTGCCGATACGGATGGTGCCTTCGAGCCGCTGATCATCGAAGGCGGCCAGCGTTTCGCGGTTGAGATAGAGCAGGCGGCGCGCGTAGGAGAGCAGCTTGTCGCCTTCCTCGGTCAGCCTGTTGGTGCGGCCGTCCTTTTCGAACAGCGGCTTGCCGATCCGCTCTTCCAGCCGGCGCATCTGCATCGACACCGCCGATTGCGTGCGCAGCACTTCCTCGGCCGCACGGGTGAAGCTGCCGGTATCGGCAATCGAGATGAAGGTCTGCAACTGGTCGAGATCGAGTGGCGCTTTCATCGGTCCAATCCATCACTAGCGTTGATGCTAAAGATTAGAAACATTCGTTGGATTAATCAATCGGTGCGTGGCAAATTCACATTGTCCACATGAAGGCATGTGAATCGAGACCGGAACGGCCGCTGTCCCCAGCGCCGACCGCCTGGTCTTGTCCAGTTCGAGTCTGAAGGAGACCGACATGACCACGTTTGATTTCGCTACCGAGACCTCGCGCATAACCTCGCGTCCGGCCGTTGCGACGCGCGTGGCCAACACCCTTCTCAATGCCTACCAGGCCTGGAAAAATCGCCGGGCCTTCTATCGCCTCGGCGAGATGTCGGACGCCGAACTCGCCGATATCGGCCTGACGCGCGCGGATCTCCATGTCGCCGTCGATGTGCCGTTCGGTGCCGATCCGACCGTGAAGCTGCGTGCGATTGCGAGCGATCGTGCCGATACGATCGAAGATCTCGCCCGCCAGATAGCGTGATATCGGGCGCATTGTTTCGGCTGCCGTGAACCTTTCTCAGGCTCGCTGCGACCAACGAGTATAGCAGGCTCCCCACTCCCTGCCGGTTCCCCGCCGGCCAGCCTGCACACTGGCCCGGTCCTCCTCCAGGACCGGGCTTTTCTTTTAAAGCTCCGTCGTCATCGTGCGGTCTGCGCCGCGTCGCTTCGTTCCTTGCTCCGAAGCCGCGAAGGTCAGCGCCCAACTACCGCCAACTACCGCCGGTCCATAACTGGTCGAAGATCGTTTCCACGCCCTTCTGATAGTCGTCGCGCTGCTGGGCGCCGGTCTCGAACATCTTGCCGAAAATATCGTCGAACGGATTGCGTGGCCTGCCGCTCGGATTGGCCTGCGGTTGCGGCGCCTGGCGCTCCTGCGGTGCCTGTCGCGGCTGGGGTGCTTGCGGCTGCTGCGGCGCCGGCTGCCCACCGGGCAGGCCGAAGCCGCCACCACCGCCTTGCCGCATCATCTCTTCAAAAATCTTGCCCAGCGGGTTGTCGCCGTAAGGGCTCTGCGTCTGTTGCGGCTGTGTTGGCTGCTGCGGCCGGCCCTGCGGTTGCTGTGCCGCGCCACCGCCGAACATATCCTGCAGCACCTTGCCCAGCGGATTGTCGCCATATGGGTTGGGCGCCTGTTGCGGCTGGCTTTGCGGCTGTTGGGCGCCGCCGCCGAACATGTCCTGCAGCACTTTGCCCAGCGGGTTCTCACCGTAAGGATTGGGTGCTGGCTGCGGCGCAGGCTGTGCCCCGCCGCCCGCCTGCCGCATCATCTGTTCGATGATCTCGCCGAGCGGATTGCTGCCGCCGCCGAAGCCACCGGCGGCCTGCATCTGACCCCCGGTCAACTGGTTTGTCGTCTGCTTGAACAATCCGCCCATCACCATCGAAGCGATGGCCGGCAGCATCTGCTGCAGGATCTGCTGGCTGACGCCGGTCGCCTGCGCGGCCTGGCTGGCCACCGCGCGCGACAGCTCCTTCGAGCCGAACAGATGACCCAGAATGCCATTGCCCTCATTGACGCCTTGCGGTGAGAAAGCCCTGGTCGCGTCCTCGAAGTATTTCGCGTGCTGGCCGCTCGCCATCGCCGTCATGAAGGCGCCTAGCCCATAGGGATCGGCGGTGTTGCGTTGCAGCCCTTGCGAGAAGGCCGGCAGCAGAGCGGCGACAGCCGCCTGCGTCTGCTGCATGGAAAGCCCGTACTGCTGGGCAAGCGCCTGCATGCCGTTGCCGTTCTGCGCCTGCGCCAATATGCCGAACAAGGTAGGCATCGGTTTCTCCTCCGGGAAATCCTCGAGGGAGAACCTAGTTCGTTTCGATGTTCGATTGAAGCGGCTTTTGCCGCTGCTCAAGGCGCGACGCTAATACGCATATTCCATGAACACCGGCTCGATCGAGCCGCCCCAGCGCGTGTGGTAGGCCGACAGCATTTCCTCGGCACTGGTGGTACCGCGCGCCACGACTTCGTCCAGCGTGTTGAGGAACGAGGTCTCGTCATAGCCGTCGCGGTTCTTCCTGCCGCGATTTTTCAGCCCAAGGCGCGAAATCGTCATTACATCGCGGCCGATCTCACGCAGCGTCGTGTTGCGGAACGGCGCGGAAATGCCTTGTTCCGGCACCGCATTGCGCATCGCCAGCGTTTCTTCATAGGTCCAGCTCGAAGTCAGCGCCTCGGCGGCGTCGAGCGCGGCCTCGTCATAGAGCAGCCCGACCCAGAAGGCCGGCAGCGCGCAGATGCGGCGCCACGGCCCGCCATCGGCGCCGCGCATTTCGAGGAAGCGCTTCAGCCTGACGTCAGGGAACAGGGTCGACAGATGGTTCGCCCAGTCGCCCATGGTGGGCAGTCCGTCCGGTACTTCATTGCGGGCAACGCCGGCCATGAACTGGCGGAAGGTGATGTGCGTCATGTCGTGATAGTGGCCGTCGCGGATGACGAAATACATCGGCACGTCGAGCGCCCATTCGACATAGTCGGCAAAGCCGAACTCGGGCGAGAAGCAGAATTCGAGCAGGCCCGAGCGCTGGTTGTCGGTGTCGCGCCAGATGTCGCCGCGCCAGCTCTGCAGTCCGTTCGGCCGGCTGTCGGTGAAGGGCGAGTTGGCAAACAGCGCCGTCGACAGTGGCTGCAGCTTCAGCGACACCTGCATCTTGCGGCGCATGTCGGCTTCGCTTTCGAAGTCGAGGTTCACCTGGATGGTGCAGGTGCGATACATCATGTCGAGACCCTTGGTGCCGACCTTGGGCATGTAGCGGGTCATGATTTCGTAGCGCGATTTCGGCATTTTCGGCGTCTCGGCCAGCGACCATTTCGGGCTGCCGCCGAGGCCGAGAAAGCGGATGCCCATCGGCTCGGCGATCTCGCGTACCTGCGCCAGATGCGCATTGCCCTCGCGACAGGTCTGGTGGATCGTTTCCAGCGGCGCGCCCGACAGCTCGAACTGGCCGCCCGGCTCGAGCGAGATCGCGCCCTGGCCGGTCGGCTCGACCAGGCCGATGATGCGGCCGTCATCGATGATCGGGTCCCAGCCGAGCTTTTGCTGCATGCCTTCGAGGATGGCGCGGATGCCGCGCTCGCCGCCATAAGGCACCGGCGCGTTGCCGTCGACATAGAAGGGGAACTTCTCGTGCTCGGTCCCGATGCGCCACTTGTCGCGCGGCTTGTTGCCTTCGGCCAGATGCTCGACCAGTTCGTCGATGTCTTCGATTGGCCGGAAATCGGTTGTGTCGCGCGCCATGGGGCCCCCTCTGCGGCTCTCGGAGCCCGCCGGCGCTAAATGGACGAAATGTCAGCAGCCGATCAAGCGAAAAATCCTGAGCCACAGGTCAACAGGAATTGATCTTTACGCTTCTTACCAGTCTCCGACCGTCGCCTGCATCACCGCAAGCGCCGCTACAGCTGCTGTGTCAGCGCGCAGGATGCGCGGTCCGAGCGGGATGGCAGTGACGAAGGGGAGCGCCCGCAGCATCTTGCGTTCGTCGTCGGAAAAGCCGCCTTCCGGTCCGACCAGCAGCGCCAGCTTCTTCTCCGGCACCGCCTGCAATGCCGGCAGCGGGTTGTTGGTCGAGGCGTCCTCGTCGCAGAAGATCAGTCGCCGCTCCTTGTCCCAGCCGGAGAGCAGACGCTCGAATTTCTCGGCTTCTCGCACTTCCGGCACCGCCAGTATGCCGCATTGCTCGGCCGCCTCGACGACATTGGCGCGCAGCCGGTCGATGGAGGGTTTTGCCAATTGCGTGTGCTGGGTGATCACCGGCTGCAGGATGCCGGCGCCCATCTCCACCGCCTTCTGCACGAGATAGTCGAGCCGCCCCTGCTTCAGCGGCGCGAAGCAATAAACTAGATCGGGCAAAGGCGGTTGCGGCCGCTGTTGGCTGAGCACTCTCAGCCGCACCGCCTTCTTCGACTTCGAAGCGATCGCCGCCGACCACTCGCCGTCGCGGCCGTTGAAGACCAGAATCTCGGCGCCTTCGCCGAGCCGCAGCACATGCATGAGGTAATGGCTTTGCTGCTGGCCGGCATCGAATTCGATGTCGGCTGCGAGATCGTCGGCCAAGAACAGCCGCTGCATCTTGTAATTGGCGCGCATCGCCGAGGAATGGGCGAGGCGGTGCCTGGCGTCAAGTCTCGGCGGAACGATGCCACACCGGTTCAAAACCGTGCCGCAGCACCGAAACGGTCGTGGCCGGTGTGAGCAGGCGCAGCGAACGGCCGGCAAGGCTGTCGAAGGCCGCCGCATCGCCATAGCCTGCGAACGACCAGGGCAGCGCGTTGCCGCCGCGCAGCGCATAGGCCGAGCCGCCATCCGCGATCATCGCTCCGTCCGGCAATTCGGCAAGCTCTCCCATGGTGACATCAGGTGGCTTGCCGCCCGAAGCCAGCCGCTCCTTGTGCAGCCGCTTGTCCACCATTGGCGCGCGCGGTTCGTTTACACCGAAGACTTTGCCGAAACGCCCGACAAAATCCGTGGCTCGCTCACGCCGGCAATAGAAACAGGGACGGTGCCCGGCGGCCAGCGCCGTCACCTCGTCGAGGAAGAACAACTCGGTCCAGCCGGCCCTGCCGCCCGGCCGATTCCTGCCCATCGGCTCGCGCCGCACATTGCGGAATTGGCAGACGCAGATGATCCAGGCCGGCAAGGCCCAACGCTTTTTCAGCAGCGTCTTGGTCTCAGGATCGTGGATGATGCCGCGATTGCCGGTGAACAGGCCGCGCTCGGATATGGCATGGATGGCGCCGAACGGATCGACCCGGTTCTGCAGTGGCATAGCTCTCTCCCGAATACGCATCTTGGCTGCAATGCTGGCGACATGATATCGCTCGTCGCGTCATTTCATGTCAGCAGGGTTTTGCGATGCGGGTGCTGGTGGTCCAGAACTACGACAACACCGGCCTTGGCCAGGTTGGTGCCGCGCTCGCCGAAGCCGGCGCCGATCTCGACCTGCGCCGGCCCTACAAGGGCGATGCGCTGCCGGACGACGCGACCGGACACGATGCCATGGTGATGCTGGGCGGCGGCCAGAATGCGCTGGCCGACGATGACTACCCGTATTTCCCGGTGCTGCTCGAACTGACCCGCGATTTCGCCGCCAAGGATCGCTCGGTTCTCGGTATCTGCCTGGGCAGCCAGTTGGTTGCCCGCTCTTTCGGCGGTGAGAACCAGATCGGCGGCGCCTCGGAATTCGGCTGGCACAAGGTATCGCTGACGCCGGACGCCAGAACCGATCCGGTGCTTGGCGCACTTCCCCAGGATTTCCCCATCTTCGAATGGCACGACGACACTTTCGCGCTGCCGTCAAATGCGGTGCGGCTTGCCGGCAGCGAAATTGCCGAGAACCAGGCGTTCCGTATCGGCCGCGCTGTCTACGGCTTCCAGTTCCATTTCGAGGCCGACCAGCCGATGGTGAGGGACTGGAGCACATCCTTCGCGCCGCTGATTGCCGATCGCCATCCCGACTGGCAGGATCGCCTCGACAGCGAAATGGCACGCAACGGCCCCGAGGCCGACGCCGCGGGCTTGGCCATTGCCCGCGCCTGGGTGGCGACGATCTGAGACTGGCCGCGCGCAGTCAGCAATTCCAGGAAAAGTGTGAAGCGGTTTTCCGTCCGGAATTGCGTCAGATAAAAAGATAGAGCGGTTCGCCGTAGCGGCGAACCGCTCTATCCGTTGCATAATTGGCACGCGGCGGGGAATCTGCCGGGGACAACTTCTTTCGTCCTTGGTTTGTGGCCGAACGCTATCCTACAAGGCGCGCGCTATGCAACGGCAATGCAACCGCGATGAACCTTCTGTGTGATCCGCGCGACACACCGCCGATACAGAATCGACCTACAAGCGCGAAATCGTCGAAACTTTGAGACGAATTCTCGGTTTCAACCCATTGGTAACCGCCTCGTGCCCAGATGCAGGAAGCTCAACTAGAGATGACGTCCGTGAAAGCAGCGCTTCTGTCCTTTGTCATGCTGTCTGCCATCGTTTTGTGCGGTCTCGGCATTTATTCCGCCGATGCAGCCAACAACCATCAGGCCGTCGACGGCTACGGCGTCACCGCCGCGCTTCGCTAAAACGCTTTTCCCTGCACAGTCAGGATACGCTTGTCCGCGCCGTCCACGGCGAGCGCGCTGAGCATGCCTGACTGCCAGGCGAGTGTGTCGACATTGACGCGGTTCGGCATCACCTCCGCCTGCGGCACCGGTGTGTGGCCGTGCACGATCACCTTCGGGTAAAGCCCTGGATGGTTGTGGAAGACGTCGCGGATCCAGACCAGATCCTGCGGGCTCTGGCTCGCCAGCGGCACGTCAGGCCTGACGCCGGCATGGCATAAGAAGAAATCACCTGATATCAGTGACAATTGCAGCGACCGCAGGAAGTCGACATGGGCTTGCGGTACAGCATTGACCAGTGCCTGGTGTCCCCGCCGTAACGCCTCGGCCTTGCCGAACCAGCTTGCGTGTCCCGCTAAGTCGACACCATAGGATTGTGCCGTCTGCACGCCGCCATAACGGATGAACAGCCCTTCCGGGTCAGGCTCGTCGAGAAAGTCGAGGAAGCCGATATCGTGGTTGCCGGCGAGCATCAGATGCCGCGGATCGCGTTTCTGTGCCTCGATCAGGAAGTCTATGACGCCCTTGGACTCTGGTCCGCGGTCGACATAGTCGCCGAGGTGGATGACGCGCCAATCGCTGGTCGGCTTGTATTCGAGTTCGCTCTCGATGCGGCGATGCATGGCGGCGAGCAGATCGAGCCGGCCATGCACGTCGCCGATCGCATAGAGGCGCATGCCATCGGGTGCGCGCGCGTCGAGGTAGTGGATGCCGGTCTCGGTCAAGGCGGCTTCGTCTCCGTGATCCAGCGAGGCTAGGGTCTAATCGGTGAACAAGACCCTAGCGCCGCAACTGGTCCTTGCCCATGTCGGTCACCAGCCGCTTGCCGCACAGTGCCAGCGTGATGTCCATCTCCTTGCGGATGATGTCCAGCGCCAGGGTCACGCCTTGCTTGCCCATGGCGCCCAATCCGTACAGGAACGGGCGGCCGATATAGGTGCCCTTGGCGCCGAGGCAAAGCGCCTTCAGCACGTCCTGGCCCGAGCGGATGCCGCCGTCCATATGCACCTCGATCCTGTCGCCGACGGCATCGGCGATCTCTTCCAGCGCCATGATTGACGACGATGCGCCGTCGAGCTGGCGCCCGCCATGGTTGGAAACGATGATGGCGTCGGCGCCGGTCTCGACCGCCATCAGCGCGTCCTCCTTGTCGAGAATGCCTTTCAGGATCAGCTTGCCGCCCCAACGTTCCTTGATCCAGGCGACATCCTTCCACGACAGATGCGGGTCGAACTGCTCCGTCGTCCACGATGTCAGCGAAGCGACGTCGCCGACGCCCTTGGCATGGCCGACAATGTTGCGGAAGGTGCGGCGCTTGGTGCCGGCAATGCCCATCAGCCAGCGTGGCCGCATGGCGATGTTGGCAATGTTGGCCAGCGTCATCTTGGGCGGCGCCGACAGCCCGTTGCGGACATCCTTGTGGCGCTGCCCCAAGATCTGCAGGTCGAGCGTCAACACCAGCGCCGAGCATTTTGCAGCCTTCGCCCTGTCGATCAGGTCGAGCACGAAATCCTTGTCGCGAAGCACGTAGAGCTGGAACCAGAACGGCTTCTTGGTCACCGACGCGACATCCTCGATCGAGCAGATGCTCATCGTCGACAGCGTGAACGGCACGCCGAATTCCTCTGCCGCCTGCGCGGCCAGCATCTCGCCATCGGCATGCTGCATGCCGGTCATTCCAGTTGGGGCAAGCGCCACCGGCATCGCCACTTTCTCGCCGATCATGGTCGATTCCAGCGAGCGGTTGCTCATGTCGACCAGTACGCGCTGACGGAATTTTATCTTCTGGAAGTCCTCTTCGTTGGCGCGGTAGGTGCTTTCGGTCCAGGCGCCGGAATCGGCATAGTCGAAGAACATCTTCGGCACCCGCCGGCGCGCCAGGTCCTTGAGATCGGCAATGGTGAGGATGTCGCTCATGGTGGTTCCTCGTTAGCCAGTCGTCTTGAAGCCGTCGTCGGCGTCGGAGCGCTGCTTAAGCCTGAGCCGCGACACGCGCTGCCAGTCGCCGCTGCGTTCGGCCTCGAGCATCGAGCGCTCGACATAGGAGATATGGTCCATCGCCGCTTGGCGGGCAGCTGAGGGATCGCCGGCCTTCACGGCTTTGTAGATCGCGCCGTGCTGGGCCAGCAGCGCCTCGCGCGCTCCGGGCACGCTGAACACCAGAAGCCGGTTCTGGAACACGCCTTCAGACAGCAGCCGGTAGCAGGAGCGCAGCGTGTGCAAGAGGATGATGTTGTGCGCGCATTCGCACACAGCATGGTGGAACTCGACGTCGATTTCCGCCTCGTCGTCGAAATCGCCGGTGCGGTGCGCCTCGTCCATGCGCGCCACGATGCGGTCGAGCAGCGCAATGTCGTCCGCTGTCGCGCGCCGCGCCGCATATTCGGCCGCAACACCTTCGATCTCGCGGCGGTATTCCAGATAGTCGGTCACCGCCTTGCGGTGCATCGAGATGAGGTCGGTCACCGGCTTGGTGAACAACTGGCCGATGACGTCGGCGACATGGGTGCCGCCGCCGGCCTTGGTGATCAGCAGCCCGCGCCCTTCCAGCGCCTTCAGCGCATCGCGCAGGATCGGCCGCGACACGTCGAACTGGCGCGCCAGCTCGCGCTCGCCCGGCAGCCGGTCGCCGGTGCGCAGCACGCCTTCAAGGATCAGGCTTTCGATCTGCTGCACCACCTCGTCGGCGGTGCGCGAATGCTCGATCCTGGAGAAAATATCGCTCAACGGGGGCCTGGGAAATTGAACCGGCGTCGCGCAAGATAAAGCCAGCGTCGCCAACTGGTCAAATTATTTATCCAATTTGCCCAATCGGGTCGGTCTGCGCGTCGCGCCGGCAGGACCTACGATGCTAGACTTTGGTGTTTACGCGCCTCATGGATTGCCTTTAGAGGACGCCATCACACGAAGGGTCGAGAACAGGGGGACCACCGTGTCGGACGAGACGTCCAACCTCGAATTCCAGCCGCGCGCCCAGGGCAGCGTGATGGGCTTTCCCGCGCATGAGGGACGGCCCGGCGCGATCGGCGAGGTCCATGCCCGGCCGCATCCGCTGATCGAGAAGCCGCGCGTGCTTGTGCAACTCGCCTTCATGACCGAGGGCGGCTCCAGCGTCGACATGGCCGTGCTCTCCGAACTGTCGCGGCGCCTCGGCATCGCGGCGCCCGACCGTCATGCCCGCCACCACGCCATGAAGTGGGGCAAGGGTACGCTGCGCTGGGAGCGGCATACGGAATTCTCGACCTATCTTTGGGAAGGGCCGCTTGCCGAAAGCGGCAGGGCGCAGGAGGATTCTCCTTTCGGCAACGGGTTCTCGCCGCCGGGAACGGTGATCTCAGGCATAAGGCTGGAGATCCGCAAATGGACGCCGGCAAGCGAGAAGCTGATTGCGGCCTTCGACCCGACGAGCCTCTGCTATTCGCTGGTCGAGCGCGGCAATGCGGCCATCGTCACCGATTTCCGCCAGGACGGCGACGGCCTGACCCGCATCCTGGTGCTTGATCGCGGCCTGACGCCGGCGCGGACCGGCGCGCTGTCGCAGCGGCTGATCGACGTCGAGACGTATCGCACGCTTGCCATGCTCGGCCTGCCGCTGGCGCTGACGCTGTCGGGCCGCGCCCGCCGCATCGAGGACCGGCTGGCGCAGACCACGCTGGAAATGAAGGTCGCTGAAACCCGCGACAGCCAGACGCTGCTCGCCGACCTGACCGAGCTTGCCGCTGAACTCGAGGCTGATGCCGCCTCCAGCCTCTATCGCTTCGGCGCCAGCCGCGCCTATGACGGCATCGTTGTCGAGCGGCTGGAAGCGCTGGACGAAGAAGCCGTGCCCGGCTACGACACTTGGGGCGGCTTCCTGCAGCGGCGGGTGGCGCCTGCCATGCGCACCTGCCGTTCGGTCGAGGAGCGCCAGGCCAACCTGTCGCGCAAACTAACCCGCGCCACCACGCTGCTGCGCACCTGGGTCGATGTCGAGGTCGAGAAGCAGAACCGCGATCTGCTGGCGTCGATGAACAACCGCGCCCGGCTGCAACTGCGGCTGCAACAGACGGTGGAAGGCCTGTCGGTGGCGGCAGTGTCCTACTATGTCGTCGGCCTGATCTCCTATCTCGCCAAGGGCGCCTCGATCTTCGGCCATGCCTTTGCACCCGAAATCGTCACTGCCGCGGCGGTGCCGGTCGCCATCGTGCTGGTCTGGTGGGGCGTGCGGCGAGTCAGGCGGATGCACTCCGAGCCGGCGAAACATCCGGGGGAGTAGGAGCGCACTTTACCCTCCCCCTTGTGGGGAGGGTCGATCCGCATAGCGGATCGGGGTGGGGTGCTGGTAAAGAGCTTTCGTCGCGTGGACCCCCACCCCGCTCACTGCGTTCGAGACCCTCCCCACAAGGGGGAGGGTGAATAGCGGCAGATTGCCGCTGCGGAAGGCTGGCAGTACGCTCTTTGCCCGACGCGGTGTTTGCAACATCCGAATGTAATTGGTAAAAGATTTTTACCAGCCAAGCGGAGGACGCTGCCGATGTCCGGCCTTGTCATGCCCAAGCCAGACGACGCCACGATGCGAAGGCGGGCGGAGATCGTCGCCGACATGCGCATCATCGTGCCGGGCGAGGGCGTCGTCGACGCCACCAATGAAATGCGCGCCTTCGAAAGCGACGGCCTCACCGCCTACCGGCAATTGCCGCTGGTCGTGGTACTGCCCGAGACGGTGATGCAGGTGTCGCGGGTGCTGAAATACTGCAACGACCGCAACATCCGTGTCGTGCCGCGAGGCTCCGGGACCTCGCTCTCCGGGGGCGCGTTGCCGCTTGAAGATGCCGTGCTGCTGGTCATGAGCCGCTTCAACCGCATCCTTGCCATCGACTATCCCGACCGCATCGTCGTCGCTCAGCCAGGCGTTACCAATCTTGGCATCACCATTGCCGTCGAGCAGGAGGGCTTTTACTACGCCCCTGACCCATCCTCCCAGATCGCGTGCTCGATCGGCGGCAATGTCGCGGAAAATTCCGGCGGCGTGCACTGCCTGAAATACGGCCTGACCGCCAACAATGTGCTGGGCATCGAGATGGTGCTGATGAACGGCGAGGTGGTGCGCCTGGGCGGCAATCATCTGGACTCGGAAGGCTATGATCTCCTCGGCGTCATGACGGGGTCCGAAGGCCTGCTCGGCGTCGTCACCGAGGTCACGGTACGCATCCTGAAGAAGCCGGAGACGGCGCGCGCTCTGCTGATCGGCTTTCCGACCAGCGAGCAGGGCGGCCAATGCGTCGCCGACATCATCGGCGCCGGCATTATCCCTGGCGGCATGGAGATGATGGACCGGCCGGCGATCCATGCCGCGGAAGATTTCGTCCACGCCGGCTATCCCCTTGATGTCGAGGCGCTGCTGATCGTCGAACTCGACGGGCCGGGCGTCGAGGTCGATCACCTGATCGGTCTCGTCGAAGCGATCGCCTACAGGAACGGCTCCACCACCTGCCGCATCTCGCAATCCGAACAGGAGCGGCTGAGTTTCTGGGCCGGCCGCAAGGCGGCCTTCCCGGCGGTCGGCCGCATCTCACCCGACTATTACTGCATGGATGGCACCATCCCGCGCAAGGAATTGCCGCGTGTGCTCGCCGGCATGCGCGAACTGTCGGGAAAATACGGCCTTGGCGTCGCCAATGTCTTCCACGCCGGCGACGGCAATCTGCATCCGCTGATCCTCTACGACGCCAACGTGCCGGGCGAACTCGACAAGGCGGAAAGCTTCGGCGCCGACATTTTGCGGCTCTGCGTCAAGGTCGGCGGCGTCCTGACTGGTGAGCACGGCGTCGGCGTCGAGAAGCGCGACCTGATGCCGGAGATGTTCAACCAGATCGACCTCGATCAGCAAATGCGCGTCAAATGCGCCTTCGACCCCAATCATTTGCTCAACCCCGGCAAGGTGTTTCCACAACTGCGCCGCTGCGCGGAGCTTGGGCGCATGCACGTGCATCGCGGCCAGGTGGCGTTTCCGGACATTCCGAGGTTTTGATGGGGGCGGAATGTCTCACGTCGGCGATCCTTCGCGCCCCCCTCTGTCCTACCGGACATCTCCCCCACAAGGGGGGAGATCACCAGTCATCTCTGCCTTCGCCAATCTTCGACGTTGCTAGAGAGGCGCGGTCGCCAAAGCTGCTAATCTCCCCCCAAGTGGGGGAGATGTCCGGCAGGACAGAGGGGGGCGCGAAGGAACTCGACCCATCTTCGCCATGACGACCTTCACTCCCACCACATCGGCCGAGACCCTCTCCATCGTCCAATGGGCGGCCGCGGAAGAGTCACCTTTGGAAATCATCGGCCACGGCTCCAAGCGCCGCATCGGCCGGCCACAGCAGAGCGAACACACGCTCGATCTTTCGAAGCTCACCGGCGTCACCCTCTACGAGCCGGCCGAACTGGTGCTGTCGGCGAAGGCCGGCACACCGCTTTCCGATATAGAAAGCCTGCTCGCCGAAAACGGCCAGCAACTTGCTTTCGAGCCGATGGACTACGGCCCATTGTTCGGCGGTATCAAGGGAAGAGGCACGATCGGCGGCGTGCTTGCCGCCAACCTGTCCGGCCCGCGCCGGCTGAAGGCGGGCGCCGCGCGCGACCATATCCTTGGCATCAACGCGGTTGCCGGTCGTGGCGAAGCGTTCAAATCAGGCGGCCGCGTCGTCAAGAATGTCACCGGCTACGATCTGTCGAAGCTGATGGCCAACAGCTGGGGCATGCTGGCCGTGTTCACCGATGTCACCTTCAAGGTGCTGCCGGCGGCCGAGACCGAGGTGACGCTTGCCATGCGCGGCCTACTCGACGATGCCGCCTCTGCCGCCATGGCGCTGGCGCTCGGCTCCAGCGCCGAAGTGTCGAGCGCGGCCCATCTGCCCGAACGCATCGCCGCGCGCGTTGCCGGGGGCAGTCTAGGCACTGACGCTGCAACGCTGCTGCGCGTTGAAGGGTTTGGCCCATCGGTCGCCTATCGCATTGAGGCGCTGAAGACCCTGCTGAAAAATGCCGGCCCGCTGCAGGAGATCGCAGGTGAGACATCGCATACCCTCTGGCGTGACATAAGGGACTGCACGCCACTCGCCGACCGTAGCGAAAAGCCGGTCTGGCGCGTTTCGATGGCGCCGTCTCAGGCTCACCAGATGGTGCTGACGCTGCGCATGCAGATCGGCGTCAGTGCCTTCTACGACTGGCAGGGTGGGCTGGTCTGGCTGCGCATGGAGGAGGGCGATCCCGAGGCCGCCCTGCTGCGCGGGCTGATCAAAAAGCACGGCGGCGGCCACGCGACGCTGGTGCGCGCCACCCCTTCGCATCGCACCGCCGTTCCGGTGTTCGAGCCGCAGGCACCGCATAAGGCCGCATTGTCGGCGCGGCTCAAGGCCGAGTTCGATCCCAAGTCCATCCTCAATCCCGGCCGCATGGCCCAAGGCTAAGATAATGCAAACTAACTTCTCCCTTGCCCAGCTCGCCGATCCCCATGTCGCGGAATCGGAGAAGATCCTGCGCAAATGCGTGCATTGCGGCTTCTGCACCGCCACTTGCCCGACCTATGTGACATTGGGCAACGAGCTGGATTCGCCACGCGGGCGCATCTATCTCATCAAGGACATGCTGGAGAACGGCCGCCCGGCCGACAAGCAGATCGTCACCCATATCGACCGCTGCCTGTCCTGCCTGGCCTGCATGACCACCTGCCCGTCGGGCGTCAATTACATGCATCTGGTCGACCATGCCCGCGCCCATATCGAGGAAACTTACAAGCGGCCGCTGCTCGACCGGCTCACCCGCGCCATGCTGGCCTTTGTGCTGCCCTATCCCGCGCGCTTTCGCGCCGCGCTGAGATTGGCGAGACTCGGCAAGCCATTCATTCGTCTGTTCGAAAAGGTGTCGGCCCTGAAGCCGCTCAGCGCGATGCTGAAGCTGGCACCGGCCTCGATCCCGACGGTCTCGCCAATGGCCTCTTCCGGCATTCATGCCGGGCAGGGGACGAAGAGAGGCCGCGTCGCCATCCTCACCGGCTGCGCCCAATCGGTACTCGACCCCGCCATCAATGAGACGACGATTGCATTGCTGACACGGCTGGGCGTCGAGGTCGTGGTGCCGCAGGGCGAAGCCTGCTGCGGCGCGCTGGTCCATCATATGGGCCGCGAGGCAGCAGCCCTTGCCTCGGCACGGCAGAATGTCGATGCCTGGACGCGTGCCATCGACCAGGGCGGGCTCGACGCCATCGTCATCACCGCATCGGGCTGCGGCACAACCATCAAGGATTACGGCTTCATGCTGCGCCTCGATCCGGCCTATGCCGACAAGGCCGCGCGGGTCTCGGCGCTGGCCAGGGACATTACCGAATATCTCGCAAGCCTCGACCTGCCCGAGCCGGTGCGCAAACCCGGCACCGTCGTCGCCTATCACTCCGCCTGCTCGATGCAGCACGGCCAGAAGATCACCCGCCAGCCGAAGGAATTGCTCGCCAGGGCCGGCTTCGTCGTGCGCGATCCGCGCGAGGGACATCTGTGCTGCGGCTCGGCCGGCACCTACAACATCCTGCAGCCGGAGATTTCGGAGAAGCTGCGCGACCGAAAGGTGAAAAACATCGAGGCCACCGGCGCGGAGATCGTTGCCACAGGCAATATCGGCTGCATCACCCAGATCGCTTCGGCTGCAAAGCTGCCGGTGATGCACACGATCAAGCTGCTCGACTGGGCCTATGGTGGTCCGAAGCCGGAGGGCGTCTCCGAAGGAAACCTGGTCGCCGCCGAGTAAGCAGCTATTCCGCTGCCAGCCGGTCCACCACGCCATACGTCGCCTGGTAGCGCGCGCGCTGGCGGCTGAGCGCGACCATTGTGTTGCGCAAGAGGATCGCCACAGTGATCGGGCCGACGCCGCCCGGCACCGGCGTGATCCAGGACGCGACTTCCTTCACGCTCTCGGTGTCGACGTCGCCGACGATGCGGCTCGCGCCGTCCGGGCCGATCTCGGAATTGATGCCGATGTCGATGACGGCCGCACCGGGCTTCACCATGTCGGCCTTGATCAACCGCGGCTTGCCGACGGCGACGAACAGCGCATCGGCGCGGCGCGCATGTGCCGCCACCGAGCGCGTCATGTGATGGCACACCGTCACCGTTGCGCCTTCGCTCATCAGCAGGAAGGCAATCGGCTTGCCGACGATCTCGGAATGGCCGACGACGACAACTTCGAGCCCCTTGAGGTCGAGGCCGGTTTCCTTGAGCAGCTCGACCGAGGCCGCAGCCGTGCAAGGCGCGAGGTCGAGCTGGTTGTAGACGATATTGCCGATCGACGCCGGATGCATGCCCTCGACGTCCTTCAGTGGATGCACCGCCGCTTGCAGCGTCTTGATCGGGATATGCGCCGGCACCGGCCGCTGGATGATGATGCCGGTGACGCGCGGGTCGGCGTTCAGGCCGTGGATCGCCGCCTCGAGTTCGCCGGCGCTGATGTCGGCGGGGAACCGCCGCTCCTCGAAACCGATGCCGGCAAGCGCGGCCTTGGCGCGCTGGTTGCGCACATAGACATCGACGGCAGCGGTATCGCCGACGGTGATCGACACCAGCTTGGGCGGAAAACCTTCGGCGGTGGCGATGGCGGCATCCTCGCGCACGGATGCCATGATGCGCTGGGCGACCGGGCCGCCCCGGAGATAGCGGCTATCGTCTGGCGGAGACATGGCTGAACCTTTGCAGCGGAGTTTGGCGCAGGGGAGTTTGGCCGTCCCTATAGCAGGGGAAATGCGGCAAGGCAGCGTGAAAGCGAACCGTCATCCCCCTGGCGCGACGTTCTGGCGCAGCCTGGCTCAGCTATAGCCGCAAAGAGAAAGGGCAGCGCGGTTTCCCAGGCTGCCCTTTCCTGACTGGCCGCATCCCCACACGGCCCGTCCCCCGTAAACTCTTCCCGACCCTGAAGGTCTAACCTTCTGGACCAGATGATTCGGTAGGCGACTATATCACGACCACGGTGGTTCCAACATTGACCCTCTCGTAAAGGTCAACCACGTCCTCGTTGCGCATGCGGATACAGCCGGAAGACACCGAGCCGCCGATGGTCCATGGCTGGTTGGTGCCGTGGATGCGGTATTCCGTCGTGCCGAGATAGAGCGCGCGGGCGCCGAGCGGGTTTTCTTCGCCACCGGCCAGATAGGTCGGGAGGTAGCGGCCCTTGGCGGCCTCGCGCTTGATCATCTCCGCTGGCGGGCGCCAGTCCGGCCAGACGCGCTTGTTGGTGATCTTGTGCGTGCCAGACCATTCGAACCCAGGCTTGCCGGTGCCGACGCCATAGCGCCGCGCCTTGCCGTTCTTCTCGACCAGGAACAGGAAGTTCTGCGTCGTATCGATGACGATCGTGCCCGGCTTCTGCGGGCCGTCATAGGCGACTTCCTGCGGCAGGTAGAGCGGATTGATCTGCGGCCGCATCACCACGCGCTTGGCCGGCGCCTGCACGGAAGCAGTGCGCACCCGATCGGGTCGCGCCGGCTGCGCATAGCGAACGCGCGGCTGTTGGACCACCTGTCGGCTCTGCCGCACGATGCCGGGCGCGCGGCCAAGCTGCAGCACCCAGGGCGCTGAAAGGTCGGGGCTCACCATAACCGGCGGCCTGTCGGCATAGCGGTCGTTGGCGGCAGACGAGGTGACGCCGGCGGCCAGAATGGCCACGGCGCCGAGCACGGAACGCAAAAAGATCTTCATCGGAACGCACCTTGATCGTCGAACGGACGGAGGCGGAACTTGCCCCCGGTTGCGCGATCCTTGGCGCGAAGCGGCAACCGAAACATGAATCGGAATGGGTAAAATGCCGCTTTGTCAGTAAACCTTTTGGTGTGGTTACCGCCGGGTTCAGGAATCTGGTAAAGCCGCGGTAAATGCAGCGCGAAAGCGCGTTAACGGATGGATCGGCCATGGCGCAAGACAACACCGGACTGCTTACCGGCTCCGACGGGATCACGCGCTGCTTCTGGCACGGCAATCTGCCGGACTATCTGCACTACCACGACCATGAATGGGGCCGGCCGGTCGCCGACGACCGCAGGCTGTTCGAAAAAATCTGCCTGGAAGGCTTTCAGTCCGGCCTGTCCTGGCTGACCATTCTGCGCAAGCGCGAGAATTTCCGCGAGGCCTTCGCCGGTTTCGACTTCGACAAGGTCGCCGCCTTCACCGACGAGGATGTCGAGCGCCTGGTCGCCAATGCCGGCATCATCCGTCACCGCGGCAAGATCGTCTCGACCATCAACAACGCCAAACGGGCGTGCGAAATGGTCGACGAGTTCGGTTCGCTGGCCGCCTGGTTCTGGAAGTTCGAGCCGGGGCCGGAGGAGCGGCCGGCGGTGGTGGACATGGCGCATCTACGCGCCAACCCGACGACAGGGGTCTCGATCAGGATTTCGAAGGAGTTGAAAAATCGCGGCTGGAGCTTTGTCGGACCGACGACGGTCTATGCCTTCATGCAAGCGATGGGTCTGGTCAACGACCATCTCGAGGGGTGTGTTTGCCGGGAGCAGGTGGAGAAGGAACGCAAGGCCTTTAAGAGGCCGAAGTAGGGCGCTGTCCCCCTACCTCCCCCTTGTGGGGAGGTCGCGCCGAAGGCGCGGGTGGGGGTATCTTGGCGCCGCACCCCCACCCCGACGCTACGCGTCGACCCACCCCACAAGGGGGAGGGTAAGGAACTCACGTCCCGCTGGCGCCAGTCAGGAACAATCCCGCCACAATCGCCGCCAGTGCCGCAAATACCGGATAAATCACCAGCAATCCGGTCATCAGCGCCTCGCGTATGGTGGAACCCTTGCGCTCGTCGGCGGTGACCTCAAACGGACCGGGGCTCGCCGTCACCGGCGCACGGTTCTCGGCCGGCCGCAACCGGACTTCATGCAAGCCGTCGTCTCTGATGTCGAACTTGTGTGCGGCAGTCATGGCCCAACCCTTTGTTTCGGCGCGCTTATCGGCTCTGATTGTGTCGGCACGATGCCGCGCCGATGGCGGAATTGTTTCCTTTCGGTGCGTTTTGTTTCGAAGGAGAAGGAAAGAGCGCAAACCCTTGCCGCACCAAGCCGCTTCGGTTAGGACACGCCCACTCCAAACAAGTCATCGATTACTAAGCGAAAAGACCCATCCCATGGCCGACAAATCGGAAAAGACGAAAGCGCGGCTGCCGCGCGGCTTTGCCGACCGCAGCGCCGACGATATCCGCGCCGTCGAGAAGATGATGGCGACGATCCGTTCGGTCTATGAGCTCTACGGTTTCGAGCCGGCCGACCAGCCGCTGATCGAATACACCGATGCGCTCGGCAAGTTCCTGCCCGACCAGGACCGGCCTAATGAGGGCGTATTTTCTTTCCAGGACGATGACGAGCAGTGGCTGTCGCTGCGCTACGATTTGACTGCGCCGACAGCGCGCTACGTCGCCGAGAATTTTGAGAAGCTGCCGAAACCCTATCGCAGCTACCGCTCCGGCTGGGTGTTCCGCAACGAAAAGCCCGGCCCGGGCCGCTTCCGCCAGTTCATGCAGTTCGACGCCGACACGATCGGTACGCCGGGCGTCGCAGCCGACGCCGAGATGGCCATGATGATGGCCGACGTGATGCAAGCGCTCGGCATCAAGCGCGGCGACTACGTCATTCGCGTCAACAACCGCAAGGTGCTTGACGGCGTGCTGGAGGCGATCGGCCTTGGCGGTGACAACAATGCCGGCCGCCGGCTGACCGTGCTGCGCGCCATCGACAAGCTGGACAAGCTCGGGCCGGAAAGCGTGAAGCTTCTGCTTGGGCCGGGCCGATGGGATGGCGGCAAGGAAGGCGAGGGCGACTTCGCCAAGGGCGCTGGTTTGGACGACGGGCAAGCTGAAGCAGTTCTTCTCGCCACGGCAAGGAACGCACAGGTCGACCAGGTTTCCATAGTGAGCTCGAACTCGACTTACCAAGAAGGCGTCGGCGAGCTCGCGACGATTGAAGCCCTGGTCAGGGCGGCCGGATATGGCGAAGATCGCATCGCCATGGACCGCTCCGTCGTGCGCGGCCTCGAATACTACACCGGCCCGGTCTTCGAAGCCGAATTGCTCGCCGAAATCCCCAACGAAGACGGCCAGATCGTGCGCTTCGGTTCGGTCGGCGGTGGCGGCCGCTATGACGGGCTGGTCTCGCGCTTCCGTGGCGAGCCGGTGCCGGCGACCGGCTTTTCGATCGGCGTCTCCCGCCTGATGACGGCGCTGAAGAACCTCGGCGAGCTGGACACCACCGATGTCATCGCGCCGGTCGTCGTGCTGGTGATGGACAAGGATACGGAAAGCCTCGGTCGCTACCAGAAGATGGTGGCCGATCTGCGCGCGGCCGGCATCCGCTCAGAGATGTATCTCGGCGGCGCCGGCATGAAGGCGCAGCTGAAATACGCCGACCGCCGCGGTAGCCCGGTCGCGATCATCCAGGGCGGCGATGAGCGCGCCAAGGGCGAGTTGCAGATCAAGGATCTGATCGAAGGCGCGCGCATGTCCGCTGAAATCGCCGACAACGCTGAATGGCGGGCTGCCCGCCCGGCGCAGGTGACGGTGGCGGAGGGAGAGCTGGTCGCCGAGGTGAGGAAGATTTTGGCGGTGCAGGCCGCTGACCGTGCGAAGGGTGGCGCTTGAACGCCCCCCTCTGGCCTGCCGGCCATCTCCCCCTCAAGGGGGGAGATTGGATGTCGCGCATGGTTTCGCCAATCTCCGGCGTTGAAGAAGAGGCGCTGCGCTCCGAGCTGCCAATCTCCCCCCTTGAGGGGGAGATGGCCGGCAGGCCAGAGGGGGGTGCCTCGCGCCACGCATGACCTCCTGCTATCCCGCCATCGCATCCGAAATCACCAAGCTCTTCGCCACCCGCAACACCCATGCGGTTGAGGTCGCGGTGCTGCAGCCGGCCGAACCATTCCTCGATATGGCCGGCGAGGATCTGCGCCGCCGCATCTTTCTCACCGAAAGCGAGACCGGCAAGACGCTGTGTCTGCGGCCCGAATTCACCATCCCCGTCTGCCTCGACCACATCGCCTCGCAGGCCGGCACGCCGCGCCGCTATTGCTATCTCGGCGAAGTGTTCCGCCAGCGCCGCGAGGGCGGCAACGAGTTCTTTCAGGCCGGCATCGAGGATCTCGGCGACCGCGATACGGCCGAGGCCGATGCGCGTTCGCTGGCCGATGCGCACGCGCTGCTGCAGCTGGTGCTGCCGGCGCAACCTCTTGCGATCACGCTCGGCGACCAGACCATCTTCGAGGCGGTGCTGGCAGCACTCGGCTTGCCGCGCGGCTGGCGCATGCGGCTTGCGCGCGCCTTCGGCTCGGCGCCGATGCTGCAGGCAGCACTCGCCGATCTCGCCAACCCGCCGCGCAACGGTCAGCTTGACGGCGATGTCGCGGCCCTTGTGCTCGATGGCGATCTCGAAGCGCTTTCCGCCCACATCGCCGGCGGCATGGAAGAGGCCGGCCTGTCGGGCTCCGGCGGGCGCGCGCCGGCGGACATTGCCCGGCGGCTGATCGAAAAGGCCGAACTGCGCAGCGTGCGGTTGTCGAACGAAGCGTTTGCGGCGCTCAGGGATTTTCTCGCCATCGACGTGCCGCTCGACGGCGCGAGTGCTGCGCTCGAAAGTTTTGCGGCCTCTGCCGGGCTTTCGCTGGGCGCGGCGCTGGAAAAATTCGCCGCCCGCGCCAAAGCCATCGAGGCACATGGCCTGCCTGCAAAGACGATCCGCTACGACGCTGCCTTCGGCCGTCCGCTGGATTACTACACCGGCATCGTCTTCGAGATCGCAGCACTTGGTGGCGAGCGGCCGCTGGCCGGCGGCGGTCGCTACGACCGGCTGCTGACCCTGCTCGGCGCCAAGACGCCGATCCCCGGCGTCGGCTTCTCCGTCTGGCTCGACCGCATCGAAGCGCTGCGGGGAGAGCCGCAATGATCACGCTGGCGATCCCATCGAAAGGCCGGCTCAAGGAGCAGGCGCTGGAAGTGTTGGCCAAAGCCGGACTCGCCGTCAGCCTGCCCGGCGATGAGCGCCAGTACCGCGCCCGCATCGACGGCGCCGAGGGCATCGAGGTCGCGTTCCTGTCGGCGTCCGAAATCGCCGGCGAGATTGGGCAAGGTTCGGTCGACCTCGGCATTACCGGCGAGGATCTGCTGCGCGAAAACCTCGCCGACTGGGAAGCGCGCGCCGAAATCGTCGCTCGCCTCGGCTTCGGCCATGCCGATGTCGTGGTCGCGGTGCCCGGCATCTGGCTCGACGTCGATACCATGGCCGATCTCGACGATGTCGCCGCCGATTTCCGCCAGCGCCACGGCAGGCGGCTGAGGATCGCAACCAAATACTGGCGGCTGACGCAACAATTCTTCTCGCAAAAGCACGGCATCCAGGTTTACCGCATCGTCGAAAGCCTCGGCGCTACCGAAGGCGCGCCGGCGGCAGGCCTTGCCGATGTCATCGTCGACATCACCACCACCGGCTCGACCCTACGCGCCAACCATCTCAAGGTGCTGGCCGATGGGGTTGTGCTGAAGTCGCAGGCCTGCCTCGTGGCTGCCAGGAAAGATCGTGCTGCTGCGGATGAGGCGCTAGTGCGGGAAATAGCCGCGAAGATGAGCGCGCTCCCTCCCCCTTGAGGGGAGGGTGGACAGCCGCCAAAGGCGGATGGACGGGTGGGGTCGCTCCGGCAGTGCTCGACGCGAGACGACCCAAGCCGGGTCGACCGTGAGCAAGGAAGTCGAGCACTTCGCCGAGGACCCCACCGCCTCGCTTCGCGAGGCACCCTCCCCGCGAGGGGGAGGGGAACCGCCTCTACTTTCCACCATCCCATCAGGCTGCTAGGCTCACTCATCGGGAGGAGACGGCGATGGCGATCAATCTCGACGAGCTCAAGAACGCCACCAATCTGCGCGGGCGCGGCAGGGCGTTCATCGCCCCGCTCGACGGCCGCGCGCATGTCTCCGGCGAGCGCACCCCGCCGCTGCTCGACAAGACGATCCCCCAGCTTTTCTCCGACACGGTCGGCAGATACGCCACGCAGGATGCTGCCGTCTTCGTCGGCCAGGACAAGCGCTTCACCTGGAGCGAATTGTCGGACACGGTCGATACGCTCGCCGCCGGCTTCCTGGCGCTCGGCCTCGAAAAAGGCGACCGTGTCGGCATCTGGTCGCCCAACCGCTGGGAATGGCTGGTCACCCAATTCGCCACCGCTCGCATCGGCCTGATCCTGGTCAACATCAACCCGGCCTACCGGCTGACCGAGCTCGAATATGCCCTCAACAAGGTCGGCTGCAAGGCGCTGGTCACCGCCGCCAGTTTCAAGACCTCCGACTATCTCGGCATGATCGAGACGCTGGCGCCGGAGCTCGCCAAGGCCACCCCCGGCAAGCTCAAGGCGCAGAAATTGCCGGCGCTGAAGATCGTCATCCGCATGGGCGATGACAACTCGCCCGGCATGTTCAATTTCGCCGACGTGCTGTCGATGGCCGGCCGTGACGAGCATGACAGCCTCGACCGCATCTCCGAAGGGCTGAAGCCGGGCGAAGCCATCAACATCCAGTTCACATCAGGCACGACGGGCGCGCCCAAGGGCGCGACGCTGACCCACACCAACATCGTCAACAACGGCAATTTCGTCACCGCGGCAATCAGGCTCACCGTCGACGACCGGCTCTGCATCCCGGTGCCGCTCTATCACTGCTTCGGCATGTCGATGGGCACGATGGGCTGCGTCACCAAGGGCGCGACCATGGTTTTCCCGGGCGAGGGTTTTGACGCCGGCGCCACGCTGAAGGCGGTGGCGCAGGAACGCTGCACCGGCCTCTACGGCGTACCGACCATGTTCGTCGCCATGCTCGACCATGCGGATTTCGCCAGCTTCGATCTCTCCAGCCTGCGCACCGGCATCATGGCGGGCTCACCATGCCCGATCGAGGTGATGAAGAAGGTGGTGTCGCTGATGCATATGGAAGAGGTGACCATCGCCTACGGCATGACCGAGACCAGCCCGGTGTCGTTCCAGAGCAGCGTCGACGACCCGCTGGAAAAGCGCGTCTCCACGGTCGGCCGCATCCACCCGCATGTCGAGGTCAAGGCCATCGACGCCGATGGCGCCACCGTCGCAATCGGCACGCCCGGGGAGCTTTGCACACGCGGCTATTCCGTGATGAAGGGTTATTGGGACGACGCGGAAAAAACCCGCGAGGCGATCGACGCCGATGGCTGGATGCACACCGGCGACCTCGCCACCATAGATGCCGAGGGCTATTGCAACATCGTCGGCCGGGTCAAGGACATGGTTATCCGCGGCGGCGAAAACGTCTATCCCAGAGAGGTCGAGGAATTCCTCTACCGCCATCCCAAGGTCAAGGAGGTGCAGGTGTTCGGCATTCCCGACGCCAAATATGGCGAGGAGCTGTGCGCCTGGATCGTGCTGAAGCCCAACCAGATCGCCACCGAGCAGGAGATCAAGAATTTCTGCGCCGGCCAGATCGCCCACTACAAAATCCCCCGCTACATCCGCTTCCGCACCGAACTGCCGATGACGGTGACGGGAAAACCGCAGAAGTTTCTGATGCGCGAGGCGATGGTGGAGGAACTGGGGCTGGTGGTGCAGAAGACGGCTTGAGGGTTGAACGCCGGGGGACGGGACTGCCCGGCTTCGAAACGACACTGGGGTGCTCGACAGGCTTCCGCAAGGTTCGCCGAACGCATTGGGGCTTGAATGACTGGTTTCGCACGATCAGCGACTTCCTATGCGATGCCTTTGGCCGCGCTGGCACTGGCCGTTGCGGTCAGAGCCAGCGGGCTACCGGTGGACGAAGGTTCGCCGAGCGTCAGGATTCTCGTCGGAGCGCTCTCGAGTGCGATCATGTTCATCACTATTTTCGTGGTGCTCGATCACGCGAGGCGGTGGCCCACCGTGTGGGGGAACCCTACGGCACATTGGTGCTGACTTTTGCCGTAACGGCAATCGAGGTGTCGATCATCGTTTCCATGATGCTGCATGGAGAGAACAACCCCACGCTTGCACGTGAGTCCGTCTTCTCGACGGTGATGATTGCCTCCACCGGCGTTGTGGGGACGTGTCTCACGTTTGGCGGCTGGCGGCATCGCAAGCAGGCAATTGTCCGGCAAGGGACCAGCGCATATCTGGCGGTTCTGGCCGCACTGACCGTCATGACGCTTATCCTGCCGACCTACACGCGGACCACCGATCCCGGCACATTTTCGGCAGCTCAGCTTGGCCTGGTAAGCGTTCTTTCCGTGCTGCTCTATGCAAGCTTTGTGTTCGCGCAGACAATCCGGCATCGGGACGATTTCATCGAAGGACTGGCACACGACCTTTCGGCGCGAACCGCCCCTCACAAAAGCATCTCTTCCAGCGCTCTGCTCCTGGTAATCGGACTGATCGGAATTGTCATGCTCGCCGAGCAGGTCGCCGCAAGTGTTGAAAATGCGCTCGTTGCTTACCAGGTGACCCAGGCTGACAGCATTGTGGGGGCAATGATCGCGGGTCTGGTTTTGATGCCGGAAGCCATTTCGGCGGTTCGCGCTTCACTCAACAATGAGCTGCAGCGCGGCCTGAATGTCGCAATGGGTTCGGCTTGCGCCACGATTGGTTTGACGATACCTGCGGTCGCAGCAGCCAGCCTGCTTACGGGACGAGGGTTGACCCTGGGGCTCCCGGAAGCTGACGCAGTACTTTTGGTTTTAGCGCTTTTCATATGCGGCGTAAGCTTTAGCAACGAAAGGACGACCTTCCTGACCGGAATCGTCCATGCCGTTGTATTTTTTACGTATGTTTTTCTGGTATTTATCCCTTGAGGCTTTGGTGCGATCTGGCGACCAGCCATCAAGGCGGGTATTCTCGAACGCGCCTGATTTGAGCTTTTCGGGGTTCCCAAGGCGACATCCAAGACCCAAACGACT
Organism: Mesorhizobium sp. W016; assembly: GCF_054719485.1. Taxonomy (NCBI): domain Bacteria; kingdom Pseudomonadati; phylum Pseudomonadota; class Alphaproteobacteria; order Hyphomicrobiales; family Phyllobacteriaceae; genus Mesorhizobium; species Mesorhizobium sp. W016. The sequence continues at coordinate 1,907,271 of NZ_JBTTIF010000002.1, forward strand.
CACACCCCCATCACCACCCCACCCAGCCCGCGAATGATCTTCGCCAACTCGACGCACTCATCATGCCGCACCTTATTGCGGCGCCAGGCCAGGCAGATCGTGCGTTGCGGCATTGGCTCCTGGAACGGCACGATCTTGAGGTCCGGCATGGCGCTGGCCGGCCTTGCCGCCATTTCGGGGATGAGCGTGACGCCGAGACCATGCGCTACCATCTGCAAGAGCGTCGTCAGGCTGGTGGCGCCATAGCTTGCCATTGCCACCGGGCGCACGCTGCCGCAGAGCGCGAGCGCCTGTTCGCGCAGGCAGTGGCCTTCCTCCAAAAGCATCAGCCGCTCCAGCGCCGGGCTTTCCGGCGGCACCGGTGGCGAGGCGAAGGCTGGATCTCCGGCTGGCACGGCGAGGAAGAAGCGGTCGGCGAACAGTTCTTCGGTGACCAGGCCGGGCTGGTCGAGCGGCAGCGCGGCGATGAAGGCGTCGAGCCGTCCGGTTGCCGTGTCCTCGACTAGCGATGCGGTGACTGCTTCGCGCAGTTCGAGTTGCAGGGACGGAAAATGCCGTTTCAGTTCCGGCAATACATGCGGCAGCAGATAGGGTGCCACGGTCGGGATGATGCCCAGCCGGAAGCGGCCTTCCATGGCCGGGCGGCCGCGCCGGGCCGTCGTCTCGACATCACTGATGTCGCGCAGGATGCGCTCGATGCGTGGCAGCAGCGCTTCCGCCTCTTCCGTCATCCGCACCGTCTTGCCGCCGCGCTCGAACAGCCGGCAGTTCAGCCTTTGCTCCATCTCGGCGATCTGCGCGGACAGCGCCGGCTGGCTGACGCCGGCAAGTTTTGCGGCGCGGCCGAAATGCAGCGTTTGCGCCAAAGCCTCGAAGTATTGCATCTGCCGCACGGTCAAGCCAATCATAAGGAAAGCCTATCGCAACAAACAGGAAAGGCAATTTGTTTTTATCGAAGAGACGGCTTAGTCTGGAACCATTCCAGAGTGGCGCGGCTCCCGGCCGGCCCGGAAAAAACAACACATAAATCAGCAATTCGGAGGCCAAGATGGACGCGATGACCGACGACAACAGCGCCGGCAAATGCCCGGTCGCGCATGGAACCTCCGCCAGGACCAACCGCGACTGGTGGCCGAACCAGCTCGACATCGGCGTTCTCCACCAGCAGTCGAGCCTTTCGGACCCGATGGGCGAAGCTTTCGACTACGCCGCGGAGTTCAAGACGCTCGACCTCGACGCGGTGATCGAGGATTTGCACAAGGTGATGACGGATTCGCAGGATTGGTGGCCGGCCGATTTCGGCCATTACGGGCCGCTGTTCATCCGCATGGCCTGGCACAGCGCCGGCACCTATCGCATCGGCGACGGCCGGGGTGGCGCCGGTGCGGGCCAGCAGCGTTTCGCGCCGCTGAACAGCTGGCCGGACAACGCCAATCTCGACAAGGCGCGCCGGCTTTTGTGGCCGGTCAAGCAGAAATACGGCCGCAAGATCTCCTGGGCCGACCTGTTGATTCTCACCGGCAACGTCGCGCTGGAATCGATGGGCTTCAAGACCTTTGGCTTCGCCGGTGGCCGCGCCGATGTCTGGGAGCCCGAGCAGGATGTCGACTGGGGTTCGGAAACCAAGTGGCTCGACGACAAGCGCTATTCCGGCGACCGTGAGTTGCACGGCCATCTCGGCGCGGTGCAGATGGGCCTGATCTACGTCAACCCGGAAGGGCCGAACGGCAAGCCGGATCCGCTGGCCTCGGCCCGCGACATCCGCGAGACCTTCGCGCGCATGGCAATGAACGATGAGGAAACCGTGGCACTGATCGCCGGCGGCCACACATTCGGCAAGACCCATGGCGCCGGTGATGCAACACTGGTCGGCGCCGAGCCGGAAGGCGCGGGCATCGAGGCGCAGGGCCTCGGCTGGTCGAGCAAGCATGCCACTGGCATTGCCGGCGATGCGATCACATCCGGCCTCGAAGTTACCTGGACGACGACGCCGACCAAGTGGAGCAACAACTTCTTCGACAATCTGTTCAACTTCGAATGGGAGCTGACCAAGAGCCCGGCCGGCGCCCATCAGTGGACACCGAAGGGCGGCTCTGGCGCGGTCACGGTGCCGGACGCGCACAATCCCTCGAAGCGTCATGCGCCGGCAATGCTGACCACCGACCTCGCGCTGCGGGCCGACCCGGCCTATGAGAAGATCTCGCGCCGCTTCCATGAGCATCCGGAGCAGTTCGCCGATGCCTTCGCCCGTGCCTGGTACAAGCTCACCCATCGCGACATGGGGCCGGTCGTGCGGTATCTCGGCCCGCTGGTGCCGAAGGAAGAGCTGATCTGGCAGGATCCGGTTCCGGCCGTCGACCATGAGCTGGTCAGCGACCAGGATATCGCATTGCTGAAGGCCAAGATCCTGGCTTCGGGCCTCAGCGTTTCGCAATTGGTCTCGACCGCCTGGGCCTCGGCCTCGACCTTCCGAAACTCCGACAAGCGCGGCGGCGCCAATGGCGCGCGCATTCGCCTGGCGCCGCAGAAGGACTGGGAGGTCAACCAGCCTGTCGAACTGGCCACCGTGCTGGCGAAGCTCGAAGCCATCCAGAACGAGTTCAACGCAGGCGGCAAGAAGGTCTCGCTGGCCGACCTCATCGTGCTCGGCGGCGTCGCCGCGGTCGAGAAAGCCGCAACGGATGGCGGCAATGCGGTGAAGGTTCCCTTCACGCCCGGCCGCACCGACGCCTCGCAGGCGCAGACGGACGTCCATTCCTTTGCGGCGCTCGAGCCGAAAATTGACGGCTTCCGCAACTATGTCAGTGGCAAACCGCCCATGTCGGTCGAAGCCATGCTGGTCGACCGGGCGCAACTGCTCAACCTGACGGCGCCGGAGATGACGGTGCTGGTTGGTGGCCTGCGCGTGCTCGGCGCCAACACCGGCGGCTCGAAGCATGGTGTGTTGACCGACAGGCCGGGCACGCTGACGAACGACTTCTTCGTCAACCTGCTCTCGATGAGCACCATCTGGGATCCGGCCTCCGAGCCGGGCTCGCATGAGGTCTACGAAGCACGCGACCGCAAGACCAGGGCAGTCAGGTGGACCGCCACACGCGCCGACCTGATCTTCGGCTCGCATGCGCAGCTGCGCGCGCTGGCCGAGGTCTACGGGTCGGCGGATGCCGGGCAGAAATTCGTTGGCGATTTCGTCAAGGCGTGGACCAAGGTGATGAACGCCGACCGTTTCGACATCGCTGCCTGATGCAACCTCCCAAACGAAGGGCGCGGGCCGAGGCCCGCGCCCTTCGTTTTCGCAGGCTTCGAAATCAGACCTTTTCGAAGATGCGTGCCTTGGCGACGACGCCAGCGATTGCGCCGCCGATCAGCGGCGCAACGATGAACAGCCAAAGCTGGCTGAGGGCTGCGCCGCCGGTAAACAGCGCCGGGCCGATCGAACGCGCCGGATTGAGCGAGGTGCCGGTCACCGGGATCATTGCGAAGTGCAGTCCGGCCAGCGTCAGGCCGATGACCAGGCCGGCGAACGCCGTCGAGTGCTTCTCGGCGGTGACGCCGAGGATGACGGTGACGAAGGTGAAGGTGCCGATCAGCTCCCACAGGAAGGCCGAACTCGTCCCCCATTTCGCCACGTCCCAGCCATTGGCGCCGAAACCGGTGGTGTGCCCGCCGGTCTGGCCGGAGACGATGATCCACAGCGCCAGCGAGGCCAGAATGGCGCCGATGATCTGCGCGATCCAGTAAGGAATCACATCCTTGGCCGGCAGCCGGCCGGCAAGGAAGACGCCGAGCGTGACGGCCGGGTTGAGATGTGCGCCTGAGATGGGACCCACCGCGTAAGCCGCCGCAATCAGGCCGATGCCGAACGCCAGGCCGATGGCTTCCTGGCCCAGCGGCAAGTCGGCAAGAAAGCCACCCGTCGCCACCGACGCCGTGCCGATAAACACCAATAGAAATGTCCCTAGAACTTCCGCAAGATACGTTTTCATTGCCCTCTCCTCGCATCGATCCGTCGGTCCGCTTTTCCGCGCCGCGAATCATGGCGCAAAGAGTATTCCCAACGCAAAAGCTTGGAAAGCTGAGCAATTGCGCCACAGATCGTGCTTACGGCGGCCAGTTACCAACATTAGAGACCTTGCATATATTTGAGATTTGTTATCGCCGGCGGGCGGACATTTGCCGGCGGGGAAAATCGTCGGCCGCGAGCGGAAGGCCTCGTCGCCGCGAAATTCAAGCGGGGTTCAATCTCGACGCGAAACGCTCTAAGAGCAGGCCGAAAGATACTGTGCTCGATAGATGGAATGACGAATGCGACTGGGCGGACGGCTGGCGGCAGCCATTGAAGTGCTGGACGACATTGGCCGGCGCCACCGGCCGGTGGCCGATGCGCTGAAGGATTGGGGCCTGTCGCATCGTTTTGCCGGCGGCGGCGACCGCGCGGCGATCGGCAACATCGTCTACGACGCGCTGCGCCACAAGCGTTCCGCCGGCTGGCTTTTGGGTGAAGACACGCCCCGCGCCATCGGCTTCGGCGCGTTGCTTATCGAATGGGGCCAGACGCCGCAATCGCTCAACGATGCGCTCGAAGGTGACAAGTTCGCGCCGCCGCTGCTCAGCGCCGCCGAGTTGCAGGCGCTGGCCGAGCGCGGGCCTGAAGACGCGCCGGAGGCGGTGCGGGCGGACATACCCGACTGGTGCGCGCCGTTGTTCGAACGAGCCTTTGGCGCAGACTGGGTTGCGGAAGGGGCGGCCCTGGCGACCCGCCCGCCGCTCGACATCAGGGTCAACACGCTGCAGTCCGACCGCGCCAAGGTGCTGGTTGAATTGGCCGACACCGGCGCCAAACCGGCCGCTATCGCTCTGCAAGGCATTCGCATCCCGCCCATCGACGGCGACGGCAGGCACCCGAACGTACAGGCCGAGCCGGCCTTCCAGAAAGGCTGGTTCGAGGTCCAGGACGAAGGCTCGCAGATCGTTGCCGCCCTTGCCGGCGCGCAAGCCGGGATGCAGGTGCTCGATTTCTGCGCCGGCGCCGGCGGCAAGACGCTGGCGCTGTCGGCGGCGATGGCCAACAAAGGCCAGGTCTTCGCCCATGATGCCGAAAAGGCGCGGCTGGCACCGATCTTCGACCGCATCCGCCGTTCGGAAAACCGCAACGTCCAGGTCGTCACCAAGCCGGCCGAGCTCAGCCCCCTCGCAGGCCACATGGACATCGTGCTGGTGGATGCGCCCTGCACCGGCAGCGGCACCTGGCGGCGCCGTCCCGACGCCAAATGGCGGCTGACGCAGAGACAGCTCGATGCCCGCAAGGGCGAGCAGTCGGCGATCCTCGACGCGGCCAAGGCCTATGTCAAACCCGGCGGCCTGCTGGTCTACATCACCTGTTCGGTGTTCGACGAGGAGAATGGCGAGCAGATCGCCGCCTTTCGCGAACGGCACAAGGGCTTCGTTCCGGTCGATCATCGCGCGCTCTGGGATGCCAGCTTCCCCGGTCACGCAGCGGCCGCCCGGATCGGCAAGACAAGCGATATCTCGCTGTCGCCGGCTCTGAGCGGCACCGACGGCTTCTATTTCTGTGCGCTGCGTCGGGCGAATTGACGCTGCGATTGACAGGCTGACATAGCGCTCCAGTTGCAGATGCGCGGCGTCGGCCGCCAGACGGGGTAGAATTCTTGCAAAGATATGTGTCGCTTCGCTTTTCCTCCTTCTGGTGCTCGGCGGCGGCCTGTTGATCGGCTATGCGACGCTGCCGGGTGAATGGTATGCCTCGCTCGCCAAGCCGCCCTTCAACCCGCCCAACTGGGTCTTCGCGCCGGCCTGGACGCTCCTCTATGTGCTGATCGCCGTGGCCGGCTGGCGGACATGGGAGCGGGAACGAGCAGCCGCCGCGATGAAGATCTGGGCCCTCCAGCTTGTTCTGAACTTCGCGTGGTCGCCGACTTTCTTCGGCGCCAAACAGATGGGGCCGGCACTGGTCGTGATCCTGGCTCTTCTCGCCAGCATTCCGCTGTTCATAGCCACGGTGTGGAACCGCGACCGGGTTTCCGGCTGGCTGTTTGCGCCCTATGCCGCGTGGGTAGCCTTCGCCACCTTGCTCAACGCGTCGCTGCTCCTGTTGAACTGAGTGCTTTGCTGCAGTGCAGCAAAAGCATTTGCGTGGCGTTCAGGCGTCTGCGATAAGCTTTGCAGATAAATCAGGGCGATGGCCATGGCAGCAAAGATCGTACCCGCACCCGATTATGAGGACCGCGTCAGGGCGTCGTTCGCGCGCCAGCAGGCGATGGCGACCATCGGCGCCGAACTGACGCTTGTGACGCCGGGCATCATCGAGATCGAAATGCCCTATTCGGCCGCACTCACGCAGCAGCATGGTTTCCTGCATGCCGGCGTGATTTCGACCGCACTGGACTCGGCTTGCGGCTACGCCGCGTTCTCGCTGATGCCGGAAAATTCCGGCGTGCTGACCATCGAGTTCAAGGTCAATCTCCTAGCGCCCGGCCGGGGCGAACGCTTCCTGTTCCGCGGCTCGGTGACCAAGCCCGGCCGCACCATCATTGTCGCCGACGGCCAGGCCTACGCCTTTGCCGCCGATGGCGAGGCCAAGCTGATCGCGACCATGACCGGCACGATGATGACGGTGGTTGGCCGTGACGGGATAGCAGGCTGATGGCCAAAATTACGCGAATTGGTGGCAAGGACGTCCTCTTCGTCATGGCGGCGCAGGCCGAGTACGGTCCGCATCTGCAAAAACTGTTCACGCCGCTGATGACGGGCGTCGGCCCGGTCGAGGCAGGTGTGCGGCTCGGCGCCGAACTGTCATGGCTGAAGTCTGAGAAGACGCTGCCCGATCTCGTCGTCTCGCTCGGCTCCGCCGGCAGCCGCACACTGGAGCAGACGGAAATCTACCAGGCGGTCTCGGTCAGCTATCGCGACATCGACGCTTCGCCGCTAGGCTTCGAAAAAGGCGCGACGCCGTTCCTCGACCTGCCGGTGACCGTCCCGCTATCATTCAGGATACCGGGCATTAAAGAAGCCAGCCTGTCGACCGGCGGCGCCATCATCACCGGTGCCGCCTATGACGCCATCGCCGCCGACATGGTCGACATGGAAACCTTCGCCTGCCTGCGCGCCTGCCAGTTGTTCGATATCCCGCTTATCGGCCTGCGCGGCATTTCAGACGGTGCAGCCGATCTGCGCCACGTTGGCGACTGGACCGAATATCTGCATGTCATCGACGAGAAGCTGGCGGATGCAGTCGTGCGCCTCGAACAGGCCATCGGCTCCGGCACGCTACACAAGGAGCAGCCTGGGCAAGAGCCGGCAGCGCTCTGAAAGTCGGGCTACGCACCCCATTGCGCCGACTCGTTTCTTTCTCTAAAGGCTCGCCATGACGACAGCCAATCATCCCGATACAGTCCTGATTGTCGATTTCGGCAGCCAGTTTACGCAGCTCATCGCCCGCCGCATCCGCGAGGCTGGCGTGTTTTCCGAGATCGTGCCGTTCCAATCGGCCGAAGCTGCCTTCAAGCGCATCAATCCGAAAGCCGTGATCCTGTCGGGCGGTCCCGCCTCGACATCGGACATCGGCAGCCCGCGCGCTCCGCAGATCGTCTTCGATGCCGGCGTGCCGGTGCTCGGTATCTGCTACGGCCAGATGGCCATGTGCGTGCAGATGGGCGGCGTCGCCGAAAGCTCTAACCATCGCGAATTCGGCCGCGCCTTCGTCGAGATCGAAAAGGACAGCCCGCTGTTCGAAGGCCTGTGGGCGCCCGGCCAGCGTCACCAGGTGTGGATGAGTCATGGCGACCGCGTCATCTCGCTGCCCAAGGGGTTCGAGGTCTTCGGCAAGTCGGAAGGCTCGCCCTTCGCCATCTTCGGCAATGTCGCGCGCAAGATGTACGGCATCATGTTCCACCCCGAAGTGGTGCATACGCCGGATGGCGCCAGGCTGCTGAGAAACTTCGTGCACAACATCGCCGGCATCGAAGGCGACTGGACGATGCGCGCCTATCGTGAGCACGCGGTCGAGACCATTCGCAAACAGGTCGGCAGGGGCAAGGTGATCTGCGCGCTGTCGGGCGGCGTGGATTCATCGGTCGCTGCCTTGCTGATCCACGAAGCGGTAGGCGACCAGCTGACCTGCATTCTTGTCGACCATGGCCTTATGCGCAAGGACGAGGCGGCCGGCGTCGTGGCGATGTTCCGCCAGCACTACAATCTGCCGCTGATCCTGGTCGACGCGTCGGAAAAATTCATCTCGGCGCTGGAAGGCGAGTCCGACCCCGAGAAGAAGCGCAAGACCATCGGCCGGCTGTTCATCGAAGTGTTCGAGGAAGAGGCCAAGAAACTCGGCGGCGCCGATTTCCTGGCGCAAGGCACGCTCTATCCCGACGTCATCGAGAGCGTCTCCTTCACCGGCGGCCCGTCGGTGACCATCAAGTCGCACCACAATGTCGGCGGCCTGCCGGCGCGCATGAACATGCAGCTGGTCGAGCCGCTGCGCGAACTGTTCAAGGACGAGGTGAGGGCACTGGGCAAGGAACTCGGCCTGCCCGAAAGTTTTATTGGCCGCCATCCGTTCCCCGGACCAGGCCTTGCCATCCGCTGCCCCGGCGGTATCACCCGCGAAAAGCTCGAAATCCTGCGCGAGGCCGACGCCATCTATCTCGACGAGATCCGCAAGGCCGGCCTCTACGACGCCATCTGGCAGGCTTTCGCCGTGCTGCTTCCGGTGCAGACCGTCGGTGTGATGGGCGACGGCCGCACCTACGAATTCGTCTGCGCCCTGCGCGCCGTGACGTCCGTCGACGGCATGACCGCCGACTTCTACCACTACGACATGGCTTTCCTCGGCGCGGCGGCCACCCGCATCATCAACGAAGTCCGCGGCATCAACCGCGTCGTCTACGACGTGACGTCAAAGCCGCCAGGCACCATCGAGTGGGAGTGATTCAGGCCCACTCAAACGCCGCCGAAAACACGCCATTGTACGCCACAACCATTTGATAACACGTATAAATCCATTCGGAGACAATCAGCGACAATCGGTGCGGAGATTGGATTTGACGGACCGGCTGACGGACCTTCCGCAAATTGCTAGCTCAGATTTTTCGAAGTACCGTCAGATCCAATGAGGCTCTGACGGTGTTTTTTGATGCCTTAAGGCACTGGAGATAAAACAAAATTTCTGCCGAAGAGCCTCGAAATTGTACTGACGGTACTTTTCAGGAGGTAGCGGGGAATGCTGACGGACGTCGCCCTTAAAGCCCTGAACCAAAAGAGAACATCTACAAGATTGCGGACCGCGACGGCATGTATGTTCGCGTCATGCCCAGTGGCGCGATCTCCTTTCGGCTGGATTACAGGCTCAACGGAGGCCGCGAGACGGTCTATCTTGGCAGGTATGGACGGGACGGAATCTCGCTTGCCTCAGCCGGGAGAAGTGTCTCGACGCGAAGCGCGCTATTGGCGAGTGACGGTCGCCGGCGATAGAAAAGCAGCGCGACAAGCGCCGAGTTGTCACCCCGGTCTCCGGCCGACTTCAGCGCCGAAATGGCTACCAAACCAAAGCGATGCCCGGGCCTCCAAGGCCTCTTCTTATTCCGGCCAAGCCGGCCCGGAGCGCCGCATTCACTCACATCCCTTGAACCTGAGTGCAGAGTTGCCGCATCGAAGCCATTTGAGCAGCCGAGTTCGCGCCCGAACCCGTGCTGGTGCTGGCGGTCGTATCGCCAGCTGTATTCGAGGATCCCGACGTGCCGGTGGTTGTACCCGAACCAGTGCTGTTGCTGGCCGTGGTGTTACTGCCGGTCGAACCAGAGCTGCCTGAAGTGCCGGTGGCTGTGCCAGAGCCGGTGCCGATACTCGCCGTTGTATCACTGCCGGTCGAAGCCGAGCTACCTGACGTGCCGGTCATTGTGCCAGAGCCAGTGCCGTTACTGGCCGTCATCCTCGAGCAGTCGGAGCGAACCTGTGCCTGCTGTTCAGAGCTCAGGGACGACCAGTTCTTGCGGATCTCATCCTGCGACAGAAGTCTTCCCGAATTGGCGTCGCTGAAGAATGAGCCGGAGAGCTTGCTGTCCCAGCCGCTCGGGATACCGCTTTGGCCGGAGCCGGACGTAGAGCTCATACTGGACCCGGCCGATGAGCCGGACGTTCCGTTCGTGCCGCTGGATGTTCCCGACGACTGCGCCAAGGCCGCGGTGGCGAGACAGAGAGAGATCGCTGTAGCTGTCAAAATCTTACGTTTCATGTGAGTCTCCTTTGGGGTTCGACGCCGTTGCGGCGTCGAATCCTAATCCCGAGGAAAGGCACTTGTTCCTGTAAAGAGTGGAATTCGATGTCATGATCCTTGTGCACCAGCCTTGGCCTCGAATGCGATGCCGGAGCGCTTCAACGACGACTGACGCCTCAGGCGAGAGCTGTCCGCTACTGGGTGTTAGAGGCGATATGCGGAACGCTTCCCGAATAGTTGGGTGCCACCATCGGGTAATTGCGAGGCAGGTTCCATTTGGTTCGGTAATCGTCCGGATTCATGCCCAGTCGGCCAAGGTGCGAACTGCGTCGGGTCTCGGTTAGAGACAGGAGGGTGGCCTTTGCCGCGGCGTATAGCTCGACATGCGGAGCTCGTCTCGACCGCGCACACTCAATATGTTTTACGATGACGCCCCCCAGATGTCATATGAGCGAATGCCTTTCCGGCGAAATAAATTGCTCCCAGCAGGTCGACGCTCAGCACCTTCAGCCAGCCCGCTCTAGTGAATGCCTCAATGGTTAAAGATTATCAGGCCGGCGCGTTGTTGACGATTATTACCAACCTGCCGAACGCGTGAGCGCAAGTCGACAGCACCGTGATAGCGGCCTCCCCGGCGCGCCCCTTGTCAAACCGATGCGCGCCTTCTCGACCTTGCCTCCACCCACGTCGGCTCACCCGTGCACCTTCGGTGCCCAACCGCATGGCGATGGCCAGTCCAATGCCGCTTGCAGCACCGGTTACAATGCAGTCTTGTTATCCAGGCGCATCGGGTTCGACCTCTTTCTGGGGAGCAGCAAGTGGTTCAGTCCAGCCTTCAGCGACCCGATCCACGCTCAGCAGGCTGCGCGCATAATCCTGTTGCGCGCGAACAATGGCATCGTCTTGCTGTGAGGGAAGAAAGACCGGCAAAGCAAGGCAGACACTTTGTGTGGCCAACAGCTTGTTCCAGTTCGCGATCAGCGCCTTGAAAGCGCGCCCCACCGCCCTCGGATTTCGGTCGAGGTCATAGAGGCCGAGCGGATTGATCCGTCCGTTGTTCTCCCGAAGCGCACTGTCCCAGTCCACCTGATCCGTCAGCGAGTACCAGGTGAAGCCTACGATGGGGATGCCATCGTTGCGGATCCGCAGCACGTTGGCCCACTCTTTCCACAGCCAATAGACGGCCTCGTCTCCATTGGGGCCTTCGCTGATGTTGGTCTCCGTATGCATTACGGGAAGCCGGTAGCGGTTGAAGTACTGCCGCGTGATCTCGTCATAGCCAAACACCTCGCCGGACCCGGACGTCGTTCCGTCTGCCCAAACCCGATGTTCGTTGGTCTGGTAATAGTCGGTGCCCATCACGCAATGCCTGCGCAGATGGCTTTCCAGGAAGAAACTGTATTCTTCGGCCGTCATCCCGTTTTCGAGAAGATAGCGATAGGTGTGCGCGTCGACGTCATGACCGTAGTTGAGGTCAAGCGACAGGAAACGCTCGCTGTTGAACCGTTCCGCTCTGCCGACCGCCTCGGGAGAATCGGCGTGGAAGTATTCCGAGGATTCGCTCTGAATGAAGATGGCGTCCGGCCGCACCTCGAGAATCGCCCGCATGGCAAGCACGTTCGCCTTCACGATGTGCTTGAGGGCGGTGACGAAAGCAGTGTCGCTGCTCAGTTGTTCGTTCCACCATCCCCAGCGGGCCGAAAGGTGGCGCAGATGAACATCTCATTTATTGGGGTGAAGAGCTGGATCCACGGATAGCGCATCGCGAAATCCCTGGCGTAGTGCTCGAATAGTGTCGGAAAGTCCGGGTTCTGGAAGTTGCCAATCCAGTCCGGCACGCCAAAATGGCAAAGGTCGACGATCGGAAGAATGTCTTTCGCCTTCAGGTCCGCGAAGGTCTCATCGGCGAATGCCCAATCATAACGTCCGTCACCCAGCCATGTTTTGTGGATGGGAGGTCCGTAGCGGAGGAAATGCACCCCGAGATCCTGGACCAGTTCGAAGTCGGTGCGCCATCGTTCGTAGAAGCGGCATTTTTCCATTTCGTCGACGCGCTCCCGGCCTTGTCGAATGGTGGGGGTGCTGTTCTCGATGCCGGTGGCAAACATGAACGTGAACATTGATGGTCCTTAGCCAAGGCGGAGATGCCCGCGCTTGGTCAAACGTTCAGTGCTCGACGCAGTTCCTGCAAGACTGCTTGTCAAGTTCGGTGGGCGCCTGACAACCACGTGCCTGCAAGTGCTATTCACAGTCGGTTGACCGTTCGTTGCGAAAGGCAACGGCACATGGCGGAAAAGCCTTCGAACCGGCTTTTTGCCAAAGCCGGAGAATGGCTGGTCGAGAAGGTTCAGCGGCGATTTCTCCAGCCTCACCCGGCCATTCGGAAAGATGGCGCTACGCTCGTGATTGTGAGCAGGGGCCACCCAGGCATAGGCGGGTCGAGATTGGCGGAATTCTATCCCACGGTTCAAGCGAGCAGCTTGCGCCGAATATGATCGGACTATGCTGGACGGAGAGGTCGGCTTCGGGCCAGCCCAGTTGGCGTCAAACGGGTCTTTGCGAGTTAAGGCGGTATGGTAGTTATCCACGTTTGCAAACTGCAAACGGACGTTCCGCTGCCGGCCCCATTTGAGCCATTCACTGGGACGCAGACCCGCGGTACATCACCGATATTCTCGAAGCCAATAGTTGGTCTCGTTCATCGTCCCATGGTTCGACAGACCCATACGAGAGAATACGAGAGATATGGACCGGCGAACCATCCGCTGTATTGATCTCCTGTAGAAAACAGTGCCCCTCAGAGACTAGCATGATCGTTATTTGTCAATGCGCTGCGAAGCTGTTCGCCCAATTGATTCAAGAAGCTGATCCAGCCACTCCCTGACCGCATTTATCTTCTGCCGAACGGCAGCACCGCGCCTGAATCCTGCCTCCGGATCAATGTTCGCGTGCGCAAAAACGGCCGCTCGCGAACATACATTGACAGGTCCAGTTCCGAATAATAAGTTCGGTCATAGAACGAATTAACGGGAGTTCAATGTGACTGACCTGCCGCGCATATCCCGTCAGTTCTCACAGCGCTCCGTGATGGAAGCGATCGTCCAGGGCGGGCCGATCTCCCGCGCCTCGATCGCCAAGCTGACGGGCCTGTCGAAGCAGACCATCTCCGAAATCATGCGCGGGCTCGAGCAGGAGGGCTGGGTCCAGGAAACCGGCCGCACCAGCGGCCATGTCGGGCGCACCGCCGTCACCTACGAACTGGTCCACGACGCAGCCTATATCATCGCCGTCGACCTTGGCGGCACCAAGGTGCGGGTCGCGCTGACGGACCTTGCCTGCCAGATCTTTGCCGAAGCCGCCACACCGACCGACCCGCGCGGCGGCCAGTTCGTCGTCGATCAGATTGCAGCGCTGGCCTTCGATGCCGCGGCCAGACAGCACGTCGCGCGCAAGAAGATACGCCTGGCCGTCATCGGCGCGCCTGGCGCTCCTGACCCGGCCACCGGCCGCATTTTAATGGCGCCGAACATTGCCGGCTTCGACACAATGAATGTGCTGGATGCCTTCGAAGAAGCGCTCGGCGTCGCGGTGATGATCGAGAACGACGTCAATCTCGCGGTGCTTGGCGAGAACTGGCTCGGCCAAGGCCAGGGCATCGACAATCTCGCCTACATCGCGCTCGGCACCGGCATCGGCAGCGGGCTGATGCTGGGCGGCCATCTGGTGCGGGGTGCTGGGCACGCCGCCGGCGAGATCGGTTTCATGCCGATCGGGGCCGATCCCTTCACCGAGGAATCACTGCGCACCGGCGCATTCGAACGCGCGGTGGCCACCCACGCCATGACCGATCGCTACCACGCTCTCACCGGCAGGCAGGTCTCGGTGCCGGCAATATTCGAGAATGCCGCGCTTGGCGACAAGGACGCGCTCACCGTGCTCGACGAAACTGCCCGCCATCTGGCGCAAGGCGTTGCGGCAATCGCGGCAATCGCCAATCCAGAAAAGTTTATCCTCGGCGGCTCGATTGGGTTGCGGCCCGAAATCCTGTCCAGGGTGCAGGCGCTTCTGCCGCTATGCTTCCCCTATCCGGTCAGGGTCGAGGCGAGCGAACTCGGCGCACGCGCAGCCCTCATTGGCGCGGCGGCAATCGGCCTTGGCCAGTTGCACAACACGCTGTTCGGCGTCGACGCGCCTGATGGCCGGATTTCGCTGCCGCCTGCCCAGGCCGCCGCCCTGAAGGAGGCCGCGATATGACTCACGATATTACCGCCCGCCTGCAGGCAGCGCTCGACCGCGACGACGCACTAACGCTGTTTCGCCGCGCCATCGGCCGAGAGAGCATCACCGGCAACGAAGCCAACTTCGTCGACTTCCTAGAAGCCAGGATGCGCGACCTTGACCTCAGCGGCCTGACCAGGACGGAATTTCTTCCCGGGCGGCCCAACATCTGGGGCGAGCGCAAGGGGGCCGACCAGGGAAAGCGCCTGCTGTTCATGGGCCATACCGACACCGTCCATGTCGACGGCTGGCGCGAGCATTGGGCAGGCACCGAGCGTGAGGATCCGTTCGCCGCCCCGATCATTGATGGTGCTGTCTGGGGCCGCGGCTCAGGCGACCTCAAGGCCGGCATCACTGCTTCGCTGGCGGCACTCGCGCTACTCGACAAGGCAGGCGTTCGCCTCAAGGGCGACGTCGCCTTCGCTTTCATCGGCGACGAGGAGAGCGGCCAGCCCGGCACCGGCATTTCCGCCGGGATCAAGCACTTCGTCGGACGCATCGAGACCGGCGAGGTCACAGCACCCGATTTCAGCGTCTATGTCGAGCCGACCCGCCTGGCCGTTTATGCGGCGCAGATCGGCTTCTTCATCACCGATATCTCGATTACCGGCAAATCCGCCTATTTCGGTGTGCCAGAACTCGGCAAGGATGCGCTCCGTGCAAGCCATGCCGCGATGACGGCGCTTTGGAAGCATTCGGATGAGGTCGCCGCGCGCGCCGAGCACAAACTGGTCGGGCGCGGCTTCCTGCTTATCACCGGGCTTGCCGGCGGCGGCTACATTGCCGTTCCCGAGCGCTGCACGCTCTCGCTGATCCGTAAGCTGTTGCCTGGCGAAGACCTCGACACCGCCGCCGCCGAGATCGAGGCTGCCGTGCGCGGCGCGATCACCGATCCGGATATTTCGGTAGAGTTCGCCTACCCCGCCGGCCGCGACCACAGGCTGGGCGGCACCGCTGCCGAGATCGGCGAAACGCGGGCGGAAGTCGCCATGCTGTCCGACGCGATGGCCGGCGCAATGAGCGGACGCGGCGTCATCGAGGGCGCACCGTTCTGGTCGGAGTCCCCCTTCTTCATCAATCAGCTCGGTATTCCTGCCGTCTATTGCGCGCCCGGCGACATCAGGAATTGCCACACATTCGAGGAGCACGTGGATGTCGAGGAATATTTCGCCGGCATAGTCGGCTTCGCCGCCTTCATGGCCCGCTATTGCGGCGTGGCCGACTGAACCACCAACGAAGCAAAATGGGAGAACTGACATGCCGATGAAGACACTGATCGCCGCCGCCTTTGCCGGCGGATTGATGCTTGCCGCCAACCCAGCTTTCGCACAGACGGTCGGCCCGCAGGGCGAGAGCGCCACGCCGAGCGCCGACGTGATCCTAAGCGATGCCGACATCGCCGCGCTCAAGGACAAGGGCTACAAGGCTGCCTTGCTCTGGCACACCTCGTCCGATTTCACCAATGCGGTAACCGCCGGCGCCACCGACGAATTCGCCCGCGCCGGTATCACCATTGCGGTCAAAACGGATGCCCAGTTCGACTCCGCCCGCCAGCGCAGCGACATCGAGACGGCGTTGGCCGCAAAGCCCAACGTCATCTTGGCGCTGCCGCTCGACCCGGTCACCTCGGCAGAAGCCTTCCGCCAGGCGGTCAAGGACGGCACCAAGCTGGTGTTCCTGTCCAACTTGCCCAAGGACTACAAGCAGGGCACCGACTACGCTTCGATCGTGACTGACGATCTATTCCAGATGGGCAAGCAGGCTGCGGACGCGATGGCCAAGGCGATCGGCGGCAAGGGCAAGGTCGGCTACATTTTCCACGACGCTGCCTACTACGTCACCAACCAGCGCGACCAAGCCTTCAAGACCACCATCGAGAAGGTCTATCCCGACATCAAGATCGTCGCCGAACAGGGCATATCCGACCCGGCCCGCGCCGAGGAACTGGCCAACGCGATGCTTTTGCAACATCCCGATCTCGACGGCATCTACGTGACCTGGGCCGAGCCGGCCGACGGCGTGCTGTCGGCGCTACGCGGCGCCGGCAACGCCAGGACCAAGATCGTCACGCTCGACCTCGCCGAGCCGGTCGCGCTCGACATGGTCAAGGGCGGCAATGTCGCAGCCCTCGTCGCCGACAAGGCCTATGAACTCGGCCGCGCCATGGCTGCTTCCGGCATGAAGTCGCTGCTTGGCCAGCCGACACCAGCCTTCGTCGTCGCCCCGGCCCTGACCGTCACCAAGGAGAATGTCGCGCAGGGCTGGAAGGACTCGCTCAACCGCGACGCGCCGCAGCCGGTGCTCGACGCGTTCAAGTAAGGCTCTCGCTCCGGCGCGGCCCGCCGCACCGGAGCTTTTCTTCGACAACAAAAAGGGGAATCGGGACATGCGCATAGCATCTGCAATCATAACGACGGTGGCGAGCCTGCTAGCCATGCACGCCTTCGCCGCCGAAGGCGTCACCACAGGACCGAATGGTGAAAAGCCGGTGCCGGCGAGCAGTCTTACGCTGACGCCAGCCGAAGAGCAGCAGATCAAGGACGGCAAGTTCACCGCCGCCCTCGTCTGGCACGAGATGAGCGAATACACCAACGCCGTCAATGCCGGCGCCCATGACGAATTCAAGCGCCTCGGCATCGAGGTGGTGGCGCAGACCGATGCCGGTTTCGACGCCGCGCGACAGAAGGCCGATATCGAGACGGTGATGGCCAAAAAGCCGTCGATCATCCTGTCGCTTCCCGTCGATCCGGCGACTGCAGCTTCGGTCTACGATCCGGCACGACAGGCCGGCGTCAAGCTCGGCTTCGTCGACAATTCCCCGGCCGGCTACAAGCAGGGCAGGGACTATGTCACCATCGTCTCCGACGATCTCTTTCAGATGGGCAACAAGGCCGGCATCGCCATGGCCGAGGCGCTCGGCAAGAAAGGCAAGATCGGCTACATCTTCCACGATGCCGACTTCTACGTCACCAACCAGCGCGACCAGGCCTTCAAGAAGACCATCGAGCAGGACTATCCCGATATGAAGATCGAGGCCGAGGCCGGCATGGCCGACCCGGCGCGCAGCGAAGACATCGCCCAGGCGATGATCACCCAGCATCCGGACCTGGACGGCATCTATGTCACCTGGGCCGAACCGGCGCTGAGCGTGCTTTCGGCCTTGCGCGGTGCCGGCAACACGCACACCAAGATTGTCACGCTCGACCTCAATGAGCCTGCCGCGCTCGACATGGTCAAGGGCGGCAACATCGCGGCCCTCGTCGCCGACGAGGCCTACAGCATTGGCGTGACGCTGGCGCGCGCCTCGGCAGGTTCTCTGGTCGGCAAGAAGGCCGAACCATTCTATGCCGTAGATTCCATCGCCGTCACCAAGGACACGGTGAAGGACGGTTGGAAGAAGTCCCTCAACAGGGACGTACCGGCGGCTATCGCGGACGCGGTGAAATAGGCTCGAGGCGAAGCGCTCACCACCGGAGGAATAAAATGTCCAGTGCCAACACCAGCGCCGGTGGCAGCTTCGCCAGCCGCTTCAATCTGCAGCAATATGTCGTCTACCTCGGTTTCCTGGCGATCTTCCTGTTCTTCGCCATTGTGCTGAGGGACAGCGGCTTCCTCACCGTCCGAAACTTATCGAACATCGTGTTGCAGACGACGCCGGTGACGATCATGGCCATCGGCCTGGTCTTCGTCATGTCGGCCGGCGAAATAGATTTGTCGATCGGCTCGATCGTGGCGGTGGCGGCCCTTGCAGCCGCCGTCACCATCAACGCGTACGGCATGCCGGCAGGGATAGTCGCCGGCCTCGGCGCCGGCCTGCTGATCGGCGTCATCAACGGCGTGCTGGTGGCGTATGTCAGGCTGCCCTCCTTCCTGGTGACGCTGGCGACGCTCGGCCTGTTCGCCGGCGTTTCGCGTTCGATGACAGACCTTCGCTCGATCTCGGTGACCAACGAAGCGTTCACCGGCTTCTTCGGTTCCGGCTCGCTGCTCGGTGTCCCCTCACTCGTCTGGTGGTCGGTGATTGCCGTGGCCATCGGCCACCTGGTGTTCCGCGAAACCCGTTTCGGCGCGCATGTGCTGGCGACCGGCGACAATGCCCGCGCCGCAAGCGTATCGGGCATCAGCGTGCCCAGGATCAGGCTCGCCGTGCTGACCATCAGCGGCGGGCTCGCCGGTCTTGCCGGCTTGCTCTATGCCGGTCGCCTGCAGGCGGCGAAATATACTCTCGGCGAAACCGACTTGATGACGGTCATCGCCGCCGTCATCGTCGGCGGCACGCTGCTCAATGGCGGCAAGGGCTCCGTGGTCGGCGCGCTGGTCGGCTCGTTGATGATGGGCATGCTCAACAACGGCCTGATCCTGATGGGCCTGTCGGTCTCCGACCAGATGATCGTGCGTGGCCTCATCATCCTGACCGCAGTCGCCGTGTCGCTGCGCGAAAAGAACCGCTGAAGGAAGCCATCCATGTTTCTCGAGATTCTGCGCCGCCGCAACCCCGCCTTCATCGAATCAGCTATCCGGTTGCACCAGCAAGGTAAGTTGCCGGCCAATGCTTATGTGCTCGATCTCGACACGGTTGAGGCCAATGCGCGGGTTCTCAAGAGCGAAGCCAGCCGCAACGGCCTGAAGATCTTCGCCATGACCAAGCAGGTCGGCCGCTCCTCGTCGTTCTGCCGGGCCGTGATGCGCGGCGGCATTGACCGCGCGGTCGCCGTCGACATGGCTTGCGCCCGCGCCACCCACAAGGCAGGCATGAAGCTTGGCCATCTCGGCCATCTCCAGCAGGTCGCAAAATTCGAAGCGGCGGCTGCGGCGAAAACCTTCAAGCCGGACTACTGGACCGTGTTCAACGATACCAAGGCTGGGGAAGCGGCAACAGGCGCCAAGGCGGCCGGCTATGTGCAGGACCTGCTGGCCCGCATCGCCGCCGAAGGCGATATCTTCTATCGCGGCCATGAAGGCGGTTTCAATGCCGCCGACATTATCGATGTCGCCGACCGGCTGGATGCCGTCGAAGGCGGCCGTTTCGCCGGCATCACCACTTTCCCTGCTCTGCTGTTCGACCATGCTTCGCGAAAAGTGCTGCCGACCCCCAATCTGGCGACGCTCGCGAAAGCTGCGGAAGCGCTGGCTAAGGCAGGACGCAAGGACATTGAGATCAACGCGCCGGGCACCACGTCGAGCGTTATGCTGGCGGCACTCGCCGAGGCCGGCGCGACGCAGTGCGAGCCCGGCAATGGACTGCATGGCACCACCGCGCTGCATGTCATGGAAGATTTGCCGGAGCTGCCGGCGGTGCTCTATCTCACCGAGGTCTCGCATCTCTCCGGCGGCAAGGCCTATTGCCTTGGCGGCGGCTTCTACATCGATCCGATCTTCCCCGACTACGACGTCAAGGCGATCGTCTCGGCTGAACCGACGACGGCAGGCTCGGCACTGCGCAGCGTCGAGGTGCCGCCGCCCTCTGCGATCGACTATTACGCCATGATCGATGCCGCCGGCGCGAACGCGCCGAAGCCTGGCGACAGCGCCGTGTTCGGCTTCCGTGGCCAGGCCTTCGTCACCCGCGCCCATATTGTCGGCGTGTCGGGCATTTCGACGGACAATCCGAAAGTGGAAACCATCGAGAACGGCTTCGGTGAACCCTATGCCTGGCCAGTCTAGGAGAAACACATGACGGTGAGCGCGCCCATCCTTCAGCTGCACGACATTCGCAAGAATTTCGGCGGCATCACCGCGATCGAGAGTTTTTCGCTCGAGGTTTTCCCGGGCGAGATCGTTGCACTCGTCGGCGACAACGGCGCCGGAAAGTCGACGCTGGTCAAGATCGTCTCGGGCGTCCACCCGCCCTCGTCCGGCACCATCGTCATCGAAGGAAAACCGGTGACGATGTCGAATGCCACCATGGGGCGCGCGCACGGCATCGAGGTCGTCTACCAGGACCTGGCGCTGGCCGACCAGCAGACGGTCTACATGAACATGTTCCTCGGCCGCGAGCCGCTGAACCGCCTCGGTTTGCTCGACCGCCGCCGCATGATCGACGAGACCGAGAAACTGGTGAAGGAACTGGACGTGCGCATCCCCTCCGCGCACGCCACTATCCGCGATCTCTCCGGCGGCCAGCGCCAGGGCGTTGCGATCGCGCGCGCCACGCATTGGGCAAGCAAGCTGATCCTGCTGGATGAGCCGACGGCGGCGCTGGGCGTTGCCGAAACCGCCCGGGTGGAGGCTATCGTCCAGTCGCTGAAGCAGCGCAATGTCGGCATCCTGATCATCAGCCACAGCCTCGACCAGGTCTTCAAGCTCTCCGACCGCATCTGTGTTCTCAGGCGTGGCAAGCAGATTGGAATTCGCGAGACCGCGAAGACCGATAAGAACGAGATCATTGCCATGATCACCGGCCTGCAGCAGCAATAGCAGGAACCTCTCTGAGAGCCCCCGCCCGAGATCCGGATGTTGTCGGCGATCACGCGATCGATCAGCTTGTGCCGCGTGGTGATCGCCATCGGCCCGTCCTGGTCGTAGCTGCCTTGCCACTCCGGATGCGGCGCCAGCAGCGCTGGCACATACATCGTGTCGGCCGAAATCATGCGCTGTTCCTTGCCGGAGTTTGCGAGGTAGACCGAGTGGCCGGGCGTGTGGCCGGCGCAGCGATGATCTGGAAGCCGGGCGCGACTTCGGCGCCGTCATGGATGCTGCTGGAGCTGCTGCGTCTGGTGAAGTTGCCTGCATCGCCTGAATTTCTCCAGGCGTATCCGCACCAGCTTTCTGGCGGCCAACAGCAGCGCGTTGGCACCGCTATCCCAGTCTCGATTTGATAGGACCTATGCAATGTATGGCGGCGCCGACATCACCGTGCCGCCCGGCGGCGTCAAGCTGTCCGGCTTCGGTCGCGACAAGTCGCTGCATGCGCTGGACAGATACACCCTCTCAAAACAGCCTGGATTTCTCTCGGCTGACCGTTTCTCGCTAAGCGCTGCCGAGGATGAAATCGGCGCAGCGGTCGGCGATCATGATCACCGGCGCGTTGGTGTTGCCGCTGATGAGACGCGGCATGATCGAGGCGTCGCTGATGCGTAGGCGCGGCACGCCGCGCACGCGCAATTGCGGGTCGACCACCGCCTGGTCATCGCTACCCATCCGGCAGGTGCCGCAGGGGTGATAGACCGTCTTGGCATGTTCGAGGATGTGGTCTGTTATGGATTGATCGGAAAGGTCGGCGGCCCCGCCCGGCGACAGCTCCTCGGCGATCACCGCCTGCAGGGCCGGCTGACGCAGGATGGTGCGGGCGATCTTCATGCCGGCGAGCAGCAGGGCAACACCAAGATGCGACGGCAGGCTTTCCCTACGAAACCCGCTTCGAGGATCTGGAATATCTCACCACCGGTCGCACCGATCTGGTTTCGGTTCTTACCAACAATGCCTACCTCCATTCCCATTCCTCATTCTTTTGTCTTCCTGCTTGTCCTGGCGGCGGTGATGTTGGTCGTTCTGCACCGTACCGCCTTCGGACTATACCTCTACGCCGTCGGCAAAAATGAAGAGGCCGCGCGGTTTTCGGGAATCCGTACCGGCCGGGTTATCATCTGCGCCTATGTGATCTGCGCCGGGCTGACGGCGCTGTCATCCATCTTTCTCGCAATGTACACACGCTCGATCCTGCCTAGCTCGCACGGCAATTTCTACGAGCTCTACGCGATCGCCGCCGCCGTCCTTGGAGGGTTCTCGTTGCGGGGCGGGGAAGGCTCAATCATTGGTGTGGTGCTTGGAACGATCTTGCTGCAGGTGCTTCAGAACCTTGTCAATCTTCTAGGCATTCCCTCCTCACTCAACTTTGCCGTGAGTGGATCGGTGATCCAGATCGGGGTACTGGCCGACCAGGAATACACAGAGTTTCGAAAGCGCCGCGAATTGATGCGGGGCCGGCTCGCAACCGCCGAAGGTAGGCTGTGATGCCCGAGCCGGTGAAATAGGTTGTTCACGGCAGTTGCGATCGCCGACCGGTTGGCTGCTTGCGCCCGGGGGCAGCCGAAGGCCGGGATCTAAAACGCCGCAATATTGCCTCTCGAGCGGCTCCTGCTTCGAAGGCAGTCGCCGCAATGTCGATGCAGTCGGCTCATGATGTGCCGAGTTTCGATCTCGCATGGCGATGTAACTTATGCGATCAGCCCGTACTGCCGTGCCTTGTTGCGCAAGAACGGCAGACCGTTGCCCATTACAACCGCTTCACTCTCGGCCACCGGACGCCACACGCTGAGGCCAAAGGCCAGACGCGGATCCATGTTGATGAAGCTCTCCATCGCGAGCCCGCCCTTGAAGCGGATCGCGGCCAGCGTTGCGAACGTCTCATCCCAATTGCAATTGCCCTCGCCTGGGGTGCCGCGATCAGACTCGGAGAGATGGATATATTTGAGGTAATCGCGGGCGGTGATAATGCCGTTGCCCATGCCCTTTTCCTCGATATTCATGTGGTAGGTATCAAGGTGCACGAACATATTGTCGGCGCCCACTCGTTCGATCAAAGCCACCGCCTGAGCCGCGGTGTTGATGATGTGGTTCTCGTAGCGGTTCACGGCTTCGACACCGAGTTCGATGCCGCGAGACTTGGCTTGCGCGGCGGCGGACGTCATCACTTTCGCAATGTTATCAAGTTCGTCCTGCGTAGGTGGCACGCCAGTACGCTCGCCGATGCCGCCATAGATTACGCCGCACAGCGCCTGGGCTCCGATGTCGGCCGTCTTGTCGATAGCCACCTTGAGAAAGTCAATCGCTTCCTGTGGGTGGCGCGATGCCCAAGCATGTTCGGGCAACCCTAGCGAGCACACCGCCTGCATGCCATTTGCCGCCAGCAGCTTGCGGGTGTGATCGGCATCGCAAGAAAATGGATCGGCCAGCGAAATTTCAATGAAATCGAGATCGTATTTTTTCACCGCCGCTACAGTGTGCTCGGCGCCCTCTACGGACCAACCACTCGTCCACATGCTCGTATGAACGCCAAAACCCTTCATCGTGTTATCCTCATGAAATTGAGCTGCCCGGCAGCCCACCGCAAGATCATGACGCCGATCAGCATGATGCCCCAAATGGCTGTGGCCAGGTGCTGGCTGGCGCCCAAGAGATTCAGTCCCGAAGAAAGCAACTGCAAAACGATGAGGGCTAGGAAGACCGAAACGACCTTGCCGAAGCCGCCAAACGGATTCACCCCGCCCAAGAAGCAGGCAAGCACCGTAATCAGCACATAGGACTCGCCATGGCCGACACGGACGGAATTGAATCGTGCCATCATGATAATGCCGGCCAACGCACACATGGCGCCAGACAGCGCGTAGATCAGAATGATCACGCGTCGCGTCGAGATGCCGGAATAGCGCGTCGCCTCGATGTTGGAGCCGACCATATAGTTGGAAAAGCCAAGCCTGGTTCGGGTCATCAAGACATGCCAGACGATGACTGCGCCGAGCAGTATCAGCAGCGGGACAGGAATGCCGACGATGCTGCCGTGACCCAGGGGCTGGATGAATTCGGGAAAGCCCGAAATATCGGCGCCGCGGGTCAGAAACTCGCCAAGGCCGCGCAGGAAAATCATCACCGAGAGCGAAACGAGGATGGGGTGCGCGCCGGTATAGGCTATCACCGGGCCCATGACCAAGCCGCTTGCCGTGCCAACGCCGACCGCAAGAACGGAACCGAGTAGAAAGGCATAGATGCTTGCGTCCGGTCCTCCGTTGGCCTGAAGAACCCAGGCGAGCGTGAGGCCACAGAGATTGGCCGTGAACGTCACGGCGAGATTGATGCCGCCCGAGATGATCGGCATCAACATCGCGAGCGTAAGCAGTCCAAGTTCAGGCAACTGGAAGGCCACCGATTCAAAGGTAGCTTTGGACAGGAATCGCGGCGAGAGAGATCCGAAGAATGCAATCACCAAAATCAATGCCAGCAAAAGTCCGATATTCTCGGCGCCCAACGTGCCGGCAAGACGGCGCAAGAATTCGTGCCGTAGCGCTCCAGTTTCGAGCACGCGCTGCGTCATGTACCCATCCTCTGCCGCAAGCCCGCGAGGATATGCCCGAGCGGCGCGTTGGACAGCGTGATGGCAATCAAGATGATCGCCCCGACGATCATCTTGAAAGCATAGGGAGAGATGCCGAGGAGGTTCAGCCCGTTTTGCGTCACCGACACAAGAAACACGCCAAGGATGCAACCGAGCACGGTGCCGCGCCCGCCACCCAGCCTGGCACCGCCAAGGACTACCGCTGCCAGCACGTCCAGCTCGCGCCCCACCAATGCGTTGGGCACGACTTCCTGGGAATAGTGCACCTGCACAAGTCCCGCGATCCCGGCCATCAAACCAAGCCAGCCGAAGGCAATGAAGTGCATCGCCGCGATGTTGATACCGAGGCGACGGGCGCCCTCCGGGTTGTCGCCAAAAGCGTATAGCTGCCGTCCCGTGGTGGTATACCGGATAAGCCCCCAGGTGGCGGCGACGCAGACCGCCATGATCGCAACCGGCAGTGTTAGCTCGGCCCAATTGCCATTCGCCTGTTTGAACTCGAAAAGCACAGTGCGATGCGTCCACCATGCAGGCAGATTGTAGATCGATACACCGTGCGTGAAGAACATCAGCAGGCCGAAAAAAATATTGAAGGTGGCGATGGTGACAACGATTGAAATGATCTGGAAATAGTAGATGAGGCCGGCGTTCACCGCACCCAGGGTGATCCCGACAATTGCCGCCAAGGTGAGGCCGATGAACCAATCACCACCTCCCATTTGGGCTAGAGCCAGCGCCACGACGTATTGAACCACTGACGCGGCCACAGCGAAGGAGATGTCGATGCCTCCCGCGATCAACACCACCAGCAGCCCAACCGCGAAGATCAGATTTGTCGAGCTTGTGTTGAGCAGGTTGAAGAGATTGGCAATGGTGAAGAATTTGTCGCTCGCAACCGAGAGACCTGCGCTCATGATGAGAAGAACCACAACGAGCCATGTCTCGGTGGGATGAGCCCGGAAGAGCTTGCCGCGGTTACGCATAGACGGCAGCTTCCAGGTCACCGAGCGGGATGGCGTGCGGATCGTATTCGGCGACTATCTTGCCCGCAGCCATATGAAGGATACGATCGGCGTTGAAATAGACCTCCGGCACTTCATCGGATATCAGCAGAATCGCCAGGCCTTCGGCAGCGAGCTTGGCGACAATCTCGAAGATGCCGGCCCGCGCGCCAACGTCCACCCCCACGGTTGGCGAATCAAGAATGATCAGTTTCAGGCCGACCGCCAGCCATTTGGCGATGGCCACCCTTTGCTGGTTGCCGCCCGAGAGCGTGGAAATCGCATCGGTCTGCCGCCCGACTTTTATCGCCAATTCCTCGATCCAATGATTGACGAGCGCGTCCTTCTTCTCCGAGGAGATCAGCCCTCGATCAAGGATCTTGTCGAGCACCGGGATAACGGCGTTGTCGGCGATGGACTGAGCTTGTATGAGACCAAGGGACAAGCGGTCTTCGGAGAGATATCCAATACCCGCGCGGATTGCGTCGCGGTTGGAGTTCAGATGAAGAACCGTCCCGTTGAGTGCGATGCTGCCGCCGTCTGGGCGCAGCATGCCGAAAATAGAAAGCGCGAGTTCTGTGCGACCGGCGCCGAGTAGCCCGGTCAGGCCAAGCGTTTCACCTCGCCGTATTGTCAGCGAAACGTCGTCATAGTCGCCTGCGCGGGTCAATCGATCGATCTTCAACACGACGGGTGATCCACTAAGGTTTCTCGTGCTCACGGTTTGGTCGAAAGTCTTGCCGGTCATTAGTTCGGTGAGGCGTGATTGGGTCATTCCGGCGGTCGGGAACACCCCAACGACCTTACCGTCGCGCAGAACGGTGACGCGACTTGAGATCTCCAGAACTTCCGCAAGGCGATGGCTGACGAAGACGATGGCCATGCCTTCATTCGAGAGTGTTCGAACGATCGCGAGCAACCGGTCTGTTTCCGATTGAGTAAGCGACGATGTGGGCTCGTCCATGAAAATAACCTTCGCATCGCCGGCGAGCGCCCGGGCGATGGCGACGATCTGACGTTGGGCGATTGCAAAGCTACGCAGAGGCGCGTCGACATCGAGGTCGGCGCCAAGCCGCGCCAACAGCCCTCGCGCCACCTCGCGAATGCGCGAATGATCGACGAGCCGAGGCATGTTGCCGAGGACAGTTCTGATCCCGATATTTTCCGCGACTGTCATTTCAGGAAACAGTGCGAGGTCCTGCCAGATGACTTCCACCCCGGCGCTGCGCGCCGCAGCCGGCGACATGATGTCGACAGACTTTCCGGCGATCGACATGTTTGCGCCGGCTAGCGGCTGACAAACGCCGGTGATTACCTTGATCAGGGTGCTCTTGCCGCTGCCGTTCTCACCGGCGATGCATTGCACTTCACCCGGGAGAACCTCGAAGGCGACATCCTGGAGGGCTCTAACGCCACCAAATGTGACGCTTATGTTGCTAAACGACAGAACCGATGGGAGGTCCTGCGTCGTAGACGCGACGAGGTTCACGGCGGGCCCTTCTGAAATGACAAGGATGGGGCGTGCCGGGATTGATTTGCCACCCCGGCACGCCAGCCATGGTCCGCCATCTAAAGCCCTAGGGCTGCAAGACCATCGACCGTTTCGACCGTGATAGGCTGCACAGCGTCCACGATGATGGTGCCGGTTTTGAAGTCAGGGTGAACGACACCCAGACCTTCGATCGTCATGCCGTCGGTGATTTCACCGCCGCCCGCCAGAAAATCAGCCATCGTTACGAATACTTTGCCCGCTTCCAGAGGATTCCACATATAGCCGCCGTCAATAATGCCGGATTTGAGCATTGCGCTGCCTTGGCTAGGCGAGAATGAACCGACAAGAACCACCTTGTCACCAAGCTTCTGCTCCTCGATCGCGCGTCCGGCGCCGATCGGTCCCTGACTGCCGAACGTCAGGAAGCCGCCGAGGTCAGGATTGGCGGCAAGCACATCCAGAGCCGTCTTTCGGCTGTCATCGGCGCTCTCGGCGACGCCATATCTGTCGCCAACCATCTGCATGTCGGGAAAGTTCTTCTTCAGGTAGGCGATTGCAGCATCGGCCCAGGCATTGTGTGCGGGCACAGTAAGAGAACCTACGTACACCACGTACTTGCCTTTGCCGCCCATTTTCTCGGCAAATAGCTTAGCATGGGCCTCACCGAAACCAACGGCCGAGACCATTTCGAAGTCCCAATCAGCGTTCACCTGGTCCGGCGATTCATGAGTTATAACCTTGATGCCCGTTTCGCGCGCCTTTTTTAGAACTGGCTCGAGAACGTTTGCATCATTCGGCACGACCCCAATTACGCTGACGCCCTGAGCTATCAGGTCTTCGATCGCGCGGACCTGAAGTGCCGGGTCGGCGCTGGTCGGCCCGACCATGAAGCCGTCGTCGCCAAGCTCTTTCGACTTTTCCTTTATTCCCGTTTCCATCGCATTGAACCAGGGAATACCGCCGATCTTCACGACGACTCCAACCTTGATGTCCTTCGCCAGTGCAGCATCCATTGTGGCGACCGAAAGGGCTGCGCCGAACGCCGCCGCGAGTATAGTTTTTGCTAACATTTAGTTCCTCCCTGATTGACGAGTTTTTGGGTTGCCTATTGCCCATGTCGGCTTTGTTTGGCCCACCCCTTTGGGCCCTACGGCATTGACGCACTCGGCGCCGCATTCCTCCCAGAACGCGCCATAAAAGACTTTGAATGCCGGCCGGTCAAGGTGCTAAATAGATTTAGCAAGGCGGTCACGCCACCAGCGTCTAAAAACATTTCTCGATTGATGTAAACGATCCGCCCCTCGCACTCAGGCTGCACCCGTAGAACGACATGCGATCGCCCGCGAGCCTTGGGTGGAGGCGGTGCTACCCAGATCCGAGGTGCTGATGAACGGAGTTGAACTTCTGCAACGATGTCTCGTGACAAAGAATTGCTAGTGGTCGATGCTCGATTTGGATGCCGAATCCCAATCTTCTTGGGCGCCGTCATGCTCTCCGGTTCGCCCAAAGCTGGTCGGTACGGTCACCAGCGGAAAGTGGTCTATCGAATAATTCTCGAGAAGCGAAAATCCTTCAGCAATCATCACCTCGACATTCTGTCGGACCATGGTCACATCGAAGGGCAAATGCGCCGCGAATGGATCCCAGTCGAAGCTTCCGACAACAACCCGTCCAAGCTCACTTGAGGCTAGTGTCGAAGTGAACCGCAATGTTCCTTCAAGAGCGGTCACGCCGTTGACGAACATACCTGAGGGCAGATGCCCAAGCTGAGCGTATCGTGCAGCGAGAGACCGAGCAGCGTTGGTCGGTGCGTATCCGCAGCAGTCAATCGTGCCCGGGCCCGTAACAATCCCATGCGCTGCCAGCGCATCGTGAAAACCCAGCAAACGGCTACGTGTTGCGTCATCATCGCTGACCCCGCCAAAGAAGAAGAGATCTTCGGTGGAGCCCCCTCGTTCTTTCAATTTCTGAACAATGATCTCTGTGAGCGCCTTGGCGCCCCCGTAGTTGTCAGAAACAACTGAGGGAGCCCGGCGGCCTGGCAGATCGATGTTGATGCACCGGACGCCCGCTGCCCGGCACAGATCATTCAGCGGATCGGGGTCACGAACGCCCGCAAGGAAGAGAAATTCCACCTGCTGAGCCAGCAGGGTTTCCGTCACACTCAACTCGTTATCAGGATTGCGATGGGTGCTGACGACGATCGGGCACAAGCGGTGGACGCGGGATTCCGCTTCAAAGGCTTCGGCCAATCCGGCGAAGAAGCGATTGCGGTAATGTGGCAAGATCATTCCAGCGAGTCCGGATCGGGAAAGCCGCAATCCTCGTGCCTTGAGGTTGACAGCATAGCCAAGCCGCTCAGCCCAATCGAGGATGGTCGCTGCGGTTTCCGCCTTGATCCGGTGCTGTTGCCACGAGCCATTGAGGACGAGACTGACGGCGGTCGGGGACGACTTTGCCGCCACCGCGATATCATAAATCGTTGACTTGCGTCGGACAGACTTTCTCGCCATTGGTGACGCTCCCGCTGGGAGATGCAGTAGACGCTAGTGCGGGGTCAAGGCAACATCTCTAAATTGCGTCAAACGGTTTGGAGGAGCGACCCCACGGAAGGACGCGGCGTCTCGTGCCTCCGGTCCGGTCTCCCTGATTGTCTCGATCGTTGCAATGACAGCGCCAGGGAAATCGGCAGATTTGGGATTTTCCCTGAAGCTTCGTTCAGCGTCACTGGAGACACCAACCCCAGTGTTTCGGCTTTGGTCTCCCCGATGATCAATCACCTTGCAAAGGTCGACGAGAAGTTTCGATCAGTTTGGAGCCCACCGTTGGCGATGGTCGGGCGCACGCGTCACGATCGAGTCCTCCGTTTTAATAGCGGGAAGATGAAAGCTTTGGGTTTCTGAGTCTCTATCTGGCCCCAAAAGGGTGCTGCCGGATGCGCCTCGTCTCCGGGCGTTGTTTGCGTACTTGGCCGAGGTGCCCTTGCTTGGCAAGTTCCTTCCGCGACAAGGGTCTGCTCGACAGCATTTTCGTCGCTATTGCCAATGCGGAGCCCCGGAGGATCAAAACCGGTTAGCAGCATGATGCCGACGGTTCAGAGCAAGCGACTCAGATTCCCGATTTGCTCAGAGTCTCCCAGCCTGTGGCTCTCCGTGCAGCGGGCCTTGAGCGTCTGGCTTTTTTGAAAGCTCGCCTCCAATCGCTGGACGAGTTTGGCGGCAAGCCTAGTCGTCTCCATCGGTGTTATGATCGATGCCAGGGAGGCCGCCTGGACCATGGCGTGAACTCATTGCCGTATGCTGGTAGTGCAAGGCAATGAACTGACTGCACAACATGTAGGTGCATTCGTGGATCAAATTTCCAGATAGCCAAACAGCGCGCGTATCTCGATTAGGTGGCAAGGAGTTGCGAAAGCTATGTTCGCAGTTTGAGAATCGTCCGATATGCCGCACAACGATGCCGGCAAGACGAGCCGAGAATGATCTGACGCAATGTTCAGATCCAAGAAGGACGGTTACCTGTGGCCCAGAAAGGAATCACACTAAAGGACGTTGCCGCAGCGGCTAAGGTGTCGCGCGCCACGGCCGCCCGGGCGCTCAACAGCTATGGTTACGTTGGCGACGAGACGGCGCTCCGCGTGGTTGAGGCAGCCGAAAGGCTGGGCTATCGGGCCAACCTCGTCGCGCAGGCGCTGCGCAGCGGACAATTGCCGATCATAGGCTTCGTGCCCGGCGATATCCAGAATCCGTTCTTCGCCCGAATCGCGCACGACATAGAGGTGGAACTGCGCAAGCACCGCCACAATCTTCTGATTGCCAGCAGCGAGGAGAATGTAGAACAGGAGAAAGAACTGCTTGAGAGCCTTCGCTCGCTCAGCATTCGCGGCTTCATCCTTGCCCCAACGTCTGCAACCGACAGCCAGCATATTGTGCAACTGGCCCGCGAAGGCGCACCGATCGTGCTCATCGACCGCGTGGTAAAGGACCTGCAATGCGACAGCGTCGTCGTCGACAACGAGGGCGGGGCACGCGAGGCAGTGGACTATCTGGTTGGCAACGGTCACCACCGGATCGGTCTTTTGCGCGACGAGTCACGCATCTTTACGGCACAGGAACGCTTGGCTGGCTACGAAAACTCGCTCCACTCGCATGGGATCGCAATCGATGAAGCGCTCATCGGCGTATCGCGCTCGACCGTCGAGCACGCCATCGAAGCCACGATCCGCCTGTTCAGCCGGCGCAATCGCCCCACCGCACTGTTCACGGTGGACAGCCTCATGACGCAAGGCGCGCTTCTTGGCCTGCGTTCAATGGGGCTCTCGATTCCGCATGACGTGTCGGTGGTTGGCTTCGATGACTTCAACCTCGCCACGTTCACCGATCCGCAGATAACGGTCGTGGCGCAACCCATCTCCGAGATCGGACCGCTCGCCGCTAGATATCTGCTGGAGCGGCTTGCCGGCAAAAAGGTTGCACCGCGCCGTACCCGATTTCAGACCCGCTTGATCGTACGCGGATCGGTTGCCCGGCGCGCTGTGCGCTAAAAGAGCAAACCCCTCGATTTCGGAGAATTTCGTCTAAAGGACTTGCCATTGGCGAAATTGCGTGCCCATTATTGCTTGTGAGATCGATCTCACATCAGAAAACGAGCTAGACGGCCCACCGACGCCTAAGGCGGGCTAGAGGCCTGTCACACGCGAAATACAAGGAAAACGTCATGCTGAACTTCGATAGGGACCGCTTCGTGAAGATCCAAAGCGGGGCCGTCGCCGTCGCAGGTGAGGTTCGCTCACTGATGCGCACACTGCTGGCAGATGGCGTCGAGCGGCTGTTTTTCATGGGCACCGGCGGCGTGCAGCTTCTAACCTTGCCCGCGATCGAGTTGGCGCAGCGCTGTTCCACCTTCCCGGTGAGCGGTGCCTATCCGGCGCAGGTCGTGATCGATCCGCCCGCCGGTCTCGACAGCAAGGCCGTGGTGGTCATCCCGTCCTTGTCGGGCACGACCAAGGAAGGCGTCGAGCTCATGGCCTTTCTGAAAAAACGTGGTGTGCGCACGATTTCGCTCACCGGCCATTCGGATACGCCAATCGCACGGGAGGCTGACCACAATTTCACGAACTTCGCCGAAGACGACACCTCGTCGGAATCCTTCTACCTGCAGACGCTGCTGATCGTCCTGGCCCTGCTGGAAGAGCGCGGCGAATATGATGATTTTGATGGCACTGTCGCCGAACTCAAACTGCTGCCGGATCTGCTTGCCGACGCCAAGGCTGCCTTTGAGGACAGGGCGGCCGAACTGGCCCAGACAATCAAGGACGATACCTATCACATCTTCACCGGCGCCGGCTCGGTGTGGCCGGAGGCACACTATTACGGCATGTGCATCCTCGAAGAGATGCAGTGGATTCGCACCCGCCCGGTGCACGCCGCCGACTTCTTCCACGGTACGCTCGAGTTGGTCGAGCCGGGCGTCAGCGTTTTCGTGTTCAAGGGCGAAGATGCCCTTCGGCCCTTGGCCGACCGGGTCGAGAACTTCGCCAGGCGCTACACGGACCGCGTTCGCACGCTGGACGCGGCCTCGGTCAAGTTGCCGGGCATCTCCGCAAAGGTCCGCGGCATGATCTCGCCGGTTCTGCTCGCCACCTTGCTCGAGCGGCTGAGCGCCCATCTCGAGGTGCTGCGCAACCACCCGCTGACCACCCGTCGCTACTACAAACGCGTGGAATATTGATCCCCTCTCACCTCTGAAGGAGCTATCCATGAAACGTTCGCTGCAAATCGTGGCGGTCACGGTGGCCGCGGTATCATCATTGGGGTTGTCGATAAGCGGCAGTTCCGCCGCTTCGCCGGCTGTCACGGCCGACCCAAACGCCAAGGTGGAATACACCGGCACGCTTTCGGTCCTGACGAAGTTCGGGCTGCAACAGCTGTCGCCCTATTTCGTCAACCTGGCACAGGCCTATGAGAAGCTCCATCCGGATGTGAAGGTCGAACTTATCCAGGAGAGCGACGACAGCGTGAAGGGCAAGACCAAGACGCTGGTCGCTTCCAACTCGCTGCCCGATATCTATTTCTCCTGGACAGGCAGCTGGGGTGGCAATTTCGTGCGCGGCAATCGCGCCGTTGATCTCACGCCCGTCATTGCTGCCGATACCGAGTGGGGCAAGTCGCTGTCTCCAGCCGCCGTCAAGGCGTTCCAATACAACGGCAAGTTCTATGGCATTCCGCTTTACCAGGATGCCAAGTTCATGGGCTACAACAAGCAGATCTTCGCCAAGCTCAGCCTCAAGGCACCGGGCACTTTCGAGGAATTGCTGACCAGCTGCGACGCCCTCCGCAAATCCGGCGTGACACCGATCTCCTTCGGCAACAAGGAGGCCTGGCCGGCAATCCACTTTGCAGGCCAGCTGCTCGCCTACAACGTGCCGCAGGGAACGCTGGAACGCGACTTCGATCCGGCCACCGCCCAATACACCGACCCAGGCTATATCGCAGCACTCAAGCAGTTCAGCCAGCTTGTCGAGCGCTGCACCGATGGCGCCGGCGTCAACGGCACATCCTATGCCTCGGCTCTCCAGGCCTTCACCAACGCGCAGTCGGCCATGTACTACCAGGAGATCATCGAGTTCGATCAGGCCGCCACGCCGGAGTCGGCGTTAAAGCCCGCCGATTTCGGATTCTTCCGGCTGCCGGTGCCCGCCGGCGCCAAGGGTGACGCCAAGTCGATCGAGGGCGCGCCGGAGGGCTACATGATCAATGCGGCATCGAAGAACATCCCGCTGGCGATCGATTTCATGAAGTTCGTGACTTCGAAGGAAAATGCGCAGGTGCTGTCTGCGCCACCCTATGGCCAGCCGAGCGCCACCATCGGCGGCGCCTCGGAATCGAACATGAGCGCGGCTGTGGTCGATGGCCTCAAGGATATCAACGCCGCCTCATACCTCATGCCCTGGCTGGATACGGCCAACCCACCGCGCGTCGCCGCCGTCTGGCTGTCCAGCCTGCAGGCGCTGGCGGGCGGCTCGATGACGCCCGAGCAAGTGATGGACGAGGTGCGCAAAGCCGCATCCGCGGCCAAATAAAGCAGGCGAGCATGGCAAGGGCCTCGGACACAGTGGACAGCGGCGCCGACATCGGCGTCGCCAGGCCGCAACGGCCAAAGAGCCGGCGGGCCTGCTTCGCCAACCTGTTGTCGTTGCGATGGGCGGCGATCGCGCTCATCCTCATCGGCTGGTTCGTCTATTATCCGATCGTCGACAATTTCATCGTCAGCACCACCGACGAGGACATCTACACCGGCGAGGTCACCAATGTCGGCCTCGCCAACTACGACCGGCTGCTGCATGACCCGGTCGTGCTGCTGGCGCTGTGGAACAACTGCCTCTACGCTCTCATCTCCGTCATCTTCCAGGTCTTCGGCGCGTTCCTGCTGGCGGCCATTATCGAGGACCTGAAAAGCGAAAGCTGGCGCCGGCTGTGGCGCGCCGTCTATTTCGTGCCGTCGGCAATCTCGATCACGGTGACCGGCCTGCTGTTTTATTTCATCTACCAGCCGCAGATCGGCTTGCTGGATGCCGCGCTCAGCCGTGTTGGACTGAGCCAGCTCGTCATGCCTTGGCTCGGCAATGAGCACACCGCCATCTATGCCGTCATCGCCATGAGCCAATGGCAGGGTTTTGGCTATTCGACGCTGCTGTTCGCCATTGCCATCCAGAAGATCCCGCGCGACCTCTACGATGCCGCAACGATCGACGGCGCGGGTCCGCTTCGCCGCCTGTGGAGCATCACCTTTCCGCTCACCCGGGAAATGACGGGGTTGATGATCATCATCACCATCACGGGCGCGTTCCAGGTGTTCAACGAGGTTATGGTGATGACCGCAGGCGGGCCCAACAACAGCAGCCAGGTGCTGGGCACGTGGCTCTACCAGAAGGCCTTCATCGAGGACAATTTCGGCTATGGCGCGGCGATCGCCGCCGTCATCTTCATGTTGACCATGCTCACAGGTGCGGCACAGCTCTGGTACACCAAGCGCCGCCGGGTGCAGCTATGAGTGCGATGGTCGCAGCCGGTCGCAGCCGGAACGTGAATGTGTGGTCGGTCATCGCCAGGACATTGCTCTATTCGTTCCTGGTCTGCCTTGGTGTCGTCGTCATCTATCCGCTGATCTGGATGGCGCTGAGCGGCTTCAAGGACAATGCGCAGATCTTCGGCGATCCCTTCGCCCTGCCCACCCATTGGTCGTGGAACAATTACATGCAGGCATGGAACCAGGGCGTGCGTGGCTACGTGACAGTCTCGGTGCTGGTGACCGTCGCTTCGGCCATATGCACCGTGCTGATCAGCGCCTGGACGGCCTTCGGCCTGACCCGCACCAAGATGCCGGCAAAGCCGCTGGTTATCGCCATCGTTCTGGGCGGCTTGATGCTGAGCCCCACGGTGGCGATCATTCCACTGGTGAAGATGTTGCAGGCGCTCGGTCTCTACAACACCTACTGGGCGCTGATCATTCTCTACACGGCGTTCCGGGTGCCGTTCACCACCTTCCTCATCCGCGCCTACATGCTGGATCTGCCTGAAGACATCGACGAGGCGGCGACGATGGATGGCGCCAGCGAGGGTCAGATCTTCTGGCGCATCACCTTGCCGCTGTGCCGGCCGATCATCATTTCCTGCGTCATCCTGCACGTCCTGTTCGCCTGGAATGAATATCTCTTCGCCATGATCTTCACGAGCGGCTCCGATGTGCAGACGCTGCCGGTCGGACTGACGTCGATCATGGCAACGCACGGGACCAACTATGCCGTGGTGTTCGCGGCCATGACGATCTCGGCGCTGCCTATCGTGATCGTGTTCTTTGCCGCGCAACGCTACTTCATCCGTGGCTTGGCCGAAGGCATCGGCAAATAACAATTCCCGAAAGGAGCCTTCATGCCGCAGCTCGCTGCTCATCAGCTGATCGGAGCCAATTTCAGCTTTCAGCACTTCCCCTTCGATGAGGTCGCCAGGACGATCCGAGGCTTTGGCCTGCTCGAGGTCGAACTGTGGGGGATTGCCCAGCATCTGGACTTGTTCCATGCCACGGACGCGCGTGTCGAATCCGTTCGCCGGGTACTCGCCGACAACGAGCTGTCGGCTTGGTGCTTTACGCCTGAGCAGGTGTTGTATCCAATCAACATCGCCTCCGGCGACGCCGCACTGCGCCAGGACAGCATTGAGCGGTTTTGCCGTGCAGCCGACATCTGCGCGGCGCTTGGCGCCCGCTATCTCTTCCTGACGCCCGGCCGGGGCTACGAGAGCCAACCCCGGCAACCGGCATGGGACCGCGCGGTCGAAGCGGTCGGCGAGATCGCCCGGCGCGCAGCCGCAAACGGGGTGCGCTGCCTGCTCGAGCCGTTGCAGCGGTTCGAGAGCAACATCGTCAATGATGCGGCAAGCCTGCGCCAAATGCTGGATGAGGTGGGCGCCGGCAATATCGATATCGTGCTCGACACTGTCGCCATGGCCACGGCCGGCGACACCGTGGCCGGCTATATCGACCTGTTCGGCTCGCGGCTGGCGCATGTCCATCTGGTCGACGGCACGCCAGGTGGGCATCTGGTGTGGGGGGAGGGCACGCTGCCGCTTGGCCACTACGTCAGCGAGCTTGCGCGCCTGGGCTATGCCGGAAAGTTCACCTTCGAGCCGTTCGGCAACGGCTCCTACGCGCTCGATCCGGTAAAAGCCTGGACACGCTGCCTTGGCGCCATCGCGCCATACCTCAATTGCGCAACGGTGCCGGCATGAGGTCGAAGAAGCTTATCGCGGTCGGGGACAATTGCCTTGATGCCTATTTGACCAACAACTTGATGACGGTGGGCGGCAACGCCTTGAATGTCGCGGCGCAATGGCGGCGCAACGGCTGGTCCGCGCGCTATTTCGGCGCCGTCGGGAACGATCCCGAAGGCGACGTGGTGCTTGCTGAGCTGGCAGGTGCCGGCCTATCCCCCGACGACGTCGAACGGCGTCCCGGCGATACGGCCGTCACCTTGCTGCGCGATGAATCCGGCGACCGGAAGTTCCTGCACGAATCCTTCGGTGTGGGCGAAAACTTCATGCCGCTGCCCGCGCATTATGAGGTCATCGCCGCGGCCGACTGGGTGCATCTCGGCACCAACGCCAACAAGCACCTTGTCCAACGATTGGTGGCGGACCATGTGCCGTTCAGCATCGATCTATCGACCGCCCATATGGCGCTGCCGCTCGACGGTGTCCCGCTTTTGTTTGCGTCCGGACCGGACGATGTCGATGTTCCCATCGTGCCATCGCTGGGCGCGCTCAGGGCGGCCGGCGCAAGGCAGGTAGTTTTGACCTGTGGTCGACGCGGCTCCTACTTCGACGATGGCACGAATGTCGTGCATGCGCCGGCGACGCTTGTCGATGTCGTGGATACGTGTGGCGCCGGCGACAGTTTCATTGCCACTTTCCTCGCCGGCTTCCATTTCGGCGGCCTTGGCGCCTTGGAGGCATTGCACAGGGCGTCGATCGCGGCGGCGCAGACCTGCACCCATCTTGGCGGGTTTCCCCAGAGACCGCGTCCGATACCCGATTGGCTGCCAGCCAAATATGCCAGCTTCATTGTCGATGCGCAGGGAGCCCAAGCGTGAGTACACTTCGTTTGCGGCAGCCTGCGGTCGCGCTTGCATCTGACCGGTCGTTTTGGCTGCAGGACATTACCGCCGCCCCTGCGACCGAGCCATTGCGAGGCGACGAGCGCGCCGACGTGGTGATCGTCGGTGGCGGCTATACCGGTCTGTGGACCGCGCTGCGGATCCTTGAACTGGCGCCGCAAACGCGGGTGGTCATCCTTGAAGCCGATCTGTGCGGATCGGGGGCCTCGGGGCGCAACGGCGGTCAGGTCCATTCATGGTTCGCCGAAATCGACCAGATCAGTGCGGTCGTCGGTCTCGAGGAAGCGCGCCTGCTGTGCGCCGACACGGTGGCATCGATCGCGGAGCTGAAGGCGCTGCAGCAAAACGGCACCATAGACATGGACCTGAGGCTGGACGGATGGTTGTGGACCGCAAGCTCCATTGCGCAGGAAGGCGCCTGGGAGACCGCCGTGGCCTTGACGGCGGCTGTTGGAGAAAACCGTTTCAGCCCGCTGACGGCCGAGGACATTCAACGCCGCACCGGTTCATCGGCCTCCTATGTCGGCGTGGTCGAGACCACTGCCGGCACGGTCCATCCCGCCAAACTTGCCATCGGATTGCGCAAGTTGGCACTGGCACGCGGCGTCATCATCCATGAGCGCAGCCCGGTCCTCGCCATCGAACCCGGCATGACATGCACGGTGCGCACGGCGCATGGCGCGGTACGGGCTGACAAAATCGTGCTTG
This sequence comes from Mesorhizobium sp. W016, assembly GCF_054719485.1. Lineage (NCBI taxonomy): Bacteria > Pseudomonadati > Pseudomonadota > Alphaproteobacteria > Hyphomicrobiales > Phyllobacteriaceae > Mesorhizobium > Mesorhizobium sp. W016. Next base: position 1,945,701 of record NZ_JBTTIF010000002.1, read on the forward strand.
CCGCCAACGCCTGGCTTTCCGCGCTGCCGGAACTGCGGCGGCATCTTTATGTGGTCGGCAGCGAGGTGATTGCCACTGCCGCCGTTCCCGAACTGCTCGACAGCATCGGCTGGCGCGACGGTGCCTCGATCTGCGATTCCCAGGCCCAGGTGCTCTACTACCAGCGCACCATCGGGGGCAGGGTGGTCTTCGGTCGTGGCAGCGGCAACGTCGCCTTCAGTGGAAATTTCGGCGCCAGCTTCAACCGCAGCCCGGAGCACGGCCGCGACAATATGCGAGAGCTGCATCGGGTCTACCCGTCGCTGCGCGGTGTGGCGATCGAATATGACTGGTCGGGGCCGATCGACTGCGTGCCTGAACACGTTCCTGTCTTCGACCACCTGCGCGATCATCCCAATATCTTCTACGGCATGGGATTCAACGGCACCGGCATCGCGCAGACGCCGATAGCCGGACGCATTCTGGCGAGCCTGGTGCTCGAGCGAAAGGATCGCTGGAGCGAAAGCGGTCTGGTCGGCATGGAGCGGCGCATGTCGCTGCCGCCCGAGCCTTTGCGTTATCTCGGCGCCAGACTTGTCCGCGCGGCGGTGGGCCGCAAGAACGAGGCCGAGATCCGCAACCGCAAGGCGGGCAGGATCACCAATCTTTTGGCGGCCCTGAAGCCAGGCAGGCGCAAGAATTAGCCGGGCATCTGGCTCATCGTCACGCTCTTCAAACCATGAGCCGGCACGTGCCGTCCCGATGACGGTGGACGTGGCATTGCGATCAGGGTGTTTGCTGGGCTTCATTGACCCGTATCAGTCTTAAAGCGGGGGTGCGTCGACCTTGGCTCCCTAGCGTATTCAATGTGGGCCGTATCGCCGCCACACCTATGCTTGGCGCACTTGGGGCTTTCCATTCAAGGGCGGGCCAACGGATCCGCGTGCAATGATGGCGGTCGGCAAAACGAGCCTTTCCGCCGGGCGGGAATCTCCCTTCAATCGCCGGATGAGCAATTCCGCGACGCTCTTGCCAAGCGCGTAGACGGGCTGGTCGATAACGGTGATGGGCGGCGTGGTGACGCTCGTCCAGTCCGCATCATGGAAAGTGATGAGCGAAATGTCGTCGGGAACCCGCAGGCCGCGCTCGCGGGTCACCTTGAAGATCTCCAGCGCAATGACGCTGTCGGAGGCGAGGATCGCCGTCGGCCGATCCGGCGCCGACAGCATCTCGCCGGCAACCCTGCGCGTTTCGGTGGGGCTTGTCGCGCCAAGGCGAACAAAGCGTTCTGGCCGATCAAGTCCGGCCTCTCGGCACACGGTGAGGAAACCGTCGATGCGCTCACGGACCGACGAGGTGTAGATCTGCCCGAGATCGCGGTACTCGTGCCCTTCGGCGTCGACCGCGGTCACATAGGCGATGTTGCGGTGGCCGGCATCGGCTAGAAAGCGGGTCGCCAGCATGGCGATGCCGCGATCGTCGGTCGTGACCGTATCGACATCCAGATCTGCCAGCGCCCTATCCAGCAGGGCAAGCGGTCGGCCCGAGCGGTGGATATCGCGCAGGTGCGCGATGTCGCGCGATTCCGACGGCGTGACGATCAGCCCGTCGACGCGCTTGCCGATGAGCAGTTTCACGGCCGCCTTTTCCGCCTCGATCTTCTCGCCGGAATTGGCCAGGATGACGTTGAACCCGGCTGCCTTTGCCGCGTCGCTGATGCCGCGTACCGCGAGGCTGAAGAACGGGTTCTCGATGTCGCCGACAACCACGCCGATGATGCCGGAGCGGCCGGTCGTCATGCTGCGGGCGAGCTCGTTCGCACGATAGTCCAAGGCCTTGGCCGCGGCCATGACTTCCGCGCGGATCATGTCGCTGACGACGCCGTATCCGCCGAGCACGCGCGCGGCTGTCGCTTTCGAAACGTTGGCCGCGCGGGCGACGTCGCTGACCGTTATCGACGGGGTCTTGGGGGCGGTTCTTTTCATCGGATGACGACTACAAGAGTTGTTGACGGGAGGTCAACGTGGCGATAACGATTAACAAAGAGACCGGTCTCACGCAATATGAGACCGGTCTCTTTAAAAGGAGTGGAGCCGAGAGGCGTGACGGACCGTGATTTCGGCAAGGGCATGTCGGCGCGCCAGATGGCGGCTCGACGCAAATACCAAGAAGAACAGACCTTCAGAGTGGAGAAAGACATGAGCAGGAAAGAAATTCTCAAGTCGTTGATGTGCCCGGTCAGAACCGGCGCAATGGCTCTTATGGCGATGTGCGTCGGCGCCGGGCTGGTTTCAGGAGCGGCCGCCGCGGATGACAATCCCTATGGCCTCATTGATGCGAAGGTCATCAGCGTCGGAACCATGGGCGATGCCAAACCCTACGCTTTCACCCAGGCCGATGGGTCGTTCACCGGCTTCGACATCGAATTGTTCCGCAACGTCGCGAGCCGCCTTGGCTTCAAGCCCGACCAGGTGATCTTCACCGGCCAGGAATTCTCGGCGCTGATGCCTTCGGTTGCAAACGAGCGTTTCGATGTCGCGGTCGCGGCAATCGGCACGACGGAAGCACGCAAAAAGACCGTCGACTTTTCCGACGGGTATATCGCAGGCTATCTCTCCGTGCTTACCGCAGACAAGTCGATCACGTCGGCGGACGGGCTCAAGGGCAAACGTCTCGGCGTCGTGCAAGGCACGCTCCAGGAAATCTACGCGGCGAAGAATTTTGTCGGAACCGATCTCGTCAAATTCCCCGACAACAACTCCGCCGTTTCGGCGCTTAACAACGGAACCGTGGATGCCCACTTCCTCGATTACGAGGCCGCCAAGGACTATGGCCTTCGCTACCCGAACCTGAAGATCGCGGTCAATATTCCTTCCTTTGACGCGCCGGCCGGCTTCGTCCTGCGCAAGGGCAACGACAAGCTCCGCAATGCGCTGAACACCGCCCTTCATGCGGCCATGCAGGACGGCACCTGGAAAACGCTTTATGAAAAGTGGTTCCCCGGCTCGCCGATGCCCGACCAGTATCTTCCCAAGAAGTAGACCGTACCCGGCCGCTGGCTCTCATGCCGGCGGCCGGATTACGCCGCCGTCCTTGATGCGGACGATGTGAATAGCGCAACCGAAAGGGGGGCGAATGAACTGGCTCGAAAACCTGCGGCGCAGTTTCCTCGACTGGCAGGCCATGGCGGACGTGCTGCCCAGCATGATCACCATCGGATTGAAGAACACGTTGATCCTCGCCGCCGCGTCGACGGTGCTGGGTGTCATCCTCGGCATGATCCTGGCGGTCATGGGCATCTCGCAATCGCGCTGGCTGCGCATTCCGGCGCGGGTCTACACGGATATATTCCGTGGGCTGCCGGCGATCGTCACCATCCTGCTGATAGGCCAGGGCTTTGCCCGCATCGGCCGTGAAATCTTCGGCCCTTCGCCCTTCCCGCTCGGCATTCTTGCGCTGAGCCTGATCGCCGGCGCCTATATCGGCGAAATCTTCCGCTCGGGCATCCAGAGCGTCGAGCGCGGGCAGATGGAGGCCTGCAGGGCGCTCAGCATGAGCTACGGCCAAGGCATGCGCCTGATCGTGATCCCGCAAGGCATCCGCCGCGTCTTGCCGGCCCTCGTCAACCAGTTCATCGGCAACGTCAAGGATTCAAGCCTTGTCTACTTCCTCGGTCTGCTCGCCTCGGAGCGCGAGATCTTCCGTGTCGGTCAGGACCAGGCAGTGGTCACCGGAAACCTCTCGCCATTGCTTCTGGCCGGCGTGTTCTATCTCGTCATCACCGTGCCGTTGACCCATGTGGTCAACTACATCGACAACTCGCTGCGGGTCGGAAAGCAAAAGGCCGGCCTCGTCATCAGCGGCCTGGCCGAAGTGAGCGAACTGGAGGGCGCCACCGGCAGTGCACTTTCGGAGGCCGGCTCTGATGCCCGCTCAGCGCTGCCCCGCTTCAAGGGCGGCAGTCTCGCCATTACCGATCTCGACATGGCCTATGGCGACCTCGATGTTCTCAAAGGCGTCAGCCTGGCAGTCAAGCCTGGCACGGTCACATGCGTGATCGGCCCATCAGGTTCGGGCAAGTCGACCCTGCTGCGCTGCCTCAACCGCCTGGTCGAGCCCAAGGGCGGTGAGGTGTTGCTCGATGGTGCGAGCATCCTGGCGATGAAGCCTGAAAAACTGCGCCGGCGTGTCGGCATGGTTTTCCAGCAGTTCAATCTGTTTCCCGACCACACCGCGCTCGAAAACGTCATGCTGTCGCTGACCAAGGTAAAGGGGCTCCCTGTACAGGAAGCTGAGCGCATCGCCGAGGCGCGCCTTGCCGACGTCGGGCTTGCGACCCGCAAACACCATCGTCCAGGGAGCCTTTCCGGTGGCCAGCAGCAGCGTGTGGCAATCGCTCGTGCATTGGCGATGGACCCGGAGGTCATCTTGTTCGATGAGGTAACGAGCGCACTCGATCCAGAACTGGTGAAGGGTGTGCTCAACCTCATGGCGGATCTCGGCCGGCGCGGCATGACAATGGTCGTGGTGACGCATGAAATGGGCTTCGCCCGCAAGGTCGCCGATCAGGTCGTCTTCATGGATGAAGGCCGCATCATCGAGGCCGGCACGCCTGCCGCGATTTTCGATACGCCGAAAAGCCCGCGTCTGAAGCACTTCCTTGCCGAAGTGCTTTGATCACGCATGAGCCCTTCAAGACGGCCGCCCAAACCAACCTCCACCAGTGAAAGATATCTCATGGCTGCATCACATCAGGTTTCCAAGGTCGTTGTTGTCGGCGGCGGCATTTTTGGCGTCTCCTCGGCCGTTCATCTTGCAAGGCTCGGCATCGAGACCGTGCTGGTCAATGATGGACCGCTCGCCAAGGGAGCTTCCGGCCGCTCGCTCGCCTGGATCAATTCGGCGCGCAGGCGCTCGGCTGAGTATCATCGCCTGCGCATGATCGGTATCGACCGCTACCGCAGTTTGTCGGCGCGATGCCCGGATGCCGCCTGGCTGCGTTTCGACGGTGGCCTGACGTGGGATGCGGACGATGCCTCAAACGAGATCGCCGATGTCTTCGCTCACGAAAAACGTCTCGGCTATGATGCGCAGCATCTGTCCGCGGACGCCATAAGGTTGGTCACGCCGGGTGTCTGCGCAAGCGCTGTCACGCCTCAAGGCGCGATCTTCAACGCGGGCGAGGGCTGGGTCGACCTGCCGTCGCTGATCGAAATATTGATCGCGGAATTCGTGGAGCGGGGCGGCCAGGTGGTCACCGAGGCCGGAAGCGCTACCGTCACCGTCGCCAACGGCCGGGCCACCGGCGTCACCACCACCAGCGGGATCAGCTTCGCCGCCAACGCGGTGCTTCTGGCGACCGGTGCGGATGTGCCGCGAATGGTCGCCGTGGCCGGTCAGCGTATTGCCGATGGGACACCAATCGCGCTGCTGGTCAGGACCAAGCCAGTCGACTTGCCTCTACGCGCCGTGCTCAACACGCCGCGCGTCGCCATCCGGCCGACGCCTGATGGCGCCCTCGCGCTCGATTCTGCCTGGTCGGAAGAAGAGGTGGTAGTCAATCCGGACGGGACTTATCGCGTAAAAGCATCGACCATCCAGGGCCTTCTCGACGAAGCGTCGAATGTTCTCGACGGTCATCCGAAATTGGAATTGGAGAGCTACGGTGTCGGGCCCAAGCCAATCCCCGGAGACGGCGAGCCGGTCTTCGGCCAGTTGCGGGAGATCGAGGGGTATTACGTCGCCTTCAGCCACAGCGGCGCAACACTTGGCTTGATTGCCGGCGAACTGCTTGCAACCGAGATCGCCACCGGAACAGAGCACCCACTCCTTGCAAGCTTTCGACCGTCTCGATTTTCACTTTAGCCCGCCAATTCGCCTCGGAATGGGATGTAATGTGGCATGCCTGGAGTTTCGCTAGCCGAGACGGCGGCCGCCTGGCCGCTTACGCGCACCGAACCTGACACCGGAACATTTTCTCCACGTTGAAGTTGGACAGCGCCAGGACCGTCTTTCGTCCAAGCTCAACCAGCGCTGAGAAATTCCATGACCAACCAACACCCCAAGACTAAACAGCCCACGGACAAGGATCTGCGAGACAACCCGGGAATCGGCACCTCGAAGGGCGCGGTCAAGGGCGGCGATATGCTCGACGAGAGCGATGCTCTCGATGGGGACAATACGTTCGAAGGCGATGTCGAGAACGACGTCACGCCTCAGGGCGGCATCAACCCTGACCAGACCGGACGCACGAACAAGTAGGAGGCACCTTGCCATGGCCGGCCGGAAGACCCACGAGCAGCAGCTGCGCATCATCGAAAAGCGCGAGAACTCCAGCAATGCCGGCGACGATTTCAATGCCGAGGATGAGCTGAAGAGATCCAAGCAGGAGCGCGAGGCGCGGCAAGACGGCGCCAATCTACGCGACGAGGGCGTGGAATTGACCGACAAGGACGATCGCCAGATGATCCGCGGCGAAAACCAGGAGAGCGAGCACCACAAGCGCAGGCAGGACGACTAAGCCTGCCGTCTTTTTAAAGCTATCGAGGAGCCATGCCAGACTACCGGCACGCCAGGCACCGCATGGTCGAAGCGCACATCGCCCGCCGCGGTGTGCGCGACGAACGAGTCCTTTCGCCACTGAGGCGGAATCCCGCGCGGGAAATTCGTCGACGAGGGGTGCGAGGAGTTCGCCTATGGGGACGGTGCGGGCGGCGTTGCGCTCTGGCTATAGGGACCTGCGAAGACGCGACCTGAACATCGGCCAGCTCTGCCGCGAGCGCTTTTGGCGATCAGGCAGCCTCGGCCACTACGTGCAATCCTCGGCCTCGCAGCAGTTCGATGCCTTCGTCTGGTTCGATCGCACCTCGCCTGTTCAGCCGCTAACTGCCGAACACGCCTCATCGAGGGTAATACCTGACACGTTTCCCTTGGGCACCTGAGTAGGCGGCATTGCCTTCGGGCACGGAACATCTCACCGACTTTCTGGTTAGGCAGGCCGGATGAAGGGAGCTTTGCGCATGGCCACTAATTTGGAAGACGGCAAGACCGCTCAATCTTCCGACCAGTTGCATGGCGGCAATCGCGGCGGCAACAAAGACCAGCGTAAGACTGACAAGACCGCGAACAAGAGCAGCCAGGCGGCGGGATCCGCATCGCGGTAAGGACTGAGACATGCCGACCGCCGCGGACATCCTCATCGAGACGCTGATCGACTGGAACGTCGATATCATCTTTGGCCTGCCGGGCGACGGCATCAATGGCATCATGGAGGCGCTGCGCGGGCGGCAGGACCGCATCCGCTTCATTCAGGTGCGGCACGAGGAATCCGCGGCGTTCATGGCGTGCGCCTACTCAAAATGGACAGGCAAGCTCGGTGTCTGCCTCGCAACTTCCGGCCCTGGCGGCACACACCTCCTGACGGGACTCTACGATGCCAAGCTCGACCAAGCGCCGGTGCTCGCCATTACCGGCATGCAGTTCCACGACCTTATCGAGACCTTCACCCAGCAGGATGTCGACTTGACGCGCGTCTTCAGCGATGTCGCCGTCTTCAACGCGCAGGTCTCCGACGCGGCGCATATGGAAAGCCTGGCCGGTCTCGCCTGCAGGTCGGCGCTGGCACGTCGCGGCGTTGCGCATCTGTCGATCGCCAGCGATGTGCAGGAGCACACGCTCGACCAAGCCAAGCGCTCGAAGCGCAACAAACCGTCGCATACGCCGGATCGTTGGTTCGAAGGAAGCAGGCTTCCCGACGAAGAACAACTTGCGAAAGCCGCCGAGATCCTGAACGGGGCGACAAAGGTCGCGATCCTCGCCGGTCGGGGCGCGCTTGGTGCCAGGCACGAGTTGGAAGAGACGGCGGAGCTGCTTGGTGCCCCCGTCGCAAAGGCCTTGCTCGGTAAGGCTGCCTTGCCCGACGATCACCCGCTGACGACCGGCGGCATCGGGATTCTCGGCACGCTGCCGTCGCAGGAAATCATGGAGGAATGTGACGCGCTGCTCGTCGTCGGCTCGACCTTTCCCTACATCGAATACTACCCGAAGCCGGGACAGGCGCGCGGGGTGCAGATCGAGCGCGACCCGCAGCGCATCGGCCTGCGCTATCCCATTGAGGCCGGCCTTGCCGGCGATGCCGCCGTGACGCTGCGACTGCTGAACAAGCGCCTGAAGCGCAAGGATGATCGCAGCTTCCTCGAGAAGGCGCAGGCGGGCATGCGACGCTGGCGCGAGATGATGGCGCAGTCGGAGCAAAAGGCCGCCACTTCGCTCAAGCCCCAGGTGGTCACACGCGCATTTGGGAAACGATTGCCCGATGATGCGATCCTGGTTGCCGATTCCGGCCAGAACACCGAGATGGCGGCCCGCCATATCGAGCTGCGTGACGGGCAGGCCTTCGGCGTCTCGGGCGCGCTGGCCTCGATGGCATGCGGACTGCCCTATGCGATCGCCGCGGGCCTGGCCTTTCCCGGCCGGCCGGTCTTCGCGGTCGTCGGCGACGGCGGTCTCGCGATGCAACTCGGCGAGTTCTCGACGGCAGTTCGGTACCGGGTCCCACTCAAGGTGCTCGTGCTCAAGAACGGCATGCTCAATCAGATCGCCTGGGAGCAGATGATGTTCCTCGGCAACCCGCAATTCGCCTGCGAACTCCAGCCCATCGACTTCGCCATGGCCGCCGAAGCCATGGGCGGCATTGGTTACAGCGTCTCTCGCGCCGAGGAGGTGGAAGGTGTTCTCGACGCTGCCCTGGCTGCTGAGGGTCCGGTGGTCATCGAGGCCGTGGTCGACCCGTACGAACCGATGATGCCACCGAAGATGCCACCGGATTATGCGAAAAATTTCCGCAAGGCGCTACCGGACACTCCCGGACGCGCGGAAATCGAGGCGAATGTGGCGCAAGAGCCGCTGAGGTCGATGATTACCGCCGGCGAGAAAGACTGACGACACGCAAGAAGGAGCACGAGTTGAACAAGACCGACAGCGGCACCGCAAATCGCAGTTCGCCGGACCTCATGGGCGGCGACCAAGCGTGCAAGGCCGAGGAATGGGGCGGTGGCTCGAAAGCCGCCAAGGGACCGATCACGGAACCGGATCGACACAACCGCAACTCCAGCCAAAAAAGGAGCTGACATGCAGGATGCCCAGCAGAAATATCCTCGGCCGCCGCTTCCCGAACAGCAGCAGGACATGCCCGGCTACACCGACGAGATGGATCCACGGCCCGACCACGGAGAGGAGAGCTATCGCGGCAGCGGTAAGCTGATGGACCGCGTCGCGCTGATCACCGGCGCGGACTCGGGCATCGGCCGGGCGGTGGCTATCGCGTTTGCACGCGAAGGCGCCGACGTCATGATCTCCTATCTTGAAGAGGACGAAGATGCGCAGGAGACGGCGCGCTTGGTCGAGGAAGCGGGGCGCAAGGCGGTGCTCGCACGCGGCGACATCTCGGACGAAATCTTCGCGCGGTCGCTTGTGCAGCGAGCTATCGATGAATGCGGGCGCCTGGACATCCTCGTCAACAATGCAGCCCACCAGGCGTCGTTCGAGAAGCTGGAGGACATCAGCGCGGAGGAATGGGATCTCACCTTTCGCACCAATGTCTATGCGATGTTCTATCTGTCCCAGGAAGCAGTGAAGCACATGGAACCCGGCTCGACCATCATCAACACATCCTCAATCAACGCGACCAGTCCCTCGCCGGCACTGCTTGCCTACGCCACTACCAAAGGAGCGATCGCCAACTTCACCGCCGGACTTGCAGGACTGGTAGCTGAACGCGGCATTCGGGTAAACGCGGTCGCTCCCGGGCCGATTTGGACGCCGCTGATCCCGTCGACAATGCCCTCTGAGAAGGTCAAGGAGTTCGGGAAGAACACACCGCTCAAGCGTCCCGGGCAACCGGCAGAGCTTGCAGCGACCTATGTGCTGCTTGCCTCGGAAGGATCGAGCTACACCACCGGCGCACTCTACGAGGTCACCGGTGGACGGCCGATGCTTTGAGCGAGCGTACCTGCCAGCTCCACGGCGCCCACTCCCCGTAGCACACCGACATGTGGCGAGGCTCATGCCGATCAGGATCGCGGACAACCGCCACGTCCGCAAACTGGTCGAGGCGCATGCCGAAGCCTCCCACCAGGCCCTGAGCCGGAGGTTGGTAGACGGGAAGCTGACTTCATTCCGGGTTCACCGGAGCGTCAGGTTTCGGGGGGGCAAACGCTGGGTGAATGTCCCTGATAGGCGCATTGCAGCCATGCCGCCGTCGCGTTGTGAGACTGATTTGGCGGCCAGCAAAACAGCAGCCTCTACGACTCGTCCCTCTCATCGCGCAAATTAGACACAACGCGGCGGTTCTGCGACCTGCAGGCGGAGTCGGGGCAGTCGCGGACGAGCCTGTCCTTGCCGTAGCCCTTGGCCCACATGCGGTTCCGGTCTATGCCGCCGGCGGCGAGGTAGTCCATCACCGCATCGGCGCGCTGCTGCGACAGCGCCGTTTCACTTGCGCCGGGATCGTCGGCGAAACCCTGCAGCTTGAGCAGCCAGCGCGGATGCTTTGTCAACCAGGCGATCTGGGTGTCGAGGGTGGCCTTGGCGACAGAATTGAGCGCGGCCGAACCTTTCGTGAAATAGGTGCGGCGGCCGACATTGAGGATAAAATCCTCCTCGCTTCCCGGCTGCACGTTCTGGAAGCCGGCAATCTCGGCGTTGGTGACGTCAGGCGTGGACGGGGCCAGCGTGTTGCTGGTCGAGCAGGATGCGGCCACAACCAGCAGGCCGGCTGCGAGCAGCCGGCACGTGTTTTCAATCATGCGGTTCATGATGCGCCAATCATTCGACAGTGGTGGAAGCGGGCGCCTGGTCGGCGATGTGCGGCAGGACCTCCACCGCGGTGCCGATCGGGCACCGCTGGTAGAGGTCGATGATGTCTTCGGGGAACATGCGGATGCAGCCGCTGGAAGCGTCGGTGCCGATGCTCCATGGCTCCAGCGTGCCATGCAGGCGGTAGCCGATGTCGGCGCCGTCGCGGTACAGATAGAGCGCGCGCGGCCCGAGCGGATTGTTGGACGCGCCGCCTGCGATCATGGGCGGTAAGTCCGGTTTGCGCTCACGCATTTCGGGGGGCGGGACCCATTGCGGCCACAGCGCGCGGCGATCGATCGTCGCGCGGCCGTACCATTTGAAGCCTTCCTTGCCGACGCCGACGCCGTAGCGGATGGCAGTCTTGTTTTCCATGATGAGGTAGAGGAAGTGGTGGCGGGTATCGACCACGACGGTGCCGACCGGCTCGCTGCTGAAATACTTGACGATCTGGCGATGCCATCTCTTGTCGATCTTGGCGAAGTTGGTCTTGCGATAGACGAAATCGTTATCGCTGGCGGTACCGGCGAAAAAGGATTTTGCCGCCGCGGCTTGAACAATATTGCCGGTTCCACCGACCGCGACCAGCGCCAGACCGCCGAGCACGACACCCCTGCGTGATAAAACCATCGGCAATCCCCCATGCCTTAAGCCTGGCGAACCATAGTTGAGAATGATTTCGGCTCAAAGTGGAAAAATGCTGCAGTGGGTGGGCCGCAAGCGGTCTGTCCGCTTGACGGCAAAATAGCGATTGCCCGCCGGCTCACGCCGGCGGGCTTTTTTGTGCGGACGGGAACATCCTCGCTCCAAGGGTGTTTTGTCACACCCGGCTCGTTCTTCATCGGTCGTGCCGGTGACCAAGATGTCCCCTCATTCATCATGGTCGGCCCGCGCAGCCTTGACCGCACGCGCGGGCCATCCCATCACAAGGCCCGCTGGCTCACGCTGGCGGGTTTTTCCGCGTCCATGCGCCGACACTCATCTTCGCATGCCTGTCACAACGAGCCAGGCGGATTCCAGTATCCGCACGCGGCGAGGAGGACTTGCGACATGCCTCGCTGCGGGATTTTCGCGATGAGTTTACCTGGCTCCCGCTGAACGCCATGGCCTGACGACCGGGCGCGTTGGACGACCTTCAAGTCGAAAAGCCCGCGGCAATCGCACCTTAGGCGAAGAGGCTTTGCTTTGTTGATGCAGTTGTCATCGCATCAATCGTGGGTAGCAACGCGGTTGTTGCGTGTTGTTGGAGAGATGGGGTTTCCCGAAAAGAATGAACATGCGCAGACAAAAGAAGCGAGCAGGATGGCCGTGAGTACATCTGCCAAATATCTATTACCTCATATGCGCTCGCTCCTCGGAAGGCGATCCCGCCACCCTCTCGACAGTGAAGATGCGGGATCTCAACCGGCGACAAGGGACTTCGATCGACGGTGGGTTTCCAATTCGGCGTCCGGCTGCGTGTTCCGCCGTTCGGGCTTCTTCCAACCGCAATCAGACGCAAGTCCTATCCCATAAGACTGATGGCCAAATTCGGAACATCCGCTGAAGCATTGCGTTCGGCAGCGTGAAACCCCAAGGCAAAGGATGACTAATCATGTCGAATTGCGAGACTGCAAAATCACATTCGTTAGGAAATCGCGTGGCTGATCTCACAGCCAAGATGCGTGAAGCGCAGATTGACGCGGGTGAAATGATGGCCTTCCACAAGGTTGCAACTATGTTGGAGGACAGCCAAGGACGTATCAATGGCGACGACTTGATCGCCGCATCCTTCGTTCTGCTGGAAGACCGAGCGCCCGAGTGACCTTGCGTTGGTCGGCTTCGATCGTTCCTCGATCAGCAATGCGAAGCCTTTTTTTTCACGGCTGGCGTCTCGCGGGACTGCGGGAATAGCTCAAGCCTAAAGGGTGCTGGCCGGGCGCCTAACAGCCAAGAGACACCTCTTCGGGATCGGCCGCCACGCGCCCGCTTTGTCCGAGGGAGGGCATTCACTTTGAAGGCAGCTACGGCGTGTCCTCGCTATCAGTGCCATGCATGCTGGAGCCATGCATGAAGGACTGGATCTCGTCCGCATCGATCTTGCCGTCACCATTCTCGTCAATGCTACTGAACATCCTGCCCACCGCGCGTTGAACCTCGTCCTCGGACACCGATCCGTCGCCATCGGTGTCCAACAGCCCGAACATCAGTCGCATGCCGGCACCGCGCATCATCTGATGATGCCAGCGTCCAGCCATTCTGTGTCCACGATCGCGGCCACCGTGGTTCTGCCAACGGTCGCCATCTTCATCGTGGCGGTCAGCATCCTCGTTGCGATCGCCTTGATAGCTGCGACTATCTTCCTCGCGGAAACCTTCTTCGGAACCGCGATCCTGCTGCATTCTCTCCCGGACAGCTTGCTCAACCATCTGGCGGATCATTTCGCGTGTTGGTGCATCCGCTTGTCCGGTCGCATCCGGCAACTGTCCGGCGGTCGGCGGTTCGGTTGCCGGAGCGGGTGCAGGTGTCGAGGGTGATGGTGTTCCGCTTGTCTGGGCGAGTGCGGGGGAGGTCAGGGCAATGAAAACGGCGGCCGCGGCCGTCTTGCTGTGTGGAAATCTCATGGCATGCTCCATCAGTGCTTTCGCTTGAAGGCCAAACTGGAGCTCGATGTGATTGTTCCCCGAAGGGATCAGGTCACGGCGAAGTTACTGAGGCATGCCCCGTCTGAGGTAGATCAGGGTCTTCGCCAGGGAATAATTCGGCTCTTCTTCCCTAGGCACAAGAGGAAGCCGGCGCCCATTTTTGCGGGCAATGAACGTTGGACATTCGGCCTCGCCAATTTTCTGCCAATCGATCATACCGACGCACCAATTCCCTCTGCTTTCGCGGGACGGAAGCCGTTTCGACCGCACGCCGTTAATCGCGAATCCCAGGTCAATATGCTGCGCGGCCATGATGCATATTTTTATGTCACGGACCTCTGTCCGTCTGGACACGATGTTAGCCAGCGCTAAATCAGAGCAATGCGACGCCTACTGCTGGGACTTACAGTTTTTCTCTTTTGGACCACGTTGCTTCAGGCCGAGGCGTGGCAGCCCTTCGGCGTCCGACAGCTTGGCTTTAGTTTCGATATTCCTCCGAATTTCGTCCTGACCCAGAATTCGGAGCAGGGCGCGGCTTTTCAGGGCCCAAGAGACGCGTTTCTGGTCGTTTGGGGCGCGCGACTGGGCAAAGCAAGTTTTCGCGCCGAGATTGAACATCGCATGATCGAGGACGAAAAGGCCGGTTGGCGACTGACCTATCGGCGCCTAGCCCCGAAATGGGCCAGCTACTCCGGGGTCAAGAATGGCGAGATTCGCTACGTCCGTGCAATTATGGTCTGCAACCAGCGTGCCGCGCTTTTCACAATGAATTATCGGAAATCCGAAAAGAAACCGTATGACCCTGTTGTTGTGCGCATGGTCCGGTCCCTGAGAGCGGAAGGATGTTAGCCAGCAAAGAGCGAGGTTGCCGTACTGTGCTTCCCTCGGCTAAGGGCCCAGTGGTCAACCCGGCTCCCCAATAGCCCCGCCCAGTCACATGAAAGCAGGCACCGGCAGATATGCGGCCGAACGTTCTCACGCTGGCTCAGCCGCTCAAAGCCCATCACGGAAAAGCCGCTTAGTGCGGTCGCCAGATAGAACTACCACTGAGCCATTCCCGCTGCGGCTGGGTAGCGCCTCAGTTCCGTACGCGTTCATACCAAGAACGGGCGGGGCGAACGTCCTGATAGAGCTACGGCTGTAGAAGCGCGCCGCCAAACTGCGCCCACAAGCGCTCGCACTCTCTCGCCCTTAGGCTCGGCGTACCGGGCGCGCCATAGAAGACCATGGCGCCGCGAATGTCGTATCCAAGCACCGAGGCGTTGGCCACGAACTGGATGGCTCTTCCCAAGCTGGTGATGCCGATGTCGACCTCAGCTTTGTTGGTGAGGTCGACCACGCCTACTATTTCCGCATTGGCGCTCCTGCCCGCCAAAACGGCCGTCGACATCGCATCATGCACGGCAAGAAGCATTTCGGTGAGTTGCCCGGTGGAAGGGCTCTACAAACGCTTAAACGTCAGGTTTGTTCCCAACTGGCCTTGGCGGCTTTCCGACGACCAAGAATGCGACTGCGATTACGCTCAATAGAATCACTGCGAACAGGATTGCCATGATTTCCGCGCACTGTATCGGATCACTCCGCGGCGAAGAAAACCCCGCAACATATCTCAGATAGCGGCGGGTGTTCGGCTGTAAGAACCAAACTGGGTCCCGCGGCCTCTCATGTGCGCGTAGTTGACATCGTCTGCTGGACCGAACGGTCAAGCCGAAGAGCCCAGTTCCTCTCAGCATCGAGCAGTTCATTCTGCTCAATCAAGCCATTCATAAACAGCCTGAGTATATGCGCAGCTATGCGCTCTCCGTTCTGCGAAGCAAGAGGTAGGGCGCGCTCTTTGCAGACCGTGTGACAAACCTGGGCGAGCATCTCAATCTCGCTTGGCCCCAAAAACCGACCCGGATACAACATACCGTTTTCCTGTTGGAGAGTTTGAATGGCTATCCATTACGCAGGGTCACCGGCAGCCACAATCAACTATGATAGTGAGATGTCGAGTCCCGGTGGAAAAAACAGTGAGGTCCCAAAAGTGGTCGCGCTTGTCTCCGATTGACAGATGCCTCGACGCTACACCGACCAGCGCTACCGCACCCGCTTCATCGACGCGGCTTTGCAAAGGCCTATGACCAGTTCGCTACCAGCTGCCGGACCGCCCAGGCGAGCATGCCGCCGGCCCTCCCGAAGCGCGATGTCGTGGATGAGGCAGCCTTTTCCGTATACATCCAGCTGTTACGCTGCGCATCTGCTTCGGTTCGAAAACTCGCCGCGAGCCTGGCGTGCTCGCGTGTCCGGGCCGAAAACGCCTTCACAGCCCACATGTTGATAACGACATCGATGAGGCTGCCGCCGACCTCGTTGGCATAGGATGCTTCCCGGCAAGGGCATCGACCAATGCCCCGGGGCCGACCAGCACGAACCTGCGGGGGCTTTCCCGGAACAAAGCGTCGACGATCCGGTTCGGCAGGGAAGCGGCCAAAATTCATGCCATCGGAGATGCCGAGGCAGATGACAGATGAAAGGGAAGCTGAAGATGACGAAGTCTGGCGACCGCACCGTTCCCGGCGACGGCAAGATCGAAACCGGCCCGAACACATCTCCGCAACAGGATCCGGCAGAGGGGTCGCGCGAGACAATCGATCGCGAACTCGAGCGGACAGACGACGATAATAATTCCGACGAAGCGGAACGCTTGCGCCGAGACCTGCGGAAAGGGGTGGCGGAAGAGACCGAGCTTCCCGAACGCGGCTCGGCCTGAGGATCGCCGGAACCTTGCCAAGGCAAGAGACATGGAAGGCTCGACGCCGGTCGGATCGCTGCTTGCTTCGTGCCTTTAACGCACCGGCCACACAACCCATGCGCGGCGGTGACCCAGGAGACGGCGAGAACGGCCGCGCGACGGTCTACTCTGTTCCAGCAAACTCGGCTCGCCGAGAGCTACCACCTCTGGCGTTAGGGCCTGACGAGATGCCACCTGTCCAGGTCGCATGCCGCCAGGGTTCCGCAATCTCTATCAGGCTGCGCCGGCCTTCTGGCTGCGCTGCGAGCGGGCACGGTCGCGGGCTGCGGCAGTGCCTCCGGGAAAGCCGCTTCGATCGCTGTAGTCGCGTGGCTTGGTCCCGCTCCGAGAGTGGCGCGCGGTCACGCTTTTCGCACCGAGGATGTCGAGCAATGTGATGCCGGCGACCATGGCAAGCGCAAGGCCCACATTATCGCGCTTTGGGTTGCCATGCCGATACGCTGTCAGCAACGTCGCGATATCCAGGCCGTCGCCGGCCACCCGGCTCCACAGCCCGGCCTGCTTGTCCACTGAAAGCGAGAGTATGCCGCTGCTTATTTCCCGCGCCCCATAAGCGCGGATCAGGTCTTCCTTGCCGCGCATGCCGAGCGCGCCGGCAATCCGCTCGGCGCCAACCAGCTCGGCGACGCCAAGCGCGATGCTGAACCAGCCGAGCTTGCGGGCAAGGCCATCGGAGGCCCCGACCGCACTCTGCCCAGTCTTCAGCACTTTGGGATCGCCAGGCGATCGGGTGATGTTGGTAAGTTTGGCAATCACGTTCATGACGATTTCCCTACGGTTTCAGTACAACCTTGATGCAGCTGTCCTGCTTGTCGCGAAACACCTTGTACATCTCCGGTCCCTGCTCGAGCCCCACGGTATGGGTGATGACGAAGGATGGGTCGATCTGGCCATCTTCGATGCGGCGCAACAGATCCTCGGTCCAACGGTTGACATGGGTCTGCCCCATTCGGAAGGTGAGCCCCTTGTTCATTGCCTGTCCCATCGGAATCTTGTCGACCAGCCCGCTGTAGACGCCGGGGATCGAGATCACGCCGGCCGGCCGGCAGACATAGATCATCTCACGCAAAACGTGCGGTCGATCATTTTCCATCAGCATCAACTGCTTTGCGCGATCGTAGACGGTATCGGGCTGGGCCAGCGAGACGTGGCTTTCCATGCCGACGCAATCGATGCACTTCTCCGGGCCCTTTCCGCCGGTGAGTTCCCGCAGTCGTTCGACGACACTTTCCTCGGCGAAATTGATGGCGATGGCGCCGCCGGCCGCGGCCATGGAAAGCCGTTCCGGCAGGCAATCGATCGCCACCACCTGTTTCGCGCCGAGCAGCAGGGCGCTGCGTATGGCCATCTGCCCGACTGGGCCGCAGCCCCACACCGCAACCGTATCGGTGGGCTCAATGTCGCACTGTGCCGCCGCCTGCCAGCCGGTAGGAAAAATATCGCCGAGGAAGAGAACCTGCTCGTCGGTAAGGCTGTCAGGCACCTTTACGTGCGTGGCATCGGCGAACGGCACACGCATGTATTCCGCCTGTCCCCCGGGATAGCCGCCGGTCAAATGAGTGTAGCCGAACAGACCCGCGGTGGTGTGCCCGAACACCTTGTCACCGAGATTCTTCTTGCGGTTTGTGCGTTCGCAAACCGAAAAGTTCTGTCGCTTGCACTGGTCGCACTCACCGCAGATTATGGTGAACGGCACGACGATGCGGTCTCCCTCCTTCAGAGCGCCGTTGACGCCCTTGCCGACCTCGACGACCTCTCCCATCATCTCGTGGCCCATGATGTCGCCGGGCAGCATGGCTGGCACATAGTTGTGGTAGAGGTGAAGGTCGGAGCCGCATATGGCACAACTCGTCACCTTGATGATCGCGTCACGTTCATCCTCAATTTCCGGGTCCGAAACCTGATCGCAGCGTATGTCTTCCTTGCCGTGCCAGACCAACGCTCGCATAGCTTGCTCCTATTTTCGCAAGATCTGTGAGTAGGGACCTCGCGCCTGTCCTAAGCGGGCCGATGCCTGGTTGGATCGACTGTGCCGCTGCTTGTCGAACCACAGGGGCGGACCGATGTTCCGGGAGCTCGAGAGAATTTTTGGGCCATGCCAGACCCGCACCTTGGAAGGATCTGTCGCGGGCACCAGCGGCCTTCCCCGGGGCGCGTCGGGCACGAGCCGCTGGAGCCCGACCCACGAATGGACGTACTCAAGTGTACCAAAATACGTTCGGTCCGCAGGTGTCCTTCGCGGCGGCTGATACCCCATCTGCTCGATTCTTGCGGCCATAACCGGCATTCTCTTCCTCGCCCGCACAGGGTCGGCAGAAGCAGCGCTGTGACCGGAGCAGGTAGGAGATGCCGCTCACCGGCGGGCGCGCAGTCCGACCCCGACGCGATCGACACGAGGTGGATGGGCGCCATCGCGACGGCGGCTCTAGCGGAGTATTTCGCAGAAATACAATGATTAGCGGGCAGGGCAGAGTGCTAGCCGTGCGCAGCGATGAACATGGCGACGGCCGACCGGCAATAGGATTCGATTTCGTTGTCGTCCGCCGCTCTCGCCTGATCGAAGCGTGCGATAATCAAAAGATCGGATCCTTTGAAAAGCGCGGCAAACAAGCGGGCGGACCGGAGAGGATCGGGCACGTTCAGAACCGCCTTCGCGTGCAACTGACGCAACAGGACCTCGATTTGGGCGATGACATGGGCGGGGCCGGCTTCGAAATGGAGCTTGCTTAACGACCTTGGATTCGTCTGGTCGGCCATGACCATGGCTTCGACACTGCGGACGTCTGATCTCAACAGCGTGCGAAGCAGGGACGATCCCACCGCCATGAGCTGATCTTCGACCGAACCGCCGACGCCTTCAAGAAGGGCCTGTGGCGCAAACAACTGATGGCAGCCGGCCGCCATCGCCGCGCTGAACAGCGCCTCCTTGTTCTCGAAGTGCCGATAGATGCTGAGTTTGGATATCTTCGCCCGCTGGGCGACCTTGTCCAATGTGGTCGCTTGAAAACCCAATTCCACAAAGAGTTCGGACGCAGCGTCGAGTATCGTTTGGCCAAGCGCCTCGTTGGCGGGCCGGCCGCGCCGGCCCTGGCTATTTTCGGTCACGACAATTCCAGTCCTTGACAGTATCCTAATTCTTGGATTACGATACCATGTAGTTTCTGAAATGCGCAAGCCGATGGGTAGGTTTCAACCAGGTCCAACCAGCCCCTCATCCACAACACGGAGCCCATTATGGATGACGTCATCATCATCGGCGGCAGCTTTGCCGGTCTCGCCGGTGCCCTGCAACTCGGCCGTGCCCGCCGTAAGGTCACCGTTCTCGATACCGGCCTGCCGCGCAACCGCTTCGCCGGCCACTCGCATGGCCTGCTCGGCCACGATCACAAGCCACCGCTGGACATCCTGGCCGAGGCGCGGCGGCAGCTGGCGCGCTATCCCACGATCAAGCTGGTCAATGCCCGGGCCGACAGCCTGTCCGGCGCCATCGACGATTTCTCCGTCCTCACTGGCGATGGCGGAAGCCTCGGCGCGCGCCGCCTGATCCTGAGCTATGGCGTCGCCGACCAGATGCCTGATGTTCCGGGCTTTGCCGAAGGTTGGGGCACGTCCATCGTGCCCTGCCCCTATTGCGACGGCTTTGAAGTCGCCGGCCAGCATTGGGGCCTCGTCTGGTCCGGCCCACAGTCGATGAATCAGGTCAGGCTGTTCCACGATTGGACCGACAGGTTGACGGTCTTTGCCGATGGTCACGACATTCCGCCCGATATCCGGGCCGGTCTGGCGCGCCGCAACATACCTGTCGTCGACGGCCGGATCAGCGAGATCGCCCATCACGGGGGGCATAACGCCACCGTCAAGCTCGATACCGGCCCCAAGGTCGCGGTCGACATCCTGTTCGCGCATCCGCGCAACAAGCCGTCCGCAAGCCTGCATGAATCACTGGGCCTCGCCACGGTCGATACGCCCCTCGGCGTAATCCTCAAGGTCGACGAGCGCCGCGAAACCAGCATGCCCGGCATCTACGCCGCGGGCGACCTCGCCAACCCCCTCACGCCGCCATCGGTCACCCTGGCAATATCGCACGGCGCGATGGCGGGCATCTTCGCCCAGCAGTCGATGCTGGTGTGAGAGCGCAGATTCCCTTCTCCGGGGTGCCGCGGGCTATCGTATTCTGAAGGTTGCGGGCCGGTGTTGCGGAACGTCGGCCCGCTCTCCCCTGAGGGGCGTCTTTGGCCGGCCAGCCTTGAGAACTCAACTGGGCTGCCTGCATGACGGCGATCGCCGACATCGGTTATCAAGCTCAATCACGCTGGAAAGCATGAACCACGTCGACGTCGACATCGCCGGCGGGCTTACGGTATGGGGACCGGTGGCGGAAGATTCGCCACCGCGGTCGGCACCTCGATGCTGCGACGCTACTGCGAAGAACGGTCGCGCCCAGCAGCGCTTCTGGCGGAAGTCTCAGGCGGCCACGACGCGGGCCAGCAGTGACGCGGCCTCGGTACCAGCCAAGCCAAGGTCACGGACGCTGCTCATGTGATTGGCCCCACCAAGGGTGATGCGCGAAACAGTCAGTCCCTGTGTGTCAAGGTGGTCCGTGAAGAGTGCGGCCTGGCTGTGGAACGGCGACGTTTCATCGGCGCCGACCGAGATATCTACGCCCACGGATGGATCGAAACTGTGGTCGATCGGCGAGAATCGGCGGGCCTCCTCGTCGGTGATCGCGATCTCGGCGCCAAGGAACGACATCTGCAATGGCTTCAGGTCGTAAAGGCCGCCAAGCAGCAGCGCAGCTTTGATGCCGGAAGGCCGCTCGTCACCGTCGAAAAGCATTGTTGCCAGATGCGCACCGGCGGAATGACCGCTAACGGTCAGCAGGCCGGGATTGCCGCCATGGTGTGCGACATTGTCAAATACCCATCGCTTGGCGCGGCGCACCTGGTCGACGATCCTGGCCATCCGGACGGTAGGCATCAGCGCGTAGTCGACAATGACCGCGATCGCACCTGCGTTCGTAACGGTCTCGGCGACGTAGGAATAGTCGCGCTTGGAGAACATGCGCCAATAGCCCCCGTGGATGAACATGTGCACCGGCAGGCGGTCCCGTTTGCCCTCGGGAAAGAACAGATCCATGGTTTCGGTGGCGTCAGCCCCGTAGGCGACATCGGCGACCATGGGAACGTTCGCCCTGGTCTCCTCGCTTCTGCGAACGATCTCGGCGACGATGTCGTCGAACTCGACCACATGATCGCGAATGCGAAACGGATCTTTGGCGGGATGTCCGCTCACAGGGTCACGGCGATGTACTTCGCCTCCATGAACTCGGCAACGCCATGCTTCTGGCCACCTTCGCGGCCCAGCCCGCTCTGCTTGACACCTCCGAAAGGCGCCGCCGGATCCGACATCAGGCCGCGGTTGAGCGCGATCATGCCGGACTCGATCTTCGATGCCACGCGCATCCCCCAGGCCAGGTCGCGCGTATAGATGTAGGCAGCGAGACCGTATTCGGTGTCATTGGCTTTGGCGATGACATCCGCCTCGCTGTCGAAGCGCATGATCGGCGCCACCGGACCGAATATCTCCTCGTGGAGCATGGCGGCGTCGGCCGGCACGTCCTTGAGCACCGTTGGCGGATAGAAAAAGCCTCTGCCTTCAGATACGCCGCCGCCACACAGGATTTTGGCGCCGCGGGCAACGGCGTCCTGCACAAGCCGGTCGATCTTGTGCACAGCCTTCCTGGTGATCATCGGCCCGCATTCTGTGTCTGAGTCTGTGCCCGGGCCCAGGTTGAGTGCCGCCATGCGTTTGGTCAAGCCTTCCGCGAAAGCATCATGGATGCCGGCCTGGACGTAAAGCCGGTTGGCGGCCGTGCAGGCTTCGCCGGCGTTGCGCATCTTGGCAACCATCGCACCGTCGAGGGCTGCTTCCAGGTCGGCGTCGTCGAAGACGATGAAGGGTGCGTTGCCGCCAAGCTCCATGGAACAGGAAATGACGTGCTTTGCGGCTTCGGCCAGCAGCACGCGCCCGACGCCGGTCGAGCCGGTGAAGGACAGCTTTCGCACGCGCGGATCGGCCAGCATGGCCGCCGTCACCGGTCCGGGGGTCGAGGTCGTCAGGACGTTGACGACGCCGGGCGGCACGCCGGCTTCCTCGTAGAGCGCCGCAAGCGCATAGGCCGTCAGCGGTGTCTCGCTGGCGGGCTTCAGGACCACCGTACAGCCGGCCGCCAGCGCCGGAGCGATTTTACGTGTCGCCATGGCGGCTGGGAAATTCCATGGTGTGATGAGCACGCAAATGCCGATGGGCTGGTAGTCGACAATGATCCGGTTCGCGCCCGAGGGCGCAAGGCCGAACTCGCCGTTGATGCGGACCGCTTCCTCGGCGTTCCAGCGAAAGAACTCCGCCGCATAGGCGACTTCGCCGCGCGCATCGCGCAGCGCCTTGCCGTTCTCCAGCGAGATCAGCGCGGCCAACGTCTCCGCCCGTTCCGTCATCAGTTCGAAGCAGCGTCGCAGGATTTCCGATCGCCTGCGTGGCGGGGTCTCGCGCCAGCCGGCCGCCGCCTTCGCGGCAGCGTCGACGGCGGCGGCGGCATCAGTGAGCGTTGCATCGGGAACCGCAGCGATCACGGCTTCAGTCGAGGGATCGACCACTTCGATCACGCGGCCCTCCGATGAGGGCCGCCAGCGTCCGCCAATGTAGAGACCGTGCGAGACCGTGGCGTAGTCGAACATATCTTGATCCTCGTCGGATATGCCTGCGGCGATGTTCATTTTGGATGAGCTCCTGGTCGATCACATCGTGGTGGCGGACATGTCGCCGTCATAAGCAGCCCTGACCAGCTGTCGCATCGCGGTAAGGCCGAACGGGCGGGGATTGTTCTTGATCAACCGGTCGATGCCCAGCGCCTGCTCGGCCGTCCAGTCGATCTTGTCTTCGGGAAGACCCAGTTCGGCCAATGTCGGTGTGATGCCGATGGCGCCAAACAGCCGGCTCACCTCACGGATGGTGGCGTGCGCCAAGGCATCGGCGTCGCCGCCGCCCTGATGGGAAAGGCCGAGAGCAGTGCCGACTTCCGCAATCTCCGCGGCTGCTGCGGCCAGATTGTAGGTCATCACGTAGGGCAGCATGGTGGCGACCCCCAGGCCATGCGGGGTGTGGGTAAGCGCGCCAACGGGATACTGCACCGCATGGGCGGCGGCCGTTCCCGCCGTACCGAAGGCGCAACCGGCGGCCAGCGCTCCCATCATGACGTCGGCGCGCGCATCCTCGTCCGATCCGTCGCGATATGCCTTTTCCAGACTGCGGCCGAGCAGCCTGATGGCCAGAAGCGCGAAATGATCGGTCAGAGCGCTCTTGCCGATGAACACGTGCTGTTGCGGCAAATGAGGGTCGGCGCCGCGTTTGGCCGCTGTGAAGGCCTCGATTGCGTGCGTCAGCGCGTCGGCGCCGGCGATCGCCGTCAAGGACGGTGGACAGGTCACCGTCAGATCCGGATCGCAAAGCGCCACTGCCGCGATGAGATGCGGACTGGCGATACCCACTTTCAGCGTCCGATCCGGGTCGGAGATCACGGCGACGGGGGTCACCTCGGAGCCTGTTCCAGCCGTCGTCGGCACTGCGATTACCGGAAGGGTAGGGCCGGGTACCTTGAACTCGCCATAGTAGTCCTCGAGCTTGCCGCCATGGCTGAGCAGAAGTGCAGCGCATTTGGCCATGTCCAGGCAGCTGCCGCCCCCGATGCCGATCACCATGTCCGGCTTGAAATCTTTCGCTTGCGCAATGCAGGCGGCGACGCTGTCGCGCGGCACATCCGGCAGCGTTCGGTCGAAGACCAACGTCTCGATCGCCGCGTTGTGCAAGCCAGCGAGAATCTCGGCGAACTGCGACGTCGCCGCGAAGCGCTCATCGGTACAGACGAACGCGCGGCGCCCATATTTGGCGGCGATGGCAGGCAGGACATGGCGCTGGCCTTTGCCGAACAGAATCTCGCTCGGCAGGCGCGCCGCTGCAAACAAGCTCATGCACAAGATCCTGCGAAGACGGGTTGGAAGCCGACAGGCTTGGCTTCGTGCCAGAGGCCGACCTCGGCGCTGCAGGTCATGATCATGCGATATCCTCATAAAATCGTATAGGATATAGGATTGAGTTTCGCGGAGCATCATGTTAGTGGGTGGTTCTGTCAAGAGGCAAACGATGCAGAACACGGACCTGACGGTTGACAATGAAGCCCGTGCGACCGGTCGTATTCAGCGCGCCAACAGTCTGGCTGGCGACGTTTACGAAGCAATCTTCGCGCAGCTCATGTCTTTGAGGATTGCTCCGGGATCGCGCATCACCGTCGACAATCTCGTCAAGGAATTCAACGTCTCGCATACCCCCATTCGTGAAGCGCTTGGCAGGCTGGAGGGGGAAGGGCTGGTTCTGAAAACCCACCTGATCGGCTATCGCGCCGCCCCGCAAATCACCCGCCGGCGCTTCGACGAGCTTTACGAGCTGCGTCTATTGCTTGAACCTGCCGCCGCGGTTAAAGCCACCGCAACAATGGACGGCGAGCGCCTTGCCGCGCTGCAGGAGACGGCCGGCGTCATGGCTCGGCGGGTGGGGAAAGACGAACGCCTGCGCTATTCGAACTTCGCCCGTCAGGATGCGATCTTCCACGACAAGATCGTCGAGTTCGCCCAGAACGAACTCATTCGCGAGACGCTGAATCACCAGCATACCCACTTCCATATCTTCCGCCTGATGTATCACTCCAGGGTGACCGAAGAGGCGCTCGACGAGCACGAGGCTATTCTCGCTGCCTTTGCCGCGGGCGATCCGGACGCCGCCGAAAAAGCCATGCGTGCGCACATCGAAAATTCGCGGGACAGGCTCCTGCCTGCGTTCGAGTAGCCTGGCGATGTTGCTTGCCCGAGGCACCCTCAAGCGCGGCGCGCCGCTGTTCGCCCAGCCTGCCGCCTACGAATTCTACTCCCCGTTCTGAGCCGATTTCGATACCGGGAAGGAGGCGCAGTGCACCTCGCCCCTGAAACAAGCCGAGAGGAAAAGACATGCCAGCCAAAAAAATCCTGATGCTGACCGGTGATTTCACCGAGGAGTATGAAATCTTCGTCTATCAGCAGGCGATGGAAGCGGTGGGACACACCGTTCATGTCGTGTGCCCCGACAAAAGCGCCGGAGACATGATCAAGACATCGCTGCACGATTTCGAGGGCGATCAGACCTACACCGAAAAGCCCGGCCACAACGCGCTGATCAACAAGACCTTTGCCGACGCCGAGAAGCAGCTGAGCCAGTACGACGCTGTCTATTGCGCCGGCGGTCGTGGCCCCGAATACATCCGCACCGACAAGCGGATACAGGCAATGGTGCGCCATTTCCACGAGGCGAAAAAGCCGATCTTCACGATCTGCCATGGCGTCCAGATTCTGATCGCGGTCGACGGCGTCGTGCGCGGCAAGAAGGTGGCGGCGCTCGCCGCTTGCGAGCCGGAGGTGACGCTTGCCGGCGGCACTTATATCGATTTGTCTCCCACCGACGCCTATGTCGATGGGACCATGGTTTCAGCCAAAGGCTGGACCGCGCTTGCGGCGTTCATCCGTGAATGCCTGAAGGTGCTGGGAACGGAAATCCACCATTCTTGAACCGTTTGTCCCGGCGCATCCCTGAGGGGATGCGCCGGCTCCCTCAACGGCGCGGCGACTTCCGTCATTTCATCAAGTTCAGATCAGGAACCTGCGGCAGGTGTGCTCCAGAACCTTGTGCCATCATCACCTCGGACGCCTTCAAGGCGCTGCCGCATCGCGTGCGTGCACCAGCGCGCCATCCTCGTTGAGCTTTCCCAGCTTGACGGGTGCGAACCCGAGTTGATGGACTCAATGGGAGGTCGACATGAAGTCGGCGCCCGGGAGCTGTCAGGGCTTCACGAACCGAAACGCGAAGCGATCGGTCTCGCCCTTGATCGCGGGATCGAACACCTTGATCGAGTGCGTCATCCTTGTTCGCGAGCACGGTGCTTTCCGCGTCCAGTACGAAGCCGGCCGCCTCCACCTCCTCGCGGACGAATGCAGGGTCGATCCGATGCAGCGACCGGGTGTCGCTCGTGCCCGACCCAGTGGCGGCGGCGTGGTCGACGATAACGTAGGACCCACCGGGTTTCAGCCGCTTGTAGACAGCTCGATTGAAGTCGGCCGCCGTCGCACCCTTCTTCTGGACCAGGGCGGTGTGAAGATCGTGGTAAAACAGGTGCAGCCATAGGACATCGGCTGGCGGCGTGACCTTCGGCATCGCGACGAGATCCGCCGAGGCGGCTTCGACGTTCTCTCGGCTCGGCTCCTTCGCGAGCGTCCGCATGAGGCCGACCGGATCGTTCTTGAAGTGGGCGACTTCGGCCGGCACGAAGCTGTAGACCCGCCCCTCTGATCCGACGATGTCGGAGAAGAGGCGCGTCCAGTCTCCGTCGCCAGGGTAAACGTCGATCACGGTGGAGCCCGCCTCGATTCGTGCGAACCGGATTAAATCGGACACCTTGGATTGGTCGTACATCGAAATTTCCTAGTGGATATTCTTCTGGGTGCTCATACTGATTTCTCCATTTGCTCGGATCGGATCGGGCTTGATCCGATCCGAGTTCCGATCGCGTGCGTCGTCTCTTTGCCGGGGACGTCGCGCTCGTCAGTCGAATTTGACCAAGTCCTTGAAGATCAGATGACCCCAGCTGTTTCCGCGCGCCTGGACCAGCAGGCCACCTTCCGACACCCCGCCAAGCTTAATCGGCGCGAAACCGAGATTTTCCGCAAGCTCCCCAGTCTGTGTTGCGGCAGCATCATCGTCGCTTGCCAAGAACACGACCCTCCGGCCACCATGTACGGCCGGATCCTGATCAAGCACCGGGGCGACCAGATGGTTGAAGCCCTTGACCAGTTTTGCGCCAGAGAAGGCCTGCGCGATTAACTTGGAAGAAGGTTGTCCTCCCAGTTCCTCAGGGGGCACGCCATAGGCATTGGTCACATCGATGATCGTCTTCCCCTGCCAGGTGGGGAGCGCCTTCGCAACATTCGGGTGCGCCTCGAAGCGGACAGCCAAAAAGATGATGTCCGCCTTGATGGCTTCCGCCAGTTTTTTGGGGATGATGGTGGGTCCGATCGCGGCCGCATCGGCGGCAAAGCTTTCCGGGTCGCGTGTGGTTGCAACGGAAACTTCGATGCCGTTTCGGGCAAACGCCTTGGCAAGGGCCCGTCCGATATTGCCGAATCCTACGATTGCATAGTTCATAGTATTTCTCCGATCTGGTGCTAATGCCGGGGTCAGACTTGCGCCATGCCCCCATCGACGGCGAGATCCACGCCGGTGACGAAAGAACTTTCATCGGAGGCGAGGAACGTGACGGCAGCAGCGATTTCCTCTGGTTTGCCCCTGCAACCCATTGGGATCTGTGACGCAAACTGGGCGGCCGCTTGCTCGGCTTGCTCAGGAGTAAGGCCAGTCGTTGTCTCCAAGGCCGGCGTCTCGATTGGTCCCGGACTCATTGCATTGACGCGGATTTTGCGGTCTTTGAATTCCAGTGTCCAAGCGCGCGCGAAGTTGCGTACAGCCGCCTTGCTCGCGGCGTAGGTACTAAACCCTGGAAGCCCCAACACGTTCGACACTGAAGAATTCAGGATGATCGAACCGCCGTCTTTGAACAGGGGAAGGGCCTTCTGCACCGTAAAGAACAGACCCTTCACGTTCACATCGAAGGTCTGATCGAAATGTGCCTCGGTAGCGACCGCGAGCGGTGCGATCGTCCCCGCGCCGGCGTTGGTGAAGAGAATGTCGATATGACCATGTTTCTCCTTCACGACGGCATAGAGGCGCTCCAGATCTTCCAAGAGCGACACGTCACCCACGACCAGTTTTTCATGATGAAGGCTGCGGCCTCGTTCAGCTCTTTCTCTCTTCGCCCGGTAATCACGACGTGCGCTCCTTCTTCTACGAAGCGCTTGGCTGTGGCCAATCCGATCCCGCTGCTTCCGCCCGTGATGACTGCGATCTTGCCTTCGAGTTTTTTCATAATTCTTTGTCTTTCGTTGCGCACGGGCCAGGTACGGACCGCGCTGGGGGTCAGAGTTGAGCCAGGCCGCCGTCGACGGCGACCTCGCTGGCCGTCATGAAGCTGCTGTCCGGCGACGCGAGGAAGGCGGCCGCGGCGCCGATCTCCGCCGGATCGGCCATGCGCTGGAGCGGGGTCATCGCGCCGTAGGCCTTCTGGCCTTGCTCGCCTAACGCCTCCTTCGCGAGTTCGGTCGCCGTCGCTCCGGGCGACAGCACGTTTACGCGGATGCCGGTGCCCTTCAGGTCTTCCGCCCAGGTCCGCGCCAGGTTGCGCACTGCCGCCTTGCTCGCGCTATAGGCAGTGAACCCCGGAGCGCCCGTGGTGCCGGCGCTCGACCCGGTCAGGATGATCGAACCGCCCTGGCTCATCAGCGGCAGCGCCTTCTGGACCGTGAAGATCGTACCCTTCACATTGGTGTCGAAGGTTTCGTCAATGTGCCTGGCGGTGATCTGGCCGAGCGGAAGCGGGCTTCCTGCCCCGGCATTGGCGAAGACGATATCGAGGCTTCCGCGCTCGGCCTTCACCGCAGCGTAGAGTCGGTCCAGGTCGGCCTCATCCGAGACCGAGCCCTTAACCGCGCGGGCACTAGGCCCAAGGTCGGCCACGGCTGCGTCGAGCGCTTCCTGCCGGCGGCCGAAGATGAAGACGAAGGCGCCCTCCTCGATAAAGCGCTTGGCTGCGGCGCGGCCGATGCCCGTAGCGCCGCCGGTTATCACAGCGGTCTTTCCATTCAGTCTGTTCATGTCATGCATCCTTCGTTTCGCCGTCTCGTATCTTTGGCTGTACGGGAAAGTCCCGCGAGAGCCTCAAGATGGGTTCGCCGAAGTCGGGCGGTGAGTGCGCAATCGCGCACATCGCTGGTGCGAAAACGATCCAGCTAGATGATTGAACGCCACGATGACCGCACGAACTACGGCTGATCGTGTTAGTATGGGCTTTTGCAAGCCGCACTGCGCTGCGCAGGAATGCACCATGATCGACTGGGATGACGTTCGCTACTTTCTTGCCGCCGCGCGAGGAGGCTCGGTGCGTGCTGCCGCCGCAGACCTCGGTGTGAACCACTCGACCGTGCTGCGACGCATCGCTCAGCTCGAGGAACGCCTCGGGGCGCAGATGTTCGAAAAGCTGCCTTCCGGCTACCGCCTGACGGCTGCGGGCGAAGAGGTCCTCGATCTCGCGACCCAGATGGAAGCGTCGTCGCACCAGCTGGAGACGCGCGTCTTCGGTCGTGACCAGAGCGCGCGCGGACTTTTGCGGGTGGCGCTTCCACCGTTCCTCGCCACACACCTGCTCATGCCGGATCTCGCCGACTTCGCGCGTTTGCATCGCGACATCGAGATGGAAATCTTGTCGTCCGGTGAGCTGGCCAATCTGACCAACCGAGAGGCCGACGTCGCGATCCGCATTGTCGCCGACCGCAAGACCCTGCCGCTCAATCTTCACGGCCTGAAGGGACCGGAGCTGTTCAGCGGCGTCTACATGTCTCGCGATCGACTAGCCGCGTGGCGTGCGGGCACGCCTGATCCTATCCGGTGGATAGGCATAGACAATCATGGAATTCCGGACTGGGCGCGCGAGGGAGAAGTTCACGTCACGGGAGTACCGTTCAGGACACCTGACGCCGAGACGCAGATCATCGCGGCGCACCAAGGGATTGGGATAACGAAACTGCCGTGCTTCGTTGGAGATGCCGACCCCCTGCTGGTGAGGGTGCCGGGAATCGACGTGCCCATGCATGGGACACTGTGGCTTCTCACGCAAGGCGAGACACGCAAGACGAAGCGGGTGCGGCTCTTCACGGAGTTCGTATCCCGCAGGCTCGCCGCGTACGCTCCGCTTCTCTCGGGGCTGTCCATATCGCGCGACTGACGCCCGGCAGGTCCGCCGGCAACGCTTCCCGCAATCCCGGGTGGAAGCCGAGCTGCGGGCGCTTGAAGCGGCGTGTTCAATCCGCGAATCCAGTGGGAGTAGGGAAACGGCGGCAGTGGCGTAGAGGTGCCAGCCTAAGCTCGACCTCTTCCCACACCATGATCAGACAACGATGCCACCGTCTTCAGCGCGCCATCGAGCATGTCGCCTTTCTCGTCTTTCAGCGCAGCTTCGCGCAACCGCCTGATCCAGTCGGCAGCGTCATCGCGGCCCTTGACCAGATCGAGCGCCGACAGCACGCGATCGAATTTGGACTGGGCGCGGAGGTGGGTGTCGCTGTAGCCCTTGATCAGCCGGCGGCAGTTCAAGATTTCGACGGCGAGCGCGTAGTCCTGAGGCGCGTGGCCGAGCGCCAGCGCATACCAGCGCTCCAGATGCGCCGTCTCGACCTTGTGGCGCAACAGGCGGCGGCGCCAGCGGCGCAGGCCGCCGATGAACCAGAGGACCGCAAAGCCGGCAAAGCTGTCGGTTCGGATGCGCCGGCCGTGATTGATGCGCCGGTCGAGAAAGCCGGCAAGTTTCGGTCGGTTCTCGATGTAGCTGCCCAACCCCACCGGCAAAGTGCCGCAGAACTCCTCGATGCGCGGATGGAAATACTCGGTCACCTGCAGGATGGAGCCGTTCTTGACGCCCACCTCCTTGCGCACCCGCCGGTCACGCGTCGAACGTGTCTTGAGATCGGCGACGCGGATCATGTCGTCGTAGCACAGCGCGTTGGCCAGATGCTTGGCGGCAGCGATGGACAATGCATGGGCATGTTCAGCGCTATCCAGCGCGACCGCCTGGTCGAGCCGGTCGAGATACTCGCCGCCATAGGAGATGTCCTGGTAGTCGACGACCTTTCTCAGGCCCCGGAGCGCCATGTCGCGCACCGCCGCGGGCATCAGGTCGATGCGGGCGGCCAGCGCCTGCCAACCCTGCAGCAGGTTCTGCGGACCGCTCACGCGCCCTGTACCCGGAGCGGGGTCGACCGTGGCCGGTTCTGCCGCCTGTCGCGCGGGGGCCGTCGTACCGCGCGCGCGGTCGTAGGCGACGGCGAAGGCAGCGAGGCTGGCTTTCGCGCCCCGGCCGCCGGCGCCGATCGCTTGCTCATAGCTTTCACGCGTGAACGGCAATGCGTCGGAGCCGGCCAGCGCGCCAAGCAGGCTGGCGGAAATCATCGAGCCATTGTCGGCGGCGATCTTTTCCATGTCGAAGGCGATGAAGCGTTTCGATGCAGCTTCCGCCGTCGCGCGTACCTTGGAAGACGAGGCCCGGCCGTCACCCGGCTCGATCTTTTCCGACACCGCGGCGATACGGTGCGAGGAGGTGATCAGCGTGGTGCGATCGGGCGTGACGAAGCCCCTGATGATGGCGCGGCCGGCTTCCATCAGCTCGGCGGCGATCAATATGTCGACATCGCCTTGCGAAGGCGACAGGGCAAAGACCGGCAGCCGGCCGGTGTCGCGGGCCATCTCGACGTAATAGATCGTAGCGCCGGTGCGCTGGGCGACGCCGGCGACCGAGGTCGATTGCGCGACATAGGAATTGCGCTCGGCGACATCGGTGATCCAGTCGGCGAGCACGCCTCCGCCCTGGCCGCCGACCGCGAGCAAAGCGAGTTTGATCACCGGCTCGGTATCGGTGGCACCGGATTTCGGGCGCAAGGGCGAAGCCTGGTCAAGCATCGGCGAACGTCAATCTGCGGCTCTCGCGGCGGCGCTGCATCAGGCCGATCACGGCGCGGCGCGTGCCTTCCAAAAAACGGTCCCAGCGGCTCGGATTGTGCACCACATCGGCGCGATAGAAAGACGGGCAGAGCACGGCGGCGTCCGCCACCTCGCCGCAATTGCCGCAACCGACGCAGCTCGGGTCGATCGATGCCACCGGATCGTCGCGCAACGGATCGTCGAGCGACTTCACCGACAGCGACGGGCAGCCGGACAGCCGCATGCAGGCGTGGTCGCCGGTGCAGATGTCTTCGTCGACGCCGAATTTCGGCTTGACGACACGGGTCCCGCCCTTGATCGCCTTGTCGACCAGCGGCTTTTCGCGGCGCTGGCGGTTGAGCATGCATTCGGACGAGGCGACGATGACTTTCGGTCCCTTTTCCTCCGTCGTCAGCGCTTCGCGCAGCGTGTCCTGCATCTTGCCGACATCGTAGGTGCGGTCGATGTGGCGCAGCCATTTGACGCCCATGCCTTTCACCGCCTCGGTGATCGGATGTTTTGTCGACTTGGTTTTGTTGCCCGCGCGCGACGACAATATGTCCTGCCCGCCGGTCGCGGCG
This sequence comes from Mesorhizobium sp. W016, assembly GCF_054719485.1. Classification (NCBI taxonomy): domain Bacteria; kingdom Pseudomonadati; phylum Pseudomonadota; class Alphaproteobacteria; order Hyphomicrobiales; family Phyllobacteriaceae; genus Mesorhizobium; species Mesorhizobium sp. W016. Next base: position 1,978,250 of record NZ_JBTTIF010000002.1, read on the forward strand.
GAGTAAAAGTTGTCGACGATGACGATGACGCCGTCGTTCTTGTTGAAGACCGCGTTGCCGATCGAGGAGGTCAGGCCATTGTGCCAGAAGCCGCCATCGCCGACGAAGGAGATCGACCTCCGTTTGGCGTCGGGCGAATTGAAGGCTGAAGCCGAGGCCGGCCCGAGCCCGTAACCCATGGTGGTGGCGCCGAGCTCGAAGGGCGGCATGATCGAGAACAAATGGCAGCCGATGTCGGAGGCGATGTGGTGCTTGCCGAGTTCCTGCTCGACCAGCTTTGTCGCGGCAAAGATCGGCCGCTCCGGGCAACCGATGCAGAAGCCCGGCGGACGGCCCGGCACGACATTGATCAGGTCGGCGGTGTCGACGCCGTCGCCGACCTTGTTGGGCGCGCGCACCTCGCCCGGCAAGAGATGCGGGGCCTCGGCGCGCAGGAAGGCGCCGATGCCGTCCAGCATGACCTGGCCGGTATATTCGCCGGCCATCGGCAGATACTCCTTGCCGACCAGCCTGGTACCGCGCCCGGCCTTGTGCAGCATGGCGGCAAAGGCTTGCTCGATGTAGTTGGGCTGGCCCTCCTCGACCACGAGCACCGCGTGCTTGCCTTCGCAGAAAGACAGGAACTCATCGTCGATCAGCGGATAGACGGCGTTGAGCACGTAGAGCGGCACATCCGTCTCGCCATAGGTGTCGGCAAGGCCGAGACGCTGCAAGGCGCGGATGACCGAATTGTACATGCCGCCCTGCATGACGATGCCGACCGAACCATGATCCGAGCCGAAGAACTCGTTGATCTTGTTCCTGGTGATGAAATCGACCGCCGCCGGCCAGCGTTTTTGCACTTTCTCCTTCTCGTGCAGGAAGGAGGCGGGTGGCAGCACGATTCGGCCGGTGTCGCGGCGCGGCGCATCCAGCGCATCGGCCACCGTCATCGGCGGGCGCTTGTTGTCCTTGGCGATGAAATGGCCGTGGACGTGGCAGCAGCGGATGCGCACCTGCAGCATCACCGGCGTATTGGACGCTTCGGACAGCTCGAAGCCATCCTCGACCGCCTTGACGATCGACGGCAGGTTCGGGCGCGGGTCGAGCAGCCAGACCTGGCTTTTCATGGCAAAGGCATGGCTGCGCTCCTGCATGATCGAGGAACCCTCGCCATAATCCTCGCCGACGATGATCAGCGCGCCGCCGGTTACGCCGCCGGAGGCAAGGTTGGCCAGCGCGTCGGACGCGACATTGGTGCCGACCGTCGACTTGAAGGTCGCCGCGCCACGGATGGGGTAATGCACCGAGGCAGCGAGCATGGCGGTGGCGGTGGCTTCCGAGGCGCTCGCCTCGAAATGCACGCCGAGTTCGCCCAGAATGTCCTGTGCGTCGGCCAGCACGTCCATCAGATGGCTGATCGGCGCGCCCTGGTAGCCGCCGACATAGCCGACGCCGCATTGCAGCAGCGCCTTGGTGATGGCGAGAATGCCTTCGCCGGCAAATTCCTCGCCAGCGCCGAGCCTGAGTTTTTCGACTTCCTTGGCAAAAGACCGTTCGGCCATTTTTCCAACCTTCCGTTGCCGGCGGTGCGGCCGGCGCCTGCGTCTAGATGTCGTGCTTGCGAATGTTCTTCAGCATCTTCTGCAATGTGGCGATCAGCGCCGCGTATTCGGCGTCGTCGACATCGTCGAACATCGCCTCGAACGCATCATGCATGGCCGGCCAGGCGCGCGCGAACTCGGCGCGGCCGTCATCGGTCAGGAAGACATGGCGGATGCGGCTGTCGGTAACGCCCTGCTCGCGCCTCACGAAGCCTTGCCCTTCCAGCGTGTCGAGCGTGCGGCTCAAGGTCGACTGCTCGATGACGGTGTAGACCGAGAGGTCGTTGACGGTGACACCGTCGGTGACCGACAGCACGGCGAGCGTGCGGACCTGCGGAATGGTCAGGCCCTGCTTGCGGAAATCGTCGCGCAAGGTGGCGTTGTAGCGCCCCATGATGCGGTTCATCAGATAGGGCGCGAATTGCTGCAGGCCGATCTGGCCAAGCGTCGAAATGCGCTGGCGCTTTTCCGGAACCTTCTGCTCCATCACAGCCTCCCCGCCAGGAGAAAGCCGGAACCGCCACCGAGGCCCGCGCCCGGATGGGTGGAAGCGCCGATATGATAGAGGTTTTTGATACCGGTCTGATGATTGCGGCTGGTCTTGAACGGACGCCAGAGGAACGACTGGTCGATGGTCGAGGAGCCGCCATAGGGGTCGCCGCCCACCAGGTTGATGTTCATCGCTTCGAGATCGGCCGGCGAATAAGCGCGCCGCGCAATGACGCTATCCTTGAAGCCATCGATATGGCTGGCCAGGATGGCTTCGGCACGATCCGCATAGGCTTCGCGCAACGCCTCGGTCCATTGTCCGTCGGCGGGCGCCTGCAGCGTGCCGGCAGCATCGCCCTTGATGTGACGTGGCGCTTCGGGCAATTGCAGCCACAGTATTGCTTTGCCAGGCGGGCAGCGCGATGGGTCGAGCGCATGCGGCTGGCCGACACAGATGGTCGGCACGTCCGGCAGCATGCCGCGCGCCGCTTCGTTGCAGGCTTTCGAGACGCCGTCGAGCCCCGGCGTCAGGTGCAGCAGCGCGACTTTGTCGAGGCCTTCGCCGCGCCATGCCGGCGGCTTGTTCAGCGCATAGTGAATCTGGAAATTGCCCTTGCCGTAGCGATATCTCCGCGTTGCTTCGATATCGGCTTCGGGAGCCTCGCTGCCGAGCAACCGGTGGTAAAGCTGCGTCGGCGTGACCGAGCATATGACGCTTTTGTTGGCGGTAATCGTTTCGCCGGATGCCAGCCGGACTCCGCTCGCGCGGCCACCGCTCTGGACGATCGAGGCGACATCGGCGCCGGTGCGGATATCGCCGCCGCGTTCCCTGATCAAAGCCTCGAAAGCTGAGAGCAGGTTCTTCGCGCCGCCCTTGACGATCGGCGCGCCGGCCGCTTCCAGCGCGAAGGCAATGACCTTGGCGATCTGCCCTGAGAAAGCATCTTCCGGTCCAAGCCCGGCATGCAGCACCCAGGGCGCCCACAGCGCGCGGATTGTCTCGGACTGATAGGTGCTTTCCAACCAGCTGCGCGCCGGCACCAGTGCCTCACCCAGAAAGGCGGCAAGGCCGCGTGGGCTGCGCCGCCAGGCATCGCCGGCCAGCAGTTTCGCCGTCGGATAGGACCACAGGCTGCCGCCGAGCAGGCCGAACAACAGGCCGGCATTGCGCTCGATGCCGCTGACATCGTCCGCATGCCGGTCGCCATCGTCGGCGGCAATCGCATTGATTGCCGCGACATTGGCGGCGCGGTTGGTGGTGAGCACTGCATGACTGCCGTCCGGCCGCAGCACGCCGGTTGGCGTGCCGGTGTGACAGAACTCCAGCCCGTGCCGCGCGAGATCGCTGCCCAATGCCGCAAAGGCCGGCGAGGTGATGAACAGCACGAAGGTGGTCGCCATCACGTCATGGATGAAGCCGGGCGCGGTGATCTCCTCGGTACGCATGCAGCCGCCGATGCGGTCGTTGCGCTCGAGGACGAGCACCTTCGCGCCCTTGCCGCCAAGCATCGCCGCGCAGACCAGCGCGTTGATGCCGCTGCCGACGATGATGTGATCCGGCTGGCTCACCTCAGCGTGCTTTCTCAGCCTTTCGACACCAGCGCCAGCGCGCGGATCGGGCTGCCGGTGCCATGTTCGATCTTGAGCGGTGCGGCGATCAGGATGGCGCCTTTTGGCGGCAACTGGTCGAGGTTGCAGAGGCTGGCAAGGCCATAGCGGTTGGCCTTGTGCATCAGCGTGTGCGCCGGGAATGGCGGCTCCATGCCGCCGGCCTTGCCGGCATCGGTGCCGATCGTCTCCGAGCCCCAGCCCTTGATATCCTTGCTGATCAGGAACTGGATGGCTTCGGCTGTGGGACCTGGCGTATGCGGGCCGGTTTCGTTGGCGTTGAGGAATTCGGCTTCCGAACCGTTGCGTTTGTACCAGTCGGTGCGCATCACCACCCACTCGCCGGCGTTGATGGCGCCATGCTTGGCTTCCCACGCCTTGATGTGGTCGACGGTGAGCAGGAAATCGTGATCGGCGGCGGCTTCCTTCGAGCAGTCGATGACATTGACCGGGCCGACGAAGTTCTGCGCCGGAATGGTGTCGGTGGCGCCGTCCGGATAATCCTTGCCGCTGATCCAATGCTGCGGCGCATCGAAATGCGTGCCCGAATGCTCCCCAAGCTTCAGCCAGTTCCATGCCCACCACGGGCCGTTCTTGTCATAACGGGAGATGTTATGGATCTCGACCTTTGGCGTGTCGACGGCAAGCTCCGGCGGCAGCTTGATAAGGGGCGTGTCGGGTCCGAGTTGCGCAGAGAGGTCGACCACCCTGATGGCGCCTGAAAGCAGCTGGCCGGCGACTTCGCCGAGGAGTTTTTGCGTGTCCATGGTCTGAAGTTCCCTCTTTATGGTGAAGATCAAGGCTCGTCTCGGCCCTTAATATCCTACTAGACGAAAACATATGCATCTGCAATTATCTTTAAGCATAAAGGAAATGGGAACGGGGCGTGAGCGAGTTTGACGCCATATTCGTCGGGGCGGGCCACAACAGTCTGGCATGCGCCGCGCATCTCGCGCTCAAAGGCTGGAAAACCGGGATTTTCGAGCGCAGCGCAGCAATCGGTGGCGCCGTCCAGACCCACGAATACACGCTTCCCGGCTTCCGGCACGATTTCGGTGCAATGAATCTGAGCCTGTTCGCCGGCTCCGCCTTCCACCGGAAATATGCAAATGAATTGAAAGCACAGGGTCTTGAGTTCGCGCCGGTCGCCGACTGTTTTGCCAGCGCCTTCCCGGACGGACGCTGGTTCGGCGTCAGCAACGATCTGGAAAAAACCACCGGCCGCATGGCCGCTTTCTCCGCCGCCGATGCCGCGACCTGGCGTAGACTGGTCGCTGCCTTCCCGGCAGAGGCCGAGCATCTGTTCCGGCTGCTGGGCTCGCCGATGAGTGCCCGCGCGCTTGCCGGCACCGCCTGGAACCTGTGGCGCAAGAAGGGCATGTCAGGCGCGCTCGATACTGGTAGGCTTTTGCTGTCATCGCCGCGCGCCTGGCTGGAGGAAAATTTCGAGTCCGCGCATGTGCGGGCAACGCTTGCCACCTGGGGCATGCATCTCGACTTCGCCCCCGACATCGCCGGCGGCGCCGTATTCCCCTATCTTGAATCGATGGCCAATCAGAGCTTCGGCATGGTGCTGGGCAAGGGTGGCGCCGACACCATCATCCGCGCGTTGTCGGGCATGGTGGCGTCGGCCGGCGGCACGATCGTCACCGGGGCGGAAGTTGCCGAGATCACAGTTGCCGGCGGCAAGGCATCGGGCGTGCGACTCGCTTCAGGTGAGACACATACGGCGACCAAGGCAGTGATTGCCGGCGTCGCGCCCAAGGCGTTGAGCGGCAGGTTGCTACCCAACGGTTCCGGCGACGCCGGCTTCGACACGGCGATGCAGAAATTCCGGCACGCGCCGGGCACGATGATGATCCATCTGGCGCTCGACGACCTGCCCGATTGGCGCGCCGGCGCCGAGCTTCGGCAGTTCGCCTATGTGCATCTGTCGCCGTCGCTCGACGCGATGTCGCGCACCTATCAGCAGGCGATGGCGGGCATGCTGCCGGACGAACCGGTGCTGGTCGTCGGCCAGCCGACCGCGATCGATCCGTCGCGCGCGCCTCAGGGCAAACATGTGCTGTGGGTGCAAGTGCGCATGCTGCCTGCCGAAATCCTGGGCGATGCGGCAGGCAGGATCGCTCACGCGCATTGGGATCAGGTCAAGGATGCCTACGCCGAGCGCGTGCTCGACATCATCGAGATATACGCACCCGGACTGCGCCCGAAAATCCTCGGCCGTGCAGTGTTCTCGCCAATCGACCTCGAGCGTGAGAACCCCAATCTCGTCGGTGGCGACCAGGTCTGCGGCAGCCATCATCTGGCGCAGAACTTCTTGTTTCGCCCGGCGCGCGGCTATGCCGGCTGGAACACGCCGGTCGCCAATCTGCACCTCACGGGCGCCGCGACATGGCCGGGCGCCGGCACCGGCGCGGCCTCGGGCTACATGCTCGCGCAACAGCTTGGCGGGAGGTAGCTCGGAAGATTTCAGGAGGGCGACGAGAGGCAAGGCGCTGCTGCCCACGAAGCCTGAAGCTATGAACTGGTAGTGCCGCGCAAAGACAACAAACAACAAGGGGAACGACCATGACAATCAACAGACGCGAATTGCTGGGATACAGTGCCGCGGCACTTGGTGCGGCCGCAATCGGCCTGCCGCAGATCGCCAAGGCAGCGGGCGAACTGACCATCGCCTATAACGTCAACCTGCCGTCCTGGGATCCGACCACCGGACCCTCGGCCGTCAACCCGACGATCCAGGGCCTCTACCAGTCAGTGTTCGACCAGTTCATTCCGCAAAAGCCGGACCTGTCCTTTGCGCCTGGCCTGCTCACCGAATGGGGCTGGAACGAGGATCGCACCAAGGTGACGATGACGGTGCGCGAAGGCGTGACCTGGCATGACGGCTCGCCCTTCACGCCCGAGGACGTGGTCTGGTCGCTGCAGCGGGCGGGCGACGAAAAGACCGGCAATCCGATCCAGTTCGTCTGGAAGAACGTCAACAATTTCAAGATCGACGGCAACAAGATCACCGGCGACGTCGTGCAGTTCGATCCGGTCTACTTTAAATGGATGTCGTTCCTGACCGGCTACATCCTGCCGAAGGCCTATTATGAGAAGGTCGGCGCCGAAGGTTTCGAGAAGGCGCCGATCGGCACCGGCCCTTACATGGTGGAAAAATTCGAGCGAAATGCTTTCCTCCGACTGAAGGCCAACCCGCACTATTGGGGCGACAAGCCGGCCTTCGAGAATGTGACGATCAAGTTCGTCACTGATGCGGCGAGCCGCGTTGCCGAAATCGAATCCGGTTCCTCGCAGGTGACGCTGGAGGTCCCCTATGAAGAGTATGACCGGCTGATCGCCAAGGACGGGCTTGCCGGCTCGTGCAAGCCCGTTTCCGACATCGGCATGATCTTCTTCAACGACATCGAAGCGATGCTGGACAAGAACGTCCGCCAGGCCGCCGTCATGGCTGTGGACAAGGAGCTTCTGGTCAAGCGGCTGCTGCGCGGCTATGGCCAACCGATCGCTACGCTGGAGACCCCGGAGTACACGGCCTTCGACGCCTCGATCAAGGTCGAGCACAATCCGGAAAAGGCCAAGGAGCTGCTCGCGGCTTCCGGCTATTCGCCGGAAAAACCGGTCAAGTTCACCATCCAGACGACCAAGGGCTTCAAGCCCAAGGATTATGAGATGATCCAGGCGATCGTCGGCATGTGGCGTAAGGTCGGCATCGAGGCGACGATCGAGGTCTACGAGATCGCCAAGCACTATGAACTGCGCGCCGCCGACAAGCTGGCGCCGGCCGCCTTCTACAATTGGGGCAACGCCATCGGCGACCCGACGACGTCGACGGGTTTTGCCATGTATGGGCCGAGCCCGCACTCGGTGTGGGACAGCCAGGACCTGATCGACATGATCAATCCGCTCTGGGGCGAGAAGGACGAGGCCAAGCGCATCGCCGGCTGGAAGGCTGTCGACAAGTATATCGCCGAGCAGGCCTATGTGCTGCCGCTGATTCAGTATGCGCAACCTATCGTGCATGCCAAGGGCGTCAACGTGGTGCAGCATGTGTCCGGCGCGCTGCTGCCGGCGCTGATGACCCCGGCCTGATATCGGCTTGTGGGCGCCACCCTTCGCTGAGCGGCCCCCTCATCCGGCCCTTCGGGCCACCTTCTCCCCGCTGGGGAGAAGAGACCAGCTCAGCTGTCCGTGACCTCTTCTCCCCTCGGGGAGAAGGTGGCCGCGAAGCGGACGAATGAGGGGGCTCTTCGTTAGAAACGCACTGGGCCAACACCAGAATGCTCCTGCAACAATTCCTGATCCGTCTGCTGACGATGCTGATCACGCTGTTCGGCGTGGCTGTCGTCGTCTTCGTCGTGATCCGCGTCGCGCCTGGTGACCCGATCGCCATGATGCTGCCCCCCGGTGCGACAGATGCCGACATCGACCGGCTGCGTGCACTCTACGGGCTCGACAAGACCATCGTGCAGCAATTCTTCATCTGGCTGTCCGGCGTCGTCAGGGGCGATTTCGGCACCTCGATTTCGCTCAGGCAAGATGTGCTCAGCCTTGTCTTCAATCGTTTGCCGGCAACGCTGGAACTTGCCATCATCGCGCTCTTCATGGCGGTTGGGCTCGGCGGCACGACGGCGATCCTCGGAGCCCGCGAGCGCGGCACGGCGGTCGAAGCCGGCATCGATATCGCCAGCGGCGCCGCCCTTTCCATTCCCGATTTCCTGTGGGGCCTCGTGCTGATCCTTTTGTTTGGCGTGCTGGTGCCGATCTTCGATATCTCCGGCCGCGTGTCGCCGCAGCTCGATCTGCCCTTCGTCACCCAGTTCTATTTCTTCGAGAGCTTGCTTCGGCTGCGCTTCGACCTGACCTGGGATCTGCTGAAACACATGCTGATGCCGGCAGTAGCCTTGGCATTGCCGCTGGCGGCAATCATCGCGCAGTTGCTGAAACAGTCGCTGAAGGAAGTGCTTGACCTCGACTATGTCGTTCTGGCCCGGGTGAAGGGGTTTTCGGAAACGCAGGTTATCCTGCGCGAGGCGCTGAAGAACGCTGCCTTGCCGACACTGACTCTCGTCGGCGTCCAGTTCACCTTCCTTGTCGGCGGCACGGTCATCGTCGAGCGGCTGTTTTCCTACGAAGGGCTCGGCAACATGGCGATCGATGCCGTCATCAACCGCGACCTGCCGCTGATCCAAGGCATCGTGCTGGTGTTCGCGCTGCTGTTCGTGCTGATCAATCTTGGCGTCGACATGATGTACGCGCTGCTCAATCCGAGGCTGCGCCATGGATGAGGCACGCATCGCCCGGCGCGGACTCGGCCCGAGGCTGTCGCTGGCCGGCGGCTGGCTGCTGCTGGCGCTGCTGGCCGCGATCTTCGCGCCGCTGGTCGCACCGCAGGACCCGCTGGCGCAAGACCTGATGCTGGAACGGCTGCCGCCATTCTGGATGAGTGGTGCGGAATCCGGCTATTGGCTGGGCACCGACAGCCTCGGCCGCGATCTCCTCTCCCGGCTGATCTTCGGCGGCCGTATCGCCTTCGTCGTCGCTTTCGCGGCGGCGATCGCCGCCTGCCTTGTCGGCTCGACGCTCGGACTGGTCGCCGGCTATTTCGGCGGCTGGGCCGACCGCATCATTTCACGCATCGTCGACGTCTGGATGGCATTCCCGCCGGTGCTGTTCGCCATCCTGCTGGTCGCGGTGCTCGGCACCGGCCTCAGTTCCGTCATCCTCGCCATCGTCATAATCGACTGGACGCGCTTTTGCCGGGTGATCCGCGCCGAAGCGATGGGCCAGTCGCGCATGGACTATGTCGAGAACGCCCGCATCGCCGGCTATGGCCGCATCGGCATCATGCTGCGCGAGGTGCTGCCCAATGTGGTGCCGTCGATCGTGGCACTGCTGTCGCTGGAGATGGGCATCGCCGTCATCGTCGAGGCCATCCTGTCCTTCGTCAATCTGTCGATCTCGACCGACGATCCGACCTGGGGCGGCATCATCGCCGAGGGCCGGCTGTCGATCCATCAGGCCTGGTGGGTGCTGGTGTTTCCGCTTGTCACGCTGATCCTCACCGTGCTGTCGTTCAGCCAGTTCGGTGAGGCGCTGAAGACACGCTTCGATCCGGTGCTGCGATGAGCGCTTGCCTGGATATTGCCAATCTGAGCGCCGTGCTGCCGAACGGCCAGCGCGTGCTGCGGTCGGTGTCGCTCTCCGTGCAGCCGGGTGAGGTGCGTGCTCTTGTTGGCGAGAGCGGCGCCGGCAAGACGATGATCGGCAAGGCGGTGCTCGGTGTGCTGCCGTCAAGCGTGCGCATCGTCGAAGGCGCCATGCAGCTCGAAGGCGAAGACCTCGGCAGGCTGCAGCCCAAGGCAAGGCGCACGCTGATCGGCGCTCGCACGGCGCTGATCCCGCAAGATCCGTTGACTGCGCTCAACCCGTCGCGCCGCATCGGTCCGCAGATGACTGACCGGCTGGTGCGCATTCTCGGCTGGAACGGTGACAAGGCGGACAAGCGTATCCGGCAATTGTTGGATGAGGTGCAGATCCGCGATCCCGACCGGGTGCTGAAATGCTATCCGCACGAGCTGTCCGGCGGCATGCGCCAGCGTGTGCTGATCGCCGCCGCCTTCGCCGCCGAGCCACGGCTGATCGTTGCCGACGAGCCAACAACCGCGCTCGACGTGACCGTGCAAAAGCAGATCCTGCGCCTGATCGCCGAGTTGCAACGCGAGCATGGCACCGCGATCCTGTTCGTCACCCACGATCTCGGCGTCGTTGCAAAGATCAGCCAGCAAGTGTCTGTGCTCTACGCCGGCAAGGTGGTGGAAGAGGCTGATACAGCCGCTCTCTTCGCCGCGCCTGAGCATCCCTATACGCGGGCATTGATAGCCGCCACGCCACGCTACACCCATCCCTTGGCCTCGCTGAAGCCGGTGGACGAGACCGTGCTGGCCGGGCTTGCCGCCGAGATCGGCGCGGCAGACCAGGCGTGGAGGCGGCCGCATGGTTGAGCCGCTGTTTTCCGTGCGCGGGCTGAAGGTGGCGCTGCCCGACATGACCCGCAAGCCGCTGATCGGGCGCGCGCCGCTGGCCGAGATTTTGAGAGGCTTGGATTTCGATTTGCCGAGAGGTTCGGTGACCGGCATCGTCGGTAAATCCGGGTCCGGAAAATCGACGCTCGGCCGCACGCTTGTCAGACTTCTGGAGCCGAGCGTCGGCAGCATCCATTTCGAGGGCCGCGATATCGCCCATCTGCCGGATGCAGAGCTGCGACCTCTGCGCCGCGACCTGCAGATGATCTTCCAGGACCCGATGTCGTCGCTCAACCCGCGTCGCACCATCGCCGGCATCATTGCCGCGCCGCTCAAGCAGAATGGGCTTGGCGACAGGCTTAGGGAACGCGTCGCCGAGGCATTGCATCGCGTCGGCCTGCCGCAAAGCTTCGCTAGTCGCTATCGTCATGAACTGTCGGGCGGGCAGCGCCAGCGCGTCGGAATTGCGCGCGCGTTGGCGCTTTCGCCGAAATTCGTGCTGGCCGACGAGATCGTCTCCGGCCTCGACGTATCGACGCAGGCGCAGATCCTCACCCTTTTGGAGAGACTGGCCGCGGAGATGGGGCTGACGGTCGCCTTCATCAGCCACGACCTGTCGGTCATCCGGCGGCTGTGCCAACAAGTGATCGTGATGCGCGAGGGCGGGATCGTCGAGGCGAGCGCCACCGATGCGCTGTTCGACAATCCCAGGGAGACCTACACGCGCGACCTGCTTGCCGCCATCCCACTGCCTGAGATCGACGCCGACTGGTTGCGGCCAGCAACGAAAGCGCCGGCATAGGACTGTTCACCCACCACGCCGAACAGCGGGCTTCGGACGTGCATGAGGGCAAAATCAGCCCGCGAACGGAGGGTAATATGAATTACGCAGCCCGCGGCACGATGCTTGCCGCGATCCTGTTCTGCTCGATGGGAACGGCTTCGGCCGATGCGATCCCCGGCATGCGCGGCCACGACCACACCGGCATCACGGTGCCCGACATGAAGCAGGCAGTCGACTTCTTCACCGAAGTCGTCGGCTGCGAGAAGGCGATGTCGTTTGGTCCGTTCGCCGATGACAAGGGCACCTTCATGCAGGATCTTCTGGGCGTCGATCCGAAGGCTGTCATCGAGCAGGTCACCATGGTGCGTTGCGGTTATGGATCGAACATCGAGCTGTTCAAGTACACTGCGCCTGACCAGAAGGATTTGACGCCGAAGAACAGCGATATCGGCGGCTTCCACATTGCCATGTATGTCGATGATGTCGCCGCGGCGAAAGCCTATCTCGACGGCAAGGGGGTGAAGACGCGGATGGGTCCGCTGCCGGTCAAGGAAGGTCCGGCGGCCGGCCAGACCATCCTCTATTTCCAGGCGCCATGGGGATTGCAACTGGAGGCGATCAGCTATCCCGATGGGATGGCCTATGAGAAGGGTGCCGAGACTGTGCTGTGGAGCCCGAAGAACCCGGACAAGTGATTTCCAGAGCGCGCTTGCGGGGCCAGCCCGCAGGCGCGCCACCCGTGTCCAGCAATCGTTCCAACATGAAACTTTAAGCTTGAAATATTTTATCTCCGGCGCGATACTTGATATGCAGCAAGCGAAGAGGAGATCGCACGGATGAAGGTTGCGGTTCTCGGTGGCGGACCAGCCGGCCTCTACTTTGCCATTTCAATGAAGCTGCGGGACGCCGCCCACGAGGTCACGGTGTTCGAGCGCAATCGCGCCGACGATACGTTCGGCTGGGGCGTCGTGCTGTCGGCCGAAACACTCGACAACCTTGCCAAAAACGACCCGGTCAGCGCTGTCTGGATCAAGAAGCATTTCGCCTATTGGGACGACATCGCCGTCATCCATGACGGCGTGCGCACGGTCTCGTCGGGCCACGGTTTCTGTGGCATCGGCCGCAAGCGGCTTCTGGTCCTGCTGCAGCGACGCGCGCGCGAACTTGGCGTGAGGCTGATGTTCGAGAGCGATATCGCCGACCCTCAGCCCTATATGGCGACGCATGATCTGGTCGTCGCCGCCGATGGGCTGAACTCAAGGGCGCGCAACACCTTCGTCGAAGTCTTCAAGCCCGACATCGACACCCGCAAATGCAAATTCGTCTGGCTCGGCACCAACCAGAAATTCGACGACGCCTTCACCTTCATCTTCGAGAAGACCGAGCATGGCTGGGTGTGGGCGCACGCCTATCAATTCGACAGCGAGACAGCGACCTTCATTGTCGAGTGCAGCGAACAGACCTGGGCTGCCTTCGGCTTCGGCGCCATGTCGCAGCAGGAATCCATCGCCGTCTGCGAGCGCATCTTTGAGAAACATCTCGGCGGCCACGCGCTGATGACCAATGCCAATCACATCAGAGGTTCGGCCTGGATCAATTTCCCGCGCGTGCTGTGCGAACGCTGGTCCTACAAGAACCTGGCTCTGATGGGCGACGCGGCGGCCTCGGCACATTTCTCGATCGGCTCCGGGACCAAGCTCGCATTGGAAAGCGCGGTGGCGCTGGCCGAATATGTCAAAACCGAACCGGACCTCGACGCCGCCTTCCGCAAGTATGAGGATGCGCGCCGCACCGAGGTGCTGAAGCTGCAGTCGGCGGCGCGCAATTCGCTGGAGTGGTTCGAGGAGGTCGAGCGCTATCTCGGCCTCGATCCGGTGCAGTTCAATTATTCGCTGCTGACCCGCTCGCAACGCATCAGCCACGAGAATTTGCGGCTGCGCGATGCCAAATGGCTTGAAAGCGCCGAGGAATGGTTCCAGCGCCAGGCAGGGGCAGGCGGCAACAGGCGGCGCCGGGCACCGATGTTCGCGCCGTTCAAACTGCGCGACATGCAGCTCAACAACCGCATCGTCGTTTCGCCGATGGCGCAGTACAAGGCAGTCGATGGCTGCCCGACCGACTGGCATTTCGCCCACTATGCCGAGCGTGCCAAGGGCGGCGCCGGGCTTGTCTATATCGAGATGACCTGCGTCAGCCCGGAAGGACGCATCACGCCCGGTTGTCCCGGCTTCTATGCGTCCGAACACGAGGTGGCGTGGAAGCGGCTGGTCGATTTCGTCCACACCGAGACCGAGGCGAAAATCTGCGCCCAGATTGGCCATTCCGGGGCCAAGGGCTCGACCCGTGTCGGGTGGGAAGGCACCGACGTGCCGCTCGCCTCGGGCAATTGGCCGGTCATGGCGGCCTCGGCGATTGCATGGTCGCCTGAGAATCAGGTGCCGAAAGCCATGGACCGCGCCGACATGGACGAGGTGCGTGACCAGTTCGTCGCGTCCACCGAGATGGCAGATCGCTGCGGTTTCGACATGCTCGAGATCCATGCCGCGCATGGCTATTTGCTGTCGTCCTTCATCACGCCGGTCACCAACCAGCGCACGGATGAGTATGGCGGTTCGCGGGAAAATCGCATGCGCTATCCCCTGGAAATCTTCCATGCGGTGCGCGCCGCCTGGCCGACGCGAAAGCCGATCTCGGTGCGCATTTCGGCCAATGATTGGGTCGGCATCGAAGGTGTGACGCCGGCCGATGCGGTGGAGATCGCGCGGATGCTGCACGAAGCCGGCGTCGACATATGCGACGTCTCGGCAGGCCAGACCTCGATTGCCGCCAAGCCTGTCTATGGCCGAATGTTCCAGACGCCGTTCTCGGACCGCATCCGCAACGAGGTCGGCATGGCGACGATGGCGGTCGGCAACATCTACGAGCCGGATCATGTCAATTCGATCCTGATGGCCGGCCGCGCCGACCTGGTGGCCCTGGCACGGCCGCATCTCGCCGATCCCTACTGGACGCTGCATGCAGCCGTGACGCTCGGTGATCGTGGTGTCAAATGGCCGGATCCCTATCTGCCCGGACGCGACCAGATCTACCGGCTGGCCGAGCGCGATGCGGCGGCGGGGCTGAAAGTATGACGACGGCCTGGGCGATTTCAGGCAAACATGCGCTGGTCACTGGCGGCGGCTCCGGCGTCGGCCGGGCCATCGCGCTCGTGCTGGCCGAGGCCGGCATAGAGGTGACCATATGCGGGAGGCGCGACGCCGAGCTTGCCAAGTTGGCCGGCGAGAACGACCGCATCCACGCCATGTCAGCCGATGTCACCGACGAGGCGGCGATGATTTCGCTCTACGCGCAAGCGGAAGCCGTGCGCGGCCCGTTCGACATCGTCGTCGCCAATGCCGGCATGGCCGGCAGCACGCCGACGCACAGGACCTCGCTTGCCGACTGGCAGCGGACGCTCGACGTCAATCTGACCGGCGCCTTCCTGACGGTGAAGCCGGCGCTGGCCGGCATGGCCGCGCGCAAGGCGGGCCGGATCGTCTTCGTCGCCTCGACCGCAGGGCTGAAAGGCTACGCCTATGTCGCGCCCTACGTGGCGGCCAAGCATGGGGTGGTCGGGCTGATGCGGGCACTGGCGGCCGAGACGGCGAAATCCGGCGTGACCGTCAACGCCGTTTGCCCGGGCTTCGTAGAGACCGACATGCTGGCGGACTCCATTCAGCGCGTCGTCGACAAGACCGGCCGCTCAGTCGAGCAGGCGCGGGCGAGCCTTGCCTCGACCAACCCGCAAGGCCGTTTCATCCAGCCGCAGGAAGTTGCCGCGACGGTGCTCTGGCTGTGCGGCGATGCGGCTGCGTCGATTACCGGACAAGCGATTTCGATCTCAGGAGGCGAAACATGGTAGCCGGCCCATTGCCCGCGCCGTCGGGACCCGGCAAGGACCGGCTGCGTCTCTGGATCAGGCTGCTGCGCGCCTCGCGCACGATCGAGGCCGAGCTGCGCGAGCGCCTGAAGAAGGAATTCGATACGACACTGCCGCGTTTCGACGTCATGGCCGCCCTCTACCGCGCGCCGGAAGGCATGCTGATGAGCGATCTGTCGCGCTTCCTGCTGGTATCCAACGGCAATGTCACCGGCATTGTCGACCGGCTGGTTTCGGAAGGGGTGGTCGCGCGCGCGCGCCGCAATGGCGATCGCCGCACATCCATGGTGCGACTGACCGACGAGGGTTCCAAATCTTTTGCCGCAATGGCCGCGGCGCATGAGGGTTGGATCGGAGAATTGCTGGCCAAGGTCAGCGAGGAGGATGCGCGCCGGCTGACCGGCATGCTGACCTCGTTCCGCAGCAACTGGGAGGGACGCGAATGAGTTCGATGGCCGGCCTCAAGCCGAAGCACTTCCTTTGGCAAGTCGAAGGCAGGATCGCCAGGGTGCGGCTCGACCGGCCGGAGCGCAAGAATCCGCTGACCTTCGACAGCTATGCGGAACTGCGCGACACGTTCCGCGATCTCGTCTATGCCGACGACGTCGACGCCGTGGTGTTCCTGCCCAATGGCGGCAATTTCTCCTCGGGCGGCGATGTCCACGACATTATCGGCCCCTTGGTCAAGATGGACATGAAGGAATTGCTCGCCTTCACCCGCATGACCGGCGATTTCGTCAAGGCGATGCTCAATTGCGGCAAGCCGATCATCGCGGCGGTCGACGGGGTCGCGGTCGGCGCCGGCGCCATCATCGCCATGAGCGCCGACATCCGCATCGCCACGCCGGAGGCCAAGACCGCTTTCCTGTTCACCCGCGTCGGGCTTGCCGGCTGCGATATGGGCGCGTGCGCGATCCTGCCGCGCATCATCGGCCAGGGCCGTGCCGCCGAATTGCTCTACACCGGCCGCACGATGACGGCGGCGGAAGGCGAGCGCTGGGGCTTCTACAACAGGCTGGTCGATGCCGCAGTGCTCGAGGCCGACGCGCTCGAGATGGCGGCGCGCATCGTCTCCGGCCCGACCTTCGCGCACGGCATCACCAAGACGCAGCTCAACCAGGAATGGTCGATGGGCCTCGACCAGGCAATCGAAGCGGAAGCGCAGGCGCAGGCGATCTGCATGCAGACGCGTGACTTCGAGCGCGCCTACAAGGCCTTCGTGGCCAAGGAAAAACCGGTGTTCGAGGGGAATTGATGGCAGACAGGAGCTTCCTCAGCTGGCCGTTCTTTGAAGATCGCCACCGCGAACTGGCCGAAAGGCTGGAAGCATGGTGCGTCAGGAACCTGCCCGTCGATCACCACGACGTCGATGCCGCCTGCCGCGAACTGGTGGCGAAACTTGGCCGCGACGGCTGGCTGAAGCCGACGGCGCTCGATACGGACAATCCGGGACCGCTCGATGTCCGCACCTTGTGCATCACCCGCGAGACGCTGGCGCGCCATGACGGGTTGGCCGACTTTGCCTTCGCCATGCAGGGGCTCGGCACCGGCGCGCTCAGCCTGTTCGGCACGCCCGACCAGCAGCAATGGCTGGCAAAGACCAGGGCCGGCAAGACGATTTCCGCCTTCGCGCTTTCGGAGCCACGCTCCGGGTCGGATGTCGCCAACACCGAAATGACGGCGAGCCGCGATGGCGACTTCTATATCCTCAGCGGCGAGAAGACCTGGATTTCCAATGGCGGCATTGCCGATCTCTACGTCGTCTTTGCCCGCACCGCCGAGGCACCGGGTGCCAAGGGACTTTCCGCCTTTCTCGTACCCGCTGATACCAAGGGGCTTGGCATCGCCGAGCGCCTTGAGGTGATCGCTCCGCATCCGCTGGCGCGGCTTTCCTTCGGTCAGGTGCGGGTGCCGGCTTCGGCGCTGATCGGCAAACCGGGAGACGGCTTCCGCATCGCCATGTCGGTGCTTGACGTGTTCCGCTCGACGGTCGGCGCGGCGGCACTCGGCTTTGCCCGCCGGGCGCTGGACGAAAGCATCAGCAGGGTGGCCGAGCGCAAACTTTTCGGCGCTCCGATGGCAGAGCTGCAGATGGTGCAAGGCCATATCGCCGACATGGCGCTGGACATCGATGCCGCAGCGCTGCTGGTCTACCGCGCTGCCTGGACCAAGGACATGGGCGCGGCTCGTGTCACCCGCGAGGCGGCGATGGCCAAGCTGTTCGCCACCGACAAGGCGCAAGAGGTGATCGACAAGGCTGTGCAGCTGCATGGGGGGGACGGCGTCCGCAAGGGCCATATCGTCGAGAGCCTCTATCGCGAGATCCGCGCGCTACGCATCTACGAGGGCGCATCCGATGTGCAGAAGGTGGTGATCGCACGGCAGGTGATGGGTGCGGCCTGACGGCGATGTATTTGATTTGAGATTGATCTTTAAGAATACCGGGGAGGCTTGAAAATGCACGAGATCCTGCAGCCGGAGGGCTGGGCGAAACCGGTCGGCTACGCCAACGGCATTGCCGCGCGCGGCAGGCTCGTCTTCGTGGGCGGACAGGTCGGCTGGAACGGGCAGTGCCAGTTCGAGACCGACGATTTCGCCGGCCAGGTGCGGCAGACGCTGCAAAACATCGTCGCCGTGCTGGCGGAAGCCGGCGCGGAGCCACGGCACATCACCACGATGACCTGGTATTTCACCGACAAGGCCGAATATCTCGGCAATCTCAAGGGTATAGGCGAGGCCTATCGCGAGGTGATCGGCCGGCATTTCCCAGCGATGGCCGCCATGCAGGTGGTGGCGCTGGTGGAAGATCGCGCCAAGATCGAAATTCAGGCAACCGCCGTCATTCCGGAATAATCAGCCGCGCAGCCCCGCCTGCCTGAGCAGCGGCAGCACATGGTCGCAGAAATAGGGCAGTTCCCTGGTGTAGTTGACGAACGACAGCGCGATGCCCTGGTAGCCATGCCCGGCAATGGCAGCCATCTCGGCGGCGATCGTCTCCGGCGTTCCAACCAGCGGGTAGGTGCCGGCGCCGCCGGCGAAACGCTGCCGGTAGCGGTCATAGGCATGCGGGTCATGCGACTGCGAGAACTCCTTCTTGCCGGCCATATGGGCATCGACCGCATCGTGGTCGGCCAGATCGACGGCATAGCGCGTGTAGTAGGCCTGCGCCTCTTCCATGGTTGGTCGGCAGACGACATGCGCCACCGTGTAGACGCCGACATTGCGGCCAACCTTGTCGGCCCGCTCGCTGATGTCGGCGACATGCTTGCCGGCATCGCCCATTTCCGAAAAGGTGGTGAACAGATAATCGCATCGGGCGGCGGCGAAATCGCGGCCCGGGCCACCGAAAGCCGCGTTCATGGTCACCGGGCGTGGAACCTGCAGGCTCGCCGGCCGGCTGACCGCTTCCTTCAGCCGATAGTAGGGGCCTTCATAGTCCAGAGGCTGGTCCGAGGCGTAAAGCTTTTCCAGGATTTCGATCCATTCGGCGGCCTGGTCGTAGCCCTTTTCGACCAAAGGCGTGCCGAACATGCCGAATTCCTTCGGGTTCCAACCGCAGACGATGTTGAGACCGGCGCGGCCATGGCTGATATGGTCGACAGTTGCCAGCGCCTTGGCGGCATAGAGCGGATGCACCAGCGGCACATGCACGGTCATGAACAGGCCGATCTGCTCGGTGGCCACCGCCAGCGCTGCCGCCCAGGTGAAGGTCTCGAACGACCATTCGCGCACCTTGTTGCGGCCGCCAAAGCCACGCCAGCGCGCGATCGGCAGCATAAATTCCAGCCCGGCGCGGTCGGCGGTCTGCGCCGCCGTCAGATTGTCCTGCCAGCTTGCCGTCCAGCGTTCCGGCACATCGGTGATGGCCAGACCGCCATCGGCATTGGTCGAAAAGACGCCGAGCTTCAGTTTGTTCGAGCCGTGCAGGGGATGCGTTTTGATCATCATGGGAACTCGTGGCGGGAGACCGACACGCTAGGCCCGCGCAAAAATATTTCAAGCCTGAAATAGCTTCGCCTCGCCGCCGATTGCGGATATGAATTTGGAGGGGAAAAGGGGATGGATATGAGCGCGTTCCGTCAGAAGTGCATCGGCAAGACCAATCTCGTCGGCTCCTTCGCCGCTATTCCCCATCCCGTCGCCGTCGAAGTGATGGCGCTCACCGGCCTCGACTTCGTCTGCATCGACTGGGAACATACCCAGATCGCGCGCGACACGATCGAAACCATGGTGCGCGCGGCCGACGTGCATCGCGTGCCGGCCATGGTGCGTGTTCCCGGTCATGCGCCGGAAGCTATCCAGGCGGCGCTCGACAGCGGCGCACAAGGCGTGCTCGTGCCGCGCGTCTCGACCGCTGCTCAGGCCGAGGCGGCGGTGAAAGCCTCGCGCTATCCGCCGCTGGGCGAGCGCGGCGTCGGGCCTGGCCGCGCGGCCGGCTATGGCTATCGCATTCCCGAATATCTGGCCGCGGCCAATGACAGGGTGGTCGTCGCGGTCCAGGTCGAGACATCGGAGGGGCTGGCCAACATCGAGGCGATCGCGGCCATAGACGGCATCGATGTGGTCTTCGTCGGCCCCGGCGATCTCTCCGTGTCGATCGATGCGATCGGGCCCAAAGGCGTGGACAAGCTCAATGAGGCGATCACAAGGATCATCCGCGCGACCGTCGCGCATGGCAGGACATCGGGTATATTTTGCGCCAGCCCACAGACGATCAGCCAGTGGGCCGCTATCGGCGCGAGCTTCTTCGTGCTGGCCAGCGATACGATGTTTCTTGGCGCCGGCGCTGCGGCCAACTGCACCGCTGCGCGCGCCGAGCTGCGGTAGACGGGCGGGATCGGGCAAAAACTTTTTAAGCTTAAAACTTTTTCCTTGAAAAGCGCAGCACATTGGATAGCATCCAAACTCGATGGCGACTGTCGTGCCGGTGGGGCTTGCCGGGCAGTCCGTCGCGGTGCTCCGGGTGGGAGGGGTTTCAGTCCTTGTCGTTCATACTGCCCCAGTCATCGTCCAGCGCGCGTTATGCTTTCGACGGCGTACGTGCCCAGATCCGTGACCTGCACACCGAAAACATTGCCAACCTTGCCGTGCGCGCCCGAGAACTGGGCGACGTGATCGCGCTCTGGTACGGCGAAGGCGACATGGTGACGCCCGCTTTCATCCGCGACGCGGCGAAGGCCGCCTTCGATGAAGGCCAGACGTTCTACGTCCCTAACATGCGTGGGCACCCCCTACTGAACGAGGCGCTGTCGGAATACCAAACGCGCATTCACG
This sequence comes from Mesorhizobium sp. W016, assembly GCF_054719485.1. NCBI lineage: Bacteria > Pseudomonadati > Pseudomonadota > Alphaproteobacteria > Hyphomicrobiales > Phyllobacteriaceae > Mesorhizobium > Mesorhizobium sp. W016. The sequence continues at coordinate 1,998,938 of NZ_JBTTIF010000002.1, forward strand.
GCCGGACGATCCCGATTGCGCGCACCACGGTCACGCCCGGCGGCATGCAGGCGCTGTACCTGGCGCTGGAACTGCTGGTCGATACCGGCAGCAACGTCGTCTATGTCGCGCCGCAATGGCCCAACATCCACAACGCCATCCATCTGATCGGCGGCGAGCCAAGGCCGTTTTCGCTCGACTTCAAGGGCGACTGGCATCTCGATCTCGACCGGCTGTTCGCCACTTGCGATGCGCGCACACGCGCGATCTTCCTGTCGACGCCGTCCAACCCGACCGGCTGGACCGCGTCGCGCGAGGAGATGCAGGCGCTGCTCGACTTCAGCCGGCGCACCGGCATCTGGATCATCTCCGACGAGGTCTATGGCCGGCTCTATTTCGACGGCAATGTTGCTCCTTCCATCCTGCAGATCGCCGAGGATGGCGACCGGGTGCTGTCGGTCAACAGTTTTTCGAAGGCGTGGGCGATGACCGGCTGGCGCATCGGCTGGCTGACGCATCCGTCGGGGGTGGCCGACCAGCTTGGCGCCATGACGCAGTACATCAACAGCGGCACCGCCGCGCCTATCCAGGCAGGCGCTGTCGCCGCCATCCGCCAAGGCGAGCCGCTGGTCGAGGAGATCAGGCAGCGGATCAAAACCGGCCTCGACCTTGCCTATGACAGGCTGGCCCAGATTCCCGGCATCATCCTGCCGACGAAACCGCGCGGAGGCATGTATGCCTTCTTTGCCATGGACGGCGAAAGCGACGCCCGGCAGGCCTGCGCCAGGATACTGGAGACGGCGCGCGTCGGGCTGGCTCCCGGCCACCTCTTTGGAAATTCGGCAGCGGCCTTCCTGCGGATGTGCGTGTGCCGTGAACGCGACCAGATAGCGACCGCGCTCGAGCGCATGGTCGCCGCCATGAATTGACGCCCCGCTGGGAGGTGGGACGGCAACAAACCGTGCGGGAGCAAACCCGCCCGATCACAACCAGAGGGAACACAAAATGAGCTTCACTCGTCGCAACCTGCTTCTTCTCGCCGCCACGATCGGCATCGCTGCCGGCCCGGCCACCGCCTTTGCCGCCGATGTGCTCAATGTCGGCGCCTACCCGACCAATCCGCCCTTCGAATACAAGAACGAGAGCGGCACGTTCGAGGGCTTTGAAGTCGACATCGTCAACGAAGCGGCCAAGCGTGCCGGCATGACCACCGACATTGCCGACCTCGGCTTCCAGGCGCTGTTCGCGGCTGTCAGTTCCAATCGCATCGATGTCGCGATCTCCTCGATCACCATCACGCCGGAGCGACTGAAAACGCTGTCCTTCACCCAGCCCTATTATGACTCCGACATGGGCATTGCGACGAAGACCGATAGCGCTGTTAACACCGAGGCCGACCTCAAGGGCAAGATCGTCGGCGTGCTTTCAGGCTCGACCGGCGAGACCTGGGTCAAGGCGCATCAGGAGGCTGACGGCTACAGCGACGTGAAGGGCTATGACACGCAGCAGAATCTGCTGCTCGACCTCAGCGCGGGCCGCGTGGACGCCGCCGTCAGCGATATTCCGGGCATGGAATACTCCTTCACCAAGATGAAGGACCTGAAGGTCAAGCAGCGCATCAAGACCGGCGAACAGTACGGCCTGATGATGAGCAAGGACCATCCGCTGCTCGGCAAGCTGAACGACGCGCTGACCGCGATGAAGAAGGACGGAACGCTGGCCGCGATCCACAAGAAGTGGTTCGGCAGCGACGCGCCAGCCGATTCCTCGACGGTCAAGGAAATGCCGCTGCCCAAGGCCTGACCGGCAATGCACTTAAATCGTGCCGGCTCCCAGGCCGGCACGATTCATTTCACGCTCCGGCGCCTGCTGCCACACGGATAGCCTCATCGGAGGCAAGGTCGATTGGTTTTAACTTGAGCATCCTTTGCTCTGGGGTTCGGGAACGCTCCCATGTCGCTGATCGACACCTTCTTCAATCCTGACGTGATAATGTCCAGCCTGCCGGCGCTGTTGCGTGGCTTCCTGAACACGCTGCTGCTCGGCATTTTGAGTATCGGCATCGGCATTCCCATCGGCCTGGGGATCAGCCTGTTGCGGCTCTATGCGCCGAAGCCGCTGCGCTGGCTGGCGGTCGGCTACACCGACATCTTCCGCGCCCTGCCGGTGCTGGTGGTGCTGATCCTGATCTATTATGCGCTGCCCTTCCTCGGCATCCGTCTGTCGTCCTGGGCCTCCGCCGTGACGGCGTTCGCCATCATCATGTCGGCCTATTCAGCAGAAGTGTTCCGCTCCGGCATTGAGAGCATTCCGAAAGGCCAATTCGAGGCAGCACAGGCGCTCGGCCTGCCTTTCCTTTTGACCTTGCGCAAGGTGGTGCTGCCGCAGGCGATCCGCGTCGTCATCCCGCCGATGACCAGCAATTGCGTCTCGATGTTCAAGGACACGTCGCTCGCTTCCACCGTTGCGCTGCCTGAACTGTTGAAGGAAGCGACCAACGCGCAGTCGCTCTATGCCAATCCCTCGCCGCTGATCGGCGCCGCTTTGGTCTATCTCATCTTCCTCTGGCCGATGGTCCGCCTCGTCAGCCTGCTCGAAGACCGCTTCAAGACCGAGAAGACGCGCTGACCTCATCAACCGTCCCGCTTCCCAAGCCATTCGCAGGAGATACAGTTGAGCAATTCCCAAGCCGCCGGCGGCTTTCCGGTCGACCCCATCCGCGCCATGTTTCCGGCCTTGCAGCGCGCCGGTGATTTCATCTTCATGGACAACGCCGCCGGCGCGCAGATCCCGCAGAGCGTGCTCGACGCGGTGACCAATCACCTGGTCTCGCACAATGTGCAGCGTGGTGGTCGCTATGGGCGCTCGGTCACGGTCGACCAATCGGTTGCGGATGCTCGGACGAGCGTGGCCTTGCTGATCAACGCCTACAGTCCGTCGGAAATCTGCTTCGGCATGAACGCCACCTCGTTCATTCGCCTGGTCAGCCTCGGCATCGGCCAGATGCTGGCCAAGGACACAGAGCGCGACGAGATCGTCATCACCGATATGGACCACGACGCCAACATCGCCACGTGGCTGGCGCTGGAGCCCGCCGGAGCCAAGTTCAAATGGTGGCGCATGCGCGAGGACGGCAACCTGCATGTCGACGACCTCAAGCCGCTGGTTTCCGATCGCACCCGTCTCGTCGCCTGCACGGTGACCGCGCATTCGATCGGCTCGATCGTCGACGTCGCTTCGGTGGCCGCGATCGCGCATGCGGCCGGCGCCGAAGTGTTCCTTGACTGCGTGCATTACGGACCGCACGGGCTGATCGACGTGCAGGCCTGGGACTGTGATTATCTCGTCTGCTCCGGCTACAAAAATTTCTCGCCGCATATGGGCTTTCTGTGGGGCCGCTTCGAAACGCTGAAGCGGCTGCCGACCTTCCGCGAGGATTTCATCCCCGACGAGCCGCCTTACAAGGTCGAGGCAGGCACCTTCATCTACGAGAACGTCTCAGGCATGGATGCCGCAGTGCAGTACCTGGAACTGATCGGCCGCAATCTGGCGCCCTCCAACAACCGCTCGCGGCGCGACAACATCGTTGCCGGCATGGGCGCCATCCGCGATTACGAAGTGCTCCTGGCGCGTGAGATGCTCGCCGTGCTCAAGGGATGCAATGCCACGATCTACGGCGTCGCCGAGGAAGCCCGCATCAACGAACGCGTGCCGACATTCTGCTTCAACATCGGCAAGCTGTCGCCGCAGCGGATCGTCGAGGAAATGGCTGACATGCAGATCGGCATCCGCGACGGCCATATGTATGCGCCCCGGCTGATGAAGCGTCTCAACCTGTCGATGGACAGCGGCGCCATCCGCGCCTCGCTGGTTCATTACAACACGGTCGACGAGGTCAGGCGTTTCGGCGAAGCCCTGCGCGCCGTCATCGCCAAGCTGTCTTAGCTCGATCGTCAGATGTCTCCGGCGTGGAACATCGGCCCGCCCTTGTGGGCCGGGAAGCCATAGCCGTTGATCATCACCAGATCGATGTCGGAGGCACGCGCCGCGATGCCTTCGGCCAGCAGTGCCTTGCCCTCTTCGGCCATTGCCGCCAGTAAGCGCGTGACGATCTCATCGGACGAAAAGCGGCGCGGCACGATGCCGTTGGCCGCTCGCACGGCCTCGATCAGCGCCGTTACTTGCGGGTCGCTCCTGCGTTCGCCGTCCGAATAATCGTACCAGCCGCGCCCGGTCTTGCGGCCGAAGCGGCCGGCCTCGCACAGCCGGTCGGCGATTTCGACATAACGTGCTTGCGGATCGCGCATCGCCGCCTGTCGCTTGCGCCGCGCCCAGGCTATCTCCAGCCCAGCCATATCGTTGACCGCGAAGATCCCCATCGGGAAGCCCCAGGCCTCCAGCGCGGCATCCACCTCATCGGGTGCTGCGCCATCCTCCACCATGAACTCCGCCTCGCGGCGGTAGGCGGAATAGAGGCGGTTGCCGATGAAACCCTCGGTAACGCCGCACACGACAGGCAGCTTGCCGAGCTTCCTGACGAAGGCGATCGCCGAGGCGAGCACATCGGGCGCCGTCGCCGCGCAATCCACCACTTCGGTGAGCCGCATGACGTTGGCCGGGGAGAAAAAATGCAGGCCGACGATCCGTTCGGGCCGGGCGGTTGCCGAGGCGATCTCGTCGGGGTTGAGGTAGCTGGTGTTGGTCGCAAGGATGGCGTCGGGGCGGACGATACGTTCGAGCTTCCGGAAGAGTTCGGTTTTTACCGCGAGATCGTCGAACACTGCCTCGATGACCAGATCGGCCTGCACCAGCCTGCCGGCGTCGCTGGCCGCTTCAAACCGGCTCAGCGCCTCCCTGCGCGCATGATCGGTGAGACGGCCGGATTGGACCGACTTGTCGAGAAGCCCGGCGATACGCTCGTATCCTTTTGCCGCGGCGTCGTCGTTCTGCTCGATGCCGATTACGCGATAGCCGGCATTCAAGGCCGAGACCGCGATGCCTGCACCCATCAGGCCGGTTCCGACGATACCGACGGTCTCGACCTTGCGAGGCGTGACACCCTCCAGCCTGTCGACTTTGCTGGCTTGCCTCTCGGCAAAGAAGACGTGGCGCAACGCTGCCGCTTCGCGAGAATCCCGGAGGCGCAGGAAGGTCGCGCGTTCGTCCGCAAGACCGTCCTCAAGTTTGGCCGTGGACGCGGCCTGGACCAGTCTCACGGCTTCTGCAGGCGCCATCTGCCCTCGGCTGCGGGAAAGTACCTTCTTTGCGGCTGCCGCGTCGGCCTCAGGTTGCGAGCGCGGGACGGAAAGCGCGCCCGTGGGCCGCAGCGGTTGGCCGACGAGATGGCGGGCGACGTCGAGCGCGCCTTCGGGAAGATCGTCGGCAATGGTATCGATCAGACCGAGAGCGAGCGCTTCGTCGGCATTTGCGGGCCGACCCGTGCCGATCAGGTCAATTGCGGCGACCGTGCCGATGAGGCGGGGCAGGCGTTGGGTTCCGCCGGCCCCAGGCACTAACCCGAGCTTGACCTCGGGCAGGCTGAAGCTGGCCGCCTTGCTGGCCACCCGGTAGTGGCAGGCCAGCGCAATCTCGCAGCCGCCGCCGAGCGCCGCGCCGCCTGCTGCCGCCACGATCGGTTTGGCGAAGCTCTCGATCGCTTCGATCACGTCAGGCAGTGTGGGCGAGACAGCGGGCTTGCCGAATTCCTTGATATCGGCGCCACCGATGAAGGTGCGCCCAATGGCGGTCAGCACCACGGCAGACACTTCATCCGACGCCGCACGCCCAAGCGCAGCCATCAGTCCGGCCCTGACATGGAAGGACAGCGCGTTGACCGGCGGATTTTCGATCGTGACGACGAGAACGCCATCGACGATCTTGCCTGTGACACTCTCGGAAAATCGTGCTGTGTTCATGGAGTTTTATCCCGGAACGACGGCAAATCTTCCTCCTCCTTCTGCTCTCCGCCAAATGCCGGTGTCCCGGCTCGGACGGATGAAGCGCCATGGGGTTCTTCAAATAATTTCAAGCTTAAAATAATTAGAATTCAAAAAACTTCAAGCCTACCGGAGTCGACTGCAAAAGGCGTCGCTACCACGACGGTGATCGGTCAGACTTGACGGTTGCACTGCGGTGCCGGGTCAAGGCGAGTTTGTGGAAACCTTCGGCAGCAGGGCTTTGAAATAGTCGATCGTCTGTTGCAGCCCGGCTTCCAAAGTCACCGTCGGCTCCCAGCCGACAAGCCTTTTGGCAAGGGTGATATCGGGCTGGCGGTGCCGCGGATCGTCTTGCGGAAGATCGCGGTAAATTATATCCGAACCTGATCCGGTCATCTGCGTCGTCAGTTCGGCCAAGCGCCGGATCGTTACTTCCCTTGGATTGCCGATGTTTACTGGACCGGTCACCTCCGGCCCCGTATCCATGAGGCGCAGCATGCCGCTCACCAGGTCGTCGACGTAGCAAAACGACCTTGTCTGTGAGCCGTCGCCGAAAATGGTTATCGGTTCACCACGAAGCGCCTGCACGATGAAATTTGAGACAACCCTGCCGTCTGCCGGGTGCATGCGCGGCCCGAACGTATTGAAAATCCGCGCGACCTTGACCCACAAGCCATGTTGTCGGTGATAGTCGAAGAACAGCGTTTCGGCGCAGCGTTTGCCTTCATCGTAGCATGAGCGCGGCCCGATCGGGTTTACATTGCCCCAGTAACTCTCGGGCTGCGGATGCACAGACGCGTCACCATAGACCTCGCTGGTGGAGGCCTGAAAGACTTTGCATTTCAGCCGCTTTGCCAGTCCAAGAACATTGATGGCGCCGTGCACGGCGGTCTTGATCGTCTGAACCGGGTCGTACTGATAGTGAACAGGCGAGGCCGGACACGCCAGGTTGTAAATCTCATCGACTTCGACGTAGAGCGGAAAGGTCACGTCATGGCGCATGAATTCGAAGCGGGGATGCTTGGCCAAATGGTCGATATTGCGCTTTGATCCGGTGAAAAGGTTGTCGACACACAAGATTTCGTCGCCTCGTTCCAACAGGCGGTCAATAAGATGCGAGCCGATAAACCCTGCGCCCCCGGTAACGAGAATGCGTCTGCGGCTGTCATAGAGTCTGGCCAATTTCTGCTCCCAGGCAAATGCTGATCGACCAGATATCGGTCGCCACACGCAGGATACGACGTGACCGCAGCCAATGCACAAGGACCAAACTGAAATTTCGCAGATCCGCTCGGTGCCGATGCGAATTCCGATCCGGGCATTTGGTTTGATCAGAAGGCACGATTGAGGCCGATAGTGGCCTATGGATTGGCAGCAGAGAATATCAGCCCTGTCGTCAGGGCCGCCGCTGCGTAGATGGCCGGCAGAACCTGACGGTTCACCCCAATCCGCAGCAGAGAGTGGCTCGAAACCCGATCCTGCTGGATTTTATCCACAACATCGATGACATCGGCGGATGGCAACATGAAAATGGCAACGACCATTTTTCGTGAGACATTCCTCTTCGCGATAGAGCATCGTTGAATTGGCCAACAGCCTGCCATACAAGCACGTCGGCTCAACAGGTGGCTCGAGGAACCCCACGGATGTCCGAACGCATTGCAGTTATCGGCCTGGGTTATGTCGGCCTGCCGGTAGCCATTGCCTTTGGGAAGGTTTTCCCCGGCACCATAGCTTTTGACATCAGCGAGCGTCGGATCGGGGAATTGCGTGGCGGCGTCGATCGTACGGGGGAAGTTGACGCAACGGCGCTCAAGGAGACCTCGATAGGGCTGACCACCGACCGGGAGATGTTGAAAGGCGCTACTTTCTTCATCGTCGCCGTGCCAACCCCTATCGACGCAAATCGCGCTCCCGATCTAGCTTCTTTGAAACTGGCGTCCGAACTCGTCGGCGAGGCGGTGAGCAAAGGCGCCGTCGTCGTTTTTGAGTCGACAGTCTATCCAGGTGTGACCGAAGATTTCTGTGGGCCGATCATCGAGCAGGTTTCCGGCCTGCGACATCCCCGCGACTTTGCCCTCGGCTATTCGCCCGAACGCGCCAACCCCGGCGATCGAGAACACTCGCTGCAAAAGATCGTCAAAGTCGTCTCCGGCGAGAATAACGAGACGCTGGAGCGCGTCGCGAACGTTTATGGCCGTATCATCGATGCCGGCGTCTACCGCGCCCCGTCGATCAAGGTGGCCGAGGCAGCGAAGGTTATCGAGAACACCCAGCGCGATCTGAACATCGCGCTGATGAACGAACTGGCAATGATCTTCGAGCGGCTCGATATCCGGACGCAGGATGTTCTTGATGCTGCGTCGACGAAATGGAACTTCCTTCCCTTCAAACCGGGGTTCGTCGGCGGCCACTGCATCAGCGTCGATCCATATTATCTGACCGCCAAGGCCGAGGCAGAAGGTTACCATCCGCAGATCATCCTCGCCGGACGTCGCATCAATGACGGCATGGGGGCCTTCGTTGCCCAGCAGGTTGTCAAACGGCTGATTGGTTCTGACACGCCCGTCAAAGGGGCTTCTGTCGGCATTCTTGGGCTGACATTCAAGGAGGACGTGCCGGATTTGCGCAACAGCCGCGTTTTCGACATGGTCAAGGAACTAAGGCAGTTCGGAATTGTCCCCAAAGTCCATGATCCCCTTGCCGATGTCGAAACCGCTCGGCGTGATCACGGCGAAACAATCCTGCCGCTCGATGAGATAAACGATTTGCAGGCGCTTGTTCTGGCGGTGCCTCACAGGCAATATCTCACCAACGAAAGAGCGCGTCTTTTTCAAATGATCAGGCCGGGGGGGACACTGTTCGATGTCAAGTCGGCCATCAAGCCCAATGAAGTTCCCGACAACATAAAATACTGGAGCTTGTAAAGCTCGCCTGAAATTAACGCTAGGATATGCAGTGACATCAAGCAGGCCGATACTGATCACCGGCGCAGCCGGGTTCATAGGGTTTCATCTTTGCCTGAGGCTGCTTGCCGAAGGACGCCAGGTTATCGGCCTCGACTCCATGAACGAGTATTATGACGTCAGCCTGAAGCAGGCTCGTCTCGAGCGGCTGAAAGCGTTTTCGAATTTTTGTTTCGAGCATGCCGATCTCACGGAGCGGGACCGTATTTCGGAGCTCTTCCTCTCGGCCGCGCCGGAGGTTGTCGTCAATCTCGCGGCGCAAGCCGGCGTACGCTATTCGATCAGCAATCCGCACGCCTATGTGGAAAGCAACCTCAGCGGCTTTGTCAACATCCTGGAAGGATGCCGGCAGGCCTCCGTCGGCCATCTGGTCTATGCATCGTCGAGTTCGATTTATGGCGGCAGCACCCGCATGCCGTTTTCCGTGCACGATCCGGCGGACCATCCGCTCAGCCTTTACGCCGCAAGCAAGAAGGCGAACGAGCTGATGGCGCACACATACAGCCATCTGTTTCGACTGCCGACCACCGGGCTGCGTTTTTTCACCGTCTATGGTCCGTGGGGGCGGCCGGACATGGCGCTGTTCATCTTCGCCAAGGCTATCCTCGCCGGCGAGCCGATCGAGGTCTTCAACTATGGCAACATGCAGCGGGATTTCACCTATATCGACGACATTGTCGAAGGTATTATCCGCGTCATGCAGCAACCCGCGACACCCAATCCTGAGTGGAAAAGTGTCGCGCCAGACCCAGCGACCAGCAACGCCCCGTTCAGGATTCACAACATCGGCGGCAATTCGCCCGTTCAACTGAACCGATTGATCGAGGTGCTCGAAGACGCGCTGGGACGCAAGGCAAACCGCAACCTCAGGCCACTTCAGCCAGGCGACGTTCCGGCAACTTTCGCCAATGTCAGCTCGCTCGAGGAGGCGACCGGCTTCAAGCCCAAAATCCCGATCGAAATAGGGGTTCCGCGCTTTGTCGAATGGTACCGGGAGTTCTACCGAGCATGATCGGACGCTTCGCCACTTGGAGGCGGCTGGCTCCTGACCAGCCATGGCTGGCGCATGCCGCTCGGAAAACTCAATAAGCCGCAGCCGAACTGGGTGTCGCCTGAAGGCGGTCAATATCTTTCCGGGGCGGCGCACCGAACAGGCGACGATATTCTCGGCTGAACTGCGAAGGGCTGTCATAGCCCACCGCGAACCCGGCCGTGCCTGCGTTTGCGCCGCCGGCAAGCATAATCCTTCGCGCCTCCTGCAGGCGCAGCTGCTTCTGGTATTCGAGCGGGGTCATGCGCGTAATCGCCTTGAAATGGGCATGAAGGGACGACGCGCTCATGCCTGATGCCGCCGCAATCTCTTCGATGCGCAGTTGTGCCTGGAAATGATTGCGGATCGTGGCGATGGCGCGGCTGACCTGGTTCAGGTGGCTGTCCACCGACGCCATCTGGCGAAGCGTGTCACCGTGCGGTCCGGTGAGGAGCCGGTAAAGGATTTCGCGTTCGATCAGCGGCGCCAGCACGGTGACGCTCTCGGGGCGATCGAGCAGCCTGACAAGCCGACAGGCGGCATCAATCAGGTCGGGGTCACTTGGATAGGCAGCTAACACCGGCAGATCCCTGCTGGGGGATGCACGTCCTTCTTTCACAAGCAGTTCGGCCAGCGCGGTGGAATCAAAATCTATCTTGCAACAGAGGTAGGGCGCCGCCGGGCTCGCCTCCAACACATGCCCGACCAGCGGCAGGTCGACCGAGACGAGCAGGTAGCTCGATGCGTCATAGACCACGCTCTGGTCGGCCAGCGAGACGCGCTTCGATCCTTGGGCGATTATGCAAAGCGACGCCTCGTAGACCGCAGGCACGGGTGCACTGGGCTGGTTGGCGCGAATGAGCGACAGCCGCGGCACCGCAGTGCCGGCCATGCCAGATTTCGGCGCAAAGCGGGTGATCAGCTCGGCGAGTTCATTGATTTTCTCCATGCCGCATAAATCTTCATGGCGCGAAATGTTGCAAGGCATTTCGAGTTCATTTGGAGGATCGTGCAAACTCTTTGGACGATCACGCTACCGGCCTTTGCCGGTTCGCGCCATCTATCTCCCCGTCACCGCAGCGAAAAAGGAACGATCATGACGGGACTTAAAGACAAGGTTGTACTCATCACCGGCGCCTCCAGCGGCATCGGCGAAGCGACGGTTCGGGAACTTGCCGGTGCCGGCGCCAGACTGTTCATCGGGGCCCGCCGCACCGAGCGGCTCAAGGCGCTGGCCGCAGAAATAGGCAAAGGCGTCGCGTGGCGCGAACTCGACGTGACTGACGCGGCGAATTTCGACGCCTTTGCCGATGCCGCTCATGCCGAATTCGGGCAGATCGATGTGCTGGTCAACAATGCCGGCGTCATGCCGCTGTCGCCGCTTGCCGCGCTGAAGCGCGATGAGTGGTCTCGCATGATCAATGTCAACATCGGCGGCGTGCTGAACGGGATCGCCGCGGTGCTGCCGCGCTTCGTCGCCCAGAAGAATGGGCATATCGTCAATGTCGCCTCGGTCGGCGCGCATATCGTGCTGCCCACCGCGGCGGTCTATTGCGGCACGAAATATGCCGTCTGGGCAATCACGGAGGGGCTGCGGCAGGAGCATGACGACATCCGCGCCACGATCATCTCCCCCGGAGTGACCGCAACCGAACTGGGCGACGATATCAGCGATCCTCAGGTCGCCACGGCTCTGAAAGAATGGCGGCAGAAGTCGCTCACACCGGACGCCATTGCACGGGCGATCCGTTTTGCGCTTGATCAACCCGATGGCGTCGACGTCAACGAAGTGATCGTGCGGCCAACCGCTGCCAATATGTAGAACTTGCTGCCGGATGCCGGCTTTCGGCGAGCTACGGCGCTCTCCGAGATCCGGCAACGGCACACCCCTTAATGCACCCGCCCTCAGCCTCTGGCGCAACTCCCGCGGGCCACATCGTACCGGCTCTCGAACGCGCGCGAAAAATGCGCACTCGAATTGAACCCGCAGGCAAAGGCGATTTCCGAGATCGTGGGCGACGCGCGGGCGGGCGACAACAATTCTTCCTTGCTGCGCTCCAGCCGCCTGTCCCAGACGAAGCGTTCCGGTCTCGCGGCAAGGCCGGTGCGCCGCTGGGAACTTAACCCGATAATCATCTCCCCCTGCGACGGTAGAGATGTCAGGCTTCGCCGGCCAGGCGCGCTGAAATCAGCCGCGCCGCCTTGATCACCGCTTCGCCCTGGCTGGCCGCCATGCTGTCATCGGCGCGTGACACAGGCGAGGCCACCGCCAGAGTGCCTAAAGGACGGCCATCGGAGCCGAGGATTGCCGCGGCTATGCTGTGGACGCCTTCTTCATAGCCTTGGGAGCTCGAGGAATAGCCGCGCTTGGCGGCAAGCCGGATCGCCTTCATCAGCCTGTCGGGCTGCGTCACCGTGTGTGGCGTGAAGGTCGGCAACGGCTTGTCGACATAGGCCTCGGCCGCTTCCTGAGGCGAAGCGGCGAGAAAGGCGATGCCGGAGGCGGTGCCGTGCAAGGGCAGCACCTGGCCGACATCGACATTGACCCGGTTGGCCTTTGCCGAGAGTTCGACGTGGACGGTCAGCAGTGCGCCGGCGCTGAATTCCGACAGATGCACCGTTTCGCCTGTTTCCAGCGCCAGCTCGCGAACCACAGGTGCTGCCACGCGCACGAAGGGAAAATGCGCGTCGCGAAAGCGGGCCAGCCGCGACAGGCCGGCGCCGAGCCGGTAGCGGCGGCTTGCCGGCTCCTGTTCGATCAAGCGGTGGTCGGCCAGCGCCATCAGCAGGCGCCGCGCCGTCGCCTTGTCGAGGCCGGTTTTGCGGGCGAGCTCGGACAGGCCGATCTCCGGTTCGCCGAGCGTGAACTGCTCCAGCAGCGATATCGCTTTGCCGACTGTGCTCATCGTGCATCCTCAAGATACTTCGCATGGGACGGAAGCCAATCCACCTTGCAGTCCGCTCATAGCACATAAAATGGTGGTTCAAATAACGAACCGTTTGGAAGTGACAAAAAACACCAGCAAGTTTCGCGGCGACATCAATCTCGATGCGCCGCGCCGTGCGGGGTGATGCTGCGCGGCAACACCTATCAACAGGTGGATCAACTCGGCGGCGCCGTGCCTGGCCGGCGTGTCGGCCCAAACGCCTGATCCTGGCCGGCGCGGAAGCTTCAACTCTGCCCCAGCTGCGCGCGGCGCCAGGCGGCGGGCGCCTGGCCAACCCGCTCCCGAAAGAAGCGTGAGAAATAGGCCGGATCTTCGAAGCCGATTTCGTAGGCGATGTCCTCGACGGTGCGCACGGTGAACAGCAGCAACCGCTTGGCCTCCAGCAACCGTCGCTCGCCGATGAGCCGCTTGACGCCGCTGCCAAGCACCGTATGGGCGGCCTTGTCGAGAAGATGCGGTGTCGTGGCCAGCGCCCCGACGTAGCGGTCGACGGGCCAGTTGTCGCGGAAATGCGCATCGACCAGACGGCGCAAGCCGCGCGCCAATGCAGCATCGGAAGAACCGGTGGCATCCTTCACCTCGGGACCAAGGCGCGCGATGTGCGAGAGCGCGACGGCGATCAGCGCCGGCAGGGTCTTGTCACTGCCGGCCTGCGCCTCGGCATATTCGGCGGCGATCATCTCCAGCACCGCCGCCAGCCTTTTCCACGCGACGTGCTGAGGAAGGCTATCGGCAAAGACCGGCCGGTCCAATGGCAGCAGGCTGTGAGCGGCTATTGCCGCAAGCGCATCATCGGCGACCGAAACGACGATGGCGTCGGTGCCGGGCCCGATCGAGAAGCCATGCACGATGGTGCTCGGCACGAAGCTGACGGCCGGTGCCGAAAAGTCCCAGGATTGGTCTTCGATGCGGTAGGTGCCGGAGCCGCTGGTCCAGTAGGTGATCTGGCCCATTTGCGGATGCTTGTGCGCGGCAACCTGGCCGAGATGAATGTTGCTGCGCGCAAGCACCGTCTCGACATGCAGGAAGCCGACATCGAGCGGCCGCACCGGCTCGCCATAGACAAAGAAATCAGGAATGGAATTGAGGCCCATAGCGCCGGAAAAAGTCCAATCGGTTTTGCCGTTACGTCCTAACCGATCCTTGCCAGGAGCGCTAGAGTTGATGCCATAAGTGGAGGAACATCATGCGATCGGAAGACTTTCGTGCCGACAATGGGCGCCCGTTCACCGGGGCCGAGTATCTGGAGAGCCTGCGCGACGGCCGCGAGGTCTACATCAACGGCGAGCGCATTGCCGATGTCACCACCCATCCGGCGATGCGCAATTCGGCGCGGTCGCTGGCGCGCCTCTATGATGCGCTGCACGATCCCAAGCGGCAGGGCACGCTGACCTCGCCTACCGATACCGGTTCGGGCGGCTACACCCACAAATATTTCCGCGTTGCCAAATCCTCCGGCGAACTCGCGGCCCAGCAGACCGCGATCGCCGAGTGGTCACGCATGTCCTATGGCTGGATGGGCCGCACGCCCGATTACAAGGCGGCACTGATGAACACGCTCGGCGCCAATGCCGACTGGTACGGCCCGTTCAAGGACAATGCGCTCGCCTGGCACAAGCGTGCGCAGGAAGCCGTGCTGTTCATGAACCACGCCATCGTCAACCCGCCGATCGACCGCCACAAGCCGGCCGAACAGGTGAAGGATGTCTTCGTCCACATCACCAAGGAGACCGACGCCGGCATCTATGTCTCCGGCGCCAAGGTGGTGGCGACGTCCTCGGCGCTGACCCACTACAATTTCCTGGCGCAGAGTTCGGCGACGGTCACCGAAGATCCGTCGCTGTCGGTCATGTTCATCGTGCCGATGAATGCGCCGGGGGTAAAGATGTTCTGCCGCGTCTCCTATGAGCAGACGGCCAACACGGCGGCGGCTCCGTTCGACTATCCGTTGTCGTCGCGCTTCGACGAGAACGATGCCATCCTGGTGCTCGACAATGTCTTCATCCCCTGGGAGGACGTGCTGGTGCTGCGCGACGCGCAGAAAATCCTGTCCTTCCATCCGGCTTCGGGCTTCATGCATGGCTATTGCTTCCAGGGCTGCACACGCTTTGCCGTCAAGCTCGACTTCCTCGCCGGCCTGCTGGCCAAGGCGCTGCGCGCCACCGGCGGAGATGCCTTCCGAGGCAACCAGGCGGCGCTGGGCGAGGTCATCGCGCTCAGGCACATGTTCTGGAGCTTTTCCAACGCCATGGCCTACAATCCGATCCCCTGGGCGAATGGCGCTGTCCTGCCCAACCTGGAAGCAGCCCTTGCCTACCGGACTTTCATGTCGGAAGCCTACCCGCGCGTCATCGACACGGTGCGCCGGGTGATCGCTTCTGGGTTGATCTACCTGCCGTCATCGGTGCGCGACTTCAACAATCCCGAGATCGACAAATACCTCGCGCAGTATGTGCGCGGTTCCAACGACATGGGCCATGTCGAGCGCATCAAGATCATGAAACTGTTGTGGGACGCGACCGGCACCGAGTTCGGCGGCCGCCACGCGCTCTACGAACTCAACTATGCCGGTGCGCCGGAAGAGGTGCGGCTGCAGGTGCTGAAGGGCGCCGAACGCGGCGGCCGGCTGAAGGCCATGGAAGAACTGGTCGATACCTGCATGGCCGACTATGACGAGAATGGCTGGACGGGAGATACCTGGCTCAATCCGCTCGCTTCATCGGCGGGGTGATGTCAGATGGCCACGCAGATTTCGAAGGCCGATTTCCGCGACGCCATGGCAAGGGTCTGCGCGCCGGTCAACATCGTCACGACAGATGGCCCGGCCGGGCGCGGCGGCTTCACCGCCACCGCCATGTGCAGTGTGTCGGACGAACCTCCGACACTGCTGGTGTGCATGAACGGCCGCTCGACGCAGGCGGCCATGTTCCTCGCCAACCGGCGCTTCTGCGTCAACGTGCTGACGCATGACCATATGCACCTGGCCGGCAAGTTCGCCGGGGCGACCAGGGACATGGAGGCGCGCTATTCGGCGGCGCGCTGGCAAACGCTGACCTCGGGGACGCCGGCGCTGTCGGACGCGATCGTCAATTTCGATTGCGAGATCGAGGATGTGCACATCGTCGGCACGCACAATGTCATGATCGGCCGCGTTATCGACGTCAGGCACGGCAGCGGCGGCTCGGCCTTGCTCTATGTCGATCGCAATTACACGCAGCCGACGCGGCTTGGCAGTTTTGGCGGCTGAGCGGGAGCAGTCAGTTCTCGCCGGCGATCAGGCTCTCCAGCAGATCGAGCAATTGCTCGAGCCTCTCATGTCCGAAGCGCTGTTCGATGTCGCGGTAGATGACGAGGCGTTCCGGCGACAAGGCATCGATAAGGGCGGAGCCCGCCGGGGCGATCGTCAGCACGACACGGCGGCCATCGCCTTCCGCCTTGTTGCGGGTGATGAATTTTCGGCCCTCGAGCGTCTTGATGATGCGTGTCAGGCTGGGCGGCAACACCGAAGCGCGATCGGCAAGTTCCGTCGCCTCGACAGGGCCGGCCTCGCTCAGAACGCGCAGCACGCGCCATTGCTGTTCGGTCACATCATGCGCCGCCAGCATTGGACGAAACCGCGCCATCACCACTTCGCGGGCATGGAGCAGCGCCATCGGCAGAGAACGACGGGTGTTTTCAGGCAGCAAGAAGCAGCGTCCCCAATGATGCGGGCGGTCGGCGGGACCGCACGCCAAAACCTGACCTTTCCATCCCGTATCGTCGCCTCAACTTGGATGCAAGGCTTGACTTCAGTGATGCTGCATGTAATTAACGCGTTAACTACAACAGTGGAACAATCCGGGGAACGAGACGCGGTGCCTCACTTTTCCATCGAGTATTCGGCCAACCTCGATGCCAAGGTCGACATGAGCGAATTGTGCGCGCTGGTGTTGCGCACCGTGCTCGGCACCGGGCTGTTTGAAACCGGCGCGGTGCGGGTGCGGGCCTTCCGTGCGGAAGCCTATGCCATCGCCGACAGCCTGCCGGAAAACGCTTTCCTCGACATGTCGTTTCGCATTGGAACCGGGCGCAGCGCCCAGGACAAGAAACGAACCGGGGAGGCGGTCTTCGCCGCGGTGAGCGAATACCTTGGCCCCCTGTTCGAGACCCCGCACTTCGCTCTTTCCCTGGAGATCAGGGAGATCGACCCGGTACTGAGCTGGAAGAAAAACGCAATCCATCCGCGACTGCGCGGCAAGTGACGGAAGCTGATATGTCCGACCTCGAAGGCAATCTGAAAAAGGCCGAGGCCTATCTGGCCCGTTTCAAGCGCGACGGCGTGCTGAACCAGATCGGCGGCGAAGCGGTGCCGGCGGTGGATGGCTCGACCTTCGAGAGCATGTCGCCGGTCGATCTCAAGCCGCTGGCCAAGGTCGCGCGTGGCAGTGCCGCCGATATCGACCGCGCCGCCAAGGCGGCAAAGGCGGCGTTCCCGGCCTGGGCCGCCATGCCGGGCGACGGGCGCAAGAAGCTGCTGCACAAGATAGCCGATGCGATCGAAGCGCGCGCCGAGGAGATCGCCTTCGTCGAGTGCATGGACACCGGCCAGGCGCTGAAATTCATGGCCAAGGCCGCGCTGCGCGGCGCCGAGAATTTCCGCTTCTTCGCCGACCGCGCGCCGGAAGCGCGCGACGGCGAGACGCTGCGCACGACAGGCCAGGTCAACATCACCACGCGCGTGCCGATCGGCCCGGTCGGCATCATCACGCCGTGGAACACGCCGTTCATGCTGTCGACATGGAAGATCGCGCCGGCGCTGGCGGCAGGCTGCACCGTCGTCCACAAGCCGGCCGAATTTTCGCCGCTGACCGCTCGCCTGCTGGTCGAGATCGCGGAGGAGGCCGGCCTGCCGAAAGGCGTGTGGAACCTGGTCAACGGCCTCGGCGAGCACGCCGGCAAGGCGCTGACCGAGCACCCTGACATCAAGGCGATCGGTTTTGTCGGTGAGAGCCGCACCGGCTCGATGATCATGAAACAAGGCGCCGATACGCTGAAGCGCGTGCATTTCGAACTGGGCGGGAAGAACCCGGTGATCGTCTTCGCCGACGCCGATCTCGAACGTGCGGCGGATGCGGCCGTGTTCATGATCTACTCGCTCAACGGCGAACGCTGCACCTCATCGTCGCGGCTTCTGGTCGAAGCCTCGGTCTACGACACATTCACGGATCTGGTTGCGGAGAAGGCAAAGCGCATCAAGGTTGGCCATCCGCTCGATCCCAAAACGGTTGTTGGTCCGCTGATCCATCCGGTGCACGAGGAAAAGGTGCTTTCCTATATCGAGATCGGCAAATCGGAAGGCGCGGTGGTAGCCGCCGGCGGCGACAAGTTCGCCGGTCCGGGCGGTGGCTGCTATGTCAGCCCGACGCTGTTTACCGGCGCCACCAACAGGATGCGCATTGCCCAGGAAGAGATTTTCGGGCCGGTGCTGACCGCCATTTCCTTCAAGGACGAGGCCGAAGCGCTGGCGCTGGCCAACGACACCCAATACGGCCTGACCGGCTATCTCTGGACGTCGGATGTCACCCGCGCCTTCCGCTTCACCGATGCGCTGGACGCCGGCATGATCTGGGTCAATTCGGAGAATGTGCGGCATTTGCCGACGCCGTTCGGCGGCGTCAAGAATTCCGGCATCGGCCGCGACGGCGGCGACCATTCCTTCGATTTCTACATGGAGACGAAGAACATCGCCTTCGCCACTTCAGCGCACACGATCCAGAAACTCGGCGGCTGACCGGAGGACATCGCATGCCACTGCCCAAACCAAACCTCTATCCCGCCTTCAACATCGTGCGCCTCAGCCATGTCGAACTGGCGGTCACCGACCTTGCGAAATCCCGCGCCTTCTATGTCGACACGCTTGGCCTGCAGGTTACCGACGAGACATCGGAAGCCATCTATCTAAGGGCGTTGGAAGAGCGCGGACACCACTGCATCGTGCTGAAGAAGGCCGGCAGCGCTGAAGCCCGCGATCTCGGCTTCAAGGTTTTTTCGGATGAGGATCTCGACAAGGCCGAGCATTTCTTCAAGGCAAAAGGCCTGCCGGTCGAGTGGGTCGAGCGACAGTACCAGTCGCGCACCTTCCGCACCCGTGACCCGCACGGCATTCCGCTCGAGTTCTTTGCCCAAATGGAAAGGCTGCCGCCGATTCATCAGAAATATGCGCTCTACAAGGGCGTGAAGCCGCTGCGCATCGACCACTTCAACTGCTTCTCGCCCAATGTCGACGAGTTCGTCGCCTTCTACAACGAGCTTGGCTTCCGCGTCACCGAATACACCGAGGATGCGAGTAGCGGAAAGCTGTGGGCGGCCTGGACGCACCGCAAGGGCGGCGTCCACGACATCGCCTTCACCAACGGTGTGGGTCCGCGCCTGCATCACGTCGCCTTTTGGGTGCCGACACCGCTCAACATCATCGACCTGCTCGACCTGATGGCGACGACGGGTTACCTCGCAAATATCGAGCGCGGCCCAGGCCGGCATGGCATTTCCAACGCCTTCTTCCTTTATGTCCGCGACCCGGACAATCACCGCATCGAGATCTATTGCTCGGACTACCAGACGGTCGATCCGGATCTGGAGCCGATCAAATGGGACCTCAAGGACCCGCAGCGCCAGACGCTATGGGGCGCGCCGGCGCCGAAAAGCTGGTTCGAGGAGGGCAGCACCTTTGCCGGCGCGGCCGCACGCCAACCGGATTTGACGGCGTCGCCGATCATCGCACCGTGACCACAGACGCGAACCTGACGGAGACCGGGATGACTGCACATGGGCGGCTCGCCACCTTCACTGTCGGCGGCAAGACGCGCTATGGCGCGGTCACAGATAAGGGCGTCGTCGACCTGTCGGCGCGGCACAGCCAGTGGCCGACGCTGCGCGAAGTGATCGAGGCCGGCGTGCTACGGCGGCTGGCGGAAGAGGCCGAAGCCCACGCCGTCGATTTTCCAGTCGACGCCGTCGCTTATGAAATCCCTGTGCCGTCCCCGGAAAAGATCGTCTGCGTCGGCGTCAACTATCCCGACCGCAACGAGGAGTACAAGGACGGCCAGGCAGCGCCCTCCAATCCGTCGCTGTTCATCCGCTTCCCCCGCTCCTTCGTCGGCCACGACGCGCCGCTGGTGCGGCCGCCGGAATCGCCGCAGCTGGACTATGAGGGCGAGATCGTCATCGTCATCGGCAAGGGTGGACGACGCATCGCCGAGAGGGATGCGCTTGACCATATCGCGGCACTATCCCTGTGCAACGAAGGCACCATTCGCGATTGGGTACGGCACGCCAAGTTCAACGTCACGCAGGGCAAGAATTTCGACCGCACCGGCTCGCTCGGTCCGTGGCTGGTGCCGTTCACCGACGAGGCGCAGATTGCCGACATCGCGCTGACCACCCGCGTCAATGGCGAATTGCGCCAGCAGGACCGCACCAGCCGGATGATCTTCTCGTTCCGCAAGATCATCGCCTATGTCTCCACCTTCACCACGCTGGTGCCAGGCGATATCATCGTCACCGGTACGCCGACCGGCGCCGGCGCCCGCTTCGACCCGCCGATCTGGCTGAAGCCGGGCGACGTGATCGAAGTCGAAGCCGACGGCATCGGCGTGCTCCGCAACGGCGTCGTCGACGAGGTAGCATCGTGACCCCCGAGCAAGTTGAAGATGCCGCGGCAAGGCTGTTCGAAGCCGAGCGTTCGCGCCGCCAGATCCGTCTGCTCAGCCTCGATTTTCCCGACGCGACGATGGAGGATGCCTATCGCGTCCAGGCAGCGCTGGTGAAACGCAAGACCGATGCCGGGCTGACCCCGAAGGGCTGGAAGATCGGCCTGACATCGAAGGCGATGCAATATGCGCTCGCCATCGACACGCCGGATTCGGGCGTGCTGTTCGACGACATGTTCTTCAACGACGGCGCGACGATACCCGTCGGCCGCTTCATCCAGCCGCGCGTCGAGGCCGAGATAGCCTTCGTCATGAAGGCGCCGCTGAGGGGCCCAGGCGTGACCATCTTCGACGTGCTCAACGCCACCGATTATATCACGCCGGCGCTCGAAATCCTCGACACGCGCATCGAACGCGTCAATGCCGAGACAAAGAAGGCGCGCACTTTCTTCGATACGATTTCCGACAACGCCGCCAATGCCGGCATTGTCATCGGCGGCCGGCCGCAACGACCCGATGAAGCCGATATGCGCTGGATCGGCGCCATCGTCTCGCGCAATGCGGAGGTCGAGGAGACCGGGCTTGGCGCCGGCGTGCTCAACCATCCGGCGATGGGCATTGCCTGGCTGGCGGACAGGCTCGCCCGCTACGGCATGTCCATCGCGGCCGGCGAGGTGGTGCTGTCCGGATCGTTTGTGCGCCCGGTCGAGGCGCGGCCCGGCGATACGATCGTCGCCGACTTCGGCAGCTCGGGAACGGTCAGCATCCATTTCGCCAAGAGCTGATGGCTCTCATCAGCTCGTCAGTTGGGCTGTTCGCCGCGCAAGTAGTCAATCACCACATCGGCTGCGATGGTCGACATGCGCAAGCCGACATCCCTGGTGATGTCGCCTTCGACGCGGCTTTGCACCCAGCCAAGAAACGCGAAGGCACGCAAGGCGGCGAATAGAGGCAATGCGGCGATGTCCTGCGGGATCAGCGCACGCTCTTGCTGGTAGCCGTCAAGCAAAGCGGTTTCGATCAGCGGGTAGATCGCCTCCTCGCGGTTCTGGTAGAGGGCGACGGCAAGGTCGTACATGTGCCAGCCATGGCCGCAATCATCGAAGTCGATGATGCGCACCGCACCATCATGAATGAGCACATTTTCGCGCACCAGATCGGCGTGGATGATGCCGAAATTGCGCGCGCTGCGCTCATGTTCCGACAGCGCCTTCACTGCCTTCTCGCGCGCCTGCAAGACCAGCGCGCGGCGAGGACCATCGAGAAAGGGCGAGGTCTCGAACCGGCCCCAGACCGGGTTCGCACCGAAGAAGCCGTCGAAGTCCCATGCATGGCGGGCGAAGCCCGCGGGCGGCGCCCACGAGGCAGTGACATTGTGCATATGGGCGATGGTCCGCCCGATCGCCGTGAAGATCTGGATCGACTGGTCGGCCGTGTAGACCAGTGGCACGCCGCGTGCGCCCACGGCGCGGCCCTCCAGCCAGCTCAGGCAATCGGCCTGCCGGGGCTGCGCCGAGGTGGCCGTGCTGACAAGTACGAACGGATCGCCGGCCTGTGTTGCGACGCAAGACGGCGTGGCGACGCCGGCGGATTGCAGGAAGCCCATCCATTGCAGTTCCGAACGCAGCGCGGCGTCCGTGTGGTAGCCGAGCCGGTGGATGCGCATGGCTGCCGGCTGGCCATCCGGCAGCCGCACGCGGAAGACGGCGTTCTCGCGGTGCTTCAGAAGTTCCGGCTCAGAGTTGCGGACGCCCCAATGTTCGAGCGCACGCCTGGCGAGCTCCGTGACATCGGCTGCCGTTTCGGGCTCGGATTGGGTGGAAACAGAATTCACGCCGGCACTCCGCCGACTTCGCCCAGCACCTCGTCCAGCAGGCCGATCAGGAAGTCGGCATTGTCACGCGAGAACGGCATGGGCGGGCGGATCTTGAGCACATTGCCGTGGATGCCGGTCTTGCCCATCAGCACGCCGCGATGGCGCATGCGATTGGCGACCTGCTCGGCAATGTCGGGCGCCGGTTCGCGCGTGTCGCGGTCGTGGACCAGCTCGGCGCCGAAGAACAGTCCGGCCCCCCTGACCTCGCCGATGCACTCATGCCGATCGGCCAGCGGGCGCAGCAGGCCAAGCGCATAGGCGCCGACGTCTTGCGCGTTGGCGACAAGGTTTTCCTGTTCGATGACGTCGAGGACGGCATTGGCGACCGCGCAGGAGACCGGGTTGCCGCCAAAGGTGTTGAAGTAGCGGAAAGCGTCGCGGAAGGTCGCCAGTATCTCCTTGGTGGTGACCACGGCCGCGATCGGATGGCCATTGCCCATCGGCTTGCCCATGGTGACGATGTCGGGGACGAAGCCGGCGCGCTGATGGCCCCAGAAATGGCTGCCGGTGCGGCCGAAGCCGGGCTGCACTTCGTCGGCGATGACCAGACCACCGGCTTCGCGCACGGCCGCCAAGGCGTCGTCGAAAAATCCGGTGGGCAGAGCCGGGAAACCTTCATTGGCGAGCAGCGGACACAAGATGATGCCAGACAGGCCAATGCCGTCCTGTGCCAGCGAAGCGATCGCTTGACGCACGGCGTCGCCAAAGGCCTTGCCATTGGCCATCGCATCGGGATGGCGATAGCTGTCGGGGGCCGGCACCAGCCTGACATGGGGGGCGCGGCCGCGGATCGGAGGCATGCGCGTGCTGAGCTGCGAAACCGCCGCCGTGTTGCCATGATAGGTGGCGTCGGTGGCGATGATGCCCATATTGCCGGAGGCGGCCTGCGCCATGCGCAGCGCGATGTCGTTGGCCTCGCTGCCGGTACAGGTCAGGATTGCGGTGGCGAGGCTTGCATCGAAGGTCGCCGTCAGCCGCTCGACATAGTCGAGAATTGCGGTGTGCAGATAGCGTGTGTGGGTGTTGAGCAGGCTTGCGTGACGGCACAAGGCCTCGACCACATGCGGGTGGCAATGGCCGACATGGGCGACGTTGTTGTAGGCATCGAGATACTTGCGGCCGTCGGCATCGTAGAGCCAGACGCCTTCGCCGCGCACCAGGTGCACGGGCTCGTCGTAGAACAATTGCGATTTCGCGCCGAGCAGGCGGGCACGCCGCTTGACGAGCGCTTCCTCGCTCGGGTTCTTCTCAGATTGGGTCATTGCGTACCAAACTCCATTGCGTCAGCGGGTCCATCAGGTTCTCGACAGACCTGCATCGATGGCCTCGCCGATCTTTGCCACGTCGGCGGCGCCGATGATCAGCGGCGGCGACAGGATGATGTTGTTGCCGGACACGCGCAGCATGACGCCGGCGTCATAAGTGGCTTCCGAAACCACGGCCATGGTCTTCTTGTCCACCGGCTTTTTCGTCGTGCGATCGGAGACCAGCTCTAGCGCAGCCATCAGGCCCTTGTACCTGATGTCGCCGACGATCGCGTGCTTGGCTTTTAGCCCCTCCAGCGTCGCCGCGAGCTCGATGCCGCGCGCGGCTGCGTTCTCGTCCAGGCGAAGCCGCTTGGTCTCGGCAAGTGCAGCCAGCCCTGCCGCGCAGCCGACAGGATGGCCGGAATAGGTATAGCCATGACCGATCGCCCCGAAGCTGGTCTTGTCGGCCTCGAAGACGTCGGCGACCTTGGCGCCGATCAAGGTGGCGCCGAGCGGGAAATAGCCCGAGGTGATCGCCTTGGCGATGGTCATGAAATCCGGCTTCACGCCGGATAGCCGCGAACCCGACCAGGCGCCGGTGCGACCGAAGCCCGTGACCACCTCGTCGGCGATCAGCAGGATTTCGTGGCGGTCGCATATCTCGCGCACCAGCGGCATGAAGCTGTCATGCGGAACGATGACGCCGCCGGCGCCGAGAACCGGCTCCATGATGAAGGCGGCAATGGTGTCGCCGCCCTGGAAGGCGATCTCATCCTCCAGCGCTTTGGCGCACAGTTTGGCCAGCCGCGCCGGATCGGTCTCATCGAACGGATTGCGGAAGGTCCAGGGTGCGGGAATGTGGAAGACGCCGGGCATAAGCGGCTCATAGTTGCGGCGGAAATTGGCGTTGCCGTTGACTGACGCGCCGCCGAAATGGGTGCCGTGATAGCCCTTCTTCAGCGCGAGGAATTTTGTCCGGTCGCCCTGGCCGCGGATCTTCCAGTATTGGCGGGCGAGCCGCAGTGCGGTTTCGACCGAATCCGAGCCGCCCGAGGTGAAGAAGGTCCGCACCATGCCTTCCGGTTCGAACCATTCGCTGAGTTCGTAAGCGAGCTCGATCGATGGGCCGGTCGACGTGCCGCGAAACCCGGAATAGTAGGGCAGGGCGCTGAGCTGGTCGGCGATGGCCTTCTTGATGGGGTCGCAGGAGTAGCCGAGATTGACGTTCCACAGTCCGCCAACCGCATCGAGCACGGTGTTGCCGTCGATGTCGGTGACCATCACGCCTTCGCCTTTCATGATCACCTTTGGCGGGTTGGCCCGCATCTCGGCCGGGTGTGCCATCGGATGCCAGATCGGCTTGGCGTTTTTCTCGGTGAGGAAATTGATGTCGCGCATCGCAAGGCTCCGCAAATGTCTCAGGAGATGAGATCGAAATGGCCGAGGGCCTCGGCATAGGAAAGTGCCGGCCGCGCGACGTCGAAATGAACGGTGCGCATGCCGGCGGCACGGCCGCCATCGACATTGCGCTGCTGGTCGTCAACGAACACACAGGCGCGGGCAGGCAGGCCAAGCGCCTCGGTCACCAAGGCATAGGCGCGCGGATCGGGCTTGAGGATGCGGGTATAGGTGGCGTCGACGATGGTGTCGAACAGTTCGAGCAGCGGCAGCCGCTGACGGAAGCCGGCGCCATAGAACAGATCTAGCTCGTTGGACAGGATCGCCAGGCGAAATCCCGCCGCATGCACGGTCCGGATGGCGCGGACGGCTTCGGGCCGCACGATCTTTTCCGGCTCGGCTCCGCGTGCGCGCTGGACGAATGTCTCCATTGCCTCCCAGTCCTCGCCGACGAGCCGGCCGACTTCGCTGGTGCGGGTGCGCCAATAATCGCGCTCGCTGATGTCGTTGGCCTGCATGGAGCGCCACAGCGGATCTGAATCCGGGTCGAACGGCCCGTGCCATTGCAGCGTTCCCGGCGCGAGGCCGAGCGCCTGTTCGGTCAAGGCATGGGTCTCGAAAAGGGTCCGGGTGACGACGCCGCCGAAATCGAGGACGAGCGCCTGGGCAGGAACAGCGCTCACGCAGCCACTCCCTTGGCCGGCATGCCGCGCGGGATGATGCCTTCCTCGACCCAGCGGTCGAAGATTTCGAGCGCCTTGCCGACGAACTCGTCGCTGTTGATGTGGGCGTCGATCTCGTGGAACTCGACGCCGGCGGGAATGGCCTTGCGCATCTCATCGGTGAACGCCGCGAGGGCTTCGGGTTCGTACAGCGGCTCGCCCTGCGCATCCCATTCCTGGATGCCGCCGGAGGGCAGGATGAAAGCGGAGCGCCCCTTCGACGCACCGAGCTTGGCGGCGATGGTCCTGGCGACTTCACGGCGGTCGGCGGCATCGACGGTGATCGAGCCGATCAACCTGTTATGAGCATGGAATGGCCGCTGCGCGAACTTTGTCGGCAGCGCCTGCCAGGTCGGCAAATCGACCATGTCTACGGCGCCAGGGGCTGCGATCTGCGGAATGCCGCGGGCGCCGGCATTCTCGAGCCGGTCGGCGCCGGAGCTGACGACCGAACCGGCAAGATGATTGGTGATCTCCTGCAGGCTGAAGTCGAACACCGCGCAGAAATGGTCCTGGCTGGCGATCGATTCGAAGGCCCGGCCCCCCATCCCGGTGGTGTGAAAGACTGCGACGTCATAGCCGCGCTGCTCCAACGCCGGCTTCAGCGTCTTCATATAGCGCAGGCAACTGCTGCCCAGCGAAGTCATGCCGATGGTCGGTCCGACCGCCGGGGCCGAAGCACGGGATGCAAGCACGATCCTCGCCGCACCGACCACCGCGCCGCAGGCCTGGGAAAGGACCAGCTTGCAGATGGTGTTGAGGCCGTAGAGCCCGCCTGCCCACAGGATCATCATCAGGTCGGGCGCGACGCGCTCGGGCGGAATGAGATGCGAGTAGGCGATGGTCGAGACGACGAATTTCGGCACGCCGAGCGGCAGGCACAGCGCGACATCGAGCGCCAAATCGGTTCCCATCGAACCACCGATGGCGATGAAGGCGTCGATCTCGCCGCGCTGGTGAAGCTGGCGCACCAGCTGAACGGCGCCGACGGCCATCAATGTCATGGCGGTGTTTTCGTCGCCGCTCGAGACGATTTCGGCCATCGTCACGCCAGCGGCCCGCGCAACGGCATGCTTGTCGTGATCGGGACTATAGGCGGGGGCGCCCAGCACGCTGACATCCATCATCACGGCGCGGCCACCGGATGCCTCGATACACGCTTTCATGAACAGCAGTTCGTCGGTCTTGGTGTCGCCCGTGCCGATGACCAGGATGCGGGGCGTCGCCATATCTGCAGACATCAGGCCTGCCTCCTCAGGGTTTGCAGGTTTTCGCCATTGAGGCGCATCGAAATCTCCCGTGCCGCGGTCACAACCGCAAGCCCTCGTTCCACGATCGTAGCCGGTGTCGTCCTGGCCTTCGGGGCTGCCACCGCAATTGTCCCCAGCGCAAGACCATCGGCGGCGCGGATTGCAGCCGCGACGCCGATCACGCCGTCCTCATGGCCCTGGTCGCAGATCGAATAGCCGCGGTCGCGCGCCTCGCCGATCGACTTTGAAATGGCGGCCGGCTCGACGAGGGTATGATCGGTGAAGGTCTCAAGCGAACCTGTCAGGCATGCTTTCACGGTCGCGTTGTCGGCGAAGGCGAGATAGGCGATGCCGGAGGCGGTGGAATGCAGCGGCAGAAGCTGGCCGACATCGATGTTCACCCGGTTTGCCCAGCTTGAATGCTCGACATAAACGGTGATCAGCCTGTCGACGCCGAATTCCGACAGATGCACCGTCTCGGTTGTCGAACCCGCCAAATCCTGCGCCACGGGAATTGCCGTTTGCAGGAACGGGAAGCAGGCTTCGCGGATACGCGCCAGCCGCGACAGGCCGGCGCCGAGGCGATAGTGCCGCGTGCCGGCATCCTGCTCGACGAAGCCATGGCCGCCAAGCGCCATCAGCAGCCGCCGCGTCGTCGCCTTGTCCAAGGCGCACCGCCGCGCGAGATCGGAAAGTCCGAGCTCGGGCTCGTCCGCCGTGAACAGCTCCAGAAGTGAAATCGCCTTGCCGACCGTACCCATCCAGCCTCCCGCTCGGATAGAAACTTAATGTGTGAATTAACTTGACAGGCATCCGCATTCTTTGCAAGTCTATATTCAAAATAAGGGTTCAAATAATGAACCAATGGCATTCAGGGAACAGGCCGAGCGGCCGCGAACCCAGGGGTTCGTAAGACTGGAGGGACAAATGTCAGCAGTTTCGGAACAGGTGCCCGCCAACAGGCTGCGCAAGAACAGTCTTGGCGTCGGCGCTATCACCTTCATGGTGATTTCGGCGGCGGCGCCGCTCACCGCGGTCGCCGGCGGCACGCCGCTCGGCATGCTTATGGGCAATGGGGCGGGCTTTGCCGGCACCTATCTTATCGTGACCGTGTTGCTGCTGCTGTTTGCGGTCGGCTACGTCGCCATGTCGCGCCATGTCGGCAATGCCGGCGCCTTCTATGCCTATGCCGCGCGCGGGCTGGGCGGTTTTGCCGGCGGCGCAACCGCAATCATCGCGATCCTGTCCTACAACGCCATGCAGATCGGGGTCATGGGCCTGCTGGGGGCCGCGACCGCCGGCCTGTTCGCCGGCTGGGGCATCGACCTGCCCTGGTGGGTGTGGAGCTTCATCGCCGTCGCCATCGTCGCGGTGTTGGGCTACCGCCAGGTCGACCTCTCGGCCAAGATCCTGACGGTGCTGGTGCTGTGCGAATACATCGTGGTGCTGGTGTTAGACCTCGCCATCCTCAAGACCGGTGGCGACAGCGGCCTCTCGGCGGCGCCGTTCAGCTGGAGCCAGATCGTCAGCGGCTCGCCCGCCATCGCCATCCTGTTCTGTTTCGCCGCCTTCATCGGTTTCGAGGCGACGACGATCTACGCCGAGGAAGCCCGCGACCCCAAGGTGACCATTCCGCGCGCCACCTATTTCTCCGTGCTGCTGATCGGCGTCTTCTACATGGTCACGGCCTGGCTGATGGCGGTCGGCGCCGGCGTCGACAAATTGTTGCCGGCACTGCAGGCGCTTCAGGATCCGACGACTTTCCTGTTCGGCCTGTCCGACCGCTACGCCGGAACCATGCTGTCGCACGCCATGGGCATCCTGTTCGTGTCGAGCCTGTTTGCCGGCGTGCTGGCGTTCCACAACGCGGTTGCCCGCTACATCTACGTCTCGGGCCGCGAGAAGCTGTTGCCTGAAGCGATCGGCGTGACGCATTCAGTGCACCAGAGCCCGCATGTCGCTTCCGTCATCCAGAGCGTGTTGGCAGCGATCGTCATCGGACTGTTCGCGATACTCGGCCTCGATCCGGTTCTGGCGCTGTTTTCCTGGCTGACCAATGTCGCGACGCTGGGAGTCATCGTCATGATGGCGGTGGCCTCGCTCGCCGTGGTGATGTACTTCCGCGCCAACCCGTCGACGCAGGAGAATGCGCTGAAGACCACCATCCTGCCTGGGCTGGCCTTCATCGCTTTCGTCGTCATCATCTACCTGATCGTCATTAATTTCGGTGGCCTGTCCGGGGCCGGTGGCTTCCTTGGCGTGTTGCTGCCGGGGCTGGTGCTGATTGCCGCGGTGGTCGGCCTGCTGCTTGCCGGTGCGTTGAAGAGCCGGGATCCGGTTGCCTTCGAAAATCTCGGCGTGCCGCTGAAGGACTAGGACAAAGGACAAGGGGGTAGCGCGTTCGGCGCCGCCCCTTTCCATCGCAAGGGAGTAACGGCGTTGAGCTTTGCCGAGAGCATCACCGTTGAGGCGCTGGAAGCCGATCCGTATCCGATCTATGCGGAACTGCGGCGCAGTGCGCCTGTCGCTTTCGTGCCGGCGGTCAATCTCTGGTTCGTCACCCGCTGGAAGGACGTCGAGACCGTCGCAAAGTCACCCGACATCTTCTCCGCCGTCGTCGGTACGTCTCCGGTCGAACGCTCGTTCGGCAAGCCGACCATCCTGACCACCGACGGCGAAACGCATAGACAGCTGCGCCAAGGCGTCGATCCGAAATACCGGCCGCGCACCGTCGCCGCCTATGCCGGCGATCTCGTACGGTCGATTGCCGAACCTTTTCTAGACCGGATCGCCGAACAAGGCTCCGCCGAGCTGATGGCGGATTATTTCGAGCCGGTGTCGACGCTCAGCCTGGCGCGCTCGCTTGGCCTTGCCGACATCGACATGCCGACGCTGCGCCGCTGGTTCTATGGCCTTGCGCAGGGCGCCATCAATTTCGAGAACGACCCGAAGCGGCAAGAGATCGCCGACGCGATCAGCGCCGAGGTCGGCGCAGCCATCCGGCCGACTCTGGATAGACTGGCGCGCGCCCCCGACGGCTCGGCGCTGTCGCATATGCTGCATGACGGCATGCCGGAAGGCACGACGCGGCCGATCGATTTCTTGATGCCAAGCATCAAGGTCATCCTGCTTGGCGGCATGCAGGAGCCCGGACATGGTGCCGGTTCGATCCTCGCCGGCCTGCTTGCGCATCCCGAACAATTGCGGCAGGTGCTCGCCGATCCCGAGACGTTTGTGCCCAGGGCTGTCGATGAAGGCTTGCGCTGGGTGGCGCCGATCGGCACCCAGACGCGGCAGACGACGCGGGCGGTCGAGCTTGGCGGCGTAACGATCCCTGCCGGCGCCGCGGTCGCTGCACTTGTCTCCTCGGCAAGCCGCGACGAGAGCCGCTTTGCCGATCCAGACCGCTTCGACATCAACCGCAGGGAAGGCAATCATGCCGCCTTCGGCTTTGGTCATCATTTCTGTTCGGGCCGGTTTTTCGCGCGCGAGCAGATGTGCCTTGCATTAAGGCTGCTGCTCCTGCGCTTCCCCGATCTCAGTCTGGTGCCGGGCAAGGTGCCGGTGTTTCGCGGCTGGGAATTCCGCGCGCCAACCACGTTGTATGTTTCCCTGGGAGTCCGCCACCAATGATCAGCCAGAATGCCATCGACGCGCTGCGCAAGACGGAGATCGGCGAGCGGGGCTTGTTTATCGATGGCGTACAGGCCGCAGCGACGAGCGGCGCGACGCTGGCGGTGATTTCGCCGATCGACGGCCGCGCTTTTGCCAGCATCGCCGACGGCAATGCCGCCGACATCGATCGCGCGGTCCGATCGGCGCGAAACGCATTCGAGAAGGGTTTATGGTCACGCGCCGCCCCTGCCTTTCGCAAGAAGGTGCTGACGAAATTTGCCGAGCTGATCGAAAAACATGTCGATGAGCTGGCCGTGCTTGGCGTGCGCGACAACGGCACCGAGATCGGCATGGCCTACAAGGCCGAGCCGCTGTCGGCGGCCGGCACCATCCGCTACTACGCCGAGGCGATCGACAAGGTCTATGGCGAGATCGCGCCGACGGCCGACAATGTGCTCGGGCTGATCCACAGGGAGCCACTCGGTGTCGTCGGCGTCATCGTGCCGTGGAACTTCCCGCTGATGATCGGCGCCTGGAAGATTGCGCCCGCACTGGCCACCGGCAACAGCGTCGTCGTCAAGCCGCCGGAGATCGCCTCGCTGACCTTGCTGCGGCTGGCCGAACTCGCAAGCGAGGCTGGACTTCCCGAAGGCGTGTTCAACGTCGTTACCGGGCATGGTGCTGTCGCCGGCGAAGCGCTTGGCCTCCACATGGATGTCGACGCCATCGCCTTTACCGGATCGGGGCCGGTCGGCCGGCGGCTGCTCGAATACTCCGCCCGTTCCAATTTGAAGCGGGTCTTCCTCGAGCTTGGCGGCAAGTCGCCCAACATCGTCTTTGCCGACGCTCCGGACCTGAAGCAGGCGGCGGTCGTCTCGGCCAACGGCATCTTTCGCAATTCAGGCCAGGTCTGCGTGGCGGGCTCGCGTCTGCTCGTCCAGTCGTCGGTCTATGATCTTTTCATGGACGAACTTGTCTCGGCAACCACGCGGCTCAAGGTCGGCGACCCGCTCGATCTCGCCAGCGATATCGGTGCGGTATCGAGCGCCGAACAGCTGGACAAGAATCTCGGCTTCGTCGCCATGGCGCAAGCCGAAGGCGCCCGTCTCGTCGCCGGTGGCGAACGGATACTGACCGAGACTGGCGGCAGCTACATGGCGCCGACGATCTTCGAGAACGTGACGCAACAGATGCAGTTGGCGCGCGAGGAGGTGTTCGGACCGGTGCTCGGCGTGATGCGCTTCGGGACCGAGGAGGAGGCGGTGCATCTCGCCAACTCCACTGTCTACGGACTTGCCTCGGCGGTGTGGACCGCCAATCTTTCCACGGCCCATCGCATGGTGCGCGCCATCAACGCCGGTGTCGTCCACGTCAACACCTATGGCGGAGCCGATATCACCGTCCCGCTTGGCGGCGTCAAACAGTCCGGTTTCGGCCGTGACAAGTCGCTGCATGCGCTGGAGAAATTTGTCGACCTCAAGACCGCCTGGATTGCGCTCTGAGCCTTGCGGAAAGGCCAGCGTATCTGCTCTTTTCGTCAAGCTTGGCCTCAGAAACGCCACGCTGGTGCTGGTTGGCGGCGATCGCGTCACCGCTATCGGCAGTTCCGACTAGCGTGGTGTCGTGGGTCCTGGTTTTGCGCGGAAAGCCGTGTTGCGGCCGGCCGGTATCACGGCGTCCTACTCCGTTGTGCTCGCTTTTTTTCTGCGCCGATTGGTGTGCGACTGGGCGACGGCCATTCGTAATTCGGGTGTGATCTCCAAAGGCGCATTCTCTGTCCCATGCGGGTCTTGCAGCCCCTGGACGTGGACGGTCGGGAATGGGAGCTCGATGCCCTGCTCCTTGAAGGCCTGGCGGAGGCGCAAAAAGAACCTGCCTTTCATGCTGAAGGCGCCTCCAGGTCTGGTCGTAACCTTGACCCTCAAGACGATGCCGTACTCGCCGAACTCCTGCACGCCCTGCATCTTGATCGGTTCGATCACCCAGTGTTTGAACTCCGGATCTTCGGCCAGTTCCAGGCCAATTCGCTTGATCAGTTTGCGAGCAAAGTCGATATCGGTGTCATAGCCAACGGTGATGTTGAATTTGTCGGTGACCCAGTCACGGCTCTGGTTCTGCACGGCGCCGAGTTCACCGAAAGGTATCGTGAACAGCGGACCACGATGGTGGCGCAGCTTCACCGAGCGCAGCGAAAAGCTCTCCACCGTACCCCTGTAGCTGCCCGATGAAATGTATTCGCCGACACGGAAAGCATCGTCGAGCAGATAAAACACGCCAGAGATCACGTCCTTGACGATGGTTTGCGCGCCAAAACCCACGGCGACGCCGACGACGCCGGCGCCGGCGATCAGCGGGCCGATCTGGATTCCGATCGAAGCGAGCATCATCAGCACCGCCATCACGATGATCACCGCGAGCAGAATGTTCTGAATGATCGGCAACAGCGTGTGCAGCCGCGCCTGATGCGGATCGAGGGTGAGGATGTCCTCCTCGCCCATCACGGCTTGCGGTATCGCGACGCCCAGCTTTCGTTCGATCAAGGCTTTGATGATCGACCAGCCGAAATCGGCAGCAAGGGCAATGACCACGACGTTGATCAAGCCGCGCAATATGAGCATGGTGGTCGTATCGCTGCCGCGCATGGATTGCATGTCCAGGCCCAGTACGCGTGCGAGAAGGTAAGCCGCCGCGAGGATGAAAATCATCCGGATACCGCGATCGATGACAGCGATCGTCACCGCCGGGATCGTCGGCCGGCCCGCATCTTCCGAACCGGGCCGCAGGACGAAATTAACCCCGCGCTCTGTCAGCACAATTGCCAAAGGCAGGAAGAATGCGGTGAAGGTAAACCAGAAGAATGTGTAGAGGCCGGCAATGCGTTCGAGGAACAGAACGACGAAATAAGCCGTCAACAACCATGTCACTGCCGTGTGACCGCTGTGGCGCGCGCCGTCTCGCTGCGTTCTTGGCCGACGCCAAATGGCCAGCAGGAAGAGCAACAGCAATATGAAATCGGCGCCGACGGACAGGACCATCATTCCGTCCTGGTCTATGCCGAGACCCGGCAAGAGGACAAACGCGGCGGCGAAGAAGGCGAAAACGCCGACGATCCGGGGCAGCCAATAAGCCCAATGGTCAGCAGCTCCGTCGGTGATCGGCAGGGCACGAACCTCGATGGCGTGCTCGACCTCCATGAAAGAAGGGACGAGTGTGGCCATCACGTATAGGCGCACAGCCCACGTAAAGACCGCAGCCATCAGAAATGTCAGCACAATCTCGCGGATGAGCGCTGGCCAGTCGAACAGCATGAACGCACCGGCGCTGCCCAGCGCGAACGAGCCGATCATCATGCTGGAATAAAGCGTGCGGCCGCCGATCTTCTTGGCCCGCCCGATGGGCGTATCTCTGGGTTGCGCGATGATCCAAAGACGAAATGGACGGGTGAGCTTGTATATTGCCCAGGTGAGCGCCAGGCCGGCAGCGATAAAGATCGCAATCAGCACCAATATGCTGACGGGGCCCTTGCTGGACATATCGTCCATGGTATTGGCCCGGACGCGCGCGAACTGGTCCGGCAGCGAAGGCAAGGTTCGCACGATCTTTTCGATGTGATGCTTGATCCGATCGAGCGTCGAGGATGCCATAGTATTCATCTGGCCCGGTGCGGCCACGGCGTCGGCCGGCGGAGCGCTAGTCTCGGCAGGCGCTTCCGTCGATCCTGCGCCCTGATTTCGTTGCTCGGCCACCCAGGCCTTCACCGACGGATCGTCGAGAAGCTCGAACAGCTGTTTGACCTTGTCGGGCGTGACGGCGGCCGGTGCCTGGGCCTGTGCCGGACCAGCCAACAGGAGGGCGATGCCAAGGACGAGCGGCCCGGCTATCAGGACGAACATCGCCGTCAGGTTCCCGGGACGCCGTGCCGGGCGCGCCGGCTCCCTGGCCCCCAATCGTCGTTTCATGAGCAGCATCGTGCGGTAACCTTCCGGTCAGATCGGCGAGCAAGGACAGCTATGTCCGTCGTTGCCCCCACCTTTAACAAGCCGATGTTGCGGTGCAAGTCTCATCGCACCTAGACCGTTGGGTA
Source organism: Mesorhizobium sp. W016 (assembly GCF_054719485.1). Classification (NCBI taxonomy): domain Bacteria; kingdom Pseudomonadati; phylum Pseudomonadota; class Alphaproteobacteria; order Hyphomicrobiales; family Phyllobacteriaceae; genus Mesorhizobium; species Mesorhizobium sp. W016. The sequence goes on from NZ_JBTTIF010000002.1 coordinate 2,033,677, forward strand.
GGGCACCAGGCGACCGGCAAGGCTGTCATCACCAGTGCCAGCGTTGCGCTGCATTCCTTGTCCCGACCACCTAGACCGAGTCGTTGTCGGTCGGGGGTTGCTCCGCGGCGGGAGCCTGTGACCATGCCGCATTGCACAATTTTGCGACCTTGCCCACAATGCACGCATGGTCCGCAGCTCACTCGCCGTCCTGGTCATCGACGAAAACCGTATCCGCGCCGCGATCATCGAGGCAGGTTTGCGCGAGGCCGGCCATGAGCGGGTCACCGTCATCCACGACGTGACCGGCATTGCGCGGCGCATCGCCGAGATCGAGCCGGACGTCATCGTCATCGATCTGGAAAACCCGAACCGCGACATGCTGGAAAACATGTTCCAGCTGTCGCGTGCGGTGAAGCGGCCGATCGCCATGTTCGTCGACCGATCGGACCAGGCATCGATCGAAGCGGCGGTCGATGCCGGCGTTTCGGCCTATGTGGTCGACGGCCTCAGGCAAGAGCGCGTCAAGCCGATCCTGGACATGGCGGTCAGCCGCTTCAACGCTTTCTCGCGCATGGCGCGCGAGCTGGAAGAGGTTCGAGGGGAGCTTGAGAGCCGCAAGGTGATCGACCGTGCCAAGGGCATCCTGATGAAGTCGCGCGGCCTGACCGAAGAGGCCGCCTACACGCTGCTGCGCAAGACGGCGATGAACCAGAACCGCAAGATCGGCGACATTGCCCAGAGCCTGGTGACTGCCGCCGGGCTGCTCGGGCCGTCGGAGGACGAATGAGCATGAGCGCCGAGCACCAGATCACCGCCGGCTTCATGCCGCTCTTCGACAGTGCCGTGCTGGTTGCGGCGGGTGAGCTTGGATTTGCCGCACGCGAGGGCATCGATCTCACACTGCACCGCGAGACCTCCTGGGCCAACATCCGCGACCGCATCGCCATCGGCCATTTCCACCTGGCGCACATGCTGGGGCCGATGCCGCTCGCCTGCAATCTCGGGCTGACGCCGCTTGCTTCCGAGACCATCGTGCCGTTTTCGCTCGGGCTTGGCGGCAATTGCGTCACCATCTCCAACGCTGTCTGGGAAGGCATGGCGGCACACGGCGCCATACCCGATCTCGAGCCCGCGCGCGCGGGCGCAGCCCTCGGTGCCTTCATTCGCGACCGCGCCGGGGCTGGCGGCGATCCGCTGCGCTTTGCCGTGGTGCACCCGCATTCGGGGCATAATTACGAACTGCGCTACTGGCTTGCCGGGTGCGGCATCGATCCGGAGCGCGAGATCGAGATCGTCATCGTGCCACCGCCCTTCATGGCCGATGCGCTGGTCGCCGGGCGGATCGACGGCTACTGCGTCGGCGAGCCCTGGAACAGCGCCTCGGTCGCCGCCGGCACCGGCCATATCGTCACCATCAAGGCGCTGCTGTGGCGCAACAGTCCGGAGAAGGTGATCGGCGTGCGCAAGGCCTGGTCGCAGGAGAACCCGGTCGCGCTGGCAGCATTGCTGCGCGCGCTGCATCATTCGGCGCGCTGGTGCCAGGATCCGGGCAACCACGCCGAACTGGCTGGTGTGATGGCTCAAGCTGGCTTCCTCGGCCTGCCACCAGCTGTCCAGATGCCGATCCTGACCGGCCATCTTGAACTGGGCGGCGGCGCCGAACTGGATGTCGACGACTTCTTCCTGCCCTTCGACAAGGCGGCGAACTTTCCGTGGAAGAGCCATGCGCTGTGGTTCTATACGCAGATGGTGCGCTGGGGGCATGTCGAGCACACGCCGGAAAACCTTGCTATCGCCCGTGACTGCTACCGTCCGGACCTCTACCGCTCGGCGCTAAAGCCGCTTGGCGTTGCACTTCCCGGCGCCAATGCGAAGGTCGAGGGCGCGCTTAAGGTCGCCACGGCTGTCGGTGCGACTGGGGCAGGCTTGGTGCTTGGGCCGGACGGCTTCTTCGACGGTCAGACCTTCGACCCCGACGAGATCGACGGCTATATAGCGCGCCAGAAAGTCGCTCGCGCGGAAGCCTGATCATTCTCGCGCCATTCTTGTGCATTGCACAAAAAATGTGCGTGCGATTGCTGTAATGAACAATCTTTGACCTGCTTGCGATGTCGCCTCGCGTGCCGGCGTCTGGCGCGTAATGTTGATTTCATTTAGGTTTTTCGTTTCACTCAGAACTGGCACGGTTCCTGCTTTGAATTAGCCAGACCCTTCGCGGGTCACGGAACAGGCGTCCAATGGCGGGCGCCACAGGCAAAGCTGCCGCTCAGGTCAACGACGCGATCCCGGATGTACGGACGCGCGAGACCTGGACGGCGGCTTTTTTGTTTTGGGCCACTCGACGAAGCGTTCAACCGGAGATCACGATGAAAGAAAAAATAGGGAAATGGATCGGGACGGGAACATCGCTCAAGGATGTGACGCGCCGCGATTTTCTTGTCAGCAGCGCCATGACGGCCGGCCTGTTCGTGGCGGCCCGCAAGCTCTTCCCCTCGGGCGCCTATGCCGCCACGACCGCTCCGGAGGTCACCGGCGCCAAGCTCGGCTTCATCGCGCTGACCGACGCGGCGCCGCTGATGATCGCCAAGGAGAAGGGGCTGTTCGCCAAGTTCGGCATGCCCGACGTCGAGGTGATCAAGCAGGCCTCCTGGGGCGCGACGCGCGACAATCTGATGCTCGGCGGCGAAGCCAACGGCATCGACGGCGCTCACATCCTGACGCCGCTGCCCTATCTCATGCACACCGGCAAGGTGACGCAGAACAACCAGCCGATGCCGATGGCTATCGTGGCGCGGCTCAACTACGACTGCCAGGGCATTTCGGTTGCGCAGGAATACGCCGGCACCGGTGTCGGCCTCGACGCCTCCAAGCTGAAGGACGCCTTCGCCGCCAAGAAGGCGGCCGGCAAGGAAATCAAGGCCGCCATGACGTTCCCGGGCGGCACGCATGATTTGTGGCTGCGCTATTGGCTGGCCGCCGGCGGCATCGATCCCGACAAGGACGTCTCGACCATCGTCGTGCCGCCGCCGCAGATGGTCGCCAACATGAAAGTCGGCAACATGGACGTGTTCTGCGTTGGCGAACCGTGGAACGAACAGCTCGTCCACCAGGGCGTTGGTTTCACCGCCGCCACCACCGGCGAACTGTGGAAGGGTCATCCCGAAAAGGCGCTCGGCCTCCGCGCCGAATTCATCGACAAATACCCGAACGCCACCAAGGCGATCGTGATGGCCGTCATGGAGGCCCAGCAATGGTGTGAGGCCACGGAGAACAAGGACGAGATGGCCGCCATCATCGGCAAGCGGCAATGGATGAACGTGCCTGTCGCCGACATTATCGGCCGCCTCAAGGGCGACATCAACTACGGCAATGGCCGCGTGGCCACCGGCACTGACCTCTACATGAAATTCTGGAAGGGTGGCGTCTCCTATCCCTACAAGAGCCACGACAGCTGGTTCCTCGCCGAAAACATCCGTTGGGGAAAATTCGCGCCGACCACCGACATCAAGACGCTGGTCGATCAGGTCAATCGCGAGGATATCTGGCGCGAGGCGGCGAAGGATCTCGGCGTTGCCGCAGCCGATATTCCGGCCTCGTCGTCGCGTGGCGTCGAGACATTCTTCGACGGCAAGATTTTCGACCCGGCCAACCCGTCGGCCTATCTCGACAGCCTGAAGATCAAGGCATCGGCTTGACCGGCGCAAACGGCGCGTTGCGCCGTTTGTCGCCCCCAGCGCAACGGCGCTTCGCCGCTTGTCGCCCGCATCGACCCCGGAGTTATACTCAGACATGTCCATCCAAGCCATTGAGGAAACCACGGTGAAGGCGTTCCCCGCGAAGCCTGCCGCGGTCATCGCTTTCACCGCCAAAGCGCGGCGCCGCTTCGACCCGATCGCGATCGCCGGCAGGCTGGCCACCGCCCTGGTGCCGCCGGTCATCGTTATCGCCTTCATGCTGGTCGTGTGGCAGATCGCCTGCTCGTCGCCGACCGCCAGCCTGCCGCCGCCCAGCCAGGTGTGGAACGAGGCCTATGACCTGATCGCGCATCCGTTCTTCAACAACGGCCCGCAGGATATCGGCCTTGCGTGGCGGGTGCTGATCTCTCTGCAGCGCGTCGCCATCGGCTTCGGCCTGGCGGCGATCGTCGGCGTCGCGCTCGGCGCCCTGGTCGGCCAGTCGATCTGGGCCATGCGTGGCCTCGATCCGGTGTTCCAGATACTGCGCACCGTGCCGCCGCTGGCCTGGTTGCCGCTGTCGCTGGCTGCTTTCCGCGATTCCAGCCCGTCGGCGCTGTTCGTTATCTTCATCACCTCGATCTGGCCGATCATCATCAACACCGCCGTCGGCGTGCGAAACATTCCGGAAGACTACCGCAACGTCTCACGCATCTTGCGGCTCAACCAGTTCGAATTCTTCGTCAAGATCATGGTTCCGGCCGCCGCACCCTACATCTTCACCGGCCTCAGAATCGGCATCGGCCTGTCCTGGCTCGCCATCGTCGCCGCCGAAATGCTGACCGGCGGCGTCGGCATCGGCTTCTTCATCTGGGACGCCTGGAACTCGTCGCGGCTGCCCGACATCATCGTCGCGCTCGCCTATATCGGCGTCACCGGCTTCTGCCTCGACCGCCTGGTCGCTGCGGTCGGCGCTTTCGTCACCCGCGGCACAACGGCAAAGTGAGGAGAGGGCGATGACGGCCTATCTGAAGCTCGACCATATCGACAAATCCTTTGCCCGCGGCGGTCAGGTCAGCGAGGTGCTCAAGGACATCAGGCTGACCATCGACAAGGGCGAATTCGTCTCCATCATCGGCCATTCCGGCTGTGGCAAGTCGACCTTGCTCAATCTGATCGCCGGGCTGACCAAGGTTTCCGCCGGCGCCGTGCTGCTTGAAAACAAGGAGGTCGACAGCCCCGGACCCGAGCGCGCCGTGGTGTTCCAGAACCACAGCCTGCTGCCATGGCTCACCGTCTACGAAAACATCAGCCTGGCGGTGTCGAAAGTCTTTGGTCGTTCCAAGAGCAGGACCGAACGGCATGACTGGATCATGCGCAATCTTGATCTCGTGCAGATGGCCCATGCCAAGGACAAGCGGCCGGCCGAAATATCGGGCGGCATGAAGCAGCGCGTCGGCATTGCCCGGGCGCTTGCCATGGAGCCGAAGATCCTGTTGCTCGACGAGCCGTTCGGGGCACTCGACGCGCTGACGCGCGCCCATCTGCAGGATGCGGTTATGGACATCCATTCCCGGCTCGGCTCGACGACGATCATGATCACCCACGATGTCGACGAGGCGGTGCTGTTGTCCGACCGCATCGTCATGATGACCAACGGTCCAGCGGCGACCATCGGTGAGGTGCTTGCGGTGCCGCTGGCGCGGCCGCGTCGCCGCGTCGAACTCTCTTCCGACCGCACCTTTTTGCGCTGCCGCGAAGCGGTGCTGAAGTTCCTCTATGAACGTCACCGCTTCGTCGAAGCCGCGGAGTAACGCCATGACCGAAAAACTCGTCATCATCGGCAACGGCATGGCCCCCGGGCGCATGCTGGAGCATCTGCTCGAACAGGCGCCGGGCCGCTACACCGTGACCATCTTCAACGCCGAGCCGCGGGTGAACTACGACCGCATCATGCTGTCGCCGGTTCTCTCCGGCGAAAAGGCCTATGAGGAAATCATCATCCACGGCGACGGCTGGTACATCGCCAACAACATCACCCTCTACAAGGGTCACAAGATCGTCGCCATCGACCGGGCGGCCAAGACCGTCACCTCCGACCACGGCGTCACCGAGCCTTACGACAAGCTCGTCATCGCCACCGGATCGGTGCCTTTCATCATTCCGGTGCCCGGTCACGATCTGCCGGGCGTGCTGACCTATCGCGACCTCGACGATGTTCAGGCCATGATGCTTGCCGCCCAGTCGCGCGCCAAGGCCGTGGTCATCGGCGGCGGCCTGCTCGGGCTGGAGGCGGCAGCAGGTTTGAACGCCCAAGGCATGGACGTCACCGTGCTGCATGTCATGCCGACATTGATGGAGCGTCAGCTCGACCCCGCCGCCGGCTATCTCCTGCAGCGCGCGGTGGAACAGCGCGGCATCAAGGTCATCACCAAGGCCAACACCCAGGCGATCACCGGCAACGGCAAGGTCGGGCAGGTGGAGCTTGCCGACGGCACTATTATCCCGGCAACGCTGGTGGTGATGGCGGTCGGCATCCGGCCGAATGCGGCGCTGGCCAGAGAGGCCGGCATAGCCGTTAATCGTGGTATCGTCGTCGATGCCGGCATGCGCAGCAACGACCCCGACATCTACGCGCTCGGCGAATGCGCCGAGGTCAACGGCCAGGTCTACGGGCTGGTCGCGCCGCTCTACGAGATGGCGCGTGTTGCCGCGAGCCAGTTGGCCGGCAACGAGGCAGCGGCCTTCGTCCACATGGACACGCCGACCAAGCTCAAGGTCACCGGCATCGACCTGTTCTCGCTTGGCGACTTCGCCGAAGGCGAGGACCGCCAGGAGATCGTGCTGCGCGATGCCGCCGCCGGCGTCTACAAGCGCCTTGTGCTCAAGGACGACCGCATCATCGGCACCGTGCTTTATGGCGAGACGGCGGATGGGGCCTGGTTCAACGATCTCAAGAAGAAGCAGACCGACATATCGGAGATGCGCGACACGCTCATCTTCGGCCAGTCCTACCAGGGGGGTGCCCCGCTGGACCCTATGGCGGCCGTTGCAGCCTTGCCGGATGATGCGGAAATCTGCGGCTGCAACGGCGTTTGCAAGGGCAAGATCACCGGCGCGATCACGGCCAAGGGCCTGGCTTCGCTCGACGACGTGCGCGCCCACACCAAGGCATCGGCTTCCTGCGGTTCGTGCACCGGGCTGGTCGAGAAGCTGATGGTGCTGACCATCGGCGACAAATACAACCCGGCCGCCGTGCAACCGATGTGCGGCTGCACCACGCTCGGCCATGACGAGGTGCGCCGGCTGATCATCGCCAAGAGCCTGAAGACCATTCCCGCCGTCATGCAGGAGCTGGAATGGACGACCTCCTGCGGCTGCGCAAAATGTCGGCCGGCGCTCAACTACTACCTCGTCTGCGACTGGCCGAACGATTACGCCGACGACTATCAGTCGCGCTTCATCAACGAACGCGTCCACGCCAACATCCAGAAGGACGGCACCTATTCGGTGGTGCCGCGCATGTGGGGCGGCGTCACCAACGCCGCCGAACTGCGCGCCATCGCCGACGTCGTCGATAAGTTCGAGATACCGATGGTCAAGGTCACCGGCGGCCAGCGCATCGACATGCTGGGCATCCGCAAGGAGGATCTGCCGGCGGTGTGGGCCGATCTCGGCCAGGCCGGCTTCGTCTCAGGCCATGCTTACGCCAAGGGCCTGCGCACGGTGAAGACCTGTGTCGGCTCCGACTGGTGCCGCTTCGGCACGCAGGATTCGACCGGCCTCGGCATTCGCATCGAGAAATTCATGTGGGGCTCGTGGACCCCGGCCAAGGTTAAGATGGCGGTGTCGGGCTGTCCGCGCAACTGCGCCGAGGCGACCTGCAAGGATGTCGGCGTGATCTGTGTCGACAGTGGCTACGAGATCCATTTCGCCGGCGCCGCCGGCCTCGACATTAAGGGCACCGAAGTGCTTGGCCTGGTCAAGACCGAGGACGAGGCGCTGGAGCATATCGTCGCGCTGACGCAGATGTATCGCGAGCAGGGCCGCTATCTCGAGCGCATCTATAAATGGGCCAAGCGCATCGGCATCCCCGAGATCAAGCGCCAGATCATGGACGACGGCGCCAAGCGCAAGGCCTATTACGAACGCTTCGTCTTCAGCCAGAAATTCGCCCAGGTCGACCCGTGGTCGGAACGCGTCTCCGGCAAGGACAAGCACGAGTTCCGGCCAATGGCTTCTGTCGGGTTTGCGCAGGCGGCGGAGTGATCAAAATGGACTGGATATCGATCGGCTCACTCTCCGACATCCCCCGCCGCGGCGCGCGCTGCGTCGACACACCCGAGGGTAAGATCGCCGTCTTCCGCACGCAGGACGATCAGGTCTATGCCATCGACGACCATTGCCCGCACAAGGGTGGGCCGCTGAGCCAAGGCATCGTCCACGGCACCGCCGTCACCTGCCCCTTGCACAATTGGGTCATTTCGCTGGAGACGGGCAAGGCGCTCGGCGCCGACGAGGGCGCGGTGCGCACCATTCCTGTGCGCATCGAGGGCGAGCACCTGTTCATTGCGCTGAAAGCGCTGGCCAGCCGCGCGGCCTGAAGCATGGAACTTGGCGAAGCGCGCGAGGTGAGGACCACCTGCCCCTATTGCGGGGTGGGTTGCGGCGTGCTGGCGAAAGTCGCCGCGGACGGTGAAGTCAGCGTTCGCGGCGACCCCGACCATCCAGCGAACTTCGGCCGGCTCTGCTCCAAGGGCTCGGCCCTGGCCGAAACCATCGACCTCGACGGCAGGCTGCTCTACCCCGAAATCCACGGTCGCCGTGCCGGCTGGGACGAGGCGCTCGACCGCGTCGCTTCGACCTTTTCGCAAACCATCGCCGAGCACGGTCCTGACTCCGTCGCCTTCTATGTCTCCGGCCAGTTGCTGACCGAAGACTACTATGTCGCCAACAAGCTGATGAAGGGCTTCATCGGCTCGGCCAACATCGACACCAATTCGCGGCTATGCATGGCCTCCTCGGTTGCCGGCCACCGCCGCGCCTTCGGCTCCGACACCGTGCCCGGCACCTACGAGGATCTCGAGCTCGCCGACCTGATCGTGCTGGTCGGCTCCAATCTCGCCTGGTGCCATCCCGTGCTCTTCCAGCGCATCGCGGCGGCCCGGGAAAAACGACCGGAGATGAAGGTCGTGCTGGTCGACCCGCGCCGCACCATGACCGCTGATATCGCCGACATTCACCTGGCGATCGCGCCGGATGGCGACGTTGCTTTGTTCACTGGTCTGCTCGCCTGGCTCGGCCAGCACAACGCACTCGACCGCGCTTACATCACCGCCCACACGACCGGCTTCGGGCAAGCGCTCTTCGCTGCCTCGAAACTCGATCTTGCCGGCGTTGCCGCCGCCACCGGCTTGAGCGAAGAGGAGCTTGCCCGCTTCTATAGCCTGTTTGCCACCACCGCAAAGACAGTGACGGTCTACAGCCAAGGCGTGAACCAGTCGTCTTCGGGCACTGACAAGGTCAACGCCATCATCAACTGCCATCTCGCCACCGGCCGCATCGGCAAACCTGGGGCAGGACCGTTTTCAGTGACCGGCCAGCCCAACGCCATGGGCGGCCGCGAGGTCGGCGGCATGGCCAATATGCTGGCCGCCCATATGGAGATCGAAAACCCCGAGCACCGCGACCGCGTTCAGCGTTTCTGGAATGCGCCGGCCGTCGCCCCAAAGCCCGGTCTGAAGGCGGTCGAGATGTTTCAGGCGATCGCCGCCGGCCGCATCAAGGCATTGTGGATCATGGCCACCAACCCGGTCGACTCGATGCCGGATGCCGATGCCGTCGAGGCGGCGATCAAGGCTTGCCCGTTCGTCGTGGTTTCGGATGTGCTGGCGAGCACGGACACCATGCGCCACGCCCATGTGCGGCTGCCCGCCGCCGCATGGGGCGAGAAGGACGGCACCGTCACCAATTCAGAGCGCCGCATCTCGCGCCAGCGCAGCTTTCTTGCGGTGCCCGGTGAGGCGCGGCCGGATTGGTTGATCGTCGCCGAGGTGGGCAAGCGGATGGGGTTTGACGAGGCGTTTTTCTACTCGTCGACAGCGGAAATCTTCGCCGAACACGCCGCGCTGTCCGGGTTCGAGAATGACGGCGCACGGGATTTCGATATTGGTGGTTATGCTGGTGTTGATAAGGAGGCCTATGCAGCGCTTGAGCCTTTCCAATGGCCGGCGCCGAGCCCAGCCACCCCCCTCTGGCCTGCCGGCCATCTCCCCCGCAAGGGGGGAGATCAGCCGTCGCCTCGGCCTTCGCCAATTACCAACGATGCAGAAGATATGCCGGCGTCAAAGCTGCCAATCTCCCCCCTTGCGGGGGAGATGTCCGGCAGGACAGAGGGGGGTGTTCAAGCGGGACTTGACCCTTCCAACACCCGCTTCTTCGCCAACGGCAATTTCTACAATCCCGACCGCAAGGCCCGCTTCATCGCCATTCGTCCCATCGTCGAGACACGCACCAGCCCGGACTATCCGCTGATCCTCAACACCGGCCGCGTTCGCGACCATTGGCACACAATGACCCGCACTGGGAAAAGCCCACGTCTCTCCCAGCACATGGCCGAGCCCTTCGTCGAGATCCACCCGGCGGACGCCACGCATCACGGCATTGGCGACGCCGACATCGTGCGCGTCTCCAGCCCGCGCGGCGATGTGCTGGTGCGCGCGCTGGTGACGGCACGCCAGCGCCAGGGGAGCGTGTTTGCGCCGATGCACTGGACTGACCAGTTTTCGGCAAAGGGCCGGCTCGATGCGCTGACCGCGCCTCTGACCGATCCGGTTTCCGGTCAGCCTGCGCTGAAACATGTCGGCGCCCGTATCGAGAAATTCGCCGCGAGAGCCTTCGGCTTCGCTGTGGTGCGCCACAAGCCGGTGCCGGTCGCAGCAGATTACTGGGCCGTGGCCAAATGCAAGGGCGGCTGGCGAGTGGAGCTTGCCTTTGCCGACGACGACATCGACTGGGCTGGTTTTGCTGGTTCGCTTTTCGATGTTCGCGTAGCCGACATGCTCGCCTATCACGACCGCGATACCGGCCAGCATCGTGTTGCTGCCTTTGACGACCAGCACCTCGCCGGGGCTTTGTTTATCGCGTCGGGACCGGTGGCGGTTTCGCGGGGTTGGGCGGCACAGCAACTCCAGGAGGTTCACACCAGCCAGCGCGAACGCTTCAGGATCGTGGCCGGTCGCGCCGGCGCCGATCGGCCCGATGCGGGCGCGACCGTCTGCTCCTGTTTCAACGTCGGGGTCAACCAGATCGTGGCGGCAGTGGCGGCCGGGTGCACGACAGTCGAAGCCATAGGCGGCGCCCTGAAGGCCGGCACCAATTGCGGCTCCTGCCGGTCCGAGATCCGGGCGGTCATCCGGGCCAATCGGGTTCAGGCTGCGGAGTAGATGCGGCTGGCTGGGGAGGGGATCTGACGATATCCTCTTGGGCCACCATGGTCATCGATTGCGGTGGCGGTCCTTTTCGGGCCGCCATGAGCGCGCCGGCAAGGGGGATCACCTGGCTTGGCTGTCTAATCCAGCCGGTCGCGCAGGATGCTCCAGGGGAGCAGCATATTCGGTGCATAGCGCACGAGGTTGTGCAGCGGGATCGGCGCTGGCGGTGCGAAGGGGAGCGGCAGAAATCGGGCGTCCGTTCCGCTCGCCCAGTCCGCCAGCACTTTGCCCATTGCCGTGGTCATGGCGATGCCGCGACCGTTGCAGGCGAAGCCGGCGATCAGGCCCGGGCCGAGGTCGATGAGACGCGGCAGGAAATCCGGCACCACCGCCGCCACGCCTGTCCAGCTGTAGGCAAGCGGCGGCAGGTCAGGCAAATCGAGATGCCTGGCGAGCCGTCGCCAAATCGTTTGCGGCATGCGCGTCTCAGCGCCGGCTCCGACGACATGCATGCCGCCGCTGATCAGCCGGTTCTGGCCATCGAAGCGGCACGTGAACAGGTTGCGCCTGGTGTCGCCAACGCCCTGGCCGCCGGGCAGCAGGCGCGCGCGTATGGCCCGCGACAGCGGCGCAGTGGCGATCTGGAAGACTTTCAGCGGGATATAGGTCCGCGCCAGTGTCCGGTTCAGTGCCCCGCCATAGGCGTTGGTGGCGATCACCACCTTGCCCGCACGCACGGCGCCGGATGCGGTCGTCAAGGTCCAGCCATCCGCAGCGCGGTCAATGGAAGCGACGCGCGTCTGCTCGAAGATCCGCGCGCCGGCTTTTTCGGCGGCATCGGCCAGGCTGCGCGCATACTCGACCGGATTGAGGACGCCGCCAGATCTGTCCATCCAGCCGCCGGCATAGCCGTCGATGCCGGTGAGCTCCGTGACCGCCATGGCATCGAGCGCAACGGTCGGCCTGCCCCGCGCCGCCCATTGCTCGGCGCGCGATCGCGTCTTTTCCAGCGCGGCGGACGAATGCGCCGGCTGGATCCAACCATTCTGCACAGCGTCGCATTCGATGCCATGCCGCTTGATCAGGCCGAAGACCAGGTCAGCGCTTCCCGCGGCGAAATCGATCAGCCTCCCGCCGCGCTCGGGTCCGAGTTCGGTGATGATGTCGTCTGGATCCCGCTTGGCAAAGTTCGGAACGACGAAGCCGGCATTCCGGCCGGTCGCACCACAGGCAATGAATTCGGCTTCGAGGACCGCGACCGAAAGCCCCTTCTCGGCGGCATGCAATGCCGTCGACAGGCCGGAAAAGCCGCCGCCAACGATTGCGAGATCGACGTCGAGCCCGCCTTGCAGCGTGCCCCGGTCGCGGCGGTTGCGGCTGACGGCATGCCAGAGTGAAACGCCATGCACGTCTTGCCGGATCATGGCATTCATGGTCCGGCCTCGTTCTCGCTGGCCGCCGCCTTTGTCTGTTTGCCGGGCTTCGGCCGGCGCGGCCGGTCGCCGAACAATCCGTTCGGCCGGATCAGCAGGATGACGCAGAGCATGACGCCGATGGCGACGATCTGCAGCGAGGCCGCGCGTGCTTGCTGCTCGGGCGCAAACAGCACGCTGGTCAGCGTGCCCGACCCCGCCCATATCGCCCAGACCAGGATGCTGCCGGCAATGGCGCCGGCATTGCTGCCCGAGCCGCCGACGATCAGCATCACCCAGACCTGGAAGGTCAGGATCGGCAGATAGTTATCGGGCGCGATGAAGCCGGTGAAATGCGCCTGCAAAGCGCCGGCCAGCGCCATGATGGCGCCGCCGACGGCAAAGGCCTGGACGCGGTAGAAGCGCGCGCTCTTGCCCAGCGAAATCGCCGCTCGCTCGTCCTCGCGCAGCGCCTTGAGCACGCGGCCCCAGGGGCTGCGCGACAGGTGCTCCAGAGCGAGATAGGCGATCAGCGTCACAGCCGAAACGACGGCGAGGTTCGACACGTTGAACAACAGCGGCGTTTCGGCAAGGCCGCCGAACGGGCGCGGGATGAAACCGATGCCGAACGGGCCGCCCGTGAGTTTTTGCGCGTTGAGCGCGACCAGCTGCACGACGACGGCGACGCCGAAGGTGGTGATCGCCAGGTAGTCTGATCGCAGACGCAGCGTGGCCATGCCGGTAATTGCTGCGGCGATACCGCCGACGATCATGGCGCCCGCCCAGCCGGCCAGGATCGGCAGACCGAAGCCGCCGAAGCGCGCGGCATCGTCCGGGGTCGTGAGCAGCGCCGATGTATAGGCGCCGATGGCGACGAAACCGGCAAGACCGACATTGAAAAGGCCAGTCAGCCCCCACTGCAGATTGAGCCCCAGTGTGACCAGCGAAAAGATCAGTGCGGTGGTCAGGAAGAAGGCGCCGTAGCCGAGCAGGTCCATCAGCGTTCCCTCACACCAAACAGGCCGATCGGCCGCACGAACAGCACCGCCATCAGGATGATGAAGGAGATTGCGGCGCGCCATTCGGCGCCGATCAGCTGCACCGCACCGGCTTCGGCAAGGCCAATGATCAGGCCGCCGAGCACGGCGCCCGGTATGCTGCCGATGCCGCCCAGGATGGCGGCGGCGAACATCGGTAGCAGCATGTCGAAGCCCATGAACGGGCGGATCTGCACCAGAATGCCGATCATCACGCCGGCCACACAGGCCAGCGCCCCGCCGATGATCCAGGTGACGCGCACCACGGAGGCAACATCGATGCCGACGATGCGGGCCAGGGCCGCATTCTGGCTCAGCGCCTGCATGGAGCGGCCGGTCTGCGTGCGTGTCATCAACAGATGCACGCCGAGCACCAGCACTGCGGTCAGCAGCAGCAGCGCGATCTGATCGGGCGTGATGCGGATGCCGAAGCCGACCGGCATGGCGATCTGGATCGCCCGGCTGAAATAGGTCGGGCGTGAGCTGAAGGTGAATTCGAGCAGGCTGCGCAGCGCCATCGAGGCGCCGAAGCTCGCCATCACCACGATGATGGCTTGCCCCTGCGAGCGCAGCCGCGAAAACAGCACCTTATCGAGCAACAGCGCCAGCAGGGCGGTGAAAGTCATGCCGACAACCAGCGCAACCAGCAGCGACCAGCCGAAGGACAGCGGTCCAATGGGCTCCACCTTGCCGAACATCGCGCCGATGGTGCTGACGACGGCGAGCGTCGCATAGGTGCCCCAGGCCATGAAGTCGCCATGGGAGAAGTTCGAGAAGCGCAGGATCGAATAGGTGAGCGTCACGCCAATGGCGCCGAGGCCGATCATCGAACCGGTCAGCAACCCATCGACGACAAATTGCAGGCTCATGCCGCGCCTCCCTTGCCGGCGTGAGGGCGTTGGCCGAGATAGAGTTCGGCGACGACAGGATCGTTCCACAATTCGGACGCCACACCCTCGTGCCGGTCCTTGCCTTCGACCAGCACATAGGCGCGGTCGCCGATGGCCAGCGCTGCCTTGGCGTTCTGTTCGACCAGCAGGATGGTGACGCCGGACCTGCGGATGCCGGCCAGCATCTCGAACACCATCGATACGAATTTCGGCGAGAGGCCGGCCGATGGCTCGTCGAGCAGCAGCACCTTGGGATGGACGATCAGCGCACGTGCGACGGCGAGCATCTGCCGCTGTCCGCCCGACAGATTGCCGGCGGCGGTGCGGCGCTGGCGGACGAGGTCGGGGAAGGCCGCATACATTTCCTCGATGCGGGCAGGGATTTCGCGTCGCTCGAGGATGCCGCAGGCGACCTTCAGATTGTCCTCGACCGACATCAGCGGGAAGATGTTCTCCGTCTGCGGTACGAAGGCCAGGCCGAGCCGAACCATGGTGTGCGCGGGAGCGGCGGTGATGTCCTTGCCGTCCAGAAATACGGTGCCGCCGGTGATCGGGACAAGGCCGGCGATCGCCTTGATGAAGCTCGACTTGCCGGCGCCGTTGGGGCCGAGCACGACGACGATCTCCCCCTTGCCGACGGTGATCGAGGCGCCGCGCACAATCGGCACGCCGGGCTCATAGCCGGCCTCGAGATTGCGGACGTTGAGGACAGTTTCGCTCATGCCGCACCTCCGAGATAGGCCTCGATGACGCGCGGGTCGCGGGCGACCTCTTCCGCCGTGCCTTCGCTGAGCAACTGGCCGCTCGCCATGACGAGGACGCGATGGCAGAGCCGCGTCACCATGTCGATATTGTGCTCGATCAGCAGAAAGGTGATGCCGTGCGCGTTGATGTCGCGGATGCGGTCGATGATGATCTCGAGCAGCGTCGCGTTGACGCCGGCGGCCGGTTCGTCGAGCAGGATGATCGCCGGATCGGCCATCATGACGCGGGCGAGTTCGAGCAGCTTGCGTTGACCGCCGGAAAGCACGCGCGCCGGTTCGTGCGCCAGCCGAGCGAGCGAGACGAGCTCGAGCAGCTCGAGTGCCTTTGCCCTGGCTGCTCTTTCCTGTGCCGCCACTCGCCACGGCGTGACGAAGTTGGCGAGCAATTTTTCGCCGGCTTGGCCCTGCGCCGCCAGCATGATGTTTTCGATCAGCGTCAGATTGGGCAGGGGGCGCGGGATCTGGAAGGTGCGGCCAAGACCACGGCCGATACGCAGATGAGCGGCTTCGCCGGAGACGCGCGTGCCATTGAGCAGGATATCGCCGCTGGTTGGCAATATGCTGCCCGCCAACAGATCGAACATCGTCGTCTTGCCGGCGCCATTCGGCCCGATCAGGCCGAGGATTTCGCCCGCTTTGACATCAAACGAGACATCGTTGACGGCGACAAGGCCGCCAAAACGCCTGACGACGTTTCGTGCCGTCAGAACTGGCGCACGGGTCTCCTGCCGTTGGCGCTCCGCTGCATCGCTCATCAAACCCTCTGGCCGAAGACGATCGTTGTCGCCTCCTGATTTTTGATTTGTGATCACACTTGCTTTGATCACGCTATTCGGCTTTAATTTCATTCGCAAGCCGAAAACGGGGCAAATGCCGGTAATGCAGAAGGCTGCCATCGAAAAGAACAACGAGACGATCGCAGCCCAGCTTACGCCGGTCGGCCGCGAGACGGTGCAGGATCGCGTCTATTCCGAGTTGCGCCGTGCTCTGATCGGTGGCCTTTTCGAGCCAAACCAGGTGCTGACTATCCGCGGTCTCGCCGATGCGCTGGTCACCTCGACCATGCCGGTACGCGAAGCGCTTGGACGGCTGATCACGGAAAAGGCGCTGGAGGCGCTGCCCAACCGCTCGGTGCGCGTGCCGCCGATCACGCTGGAGCGCATCGACGACCTCCTGCGCGCCCGCTCACTCATCGAAGGCGAAGCGATCGCGCTTGCCGCCACGCGTATGAGCCCGCGCCAGATCGCTTCGATCGAAGCCATGCTGGGCGAGTGGGACGAGATGCGGGCCCTGAAGCACAAGAAGGATATCGACCGCGAAGCGACGCTCAACCAGAGCTTCCATTTTGAGATCTACCGCTGCTGCGGCTCGGCTGTGCTGATCCCGATGATCGAAAGCCTCTGGCTTCAATCGGGACCCTGCATCCGCGTCGCCATCTATGCCTTCTCCGAGGCCGGGGAGGTCGATACCGCGCACTATCACCGCGGCATTGTCGCGGCACTTGCCAAACAGGATGCGCTAGCGGCGCGCGAGGCGCTGGTAGCCGACATCAGCCGCCCCTTCGCCTTCCTGCGCGACAAACTTCAATCGGCGAAGGACTGACATGCCCAAGCCCGCCATCGGCATCACAGAACCACGCTCGAAGCTTTCCGTGACGGCGCTGCTATTGCCCGAAAAGGCGCCGGAGAATGCCGCCTTCCTGCTGGCTTATCTGGCGCAGCCACGCATCATCCCAGGCATCCATGCGATGTGGACAGGACCGGAAATCTCGTGCCCGGTTCCGTCAGCCGATCTCCACGGCCAGGCCTATGCCCAGTCTTTGCCACCGGAGAATGCAACGCTGACGCCGCAGCCCGGCGATATCGTGCTGTCCTATGTGCCGCCACGCGTGTGGGGCGGCAATCCCAATGCCATCTTCGATATCGGCCTGTACTACGGGCAGGGGGCGCGGCTGCTGTTCCCGATCGGCTGGCTGGCCGGCAGCGTGGTCGCGCAAGTGCTTGCCGGAGAGCGCGATCAGTTTGCCGCCGCCTGCGGCGTCATCCGCCGCAACGGCGCCTGTGACATCACCTTCAGCCTGGTGGAGGCCTGAATGGCCGACGACAGTTTCGAACTCTTCGATCTGCGCGTCGAAGCGGTCATCCCCGAGGGCAAGCCGGTCTATTGCGGCGCCAGGGCCGGCGACTATTTCGAACTCAAGGGCGAAATGCTGTCGCTGCCGGCGGGGCAGGGTTTTTCGATTTACTCGATCTCCGCCGTGTTGCCGCTCCTGGCGGCAAAGCAGCGCCCGACGCATGCAAATGACTGGATGACCTCGGATGCCGAGATCGCCTGTCCCGATCCCAATTGCGCCAGCCGGCTGCGGATCGTCAGGCTGGCCAAGCGGCGGTTCAGCCATGCCCAAACCACGGCTGTGCCGCTGCCGAAGGAGACCGACAAAAGATGAGCGCCAGGACCGTCGAACTCAGCCCCGGCTATACGATCTCGCGCGTCATCCGCGGCGGCTGGCAGCTGGCCGGCGGCCATGGCGCTATCGACCGCAGGCAGGCCGTGACCGACCTCATCGCCACCTTCGATGCCGGCATCTGGACCTATGATTGCGCCGACATCTACACCGGCGTCGAGGAACTGATCGGCGCCGCGCGCCTGCGGCTGGCCGGCGAGCGCGGTCTCGATGTTGCGGCCAGGATGAAGGTGCACACCAAGCTGGTGCCGGACCTCGAACGACTGGCAAGCATCAGCCGCGACTACATCAGGGGCATCGTCAATCAGTCGCTTCGCAGGCTGAAGACGGAGCGGATCGATCTTGTGCAGTTTCACTGGTGGGATTATGACCAGCCTCGTTACGTCGAGGCGATGGGTTGGCTCGACGAGCTTCGGCTGGAAGGCAAGGTGCGCAATCTCGGCACCACCAATTTCGATACGCCGAGGCTAGCCGAAATCCTCTCCGCGGGCATCCCGCTGGTCAGCCAGCAACTGCAATATTCAGTGCTCGACCAGCGGCCGGCAAACAGCCTTGCGGACCTTGCCGCTAAGAACGGTGTCCGCTTCCTCTGCTACGGCTCGGTGGCGGGCGGCTTCCTCAGCGACAAATGGCTTGGCGTGGCCGAACCCTCCACGCCGCTCGAAAACCGCTCGCTGGTCAAATACAAGCTGATCATCGACGACTTCGGCGGCTGGGAGCTGTTCCAGTCCCTGCTCAAGGCGCTGAAAGCGGTCGGCGATCGCCACGGCGTCGACATCGCCACCATCGCCTCGGCATGGGTGCTCGAGCAGCCGCAGGTCGCGGCCGTCATTGTGGGTGCGCGCAACCAGGCACATGCGCTGGCCAATACGAAAATCATGGACGTCGCGCTCGACGCCGACGATCGCGCGCGGATTGCTGCCGCCATCGCACAAGGCACCGGCCTCGCGGGCGATGTCTACGCGCTGGAGCGCGACCGTCATGGCCGCCACGGCTCGATCATGCATTACAACCTCAATGCGGGGAAGAAATGAGCGGAGAGCCTTCCCTTTTTTCGCGTGCCAGCGCTGAAATCATCGACCTGCATCGCTTCTTCGTCGACTGGTTTGTCGCCGCGCGAGCCGACGCTGTGGAGTTCGGCCGCTTCGAGGCTGTCATGGGCGAAAGCCTCACCATGGTGGCGCCGAATGGCCAGATCCTCGATCGCGACGCGGTCGTAGATCATGTCCGGACAAGCCGCGCCACTTGCGACGACGGTTTTGCCATATCGATCGAGGACATCAGGCCGGGTTGGCAGGACGCGGACACGATCGTCATCTTCTACATCGAGGCGCAACTGCGCGCCGGCAAACACAGTCGCCGGCAGTCCAGTGCGGTCTTCACCACCAGTTCATCGGCACCAAACGGCGTCGAATGGCGGCATCTGCATGAGACCTGGCTGCAGGCGCCGGAAGGCTGAACAGGCAAAAGTTCAAACAAGAAAAGGGGAACGGCAATGAAGAAGACGATATTTCAAATCACCACAGCACTGGCTCTCGTGACGATGGCCGGCGCCGCACACGCAGCGGACTGCAAGATCACCGTCGGCCTGGTCATGGAGCTCACCGGTCCGGCCGGCGAATACGGCCAGGCCGGCGCGAAGTCCGTCGAAATGGCCTTCCGCGACATCAATGAAGCCGGTGGCGTACGCGGCTGCGATCTCGCAACCGACACGCGCGACAGCCAGAGCCAGGGCAATATCGCGGTCGATGCCGCGACCCAGCTGGTACAGGTCAAGAAGGTGCCGGTGATCATCGGCGGCATCATCTCCTCGGTGTCGATCCCGATCCTGACCTCGGTCACCGGGCCGGCCAAGATCGTGCAGGTGTCGCCGGCTTCGTCCTCGCCGACGCTGACCGCCCTTGGCCGCGACGGCAAGACCAACGGCATCTTCTTCCGCACCATCACGTCGGATGCGCTGCAAGGCGTGGCCGCCGCCAAATACGCCATCGACAAGGGCTTCAAGAAACTGTCGATCATCCATGTCAACAACGACTTCGGCGTCAACATGGTGGCCGAATTCTCGCGTGCCTACAAAGCGCTCGGCGGCACCATCGTCTCCGACACGCCCTATAATGAAAAGCAGTCGAGCTATGCCTCGGAAGTGACGGCGGCGATGGGAGGCGAGCCGGACGGACTCTACCTCGTCAGCACGCCGGTCGACGGCGCAACGGTCGCCCGCACCTGGATATCGCAGGGCGGCGTGCAGAAATTCCTGCTCAATGACGGCATGAACAGCCCGGACTTCATCGAATCCGTCGGCGCCGATTATCTGAAGGATGCCTATGGTACCTCTTCCGGCACCAGCCCGACGGCATCCACCGACTATTTCCTGAAAAACTACAAGGAGTTTTCGGGCATCGAACCGTCGAACCCGGCAGCCGACCGTTCCTATGATGCCGGCGCCATTGTCGGTCTCGCCATTGCCATTGCCGGCTCCGAGGATCCAGCCAAGATCAAGGATGCCATGTACAAGGCGGTCGATCCTGCCGGCACACCGATCTATGCCGGCAAGGACGAGTTCGCCAAGGCGCTCGGCCTGATCAAGGACGGCAAGCCGATCCGCTATGAAGGCGTCATCGGTCCGGTCAGCTTCGACAAATATGGCGACATCACCGGTCCGTTCCGGCTGTGGAAGATCGTCGACGGCAAGGTGACGACCGACGGTGAAATGACAACCGACGACGTCAACGCGCTGCAGGCGAAATTGCAGTAGGCGCCGGTACATTGTCCGGCGCGATCTCCGTTCGATCTCTGGGAGATCGACGCCGGACAAGCAGTCCAACATCGGCGCTAGTTACGCGGTCAAGCGCGAAATCAGCCGGGTCAATATAACGACAGGCGGCTGGCCGGGCATGAAGACCTGCGGATTGGAGAGGGCGCCAACGATATGACCCACATAGTCTGATTTGTCGTAGCCGATTGACGATATCGGGTAGGCGTCGAAATTGGTCAGGGACACATTGTCGAAGCCATAGAGGCGGAAGCGGCTGGGCCGGTTGTCGGGGAAATCCGCCCGGCAGACATCCAGAACACCCATGGCCATCGCGTCGGACGTACAAAAGACCGCATCTGGACAGCCGCGTCCCGTCAGGCCGGCGGCTGCCGCATAGCCCGACTCGTAGGAATAGTCTCCCTGGACCGTCTGCAGCAGTTCAATTCCATGATGCCGGAACGCTCCGAGGTAGTGGCCGATGCGCAGCTGTTCGACTCGCGAGGACGAACGGCCGGTCAGCAGGCTGGCCGTGCGCGCGCGCTTGGCCGCCGCATCCGCCACGGCCTCGGCGATGCCGACGCCTTCATCGGGAATGACGGTGGGTGACTGATCGTCATGCAGTCCGTTCAGCATGATGACCAGGTCCGAGCGAAACATGCGCCGCACCGTCGCTGCATCGGCAAAGTCGGAGAACACCACGGCGGCATCGACATGATAGGCAACGCCGTTGCGCAGAAAATCCTCGACCCCTTCCGCCGAGCCGATGCGGATGAGGATGACCTGCTTGCCGATCGACTGGATCGCGTCGAGCAGCCGGTCGAACAGGTCGAGATCTGAAAGGTCGTGAATGTGGTTGACCACGACGGCAACCAGATTGACGGTCTTGGTGGTCAGGCTTTGCGCCAGGAGATTGGGTTTGTAGCCGAGCTGCGCGGCGGCCTGCACGACACGTTCGCGTTTGTCCGCCGAGACCGGTCGCGGTCCGCTCGACAGCGCACGGCTGGCCGCGGCACGCGACACGCCTGCCAGCCGCGCGACATCGGCGATCGTTGCGACGGCGCCTCGAGTGTGCGCCGATCGGTTACCGGTAGTGGGTGTCACCACAGCGGGTTGAGCGCCGGCGGGTTGGAGTCCGGCCCCCACCACTTCTTGTAGGTCGTCTCATAGGTGCCCGACTGGATGAAGTCGGACACGAACATGTCGAGCCAGCGGACGAATTCGGGATCGCCCTTGGCGACCGCGATGCCGATCGGATCGTTGGAATAGAGGCCAGGCAGCGTCACCAGGCTCGGTGTCTTGGTCGCGAGGTAATCGAGCAGCGAGGAATCCTCGATCGCCGCGTCGACGCGCTTCTGTTGCAGCTGCAGAACCCCGTCGGGCGCGAACTGGTCGACATAGACGAGCTCTGCTTCCGGCACGGCCGCCTTGAGGAAGGTTTCGCCCGTGGTGCCGCGGCCGACGACAACCTTCTTGCCGGCGAGCCCCTTGAGGTCGGTTATCCCGGCATCCTTCTGGACGATGACGCGCAGCCCGGCCCGGTTGTAGGGGATGGTGAAGTTGACGGTCTTGGCCCGCTCGAGCGTTGCCGAGGTGTTTGCGACCGCGACATCGATCTGTCCCGACACCAGCATGGAAATACGCGCATCGCCCGAGACGTCGACGAACTCGACCGGCACGCCGAGCTTTTGCGCCAGCAGCGTCGCGACATCGACATCGTAGCCGACAGGGTTGTTTTGTGCATCGCGAAAGCCGATCGGCTCGCCGCCGAGCGATACGCCGATGCGAATGGTGCCGCGTGAGCGGATGTCGTCAATCATGCCGGCAAGGGCTGGAAATGCCGAACCGGCCACGATGGCCAGCGCGGCGAAGGCACGCAGTACGGTTTTCATGGTTCCTCTCCTTATTTTCAAGTGACGCGTCTTGCCGCCCGCAATTCGGGTGCGGACATGGAATCCTTCCAGAGCCAGTAGCGGACCTCGCCCTCGCATCTGAAATTCACCACCTCGTGGTTCTGCTCGGCGTCGACGGCGTGGATGACCACTCCGGCCAGGAAGCCGGTGTCGAGTTCAGCCAGTTCCTCGACCGCCAGCGCGACCGCATCCGACAAGGATCGGCCAAGCTTCATGGCCAGCACGACGGTCCGTGCGGTGGCGCAGCGCATCGTCATCTCGCCGGTATGGGTGCACGCCGCCGCGCCATAGCGGCTGTCGGCGTAAAAGCCTGCGCCGGGAATGGGAGAATCGCCGAGCCGGCCCGGATATTTCCACGCCCAGCCCGAGGTCGAAGTCGCGGCATGGATGCCGCGCCGCGCATCCGCCGACAGGAAGACGGTGGTGTCGCGGACGCGCTCGGGATCGGTTATAGTACGGCTGAGCGGCGCCAGATCGATATTGGGGAATTTCGCCAGCTGTTGCGGTGTGAGTTCCTGTTGCAGCCGCTCCCACCAGACGCGCCTGGAGTCCTCGAACAAGACTTTGTCTTCGGCAAAGCCGATTTCGCTGGCAAAGCGCTGCGCCCCTTCGCCGGTCAGTATCACATGCGGCAGGCGCTTCATCACCTGGTGCGCCAGGGCAGCGACCGCCAAGGTCCTTGGCACAGCGCCGACTGAACCGACCTCTCTTGTATTGCCATCCATGACGCCGGCGTCGAACTCCATCTCGCCCAGCATGTTCGGCCAGCCGCCATAGCCGACGCTTCGAACCTTGACCTCTTTCTCCACCATGCCGATGCCGGCAACCATCGCGTCCAGGCTGACGGCGCCATCGCGCAGCATTTGCACCGAGGTTTCGAATCCCGGCCATGCTTCGTTGTTGGCTAACAGCAGCATTCCTAGTCCTTGCGCATCTTGGAGAGAAACTGCGCAACCCGCGGCTGCGCCCGGCCGCCGTCCGCGGCGAAGAAACGATCCGTTGGCAGATCGACCACCAGCCTGCCCTTGTCGAGGAAGACGATGCGGTTGGAAATCTCGCGCGCGAATTCGATCTCGTGGGTGACGAACAGCATCGTCGTGCCTTGCGCGGCGAGCTTTGCCAGGATGGCCAGCACCTCGGAAGTCATTTCCGGGTCGAGCGCGCTGGTCACTTCATCGAGCAGCAGATAGCGCGGCTGCATGGCGAGCGCCCGGCAGATGCCGACACGCTGGCGCTGCCCGCCCGACAACTGCGCGGGGTAGGCGTTGGCCCGATCGGCGAGGCCGACGGACTCGAGCAGCTTGCGCGCCAGCGCCTCGGCCTCAGGGCGCGGCATCTTCAGCACCTCGATCGGGGCGAGCGTAATGTTCTGAAGCGCGCTCATATGCGGATAGAGGTTGAACAGCTGGAAGACGGTGCCTGAGCGCTTGCGCGCCTCGGCCAGCTCCTTCGGCTTGCTGACATCGAAATCGTCGACCGTGATGCGGCCCGACTTCAGCTTTTCGAGGCCGTTGATGCAACGGATCAGTGTCGACTTGCCGGACCCCGACGACCCGAGGATCGAGACCACTTCGCCGGGCGCGATCGTCAGGTCGACGCCGTCCAGCACAGTGACCTCGCCGAACGCTTTGTGCACGTTTTCGATCTTGAGCATGTTAAAGCCCCCGCCAGGCGCTGTGCGCCCGCAGGCGGTTTTCAAGACGCTCGCCAAGCAGGGCGACCAGCTTTGCCGCGCCATAGTAGAGCAGCCCGACGACGGTCCAGACCACGAACGGCTTCAAGGTTCGCATGTTGAGGATGTGGCCAATCTTGGTCAGGTCGACGACGCCGATGACAGAAATCAGCGACGTCACCTGAAGCTGGTTGACCAGCAGCGCGACGAGCGGGCCGACCGCGAAGGCGGCAGCCTGGGGTGAAACGATATGGCGCAGGACCTGCCACCGGGTCAGGCCGAAGACACGCGCGGCCTCGACCTGCTCGCGTTCGATCGACTCGATCGCCGAGACCGCGATGACATAGACGAATGCCGCGGTGTTCGCCGACAGAGTGATGGTCGCTGCGGTGACCGGCGTCACCCTTATATGCAACAGCGCCGGCAGGCCGAAGAACACCAGGAACAGCTGCACCAACACCGGCGAGTTCTTCAACAGCTCCGACAGGAAGGTGACGATCTGGGCCAGAACCGGCACACGGTAGAACCGCACCAGCGCCCAGCTCAGGCCAATCAGCAGTCCGATCAGAGAGGTGACGAGAAACAGCGCGATATTGGTGCCGAGACCTTGCGCCAGCAGGATCAGGTCGTAGGAGGTGAAGTCGCTGAACCGCATCAGCCGACCGCCTCCATCATGTCCCGATTGAGATGGCGGTGGAGCAGGGTGACGCCCAGCGAAACCAGATAAGTCAGGGCCGCATAGGCACAGAGCAGCACCACATAGACCTCGAAGGGCCGATAGGTCTGCGAGACCACGATCTGGGCTGAGCCGGTGAGCTCGTTGAGCGTGATGGTCGAGAGGATCGAGGACGTAAGGATCATGTTGATGAGCACGGATCCGAGCGGTCGCACGGAGGTGCGCAGCGCAATCGGCAGCACGATGCGGGTAAAGATCTTGCGCCTGGACAGGCCGCTCACTTCAGCGGCGTCGATGATGCCCTGGTCGATGGCGAGGATGCCGGCTCGAATGATGTCGGAGGCATAGGCGCCGCCGGCAATGGAAAGCGCCACGACGCCGGTGGTGAAGGCGTCGATGTAAATGCCGAGCTCGGGCAGGCCGTAATAGAAGAAGAACAGCTGGACGATGAACGGCACATTGCGGAAGAGATCGACGTAGACGAAGGCGATCCGTCGAAGCAGTGCCGAGGCGGAGGTGCGTGCGATCGCCACCAACGCGCCCATGACGACGCTTCCCACCAGCGACAGCGCGCAAGCCGCCGCCGTAAGTTCGGCGCCGCGCGCCAGAAAACCCAGATGCGGGAGCAGAATGGACAGATCGAAATGCACCGGCGGTCCCCAGTGAAACCGGTTTCACTCTTTTGGCTTTCGCCTCGTCTGTCAAGATGCAGGGTCTGGTTGCTGGCCTGTGGCTTGCATTCGTTGCGATGATTCCGGTTCGCCTCATGCGCGCTATGTCTCAAGCGCCGGCAATTCGCCGCCGGCTTTCAGCTCGAGGACGCCGCCTATGCCAGCCGCGCGTCGCCGCAATCCCTCGGCCATGGCGGCTGGGGGCGGCGCCCTCGATTTTGCCGATCCCGGCGCCGGTGTCGGATTCGGCTACGTCACCAACCGCATGCTGGGTTTCGACGACGTCGATCCACGCCGCAAGGTGTTGATTGATGCCGTTTACGACGCGCTCTGACGTTGGGAGCCGTTATGCGCGGATGTTCCACATGGCGTCCGGCACAACCACCAGCTTGCCGACGAAGTCCTTGGCAACAAAGTCTGCCTGCGCCTTGTGAAAATCGGAGAGCCTGTAGACGCCGCCGACCAGCGGCCGGATTTTCTTCGCTTCGATGTATCCAACGATGCGGCGGAAGTCGGCGCGCGTCCCCTGGCTCGATCCGTGCAGTTGCAGCTGCTTGAGATACATGGTCCTGAGATCGAGCTGCACGACCGGACCGGCAATCGCGCCGGCGGTGGTGTAGCGGCCTTCGGGCCTCAGGATGCGCAAGAGGTCGTTGAAGATCGCGCCGCCGACGAGATCGGCGACCACATCGATCGGCTGGCCGCCAGTGGCTTCATTCACGGCGGCGGGAAGATCGGCAACCCCACGGGTAATAACCGCTTCGGCGCCGATGTCGCGCACCGCCTGCTCCTTGCCCTTGCCGACGACGGCGTAGGGAATGGCGCCGCGCGCCCGCGCCAGCTGCACGATGCCGGAACCGACGCCGCCCGAGGCGCCGGTGACCAGCACGCGTTCGCCGGCTTTCAGCCCGGCGCGCTCCAGCATCTGTTCGCCGGTGAGGTAGGCGCAGCAGAAGGTGGCGAGTTCGACGTCGCTCATGTCAGTATCGACGAAATGCGCATTCTCGCCCGGCACCGTCTGGTACTCGGCGTACCCGCCGTCGCGACCGTGGCCCATATAGTCAATGTCGGCGAGGGAATCGTCGTCGCGGTTGTAGATCGAAAAATCGACCATTACCCGTTCGCCGACACGGCCCGGGGAAACGCCTTCGCCGACGGCAGCGATGGTGCCGACCGTGTCGGTGCCCTGGATGCGCGGGAAGGTAAGCGTGTTGCCTTGCCGCCGCCACGTCGACACGGCGGCAGCGTCCTCCTCCGTGCCATAGGCGCCCTGGCGTACCCAGACATCGGTGTTGTTCATACCGCAAGCGCTGACCCTGACCAGCACCTCGCCGGCGGCAGGCACAGGCACTTTCACATCGGTGCGATAGACGAGCTTTTCCGGTCCGCCATGCCCGGTGAGCAGCACGGCGGCCATGGTGGCGGGGAGGGTCTTGGTCATGGCATTCATCGTCGATCTCAGAGGTTGGCAAACACGCTGTTGACGGCATCGGCGGTTTTCGAAACGACGATGTCGGCTTCCTCACGCGTCAGGCAGAGCGGCGGCGCGAAGCCAAGGATGTCGCCCTGCGGCATGGCGCGGCCGATGACGCCGCTGGCGGCAAGTGCTGTCGCCACCTGCGGCCCGATCTTGAGCGAAGCATCGAAGAACACCCGGTCGTCCTTGTCGGCGACGAACTCGACCGCCGCCAGCATGCCGTCGCCGCGCACGTCGCCGACGTGTCTGTGGCCGCCAACAGCCTTGGTCAGTTCGGCGCGGAAATAAGCGCCGGTCTCACCGGCGTTTGTCACCAGGTCCATCTCGTCGACCAGTTCGAGATTGGCGACGCCGGCGGCGACGCAGATCGGATGCGCCGCATAGGTCCAGCCATGGCCGAGCGAACCGAGCTTGTCGGAGCCCTGCACCAGCACCTGCCACATCTTGTCGGCGACGATAACGCCCGACAGCGGCGCATAGGCCGAGGTCAAACCTTTGGCGATGGTGATCAGGTCCGGCTTGATGCCATAGTGGTCGGAGCCGAACATGGTGCCAAGACGGCCAAAGCCCGTCACCACCTCGTCGGCGACCAGCAGCACGTCATACTTCTTCAGCACCGCCTGGATCTTCTCCCAGTAGCCGGCCGGCGGCGGCACGATGCCGCCAGTACCGAGGATCGGCTCGCCGATGAAGGCGGCGACGGTTTCGGGACCTTCGGCCAGGATCATCTCTTCAAGCTTGTCGGCGCAATGCTGCGAGAACTGCTCCTCGCTCATCGAGCGGTCGGCGCGGCGGAAATAGTAGGGCGCTTCGGTGTGCAGGACCGGCGCGCGCGGCAGGTCGAAGGCGTTGTGGAACAGGTCGAGCCCGGTCAGTGATCCCGTCATCACGCCCGAGCCGTGATAGCCGCGCCAGCGCGAGATGATCTTCTTCTTCTCCGGCCGTCCCAGCACATTGTTGTAGTACCAGATCAGCTTGATGTTGGTCTCGTTGGCATCCGAACCCGAGAGGCCGAAATAGACCCTCGACATGCCCTTCGGCGCGCGGTCGATGATCATCTTGGCCAGTGTGATCGAAGCCTCGGTGCCGTGGCCGACATAGGCGTGGTAATAGGCGAGGTTTTTCGCCTGGGTGGCGATCGCGTCCGCGATCTTCTGGCGGCCATAGCCGACATTGACGCAATAGAGGCCGGCAAAGGCATCGATGCTCTTCCTGCCATTGTTGTCCCATACCGTGACGCCCTCGCCGCCGGCCATGATGCGGGTCGGCGATTCACCCCGCGCATGAGTGCCCATATGGGTCGAGGGATGGAAGAAGTGGTCGCGATCCCAGGCATTGAGTTCGTTGGATTGGTCGAGCATTTTTTGACTCCTTGAGAGATGGCCGGACGGACTATGTGACGTCCAGACAGAGGTACTTCAGATCGGTGAAAGCTTCGAGCCCGTGGCGCGAGCCTTCGCGGCCGATGCCGGATTGCTTGACGCCGCCGAAGGGGATCGGCGCTCCGGTGATCTTGACGCGGTTGATGGCGACCATGCCGTAGTCGAGCGCGCGGCCCATACGTTGCTGGCGGGCGCCATTCTCGGTAATGACATAGGCGACGAGGCCATATTCTGTGGCGTTGGCACGGGCGATCACCTCGTCCTCACTGTCGAACGGCGTGACTGCGGCGACCGGCCCAAAGGTCTCCTCGCGCATGATCAGCGCTTCGTCGCTGACATCGGCCAGCAACGTCGGCTGGTAGAACAGCGGCCCGGCCTGATGCCGCTTGCCGCCGGTGAGACAGCGCGCGCCATGGGCGACGGCATCGGCGACCTGTTCCTCGACCTTGGTCACGGCGCGCTCATGCATCAGCGGTCCGATATCGATCCTGTCGCCAAGCCCATTGCCGGTCCGCAGCGCCTCGATGCGCTCGGCAAAGGCGGCGCAGAAGCGATCGTAGATCGGGCGCTGGACATAGATGCGGTTGGCGGCAAGGCAGTCCTGGCCCGATGTGGCAAACTTGGCATCGATGGCGATGTTCACGGCCTTGTCGAGATCGGCGTCGGCAAAGACGATCAGCGGCGCATGGCCGCCAAGCTCCATCACCAGCCGCTTCATCGTCGGAGCACACTGTGCGGCGATCAACCGGCCGATCTCCGTCGAGCCGGTAAAACTCATGGCGCGGACGCGCGGGTCTTCGCACATGCGCCCGACGATCGTCGCTGCCTTGCCGGTGATGACGTTGAAGACACCGGCGGGCAGGCCGGCGCGCTCGCCGAGTTCAGCCAGCGCCAGCGCCGACAGCGGCGTCTCCGAGGATGGGTGTGCGACGATGGTGCAGCCGGCGGCGAGTGCGGCGGCCGCCTTGCGGGTCAGCATCGCCGCCGGAAAATTCCAGGGCGTGACGACGCCGACAACGCCGAGCGGCTCGCGCCTCACCATCATCTCGGCATTCGGCAGATGGCTGGTGACGCTCTCGGCGTTGAGGCGCTTTGCCTCTTCGGCATACCATTCGACGAAAGAGGCGGCATAGTCGATTTCGCCGAGCGATTCCTGCAGCGGCTTGCCTTGTTCCAAAGTCATCAGCAGGGCAAGGTCGTCTTTCGCCGCGATGATCAGTTCGAACCATTTTCGCAGAATTCTCGACCGCTCCTGCGGCAGCAGTGACCGCCAAGCCGGGAAGGCACGCGCGGCGGCACCGATTGCCCTTGTCGTTTGCTGCGCATCGAGCGCGGCGACAAACGCGACCGTCGCGCCTGTGGCCGGATCGGTGACTTCAAAGCTTTCGGCCGCTTCGCTCGCGGTCCAATGCCCATCGACATAGGCAAGCTCGCGCAGCAGCCGCCGGTCGGAGAGGCGGTCGAGCGCCTCATGGCGATGCGAGCGGGCAAAATGCGCGGACATGGTCGAGGCCTCCCGGTTCGGACGATGCGGGAAGACTATCCGTCACATGCAGACAGAGAGACTGTTTCGACGCCCTGAAGGAGAGAGACTCTCTCTATTGTGCCGTCCCGACAGACATTCTCTCCGGGCTTATGCCGACGCCGGCAGCAGATCGGCTATCGGCAGCACGATTTCGTCCTTCACCGTCTTGGTGACGATGTAGGTGAAGTAGCGGTCGATGCCGATCTCGCGCTCCAGCAGGTCGTCGACCAGCCGCTGATAGGCGTCGATGTCGCGCGTCATCACCTTGACCACATAGTCGACGCCGCCGCCCACCGACCAGCAGGCGACGATTTCGGGGATGTCGCGGATGACGCGTTCGAAGCGGTCGAAATCGGCCTGGCGATGGCTGGCCAGCGTCACCTCCATCAACACGGTGGCGACCGGCGCCACCACGCGCATGGCGATCCTGGCGTGATAGCCCGAGACGATGCCGGCCTTCTCCAGCTTGCGCAACCGCATCCAGCACGGCGTCGGCGACAGCCCGACCTGTTCGGCCAGCGCCAGCTTGGTGATGCGCCCGTCGCGCTGGATGGCGTCGAGTATCCTGAGGTCGACCGCGTCGAGTTTTGATGTCATCGGCGTCCGCTTTTTTATCGGCATCACCATGACGGCGCATTATTTCGATTGTCAATTGCACTGATTTCGATCTCTATTAAGTCATGACATTATGGCAACCCGACCCTGCGCTCATCCGCCGGCCAGCCTATCAATCGCTGGCCGACCAGTTCGCCCGCGCCATTCATGACGGGCGGCTGGCCAATGGCGCGCGGCTGCCAACGCATCGCCGGCTGGCAGACGATTTAAAACTGTCGGTGCAGACGGTCAGCCGCGCTTACGAAGAACTGATCCGGCGCGGCCTGATTTCGGGCGAGATCGGCCGTGGCAGCTTTGTCCAGACGCAGCGCCGCGAACCGGAGCCGCCCTATCTGCCGGAGCGCCTCGGCGAGGTCATCGACCTATCGATCCTGAAGCCGGTCTGCGAGCCGATGCATCTGGAGCGGCTGAAGCAGGCGCTGGGCTGGCTGGCCGAAAACCTGCCATCGAGTTCGGCGCTGTCGTTTCGGCCCAACATGGTGTTTCCGCGCCACCGCGCGGTGGCGGTCGAATGGCTGAAACTGTGCGGGCTTGACGTCTCCGCGCAGAACATCAGCCTGACCAACGGCGCCACTGCTGGGATGACCGTAGCGCTGATGAGCGTGGCGCCGCCGGGCTCGACCGTCGCCACCGAGGCCATCGGCCACCACACGCTGGTGCCGCTGGCGCGCTATCTCGGCTTCAACCTCGAAGGGCTGCCGATCGACGGCAATGGCTTGATCCCCGAGGCGCTGGACGAGGCCTGCCGGCTCACCGACATTCGCGCGGTATTCGTGCAGCCCTCGGTGATCAACCCGACGGCGACGCTGATGGACGCCAGACGGCGCGAAGAGATCGCCGCGGTCGCGCGCAAGCACGACATCGCCATCATCGAGAACGATGTGCTGGGTCCCTTGGTGGAGGACCGGCCGCCGCCTGTCGCGGCCTTTGCACCGGAGCGCACGCTCTACGTCACGTCCTTCACCAAGATCACCGTACCTGGCCTGCGCATCGGCTATCTCGCGGCGCCCGACCGCTATGTCGCCGCCGTTGCCAACCGGCATCTGGTGTCGAACTGGATGGCGACGCCGCTGGTGGCCGAGATCGCCACCAAATGGGTGACCGACGGCACGGCGATGGAACTCGTTCGCTGGCAGCGCGCGGCATTGCGCCGCCGCCAGGACATCGCAGCCGAGGTGCTGGGCGGGGTTGGTTATCGCGCCAGGCGCGACGGGCTGCATGTCTGGTTGCAACTGCCCGCGGACCGTGCCGAGGAAAGCTTCGTCGCCCAGGCCCGCCTGCAAGGCGTGGCGATCGCGCCCGGCACCTCCTTCCGCATCTCGGATGCGCCCTGGCATCCGGCGGTGCGCATCTCGCTCGGCTCGACCACCGAGGGGGAACTGCGCGCCGGCCTCGGCGTTGTCACCAAGTTGCTGCTTGGCGATCCGGAGCATCTGCTGCTCGCAATCTAAGCGGGAATTGCTCTGGAATCATGCAGTGCCGGAAATATTGTCATGATTTTATTTTCCCAATTGACATGATTTGGCGCGTTCCGCATCGTTAAGGGCACAGGCTTCTCCAGCAGGGGAAATTCATTTGTCCTCACCCATCATCAAGGTCGACGCCATTTCGAAGAGCTTCGGCTCGTTCAAGGTACTGGACGGCCTGTCGATGCAGGTCATGCCCGGCGAGAAGCTGGCGCTGATCGGCCCGTCCGGCTCGGGCAAGACGACGATCCTGCGCATCCTGATGACGCTGGAGAAGATCGACGGCGGCCATATCCAGATCGATGGCGAGCAGCTCTACCACATGGAGCGCAACGGCCAGCTGCTGCCCGCCGACGAGCGGCACCTGACCAAGATGCGGCAGAAGATCGGCATGGTCTTCCAGCTGTTCAATCTGTTTCCGCACAAATGCGTCATGGATAACGTCACGCTGGCGCCGATGCTGACCAAGGGCACGCCTCGCGCCGCCGCTGAAAAGCGGGCCATGGAACTGCTCGACATGGTCGGCATGGCTGACAAGGCGAAGTCGATGCCGGCGCAGCTGTCCGGCGGCCAGAAGCAGCGCGTGGCGATTGCCCGTGCGCTGGCATTGTCGCCGAAGATCATGCTGTTCGACGAGGTGACGTCGGCCCTCGATCCGGAGCTGGTCGAGGAGGTGATGAATGTCATGCGCAAGCTCGCCGCAGAGACCGACATGACCATGCTGCTGGTCACCCACGAGATGGGCTTTGCCCACGACTTCGCCGACCGCGTGCTGTTCTTCGACCGCGGCAAGATCGTCGAAGAGGGCAAACCAGACGAGATTTTCCGCCATCCAAAGCAGGAGCGCACGCAAGGCTTCCTGAAGAAGATCATCGCGGCCGGACATCGTGTCTGACCGCTTTGCGGGGCAGAAGACCGCCCCAGACAAAACCAAGAAGACAACAAAGGAGTTGGGAACAATGAAGAAACTTGGCATTCTGGCCGGCGTCGCCGGTCTCGCACTGACGGCGGTGCTCGCCGCGTCGAGCACCGGTTCGGCCGATGACAGCAAGCTCGAGCAATTGAAGGCGCAGGGCTTTGCCCGCGTCGCGATCGCCAACGAGCCGCCCTATACGGCGGTCGCCGCCGACGGCAAAGTTTCGGGTGCGGCGCCCGACGTGGCGCGCGAGGTCTTCAAGCGTCTCGGTGTTGCCGACATCGTCGCTTCGATCTCCGAATATGGCGCGATGATCCCCGGCCTGCAGGCCGGCCGCTTCGACGTCGTCACCGCCGGCCTGTTCATGAAGCCGGAGCGTTGCGCGGCGGTCGTCTATTCCGAGCCGGTGCTGTGCGACGCCGAGGCGATGCTGGTGAAGAAGGGCAATCCGAAGGGCTTCAAGAGCTACGAGGACGTCGCCAAGGACACGTCAGCCACCATTGGCGCGCCCGGTGGCGGCACCGAGGAGAAGCTGGCGCTCAACGCCGGCGTGCCGCGCGAGCGCGTCATCGTCGTGCCGGACGGCCAGAGCGGCCTGAAGATGCTGCAGGACGGTCGCATCGATGCCTATTCGCTTCCCGTCCTGTCGATCAACGACCTCGTCAAGAAAGCCAACGATCCGAACCTCGAAGTCATCGCCCCGGTGGTCGGCGCGCCGGTCTATTGCGACGGCGCCGCCTTCAAGAAAGGCGATGAGGCCCTGCGCGATGCCTTCGATGTCGAGCTCGCCAAGCTGAAGAAATCCGGCGAGTTCGCCAAGATCATCGAGCCCTACGGCTTCTCGGCCGCAGCCGCGATGTCGACCACGCGGGACAAGCTCTGCGCGGCGAAATAGCGCCGTTTTTGCCTTCTCCCTGTTCACGGGGAGAAGGTGGCCCGAAGGGCCGGATGAGGGGCGGCGCCAGGTTCTGAGAATTTAGCGCTGCCCCTCATCTGCCTGCCCGTCCTCCGCAGCAGCTGCGCTGCAGCTTCGGAGGGTGGACTGGCATCTTCTCTCCGTGAACGGGGAGAAGGAAGCTAACCGCCAACGTTGGAACCCGAATGACCCAGTGGTCCGGCTACCTCGGCCTGATATTGCAGGGAGCGCTTGTCACCATCGAGCTGACGCTGATGGGGTCGGTGCTCGCCCTGATCATGGCCTTCCTCGCCGGCATGGGCCGCGTGTCGCGCTTCTTTGCGCTGCGCTGGCTGGCCACCGCCTATATAGAATTCTTCCGCGGCACCTCGATCTTCGTGCAGCTGTTCTTTGCCTATTTCGTGTTGCCGTTGATCGGCCTCGAACTGGCCCCCCTGCAGGCGGGTGTGCTGGCGCTGGGCCTCAATGTCGGCGCCTATGCGGCCGAGGTGGTACGCGGCGCCATCCAGTCGGTCGGCCGCGAACAATATGAGGCCTGCATCGCGCTCAACCTCGGCCGCTGGCAAGGCATGCGCCATGTCATCCTGCCGCAGGCGCTGCTGGTCATGCTGCCGACCTTCGGCAACAATGCCATCGAACTGCTCAAGGCGACCTCCGTGGTGTCGCTGATCTCGCTCGCCGATCTCACCTTTCAGGCGCAGGTCGTGCGCTCGCAGACCGGTAACACGCTGGCGCCGTTCACCACCATCCTGATCATCTATTTCGCCCTGGCGCTGATCATCTCCTGGGGCGTGCGTTCTCTGGAACGCCGCATGGCGCGCGGCCTGGACGGGGTGCGCGTCTGATGGCCAATGCCCTTCTGATAAATTGGGCTTCCTGATGGATTGGGATTGGAACTTCGTTTGGGAAATCCTGCCAACGCTGATCCAGGGCGTGAAGATCACCATCCTGGCGACGCTGCTCGGCTCGGTGCTGGCCGCGATTGTGGGTCTGGGCATCGCGCTGGCGCGACGCTCGCCCAACAAGGTCCTGTCACGCAGCATCGGCTGGGCGGCCGAATTCATCCGCGGCACGCCACTTCTGGTGCAACTTTATTTCATCTTCTATGTCCTGCCGGATTTCGGCATCCTGTTGCCGCCGCTGGTCGCCGGCGTCATCGGGCTCGGCCTGCACTACGGCACCTACACGGCGGAAGTTTATCGCGCCGGCATCGACAACGTGCCGCGCGGCCAGTGGGAGGCGGCCAAGGCCTGCAATCTGAGCGCCACGCAGACCTGGACCAACATCATCATTCCGCAAGCGATCCCACCGATGATCCCGGCTTTGGCCAACTATTTCATCGCCATGTTCAAGGAGACGCCGCTGCTGTCGGCGATCACCGTGCTGGAGCTGATGAACCAGGCCAAG
The DNA here is from genome assembly GCF_054719485.1 of Mesorhizobium sp. W016. NCBI lineage: Bacteria > Pseudomonadati > Pseudomonadota > Alphaproteobacteria > Hyphomicrobiales > Phyllobacteriaceae > Mesorhizobium > Mesorhizobium sp. W016. The sequence goes on from NZ_JBTTIF010000002.1 coordinate 2,068,721, forward strand.
AGCGTCGCCAACACCTATTATCGCTACATCGAGCCGATCACGCTGGTCGGCGCCTTCTTCCTCGTCATCAGCCTCTTCTCGGTCGTGCTGCTGCGCTGGCTGGAACATCGCTACGGCAAGATCGAAAGGTAATTCCCAAGATGAAACCGCTGCCCAAAATCAGGCTGACGCCGACAAGGCCGGCGCTCGACGCGCGTCCGCTGGAAAAGCGCGTCGGCCTGATCATCCTTGCCACCGACCACACCAGCGAACCGGATTTCCGCCGCATGGTGGCGAGCGAGCGGGTCGGCGTCTATGTCGCGCGCATTCCCTACAAGAATCCGACCACACCCGAGAATCTCCGCAAGATGCAGCCCGAGCTGGCGGCGGGTGCTGCCCTCATCCTGCCCGATGAGCCGCTCGACGCGATCTGCTACTCCTGCACCTCGGCCTCGGTGGTGATTGGCGACGCCGAGATCGAGGCGGCGATCCAGTCTGCCAAGCCGGGTGTTCCTGTGGTCACGCCGCCCATGGCAGGCGTGCGCGGGCTGAAGGCGCTGGGTGCCAAGAAGATCAGCATCCTCACCCCTTACACCGTAGAAACCTCCAGACCGATGGCGACGTATTTCGCCGAGCGCGGCTTTGAGATCGTCAGCTTCACCTGCCTCGGCTTCGAGGACGATCGCGAGATGGCGCGCATTGCGCCGGCAGCGATCGCCGACCTGGCTCGTGAGGCGACGAATGCGCAGGCCGATGCACTGTTCGTGTCCTGCACCGCATTGCGCGGAGCGCTCGCGGTTCCCGGGATGGAACAGGCGATCGACCGCCCGGTCGTCACCAGCAATCAGGCCAGCGCCTGGAATTGTTTGCGGTTGTGTGGCGACGGGACGTCGCATCCCGAATTTGGCCGTCTGATGACGCTGCCTTTGCCGCGCGATTGACGATCATGACGACAGTCACCCTTAACGATATTCGTGCCGCCCGGGAGCGAATTGCCGGCAAAATCGAACGCACGCCGACAGGGTTATCTCACAGCCTTTCCGAACGACTGGGCATCCCCGTCCACCTCAAGCTTGAACACCGCCAGACCACCGGCAGCTTCAAGCTGCGCGGCGCCTCGAATGCCATTGCTTCGCTGAGCGCCGAGGAGAAGGCGCGCGGCGTGGTCGCGGCGTCGACCGGCAATCATGGCCGTGCGCTGGCCCATGCCGCGAAGCTCGAAGGCATGCGTGCGGTGATCTGCATGTCGCGACTGGTGCCGGGCAACAAGCTCGACGAAATCCGTCGGCTTGGCGCGGATGTCCGCATCATCGGCAACAGTCAGGACGAGGCGCAGCAGGAGGTCGAACGGCTGGTGGCGCAGGAGGGACTGGTGATGCTGCCGCCCTTCGACCACCCGGCCATCATCGCAGGGCAAGGCACGCTCGGACTGGAGATGATCGAGCAGGTCCCGGATGCCGCTCTCGTCCTGGTGCAACTCTCCGGTGGTGGACTCGCCTCGGGCATCGCCGCCGCCGTCAAGGGCGTCAGCCCCGGGACAAAAATCATCGGCGTTTCGATGGCGCGTGGTGCTGCGATGAAGGCGAGCCTGGATGCCGGTCGCCCGGTCGAGGTGGAAGAACTGCCGACGCTGGCGGATTCGCTCGGCGGCGGCATCGGTCTCGGCAACCGGCTGACCTTCGCCATGTGCCGCGATCTGCTCGACGACGTCATCCTGCTCAGCGAGGACGAGATCGCCGCCGGCATCCGCCATGCCTATGAACAGGAGCGCGAGATCGTCGAAGGCGCCGGCGCGGTCGGCATCGCCGCGCTGCTTGCCGGGAAGGTCAAGGCGACCGGGCCGGTGGTCGTTCTTCTCTCGGGCCGCAATATCGACATGAACACGCATCGCAAGATCGTCTGCGGTGACGCAATCGCGGAGCGCGCGGCATGAAAACTCTCCCACGCCGAATTCCCGCCCACCCCCCTCTGTCCTGCCGGACATCTCCCCCGCAAGGGGGGAGATCGGCAGCTTCGATGCGGTCGCTGTTCTTGCTGCGCTGGAGATTGGCGAAGGCAGGAGTGCAGTCCAATCTCCCCCCTTGCGGGGGAGATGGCCGGCAGGCCAGAGGGGGGGGTGACGGAACACTATCCTTCGCAGTGCGCGCCTTCGCGGAGCGCGTCGCATGAGCCGGATGACGATCCTCACCGAGAAGGAACTGCGCACAATCGTGACGCTCGATCTCGACGCGGTCGCCTGCGTCGAAAACGCTTTCCGCGCGCTCGCCACATTGCCGGTGGCGATGCCGCCGATTCTGCGGTTGGACATTCACGAGCAGCGCGGCGAGGTGGATGTGAAGTCCGCCTATGTGCCTGGAATAGACGGTTTCGCCGTCAAGATAAGCTCCGGCTTCTTCGATAATCCGAAGCTCGGTCTGCCCAGCGGGGGCGGCATGATGGTGTTGCTCTCGGCAAGAACCGGTGTGGTCGAGGCGCTGCTGCTGGACAATGGCTATCTCACAGATGTCCGCACCGCTGCTGCCGGCGCCGTCGCGGCGAAGCATCTGTCGCGGCCGGATTCGTCCGTCGCCGCAATCTTCGGCGCCGGCGTGCAAGCCGGGCTGCAACTCGAAGCACTCATGTTGGTGCGGCCGATCGCCGAGGCACGTATCTGGGCGCGCGATGCGGTCAAGGCGCAGACGGCCGCAGGCGCGCTGCGCGAAAAGCTCGGCATTCTCGTGCGCGCCGAGCCGGATGCAGCCAAAGCAACCATCGGCGCCGACATCATCGTCACCACCACGCCGTCGACCGAGCCGCTGATCAAGGCCGGCTTTGTCGTTGCCGGGCAGCACATCACCGCCATGGGCTCGGATGCCGAACACAAGAACGAGATCGCGCCGGCGATCCTGCGCATGGCCGATCTCTATGTCGCCGACAGCGCCAAGCAGACACGGCGTCTGGGAGAACTGCATCACGCCATCGCATCGGGCGTGATGGGAGCCGATGCCGCGGTCACCGAACTCGGCCAGATCATCGCCGGCGAACGGCACGGAAGGCGCTCACCCAGCGACATCACCATCGCCGACCTCACCGGCACCGGCGTGCAGGATACGGCGATCGCCACGCTCGCTCGCAACCGGGCGCGGGCGGCCAATGCCGGAACCATTTTTGAAAGCTGATGCTGGCCAAAGCGTGATCCGGAAGTGGAACCCGGTTTTTCCCAGAGATCACGTTCAAACAAGAACGACGAGCCTGTTTCCAACAAAGTTGAAACAGGCTCCAGGCCCAACAAACGAGGACCAAGAACAATGCAGCCGAACCTAAAATTCTCGCGTGGCGAATTTGCGGATCGCCTCGCCAAGACGCGAAAAGCCATGGAGGGGAAAGGCGTCGATCTGCTTGTTATCAGCGACCCATCCAACATGGCCTGGCTGACCGGGTATGATGGCTGGTCGTTCTATGTGCATCAGGCGGTGATCGTGCCATCATCGGGCGAGCCGGTCTGGTACGGTCGCGGCCAGGATGCCAATGGCGCCAAGCGCACCGCCTATCTCGCGCATGACAACATCGTCGGCTATGCCGACCACTACGTGCAGTCGACCGAGCGCCACCCGATGGATTTTTTGGCCAGAGTGCTCAGTGATCGCGGCTGGGGCAAGCTGACCATCGGCGTCGAGATGGACAATTACTGGTTCTCGGCTGCCGCCTTCGCCGCGTTGCAGAAGCACCTGCCCAACGCCCGCTTCGTCGACGCGACAGCGCTGGTCAATTGGCAGCGCGCGGTGAAGAGCCCGACTGAAATCGACTATATGCGCAAGGCGGCCCGCATCGTCGAAGCCATGCACCAGCGCATCGTCGACAAGATCCAGGTCGGCATGCGCAAATGCGATCTGGTCGCCGAGATCTACGATGCCGGCACGCGCGGTGTCGATGGCGTCGGCGGCGACTATCCGGCGATCGTGCCGCTGCTGCCGTCGGGCGCCGACGCCTCGGCGCCGCATCTCACCTGGGACGACCAGCCGATGAAGTCGGGCGAGGGCACCTTCTTCGAGATCGCCGGCTGCTACAACCGCTACCATTGCCCGCTGTCGCGCACCGTCTTTCTCGGCAAGCCGACACAGGAATTCCTCGATGCCGAGAAGGCGACACTGGAAGGCATGGAGGCGGGGCTGGCGGCGGCAAAGCCCGGCAATGCCTGTGAGGACATCGCCAACGCCTTTTTCGCCGTGTTGAAGAAATATGGCATCGTCAAGGACAACCGCACCGGCTACTCCATCGGCCTATCCTATCCGCCGGATTGGGGCGAACGCACCATGAGCCTGCGCCCCGGCGACCGCACCGAACTCAAGCCCGGCATGACCTTCCATTTCATGACCGGCCTGTGGCTGGAGACGATGGGACTGGAAATCACCGAATCCATCCTGATCACCGAAACCGGTGTAGAGTGCCTCGCCAATGTACCGCGCAAACTGGTGGTGAAGAATTGAGCCCGATGCCTAGCCTCCGCCCATCTCCGATCGCGCCGACCGTCGATTTCGACAAGGACGGCGTGCAACATGGTTTCCTGCGCCTGCCCTACAGCCGCGACGACTCGGCCTGGGGCTCGGTGATGATCCCGATCTGCGTCATCCGCAACGGCAAGGGGCCGGCCGCGCTGCTCACCGGCGGCAACCATGGCGACGAGTATGAGGGGCCGCTGGCGCTCTACGATCTTGCCCGCACGCTCGATCCCAAACAGGTCAGCGGCACGGTGATCATTGTGCCGGCGATGAACTATCCGGCCTTCCGCGCCGGCACGCGGACGTCGCCGATCGACAAGGGCAATATGAACCGCAGCTTTCCCGGCCGCCCCGACGGCACGGTGACCGAGAAGATCGCCGACTACTTTCAACGCGAACTGCTGCCGCGCGCCGACCTCGTCTTCGATTTCCACTCCGGCGGCAGGACGCTGGATTTCGTGCCCTTCTGTGCCGCGCACACGGTGCCCGACAAGGCACTGGAGCAGAAAGCCTTCGACGCGGTCGCCGCATTCGCGGCTCCGTTCTCGATGCGCATGATCGAGATCGACTCCGTCGGCATGTACGACACGGCGGCGGAGGAAATGGGCAAGGTCTTCGTCAGCACCGAGCTTGGCGGCGGCGGCACCTCGCGCGCACAGACGGTGCGGATTGCGCGGCGCGGCATCAGCAATGTGCTGCGTCATGCCGGCATTGTCGCCGGTGCAGTAGAGAAGAGCCCGACGCAGTGGCTCGACATGCCGTCGGGCGATTGCTTCTCCTTCGCCGAGGACGACGGCATGATCGAAACCATGGTCGATCTCGGCGAGCCTGTGAAAGAAGGCTCGGTGCTGGCGCGCATCCATTCCACCGGCCGCACCGGCATCGCTCCGCAGGAAATCCGGGCAAAAATGTCCGGCATTCTGGCGGCGCGGCATTTCCCCGGCCTGGTCAAAGCCGGTGACTGCGCCGCCGTCCTGGCCGTTTTGGTTTCATCGTGATTTCGCAGAGTACGCCGCGCGAATATCAGTCGGTCTGGATCCAGACCGACTTGGTCTCCAGATACTCGTGCAGATGCTCGATGCCGCCCTCACGGCCATAGCCGGACATCTTCATGCCGCCGAACGGCACCGCCGGGTCGATGGCATGGTACATGTTGACCCAGACCGAGCCGGCCTTGACGCGGCGGGCAAGCTTGTGCGCGGTGCCCAGATGTGTCGTGAAGATGCCGGCGGCCAGGCCATAGGGCGTCGCATTGGCACGCGCCACCGCTTCGTCGAGCGTGTCGAAGGGCATCGCCGAAATCACCGGGCCGAAAATCTCCTCGCGCGCGATGGTCATCTGGTCCGACACGGCGCCGAAGACCGTCGGCGCAATGAAGTTGCCGCCATCGTAGAGCTCGCCGGTCAGCCGCGAGCCGCCGGCGACCAGTTCGGCGCCTTCGTCGCTGCCGGCCCTGATATAGCCCTCCACCTTGGCTGCCTGCCTGGCATTGATGAGCGGTCCGATTTCCGTCTCGGCCTCGATGCCATGGCCGATTCGCAGTCTGCCGGCGAAATCGGCGAGCCGTCGGACGAACTCGTCATGGATTTCGCGCGCCACGAACAGCCGCGAGCCTGCAATGCAGATCTGGCCCGAATGCACGAACACCGCCATCGCCGCGATCGGAACAGCCTTGTCGATGTCGGCGTCGCGGCAGACGATGATCGGCGACTTGCCGCCGAGTTCCAGCGAAACGCGCTTGAGGTTGGCCACGGCTGCCCGCGCAATGGCCTGGCCGGTCAGCGTCGATCCGGTGAAAACGATCTTGTTGACGTCTGGATGTTCGGCGAGCCGCGCACCGGCTTCGGCCCCGGTGCCGGTGACGACGTTGACGACGCCGTCGGGCACGCCGGCTTCCTGCATCAGTTGCGCGATCAGCAGCGGCGTCAGCGACGCATCCTCGGACGGTTTCAGCACGATGGTGCAGCCCGTCGCCAGCGCCGGCGCGATCTTCCAGATCGAGGCGGCGGTCGGCGCGTTCCAGGGAATGATCGCACCAACGACGCCCACCGGCTCGCGCCGGGTGAAGGTGACGATCTCGCCGGGAATCGAATTGTCGATCGTCTCGCCATGCAGCGCCGTCGCCATGCCGGCATAGAAGCGCAGCATGCCGATGACGCGGCGCCGGTTAGCGAGCGTGCGCGTGATCGGCAGCCCCATATCCAGCGTGTCGGAAACGCTGAGCTCTTCCCAATGCGTCTCGAAGAGAACGGCGATCCCGAGCAGCACGCACTGCCGCTCGTAGGGCGAGAATTTGGACCATGGGCCTTCGAAGGCCGCGCGCGCGGCGGCCACCGCCGAGTCGATATCGGCAGCCCCGCCGCGCGGCACTGTCGCCAGCACCTCGCCTGTTGCCGGATTGAGTGCCTGCATGCCCTGGCCGGACTGCGCGGCGACCCACTTGCCGCCAATGAACATCGGTCGGAATTCGCCATGGTACAACGCCGTGGCCTTCGCCTTCGGGTCGAAGTTCAGCGTCATCTCTTCCTCCTCGCAATTCCTTGGCGACTATTACTCCCGCCGCCGACCTCAAACAAGGAAAGCTAAAGGGCGCTCAGATAACCAGGTTGTGCGGGTGACTTCCGATCGCGCCAGCAACAAGAAACAGACAGCCGCTAGAGCATGGTCCCGAAAAGTGGAAACCGGCTTTCGGAAAAGATCGTGCTTCGACAAATGGCATCTAGAAAAATCATCGCGAGTTGTCGGAGCGCGTCGCTAAAAGCTCAATGAGGCAAGCCGATCATTGCCCACGGCGACCGTGATGCCGGCATTGCAGACGAGAGCGCAACAGGCAGTCGCCAGCCGCCACCCAGCGCTCACCCGTGGCCGGATCGATCGTGGCCGTTCCAGCCGGCTTCACCGTGACAGAGGTTTCGCGCGCCGCTTCGCTGCAATCGCTGTTGGATGACTGCTCGCGGAAGCAAGATCGGTCGAGCGGCCTCGCGACGTGCAAACATTGGCAGGATTGATCCGCAACCGACGGTGCCTGGCATCGATCGAGCACGCCGGTCCGTCACTCCGGAAGGCCGGCCTTTCGGAAGCCATCGACGAAATGGTCGAGCGTGGCAGTGTCGCGGAACGGCTCCGTCTCGACCCAGTGGCGGGTGGTGAAATGTGGGTTCGCGACAAGGAACAAGTCGACCTCGGCGCGCGCCTCGTCGATCCGGCCGAGTTGCGCAAGGCTTGCCGCAAGGAAACGGCGCGAGCTTGTCCGATACGTCTCGTCCCGGCGCGTCGTCTCGACCGCGGCTTCATAGTCGCGCGCCGCATATTGCGCCTGGCCGAGCGTCAGGTAGTACCAGCTTGCCGGAAACGGGTTCAGCCGGAACGCCTTGCTGATATAGTCGAGGCCGTCCTCGACGCGCCCGGCCAGGATCGCGATGTCGGACAATGTCGCCCAGGCATCGGCCTCGTTCGGGTCGAGTTCGAACGCCTTGGCAAATCCCACATCCGCCTCGTCGAATCTGCGCTCATAGGCAAGCAGGTTGGCAAGCACCCAGTGGCAGCCGGCATCGTTGGGATCGATCGCCACAGCCTTGCGCGCCAGTTCCAGGGCAAGGCCGCGGGCAGGCTCAATGGGCTCTCCCCAATGCACCCATCCCATCCAGTGGTTCATGGCAAGCCAGCGATAGGCTTCGGCATAGTCCGGATCGAGCGCAAGCGCGCGCGTCAGCAACAGATGCGCTTCGCGCGCCGTCTCCGGCGAGACGTCGATCAAGTTGCGGGCTCGCACGCACAGATCGTAGGCCTCGAGATTTCGGGGCCGGTTGCGCGGCAGCGGCGCGCGCAGCCGGCCAAGCAGCGCCTCGACGATCTTGGCCGTCACCTCGTCCTGAACGGCAAAAATATCCTCCAGGCCGCGATCGAAGCGGTCTGCCCACAAATGCTCGCCGCTCAGCGCGTCGACCAGCTGGGCGTTGATGCGCACGCGCCCGGCGGCGCGTCTGGCGCTGCCCTCCAAGAGATAGCGCACGCCAAGTTCTCTGGCGACCTCGCGCACATCCACCGCCTTGCCCTTGTAGGCAAAGGTCGAGTTGCGCGCGATGACGAACAGGCCGCCGATCCTCGACAGGTCGGTGATCAGGTCTTCGCTCAACCCGTCGGCAAAGGCTTCCTGCTCGGGGTCGTTGCTGAAATTGGCAAAGGGCAGCACGGCTATCGACGGTTTGGCGGGCAGCGGCAAAGCCTGTCGCTTCTCGTCGCCGAGCTGTTCGATGGCGCCGGCGAAGCGATAGCCGACGCGCGGAACGGTCGATATCCATTCTCCGCCGTTCGTGGCCGGACCCAGCAGCTTGCGCAATTGCGCAATTTGGACGGTGAGGTTGCCTTCCTCAACGGCGGTGCCTGGCCATGCCGCATCCATCAACTCGGCCTTGGCCACGATCTCGCCGGGCCGGGCGACGAGCGCCGCCAGCAGCTGCAGTCCGCGGTGGCCGGCGGCGACGGGAACTTGGTCCCGAAGGAGCGTTCCCGCACCCGGATCGAGCACGAACGGACCAAAGGCAAAGCGCGATCCCTGCATAACGCGCATCTATAGAGCAATTCCAGGAAAGGTGTGAAGGCGGTTTTCCCACGGGAAAGCGCAGAGCGCTTCACGGACGTATGGCGTCAAAACAAAGAGTTGAGCACCTCGTCGTTTCGATAAATCGGCGAGGTGCTCTAACTGCTTTGGAACTTTTGAGAACTATTTGGCCGCGCTTAATTACGGCGCCGTCCGCATGCGGCAGAATTCAACCTCTTTCAAGCCGAGGGCTGTCGCCCCTCAAACCGAATGGAGGTTGCCATGAACGATACCCTTGCTTCTGCTCGTGCAGCCTTGCCGGAAAAGGCGGTGTCATCGGGCCGGCGTCCGACGGGCCCGCGGGGCATGATCGCGGCCTGGCGCGAGCGGATACGCTTTCGCTGGGACCTCAAGCAGATGGCGGAGGCCAATCCGCACCTGATCGACGATATCGGTCTGACCAGACGCCAGGTCGAGGCCGAAATCGTCAAACGCTTCTGGCAAGTGTGAGCTGATGTCGCGGATAAGACCCGCCCGCCTGTTTGGGCGTACCGCGGCGTTTTGCCGGCATTTGCACTTGCCGGAACGTGCCGATCCTGCTTCGAAGTCGGCATGAGCGCCGAAGACGCGACGTCACCGCCGGAGAACCACATCGCATGGGCCGCGATGGCCGGCATCATCGCGACAGTTACGGTGTTCGCCATAGCACAGGGGCTGACCTATCCGCTGCTCAGCTTCATCCTGGAACGGCAAGGGACGACACCGGGCCTTATCGGCCTCTCGGCCGCGATGACGCCTCTGGGTTTCATTATATCGTCGCTCTTCACGCCGGCGCTGGTCCGGCGGGTGGGCGCGGCGCGCTTTGCGGTTGTGTGTTCGATCCTGGCAGCAACCGTCCTGATCGCGATTGCCTGGACGCAGGATGTATGGGCCTGGATGCCGTTGCGCTTCCTGCTCGGCTTCTTTGCCAATCCGCTTTACGTGATCAGTGAAACCTGGCTGGTCTCGATCACACCCGCCGCACGCCGAGGCCGCATCATGGGCCTATACTCCTCCATCGTTTCCGCCGGCTTTGGCCTCGGCCCGCTGTCGCTAGGCTTGGTCGGCACGCAAGGATGGCCACCATTCATCATCGGCAGCGCGGCCTTCCTTGTCTGCGGCCTGATCGTGCTTGCCGTCGCGCCACGCCTGCCCGACATGCCGCGTGAGGGCGAAGCGGTGTCGGTCGGCGGCTTCTTCGCGCTGGCGCCGCTGCTCTTGTTCGCAGTCTTCACGGCTGCCGCCTTCGAGCAAGTCCTGCTTTCGCTGTTCGCGGTCTATGGTGCCGCGCTCGGCAGCACTGAGCAGCGCATCGCTTCGCTCATCACCTGTTTCATCGCCGGCAATGCCGTGCTGCAGGTCGTGCTTGGGCGCGCCGCCGAACGGTTTGGCTCGAAGCCGATGATGCTGTTCTGTGTCCTGGCTTGCCTGGCCGGTTGTTTGCTGTTGCCGTTGCTCTTCGCTACATGGCTTGTCTGGCCGCTCTTCTTCGTCTGGGGCGGGGTCTCGTTCGGGATCTACACGCTGTCGCTGATCCAGCTCGGCGAGCGTTTCACCGGTCAAGCCTTGATCGCCGGCAATGCCGCCTTCGCGTTCGTATGGGGGGTAGGCGGCATCGTCGGCTCACCCGTGGCCGGGCTGGCGATGCAACTGACCGGACATCAGGGACTGCCATTGTCGCTTGGCCTGCTGTGCTGCGTGCTGGTGGTGTTTCTGCTGGCGGAGTTACGGCGGGTTGACCGCGTTCAGGCGTAAGGCGTGCCTACCATTGCGGCCTTCAGGCCGATGCTGCCCTTGTCGACAATAGCGAGAAAGGCCGGACCCGCCTCGTCGCCGTCCTGGGTTTCTCGAAGCGTCCGATCCGCCTCGATGAACGCCACGGCCGCCAGGCGGGTGTCGGGGTCTGCAGCTTACGCCCGCCGCCTTCGGATAGTGCCACCATTAGGATATCCCAGCTCGTCGCGTTCGCTCTCGCTCGCGCCGACGCCGGCCCAGTCCGGACCAGCAATGTCTTCAGCTGCCATGTCTTCAAACCTCGATGTCAGGCGAAAACGCGGCCGCCGTAGAAACTCGGCGGCCGCCAATGGCGACGCTATATTCGCCCGAGAACAACCAGAATGATCACGATGATCAGCACCAGCCCGAGGCCACCGCCGCCATAGTAACCAGTGCCGTAGAACGGGCCGCCGCCGAGGCCGCTGAAGCCGCCGAGCAACGCGATGATCAGGATGATAATAAGAATGGTACCCAGGCCCATATGCCGTCTCCTTCGCTGCCGCGCCGTTCACGGCGCGGCTCGAAGAACTAAACTCCCAGCAAGCCTTCCTGTTCCCCGGCGATTTTCATCCGACGGCTAAGGAACGAAAGCCATCATGACGGCGTTTGCTGAGGTTCAGGCGCAAGCTGCGCGTGCATCGCGCGCCAGGCGGCGCGTAGAATTCAGAATTTACGCGGGATTGCCCTTTAGGCGGCCGGCCGCTCCTCCACCTGAACGCGCGGCAGGCGTGACGCCGGGCTTACGCTGGAAGGCGGGCTGAAACGTGTCGTCATCTGAAGCCGAATTGGTCGACGACGAGTTTTGGCCCCGCACCATTCCCAGTCGAGCTGAACCGGCAGCAGCTCACGTCGCCTTGCCGGCCGGCGCGCCTATGTCTTCCTCGGCAATATCGTCGAACGATGCGTAGTTCATGTTGTAGAGCCTGGCATAGAGGCCCTTGGCCGCCATCAGCTGCTCGTGATTTCCGCTCTCGACGATCTCGCCGTTCTGTAAGACGATGATGCGGTCGGCGCCGCGTATGGTCGCCAGCCGGTGCGCGATGACCAGCCCGGTGCGGCCTTCCAGCAGCGTGACCAGTGCCTTCTGGATCAGCATCTCGGTGTAGGAATCGATGCTCGCCGTCGCCTCGTCCAGCACCAGGATTTTCGCATCCGCCACCAGTGCGCGTGCAAAGCTGATCAGCTGGCGCTGGCCGAGGGACAGATTGCCGCCGCGCTGTTCGAGCTCGGTGTCGTAGCCGTCAGGCAAATGCTCGATGAAGTCGTGCGCGCCAACGGCTTGCGCGGCGCGCACAACCTCTTCGCTGGTAGCCGATGTCTTGTGGTAGCGGATGTTCTCCAGCACCGTGCCGGAAAACAGGAACGGCTCCTGCAGCACCATCGCCACCTGATCGCCGAGCGAATCCTGCGTCACGTCGCGCACATCGTGGCCGCCGACCCGCACCTCGCCCGACCAGACGTCGTAGAAGCGGTGCACCAGCGCCATGCAGCTCGACTTGCCCGAACCGGTGGGGCCGACAAGCGCAACCGTCTCGCCCGGATTGACGCGGAAGGAGATGTTTTTCAGCACCGGCTGGTTCTGCCGGTAGCCGAAGGTGACGTTCCTGAACTCGACCGAACCGTCCATGTCGCGCGTCAGCGTCACCGCGCCCTGTCTGTCGCTGACGTCGACCGGTACGTCGAGCACTTCGGAGATGCGTTGGCCCGACGCCATGGCGCGCTGCATGACCGAGTACTGCATGGTGAGCGAGCGGATCGGGTCGAAGAAGCGCTGGATATAGAACAGGAACGCCACCATGACGCCGATGTCGAGGCTGTGCGACAGCACCATCGAGCCGCCGACGACGATCACGGTTGCCATCGCAATGCCGGTCAGCGTGTCGACGATCGGCACCATCACCTGCGCATATTTGGCCGAGGTCAGGTGAGCCCTGAGATTGGCCAGCACCTTCTCGTCATAAAGGTCGAAATTGACGTGCTGGCGCTCCAGGCTCTGCACCGTGCGAACGCCATGGATGCCTTCGGCCAGCGCGCCATTGGCGATCGAGTTGGTCTCATGCGCGGCCATGAAGGCGATCTTGGCGCGCGGCAGCCAGAACAGGCGCACGATGAACAACGCCGGCATGGTCGACAGCGTCAGCAGACCGAGCCGGAAATCGAGCCACAACAGAACGCTGACGATGCCGAACAGCAGCACGATGTCGCCCACCGACATCACCGAGGTCTCGAGGAATTCCTGCATGGAATTGACGTCGCCCTGCAGGCGCGACATCAGCCGGCCCACCTCGGTCTTGTCCATGAAGCCCAGCGAGACGCGCTGCAGATGGCTGAACATGGCGCGGCGCAAATCCGACAGCACATTCTCGGCCACCTTGCCGACGACGCTTTCCTGGACATAGCTGGCGGCATAGTTGATCAGGATGATCAGGGCGAAGGCACCGATCGCCCAGTTCATGACGGAGCTGTCGGCCTTGCCCGCCGCCATGCCGTGGTCGATGGCGTAACGGATGACCAGCGGGATCGCCAATTGCGTCAGAGTGAACACCAAAACGGCGGCCACCGAGATGAAGATCCGGCCCTGATACGGTCTCACGAAGCTCCAGATGCGGCGCACGATGCGCGGATCGTAGACCTTGCCGAAGACCTCTTCCTCGTCGCGGTGCGAACCGACGACGGCCCTGGTGGGCCGCCGGCTGGTGTCTTCTTTTTCGTCGTGACCCGGTGTCGACATTATGCGGCTCCCACCGCCACCGGCAAATCGTCGTCCGGCCGCAGCTGCAGGTCGTAAAGCGCGCGGTAGCGACCACCCAGCGCCAGCAATTCCTGGTGCGTGCCGCGCTCGGCGATGCGGCCATTCTCGATGAACAGGATCTGGTCGGCATGCATCAGCGAACTCAGCCGGTGCGAGATGATCAGCGTCACGCGGTCCTTGGCGAAGCGCTTCATCGCGGTGCGGATTCGCTGCTCGGTGCCGGCGTCGACAGCCGCGGTGGAATCGTCGAAGACCAGCACCGAAGGCCGCAGCATCAGGGTGCGGGCGATGGTCAGGCGCTGCCGCTGGCCCCCGGAAAGCGATGACCCGCGCTCGCCCACGACCGTGGTGTAGCCGGCCGGAAGCCCGATGATGTAATTGTGCAGCTGGGCGTATTCAGCCGCCTGCCCGATGCGGGTCTCGCGCGCCCACGGATTGCCATAGGCGATGTTGTTTTCGATCGAGGTGGTGAACAGGAAAGCGTCCTGCTGCACGACGCCGACCGCCTTGCGCAGCGATTGCAGCGTGACCTCGCGTATATCCTGCCCGTCGATGGTGATCGCGCCTGACCTCACATCGTAGAAGCGCGGGATCAGATGCGCGATGGTCGACTTGCCGCTGCCCGGCGGGCCGACAATGCCGACGGTCTCGCCGGACCTGGCCTCGAAGGAAATGCCCGACAGCGCCGGCCGGCCGCCGGCGCCCGCGTAGCGGAAGCCGACATTGTCGAAGCGCAGCACGCCTTCGCTGACCACGAGATCCTTGGCATCGGGCGCATCCTCGATGTCAAGTTCGGCGTCGAGCAGCTCGAACAGCCTTGTGCCGCAGGTCGAGGCGCGGGCGAACGAGTTGACCATCAGCCCGAGCTGGCGCACCGGCATCTGCAGGATGGTCATGAAGGTGAGGAACTGCGCCAGCGTGCCGACGCTGATCTGGCCCGCGATCACCTTCTGGCCACCGAACCACAGCACCAGGCCCATGGCCGCCAGGAAGGAAAAATTCATGGCGCTGGTGTTGGAGACGCGGATGTCGACGCGCTGGTCGGCAAGCTCCAGCGCCGACTTCTTGGCGCGGTCGAATTTTTCCAGCTCATGCCGCTGCGCCGCAAAGGCGCGCACGACGCGGATTCCGCCGAGGTTCTCGTCCATCACCCGGCTCAGCACCGACAGCCGCTCCTGCAGCGTCAGCCAGGTGCTGCGCAGCCTGAGCTGTGTGACCGAGGAGCGCCAGGCGACGAACGGCACGAAACTCAGACTGAGCAGCCCGAGCTCGAGATCGGTGCTGATCAGGAGATAGGAGCCGACGCCGATCAGCACGCCGAGCAGCACCACGCGCAATATGCCGGTGGAAAAGAACATGCGCACGCCGTCGAGGTCGAGCAGGCCAAGCGTGATCAGGTCGCCGGTATGCACCCGGTCATGGAAGGAAAAGCTCAGCCGCTGGATCTTTTCGTAGAAAGCCAGGCGCAGCTCATAGCCGGTGCGGTGGCCGACGGCCTCGCCGTAATAATTCTGCGCCATCGTGAAGAGGCCGCGCAGGATGCTGACGACGAGCAAGGTGATCGCCGTCGTCCACAGCGCCTGCTCAGCCGCCGCGCCGCCGCCTCCAGCCATCACGCCTTGCGCCTGGTCGATGGCGTGGCCCAGCAGGCGCGGGATGAACAGCTGCAGCGTCGCGGCGATGAAAGTCGAGGCGATGGTGATCGCAACTTGCCAAGGATGGCGCAGCGTCATGCGCACGATGCGCAGCAGCGTGCTGAGGCCCTTGCCCCAGGACGCCTCCGCCACATGGGCAAACGATTTGCCGCGCTTCGCCGCGCCGCTGGTTGCGTCCCTTGCCAAGGAAATATCCAATCCGGTCCGGACATTAGCCCAGACGAATGAAAACAGACTCAGTTTCAGATACCGCGATCGTACGCCTCGATTTTGACCGTTCAAGGGCCAATGGCGGTATCGCACTGTGCCTGAAAGGGGCTGATCGTCCGCGACCGCTTAAGCCCGTGTCGGCGTTAGAGGCGGCAGGCTCGTCACTTTAGGCCGATTGAAAAGATGCGAGCATGTGGGTTGCGCCAACCGCCATCATGCGTGACCTCGGCCAATGTGATCGGCTGCGGGACCGAGCGCAGTGAGCAGCGCCTTGCCGCTTTCCAGCGTCGCATTCTCATGCGGCGCGCGCAGGTTGAGCCAGCGTTTGTCGCCGGAGCGCACCGCCAGCACGGCCTTCATTGCCGGGATCAGGCCTGCATCCTGGATCACCTTGCGGAACGCCCTGATCGCGGCGTCCGCTTCCCTGACGTCTTGGCCAGCGATCGTCGCGTCGTAGAGGGCGCGGATGGCCGCAGCGTTGAGATTGACGGTCGCGGAGATACAGCCCGCAGCACCACTGGCGAGCCCCTTGGTCAGTTGCGCCTCCGAGCTGGGGAACACCGCGACGTCGGGTGCGGCGGCAATCACCGCCGCCGTGTTGTTCCAGTCGCCGGCGCTATCCTTGTAGGCGACGACCGTCTCTGGAAACGCCGCGCTCAACCGGGCGGTCAGGGCAGGGCTTACCGGCGCGCCGGAGTTCTGCGGGATGTGGTAGAGGATCATCTTCAGCGCCGGGTTGGCCACCCTTTCGATCAGCTCGCTGTAGTAGCGCGCCTGGCCATCGTCCCCGGCGGCCGTGTAGAAGAACGATGGCAGCACCATCACGGCGGCGCAGCCGAGGCCGACCGCGTGCTTCGACAGTTCGACGGTTTCGGGCAGTGCGGTGACGCCGGTGCCGGGCATCATGCGCCCCGGCGAAATGCCTGATGCAACCAGCCATTCCAGCGCCTGCATGCGCTCGTTGAGCGAGAGCGACAGTGCCTCGCCCGTGGTGCCGAACGGCGACAGGAAATGCGCGCCCTGGCCCAGCACCCATTTGGCATGTGAGATCCACAGGTCACGGGCAATGCGGCCATCGTTCTCGAACGGCGTCAGGATCGGGGCGATGGTTCCTTGCGGGCGGGGCATGTCGGTCCTTCCATCGGTGCTGGAAATCAGCTTGGCATAGAGCATACGTGCGATGCGATCTGCCAGAGGCGATCTCTTGGGCCACCGCGCCGGCCGTGAGAAAACTTGCGGGTCATTGCCGCGAAATTCTGGCCCCTGGTCTGCCGCAACCAGATGAAGCCGGCGTCAATGGGTTGCAAATGGACCGGGGTTGCAAATGGACCGGGGTTGCAAATGGACCAGGGTTGCAAATGGACCAGCCAAGCCCGAAATGTCGAACAGAGACAGATTCGGAAACGGCATGCACCCACGATTGCTCAAGACCTTCCTCGCCGTGGCGCGGCACCGCAACATCACCCGCGCAGCGCGGGAGGTTCATCTGGCGCAGTCGAGCGTCAGCGACCAGATCCAGTCGCTGGAAAGCGAACTTGGTATCGTCCTCTTCATCCGCTCGCGCCACGGCCTCGACCTGACGGCGGCCGGCGACGCGCTGAAACCTTATGCGGAAGAGATTCTGCAACTGGCGGAGGAGGCGCGTATTGCCGTCGAGGCAACGACGGGAATGACCGCCGGAACGGTTACGGTCGGCGCGCTGGAGACGATTGCCACTGTCAAACTTCCGCAATGGCTGGCGGCCTTTCGAGGCGACCACCCGGAGATCGGTCTGCGGCTCAAAATCGCCGGCAGCGATGCCCTGCTGCGGCAGCTCGAAGAAGGCGAGATCGACGTCGTCTTCTGTTTCGACAAAGGCGGTCTGGATGAACGCCTGGCCCGGCGCACGATATCGGCCGAGCCGCTGGTCCTTGTCGCCTCACCCGAACATGCGCCCGCATCGGGGCAGAGCGACCTGGCCGCGCTCGCCGCGATGCGTTTCGTGGTGACGGAAACCGGATGCGTCTACCGGCATCTGTTCGACACTGCCTTTGCCGAGATGGCAGCGCCAGAACTTGCCGCCGAAGTCGGCAGCATCGGCGCCATTGCGGGCCTGGTGGCGACTGGTGTCGGCATGGGCCTGGTGCCGCGGCTGGCCGTTGCCGACGCGCTCGATCGCGGCGAGATCGTCGAATTGCCGTGGCCGGGTCCGGCCCGCACGGCGTCGCTGGTCATGGTCTGGCGCCGCCGGCGGGTTCAGCCGCCGGCGCTGAAACTGCTGCTGGCGGCCGCGGCCAGGAATTTCGCTGCGCTCAGATCAGCCGATGACCGCCCTCGACATGCAGAACCGTCCCTGTCGTAAAACCGTTGCCCATCAGAAAGGCGATGGCATCGGCAATGTCGTCCGGCTGTCCGACGCGGCCGACCGGCAGGCGCCTGGCCATTGCATCGAGCGTCTCGTCCTTCTTGTCGCCGGCCACAAAACTCCAGATCGGCGTGTCGACCCAGCCCGGCGAGACGGCGTTGACACGGACCGGCGCCAGCTCGACCGCCAGCGCCCGCACCAACCCTTCCAGCGCAGCGTTGACAGCGGCAACGACCGAGCCGCGCGCCGCCGGCCGGTAGGCGGCGATGCCTGAGGTGAAGGTGATGGAGCCGTTGGCCGAAAGCTGCGGCGCGCCATGCTTGGCGAGCAGCAGCGGCCCGTAGAATTTGCTTTCGACGACCCGCTGCGCCGCCTTCAGGTCGACTGAAGGCAATAGCTCATAGGCGCCTTCGATATCGGCGGCGGTGCTGACGATATGGTCGAGCCGGCCAATTCGCTTGAACAGGTCAGCGACCTGATCCTCCCTGGCGATATCGGCCGCGACGGCGCTCAAAGCGGAAGGGTTCTGCAGCGCCTCGCCGGCACGCTTGAGCCTGGCTTCACTGCGGCTGACTATGATGACTTCGGCGCCTGAGTCCAGGCACCGCCTTGCC
The DNA here is from genome assembly GCF_054719485.1 of Mesorhizobium sp. W016. NCBI lineage: Bacteria > Pseudomonadati > Pseudomonadota > Alphaproteobacteria > Hyphomicrobiales > Phyllobacteriaceae > Mesorhizobium > Mesorhizobium sp. W016. The sequence continues at coordinate 2,087,108 of NZ_JBTTIF010000002.1, forward strand.
AACGCCAGCCCCATTCCGGAGCTGCCGCCAATGATAGCGATTTTCGATTTTGCGATGTCTGCCATGTTTCCGTTCCTGTCCTGAACCGCTCCGGCGAGAGTCGCAGACCGGCGGCAGGAGTGGAAACGGAAGAAAGCGATAGTGCCATCGGAGACTCCGATGGCACTATCGTCGATAGGAACCGACGCGGGCCACTCCGTCGAGTGGCCCACCTGTCAATAGAAGTGCGCTCAATAGCCGACCGTAAAGCGCTGCTTGATATGCGCCGGCTTTTCGATCTCGTCGGCCATGACGATGGCGTAGTCCTCGAAGGAAATGCTGCTGCCCTTGTCGGACGTCAGCAGCGTGTCCTTGCCGATGCGGTATTTGCCGGTCCGCTCGCCGGCGACGAACAGCGCCGAAGGCGACAGCAAGGTCCAGTCGAGATCGTCGACCGTCCGTAGCGTGTCGAGGAAGTCGGCGCCCTTCTGCGCCTCGGCCTTGTAGATATCAGGGAAGGTCGGCGTGTCGACCAGGCGCTTGCCGGGCGCAACCTCAAGGCTGCCGGCGCCGCCGACGACGAGGTAGCGTTTGACGCCGGAAGCACGCACGGCTGCGATAAGCGTATCGGGATCGCTGTCGAGGAAATGAACCGAGGAGATCACCGCGTCATGCCCCTTGATCAGGGCGGCAAGGCCATCCTTGTCGAAGACGTCGCCCTTCTTGGCAGTCACGCCCGGAAGTGCCGCGATCTTGTCTGGATGCCGGGCAATGGCGGTGACGCTGTGACCGCGATCGGAGAGTTCCTTAAGCAGGCGCGAGCCGACCTGGCCGGACGCGCCGATAAGTGCGATTTTCATGGGGATTTTCCTTTCGTCTGGGGAGAATTTCGTCTGGGGAGAATTTCTGGGCCTACGCCGCCTCGATGTGAGCGACGAGATTGTCGTAGCTGCCGAACAGCGCGTTGGCGCCGATCAGGCGCGGCGCCGTTTGGCCGATCACCGCGAGCGCGGGAACGCCATTGACATGCAGCCGCTGGAACAACATCCGCCCGCGGCTGACCAGGTCGTCATGCTTCGCCAGAAACGGCTGCGTCGGCGCTTTCAAAAGCTTTGCCGCGTCGCTCATGCCGGCGTCGGTCAGTACCGCGGCGACGCCGTCAACCGTCACAATATCGCGGCCGTCGACATAGCGGGCATGCTGGATCGCCTTCAGTGCCGCAAGTTCCTGGCGCCAGTCGTCCAGCCCGGCGGCGTTGATGCCCATGGTGGCAGCGGAAGAATCGAGCAAGGTGCCGCTGACATTGAGCACATTGTCGAGATAGGCCTGGCTGAAGCGCTGTCCGCTCAGCCGCGCGATGCGCTGGTCATTGTCCCAGGCGTGGGCGGCAAAACCAGCATCCAGCGGCCGCGCGCCGGCACCGGAGAAAAGCCCCACCGGCAGCAGTTGGAGCGCGGTCCCGCCGGCGGCCAGTCGATCCAGCATCGGCGTGGCGCCATAGCACCAACCGCAGAGCGGGTCGAAAAGATAGGTTAGGGTTGCATTGGTCATGGCGGCCTCATTCTGTTGCCCGATAGATGACAGCTGGACCGGTTGCGAAAAATAGCGATCAATCATACAATCTGTCTGATCAAATCATACAATGAGCTGCCTGTGACCGAACTCCTCAATCTCAACCGGCTCGTCTACTTCGCCACCGTGGTGGAGACCGGCTCGTTCACGGCCGCTGCCGACCGTCTCGATGTTGCCAAGGCTGTGGTCAGCCATCAGGTCGCCAAGCTCGAAGAAGAGCTCGGTGCAACGCTGCTGCGGCGCACGACGCGGCGCGTGACGGCGACCGAAGAGGGTCGTCTGTTCTATGACCGGACCGCGATCATCCTGCGCGAGGCGGAGGCAGCCTATGGCGACATTTCGCAGCGCGCGGCGCAACCGACGGGGACGCTGCGGCTGACGGCGCCGCTCGACTATGGCGAGAAGGTCGTGGCGCCGACCATCGCCGCCTATCTCAGAAAATACCCGAAAATGCGGGTCGAGACGATCTTCGACGATGCGGTCAGCAACCTGGTCGACGAGCAGATCGATCTTGGCATCCGCGTCGGCTGGCTTGCCGATTCCAGCAATCTGGCGCGGCGGCTGGGCAGCCTGCAGCAATTCGTCGTCGCCAGCCCGGAACTGGCCGCCAGGCTGCCTGGGGAAGCCAGCCCCAGGCGGGCGAAGTCGCTGCCCTGGGTCGGCAACGCCCAGTTGCGCGGGGTGGGCCAATGGCTGTTCTCGAGGGGCACGGAAACGGTGCTGGCCGAACTCAACCCTGTCGTCAGTTGCGACAAGACACCGGGCGTTCTGTCCTGCGTGCTGGCCGGCATCGGCCTCGGCATCTTTCCGGACTACAGTGTCGCCGACGACATTGCGCGGGGACGGCTGGTGCGGGTGTTCGCGGATTGGACCTTGCCGTCCGGGGGCATCCACGCCGTCTTCCCGCCGGCGCGCTTCAGGCCGGCCAAGGTGCGCGCCTTCGTCGACTTGCTGGTTGCGGCGGAAAGGCGGCGGGCGCGCAGTGCCGTTACAGGCTGATTTCGGCGCTGGCTATGGTAATCAGGGAACCTTTGTTCGGCCCACGCTTTTGGATATGCTGCGATTCCGAACCGTCAGAAGGGTATTGCCGATGACCATCAAGATCCTCGCGACCTCCGCCCTTGTTCTCGCGCTTGGCTGCAGCCTGTCTACCGCAGCGCTCGCCAAGGAGAAGAAGCACCGCCATCGCCAGCCGGAACCGGAGCAACGCTACGTTCCCGCCCATCGCGACCTCTTCTATGCCCTGTTCGGCGGCCCGCGCTACTATGATAAGATGCTGGTCACCACGGCTGCCGGCCCCTGCTCCTACGACAGGGTCGGGCCGGACGCGAATGCGCTGAACAAGGTCAACGATCACCATTGCGGGAAGTAGAACGGCCCCAAAAGCGGGGCTGTCCTGCGCCTGTCGAGGGTTCTACCGGATGCCGGCCACCGCGAACTCGATAGAGATAGCCGATGACCGTCGAAAAATGGTCTCCGTCCGAAAGGAAGGCCGCTCGCAGAGCCTATGACGCAGCGCTGAAGGTGGCGCTCGACAAGACGCTGGCTGAACTCAAGAGCAGGGCCCACGTTGCGGCAACGCCTTCCGAAATGTGGGACGTCGAAGACTTTCTGCGGCAGCAGCGACGGAAGATCGACCAGATGTTCGACTATCGCTATTCATAGCTAATACAGGTCTTCGCCAATCTCATCCGGCAAGGCTATCTCGAGGAGAATCTCTTTGTTGGCTTGTCGGAAGACAAGCGGCAAACGATCCGAAAATACGCCAGCTGGAATCGCGAAGGGTAGGGGTCCTCTTCGGGGACCCTGGCGCTGCGCGCCGCGCAGTTTGAGCTCAGCCGTGGCTTGCCTCTCTGGCATCGGCGGTCGCGCCTCTGTCCTTGTCGTCCTGCGCCATCGCCAGCGGCGCACCCGGTTCGCCTTCCCACAGGATCAGGCTGGCGGCGCCGATCAGCCCGGCGCGGTCGCCGAGTTCAGCCTGCACGATCGGCACGTCGCGATAGGCCGGCATCGCCCGCTGCTGGATGACCGCTCTGATCGACGGTGCCAGAAGGTCGAACCCGTTGGAAAGGCCGCCACCCATGACAATCAGATCGGGCGAATAGAGATGCAAGACATTGGTGAAGCCGATGCCCAGCCATTGTGCTTCCGCCTCGATCAGGTCGAGAGCGTTGGCGTCGCCGGCCTTGGCAGCCTCTACGACATGCCTGGCCGAGACGTCGCCGTCATTTGACAGCCGTCGTAAGAGCGAGCCGTCGCCCGGCGCGGTCAGTCGCGTGGCGCGGCGGCCGAGCGCGGTTCCGGAGGCAACGGCCTCGAAGCAGCCGATGGCGCCGCAAAAGCAGCGGTCGCCTTCACCGGTGATGGTCATGTGGCCGATCTCGGCCGCCAGTCCGCGCCTGCCGTGATAGATGTGGCCATCGGCGACGACGCCGCCGCCAATGCCGGTGGACACAGTCACGAACACCAGCGATCCGCTGCCACGTCCGGCGCCAAAACGCCATTCGCCGAGCGCCGCCGCATTGGCGTCATTCTCCAGCCGCACCGGCAAGCCGAAATGCTGCCCCAGAATGTCGATCAGCGGCACGTCGTGCCAGCCGGCCAGCGTCGGCGGCGCAATCACGATCCCCGCCTTGGGGTCGAGCGGTCCCGGTGCTCCGACGCCGATGCCGGCGACCTTTGCCTGCGGGTGTTCCCTAAGCAGCGTGCCTGCCAGAGCGACGATCTGGCCGATCACCGCCTCCGATCCCGCACCGGCAAGCGTCGGCGCTGAAGCATGGGCGACGATATTGCCATCGCTTTCGACCAGCGCACCGCGCAGCGCCGTGCCGCCGAGATCGAAGGCGAGCGCAATCTTGTTCATCAGGCGGCGACCTCCAGCCCGTGCAGCCAGGCCATGCGCCGGGCAAGGTCGGGATCGCCGAAGGCCAGCGAGCCCAGCACCACGGTCTGCGCACCTGCGGCGCGCAGCAAAGGCACTGTCTCATGGCGGATGCCGCCATCGGCGGCGAGCACGATGTCGGCCTCGCGGCCGGCTTTGCGCATCAGCGCGCGCGCCTCGATCAGGCGCGGACACGCTTGATCGGACAGGCTCTGGCCCTTGACGCCGATGGAAGTGCCGAGCAGCGTCACGAACGCCACTTCCGGCAGGAAGGGCGTGACGGCCGCGACCGGTGTTTCCAGCCGCAGCACCACGCCGGCCTCGGCCCCGAGTTCACGCGCCAGTTTCACGGCGCGCAGACCGGTCTCGCCGTTTTCGGCGTGCACACTGATCAGGTCGGCGCCGGCCTCGATGAACTGGCGCGTCTGTTCCTCGACGATCTCGGCTTCGACCATCAAATGGACATGGATAGGCTTTGCGGTGAGCTTGGCGATGTGCGCCACCAGGTCCGGGAAGAACAGGAAGCCAGGGGTGAAGCGGGCATCGGCGACGTCGATATGATGGACATCGGCATGGGTCTCGATGCGCTTCAAATCGCGCTCCATATTGGCGAGGTCGGCCGACCACAGCGAAAACTCGCCGATAAGCCGGTTGCGCGGCAGGGCGGCAATTGCGGCGGGGCCGGACAGGGGCTTGTTCGTCGTCATCGTCTCAGGCTCCGTAGCCGCGCATTGTCTGGCGGTTGGTTTTGACGGCGCCGGCAGGGTCGGCGGCGGCCGTTTCGGACTCTTCCTCCAGCACCAGCCAGCCGTTGAAATTGGGTGCAGCACCAGCGATCTCGATCACCTTCGCCGTGTCACAGACGCCCTTGCCGAGCATCGCCCAGGTTCCATTCGCGTCGACATCCTTCAGATGCACATAGCGGATGCGGTCGCGATAAGTGGTGAGCGTATCCGCCATGTCCTGGCCGCCGCGCAAGATGTGGCCGGTGTCCGGCACCCAGCCGACCAGCGAGGCGTCGACCAGCCCGAAGATGCGATCATAGTCGGCGCGGTCGAACAGCAGCGTGTTGTGATGCGAGCTTGGATGCACCGCGACCTGGACGCCGGCCTCGCGCCCGAGCTCGCCGGCTTTGTTGTAGACCTCGGCGGCGATGGCAAACTTGTCGTCGCGCGGCCCGTCGGAAACGATCGTGGCCGAGCCCATCGACACCAGCGCGCCGGGAAAGGCGGCGGCGAAGTCGATCCAGCGTTTGGCGGTCTCCAGGTCGGCGCCGATCTCATCCCTAAGCGTGAAACCGCTCTTGGAGCCGAAGGCGAAGGAGACGAGCGTCAGCCCGGATGACTTCAGCGCGGCGGCGAACTCCGTTGGCTTGCCGGCATAGCGGCCGATCATCGTGTCGGTGATCTCGATGCCGGCATAGCCGCCATGGGCGATCGCCTTGAGCAGATCGTCCGGGCTGCCGGCAAAACGGTCGCCGAGCATTTCCCAGGTAAAGGTCTGGCAACCGACTTTCAGGTCTTTCACGGTCATCCTTTCGTTTCTTGATTCCACTCTCCGTTGGAGGGACATCCTATTTGACCGACCCTGCGGTCATGCCGGCGAGGAAGAACCTCTGGGCAACCAGGTAGATGACCAGGAGCGGCAGCGAGCCGAGCACGCTCATCGCCATCATCTGGTTCCATTCGAAGGCGTGTTGTCCCATCAACAGCTGGATGCCGATCGGGACGGTGCGCATGGACGTTGACTTCGTCAGCGTCAGCGCAAAGAGAAATTCGTTCCAGCACAACAGGAAGGTGTAGACCGACGTCGCCACGATACCGGGCAGTGAAATCGGCACGATCACCCGCCACAGCGCGGTCCAACTGGTGCCGCCGTCGACAGCCACCGCTTCATCGAGGTCGCGGGGCAAGGTGTTCAGATATCCCGTCATCAGCAGGATCGCATAGGGCAGCGTAAACACCAGATAGGTCAGGATCAGCGCGACATAGGTGTCGAAGATGCCATACGAGACGACAAGCCCGAAAAAGGGGATCAAAAGCGTGATCGGCGGGATCGTCTGCGTGCTGATGATGAGAGTGTTGAGGCTGCCCTTGCCGCGGAAATTGAAACGGCTGAACCCATAGGCTGCCAGCAAGGCGATCAGCACCGTCAGCACGGTCACCGCTCCGGCGACGAAGTAGCTGTTGAAGAAGAAGCGCAGCTTTACCGGATCACCAAGGATGGCCGCATACGCTTCCAGCGTGAAGGCCTTCGGCAGGACGGTTGGCGGCAGGGCGAAGATTTCGGTATTCGACTTGAACGAGCTGCTCAGCATCCAGTAGATCGGGAAGGCCGCGAACAAGAGGCCTGCGGCAAGCGCGACATGGAGCGCGGCGGTGATCAGCCTGTCTTTCGGTGTGTGTCTTTTCCTCATGTGACTACCGAGCCTTTTGATAGCGGATGTAGAATAGCGTCAGGCCGAGAGAGATCAGCAGGATGACCACGGCGCTCGCCGAGGCCTGCGACAGGTTGTAGCTCGAAAACGCCAGCTTGTACGTGTAGGTGCTGAGGACCTCGGTCGAGTAGATCGGACCGCCACCCGTCGTTATCCAGATCAATGGAAAGACCTGCATGGTCCAGATGAAGTCGAGCAGCGAGATGCTGATGATGATCGGCATCAGCTGCGGAATGGTGATGAAGATCAGCTTCTGGTAGGCCTTCGCGCCGTCGATATCGGCGGCCTCGTAGAAATCCTTGGGAATGCCCTGCAAGCCTGCGAGCAGGCTGACCATGAAAAGCGGGTAGCCCGCCCAGATATTGGCGAAGGTGACGGCGTGCAGCGCGGTCGCGGGCGAGGAAAACCACTCGACCTTGGAACCGATGATGCCGATCTGCATGAGAACACTGTTCACGACACCATTCGGCTCAAGCAGCAGGCGCCAGATCACCGCGATAATCACCGCGGTGAACAGCCAGGGCAGTATGTACAGCACGCGCAGGATGTTGCGCAGCGTCGGATTGATGCGGTCGCTGTTCAGCATGAGTGCGAAGACCATGCCGATGGTCATATGGAAGACGACACTCATGCAGGTGAAGTAGAGCGTGTGCCACAGCGAGGCCCAGAACACCGGATCGGCAAAGATCGCCTGGTAGTGTTTCAGTCCGGCAAAGGACGGATCGCGACGCAGCACCGCGCTGTTCTGGAACGAATAGCCAATCACCGTCACCATCGGCAGCAGCATCAGAAGGCCGATTATGAGGAGCGATGGTGACAGATAGAGATAGGGTGCGACCGCTCGTTTCAGTCGATGGTGGGAGCGCTGCTGCCCGGTCATGTGCGACCCCTGGGATGTGCCTTCAGGAGGAAGGTGCGCTTCAAAAACAGGTCCATCTCAAATTGCCGATCCGTTGTTGACGGGTGGCCTGGCCGAGGCCGGGACACCCGGTGGAAGATAGCAAACGGGCAATGGGCCGCTCAGAATTTCGCCATCCAGCCCTTTTGAGCGTTGGTTGCGGCTTGTTCCGGAGACTGCTCGCCGGCAAGCATCTTCTGAGCCTCCACGTCGAACTGGGTCATCAGGTCTTCAGCCACCGGCAGGCCCGTGAACTCGTTGGCGAGATAGCCGGTCTTGAAGATTTCGAAAGCCTTGGCGAAAGCCTTGTCCGAGGTCACGAAATCGGGCTTGGCGTTGACGTTCCCCGGGAAGGCGTTTGCAAGCGACACGAGCTTGGCATTCACCTTTTCACTCATCAGATATTGGACGAGCTTCCAGGCTTCATCCTGATGTTTCGAGGCGGCAGAGATGCCGATGCCCCAGGAGGCATAGGGAAGGCCGCGCTTGCCGTTGTAGTCCGCCACGACTGGGACCGGGATGAGGTCGAAGTTCAGCTTGGGATTGCGTTTGCGGATGAGATTCACATGCGCGAGCGAGTCGATCATCATTCCGACCCGATCGTTGACGAATTCCTCGACCTTTTCCTGCTCGGTCTTGGTGGCAATGCCGGGCGAGATGACGCCGGCGTCGTTCAGCGATTTGACGAAGGTGAGCATATCGACGACCGGCTTGCCCTCGAGAGCCGGCTTGCCTTCAACCATCATCGATTGACCCGAGGCCCAGACCCACGACATCAGGTCGTTCTGGACACCGGACGGCGTTTGCAGCGACAGCGGCAGCACCCAGCCATACTGGTTCTTGTCGGCATGGGTCATCTTCTTGGCGGCTTCGAGAAACTCCGCGCGGGTCGACGGCAGCTTGGTGACGCCTGCCTGGGCGGCGAGGTCCAGATTGACGAAGACCGGATAGACGAACGAAGCCACGGGAAACATCACCGCCTTGCCGTCCACCTTGATGATATCCGCGACCTGGGTCTTGTCGAACCCGCTCGCATCCATCATCGGGTTCATGTCGGCTAGCGCACCCTGCGCGTTTAGATTGTTCACCCAGGCGCCGTCGAGACCGACGACGTCGCTGAGCGTTCCGGTTGCGGCGCCGACCGAGATCTGGTCTCGCGTGGTCGCATAGGGACCGCTGACCAGCGTCACCTTGATGCCGGGGTTTGCAGCCTCGAAGTCGTTCATGATTGCCCTGAGCGATCCCGCCGGCAATTCGGGCTCCCACCATTGGGTGAATTCCAGCGTCGTGTCCGCCATGGCGCCGGTTGCACCAAGCAACCATGCGGCCGCGGCTATTTTCAGCATCTCGGGTCGTATCCGAAACATCATTTTCTCCTCCTTCTTCAAGATCGGCCGCACAATGCGGACGATCGTCTGTTCATTCAGAAGCCTTCTTGTATCTTCCGCAGGCACCTCGCTCCCGCCCGCGGTCTTCCGCAGATCTTCAGATCGCCAGATGCGTTTCGGGATCGAAGAAATGGAACTTGGCATCATCCACGGCCAACCGGATTTCCGAGCCGGAGCGGACGGCGCTGATCGGCTCGAACCTCGCCACCGCGTTCGACGCCAGGCCGAAATCATCCACCGCATCCGGATCGCCGGAGTCCACCCGGACCGCGTCGATGTTCATGTGGACGATCTGTTCGGAGCCGAGTTCCTCGATCGAGGTCACCCTGGCCGGTATCGTCTGATACTTGCGACCGGATTCAAGGCTGCTGTCATAAAGATCCTCCGGTCTGATCCCGAACACGACCTTGCGCCCCGCATACGACCTCAAGGCCGGCCTGCGCACGAGGGCTGCATCCTGCAGCCGGACGGCGAAGTCGCGAAAAGCGAGCTCGCCGCCCTTCAGGGTCGCCTCGAAAAGGTTCATCGAAGGAGAGCCGATGAAGCCGGCAACGAAGGCGTTAACCGGCGATTCATAGAGCCTCTTGGGGGTGTCGACCTGCTGCAGCACACCGCCTTTCAGCACCGCGACCCTGTCGCCCATCGTCATCGCTTCGATCTGATCGTGGGTCACGTAAATGGTCGTGACGCCGAGCTGCTTTTGCAGGCTGGTGATTTCGGCGCGCATTTGCACACGCAGTTTCGCATCCAGATTGGAAAGCGGCTCGTCCATGAGAAAGGCGGCCGGCTCGCGCACCATGGCGCGGCCCATGGCAACCCGTTGACGCTGCCCGCCTGACAGGTTCGCGGGTTTGCTGTCCAGCAAAGACGTCAGCTGAAGAGTTTTGGCGATCTCGTCCACGCGCTTCTTGCGCTCGGCCTTCGGCTTGCCTGCCAGCCGCATCGAAAAGGCGATGTTTTCGGATACCGTCATATGCGGGTAGAGCGCGTAGCTCTGAAACACCATCGCGATGTCGCGGTCCTTGGGCGGCATGTCGACGACGTCGACCCCGCCGATCCGAAGGCTGCCGCTGGTGATGTCTTCCAACCCCGCGATCATTCGCAACGCCGTGGATTTGCCGCAGCCGGAAGGCCCGACGAGGATCAAGAACTCGCCGTCCTTGACCGACAGGTTCAACTGGTCGATTGCGCGAAAACTGTTCCCGTAGGTTTTGCAGATCTTCTCAAGAATGACTTCTGCCATATTCCTCCCTCCACAAGTATAAGCCCTGATTTTTTATGATTCTCCTGGGCTTGTGTTCGCCTGCGAAATGTTTCGTCGGATCGTTTCAGGTCATGCTCCAGCATCCACATGCGCATTTTTCAGGTTGACTGCTGACGGCGCGTTCGCCGATGCCAGGAGTTGCGTGACCTGGTCCTCGGTCGGAAGCGCCTCGCGCCCGCCACGCCCCGTTATCGAAACGGCCGCCGCCGCGGCCGCGAATGCCACCCGGCCCGCGGTGTCGGCTCCGCGCGTCAACGCATGGGCATAGGCGCCATGAAAGCAGTCACCCGCGCCTGTGGAGTCGACGACCGCAACCCGGTGCGGGGGCAGGTGCCAGAGACCTGTCTCTTCACGGCCGCGATAGTACACACCCCTGCCTCCATCGGTCAGAACCACGGCGGATCGCGATGGCAACCACAAGGCATCGAGCATCTCGGCAGGCGATCGGCGCCCCGTGGCAGTCCGTGCAAAGCTAAGTGGAACAATGAGATGGTCGCAGAGCGCGATCAGCCGCTCCGTGGCGGGGCCGCTGCTCCATTCGATATCGCCGAGGATCGCAAGGCCGAGATCGCGAGCCCGAGCCACGACATCCAGCGACCCGGTCGCATAGCTATCTACGATCAGGACGGTTGCGCGGCTGAGGATATCGTCCGGAAAGTCCGGAGCGGTGCCCAGCATCGCATCGTCGTCATACGCGATGAACCTTTCCCCGTCCGAGCCGACGGTGATCCGCGAGTGCACCGGGCGCGCGTCGGGATGGCGCGGCGCGAATGCGGTTTCAATACCGCTCGCCACGAGATCGAGCTGCACCGCGTTGTCCGAGGCACTGGCCAGCCATCCGACGAACCCGGCGGTTCCGCCGAGCCGCGCGACGGCGGCCAGCGCCGTCGCGACATTTCCCCCGAAGGCGCGGGTACTTTGCAGAACCTTACCCTTGCCCGCCGACAATGGCTGATCGACGTAGACGATGTCGTCGATCGCAATAGCGCCGAAGCCGAGGATCGAGGGGATGGTGGGCATCGTTCAGGCACCCGCCTTCGCCAGGGCGTCTTGCGCCGAAAGGCCGTCATGGATGACGCCGCGAAAGGCAAGCGCTGCCTTCTCCGGATCGCCGTGCCCCCAGAGATTGCGGCCGACCACGGCGCCGCGCGCGCCGGCACGGATGGCGTCCGCCGTCTGCTGAAGCGCGCCGAGCAGCGTATCGGTCTTTGGACCGCCCGCGATGACAACCGGCACCGGGCAGGTCCGGACGGTCTCCCGGAACGACTCGAAATCGCCGGTGTAGCCGATCTTGATCACGTCGACGCCGGACTCGTAACCGATGCGCGCCGCATAGGCGATCTCGTCGGGGGTGAAGACGATCTTTGCTCCGTCGGTGAAATCGCGAGGGTAGATATGCGCCACCACAGGCATGCCGTAGCGGGCCGCCGCATTCACCGAATCGGTCAGCCAGCGTATGTATTTGCCCTCCGTCGCGCCGCGCACCGGAATGGCCACGGCCAACGCATCGGCGCCCGCGCGCACCGCATCCTCGGGCGTTGCGATCAGCTCGCTGATGCGATCGTCCGCGGTGAAACAGCCCGCCTGAATTACCAGGGAAGCTTTGCCCGCATATTGCGGCCACAGATGGCGCGCAGTGCCAGGCTGGATGCTGACATAGTCGGGTTTGCCCGCCATGACGCGTGCGAGCGCACCCGGCAGGTCGGCAAGGCCGCCTTTGCGCACGTCGCCATAGCCGACGAAGTGGTCGACCGCGCCGCCAAAAAGGTTCCCCGATGGATGCGAGAAGAGGCGCGCGAGACGCACCTTGGTTCCTAGGCTCATGAGTTCAAAATTCCCTGATCGGTTGATTTAAAAATGCTCAATCCAGTGTTTCCGAAAGAAAAAAGAAAAACAATCTTTCGAAAGCTTTCGAATCTGCATATTTCCGGTAAGGTGAGCCGAGGCCGGCGCGATTGCTCGGCGCAGGCAGGCAAGGGCAGGGCAATGTTGTCGGAGCAGAGACGCCAATCGATCCTGGGCGAGGTGCAACGCAGCGGACAGGTTCGCATCAAGGACCTGTCGGACGGGTTTGGCGTGTCGGAGGTCACGGTGCGCTCCGACCTCGAAATACTGGACCGCAAGGGACTGCTGACCAAGACCCGTGGAGGAGCGGTGACCCGGACCACCGATTCGACGACGGCCGCGTTCGCGCGGCGGATGCAAACGAACCTCGACGCAAAGAAGCGCATCGCCCGGGCGGCGCTCGACCTTTTCGAGGACAACCAGTCGATCATCTTCGACGGTGGCTCGACCTTGATGCAGCTTGCCATGCAGTTACCGCCGCTCAGCAATGTCGTGGTCGCGGCCACGGCCATGAATATCGTGCAGCATCTTATGCATCGTCCCGGGCTCGACGTTCATATGATCGGCGGCCGGGTCTATCCCGACACGGTGAGCACGCTGATCACCGATGCCGATACGGCTCTCGGCGGCCTGGTAGCGCATCAGGTCTTTGTTGGAGCGCATGCGATAGACTCGTCACTGGATGTGGTCGACGTGAACGAAGACATGGCGCGAACGAAGCGAAACCTCGTTCGCATGGCCCGGCGCGTTGTCCTGCTCGCCGATTCGAGCAAATGGGGCGTCAGCGGGACGTCCAAGGCATTTTCGCTGTCGGCCGTCGATGTGGTGATCACCGACGATGGCCTGCCCGGTCCAATACGCAGCGAGCTTGATAGGATCGGGGCCAAGGTGATCTATGCCTGAACCCATCCCGGTCTCTGATGCGCGACGGAAAGCGCGCATGAGCCACGGGCTTCGCAGCGGCCGTCGGCCGTTTTTCATGCCGGTCATGTTCTCCTCCTCACGCTGGCGGCCTCCCAGTGCACGCCAGAATTCTCATAAGCTCTATAAAAATTTTACGCGCGTCAACATTTAAAGTCCTGTATAGCGGATTGCGGGGGGTCGTGGGAACTGCAACGGTTGCGCAGCATGCCCTTGGCTTCGGAGGAAAGCTGGAAATGCACGGAAAATCAGAGACAAAGCTCGGCATCGGTGTCATCGGCTGCGGCAACATCTCGATGACCTATCTGCGCAATGCAGCGCTCTTTGGTGGTGTCGAGCTACGCGCCTGCGCCGACATTTCCGCTGACATGGCCGAGCTGCGCGCCAGGGAATACGGCATCCGCGCCCTCGGCGTTGACGCGCTGCTGGCCGACCCCAATATCGACCTCGTGCTGAACCTGACAATCCCCGCGGCGCATTTCGATATTTCGTTCTCGGCGCTTTCGGCGGGCAAGCACGTCTTCACCGAAAAGCCGTTGGCAACCTCCGCCGCCGACGGCCGCCGGCTTGTCGCCGAGGCCGCGAAGCGCGGCCTGCTGATCGGCTCGGCGCCGGACACATTCCTGGGTGCAGCCGGCCGCCGCGCGCGCCGGCTGATGGATGACGGCGCGATCGGCAAGCCGGTGACCGGCACCGCTTTCATGATGGGACGGGGCATGGAGCACTGGCATCCCAATCCGCAATTCTACTATCAGCCCGGCGGCGGTCCGGTGTTCGACATGGGTCCCTACTACCTGACCATGCTGGTCAACCTGCTCGGACCGGTCGAGCGCGTCATGGCGATGGCGACGCACGGCCAGGAGGAGAGGCTGATCACGGCCGACGGGCCGTTCAAGAACACGACATTCAAGGTCGGCACGCCGACCAACATAGTGTCGCTGCTCGAATTCCGTTCCGGCGCCACCGTCACCTTCGGCGCCTCCTGGGACGTGTTCAAACACTCCAACCATCCGATCGAACTGCACGGCACCGAAGGCTCGCTCAGGCTGCCCGACCCCGACACGTTCGGCGGCACCGTTTCGCTGTCGGAGCGTGGCGCCGACTGGGCCGATTTCGCCAGCGAGAGCGAACTCTATGGCGACCGCAACTGGCCCTATTCCGCGCCCGACCGCGCCAATTACCGCATGCTCGGCGTCGCCGATCTGGCGCGCGCGCTGGCCGCGGGCAGAAAGCCGCGCGCCTCCGGTGAGCTGGCGCTGCATGTGCTTGAGATCATGGAGGCGATCCTGGGTTCGGGCGAAAGCCGTGGCTCGGTTGCCGTCAACGGCACGGTCGACCAGCCGCCGCTGCTTGGCGAAGACGAAGCCGCAACCCTGCTTGCCTGACGGAGGTTCGCCCGTGACGCCACCGTCCCCGTCGCCCCTAGATCCGGAGGCCCGGCATGTGCTCGAGCTCGGCAGCCAGGCCGGCGCGCCGCCGTTCGAAACGGGAACGCCTGAGCAGGCGCGCCGCGCCTACAATGAAGGCTTCCCGACCCTGCAAGGCGAGCGCGAGCTGGTCGCGTCGATCAGCGAGCGCATCATTGCAGGACCCGGCGGTCCGCTGAGGCTCAGGATCTATCGCGGGCAGGGCGCGCCTTCGGCAGGCGCTCCGGCGCTGCTCTATCTCCATGGCGGCGGCTGGGTAATCGGCAATCTCGACTCGCATGACGAGATCTGCCGCTGGTTCGCCAACGAGGCAGTCGCTGTCGTCGTTTCCGTCGACTACCGGCTGGCGCCGGAACACAAATTCCCGGCGGCAATAGAGGATTGCCGCGCAACGCTCAACTTCATGCAAAGCGCGGCGGACGAACTCGGCATCGAGGCTGCCAGCATTGCGGTTGCCGGCGACAGCGCCGGCGGCAATCTCGCTACGGTGCTCGGCCTGCTCACGCGGGGGGACAAAAATCCGCCGGCAGCGCAGCTGCTGTTTTATCCCAACACCGATGCCGGGCAGACGACGGACAGCTATCGCCGCTTCGCCATAGGCTTTGGCCTGACCGCCTCGACCATGGCCTGGTTCCGCGACCATTATGTCCGCAATGCCGCCGACATCGGCGACTGGCGTACCTCACCGCTGAAGGCGGAAAGCCTCGCCGGTGCGCCGCCCACCTTCATCGCCATCGCCGGTCACGACATCCTCGCCGACGAAGGCGAGGCCTATGCCAGGCGTCTGCAGCAGGCTGGCGTGCCGGTCGTGCTGGAACACTGGCCCGGTCAGATCCACGGCTTCGTCTCGATGGGCCGTCACGGCCCGGCAGCGAGACAGGCGGTTGCCGCCGCCATTGCCGCGTGGCGAAGCTTCGATCCTGCCTTTGGAAAGGCTCAAGCGGACTGACGCATCACCAGGGCGGCGTCGAGGCTGACCTTCGGCGCGACGTTTGCCGTATCCTCGTTGAGCAAAGCGAGCAGTGTCTCGACGCTGCGCCCCGCCATGGCGGCAAAATCCTGCGCGATGGTGGTCAGTGCGGGGCAGGTGTAGCGGCTCAGCGGATGGTCGTCATGGGCGGCGATACGCAGGTCGCAATCGGCCTTGCGGCCGATCTTCAGCCCTTTCGCGAAGGCTGCCGCCATCACGCCGAAAGCCAGGCGGTCATTCGCACACAGTATGGTCTTGCCGGGCAGACCTCTGGTCTTGCCGGGCAGACCTCCGGTCTTGCCGGGCAGACCCCCGGTCTTGCCCGGCAGGCCGCTGGCCCCGAGCATCTGTTCCATCTGCTTGTAGCCGATGCGCTCGAAATCCCATGTGTAGTCTCGGGTGTTGCCGATAACCACCGGCTCCTGGCCAAGTTGACGCATCGCGGCGACGTAACTGTTCAGGCGCTCCGGCGAATTGTGATTGACATGCGGGATGTCGAAATAGACCGGGGCGTCGCCGGAGCGGCAGAGATAGTCGACGATGGTCGAGACGCTCTGGGCATTGTTGTTGCCGACAAAGGGCGTGCCGCCTTCAAGATAGGTGTCGAAATAGACGACCGGCATTGTCTGGGTCAGCTTCTCCAGCGTGCGCCGGTCCGAGCGCAAGCCGAGCGGCGCGATCAGCGCGCCCGAAACTTTCAGCGACAGGATGGTACGTGTCGCCTCCATTTCGAGCTCGGTTGAGCCATGCGAGGAGATGACGATCGGCCAGTAGCCCTCGTCGCGCAGCCTGAGCTCGATGCGGCTGACCATTTCGGAATAGAAGGGATCGGTGACCGTCGGTACGACAATGCCGATGGCGCGGGTGCGCTTGCGGTTGAGGTTGCGGGCAAACAGATTGGGCTGGTAGTCGGACGACCGCAACGCCTCTTCGATGCGCTTGCGCGTTGCCGGCTTGACGCTGGTCGGATCGTCGAAATATTTCGACAGCGTCGGCCTGGAGACGCCGCAGGAGCGGGCGAAATCCTCCATCGTCTTGTGCGTCATTGGCATTCAATCCTCGTCTGGCGCGCCAGAACCTCGGTCATCCCTTGACGCTGCCCACGGTCCTGCAGCCGGCGCGTCCGCCACGCAACGGCAGACGAAATTTACAGGAAACGTCAGTGGGTTCAACGCGCAATGACAGATTATACCGTGCGTAAATTTGTTCAATTGACGCGAAAATTGTCGCGCATCAAAGTCTCGGTCACAAAGAGCGCTGAAAAGTCCAGGCACCATGACACAACAGATCGATCGGCTTCTTTCCCAGCTATATCGTCGGCTCGATGCCGCCGCGATTGTGATCTGCGATGCTATCGATCCGCGCTATGGCGACGACCTCTCCGGCAAGGGCGGCGGCCAGCCCGAACTGGTCTTGCGTCCGCGCAACGCCGCCGACGTCGCCGAAATCCTGCGCCTATGCAGTGGTATCGGCCAGAAGCTGGTCGTCCATGGCGGCCGCACCGGGCTGGCCGGCGGCGCGCGCGTGCAGCCGGGCGAAGCGGTGCTGTCGCTGGAGCGCATGACCGCGGTCGAAGCGCCCGACGGCGCCGCGGCAACCATCATCGCGGAAGCCGGCGCGCCGCTGCAAATGGTGCAGGAAGCGGCCGATGCGTCCGGCCTGATGTTCGGCGTCGATATCGGCGCGCGCGGCACGGCGACGGTCGGCGGCAACATCGCCACCAATGCTGGCGGCATTCGCGTGCTGCGCTACGGCATGTACCGCGCCCAGGTGCTGGGGCTGGAGGCCGTGCTTGCCGACGGCTCGATCCTGACTTCGTTGCGTGGCCTGGCCAAGGACAATTCGGGATACGATCTCAACCAGCTTTTCATTGGCAGCGAAGGCACGCTGGGCGTGGTTACTCGCGCCTGCCTGCGGCTGCA
Organism: Mesorhizobium sp. W016; assembly: GCF_054719485.1. Lineage (NCBI taxonomy): Bacteria > Pseudomonadati > Pseudomonadota > Alphaproteobacteria > Hyphomicrobiales > Phyllobacteriaceae > Mesorhizobium > Mesorhizobium sp. W016. Next base: position 2,104,612 of record NZ_JBTTIF010000002.1, read on the forward strand.
TCCCAAGCCCGCCACCGAGGTTGCCGCCTTTTGCGCACTTGGCTCGCTGGAGGCGGCGATTGCGTTGCTGGGGTTGCTCAAGCAGCGGCTCGGGCCCTTGCTTTCGGCCTATGAGGTAAACTTCTCGCCGCTCTACGGCGCCATGATTGCCGGCATGGCCGCGCCGGCGCCGCTGCCTGCCGGCGCGCCCGTCTATGTGCTGGCCGAGATCCAGGGCAACCAGGCCGAGCTGGACGGCGAGCGTTTCGCTTCGGTGCTGATGCAGGCGGTCGAGGACGGCATCGTCGCCGACGTGGTCGTCTCGCAGTCGCCGCGCGAATTCCGTGCGCTATGGGATGTGCGCGAAGAGGCCAACCGCTTCCTGTTTGCGATCGAGGGCATGATCGGCGTCGACATCAGCATCCCGTTGGCGACCATGGCGGGTTTCCTGCGCAACGCCGAAGCCGCGATCCACGCCGTCGACAGCCGCGCCGAGATCTACGTCTTCGGCCATCTCGGCGACGGCAATCTGCACTATCAGGTCGACACCACGGAACCGGCGGCCGCCTATGAGATCATCTATCGCGGCGTGGCGGCATGCGGTGGCGCCGTCTCGGCCGAGCACGGCATCGGCCTCGACAAGAAGAAATGGCTGAACCTCGTGCGCAGCGACGCCGAAATATCAGCCATGCGCCGGCTGAAGGTGGCGTTCGATCCGCACAACATTCTCAACCCAGGGCGGATTTTCGATATCATTTGATCGCCAGGAGAATCTAGCTTGCAACTGGCGAGAGCAGCGCGTGTAAGTCGACCGTTCTCATCTGCTCGACGCCGTCCAGAGTCATATTTCCCGCGACATAGACGATGATTGCCAGACCGAGCCAGCCGATCCAGCGATACCTGGCAAGCAGCGCCGCCACCAGCGTCGAGGCGACCGCCATCAGAACCACCGACAGGATGAGACCGAACACCAGCGCATTCATGTCGTGGGCGGCGGCGCCCGCCACGGCCAGCACATTGTCCAGCGACATCGAGACATCGGCGACGACGATCTGCAGGATCGCGGTGCGCAGCGCCTTGGCCGGCCGCGCCGTCGCAAGTGCTACGGCTTCAGTGTCGACGTCCTCGCCGTCGCCGGCCGAGCGCAACTCCTGGAACATGTTCCAGCACACCCAGAACAAAAGCATGCCGCCGACCAGCATGATCCCCGGAATTTCCAGCAGTTGCACCGCGATCACCGCAAAGACGACGCGGATCACCGCCGCCGCGGCAATGCCGGCGATGATCGCCTTCTGCCGCAACGCCTTGGCGAGGCCTGCGGCCGCCATGCCGATCACCACGACATTGTCGCCAGACAGCACAAGGTTGATGGTGATGACTTCCAGATAAGCGGCGACAGTCGTCTGGTCGAAACTCATAGAGCGGTCTCCCCGGAAGGCTCCGGCTGGTTGCGGCGGATCGGACCGATGTCTGCGCAAACGCGAAGACAGCTGATTTGAGTGCAGCCCGGCATTGAAACAAGACGCCAGCGCGGCCAATCGGTCCTCATCCACGGAATTCATCGCCGGTTCGTGATTTCCGACCAGAAATGCCCGTCCCAGAATGCCCATCATGGAAGGAAGACAAAAGCGTTCCGCTTGCCTATCAATATTGCCGACCAAAGGAGAGACGAGCATGAGCAAGACGGCACTGATTTTCTGGGGCGGATGGGAAGGCCACACGCCGGCTCGCAGCGCCGCTGTCGTCAGCGAGATATTGACGGGGCATGGCTTCGAAGTGCGGATAGAAGAGGGCACATCGGCGCTCGCCGATCCGCAGCTCCCGGCCATCGATCTGATCGTGCCGGTGATCACCATGTCGACGATCGAGAAACCGGAGCTGCAAAACCTCACCGCCGCCGTCAGCGGCGGAACCGGCCTTGCCGGCTTCCACGGCACAATGGGCGACAGTTTTCGCAACGAGCCGAACTATCAGTTCATGACGGGCGGCCAATGGGTCGCGCACCCCGGCGACATCATCGACTACCGTGTCGACATCATCAGCGACGATCCGATCGTCAGGGGTATCGAGGGTTTCGCCTACCATTCCGAGCAGTATTACATGCATGTCGACCCGAGCAACGAGGTGCTGGCGACGACGACGTTCAGCGGTGAGCATCTCGATTTCATCGACGGCGTCGTCATGCCCGTGGTCTGGAAGCGCCGCTACGGCAAGGGCCGCGTCTTCTTCAGCGCGCTCGGCCACACCGCGGATGAGTTTTCCGTGCCGCAAATGCGCACCATCTTCGAGCGTGGGGTGCTGTGGGCCAGCCGGTAACCGGGGCCTGTCCAAGCAAGCAACGGCGATATTACGCCTCCGCTACTCGCTAAGCCGCGGCTAACGCACTATGCTGGCTGAGGTCACGGCATTCGACCGCCGTCATCGCAACTGAAATGTGTTGTCACGGGGGGCATGCATGTTCGGGGTCGTCGGATTAGTAAGGCATGGAAAGCCGTCGCAGCGCTGGCGTCCGCCGGCTCTGGTGGTCGTGGTGTTCGGTCTGTTGCTGCTTGCGCCGCAGGTGGCCAACGCGCAGCCACACTGGACGCTCGATCCGGCGAATTCGACACTCACCTATCAATCGGTGAAGAAGAACACCATTGTCGAAACCAACAAGATCAGGAACCTCTCGGGCACGCTGACATCGGATGGCGCCGCCAAGGTCACGTTCGACCTCAACTCGGTCGACACCGGTATCGACCTTCGCAATGTCCGCATGCGCTTCCTGTTCTTCGAAACCTTCAAATTCCCGACGGCGGAAGTGACGGCGAAAGTCGATCCCGCCGCTTTTGCCGATCTCGCCACCAAACGGCGCATGAGCGCGCATATCCCGTTTCGCCTGAGCCTGCACGGCGTCGACAAGGACCTTGAGGCCAATGTCGTGGTCACCATGATCACCGACAGCATGGTGTCGATCGCCTCGGAGGCGCCGGTCGCCGTGCATGTCGAGGATTTCGGCCTGTTGCCCAACATCGAAAAACTCCAGCAGGCGGCCAATGTCAGCAGCATCGTCCCGACGGCTTCGGTGTCGTTCGACTTCGTCTTCACCGCTGATGGGGCCAAGCCGGCGGCGGCGCCTGCCGTCGCGGCCGCAGCCCCAGCCGATGCCGGGCCGGTCGCCACAGATGCAGGCAAGACGTCCTTCAGCGACGATGAATGCCTGAACAGGTTCGAGGTGCTGTCGCGCACCGGCGCCGTCTATTTTCGCCCAGCCAGCGCTCGGCTCGATGAAAAGAGCCGCCCGCTGCTGGCCGAGGTGGTCGGCGTCGTCGGCAAATGTCCGAAACTGAAGGTCGAGGTTTCGGGCCATACCGATTCCGACGGCTCGCCGACGGCCAACAAGAACCTGTCGGAACGGCGCGCCAAGGCGGTCGCCGACGCGATCATCGCTGCGGGCATTCCATCGGCGCAGATCACGGCTTCCGGCTATGGCGAGGAAAAGCCGGTGGCGCCGAACGATACGCCGAAGAACAAAGCGCTGAACCGGCGGATCGAGTTCTCCGCCACGCCGCTCTCCAACTGAGCCGGTCCTTAACTGAGAAGGCCCGTCACCGAAAAGGAATCCGGTGCGTTTGGACATGATTGCAAGTTGCGGCAACTTCATGCGCGGCATCGGCCTCGCCGTGCTGGCGCTTGCGTTGACCATGACCATGACCATGACCGCGGCCAGTGCCGAACGCCGCATCGCCCTGGTGCTCGGCAATTCCCATTACCGGAACGCGCCGGTGCTGCCCAATCCGGTGAACGATGCGCAGGCAATGTCCGATCGCCTGAAGGGGCTGGGCTTCGAAATCGTCTCCGGCCTCGATCTCACCAAGGCGCAGACGCAGGAAAAGATCGCACAATTCGCGCGGCAGGTGCGTGGCGCCGATATGGCGCTGTTCTTCTATGCCGGTCATGGCCTGCAGGTCTCGGGCAGGAATTACCTGCTGCCTGTCGATGCGGCGCTGGAGGACGAGACCTCGCTCGACTTCGAAGCCGTGCAGGTGGACTTCATCCTGCGGCAGATGTCGCGCGAGACCAGCATCAGGCTGGTGTTCCTCGACGCCTGCCGCGACAACCCGCTCGCCGATGTGCTTGCCAAGGAGACTGGCGGCGACAGCACGGCAAGCAGCGGCCTTGCCGAAATACCGATCGAGAATGGCGGCGCCGGCACGCTGGTCGCCTTCGCTGCCAGTCCCAACCAGCTCGCCTATGACGGACCGGGCGAGCACTCGCCATTTTCGGCGGCGCTGCTTGCCCATATCGGCGAGGTCAACGTCTCGATCACCGAAGCGATGAACCGGGTTACGTCGGATGTGTTCAAGGCCACAGCCGGACGCCAGCGGCCCTGGATCAACGTTTCGCTGACCACCGATGTCGTGCTTCACAAGGTCGATCTCAAGGCGCCGCTGATCGTCGGCGATTCCGGCGCGGCTGCGCCCGAAGGCGATACGCAGGCGCGCACCGGCGCGGCCGCCAATCCGCCGGGTACGGACGCCGGCGAGCAGGCGCTGGAACAGCTGCGTGAGGAAATTCCGAAGCTGGGCTCGGACGCGCCAATCCTTTTCGATGTTCCGGTCAATTTCGGCGACCCGGCGATCGACGGCAAGAGCATCGCCCAACTCATCCAGGGCAAGCCGCACTTCAGTCCGGTCGAGGGCCTGGAAAAGTCCGTCTGGGACAACCAGTGCAGCAACTGTCATCAATGGACCGAGGAGCGGCTGTGCGACCAGGCCAAGACCTACGTCACCAATGACGTCTCGGTGTTGCGCCTGCAACACCCGCTGGGCACGCGCTTCAAGGTGGCGCTCGGCAAATGGGCGCAAAACGGCTGCAAATGAAACCGCCGCAAGTTAATTTAGAGCATGACCCAAAAAACGGGTACCGATTTTAGATCAAAGATCAGATTTCAACTAAATCTCGTCATGATCTAGGAGCAATCAGGCTCGGCGCAGCGCCTCGGTTTCGGCCAGATGGATGCCCATCTCGACAAAGGCGGTGAGCACGGAGAAACGGTCCGCCACCGCAACCCGCGCCAGTCCGGCCAGTATGCCGGCATTGACGGCATGCGCAGCCGGCAGCGGCCGCAGCCTCGACCCGTTGGTCTGCGGCGTCAGGCCATTGATGTGCCGTTGCGCCGCTAGCGCGATCCAGCCGGCAGGCGTGTGCTGCTGCGTCATCGCCGCCCCGGCGACAGCCTCCCGGCGGGTTGCATTGTTGGGGTCGCCGACCCACTCCTGGATCAGTGCCAGCGTTGCGAGGTCCTGCTCTTCGAGCAGCTCGGTCAGATGCCCCAGGCACTCATGGCCCCACCAGATTGCGGCCCGGTCAGGCAGGAGATAGGCGCAAAAGGTAATCGCTTCCTCCGGGATGCGCCCGGCCATCAGCCGGCGGCAGAACTCGAGCGAGGGTTGGTCGGTCGGAACAGCCGTCATGTCCCGGGCGACAGCCGTGTTCGCGGCGAAGAGATCGCGTGCGGTCTGGAATCGAAGCCCGTTGACCATCGCTGCTGTTATCCTCCCCCAGCCCTCACTCAACCCGCCTGCGAGGCGCGGGTCAAGTCTGTCGACCACCACATGTCCATGACGTTGTTCACAGACAAACGCCTCACGGTTTGGTATATTCCACAGCCGACCGTGATCTCGACAGATCATTGTCGAACAGGAAGAGTTGGCCCGGATCCATGGATCGGGCCTGAGTGAAAATCGGATGCTCGAAACGGGAGTAACCGTTATGCAGCGGCACATTTCAGTCTTGGCATTGGCGACCGTGCTTTTCTCGACGCACGTCTATGCCGACCCACTTCAGAAATCGGAAGACATTGTGAAGTTCTTTGCCGGCGCTATCGATCACGGCGCGGCACGCGGGATTTGTGTCGGCACCGAGGACGAGTGCAAGAGCAAGACCAACCAGAAAGAAAAGCCTCCGGAGAAGACCGGCCTCGATATGCTGATCAATTTCAGCCTGGATTCGTCCGAGCTCGACGCCAAGGCGCGCAGCGAACTCGACGAATTCGCCAAGGCGCTGAAGGACGATCGGCTGAGCAAGCTGTCCTTCGTCGTCGAAGGCTATACCGACGCATCCGGCTCGGCGACCTACAATGAAGGCCTGTCGCAGCGCAGGGCGCAATCGGTCACCGCCTTCCTCGAATCCAACGGCATCGAATCCACCCGCATCAAGGCGGTCGGTCTCGGCGAGGCCAATCCACGCAATCCCGATCCCTACGATCCCGTCAACCGGCGGGTCGAGATGCGGATCAAGGCGCAGTAGCTTCGCCGGCTGCGTCTTCCGGCCGTCGTCAAACACAACGCCGCGCGTCCAACGGACACGCGGCGCTTTTATTGTTTGACATGATCGATCAGTTCTTGAGCACGCCGCCGACCGCTACGCCGGTGCCGAAGATCAGCGCCTTGGTCAGGAAATCATTGTTGTCCCGCGGCGGCGGTTCATCCTCGCGCACGACCTCGCGGTTGCGCCTTTTCTGCACGAACTGCTGTTGCCGGCGCGGCTTCTGGGCGTACTGCTTCTTGCGTGGCTTTTCCGCCACCGGCTTCAGCGTGCGGGCCTTCTGCACCACCTGTTTCTTCTGCTTGTCCACTCCGGCCTGGTCGGCCTCGTGCCTGGCACGAACGGCCTCCATCATCGGGTCCGTCTGGATAACCAGGAACGCCAGTTGCTCGCGCGTCAGGAAGGTGGTCGGAGGCAGCCCGTTCCCCTCTTGCCAGTCGCCGATCGCTTGCCGGGTCTTGGCGCCAATATTGCCGTCAACGCGGCCAAGCTCGTTGCCCAGCGCCTCGACGCGCAATTGCAGGTCGATGCGGCCCTGGCGATCGAGACCGATCGCGTTCTCCGTCGCCTCGGTGCCCAGCACCTTCTTCATGTCGTCCGAAATGCCGACCGAGGTGCGCACGGCAGAACCCGAGTTCGCTTCGTCGGCATCGAGCGCTGCCACCTGCCGTTCCTGGGCTTTCGGATCGTTCAGCGCATCGATGTTGAGCCGCGCCACCGTGGCGAAGCGGCCATTCGGGAACTGTTCGAGATAGGCTTCGTAGAATGGCGCGGTGTTGCGCTTCGAGGCCTCGTCCCAAAGCCGCTGCTCGACTTCCCACGGAGGCGGTTCGCTGGTGACGAGAGCAGGGGCGGGCGCTGCCGCGGCGTTCGCGTCATCGGCGGCCGGTTTTACCATCGGCGCGGCTTGGGCGGCCGGTTTGCCAAGGAAGACCTCGCGGCCCAGCGATGCGTTGTGCCATGGCCGCTGGCGGCCTTGCGTGGTCTCGGCCACTTCGCCGCGCACCCGCGTCAGCGCACTCTGGATCTCGACGCCGGGTTCGGTCAGGTGCCTGGCGAGCGCGGTCGAGTAGGGGCTGTCGACGCCGTTGCCGTCAAAGGCGATGGCGCCCGGGTCGGTGGCATAGGCAATCAGGATGCCGCCGGTGCCGACGCCCTCTGATTTAGGGTCGATCGGCGCCAGGCCGGTGCCCAGCGCGGTGGAGCGGGTCTTCGGCATCGCGGCCGCCAGTGTGCGTGCCAGCGGATTGTCGCGGCAGGCATCGAGGATGATGACGCCGACCGCCGGGTCGGGTGGCAATGCGGCCATGAAGTCGTCGATCTGGACGGTGCGGGTCTTGAGATAGGCAGGTGACGTCAGTTCGGCGTCGACCGGGATCAAAAAGTTCTTGCCGTCGACCTGCATGCCGTGGCCGGCATAGAAAATGACGGCGAGGTCGGCATCGTAGGACTGCTCGGTGAATTTGCTGATCAGGCTGTGCATGCCGGCATTGTCCTGGTCGACGCCCTCGATCACCTCGAAGCCGGCATTGCGCAGCGTCGATGCGATGAGATGCGCGTCATTGGCCGGATTGGGCAATTCGACGGCATGGACGTATTTGCTGTTGCCGATGACCAGCGCGACGCGTTTGACGCCACCGGCATCCGGCGCCGCCGCCTGGACGGTGCCAAGCGCGGTCAGCATTAACAGAAAAAATCCGCTCAAAAGGACGGCAAACGCTTTCATGGGATCGGCCCTCCGCCCCAATGGGGCGCGTTATTGATGGCTGCGCATGCTAAATTTCACCAGCGACTGTATCGCTTCTGCCAAAATGGCTGTTGGGGGTATGTGATCCCAGCCACAGTTTTGGTTCACAAGGACCCAAAAACCTTCCCAAATATCCGCAAACATACCATTCGCCGGCCTCAGAACAATCGGCTTGGCGAAAGCCGGGGCGAACTGCCAGCTCTAGCCCGGCTCAAGAGTATTTTGGATCGAGCCGACCAGTGCTGTTATCGCCTGCTTGTATTTTTCGAACTCCGGCGATGTCTGGCGGACTTCCGTCGTCGTCTGCTGGCCCGCATCGGTGGTGGCGGGCGTCGGCAATTTGCGGCCCATCTTCCGTTCCGCCCAGTCGACGACGTAGCTGGCGGTCTTGCCGGCAAGAAACGGGTTGGCCTGGATAACGGACGAGCCGAGCACGGCGCTCAACTGCGCCGATCCCGGCGACGCCAGCACCTGATGGGCGCCTTCCATACCGAGGAAATGGCAGAGATAGAGCCGGCCGGCGGTGATCTGGTGGCCACGCGCCTTGAGATAGGCTTCGCCCTCGCGCGCCAGATTGCGCACCATCTCACGCGAGATGGTGGCGTCGTAGCGCAAAGCGAGCAGGTCTGCGGTCGACAGCGAGCGCGCCAGTTCGGGACGATAGGTGTTCATCATCCGGATCCAGGTCTTGGATATGAACTGGCCGGCGCCTGTCGCCGAAGACAGCGGGTTCTTGGCCCGCGCGCTACCGCCCGATTCGACGTGGACGATACGGTCGGTCAGCGTTTCGACGGCGGGATCGCTGGAAGTGACGGCGATTGCAGCGGTCACTGTTCCGAGCGGATCGATCGCCTGACCGCTCTGGTAGAGTTCGAAATGCAAATGTGGCCCGGTCGACAGGCCGGTGGTGCCGATATAGCCGATGATGTCGCCGGCCTTCACCTTGGTGCCGACACCGCTGGCAATGGCGAATTTCGACATATGCGCGTAGCGCGTCTCGCGGCCGCCGCCATGGGCGATCTTGACCACATTGCCGTAGCCGCCGCCGTCGCCCTGGAAGATGATCTCGCCGTCGAAGGCTGCGGCGATCGGCGTCCCCACGGGTGCTGCCCAGTCGACGCCCTTGTGGATGCGAACAACGCCCAGGATCGGATGCTTGCGCGGCCCGAAGGTCGACGTCATGACACCGTTGACCGGCGTCACCATGCCGTTGGCCACCGTCAGCGAGCGCACCTGGTCATCGCCCGAGACGCAGGAAAACTGGCCGTCGCTCTGCTGGAAAACGAAACAATCCAAGCTCTTTTGCGTGCCTTGGATACCGACATAGAGCACCCGTCCGTCGGTCTCGTTCTTGCCGCGCGGCGTCTGCGAATAGATCAGCACAAGACGCTGGTCCTCGCTGGCGAAAGCATCCAGATCCTGTCCCCGCGACAGATACATGATGGCTTCGCCAATGATGCCGCTCGGCACATTGTTGCGGGCCGCCGTCGAATAGATCGCGTCGAGCAGGCGGTATTGCCGTTTCTGCGTGCCTTCGGTCTCGGCGCCCGAATAATTGAACAGGTCCTCGCGCACCCACGGGTCGACGCCCGACACGAAGGCACCGGCCGCGTTGCGTGTCAGCGTGCCGACAAAGACGTTCCTGGCGTAGATCGAGACCTGCATCAGCGACATCGTCGTGGTCTCGCGCGTCGGCCTAAAGCCGCGCATCGCCACGACATAACCAGGCTGCAGGCCGTCCTTGTCGAACAGCGCCTTCAGCGCCTCGCCGGCAAGCTTTGCGTCGTCGGCGGAAAAATGCGCATCGAGCGCCACGCTGTCCAGGCTGCGGTCGTTGAGGATTTTCACGAAAATGTCCTCGGTCGCCTCGAAGCGCTGATATTCCGAGCTGACGTTGGCAACGCTGGTGTTGTTTTCGACCGCTGTCTTCTGAAAGGCGGGGAGTGCTGCTTCGCCCTCATCGATGGTCTCGCCCCAGCCGGCCTCGGGGTCATCGGCCGCCGCCGATGCACCCGGAGCAGCCTGCGGGTCAGGAGCTGGGCCGGAGGCCGCCGGAGCCCCGTCCGCGCCGGGCGATGGTTGAAGATCGTTCTGCAGGTCATTCTGCGGATCGTTGGGTTCGGCGGGTGGCGCGACCGCGGTCTTCCGCTGCGCCTGGAAGAAGGCGAAATCCTCCTGCGTCGAGGGGATCGTCGTCATGAATTTTTCGCTGGCGCTCAGCATCACGTCGGAGAGAACCATGATCTGAGGGGAGATGCCGGCCTGGTCGAGCTCCGTCGGGCGCGGCATCCCGCGGCTCTTGGCGGCGCCCGCCTCCGGCGCCAGTGTGATCCACATCGGGTCGCCGGCAAGGTCGATGATGGCCGGCACGTAGACCGATGCGTCGGCCGGCACGTCGTCCGAGTCTTCGACGGCATGCAGTTCCTCGTCCTCGTCGCGGAACGACCAGTAGTCGGCGGTAAGATAGAAGCCGGTGGCAATCGCGGCGAGGACGATTGTCGCCAGGCCAGCCGCCAGCCCGAGCCAGATCCTGCGCCTGCGTAGCGCGGCGCGCGCCTGCTTCTTTGCCTTGAAGCTGGTGTCGATGCTGTGCGTCACGGTGCGCTTCCGGTCAGGAAGAAGGTCCAGCGCACCTGTTCCTGCGTGTCGACTTCGAGAAACTTCGCCGCGATATGGCCGCGCTGCCAGCATTCATCGATGCCGCGGATCGAGAACCGCCGCCGCTCGATGCACATGTCGGTGGAGCCTGCCAGAATGGCGTGGCCGAAGACATCCGTCGCGTAGATGTAGATGTAGCGGTTGGTCAGCTCCTCGCGAATGACGTTGACGCATTGATTGGCGCCGATGGTCCACCAGCCATCGGTCTGGTCGGCATCGTCGACCTTCTGACCGACGGCAAGATTGACGACGTCGAGCGTCTGGTTGCAGACGGTGAATTCGGCGCGCGCATGCCCGGTGGAAAGAAGCGCCAGCAACAGCGTCGCGACCGCGCTCGCGGCGAGCTTCACGCGCACGTTCCGGGCAAGCAGGACGGGATCTCGGCGACGGCGTTGCATCGGCGTCGGTGCTAGCCGCCGAGGCGGAAGTATTTGGCGGTCGCCGAAAATGCCGAACTCCTGGCGCCGATCTCGTCGAGGATCCTGGGCAACAGCACCGAGGCCGGCGTCGGCGTTGTGAAGTCCGCCGCCTTTATGTCCTGCGGCCCGGTGATCACCATGATGATCTGCGGCAACGCCTTGCCTGCCGCCTTGTCGGCGGCGCCGAGCCCGATCGGGATCGAGAAGGTCGCCTTGTCGGCTTGTACGACAACATGATCGTCGAGGTTGAACGCGATGCCCCTGTGGTCGATCAGGAACACGCTCGACACCAGCCCGCCATGCGTCATCAGCGTGCCGTCGATCGGCGAGCCGTCCGGCACCGATGTCTGGTCGAGGACAAGCTGCGGCCTGTCGGCCGTGCTCGCGCCCATGAAACGCAGGAAGCCGGTGATCCCGCATTGCGGGGGCTGGATAAGGCGGACGCTGATATCCGGCTCGACATGGAACTTCGCCTGGAATTCCCCAAGCAACTGTTCGAAGGGTGGCACCGACGTGCCGAAGCCCTCGATCGCGACACCCTTGTCGGCGACCGACGTCACCGTCGCAAAAAAACAATCACCACCATTGAAGGCGCGTACCCAGGTGACCCGCTCCGCGGCCGCATCGGCCGGTGGCGGCACCTCCGGCTTGGGCACGTTCATGGCAATGTCGGGCTCTGCCGGCTTGTCGGCCTGCTCACCGCTGGCGATATCGGGCTGGCTCGGCTTAGGCTCCGCGGTCGGTTCAGGCGCCTGCGTGTCCGGCTTGGGCGCCTGCGCGGTCGGTTCAGGCGCCTGCGCCTTGGGCTCGGGCGCTTGAGCGGTGGGTTCCGGCGTCGGTGCTGTGGGTTTGGGGGCCTCGGCCGTCGGTTCAGGTGTTTGCGTGGCTGGCGCTGTCGCCTTGGGCTCTACCGGCGGACTGACAGGCTCGGGGTTCTTCGCGGCATCGGACTGTGACGGGCCGGATGGCGGTTGCAGCGCGACGGTCTTGTCGGTTGGTGCGGCCGGCAGCGGGGCCGTGGCGCTCGACGCGACTGGCGGCGTCGGCTGCGGCTCGACCGGCGCTTTGGCCTGATCTTCAGCCGGAGTCTCCGCTGGTTGCGGCTTTGGCACCGTCTTCTCGACCGGCGCAGTGTCCGAAACGGGCTTGTCAGCGACGATCGGCTTTGTCAGTCCGGGTTGGAGCGGCTTGCCGGTGTCGGTGAGGCGAGGCCGGTCTCCGAATCCCACGATACCCGATGCATAGAGCCCTCCAAGCGATACCATGACCACCGCCGCCAGCACCGCGATCGTCAGATTTCTGCCTGTAGTAGCACGCTTCGGCGGTGTGCTTGCTCGCTTGGGAGTTTCAGCAGCCGGTTTCGGCTGCGACAGGTGCGCCGGGCGCACGTGCGGCACGAAAGACGGCTCCGCCGTGCCGCTTGGCGGGGCCGAACCGAAGCCTTGGGCCGGCGAGTCCCCGATCTTCGAGACAGGCCCTGCGGTCTGCCCGGTTCGCGGCAGACCGGGCCGGGGCGCGAGCGATGCCGGCGGCAAGGTCGCGTCGCTGTCGTCGCGCGTCAACCGGGCGATTTCGGCCATGCTGGCCGGTCGATCATCCGGGTCAGGCTGCAGCATCGCTTCGACGATGTCCCTGAAATCGGCATCGATGCCGGAGAGATCAGGGACGGTCCGCCGTTTTTCGACGATCTCGTATTGCGAGCCGCCCATATCGATCGGCTTGCCGCGCAGCGCCGCCGCCAGCACCAGCCCCAGGCTGTAGATGTCGGACTGTTCGCTGACCTCGCCGCCATAGAGCCCGAGCTGCTCGGGGGAGACGTAATTGTATTTTCCGGCAAACTTGCCGCCGATCAGCGTCTCGCCACCGACCGCGGCCGATCGCGCAATGCCGAAATCGATGATTTTTGCCCGCTCGACCCGGCCTCCCGGCAGGATGATGTTGTCGGGCGAAAGATCGCGGTGGATGGCGCCGGCCTGGTGCACGGCGCTCAGGCCCGAGGCCAGCCGGTGGCACAGTTTGCGCACATCCGGAGTCGCCATCGCCCCGCCGCGCATGATGTCGTAGAGCGACTGGCCGTCGACGAATTCCATCGCCAGATAGGGCCGCCCGATGCCGGGATCTATGGTGAAGACGTGGTAGCGCACGACCGCGTCATGCGACAGATGGTTGAGGATCGAGGCTTCCTTGCGAAACAGCGACAGGATCGTCTGATCGCGGGCGAATTCCGGCAGCACGATCTTGATCGCGACATGATCGCCGGTCTGGATGTTGTGGCCGCGATAGACTTCGCCCATGCCGCCCGACGCGATGCGTTCGTCGAGCTCGTAGATGCCGCTGAGCTGCGTGCCGACGCTGGTATCCGCCATGTTGGGCAATAGCCGGGTCTTGTCGTCGGAGCTCATCGGTCGTGGCCTCCTGCTCGGGACAGGCCATTGCCTTTGTCTCTGATCTTGACCAGAACGATGGTGACGTTGTCGGTGCCGCCGCGCTCAAGCACCATGGAAAGCAGCTTTTCGCAGGCAGCCTGCGGCGCTGCCGAGAGCACTGCTGCCGCAATTTCCGCGTCGCTGACATGCGCCGTCAGCCCGTCCGTGCTGAGGATGAAGATGTCGCCGGCAAGGGTCTCTCCCTGCTGGAAGTCTATGGCGATTTCGTCGTTGACGCCGATGGCGCGGGTGATGACGTTGCGGCGCGGCCAGTTCTCCGCTTCGGCTGCGCTGATCGCGCCGCTGTCGAGCAGTTCCTGCACCTCGGTGTGGTCGCGCGAAATCTGCGAGATCGCGGCGTTGCGCACGAGATAGACGCGGCTGTCGCCCGACCACAGGCAGGCGAACCTGCCGTCCATGGCCAGCAGTGCGGCAACGGTGGAGCCGATGGTCACGCCGCGTGAGCGCGAAATCCGGCGAATCTCGGCATGCGCCCGGTTCAGCCGATCCTCAAAGCGGGCGCGCAGATCCGGCGCCGAACTGGCGATGCCGATCGTCGCCAGATGCTCGACAATGCTTGCCGAAGCGACTTCTCCGGCCTCGTGCCCGCCCATGCCGTCGGCCACCACCCAGAGGCCGATCTGCGGCTCGACCAGAAAGCTGTCCTCATTGTGGTCGCGCACGCAGCCCTTGTGGCTCACGCCGTAGCTCTCAAAGGCGGCATCGTTCACTTGCCTACGCTCCGCAACGCCTTGGCTGACGTGCCTGGCCAGTCTGCCACAGCCCCATTCATTAGAGTATCGAAATCTAAGCCGCTGATGACGGACGGTGTGGTGCCGCCGCTGTCTCTGCGTCCTGCAATCTTTGGTCCTGCCATGCAATTCCCCATCAGAAAGCCTTCGGACAGCTGAACGCGGAGAGCGCCGGCAGCGTGAACGGATTACCGTCCTTCCCGGTCTTGATCGTGTAGGCGACATCGCGCCCGCCGATGAGGAAATGCGCTTCGAGACTGTCGCCATTGGCGGTGACCTGCCCCTTGTCCAGCAATCGTTTCAACGCCCAGGGACCGTCGAACTTGATTGCGGACTCGCGGCCGGGCAGCTCCGGCGTCAGGCTGAGACTGGCCGAACCGGTCTTGCCCGGCCACGGAATCAGGCCCGGCGTGTTGCCGGCCTGGGTGGCCTGCAGCACCTGGCCGTCGATATTGAGCAGCGCCATGTCGGCATCGCCATGCAGCGACAGCGGCGTGAGGGTGATGTTGATCGACGGCACCGGCCCGCCGAGCGGAAAGAAAGCCGCGCGGATTTGTGCCGCGAGCTGAAAGTTCTTCAGCGTCGATTTCGCCAGATTGCGGCCGAACCTGGTGTCCTGTTTCCAGTCCCAGTCCTGGCCGCTCATGTCGACCAGCGACGCCAGGTTCTGCGCGAAAAACCGGTCGAGAACCCCGCCCGGAGAAAACAATCTGGCAAAATCCGCCATGGCGACATCGTCGGTGCCGGCGGGGGCGAATGGAAAGCGCCCGGCAATCACCTCTTCGCACGGACGGCCGACGGTCTCCTCCAGCATCTCGTTGAGACGCGTGGTCGATGTTTCGGCGACGGTGCCCTCGAAATCGTCCGCCGCCGCGCTCACCATCCTGGCCAGCGCCTTCGGCAGCCGCGAAGCATTGGCGCGCAACGTCGAGATCTGCAGCTGCAGATTGGCGTTGGCCTGGTCCGTCTGGGCGGGGACATCGGCGGCCAGCCGCACGCTCTGATAGATTTCGCGGAAATTCTGGGTGAGGGCGTCGAGCGGCCGCTGCCCCGGCGCCCCGGCCACCAAAGCCTGGAAAGACCGGAACTGGGCTTCGATGTTGGCGCCGGGATCCTGGTTCTGCGTACTGACAAAGGCGGTCCCGGCCCTGCTCTGCGATTTGCGCGCTGCAAGCTCGATGCCGATGCGGGCGAGGCCCTTGGCGCGTGCCGCGATTTCCTGGCCGCTGTCTTGAGACGGCGCAGCCGGATTGCGCTCTTGCGTCAAAGCTGTTTCGCGCGCGATCGCCTCGAACAGCTGCATCAGCGGCGAACTCGGTGATCCCGCTGCGGACAGCGCCAGATATTGCGGTTTGTCGGCGGCCATTGCCTTGAACTTCAACCTGTCGAGCACCTCGTTCCACGCCGCCGCAAAGCCCTTGCCATAGCGATCGAGCAGCTCCGGGCCGAGCTTGAGCAATTCCTGGTCGAAACCGCCTTGCTCGCCGCTCGAGCCGATCACCCATTGATCGTCGACCAGCGCCTGCGCGCTCCTGGCAAGTTGCGCCAGATAGAAGTCGAAGCCGGCATGGGTGTAGAGACCGGGGACGCGAAGGCCGGCGAGATCGTTTCCGTCATTGCGCTCGAACAGCATCGGCGCCTCCGCGCCGGCTTGCGATGACACCGAAAAATCGTCCAGCGCCGCCGCATAGGTGGCCGACTGGATGAGCGCGGTGGCGCGATCGGCAAGGCTCATGCGGCCGAGCGAGCGCTGGGCGGATTCGACCAGCGCGCGGTTGAGTTCGAACGAGGGATCCTGGTCATCGTCGAGCGCCAGCATGGCGCGCAAATGCTTCTCCAGTTGCGCCCGGCCGTCGCGATTGTGGGCGCCGGGATAGCGGTTCTGTTCCCAGTCCCGCTTCAGCCAGGTGACGACCAGCTCGTCATCCACTTTCGGCGCCTTGCCGCCCAGCATCAGGTAAATCTTCAACGGCTCGTACAGCGCCATCGGATCGGCCATCCTGGCCTCGATCGTGCGTTCGAGCTGGAACAGCAGGCGCGAGCGGAACATCCGCTCCAGCCCCTGCCGGTAGGCGGTCTCGGAGGCCGAAAGGATACGCTCACGCTGGCTGAGGCCGAACGTCGCCGTGGCCGGCGTCGGCTGATCCTTGGTGTCATAGCCGGCTGGTAGGCCGCGCAGCGCATCTAGCGCACCGATGACGGTTTCGAGGTCGGCATCCGACACCGTCGTGCTGGCCAGCAGCGGCGCGGCTGTCGCGCGGTATTGGCCTGCCGCCTGGCCGGTCGCGGCGACCAGCGATTTGTTGGTCGTAAAGCTCAGGCCGAGAACGCCAAGCGCGGCGATCGCTATGGCCGCGATCGCTGTCAGGCCGGCGTAGCGGGCGATCGCAACGCGCCTGTCGGCCGCCCTGTCATAGGACACCCAGCCGGACTCGGCGAAAATGACGCGGCTCAACAGATCGTGCAGGAAGAAGCTTTTGCCGGTGCCGGAAAGATGCGCCTGGGCACTCCTGCCGAAACTGCGGCCTATGCTGCCCAGCAACTGGTCGATCGGCGTGCCTTCCTGCGTGCCGGAAGAAAAATACAGGCCGCGCAGGGGGGCGTTCAGCTGCTTGCGCGTCGGCTCGAAAACGCCCTCGAGGAAATGCACGATCCGGCCTTTCAGCGCGCCGAGCTGCGCGGCGAAGCCGAAAATGGCGATGCGCGCGACCGGATCGGTCTCCGCCTGCAGCCGCTCGCTCATCTCTTCGGTCAGGCGCTTCACCAGCGCGTCGAATTCGGCTGGCGCTTCCGCGACCATGTTCAGGCCGCGCTCGGCGGTCTGGAAGGTCGCGCCCCACACCTTGCGCCGGCGTGCTTCGTCGAAACCGCCGAAATATTCCATGAATCCGGAGACCAGGTCGGCCTTGGTGAACAGCACATAGACGGGAAAGCGGACCTTCAGGACCTCGTGGATTTCCTGCAGGCGGCTGCGGATCTCGGCGACACGGGCCGCCTGCTCGCCGTCCGCCATCAGATCGGCAAGGCTGATCGCCAGGATGACGCCATTGATCGGCTGACGCGTCCGGTGCCGCTTGAGCAGCGACAGGAACGCCAGCCAGCTTTTGCTGTCGGTCCGTGCATGGGAATCCTGCGTCGTGTAGCGCCCGGCCGTGTCGATCAGCACCGCCTCGTCGGTGAACCACCAGTCGCAATTGCGCGTACCGCCAACACCCGCCACCGGCTGCGCCTGGCCCGACCCGGCAAGCGGAAAGTTCAGGCCGGAATTGACCAGCGCGGTGGTCTTGCCGGCGCCCGGCGGGCCGATGACGATGTACCAGGGCACGTCGTAGAGGAAGTTGCGCTTGCCGCTCGATTGCCTGAGCGTCGCGACCGCTTCATTCATGCGAGCTTCCAGCACCTTTGCATCGCTGCCGTCATCCTCGGCGCTGGCCATGGCAGCCTCCAGCGCCTTCTGCGCCTTGCGCCTGCGCCAGAACCGGATTGCATAGATGATCGCCACCGTTCCGACGACGATGCCGATGATCGCTGCCCGCAGCCAGATGGGATCCAACGGCCGGGCGCCGGCAAAGCGGATTAACGGGCCGGCGTACCAGACCGCGGCGGCAAAGCCGGCGAGCGCGAGCGCGCTGAAGATGCGCAGCAGCCAGCCGGTCACAGCATCTCCTCCCGCGGGATCATTACATCGACACGGCGGTTTTTGGCGCGGCCCTCCGGCGTTGCATTGTCGGCGATGGGCTCGTCCTCGCCCTTGCCCTCGACCTTTGTCCGCGACGGATCGCTGAAATGCGCTGCGATCATCTTTTCCACCGACTGGGCACGTGCGACGGAGAGGTCGAAATTCGATTTGAAGGCGCTGGTCTTCTTCGGTTTGACGTTGTCGGTGTGGCCGACGATCCGGATCGGCCCGCGCTCCGCGTCGAGAGCCGCCGCGATGCTGGCGGCCACCGGCTCGAACTCCGGCTTGACCTCGGCTCGTCCCGACTGGAACAGCAGGGCGTTGCTGATTTCCACGATGATGAAATCACCCTTAGTGCCGACGCTGACGCCGCCGCCTTCGATCTCCTTGGCCAAGGCAGTGCGGATGCGATCGACCTGCGCAATCGTCGTTGGCGCTGCGACGACTTTCACCTCCTCGGTCAGCGGCACGAAACCGGTGCGCTCGATGGTGACCGGCGTCGCCGGATTGAGCGCCAGCAACTCGCCGGCAACAGCCTCGCCATCATGGGTGATGAGCACGCGCAGCGTGAAAAAGGCTGCGGTCAAAACTGCCGCGGTTGCAGCGGCTATGGCCCAGAGCGGAACCCGCCTGGAGCCTTGCGCCGATGTGACCGACAAGCCTTGCCAGCGCGGCGAGATGTCGTCGTCACCGAGGACGCGGAAATAGGCTGATGTCTCGTAGACGTCGCGGCGGACCCGTTCGAGGCTCTCGCGCGGCTGGCCGCGATACTGGCCTTCGAAGCCAAGCGACAGGCAGACATGCATCAGCTCGATGAGATTGCGATGAGGTTCCGGCGTCGCCAGCACCGTGTTCAGCGCCTGGAAAAAACCGGCGCCGGTGGGTTTGACCTGGAAGAAGCGCTGCAGCATGGCGTGCTGCGCCCACGCATCCCGGCTGGAACCGGGCAGATTGGCGACGATATCGTCGGCGGTTTCGCAAAGCACATAGCTGGCGATGCGCGCATCCTCTTCCGAGGTATCGGTCCTGGCGATCTTGCGGTCGAAATCCTCGATCAGGCCGGCGACATGCTGCGCCAGCGGCTCGGCCGGTCTTTCGACAGCCATCAGCCGCAGATGCCCAAGCAGTATCAGCAAGGGCGCCGCGGCAGCGACGATCGGGTTGGCCGCGCCATAATCGACGGCATCGCTGGCGCCGAGCAGCGCATCCCATGGCGTTTTCCCCGCCGTCCCGGCTGAGCCGTGAACGGGCGGATCGGCCGGCGCGTTGGCGAAGGGCGTTCCCTGATAGATCACCGTCCCCGTGACGTCGGACGGCGGCTGGCGGCCGGCGTTGGGATCGAAAACCGTGGGTTCCGGGACGCTGGCAGGGGCGATCACCGTACTGCCGGGGGCCGGCGCATCGCGGGCGAGAACCGTCTTTTGCTTGCGGCCGGGATTGGGGCGGCTGGGGCGGATGACGGTTTTGCCGGTCGGATCGAAAGGATCATCCTTCGAGCTCATCGCCGATCCCTGCCTCTACGCCCGCGCGCCGCGACGCACAGCGCCATGTCCGCGCGAACGCGGACCGCAGGACGCTATCTCGCCGTGACATGACATGTGCCGCAGACCCCCGAGGTCGACCAACCGTACCCGCGTGCTCAATCGTCGTATGTGATCGTAGTCTCAGAAGGTTGCGATGGAAACCCGGCGCAATTTTGGTGGCCGGCCCGTGCTCGGGTCGCCTTCACGGTGTCTTCAGCGGTGCGCGGGCTTAGCCCTTGCCAGTCTTCTGCTTGGCGGCCTTGGCATAGGCTTCGCTGAAATAGGTGAGGAATATGTCCAGCATGCCGTTCTCGTGCGCTTCCTCCTTGGCCCGCCAGGTCGCGACCAGTGCGTCCCAGGCGCGCGTCTTCTTCGAGGCAAAGGAGGATGGCGGCAGTTTTTTCGCAATCGCCTCGGGCGACAGATCGTCAAGCAACCGCGACAGCGCTGCCTGCATGGCGGCGAAGGTGGCGAATTCATGCGTTTTGAGGTCGTGGAAAGCGTCTTCGATGCTATGCCGGGCATCGAGATAGCCGGCCCTGCGCCGCGCGAACATGATGTCGAGGATTTCGTCTGTCCCGGGCACGAACTTCAGCGGATTGTTGTCGGCGGAATTGATCATGGTGCGGTCGCTGGTCTTGGCCAGGACTTTCGCGGCGGCGCGCGCCTTCAACAGCAGCACCAGTTCGTCGACGACGATGCGCAGCACCGCGCCGATCTCGCCGGCCACCTCCTGCGGCTGGCGCAGCAAAAGCACCTCTGGCGGAATGCCGGCGCCGGCGGCAATCGCGCGCAGGATCTCGTCGGCTTGCTGCGGCCGGCTGGAGAGCGAAGCGGGCGGCGCGGTCGGTGACCGTGGCGATGCGGCATGGTCTGGAAAGGATCCAACGGGCATCTGCCGTTGCGTCGAACCATGGCCACCGAAGGCTGGGTTCCCGTCATCGATCGATACCGAGACGATATAGCGGCCGATCCGGAGCCGGTCACCTTGCGCCAACCGGTGCGGGTCGGTCAGGCGCTGGCTCGACCCGTTGACGAATGTGCCGTTGCGCGAGACGTCGTGGAGAAAAAAAGCGCCGCCTTCGTAGCGGATTTCGCAATGCCGGCCGGAGATGAACTTGTCCGGATCGGGCAAGGTCCAGGCACAGTTCTCCCGCCCAATCTCGAAGCCGCGGTCGCGCGATGCGTATCCGGGCGGCAGCCCGGCAGGCAGGACATCGACATTGCTGATCTGCAGACTGATGAACATGCGCTATGGACCGTCGACCGCTGCCGTTTCCATTGATCCGATGTGCCACAGTCTAGCAGCTTGCGGGCACAGCGGGAGAGCGGCGTTTCACACTGGCGAAAGCGGCGCAAACAGCAACGGCCTGCCGCTTGTCCTCTTTGGTCTGCCATAGAACATGTGGTAGGCTCAACATGGCTTGGGTGGCAAGTTGCGAAATATCCCTGAACGTGAGGTCGTTAACACAAGAAGGGCTTCGAACCTGCCACACTAGCGCTCAGGAGGGGCACGACCCATGCCGAGTGAACAACGCGCCGCGCTTGTGCAGACGCCGGTCGGCGCCGAGCTGTTGACCTTTACGCATCTCGTCGGCCGCGACGAGATCAGCCGCTGCCTTGCCTACACCGTTGGATTTGTCTCGACCAATGCCGATGTCGACCCGCTGAAGATGCTGGGCGGCACCGTTTCGATCGAAGGGGAGGCCGACCCCAAGCGCTGGTTCAGCGGCCTCATCGCCGAGTTTCGCCTTACCCGCATCGAAGATCGGCTGGCTCACTATGAGGCGGTCGTCAGGCCGTGGCTGTGGTTCCTCGGCAATACCACCGACTGCCGCATCTTCCAGGACAAGACTGCCGTCGAGATCGTGGAGGAGATTTTCTCCAAATATGGCGGCATCGCCAAGTTCGAGAAGCGCTTGCAGGGCTCCTATCCGCCGCGCGAATATTGCGTGCAGTACGACGAGAGCGACCTCGATTTCGTGCAGCGGCTGCTCGAGCATGAAGGCATAATGTACTTCTTCGAGCATGCCGAGGGTGAGCACACACTGATCCTGGCCGACGCCATGAGCAAGCTGAAGCCAGCGCCGGGCTATGAGACGGTGCTCTATCAGTTCGAAGGGCAGGGCTCGCGCCGCGACGTCGAGTACATCACCGACTGGATTCCAGGCAGCGCGGTGCGCCCCGGCGCCTATGCCCACACCGACTATGATTTCGAGAAGCCCGCCGCCGATTTGATGGCGAAGTCGGCACAGCCCTTCGGCCACAAGCAGGCTGCCGGCGAGAACTATCGCCACCCCGGCGCGCATCTGGAAGTCGGCCGCGGCGACAGCCTGGCGGCGATCAGGCGCGAAGAAATCCAGGCGGCGCATATGCGCATTGCCGCCGTCGGCACCGTGCGCGGCCTGTTCTCCGGCTGCACCTTCAAGCTCGACGGCTTTCCGCGCAAAGACCAGAACAAGGAGTATCTGGTCGTCAGCGCCGAATACCGGCTGTTCGATCCGGGCTACCGCGCCGGCGTCGACACCGATGGCGAGAATTTCAAGGTCGTGCTCGGCGTGGCGCCGACTTCAGTCGCCTATCGGCCACCGCGCATCACGACGCGGCCGATCATGCGCGGGCCACAGACGGCGACGGTCGTCGGTCCGTCCGGCGAGGAAATCTTCACCGACAAATATGCCAGGGTGAAGGTGCAGTTCCACTGGGACCGCCTGGGCAAGAAGGACCAGAAGAGCTCCTGCTTCGTGCGCGTGTCGCAGACCTGGGCCGGCAGCGGCTGGGGCTTCATCCAGATTCCCCGCATCGGCCAGGAAGTGATCGTCGATTTCATCGAAGGCAATCCGGATCTGCCGATCATCACCGGCCGGGTCTACAACGCCTCGCAGATGCCGCCCTACGGGCTGCCCGGCAACGCCACGCAGTCGGGCTGGAAATCCAACTCGTCGAAGGGCGGTGGCGGCTACAACGAGCTGATGTTCGAGGACAAGGCCGGCTCCGAACTGGTCAATTTCCAGGCGCAGAAGGACCATCACCTTCTGATCAAGAATGATCGCCAGAAGCTGGTCCAGCACGACCAGTCCGACCGCATAGACCACGACGCCAAGCACTCCGTCGGTCACAACCTCGACGAGGACGTCGGCAACAACAAGACGGTCAAGGTCGGCGTCGACCAGACCACCAATATCGGCAACAACGACACCGAGACCGTCGGCGTCAACCGCTCGCTGACGGTGGGTTCGAACGAGACGATAAGCATCGGCTCCAACTCGACCGAGACGATCGGCGCTAATCACACGCAGACCGTGGCGATCGTGCAGACGGTGACTGTTGGCGCGGCGCGGGTCGATACCGTTGGGGCCTCCGAGACCCGAACCGTGGGTGCGGTGCAGACCAATACCATCGGCGCGACACGCTCAATGACCGTGGGCATCAGCCAGACGCACAACATAGGCACGAGCGATACCTGGACCATCGGCGCCGATCAGAGCATCAGCATCGGTGCTGGCCAGACCGTCGCGATCGCCGCGTCACAGGCCACCGATGTAGGCGCTTCGCGCACAGCCAAAATCACGTCGAATGACTCCACTGAAGTTGGTGGCGGGTTCATGCTCAAGATTGCAAAGGGTAGCCTTACCGACATCAAGGAAGACTCGGTTACAAAGTCTGGCAAAAGCCTGTCGATCGAAGCGGCGGACGACATCACCCTAACATGCGGAAGTTCGAAGGTTGTCATGAAAAAGGATGGCACGATCGTTGTGGAGGGAAAGGACATTTTCTTGAAGGCATCTGGTAAGATCAACGCCAAGGCCTCGGGTGACATCATCCTGAAGGGCTCGAAGATCAACGAGAATTGAGGTCGCGATGAGCAAAGTTGTCGAGCGTATCTATGGGGTGGTCATCGGGCTGTTCCTTGGTTTCGACGATCAGGGTCCGCTGGTTGTATTTCCCGGCAATCCCGAGGATGTGGCGCTGAGGGCCAGAAGCCTGGTTGAGCTCAATCAGGCTATGATAGGATCAGAAGTGGCGTTGCTGTTTCAGGACGGCGACCCGAGACGTCCGCTCATCATGGGACCGATCATCGAACCAGCCCGCAAGCGCGCGGCCCAGCGCGTTATCAGCGATGGTGAATATGTCCGACTGAAGGCCTCGAAGAGGATCGAACTTCGCTGCGGAAAGTCCAGTCTCATACTTGACAGTGATGGACATATCTCGCTTCGCGGAAAATACATCGTGAGCCATGCTAGCGGTGCGAACAATATCCGCGGTGGCTCCGTGAATCTGAACTGATGACTGGGCCACAGGTCACAACGCAGGCGCGGCCCAACAGGGTGGCTGATGACGTGCTCCGTCAGCATGTCGAATTGGTGGCATTCCTTTGGGCGCAAAGAGATACGCTGCTGAATGCAGACCCGCCGGACGTTCAGGTGGCAAAGAGCTTTGGCGACCGGCTTGAGGTGCATCTAGACGCGCTGCGGATCGCCGGCGCGGCGGCTTGGCCATTTGCCATCGAACAATGGGCCGATTTTCCCGACAAAGGCGAACTTTTCACGTGTGCATGGCTGGCAATTGAGCTGGAAGACGAAAAAAGCCTGAACGAGTCGATTGAATTCTTCCGCGCTGAAAGGAACGCAGCCTACGGCTTTGTTGGCGCGTTGGAAATCCATCGAGCGGACAAGATCGCGAGGTGGGTCAGACAGTGGGTGTCGCACGAGGATCCCGTTAAGCGGCAACTTGCCGCTCACGCGATCGACGTGCACAAGATGGACCCCGGCAGAACGCTTTTGCGTTTGCTAAAGGACTCTGGCGCAGAGACGCGGTGTATCGGTCTTAGGCTCACGGCGAGACTTCGACATATCGAGCTTGTCCAGGTTGTCGCGGCGCTGCTCGATGATCGCGATGCCCAGGTACGCTTCTGGGCCGGTGTCGCACTCGCAGAGCTTGGATTTGGGGAGCGGGTTAGGCCCGATCTTGAGGCCGTAGCCGCATCAGACGACGCTAACGCACTCACCGCGCTGCGTACTTTGATCAATACAACGCAGTCGAGGGAAGTCCGGTCCTGGCTGGGAGGTCTGATGCGCGCCGCGAACCCGGCGGCTGTCCGCGCAGTTGGGATGCTCAACGACAAGACCCAACTCAACTGGCTCGTCGATCGCATGCGCGAACCCGCGATGGCCGCCGCAGCGGGTGCGGCTTTTCTGGAGCTCTTCCCCGACGCTGCGCAAGAAGATGATTTGTTCACCATTGACCCAGCCGAAGCCGGTTTGGAATTTGTCCACCGCTTCGAATATGGCGAGCAAAAAATCCCGCTGGCTGACAAAGTCATGGAGTGGGCCAAGGCGAGTGGATTTTTCGGATAGGGCCAACCTTGCAGCAGCGATCTCTCCGCACACGCGTGGAACTGCTCAGATCCCTATCGGGTGACCGAAAAAATATCTCTGCCCCGCCTTGAAGCCCCCGATCTCATCGCTGTCGAAAAATGTCTCGAGGATTCCGGCAGCCTGCAACGATTTCAAGTTGCCGTTTCTATCGAACATTTTCGAGCAATTGATGCCTGTGGTAGCCTCGAACAGCGTCGCTTCCCGTGCCAGCCTTTGCTCCCGCTCCTCGTCCTGTTTCAAGTTGCGATACATGCGCTTCGCAATCTTGGCGATGTCGATCGCCTCGCCTCCATAGATCGGAATATCCTTGGAGCCTACGCGCTCTAGCACCGCATCGCGCGCCTGCTTCACTTGGTCGAAATATCTCTCGCGGTTAGCTCTCTCGACCCAGCCCTCGTCCGTCAAGACTTCCTCCATGGAACCCGCCATCAATGGGCCATCCTCGGCTTCAAGAAGGAAGGATATTTCCTGCTCGATCTGTCTTAGCGGCTCGATGTCCCCAGCTCGTTTGTGCGCTTCCATAAGGTAGTCGACCGCAGAGAGGTTGGATGTAGCTCCCAGTGCAATTGCCAGGAAATAGAGGAAATTGTCTCCGCTTTTGTCCTCGATATGATCGAAAGTCTGCCGCACCGACTGAAGTGTGCCGGCATAACCGGAAATGTTGGCGATCGCATGCCAAAGTAGGTAAAGCGGATTGTCTCGCATCAACGGGCCGAGTTCCGGAAGCCTTGAAAAGTTTCCGCGCGTGCATCCTAGCAGAACCGCTGCTATCCGCTCCCATGCGCGTGTGCTCGTTTCGAGGCGGGCTAGGTCCAACGCATAGAGGTCGAACGACTTGGGATGAAACCCATAGCTGAGTTCCTCGAATGCGGTGTTGGCGATCTTTGGATAGTGTTCCATGTCTACTCAATAAATTAGGCTCGCGACCTTTTCCAGTTCGCTCTGGTCATCTTCGATATCGTTGCACGCCTTGGTGTTCATGTAGTGCTGGGGAACGACGTTTCCTTGATCGTTGCAACCACCTGCCATGCGCGGCGTCTTGTGGTTTAGTTTGCTAGGTGGTGGCTTGTTTGGAGGGGGATAAGCAGCGGGAATCGGATTCGTCGGGTTCATCTTGCTCCAGATACTCAGAACCGCGCTCTTCTTCTTCGAGCTGAAGGCGTCGCCCGCTGCCTGGGCCGCTGTTGGACCAAGTGGTCGCTTCACGGTCGGACGATGTCGCGTAATCTTATCGCGATGCTGAGGTATGTCGAAATGGAGTGCGCAGCCCTGGTTCTCCTTCGTCTGGACATTTGGGCAACTCGGCTGGCCGTCCTTTCTTTTCTTGCGCTGCCTGGTCTTTCTTCTGTTCATCCGCTCGAGGGTCTCAGTTAGTGTATCTTTCTCGGCCTGCTTGTCCGGCACTTTGATCAAGCTGATCTGCTTTCGCCAGAAGGCGCCCGCCGTCATCACCCGATACGGTCTCTTGGTCTTGGGGTCCTTCTGCCACTTATGCAAAGGGTTGCCGCAACAGGGACATTTGCCGGCTTGGATGGCCGCCTTGGCCTGTTTCATGTCCTGGGTTTCATTCGTAGGCGCCGGTGGCGTTGCGCCGATCTGCGAGGCGTGATTGCTTGTTGTTATGTCGATATGCCGGCAAACGTTCTTGCCCTCGAACTTCACCGTCATCGCCCAGGCTTGGAAGTAGGTCTTGCCGGTGATTTGGTGGGTGACGACAGACGCGCCAAAGCTCCGGGTGGCCGCCTCGTTGCCCAAAGGCGACGATTTGTAATAGGACTTTTGGGCGAGCGCGGCGGGTTTGCCGCCGATATTGACCGTCTCGGACCCTTCTTGGAGGTCTTTCGAAAACGACGTGTCAGGATAAGGAACCGGGATAGGCCCGGCTGGCGGCGAAGGCGGTGACAGACACACGTCGGGAAAGCGCGCCAATGACTTGTTCATGCCGTTCTTGCCGGCGATTTCCCACTTCTCGGCGAAGACGTCCTTTGTCATCGGTCAACTAGGCCTTCTGGGTGCCACAATTGCTGCGGCCTTTGGGCCGAAGCAAGAGCTTGCGTGAAGCGCGGCGAGCTTTCCCGGCGCATAGTTGCGCGCATAGGCTTGCTCGGCCCAGGCGAACTGGATGATGCCGGCGGCGGCGCCGCTGTCGCCAATGCAATCCGCTGCGTGCCAAACGTCTTGGCAGGGCCGAACTTCACGCATATTGCGCATCTGTGCCAGCACCAACTCTTCGAAAGCGTAGCTTTCACCCGCAACGTCGGACAGGCGAAACGAGACTTTGTGCATAGGCACGCCGGCATCGGCAAGCGCGGCCTTCAGGGCGGCGCTCAAGCCGTCGGCTCGGAAGGGCGTCTCGTTGAACAAGGTCGACCCCTCGACGCCAAAACCGATGCCGAGAATGCTGATCGCGGTCAAAGAAGCGGCATCGCGCGTCACCACCAGGATCCCGGCAGCTTCACCAGGAACCAGTCCGTCGGTGACTGCACTGGTTTTCAATCGCTGATGTAGATCAAGCCACGACAATGTGCGCGCATCCACCAGGCTATCGACGGCGACGATGATGCATGCGGGATATCCTTCGCTCTTCAAAAGCGTCTCGGCATGGGACAATGCGGTGAAAACCGCGACAGGGCCGCCCGCGATATGCAGCAGCTTCGGTCCCGTCAGCCCGCGTCCGTCCGGTAGTGTTATTCCCGCCAGAATTCCTTTGAGCCTGCCACCAGGCATTTCGTTCTCACGCGTGCACAACAGAAGGGGCATCTGCCCCCAAGGCAGACCGGTCACGGTGTCGGCATCGAGTTGCTCGAATGCGAGTTTGACCAGCGCCGAGATGCGCTCGCGACCTCGCAGCTTGAGCGGCAAGGCGTCGACTGTTGCGGCGATGATCGGCTCGCCTTCCGCATCATGATAGCTCAGCTCGTTGAATGCGGCTATTTTTCCCCGCATGGCCGCGATCGAACTGGCGGCGCTGTAGCCAACCGGTGTCACTAGGCTGATGCAGGAGACCCAACTCATGACAGGCGCCGTTGGTTTTTCAGGGCTTCAATTGCCACGCCCAGTCCAGCGTAGTGTGGCTTGTCATCATCATCCGGGATGAGATTAACGCCAATCTCCACCTGCTGCAGTTTCACGAATTTGCGCGGAACCTTCGTGCTCACCCGGCCCACTAACACGATTTTGCCTTCGTGCGGCACGATGTTCAACGTGTCGGGAACGAGGGTCTTGCGCTCAATGCGGTCTTCGTAGACAAACCGGACGGGCACGGAGAGCCTTGGCAACCTAGCCGCGAAGCGCCCTCTTTCAGTCATCCCCAGGCAGCCGAAAACCATCCCTTCACTGAGCAGATCAAGCCACTGATCTTGTGGCGCCGCCTGGAAATAGCGATCATCAAAATCCGTCGGCAAGTAGGGAAAAATATTGTCGAGCCAGTTCTTGTCATAGGTGCCCGCATATTGCGCGCGCTGTTTGGCGAAGCGCGGCACCGGGCCGAAGCCGATCGGCTTCACGCGGTCGTTCCAGATGCGGACACGTGATTGCGGGTGCTCCACGCACGGCAAAAGGACACCGTCGGGATTGGCTTGGCTCACCAGGAAGCCGGTGCCGATAGGGTTCACGCCATCGCCGTGCGGCTTCTCGGGATCTGTCCTGTCAGTTCCCCCGAAAGTGAGATGCCACGCGAGAGGCATGCTGACAAAGGGCGTAGTCCGTGAGGCCTGCACACCCAGACCTGTCTTGAACCAGCGTCTTTGCCCGGTGAGGATGGCGCGTTTGTCGATGCCGGGCCCGATCAGCGCAACTTCCATCGATTCCATTGGACGGCCGATTGGTGCGACCGCCTGGGCGTCGAGCAGCACTTCGCATTTTGGCTTGACCGGAACGAAATCACTTTCGACGCGTACCGACGTTGTCTCGGGATCGCCGTAGTGGGTATCGGCGTAGACGAAGGGTGACTGCGTCGTGCTGGGCGTGCAGTTGCCTTGCTCATCGACATCGTATGTCGCGCGAACGACCGCGACGCAGAACTTCACGCAATGCTTGTCCTGATAGGGAAAAGTCTCGGCGAGAAACGGGGTGGTGTTCTGGCTGACGAACATCAGAGTTGCGCTCCCATCAGCTGGTCTCCCAGCTGCCGGCGAGGATTGTCTCCAGCGTCGGTTGCGGCGCGTGCGGACCGATGTCGAAAATGTCGGAGTGCGCCGTCCACATCACCATGTCGGCGATCAGCTCTTCGCCCGGCTCGGCCTGTGGCATCGGCAGTGCCGTCAAAGCTGCATCCAGTTCTTCGGGCGTCAGCTCGCCCTGCTGGGCGGCGGTGGCGGCCTCCTCGATTCCGGCAAACCATGCCTCGGCATGCGTCAGCGCGACAGGCGCTTCGGGTAGCAGGGCAACGACGCTCAAGGGGAATTTCCGGCCCACCTTGTCGGCGCTCTGCAGGATGATGCCCGCCGACGCGCCGAAGGAGTTCGGGCCGGCCAGAAACCGCAGCGCCGTGGCCGGCGGCCAGATGTCCTGGCCAAACAGCGGCACCAGATGCTGCGCCAGCCAGCGGTCCCAAAGCCGCACGAACTCGCCCGTCAGCCGCCGGCTGACGAAGTCGCCGGTGGCGGGCATTTTGCCGTAGAAGCCAGGCAGGATCAGATCTGCGGCGGACATGAGAATTTCTTGAACATCTGGAGGTTGTAGGGATTTTCGACACTCGCCGCCTTGAGCTTGAAATCGGCGTACATGCCTTTCGTTCCGAGCCGCAGGCTGTAGACGTCGGACAGCGACGTGCCGGTGAAGCGGCCTGCGCGCAGCATCCTCAGCCACGCCCAGCTGCCGGTCTCGTTGAGCATGATTTCGGGCGAGCCGTCGATCGGCTGGAAAGCGAGCGAGATGACGCCGGTGCCGTCCTTGCCGGGCCAGGTCATCGGTTGCGGTCGCGTCGCATTGTTGAAATAGACCAGGTTCTGGCCATCGAGGTTGAGCGTGACGCGGGTTACGTTGGGCGACAGGTCGGTCGGCTCGATCGTGAAGGCCATCACCGGGCCCTGACCGCCAGGAAAGAGATCGTCGCGGATGCGCCGCGCCTGCTCGAAGGCGGCGAGCGCCGATGGGTCGAGGCCGAAATCGGCACGCCATTTCCAAGGCTGCGCCGAGGTGTCGACATAGCCGATCAGATGGTCGTTGATGAAGCCGTCGATCATCCCTGCCGGTCCGAACAGGCGGGCGAAGTCGCGCACGTTGACGTCGACGGCACTGTCGGGGCTGAACGGATAGCGGTCGTTGAGCGCGGCCTGGCAGAAGGGCAGGATGTCGGCGCGCCAGATGGCGTTGAGCTCGGAGGCCACGGCCTTCTGCGTCAACCCGCTGGTGTCGCCGGCAATGCCGCTCAGCCATGTGTTGACCGGGTCGGGCAGGATTTGCGCCTGGCGGGCGACGGCGCCGGTCAGTTCGGCAAGCCCGCCCTGTTTCTTGATCGCGTCCTGCGGGTCGGGATTGGCGGTCACCGTCTGCAGCACGTTGGACAGCGCCGTCAGCGCGACGACCGCGGCATCGAGCGCCGGCGGCTGGCCGTCGACATCGGCAATCGTGCTCTTGAGCGGCTTGAAGTGTTCGGCCACCAACGTGCCGGTCAGGTCGACTTCGCTGGCCGATCCTGCGCGCGGCAACAGCTTGGCGCCGGTCTTGACGATCTTGCCCAGTTTGCCGAGCTTGCCCAGCAGTTTCGAGCCGCCCTTCGCCGCCGCCTTGTCGTCACCGGCCGGCGCGTCGTCCGAGCGGGTGAGGTCGACCTCCTGGACCACCGCCGTCAACAGCCGCTTCAACGCGGAATCGGCACTGGAAAGGTCTTTCAGATTCTCGCTGGCAATGTTGAGGTCGCTGAGCGGCGCCAGCCGCATGTCGCGCAAAAAACTGTCCCACTGCGCAATATAGTCGTCATAGTAGAGCTTCAGGATATCTTCCGACAGCGCCGACACCGAGGTCTCGGAATTTTCCGAGCAGCCGCCGGCAAACACGGCGCGGTCGAGTGCCGCCTGGGCGGCGACATCCTCGACCCGGTCGAGGATCGCATCGTGGAAGCCGTCATAGGTGAAGGCGCCTGATATGCCGACGCGCAGCGTCTTGTCGGAGCGTCGCGAAAACACCTTGGCGCCGTTCGGCCCGGCGAAATTGGCGGGGATCCATTCCTTCAATCCGGCCACCGCCGGATCGGCCAGCAATTGCTTGTAGGCCCGCGCCGGCAGCGAGATCGTGCAGACCGTTTTCAGCGCTTCGGCGACCAGCGCCTGGTCGGGCGCGATGTAGCTGTCGTCGACCGCCATGCGGCGGATCGCTGCCAGCTGGTGTTCTTCCGCATCGGCTGTCGGGAAGGGCGCGGCCGGCGCGAATTCGGGCAGGTCGTTCACCCACCAATTCTCGACGAAGTCGGAGTCCATCTGAGACAGGCCGGTCATCATGCGGTAGGTCTTGAGCGCCCCCAGCATGAAGTCCGGATCGCGGATCTGCCGCCACATGGTCGCTTCGAGCAACGCCACCATCCGCGGCTCCAGCACGTTGCGCAGAGCGTTGTCATAGGTGTCGGTCTGCGCCCGCATCATCTCGGCCGAAGCCGATGGCCCGAGCAGGTCCTGCGCCTTGTTCGGAGGCGCAGTCCTGGCATTGACGACTTCGTCCATGGCGGTCAGCGCAACGTCCATAGCCGGCTGCAGCACCGAGGCGGGCGTCGCGGCGGTCGACGTCAGCGGCGCCTGCAGTGCTTCGAACTGGCCGGCTTGCGCGGCGATGGCGTTGCGGTTGTCGTAGTAGGACCAGGTGAACAGGCCGCCGGCGAGTATGGCCGCAGCCGCGCAGGCAGCGGCGGCACCGCGCCAGATCCAGCTGCGGCGGCGCTGCGCCAGCGGATCGAAGGTGCCGAGCCCGGCCTCCTTGAAGATCACCTCGGTCAGAAGGTTCTTGAGGAAGAAGCTGCGCTTCTCGAAGCGCTGCGCCGGCATCGTGCGTCGTGCCGGCAGCCCGAAGGAGGAGGCGAGCGCCGCAGTCAGCCGGTCGATTGGCGCGCCTTCCTGGGTGGCCGAGGTCAGATAGAGGCCGCGCAGCCAGGCTGCCTCCTCGTAGCGGCTCTCGCCGAACATCGCCTCGACCAGCACCTGGATCGGCTCGGACAGGCTTTGCAGCTGTGCGGGAAAGCGGAAGATCTCGGCCCGTTCGGCCAGCTTGTCCTCATCCTCCAGCCGCGGCACCAGCCGCTTTTCCAGCTCCCTCGACAGCGTCGTGATTTCGCCCGCGATCGTCTTGGCGTCGACGCGTGCATCGAGCGGGAAGGTCGTCCCCCATACCTGTTCGCGCGCCGCCGTCGACAGGCCGCCGAAGAAAGCCTCGAAGCCTCTGATCAGATCGGCCTTGGTCAGCATGAGGTAGACCGGCAGGCGGATCTCCAGCCGCTCCTCGAGCTCGGCTAGGCGCCTGCGGATCTTGCGGCCATGCGCCTTGACGGCTTCGTCGCCCTCGGACAGCGCGTCGATCCCAAGCGCAACGATGACGCCGTTGAGTGCACGACGGCCGCGGTGCTTCTTCAACAGGTCGAGGAAACCCAGCCATTCCACGGCGTCGACATCAGGCTGGCTTTCCTGCTGGACATAGCGGCCGGCGGTGTCGATCATCACTGCGTTTTCGGAGAAGAACCAGTCGCAGTTGCGGGTACCGCCGATGCCCTGCAGATCGTCGGTGAGGTCGATCGGAAAGTTGAGGCCGGATTGGCGCAAGGCCGTCGTCTTGCCGGTCGCCGGGGGGCCGACGATCACATACCACGGCATCTCGCGCAGGAACTTGCGGCCGCCGAGCTTGCGGCGCTTCAACTCGACCATGACGTCCTGGAACTTGGCGCCGACCGCGGCGACGTTTTCCTCGCCCGGGCTGAGCCGCTTTTCCTCGACCGGGGCGGAGATCTCGGCGACGAACATGCGGTTGGCGCGGATCGCGCGGCGCTGCGCGACGATCAGCCAGATCAGCCAGAAGATCACCAGAAGAGCGATGATGACGATGCGCACCGTCTCCGACGCCATCGGCACATAGTCGCCGACCCGTACGATCGGGCCGAATACCCAGATGATCAGCGACAGCAGGGCCAGGCCGATCAGCGTCCACAGGAAACGCGAAGTCAGGACCGCCCAGAGGAAGCGCAGGATGAACATGTCACAGCCTCTTTTCGACCAGCACTTCGACGCGGCGGTTCAAGGCCCGGCCTTCGCGTGTGCCGTCGTCGGCCACCGGATCGGTGGCGGCCCGGCCTTCGGAGCGCACGCGCTCCTTCGGCACGCCGTTCTGAATCAGGATATCGGCAATTTCCGCGGCGCGGGCTTCCGACAGCCGCTGGTTGGTGGACAGTGGGTTGGTCTTTTGCAAGGGAACGCCGTCGGTGTGGCCGACCACGGTAATATCGCCGATCAGCTCCTGGTTCTCGAGGATCACCTTGGCGACCGAGGCGATGAGCGGATCGAAGCCGTCTGTCAGCTGCGCGCGCGACGACTGGAAGAGTTCGGGATTGGAGGCCTGGATGACCAGCCGCGCCAGCGACACGCTCTCCGTGCCGCTCAGCGCTCTCTTGAGCTCGTCCGGCGCCGCGGCCTGGAATTCCGGCAGCAGCGCGAAATCCACCGCCACCGGCGGCGGCGCGTCGACCTTCGGCGAAGCGCGGGTGACATCCGTACGCGTCGGCGGCGGCAGTGCGCGCACCAGCGCCGAAAGCTCGACCGCCTGGCTGCTCAGGCTCATCGACAGGCCGATATGGATGGCTGTCGCGATCACCGCCGCCGCCGCAACCATCACCCAGATCGGCACGATGAAGCGCTGCGGTTCGTCGGAGGCGATCACGCCTTTCCAGTTGGGCGAAAGCGGTGCGCCTTCGGCGTCGCTGTCGCGCAGGAAACGCGCCGCGGCCACCCGCACCGCATTGAGCGAACGGTCGCCGGAGCGGCCAGGCACGCGATATTTGCCGCGGAAGCCGAGCGCCATGCAATGATATTGCAACTCCAGCATTTCGCGGTCGCGATTGGGATGGCGTTCAAGCTCTTCGAGCCGGGCGAAGAACTGCGCGCCGGCATCGACGTCGCCGCGCAGCATCACCACCAGCGGCTGGCGTGGCCATGCGCTGGCTCCGCCCCACGGCGTATTCAGCGCCAGATCGTCGAGCAACGCAGCCACCAGCCATGCCGCCTGGTCGGCTCGCTCGAGCGAGGAGCCCTGCGCCATGGTGGTGTCGCGGCAGCGCACAAGTTCGTCGAGCAGCCTGGTGCGCAGGGCTTCCGGGTTCTCCGGCGGCTGCGCGTTTTCGAGTTCGGGTGCAAATTCCAGCAGCGGCGAGAACGCGTTGACGAGCACGTTCGGATGCGCGCGCGCGGAGCGCTTCGCGGTGACGCCCGACGCCGGCAGCGGCATGGCGCGCGGCGTCGGCGCTCCGCTCAGGCGGATGCGCGTCCGCTCCCGATCCTCGGACAGTCCGAACGGATCGTCCCTGCTCATCATCTCACCTGTTGACCGAGTAGCAGTCGACCTGCGGTTCGCTGGGCAGCACGCCCGAAACGCCGATCACAAAACCCGGCGCTTCGAGCAGCGAGGCCCAGTGCTCGCTTTTCTGGTCCAGTTCGAGACACAGCCGGTCGCCGTCATAGGGAATTTCGCGCGGCTGCGAATGAAGGGGCTTCAGCGGAATGCCGGGCAGGCGTGATTTCCACAGCCCTTCGAATTCGCTGGCCGAGCCGACCGTCGCCTGGTTGACGAAAATCTTGCGCAAGGCATCCTCCGACAGTTCGGAGCCGATCCGCACCACGATGCGGCTCGCCACCAGAAGTTTCGGGTTGTCGATGCGGATCTTCCACACATTGGTGGCATGGCGCATGACCGGCAGGGCGCGCGATTTCGGCTCGATGTAGCGCAGGCTGAGGATCAGCGAACGCAGCGCATCGGCCAGCGCCGAATAGGCGGGTCCGGGCGCCATGTGGTCGTAGACAGGCAGTTCGCCGAGCCGCCTTGCGCTCGAACCGTAGGTCGCCATCGAGCCGGCAAGGCCGGCAAGTTCCATGTAGACCTCAGCCGGATGGAAAACGTCCTGCGCCAGCATGTGCGCCAGCCGCGGCCGCGCGGCGTTGACCAAATTGAGGATCAGAAGATCCTCGACACTGCGGCCGGGGCCGCCCAGCACCATCTTGCCATGCGCCTCGGCGATCTGGTCGAGGCCGGTGACCACTTCCTGCAGCAGGCGGCTGTACCAGGACGCCGCGCCGATGACCAAGGTCGGCGGCAGGAAGGTGTCGTCCAAGGCCACGCCGCCATCGGCGCGCACGCCCTTGAGTTCGGCCACCGGCAGCGCGGTGTAACCGCCGACGGCCGTGCCCGGCGTCAGCAACAGCGCCTGCGGCCGCGCAATCTCGATTTCCTCGGGGTCGGAGCCGCCATGCACGGCGTCGCGCACCGAGACGATCCGGCCGCGATAGCGCGCGCCGGACGGCTCGGCGTGAGCGGGGTCGAAGCCGACGCCGCCTGGCGGTTCGAGCGGCAGCGCTATCAGCACCGGTCCAGCGCCCATCTCCGGCGTCACCGCCAGCGGCCGCGGCGCATCCATCGTCTCGGGGATCGCGAACGGCGTCCCGTCTGGAAAGATGCCGCGTGCCGAGAGCACCGAGATCTGGCCGGCATCGAGCTGTGCCTGATCGAGCGTCAGCGTTCGAAAACCGAACGTATGCAGATGCCCGGCCTGCAAGGCGCCGCGCACCGTCGCTTCGAAGAAGCGGTCCTGTTGCTGGAAATGCTGGGTGCGGAGGAACAGTCCCTCCGACCACAGCACCCTGTTTGCATCGCTCATGCCGGCACTCTCTGCTTCCTGCTCATCATGTTGCGCGGCTTGCGGACTTTTGCCGCCCATGCATGTCGCTCAAAAGTGGTCACGGTTTTGAGAGAACGACATGCATAAAAATAAAGATCTAAAGCGCGTCGCCTGAATCCGTTCAAACGCGACGCGCTTTAGGCGGAAATCCCGCCGCTGCCGAGCTTCACATTGACCGTGAACTTCGATCCCGGCGAAACCGATTTGGTCGTGCGCCAGTTGCGTCCGCCGGGTTCCCTGATCAGCGCGACGAAGCCGAGTGCTGCCACTTCTGGCTCGACCGTGATGGTCTTCGATGCGGTCTTGCCGGGTCCGACGGAAACCGTGTCGGAGCCGATGAGATCGCCGCCAAGTGCCGCGCCGGCACCGCCCTGCAGGGCGAAATAGTCGGCCGAGTTGAAGGCGCCGGTGCTCTTCAGGCGCAAGATCATCACCGTCACCGGCCTGTCGCCGCCGCCCGGTCCCGGGTTCATGCCGGCGCCGCCGGCAAGATTCACTGTGATGACGGATGGTTTCGGCGGGCCGCTCTGGCAAGCCGTCAGCAGTCCCGTCGCCCCGATGGCAAGGATAAATTCGCGTCTGTCGATCATGTCTCAGTCCTCCTCATATGCATCACGAAAATCAGCGCCGATCTCGCCCAGAAAACGCGTCTCGGCGCTGTGAGCGATTTCACGGTGGCGTTTCTGGTACAACTCCCAGAGCTTGGCTCCGCGCCCGCCGGTCAGCAGATTGCCGATCGCCGAACTCGACTTCAGTTCCTGCTCGATCGCCGCCGGATCGAAGCGGTCGATCATGCGCTTGAGCGCGCCTTGCACGCCGCGCCAGGCGCGAACGTGATGCTGCGCCAGATCGCGCACCGCGTCCTTGATCGCCGCCTCGGCGCCGAGGAAACCGGGGCTGCGCTCGGCCAGGATGGTTACCAGCGCATCGTCGACCGAGGGCAGGAATTTGAGCGGGTTGACTTCGGATGCGCCAACCACCGTTTGAGCGACGCGAGCGTTGCCCTTCTCTTCGGCGCGCTTGCGCAAAAGCTGCATCAGCCCTTCCATCATCAGCCGGTACTCGCGGCCGAATTTTTCCATGTCGGCCACCGGATCGCCGCCGGGAAAATCGGCCTCGTCCATGCCCATGCCGCGCAGGAAAGCGGCGCGCAATTCCGCGTCCGACGGTCCGGCTGACGGCCGCGCCGCGGATTGGCGGACAGGAGCGCGTGGTGGCGGTGGAGACGGGGGAGGCGGTGGCTGCGGTGGCGATGGCTCGACCGCGCGGACTGGCAGATCCCAGGGCGCTGCAGAGGGGGCAGGCGAGGGCGCATCGGTTGCACCGCCATCCGTCACGCCGGCGTCGAGGCTGGTGGACCCGGCAGGGCCGAAACCAAACCCGTCATCGTAGGCCGGCAGCTTCTCAGGATTGGATCTGCTCGGCTCTCTCGACCGCGGCGCGGAGTCGAGGCCGAAGGGATCGTCGAACGATGGCTTGGCGCCGTTTCTGTCAGTGGGCTCGGCCACCGGCGTTGCCACAGGGTCGAGGCTGAACGGATCGTCGAACGCCTGCGAGCTGCGTTCATCGGACCGCGCACGCGCGAATGCGCCGGGCACCGGCTTTTCGAATGGATCGGGCAGGTTGGCAGGGCGTGGCCGTCCCGGCTCTTCTTCCGTGGTGGACGAAAAGAAATCGTCGCCGCCGAGGCTGACCGGCGCCCGCGACGCCGCCGGCTTACTGGCAGGCGCTGAAGGCCTGGAGGCCGGCGCCTCGGTCTTCGCCGTCTGCAAATCGACCCACACCACATAGTCGCCCAGTCGCAGTCGCATGCCGCTTTGCAGGCGCGCGGTATTTCCCGCGCCGAGCGGGCTGGCGGCATCGTCGATGAACAACCCGCTGCTGGAGGTATCGGTGACGAAATAGCCGCCCTGCTTGCTGGTGATCTTGCAGTGGGCGCGCGAGACGAACATGTCGGGATCGTTGATCTGCCAGTCGGCGTCGGCGCTGCGGCCGATTACCAGCTCGCCCTCGTCCAGCCGCGCCTGCCGCGTGACTTGCGCGCGTGGTCCCTGTTCGAGAATCAGAAGCAGGCTCATGCCGCCACCTCTTCCCGCCAGCCGACGATGGTCCGCAACCGCATGTCGTCGGCGTCCCCCTTTTCGACCGGTCGCGCCAGCCAGGTGGTGCGGGCAAGCTGGACGGTGCCGAGCTTCGCCGGCGGCACTGCCTTTGCCGCAAGCACGATCCTGAGATCGACATCGATGGTCTCGCCGATCAGGTCGCGCACCGCCTGCTTCAACAGCTTCAGCCGCTCACCGCCCGGCAGGAAGGCCTTGTAATCGATATAGCTGAGCGCGCCGATGCGCAGCTCGATGCGGCTCTGCCGGCTGAAGCTGCGCGGGCCGATGGTGGCGCTGCGGCCGAGCGTGGCATAGCTGCCGGCAAGCCGCGTCTGCAGCGCCTTGGGGATGGTCATCCAGGCCGCGACGAACTCCTTCAGCACCACCGGCACTTTGAAGGCTTCGGCCAGGAACAGCGTCAGTCGCTCGGGGCCGTCGACTTGGGCAGCGAGCGAGGCGGCCTGGCGAAGTTTTACTGTATCTAGTTCGGCATCCTGCGTGCCCGGCAGCCCGATGCCGGCCATCGCTTCCAGCATGGAACGGACGCGGCCGCCGACACCGCGTTCGACCTGCACGGCCGGATGCGCATCCGCCCAGGCCCGATAGTAGAGCGCGATCATCCTGTGCTGCAGGATATTGACAAAATCGACGAAGGTCGTGTCGCTCGTCTGCCGCGCCTCGGCGCCGGCATACCAGCGTTGCGACAGGCGATCGAGCACCCAGCGCGTCAGATGCAGTGGCATCGGCCCTTCGGGTCCGAGCAGGCCGAGATTGTTGACCGTGACGCGTGCCGGCGACTTGTCCGTCGGCTCGCGGAAATCCACCACGTCCTGCACTGCGAAGGACAGCCGCACATTCTGGCCGAGCCTTGCCGGCTCGCGGTCCGGCCGGCCGGAATGGCCGAACAGGCCGCCTTGCCGTTCGAGCCGGCGCAGCAGTTCGAAAAAGTCGAAACTCTCGGACAGGGTTGCGGCTCGCTCTAGATCAGGTAGCGATTGCCGGGCGTCATCGGCCATGGCACATCCTCCTGTTTCTGGAGCAACCGCGTGCGCGTGCGCACGAACCCGTTAATGCCGGCATGGCGGGCAAACAGCCGCGACAGCAGGCCCGACAGCAGCAGAGTGCTCTGTCCCGCCAGCACCGACTGGTCGACATGCAGCGTCACTTCCGTGCCGCGGCCGAAGCACATCGGCCCTTCGATCGCCAGCCTTTCGATCACCGCGCGCGAGTCGATGCGCACGATCGAGCGCACATTGCGGGCGAGCCCGGGGTCGCCGCGCTCGGCATAGAGATCGAGCAGCGCGTGCAGCGGATCGACGCCGCGGCCTTCCTTGGCCAGGCTGAGGAAGTTGAGCGCCAGCTGTGACACCAGCCGCCAGGCCAGGTCGTCGGCGCGCGACTCGCCGTCGGCGCCGGTCGGCAGCGCTGCCGGGATCGCCGGCTGCGGCGAACGCAATGCGCCGAGCAGCCGGACCGTCTCCACAGGGTCGCCGGCTTCCAGCGTCAGGGTCGGCGTGTCGTCGAGGATGGCCAGGTCGCGATTGGTGCAAAGCGCCATGATATCGACGCGCTTGAGCGGCCGGTTGGCCTGACTGTTGACTGGGCGCGAAACCGCCAGGAAGACGTCGTCGCCGGCATAGGAGGTCCGCGTCACGCCCTGGCGCCGCTCGTCCTCGGTCGGCCGGCGCGGCCGCCGCTCCGTCGAATAGACCCAGCCGCTGCCGCGATTTTGCCCAAGGCTGAAGAGTTCCGGTATCTCCGCGTCGGGTCCCTCGGCATCGGCGTCTTCGACGCGGATGACGCGGTAGATTTCAAAGTCGCGCGCCCGCGTGCGGTCGGCATGCAGCACCTGGCGCGTCTTGCGCTGGTCGAGCTCGACGATGTTGCACTCGCGCTCGAAGAGATTGATGATCGGGGTGGCGAAGAGATCGAAATCCGCCGGCGTCAGATCGGCGAGTTCGGGCACCGGACGCCGGAACAGGAAGATGATTTCGAGCCCGGCCTGGCATTTGCGCACGACCGGCAGCAAGCCGGTGACGCGCCCATAATGGAAGCGCTCGGGCATCATGAAATATTCGCGCAGCAGGCGGTAGCCTTCGAAGGTCGGCCGCGTGCGCGGCATCAGCGCCTCGGCATCGGCAATGCCGACCATCTCCGGCGGCGGTAGCGGCGACAATGGATTGGTCTTGCCTTCCGGTCGAGCGCCGACACCAGAGCAGACTCCGAAGATGGCGTCGAAGATCAGCGGCGCCTTGGTGCGGTTGGCGAAATAGAAGTCGAGCCGGTCGAGCGCCAGTTCGTCGAGCTTGCCTTTGCCGGTCCGCGCCAGCGTGATGCGAAGTGCCGCTTCGCCGGCCTTGCCGGCGATCGGGCCGATGCCGGCGGCGGCAAGCGCGCTGCGGTCCTGGAAATAGCCGACCGAACTGATCGCGATCGGAAACAGCGTCATGTCCTGCGCGGTGGTGAAGGTGCAGCGTGTCGACAGGCCGGCCTGCAGGCTGGAGACCAGCCGCGTGCCGCGCTTGACGACGTGGCCGGCAAGCATTGTCTGCACCTGCTGGCCGGGCTTCAGCACCACCATGGCGGTTGCCGGCGCCGGCGTGACGAGATCGGGATAAAGCACGTCGAGGATGCTGCGCGAAAACCGCGAGCGCTCGGCATCCACCTTCAGGCGCGTGCGCGCGGCGAGGAAGGCGACGCCGTCGAGCAGCCGCTCGACATAGGGGTCGGGACACGGCACCGTATCCAGCGACAAATTGCGGGCAACCGCCGGATGCATGTCGGCGAACTCCGCCGCCAGCCCGCGTATGTGGGACAGTTCCTCCTCGTAATATTCTACGAAGACCCGGTCCATCTCTCAGGCTTCCCTGAACTCGGTGCGCGCCAGTCCGTTGTCGAGATTGATCGTCGTGCGCAGGCGCATGCGCTCGGGCGTCGGCGTCATGATCAGCACGGCGTCGATCTCGATCTTCAGGCCGGTCTTGTCGCCGAGGTTGACCGTGACTTTCGTCGCGCTCTCCTTCAGCCGCGGCTCGAATGCGGCGAGCACGGCGCGGATCTCGCGTGCCAGAACATCGCGATCGAAGTCGCGCGACGACCGGCCGGAGAAGGACGGCACGCCATAATTGACAACGCTGCGGCGCACCTCCGGAAAGTCGGCCAGCGATGTCGGACTGTCGGTCATCTGCTCGGCCTCGAGATCGGATAGCAGCGGCGCGGATTCGAAACGCTCGGTGTTGAACAGCGCCTCGATGTCGCGCCGCACGGCCTCGCGCAGCACATCGGGCGACACCACGATGCCTCGGCTTTCAAGCTCGCCACGGTGCCGGTTCTGAAACGCCAGCCGGTGCAGCCGGCGCTTCTGATCGGGGTTCAATGCGTCATCGGCGTCGATGCGCCTCGGTCCGTCTGCCAGCAGCTCGTCCAGGCGCTCTGCGCCAAGCTCCTCCTGCAGAGCCTGCCTGAGCCCGTCTATCTCCGAGCTCAGGCCCGGCAGATCGTTGACGAGGCGGTCCCACAGCGAAGGCTGTACCGCCTCGCGCTTGGCCCGTGAACCGCCCGCCTGTACCTTGTCGGCGGCAGGGCGCTTTGCTCGCCCCTCACTTGCCGACATAGACATCCATTTCGGCTTCGTCATTGTCGTCATAGACGAACTTGATCTTCTTGTAGGCGAAGGAGACTTCCTCCTGGATCAGGTCGGCTTCATCATCGGCCTGCGACATGTCGTATTCCATGATCGAGGCGTCGGTCAGGGTAACGACCAGATAGTCCTTGCTCTCGCCGTCGATGGTCCGCCGCGCGGAGAATTTGACCTCGTCCAGCGCCTTGTTTTCGAACAGGGCCTTGGCCAGATAGGGTGAGGCCTTGTCATAGTGCTTGGTGAACTTGATCATGCCCATCGACACGCGGCCTCGGCGCGAGAGGGAATTGGGGTCGTAGGGCGCGACCATCTTGTAATCGACGCCATGGATTTCGATCTCGTCGTCATGGCCGTCGCGTGTGCTGGGCCCCTTGATATCCGGAACTTTCAGAAAACCGTCGATCTTCATTGTGGGCATTTTCGTTCTCCACCGCTTTCAAACAAAGGTTTGGTTGCTGCAATCAGGTCTTCACGGACGGCAATTCCGACACCAGCCTGAGCGAGGCGTTGATGCCCTCCAGCTGGTAGTGCGGGCGCAGATAGAAGCGGGCATTGTAGTAGCCCGGCCGGCCCTCCACGCTGTCGACCTGCACCTCGGCGGCGGCAAGCGGACGCTTGGCGCGTGCCTTGTCGTCGGCGAAGGCCGGGTTGGCCAGCACGTACCGGTTGATCCATTCGGTCAACCAGATCTGCATGTCGGTGCGTTCCTTGAACGAGCCGACCTTGTCGCGCGCAATCGCCTTGAGGTAGTGGGCGAAGCGCGAGACCGGGAACAGATAGGGCAGGTTGGCTGAGAGCCGCTCGTTGGATTGGGCGTCGGGGTCGACCAGGCGGCCCGCCCGCGTCTCGTCATCCTGCAGCGAATGGGCGCCGATAAAGGCCGCGAGATCGGTGTTCTTGCGGTGCAGGATCGGCATCAGCCCGAGCTTGGCCAGTTCCGCCTCGCGCCGGTCGTCGATGGCGACTTCCGTCGGGCATTTCATCGCGATCGAGCCGTCATCGGTCGGGAAGGAGTGCACCGGCAGGTTAAGCACAGTGCCGCCATTTTCGACGCCGCGGATCTGGGTGCCCCAGCCATAGAGCTTGTGGCTGCGGTTGATGTTGACGCCCATCGGGAAGGCAGCGTTCATCCAGACATATTTGTTGTGATCGCCCTGCACTTCCTCCTCGAAGGAGAAGCCCTTGACCGGGACTGTCTCCGAGCCGTAGGGCAGCCGCGCCAGCACGCGCGGCATGGTCAGCCCGATATAGCGCGCATCCTCGCTCTCGCGCAGCGATTGCCACGAGGCGTAGGCCGGGTTGGAGACGATCTGCTGCAGGTCCTGCGGGTTGGGCAGTTCCTGCCAGCTGTCCATGCGGAACAGCCGTGGCGAGGCGGCGGCGATGAACGGCGTGTGCGCCGAGGCGCAGATGCCGGAGATGTTGCGCAACAGGCCGACGTCGCGCGGGTGGTTGGAGAACTCGTAGGCGCCGATGACGCAGCCGATCGGTTCGCCGCCGAGCATCGAATACTCGTCGGTGTAGACCTTCTTGAAGATCGGGCTCTGGTCCCACATCTGCCCTTCATAGTCTTCGAGCGTATCGGCCAGCTGCTCCTTGGAAATGTTCATCACCCGGATCTTCAGCTTCTGATCCGTCTCGGTGTTATTGATGAGATACCAGAGGCCGCGCCAGGTGCCTTCCATCTGCCGCACTTCCGGCGCGTGCAGGATTTCGTTGACCTGGGCCGTCAGCATCTTGTCGATGCCGGCGATCAACGACTTGATCGACTTGATCGAGTTGGACGAAATCGTCGTCGTCTCGGAGCGCGACTGCGCCGCCAGCGCCAGGTTGCGAACCAGCTGCTGCAGCTTCTCGCTGTCGTCCTTCTTGACCTTGAAGTCCTTCTCCAAGAGCTGGCTGAATTCGCCGAGATCGACGGCCTCGGCCTCGGCGACGGATGCTGCGGTCTTTTGCTGTTCGGCCATGATCTATTCCTCACCCTTGTCGTCGGACAGCGCCTGGGCGGCGATCTGGCCAAGCAGCGGCTGGTTGTTCAGCAATTGGGCGATGCGCTTTTCGGCATCGACGCGGCCGTCCATGAAGCCGAGCAGCTCCTCGAGCTGGCGCCGCATCTTGAGGATTTCGGCCAGTTGCGGGACCTGTTCGGCGATCTTGTC
Source organism: Mesorhizobium sp. W016 (assembly GCF_054719485.1). NCBI lineage: Bacteria > Pseudomonadati > Pseudomonadota > Alphaproteobacteria > Hyphomicrobiales > Phyllobacteriaceae > Mesorhizobium > Mesorhizobium sp. W016. Next base: position 2,148,244 of record NZ_JBTTIF010000002.1, read on the forward strand.
GGGGGCGAAATCGCCCATCTTGGTGAAGGTCAGGTCGAGCGCCAGTTCTTCGTCGCGCTCCTGTCCCTCGGCCTGCGGCAGCGTGTTCTTCACCCGCGCCTTGACCCTGGGTCCCAGCGCTTCCATGAATTTGGGGAAGCGGTTGGCATCGGTCTCGACAAAGGAACGGTCGAGCACCGTCTTGGACGCTTCCCTGGTCTGCGATGCGCCCGACAGGTCGGCCATCACGCCCATGACGAACGGCAGTTCGATCGTCGTCGGGCTGCCGTAGGTTTCGACATCGTAGGCGATCTGCACGCGCGGGGCGCGATTTCGCTCGATGACCTTCGCTTTGCTTTCGGCTGGCATGTGTTGCTACCTTTCATCCTTCTGGGCAGTCTTCTTGGCGTCGGGAACGCCGGCGAGCAGCCGGAATTCCTTGAGCCCCGACGGGGCGAGGTCTTCCATCAGTTCAACGAAATCCATGTGCACCATCCTGCGCACCCGGCGGGCGAGATGCGGGATCGGACTCGACGGCTCGGTGCGGTCGTAGAACGCGACCACAAGGTCGAGGCACTTCACCACATCGTCGCGCGAGGAAATCCTGTCCGGGAGCCCCGCACCGGTCTCCGCGTAGCTTGCCATCGTCTCGGCTCCATGACCGTTTCTGACCGGCGCGGCCGGGCTTGCCGGGGGAGCAGCCGGGCTGGCAGCCCCCTTCGTCGCTGCCTCTTCCGTGGTCTCGACCGCCGTGTTGCGTTCCAGCGTCGTCAGCACGCGCTGCAAAAACCGCTTCAGGTCCGGGACGGCGGCCCCGTTGCTGTCAAAGCGGGCATTCAGCGCCGTATCGACCGCGTCGAGCGCCTCGATCGCAGCGTGCGCCCCGGCGATGAGCGCCGTCATCTGTTCACCGGCCTGGTCCTGATGGGCGGCACAACCGCTGCCCACCCGGTTCAGGAGCTGTCCGTGCGCGCTGACCAGCGCTGCCTTCTCCGTGGCATTCAATCCCGACGCCGCTTCCTGAAGCATGACGCGATCGTCGAGCGCACCCTGTTCGAGATCGCGTCCGCTGATCGGCCCGATGGGACGCGGCGCGAAGAAGACCATCTGCCTGAGGTTCGCCAGCAGGCCTTCCTGGCCGTTCTGCAGGTCGGCCAGCGCGTTGAGGCGGCGCAGGGCGGCCTCGCGTGGTTGGGGGCTGGCGCGCAGCGCCGGGTGCATCGTCTCCCAATGCGTCTCGAAGGTCCTTGCAATCAGGGTCAGGCCCTGTGCCAGTCCGGCCAATCCCTCTTCATTGGCCAGCGCCCGGGCGACAATGACAAGCAGGCGCAGGTCGCGGCCATGCGAACGCAACTCCTCGGCCTTGCCGAGCACGGCAGGCCAGTCGACCGGAATGGTCGATTGCGCGGCTGGCTTGTTGCGCCCGTCATGGACGACCTTGACCTGCGGCTCCGTGAGCCGCTCCAGCTCATGAAAAGCCGGATCGTTGCGCAAGTCTTCGCCTGACGGATTTTCACCGTCCAGCGGAGCAAGCCAGAGTGCGAGATCGATCACAGATACCCCCGGCGACCGGCTCTAAAACCGTACGTGACCCAACGTTAGCACACGGTTGCATATTCCCACAATTCGCCATCCGCTCAAAAGTTAACGAGCGCTAATGAATGTCGGTGCAACTGCGTCTCGGATGGCGCAATTCATGGCGTGCCTGGCCAACCTCGTATGTGAAGCGCATCGCATAGGATTAGAAAAAATCGTGGTTGTCTGCATTTGGCGGCGCGGAACTCTCCACAAAGAGAAAGGCCGGCTGCATCAAGCGCTTTGTCAAGCGGCTGCTTATGTGGCAGGCTGTCGACGGGCAGATTGCAGGAGCACGTTCGATGGAACAGCGCCGGTCGTCGCAGGGGTTCAAACGCAAGGAACTGGTTGGCAAGCTCAATCCGGTCTGCCTGCGCGCCTTCAAGGCCGCCGCCGACAGCGCCAAGCTGCGCGGCAATCCTTACGTCGAACTCGTCCATTTCATAGAACAACTGGTGCTGTCCGAGCGTTCGGATGTGCAGATGATCATTGCCGATGCCGGCGTCGATGCCAGCCGGCTTACCAGCGAAATGACCCGCGCCGTCGACAAGCTGCCCTACGGCGCCACCTCGATCGAGGAATTTTCCGACCACATCTTTCACGCCATCCAGGAGGCCTGGAACCTGGCGACGCTGGAATTCGGCATGGAGGAGGTCCGCAGCGCCCATATCGTGCTCGCCTGCCTGAAGACGCCGGTGCTGGAAGGCCTGGTGGCGAAGATCAGCGGCGAATTCGACAAGATCGACGCCGACGGGGTCATCGCCCGCTTTGCCGAGGTGGTGGACGGTTCGCTCGAAGCCGGCGCCACGGCAGCAGTGGCTCCCACCGCGGAGGCGCCGCGGCGAGCTCCGGGCGGGGACTCCGCGCTGGCCAAATACGCCACAGACCTCACCCAGCGCGCCCATGACGGCAAGATCGACCCGGTCGTCGGCCGAGACCCGGAGATCCGGCAGATCATCGATATCCTGATGCGGCGCCGGCAGAACAACCCGATCCTGACCGGCGAGGCCGGTGTCGGCAAGACCGCGGTGGTCGAGGGCTTTGCCCTGCGCATCGCCCAGGGCGACGTGCCGCCGCCCCTGCAGGGCATCAGCGTGCGTATGCTCGACGTCGGCCTGATGCAGGCCGGCGCCAGCGTCAAGGGCGAGTTCGAGAAGCGCCTGAAGGCGGTGATCGACGAAGTTCAGTCATCCGAGACGCCGGTCATCCTGTTCATCGACGAGGCGCACACGCTGATCGGCGCCGGTGGTGCCGCCGGAACCGGCGATGCCGCCAATCTCTTGAAGCCGGCGCTGGCGCGCGGCGAACTGCGCACCATCGCGGCAACGACCTGGGCCGAGTACAAGCAGCACATCGAAAAGGACCCGGCGCTGACCCGCCGTTTCCAGGTGGTCAAGATCGACGAGCCGTCGGAAGCGGTCGCCGTGCTCATGCTGCGCGGTGTCGCCGGCGTGCTCGAACAGCATCACGAGGTGCAGATTCTGGACGAGGCGATCGAGGCGGCGGTCGGCCTGTCGCATCGCTACATCCCGGCGCGGCAATTGCCCGACAAGGCGGTCAGCCTGCTCGACACCGCTTGCGCCAGGGTCGCGATCTCGCAGCATGCGACGCCGGCCGAGGTCGAGGACATTTTGCGGCGCCGCCAGGCGTTGGAAGTCGAAAGCGGCATCATCGGCCGCGAGGCCGCGATCGGCATCGAAGTAACTGACCGGCAGGCGCGGGTCGAGGCCGGGCTCACTGAGGCCGGGACCATGCTCGCCGCCGCCGAGGAGCGCTGGGAGCGCGAAAAGGCGCTGGTTGCCGAGATCCTCGAACTGCGCGCGCGGCTGCGCGGCGACGGCGTGCCGCTCGATGCGGTGGCGACAGCCGAGACCGATGCCGAACCAGCAGCGCCGGACGAAGAAAAGACCAAGGTGCCCAAGGCTGAACCGCCCAAGGCCGAAACGTCCGAGCCTGAAACGCCGAAGGCCAAAGCGTTCGAGACCGAAGCGCCGGCTGCCGAAGCTGCGCCGTCAGATCCTGTCGCCGATCTGGCGCGGCTGCGTGAACTCATGGCCGAGCTTGCCACCGCGCAAGGCGAGACGCCGCTGATCCTGCCGTCGGTCGACCGCAATGCGGTCGCTGCCGTGGTCCAGGACTGGACCGGCATCCCGACGGGACGGATGCTGTCCAGCCAGACCGAAAAGGCGCTCAAGCTGGCCACCACGCTGTCCGAACGTGTCGTCGGCCAGGATCACGCCATGGAGATGATTGCCAAGCGCGTGCAGACCAGCCGCGCCGGGCTCGGAGCGCCGGAAAAGCCGGTCGGCGTGTTCCTGCTCTGCGGCCCCTCCGGTGTGGGCAAGACCGAGACGGCCCTGGCGCTGGCCGAGACGCTCTATGGCGGCGAGCAGAACCTGATCTCGATCAACATGTCCGAATTCCAGGAGGCGCACACCGTCTCGACGCTCAAGGGCGCACCGCCCGGCTATGTCGGCTACGGCAAGGGTGGCATTCTCACCGAGGCCGTGCGCAGAAAACCCTATTCGGTGATCCTGCTCGACGAGGTCGAGAAGGCGCATCCCGATGTCCACGAGATCTTTTTCCAGGTCTTCGACAAGGGCATGATGGATGACAGCGAGGGAAGGCGCATCGACTTCAAGAACACGCTGATCCTGCTGACGTCCAATGTCGGCTCCGAAGTCATCATGGAGCGGACGCAAAACGGCACGGTGAGGGCAGGGCTCGACGGCCTCGATGCTGCCCTGCGCGCCCCACTGCTGAAGGTGTTTCCAGCGGCCTTCCTCGGCCGCGTCGTGACCATCCCTTACTATCCGCTCTCGGATTCGATGATCGAGGCCATCACCCGCCATCAGTTCGGCAAGATCGCGCGGCGGCTGCGCGCCAGCCACGACGCCGAACTGGTGATCGGCGACGGCGTCATGGCGCTGGTCAAGGCGCGCTGCACCGAAATCGAGTCCGGTGGCCGCATGATCGACGCCATCCTCACCAACACGCTGTTGCCGGAACTCAGCCGCGGCGTGCTGAACCGGTCGCTCGACGGCGAGAAGATGACCAAGGTGACCGTCAGCGCTTCCACTGACGGGTTTGCCTATTCGTTCGAATAGTCAGGCCTGACTGCGAGCCCCCTCTATTGCGGCGTCTCCGTCTCGGCGCGGATCAGCTTGATGTCGGCGCCGGCTGCCCAGGCGCCGATATCCTCGCGCCGCAACGCCGCCGCCATCATGTCGGGAAACAGGTCCGGCGTGCAGGCGAAGACCGGTATGCCAAGTGCCGCGACCGAAGCCGACATCGCCGGATCATAGCCCGGCCGGCCCTGATCGGTCAGCGCCAGCAGCACGATGACATTGACGCCGGACCGGACCAGCGCCGCAAGCCGCCGCAGCAAGTCCTGGCCGTTGCCGCCCTCATAGAGGTCGGTGATCAGCACGAAGTGGGATTTGGTCGGCCGCTCGATGCGGTCGGCGCAATAGGCGACCGCCTGGTTGATGTCGGTGCCGCCGCCGAGCTGCACGCCAAACAGCACCTCGACCGGGTCGCTGAGCTCTTCGGTCAGGTCGACGATGGCCGTGTCGAAACAGACCAGCTTGGTGCGCACGACCGGCAGCGACGCCATCACCGCGGCGAAAATCGAGGCGTAGATCACCGAGCTCGCCATCGAGCCGGACTGGTCGACGCACAGCACCACTTCGTCGAGATCGACCAGCCGGCGTTGCTTGCGCATGAAGCCGACCAGTTTTTCCGGCACGACGGTTTTGTGCTCAGGCTGGTAGTGCCGAAGATTGGCCGAGATGGTGCGCGGCCAGTCGATGTCGCGTTGGCGCGGCCGGTTGGTGCGTCGCGACTTGTCGAGCGCGCCACGGATCGCCTCGGCGGTCTTCTGCTCAAGCCGCTGCATCAGCTTGGCAACGATGTCGGCGATGATGGTGCGGGCGATGTCCTTGGTCTTGGCCGGCATCACCGAACGCAGCGAGATCAGGTCGGCGACGAGGTTGACGTCGGCCTCGATCGCCTTGAGGAATTCCGGCTCCATCAGCATCTGCTTCAGGTTCAGCCGCTCAAAGGCATCCTTCTGGACGATCTGGACCACCTGGGCGGGAAAGAAGGAGCGGATATCGCCCATCCATTGCGCCACGCGTGGCGCCGAGCGGCCGAGCCCGCCGCGCCGCTTGCGCGGGTCGGCATCGGCATTGGCGCCGTCGCCGTAAAGCGCATCGAGCGCCGAAGACAGTTTTTTGTCATCACTGGAAAGGGCGGAGGAAGCCTCGTCATCGGCGCCGATCGCCAGCCGCCAGCGGCGCTCGCGCCCGCTATCGGAGGATGCTGGGCCGGGGTCGGGCACTTCGGCTTCGTCATCCATTGTCACACTCCGCCCGCCAGCAATGGCCCAAGCCGCTCCAGGTGACGGCGCCAGCCCTCGCCGCCATCCGGCGCCGGCGTCAGGCCGGCCGGCAACCTTGCGGTGCGGCCGAGCACGGCCTCGATCAACCGCTGCCGCTCCATCGAGTCCAGATTGGAGAAGACGCGGCGCAGCAATGGCAGATGCGCGATGAAAGCTTCCTCGTCGAGCGATTTCAGCCACCCATCGACGGCGCCGCGCAGGCCCTCGTCGTAGATCAGCCGCTGGCCGGCAGTGCTGAAGAAACCTTCGAAGAACCCCGCTGCCTGGGCGACCGGCGTCCCCGGCGACAGCCTGCGTCCGAGCAGCCCGGCGGCGTCCTCTGCCGACAGTTGGCCGGCTTCATAGAGCAGATGCGCGGCGCAGCCGGCGAGCAGCGCCGTCGAGCCCGGACCTTCCAGCACGCCGGTCAGGCCGTTGCGCCATGCATCGAGCACGCCTTCGCCGGGCTCGACCAGCCGGATCGCCGTGTCGGCCTTGCGCACAGCACCGACCAGCGTGGTGGCGGCCTGCTCGTCCAGGTCGCGCACCGCATAGGGCAGCGCGATCGCGCCTTCGACGATCAACCGTTCCAACAAACCGGACAGCCGGTTGGTTTCGGTCTTGCGCGCCTCGCCGTAACGGATGATGTCGGCAAGCGGCGGCACCGAGGCCAGCATCTCCAGGCATTCGCTGCTGTGCGCTGCGCGCGCCTCCAACGCTACAAGGCCGGCGCTCGCGGCCTCCGACAGATCCGCCGTAATGGCGCTCTGGACAAGGGCGGCAAGCGTGTCGAGGCTCGCGGCCGCACCGAGCATCTGGATCAGGCGGCCATTGGCGGCCTTTTCGATAGTCGGGCCGTAGATCAGGTTCTCGACCAGGCGCACGGCATATTCCGGCTCCCAGGCCAGCGTCCATTTTTCGCGAAAGGTGCCGCGGCTGCGGCCGGCGTCGGCCAGCCTGCCCCATTGCACGCCAAGCACGTTCAGCCGGTGCAGCAATGTCGAACGAAACAGTCCGCTTTCGCTGCGCAGATCGACCGACAGCTCGCGTTCCAGCGCCTCCGGCTTCAGCCGCGCCGCCTTCTGGTTGCGCTGCAGGTCCTCGATCAGCGGCGCCAGCGGCGTGTCGGGCGGAATCTCGCCGACATCCGCGCCCAAAAGCAGCTCGGCCTCGACCAGCGCCCACAGCACCGCTTCGCCGTTGAACAGCGCCGCGATCGCGGCATCGCGCAATTCCTCGAAGCCGGGCTTCGGCCGCTCGCGAATGGCAGCCAGTGTGCGCGCAAGCCGCTCGGCCTCGATCAGCGACGCGGTCGACACCAGATGGCCCTTCGCCCGCAGCACCGCCGCGATCGTCGCCAGCCACAGCGTCGCGGCGTCGCGCCGCCCTCGTGTGCGCCACAGATGCTTGCACCAGCCGGGCGCGACGACGCCAGCGCCATAACCATAGCCCAGCGCAAGACGCGGCCCGGTCCATGGCGCCCATGTCATGATGCTTTTGCGCCGGGCAATTGCCTTTATCAGCGCCTGGTCGTTCTTCTGCGTGTGCGCGGCCTGCAGGGCCGGCACATGCCATGCGCCGCAGACGACGGCGATCGGTCCGGCGAATTCCTTGCGCGCGGCAGCGATTTCCAATCGCATATGCGCTTCACGCTTGGCCTCGAACGGCGCGATCGCACCTTCGCCGTCTCGCAGCGTCGTCATCGCATCGGTGATGGCAGCGAAGATTGGACCCGGCTGCGGATTCTGCTCGATAATGTCGGCCCACCAGCTTTCGCCATCTTCATAGCCGGCGGCCGCAGCCAGCGTGCCGATCGGGTCGCGATGCGATGCGGGCTCGCCATCCTCACCGGTTTCGTCCTTGGGTTCGGGCTTGTCGGCGTCAGCCGTTTTGTCGGTGTCGTCGGTTGCCGGTGCCGCGAACCGTGCCGATGACGGCAGGTCGATGAACCGCAATGCCGCCTTGTTCTCCACCGCCCACACCGCCGCCTGGTATTCCGGCGAGAACTCGGCGAACGGCCAGAAACTTGTCGCGGCCGGATCGTCCTCGGGGTAGCAGAGCAGCGCCACCGGCGGCTGCATCTGCGGGCGCGCCAGCAATGGCAGCAGGGCGGACGCGTCGCTCGGCCCTTCGATCAGCACCGCGACCGGCTGCAAGTCCCGCAGCGCCTGCACCAGGCTGTCGGCGGAGCCCGGCCCGTGATGGCGGATGCCGAAATAGGCGACGTCGCTCATGACCTCAGATCGCTGCGTTCAGCGCCGCGTAATAGCCGGCATAGTCCGGCCGCTTCTTGAGCACCGTTTCGAGATATTCCTCCAGCACCACCTTGTCCTGCACCGGGTCCTTGACGATGGCGCCGATAAGGCTGGCGGCGAGGCCTTCGGCGCCGAGCTTGCCGCTGTCGAACCACGCCGCCTGGCTGAGGCCGCCGACCATGGTGGCGATCGCCTCGGCGGTCGAGAGCGAACCCGAAGGCGTCTTCAGCGTCACCTTGCCGTCGGCGGTTGCGCCCGAGCGCAGCTCGCGGAAAATGGTCAACACGCGAGCGATCTCCTCGCCGACATTTTTCGGCACCGGCAGGTCGAGCCCGCCGGCCATCTCATCGACCCGCTTGGAAACGATCGCCACCTCTTCGGCCATGTCTTCGGGCAGCGGCAGCACCACCACATTGAAGCGGCGTTTCAGCGCCGAGGATAGTTCGTTGACGCCCTTGTCGCGATTGTTGGCGGTGGCGATGATGTTGAAGCCGCGCTGGGCGTAGAGCGACGTGTTGAGCTCCGGGATCGGCATCATCTTTTCCGACAGCACGGTGATCAGCGTGTCCTGCACATCGGAGCCCATGCGCGTCAGTTCCTCCAGCCGGCAGAGCTTGCCGCCCTCCATGGCGCGGTAGAGCGGCGTCGGCACCAGCGCCTCCTGGCTCGGCCCTTTGGCCAAAAGCTGCGCATAGTTCCAGCCATAGCGGATCTGGTTCTCGTCGGTACCGGCCGTGCACTGCACGATCAGCGTGGAATTGCCCATGATGGCGGCGGCGAGATGTTCCGACACCCAGGATTTTGCGGTGCCGGGAACACCGAGCAGCAGCAGCGCGCGGTCCGTGGCGAGTGTCGCCACCGCCGTTTCCATCAGTCGGCGGCGGCCGACATATTTTGGCGATATCACGGTGCCGTCGCTTGCCTTGCCGCCGAGCAGGTAGGTCAGAACGGCCTTTGGCGAGAGGCTCCATCCCGCAGGTTTTTGCTTGTCGTCATTGCGCGCCAGCGCCTGCAGTTCAGCGGCATAGGCCTGCTCGACGGGGAGGCGGATGGCTGCGTTCATTGTGCTGTTCTCCGGATTGTCATGGGTTGGTTCCCGTCAGGGCCGCGTTGAGGCGCAGGAAAGCGAGCGAGGCTGCCGCCGGCGGCATGCCGGCCGCAACGACATGCTCGATCAATTTTTCCGCTGTCGCCGCAGTGGCCAGAAAGCCCAAAGTTTCCAACAGGTCGTCGACGGTTCGCTTCATCGCGTCATCATTGCCGGCGACAGCCGAACGCAATACCGCCAAGCTCTGGCCGTTCGTCAGGTCGGGCCAATCCAGCCAGTTGGCTTCGAAGCCCTCGGCAAGGGTGAGCGTGCTAACATACTGCGGCGTATCTTTCAGGATCAATCTGACCAGGACACGCTTCCTGCGGCTATCCAGGCGCGGTGTCAGGTGCAGCACGAATAGTGCCGGCTTGCCTCCCCCGGCGACTAGTGTGTCGGCCATCTGCGTTACGGCAGCGTCGCTGCCCGACGCTGCGACCATTCGTGAGATCTGGATGTCCGCATTTTTGTCGGCACCGAATTGCCAGGCTGCAATGAAATCGGGTTCGCTGACCCCAAATCGGGAAGCGAGGTCGACCAGGTTGCAGGTCTCGAACAATTCGGCGCGGCGCTTTTCCTGCGCCGGCGATTTGAGCTTTGCCGGCGTGTAGGTGGTGCGGCGGCGGATGAAGCCGGATTTGCCTTCTGTGATGAAGGCGGCGAGTTCGGCAACGGGGTCGTCGGCTCCGTCGTTGCCCGGCCGGCCATGCTCGCCCAGCCTCGCCAGCAGCCGGCCCGCCAGCTCCCGCACCTTGCCGGAGCGGTCGGTGGCCAGGCTTTTCAGGAATGGCGCGTCCGTGGGCGTCAGGTTGAAATGCATGAGTTCGATGAGCGCCAGCCGGACTTCAGCCGGCTCGCCCGTCGCCTTGGCTTCCATCAGGCTGCGGGCCGTGGCCGGATCGCGACGGCGCATCTCGGCCAACGCGATACGGCGCGCGGCGGGGTAAAAGTCATCCCAGTTCTGCGCCGTCAGCTGCTCCTGCGGGGCAATTTTCAGCCCCTCGACGCTGGCCTGCCAGTCGATCCACGGCGCATAGATGTCAGGGCTGTTCTGGTCTGATGCCGACGGCATCCAGTCCATCGGATGCAGCACGTAGCCGCGGCTGGCGACGAGCGTCGCGACACGCGACTTGCGCCGCGCATCGGCGGCGTTCTTCAGGGTCGCCCGCAACAGCGGCCGCAACCGCTCCGGCAGCAGCGGCAGGCCAAGCCTCGGCAGCGGCGGGCGCCGCTTCAGCGTCTTCGGCGCCGACGGCCGCAGGCCGACATCGAGCGCCTGCGCCGCGATCGCCAGCAGACGTCGCTCCCGTTCGTCTGGGCTTGCGCCACCCGCGATCTCCTTCCATGCGGTTGGCGCCAGATCGAACGCGGTTCCGCCGGGGATCCAGCAGTCGCGCATCGTCGCCAGGCCGGTTAGTTCGAGCTCGTTCATGACAGATCGAGCCTCCCGAAGCCGCTTTGCGCGGCCAGCAGATCGAGCCGCGCGCCGTTCCAAAGCGCTGCCGTGGCCGCGAGGTCGAGGCCAAGCACGGTCTGATCGACGGTCCCGCTAACAGGCAGGGCGATCCCTTGCGGGTCGTGCGCCGCTTGCCACCAGGCGGTGCCGCGCTCATCGAGCAGGATCGCGCCGGCAGGCAGCATCAGCGGGCTATCGGTCGACCAGGGCGCTGCGTCCTGGTGCGCCGCATGCGCCGCGAGCGGGTCCTTGACAGCGTCGAGGCCGAAATCCGGCCAGGCGCCCGACACGACGTCGCCCTTGCGCTCCGCCACCAAGGCCCGCAGTGGCTGGCGCGACGGGTAGAATACCAGGCGGGCGTGGAACCGGTCGCCGGGCGTGAACGCCGCCGAGCGGCGGCCGGCCGAAGCCGGAAAGAAATCGAGCAGCAGCCCAAACTGCGGCGTCGGGCTTTTCAGATCGAGCAGCCAGGTCGAATGGCTGACGAGACCGTCGCGGCGGGTCTCGATCTTTTCGCCGACGACCTCCCAATGGCTGTCGACCTGCTTCGCGTCGGGACTAGACAGAACCTGGTCGCGGGTTTCGGACGCCGACACCAGTCGCTTCAGCTCGGGATCGTCGGGCGCCGAGCGCCAGGCTTTGGCCAGCAGCACCAGCTTGCCGAGTTCGCGGATCGCCGCGTCCGGCCGTTCCTCGCTGCGCAGCGCCATTAGCCGGGCCGGGATTTCGTCGATGCGTCCGGCAAGCGCCGTCGCCTTCATGTCGACAAGCCGCGCGGCAATGCGGCGGCAGCGCTCGCTGCTGGCGTCGGCAAAGGCGGAAAGGCCGAGCCGCAGCTGGTCGGCAATCCACTGGTCGAGTTCGTCCAGCGCGCCTGCCACCGCGGTGCGCGGATCTTCCGCCCGCTTGCGCTGCGCCGTCTCGCGGCGCTCCGTCGCGGCGGCGTCATCGACGGTGCTTTCCTCCGCCTGCGAGGCCTCGCCAATGCTCTTGCCAGACGCGCCCCTGCCAGGCTTTGCGTCGACCGGCGGGGGCGCAGTCTTCCTGCGCCGGCCAAGCCAGTCATTGACCCATTCCGGCGTTGTTTCGGCTGATGTGAAGCTGGCCGGCGCCGTGGCGGCGATCCACATCAGCGCCAGCGTGTGCTTGCAGGGAAATTTTCGCGACGGGCAGGTGCATTTGTAGCCGTGGTCGCCGGTGTCGACGACGGTGCGATAGGGGTTGGATCCCGAGCCCTGGCATTCGCCCCAGATCAGCGCCTGCTGCTCGTTCTTCTCCAGCCGCGGCCAGTTCGAGCGCTTGGTGAGCTTCGAGGCGGCGCTTAGCGACGCCTGATCGGGGGCCAGCGCCTCGATGGTTTTCAGTTCGAATTCCAAGCCGCGCCTCTCGTCACCCCAAATCAATGCCTGGCATCAATATAGGGTGCCGTTTGTGAAGGATTGTTGTGGCCCCGGCAAGACGAAGATAGCGCAGATCAGTACAGCGGCGTGGCCATATGCCGGGGCGTCGGCCATTGCGCCGTGATCTCGGGCTGCACCGGGCGCTCGAGATAGGTCGACAGCACGACATAGCTTCGCGTCGAGGTGACGCCGGGCGTTTCGTAGAGACGCGCCAGCAGGCCTTCGAGCGCCCTGGTGTCCTCGGTGCGGACCTTGAGAAGCATGCAGGTGTCGCCGGCCACCGAATGGATTTCCTCGACCTCAGGATATCGGGAGACGGCCATCAGCTCCGGTGTCTTGCCCCAGCCCTTGGTATCGATATGCACGAAGGTGAGCAGCGGCTTCTTCACCGCCTTCGGGTCGATGATCACAGCCGTGCCGCGGATGGCGCCGCTGCGCCGCAGGCGCTTGACCCGCTCATGCGCCGCCGGCGGCGAAAGGCAGACGCGTTCGCCAAGTTCGGCGTAGCTGATCGTCGCATCCTCGACCAGCACGCCTAATATTTTTCGGTCGATTGCGTCGAGCTCGCGGGGAGCTACCTTGTTCTGCAGAACCCCATCTGTTTCTTCGTTCATATCGAAATTCCTTGTTGTCGCGGAATTCAGTTCGGCCATTATGACCCGATGACGAACGCGCATCAAGCTGCAACGCTCCATCAGCCGATCCCGGCGCTGGCCTATCTCCTGACCGGCTGCATCGCCGTCATCGGCTCGAACTCGCTGGTCCTGGGTCCAATTGCTCCGGCAGTCGCCGCATCCTTCGGCACCAGCGTGCCGGCGGTGATGGCCGCGTCGGCTGCCTTCGGCCTCGGCACTTCGGCCAGCGCTTTGTTCCTCGCCTGCTATATCGACGGCGTCGGCGCCCGCCGCATGCTGCAGGGCGCTCTGCTGTTGCTGGCGGTCGGGCTTCTCGCCAGCGCGCTGGCGCCGACGGTGATCATGCTGGTCGCGGCCCAGGCCGTCGCCGGCATCGCCGCCGGCGTCGCCATGCCGGCCATCTATGCCAGTGCAGCGGCAATTGCGCCGCCCGGCCGCGAAAGCGGCACGATCGGCGTCGTGCTGACCGGCTGGACGGTCTCCATGGTGGCCGGCGTGTCGCTGTCGGCCGTGCTTGCCGATCTCGTGCACTGGCGCGCCGTCTTCGCCGCCGTCGCGGTGCTTTCCGCCATTGCGCTTGCTGCCTTGTCGATGACCTCGCTCAGCGACGTCAGGAAGAGCGGCCCGGCGCCGTCGCCGTTCGTTGCGCTGGCCATTCCGGGGATCGTGCCGCTGCTCATCGCCTGCACCGCCTTCATGACCGCTTTTTACGGCGTCTACGGCTATCTCGGCGATCATCTGCACCAGGATCTGGGCGAGCCCGTCAGCGCCAATGCGCTGGCCGCGCTCGCCTATGGCGCCGGCTTCGGCGCCGCGGCCTTCCTCGACGGCGTCATCGACCGCATCGGCGCGCGGCGCGTCATGCCCTTCGCCTATCTGCTGGTCGCCGTCGTCTATGTCGCCATCGCGCTCGCAAGCAGCAATTTCGTGCTGATCCTAGCTATGATCGCCATATGGGGCCTTGCCAATCATTTCGGCCTGAACGTGCTGGTGATGCGCCTTACCGCGCTCGATCCGTCGCGCCGTGGCACCATCATGGGCCTGAACAGTTCGGTCACCTACCTCGCCGTCTTCATCGGCACCACCAGCTTCGGGCCGCTTTATTCATCGTTCGGCTTTGCCATCTGCGCGATCGTCGCCGCCGTGCTGATGCTGGTTGCGGCAGCAGCGGGGTCATGGCGGTCGCCTCCGCCCATCAAGCCGTAAAGCTTGCGTCCTCATCCCGTCCTTCGCTAGAGCTTGGCTTGCCATGCGAGCCCCGCCCGGATGAAGACGACGCTTGAAACCACTGCCGACCCCTCGTCAGACGACCTCGCCTTCCTGGCCGAGCGGCTGACGGCGTTCAATGACGGCGCTGTCGGCCCCTCCGGCCGCAAGCCGATCGCAGTCTTCGTTCGTGACGAGCACGGCGCTGTTGTCGCCGGCATTTCGGGATACACCGCCTGGGGCTGGCTCTATGTGCAATGGCTGTGGGTCGACGAACGCCTGCGCGGCCGGCATATGGCCGGCGACATGCTGGACGCTGCCGAGCGCGAAGCAGTCGCCCGGGGTTGCCAGAACGCCTGGATCGACACGTTCAATCCGACAGCGGCCAAAGTCTATGAGCGGCAAGGCTACCGGCGCTTCGGCGAACTGCCTGACTTCCCCATCGGCCGCAGCCGCATCTTCCTGCAGAAGAAGCTCTAACCTGCCAGCCGCCCGCCTTGCATCGGCCGCGGCACGCCGGTGGTGCTGGGAAAGCTGATCGGCAGGCCGCGCAGCACGCGCACGGCAAGGAAGGCAAAGCATTCGGCCTCCACCGCATCGCCTTTCCAGCCCAGTGTCTCGGCCTGCACCACCTCGACGTTGGCGCGCCTCGCCAGCATCGCCATCATCGTCGGGTTGCGGCGGCCGCCGCCACTGACCGCCAGCCGCTTCGGCCGGCGCGGCAACAAATCGAGCGCCTTGCCGACGGCCGAGACGGTGAAGGCCGTCAGCGTCGCCGCCCCATCCTCTGCGCTGAGGCCGTCGGCCATGGCGGCGCCGAAGTCGAAACGGTCGAGCGATTTCGGATAGGGCTTGGTCAGATACGGATGCTGGAGCAATTTGGCCAGCCGCACTTCATCGACGGTGCCGGCCGCGCCCAGTGCGCCGTCGCGGTCCATCTCGCCGAGGCCGTTTGCCTTGATGAAATCGTTGAGCGGTGCGTTGGCCGGGCCAGTGTCGAAGGCGACGATGTTGTCCTTGCCGTCCCACCAGGTGACGTTGCCGACACCGCCGAGATTGAGCACCGCCGTGTCGCCGCTGGCGTCGGCTTCCCTCAAAAGCGCCGCGTGGTAGGCAGCCGCCAGTGGTGCGCCCTGGCCGCCAGCGCGCACATCATCCGAGCGGAAATCATAGGCGACCTTGGCGCCCAAAATGGAATGCATCAGCGCGCCATCGCCCAACTGGCGCGTATCGCCGCGCCGCCCGGGTTGCGGGGCACGATGCAGCACGGTTTGGCCGTGAAAACCGACCACGCCGATATCGCCCATGGTCAGGCCGTAGCTTTCGACAAGGTCCTTCACCGCCGCCGACTGCGCCCGCGTCAGCGCCTCCTCGGCTTCGGCAAAGATCGCCGGCTCCGGCCCGTCGAAATTCCACACCCGGGCCTGACGCAGCGTCTCCTCCAGCAAGGCACGGATCGCTGCGGGGTAGGGGGCCAGCGTATAGGTGCCGAAATCGGCGATCCGCTCGCCATCGGTCTTGATCAGCGCGACGTCGATATTGCCGTCAAGCACGGTGCCGGTCATCAGGCCGACCGCCCAGATTGGTTCCACGGTCGACTCCCTTGCGACACCGTTTGCGATTCCAACGCAATCACCTGTCGGACGGATTGTCTCGCCAGGCAAGACCCTGGCCGCGGTCGATTGCTCCGAACCTGCCGGCAGAGTTTTTCACCGAACAGCGAAAATCGAGCAACGCCGTTCTTGCGTCTCGCCGCTCAAGACGCCAGCTATGAGACGAACAGGTCATCGCCAAGGAGAAACGACATGGCATCCGAAGTCGCAGTGATCGCCGGCGCGGGTGCGGGCCTGAGCGCCTCTTTGGCACGCCTTCTCACCACGGAAGGCTATCGTGTGGTGCTGGCCGCCCGCAACACGGCCAAACTCGCGGCGCTGGTCGGGGTAACCGGCGCGCTGGCCGTCGAAACCGACGTCGCCGATCCGGCCTCCGTCGCCGGCCTGTTTGACGCCGCCGACAAGCAAGGCCCGCTGGCCCTTGCCGTCTTCAATGCCAGCGGCCGCACGCGCGGCCCGATCGCCGAGGTCGATCCCGATGCGGTCAAACAAGCCTTGCTTGTCGGCGCCTATGGCGGCTTCCTGGTCGGCCAGCAAGCGGCGCGGCGGCTGCTTGCGCGCGGCTCCGGTTCGATTCTTTTCACCGGCGCTTCCGCCAGCATCAAGGGCTTTCCCAACTCCGCCGGCTTTGCCATGCCGAAATTCGGCCTGCGCGGTCTGGCTCAGTCGATGGCGCGCGAACTCTTCCCGAAGAACATCCATGTCGCCCATTTCATTATCGACGGCCAGATCGAGCCGGTCGGGACGAAGCCCGAGCGACCGGACAGCCAGCTGTCGCCCGATGCGATCGCGCAGACCTATCTCGCGACCCATCGCCAGCATCGCAGCGCCTGGAGCTTCGAGGTCGAGCTGCGGCCCTTTGTCGAGACATTCTGACCGGTCCGGTGTGGCCGTTCTCGCAATTGCGAAATCTTTGAGAGAATATTCCCGGCTTCGTGTTCGAGAAGAAATGCGGTTCTTTGATCCGGCAAGCAGCATTGCCGATGATGTCGTCAAGGCTTGGTATTCCACCTCGCCGCAATGACTTCAGGATTACGAGGGATCGACAATGTCCGAACGTGGAAACGCTTCCAGCTCTCTTCTTTTTTCAGCCATCAGCCGGCGAGCTGCCCTTGCGGCACTTTTTGCCTCGGCCGTCACGCTTGTCGGTCTGGCTCAGCCGACGCCGTCCTTCGCCGAGGACAAGAAGTCTATCAAGGTCGGCATCATCAGCGGCGAGGATGAGGATGTCTGGCGCGTCGTCGTCGCCCAGGCCGCCGAAAAAGGCCTGACCGTCGAGACCGTGGTGTTCAACGACTACACCCAGCCCAACGAGGCGCTCGAGCGCGGCGAGATCGACGCCAACGCCTTCCAGCACCAGCCCTATCTCGACAACCAGATCAAGACCCAAGGGTACCACATCGTCCGCGTCGGCTACACCGGCGTCTGGCCGATCGGCCTCTACTCCAAGAAATACACCAAGGTTGCCGACCTGCCCGAAGGCGCCGTCATCGGCTTGCCCAACGACCCCTCCAATGAGGGCCGCGCGTTGCGCGTTCTGCAGAACGAAGGCGTGATCAAGCTGAAGGACGGCACCGGCATTCTGGCGACCACCGCCGACATTGCCGAGAACCCGAAGAAGGTCGTCATCAAGGAACTGGACGCCGGCATTGTCGGCCGCTCGGTCGAGGATCTCGACGCGGCTGTCGTCAACACCGACTGGGCGCTGAAGAGCGGTCTCGGCCCGGACAACCGCATCGCCCAGGAGCCAGTGGCCGACAACCCCTACCGCAACTTCATCGCCGTCAAATCCGGCAACGAGAACGAGGGCTGGGTAAAGGCGCTGGTCGCGTCCTACCAGAACGAGGCGGTCAAGGCCGAGTTCGACAAGGTCTACAAGGGCACCGGGATCAGCGCCTATTGATTGGCGCCTGGTTGTCAGGAGCAGGCGGCCCGCTGTTGAGCGGGCCGCTGTCGCATTTGTCGAGCGTTGAAACGGACAGTGAGATGAACCAGCACGTCACGGCCGAGGCATCCGGTCCGGTCAATATATCGGCCGGGCAAGAAGATGTCGTACGCCTCGTCGACCTCAAGCGCCGCTTTGGCGCGACGCCTGCGCTCGACGGCGTCTCGCTGACGGTGCGCAAGGGCGAGATCCTCGGCATCATCGGCCGCAGCGGCGCCGGCAAGTCGACGCTGATCCGCTGCCTCAACGGGCTGGAGCGGCCGGACTCCGGCGACGTCTTCATCGAGGGCCGCGAGATCGGCCGGCTCGGCGAGCGTGAATTGCAGCCGCTGCGGCGTCGCATCGGCATGATCTTCCAGCACTTCAATCTGCTGTCGGCCAAGACCGTGGAGGACAATGTCGCGCTGCCGCTGAAGATCGAGGGCCGCCCAAAGGCCGAACGGCTGGCGCGCGCCGCCGAATTGCTCGACCTCGTCGGCCTGTCGGAGAAGGCGAAGGCCTATCCGTCCTCGCTGTCGGGCGGCCAGAAGCAGCGCGTCGGCATCGCCAGGGCGCTGGCCGCGCGGCCAGCGCTGCTGCTGTCCGACGAGGCGACCTCAGCGCTCGATCCGGAGACGACGCGCTCCATCCTGGCCTTGCTGAAAGACATCAACCGGCAGCTCGGCCTGACCATCCTGCTCATCACCCACGAGATGGAGGTGATCCGCTCGATCGCCGACCGCGTCGCGGTGATCGATGCCGGGCGCATCGTCGAGCAAGGCCCGGTGTGGTCGGTCTTTGCCGAGCCGCGTTCCGAAATCACCAGGAGCCTGCTCGGCGGCATCCGCCCGCAACTGCCGGCCGAGATTGCCGGCCGGCTTGCTCCCGGAGGCGGCGCCGAGCTCATCCTCAGGGTCGACGTCGCAGGTGAGGCCGCGCGCGGTCCGCTGCTGTCCGATCTTGCGGTGGCCGTGCCGGGGCCTTTCCGCCTCGTCCATGGTGGCATCGACCATGTCCAGCAGCAGCCGGTCGGCACGCTGTTCCTTGCGGTCGCGGGCAACGATCCGAAACATCTGTCGAAAGTAATCGCATTCCTGAAGGCCCGCGACGCGCGGGTGGAGGTGCTTGGCCATGTCGCCGGTTCTGTTTGAACTTCTGCTGCGTTCGATCTGGGAGACGGTCCTGATGACAGCCGCGTCCGGTCTCATCTCGCTCGTCTTCGGGCTGCCGCTCGGCCTGGCATTGATTGCCACCGAGCGCGGCGGCATTGCCGAAAGCCTGTGGGTGAACCGCGCGCTCGGCGCCGTCATCAACGGCTTCCGCTCGGTGCCTTTCATCATCCTTCTGGTGGCGCTGATCCCGGTGACGCGGCTGATCGTCGGCACCTCGATCGGCACCTGGGCGGCGATCGTGCCGTTGTCGATTGCGGCGACGCCCTACTATGCCCGCATCGCCGAAGTGTCGCTGCGCGAGGTCGATCGCGGCCTGATCGAGGCGGCGCGCGCCATGGGCGGCAACCGCTGGACGATCATCCGCGAGGTGCTGGTGCCCGAAGCATTGCCCGGCATCGTCGCCGGTTTCACGGTGACGCTGGTAACGCTGATCGGCGCCTCGGCCATGGCCGGCGCCATCGGTGCCGGCGGGCTTGGCGACCTCGCCATCCGCTACGGCTACCAGCGTTTTGAGACCAGCGTCATGGTCGCCGTGGTCATTGTGCTGATCATCCTCGTTTGCGGCATCCAGTGGGTCGGTGACCGGCTGGTCGCCAGGCTGGACCGGCGCGGATGAGCGCCACGAACGTTATTTGCCGGCAGGCTGCCAAACGCAGCGCCGGCTTTCTCTATCGGCGCCGAGATTGGATTGCGCGTTGCTTTGATCGGACCGGCCTGCGTGCCACCGTGACAGCGGAACAAGGAGCTTGACCATGCCCAGGATCGTACCCGTGCTTGATCTCGGCCGTCTCGAACAGGGCGCTTCCGAGCGGCGAACGTTTCTCTTCGACCTGCGCACGGCCGCGCGCGATGTCGGCTTCTTCTATTTGACCGGCCACGGCATATCGGCTGCGGATACCGCAGAAGTGCTCGACGCCTCGCGCCGGTTCTTTGCCTTGCCGGAAGCCGACAAACTGGCGATCGAAATGGTGAAGTCCTCGCAGTTCCGCGGCTACACGCGCGCCGGCGGCGAGCTGACCAAAGGCAAGGCCGACTGGCGCGAACAGCTCGACATCGGCGTCGAACGCCCGGCCATCGAACAAGGCCCCGGCGTGCCCGCCTGGACGCGGCTGCAAGGGCCGAACCAGTGGCCGGGGGCACTGCCCGAGCTGAAGCCGGCTCTGCTGGCATGGCAGACCAAGGCGACAGCGGTAGCGATCCGGCTGCTCAGGGCCTTCGCTTTGTCGCTCGACCAGACCGAGGATGCCTTCGATCCGATCTACCGGGCCGAGCCCAACCACCGCATGAAGATCGTGCGCTACCCCGGTCGCGACGCCACCGGCAATGACCAGGGCGTCGGCGCGCACAAGGATGGCGGTTTCCTGACGCTTCTGCTGCAGGACGAGAGCAAGGGCCTGCAGGTCGAATATGACGGTGCCTGGGTCGACGTCGATCCGCTGCCCGACACGCTGGTGGTCAACATCGGCGAACTGCTCGAGCTGGCCTCCAACGGGTATCTGAGAGCAACGGTCCACCGCGTGGTAACGCCACCGGCCGGTGTCGAGCGGATTTCGGTGCCCTTCTTCTTCAGCGCCCGGCTCGACGCCACGATCCCGCTGCTCAACCTGCCCGAGGAACTGGCGGCCGAGGCGCGGGGTCCGGCCAGCGATCCCGACAATCCGCTGTTTCGCAATGTCGGTACCAATGTGCTGAAGAGCCGCCTGCGCTCGCATCCCGACGTGGCGCGCCGGCACTATGCCGATCTTCTGGAAACCGACGCCTCACCGGCTGAAATCTTTCAAAACGAGAACGAAATTTCCGAATCTCGCGTTGTTTTAGAAAGCCGTTCGTCGCCATCTGCCGCGAATACGCGCATATAGGAATTATCGTTCGGCGGTTTCCTCCCATTCCACCGAGCGGTGTTCCCCTCTGAAGGTTCTTGACCTTCTTTTGGCCGGGCCGCTTTCGCGCCCGGCCTTTTTTATGTCAATAGCTCTTCTTTCTTCCCCACAAGGGGAGAAGGAAGAGGCGCCAGGTACTTCACCCAAACTTCGGATCAAGGCTGCCCGACTTGTACCGCTTGGCCATCTCAGCTACCGGCAGCGGCTTGATCTTCTGGGCATTGCCGGCGGTGCCGAACTGCTCGAAGCGCTCCTTGCACAGCTTGCGCATCGCCGCCATCGCCGGCGTCAGATATTTGCGCGGATCGAACTCGCTCGGGTTTTCGGTCAGCACCTTGCGGATGGCGCCGGTCAGCGCCATGCGGTTGTCGGTGTCGATGTTGATCTTGCGCACGCCGTGCTTGATGCCGCGCTGGATCTCTTCCACCGGCACGCCCCAGGTCGGCTTCATCTGGCCGCCATATTTGTTGATGATCTCCTGCAGGTCCTCGGGCACCGAGGACGAGCCGTGCATGACCAGATGCATGTTGGGCAGGCGGCGGTGGATTTCCTCGATGACATTCATCGCCAGCACCGCGCCGTCCGGCTTGCGCGAGAATTTGTAGGCGCCGTGGCTGGTGCCCATGGCGACAGCCAGCGCATCGACATGGGTGTCCTTGACGAATTCGACCGCCTGCACTGGGTCGGTCAAGAGCTGGTCGTGGCTGATGGCGCCTTCGACGCCGTGGCCGTCTTCCTGCTCGCCGCCGCCGCTCTCAAGCGAACCGAGCACACCGATCTCGCCTTCCACCGACACGCCGCCCCAATGCGCCACGTCGACGACGCGCCGGGTGATTCCGGAATTGTAGGCATAGTCGGCCGGCGTCTTGCCGTCTTCTTTCAGCGAGCCGTCCATCATCACCGAGGTGAAGCCGTACTGGATGGCGGTGACGCAGGTGGCTTCGTTGTTGCCATGGTCGAGATGCATGCAGACCGGGATGTCGGGGTGGATTTCGACCAGCGCGTCGATCAGTTTGGCCAGCACCACATCATTGGCGTAGGCGCGGGCGCCGCGGCTTGCCTGCAGGATGACCGGCGACTTGGTCTCCTCGGCAGCCTCCATGATGGCGAGGCCCTGTTCCATATTGTTCATGTTGAAAGCGGGTACGCCGTAGCCGTACTCGGCGGCGTGATCGAGCAATTGTCTCAGTGTTATGCGAGCCACCCAATAGTCTCCCGTATCTGGTTTCAAGCGCAACGTCGCGGGCCGGCCGATTGCCGGCCTAGATGCTTCTGGCCGGATTTCGCCAGAACCGCAACCGTCAGCGGCCATCGAGGCCGCAATTCTTGTTGCAGGGCTGAAATCCGGCAGCCAGCCGGTGAGGCGCTAATCTCCCCCATTGAGGGGGAGATGGCCGGCAGGCCAGAGGGGGTCGGTTCGACTGGAGCGCTAGCATCATCTGTCGGTGCTGGGAGGTCGCGTCAGGACGCGCCGACCCCCTCTGTCGCCTTTGGCGACATCTCCCCCTCAAGGGGGGAGATTATCCGCGTTCGGGGAACATCGCCTTCAACCCTTCGCGCGAAGCCTTGGCCACACCGCGCTCGGTGATCAGCCCTGTCACCAACCGTGCCGGCGTCACGTCAAATGCCGGATTTGCCGCCGGCGTCGCTTCGGGCGAAACCCGCACCTGCGCGATCTTGCCGTCCGCCGTCTTGCCCCAGACCAGCGACACCTCGTCGCCGGAGCGTTCCTCGATCGGGATTTCGGTCAGCCCATCACCCACCGTCCAGTCGATGGTCGGCGAGGGCAGAGCGACGTAGAAGGGCACCTCATTATCGGAGGCGGCGAGCGCCTTGAGATAGGTGCCGATCTTGTTGCAGACGTCGCCATTGGCCGTGGTGCGGTCGGTGCCCACGATCACCATATCGACCGCGCCACGCTGCATCAGATGGCCGCCGGCATTGTCGACGATCAGCGTGTGCGGCACGCCGTGGCCGGCCATCTCCCAAGCGGTCAGCTGGGCGCCCTGGTTGCGCGGGCGCGTCTCGTCGACATAGACATGGACCGGAATGCCGGCCTCGACGGCGAGATAGATCGGCGACGTGGCGGTGCCGTAATCGACCGTCGCCAGCCAACCGGCGTTGCAATGGGTGAGGATGTTGACCGGCTCGCCCGGCTTCTTGCGTGCCGCGATCTCCTTGATGATGGCAAGCCCGTTCTCGCCGATGGCGCGATTGAGATCGACATCCTCGTCGGCGATTTCCGCGGCGCGCTTATAGGCCGCCTCCGCGCGCTGTCCCAATACGATCGGCCTGAGGAACCGCCGCATCTCGTCCAGTGCCCAGCGTAGATTGATCGCAGTCGGCCGCGTCTTGTGCAGCGTCTCCCAGACCGCGTCGAGCGCTTCGTCAGACGGATCGTCCGCCATCTGGATGGCGACGCCGTAGGCCGCGGTGACGCCGATCAGCGGCGCGCCACGAACCCACATGTCACGGATCGCGGTGGCGATGCCGGCAACGCTCCCGATCGTCTCGACCCGGAACTCGTGCGGCAGCCAGCGCTGGTCGATGATCTCGACCGAACGCTGGTCGTCGCTCAGCCAGATGGTGCGGTAGTGGCGCTCGCCGACGTTCAAATCCTGCTCTCCCGTTCGATCAAAGCGGCCAGATTATTGACCTCGTCCATGCCGTGAATCTGGCGCCGGTTGACGGCGATGTGACGGCCGAATTTCAGCGCCTTGGCCTCGCAGGAGGCTCGCAGATCCTCGTCCTCGATGGTCTCGAAATCGGCATTGTGGGCGAGGCCGAGGATGCGCCGGTGCACCTCGATGCCGGCAAAGCCCAAGAGGTCGGTCCAGATCTGGTGCAGCACATGGTCGAGCGCCTGCTCCGAGGCGAGAATGTCGCCCTGATCCTCGAACAGGCTCTTCTGGTAAAGCATGCCGGTGCGCTCGGTGCGCCATAGATGCGAGAACTCGGCGCGGAACACCGTCCAGGTGTCGTTGGTCACCCCGAGCAGATAGGCACGCATGGCGTCACGCTTGCCCTTCTGTTCATGGCCGCGCTGCGAGAAGTAGGACATCCAGAAATTGGCGAGCAGCATGCCTACATCGAAGGCCATC
Source organism: Mesorhizobium sp. W016 (assembly GCF_054719485.1). NCBI lineage: Bacteria > Pseudomonadati > Pseudomonadota > Alphaproteobacteria > Hyphomicrobiales > Phyllobacteriaceae > Mesorhizobium > Mesorhizobium sp. W016. Next base: position 2,171,908 of record NZ_JBTTIF010000002.1, read on the forward strand.
GGACCGTAGAAGGCGAACTCCGGATCGATCATCCGCGTCTCGGTGTCGGTGACCATGATCGAGCCCGAATGCAGGTCGCCATGCAGCAGCGTCTCGGCGTTGGCGGCGAAGATATGCTTCAGCCGCTGCGCTTCGACCTTGAGGTCGCGGTCGGCGCGCAGTTCGGCAACCAGGCCGTCGAGCTGCGGCGAGGTGTGCCGGTTCAGCTTGGCATCGAAATATGGGTCGGAAAACACCAGGTCTTCGGTGATGCCGCAGAGCTCGACATTGTCGGCAAACAGCGCCAGGTCGGCCTTGCGGTCCTTGGTGGGCATGGAGAGATCAGAGCCGCGGAACAAAGTGCGGGCCATGAACAGGCCGATGTCGCGGGCGATATTTGGCAACTCGCGGCCGTCGATCAGGGCACGGCGCAGGATGATGTGCGGCGGCGCCAGATATTCCATGATGATCAGCGCCTGGGCTTCGTCAAAATGGAGGATCGCCGGCACCGAGCCCGGCGCGCGCGCCTCTTGCCGCGTCAGCGCGTGATACTCGAAGAAGGAGCGTTTGAGCGGCAACGGCCAGCTGTCGCCGACGAGGCGAACATAGGGCAGGGCCTGCTTGACCACGGCCGCACCCGAGCCGCCTTCGACGATGAAGACGAGGTTCAGATTGCCGTCGCCGACCTCGCGCACCTTCCAAGGGCCCTTGCCGATTTTGGCGCACAGCGCTTCGTTCGTACCGAGGCGCGTTGCAAGCGTCTCCACCGACAGTGCTTCAAACGGCAATTTCGCAGTCATTCCTCACCCTCCCGCTTGCTCGCTCCAATCATAGTAGAGCGATGGCGGTGAGGCCAAGCTAGGAAGCTGACTGGCAATTGTCAATCGAGTTGACAATTGATGACGTAGCCCATAGCGTCATCTTCAGGGAGGAACGAATGGGCAATGATGCCGTGTTCCGCGTGGACGGGCTGAGGAAATCCTTCGGCCATATCGAGGTGCTTGGCGGCGTCTCGCTCGAACTGCATGCCGGTGAGATCACCGTGCTGATGGGCGCCAACGGCGCCGGCAAGTCCACCCTCGTCAAGATCATCAGCGGCGTCTACGACCATGACGGCGGCATCATGCACCTCGCTGGCGGCAACTTTGTGCCGAACACGCCGGCAGAGGCGATCCGCGCCGGTGTCGTTACCGTGCACCAAAACATCAATGACGGCGTCGTCGCCGATCTCGATGTCGCCACCAATCTGACGCTCGACCGGCTGAGCGGCAAGGGCGCGCCGCTGCTGTTCAACCCCGGCCGGGTGCGCCGCGAAGCCAAAGCGGTGGCCGACCGCATGGGGCTCGCCATTGACCTCAAGGCCCGCATCAGCGACCTGTCGCTGGCCGATCGCCAGATGGTGGCCATCGCGCGCGCCATGGCGCACCAGCCGAAAGTGCTGATCCTCGACGAGCCGACCTCGTCGCTGTCCAGCGCCGAGGCCGACCGGCTGTTTGCGCTGCTCGACCGCTTGCGCGAGCAGGGCGTCGCCATCCTCTACATCTCGCATCGCATGTCGGATATCAGGCGGCTGGCCGACCGCATCGTCTCGATGCGCGATGGCGTCATCTCAGGCGTCTTCGACAGCAAGCCTCTCGACTATGAGGGCGCCGTTAACGCCATGCTCGGCCGCAAGATCCATCTTGACCGCATCGAAGCCAGGAGTTCTGCCGAGCCGATCCTGACCGTCGATGCCTTCCGCATCGCCCCTGGTGCCCGGCCATTCTCGCTGACTCTCGGCGACGGCGAGGTCGTTGCCATTACCGGCCTCGTCGGCGTCGGCAAGACCGCGCTCGCCGAGACGCTGTTCGGCTTGCGCAAACCGCTGTCCGGCACGATGACTTTATATGGCAAGCCCTATGCGCCCGCGTCGACCGGCGAAGCCATCGCCGCCGGCGTGTTTCTGGTCGCCAAGGACCGTGGCGAAAACGGCATCGTCGGCGGCTTCAACATCCAGGAAAACATCAGCCTGCCCTTCCACAAGCGCATGTCGCGCTTTTCAGTTCTCAAACGCGGCCTTGAACGCACTATTGCCCGCCGGCAGATCGAGGATCTCGGCATCGTCTGCCGCTCGGAGAAGGACGAGATGACCACTCTGTCGGGCGGCAACCAGCAGAAGGTGATGGTGGCCCGCTGGATGGCGCAGGACGCCCGATTGTTCATTCTCGACGAACCGTTCCAAGGCGTCGATATCTCCGCCAGGCGCGACATCGCCGCCAAGCTGAGGGCCAGCGCCAATGGCCGCGCCACGCTGCTGTTCGTCACCGAACTCGACGAGGCACTGGAGACGGCCGATCGCATATTGGTGATGTCCGAGCAGACCATCGTCGGCGAACACCGCAACGCCGATGTCGATCTCGACCGTCTGCTGGCCGAAGTCGCGGGCGGGCCGTTGCACAGTGCGGCCTGAGCCACGATGATTGAAGAACTGAGGGTTGGAATGGAGTGCACGGGTTTGAGTTGGGTATTGACGGCGGGCGCTGAATGACGCTGCGCGATTACGCTATCCGCTACGGGTTCATCGTGCTTCTGTTCGGGCTGATCGCGTATTTCGCCATCGCCGCCGACGGGTTCGTCTCGCCGCAAAGTGCCGTCTTCATTTTCCAGTCGGTCGCCATCACCGGCGTGCTGGCGCTGGGCGTCACCGCCACACTGGTTGTCGGCGGCTTCGATCTCTCGATCGGCTCGGTCGCCACATCGGCCATGATGGCGGCTGCCTATGTCATGGTGGTGCTGGAGCAGAACGTTGTCGTCGCTGTCCTCATCTGCCTGCTCATCGGCGCCCTTGTCGGCCTCATCAATGGCTGGCTGATCGTCTATATGCGCGTGCCCGATCTGCTGGCGACGCTCGGCATGATGTTCCTGCTCGTCGGCCTGCAGCGCATCCCGACTGAAGGACGCTCCATCGCCACCGGTATGACAATGCCGGACGGCTCGGTCGCCAACGGCAAATTCTCCGACGCCTTCCTGGCGCTCGGCCGCCACCGCTTCGACTTCTTCATCCCGAACCTCATTCCGGTCTCGGTGGTCGTGCTGATCGTGCTCGCCGTGCTGATCTGGTTCTTCCTCGAATACACACGCTTCGGCCGCATGATGTATGCCGTGGGCAGCAATGAACGGGCCGCCGAACTCGCCGGCGCGCCTGTCAAGGCATACAAGATCTGGGCCTACGTCATTTCAGGAGTTTTTGCCTCGATCGGCGGGATTTTGCTGGCCGCACGGCTTGGACGCGGTGACATCGCGTCGGGTAATAATCTGCTGCTCGATGCGGTTGCCGCGGCGCTGATCGGCTACGCGGTGCTCGGCGCCGCCAAGCCGAACGCCTTCGGCACCGCCATCGGCGCGCTGTTCGTCGGCATCCTGCTGCAAGGCCTGACGATGATGAACGCGCCTTACTACACGCAGGATTTCGTCAAGGGCGTGGTTCTCGTCGTCGCCCTTGTCTTTACCTTCGCCCTTTCCGGCCGGGGCAGGAGATAGAATGGCTGCCGGAACAGTTTTGGGTTCAACAAACGGAGGAAAGAACGTGAACATCACAAGACGACTTTTGGGGAAGGTCGCGCTCGGATTGGCCGGCGCAACAATGCTGATGCAGGTCCCGGCCTTTGCCGCCGACAAGCCGGCGCCGTTCGACAAGCCCGGCGTCAAGATCGCGCTGGTGCGCTATCTCTCGACCGGCGATTTCTTCCAGGCCTATCTCTCAGGCGTCGAGTCCCAGTCCAAGGCGCTCGGCATCGACTTGCGCGTGCTGGACAGCCGCCAGGATGCCGCACTGCAATCCGACATGGTCGACCAGGCCATCGCACTCGGCGTGCAGGGCATCATCATCCAGCACGGCCTGACGGAATCGATGAAGGACGCCGCCCAGCGCGCGGTTGATGCCGGCATCAAGGTTGTCGCCTTCGACGTCAATGTCGAAAACCCCAAGATCCCGCAGATCGAACAGTCCGACAAGGACCTGGCGCGCCTGGCGCTCGAACAGGCCGTCAAGGACAATGGCGAGAGCTGGAACGCCGGCTATGTCTATGTCGCCGGCATCGCGCCGCTCGACCGCCGCAACGAGACCTGGGTCGACGTGAAGAAGAAACATGCCGGCATCAAGGAAGTCGCGATGTTCGGCACGCTCGACAACCCGATCGCCAACTCGGTCGCCAACCAGGCGCGCTCGGTGCTGCAGGCGCATCCCGACATCAATGTGATGTTCGCGCCCTATGACGAGTTCGCCAAGGGTGTGAAGATCGCCGTCGACGAGGCGGGGCTGAACAAGAAGATCAAGATCTACTCCGCCGACATCTCTACCTCGGACATCGCGGCCATGCGCGAGACCGACAGCGCCTGGGCCGCCACCGCCGCCACCAACCCTGCCGTCGTCGGCCAGGTCTCGGTGCGCGCGCTGGCGCAGCTGCTCGCCGGTGAAGATCCCGGCCACAACGTCATCGTGCCGCCGACGCTGATCACCCAGAAGGACCTGATCGACAAGGACATCAAGAACATGGAGGACCTGTCGGCCAAGCTGCCGCAATTCGCCCATGCCGATGTCGCCATGCCGGCCTGGATGCCGAACCCGAACGCGAAGTAGGATCGGACATCTGATAGATGCGAAGGGCGGCATGGGCCGCTCTTTTCATATTGATCGTAAGCCTGCCGGCCTACAACCAATGGTCTGGATCGCGCATCCCGTGGACAATCGCCACAGCGATAACACCATCGGGCTGCGGCTCGTAGATGATGATATAGCGGCCTTCGACGAGCACGCGGGCCGTTGCGCTTAACTCGGGCCGTGCGCTGCCCATCTTGGGGTGCTGCGCCGCCAGCTCCAGTCTTTCGAAAATGCGCATCAACAGTCTGTCTGCTGCCTTTTCATTGTCGGCGGCGATGGTGTGCCAGATGTCTCGCAAATCCTGCGAAGCGCGCGGTGTGAGCCTATAGCTAGCCACGGGCGCGGCGTTCTGCCTTCAGGCTGCCGATGAACTCGGTGGGGTCGACAGCCACTGGCTTGCCGCTGCCCATCCCGTCGGCATAGGCCCGCTTCAAGTGCTGGAGTTCGAGCGTGCGCAATTCCTCGCGCTGCTCCCATAAGCGCAGGGCGTCGCGGACAATCTCGCTGTTGGAAGCATAACCGCCACCTTCGATAGCGCTTTGCAGGCGAGCTATCTGCTGCGCGGTAAGGGATATGGTGAGGGTGCGCATAGGTTCGTTTTTCATACCCACATTATAATGCAGCCAACAAGATCTAACAATATCTGTTAGGAATCTGCCCCTGCATCATGACCGCCCGACGCGCACCAGCCACCGCGCCGTCCTCGCCATGCAGGCGTGCAGCACCGGAACACCATATTCGATGGCAGGCAGGTCATGCGGCGCCCTTGGCGGGATCGCCAGCATCCGCCATGCCCGCCCGGCGGCAGGCAAAGCTGCGTCCCATCAGACGGTGTCGCCAGCGCGCCGTCCTTGAAATCGCTCAGCAGCCATTGGCCTTCGCGGGTGACGAAGGTGGGAACGGAGTCGTATTTCGCCGATCCAGAGTACGCATGACATGGTTGCCGAAAGCAGCGAAACCTCATGCTCGGCGGAGCGCCCGCCGAACAGCACGCCGACACGAAGTCTCTTCGCAGCCATCGACAACTCCACCAAGGATCAGGGTCGGAGCTCGCATGCGAAACACAAGGCGCGCCCTAAAGTGGTCGAGCAATAGGCCAAGGATTGGAGTGGATTTTGACCAGTTCGAGCAGTTTTTCAGCACGACCTGCAAAAGCAGTTCTCCGCCTGGAGTCCTTCAGGTGGGAGAGCGGTTCGTCGTTTTGGTGAACGATGAACCGCTCCAGGTCTATGTCTAGCGCAGCGCTGCGGCGATGTTGCCACCGTCGACCGTCGTCACATCGGCGGTGGTGCGTTCGGCCAATGCTTGGTGCAGGAAGGCCTGCGCCACGTCTTCTGCCGTCACCTCCTGTCCGAGCAGATTGCCCGACATGTATTCCTTCTCCGACACGCCGCGCGCGCCGGAACGGCTGGCGATCATGGCGTCGGTCAACAGGCCGGAGCGGATGCGGTCGGCGTTGACCGCATTGGAGCGGATGCCGTGCGCGCCGTAGTCGAGCGCATATTGCCGGGACAGGAATAGCGTCGCCGCCTTCGGCACACCATAGGCGCCGAATTTCGGACCCGGGTTGACCGCCTGCTTGGAGGTGTTGAACAACAACACACCGCCGGTGCCCTGTTCCAGCATGATGCGCACCGCGTTCTGCGCCGCCGACTGGTGGGCGAAGAAGTTGAGCTCGAAACTCTTGCGCAGCAGGGCATCGTCGAGCTCGCCGATGCGGCCTTCCCAGGCGGCACCGGCGTTGGAGACCAGAATGTCGACGCCGCCATAGACAGCGACAGCTTTGTCGAAGGCGGCGCGCAGCTCGGCCGGGTTGGTGATGTCGGCGCCGACGCCGATCGAATTGTTGCCGGCTGCCTTTGCCGCCTCGGCCGCCCTGGCCGCATCGAGATCGACGACGACGGCATGCGCGCCATTGGCGGCGAACAGTTTTGCCGTCGCAGCACCGATCGCGCCGGCGCCGCCAGTGATCAGCACCACCTGGCCGGTCAGCGGCTTCGGCTTGTTGGAGGCGAGCTTGGCCTGCTCAAGCGACCAGTACTCCAGCGGGAAGAGGTCGGCCTTCGATAGAGGATGGAAGCTGCCGACGGCCTCGGCGCCGCGCACCGCCTCGATCCACATCTCGCCGACATCAGATGCGATCTTCGCATCCTTCAGCGTGCGGCCATGGCCGAACATGCCGAGGCCCGGCACCAGCGTCAGCCGCGGCATCGGGTCGAGCATGGTGCGCTGGACGTCGTCCAGCGCATCGTTGGTTTCGAAATAGGCGCGATAGTCGTTGGCGAAGGCGTCGACATGGCTCTTGATGACGGCCTTGTAGTCGCCAATCTTGTCGGCGTCTGGCGCCGGAACCGCCATCGGTCCGGTCTTGATGCGGATCGACAGGTCGGGCGTCGACACGCCGCGTCCGGCATAGGCTGCAATGCCGGCTGAGTTAATGAAATCGACGATGGCGTCCGAAGTGCGGAAATCGCTGATCATGCGGTCGAAGCGGCCTTCGCCACGCGCCACCGCCACCGCGCCACGCAGCATCGGCGCGATCGCTGCCGGCGTTGCGAGCTTGGCCGGCAGTGCGGCTTTCGCTGCCTTCGGCTTGCCGTTCTTCGCCACATAGTCTTCGGCCACGTTCACATAATGGATCATGCGGTCATAGGCCTGCTTCGCAGCGTCGCCGAAGGTGAAGATGCCATGCTTGTCGAGGATCAGGCCTTCGACGCTGGGGTCGGCGTCGTAGACATCGGCGGCCACCTTGGCGAGGTCGAAGCCCGGCTTGATGTAGGGCACGTACCCCATCTTGTCGCCGAACACGGTCTTGATCAGCGGCTTGCTGTCCGCCTGGTCGACGATGGCGAGGATCGCGGTCGAATGCGTGTGGTCGACGAATTTATGCGGCAGGAAGGCGTGCAGCAGCGTCTCGACCGATGGATTGGGGGAGGCGGGGTCGATGAGGTTCGCCCGCTGCAGCGCCACCATGTCCTCGTCGGCGAGGCTGGCCAGCGCACGCGCCTTCAGCAGCGCGCCGAGCTTGACCGCCGGCAGGCCTTGCGGCTCGATCACACCCATGTCCCAGCCGCTGCCCTTGACGCACAGCACATCCCATTCGTCGCCGACGAGATCGGTGGCCTTGGTCTTGCAGGAGGTGTTGCCGCCGCCATGCAGCACCAGCCGCGGCTCGCCGCCGAGCAGCCGGGTCGTGTAGACGCGCAGCGCGAGGTCGCGGGCAACGCCCTTTTTCGCATAGTCGGCAACCAGTCTTTCCGCGTCGCCGTCATTCCAAAGGTTCTTCATGTCGCTATGTCCGCTTTGCTGTCTTTGATGTTGCTGTGAACAGGAGTGCCGCGACGCCTTGATGACAATGCGCCTGCTGCTGGGATTTCGTTGGTCAGGAAGCCTTTTTTGCCCCCGCACTGGCTCCGGCATGGTCGAGCAGCCGCCGCGCCATGCTGGCGCCGACGACGAGATGCGTGCAGAGTCCGCCGGCGAGCGCGGCGAGCAGCGGTTCGAACTTGCTGTCTTCCTGCACCACCATCAGCCGCTTTTCGATCTGGCGCAGTGACGACAGCGAGGCCGAGATGACGCGGCGGTTGTAGCTGCAGTCGAGCGCCTTGCCGGTGGCATCGATGATCTGGCCGGCAACGACGCCGGCGGCGCCCGCTTCGCGCAACAGCCCCATCTCGCCGGGGCTGAGCGCGCCGCATTTGACGACATGGCTGTCGCCATCGACGGTGCCGACCGAATAGAGCGCCAGATCGCAGTTGGCAATATCGGCCAGTTGTTCGCGGATCACCGGTTCGGCGCGCAGCCCATGCGCCAGCAATTCCGTCGTCAGCACCAGCGGCGCGTAGAAATTGAGGCCCTTGGCGTTGAGCCGCCGGGCGATCTCCATCGTGCACTGGTCGGGACGGTAGGAGTAGGGCGCGCCGAGATTGCCGCAGAGCTGCACAACGGTGACGTCCTGCAGGTCGGCATAGGACATGACGTCGGCGATGGTGTAGACGGTGCGGCCCCAGGCGACGCCGATCCGGTCGCCCTTCTTGACCAGTTCGAGAAAGACGCCCGCCGCCAGCACCGCAACGTCCGTCGAAGGGTCGACGACATAGGCATTCTCCGGCGCGATCCACACCGCATCAAGCTTGAGCGCGTCCTCGAGCTGGCGCGCAAGCACGTCGTCGGTGAACAGCTGCGTCGAGGTCGAGATGTTGACGATGCCGGTCTCGCGCGCCTTGCGCAAATACATGGCGACCGAGGCGCGGGAGATGTTAAGCTGGCTGGCGACCTGGTCCTGGCGCAGGCCATGGGCATAATAGAGCCATGCGGCCTTGTGGATAAGCTGTTCTGCCGGTCGGATCGCCATGCCGTCTCCTCGGCTGACATTATTCACGGCTCTCGACAAAAGTCAAACTGGCGTGGGTACACGATACCTCTTTGCCCATCGAATCTGGACGATCATTGCGCCAAATGTGCCCGGTCGGGAATCGCCGATGGTGACGTGGCGGGAAGCTGTGGTTAGAAGTTCTCAACAATGAAAATTCGGGGAGCACGGGATGGGCAGTCCCTACGAGCAGGATCTCGGCAAGAACGCCGCCAACCATCAGCCGCTGACGCCGCTCACCTATCTGGAGCGGGCGGCAAGCACCTATCCCGATCATGTCGCCATCATCCATGGCAGCCAGCGCATCACCTATCGCACCTTCTGGCAGCGCTCGCTGAAGCTCGCCTCGGCGCTGTCGAAGCGCGGCATCGGCAAGGGTGATACGGTGACCGTCATGCTGTCCAACACGCCCCCCATGCTGGAGGCGCATTTCGGCGTGCCGATGGCCAAAGCGGTGCTGCATTCGCTCAACACAAGGCTCGATGCCGCCGTCATCGCGTTCCAGCTCGACCATGCCGAGACCAAGGTGCTCATCGTCGACCGCGAATTCGCTGCTGTCGTCAAACAGGCACTGGCACTGGCCAAGGTGAAGCCGCTGGTCATCGACTATGACGATCCCGACTATGCCGCCGATGCACCCTATCCCAAGGGCGAGCGCATCGGCGCGATCGACTATGAGGCGTTCGTCGCCGGCGGTGACCAGGGCTACGCCTGGTCGATGCCCGACGACGAATGGGACGCCATCTCGCTCAACTACACCTCCGGCACGACAGGCAATCCGAAGGGCGTCGTCTACCACCATCGCGGCGCTGCCCTGATGGCTTACACCAACACCATCCATGCCGGCATGGCCAAGCACGCCGTCTATCTGTGGACGCTGCCGATGTTCCACTGCAATGGTTGGTGCTTCCCATGGACAATGGCCGTCCAGGCCGGCACCCATGTCTGCCTGCGCTGGGTGCGGCCGAAGCCGATCTACGATGCCATCGCCGACCACGGCGTCACACATCTTTGCGGTGCGCCGGTCGTCATGTCGGTGCTCATCAACGCCAGCGATGAGGACAAGCGCCACTTCCCGCAGACCGTTACCTTCAACACCGCTGCCGCGCCGCCGCCGGAAGCCGTGCTGTCAGGCATGGCCGATGCCGGCTTTGCCGTCACCCATCTCTACGGCCTGACCGAGACCTATGGCCCGGCGGTCGTCAACGAATGGCACACCGCCTGGGACGGTCTCGACAAGGGCGAACGCAGCGCCAGAAAGGCCAGGCAGGGCGTGCGCTATGCCGCACTCGAAGGCCTGACGGTGATGGACGCGGAGACGATGCAGAAGACGCCGGCCGACGGCGAGACCATCGGCGAGGTCATGTTCCGCGGCAACATCGTCATGAAGGGCTATCTGAAGAACAGGAAGGCGACCGACGAGGCTTTCGCCGGCGGCTGGTTCCACTCCGGCGACCTCGGCGTCATGCATCCCGACGGCTACATCCAGCTCAAGGACCGCTCCAAGGACATCATCATCTCCGGCGGCGAGAACATTTCATCGATCGAGGTCGAGGAAGCCCTCTACAAACACCCGTCCGTGGCGTCCTGCGGCGTCGTCGCCAAGGCAGACGACAAATGGGGCGAGGTGCCGGTCGCCTATGTCGAGCTGAAGCCCGGCAAGGTGGCAAGCGAGGCCGAGATCATCGAACACTGCCGCGCGCTGCTCGCCCGCTTCAAGGTGCCGAAGGCGGTGATTTTTGCCGAGATCCCGAAGACATCGACGGGGAAGATCCAGAAGTTTCAGCTGCGGGAAATGGCGAAGGGATCTTAGTTCCAGAGCGCAACGGCACGCGCAAGGTCGAGTTCGCGCACACCCTCTGTCACCAAATTATACGCGTACGTCGAATTCGCATTGACACTTCCCTCTTTTCGATTTACGAGTGACGAAAGTTGAAATTCGTCACTCATAAATCGACAGAGAGCCATGTCCGAAGCCGCCAGCATAATGGCCGACTCCACCCGCCAGGAGAATGTCACCCGCATTCTCGACTGTGCCGAACGCCTGTTCCGGCACTATGGTTACGGCAAGACCAATGTCGCCGACATCGCCCGCGAACTCGGCATGTCGCCGGCCAATATCTACCGTTTCTTCGCCTCCAAGGTCGAAATCCACCAGGCCGTCTGCGGCCGCATGCTCCTCGCCAGCTACAACATGGCCTACGAGATTTCCCGGTTGCCGATCAGCGCCGAGGAGCGGCTGCGCCGCTACGTGCATGCGCAGTACAAGATGACGCTGGAAGTCATGCTCGACGACCAGAAGGTCCACGAAATGGTCATCGTCGCGCTCGAGCGCGACTGGGGCGTCATCGACAAGCATATCGACAGCATTCACGACCTGTTTGCCGAGGTCATCCGCGAGGGCATCGAGGCCGGCGAGTTTGCCGACCAGGATCCGGTCATCGCATCGCGCTGCTTCGGCGCCGCCACCGTCATTCTGTGCCACCCGCAAATGGTGGCGCAGTGCCTTGCCAAGACCAATCGGGCGATGCCCGACGATCTCATCGATTACGCGATCAAGGCTCTGAAGTAATAGCCGCCGCCCGCCGGGCGCCGGTGTCGACCGTTCATCTCCAGTCGGGAGTACGAAAGTGTCTTTGTCCAGTTCCATCATCCGCAAGCTGCCGGTCACCGGCCTGATCGTCGCCACGCTCGGGCTCGCCGCCTGCAGCCAGGAGAAGACCGAGGTCCAGGACATCATCCGTCCGGTCAAGGTGGTCGAGATCGGCCAGGCCGAAAAGAGTCGCGAACTCACCTATTCCGGCTCGGTGCGAGCCCGTACCGAAATGAACCTCGGCTTTCGCATCTCGGGCAAGGTCACTGAGCGTCTGGTCGACATCGGCCAGCATGTGACGACAGGCGATGTGCTAGCCCGTATCGATCCCACGGACTATGAGTTGTCGGTCAAGAGCGCCAAGGCCAGCCTCGACGCCGCCGAGCGGCAGGTCGAGACGGTCGATCTGTCCCGCAAGCGCGCCGAACAGCTTTTTGCCAAGAACTTCACCTCCAAGTCGCAGCTCGAACAGGCGACGCTGAGCTACAACCAGGCGGTAGCGACGCGCGATGCCGCCCGCTCTACCCTTGCCCAGGCGCAGAACCAGGTCGTCTACACCGATCTCAAGGCGAGCGAGAACGGCATCGTCACGGCGGTCTCGGCCGATGTCGGCCAGGTGGTCGGCGCCGGAACGCCTGTGATGACCGTTGCCGTCGACGGCGAAAAGGAAGTGCTGATCGCGGTTCCCGAAATGGACATCGCCGCCTTCAAGCCGGGAAAGGACGTCAAGGCCAGCTTCTGGTCCGATGACGCGCTGGCGCTCTCCGGCAAAGTGCGTGAAGTCGCCGGCAGCGCCGACCAGCAGTCGCGCACCTTTGCCGTCCGCGTCTCGCTGCCCGACGACCCGCGCGTGCTGCTCGGCATGACCGCCAACATCGAGGCCTCGGTGGCCAAGAAGCAGGAGATGGTGTCGATCCCGCTCAGCGCGCTTGCGGAAAAGGATGGTCGCAAGATTGTCTGGACCGTCGACCGCGCCGGCGAGACGGTGCACGAGCGCCTGGTCAAGGTTGCGGAGTTCACCGCCGACGGCGTCAGCGTCGCCGACGGGCTCAAGCCGGGGGATGTCGTCGTTGCCGCCGGCACCCAGTTCATGACCGAGAATCTCAAGGTCAAGCTGACCGGCGATGCGGTCCAGGCCGCCTCTGCGGAAGGCGATGCCGCAAAGGCCCTGCGCTGACCGCAGGCATGAAGCCGGCTTGATCGTCGCTTCGGCGAAAGGGCTGGGCAAGCGAATTCAGGTTTCCGGGCGGCGAGCGCCCGATGGTCGAGACGCCAAGATCGAGTTCCCCCGCATCGATCCGCGCGTCCCACCGCGATGAGTGTCTCTCCGCTCGGAAAGCCTCGCCGCCCGGAAGCCAGCATCGGAATATCCTAGCTGCATGCAAAGCGTATGCGCGCACGATCAACGAATTGGACTGACGCCGATGACCGCCACCGACAGCACTGAAAAGCAGCCTTTCAATCTTTCGCGCTGGGCCATCGGCCATCCCTCGATCGCGCGCTTCCTGTTCGGTCTGATCATCATTGCCGGCGCGCTCGGCCTGATGCGCATGGGCCAGAAGGAAGACCCCGATTTCACCTTCCGCGTCATGGTCGTCCAGGCGATCTGGCCGGGCTCCTCGATCCAGGAGATGGAAGACCAGGTCGTCAACAAGATCGAGCGCAAGCTGCAAGAAACGCCGCACCTCGACTTCGTCCGTTCCTACACCCGCGCCGGCAGCGCCATCATCACCGTCCAGATCAAGGGCGACACCAATGCAGAGGAGGTGAAGGACGCCTTCTACCAGGTGCGCAAGAAGGTTGGCGACATCTCCGGCGACCTGCCGCAAGGCCTGCTCGGGCCCTATTTCAACGACGAGTTCGGCGACACCTTCATCACCCTGCACTCGATCGGCGGCGACGGCTACAGCTATCCGGAGCTGAAGAAATTCGCCACCCAGGCTCGCGACATGCTGCTGACGACGCCGGGAGTCGAGAAGGCCGTCATCATCGGCGACCAGCCGGAGAAGCTTTATATCGACGTCTCGTCCAAGGCCCTGGCCGAACGCGGCCTGACGCTGACCGACCTGCAGAACGCCATCAAGGGCCAGAACAATGTCGATCCGGCGGGCTCCGTCGACACCGGCCTGCGCTCGGTGCGCATCTCGGTCGAGGGCGATGTCACCAGGGCTGCCGACATCAGGGAATTGCGCCTGCGCGCCGGTGGTCAGGTGACACGTCTTGGCGACATCGCCACCGTGAGTTCCGGTCTCGAAGATCCCTATCAGCGCAAGTACCGCTTCAACGGCCACGAAAGCGTCCAGGTCGGCGTCGTCATGGCCAAGGGTTTTAACGTCAGGGACGTCGGCACGGATGTCGAGGCGACCTACAAGCGCTTTGAGGAAGCGCTGCCCTACGGCGTTGCGGTTGACCAGATCTCCAACCAGCCCGAGGTTGTCAAGGACGCCGTCAACGAGTTCATGGAGGCGCTCGGCGAGGCGCTGCTGATCGTGCTTGCTGTCTCGCTGCTGTCGATCGGCTGGCGTTCCGGCCTGGTCATCGCCATTGCCATTCCGCTGGTGCTGGCCGCCACCTTCGCCATCATGTACGAGCTCGGCATCGATCTGCAGCGCATTTCGCTCGGCGCCCTGATCATCGCGCTCGGGCTGTTGGTCGACGACGCCATGATCGTCGTCGAGATGATGGAGCGCAAGCTGGAGGAGGGGCTGGTCAAGATCGAGGCGGCGAGCTTCGCCTATTCCTCGACCGCCTTCCCGATGCTGAGCGGCACGCTGATCACTATCGCCGGCTTCATCCCGGTTGGCTTCGCCGCCTCGACCGCAGGCGAATATGTGCGCACGCTGTTCTATGTCGTCGGCATCGCGCTCGTCGTGTCGTGGTTCGTCGCCGTCTATTTCACGCCGTGGCTGGGCTACATGATCCTCAAGCAGCGCAAGCATGCCGGCAACCATCATGACGCCTTCGACACCGGCTTCTACCGGCGGCTGCGCGCCACGGTCGGCTGGGCGGTGCGCCACCGCATCATCGTTCTGGTGATGACGCTGGTCACCTTCGCCACCAGCCTGTGGGCGTTCCAGTTCATCCCACAAAACTTCTTCCCGCAATCCTCGCGGCCGGAAATCCTCGTCGATCTCTGGTTGCCTGAGGGAACCTCGATCAAGGAAGTCGAGACGCAGGCCAAGGCGCTGGAAGCCCGGATGATGGACGACAAGGACAAGCGCTTCATCGCCACCTATATCGGCGAAGGCGCGCCGCGCTTCTTCCTGCCGCTCGACCAGCAATTGCGCAATCCGAACTATGCGCAGCTTCTGGTGATGGCCAATGACGAGCCGGCACGCGAGCGGCTGATCCTCAAGCTGCGCTCAATCCTGGCGCAGGATTTCCCCTCGATCCGTTCCAAGGTCGACCGTCTGTTCCTCGGCCCGCCGACCGGCTGGCCGGTGCAGATGCGCATCATGGGTCCGGACCGCCAGGAGGTGCGCCGCATCGCCGACCAGGTGAAGGCGAAATTCGCCGAAAATCCGCTGCTCGGCGCCGTCCATGACGACTGGCTGGAGCCGGTACCGGCGATGAAGCTGATCATCGACCAGGACCGCGCCCGTGCTCTTGGCGTCACCTCGCAACGCATCCGCCAGATGCTGCAGGCAGCGATGTCCGGCGCGCCGCTCGATGACTTCCGTGATGGCGAGGAGACGGTTTCCATCGTCGCCCGCGAACCGGACGCCAGCCGCAGCCTGCTGTCCTCGGTCGACTCGGTCTATATCCCGACCGATTTCGGCGGCTTCGTGCCGCTGTCGCAGGTGGCCAAGGTGGTGCCGGTGCTCGAGCAGGGCGTCGAATGGCGGCGCGACCGCCTGCCGACCATCTCGGTGCGCGCCACGCTGCCGGATGGCGTGCAGTCGAACGACGTCGTCACCAAGCTCTACAATGACATGCAGGGCATGCGCGCCGGCCTGGCGCCCGGCTACAAGATCGAGATCCAGGGCGGTGCGGAAGATTCCGCCGAAAGCCAGGCCTCGATTGCCGCCAAGGCGCCGATCATGCTGGCCGTCATCGTCGTGCTCCTGATGATCCAGCTGCAGCATTTCGGCAAGGCGATGCTCGTGCTGGCCACCGGTCCGCTCGGCATCATCGGTGCGGCGGCGGCTCTGTTGATCAGCGGCGCGCCGTTCGGCTTCGTCGCCATCCTCGGTGTCATCGCGCTGCTCGGAATCATCATGCGCAACTCGATCATCCTGGTCGACCAGATCGATCAGGACATCGCCAGGGGGATGGACCGATCGGAGGCCATCATCGGCTCGGCCGTGCGCCGTTTCCGGCCAATCGTGCTGACGGCGATGACGGCGGTGCTGGCGTTGATCCCGATCTCGCGTGCGGTGTTCTGGGGACCGCTCGCCTACGCCATGATGGGCGGCATCCTCGTCGCCACCGTACTCACCATCCTGGTGCTGCCGGCAGGCTACGCGCTGTTCTTCGGCCGCGAGCTGAAGAAAGGCAGGAAGCCGGCTGATGAGGCGGTGCAGGACAATGACAGGCCGCCACTGGCGCTGGCCGCCGAGTAGGCGCTGCTGGGGCACAGGATCTTCCTTGGAAAATGCTGGAACGCCGTACGCTTGACGTGCGGTTCTGGCTTTCTCCTTGCCGGTGGCACCGAGCACCCAGGCAAGTATCTCAACACCGGGCGGGTTCATCAAAATAGGTTGAACGGCCACCTGTATGAAAATGCTTCGCGGCGCCGGTTTTGCAAAACAGAATTCCTTTCCAGGACAACAAAGCCGTCCGATCCTGCTTACATATCGGAGCGGCAACGCTCATTCGCATCAGGTGATCATCCCATGGTAGACAATAAGCAATTGCGGCTCGGCGCCTTCATGCGTCCGGTCAGTCTTCACACCGGGGCCTGGCGCTATCCCGGCTCATATCCCGATGCCAACTTCAACTTCGCCCATCTGAAGCGCTTCGCGCAGACGCTTGAGGCGGCGAAGTTCGACGCCTTCTTCATGGCCGACCATCTGGCCGTTCTCAACATGCCGATCGAGGCGCTACGGCGCAGCCACACGGTGACCTCGTTCGAGCCGTTCACGCTGCTGTCGGCGCTTGCCGCCGTCACCGACCATATCGGCCTTGTCGCCACCGCATCGACGACCTTCGACGCGCCCTATCACATTGCCCGCCGCTTCGCCTCGCTCGACCATATCAGCGGCGGCCGCGCCGGCTGGAACATCGTCACCACATCCAATCCCGATGCCGCGTTGAACTTCGGCCTCGACGAGCATGTCGAGCACGACGAGCGCTATCACAATGCGCGGGAATTCTACGATGTGGTGACCGGCCTCTGGGACAGCTTTGCCGACGACGCCTTCATCCGCGACGCCGAGAGCGGGCTCTATTTCGATCCCGCGAAGCTGCATGTGCTCGACCATAAGGGTGAGCATCTCTCGGTGCGCGGCCCGCTCAACATTGCGCGGCCGGTGCAGGGCTGGCCGGTCATCGTCCAGGCCGGCGCATCTGAGGCCGGGCGGCAGCTGGCAGCCGAAACGGCGGAGGTGATCTTCGCCGCCCATTCCGATCTGGCGGCTGGGCAGCGCTTCTTTGCCGATGTCAAAAGGCGGGCCGAGAAGCTCGGCCGTTCGCGCGACGACATCAAGATCCTGCCCGGCACCTTCGTCATCGTCGGCGACAGTGTCGAGGAAGCACAGGCCAAACGCGCCAAGCTCGACAGCCTGGTCTATTACGAGAGCGGCATTGCCTCGCTGTCGATCGCGCTGGGGCACGACGCATCCGGCTTCGATCCCGACGCGCCCCTGCCCGAAATCCCCGAGACCAATGCCTCGAAGAGCGGCCGTGAGCGCGTCATCGAGCTGGCGCGCCGGGAGACTTTGACCGTCCGCCAGCTGGCGCAGCGACTCGGCGGCTATTCCGGCCTTGCTTTCGTCGGCACGCCGAAAACCATCGCCGATTCGATGGAGGAATGGCTGTATGCCGAAGGGTCAGACGGCTTCAACGTCATGTTCCCCTATCTGCCAGCCGGGCTCGACGACTTCGCCGAGAAGGTGGTGCCCGAGCTGCAGCGGCGAAAGCTCTTCCGGCGCGAGTATGAGGGCACCACCTTGCGCGAGAATCTCGGCCTGAAGCGTCCGCCGAACCGGTTCTTCAAAGGCTCCGAAGGGGCCATTCGCAAGGCCGGCTGACGTCCTGCCATAAAAAGAAACAGGCGCGCCGAAGCGCGCCCATTCTTTTCAAGCCATCACTTTCAGATGACGAAGTACCAGTTGGCGAGCAGCATCACCACCACGCCGGCGACCAGCGTCAGGTAGGGCAGCATGCCTGCCTTTTTGACCGAGAGGTCTGCGCCCGCCATGCCGAGGTCGGCCAGCATGTGGTCGGGGAACTTGCCCTTGTCCTGGACGTAGTGCCGGTAGCAGAACACCGGGATGATCAAGGCGGCTGTGATCAGGCCGGCCCAGAGCGCCATCGGGTTCCACACCTTGGCGCCGGCGCCCATGAAGATGGCGTTTACATAGGCGAAGATGGCGCCGAGGCCGAGCAGCCAGCTCGGCGCCTTCCAAGGCCGGTTGATGTGGCCGTTGTCGATGCGGTGGATCCAGCCGGCATTGAGGTTGAGGAAGTTGAAGATGATGTAGCCGCAGTTCGACACGGCGAGGATGAAGAAGAAGCTCGTCGCGTCGGCCGAGGCGATGGCCAGCACGATCAGGTTGAAGACGAGATCGGTCCACATGGCGCGCGTCGGCGCGCCATGCTCGTTGACGTGGCTGAGATAGCGCGGCAGCCAGCCATCGACCGAGCCCTGGTAGAGCGTGCGCGACGAGCCGGCCATTGCCGTCATGATGCACAGCACCAGCGCCAGGATCATCAGCATCACCAAGAGGCTGTGGATCAATGCGCCACCCCCGACCATGCCGGCCAGTGCATCGGCGACACCCGAGCCGTCGACGATCGGCGTCGCCAGCATGCCGTTGAGGCCCAGCACGCCCTGGAAGGTGAAGGGCACCAGGATGAACAGAAGCATGCAGAGCAGGCCGGAATAGAAAATCGCCTTGAACGTGTCGGTGCCCGGGTTCTTGAACTCCGATGTGTAGCAGACGGCGGTCTCAAAACCATAGGTCGACCATGCGGCGATGAACATGCCGCCCAGCACCAGCGTCCAGCCGGCAATGTTCCACGAGCCGGGCTCCGGCGCGTAAGCCGCCGCCAGCGGCACCAGCGGCGAAAAGTTCGCCCAGTTGATCTGGCCGGTGACGATCGGCACGACACCGACGATCAGCATCGGGATGATGACCAGGAGGCCGATATACTTCTGCACATTGGCGGTGCCGAGAATGCCGCGATGCTGGATCGAGAAGATGATCAGCATCAGCACCGCGCCGATGAAGAAAGTGGCATTGAGGGTGAAGGAGACAGGACCTAGCGTGTGGCTGAACAGCGTCCAGTTGCGGATCGCCGGCGTGGCCGCCGCGGTCACCGCGGCGATGGCGTCGGCAGGCACCGTTCCGGCATGCGCCGCGATATAGGCGACGACGTCCGGCGACGCCTCGGTGAACAGCGGCACCGGCGCCAGCGCGTTGAGAATATAGGCGGCGGCGATCGAGCAGCCCAGCGACAGCACCGGCGACCAGGCGAACCAGTTGCACCATACCGACAGCGGCGCGATGAACTTGGAATAACGCAGCCAGGCGGTGGCGCCGTAGATCGAGGCGCCGCCCGACTTGTTCGGGAACAGGCCGGCGATCTCGGCATAGGTGAAGGATTGCAGGAAGCCCATGATCATGGAAGCGATCCAGATCCCGAAGGCCAGCGTTCCCGTCGTTCCGGCAATGCCGCCGATCGAAAACAGGACAAGGGCAGGAACGCCGCTCGCCACCCAGAAGGCGCCGCGCCAGTCGATGTTGCGGAGCAGCTTGCCTTCAGCGGGCTGCTCCAGGGCAGTGGTAATCGTGCTCATCTGTCTGAATTCCCCATTTTGTGTTCCCGGCCGGTGATGCCTCGGCTTCGCGAAGCTTGTTCCCCGGTACATGACCGCACGACTCCAGTGTTTCCACTCAGTCGTATTTTTTTCTTAACAGTGAAGATTGATCCGGCGCGCTTTCACGTCAAGTGATTTGTGGCGTCGTGCACATCACGGTTGCGAAACGCTCGCTTTGTCCTTCTCCCCTTGTGGGGTGAGAAGCGGTCCGCGGTAGCGGACGGAAAGCCAATTGCTTTCGAGCTTCGAACGCCCTGAGCCTGCGAAGGGCCGGGGGTGCAACCCTCAGGATCGCGGCCTGGTCTTTTGCGGATCGTAGTGAGCGAAGGCCACCACCCGCGCCGGCAGCCGCTTGGCATGACCGTCGAGCTTGCCGATCTCCACCTCTGTGCCGATTGCCGCGTGGGTGACGTCAAGCCTCGCCAGAGCGATGTTTTTGTTCAGCACCGGCGAGCGCATGCCCGAGGTGACGACACCGATCTGGGCGCGGCCGATATGGACGCAATCCCCATGGCCGACGGCGACATTGCTGTCGATGTCGAGGCCAACGAGCTTGTGCTGCGGATGTTCCTTGCGCCTTATCAGAGCCTCGCGGCCGATGAAATCGTCGGTCTTGGCCTTCAACGGTACGGTGAAGCCAATGCCCGCCTCGAACGGGTCGGTCTGGTCGGAGAATTCGTAACCGGCGAAGATCAGCCCGGCTTCGATGCGCACCATGTCGAGTGCCTGCAGGCCCATCGGCTTCAGCCCGTGCGGCTGGCCGGCCTCCCAGATGGCATCGAACACTTTTTCGGCGTCGCGTGGGTGGCACCAGATTTCGTAGCCGAGCTCGCCGGTATAACCGGTGCGCGACACCACGACCGGAATGCCATTGCCGCCGCCGATGCGCGCGACAGCGAAGCGGAACCATTCGAGTTCGTCGATCGACGGTTGCAGCGGCGAGGTCCAGACCACCTCTCGCAAAATGTCACGGCTCTTCGGCCCTTGGACAGCGACATTGTGCATCTGGTCGGTGGACGAGCGCACCAGCACGTTGAGGCCAAGCTTCTTTGCCGTCTCGCGCAGCCATTCGCCGGACAGGTCATCGCCGCCGACCCAGCGGAAATTGTCCTTGCCGAGCCGCAGCAGCGTGCCGTCGTCGATCATGCCGCCATGCTCGTAGCACATGGCGGAATAGACGACCTGGCCGACGCCGAGCTTCTTGACGTCGCGGGTCAGCGTGTATTGCAGCAGCGCTTCGGAATCGGGACCGGTGACCTCGAACTTGCGCAGCGGCGACAGGTCCATGATCACCGCGTCCTGCCGGCAGGCCCAGTACTCGGCGATCGGCCCCTCTTTGGCGAAAGAATTGGCCAGCCAATAACCCCGGTATTCCACGAAGTTGCGGGTGTGCTTGGCGAAGCTTGAATGGAAGGCGGTCTCGCGGGTCATTTTCGGTTCCGAATCGGGCGTCATGCGTCTGGCGATCGCTCGCGAGAATTTGTGTTGGCCGGAATAGGTTCGCACATGGATGTCGGTCGGGTTCCAGCCATTGGCCGGTGTCGTGTCGTCGGGACAGGCGGAGGAGACGCAGACGATGTCGGTGAGCGCCCTGAGCAGGACATAGTCGCCGGCGCGCGACCACGGCTCATCCGACACCATGACGCCATGGGCGTCGATCGCCGTGTTGAAGAAGAAGTTGATCGCCATCCAGCCGGCACGTGGGGTGACACCCTTGTCGGCCAGCGCGCGGTTGAAATTCTCCGAGCAGTTGGTGTGGCCGGGATAGCCGATGTCGTCGTAATATTTGGCGGCACACGCCAGCGCGAACGCGTCATGCCGGCCGCATGTGTCCTGGATAACCTCGACCAACGGCTCCATGTCCTGGTCGTAATATTTCGAGTGAAGGCCGGGCATCGGGTAGCTCGACCCCATCAGCGTGCGCGTCGTCGTTACGTCGAGCGGATGGTCCAGCCCCTTGTCCAGCTTGCGCGCCGAGAAGCACTGGAAATCGGTGCACTGGCGGCCGTCGACATCGATGATCTGCAGGTAGTCGCCCGCCTTGACGAAATAGGATTCGGCCGTCGCCGAATGGACGCGCAGGTCTAGCACCGGATCGGCGAGCGGATCGGCAAGCTGCGACTTCGTTTTCAGCCGGATGGTGTTGCGCCGCACGAGAACGGTGAGCGGCGTTGCCGTATCATGGCCGTCGACGAGCATCGGCCCGCCGGGTGCGGCAATCAGCATCGCGCCGTCGCGCGTGACCGTGAATGCCTGCTCGGTGCCGGCAGGCGTTGCGCCGCCGAACACACGCACCGCCTTGGGCTCGTCGAGCTGCACCTGGCGGCGCTCAAGGCCACGACGGACGGAAGCCAGGCTGTCATCGCCTCCGGCCAGAAGCGCCTTGATCCCGGCGGCATTGCTGTTGGACTTTTCGCCGAGGATGGAAGGATCGGTGGCGCCGGTCCTGTCCCAGGCCAGCAACTCGCAAGCCTGCCCGCCCTCGACATTGCGCACGGTGAACGTATCGCCGGCCTCGACCTCGATCAGCACCGCGCCATTCCCCAGGATAGTATGGCGCTCCATGCCCGGCGGCAGCGCGATCTGGCCGGGCCTCAGGATGAGGCTTGGCCGGGGCGGCCCGGCTGTCACTGAAGGGTAGGGCGACTGGCTCATCTCAGCCTTGCGGTTCGAGAAACAAGTTTGCCTGTGTGTAAAATTACTTTAGCTGCAAGAATAGCAGCGCAGTTGCGTTTGGCAAGGCTGGCTCCCCCTTCTCCCTCTGTGGGAGAAGGTGTCGCCGCAGGCGACGGATGAGGGGTGTTCCAGCGGTGAGACGTTGGCGTACCCTGGAACACCCCTCATCCGTCTCGGCACTAACGCGCCGATCTTCCTTCTCCCACAAGGGGAGAAGGAAGAAGCGCACAAGCGCTACGCCAAATCCTCGGAATGCCCGATCTCGACACCATACTCCGCCGCCGAATCCAGCATCGTGTGCCACGGACTTTCAGCAAATGTCGCAAACATCAGCACGTTGAACACCGCCTGCCCATCCGGCCGGTCATTCCCGCGCCAGAGCGTGACGCTGGTGTGATCCATCGAGGTCGCGGCAGCCGCCCCAACCAGAAATGCATCGGGATGCAGATCGATCGACGACAGCTTGCCCAGCATCGCCCGCGCCTTGGTACCGGAGATACTGATCAGCACTCGCGCATGCGACTGGTCCGATAGCGAAGCGGAAGACGCGAACGTCTGGGCGAGTGCTTCAGTCCCATGCTTGCCGCCCTTCAACAGCACGAAGAACTGGTCCGGTCCCGACCAGATCAGCGTCGCATCCGAAGTCTGCACCGCCTTGGGTGTCTCAGGAGCCGCAACACCGAAGCTTGCCTTCGCAGCGTTGGCCAAATCTCCCGCCTTGCCGCGCCGCGCCATCACCTGGATCAGGTCGAAATTGCGGATTTCGGTCAGCAACACGCCGACATTGCCGTTCGCGCCGTAAGGCCCGACAACAAGTGCCCGCTCGAGCGGGCTACGAACATCCCAGGAAAAATCAGCCACGCTGGCGCCCTCCATCGGGATCGTAGAAGACGGGATTGCAGAGCTCGACATCATAGTCTTCACCGCGCAGCGGATCATGCGCGTGGACGATCTCGCCGATGCGTTCGCGGCCGCGCTCGACAAGGCCGAGACCGATCCACTGGTCGAGCGTCGGCGAGAAGCAGACCGAGGTGACGTAGCCTTGGTCGTTATCAGGCCCGGGCGTCTGGCCCTTCGGGATGATGTGCGCGCCGGAGCGCAGGCGGCGCGCCTTGTCGATCGGCTTGATGCCGACCACGACCTGCCGGTCCGGCGCCACCAGCGCCTCGCGGCCGGCCATGACGCGACCGATGAAATCCTTCTTGGTCGACATCATCTTGCCGAGGCCGAGATCGGCGGCGGTCGTCATGCCGCTCAGTTCCGGTCCGGCGACATGGCCCTTTTCAACGCGCATGACGCCGAGGGCTTCTGTGCCATACGGCGTCACGCCGAACGGTTTTCCCGCCAGCATCAAATTGCGTGCCATCGCTTCACCGTAACGCGCCGGCACCGAAATCTCGAACGCCATCTCGCCGGAGAAGGAGATGCGGAACAGCCGCGCCTTGATGCCGCCGCGCAAAGCGACTTCGCGCACGCCCATGAAGGGAAAACCTTCGTTCGAAAGGTCCTCGGCAGGGTCGACGATTTCCTTCAACAGGTCTCGCGTCCTTGGCCCGGCAATCGAGAACTGCGCCCACTGGTCGGAGACCGAGGTCAGTTGCACGTCGAGTTCGGGGAATAGCACCTGCCGGCAGAATTCGAGATGCTGCATCACCAGCCCGGCCTTCGCCGTGGTCGTGGTGAGGAAATAATGGTCCTCGGCCAGCCGCGAGGTCGTGCCGTCATCATAGACGAGGCCGTCCTCGCGCAGCATCAGCCCGTAGCGGGCTTTTCCCACGGCAAGGTTTGAGAAGGTGTTGATGTAGACGCGGTCGAGGAAGGCGCCGGCATCGGGGCCGTGCACATCGATCTTGCCCAGCGTCGAGACATCGCAGAAGCCGACGCCCGAGCGCACCGCCTTGACCTCGCGGGTGACCGATTCCAGCCAGTCCTTCTCGCCCGCGCGCGGATACCATTGCGCGCGCTTCCACAGGCCGGTGTCGACAAAGATCGCGCCTTGTTCGGCCGCCCAGTGATGCGACGGCGTCAGCCGCGTCGCATGGAAATTTTCGTCGCGATGGTGGCCGGCAAAGGCGCCGATGGCGACCGGCACGTACGGCGGGCGATAGATGGTCGTGCCGGTCTCGGGAATGGATTTGCCCGACACCGCCGCCATGATGGCGAGGCCGGCGACATTGGACGTCTTGCCCTGGTCGGTCGCCATGCCGAGCGTGGTGTAGCGCTTCAGATGCTCGACCGATTCAAAACCCTCGCGCTGCGCCAGCTCGATGTCGGACGCGGTGACGTCATGCTGCTGGTCTACAAAGGCCTTGCCTTTGCCGGCGACGTGCCAGAGCGGGGTCAGTGAGAAGGACTCGTCGCCGGCAACAGCTGCAGAGCCCGGATTGCCATTGCGTCCCGCGTCCCGCGCCGCTGCGGCGCCGGCCTCGAAACCTGCGCGCAGGCAGGCGCCTAGCCCGAAGTCGCCGTTAGCCGCACCTGCGGCGACCATACCGGGCGGCGCGCCGTCCGGCACGAAGGCGGCGATGTCGTCTCGCCATTTCGGCCGGCCGCGATGGTAAGAGGTGAGCCCGACCGCCGGATTCCAGCCGCCGGAAACGGCAAGCCCGTCGGCCTCGACCTCGGCGCGCGCGCCGCCGGTCAGCGACACCGCTATTTTTCTTACGCCGTCCTTGCCGCCGTCGACGCCGCTGACCGAACCATGCAGCACGGTGAAGCCGTTCATGGAAGCGAGAGAACGATGGGCAGGCGAGACGTCAGGCCGCGCGTCGATCACCGCCGCGATCTGCAGCCCGGCGCCGAGTGCCGTCTCGACCGTGCGCCAGCCATCCTCATTGTTGGTGAACAGCGCGATCCGCTTTGCCGGCGTCGCCGCATAACGTGTGACGTAGGTGCGGATGGCGGACGCCATCATCACGCCGGGCGTGTCATTGCCGGCAAAGACGATGGGACGCTCAATCGCGCCGGCGGCGACGACGCAGCGCTTGGCCACGATGCGCCACAGGCGCTGGCGCACCTGATGCTCGGGCGGCACCGGCAGATGATCGTTGACCCGCTCGATCGCGCCATAGGTACCGCCGTCATAGACGCCGAACAGGGTCGTGCGGGTCATGATGCGGACATCCGGCATCGAGCTGAGCTCGGCCAGTGTGCGCGACAGCCACTCCGCGGCCGGCAGACCGTCGATCGTGCCGCCATCCGACAACAGACGGCCGCCGGGCGCAAAATCTTCTTCGCACAGGATGACGCGCGCACCGCTGCGGCCTGCAGCGAGTGCGGCGGCGAGACCGGCCGGACCAGAGCCGGCGATCACCACATCGCAATGCGCCCAGGCCTTGTCGTAGTGATCCGGATCGGGGGTGACCGCCGCGCGACCCAGACCCGCGGCGCGTCGGATCGCCGGCTCGTAGACCATTTCCCAGAATTTTGCCGGCCACATGAAGGTTTTGTAGTAGAAGCCGGCGACGAAGATCGGTGCGAACAGCTGGTTCACCGACATCACATCGTGGCGCAGCGACGGCCAGCGGTTCTGGCTGGCCGCTTCGAGGCCTTCATAGAGTTCGGCCGTCGTGGCCTTGGTGTTGGCCTCGCGCCGTGCGCCGGTGCGCAGTTCGACCAGCGCGTTGGGTTCTTCCGAGCCCGCAGTCAGAATGCCGCGCGGACGATGGTATTTGAACGAGCGGCCGACCAGCTTGACGCCATTGGCGACCAGCGCCGACGCCAGCGTGTCGCCCTGGAAGCCGGAGAGGCTCTTGCCATCGAAGCGGAAGTTGAGCGGCGCCGAGCGGTCGATGAGACCGCCGGATGTGAGACGATGGGATTGGCTGGAACTCACGATGGCCGGCCTCTCATCGATCCAATGCCAGGCGGGACCGTCGCGCTCTTCACCCTCCCCCTTGTGGGGGGGGGTCGCTGCGCAGCAGCGGGGTGGGGGTGCGGCACCGACCCCCACCCGGACCTGCGGTCCGACCTCCCCACAAGGGGGAGGTAGGGGGCTGGCGCTTTTCGCGACGGCTGTGGTCTCGACAGAATAGCTCATGTCTCCACCTGGCTCGCACCAGCCCCCGCCGCCGGTTCCACCGCCGAGATCTCGTGCGTCAGCGTGTTGCGGGTGACCTTCAGCCAGGCCCGGCAGCCACCGCCGTGATACCAGTTCTCTGCCATCACGCCGGCGATGTTGTCGCGCAGATAGACATAGTCGTAGACGGCATCTTCGCCGGCATCCGCCGCCGGCCGTACAGGCTTGGCATCGCCGAGATAGCTGAACTCGCCGAGTTCGCGTTCGCCGCAGAAAGGACAGGTGATACGCATCTTGTTCCGGCCGCCTCAATGCAGGTTCGGTTGGGCGCCTTGGCCCTTTTCGTCGATCATGGCGCCGCGCTGGAAGCGGTCGAGCCGAAACAGCGCCGCCTCCTTGTGCGTTTCGTCACGCGCCAGAAGATGGGCAAAGACGAAGCCGGAACCGGGCGTCGCCTTGAAGCCGCCATAACACCAGCCGGCGTTGAGGTAGAGCCCGTCGACCGGTGTCTTGTCGATGATCGGCGAGCCATCCATCGACATGTCCATGATACCGCCCCACTGGCGCAGAAGCCGCACGCGGCCGATCATCGGGATCAGCGCCATGCCGCCTTCGCAGACATCTTCCATGACAGGCAAATTGCCGCGCTGGGCGTAGGAATTGTAGCCATCGATGTCGCCGCCGAAGACCAGCCCGCCCTTGTCCGACTGGCTGACATAGAAATGCCCGGCGCCGAAGGTCATGACGCCGGGGATGAGCGGCTTGATCGCCTCCGAGACGAAAGCTTGCAGCACATGGCTTTCGATCGGCAGGCGCATGCCCGCCATCGCTGCGACACGCGACGATGACCCGGCGACTGCCATGCCGACCTTGCCGGCGCCGATCTTGCCGCGCGACGTCTCGACGCCAGTCACCTTGCCGTTGCCGTCCCGGACAAAGCCGGTGACCTCGCAGTTCTGGATGATGTCGACGCCGAGTTCGCTCGCCGCATGGGCATAGCCCCAGACCACCGCGTCATGCCGCGCGGTGCCGCCGCGGCGCTGCAGGAGGCCGCCCTGCACGGGAAAGCGCGCATGGTCGAAATTCAGGAACGGCAGCATCTTCTTCAGCGCCGCCTGGTCGAGCAGTTCGGCATCGATGCCATTGATGCGCATGGTGTTGCCGCGCCGCGCATAAGCGTCGCGCTGCGCATCGGAATGATAGAGGTTGAGGACGCCGCGCTGGCTGACCATGGCGTTATAGTTGAGGTCCTGCTCCATCCGCTCCCAAAGCTTCATCGAAAGCTCGTAGAAGCCGGTATTGCCGGGCAGGCCGTAATTGGAACGGATGATGGTGGTGTTGCGGCCGGCATTGCCGGAGCCGATCCAGCCCTTTTCCAGCACGGCGACGTTTCTGATGCCGAACTCGCTGGCGAGGAACCAGGCGGTGGCGAGCCCATGGCCGCCGCCGCCGATGATCACAACATCGTAGTGGTCCTTGGGCGCCGCATCGCGCCAGGTGCGCTGCCAGTTCTTGTGGCCGGAAAGGGCAGCACGGGCGAGCGAGAAGATCGAATATTTCATCAGGTCATTCCGAGGTCGCTCGCACAGCTGGGACGATTATATGTCCAACGTGTGGTCGCGCTCCCATTGCGTGAAGTGCGAAGCATAGGAATTCCATTCCTGGTGCTTCAGCTTTAGGTAAGCCGACGAGAATTCCTCACCCAGCGCCGCCTTGAGCGATTTGTCCTTGTCGTATTCGCGAAGCGCGTCGAGCAGGTTGAGCGGCAGCTTCGGCGCGCCCTTCACAGTGTGACCGTTCTGGTACATGTCGATGTCGTAGCGCTTGCCGGGATCGGCCTTGGAGCGGATGCCGTCGAGACCGGCGGCAATGATGACGGCCTGCAGCAGATAAGGGTTTGCGGCGCCGTCCGGCAACCGCAGCTCGAAGCGGCCGGGGCCGGGCACGCGCACCATGTGAGTGCGGTTGTTTCCGGTCCAGGTCACCGTGTTCGGCGCCCAGGTGGCGCCCGAAATGGTGCGCGGCGCGTTGATGCGTTTGTAGGAGTTCACCGTCGGGTTGGTGATGGCGGCCAGCGCCGAGGCATGTTTCATGATGCCGCCGAGGAAATTCTTGCCCTTGGCCGACAGGCCGAGTTCCATCGCGTTATCGGCAAAGACGTTGACCTTGCCGGCCTTGTCCCAGACCGAAATATGGGCGTGGCAGCCATTGCCGGTCAGGCCCTGGAAAGGCTTTGGCATGAAGGTCGCGCGCAGGCCGTGTTTCTCGGCCACCGACTTGACCATGAACTTGAAGAAGGAGTGCTTGTCGGCGGTGGCGAGCACATCGTCGAAAGCCCAGTTCATCTCGAACTGGCCGTTGGCGTCCTCATGGTCGTTCTGGTAGGGGCTCCAGCCCAGCGCCAACATGTGGTCGCAAATCTCGGCGATGACATCGTAGCGGCGCATCACCGCTTGCTGGTCGTAGCAGGGTTTTGAAGCCGTGTCGTATTTGTCGGAGATGACGCTGCCGTCCGGCGAGATCAGGAAGAACTCTGCCTCGACGCCAGTCTTGACATGCATGCCGTCAGTGGCGGCTTCCGCGATCAGCCGGCGCAGCGTGTTGCGCGGCGCCTGCTCGACTTCCTTGTCGTCCATGATGCAGTTGGCGGCGACCCAGGCGACATCGGGCTTCCACGGCAGCTGGATCACCGAATCCGGATCCGGCACCGCCAGCATATCAGGATGCGCCGGCGTGAGGTCGAGCCAGGTGGCGAAACCGGCGAAGCCGGCGCCGTCCTTCTGCATGTCGGCGATCGCCTGCGCCGGCACCAGCTTGGCGCGCTGGCCGCCGAACAGGTCGGTGTAGGAAATCATGAAATATTTGACGCCGTTCTCTTTGGCGAATGCGGCGAGATCGTTCCCCATTATAGTTCCTCGCTTATTTTGATGTGTTTTTTAGAAGCCGTTTTTCCCCGGTATCCAGTTGGTGCCGGCCAGCGGCACGCCAGCCATGGCGGCGGCTTCGATGGTGAGGGCTACGAGATCCTCGGGCTCGAGATTGTGCAGGCTGTTCTTGCCGCAGGCACGCGCAATGGTCTGCGCCTCCAGCGTTATCACCTTGAGGTAGTTCGCCAGCCGCCGTCCGGCGGCGATCGGATCGACCCGCTTCATCAGTTCGGGGTCCTGCGTGGTGATGCCCGCGGGGTCGCGACCCTCGTGCCAGTCGTCATAGGCGCCGGCGGTGGTGCCGAGCGCATTGTATTCGGCCTCCCAGCGCGGGTCGTTGTCGCCGAGCGCGACGAGCGCTGCCGTGCCGATCGACACCGCGTCGACGCCGAGCGCCAGCGCCTTGGCGACGTCGGCGCCATTGCGGATGCCGCCCGACACGATCAGCTGCACCTTGCGGTGCATGCCGAGATCCTGCAGCGCCTGCACCGCCGGCCTGATGCAGGCAAGCGTCGGCTGGCCGACATTTTCGATGAATACTTCCTGGGTGGCCGCCGTGCCGCCCTGCATGCCGTCGACGACGACGACATCGGCGCCGGCCTTCACCGCAAGTGCTGTGTCGTAATAGGGGCGGGCGCCGCCGACCTTGACGTAGATCGGCTTTTCCCAGTCGGTGATCTCGCGCAGCTCGAGGATCTTGATCTCGAGATCGTCCGGCCCGGTCCAGTCGGGATGGCGTGAGGCCGAGCGCTGGTCGATGCCCTTCGGCAGCGTGCGCATTTCGGCGACGCGGTCGGAAATCTTTTGTCCCAACAGCATGCCGCCGCCGCCGGGCTTGGCGCCCTGGCCGACAACGACTTCGATGGCGTCGGCACGGCGCAAATCCCTGGGGTTCATGCCGTAGCGTGACGGCAGGTACTGGTAGACCAGTTGCTTGGAATGGCCGCGCTCTTCCTCGGTCATGCCGCCGTCGCCCGTGGTGGTCGACGTGCCTGAGAGCGTAGCGCCACGGCCGAGCGCTTCCTTGGCCGGGCCGGACAGCGACCCGAAGCTCATGCCGGCAACGGTGATCGGGATTTTCAGCTCGATCGGCTTCTTGGCATAGCGCGAGCCCAGCACGACCGACGTGTCGCACCGCTCGCGATAGCCTTCCAGCGGATAGCGCGAGATCGAGGCGCCGAGGAACAAAAGGTCGTCGAAATGCGGCAGCTTGCGCTTGGCCCCGGCGCCCCTGATGTCATAGATGCCGGTCGCCGCGGCGCGGCGGATTTCGGAAAGCGTGTAGTCGTCGAAGGTCGCGGATTTGCGCGGCGTCGTCGGCGGGTTCTTGTAGGTCATGCTGCCTCAATACGCGTCGGCGTTGTCGATATTGAAATTGTAGAGCGTGCGCGCCGAGCCGTAGCGCTTGAATTCCGACGGCTTGACGCCGGTGACGCCGGCGCGGTCGAGCAGTCCCTGCAGCAGTTCGATATGCTCGGGCCGCATCTCCTTGGCGATGCAGTCGGCGCCCAGGCTTTCGACCTTGCCGCGCACGAACAGCCGCGCTTCGTAGATGGAATCGCCAAGTGCGTCGCCGGCATCGCCCAGCACCACCAGATTGCCGGACTGCGCCATGAAGGCCGACATGTGGCCGATATTGCCGTGCACGACGATGTCGATGCCCTTCATCGAGATGCCGCAGCGCGACGAGGCGTTGCCCTCGATGACGAGCAGCCCGCCCTTGCCGGTGGCGCCGGCATACTGGCTGGCGTCGCCCTTGATGACGATCGAGCCCGACATCATGTTTTCGCCGACGCCAGGTCCGGCCGAGCCGTGCACGGTGATGGCAGCGCCGTCATTCATCCCGGCGCAGTAGTAGCCGACGCTGCCGCGCACATCGATGCTGACAGGCTGGTCGACGCCGACCGCAACCGAATGGCTGCCCTTCGGGTGCAGCACTTCCCACGCCGTTTCGTTGGAGCCGGGCGTCAGATTGTGAAGCGCCTGGTTGAGCTCGCGCAGCGACGACACATCAAGATCGAAGACCCGGGACGCCTGGTCTTGCGCCGCCTTCGAAAGTTTGGTTGCCGGCATGGGCTCAATGCTCCCAGAAATAGACGGTTGCGGGTTCCGGCTCCCAGACCCTCGCATTGTCTATGCCGGGCAGCTTGGTCAGCGCCCGATATTCCGAGCCGAAGGCGACATACTGGTCGGTCTCGGCCATGACGGCGGGTTTGCAGGCGATCGGATCGCGCACCACGCCGAAACCGTTCTTGGTGCCGACGACGAAGGTGAAGAAGCCGTCGAGGTCGGACAGCGTGCCTTCCAGCGCCTCGCCGAGGTTCTTGCCATGCGCCATCTGCGAGGAGAGATAGGCGGCGGCGACCTCGGTGTCGTTCTCGGTCTCGAATTTCATGCCCTCCCGCACCAGCTCACGCCGCACATTGTTGTGGTTGGACAGCGAGCCATTGTGCACCAGGCACTGGTCGGCGCCGGTCGAGAACGGATGCGCGCCCATAGTGGTGACGGCCGATTCCGTCGCCATGCGGGTATGGCCGATGCCATGCGTGCCGGTCATCGAGCGGACGTCGAAGCGGTCGACGACCGCTTCCGGCAGACCGACTTCCTTGTAGATTTCCACCGCTTCGCCGGCGCCCATGATGCGCACGTCGGGGCGGATTGACTGCAGCGCTTCGCGCGCGGCATCGACCTTGTCGGGCGCGGTTCTCAACACTGCATGGGTGGACTTCACCGCTATGCTCACCGGCGCGCCGATGGCCTTCGCGAGTTCGGCGTCGAGGCCGCGGAAATCGCGCTCGGGCTTCGCGGACTGGATGGTGATCTTGGCTTCATTCCTGGAAGGCGCGCCATAGATGGCGATGCCGGCGCTGTCGGGGCCGCGATCGCTGAGCGATATCAGCATCTGCGACAGCATCGAGCCGAGCTGCGGCTCAAGCGACTTGTCTTTCAGAAAAAGTCCGACGATTCCACACATGTCAGCCTCCCGACGTTACCACTAGACGATGATGTATCGAATGCGTCGTGCGAATTCAATCGTATGAAAAAAATATTCCTGTAGTTACGTATCCGGCTCGATGCGGCCTTGTGAACTATCGCCGCCGTCGCGGGCGCTGTGAATCCATGTGGCGGTGCGGATGCGGGCTATTCTGTAGGCATCGAGGATCGACAGCGCATAGATCAGGAAGCC
The DNA here is from genome assembly GCF_054719485.1 of Mesorhizobium sp. W016. Classification (NCBI taxonomy): domain Bacteria; kingdom Pseudomonadati; phylum Pseudomonadota; class Alphaproteobacteria; order Hyphomicrobiales; family Phyllobacteriaceae; genus Mesorhizobium; species Mesorhizobium sp. W016. The sequence goes on from NZ_JBTTIF010000002.1 coordinate 2,204,283, forward strand.
GCCGGCGTGGCGGCCGACGAAGCTGGCATCGGCCGGCGCGATCTTGGCCGTCACCCAGGCGAGGATCACCATGAAGAACAGGAACTGCAGGCCGCGCACGGGCACGCCCAGAATGACGTGGCCGCTGGCCGGTAAGACGATGGCAGCGCCGAGCACCAGATACGGGTTTGTCGGTGCGGGTGCGCTCATGCGACCTGCCTTTCCTGTCGGTTGATGGCATCGCGCAGCACTGAGGCCGAGGTCAGCAGTCTCTCGACCAGCGTTGGATCCAGCCTTGCGCCGCCGAATGCGGCCTGCCGGAACACGCCGTAGCGCGCCCGCTCGGCCTCGGCCAGCAGCCAGACGATGCGCACGCCGTTCGGGGTGATCAAGAGTTCCTTGGCGCGGCCTTCGGCAAAGATGTCGAGATGGCTGGCGATCAGGTTCTGCGGAAAGCGCGCCGCCCTGAGGTCGGTTCGCAGCACGGCTTCAGCCGGAAATCCCGGAGCCTTCGGCAGCGTATGCTGAAGATGATCGAAATTGGAGAAGGTCGTCGGCGAGCCCGGCCGCATCATCATGTCGAAGGTCGCCGGCACCGCAACCGGCTCTGTGATCGTGACACTCAACCATCGCGCCGGCAGCTTTCGCGTTGCCAGCGTGTCGACGATGGTGCGCAGCTGCACGCGCTGTCCGTTCCATGTGCCGGCCCAGGTGACAACGCCGGCTGTGCCATCGGAGACATCAACGGCATCTGTGATGACGGTCCGGATGCTGGCTGCCTCGGCTGCAAGATCAGCCTTGGCCTTTTTGCGGCTGGCGCGCGTATGCCAGGCGAGGTGCAGGACGAGAGCCACGGCGACCGCCCCGGCCAGCAATGCTGTCGTCACGTCAGACACCTCGTCACGCCATGCCCGCCCAGACCGGCAGGCCCTCTCCTGTCAATAGCCCTGCGGCTTCGGCCACGGCATGGTGAACTGGTCGCCGCGGCGCACATAGCGGTAACGGTAGAAGTGGAACCACAGCGAGATCAGGAAGTAGAAGGCGACCATGGCGATCAGCTGCGTGCCGTAGCCGAGGAAGATCGCAAAGAAGGTCACCACGCAGAGGCAAAACAGCACGATCGCCGGGATCGGGTGGAACGGGTGCGTATAGCCGCGGCGGATCGTGCCCAGCGGCCACTTTTTGCGGAACATCATGATGTTTATGCTCATGAAGGTGTATTGCAGCACGCCCGACAGGATTGAGAAGGTGATCGCCTGGTTGAGGTCGGCGATGAAGGCGAAGGCGAGCGCGATCGGCAACAGGAACAGGATCGAGCGATAGGGCGTGCGGTATTTCGGGTGCACGGCCGAGAACCATGTCGGCAGATAGCGGTCGCGTCCAAGCGAGAACCACGCGCGGGCCGCATCGTTGATACAGCCATTGGCCGACGCCAGTGCCGCGAGCAGCGTGGCGACGAACAACAGGTTTTCCAGCAGCGGGCTGCCGGTCAGCTTGCCGGCGTCCCACAAGGGATAATAGGTGATACCGAGGTACTCCCAGGGCATCAGCGAGGCGCAGACATACCAGGTCATGGCGGCGGCGATCAAAAGCGTGATCATGCCGGCCATGGTGCCGTAAGGCAGCGAACGCGCCGGCGAGCGCACTTCCTCGGCGGCCTGCGTGGTGCCTTCGATGCCGAGATAGTACCAGATGCCGAACTGGAAGGCCGCGATGACGCCGATCCAGCCATAGGGCAGCGCATTGCCGGGGGTGACCAGTTCGTTGAGCTTCAGCACAGCACCCTGCGTCCAGGGGCTGACCGAGAAGAACAGGATAACGATCGAGACATAGGCTATCGCCGTGATGACGAAGTTGACGTTGAGCGTCATCAGCACGCCGCGATAGTTCAGCCATGCCAGCACGACGATGGTGGCGGCAATGAAGGAGTTGTGGGTGAGCCCTTCGACGCCGGCCTTGGCGACGATGGTGTCGCCGAGCAGGATGGCGTCCGAAACCTCCAGCATGGTGTAGGCAAAGACCAGGAACAGCGCGACGTTGAAGGCCATCAGCGGCCCGACAATGTGCTTGGCCTGCGCGTATTGGCCGCCGGCGGCGGCAACCGTCGATGTCACCTCGGAGTCGATCATGGCGACCGAAGTGTACAAGAGCCCGACCACCCAGCAGACGATCAGCGCCGCCAGTGCGCCGCCCTTGTCGGCCGAGAAATTCCAGCCGGTGAATTCGCCGACCAGCACGATGCCGACGCCAAGCGCCCAGACATGGGCCGGGCCGAGCACGCGTAGCAGTGAAACCCTGTCGCCGTGTATTGCCGGTTCAAGCGTGATCGTCATTGTTCAATCCCCACTCAGATCCGGTGTTTTTCGGAAGCGGCTTCAAGCTCGCCTTCGCGCGAGGAAGTCAGCACCTCCTCGGAATAGGTCGTGTCGATCTTGAACCAGTCGTAGAGCATCCACAGCGCAAGCACGACCGAGATGCCCCACGATGCGTAAGAGAGTGCGACCCACATGAGCGTGCTTCCCCAAAATCTCTGGCGTTACTTGTCGTCGAACTTTTCGTTGATGACGTCGCGATATTCGCGGTCGGAGGCGCGGAACAGGAAGACGAAATAGCCGATCAGCACCGCCGCCATGATGATCAGCGTCGGCCAGTCGATGATGTAGTGGAAGCGGTTCTGGATGATGTCGTGCGCGGTCTCCGGCGTATAGCCGAGCTTTTCCCAGATCGAGGCCATGGTCGGGTTCTGTCCCAACGCTTCCCAGGTTTTGGCATCGAGCGCGTCGATGGATTTCGCCGCACCCGCCAGGCCGAGTTTCAATGGCAGCCACAGCGCCACGAAAATGGCGACCACGACGACCACGATATCGAAAATCTGCCCGGCCTTGCCTTGTTCCGGCGGCGTGTAGCGCGACATGACTTCTACCCCTCAGGACGTTCTGTTTTCAGGACTTGCGGTTGCGGGCCGCGTCGGCGTTCTTGATGTCGAGACCGTAGATGAAGTCCTTGTCTTCCTTGTAGTGATTGACCATCGCCAGGATGGCGGCCGTATTGAAGATCAGCACGGCGGCGGCAGCGATAGCGACGACGATCTTGATCCCGGTGTCCGGGATGTAGGGCCATGTCATGACAAGCACGAAGAGGATCGTCGCCCAAAGGCAGATGATCAGGAGCGCGGATCCGCGCAGGTCGGAACGGTACAGCGCTTCGATGCGCTGCTGCAGGTCTGACATCGGTTTCCCCTTTTCCAGCGCCCGACCCCGAATTGGCCGCCCGCTGCCCTCTTTCAACAGAGTGAAATTTTTTTCATAAATTCGGGCCGAATCCAGCAATTGTCAAGCCGATTTTACGTTGGGTTAACCGTTTGTCCCCAGCCGCGAATTTTGCCTGACAATGAAATTATTTGCTTCCGGGTATTGCGGCATCAGGACGTTTGCGATCAATATTCGACCAAATGCTCCCGCCTCGCGCAGGGAGCCGGGAACACAATAGAATTTTCGAACGGAGGATTTGCGGATGACGGCATCCTGGAGATTTTCGACCCTGGCGGATCGCCATCGCGCGTTAGGCTCGAAGCTCGAAGACTGGAGCGGCATGGGCACCGCCTGGACCTACGACAAGGACGCCGACGAGGAATACACCGCCATCCGCACAAGGGCCGGGCTGATGGATGTGTCGGGCCTGAAGAAGGTTCACATCACCGGGCCGCACGCCTCACACCTCATCGACCTGGCAACGACGCGCGACGTGGAGAAGATCTATCCCGGCAAGTCGGCCTATGCCTGCATGCTGAACGAGGCCGGAAAATTCACCGACGACTGCATCCTCTACCGCACCGGGCCGAACGCCTGGATGGTGGTGCACGGCTCCGGCACCGGCCATGAGGAATTGCAGCGCGCTTCCGTCGGCCGCGACGTATCGCTGCGCTTCGACGACAATCTGCACGACCTGTCGCTGCAGGGACCGACCGCGGTCGACTATCTCTCAAAGCATGTGCCGGGCATTCGCGACCTCAACTATTTCCATCATATGCAGACGCAGCTGTTCGGCTTTCCCGTCATGATCTCGCGCACCGGCTATACCGGCGAGCGCGGCTACGAGATATTCTGCCGCGGCCAGGACGCCGGCACGATCTGGGACAGGATCCTCGACGAGGGCAAGAGCGCCGGCATCATTCCGTGCCGCTTCACCACGCTCGATATGCTGCGCGTCGAAAGTTATTTGCTGTTTTATCCCTATGACAACTCGCAGAAATATCCGTTCGAGAACGAAGGCCCCGGCGACACGCTGTGGGAGCTCGGCCTCGACTTCACCGTCAGCCCCGGCAAGACCGGCTTTCGCGGCGCCGAAGAGCATTACCGCCTCAAGGGCAAGGAGCGCTTCAAGATCTACGGCGTGCTGCTCGACGGCAAGCAACCCGCGGATGAGGGCGCGCCGGTCTATCGCGACGGCAAAAAGGTGGGCGTGGTCACCTGCGCCATGTATTCGCCGCTGGTCGAGAAATCGATGGGCATCGCCCGCCTCGACGTCGACTGCGCGGTCAAGGACACCAAGCTCGAGATCCGCAACAAGAGCGGTTCGATCAGGGCGACGGCGCAGCCTCTGCCCTTCGACGATCCCAAAAAGACCAAGCGCACGGCGAAAGGCTGAGGCACAATCGACAGCGAGGGGTTTCGAGGTACGAAGTAGAGAATGGCAGCCAAAACGATCATCAGCCGGCCCATTTACGGAACCCTGTCCCCGCAGCCCGGCAAGCATCATCTTTTCGTGGCGGATGCGGAAGGCGCGCTGGCGATCGTCGATATGGCAAGGACGGCGCCCCCCGGCTTCTTCGACGGCGCCGAAATCGTCTTCATTCCCGGGGCCGACGGCAAGCACGTTGCCGCTCTTGAGGCACTGAAGTCCGCGCAATTTCATGTCGCGCCAACCTTCGCCAGCCTGCTGCCCCGGCTGAAGCAGACGCTTGCCAACGCGCATATGGGCCTGCGCCTCTATCTCGCCGGCACCGAAGGGCTGATCGGCCAGGCCATGCAGGTGGCGCTCGAAGCCGGCATCGATCATACCTCCATGCAGACCGAGCATCGCGGCTCATTGGCGCGGCGCATGCAGTGCGTGCATTGCAAAGGCATCACCGAAAATGTGACGACGCAGCCGGCCACCTGCGCGCATTGCAGCCTGCTGCTTCTGGTGCGCGATCATTATTCGCGACGGCTGGCAGCATTCCAGGGCGTCTGCATAAATGCCGAGGATCGCTCGGAGATCCCTCCCATAGAGGAGGTCTTCCCATGAGCACCGGCACCACCAAGCTCGATGTCGTCGTCAGCGACGTCGTCCCGGTCAACGAACTGGTGACGCGCTTCCATTTCCGCCGCCGTGACGGTGAGCTTTTGCCGACCTTTTCCGGCGGCGCCCATGTCGTGGTCGAGATGCGCGATGGCGACCGCACAAGGCTCAATCCCTATTCGCTGATGGGATCGCCGCTCGACACCCGCGAATACACCATCTCGGTGCGCCGCGACGATGTCGGCCGCGGCGGCTCGTTGTTCATGCACCGGAGCGTCAAGCCTGGCCTGGAGATGGTGGTCAGCTACCCCGTCAATCTGTTCTCGCTCGACCTCAGGGCAAAGAAGCATCTGATGCTTGCCGGCGGCATCGGGATCACGCCGTTCATGGCGCAGACCGCGCAGCTCGCCGGGTCCGGCGGCAATTTCGAGCTGCACTACACCTGCCGCACCGCCTCGCTCGGCACCTATGCCGATGTGCTGCAGGAGCGCTATGGCCGTCGCGTCCGGCTCTATCACGACGACCGCGACGAGCGCATCGAACTCGACCGTCTCTTGTCCTCGCAGCCGCTCGGCACCCATCTCTATGTCTGCGGCCCGGCCGGCATGATCAACTGGGTGCGCGAGCGCGCTGCGGCTCTCGGCTGGCCGGCGGAGACCGTGCACTACGAGCATTTCGCGGCACCCCAGCCCGGCCTGCCGTTCGACGTCACACTTGCCGTTAGCGGCAAGACCATCCGCGTCGGCGAGCAGCAGAGCCTGCTCGAAGCGATCGAGGCCGCCGGCGTCGATCCGCCCTATCTCTGCCGCGGCGGTGTCTGCGGCCAGTGCGAGACCAACGTCGTCTCGTATGACGGCAAGTTCATCCACAACGACCACTGGCTCAGCGAGGAAGACCATCGTTCCGGCTGCAAGATCATGCCGTGCGTGTCGCGCTTCGAAGGCAAGTCGCTGGTCCTGGAAAGATAGGAGGCCAGCTTGGGCATCACCTTTCGCAAGGAAACGTTTCGCGACGATTTCACCTTCAGGAACAGCCCGGAACACATCAGGCGGTTTCCGTTCCCGTTCCACGAAGACGCCTACATGTATGCGGTCAACATCGAGCCGCATGTGGTTGGCCCCAAGGGCAGCGTTCTGGAAAACCTGATCGACGTCGACGAGCACTATGTCGCCGAGATGCAGGACCGTGCACTGGTGCTGGCCGACGATCCGCTGCGCTGCCAGTCGCTGCCGCATATGACGCTGGCCGGCTGGGACCTGCTCGAACTTTTGATGGAGCAACAGGCACTTGGCTATCCCGAGCATTTCACCCTGACCCGCGACGGCGACCGCTGGCGCTGGATCAACCGGCCGCTCGGCATCGACGACACCTTCACCTTCGGCGACACCTCGACACTGCCTTACGGGCCGATGGAGTACATCACCCGCCAGAGCCAGGGTGATTTCTGCATTCTCGATCAGCGCGACGGCAATCTTTGGATGGACGCCGGCATGGTCACCACTCAGGCCGACTGGTCGCTCGATTTCGACATCGGCATGAATTTCTTCGAATGGCACGCGCCGGTGCCGCTGGCGCATGAGAAGGGGATTTTCGTCAGGGCGCTGAAGTTCCTCACCAACATCCAGCAGGGCAAGCCGGCGCGGCGTCTCAACTGGACGATGACCATCAACCCGCGCCTCGACACCAGTCCGGAGAATTACCACAAATGGGGCCCGGACCGCGCGACGGTGACGCCCGAAAATGTCGGCGACAAGGTGCATCTGCGCGTCGAACTGCAAAGCTTCTGGCGCCTGCCGCGCTCGAACGGCATCGTCTTCCCGATCCGCTGCTATCTGATCAAGATGGACGAACTGGTGACACAGCCGAAATGGGCAAGGCGACTGCACCGGGTGATCCGGGATTTGCCGGAAGAGCTGGCCACCTACAAGGGCCTGACGCGGTATCGGCCGACATTGGTGGAATGGCTGTCGAAGCTGGATGATGGCAGTGCGACGTCACCGGGGTTCGGGCCGGACTAAAGGCCCCCTCATCCGGCCGCTGCGCGGCCACCTTCTCCCCGAGCGGAGAAGAGATCGCCAGCGCTGACGCCAGACTCCTCTCCCCTCGGGGCAATCCGGGTGAGCGGGCTGCGGCGGTCCGACTACCCCGCGCTCTGCGGATAGCAAATAATCGACAGATACCGCATCGGAAGTTTCGTCAGTTGCTCCGGCCCGTGCGGCGCGTCGGCGTCGAAGAACAGGCTGTCGCCCGGCTTCATCGGATAGAGGTTGCTGCCGTGCCGGTACACCACCTCGCCCTCCAGCATATAGAGGAATTCCATGCCCTCATGCTGGAAGGTCGGGAACACATCCGAATCCTCGGTCAGCGTAATCAGATAGGGCTCGACGACGACGCCGCTGGTGTTGGAGCCGATATGGCCGAGCAGATTGTATTGATGGCCGGCGCGGGTGCCGCGGCGTTCGACATCTAGCCCTTCGCCGGCCTTGACGAAGACGGCGCTGCGCTCTTCCTCGAATCGGCGGAAGAAGGCGGTGACGGGAACGCCGAGCGCCCTCGACAGCGCCTGCAGTGTGGTCAGCGACGGCGAGGTGATGCCGTTCTCGATCTTCGACAGCATGCCCAGCGAAATATCGGTGGCGACGGCGAGATCGGCGACGGTGATGCCGAGCTTCTTGCGGAAGGCGCGCACCTCGCGCCCGATCGCCACCTCCAGCACTTTTTCGCGCGTGTCGCGAATGGCGTGCGGATTCTGCGTCAGCGGCGCGCGGATGGTTTTTCCGTCCACGGAGGCCTTTGCCGGTGGCTTTGCCCTTGTCGAAGCAGTCTTGGAATCGGAACTTGTCTTCGCCATCTCGCCTCCGAATCCCCATGATTATTTCACTCCAGGTGAACATATTCGGTGCCGATACAGAAACGCAACCGCGCAGCAAGCCCCTTAAGTCGAATGGTGTCCGAACAGGATTTACGCCGTCATCCGTTTTTCCGGAAATCCGCTGGGGCGAAACGCGGTTTCTCCACAAGGCCTGTTGACAGCATCCAAGAGGCAATTACTGTCCTGTGAGTGAAATTTGTTTCGTAAGAGCAATTCCAAAAATCGAATGACACCGGGAGGCCTGCCATGAAAACGCGCGTTGCCGTCATTGGAGCGGGGCCATCCGGTCTGGCCCAGCTCAGGGCCTTCAAGTCGGCTGCCGACAAGGGCGCCGAGATCCCCGAAATCGTCTGCTTCGAAAAGCAGTCGGACTGGGGCGGCCTGTGGAACTACACCTGGCGCACCGGCCTCGACGAGCATGGCGACCCCGTCCACGGCTCGATGTACCGCTACCTCTGGTCGAACGGACCGAAGGAATGCCTGGAATTCGCCGACTATACGTTCGAGGAGCATTTCGGCCGCCCGATCGGATCCTACCCGCCGCGCGCCGTTTTGTGGGATTACATCAAGGGTCGCGTCGAGAAATCAGGCCTGCGCAAATGGGTGCGCTTCAACAGCCCGGTGCGCATGGTCACCTTCTCGGACGAGACGAGAAAATTCACCGTCACCGCGCATGACCGCACGAACGACGTCACCTACTCCGAGGAGTTCGACAATGTCGTCGTTGCCTCAGGGCATTTCTCGGTTCCCAACGTTCCCTATTTCGAAGGCTTTTCGACGTTCAACGGCCGTATCCTGCACAGCCATGATTTCCGCGATGCCATGGAGTTCAAGGGCAAGGACATACTGATCATCGGCCGCTCCTATTCTGCCGAGGACATCGGCTCGCAGTGCTACAAATACGGCGCCAGATCGATCACTTCCAGCTACCGCTCCAAACCGATGGGGTTCAAATGGCCGGAGAACTGGAAGGAAGTACCGCTGCTGCAGAAGGTCGTCGGCAAGACGGCGCACTTCAAGGATGGCACCACCAAGGACGTCGACGCCATCATCCTGTGCACCGGCTACCTGCATTCCTTCCCGTTCCTCACGGAAGAGCTGAAACTGAAGACCGCCAATCGCATGTGGCCGGACGGGCTCTATGAGGGCGTCGTGTGGGAGAAGAACCCGAAACTGTCCTATATCGGCATGCAGGACCAGTTCTACACTTTCAACATGTTCGACGCCCAGGCCTGGTTCGCCCGCGACGTCATCATGGGCCGTATCAAGCTGCCGTCGGTACAGGCGATGGCCGAGCACGGCGCCAAGTGGCGGGCACGCGAAGAGACGCTGGAAGACGCCGAGCAGATGATCTGGTTCCAGGGCGACTACACCAAGGAATTGATGGACCAGACCGACTATCCCGGCTTCGACGTCGAGGCGGTCAACCAGACCTTCATGGAGTGGGAGCACCACAAGGCGGAAGACATTATGAGCTTCCGCGACCACGCCTACCGCTCGCTGATGACCGGCACCATGGCGCCATTGCACCATACGCCCTGGCTGCAGGCGCTGGACGACTCGATGGAAAGCTATCTCCAGGTGAAGGGCGTGGCGGCGGAATAGGTCGGCGTGATGCAAAACAATGCGCCGGCACCGGCCCAGTTTCAATTCAGAGGGTAGTCGGGAGCCGCATCGGTCTCCGTCACCTTGACCCACACCAATTCGCTATAATAGGCGCCCTCCGGGCCGGTGCCGTACATGGACAGTCTGTCAGCCATCAGCAGATGTGTCATGTCGTTGAGTGCCCGGCCGGTCGGCTCCTCGGGCCAGGCGAAGACGCCGTCGGTTTTGGCGCCGAACCTCACATCGGTGCATCCGAAATCGATCTCGACCTTCCACGACAGCAACGGCCTGATATCGCTGAGCGGCGGGCGCGGCGGATCGGGCTGCTCGAAGTGATGGTCGACCGAGACTCTCGTCGGCACTGCCGGCGTGATGCCTTTGGCTTTGAAGGAGGCGATGGCGTCGTCGCCAAATCGTGCGAGCAGGCCAGCGTGCCATAACCGGTAGGTCGCGCGGAAAAAGCCGCTGACCCGGATAGATTTGCCATCGTTGTTGAAGACGTTCACAGCGGCGTAGAAACGGCGCAGTCGTGGCGCCAGCGCCCGCCAGTCGCATTCGGCCGGTGTCCCCGGCGTCGCGATGAAATCGTCAAGCAGATCGCTGCCGCGCACATTGGCGTTCAGCACCGTGCAATCCTCACCATGGATATGCCAGTGCCGCCGGAGCTCGGCTGCTGCGATGCCAGGCTTGCGCAGCTCTTCCACCGAGGCGCGAACCCGAGCAATCGCGTAGGACGTAGCCGCATCCAACGTCTCAAACCCCGAAACCACATGCTCGCCGGTCTTGGCCATGTCGAAGACGACGACAGTAAAAGGCGGTTCGCGCTGATCGGGCATTCGGCAGCAAGCTCAGGCTGGTCGAGGATGAAGCAGCTTTCCGCGCGAAAATGCGTCAAAGTCAAGAGCTGGAGCGCGGCCTGCCATTTCCAGAAGAGGCGAACTCCAGAAGAGGCGAAACCGTTCTATCCGAGCCGTGCTTGAGCTTTCGCGGCTCAGGGGTCGACGACCGACCGCGATGATGTCGATGGCAGGTTGTTGCCAGCCCGCGACAATGCCGCGACCCTGGACCGTGCGATGAACACTTCCTGGCCGAGATCGCGTGTGCCGGCCACGGGGCAGGTGATGATCATCACTTCAATCCAGCGGATAGTCGGGAGGCGCCTCCGTCTCGGTCACTTTGGCGGTTAGTATCTCGCAGTCGTTGGCCCAGTCGGGGCCATCGCCGCGCATGGCCATCATGTCGGCCATCAGCAGGAGCTGCATGGTTCTGAGCGCCCAGTCGGTGGGCTCTTGCGGCCAGGCGAAGATGCCGGCGGCGCCGCCGCCGAACTTCACGTCATGGCAGACGAAACCGACCTCGACCTTCCAGGATCGCAGCGTCACGCCTGGCGGCGGGTAGGGCGGGTCGGGCAGCTCGAAGTAATTGGCGACCATGAGCTTCGTCGGCTCCGCCGGCTCGATCCCCTTGGCCTTGAAGGCGGCAATGGCGTCGTCGCCAAAGCGCTCGAGGAGGCCGTCTCGCGTCAGCCTGTAGGTCGAGCGAAAGAAGCCGCCCGCCCAGACGGATTCGTTGTTGCCGTTGGAGATCAGCAGCGAGGCGCGGAAGCGGCGCAGCCTTGGCGCGAGAACTTGCCAGTTGCATTCGGCCGGCATCGACGGCGTCGCAATGAAATCGTCGAGTAGATCGCTGCCGCGCACTCCGGCGTTCAGCACCGAACAGTCTTCGCCATAGAGGTGCCAGAGCTGGCGAAGCTCAGCAGTGGCGATGCCGGGCTTGCGCAAGTCCTCCACCGAGGCGCGAACCCGCGCAATGGCGTAGGACGTCGCCGCCTCCAGCGTCTCAAACCCCGAAACTACGTGCTCCCCGTCCGGCTCGCCGGTCTTGGCCATGTCGAAGACGAGTACGGCAAAAGGCGGTTCGCCGGGATTGGACATTCAACAATTATCCTAGTCTTGCCCGCGCCTTCGCCGTCCAGGCATTGAACAGCCGGTCTGCGACGATGCCGATGAAAGCGATGGCGAGACCCGCGACAATGCCGCGTCCGGAATCGGCCTTGGACAGCGCGATGAAGACTTCCTGGCCGAGGTCGCGTGTGCCGACCATGGCGCAGATTATGATCATCGCCAGCGCCATCAGGATCGTCTGGTTGACGCCCAGCATGATTTCGGGAAGCGCCAGTGGCAATTGTACCCGAAAGAAGGTCTGGCGCGGCGTGCAGCCGGAAACCTTCGCCGCCTCGATCAATGCCGGCGGCACTTGCCGGATGCCGTGATTGGTGTAGCGGATCGCCGGCACCACGGCGAAGGCGACCGTGGCGATCATGGCGGTGACGTCGCCGACCCGGAACAGCATCACCACGGGAATGATGAAGCAGAAGGACGGCAGCACCTGCAGCGTGTCGATGATGGGCGTGACGATCTTTTCGAAGCGGTCGCTGCGCGCGGCCATCAGGCCAATCGGGATGCCGATCAGGCAAGCGATGAAGGCCGAGATGCCGCAGAGATAAACCGTCGCCATGGTCTTTTCCCACAGGCCGGTGACGGCGCAGAAGGCGGTCAGCGCGGCGACGAGGGCGGCGAGACGCAGGCCACCGAACTGGTAGCCGGCGAGGCCGAGCAGGGCCACCGCGCCGAGCCACGGAAAGCCTTCGCAGAAGGCGCGCAGCGGGTTCAGTACATTGAGGATGAGCGCCACGCGAAACGCTTCGATCACGTCGAAGAAGTTGATCGTCACCCAGCTCACCGCCGCCTTCCACAGTGGCGCGGTGGTGAAGGTGATCTCCTTGGGCACCGCTGCGAACGCCGGTACGAACGGGCCGAGCAGCGTCGTCACGACCAGGATGGCGATGGCCAGCGACAGATTGGGATAGCGCCGCCAAAAGCTCTGGTTCGCCTGCTGTTGAACATGGCCCTTCGCCTGTTTGTGGGCGATGGCTTGGCTCAACCGGTCGAGCCCGATTGCGAGTGCCACAATGGCGAGCCCGGCTTCCATCGCTTCGCCGACCTTCAGCGCACGCAACGCCAGCAGCACATCATAGCCGAGGCCGCCGGCGCCGATCATCGAGGCGATGATCACCATGTTCAGCGCCAGCATGATCACCTGGTTGACGCCGATCATCAGTGTCGGCCGCGCCGACGGCAGCAGCACGCGCCACAATTTCTGCCGCGCCGTGCAGCCGGCCATCTCTGAGAAATCGTCGATCTCTGACGGCACCCGCGACAGGCCGAGCATCGTCGCCCGCACCATCGGCGGCGTGGCGAAGATGGCGGTGGCGATCATCGCCGAGACCGGGCTGTTGCCGAACAGGAGCAGCATCGGGATGAGATAGGCGAAGGTCGGGATGGTCTGCATCAAATCGAGGGCAGGTGAGATGATCAGCCGCTCGGCCCATGGCTTGCGCCACGCCCAGATGCCGGCGAACAGGCCGGTGACGATGCAGAACGGCACCGCGATGGAAATCAGTGCCAGTGTCAGCATGGCGCTGGTCCATTGGCCGAACAGCGCGGTGTAGAGGAAGCAGCCGCCGACGAGCATGCCGAGTTTTCTACCGCCCACGGCATGCCCGGCGATGAAGGCGGCGGCGCAGACGCCGATCCAGGACAGGCGCGGCAGGACATAGGCATCGGCACCATGACCAATCTTGAAATTCTTGGCCAGCAGGTCGAGCGCGAAATCGAGGGGAACGCCGAGCACCGCGGTGATCGAGCGGGTCAGCCAGGACAAGTTCGACTTGATCCAGCGCATCAGCGCACTGACCCAGTCGGCGACCGGGATAACCGCCTCGGCCGGATAGTTGACGGCCCAGGGCAGTCTGTCCTGCAGCAGAAACACCACCAGCAGGGCGGCCAGCGCCAGCGCCCAGATCAGCAGCCAGCGCTGAACCGGTGGCCTCGTTTGGCTGGCGCTTGCAGTCACCGTCATGCGCCGGCTCTTTGCTTGTCGATGCCGGCCAGCAGTCCGATCACGGCTTGCGGCGTCACCTCGCCGATCGACTTGCCGCTGCCGTTGACCACCGCGAACGGTTTTCCCGAAGCGACGATGCTGGCCGAGAAGCTGGCGATCCTGGCGTCGGGCGAAACCGTGCCGCCATGCTCGGAGCCATCCAGGGCACGCATCAGGCTGCGCGCCGAAATCACCTTGGCGCGGTCGACATCCCGGGTGAATTCGGCGACATAGTCGGTCGCCGGATTGACCACCAGTTGCTCCGGTGTGCCGATCTGGATGACCTCGCCGTCCTTCATGATGGCGATGCGGTCGGCCAGCCTGATCGCCTCGTCGAAATCATGGGTGATGAAAACGATGGTCTTGTGCAGCATGGTCTGCAGCCGCATCAGCTCGTCCTGCATCTCGCGGCGGATCAATGGGTCAAGCGCCGAGAACGGCTCGTCGAGGAACCAGATCTCCGGCTTGGTCGCGAGGCTGCGGGCGATGCCGACGCGCTGCTGCTGGCCGCCGGAGAGTTCGCGCGGATAGAAATGCTCGCGGCCGCGTAAGCCCACGAGATCGATCACCTCCCGCGCTCTCGCTTCGCGCGTCGGCCGGTCCTGGCCCTGGATACTCAGCGGGAAGGCAATGTTCTCCAGCACGTTCAGATGCGGCAGCAGCGCGAAATTCTGGAACACCATGCCCATGCGATGGCGCCGCAGTTCGATCAGCGCCGAATCGGAAATCTTGAGCAGATCGTTGCCTTCGAATTCGACCTTGCCGTGGGTCGGCTCGACCAGCCGCGACATGCAGCGCACCAGCGTCGACTTGCCGGAGCCGGACAGCCCCATAATGATGAAAATCTCGCCCTGGCGGATTTCGAGATCGACGGCGCGCACCGCGCCGACCAGTCCGGCCGCGGCGATGTCGGCCATGCTGGCCTTGCCGTCACGCTCGCGGATGAAGCTGGCCGCGTTCGACCCGAACAATTTCCAGACATTGCGGCAGGCAAGCTTTATCGGCCGCACATCCTTGGGCGTGCCAGTTGCCTGCGGTTCAGTCGCTTCCGTCATCCAATGGTCCTTCTGGAAAATGGAGATAAGACCCGGCCGCTAGGGCCGGGTCTGGCTTCCAGTCAGGCGATCACTGCGCCCAGGCTTTCCAGTCGGCTTCGTGGGCGGCGATCCAGGCGGCGGCGACATCTTCGGGCGTCTTGCCGCCGAGGTCGATCTCGCCGCTCATCTTGTTGAGCTCATCGGTATCGATCGTGTACGCCTTGGCCACCTTGTAGGCGACCGGCCATTTGTCCTTCATGCCGGACCAGGAGTATTTCCAGATTTCGCCATGCGGTTTGCCGCAATCATATTTGGCATCCGGGTTGGTGCCCCATTTCGGGTCGGTGTAGCACTCGGGCGTATACTCCGGGAATTCGACCCACTCGCCCTTGTACTTGGCCGGCGCCCAATGCGGCGAATAGATCCACAGCATGATCGGCGCCTTGCGCTGATAGGCCGAGTCCAACTCGGCGAACATCGCCGCGTCGGTGCCGGCATGGATGACGGTGAAGGGCAGCTTCAGCGCCTCGACGCGCTCGTCGTCAAAGCCTTCCCAGGTTACCGGGCCGCCGAGATAGCGGCCCTTCGGCGCCGTCTCCGCCGTCGAGAACGCCTCGGCGCATTTCGGGTCCTTCAGCGCCTCCCAATTGGGCAGGCCCGGGCATTTCTCCTTCATATATTCGGGAAACCACCACTCTTCCTTGGCCTTCGGCCCGAGCTTGCCCAGCCGCTCGGTCTGGCCGGTGGCGTCGGAGGCCTTCATCGCCTCGCCGGCCGTCGTGTCCCAGAACTCCAGGCCGACATCGAGGTCGCCATTGGTGAGACCGGTGGTCAGGCTGGAGAGGTAGTCGGCTGTCGGATATTCGACGGTATAGCCGAGCTTTTCGAGGATACCGCCAAGGATCTTGGCGTTGAGATTGACGCTGGTCCAGTCGAACAGCGCGATCTTGATCGGGTCGTTGGATTCAGGTGCTGCTGCGTGGACCGGTGATGTAAGCGCACTTGCGGTGGCAAGCGCCAAGGCTCCCGTTGATAGGTTCGAAATCACACTGCGAAATGACATGCTTGTTCTCCTGTCAAACCATGTGGAAATTTCTTGATCGTTCCCTTCTTGCGTCTTTTCTTGATTGTGTTGGAAAGGCGGGTCGTTACGCAAGCTCGTTCGCACCAAGCCAGTGCCGCAGCCGCAACTTGCGCAGGCGAAATGGTTGCTCGACTTGGTGTTTATGTGATGCCGGGCGGGCCCGCGTCATGGCATCGGATGGATTGCTGCGTGAGCAATCGTCAACAGATCGATCGCCGCTCCAGCGGCGCTCTCAGACGTGCGAGCCATCAAGGTCCCATGGTCTCGGCCGGCGAGCCCCATCCCCGCCAAGGCCGTTTCATGAGATGAAATTATATATACCAACGTTCATGCGGCGCAACGGCTGATGCCCTGTGCACTGCGGAATTTCAGACTGGTCGATTGCCAACCGCCAGAGCTGACGTTCACGACATGATCAGGCCGCCATCGACATTGATGGTTTGGCCGGTGATGTAGGTGGCGTCGTCGCTGGCGAGAAAGCTGACCAGGCCGGACACGTCCTCGCCGCTGCCGGCGCGGCCCATCGGGATGTTCTTCACCCATTCGGCCATCAGCTCGCCGGGCTTGTAGTCACCCATCAGCTTGCCCCACGCTGCGTCATTATAGGCCCACATGTCGGTGTCGATGATGCCGGGGCAGATGGCGTTGACGGTGATCTTTTCCTTGGCCACTTCCTTGGCCAGGCTCTGGGTAATGCCGACGACGCCGAACTTCGACGCCGCATAGTGCGGCGTGTAGATGAAACCCTGCCGCGCCTGGCCCGATGCCGTGTTGATCAGCCGGCCGCCGTCGCCATGCTTGCGAATGCGCGCGATCGCTTCCTGGCAGCACAGAAACACGCCCTTGGTGTTGACGGCCATCACCTTGTCCCACTCGGCCTCGGTCATCGCCTCGATCCGGGCGATGGTGATGACGCCGGCATTCTGCACCGAAATGTCGACACGGCCGAATTCCTTCTCGGCGAGGTCGTAAAGCGCGGTGACCTCATCCTTCCTGGTAACGTCCATGCGCATCGACGCGACCTTGGCGCCCGCGGCTTTCAGGCTGGCGGCGACGTCCTCGACGCGGGTATCGATGGCGCTGACCACGACCGCGGCACCTTCTTCGGCAAAGCGCTTCGCCATCGCCGCGCCGATGCCGCCGCTCGCGCCGGTGATGACCGCAGTCTTGCCTTCAAAACGCTTCTGCACTTTTCTTCTCCTACCAGCAGACAAAGCCGCCATCGACGATCAGGTCGATGCCGGTGACGTAACTCGCGGCGCGGCTGGCCAGGAACACGGTCGGGCCGACCATCTCTTCCGGCGTCGCCATGCGGCCCATTGGTGTGTCGCGCTCGAATATCTTGATCTGTTCCGCGACCTCAGGCCGTTTGTTCATCGGCGTCAGCGTGTAGCCGGGGCTCACCACATTGACGCGCAGGCCGCGATCGGCCCATTCCATGGCGAGGCTCTTCGACATGTGGATGACGGCCGCCTTCGACGAATTGTAATGCGCCTGGGTCAGGCCGCGATTGACGATCGAGCCCGACATCGAGGCGATGTTGATGATCGAGCCCTTGCGCCGCGTCAGCATGGCGCGCGCCTCGGCCTGGCAGGACAGGAACACGCCGCTGACATTCACGTCGTAGATATTCTGCCATTTTTCCAGCGGCAGCGTCTCGGCCGGCTCGGCCCCGGCGATGCCGGCATTGTTGACGGCGATGGTCAACGCGCCGAGTTCGTTCTCGGCGCGCTCGATCGCTGACGCGAGATCGGCCTCCGACGTCACCGTTCCGGTCAGCACCAGCGCCTTGCGGCCAAGTGCCGAAATCTTGTGCGCCGTCTCGTCCAGCCCGCCCTTGGAGGAGTGGCCGAAACAGGCTATGTCGGCGCCGGCTTCGGCGAGCCCGATGGCAATGGCCTGGCCAATGCCGCTGCCGGCGCCTGTTACCAGCGCTACGTCGCCGCTGAGATCGAATAGTTTCACGTTGTTCCCCCTCCTGAAATGAAGGGGCGCCAGTCTTTGCTGGCGCCCCGCGCGGTCCGGTCCTTGGGAGGATACCACCTGCTGTGCTTTGTTCCGACTCCTGTCCTCAGCTCGTGGCGAGTTCCATCACCGCGACATTGCTCGCCTCGCTGCGGTCGAGAATGCCGCGCTGGCGGCCGCGGCTCAGCACCAGCACCCGGTGCGACAGCCCCAGCACCTCCTCGAGGTCGGAGCTGACCACCACCACCGCCATGCCGGAGCGGGCGAGGTCGGCGATCACGTCGTAGATAGCCGCACGCGCGCCGACATCGATGCCGCGCGTCGGTTCATCGAGAATGAACACTTTTGGCGGTCGCGACACCCATTTGGCAATGATCACCTTCTGCTGGTTGCCGCCGGAAAGCTTGCTGACCGCCTGGCCAGGTTTGCCCTTGACCCCGAGCCTTGCGATGCCGGCTTCGGCGAATTTCTGCACCGCTTTCGGAAACACCCAGCCCTTCGGCGCGACATGGTCGAAATTGCCGAACGCCAGATTCTCGCCGATGGTCTGGTCCAGCACGACGCCTTGCGCCTTGCGGTCTTCCGGCACCAGCACGACGCCGGCCTTGATCGCCGCCGCCGGCCCGCTGAGATGCAC
This sequence comes from Mesorhizobium sp. W016, assembly GCF_054719485.1. Classification (NCBI taxonomy): domain Bacteria; kingdom Pseudomonadati; phylum Pseudomonadota; class Alphaproteobacteria; order Hyphomicrobiales; family Phyllobacteriaceae; genus Mesorhizobium; species Mesorhizobium sp. W016. The sequence goes on from NZ_JBTTIF010000002.1 coordinate 2,222,684, forward strand.
CGGTTTGCCGGCGACTCGCACCGAGCCCGACGAGATCGGATCGGCGCCGGCGATCGCCCGCACCAGTTCGGTGCGGCCGGCGCCGATCAACCCGGCAATGCCGAGGATCTCGCCTGCTTTGACCGAGAAGGAAACGTTGTTGAAGCTCTTCTCCGGCGAGGACAGGTTGTCGACCTTAAGCAGCGTCTCCTCGCGCGGCGGCGACAGATGCGGGAACATCCGCTCGACCGAGCGGCCGACCATCTGCTCCACCACTGTGCGCACGGGAATATCGGCGCGCTCGTGGCGGGCGACGATGCGTCCGTCGCGCATCACAACCACGCGGTCGGCAATCTGCGCGATCTCGTCGAGACGATGGCTGATGTAGATGAAGGACATGCCCTCCGCCTTGAGCTTGCGGATCTGCTGGAACAAAAGCTCCGTTTCCTCGCCGCCGAGCGCTGCGGTCGGCTCATCGAAGATCAGCAATTCGGCGTTCAGCGTCAGCGCCTTGGCGATCTCGACCTGCTGCTGCGCCGCGATGCGCAGCGTGCCCACCTTGCGCTCGGGCGAGACGTCGAGGCCAAGCCGCTTCAACTGCGCCGAGGCCTTGGCGTTCATCTCCGCGCGGTCGATGCGGCCGCCGCGCATCGGCAGGCGCCCGACATAGACATTTTCCGCCACCGACAGGTCCGGCAGCAGCTTCAGTTCCTGATGGATCATGCCGACGCCGGCATCGATGGCGGCGGCGGGCGAGGCGGGGGAATAGGGCTTCCCCCGCCAGATGATGGTGCCCGCGTCGGGCCGGGTCGAGCCGGCGATGATGTTGGACACCGTCGACTTGCCGGCGCCGTTTTCGCCGAGCAGCGCCACGACCTCGCCCGGCCGCACCTCGAAGCTCGCATCGGCCAGGACCTGGACCGGTCCGTAGCTCTTGCAGAGGCCGTTGACGAAGAGCCCGTTGTGCGGGCTTTCGCTGTGGCGAGGATCAGGAGACATCGTGGTGCTCTCTTAAGCGGTGCCGTTCGTTACGGATGCTTGGCGATGAACTGCTCGACATTGTCCTTGGTGGTCAGCGTCGCATCCTGCAGCTGCTCGGCCGGAACGCTTTCGCCGGCCACCAGCTTGATCGCCGCATCGACGGCGAGCCGGCCCATGCCTTGCGTCTGCTGCGTCGCGGTGACGTCGAACACGCCGTCCTTCAGCGCCTTGAGTGCGGCCACGTCGCCATCGAAGCCGGCAACCCAGACCTTGTGGCCGGGATTGGCGACCTTGACCGCCTGTGCCGCACCCAGCGCCAGCGCATCGGCCTGGCCGATGACGATGGAGACATCGGGATGCGACTGCAGCAGGTCCTGCGTCAGCTTGAAGCCTTCGTCCTGGTGCCAGCCTTCGCTCCACAATTCGCCGACCACCTTGATATCGGGATAGGCCTTGAGCGCTTCGCCGCAGCCCTTCGAGCGATCCACTTCCGGCGTCGTGCCCTTCTGGCCGTGGATGATGATCAGTTCGCCTTTGCCGCCGGCCTGCTTGGCGATGTAGTCGCACACCGCCTGCGCCGAGGCGACGCTGTTGGTGGCGATGAAGGTGTCGCCGGGCGCGCCGTCGGCGTTGCGGTCGACATTGACGACCGGAATGCCGGCAGCCTTGGCGGTCTTGGTCGGCACGGTGGCGGCTGTGGCGCCGGCCGGAATGTAGATCAGCGCGTCGATGTTCTGCGTGATCAGATCCTGGACCTGGCTGACCTGGGTCGCTGAATCGCCCTTGGCGTCGACGGTGACGATCTCGATGCCCTTCTCCTTGCCGTAGGCTTCGACCGACTGCTTGATCTGGTTGAAGAAGTCGGCCTGCAAATTGGCCACCGCGAGGCCGAGTTTCTTGGCCTCCTTGGCCGAGGCCATGTCGGTCAGCCCGAGCATAGGAATGATGGCGGCAGCGGCAAGCAGCAATGAACGTTTGGTCAGCATGTGTTTCCTCCGTTGATAGTCAAACTGTCCCGCCAGCGCATCGCGCCCCTTGGAACATCCCAGTTTCGGATCGACCGATCCGTCTATCGCCCGGACGCTCCGGGCGAATTCTCAATTGTGCCCCGTTCTCTATCGCGCCCTGCGCCGCCAGGTATCGCTGGCGACCGCCAGCGCGATCACCACGCCGATCACCACCTGCTGGATGAAGGGCGAGACGCCGAGCAGATTGAGCCCGTTGCGCAGCACGCCGATGATGAGCACGCCGACCGCGGTGCCGCCGATCGAGCCGATGCCGCCCGACAGGCTGGCGCCGCCGATCACCACCGCCGCGATGGTGTCGAGCTCATAGCCCAGGCCGGAACTCGGCTGCACCGAATCCAGCCGCGCGGCGAGCACGATGCCGGCAAGACCCGCAAGCACGGCGCAGATGGCATAGACCCAGTTGGTCAGCGACTTCACCGGAATGCCGGAGAGCCGCGCCACCTCGGCGCTGCCGCCGATGGCGTAAAGGCTGCGGCCGGTGGCGCGGTAGTTGAGGAAGATGGCAAAGACGATCGCCAGCACCATCATCACCCCGACTGTGACCGACAGGAAGCCGAAATGGCGGATGATCGACAGGCTGGTGAACCAGTCGGGAAAGCCGACGATCTGCGAACCGTCGGTGATCATGTTGGCAAGACCGCGCGCCACCGACATCATCGCCAGCGTCGCAATGAACGGCGGCAGCCGGGTGACGGTCACCAGCAGGCCGGACACCAGTCCGCAAAGGCCGGCGACGACCAGTGCTGCGACGACGCCGGCCGCAAGGCCGAGATTGAGATAGTCGGGGTGGGAGACAAAGCCCATCACCATGGCGGCCAGCGCCAGCACCGAGCCGACCGAGAGATCGATGCCGCCGATCAGGATCACCAGCGTCATCCCGATTGCCATGATGCCGAGCACCGTGATCTGGTCAAGTACGTTGAGGATGTTGCGCACGGTGAGGAACGTGTCGGTGGTCAGCGTCAGCGCCAGGCAAAGCAGCAGCAGCCCGATCAGCGGCCCCATGGTTCCGGCAAACAGCGCCGAAAGCTTCGCGGCCGTCGCACCTTGAGCGCCGGGCGCGGCTTTCAACTCGCCAGCCTTCGACTCGCTTGCATCATTACTCACGGCCACTTCGTCTCCTCCGTCAGCGAAACGACGATGGCCTGCCGTCCGCTCTTGTTCACCAGGCACCTCCCTGTGAACAATTTATCTTTGATATGCAATTTTGTTCAGCTAAACTGTTCATTAGAAAATTGTCAAGAGCCGTTGCGCCATTCGGCGAAGGTTTGCGCCACCGGGCGGTTTGTCCTAGGGAAGGCCAGGGGGCGGCGCTTTGCGGAAAAGATTTCCGAAATCTGCCGCGGGAGAGCACGAGCATGGCGACCGTCGAAAATGAGAAGGCCTCGCGCTTCCCCGATGCCGAGCTGAAGGCCCGCGCCGCCTGGCATTACTATGTCGAAGGGCTGACGCAGGAGCGCATCTCCGAGATTCTTGGCGTCGGCCGCATCAAGGTGCACCGGATTCTGTCGGCTGCCCGCGAGGAAGGCATTGTCCAGTTCCGCATTCGCGACAGTGTCGTCGAATGCGTGCAGCTCGAGGAGAGCCTGAAGCAGCGTTTCGGGCTCAGCCAGGCGGTCGTGGTGCCATCAGCCGCTGATCGCAGCAACGCGCCGCTGATGATCGGCCACGCGGCTGCCGCCTATCTCGCCGACAACGTCAATGCCGGCGACGTCATTGCGCTGGGCTGGGGCCGGACGCTGAAATTCGCCATCAACGAATTGCCGAGGCGGCCGATTGCCAGGACGACGGTCGTCTCGATGCTCGGCGGCCTCACCCACGCGCAGCCGCTCAACCCGACCGAAAGCGCCTGGGAGTTCGCCGAAAAGATCGGCGCTGAATGTTTCTTGCTGCCGGTGCCGGTCTATGCCGACAAGCCGGAACAGCGCGATGCCTTCATGAGCCAGCGCAGCGTTCAGGATGTGGTCTTCCGCGCGCGCCGCGCCAACATCGCCGTGCTCAGCGTCGGCTCGTTTTCCAAGGACAGCCCGATCGCCAATTACGGCTTCATCAAACCGAGCGAACTCGAGGAATTGCAGGCGGCCGGCGCGGTCGGCGACCTCTTGTGCCATTTCATCGACGCCGAGGGCCACCCTGTCGACCATGAGGTCAACCGCCGCGTCTGCGCCTATCCGCTGCAGGATCTGTCCGATATTCCGAGCATCATCCTGGTGTCAGGCGGTCAGGAGAAGGTCGCCGTCATGCGCGCGGCGCTCGCCAACACCAGGATTACGGTGCTCATTACCGATGAAGATGCGGCCAAAGGCCTGCTCAACCGTTGAGCGCTGTCCGGCGTCGGTCAGAATTCGCAGGGCTCCGGACGACTGTCGTCCGACCAGTCGGCCAGTGCGATCGGCACGAATTTTCCCGCGACCGGTTTGCCGTCGTCCAGGTCCTTTGAGGCAACGCCTCTGCCGGTGAGAAAATTGATGTCGCAATCGCCCAGCGTCGTCTCGACCGAGCCGTCGGCTTTCTGCACATTCCAGTCCCAGTCGCGACTGTAGCCGGCGACAAGGAATTTACCGCCGCGCCAGACGATGGTCAGCGTTGTATCCCATGATTTGTTGGCGCCGCAGCCGAAGCACGAGGTGACGACAAGCGATCCCTTGCCCTTGCTTTCGAGCCCGAGAATACGGTCCTGCGTCAGCGCCTTTTTGACAAAGTCAGGCTTGCGCGAAGGATCGAGCTTTCCTTCGCCGGCAGCCAGATAGATCGAGAGATCCGCCAGCCCGCTGTCGGAATCCGCCGCGATCGCGGCCCGATCCATCCTGCCGTCATTGTCCATGTCGAGCGTGACCTCGAAGGGCGGCTCGTCCTGCGCACGCGCCGTCATCGGAGCTGCCGCAAGCGCGACAATCCAGGGCAGGGCGGCAAGGTGAAATACTGCTTTCATGAGCCCGATGAGTCTAGCATTGGCCGGGCAGGACGCAAAATCGGCAAGCTGGGCAGGTTGGGCATGGGAGCCTCACGCAGGCAAGCTGCGCTTGAACTCAGATCGCACCGAGCCGCGCGTGGATGTCGCGTGTCGCGTGATAGAGGTCGCGGTAGATCGCCTTGCGCGCCCGGTAAGCCGGCACCAGCGTCATATCCGGATCGACACGCCTGGCCGGCGCCGCCGCCATTGCCTTGGCGGCGTCTTCCGCCGAGGCGAACCAGCCGATCGCCGAAGCCGCCAGCATGGCCGCGCCAAGGGCCGCCGCCTCGTTGACCGGCGACACGAACAGCGGCCGCTCCAGCACGCTGGCCATGATCTTCATCAGCAGCGCCGAATTGGTGCCGCCGCCGGCGGCAATCATCTCTCCCGGCTTGCCGCCGCTTTCGGCCTCCATCGCCTCGCTGGCGATGGCCTGCTCCAAAGCGATGCCTTCCAGCGTGGCGCGGAAGAGATGCCTGGGCTCATGGTCGAGCGACAGGCCAACAACGGCGCCGCGCGCCGCGCCATCCCAATAGGGGCTCATGACGCCGGCCCAATAGGGCATGACCAAAAGACCGTCGCCGCCGGCCGCAACATCGACCGCACCCTTCTCCAGTTCTGCCGCGGAAGACGCGCCGGTGGTGCGCACGATCCAGTCGACCAGTTGCATGCCCGAGCGCAGCACGGTTTCCAGCATGAAGCCGGAGCCGGTCGGCGAGACCAGCGTGCGAAACGCGTCCGATGTGGTGACCGTGCCGGAATAGCAGCCGCTGACGACGCCGGAGCCGAGCGAGAGATAGCTCCTGCCGGCACCATAGACGCCCATGCCGAGACCCATAGCCTGGCCATCGCCGGCGCCGGCGACAATTGGCGTGCCCGCTTTGAGGCCAGTCAGCTGGGCAATGCTTTCGGCAAGGCCGCCGCAGATTTCGCCTGGGCCGATCAGCGCCGGCAACTGCCGTGGCTGCAGCCCTGCAGCCGCGACAAGCTCAGGGTGCCATTCGCCTGTCGCGACATCGAGCAAGCCGAGCGGGTCGGCACTTGCCGTGCTGGTAACCAGCCGTGCGGTCAGCCGGTGAACGAAGAAGCCATGAACATCGACCAGGGCGGCGGCGTTGGCCAGCACCTGCGGCTGGTGTTCGGCCAGCCAGGCGATGGCATAGAGCGCCGGCGTCGGATCCGGCGGCTTGCCGCTCCAGTCGCGGATCGTCTCGCGGCCAAGCTCGGCCGACAGCCTGGCGACTTGAGGCCGGGCGCGCTCGTCAAGCCACAGGATCGCCGGGATGAGCGGCGTGCCGGCCTGATCGATCAGGGTGAAGGTCTCGCGCTGATGGGCTATGGCAATTGCCGCCACGCGCGCGGCGCCGACCTTGTCGGCAACCTGCTTCAGCGCACTGATAAGGGCTGCCCACCAATGTTCGGCATCCTGCTCGAAATGGCCGGGCTTAGGATTGGCCAGTGGATAGGCCTCGCGCGCCTGGAACAGGTCCGCGCCGTCGCGGGTGAAGGCGATTGCCTTCACCGCCGTCGTCGAGGCATCGATCCCGATAACGACATCGTCCATCACAGGGAGATCCCGAAGGTTCAGGCGGCGTTGGTCACAAACTGTCCATCCGACTGGTCGAGACGGCGGCGGATCTGCGTTATCACCATCGAATCGTCGGGTACACAATTTTCATAGGTGAGGAAGTCGCCGGTCTTGACCGGCTTGACCACCTTGGCGCGTTCGGCAATCCCGAGCGGCAGCGCGCCCTTGGCGCGGGCGTCCTCCCAGGTCATGGCGAAGCCGCGATAGTCGTTCTCGCCGATCATGCCCAGCGACTGCCCTGCGCCGAGATCGCTTTTGGCCACCGCCACCGCTTCGGCGACCGGATGGTCGAGCGGCTCCATGTCGGCACGTTTGTAGACAACGGCGCGCGCCGCCGACAGTGGCACTTCAAGGCTTGTCAGGTGATAGGGACGGTAGATCGTGAAATAGGGGCCCTTGCCGACCTTGAGGTCGACCATGCGCTCCAGCACGCGCGGATGCCTCGTTTCGATGATGCAGAACACGCCGGGCGCCACGCCCTTGCCGATGGAATAGTCGACCACGCCCTTGCGGTGCAGCACGCCGCCATCCTCGCGCGGGCAAAGCACGCTGGCCAGTTCCTCCAGCGTCGCCGTCGGGCCGTGCATGCCCGGCACGTCGGGCACCAGCCCGGTGGCGTTGGCGATAGCCACCATCTCGATCGCCGTCTTGGAACCGTCGACGAACTCGACCAGCATGCGCGCATTCATGTTGCGCTCGGCCGCTTCCTTCTCGTAGTCGGCGGGCATGGCGTCGATCTTGAGCGGGTTGTTTTTGCCCTTGCCGGCGGCGATGATGTTGAAGCCGAGGCTCTTGGCGAAGCCGATGATCTCCAGCGTGCAGGCGGGTTCGTCGCCGGCCGCACCGGTGTAGACCACGCCGGCCTTGCGCGCTTCCTCCTTGAGGAAGCGGCCGATCGTAATGTCCGCCTCGACATTGAGCATGACGATGTGCTTGCCGTTCTTCATCACTTCGAGCGCAAACAGCGTGCCGATGTTGGGATTGCCTGTCGCGTCGATGATGACATCAATGCGGCCGGCCGCGGCCAGCGCATGCAGATCTTCGGTGACAGCGATCTTGCCGGCCTCGATGGCGCGGTCGATGGCAGAGGCGTTCGCAGCCTGGACGATGTCGGAGCGGTCATGGCCGGCGAGCAGTGCGGCATCGATCGCCGCTTGCGGCCGCACCTCGGAAATGGCACCGATCCGCATGCCCGGCATCAGCGCCACCTGGACGACGATGTCGGTGCCCATCTGCCCGGCGCCGGCGAGACCGATGGTGATAGGCCCTTGGGCTTCAGCGCGCTGCAGAAGTTCCGCTGCAAATTGCGGATGGGCCATATCGCTTCCTCCAGTCACGACGCGCCGCAGCGTCAAATCATCATTTTGAACATTCCTATTTCCATTTGAAAAATATTTCAACCCGCAAATCGGAGAATGGCTGCAGGACCAAATCTCCCACGGAGGATTCGTGGGGTGACAGCTTCATGCTGCGCTTGATCTCAGCCGATCTCTAGGAAAGGCTTGCCGAGCAGGTCGGGCACGACATCGATGCCGAGGCCGGGCCCGTCGGGAATGCCCATGTGGCTGCCGGTGACCGGTGGGGCGTTGGAGGCCGTGCGCACCGTCACCCACTCATGGAAGGCGATGGCGTGCAGCCGGCGTTCTTCCGGCGTCGACAGCGACAGATGCGCCATCGCCGCCGTGTCGATCTCGGCGCCGCCCGTATCCTCGACGGTGATCATGAAACCGAGATCGACGGCGACGTCGCGGATTTGCCTTGTCCTGGTTACGCCGCCAAGCCGCGAAATCTTCAGCGTCAGCCCGTCGGCGGCGCCCAGGCGATGGATTTCCAGCATCGCCTCGAGCGAGATGACGCTCTCGTCCAGCACCATCGGCTTGTCGAGCATGCGGCGCACCGACATGTTCTCCTCGATCGTCGTGCAGGGCTGCTCGAACGTGTAGTCGATGCCGCGCGTGGCATCGGCGAACTGCCGCGCCTGGTAGGGTGTCCAGCCGGCATTGGCGTCGCAGAAAATCACCGTGCCTTTCGGCACGGCCGAAGCGACTGCGCTCACCCGGTCGATGTCGTCATGCACATTGCCGCCCACCTTGACCTGCAGCCGCCGGCAGCCTTCCGCGATGATCCTTTTGGCCAGTGCCGCCATCTGGTCGAGCGTGCCGTGGGTGACGACGCGGTAGGTCTCCGCCATGTCGCTCTCGCGGCCGCCAAGCATGGTCACCAGCGGCACGTCGGCGGCCCGGGCCGCCAGATCCCAGCAGGCCATGTCGAGCGCCGACTTGATGTAGGGATGGCCCTTGAACACCGTATCCATCAATCGGCCGATGCCGGCGAGGCCACGCGGGTCCTGGCCGATCAGGTGCGGCGCGATCTCGACCACGCCCGCGCGCGTTCCCGCCGGAAAGGCGGCCGAATAGAAATTGCCGAGCGGCGCCATCTCGCCCCAGCCGGTTACGCCGCTGTCGGAGGTGATTGCGACGATCACCGCATCGAAGCAGTCTGCAACCCGCCCCTTGGACATGCGGTAGGGCCCGTCCACGAAGGGCTGCACGACGCGATAGGCCTTGATGGTTTTGATCTGCACTTGTCTGTCCGTTGTCTCTAGGCGTTGAGGAGGGTCAGTCCTTCGATGTTCCGCTGATCGAGGCCACGCGCATAGGCAAGCAGCTCTTCGAAATCGAGGTCGATATGCTCGCGCGCATGGCGCTGGGCAGCGCGCATGTCGGCGCCCTTCAAGAGCCGCACATAGGTTTCGTGGAGATCTTCGGCCGGCACCGGCTCGTTGCGGGCCTGCTGGTGCAGGGCAAAGTACATCTGCAGCCGGCTGGTCAGCCGCTGCCAGGTTTCCAGCAGCACCGAATTGTCGGCCCATTCATAGATCAGCCCGTGCAATTGCAGTGCGGTCTCGATCTGGCGGGTGGTGTCGCGCGCGCGCGTTGCCTGCTTCACCGCTTCGTGGCGGCGGTCGAGTTCATCGAAGAAGCGCTGGTCGCGCAGCTTCCATGTCCGCTCGATGGCGAATTCATCGAGCACCTTGTTCAGCGAGTAGGCGTCGTCAATGTCCTTGGCGGTGACATCGATGACGAAGGTGCCGGCATAGGGAATGCTGGTCAGGATGCCTTCCTGCACCAGCTCGCGCATAGCTTCGCGCAAAGGCGCGCGGCTGACCCGCATCTGCTCGGCGATCCTCAGCTCGCTCAGCTTTTGGCCGGGTTCCAGCTGGCCGATCAGGATCGCCCGCCGCAACAGCGCAACGATCTCGGCTCGGCGTGTCGTATCCGCGATCGGATTGAAGTCCAGCTTGGCCATTCCGTCACTCCAGTGAGAGCCGGAAACAGACAAGCAGATTGTCGACAATCCTACAATATGTCTGTTCCGGATTCTTGTGCCTTGCGGTTACTCCAAAAACGGCGTGCGGCGCTCCATAAAAAAACGGCGCCCTCGGCGTGGAAGCCGAAGGCGCCGCAGGACCGGGGCTGATGGGGGTTATCAGCTGGCCGGTTTCTCCTGGGGCAACGGCGAGATCGGCATTCCTGGTCCGATCTTCTGCAGATTGCCCGTTATCACCTGGTCGCCTTCGGCAACGCCGCTGAGGACCGCCACAAGGTCGCCGCTGGTCGCGCCAAGCGAGACGATGCGCTGGTCGACCGTGTTGCCCTTGCCGACGACATAGACATATTTGCCGAGCTGGCTCGAACCCAGCGCCACCTGCGGCACCATCAGCGCGTCGGGCAGCTGCTTGATGTGCAGCCGCACGCGGACATACTGGCCCGGCAGCAGCGAGAACTTCGCATTGCCGATGGTGGCGCGCGCCGTAATCGTGCCGGTCGAGTGGTCGACCGTGTTGTCGATGAAGGTGAGTTCGCCCTTCTGGCTGGCTTCGGTCTCGCCGGGCAGCAGCACCTCGACCTCGATCGGGCCGGCGGCCCGGGCCCGTTCGATTTCGGCCAGGTCCGTCTCGCTCGGATTGAAGGTGACGTAGATCGGGTCGAGCTGCACCAGCGTGTTCAGCACCGTCCCGGCGACGCTGACCAGCGTGCCGACCGAAGCCTGGTTGCGGCCGACGCGGCCGGCAAACGGAGCGTGGATTTCGGCGTAGCTCAAATTGAGCTCGGCCGTCCGCACCGCCGCCTGGTTGACGGCAAGCGACGCTTCGGCCTGACGCAAGGTGCTCGTGCGCTGGTCGAACCCATCCTTGGCCAGATAACCGCTCTTGGCGAGTTCGGAGCCGCGGCCGAGATTGGAGCGTGCATAGTCGAGGCTCGCCTGGTCGCGCTGCACTTCGGCCTTGGCCTGGTCGAGAGCCGCCTTGAAGTCGTCGGGCGAGATCTTGTAGAGCAGATCACCCTGGCGCACATCCGCGCCGTCCTCAGCCGTCTGCTCCTGCAGATAACCGGGCACGCGGGCCTGCAAGGTGACGCTGCGGATCGCCTCGATTCGGGCGGCGTAGTCGAGATAGATCGGGATCGTCTTCTTGACCACGCTCGTCACCGGCACCGGCATAACGAATGCCGCAGGTGCTGCCGTCGCTGCCGCCGTGCCGGCATTGAGGCTGAGATTGCCCATGTCGAGGAAGTGGACGCTTGCCACCGAGATCGCTCCCAGGGCGACGGCCGTTCCCAAAGCTATTTTCCATTTACGCATTTTGGTCTCCAATTCTATTCGGCTGCTTCGGCCAGGCGCATCGGCGCTGGTTCGGCAGTCGGTTCATTATTGTCCTGGTCATGAGCAGCGTTCGGTTCGCTGCGCACGCGGCCTTCGCGCAGCTGTTCGATGACCGCGTAGAAGACTGGCACGAACACCAGCGACAGGATGGTCGCCGCGACCATGCCGCCAAACACGGTGGTGCCGATCGACTGCCGGCTTGCCGCACCCGCACCCGTCGCAAACATCAGCGGCAGCACGCCGAGGATGAAGGCGAAGGCCGTCATCAGGATCGGCCGCAGCCTCAGCCGCGCGGCTTCCATTGCCGCGTCGACAATGCTCAGTCCCTCCTCGCGCCGCCGCCTTGCAAACTCGACGATCAGGATCGCGTTCTTGGCGGCGAGGCCGATCAGCATGACGAAGCCGATCTGCGAGTAGACGTCGATCTGCATGCCGCGCAAGAACAGGGCTGCGAAGGCGCCGAACAGGGCCAGTGGCACCGCCAGCAGCACCATGAACGGCATCGCCCAGCTCTCATACTGCATCGCCAGGATCAGGAAGACGAAGACGATGGCGAGGCCGAAGACGACCGACGCTATCGATCCTGCCTTGAGCTCCTGGAAGGTGATGCCGGTCCATTCGAAACCGAAATCCCTGGGCAAAGCGGTGGCGGCGGCCCGTTCCATCGCGGCAACCGCCTGGCCCGACGAGAAGCCGGGGGCTGCGCCGCCATTGATCGTGGCCGAGGCGTTGTTGTTGTAGTGCGGCACGGTTTCCGGGCCGACGAACGGCACCAGTTTGCCCAGTGTGCTCAGCGGCACCATGCCGCCGGAGGCGTTGCGCACATAGAGCCGCGAAAGGTCGCCTGCGTCGGCACGTGCATCCTTGTCGGCCTGGATGGTCACCCGGAAGGTGCGGCCGAACAGGTTGAAGTCGTTGACGTAGAGCGAGCCGAGATAGATCTGCAGCGTGTTGAAGACGTCGGGCAGGTTGAGGCCGAGCAGTTTGGCCTTGCTGCGGTCGAGGTCGTAGTTGAACTGCGGCGTCGAGGTCGAGAACGGCGAGAACAGCTGCTGCGGATTGATTTCCGGCTGCTTGCGCGCCTCGGCGATCACGGCTTGCGTCGCGTCGTTGAGGGCTGAACTGCCGCGCCCGGTGAGATCCTCGACGACGAATTCGAAGCCGCCCGTGGTGCCGATACCCGGGATCGAAGGCGGATCGAAGGACAGCGCGAAGGCTTCCGGAATCTGCATCAGCTTGCCGCGCACGTCGGCGACGAGCTTCGACGCGCTCTGGTCGGGGCCGCGCTCTTCCCACGGCTTCAGGATGGCGAACTCGACAGCCGAGTTCGACTGCGCGGCACTGGTCAGGAAGTTCAGGCCGCTGATCGAGCCGACAATCTCGACGCCGGGCGTAGCTTGGAGGATGTCGCGCGCCTTCTGGGCCACCGCGTCAGTGCGTTCCAGCGAGGCGCCGTCAGGCAGCTGGATGACGACGAAGAAGTAACCCTGGTCCTCGACCGGAAGGAAGGTCGAGGGCAGCTTCTGCCAGACGAAGTAGGTGGCGACCAGGCCGGCCGCGAACAGACCGAGCATGATCCAGCGCAGCCGGATGAGGATGCGTACGCCATGGGCATAGGCATGCGACAGCCTATCGAAACCCGTGTTGAACCAGCGGAACGGGGCGAACTGCGTCTCCCCGCGATGGCGCAGGAAGGCGGCACTCAGCGCCGGGCTGAGCGTCAGCGAGTTGAAGGCGGATATGCCGACCGAAATCGCCACCGTCAGCGCGAACTGATTGTAGAGCTTGCCGGAGACGCCAGGAATGAAGGCGACGGGCACGAAGACGGCCATCAGCACCGCGGTGGTGGCGATGATCGGTCCGGTGACCTCGGCCATCGCGGCCTTGGTCGCCGCCAGCGGTTTGAGGCCCGCCTCCAATTGTCGCTCGACATTCTCGACCACCACGATGGCGTCGTCGACGACGAGGCCGATGGCCAGCACCATGCCGAGCAGGGAGAGCATGTTGAGCGAGAAGCCCATCATTTCCATGACCACCATCGTCGCCACCAGCGACACCGGAATGGCGATGGTCGGGATGATCGTCGTGCGCCAGCTCTGCAGGAAGATGAACACCACGGCCACGACCAGCACCAGCGCTTCGCCAAGCGTGATCAGCACGTCATGCATCGATGCCGACACGAAGCGCGTGGTGTCGTAGTGCATGGCGTAGCTGACGCCCTTGGGAAAACGGGCCGACAGTTCCTGCATCTTGTCCTTGACGTGCTGCTGCAGATCGAGCGCGTTGGAACCCGGCATCTGGTAGACGGCGAGCACCACCGTCGGGTCCTTGCCGAAGAAGGCCGACGACGAATATTGCAGCGCGCCGAGCTCGATGCGGGCGACGTCGCGGAGCCGCACCAGCGAGCCGGTGCCGGTGTTGGCGCGCACGACGATGTCGCCGAACTCCTTGGGGTCGCTCAGGCGGCCGACGGCGTTGACCTGCATCTCGAAGGCGGTGCCGGCGGGCGCCGGCGACTGGCCGATCTTGCCGGCGGCCACCTGGACGTTCTGTTCCGAGATGGCATTCTGGACGTCGACGGCGGTGATGCCAAGATTGGCGAGCTTGTCCGGGTCGAGCCAGACGCGCATCGAGTAGCGGCGCTCGCCGAATATCTGGACGTCGCCGACGCCAGGCAGCCGCTTCAGCGGATCGACGACCTGCAGATAGGCGAGGTTACTTAGCGCCACCGGATCGACCGAACTGTCGGGCGAGGTCAGGTTGACGATGAGGACGAAATTTGGGTTCTGCTTCTTGATCGTCACGCCGCCCTGGTTGACGATCGCCGGCAGCGAGGAGGCCGCTTGCGAGACGCGGTTCTGGACGTCGACGGCCGCGGTGCTCAAGGAATAGCCGACATCGAAGGTGATGGTGATGGTCGAGGAGCCGTCATTGGAGCTCGACGACGACATGTAGGTCATGCCTTCGACGCCGTTGATCTGCTGCTCCAGCGGCGTCGTCACCGTATCGGCGACCACTTGCGCGCTGGCGCCCGGATAATGCGCGCTGACCACGACCTGCGGCGGCGTGATGTCGGGAAACTGCGAAACCGGCAAAAGGAAATAACAAATCGTCCCGGCGAGCACCATGATGATGGCGATCGCCGAGGCGAAGATCGGACGATGAATGAAAAAATTTACCACGACACGCAAACCTCTTTAGAAGAACCGGCCTCTTTAAAAAGAACGGACAGACCGGGACAGCCGCCTGCCGCGCACCGAACCCGGGTCCTGCAAAAAATACGAAGACGGCGCCGCGCCGCTGAGGCCCTGCTCATCGGCCACGGTCCTCAGCATCGCTTCGAAGGCGCGCGGGTTGACGCGGTCCGCTTTCATCACCAGCCGGATCATCGGATCCCGGATGGCTTCATCGATGGTCAAATCCTTGCGCTGCGACATTGGAGCGTCTCCATTCCAGCGGCCCGCATCGGATGATCGCGAACCGGTTTTCATCTCTTCACCGGCCGGAGCCGCATGACCTGCAATTTTCACCCTTTGTGATCTGGCAGGACCAGTTCACGGCCTTGTTATTGACGGAAGGCTACATAGGTGTTACCAGTAAGTAACATTCGGATAGTTACAGACCGGTAACACCCTAGTCAAGAGGTGAACCGAATTTTTAGGGAGACAAGGAGACTGCGATGGCAGACGGCATTACGGATCGCGTGCGTCCCCGGGATCGAATCCTGGAGACGGCGCAGGACATGTTTCACAAACATGGCATCAAGGGCGTCGGCGTAGACGCCATCACGGAAGCCGCCGGCACCAACAAGATGACGCTCTACCGTCATTTTGAGTCGAAGGACGAACTGATCGTCCAGTGCCTGCGCGCGTCGGCGGCTAAAGGCGCCGCGATGTGGGACCAATTCGAGGCTGAGCATCCCGGCGACAAGCTCGCCCAGTTGCATGCCTGGATTCGCATGGCCGCTGCTTGCCTGGCGGCTGACGGTCGCGGCTGCGACATGGCCAATGCCGCCGCCGAATTGACCGAGCCGGACCATCCCGCCAGGAGCGTGATCAAGGAGCTCAAGAGCGCTCAGCGCGATCGCCTCGTTGCGCTGTGCCGGGATGCGGGCATCGGTCAGGCCGAGCTTCTGGCCGATACGCTGTCGCTGCTGTTCGAAGGGGCGCGCGTCAGCGTGCAGACCATGGGCTGCCAGGGCCCCAGCACGCAGTTCGTGCGCATGGCTGAAGGCCTGATCAGCTCTTTCAGGGCGCGCTGAATTCCAGCTTTCGGAGTTGAGGAGTCCCCATCATCCGGCGGGGCTTTTGGCTATTCTCCGAACTTGCCCGTCAACTCTAATTTAGATTCATTTGAGAATGAAAAAAGCCCGCTGCCGGGAGGAGGTGGCAGCGGGCTCGATTTCGAACGAGATGCGGGAGGAGGTGCACCGCGCTCAGCGTCGGCATCGCATCTGGGAGGAGTAGATGGCCGACACCCAGATGAGTACGGGTTGCCCAATGATTCGGCAACAATGAAAGTTGCATGGCTGCTGTGCAGATTTGCGGCATCTACCCCGACTTGTCGTACAAATCGGAGAAACCGCCACGGCGCGACTTCACTGCACCGGCACGTTTTCCTTGAAGATCAGCCGTGGCTCGATGAACTTCTTCGTCAGGTATGGCGCGGCGGATGCGATCGAGCCAAGCAGGCGGATCACAGATTGCTCCGCGATCAGCCGCGCATTCTGGTCGATGACGACATCGGCGAGGTCGTCGACGAGATAGCCGCGCGTTTCCTTGGTCAGGTCGTGGCAGATGAAGACCGGCTTCTTCTTTGGCTTGGCCTCGAGCAGCGCTCTCGCCACACCTGAGCGCCCGGCGCCGACGCAATAGATGCCGAGCAGTTCCGGCTCGTTGTGCAGCGCCTGCATCGTTGCGGTGTAGCTGCCCTCCGGTTCGTCATTGATCTCGACCGCACTCGAGACCGTGAGATTGGGGAATTCCTCTGTCAGCACCGACCGAAAGCCCATTTCTCGCTCCTCGTGCCCGCGATAGGAACGCGAGCCGACGACCATCGCCAGATGACCCTGGCGGCCATTGAGGAAGCGCCCCATCAACAGCGCCGCCGTGCGTCCGGCAACCCGGTTGTCGATGCCGACATAGGCCGAACGCGGGGCGGCTGGAACGTCGGAGACCAGCGTGACAAGGCGGATGCCTGCCTCGACCACATCGCGCAATATGTTGCGCGTTCGCGGATGATCGACGGCAATGACGCCGACGCCATTGGCCTTCAGCGACAGATTTTCAACCGCCGCCTGCAGCGCTGCCGGCGAGATGCCGCCGAGATTGTGGATCCGGCACGAGGCGACCAGCGGCAGGCGCCCCGCATAGTCCTCGATGTGCCCGGCGAGGTCGATCATGAAACCGTTGGCGCCGATCGGCAGGAAGAATTCAAGATGCGCCGGCCGCGACGGCAGCGTCACCTGATCGACCACCGGCAAATAGCCGAGCTGCTTGGCCGCCTCCATCACCCGTTGGCGGTTGGCGGCGCTCGCGCCGGCCCGGTTGTTCAGAACCCGGTCGACGGTCGCGGTCGACAGGCCGCAGCTCCTGGCTATGTCGGCAACGGTGGCTTTCATGGCTGTAGTCATAGAGCATGATCCCGAAAAGTGGGAACCGGTTTTCTCGGACAAACGGGAACCGTTTTGTCAAAAGGTCATGCTCTACAACGAGTTAGAGCGGATGCGTTTCCGTGCCAGACGGCGCGAAGACGGTTCAGCCGTGCGATGGCCCGCCTTCGATGACGGCGTCGCGGATCTCCTTGTCCGACATCCCGGTGATGATGCGTTCGACCTCGGCCACGCTGGTCTTCTTCGGGTCGATGTCGTCGGCCACCACCTTGCCCCGGCGCATGACGACGATGCGGTCAACCACCTGGAAGACATGGTGGATGTTGTGGGCGATGAAGATGCAGGAATGCCCGGAATCGCGCGCGTTGCGCACGAAGCTCAGCACGCCTTGCGTCTCGGCGACGCCGAGATTGTTGGTCGGCTCGTCGAGGATGATCAGGTCGCTGTCGAAGTGCATGGCGCGCGCGATGGCGACGGCCTGCCGCTCGCCGCCGGACAGGGAGCCGATCGGCGTCGTTGGCGGGATGTTCTTGGAGATGCCGACCTGTTTCAACAGGTCGCGGGCGACATTGTTCATCGCCTCCTGGTCCATGCGGTTCAAAAAACGCGGCGGCTTGATCGGCTCGCGGCCGAGGAACAGGTTGCGCGCGATCGACAGCTGCGTCACCAGTGCCGAATCCTGGTAGATCGTCTCGATGCCGTGCGCGATGGCGTCGCTGGTGCTGCGCAGATTGACCTTCTTGCCGCGGATGAAAATGTCGCCGCTGGTCAGCGGCACCGCCCCCGACAACACCTTGATCAGCGTCGATTTGCCGGCGCCATTGTCGCCGAGCAGGCCGACGATCTCCCTTTCGTTGACATGAAAATTGGCGTCTTCGAGCGCCTGCACGCGCCCGTAGGACTTTTTGATGTTGGACATGCGGATGAGCGGTTCAGCCATGGTTCTAGGTCCCTGCCTGATGCCGGCGTTCCAGCCATGAGTGCAGCGCCATCATGCCGAGGATGATGGCGCCGATGAAGATGTTGTAGGCCAGCCCGGGCACGCCGATCAGAACGATGCCGTTGCGCATGACGCGCAGGATGAGGATGCCGAGCACGGTGCCGATGATGGTGCCGCGCCCACCGGTCAGCGCCGTGCCGCCGATCACCACCATGGCGATGACTTCGAGCTCGTAGCCGGTGCCGCTGTTGGGGTTGGCGGCCGACGTGCGCAGCGACGAGATGACGCCGGCAAGCGAAGCCATCACCGACGACAGCACGAACAGGCCGATCTTGACGCCGCTGACGTTGACGCCGCGCGCCCTTGCGGCGCCTGGATTGCCGCCGGCTGCCTGGATCCAGTTGCCGGTCCGGCTTTGCGTCAGCACGTAGCCCAGTGCGATGGCCGCCGCGATGAACCAGAAGAGCGACATGTAGATGCGGAACGGGCCGATGAAGAAATCACCGACCAGCGCTTCGGCCAGCCAGCTGCCCTCGGCGCTCCACGTCCGCTGCGGAAAGCCGTCAGTGACGAACAGCGCGGTGCCGCGCACCACCAGCAGCATGCCGAGCGTCACCAGGAAGGATGGGATTTTCAGCTGCGTGACGAACCAGCCATTGACCAGGCCGATGAAGGCCGCGATCAGCAGCGCGGCGAGGAAGCCGACCTCCAGCGAGGTCAGGCCGCTGTTGAACAGCGTCCACATCAGCACCGGCGAAAAGCCGAACAGCGAGCCGACCGACAGATCGAATTCACCCGACGTCATCAACAGCGTCATCGCCAGCGCGATCAGCCCGAGCTCGACGGTGAAGGCCAGCGTGTTGGAGATGTTCTGCGGCGACAGGAAATCGTGGTTGATGCTCCAGAACACCGCGATTTCGACGATGAGCAGAACGAAGGGCCCGAATTCCGGCCTCGCGATCAGGCGTTGGATGAGCGAACGGTTTTCCACTGATAACCTGCGACAGGAAGGGGAAGGCTGAGCCCAGCGCGCAACGCGAAGGGCTCGGCTAAAAGACAGTCGCGACCGCGGCTGCGGCCGCGACTGTTGAACGTCTGGGTTATTTACCGGACAGGATGTCGTCGTAGACCTGCGCGGTGTCCTTTTCATAGAGCGCGCCGGTGATGACGTTGAAGCCCGGGGGAATGCCTGACGCCGCCATGTTGGCCAGCGACAGAGCGACATAGCTGGTCGCCTGCGGGTCCTGCCACTGGCCGGCATTGACGTAGCCGGTCAGCACTTCCTGGGTGGTGTCGAGCGAGTTGCCCCAGCCGACGACCGGGATTTCGCCCGGCTTGATGCCGGCCTGGTCGAACACCCGCTTGATCGAGCCGGTGACCAGATCGCCGAGGCCGATGATTGCCTTGACCTTGGCCTTGTTGGCGGTGAGATAGTCGACCATGCGGTTGATGGCCTCGGCCTGGTCGAGGGTCGCTTCGGTGATCTCATAGGTGATCCCCAGCGGTTCGAAGACGCTCTTGATGCCTTCCTCTTCCTGGACGCCGTAGGTGGCGCCGGGGATTTCGACCGGCATCCAGACGAAGTCGCCCTTCTTCACCAGGCCCTTGTCGACCAGATATTGCGCCCAGTGCTTGCCGAAGGTGACGTTGTCGCCGCCGACATAGGCGTCGAAGCTTGCCTTGGGATCGGGCGTGTTGAAGTTGATGATCGGGATCTTGGCGGTGTTGGCTTCCTTGGCGATTTCGATCAGGCTGCCCGGATCGGGGCTGGTGGTGACGATGCCGTCGGCCTTTGCCGAGATCGCGGCACGCACGGCCTCTTGCTGCGAGGCAACGTCGCCATTGTGGAACGAGGTGTTGACGGTGTTGCCGGTGTCCTTCGCCCATTGCTTGGCACCGGCCAGGAAGTAGGTCCAGACCGGGTCGGCCGGGCCGCCATGCGAAATCCAGTAGAACGTCTTGGCCTGTGCCGCCGCCGGAATGGCCAGCGCCACAATCAAGCCAAGCACGAGTAATCGTAGCCTCGTCAGCATTTGCTTTCCTCCCATGTTGAAAAACGACCTCCACGTCCGGCGATGATCCGGGCGATGCTTGATCCTCTCCTCCTGCCAGCGCCGACCCGGATGCGCAGAGCATCTTCTTTTGCGGCCGATGGCAAGCCTCCATCCGCTCAATGGATGGTGGCGCGATGCAACGCGCCATCAGCGATCCCATCAGATCGCATCAGTTAGAGAGCAATTCCAGGAAAAGTGTGAAACGGTTTTCCGCCCGGAATTGCATCAAACCAAGAGATAGAGATATTCCCGGCAAGCAGGCGGGGCTTAAACTCAGGCGCGCGGATTTTCCTGAAAGCGCTCGGCCTGGCGGTTGCGCAGCACTTTGGCCAGCCGGTCGAGCGCGAGCGCCAGCACCATCACCGCGCCGATCACGAACGGGCTCCATGCGGCGTCGATGCCGAACAGGGTAACGCCGCTCAAGATGACCTGGACGATCAGCATGCCGATCACCGCACCGAAGACGGTGCCGCGCCCGCCGGAAAGCGAGGTGCCGCCGATGATCGCCGCGGCAATCGCCATCAGCACGAAACCGCCGCCTTGGTCGACGTCGGTAACGGGAGAGCCAAGCCACAGCGCGCCCGCCAGCCCCGAGACGATGCCCATCAGCACCAGCGTCTGCAGCCGCACAGCACCTGTCGGGATGCCGGCATAGAGCGCCGCCTGCGGATTGCTGCCGACGGCCTGGATCCGGTAGCCGAAGCGGCTGCGGTGAAGCACGAGGTGCATCACCACCGCCATTGCGACGAAGACAAAGACAGCCGTCGGCACAAGGCCGAACAGCTTGCCGTGAACGATCTCAAAGAAGTCGCCGCCTGGGCTGGCCGGAGCTGTCGCTTGCATCTTGACGGCCACCGCCGCCAGGCCCCGTAACATTGCAAAGGTGCCCAGCGTAACGACGATGGCCGGCAGTCGCAGCGCCACCACCAGCAGGCCGTTGACGAGGCCGAGCCCGGCGCCGAGCAGCACGCCGGCAAGGGCGGCAAGCCACGGGTCGATGCCGGCGGCCAGAAGGAATGCGGTGAGAAGGGCCGCGAGATGGAATATCCAGCCGACGGAAAGGTCGATCTCGCGGAGTGCGAGCACGAACACCATGCCGATCGCCAGCATGCCGGGATACGCAGCGGTTTCCAGCAACGACAGCACATTGGCCTCGTCGAGGAAATCCGGCCGGGCAAAGCCTGTAATCGCCACAAGGACAACGAGCCCGATGAGCGGCCTGAGTTCGACGGGCAGGCGAAGGCTGCGCTTCGGGTGGGCAGCCGAACCGGCAAGCTGTAGCATGGGATCCAATCGTGTCATGCCATGGCTCCCACGAGTTTCTTTTTCGGCCGCTCCGCCTCCGGCATCTCGCCGGTGGTGGTCAGTTGCAGCACTGTCCTTCGCTTCATCTCGGCGCCGGACAGCTCGCCGGCGACCCGGCCGCGGTGGAAGACAAGGACGCGGTTGCTGAGGTTGGTCAGTTCGGACGGCTCGACCGAACGCAGCAAAACGATACAGCCATTGGCTGCCATCTGCCGGATCAGCGCATAGATCTTGCGCTTGGCAGCCGCCTCGATACCGCCAGCCGGATTGTCTAGGAGCAGCACTTGCGGCGCCGTCTCCAGCCATTTGGCGATTACGATCTTCTGCTGATCGCCGGCCAGCAGCGAATTCACCGGCGCGTCCGGCAGGCCCTTGATGCCCAGCGCATCGATCTGCCTTGCGGCGGCGGCGATCGCGGCCTTGGGCGAGTAGCGGCGCGACCCCCAGTTGCGGGCGCCGGTAGCGATGTTGCCTATGTTGAAGGCCAGCGACCGGTCGGGCATCAGGCCGTTGCACAGGCGGTTGGCCGGCACCAGGCCGATGCCGCGCCGCGCCGCTTCGGTCGGATTTCCAGGCAAGCCGTAGCCGTCGGGGAGCCGCACCCTGCCGCTTTGCGCCTTGCGCAGGCCAAACAGCATCTCGAACAGGTCTTCAACGCCCGACCCCTCAAGCCCGGCCAAGCCGAGGATCTCGCCGGAGCGGGCGGTGAAGCTGACGCCGGAAATCCGGCCGCCGCTCAGACCCTCCACCGTGATCCGCGGCCTTATCGTGCTGGCATTGGCCGGCAGTGCAGGCGGGAACAGGCTGCCGCGCTGCTGGCCGATCATGGCGTCGATCACATCGGCTTCGCTCAACGCCGAGCGCTCACTTGTCAGCACGTCACGGCCGTTGCGCATCACGGTGACCTGGTCTGCGATCGCAAACACGTCCTCCAGCCGGTGCGAGACATAGAGCACGCTCGTGCCCTTGGCCTTGAGGTCACTTAGTACGGTGAACAGGTGCTCGGTCTGGCGCCGGTCGAGCGCAGAATTCGGTTCATCGAGGATCAGCAGCCTCGGGCCTTCCAGAATTGCGCGGCCGAGTTCGACATATTGCCGTTCGCCCATGCCGAGTTGTCCCACAGGAGCGTGGACATCGACGTCGAGCTTGAGTTGCCGAAGCAAGGTGCGGCTGCGTGCCTCCATCTCGCGCCTGGAGACGAAGCCATTGCGCAACGGCTCGCGATTGACGAACAGATTGGCCAGCACCGAGCGGTCGGCAAACAGGCCGAGCCCCTGGTGGACGACGCCGAAGCTGTGCTTGCGTGCAGCGATCGGGCTGTCGACGGTGACGATCTGGTCGCCGACGCGGATGGTGCCGCTGTTGGGCCGGAGCACGCCGGCAAGCACCTTCACCAGCGTCGACTTTCCGGCGCCGCTTTCACCGACGACAGCATGGATGGTCCCCTGTCCGACAGACAGGTTCATATCCCTGAGCGCGACAACGCCGCCATAACGCATGGCGAGATTGCGCACCGATATCATCGGCAAACCGAGCATGCAATTCGGCCCCCACAGACCGCGCCCCGATCCTGGAGCGAATTTCCGATACAGTCACCCGGATTCCGCTAACAAACGGCTTACAGGGACCGGATAGGAACGTTTATCGGCTATCCGTTCGTCCTGGCTGCTCCGAAATCAGATCAGGTCGGCCTTGGCGAGGTCCCGCATGAGATGGCTGGCGCCGTAGGTCCAGTGCGGGCAATCGGGCGACAGAAGCACGCGGTTCACCAGCGCGCCGAATTTCTCCGACGAGATGGTGACGATGTCGCCGATCTTGTGGGTGAATCCCTTGCCCTTCTCGCCGCGATCCTTCGACGGCACGAACATGGTGCCGAGATAAAGCGCCAAGCCGTCGGGATACTGGTGGTGCGGCCCCATGGCGGCCGCGACCAGCTCTTCGGGCGAACGGCTGATCTCGGCCATCGAGCTCGCGCCCTCCAGCGAAAACCCGTCCTCGCCCTCGACCTGCAGCCGCACCGTGGCGCGCTTCACGTCGTCGATCGAAAATGTTGCGTCGAACAACCGGATGAAGGGCCCAAGCGAGGCCGAGGCATTGTTGTCCTTGGCCTTGCCGAGCAGCAGCGCCGAGCGTCCCTCGACGTCGCGCAGATTGACGTCGTTGCCGATGGTGGCGCCGACGATCCTGCCGGTGCTGGCGGCGATCATGGCGATCTCCGGCTCGGGGTTGTTCCAGGTGGAGACAGGATGCAGCCCGACATCGGCACCGAAGCCGACGGACGCCATCGGCTGGCATTTGGTAAAGATCTCGGCGTCGGGGCCGATGCCGACTTCCAGATATTGCGACCAGGCGCCGCGCTGGATGAGCTTGGCCTTGATCTCCATCGCTTCGGGTGAGCCGGGCTTCAGCTTCGACAGATCGTGGCCGATCAGCCCGGCAATGTCGGCGCGGATGGCGTCGGCCTTTTCCGCCGAGCCGCGCGCCTGCTCCTCGATGACGCGTTCGAGCAGGCTGACCACGAAGGTCACGCCCGACGCCTTCACCGCCTGCAGGTCGATAGGCGAGAGCAGATAGGGTTTTGCCGGATCGCGGGTGGCCTGAAAACTGTTGGCGGCGATCGCGTCGAGCGAGCCGATCGGTTCGCCCTTGGCAGAGCGCACGTGTCCGGCCGGATCGGCCATCTCGCAAATGTCGCGCACTGTGGGTGCGGTGGTCGAGGTGACGTCGAAAACGATGCCGTCGCGCACGGTGACCACCAGCGGATGCGAGGCATCGCTTGCCCTGGCTCGGCCGATGAAGAGCCCGTCGGCGGGAAGCTGCGTTGGGTTCGTCATGGCTTACGGTCCTTTGATGATCGAGATGGCAGCTGGGCCGCTGCACTTTCACCGGATTCACGTCAAAGGTCTATCCTGTGGCGTAGGCAATTGTCGGTTCTGACATGAGGCCCGCTCTTTCAAAAAAATGAAACTGGCACTAGAATTTTCATTTTGCGCATACTCCAGGTGAAGCCTTGCCCGCACCGTTTTCCGTTCCGATCTGGCAGAAGCCGCAGACCGCATCCGCCTTCCAGTTGCTCGTCACTGCGCCGGTCGACGTTGCCATCGTCGGCGGCGGCTTCATGGGCCTGTCGACCGCCTTGCACGCAGCCCGGCTCGGTCTCGGTGTACAGGTGCTGGAGGCTGGCGAGATCGGCCAGGGCGCCTCGGGCCTCAATGGCGGCCAGGTCATTCCCGGCCTGAAATATGATCCCGAATGGCTGCTCGAGCATTTCGGCCCCGAGCGTGGCCAAGCGCTGGTCGATTTCGCCGCCTCGACGGCGGATACGGTGTTCGATCTCATCAAAGACGAAAAGCTGGCGGTGCCGTTCACGCGCAATGGCTGGATCCAGGCCGCGCATACCGAAACCGCATTGAAAGCGGCGGCGAACAGGGATCGTCAATGGCGGGCGCGTGGCGCCGATGTCCGGCTTCTGAATGAAAGCGAGATCGCCGCTATGACCGGCGCGCAAGGCTATCTCGGCGGCTGGCTCGACCGCCGCGCCGGCATCATCGATCCGCTCGCCTATACAGTGGAACTGGCGCGCATCGCCGCCGCCGCCGGCGCCAGCATTGCCGAGCGGCAGAAGGTGGTGAAACTCCGCAAGGAGGCCGGCCTTTGGCGTGTCTCAACCGAAAGCGGCGCCGAGGTGCGGGCGAAAGCGGTTGTCCTGGCGACGAACGCCTATACCGATGGACTGCTTCCGGGCCTCGCGGAAACGATCGTGCCGCTGCATTCCTTCCAGGTCGCGACCGCGCCGCTGTCATCCAACCTTGCGGCGACGATCCTGCCGGAAGGGCAGGCGGTGTCCGACTCCAGGCGCATTCTCGTCTACTACCGCAAAACAGCCGACGGCCATCTGGTGCTTGGCGGCCGTGGCCGCATGGCGCTTCCCAGGAGCGAGGCCGACTGGGCGCATCTGCAGCGCGCGCTGGTGCGGCTTTATCCCGCGCTCTCCAATGTCGCCATCGAGAAACGCTGGTTCGGTCGCGTGGCGATGACGCCGGATCATCTGCCGCACATCCACGAACCTGAAAAGGGCCTGCTCGCCGTGGTCGGTTGCCAGGGCAGGGGCGTCGGCCTGATGACCGCGCTGGGAAAACGCATGGCGGGCTATTTGGCAAACGGTGAGGCAGCGCAATTGCCGTTCCCGCTGTCGCCGATCCGGCCGATTCCGTTCCACGCCTTTCGCCAGATCGGCGTCGCCGCGACGATCGCCTGGTACCGCATGCTCGACGCCTTCGAGCGCTGATTGCGCGCCGGCCGTTTAGGCCTCGTGGATTCAGCTTGACAGTTTCATGAATATGAAAAAAGCTAAGTCGATTTCATATTTCCATTGAGCAGCCTGATGTCGACCGTCGTTGCGTCTGAAGCGCCAGCAGGCTCCGCCCGGGGCTTCCGCTTCGCCATGTTGCTGCCGGGCGGGCTGGTCACCTTCTTCCTGATCCTGTTTGCGCTCGGCCTCGTGCTGTTCCTCGCCTTGCGCGGCAATGACGGTTCGCTGCTCGGCGCCGGCTTTACGGCAGGCAACTTCATCACCGTGGTCTCCGATCCGCTCTACTGGACGGTGACGCTGCGCTCGCTGGTGATCGCCGGCCTGGTGACGCTGGCGACCGTCGTCACCGCCTATCCCGTCGCCTACTATCTCGCCTTCTATGCCGGCCGCCGCCGCAGCCTGCTTTTGTTTCTGGTGACCCTGCCGTTCTGGACCAGCTATCTCCTGCGCGTCTTCGCCTGGAAGATCGTGCTCGCCTACAACGGCGTCTTGAACTCGGCGCTGATCGAAAGCGGCATCTGGTCGGAGCCGACGCTGGCCTTCCTCAACACGCCGGCGGCGGTGGTCGTCACGCTGGCGCATGCCTATGCGCCCTTCGCCATCCTGCCGATCTATGTGGCGCTGGACACCATCCCGAAATCACTGCTCGAAGCCGCCTCCGATCTCGGCGCCAGACCGTTCACGGCGTTTCGCCGCGTCGTCTTGCCCAATTCGATGCCGGGCGTTCTGGCGGCCGCCCTCGTCGTCTTTGTGCCGACGGTCGGCGACTATGTCACCCCGGCCATGGTCGGCGGTCCCGCCAGCACCATGATCGGCACATTGATCCAGTCGCAGTTCGGCAAGGCCAATGACTGGCCGTTCGGGGCGGCACTTTCAGTCTGCGTGATGCTGGTCATCCTCTGCGTGGTGCTGGTCGCACGCGGCGCCGACCGCAAATTCGGCAGCCGCACATGAGCGCGGCGCGGAGAGATGATGGCCGCGGCTGGCTCGGCGTCTATGTGCTTGCCTATCTCGTCTTCCTCTATCTGCCGGTGCTGTTGATCCCGCTGTTTTCCTTCAACAACTCCATCCAGGCCGCGTTTCCGCTGCAGGGCTTCACGCTCGAATGGTATGCCACGCTCTATGGCAATCCGGCGCTGTCCGGCGCGCTTTTGAACAGTCTCGTCATTGGCGTCGTGGCCGCCGCCGGCGCCACGCTCTGCGGCATCACCGTCTCCTATATGGACCTCTACGGTCGTTCGCCGCTCGCCGCCACCATCAGCGCCATCTCCAGGCTGCCGATCCTGATCCCCGGCGTCATCGTCGGCATATCGTTGCTGATCCTCGTCAATCTCATCGGCCTCGGCCCGTCGCGCATCGCCATCGTTCTCGGCCACATACTGGTGGCGCTGCCGACCACCGTGGTGATCATGCGCAGCCGGTTTGCCGCAATTCCGAAAACCGTTCGCGAGGCCGCACTCGATCTCGGCGCTTCCGACTGGACGACCTTCCGGCGGGTGATGTTGCCGCTCTCGCTGCCGGCCATCGTCTCGGCCTTCATGCTGGCCTTTCTGATTTCCTTCGACGAGTTCATCGTCGTCTTCTTCCTCGCCGGCACCGAGCCGACGCTGCCGCTCTACATCTGGAGCCAACTGCGTTTTCCTCGCTCGCTGCCGACCGTGATGGCGCTGGGGACAGCTATCCTTGCTGTGTCCGTCATCATCGCCGGCATCGCCGAAATCCTGCGCCATCGCGGGCTGAGCACAGCCCGTCGGACGGCGCCCACCAGTCCAGCCTGAACCATAACAAAAGAGGAGAACCGAAATGGCATTCGACCCGAAATCAATTACTGGGCTGAAATCGATCACTGGCCCGAAATCGATCACTGCAAAGACAGCCCGCACCGGGCTTGCCGCGCTTGCAATCGTCCTGTCGTCGACTGTCGCCTTCGCCGCCGACAAGCTGCAATATTTCACTTGGTCCGGCTATGAACTGCCAGACTTCAACAAAAGCTTCCTGACGGCCCATCCCGATGGCGTCGAGGCCTCGATCTTCGGCGACGACGACGATGCCTTCACCAAGGTCAAGGCCGGCTTCCGCCCCGATATCGCCCATCCCTGCTACGACAAGGTGGCGCGCTGGAACAAGGAAGGCCTGCTGCAGCCGATCGATACCAAGCGCATCAAGAACTGGGATTCGATCTTCCCGGTGTTCAAGAACCTGCCCGACATCCAGGCCGGCGACGGCAAGGTCTGGATGGTGCCGTGGGATTGGGGCAACACCTCGATCCTCTACCGCACCGATCTGGTGAAGAACCCGGAAGCGAGCTGGAACCTTCTGTGGGACAAGCAATATGCCGGCCGCATGGCGACCATCGATGCCGTGCATGACACGCCGATCGTTGCAGCACTTCTGGCCGGCGTAAACCCCTTCGACATGACGCCCGAGCAGATGGACAAGGTGGCGGAAAAGTTGCGCGAGCAGCGTCCCCTCCTCTCCAACTACACCACCGACATGACCTCGGTCGAACAGGCGCTGGCCAGCGGCCAGCTGGTCGCCGCCATGACCTGGAACGCGTCGGCAACCTCGCTGAAGAAGCAGGGCGTGCCGGTCGAGTTCATGAAGCCGAAGGAGGGCATGCTGACCTGGGCCTGCGGCTTCGTCATGCTCAAGGACGCCAAAAACGTCGACCTCGCCTATGACTTCATCAACAGCCGGCTCGACGCCGACTCGGGTAAGTACCTGATCCAGGCCTACGGCTATGGCAGCTCGCTCAGCACCGCCTTCGCCGGCGTGGCGAAGGACGAACTGGACAAGCTGCAATTGCCGGCGGACCCGGAGGTGATGCTGAAGACCACCATCTTCACCGGCCCGATGAAGCAGAACGACGATGTGGCGAAGATGTTCGAGAAAGTGAAGGCGGGCGGGTGAGCAGCGCAGACCTCACCTTCTCCCCTTGTGGGAGAAGGTGGATCGGCGCGCAGCGCCGAGACGGATGAGGGGTGGTCCAGGGAACGCCAACGTCTCACTCCGCTGGAAAACCCCTCATCCGTCGCCTTCGGCGACACCTTCTCCCACAAGGGGAGAAGGGGGAGCTCTTCGGCGCTGCGCCGCGCCAATAGGACAGTTACAAGGACCCACGCATGGACATGCTTGACGACGCAACCGAGAAACCAAAGGCCGACGCCGACATTCGCGTCGGCCGGCGCGTGCGGGCGCTGCGGCTGGAGCGCAATTTGTCGTTGGCCGAGCTGGCAGCAAAAGCCGGCGTCTCCATCGGTGCGCTGAGCCAGATCGAGCGCGGCCTGTCTTCGCTGCGCGTCAAGGTGATCTGGCCGCTTGCGGCCGCGCTCGACATCGAGCCTTCGGCGCTGATCACCGACGGCAACGAAGCCGCCAACGATCTCTATTGCGTGCGCGCCGACAAAAGGCGGCAGCTCCCGGTCAAGTCGGAAGGCATCGCCAAGGCGCTGCTGTCGCCGCCGGGCGCGGCGCTGACCGGCCTCTTGGTGACGGTGGAAGCCGATGGCGGCACGGCGGAAGCCTATGCGCATATCGGTCACGAGTTCGGCTATGTCCTGTCGGGCGAGGTCGAACTGGTGGTGGACTCGACAAAATACGTGCTGAAGAGCGGCGACTCCTTTGCCTTCAAGAGCACGCTTCTGCACGCCTTCCGCAATCCCGGCACCGAGCCTTGCCAGATCCTCTGGGTCAACACCACCAAGCCGTCCGAGGTTCGCGATGGCGCCTGATGCGCTGGTACGCCTGGACACGGTCTCGAAGGTTTTCCCCGGCGGCATTGTCGGGCTCGACGCCGTCGATCTCGACATTATCAGCGGCGAGTTCATCACCCTGCTCGGGCCCTCGGGCTGCGGCAAGACCACCAGCCTGCGCGTCATTGCCGGTTTCGAGAGCCCGTCGAGCGGCAAGGTGCTGCTCGATGGTCGCGACATCACCGCGCTCAGGCCGTTCGACCGTCCCGTCAACACCGTGTTCCAGGATTATGCGCTGTTCCCGCATATGAAGGTCGCCGAGAATGTCGGCTTCGGCCTGTCGCTGCGCAAACTGTCCGGCGCCGAGCAGGCAAAGCGCGTCCGCGAAGCCCTCGACATGGTCGGCCTCGCCGACAAGCTCGGCGCCCGCGTTTCCGAACTGTCGGGTGGCCAGCGCCAGCGCGTCGCGCTCGCCCGCGCCATAGTCTGCGAGCCGCGCGTTCTGTTGCTCGATGAACCGCTGTCGGCGCTCGATGCGCATCTGCGCGAACAGATGCAGGTCGAACTGAAGCGGCTGCAGTCGCGGCTCGGCACCACCTTCGTCATGGTCACCCACGACCAGACCGAAGCGCTGTCGATCTCCGACCGCATCGTCGTCATGAACAAGGGCCGCATCGAGCAGATCGCGCCGCCGGCTACGCTTTACGACCGGCCGGCGACGAAATTCGTCGCAAGCTTCATCGGCACCATGAACCTCTTGCAATCGCGCTTCATCGGCCGCGACGGCGACCGCCTGCGCTTCGCCGCTGGCGGGCTTTCGCTGGAAGCAACATCTGAAACCGGCGACACACCCGGCGAAGGCACTGAGCGCACCATCGGCGTTCGCCCCGAGGACTTGCTGGCCACCACCGATGCCGCCGCCGGCACCGCGCCGGCGCGCGTCAACTCCATCGTCTTCCACGGCCGCACGCTGCGGCTGCATGCTGAGCTGGGGCAGGGATTGCCGGTGGTGATCGATGCGCCGCGCCAGGCCGAGGGCTTTCAATTCAGCGTCGGCGACGTGGCGCATATCAGCCTGCGCCGTGGTGCCAACTGCCCTATGCTGCCAAGCTGATCCAACCCAATCCCTTCATCGACGGTTGGATTTAACCTGCTGTGAAGATCGCCAAGGTGGAATTAAGTGTGAATTGACTCGCAAAGGAACATATTCCTACTTTGCGGGATGCCCGAACTAAGCACCCGACCGCGCCGAAATGTGCAAACCCTCTGCTTGGCGCATGAAGTCGGGCAGCTAATTCGTGTTCGATGTCGGAACTGCAACATCACTCGACACTATCTGCCTGGCGATCTCGCAAAGCTGGTTGGTGATATCCCCTTTTGGGATGTGGAGCGGCACATGCGGTGCGAGCGCTGCAAAGGTCGTGAGCTCGATGCAGGCATCATTCTGCCAAGCGCTGCTGAACGCCTTAAAATTCGCGTCAGACGTCTTGTCGAAATCCGCATGGTTCGCCGGGTAATCTGGCGAGACGACGATTGAGGAGAGCCGATTTCGGGCTAAAACAGAGACCCTTGGGCCGGGGCCTGTGGTGGGAACTTGATCTGTGTGGCTGGCTTCTCAACGATCACCAACGCGTCGTTGGGCGCCGTCCGCTGCAAATGCCGTGCTTTCGACCATGGCGCCGTCAGCCAAGCCTCGGTTTCCTCCGGCGTGGTGAGGATCACGGGCATAGCCTTCTCATGGATCGGCGCAATGAGAGCATTAGGCTTGGTGGTCATGAAGGCGTATAGCTCGAAGTCGCCGGGACCGTCCTTGACCTTTCGCACGCCCTGCCAAGACGTCCAGAAACCAGCGAAGAAGAACAACGGCCGGCTCTCGCCACGGGCAAACCAGTAATTTCGCTGGATTCCTGTTTCCGGGTCTTTATCGTTCGCCGCAGGGCTGGGCTCGGCAAAGCTGGTCACCGGCACGACACATCTGTGCTCGACCCCCACATATTGCTGCCAGTGCGAATATTGCGGATTGCGAACGTTGGTGGTGCCGTAGTCGGCCTTACCTTTCATGCGCTCGGGCGGCGTTGGCAAACCCCAAAGCAGTTTCGCCAGTTCACGCTCCCCATCCGCCCTGTTGCGAACGACAAGCCCAGGTTGATTGGGATAGACATCAAGCGAAGGTTCGAGGTTGCCGCTGATATCGTGCAATGTGCGGGTCCATTGGCGGACCGCCTCTTGCGTCGTCGTGATGTTGTAGAGGTTGCACATGCACCCAGCATTGCGGAATTGGCTTTTGTCTGCAACCGAAGTCGCTGTCCGACGCCGCCGCAATCGTCGTCACACAGCCGCGCTATATCCATCGTCCTGACACACCGTGTCAGCTGTCGTGCGGGTAAAGGTGGCGGGCCGGCAAGCGCTTCCCTACTTCAAACCAGTCTGAACAGGAGGAACACACATGACCATCGCGGATGTTGCCAAGGATTTCACCGAAATGCTCCAGCAGGGGGATCACCTGGGTGCTGGTGAAAAGTACAATGCCGATGATATCGTCAGCCTCGAAGCCATGGAGGGGCCGATGGCCATCGCCCGTGGCAAGGAGGCTCTCAGGCAAAAGGGCGAATGGTGGCAAGCGAACCACGAAGTCCATGGCGGCTCTGTCGAAGGCCCCTATGTCAACGGCGACCAGTTCGCGGTGCGCTTCAAGTTCGACATAACGCCCCAGGCCACCGGCGAACGGGTCACCATGGACGAGGTTGGCCTGTACACGGTCAAGAACGGCAAGATCACCGAAGAGCGCTTCTACTACTGAGCCCGGGTGCCGTCGGGTTCCGGCGCGCGCTTCGCTGCACGACCCAAAAACCAGGCGGCCGGGACAAAGTCCTGGCCGCAGTGGGAAAAGCTCAAATGGTCTTCACATACTGCGCCAGCTGATCGGCCACCGTGCCCCAGCCGTCGAAGAACCCCATCTCTTCATGATTGTTGCGGGTAGCCTCGTCGCGATGGATGGCCGTTGCCGTGTAGCGCGTGCCCTTGTCATCCGACTGAAGCGAAATGACTGCGGTGATGAAGGGCTCGCCCGAGGGCCGATAGCCCGGCAGCAGCGCATCGGTCCACACCAGCCGCTCGTTCGGCACGATCTCGAGATAGCAGCAATGGCGGTCGTTGACCTCCTTGCCGTCGGGCGATTGCATGCGCGTCCGGAACAGTCCGCCCGGACGAAGGTCGATCTCGCAATCGGTGATCAGCCAGGGCTTGGGCGTGAACCATTGCTTGACATGCTCCGGCACCGTCATCGCGCTCCACAAGAGTTCGCGCGGCGCGTCGAGCTTGCGCTCCAGCACAAGGTCCAGTCTGGGGTCGGGCTTGAAGGGATAGCTCACTTTTCTTGCTCCTTGAGGCTCATCACATAGGCGTCGAATTGATCGAGTCGGCGCTCCCACAGCGTGCGCTGTTCGGCCAGCCAGTTTTCGGCGAGCTGCAGCGGTTCGGGCGCCAGCTGATAGGTCCTGGTGCGGCCGATTTTTTCCGATCGCACCAGACCGCAGCCTTCCAGCACTTTCAGATGCTCGATGAAGGAAGGCAGCGCCATCTCGAAAGGCTGCGCCAACTCGCTGACCGAGGCCGGACTGCGGTTCAACCGCTCGACCACGCGCCGCCGCGTCGGGTCAGCCAGCGCGCGGAAGATGCCGTCGATCGGCGGGAGACTTGTAGTTGGGGCGAGGAGGCTTGGCATGGGCGATCCTGAGGTCTGTCGACGCGGTGCAGGCAGATACTTAGGAAATTTCCTTAGTATTGGCAACCTCTAAAAAAGCGCCGCTAGCGATTGGGAAGCTGGCAAAGCGGGGAGGGCGGTTTTAGGCTGTCTGAGGATTCGACTGTCAGTCAAGGGAAGCGCGTTTTGACGATCACCATGTACGGCATCACCACCTGCGACACGATCCGCAAGGCGCGCACCTGGCTGGAGGGCCATGCTGTGCCCTACCGCTTTCACGACTACCGGGCCGAGGGGATAGAGGCGGGCAGACTGGACGGGTGGGTCGGCAAGGTTGGCTGGGAAAAGCTGCTCAACAAGGGCAGCACCACATTTCGCGAACTGCCGGACAAGGACAAGCAAGGGCTCGACGAGAAGAAGGCCAGGAAGCTGATGCTGGCCAACCCGACGATGATCAAGCGCCCGGTGCTCGAGGTCGGGGATGAGATTTTGGTGGGGTTCAAGCCGGAGGCTTATGAAGGGGTGGTGAAGTAGCGTAGCCTTGCCTCGTCAGCCTATGGCGTAGCAAGGAGCGAAGCGACGCAGCGCAGACCCGAGGATGACGAACGCGTGGAGGGCGATCGCTAATTGTGAAGGCTTTCGCTTGCGGCGTATGCAGCGGTTCGCTGTCTCTCAACCCGTCCCGCGCAAATATCCCGCCAACGCCACCGCATTGTTATGCGCCTCGTCATGCGCGCCATAAAGCAGCGTCACCTTGGCCTTGCCGAGCAAGCCACGCAGTTTCGCCACCGCTTCTCTATTCCCATCCAGTTCGACCGAATACCGCACCTGAAACTCCGCCCATCGCGCCGGCTCATGTCCGAACCACCTCCGCAATTCATCGCTCGGCGCGATCTCCTTCAGCCACAGCGTCAGCGCGGCATCCTCCTTGCTGACGCCGCGCGGCCAGATGCGATCGACCAGCACCCGCTGCCCGTCATCGGGCGCGGGTGCTTCGTAAATTCGCTTGACCGTCAGGTCGAAGGCCATCCGCCCCCTTTACGCCCACTCGCCCTTGCGCATCACCGGCACGCGGCGGCCATCCTTATGCACGCCGTCTATGTCGATCTTGTCCGAGCCGATCATCCAGTCGATGTGGATAAAACTCTTGTTGCCGCCGCGCTGGGCGATTTCGTCCTGGCTGAGCGAGGCGCCGTCGACGAAGCATTTTGAATAGCACTGCCCGAGCGCGATGTGGCAGGCGGCGTTCTCGTCGAACAGCGTGTTGAAGAACAGCAGGCCGCTGGCCGAGATCGGCGAGGAATGCGGCACCAGCGCCACCTCGCCGAGCCGGCGCGAACCCTCGTCGGTGTCGAGCACTCTCTTCAGCACGTCCTCGCCCTTCGAAGCCTTGGCTTCGACGATCCTGCCCTCTTCGAAACGCACCGAGATATCGTCGATCAGCGTGCCTTGGTAGGACAGCGGCTTGGTCGAGGATACATGGCCGGAGACGCGCCGTGCATGCGGCGTGGTGAAGACCTCCTCGGTCGGGATGTTCGGATTGCAGGTGACGCCGTTCTTGGCAGTCGAGGCGCCGCCCATCCATTCATGGCCATCGGCCAGCCCGACGGTCAGGTCGGTGCCCGGGCCGCTGAAATGCAGATCATGGAAATTGTGCTCGTTCAGCCACTTTGTGCGGCCGCGCAGCGCTGCATTGTGCGCCGTCCAGTTTGCGATCGGGTCTTCCACATCGACCCGTGATGCCGAAAAGATCGCATCGGCGAGCTTCACCACGGCGACATCGTCGGCATCGCCGGGGAAGACCTGTTTTGCCCAGGCGAGATCCGGGTAGGCGACGATGTTCCAGTTGATGTCGAAGCCGGTGATCTTTTCCAGCGCCGGCTGGTAGGCCATCGAGTTCGCCTTGTTGGCGCGCGCCACTTTCGCCGGGTCCTGCGCCGACAACAGCGACGGGTCCTCGCCGCGCACGGCAAGCCGCGCCGCATTGTTGGAAAAGGCCTTCGCCATGCCTTCATACATCCAGCCGGCGGCGCGGTCGAAGCCGGCATCCGCCCCGTAGCGGAAGCGCGCCAGCGTGATCTCGTCATCGTTGAAGATCGGCGTTACCAGCCCGGCGCCGGCCTTGTAGGCGTGCTCGACGATGCGCCTGGTCAGCGGCAGGGCTGCGATCGACGAGGTCAGCACCAGATCCTGCCCCGGCTGCAATTGCAGCCCGACCTTGATGGCGACTTCCGCCAGCCTGTCGAGCTTCACCGGGTCGATCGTTGCGGAAACGCCGCGCGAATGTGTGGTCATGATCCTGCCTGCCTTGGTCCGGGAGTGAGAGTTCCAACATAGGTCGGCGCAGCTGTGCTTTCCAGCACTGTCGCGACGGACAGCCCTAGGCAGCGCTTTCCAGCGCGCTGAACTGCGCCACGGTCGCCGCGATTTCCTCGCGGATCCAGATCTTGAAATCGCGCACCTTGCGGCTTTCGGTCTTGGTCGCCGAGGTCACCAGCCAGTAGCCGAGGCCGCTCTGCGCCCGCACGCCGAAAGGCGCGACGAGGCGGCCGTCGGCCAGCGCATCGGCGGCCAGCAATTGCCAGCCGAGCATGACGCCATGGCCGGCGATCGCCGATTCCAGGCACAGCATCGGGTCGGTGAAACGCGCACCCTTGCGGAAGGTGACTGGTTCGACGTCAGCGGCTTTGAACCAGCTCTCCCAATTGATCATCGCCCGCTCGTCGGTGATGGCGCAGGTCTGTGCGAGGTCTTCGATCGACGTCAGCTTTTTGGCGATCACCGGCGCACAGACCGGAAAGACCTCCTGCGCCAACAAAAGTTCCGCCCGGCCGCCCGGCCATTTGCCGTCGCCGAGCCGGATGGCGATGTCGATGTCGGAACGCTCGAGATCGGCGAGCCGCACCGAGGCGTCGATGCGCAGCAGCACGTTGGGATGGCGGTCGAAATGCCGCGACAATCGCGGCAGCAGCCATTTCGAGGCGAAGGCCGGCGCCACCGAAACCACCAGCGTGCACTGGCTTGCCTCGTCGGCCAGCGCCACCGCCTGCGCCAGCTCGCGAAAACCGGCGCCCAGCCGGGCGGAAAAAACCGTGCCGAACTCGGTCAGCACCAGCCCGCTCGCCGTTCGTTCGAACAGCGCCTGTCCAAGCTGCTTTTCGGTGCGGTTGATCTGCTGGCTGACGGCGCTGACGGAGACGTTGAGCTCGCCGGCAGCGGCCGCCAGCGAGCCGAGGCGGGCGACGGTTTCGACGGCGCGCAGGCCGTTGAGATGGACGCGGTTCAGCATAGCCATTTCAGTTTTTCTAAACCGGCGCGGCTGAAATCTCAATTGAAAGACAGCCCGACAAGGCAGATTTTAGTGGGACAGTCAGACCGAGGAGGCGAGGATGACGATCGTATCATTGTTCAAGATCTTAGCCGCTGCCGGCCTCCGGCCGGACCGCTATGATGGGATGCACGGCGGCGATGTCATCGACTGGGTTACCGACCCATTGTCGCATCCGGTGCTGGACACCATGTCGGAACGCGAACTCGGAGATATCCCGTTCCGGCTGACGGCGCGCCGCACCGCCTACGAGACCGGGGCGGTCGGCTGCGGCTGAGATGCGGGGGCGTTAGTCGCGCCCGCTGGCCCAACACAAAGCGGATTGTTTCATCGGTCGCCAATTCTATGGTGCGCTGCAATGAACGCCGCTCCATCACCCTTGCGCCAAGCTCTCGCTGGCATGATCGCCATGGCCGTTGCCATGGGCATTGGCCGTTTCGTCTACACGCCGATCCTGCCCGGAATGATGGAAGAACTGCATCTGTCGCCGGCCGATGCCGGCTGGATCGCGTCGGCCAATTATCTCGGCTACCTCGTCGGCGCGCTTGCGGCGGCAGGCGGCTGGGCGCATGGGCGCGAGCGCCTGCTGATGTTTGGCGGCCTTGCCGCCAGTGCTGCGCTCGCCGCCCTGATGGGGCTGAGCGAGACGATGACCGCCTTTGTCGTCCTCCGCTTCCTTGCCGGTCTCGCCAGCGCCTTCGTCATGGTGTTCATGGCCTCGATCGTCTTTGGTCACCTGGCAGCCGCCAACAGAAGCGACCTGCAGGCGCTGCATTTCGGCGGCGTCGGCCTCGGCATCGCGGCATCCTCAGCGCTGATGGCGGTTCTGGTCACCGAACATGCCGGCTGGGCTTCGGGCTGGCTGTGGTCGGCAGCGATTTCCGCCGGCGGCCTTGCGATGGTCGCCTTGCTCGCCGGCAGCACCGCACCTGGCCGCGGCGTGGCCGACCGCGAACCGGCACTGCCGAGGGACCGGTCGTTGGCAAAAGTCATCGTTGCCTACGGCCTGTTCGGCTTCGGCTATGTGGTGACGGCGACCTTCCTGGTCGCCATCGTGCGCCAGGGCGGCGGCGGCCGCGTCTTCGAGGCAAGCGTCTGGATGGTCACCGGCCTTGCCGGCTTTCCCTCGGTCTGGCTGTGGCAGAAGGTAGCGGCACGGATCGGGCTTTATACCGCCTATGCCGTGGGCTGCCTGGTCGAGGTGGTCGGCGTCACCGCCAGCGTCGCCATCGGCGGCACCGCCGGGCCGCTGCTGGCGGGCGTCCTGCTCGGCGGCACCTTCATCGCCATCACCGCGCTCGGC
Organism: Mesorhizobium sp. W016; assembly: GCF_054719485.1. Classification (NCBI taxonomy): domain Bacteria; kingdom Pseudomonadati; phylum Pseudomonadota; class Alphaproteobacteria; order Hyphomicrobiales; family Phyllobacteriaceae; genus Mesorhizobium; species Mesorhizobium sp. W016. The sequence continues at coordinate 2,260,126 of NZ_JBTTIF010000002.1, forward strand.
CTGCAGACGGCAAGGCAGCTCGTGCCGGAGGCGCCGCGCCGGATTTTTGCGCTGATGACCGCTTCCTTCGGCATCGGCCAGATCGTCGGCCCGATCGTCGCCGGACTGCTGGCGCAAGCCTCGGGCAACTTCTTCCTGGCCTCGATCGTCGCTGCTGGCGTATTGCTGGTATCTGCTGGGATCACCTGGTCGGCCGCGCCAAAATCGCCATGATTGTGGTCTTGCTCGATGCCGGGCATCGGGTACGGGCATTTGCTTTCCACCTAATGTGTGACTTTATGCCCGCTGAACCCCGCTGATTTGCGCACCGACCGAGGATTTCACCACAGTGTTCGTATCCTTCTTCCCGCAGCCGAAGCTGTTTTTCACCTCGGCCGCCGTCTGGAGCCTTTTGCTCATCATAATTTGGTTTTTCGGCGGCCAAGAGCTGGGTACCCTGATTGGGCTTGCTCCGGTGGCAGCCGACACGCCCGTTGGCGTTGAAGTCTTTTGGTCTGACCCGTTCGTCTGGTTCTACCTATACTACGGCACGGGCGTAGCGCTTTTCGCTGGCTTTTGGAGGTGGTATTCACCCCATCCTTGGCAGAACTGGTCGATCCTTGGGTCCGCGCTCATTCTCTTCGTGATCTATTTCCAGGTTCAAGTGGATGTAGCCTTTAACGCTTGGTACGGACCGTTCTACGATCTCATACAGCGGGCGCTCGGCAAGGCGTATTCGACAACGCCGTGGGATTTCTACAGCCAACTGCTGACCATCTCCTGGGTCGCTGGATTGGCCGTTGCCGTGGGTGTCCTTAACCTATTTTTTGTGAGCCATTGGATCTTCCGCTGGCGCACGGCGATGAATGAATACTACATGTTCTATTGGGACAGGCTTCGCACTATCGAAGGAGCGTCGCAGCGTGTCCAGGACGACACCATGCGCTTTTCCACGACGATGGAAGCACTCGGTGTGAATTTGGTCCGCTCGGTAATGACGCTGATCGCATTCTTGCCCGTTCTCCTCGTTCTGTCGAAAAATGTAACTGAATTGCCAATCGTCGGAGAGGTCCCTTACTCCCTAGTGGTGGTAGCGATTGTTTGGTCGATTTTTGGGACTACTTTCTTGGCGCTCGTCGGCATCAAGTTGCCAGGCCTCGAATTCCGTAACCAGCGCGTCGAGGCTGCCTATCGAAAAGAACTTGTTTATGGTGAAGATGATCCGAATCGTGCTCGGCCGCCCACTGTCGCCGAACTATTTAACAACGTGCGGCGAAATTACTTTAGGCTTTACTTCCACTACATGTATTTCAATGTGGCTCGCATATTCTATCTTCAGATAGATAATATATTCCCTTATATAGTATTGGTCCCAACGATGGTGGCCGCCAAAATCAGTTTGGGTCTATTGAACCGAATTCTCGATGCCTTCGGGCAAGTGCGCTCCTCGTTCCAATATCTCGTCAATGCGTGGACAACGATTGTCGAGCTTCTGTCCATTTACAAGCGCCTGCGTGCCTTCGAGGCAATTATCCACGGCGAGCCGCTTCCCGATATCGATCGTCGTTTCCTCGCGCGCCAGGCAAAGGAACCCGACCCGGCTTGATCCTATCTGCATAGACGGTTGGCGGCTCAGCCGCCCACCGCCGCCTGCCTCTCGCTACCACGTTGCCGCTGCACATAATCGCGAAAACTGATGCACTCGACATCTGATTTGACGCAGTTTTCGCCGGCAAAGCGCTCCAGCGCGTCCCAGTAGGCGCCGTTGTTCATCGGCGTGAAGTGGAAGCTGAGCACCAGCGGGATGCGCTTGCCCTGATATTGCCTGTCGAAGGCGGCGCGGAACGCCTGGTACGTCCGCTCGGTGAAGTCTGCCGCCTGGCTTGGCCGCTCGAAGCCGCCGGAATGCCTGACATAGAGATTGTAGTCCATGGCGATCACCAGCCTACCATCAGGGCCTTCCGGGATCTGCGGCAGCGAAAAGCGGGTCAAGCCGCCGCCGGTCGGCGGCTCGACCGGGCCTTTCGAAACGCCGCTGGCATCATAGTGGTAGCCGGCTTCAGGCAGGGCCTCATAGAGCCCTTTGCTGGTCGAGAGGTACGGCGCGCGAAAGCCGACAACGGCATGGGCAATATCGCGCCATCCCTTGGGCTCGGGTTCAATACCGTTGATCGCATAGGCGTTTTCCAGAATGCGCTCGAACGAGGCGAATTCCTTCAGCCAGTCGGCCTTGCTCCAGTCCTTGCCGTCGAAATGGCCGCAGCCATGGCTGGCGATGTCGTGGCCTTCCGAAGCGGCGAGCCCGATCTGATCGAGCCGATCGGCGACGTCCTGCTTCGAAGCGGCAAAGCCGATGTTGGATTTGCCCGCGGACTTGGCCGGAGCTGTGTAGTCGGCCCGCGTCTGCGGCGACAGCAGGAAGACGCAGGACAAAAAGTAGGTGAAATGCGCGCCGGTGCGCTTGGCCAGCGCCCGGCTGCGCTGCCATTGCGAGATCTCCCGGGCGCTATCGAACGAGATGATGACGATTTGCTTCGGCTTTGCCGGGGCAGGCGGCGCCGGCGGGTCGGCGAAAGCCGCACCAGCCATGGCAAGCACGGCTGAGGAAAACGCAACAACGCGGGACAAACGTGGCATCGGCAATCTGGGCTTGATCTGGAGGCAGTCCAAGCCGGCTATCGGCAAAATGTGGCGTGGGTGCGATCAACGTCGGCAGCTATGCGCCCGGCGATTAGCCGATTTTCCTGCCGAGCCCCTTCCATGCCCGCGAAATTTCGCTAAAACGCGGGCTCAAGAAGCGCCCCTGTTAGGGCAGCAATGGTTTTGATTGATGTCCGACGACAGTTTTATCCGCGAAGTCAACGACGAGATCCGTCGCGAGCAGGCGCAGGCGCTATGGGACCGCTTTGGTCCGGCGATCCTTGGCCTCGCCATCCTGGTGGTGCTTGGCACCGCCGCCTTCGTCGGCTACCGCTATTGGGACGAGACGCGCGCCAACCGCTCCGGCGATGCCTTCTCGCAGGCGCTGAAGCTTGCCAATGACGGCAAGAGCGACGAGGCGCTGACCGCCCTCGAACAGCTGGAAAAGGACGGCTACGGCGCCTATCCGCTGCTCGCCCGCATGCGCGCGGCGACCGTCAAGGCCGACAAGGGCGACTTTGCCGCCGCCGTCGCCGATTTCGATGGCGTCGCCGCCGACAACGCCATTCCCCAGGGCATTCGCGACATGGCGCGCCTGCGGGCCGCCCTGCTGCTCGTCGATCACGGCTCCTTCGCCGACGTCTCCAGCCGCGTCGAGGCGCTGACCGCCGACAACAACACGCTGCGCCACACAGCGCGCGAAGCGCTCGGCCTTGCCGCCTGGAAGGAAGGCAAGACCCAGGATGCGCTGAAACTGTTCGACCAGATCGCCGCCGATGACGGCGCCCCGCGCAACGCGCGCCAGCGGGCGACGCTGATGTCGGAATTGATCCGCGGCTCGGGCGCGTCATGATACGCATCGCCCAAAGCCTGCCCTCGGGCCTGACCCAAGGGCGCGCTGCGGTTTGGGCGATGATATGGATAGCCGGATGAGCTTCAAAGTCGCCATTATCGGCCGGCCCAATGTCGGCAAATCGACGCTTTTCAACCGATTGGTGGGACGGAAGCTGGCGCTTGTCGACGACACGCCGGGCGTCACCCGCGACCGTCGCGTCCACGCGGCCAAACTCTACGATCTGCATTTCGATGTCATCGACACCGCCGGTTTCGAAGACGCCGCCGCCTCGACGTTGCCCGGCCGCATGCGCGCGCAGACCGAGATCGCGATCCGCGAAGCCGACCTGATCTTCTTCACCATCGACGCCAAATCAGGCCTTTTGCCCGACGACCGCACCTTTGCCGAGATCGTGCGCAAATCCGGCAAGCCGGTCGTGCTGGTCGCCAACAAGGCCGAGGCCAAGGGCGCCCAGGGCGGCATGCTGGAGGCCTGGGAACTCGGCCTCGGCGAGCCGATCCCGGTCTCGGCCGAGCACGGCCAGGGCATGCCCGATCTGCGCGACGCGGTGATCGAGGCGCTGGGCAAAGACCGCGCCTTCGGCGAGGAAGAAGACGAGGCCGAGGACGTCGCCGCCAGCGAGGTGCTGATCGGCGAGGACATCACCGATCCCGACGCCGAACCTGCCTATGACGACACCAAGCCGATGCGCATCGCCGTCGTCGGCCGTCCCAATGCCGGCAAGTCGACGCTGATCAACGCGCTGATCGGCGAGGAGCGGCTTTTGACCGGCCCGGAAGCCGGCATCACCCGCGATTCCATCTCGGTCGACTGGGACTGGCATGGCCGTCGCCTAAAACTGTTCGACACTGCCGGCATGCGCCGCAAGGCCAGGATCCACGAAAAGCTGGAAGTGATGTCGGTGCAGGACGGTCTGCGCGCCATCCGCTTTGCCGAGATCGTCATCATCGTGCTCGACGCCACCATCCCATTCGAGAAGCAGGACCTCCAGATCGCCGACCTGATCATCCGCGAGGGCAGGGCGCCGGTCATCGCCTTCAACAAATGGGACCTGATCGACAATCCGCAGGAACTGCTGGCCGAATTGCGCGAAAAGACCACACGGCTTTTGCCGCAAGTGCGCGGCATCCAGGCGGTGACGGTTTCGGCCGAGACCGGGCGCAGCCTCGACAAGCTGATGGATGCCGTCATCAAGACGCACAAGGTGTGGAACAGCCGCGTTTCCACCGGCAAGCTCAACCGCTGGCTGGAAAGCATTCTTGCGCATCATCCGCCGCCCGCCGTCGCCGGACGCCGGCTCAAGGTCAAATACGTCACCCAGGCCAAGACCCGGCCGCCGGGTTTCGTCGTCCAGTGCTCGCGGCCCGACGCGATGCCGCAATCCTATGTCCGCTACCTCTCCAACAGCCTGCGCGAAGCCTTCGACATGCCCGGCGTGCCGATCAGGATAGCGCTGCGGACTTCGGACAACCCGTTCGCGGGGAGAGCGAACAAGCGCAAGTGAGCGGTGACGGTTGCGAAATTCTCCGCAAGATTGGCGGGGCAGCACCCCCCTCTGCCCTGCCGGGCATCCCCCTCAAGGGGGGAGATCAGCAGCCGCTGCGGCCGTTCTCACCTTGCAAGATCAAAAATTGGCGAAAGCGTTGATGACAGCAATCTCCCCCCTTGAGGGCCCTTGAGGGGGAGATGTCCGGCAGGACAGAGGGGGGTGTGACGGAACGCGACACCGGGTGATCACCGCGTCTAAGCGACCTCTCTCAACCGCTCGTCCTGCGGCAGCGCCGCCACCGCCGCCTGCCACAAAATATCCGCCAGCCGCGTCGCCACCGGGTCCAGTTCGGCGTCTTTCTGGTGCATCACCAGCGCCATGGTTGGCAGCGCGGGTAAGCCCAACGTTTGCGGTGCCATCGTCCTGACATTGGCCGGCAGGCCGATATCCGTGCGGATGGTCAGGCCGAGGCCGGCGGCGACCGCCGCCCAGATGCCGCCAAGGCTGGGGCTGGAGAAGGCCATCCGCCATGGCAGGCCGGCGCGGTCGAGCGTTTCCGTCGTCACTGTGCGCAGCAGGCATGGCGCTTCCAGCGCCACCAGCGGCAGTGCCTCGCCCTCGCGTAGCCTGGTCTCGATCAGCTTTGCCGGCCCGATCCAGCGCAATTGCGCGTCGCCGACATGCCGGCTGTAAGGCAGCGCCTGGCCGCTGTCCCAGGCCAGCGCAATGTCGAGATTGCCTGATGTGATCCGCTCGGCGAGTTCATAGCTGCGCCCGATCCGCGCCTCGATCTTGACCTTGGGGTGCGCGCGGGCGAAGCGTCCGAGCACCTCCGGCAGCACCGCCTCGCCGAAATCCTCCTGCAAGCCGAGCCTGACCCAGCCTTCCAGTTCCACGTCGTGGATGGCCGAGGCCGCCTCGTCGTTCAACTCGAGCAGCCGCCTGGCATAGCCGAGCATGGTTTCGCCGGCTTCGGTCAACGCCAGTCCGCGGCCCGACTTGCGGAAGATCGGCGTCGCCGCCTGGTCCTCCAACTTCTTCAGTTGCGCGCTCACCGCCGAGGTCGAGCGGCCAAGCCGGTCGGCGGCCTTGGCGAAGCTGCCGAGTTCCATGCCGGTGACGAAGCTTCGGAGGACATCAAGGTCGAAGGTTACGCGGCGCATCAAAACGGTCCTGTTTTTCGGGAACAATTGTCAAAAAATTCCCGATATTCGGGATGAAGTTATGGCGGTAAAGACGAGGCGTCAAGGTCCCGAAGGGGCATCAACAGGAGTCCCGCCATGTCGATTGCCGACGCAAATCGTGAGCCATGCCGAGTTGGCCGAGCCGCCGCCGTCACGTCGAAGGCTGAACGATTTCCCGCCAATCATCGCTGGAAGGTGCTTGGCATCGGCGTTGCCGCCAATGCCGGTTTCTCCGCCACCTTCGCCGGCATACCGGCGGCGGCGGTGTTTCTGCGGTCGGGCTATCACTTGAGCAATGGCAATCTCGGCCTGGTCCTCGGCCTTCTCGGACTGGGCGTTGCCTTGAGCGAACTGCCCTGGGGCCTGCTCACCGACCGGTGGGGAGATCGCGGCGTGCTGTTGACCGGCCTTGGTGCGACCGCGGCGTGGCTCGCCCTGATGGCGTTGTTCATCGTGCCCTCAGTGACCTATGTGCCTGGCGTCGCAATGCTGGCCGCGTGCCTTCTGGTCGCCGGCCTGCTCGGCGGCAGCGTAAACGGTTCCAGCGGCCGCGCCATCATGGCCTGGTTCCACGAAGGCGAACGTGGCTTTGCCATGAGCATCAGGCAGACCGCGGTGCCGCTCGGCGGCGGGCTCGGCGCGCTGGTCCTGCCGTCGCTGGCTTCGGTGCACGGTTTCGCGGCGGTCTTCGGGCTGCTGGCCGCCATTAACGCCGTCTCTGCGCTGTTTGCCTGGCGGTGGCTGCACCAGCCGCCGGAACTGGACGATGCCGGCAGCATGGCCATGGCAAAGTCGGGCGGTCCGGCGCCGCTGCGCAATGTCGAGGTCTGGCGCATCGCCACCGCCATCGGCCTGCTCTGCTTTCCGCAAGTGGCGGTGCTCACCTTCGCCTCCGTCTTCCTGCACGATTTCGCCGGCATGGCCACGCTCACGATCAGCGCCAGCCTTGCCGCGGTGCAGACCGGCGCGATGGTGATGCGCGTCTGGAGCGGCCGCTACACCGACCGCCACGGCAACCGCCGCTGGTTCCTGCGGCTCTGCAGCGTGACGAGCGCGTTTGGCTTCGCGGCCGTCGGCCTGCTGGTCCTGGCGGCAGGAGCCACGCCAGACGCCCATGCCGCGTTGATCCCGGCAATTGCCGTGCTGCTGGTCGTCGCCGGCATTTCGGTCTCCGCCTGGCATGGCGTGGCCTACACCGAACTCGCCACGCTTGCCGGTGCCAGCCGCGCCGGAACCGCGCTCGGTCTTGCCAACAGCTTCGTCTTCATCGCCTTCTCCGTGGTGCCGACCGCCATTCCGGCTTTGCTGCTCATCTGGTCGTGGCCTGGCGTCTGGCTGGTGGGCGCGCTCTGCGCCATGATTGCATGGCCAATTTTCCTGCGGCCGAACTGACGGGTTGCCGGCCGGCAAACGGCGTCCCATTTCGGGCCGCTTCGGAACAACACGATCGACCGCGTTAACCCTGCATCAAGGTTAATGCTTCACTTTGGCTCTCCAGTGGCTCAGTTGCGTTTCTGGAGAGTTCCCCGTGCATCGACGTGTCCTGAAGCGGCTGGCCGCCGCCGCCGGTGAGAAAAAACGTTCCTTCGTATCGCCATTGGTCATCGGGCTCGGCATCTGGATCGGCTTTCCAACCGTCGTCGCCTACCAGGACATGGGCAGCCTGATTTCCGGCCTCGAAGCTTCGGGCACCCGCTGGAACTCTTATGTCGAGCGCTCCGTCGCCGGCTCGGTTCATGCCGCCGAAATGCCTTTCATCGATTCCGTCACCACCGGTTCGCTCTCGGGCTCGGGCGTGCGCCTGCCCGGCGTCGGCAAGGTCTCGTTTCGCGGCAAGGGCAATGTCGCCGGCATCACGCCCGACGAGGACCGCATCATGCGCGCCGACAAGAAGGGCCGCATCATCCAGGTCTCGCCGGTGGCGCCGCCGAAGAACTTCAATGCCGGCTCGATCTTTCAGCGCACGTCCTCGCTGCTGCGGCCGAGCATGGACAGCGGCCTGAAGCTCGCCTTCGCCAAGCCCGGCATCAAGGGCAAGGAAATCCAGATCGCCCAGGCCTTCCATACCAATGTGGACAAGAAGCCCGATCCCGGCGTGCCGGCCATGCTTGCCGCGTTGGTCAACAATGACAGACCGGACGTGCTGGCCACCGCCTATGCCCAGGCCGAACCCGATTACGCCAAGGCCTCACCCTTCGAGGCGCTGCTGCAGGACGAGGAGCCGAGCAGCGGGCGCTTCATTCCGCCGATGGCCAAGGGTGACCACTCGTGGATCCAGAACCCGCTGCCGGCCAGCGTCTTCTCCACGAAGGAGCAGGCCTGCCTTGCCAACGGCATCTATTTCGAGGCGCGCGGCGAATCCGTGCGCGGCCAGGCCGCCGTCGCCCAGGTCATTCTGAACCGCGTCCGCAATCCGGCCTATCCAAACTCGATTTGCGGCGTCGTCTACCAGAACGACAACTGGCTGAACCGCTGCCAGTTCTCCTTCGCCTGCGACGGCCGCAAGAAGCGCATCGAGAGCCCCGCCCACTACAAGACCGCGCAGGACGTCGCGATGGCGGTCACCGCCGGCAAGATCTTCATTCCCGAAGTCGGCTCATCGACCCATTACTACGCCAACTATGTCCATCCAGGCTGGGCGCGCACGATGCAGAAGATGACCAAGATCGGCCTGCATATCTTCTACCGCACGTATGGCGGCGGCTGGAGCTGAGCCCTTCGGCTGGCGGCGGCTTGCGTTGCGCTGGCCGGGGCATCTGGCGGCGCTTGCCGGAAGGATTCGAGCCACGCATCCTCACTGCTGTACCGGGCACGATGTCGCACCTTTGCAAGTCTTTGATTTCAATGCAGAAAATACAGCCATTTGAAGACCTGCCCGTGGCTTGACGGGCGCGGACCCTCTAACTATGTTGCCGGCGACTTTACAAGTGGACGGACGGATACGGTCTGACCAGGCAGGGGGGTTCGATGGCCGAAAAGAATGGGCCACACGGAACCGGAGAAACCGGCCGCGGCAGCAAGCATGAAGCCGACATCCGCGACGAAGAGCTTGAGCGCCGCCGGCGCAACCTTGAAGCATCGCTTGCGACAAGGAAGAAGCCGGACGAGCAGAGGGAAGAGTCGGCCAGTGCGGGCAATGTTGCCCTGGCCTTCCGGTTTGCCAGCGAGTTTGTCGCTGGTGTTCTGGTGGGTGGGCTGATCGGCTGGGGTTTAGATTGGTTATTTGGATCGTTGCCGATCTTTTTGATCATCTTCCTGCTCGGTGGTTTCGCCGCGGCCTTGACAAACATGGTTCGTGTCGCCAAGGCAGCACAAGCCAATGTGCCGATGGGCAAAGACTTGCCTGCCGGCCATAGCGATGATGAGGACAATTGAATCGTCCTCGAGCAGGGTTCAATCCCGCTCCGTCCAGGCGGAGCCAATTTTGGGGTAGAGAAACGTGGCTGGCACCGCAGATCGGGTTGATCCAATCCACCAGTTTCATATCGTGGATCTGTTTCAGATCGGCCATATCGGCGAGATGAAATTTGCCTTCACCAATTCGGCGCTGTTCATGTTCATCGCCGTGGCGCTGACCTTCCTGTTGATCTATGCCGGTTCGGCGCCTCGCGCCCTTGTTCCCGGCCGGCTGCAGTCAGTAGCCGAGGAATTCTACTCGTTCGTGCACAATCTCGTGCGCCAGGTTCTGGGCGAGGAAGGAAAAGCCTTCTTCCCGTTCATCTTCTGCCTGTTCGCCTTTGTGCTGTTCACCAACTTCCTCGGCCTGATCCCTTATTTCTTCACCGTCACCAGCCAACTGGTCATCACCGCCACGCTGGCTCTGTTCATCATCCTGATGGTGCTGGCGGTCGGCCTGTACAAACATGGGTTGAAATTCTTCGGCCTCTTTGTGCCCCATGGCGTGCCGCTGCTGCTGCTGCCGTTCATTTCGCTCATCGAAATCATCTCGTTCCTGGCCCGTCCGGTCAGCCTGTCGCTTCGACTGTTCGGCAACATGCTTGCCGGTCACATTGTGCTCAAGGTTTTCGCCGGTTTCATCGTCAGCCTGGCAAGCCTTGGAGTGGGTGGCTGGATCGGCGCCATCGGCCCGCTTTTCATGACGGTGGCGATCACCGCTCTCGAATTCCTTGTTGCTGCCCTGCAGGCCTTCGTGTTCGCGGTTCTGGCCTGTGTCTATCTCAAGGACGCACTGCACCCACACCACTAGAGACTTAAGCTGGCGGCAGGACGCCCCAGTGGACTTGGACAACATTACCCATCGCAAGGAGAAACAAGATGGACGCTGAAGCTGCAAAGATGATTGGCGCGGGCATTGCCTGCATTGGCATGGGTGGCGCTGGTATCGGCGTTGGCGCGATTTTCGGAAACTTCCTCGCCGGCGCGCTGCGCAACCCGTCCGCCGCACAGGGCCAGTTCACAAACGCCCTGATCGGCGCCGCACTTGCCGAAGGTCTGGGCATCTTCTCGCTCGTCGTCGCCCTGCTCCTGCTGTTCGTCGTCTGACGGCGTCACAACCAAGCCTGTTCGCCGCTCCTTGTTAGGCGGCGACTGGCCCTTGATGATCTCTATCAGGGGGAAAGAACGCAATGGCGAGCACGACTGAAGCAACTCAACCCGCCGCTGGCGAGGCGACTGCGACCACTGAAGTTGCGCATGGCGAAGGCCATGGCGCATTTCCGCCGTTCGACAGTTCGACCTTTCCATCGCAGATCCTGTGGCTCGCGATCGCTTTCGGGCTGCTTTACCTGCTGATGTCGCGCATCGCATTGCCCCGCGTGGCGTCTGTTCTCGACGCGCGCAGCGACCGGCTGACGTCGGACATAGACGAAGCCAATCGCCTCAAGAACGAGAGCGATGCGATGGCGGCCGCTTATGAACAGGCTTTGGCTGAGGCACGCAACAACGCATCGGCGATTGCCCAGAAGGCAAGCAACGCTGCGAAGGCCGAAGCAGATGCCAAGCGCGCCGAGGCCGAGGCTTCCGTTGCCGCCAAACTGGCGGAAGCGGAAACGGCCATCGTTGCGGCGAAGACGAAGGCGATGTCCGGAGTGAGCGCGATTGCCATCGATACGACCGATGCGATCCTGAAATACTTCGCCACCGGTGCTGCTACAAAATCCGAGATCGAGCAGGCCGTGAAGGCCGCACTTGCAAAGTGAGTCGACAATGAATGCTACCAGTCTAGCTACACTGTGGGTTTTCATTGCACTGCTGGTGTTTCTCGGTGTGCTGATCTGGGCCGGCGTCCCGAAAAAGCTCGGCGCCTCCTTGGATGGCCGTGCCAGCCGGATCCGCAAGGAGCTCGATGAAGCCCGCCGGCTGCGCGAAGAGGCCCAGCAACTGCTCGGCCAATACCAGAAGAAGCGCAAGGAAGCCGAGCAGGAGGCCGCAGCCATCGTCGCTGCCGCCAAGCGCGAGGCCGACATGCTTGCCGCCGAGGCGCACAAGAAGACCGAAGACTATGTCACCCGTCGCACTGCGCTTGCCGAGCAGAAGATCGGCCAGGCCGAGCGCGAAGCCGTCGCCGAAGTGCGCGCCAGCGCCGTCGACATCGCCGTCGAGGCGGCCCGCACGCTGCTTGCCGGCAAGATCGACGCCAAGGCCGGCGCCGACCTGTTCAAGTCCGCGCTGCAGGACGTGAAGGCCAGGCTGAACTGAGCGGGGTTACTCGCTGACATCAAGCCGCCCGGGCAACCTGGCGGCTTTTTTGTTGAGCGGCGACGGAGATTGGCGAAGGCGGTGGTGCGCCTGATCTCCCCCTCGAGGGCCCTCGAGGGGGGGATGTCGCCAAAGGCGACAGAGGGGGTCCGTTCGACCAGGCGCGACGCTCTTTCTGCGACCAAGAAGGGCTAGCACTTCACGCGCGCGACCCCCTCTGGCCTGCCGGCCATCTCCCCCTCAAGGGGGGAGATTAGCTGTCCAACCCGACAAACCCTTCTTCTTCCACCACCTCAACCCCACCCAGCCTGAACGGCGCGAATGATGCCCGGTGCAGCCTTGCCACCGGCCCATGCGCTTCGATCGCGGTGCGGTGCCGCACGGTGGCGTAGCCCATATGGACCTCGAACCCGTAGCGCTCGTGATGGCTGCCGCAGCCGCACATCATGCGGTCGCGCATCACCTTGGCGACGATCGAGGCGGCGGCGATCGATTGCGAGCGCTGGTCGCCCTTGATCAGCGCGCGGCCTTCGCAGAGGAGGCCCGGCGGCACATCGCGGCCATCGGCCAGCGCCAGCTTCGCCTGGATCGGCAGGCCGGCAAGGGCGCGGCGCATGGCTTCCAGGCTGGCCTTGAGGATGTTGCTGCCGTCAATGCCTTCGGCGCTGACCGAGGCCATCGACACGCCGAGCGCTGACCCCAGGATTTTCAGGAACAGCGCCTCGCGCTGCAAATGGTTGAGCCGTTTGGAATCGTCGAGCCTGTCGGGAATGTTGGCGGGATCGAGGATCACGGCCGCCGCCACCACCGGCCCGGCCAGCGGACCGCGGCCGGCCTCGTCCATGCCTGCCACCGGCCACAGGCCTTCCGCCATCGCCTTCGTCTCGAAGGAGAAGTCGGGCTTTTCGACGATTTCGAAAAGAAGCGGAGAATCGGAACGTGCGCGAGCCATGTTGCGGCGAGGTTCGCATCGGCTCCGATTCTCCGCAAGTCCCTCCAAGGTCGAGTGGGGCAAGACCGGGAGGGCACCGTCTGCAGGCCGGGGGACAGGCCGGACGGGATTCTTGGGTCGCCTGACAGCCACGAGGGCAGGGCAGGCGCTACTCTCAGAGCAGCATCAGCTGCTCGGTCGCCTTGGCGGCGGCGACAAACTGGTCGGTTCGGAGCGTGCGCCGCTCGGCGTTGAGGCCGAGCCGCTTGGCCGTGATCTCGAAGCGCCGGCCGATCTGCCAGGCATAGGGGCCGGCGCCTTTCATCCGCTTGCCCCATTCCGAATCATAGTCCTTGCCGTCGCGCATCGAACGGATCAGCGACATCACGTGCCGATAGCGGTCGGGATAATGGCGCAGCAGCCAGTCCTTGAAGATCGGCGCCACCTCGAGCGGCAGGCGCAGGATGACATAGCCGGCCTCGCGGGCGCCTGCGGCGCGTGCCGAATTGAGGATGCGCTCCATCTCCTGGTCGGTCAGGCCGGGAATGATCGGCGCCACCATGACAGAGGCCGGAATGCCGGCATCGGAAAGCTGCCGGATCGCCTCAAGCCGCTTGGTCGGCGTCGACGCGCGTGGCTCCATGGTGCGCGCCAGCATGCGGTCCATCGTTGTCACCGACAGCGCCACCTTGGCCAAGCCCCGTTCGGCCATGCGCGACAAGATGTCGATGTCGCGCGTCACCAGATGGGATTTGGTGACGATGCCGACCGGATGGCCGCGCGCCTCCAGCACTTCGAGGATCTCGCGCATAATCCGGTATTGTTTCTCGATCGGCTGGTAGGGATCGGTGTTGGTGCCGATCGCGATGGTGCGCGGCTGATAGCCATCCTTCGACAGTTCCTTGTCGAGCAGCCGCGCCGCATCCGGCTTGGCAAACAGCTTCGCTTCGAAATCCAGCCCCGGCGACAGGCCCATGAAGGAATGCGTCGGCCGGGCGAAACAATAGACGCAGCCATGCTCGCAGCCGCGATAGGGGTTGATCGAGCGGTCGAAGGAAATGTCGGGCGATTCGTTGCGGGTGATGATGGTGCGCGGCTTCTCGACCTGCACTTCGGTCTTGAACGGCGGCAATTCCTCCAGCGAATTCCAGCCGTCGTCGAACACATGCCGGCTGACCGGCTCGAACCGGCCGGACGGGTTGATGCCCGCGGAACGGCCGCGGTTGCGATCCGGACGGACGCGCATGCCGCTCTGTTCGATCATCGCATTGGCCATCTCGGCTCGCCCTGCTCCGAAAGCAGCAATGTCCGCACGCACGATATGTTCCATTTTGGCCCTTTCCCAAGGACTGTCGGCTGGCTGTCGAATCGCTCTGTTCATGAAAATAATCCTATTTCGCTGATGAGAACAAAGCAAGAACTTTTTCGTTGGGCCATGCAAAACTGGCGCTGCGCCGGGCTTTCCGCTATTCGGCTAAAAATGCTCAGCGTTCTCATCGAAACCCGGGATGACGAAGAAGGCCTTGCCCGCACGCTCGCCTCGTTGATCGGCGGCGCGGTCGAGGGCGTGGTGCGCGATGTCATCGTCTGCGACACCGGCTCGACCGACCAGACGCATCGGGTTGCCGATCATGCCGGCTGCCACTTCGTGGCCGGCGGCATTGCCGCGGGAATCAGGCAGGCGAAGGGTGACTGGCTGCTGTTTCTGGAACCCGGCGCAAGGCTGGCGGAGGGCTGGATCGACGACGTTGTCGCTCACACGGCGCGGCAAACCATGCCGGCGCGCTTTTCCCGTGCGCGCGGCAGCCGCACGCCGTTCTTGTCACGGGTGTTTTCGGGCAACCGGGCGCTGGCCGAAGGGCTGGTCATCAGCAAGCGCCAGGCCGCTGCCCTGTCGAAGAACGCGCACAGCGCCGAAGCCCTTGCGCGCGGTCTCGCCACCAGGCGGCTCGACGCCGAAATCTGGCTGGCGCCGAAGAAGTGATGTTTCTTCCTTCTCCCCGTTCACGGGGAGAAGGTGCCCGAAGGGCGGATGAGGGGCAGCGCCATCGTCTCATCCGCATTGGCACGGTCGCAGCACCATCCCTCTTTTTCGCCGCAAAAAGCTATTGTGCATTGCACAAAAGCTGACGCGGGATTAGCATTCCGTTGATGCGGGATATCGGGGTTTGGGTAGTGCCGGAGCGGTAAGCAAGCGCCGCGTCGTCGTTGCTGCCGTTCATATCTGAGGACCCCGATGAACCTTTCGTCCCCTGACAAATCCGGCGCCCCCAGTCTGGAAGCCATTGCCCGCAACGGCAGCCTGCTCCGCCGCATTGCGGTGCGTATCCCGACCTATCTGTCCGACCTGCGCGAAAATCCCGCATGGCTGCCGATGTTCGTGCTTGCCCGCACCATGCCGGCGCGCAAGCTGCACTGGCTTGGCGCCAAAGCCGCGCGCCCCGCGCAGAGTGCCGGAGCGACGATGTTCAGGGGCGTCGACCTCAAGTCGATCGTCGCGGCGCTGCGCACCGATGGCCTGTTCTCCGGACTGGTCCTTCCGCAGGCAATCCACGAAGAGATCGCCAGCTTTGCTCAGAGCACGCCGTGCTTCGGCAATTTCGACCGCCGGCTCGAATTCATGCCCGGAGAACACGCAGAAGCCGAGAAGCGGTTCGGCCGCTCTTTGCTCAGCGGACACTATTTCGAGCGCATCCTCGGCTGCAAGGCGGCACTCGCCATCCAGAACGACCCGCTGCTGCTCGACATCGCCCAGCACTATCTGGGCGGGCAGGCAAAGCTGATCACCACGCGTGTCTGGTGGAGCTTTCCGACCGGCGAGGCTTCCGACGCCGACAAGAACCTTGCCTCGCTCGGCAAATATCATTTCGATCTCGACGACTGGCGGATGCTGAAATTCTTCTTCTATCTGAAACCCTGCGATGCCGGCACCGGTCCGCATGTCTATGTCAAAGGCAGCCACAACAGGCGCAGTCTCAAGCACCAGCTGACGCTGCTGGTCGGCCATCCGGCGCAAGACGTGCTCAAGGTCTATGGCGACGACAGCCCGGTCACGCTGACCGGCGAGGCCGGCCTCGGCTTCGTCGAGGACCCGTTCGGCTTCCACATGGGCACCGTGCCGTCCACCACGCCACGGCTGATGATGGAGGTCGGCTTCGGCGTCTCGCCGCCCTCGCGCCGCCGCTTCCACGGCGAGCCGGTCATCCGCTGACGCCGGAGCGGATCTCGACCGGCATCCAGCGCGCTTGCCGCCGGGCAATGCGACCCTCTTTGTTCTCGGCATCATAGTCCATTGGGACCGGCTCGCGGTTGAACCGCGGCCGGTCATCCAGCGCATTGACGATGACGATCGCTCTCGGTTCGCCGTCGGTGGTCACAGCAGCGACATAGACGCCGCAGTCCCGGCAGATGAGATAATCGGCGGTGCGCAATCCGAACCGGTATCGGTGCAGCCGGGCCTCGTCCTCGACCGCGACGATCAATCGCCCCTGCGGATCGGCGGCGGCGCGCGAACCATGCCGGACACAGAACGCGCACTGGCAGGCGCGGATCTCCATCTCGGACGGCTCAATTCCGGTTTCGAAGGTCAGGTGGATGTTGCCGCAATGGCAGCCGCCGCGGTGCGCGCTCATTGGATCTCTTCCGTCTTGACTTGGCGACAGACTATCCGCCCGACGACCCGGAGGAAATGACCTCTCGAAGGCGCAGCCGCCATTCTGCCTGACAAAGGCAGCACTTGGCCGGCTTTGCCTTGGTTTACGAGGCGGCCTTGCCGCGCCGCAACTGCTCGTCCAGGCGCGGCATGATCTCGACGAAGTTGCAGGGCATGTGGCGGTAGTCGAGCTGCGGTTTCAGGATGCCGTCCCAGGCGTCCTTGCAGGCGCCGGGCGAGCCCGGCAGCACAAAGACGAAGGTGGCGTTGACGACGCCGCCCGTCGCCCGGCTCTGCACTGTCGAGGTGCCGATCTTGTCGTAGGAAATGCGGTGGAACACTTCGGAAAAGCCATCCATGCGCTTCTCGAAGATCGGCTCCAGCGCCTCCGGCGTCACGTCGCGGCCGGTAAAACCGGTGCCGCCGGTGGTGATGACGACATCGATGTCTTCGTCGCGCGACCAGCCCAGCACCTTGTCGCGGATTTTCTCCCGGTCGTCGGTGACGATGTCGCGCGCGGCCAGGACATGGCCGGCCTCGGCGATGCGATCAGCCAGCGTCTGGCCGGATTTGTCGTCGGCAAGGCTGCGCGTATCGGACACCGTCAGCACCGCGATGCGCACCGGGATGAACGGCCGGCTCTCGTCAATTTTGGCCATCGGCCCCCTCCGAAGCGATGCTTCGTGTCGCGGCGACAAACCACTCCGGTTCGCGACTGCGAATCTCGGCGGCGGCGCGCTTGGCGACATTGCCGGTCTCGAACAGCCCGAAGCATGTCGCGCCGGATCCCGACATGCGCGAGAATCCAGATCCGGCCCTGTTCAGCAGGGAAAGCGCTCTGCCGATGGGCGGCTGTATTGCTTGCGCCGGTTCCTCAAGATCGTTGCGGGTGATCTCCAGCCAATTGCGGACGCCGTGGAAATCGAAACCGCGCGGCAGCGGCGGCAGTCCTTCATTGTCGCGTTTTTCAAGTGCATTGAACACATCGGGCGTGGAGACGGCGACGCCGGGATTGACCAGCACCAAGGCCAGCGCAGGAAAATCCGCAATTGGCGACAGCTCATCGCCGACGCCACGCGCAACCAGCGGTTTTGCCGCAAGACACATCGGCACGTCGGCGCCGAGCGTGAGACCGATCCGGCTCAGTTCGGCCTCGCCGATGTCGAGCCCCCAGGTCCGGACAAGACCCTGCAATACCGCCGCCGCGTCGCTCGAGCCGCCGCCGACCCCGGATGCGACCGGCAGGTTCTTTTCCAGCCGGATGGCAACCGGCGGCGTGCGCTGCTGGCCGGCCTGCCTGCGCAGCGCCTCGCGCGCCTTCACCACCAGATTGCTGTCGTCGATCGGCACGGAAGTCGCGTAACGGCCCGATACGGAGAACCGGTCGGCGTCGGCAGGCTCGATCTCGACCCTGTCGCCGAAGCGGGTGAAAACGACCAGGCTCTCGAGCAGATGATACCCGTCGGCGCGCCTGCCGGTGACGTGCAGCGCCAGATTTATCTTGGCGGGCGCAAGCCACGTCCGGGCTGCGGCATCCAAACTGTCGGCTGCTGACGGGATGATGCTCAGTCCTTGGCCAGGCGGTATTCGCCGGTCTTGGGATCCTGGACCAGCGTGCCGTTGGTGCCGTTGGCTGCCTGCTTTTCGGTGCGCCGCACCTTGGCGGTCACACGTTCGGCCTCGCGGACGAAAGTGCGGTAGCCGAAATAAGCGGCGGCGCCGACAACTGCGAAGAAAATGATCTGTGGCATTTCAAAGCTCCTCCCTCGCAAGACGGCAAGGCAGACTGTCAAGCGCTCATGCTAGACGCTTTCCCGGCTTTTTCAAAGCCCGAAGCGCGCCCACAATGCGCGCTCTTCCGCCGCATCGATCACGCCGCTTGCGGCGGCGGCGGCAATATCGGGCGCCGAAACGTTCGAGCCGAACAGGCCGATGCGGCCAAACAGGCCACGCGGCGCGGTGACCAGCCTGAGCTGGGTTTTCGCGCCGAAGCGGGTTTTCAGTACCGTGCGCATGTCGCTCAACGCATCGACGAGGCCAAGCTCCAGCCCTTTCTTGCCGGTCCAGAACAGGCCGGTGAACAGGTCCGGATCGTCCTTCAGCTTGGTGCCACGGCGTTCCCTGACCAGGTCGATGAAGGTCTCGTGCACTTCCAGCTGCAGCGCCTTCAGGCGCTCGACGTCTTCCCTCTTCTCCGGCTTGAACGGGTCGAGCACCGCCTTGTTCTGGCCGGCGGTGTGGACACGGCGCTCGACACCGATCTTCTTCATCAGTTCGGGAAAGCCGAACGAGGCCGAGACGACACCAATCGAACCGACGATGGAGGACGGATCGGCAAAGATCTCGTCGCCGGCGACCGCGATCATGTAGCCGCCCGAGGCCGCCACATCCTCGACGAAGACCAGCACCTTCTTGTTCTTCTCGACCGCGAGGTCACGGATGCGCTTGAAGATCAGCCGCGACTGCACCGGCGAGCCGCCAGGCGAATTGATCGAAATGGCGACGGCGGGCGCATCGAACAGGAACGCCTTTTCGATGAGGGCGGCGGTGGACGCCAAGGACAGGCTCGGCCGGAACGGGCCGCCGCCGGCCATGATGGTGCCATGCAGCCTGATGACGGGAATGGTGACGACGCTGGATCGCCAGGATTTCGGCAGCAGGCGGTTGAAAAGGCGTTTCACGAGGTGGCTGTCTCCAAATGGCTTCAACGCATGTAGGGATTTGCGGGTCAACGGCAATGCTGCAATCCATCTCAGCCAACTGTGTGCCGGTTTTGCGGCAACGACACTGACGGGCCCAAAATCAATCGCCAAACAGCGACGCCAGTCCGTTGTTGATCATCTCGGTTCGTTCCGACGGGCCGTCGCCCGTTTGCCCATGCAGCATCAAAGGCGGGCGGATCGACAGCTTGCCGCGCGCGCCGAGCGCTGCCCTAACGACAATGCGGATTGCGGCTGCTTCCGGGCGCGGATGCACGGCCAGCATCTCGGCGTCGCCGAAGCGGCCCGACAGCGCATGGAGGAGGTCGCCAAGCTGTTCCGGCCGCGCAATGACGGCCAGGCCGCCGCGCGGCTTGGCGACGGCAGCCGCACTTCGGATCCAGCTCTCGAACAGCCCGTCGTCCATGACATGCGCTTGCCGCCGCAGCGGATCTGGCGTGGCGCGGTCCTGCGCCGCGTTGAAGGGCGGGTTCATGATGACGAAATCGAAGGAATTGTCGGCAAGGCCGGCTTGCGTCCGCGCCCGGCCCGACAGCGTGACGTCGGCGGTCAGCACCGAGGCGCGATTGCCGAGATGCGCATTGCCGGGATGGGCGAGCGTGGTTGTGGCGAAGCCTGCCATCTCGGTCGACCGTTCGACGAGCACGACCTGCGCCTCTGGGCAGCGCGACAGCACGGCAAGACCCGCCGCACCGGCGCCGGCGCCGAAATCGGCGAGGCGTCCAGCAAAGCCGGATGGAACTGCTGCCGCCAGCATCATGGCATCCATCCCGGCGCGATGCCCTGTCCTGGGCTGGACCAGCCAGAAGCGGCCGCGATGGAAGGCATCGACCGTATGGGCCGGCGTATCGCTGGTAAGCGCGCTCGCTTCAGCCATTATGTCTGGCGGATTTCGTTCTCGATGCCGGCGTCTTTCAAGATGCGCCGCGCCTGATCGGCCTGGTCGGCATCGACCATGACGCGCTTCTGCAAAAGACCGATCGACCCTTCGAGAATGCTCATGTTCTGGTCGGCGACGAAGCAGGCAATCCCGGCATCGCGCATCAGCAATTCGACGAAGGAGATGATCACGGCATCGTTGGTGCGCACGAGTTCTATCATCGGACGAAGTTCGCAGGTTGCAGCGTTGATGTAAACGCTGGAGCATGGCGCCGAAAAGTGTGGAGCGGTTTTCGGGCAACGGCATGCGGTCGCTAAGGTTGACACGCCGTCACCGCAGCCGCGCCAATTCGCCTCTTGCCGTGCCCGTATGTGCCGCCCTAGAGTCCCAGGCGGGACCAGGGTGCCGTCGCACGCGTGATCAAAGACGGGAGTGTTTGTTGGTGGGTGTCGTTCTCAACATCGAAAACGGGAAGCGGGAACCCGCCTCCATCAAGGATCTCATCGACCTGACAGCAGCCGATATGGGGCGCGTCAACAAACTGATCCTGTCCAAGGCCGGCTCCGACGTCGAGATGATCCCGGAGGTCGCCAATCATCTGATCTCGTCGGGCGGCAAAAGGCTGCGTCCCATGCTGACGCTCGCGGCGGCCCAGATGTTCGGCTATTCCGGCGAGGGCCACGTCAAGCTCGCCACCGCGGTCGAGTTCATGCACACCGCCACGCTGCTCCACGACGACGTCGTCGACGAGAGCGGCATGCGGCGCGGCAAAAAGACTGCCCGCATGATCTGGGGCAACCAGGCGAGCGTGCTGGTCGGCGATTTCCTGCTCGGCCAGGCTTTTCGCATGATGGTCGATGTCGGTTCGCTGGAAGCGCTCGACATCCTGTCCAGCGCCGCCTCGATCATCGCCGAGGGCGAGGTGATGCAGCTGGCGGCAGCCAAGAACCTGGATACCACCGAGGACGAGCATTTCGCCGTCATCAAGGCCAAGACCGCGGCGCTGTTCTCGGCTGCCGCCGAGGTCGGTCCGGTCATCGCATCGGCGACGCGCAACGATCGCGCCGCATTGCGCTCCTACGGCATGAATCTCGGCCTTGCCTTCCAGCTCATCGACGATGCGCTGGATTATGGCGGCTCCAGCCAGGAGCTGGGCAAGAATGTCGGCGACGATTTCCGCGAAGGCAAGGTTACGCTGCCGGTCATCCTCGCCTACCGGCGCGGCACCAAGGCCGAGCGCACCTTCTGGAAGCGCGCCATCGAGGACAATGTCACCGACGATGCCGGCCTGGAAAAGGCGATCGGCCTGATGACCCGCCATGGCGCCATTGCCGACACCATCGGACGGGCCCGCCATTTCGGCGAGATCGCCCGCGACGCGCTGGCGCCGCTGGAGGCGGCGCCGCAGAAATCGGCGCTGATCGACGTCATCGACTTCTGCATCAGCCGGGTGAACTGACCCGCGCCTGGCGCCAAAGCAAGTTTGCATGCAAAATCGGGCAATCACCGCTCGACAATCGGTTGCGGCGCAAATTATCTATAAAACATGGCAAAGACCGCAGACGACACCATCGCCGTGCGCATCAGCAAGGTGCTGGCGGATCGCATCATATCGGGCGCGATCGAGCCGGGAGCCCGGTTGCGGCAGGATCACATCGCCGAGGAATTCCAGACCAGCCATGTCCCGGTGCGCGAAGCCTTCCGGCGCCTCGAGGCGCAAGGGCTGGCGGTCAGTGAGCCCAGGCGGGGCGTGCGCGTCGCCGCTTTCGATCTCGGCGAGGTAAGGGAAGTCGCCGAAATGCGGGCAGCCCTCGAAGTGCTGGCGCTGCGCCATGCCGCGCCGCATCTGACGGCTTCCATTCTCAATCTTGCCGAAGAAGCCACAAAGGCCGGCGACAAATCCCGCGATGTCCGCTCTTGGGAGGAGGCCAACCGCACCTTCCACCGGCTGATCCTGGCGCCCTGCGGCATGCCGCGGCTCATCGCCACCATCGACGATTTGCACGCCGCAAGCGCCCGCTTCCTGTTCGCCGCATGGCGCTCGGAATGGGAAATCCGCACCGACCAGGATCATCGCGCGATCCTGAGCGCGCTGCGGCAGGGCAATACCGAATCGGCCGCCGCCACGCTTGGCCGGCACGTGCAGTGGATCGGGCAGAAACCGGTCAAGACCGCGTCAGGCAAGATGCGCGAAGCGTTTGCCATTGTTGGGTAGCGATCCTTCACACCCCCCTCTGTCCTGCCGGACATCTCCCCCGCAAGGGGGGAGATCAGCAGCTTTGCCGGCTGCGTTAGTCCTGCAACGTCGGCGATTTGCGAAAGCATAGGCGACATCCGATCTCCCTCCTTGCGGGGGAGATGGCCGGCAGGCCAGAGGGGGGTGCTGTCCCGCCGGCCCTTTCCAATTCCGTTCATTTAGGCACTCAAGATCCATCCTTTTTCACCCGAGGGGTTGCCATCTCCTCGCAAGTATGGATTCGATAATAGATCGAACAACAAAATTATCTATAATTACAAACCAACAGGGAAGCCGCCATGACCGACATCGCCTTTTCGCCCTCCAAGCCATCCTTCAGCCCGTTGCGCCTGCAAACCCGATCGCTTGGCTGGCAGGTCGGGGCCGTCGTCATCGGCACGCTGTTCCTGGCGCTGTCGTCCTACATCGAGGTGCCGATGGTGCCGGTGCCGGTCACCATGCAGACCTTCGCAGTGACGCTGATCGGCGCGCTCTATGGCTGGCGGCTTGGCGCCATCACCATCATCGCCTGGCTGGTCGAGGGCGCAGTGGGCCTCCCGGTTCTGGCCAGCGGCGCCTCCTGGTTCTACACCGGCGGCTATCTCCTGTCGTTCCCCATTGTCGGTGCTCTGGTCGGCTGGCTTGCCGAACGCGGCTGGAATGGCAACCGGGTTGGCTTTGCCTTCCTCGCCATGCTGCTCGGCAACCTGCTTTGCCTGGTGATCGGCACTGTGTGGCTCGCCGCCATCATTGGTGCCAAGGCGGCGATCGTCTCCGGCTTCCTGCCGTTCATCGTCGGCGGCTTGCTCAAGTCGGCGCTTGGCGCCGCCACGCTGAAGCTGTTTTCCGGCAACAAGGCGAGCCGGGTCGGAACCGCGTCCTGACCAATGACCATCAGGCTGCGCTCCCATCACCTGCTTTGCCTGCTGACCTATGTCGGCAAAGGGTACAGCGCAGCCTTCGTCGCCAATTATGACGTGATCGCGAAACGTCTGGGCCGGGGTGAGGATATCCTGATCGTCTCCGGCCCCGACGATATCTGCCAACCGCTGCTCGGCGAGGCCGAGCCGCATTGTTTGCGCGAAAGCGCCGCCGCCCGGGACGAACTGGCGGCACGCGATGTCGGCAAACTGCTGGCCCGGCCGATCCGGGCCGGCGCCCGCCTCAGCCTCGACGCGGCAACGCTTGCCGGTCTGCGCGCGGCCTTTGCAGCCGGCGTGACGCGTGAGGCCTGCCAGGGTTGCGAATGGGCCGGCCTGTGCACCACTGTCGCGGCAGGCGGATATCGCGATGTCAGGCTGTAGCTCCCAACCCCGATCTGCTATTATCCCGAACCGACAGTGTGTGCGTCGCCATGGTTTGTTAATCGGGTGACCCGATTGTGAATTCGGCCCGGATTGAAGCCTGACCCCAAAAAGGCCATGCTTTGGCAGGAAACATCGAGTCTATGGCTTCTCCGCGCCGACGCGGGATGGCGCTTGGCTGAAAGGGATACGATGCGGCAAGGACGTGCGCGCTGGCTCGCGGGGCTGGCAATTATGGCAGGGATGGCGATTTCTCCGCTGCCTGCCTACGCCAAGGAATTGACCGACCCGGTCAAGATCACCTCCTTCTCGGGCGCCTATCTCGCCGCCCGCATCGCCGAAGGCGACAACGACCTCGACAATGCCATCGCTTATTACAAGCAGGCGCTCGCCTTCAATCCCGGCGACACCTCGCTGCAGCAAAGCCTGATGCTGTCGCTGATCGCGCAAGGCCGCTTCGAGGAATCGCTGGTCTATGCCGACAAGCTCAAGGCAGTTCCCGACGTCGAGCGCTTCTCGCGTCTGGCTCTGGCGGTCGATTCCTTCCACAAGAAGGATTTCACCAAGGCGCAGTACTGGCTCAAGCTGTCGCTCGAATCCGATCTCGACCGGCTGATTTCCGGCGTCATGTCCGGCTGGGCACAAGCGGGCGCCGGCGACCCCACCGGGGCGATGGCCTCGATCGACAAACTGCAGGGGCCTGACTGGTTCGGCCTGTTCAAGTCCTTCCACCGCGCGCTGATCGCCGATG
The DNA here is from genome assembly GCF_054719485.1 of Mesorhizobium sp. W016. Taxonomy (NCBI): domain Bacteria; kingdom Pseudomonadati; phylum Pseudomonadota; class Alphaproteobacteria; order Hyphomicrobiales; family Phyllobacteriaceae; genus Mesorhizobium; species Mesorhizobium sp. W016. The sequence continues at coordinate 2,284,406 of NZ_JBTTIF010000002.1, forward strand.
CCGCAGGCCTGTCGGATAAGGCCGACGCGCTTTATGACGCGACCCTGACCGACGTCACGGCCGGCGGTGCCGCGCCCGAGACATGGATGCGCAACGCCCAGGCCTACGCGTCTTTCCTGGCGCGCAAGGGCAACAAGAACAAGGCGCTCTACGTGCTCGACAAGGCCGAGGCGTTCGCGCCCGGCAAGCTCGACATCCAGGCGCTTCGCGACAGGATCAGCAAGGGCGACAAGATCGAGCCTTTCGTCGCCAGTCCCTCCGAAGGCGCCGCTGAAATCCTGCTCGACCTCGCCATCGCGCTCAATCGCGGCGGCGGCGAGCCGTTCGTGCGCCTCTATCTGCAATATGCGCTCGCGCTCAAGCCCGACAGCGACGCCGCTTTGGTGCAGCTTGCCGCCGTTGCGGAGCAGCTGAAGGACGGCGAAGGCGCCATTGCGCTCTATAGCCGCATTCCAGCCTCCTCGCCGCTGAAGGAGCTTTCCGACCTGCAGCTCGGCCTCAACCTTGCCGATCTCAACCGTCACGATGAGGCGATCGCCCATCTCAAGGCATTCGTCGAAGCTCACCCCGATGACATGCGCGCCTATCTGGCGCTGGGCGGGGTCTATGCGTCGAAGGAGGATTTCCGCTCCGCCGCCACTCTCTACGACAAGGCGGTCGCGGTGCTGAAGACGCCGACCAATGCCAACTGGAACATCTACTATCAGCGCGGCATCGCCTATGAGCGGCTGAAGGAATGGCCCAAGGCCGAACCGAACTTCCTCAAGGCGCTGGAACTGTTCCCCGACCAGCCGCAGGTGCTGAACTATCTCGGCTATTCCTGGGTCGACATGAACATGAACCTCAAGGAAGGCCTGGCGATGATCCAGAAGGCCGTCGACCTCAGGCCGAGCGACGGCTACATTGTCGATTCGCTGGGCTGGGCCTATTTCCGCATGGGCCGGTTCGACGACGCCGTGCGCGAAATGGAGCGCGCCGTGTCGCTCAAGCCGGAAGATCCGGTGCTCAACGACCATCTCGGCGATGCCTATTGGCGCGTCGGCCGCAAGCTCGAAGCCACTTTCCAGTGGAATCAGGCGCGCGACCTGAAGCCGGATCCCGATGTGCTTGCCATTTTGCAGCAGAAGCTGATGAAGGGCTTGCCGCCGATCGAATCCAACACGGCGCAGGAAACCCCGAAGGTCAAGCCGGCCACCCCGCCAGCGCCGAAGGGGTGATCGGGCCATACTTCTGATGAAACGGGGCTCGCTGAGCCCCGTTTTTTCGGTTTGGTGTCTTAGAGCAATTCCAGGAAAGTGTGCGCGGTTTTCCGTTCGGAATTGCGACAGAAACAAAGAGATAGAGACGCCCTATCGGGATCGTCATTCTATGGCGGAGCAAGGAGCGAAGCGACGCGGCGCAGACCCAGCGTTGGCGCTCATTCTAGAACAGCTTTCGGTAGACGACGAACCCCGAGAGATCGCCGATCTTGTCGTAGAGCTTTATCGCCGTGTGGTTGGTTTCGTGTGTCAGCCAGTAGACGCGGCTGGAGCCTCGGTTTGCGCCCTGGTATAGACGTCTTCGATCAGTGCCCGGCCGACGCCCTTGCCGCGCGACGCCTCATTGGTGAAGAGATCCTGCAGATAGCAGTTCGGCGAAATCGCCGTCGTGGTGCGGTGGTAGAGATAGTGGACAAGGCCGAGAAGCTTGCCTTCGCTCTCGGCGACCAGCGCATGCATCGGCTCATAGGCATCGAAGAAGCGCGACCATGTCATTGCAGTGATGTCACCGGGCAGGGCGGTCTCGCCCGAGCGGCCGTAAAACGCATTGTAGCCGTCCCACAGCGGCAGCCATTGCTCGTAATCCTCTCGGGTGACGGGGCGTACGGTGAACTGGCCTTGCATGGCTGAACCTTTGTCGTTGAAGCTGGGCGAGCAAACGGCCACCGGCACCGTCCGGCAATGGGCCAGTCCGAAGCAAAGCGTTCAACCTCTCATCAGGGCGGCCATAGGCGCTGCCTTGACGCCTACCGGCCCGGCAACTAGGGAATGTCTTCTTTTTCGCGCTTTCCGAGGCCGCCGTGACGTCAGACAGTCCAGCCCATATGCACCCCAGCCGCTCGTTCCAGGGGCTGATCCTGACCCTGCACAATTACTGGGCCGCCTATGGCTGTGTCATCCTGCAGCCTTACGACATGGAAGTCGGCGCCGGCACCTTTCATCCGGCCACCACGCTGCGCGCGCTCGGGCCCAAGGGCTGGAACGCTGCCTATGTCCAGCCCTCGCGAAGGCCGAAAGACGGCCGCTACGGCGAAAACCCCAACCGGCTGCAGCATTATTACCAGTACCAGGTGATCCTGAAGCCCAACCCGCCGAACCTGCAGGAGCTCTATCTCGGCTCGCTCAAGTCGATCGGCGTCGATCCGCTGCTGCACGACATTCGCTTCGTCGAGGACGACTGGGCAAGCCCGACGCTTGGCGCCTGGGGGCTCGGCTGGGAGTGCTGGTGCGACGGCATGGAAGTGTCGCAGTTCACCTATTTCCAGCAGGTCTGCGGCATCGAATGCGCGCCGGTGGCGGGAGAACTGACCTACGGCCTGGAGCGGCTGGCCATGTATGTGCAGGGCGTCGACAATGTCTACGACCTCAACTTCAATGGCCGAGAAGGCGCCGAAAAAGTCACCTATGGCGATGTCTTCCTGCAGGCCGAGCAGGAATATTCCAGGCACAATTTCGAATATGCCAACACTGCCATGCTGCTCAGGCATTTCGAGGACGCCGAAGCCGAATGCAAGGCGCTGCTCGCGGCCGGCGCCCCGGCTTCGAACGACAATCTGCCGATGCACCGCATGGTCTTCCCGGCCTATGACCAGTGCATCAAGGCCAGCCACGTCTTCAACCTGCTCGATGCGCGCGGAGTGATTTCGGTGACCGAGCGGCAGAGCTACATCCTGCGGGTGCGCAATCTGGCGAAAGCCTGCGGCGAGGCATTTTTGCAGACCCAGGCCGGCGGGCTCGCCGCCTGAGGCTCACTTCATCATTTCGGGGGAAATGTTGATTGGCGCCGAGAACTGGCCAGACGATCCTGCCATGGTCCGCATAGCCTGCCGCACACCCGGCATCGAGAAGGCGCCATGCACCTGCGCGGCGAAACAGGCGCTGAGCGCGATGATCTGGAGAAGTCTCGATGCCGTTTTCATGGTCGTTCAGCCAATAGGTCCCTGCCTGAGCGTTGGTCGCTTCAGCGCTGCGTTTGGTTCATGGAAATCTTTGATCCAAGGACGGGCGGGCTGGTTGCGGCCCGACAGGGGCGGTCAAAATTCCTGGAAACAGCGGTCAGCCGAGTTGCTATGCCCTCTTACCTCCCCCTAGATGGGGGAGGTCGCCGCGAAGCGGCGGGTGGGGGTGACAGCGCGACGTTCCATGCCAAAACTCGATCGATTCAAGCTGCAGTCTGCGCAAAGGCTTCGCGCGGCGATGACCGACGAGGAACGCATCCTGTGGCGGCATCTGTGGCGCATTCCAGTAGAAGGCACTCATTTTCGCAGGCAGGCGTCGGTAGGCGTTTACTTCCCTGATTTCATCTCCCACCGGCTGAAGCTGATCATTGAGGTGGACGGTGCCCATCACAGCTTCGATGACCAGCTGCGCCATGACGAGCGTCGAACGAAATGGTTCGAGAGCCAAGGCTACCGCGTCATTCGCTTCTGGAACCATGAAATCAAAAACGAACTGGATTCCGTGCTCGATACGATCTATGCGGCGGTGGAAGAACGAAAATCACACCTGCGTTTGCGCGATGGTGCCGAAGGTATCGGCGGCTGAGAGGTCGCCACCCCACCCCGGCGCTACGCGCCGACCCTCCCCATCGAGGGGAGGGTGGGAGCCTAACTATGCCTGATCTGCTTCTAGAACTCCGCTCGGAAGAGATTCCCGCCCAGCCGCGCAACCGCAGCGCCGGAGGCGCGAGGACGCGCAATCAGGAAGAAGGCATGCGGGTGGAGAAACTCTGATGCCTGATCTTTTGCTAGAACTTGGCTCCGAGGAAATCCCCGCCCGGCCGCGCAACCGCAGCGCCGGAGGCGCGAGGACGCGCAATCAGGGAGAAGGCATGCGGGTGGAGAAACTCTGATGCCGGATTTGTTGCTGGAACTTCGCTCCGAGGAAATCCCCGCCCGCATGCAGCGCAAGGCGGCGGGCGATCTCAAGAAGATGCTGACCGACGGTCTGGTCGAGGCGGGTCTGACCTATGACGCCGCGCGCGAATACTGGACGCCGCGGCGCCTGGCGCTCGATGTCAGGGGCCTGACCGCGCGCTCGAAGGACATCCACGAGGAGATCAAGGGGCCGTCGACGGCGGCGCCGGAACAGGCGGTGCAGGGTTTTCTGCGCAAGGCAGGCCTTGCCTCGGTTGCCGAGGCGCATGTCCATTCCGATCCGAAGAAGGGCGATTTCTACGTCGCCCATATTTCGAAGCCGGGCAGGGCGGCGGAAGAAATCGTCGCCGAACTGGTGCCGGCCATCATCCGCAGCTTCCCGTGGCCGACATCGATGCGCTGGGGGCCGGCTTCGGCCAAGCCCGGTTCGCTGCGCTGGGTGCGGCCGCTGCAGACGATCCTGTGCACCTTCGGCCCGGAGACCGAGGAGCCGGTGGTGGTCGATTTCGAGATCGATGGCATCCGCTCGGGCAATATCACCTATGGCCATCGTTTCATGGCGCCGGGTGAAATCACCGTGCGCCGCTTCGACGATTACGTGACCAAGCTGGAAGCGGCCAAGGTCGTGCTCGATGGCGACCGCCGCAAGGAGATCATCCTTGCCGACGCCCGCAACCTCGCCTTCGCCAACGGGCTCGATCTGGTCGAGGACGAAGGGTTGTTGGAAGAAGTGTCGGGCCTGGTCGAATGGCCGGTGGTGCTGATGGGCGAATACGAGGAGGCCTTTCTCGCCATTCCGCCCGAGGTGGTCCGGCTGACCATCCGCGCCAATCAGAAATGCTTTGTCACCCGGCCGCAAGGCGACGGCGAAAACCTCTCCAACCGCTTCATCCTCACCGCCAACATCGAGGCCAAGGACGGCGGCAAGGAGATCGCGCACGGCAACGGCAAGGTGGTGCGTGCCCGCCTGTCGGACGCGCTGTATTTCTGGAAGACCGACCAGGGCGATCTGCCCGATCTGGAGCAGCTCGAGGCGTCGGCGAAGAAATTCGGGCTCGATCTGAAAAAGCCGCTCGACCAGCGCATGGCCCGCCTCGACCATCTCAATGTCACCTTTCAAACCAAGCTCGGTACGCAAGGCGATCGGGTGGAGCGGATCAAGCGGCTGGCGCAGGAGCTGGCGCCAACAGTGGCGCAGTCAATCTCCCCCCTTGAGGGGGAGATGGCCGGCAGGCCAGAGGGGGTCGGTTCGGCTGCCGCGACGCCGCCCGGTCTCTCGAAGAAAGAGGGAGTTGGCGCTCCACGCGAGACGACCCCCTCTGTCGCCTTCGGCGACATCTCCCCCTCAAGGGGGGAGATTACCGCGCTCGCCGGGCGTGCGTCGGTGCTCGCCAAGGCCGATCTTACGACCGAAGCAGTGGGCGAGTTTCCGGAACTGCAAGGCGCCATGGGGCGCAAATACGCGCTGCTGCAGGGCGAGCATCCGTCCGTGGCTGCGGCGATCGAGGAGCACTACAAACCGCAAGGTCCGTCGGATAGCCTGCCGACCAATCCGGTGTCGATTGCCGTCGCACTGGCCGACAAGCTCGACACGCTGGTCGGCTTCTGGGCCATTGATGAAAAGCCGACGGGGTCGAAGGACCCTTACGCGCTGAGAAGGGCCGCACTGGGCGTGGTGAGGATCCTGATCGAGAATGGGATCTCACTGCCGCTGACATCGCTCTTCGATAGTGCCTATCAAACGGCGAGTTATCTCGCGTCTAAGGCTGGACGGGCCTTTGGCCCCGACCTCCTCGCCTTCTTCCACGACCGCCTGAAAGTCTATCTCCGCGACCAGGGTGCTAGGCATGATCTCATTGACGCCGTGCTGGCAGGCGGTGGAAGCGCGCCAATCTCCCCCCTTGTGGGGGCGGCGAAGCCGACAGAGGGGGGCGCTGTCCCGCCGACCTCTCATTCTGGCGCGCCCCCCTCTGCCCTGCCGGGCATCTCCCCCACAAGGGGGGAAATCGGCCAATCGCACTCGGATGACCTCCTGCAGATCGTGCGCCGCGTCGAAGCGCTCGGCTACTTCCTCGACACCGAGGACGGCAAGAACCTGCTCGCCGGCACCAAGCGCGCGGCCAACATTCTGGCTGCTGAGGAGAAGAAGAAAACGCGTGTCGCCGCGACTGTTGAGCCGGCGCTGTTTCGCGAGGAGGCCGAGAAATCGCTGTTTGCGGCGGTGAATCAGGCGGAGAGAGAAGCCGGCGAAGCGATTCAAAACGAAGACTTTTCCGCCGCCATGCTGGCGCTTAGCGTGTTGCGTGAACCGGTTGATTCATTCTTTGAACGCGTTCTCGTGAATGATGAGGACCAGGCCGTGCGCGCCAACCGCCTGGCGCTGCTGGCTCGCATCCGCACGGCCACCGATCAGGTCGCGGATTTTTCCAGAATAGCTGGCTAAGGGACGGACAAGCCCGAACACGGGCGGCGTTCACACGCCGCCCGTCTTGTTTTCAGTCCTCCCGAGGCTGACTCCGTCAGTCCTCCAAAATGCTGACATGCACGCTGTCTGAATAGACGTCGACCTGGATCAGCGGCTCGCCATTGACGATGGCGTTCCGTGTCGAGGAGCTCATCGCGCCACTGCGCTTCAGCATGCGTTCCAGATACGCGCGCTCATCGTTGCTGCGGAACCAGTCATCGCCCTGGTCGTCGGCATCGCGTCGGTGGAACTTGTGCCAGTTGGCGCGGTCCTGCCGCACCATCTGTGCTGCGCTGCTCAGCTCATAGCCGTCGCTGGCATGGTGGTCGCGATCGGAAATGCGCGCGACGTAGGACCCTAGCTCGTCACCGGCCTGCGCGCCGCCGACACCTATAGGTGACGCCAGCAACAGGCCGGCAATAGTCAAAGATTTCGTCATGTTCATGATAACCCCTCGCTCTCCTAGAACCCGGCGCGCTCATGCCAAACCCGATTGGCGAAATTGGGGCCGCCGCCAAGCCGATCGTGCGCCGGGGCGTCGATCGGCGTCAAGCGGCATGGATCGGCCGACTGTCTTGGCCGACTGTTTTGGCTGTATGGCCTACTCGGCTTTGCCGACGCCCTCGATCGGCCGCTGCGGTGTTGCTGCCGGCTGCGGCGCTGCCGGTTGCGACTCGGGCTTGCCGTTCGATGCCGTTGCAGTTCCGGCTGGTGCGGTCTCTGCCGTCGGCTCAGTTGCCGGCGCCGCGGCGCTCGCCCTGGCCGGAGCCGGCGCGGCGAAGGCGCCGCCGACGATGCCGCCGCGAATGATCATCGGGTCCTGCCTAGGCTTTTCGGGGATCGCCGCGACCTTTTCATAAGTCACATCGGGCTGGGCATCGCCGAGTGCGACGATCGATGGCGACGAGGCGATCCTGACCGGTTCGGATCCGCCAACCTTGATGACCGATGGCGTCGAGGTCGAGACGCCGAGAAAGACGATCGACGAGGCGTGCGCCCCACCGGTCATCGCCGCCAGGGTGAAACCAAGCGCTCCAAGCACACGCATCGACATCGAAACCGTCCCCTTGCCCGACAAGCCGCCAGCCCTAACCGCAAATAGCCTTAACCCCGGTGGATTGATGCCGGCTTGCAGGGAAACATAGCATTTTAGGCATTGATAATTCGCCAACGCCGGCTTGCCCGAAAACCACTGCCGTATTAGAGCAATTCCAGGAAAAGTGAGTAGCGGTTTTCCGTCCGGAATTGCGCAAAAACAAATACTTAGAGCGTTTCAGCGAACCGCTGAACCGCTCTAATGCATGTCGCTCAAAAGTGGCCCCGGTTTTGAGAGAACGACATGCATCAAAACAAAGACCTAAAGCGCGTCGCATGAATCCGGTTCAGCGCGACGCGCTTTAGGTCCGGTGCCTGTGAGGTGAAGCGAGTGGCTGAGATACTATCCGTCGGCGAAGCGATGGAGCAGGCGTTGGCGCTGCTCGAGGGCGGCGACGTCGTCGCTATCCCGACGGAGACCGTCTATGGACTGGCCAGCGACGCGACCAATGGCGTCGGCGTCGCCCGCATCTTCGAAGCCAAGGGCCGGCCGCGCTTCAACCCGCTGATCGCCCATGTCGCCGACCTCGCGATGGCCGAGCGCATTGCGATCTTCGACCCGCTGTCGAAGCGGCTGGCCGAGGCGTTCTGGCCGGGGCCGCTGACGCTGGTGCTGCCGCTCCGACCCGGCAACGGCATCCATCCGCTGGTCACCGCCGGGCTCGATACGATCGCGCTCCGCATGCCGAGGGGCTTCGGCGGCGAGCTGATCGCCAGGCTCGGCCGGCCGCTGGCCGCGCCCAGCGCGAACTCTTCGGGCAAGATAAGCGCCACGACGGCGCAAGCCGTGGCGGCCGATCTCGGCGCCAAAATCCGGCTGGTGGTCGATGGCGGCGCCACCCCGGTCGGGCTGGAATCGACCATCGTCAAGGTCGAAGGCAACAGCGTGCGGCTGCTGAGGCCAGGCGGCATCGCTGCCGCCGATATCGAGGCCGTCACCGGCCTCAAGCTGCAGCGCGGCGCGACGGCCGGCATCGAGGCGCCCGGCATGCTGGCGTCGCATTATGCGCCGGGCGCCGCGGTGCGGCTCGACGCGCAAAACGTGGTTGAAGGCGAGGCCTTGCTGGCCTTTGGCGTCCGCCGCGCCGAAGGCTGGCAAGCGGCGGCCGCCTTGCGCAACCTGTCGGCATCAGGCGATTTGCGCGAAGCCGCAAGCAATCTGTTCGCGTATCTGCAGGAACTCGACCGCAGCGGTGCGGCCACGATCGCCGTCGAGCCGATCCCGGTCGAAGGCCTCGGCGAGGCGATCAACGACCGGCTGCTTCGTGCCGCTGCCCCCCGTGACAAGCTCGATTGAGCGCCATAGTTTGCGCCGATGAACGACTCCCCCTTCGACCTCGATCCCGCTCTCATCGACCGCTTCACTGCCATTGTCGGCGAAAAATATGCACTGCGCGACCAAGCCGATATTGCGCCGTATCTTACCGAGCGGCGCGGGCTGTGGCACGGTAGGACGGCCTTGGTGCTGCGTCCCGGCAGCGTCGACGAGGTGAGCCGGATCATGCGGCTGGCGAGCGAGACGGGAACGCCGGTCGTGCCGCAAAGCGGCAACACCGGGCTGGTCGGCGCCCAGGTGCCGGATGCCTCCGGCCGCGAGATCGTGCTTTCTTTGTCGCGGCTGAACCGCATTCGCGAGATCGACGTCTTCTCGAACACGGTGACCGTCGAAGCCGGCGTCATCCTGCAGACGCTGCAGGAAGCCGCCGACGCCGCCGACCGGCTGTTTCCGTTGTCGCTTGCCGCGCAAGGGTCCTGCCAGATCGGCGGCAATCTCTCGTCCAATGCCGGCGGCACCGGCGTGCTTGCCTATGGCAATGCGCGCGAACTCTGCCTTGGTGTCGAAGTCGTGCTGCCGACCGGCGAGGTGTTCGACGATCTGCGCAAACTGAAGAAGGACAACACCGGCTACGATCTGAAGAACCTGTTCGTCGGCGCCGAAGGCACGCTCGGCATCATCACCGCCGCGGTGCTGAAACTGTTTCCCAAGCCCAAGGGGCGCGAAGTCGCCTTTGCCGGCCTGTCGTCGCCGGAAGCAGCGCTTTCGCTGTTCAGCCTGGCGATGGACCGGGCCGGGGCGGCACTCACCGCCTTCGAGCTGATCGGCCAGCGTCCTTATGATTTCACGCTGCGCCACGCGCAGGGCGTCATCCGGCCGCTCGCCGAGGACTGGCCCTGGTATGTGCTGATGCAGATATCATCCGGCCGTTCGGCCGAGGACGCCAGGGGGCTGATCGAGGAGGTGCTGTCGGAAGGCCTCCAGAAAGGCATCGTCGGCGACGCGGTGATCGCGGCAAGCCTGGCGCAGGGCGACGCCTTCTGGAATTTCCGCGAGGTGCTGCCGGATTCGCAAAAGCCCGAAGGCGCGTCGATCAAGCATGATATTTCGGTGCCGGTGGCATCCATCCCGGCGTTTATCGAAAAGGCGGCCGGTGCAGTGGCTTCGGTCAGTCCGCAGGCGCGCGTGGTCTGCTTCGGCCATATGGGCGACGGCAATCTCCACTACAACATCTCCCGGCCGGAGGGCGGTGACGATGAAGCGTTTCTCGGCCTCTACCACGCCATGAACCATGCCGTGCACGATGTTGTGCGCTCCTTCCAGGGTTCGATCTCGGCCGAGCATGGCATCGGCCAGTTGAAGCGCGACGAGCTGATCGCCACCGCGCCGCCCATGGCGATCGAGCTGATGCGCCGGGTGAAGGCCGTCTTCGATCCGGCCGGCATCATGAATCCCGGTAAGGTTATCTGATCCTTTCAACATTTTGTGGCTGGTCTCATTCCGATAACCATCGCCTGAGATCAGCAAAATTTAACTGACTTTCTTAAGCCGGGCGGCAGAAGCTCGCGCTAATGTTTCACACAACGAGGCCGGGAAAACCGGCCCGGAGAGACCCGCAAAACGGCTCTCAGGAGAAACACAGGAAGGCAGCAGATGAACAGTGTATTGAAGCCCGTCTGGGCCGGGCGCAACATGCGCCTCGACCCATTCCGCCTGCCGCAAGTGGTGAGCTATGCCACGCGCGACGACTATGGCGACGTTACCTTCACCATCGACCAGCGCGGCGCCGTCATCCGCCGCACGCTCGAGATGAGCGGCGTGCCGGCGATCATCGCGCTGCCCGCCAACGCGTTTCGCGGCGTCGCCGCCCGCGCGATGGAGGATGCGCAAGGCAATGTCACGGTAACCCTCGAACTCCTGCACAACGACCCGATGCTGTCGGTGCCGCTGCTGGTGGCCGACGATCTCGACGACGTCGCCGCCGACTGGCGCGCCTGGGCCGATGCTTACCGGCTGCAGATGCTGCTGATCGAATCCGACGGCATTGCCCGCACGCTTGAGGAATCGCTCGGCGCCGCCATCAAGGCGCTGCCGGCCAAGGATCGCCGCAAGGGCCGGGTCTCGACCACGCGCCGCCCGCGCTTCCTCGCCCGCCGCAGGGCCGGCAATCTCGGGCTGAGACTGGTGATCGACGGCCAGGAGATTATTTCGAGAGAGTAGCTTGACCGGCGATTGGCGAAACCGCCGACGACAGCCTTCTTCTCCCCGTCACTATACGGGGGTTGAGGAGCGGTCCGCGTAGCGGACGAAAAGCCAATTGCTTGGCTTTTCGAGTGACCAACGCCCGGCAGGGCGATGAGGGGCGGCGCTGACCGAGGCATTTCTCGCAATATCGCCGCTGTGCATCTCACCTCAACTGCAAAGATTGGCGCTGCCCCTCATCCGGCTGCCGCCACCTTTTCCCCGTGTAGTGACGGGGAGAAGGAGATTAAACCAGCGGCTTTAGCGCCACCCACAGCGCACCGCCGATCAGGCCGATGAAGATCAACCAGCCGACCTGGTTGTTGGATTTGAACAGCCGCAGGCATTGATCGGGATCGTCGATATCCAGAACCGCTATCTGCCGCGCCATATGGGCGCCGGCGGCGATCAGCCCGGCCAGCGCCACCACCGGCGCCTGCGCCGAGGCGAAGGCGATTGCGAAGCAGACCAGCGTGCCGCCATAAAGCCCGACCAGCCAGGTCTTGGTGTTGTCGCCGAACAGCCGCGCCGTCGAGCGCACGCCGACGATGGCGTCGTCTTCCTTGTCCTGATGTGCATAGATGGTGTCGTAGCCGATCACCCACAGGATCGAGCCGATATAGAGCATGACGGCCGGGCCATCGAGATCGCCGAACTCGACCGCCCAGCCCATCAGCGCACCCCAGGAGAAGGCGAGCCCGAGCACCAATTGCGGCCAGTTGGTGAAGCGCTTCATGAAGGGATAGACGGCAACGATGACCAGCGAGACGATGCCGAGCGGAATGGCGAAGTCGTTGAACTGCAACAGCACGACCAGCCCCAGCAACGCCTGGATGACCAGGAATATCCAGGCTTGGCGGCGCGTCACCTTGCCGGCCGGCAGCGGCCGCGAGCGCGTGCGCTCGACCTTGTTGTCGATGTCCTGGTCGACAATGTCGTTATAGGTGCAGCCGGCGCCACGCATGGCGACGGCGCCGACAAAGAACAGGAACAGGAACCACGGCGACGGCAGTAATGTCAGCAACGGGTCTGCCGGGCGGGGATAGGCGCTGGCCGCAAGCGCTGCCGACCACCAGCAGGGCCACAGCAGCAATTGCCAGCCGATCGGCCGGTCCCAGCGCGCAAGCTGCGCGTAAGGCCACAGCCAGCGCGGCAATATCTTGTAGACCCAATGGCCGCTCGGCGCGTCGGCGACGCGGCCCTGTGCGGCTTTCGACTGGATGGTTTCCATCGTGCTGGAGTGGCAGCAGCGGCGTGCCCCGTCAAGCGGCCGCATTGTCGCTCAGGCGGTGAAAATATCGTGGCTGGCAAACCATTCCTTCGCCACCTCCGTGAAGGCCAGCGCCGCCTTCGACAGCCTTTGCCTTGTGTCATGGGTGAGGATGATGCGCTGCATAGGCAGCGGATCGGACAGCGGCTTGCAGACCAGCGGCAGCCCGTCATAACTCCTGTCGCCATAAGGCCTGGTGTAGCTCACCGCGACGCCGAAGCCGTTGGCGACCATGCTGCGCTGCAGTTCGAACGAACTCGCCGTCGATTGCGAGACCGGCGACAGGCCGCGGCTGAGGAACAGGTCCAGCATATGCTGCCAGCTGTGCGGCTGGTCGGTGGTGATCAAGGGATGGGTCGCCAGCTCCGCCAGGCTGACGCTGGCCTGGCTGGCCAGCGCGTGGCCTTGCGGCAGAAGCGCGTGTGGCCGCAGCTCATGCAGCAGGATGCGGGCGAAGTGCGAGGGCAGGCCGAGATCGTAGGTCAGGCCGAGATCGATTGCCGCATCGCCGAGCCGCCGGCCGAGCGTCTCGAAGGTCTCGTCGCGGACCACCACGGTGACCGCCGGGCAGCGTTGCGAAAAAGCGCGGATCAGCGCCGGCGCGAAATAAGGCGCCAAATCCTCGAAACAGCCGAGCACAAGTTCGCCCCCGACATCGGCGTCGCGCGTCCCGAGCCCAACCAGTTCGTCCGCTTCGGCCAGCACCTGCTTTGCCTTCGCCACCGCGCTGCGGCCGAACGAGGTCAGCGCGATGCCGCTGCCGCGCTGGCGCACGAACAGTTTCTGGCCGAGCGTCGCTTCGACATTGTCGATCGCCACCGAGATCGACGGCTGTGAGACGTTCAGCATCCGCGCGGCCGCGGTGACGCTGCCATGCCGTGCGACGGCGACGAGGTAACGCAGCTGGGTGAGGGTCAGATTCATAGTCTAAAACTATAAGAGAGATGAGACGTTATTATTTTACGCGATGTGCGGCGGCTGCGATAGTCGGTCATCGAAACAGGGAAGACATGAGATGGCCGCCAGACATATTGATGCCGCAGCGATTGCCGACTACCAGCGCGACGGCGCGGTCTGCATACGCGGCGCCTTCAAGGACTGGGTCGGCACCATCGCCGCCGGCATCGAGCGCAACATGCAAAACCGCAGCGCCACGGCCTCGGACATCGCCAACGGCAAGGGCAGCTTCTTCGACGATTACTGCAATTGGGAGCGCATTCCCGAATTCGTCGACGTGGTGCGCAATTCCCCGGCCGCGGAACTCGCGGCAGCGGCGATGCAGTCGCGCAGCGCCCAGTTCTTCCACGACCATGTGCTGGTCAAGGAACCGGGCACGCAAAAGCCGACGCCTTGGCACCAGGACATCCCGTATTACTTCGTCGATGGCACCCAGACCGTCAGCTTCTGGATTCCGATCGATCCGGTCAAGGAAGCGACGCTGCGGCTGATCGCCGGCTCGCACAAATGGGACAAGATGATCCTGCCGGTGCGCTGGCTCGATGACAGCAATTTCTATGCCGGCGAGGGCGATTATCTGCCCGTGCCGGATCCAGACAAGGACCCGTCGCTGAAGGTGCTCGAATGGGAGATGGAGCCGGGCGACGCCATCCTGTTCGACTTCCGCACCGCGCATGGTGCGCGCGGCAATCCGACCGCGGCGCGTCGCCGGGCGCTGTCGCTGCGCTGGGTCGGCGACGATGCGCGCTATGTCGAGCGCCCCGGCCGTACCTCGCCGCCCTATCCCGGGCATGACATGAAGCCCGGCCAGAAACTGCGCGAGGACTGGTTCCCGGTCGTCTTCCAGAGCTGATACCGGCCGGGGACGCCGTGCTCTCGGCGCGACGTTCCCGTGCGCAACCGGTATGGCGCAAGGTAAAACTCTTGACCCGCGCCGCCCGGGGCAATAGCGCAGTCCCTGTCGTGAAATGACAAGGGACATCGGCATGCGCGTTTTGTTGATCGGCTCCGGCGGCCGCGAACATGCCCTGGCCTGGAAGATCGCGGCCTCGCCGCTTTTGACCAGGCTCTATGCCGCGCCCGGCAATCCGGGCATCGCCCACGAGGCCGAACTGGTCAAGCTCGACATCGCCGACCATGCCGCTGTTGCCAGCTTCTGCAAGGACAACGCGATCGACCTCGTCGTCGTCGGGCCGGAAGGGCCGCTGGTCGCCGGCATTGCCGACGACCTGCGCGGCGAAGGCATCCGCGTCTTCGGCCCGTCGAAGCGGGCAGCGCGGCTCGAAGGCTCGAAAGGTTTTACCAAGGACCTTTGCGCCAAATACGGCATCCCGACCGCCGCCTATGGCCGCTTCACCGATCTTGCCTCGGCGAAAGCCTATGTCGAAAAGGTCGGCGCGCCGATCGTCATCAAGGCCGACGGGCTTGCCGCCGGCAAGGGCGTCACCATCGCCATGACGCTGGACGAGGCGCGCGCCGCCCTCGATGCTTGTTTCGACGGCGCATTCGGTGACGCCGGCGCTGAGGTAGTAGTCGAGGAATTCATGACCGGCGAGGAGGCGAGTTTCTTCTGCCTGTGCGACGGCACGACCGCACTTCCCTTTGGCACCGCGCAGGACCACAAGCGCGTCGGCGATGGCGATACCGGCCCCAACACCGGCGGCATGGGCGCCTATTCGCCGGCGCCGGTGATGAGCCCCGAAATGGTCGAGCGCACCATGCGCGAGATCGTCGAGCCGACCATGCGCGGCATGGCCGAGCTTGGCGCGCCGTTCGCCGGTATTCTGTTTGCCGGGCTGATGATCACCGACAAGGGGCCGAAGCTGATCGAATACAACACCCGCTTCGGCGATCCCGAGTGTCAGGTGCTGATGATGCGGCTGAAGGATGATCTGCTGGTGCTGCTCAACGCCGCCGTCGACGGCCAGTTGGCGCACAGTTCGATCCGCTGGCGCGACGATGCCGCGCTGACCGTGGTGATGGCGGCACAGGGCTATCCCGGGACGCCGGAAAAAGGCTCGGTCATTCGGGGTCTCGACGAAGCCGCTGGCGAAGGCGTTGAGATTTTCCATGCCGGCACTGCCATCAATGGCGGCGCGCTGGTCGCCAATGGCGGCCGCGTGCTCAACGTCACGGCATCAGGCAAGACGGTGGGTGAAGCGCAAAGCCGCGCTTACGCCGCGCTCGACCGTATCGACTGGCCGCAAGGCTTCTGCCGCCGCGACATAGGCTGGCAGGCGGTGGCGCGGGAAAATGCCAGCGCCGCCACATAAGCCTCAGCGCTCGCGAACCAGTTCCGTCGAAGCGGTGCTGACCGGGTCGGCGGCCTGCGAGAAGGCGGCCTCGAGCAGAGCCTCCGAACGATACGTGGTCCGCTTCCAGGCGACATACTCGGCAATGCCGAAGCGCGCGCGGCGCGGCACCGTCTTGACCACCGGCATGCGGAAGGCGGCGCGGAATGTCTGCCAGCGCGCGCCGAGCACCGCCACCATTTCCTCGACCGTCGGTGGCGTCGCCACATCGGCGTATGTGATGGTGACTTTGCCGGCGAGCCCGGCCGCGCGCGACACCGGCACCGGGATCGAGGCGAGGTAGTCGGGCGGCACGTCGATCAGGCCGCCGAAGGGCCATTGCTGGCGCAGTGCCGCCGCGTCCATCGGCGCGACGTTGACGTCGATGTCGTTGGGCGTGCCGGGGACCCGGTAGGGGCAGCGCAGGCGGCCGCAATTGGCCTGCGCCGAAAATTGCCACAGCGCATAGCCCTGCCAGTTGCCCATCGGAAAGTGCACGTCGATGTCGGGCTTGTAGCGCGCATACCAGAGCGGCAGCCGCGACAGCAGACGGTATTGGTAGCGGTTGTCGGCGATGTACTGGGCGGTCTTGCCGTTGGTGTAGAGGATCGGGAAACGGCCGAGCCGCCGGTGCACCTGGCGCACGAATTCCTCGGCATCCTCGAGCGACATCCATTGCGAGGGGTCGTTGCCTTCGAGATCGAGGGCGAGCAGATCGTCCGCCGCCGGTTCGGCGAAGTCGATGAAGCTGTTGGCCTGCTCGAGCGGGTTGCCGGGCCGGGCAAGATGATAGGCGCCCCATTTCAGCCCGAGCGCCTTGGCCACCACCTTGCGCGTCTGGAACAGCTCGCGCGTCACCGCAAAGCGTTTCCACAGCGTCTTGCAGAGTTTGACGGCGATCTCGTCGCCATAGCAGAAATAGGGCGGCGGCAGCCCGTCGGAGGCCTTGTTGATGAAGCCGACAATGCGCTTGTCGGTGGCAAGCTGCGCCCACTCGATGGAATTGTATTCATAGGCGTCGACCACCAGCGCGCGGTCGCCATCCCGCCAAGGCTCGGAAAAGTTCGAGGCTGTAGCCGCTGACGTCAGCGCCATCATCGCCGCGAGAGCGATCGCTGAGCGGCGAAGAAGATGCGCCGGCGTTTTCAAACAGGGGATCCCCGCTGACCAAACACCGATGGTGGACCGGTATGGTTAAGGAAGTGCTTTCGGGCAGGAGTCCTGTCGCTCTCGCGATTTCGTCAGTCTATGGCGAAGCAAGGAGCGAAGCGACGCGGCGCGGACCATAGTATGCATTCCGCGACTTCGAAGCGTTGCCACGGCGCGGAATTCTGCACCGTTGCGCCCTTAGCGCGAGGTCGCGACATGGTACTCGGCATCCGCTACGCTCCCGCTCCACCTGTGGACGACGAAGTTCGATGAAAATCCGCGTGACAAAGTTTGACGTTTACGTAAAAAGAAGGTCGGAGGCCGCCCAGAGGCGGATGGTTTTGCATCGGCCCGGGTCCTAGGATCGAGCAGTCGGAGCAGCGGAGGAGAAAGCGGCATGTACAAGGCCCCGGTCGACGACATTTCGTTCACGCTCAAGCATGTCGCCGGGCTCAAACCGGCGCTCGACAGCGGCGCGTTCGGCGACCTCGGCGAAGACCTTGTCGACGCCATCCTGGCCGAGGCCGGCCGCTTCGCCAGCGAGGAAGTGGCGCCGCTCTACAAGATCGGCGACGAGCACGGCGCGGTGCTGAAGGATGCAGCCGTGACCATGCCGCCTGGCTGGAGGGCGCTTTACCGCAGCTGGATCGGCGGTGGCTGGAACGCGCTGTCCGGACCGGAAGAATTCGGTGGCCAGGGCCTGCCGACCATGCTCGGCGTTGCCGCGCTCGAAATGTGGAACTCCGCCGCCATGGCCTTCGGCATCGGCCCGACGCTGACCATGGGCGCCGTCGAGGCGCTGGACAAGCATGCCTCCGAAGCGCTGAAGGCAAAGTATCTGGCAAAGCTCGTCTCCGGCGAGTGGATGGGGACGATGAACCTGACCGAGCCGCAGGCCGGTTCCGATCTCGCCGCCTTGCGCAGTCGCGCCGAGCCTGCCGGCGACGGCACCTACCGCATCTTCGGCCAGAAGATCTTCATCACCTATGGCGAGCATGATTTCACCGACAACATCATCCATCTGGTGCTGGCGCGGCTGCCCGACGCACCGGCCGGCACGCGCGGCATCTCGCTGTTTTTGGTGCCGAAATTCCTGGTCAATGATGACGGCTCGCTCGGTGCCCGCAACGACGTCTTCTGTTCCGGCCTCGAGCACAAGCTCGGCATCCATGCCTCGCCGACTTGCACCATGATCTATGGCGACGGGTTCCAGGGTGCTGCGCCCGGCGCCGTCGGTTGGCTGATCGGCGAGGAGAACAAGGGGCTCGCCTGCATGTTCACCATGATGAACAACGCGAGGCTTTGCGTCGGCATGCAGGGCGTGGCAGTGGCCGAAGCCGCGACGCAGAAGGCGATCGCCTATGCCAATGAGCGCCGCCAGGGCAAGGCATCGGACTTTTCAGGCGCCGGGATGGCGCCGATCGTCCATCACCCCGACGTGCAGCGCAATCTCTTGACCATGAAGGCTTTGACCCAGATCGCCCGCGCCATCTCGTATTCCTGCGCCTATGCCATCGACTTTGCGCGTGTGTCGACAGGCGAGGAGGCCGCGCATTGGCGCGATCGCGCCAATCTGCTGACGCCGCTGGCCAAGGCCTTTTCCACCGATATCGGCGTCGATGTCGCATCGCTCGGCGTCCAGGTCCACGGCGGTATGGGCTTCATCGAGGAGACGGGCGCGGCCGCGCTCTATCGCGACTCCCGCATTGCGCCGATCTATGAAGGCACCAACGGCATCCAGGCGATCGACCTTGTAGCCCGCAAATTGCCGCTTGGCGGCGGCGAGCATGTGCATGGCTATATCGCCGAACTGAAGGCCATCGCCGACGAGGTGCGGACCTCGAACCTGCAGGGCTTCGGCCGCACCGCCGAAGCGCTTGACCAGGCGTTCGACGATCTCACCGAGGCGACGCGCTTCCTGCAGAAGCTGCTGGCCGACGGCCGTCTGGACGAAGCGCAAGCCGGTGCGACCCCCTATCTCAGGCTGATCTCGCTTGCTGCCGGCGGCGCTTATCTGGCGCGTGGCGGACTTGCCCAGCAGAGCCGCATCGCCCTTTGCCGCTTTTTCGCCGAAAACCTGCTCGGCGAAGTCAGCGCCTTGAAGGAACGCGTCATCGATGGCGCCGAGAGCCTCGCTACCGCCGGCAAGGCGCTGATAACGGCCTGAATACCAGAGCGCTCACCAGGGAAGAATGACCGTGACAGACCATATTCTCGTCGAGCGCCAGGGCGCCATCCAGATCATCCGCATGAACCGTCCCGACAAGAAGAACGCACTGACGCGCGCCATGTACGCGACAATGTCCAAGGCGCTGGCCGATGGCGATGCCGACCCGGCGGTTCGCGTCCATGTCTTCCTCGGTGTGCCTGGCGCCTTCTCTTCCGGCAACGATCTCGCCGATTTCCTGGTCATCGCCACCGGCGGTGAGGGCGGCAACGAGGTCTGGGACTTCCTGATGGCGCTGGCCAAAACGGAGAAGCCGATGGTCTCCGGCGTCGACGGCATTGCGGTCGGCATCGGCACCACGCTCAATTTGCATTGCGACCTGACTTTCGCCACGCCGCGCACGGTGTTCCGCACACCCTTCGTCGACCTCGGCCTGGTGCCGGAGGCGGGCTCCAGCCTGCTGGCGCCGCTCATCCTCGGCAGGCAGGGCGCCTTTGCGCTGCTTGGACTCGGCGAAGGTTTTTCCGCCGAACGCGCCAAGGCCGCCGGCCTGATCTATGAGGTGGTCGAGGAGGACGGGCTAGAAGCCGCGGCACTCGCCGCGGCCGGCGCGATCGCCGCCAAGCCGCCGCAGGCGCTGAAGATCGCTCGTGACCTGATGCGCGCCCCGCGCGACGAGCTTGTCGCCCGCATCAAGGTGGAGAGCGAGCGTTTCTCCGAGCGGCTGAAGTCCGACGAAGCGCGCGCCGCGTTGACGGCCTTCATGACGCGCAAGAAGGCCTGAACTTATCCTCAGGGATAAAGCCGTGTCTTGTCCCAGCCGCCTTCGGCGTTGCGCGAAAAGACCAGCCGATCGTGCAGCCGGAATGGCCGGTCGTGCCAGAACTCGATCGCCTGCGGCACGATGCGGAAGCCCGACCAGTGCTTTGGCCGCGGGATTTCGCCGATAGGGTAGCGCGCCGTGTATTCGGCCACCGCCTTCTCCAGGGCAAAGCGGCTTTCCAGCGGCCGCGACTGTTTCGAAGCCCATGCGCCGATCCGGCTGCCGCGCGGCCGCGTCGCGTAATAGGCGTCGGCTTCAGCGTCGCTGACGATCTCCACCGGACCGCGTATGCGCACCTGGCGGCGCAGCGATTTCCAGTGGAAGCACATCGCCGCCTTCATGCTGCCAAGAATCTCGCGGCCCTTGGCGCTCTCGAAATTCGTGTAGAAGACAAAGCCGCTTTCATCGAAACCCTTGAGCAGCACCATCCGCACATCCGGCATGCCGTCGGCATCGACGGTTGCAAGTGCTACGCCGTTGGCGTCGTTGATTTCGCTTTTCTTGGCGTCCTCCAGCCACTCGGCAAAGAGCCGGAACGGCTCGGCGGCTTCGGTAAAGTCACTACTTGTTAACTCAGTGTCACTCATAGTTTTTCTCAAATTGTCTCGAGCTTCAGGAGGTTGCCGATTGTCGCGTATCGCGCAAGCTTTTGACAGCGGGCAATGGAGCGTTATCGCTTCGGCCAGTTCGAAAGCCGTGATCGTGATTATCGCCCTGCCACTTGCCGCCTGCGGCGCCGGCGGCTTCAGCCTGGAAAAGGCCGAGGTCGACCGTTCCATCGTCACCTCAAGCGCGCCGGCGAGGGTGACATCGACGGACGCCGACAGCGCTTCCGACCAGACCACGATCGGCAATGCGGTGTCTTCGGCCGACATCGAGGAGCTTCGCGGCCAGGCCGTGCCGTGGGCGAATGCCGACACCGGCTCGCGGGGCTCCATCACCGAACTCGCCGAAGTGCAGGACAACGGCCAGGCCTGCCGCAGCTTTACCGCCTCGCGCGAAAGCTTCGACGGCGTCGCTTTGTTCAAGGGGCAATTGTGCATCGCCGCGGCCGGCGGCTGGCACATGCAGGACTTCAAACCGCTCTGATTTTCGAGGTTTGCGGGCATCGCAATTTCAACCCTCGATAAGCCTGCGCGCCACTGGAATTTCTTCCTATGGGAGCGCATATAAGGGCCAACGTGGATTTAACTCATTTTCCAGGGCAGGACGCATGCGCGACCCCTATGAGGTGCTGGGCGTTGCCAAGAACGCATCGGCCAAGGACATAAAATCGGCTTACCGCAAGCTCGCCAAGAAGTATCATCCGGACCAGAATCCGAATGATCCCAAGGCCAAGGACCGTTTTGCCGCCGCCAATCAGGCCTATGAGGTCGTCGGCGACGAGAAGAACCGTGCGGCCTTCGACCGCGGCGAGATCGACGCCGACGGCAAGCCGAAATTCCAGGGCTTCGAGGGCGCAGCCGGCGGCGGCGATCCGTTCGGTGGCTTCCGCCGCCAGCAGGGCGCCGGCGGCTCGCGCTTCGAATTCCGATCGGGGCGTCCGGGCGGCGATCCGTTCGACGGCAACAGCGACATTTTCAGCCAGATCTTCGGCGACGCCTTTTCCGGCGCGCGCGGCGCCGGAACAGGCGACCGCCGCCAGCAGGCGACCGCCGCCGATCTGAACGTCACGCTCGACGTCACCATCGAGGAGATAGCGACCGCCGAAAAGGTGACGGCGATGTTTCCCGACGGCCGCAAGATTGCGGTCAAGCTGCCGGTCTATGTCGAGGACGGACAGACCATCCGGCTGAAGGGCCAGGGCGAGCAGGGGCCGGGACAGCCGGGCGATGCGCTGGTCAAGATCCGTATCCGCAGGCACCCGCGCTACCGCATCGAGGGCCGTGACCTGCATGCCGATCTGGAGGTAGCGTTGGCCGACGCGGTGCTGGGCGCCAAGGTGCCGGTCGACACGCCGACCGGCAGGCTGGCGGTCAACATTCCGGCTTGGTCGAGCTCCGATAAGGTGCTGCGCCTGAAGGGCAGGGGCTTGCCGGAAAAGGCGGGTGGCCATGGCGATCTCTACGCCCATGTCCGCATCATGCTGCCGGAAGGCGGCGACAGCGAACTCGAAGCGCTGATGCGCAGCCGCAAAGGCTGACGCGGCTCGACTTGTCTGGCTAGCTGCCGGGCGCTGCTTCCTCCATCCGCCGGATGGTTTCGCCGAAGCGGCGCAACGCCTGCCGCACCGGGACATGCGGGCTCTCGATCTCAAGCAGGATCATCGTCTCGCTGCCGAGGAATGCGGCGCTGACCAGGCTGGTTACTTCGGCGGCGGAGAATGGCCCGAGGCCGCCGAACCGCCGCTCCGCCTCTTGCGCCAGTCCGTCCAGCAGTTCGAACCAGCCGCGCAGGTCGCGGCGCACCGCCTTGGCGATCTCGGGGCTCGACAGGCTTGCCGCGATCATCTCGTGCAGGATCCGGACATAGCCGGACGCCAGATCATCGTCGAGGAAATCGCAAGCGCGCTCCCAGCGTTGCCACAGCGGCATAGGTGCCGCAAAAGTCTCCGCCTGGCGCTTCAGCAGGCCCTCGTTCAGATGGTCGAGCAGGGCCAGGAACAGCCGTTCCTTGGAGCCGAAATGGTAATGGATCTGGCTGAGCGGAACGCCGGCGATCTCGGCAACGCGGCGCGTCGACAGATCGGCATAACCGCCTCGATGGAGGCATAACTCGGCAGCCGAAATCAGTTCGGCGCGCGTGTCGCGCTTTTGCTTGTTCTGCGGCGGGGCAACGGCTTCGGCAGCGTCCGTCATGCGGCGTGGCTGCCGCTGTTAGCGGTGCAATCTGGGCGGATCATAGCTTCTCCTGTCCGGGGCTGGACGTCCCTCCACTCTATCTCGGTCGAGCGACCGATCAAGTTGACTCGTCAGAAAATTTATGGTTTTTGACGCTGAATTCGGTCGACCGACCGAATACTGATGCTTGCATGGAGGGGCAGTCATGGCGGGCGTAATCACCCTTATCTACGGCGTTGCCGCATACCTGATTTTTCTCGGTTCGTTCCTCTATGCGGTCGGTTTCGTCGGCAACCTGGTCGTGCCGAAATCCATCGATTCCGGAGTCGCTGGAAGTCCGGTCGAAGCCGTCATCGTCAATGCGCTGCTGCTCGGCCTTTTCGCCGCCCAGCACAGCATCATGGCGCGGCCGGTTTTCAAGCGCTGGTGGACACGGATTGTCCCGCACGCGGCCGAACGCAGCACCTATGTGCTTTTGGCCAGCCTCATCCTGCTGCTGCTCTACTGGCAATGGCGGCCGATTCCCGGTCTCGTCTGGACGGTCGAGAACCCGGTCTGGGTCGCCGTCATCCATGGCGTGTTCTGGTTCGGCTGGGCGGTATTGTTGACCAGCACCTTTCTGATCAACCATTTCGAACTGTTCGGCCTGCGCCAGGTTCTCGCCGCTTTGCGCAAGAGCGAACCGGCGCCGCCCGTGTTCAGGACGCCGCTGTTCTACAAATGGGTCCGGCACCCGCTCTATGTCGGCTTTCTCCTGGCCTTCTGGGCGACGCCGTCCATGACATGGGGCCATCTCCTGTTCGCGGTGGGCAGCACCGGCTACATCCTGCTCGGCATCTTCCTCGAGGAACGCGATCTCGTCGCGATGTTCGGCGATCAGTACCGAAGCTACCGCAAGCAGGTGGGAATGCTCATTCCCTGGCGCAAAATGGCTGGATAGGGCCGATGCGTTGCCGGCCAGCCGATTCGGCTGGTCGGCCGGGCCTGGGCCATCAAGGCGCGCTGGCCGCAGTGAGGCGTTCAAATCTCACAACAACCTTATTATCCCCCATTCGTTGTCTCGCCGAGTGTCTGAATTGAACGCGCGCCCCGTCTGTGCTTGATGCGCCTTTCTGCCTGTGCGATAGGCACTCCAAAGCAGAAAACCTTTCGGAGAGCGCTGACATGGCGGGTGGACAGGGCCTAATGGCCGGCAAGCGCGGGCTTATACTGGGCGTCGCCAACAACAGATCGATTGCCTACGGCATCGCCAAGGCCTGCGTCGACCATGGCGCCGAGATCGCGCTGACCTATCAGGGCGAGGCGTTCAAGAAGCGCGTCGAGCCGCTGGCTGCGGAATTGGGCGCCTTTGTCGCCGGTCATTGCGATGTCACTGATCCGGCGAGCCTCGACGAGGTGTTTGCCAATGTCGCTAGGCATTGGGGCGGCAAGCTCGACTTCCTCGTCCATGCCATCGCCTTTTCCGACAAGGACGAGTTGACCGGACGCTATGTCGAGACGACGCGCGACAATTTCCTGCGCACCATGGACATTTCGGTCTATTCCTTCACCACCATCGCCAAGCGCGCCGAAGCGCTGATGACCGATGGCGGCTCGCTGCTGACGCTGACCTATTATGGCGCCGAAAAGGTTATGCCGCATTACAACGTCATGGGTGTCGCCAAGGCAGCGCTCGAAGCCAGCGTGCGCTATCTCGCCGTCGACCTCGGCGGCAAGAAGATCCGCGTCAACGCTATCTCGGCCGGGCCGATCAAGACCTTGGCTGCTTCGGGCATCGGCGACTTCCGCTACATTTTGAAGTGGAACGAATACAATTCGCCGCTCAAGCAGACCGTCACCCAGGAAGAAGTCGGCGATTCCGCCGTCTATTTCCTGTCGGACCTGTCGCGTGGCGTCACCGGCGAGGTGCACCATGTCGATTCCGGCTATCACGTCGTCGGCATGAAGTCGGTCGACGCGCCGGATATTTCGACCGTCAAGGAATAGTTCTGCCGCGGTTTCCGCCTGCCTGTCCTGATTTCCGGAAGACCTGATGGTTCCGCTCGTCTACATCGTGCGCCATGGCCAGACGCAGTGGAATGCCGAGTCGCGGCTGCAGGGCCAGGCCGACACCGATCTCAACGCACTCGGCCGCGAGCAGGCGACCCGCAATGGGCGGCGGCTGGCCGAGCTGATCCAGAACCCTGAGGATTTCGACTTTGTCGCCAGTCCGATGAAGCGGACGCGCGAGACGATGCAGCGGCTACGCTTGGCGATGCAACTCGATCCCGATGCCTACCGCACCGACCCGCGTCTGGTCGAGGTGCACTTTGGCGACTGGCAGGGCTTTACCTATGCCGAACTCGATACGCGAATGCCGGGCTCGGCGAAGGCGCGACGGCGCAACAAATGGAATTTCCAGCCGCCGGGGGAGGGCGCCGAAAGCTACCAGATGCTGCTCGAACGGGTGAAGCCGTGGTTCGACGCGCTCGACCGCCAGACGGTCTGCGTCACGCATGGTGGCGTCGTGCGGACCCTGTTCAGGATGGTCGAAGGTGTTTCCGAACACGAAGCGGCAAACCTGGAAGTGCGGCAGGACCGGGTGCTCAGGCTGCAGGACGGGCGTCTGGATTGGCTTTAGGTTGGAGCAGATAAACAGGACGACTGTCCTGTTTATCCGGGCAGGGCTCCGCCGAGCGGCAAGACCCTGTTCGGCGTCGGTCTTATTCGGTGTCGGGCAGTTCCATATCGGTGACGACGTTCTCGCCATTCGTCACGTCATAGGCAATGACGATATCCATGCCCGGCTTCAGCGAATCGAGATCGGTCTCGGCGTTGAGCTTGAAGGACTTGCCGTCCTCCAGCGTCAGCGTCAGCGCGTCCTTGTCGACCTTCTTGATCAGGCCTTCGGTCTGGCCGGCATAGGCGGCGGTGGAAATCAGCAACATGGCGGCAGCAGCGCCAATCAGGGTACGCATCGTCGTCCTCTTTGTCATTGCGCCTGCACGGATGGCGGCGAGCTTTCAACGGGCGGATGGAAGAGAGCAGAAACCAACCGAATGTGTCAAAACTAAAACCGCCGGATCACAGTTTGACCGCTGTGGAAAACGCCAATAGAACGCACCTTTGATCCGGTCCGCTGCCGGGCAGGGCTAAAATTCATGTCTCACAACACGTTCGGCCATCTCTTCCGCGTCACCACCTGGGGCGAAAGCCATGGCCCGTCGCTCGGCTGCGTGGTCGATGGCTGCCCGCCCGGCATCCGCTTCACGCGGCAAGAGATACAGGCCGAACTCGACAAGCGCCGTCCCGGCCAGTCGCGTTTTGTGACCCAGCGCCGCGAACCGGACGAGGTGAACGTGCTATCCGGCTTCATCCTCGACGAGGACGGCGAGACGATGATCACCACCGGCACGCCCGTCTCGATGCAGATCGAGAATGTTGACCAGCGCTCCAAGGACTATGGCGACATTGCCCGCCAGTACCGGCCCGGCCACGCCGACTACACCTATGACGTCAAATACGGCCTGCGCGACCATCGCGGCGGCGGTCGTTCCTCGGCGCGCGAGACGGCCGCTCGCGTGGCGGCCGGCGCCTTGGCGCGCAAGGTGGTGCCCGGAATGGTGGTGCGCGGCGCGCTGGTCTCGATGGGCGAAAAATCGATCGACCGCGCCAACTGGAACTGGAATTTCATCGGTGACGCCGAAAACCCGTTCTTCACCCCCGATCCGGCCTCGGTTCCGGTCTTCACCAGCTATCTCGACGGCATCCGCAAATCCGGCTCCTCGGTGGGCGCGGTTATTGAAATCATCGCCGACGGCGTGCCAGCCGGCCTTGGCGCGCCGATCTATGCCAAGCTCGACCAGGACATCGCGTCCGGCCTGATGTCGATCAACGCCGTCAAGGGCGTCGAGATCGGCAACGGTTTCGAAGCCGCGCGCATCACCGGCGAACAGAATGCCGACGAGATGCGCATCGGCAATGACGGCAAGCCGGTCTTCCTGTCCAACAATGCCGGCGGCATTCTGGGCGGCATCTCGACCGGCCAGGCGATCGTCGCCCGCTTCGCCGTCAAGCCGACCTCGTCGATCCTGACGCCGCGAAAATCCATCGACAAGGACGGCAACGACGTCGACGTCATGACCAAGGGCCGCCACGACCCCTGCGTCGGCATCCGCGCCGTGCCGATCGGCGAAGCCATGGTTGCCTGCGCCATCGCCGACCATTATCTGCGGCACCGGGGACAGACAGGCCGGGGATTAGGCAGTAGGGATTAGGCAATAAGCCAGCCCGTACTTCCTTCCCTAACTCCTACTGCCCAACCCCTATTCCCTGCGAGCGAAGCGAGCCAATGCCATACGATCAGAAGAAAATCGTCGAAGCCATCCGCGCCTTCGAGCGCGGCGAGATCGTCGTCGTCATGGACGATGACGGGCGTGAGAACGAGGGCGACCTGATCGTTGCCGCCGTGCATTGCAGCCCGGAGAAAATGGCCTTCATCATCCGTCACACCTCCGGCATCGTCTGCACGCCGATGCCGCGCGAGGAGGCCAAGCGGCTCAATCTGCAGCCAATGGTCGCCGACAATGATTCCGCCCACACCACGGCCTTTACCGTCAGCGTCGATTTCAAGCATGGCACCACCACCGGCATTTCGGCCGAGGACCGCACGCTGACCGTGCGCAACCTGGCCAACGGCAATGTCGGCGGTTCGGATTTCGTTCGCCCCGGCCACATCTTCCCGCTGATCGCTAGGGAAGGCGGCGTGCTGATGCGTTCGGGCCATACCGAAGCCGCGGTCGATCTCTGCAAGCTTGCCGGCCTGCCGCCGGTTGGCGTGATCTCGGAGTTGGTCAATGACGACGGCACCGTCAAGCGCGGCCCGCAGGTGGCGAGCTTTGCCGAGGAACATGGCCTCAAGCAGGTTTCGGTCGCCGACCTCATCGCCTACCGGCAGCGCAAGGAAACGCTGGTCGAACGCGTCGCCTGCTCCGAAATCGACACACTCGGCGGCAAGGCACAGGTCTTCACCTACACGCTGCCCTGGGATTCCATGCACCATGTCGCGGTCGTTTTCGGCGACATCCGTGACGGCGAGGACGTGCCGGTGCGGCTGCATTCGGAGGATGTGGTGACCGACGTGTTCGGCACCAGCCACCGGCTCGACGCCATTATGAAGGCGATGGGCGAACGCAAGCGCGGCGTCATCGTTTACCTCCGAGAGGGTTCGGTCGGCGTCGCCCATCAGGAGCGCAACCGGCCGATGAGTGCCGACCGTGAGGACCACGAAGAGGCCCGCCGCCGTGAGAACGAGTGGCGAGAAATCGGCCTCGGCGCGCAGATTCTCAAGGATCTCGGCATCTCCTCGATCAATTTGATCGCCTCGCGCGAACGCCACTATGTCGGGCTTGAGGGCTTTGGCATTCATATCGCCAAGACCGAGATTTTCTAGGGGACAGGGGGCGGTCGGATGAGCTTCGAGGCCTATCTCAATTGCTTTGAAGATGGCGAAGAGAGCTACTTCCCCACATCGATCGTCGAGGATGCCTTCGCGCCGTTCGTCACCAGGCGTGAACCTGAATTCACCTGCTGGGTCGTCGCCTATGACGATGCGTCGTCGGCCGACCTCTATCTCAATTTCGACCCCGGCGATGCCTCGCGATGTTCAGGCTTCACCGTCGCGCGGCCGCCCGACGATCCGCGCCTCTACGAAGCGCTGTGGAAAATCCTGCGTGTCACCAGCTCGGTCGTGTATTGCGCCGGAGAATGTCCGCCGATGGTCGGGCGCGCTGAAACCATACCCCATCTGAACCCGGATATGGTTGAGACACTGGGAAGTCCTGTTGTCGTTCTCGATGGAAACGAGATCCGCAAGAGGCTTGAACAGTCGTAGGGAGCCGCGCTCCTTTGGAGAAGCTGCGTCCGATCCGCGTTCCCGACCGGACGCTTGTGCGTTTATTCCGCGGGAACGGCGGCCGCGTCGCATCCGTCCAGCTCGCATGTGTGGGTGGCCAGGCTGCGCTGGCCCAGCAACACCGTGACCAATGCGATGACGCCGGCCGCCACCGAGACCCAGAACCCGTTGCGGGCGCCGAATTCATCCACCACCGCACCGGCGGCAAACGAACCGAGCGCCATGCCGATGCCGATGCCTGTCATCACCCAGGTGATGCCTTCGGTCAGCATCGCTTCCGGCACGTGGCGTTCGATCAGGCCGAAGGCGGTGATGAAGGTTGGCGAGATCGCCACGCCGCTGATGAAAACGGTCAGCGCCAGCAGCGGCACCGTGTCGGCGGTGAGCGGCAGCAATGTGCCGAGCGCAACGAGGGCGACCGCGAGGGCCAACTGGCGCTGCAGCGGCGCTTTCAGGTTGAGCGCACCGACGACGAGGCCGAGCACGAACGATCCCAGCGCATAGACGCCGATGACGAGGCTGGCGGCGCCCGGCTGGCCGAGTTCCTTGGTGATCGCCACCGTGCTCACTTCCGTCGTCGCGAAGGTGGCGCCGACGAAGATCAGGGCGAAGGTGATGATCTGCACCGGCCTGAGCCGGATTGCCGAGCCGCTCGAGACATGGTCCACCGGCCGCACTTGTGGTTCGGTCGAACGCTGCAGGATGAAGGCTGCCGAGCCAAGGGCGAGGAATAGCGTGCTGACCAGGACACCGGCTTCCGGGAACAGAGCGGCACTCAAGCCCACCGACAGCGATGCGCCTGCAATGTAGACGAGTTCGTCCGCCGCCGATTCGAAGGCGAATGCGGTGTTCATCTGCGGCCGGCCGCGAAAAATCTCGGTCCAGCGCGCGCGCACCATCGCCGGCATGCTGGGCATGGCGGCGGCCGCCAGCGCCGACACAAACAGCGTCCACACCGGCCAGTCTTGATTGGCTGCGGCAATCAGCACCGCGAAGGCGAGCACGGTGAGGATGGTGGTCGGAATCACGATCCGCGTCTGGCCGAGGCGATCGACCAGCCGTGATATCTGCGGCGCCACGAAAGCGTTGCTCAGCGCGAACGTCGCCGAGACAGCTCCCGCCAGCCAGTATTCGCCACGCGTCTGCGAGAGCATGGCCACGATGCCGATCGGCGCCATGGCGATCGGCAGCCGCGCGAGGAAGCCCGCGGCGGCAAACCCCTTGGCTCCAGGGGCACGAAAGATTTCCGAGTATGGGTTTTGCATGGCTGGTTCCTCGACAAAGGCCAATTCGACAATTACATACGATGCGTATGAATATAGGTAGTCGATACGCCGCGTATGTCAATTGGCATACGCGGCGTATGTGAATAGGGCCAGAACCATGCACAGACCCCGCAAGGAGATGATTGCCGAAACGCGCGCCAAGCTGATCACGGCGGCCCGCCACGCTTTCGGCACGATCGGCTATGCCGACGCGTCGATGGACGACTTCACCGCCTCGGCCGGGCTGACGCGCGGTGCGCTCTATCATCATTTCGGCGACAAGAAGGGCCTGCTGCAGGCCGTCATCGCCGAAATCGATGGCGAGATGGCCGTCCGCATCCATGAGATTGCGTCGCGGGCGCCAAGCCGCTGGCAGCGTTTCGTCGACGAATGCACGACCTATATCGAGATGGCGCTGGAGCCGGAAATCCAGCGCATCATGTTTCGCGACGGTCCGGCTGTGCTCGGCGATCCGGCGCAATGGCCGAATGCCAATGCCTGCGTCGGTTCAATGACCGATCATCTGACCGCTCTGCAGCAGGAGGGGGTGGTCGTCCCCGGTGTCGACCCCGAAACCGCCGCGCGGCTGATCAACGGCGCCAGCAGCCAGGCGGCGCAGCGCATCGCCAATTCGAGCGACCCCGAAGCGACGTCGAAGACCGTGGTGGCGGCCTTCAAACAGTTGCTCGAAGGGTTGCTGAAGAAGCAGGGTCCTCAGCCGGTCTGAAATCTCACCGCCGAGACCCGGCATTTTGGCAGTGGATCAGTTTGAGATTGCGGACATCGTTGCGCTGATCGAGGCGAAGGAAGCTGAGAAGCCGATGGTGCGGGCACCTATAGAAAGCGTGGAGAATTGCCCCTATGAGAGCACAATACAAGGGTCACCGAGTTGTAGAGACCAAAGCTGGCACATTCGCCCTTGACACGTGGAAGCCGCGCGATCCCACCGACTTTTCCATTACTATAGATTTCTACGCGGGCCCAGAAGGAGATGCGAGCGCCGACGCATTTACGGCGACAGTCTGCTCTCCGAACTATTTTCTTCGCTCGCAAAGCGGCAACGTGTTTTCTGGAGACAGCGTAATTTTCATGCTCAGATTCGACTACGCTGAACTGGAAAAGTTTCTCATAGATCGTTGCGCAGCTACCGAGGGCGATACATGGGACGCGATAGCTGCGCAACTAACGAGGCTGGGACGCTGGGAGTTCGACTATCACCTTCAGATTTCAAACTGACCCACGACTCGGGATTTGCCGATGTTGACAATTCCAGGCCCGGGATCATCCTCGCCGTCCATTCTCTGAGGGGAGATTCGGGCGCATGTGGGATTTCGAAATCGGCAGGTCGGTGTCCATCATGATCAGGACATGGCCGTTCATCGTCTTTCGCATGATCGTCTATTTCGGCATCACGCTGGCTTATATCGTGGCGACCGGCAGCGGCGCCTCGGTCGGCTATGGCGTCGGCCACATCTCCACCGATCCCGACGGGCCGCTGTCCTTTGCACTCTGGGGCGGCATCGTCGGCATTGGCGTCGTTTCGATCGCGCTTTACTGGATCCGCGAATACATCCTCTACGTCGTCAAAGCCGGCCATATCGCCGTCATGGTCCATCTGATCGACGGTAGGGACGTTCCCAATGGCCAGGACCAGATCGCCTACGCCAAGGATGTGGTGAAGGAGCGTTTCGCCGAGGCCAACATCCTTTTCGTGCTCGACCAGCTGGTCAAGGGCGCCATCCGCGCCATCACCGGCCTGATCGGCGGCATCGCCGCCTTCCTGCCCATTCCGGGCCTCGGCGGCCTGGTCGCTTTCATCAACACAGTCATCCGCCTGTCGCTGACCTATGTCGACGAGATCATCCTCGGCTACAACATCCGCATCAACTCGTCCACGCCCTTCGAGACGGCGCGGCAAGGCGTCGTGCTCTATGCCCAGAACGGCAAGACCATGGTCAAGAACGCCGTCTGGCTGGCGGTGATCATGTGGGGCGTGTCCTTCGTCATCTTCCTGCTGATGCTGGCGCCGGCCGCCGCCATCATGTGGTTCATCCCGGGGCAGCTCGGCGGCTGGGCCTTCGTGCTGGCGATCCTGCTGGCCTGGGCCTTCAAGGCGGCATTCATCGAACCCTTCGCCATCGCCTGCCTGATGCAGGTCTATTTTAGGACGATTGAAGGCCAGGTGCCGAACGCCGAATGGGACCAGCGGCTGGCCGAGGCGTCGTCCAAGTTCCGGGAGCTCAGGGACAAGGCGCTGGCCTCATTCGGCGGCTCGCGCTGGACGCAGCCGAGCACCTAAACCCTGTTGAACGTCGGGGCGGCGCGGCGTCAAACCATGGTCAAAGCGGCCGGGCGCGCCTATATCGGGTCATGGTCACAAGGCTCTACACCCATCCGATCTTCCTCGAACATCTGACGCCGCCCGGTCATCCGGAGCGACCCGACCGCTTGCGCGCCATCGAGCGCGTGCTCGATGACGAGGCCTTTGCGGCGCTCGATCGGGTCACGGCGCCGCAAGGCGACGAGGCGACGATCCTCTATGCCCACCCTGAGGATTTCGTGGCTCGGGTCCGCGCCGCGATCCCTGAAAGCGGCATTGCCCCGATCGACGCCGACACCAGCGCCAGCCCGAAAAGCTGGCAGGCGGTGGTGACCGCCATCGGCGCGGCCAATGCCGCCGTAGACGATGTCTTCGAGGGCCGTGTCGCCAACGCCTTCGTCGCCGCGCGTCCGCCCGGCCACCATGCCGAAAAGACCACGGCGATGGGCTTTTGCCTGTTCAACACCGCGGCCATCGCCGCGCGTTATGCGCAGAAGAAACACGGCGCCGAGCGTGTCGCCATCGTCGACTGGGACGTCCATCACGGCAACGGCACGCAGGACATCTTCTGGGACGATCCGTCGGTGCTCTATTGTTCGACGCACCAGATGCCGCTCTATCCCGGCACGGGGGCCAAGACCGAAACCGGCGCCGGTAACATCGTCAACGCGCCGCTGGCGCCACAGACCGGCTCAGAGGTCTTTCGCGATGCCTTGCTGTCGCGCGTCCTGCCGGCGCTCGACAATTTCGCGCCCGATCTGATCATCATTTCCGCCGGTTTCGACGCCCACCATCGCGATCCGCTGGCCGAGATCAACCTCAACGAGGGCGATTTCGACTGGGCGACCGGCCAGTTGCTGGAGCGCGCCGGGCGCCACAGCGGCAACCGGCTCGTCAGCCTGCTCGAGGGCGGCTACGATCTGCAAGGACTGGCATTTTCGGTGGCCGCCCATGTCGGGCGGCTGATGAAGGGGTAAAGTATGGCTGGCGAAGCAAATGAAGACGTCAAGGCGATGAGCTTCGAGCAGGCACTCGACGCGCTGGAGAAGATCGTCGATGATCTCGAACGCGGCGACGTGCCGCTCGACCAGTCGATCAAGATCTATGAGCGCGGCGAGGCGCTGAAGGCCCATTGCGACCGGCTGCTGAAGGCGGCCGAAGACAAGGTCGAGAAGATCAGGCTGTCGCGTGATGGCAAACCGGTGGGAACGGAGCCGCTCGACGCGGAGTAGTGGAATGGGGCGGGCATAAAGCAGATAGGAGTTCAAGCATGTGCAGAAACATCAAGACCCTGTTCAATTTCGAGCCGCCGGCGACCCATGACGAGATCCGCGACGCCGCCCTTCAATTCGTGCGCAAACTGAGCGGAACGACGCGCCCCTCGCAGCGCAACCAGGCAGCCTTCGACCGCGCCGTCGAGGCGATCGCCGAATCGGCGCATGAATTGCTGCATTCGCTGGAAACCACGCATCATCCGCGCAATCGCGAAGAGGTGGCGGCCAAGGCAAAAGCCAAATCGGCGCTCCGCTTCGCCTGAAGACATCCAGATGAGTTTCTTCCCCGGCAAGGACCCTGAGCCTGGCGATGCCTTCGCCAGCGACCAGATCGAGCTCATGGTCATTCCAAACGCCAAGGACATTGGCGGCTTCCAGGTTCGCCGCGCTCTGCCGACGGCAAAGCGGCGGCTGGTTGGTCCCTTCATCTTCTTCGACCGCATGGGGCCGGCCATCTTGCGCGCCGGGCAGGCGATGGATGTGCGCCCGCACCCGCATATCGGGCTTTCCACCGTCACCTATCTGTTCGACGGCAATATCAGGCACCGCAATTCGCTCGGCACCGAGATGGTCATCCAGCCCGGCGACGTGAATTTGATGACCGCCGGCCGCGGCATTGTCCATTCCGAGCGCACGCCCGAAGAACTGCGCGGCGCGCCGATGTCGGTCTCCGGCCTGCAGACATGGCTGGCTTTGCCCGACGGCAAGGAGGAAGTGGCGCCGGTGTTCGAGAACACGGCCGCGCTCCTTCTGCCCGAGATCGACGCCGAAGGTGTTTCCGGCCGCGTGGTGATCGGCGATTTCCAGGGACTGCGCTCGCCGGTAAGAGCCGACACCGAGACGCTCTACGCCGATCTGAGGCTGGCGCCCGGCGCCAGCGTCAAAATTCCCGCCGACGCCGAGGAACGCGCCATCTACACGCTGGACGGCGATGTCTCAATCTCGGGCGACCGTTTTCCGGCCGAACGGCTGCTGGTGTTCCGGCCTGGCGACGAGATCGTCGTGTCGTCCGAGCGCGGCGCCCATTTCATGCTCTTCGGCGGCGCTTCGCTCGGCTCCCCGCGCCACATCTGGTGGAACTTCGTCTCGTCGTCGAAGGAACGCATCGAACAGGCCAAGCAGGAATGGAAGACGGGCCGCTTCGATATCGTTCCCGGAGACGAGGAAGAGTTCATTCCGTTACCGGACAATTAACGTCAGCATCACCCGCGTCACTGACACGCATTTACATTCCGGCGACGCAGGCATATTTCGCCATGATCGACGCGCATCATAGCTGAGCAGGCCCTTTACCAGTGAACGCAACGCTGCATACGCCGCTTCTCGACAAGGTCCGCATTCCAGCCGACCTGAAGAAGCTTGACGAAAGCGAGCTGCCGCAGCTGGCCTCGGAGCTGCGCGCCGAGCTGATCGATGCCGTCTCGCATACGGGCGGGCATCTCGGCGCCGGCCTCGGTGTCGTCGAACTGACGGTGGCGCTGCACTATGTCTTCAACACGCCGGAAGACCGCGTGATCTGGGATGTCGGCCACCAGGCCTATCCGCACAAGATCCTGACCGGCCGCCGCGACCGCATCCGCACGCTGCGCCAGGAGGGCGGCCTGTCCGGCTTCACCCGTCGCGCCGAGAGCGAATACGACCCGTTCGGCGCCGCGCACTCTTCGACCTCCATTTCCGCCGGCCTCGGCATGGCCATGGCGCGCGACCTCTCGGGCGGCCACAACAATGTCATTGCCGTCATCGGCGACGGCGCCATGTCCGCCGGCATGGCCTATGAAGCCATGAACAATGCCGGCGCGCTTGATGCCCGGCTGATCGTCATCCTCAACGACAACGACATGTCTATCGCGCCGCCGACCGGCGCCATGAGCGCCTATCTGGCGCGGCTCGCGTCGGGCAAGACCTATCTTGGCCTGCGCGATTTCGGCAAGAAGCTGACCTCCTATCTCGGCAAGCGCGCCGACCGCGCCATCAAGCGGGCGGTCGAGCATGCGCGCGGCTACGTCACCGGCGGCACGCTGTTCGAGGAGCTTGGCTTCTACCATATCGGCCCGATCGACGGCCACAATCTCGAGCATCTGATCCCGGTGCTGAAGAACGTCCGCGACCATGCCGACGGTCCGGTGCTGATCCATGTCGTGACCCAGAAGGGCAAGGGCTACGCGCCGGCCGAGGCTGCGGCCGACAAATATCACGGCGTCAACAAGTTCGACGTCATCACCGGCGCGCAGACCAAGGCCCCGGCCAATGCGCCGGCCTACACCAAGGTGTTCGCCGAGAGCCTGGTCCAGGAGGCCCGCCTGGACGACCGCATCGTCGCCGTCACCGCCGCCATGCCGAACGGCACCGGCCTCGATTTGTTCGGCGAAGCGTTTCCGACCCGGACCTTCGATGTCGGCATTGCCGAGCAACATGCCGTGACCTTCGCCGCCGGCCTCGCCAGCGAGGGCTACAAGCCCTTCGCCGCCATCTATTCGACCTTCCTGCAGCGCGCCTACGATCAGGTCGTCCATGATGTGGCGATCCAGAAACTGCCGGTGCGTTTCCCGATCGACCGCGCCGGTTTCGTCGGCGCCGACGGCGCCACTCATTGCGGCGCCTTCGACACCACCTTCCTGGCGACGCTGCCGGGCTTCGTGGTGATGGCGGCCGCCGACGAGGCGGAGCTTCGCCACATGGTGCGCACCGCCGGCTATTATGACGAAGGCCCGATCGCCTTCCGCTATCCGCGCGGCAATGGCGTCGGCGTCGACATGCCGGAGCGCGGCTCGGTGCTCGAAATTGGCAAGGGCCGCATCGTCAGGGAAGGCACCAAGGTGGCGCTTCTGTCCTTTGGCACCCGGCTGCAGGATTGCCTGCTGGCGGCCGAGGAACTCGGCGCGGCCGGATTGTCGACAACGGTTGCGGACGCCCGTTTCGCCAAGCCGCTCGACGAGGATTTGATCCGCCGTCTTGCCCGCTCGCACGAAGTGCTGGTGACGGTGGAAGAGGGCGCTGTCGGCGGTTTCGCCAGCCACGTGCTGCAGTTCCTCGCCCATGAAGGCTTGCTGGAAAGCGGTCTGAAAGTTCGGCCGCTGGTGCTGCCAGACGAGTTCACCGACCACGCCAAGCCGGAAAAAATGTATGCCGATGCCGGGCTCGACGCGGCCGGCATCGTGCGCACCGTGTTCGTCGCGCTCGGCCATTCCGCGCGCGCGCAGCGCGCCTGAATCAAACCTCACGCAGCTGAAGCAGTTGCCTGTGCAAGCTTAACACTTTGTTAACGCTTCTCTTTGGCGTTTCGCTTACCGTCTCTTTTGGCCGTTTTTCAACGCCGCCCTGCTAGAACTGCCTCTAGGCAGGGAGTTAAAAACAATGCGAACGCTTCTGTGCGGCGCGGCCCTTTTGGCCGTCATCGCCGCGCCGGCCATGGCCGAGACGCGCTATGACCGCAAGCTCGAACAGGCGGTGGCAGGCATCGTCGCCCGCAAGATGGGCGATATCAGGGGCGCTTTTTCCTACAAGCAGGTGCCGCAGCTTGTCGTCGTGCCGGACGCACCAGTCGTTGCTGTCGAGCGCCCGCGCAAGCAGGCTTCAGATGACGGAAGCGACGGCCTGATGCCGGCCGTTGAACGGCAGGTCTCACGGACGATCTTCTAAAACCACATATCGCGCACGCAGCGCCCATCGCGCGGCAGGTCGTCATAAGTGTCCAGCCCGTCGAAATGGTCGATCGGCAGGTCGGCGACCGCCTCAGGCGGTGCCAGCCTGACATTGACGGCGATACGCGTGCGGCTGCTGTCGCTGCGGCGCAAACCGCGCCAGGCAAG
Source organism: Mesorhizobium sp. W016 (assembly GCF_054719485.1). NCBI lineage: Bacteria > Pseudomonadati > Pseudomonadota > Alphaproteobacteria > Hyphomicrobiales > Phyllobacteriaceae > Mesorhizobium > Mesorhizobium sp. W016. The sequence continues at coordinate 2,321,615 of NZ_JBTTIF010000002.1, forward strand.
CACACAGGCACATGTCGGGCAAAACAGGATTTCCAGCGACGGCGTCTCCTTGCCGGCGCGGGTGTAGGACTGCACAGGCCCCGCAAGCCGGATACGCTCGTCGACAAAGTCATAGGCCCAGAGCGTGCCATAGCGGCGGCAAAGCGTGCAATTGCAGGCCGTGATCGGGCCGGGATCGCCTTCCAGCGTCCAGTGGGCGGCGCCGCAATGGCAGGTTCCCGTCAGCATTCGTCTTCCTCCGCATTGCCTGAGCCTCTACATCTTGCCGGACTGGCTGCGCTATTCAACCGGGCGGACTGGCTTGCGGCCCGGGTCTCGACGTCCTCCCATGCCAATGTCCTTGCCTTCGCGGCCGGCTTTCGCCATGAAGGCCGATGAACTCCCCTCTGCCAGCCAGCACACGCCAGCGGCTCGACGAATTGCTCGTCCAGCGCGGCCTGTTTGCGAGCCGCTCGCGCGCCCGCGACGCGGTCGAGCGCGGCACCGTGATGGTCGACGGCGTGGTCGCCCGCAAGCCCGGCCAGACGGTTCTGCCGCGCTGTCTCATCGTCATCGACGACCCGGCGCAGGGTTATGTCTCACGCGCGGCGCTGAAGCTGATCGCCGGGCTCGACCATTTCAGTCTCGATCCCGCGGGCAGTGAAGCTCTCGATATCGGCGCCTCGACAGGCGGCTTCACCCAGGTGCTGCTCGAACGCGGCGCGGCCCATGTCACGGCCATCGATGTCGGCCACGGCCAGATGCATCCCGGTGTCTCGTCCGACCCGCGCGTCACCGTGATCGAGGGCCTCAACGCTCGCGAGCTCGCGGCTGCCGATCTCGGCGGCCGTATCCCCGATTTCATCGTCTCCGATGTCAGCTTCATCTCGTTGAAACTGGCGATGCCACCGGCGTTGGCATTGGCACGGGACGGCGCTCGTGCGGTGTTTCTGGTCAAGCCGCAATTCGAGGCCGGCCGCGAGGCGATCGGCAAGGGCGGTCTTTTGAAAGACCCTTATGACGCCGCCCGTGTGGCCGGCTTGCTGCAGGAATGGCTCGAAGGCGTCCCTGGCTGGCGTACATTGGGCTTGCACATGTCGCCGATCGAAGGCGGGGACGGCAACCGCGAATTCCTGCTTGCCGGGATCAAGGATGCCGGGGCCAAGGACTGATGAGCACGGGCTTCACCATCAAGAGACTGGGTTCGCAGGGCGACGGCGTCGCCGAGACGGAAACCGGCGAGCTGTTCATTCCCTTCACCCTGCCCGGCGAGACCGTCACCGCCGCGCGCGAGAGGGATCGCGCCATGCTGATGGCGGTATTGGAGACGTCGCCGCTGCGTATCGATCCGGCCTGCCGGCATTTCACCGAATGCGGCGGCTGCGCCGTCCAGCATCTGCAAGCCGACGCTTACCAGCAATGGAAACGCGACAAGGTCGTGCACGCCTTGAAAGGCATTGCCGGCGACATCGGCGCCCTGGTGCCGTGTGCGCCACACACACGCCGCCGCGTCGTGCTTGCCGCCAGGCGCGCCAACACAGGCATGCTGCTTGGCTTCCATCGCCATCTGTCGCCGGAAATCATCCCCATCGAGGAATGTCCGATCTCACTGCCGGAGATCGTTGCCGCGCTCGATCGTTTTAGGTCGGTCGCCGACCTGGTTTGCGCCACCACCAAATCGTTCCGGATGGCGGTCACTGTGACGGGCTCGGGGCTTGACGTCGCTGTCTATGAGTCGGGCAAGCTGGGCGAGAACCAGCGCCGGGTCGCCTCCAACTTCATCATGGCCAATGGCTTTGCCCGGCTTTCGATCGACGACGAGATTGTCATCGAGCCGAAAAAGCCGGTGGTCATGTTCGGCACCGTCGCTGTCGCCATACCGCCTGGCGCCTTCCTGCAGGCAACGCAAGCCGCCGAGCAGACGATGGCCGATCTCGTTGGCGGACATCTGAAGCGGGCCAGGAAAGTCGCGGATCTTTTCGCCGGCTGCGGCAGCTTTGCGCTTCGGCTGGCGGCCAAATCCGAAGTCCACGCGGTCGAAGGCGACGCGGCAGCCCTTTCGGCGCTCGACCGCGGATCGCGCTTCGCCACCGGCCTGAAGCGGGTAACCGGCGAACGCCGCGACCTGTTCCGGCGGCCGCTGACGTTCAAGGAGCTGAATGCTTTCGATGGCGTCGTCTTCGACCCGCCGCGCGCCGGCGCCGAGGACCAGTCGAAGCAGATCGCCCGCTCGGATGTGCCGTTCGTCGCCGCCGTCTCCTGCAATCCGGTGACGCTGGCACGCGACCTGCGCATCCTGATTGACGGCGGCTACATCTTGAAGAGCGTCACGCCCATCGACCAGTTCCTGTGGTCGCCGCATGTCGAGGCCGTGGCGCTGCTGGAGAAGCCGAAACGGCGACGTTAATCCGCCGATTTTCACAAGGCCGTGCTTGAGTTTGCCGCCCACCGCAAGACGTAGCCGGCTGGCAAACTAGCCTTCGCGAACGCTTTCGTACCCGGCCGCTTGTGCGGCCTTGATGAACTTACGGTCGAAGGACACAAATGCTGAGCAGTGCGAGGACTTGCCCAGATGGAGCGCATCGGCGAAATCCATTCCCGTCTCGGCTAGATCGACCGCGGAAGAGACCATCGCAGCATCCTCTATCTCGATAGTGGGAAGCCCGCCGAACACCCGCAGTGCATTGACGATCGAGGCCTGATCATAACCATAGCCGCTGCGCAGCACCCACTCAGCCTCCAGGATCACCGTGACGGCGACGAAAACGGGCTGACCGTCGATCAGCCGCCGGGCTCGCGGGGACTGCTCGGGATCGTCGTTCGTCAGATACCTGACGACAACGTTGGTATCAATCGCGAGCATGGCGCCGCCGTGCTTCAGCAAGGACGGCCGCGTCCATCTCCTCCAAGGTCTTCGGTCTGCCACTGTGCGGCAGGACACCAAAGACATCTTCTGGTCGTGTCGGGGCAAAGGCAGGCGCCGGTCTCAAAAGTACACCGTCCGGTGTGTCTTCGACCTGCAGGCGCGTGCCCGCGCCCCAGTCCCTCCGTTTGCGGATAGCGCTGGGCAGGATGACTTGTCCCTTGGTCGAGACGGTCGTTATAAGCTTTTCTATTGCACCCATTGCGGTATTACCCTTGTGTAAGACAAAGGTAAGATATCCCTGTGAGGGGAACTATTCAAGCCCGCCGACGTCTCCTCGCTCAAACCCTGGTGCCGCCGACCGTCATCTGGTTCATCCTGAGATGCGGCTGGCCGACGCCGACCGGCACGCCTTGTCCGGCCTTGCCGCACATGCCGATGCCGGTGTCGAGTTTCATGTCGTTGCCGATCATCGACACACGGTGCATGGCGTCCGGTCCGTTGCCGATCAGCATGGCGCCCTTGATCGGCTGCGTCACCTTGCCGTTTTCGATCATGTAGGCCTCGGTGCAGCCGAACACGAACTTGCCTGAGGTGATGTCGACCTGGCCGCCGCCGAAGGATACGGCATAGATGCCGTTCTTGACCGAGGCGATGATCTCATCCGGCTCCATGTCGCCCGCCGTCATATAGGTGTTGGTCATGCGCGGCATCGGCTGGTGCGCATAGCCTTCGCGCCGGCCGTTTCCCGTGGCTTTCATGCCCATCAGCCGGGCGTTCTGGCGGTCCTGCATGTAGCCGACAAGCTTGCCGTCCTCGATCAGCACATTGCGGGCCGAAGGCGTGCCTTCATCGTCGACGGTCAGCGAACCCCGCCGCTCCGGCATGGTGCCGTCATCGACCACGGTAACGCCCTTGGCGGCGACCTGCTGGCCGAGCAGGCCGGCAAAGGCGGAGGTCTTCTTGCGGTTGAAGTCGCCCTCCAGCCCATGGCCGACGGCTTCGTGCAGCATCACGCCTGGCCAGCCGCTGGACAAAACGATGTCGAACGTTCCGGCCGGCGCGGGAATGGCTTCGAGATTGACCAGCGCCTGCCTGAGCGCCTCCCTGGCCGCATGCTTCCAGGCGTCCTCGACCAGGAACTCGCCGAACGCCTTGCGCCCGCCCATGCCATAGGAGCCGCTTTCCTGGCGGTCGCCGTCGCCGACGACGACGGAAACGTTGATGCGGACCAGCGGGCGGATGTCGCGCACGATCTGGCCGTCGGCGCGCACGATCTCGACATGCTGCCAGGACGCCGCGAGCGAGGCCGTCACCTGGCGCACGCGCGGGTCCTCGGCGCGCAGCCATGCGTCGATTTCCTGCAACAGCTTGGCCTTGACCTCGAAGGAGGGCGAGGGGATCGGGTTCTCCTCGCCATAGAGATAGCGGTTGGTGCGCGCGGGTGCCGCGGCAAGCGTGCCGGAATAGCCGCCCCTGACTGTCGAGACGGCGTCGGCGGCGCGCAGCAGCGACGCCTCCGAAAGATCGCTGGAATGAGCGTAGCCGCTGGCCTCGCCGGCCACGGCGCGCAGGCCAAAACCCTGGTCGGTGTTGAAATTGGCGGTCTTCAGCCTGCCATTGTCGAACATCAGCGCTTCGCTCTCGCTGTATTCGAGGAACAGTTCGCCGTCATCGGCGCCGTTCAGTGTGTCGGCGACGATCCGCTTGATGCGATCATCTGAAATGTCGAATTGGCCGGTCAGGCTGTTCATGGCAGGTCCGCTCACAGGAGGAATGGTGTTGCCACGATGTAGGCGCGAAGACGCGCCTGCACAATCCGCAATGACGATCCGCAGCAGGTGGAGCGGGTAACCCCGCCCCTGAACATGACATCCATCTTGAAGTTCGACCCGTCACCCGAAAAGGCCTTCACCCAGCGATATTTCTTGTTCCATTCATTGGCCTGGTCGGCCGTGAAGGGGTTGGTATAGCCCGAGGAGAACTGGATCGACTTGCACTTCTCATGGTTTTCGCAGCCATAGAAGTAGATGACATATTTCATGCCCTGAAGCCGGCCCGAGACCATCGGATCGCCCCGTCGTCCTTGTCCATCTTGGCCGAGCCATAGCCTTTCGCAAGCTCGAAAATGACGGCCGGATCGGGCGCCGTGATGATTTCGGAATCCTCGGCAAAGGCGACGGAAACGGCGCCGGTCAGGATTAGACCGGTCGACAAAAGCAAAGAACAAGCACGCATGATGACCCCCACAGCCAAAGATCAAACCCGTGGGAATTGTGAGGAAAGACGGTTTCGCAAGCATCAAGCTCAGGGCAGGGCGGCAAAACCGTCGGCGAAGCCCTTGAGGTCGACGGGGATGCCGATGCCTTCTTCCGGCGTCTGGAAGACGATGAAGGTGGCCGACGTCCCGGTCTTCAGCGTATCGAGCAGCTGCTTTTCGAGAATGACCTCGGCATAGCAGCCGTCTTGGAAGCAGCGCACGAAATAGGCGCGGCCAATATCCTTGCCGTCGACATTGAGGCCCAGGCCATTGGGCAGCAGAACGCCGAGCGGGGCCAGCACGCGCAGGATCTCGGCCTTGTTGTCGGCGGTGCGCAGGACGACGACGGACAGTCCCATTTCCGGGCGATCCTCGGCAACGACGTTCTGCATCATCACGCATTGTTCCGAGGTGGCGCCGGCCGGCGTGTCGCAGATGATCGACCACGCGCCATGCGTTGACTTGACCGTGCCGCTGGGCTGCGCTGCATTGGCGACGCCGGTTGCGGACGAGCCGATACCGATCAGGGCGGCGAGAAAAACGACCTTCGCCCCGCTTCTCGAAAGCCAAGCGCTTTTCGAATGCCAGGCGCTCTTCGAATGCCAGGCGTTTCTCGAAAGCCAAGAGGTCATGACGGCTCCATTGCGAATCACGGCACTTTAAGCCGCGCCAAGGCCAAGTAAAGGATAGGGCGACCGCCGGTCAGCCCCGGCAGGCGCAATAATGCGCTTTTCCCTAGCAAATTCGCCCGAATTGCGACCGTCGGGCGCATTCCGGACACAAGCCCGCATAGCCTGTCTGTCGACGACCCGCGCGGGCCACGAGGCCGTCGAAACAGCGCGGCAGCACTTGCGCGCAAAAATGCCGCACGGTTTCGCCCGCTCCTTTCTTGCGGAGGGAAATAGAGTATGGTTTGAACCACCCTTGGGACTGTCCGGGATTCCCATCCCGGCATTGTTCGATATTCTTGCGTCGCGATCGCGAGGAACCGGGAGATGAAGAGGGCGATGAGAAAATTCCCAGCAAGCGCCAAATTGATGGCAACGGCAGGCGCCGCCGCCGCATTTTTCGCCGGTGCCTCCGCCCATGCGGCCCAGCCGCAGCCGTGGGAGATGACTTTTCAGCCGCCGGCGACAGACATGATGCGGCAGATCGAGTGGTTCGGGAACTACACGATGTGGTTCGTCGTCCCGATCACTGCTTTGGTTCTGGCGCTTCTCGCCTGGTGCATCTTCAGGTTCCGCGCCAGCAAAAACCCGGTTCCGTCCAAGACCAGCCACAACACGCTGATCGAGATCATCTGGACAGTCGGGCCGGTCGTCGTCCTGCTGTTCATCGCCATTCCCTCGTTCCAGCTGCTGACGGCGCAGTACACGCCGCCGGAAGAGGCCAAGCTGACCGTCAAGGTAACGGGCAATCAGTGGAACTGGGACTATGAGTACCAGACCGAGAACACGCTCTCCTTCAACTCGGCCATCCTGCAGGACGCCGACCGCGCCGCGATCGGCAAGGAAGACCGCAAGGTCTATCCGCGCCTGCTGGCGGTCGACAACGAGCTGGTCGTGCCGGTCAACACCATGACGCGCGTCCTGGTTACCGCAGCCGACGTGATCCATTCCTTTGCCGTTCCGGCCTTCGGCATCAAGATGGACGCGGTTCCCGGCCGCACCAACGAGACGTGGTTCAAGGCGGAAAAGGAAGGCATCTATTACGGCCAGTGCTCGCAGCTCTGCGGCAAGGACCATGCCTTCATGCCGATCGCCGTCCGCGTCGTATCCGATGCGCAGTACAAGACCTGGCTGGCAGCAGCCAAGACCGACCTCCCCGGCGCCAACAAGGCGCTGATGGCCGAGGTCGACGGTACCAACAAGGTAGCGGCCGCCGGCAATTGATGCCGCGGGTTAGCAAGAATTAGGGAACGGAGCCGACCATGGCAGAAGCTGCAGCTCACGACGACCACGACCACAAGCCCTATCATGGCTGGGTCCGGTGGGTGTACTCCACCAACCACAAGGACATCGGCACGCTCTACCTGATCTTCGCGATCTTCGCGGGCATCGTCGGCGGCGCGCTTTCGGTCGTCATCCGCATGGAGTTGCAGGAGCCGGGCATCCAGATCTTCACCGGTCTGGCGCAGATGGTCTATGGCATGAACGGCGATGCCGCCATCGACGGCGGCAAGAGCATGTACAACGCCTTCGGCACCGCGCACGCGCTGATCATGATCTTCTTCATGGTCATGCCGGCGCTGATCGGCGGCTTCGCCAACTGGATGGTGCCGATCATGATCGGCGCGCCTGACATGGCCTTCCCGCGCATGAACAACATCTCGTTCTGGCTGCTGCCGCCGGCCTTCCTGCTGCTCATCGCTTCGGCTTTCATGCCGAGCGCGCCCGGCGCCTATGGCGTTGGCGGCGGCTGGACGCTCTATCCGCCGCTGTCGACCTCCGGCCAGCCCGGGCCGGCCATGGATCTGGCGATCCTGTCGATCCACATTGCCGGCGCGTCCTCGATCCTCGGCGCCATCAACTTCATCACCACCATTTTCAACATGCGCGCGCCGGGCATGACGCTGCACAAGATGCCGCTGTTTGCCTGGTCGGTTCTGATCACCGCCTTCCTGCTGCTCTTGTCGCTTCCGGTTCTGGCCGGTGGCATCACCATGCTGCTTACCGACCGCAATTTCGGCACCACCTTCTTCGCCCCGGATGGCGGCGGCGATCCGATCCTGTTCCAGCATCTGTTCTGGTTCTTCGGTCACCCCGAAGTGTACATCCTGATCCTGCCGGGCTTCGGCATCATCAGCCACATCGTCTCGACCTTCTCGAAGAAGCCGGTGTTCGGCTATCTCGGCATGGCCTACGCCATGGTCGCGATCGGCGCCGTCGGCTTCATCGTCTGGGCGCACCACATGTACACGACCGGCCTGTCGCTCGACACGCAGCGCTACTTCGTCTTCGCCACCATGGTCATCGCCGTGCCGACAGGCGTGAAGATCTTCTCCTGGATCGCGACGATGTGGGGCGGCTCGATCTCGTTCAAGACGCCGATGCTGTGGGCGCTGGGCTTCATCTTCCTGTTCACGGTCGGCGGCGTCACCGGCGTCCAGCTCGCCAACGCCGGCCTCGACCGCTCGCTGCATGACACCTATTTCGTCATTGCCCACTTCCACTATGTGCTGTCGCTGGGTGCGGTCTTCGCCATCTTCGCCGGCTGGTACTACTGGTTCCCCAAGATGACCGGCTACATGTACTCGCCGGTGATCGCCAACACCCACTTCTGGGTCACCTTCGTCGGCGTCAATTTGATCTTCTTCCCGCAGCATTTCCTCGGCCTGGCCGGCATGCCGCGCCGCACCATCGACTATCCCGACGCGTTCGCCGGCTGGAACATGGTGTCGTCCTACGGCTCCTATATATCGGCCGTCGGCGTGGTGATCTTCCTCTATGGCGTGTTCGAGGCCTTCCAGAAGAAGCGCGTCGCCGGCGCCAACCCGTGGGGCGAGGGTGCAACGACGCTCGAATGGCAGCTGCCTTCGCCGCCGCCTTTCCACCAGTGGGAACAGCTGCCGAAGATCAAGTAAGGCAGCCCGAATACGAAACCGCCGGCCCGCCGGCGGTTTTCGGCCAACGGAATGATTGGACTTATGTACGCATGGCCCTTGTCGACGACCCAATGATTGACGAAGCGGGCTTTCGCATGTCGGAAGCCACGTCGGGCGATTTCTTCGCCCTGCTGAAGCCGCGCGTCATGTCGCTGGTGGTGTTCACGGCCTTTGTCGGCATGGTCGCTGCGCCCGTGACCATCAACCCGCTGCTGGCGGTGATCGCCATCCTGGCCATTGCCATCGGCGCCGGCGCCTCGGGTGCGCTCAACATGTGGTACGACGCCGACATCGATGCGGTGATGAGCCGGACCGCCGGCCGCCCGGTACCGTCCGGCCGCATCCTGCCCGGCGAAGCCCTGAGCTTCGGCCTTGTGCTTTCGGTGCTGTCGGTGATGACCCTGGGCGTGCTGGTCAACTGGCTGTCGGCGGCGCTGCTTGCCTTCACCATCTTCTTCTACGCCGTCGTCTACACGATGTGGCTGAAGCGCTCGACGCCGCAGAACATCGTCATCGGCGGCGCCGCCGGCGCCATCCCGCCGGTCATCGGCTGGGCCGCGGTGACCGGAACGGTGAGCCTGGAAAGCCTCGTCCTGTTCCTGATCATCTTCCTGTGGACGCCGCCGCACTTCTGGGCGCTGGCGCTGTTCAAGTCCGACGACTACGCCAAGGCCGGCATCCCGATGATGCCGAACGTTGCCGGCCAGGCCTCGACCCGCCGCCAGATCTTTGCCTACGCCCTGATCCTGGCGCCGATCGGCGTGCTGCCCTGGGTGCTCGGTTTCACTACCGCCTTCTATGGCGTCGCATCAGTGGCTCTCGGCGCCGGCTTCGTCTGGTATGCCTGGAAAGTGCTGTGCATGACCGATAGCGACCGCGTCATGAAGCCGGCCAAGGCTCTGTTCGCCTATTCGCTGCTCTACCTCTTCGCCATCTTCGCCATCTATCTTGCCGACTGTGTCGTCGGTCGCGCTTTGGCCATCGGTGGAGCATGACTATGATCGACAAGAAGCTTGAACTGGTCACGCTGACCGAAAGCCAGAAGAAGGCGCGGCGCAACCGTTCGGCGGCGATCGGCGTCGCGCTGGCGATTCTGGTCGTCATCTTCTACGTCGCGACCATCGTGAAATTCGGCCATACCGGATGAGGCCGATGATGACCCGCCAGACCGTGACCGATCCCAGGAAGAAGAACACCAACCGCGTCGTCGCCGCCGTCTGCGTCGCCTTCTTCGGCGGCATGATCGGCATGGCCTACGCCGCGGTGCCGCTCTACAAGATGTTCTGCCAGGCCACCGGCTATGGCGGCACCACGCAGCGCGCCGAAAAGCAATATGCCGGCCGCATCCTCGACCGTGACATCACCGTGCGCTTCGACGCCAACACCAACGGCATTCCGTGGCAGTTCCAGCCGGTCGCCCGTTCGGTCACCATCAAGATCGGCGAGACCACGCAGGCGCATTACAGCGCCACCAACAAGCTCGACCGCGCCGTTACCGGCCGCGCCACCTTCAACGTGCAGCCGGAACTGGCGGGCCCCTACTTCAACAAGGTCGAGTGTTTCTGCTTCACCGACACGACGCTGAAGCCCGGCGAGACGCTGGACATGCCAGTCGTGTTCTATGTGGATCCCGATATCGTCAACGTGCCGGAACTGAAGGACTTGAAGACGATCACCCTGTCCTACACGATGTTCCCGGTCCAAAAGAACAAGCCGGTGGCGTCATCGACGCCGAACAGCAGCAGCAAAGTTTCAGATACCGAAGCAAATCTCGGGGGTTGATATGGCAGACGCGCACGCAAAACCACAACACGACTACCATCTCGTCAACCCGAGCCCGTGGCCCTTCCTGGGGTCGATCGGCGCACTGGTGACTGCAGTCGGCGGCGTCGCCCTGATGCAGTATCTCAAGAACGGCGATTTTCCAATTTTCGGCCACAACATCGCCAATCCATGGCTGTTCTTCATCGGCCTGGTCATCGTCCTCTACACGATGTTTGCCTGGTGGTCGGACACCATCAAGGAAGCGCATGAGGGCCACCACACGCGCGTCGTGTCGCTGCATCTGCGCTACGGCATGATCATGTTCATCGCTTCGGAAGTGATGTTCTTCGTTGCCTGGTTCTGGGCCTATTTCGATGCCAGCCTGTTTCCGAGCGAAGTGCAGAATTACGCCCGCACCGCTTTCACTGGTGGCGTCTGGCCGCCGAAGGGTCTCGAAGTCCTCGATCCCTTCCATCTGCCGCTCTACAACACCATCATCCTGCTTCTGTCGGGCACCACGGTGACATGGGCGCACCATTCGCTCATCCATGGCGACCGCAAGGGCCTGATCAACGGCCTGGTGCTGACCGTCGGCCTCGGCATGCTGTTCACCATGGTGCAGGCCTACGAGTACATGCACGCTCCGTTCGGCTTCAAGGATTCCATCTACGGCGCGACCTTCTTCATGGCGACCGGCTTCCATGGCTTCCACGTCATCATCGGCACCATCTTCCTGCTGGTCTGCCTGATCCGCGCCTGGAAAGGCGACTTCACGCCCAAGCAGCATTTCGGCTTCGAGGCGGCTGCTTGGTACTGGCACTTCGTCGACGTGGTCTGGCTGTTCCTGTTCGCATCGATCTACGTCTGGGGATCGGTCGGCGCGGTGATCGAAGGCCACTGACGGCTTTCACCGAACCGACAAATCAGAAGGGCGGTCGCGGCAACGCGGTCGCCTTTCGTCTTTTCGGCGCCCATCAATGGCCAACGGATTCGGCTGGTCGGGCTGGCTGCTTCAATTGGTCGACTGGACCGATGGCTGCATTGGGGTTACCGACTGCGACATGGACCAAATCTGGACTATGGTGCCGGATGGAACGCTGATCGAAATCGAGCCGTAAAGCATGACTATCCATGAGTGAAGATAGGGCGATCTGGCCACCCATCGAGCCGATCTCGGCCGGCCTGCACGGACGCTGCCCGCGCTGCGGCGAAGGACGGCTGTTTTCCGGCTTCCTCACCGTCGGCAAGCGCTGCAACAATTGCGGCCTCGACTATTCTACGCCGATGCCGGCGACGGCCCGGCGGTGTTCGTCATCCTGATCATCGGCTTCATCGTCGTGGGGCTGGCGCTGTGGGTGGAGGTCACGCTGAGCCCGCCGCTCTGGCTGCATTTCATCATCTGGATACCGCTGGCCGTGGGACTGTGCCTGACGGCGCTGAGGTTGATCAAGGGGGTGCTGCTGACGCTTCAATACGCCAACAAGGCGGCCGAAGGCCGCCTGGACCAGGGGCAATGAGCGAGGCGCTGACCAAGCCCGCCGGCCGCTCGCGGCCGAAGACGGCATTGCTGCTCGGCCTCGGCCTGGTGGTGTTCGTCATCCTGCTCGGGCTTGGCACATGGCAGGTGCAGCGCCTGTACTGGAAGGAAGCCCTTCTGCAGACCATCGACCAGCGCACCCATTCAGCGCCGCAGCCGCTGGCGGACGTCGAGAAGGAATTCGCCGCCACCGGTGATGTCGACTACACGCCGGTCACCGTCAGCGGGACGTTCCTGCACTCCGGCGAGCGGCATTTCTACGCCACATGGGACGGCGACGCCGGCTTCAACGTCTATACCCCGCTGGCCCTCGACGATGGCCGCTATGTCCTGATCAACCGCGGCTTCGTTCCCTATGATGTCAAGGATGCCGCCAAGCGCCCGCAAGGGCAGGTGACCGGCAAGGTCACGGTCACCGGCCTGGCGCGCAACCCGCTGCCGGCCAAGCCGTCGATGATGCTGCCCGACAATGACGTGGCCAAGAACATCTTCTATTGGAAGGATCGTGACGTCATGGCGGCGAGTGCCGGCCTGCCGGCCGGTGCCGTGCTGGTGCCGATCTTCATCGACGCCGACAAGACGCCGAACCCGGGCGGGCTGCCGGTCGGCGGCGTCACCATCATCGACCTGCCGAATTCTCATCTGCAATATGCCTTCACCTGGTATGGCCTGGCGGCGGCTCTTGCCGCGGTTCTGATCATCAGGCTGCGCCGTCCGGCAAAGACTGAATGATCCAGAGCATGATCCCGAAAAGTGGGAACCGGTTTCGGACAAGATCATGCTCCAACAAAGAGTTAGATCAGGTTGACCATTCAACCTGATCCAACTGCCCTTGACAGGGCAGGGGTGCACACCTCATTTCGCCAAACGATACGATCAACCGATCTGGAATCATGCTGCAGACCGCCACAAAACCGCCGCTGACGATCCGGCTCTGCCAGCCGCGCGGCTTTTGCGCCGGTGTCGACCGCGCGATCCAGATCGTCGTGCTGGCGTTGAAGAAATACGGCGCGCCGGTCTATGTCCGCCACGAGATCGTGCACAACCGCTATGTCGTCGAGGGCCTGCAAAGCCTTGGCGCGGTTTTCATCGAGGAACTCTCGGAAATCCCGGCCGAGCACCGCAAGTCGCCGGTTGTCTTCTCAGCCCACGGCGTGCCGAAATCGGTGCCGGCCGACGCCAAGGCACGCGAGCTCTTCTATCTCGACGCCACCTGCCCGCTGGTGTCCAAGGTGCACAAGCAGGCGATGCGCCATCAGCGGCTCGGCCGCCATGTGCTTCTGATCGGCCATGCCGGCCATCCCGAAGTGATCGGCACCATGGGCCAACTGGCTGAAGGCGCCGTCACGCTGATCGAGACCGAAGCCGACGCTGGGACCTTTGCCCCCGCCGACCCGGAAGCGCTCGGCTTCGTAAGCCAGACAACGTTGTCGGTCGAAGACACTGCCGGCATATTGCGGGTGCTGCAGGAGCGCTTCCCGCAACTGCATGCACCGGCCGCCGAATCGATCTGCTACGCCACCACCAACCGCCAGGAAGCGGTCAAGGAAACCGCCGCCGGCGCCGATCTCTATCTGATCGTCGGTGCGCCCAATTCCTCCAATTCGCGCCGTCTTGTCGAAGTGGCGGAGCGCGCCGGCGCCACCATGTCGCTTCTCGTACAGCGCGCCGCCGAAATTCCGTGGAATGACTTCACAAACATCTCGACGCTCGGCCTGTCTGCCGGCGCGTCGGCGCCGGAGATCATCGTCGACGAGATCATCGACGCCTTCCGCCAGCGCTTCGAGGTGACCATCGACCTGGCGATCACGGCCACCGAAACGGAGGATTTTCCAGTCATGCGGGTTCTGCGCGATGTCGAACTGACGCGGGCCGACATGGCCTTCGTCAACGGAGCCGCGTGAAGAGCCCATGGCGGTCTACACCGACGTCAATGAGGGCGAACTCGGCGCGTTCCTGAGGGCATATCCTGTCGGCGAACTCTTGTCCTACAAGGGTATCGCCGAAGGCACGGAGAATTCGAATTTCCTGCTGCACACCTCAAGCGGCTCTTACATACTGACGCTCTACGAGAAGCGCGTCGACAAGGCCGACCTGCCGTTCTTCCTCGGCCTGATGGGCCATCTCGCCCGCAAAGGCATTTCCTGCCCGCTGCCGGTGACCGCGCATGACGGCACCGTCATCGGCACGCTGGCCGGCCGTCCCGCGGTCATCATCACCTTCCTCGAAGGCCTGTCGCTGCGGCGGCCGACAGCGGCGCATTGCGCCGAGGTCGGCAAGGCGCTCGCCGCCCTGCATTTGGCCGGGCAGGATTTTGCGATGACGCGTGACAACGCACTGGCCATCGAGGGCTGGCGCAAATTGTGGAACGCCTCGCGCGACCGAGCCGACGAGGTCGAGCCGGGACTGGCGGCCGAGGTCGACGCCGATTTCGCGGATTTCGAACGCCATTGGCCGCAGGGCCTTCCTGCCGGCATCATCCATGCCGATCTGTTTCCCGACAATGTCTTCTTCCTCGGCGAGAAACTGTCCGGCCTCATCGACTTCTATTTCGCCTGCCACGACCTCTACGCCTATGACGTCGCCACCTGTCTCAACGCCTGGTGTTTCGAGAAGGATTTCTCCTTCAACCTGACCAAAGGCACGGCGCTGCTGGCCGGCTATCGGAGCGTGCGGCCTTTGAGCGATGGCGAGAAAGCAGCGCTGCCGATGCTTTCGCGCGGTTCGGCGCTGCGCTTCATGCTGACCCGGCTCTATGACTGGCTGACGGTTCCAGAGGGCGGGCTGGTCATGAAGCGCGATCCGACCGAATATATCCGCCGCATGCGCTTCCACCGCGCGATCAAGTCGCCTTCGGAATACGGACTGACATGACCAAGCAGGTCGAAATCTTCACCGACGGTGCCTGCTCGGGCAATCCCGGTCCCGGCGGCTGGGGCGCCATCCTGCGCTTCAACGGCAAGACCAAGGAATTGTCGGGCGGCGAGGCCGAGACGACCAATAACCGTATGGAGCTGCTGGCCGCCATCTCGGCGCTGAATGCGCTGAAGGAGCCGTGCGCCGTCGAGCTTCACACCGACAGCAAATATGTCATGGACGGTATCTCCAAATGGATCCACGGCTGGAAGAAAAACGGCTGGAAGACCGCTGACAAGAAGCCGGTCAAGAACGGTGAACTGTGGCAGGCGCTGGATGAGGCCAATCGGCGCCACAAGGTGACCTGGAACTGGGTCAAGGGCCATGCCGGCCACACCGAGAACGAACGCGCCGACGAACTCGCAAGGGAAGGCATGGCGCCGTTCAAGAAGAGTCCGTTAAAACCTGTGGCGCCGAACCCTGCGGCGGCGCTGAAGCCGGCGGCATCCGAGAAGCAGCCGGCGCCGCGGGCACGGCGCTCGACCCAAAGCTATTGAGCTCAAGCTATCGGCAGGGGATCTCACTCATGCCGATCGTATACTACATCACCCATCCCCAGGTTCAGATCGATGCCAACGTTCCCGTGCCGCACTGGGGGCTGTCCGAGATCGGACGAGCGCGAGCATCAGCTATGCTCGATCAGCCATGGGTCGGATCGATCCGCCGTGTCGTCTCGTCGGCCGAGCGCAAGGCGATCGAAACCGCCGAGATCCTTGGCAAACACCTCGGCCTCGCGGTCGAGGTGAAGGAGCGCATGCATGAGAACGATCGGTCGGCAACCGGCTTCCTGCCGCCGCCGGAGTTCGAGGCGGCCGCCGACCAGTTCTTCGCCAATCCGCACAAAAGCATTCGCGGCTGGGAACGGGCCATCGACGCCCAGCAACGCATTGTCAGCGAGGTCGAAACGGTGCTGGGTGCTGCCGACGGCGGCGACATTGCCTTCGTCGGCCATGGCGGCGTCGGAACGCTCTTGCTGCTCTCGCTCAGCGGCCGCGCAATCAGCCGCGCGGCGGATCAGCCGGCCGGCGGCGGCAATTACTTCGCCTATGATGTCGGCACGCGCCGCGTCGTCCACGGATGGCGGCCGATAGACAGTCTGGCGCCGCGCTAAAGCGGATGTCAGGAGATCATCGATACCGTAGCCGCGATGAAGCCGCTGGCGACCAGCGGATAGAACCTGTCCTCAGCGGATCAGCAGGGCCGTGCCGTAGAGGCCGAGCGCGAACACCGTGTGCGAGATCACATTGAAGGCGCGGATCTGCATCGCGTTGGGGCGCTTTGAGGCAGCCCAGCCGGCGCCCATGCCGGGCGCCAGCAGGAACCAGCCGGCGCCGATGGTGACCATGCCGAGGATGAAGGCCGGCAGGAAGGTCGGCGCGTCCAGCCATGCCGTGCCCACCAGCGCCACCAGGATGAAGCCGTAGACGATGCCGGTGACATAGTGGAAAGCCCAGCCCAGCGCCTGCTCATGCGCATAAGGTGCGGCTTGGGCGATATCGTCGTGGAAAACCTTGCCTTCCCTAAGGTGCCAGACCCAGCGGCCGGGCGGCCCCCAGTTCGGCCGCGGCTGGCTGAGCGCCAGATGCAGGAACAGCGCCCAAAGATCCATCAGCACCGTGGCGCCGATGCCGATCGCAATGCTGCGCCAGATGATGTCAAACATCGTCGATGTCCCCCAAAGCAGGCAATCCGGCTGGAAGCGCGTGGTCGTCAGGCCATGGCGTTCATAAGCCGACGCGGCCGCTGCGGTTTAGAGCTGGCTCAGAATGTGAGCGGCACCCGATGTGTCGACTCCTGGCTTGGTCTCGACATTGAGCGCCGTGACCTTGCCGTTGTCGACGATCATCGAGAAGCGCTTCGAGCGCAATCCCATGCCGCCGCTGGAATAGTCGGAGTCGAGGCCGATCGACTTGGCGAAGTCGCCATTGCCGTCGGCGAGATAGAGGATCTTGCCTTGACCGCCGGTGAAATTCGCCCAGGCGCCCATGACATGGACATCGTTGACCGACACGACGGCGATGGTGTCGACGCCGCGGGCCAGGATGGCATCGTGGTTCTCGAGATAGCCCGGCAGATGATTGTTGCTGCAGGTCGGCGTGAAGGCGCCGGGAACACCGAACAGCACGACCTTCTTGCCCGCGAAAATCTCGGCCGAGGTGATCACCTTGGCTCCGTCGGTGGTCATTTCCTTGAAGGTCGCATCGGGCAGTTTGTCGCCAACGGCAATCGTCATGATGGTCCTCGTGTGAAAAGCAGGGAAGGTTTCTTGCGATAGCGAAATCGGGCATCTCCCGCAACCGCCGACAAGGCCTGGATCAAGGGAAAGCCCGGATCGGGTTCGGTATCAGGGGAACGGCAGAACGCCCTCGACCGCGCCTTCGGCACTTGTCAGGGTGTAATACAACCCGCCATCGGTCGGTGTCGTCGACGGCCGGTCGAGGATCGGAATGGTAAATACCAGCCGGCCGTCCTTTTCGCTGCGTGCAGGCGCCCCGAACATATAATCGCGTCCCCCGGCGACGAATAAATCCGCCGCCTCCGGATCTCCGGGAAAAGTCGCCTCGACCATCAGCGTCTCATGGTCGCCCGGCAGCACCTTGATCCCGAAATCGGGCTTGGCAGGCGCGGGCAAGGTGGCGAGTGCAGCCTTCACCAGCGCCGCGTCCTCGGCATTGTCGGGATCGGCGGCGGGATCGACGCTCAGCCGCGTCTGCACCGGAATACAGATCGTCTCGCAGATGCCAAGAAAGATGTCGGCATCGATGACGGCCGCATCCCCAGGCGACGACAAAGTGAATGTCACCGGCAGCGAGACCGGATGGTTGTAGCCGGCCCATTTGCCGTAGCCGTCGTCATGGCGCTGCGGCGGCGGGAAGGAAAACGCCGCATCGGTGATGTTGGTGCTGGCCGAAACGTCGATCTGCGGCGGCACGCCGGCGTCGCCCGGATCACGCCAATAGGTCTTCCAGCCGGGCTTGAGCGCGATGTCGAGCACGCCATGGATGCGGCCTGCCTCGTCGGCCTTGCCTGATGTCACCAGCCGCACCTTGCCCCCTTCGCTGTTGTACCAGTCGGAAGACGAGGCGGCGGCGGGAATAGCTGCTCCGCATCCGATGGCGGCGCCGAGCAGCAGGATTTTCAAGCTTTGCATGGCGTTGATTTGATCGTCAGTTCATGGCCGCGCAATGTTTTCATGGCGCTCTGCGTATCATATTTGCGTGACCTTCGGGCAAGGAACAGTTGGATTCAAGCAATCGGCCGAGCAAAGTTCGCAGTCAAGATTCCGTTGTTCCAACCGTTGGGCTTTGGCCGAATCGCTCGCGGCGCATCTTTTCGGCGTCCCGGAAACGCGTTACGCTCCCGTCCATGGACTTGTTGCGCCACAAAAAGACGGCCGGTGGACGCGGCTTTCTTGACGACCAGTTTCTGATTGCCATGCCCGGCATGAAGGACGATCGCTTCACGCGCTCGGTCATCTACATCTGTGCGCACAGCGATGAAGGCGCCATGGGCCTGATCATCAACCAGACGCAGCAGATGCTGTTTCCCGATCTTCTGGTGCAGCTCGGCATCATGAACGAGCAGGAGGCGATCAGGCTGCCGGCGCAGGCTCGCGACTTCGTCGTGCGCAATGGCGGCCCCGTCGACCGTAGCCGCGGCTTCGTCCTGCACTCGGGCGACTACCGGGTGGAATCCTCGCTCACCGTCTCCGACGATATCTGCCTGACCGCGACGGTCGACATATTGCGCGCCATCTCGTCCGGCCGCGGCCCGCGGCGCGCGTTGATGGCGCTCGGCTATTCCGGCTGGGGCGCCGGCCAGCTGGAAACCGAGATCGTCGAGAATGGCTGGCTGACCTGTCCGGCCACGCCGGAGCTGCTGTTCGACGCCGACATCGAGCGGAAGTACGACCGCATCCTGGCATCGATCGGGATTGATCTGGCGCATTTGAGCCTGGCCGCGGGGCACGCCTGAAGCCTCGCCTTCGCCGACGTTCCGCCGAACCTTCGCGACTAGCCGAAGCCGCCCGCCACTTTCGTCATCCTAGGGTCTGCGCCGCGTCGCTGCGCTCCTTGCTTCGCCCTAGGATGACGAAGGCGCGGTCGCTTCAGCTAATTTTCGGGGTTCATTCCAATGTAACCACGCGCCTGCACGACGCATGCCTCACCCATCACGCCTGCGTCATCGGGTACTGCTCTTTCAACGCCTTCAGCACCTGGTCGCCTGGCATCGGCGCGCCGAACATGAAGCTTTGCACATATTCGCAGCCCATCTGGCGCAATTCCAGCGCATCGCTTTCGTCGGAAATGCCCTCGGCCACCACCGACAGGCCGAGTTCATGCGCCATGTTGACCATGGATTTGAGCAGAACCGCCCGCTTCGGCGTCGCGTCGTCGACGAAGCTCTTGTCGATCTTGATGGTGTCGAAGGGGAAGCGGGTCAGGTAGGCGAGCGAGGAATAGCCGGTGCCGAAATCGTCCAGCGACAGGCCGATGCCGAGCTGCTTGAGCTTGGTCAGCACATGCGAGGTTTGCTCTGGATTGTCCATGACCAGCGATTCGGTAAGTTCGAGCCGGAAGCAGCGCGGCTTCAGATTGGCGCGGGCGATGACCGAGCGGACATCGCTGACCAGGTCGCGGCGGATCAGCTGGCGACTGGACAGATTGACCGACACCGACAGCGGCGTGTCGCCGATCTGCTTTTGCCAACCGGCGAGGTCTTCGGCCGCCTGCTGCATGGCAAACAGCCCAAGCTGCACGATCAGGCCACAGCTTTCGGCGACCGGGATGAAATCGCCCGGCGGGATCATGCCGCGGCGCGGATGGTCCCACCTCAGCAGCGCCTCGAAGCCGGCAATGCTGCCGTCCTCCAGCCGTACGATCGGCTGGTAGGCAAGGGTGAACTCACGCCGCTCGATGGCGCGGCGCAGATCGGATTCGAATTGCAGCCGGTCGGTGCCGACGGTGCGGAAGGCCGGCCGGAACGGCTCGATCCTGTCACCGCCGAAGCGCTTGGCCTGGTGCATGGCAAGCTCGGCGTCCTTGACCATGTCTTCTGCCGAAGTCTGCGCCGAGGTCCAGGTGATCAGGCCGATCGAGGCAGTCAGCACGATCTCGCGCTTGGCGAAGGTGATCGGGTTGTTGATGGCGTGCTTGATGGCGTCTGCCACCGCCGCGATGCGGGAGGGTTCCTGTTCGGAGAGCAGCATCAGGGCGAACTGGTCACCGGCAAAGCGCGACAGCGAATCCTTCGGTTTCAACAGCCGGTGCAAGCGGCGCGCAATGGTGAGCAGGATGGTGTCGCCGGCCGAGATGCCAAGCCCGTCATTGACCTGCTTGAAACGGTCGATGTCGATGACGAAGACGGTGGGGCGCACCTTCTCTTCGGTGCGCGCGATCGAGATGATGGCTTCCAGCCGGTTCATCAGAAGTTCGCGGTTGGGCAGGCCGGTCAGATTGTCGTGAACGGCATCGTGCAGCAGCCTTTCCTCGGACTTTTTCTGGTCGGTAACGTCGACCATGGTGCCGACGCAGCGAATCACTTCGCCATCCGAGCCGATCACCGGCCGCGCCCGAAGCAAGAACCAGTGGTAGTGGCCGTCGGCGCCGCGCAGGCGGAAATTCTGCGAGACCCGGCCGCGCCGATGTTCGAGCACCACGTCGAGCGTGGTGCGGAACGTGTCGCGGTCGTCGGCATGCAGCACCGGCAGCCAGTTGCGGGCCGCACCCCCCAGGCTGTTGGGAGCAAGGCCAAGCTGGATGCTGACGTCGGGCTTGGTGACGACGCGGTCGCGCAGCACGTCCCAGTCCCACACCGTGTCGCCGGAGCCGGCGACGGCCAGCGCCTGGCGCTCGAGATCGGAGAACAGGCCCTGATGCAGCGCGCCGCCGGCAAAGGCATGCTGCATGACGGTGAAGCCGATCAAAAGGATGATCAGGATCAGCCCGCCGCCCAATGCCGGCTGGGCGATGTCGTTGTCGAGCATGCCGGTGATCGCCATCCACGACCCGCACAGCCATAGCAGCACCATCACCCAACTGGGCACCAGCATGATCGCACGGTCGTAACCACGAAGACCGAGCAGGATGATGAGGCCGAGCCCGGTCAGCGCGGTGGCGGCAAAGGACAGCCGGGCAATACCCGCGGCGACTGCCGGATCGATGATGGCCACACCGGCAATCAGCACCAGGCCGAGGATCCAGACCAGCGCGCCATAGCTGAAATGGCCGTGCCACCGGTTGAGGTTGAGATAGGCGAACAGGAACACCACGAAGGTCGCCGCAAGCGCCACCTCCGTTCCCGCCCGCCACATCTGCTCGTTCCCGGGCGATATCTCTATGATCTTGTTTAGAAAGCCGAAATCGACGCAGATATAGGCAAGTACCGCCCACGCAAGTGCGGCTGTCGCCGGAAACATCGAGGTTCCCTTGACGACGAAAAGGATGGTCAGGAAGAGCGCCAGCAGCCCGGCGATGCCGATGACGATGCCGCGGAACAGCGTATAGGAATTGACCGAGTCCTTGTAGGCTTCCGGCTCCCATAGATAGACCTGCGGCAGCTTCGGCGAGGCGAGTTCGGCGATGAAGGTGATCACCGTTCCCGGGTTCAGCGTCACCCGGAACACGTCGGCGTCGGAGCTTGACTGGCGGTCGAGCGCGAAGCCCTCGCTGGGGGTGATCGCGGCGATGCGGGTGGCGCCGAGATCGGGCCAGAAGATGCCGGAATTCACCAGCCGGAAATGCGGCGCCACGATCAGCCGGTCGAGCTGCTGGTCGGTGGTGTTGGCGAGCGCGAACACCGCCCAGTCGCCGCTCGAGCGCGCGTCATTGGCCTCGACCTCGATGCGCCGGACGATGCCGTCGGGACCGGGCGCGGTCGACACCTGGAAGTTTTCGCCCTGATTGACGTAGATCTGGACGGCGCGCGACAGGTCGAGCGCGACATCGTCGCGGGCAATCTTGATCGGTTCGACGGCGAAGGCCGGGAGCGCCGCGCAAAGCGTGACGACAACCGCCAGAACAAAGGCCAACAGCGACCCGTTTCGCAGGAAATTCGTCAAAAATCAGTCCTTCGTTCCAGCGCCCGGCGGATCGTCCGCGATCCGGGCGTAGAGGTAGTGGTCCTGCCAGATGCCGTTGATCCTGAGGTAGGATCGCAGAAGTCCTTCGCGCCGGAATCCGGCTTTTTCAAGCACGCGGATCGACCGGACATTGTCGGGAATACAGGCAGCTTCGATCCGGTGCAACCTCAGCGTATCGAAGGCGAAGCGGCAGACCACCTTGACCGCGTCGGTCATCAGGCCGCGGCCGCCAAACCGCTCCCCGATCCAGTACCCGACATGGCCGCTTTGCGAGACGCCGTGGCGGATATTGCCGAGCGTAATGCCGCCTGCAAGCTTGCCGCTCGCCTTCTCGAAGATGAAGAAGGCGATGGCTGTCCCCTGCGCATAGTCTTCGCGGTAGCGGCCGATGCGCAGCCGCCAGGCGGTGCGGTCGAGTTCATCGGGCGTCCAGCGCGGCTCCCACGGTTCGAGGAAGGCACGGCTTTCGCCGCGCACCGCTGACCATTCGCGATAGTCGTTGGTGTAGGGCACGCGCAGCATGACCCGGTCGCCTTTCAGTGCCGGCAGGTCACGGCGAAAGAAAGGGAGCGCGAACACCGGCGCTTGAAGGCTTAGACGGCGAGCTTGCGGGCCGTGGTGTGCGTGCCCGCAAGCGAATCGAGAATCGCCTCATAGGGCGCGAGCGTACCCACCGGTCCAACCGCGGTCAGCGTCGGCTTGGTCGAAAACAGCCGGGACGAAAGGTCGGTCAGCCGCTCGACGGTCAGCGCCGACAGCCGTTCCATCAACTCCTCCTTGGCGATCGGCCGACCGAACAGAAGCAGCTGCCTGGCGATCTGCGAGGCGCGGCTGGCCGGGCTTTCAGCCGACATGATCAGGCCGGCGCGATATTGCGCGCGGGCGCGGTCGAGCTCTTCCTGAAGGATATTCTCGCCGGCCTTCTGCAGCTCGTCGATAATGACCGGCACCAGTTCGGCAATGTCGCTCTGCCCGGTCGCGGCATGAACGCCGAAGATGCCGGTATCGGAAAAACCCCAGTGGAAGGCATAGACCGAATAGCACAGGCCACGCTTTTCGCGGACCTCCTGGAACAGCCGGGACGACATGCCGCCGCCGAGGATCATCGACAGCACCTGCGAAGCGTAGAAATCGCGCACATGATAGGCTCGGCCTTCGAAGCCGAGCACGATCTGCGCGTCCATCAGGTCGCGATCCTCGCGGAAATCGCCGCCGACATACTGCGCATATTGCGGCATCGTGCTCTCGGACTTGCTGCGGAAACCGCCGAGCTGCTTTTCGACCTCGCGCACGAAATTGTCGTGCTTAATGTCGCCTGCGGCCACGATCACCATCTTCTCGGCGCCATACTGGCGCTCTATGAAATCATGCAGCTGTTTGGAGGTGAAGGATTTGACGGTTTCCGGCGTGCCGAGGATCGAGCGGCCGATCGTCTGGTGGCGGAAGGCGGTCTCGGTGAAACGGTCGAAGACGATGTCGTCGGGCGTGTCGTGCGCGGCGCCGATCTCCTGCAGGATCACATGCTGCTCGCGCTCCAGTTCCTCTGGGTCGAATTCGGACTCCTGCAGGATATCGGCAAGGATATCCACCGCCAGCGGCACATCGTCGGACAGCACCCTGGCGTAATAGGACGTCGTCTCGACTGATGTGGCGGCATTGATCTCGCCGCCGACATCCTCGATTTCCGAGGCGATCTCGAAGGCCGTCCGCCTTTTCGTACCCTTGAAGGCCATATGCTCGAGCAGATGGGCCATTCCGTGCTCGTCGTCACGCTCATTGCGGGCGCCGGACTTGACCCAGGCGCCAAGGGCAACGGATTCGAGGCTTGGAAGGGTTTCGGTGGCGACTGTCAGGCCGTTCGACAGACGGCTTACCTCAACACCCATATGGCAAGTACTCCCTAACGCGCTGCCCTTGAGTGGCGGCTCACGTAATCTTCCACCATTTTCAGGTCGGATGGAAGTACCGTGTACTTTTCGTCGGCTGACATCAAGGACCCCAGCCATGCGGGCAGGGCCGGCGACACGCCGCAGGCGGCTTCGACCGCGGCCGGGAACTTGGCCGGGTGCGCCGTGCCCAGCACCACCATCGGCACTGCACCGTCAGCCTTGCCGGCGGCGACATGCACGGCCGCGGCCGTGTGCGGATCGAGCAGATAATTGCTGGATCTGAGCGTTGAACGGATGGTGGCGGCAACCTCGTCCATATCAGCGCGTCCGGCGTCGAATTCGGACCGCATCCGGTCGATTTCTGCGGTTTCGATGGTGAAGGCGCCGGATTGCTTGAGGCCGGCCATGTAACGCCGCACCGTCTCTGCGTTACGGTCGCAGGCCTCGAACAGCAGTCGCTCGAAGTTCGACGATACCTGGATGTCCATCGATGGCGACGTCGTCGCAAACACACCCTTGGTGCGGTATTCACCGGTCGCGAAAGTGCGCGCCAATATGTCGTTGTCGTTGGTGGCGACGATCAGCCGCTCGATCGGCAGGCCCATCTTCTTGGCGGCGTAACCGGCGAAAATATCGCCGAAATTGCCGGTCGGCACGGTAAAGGAGACCGGCCTGTCCGGCGCGCCGAGCGAAAGCGCCGAGGAAAAATAATAGACGATCTGGGCCATGATGCGGGCCCAGTTGATCGAATTGACGCCCGACAGCGACACGCGATCACGAAAACCATGATCGTTGAACATATCCTTCAGCAGGCCCTGGCAATCGTCGAAATTGCCTTCGATGGCCAGCGCCTGGACGTTGGTGGCCGTCGATGTCGTCATCTGCCGCTGCTGCACCGGCGAGACGCGGCCATGCGGAAACATCACGAAAATGTCAGTTCGGTCGCGGCCGGCGAAGGCATCGATGGCGGCGCCGCCGGTGTCACCCGAGGTCGCGCCGACGATGGTTGCGCGCTGGCCGCGCTCAGTCAGTACATGGTCCATCAGCCGGGCAAGCAGCTGCATGGCAACGTCCTTGAAGGCCAGCGTCGGACCGTGGAAGAGTTCAAGGATGAACGTGTTGGCGCCGGTCTGCACCAGCGGGCAGACGGCCTGGTGGCGGAAGGTGGCATAGGCTTCTCGCACCAGGCGCTCGAAGACGGGTGCGGCGATCTCGCCGCCGAGGAACGGCGTCAGCACGCGGATGGCGAGGTCCGCATAGGGCAGGCCGCGCATGGCGCGGATCTCGGCTGCCGAAAACTGCGGCCATGTCTGCGGCACATAAAGCCCGCCGTCGCGGGCCAGCCCCGCCAGCACCGCGTCGGCAAATCCAAGCACGGGTGCATCCCCGCGGGTACTCACATAGCGCATCGTCAAGGTCCATTGCTGCCGCCGGTTCATCCACGGCAATTGGTTAATTTTCCGAGCCGGCTCAGTCGCATTTTTGCCGTGGCGTTGCTATACGTCACCAACTTTGCGAGAGGGAAGTGCAGTTTCATGGCGTTTCACAAGTTCAACCGTCGCTTTGTCGCGGGT
This sequence comes from Mesorhizobium sp. W016, assembly GCF_054719485.1. NCBI lineage: Bacteria > Pseudomonadati > Pseudomonadota > Alphaproteobacteria > Hyphomicrobiales > Phyllobacteriaceae > Mesorhizobium > Mesorhizobium sp. W016. The sequence continues at coordinate 2,347,082 of NZ_JBTTIF010000002.1, forward strand.
CTGGCGCTCACCGGCTTTATGCTTGCCGCCGCCGGTTGCCAATCGAGCGACAATGGCATCCTCAATCTCGGTTTCGGCAAGAAGACCGACCCGAATGCGCCAATACCGCCGCAGGATCCCAAGGTTCTCGCCAGCCAGTTGCAGGCCTACTGCCCGAAAGTGACGGTGCGCGATGGCACCGCCTACTTCAATACCTACGCCAAGGGCGCGCCGCAGCCGAGAAAGAAAAAGGCTGATGCGGCACAGGATGCCGAGGCCGCTGCCGCCGCGCAGACGGCGCCTGACGGCTCCATCGTCGATCCGAACAAGGATCCGGCCAAGATCATCTACCAGGCCTCGATCAGCGATGTGAGCCGCGATTGCAGCCGTGCCAACGGCCAGTTGACGATGAAGGTTGGCGTTGCCGGCAAGATCGTGCCGGGACCGCTGTTCGCCCCCGGCACCATCACCATGCCGATCCGCATTGCCGTCATGCACGGCCCCGACGTGCTTTATTCGCAGATCCACCCCTATCAGATCCAGGTCAGCGATCCCTCGACCGCCACCCAGTTCGTGTTCACCGATCCCAACGTCGTCGTGCCCGAACCCTCCGCCCGGGATTACACTGTCTATGCCGGCTATGACGACACCGCGCCGGCGGCGGTGGACAAGAAGTCCGGCAAGAAAAAGAAGCGCGCTCCGGCGACGAACTAAGCGCCTGGGCGCCGTCGCTGCTGCGACGGTGCCGGTCAACTCTTTGAAAGATCCAAACGATCCGATCGTAATCCTGCAGGCGTGCGCCTGCGGCAGGTCGCGTCTGCGCTTTAATCTCGATCCATTCCGCCAGCGCACTTGACTCATCCATATCCCGGCGGTTATACGTCAATCAATAGCTCGCAGGTTATTGATCCCGATGCCGGACGCCCACGATACTTTGTTCAGAACGCTTGCCGACCCGACCCGGCGGGCCATCTTCGAGCGCTTGTGCCGCCAAGGTGAGCAGACCGTGGGGGCGCTGACGGCGCAGTCCGGGGTCTCGCAACCGGCGGTGTCGAAGCATCTCGGCGTCCTGAAGCTGGCCGGCCTGGTGCGTGACCGCCACGCCGGACGCCAGACCCACTACAGCGCGCAGCCCGAGGCACTTGGTCCGCTGACCGACTGGACAGTTCAAATGACAGGATTCTGGGAGAGCCGCTTCGATGATCTCGAGAACCTGCTGAAAAGGATGGACCAGTGAGCAATCCCGAACTGCGCACCGTCGTCGTCGAACGTGAAATATCCTGGCCGGCGGAGAAGATCTGGCGCGCGTTGACGCAGCCGCATCTGATGGAGGATTGGCTCATGAAGAACGATTTCAAGCCTGTCGTCGGCCACAGCTTCAATCTTCGCGGCGACTGGGGCGGCGTGCTCGACTGCGAGGTGCTGGCCATCGAGCAAAACAGGACGCTGTCCTACAGCTGGGATTTTGCGCATGAGGATGCCGCCTACAATCTGAAGAGCGTGGTGACGTTCACGCTCACACCCACGAGCTCGGGAACCCATCTGCGCGTCGAGCAGTCGGGCTTCCATCCGAGCCAGAAGCAGGCCTATGGCGGCGCCAGGGCCGGGTGGCAGCAATTCCTCACCAAGCTGGAGCAGGTCCTGGCGAAGCCGGATTGAAGCCTGCCGGTACCATGCCCTGATCGCGGGGCACCGAATGCAAAAAGGAGGAAATCGATGAAGATCAAGCTGACCAGCGTCTATGTGGACAACCAGGACAACGCACTGCGCTTCTACACCGACGTGCTGGGCTTTGCTGTGAAGGCCGACTTCAGCAATGGGGCTTTTCGTTGGCTGACCGTCATCTCACCCGATGAGCCCGAGGGAGCCGAGCTACAGCTGGCGCTCAACGACAACCCGGCCGCCAAGGCCTACCAGCAGGCCATCTTCAAGCAGGGGCAGCCCGCGCTCATGCTGTTCACCGACGACGTCAAGGGTGATTACGAGCGCATCAAGGGACGCGGCGGTGCGTTCGCCATGGCGCCGACAGAAGTGACCGGCTCGACCATCGCCCAGCTCAACGACAGCTGCGGCAATCTCATCCAGATCACCCAACTGGCGCGTTGGTAGGCGCTGGTTCAAGAGGAAGTTGCAATGAACTTGAGCAAATGGATACGTCAAACCCATCGTTGGCTGTCGATCATCTTCACGCTGACCGTGGCAGCCAATTTCATCACCATGGCGTTCGGGCAACCTCCGGCCTGGGTGGTCTATTCGCCGCTGCTGCCGCTATTCCTGCTGCTGTTCAGCGGCCTCTACATGTTCGTGCTGCCTTACGTCGCGAGATCGCGTGGCGAGCAGGGCGCGCAAGGGTAGGACATGGCCAAGGCGCCGGGAAAATCGAAGGTCGCAAAACCGGCCCCAGACAAGCCGGAAAAGCCGGTCCTGCTTTCGGGCGGCAACCCGCAGATCCCTAAGGTCTATGGGGACGCTCCGGTGCAGGCATATATTGCCGCCATGCCGGGCTGGAAAAGCGATGTCGGGCGCCGGATCGACGCACTTATCGTCAGCGCCTTCCCCGGCGTCTGCAAGGCGGTGAAGTGGAACTCACCGTTCTATGGCATCGAGGGCGACGGTTGGTTCCTCAGCCTGCATTGCTTCACCAGATACGTCAAAGTCGCCTTCTTTCGCGGCACGTCGCTCGATCCTGTGCCTCCCGGCGGTTCCAGGCAAAAGGAAGTGCGCTATCTCGACATCCATGAAGGCGAAGAGATCGACGAAGCCCGCTTCGCCTCCTGGGTGAAGCAGGCCAGCCGATTGCCCGGCGAGAAGATGTGAACGGAGGCAGACCATGAAGATCAGCATGTCGAGCAAGGACGAGGGAGGCGCCTCTGCCTCCGAGCGGATAGATGCCCGAATCCGGGAGCTGGACGATTGGCGGGGCAAGACGTTGGCCAGCCTGCGCAAGACCATCCTCGACGCCGACCCGGAAATCATCGAGGAGTGGAAGTGGATGGGCAGCCCGGTATGGTCACGCGACGGCATGATCGCCGTCGGCAACGCTCACAAGGACAAGGTGAAGCTGACCTTTTCTCACGGTGCCAGCCTGCCGGATCCCGACAGGCTGTTCAACAACGGGTTCAACGGCAAGGTGTGGCGCGCCATCGATGTGTCGGAGGGCGACGTGATCGATGCGGATGCGCTGAAAGCGCTCGTCCGCGCCGCGATTGCCTACAACAGGGCTAAGAAGAAACCGGCCAGGTCGGCCAAAGCCAAGGACTGATCGGTTCAGGCGTCCGACCACTCCGACAGAGCGGCAATCACACTTTTCAGTTCGGCCCAGCGGCGGATGACGGTTTCGGCTCCGGCTTCGGTCAGCACATCGGCATGGCCGGGATAGCTGTGCGCGGCGCCGGTGAAGCCGATCACGCGCATGCCGGCGGCCCTGGCGCCGGTGACGCCGTGCACCGAATCCTCGATGACGAAGGTGTTTGCCGGATTGGCGTTGAGTTGCTCCGCCGCGATCAGGAACACATCCGGCGCGGGCTTGGTTTTCTTGCTTGGTACTTCCAGCGCTGAAAAAATCCGGCCGGCGAAGAACGGCAGCAGGCCCACTTTCTCGAGCATGAACTCGATCCGCTCCAAGCGTGAGTTCGAGCAGACGCAGCGCGGCGCGGTGACCGCGGCGACCGCCTCGCGCACGCCGTCGATGGCGCGCACGTCGCTGCGCAGTTTGCGGTCGACCAGCTCTTCGGCCCGGTCGATCATCGAGGCCTGGAACGGGATGGCGGATTTTTGCTCGACCCGCATCATGATGTCCTTGAAGGTCAGTCCGGCATAGGTTTCGGCGTATTCCTCAGCCGAAATTTCATATCCGGCCAAGGTCAGCAATTCGGCCTCGACGCGGGCTGCGATGATTTCGGAATCGACGAGCACGCCGTCGCAATCGAAGATGACAAGATCTGGCTGGGGCATGGCAATCCGAACGAGGAGGGTGATGGAGGCCCGGCAAGGCTCAAGCGGCGCGACATACACCAACGGGCCGGGCTGCGCAAATTGACGACGTCAGGGCTGCCTGGACCGTTGCGTCCTTCACCGAATATTTACGCTGATCGGTAACCATAACGGGGAGTAAACAGTAACGCGTGCCTTGGGTGTAAAAATGTCTGCCGTGCGTCTTCTCGCCGACCTCTCCCACGCCCCCCAGCAATCCGAGTGGCTGGACACGATCCTCAAGGGCGATTGTGTCGCCGCGCTCGACCGGCTGCCGGAAAAATCCATCGACGTCATCTTCGCCGATCCGCCTTACAATCTGCAGCTCGACGGCGATTTGCACCGGCCCGACCAGTCCAAGGTCGACGCCGTCGACGATGACTGGGACCAGTTCGAGAGTTTCGAGGCCTATGACGCCTTCACCCGCGCCTGGCTCCTGGCGGCACGCCGCGTGCTGAAGCCGAATGGCACCATCTGGGTCATCGGCTCCTACCACAACATCTTCCGCGTCGGCGCCAAGATGCAGGATCTCGGCTTCTGGATCCTCAACGATGTCGTCTGGCGCAAGACCAACCCAATGCCGAATTTCCGCGGTCGCCGCTTCCAGAACGCGCATGAGACCATGATCTGGGCCTCGCGCGACCAGAAGGGCAAGGGCTACACCTTCAATTACGAAGCGATGAAGGCATCGAACGACGACATCCAGATGCGCTCCGACTGGCTGTTCCCGATCTGCACTGGCGGCGAGCGGCTGAAGAACGACAATGGCGACAAGCTGCATCCGACGCAGAAGCCGGAAGCGCTGCTCGCCCGCATCATGATGGCCTCGACCAAGCCGGGCGACATCGTGCTCGACCCGTTTTTCGGCTCCGGCACCACCGGCGCCGTGGCCAAGCGGCTTGGCCGCCATTTCGTCGGCATCGAGCGCGAACAGGCCTATATCGACGCCGCCAATGAGCGCATCGATGCGGTGCGGCCGCTGGAAAGCGCCGATCTCGCCGTGCTCACCGGCAAGCGCGCCGAGCCGCGCGTCGCCTTTGTCAGCCTCATCGATACCGGGCTTATGCAGCCCGGCGCCACGCTTTACGATGCCAAGAAGCGCTGGTCGGCCAAGGTACGCGCCGACGGCACGGTTGCCATCGGTGACAGCGCCGGCTCGATCCACAAGATCGGCGCCGAAGTGCAGGGCCTGGACGCCTGCAACGGCTGGACCTTCTGGCACTATGAGCGCTCGGGCGGCCTGACCCCGATCGACGAACTGCGCCGCATCGCCAGGCTCGGTATGGAGCGCGCAGGGGCTTGAGATTCAAGGTTTAAATTCGGCGCTCTACGACGGCCCCCCTCTGCCCTGCCGGGCATCTCCCCCTCAAGGGGGGAGATTGCTGTCATCAACGCTTTCGCCAATTTTTGATCTTGCAAGGTGAGAACGGCCGCAGCGGCTGCTGATCTCCCCCCTTGAGGGGGAGATGGCCGGCAGGCCAGAGGGGGGCGCCGTAGAGCGTTACTTCGGCCCTCCGCGCATTCACACCGCGATCCCATACCCCGCAAGATCTGCCCGCAGCGTTTTTGCATCCGTGAACAGCACCGACTGCCAGCCGGCGGCCCTGGCGCCATCGACATTTCTGGGGCTGTCGTCGATGAACAGCGTGGCTGACGGTTCGAGACCGAACGCGGCGACGTGATGGTCGTAGATGGCGCGGTCGGGCTTGATCTCACGGATATCGGCCGACACGGTCACGCCGCGCGGGCGGCTGAGGAAATCGAAGCGCAGTCTTGCCTCGGCAAGTGTGTCGGCGGCGAAGTTCGTCAGCATGGTCACGTCGTGGCCGCTCTCGATCAGGCCGAGCATGATGGCGACGCTGTCCTCATAGGCATGCGGCACCATGTCGTTCCAATAGCGTCGGAAATTGCGAATGTTTTCAGCATGATCCGGGTAATCCGCGATCAGCAGCGCTTCCGCCTCTTCCCACGTCCGGCCACGGTCCTGCTCGATGTTCCAGTCATGCGTGCAGACATTGTCGAAGAACCACTTGCGCTCTTCGGCATCGGGAATGAGGCGGCTGAACGGAATGTTCGGATCGTAGTGGAGCAAGACGCGGCCGATGTCGAACACGATATGGCGGATTTCAGTCATTTCTGGCCTTTCAAAGCGAATGCTAGTCAATGGGGCGGTGCTTTTTGGTTGCGCCCGGTATCGCTGCTTCGATGACCTTTTTCATGACCGTCGGCAGCGCTTCTCCGGAAATGTCATGGGCCAGCGACCAGAAATGCCCTTCCGGCGCATCACTTTTCACTTGAGCGTGAAAGACTTCGAGCTCGAGCGCGAAATGGGTGAAGACATGCGCGATCTCTCCAGCGCGCCGCCAGTCGGCAGGGAAGGGCGCTGCCTCCGAAGTGGTTGCACCGTCGATCCGCGCTGTCCAACCTGTGGTCGGCACCTCGGTCATGCCGCCGAGCAGGCCCTTGTCAGGCCGCTTGCGCAACAGGATGGCGCCGTCGCCGCGCTCGGCGACGAAGGCGGCACCCCGCCTGAGTGGTTTGTCGACCTTGGGCAGGCGGACCGGGAAGCGCTCGGGGTCGCCGGACAGGATGGCGCTGCAATCCTCGCGCACCGGGCACAGCATGCAGCGCGGCCGTCTTGGCGCGCAGATCGTAGCGCCGAGGTCCATCATCGCCTGGGCGAAATCGCCCGGCCTTGTCTGCGGAACCAGTCTTGCGACGAGCGCGCGGATTTCAGGCTTTGCCTCGCTGAGCGGCGTTGCGATCGAATAGAGCCGCGAGATGACACGTTCGACATTGCCGTCGACGACCGCCGCCGGACGGTCGAAGGCGATCGCCGCGATCGCCGCCGCCGTATAGGCGCCGATCCCCGGCAATTCCCTCAATCCCGTTTCGTTGTCGGGAAAACGGCCGCCCTGGCTCGCAACCAGATCGGCGCAGGCCTTGAGGTTGCGCGCCCGTGAATAATAGCCGAGCCCGGCCCAGGCCTTCATCACATCCTCGGCCGGCGCAGCCGCCAGCGCCTTCACATCAGGCCATTTCTCGACAAAGGCGCGAAAATAGGATTTTACCGCTTCGACCGTGGTCTGCTGCAGCATCACTTCCGAAAGCCAGATGCGATAGGGGTCCGGCCGTGCACCGCCGGCCGCGGCGTGCGGCGTGATCCGCCACGGCAGTTCGCGATGGTGCGCGTCGTACCAGGCAAGCAGACGCGCGGCGATCTCTCCCGATAGAGTTGGTCCGGATGCGGCCTTGCGGGTCTGTTCGTGCAGTGCCATTGATCGCGGGCTGGCTCTAGGCTGGTGAGGAGCGTGGCTGGAGAACGTACATGGCAGGGAGAACGCCTTACGGCAATCCCGTTCCGGTGAGCGATCTCGCGACCGCGATCCTCGACCCCGTGCTGCGCAAGCGGGCCGGCATTTCGATCGGGCTGGTGCAGTCATGGGAAGAGATCGCCGGCCCCAGGCTCGCCGGCCATTCGCGCCCCGAAAAAATCCAGTGGCCGCGCCGCATGCATGAGGACGATCCGTTCGAGCCGGCGGTGCTGGTCATCGCCTGCGAGGGCATGGCCGCGCTGCACCTACAGCACGAGACCGGCGAGATCATCAACCGCGTCAATGCCTTTCTCGGCTTCAACGCGATCGGCAGGATCCGGATCGTGCAAAAGCCGGTGCTGAGGGACAAAGCCCGGCCGAAACCGACGCCGAGAGCACTGACTTCTGTCGAAAAGGCCAAATTGTCCGATACCGTCGGCAAGATCGAGGATGAAGGCTTGCGCGCCTCGCTGGAGCGTCTTGGCGCCACAATTCTTGGCCAAAGGAAGCGGCCAAGGTAATCAACCGGTAATCAGTCGGTCATGAACGCGTCATCTATCTCGCGCATTCGTGATCCTGCATGTAGAGTTTGGCGATTGGAATGGGGACGGCGATGCCTTAATTCCCGCCAACTCTCGCCTTTTCTAGCCTTTGCGTTGCAAAATCAAACCACAGTCAGGTGATTCGCATGAACCGTAGCTTGTCCCGCAGAAACCTCCTGTCTTCGCTGGCCGTCATTCCGGCAGTGGCTATGCTCGCCGCATGCAGCGATTCAGGCGAGGATGCCAAAGCAGCGGATGTGAAGCCTGCGGCTCCCGCGGTGCCTGCTTCGACGCCTGCCACTCCGGCCGCCGTCAAGGTCCCGGAGTCTTCCGGCAATGTCGACATGGCCGAACTGCTGAAGCCCGGCGCTTTGCCCGACAAGCAGCTCGGCAAGGATGACGCCAAGGTCACCATCGTCGAATATGCTTCGATGACCTGCCCGCATTGTGCGCATTTCGCGGCGACCACCTTCCCTGAGTTGAAGACCAAATACATCGACACCGGCAAGGCGCGTTACATCCTGCGCGAATTCCCGTTCGATCCGAGCGCCGAGGCCGGTTTCATGCTGGCGCGCTGTTCGAAGGACAATTATTTCCCGATGGTCGACGTGCTGTTCAAGCAGCAGGCCAACTGGGTCGGCGTCAACAATACCAAGGATGCGCTGCTGCAGATCTCCAAGCTCGCCGGTTTTACACAGGAGTCCTTCGAGGCCTGCTTGACGGACCAGAAACTTCTGGACGATGTGAGATCGGTCCAGAAGCGCGGCGCCGATGAATTCAAGGTCGACTCGACACCGACCTTCTTCATCAACGGGAAAACCTACAAAGGTGCGATGTCGATTGAGGAAATATCGGCCATCATCGACCCTCTGCTCTGACGTCCAGGCGGCGCCGGAGCGACTGCGCTTTGGCGTCAGCGCACCTTTGTGCCTTCCAGGCAGGCGCGAATGAAGTTTTCGCGCCTTCGCCTCCTCGGCTTCAAGTCCTTCGTCGAACCCGGCGAGTTCGTCATCGAACGCGGCCTGACCGGCATTGTCGGGCCGAATGGCTGCGGCAAGTCGAACCTTGTCGAGGCGATGCGCTGGGTGATGGGCGAAAGCTCATACAAGAACATGCGCGCGTCCGGCATGGACGACGTGATCTTTTCCGGCTCGGGAACGCGCCCGGCCCGCAACACCGCCGAAGTCACGCTGTTCCTCGACAACTCGGACCGCACCGCGCCCGCCGCCTTCAACGACGCCGATGAATTGCAGGTGTCGCGCCGCATCGAGCGCGAAGCCGGCTCGCTCTACCGCATCAACGGCAAGGAAGCCCGCGCCAAGGACGTGCAGCTTCTGTTCGCCGACCAGTCGACCGGCGCGCGCTCGCCTTCCATGGTCGGACAGGGCCGCATCGGCGAACTGATCCAGGCCAAGCCGCAGGCGCGCCGCGCGCTGCTCGAAGAGGCCGCCGGCATTTCCGGCCTGCACACGCGCCGTCACGAGGCCGAGCTTCGGCTGAAGGCGGCCGAACAAAATCTGGAACGGCTGGACGATGTCGTCGGCGAACTGGAGAGCCAGATCGAAAGCCTTAAGCGCCAGGCGCGCCAGGCATCGCGCTTCAAGAACCTGTCGGCCGATATCCGCAAGGCGGAAGCCACGCTCTTGCATCTGCGCTGGACCTTGGCCAAGACCCAGGAGGGCGATGCGCGTTCGGCGCTGGCGGTTGCCACAGCTCTGGTCGGCGACCGCGCCGCCGCCCAGATGGCTGCCGCCCGGGAGCAAGGCATCGGCGCCCACCGGCTGCCGGACCTGCGTGACGCCGAGGCCGCGGCTGCCGCCGCCTTCCAGCGCCTGTCCATCGCCAAGGCGCAGATCGAGGAGGAGGCAGGCCGCATCCGCGCCCGCCAGGCCGAACTCGAGCGCCGGCTGCAGCAGCTCGACGGCGACATCGCGCGCGAGGAGCGCATGGTCCGCGACAATGCGGATATTCTTGAGCGCCTGCGCGAGGAAGAAGCCACGCTCAATTCCGAAAATGCCGGCGCCGCCCAACGCGAGGCCACGACGCGGGCCGCTTTCGAGCAGGCCGGCGCAACGCTGTCGCAGAGCGAAGCCAAGCTCGCTGCGCTGACCGCCGAACGCGCCGAGGCCGCCGCCGCGCGCAATCAGATCGAACGAACGCTGCGCGAAAACGCCGAACGCCGCGATCGCTTTGCCCGCCAGCTGGCCGATGTCGACCGCGAATTGTCCGAGATTGTGTCGAAGGTTGCGGGCTTGCCCGATCCCGCCGAGAAGCGCGCTCTGGTCGAGGACGCGCTCGCCCGGTTGGAGGAGGCCGAGGCCGGCGCCATTGCTGCCGAACAGGCGGTCGCCGAGGCGCGCGCCACCGAGAGTGCCGCCCGTCCGCCGCTGCAGGATGCCAGGGCCGAACTCGCCGGCATCGAGACCGAAGCCCGCACGCTGGCCAAGATCCTCAATGCCGCCAGCGGCGATCTTTTCCCGTCGGTACTGGAGCAACTCAGCGTCGAACGCGGCTATGAGACGGCCCTCGGTGCTGCGCTTGGCGAGGATCTCGACGTGCCGCTCGACCGCAGCGCGCCGGTGCATTGGGGCGAAAGCCAGGTTGAACCAGGCGATGCGGCTTTGCCGGAAGGCCTCAAGAGCCTCGCCAGCGTGGTGCGCGCGCCTTCGCAGCTTGCCCGCCGGTTGGCGCAGATCGGCATCGTCGATGCGGCGGACGGCAAACGCCTGCAGACGCTGCTTGCCCCCGGCCAGCGGCTGGTCAGCCGTGACGGCGCGCTGTGGCGTTGGGATGGCTTGACCGCCAGCGCCGATGCACCGACCGCGGCCGCGCAGAGGCTGGCGCAGAAGAACCGGCTGGCCGAGCTCGATGCCGAGGCGGTGCAGGCGACGCAGATGATGCGTGAGGCAGAGGCTGCCCTTGCCCAGGCCGAACAGGCGCTGCGTGAGGCGAGCGAGGCCGAACGCAACGCCCGCCAGGCCGGGCGCGATGCCCAGCACGGCCTGGACGCCGCCCGCAGCGCGCTGGCCGAGGCCGAAAAGGCCGGTGGCGAGCTGGCAAGCCGCCGCGCCGCCCTGGACGAGGCGCGCGCGCGAATCGTCGACAGCCATGAAGAAACGGCCGCCGCCTTCGCCGAGGCCGAAATGCTGCTGCAGGACGCCCCCGATCTCGGCGACCTGCAACTTCAGCTCGAACAGACCGCCGCCAATGTCAGCCGCGATCGCGCAACCTTGGCCGACGCGCGTGCCGTCCATGAAGGCCTGCGCCGCGAAGCCGAGGCGCGCACGCGCCGGCTCGATGCCATCGGCGCCGAGCGCAGCAACTGGCTGCAGCGGGCCGAAAACGCCTCGACGCAGATCGCCTCGCTCGGCGAGCGCAGGGCCGAGGCCGAGGCCGAGCGCGAAACGCTGGCCGACGCCCCCGACGAGATCGACGCCAGGCGCCGCGCGCTGCTGTCGCAGCTGACCGAGGCAGAGACCTTGCGCAAGGCGGCCGCCGACCGCTTGCAGGAGGCCGAGACCAAGCAGGCCGAGCTGGACAAGGCCGCCACCGCGGCGATCCAGTCGCTGGCCGATTCCCGCGAAACCCGCGTCCGCGCCGAAGAGCGATTGACCGCCGCCGACGAGCGCCGGCTCGAGGTCGAGGCGCGCATCCAGGAAACGCTGAACACGCCGCCGCATTTGGTCATCCGCCATACCGGCCTGGAAGCCGACAGCCCGATGCCGGAAATGGCCGACATCGAGCGCCAGCTCGACCGGCTGAAGGTTGAGCGCGAGCGGCTCGGCGCCGTCAATCTACGCGCCGAGGAAGAGCAGAAGGAACTGTCGGACCGGCTGGAGGCCATCGTTTCCGAGCGCGAGGACATCATCGAGGCGATCCGCAAGCTCAGGCAAGCGATCCAGAGCCTGAACCGCGAAGGCCGCGAACGGCTGCTTGCCGCTTTCGAGGTGGTCAACGGCCATTTCCAGCGGCTGTTCTCGCATCTGTTCGGTGGCGGCACGGCCGAATTGCAGCTGATCGAATCCGACGACCCGCTCGAAGCCGGGCTCGAAATCCTGGCCCGTCCGCCCGGCAAGAAGCCGCAGACCATGACGCTGCTGTCCGGCGGCGAGCAGGCGCTGACGGCGATGTCGCTTATCTTTGCGGTGTTCCTGACCAATCCGGCGCCGATCTGCGTGCTCGACGAAGTCGACGCGCCGCTCGACGATCACAATGTCGAGCGCTTCTGCAATTTGATGGACGAAATGGCCGCGACCACCGAGACGCGCTTCGTCATCATCACCCACAACCCGATCACGATGGCGCGCATGAACCGCCTGTTCGGCGTGACCATGGCCGAGCAGGGCGTCAGCCAACTGGTCTCGGTCGATCTGCAGGCCGCCGAGGCGATGCGCGAGGCGAGCTGACGCAGCATGCTTTGTTGATTTCGTCGGCGATGGCGTCGATCCGACTGTTGCAATAGGACCGTCGCCCTTGCGACCTGCTTGCGACGCGCATTCTGTAAGGTTCGAAGAGAAGGAATTTAAGCGCCACCTGAGAGCGAACGCCAAAGCCCACATGCAAAGCGCCCGGCCAACGCGAAAGCGAGGCCTACAAGGCGCAGATGGCAATAGGCTCCGACCGCAATTCAGCTGCCACGTTTATCGGAAGCCCAGGAAGCTCAGTATCGCAATCACGATAACGACTGCTCCGATGAGCCAGATTATGTTGTTCACCGTATCTCTCCCGAACTAGTTGCTGGGAGTGAACTCGTAAGAGCCTACTAATGTTCCCGCATTTTCTGCGTCGAAACAAAATGGCGGCCATCGCTTCGTCGATTGCCAGACCAAGGTCCGAACAGGGTATGACTGAAGTCCTGACGTCGGAGCCATAGGCCTGAAGGCGGGCAACCTATGCCCTCCCGATACATTGGAACCGGGCTGCCGAGCATGAGTCCCTTCATCGGTGGTCAATCGGGTGCCCGCCATTCCTGAGAGGTTAGCGGGCACCCGATTGTCGTGACACCGCCAACGGCGTGCGTTTCAATAGCGAGGCTAACAGTGACCTTTGTCCAGAGATCTGTGCGTGACGGCGCAACCCGACCCGCAAACGACAACGACAGTCCTGCGGAGGTTTCTTCCGTTCTTGACCTCATACCATCGGCTGACGACGACAAGGTCGCTGAGCTTGTCAGGCGAACAGAGCGCCTGGCAATCGCAGTGGTTATCGGAATCGCGGTTCTGCTGATCTTGGCGCCGGTGGTTTACCTTGCACTTTCTTACGGGATCTGAGACGGCCCGACTTAGGCGATCTAAGATGGCCTGATTGGTCTCGTAAATCTCACAAATTGTGCCGACGGTCTTCCTCGCAAGACGGGTGTTTCCCGTCACAGATCAGGAGATCGAACGCGACGACATAGAAGGGTCCTGTGCAGCGCTCCTTTGTCGAGTGGCGTAACCCTGGTGGTCGGCTTGAAAGAGCGCCTTTACCAGAAGTTGCCAACAGGAGCTGCTGTCGCAACTTCTTCTTTCGATACGCCGTGTTGCACGGGAGCAGCCGTCACTGATCGCGCCCGTGGACCGACGACGCTACTCGGAACCAAAGGGATGGGACGCGGTTATCCCCGCGAAGGGATAATTAGCAGGTGGAGATATTACAATGAAAACAATGATCGTGAGCGCCTTGGCGCTGTTCATTGCCATGCCGACGATAGCTCCGGCAGCCGAAGCTGACGTGGTCATCACGACCCACCATCGACATCATCACAGGAGCGTAAAGGTCATCAATGACCAGGGTCAACGCCTTCATCACCGCAGACACGGCACGGTTGCCTTCTACGACCACGGCCGCAGACATCATCGCCGGGATACGGTCATCGTGACCGGCTCGATCGAGCGCAGCCATCATCGCTATTATCGACATCATCGGCATCATCCCGTCGTCATCCAGGACGACAACGATTACTGATCCTCTCCGCACGGCCCCGGCTCTGTCAACGGAGTCGGGGTCGCGTGGGAGTCAGATAGCTCCTGACGGCAGCCATCGATAAGGTCGGTAAATCATTGATTCCAAAGGCATGTGATTTGGCTGGGGCGCCAGGATTCGAACCTGGGAATGTCGGTACCAAAAACCGATGCCTTACCACTTGGCGACGCCCCAGCAAGCGAGCTTTGCCCGTTGCGCGCGGCCTTATAGGACGAGCGGCACGAAAGCTCAATGCCGAGTTGGCCACTGTGCAAAACTGATCCACCGCTTGGCGCGGGGACGCGCTATTCGCCCCAGACCGCCAACTCGTTGCCAGCGGGATCGGTGAAATGGAACCGCCTGCCGCCCGGGAACGAGAATATCGGCTTGACGATCGTGCCGCCGGCGCTTTCGACAACGTCGAGCGTTGCTTCCAGATCCTGCGAATAGAGCACCGGCAATGGTTTCGCCGGCGCCTCCGCTGCATCGGCCTGGAAGCCGCCATCGAGCCCTTCGCCGAAGGCCGAATAGGTCGGCCCGTAATCGGTGAACGACCACGAGAAGGCGGCGCTGTAGAAAGCCTTGACGCTGTCCAGCGTCGCGCCGGTCGCGGGCAGTTCGAGATAGTCGAGTTTTCCGTTGAGTTTCATCACGCTGCTCCCAACTTGTTCCCTATATGTTCTATATCCTGGGCAGCGATCCGGCAAGTCTTTTCGACGCAGCTTTTGCTTAATCGATTGTAGTCGCCGGGCTTCGCTGCCACACCTTGCCTTTCGCACTGCAGCATAATAACGCTCGGGTCGGAACGCGGGGGAACCGGGTCTTGGCCCCGGTGTTCTATCTTCCGAGGACTTGGAGGGCGAGCATGACCAAATGGGTCTACACCTTCGGCGATGGCGCCGCGGAGGGACGTGCGGGCGACCGCAACCTTCTCGGCGGCAAAGGCGCCAATCTGGCCGAGATGTGCAGTCTTGGCCTGCCCGTGCCGCCGGGCTTCACCCTCACCACCGAAGTCTGCAACGCCTATTACGCCAACGGCAACAGCTATCCGGCCGCGTTGCAGGCCGATGTCGTCAAGGCGCTGGACCATATCGGGCAGTTGACGGGGCGCCGTTTCGGCGATCCGTCGAAGCTGCTTCTGGTCTCGGTCCGCTCCGGGGCCAGGGCCTCGATGCCGGGCATGATGGACACCGTGCTCAATCTCGGCCTCAATGACGAGACGGTCGAGGCGTTGGCAGCCGATTCCGGCGATGCCCGCTTTGCCTATGACAGCTACCGCCGCTTCATTCAGATGTATTCCGATGTCGTCATGGGTCTCGACCACGAAGTGTTCGAGGAAATCCTGGAGGACCAGAAGGCGAGCCTCGGCCACGAGCTCGACACCGAACTGACAGCGCAGGAATGGCAGAGCGTCATCGCCCTTTACAAGGCCAAGGTCGAGGAGGAACTCGACAAGCCGTTTCCGCAGGACCCGCACGAGCAGCTGTGGGGGGCGATCGGCGCGGTGTTTTCCAGCTGGATGAACAACCGCGCCATCACCTACCGGCGCCTACACGACATCCCGGAAAGCTGGGGCACGGCGGTCAATGTCCAGGCCATGGTATTCGGCAACATGGGCGAGACGTCGGCCACCGGCGTCGCCTTCACGCGCAACCCCTCGACCGGCGAAAAGATGCTCTATGGCGAATTCCTGGTGAACGCGCAGGGCGAGGATGTCGTAGCCGGCATCCGCACGCCGCAAAACATCACCGAGGCGGCGCGCATCGCCGCCGGCTCCGACAAGCCGTCGCTGCAGAAACTGATGCCGGACGCGTTCCGGTCCTTCGTCGACATCTCCGACCGCCTGGAACAGCACTACCGCGACATGCAGGATCTCGAATTCACCATCGAGCGCGGCAAATTGTGGATGCTGCAGACGCGTTCCGGCAAGCGCACCGCCAAGGCGGCGCTGAAGATTGCCGTCGAAATGGCGCGCGACAAGCTGATCACGACGGAGGAGGCGGTCGCCCGCATCGATCCCGCCTCGCTCGATCAGCTGTTGCATCCTACCATCGACCCCAAGGCCGCGCGCGATGTCATCGGCGTCGGCCTGCCGGCTTCTCCGGGCGCCGCGACCGGCGAGATCGTCTTCTCGTCCGCCGATGCCGAGGATCTGAAGACGCAAGGTCGCAAGGCAATCCTGGTGCGCATCGAAACCAGCCCCGAAGACATTCACGGCATGCATGCTTCAGAAGGCATCCTGACCACGCGCGGCGGCATGACCAGCCACGCCGCCGTGGTCGCGCGCGGCATGGGCAAGCCTTGCGTTTCGGGCGCCGGCTCGCTGCGTGTCGACTACAAGGCCGGCACGCTGATGTCGATGGGCCAGACCTTCCGCAAGGGCGACATCATCACCATCGATGGTAGCAACGGCCAGGTGCTGAAGGGCGCCGTGTCGATGCTGCAGCCGGAACTGTCGGGCGATTTCGCCGCCATCATGGAATGGGCCGATGCGGTGCGCCGCATGAAGGTGCGCACCAATGCCGAGACGCCGCTCGATGCGCGCATGGCGCGCTCCTTCGGCGCCGAAGGCATCGGCCTCTGCCGCACCGAGCACATGTTCTTCGACGGCGAGCGTATCGTCGCCATGCGCGAGATGATCCTGGCCGATACCGAGAAGGACCGCCGCACCGCGCTTGCCAAGCTGTTGCCGATGCAGCGCTCGGATTTCCTCGAACTGTTCGAGATCATGGCCGGCCTGCCGGTGACGATCCGGCTGCTCGATCCGCCGCTGCACGAATTCCTGCCCAAGACGGAAGCGGAGGTGGCGGAGGTCGCCGCCGCCATGAACGTCTCGCTCGACAAGCTCAGGCAGCGCACCGAAGCCCTGCACGAGTTCAACCCGATGCTCGGCCATCGCGGCTGCCGCCTCGCCGTCTCCTATCCCGAGATTGCCGAGATGCAGGCGCGCGCCATTTTCGAGGCAGCCGTCGAGGCCGGCAAGAAAGCCGGCGCGCTGGTCGTTCCCGAGATCATGGTGCCGCTGGTCGGCCTGGTGAAGGAGCTCGACTACGTCAAGGCGCGCATCGATGCGGTCGCCAAGGCTGTCATGGACGAGACCGGCGTCAAGATCGACTATCTCACCGGCACGATGATCGAGCTTCCGCGCGCGGCGATCCGCGCCCACGTCATCGCTGCTACGGCCGAGTTCTTCTCCTTCGGCACCAACGACCTCACCCAGACCACTTTCGGCATCTCGCGCGACGATGCGGCGTCCTTCCTCGAGACCTATCGGCAGAAAGGCATCATCGAGCAGGACCCGTTCGTCTCGCTCGACATCGAGGGCGTCGGCGAACTGGTGCGCATGGCTGCGCAAAAGGGCAGGGCGACACGGCCCGACATCAAGCTCGGCATATGCGGTGAACATGGCGGCGATCCGGCCTCGATCCGCTTCTGCGAAGAGGTCGGCCTCGACTATGTCTCGTGCTCTCCCTACCGCGTGCCGATCGCGAGATTGGCCGCAGCCCAAGCCGCGGTGCAGATTGCCAAAACAGCAGTACCGCGCCCCAAAAAGAGCGCCGCGGCATCCTGATTTCGACACAGTCCTTTCGGTATCGATGAAACGGCCACCCGTGGGTGGCCGTTTGGCGCTAAGCTTACGATTTTGTAAGCAAATTCACGCTGATGTGCGCGCCCCAACACGCAATCCCGACATCGTTTCTTCCCAATTTCACGGCCCCCCAACCCGCCCGGTGCCGAGAAAAAGATGTTACAGATTTCGCCCAGACCCTTCCGCTCGATCCTGATTATCCAGACCAAGTTCATCGGCGATATTGTTCTGTCCTCCACGCTCGCCAAGAACCTGCAGCTCGAATATCCCGGTGTCAGGATCGTCTTTCTCTGCGAGGCGCGCCTCGCCAGTTTCGTCACCGCGCACGGCATCGCCGCCGAGGTCGTCAGCTTCCGCCGCGCCGCCATGCGCGGCACCCCGCTGGAGCGTGGGCGCGAGCTCTATTCTATGATCAGCAAGCTGCGCCAATTCCGTTTCGACCTGACCATCGACCTCACCGATTCAAAGACATCGCGGCTCATCGTCAGGTTCCTCAACGCCAGCACCCGCATCGGCTACAATCCTCCGGAAAGGCCGCTGCGCTGGCATGAGCGCCAGCCCGCCAATGTCTTTGCCGAGCCGTTCGGTTTTGGCGAACGTCACTATCTCTACCGCTACCTTTCGCCGCTCGAGCCGCTCGGCGTCGGCCTGCGCGTGCGGGTGCCGTCGATTCGGCCATTGCCGATGGAGACGGCGAGGGCCCAGGCATTGCTGGACAAACACCATTTGCGGCCAAACGGCTTTATCGCGGTGCATGCCGGCGCAAGTTTTCACGGCCGGCGCTGGCAGCATGAACGCTTTGCCGCCGTGATCGACACGATTTCGCGCGAAACCGGACTGGATTTCGTACTCGTCGGCGGCCCTGACGAGCGCAAGCCGGCCGAGCAGATCCTCGCCAGTGCCGCGTCGATCGTCAACCTCGTCGGCGCGCTGTCGCTGGAAACGCTGCTGGCGGTGTTGCAGCAGGCGCGGCTGTTTGTCGGCAATGAGAGCGGCCCCATGCACATGGCAGCAGCGGCCGGAACGCCGGTTGTCGGCCTTTTCGGCCTGACCAGCCCGGCCGTCTGGGGACCGGTCGGCGTGCCCAGCCTCGCCTTGCAGCCATCCATGCCGTGCAATTGCGTGGCGGGCAGCCTGTGCAATCCGCTCGATCCCAGCAAGGCCTGCTGCGTCTGGCGCCTCGAGGTCGAACCGGTCGTCGCGGCCGTGCGCGAAGTCCTGTCACGCACGCATGTGGAACTGGAACACGCCGTCTGACGGTGCGCGGCGGTCACATTGTCGGGATATCAGCTTTCTCACGGCCACTATCCCGATTTCCGCCTTGTTGCGGGTCCTGGGATGCGGCTATGACAGCGCCGATTCTCAGACAAGACAGGCATCCCTTGCAAAAGCTGTTTTGCGCCTTGGCGCTATCTATCGTGGCCGTGTCCTCGGCCCAGGCCGCGCCGCTTGTCGAGCCGGCGCTGCATCTGAAGGCTGAGGACGGTAGCAGTGTCGGCCGCGTCGCGCTTACGCTCGACGCCTGCGGCGGCCAGACCGATACGAGGATCCTGTCGGCGCTGGTGGAGAACCGGATTCCGGCGACGATCTTCGTCACCGGTATCTGGCTGAAGCGCAACGCCGCCGCCGTCGAGATCATGCGCGCGCATCCGGACCTGTTCGAACTGGAAAACCATGGCGGCCATCACATCCCGGCCGTCGACACGCCGCGCAAGATCTATGGCATCCGCAGCGCCGGCAGCCCGGAAGCGGTGCAGGCCGAAGTCGAATCGGGCGCTGCCGCTCTCGCTGGCACCGGCGAGCCGGCGCCGAAATGGTTTCGCGGCGCGACCGCCGAATACAGCCCGTCGGCTATCGCCATGATCCGCAAGCTTGGCTTCAAGGTCGCCGGCTTTTCGATCAACGGCGATGGCGGCTCGTTGCTCGGCGCAAAAGAAACCGCCCGGCGCATCGCCGCCGCCAAGGATGGCGATGTCATCATCGCCCACATCAACCAGCCGACCCACGCCGCCGGCGAGGGCGTCGTGCAAGGTCTGCTCGCGCTGAAGGCCAAGGGGCTGATGTTCGTGCGGCTGGATGACGCCGACGGTGTCGGCAACGACGGGACGACTGATTAGGATCAGGCGGCGGCAGGCAGTTTCACCGCCTTTGGACTGACGTCGCCGACGTTTGAGATTAGCCGAGGCCTCTGAGCTTCGTCATCCCAGGATGAAACAGGAGCGAAGCTCCGTCGCGAAGACCCTGGGATGACGAAGCGAGCAACGGCGGCTTGAGTCGCTTGCTCAGGCCGGTGCTGCTTCGATCGTCACCCTGTCGGGATAGAAGGCGCCGTGGTCGCGAATCTCAGCCATTTCGTCGAACGGCTGCTCATAGCCCCACATTGCGTCCTTGCCGGTCTCGCCGGCCGGCAGCACGCTCCAGTAGCTGGCGTCGCCCTTGTAGGGGCAGTGGGTCGACAGGGTGGTTTTGCCGAGCTGGGTGAAGTCGATGTCTTCGAAGGGGATGTAGAATGCCTGGCGGTAGGGCGGTTCGGACAGAAGCTTCGCCCGCGTCGATGAGGCGATCACCGTATCGCCGGCACGCACGACCACGGTACCCCGATAGGGTTCGACGGTGATGACCTTGCCGGGATTGCTCTGAAAGCCGGGGGCGGGGTTGGCGATCTGGTCCATGCGGGGTTCTCCTTGTTCGATTGGGAGCACAGTCCGATTGAGAGCGTGCGGGGTTGCTTCCCATGTCCCTAAAATGTGTCTGGAGAACTCGTTGCGCAAGCCTTCGCCAGTAGGCCAGAGCTGGCCTTCCGATCACTAAAAACGATCCCGCGTGGAATGCTAGGCTGCGGTCTTGAACACGTCCATTAGGCCGGCATAGGCCGCGGCAATACCGGCTACCGGGTTGGTGCTTCTTGACGTCGTCTCGACCTTCAGCGGGCCGCCGCCGGTCGGCAAGGTGAGCAGCAGGAACTGGCGATTGCCGCCGTCGCCGATCGATGCGGCGGCGACATGCTGGCCTTCGCCTTCGTTTTGGACGCACATTTTGAACAGCAGCGTGCCGCCGACCGCCTCAAGGGCGCCGCCGACCACCTCGACAAATTCGTCTTCGGAAACCTTTTTGGCCTCCGGCACGAGATCGGCCAGACTTGCGGCAAGCGTGTCTTCAAGCTCTTTGTCGTCGAGTTGAATATCGTCCAACTGCACGTCTTCGGCCCCGCTGTCAGCCAGCTGCCTGTCGTCGATCTGCCTGTCGTCGATCTGCCTGTCGTCGATCTGCTTGTCGTCGAGCTGCGTGTCCATGCGAACCTCTTTCAGTCGCCAATCCGCACCCCCTACCCCGTTAACGAACCTTAACGTCGACGATGGCCGGATTGTGGCGGTTTTCCCCGCCTTTCGATCACTGCTTGCTTCAGCCGTTAACGGTTGGAGACGTCATGGCTGGACAATCCGTCCGTTCGTCCCACAATGGAACAAAAGACGGGAAAAACGAGGAAGCAATGGGAGGAACCAGATGCTCGGACTGATGCAGGAATGGCCGCTGCTCTGCCACAAGCTGATCGACAATGCCGAGCGGCAGCACGGGACGCGCGAGATCGTCTCGCGCTCGATCGAAGGTCCTGTCGTTCGCATCACCTATGCTGAAGTTCATCGCCGCGCGCTCAAGGTCGCTCAACGGTTGGAGCGCGATGGCTTTGTGCTCGGCGACCGCATCGCGACCCTGGCCTGGAACACGGCGCGCCACATAGAGGCCTGGTACGGCATCATGGGCATCGGCGCCATCTACCATACGCTTAACCCGCGTTTGTTCCCCGAGCAGATCGTCTGGATCATGAACAATGCGCAGGATAGAGGGATCTTCGTCGACCTGACCTTCATGCCGCTGCTGGAAAAGATCGCCGGCGCGGTCAAATCGCTGAAAAAGGTGATCGTCCTGACCGACAAGGCGCATCTGCCTGAAACGACGCTGCCGAATGTGGTTGCCTATGAGGACTGGTTGAACGAGGCCGATGGCGACTTCGCCTGGAAGGTTTTCGGCGAAAACACCGCAGCCGGCATGTGCTACACCTCCGGCACGACGGGCGATCCCAAAGGCGTGCTCTACAGCCACCGCTCGAATGTGCTGCATGCCATGATCGCCGCCATGCCCGACGCCATGGGCCTCTCCGCGCGGGACACGATCCTCCCCGTCGTGCCGATGTTTCATGCCAATGCCTGGGGCCTTGGCCAGAGCGCGCCGATGATCGGCGCCAAGCTGGTCATGCCCGGTTGCAAGATGGACGGCGCCTCGATCTACGAGCTGCTCGACACCGAGAAGGTGACCTTCAGCGCCGCCGTGCCGACCGTCTGGATGATGCTGCTGCAGCATCTGGAAGAGACCGGCAAGAAGCTTCCCTATCTCAGCAAAGTCGTCATCGGCGGCTCGTCCTGCCCGCGCGCCATCATCAGGAAATTCCAGGACAATTACGGTGTCGAAGTCATCCATGCCTGGGGCATGACCGAAATGTCGCCGCTCGGCACGCTGTGCACCATGAAGCCGCAGTATCAAGCGCTCGAGGGCGAGGACCGGCTCGATATCCAGGGCAAGCAGGGCTACCCGCCCTTCGGGGTCGAGATGAAGGTGACGGATGACGACGACAAGGAACTGCCTTGGGACGGCAAGACCTTCGGCCGGCTGAAGGTGCGCGGTCCAGCCGTCGCCAGCGCCTATTATGGCGGCGTCGGAGCCGAGCAGTTCGACAAGGACGGCTGGTTCGACACTGGCGATGTCGCCCATATCGATTCCGGCGGCTACATGCAGATCACCGATCGCGCCAAGGACGTCATCAAGTCGGGCGGCGAGTGGATATCGACCATCGACCTGGAGAACCTCGCCGTCGGCCATCCCGATGTCGCCGAGGCCGCGGCGATCGGCGTCCATCATTCGAAATGGGGCGAACGGCCCTTGCTGGTCGTGGTCGCCAAACCCGGCAAGGAGCCGAGCAAGGCGGACATACTGGCGTTCATGGACGGCAAGGTGGCGAAATGGTGGATGCCCGACGACGTCGCTTTCATCAGCGAAATCCCGCACACCGCCACCGGCAAGATCCAGAAGATCACCTTGCGCAAGCAGTTCAGCGACTACCGCCTGCCGACGGATTGACCGGGACCGTGCGTTTCCTTGACCTTCAAGCTACCGGCGGCAAAAACGTTAGGGCAGGGGATGTTCAATTTGAGCATCCTTTGCTCTAAGCGTCTGTGCGGGTTGGGGCGGTGCTGAAGACAATGGAAATTGACGAGCGGCAGACATCGAAGGCGGCCGGCTGGTCGCGGCGCACGGGCGCTTTTGCCCTGGTCCTGCTGCTCACCGTGCTGGCCGGCCATCATTTCGAACTGGTGGAAACGCCGGCCTTCCTGTGGGTGCTGGCGATCGTCGCCCTGCTTGCCGCATTCGCTTTGCTGTTTGCCGGTCTCGCTCTGTCCAGGCTGTGGCATTTCGGTGACCGTGGCGGCCGCGACCTCTCGGTCGGCGCCCTGCTGGCGCTGCTGGTGCTGACGCCCTACGGCTTTGCCACCTATTTGGCGGCGACCACGCCGCCCCTGAGGGACATCACGACGGACCTCGACAATCCGCCAGTGCTCGACACCAGCGACCGCACCAAGGACATGAACGTGCTCGCGCTGCCAACGCCGGGCGAAGCGCGCCTGCAGGCCGACGCCTATCCGCTGGTCACCGGGCATAGCTACAATCTGCCTTTCGAAACCGTCGTCGACGCCGTTGAAACCGTGCTCGACCGCCGCGATTGGCAACTTACCGCGCCATACCCAGTGACCGACGGTCAAGACGAGGTGACGATATCGGCCGTGGCCCGGAGCTTCGTCGTGGGCCTGCCCGCCGACGTCGCCATCCGGGTCAGCAATGATGGCGACACCATCGTCGTCGACATGCGCTCGGCCTCCCGCTACGGCCGCTACGACCTCGGCGACAATGCCGCCCGTATCGTCGGGTTCCTCGCCGAACTTGATCAGGAAGTTGCGGGCCAGGTGGGTGCGGCGCCGGCTGAGTAGTTCTACCCCACCGGCACAAAAACGCCGTCGATGGCCGGGTCACCCTGGGTAGCAACCAGGCCGCGCGCCACCAGGTCCTCGAGATGGGCAAGCACCGACAGGCCGGCGGCGCCATGCAGGCGCGGGTCGGTGTCCCTGTAGATCGCCTTGACCATGTCCGGGATTGTCCGGTCGCCGCCCCGGATGCGTTCGAGGATCGCCCGTTCGCGCATCTTGCGGTGAGTCTTCAGCCCGCGCATGAAGCTGCGCGGCGCATTCACCGGGCCGCCATGGCCGGGCAGCAGCAGGCGGTCGCCGCGCGCGATCAATTTATCCAGCGAGGCCATGTAGTCGGCCATCGCGCCGTCCGGCGGCGCCACGATCGACGTCGCCCACGCCATCACATGGTCGGCCGAAAACAGGATGCCGGTGCCTTCGAGCGCAAATGCCGCGTGATTGGCGGTGTGGCCCGGCGTCAGCACCGTCCGGATCGTCCAGCCATCGCCCTCGACCAGCGTATCGTCGGGCAAAGTGACATCCGGCGCGAAACCGGTGTCGGCGCTGGCGTCGAGCGGATTGATCTCGCCGATCCGCAGCGGCCTTGCCGGGCGGTGCGGGCCTTCGGCCAGCACGGCGGCACCGGTGCGCGCTTTCAGCCGGGCGGCCAGCGGAGAATGGTCGCGATGCGTGTGACTGACTAAAATATGGCTCACCGGCCGGTTTGCGATCACCTTCAGCAACGTCTGGAAATGCGCTTCATCATCCGGACCCGGGTCGATCACCGCCAGTGTGTCGCGGCCGATAATGTAGCTGTTTGTGCCGTGAAAGGTGAATGGGCTGGGGTTTTTGGCGGTGACGCGCAAGACCTCGAGCGCGACGGTGACGCCCCGGCCATAGGCGGGATCGAAGCTGGTGTCGAATTTGAGCGCCATGGCGGTGTCGTTGAACCTCTGTTCAGGAGGACGGCAAAACTGATTGCCGCATAACACGGAAGCCAATATAGAAAAACGCAAGGCCGCGATCTGCGGCAATCCGGATTGGGGAAGACCATGGCACTTGCAACGACGATGCGTCCGCTTGTTTCTCTCGCTTTGCCCCAGGAGGGCGCGCAGCGCCTGGCAACCCAGCTTTTGCTCGCGATCGCCGGAACGCTGCTTTTGACCCTGTCGGCCAAGACGAAAGTCGTGCTCGGGCCGGTCGACATCTCGATGCAGACGCTGGCCGTCCTGCTGATCGCCACCGCGTTTGGCCTGCGGCTTGGCGTCGCTACCCTGCTTCTCTACATGGCCGAAGGCGCCATGGGCTTCCCGGTCTTCCAGAGCACGCCTGAAAAGGGCATCGGCATCGCCTACATGATCGGCGGCACCGGCGGTTATCTCGCCGGCTTCATCGTCATGGCAGCCATTGTCGGCTGGGCCGCCGACCGCGGCTGGGACCGCCACCCGATCAAGCTGTTCAACGCCATGCTGGTCGCCGAAATCGTCATGATGGCCATGGGCTTTGCCTGGCTGGCCACCCTCATCGGCGTGGAAAAGGCGTGGCAGTTCGGCGTTTTGCCGTTCGTTCTCGGGGATTTGATCAAGGTTGCGCTCGCCGCCAGCCTGGTGCCGGCGATATGGTCGCTGCTGCCCAAGCAGCCCTGAAAACCGGACGACACAATGAGCCGGCGGGCCAAAGGCCCGCCGGCTTTTTTATTGTTGTGCATCCAAAAGGATGGCGGGACGCCGGTTTGCCAAATCGCCGCATCTATTGCAGCGTCAGCTTGTGCCTGGTCGGTCAAATTGCCGCGAGGCGGCAGATGCAGAGCAATTCTGGCGCCGATCCACGGCCGAGATTGAATTGACAAGCCATTGCGCGAAACCTAAGCACGGGCAACTTGATTTCGAGGCGGGGGCCGGCAATTCAAGGAGAGCTTGTTGAAGGGAATAATCCTTGCAGGAGGCAGCGGGACGCGTCTGTATCCCCTTACATTAGCGATCTCTAAGCAGATTCTGCCGATATACGACAAGCCGATGATTTTTTATCCGCTGAGCGTCTTGATGCTCGCCGGTATCCGCCAGATTTTGATCATTTCGACACCTCGCGACTTGCCGGTGTTTCGGGAGTTGCTGGGCGACGGTTCGGAATTCGGGGTCGAATTCTCCTATGCCGAGCAGGCGCAGCCCAACGGGCTTGCCGAGGCCTTCATCATCGGCCGCGACTTCATCGGCAAGGATAATGTGTCGATGATTCTCGGCGACAACATCTATTTCGGCGAGGGCCTGTCGCAGCTCTGCCGCACTGCTGCGCAGCGCCAAAGCGGCGCGTCGGTGTTCGCCTACCATGTCGAGGACCCGCAGCGCTACGGCGTGGTGTCGTTCGACAAGCTCAGCGGCACGGCTTTGACGATCGAGGAGAAGCCGCGGGAGCCGAAGTCCAACTGGGCGGTCACCGGCCTCTATTTCTACGACAATGAGGTCGTCGACATCGCGTCGACGATCAAGCCCTCGGCGCGTGGCGAACTCGAGATCACGGCGGTCAACAACGTCTATCTCGAGCGCGGGAAATTGCACGTGCATCAGCTCGGCCGCGGCTATGCCTGGCTCGACACCGGCACGCATGACAGCCTGCATGAAGCCTCTTCCTTCGTGCGCACGATCGAGCACCGCCAGGGGATCAAAGTCGCCTGTCCTGAAGAAATCGCTTTCGAGCAGGGCTGGCTGACCGCCGACAAGGTGCTTGAGCGCGCCACGCGCCTGGGCAAGAACGAATACGCCGCCTATCTGCGCCGGCGTGTCACCGAGCTGACGGAGACATAGGGTGCTGGAAGTCAGGCAGCTCGGTTTGGATGGCGTGCTGGAAATCGTGCCGAAGCGGCACGGCGATGCGCGCGGTTATTTCATCGAAACCTGGAATGCCGAGGCCTTTGCCGAGGCCGGCATCGATCTGCGTTTCGTCCAGGACAATCATTCCTATTCGGCTGCCGCAGGTGTCGTGCGGGGGCTTCACTATCAACTGCCTCCACGCGCGCAGGACAAGTTGCTGCGTGTGATCCGAGGCAAGATTCTCGACGTGGCGGTCGACATCCGCCGCAGCTCGAAAACCTTCGGCAAATGGGTCGCGCTCGAAATATCGGCCGAGAGAGGCAACCAGATCCTCGTGCCGAAGGGTTTCGCGCACGGTTTCGTCACGCTCGTGCCGGACACCGAGGTTCTGTATAAGGTCACCGACACCTATTCGCCGGCGCATGATCGATCGATCCGTTTCGACGATCCTGATATCGGCATCGATTGGCCGTCGCCGGCCGGCGCCTTCGAGCTCTCGGCCAAGGACCTCAAGGCGTCGGCGCTTGCTGAGGCCGAGGTGTTCGCATGACGCGCGACGATGTGAGGAGAGCGCCATGAATTTTCTGGTGACAGGCGGTGCCGGCTTCATCGGCTCGGCCGTGTGCCGGCATTTGTGCGCCAATCCCGCCTACCATGTGACCAATCTCGACAAGCTCACCTATGCCGGCAATCTGGCCTCGCTGCGCACCATCGAGAATGCACACAACTACAAATTTGCGCAGGCCGACATCTGTGACGAGCGGGCGGTTCTCGACATCCTCCACCGCGACGAGATCGACGTCGTCATGAACCTCGCCGCCGAAAGCCATGTCGACCGCTCGATCGACGGACCCGGCGCCTTCATCGAGACCAACATCGTCGGCACCTACCGGGTGCTGAATTCGGCGCTCGAATATTGGCGCGGCCTTGACGAGGACAGGAAGGCGCGCTTCCGCTTCCACCATGTCTCGACCGACGAGGTGTTCGGCGATCTGCCCTTCGATGGCGGCATGTTCGTGGAGGAGACGCCTTACGCGCCATCCTCGCCCTATTCCGCCTCCAAGGCCGCATCCGACCATCTGGTGCGGGCCTGGCACGAGACGTACGGCCTGCCGGTCGTGCTCTCCAACTGTTCGAACAATTACGGGCCTTATCACTTCCCCGAAAAGCTGATCCCGCTGGTCATCCTCAACGCGCTCGACGAAAAGCCGCTGCCGGTCTACGGCGCTGGCGCCAATGTGCGCGACTGGCTGTTCGTCGAGGATCACGCCCGTGCTCTGGAACTGGTCGCCACAAAGGGCCAGCCCGGCGAAAGTTACAATGTCGGCGGCAATTCCGAGCGTACCAACCTTGGCGTCGTCGAGACGATCTGCGGCCTGCTCGACATCAGGCGTCCGCGCAGCGGCGGCAGGAGCTACCGCGATTTGATCAGCTTCGTCACCGATCGGCCCGGCCACGACCGCCGCTATGCAATCGATGCCTCCAAGATCGGCCGGGATCTCGGTTGGGCGCCGGCGGAGAGTTTCGACAGCGGCCTTGCGAGGACCGTCGACTGGTTCCTCGACAACAAATGGTGGTGGGGACCGATCCGCGAGCAGCGCTACGCCGGCGAGCGGCTGGGGCAAGTCCGGTCGCGCGGCCAGGTTGAAGGCAGGAAGGGCGCGGCGTGAGGCTGGTTGTCACCGGACGCGACGGTCAGGTCGCTGCCAGCCTGCTGGAGGCCGGGCAGAGGCGCGATGGCATCGAGGTCGTCACCCTCGGCCGCCCAGTGCTCGATCTGGCGCGGCCCGATACGGTATTCGACGCACTCGCGGCAGCGCGGCCGGATATCGTGGTGTCGGCTGCCGCCTACACCGCGGTCGACCAGGCCGAGGACGAGCCCGATCTTGCCTTCGCTGTGAACGCCGTCGGCGCCGGCAAGGTCGCCGAGGCGGCCGCGAAGCTCGGCGTGCCCGTAATCCATCTGTCGACCGACTACGTCTTCGATGGCACCAAGGACGGCGCCTATGTCGAGACCGACGCCACCGCACCGCTCGGCGTCTACGGCGCCTCCAAGCTTGCCGGCGAGCTGGCCGTGGCCGCCGTCAATCCGCGCCATCTGATCCTGCGCACCGCCTGGGTCTACAGCCCGTTCGGCAAGAATTTCGTGAAAACCATGCTGCGGCTGGCCGGCGACCGCGACGAGATCGCCGTGGTCGCCGACCAATGGGGAAATCCGACATCCGCACTTGATATTGCCGACGCGATCCTGCATGCGGCGGCGGTGTTGCGCGGCGACTTTGACGGCTACGGCATTTATCATCTTGCCGGCACCGGCGAGACCAGCTGGAGCGGCTTTTCCCGTCATATACTCGACACAAGCGCGCAATACGGCGGGCCCACAGCGCGGGTGCGTGACATCGCGACAGTGGACTATCCGACCAAGGCACGACGTCCGGCCAATTCGCGCCTGTCGAGCGAAAAGTTCGCATCGGCGTTTGAATGGACGGCCCCGGTGTGGCAGGAGTCGGCGGAAAAGGTGGTGCGCAGGCTGGCGGGGAGCAAGACGAAACAGGCATTGAGTGCATGAACAAGCATCCGTCACCCGAGCAATTGCATGAGTCGACGCCCGACCCTCAGGGGATCTATCAACCGGCGCCGAAGAAGCGCGCCAAGACGACCAAGCCCGCGAAACGTACCTGCATCATGGTGCTCGGCATGCACCGCTCGGGCACGAGCGCGCTGACCAGGGCAATCAGCTTGCTCGGCGCGAAGTTGCCAAATGATTTGCTCGGCGCCAATTCGACCAATCCGACGGGCCACTGGGAACCCTTGAAGCTGATCGCGCTGCACGACCAGATGCTCGCCGAGGCGGGCAGCAGGTGGGACGATTGGCGTAGTTTCGATCTCGGCGATTTGTCGAAGGCGCGCGCTCAATTCTACAGAGGCGAAATCGCTCGCCTCATTGACGAGGAATATGGCGATGCTCCTCTGCTGGTGCTCAAGGAGCCACGCATCTCGCGTTTTGTGCCGCTCTACGCCAGCATTTTCAAGTCCATGAACATCGACCTGCAATACGTTCTCGCAAGTCGCAATCCGCTCGCGGTCGTTGCATCGCTAGGCAAACGGGATCGCTCGACGCCGGGCTTCGGTGCCCTGCTTTGGCTTCGCCATGAATTGGAGGCCGAGCGCTCGACACGCGGCGCACCACGTGTGTTCGTCTCCTATGAGGCGATGATGCGGAGTTGGCGGCCGACGCTGGACAAGATCACGGCAGCGCTTTCGGTTGCATGGCCTCGCGCGATCGAGAAGGCGGCATCTGAGGTTGACGCCTATATTTCAAGTGACCATCAGCATCATACGGCGAGCGATGGCGCACTCTTCGCTGACGAGCGAATCGCCGGATGGGTAAAGGACACTTATTCGGCACTCAGGCATCTGGAAACGGACGCCAATGGCGCCGAGGCCATGGCGATACTTGATCGCGTCAAAGCTGAATTCGACAGCGTCGCTCCAATCTTTGGCGAAGCGTTTTTCCCTGAGCTACAAGCTAGACAACAGATTCTATCCGAGACAATTGGGATCTTGCAGCGCGCTGTGGAAGAGCACGCGACCAACGCGTCACAGCTTGCAGGCCAACTCCAGCAGAAGGACGCAGATATAGCAGGATATCATCAAAGCGTTGCGGAAGAGCGCGCTGCGGCAGCGAAGCTTATCGAGAGGAACAGGGAAGAGAATCAAAAACTCGGTTCCGAGTTGTTGGTGGCTTTGGACGACAATGTCAGGCTGAAAGAAATTCTGGAGAAAACGCAGCTAGAGCTGACGGAAGAAAAGGAGCGCTCTTCAGCGGCATCGGAAGAAGTATTGGAGCACCATCCGACAGAGGTAAGTGCCGACGCCGGTGCCGATTCCGCCTCGTTTCTGGCCCTCTCAAGGATGCCGGATGAGCAGGAAGAAGTAAGCATCTGTACCGACGACACAAAGTTGATTGCTTTCTACCTCCCTCAATTCCACAGAATTGACGAAAACTCAGAATGGTGGGGACCTGGCTTCACGGAATGGACGAATGTCGCCCGTGCGACTCCGAATTTCTATGGTCATGACCAGCCGAGGATACCTCGTGAGCTAGGATATTACGATCTCTCGCATCTGGACACGATGCGAGAGCAAGTCGAATTCGCCAAACTTTATGGACTACACGCTTTCTGTTTCTATCACTATTGGTTTAGCGGCCGAAGAGTGCTGGAAAAGCCGGTCGATTTGTTCCTGGAATTTGACATTGATTTCAAGTTTTGCCTCTGCTGGGCCAACGAAAATTGGACCCGTGCTTGGGATGGGGACACGAGGAACATTCTGCTGGAGCAGAAGTACGCAGAGGAGGACGCCAAAGCCTTTATCGAGACGATGATCGGTTACTTCAAAGACGAGCGATACATAAAAATCGGCGGTATGCCGCTGTTGGTGGTATATCGAGCCAAGGACATTCCTGACCCACGGCGCTGGTTTTCCATTTGGCGAGATCATGCGGTCGCCAATGGATTTCCGGGCATCCACATCAGTGTCGTCGACTTCTACGACATATCGACTCCCCAAGAAGTGGGGGCTGACTCCCTGGTCGAATTTCCTCCGCACAAATTCAACGGGCCTCAGAACCATCCTTCGGAGTTCCCGCTCTTCACGAATCCGAATTTCTCGGGTGGTGTGGTCGACTATCGGAAAATAATTGCCCAAAGCGCCAATCGTCCGAAGCCGTCCTTCAACATATTCAGGGGCATCATACCGGGGTGGGACAATACTGCCCGGCGGCAAAACAACCCGACAATCGTGCTCAATTCGACGCCGGAACTCTATGGCGAATGGCTCCGTTTCCTGCGCTTTCAGGCCCGACAAAATCATCCTGATCCGGAAAGCCGAATCGTATTTATCAATGCATGGAACGAGTGGGGCGAGGGCTGTTACCTCGAGCCGGACCGGCGGTGGGGACTCTCCTACCTGGAGGAAACACTTCGCGGGAAATTCTTCGACGTAGCAAGAGAACCCGAAGGAATGCAGGCCGCCCGGTCGCGATTGTTCGATCAGCTCGTTTCGGCGAAGCACCAGCCAATTTTGGGCGCGCCAATCTCCAAAGAAACCCTGGCAGCGATTGCCCCCCCGAGCCGGATGGCCGTGAATGCATCAAAGCTCCTGCGAAGATGGCCGCCACTGCATTCTGTCGCCAGCTTCCTTTATAAGCACGTACTGCTCACCAGGCAGATAGACAATGGATGATGTAGCAATTGTGGCTCATTTCGACGTCAATGACGGCGTCGAAGCTAATTTCATCGAACTACTATCCTGTCTTGCGAAGAGATTCGACCGGATCGTTTTGGTGACGACAAGTAAAATCGAGGAAGATGTCGTAACCATAATCCCAAAAGACGCCGTCTTGATAAGACGACCAAATTTTGGGTACGATTTCTCCAGCTACAAGGTTGGTTTGGATTATGCGCTGAGGAATTGGCAGATCGAAAACGCGCTTCTGATAAACTCAAGCTTTGGCGTTCTTTCGTCTGCGATCTTTGACAGGACCCTGTCGAGGATGCTTGAATTAACACCGGAGTACGATGTGGTTGGTTCGACTGAGTCGTACCAATTCTCGTGGCATGTACAATCGTATTTACTTTTGTTGGGAGCCAAGGTGCTGCGGGCACCCTGGTTCGAAGGATTTCTTGCGAGCGTCGCGCCCACAAGCTCAAAATTAGAGACAATATTCAAGTTCGAGCTCGGCCTGTCCGCTGCGCTTCGAAACAATGGTGCAAAAGTTACAACACTTCTGCAACCGTCGCCTGAGCAGCTTCAGCATGCCAACCGGCGTTGGAATACCAGCGAGGGAAAGGAATCTGCCGATCCTCCCATGTCTCTTTCTGACGCAACCTCGATGGCGCTCCAATTCAACCCCGTTCACCATCTTGCCGACTTGGTCGCCCGCGAACTTGGGTATGTGAAGCTTGAGGTTTTAAGGGAGAACCCTCATCAGATCGATCTGGCCTTTGTCGATGACATTTATGAAAGGGAGCGCCTGGACGAAATAGAAGAAATGCTTAGCCGCAGTCGTGCCAGCTATGCGCGCGGGAGCGACAACCTTTCTACACTTAAATCCCAAGCTAGCCCCATCCCAGTGACCAAGCTCGCACGATGGCGCCGAACGAAGGCCGGGGAAGTCAATGTAGCGGTTGTCGTCCATTTGCACTATGTCGATATGATTTCCGATATTCATAAGATACTAAAAAATATCGTTCTCCCCTTCGATGTTTATGTAACGACCTCTTTTGAGGGATTTTACAATGAGATTTTTTCGAAATTCTCTGATTTGGCGCAGAGCATTTCCGTATATTACTCGGAGAACAGAGGTCGGGATATAGGGCCGTTTATCTCGGTCTATCGCAGTGGCGCTCTCGACCGGTATGAGGCTGTTCTGAAGATTCATTCAAAGAAAAGTGCCTATAGCGCCAACGGAACTCTTTGGAGGGATAGGCTCTACGGCTCGGTCGCTGGCGATTCATTGACTGTGTTGAGGTCCATCGAGTTGATTAAGTCGGGCGAAGTTGGCATCGTCGGCCCGCACCGCTATTACCTGACCGATGACCAGTTCTGGGGCGCAAATCGCGCTACGGTCCGCCGACTGCTTGAAGAGATGACGGCGCTCCAGCCGGAAGCGAATCTGGAACTCGGCTTTTTTGCCGGTTCGATGTTCTGGTTCGCGCCGCGGGCGCTTGCGCCTCTGAAGAACATAACCGAGGCGAGTATCGCGTTCGAAGCTGAAAACGGGCAGCAGGATGGCACACTCGCGCACGCGATCGAAAGGGTGTTTTGCTGGGTCGCACGCGGTCAAGGGTTCACGGCATCCAGCGTCCTTCTTCGTGGAGAGGATATTCACAAATATTCGACAGCTGAGAATCGTGTCCCTGTATTATGAGGGAAGGCGGCATTACAAAAGCGGAATGATGAATTGAGGAGCGAGAATGGCTGAGATATTCAATTACAAGGGGTTCTCTATACCAATAGAACTGGCTCATATGACCGGAGGTGCCGAAGACACTTTCGACCATATCTCTAAGGAACACATGCGACAGGCTGACGAGTATGTCGGCATTGCGCCAGATAATTCCATAGTCGAGATCGGATGCGGCATCGGCCGCGACGCGATACCGCTCACCGAGCGACTTGCGGCAAACGGTCGATATTTAGGTATCGATGTGGTCAAGCCGATGATCGACTGGTGCCAGCAGGCGATCACTTCCAAGCACCCGAATTTCAAATTCGTCCACTTTGATGTGGCCGAGAAATGGTACAATCCGAATGGCACCGAGCTGCTTCAGCAGTGCCAAATTCCAGTCCCGGACTCGTCGGTTGATGTAATCATACTGCACTCTGTTTTTACCCACATGATGCGACGGGATATTGCCCACTACCTCGATGAATTTGCTAGGATATTGAAGCCAAGCGGAAGGGTTTTAGCCACATTCTTCATCATCAACGGTGACATCCTCAAGAACCAGGGGCCGAAGTCTTACATCACATTCTATCACTCGGTCGGCGATGGCTGCCACGTCCACGAACTGGAGAAGCCAACGCATGCCGTTGCTTACGAGGAAGCGACTGTGGCGGCCATGGTCGCGGACGCAAATCTGCGAATGGCCGGGTCCCCGATTTGGGGGGCTTGGAGCGGCCGGCGCTCTAACCCCGGCGCCGGTCAAGATGCAATCATCCTAGAACTGGCAGGCAAATCGTGATGGCTGATCGGCGCTTGGCAGGAGGGGCGCACCTGCCCTGTTGTAACAGGCAGATCTATCTGGCCGTTGTGGCTGGGAAGACGGTTCAAACGGCATCATGAACATTACCCAACTTATCGTTTCTCTGATCCGTCGTGAAGTGTCGGGCCGCTATCGGGGTTCCGCTTTCGGCTTGTTGTGGTCGCTGCTCAATCCTTTGCTCATGCTTGCCGTTTACACGTTCGTGTTCGGTGTGGTTCTGAAATCGCGCTGGACGGTTCCTGACCAGCCGAGCGCTACCCATTCCACTGGCGAGTTTGCCGTCATCCTGTTTTGTGGATTGATCGTCTTTCAGTTCTTCTCGGAGGTGGTTTCGCTGGCGCCTGGGCTGATCGTGGGCAACGCCAACTACGTCAAGAAGATCGTTTTCCCGATCCAGATCCTGCCGGTGGTTTCAGCCGGCGCCGCATTGTTTCATACGGCCGTCAGCCTTCTGGTGCTGCTGGTCTTCGCCTATGTCGTTTTTGGCTATATCCCGCTCACGGTGATTCTGGCGCCTGTGGTTTTGGTGCCGCTGATTGTCATGGTGCTCGGCATTGCCTGGATGCTGGCATCGATCGGCGTCTATTTTCGCGATATGAGCCAGATTGTGGCCCCGCTCGTAACCGCGACCATGTTCCTGTCGCCGGTATTCTTCCAGAGGTCGTCGCTGCCGACCTGGCTGCAGCCTTGGCTCTCACTCAACCCGCTCGCGATCCCCGTCGAGGATTTCCGCAACGTAGTTCTCTTCGGTGTGCAGCCAAATTGGACCGCGCTGGGCTCCTACTCGATCATCGCGATTGTGGTCGCGTTTTTTGGCTATCAGTTTTTCCAGAAGACCCGCAGGGGCTTTGCCGATGTCCTTTGACAAGCTCGGCGCCAAGAAGGCTGGCCGTATCTCTGATGTTGCTATCCGAGTGCGTGATGTGTCGAAACACTATGTCATGTTCGAGCGGCCGGAAGATCGCTTCAAGCAGATGATCGTGCCTCGGCTAGAGCGTCTGGTCGGTCGGCCGCCGCGCCGGTACTTTCGCGACTTTGCTGCTCTGTCCGGCATTTCCTTTGACGTTGGCCGGGGCGAAACTGTTGGGATCATCGGCCGCAACGGCTCCGGCAAGTCGACGCTGTTGCAGATCATCTGCGGCACGTTGCAGCCGACTGCGGGTTCGGTCGAGGTCAATGGCCGGATCGCCGCGTTGCTTGAGCTTGGCGCCGGCTTCAATCCAGAGTTCACCGGCCGCGAAAACGTCTTTCTCAACGCGTCGATTCTCGGTGTGCCACGCAAGGAGATGGAGTGGCGTTTCGACGACATTGCGCGTTTCGCCGATATTGGGCCTTTCATAGATCAGCCAGTAAAAACCTACTCGTCAGGCATGTATGTGCGGCTGGCCTTTGCCACCGCGATCAATGTCGACCCCGATATCCTGGTGGTGGACGAAGCGTTGTCAGTAGGCGACGAGGCGTTTCAGCGCAAATGCTTCGCCCGCATCGAGGACATCAAGGACAAGGGTGGCACCATTCTGTTTGTCAGCCACGGAGCGCCGACAATCGTTCAGCTGTGTACGCGAGCAATGTTGATCGACGGCGGCGAAAAAATCCTGGAGGGTCGGCCTAAGGCGGTGGTCGGGCAGTATCAGCGGCTGGTGAATGCAAGCCCGGAGGCTGTGTCCCGAATCCGCGCGGATATTGTGCAGCAGAATAGTGCGGAGGTTCGCGCCCCGTCTGTGCCGGCGCCTCCCGCCATGACCCACTCTGATTTATTTGAACACCGGCCTTCCAATGCGACTGCGTCGACAACGGCTGCGGCAACGGCCGGCGCGCTAGGCGCCGCTTCCGAGGCCAATCCTCAAATCGATCAATCGGCAATGGCTGCCCTGCACGGTGACTACTTCGATCCGGGACTTCGTTCACAGTCGACCGTCGCGTTGGAAGAACGTGGTGCGCGCATCCGAGATTTTAAAATAACGACTATAGGTGGCGACGAAATAAATGTGTTGCAGATGGGTAGACGGTACAAATATGAGTACACCGTCGACTTTTCCACAAATGCCAGGAATGTCGGGTTCGGCATATGGTTTAGAACTGTAAGCGGTATTGGTCTAGGGGGCGCGCAGACAATTTTTTCCAGAAGTCTACTTACCAGGTCTATAAAGACAAATACCACGGCCAGGATTTCATACGAGTTCACGAACATATTCCTGCCTGGCGTCTATTTCATCAGCTGTGGGCTTTTCGGATCGCCTGGCGATGAGCAAATCGTCATGCATAGGTTGGTAGATGTGACGGCTTTTCGCGTGGCCGCGGAGCCTGATCTGCTGGCCACGGGAATCATCGACGTCTCCCCGCAGATTTCTATCAATTTTGAAGCTGCGGAGTAAATGATGCGCCATTCGATAAGCGTGGTGGTTCTCAATTGGAACCGGCAGGACCTGTTGGATCGATGCCTGCAATCGCTGTTGAGCACGACTGGCGAGTTCGAAAAGTGCATAGTGATCGACAACAACAGTAGCGATGGCTCTGTCGATATCATCAGGAAGTGGGCATCTGTCGATGACAGGATAGAGCCCTTTCTTGCGCCCGAAAACAGAGGGGCGGACTGGATAAACGACGCGCTTCGAATGGTAGAGTCGGATTTGGTTTTCATACTAGCCAACGACAAGGAACTGATGCCGGGCTGGCGGGAGTATGTCGACGCGGTCTTCTCCGCCTTTCCCGAGTTGGGCCAGCTTGCCCTGCACGCGCCGGCGCCGCTGGATGACGAGGTATGGGTTACAAAACCGGCTACCTATGCCTATCAGAATGGCGAAGGCCTTTATCTTGCGCATGGCAACACCGGAATGTCGAGTATAATAAGGAGGGATATTTTAAAGATGGAAAATATATATTTTGAAAATATCCCAGGAAATTCCACAGTTAAACTTCCGAACGACAGTAAGCTTTCTGAGCAAATTAAGTCCAGTGGATATTTTTCAGCTTGGAGCAGTAGATATTATTCCATCAACGTTGGACATACCTTACAGGAATTTGAGAGAGATTGGGAATATTATCACGCCAATTACGAACAGAAATACTGGCTGAAACTTGAAGGCCTCAAAAAGCGCATCGATGAGCATAAGCGTACACCGAAGCCAAATCGCCAGAGTCGGATATTTGGATGGGTGGGGCAGCCTGAGAGCTACGGGGGAGCCGAAGAGAGCAAAGCAAGGTGTTGGTCGACTTTTGGCGACGGGTCACTCGATCTGGAGACGCTGGATTTCGTCTACGCACTCTGCAGGCTGATCAAGCCTCACAACGTTGGAGTCGTGCGAGCCGGGCCGGGCAGCGTTGCTGTAGCCGCGGGCCGCGCGTTGCAGGACAATGGATTTGGGCAGGCCGTGTGTTATGAGACCGAGGCCTTGATGCTGGAGCGTTTGCAGTCCCGCATTTTGGAGCATTCTCTTTCCGGTCACGTCAGGTGTGCGTCTCATGAATTGATCGAGAATTACGATCTCTTGATTCTTTCAGGCTACATTCCCGAGGAGCTGTTCTCGATCGAGCGTGAATTTGTCCTCGAAGCGGTGGCCCGCTCAAGGATGCTTCTGATCGACGCGAGCCAGTCGGCGAGCTCAATGTTTTCAGCGATGCCGGCTTCGGATGGCTGGAGCACCGTCAGCTTTCCTGTGCCGCGGTCTATTCGATTGATGATGCGGTCGCTGTGACACCCGACCGTTCCAGTCGGTTGTCCCGCTTTCGCGCCGAATCAGGGTGGGGGGTGCCCTTCATCCCAGCCTTTCGACATTTGCGATACCTGGCGAAAACGTCGTTCGATTGCTCTCAGTCCCTTAACCAAGAGGCCGAACAAAAAATATCTGGCGATCACTACAACTCCACGCTATGCGATACAAAGCGGCGGGGCTGGGGATTGGCACTCTAAACAGGTGATCGGTGACGGGTTTCCGTCGCTCTTGCACCAC
Source organism: Mesorhizobium sp. W016 (assembly GCF_054719485.1). Taxonomy (NCBI): domain Bacteria; kingdom Pseudomonadati; phylum Pseudomonadota; class Alphaproteobacteria; order Hyphomicrobiales; family Phyllobacteriaceae; genus Mesorhizobium; species Mesorhizobium sp. W016. The sequence goes on from NZ_JBTTIF010000002.1 coordinate 2,384,964, forward strand.
GTTAGTGTCCATGTCCTTGCGCCTGGAGTTCAGTACTACCCAATGACATCCTATGTAGAGGTCGTGTCCGGACTTCGGCCGAAGATGCGGCGCGCCATTATAATGATCCAGGATCTGGTCATGGTCCTGGTCGCGGTGGCGCTGAGTCTGGGGCTTTCTCAGTCGAGACTTTCATTCGACGCGCTCTCCACGGCCGGCCTGGCGTGCTGGGCAAGTATTGTTTTTCTCAGCCATATGCTGTTTCGCTATTGCGGCCTCTACAACACCGTGTGGCGTTTCGCCTCCACGCCGGACTTCTTCAACATCCTGAAGAGCTGCGCCATCCTGACCGTCACGCTCTATGTCGTCTCGCTGGCGGTTCGATCGTTTCAGCCGGTGACCGGCCTCAACGAGCGCCAGTTCATCGTCTTTTTCCTCGTCTCCTTCACCATCATATCGGCGCCTCGGCTCTATTACCGGTTCCTGCGCGACGGGGCGAGCTGGCGAATCCTGAGCCGCAACGCAAACAATGCGGCGATCAAACAAGCGCTGTTCGTCGGCAGGCTTGGCGAAGCAGACGTCATCATCCGCTTCACACGCACGGCCGAGCCGGCCGAATATTCCATCGCCGGCATCATGGCCATCGAGAACGGCGCGCCGTTGGGCACGCAGATCCAGGGCGTTCCGGTGGTAGCCGTGCGGCCCCGCCTGGTCGAGGTCCTCGAAGAATATGCAAGAGGCACCAAAAGCCTCGACATGCTGATTTTCGGCAATGGCACCGAACGCGAGATCGAGGAATATTCGGAACTGGTCCGTGTCGCCCGTCACAGCGGTATCGCCGTCGTCCAATTCTCCGGCGTTTCGGAGCTCGGCCAAGGCGGAAAGCTGGTACTCGACGCTGTCGAGATGGAAACCATCCTGCGCCGCCCCACAGTTGCTTCCGATATTGAGCGGATCGGCGGCTTTATCGGTGGCAAGCGCGTCCTGGTCACCGGCGGCGCCGGCTCAATCGGTCGCATCCTGGTCAAGCGGTCGCTGGAACTTGGCGCCGAGGCGGTTCTGGTCGCCGATATCTCGGAGTTCGGTATTTTCCAGCTCGACCAGCAGGTTGACGAAAAGGACCATGTCCGGCTCAAGAGCCGCATCGTCGATGTCACAGACCGGCGCCAGATCACCCGCGTCGTCAGCGATTTCAAGCCCGACATCATCTTCCATGCCGCCGCGCTCAAACATGTGCCGCTGCTCGAGGAAAATTGGGAATCGGCGATCCAGACCAACATTTTGGGCACCCTCGTCTGCGCCGAGGTTGCCGCCAAATGCGGGGTGCCGCAGTTCCTGCTGATTTCCAGCGATAAGGCGGTCGATCCGACCTCGGTGCTCGGTATGACGAAACGCGCCGCCGAGCAGATCGTCTCTTCGCTGCACGAAACGCACGCCACCGGGGCCAGCGGCCGTCGCTCCGGCACCAAGTTCATCGCCGTGCGGTTCGGCAATGTCTTCGGCTCCAATGGCTCGGTCGCCACCATCTTCCAGGCGCAGATCGAGGCCGGCGGTCCGGTCACCATCACCGATCGCCGCATGACCCGCTACTTCATGACGGTGGCCGAAGCCGTCGACCTCGTCATCATGTCGGCGGCCGACGCCGAGCGGCGCCAGGGCAAGGACGACTACGCCATCTACATGCTCGACATGGGCAAGCCGGTGCCGATCCTCGAAGTCGCTGAAACCATGATCCGCATGGCCGGCAAAAGCCCCTACACCGACATTCCGATCCGTTTCACCGGGATCAGGCCGGGCGAGAAGCTTCACGAAGTGCTGCATGGCGGCAATGAGGAGATCGTCGCGCTGGATATCCCCAAGATCTTCGGCCTCAGGACCGATGTCGTGGGATGGCCCAAGGTCCAGGCGGCGCTGACATTGCTGCAGGCGGCCATGCGCGATCAGGACAAGGCCTCGGCGCTCGCCGTCATGGCCGGCCTCTATCAGGCGGAAGAGCCTCCAAGTGAGGCACGCCGGGAAACCGTTGCGAAAACAGTCGGGCAAGCTGGTTAGAGCAATTCCAAGAAAAGTGTGGAGCGGTTTTCCGTCCGGGATTGCGTCAAAACAAAGAGCCTGTCCTGATCGACCGGGATTGGCTATTGAAACCGATCCGATGGCCGTTCCCAGGCGTTTGCAGATGATTTTGAACCAGTGAGCAGACAAGATCAGCGCGTGGCCGTGCTGCTGGGCACGAAAGATGGCGCGGCTTTCCTTGACGAGCAGCTCGCGTCGCTGGCTGCGCAATCGCATCCTGTTGTCGACCTCTGGGTTTCCGACGACGGTTCGACAGACGGCACTTCGGCCATTATCGGCGCCTGGCAGAGCCGCTGGTCCAAGGGCCGGTTGACCCTGTCGAATGGTCCTCGCCAAGGCTTTGCCGCCAATTTCCGCGCGATGATCATCGATCCGCGCATCGAGGCCGACTACTACGCCTTCTGCGACCAGGACGACATCTGGGAGCCGGACAGGCTGGAGAGCGCCATTGCCTGGATGCAAGGGCACGACGCCGGAACGCCGCTGCTGTTTTGCTCCAGAACCGCGACCATGTCCGAAACCGGAGCAGCGCAAGGGTATTCGCCGCTGTTCCAGCATCCACCCGCATTTCGCAATGCGCTTGTGCAAAGCATTGCCGGCGGCAACACGATGATGATCAACCGCGCCGCGCGAAAGTTGCTGGCAAAGGCATCGGCAAGGACCGAGTTCGTCAGCCATGACTGGTGGACCTATCTGATCGTCACGGCTGCCGGCGGCATTGTCCGCTATGACCCGCGACCGCTGGTGCGCTACCGCCAGCATGAGGCAAACCTGGTCGGCGCCAACGTGTCGTGGAAGGCGAGGCTGTCGCGGCTGGGGCGCCTCTTCAGGGGCGAGTTCGCCGTCTGGACCGATCACAATCTGAGCGGCCTGGCCGTCAATCGCGACATCCTCACGAGGGATGCCGCCGCCTGTCTCGGCCTGTTCATCAGGGCGCGAAAGGGCGGTATCTTGCGACGCCTGCGCCTTCTCAGGAAAAGCGGCGTCTACCGGCAGACGCTGGCTGGGACGCTTGGGCTCTATGTGGCCTTCATCTGGCGGCGGATCTAGAGCATGCTGAGATGGCCATGAGGGGACCCAAGCGAGCTTTCGATCTCGTCGCGGCGGCGGTTCTGTTGCCGCTGACCTCGCCCGTCACCCTGCTTGCCATACTGGCAATCAGGCTGTCGTCGCCCGGACCGGCACTCCTCTCCCAAACTCGCGTCGGCCAGCACGGGGTGCTGTTTCGCTGCCACAAGTTGAGGACGATGGTTGTGGGAACGCCATCTCTGCCCTCGCATCAGGCGCCGGCAAACTCCGTCACCGCCGCCGGTAAGGTGCTGCGAAAATTCAAGATCGACGAGCTGCCGCAGCTCTGGAACGTGCTGAAGGGCGAGATGAGCCTGGTCGGGCCGCGTCCATGCCTGCCCACGCAAACCGAGTTGGTCGACCGCCGCAGGCAATTGGGTGTGCTTGCCGCACTTCCAGGCATTACCGGGCTTGCGCAGATGAGAGGCATCGACATGTCGGATCCGAAACTCTGCGCCGAAACCGATGCCGAATATCTCAGGGGAGCCTCGATCGGACTCGACGTCAAAATCCTGCTTGGCACAATCTACCGGACCTGACGGGCCTGTCGTGCAAGTTCCTCAATCCGGCCGAGCGTGTCGGTTTCCGGCATCCAGCCTTCCGAGATCAGCAGTGACGGGTCGCAAATCTGTGTCGCCATGGAAGCGTCGTACGCTGCTTTTCTGCCAAGCAGTGTGGCGAACAGCCTGAATGGCCAGGCCGGCACAGGAACGAGCCGGGTCGGAACGTCGTATCCGTGCCTGAATGCAGTCAAGATTTCGAACATCGCAACGGGGGAAGCATCGCCCAGGACATAGGTCGGGCGCGGTGGCGTGGGACGAGTCAAAAGATGCGCCACGGCGCCAGCCACCGCGTCGCGCGATATCAGCGAACGAACTGCGGTGAAAGCGCCTAAGGGCAATGGTAAGGCAATGGCGGCAGCCCGCATCATTCCACGCAGGTTTCCCTTCATGCCTTCGCCATAGACCGGCGGCAGGCGCAGCGCCGTGGCATCGGAGGGCCTGGACGCATAGGCTTCCAGTGTCTTGATCTCGCCTTCGCGTTTCGAGCGCCCGTAGGCGCATTGCGGGGCAGGGAGCGTCGCCTCGCTGATCGTTCCGCTGAAACCGGGACCGGCTACTGCCCGGATCGACGACAGATAGATGAAGCGCCCGCTTGTCCGCGAGGCGGCCGCGCGCGCCAGCTGCGCGGTCAGTGTCGCGTTGGCTGCCATGAAGTCGGCTTCGCTCGCCTTGCGGTCATTGTTGAGCGCCGCACAGTGGACGACATGGGTGATATCTCGCATCAGCGCCTGGTATGCCTGAGCCGGTGCGTCGAAGTCCGGCAACAAAACCGCATCGCTCACGGGATCGAGCCGTTCCGGGTGGCGCGATGCCATGCGCACCCCGAACCCGGCTTCGCGCAGCTGGTTGACGACCTGCCTGCCGATGAAACCCGTCGCGCCTGTGACCAGCACTTTCACGGCCGGCTTGCCTGGGGCGCCGGGGCCGGTGCCTGTTGTTCCGGCAGCATTTGTTGCCGGCCCGATGCAAGATATGTCCCGGACACCAGGAACACCATCAGTGTGGCATCGAGGATGTCGTGGCCGACCAGAATGCCGGTCAGGCCGCCGATGAGGTAGGTGATCGCAGTGACGACAATCATCGTGGCGCCGAACCGCTCGATCGCGTCCGTGCTGGTGCGCAGCACGATGGCCGCGTTTCTCGCGGCAACGAAGAACACAGCCGCGAGCGTTACGGCTCCAAGCAGCCCGGCCTCCACCAATGCAGTCAGGAAGCCATTGTGAAAATGGCTGAAGCCCGTGGACGGCATGTGGAACTGATTGTGGAATCCATCCTTTATCAGCTCACGGCTTGCAGCAATGCCGTGACCGAAAATCGGCATGTCGTGGAAGGCGCTCAGCCCAATCTGCCAAAGTGCTGCGCGCAAGCCGAGCGCGGTCGTGTGGTCGCCCTTCGTGGCGAGCGCATCCCAGTCGCTGAACAGGAAGGCCGCGCGCTCGGAAATGATGGGGAGACCAATGACCGCGATGACGATGCCGATCGCGCCCGCAATCAGCAAAAGCCGAATGGCGTTTCTGTTGTTGAGCTTGCGACGGTTGATCAGCAGGACCGCGATGCCGGCCACCAGCATCGCCAGCCAGATGATCCGCGACCCCGAATAGACAATGTCGACCGCGCCGGCCAGTGTCGCGCAGGCCAGCAACGCCCTGTTCTTTTCGACACCCGATAAGGCGCCTGCCAGGCACATCATCATGCTGAGGCAGGCGACGGTCGCGAACACGATCGGATTGCCGGCGCCGCCTTCGGCCCGTATGCCCAGCCCGTGATATTGCACGACCGCCAGCAGCAGGGCGCCAAAACAGGCGGCGGCGCTCGCCAGCACGACGATGCGCGTCAGCGTGGTTTTCTCGGTAATGCTCCAGGTCGCGTATGAGACAGGGAAAAACAGGAAGGTGATCAGCCCTGCCAGATGCGGCGCATCCCTCGCGATCGAATTGTTGACGATGGAGGCGAGCACGCTGGCTGCGCAATAGGCATAGATGGCCACCGTCATCGCGGTCATCGGCCGGTCGATGTTGAAACGCCGTCTTTTCAGCGCAAGCAGAAGCACCGACCACAGGCCGCCGCCATTGAACAAAAAGCTGACCGCCGATCCCAGTACCGGCGGGAAAAAGAAGCACAAAATGGAGAAGGTGACGTTGATCCGTGACGGCGAAACGTGCTGCTTGATGGCGGAGATCGGGGTCAATGCTCTGGTTCACAATGCGCTGGGTCGCGTGGCGACGGACAATGTTTGGCGGCGGCATTTGCGGCATGCCGCCCGGCGCAGGTTCAGGAGCCGGTATAGCGGCTGGGTGCGGTTTTCGAAAGTGCGACGAGGTCCGGCCGGCGTTTCTTTCGGTCCAGGCAAGATTTTTCCCGGCCTTTGAATGCTATCGCTCCGTCGGGCAGGAATTTTCGGATTCTAGGCTTTTCATGGAAAATTCGTTGCCGATCGGTGTGGCCGCCGGCCTTTCCAGCGTTGTTATATCAGGTGGCGATCTGCTAGAACGCCGGCACGAACCGATAGTGTCCAGCAGTGAAGCTTGAACCGGGCGGCTGAAAAGGACGCCCGATCCATCTGATGCAAGGTCTGGATTGCACGAGAGAACGCTCACAGTCCATGAACATCGCGCTTACGCACCTGCAGCGGCTCGAGGCCGAGTCCATCCACATCTTCCGTGAGGTTGCCGCCTCCTTCTCCAAGCCGGTGATGCTCTATTCCGTCGGCAAGGATTCCTCCGTGCTGATGCATCTGGCGATGAAGGCCTTCTATCCGGCCAAGCCGCCTTTCCCCTTCCTGCATGTCGACACCACCTGGAAGTTCCGCGAGATGATCGCCTTTCGCGACCAGATGGCGCAGAAGCTCGGCTTCGACCTGCTGGTCCACGTCAATGAAGACGGCGTGCGCGACGGTATCAACCCCTTTGACCATGGCTCGAACACCCACACCCATGTCATGAAGACGGTGGCGTTGCGCCAGGCGCTCGACAAATACGGCTTTGACGCTGCCTTCGGCGGGGCTCGGCGCGACGAGGAGAAGTCGCGCGCCAAGGAGCGCATCTTTTCCTTCCGCAACGCCCAGCATGTCTGGGACCCGAAGAACCAGCGGCCGGAGATGTGGAAGATCTTCAACACCCGCATCGCGCCGGGCGAATCGATCCGCGTGTTTCCGCTGTCGAACTGGACCGAGCTCGATATCTGGCAGTACATTCTGCAGGAAAACATCCCGATCGTGCCGCTCTATTTCGCCAAGGAGCGGCCGGTGGTCGAACGCGACGGCATGCTGATCATGAAGGATGACGATCGCATGCAATTGCGCCCCGGTGAGACGATGGAGAACCGTCTGGTGCGTTTCCGCACGCTCGGCTGTTATCCGCTGACCGGCGCCATCGAATCCGACGCGGACACGCTCGAAGCCATCGTCGGCGAGATGCTGACGGCGCGCACCTCCGAGCGCCAGGGCCGCCTCATCGACCGCGATGAAGCCGGCTCGATGGAAAAGAAGAAGCGCGAGGGATATTTCTGAGCATGCGCCATATCCTGGCCAAGAGCCTCGCTCCCACCGACGGCGTGCGCGAATACATGGCGGCGCAGGAGAAGAAGTCGCTGCTGCGCTTCCTCACCTGCGGCTCGGTCGACGACGGCAAGTCGACGCTGATCGGCCGTCTTCTGTCCGACACAAAGCAGATCTTCGAGGACCAGCTCGCCGCACTCGAGCGCGATTCCCGCAAGCACGGCACCACTGGCGACGACATCGACTTCGCGCTTCTGGTCGACGGCCTCGAGGCCGAGCGCGAGCAAGGCATCACCATCGACGTCGCCTACCGCTTCTTCGCCACGCCCAAGCGCAAGTTCATCGTCGCCGACACCCCCGGCCATGAACAGTACACCCGCAACATGGCGACCGGCGCATCGACTGCCGATCTCGCCATCGTGCTGATCGATGCGCGCCAGGGTGTGCTGCGCCAGACCCGGCGCCACTCGATCATCGCTTCGCTGCTCGGCATCCGCCATATCGTGCTTGCCGTCAACAAGATCGACCTCGTCGATTTCGACCAGGCGGTGTTCGACCGTATCGTCGAGGATTACCGGCAGTTCTCGCACGAGCTCGGCTTCCAGACGATCGTGCCGATCCCGATGTCGGCCCGCTATGGCGACAATGTCACCAGCCGCTCCGGCAAGACGGCGTGGTATTCCGGCCCGTCGCTGATCGAGCATCTCGAAACCATATCGGTCGACGAGGCCGCGGTCGAACTGCCGTTCCGGTTTCCGGTGCAGTACGTCAACCGGCCCAATCTCGACTTCCGCGGCTTTGCCGGCACCATCGCGTCCGGCTCCGTCGCGCAGGGCGACGAGGTGGTGGTCGCCAAATCCGGCAAGGCCTCGCGGGTCAAGCGCATCGTCGCGCAAGGCGGCGATCTTGCCCAGGCGGTGGCCGGCCAGGCCATCACCCTTGTGCTCGATGACGAGGTCGAGGTCTCCAGAGGCAACATGCTGGTGTCGCCGGCGGCACGGCCGCAGGTCGCCGACCAGTTCGCCGCCAACATCGTCTGGTTCGACGAGGCAGCGCTGCTGCCGGGACGCTCCTATATACTGCGCACCGAGACCGACCAGACCAGCGCCACCGTCACCGACCTGAAATACCGCGTCAACGTCAACGACTTCGCTCGCGAGGCGGCGAAGTCGCTCGAGATGAACGAAGTCGGCATCTGCAATATCTCGACCCGGGCGCCGATCGCCTTCGACACCTTCGCCGACAACCGCGATACCGGCGCCTTCATCCTGATCGACCGCATCACCAATGCCACGGTCGGCGCCGGCATGATCCTGCATTCCTTGCGCCGCGCCGAAAACATCCACTGGCAGTCGCTCGATGTCGGCAAGCGCGGTCGTTCCGACTTGAAGAGCCAGCGTCCCGCCGTGTTCTGGTTCACCGGCCTTTCCGGTTCGGGCAAGTCGACCATCGCCAATCTGCTTGAGAAGAAGCTGTTCGCTTCGGGGCGCCACACCTACATTCTCGACGGCGACAATGTCCGCCACGGCCTCAACCGCGATCTCGGCTTCACCGACGCCGACCGGGTCGAAAACATCCGCCGGGTCGCCGAGGTGGCCAAGCTGATGGCCGATGCCGGGCTGATCGTCATCGTCTCCTTCATCTCGCCCTTCAGCGCCGAGCGGCGCATGGCCAGGGAGTTGATGGCCGACGGCGAGTTCGTCGAAGTGTTCGTCGATACGCCGTTCGAGGAATGCGCCCGCCGCGACCCGAAAGGCCTTTACGCACGGGCGCTGAATGGCGAGATCAAGAACTTCACCGGCGTCGATTCCCCGTATGAAGCTCCCGAAAATCCCGAAATCCATCTCAAGACACTCGGCAAGACGGCCGAGGAGATGGTAGAGGCTCTGGAACACTGGCTGAATGAGCGCGACATTGCCGAAGACCAATATGACAGCGGCGGCGGCATCTGACGACGAAGTGATGCTCGACGTGTTCGAGCGCCTGGCGCTCGAAGCCGGACGCGAGGTGATGCGGGTCTTCAAGGCCGGCTGCGCGGTCGACAGCAAGTCGGACTCCTCGCCGGTCACGGAAGCCGACCGCGAGAGCGAGACGATCATCCTCGCCAGCCTGCGTGCGGCCTATCCCGATATTCCCTGCGTGGCCGAGGAAGAGGTCGCCGAAGGCATTGTGCCGCCCGATCTGGATGGCGCCTTCTTCCTGATCGATCCGCTCGATGGAACGAAGGAATTCGTCAACCGCCGGACCGATTTCACCGTCAACATCGCGCTTGTCCGGCACGGCGTGCCGGAGATCGGCGTCGTCTTCGCACCGTGCAGCGGGCGGTTCTTCTCTGGACGGCCGGGCTGGGCCGAAGCAATCGAGGTCGATGGCGACTTCCGTATCGTCGGCCGCCGGCGGATTTCGGTTAGGAGGGCGGTCACGCCGCTGGCGGTCGTTGCCAGCCGCTCGCACAACACCCCGGAGACCGAAGCCTTCATCAAGGATCTCGGCGCCGCCGAGATCGTCTCGGTCGGCTCATCGCTGAAATTCTGCCTGCTCGCCGCAGCCGAAGCCGACATCTATCCGCGCTTCGGCCGCACCATGGAATGGGACACGGCGGCCGGCGACGCCGTACTGCGCGCCGCCGGCGGCATGACGCGCACGCTGGACGGCGAGCCGCTCACCTATGGCAAGCGCAAACAGAGCGACGACGAGGATTTCGCCAACCCGCATTTTATTGCGAGCGGGAAGGCGGCGGACGCCGCGTAACTTACGCCGCCGCTACATGCGCCGAGTTCGAGCCAATGTAGTTGCGGATCGTCTCGATGATGCGGTCCTGGTCGGCTTCGCTGAGATAGGGATGCATCGGCAGGCACAGGATGCGCTTCGGCAGTTCCTCCGAAACCGCAAGCCCGGTCGGCGTGCGCGGATAGTCGCGATAGGCGACCTGCTCGTGCAGCGGCTTCACATAATAGATCACCGAAGGGATGCCCTTTTCGCCGAGATGCGCCCTCAACCCGTCGCGCTTCGGCGTCTCGATGGCGTATTGCGCCCAGGCCGAGCGGCCACCGCCCAGATTGCGTGACGCCTTGACGATGTCGCCGAGACCTTCGGCGTAGCGCTTGGCCACGACCTGGCGGGCGACCATCTCGTCTTCGAGGATGGCGAGTTTCTCGATCAGGATCGCCGCCTGGATGGTGTCGAGGCGTGAATTGATGCCGACGCGGACATTGTCATACTGCGTCCCGCCCTTACCGTGGAACGCAAACGAGCGCAGCTGGTCGGCCAGCGCGTCGTCATTGGTGAACATCGCGCCGCCATCGCCGTAGCAGCCCAGCGGCTTGGCCGGATAAAAGCTGGTCGAGCCGACATGGCCGAAGGCGCCGCACATTGTGCCGTCGGCCGAACCGCCGATCGACTGCGCCGCATCCTCGATCACCAGCAGCCCTTCGCGCCTGGCAATCGCCATGATCGCCTCGTAGTTGGCGGCAAGCCCAAACAAGTCGACGGGAATGATCGCCTTCGGCTTCAGCCGGCCTTCCTTCTTGATCATGGCGATCGCCGCCTCGAGGCTGGCGATGTCGATGTTGTAGGTCTCGGCCTCGACATCGACGAACACTGGTTCGGCCTTGGCAAGCGCCACCACTTCCGCCGTCGCGGCAAAGGTGAAGCTCGGCACGAACACCGCGTCGCCGGGGCCGATACCGGCGGCAAACAGCGGCAACAGCAGCGCGTCGGTGCCGTTGGCGCAGGCCACGACATGCTTGGTGCCGATATAGGCTGCGAGCTTGTTTTCGAATTCGGTGACTTGCGGTCCGAGGATATAGCGGCCTTCCTCGACGACATTGTCGATCGCGGCCTTCAGCCGGTCGCGGATACGTTCGCGCTGCGCGCCAAGATCGATGAACTGCATGTCGGCCTCAAAACGGTGTGGTGCGGGCTGCCCCGGGGACAATGACACGCACAGAAACAACAACTTAACCGGGCCGCTGGTACCAGAGTTGGGCCGGTCTAGAAAGCCGGACCGGCCGCGGGACGGGTTGTCTAGGTGTCGCAGCCTGTTACTTCAGGCTTTCCCTGCATTGCCGCAAGATGCCGGAAATCCGGGCTTCGCCGCCTATTAATCCGGCTGATCAGTCCGTCTTTCCGGCTCGCGGAAACATAAAGTGATCGGCTGCTTGCAGCGGCTGGCGGCGGACTAAGCGTGGATCAGGCGATTTCGTGCCGCCAGGGCGGGTTGGCGCCGGCCCGCGACACGGTCACCGCCGCCGCTTTGGCGCCGAGCGCCAGCGCCTGACGGATGGCGTCCTCCGAAAGGCCGCCGATCCCGGCCTTGGTGAGCAGGCCTTGCTCGTGCAGCGAGGCCAGAATGCCGGCATTGAAAGTGTCGCCGGCGCCGACCGTGTCGACCACCTCCACCTTATGCGGCATCACCGTGACCTTGTGTTCCCTGCTGTAGCCGACGGCACCTTCGCTGCCGTGGGTAACGACGATCAGCTTCGGGCCGCGATCCAGCCAGTTGCGGATGACGTCCTCATGCGAGCCGGCCTCGCCGAACCAGTGCAGATCCTCATCCGATAGCTTCACGATGTCGGCCATCGCCATCATCGAGCGGATGCGCCGGAGGTGCTTGGCTTTGTCGGGGATGAAGTTCGGCCGGATGTTGGGGTCGAGCATCATGACGCGGCGTTCGTGCTCGCGTTTCATGAATTCTTCGTAGGCAGCACCCGCCGGGTCCGAAATCAGGCTGATGGCGCCAAACAGCATGGCTTCGATCTCGGCGCCCAGTTTCGGCAGATCCTCTGTCGTCAGCATGCGCCCGGCGGTGTTTTCGTCGTAGAAAGTGTAGGTCGCCTGGCCGTTGGTGAGCCGCACGAAGGCGAGCGTGGTCGGGCGAGGGGAGGTGTGCGCATAGGTGGAGCTGACCTTGCTTGCGCCGAGCGCCTCGCGGAACTGGCCGCCGAACAGATCCGACGACAGGCCGGAAAAGAAGCCGGCGGGCGCGCCGAGGCGGCCAAGCGCGATCGCCGTGTTGAACACCGCGCCGCCGACATAGGGCGCAAAGGCCGGCTCGCCCTGTGTCGTGGTGCGCGGCAGCATGTCGATCAGGGCTTCGCCGCAGCAGAGGATCATGATTTCTTGTTCTCCGGCGGATAGATCACGCCCTTGCGGATGATGATGTTGGCGTAGAGCCGGGGTTCGCTGGTCCCGACGATCGCATATGCCGACCGGACGCGTGCATAGAAGTCGGCGCCCGCCAGCGCAACCACCTTGCGGCCCGGCGCGCGCCTGGTGCAGATCGTTTCGATTTCATGGTGGACCGGATCGGCGACCGAGGGATCGCCTTTTACCGAGGCACGAAACAGCGCTTCCGGCACGAAGTCGTCCACCGGCAGCACGCTCAAAATGGCGTCAAGCACCGGTATGAGGTGAAGACCGTCGGCGCGGATCAGCCGGTTTGCCTGTTCTTCCGCCGGATAGTTGCCGTCGACGAGCGCGATCTCGTCGCCATGGCCCATGGCGCGCAATGTCGCCAGAAGCTCCGGACCGAGCAGCGACGGAATACCGATCAGCATTCAGATGCTCCTGGAAATCGTGGTCGAACCGATGAGGAAGCGTTCGGACAGCGGCAGGCTGGCGCCGCCCAGCGCGCGGGCATGGATGCCGACGGTGCCTTCGCGCACCACCGGAAGCTTCAGCCCTTCGCCATCGATCGTACCGATCGCCTGCCTGATCGCATCGACGAGCCGGCGCCGGACAGCGAGCGGCATCCAGCCGTCGATCACCGCGGCCTCGAAATCGATCACCGAGGACGCCGATACGATGGCATAGGCCAGCGCCTGAGCGGCATTGGCGATCCAGTCGTCGAGCTCGTGACCGATCTCGCCCCAATCCTCAGGCGACGTCCACAGGTGCGAAGCCTCGACGCCGCGTGCGTTAAGCGCCTTTTCCAGCATGGCGATCGAGGCGACGTCGATGAGCTGCGTCGGCTTGCCGTCCGGCCCCGGCACCGGCATCGAACCCAGCGCCCCGGCATTTCCGGTTGGCCCGCCGAACAGCCGGCCGTTGAGCACGATGCCGCCGCCGGCAAAGGCGCCGATATAGAAATAGACGAAGTCGCGCGCCCCGCCGGTCTGGCCGAACACCAGTTCGGCGCCGCAGGCGGAGGTGGCGTCATTCTGCAGATAGACCGGGAATTCGCACTGCGCCTGGATGTCGGCACGGATGTCGCGATGGCGCCATTCGTCCATGATGTCGCGCGGCGCGCCGGCGGTGTCGGCCCAGTTCCACAGTTCGAACGGCATGGCGATGCCGAGCCCGGCAATGCGCTTGTCCTGCGCAGGTGTCAGTTCGGCGCGCATCGTCTTCATGCCTTCGGTGACGAACTCAACCGTCTCGCGCGGCGCCGGATAGCGGTAGGAGTGCTGCAGCATGGAACGCACAGTTCCGAGGAAATCGATCAGCACCAGTTCGGCGCTGCGGCGGCCGATCTTGAGGCCGATGAAGAAGGCGCCTTCGGGGTTCAGCGCCATCGGGATGGAGGGCTGGCCGATCTTGCCGCGCAACGGCGCCTGGCGCAGCAGCAGGCTGTCTTCCTCCAGTTCGCGCATGATGACCGAGACGGTCTGCGCTGAAAGCCCGGTCATGCGCGCAATGTCTGATTTGGCCAAGCTGCCGTGCTGGCGAACCAACGACAGCACCAGCCGCTCATTGTGGTCGCGCATGCCGCTCTGGTTGGTGCCACGGTGGAGACGGCTGGCGGCCGCCTCGGGCGAACCGTGCCTCGCAATGCCGGTCTCCACCCTTGTTCCTTCCCTTGGTTTATTCTTACTGCTTTTGCGGCAGAATGAGTGAACCGCGCAAAGCTGTCAATAATAAATAAGAGTGATTTAATTATTGACAGGCGGCTCCCGCTGGTGTCATTTGAGGGCGCGTCCACACTGGGAGAACTTCAGTGGATGCGCTCAAGATGCCGGTTGGCGGCATCCGCATGGTTCCATGGGAGGAAGATCGTGACCAAAGCTTTATTGAAGTCCACCGTGTTCGCCGCGGCGGGCCTCGGCCTGATGGCGTTTGCTTCGACAGCATCGGCCGCCGGCGTCGGCGCCTGCCTGATCACCAAGACCGACACCAACCCCTTCTTCGTCAAGATGAAGGAGGGCGCGACCGCCAAGGCCAAGGAACTTGGCGTCGACCTCAAGACCTATGCCGGCAAGATCGACGGCGACAGCGAGAGCCAGGTGGCGGCGATCGAAAGCTGCATCGCCGACGGCGCCAAGGGCATCCTGATCACCGCGTCCGACACCAAGGGCATCGTGCCGACGGTGAAGAAGGCGCGTGACGCCGGCCTGCTGGTGATCGCGCTCGATACCCCGCTGGACCCGATCGATGCCGCCGACGCGACCTTCGCGACGGACAATCTGGAAGCCGGCAAGCTGATCGGCGCCTGGGCAGCCGCGACCCTCGGCGACAAGGCCAAGGACGCCAAGATCGGTTTCCTCGACCTGACCCCCTCACAGCCGACCGTGGATGTGCTGCGCGACCAGGGCTTCATGATGGGCTTCGGCATCGACGTGAAGGATCCCAACAAGATCGGCGATGAGGACGATGCCCGCATCGTCGGCCACGACGTCACCAACGGCAATGAAGAAGGCGGCCGCAAGGCGATGGAAAACCTTCTGCAGAAGGACAACTCCATCACCGTCATCCACACCATCAACGAGCCCGCCGCTGTCGGCGCCTACCAGGCGCTCAAGGCGGTCGGTCTCGAAAGCCAGGTGCTGATCGTCTCGGTCGATGGCGGCTGCCCCGGCGTGAAGTCGGTGACCGAAGGCGTCATTGGCGCCACCTCGCAGCAATACCCGCTGCAGATGGCGGCACTCGGCATCGAGGCGATCGCCGCCTTCGCCAAGGACGGCGCCAAGCCGAAGCCGACCGAAGGCAAGAACTTCTTCGACACCGGCGTCAACCTCGTCACCGACAAGCCGGCCAATGGCGTGAAGTCGATCGACACCAAGGAAGGCCTCGCCAAGTGCTGGGGCTGATGGCTGCCTGACAGCCAGCGGCAAGCTGACGGCCGGGGGCTTGATCCCCGGCCGCTTCGGGTGGACGATGCGTCACGCGAATAATCCCGGCAGCAGACCGGACAGGCGCGAGCGGGTATCGGCATGGAGCTGAAGCCCAGGGGAGGAAACATGGCTCAAGCACAGGAATTCGAGAAGGTTCTCTCGAGCAGCGACACAAGCGTTGCCGCCTTTGACGAGCACAAATCGGCCGTCAAGCGGATCCAGCATTTCCTGCACTCCACGCCGGCGGCGGTGCCGCTGATTGTGCTGGTCTTGTCGATCGTCATTTTCGGCATCGCCATTGGCGGGCGTTTCTTCTCATCCTATACGCTGACGCTGATCCTGCAGCAGATCGCCATCGTCGGCATCCTCGGTGCCGCGCAGACACTGGTCATCCTGACCGCCGGCATCGACCTGTCGATCGGCGTGATCATGGTGATTTCGGCCGTGATCATGGGCAATTGCGCGGTCAGCTACGGCATGCCGGCCGTGCTCGCAGTGCCCATCGGGCTTGCCGCCGGCGCAGCCTGCGGCCTGCTCAACGGCTTGCTGGTCGCCTACATGAAGCTGCCGCCGTTCATCGTCACGCTCGGCACCTGGAACATTGTCATGGCGACGAACTTCATCTATTCGGCCAATGAGACGATCCGCGATACCGACGTCGACGCCCAGGCGCCGCTGCTGCATCTCTTTGCCCTGAGTTTCAAGATCGGCACGGCGGTGCTGACACTGGGCGTCATCGCCACGGTCGTGCTCGTTTTGATCCTCTGGTACGTGCTCAATCACACCGCCTGGGGCCGCCATGTCTACGCCGTTGGCGATGATCAGGAGGCGGCGAAGCTGTCTGGCATCCAGACCAAGAAGGTGTTGATGACGGTCTACACCCTTGCCGGGTTGATCGCCGCTTTCGCTGCCTGGGTGTCCATCGGCCGCAACGGCTCGATCTCGCCGTCAGCCGCCGTCACCGACTACAACCTGCAGGCGATAACCGCGACGGTGATCGGCGGCATTTCACTGTTCGGCGGGCGCGGCTCAATTCTGGGCACGCTTTTCGGCGCGATGATCGTCGGCGTCGTCTCGATGGGCCTCAACATGCTGGGCGCCGATCCGCAATGGAAGGTGCTGCTCACCGGTGTGCTGATCATCGGCGCCGTGGCGATCGACCAATGGATCAGAAAGGTTTCGGCATGACCGTGGAACCCATCCTCACCGCGCGCGGCCTGATCAAGCGCTATGGCCGTGTCACCGCCCTCGACAATGCCGACTTCGACCTCTACCCCGGCGAAATCCTGGCCGTCATCGGAGACAATGGCGCCGGCAAATCATCGCTGATCAAGGCGATTTCCGGCGCCGCCGTGCCCGACGAAGGCGAGATCCGTCTTGAAGGCAAGGCTGTCGCTTTCAAATCGCCCATGGAGGCGCGCGAGGCGGGCATCGAGACGGTCTACCAAAACCTGGCTTTGTCGCCGGCCCTGTCGATCGCCGACAACATGTTCCTGGGCCGCGAGATCCGCAAACCCGGCTTCCTCGGCGACTGGCTTCGTATGCTCGACCGGCCCGCAATGGAAAAGCGCGCCCGCGACAAGCTCACCGAGCTTGGGCTGATGACCATCCAGAACATCAGCCAGGCGGTGGAAACGCTGTCGGGCGGCCAGCGCCAGGGCGTGGCGGTGGCGCGCGCCGCTGCTTTCGGCAGCCGCGTGGTGATCATGGACGAGCCGACCGCCGCACTCGGCGTCAAGGAGAGCCGCCGCGTGCTGGAACTGATCCTCGACGTCAAGAAACGAGGCCTGCCGATCGTGCTGATCTCGCACAATATGCCGCATGTCTTCGAGGTTGCCGACCGCATCCATATCCATCGGCTGGGTCGCCGCCTCTGCGTCATCGATCCCAAGCAATATACCATGTCCGACGCCGTCGCCTTCATGACGGGAGCGAAGGTTCCGCCGGAGGCTGCACTCGCTGCCTGATCCGCTCGACGGATAAATTGCCGCAGGGGAACTGGCGGCATGCTGGTCTAAATCGATTGAACGTATGTTGCGATGCACTAGGATAGGCTGGGACTGAGAGCGAAAGCCGGTATGATCGCAGCACGATCACGAGAGGCAGTATGACGCAAACAATGACAGCCAAAGCCCCCGATCTCGAAATACCCGATCCCAAGACGCTGGCCGACGAAGTCTTGCTGGCTCTCAAATACCGGGTCGGCAAAGGCACCTCCGTTGCCACGCAATATGATTGGCTGACAGCCTCGATCAAGGTCGTGCGCGACCGCATCGTCGATCACTGGATGCAGGCGACGCAGGAGGCCTACGCCCAGCAGGAAAAGCGCGTCTATTACCTGTCGCTCGAATTCCTCATCGGCCGGCTGATGCGCGATGCCTTCTCCAATCTCGGCCTGATGGACAATATGCGAGAAGCGCTCAAGTCGCTGGGCGTCGACCTCGACCTCATCGCCGGGCTCGAACCGGATGCAGCGCTCGGCAATGGCGGTCTCGGCCGGCTCGCCGCCTGCTTCATGGAAAGCATGGCGACCGTCGACATTCCCGCGCATGGCTACGGCATTCGCTACGCCAACGGCATGTTCCGCCAGGAGATCCATGACGGCTGGCAGGTCGAACTGCCCGAAACCTGGCTCGACCACGGCAACCCCTGGGAGTTCGAGCGCCGCGAACGCGCCTTCGAAGTCGGCTTCGGCGGCTCGGTGGAATCGATCACCTCCAAGGATTGCCGGCTCGAACGTCACGTCTGGAAGCCGACCGAGCATGTCCAGGCCGTCGCCTACGACACCCCGGTGGTTGGCTGGCGGGCCAACCGCGTCAACACGCTGCGGCTTTGGTCCGGCATGCCGGTCGATCCGATCCTGCTCGACAAGTTCAACGCCGGCGACCACATCGGCGCGCTGGCCGAAAGCAACAAGGCCGATGCCTTGTCGCGCGTGCTTTACCCCGCCGATTCCCACAAGGCCGGCCAGGAACTGCGGCTGCGGCAGGAATATTTCTTCTCCACCGCATCGCTGCAGGACATCGTCCAGCGCCATCTCAGCCAGTATGGCGATCTCGCCTCGCTGCCCGACAAGGCGGCGATCCATCTCAATGACACCCATCCGGCGATCGCCGTGCCAGAGCTGATGCGCCTGCTGATGGACGTCCATGGCATGGATTTCGACCAGGCCTGGGACATCACCAAGCGCACCTTCGGCTACACCAACCACACGCTGCTGCCAGAAGCGCTGGAAAGCTGGCCGGTGCCGCTGTTCGAACGGCTTTTGCCGCGCCACATGCAGATCGTCTACGCCATCAATGCGCAGGTTTTGCTTGAGGCCCGCGCCACCAACCAGTTTTCCAATGAGCAGATCAGCCGCATCTCGCTGATCCAGGAAAATGGCGACCGCCGCGTGCGCATGGGTAACCTGGCCTTTGTCGGCTCGCACTCGATCAATGGCGTGTCGGCGTTGCACACCGAACTGATGAAGGAGACGGTGTTTGCCGATCTCCACAAGCTCTATCCCGATCGCATCAACAACAAGACCAACGGCATCACGCCACGGCGCTGGCTGATCCAGTGCAATCCAGGCCTCACCGCGCTCGCCCGCGCGGCGATCGGGGACCGTTTCCTCGACGACATCGACGCCATCAAGGGGCTCGAAGCCTTTGCCGGCGACGCCGCCTTCCGCGACAAGTTCGCCGCCGTCAAGCGCTCCAACAAGGTCAAGCTCGCCAATCTGGTCGCCGACCGGCTCGGCATCAAGCTCGACCCGTCGGCGCTGTTCGACATCCAGGTCAAGCGCATCCACGAATACAAGCGCCAACTGCTCAACATCCTGGAAGCGATCGCGCTCTACGACCAGATCCGCTCGCATCCCGAGCAGGACTGGATGCCGCGCGTCAAATTCTTCGGCGGCAAGGCGGCGCCCAGCTACCACAATGCCAAGCTGATCATCAAACTGGCCAACGACGTCGCCAAGGTCATCAACAGCGACCCGTCGGTGCGCGGTCTGCTGAAAGTGGTGTTCGTGCCGAACTACAATGTCAGCCTGGCCGAGGTGATGATGCCGGCCGCCGACCTGTCCGAGCAGATTTCGACTGCCGGCATGGAGGCGTCGGGCACCGGCAACATGAAGTTCGCGCTGAACGGCGCCTTGACCATAGGCACGCTCGACGGCGCCAATGTCGAGATCAAGGAATGCGTCGGCGACGACAACATCTTCATCTTCGGCCTGAGCACGGCGGAAGTCGCCGAGCGGCGCAGCAATGGCTACAACCCGCGCGCCGTGATCGAGGGCTCCCCTGAATTGGCGCAGGCTGTTGCCGCAGTATCGTCGGGCGTGTTCTCGCCCGACCAGCCGGATCGCTACCGCGAGCTGGTCGACGGTCTCTACAACAGCGACTGGTTCATGGTGGCGGCGGATTTCGACGCCTATGCCGCCGCCCAGCGCGATGTCGACGCCGTCTGGCGCAACAGCCCCGATTGGTACGCGCGCGCTATCCGCAACGTTGCCCGCGTCGGCTGGTTCTCTTCCGATCGCACGATCCGCCAATATGCGAAAGAAATCTGGAACGTGCCCGCCTGATATGATTGCATGAGGCCACGACAATGGGTCTTGTGCACAAGAACTGGTTCCCAGGGAGGGACACCGCCTGATGAAGAAACCGCGCGCGACCGCGACGACGAGCGGGTCGGACGGGCTGGCGTCAGCCGGCGATGTCGCCGCAATTGTTGCAGGCACGCATGGCGATCCTTTTGCAATCCTGGGCGTGCATGATGCCGGCAAGAGCCTGGTTGCCCGCTGCTTCGTCCCCAATGCCGAGTTCGTCACCGCATACACGCTGGCCGGCAAGAACGCCGGCGAACTCACGCGGCGCGACGACGCCGGTTTCTTCGAAGGCAGACTGTCGATCAAGAAGCGTCAGCCGCTGCGCTATCACGCCAAAAATGCCGGCGGCGACTGGTGGCTGACCGATCCCTATTCCTTCGGCCCGGTGCTCGGCCCGATGGACGACTACTATATCGCGCAAGGGTCGCACCTCAGGCTGTTCGACAAGCTCGGCGCCCATCTCCTCGACCATGAAGGCGCGTCGGGCGTCCATTTCGCCGTCTGGGCGCCCAATGCAAGGCGCGTCTCCGTGGTCGGCGACTTCAACGAATGGGACGGCCGCCGCCATACGATGCGCGACCGCCGCGACACCGGCATCTGGGAGCTGTTCATTCCCGATATCGGCGCCGGCCACCCCTATAAATACGAGATCATTGCCCCGGACGGCGTGCGCCTGCCGCTCAAGGCCGATCCGTTCGCCTTCAAGTCGGAATTGCGCCCGGCCACAGCCTCAGTGACGGCGGTGCCGCCGGCGCATGAATGGGGCGACGAGGCGCATCGCAATTACTGGCGAAAGGCCGATCCCCGGCGCGAAGCCATATCGATCTACGAGGTCCATGCCGGTTCGTGGCAGCAGCACGATGATGGCAGCTTCCTGTCATGGGACGAACTCGCCAACCAGCTTATCCCCTATGCTGTCGAGACCGGCTTCACCCACATCGAGTTCCTGCCGATCTCCGAACATCCCTATGACCCGTCATGGGGTTATCAGACAACCGGACTTTATGCCCCCTCGGCGCGCTTCGGCGACCCCGACGGCTTCGCCCGTTTCGTCGACGGTGCGCACCGCGCCGGCGTCGGCGTCATCCTCGACTGGGTGCCGGCGCATTTCCCGGTCGACGCGCATGGCCTGGCCAATTTCGACGGCACAGCACTTTATGAGCATGCCGACCCGCGCAAGGGTTTTCATCCCGACTGGAACACCGCGATCTACAATTTCGGCCGCCGCGAGGTGGTGTCGTTCCTGGTCAATAATGCGCTGTTCTGGGCCGAGAAATACCATGTCGACGGTTTGCGCGTGGATGCAGTGGCCTCGATGCTCTACCTCGACTATTCGCGCAAGGCCGGCGAGTGGATCCCCAACGAGAAGGGCGGCCGCGAAAACCTCGAAGCGGTGTCCTTCCTGCAGAAGATGAACAAGGAGGTCTACGGCCACCATCCCGGCGTGATGACCATCGCCGAGGAATCGACCTCATGGCCGAAGGTCTCGGCGCCGGTGCATGAAGGCGGGCTGGGCTTCGGCTTCAAATGGAACATGGGCTTCATGCACGACACGCTGGAGTATTTCGCCAGGGAGCCGATCTTCCGCAAGCACCACCACAACGACCTGACGTTCGGCCTGACCTACGCCTTTTCCGAGAATTTCGTGCTGCCGCTGTCCCATGACGAGGTCGTGCACGGCAAGGGCACGCTGCTCGGCAAGATGGCCGGCGACGACTGGCAGAAGTTCGCGACATTGCGCGCCTTTTACGCCTTCATGTGGGGGTATCCCGGCAAGAAACTGTTGTTCATGGGCCAGGAATTCGCCCAGCGCCGCGAGTGGAGCGAGGCGCGCGCGCTCGACTGGAACCTGCTCGACTTCCACCCGCATCGCGGCGTCTGGCAGACGGTGCGCGACCTCAACTATCTCTATCGCTCGCGCCCGGCGCTGCATGCACGCGACTGCGAGCCGGACGGCTTCTCCTGGCTGATCGTCGACGACAAGGAAAACTCGGTCTTCGCCTGGCTGCGCAGCGCGCCCGGCGGCAACCCGATCGCCGTCATTTCCAACTTCACGCCAGTGCCGCGCGACAATTATCGCGTGCCATTGCCCAAGGTCGGCAAATGGCGCGAAATCATCAACACCGACGCTTCGGACTACGGTGGTTCGGGCAAGGGCAATGGCGGTGTGGTCGAAGCCAGGGCGGAAGGAGGAGGCATTTCGGCAACGATGCTTTTGCCGCCGCTGTCGACGATCATGCTTGAACTCGTTGCGGACTAGGTCCGTCGACTCGTTGCGGACCGGGCGATGCTCCAGACTGGTAATTTGGGAGGGTAAAGATGGCAGACTTGAAGAGAACCCAGCCGCTGGCGCGCGATGCCATGGCCTATGTGCTGGCCGGCGGCCGCGGCAGCCGGCTCAAGGAATTGACCGACCGCAGGGCCAAGCCGGCTGTCTATTTCGGCGGCAAGACGCGCATCATCGATTTCGCGCTGTCCAATGCGCTGAATTCCGGCATCCGCCGCCTCGGTGTCGCCACCCAGTACAAGGCGCATTCGCTGATCCGCCACCTGCAGCGCGGCTGGAACTTCCTGCGGCCGGAGCGAAACGAAAGCTTCGACATCCTGCCGGCCAGCCAGCGTGTCTCGGAAACGCAGTGGTATGAAGGCACCGCCGACGCCGTCTACCAGAACATCGACATCATCGAGGCCTATGGCCCCGAATACATGGTGATCCTGGCCGGCGACCATATCTACAAGATGGACTACGAGCTGATGCTGCGCCAGCACGTCGATGCCAATGCCGACGTCACTGTCGGTTGCCTGGAAGTGCCGCGCTTGGAAGCGACCGGCTTCGGTGTCATGCATGTCGACGGCAAGGACAACATCATCGCGTTCGTCGAAAAGCCCGCCGACCCGCCCGGCATTCCCGACAAGCCGGAATTCGCGCTGGCCTCCATGGGCATTTATGTCTTCAAGACCAAGTTCCTGATGGAACAACTGCGCCGCGATGCGGCCGAGCCGGGTTCGAGCCGCGACTTCGGCAAGGACATCATCCCCTACATCGTCCAGCACGGTAAGGCGATCGCGCACCGTTTCGCCAAGTCCTGCGTGCGCTCGACGGCCGAGAACGAAGCCTATTGGCGCGATGTCGGCACGGTCGACGCCTACTGGGAAGCCAATATCGACCTGACCGACATCACTCCCGAACTCGACCTCTACGACCGCGACTGGCCGATCTGGACCTATGCCGAATTGAAGCCGCCGGCAAAGTTCGTGCATGACGAGGATGGCCGGCGCGGTTCGGCCGTCTCCTCGCTGGTCTCAGGCGACTGCATCGTCTCGGGTGCTTCGCTGAAGCGCAGCCTGATCTTCACCGGCGCGCGCATCAACTCCTATTCGACGCTGGAAGAGGTCGTCATGCTGCCCGACGTTCATGTCGGCCGGAACGCAAAGTTGAAGCGCGTCGTCATCGACCACGGTGTAAGGATACCGGAAGGGCTGGTGGTTGGCGAAGACCCTGTTCTCGACGCCAAGCGTTTCCGGGTTTCGGAAAAGGGCATCTGCCTGGTCACGCAGGACATGATCGACAAGCTGAAGCTGTAAGACGGGGTACCATAAACGCATGCAGGTTCTGTCGGTCACGCCCGAGATATTCCCGCTGATCAAGACCGGCGGACTTGCCGACGTGACCGGCGCATTGCCGATCGCGCTGGCCGCCAAGGGCGTGACCATGCGCACGCTCATCCCCGGCTTTCCCCAGGTGATGGACGCCTTCAAGAAAAAGAAGGCTGTCTACCAATACCCGCTGCTGCAGGGCGGCAAGGCTTCGGTCCATGCCGTCAAGATCGCCGGGCTTGACCTGTTCGTGCTCGACGCGCCGCATCTCTACGACCGTCCCGGCGGCCCTTACGGCAATGCGGCCGGCGCCGATTGGCCCGACAATTGGCGGCGTTTTGCCGCGCTGAGCCAGGTCGGTGGCGATATCGCCGGCGGCGCCATTTCCGGCTACCAGCCGGATCTCGTCCACGCCCATGACTGGCAGTCGGCGATGACGCTGGCCTATATGCGCTACGGCAAGGCGGTCGGCGTGCCGTCGCTGATCACGGTTCACAACCTTGCCTTCCAGGGTCAGTTCGGCGCCGGCATTTTTGGCGAGCTCGGCTTGCCGGCCGCGGCGATGGCGCTCGACGGCGTCGAATACTATGGCGGCGTCGGCTTCCTCAAGGCCGGCCTGCAGGCGGCCTGGGCGATCACCACGGTGAGCCCCACCTATGCCCAGGAAATCCGCTCGCCGGAATTCGGCATGGGCCTCGACGGCCTGATCAACATGCGCTCTTCCGACCTCTACGGCATCGTCAACGGCATCGACACCGACATCTGGAACCCGGAGACCGACAAGCATCTGGTGTCGGCCTACTCCGCCGCGACGCTTAAGGCTCGGCTTCCCAACCGGGCGGTTGTCGAGGACCGCTTCAGCCTCGAGCGCGACGACAGTCCGATCGTCTGCGTCGTCAGCCGGCTGACCTGGCAGAAGGGCATGGACATACTGGCGGCTGTGGTCGACGGCGTCGTCGCCACCGGCGCGCGGCTGGCGATCCTCGGCTCAGGCGACGCCGGCCTGGAAGGCGCGCTGCTGGCTGCCACCGCCCGCCATCGCGGCCGTGTCGGCGTCGTCGTCGGCTATGACGAGGGGCTTTCCCACACCATGCAGGGCGGCTGCGACGCCATCGTCATCCCGTCGCGCTTCGAGCCTTGCGGGCTGACCCAGCTTTACGGCCTGCGCTATGGCTGCGTGCCGGTCGTCGCCCGCACCGGCGGCCTTGCCGACACCATCATCGACGCCAATGAAGCAGCGATCTCGGCCGGTGTCGCCACCGGCTTCCAGTTCGCGCCCAATAGTGGCGGCGCCATGCTGCACGCCATCCGCCGGCTGGTCGATGCGCATTCGAGCCCGGCCGTCTGGGAACAGATCCAGCGCCAGGGCATGAAGGCCGATGTCTCCTGGGACAAGAGCGCCGACAAATACGTTGAACTCTACCGCCTGCTGCTTTCGAAAAGGGTTGCCTGAAGCATGATCCGGACCGTCGCCACCAAACCCTATCTCGACCAGAAACCCGGCACGTCCGGCCTGCGCAAGAAGGTGCCTGTCTTTCAGCAGGAGCACTATGCCGAGAACTTCATCCAGTCGATCTTCGACGCGCTGGAGGGCTTTGAGGGCAAGACGCTGGTGATCGGCGGCGACGGCCGCTTCTACAACCGCGAGGTCATCCAGAAGGCCATCGCCATGGCGGCGGCCAACGGCTTCGGCAAGGTGATGGTCGGGCAGGGCGGCATATTGTCGACGCCGGCGGCGTCGCATGTCATCCGCAAATACAAGACCTTCGGCGGCATCATCCTGTCGGCCAGTCACAATCCGGGCGGCCCGCACGAGGATTTCGGCATCAAGTACAATGCCGGCAATGGCGGCCCGGCGCCGGAAAAGCTGACCGACGCGATCTTCGAAAAGACCAAGACGATTTCGAGCTTCAAGACCGCCGACATCGACCAGATCGACATCGACAAGATCGGCACGGTGACCGCCGGCGGCATGGCGGTCGAGATTATCGACCCGGTCACCGACTATGCCGAATTGATGGAGAGCCTGTTCGACTTCGACGCCATCCGCGCCAATTTCAAATACGGCTTCCGCATGCGCTTCGACGCCATGCATGCGGTCACCGGCCCGTATGCCAAGGAAATTCTCGAGCGCCGGCTCGGCGCGGAGAATGGCACCTGCCGCAACTACAAGCCGCTGCCGGATTTTGGCGGCCATCACCCGGATCCGAACCTGGTCCACGCCAAGCATCTCTACGACGAGATGATGGGACCGGATGCGCCCGATTTCGGCGCCGCTTCCGACGGCGACGGTGACCGCAATCTCATCATCGGCAAGGGCATTTTCGTCACCCCGTCGGATTCGGTGGCCATGCTTGCCGCCAATGCGCAATTGGCGCCGGGCTACAAGGACGGCCTCAAAGGCATCGCCCGCTCGATGCCGACCAGCGGCGCTGCCGACCGCGTCGCCGAACAGCTCGGCATCGGCATCTACGAAACGCCGACCGGTTGGAAGTTCTTCGGCAATCTGCTCGATGCCGGCATGGCAACGATCTGCGGCGAGGAAAGCGCCGGCACCGGCTCGAACCATGTCCGTGAAAAGGACGGGCTGTGGGCGGTGCTGTTGTGGCTGAACATCCTGGCCGTGCGCGGCGAAAGCTGCAAGGACGTCGTCACCGAACATTGGGCGACCTACGGCCGCAATTACTATTCACGTCATGACTATGAGGAGGTCGAAACCGAGCGCGCCAACGCCCTGGTCGACGAGTTGCGCGCCAAGCTCGCTTCGCTGCCCGGCACCAGCGTGCGCGGCCTGAAGATCGCCAATGCTGACGACTTCGCCTATCACGATCCCGTCGACGGTTCGGTGAGCAAGAACCAGGGCATCCGCATCCTGTTCGAAGGCGGCTCGCGTGTCGTGTTTCGTTTGTCCGGCACCGGCACGTCGGGTGCTACGCTGCGCGTCTACATCGAGCGCTACGAGCCGGACAGAGCGCGGCATGATCTCGACACGCAAGAGGCGCTCGCTGACCTGATCGCGGCTGCCGATGATATCGCCGGGATCAAGAGCCACACCGGGCGCAACAAGCCGAGCGTGATTACTTGAGGGTGGTGAGGTCTTTACCCTCCCCCTTGTGGGGAGGGTCGATCCGCGCAGCGGATCGGGTTGGGGGTGCTCGTAAAGCGCTTTCCCCGCGCCGACCCCCACCCCGCTCACTTCGTTCGCGACCCTCCCCACAAGGGGGAGAGTGGAGGATGCGCCGATGACCCAGCTCGGCGCAACCGTCACTCCCGAAGGCATCCGCTTCGCCGCCTGGTCGTCGTCCGCGCGGCGCCTGTGGGTGTCGATCTTCGACGACACCGGCGCCCGTGAAATCGACCGGCTCGAACTTCAGCCGGAAAGCGAGGGCGTCCATGCGCTGTTCGTCGCCGGCCTTGCCGCGGGTACGCGCTACGGCTTTCGCGCCGACGGCGAATATGCGCCGGAGCGCGGGCTGTGGTTCGATCCCGACAAGCTGCTCACCGATCCCTACGCCGTCGAAATCGACCGGCCCTACCAGCATCATTGGCGGCTTGCCGCCCGGCGCAACGAAGGCGCCGACACCGCGCCACTGATGCCGAAGACCATCGCGCGGGCTCAACCGAAGCCGCTGCCGGCCAAGCCGCCTTTGTTCCAGCCAGGCGGCCTGATCTACGAACTCAACGTCCGCTCCTTCACCAGGCTGCATCTGGACGTACCGGAAGCGCAGCGCGGCACCATTGCCGCACTTGCGCATCCGGCCATCCTCGAACACCTCAGAAAGATCGGCGTCTCCGCCGTTGAGCTAATGCCCGTGACGGCATGGATCGATGAGCGCCATCTACCGCCGCTCGGCCTCAGCAACGCATGGGGCTACAACCCAGTCACCTTCATGGCGCTCGACCCGCGCCTGGCGCCCGGCGGCATCGCCGAGTTGCGCGATACTGTGGGGGTGCTGCGCAGGGCTGGCATTGGCACCATCCTCGATCTCGTCTTCAATCATACCGGCGAAAGTGACCGGCTCGGGCCGACGCTGTCGCTGCGCGGCCTCGACAATCAAGCCTACTACCGCAGCGAGCAGGACGGCAGGTTGGCCAACGATACCGGCACCGGCAATACCATTGCCTGCGACCATCCGGTCGTTCGCGACATGGTACTCGACACGCTGCGCCATTTCGTCCGCCATGCCGGCGTCGACGGTTTCCGCTTCGACCTGACGCCGGTCCTCGGCCGCGTCGATGGCGTATTCGATCCGGCGGCCCCGTTGCTCGAGACCATCGCTGGCGATCGTCTGCTTGCCGACAGGGTGCTGATCGCCGAGCCGTGGGACATCGGCCCGAATGGCTATCAGCTCGGCAATTTCCGGCCGCCTTACCTCGAATGGAACGACCGCTACCGCGACGACATCAGGCGCTTCTGGCGCGGCGATGCCGGCGCGGTCGGTGCGCTGGCGACAAGGCTCGCCGGCTCCTCCGATGTGTTCGGCAGGGAGGGCCAATCCGCCAGCCGCACGGTCAACTTCATCGCCGCACACGATGGCATGACGCTGGCCGATATCGTCGCTTATGAAGCCAAGCACAACCAAGCCAATGGCGAGAAGAACCGCGACGGCCACAATGAGAACCTGTCCTGGAACAACGGCGTCGAGGGCGAAACCTCGGACAAGGCGATTGCCGAGGCCCGTTCCCATGATCGCTTCGCGCTGCTCGCCACGCTGTTTGCCTCGCGCGGCACCATCATGCTGACGGCGGGCGATGAATTCGGCCGCACGCAAGGGGGCAACAACAACGCCTATGCGCAGGACAACGCCATCACCTGGCTCGACTGGGCCGGGCGCGACGTCGGGCTGGAAGCCCATGTGTCCGCGCTCGCAGCTCTGCGCGGCGCGGTGCCGGCGCTTTCCGATACGCGCTTCCTGACCGGAGAGCCGCCGGCCGGTTCTGAAACGCCCGACGTCGCCTGGCTGACCGAGACCGGCGCGCCGCTCAGCGAAGCCGACTGGAACGATGGCTCGCGCCATCGCCTCGTCATGCTGCTCGGCGATGGCGGGGAAGGCCGCCTGGCTGTGATCGTCAATGGCGATCGCCGCCAATGCGTCTTCACGCTGCCCGCGCGGCAAGGGTTTGAATGGCAGCCGGCTGTTGAAGCGCAAGCGGTCGACCTCGCGCGGCCGCTGCCCGGCCGCAGTGTCAGTTTCATGATCGAGCGCCGGACCGCAAAGGCCCGCGCCAGGAAGGGTCCGTAATGGCCGACGACAATGCCCAGCCGGGACCTGAACAGAGCGCCGACTGGTGGCGCGGCTGCGTCATCTACCAGATCTATCCTCGCTCCTTCCAGGACACCACCGGCGACGGCAGCGGCGACCTCTCAGGCATCACCTCACGGCTGGCGCACGTCGCCTCGCTCGGCGTCGACGCCGTCTGGCTGTCGCCCTTCTTCAAATCGCCAATGGCCGATATGGGCTACGACGTCTCCGACTATCAGGCGGTCGATCCGATGTTCGGCACGCTCGACGACTTTGACGCGCTGGTTGCCGAGGCGCACAGGCTCGGCCTGAAGGTGATCATCGATCAGGTGTTGTCGCACTCCTCCGACAAGCACGAATGGTTTGTAGAGAGCCGTGCCAGCAAGGATAATCCCAAGGCTGACTGGTATGTCTGGGCCGACACCAGGCCGGACGGCAACGCGCCCAACAACTGGCTGTCGGTCTTCGGCGGCCCGGCCTGGGAGTGGGACGCGACCCGCCGGCAATACTACATGCACAATTTCCTCGCCTCGCAGCCGGACCTCAACTTCCACAATCCTGAGGTTCAAGACGCGTTGTTGCAGACGGTGCGGTTCTGGCTCGAGCGCGGCGTCGACGGCTTCCGCCTGGATACGGTCAACTACTATGTCCACGACCGCTGGCTGCGCAGCAATCCGCCGCTGGCGTCGAGCGTCGCCGGCACCAATGGCGAAACCAACACCTATCTCTTCCAGGAGCATCTGTTCGACAAGACGCAACCGGAAAACCTCGGTTTCCTCAGGCGCTTCCGCGCTTTGCTCGACGAATATGACGGCCGCGCCAGTGTCGGCGAGGTCGGCGACGAAGGCCGTTCGCTGCAGACGCTGGCCGCCTACACATCCGGCGGCGACAAGCTCAACATGTGCTACACCTTCGACCTGCTCGGTCAGCAATTCTCAGCCGCCCATGTGCGCGGCTGCGTCGAGGCCTTCGAGGCAGCTGTCGCCGACGGCTGGGTCTGCTGGGCATTCTCCAACCACGATGTCGTGCGCCATGTCAGCCGCTGGACGCGGCCGGGCGGCGATCCAGATGCGGTGGCGACATTCGCTATCGCTTTGCTCTCCTGCCTGCGGGGCTCGATCTGTCTCTACCAAGGCGAAGAGCTTGGGCTGGAGGAGGCGGAACTGACCTTCGAGGATCTGCGCGATCCCGTCGGCATCCGTTTCTGGCCGGGGGTAAAGGGCAGGGACGGCTGCCGCACACCGATGGTCTGGGAAGCGGGCGCCGACAATGCCGGTTTTTCCTCGGGAAAACCCTGGCTGCCGGTGCCGGAAAGCCACCGCGCTCGGGCGGTCGATATCCAGAACGCCGACGACAAGTCCGTGCTCGCCGGCTACCGGACGATGCTCGCCTTGCGCAAGGCGCATCTGGCGCTGGTCAAGGGCCCGATCCGCTTTCTCGATACCGACGGCGATGTCCTTGCCTTCATCCGGCAGGGCGAGGACGAGATATTGCTCTGCGTCTTCAATTTCGCCGACAAGCCGGCCGACTGGCGGCTGCCGCCGGATCTCCAGCCTGTCGAGGCGATCGCTCTGGGTGGCGGTGCCGTCCTGCAGGAGGAGGGGCTGTTGCTGCCAGCCCTGGGCTGGTTTGTCGGCAAGGTAGGCTGATCTTCAGGGACGCCGTCCGGCGTCAACAAAGATCGTGTCCGCATGCAACCGTGCCGAGTGATCCGCGCAACGCCACCGGCGCCATGTTTTTCATTTTCGGGCTTCTTCGGTACTTTCGTCGAGCTTGGCCACGAACGGCATTCCTGGAATGTTTCCAGATGGTTGCGCCAATTACAACTGCTGAGGGCAAAACGCAAAATTACAGGACAACCGCAAGCTGCACCCAATTGAACCTGGTAATATAGATTAGCTATGGCTGGTTTAGGATGAGGATGCTCACTTAGCGTCAAGCAAGACTCGGTTGAAATAATATTTCCGTCTGTCTAGTCTCCTGCCACCAGCTGCCGGGACGGGAACCGGCGGCGCGCTCGAAGGGGCCAGAAATCGGTTCCGGGGCGTCAACACTCGTAAGGCGCAGCCGATGGGCAGCGCCACAGGGAGAGACTTCATGCTGAAAAATATGCTGAAGGCGACGCTTGTCGCCGCGACCATGACCTTTGCCGCAGGCACGTTCCTGACGCCGGCCCTTGCCGAGACCGTCTATAACAGAGGCAGCGCCGCCGAAGCGGAGACGGTCGATCCGCACAAGACCTCGACCGTCTACGAAGCCGATATCATACGCGACCTGTTCCAGGGACTGGTCATGCACGATCAGAAGACGAACCTCATCCCGGGCGCCGCCGAAAGCTGGACGGTATCGGATGACGGCACCGTCTACACCTTCAAGCTGCGCAAGGACGGCTTGTGGTCGGATGGCAGCCCGGTGACGGCCGAGGACTTCGTCTATTCCTTCCGTCGGCTTGAGGATCCGGCGACCGCCGCCGAATACGCTTCCATGCTCTATCCCGTGAAGAACGCCGAGGAAGTCAACACCAAGAAAGGCAAGCCCGAGGACATGGGCGTCAAGGCGATCGACGCCAACACCCTGGAGGTGACGCTGAAGGCGCCGACGCCATACTTCCTCGAGATGCTGACCCACCAGGCTACCTATCCGGTCAACAAGGCCTCGATCGACAAGCTCGGCGCCGACTGGATCAAGGCGGGCAATCTCGTTTCGAACGGCGCCTATACGCTGGCCGAGTGGATTCCCAACGACCACATGAAGCTGGTCAAAAATCCGAAATTCTGGGATGCCGCGACCGTCAAGATGGACGTCGTCAACTACATCCCGACCGAAGACCGCTCATCGGCGATGAAGCGCTTCGAGGCCGGCGAACTCGACAGCTACGGCGACCTGCCGACCGAACAGCTCGCTGACCTCAAGACCAAGTTCGGCGATCAGGTCCGTGTCGGACCGTATCTCGGCACCTACTATTACGCGATCAAGACCGACAAGGCACCGTGGGACAATGTCGAGCTGCGCAACGCCATCTCGATGGCGATCGACCGCGACTTCCTGGCCGAAAAGGTCTGGCAGAATTCCATGCTGCCTGGCTATTCGATGGTGCCTCCGGGCATCGCCGGCTACACGCCGGCAATGGCCAAATACGCCGACATGCCGCAGATCGACCGCGAGGACGCCGCCAAGAAGATCCTTGAGAAACTCGGCTATACGCCCGAGCATCCGCTGAAGATGGAGATCCGCTACAACACCTCGGAAAACCACAAGAACACCGCGGTTGCCATCCAGGAACAGTTGAAGCCGCTTGGCGTCGAGATCACGCTGCTCAACACCGATACCAAGACCCACTATTCCTTCCTCGAGCAGAAGGGCAACTACGACGTGGCGCGTGCCGCCTGGATCGCCGACTACAAGGATCCCGAGACCTTCCTCGGCATCACCCGCAAGGCCAGCGGCAACAACTATTCGAGCTACGTCAGCCCGGCATATGAGGCGGCCATGGACAAGGCCGCGGCTGCCGGCGGCAAGCCGGAAGAGCGCATGAAGGACCTCACCGAGGCCGAGCGCATCCTTGTCGATGACGTCGGCAACATTCCGCTTCTCTACTACAGCTTCCACGATATCGTTTCCTCGAAGCTGCATGGCTTCGATGACAATGTGATGGACATCCATCCGTCCCGCTTCGTCTCCAAGGACTGATAATCATCCTTGACTGGACCGCCCCGCCCCCTCCGGGCGGGGCGGACTGGTCGGTCATCGCACCGGTCCGAAAGTCGTGGTCGATTTTCGGCAAGCCCGGTGCGAAGATTTGGCGCCGGAGCGTGGCAATGCGTCTGCATGGACGTATGTCGCTCTGGCCGAAGCGGGGCGCCGATGCTGCGATACATCTTACGGCGGCTTCTGACCGCCATTCCGACGCTGTTCGTCATCGTGACCATGGCGTTCTTCCTGATACGCGTCGCACCGGGCGGCCCTTTCAATCAGGAGCGGGGCCTCAGTCCCGAGATCAGGGCCAATCTGGAAGCACAGTTCGGCCTCGACGATCCGCTCTGGCTGCAATATGCCCACTATCTCGGCAATCTTCTGCGCGGCAATTTCGGGCCGAGCTACAATTTGCCTGACTTCACCGTCACCGAACTGTTTGCCAAGGGGCTGCCGATATCGGTCCAGCTCGGCACCTCGGCGCTGATCCTGGCGCTGCTGCTTGGTTCGGTGCTCGGCACCATCGCCGCGCTCAACCAGAACAAGCTTGGCGACTATACGGTGATTGCGCTGGCGACCGCCGGCAGCACTATCCCCACCTTCGTCATCGCTCCTGTGATTCAGCTGGTGTTCGGATTGACCTGGAAGCTGTTGCCGATCGGCGGCTGGGGTGATGGCGCATTAATCAACAAGATCGGCCCGGTGCTGACGCTGGCCTTGCCGCAGATCGCCATCGTTGCCCGCCTGATGCGCGGGTCGATGATCGAGAGCTTGCGTTCGCATCATATCCGAACGGCGCGTGCGCTCGGCCTCTCCGACTGGTCGGTGGTGGTCAAGCACGCGCTGCGCGGCGCCATCCTGCCGATCGTTTCCTTCACCGGCCCCGCAGCCGCGGCGCTGCTCACCGGTTCGGTCATCGTCGAGACCATCTTCTCCATTCCCGGTGTCGGCCGCTATTTCGTCGATGCCGCGCTCAACCGCGACTACACGCTGGTGATGGGGACCGTGGTGGTGATCGCGCTCTTCACCATCGTCTTCAACCTGATCGTCGACGTCATGTACGCGGTCGTCGACCCGAGGGTACGCTATGACTGAGGGTGCGCTATGACTGACATCACAGCCGCCGCCGCTCCGCCGGCCGTCGTCGGCCGCTCGCTCTGGGGCGACGCATGGGCGCGCCTCAAAGCCAACCGCGCCGCCATGTTCAGCCTCTATTACCTGGCCTTCATTGGCGTCATCAGCATCTTCGGCCCCTGGTTCGTGCCGCATCAGTACACCACCATCTATGCCGACTATGTGCGCACGCCGCCAAGCTTTTCAGCCTATCCGAAGCCCGACATGATCGAGACGGCGCTCAAGGATGCCATCAAGCGCATGCGCGTCGACATCAAGGAGTGGAAACTGGACGGCAGTCGCGTCACCGTCACCGTCACCTCGACCAAACCGATCGACGACCGCAACATCCGCTATCTTGACCGCTCCGATGCCTTCGACGATACCAAGATAGAGAGCAAATCGGCCGACGGGCTCGAATTGACTATGACTGCGTCGGTCAAACAGCAGTACTTCCTGTTCGGCACCGACAACACCGGTCGCGATCTTCTCTCGCGAACGCTGATGGCAGGGCGCATCTCGCTGGCCATCGGCCTGCTTGCCGGCATTGTCGCGGTGGTCATCGGCGTCCTCTACGGGGCGGCGGCCGGCTTTTCCGGCGGCAAGATCGACGAGGTGATGATGCGCATCGTCGACGTGCTCTATTCTTTGCCCTTCATTTTCTTTGTCATCATGCTGGTGGTGTTCTTCGGCCGCAACTTCGTGCTGATGTTCCTGGCGGTGGGAGCGGTGCTGTGGCTCGACATGGCGCGCATCGTGCGCGGCCAGGCGCTGTCGATCCGGCGGCAGGAGTATGTCCAGGCGGCCGAAGCCATGGGCGTCGGCCAGCGCGGCATCCTGCTGCGCCATGTCATCCCCAATCTGCTCGGACCAGTGGTGATCTACATGACGCTGCTGGTGCCGCAGGTCATCATCCTGGAAAGCTTTCTGTCCTTCCTCGGCCTTGGCGTGCAGGAACCGATGACCAGCTGGGGCGTGCTCATCTCCGTCGGCGCCAAGAACATCGGCACCGCCAACTGGCTGCTTTTGTTCCCCGCCTTCTTCCTCGTGTCGACGCTGTTTGCGCTCAACTTCGTCGGCGACGGCCTGCGCGACGCGCTCGATCCAAGAGACCGATGAAGATTGGACCGATAATATGGGGACCAAATAAAATGGGGACCGTTGCGATGGAAACGCCCGAAACGATCCTCAGCGTCAAGGACCTTCGCGTCCGTTTCCGCACGCTCGACGGCGCGGTCGAAGCGGTCAAGGGCATCAACATCCACGTCAAGGCAGGGGAAACCGTTGCCGTGGTCGGCGAATCCGGATCCGGCAAGAGCCAGACCATGATGGCGGCGATGAGCCTGCTGGCGTCCAATGGCGAGGCGACGGGTCACGTCGATTATCGCGGCCGCAACCTTTTGACCATGAGCAAGCCCGACCTCAACAAGGTGCGCGGCGCCAAGATCAGCATGATCTTCCAGGAGCCGATGACCTCGCTCGATCCACTCTATTCGATCGGCAACCAGCTTATCGAACCGATTCGCAAGCACCGCGGGCTGAACGCAGCCGAGGCACGGAACGAGGCGCTCAAGCTGCTGCGGCTTGTGCATATTCCCGATCCCGAGCGGCGGATGAAATCCTATCCGCACGAAATGTCGGGTGGCCAGCGCCAGCGCGTCATGATCGCCATGGCATTGGCCAACGACCCCGACATCCTGATCGCCGACGAGCCGACGACGGCGCTCGACGTCACCATCCAGGCGCAGATCCTGGTGCTGCTCGCCGAACTGCAGCGCAAGCTCGGCATGGCCATCGTCTTTATCACCCACGATCTCGGCATCGTCCGGCGCTTTGCCGACCGCGTCTATGTCATGCGCTATGGCGAGGTGGTCGAGGAAGGCGAGGCGGAAGCACTTTTCGCCAACCCGCAGCATGCCTATACCAAAATGCTGCTGGCCGCCGAACCGACCGGCACCAAGGCGGCGCCGCCGTCCAGCGCTCCTGTGCTGCTGGAGGGCCGCAATGTCGAAGTGACCTTCAAGATCGGCGGCGGCTTCCTTGCCGGCGAACCGCTGCTGCTACGCGCCGTCGATCACATTTCGATCCGGCTGAAGCGCAACCAGACCATCGGTATAGTCGGCGAATCCGGTTCGGGAAAATCGACGCTCGGCCGCGCACTTCTGCGCCTGTTGCCCAGCGACGGTGTCATCCGCTTCGGCGACCGCGACATCTCCACCGCCGACCGCCAGGCGATGCGGCCGCTGCGGCGGGAGATGCAACTCGTCTTCCAGGATCCGTTCGGCTCGCTGTCGCCGCGCATGACCGTCGGCCAGATCATCACCGAAGGCCTTCTGGTGCATGAGCCGAACCTGTCAGGCAAGCAACGCGATCAGCGCGCCGTCGAGGCCTTGCTCGAGGTCGGCCTCGATCCCAACGCACGCAACCGCTACCCGCACGAATTCTCCGGCGGCCAGCGCCAGCGCATCGCCATCGCGCGTGCCGTGATCCTGAAGCCCAAACTGGTGGTGCTGGACGAGCCGACTTCGGCGCTCGACCGCTCGGTGCAGAAGCAGATCGTCGAATTGCTGCGCAAGCTGCAGGCCGACCACGAACTGTCCTACCTCTTCATCAGCCACGATCTCTCCGTGGTGCGCGCCATGGCCGACTACATCATCGTCATGAGGCAGGGCAAGATCGTCGAGGAAGGCCCGACGGAAGAGATCTTCAGCAACCCGCAGGCCGCCTACACCCAGACGCTGATGGCTGCGGCGATCGATGTCACGCGCTTCAGGCTGAGTGCTTAAGGCGTGACGTTCAGCAGATAGTCAGGGTAGGGCCAGTTCGCTTAGCCCGCTGACCTGGGGCATCTGTTGGCCCTTGTCGCGACAATGGCCTCTTGCCGCTGCTTCAGCAGTTCGATTCTGGCCGTCTCACGCTTGGCCACTGCGCTCTTCACGCGCGTGCCGCCGAGCAGCCAGTTCGGCACGCTGGTGTTGGCGACCTTGCCGCGGGTGATGGCGGTTTGCGAGATGTCGCGCGCGGTATCGCCTACGGCGGTGTTGAGCTCGGCGCATGTCATGCTGTCGTATTTCGCCGGGTTCACCGCGCTGCCCAGCGATGAGCAGCCTGCCGCCAGGGACAAAGCGAGCAGCGCTGACAGCCGGCTTGAAATCAACAAATTCATCTTCCGCAAACCTCGTTCCGGCCGCTGTCTCGGCGGCATTCCTATTATCGAGGTAGCGCGGAAGGTTGTCGCGTCAAAACACCATGCTGACAGCGACGCCGACGCAGCCGGTTTGCATCAAGCTATCTTGTGGGTCGGGAGAACAAACACCTAAGTGTCTGTTTTTTCTGGTCGGAGTGGCAGGATTTGAACCTGCGACCCCCTCGTCCCGAACGAGGTGCGCTACCAGGCTGCGCTACACTCCGTGACCAGACCGCGGGCTTATAGCTGCCACATACCGTTCCTGCAAGCGGCAATGGCAGCGCTTCTGTCGCATTTCGTTGGCTTTCGTTGGGCATTGCCGCAAAGCTTGGCTTTCCCTCCCGGGATAAACCCGGCTTAAAGCCTTGTGTGCTAAGTCGCAGCCTCGATAAATCGCGTTTTCGCCATCTGGAGCTTTGCTGCCTTGCCCCTGAAAATCGTAGGCGACGCCCGGCCCAACAGCTTCGAATTCGAAACCGAAGCGCTGATCAAGGCGTCCGGCTTTCGCGAATACGACGCGCGCTGGTGGTTTGGCCATGCCGGTTCGACGCAACCGCCGGACCTGAACCTGATCGGCGTCCAGGCGCTGGGCATGGGCCTGGGCACTTTGATCCGCCGTCTTGGCGCCGGGCCCGACATCGTCACCGGGCATGATTTCCGTTCCTATTCGCTTGCCATCAAGCTGGCGCTGGTTTCCGGCCTGATGGCTGCGGGCGCAAAGGTGAAAGACATTGGCCTGGCGCTGTCGCCCATGGCCTATTTCGCCCAGTTCGCGCTCGACGCGCCTTCCGTCGCCATGGTCACGGCATCGCACAACGAGAATGGCTGGACCGGAGTCAAGATGGGTGCGGCGAGGCCGCTCACCTTCGGACCGGAGGAGATGAGCGCCCTGAAACAGATCGTGCTGTCGGGCGATTTCGATCTCGCCGGCGGCGGCTCTTACGAATTCGTCTCCGGTTTTCGCGAGACCTATCTCGACGACCTGACCCAGGACAAGCGCATCGCGCGCAAGATCAGGGTTGTGGCGGCTTGCGGCAACGGCACCGCCGGCGCCTTCGCGCCGCAGGCGCTGGAGCGCATCGGCTGCGAGGTGATCCCGCTCGATGTCGAGCTCGACCACAGTTTTCCGCGCTATAACCCGAACCCGGAAGACATGCAGATGCTGCATGCCATCCGCGACAAGGTTCTGGAGACCGGCGCCGATGTCGGGCTGGGCTTCGACGGCGACGGCGACCGTTGCGGCGTGGTCGACAATGAGGGCAACGAGATCTTCGCCGACAAGGTCGGCGTCATGCTCGCGCGCGATATCTCCAGCCAGCATCCCGGCTCGACCTTCGTCGTCGATGTCAAATCGACCGGCCTGTTCAACACCGACAGCGTTTTGCGTGGCAACGGCGCGAAGACAGATTACTGGAAGACCGGCCATTCCTACATCAAGCGCCGCGTCGCCGAGCTTGGCGCCGTCGCCGGCTTCGAGAAGTCGGGCCATTTCTTCTTCAACCCGCCGATCGGCCGCGGCTATGATGACGGTCTCATCACGGCAATAGCCATATGTGAGATGCTCGTCCGCAACCCCACAAGTTCGATGGCCGATCTCTATCGCGCGCTGCCGCTGACCTTCGGCACGCCGACCATGTCGCCGCATTGCGCCGACGATGTGAAATACGGCGTGGTCGATCGGGTGGTGGCGGACTTCCAGGCGATGCAGCGCGCCGGCAAGACTTTTGCCGGCCAGAAGATCGCCGAGCTGATCACCGTCAACGGCGTGCGCGTCGTGGCCGAGGATGGCACCTGGGGGCTGGTGCGGGCGTCGTCGAACAAGCCGGAGCTTGTCGTGGTTGTCGAAAGCCCGGTATCGTCCGAGCGCCGCCGGCAGATGTTCGAGGCGGTCGACGCCGTGCTGCGCCGCAGCCCCGAAGTCGGCGCTTACAACCAGACGTTCTGATTGGACCTTTCATGAGCGAGCGCATCGTCAGTTTTGTCATGAGCGGCGGTGTCGGCTCGCGGCTGTGGCCGCTGTCACGCGAGGACAACCCGAAACAGTTCCACGATCTCTCCGGCGACGGCTCGATGCTGGCCAAGACCTTGCGCCGGCTGACGGCGCGGCCGGAAGGTGAGACGCCGATCTTCCTGATCGCCGCCGAGCGCCATGCCGAGCGTGTCCATGCCGACCTTGCCGGACTCGACCTCGCCGGCGGTGGCCCGCTGTTCGAGCCGACCGGGCGCAACACGGCTGCCGCCGTGGCGCTGGCCGCGCTGCGCACATTGTCGGAGTTCGGCGACAGCCTGGTGCTGGTGGTGCCGTCAGACCACGAAATCGCCACGCCCAAGCAGTTCTGGCAGAGCGTCGAGGCGGGCAGCCAGGCAGCGCTTGCCGGCCGTCTGGTGGTGTTCGGCATCAAGCCGGCGCAGCCCGAGACCGGCTATGGGTATATCGAAGTCGCAGCCGAAAGCGGCGGCGTCTTCGACGTGTCGCGCTTCGTCGAAAAGCCCGACCTCGCCACTGCGCAGAGCTATCTCAGTGCGGGCACCTTCTACTGGAACACCGGCATTTTCCTGTTTCGCGCCGGCGCCATGCGCGACGCCTTCGCCACCTTCCAACCCGACATCTGGCAGGCCACCGAAACCGCCTACAAGGCGGCAACGAGCGACCTGTCCGGCCTCTATATGCCGCTCGACCTCTACGCCGCCATCCCGTCGAACTCGATCGACTACGCCATCATGGAACGGGCCAAGGACATCGCGATGGTGCCGGCCGGCTTCCGCTGGAACGACCTCGGCTCCTGGCAGTCGCTGCTTGATGTCGGCCCTGCCGACGCCAAGGGCAATGTCGTCGTCGGCGATGTCGTCGCCATCGATTGCGAGAACTCCTACATCCGCAGCGACGGCCGGCTTTTGTCGGCGATCGGCATGAAGGATGTCGCCATCGTCTCGACCGCAGACGCCACCTTCGTTGCCCCGGTCAGTCACAGCCAGCACGTCAAGAAGATCGTCGAGCAGCTGGAGAAATCGGGACGGCTGGAAACCAGGTTTACGCCGGCACACGACCGCGTCATCGAGAGCGGCGCCTGGCGTCGGCGCGTGCATCACTGGCTGTTCGAGGAGACCTTGCCGCTTTGGTCGACTTCAGGCGTCGATGAGCGTCATGGCGGCTTCCACGAGGCGCTCGGCTTCCACGGCGAGGCGCTGTTGAAGCCCAAGCGCATGCGCACGACGGCGAGGCAAGTCTACGCCTTCGCCGTTGCCAAGGCCCGCGGCTGGGACGGTCCAGCCGATCGCCTGATCTCCCATGGCATCGCCTTCATGGCCGGCAAGGGCCGCACGGACCGGGGCGGCTGGGTGCGCACGCTCAATGTCGACGGCTCCGTCGCCGACCCAACCGAGGATGCCTACGACCATTCCTGCGTGCTGCTGGCGCTGGCGCATGCGCATATGTGCGGCAATCCGGATGCGCTGCGGCTGGGCCAGGAGACCTTCGTGTTCCTCGACGCGCATCTCGAGGACAGCCGCATGACCGGTTTCCTCGAGACGTCGGACGGGGAGGGCGAGCGGCGCTCCAACCCGCATATGCATCTGCTCGAGGCCTTCCTCGCCTGGTATGAGGCGACCGGCGACCGCACCTATCTGCGCCGCGCCGCGCGCATCATCGACCTTTTCCGCAGTCATTTCTTCGATGCCGAGAGCTGGACGCTGGGCGAATATTTCGACGCCGGGTGGAAGCCGGCCGCCGGCGAGAAGGGCACATGGACCGAGCCCGGCCATCATTTCGAATGGGCCTCGCTGCTCACCGATTTCGTCGCCCGCAGCGGCCAGGGCGAGTTGAGCAATTTTGCCCGCAAGCTCTACGCCTCGGCCATCGCCAACGGCCTCAACCGCGCCACCGGCCTTGCCTACGGTGCGGTCTCCCGGCAGGGCCTGCCGCTCGACCTCGTATCGCGCAGCTGGCCGCAGGCGGAAGCGATCAAGGCGGCGATTGCGCTGGATGGCTCGGGCGGTCCCGACCTCAAGCCCGAAATCGAGGCGCGCGTCGGCCGGCTATTCCGCTGGCACATCGACCCGGCGCCGCTCGGCCTGTGGATCGACCGCATCGACGAACGCGGCCGCTCCTTGGCATCGGACGTGCCGGCCAGCATCTTCTATCATCTGGTCTGCGCGCTGACGCAGTATCTTGATGGGACAGCGCAGAAGGGGTGAAGCGTTGGAGCTGCCAATCTCCCCCCTTGCGGGGGAGATGCCTGGCAAGGCAGAGGGGGGTGCTGTCCCGCCGACGTCTCAGCTACTCGAAGATCAGACCAAAGGTTGGCGATCCGTCACACCCCCCTCTGGCCTGCCGGCCATCTCCCCCGCAAGGGGGGAGATCAGCTGTCACTTCGCTTTCAACCCTCAATACGGGCTCGCCACGTCCCCGGTCTCGACATACACCGCCTTCAGCTGCGAATAGAGCGCTAAAGCCGCCAGCGAGTTCTCTCGCCCGATGCCGGATTGCTTCACCCCGCCAAACGGAATTTCCACTGGCGTCAGATTGTAGGCGTTGATCCAGCAGGTGCCGGCCTGCAGTTCGGCGATCACCTTATGAGCGCGCTGCAGGTCGCGGGTGAAGACGCCGGCGGCGAGGCCGAATTCGGTGTCGTTGGCGCGGTCGATCACCTCGTCCTCGCCGTCGAACTTCAGCACGCTCATCACCGGCCCGAAAATCTCCTCGCGCGCAATGCGCATCTTATCGGTGACACCGGTGAACACGGTTGGCTCTACAAAGAAGCCGCCATCGAACCCTTGCAGCGACGGCACGTTGCCACCGCAGGCGAGCGTTGCTCCATCCTGCCTGCCGGCCGCGATGTAGGAAACGACCTTTTCCTGCTGCGCCTTGTTGACCAGCGGCCCCATCTGAGTCTCCGGGTCGAGCGGATCGCCGATGCGGATCTTTTTCGTCCGCTCGACCAGCCGCTCGACGAAGCGGTCATGGATGCCGCTTTGTACGAAAACACGCGTGCCATTGGAGCAGATCTGTCCCGTCGAATAGAAGTTGCCGAGCATGGCGCCGCCGATAGCGTTTTCGAGATCGGCGTCGTCGAACACGATCAGCGGCGACTTGCCGCCGAGCTCCATGGTAGCGTGCTTCATCTTCGAGCCGGCGAGCGACAGCACCTTGCGCCCGGTCGGCACCGAGCCGGTCACCGAAACCTTGGCAACGACATCGTGGCCGACGAGGCCGGCGCCGACTTCGCCATAGCCTTGCACCACGTTGAACAGCCCGTCGGGCAGGCCCGCCTCTGAGTAGATCTCGGCCAGCGCCAGCGCCGACAGCGGCGTGTTTTCCGAAGGCTTGAATACCATGGCGTTGCCCATGGCGAGCGCGGGGGCGGATTTCCAGCCGGCGATCTGGATCGGATAGTTCCAGGCGCCGATGCCGACGCAGACACCCAGCGCCTCACGGCGTGTATAGGCAAAGGGTCCACCGAGATCGATGGCCTCGCCGTTGAAGGCAGCGACCGCGCCGCCGAAATATTCGAGGCAGTCGGCAGCCGAGAGCGCGTCCGCCACCAGCGTCTCCTGGATCGCCTTGCCGGTGTCGAGGGTCTCGATCCGCGCCAGATCGGCATTACGCGCGCGCAAAATGTCGGCGGCGCGGCGCAGGATGCGGCCGCGCTCGACCGGCTTCAACCGTGCCCAGGCAGGCTGCGCGGCGCGGGCGGCTTCGATGGCGAGTTCCAGCACGTTCGGCGTCGCCGAATGCAGCGTCGCGATGATCTCACCCGTTGCCGGATAGATCACCGGCAGCGGCGCGCCGCCTTCGTCCTCGATATAGCGGCCGTTGACATAGTGCGATGCCGTTGGCTGGGCGCGCATATGAATTCTCCAATGGTCTTCGCCGGACAATGCCCTATCGATCCGCCACCTGCCAGCGCGGATTGATCCAGGGTTCCTGGTTGGAGGGCGCCAGCGGCGTGCGGCCGAGAATGTGGTCGGAGGCCTTTTCGCCGGTCATGATCGAGGGCGCGTTGAGATTGCCATTGGTGACGCGCGGAAAGATCGAGGAGTCGGCAACCCGCAACCCGTCGATGCCGATGACGCGGCACTCCGGATCGACGACGCTCGTGATGTCATCGGCCCGACCCATCTTGCAGGTGCCGCACGGGTGATAGGCGCTCTCGGCATGATCCCGGATGAAGGCGTCGAGATCCTCGTCCGACTGGACATGCGAACCCGGCGAGATTTCCTTGCCGCGGAAGCCGTCAAAAGCCTTCTGGCCGAAGATCTCGCGAGTTAGCCTGATGCAGTGGCGGAACTCGGCCCAGTCGTCTGGATGCGACATGTAATTGAAGCGGATCACCGGTGCCGCTTTCGGGTCGGGAGAGCGCAGCGTTACCGAGCCGCGCGACTTCGACCGCATCGGCCCCACATGGGCCTGGAAGCCATGCGCCTTCGCCGCCGCCTTGCCGTCATAGCGCACCGCAGCCGGGATGAAGTGATACTGGATGTCGGGGTAGTCGACGCCGGCCTGCGAGCGCACGAAGGCCGCGGCCTCGAAATGGTTGGTGGCGCCGAGGCCGGTCTTGAAGAACAGCCACTGCGCCCCGATCAGCGCCTTGGAGAATGGGTTGAGAACCGAATTCAGCGTGATCGGCTGGGTCGATTCCTGCTGGATGTAGAGCTCCATATGATCCTGCAGATTGCGGCCGACACCGGGCCGGTCGGCCACGACCTGGATGCCGTTCTCCTTGAGATGCGCGGCCGGGCCGATACCGGACAGCATCAGGATCTTGGGCGAATTGATCGATGATGCGGCAACGATCACCTCACGTCGCGCCTTAACGACCTGAATCTGTTTGTGAGCTTCGATCTCGACGCCGACAGCGCGCTGATTCTCGATGATCACACGACGGGCGAAGCCTTTGATCGCGCTGACATTTTGCCGCTTGAGCGCCGGCTTCAGATAGGCTGACGCCGCCGACCAGCGGCGGCCGCCGCGAATGGTTTGCTCCATCGGTCCGAAGCCTTCCTGCTTCGAACCGTTATAGTCGTCGGTCAATTCAAAACCCGCCTGACGGCCGGCTTCGACAAAGGCGCCGTAGAGCGGATTCTTTCGCAGGCCGCGCTGGACGTGCAGCGGGCCGCCGTGGCCGCGCCAGCCGTCCTCGCCGCCGTCACTGTCCTCCATGCGCTTGAAATAGGGCAGCACGTCGGCGAAGCCCCAGCCGGCGGCCCCCTGTTCGGCCCAGTGGTCGAAGTCGCGTGCGTGGCCCCTGACATAGACCATGCCGTTGATCGAGGACGAGCCGCCGATCACCTTGCCGCGTGGCGTCGCCAGCACGCGGCCGCCGAGATGCGGCTCCGGTTCGC
Source organism: Mesorhizobium sp. W016 (assembly GCF_054719485.1). Classification (NCBI taxonomy): domain Bacteria; kingdom Pseudomonadati; phylum Pseudomonadota; class Alphaproteobacteria; order Hyphomicrobiales; family Phyllobacteriaceae; genus Mesorhizobium; species Mesorhizobium sp. W016. Next base: position 2,428,962 of record NZ_JBTTIF010000002.1, read on the forward strand.
TGGCAAAGCCCCAGTCGTAAAGGCTCATGTTGAGCGGGATCGACAGCGCCGACGGCATCTGGATCAGCGGCCCGATATCGGTGCCGCCGAACTCGATGACGATCACCGAATGCTTGCCGTCTTCCGACAGCCGGTAGGCCATGGCCGAGCCGGCCGAGCCGGAGCCGATGATGACGAAGTCTGCTTCAAGCATGGTTCACATGCGCCCATCGTTCATATGCGAAATAAAATCGGCGAGCGAGACATTGCCGCCGGTAGCCACAACCAGGACCGCTTTACCCGTCACATCCACCTTGCCGCCGAGCAGCGCCGCCAGAGAGGCGGCGCCCGATGGCTCGAGCACCAGCTTCATCCGTTCGAAGGCGATCTTCATTGCCCGCCGCACGGAGGCATCATCGACGGTGATGCCGCGCACGCCGGCGGTCTTGACCGCCGCAAACGGCGCGTCGCCCGGCCGCCGCGACATCAGCCCGTCGCAGATCGACTTCGGCGCGATCGGCATGGTCTCGATGGCGCCATGCGCTAGCGATGAACCCATGCCGTTGAAGCCTTCCGGTTCGACGCCGATGATCTCGGTTGCCGGCGACAGATAGTGGAAGGCGAGCGAGACGCCGCCGATCAGCCCACCACCGCCGACCGAGCAGAACAGAAGGTCGGCACTGGCGTCCTTTGCCTCGAGTTGTTCGAGCGCTTCGAGCCCGGCGCCGGCCTGGCCGGCAACGATCTCCGGATCGTCGAATGGATGCAGCAACGCCAGCCCTTCGGTCTCGGCAATCTCGCGGGCCTTGGCGGCTGCGACCTCTTCACGGGCGCGCTCGCCATGATCTGTCAGCACGACGCGCGCGCCATAGCCTGCGGTCGCATCGCGCTTGGCGGCCGGCGCGTCGATCGGCATGACGATGGTGACGGGAATGCCGAGCGCCTGGCCGGCAGCCGCCAACCCTTGCGCGAAATTGCCGGAGGAGTAGGCGACGACGCCTTTTATGGCCTCATCCGGCGACAGCCGCTTCAACCGCCAATAGGCCCCGCGCACCTTGAACGATCCCGCCCATTGCAGCGATTCCGGTTTGATGAAGACGCGGGCCGCACCCGTCTCCTTGGCCAAGGCTGTCGATTCCAGCAAAGGCGTGATCTGCGTCGCCTTCGACGTCACGGCATAGGCCTGTCTGAGGTGCTCGAGGGAGGGGACAATTGTCATCATTCGCCTCGCGGAAAGCGTTTCTGTTCCTCGAGATTGTCGAGGTTCATGTGGTTGCGCATGTAGCGTTCCGACGCCTTCTGCAGCGGCTGGAACTCCCAGGGGTAATGCGTGCCGTTGCGCAGCGCGGGATAAACCACCCAGCGCCGCGCCTGGCTGACGCGCACCGCGGCATCGAATGCCGCCATGTCCCAGCGCGCTCGCACGGCTCCCGTGAAGGCCGCCACCAGATCGGCATGCGCCGGATCGGTGGCACGATTGGTGCGTTCTTGCGGATCGGCTTCGAGATCGAACAGAAGCGGCGGATCGATCTCGCAATGGATGAATTTATAGCGGCCGTCGCGGATCGCCACCAACGGCGCGTTGGAGCCTTCGGCGGCATACTCCATCAGAACTGGAGCATCGCGTTTCGTGCCCTCGAGCAGCGGCAGCAGCGACTGGCCGTCGGTCCACGGCGCGATCGCCGAGATGTCGATGCCGGCGAGATCGCACAATGTCGGCGTCACGTCGAGATTGGAAACCGGCGCGTCGATCAGCCCCGCGGCAACGCCCTTGCCGGCGATCATCAGCGGCACCCGTGCCGAGCCCTCGAAAAAGTTCATCTTGAACCACAGGCCGCGCTCGCCAAGCATATCGCCATGGTCGGAGCAGAACAGGATGACCGTGTCGTCCAGCATGCGCGTACGTTCCAGCACCGACATCAGCTCGCCGACCTTGTCGTCGAGATAGGAGATGTTGGCGTAGTAGCCGCGCCGCGAGCGGCGGATCTGCTCCGGCGTGATGTTGAAACTGTCGTAGTCGCTGGCCCGGTAAAGCCGTTGCGAATGCGGGTCCTGATGGGCATAGGGGATGAATCCCACCTCCGGCTCAAGCGCCGGACAGTCTTCATAGAATCCCCAATATTGCCGCCGTGCGACATAGGGGTCGTGCGGGTGGGTGAAGGAAACCGTCAGGCACCAGGGCCGGCTGGCCTCGTCCTCGGAGGTGCGGGCAAGATCGTAGAGTTTTTGCACCGCGTGGAAGGCGACCTCGTCGTCATACTCCATCTGGTTGGTGATCTCGGCGATGCCGGCGCCTGTCACCGAACCCAGATTGTGATACCACCAGTCGATGCGCTCGCCAGGCTTGCGGTAATCCGGCGTCCAGCCGAAATCGGCGGGATAGATGTCGGTGGTCAGCCGCTCCTCGAAACCGTGCAACTGGTCCGGCCCGACGAAATGCATCTTGCCCGACAGGCAGGTGTAGTAGCCGGCGCTGCGCAGATGATGCGCATAGGTCGGGATCGAGGAAGCGAATTCGGCGGCGTTGTCATAGACCTGGGTGCGCGACGGCAATTGCCCGCTCATGAAAGCGGCGCGGCCCGGCGCGCAAAGCGGCGAGGCCGTGTAGTTGTTGCCGAAGCGCGCCGAGCGTGCGGCCAGCGCCTTGAGATGCGGCACATGCAGGAAGTCCGCCGGCCCGTCCGCAAACAGCGTGCCGTTGAGCTGATCGACCATGACGATCAGGATGTTGGGTCGCCTTGATATCACTGAGGCTGTCACTGTGTCTGTCGCCCGCCGAGTTTGATTTCGAGATAATCTTCGACCAGCGCGATCGCGGTTTGAGCATCCGGCACGCCGTCCTTCAGCGCGCGCCTGATGTACAGCCCGTCAATCATCGCCGCGACCGCTTCCGCCGCGCGGTCGGCTTCGTTGCGCGGCAGTATGCCGATCAGTCCGCTCATCAGGTTGGAATGCAGCCGCCGCGCATAGACCCTGAGCAGCCGGCGCAAGGCCGATGATTTCTGGGCCTCGACATAAAAGGCGAGCCAGGCCGCGATGGTTTCCGGCCGGAACTGGATGTCGGAGAAGTTGACGGCGACCACCGCCGAGACGCGTTCGCGCGGCGAGCCGGCGGATTGCAGGGCGCGCCGCATGTCGATGGTCAGCTCGGCCAGTATGTGCCGCATCGTTGCCAGCAGCAGTTCGTCCTTGGCGCCGAAATAGTGGTGGGCCAGGGCCGACGACACGCCCGCCCGTCCGGCGATCTCCGACATGGTCACATCAAGCGAGCCGCGCTCGCCGATCGCCGAGATCGTCGCGTCGATGAGCGCCTTGCGGCGCAACGGTTCCATTCCGACCTTCGGCATTGGGGAGATCCAGATCAAAACAGAGATTATTTTTTATTGACGGATCAATCAATAAAAAACTCGCGCTCGGATCAACCGATCATGTTGCCCTGGCCCATCCTTTGGACTGGAAAACGGTTCACTGTTGAACAATATTAGAGGCTGATGCCGCGCTATGACATGTTAGGCTTGCGGCGAACGGAGGTTGCCATGACCGCATGCATCGTCGGCTGGGCGCATTCGCGCTTCGGCAAGCTTGAAGGCGAGACGCTCGAGGGCCTGATCACAAAGGTCGCGGTCGACGCGCTCGACCATGCCGGCATTGGCCCGGATGAGGTCGACGAGATCGTGCTCGGCCATTTCAACGCCGGCTTCTCCCCTCAGGATTTTACCGCCAGCCTGGTGCTGCAGGCCGATGACCGGCTGCGCTTCAAGCCGGCGACGCGGGTCGAGAACGCCTGCGCCACGGGTTCGGCAGCGGTCCGCCAAGGCATCCGCGCCATCGACGCCAATGCCGCCCGCATCGTGCTGGTGGTCGGTGCCGAGCAGATGACGACGACCCCCGGCCCCGAGATCGGCAAGAACCTGCTCAAGGCTTCCTATCTGCCGGAGGAGGGCGACACGCCGGCCGGTTTCGCTGGCGTCTTCGGCAAGATCGCGCAGGCCTATTTCCAGCGTTATGGCGACCAGTCGGACGCGCTGGCGATGATCGCCGCCAAGAACCACAAGAACGGCGTCGACAATCCGTACGCGCAGATGCGCAAGGATTTCGGTTACGAATTCTGCCGCCAGGAAAGCGAGAAGAACCCCTTCGTCGCCGGTCCGCTGAAGCGCACCGATTGCTCCCTGGTTTCCGATGGCGCCGCCGCTCTTGTGCTCACCGACACCTCGACGGCGCTGAAGATGCGCCGCGCCGTCGCCTTCCGCGCCAACGAGCATGTCCAGGATTTCCTGCCGATGTCGAAGCGCGACATCCTGTCTTTCGAAGGCTGCGCGCAGGCCTGGAACCAGGCTTTGAAGAAGGCCGGCGTGACGCTCGACGACCTCTCCTTCGTCGAGACGCATGACTGCTTCACCATTGCCGAACTCATCGAATATGAGGCGATGGGCCTGGCCAAGCCGGGCGAGGGCGCCAGGCTGGCGCTGGACGGCACGACGGCAAAAGACGGCAGGCTCCCGGTCAATCCTTCGGGCGGGCTGAAGGCCAAGGGCCATCCGATCGGCGCCACCGGTGTGTCGATGCATGTGCTGACCGCCATGCAGTTGACCGGCGAAGCAGACGGCATCCAGGTGCCGGACGCAAAGCTTGGCGGCATCTTCAACATGGGTGGCGCTGCCGTCGCCAACTACGTTTCCATCCTCGACCGGATCAGGTAGAAGCGGCCCGTATATTTCGGGGTGGTGATGACAAATCCGGTTCTGGTCGAGGTCTTGCGCGGCGCGATCGTCGAGAGCGCCCATCGCGGCGCTGTCGCAATCTTCGACGGTGACGGCAAGCCTGTCCTGGAGATCGGCGATACGGCGCGGCCGGTGTTTCCGCGCTCGGCGGTCAAGGCGATCCAGGCGCTGCCGCTGGTTGAAACGGGTGCTGCCGATGCGTACGGCTTGGGCGACCGCGAACTGGCGCTGGCCTGCGCTTCGCATTCGGGCGAACCCGCGCATGTCGAACTGGCGCAGGCGATGCTGGCCAAGGCCGGGCTCGACAAGTCGGCGCTGGAATGCGGCGCGCATTGGCCGTCGAGCCACGACGCGACGATCGCACTGGCCCGCACAGGCGTCTCGCCGAACGCACTGCACAACAATTGCTCGGGCAAGCATTCCGGATTTCTCTGCACCTGCGTGCACTCAGGGATTGCCCACCAAGGCTACGTCAAGGCAGGCCATGGTTTGCAGGAGATGGTGCGCGACGCCATGCAGGCGGTGACCGGCGCTGCCCACGATGCGGATCACCGGGCAACCGATGGCTGCTCGATCCCCACCTATGCCGTGCCGCTGAAAAGTTTTGCCCTTGGCTTTGCCCGCATGGCGACGGGCAGGAGCTTTGGCCCTGAGCGCGCCAAGGCGGCCAAACGCCTGCTGTCTGCCTGTATGGCCGAGCCTTACCTGGTCGCCGGCACCGGCAAAGTGGATGTGGCGCTGATGCAGGCCGCGCCCGGCCGCATATTCGTCAAGACGGGCGCCGAGGGTGTCTATTGCGCTGCCGTTCCGGAGCTTGGCCTCGGCATCGCGCTAAAATGTGATGACGGCGCCGGCCGCGCCGCCGAGGTGATGATTGCCACTGTGCTGGCAAAACTTCTCAGCGCCGACGGCGCACTGGCGGCGAACCTTCTGGAGCGGGCCAATCCGCCGATCGAAAGCCGCATCGGTGCCAAGGTCGGCTCGCTGCGGCCGACGACGGCGCTCAGCTGACCCTGTTTCGCTCGACCGTCAGATGCGCATAGCCGCTTACGCTTGACCGCGCGAGGTCGCCGGTCGCCGGTTCGGCCCAGCGCTGGCCGATGATGGCGCCGTTCTTGGCGCCGTCGATGACGTTGTCGGAAATGATGGCGTTTCCAGCGCCTTCTACCACAGTGACGGCGATGCCGGTTCCGGCCTGACGGATGATGTTTCCCGTAGCCACAACATTGCGCATATAAGCGCCCCAGCCGATCTGCATGCCGTAGAGCGGCGCGTTCTCGATGACATTGCCCGAGACGGTGGTGTCGGCCTCGACGCTGATACCGACGCCGAAGCCCGGCGCGTCGGCGGGGTAGGGGCCGGTGGTCGAGAGGTTGCGCACGATGTTGTTTGAGCAGACACCCATACGGCCGCCGTCGTTGAAATTGACGATCGAGATGCCGTTAGCGGCACCATCGACGATGTTGTTGCCGATGATGGCGCCTTCGAAGGAGAATTCGGAATAGAGCGCGGTTTCGCCCGACCGCGAGCAGGTGTTGCCGGTCATCTGCAGATTGCTGGAACTGTTGGCGCGGATCGCCGAGAAGGCGCAGTCCGAGACGATGTTGCCGGTGACCGAGACATTGCCGGCACGGAATGCGTTGATGCCATTGCCGTTCTGCCCGGTGCCGCCGCTGCGCGCGCCGATCCGCTGCACGCGGTTGCCGCTGACGATCGTGCCGTCCTCGGCCTGCTGCCAGCGATGGACAAGAATGCCGCCATTGCCGCAGTCGGATACGGCATTATCGGATATCGCCAGGCCAGCGGCCTCGACGGAGTAGATGCCGGCGTCCGCAGCCCCCGAAATCTCGGAGCGCTCGACGCGGCCCGACGCATGCTCCAGCGCCAGCCCATGCTTGCCGCTGCCGGTGATCGTGCAATTGTCGATGACGAGATGGGCGACGCGGCGCAGGTCGAGCAGGCCTTGCGCATCGTCGGCCAACCCGCCGTTGGCGCCGTCGAAGACCAATGCGGTGAACTCTATATGCTCGGCCTGTTCGGCCGTCAGCAAATGGCCATTGCCGCCATAGAGGATGCGCGAGGCGCCCGGCACGCCCGAAAGCCTGACGCGGGCGGGCAGGGTCAGGTTGGACACGACATAGGTGCCCGGCGGCAGGAACACCGGCGCATTGCGCTGGCTTGCCTCGGCTAGCATCCTGGCGAAGGCCTTGCTCTGGTCGTCCGGTGCGTCCGGCTCCACGCCAAGCTCGGCGGCATTGATCGAGCCAAGCGCTGCCGTCTTCGCCAAGGCGTTGTCCAGCGAAACGCCGAGCACCGCAAAGCCGACAGTCCCCTTGAGAAGCGTTCGTCTGTTCAACATCGGCACAGATCCCTGCGATGAAATGGTTCTTCGCAGGAATTGGGCCAGCCGCATAGGTCTCCGCTCGGCGATAGTCCGACCAATGACCGGGTCCGCCAAGTGGCTTGTACAGTCGCCGAAGCGGGCCTAAGTTTATCCGATGAGCAGGGCTTTCACCCGCGAGGAAGACAGCGAAAACGCCATTGCCGGCATCGGCGAGCGGCCGATCAGCCAACACCGCAATCTGGTGACGGAGCGCGGCCTGGCGATGATCGAGGACAATCTGGCCGATCTGCGCGACATTTTGGCGAAAGCCGAGCGAAAAGCCGATCGCGAGCGCATTGCCGTCGTCTCGCGCGACCTGCGCTACTGGACAGCGCGCCGCGAAAGCGCCGAGCTTTCCGTGCCGGAACCGGGCAGCGACCAGGTGCGCTTCGGCATGGGTGTCACGCTGGAAAGCGATGACGGCAAGAAAGTGCACTGGAAGATCGTCGGCGAGGACGAGGCCGACCCCTCAAAGGGCAGCATCTCACACGTCTCGCCAATGGCCGTGGCGCTGTTCGGCAAGAAGGTCGGCGACGTCGCAAGCGTCAACGGCAAGGAATGGGAAATTGTCAAGCTGTCGGACGCCTGACGCCAGCTCACCCTATTTGCACAGCCAGCTTTCGCAACGCGGGCTCATACTTGTCCATGACATCGCGAGCAGCACGTATTTGCCGTTCGACGTCGTCACACGGCACCGGCCTTAGGATGATGCCGTCGTGGTATCGATGATCTGGAGTTCATCGCCCACTTGCAGGCTCAAGCTGTCGAGCGTTTCCCGCGGCAGGATTACAACGCCCGATCCGTCCTCAAGTCCGTGAATGATGGTGTTCATAGCTATACCATAGGTTGCGCCCGATATTGTAACGCAACTTTGATAAGCAGTGCAACTGTTTCAATCAGCTCGCCAGCAGCCGGTCCAGCAACCGATCCGCAGCCTCCGGGATAACCGTCCCTGGCGGGAAGATTTCCGCGGCACCCGCTTCCAGCACTGCGCCGTAATCCTGCGGCGGGATGACGCCGCCGACGACGATCAGCATGTCGGGGTGGCCGAGTTTCTTCAGCGCATCGCGCAATTCGGGGATCAGTGTCAGGTGCCCGGCCGCCAGCGACGAGGCGCCGATGATATGGACGTCCTGCGCCACCGCCAGCCTGGCGATCTCGTCGGGTGTCTGGAACATCGCGCCGACCGTCACGTCGAAGCCGAGATCGGCGAAGGCCGTGGCGATCACCTTCTGGCCACGGTCGTGGCCGTCCTGTCCCATCTTTGCGACCAGGATGCGCGGCTTGCCGCCGGACTTCTTCTCGAAAGCTTCGAGCTTCTCCAGCAATCGGCCGACCGTCAGATTGTCGCCAAGCGCATTGCGATAAACGCCGGAGATCGTTTGCACCGAGGCGACGTGACGGCCAAAGACCTTTTCCAGCGCCAGCGAGATCTCGCCGACCGTGGCATAGGCGCGCGCGGCGCGGATGGCAAATTCCAGCAGGTTTCCGTTACCCTGCGCAGCGCGGGTCAGCGCATCGAGCGCGCTCTCGACCGCGCCGACATTGCGCGTGCCTTTGAGGTTCTGCAGCTTCGACAACTGTCGGGCCCTGACCTCGGCATTGTCGATCTTCAGCACGTCGACCTCGATGTCGTTCTCGGGGCGATGCGCGTTTACGCCAACCAGTATCTGCTCGCCGGAATCGATACGCGCCTGCGTGCGCGCCGCCGCTTCCTCGATGCGCAGTTTTGGAATGCCCTGTTCGGTTGCCGCCGCCATGCCGCCAAGCGCCTCGACCTCTTCGATATGGGCGAGCGCACGCGCCGCCAGATCATGCGTCAGCCGTTCGACATACGCCGAGCCGCCCCATGGATCGATGATGCGGGTGGTGCCGGATTCCTTCTGCAGGATCAACTGCGTGTTGCGGGCGATGCGCGCCGAGTGGTCGGTCGGCAGCGCCATCGCCTCGTCGAACGAGTTGGTGTGCAGCGACTGGGTATGTCCCTGCGTCGCCGCCATCGCCTCGATCATGGTGCGGGTGATGTTGTTGTAGGGGTCCTGCGCCGTCAGCGACCAGCCGGAGGTCTGGCAATGGGTGCGCAGCGACAGCGAGCGTTCATCCTTCGGTGCAAAATTCTTCTGCATCAGGGTCGCCCACAACATGCGCGCCGCGCGGAGCTTGGCGATCTCCATGAAGAAGTTCATGCCGATCGCCCAGAAGAAGGAAAGCCGCGGGGCGAAACGGTCGATGTCGAGCCCGGCGGCGACGCCGGCGCGGGCATATTCGATGCCGTCGGCGATGGTGTAGGCGAGCTCCAGGTCCGCGGTCGCGCCGGCCTCCTGCATGTGATAGCCGGAGATCGAGATCGAATTGAACTTCGGCATGTGCTGGGAGGTATAGGAGAAGATGTCAGACACGATCCGCATCGAGGGCTTCGGCGGATAGATGTAGGTGTTGCGGACCATGAACTCTTTCAGAATGTCGTTCTGAATGGTGCCGGCGAGATCCTTCTGCGCGACGCCCTGTTCTTCGGCCGCAACGATATAGAGCGCCATGATCGGCAGCACCGCGCCATTCATGGTCATCGACACCGTCATTTCGTCGAGCGGGATGCCGTCGAACAATTGCCGCATGTCGAGGATGGAATCGATGGCCACGCCCGCCATGCCGACATCGCCTGATACACGCGGATGGTCGCTGTCATAGCCGCGATGTGTGGGCAGATCGAAAGCGACCGAAAGGCCCTTTTGGCCGGCGGCGAGATTGCGCCGGTAGAAGGCGTTGGATTCCTCGGCCGTCGAGAAGCCGGCATATTGCCGGATCGTCCACGGCTGCTGGACATACATGGTCGGGTAGGGACCGCGCACGAAGGGCGGCATTCCCGGATAGGTGTCGAGATGCGGCAGCCCCTTGAGATCGCCCTGGCTGTAGAGATGCTTGACGGCAATACCTTCCGGCGTCAGCCGCTGGCCCTTGACCTCGACCGGCGCGCGCCGTGGCGCCGACCAGCCAATGTGGCTGAAATCCGGGATCACTGTGCGGCTCCGATTGCCTGGTCGATGCGGACCGGAAACAGCGCCTCGCACACCGCCACGCCCTCTGTGAAAGGCGGCCGCCGCTCAGCCGCCAGCGTCTCGACCGGGGCATCGTTTTTCAGCGGGTAAAGCGTGGTGCCGATGATTGCCCGTTCACCCGACCGGTAGGCCTCGGCGCGGCGCTCGGATGCTGCCTTGACGCGCTTCTGGATATGCCCTTGCTGCAGGCTTGCCAGAACGCCGCCTTCCGCTTCGATCCGCTGGAACTCTTCCCACGCCGCTTCGCACAGGCCCAGGGTCAGCGCCTCGACTGCGCCCGACCCAAATGCTGGGTCGGCGACATGGTCGATATGGCTTTCATTGGCCATGATCAACTGCGCATTGCGGGCGATGCGGCGGGCAAAGCCGGCCGGCAGCCCGAGGGCGATGGTGTGTGGCAGGATGGAGATCGAGTCCGCGCCGCCTGCTGCCGCTGCAAAGCTGGCGATGGTGGTGCGCAGGATGTTGGTTTCGGGATCCGCCGCCGTCATCATGCGGAACGACGTCTCGGCATGGATGTTGGCTGTCGATGCCGGGATGGAACAGGTTTCCTGGATGCGCGCCCACAGCCTGCGCAAGGCCCGGACCTTGGCCATCGACAGGAACTGGTCCTGGTCGACGCTCAGCGCAAAGCCGATATGGGGAGCGGCATAGACAAGCGGCTGGCGCGCATCCTCGAACATCCTGAGGTAGGACACGGCGGAAGCGAGCATGGTGCCGAGTTCCTGCGCCTCCGTGGCGCCGGCATTGTGGAACACCCGCCCGTCGGCCTCCAGCAGCACACCCGGCACGCCCAGCGAGAAGAAATGCGCCAGCGATTGCGGCATCGATGCCTGCAACGCCTCGATCGACATGCGCAGCCGGCCGGTTCCGGCAAAGATTGCCGCCGGGTCGATGCCGAAGGAGAGGTTCAGCTTTGCCGGGTCGGAGCGGCGCTTGCTCAGGAACGCCACCAGCCAGTCGGCGACGGCACGGCTCCAGGGATGGGCGTCGATGCGGATCTGCGTGCGGTTGAGCGGTACGCCATCCAGCACCGTTTCCAGCGCCTGCGCCGTCCTCGGCAGGCCATAGCCGAACGCATTCGGAGCACCCTCGAAGACAAGCGACAATCCCGTCGCGCCTTGTGCCACATCGTCCAGGGCCTGCGTCTTGGCGCGGCCGATATCGGGATCGTCAATGCGCTGGCTGACAATCCAGGGCAATTTGGGGTTGGCGCGCACAAGCGGCTCGGCGCCGCCGGCGCGATCGTAGAGCGGTTCGATGCGAATCTGATCGTCGGTATGCGAGACCAGTTTTTCCTCGAAGGAGGCGCCGGCGAGCGCCTTTTCGGCCAAGGCCAGCCAACGCTGGCGCTCGACGTCAGCGGGTTCGATGCTCCTGGTCAAGGCTCCGGCGCCCATCCATGCTCCTCGTTTTTATGCGGCCGCACCAACCTCAGCGGTCCAGTCTACGGTTCCCTGCCCGATATCGCAATGCAATGCGCCTGCGACGGCTGGATTCGATGTCTTGGATATAGGGCAGCCTGCGTGGACGAACCATGAACGATTGCCAAACAGCGGCAAAATCCGCAAGTTCCAAAAACCGATTTGGAGGATCGGTTCAATTTAGACGATTGGCCCAATCTGGATGAATAGCCAACTGGATGGATAGCCCAATTGGAGAATAGCATTGTCGCTGCGCAATGGCCCGACTATACCCTGCGGCAAGGCCACAGGCTTTTAACACATCGGTTTGCGGAGACATGGCCATATGGCTGACGACACCAGCATTTTCCTCGGCGCCAGCCGCAAGCCCGACGACAGCTATCAGCGCGCCGAACAGCTCTTGCTGCAATATGGCAACCGCCATGGCCTGATCACCGGCGCCACCGGCACCGGCAAGACGGTTAGCCTGCAGATCCTGGCCGAGGGGTTTTCCAATGCCGGTGTGCCTGTGTTCTGCGCCGATATCAAGGGCGACCTGTCCGGCATCGCCATGATGGGCAAGGCGCAGGATTTCCTGGTCAAGCGGGCCGAGCAGGTCAAGCTCGACCCTTACGACTTCCAGGAATTCCCGGTCATCTTCTGGGATCTGTTCGGCGAGCAGGGTCACCCGATCCGCGCCACCGTCTCGGAAATGGGGCCGCTGCTTCTGTCGCGGCTGATGAACCTCTCCGAAGCGCAGGAAGGCATCATGAACATCGCCTTCCGCATCGCCGATGAGGATGGCCTGCTGCTGCTCGACATGAAGGATCTGCAGGCGCTGCTGGCCAACATCGCAGCGCGCGCCGACGAGATCAGTTCGCGCTACGGCAATGTCACCAAGCCGTCGGTCGGCGCAATCCAGCGCACGCTTCTCGTGCTGGAACAGCAGGGTGCGGCGCATTTCTTCGGCGAACCGGCTTTGCGCATCGCCGACATCATGCGCACTACCCGCGACGGCCGCGGCGCCATCAGCGTGCTCGCTGCCGACAGGCTAATGATGAACCCCAGGCTCTACGCCACCTTCCTGCTCTGGCTGATGTCGGAGCTGTTCGAGGAATTGCCCGAGGTCGGCGATCCCGACAGGCCGAAGCTGGTGTTCTTCTTCGACGAGGCGCATCTGCTTTTCGACGAGGCGCCGAAGGTGCTGATCGACCGCGTCGAGCAGGTGGTTCGCTTGATCCGCTCCAAGGGCGTCGGCGTCTATTTCGTTACGCAGAACCCCTTGGATATCCCTGAAAAGGTTCTCGCCCAGCTCGGCAACCGTGTGCAGCACGCGCTGCGCGCCTATACGCCGCGTGAGCAGCAGGCGGTCAAGACCGCCGCCGACACCTTCCGGCCCAATCCCAATTTCGACTGCGCCACCGCCATCACCCAGCTCGGCACCGGCGAGGCGCTGGTCTCGACGCTGGAGGTCAAGGGCGTGCCGTCCATGGTGCAGCGGACATTGATCCGGCCGCCGTCGTCCAGGCTTGGCCCGATCACGGCGGACGAGCGCCGCAAGCTGATCGACCAGAGCCCGGTCGCCGGCCAGTACGACCAGACCATCGACCGCGAATCGGCCTTCGAGATGCTGCAGAAGAAAGCCAGGGATGCGCAGGACGAGCAGGCGCAGCAGGCCGACAGCGGGCGCTCGCGCTGGACCATTCCGGGCTTCGGCAATGACGATCCGCCGCCGCAGCAATCAGGCGGTCGCCGGCCCCCTGCGCCAAGGCCGTCCAACCGCCAGACGGTTGCCGAAGCCGCGATCAAAGCGGTGGTGCGCTCGGTCGGCTCGTCGGTCGGCCGCGCGATCGTGCGCGGGATTCTGGGCAGCCTGTCCAGGGGGCGGTAAAAGGCATCAGCCCGCAAGAATGCCGCATGGCGGGCACCTAACCGAAACGGTTGCTCGGTCGGCCTCGTTCTCCCGGCCGGAGCGCAAAAACGCCGCCCTCGTTCGGATGCGCGTCAAGGTGCTCCGCCGTCATCGTGAAGCGCGCCGAGGTGACGAACAGCGTATCGAGTTTGGCGCCGCCAAAGGCGCAGCTTGTCGGCCAGGAGCAGGGTAGTTCGACGATCCGATCCAGTAGGCCGTCCTGCGCGATGCGAGCAAGGCAGCTGCCGCCGACGACCCGGCAGTTCCAGATGTAGCCTTCGGCGTCCATGCAGGAGCCGTCGGGCAGGCCCCGCTCGAAGGCCCCGAAAAACCGGCGCCGGTGTTCAAGCCGCCATGCGGTCCTGTCCCAAGCATAGCTGTAGAGTTCGTTCTTCATTGTGTCGGCGGTGATGAAGCGACCGTCCGGTGTCCATGCCATGGTGTTGGTGATGCCAAAGCGGTCGTCGGACAGGCGCGTCACGCGGCCGTCGGGAGCAACCCGAAACAGCTGCCCGGCCTCCTGCGCGATGGCGACGGGCGTATCATCCGGTCCGATGTTGTTGGCCATCGTGCCGACCCAGAATGACCCATCGGGCGCGATGACGCCTTCATTCAGCCGGATGTCGGGTCTGTCCGGCTCGATCGTCGCAATCGTTCGGAACTTCCCGCCGAAGTCCCACAAGGCAATCTCGTTCCTGAGGCCGACAATGGCGCCGCCATCGGTGCGCAGCCCGATCGAGGTGACCAGATCGGGTGTCTCCCAGGACTCGTGAACTGAGGTCAGCGGATCCAGTCTGTGGATCCTGCGGCCGATAATGTCGATCCAGACCAGCCGGTCGCAGCGGTCGTCCCAGATCAGGCTCTCGCCGACGACATCACGCGCATCGAAGAGCAGGCCAGCGTTCATATCGTCCATGCGGTTCCTCCAGACCAGCGCATCCAGAACACGCTTGACATATATCTTTCGGATGAATTATCAGCAACTGAATAACAACCTGTCATACAGGTTTAAGGGAGAGACATGCAGGATCCGACGGAGGCAGCGGCTGAGCCGAATCCCGGCCTTGTGAGCACGGCGATCCAGGCAATCACCCAGCACATCCGCTCGGAGGGCCTTGCGGCCGGCGATCCGCTGCCCAGCGAAGCGGCCATGACGCGCCAGCTCAATGTCTCGCGAACCGTCGTGCGCGAAGCGTTCCGGTCGCTTTCTGCAATGCGCCTGATCGACATGAGCGCCGGGCGCCGCGCCACCGTCGCCAAGCTCGACACCGGCGCCATGTCGATGGTGATCGAGCACGGCATCACCACGCAGCAGATCAGCGTGCATCAGGTCTATGATGTCAGGCGCACGATCGAGATGCGCACCGTGGCGCTGGCGGCGCTCCGCCGCACCGAGGCGGAAGCCGCGGCAATCGCGCAATCCGCCAGGCTGATGCGTGAGAATTTCCAGCACCCTGAGATCGTCATGGAGCACGACATCGCCTTTCACGAGGCGATCGCGGCGGCCTCGCACAACCCGGTCTTCTCGCTGATCGTCACCGCCTTCAGCGGGGTCACGCGCCGCACCTGGGTGATCGGCTGGCGGACACGCTCCTCCAGCGAAGACCAGCTCAAGATGATCAAGGGGCACGAGGACATAGCCGAGGCGATCCTCAAGGGCGATCCGCGGCTCGCCGTCGAGCACATGGCGCAACATTTCGACAAGAGCGTCAAGGCGCTCCTCGACGCGGGAATCGCCTGACATGAAGATCACCGCGATCGAGACCATTCGCATCGAGGAGCGGCCCAACCTTCTCTGGGTCGAGGTCCATACCGACGAGGGCATCACCGGGCTCGGCGAGACCTTCTTCCTGTCGCGCACCGTCGAAGCGTATCTGCACGAATATGTCGCGCCACGCGTGATCGGCCGCGATCCGCTCGAGATCGACCTTTTATCCGCCGACCTTGTCGGCTATCTCGGCTTCCGCTCCAGCGGCGCGGAGGTGCGCGGAAATTCGGCCTTCGACATCGCGCTGTGGGACATTTTCGGCAAGGTCACAGGCCAGCCGATCGCTCAGCTTCTGGGTGGCTTCAGCCGTCGCTCCATCCGCACCTACAACACCTGCGCCGGCACCGAATACATCAAGGACGCCAAGGGCCAGACGACGGCCAATTACGGCATCGGCGCCGGGCGCGACTACGACGATCTCAACGGCTTCCTCAACCGCGCCGGCGAGTTGGCCGAGGAACTGCTCGAGGACGGCATCACTGCCATGAAGATCTGGCCGTTCGATCACGCCGCCGAAAAGACGCGTGGCAATGACATCTCGGCGACCGACCTGAAATCGGCGCTGCAGCCGTTCGAGAAGATCCGCCGCGCCGTCGGCGACAAGATCGACATCATGGTCGAGTTCCATTCGATGTGGCAGCTTTTGCCGGCCATGAAGATCGCCGGCGCGCTGAAACCTTATGCCACTTATTGGCACGAGGACCCGATCCGCATGGACAGCCTCGGCGACCTGAAACGCTACGAGGCGGTGAGCCCGGCGCCGATCTCGGCCTCCGAGACACTGGGCAGCCGCTGGGCCTTCCGCGACCTGCTCGAAACCGGGGCTGCCGGCATCGTCATGCTCGACATCTCCTGGTGCGGCGGCCTGTCGGAGGCGCGCAAGATCGCCGCGATGGCGGAGGCCTGGCGACTGCCGGTCGCGCCACATGACTGCACCGGTCCGGTCGTGCTCGCCGCCTCGACGCATCTGTCGCTCAATGCGCCCAATGCGCTGGTGCAGGAGAGCGTGCGCGCCTTCTACCGCACCTGGTACCGGGACCTGGTGACGGCGCTGCCGGAAGTGAAGAACGGCATGATCACCGTGCCGCCTGGACCGGGCCTGGGGCTGGCGCTCAACCCCGACCTCGGCAAGGCCTACACCGTCCAGCGCCGCGTCTCCGACAAGACCGACATCTAGGAAATCCAAAGGGAGGAATTGAAATGAGAAAACTGACTGCAACACTTCTGCTTGGCGTCGCTATCTTCGGCGCCCAGACCGCCGCGCGTGCCAACGGGTTGAACATCGTCTTCACCCACCATTCGTCGGCATCGAACACCTTCTGGCAGGCGGTGAAGAAGGGTTTTGACGACGGCTGCGCCAAGGTCGAGGCCAGCTGCAACATGGTCTTCACCCAGACCGAGGGTTCGATCGAACAGCAGGTCGCCAACATGCGCGCGGCCCTTGCCGCCAAGCCCGACGCGCTGCTGACCTCGATCGTCGACGACCATGCTTTCGATGACGTCATCAAGGAGGCGCGCGATGCCGGCGTGCTCGTGATCGCCGTCAATGTCGACGACACCGAAGGCGCCAAGGGCAATGCGCGCCAGGCCTTCGTCGGGCAGGGCTTCAAGCCGGCGGGCTATTCGCTCGCCAAGGCTATATCCGAAAGCTTCCCGGAGGATGGCCCGATCAAGGTGCTGGTTGGCATCTCGGCGCCCGGCCAGAACTGGTCCGAGAGCCGTGGCGCCGGCGTGATGCAGTTCCTTGAGGAATACAAGGCGGCGCATGCCGACCGCGATGTGTCGTGGGAGCGCATCGACAGCGGCACCGACCTTGCCGTCACCTCCGACCGCGTCGGCGCCTATCTCAACGCCCATGCGGACACCACCGCCTATTTCGACACCGGATTCTGGTGCGCCGGTGTCGCCCGCGTGCTGCAGGATCGCGGCGTAGCGCCGGGCAAGGTCCTGCTCGGCGGTTTCGACCTGGTGCCCGAAGTGCTGCAGCAGATGCAGAAGGGCTACGTGCAGGCGCTGGTCGACCAGCAGCCCTACATGCAGGGCTTCATGCCGGTGATGGAGGCCTATCTCAACAAGAAGATCGGCCTGGCGCCTTCCGACATCGACACCGGCCAGGGCATCGTGCGGCCGAACGAAGCCGATGCGATCATGGCGCTTTCCGCCCAGGGAATGCGCTGACAGCGCAGCGCCGATGAGCGGTTTTGCATCGGCGGCGCCCGCGCGCCGCCGATGCCTCAACAGAAGTTCGAATTCCTGGAGCCTGACGTGAAGCGTCTGTTCAAGACCTATCTCGAAAAGCCGGAGCTGGCCGGTCTGATCCTGCTCTTGCTGCTGATCATCGTGTTCCAGATCCGCTCGCATGGCGTGTTCCTCAACCAGGACAATCTTCGCGGCATTCTCGGCATCCTGCCGGAGGCCGGCCTTGTTGCCATCGGCGTCACCATCCTGATGATCAGTGGCGAGTTCGACCTCTCCGTCGGCTCGGTGTTCGCGCTGATGCCGATGACGATGGCGGTGCTGATGGTGCACGACGCCCCGTTCCCGCTGGCGCTGCTCGCCGGACTGCTTGTCGCAGCCGCCATCGGCTTCATCAACGGCTACATCACCATCCGCTTCGCCATACCGAGCTTCATCACCACGCTCGGCATGCTGTTCATGGCGCGCTCGCTCACCGTCGTCGTTTCGGGCGGCTTCCCGCCGCTGCTGCCTGCCGACCTGCCGAACTGGCTGTTCACATCCTTCGTGGGCCCCGGCAACATGTTCCGCATGTCCTTCCTCTGGTTTGCCGGCATTGCGGTGCTGACCTCGCTGATGCTTTCGCGCACCAATTTCGGCAACTGGATCAAGGCCACCGGCGGCTTCCCGCCGGCCGCCGCCGCGATGGGGATCCCGACCACCAGGGTCAAGATCATCTGTTTCATGCTCTGTTCGATGCTCTCCGGCTTCGCCGGCATGCTGCAAGTGCTGCGGTTGGGCTCGCCCTTGCCTTCGATCGGCGAGGGCATGGAACTGCAGGCGGTGGCGTCCGCCGTCATTGGCGGCGCTTCGCTCGCCGGCGGTATCGGCACCGTGATGGGCGGCATCATCGGCACGACGCTTATCCGCGTCATCGATAACGGCCTCGTGCTCAGCCATGTCGACGCCAATTGGTTCAAGTTTGCCATCGGCTTCCTGACCATATTCGCCGTCGTCGCCAATGCTTGGATGCGCAAGCGCGCCAAGGCCATCAAGATGGAGGATTGAGCGATGGCCGACGCGATCATCTCCGTGCACAACCTTCACAAATGGTATTCCGGCGTCCATGCGCTGAAAGGGGTGACGCTCGACTTCACCCGGGGCGAGGCGCTTGGCCTGGTCGGCGACAATGGCGCCGGCAAATCGACCCTCATCAACATCCTCTCCGGCGTCCACACGGCGGATCAGGGCGAGATCAAGGTCGAGGGCAGGACTGTCCGCATCGCCAAGCCGCGCGATGCGATGGATCTCGGCATCGAGACGATCTACCAGTACAATTCCATGGTACCGACCATGTCGATCGCCAGGAACCTGTTCATCGGCCGCGAGCCGACCCGGTTTTCGGTCTTCGGCGTCGGCTTGCTCGATCAGAAGAAGATGGCCAGCGAAAGCATCCGCGCGATTGCCAATGTCGATCTGCACCTGCGCTCGCCGGATGCCCTTGTCGGCGAGCTTTCCGGCGGCCAGCGGCAGGGCGTCGCCATCGCCCGGGCAATGCATTTCAAGTCGAAGGTGATGATCCTCGACGAGCCGACCAACCATCTCTCCGTCAAGGAGACGAGGAAGGTGATCGGCTTCGTGCGTGGCCTGAAAGAGCAAGGCATCACCGGCGTCTTCATCAGCCACAACATGCATCATGTCTTCGAATGCTGCGACCGCGTCGTGGCGATGGCGCGCGGCGAAATCGTGCTGGACAAGCGGGTCGCGGAGACCTCGATCGATGAAGTCCACGGCGTTCTGTAAGAGGTGGCGGCAATGAAAGCCCTTGCCGATCGCGTCGTGCTTCTGACCGGCGGCCTTGGCTCGCTCGGCCGTGCCCAGGCGGTGACGCTGGCGCGGGCCGGCGCGCGCGTGCTGGTGCTCGATCGCCCCAATAGCGAAGACGGGCCAGGGATTGCCTCGGAAATGGCCGCGCAGACAGGCGGCAACGTCGCCTTTGTCGGCTGCGACCTCAACCGGCTTGCGGAGGCGGAGGCTACGGTGGCGGCGCTGGCGGCGAGGGAAGGGGGCATCGACGTCTTGATCAACAACGCTGCCCTGATCATCAACCGGCCGTTCGAAGAATTCTCGCTGACCGAGTATGAGGATCAGATCCGTGTCAACTCTTCGGCCGCCTTCGCCTTGGCGCGGGCCTGCGCGCCGGCGATGAAGGCGAAGGCCTATGGCAAGATCGTCAATTTCTGCTCCATCACGCTCAACGGCCGCTGGGACGGCTACGTGCCCTATGTCGCGTCCAAGGGCGCGATGCTGGGTCTGACCAAATCGCTGGCGCGGGAGCTTGGGCCGCACGGCGTCCGGGTCAACGCCGTGTCCCCGGGCGCGGTTGTTTCGGAGGCCGAGGCGCGGGTGTTCGGCGACCGGCTGGCGCAATACAACGAGTGGATCCTGGAGAACCAGGGTCTCAAGATGCGCATCGAGCCGCATCACGTTGCCGATCTCGTACTGTTCCTCGCATCGCCCGCCTCGGACATGATCAGCGGCCAAAATATCGCTATTGACGGCGGTTGGTAGGGGTGGCCGGCCTCCTGGAACTGCGCGACGACCGCGCCCGTCTGGTCCTGGCGCCGCAAAAGGGCGCGGCGATCGCCCGCTTCGATGCACTGGTCGGCGGCGCAACGGTGCCGCTGCTCCGCCCCGACGATGGCACCGGCGCCTCCGGCTGCCAGCTTCTGGTTCCCTGGTCGAACCGCATCTCAGGCGGCGGTTTCGCCTTCGACGGCCGCTTCCATGCGATCGGGCCGAACGTGCCGGGGGAGGCCTTTCCAATCCATGGCGACGGCTTCCAGAGGGAGTGGCGGATTGCCAGCCACAGCGCCACCGAGGCGGAACTGGTCCTCGACGCCGGTGAAATCGGCCCCTACCGATATACGGCGCGGGTCGCCTATGCGCTGCATGACGGAGCCTTGGATGCCACGCTCACGGTGGAGAATCGCACCGGCATTCGCCTGCCTTACGGGCTCGGCTTTCATCCGTGGTTCCCGCGCAGCGCCGGAACGACGCTCGAGGCGAAGGCGGCGCGGGTCTGGCTGGAGGACAAGCATCATCTGCCGGTCGGCGTGGCGCCAGTGGCCGATTACCCCGCGTGGAATTTCTCGAACGCCTCCCTGTTGCCGCGGAGCTGGGTCAACAACGCCTTCGACGGCTGGGACCGCCGCGCCAGGATCACCCGGCCCGAGGACAGGATCGCCATCTCGCTCACCGCCTCGCCATTGCTCGACGTCTTCATCCTCTATTCGCCGTCGCAGGATGCCGATTTCTTCTGCTTCGAGCCGGTGTCGCATACCGTCGATGCGCATCACGGCAAAGGGCTGACCCCGCTTGAGCACGGCGCTACGCTGAGTGCAAACATGCGCCTCGATTGGCGTTCCGCTGCTTCGCTCTGATGCGTCATGTGCACACCCACTCGCGGATCTTGCATTTTTGTCCGTTCCGCTCGCAAGCCTGCAGTGTCAGGTCTTCGGCATCCCGGCGTGTTTGCGCCGTCTCGGCGCCCCAACTGGTCAGCCGCCCTTCCGGCTTCTCGCCTACGGCGAGGGCGCCGCAATGCTTGTAGGGAAAGCCGGTATTGTCGTCATCGTCCCAATGGCGATGATTGCGGAATACGCTGACCACGGCGCAGCTGCCGCCGCCGGCGTTCTGGCAATGCTTCAGCGCGATGTCCATCGCCTCCTGCCGCTTGTCGGCGCCCCAAAAGAAGCCGTGCTTCTCGTCGGGGCTCGAATAGGCGATCGCCGCCCAGATGCCTCTCTCCTCCTGGGCCGGCGGCTCGGGCACGTCCGCCGCCGGGGCTAGGTCCGCCGCGCCCAGCCGCCCGGCGCAAAGCAACAGCATGCCGATCGCCGCAATGGCGGAATTCACCCTCATTGTACGCCTCCTTGTTTACCTG
Organism: Mesorhizobium sp. W016; assembly: GCF_054719485.1. NCBI lineage: Bacteria > Pseudomonadati > Pseudomonadota > Alphaproteobacteria > Hyphomicrobiales > Phyllobacteriaceae > Mesorhizobium > Mesorhizobium sp. W016. Next base: position 2,450,308 of record NZ_JBTTIF010000002.1, read on the forward strand.
CTGCCGAGGCCACGGAAATGACGACGCAGCTGTTGCCGGTTGGCAGCAGCATCGCGTTGCCCCCTCCATTGGCCAGTTCATAGACGCTGATTTGTCCAAGATTGTTGGCGAGCTTGCTGTCTTTCGGAAGCAGGGCCGGAACATCGGCGCAATTGGCCGCGAATGGCGCCACCCTGACCATCGTACCTTCGCAAACGGATGCGGTGGGTGCCGCGAACACCAGACCTGCCGCCGGGCCGCTGTAGCCCTGTGTAGCGTAGTTCATGCCGACCAAGGCTTCCACGAGGTGTTTGTCGGGGGCCTCGTTGTTCCAGATCGACTGGACGCTGTACGTCGTGCCGGTCGTCAGCATCTGCCCAAGGGCTGGGAAAATGTTGGAACAAGACTGCAAGCCTGCCTCTTTGGCGTGTTGCAGAAATGGCGTCTCGGCCAGGGCCGGATTGGGCTGGTTGGTCTCCGCGACCGCCGGCTGCGGCAGTAAATTGTGGAGCAGGTCGTAGCGCATGGCCGCGAAGCCGGCCGTGGCGACGACGGCAATGGCGAGCAACGAGAAGACAGCGGTCCTCGCGCGGTTTCGTTGCGGTCTGCTCCGGTCTTCGATGCCGACCCGGACAGCATCCTTTCCCTGGTTGCGGGACATTATCCGGTCATGGATCGATTGCTGGTTCATCGCGATTGCCTCGTCAATTGATCGCCGCAACGGCCGCGGCCAAGCCCTTGAGGGTCGCGGTTACGTTGATCGTCCTGCCATCCGTGGTCGGGAAGGAGATGACGGATGCCGCGGCCTTCGAAATCTGTTCGCGCATGATCGGACCAACCGGCAGCATGCCGACGCAGACGGCCTGATTGCATCCGTCGAGTTGAATTTTTATCGGCTCCTTGCGCCCCTCGAATGTCAGCGAGACAGGAGCGTCGCTCTTGGCGATCGGCGGGGCGCGCAAGATCATGTAGGGGTTGCCTTCCTTGGTGGCGGCAAGCGACCAGCTGAACGCAACCTGTCCTGCCTGGTCCTCGATGATCTGGGTGACATTGCAGACCTTTTGGCGCGCCTTCAGGTTCTCGTCGCAGATCAGCGTCCAGTTCTCGAACGGACGGGTGGTCCGTTGATATTCGCCAAGCTTCGCATCCGCAGGGATCGCTACGTCGGAAGGTTTTACCCTGTAGCCGGAAGGGATTGCTTCCTGCCCGGCCGCTAACGGGCCGGACAGGAGCATTGACGTCATGGATATCGCGACAGCAAGGACTGCCTGCCTGATCATGGCCGGGCTCTAGTTCAGCGTAAGGCTGACGCCCGCGCCGACACCCCAGTGTCCGCCTGCCGTCGTACCGGACAGGTTCGCTCGAACACGTCCTTCCTCGCTGGTGTAGCCGGCGCCGAAGGCCAGGGCGCCTTCACCGCGCCAATAGCCTCCGCCGGCGGCCACGCTCAGCTTGCCGGGACGATCGTCGTAGCGCAGCGAGCCGGCCGCCAAGCCGATTGCCGCAGCCTGGCGCGCCTCGCCCCTGACCTCTCCCATGTCCATGTTGAGCTGGCTGAGTTTGGAGTCCGCATACGCATTGGCTTGCTGCAGCGTGGTGGCCGCCACCTGGTTGGTGTAGTTCTTCGAATTGTCTAGGTTGAGTGCTAACCCGCTGTTGAACTGCTGAACATTGACCGCATCGGTGTTGGCAACGCCCGGCCCGACATTGTGGATGACCACCGGCGTGTTCGGGTCGCCGCCGGCAAGGGTAATCGAGTTGGACTTGTTGCCGTTCCCGTCCTTGTCGTACTGGACGGCGAACTGATTCAGGTCGCCGACGCTACCCTGCATGGCTTCGACCGCCTGGTTGGTGGCGAAGAGCTGGCTGCCGTTGATGGCGTCGGTGGAGGTGCCGCTGATCCGGCCCGCCGCGACATTGGTGACGGTGCGCTCGTTGCCGACGGTGCCGACGCTGACCGTGCTGGTCGGAGCTGTTCCGGCGAAGGTATAGGCAACGCCGTTGATCGTGGTGCCGGTGGTGGCGACCGCCGCCGCCGTCGTCGAGCCCGCGCCGAGCGCGACGCTGCCCGGCTCGTTGGCCTTTGCGCCGGCGCCGAGCGCCACCGCCTGCGCTCCGTTGGTGGTCGCGTTGGTGCCGAGGGCGATGCTGTCGGCCTGGTTGACCGTCGAATTCTGGCCGATCGCGATGCCTCCCGGCGCCGTCTGCTGCACGATGGCGCCGTTGCCGATGCCGATGCCATTGTCGCCATTGACGGTGGTGCGCGGACCGACCGCAACCGAATCGACGCCGACCGCGAGCGAATCCGCTGCCGTCGAATTGGCATGGAAGTACAGGCTCCCCGTCACCGCGAACGAGCTCAGCGCGCCCTTCAACTGGCGAAGCGTGACCGCGTCCTGGTCCTGCGTGCCGTCGGCCACGTTGATGATCTGGCGATAGGAGGTGGAGGTGCCGACCGAGACGGCGCCGAGCAGGCTCATGTCCGCGGTGTTGTAGGGAATGAGGCCGGTGCCGGAGAGGATCGACCCCGATACGGGCGCGACCGCCCGATCCGAAACCGAGCCGGCGCCAAGCGCCACGCCGCCGATGACGCTGGCCTGGGTGTCGCGGCCGAGCGCCAGCGCATTGTCGGCGCTCGCGGTCGCCTGGTAGCCCAGGGCGGAAGAGCCGATCCCTTGCGCGAAGGAGTCCGCGACGGCAAGCGTCCTGTCGTTGGTGCGCACATAGCGGATGCCGTCGCCATTGGCGTCGGTGTAGGCCAGCGAGGTGTCGCCGGCAATATTGCTGATCGAATTGCCGAGATTGGTGATGTCAGCAGTATTGGCGGCGATATCGGTGGTGTTCTGCGTCACCTGCTGGTTGGTCGCAAACAGCTGCGAGCCGTTGACCGCATCGGTCGAGGAGTTGCTCAACTGCCCGGCCGCGACGTTCTGGATCTGGCGTTCGGCGCCCACCGAGCCGACCGAGAATGCACCCGCGGGCGTCGCGCCGGCGAAGGTGTAGGCAACGCCGCCGATCGTGGTGCCGCCGACCGCCGTGGTCACGGTCGACACCGCATTCGCGCCGATCGCAACGTCGCCGGCATTGTTGGCCACGGCATTCGGGCCGACCGCAACGGAATCCGTCCCCAGGGCCTGGGAATCCGCCAGCGTCGAATTGGCATGGAAATACTTGATGCCGCCGCCGGTGCTGATGCTGTTGATTGTGTTGCCGAGATTGGTGATGTCGGCGGTGTTGGCGGCGATGTCGGTCGTATTCTGCGTCACCTGCTGGTTGGTGGCGAAGAGCTGCGAGCCGTTGATCGCGTCGGTCGACGAATTGCTGAGCCGGCCCGCCGCGACATTGGTGATGGTGCGTTCCGCGCCGACCGCGCCGACGCTGACGGTGCTTGCCGGCGTCGTGCCGGCGAAGTTGTAGGCGACGCCGCCGATCGTCGTGCCGGCGGTGCCGACCGCCGCGGCGGTTACCGAGCCCGAGCCGAGCGCCACGTCGCCGGCGTTGCTGGCGTTGGCGAGGGCGCCCAGCGCGATTGCATTCTGGGCGCCGGCATTCGCTCCTACGCCGAGAGCGGTCGCTTGAAAGGCGGTTGCAAACGCGTTCTGGCCGATCGCGGTGCTGGACGTGGCTGTGGCATTGGCGTTGGCACCGACGGCGGTGCTGTATTGGCCCGAGGCCTTGGAGATGTATCCCATCGCCGTTGCGTCAAGCGCCGATGCGACGGCGCCGCTGCCGAAGGCCGAGGCGTTGGCGTCGGAGGCGCTCGAATTGGTGCCGGCCGCGATGGCGTTTGTCCCCGTCGCGGTCGCGACTGGTCCGATAGCAACGGAGTCCGTGCCCGTTGCGGACGAGTCCGCCGCCGTCGAATTGGCGTGGAAATACTTGATGCCGCCACCGGTGCTGATGCTGTTGATCGTGTTGCCGAGATTGGTGATGTCGGCGGTGTTGGCGGCGATGGCCGTCGTGTTCTGCGTCACCTGCTGGTTGGTGGCGAAGAGCTGCGAGCCATTGATGGCGTCGGTCGACGAATTGCTGAGCCGGCCCGCCGCGACATTGGTGATGGTCCGCTCCGCGCCGAGCGCGCCGACGCTGACAGTGCTCGTCGGCGTCGTGCCGGCGAAGCTGTAGGCCGTGCCGCCGATCGTCGCGCCGCTGGTGCCGACCGCCGTCGCGGTCACCGAGCCCGAACCGAGCGCTACGTCGCCGGAGCTTGCCGTCGCCGTCGCGCCGTTGCCCAGCGCGACATTGCCGGCAAGGCCGGCTGCACCCGCCGTCGAGCCATTGCCCAGCGCCACGGAGCCTTGCCCGACGGCCTTGTTGTTGTTGCCGATGGCAACCGCGCCTGCGGCCTGGTTTGCGGCTGTGGCGGTTGCCGTGCCGTCGCTGTTGGCGATGTTGTTGGCGCCGCCGGTGAAGGCGCCGGTGCCGCTGGCATAGCTCGGATCGCCGATGGAGACCGCGCCGTTGCCGTAAGCCGTGTTGCCCGAACCGATGGAGACGGCCTTGCCGCCGGTTGCCACCGCATTGGTGCCCATGGCGACCGCTTCGGCCGAATCCGCCTTGGCGTTGTTGCCCACGGCGATGGCGCTCGTGGCGCTGGCGGTGGAGAGGGCGCCCAGCGCAACCGCATTCTGGGCGCCGGCATTCGCTCCTACGCCGAAAGCGGATGCTTGAACGCCGGTTGCAAACGCGTTCTGGCCGATCGCCGTGCTGGACGTGGCGGTGGCGTTTGCGTTGGCGCCGACGGCGGTGCTGTATTGGCCCGAGGCCTTGGATATGTACCCCATCGCCGTTGCGTCAAGCGCCGACGCGACGGCCTCACGTCCTACGGCAGCGGAATCAGCGCCGCTGGCGACAGATCCCCAGCCTGCGGCTGTCGCATAGTTGTTGCTGGCCGTGGAACTGGTGCCGAGGGCTGTGGAATTGCCTCCCGAAGCAACGGACAAGGTGCCCAAGGCATTGGCGCCTGCCCCGGTGGCACTGGCCTGGACGCCGAGGGCAACGGAATTGACACCGCTCGAGATCGTACCTTGGCCAAGTGCCATCGCTCCGCCTGTACCGGAGGCTGCCGCATTCAGGCCGATTGCGACGCCGTATTGGGTCGACGCACTGGCGTTGCTTCCCATCGCAACGGCATCGGCGGAAGATGCTTTCGCGGCGGTGCCGAGCGCGACGGCAGAAGCGCCGGAAGAGACCGAATTCGTGCCGATCGCGATGCTGTTGGGCAGTGCGGTGTTGGCCTGAACACCCGCCAGTGCGCCGACGCCGAATGCGATGGACTGGTTGCCCCAGGCACTGGCGGTGTTGCCCATCGCCGTTGCGCTCGTTCCGGTCGCTTTGGTCAGGACGCCTATGGCAACGGTGTTTTGCTGATTTGCCGTGACATCCGTACCAAGGGCGATGGCGCCCTGCGAGAGCGCGCCTGATCCCGCGAGGGTGCGCCCGCCAATGTTGACGGAGTTGATGCTGGTCGCGGTCGCCTGGAATCCTATGGCGACGGCATTCTGGTTGCTTGCGACAGCGCTGTTACCTTGGGCAATCGAATCCACGCCGGATGCCGTTGCCCCGAACCCGAGCGCGGTGGCGCGCAATCCGGTCGCCCGGGTAACAGGGCCGATCGCGGTCGAGTTGACTCCGTCGGCACGCGCATTATTGCCAAAAGCGGCCGCGCTTGTGGTTGCAACCGAATTGACGCCAATAGCGCTTGCTGCGTCCCCGTTGGCCTTGGCGTTCCCGCCCACGGCGAGGGCATTGACGCCGGTTGCGCCTGCGAAGACACCTATGCCTATGGAATTGAGGCCATTGACACCCATCGCATAGCCGATGGCGATCGTGCCGTCGCCCGTTGCACTGTTGGAACTGCCCAACGCCACGCTGTTATTGCCATTCGTCGCGGCGCCGTTACCGATGGCGACGGCGTTGCCGCCGGTCGCCGAACCGCCGCCAGCCTGATATTGTGCCTGGGCCGGTGTGGCGAGGCCGAGCGCGGCGAGCGCGGCCAGGCCGCCGAGCATGCTGGCCGGGCTCACACCACAGGCCAGAGCCGAACGCACGCTGGTGCCGCTTCCCAATGTTCCCAGACCCATATTCTTGCGACCGAATCCAAGAACCCGGTGAGCCATGCGCAGCACCGCCATCAGGCGGCGCCGCACCGAGCGGCTGTCGGCCGCACCCGCGATCCAGTTTCCGACAAAGCTTGAAGAAAGTTCGATCCTTCTCCGCCCCTCGACGCGTTTGGTCATGCTAGTTTTTCCTCGCAATTGCCGAGGCGCTCTGATGTGCCGCACCATTCGCCTCGGTGGCCAAAAAATCTTCGAAATTGCGCGTCTTCTCCCGCAACGAGAGACCGACCTTCGCGCCTTGTTTTTCAATCAGCTGATAGGCGCTCGCGACCCATGGCTGCGTCGGTTCTGGAACCGTATGCAGTGCAGCCTCCGTCCGTTCCGGCGGCAGGCTTACCGCCACCAGCGCGCGGCAGAGATCGAAATGAAATCCCGGATCGCCTTCACCACAAGCCGGAGAGGTCAGTCCAAGCACGAAACAGGCCAGGAGATGGTCGAGTTCCGCAGCGCTGATCCGGCTGGCGTATTGGCGTTGCAGTGCAGCCCAGGCCGCTTCGGCCTTAGGCGCGAAGACCTCGATTTCCGCGAATTGAATGTCCATGGGACAATCCGACATGCTGTATCATCTGGTTGCTCCCCCCGCCCCAAATGACTTCCATCGCGACCATGAGCACATTCGCGGTGCAGGTATTTTGGAATAATCCGGAATCTTTGTAGGAAAATCCGGTATTTGGTCCCTGCGCGACAACTGTGACTGCTCTGCCACACAACCTTCGACTATACTGAAGATCAATCGAGGTATCGCCGCGGACAATCATGCGCGCCGCAACAGTCGTTAACGTTGCAGCTTCACCTGCTTGGGGGTTCTGTTCCGGTATCTGGACATGGTGACTGTCAAGTGGCTCTGGTCCGAGAATCCACTGAGATGAGCGACTTCCGCAATCGACAGGTCGCTCTCGATGAGAAGTTTTTCGGCGAAATCGAGACGCAGCCGCAGCAGGTATTTGTGCGGCGGCTCGCCAAAGGTCTTGGTGAATGCCAGGATGAAATGGCTCGGCGAAAGGCCACAGAGTGCGGCCAACTCGGCCACCGCGATCTTGCTGGAAAAACTTACCTCCAGGAATTCGCGCACCCGCCGGGCGCTGCGGTTCGACAGACCGCCCTTTGGGGCTTGTGGCAACTTTCGCGCTCCTGCGTAGTTCCGAAGCAAATGGACGCCGAACATGGTGACCAACGAATCGACATAGAACTCGTTTGGAGTTTCCCGATCCGTCAGTTCCGCCTTCAGCAACTGCGCGAGTTGCAGCGCTTGGAAGTCGACGGTCCCGAACGGCGGCGGCTGAAGCTCGGCATGGCCGGTGTCGAATTCACGCGTTGCCAGCTCGAAGAGACTCTCGGGGGTGAGCGCCACGATTGCGCTTTCCGTGGTGGATGACCGGGTCACCTTGCCGCCGAGGTCGGCTGGGACGATCATGATCATGCCGACGTCGCCGTCGTATTCGTGGACTTTGTCGCTGCCCAGCGATGCCGCAATCCCTGGTGAGGGTGTAAGCAGAACCGAAGCGAAATGTTCCGCCGCTTTGAATGTGTGTGATCCCGGCCCATGAACGACATGAGCCGCGCCGCCTCGAAACGTGACCAGGTAGCGCCCCGCGCTTTCCGGAATTCCGTCGAAGATGCGACGATCCGCGCGCCGCCGCTCTGTCCCGGCGCTTTCCTGGACGTTGCCTCTATGTTGCATCTTCGTCTCTGCCACTGCTGCGCCGATCAATCCAATCCTGTGCTGTATCGAGGCGCCCAGAATTCACGTTTGCTCCTGGGCGTTCCTTCGAATCTTACAGATGCTGCTTTATATTGCAAAGAAGAATTTGAGCTCAAGCGAAATTTTACCAGGATTTTGACTATAAATTTACAGGTTTGAATTTTTAGCCAAGGCTACCTGACTATTTTCCGATCTTATCTTACCATTTTTAGCCTAGTTATTGTGCATAGTGCGCCGTCACAATCCAGCGTTGTATTCTGAATATAGATCGCGCGGCCATTGACAGAGCTGGTCGACTATCTGTCATCGCCACGGACGATCCAGCAGCAGTTATCGCCCGAACCATGGCTTCTTTCCCTTGTGCTTCTTCATGGCGGTGGCCAAATGGCCTTGATCCGAAAATCCCGCGAGGTAGGCGACTTCGGCGATGGCGACCCTCCGGGAGCGATCCAGGGCTGCGGACAGAGCATATCCCGCTCCCCCGCATGGTTGCTCTTCTGGGATTGGCATTTTCGGGGATTGTGTCGAGGGCGTGCCGATCGACCCGATCGGCGCCTGCGCTGCGTTCCTGAACCTCGCCCGCATTTTTCATTCAGCCTTGCCTCAGCCGCTTTGCCAGCCCATCGAAATTCCGTGCCGTGCAAACAGCCAACCCGGAAATCCGGACGGTAATTTGTATCCCCCATAGTCCTGCCCAAAGGCAGCGTAGCGCATCCCGCGGATAGAAAAAACATTGTAGGTGAAGAAAAAAGTTCGCGCGAGAAAAACATGGCCTGGCTTGGCCGGCGCTACGGAATTATCCGGCTCACGCAGGCCTGCTAAAGATCGCCTCGGCGTTTCTCGTACAGATCCCAGGACAGCTCGACCATGGCCAGAAGAACGTCTTCCTGGCTCCACCCGGCGGCAACCGCCGCCTCGACAATTCCGCGGACGAGCGGCAGCAATTGCCGCTCGCATTCGGCCGACAGGTTGGCCTCGGCGCCGTCGGCAGGCGGACTATCGAAATCAAACCCCACCATCGGCGTTCCCCCGCCATCAATGATCTAATGAAATGTATGTCTCTGCAATCATACTCCCGTCTAATATACATCAATCGGTAACGAAACACAGCAGCGTCGAGATTGACAGGGCATGGCCGCCCCGATTGCAGCGGCTCCATGGTTCGTCTGGACGTCTTTTTTGGCCTCCTGTTGCCGGCATTGCATATCTTGGATGCGAACCCCAGGCATTCGCGTAAAGCTATCGGAATCCTGGCGGGGGTTTGCCGCATGGAGCGGCGAACCTGCCGCTTCATGACATCGATGAAGTCGATCAGGTCACCGGGCCGAGCAGGACCGAGCCATCCGGCACCCCGCCATCGATCGGGATGGCTCTGCGGTTTGCGCCCGCCGCCATCGGCTGGCCGATGTCGGACGTCACGATGACCGGGCTCTTCGACGGCACGCGGTCGTAGAGGTCGATGATGTCCTGATTTATCAGGCGCACGCAGCCTGACGAGACGGATTTGCCGATCGAGTTCCATTCCGGCGAGCCATGCAGGCGGTAGAGCGTGTCGACGTTGTCGTGGAACAGGTAGAGCGCGCGGGCGCCGAGCGGGTTCTTGAGGCCGCCGGGCATGCCGCCGTTCTTGGCGCTGTATGCTTCCAGTTCAGGCTGGCGGGCAACCATCTCATCGGGCGGCGTCCATTTCGGCCATTTCTGCTTCCACTGGACGACGGCGTCTCCCGACCATTCGAAGCCGGCGCGGCCGAGGCCGACGCCGTAACGGATCGCCTGGCCGCCTTCGCGCACCAGATACAGGAAATGGTTGGTCGTATCGACGATGATGGTGCCTGGCCGCTGGCCGGTCGGATCGGGAACGATCTGGCGCAGGAACTGCGGGTCCATCTTCTTGATCGGGATGGCCGGGAGCTCGAACCCGCTGTCGGAAATCGGGCCGTACATCGTCGCATAGTCGCCGAGCGGCGGCTCGTCATAGGTCGGCGGTGGCGGTTCGACCGGCGCCGGCGTCGGTCCGGTGGTGGTGCAGGCGGAGACCGCAATCGAAGCGGCGCCAAGGGCTGCAGCATTCAGAAAGCCGCGACGGCTCAGGCGATACGGGTCGATTCCGGTCTTCAACATGGTTGCCTTTTTTAAGTCTCGAATCGCAAGAAAGCGTGAATGCCTTCAAGCGGCGCATTGGTCGGCCTCCCCCAATGCCTGACGCGATAGGCGGTTCCGATTCTGGCCTGAGGGTGGACAAACAAAGGCGAAGCTGTGACCGCCCTGCCACTGTTGCTCGAAGGCAACAGAGTGATCAGCCGCCGGTCAGCAGGCCTTCAAGCGACGGCAGGATCAGCGCCGGCGGGAAATCCCGGTATTCCTCGGGCTGGTTGGCGCGGTTGATCCATACGGTGCGAAAGCCGAATTTGGTGGCGCCGGCGACGTCCCAGCGGTTGGACGACTGGAATGAGACGGCGCCCGGATAGAGTCGCCAGCCCGTCGCCACCATGTCGTAGGTCGACGGGTCGGTCTTGAAGCGCCTGACGGCGTCGACCGAAAAGATATCGTCCAGCACCTGGTCGAGGGCGGCCGACTTGACCGCCGCTTCCAGCATCTCGGGCGAGCCGTTGGACAGGATTGCGAGCTTGGCGCCGGATGCTTTCAGCGCCTTGAGCACGGCCGGCACTTCCGGATAGCAGTCGAGCCGCCAATAGGCTTCGAGCAGCTTGGCCTTCAGTCCCTTGTCGGCGGAGGGAACCTTGAGCAGGGCGAAATCGAGCGCCTGTTCGGTGAGCTGCCAGAAATCGGCATAGCCGCCCATCAGCGTGCGCACCCAGGAATATTCCAGCTGCTTGGCGCGCCAGATTTCCGAAAGCAGCGGGCCGTCGGGGCCGATCTCGCCGTCGTGACGGCGCACGGCGGCGTGCACGTCGAACAACGTGCCATAGGCGTCGAAAACGTAAGCCGCGTAATGCATGGCGACAGTTTTGAGGGCAGGCGGCGCAAGGTGCAAGCATCGATTGTAGTCTTGATCGCTTTCTTGGGGCGCTCTGGCCTCAACAAATCCGCTCCATGCCGGTTGACGGCGCCGGTCAAAGCATCTTCCAATGCCTGGCAACAAACAGCTTTGAAGCGGAACCGAACAATGACACTGGCGACTGCGGCGCTATCGGCGACATGGACCTTCGTCGACGGCGACTGGTACGAAGGCAACGTCGCCATCCTTGGTCCGCGCAGCCACGCCATGTGGCTCGGCACCAGCGTCTTCGACGGCGCCCGCTGGTTCGAAGGCGTCGCCCCCGATCTCGAGCTGCATGCCGCTAGGGTGAACGCATCGGCGACCGCGCTCGGCCTCGCGCCGTCGATGACCGTCGACCAGATCGTCGGCCTGACCTGGGACGGGCTGAAGAAGTTCGACGGCAAGACAGCGGTCTACATCAGGCCGATGTACTGGGCCGAGCATGGCGGCTATATGGGCGTGCCGGCCGATCCGGCCTCGACCCGTTTCTGCCTCTGCCTTTACGAATCGCCGATGATCTCGCCGACCGGCTTTTCGATCACCGTGTCGCCGTTCCGGCGGCCGACCATCGAGACCATGCCGACCAATGCCAAGGCCGGCTGCCTCTATCCCAACAATGGCCGCGCCATTCTCGAAGCCAAGGGACGCGGCTTCGACAATGCGCTGGTGCTGGACATGCTGGGCAATGTCGCCGAGACCGGAACCTCGAACATCTTCCTGGTCAAGGACAGCCACGTGTTGACGCCGGCGCCCAACGGCACCTTCCTGTCCGGCATCACCCGCTCGCGCACCATGACGCTGCTTGGCGATTACGGCTTCAAGACCACGGAGAAGATGCTGTCGGTGCGCGACTTTCTCGAAGCCGACGAGATATTTTCGACCGGAAATCATTCCAAGGTCGTGCCGATCACCCGCATCGAGGACCGCGATCTGCAGCCCGGGCCGGTGGCCAAGAAAGCGCGCGACCTTTATTGGGAATGGGCGCATTCGACTTCCGCCGGTTGAGCCGCTAAAAGGCAATTGGCGCTTCATTCCGGAGTTGTTCCAGATCAATGCAGCCCTATCTTAATCCGGTATCCGCACCGGATTTTTCCATGAGGAGTATGACCGATGGCTTTTGAATTGCCCGCCTTGCCCTACGACTACGAGGCCTTGCAGCCTTACATGTCGAAGGAGACGCTGGAGTATCACCACGACAAGCACCACAAGGCTTATGTCGACAACGGCAACAAGCTGGCCGCCGAAGCGGGCCTTGGCGATCTGTCGGTCGAAGAGGTGGTCAAACAGTCGTTCGGCAAGAATGCCGGCCTCTTCAACAACGCAGCCCAGCACTACAACCACATCCATTTCTGGAAGTGGATGAAGAAGGGCGGCGGCGGCAACAAGCTTCCGGGCGCCCTGCAGAAGGCTTTCGCCGCGGATCTCGGCGGGTACGACAAGTTCAAGGCCGACTTCATCGCCGCTGGCACCACGCAGTTCGGCTCGGGCTGGGCCTGGGTCTCGGTGAAGGACGGCAAGCTGGCAATATCCAAGACGCCGAACGGCGAGAACCCGCTCGTCCATGGCGCATCGCCGATCCTCGGCGTCGATGTCTGGGAACATTCCTATTACATCGACTACCGCAACGCGCGGCCGAAATATCTCGAGGCCTTCGTCGACAGCCTCATCAACTGGGACCATGTCCTTGAAATGTACGAAGAGGCGAAAGCCTGATCGACCCAGAGAAGCCCCGGTACTCCGGGGCTTTTCTTTCTCAGCTGAAGCAGCAGGCACACAAAATTCGGCAGAATCCGGCCGGCGGACAGGGAATAATCCCGGCCCGCCCTCCGTTAACGTTAGGTCGCGACCCCTCATCATCCTGGAGCCAATTGAATGAGAAAGCTTGTTATCGCCATCTCTATGCTCAGCCTCGCCGCCTCGGCGGCTTTTGCCGACCCGATCCTCGACCGACAGGGACTGATGAAGGAACGAGGCAAGATCGTCGGCGGCCTGTCAAAAATCGCCAAGGGCGAGGCAGACTTCGATGCCGCCGCCGTGCTGACGGCGCTGCAGGCGCTGCAAGTCAATGCCGAGAAGTTCGATGTCGACACGCTGTTCCCGGCCGGCAGCGACAGCGGTGATACCACCGCCTCGCCCAAAATCTGGAAAGACATGGCGGGCTTCAAATCGACCGAAGACAAGTACCTCGCCGACGTCAAGGCCGCAGTCGCCGCCGCACCCGCCGATGTCGATGCGCTGAAGGCGCAGATCGATACGCTCGGCAGTGATTGCGGCACCTGCCACAAGACCTATCGGGTGAAGAAGAGCTGATCCCGGGCAATGCCCTTGTGGAAAAAATTTGTCGGCGTCGCCCTTGTCCTGGGCGTCGTCGGTGCGGGCGCCGGCTGGCTGTTGTCGGCGCCGGTCAAGCTCGACACTGGCACCCTGGCGCAGCTCGGCCCCGGCGACGCCGCCAGGGGCAAGCGCATTTTCAATGCCGGCGGCTGCACCTCCTGTCACGCCAAGCCGGGCTCGCAAGGCGACGCCCGTTTGCAACTGGTCGGCGGCCTCGAGCTCAAGACGCCGTTCGGCACCTTCGTGCCGCCCAACATCTCGCAGGATCCCAAGGACGGCATCGGCGCATGGACGGTCGAGGACCTTGCCAACGCCATGCTGAAGGGCGTGTCGCCGTCGGGCGAGCATTTCTATCCGGCCTTTCCCTACGCGTCCTACGCCCGCATGAAGCCGGCTGATATTGCCGATCTCTATGCGTTCCTGATGACGCTGCCGGCGGTCGCCGGCAAGGCGCCCGACAATTCCCTGACTTTCCCCTTCAACATCCGCCGCGGCCTAGGCCTGTGGAAGCGGCTCTATCTCAGCAAAGAGCCGGTGATTGCCTTTGCCGATGGCACGCCTGATCCGGTACTCGCCGGCCGCTATCTGGTCGAGGGGCCCGGCCATTGCGGCGAATGCCACACGCCGCGCGATGTCACCGGCGGCACCAGGAAGAGCCAGTGGCTGGCTGGCGCGGCGGCCGCCGAAGGCAGCGGCATCGTGCCGAACATCACATCGGGCGAAGGCGGGCTCGGTGACTGGTCGGAAGCCGACATCGCCAACTATCTCGAAACCGGTTTTACCCCTGATTTCGATTCGGTCGGCGGCGCCATGGTCGACGTGCAGCGCAACATGGCCGAACTGCCGCCGGAAGATCGCGCGGCAATAGCCGCCTATCTCAAGGCGGTGCCGCCGCATCCCAACGGCTACCCGGTGCGCAGCAAGCCGGCCAAGTGATCCCGGCCACAGGTGGCCATCTACAGGTGGCGATCGCCGAGGAAGTCGAAGCCCGTCTCGAAGAAATGGCTGTAATTGCAGGTCAGTTCCTCGCCGGGTGCGATGTCGCGCAAGGCATAGGTTTCCTCGGGCGAGGAGACGTCGCAATTCGGTTCGTCGTCATGGTTCATGTAGCGGGCGTCGTCGGCTTCGAAGACGATGTAGTTCGGATCCCGGCGGTCTGGATAGGAATAACGGTCGAGATAGTTCTTCACCGGGCCGCTCTCGCCTTCATAGGTCTCGACGTCGATGATCCGGTCGAATCTGGGGTCGAGCTTCCAGACCAGCGTGCCCTTGGCAATGTGGTTCCTGGCGAAAACCCCGATGCCCTGGATCGGTGATTTCTCGAGATAGGTGTCGACGAGCAACATAGTGGCCCCTTTGCGTATGTCATGGTCTGGAAGGTGGCGCGCATTGGGTAGCGCGCAGCCATTGCAAATGCGAGTGAAAATGAGCAGCCTGGAATTCAAAAAGTGACGAAAGGCGCGCCTCGACGGGCGCGCCTTTCGCATCGACATCAGCGCTGCTGCAAGGCCAGACGGACGCCTAACGCGCAGTAGATGCCGCCAACCACCTTGCCTTGCCATTTCACCACCGACGGATTGCGGCGCAGGAACGTGCCGAGCCGGCCCGCACTCACGGCAAAGACGACTGTGCTGAAAAGGCCGAGCAGAACAAAGATTATGCCCAGCGTCATCAGCTGGAGCATCACCGATCCGTTTTCAGGCCGCACGAACTGGGGCAGGAAGGCGAGGAAGAAAAGCGCCGTCTTTGGATTAAGCACTTCGGTCAGGACAGCTTGACGAAACGCCTTGCTGGCGGAGATCGCGAGTGCGCCGGCAGTAGGGTCGGCCGGTATTCTCTCGATGATTGCGCGGATGCCGAGGTAAACGAGATACGCCGCGCCGATGTATTTTACGACGCTGAACAGCGTTGCCGAAGTGGCGATGATCGCCGAAATGCCGACCATCGCCATGATGGTATGGAACACATCGCCAGCCGCGACGCCCGCGCCCGTCGCGACGCCAACCCTGGTTCCGGAACTCGTCGCTCGCGCGACCGTCAAAAGCGTGGCTGGGCCTGGAATAAACACAAAGCCAAGCACAACCGCTATGTAAGCCGTCAAGGTGGATAGATCGATCATTGCGACGCCTCCGTTGCATTCTCAGCCTTGCCCGTAACCCCGGGTTCGGGCTTGGCCGTAACCTTGAGCGCGAAGGAGTAGGTATAGGCGATCTCCTCCAGCCTTGAAAAGCGGCCGGAGGCGCCGGCATGGCCGGAATCCATGTTGATCTTGAACAGCACCGGATTGTCGCCGCTCTTGCGCTCGCGCAGCCGCGCCACCCATTTGGCCGGCTCCCAATAGGTGACGCGCGGATCGGTGAGGCCGGCCAGCGCCAGGATCGGCGGGTAGTCGTGATCGGCGACATTGTCATAGGGTGAGTAGGCGGCGATCGTTTGGTAATCTTCCGCCGACGCGATCGGGTTGCCCCATTCCGGCCACTCCGGCGGCGTCAGCGGCAAGCTTGCGTCGAGCATCGTGGTCAGCACGTCGACAAAGGGGACCTCGGCAACGATGGCGCCGAAATTTTGCGGCGCCATGTTGGCGATCGCACCCATCAGCATGCCGCCGGCCGAGCCGCCTTGCGCGACGATGCGGTCGTGTTGGGTGTAACGCTCGGCGACGAGATGCTGCGCGACGGCGATGAAATCGGTGAACGTCTTCATCTTGTGCGCCCGCTTGCCGTCGTCATACCAGCCATAGCCCTTGTCCTTGCCGCCGCGGACATGGGCGATGGCAAAGACAAAGCCACGGTCGACCAGCGAGAACCAGTTGGTGTTGAACGCCGCCGGGATGGCAATGCCGTAAGAGCCGTAGCCGTAAAGCAGGCACGGTGCGGAGCCATCGAGCGGCGTGTCGCGGTGATGCAGGAGCGAGACCGGCACCAGTTCGCCATCGGCGGCCGGCGCCATCAGCCGGCGCGTGACATAATGATCCGGATTGTGACCGGACGGCACTTCCTGGGTCTTCAGCAGCACACGCTCGCGGCTGCGCATATTGTAGTCGAAGACCTGCGCCGGGGTCGTCATCGACGAATAGGTGAAGCGCATGATCTCCGTGTCGTATTCATAGGACCCCGACAGGCCGAGCGAGAACGCCTCTTCGTCGAACGAGATCAGATGCTCCTCGCCGCTGCGGCGATCGCGCACGACGATGCGCGGCAGCCCTTCCTTGCGTTCGAGCCTGACCATATGATCCCTGAAGCCGACCACCGACAGGATCAGCCGGCCTGGCTCGTGCGCCACCAGCTCTTCCCAGTTGGCGCGAACCGGGTCATCAGCCGGCGCCGTCATGATCTTGAAGTCCTTGGCGCCGTCGGCATTGGTGAGGATGAAGAAGATGTCGCCGCCTTCTTCCAGATCATATTGCAGGCCGGTCTCGCGCTTTGCCACCAGCTTTGGCTCGGCGAAAGGCTCATCGGCGCGCATCAGGTGATATTCCGAGGTTTCGTGGTCGTTGATCCCGATCATGATCCATTCGTTGGAGCGCGTGCCGCCGACATCCATGAAGAAGCCGGGATCGGTTTCCTCATAAATCAGCCGGTCATTAAGGGGGCTGCCGCCGAGCGCGTGGAACAGCACCTTGGACGGGCGATGATTGTCGTCGAGCCTTGTGTAGAAGAAGCCGTCATCGGCGGCATTCCAGACGCCGCCACCACTGGTGGCCTCGATCTGGTCGCTCAGTTCCTTGCCGCTGGTGAGATCGCGCACGCGAAGTGTGAAGAATTCAGAGCCCTTGTCGTCGAACGCCCACAACAGCTTGCGGTGATCGGCCGAATGGTCGACGCCGCCGAGGCGGAAATAGGGCTTGCCCTCGGCTTCCGCGTCGCCATCGAGCAGGATCTGCTCATCGCCGCCATCGCGCGGCATGCGGAAATAGCGGGGCTGTTCGCCGCCAAGCTTGAAGGATGAGCCGTAAGCATAGGGGCCATCCTTCATCGGCACCGTGGAATCGTCTTCCTTGATGCGCCCCTTCATCTCGCCGAACAACTGCTTCCGAAGCTCTAGCGTATCGGCCATAAGCACTGCTTGATAGGCGTTTTCGGCTTCGAGATGGGCGCGGATGCGGCCCTCAAGCAGGGAAGGGTCCCTGAACATCGCCTGCCAGTTCTCGGCCCTCAGCCAGGCATAGTCATCTGTGCGGGTAATGCCGTGATGCGTGTCGAAGACGGGGTGTTTCTCGGGGCTCGGCGGGCTGGCGGTCGGAAAAGCTGAGGTCTTGGTCATTGCGTCTCACTGAAGAAATTACTTGAATGGCAAATGAACACGCCGATCAGCGCGGGTTCAAGGGCCGGGATGTATTGGTTGCGGCGGGCTCGGGAGATGAGCCAAAAGGAGAGGATGATGAATTTCCATATCAACACCGCTGCGGCTCTCGCCGTCGTCGCTTCGACCGTTCTGGCTTTCACCGGCCAGTCTCATGCAACCGCGTTCGCCGCTTGGCAAGTGGCTGGCGTGCCGTTCGGCGACACGCTCAACGTTCGCAAATATCCGTCCGGCACCTCGCAGAAGCAGGCCGCCTATCCCAACGGGACGATCCTGCAGATGACCGGCAAGTGCACCGGCGGCTTGAATCTTCTGGAGATCGCCGGCCAGCCGCACTGGAAGCAGAAACAGGCAATTCGCTATCAATGGTGTCAAGTTTGGCACGACCCGGCGCAAAACGGTGGTTTTGTTAGTGGCTGGGTCTATGGAAAATACCTCACGCCGTATTGAATCCGGTCAGACCGAAGATATTCTTCGGCGTGTTTCGCCAACGCTTTGCAACTTGCGGTTTGGTACGAATCCGACAATCAGCCGCCCAAACCTCGAAGCATAGACCAAGCATCGCTGCCCACTTTATGAGTCCTTGCTGATTTAGCGGTGGTGTGACCTTACGTCATGCTAGTCCTGGTCCGACCAGAAAATATCGCGAAGTTACAGAGTGCACGAAAGATTGAAGCTGAAGAGCGACTATTCGATGAATATCGTTGAATATAGCGCAAGATGCGAATTGACTTACTTTGTCTGTGGGCTCATTAAGATGCCCGGACGCGAATCCATGAAGCTCTTCCCGCGTGAAATTCGCGCCATGCCCGATCTTCCAAAAAGGGCGCAAACAGAAACATCCTTCGTTGGGGCCTAAACCATGGATATCGTCGAAACACCTTCCAGAAATAGCGATGCGCTGATCGAGCTGACCGCCGATGTGGTGGCAGCCTATGTCAGCAACAATCCCGTGCCCGTCGGCGAACTGCCGAACCTTATCGCTGATGTCCATGCCGCTCTCGGGCGCGTGGGCGGAGCAAGCGAACAGCCTCCGGCCGACAAGCAGAAGCCTGCGGTAAACCCGAAGCGCTCTGTTCATGACGATTACATCGTCTGCCTTGAAGATGGCAAGAAGTTCAAGTCGCTGAAGCGCCACCTGATGACCCATTACGGTCTGACGCCCGATGAATACCGCGAGAAGTGGAATCTCGACGCCAGCTATCCGATGGTTGCCCCTAACTATGCCGCTGCCCGTTCGCAGCTGGCCAAGAAGATGGGCCTCGGCCGCAAGCGCAAGGGGCGGTAACACCGGCTCCAATGGACAAGATCAACGGCGCCCCTTACGGCGCCGTTTTGTTTCTAGAACAATTCCAGGAAAACTGCCGAGCGCTTTCTCTTGGGAATTGCGTCGAAAGAAGAGAAGATAGAGCAATCAAGCAGTCTGCTTGAGAGCCATCTCGGCGTCGCGCTTGATGCGCTTGACCATTGAGCGCAGGCCATTGGCCCGCTGCGGCGACAGATGTTCGTCGAGGCCAAGCGACCTCAGCGTCGCCTCGGCGTCCGTTTCAAGGATCTGGCTGGCAGTCCGTCCCGAAAACAGCGCCAGCATGATGGCGACCAGACCGCGTACGATATGAGCGTCTGAATCGCCTGTGAAGGTGATGACCGGATCGGCGCCCGGCGCTCGGCTCGTGGTCAGCCAGACCTGGCTGACGCAGCCCGGCACCTTGTTGGCGGCGTTGCGTTCGGCGTCGGGAAATGGCGGCAGCGCTTCGCCGAGCTCGATCACATAGCGATAGCGGTCTTCCCACTCGTCGAGCAGGGAGAAGTCGTCGCGGATCGTCTGGATCGTCGTGGCCATTGCTCGGGATATAGTCATCCGCGGCTGCGGCGTCACGGAAAAAGAAGAAAAGCACCGCAGGCATCGAGAGGTCCGACCGGCCTGCGGTGTCGCTGTAGATACCAGCTGAAACGGTGTTTAGTTCTTCGCCACCAGCTTGGCAGGTATGTTGACTGTCGCCGGCAGCACGATGTCCTCGGCGACGCTGCCGGTGGCCAGCGATGTATCGGGCGAGGTCTCGGCGCTCTTGTCGTCCAGCATGGCGGCGGCGATCTTGGCGGTTTCCTTGGCCCGGGCGCTGATCGTATGCATCGCCGACTTGCCGGTTTCGCAGACGTCCGGCTTGCGCTCGCAAATGCCGGCGATGTCGCCGACCGCTTCGCGCGCCGCAAAAAGCGCCTGGAACGGCCCGACGCTCTCGCGGCCATCCTCGTCGGGGCCGACGGTCAGCGGCAGCGCTAGCAACACCAGCGAAAACCAGAACGCCATTCTTATCAAAAAGCCCATCGATCTGCCCTCTCGTCCAATGACCGGATCATGCGTCCATGCGCAATGACCTCTTTATATCAGCCACAATGGCACATGAGGCGCAAAGGACGGCTTTCCTGCTCAGCGAAAATTTTCCTCAAATTTTAGGCAAATTCGAAGCGAGGCGTTTTGCAGTGCATTAGCCTCAAATGCCGGCGATTTTCTTAACCTTGCAGTAACCATCTAAGCGATTGTTGCGCATGGATATCTTCAGAAGAGCAGGCATGCCGGCTCAGGGTTTCGCAGCCACGGGCACGCCCTTTGCACATAACGCTCCGTTTACTATGGCCACAAATGGCGGTGCATTCCGGTGCCGGCGCTCCAATTTTTGCCGCAGCGCGCTCGTTGTTCGGGTCAGCCTTATTCATTCCTTAAACGCTGGATGCGAGTTTCAAACAAGCAAAAGCGACCTGCAAAGCAGGGGCAGTCACGACCGGGTGCGAGTGCGTTGAGTTTGACAACTGCCAGATATATTGAACTGCCTGGCGCGCTGGCGGCTGGTTGCGAACGCATGGTCCATCCGGCCATCATCGGCCAGGGCGATCGCCTGCGCCAGCGCCGGTTCATCGGCATCATGCTTGCCGCTCCGTTCTTCGCCGCCGGTGCGGCGGTGACACTGGTCACCTCGGGCATGGGCGCCGCCGTCACCGTCGCAACCATTTTCGCCGCCTTCGGTCTTTGCTGGTTCGCCGCCTTGCTGGTGGCGGCGTCAGGCAAGATGACGCTGGCAGCCCAGGTTGCCCTTGCCGCCGGCGGTCTTGCCCTTGCCGGCGCCGTCGCGGCAGCAGGCGGCCTGGCGTCGCCGGTTGCGCTGCTGTCTCTGGCACTGCCATTCGAGGCCTGGTGGATCGGCGGTTCAAAGCGCGCGGCACTTTGGGGCGGCCTCTCAGCCTTGGCCGCAATGCTGCTGCAGCCCTTTGTCGGCTCTGTCGTCCCGCTCGGCGGGGCGCAAGTCGCGGCGTGGCACTGGCTGCTGCCGCTCGCCTGGGGCCTGACGCTGGTTCCCCGGCTCGCAGCCCTCGGCGATGCCGCACGCGCGCAGCCCGCGCTCCTTCCAAACGACCGCCTTGAAGACATGATCGACGCCGTTGTCCTGCATGTCGCCCGGCATGGCGAGGTCCTGGATGCCTCGGCCAAGGCGCGCACCATCCTGAAGCTGCCGCCGGAACTGCTTTTCGGCGCCGGCCTGTTCGACCGCATCCACCTGTCCGATCGCGTCGCTTATCTCAGCGCGCTTGCCGACATGCGCGATGGCGCCCTGGCGCGCCGGCTCGATCTTCGGGTAAGGCTGCCGCAGGACGGCAGCGCCTCAACGGCCGACAATTACCGGCCATTTCAGCTCGAACTGATGCGCGCCGAAGAGCAGCAGGAGACCTTCACTCTGCTGCTGCGCGAGAACGACGAGACTGCCGAATTGCGCGACGAGCTTGCTGCCGCCAATGAGGCCGCAGCGTCGGCAGAGGTGGCGAAGGGCCGCTTCCTGGCGGTCGTCAGCCATGAGCTTCGGACGCCGCTCAACGCCATCATCGGTTTTTCCGACATGCTGCTGCATGAGATGTTCGGCGGCTTCAAGGACCCGCGCCAGAAGGAGTATGTCGGCCTGGTGAAGGAGTCGGGCCAGCATCTGCTTGCCGTCGTCACCTCCATCCTTGATGTCTCGAGGATCGAGGCCGGCGCCTACGCGACCGAGCCCGAACCGTTCCGCTTTATCGAAGCGGTCGAGATGTGCCAGTCGATGATGCAGCTACAGGCCAATGCCAAGAACATCGGTCTCCAGGCGCAGATTGCGCCGGATGCCGGCGAGATCAATGCGGACCGTCGTGCCGTGCAGCAGATCCTGATCAACCTGGTCTCCAATGCTGTCAAGTTCACGCCCGATGGCGGCGATGTCGTCGTCGGCGCCAAGCGGATCGGCTCGCGGCTGCATTTCTGGGTCAGGGACACCGGCATCGGCATCGCCGAGGAAGATTTTGTCAATCTCGGCAAGCCGTTCATGCAGATCCAGAACGACTATACGCGCCGCTTCGAGGGCACCGGGCTCGGCCTGTCGCTGGTCAAGGGCCTGGTGGCGCTGCACGACGGCACGATGTCGATCGAAAGCATGCCGGGCGAGGGGACGACGGTCACGATCAGCCTGCCGGTGAACGGGCCGAAGAGGAGCGCGACCGACAGGAACGGCGTGCTGCCGATGCCCGCGACCAGGACGAAAGGCGACGCGAAAGGGGACAGGAATGGCTCGCTCCGCAAAACAGCCTAAGGCGGTCAAGCGCCGCAGCGGCGCGTTCGAGGCCGGCGCGATTGCGCTCGGCGGCGCGATCTCGCGCAATCCGGTCCTGGTCGGCGGGTCGACCGCCTTCCTGGTGACGCTGTTCTACGTTTCCGCCAACGCGCTGTGGTACCAGCCGTTTCCGCATGCCGGCGCCTTCTTCGCCACCCGCAGCATCGAGGGTTTTCCGCACCCCGGCGCGGACGAACCCGAAACCACCATCAACATCCTGCGGCCCGGCCCGGCACCGGTCAAAAGCGACCCGACCGTCGAGCAGGTCCAGGGCATCCTGAAGGATCTCGATTTCTACACGGGAACGGTCGACGGCATTTCCGGGCCGAATACCCAAAAGGCGATCCAGGCCTACCAGCAGAAGGTTGGCCTGCCGGCCTCCGGCGAGATCGATGCTGTGCTGCTCGACCAGCTCGGCGCCAAGCAGACCACGGCTGGCATCCCGCATCCTGTGCCGAGGCCCGTGGATATGGCCGCTGCTCCCGTCGCCGCGCCCGAGGCCGCGCCTGCGCCCATCCCGGTTTCCGCGTCGGTATCCGCCCAGGCGCCCGATGCCCGCATCGTCAAGATCCAGGCCGGCCTGAAGGCATTCGGCAATGACGACATGCAGCTCGACGGCGTCGTCGGCGCCCGCACCAAGGCGGCGATCAAGGAATTCCAGTCGCTGTTCGGCCTGCCGGAAACGGGCGAGCCCGACGAGGTCGTCTACGTCAAGATGCGCGAGATCGGCCTGACCAATTGAGTGGTCAAGACGACCGCTCGCGGATAGCCGAAAATCCGGCTAAGACGCCGCATGTCCTCCGGAGCCTCGTCATGCGCGTAACCACCGAGTTTTGGGTGTCGGCCCTGCTGCGCCGTGTCTTCGGCGCAGGCGGCTTTGCGGCCGTCGTCAAGCGTGGCGCGACCGAGGCCGGCGCTGTCTTCGTGCTCTCGCGCGGCAGGCTGGGCGAGGTCTCCCTGTTCGGCCCGGCGCCGCAGACGAGCTACGATTCGGACAAACCGGATGATCGCTTTTTCACGCTGCTCGGCGCCGGCGACGATGCCGCCGTGCTTGACGCCAGGCTTGAGCAGGAGAAAAAATTCGATCCCGACATCTGGGTGGTCGAGATCGAGGCCGGAACGGTTTCCGTCGAGGAGCTTCTCTCCGTCAAGACGCCTTGAGGCTGGCCCCTAGGCTGGCTTTGTCGACGTCCGGCGCTTGGTCGCCATTCGCGGCGACAGGAGTGTTGCCGCGCACCGCTCGCGACAATGTTTCGGCCTTCCAGCCGCGTACCTTGTCGAGCGCCGCCTCGTGGTGCAGCAGCCGGTAGCGGTCGAGGAAGATGCGGATCGCCTGCGGGTGCGGAAACTCCCGGGGGTAAACCGCGACCACGATCAGAAATGCCCTGTCCTCGCTGAGGTCGAGCGCCCGCAGCGCGGCGAGCAACGAGACATAGCTCGAATGCTCGGTCAGCGACCGCGCCGTGGAGAAGTCGATGTCGAGCGCGTCGGCAAGCGCGGTCTGGAAGAAGGCGGCGTTGCCGGTCAGCGCCGTCTCGCGCAGCTTGCTGTAAGTTGCTAAGCCGACGAAGGGATTGACCGATGTCGCCTCGCCCTCGGCGAGCATCATCGAGCGCAGGCGGCGCCTGGCGGTTTCGGCGGCGCTGCCGGGCAGTTTTGGTGCGCTGGGAGCGGTGGCAGCGGCTTCGGCGTCGGCACCCGCCACGTCGGCGATCGGCTCGGGCTGCCGCACGCGCACCAGGGTCGGCTTTTCCAGCGCCTTGATCAACTGCGCGATGGTCGGGTTCAAATCCTTGCGGCGGGCAATGGCGCGCGCATGCGGCAGGCCGTGGCGGCCGATCAACGCGATCAGGTCGATGTCGCCCAGCGCCCGCGAACGGACGAGCAAGGGCGCGCAGACATCGACCGGCTCCTCGCAAAGCCGCCGCACCAGGGCGGCCGGCGCATATTCGCATTCGGACAGGGCAGCGGCGACATAGCGGCGCGATTCGACCGGCACGCTGTCGAACAGCGGCAGCGTCAGATCCTCGAGCTGGGCGATCTCGCGGCGCGACGGGCGGGTCAGCGAGCAGAACGCCGACACGGCGGCGCGAAACAGCCTTTCGGCTTTTCCCGATTCCGTCCGTATGGCGATTTGCCTGAAATCCGAAGCTGACACGGAAGATACGCCTGACACTCGACACAACCCGGACCATGCTCAACCGCAACTGTGTCGGTTTCGCGCTAGGCCTGGAACAAACATCAAATTAGCCGCGATCCGTTAGCGCTCCGTTAACCCTCTGCCGGCCTTAATCACATTTGGAGGCGTTGCGTTGTGCTCCGGGGCAACCGAGAGGAATACGCGAACCATGGGCATGGTACTGTCTTTCGTGCCGCGATCGGCACCAGTCAATCGAGCAGTTCAGGACACCGGTACGCCGGCGGCGGTGATCATTTTTCCCGGCGTCCGCTACGAGCATCCGCCATTGGCGGGCCAGGCGCGACCGGCGGACCAGCCGGGCACACCACGGACGCCTGTTCCGCACCACTGAATTTGCTGGTCGTCGGGGTGAGGTCAGTAGTCCTGCAGTTCGCAGGAGCTCTGGTCCAGGAACTGCGACACAACTGGCTTCCAGCTGTCGTCAGGCACGAAGGCGCGGATGACGAAGATGCCTTCCTCGATCGGCGCCTCGACGAAGATCGCCCCTTGCAGGTCTTCGGGAAGCTCCCTGCGCACGTCGATCATCTGTGCCGGCGTCAGCACCACGGTGTCCAGCTTGCTGCCGGTCGCCGTGCGGTCGTTGAATGAATAGAAATTGTGGCCGTTGCGGTCATAGACCGACACCGACCAGAACGGCACGCTGCCCGGCGCCTTGATCCGCACCACGCCTTCGGCAAGGTCGAAGCGGCAGGCGGCGGCGTAAAACAGCGGATCCACTGACTTCACCACCGGCGCGCCGCCCGCCTCGGCATCCAGCCTGGTCATCTTGTAGAGGTCGGACGCCATCGCCAGCCGTGACCAGGCATCGCGCTCGGTAAATTCCGGCACCAGCAAAAGCACCACGATGTGGACGATGCCGGCGCCGAGCAGGCCGAGCAGGATGGCGTGCAGCAACCTACGCATTGCAGCCAGCCTTGACGATCCGGGGCAGCGACACGTCGGAAAGGCCGGTGCTTGAGGCAATCGGCGTGTCGTAGAAGGTGAGCACGAAGTACATCCGGCCAAAACCTTCGGTCAGAAGCCAGTTGCCGGGGGCCGGACGGTTGCCGACGGCGATGATCACCGAATTGTCGGGCTGACGCAGCACCTGGTAGGATTGCAGCGCCGCCAGCCTCGGCTTGCCGGTGTCGACCACGCCGAGCGATTGATCCGCGGCATAGAGCGTCCAGAACCGGGCGGTCGGGAAACTGCCTTCGATCCTGTAGTCGCATTGCCGCTGAAGCTCATCGCCGGCCGCATCGCGTTCGGCGATGAAGGACAAGCCTTCCGCCTTGCCGAGCGCCAGCACGCCCTCGCGCGCCACGCGCGCCTTCGAATAGGGGTCGGCATCTTGCGTGCCGATCTCGGGGAAGGCGGTCCATTGGCCGATGCTGATCGCGCCGACGCCGCTCTGCGCCTGCAGCGCATACCAGACGCTGCCGCCGCCGAGGCCGATGGCTATGGCAAGCGAAAGCAGCGTGAAAAAGGCGGTCTTGAGCATGAAGAACCGGGACGAGAGAATTATCGTTCGGGGATATAGCGGGGCAGGCCACAGAGCAAGCAGCGCTGTGGAATCAAAGCGCCGACAGGGTCTCCGGTGTCTGCGGCGAGCCGAGCACGGGCGCGGCCTGGAACACCTTGGTCATCTCGCGCAGCGTCTGTGTCGTGCGGCTGGACAGCACCGCCGGGCGCTCGGCCGCGGCATCGGCGGCTGCCTGATCGGCGTTTTTCTTCTCCGCTTCCTCGGCTTTGGCCGCGATCTCTTCGTCGACGAAGGGCTTGTCGAGGCCGGGGATCGGCTTCAGGTCGATATTCTGGTGCGCGTAGACCATCAGCCGCTGCCACACCATCGCCGGCAGCGTGCCTCCGGTCATGTTGCGGGTCGGGGTGAAGTCGTCATTGCCGAGCCAGACGGCAGCGGTGTAATTGCCGGTGAAGCCGACGAACCAGGCGTCGCGGTAGGATTGCGTCGTCCCCGTCTTGCCGGCGACGACGATGTTGGGCAGCTGCGCGCGCCGCGCGGTGCCGATCGCCGGCACCGCAGCCAGCATGGTGTTCATGTATTTCAGAGCCTGTTCCGACAGAACCCGATGCGGCGCCGGCGCATCCTTGGCAAAGTCGTAGACGACATCGCCGGTGCGGGTGACGAGCTGGGTGATGCCGTGCCGCGAGCCGGCGAAGCCGTTCTGCGCGAACACGCTGTAGCCCGTCGCCTGGTCCATGACTGTCATGCCCGATGTGCCGAGCACCATGGTCTTGTGCGACTCCAGCGGCGATTCCACGCCGAATGATTCGGCCATCGCCTTGATCGGGCCGATGCCGAGATAGTCCTTGGCCAGCCGTACCGGCACGGTGTTGATCGATTTGGCGATCGCCGTGATCAGCGTCACATTGCCGGCCGAGCCGCCATTGTAATTGTGCGGTGACCAGCCGCCCCAGCTGATCGGCCCGCCTGAGACGACGGAGTCCGGGGTGAACCCGTGCTCCATGGCGGTGGCGTAGACGTAAGGTTTGAACGAGGAGCCGGTCTGGCGCAGCGCCTTGGTGGCGCGGTTGAACTGGCTTGCGCCATAGTCGCGGCCGCCGACAATGGCGCGCACCGCGCCATTGGTCTCGATCACAACAACGGCGCCCTCGGTGACGTTGTACTCCTTGCCGAACTGGCGCAGGTGAAATTCGACGGATTCTTCCGCCGCTTTCTGGATGTTGGCGTCGAAAGTGGTGTGGGCGACCAGCGAATGCTGGCCGGGCTTGGCGATTTTCTTGACCTCATCGAAGGCCCAGTCGAGGTAATAATCCGGGCTCTTCTGCTCGCCGCGGTCGACGATCTCGGCTGGATGCAGCCTTGCCTGCAGCACCTGGCCTTCGGTCATGAAACCGGAATCGACGAGGTTCGACAGCACCACATTGGCGCGAGCGCGGGCAGCGGGCAGGTTGATGTGCGGGGCGTATTTGGTCGGCGCCTTGAACAGGCCGGCCAGCATCGCCGCCTCGGCGAGGTTCAGATCCTTGACGCTCTTGCCGAAATAGAAATCCGCCGCCGCCTCGATGCCGAACGTGCCGCCGCCCATATAGGCGCGGTCGAGATAAAGCTGCAGGATCTCCTTCTTCGACAGATTGGCCTCCAGCCACAGCGACAGGAAGGCTTCCTTGATCTTGCGCTGGAAGGTACGCTCATTCGACAGGAACAGGTTCTTGGCCAGCTGCTGGGTGATGCTGGAGCCGCCCTGGACGACGGAATTAGCCCGCACATTCTCGAAGATGGCGCGCGACAGGCCGAGCACGTCGATGCCGTAGTGCTCGAAGAAGCGCCGGTCCTCGGTCGCCAGCACTGCTTTGATGACATGGTCCGGCATCTCGTCGACAGGCACGGAATCGCGCTGGATGATGCCGCGCTGGCCAATCTCGTTGCCGTAGCGGTCGAGGAAGGTGACGGCGAAATCGCCCTGACTGCGCCAGTCGCCAGTGGTGATCTGGAAGGCCGGCATCGCGAGTGCGAGCAGCACGACGACGCCGCCGGCGCCCATCGTAAAACCTTCGCTCAGCACCTCGATGATGCCGCGTCGCCAGCCGGTGACTCGGAAGCGCCGCGAAAAAATGGTCGCCGATTCCCAGAACTGGCCGGCCTTGAAGCCGATTTCGTAGAGCGAGGAATTGATCCACGCGTCCACCGCCAGCAGTGCGGCGGCGATCGGACCTCTTCGTCTTGGACGTCGTTCTAAAGGACTGGCCATTCCCGAAACTCACCCAACCCACCTGAGAACCGCAAGCGGGCAATTTCAGGGCGGGCATACCCGGCGAAGACTATTCTTCCATTTCAGCCCGGCTCACAAGGGCAGCCAGGCCACACCGCACGGTTTGTTGAGCGCCGCCCGGATCGTGACGCTGGAGGTCGACGCCGTCGATGCCGACGCCAGTGGCTTCGAGCCAGTCTGGCACAAGGGCCGGCGCGTCGGCTTCGTCGCCTCAGCCGGCTATGGCTACACAATAGGCAAAAGCGTCGCGCTGACGTTGCTGGGCGACGAATTCGCCGGGGAGGGGACCGCGCTTTGGGTGCACATTGTCGGCGTCGAGCGGCCGGCGCGAATTATTCCGGCCTCGCCATACGACCCCGAGGGCAGGCGATGCGGCAATGAGGAGTTTTGGCCATGGTCGATGACATTATAAGGGAGACCAGGCGCGAGCGCCGGCGCGGGCACACCGGTGAGGCCGGCAGCGGGTCAAGCCGCCACCCGAACTATCGCTCGCTCAAGAACCCGTTCCTGCCGCAGCCGGTGTTTTCGGACGACCGGGTCGCGGCCATCCACGACACGGCGTTGCGCGTGCTGGAAGAGCTCGGCATCAAGGTGCTGCTGCCGGAGGCGCGCACCATCTTCGCCCGCTCCGGCGCGATGGTCGACGAGGACAGCCAGATGGTGCGCATCGGCCGCGATATCGTCACCGCCGCACTGGCCTCGGCGCCAAAATCCATCCGGGCGCTGGCCGGCAATCGCAGCCGCGACCTCACGCTCGAACTCGGCTCGATGACGTTCCTCGCCGGGGCCGGGGCGCCCAACGTCACCGATCTCGAACGCGGACGGCGTCCGGGCACGCTCGCCGCTTTCGAAGAACTGACCAAGCTTGTTCAGAATTTCGACGTGCTGCATATGCTCGGCCCCTGGATCGAGCCTCAGGATGTCGACAACCGTTTGCGCCACTATGCCGTCAACCGTGCGCAACTGACCCTGTCGGACAAGTTTCCCTTCGTCTTCGCCCGTGGCACGCCGCAGGTCGAGGACGGGTTCGAGATGATCCGGTTGGCGCGCGGCCTCTCGCAGGATGAGTTCCTTGCCGGCGTCCATTGCTATACCGTCATCAACACCAATTCGCCGCGCCAGCTCGATATCCCGATGGCGCAGGGCATCATCGACTTCGCCAAGGCCGGCCAGGTGTCCATCATCACGCCCTTCTGCCTGGCCGGCGCCATGGCGCCGATCACCGTCGCCGGCGCATTGACGCTGCAGCATGCCGAGGCGCTGGCTGGCCTCGCGCTGGCGCAGATGGTGCGGCCGGGCGCACCGGTGGTTTACGGATCCTTCTCCTCCAATGTGGACATGAAGTCCGGCGCACCGGCCTTCGGCACGCCCGAGCACGTCAAGGCGACGCTGGGCGCCGGTCAGCTGGCCCGCTTCACCGGCCTGCCTTGGCGGTCCGGCGGCGGCAGTGCGGCCAACATTTCCGATGTGCAGGCGGCGCACGAGACGCAGTTCGCGCTGTGGGGCTCGGTGCTTGCCGGCGCCACCGTCTGCATCCATGCCGCGGGCTGGCTGGAGGGTGGCCTCAGCGTCTCCTACGAGAAGCTGATCACCGATATCGAGGCATTGCAGACGGTTGCCGAACTCTGTGCTACGACCCCCGGCGACAAGGATTCGATCGGCTTCGAGGCGATCGCCGAAGTCCAGCCGGGCGGGCATTTCTTCTCCGCCGGCCACACCATGACGCGCTACCGCACCGCCTTCTACGAGCCGCTGGTCGCCGACTGGTCGAATTTCGGCAGCTGGACGCAGTCCGGTTCGAAGTCGGCCACCGAGCGCGCCACCGGCATCTGGAAGCGGACGCTGGCCGACTTCCAGCCGCCGGCGTCGGCCGTTGCCACATCCGATGTGCTCGACGAGTTCATTGCCCGCCGCACCGAAGAGGGCGGAGCGTTGCCGATGTCGTGAGGTTGGCAGCCGTCACATCGGCCGCTTGTCGCCGGTCTTCGACGGCTCGCGGCGAATCGGCCCGGCATCGGCCTGCCTGTGCTTGTCGGCGGCAATCCGGCGGATGCGATCGAAGCGGCTCTCCTCCGCCGGCTTGGTCGCGGATACAGCGTTTGGCTTCGGGGCAAATGTGATCATCTGTCGATCTCCCTGTCGTTGCTGACTGGTCTTGACTGACTGACGGAAATTCCTGGCTCGCCGGGGAAATGTCCCCGGCAGCCTGTTCTGATTTATGCCCGCCCAGATTCCCAGGCGGGCAATTTTCGGGCGATGGTCAGTAGCCGCCCATGCCGCCACCGCCGCCCGCAGGCGCCGCATCCTTGGCCGGAACGTCGGTGATCATCGCTTCGGCGGTGATCAGAAGCGCTGCAATCGAGCCGGCATCCTGCAGTGCGGTGCGCACCACTTTCGCCGGATCGACGATGCCCGCCTTGATCATGTCGACATAGACCTCGTTCTGGGCATCAAAGCCCTGGTTGTGGTCCTTGCTGTCGGACAGCCTGCCGACGACGATCGAGCCTTCGACACCGGAATTCTCGGCGATCTGGCGGATCGGCGCTTCGAGTGCCCTGAGCACGATCGAAATGCCTGCCGTCACATCGTCATTGGCGCCAGTCAGCCCGGCCAGCGCCGATCTGGCGCGCAGAAGCGCCACGCCACCGCCGGGCACGATGCCTTCTTCCACCGCCGCGCGCGTCGCATTCAGCGCGTCGTCGATGCGGTCCTTCTTTTCCTTCACTTCAGACTCGGTGACGCCGCCGACGCGGATCACGGCGACGCCGCCGGCGAGCTTGGCCAGCCGCTCCTGCAGCTTCTCCTTATCGTAATCGGACGTGGTCTCCTCGATCTGGCCCTTGATCTGCGCGATGCGCGCCTGGATGGTCGCCTTGGTGCCGGCGCCGTCGATGATCGTGGTGGTGTCCTTCTCGATCAGTACGCGCTTGGCGCGGCCAAGCATCTCGATGGTGACGTTTTCGAGCTTGATGCCGAGATCCTCGGAAATCATCTGGCCCGATGTCAGCACGGCGATGTCTTCCAGCATCGCCTTGCGGCGATCGCCGAAGCCCGGCGCCTTGACGGCCGCGACCTTGAGGCCGCCGCGCAGCTTGTTGACGACCAGCGTCGCCAGTGCTTCGCCTTCGACGTCTTCCGAGATGATCAGCAACGGCCTGCCGCTCTGCACCACTGCTTCGAGGATCGGCAGCATCGCCTGCAGATTGCCGAGCTTCTTCTCGTGGATGAGCACGTAAGGCTCTTCCAGTTCGACGCGCATCTTGTCGGCATTGGTGACGAAATAGGGTGAGAGATAGCCGCGGTCGAACTGCATGCCTTCGACGACGTCGAGTTCGGTGTCGGCGGTCTTGGCCTCCTCGACGGTGATGACGCCGTCATTGCCGACCTTGTCCATCGCCTTGGCGATCATGGCGCCGACGCTGGCATCGCCATTGGCGGCGATGGTGCCGACCTGCGCGATCTCGGCCGACGACTTGACCTTCTTGGCCTTCGCCTTGATGTCCTTGACCACGGCGGCGACAGCCTGGTCGATGCCACGCTTGAGGTCCATCGGGTTCATGCCCGCGGCAACCAGCTTGGCGCCTTCGCGCAGGATCGATGCGGCCAGCACCGTGGCGGTGGTGGTGCCGTCACCGGCGAGGTCGTTGGTCTTCGAAGCCACTTCGCGCACCATCTGCGCGCCCATGTTCTCGAACTTGTCAGCAAGCTCGATTTCCTTGGCCACCGTCACACCGTCCTTGGTGATGCGCGGCGCGCCATAGGCCTTGTCGATGATGACGTTGCGGCCCTTGGGGCCGAGCGTGACCTTCACCGCATTGGTGAGGATCTCGACGCCGCGCAGCATGCGGTCGCGCGCGTCGGTGGCGAATTTGATTTCCTTGGCAGACATTTTTTCAATCCCGTTGGTGTGGTGAAGCAAGCGGCTCGCCGGAGCCTGGCAAAGCCAGGCCGGTCAGGCAGCCTTCTTGGCTTTGACGCTCTTCTCGGTGACGACCGTCCCGCTCTTGCCGATAGCGGCCGTCTCGCTCTTGTCGATGACGCCCATAATGTCGGCTTCCTTCATGATCAGCAGGTCCTCGCCGTCGATCTTGACCTCGGTGCCCGACCATTTGCCGAACAGGATGAAGTCGCCGGCCTTGACGTCGAGCGGAACAAGCGCGCCGTTTTCGTCGCGTGCGCCCGGCCCAACGGCGATGACTTCGCCTTCCTGCGGCTTTTCCTTGGCATTGTCGGGAATGATGATGCCGCCCTTGGATTTGACATCGCCTTCGGCGCGCCGGATGACGACGCGGTCGTGGAGTGGCCGAAACTTCATGAGAACTTCTTTCTGGGGCCGGCATAGGCGACCGCGCCGTTCTTATAGACGCGTTGGCACTCGATAGATAGGAGTGCCAAAAATTATTCGTGGCCAAAATTAAATATTAAAAAGTATTATGATGTCTGCCGGGTTCGAACCGTCGCGAGGCGCCTAGATATTTTCGAAAAATTGAATTTCGAGGCCAAAGCGACTATTTATATCGTAAGTTCGATTTCACCATTTCAGGCACGAGGAGATTTAGGCGATGGCCGAAGGCAATCAGAGCATCATGGAAAAAGCTGAAGCCCGCTTCATGGACAAGCAGAAGAAGACGGCCGAGCGCAACAAGGCAACCTCCGACTACATGTCCGAAGCGAGGGCCAGGGAGATCAAGACGGCAAGGCTCAGGGAATTGCGCCTGGCCAAGGAAGAGGCCGACCGCGTCGCGGAAGCCTTGAACCCGACACCGAAGAAGAAGCGGGCTACCGTCAAGAAAGCCGCCGCCGCGCCGAAGGGGGGCACGTCATGAGCCTGACATTCCCCAATCCAAGCCGCTTCTATGACGAGGCCGGCAAGCGCATCCGCTTTGTCGGCCATGACGGCATGTTCCAGATTTCCTTCTCTGTCGCCGCCGATGCCCTCTCGAAGGCGCCATCAGGGACGGCGACCGCGGAAGCCACCTATCTGGCGGCTTTCGACACCGCGTCCAGCTCCATCCATGACATTGCCAGCAAGGCCTACGCCCGCACCCGCAAGAGCATTTATGTGCTCACAGCCGCAGATTTCGGCTAGCGCGCGTTCGTCTTGCATCAGAGCGGCTGAGATCAGCGTGCGTCAGGACTTGCGGTCGGCTTTTGCCCGCCGCTTGACGTCCCGGCTGTTCAGGCGGTCGGCCATCGCTTCCGCATCGCGCAAATTCATGGCCACCATTACCTGTTGCTTAAGCTCGACAGGCTGGCCGGTGAAGATGTCGAAGATAGTCCAGCTCTCGGGCTCGTCCATGCGCAACGCGTAGCGGTTTGCCATATCGGCATCAGGCCCTTGACATGAAAAATGCCGCCGCCAGGATCAGGATTGTCCAGGCCACCACCGACAGCTTCAAGGCCAGGCCGCCATGCATTGAAAGTATCTCGCGCATGCGCAGGGCCACGGTCCTCTTCGACAGGGCGGGTGCTGCCGCAATCGCGACCGGGGGCTTGACGCCAAGCTTTCCAAAAGCCGGCAGCAGCGGTGGCGTTCGCATGAAATGACCTCGAATTGCCGGAGAAAACAGGGCTCCTCATAACACCCTTCTTGAAACTCCCCGCATGCCAAATAGAACCCGGTCCGTGAAAGGGCCATGCCGCCCGATTCGCCGCCTTCCATCAGGCGGATCGTCATCTGGCGAAATCCGTGCAACGCGGTTAGGTTGCGCGCGAAACTGAGGTTGTTCAAAGCGTGACAGGCGAACGGAGACGACAATGACGGCGCCCGGCGATTTGCTGCAAGCCTTGTTCATGAGATTGAAGAGCGATGCCTCGCTGACGGCGCTGCTCGGCGGCGCCGGGTTGCGCGAGCAGGCGGCCGACAGTGCCGCCTTCCCTTATGTGACCTATGGCAGGACCAGCGCATTCGATCTGGACACCGGCGCCGACAATGATGACGACCAGCTCATCACGCTGCATGTCTGGTCGAAGGCGCAAGGCGAGGCCGAGACGCGTCTGATTATGGACAGCATCCGGGCGCGCCTTGACGGCGCCGCTTTCGCCACCGGCTCGCGCGACCAGACCCGCCTGTCGCTGGAGTTCGCCGAGGCCCGCTACGACGAGGACCTGGCGCTCTACCACGGGGTGCTGCGGATACGCGCTCTCACCGAACAAAGTGATTGAAGCAACCTAGATCTGCGCCTGGATCTCGGCCTTGTCGATGACTGACCACACCTCGCGGATGCGACCCTCTCCGAATTCGTAGAAAACATTCTCAGCGAACGACACGCGCTTGCCGTTCACCGGCAGGCCGAACAGCACGCCCTTGGGATGACAGTCGAAATGCAGGCGCGCCGCCACGCGCGGCGGCTGGCAGACCAGCAGTTCGATGTTGAAGCGGAGGTCGGGAATCGCCTCGAAATCGCCTTCGAGCATACGGCGATAACCCGACAGGCCCAGCATTTCGCCATTGTGCTGCACCTCGTCGCCGACAAAGTCTCCAAGTTTCGCCCAGTCCTGGGCATTCAGGCAAGCGATATAGCCCCGGTAAAGGTCGGCAAGGTGTTTATCCGTCATGGCGCACTCCGATGATTTGACGTTTTCCCGCGCTATTTAGGGCGGCCCCAGAATGGTCTCGCCTTGACCTGTTCCCAATCTGGCTGCGAATTGAGAACCTGCGCGCAAACACCATAGCCGCGCAGCCGGTTTTCCGGTTATGAATCCATTGCCCGGTCTGAGGGACTGGGCGGTAGGATCGCATTCCGTTGCGCGCGCAGGGGGTATTGCGGGGATGGATTTTCACCCGTTCACCGTTCATTTCACGTTCAGCACAGTTGCGTTACAACGCCGACCATGAAAACGCTTCGCTCTCATGTCAGAACCGCGATACTGGCGCTCACAGCGGCCGGCCTGTTGGCGTCGCAAGCGACGCCGGCAGCCGCGGCGGATTGCTACGCGATCGGCCAGCAGGTTGCCGAGCAGAATGGCGGCACGCTGGCCAAGGCTTCGCAGACGACGCGTGGCGGCCAGGAGGTCTGCGTCATCGTCGTGCTTGTGCCGGGCAAGGACGGCCAGCGTCCGCGCCGCTCCGAGATCGTCGTCCCGGCGAACTGATCCAATCTTCCCCCTTGCAGGGTCGTTTCCCAGACCACCGGAATCGGCCTATAGCTGACCCATCAACAGGCCTGACCGATCATGCGCGTACTCGTCGTCGAAGATGACAAGGATCTCAACCGGCAACTGGCCGACGCGCTGGTCGATGCCGGCTATGTCGTCGACCGCTCCTATGACGGCGAGGAGGGGCATTTCCTCGGCGACACCGAGCCCTACGATGCCGTCGTGCTCGACATAGGCCTGCCGCAGATGGACGGCATCAGCGTCGTCGAGCGCTGGCGCCGCAACGGCCGCAAGATGCCGGTGCTGATCCTGACAGCGCGCGACCGCTGGAGCGACAAGGTGTCGGGCATCGATGCCGGCGCCGACGACTATGTCACCAAGCCGTTCCACATCGAGGAGGTGCTGGCCAGGGTGAGGGCGCTGATCCGCCGCGCCGCCGGCCATGCCTCGTCCGAGCTCACTTGCGGGCCGCTGCGCCTCGACACCAAGGCCTCCAAGGCCGATGTCAACGGCGTGCCGCTGAAGCTGACCTCGCATGAGTTCCGCCTGCTGGCGTATCTGATGCACCATATGGGCGAGGTGGTGTCGCGCACCGAGCTGGTCGAGCATCTCTACGACCAGGATTTCGACCGCGATTCCAACACCATCGAGGTCTTTGTCGGCCGGCTGCGCAAGAAGATGGGCATCGACATGATCGAAACCGTGCGCGGCATGGGCTATCGCATGCGTGAGCCGGAGGCGTAAGGCGGAACCGCTCCCCATACCAGCAAGGAAGCCTTTTTCGGCGCGGCTCTGGCCGCGCTCGCTGGCCTTCCGCGTCATCGGATTTTCCACGATCTGGGCGATCCTCACCCTGATCGTCATCTTCACTCTGATCACCACGCTCTACCGCCAGGCCAGCGAGCGCGGCTTCGACAGCCTGCTGTCGGCGCATCTGTTCAATCTGATCGGCTCGGTCGGCGTTTCCGAATCCGGCCAGCTCACCGGTGCTCCCGACCTTGGCGACCTGCGCTTCTCGGAGCCGAATTCGGGCTGGTACTGGTCGGTGGAGCCGGCTTCCGAAGGCGTGCACGGCAACCTTCATTCGTCCTCGATGACCACGACGATCCCGTCGCCGACCGTTGCCGAGGTGCCTTTCAATTCCAGTTTCCAGCGCAGCTATTCCACCGACGGCATCGGTGACGAGGAACTGCAAGTGTTCGAAAGCGAATTCGTCCTCGATGCCAAGAACCGCGCCGCGCGCTTCCGCGTAATGGGCAACAAGACCGAGCTCGAGCACGAGATCGCCACCTTCCAGGGCCGCCTGTTGACCTATCTCAGCCTGTTCGGCGTCGGCATGATCGCCATCAATGCGATCGCCATCCTGCTCGGCCTGCAGCCCTTGCGCCGGGTTCGCAACGCGCTTGCCCAGGTGCGCGAAGGCACGGCGCAACGGCTCGACGGCCAGTTTCCCGCCGAGATCGAGCCGCTCGCCAACGAGACCAATGCGCTGATCGAAAACAACAAGCGCATCGTCGAGCGTTCACGCACGCAGGTCGGCAACCTCGCCCATTCGCTGAAGACGCCGCTCGCAGTTTTGATCAACGAGGGCCGGGCGCTCGGCGGCGCCAAGGGCCAGCTCATCGCCGACCAGGCCGCCTCGATGCAGAAGCAGGTCGACCATTATCTGCAGCGGGCTCGGGTCGCCGCGCAGCGCGACAGCGTCGTCTACCGCACGCCGGTGACCCCGCTGGTGCAGCGCATGGTGCGCGTGCTGCAAAAACTCAAGCCTGATGTCAGCCTGTCGCTTACGCTGCCGGCGGCCGACATCGTCTTTGCTGGCGAGCGCGAGGATTTGGAGGAACTGCTCGGCAACCTCCTCGACAATGCGATGAAATGGGCAAGGAGCACTGTTGCCGTATCCGTCACGCCGGCCGCAGCCGGCCTGTTCGAGCTATCGATCGAGGATGACGGTCCCGGCATCCCCGAGGACAAGGCCCGCGATGTCTTGAAACGCGGCCGGCGCCTCGACGAGACAAAGCCGGGAACCGGGCTCGGACTTGCCATCGTTGCCGACCTCGTCAACGAGTATGGCGGGGCGCTGGCGCTGGAACGCTCCACGATGGGCGGGCTGAAGGCGGTTGTGCGCTTGCGGAGCTTGCAATAATGTACTGCCCAGGGCCAATCGACACGGCCGAATGCCTGTGTTATGGCGGCCCCTCGATTGCGCAAAAGCCGTTAAGAACGGCCAAATTTCCGACAAATATCAATAGTATGACGTCCTGACGCCCCCGATGACGCGGCCCCCAGCGCATCCCGTTCAAGAAAACCGGTTGTTGGCATGAAGATTCGCGTTGCGCTCGTTTCCGCACTGCTCGCTCTTTCCGGCTGCGGAACGCTGGGCAAGGGCAGTGGCCCGGATATCTCCATCACCAACCCGCCCGCGTCGCCTCCTTCAGGGGCCAAAGTCGCGACGACGATCATCTCGGCCATGGCCGGCGGGCTCGTCGGCGGATCGATCGGCAGCGGCCTGAACAGCACCGAGAAGCGCAAGGCGCTCGAGGCGGAATACAAGGCGCTCGAATATACGGCGAGCGGCCAGAAGGTGACCTGGAAGGGCGACAGTTCGGCCCATTCCGGCGAAGTCGTCGCGGCCCAGCCCTACCGCGTCGGCTCGCAGGATTGCCGCCAGTACACCCATACGGTGTTTACCGGCACGGCCGGCCAGACCGCGCGGGGCACCGCATGCCGCAACGCCGACGGCAGCTGGACGCCGCTGACCTGAACATTGGGCCGGGGTCGGAATCCCGTCAAAGCGTCGCAGCACCCTCATGTTGTGAGAGCAGGGCTCTCGCTCTATTGGAAGAACCATGCTGTTCTGGGTCATAGCCGCAATCCTCACGCTAGGCGCAAGCCTGACGGTGCTGCTGCCGCTGACCAGTGGCGGCAAGGACGCTCCGACCAGCAGCGACCACGACCTCGAAGTCTATCGCGACCAACTGGCCGAGCTTGAGCGTGACGCCGCGCGCGGGCTGATCCAGCCGGCGGAAGCCGAGGAGGCGCGCGCCGAAATCGCCCGCCGCATCCTTCGCCTGGGAGATGTTGGTCAAGCCAATGTCGGTCAAGCCGATGCACCTGGCGCGCGGCAGCCGTCGAGGGCGGCCAGGTTGATGGCAACATCAGCGGTGCTGGTGGTCCCGCTGCTCAGCTGGGGCCTGTACAGCCAGCTCGGCTCGCCGGATCTGCCGTCGCAGCCGCTTGCCGAACGGCTGGCCAAGAATCCGGCCGATAGTTCGGTCGACGAGTTGGTGGCGCGCGCCGAGGCCCATCTTGCCGCCAACCCTGGCGATGGACGCGGCTGGGACGTGCTCGCCCCGATCTATCTGCGCCTGCAGCGCTTTCCCGATGCCGTGACCGCCTATCGCAATGCCATCCGCCTCGATGGCGACACGGCCGCCCGCGAGGCCGGCCTCGGCGAAGCGATTGCCAATGCGGCCGGCGGCATCGTTTCGGCCGATGCGCAATCCGCTTTCGAACAGGCGCTAAAACTCGACCCGGCAAACGCGAAAGCCTCGTTCTATTTGGCGATGGCGCTGGCCCAGGAAGGCCGCATACCCGAGGCAACCGCGGCGTGGCAGAAAATGCTCGATTCCCTGCCGCAGGATTCACCATGGCGCGGAGCTGTCCAACAGGCGTTAGCCGAGGCTGCCAACCGCAGCGTCGCCTCAGGAGAGCCGGCGAAAGGCCCCGATGCCGCGGCCGTCGACGCCGCCTCGTCGATGGCGCCGCAGGACAGGCAGGCCATGATCGAAACCATGGTCGCCGGCCTCGACGAAAAATTGCGGCAAAATCCGCGCGACACGGAAGGATGGATGCGGCTCATTCGTTCCTATGTTGTGCTGGGCAAGGCCGACCAGGCGCGGGACGCGCTGCATCGCGGTATTGCCGTGTTTGGCGCCGACAGTGAGGAAGCGAAGAAATTCACCGCCTTTGCCGCCTCGCTCGGCCTGACGGCGACGGAGTAGGACATGACGCGCAAGCAGAAGCGATTGTCGGTGATTGTCGGAGGTCTTGCCTTCCTCGGCGCCGCCACCGGGCTGACCTTCTATGCGTTGGGCCAGAAGGCCTCCTATTTCTATATGCCCGCCGATCTGACCACCGCCAGCTTGCAGCCGGGACAGCGCATCAGGCTCGGCGGCCTCGTCGAAAAGGGCACGGTCGTGCGCGGGCAGGGCGCGACGGTTGCGTTCTCGGTCACCGACACGCACAAATCGGTCAAGGTCAGCTATACCGGCATCCTGCCCGATCTGTTCCGCGAGGAGCAGGGCGTCATCACCGAAGGCAGCTTTGGCGCCGACGGCGTTTTCGTCGCCGACAGCGTGCTGGCCAAGCATGACGAGCGCTACATGCCCAAGGAAGTCGCTGACGGGCTGAAGGCCAAGGGCGTGTGGCAAGAGAGCAAGAGCCAGTAATGGTTGAGACCGGACACTTCGCGCTCGTCCTCGCCTTTGTGCTGTCGCTGGTGCAGACGCTGGTGCCGCTGATCGGCGCCCGTACCGGCAACCAGAGGCTGATGGCTGTCGGCGGTCCCGTCACGGTCACAGGCTTCGCGCTCACGGCGCTATCGTTCGCAGCACTCGCCGGCGCCTATGCAAGTTCCGATTTCTCGGTGGCGAGCGTGTGGGAAAACTCGCATTCGCTGCAGCCGCTGATCTACAAGATCACCGGAACCTGGGGCAATCACGAAGGCTCGATGCTGCTCTGGGTGCTGATCCTGACCTTCTTCGGTGCGCTGGTCGCTGTCTTCGGCTCCAACCTTCCGGCGACGCTGCGCGCCAATGTGCTGGCCGTGCAGGGGGCTATCGGCGCCACCTTCTTCCTGTTCATCCTGACGACATCCAATCCGTTCACCCGGCTCAATCCGGCGCCGATCGAGGGCCGCGATCTCAACCCGGTCCTGCAGGATCTTGGCCTCGCCATCCATCCGCCGCTGCTCTATCTCGGCTATGTCGGGTTCTCTATCTGCTTTTCCTTCTCGGCCGCCGCCCTCATCGAAGGCCGCATCGATGCCTCCTGGGCGCGCTGGGTGCGGCCGTGGACGCTGGTCGCCTGGATGTTCCTCACCGGCGGCATCGCGATGGGCTCCTACTGGGCCTATTACGAGCTCGGCTGGGGCGGCTTCTGGTTCTGGGATCCGGTCGAAAACGCCTCCTTTATGCCGTGGCTGGCCGGCACGGCTCTTCTGCATTCGGCGATCGTCATGGAGAAGCGTTCGGCGCTCAAGATCTGGACGCTGCTGCTTGCCATCCTCACCTTCTCGCTGTCGCTGCTCGGCACCTTCCTGGTGCGCTCCGGCGTGCTGACCTCGGTGCATGCTTTTGCCACCGATCCGACCCGCGGCATCTTCATCCTGTGCATTTTGACGCTGTTCATCGGCGGCTCGCTGGCCCTGTTTGCGCTGCGCGCCTCGCGGCTGACGGCCGGCGGCCTGTTCCACCCGATCTCGCGCGAAGGCGCACTCGTTCTCAACAATCTGTTCCTGACTACGGCCACGGCCACCGTGCTGGTCGGCACGCTCTATCCGCTGGCGGTCGAAGCGCTTTCGGCCGGCAAGATCTCGGTCGGCGCCCCCTTCTTCAACCTGACATTCGGCCCGCTGATGGTGCCGCTGCTGGTCGTGGTTCCTTTCGGACCATTGCTCGCCTGGAAGCGCGGTGACCTCTATGCCGTCGCCCAGCGCCTGATGGCGGCTTTCGGCGCCGCTCTCCTGGCGATGCTGGTCACCGGGCTGTTCATCGACGGCGCGTCGGTGTTCGCCGCCCTTGGTGTCGGCCTCGCCTGCTGGCTGGTCTGCGGCGCGCTCACCGACCTCGCCGTCAAGTCCGGCTTTGGCAATGTGTCGCCCGCCATCATGCTGCGCCGTTTCGCCGGCCTGCCGCGTTCGGTGTTCGGCACTGCACTTGCCCATCTCGGCCTCGGGCTGACGACGCTCGGCATTGTCGGCACGCTGTGCTTCGGCACCGAAAGGATACTGTCGATGCATGCCGGCGAGAGCGTCGAACTCTCCGGCCACACGCTGCGTTTCGACGGCCTCTTCCCGGCGCAGGGTCCGAACTACAGCGAGCAGCGCGGCCGCTTTTCCCTGATCGGCGCCGATGGCGGCGTTTCAGCCGAAATCACCTCGGCAAAGCGCTTCTTTCCGGTGCGGCAGACGACGACGACCGAATCCGGCATCGAGACGATCGGCTTCAGCCAGCTCTATCTGTCGCTGGGCGATGAAGGCACCGATGGATCCGTCGTGGTGCGCCTGTGGTGGAAGCCGCTGGTGACGCTGATCTGGGGCGGAGCTCTGGTGATGATGGCGGGAGCCGCAATGTCGCTGCTCGACCGTCGCCTGCGGGTTGGCGCACCCTCGCGCCGCCGCAAGCAGGCAGCCTCCATGCCGTCGGCAGGCGCGCCGTGAGCACCAGGTTCTCGTTGGCCTCGCTCACCCTGCTTCTGGCGCTGCTGTTTGCCGGCGCGGCGCAAGCGGTGAAACCGGACGAGGTTCTCACCGATCCGGCGCTCGAGGCGAGGGCGCGGCTACTGTCGGAAGGCCTGCGCTGCATGGTCTGCCAGAACCAGTCCATCGACGAATCCGATGCAGACCTCGCCCGCGACCTGCGCATCCTGGTGCGCCAGCGCCTGGTTGCCGGCGATACCGACCAGCAGGTGATGGACTATATCGTGTCGCGCTACGGCGAGTTCGTGCTGTTGAAGCCGCGCTTCAGCCCGCGCAACGCCTTGCTTTGGGGCACGCCGGTGCTTCTGCTTCTAGTCGGCGGCATTTTCGTTGTGCTGACCACACGCTCCCGCCGCTCGTTGGCAACCAAGGCGCTGAGCGCCGAGGAACAGGCGGCGCTGGACAAGATGCTGAGCGACTAGCTCGGCCATTCCTCCAAAGGCCAGTCCCGCGACGTGTGGATGGCGCGCAGGATAACGATGCTCTGACGGCCGGCGATCAGGCGCAATTCATAGGCAATGATGTAGGGCAGGCGGCCGATGGGCTTCTCATAAGTGCCTGTTACCCGGCCAGGTCGGCCCGTCGCCATATCACCAAGGCCCCGGCCCATTTCACGGATACGGTCCGCGAGGCGTCGGGCGGCGGCAGGATTGTCCTGAGCGATAAAGGCAACTTGCTGCGTGAGATCGTCCAGCGCTTCTCGCGACCAGGTGACGAACAGCTTCACGCCTTGCCTGCGCGCCTGGCTTTCGCTGCTTCGATCACCGCGTCGAGCTCCGCCATGGCGTCGTCGTGGGGCACGACGCGGCCAGCCTCTGCGTCGGCCATGCCACGTTTTATGCCTTCGATGATATCCAGCTCGCGATCGACATAGGCTGAGACCGCCTCGGCGGCGAGGAACGATTTACTACGCCTGGTATCGGTAGCGATCTGCTCCAGCTTCAGCTTGGTCTCGGACGAGACTCGAATGGTCATGGTGGTGCTTGCTGTCATTGTGAAAGCCTTGTGCTGAGTTGTGTACACCATAGGGCAGCAGGCGAGCGCAACCAAGAGATTTGTGCGACCGCCCAACATTACAAAACTTTCATGCACCGGAAATGGCGCCGTAATGTGCGCCTCTCTATTTCTCTTGTCCGAGGATGCTCTGCCTGAGCCGCATCCAGTGAAAAGAGGATACGAGACCCATGACTATCGCCCCCAACCCATATTCCCGCACCCGCAAGCGCCTGTTGGCCGCCGCCGCTTCGCTGGCCATTGCCGGCGGCATCGGTTTCGGCGCCGTTGCCACTGGTACAGCTCCCGTTCTGGCCGACGCCGTGCGGGTCGAAGCGCCGCAGGTACCGGGCTTTGCCGATGTCGTCGAGCGCGTTTCGCCGGCCGTGGTCAGCGTCAAGGTCAAGGCCAAGATCGAGCCTGCCGCCGATGACGGCTCCGACCAGTCCGACGATCCGGACGGCATGAACAACCTGCCCGACAATCCGCAGCTGCGCCAGTTCTTCAAGCAATTCCGCGGCTTTGGTGATCAGAACGGCCATGACGGCGGCAATCGTCGCTTCAGCCACCGCGACCATAACAACGACCAGCCGCGTCCGGTGGCGCAGGGTTCGGGCTTCTTCATCTCCGATGACGGTTATCTCGTCACCAACAACCATGTCGTCGAGGAAGGCTCCGCCTTCACAGTGGTAATGAATGACGGCAAGGAGCTTGACGCCAAGCTGATCGGCACCGATCCGCGCACCGATCTGGCGGTGCTCAAGGTCGATGGCGTCGGCAAGTTCACCTATGTCGATTTCGCCGACGATTCCAAGGTTCGCGTCGGCGACTGGGTGGTGGCCGTCGGCAATCCGTTCGGCCTCGGCGGCACCGTCACCGCCGGCATCGTCTCGGCCCGTGGCCGTGATATCGGCGCCGGTCCCTACGACGACTTCATCCAGATCGACGCCTCGGTCAACCGCGGCAATTCGGGCGGCCCGACCTTCAACCTCAACGGCCAGGTCGTCGGCATCAACACCGCGATCTTCTCGCCGTCGGGCGGAAGCGTCGGCATTGCCTTCGACATTCCGGCCTCGACCGCCAAGCAGGTGGTGCAGGATCTGATGAAGAGCGGCTCGGTGCAGCGTGGCTGGCTCGGCGTCGAAATCCAGCCGGTTACATCGGACATCGCCGAATCGCTGGGCCTGAAGTCGCAGAACGGGGCTCTGGTTTCGGGCGCCCAGGACGGTGGCCCCGGCAAGAAGGCCGGCATCACCGCCGGTGACGTGATCACCCAGGTCGAAGGCAAGGACGTCGCATCGCCGAAGGAACTGGCTCGTCTGATCGGCGCCTACCCACCCGGCAAGTCGGTCGACGTCACGGTGTGGCGCGACGGCAAGAGCCAGACCATCAAGGTCGATCTCGGCACGTTGCCATCCACTGACAAGCAGGCCTCGGCCGACCCGCAGCAGCCCGCGGCACCGGCAAAGCCCGCCGCGCTGGCCGATCTCGGCCTCACCGTCACCAAGTCGGAAAACGGCAAGGGCCTGGTGGTGACCGATGTCGATCCCGACAGCGATGCCGCCGACCGCGGCATCCAGCCCGGCGATGTCATCACCTCGGTCAATTCGACGGAGGTGAACGGCACCGAAGACGTCGCCAAGGCGATGGCCGATGCGGTCAAGTCCGGCCGCAAGGCGGTGCTGATGCAGATCACCCGCGACGATTCAAACCGCTTCGTCGCGCTGCCAGTCGCCAAAGGCTGACATCACACAGTTTCCAGTGCGGCGGTTTCAACACCCCCGAGCCGCCGCACGGGAAGCAAGGGGCCGAACGCGTTAGTCAGTCATCGTGTTCTGCCCCCGGCGGCAGCGGGCCCATCGCCCGCTGCCGCTCTAACATCGAAGCATGTCGCCCAAAAGTGCACGGCGGTTTTGGCAAAACGACATGCTTGAACGAAAGCTTTTGCGTTCATGGCCGCCCCTCAATCTTCCGGCGAAATCGCGTATAACGGCTCTATGAAGATTCTCGTCATAGAAGACGATCGCGAGGCGGCCGACTATATGCAGAAGGCCTTTGCCGAGGCTGGGCACACCGCCCATGTCGCCGGCGACGGCGAAACCGGCTTTGCGCTGGCCGATGCCGGCGACTATGACGTGATGGTCGTCGACCGCATGATGCCACGCCGCGACGGGCTCTCCGTCATTGCCGGCCTGCGCTCGCGCGGCAACACCACGCCGGTGCTGATCCTGTCGGCGCTGGGCGAAGTCGATGACCGCGTCAC
Organism: Mesorhizobium sp. W016; assembly: GCF_054719485.1. Taxonomy (NCBI): domain Bacteria; kingdom Pseudomonadati; phylum Pseudomonadota; class Alphaproteobacteria; order Hyphomicrobiales; family Phyllobacteriaceae; genus Mesorhizobium; species Mesorhizobium sp. W016. The sequence continues at coordinate 2,495,142 of NZ_JBTTIF010000002.1, forward strand.
CGGTCTGCGCGCCGGCGGGGACGACTATCTGACCAAGCCCTATGCCTTTTCCGAATTGCTCGCCCGCGTCGAGGTGCTGAACCGCCGCGCCAGCGCCAGGGAGGCCGAAACCGTCTACCGGGTCGGCGATCTCGAGCTTGACCGGCTGTCCCATTCGGTCAAGCGCGCGGCGCGCGAGATCACGCTGCAGCCGCGCGAATTCCGCCTGCTCGAATATCTGATGCGCCATGCCGGCCAGGTGGTGACGCGCACCATGCTGCTCGAAAATGTCTGGGACTATCATTTCGATCCGCAGACCAACGTGATCGACGTTCACGTCTCGCGCCTGCGTGGCAAGATCGAGAAGGGTTTCGACAAGCCGATCCTGCATACGGTTCGCGGCGCCGGCTATATGCTGAAGAGCGGCTAGAGCATGATCCCAAAAAGTAGGTACCGGTTTTTGGAGAAGATCATGCTCCAACAAAGGGGTAGGTCATGATGAGATTTCAGCCAAATCTCATCATGAGCTAGAACTCGATGGCCCTTTCCCTGCCGGCCATCATGAGGACGACGGCGGCGCGGCTTTCAGCGCTTTATTTCCTGCTTTTCGCGCTATGTGCCGTGTTGCTGGTCTTCTACATGACGTCGTTGTCGGCCCGCATGCTGACCGGCCAGACCCAGCAGACCATCAATGACGAGGTGCTCGGCCTCGCCCGTGCCTATCAGAGCGGCGGCCTGCCGCGGCTGGTGCGCGTCGTTGAGCAGCGCTCGCGCCAGCCCGGCGCCAACCTCTATCTCATTGCCGATGTCAACGGCCAGATCCTCACCGGCAACGTGCAGAGCCTGGCACCGGGGGTGCTCGAGACCGATGGCTGGACGACCGAACCCTTCTCCTATCGCCGTTTCGGCGAAGGTGAGCTCGAACGGCAGCGCAACCAGGCTGCCGACCCGAACGGCGCGCAGCCCGGCGAGACCGAAATTCAGTCCGAGGGCGAGAAGGGCCACAACGCCATCGCGCTGGTGCTGCGGCTGCCCAACCAGATGATCATGCTTGTCGGCCGCGATCTCGGCGAGCCCGAGCGCTTCCGCGCCGTCGTCCGCCGCGCGCTGATGCTGGCGCTGGGCATGATGGGCCTGGGCGGGCTGCTGATCTGGTTCCTTGTCGGCCGCGCCGCGCTGAAGCGCATCGACAGCGTCTCGGAGGCAAGCCGCCGCATCATGGGCGGCGATCTCACGGGACGGCTGCCGGTGACCGGCGCCGGCGACGAGTTCGACCGCCTGTCGGAAAACCTCAACACCATGCTGGCCAGGATCGCGACGCTGAACGAAGGGCTGAAGCAGGTCTCCGACAACATCGCGCATGATTTGAAGACGCCGCTGACCAGGCTGCGCAACCGCGCCGAGGCCACCCTTTCGGGCAAGCACAAAACCATCGATTACCGGCAGGCGCTCGAAGGCGCCATCGCCGAATCCGACCAGCTTATAAAAACCTTCAACGCCATCCTGATGATCTCCAGGCTGGAGGCCGGCTATTCCTCGGAGAGCACCAGCAAGGTCGATCTCGCCGCCGCAGTGCATGACGTTGTCGAGCTTTATGAGCCGGTCGCGGAGGAGGCTGGCGTGGTGCTCGAAACTGCCGCGGACGGGGATTTTTCCGTCGATGGCAACCGCGAGCTGATCGGCCAGGCACTGTCGAACATCGTCGACAACGCCATCAAATACTCGACCGATGCGGCGGAAAAGCCTGCCGTGCGCGTAGCCCTGCAGCGCGTCGGTCACGAAATCCGCCTTTCCGTTTCCGACAATGGCCATGGCATCCCCGATGACGCCGACCGCGCCAGGGCGACCGAGCGCTTTGTGCGGCTGGAAAAGAGCCGCTCCCAGCCGGGATCAGGCCTTGGTCTCAGCCTCGCCAAGGCGATCATGACTTTTCACAATGGCCGGCTTGAACTTCTGCCTGCCAATCCCGGATTGTCCGTTATCATGAGCTTCCCGGCGCGGGAGGACCATTGATGGCGGTGAGGATGGCTGCGAAACGGATCGAGACCGAATGGCGCCTGCAACTGGCGGCGCAGCTCGCGCCGCTGGATGAGACTCGCGCCCGGCGTGAACTGTCGGAGATCGCTGGCGATGCCAAGGACGAGAACCTGCCGCGTCTGGCGAAATTTCTAGGGGGCAAGGGCGCCGCACAGGAGTTTCTCGCTGCCGTCTTCGATCTCTCGCCCTTCCTCCGCGATGTCGCGCGCCGCCGGCCGCAAATCCTCGACGCGCTGTTCGATGACGGTGTCGAGGCCAGGCTGACCAGCATTGCCGAAGCGATCGGCAAGGCCGCCTTTGCCGAGGCCGTTTCCGAATCCAGCCTGATGATGGAACTCAGGCAGTGGAAGGGTGAAGGTCACTTCCTGATCGCACTTGCAGACCTCTCCGGCGAGGCCGATACCGCGCTGACGGTAAGGCGCCTCAGCAATCTCGCCGATGCCTGTACCTGCGCGGCGGTCGACTTCCTGCTGCGCGACGCGCACAGCCAGGGCAAGCTCAAATTGCCCGATCCCGAAAATCCGTCACGGCAATCCGGCTGGATCCTGCTCGGCATGGGCAAGCTTGGCGCGCATGAACTGAATTTCTCCTCCGACATCGACCTCGTCGTCTTTTTCGATCCGGATGCGCCGGCGATCGTCGATCCGCTGGACGCCACCGAGCTGTTTGCGCGCCTGACCCGCAGGCTGGTCCGCATCCTGCAGGACCGCACCGGGCACGGCTATGTCTTCCGCACCGATTTGAGGCTTCGTCCCGATCCAGGCTCGACGCCGCTGGCGATCCCGGTCGAGGCAGCACTTCGCTACTATGAGGCGCGAGGCCAGAACTGGGAGCGCGCCGCCATGATCAAAGCGCGTCCCGTGGCCGGCGATCTCGATGCCGGGGATGCGTTCCTGCGGGAATTGCAGCCCTATGTCTGGCGCAAATACATGGACTATGCGGCGATCGCCGACGTTCATTCGATCAAGCGCCAGATCCATGCCCACAAGGGTCATGGCGAGATCGCGGTCAAAGGACACAACGTCAAGCTCGGCCGCGGCGGCATTCGCGAAATCGAGTTCTTCGTCCAGACCCAGCAACTGATCGCCGGCGGCCGTTTTCCGGAGCTGCGCGGCCGCGAGACGGTGCCGATGCTGGGTGCGCTGGCCGCGCGCAACTGGATCACCGCCGATGCACGCGACGCGCTAACGCAGCAATATTGGTTTCTGCGCCGCGTCGAACACGCCATCCAGATGGTCGCCGACGAGCAGACGCATATTCTGCCCGACGATGATGAAGGGCTGGAACGCATCGCCCATATGCTGGGCTTTGCCGATGCCGCCAGATTTGCCGAAACCTTTCGCGCGGCTTTGCATGAGGTCGAGCGCCACTACGCCGCGTTGTTCGAGACCGCGCCTGAATTGTCGGCCGGCGTCGGCAATCTGGTCTTCACAGGCGATGTCGACGATCCCGACACGCTGCAGACCTTGCACGGCCTTGGCTTCCAGCGGCCAAGCGACATCTGCCGCGTCATTCGAGGCTGGCATTTCGGTCGCTATCGCGCCACCCAGTCGGCGGAAGCGCGCGAGCGGCTGACCGAACTGACGCCGGCGCTGCTCAAAGCCTTCGGCCAGACGCGCCGGGCCGACGAGGCGCTGGTTCGCTTCGACGAATTCCTCGCCGGCCTGCCCGCCGGCATCCAGCTGTTTTCGCTGCTGCAGTCGAATCCCGCCCTGCTGAAGCTTATGGCGACGATCATGGGCGCCGCGCCTCGGCTGGCGGCAATCATCACAAGGCGCCCGCATGTCTTCGACGGTCTGCTCGACCCGGCGCTGCTCGCCGAACTGCCCAACCGAGCCTATCTCTCAGCGCGGTTGGCCGCTTTCATCGAAGGCGACCGGGCTTATGAGGACGTGCTCGACCGTTTGCGCATCTTTGCCTCCGAGCAGAAATTCCTGATCGGTGTCAGGCTGCTCGCCGGCTCGATCGACCCGGCGCGCGCCGGCCGCGCCTTTTCCGATCTCGCCGACCTCACCATCGACGCCGCATTGCAGGCGGTGACCACCGAATTCGCGCTGCGTCATGGCCGCATCGCCGGCGGCACCGTGTCGCTGCTCGGCATGGGCAAACTCGGCAGCCGCGAGCTCACCGCCGGCTCCGATGTCGACCTCATTCTGCTCTACGACCACGACGCGGATGCCGACGAGTCCGACGGCGACAAGCCGCTCGCACCATCGCACTACTATACCAGGATGACGCAGCGGCTGATCGCGGCTGTCTCGGCGCCGACCGCCGAAGGCGTTCTCTACGAGCTCGACCTGCGCTTGCGGCCATCCGGCAACAAGGGGCCGGTGGCCACCCACATCGATGCCTTCAAGAAATACCAGCGCCAGGAGGCCTGGACCTGGGAGCACATGGCGCTGGCCCGGGGGCGCGCCATCGGCGGCGACGCGGCCCTTTGCGCCGAGGTCGAGGCCGAGGTGGCGGCACTTCTGGCCTTGCCGCGCGACGCCGCCAAGGTGAGGGGGGAGGCATCCGAGATGCGCGCGCTGATCGAGAAGGAAAAATCGCCGCGCGATCTCTGGGACATCAAGCTCATCTCCGGCGGCCTCATCGACCTCGAATTCATCGCGCAGGTGGCGGTTATAACCGGGCAGGTCGAAGCCGGCCGCAGGGTGACCGCGACCGGCGAAATTCTGGCGCATCTGTCGCCGGATTTCGCCGAGGCTGACGTCAGGCAGCAGCTTTGCGAAGCCTACCAGCTCTATCTGGCGCTGACCCAGATGACGCGGCTTTGCCTCACCGGCGCATTCGAACGCGATGACGTTCCGCCGGGACTGTCGGATCTGCTTCTGGCGGTGACTGACCTGCCGGATTTCGGTGTGCTGGAAGCACACCTCAAGGAGACGTCGCAAAAGGTCAGAAAGGATTTCGACCTTTTGCTTCGTACGAAACGGTTGTGAGGGCGTGAAGCGCTGGCGGCTGTTTCGGATCGCATCGGGGGTGACGATGCAACAGGAGAATACCCATGAGAAAGACAACCGGACTTGCCCTTGCCTTCGTCGCGCTTGCCGGCGCCGTTGGCACCACCGCCTATGCCGAGAACAATGCCAGCGCCAGAATGCGCGAGGGCACCATGATGCGCCTCGACAAGGCGATGAAGGATTCCAACGGCACCATCAGCTTCGACCAGTTTTCCGACGCCATGAACGCGCGGCTGAAGAAGCTGGTCGCCGATAATGGCGGCAAGCTGACAGTCGCCCAGCTCGCTGACGCGCTGGAGAAGGCGCGGTTCGAGGAAATGGCCAAGCGCATCGTTGCCCGCTACGACAGCAAGGGCGACGGCACGCTGACCACGGACGACATCACCGGGCGCGAGAAAAAGGTGTTCGCCATGCTCGACCGCAACAATGACGGCAAGATCGAGCGCAACGAACTCCCAAAGAAAGGCCGCATGGGCCGCCACCACCAATGGGACGGCGGCGACGACAGCATGGAGTGAAATGGCGATATGTCTCCGGCGGCGAAAGCCGCCGGAGCCCTTACATGACCGGGGCTACTCAGTCCTTGAACGCGGCGGAGAGCACCGCTCGCATTGGCGGGCCGTCAGGCCGCCGCCTTTACCGCCGGCTGCGCCTTCTTCACCGGAATGCGCACCGACACGATCGTGCCGACGCCTTCGGTCGAGCGGATTTTCAGCGCGCCGCCCTGCAGCTCGGCCAGCGAGCGCGAGATGGCAAGGCCGAGGCCGGAGCCGGCGTGGTTCTTCGAAAACTGGTTCTGCACCTGTTCGAAGGGGCGGCCGAGCTTGCTCAGTGCCTCCTTCGGAATGCCGCAGCCATTGTCCTCGATGGTCAGCACCAGAGCGCCTGACGTGTTGCGGGCGCGCACCGAGATATGGCCGCCCTGGCCGGTGAACTTCACCGCATTCGACAGCAGATTGATGGCGATCTGCTTGATCGCCCGGCGGTCGGCGAACAGCGTCATCGTATCGGCGATGCGGGTTTCGACGGTGATCGACTTCTCCGCCGCCTGCAGCGAGATCACCCGCACCGTCTCGCGGATCAGCGGGCAGAGATCGATTTCCTCGCGGTCCACCGAGAACTGGCCGGCCTCGATCTTCGACATGTCGAGTATGTCGTTGATGACGCCCAGCAGATATTTGCCGCTGCCGTTGATGTCGTTGGCATATTCCTCGTAACGCGGCGAACCCAACGGCCCGAACAGGCCCTGTTCCATCAGTTCGGAGAACCCGATGATGGCGTTGAGCGGCGTGCGCAGTTCATGCGACATGTTGGCCAGGAACTCGGACTTGGCCCGGTTGGCGGCCTCGGCGCGCTCGGTTTCCTTCATGTATTCGCGGTTGAGCTCCACCAGCTCCTTGGCGCGTTCTTCTTCCGCGCGGCGGGCGAGGCTGAGGTCGTGGATGGTCGCCATCAGCCGGCGCTCGCTGTCGACCAGCTTTTCTTGGTGCAGCTTGATCTGGGTGATGTCGGAGCCGACGGAGACGGTGCCGCCGTCCCGGGTCCTCAGTTCATTGACCTGCAGCCAGCGGCCATCGGAAAGCTGCCGCTCGAACGTCGCGCCGCCTTGTGGCCCGTTGGTGTTGGCCAGCCGCCGTTCCGAGGCGAAGGCCAGCATGCGCTCTTCCAGCACGGCGCGCGCTGCACCTGGCATGACGTCGCGGTCCGACAAGCCGTTGTCCTTCTGGTATTTGGAATTGCACATGATCAGCCGCTGAGCGGCATCCCACAACACGAAGGATTCGTTGATGTTTTCGATCGCGGTCCGCAGGCGCAGGTCGGCCGCCTCCGAGCGCAGCGCCAGATGCCGCTGTTCGGTGACGTCGACGGCGATGCCGATCAGCTGGATCTCCGGCGCTTCCGGGTCGATCACCTGGGCCCTGGCGCGCATCCACACCCACTGGCCGTCGGCGTGACGCATCCGGAACACCTGGTCGATATGGTCGATCTCGCGCTCGACGATTTTGTTGGCGAGCTCGAACAGGTCGCCGTCTTCGGGGTGGATGATGTCGTCGACTTCGCCGAACGACAGCATCGAGTTGCAGGGCTCGTAGCCCAGCATGTCGTACATCGAGCGCGACCAGTACATCTTGCCGCGCACCATGTCCCAGTCCCACAGGCCGCAGCGACCGCGCACCAGCGCCATGTCGATGCGCTGATGGGCTTCGAGATAGATGCGGTCGGCTGTCTGGGCGCGCGATGCCTGGCCGAAATAGGCGTAGAGGATGATGATCAGCACGCCGGCTGTCAGCACAAACAGCGTGACGTTGAGCGAGACGGTCTTGCGCCAGTTGTCGAACGCCGCTTCCTGCGGCACCAGCACGGCGGCGGCGTTCTTGCGGTCCCGGGTCAGGCTCACCGCCGCGTACCAGTCCTGGCCGCCGATGCTGACATCCATGACCCCGGCGCGGTCGCCGAACATGAACAGCGGCTGGCCGTCCAGCACCAGGCTGTCCAGCGATCGCCCTTGCCAGCCGGTCGACAGCGGCGACACGGCAATGATCTTGAAGGCGCTGTCGGTGATCACAAGCACATGGCTTCTGCCCATGGCGCCCTGGCGGCTCGTGCTTTCCAGAAGATCAATTGCACCGCTGGATGCCGCGGTCGGGTCGGCCGAGATTGCGTTCGCCATCTGGCCGGCGGCGAGACCTAGCACCGCCTTGCCGTCGCGCTCGGCCTCGTCGCGCTCGTTCATCAGCGACAGCACGCGCAGTGCGGCGATGACGATCAGGAAGATGATGATGAGAGCCGGTATCGAACGGCGCAGAAGGGGTTCGGCAGCCAGGAGCCGCCGGTAGGCTGGTTCAGCGATGAGCCGCGTATTGCCGGCGAGGCCGTCGCCTCGCGCCTTGCGCCGCTCAAAAGCCGTCCCTTCGGGCGCGCCCCACGCGTCCGCCTTGGCCATAAATGGCACTCCCCGAATTTCCGTACGCTTGACGATCCGGCAACACCGCACATCCGAATCGTCTGTAAAGAATCAAAGGTGATTCGCCTTGTCCAGAGGCGCGGCCGAAAAACATTAAAAATTGATTGAAATAACGCTGAAATCCCTCCCCTTGAGGGGAGGGTGGCCCGAAGGGCCGGGTGGGGTCCTCGGCGAAGCGCTCGACTCTCTCAATCACGGTCGAAGTTGGTCGAGGTCGCGCACTGCCGCAACGACCCCACCCGTCCATCCGCCTTCGGCGGCTGTCCACCGTCCCCTCAAGGGAGAGGGATCAGGCCAGCGTTCGCTCCACAATGTCCCGCAAATCCGCCGACAGGTTCTCGGCACCGGCGATGGCCAGCAGCGCTTCCCTGGCCTTGGCTTGCCTGCCCGGCTCCAGCGAGCGCCACGAGCGCAGCGCTGTCGCCAGCCTGGCCGCCACTTGCGGATTGCGTTTTTCAACCTCGAGTACGGTCTGGGTAAAAAACCGGTAGCCTTCGCCATCGGCGCGGTGGAAGCCGGTCTGGTTGGCGCTGGCGAATGTGCCGACCAGCGAGCGCACCCGGTTCGGATTGGCCATCGAGAAAGCTGCGTGACCAGTCAGCTCGCGTACCGTGTCGACTGTCCGGCGTCCCGGCACGCTGGCCTGGATCTGGAACCATTTGTCCATGACCAGCGGATCGGCGCCATAACGCGCCTCGAAATCGGCCAGCGCCTTGATCGCCTCCGGCGAACCGTCATGGCGGTGCGCAAGGACGGTCAGCGCTGCGGCGCGGTCGGTCATGTTGGTCGCGGTTTCGAAATGCCGGGCGGCGAGCGCAGCACCTTTCGGCAGCAGCGAGAGGTAGTCGAGCAGGATGTTGCGCAGCGCGCGGCGTCCCGCACTTGCCGCGTCGGGGCTGAACGGCCCGTCGCCGGCGAGGCGGCCGTATAGGTCGGTGAACGTTTGCTGATTGGCGCGCGCGATTGCCAGCGCCAACGCCTCGCGAGCGGCAAAGATGGCGTCGGGATCGATGTTCGTGCCGATGTCGCGGGCAATGTCGGCCTCGCCCGGAAGTGACAGCGCCAGCGCCCGGTAGGCAGGTTCCAGGGTCTCGTCGCCGGCGATCTTGCCGGCAAGTCCGGTCAGCCTGGCGGTGAAAGCCGGCTTCGCGCCGCCGAGGATCTGGCGGAAGGCCGCTATCAGCGCATCGGTGAGCAGCGTGTTGAACGCCTGCCAGCGCGCGAAGGCATCGCTGTCATGGCCGGCGAGGAAGAACTGGTCGTCGGCCTTCTGCTCGACCGAAAGTGTGATCGGCGCCGAAAAGCCGCGATTGAGCGACACCGCCGGCCGCTCGGCGACGCCTGAGAAGCGCACCATATGTCGGCGCTTGCGGATATGGATGACACCGTCTTCGACGGTGGCGCCTTCGACGCCGCCATAGGCGACCGGTTCGCCGCCGGCGCCGACCAAGCCGAAGGTGAGCGGAATGTGCATCAGGCGCTTGCGGCTCTCCGACGGTGTCGGCGGCACCGACTGCTCGATCTCGAGGGTAAACTCGCGCGTCGCCGGATTGTGCGTCGAACTGACGGTCAGGTTCGGGGTGCCCGCCTGGTGATACCAGAGCGCGAACTGAGACAGGTCGCGCCCGGAGGCGTCCTCGAACACCTTCAGGAAGTCCTCGATCGTCGCGGCCTCGCCATCATGGCGCTCGAAATAGAGGTCCATGCCGGCGCGGAAAGCCTCGGCCCCGAGAATCGTGCGGATCATGCGCACGACTTCCGAGCCTTTTTCGTAGACCGTCGCCGTGTAGAAATTGTTGATCTCGCGGTAGCGGCGCGGCCGTACCGGATGCGCCAGCGGTCCCTGGTCCTCGGGGAACTGGTGCGCCCTGAGCGTGCGCACTTCGGCGATGCGCTTGACCGCACGCGAGCGCTGGTCGGCGGAGAATTCATGGTCGCGAAAGACCGTCAGCCCTTCCTTAAGGCAGAGCTGGAACCAGTCGCGGCAGGTGATCCTGTTGCCGGTCCAGTTGTGGAAATACTCATGCGCGATGATCGCCTCGATATTGGCGAAATCGGCATCGGTGGCGGTTTCCCGGTCGGCCAGCACATACTTGTCGTTGAAGATATTGAGGCCCTTGTTCTCCATGGCCCCCATGTTGAAGTCGGAAACGGCGACGATGTTGAAGACGTCGAGGTCGTATTCGCGGCCGAAGGCCTGCTCGTCCCATTGCATCGAGCGCTTCAGCGCGTCCATGGCGTAGCCGGCAAGCCCCTCCTTGCCTGGCTCGACATAGATGCCGAGTTCGACCTCGCGCCCGGACATGGTGACGAAACTGTCCGCAACCTTGCCGAGATTGCCGGCCACGAGCGCAAACAGATAGGACGGCTTGGGGAAGGGGTCGTCCCAGACTGCAAAGTGCCAGCCGTCGGCAAGCGCGCCGCTTTCGACCGGATTGCCGTTGGAAAGCAACAGCGGCGCTTCGTCCAACCTTGCCTCGATACGCACGGTATAGACCGACAGGATGTCGGGGCGGTCGAGGAAATAGGTGATGCGGCGAAAGCCCTCGGCCTCGCATTGCGTGCAGTAGACATTGCTGGAGCGGTAGAGGCCCATCAGCGCCTCATTGCTGGCCGGCGCGATCTCGGTCTCGAGCAGCAGCTGGAAACGGGCCGGCGGCCTCAAAATGGTCAGCTGGTCCGGCGTGGCGAGATACTCGGCCGGGGCAAGCTCGCGACCGTCGATGGCAATGCGCTTGAGCACCAGCCCGTCGCCGTCCAGCACCAGCGACGTCGAGACGGCGGCGCCATCGCGGCGTTCGATCGTCAGCACTGCGGTGACACGCGTTGCGTCTGGCGAAAGGCGGAAGGTGAGGCCGGTTTGCGGGATGGAAAAGTCGTTGGGGCGGTAGTCTTCGAGCTTGAAGACCTGGCCGGTATCGGTTCGCATTCCCTTGGGTTTCCCTGTCGCTATCGGAGCCGCTGACGTGTCCTGGCCCATTAAATCTAAAGTTGCGCGCTCTTTACACGAAACGGTCACTCGACAAAACTGCGCCAATGCCTATTTCGGGGCGTTCCCCTTCCGCCATTATCGTGAGGCCTTGATGACCGTCGTCACATCGAAGTTCGGCATGGGCGCCTGTTTACCGCGTCGTTCGACGCGCATCTCAGCGGAGATCCGGGAAGCAACAAAACAGTGAAAGCCGGCCCTGGAGACGAAGCGGGCGGGAAACTGTCCGATCATCCCGGCGCGCATCGGCCCAATAATCGATGTCGATTTTTGGAAAGCACGATGCGCAGATTTAAAGTGTCAGAGCGTCCTTTACGCGTCGAAGACGACGCGCGGCGCTCTAATGTTCTCACCGGGATCATGCTCAAGGTCATGTCGGTGGCGGTCTTTGTCGGCATGCAAACCTGCATCAAGGCCGCCGGCACTTTGCCGGCCGGCCAGATCGTCTTCTTCCGCTCCTTCTTCGCCATCTTCCCGATCATCGCCTTCCTGGCCTTCAAGAGAAAACTGGGCACGGCGTTCGCCACCAAACGCCCGCTGAACCACATTGCGCGCGGTGTCGTCGGCGTTTGCGCCATGGGGCTCGGCTTCTTTGCGCTGATCCGGCTGCCGCTGCCTGAGGCGATCACGCTGAACTATGCCCAGCCTTTGCTGGTGGTGGTGTTCTCCTCGCTATTCCTCGGCGAAGCCATTCGCGTCTATCGCTGGAGCGCGGTTGCGGTCGGTCTGGTCGGCGTGCTGATCATCTCCTGGCCGGAGCTGACGCTGCTCACGTCGGGCGTCGCGCTCGGCGACCAGGAGGTGCTGGGCGTCATCGCTGCTCTTGTTTCTGCAGCAATCTCCGCCAATGCCATCCTGCTCGTGCGCAATCTTGTCCAGACTGAACGAACAGCGACCATCGTGTTGTGGTTCTCGGCGACGGCGAGTGTCATGGCGCTGCTTACGCTGCCCTTCGGCTGGCAGGCGCTGACGCCGCTGCAGGCCGGTCTGCTGGTCGCAGCAGGGTTCTGTGGCGGGCTGGCGCAGATTTTGATGACGGCGGCGTACCGCCATGCCGAAGCTTCGGTGGTGGCGCCGTTCGAATACACCTCGATGATCCTCGGCGTGGTCGTCGGCTATTTCGCCTTTGGCGATATCGCCACCATCAACACGCTCGTCGGCGGTGTGATCGTCGTTGCCGCCGGCATGTTCATCATCTGGCGCGAGCGCCAACTCGGCCTGGAACGCACCCGAACGCGCAAGGCAGCGCCACCACAGGGGTGAGGAGGTCCGCGGGGTTGGCTCAGTTAGCTTCCGCACGTTCCTTCGCCAGCCGCACCAGCACCGCTCGCGTCTGCTCGTCGGCCGGGAAGAAAGACTCGATCGCCAGTTCCGACAGCGTCACGTCAAGCGGCGTGCCGAAGACGGTGATGGTGCTGATGAAGGACAGCACCTGGTCGCCATGCGCCAGCCGCAGCGGATGGACGATGCCGTTGGGCTCGACCGGCACCGGCCGCGCACCCTTGAGCCCGGACGGATAGGTTCGCAATTCGCGCTCCAGCTCGACCAGGACGGGATCGCCGGCGGCATCGTTCTGGTGTTTCAGCCGCTCCAGCAGATGCGCCCGCCATTCCGCGAGATTGACGATGCGCGGTGCGATGCCGTTCGGGTGCAGGCTGAGGCGCAGCACATTGACCGGCGGCTGGAGCAGCGACGGCTCGGCAACATCGGCCAGAAACGGGCCGATGGCGGCATTGGCGGAAATCAGGTTCCAGTGCCGGTCGACGGCCAGGGCGGGGAACGGCTCATGCCCTTTGAGCACGCTCTCGACCGCGGCAAGCGCCGGCGCCAGCGTCGCATCTGTGAGTGGCCGCTCGCTGAAGCTCGGGGCAAAGCCGGCAGCCAGCAACAGCTGATTACGCTGCCGCAGCGGAATCTCAAGCTGCTCGGCCAGATGCAGCACCATCTCGCGCGAGGGCGCGGCGCGGCCGCTTTCGACGAAGGAGAGATGACGCTGGGAAATCTCAGCCTCCATTGCGAGATCAAGCTGGCTCATGCGCCGGCGCGTGCGCCATTCGCGGATCAGGCTGCCGGCGGAGGTTTGGGCTGTTGTCATCGGGCAGGATTAAGGCGGCGGGAGAGGGATTTCAATTACGTCGGAGGTTATAGCGGAGGCCGAGGCGAAATCTTCTCCCCCTTTGAGGGGGAGATGGCCGGCAGGCCAGAAGGGGTTCGACGGGATGCGACCTTCTTACGGAAATGGACGTTGGCGCTCCACGCGCAACGACCCCACAGTCGCCTTCGGCGACATCTCCCCCTCCAAGGGCCCTCAAGGGGGAGATCAGCTAGCTAGCCCACCTCTCGCAACTTCGCTTTCACCTCGAGAAAATCCCGCCACGCCAGTTTCTTGTGCGCCGGCGTCCGCAAGAGATAGGCCGGGTGCAACGTCGGCATGGCCGGAATGGCAGTGCCCGACACCGTCGTGTGCACCTGCCAATTGCCGCGCAGGCGCAGGATGCCCTCGGTAGTGTTGAGCAGGGTTTTGGCCGAAGGGCCGCCGAGATTGACCAGCACCTTCGGATTGACCAGCTCTATCTGCCGCTCGATGAAGGGACGGCAGATTTCGGTCTCGTGCGGCGTCGGCGTGCGGTTGCCGGGTGGCCGCCAGGGAATGACGTTGGCGATATAGACCGAAGTCCGGTCAAGCCCGATCGCCGCCAGCATGCGGTCGAGCAGCCGGCCCGAGCGGCCGACGAAGGGCAGGCCCTCAATATCCTCGTCGCGGCCGGGCGCCTCGCCGACCAACATCACCGAACCTTCCGGATTGCCGTCGGCAAAGACCAGGTTCTTGGCGGTGAATTTGAGGTTGCAGCCATCGAACGACGCCATGTGCTGGCGCAGTTCGTCGAGCGTCGAGGCACTTGCCGCCATTTGCCGGGCCAGGGCCGCCTGTGCCTCGTCGGGCACCGTCGCCATGGCCGGAACGGAACGCGCCGGCGCGTCCGGCACCCGGCTTGCGTCCAGCCCGGGGCTGGCGGCGGCTTGTTCCGGAAACTTGTTTTCGCGAGGCGGCGCGGCAGGCGCCGTTGTGCGCTCGGGGCGCTTCGGTGCTGCCCCGGCAAACCGGTTCACCGGCGCGTCCTCCAACGCTTCGTCGACACCGGCAGAGGCGTAGAAGGCGAGCAACTCGGCCAGGTCGGATCGGTTGTTGGGGGAGGCGGCAGTCATACCGGGCACATTCGTCCGCCGAGAGACGATTTGCAAGGTTGGGCGGTTAGTAATCTCCCCCTCAAGGAGGGAGATTACGCGCTCGTCGGCTTTCGCCAATCACGAAGGGCATTTCGTGGCGATTTTCACGGCGTCTGCCGCTTACCCCGTCGGTATCCGCGGATCCTGCACCAGATAGAACGTCCAGCGCGGCGTGTAGTCGGTGATCAGAAACTCGAAGCGTCCCCTCTTCAGCGGGTCGATCTGTCCACTCTTGAACAAGAGCCGGTCATAGGGTTCGAAATCGCGGTCGAAATCGGCGTACGCGCTCGACAGGATGTTGTCGGGCGTCTTGTTGCGCTGGTCGAAGGACAGGCCGTCGCCGAACACGCTCGGCTGGTTGAGTATCTCCTGCAGCTCGAACTGGAATTCAACCCAGGCCTGGCCGCTGTTGTTGAGCACCTCGATACGCATGTACAGGATGCCGTTGGCGAATTCGCCGTTGGTGCTGAACGGCTGGATCGGTTTGGTGGTGCGGATGGTGAGCGTCACCGGCGTCGACGAATTCAGCTCCTCGGAGATGACCAACGGATCTTCCTTGGTGCCGGTGCCCGAGGCGCCGGTGATGTGGAAACCGCCAAGCTCGTCGGAAAAGGAATAGGCGCCGGTCGCCCACACCTTCACCGGCTCGGCCTGAGCGCGAACCGGCGTAAGCATTGAAAGGGCGAGAAGGATCGCTCGGCAGGTCCGGCCGGGCGGAAGGGGGAAGCGCGTCAATGAATAGCCGGACGGCGTGCGCATGGAAATAAGTATGGCCGATAAGAGAGCCGTCGAACAATTAAAATATGGGACGCTGAGCGCGGCCGCGCGCAAAACGCTTGCGGCAGAGTTGTCATCCGCGACTTTTTGTCGAAATCGGCATTGTCACGTCAGCGCCGGTTTCCTGTCGCGGATTGATGCGCTATGCAGCGCAGGAGCCAGCAAAATGCCCGGAAACGGTCGGCCAGTGCGGAGGGGTTGATGAGCGAGATCGAACGCGAGAGCATGGAATTCGACGTGGTCATCGTCGGGGCCGGCCCGGCGGGCCTTGCCGCAGCGATCCGTCTCAAGCAGGTCAATCCCGAGCTTTCCGTCGTGGTGTTGGAAAAGGGCGGCGAGGTTGGTGCCCACATTCTGTCAGGCGCCGTCGTCGATCCCATAGGCATCGACCGCCTGTTGCCGGGCTGGCGCGAGGAAGATGGCCACCCCTTCAAGACGCCGGTTACGGCCGACGATTTCCTGGTGCTCGGCCCCGCCGGCTCGTTCCGTCTGCCCAATATCCTGATGCCGCCGCTGATGAGCAATCACGGCAACTACATCGTCTCGCTCGGCAATGTCTGCCGCTGGCTGGCAACCAAGGCTGAAGCGCTAGGCGTCGAAATCTATCCGGGCTTTGCTGCCGTCAGCCTCGTCTACAACGATGCCGGCGCCGTCACGGGCGTCATCACCGGCGACATGGGCGTCGAAAAAGACGGCACACATGGCCCGGGCTTTGCGCCGGGCATGGCGCTGATGGGCAAATACGTGCTGATCGGCGAGGGCGCGCGCGGTTCGCTGTCCAAGCAGCTGATCGCAAAATACAAACTGTCCGACGGCCGTGAGCCCGGCAAATACGGCATCGGCCTCAAGGAGCTGTGGCAGGTCAAGCCCGAGAACCACCGGCCGGGCCTGGTGCAGCACTCCTTCGGCTGGCCGCTCGACCTGAAGACAGGCGGCGGCTCCTTCCTCTACCACCTCGAGGATAACCAGGTCGCGGTCGGCTTCGTCCTGCATCTCAACTACAAGAACCCCTGGCTGTCGCCCTTCGAGGAATTCCAACGCTTCAAGACGCATCCGGCGATATCGCGCACCTTCGAGGGCGCCAAGCGCATCGGCTACGGCGCGCGCGCCATTACCGAAGGCGGCTGGCAGTCGGTGCCGAAACTCTCCTTCCCCGGCGGCGTGCTGATGGGGTGTGCGGCGGGCTTCGTCAACGTGCCGCGCATCAAGGGTTCGCACAATGCGGTGCTGTCCGGCATGCTGGCGGCCGAGCATGTCGCGCAAGCGATCGGCTCCGGCCGCGCCAATGACGAACTGTCGTCTTATGAGGACGCCTGGCGCGCGACCGATATCGGCAAGGATTTGAAGAAGGTCCGCAACGTCAAGCCGCTCTGGTCGCGCTTCGGCACCATTATCGGCGTCGGCCTCGGTGGTCTCGACATGTGGCTGAACACGCTGTTCGGCTTCTCGCCCTTCGGCACGCTGAAACATGGCAAGGCCGATTATGCCACGCTTGAGCCCGCGGCCAAGCACAAGAAGATCGCCTATCCCAAAGCGGACGGCGTGCTGACCTTCGACCGCCTGTCCTCGGTGTTCCTGTCCAACACCAATCACGAGGAAAACGAGCCGGTGCATCTCATCGTCGGCGACATGGAGTTGCAGAAGCGTTCCGAGCATGATGTCTTTGCCGGGCCTTCGACCCGCTATTGCCCGGCCGGTGTTTACGAATGGGTCGACAAGGACGGCAACGCCGCCGCCGATCCGTCTGACAAGGATGTGCGTTTCGTCATCAACGCGCAGAACTGCGTGCACTGCAAGACCTGCGACATCAAGGATCCCAACCAGAACATCAACTGGGTGCCGCCACAAGGCGGCGAAGGCCCGGTCTATCAGGGCATGTGAGCCTCACCGACCGGGGCCGTCTCAACCAGCAAAAATGGCGGCGATGGCCGGGTTTACCAAGGCATGTAAGGCGCTCGGCGCCAAAGATTGTTGAAACCGTCGTCTGCTTGTGGTCTCATTGCCGCGTCCATGGGGAAAATGGCATGCGCGTGGTGGTCTTGTTTTGCGTCGCCGTCGTAAGCGCGGCCTGCGGCGTCGTCGGGACGGCGTCGGCGGGGGTGAAAACCGTCGTCAAGACGCGAACCTATGACATCACCGGCACGACAGGTGCCGGTCTGGTTATCGCCATGAACCGCAGGGGCCCCAAGCACGGTTTCATGACCCACGCCATCGCGCAGACAAGCTACACCGCCGACTGGAGCCTGGACGTGGGTCAGGTCAACGGCGTCTGCCGCCTGCGCCAGGCCAATGGAACGCTCAACATCGCCTACACCTACCCGCGCGTCGCCTCGGCCGTCACGCCGGCGCTGCGCAAACGCTGGAACCGGTTTTTCACAGGCGTTCTCGCTCATGAAGGAACCCATGGCCGTATCGCCGGGCAGATGATGCAGGCTGCCGAGCGGTCGGTTCGCGGCCTGAAATTTGCCAACGATCCGCAATGCAACAAAACGCGCGTCGAAGCCACGCGGCGCTTGCAAGCCACTTCCAAGCTCTATGAGGCAAAACAGATCGCGTTCGACGCGCGCGAGCACAGTGAAGGCGGCCATGTCGAGCGCATCATCGAGGCCTTGGTAGGCTTGTGAAACCGTAAGCCCCGTGGCGTACGATCTAGCCGCCCATGCTGGGCTGGATCAGCGACACAGTCGCGGTAGAATCCTCGTCGACCGGCTTGGTCTCGTCGCGCATCAATGAAAATTCCACCATCACCGGCAGATGGTCGGAGCCGGTCTCTTCCATCTGCGTCGACGACAGGATGGTCACCCCGCCCTTCGAAAACACCTGGTCGATCGGCAGGCCCACATAGCGCCGCAGGAAATCGGGCAGGGTCCGGTGGATCCAGGTCGGTCCGGCCGACGGCATCACGGTCAGTCCGCCGAGCGAGGCAACGCGCCGTACCGCGGCGCTCCACGGCACGGCATTGCAGTCGCCGGCCATGATCGCCGTCTCGCCGAGCGAGGTGAGCGTCTCGGTCAACTCGCCGATCTGCCAGTATTGTTCCTTCGGCCACGGCCAGCTCAAATGGATCGCCGCGACATCGACCGGAGTGCCGCCGAAATCGACGGTGGCGGCCGCCATCGCGCCGCGCGGTTCGCAATGCGGCTCGGTGCCGGCCGCAAAAGGTCGCCGGGACAAAAGCGCCACGCCCCACACGCCGTCGGGATGGGCGCACAGGATGCGATAGGGATAGGCGTTCTCGATATAGCCGAGTTCGGTCGCCCACATGGCCGATACTTCGTCGAGCGTGATCACGTCCGGGTTGGTCCTGGCGATCAGCGAAAGAACCTTCTTGGGTGTCGGATTGTTGAAACGCAGGTTCATCTGCAGCAGCCGGTAGACCGGTTCGTTGCCGGGCGCGGCGTCATTGGCGGCCTGCACCGGCCACAGGCGCGGCAAGGTGCTCAACGTGCTGGCGAAGGCGGCCACGGCCAGCAGCAGGCCCACGCCCGCCTGCAGGCGAAACGAGGTGGCGAGCAGCGGCAGCGCAATCAGCCCCATCAGCACGGCAAAATGGATGCGGAAATGGGCGAAGGAATCGAAGGCCGGATGCAGTGCGCCAAAGAACCCGGCTACAAGCGCGGCCGAGAGGCCGAGCATTGCCAGGAACGCCATTGAAGCCATCATCTTTCGCACGCGTGCCATCAGACCGGGTTTTGCCCATAGACCGGGTAATACATTGCCGAGGTATCAGGCCTTTATCGGCTGAAATGCGGCCCAATCAAGATGACGAAACGCCTCGCGGCAAACATTTACGGCAAGCCGGTCTACTGAAAGGCCGTCTCCGAAAAGCTTCTCAGCTTGCGCGAATGCAACCGTTCCATCGGCATTTCCGCCAGCTTCTCCATCGCCTTGATGCCGATGGTCAGATGCTGCGCCACTTGCCGCTTGTAGAATTCGGTCGCCATGCCGGGCAGCTTCAACTCGCCATGCAGCGGCTTGTCGGAGACGCAAAGCAGCGTGCCGTAGGGCACGCGGAAGCGGAAGCCATTGGCGGCGATCGTGGCCGATTCCATATCGAGCGCGATGGCGCGCGACTGCGACAGCCGCTGCACCGGTCCGCGCTGGTCGCGCAGTTCCCAGTTGCGGTTGTCGATGGTGGCGACGGTGCCGGTGCGCATGATGCGCTTGAGATCGTAGCCGGAAAGTCCGGTGACTTCGGCGACCGCCTCCTGCAGCGCCACCTGGATCTCGGCCAGCGGCGGTATCGGCACCCACACCGGCAGGTCATCGTCCAGCACATGGTCTTCCCGGACATAGGCATGCGCCAGCACATAGTCGCCCAGCGCCTGAGTGTTGCGCAGGCCGGCGCAATGGCCGAGCATCAGCCATGCATGTGGCCGCAGCACCGCGACATGGTCGGTGATCGTCTTGGCGTTGGACGGGCCGACGCCGATGTTGACCATGGTGATGCCGCCATGGTTCGGCTTCTTCAGATGATAGGCTGGCATCTGAGGCAGGCGCGGCGCCGCCACGCCTTCGCTGGGTGCGTTTTGCCCTGCCTTGGTGATGACATTGCCCGGTTCGACGAATTCGGTATAGCCGTGGCCGCCTTCAGCCATCTGGGCCCGCGCGCGGGCGACGAACTCGTCGATGTAGAACTGGTAGTTGGTGAACAGCACGAAGTTCTGGAAATGCTGCGGGCTCGTCGCCGTGTAGTGCGTCATGCGGTGCAGCGAATAGTCGATGCGCTGCGCCGTGAACGGCGCCAGCGGCCTTGGTTCGCCGAACGCGACCTCGAAGGTGCCGTTGGCGATCTGGTCGTCGGTGCCGTCAAGATCCGGCACGTCGAACAGGTCGCGGATCGGCCGTTTGATGCGGTCGGCGGCGGCGCCATCGACATGGGTTCCTTCAAGGAACGCGAAATGCAGCGGGATCGGCGTGGTCGATTCCGAAACCGTTACCGGCACACCGTGATTGCGCATGATCAGGCGAAGCTGCTCTACGAGATAGCGTTCGAACAGCACCGGCTGGGTGATGGTGGTCGAGAAATGCCCGGGGGTCGGCATGTGGCCGTAAGCCTGGCGCGAGTCGATCTGGGTGAACGAATTGGTGGTGACGCCGATCTCTGGGTAGAAGGCGCGGTAGCGCTTGCTTTCGTCGCCGCCGGCGGCAAGCGTGGCAAAGGAGTCGCGCAGAAACTTGGTGTTGCGGTCGTAGAGCACCTGCAAGGCGGCCACGGCCTTTTTGGCGTCGTCGAAGCTCTGCTTGCCGAAAGGCTCCGGCATGACGACCGATTCGATAGCTTGTGGGTAGATTCGCTTTTCCATGGCTCAATATAGAGACTTGAGGCCGCACTTGGGAGGGGAGGATGGCCGCCAAGTGGTCGATTTATTCGTCCACGCCCAAGGTGTGCTGAGATTCAGGTAAGGCTGAGCCGGAGTCGAAGACGGGCGCGAAGCGACCAAACTGGTTGGCTTCGAGAACCGGAGCGGAGCGTACTCGAAGTATGTGAGCACCAAAGGCCGCCACTTGCAGGCCGGCATCACCTTAATACCCGCACACCTTACCCGCGCTGCAGACTGACCAGCAAGACAAAGCCGACGCCATGCTTCTTCGTCGCCGGCGCGTCGATCGTCGTGTCGGCATTGGCCCGCATCATCGGCATGACCAGGACCGGCGCCGACAGCACGACCAGGACGAGCGCCGCCCGCGGCAGGAGCCGAAGGGTCTGGAGGGCGTTGATGGCGATGCGGTTCATGGCTTTTGCTTTTCTGTTTGGATCTATGTCTTTGTCGTCTTAGGGGCGAAAATGGTTCATGCAATCGAATTGGCAGGAACTGGCTGCATCCCAGGAACGGGCCGGGCGGCCGGCTTCGGCCACGAGGATGGCGAAGAGCATCCCGAACAGGCTCATCAACAGGCAGACGATGGTGAAGCGGCGAGCGAGCATTTGCGTAGTGTCTCCTTGAACACGCCATCAAAATGCCCTGATGCGACTGAACCGGCGCTGATGCCGACGTTCATCTGCGGTTCAAAGTGATTGACGAGGTCTTAGAGAGAGCGTCGGTTCGGGTTTGCGCCGCCGCAAACGGCACGGTCGTCGCTATGGCGCGGACCGTCCTGCAAAAAGAAAACGGGGCCTGTGAAGGCCCCGTTGGTCAACTCAAAGCAGCAAGATCAAAGCTTGTGCCAGGTCTGGCTCTTGCAGATCAGCCCGCCGAGCACGCAGCCGCTCATTTTGAGCGAGGTGCCCGACAGTGTTGCCTTGCCCGAATAGGTCTTGTCGTTTGCCGGATCGGTGATGTTGCCGGCATATTTGTTGGCCCCGGCCGCCTTGAGCGAACCGATGGTCTTCCCGGCATATTTGCCGGTCTTCAGGGTGATGGAGAATGAACCGCTGCCGCCGATAACTGCTGTGTCGCCGGCTTGTGTCTTCCAATTGCCTTCGATCGGATCGGCCCAAGCCGCACCAGCCATCATCACGGCGGCCGCCAGGGCCAAGCTCACTTTGCGAAACATATCTGTCCTCCCTGGTTTAGATGGGGCAGCCGCCTCTCTGCCCCTTACGCAAACGTAAGCTAATCCAGCTCCCGGCAAAACAAAAGCGTGCCGCGACGGAAGGTTTCGCAATTTTCATGCGGGGTCGGGAGAGTGCAGCCCGTGGAAATGAAACGATCGAGGCGTTGGCTTTGGTTCGCGTGGTTAGCAGAGTGTTGATCGGCGCCTTGCAAATTTTCGTCAAATCGGTCGAGAAACGGCGGGATTGCTGACTTTGTATCCTTAACGAATTTCCGCGTTTACCTCTTGTTTTAGCTTTGTTTTCTCCAAATTAAGCACGCCATTTAACGACGGATTCAAGGCTCGGCCTCATTCTCGGAAGCATCGAAAGAGCGGCTCCCCAGGGAACACCGGGGGACAGAAGAGGCCCGCTCTCGGGAGCCAGACAGGGGACTAAAATGGCACGTTTTGAAATGCTTGAAGCCGGCTTCGGCGCCATGGGGGCAACTGCCCAGGCCGACATTCTTTTCGAACTGGGCATGATGTATGCGACCGGCCGCGATTGCGAGACCGATGTCGTTGCCGCCCACAAATGGTTCAACATCGCCGCCATCAAGGGCTCGGTCCGCGCCGCGGAACTGCGCTCGGAACTGTCGGCCGCAATGTCCAAGGTCGAGATCGCCAAGGCGCTGCGCGAAGCCCGCGAATGGATGACGATGCACTGAGATCGCGAGCAGATTATCGCAGGCAGATTATCGAAAACAGGGAAGCCCCGGGATCAAGACCGCAAAGACGGTCGGAACCGGTGAAACGACAAGGCCGCGACAAGACGGCCGACCATGAAAGAACAAGAACGCGGCAGGCCGGCACGGTCCAGTCGTGCACAATGGGGACGGCGGGCAGGTTTTCGTGGCGCGGGGGCGCATGGGGACTGCTACGAGCAAAAAGCCACGACCGGCCGGAACAGGCTGGCGTGGCTTTTTGCGTTGATGAGGCCCAATCGAGCGGCGCCGATGCGCCTAGACAGGCCCAATGAAGGATGAAATTGTCCCGCCTTCGGAAAGAAGCGCGGCCAGAGCGGCTGCGCGAGTGTGGGAGGAGTTCTATCACCATGAAAAAAATGGGTATTTTGAGCGCGGCCGTATTTGGCCTGATGATGAGCGCGCCGGTTGCCTTTGCCGATGACATCACCATTTCGGTGGTCGGCCCGATGACCGGACAGCTCGCCACGATCGGCGACCAGTTCAAGCAGGGCGCAACGGCAGCCGCCGACGCGATCAACGCCGCCGGCGGTGTCAACGGCTCGATGATCAAGCTCGACATCGAGGACGACCAGTGCGATCCCAAGCAGGCGGTTTCGGTGGCCAACCGGATCGTTGCCAACAGCGTCAAGTTTATTGACGGCCATGCCTGTTCAGGTTCGAGCATCCCGGCTTCCGCCGTCTACGCCGAGGCCGGCGCGCTGATGATGAGCCCGGCCTCTTCAAATCCCGAGCTGACCGATGCCGCCGCCAAGGCCGGCTGGCCGACGATCATGCGTCTCTATACGCGTGACGACGCGCAGGGCGCCTTCATTGGCCCGTGGATCGCCAAGAAATATGCCGGCAAGAATGTCGTTATCCTGCATGACAAGAGCGCCTACGGTCAGGGCGTTGCCGATGCCGTGAAGGCGACGATGAATGCCGGTGGCCTCAAGGAGATCGACTATGAAGGCATCAATGCCGGCGAGAAGGATTATTCGGCTCTCGTCACCAAGCTGAAGGACCTCAAGGCCGACGTTGTCTATTTCGGCGGCTATCACCCGGAAGCCGGGCTTATCCTGCGTCAGTCGGCCGAGCAGAGCGTCAAGTTCCAGCTGATCATGCCGGACTCGATCGCCTCGCCGGAATTCTGGCAGGTCGCCGGCCCCGCCGGTGAAGGCACCCTGTTCGTCTTCCCGTCGGACCCGCAGGCCAAGCCGGAAGCCAAGGAAGCCATCGCCAAGATCAAGGCGGGCGGCTTCGTGCCGGAAGGCTTCACGCTGTTCTCCTACGCCGTCGTTCAGGCGTTTGCAGAGGGCGTCAAGCGCGCCGGAACGGACGATCCGGTCAAGGTCGCCGAAGCGCTGAAGAACGGCACGCCGTTCAGCACCGTGGTCGGCGACGTGACCTTTGACGAGAAGGGCGATCTGAAGAACGCCAGCTACGACATCAACCAGTGGCACGACGGCAAATACGCACCGATCGCGCAGTAAGCGGCCGCGTACTCATGGAAATGGCCGGGCTTGTCCCGGCCATTTTTGTTCAAGCCTCCAGCCGGCTATGAAGCCTCTTCAACGAAGCGCACCAGCACCGTTCCGTCGGTGACCTGCGCGCCCTCTGTGGCGATCTCGGCGATCACGCCGTCATGGCTGGCCGCGATCGTGTGCTCCATCTTCATCGCTTCCAGGATCAACAGCGGCTGGCCCTTGATCACCCTTTCGCCCTTTGCCGCGCGCACCAGCTTGACCAGGCCCGGCATCGGCGCGCGCAGGCTGCCGGAAGCGGCGGCCGCCTCGTCGGTTCGCGCCAGCGGATCCGGGACGAGGAAACTGTAGCCGACGGCGCCTTCGAACACGGTGACGTGGCCTGGCCAGCGGGCAAGGCGAGGGGCGGCGCGAAGATCATGCGAATTGACGCTGTCATAGGGCGCGTCGAGCGCCACCTCGAAGCGCCCGTCCGGCCGCACTGAAACACGCGCCAGTATATCGTCCTCGCCATGGCGCAGGCGCGTGCGGCGCGCAACGCTGTGGAAATGCGCATAGCCGGCAAGTGACGACCACGGATCGTTCGACGGCGGCAAGGCACCGGCGCCCGCCGCGGCAAGGGCCGCCGCGGCAACGATCTCGCTGCGCGGCGGGGCGACCGCGGTCAGCGCTTCCTGGTGCCTGCCGATCAGGCCGGTATCGACATCACCGGCCGAAAAATCTGCGTCCGCGGCAAGTGCCGCGAGAAACGCGGTGTTGACGGTCGAGCCGGCAATCTCGGTCTGCGACAACGCAGTGCCGAGCGCATCGAGTGCCGCCTGCCTGTCCTTGGCATGGACGACCAGCTTGGCGATCATCGGATCGTAGAAGGGCGAGATCGCATCGCCGGGCCGCACGCCGGTCTCGATGCGCATGCTGGCGCCTTCGGGCGCGTTGTCGGGAAACGCCAGGTGATGCAGCGTGCCGGTCGCCGGCAGAAACCCTTTCGCCGCGTCCTCGGCATAGATGCGCGCCTCGAAGGCGTGGCCGGAAAGCGTGATTTCGCTCTGCGTCTTCGGCAGCTTTTCGCCGGCGGCTACCCGCAACTGCCACTCGACCAGGTCGGTGCCGGTGACCATTTCGGTGACGGGATGCTCGACCTGCAGGCGGGTGTTCATTTCCATGAACCAGAAACGGTCGGCCTTCAGCCCCTGCGAGGCGTCGACGATGAATTCGATGGTGCCGGCGCCCGAATAGCTGATCGCCTTGGCGGCCTTGACCGCCGCTTCCGTCATCGCCTCGCGCAGCGCCGGCGTCATGCCGGGCGCCGGCGCTTCCTCGATCACCTTCTGGTGGCGGCGCTGCGCCGAGCAGTCGCGCTCGTAGAGATGCACGGCATTGCCAAAATTGTCGCCGAATACCTGGACCTCGATGTGGCGCGGCTTGTCGACATATTTTTCGACCAGCACGCGGTCGTCGCCGAACGCGGCCTTGGCCTCGCGCCGTGCGCCCGACAGCGCCTCGGAGAAATCGTCGGGATGTTCGACCCGGCGCATGCCCTTGCCGCCACCGCCGGCGCGCGCCTTGATCAGAACGGGATAGCCGATCTCACGCGCCTTGGACGCCAGCAGCACGATCTCCTGCGCCTCGCCATGATAGCCCGGCACCACCGGCACGCCGGCCTTTTCCATCAGCCGCTTGGCCGCATCCTTCAGCCCCATGGCGCGGATCGAGGCGGCCGACGGGCCGATGAATGTGAGCCCCGCCGCCACCATCTGGTCGACGAAATCGGGGTTTTCCGAGAGGAAGCCGTAGCCGGGGTGGATTGCTTCGGCGCCGGTCGCCAGCGCCGCCGCAACAATCCTGTCGCCGCGCAGATAGCTTTCGCCGACGGGCGAGGGACCGATATGCACCGCCTCGTCGGCCATCTCGACATGCAGAGCCTCGGAATCCGCGTCGGAATAGACGGCAACCGTGCGCACACCGAGCCTACGTGCGGTGCGGATCACCCGGCAGGCGATCTCGCCGCGATTGGCGATCAGGATCTTGGCGAACATGGAGCCTCCCGGGTTTGTCTCGGGCGGCGCCGGTCTGGCAGGAATGAGCCTATTTCGAAGCCGCGATTTTGCAGCCGCCGCTCGCGGTCTGAACCTTCCACTTTTTCAGGCCAACCTGACAGCTTCGCAACGCCAACTCTTCCGCGGCCTTCTGAGATGGCGCGTTCAGCCGCGCACCGCAGATGATGTAAAGATCGTCGACGCGCGAGTAGAATGTGGTCGCGTAGGCCGAGTGGCCACTCGCCGCGACATAGGCGTTGTACGACTTCGTGCAGGGCTCCTTTGGATTCAGTGACAACGGAGGCCAGAATCGGGTGTCTCCCTTGCTGCCCGCCAGCGATCCAGCCGCTCCGATACCGGGTGCCGTAAATACGAGCAGGCCGGCAAGCATCGATACAGTAATTCGTTTGATGCGTGTCGATTTCATCTTGCGCCGCCCATTTGAAAAATGCCCAAGCCGATGCTTGTCGGCCTACTTCGATGCCGCAACTTCGCAGCCAGCCCCTGTAATGACCTTGTAATGGCTGCGGGCGGACTCGCAGGATTTCATCGCCCGTTCTTCGGCAGCCTTCTGTGACGGTGCATTCAAGCCCGAGCCGCAGATGATGTACAACGAACGGATCCGGGCATAGGGCGTGGTCGCATAGGCCGAATGGCCGCCGGCGGCCACATAGGCGTTGTAAGCCATGGTGCACTGGTCTTTCGGGCTTTTCGGCAAATACGGATAGAAATGGATGTCGCCTTTGCTTCCCGCCAGCGATGCCGCGGCGCCAACGCCGGGTACCGCAAATATAAGCAAGACTGCAAGTACCGACGCAGTCGTTTTTCCCGAATATTTCGGCCTCATCTTTACCCCATCCCCGTTGCCCAATGCGGGATGAACAATAGCGTCTATTCTCCAGTGCCGCCAGCCTGCTCACCGAAAATTTCTTTTGCGTAGGTGGATGAACCATCTTATCCATGCAGACTAGCATCCTTCAATGGCAGCAACGGCTTGTCGGTATAGTTGAGCTGTTGGCTCGTCGAAGCAGCAGAAAATAACTGTTTCGGGCGTTGAGTTCTGTCCGACGAAGGTACCTGCGATGCCAACGGCAATCTGCGTCGCCTCATTTTTCGGATAACGGTAGATGCCGGTGGAGATCGCCGGAAATGCCACGGTCCGGCAATCCCTGGCGGCGGCGTTTTCGAGCGACCTGATATAGCAGGAGGCGAGCAGCCCGGCTTCGCCTTTTCCGCCGCCTTGCCAGACAGGTCCGACCGTGTGGATGATGTAACGTGCCGGCAGGTGATAGCCCTTGGTAAGCTTTGCTTCGCCGACCTTGAAGCCGTTCAGCATCCGGCA
Organism: Mesorhizobium sp. W016; assembly: GCF_054719485.1. NCBI lineage: Bacteria > Pseudomonadati > Pseudomonadota > Alphaproteobacteria > Hyphomicrobiales > Phyllobacteriaceae > Mesorhizobium > Mesorhizobium sp. W016. The sequence continues at coordinate 2,522,159 of NZ_JBTTIF010000002.1, forward strand.
TTCGAATTCGAGCTCCGGGCCTGCGGCTCGGTGAATGGCGCCGTCGACGCCGCCGCCGCCCAGCAGCGAGGAATTGGCGGCGTTGACGATGGCATCGACCGCAAGCCTGGTGATGTCGCCGGTGTGGACATGTATCCGTTCGCCGAACTTGCTCATCTACATCCTGAACACGCCGAACTTCGTTTCTTCGATGTCGGCGTTGAGCGCGGCCGAAAGGCTGAGCGCGAGCACTTCGCGCGTTTTCACCGGATCGATGATGCCGTCGTCCCACAGCCGCGCCGAGGAGTAGAGCGGGTGGCCCTCATGCTCGTATTTCATCAGGATCGGCTTCTTGAATTTCGCTTCCTCGTCCGCGCTCCACTCACCGCCCTTGCGCTCGATGCCCTCGCGCTTGACCACCGCCAGCACGGTCGCCGCCTGTTCGCCGCCCATCACCGAAATGCGCGCATTCGGCCACATCCACAGGAACCGCGGCGAGTAGGCGCGTCCGCACATGCCGTAATTGCCGGCGCCGAACGAGCCGCCGATGATCATCGTCACCTTCGGCACGCGAGCGGTGGCGACCGCCATCACCAGCTTGGCGCCGTCCTTGGCGATGCCGCCGGCCTCGTATTTCCGCCCGACCATGAAGCCGGTGATGTTCTGCAGGAAGATCAGCGAGATCTTGCGCTGGCAGCACAGTTCGATGAAATGCGCGCCCTTGACAGCACTTTCGGAAAACAGCACGCCATTATTGGCGATGATGCCGACCGGCATGCCCTGAAGATGGGCAAAGCCGGTGACCAGCGTGGTGCCGTAATTCTGCTTGAACTCGTCGAAATCGGAGCCGTCGACGACGCGCGCGATCACCTCGCGCACATCATAGGGCTGGCGCAGATCCGTCGGCACGATGCCGTAGAGTTCCTGCGCGTCATGAAGCGGCGGCATGGGTTTCTGTAAGGTCAAGCTTACAGTCTTGCGCCGGTTGAGGTTTTTGACGATGCGCCGGCAGATGGCCAGCGCATGTTCGTCGTCCAGCGCATAGTGGTCGGCGACACCGGACAGCCTGGTGTGCACGTCGGCGCCGCCAAGCTCCTCGGCGCTGACATCTTCGCCCGTAGCCGCCTTCACCAGAGGCGGGCCGCCGAGAAAAATGGTCGCCTGGTTGCGCACCATGATCGTCTCGTCCGACATTGCCGGCACATAGGCGCCGCCCGCAGTACATGAGCCCATGACGCAGGCGATCTGCGGAATGCCGGCCGCCGACATGTTGGCCTGGTTGTAGAAGATGCGGCCGAAATGCTCGCGGTCGGGAAACACCTCGTCCTGGTTGGGCAGGTTGGCGCCGCCGCTGTCGACCAGATAGACGCAAGGCAGATTGTTTTGCAGCGCGATCTCCTGCGCGCGCAAATGCTTCTTCACCGTGAGCGGATAATAGGTGCCGCCCTTCACCGTGGCGTCGTTGACCACGACCATCACCTCGGTCCCTTCGACACGGCCGACGCCGGCGATGATGCCGGCCGAGGAAATCTCCTCGCCATACATGGACCATGCCGCGAACTGGCCGATCTCGAGGAAAGGCGAGCCGGTGTCGAGCAATTGCGCCAGCCGCTCGCGCGGCAACAGCTTGCCGCGCGAAACATGACGCTCGCGCGCCTCCTCCGAGCCACCGCGCTCGACGGTTGCCGCCTTGTCCGCAATGTCGGCAACCAGCGCCCGCATGCGCTCGGCATTGGCGAGGTAGGTTTCGGAGGAGGGCGAGATCTGGGTTTGGAGTACGGCCACATCGGTTCCTATTGCTCTGCCACGACTTGCAGCTTGCCGTCACGGCGCTCGAAAATGTACTCGGAGAGAAGATCAGGTTCGGTCTTGAAAACCTTGTCAATAAATGAGCGAGCAAACTGAACCGCATTGGGAAGCCGCTTGTCTACAACGACGATGGCATCGCGTTTTGGAATGGCTATGAAAACGCCGTTGGGGAATTGCGGTCCAAGCGTGGCCCAGAATTTTTCGGTCAGGAGGAGAGCGGGTGAGATGGCCTCATCCCCTTCGACGGTGAAGATCGATATCCCGTCGAGGATACGCTCCTGCTTGACCTTCGTAATCTGCTTGTTGATGTTTTCCAGAGCAAGCTGGCGAAGCTGTGCGAGTGAGCGGTCTCCAACATCGTCAAGCCGGACGCTGGCGAGCGAGTCCTCATTGTCGATCTGGTAAAGGATCACGACGTCACCCGCCAAGGTTTCAAACGCCGGTCCTTTGTCGGGCTCTGTGCCATCGCCTTTGAAAGCGTCGAGATGTTCGCGCGGTCGAATGTTGGCAATCAGTAGATCGGCCTGGAAGCCGCTTTCGCTATCGCTGAGCACGAGCGTGGTTAGAAAACGTTCGATTTCGGTTTCCGCCTCTCCCGCCGGCAGGTCGCGAATGCGGCCTAGCAGGTTCGTAACGTCCACCTGAAGATGAATATCCTTGCCGGTAGAACCGACCCTGGTTACGTCAAGACGCGCCGGATCGGCGGGGTTGGGAATTGCTTGCTTGACTCGGCTGTCAGCCTTCAGGCGGGAAATGACTTCAACCCGCAGTGCTGCAACGTCTCGAAATTGCGGCATATCTGAAGAGGCGGCATTCGCAAATCCCGACAATGGGATCAATGCGACGATAGTCCGTGCTAATACTCCAAGGTATTTTGGCAAACCAGGCATTGAAATCGCTCACACCCCTTCCGCCATGATCTCGCGCCCGATCAGCCAGCGTCGAATCTCGCTGGTGCCGGCGCCGATTTCGTAGAGCTTGGCGTCGCGCAACAGCCGGCCGGTCGGATACTCGTTGGTATAGCCGTTGCCGCCAAGCAGCTGGATGGCGTCGAGCGCCATCAGCGTCGCTTTTTCGGCGGCAAACAGCACGCAGCCGGCGGCATCCTTGCGTGTCGTCTGGCCGCGATCGCAGGCAGCCGCGACAGCATAAACGTAAGCGCGCGCGGCGTTCATCGTCGAATACATGTCGGCAAGTTTGCCCTGCACGAGTTGGAACTCGCCGATCGGCTGGCCGAACTGCTTGCGCTCATGCACATAGGGGATCGCCACGTCGAGACAGGCCGCCATGAGCCCGAGCGGGCCGCCGGCGAGCACGGTGCGCTCGTAGTCGAGGCCCGACATCAGCACCTCGACGCCGCGGCCCTCCTCATGCAGCACATTGTCATAGGGCACCTCGACATTGTCGAACACCAGTTCGCCGGTGTTGGAGCCGCGCATGCCGAGCTTGTCGAGCTTTGGCGATGCCGAGAAGCCGGCCATGGTCTTTTCGACGATGAAGGCGGTGATGCCGCGCGATTTCCGCTCCGGATCGGTCTTGGCGTAGACCACCAGCGTTTCGGCGTCGGGGCCGTTGGTGATCCACATTTTCGAGCCTTTGAGCACATAGCGATCGTTGCGCTTTTCGGCGCGCAGCTTGAGCGAGACGACGTCGGAGCCGGCGCCCGATTCCGACATGGCCAGCGCACCTGCCCTTTCGCCCGAGCACAATGCCGGCAGGAATTTCTCCTTCTGCGCCGGCGTCGCCCAGCGGTTGATTTGGTTGACGCAGAGGTTCGAATGGGCGCCGTAGGAAAGGCCGACCGAGCCCGAGGCGCGCGAAATCTCTTCCACCGCAATGACATGGGCGAGATAGCCCATGCCGCTGCCGCCGAAATCGGGATCGGCGGTGATGCCGAGAAGGCCGAGCGCGCCGAGCTCTTTCCACAGATGCGTGGGGAATTGATTGCTGCGGTCGATCTCGGCAGCAATCGGCGCTATTTTCTCCTGGGCAAAGCGGCGCACCAGATCGCGCAGCGCCTCGATGTCTTCGTCATGCCCGAAGCTGAGTGTGTTCGTGTACATGCCGTTCCTCCCCGATTTCGATCTTCGCGCCAACCAGGCGCATTGTCATTGAAAGATATGTCGCCGTGACTTCAGCCATCGACAGCCGCTCGCCCGGCCGGAACCAGACGATGACGCCGGTCATCATCTGGATCAGGGCCATGGCAGTGAGCCCGGTGTCATCGACACTGAAGGCGCCGGCCTCCGCGCCGTCGCGCAGGATGGCCCGCAACTCCTTCTCATAGGCGGTGCGCATGCGAAGGATCTGCGTCAGCCGGTCATGCGACAGGCTGCGCAATTCCATGTTCGAGACATGGGTGGAGTGGCGGCGCTCGATGTGGAAAGCGATGTGGTTTTCGACATAGGCGGCAAGCCGCATTGCCGGATCGGCTGCGTCGGGGCGTGCGGCGTCCCACGCTTCGATCAGCCCTTCCATATGTTCGCGCATCAGCGTGAACAGCAGGTCTTCCTTCGTCGGAAAATAGCGGTAGAGCGCGGCCGCCTGGACGCCGACCTCGGCGGCAAGCTGTCGCATCGACGTCGCCTCGTAGCCGAAGCGGGCGATCAGGCTGACCGCCGCCTCGCGGACGGCCGCTTCAGTTTTTTCGCCATCGGATCCCGTTGTGCGTGCCATGATCGCCTCCCCCTTTTAGTAATAAAACGAACGTTCGATTAATTCAAGCGGCAATAAAGTGGTTCCGTCTAGACAATGATCCGAAAGTCGATGGGCGCGTCGAGGAGTTCGAATTCTTCGATCTCGACCTTCGAAACCGAAGCACCCCGTGGCCCTTGCCGGAGCCGTTCGATCATTGTGGAAACCGCAGCATCGGCACCGGCAATCGAGGCCGTCACCGTGCCGTCTCGTTCATTGCGTACCCAACCTACGAGGCCAAGCCCTATCGCTTCGCGTCGCGCCCACATCCGATAGCCGACGCCTTGCACCTTACCATGCACGCGCGCCTGCACCGCCTTTTGCCGGTCGTTATCTCCCATGCTCAAGAACTGGCGCGGGATCGGACGAAAGCAACAGCCTTGAACGGTTGGATTGTTGTTGGATCGACGGAAGCCGGGGACCCGGCTGATTCTGTCTTGGCCTTTGGCGGCATTGGCAGGCCGTGTCGCGACGGCAATCGGCCGGGCTAATTTCCCCGCGCAGCGGCGAGCGCGCCGGGCAGTTCCTCGGCAAAGATGTCGAGCTCATGATCGAGGCCGACGCTGACCCTTATGCAACGGTCGAGCCCTGGCGCCATCGGTTTGCGAATGAACACGTCGCGCGACAAAAGATTTTGCAGCACTTTCAGCGCGAAGGCGCCGTCCTTGCCGCAATCGATGGTGACGAAATTGGTCGCCGATGGCAGCGGCTTCAGCCCGTTCGTCTCGGCAATCCCGGCTATACGTGCGCGTCCGGCAGCGACTCGCGCCACCACGCTGTGCAGCCAGTCCTGGTCGGCCAGCGCCTCGACGCCGGCGATCTGCGCCATGCGGCTGACGCCGTAATGGTTGCGGATCTTCTCGAAATCGCGGATCACCTCAGCTTCGGCCACCGCATAGCCGCAGCGAATGCCGGCCAGCCCGTATGCCTTGGAGAAGGTGCGCATGCGGATGACGTTGGGCCGCGCGACATCGATCGGCGGCAGCGCCGAGGCCGGCCCCAATTCGCCATAGGCCTCGTCGAGCACCAGCATGGTGGTTTCCGGCAACGCTTCGACGAAGCGGGTGATATCTCCTGCTTCCCACCAGCTGCCCATCGGATTGTCCGGATTGGAGAGATAGACCAGCGGCGCCTTCTCCTTGATAATTGCCTTGAGCAGTCCATCCAGACTTTCCTTGTCGTTCTCGTAAGGCACCGTGACCAGCCGGCCGCCGACGCCGGCAATGTGGAAATTGAACGTCGGATAGGCGCCGAGCGAGGTGACCACCGCGTCGCCAGGCGCGACATACATGCGCGCCACCAGGCTAAGCAGCCCGTCTATGCCTTCGCCGACCACGACGTTTTCGGCGCCGACGCCGAGATGGCGGGCCGCAGCCTGCTTCAGATCGTAATTGTCGGGATCGCAATACATCCACTGGTCACGCGCGACGCGCTCCATACGGGCGATAACGCGCGGCGAAGGCCCGAAACTGCTCTCATTGGCGCCGATGCGGGCGCGAAAAGCACGTCCGCGCTCGCGCTCCTGCGCTTCCGGTCCGACAAACGGCACCGTGGAGGGAAGCGCGCCGACAAGCGGCGTGAGGGCAGGGCGCTGGCGCATGGCAAAAGCTCACGAGAAGATGAGCCTTCTTGCTAGCGTGCCCGATAGGACGGCGCAAGTTCTGGCGCGGCTGGAAATAGTGGCCATGACGCCCGGGATGAAATCGGCGCGGGTGGCCACGCTCTACGACCTGACTGCCGGTAGGCGGCAGCCTTTTGAAGGCCACTGCAGCCAATGACATGGCGACGGATGCTTCAAAAAAACCCGGCGGTTGCCCGCCGGGTTTGCTTTTCAGCCAGGCTGAGCGTCTTAGAACGAGCGCTGGAAGCGGAGGAGACCGCCGATGCTGCTCTTCTTGTCGGCATCGGTAAAGTTGGAGAAGTTGGCGTCGTCGAACTTGCCTGCGTTGAGGTAGTCGACTTCGGCCGTGACCGTGAAGCCGGGAACAACGTCGTAGGCGATGTTCGCGGCGACGCCGAGGTTCTTCCACTCGTCATACGAGACCTGGGCATTAAACGAGGTCTTCTCGTTTATGGTGTAGGTGCCGCCACCCCAGAATGCCCAGTTGCCGCCCCACTGCTTGTAGAAACCGCGGCCACCGGCGTTGATCGCGTTGCCGTTGTGAATCAAGGTCGTGTCGTCATTCAGGTTGTCGTCGGTGCCGTAGCCGCCCATGATGAACAGCGATAGGTTCTGCATCGGGGTGATGTCCAAACGCACCTTGCCGGCGACTTCTTCATAGTTGCTGTCGTACGCGACGACGCCGGTGATGGCGCCCCAGCCCTGCGTATACTTCAGACCGCCGACGACATGCGGAACGTAGCTGTCGATGGTGCCAACGGTGCCGGAGCCTTCTTCGAGAGAGACGACGGCCGAGAAGCCATTGCCCGCATCGAAGTAGTACTGGACGACGTTGGTATCGAAATCGCCGTAGGGAACGAGCGTATCCTGGAGGACGTTGCCGGCGTAGCCGATGAACGTGTCGAAGGCCGATTCGTCCTTACCGACGCGCAGGCCACCGAGCTGGATCCAGGCGAAGTTCAGCGAAACGTTCTTGTTGCCGGCAGGGTTGGAGTTGAACTCGTCTGCTTCGGTAGTCGGATCGTCTGCCGACGGGTAGCCGTTGCGGTTGCCGAAGTTGAAGCGGGTCTCGGTGTAGGTCTTCAAGGTGCCGAGCTCGGTTTCCTGGCCGGTCCAGGTCTTCAGCGTGAAACGGGCATTCTTGTAGAAGGTATCCTGCTCGTCGCCATCCTTATGGTCGAACGACCTCGCACCGTCGAACGAGCCGACATCACCCACGCCGATGTCGTAGCGGACATAGCCACCGATGCGCAGGCAGGTCTCGGTGCCGGGGATGTAGAAGTAGCCGGCGCCATAGACGTCGCAGATCTTGACGTATTCAGCCGGTTCCGGCTCGGCGACGACGACGGCGTCGGCGGCGCGCGCACCGGAAACTGCGATCAAGGCCGCAGCGGAGCCGAGAAGAAGGCTCTTAATGTTCATTTTCTGACCTCCAGTCAGAATCGAACAAGATAGTGAAACCGGCGACAAGCGTTTTCGCTGTAATCAATTGTTATTGTTGAAGTTTATTGAAAAGATGGACCTCTGCGGCAGGTGATGCGGCCATCACCACAGGCGCTTGTTGGCGAAAGCATGCCCTGAACCGGATTTGAGATAGCGCTCGAATGAAGCTGCCTTGGCCTGGTTCGAAAAGGCCATATAGGTGACGATCCGCCACGGCAGAAACTTGGATGTATGGCTGGATTTCCCCGCATTGTGCTCGACAAGCCGCCGTTTCAGGTCCGTCGTTATGCCGATATAGCGTTCGCCTTCCGCAGCCGTACTCTCCAGAAGATACACATACCACATGAGCTGCTCTCCTTTGCCGGGGCTTCGGAGGGCATCCTCTCCGCCATCCTGCTTCGCGCTGAGGTGGGCTTGTCCCGCGAAGCTCGAAGAGCGAAGCAGGACTGCCAATCGAATTTGCAAGGGATTTTCTGGGCTTACGCTGTGCGGCACGTAGCACACCACACGGTCCGGCCCTCCTACGCCAAGGCTTCGGAGGGCATCCTCTCCGCCATTGCTTCGCGCTGAGGGTTGGGCTTGTCCTGCGAAGCTCGAAGAGCGAAGCAGGATGGCGGAGAGGATGGGATTCGAACCCACGAGAAGCTTTTGACCTCTACTCCCTTAGCAGGGGAGCGCCTTCGACCACTCGGCCACCTCTCCGTTGCGCCGCTGGATAAAGAAAAGCGCGGGCACAATCAACAAGCCGGCGCCATTATCTATGAAAATTCCGGATTCGGCTGCGGCGTCGCCTTTTGCATGCGGCGAATCTGCGGCGGCTCCCTGGCCGGCGAGTCGGCAGCAGCGCCGCAATTCCGGCCGGCGATCGCCGGATTCTGCCGCAATGCGGCGCGCTGGACAAGGCTTCCGGGCCCCTCGATAGTTAATGAGAGCTTTCTGACTGAGGCCAAATCGTGTCATTTGTGCAACAACGCCGGGGGATAGCACCCGCACAGCCCTTTTGCCGGTACGATCGTGGTTGAACGCCGCCGCCTCATGGGTAATGTCGATTTCGAAGGAGCGGCGCGGTGCGCATCTTTTTCGGTAGTGGGGATGGGGCAGGGAACGCTGTCCTTCAGCAAAGAATACCCAGACCCGTTTTTTAACTTTTGACTGGAGGTCAGAAAATGAACATTAAGAGCCTTCTCCTCGGCTCCGCTGCGGCCTTGATCGCAGTTTCCGGTGCGCGCGCCGCCGACGCCGTCGTCGTCGCCGAGCCGGAACCGGCTGAATACGTCAAGATTTGCGACGTTTACGGCTCGGGCTACTTCTACATCCCCGGCACCGAAACCTGCCTGCGCATCGGCGGCTATGTCCGTTACGACATCGGCGTCGGCGACGTCGGCTCGTTCGACGGTGCGGTTACCGGCGATGCTCAGGATGGCAGCGCCAATGACACCTACCGCAAGAAGGCCCGTTTCGCGCTGAAGACCTGGACCGGCCAGGAAACCGAACTCGGCACCTTGAAGACCTACACCGAGACCCGCTTCAACTTCCAGAACAGCAACAACTACTTCTTCGACAACGAAGCTGGAAACACCGGGGCCTCGCTGAACTTCGCCTGGATCCAGCTCGGTGGTCTCCGCGTCGGTAAGGACGAATCGGCCTTCAACACGTTCATCGGCTACGCCGGCAACGTGATCCAGGATACGCTGGTTCCCTACGGCGATTTCGACACCAACGTCGTCCAGTACTACTTCGATGCGGGCAACGGCTTCTCGGCCGTGGTCTCTCTCGAAGAAGGCTCGGGCTTCCGGACGATCGACAGCTATGTCCCGAACGTCGTCGGCGGCGTGAAGTACACGCAGGGCTGGGGCGCCATTACCGGCGTCATCGCTTACGACAGCAACTACGAAGAAGTGGCCGGCAAGGTTCGCTTGGACGTCACCGTGTCGCAGGCCCTGTCGCTGTGGGTCATGGCCGGCTACGGCACCGACGACAACCTCAACGATCCGGCGAATGTCAAGGATGTCTTCGGTCGCGGCTACTTCAAGCAGTGGGGTGGCAACTGGGCTGTCTGGGGTGGTGGCACGTACACCATCAACGAGAAGACCAGGTTCAATGCTCAGGCTTCGGCTGACGACGCGAAGAACTATGCCCTGGCAGCGAACATTGAATACGATGTCGTGCCTGGCCTGACGATCACGGCTGAAGTTGATTACGACCACTACGGCGGGTTCAACGATCCTGCGAGCTACACCAACGTGGACTGGACCAACGCCCGGCAAAAAGACAGCGTCGGCGGTATCCTCCGCTTCCAGCGCTCGTTCTAAGGGCTGGGTTTATACAGGTGAAATTCAGCCCGGGCGCATCTACGCCCGGGCTGTTTTTGTTTCGTGACTGGAACAAGGCAAGCAGAAGGAACAGGGGGTATCGGCAGCTGAACAGTCCGTAAGGGTGAGTTCGTGGGATCCGCTGATGGGCGGATGAATTCACAACTGCGTGATTAAATCTCTTGAAAGGACGCTTCCAAGCGGGTAGGTCTGACTCTATCCACTCGGGGGTGTGGCAATTTATGACCATCGACGCGATACAAGAGGGTGACCCCTCCGAACATTTCTCAATGTTCTCTTCTCAAAATGCGAAGATAAAATACAGCTACAACAAGATCAGAGAAGTAAGGTCGCACCGGGTCGGAGAGCTTTTTTCAGCATACCGAGACATACTCTGGGATGATGGGCGGCATAAATACAATGTCAGCTCCTTCATCGGCGAAATAGACGAGATTCTCCTCGGAGAACGGTTCAGCGCCTTTGACCAGAGCACCCTGGACAATCTTATCGGCACCTTGCGCCAGCGCGGCAACAGCAACGCAACCATCAATCGAAAGATGGCTGCCCTCAGCAAACTGCTGCGCAAGGCTTACAAGATGGGGGATATCCACAGCCTGCCCGAGTTCCGCCGCCAGAAGGAGCGGGCGGGACGGATTCGTTTCCTCGAAAGGGACGAAGAAGCAAGGCTGTTCGCCGCCATCAGGACCCGCAGCGAGGATGCCTACCGTCTCTCGGTCTTTCTCGTCGACAGCGGTTGCCGCCTTGGCGAAGCGCTCGGACTGATCTGGAACGACATCCAGGAACATCGCGTCTCGTTCTGGATCACCAAATCCGGCCGCAGCCGCACCATCCCGATGACCGAGCGGGTCAAGGAGGTGATCAAACTGCCCCCGTCAGAGGGCCGCCGGCCCAAGGGTCCGTTCACCAAACTCAGCCAGGCACAGTTTCGCGCCATCTGGAACGATGCCAAGGTCGAAGTCGGTCTCGGCGCCGACGACCAGGTGGTTCCGCACATCTTGCGTCACACCTGTGCCTCGCGTCTGGTCCAGGGCGGCATCGACATCCGCCGCGTGCAGATGTGGCTCGGCCACCAGACGCTTTCGATGACCATGCGCTATGCGCATCTGGCCACCAACGATCTCGACGGCTGCGTTGTCGTGCTGGAAACGCCCCGCGGCGAGGGGTTATCCGGCGATGGAAAAAGCTCGGCCTTCGCATCGCCGCTGACCACGGCCTCAGTGCCAGCGCCTGCTCAAAAAAGTAAAGCGGCAGCGGCGAAGGCACCCAAGGCGCCCCGGAAAAGCTCGAAAGCCAAATAGTTACCCAAGGCTTTCATATACTGCCTCGGCAACCCCAGGATCATCTTTGATCTTGGGGTTTACTTTTTCTGGGCCGCATTTGGTACTCCATCCAGGAAAGCCGCGATAGCGCCCGGCAGATTGCCTGTCTCCAGGAAGGGCCCATGGCCCTGGCCCTCGACGGTGATCGCTTCCATGCCGGAATGACGCTTTTGCATCTCGTCGAGTGTGTCGGCCGACAGGAGTTTCGAGTTGGCGCCGCGAATGGCAAGCAAAGGTATGGCCGCCAGCGCCTCGAACTGCGGCCACAGATCCGGCAACGGCTTGCTGAGGTCGAGGCCCGCCACCGTCTCGACCAGCTGCGTGTCGAAATCCGGCAGCAGGAGGCCTTCGTCCGTCTCGCGGTAGAGGGCCGACACCATCCGCTCCCAATCCGCTGCGGTCAGAGCGGGAAAATCCGCGCCGTGAGCGACGCGTTGGGCATCGATCGCCTCAGCGCGGCTCTTCGGTTTCGGTGCCGGGTCGAGATAGGTTGGATATAGGCGAGCCCCGCGGCCTCGATCACCGGTCCGATGTCGTTCAGCACGATGGCTTTCAGCGCGGCCGGCCTCAGCGCGCCGAGCACGTGGATGATCAGCCCGCCGCGCGAGGTGCCGATAAAGGCCGCTTCCTCGACGTTCAGAGCGGCCAGTCCGGCGAGGACATCGCCGGCTTCGATGCCGACATTGTAGTGGCAGATATCAGGATCGTAAGCGGACTGGCCGCGGCCACGGTAGTCGAAGGCGATGACCTTGCGCGGATTGTCGGTTCGCTGCGACAGATAAAGCGCCAGCTCATGGAAATCGCGCGCGTTGCGGGTCAGGCCGGGCAGGCAAACGACCTGCCAGTCTGCCGAATTGGTCTCGCCATAGACGCGGGCGTGAAGCTTGAGCCCGTCCGGCGCGGTGTAGAAAAAGTCGGAGAAGCCGTCGGTGCTCGACATATTAAAAGGACTCCCTGTCCGGATTGTCTCCGTCTGCTACAGGCGAGGGTGGGAGCGGTCAAATCGAGGGTTGTCGGCAAGCTGACACTCTTGGAAATGCCAGACATCTCCCCCACGAGGGGGGAGATTGGCGGTTCAGGCGCTACGCCCTTCCTTCGACGTTGGAGATCGGCGGAATCGGCAATGACAGTTGATCTCCCCACTCGTGGGGGAGATGGCCGGCAAGGGGGGCGCGAAGGATCGCCAACGTCTGCCCGTGGCGACAGCTCTGCGGCCTCAGCCTCTTCCGTTCACCAAATCCCCAACGATATCGTACTTCCCCGAAATGCGCATCTTGTAGACCTCGTAATTCTCCATCACGCGCTGCACGTAACTTCTTGTTTCGGTGTAGGGAATTCGCTCGATCCAGTCGACGACGGCGTCGATGCCCTTGCCGCGCGGGTCGCCGTACTTGGCTACCCATTGGCTGGCGCGGTTAGGGCCGGCATTGTAGCCGGCGAAGGTCAGCACATAGGAGCCGCCGAAGCGGTCGAGCTGCTCGCCAAGGAAGGCAGCCCCCAGCGTCGCATTGTAACCGGCATCGCTGGTCAGCCGATCCTGGGAAAAGCTCAGTCCTGCCTTCTTCGCCAATTGCTTGGCGGTGCCCGGCATCAGCTGCAGCAGGCCGCGCGCGCCGGCGCTGGAGACGGCGCCGACATTGAATTCGCTTTCCTGGCGGGCGATCGCATAGGCCAGCGCCTTGCCCGAGCCGGATATGTCGGCGGTGTCGGGAATGACGCCCAGCGGATGCGACAGCGCGCCGACATCGATGCCGCGCGCGCCGGCGATCTTGCCGATCTTCAGCGCCATGAAATGATTGCCCTGCTTTTCCGCCAGCACCGCAAGCAGCGCCAGCTCGCCGGGGCTGGTCAACTGCCCGGCGAGGTCGCGGTAAAGCGTCTCGGCATAGCGGTCGTAGCCCGCCTCCTGCAGCCGCTTGATGGCGCTGACGGCTTCGCGGCCGTCAAAGCTTTGGCGGTCGGCAGTGCTTGGCTCGGGATAGACGATGTTCAGCGTGCGCAAGCCAACCCGTTCCGCCGCCAACTGCCCGTAGAAAGTGGTGCCATAGGCTGCCGCCTTGGTGAAATAATCCTTCGCATTGCCGGGACCGCCGACTTCCGCCGCGCGGCCAAGCCAGTAATAGGCGCGTGACAGCGACATCGGTCCCTGCGCGAGATCGGCGATGCGGGCAAAATGGGTCGAGGCCGTCGCAGGATCGTTAAGGCCGCGCAACGCATACCAGCCGGCGTGGAATTCGGCCTCGGCGGCGCTGGCGGGGCTTTCGGCGGCATGCGCGGCAACGATCTTGTAGGCGGTCTTCCAGTCGCCCTGGTCGACCAGTGCGCGCGACAGCACGCGGCGCTCGACCCACCAGGCATCGGGATCGACCAGCGCGTCGCGGCTCGTTGGCGCTTTCATCATCACCGCGGCGGCGTCCGCAAACTTCCGCTGCTTGCGCAGATATTCGGCTTGCGCGAAGAAATAGCCGGCCGATTGCTGCGCGGCAGGCACCGCTTTCAACAGCTTGGCCGCGTTCTTGTCGCCACGCGAGGCGGCGGCCCAGGCATCGGCCAGCGGTTGCGCGCCGGCAAGTGCTGCGACCCGCAGTGCCGAATTCTCCCGGTCGGCATAAAACATCCGTTCCATGCGGAAACGATGGTCGGCAGCCGGAATGATGGCGCCAAACTCCTTGCTGACGGCCGCCTCGTCCCTGGCTTCCAGCTTCTCGGTGCGCCAGAATGGCGACAGCACGGAAAGCGCAGCCTTGGTGTTGCCAAGAGCTACATAAGAACGGGCAAGGATGACCACGCCTTGAAAGGTCAGCGGCTGGCTGCCGTCAAAGGCTTTCACCACGGTCTGCGACGAGGGGTTTTCGCGATAAAGCGCGCGCTCGCTGTTCTTGCGCAGAGCGATGGTGCCGGGCCAATTCGGCAACATCTTTGCGGTATCGGCAATCTCGCTGCTCGGCACACGGTCGCCGCCATAGAGCGCGATCGCCCAGGCCAGGATATGGCGGTCCAGCGAACTGGCCGGCAATGTTTCGCGCACCGCTCGTGCCGCGGCGATATCGCCGGTCGCCAACGCGTCGAGACTGCCTTTCAACACGGCGATATTGGCGGAGGGCGCATCGGTCTGCGCTCCATCTTGCATGTCAGGCATCGGGATCGATGAGGTCGTCTGCTCGTCGACGCTCTCGTTTGCCGCCGTTCCCACTATCAGCAGGGCAACGGCGCCAAGCAATATGAAGCGGAGTGGCCGACTGGCCGGCATGATCCTGATCTTTCCCTGTTGCGGCACTTTAGATGGCAAGCCCAGGTGCCCGAGAGCCTAGACTTAGGTCGTGAAGAGCTCGTAAACAAAGGGTTATCGAGGCCGTTCGAATTGCGCTTGCTGGCACCATCGGCATGCTTGCCGCGCAACAGTGTCGAGACTATGGTGCGCGGCTTCGCTTTCGGCTAGAAGGCGCCCGATGCATGTCGCCCAAAAGCGGGAACCGGTTTTGGGACGATGACACGCATAAACAAACAAGTTCCAAGGAGTTGGACGACATGCTGAGAGGCTCGCTTACTGCGCTCGTGACGCCGTTCGAACAGAGCGGACGTTTCGACGAGAAAGCCTTTCGCGCCTTCGTCGAATGGCAACTTGGCGAGGGCACGACGGGCCTCGTCCCGGTCGGCACCACCGGAGAGTCGCCGACGCTGTCGCATGACGAGCATCGCCATGTCGTCAAGGTCTGCATCGATGTGGCCAAGGGCCGCGCTCCGGTCGTCGCCGGCGCCGGCTCCAACAACACCGCTGAAGCGGTCGGTCTGGTGCAGTACGCCGAGCAGGCGGGCGCCGACGCCGCTCTGGTCGTCACGCCTTATTACAACAAGCCAACACAGCGCGGCTTGTACGAGCATTTCGCTGCCGTCGCCAGGGCGACCAAGCTGCCGATCATCATTTACAACATCCCGCCGCGCTCGGTGATCGACATGATGCCGGAGACGATGGGCAGGCTGGCGCACGACTTCAAGAACATCGTCGGCGTCAAGGATGCCACCGGCAAGGTCGAGCGCGTGTCCGAACAGCGCGCCACCTGCGGCAAGGATTTCATCCAGCTTTCAGGGGAGGATGCCTCGGCGCTCGGCTTCAACGCCCATGGCGGCGTCGGCTGCATCTCGGTGACGTCGAATGTCGCGCCGCGGCTGTGCGCCGAATTCCAGGAAGCCACACTGTCCGGTGACAGCGCCAAGGCGCTGGAATTGCAGGACCGTCTGCTGCCGCTGCACAAGGCCATCTTCCTTGAGCCCGGCCTGTGCGGCGTCAAATACGCGCTGTCGAAAATTGGCAAGGTCGAGAACGTGGTGCGCTCGCCGCTGGTGACCATCGAGGCGTCGACCGCCGAGAAGATCGATGCGGCGATGAAACACGCCGGCTTGATAAATTAAGGATGAGGCGCCACCTCTCCGCATCATGAACCAGGTCAGAAAAGCCGATCCCAACAACAAGACCGTTGCGGAAAACCGCAAGGCGCGGTTTTCCTATGAGGTGCTCGACACCGTCGAGGCCGGCCTTGTGCTGACCGGCACCGAGGTCAAGTCGTTGCGCCAGGGTCAGGCCAACATCCAGGACAGCTACGCCTCGGTCGAGGGCGGCGAGATCTGGCTGATCAACTCCTATCTGCCGGAATATCTGCAGGCCAACCGCTTCAACCACGAGCCCAGGCGGCGCCGCAAGCTGCTGCTCAACAAGCGCGAGATGGCAAAACTGGCGCAGAGCATCGACCGCGAAGGCATGACGCTGGTGCCGCTGAAAATCTACTTCAACGACCAGGGCCGTGCCAAGCTGCTGCTCGCCGTCGGCCGCGGCAAGAAACTGCACGACAAGCGCGAGAGCGAAAAGCAGCGCGACTGGTCGCGCGAAAAGGGCCGGCTCATGAAGGAACGGGGCTAAGAACCTCGAGCCACAGCCCCAGAAAAGCCACATCGGCTTTCAAGTTTCCAGCGACATACGATGGGGAAAGGCTTGAAGAACCGGATCATTCTCTGGGGTGCGGCCAGTCTGGTCTTCGCCGGCATCGTCGCCGCAGGTAGCATCTTCTATTTCCGGACGTTCTCGCCGGATCGTGACAGCTATCCGGTCAGGGGTATCGACGTTTCCCATCATCAGGGTGAGATCGACTGGCGGCGCGTTGCCGCCGATGACGTCGCCTTCGCCGTCATCAAGGCGACCGAGGGCGGCAACCATGTCGACGATGCCTTCGCCAAAAACCTGCGCGAGGCGCGCGCGGCCGGCCTCGCCGTCGGCGCCTATCACTTCTTCACCTTCTGCCGGCCGGGCGCCGACCAGGCGAAAAATTTCATCGCGGTGGTGCCGCACGACCAGCCGCTGCTGCCACCGGTCGTCGACATCGAATTCGGCGGCAACTGCCCGCAACGCCCGTCGCCGGAACAGCTGAGCGCGGAACTCCAGGCCTTCCTCGGACCGGTTGAAGCTGCGTTCGGCAAGCCGGCGATCATCTACCTGACCGACGAGGCTGAGGACGCCTATGCCGGACAGATGGCTGTGCGGCAGCGCTGGCTGCGCTCGCTGGCGTTCAAGCCGAGCGAGGACGGCTGGATTTACTGGCAGTACCACAATATGGGCCGTGTCGACGGGATCGAGGGCGATGTCGATCTCAACGTCCTGCAGGGTGGGCAGCAAACGCTGGCCGAGCTATTTGCTGCGCCCGCATCGCTCTCTTCGCAAAAGCCTCCATCGCCTTGAACGAATCAGCTGGCCTTGAGTTTGGCATCCGCAGTCTTACGCAGGCTTGGGAACAGGCCTGGAAAGAGCCGAAAAAGCCATCCCCGCGGCCATGATCAGTACGGCGGCGAACTGGGCGCCGGTCGGCGTCTCGCCGAGCACCGTCATCGCGATCAGCACGGTTGCGATCGGCACGCATGGCATGAACAGCGATGCCGCCTGCGACCCCAGCTGCCGGACGATATAGGTGTACAGGAACATGGCGGCCGCACCTGCCAAAAACCCTTGAATGACGATCTGGCTGGCAATCTCGGCCACTGATGCCGCGCGGAGGCCGCTTGGGGCAAAGAAATAGAGCAACGGCAGCGGCACGCATGACAGCAGCACCACCGTTGCGGTCGCCGCAACCGGATCGACGCGCCAGCGCCGCACGAGAACGGCATAGGCGGCAAACATCGCGCCGGATCCGACGAACAGAAGATCGCCGAAGAGGACATCCTTCATGCCGCCGCCAGTGCGCACGGGTGCAATGAACAGGATCAGCCCGGCGATGATGGCTGCGACGCCGATGGTTCGCTGGCGCGAGGTTTTCTCCCTCGTGGCGATGCGCGACAGCACGAATGAGAAGAACACGATCGAGGCAGGGCAAAGTGCGGCACCATGCGCTGCCGGCGCATAGGTCAGTCCCCAATTGATGATGATAGGGTAGGGCAGTCCGGCCAGTGCCGCCAGCGTCAAGGCACGCCTCCAGCCCAATGCCTTGCCAGTCGCCCGGCCGTTTCTCCAGACGACCAGCAGCATGACCATGCCGGCGCCGGCAAAGCGCAACGTTGCCAAATCGGTCGCGGTCAGATGTTCCCGCAGGCTGAAGCGGGCGGCGACGAACTGCACGGCGTAGATGCCGATCATGGCCAGGCCAGCAAGGATTGCCGGCTTCGTGTTTCGGTCCTCTGTCACGCGCATTCTTGTCCCGCTCGATCCTGCCAGCGGAAGGGTACTTCCTCCAGACGGCTTTCGTTGAAAACGCAGCCTATTGTCGAAAATGGTGCGTCAAAATATGCTGTTTTCGCAATATGGAAGTGAAAGTCACGCGATATGGGCGCTGCAAACGTGAATCATGAATCCGATCAGCTCGACGCCATCGATCGCAGCCTGCTTCGGTTGCTGCAGGAGGACGGGCGTCGCACGACGCTTGACCTAGCAGCCCGTGTCGGCCTGTCGCCGACCGGCACCAGCCAGCGCGTGAAGCGCCTTTTCCGTGAGGGTTTCATCACCGCGGTCCGGGCCGTGCTCAATCCGCAAAAGATCGGCCGCGGCACGCTCGTCTTCATCGAAGTCAGGCTCGACCAGGCGGCGCCGCATGTGTTCGACCGTTTCGCCGAAGCGGTAGCAAAGGCCCCCGAAGTGCTGGAGTGCCATATGGTCGTGGGCGGCTTCGACTATCTGGTGAAAGCGCGCATTTCGGAAATGGCCGCCTATCAGGATTTTTTGAAGCGCGTGATCCTGCCGCTGCCGGGTGTCAGGGAAACGCACACCTATGCGTCGATATCGGACGTGAAGCCGGACGCGCTGCTGCCGGTGTGAGGGCCGGACCAACGCAAGCGGTTGCCACGCCTCCGCTTCAAGCGGCCTGGGAAACCTCCGGCGCCAGCGTCACATTCGCATCGCCCCAGACCTTCAGCACGGTGATCACGGGCTCCAGGCTTCGGCCACGAGGCGTCGGGCTGTACTCGACCTTCGGCGGCATCTGCGCATAGACCTTGCGGGCGATGAGCCCAGTCTGGCTCGCTCGGCTATGCGCAGGCGGCAGCACTGCCGACGACGGCGATCACCGCCTTTGAGGCGCTGTTCGACCGCCTCGATGTGAAGAAGCTAGTCATCGGCGCCGCGAACACCATCCTGATCGTCGGCGGCGCCGGCGGCGTCGGGTCGATCGCGGTCCAGCTCGCGCGCCAGCTGACCGATCTGACGGTGATCGCCACCGCATCGCGGCCCGAAACCCGCGACTGGGTCGCAAGAGCGTTTCGGTCCACTGGGAGCCGATGTTCACCCGCTCGCTGTATGAAACGCCCGATATGGCCGCGCAGGGCGAACATCTCAACGAACTGGCGCGCCTTGTCGACGCCGGCACCATCCGCACCACGCTGGGCGAGACGTTCGGCCCAATCAATGCCGCCAATCTGAAGCGCGCCCATGCGCTGATCGAGACCGGCAAGGCCAAGGGCAAGATCGTGCTCGAGGGATTTTGAGAGGCAGCGTCTAGTTCCGCAGGAACGACGCGATCTCGCTGAATACCTTGACGAACATCGCTTCGGTCAGCACCCCAGTGTTGGTGTTGTAGCGCGAGCAGTGATAGCTGGAAAACAGCGTGACGCCGCCGGCCGGCAACCGACCGCCGTGCTTGAACGGATAGGCAGCGACGCGCTGACCGAGCGCCCTGACGGTCGACTGGTGGGCGATCGAGCCCAGCGCCAGCACGGCGCGCAATTTTGGAAAGCGCGCGATCGTCGGCACCAGAAAGCTGCGGCAAGTGGATATCTCGGCGCCGACCGGCTTGTTCTCCGGCGGCACGCAGCGCACCGCATTGGTGATCGCGGTGCCGATCAGTTCGAGCCCGTCATCCGGCCGCGCCTTGAACTCGCCGCGGGCAAGACCGTGAGCGATCATCGTTGAGTAGAGCAGGTCGCCGGCATAGTCGCCGGTGAACGGTCGCCCGGTGCGGTTGGCGCCGCGCAGGCCGGGCGCCAGCCCGACGATCAGCAGCTCGACGGCGTCCTCGCCATCAGGCGGCAGGAAAGTCGGCACCGGCGCATTGAACCACGACGGCTCGCGCTGCCGCCAGTCTGCGATGAAATCATGCAGGCGCGGGCAGAGCGGGCAGTCGCGGTCGGGTTCGGGAGCGGCGTCCAAGGCCGCCGCCGTCAATAGTCTTCCTCTTCGACTTCGGCCGGCTCGGGCCTACGCACCGGCCGTTCGGAGGGATCGCGGCCGACCTCGTTCTTCAGCGAGGTCAAATCGATGAAATGGTCGGCCTGGCGGCGCAGATCGTCCGAGATCATCGGTGGTTGCGAGGCCATGGTGGAGACGATCGAGACCTTGCGGCCGCGCCGCTGCAGCGCTTCGACCAGTGTGCGGAAGTCGCCGTCGCCGGAGAAGATGACATAGTGGTCGACAACATCGGCAAGTTCGAGCGCATCGACGGTCAGTTCGATGTCCATATTGCCCTTGATCTTGCGGCGGCCGGTCGAGTCGGTGAATTCCTTGGCCGGCTTGGTCACCACCTTGAAGCCATTGTAGTCGAGCCAGTCGATCAAAGGGCGGATCGAAGAGTATTCCTGATCCTCGACCAGAGCGGTGTAGTAATAGGCGCGCAGCAAATAGCCGCGCTTCTGGAAGCTGGACAGCAGTTTGCGGTAGTCTATGTCGAAGCCGAGTGCGCGCGAGGTGGCGTAGAGATTGGCGCCGTCTATGAAAAGAGCGATTTTTTCACGGGGGTCGAACATGGCAATATTCCTTTTTCGAAATAGGTGGCGGACTAATCGAAATGGGTCGTTATATCGGTCGGCTCGTAAATAAACCGGCTGACCTTTCGTCAACCGAGATAGCGCCAGTTTTACGGCAATCCAAGGGTGCCGGGGCGCACTGCAAGCAATTGTGATCGGAGCCGTGTCGTCGCCGGTAGGCGGGCTTTGCCGGCAAGGCATTCACCGGCGCCAGAGACTGGCATTCGCCAGCCCATGGGGCCACGGCGCCATAATGCTTGTATTTTGGCGGCGTTCGGGTTATGGACCGCGCCTGTTTTCCATCAAATCCAGGCATGAAAGGGGCAATCAATGGCCCGCGTAACCGTTGAAGACTGCATCGACAAGGTCGACAACCGCTTCGAGCTCGTGCTGCTCGCCGGCCACCGTGCCCGCCAGATCAGCCAGGGCGCGCCGATCACCGTGCCCCGCGACAACGACAAGAACCCGGTCGTAGCGCTGCGCGAGATCGCCGACGAGACGCTGTCGCCCGACGACCTCAAGGAAGATCTGATCCACTCGCTGCAGAAGCATGTCGAGGTCGACGAGCCCGAGGCCGACGGCGAGGCGATCGCCGACCAGACCGGCAACGCAGTTGCAGCTACCGATGCCGACGACGCCGAAGAAAACGTCACCTTCGATCGCATGACCGAGGAAGACCTTTTGGCCGGCATCGAGGGCCTGGTTCCCCCGGAAAAGAGCGACGACTACTAATCGCTGCCCTGGACCTGCCGGGAATATGGTTCCGGCACTTCCGTCCCGTGAGTTTCGTGGCTATCTATGAGATGCGCCGTACATCAGTGCGGCGCATCAATCATTTCAGCACCGTGAGAACCCGCCCATGATGCGTCAGTATGAGCTTGTCGAGCGCGTTGCGCGCTACAAGCCTGACGTCAACGAGGCGTTGCTCAACAAGGCCTATGTCTACGCCATGCAGAAGCATGGCCACCAGAAGCGCGCTTCCGGCGATCCCTATTTCTCGCATCCGCTCGAAGTCGCCGCCATCCTCACCGAAATGCACATGGACGAGGCGACGATCGCCGTCGCCTTGCTGCATGACACGATCGAGGACACCACCGCGACGCGGGCCGAGATCGACGATCTGTTCGGCCCCGAAATGGGCAAGCTGGTCGAAGGCCTGACCAAGCTGAAGAAGCTCGATCTCGTCTCCAAGAAGGCCGAGCAGGCGGAAAACCTGCGCAAGCTGTTGCTGGCCATCTCGGAGGATGTCCGCGTTCTGCTGGTCAAGCTCGCCGACCGTCTGCACAACATGCGCACCCTCGACCACATGCCCGAGGCCAAGCGCCTGCGCATCGCCGAGGAGACGATGGACATCTATGCGCCGCTCGCCGGGCGCATGGGCATGCAAGGCATGCGCGAGGAACTGGAAGAGATCGCCTTCCGCTTCATCAATCCGGAAGCCTATCGCGCCGTCACCGCGCGGCTTGCCGAGATATTCGAGCGCAACAAGGGCGTGCTGACCGACATCGAAAAGGCGCTGTCGGCGCTGTTCGAAAAGCATGCCATCAACGCCGGCGTGAAGAGCCGGCAGAAGAAGCCTTGGTCGGTGTTCCGCAAAATGGAGGCCAAGGCGCTGTCCTTCGAGCAGCTCTCGGACATCTTCGGCTTCCGCGTCGTCGTCGACAGCGTCGAAGACTGTTACCGCGCGCTCGGCGCCATCCACACCACATGGTCGATGGTGCCTGGCCGCTTCAAGGATTACATCTCGACGCCCAAGCAGAACGACTACCGTTCGATCCACACCACCATTGTCGGCCCCTCGCGTCAGCGCGTCGAACTGCAGATCCGCACCCGCGAGATGAACAAGATCGCCGAATATGGCGTCGCCGCCCATTCGATCTACAAGGACACCGGCGGCAAGACGAACGGTGCCGCCCATGCGATCTCGAAGGAGACCAACGCCTATGCCTGGCTGCGGCGCACCATCGAGCAACTGGCAGAAGGCGACAACCCGGAAGACTTCCTCGAAAATACCAAGCTGGAGCTGTTCCAGGACCAGGTGTTCTGCTTCACGCCGAAAGGCATGCTGATCGCTCTGCCGCGCGGCGCCACCCCCATCGACTTCGCCTATGCCGTGCACACCGACGTCGGCGATACCTGCGTCGGCGCCAAGGTCAACGGCCGCATCATGCCGCTAATGACCGAACTGAAAAACGGCGACGAGGTCGAGATCATCCGCTCCAAGGCGCAAGTGCCGCCAGCGGCTTGGGAGTCGGTGGTGGTCACCGGCAAGGCGCGTTCAGCCATCCGCCGCGCCACCAAGAACGCCATTCGCAAGCAATATTCAGGTCTTGGTGCCCGCATTCTCGAGCGCGCCTTCGAACGCGCCGGCAAGACCTTCACCAAGGAAAGCCTGAAGCCGGTGCTGCACCGGCTGGCGCGCAAGGACATCGAAGATGTGCTGGCCTCGGTCGGGCGCGGCGAACTTGCCTCGACCGACGTCATGAAGGCGGTCTTCCCAGACTACAAGGACGAGCGCGTCACCGTCAGCGCCCCTAAGCAGCGCGAGGAGGGCTGGTCGAAGATCCGCAACGCCGCCGGCATGCTGTTCCAGATGCCCGGCACCCGAGCCGCGCGCAAGGACAAGGACCAGCCGCGCGATGGCGCGGTGCCGATCCGCGGCGTGCGCGGCGACCTGCCGGTGCGTTTCGCGCCGGAAGGGGCCGTGCCTGGCGACCGCATCGTCGGCATCGTCCAGCCGGGCACCGGCATCACCATCTATCCCATCCAGTCGCCGGCGCTGCAGGCCTTCGACGACCAGCCGGAGCGCTGGATCGACGTGCGCTGGGACATTGACGAGCAGACCAAGGAGCGCTTTCCGGCGCGCGTCTCGGTTACCGCCATCAACGCGCCGGGCTCGCTCGCCGACATCGCCCAGGTCGTTGCCTCCAACGACGCCAACATTCATACGCTGTCGATGGTGCGCACCGCGCCCGACTTCACCGAAATGCTGATCGATCTCGAAGTCTGGGATCTGAAGCACCTCAACCGGCTGCTGTCGCAGCTCAAGGATAATTCGAGCGTCAGCGATGCGCGGCGTGTGAATGGGTGAATAGTGAATAGTGAATAGTGAATAGTGAATAGTGAATAGTGAATAGTGAATAGTGAATAGTGAAAGAAGGCGCTCTCACTACCATTCACCATTCACCATTCACCATTCACCATTCACCATGGACATGGGGCGAGTTATGAATACCGACGAAGTTCTGGGCATTTTCCGCGAGGCGGGCGCTGTTCTGGAGGGACATTTCATCCTGACGTCGGGTCTGCGCAGCCCGGTCTTCCTGCAGAAGGCGCGCGTCTTCATGCATGCCGACAAGACCGAGCGGCTTTGCAAGGCGCTGGCCGAAAAGATCCGCAAGGCGGTGCCGGGCAAGATCGACTACGTCGTCGGCCCGGCGATCGGCGGCCTGATCCCGGCCTATGAGACGTCGCGCCATCTCGGTGTGCCAGCAATCTGGGTGGAGCGCGAAGGCGGCGAGTTCAGGCTGCGCCGCTTCGAGATCGCGCCGGGATCGCGCGTCGTCATCGTGGAGGACATCGTCACCACTGGTCTCTCGATCCGCGAAACCATCGACTGCCTGCGCGCGATTGGCGCCGAGGTGGTGGCGGCGGCCTGCATCATCGACCGCTCGGCCGGCAAGACCAATGTCGGCGTGCCGCTGATCGCGCTTGCCGAATACGAGGTCCCGGCCTATCCCGCCGACCGCCTGCCGCCGGAACTTGCCGCCATTCCCGCCGTTAAGCCAGGAAGCCGCAACATCTAGGGGACATCACCATGATCGCCGGCATCGATCATTTGGTGCTGACGGTCCGCTCTGTGGAGGACAGCTGCGCCTTCTACCAGCGGGTGCTTGGCCTCAAGCGCCTCGACGAGCCGAACCGGCCGACGGCGTTGCTGTTCGGATCGCAGAAGATCAATCTGCATCAGGTGGGCCGCACCTTTGAGCCCAAGGCCAAGGTGCCGATGCCTGGGTCCGGCGATTTCTGCCTGGTCGCCGCAAGCCCGCTTGCCGAGATTTGCGCCCGTCTGGAAGCCAATGGCGTTGCCATCGAAGTCGGTCCGGTCGAGCGCACCGGCGCCCGCGGTAAGATGATCTCGGTCTATTTCCGCGATCCGGACAGCAATTTGGTCGAAGTCAGCGAATATCGGGAATAGTCTATCCGCCTCGGCGCCGTCTCGCGCGGGCCTTGCCGTCGTCGGGGAGCTTTCATCGATATTGTCCTCAGTTTCGCCCCAATGGCGCTCTTGTTACCCGCCTGCGGCAGACCATCGCGGCGGCGTTTCATTGTTCCGCCGCAAGGCAGTCGCTATATCAAAGTCGTTGTTGCCTTTCTGCGCCCTCGAAGCGCAAGATGGAGCGACCGCGCCCGGCCAGGGTGGTTGCAATTTGGGCGTGATGAACCGGGAACTGGAACAGAGTGCTTTTTCGACGCCGAAAGCCTGATGGCATTCTGGAGCGGGTGCGTACCTATCTGTGGCCGCGCCGCTCGTTTTCGCGCTCGTTGCAATATTTCTCCAAGCGCATCCTGCGGCTGAAGGCGACACCGCATGCAGTCGCGGCCGGCGTCGCGGCCGGCGTTTTCGCCTCCTTCTTTCCGCTCGGCTTCCATTTCGCCGTCGCCGCCGTGCTCTGCTGGGTGGTCGCCGGCAATCTGGTGGCCGCCGCCCTCGGCGCGGTATTCTTCGGCAATCCGCTGACTTTCCCGCTGCTGTGGGGAGCGTCCTGGGAAGTCGGCAAGCTGATCCTGCATGAGCGCCTGCCCAAGAACGGACCGCCTGCGCATCTTGGTGAGATGATGCACACGCTGTCGTTTGCAAAACTGTGGCATCCGGTGCTGGAGCCGATGCTGATCGGCGCTGTGCCGCTCGGCCTGATCTTCGGGCTGATCTTCTACGGCATCACCCGCTGGGGGATGACAGCCTTTCGCGAGCAGCGCAGGAAGCGCATGGCAGAGCGGGCGCATAAGGCCGGGCACCGCGGACGGGAAGTTCCGGCGGAATGATCATCGGCATCGGCAGCGACCTGATCGACATCAGACGCATCGAAAAGTCGCTGGAACGGCATGGTCAGCGCTTCATCCAGCGCATCTACACCGAGGTCGAACAGGTCCGCTCGGAAGGCCGCAAGGGCCGCGCCGCCTCCTATGCCAAGCGCTTCGCCGCCAAGGAGGCCTGCGCCAAGGCGCTTGGCACCGGCCTGGCGCAGGGCGTGTTCTGGCGCGACATGGGGGTCGCCAACCTGCCCAGCGGCGCGCCGACCATGGCGCTGACCGGGGGAGCGGCGGCACGGCTGGCCAAAATCCTGCCACAGGGGCACAGGGCGGCGATCCACCTCACAATCACCGATGATTTCCCGCTTGCTCAAGCCTTTGTGATCATCGAGGCGTTGCCCGCCGAACAAGCGCCACATTGATTGCATCAGACGACCGCTATCTAACGCCGACTTGACGTTGCCCAGCGCGCGCCGAGACTCTATACCATCCAACGCACAATCGAGGACGACATGAGCGTGGCTGAAAAATCCGAGAAGAAATCCGGCGGGCTTGGCGAAATCGTCAGCGTCATCATCCAGGCTTTGCTGCTGGCCATGGTCATCCGCACCTTGCTGTTCCAGCCCTTCTCGATTCCGTCCGGCTCTATGCGGCCGACCTTGCTCGAAGGCGACTATCTGTTCGTCACCAAATGGTCTTACGGCTTCTCGCGCTATTCGCTGCCATTCGGCCCCGACATCTTTTCCGGCCGCATCTGGGGTTCCGATCCGAAGCGCGGCGACGTGGTGGTCTTCAAGTTCCCGCCGGATCCGTCGCTCGACTACATTAAGCGCGTCGTCGGCCTGCCCGGCGACAAGATCCAGATGAAGGACGGCCAATTGTTCATCAACGGCCAGGGCGTGCCTCGTGTGAAAACCGGCCAGATCCAAAATCCTGATATCACGGAAGTGCCTGAGCCGGTCGACGTCTATCGCGAGACCCTGCCCAACGGCGTCAGCTACGACACGCTCGACCTGACACCGAATTCGATCACCGACAACACCCGCGAGTTCGTCGTGCCCCCCGGCAACTATTTCATGATGGGCGACAACCGCGACAACTCCTCCGACAGCCGCCTCAGCGTCGGCTACGTGCCGGCGGAGAACCTTGTCGGCCGCGCCAACATCGTCTTCTTCTCGATCGCCGGGAAGGCGAGCCCGCTCGAGATCTGGAAATGGCCGTCGCTGGTGCGCCTGTCGCGCCTGTTCCATTTCGTGAATTGATGGCTTTGAAGCGCCCGACGGGTGAAACTCTGGCCGATTTGGTGACAGCCAAAACCGGCCATTCCTTCCGGGATGTCCGTTTGCTCGAGACCGCGCTGACCCATTCCAGCGCGGTCAAGGCAAGCAGCAACAACCAGCGCCTTGAATTCCTTGGCGACCGCGTGCTCGGCCTGATCGTTGCCGACCTGCTTTTTGAAAAGTTTCCTGAGGCGCCGGAAGGTGAAATCGCCCCGCGCTTCAATGCCCTGGTCGATGCGCGGACATGCTCCGAGATCGGCATTGAAATGCAGCTCGAAGATCTGGTTCGGGCCGACGCTGCCTTGAAGGCGCGCTCGCGTGGCTCGGGCGGAAACTATCTGGCGGATGCAGTCGAAGCGCTGATCGCGGCGGTCTATATCGATGGCGGCCTCGATGCGGCAAGGCAATTCGTCCTGCGTTACTGGGAGCCGCGCTCGCAAAAGGTGGTGGCCAAGCCGCCCAATCCGAAATCCGACCTGCAGGAATGGATCGCCAAGACCAGCGATGTCAGGCCCGAATACGCGATCGAGAAACGAGAAGGACCTGAACATCAACCGGTTTTCACGGTGTCCGTGAAGGTCGGCGGTTTTGCGCCGGCGAGCGGCACGGGCGGCTCTCGTCGCGCAGCCGAAGAAGCGGCGGCATCGGCGTTTCTTGTGCGCGAGGGCATCTGGGCCAACCACGGGAGTGCGGCATGACCGCCAGCGAAGATCTCCCTCCGGCCGCGGAGGCCACGCATTCCGGTTTCGTTGCCCTGATCGGGGCGCCCAATGCCGGCAAGTCGACGCTGGTCAACCAATTGGTCGGCGCCAAGGTGTCGATCGTCACTCACAAGGTGCAGACCACCCGCGCCATCGTGCGCGGCATCGCCACGCATGACAACGCGCAGATCGTCTTTGTCGACACGCCCGGCATCTTCAAGCCGAAGCGCCGGCTCGACACCGCGATGGTGACCACCGCCTGGGGTGGCGCCAAGGACGCCGATATCGTGCTGCTGCTGATCGATGCCGAGCGCGGCATCAGGGGCGACGCCGACGCCATCCTCGAGCGGCTGAAGGACGTCCGCCAGCCGATGGTGCTGATCCTCAACAAGGTCGACCGGGTCAAGCACGAGGCGCTGCTGGCCCTGGCCGCGGCAGCAAACGAAAAGGTGCCGTTCAAGCGCACCTTCATGGTCTCGGCGCTGACCGGCTCCGGCTGCAAGGATTTGCTCGACTATCTCGCGCAAGCGCTGCCGGTCGGCCCCTGGTATTATCCGGAAGACCAGATCTCGGACCTGCCGATGCGCCAACTGGCCGCCGAGATCACCCGCGAGAAACTGTATCTGCGGCTGCATCAGGAGTTGCCCTATTCCTCCCATATCGAGACCGAGAAATGGGAAGAGAAACCGGACGGCTCGGTGCGCATCGACCAGACCATCTATGTCGAGCGCGACAGCCAGAAGAAGATCGTGCTCGGCCACAAGGGCGAGACCATCCGCGCCATCGGCCAGTCGGCGCGCATGGAAATAGCCGGCATTCTCGAGCAGAAAGTGCACCTGTTCTTGTTCGTCAAGGTGCGTGAAAACTGGGGCGACGACCCCGAGCGCTACCGCGAGATGGGGCTTGAGTTTCCCCATTGAGCTTCATCGTCTAGAAATGCCGCCCGGCAGTTTGAGACGATGACATGCCTGATCCAAAACCGACCATCGATACCGATCTCGTGCGCCGGCTGGTCAACGCGCAGTTTCCGCAATGGGGGCATCTGCCGGTGAGGCCGGTGGCGTTTGGCGGCTGGGACAACCGAACCTTCCACCTCGGCAATGATATGACTGTGCGGCTGCCGAGTGCCGCACCATATGCCTTGCAGGTCGAAAAAGAGCACCGCTGGCTGCCCAGGCTGGCGCCGCTTCTGCCGCTGCCGATCCCGGTTCCACTGGCGATGGGCGAGCCTGGGGAGGACTACCCCTGGCAATGGTCCGTCTACCGCTGGATCGACGGCGAAACAGCCAAGACCGCCGAAATCGCCGATCGCCCACAGTTCGCGGTCGATCTGGCCAAGTTCCTCATTGCGCTCCGGCGGATCGATCCGGCGGGCGGGCCGCCCGCGGGCCAGCACAATTTCTTCCGCGGCGGATCGCCGAGCGTGTATGACAACCAAACAAGGGAAGCACTCCAGGCGCTGGAGGGGCAGATCGACACCCAGGCGGCCACCGCTGTCTGGGATGCTGCCCTTGCCGCCACCTGGCAAGGGTCGCCCGTCTGGTTTCACGGCGACGTCGCCTGGGGCAACCTTCTGGTCCAAAACGGCCGTTTGAGCGCCATCATCGACTTCGGCACCTCAGGCATCGGCGATCCCTCTTGCGACCTGGCGATCGCCTGGACGTTCTTCCAGGGCGAGAGCCGGGAGGCGTTCCGCGCCGCCATCGACGTCGATGAAGCGACCTGGGCGCGCGGCCGCGGCTGGACGCTGTGGAAGGCGCTGATCACGGTTGCCGGACACGACGCCAACCAAGCCGAAGCCGAGCGATCGCGCCGCGTCATCGACGACGTCCTGGCCGATCACCGGGAATTCGCGTGATCAGAGCCTTTCGACGATGTGCGGAGATCCAATGTCAGCACAGATCGCACGCGGCGCGCCAAAATCTTGATTTCGCCACGCAACCGGTGACAAGCTCCTGCCATGGAATGGCGCGACGAGGGAATCATACTCGGCACCCGCAAGCATGGCGAAACCAGCGCCATTCTCGAGGTAATGACGCGTGCGCATGGCCGCCATCTCGGCCTGGTGCGCGGCGGGCGCTCGCGCAAGCAGCAGCCGGTGCTGCAGCCCGGCAACCGCGTCGACCTTTTGTGGCGGGCACGCCTCGACGAGCATCTCGGCACCTTCCAGGCCGAGGCGATCGAGATGAATGCCGCCCGGTTGATGGACAGCGCAGTCGCCGTCTACGGCCTGCAGACCATGGCCGCGCATCTCAGGCTCCTGCCGGAGCGCGACGCCCATGGCGGCCTGTATGAGACGCTTGCCGTGATGATCGCCCATCTGGACGATTCGGATGCCGCCGGCGAACTGGTGGCGCGCTTCGAACTGCTCATCCTCGACGAACTCGGCTTCGGCCTCGATCTCAGCCAGTGCGCGGCGACCGGCGCCAGGCAGGATCTGGCCTATGTCTCGCCGAAATCCGGCCGCGCGGTTTCGCGCCAGGCCGGCGCGCCATGGCGCGACAAGATGCTGGCGCTGCCGGCCTTCCTGCGGCGCGGCTCCGGCTTGCGGGCGGACCACGCGGCACTCGAGGACGCCTTCCATCTGACCGGTTTCTTTTTCACCCGCCATGTCTACGAGCCGCGCGGCATCGAACAGCCCGATGCCCGTGCCGGCTTCCTCGCCGCCTTGCGCAAGCATCATTCGGGCGGCAAGGCCGCCCTTACGGCAGACGCTGCGCCAGAAGGGGGAGGGAGACTCGGTGGGTGCTGACCTCCGCAAACCGTCCAGGTTCACACCAAAAGCTGCATGCGGCAGCATTCCCTCCCCCTTGTGGGGAGGGTTAGGGTGGGGGTACTCGTAGGGCAAGAGCCTCAGCCGGCTTTGCGATGCTCCATGAAATCATCGAGGATGGCGCGCTGACCGCCGAGGATCTTGAGGCTGGCCTCGGCGAAGGAAAACCAGCCGGCCCTGTCGATTTCGGGAAATTCCTTCGTCACGCCTGACCTGGGCGGCCATTCGATCGTGAACATGTTGCTTTTAACGGCATCGGGATCGAAATCGGCTTCGACGCTCCAGGCGATGACGATCTTGCCGCCGGCTTGCCGATAGCTGCCGACAGGTTCGAAATCGCCATCGATGCTGACTCCGAGTTCTTCCCCAGCCTCGCGCCGGGCGGCGGCCAACTCATCTTCATTGTCCTCGACGAGGCCCTTGGGGATCGACCAAGCGCCTTCATCCTTCCTTGCCCAGAACGGGCCGCCGGGATGGACGAGCAGAAATTCGAGAATGCCGGCCCTTGTCCGGTGGATCAGCAGCCCTGCACTTCGTTTCGGCATTCGATTTCCTCGTAGTTCATCCGAGGATAGCATGGCTCCTGGGCAAGTGGCGGCGGCATGCCATTCCTGGCTATCTCAGATGATGGGTGAGGATAAAGACCGTAGGCCGCTGGAATTTGCCGACGAAACATGCTCGATAACTTCTTTTCGGCCACCATTGCGGTGGCGTGACTTGAATAGCCGTCTGGGGTGGCCGTGTGGCCGCCGCAATTGTCAGTGAAAACTGGCCTGGTTTGGGGGAACCGCCATGTTTGAAAGCCTGATTGGCGCCGTCGTCGTTATCGTGCTTTTTGTCCTCGTCTTGCGCCAGCAGGGCCGCGTCAGTCTGATCGAGCGCGAGCTCGGAGCGCTGCGCAGCCTGGTTCTGTCCGGCGTGCATGCGACACCGCCCGTTGCCAAACCGGCCGAGCAGGCTGCAAGCGCACCGGCGGATGCCGCTCACGCTAGCGCACCAGTTGCCGACATAGCTTCGCCAACAACAGCCGACGCGGCACATGCCCAGGCGCCGGCCGCCGAGGCCGATGCGGCCACCAGCGAGGCCGTGCCAGAGCTGTCGGCTGCGGCCAAGGCCGCATTCACCGGATCCGCGCCTGCCGCCACGGCGAAGGCAGCCCGCCAGTCCGAGGTCGAAACCGCGCTCGGCACACGATGGGCGGTCTGGGTCGGCGGCGTCGCGCTGGCCCTGGGCGGCCTGTTCCTGATCCGCTACACCATCGAGGCCGGCATTTTCGGCCCTGAAGTGCGGCTGTCCCTGGCGGCGCTGCTCGGCCTGGTGCTGATCGGCGGCGGCGAGTTCATCCGCCGCACCGGCTTCAAGGTGCCGGTGCAAGGGGCTGCAGGCGCCTATATTCCGGCGATCCTGACGGCTGCCGGCGCCTTCATCCTGTTCGGTACGGTCTATGCCGCGCATGCCATTTACGGTTTCGTCGGGCCGGCCTTCGCCTTCACCGTGCTCGGCGCCATCGGCGTGGCGACCATTGTCGCCGCCCTCGTCCACGGCCAGGCCCTGGCCGGCATCGGTCTCGTCGGCTCGATGGCGACCCCGGCGCTTGTGTCCTCGCAGGCGCCCAACCCCTGGGCGCTGTTCGTTCATCTCGCGATCGTGCTTGCCGCCACAGCCGTGATCGCCCGCATACGCGACTGGAAATTTCTGATCGCGGCCGCCTTCTTCGGCACCGGCGCCTGGACCATCGTCTACATGATGAGCACGCTCGTCGCCGACCTTGCCGTCATCCTGTTCATCGACGCGGTGACGCTGGCGGTGCTTGCCTTTGTGTGGCTGGGCACACGTGACAGCGAAGCGGAGACGGCGAAGACCGGCTTCGACTGGCCCTCGATCGTGCCAGGCGTTTTCGTTGCGTTTTCAGCGCTAGGCCTGTCCGTCGACACGGCGCTGGTCGCCGCCGGCGGTGCCTTGCCGGGCGCCTTCGTCCTCGTCGCCCTTGTCGCCACCGCACTCTACCGGCCGCGCGCGCTGCCGCTGCTGCATGCCGCCGGCGTGGTGAGCGTGATGATCCATCTCGGCATCATTCCGCCCACCACCATCGGCTCCGACATAACCCAGGGGAATATCGGCTTTGACGGCATGCCGGTGGCGGCCGGAAATCCGTTGACGCTGCGCATCGGCATTGCCCTCGGCCTGGTTTTCATCGGCGCCGGCTTCTGGGCCGCACGCCGCTTCGCCGCCTCAGCACGGGTCCGCGCGGCATGCTGGGCGGCATGGGGCGTCGCTTCGCCGCTGCTTATTCTGCTGACGCTGTGGCTCGCCTACGGCAATCTCGACCGCGACCTTGTCTACGCAGCGATAGCTGCCCTTCTGGTCGTCGTCTTCGCCGCCGGCGGCGAATGGATTGCGCGCGCCGAACAGCCGCCGCTCAAGGGCGACGTCGCCGTCTCCTTCGCGCTTTGCGGCTCGGCTCTGGCCGGGCTCCTGATGCTGCACATGGCCTTCGGTTCCGGCTGGACCACGTTGCTTGCCGGCGTTGCCGCCATCGTGCCGGCGCTGGCGACGCGTTGGCGTTCTTATCCCGTGCTGGGCTGGATTTCGGTCGGCGCGGTCGTCGCCGTGCTCGGCCGCGTCGCCTTCGATCCGACCATCGTCGGCGCCGAGTTCCTGACGACGACGCCGGTGTTCAACTGGCTGCTGCCGGGATACGGCGTGCCGGCGCTGGCCTTCGGCTTTGCCGCCTGGCAACTCGCGCGTACCACCCCCGCACTACCAACAACTGGCAATGGCCGGCCGCGCCTAGCGATGGAGGCGGGTGCAGCCCTGTTTGCGCTGCTCACCGTCGCCATGCTGGTGCGCCACGCCATGCATGGCGGCGTCATCGACACCGGCCCGGTGACGCTCGCCGAACAGGCGATCTATACGCTGATCGCCATCGGCGCCGGCGCGATACTGGTGGCCATCGACATGCGCTCGCCAAGCTCTGTGCTGCGCTACGGCTCGATGGCCGCCGGCGTGCTCTCGGTCGCCTTCATCGTCCTCCAGCATTTCCTGGTGCTCAATCCGCTGTTCACCGACGAATCGACCGGCCAGATCCCGGTGTTCAACCTCTTGTTCCTGGCTTACCTGTTGCCGGCCATAGCCGCCGGCGGGCTGGCGCTCTATGCCAGGGACAAGCGGCCGCCATGGTATGCGCAGATGCTGGCGGTAGTGGCGGCATTGCTTGTCTTCGCCTACGCCACACTGTCGGTCAGGCGCGTGTTCAAGGGCGAGTTCATCGGCCTGTGGAGCGGCCTCGGGCAGCTTGAGACCTACACCTATTCGGCGCTCTGGCTGATCATCGGCGTCGTGCTGCTGACCGCCGGCGTCTGGCTGAAGTCGCAGGTGCTGCGCATTGCCTCAGCGGCGCTGATCGCGATTGCCGTGGTAAAAGTCTTCCTGTTCGACATGTCGGAACTGGAAGGCGTGCTCAGGGCGCTGTCCTTCATCGGTCTTGGCGCCGTGCTGATCGGCATCGGCCTGTTCTACCAGCGGCTGCTGACGCGGGCAGCGAGGGAGGCCAACGCTGCAACTTGAAGTGATATACGAGATGGAATATATGAATATCCAACGGAGGATATTCGATGCCGCTCTATATCCGCGACGACGAAGTGGATGCGCTGGCCAGCAGATTGCAACGCGAGACGAACGCTCCGAGCAAAACGGAGGCGGTGCGGGTCGCGCTCGTGCACGAACTTGAGCGCAATCGGGCGAAGGTGCCGCTGCGCGATCGGATCGCCAGTCTTCAGGACAGGGCCAGGAAGCTTGGCCTGCCCAATCCCGATTTCGATATGAAGAAGTTCACCGACGAGATGTGGGAAGACTGATGTTTGTCGACGCGTCGGTGATCGTCGCCATTCTCAACCAGGAACCTGGGTGGGAGGAATTGCTGAAGCAGCTATCCGGTTTTTCCGGGCAGGTCTGGGTTTCTCCGTTGGTTCACTTCGAAGCAACACAGGCATTGGCAAGGGCCGGCGCCGGCCCGCGCAGACCCAGCGCTGAAGCCCTTCTCCATGCCCGCGATCTGATCGATGAGTTCATTGTGGAGATCATGGGAGAGAGTCTGGCCATTGACGACAACATCAGCTCTCGGGCCATTGACGCGAGCGCCCGTTACGGCAAAGCCGTTGGCCACAAGGCGGATCTGAATCTCGGGGACTGTTTTGCTTACGCCTGCGCGAAAAGCCGCGATCTTCCACTGCTGTACAAAGGCCATGATTTCGCACTGACCGATTTAGGATAATTCGGCCCTTTTGTTGATTGCGGGGAATAATTTAGCCGATCAACTCGTTATCTCACTGCTTGGGTGACCGGGGCGGCAGACCGCTTCGCGCTGGCCGCTTGCGCCGCGCCGGGAAGGCGCGTTCAATCGGGTTAAACAAGGGCGACCTCAGAACCAGCGGTCATGGACGAAAAGAAGGCAGCAATCCTTGGCGAAATACCGCGCCTGCGCCGCTACGCACGGTCGCTTCTGCGCGACCGCGAATCCGCTGACGATCTCGTCCAGGATTGCCTCGAACGAGCGCTCTTGCGGCTTGAAAGCTGGCAGACGGGAGAAAGCCCCCGGAGGTGGCTGTTTACGATCATGCATCATTTGTTCATCGATCAGATGCGCAAGGTGAACCGGCGCGGTGAGGCGACGATCCTACCGCTTGACGCAAACGAGGCGCAGGCAGTCCCCGCCGAGCAGGCGGAGAACGCCGCCTCGCGCGAGATCA
This sequence comes from Mesorhizobium sp. W016, assembly GCF_054719485.1. Classification (NCBI taxonomy): domain Bacteria; kingdom Pseudomonadati; phylum Pseudomonadota; class Alphaproteobacteria; order Hyphomicrobiales; family Phyllobacteriaceae; genus Mesorhizobium; species Mesorhizobium sp. W016. The sequence continues at coordinate 2,557,103 of NZ_JBTTIF010000002.1, forward strand.
TCGACGCATTGCAGGCGATCAGCCCCGACCGTCGCGCCGCTCTCGTCATGGTCGCCATCGAAGGATTCTCCTATGCCGAAGCCGCCAACATTCTCGGCGTGCCCGCCGGCACGCTGATGTCGCGCATAGCGCGCGGACGCGAGGAGCTGCGCAGCCTGCTCGATGACACGGCGCGCCGCCGCTCGATAAGGATCGTCGAGAAATGACCCGCCGCGATTTTTCCGAACGCGATATCCACATGGCTCTCGACGGCGAGCTGCCGGGCGACGAGCGCGCCGCCTACGACGCCTGGATCGACGCCAATCCCGAAATGAAGGCCAAAAGCGCCCGCTACACCGCCGACCGCACCGCGTTGCGCGCCGCCTTTGCCGGTGTGCTCGACGAGCCCGTGCCGGTGCTGTTCAAGCAGATCGTTAGCGGTGAAGGCGCGACCAAAGCGGCGGCGCGGCAGTCGCGCTGGTGGCTTGCGCCCGCGGCGGCCGCAGTGCTCGTCATCGGCGGTCTTGGCGGCTATTTCGCCGGCATCGACGGCATCGGCAGGGAAGATGGCGCCGATGACCAACTGGCCGAAGAGGCGATCGCCGCCCATGTCATCTATGCCGCCGAACAGCGCCATGCGGTGGAAGTGCCGGCAAGCGACAAGGATCACCTGCAGACCTGGCTGTCCAACCGCGTCGGCCTGAAACTGGTGGCGCCGGATCTGGTGGCGGAAGGCTTCCAGCTGGTTGGCGGCCGGCTGCTGCCCGCCGGCCAGGGCAAGGCAGCGATGCTGCTTTACGAGGACGCCAAGGGTCAGCGCATCTCCTTGTTCGTTACCGCTGATTCCTCAGCCAAGTCCAAGGGCACCTACATGGCCGAGGCCGACGGCCCCGAGGCGGTCTACTGGCTGGACAAGGGCTATGCCTGCGCCGTCGTCGGCTCGCTGCCGCGCGAGCAACTGGCTGCGGTCGCCAAGCGGGCCTACGGTCAGCTTCTGGCTGGTATCGCCAGTTAAGCGCATTCCGTTTCGGGAATGCGCCGGGGTAGAAAGTGTCACAATTCGGCCCTATTCGAAGTGCGATAGCGCTTGATGGATATCGGCGTTTCGGCTGATGTTTGCGACGTTTTTGACTGCGGTCTTTTCCTCCACCCAATCGAGGTTTTCCAAACCCGCATGCCTGCCGAGATTCGCAAGGCCCGCGCGTCCGACGTCGATGACCTCGCCGCCATCGAGAAGGCGGTCTTTTCCAGTGACCGCATTTCCCGGCGCTCCTTCCGCTTGTTGATCGAACGCGAGACAGCCGAGATGCTGGTCGCCGAAAGCGATGGTCGTGTCGCCGGCTACGCCATCGTGCTGTTTCGCAAGGGCAGCGGCGTCGCCCGGCTCTATTCGCTTGCCACCAGCCCGTTTTTCAGCGGCCGCGGCATTGGCCGCATGCTGCTTGCAGCGGCCGAAGAAGCTGCCTTCGAGCACGACCGCATGATGTTGCGTCTCGAAGTGCGCGAGGACAATCTTCGCGCCATTGGCATCTATGAGCAGAGCGGCTACCGCAAGATCGGTCGCGAGCCTCACTATTACGAGGATGGCGCCACCGCGCTGCGCTACGAAAAGACCTTGCGCGGCGATATTCCGGTCGCCACCAAAGTCCCGTTCTACCAGCAGACCTGCGAGTTCACCTGCGGTCCATGCTGCCTGATGATGGCGATGGCCAATTTCGATTCCGGCTTCGTGCCCGATCCGGTCATGGAAATCCGCCTATGGCGCGAGGCAACGACCGTGTTCATGATGTCCGGCCCGGGCGGCTGCGAGCCCTTCGGCCTTGCGGTTTCCGGCTACGAAAGCGGGCTTGCGGCGGAAATCTTCGTGTCCTTCTATGGCGCGCTGTTCTTGCAATCGGTGCGCAGCGACGACAAGCGCCGGGTGATGGAACTTGCCCAGGTGGACTTTCGCCGCCGCGCGGAACTTTACGGCATCCCGGTGAATTACCGTCCGTTCACCATCGATGATATCCGCGGCGCCCTGGCTCAGGGAAAACTGGTGCTGGTGCTGATCAGCGGCTTCCTGATGTTCGGCAAGAAGGTGCCGCATTGGGTGCTGGCTATCGGCGACGATGGCGACCACATCCTGATCCACGATCCCTGGGTCGAGGACGAAAGACAGGAGACCATCCTCGATGCCGCCAACATTCCCGTGCCGCACGGCATCTTCATGAACATGGCGCAATTCGGCCGCGACGGACTGCGTGCTGCCATCACTCTTGGGAAACGCTGATAACAATGACCTGGGTCATCCTCACCGGCCGTCAGAACGATCTCGACCCGGCGGCGACGCCGCACAAGATCATCACCAACCGTGACTATCTTGCGCATCCGGCGCTGTTTCGCGGCCAGCAGCCGAAGGTCATCAACCTGTCGAACAATTACGCCTACCAGAGCCGCGGCTATTATGCCTCTCTGCTCGCCGGTTCGCGCGGCCACAAGGTCATCCCGACGGTCGAGACGATGATCGACCTGTCCGAGCGCAAGCTCTACGAGCACGCGCTGCCGGAACTGGAGCTGGCGCTCAACAAATGTCGCAAGGATCTCGGTGGCGTATTCCCGCAAAAAATCTGCATCTTCTTCGGCATCGGACCGTCGAAGGTCTGGGACCGCTTCGCCAAGCTGTTGTTCGACTGGTTCCGCGCTCCGGCGCTTGAGGTTCACATCAAGGACAGCGCCGAATGGGCTTCGATCCGCAAGATCGGCTTCCTGCCGCTGGCCAGGATGGCCGAGGAGGAAGAAGCCCTCTTCGTGCAGGCGCTCGAGACGTACACCAACCGCGAGTGGCGCGACACCAAGGGCCGCACGCCGGCACGCTACACCTTCGCCACGCTGGTCGATCCGCATGAGGAACTGCCGCCGTCGGAGATTTCCTCGCTGCGTTACTGGGCCAAGATCGCCGAAAAGATGGGCGTCGAAATCGAGCCGATCACCAGGAAGGACCTGGCCAAGCTCGCCAATTACGACGCGCTGTTCATCCGCGAGACCACCTCGATCTCAAACCACACCTACCGCTTCGCGCGCCGCGCCCAGCAGGAAGGCATGCCGGTGATAGACGACCCGCTGTCGATGATCCGCTGCACCAACAAGGTCTATCTCAACGAACTGATGGCCTACAACAAGGTGCCGGTGCCGCCGACGGTGATGATAGCCGGCACCTCGGACCTCGAACTGGCGGCGCAGACGCTGGGCTTTCCGCTGGTGCTGAAGATCCCGGATTCATCGTTCTCGCGCGGCGTCAAGAAATGCGGCAACTTCGAAGAACTGAAGACGCTCGCCACCGAGTGGCTGGAGGATTCCGATCTCCTGATCGCGCAGAAATTCATCCCGACCGAATATGACTGGCGCGTCGGCGTGCTCGGCGGGCAGCCGCTGTTTGCCGTGCATTATCTGATGGCGAAAAAACACTGGCAGATCGTCAACCACAAGGCCAGCGGCAAGCCCGACCAGGGCGGCATCAAGACCTTCACGCTGAAAGAGACGCCGCCGCATGTCGTCGACACCGCGGTGAAGGCGGCGCGCTGCATCGGCGACGGGCTTTACGGCGTCGATCTCAAGGAAACCAAGGATGGCGTCTTCGTCATCGAGGTCAACGACAACCCGAACCTCGACCATGGCTGGGAGGATTCCGGCGAAAAGGACGAAGTCTGGGTGCGGCTTACGCAATGGTTCCTGGAGCGGCTGGACCGTCCCGGGCGTTAGTTTGCGGTCCCGGGCGGTAATTCAACCGAGGGGGAAAAATGCAGTTCATCGTCATCGAGGATTTCACCGGCTGCGACCGCAAGGAGATCTACCGCCGTTTCGGCGAGCGCGGCAGATTGAAGCCGGACGCGCTTGTCGTGCACCACTCCTGGATCGCGGCTGATATGAGCCGCTGCTTCCTGCTGGTCGAGGCCGATGACGTCACGCTGCTGCAGCGCTGGGTCATCGAATGGTCTGACCTGGTGGAGTTCGAGATCATTCCCGTGGCGACGAACAAGGACATGGTCGCCGCACTGGCCGGCCATCTCTGAGCAGTTCGGTCCATCAGCGAGCACCGGCGAACCCACCGACCGCCGGCATTCCTCAATCAGCCAATTGCGAAACGCCGCCACCAGGTTGCGCCTTGCACTGCGTTCCGGGATCGTCAGGCAATATGGCTGACGCAGCGCGATCGATAGGGCATTCGCCCGGACCAAACGGCCGTCTTCCAGCGCCCCGGCGCAATAAATGCCTTGCGCCAGCGCCACGCCCAGCCCTGAAATGGCAAGGTCGAGCGCTGCCCGCGACGAGTTCGCCGACAGGCCGCGCTGCACTGCGCGGCCGGGCTCTATGCGCGCCGCCTCGAACCAGGTGCGCCAAGACGGAAACGACGCGCCGGTCGGTCCCCAGTCGGTGTAAATCAGTGGCAGGCCGGCGAGGCTGTCGGTTTTGGCGGTGAGTTCTGGCGCGCAGACGGGGTAGACGGCGTCCCTGACGATCTCCTCGGTCGGGTGTTCACGATAGTGCGGGCCGAAGGACAGCCGGATGTCGATCAGTTCGCGGTCGAACGGCACCGGATCGTCATCGCCGCGCAGGGATATGTCGACGGCGCCGTGGCTGGCGACAAAGCCGGCGAGGCGTTCGGAAAGCCAGCCCATCGCCATGGACGGCGGCACCGATACGACAAGCCGCGGGCGGAAGGCATCGCTGCCCTGCGCGATGCTGCCGATCTCTCGAAAAGCCAGGGTCAGCCGGGGCAGCATCTCGACGCCGGCTTCCGTCAGCACCACGCGGCGGTTGACGCGATGGAACAGTTTTCGACCCATCTGCTCCTCGACGGTGTGAATGAGCTGGCTGACCGCGGCCGCCGAGATCGAGAGCTCATCCGCCGCTGCGGCGAAACTCCCCGAGCGCGCCGCCGCCTCGAAGGCTTGAAGTCCTCTCAGGGAAGGAAGCGCGGTCATGGGCTATCCGATAGGTAAGGTAAGCTTATCTATGTCGCAGAAATCCTCGTTTTTCGAAAGCTTTCTTATCGAGTATCTTCGCGCCATGACCGTATCGGCCCAGTTTGAACCCAGAGACCATCGCGACGTCGTCGCGTCTCTGACCAATGAGCAGCGCAGCCGCCTGACCGGCAAGTCGGACGGGCCGGGTCTGGTCCAACTCGCCTTCCATCTCGGCGCGATTGTGGCTATCGGCGGGCTGATTGCGGCCAAGGTGCCGTACTGGCCGCTGTTGATGTTGCCGCAAGGCATTCTCATCGTCTTCCTGTTCACGCTGCTGCATGAGACGGTGCACAGGACGGCGTTCGAGACGCAGTGGCTCAACGATGCCGCCGCAAGGGTCTGCAGCCTGGCGATCGCGCTGCCCGCCGACTGGTTTCGCTATTTCCACTTCGCCCATCACCGTTTCACCCAGGATCCCGAGAACGATCCGGAACTCGCCTTCCCGAAACCGGAGACGATGCGGCAATACATCGTCCACGTCTCGGGCCTGCCGGTGTGGTGGGGGCATTTGCAGACACTCTACACCAACGCGATTGGCGGCTGCCACGACAGCTACGTGCCGCCGAAAGGCCTGCCCAAGGTGCGCACTGAAGCCCGCGCCATGATCGCTTTCTATGTCGTGGTCGCCGCGCTAGCCCTGTGGTTCGAGGCAAGTGTACTGCTCTATGTCTGGATCGTGCCGGCGCTGCTCGGCCAGCCCTTCCTCAGGCTCTATCTGCTGGCCGAGCATGGCCGCTGCCCGCTTGTCGCCAACATGCTGGAAAACACCCGCACCACGCTGACCAACTGGCTGGTGCGCAAAGTCGCCTGGAACATGCCGTATCACGCCGAGCACCACGCCTATCCCGGCGTGCCCTTCCATCAGCTGCCGGCCTTCCACCAGCTGATCGAGCGCCATCTCAAAGTCGTCGAACCCGGCTATGTCAGCTTCCACGAGAAATACGTCGAGACCTTGCGCTGAGGCGCTCGGCCGTCAGCGTAGCGTCTGCTCAACGAGCGTGACGAAATAGCGGAGCACGGTGGGGACGATGGCGTCGTTGAAGACATAGCGATCGCCGTGCAGCCCTTCGCCCAGTCTGACCGCTCCTGCGCCGACCCAGGCATAGCAGCCGCCGGCTTCGCGGACCATGTAGGCAAAATCCTCGCAGCCGAGGCTCGGGTTGAATGCGGTCTCGACCTGCTCGCGGCCGACAACCGCGGTTGCCGCCTGGACGGCCCGGTCAGTGGCAGCCGACGTGTTAACCAGCGGCGGGTAGCCTTTCTTGTAGGCGAGCTTGGCGGTGAGTGCATGCGCCGAGGCAATGCCTTGCGCGATGTCGCCGATCAGCCTTTCGCAATGGTCCGACAAAGTGGGCTCGAAGAAGCGGCAGGTTCCCTGCAGCCAGACCTTGCCCGGCACGATGTTGCCGACATTGCCGCCATGGATCTGGGTGATCGAAACGACCAGCGCCATTTGCGGGTCGACCGAACGGCTGACGATGCGCTGCACGGCTTGAACGAAGGCGCCGGCCGCGAGCACGGGATCGTCGCCTAGCTGCGGCATGGCGGCATGCGCGCCGGTCCCCTCAAAGTTCAGTTCGAAAGTGTCGACGGCCGCCATCATCGACCCGGCACGGGCCGCGATCTTTCCGAGCGGCAGCCCCGGCCAGTTGTGGACGGCGTAGACGGCTTCCATGGGGAAGCGCTCGAACAGTCCGTCCTCGATCATCCGCATGGCGCCGCCTTCATTTTCTTCCGCCGGCTGGAAGATGAAACAGACGGTGCCGTCGAAGGCTCTGTTGTCGGCGAGCAGCTTGGCGGCGCCGAGCAGCATCGCGATGTGCCCGTCGTGGCCGCAGGCATGCATCACGCCGTCTTTCTTCGACGCATATGGCAATCCTGTCTTCTCCAGCACGGGCAAGGCATCGAGTTCGGCCCGAAGCCCGATGGCGCGCACGCCTGGTCGTCCTCTGAGGACGCCAACCACGCCGGTGCCGCCTTTGCCTTCATGAACCTCGTCGAGCCCGAAGGTGCGCAGCTTGTCGGCGACGAAGCGCGCGGTCTCATACTCTTGGAAACCGAGTTCGGGGTTGGCGTGGATGTGATGCCGCCATTCCACCACCTGCGGGGTGAGGGCGGCGATGGGGTCGTTGTGCAGCATTGCGCTCTCCTTGCCGGCTATCGTAAATTCGGCCTTCGATGCCAGCACGTAAAGGATTTGCGCCGGCAGCGTCTTGAACAGGATTGACCGTGTCTGGAATTCAACAGCCTCAGGAGACGACGCAGTTCTGGCGTCATCCGCGCTTTCGCGATCTTGGCATGCTCAAGGCGCGCTTCACGCGGCATCGCTACCAGCTGCACACGCACTCGACCTATGTCGTCGCCCTGATCACGCAAGGGTGCGAGCGGGTCCGCATCGGCAACGAGACTGTCCTCGCGCCGTCGGGCACGGTTCTGCTCGTCAATCCGGAGATATGGCATGACGGCGAGGCGGGTGCCGACCAGGGTTGGGCTTACCGCACCTTTTATCCGTCGGCCTCGCTCATGGGTGCGATCGCGGACGAACTCGGGCAGGATCGCCCGCCGTTGTTTTCGCAAGCGATCGTCGATGATGCCGATCTCGTCCAGGCAGTAGGCGTCGCGCACTTGGCTTCGACATCGGGTGATGCCACGAGCGCCGAAACATCCATGCTGATCGCCTTGCGCAAGCTCATCCTGCGCCATGGCGATTGGGGCGGCCGGCGGCGCGAGGCGGTCGAAAGCTTCGGATCGAAAAGCCGGCTCCGGGTCTATGAACAGGTCATCGAAGACCATCTGAACTCGGACCTCGATTTGCAGCGGCTCGCTGAAGCCGCAGGCGTGACGCGCTTTCAAGTTATCCGCGATTTCAGGAAAGTGCTGGGTCTCACCCCTGCTGCCTTCATCCGTGACCGCAGGCTGCGCCGTGCCGATCTGCTGATCCGGCAAGGTTCAGATCTCGCCGGTGCCGCCTTTGCGGCCGGCTTCTCCGACCAAAGCCATCTCTCGCGCACCTTCCGCGCCGCGCATGGAATGACGCCGGGGATGTTCAGGCGCGCCGGGACGCTGCCCTCGTCTTGAGAAGTCGAGCCATGTCGGCGGCCTTTGACGGCATGCCGATCAGAAAGCCCTGCGCCTCGACGCAGCCAGCCTTGCGCAATATGTCGAGCTGCGCTTCGGTCTCGACGCCTTCGGCGGTGACAGTGATGCCAAGTTCGGCACCAAGCCCGATGATCGTGCGCACGATCGCCGCCGTGTCCTTGTTGTCGATATCGTGGATAAAGGAGCGGTCGATCTTGATCTTGTCGACGGGAAAACGCCTGAGATAGCCGAGCGACGAATAGCCGGTGCCGAAATCGTCGAGCGCGATGCGGATACCGAGTTCGCGCAGCTGTCTCAGCGTCTTCAGCACCGTCTCGCTCTCATCCATCAGCACGGTCTCGGTGATTTCCAGTTCGAGCCGGCTGGCCGGCACGCCGGAAACGGCCAGCGCCGAAATCACGCTGCGGGCAAAGTCGGCGCTTCTGATCTGCACTGCCGAGACATTGACGGCGATGCGCATTCCAGGCGGCCAGCCGGCGGCCACGCTGCAGGCCTGTTTCAGCGCCCATTCGCCCAGCGGAACGATCAGCCCGCTGTCTTCGGCGGCTGCGATGAAATCGTCGGGCGCCACCAGGCCGCGCGTCGGTGAATTCCACCGCATCAACGCTTCGGCGCCGACGATCTTGCCCGACGCGATGTTGGTGATCGGCTGGAACTCCAGCACGAACTCCCGCCGCTTCAGTGCCGTCTCGAGATCGGTTTCGAGCGCCAGGCGCGCCCGCACCAAGGCATCCATGCCGGGCTCGAAAAAGCGGTAGACGTTGCGGCCTTCGCTCTTGCCGCTGTAAAGCGCCATGTCGGCGTTCTTCAAAAGCGTGTCGGCGTCCTTGCCGTCACCGGGATACAGCGCGATGCCAAGGCTGATGCCGACATGCATGTCGCGGCCCTTGTCGCGAAACGGCTGGCTGACGACAGCGACGATGCGTTTTGCCAGTTGTTCCGCATCGGTGGCGCCTTTGGGATTGAACTGCAGGATGGCGAACTCGTCGCCACCGAGGCGGGCGACCACATCGGTGTCGCTGCGCAGGCTGTGCCGCAACCGCTCCGCCACGCATTTCAGCAGCCAGTCACCGGCCGGGTGTCCCCAGGTGTCGTTAACGGCCTTGAAGCGATCGAGGTCGAGCGAGAAGATCGCCAACGGTGTATCGCCGGCCATCGCCTGGTCGAGCCGTTCGCGAAACATCGAGCGGTTGGGCAGGTCGGTCAGCGTGTCGTAATGGGCAAGGTGGCTCATGCGCTCTTCGGCGCGCCGGCGCTCGGTGATGTCTTCGAAGGTCGCCACCCAGCCGCCACCGGTAAGCGGCCGGCGCGCAACCAGCAGCGTTCGGCCATCGGCAAGGCTGCGGTCTGTCGAACGCTCCTCACCGGCCTGCAGGCTGGCTCTGGTGTTGGCGATCTCGCCGTCGATGTCCATCGACGGATAAATGCGCAGTCGCACCATCTGTTCGAGCAGGGCGCGCTGGCTCATGCCGAGCGGGAAGTCGTCAGGCGTGACCTTGTAGAGGTCGAGGAAGCGCTGGTTGCGCACGATCAGCGTGCCTTCGGCGTCGTACATCAACAGGCCTTGCGACATGTTGGCGAGCGCCGCATCGAAGCGGCGGTGCTGCTCCTTCAGTTCCTGCTCGGCCCGCCTTTGCTCCGTAATGTCCTCATAGATCGACACCCAGCCGCCTGAGGCCAGCGGCCGGTGCGTGATGGAAACGATACGTCCGTCCGACAGTATTTCCTCGTAGGTCGAGGCTTGCGCGCGCTCGATATAGGGCTTGCGGATGGCATACAGGTCTTCGGCGCTCTGTGAGGCGACACCGATGTCGACGCTGTGCTTTAGAATGTCCAGGAACGCGATGCCGGGCCGCACGATCTTCGCGTCGAGGGAGAAGATGCTGATATAGTTGCCGTTGCAGATGATCATCCGCTCGTCGGCGTCGAACATGCACAGCCCATGCGACATATTCTCGACGGCCGCCGAAAAGCGCTCGTTCTGGTGGCGCAGTTCGTCGGCGATCTGCCGTGGCGCGGCGACGCCTCCGGCTCCCCGTCTGCGGACGGGCGAACCACCCTTGACGTGCGCAACGGACATGAGGCGTGCCTGCTGACCGTGATCGAAACCCGGTACTGTGGTTACCGCTGGTTAATTTAGCGTATGTTCACTGCGCCGAATGCACGGCAACCGTTGCCTGGCGTTGCTTTTCAAGCGTTGCGTAGCGTTTGAGGAAGGCAGCTTGCGCCGAGGTCACCGAGTGCGGCTTAAAGTCGAAGCGGTCGGCATTGAACCCGCGCGGCCGGCCGAAGAACTCGGTTGCTTCTGCGGTCGAGAAACCGGCAAGCAGCGTCGCCTCGTAATAGGCGGCGATCTGGTCGGCGCGCTTGATCTCCTTGCGCAAGCCGACGCCGAGTTCGGGCGGCAGCGAAAAGCGCTGATGGATGGCGCGCTGGAGACGCAGCTCACACTCCTTGTAGGAGCCGCCCATTACCGATTTGAACGGCGAGATCATGTCGCCGATGACATATTCCGGCGCGTCATGCAGCAGTGCTGCCAACTGAGCGGTGGCCGAGGCGTCCGGCTGCAACTCGCTGAACAGCGCCTCGACCAGCAGGGAATGCTGGGCGACCGAAAAGGCGTGATCGCCGCGGGTCTGCCCGTTCCAGCGGGCAACGCGGGCAAGCCCGTGGGCGATGTCTGAGATTTCGATGTCGAGCGGCGAGGGATCGAGCAGGTCGAGCCGCCGCCCCGACAGCATGCGCTGCCACGCGCGGGGTGGCGCTCCGACGCGATCGGCAGCCATCAGGCGTCCTCCGCGCCGATGGCTTCCCTGGGAAAGCTGAACTGCGCCCAGGCCGGGATGGCTAGCGAGACGGTGACATCACCGGCCAGTACCGGCTGGCCAGCGTCGAGCGCCGCCTTGACCCGGTCGATGCGGGCAATGGCGAGGCCGGCCGTGCCCGCGGTCGAGCCGAGCGTGCCGACCGGCCGCCCCGCAACCGACAGCTCCGAGCCCGGCGCGGGCAAGGCATGGTCGGCCGAAACGATCAGCACGCGGCGCCTGGCGGTGCCGCGATGCTGCATGCGCGAGACCACTTCCTGGCCGACATAGCAGCCTTTCTTGAAGCCGACGCCGCCGGTCTCGTCGAGCAGCACGTCGTGAGGGAAGGCATCGCCGAGCTGATAATCGGAACCGCTTTCGGCAATGCCGTTGGCGATGCGGAGCGCCTGCCACGCAGCCGGGTCGCCACCTACGGATGCGCCGCCATAGGAACGGCTCACAACCACATCGCGGAAGCGGGCATCGGCAAGTGTCGTTGAATCAGAAGGTGAGGCGCTTGAATCATCGCCCCACGCAACCGTCACAAGCACTTGATCCTGCTTCGCGATCTCGGCCTTGGCGCGCAGCTTGTAAAGCATCAGCCGGCGCAGGAAGTCGTCTGCGACGTCGGCACGGCAATCCAGCCGGAATCCGTCCTCGCCGCTACGCGAGATCAGGAAATCAAACAGGATCTTGCCTCGCGGCGAAAGCAGCGCACCGGGTTTTGCCGCACCGGCGCCCAGCGTGTCGAGGTCGGTGGTGAGGATGTTCTGCAAAAAATGCTCGGCATCCGGGCCTGACACAGAAATGAGAGCGCGGTCTTTGAGCAGGGCAAAAGGCATGGGCGGCAAAGAACCTGATCTTGCAAAACGGTCGGCCTTTACGTAAGCCGACGATACTCCCCCCGCAAGAGACCGAACGCCCATGGCCACCACCTACGACCTCATCCTGACAGGCGGCACGGTGGTCAACCATGATGGCGAGGGCGCGCGCGATGTTGGCGTCAAGGGTGGTCGCATCGTCGCAATGGGCGATCTTCGCCAAGCTTCGGCCGGCGAAGCGATCGACTGTCGCGGGCTGCACGTCCTGCCCGGCGTCGTCGACAGCCAGGTGCATTTTCGCGAGCCGGGGCTGGAGCACAAGGAAGATCTCGAGAGTGGATCTCGCGCCGCTGTTCTGGGCGGGGTCACCGCCGTCTTCGAAATGCCCAACACCAATCCGCTGACCACCAGCGAGGCGGCGCTTGCCGACAAGGTGCGCCGCGCCACCAGCCGGATGCATTGCGACTTCGCCTTCTGGGTTGGCGGCACACGCGAGAATGCCAATGATGTCGGTGAGCTCGAGCGGCTGCCGGGTGCTGCCGGGATAAAGGTGTTCATGGGCTCGTCCACCGGCGACCTGCTGGTCGAGGACGACGAGGGTGTCGCATCGATCCTGCGCAACACCCGCCGCCGCGCCGCCTTTCACTCGGAGGACGAGTTCCGGCTGCGCGAGCGCCTCGGCTTGCGCGTCGAGGGCGACCCGTCCTCACACCCCGTCTGGCGCGACGAGATCGCGGCCTTGCGCTGCACCGAGCGGCTGGTGCGCATAGCGCGCAGCACCCGCGCCCGCATCCATGTCCTGCACATCTCCGCTGCCGAAGAGATCGTGTTCCTCGAACAGCACAAGGATGTCGCCACCTGCGAGGCGACGCCGCACCATTTGACGCTCACCGCCGACGACTATGCGCGGCTGGGCACGCTGATCCAGATGAATCCGCCGGTTCGCGCGGCCCGCCATCGCGACGGCGTCTGGCACGGCATTGCGCAAGGCATTGTCGATGTGCTCGGCTCCGACCACGCCCCCCACACGCTGGCCGAAAAGGCAAAGCCCTATCCGGCCTCACCGTCTGGCATGACCGGGGTGCAGACGCTGGTGCCGATCATGCTCGACCACGTCAATTCAGGCCGGCTGACCCTGCAGCGCTTCGTCGACCTCTCCAGCCATGGCCCACAGCGCATCTTCGGCATGGCCCGGAAAGGCCGTATCGCCGCAGGCTATGACGCCGATTTCACCGTTGTCGACATGAAGTGCCGCGAGACCATCACCAATGCGCAGGCCGGCTCCAAGGCCGGCTGGACGCCCTATGACGGCAAGGAAGTCACCGGCTGGCCGGTCGGCACGATCGTGCGCGGTCGTCGCGTGATGTGGGAAGGCGAGATCGTCACGCCAGGACAGGGCAGGCCGGTGGAGTTTTCCGAGGCGCTGCCGGCTTAGGCGGCCGGATAACGAACCACCATACGTGTCCTCGGCTACGGATCCCCGTTCGACCGCCAGGCGGGACAGGCCAATACCGCGGCGTATTTACTAACCAAAGCGGTGCATTGTTCTGCCGAATCCGTCACTCTCTTTGTTTGGACGCAATTCGGACGGAAAGCCGTTTCACACTTTTCCTGGAATTACTCTGGAAAGCATCCGGCAAGACAGACTCTAATTCTCGTTTATTGGGGGGAATTATGCTCAGATATATGTCCGCTATCTTGATCATTCTGGGTATGACTGAAGTTTCGGCAAATGCCCTGGATACCCCGAAGCAGGGTGTGTCTGAATTGAGCGGATCGGAATTCAACTACTCTATAATCGACCTGGGTTCGAACAAGAGACGCATAGAGGTCATTCATAACAGAGAAAAGTATGATGGGCCGCTGGCGGAGATGTCGTTCCGAGATCGGCATCTGCAAGTTTTTGGAATGGTGGCGAGATTGATCAAGGGTAGTTGCCAAAATGGCGTCAGCGCCCTGGGGAGTATAGCCGTAAGCAGGGATCCTGAACAAGACGAGGATCCCGACGCTGAGCATCCTCAAATTTTCACTTGGGAATACAGTTGTAAATAAGCGCCTCAACCGCGCAGGAGAGACAGCTATTCGCCGGCCGTTCAATCCCCAGCGACGAAAAACGTCCACTGCCCGGTGGGCGTAATGCCGACGCGGTAGAAGATGTAGGCTCCGAACTGCTTCATGTCGTCATAGTCGCCGGCGGTGACGATCTTGAACAGTTCGACCCGCTGCCTGGCGTTGAGCTTGTCAAGCGGCAGGGCGAAGAAATACGGCCAGACATAGAGTTCCTGCGGTGTGCCGACGTCTACATGGACATAGCCGGCATTGAGCACCTCTTCCAGGATAGCGAGGATTTCCTGACCTTCCTTGTCGCCCGATAGCCCTTTCAGGAACGCGATCGGGTCGCCCTCGATTTCGCCCAGCGACAATTGGGTCATGGTGTCGCCCTTGCCGATCAGCGGCCGCAGCTTCTCGATGTCGCCGCTGACGCAGGCCTCGACCATCAGATCGCGCATGCGCCTGACGGGCTCCGGCAATTTGGAAAGGTCGTAGACGACTTCGGGCACCGGCGCTTCTGGATCGGCACGCGGGTTGGCCACGCCGCCATCGTTGGCGGGGGCCTCCGGTTGGCTTTGTCCGGGCTCCGTGGGCGATTTCGGCTGGCTGGCCGCCGGTGGCGCCGTGCCGGGCAGATCGGGCATTGGCACTGAATTTTCAGACGGCGCCGTCTCACCATTGGCTGGTGGCCCGGCAGGAACTGGAAGCTCCTCGCGCTTGATCTCGCTCAACGCGTAGGCAGGGTTGCTGGTCAGGACAAACGCCAGCGGACCCGCGGCGCAGGAAGCGGCAAGCCAGATGCTGAGGGCCACGCCGCGAGGCCGGCCTGACATCGAAAAATTCACCGCTTGCCTCTCCTCGGGCCTAGGCTCTTCAGGCATGATGCCCAAACGGCGCGCCGTCGTCAAAGAACCGGTAAGCTGGCGATGCACCCTCTGAGACGCGCGCCGCCTAGTGCCGAAACCGCTCCGGCTCGAAGGCGCCGGCGATCACCTTTTCACGCATGCGGTCGAGCAGGGCAAGGGCCGAGGTCTCGCCATTGGCTCGCAGCATCTCGCCGAACGCGGTTTCAAGCGCTGCCTCGGCGATGATTTCAGGTTCTATGCCGGCCGACAGACCTTCCGCCCAGGCCTCGCTATGGCTTTCCACCGCGGTCAGGCGCTTTTCTTCCCTGACAAGCGCGTCGATGTCGTTGACGCCATGTTCCATTTGCGATGTCCACCTTTTCAAGCGGCGGTCCGACGGGTCGGATCCGGCTTGGGCTGCCCCTATCTCACTCAGGCTAAGTAAGTATCTGTAGATACGACATTTTTTTGATCGTCTTTACAAACTTCGTCGCCTGCGTTCGGTCCGATTCAAACTTAGCCGATTAGACCGGTGAGCGGGATGAAAACCTTCAGTTTGAGTTAATTCCGCATTCGCGCGCTAACGTTTCGTTAATACTGTTGCGCAAGTGCAACACCAAGATTGCATCAACGTGCCGTGGATACAAGGCGGGTGCTCGAAAAGGCGTTGGCTAAACGCCGTCTGGCGCTCGTCAGTTGCCGTAACGCGAGGCGATGTCGCGCGACAGCGTCTCGCCTTCCTTCATGTAGCGGCTGATGGCTTCGGTCGCTGACGGCGTGCATTGGGTATAGGTGCCGCCGAAGGAACGGTAACCGCGGTTGAAGCTGGCGATGAAGCGGGCACGCCGCTCCGGATCGGGATTTTCCGAATCGATCAGCTTTTCCATCTCGGTGCGCCACTGGTCGCCCTTTTCGCCGCACAGATTGCGCAGGAAATGCAGCGACCCCAGCACCTCGGCCAGTCGCATCAGCCCGGGCTCGAACGGCGACTCGGCGGCCAGCGCCGGCTGCACGGCAAAAGCCGTGGCGGCGGCGATGCATGCGGCAAGGAACAGCGAGGTGCGGGTCATAAGTCTATCTGACGAAACATTTTGTCGCCTGCAAGGCGATTCTCGGAGCGGCAGATATCGGCCTGCTTCAGGCCAAAAGCTCTTCAGCCACCTCCATGACGTCACCCGCGAGCGGCAGCGTCGCCATTTCATCAAGACTATAGAAGGCGGCGGTCTCGGCATCGTCGCTGGCCGTCGCTTCGCCGCCGGCATAAACGGCGCCGAACACGGTCAGCAGATAGTCGACCGGGTGGTTCTCGCCGCTGCCGTCGATGTGGATGTCGCGAAGCGGACGATAGTCCTGCGCCCGCAGCCCGGTTTCCTCCAGCAATTCGCGCGACGCTGCTTCTTGCAGCGTCTCGCCGGGCTCGACCTTGCCGCCGGGAAAGGCATAAAGCCCCTGCGACGGCGGCCGCGCCCGTTTGACCAGCAGCACCGTCCTGCCGCGCACGACGGCGACCGAGACTGCGGGAAGTGTCTTGCGCTGCTCGTTCATCGATCTCGTTTTCGCCTATTTGAGGCCAGACCCTTGTGGACCGGCCGGCGGCATTGAGCTTTAGCGGTTGCGCAACGCCGGTTCCATCGCCACTTTCGCGATCGGATCATTTCATCGAGCTTGCCAATGTGCGGACGCTTTGCCCTGACGGCCAAGCCGGACCAGACCGCCGCCTTGCTCGGCCTGGCGGAGCTGGAGGATTTTCCGGCCCGCTACAACATCGCGCCGACGCAGCCGGTGCTGATGGCGCTGTCGGGACCGCCGCGCATGCCGGGCTCGAATTTCCCGGATCGCCAGGCGATGCTGGTGCGCTGGGGGCTGATCCCCACCTGGGTCAAGGACACCAGGGAATTTCCGCTGCTCATCAACGCGCGTTCGGAAGGCGCTATTGAAAAAGCCTCGTTCAAAGCCGCCATGCGCCATCGCCGTGCCTTGGTGCCGGCCTCCGGCTTCTATGAGTGGCAGCAATCCGGCAGCGGCAAGAAGGGCCAGCCCTACTGGATACGGCCGAGGCATGGCGGGTTGATCGCCTTTGCCGGGCTGATTGAAACCTATGCCGAGCCGGGCGGTTCGGAAATGGACACCGGCGCCATTCTTACCATCAACGCCAATGCCGGCATCGCCCATATCCATGACCGGATGCCGGTGGTGATCGCGCCTGAAGATTTTGCCCGCTGGCTGGACTGCCGCACGCTCGAACCGCGCGATGTGGCCGACCTGCTCAAACCCGCGCTGCCCGATTTCTTCGAGGCAATTCCGGTCTCCGACCTCGTCAACAAGGTCGCCAACACCGGGCCGGAGATACAGGACATGGGCATCGTCGAGCCCGACAAGGTCAGGCGCCAGAAGCCCGGCGCGGACGACAGTCAGATGACGCTGTTTTAGAGCGCGCTCCCAAGAAGCCAGGTCCGGTCTTCGGGAAGAACCTGCTCAATAGGAAGAGCTGTTGTTTTCAGGCGCGCTATGGGCGCCTCAGCCTTCCGTTCCGGCGCACGCCTTGTCGGCGGCCGGCACGATGCCTGTTCAGGCAGCGCGGGGCGAAGTGATTTTCGGCGCCGGCTTTTTATTCTTCGCGGTATGGAGAAGGGCGGCGACGATCGCGGCCGGGCCGATCGCACGGTAGTGGTTGGCGAGCGCCGGTTGCTTGGCGCGGCTCGATTCCTGCTTGGTTCGTGACATCGATCTCTTCCCTGGTAACATTTCCGTGTCTGCGTTTGCCGGCCGAATCTGACCGAATCGTGACCTATGGTGGACTAGCCGGCGAATGTTTCATGACTGTGCCGACATGTTTAATAAAATGTTTCAGCGGCTCCTGACCTATGATCCAGCGACGCTTTTGCCGGAAGTTGCGACTTGACGGCAACACCGGCCAAGGCGATAAAGCCGCCGATGAAAACGTTTTCCGCCATTTGTGGCATTTGCATTATTGGCTAGCTTCGCGCTGGTCCGGACGTTTTCGCCTCATCTTTCCCCAGAGTGGACAAACGCCCCGGCCAGCAGGCTGGAGCCGATTTGTGCCTTGGCACAGGTTAGACTCCATCCAGAACTTAACGGGCCGGAAGGGCACGCATGTCTGACGCATCGAAGGGTCTCAGCCTCTACAACACGCTAACGCGGACGAAGGACGTGTTCGTCCCGATCGACCCGTCGAATGTGCGCATGTATGTCTGCGGCCCAACCGTCTACGACTTTGCCCATATCGGCAATGCGCGTCCGGCGATCGTCTTCGACGTGCTGTTCCGTTTGCTGCGTCACCTCTACGGCGAGGCTGGTGTCACGTATGTGCGCAACATCACAGATGTCGACGACAAGATAAACGCCCGTGCGCTGCGCGATTTCGGCGCCGAGATCGCGTCGGGAAGCCTGACGCTCAACGAGGCGATCCGCCGCGTTACCGAAAAAACCGCCGACCAGTACCACAAGGATGTCGCCGCACTCGGCTGCTTGCCGCCGACGGTCGAGCCGCGCGCCACCGAGTTCGTCGCGCGCCGCGCCGACGGCAAGGTTGACATGATCACCCTCATCGAACGTTTGATCGAACGCGGCCACGCCTATGTCGCCGCCGGCGAAGTGCTGTTCGACACCGCCTCGATGCCGGATTATGGCGAGCTGTCGAAGCGCAATCTCGACGAACAGCAGGCCGGTGCGCGAATTGCCGTCGACGCTCACAAGAAGAACCCGGGCGATTTCGTGCTGTGGAAATTGTCGTCACCGGAAGAGCCGGGCTGGGCCAGCCCATGGGGCAGGGGCCGGCCGGGCTGGCACATCGAATGCTCGGCCATGTCGGCCGCCTATCTCGGCGATGTCTTCGACATCCATGGCGGCGGCCTCGATTTGATCTTCCCGCACCATGAGAACGAGATCGCCCAGTCGCGTTGCGCCCACGGCACCGACGTCATGGCCAATGTCTGGATGCACAACGGCTTCCTGCAGGTCGAGGGCCAGAAAATGTCGAAGAGCGTCGGCAATTTCTACGCGATCGCCGAACTGCTGGAGACCGAGACCTTCGGCGGCCGCAAATGGCCGGGCGAGGTGCTGCGTCTGGCGATGCTGATGACGCATTACCGCGAGCCGATCGATTTCTCCGTGCGCAAGCTGGAGGAAGCCGAGAACACGCTGCGCAAATGGAAACGCGCGGCTGACCTGGCGCCGTCGGCAGGGCAAGTCCCGGCGGAGATTGTGGCGGCACTGTCGGACGACCTCGCAACCTACGCCGCCTTCCAGCAACTCACGCAGCTTGCCGGTGAGGCCGCGGAGGGCAACGAAGCGGCCGCATCGCTGAAGGCATCGCTGTTGTTCCTCGGCTTCGATATCGGCGCGGCCAAGGTCGACGAGGTTGCGGTCGCCAAGGCGATCGCCAAGCGCTTGGAACTGATCGCAGCGAAAAACTGGGCCGAAGCCGATCGCATCCGCGATGAGCTTCTGGCGCAGGGCGTGCAGCTGAAAGACGGCAAGGATCCTGTCACCAACGAACGCGTGACGACGTGGGAGGTGAAGCGGTGAGGGTGGCGCGAGACACCGTTGTAAGATTGGCGAAGGCGGCAGCGACAGCCAATCTCCCCCCTTGCGGGGGAGATGTCCGGCAGGACAGAGGGGGGTTCGAAGGAACGCCAGCGTTCCTTCTTGCCCACTTTCATTTCGGCCACTTTCTGAGAACGCAATGGCTGCCGGTTGAGACGCTGGCGGGACAGCACCCCCCTCTGTCCTGCCGGACATCTCCCCCGCAAGGGGGGAGATCAGCCCTCGCCTCGGTTTTCGCTAATCGCCAGCGCGGAGTGGCCTGAGCATGGGTCACGACCTCGTTCCATCGCGTCAGCGCAAGAATGCAAAGTCCATGCGTCGCGTCATGACCGATGCCGAGCTGAAACTGTGGAATGAGTTGCGGGCTCACCGGCTGATCGGGATGAGCTTTCGCCGACAGGTACCGATTGGACCCTACATTGTCGACTTCGCCTGTTCGGCCCACCACCTCGTAGTCGAGGTTGATGGCAGTCAGCATGCCGACGTAGAAGATGCAGAACGCGACAAGGCACGCAGCGCTCAATTGAGTGCCAGTGGCTGGACCATCCTGCGCTTCTGGAACGACGACGTCATCCGCGATATCGACAATGCCTGCCAGCACATCGTCATCGGGGCCGGCTTGGCCGGCGCCGACGTGCCGGCGCCAGCAAGGGAGGAGCTTGTTTCATGATCGACCATCTCGGCATCAATGTCGCCGACTTCGACGCGTCGAAAGCCTTTTATGACCAGGCGATAGCGCCGCTTGGCGCCTCGCTGATCTACATGGTGCCACTGGAATATACCGGCGGCGCGAAGGTCGGTGGCTATGGCCGCGACCGGCCGGTGTTCTGGCTGCAGGCCAGCGATGACAAGCCGAGGACCCATCAGCACGTCGCCTTCACCGCGCGCAGCCGCGCCGAGGTCGACGCCTTCCATGCCGCGGCGCTCGCCGCCGGCGGCAAGGACAATGGCGGGCCGGGGCTGCGCCCGCATTATCACCCGGACTATTACGGCGCCTTCGTCTTGGATCCCGACGGCAACAATGTCGAGGCCGTCTGCCATGCGCCCGAATGACTATGAAACGGAGTGAGACGCCATGAGCCTCGACAACCGGCCGATCTACACCGGTGGCTGCCAGTGCGGCGCGGTGCGCTTTCGCGTCGAGGGTGCGCTGGGTGACGCCTCGATCTGCCATTGCCGCATGTGCCAGAAGGCGTTCGGCTCATTTTACGCGCCCCTGGTCTCGGTGCGTGGCGCCAAACTCGACTGGACGCGCGGCGAACCGAAATATTTCGCCTCGTCCAGCCATGTCGATCGTGGCTTTTGCGCCAATTGCGGCACGCCGCTGACCTTTACCGCGCCCGACGGCATCGGCCTCGCCATCGGCGCCTTCGACAATCCGGCTGATATCGTGCCGCTGATCCAGTGGGGCACGGAGGCAAAACTTCCCTATGTCGATACCATCCCGCAATTGCCGGGCGAGGACACTATGGCCGACATGTCGTCGGCGCCTTATCTCGCCGAGCTCGTCTCCTACCAGCATCCCGACCATGACACCGAACAATGGCCGCCAGAGGAAAAGTTATGACCGATGAAGTTCGAACCGGCGGCTGCCAGTGCGGTGCCGTGCGTTTCCGCATCAAGGGCAAGCTCGGCCGGGCGTCCATCTGCCATTGCCGCATGTGCCAGAAACAGTTCGGTTCGTTTTTCGGCGCGCTGGTGACAGTGCCCAAGGATGGCGTCGAATGGATGCGCGAAGAGCCCACCTATTTCCAGTCGTCGGTCAACATCGATCGCGGCTTCTGTGCCCGCTGCGGTACACCGCTGACCTATCGCCAACCTGGCGCACTGGAGATCGCCATCGGCGCCTTCGACGACCGCTCCGATCTGGCGCCGCAGATCCAGGTCAACTACGCGGTCCGATTGCCTTGGGTGGAAACGATCTTTGACCAGCCCGTGCATCAGGATCCGGATTTCTACTCCCGCCAGGAGCAGATCATCTCCTTCCAGCATCCCGACCACGAAACCACGGACTGGCCCGCGCACGGCCTGAAGATATGAGCAATGAAATGAACAGTGAACTTCGTACTCTTTATCCAGAGATCGAGGCGTTCGAGTCCGGCATGCTCGATGTCGGCGACGGCCATCATATCTACTGGGAGCGCTCCGGAACCAGGGGCGCCAAGCCGGCCGTTTTCCTGCATGGCGGTCCCGGCGGCGGCTTCTCGCCAAAACATCGGCAATTGTTCGACCCGAAGCTTTACGACGTCATCCTGTTCGACCAGCGCGGCTGCGGGAAATCGACACCCAACGCCTCGCTCGAGGCCAACACCACCTGGCACCTGGTTGCCGACATCGAGCGGCTGCGTGAGATGTGCGGCTTCGAAAAATGGCTGGTGTTCGGCGGCTCGTGGGGCTCGACGCTGGCGCTGGCCTATGCCGAGACGCATCCTAATCGCGTCAGCGAGCTTGTCGTGCGCGGCATCTACACGCTGACCCGCGCCGAACTCGAATGGTACTATCAGTTCGGCGTCTCCGAGATGTTCCCCGACAAATGGGAGCGTTTCCTGGCGCCAATTCCTGAAGCCGAGCGCGGCGACATGATGGCCGCTTACCGCAGGCGGTTGGTCGGCGCCGATGGCAAGGCGCAGCTGGAAGCCGCCCTTGCCTGGAGCCTGTGGGAAGGTGAGACGATCACGCTGCTACCGGAGCCGGAGACCAGCGACAAGTTCGGCGAGGACCACTTCGCCATCGCCTTTGCCCGCATCGAGAACCACTATTTCGTCCACGCCGGCTGGCTGGAGGAGGGGCAGCTTCTGCGCGATGCCCATAAGCTCGCGGATATTCCCGGCACAATCGTCCACGGCCGCTACGACATGCCGTGCCCGGCGCGCTATGCCTGGGCCCTGCACAAGGCCTGGCCGAAGGCGGATTTCCACCTCATCGAAGGCGCCGGCCATTCCTATTCGGAGCCGGGGATTCTGGATCGGCTGATACGCGCGACGGATGGGTTTGCGGGGAAATGACAGCGCGTGGCACCCCCCTCTGTCCTGCCGGACATCTCCCCCTCAAGGGGGGAGATTGGCTGTCATCGGCGCTTTCGCAAATCTCCGTCGCTGCAGGAAACGATCCGACGCTAAAGCTGCCGATCTTCCCCCTTGAGGGGGAGATGGCCGGCAGGCCAGAGGGGGGTGCTCGCGCGCCAACAGAACAATGACCAAACAACGCCTCTATCTCTTCGACACAACCCTCCGCGATGGCCAGCAGACCCCGGGCATCGACTTTTCCGTCGAGGACAAGATCGCGATTGCCAAGCTGCTCGATGAGTTCGGCATGGACTATGTCGAAGGCGGCTATCCCGGCGCCAATCCGACCGACACCGCCTTCTTCCAGCAGAAGCGCACGGCGAAGGCAAAGTTCGTCGCCTTCGGCATGACCAAGCGGGCAGGCGTGTCGGCATCCAACGACCCGGGCCTGGCAGCGCTCGTGCAGTCCAAGTCCGACGCCATCTGCTTCGTCGCCAAGAGCTGGGACTATCATGTCCGCGTCGCGCTCGGCTGCACCAATGAGGAAAACCTCGACTCGATCAACGCGTCGGTCGAAGCAGCTGTTGCCGCCGGCAAGGAAGCGATGGTCGATTGCGAGCATTTCTTCGACGGCTTCAAGGCCAATCCGGACTACGCACTGGCCTGCGCCAGGACCGCCTATGATGCCGGCGCGCGCTGGGTGGTGTTGTGCGACACCAATGGTGGCACGCAGCCCTCGGAAGTGCGCGCCATCGTCGACAAGGTCATTGTTTCAGGTATTCCGGGCGGCCATCTCGGCATCCATGCCCATGACGACACCGGCCAAGCGGTGGCCAATTCGCTCGCCGCCGTCGAGGCCGGCGTGCGCCAGATCCAAGGCACGCTGAACGGCATCGGCGAGCGCTGCGGCAACGCCAATCTGGTCTCGATCGTACCGACGCTGGCGCTGAAGCCGGCCTTCGCCGATCGGTTTGAAACCGGCATCTCGGCCGAGGCGCTGACCGGGATATCCCGGCTTTCCCGCGCCTTCGACGAATTGCTGAACCGTGCTCCGGAAGCGCAGGCGCCCTATGTCGGCGCCTCGGCCTTCGCCACCAAGGCCGGCATCCATGCCTCCGCACTGGCCAAGGAGCCGGCGACCTATGAACATGTGCCGCCCGAGGCAGTAGGCAACCGCCGCCGCGTTATGGTTTCGGACCAGGGCGGCAAGGCCAATTTCCTCGCCGAGCTGAAGCGGCGCGGCATCGATGTGCCCAGAGACGACCATCGTCTCGATGCGCTGATCTCGGTGGTCAAGGAGCGCGAGGCCGAGGGCTACGCCTATGAGGGCGCCGATGCCTCCTTCGAGCTGTTGGCGCGCAAAATGCTGCACGGCCTGCCGGAGTTCTTCAACGTCACTTCGTTCCGCTGCATGGTCGAGCGCCGCTTCGATGCCAACGGCCAGTTGAAGACGGTCTCCGAAGCCATCGTCAAGGTGATGGTCGAGGGCGAGGAGAAGATGTCGGTGGCCGAAGGCCACGGCCCGGTCAACGCGCTCGACATCGCGTTGCGCAAGGACCTCGGCAAATTCCAGAGCGAGATCGCCGACATGGAGCTCGCCGATTTCAAGGTGCGTATCCTCAATGGCGGCACCGAGGCGATCACCCGCGTCCTGATCGAATCGCATGACGGCACCGGCGCACGCTGGTGGACGGTCGGCGTGTCGGAAAACATCATCGATGCGTCCTTCCAGGCGCTGATGGATTCGATCGTCTACAAGCTGATGAAGAACCGCGACATGGCGGGATTGGTGGCGGCGGAGTAAGCTTGCAGGACTTGGGTTCCTCGCCCCTCGAAGTGGGGCGAGGAACTGGCGGCGCCCCTTGAACCATCAGCGGAAGTCCATTGATCCATCATAATTTTGCGATGGTTTTGGATGGCCCACTGGGCCATAGCGTTTGCCATGGCCAGCGACACGATCCAGCCCGACGCCGACTCCAAAGCCCGCAGCGGCTTTCTCCTCGCGCTCGGCGCTTATCTGCTATGGGGCCTGTTGCCCTTCTACATGAAGGCGGTTGCGCATCTGCCGCTGATCGAGGTGATCGCCCACCGCATCGTCTGGTCGGTGCCGATTGCTGCTGCAGTGCTGGTCTGGGCCGGCCGCACAGCCGATTTCAAGGCGGCGATCCGCTCGCCGCGCAGCATCGCCATGGCGGCGCTGACGGCGACCCTGATCTCCGTCAACTGGGCCATCTATGTCTGGGCGATCTCGGTCGACCGCACCGTCGAGACCGCGCTCGGATACTACATCAACCCATTAGTTAGCATCGTCGTCGGCGCGTTGTTGCTCGGCGAGAAGCTCGACCGGCTGCAGATCGTGGCCGTGTTGCTGGCGGCGGTCGCAGTTGCCGTTCTGACCGTCGATGCCGGCAAATTGCCTTGGGTGTCGTTGGCGCTGGCGTTTTCCTTCGCTGCCTATGGGTTCTTCCGCAAGACGCTGCCGATCGGCCCGAGCCAGGGCTTTCTGCTCGAAGTGCTTTTGCTGTCGGTGCCGGCGCTTGCCTACATCGTCTTCCTGGTCGTCAACGGCCAGGACCATTTCATCTCCAGCAACGGCACCGATATGGCTTTGCTCATCGGCTGCGGCCCAGTCACCTCGGTGCCGCTGCTTCTGTTCGCCTTCGGCGCCAAGCTTCTGCGCCTCTCCACCATCGGCATCATGCAGTACATCGCACCGACCATGGTGTTCCTGATAGCCGTGCTGATTTTCGACGAGCCGTTCGGCACCACGCAAGCAATTGCCTTCGCGCTGATCTGGGCGGCATTGGCGATGTATTCCTGGTCGATGTTTCGTGGCCGTGAAATCCGCCCGGTGGCGTTGGCCCCGAAGTAGGGAGCCTTTCGATGTACGTGCTGCATATCGCCAACAAGAACTATTCGTCATGGTCGCTGCGGCCATGGGTGCTGATGCGCACCCTCGACATTCCGTTCGAGGAGCAATTGACGCCGTTTCCGACCGGGCCCAGTTTCGATCTCTACCGGGCGTTCTCGCCCAGCGGGCGCGTGCCTTGCCTGGTGGATGACGGCTGGGCTGTCTGGGATTCGCTGGCTATTGCCGAGTATCTCGCCGAGCGCCACCATGGTGTGTGGCCTGCCGAGGCCAAGGCGCGAGCCTGGGCGCGCTCGGCCGCCGCCGAAATGCATTCTGGTTTCACGGCCTTGCGCGGCGCATGCCCGATGAATTGCGGCTTGCGGGTGAAACCGTTGCCGATGTCGGACGCGCTGAAGCAGGATCTGTTCCGTTTGGGCGATCTCTGGAACGATGGCCTTGCCCTGTTCGGCGGGCCGTTCCTTGCCGGCGGCCATTTTACCGCCGTCGACGCCTTCTTTGCTCCGGTGGCGTTCCGTGTGCTATCCTATGGGCTGTCTTTCGAAGGGGCAGCTGCAGCCTATCCCCCGCAATTGCTTGGCCTGCCGGCCATGCAGGAATGGTATGCGGCGGGTCTCGCCGAGACCTGGCGGGAGCCGGACCATGAGGCGGAGGTCGCTGCCGCCGGCACCATCGTCGAGGATCTTCGCGCTACGGCGTGATGGGCATTCCAGGAAAAGCGCGTCGCGTTCCCTTGGGAATTGAGTGAAAACAAAGGGATCGAGGCGTTACGTCCGCCCGAGCCGCCTTACGAACATGTAGGTCGCCGCGGCGATCACGATCGAAACCGCCGAGACCACCCAGAAGCCCATCGGCGTATTGACCATGGGCAGGCCACCGACATTCATGCCGAACAGGCCTGATATGATGGTCATCGGCAACAGCACCGCCGTCATCACCGACAGCACATAGAGCAGCTGGTTGGACTGCATTGTCAGCTTGGCCATCAACTCGTCCTGCAGCAACCTTGCGCGTGCCTGCAACTGCTCGCCGTCGTGATAGAGCGTGTGTGCCCGGTGCGAGAGCCTTGTCGCCATGTCATTGATCCGATCGGGCAGCTCATTGCGATGCGAATGGTCGAGATGGCGAAAAAGGTTTGTGAGCGTCGCCATCTGCCGGTGGATGACCACCAGTTGACGGCGCGCCTCGACCAGCGCCTGCCGCTCGCCGTGCCAGGCATCGCGCACGATACGGTCCTCGATGCCGTCCAGCGTATCGCCAAGACCGAGGAGCTCGGCCGCCATGCCGTCGAGCGACTGGCCCATGACCGCTTCGACCAGGTCGGCGGGGGAGCGGAATTTGCGCGAGCCGCTCTCCACCGCCTTGCGGATGAGATCGACCGATTCCAGTGGCTGCTTGCGCGCGCCGATCAGCGTCTTGTCGTTGAGCGCAAAACGGAAATGGCCGAGCCCGCGCGCTTCCGCCGAATAGTCGTGGCGCAGATCCGGCAGGTCGCCATAAAGCCAGGCATCCTCGAGATCGATGTGGCAACCCTGGCTGGCGCCGAGGAAAGCTTCGCGCACCGGCCCGGGCAGAGCCTGCTCGGCGGCGATCTCATGACGGGCGCGCAGGTCGGACAGCTGGTAGCTGCGCCATGTCCATGCAACCTCGGCCGCGTCCTTGGTGCGCAGGCCCTCGGCGGTGAAATGGTAGATGAAGAACAGCCCGTGCTCGTCGGGCAGGTAAGGCGACAGGCCTTCCGCGTTGAGAGCAATGTTCACGGCTCGCCTCGCCAAGAAATTTCGACCAGGTTCAGATTTCGACTATGCCGACGCGCGGATGCCGACCCGTCCTTCGTAACACGAGGGAGGCGGGTTCCGTGTGACGGTTTCTTGACAGGCGATCACAGTTTGTCGAGCAGCGTTTAGAGTGTTTGCTGCTATCGCCGACGAATGGAGCTCACCCATCGCAACGGTCCGGTCAATCGCCATCTGCGTGACGCAAGCGCCGCATCGCGCTCCGCCACCAGGTCGTCTCGGATCCTGGCCAGCGCGCTACGCTCGGCTACGAGGCCGTCTTGGCCCAGGGCGAGCGCGTCACGCTCCGCCATGAAGCTGTCTCGGGCTTGGATGAGGTCCTGCTGGGCGTGAGCAAGCGCATCACGCTCCGCCATGAAGCTGTCTCGGGCTTGGATGAGGTCCTGCTGGGCGTGAGCGAGCGCGTCACGCTCCGCCATGAAGCTGTCTCGGTCTCGGATGAGGGCCTGTTGGGCGTCAGCGAGGGCGTCACGCTCGACGATGCCCT
Organism: Mesorhizobium sp. W016; assembly: GCF_054719485.1. Taxonomy (NCBI): domain Bacteria; kingdom Pseudomonadati; phylum Pseudomonadota; class Alphaproteobacteria; order Hyphomicrobiales; family Phyllobacteriaceae; genus Mesorhizobium; species Mesorhizobium sp. W016. The sequence continues at coordinate 2,584,432 of NZ_JBTTIF010000002.1, forward strand.
TTCCCAGTTCGCCGTGTAGCCGTTTAGCGGCCAGGTTCCCTGCGGCAACGGCCTTGCCAACCACATCGCAGCTCTCATCGAACGTCGCCCGCACCCTGTCGAGCTGGTCGCGCAAGTCCTGGCTGTCGCCTTCAGACGCCATACTGCGCAAAATGGCATAGGCACTGCGGACTAACGGCGTGGCATCCGGATGGTTTTGCAGATCAGCGACCGAGGCCCGCTGATGATGCAGATCCTTGTCCAGGAACTCGGCGATTGCGGCGTCGGCGTGATCGGACGTGACAGGCCAGAGATTCCGGTCTCCCTGGCCGCGCGGTCCATCTGATGTCGCCAGTCGCTCAACAGGTCTTCGTGGCGCAGGATACAGCGCGGCATGTGTCGCGAATGATGCTCCGCTTCGAGCACGTGCCTGAGCCACAGCATGAACGCTGTCGGCAGTGCCATTTGATCCCGTTCCTGCAGCGAACAGGCGACTTCGAGCGGGTTGCGAACAGGCAGAATGCGATCGGGTCAATCCTGAGATCGGCCAGGATCGAGGCTATGAAGGGAAGGAACCGGCAGATCCGCGGATCCTTGACGAAAAACAGGGGGGCATCGCCGAACTCGCTGGCAATGATCGCCGTCATCATGGGCCGAAATCGCTCGGTTGCCGGCGACTGCAGCCACTGCCGATCTAGCGGCAGCCAATCTTGCCAGGAGGAGGCGGCCGCCGTGAGCAGGTGGTCGTCGGCGATGGTGAGTGGGGTACTTTCCCAATGTCCCTTGGGATTGTGGAGGCTCCCGGGCAGCAGATGTTTCGGCGCGGCGGCGTGACTCCATGCGCGGCGACGAGGGCGCCGAGCGCCGAGGTGCCGCTGCGGTGCATTCCGAGGACCAGGATCGCCGTCCTTGGTTGCGACGCGATCTCGCCCTTCGCGGCCGTCAATCGCTCGCGCGGATTCATCTTTCCTTTGTCTCGCTCTCCAAATTTCCGTTCCCGCCCAATGTTCTCCGATAACCAACTGCGAAGCGGGCTGCAAATGGAAATCGTCGCCAACGTGCTTACATTGCGCACAAGACGGAGCTCAAGAAAAGCTGGACAGATCGAAGTCAGCTGCCCCAACGCTACAGATCCTTGCCAAGCAGATGCAGTCGATCAGTGGCTTCGCATTGGACTTCTGCTTCTGGGCCAGGCTGGCCTTGTTGCTGTCGCCGATCCAGGTGTTGCCCAGTGTTTCGTAGCCGGCAGCCTTGAGCGCCAGCACGACGCGGCGCAGTTGGTGCGCCAGGCCGACGACACCAACCGGGCTCAATTCCTGGCCGCCTGCGCCAAGGCCGGCTTCGTCCTCACATCTTGTCAATTACAGACTGCACGCCTTCCGTCGGCGCATCGACCGACGACCCCGCCACCATGATGGCGGCGACGATGGCCTCGGGGTCTTCGACCACCAGCGGCTTGACCCGTTGCGCGGTGTGGATGAAGCCTTCGCTGGCCATATGGTCGAGCAGCGCCAGCATCGGATCCCAGAATCCTTGAACGTTGGCGAAGACGATCGGCTTGCGGTGATGGCCGAGCTGGCCCCAGGTCATGATCTCGACGATTTCCTCGACCGTGCCGATGCCGCCGGGCAGCGCCACAAAGGCGTCGGATTTCTCGAACATCTTGTGCTTGCGCTCGTGCATGTTGTCGGTGATCAGCAACTCGTCGAGCCGGTCAAGCGCGGTTTCGGTCGCCTCCTTGTTGATGAGGAAGCGCGGAATGATGCCCGTTACCTTGCCGCCGGCCTTGAGCGCGCCTTCGGCGACTGCGCCCATAATGCCTTTGGTGCCGCCGCCATAGACCAGCCGCAGGCCGGCTTTGGCGAGCGAGCGGCCAAGCAGGTGCCCGGCCTTGGCATAGATTTCATCGCGGCCCGGAGACGAGCCGCAATAGACGCAGACGGATCGAATCGTGTTCATTCGTGATTGGTGATTGGGTCTGAATGCGGGGTCAAGCCCTAAGGGCTGACAAGCCCGGGCTTTTTCTTGTCGGTGCCGGCAAAACACGCTAGACCGGCTTCAGGTGGCTAAGGGGTAGGGGAAATATGGCTGTTAATCCATTGAAGGCGTTTCTGTTCGCGGCGGGTGGGACCGTCGCGGTCGTCGGAACCGCCTATGTATCGGGCGCACTCGACCCGTATCTGAATCCCACGCCGCCTGCGGCGATTGCATCGCTGACGCCGCCGGCTGAAAAGCCGGCCGATCCGGGGACCGAGGGAAGGCTGCCGCCGGCGCCCGCCGCGCCCACCGATGCCAAGGCTCCCGCAGCACCCGCGCCTGCCGACGCAACGGCTCCCGCGACCGAAGCTGCGGCTCCGGCGGCACCTGCCGCGCCCGTTGCTGCCCCAGCAACCCCAGCACCGGCCGCGGCCGGCCCGGTTGCGCCGAGCTTCGACGTCGTGCGCGTCGAAAGCAACGGCTCGATCGTCGTTGCCGGCAATGCTGCGCCCAATTCGAAGATCGAGATCCTCAACGGCTCCTCGGTGCTTGGCTCGACTGTCGCCGGTCCGGACGGCGCCTTCGTCATCGTTCTCGACGATCCGCTGAAGCCCGGCGACTATACGATTGCGTTGCGCGCGACGGCCGGCGATGTGGTTACCCCTTCCGTGCAGACCGCCGTCGTTTCGGTTCCCAAGGACGCCGCCGGCCAGGTGCTGGCGATGGTCGAGGAACCCGGCAAGCCGGCCGAGCTGCTTAGCGTCCCGGCGCCTGAGACCAAGCCCGCGGCACCGGCCGCCGGCGATCAGGCCGCTGCCCCGGCCGCTGAGGCACCTGCCGCGACCCCACCCGCCGCTCCCGCTGAAACCGCGCCTGCAGCTCCGGCTGTGGAAGCCGCCGCCGCTCCGGCAACACCGGTGCCGGCACCGGCGGCACCGGCAACGCCGCCGGCTGCCGCCGTGGCTGAACCCAAGATCGTCGTCGAAGCGGTCGAGATCGACGGCAACAAGATCTTCGTTGCCGGTCTGGCTGACGCCGGCCGCAAGGTGCGCGCCTATGCCAACGATATCCTGCTTGGTGATGCGGTGACCTCGCCCGACGGTCATTTCCTGGTCGAGGCGACGCGCGATATCCCGGTCGGCAACTACACCATCCATGTCGACGGTCTCGATGCGGACGGCGTGAAGGTGGTAGCGCGTGCCGCCGTGCCGTTCGAGCGCGAACCCGGCGAGGCGATCGCCGCCGTGGCGCCCGCGGAGGCCAAGCCCGCCGAGACCAAGCCCGCCGAAGCAAAGCCTGCTGAGCCGGCCGCACCGGCTGCTGCCGCATCCGCACCAGCCGCACCGGCAGCGCCCGCCGCTGAGGCTCCAGCCGTCGTCGCGGCGGCAACGCCCGACCTGCCCGAGACGGTGGCGCCAAAGCTCGAACATGCAGACGGCGCGGTCATCATCCGCAGGCACGACACGCTGTGGCGGATCTCACGGCGCGTCTACGGTCACGGCGTGCGCTTCTCGACCATTTATCTCGCCAACCAGGACCAGATCAGCGATCCCGACCGCATCTGGCCGGGGCAGGTGTTCAAGGTTCCGGAAAAGTCCAAGGAAGGCGAAGCCGCCGACCTCAAGGCGATGGGCGAGCAGGTGACAACGGCGCCGGTGAAGACGCAGTAGCGGCCGAGCGCTTGATCTCCTCCCTTGAGGGGGAGATGGCCGGCAGGCCAGAGGGGGTCGCCGCGCATAGAACGCCGACCTTCTCTTTGCTGCAAACGACGTTGCATCAGGACGTACCGACCCCCTCTGTCGCCTTCGGCGACATCTCCCCCTCGAGGGGGGAGATTAGGTCGCTCTACCCATCGGGTTAGCTTGCCACGCACCCGTTCATCGTCTATCGCCGATGAACGATGGCAGACTCGCTCACTGAACCAGACCACGCAAACTGCGCACCGCCCCAAAGCCGCGCCGTTGCCGCGAGCTTCGCCGCACTCTCGCACCCGGCGCGCATCGAGATCCTTAGACATCTCTCGGCCAGCAATTCCTGCTGCTGCCGCGAGGTGGTCGATCATCTCGATCTGGCGCAGTCCACCGTGTCCCAGCATCTGAAGATCCTGGTCGAAGCCGGGCTGGTCCGCTTCGAGCCCGACCGCCAGCGCTCGCGCTATCAACTCGACCGCGCCGCGCTCGCCGACGTTTCCGCATCGCTGACCGCACTCGTCAATTCCTGCTGCTCCGGCCGCTGATTTCTCACCCAAAAGGCAAGACAAGTGGCAGAAAAAACCGTTTCCGATAGCTCGACCTTCAGCACCTTGCGCAATCTGTGGCCCTATATGTGGCCGGCCGACCGCGCCGATCTCAGGGCACGCGTCACCTGGGCAACGCTGCTTCTGGTCGTTGCCAAGCTGACACTGGTTGCCGGGCCGTACTTCTTCAAATGGGCGACCGATTCTCTGGCCGGTGACGCCAAATCGCCGCCGCCGCTGCCGTCCTTCCTGCTGGCGCCGGTGATGCTGGTCGTCGCCTACAATGTCGTGCGGCTGGTGCAGCTTGGCTTCAACCAGCTGCGCGACGCGCTGTTTGCCCGCGTTGGCCAATATGCGGTGCGCCAGCTCGCGTTCCGCACCTTCGTTCACATGCACCAGCTGTCGCTGCGCTTTCACCTCGAGCGCCGCACCGGCGGCCTGTCGCGCATCATCGAGCGCGGCACCAAGGGCATCGAGACGATCGTGCGCTTCATCATGCTGAACACGGCGCCGACCATCCTCGAATTCGCGCTGACCACCGGCATCTTCGCCTACACTTATGGCTGGAAATATGTGGTCGTGGTGGCGGCCACGGTGTGGCTCTACGTCTGGTTCACGGTGCGCGCCAGCGACTGGCGCATCTCGATCCGCCGCGACATGAACGACAGCGACACCGACGCCAACACCAAGGCGATCGACTCGCTGCTCAACTACGAGACCGTCAAATACTTCAACAACGAGGGTATGGAGGCTGAGCGCTTCGACCGTTCGATGGCGCGCTATGAAATGGCGGCGACCAGGATATGGACCTCGCTCGGCTGGCTGAATTTCGGCCAGGGCATCATCTTCGGTCTCGGCACCGTCATCGTCATGTGCATGTCGGCGCTGGAGGTGCAGGCCGGCACGCAGACGGTCGGCGATTTCGTCTTCATCAACGCCATGCTGATGCAGCTTTCGGTGCCGCTCAATTTCATCGGCTTCATCTACCGCGAAATCCGCCAGGGGCTGACCGACATCGAGCAGATGTTCGACCTGCTCGATGTGCCGCAGGAAATCACCGACAAGCCGGATGCCAAGCCGCTCACTGTTACAGCCGGCAAGGTCGAGTTCCGCGACGTGCACTTCGCCTACGACCCCAGCCGCAAGATTCTGAAGGGCGTCTCCTTCGAAGTTCCGGCCGGCAAGACGGTGGCCATCGTGGGCCCGTCCGGCGCCGGCAAGTCGACGATTTCGCGGCTCTTGTTCCGCTTCTACGACGTCCAGGGCGGTCAGGTGCTGATCGACGGCCAGGATGTCCGTGATGTGACGCAGGCGAGCCTGCGCGGCGCCATCGGCATGGTGCCGCAGGACACCGTGCTGTTCAACGACACCATCGCCTACAACATCCGTTACGGCCGCATCGGCGCCAGCGAGGAAGACATGCAGAAAGCCGCCGAGCTTGCCCAGATCGGCCCGTTCATCGAACGACTGCCCGAAGGCTACCGCTCGATGGTCGGCGAGCGCGGGCTAAAACTGTCGGGCGGCGAAAAGCAGCGCGTGGCGATTGCCCGCACGATTTTGAAGGCGCCGCCGATCCTGATGCTCGACGAGGCGACCTCGGCGCTGGACAGCCACACCGAACAGGAGATCCAGGCCGCCCTCGACCTGGTCAGCAAGGGCCGCACCACCATCGTCATTGCCCATCGCCTATCGACGGTGATCACGGCCGACGAGATCATCGTACTCAAGGACGGCGAGATCGCCGAACGCGGCACCCATGCCGAGCTGATGCGCCAACACGGCCTCTACGCCTCGATGTGGGACCGCCAGCGCGAAGCGACGGAAGCCGAGGAGAGGCTGCGCATTGCTAGGGAGAGCGATGAGCTGGGTGTGGTTGTGCGCAGAAGGACTTCGGAGGTGAGCTAGGCGGCGGAGCGCCGATCTCCCCCCTTGAGGGGGAGATGTCGCCGAAGGCGACAGAGGGGGTCGCCGCGCGTGGAGCGCTAACCTTCATCGGTCGCAAGGGGGGCGCATCCAGTCGAACCGACCCCCTCTGGCCTGCCGGCCATCTCCCCCTCAAGGGGGGAGATATGCAGCGTCGTCGCCATCATCACCACCGAAAATTTCCCCTTGACCTCAACCTAAGTTGAGATCGCAAACCCGTTCCTGAGCCACCGAACCCAAGTCGTTCAAGAACGGAGACAGATTCAAATGGATAAACTTGCCGAGGCAGCCGTGTTCAGGGTCGACAAATTCGTCGTTCCTGCCGAGGCCCGTGAAGAAATCCTTCGCAAGGTCAGGGCGACGCATGAACTGCTGCGCCTGCAGCAAGGCTTCGTCCAGGATTTCGTGCTCGAGCAATTTTCGGGTCCGGGTGAGTTCAACCTGGTCACCATTGTCGAATGGGAAAACCAGGCGGCCGTCGACAATGTCGTGCCGATCGTCAAGGCGGCCCACGAGCGGGCGGGCTTCAACCCGCAGGAGACCATTGCCCGGCTGGGTGTGAAGGCCGATATCGCCAACTATCAGCGTCTGCCTGAGATGTAGGAGGGCCAGCCCGTGCCAGGTGCTGGCGCCTCGACGCTCAGCACCTGGCCGGTGCGGGCATCGCTGATCATGTTCTCGAAACCACGCCATTCGGCGGCGACGATGAACAGTGTCGTGCCATCCGGCCCGCCCAGCATGCAGGCAAAGCAGCCGCGATCGGCATCGACTGTCTGCAACACCTCGCCACCTTCGCGCACCCGCACACAGCGTTTGTTGGGAACATCCGCATACCAGGCAGTTCCTTCGGCATCGAGGCAGACGCCGTCGGGAAAGCCATCGAGATCGGCCCAGACCCGGCGGTTGGAAAGCCCGCCATCCTCCGCGATATCGAAGGCGGTCAGCCGGTTGGCATGCGACTCCGCCACGATCAGTGTAATGTTGTCCGGCGTCACCGCCATGCCGTTGGCGAAAGCGATGTTCTCGGCCACTTGTCGAACCGAGCCGTCCGGCGTGATCAGCACGATGGTGCCGGGCCCGAAATGCTCGCCCGGTGCAGGCGCCGACCCGCCGCCATTGACATAGATGTTGCCGCGCCCGTCGACGACGATCTCGTTCCACGGGCTCTTTGACAGTTCTCTCAAATCGGCATGGGTGGCGAGCGTTCCGTCCGCCTCCTGCCGCAGCAGCAGCCCTTCACGCCCCGAGATGACCAGCAGCCGCCCGTCCGGCAGCCAGTCGATGGAATAGGGCAGGGTGGCTGGTATCTTGAGCAGGATCTCGCTGTCGCCGTCTGCATCGACGGCGACGATCTCGCCGGTGCCCCAATTGCAGAGCCACAGCCGTCCGTCATGCCAGCGCGGCGACTCCCCGAACGCGAGGCCGGCGGCAACGAGACGCGTTTGGTTCAGCATTTTGGGGTAACTCCTTGTTGGGTGCGCAATCATGGCAAGGAACCATGATCGCCGTCTCACCAAGGACGGGTGAGGGGTGGTTTTGCCGACAGCAGGTTTACTGTTTTTCGCTCAGGAAGAACGTGCCATCGGCATGGCCGTTGGCACCGCATGACAGGGGCTCCGATCTGCCATCCTTGCCGGCGCCGCTCTGCTCGACGACAAGCGCATCGCCGTCGCGTCGGAAGGTAAAGACAAAACCGGTTGGGTTGTCGTTGTCGTCGGTGTCCTCAAGTCGAAGCGTATTGCGCTCCTCGACCGTGCCGTCGATCTCGCATGACCCACTTCCCGAGACTGGATTGGAAACGACATCTTCCGAGATTTCGACCTTGCCTCCGCCAACAGCCTTGATGTCGACGCTGCCGCGCACGCTGCTCCATGCGCCGATCAAACCTGCATCGGGGGGCTTGCGTATGCCGGACAGGAAGGTTGCGCGGTCGCGCAGGAATTCGCCGAGATCGAAAGTCTGTTGGTTCTTGGGCGAACTTTCGTTGAAACCGGCGATCTGATCGCGATAGGCGATGAAATCGCTTTGGTCGTCCCGCAGCGCCTTCCCGGCATGAGCATCGAGCCTCTTCAGCAGCGCGGTATAATTCTTCGCGACGTCGGCATCGGCTTGCGCCAGGACCGGATCGGCGCAAATGGCCTTTTCCGCCAAGCTGGCGGCCTTGGCGCAGTCGAAGGATGGCTTGCCTTGCGCAACTGCGTGGTCGCTCGCTGCCACAAGTACGGTCAAAACGGCACCCACGGCTGACGATCGTATGGCAACAAGATACGTTTTGCCTGAATTTGGCGCCATGGCAGTCGGCCTTTTCGCCGCGCGTTCAGCCGGCGTTGGCCCGAATTCTGGCGGCAAAGCAGCCGACAGGCAAGCACGTCACCGTTCCTGCCGGCTGCGGACGATGCGGCCTTGCCCAATGTTGCGTTGCGGCAGCGGAGCCTTTCCGGTATTGAGGCCGGACCTGAAACAGGGACCGCCCCCATCCCATGAGCTCCAGCCAATGAGCCTCGTCGACTCGATCAAGAATGCCTTCGTTCCGATCCATCGCGAGGGCTATCCGTTCATTGCCGCCTTTGGTGCGGGCACGCTGTTCCTCGGCTATTTCTCCTCGGTGCTGTTCTGGATCGGCCTGATCCTGACCGCCTGGTGCGTCTATTTCTTCCGTGACCCCGAGCGTGTCACCCCGGTCGATGACAGGCTGGTGGTCAGTCCCGCCGACGGCGTCATCTCGGCGGTCGGCCCGGCCGTGCCGCCGCGCGAGCTTGGCCTCGGCAACACCGAGATGACCCGCATCTCGGTGTTCATGAACGTCTTTTCCTGCCATGTGAACCGCGCTCCGGTGCGCGGCCGCATCACCAAAATCGAGCACCGGCCGGGCAAGTTCCTGAATGCCGAACTCGACAAGGCAAGCTCGGAGAACGAGCGCAACGGGCTGGTCATCGACAGTCCCAACGGCATCGTTGTCGCCGTGCAGATCGCCGGCCTGGTGGCACGCCGCATCGTCTGCTGGGCCGAGACCGGCGGTTCGATCGCCATCGGCGAACGCTTCGGCTTGATCCGCTTCGGCTCGCGCGTCGATGTCTTCCTGCCTTCGACCGCGGTGCCGCGCGTCGCCGTCGGCCAGACGGCGGTCGGAGGTGAAACCGTGCTCGCCGAATTCGGCGGCGTCTCCGCAACCCCGCTCGTCAGGATTTCGTAAGCGGTGGGCGCGCCGTTCAAAAAGTTCGAGGCCCATGGCAGCGGCGGCCCGCGCATCCGCGAGATTCCGATGCGCATGGTGCTGCCCAATCTGGTCACCGTACTTGCCATCTGCGCCGGCCTGTCCGGCATCCGCTTCGGCTTCGAGGGCCGTTTCGAGCCGGCCGTGGTGATGGTGCTGCTCGCCGCCTTCCTGGACGGCATAGACGGGCGCCTGGCGCGCATGTTGAAGGCGACATCCAAATTCGGCGCGCAGATGGATTCGCTGGCCGACATCGTCAATTTCGGCGTCGCGCCGGCACTGGTGCTCTACGCCTTCCTGCTCGACCGCGCCGGCTCCTTCGGCTGGATCGCAGCTCTTCTGTTCACCATCGCCTGTGGCCTGCGGCTGGCGCGCTTCAACGTGCTCGACGAAGACCATGACCGGCCGATCTGGCAGAGCGAATACTTCGTCGGCGTGCCGGCGCCGGCCGGCGCCGTGCTGGTTATGCTGCCGCTCTATCTGTCCTTCCTCCGGCTCGGTCTCGAGCCGGACCGCCTGACGGCATTCGTCGCCACCGGCTTCACTGTGCTGGTCGCTTTCCTGCTGGTCAGCCGGCTGCCGGTCTATTCCGGCAAAAGCCTGAAAGTGCCGGGCGACAAGGTGCTGCCGATCATCCTGGCGGTCGTTCTCTACGTCCTGCTGTTGATGACCTATCCCTGGTACACGCTGACCGCCTCTGTCGCAGGCTATCTCATCTTCCTGCCTTTCAGCGTGCGGGCGTATTCGAAGCGCGCCAAGCGCGAGGGCGAAAAAGTGCCGCCGTCGGATATTGGGTAGTTGTCATCTCCCCCCTTGAGGGGGAGATGTCGCCGAAGGCGACAGAGGGGGTCGGTACGCCCCGGACGCGACCTCGTTTGAGCGAAGAGGACGTCGGCGCTTCACGCGAGGCGACCCCCTCTGGCCTGCCGGCCATCTCCCCCTCAAGGAGGGAGATACGCTAAGCCGCCAGGCCCAGCCCCAGCTTCTCGATCGCCAGGTTCCGCGTCGAGACATAATCCGTCTTGCCGGAACCCAGCACCGGGATCTCCCCGACCTTGACGATGTCGTTGGGCACCATCAGTTCGGCCGCACCTGCCTTCTTGCCGAAGGCGCGCAGTTCTTCCGGATCGGCGTCGTCGGCGGTGGTGACCAGCACGATGCGCTCGCCGCGCCTCTTGTCCGGCACCGCCACCGCGGCGTGGCGCTCTTCCGGCCACAGCGACTGCACCAGCATCTCGACGGCGCCCAACGACACCATCTCGCCAGCGATCTTGGCGAAGCGTTTTGCCCGGCCGCGAATGGTGATGAAGCCTTCGCGGTCGACCGAGACGATGTCGCCGGTGTCGTGCCAGCCGTCCAGCGGCTGCAATTCGCCGGGCCGGTCAGCGGTCATGTAGCCCATCATCAAATTCGGCCCGTCGAGCCACAGGCGGCCGGCACCCTCGATACCCTCGACCGGTTCGAGCTTCATGCGCATCGCCGGCAACAGCCGTCCGACCGTGCCGTCGCGACCATGGATGGCGGTGTTGACGGCGACGACGGGAGCGGCCTCCGTCAGCCCGAACCCCTCGATGATCGAGGCATCGAAGCGCTCGCGATAAACGCGCCGCGTCTCCGGCTTCACCGCTTCCGCGCCGGCGACGACGAAGCGCAGGCTGGAGAAATCGCCATCCTTGGCGGTGCGGGCATAGTTGGCGAGGAAAGTGTCGGTGCCGAACATGATGGTCGGCTTCACCTTGCGGGCGATCTCCGGGATGATCTTGTAGTGCAGCGGTGACGGGTAGAGGAACAGTTTCACCCCGGTCACCAGCGGCAGGATGGTACCGCCGGTCAGGCCGAAAGAGTGAAAAACCGGCAGCACGTTGAGCAGGATGTCGGACGGCGAAATGGTAATGCGCGCCTCGGCCTGCATGGCGTTGGCGTGGAGATTGCGGTGCGACAGCATCACGGCCTTGGGCGTGCCTTCCGAGCCTGAGGTGAACAGGATTGCGGCGGGCTTGGCCGCATCCTGCCGCTGCAGCGGGAACCGCCACAGCACCGCTGCTGCGAGCTTTTCCAGCGTCGTGACGCTTGCGCGCACATCCTCCAGCCACAGCATTTTGGCGCCGCCGGCCTCGATGGCGGCGATGATGTCGGCAAGCGCCGCCTTCTCGACGAACGCGCGCGAGGAAACCACCGTTCGGATGACTGCCGCGCGCACCGCGGCGGTTACGCTGGCCGGCCCTGCCGTGTAGTTGATCATCGCCGCTACCCGGCCGGCCGAGAGCAGGCCGACGAAGGACAGCACCACGCCATTGGCGTTGGGCAGCAAAACCCCGACCGCTTCGCCGGGCGCCGCCACCGCCTCGAAACGGCGGCCGAGCACGCGCGCGCCGATGAACATTTTTCGATAGCTGAGCGAGCCGCTGATCACATCCTCGATGATCGGATGCGAGGCGCCGGTGCGATCCGCGGCATCGCGCATGGCCAGGAACAGGCCGCGATCGAGGTTGCTGCCATAAAGCCGCGCCTCGGCGATGCGGTCGAACAACGCATTGGTGTTGGAAGCCTGGTCGGGGTTGCGCGCCACCAGTTCGGCAATCGTCATTGGCTCCAGCACGCTGATCGAGAGTTTTGGGAACCAGTGGCGCGGCGCCCGGTTCTTTGGCGTCAAGGAAACCGGCAGGTCGCGCGAGCCGGTGACGAAGATCGGCACGATGCGGGCGTCGGCCTGCATGGCGATGCGGGTGACGGCGCGGAACAGGCGAAACGTCTTCACATCGGGCTCGACGTCATCGGGCAGGTAGACGGCAAGCCGGCCTTTACCCTTCAGCACCCTGACCAGCCGCCGGCTGACGAAGAGATGCTCGGCGTTGAAGGCGATGGTGCGGCCAAGCTCGCGCCAAGGCTCCATCCAGGGCGAGCGCGCCGAGGCCTCGTCGAGAATGTGCAGCGTGTCGTCGGGCAGCAGCGACAGCATCAGCGCCGGCTCGAAGCGTGACTGGTGCGAGACCACATAGATCACCGGCGTCGGCGCGTTGCGGGCAATGCGGATGCGCCGGTCATCGATCCGGTAGGCGAGCTTGAACGGCACATAGAGTAGCGCCTGGGTAAAGCGCAGGTCGAGACGAAACGTCTCGATAGCGCCAATCAGCAGCCAGGCCAGCACGAGGCCTGCAAGCAGCGCCAGTGTCAGGATCATGCCGCGTCTCTCCCAACGGTCCGGTATGCGGCTCTTCGTCCGCTTCGAGAGCAGAGGGTAGCGCAATGGGGAGCAAGGTCAATGCGCGGGTGCGAGGGAGCGGTGTTCCACCTGACCTCACCAGGCAATGACCCAAACGCAGGCCTTGAAATGTTGCGACACGTGTCGTAAATAAAAGCGACACGTGACGGAGAGGTAATATGGCCAGTTCCCCGCTGGGTTTTGCCGAGGCACCACATATGGAGCCGGAGTTCGAACGAATGGTCGACCTGTTTGGTGGACGGAAGGTTCTTGGATTCTCGGTAGCCAGTCCTCTTGAGGCACATGAAATGATCCTGCATGGAATTCCGGGCCAGGCGCTCGAAAGCCTCGTCAGGCATCTGATGGTCATTGATCCCGCCGATGCGTTTGAGACCGCATTCGGCATGAGCGAGCGGACATTTCAGCGGCACAAATCGGATCACTCCAAGACCCTCAGTCGGGAGCAAGGTTCCAGAACCTGGAACTTCGCCAAGCTCCTGACAAAGGCCACGTCCGTGCTCGGGACTCAGGAAGACGCGGAAAAATGGATGATCGAGCCTGCCATGGGTTTGGACAATCGCCGGCCGATCGATCTGCTGGCCACGGCGGCGGGCACTGCGCTTGTGCAGGAGTTTCTTGAGCGGCTCGACTATGGTGTCTACGCGTGACGCCTTTGCCGGGCTCCCTCGGAACAGGGCAGTTGTTGGGCTGGAGGCTTGATCACAGACGCTTCAAGGCGAGCTGGGACAGTGGCGAAGGAGCCTTCAAGCTTGGGGGAAGGTGGAACAGCAAAGGGATCAGAGCCGTATATGCGTCCATCGACCCATCGACCGCCATCTTGGAGGTGGCGGTCCACAAGGGGTTTCGCACGCTGGATACTGTCCCTCACGTGCTGACGGCATTCGACATCGTCGATCCATCAGAGATTTATGTGGTCCAAACCGACGATATTCCGAACGCGAACTGGCTGCGTCCCGGCATCCCGGGCGCGGGACAGCAGCAGTTCGGCGATGGTCTGCTGGCAAAGCATCCGTTCTTTCTGATCCCCAGCGCGGTATCCCAGCACAGCTGGAACCTGGTGTTCGATCCCAACCGGGCGGCAGGCCTTTATAGCTTGCATCTCCGGGAGGATTTCGCGCTTGATACAAGGCTTCATCCTCCCGCTGGGTAGCAATCAGGCCGTGGCCTTCAGCCGCCCACTGATGAACCGGAACTCCTGCGACTTGCCGCCATAACCGTAAGCAGCGGCCGGGACTTCATGCACGAAGGCATAGCTTTCCTCGTGCACACCACCCAGCAACTTACCAAAGGCCTCAAAGATCGCCTTCAGATAAGCCTCCAGTTCCAGCTTGGTGTTGGTGCCGTCGACCACCTTGATGTCGAGCCAGAAGGTGTTGGCGCCATGCTCCGCCAGCGATTTGCCGCCGGCGAACCAATGCTGCGGGTCGACATAGGTGACGGCGACGGCGGTAATCGTCGGGTCCTTGCGCAGATGGGTTGCCGTCAGCTCGGTGATTTCCTTGGCGATTGTGGCGGACAGCTTGGCGTCGGGCTTGCCGGTGACGCTGATGTTGATGATGGGCATTTTTCTCTCCTTCGTTTGAGCGGCGTCTGTTTGCCGTTGGAGAGACAATGCCATCATCTTTGAATCAAAAAAATCGAATTGTTTCGAACAAAAGGTTCTGTATTATCGAAGTATGCAAGCTCTCGATCCCGATCTGCTCAAAACCTTCCTTGCCTTTGTCGATGGCGGCTCGCTGGCTCAGGCTGCGTCTGCTGTCGGCCGCTCGCCCTCGGCGGTGACCGCGCAGATGCAGCGTCTGGAGGAAATCGTCGGCGAACCGCTGCTGGTGGCGCAGGGGCGCGGGCGCGGGCTGACGCCGGCCGGCGAGGATCTTGTCGGTCATGCCCGCCGCATTCTTGCCGTGCACAGCGAGGCCTGGCTGGCGCTCAAGGGCGCGCGTGCCGCTGGTCGCGTCGCCATCGGCACGACACAGGATTTCGCCGATAGCGGCCTGCCGGAGCTGCTGCGCGCCTTCGCGACCAGCCATCCGCGCGTCAGGGTCGAACTCCGCGTTGGCCGTTCGGCCGAGCTTGGCGAGGCGCTGCAGGCCGGGCAGCTCGATCTGGCCGTTGTCATGCGCAAGACGCCGGCCAATGACGAAGTCGGGCTGTTCAGTGAGCCGATGCTGTGGCTGTGCTCGCAAAAAGGGCTTGCCGTGCGGGAAGAGGAATTGCCGCTGGCGCTGCTCGACCCCTATTGCGGCTTTCGCGAAGCAGCACTCGCGGCCCTCGATGCTGCCGGCCGCCGCTACCGCATTGCCGCCGGCAGCGCCAGCCTTGCCGGCTTGCGCACGGCGGTCAATGCCGGCATCGCGCTGACCTTGCGCACCGCCCGCTTTGCCCATTCAGGCATTGCCGAAGCACCGCGCGAATTCGCCCTGCCGCCGGTGCCGACAGCGCAATTCGCGATAAAACTCGGCCAGGGCGCCGAGCGGCCGGCGCGCGATCTTGCCATCCTGCTCAGCGACAACCTCGCCTTGCCCGGCTTTGCCGTCTGATGTCCAAAGAAAAAGCCGACCTTTACGGTCGGCTTTGAGGAGGACGGGTCGAGGGGTTTGGGGGGACTTGGGGGGTGACCCGTCGCACATAAAACTGCCTGATCCGCATGATGGTTCCATGACTTGGAAAATAATTATTGGGTTGCCGCGCTTTTTCTCGCGGCCAGCCAGTCGCGCCCCGCATGGGCGAAAACCGCGCACAGTACTATGGCGCCGCCGATCAGGCTGGCGGCCGGCGCGATCTCGCCGAGGAACAGGAAGGCGAACAGGATCGCAAACGGCACTTCGGCGGCACCGAGAAGGCCGGACTCGGGCGCAGGGATCAGCCGCGAGCCTTCCGTCCACAGGATCGACGCCGCCGCAAACGATCCTCCGAAGGCGACGAGCAGCACGGCGTCGCGAGCAGAAATCGCCAGGGGGTCGGTGACGAACCAGCCGAGCACGAACAGCAGAAGCGCCGAGACTGCGCCCGCCCACACCACCGGCGTGTCGCGGAAGGCGCGCACCATGATCATGTAGAGCGCGCTGCCGGCGGTCATCAGCAGCGCGAGCCCATCGCCAAACAGATGACCGCTGCCGAAGCCGGAGCCGACCATCATCGCCACGCCGCACAGCGAAACGGCGGCGGCGGCAAGCGTCTGCGCCCGGAACGGCTCGCGCACCAGCACGAAGGCGAGCAGCGCGGTGATGAAGGGCGCGGTGGCGTAGATGACCGCGACATTGGCGACATAGGTGAATTTGAACGCCGAGATGAAGGCGATGCTGGCCGCGGCGCCCTCGAGGGCCAGCAACCAGCCGCGCCAGCCAAGCCGCAAGCTTTCCCGCCCGCCGGAGCGGCGCCGGCGCCACAGCACATAGAAGGTGATCAGGATCGCGCCGACAAAGCCGCGCCAGCAAGTGATGGTCAGCGGGTCGGCGTGGATCGATTTGGTCAGCACGCCGGTCAGGGCGAAGAAAGCCGCCGAGGCCGCCACCAGCATGATGCCGAGCGTACGATCGGCAGCGGTATCTGTGGTGCCTGGGCCGTCGAGCGCTTCCGTCATCTCAGCAGCCTATCCGTCTTCTCCTGCCACCATGCTGTCAGCACGGGGTACTCATAGCCGCTTGCGGAAATGCTCGTTGCCGATGATCAGCAGGCCGGCGCCGACGATCAACGCCGCCCCCAGAAACACCTCGCGACGCGGCACGTCGCCCCAGATCGCAAAGCCGAGCCCGAAGGCCCAGACCAATGAGGTGTATTCGAACGGCGCCACGATCGACACCGGCGCCCGCTTCATGCCTTCGAACAGCATAAATTGCGCCACGCCGCCGAGCGCGCCGACGCTGATCAAAAGCAGCAACTGGCGCCAGTCCGGCATCTGCCAGACCAACAGCGCCGGCACCGTGGAAAACACCAGGAAGTAGAAATTGTTGAGCACAAGCTGGATCAGCGTGCGCTCGGCCAGCGCCGTCTTGCGCAACAGCACCACGGCAATGCCCCACAGCACTGCCGCAGCCAGTACCAAGAGCATCGGCACGGACAAGCCGAGACGAGTGGGATCACAGGCGATGAAGACGCCGACGAAGCCGATGAACACCGCCAGCCAGCGCAACAGCGGCACCTTTTCGCCAAGCATCACCACCGACAGCACGGTGACGATGATCGGGGCGGCGTAATAGATGGTGGTGAGTTCGGCCAGCTGCAGGGAGCGGGCCGCGTTGTAGTAGCAGAGCCAGGCGCCGAGCGTGAAGGCGCTGCGCACCAGCATCGGCCGCACGATGGGCGAGCGCATTGTGTCGGCAAAGATGGGCGGTCCGCCGATTGCAGCACAGCCGATAAGCACAGCGATTGAGCGGAAGAACATGATCTGCCAGACGCTGATGCCGACGACCAGAAGCTTGATCGCGGCGTCCTGCGTCGAAAACAGGAAATAGGCGCAGCCGGTGAACAGGATGCCGGCAAGCACCCTTTCGCGGGTTTCCAGAATGGCAATATCGGCCATGCGGCGTGTCCGGCGCTGTCAAGAGGACGAAGAAGAAGCCTGCCCCAATCAGGCTCCCATTGCAGGCTATACGGGCGAAAGCCTGCGGGGCGCTACGCCAGTGGCAAGCTTGCGTTGGCGCAGCCTGGCCGACAGCGTGGGCACGCCGTTCACTGTGTTGCCTGGTAGAGCTCCGAAGCGGCCTCCTTCAGGGCGCGCCGGCCGCCCGGCCTGAGATACATCATGTGGCCGCCCTCGATGACGTCGAGACGGATGGGTTTTGCCCCGCCGAGCGTCGGGATTTGGCTCACCAGATAGCGTGAGGCCAGATAGGGAGTGACCAGATCGGTGTCGCCGTTGACGATCACCACGCCGAGCCCCGGGTTGAGCGAGCGCGCCCGCTGCAGATCGTCCATCACCCCGGCATAGCCTTGCCGCGAGCCGCCATAGTCCCAGGCGTGGGTCACATCGCCATTGAGCAACCTGTAGCTGACATCGGTGCGAAAATTCAGCTCGTCGCGCGCATAACCGACAAAGGCCGAGGTCAGCGCCGGCACGCTGCGGTCGAGCACCGGATCTGGGCCGGCGCTGCGGGCGCTCTCCGGGGCGATGTCGCTGGTGGCGATGGTGCCGTCATACGGGCTGAGCACTTTGCCACTGGGGCGCTGGAATTCGCGCGCGAACAGGGCGGTCGGGATGCGGGCGAAATTGCGTTGCACGAGGTCGAGCGGCAGGCCGGTGATCTCGGCCACGCGCTGGCTGGCCAGCCGCCCACCCTGTTCCAGCCCGCCGGCCAGAGCGGTGAGGTAGTCACCCATAGCATAGTGTTCGACCTCGGCGAGCTTTTCGCGCAGCGCCTCGCCGCTGAGGCCTTCGCTGCGCAGGCGCACCGCCGCCAGCGAGGGCAGTTCCAGCGCCCAATGCAGTGGCTGGAATTCGTCGGGCAGCACCAGCGTGAACTCCAGTGCAGGCGAGATCAGCACGATGCCGTTGGGGCTCAGGCCGACATCTTCCTGCAGGGTCCTGGCGAGAAGTGCCGCGCGGAACCCGCCATAGCTTTCGCCGGCAAGGAAGAGCGGCGATCCGGTGCGGCCGTTCTGGGCGAGATAGAGCCGGATGAAAGCGCCGATCGAACTGGCGTCCTGGCTGACGCCCCAAAAATCTTTTGTGTCCTGGCCGGGGGCCTCGCGGCTGTAGCCGGTGCCGACCGGATCGACGAAGACGAGGTCGGTCATGTCGAGCCAGCTGTCGGGATTGTCGATCAGCTTTTGCGGCGGCGGCAGGAATTGGCCATCGGCGCCGGTCGCGACGACACGCGGGCCGAGTGCGCCGAGATGCAGATAGGCGGATGCCGCGCCCGGGCCGCCATTGAAGACGAAGGTGATGGGGCGAGCCTTCTCCGCGCCCGCCAGTGGCGGCAGCGTATAGGCGACATAGAAGATTTCCGCGGTGACCTCGCCCTTGCCGGATAGCAGTGACAGCGTGCCGGCCTTAGCCTGATAGTCCAGCTTGCGCCCGGCAATGGTGATTGAATGGCTGGTCGTCTGCGGTGCCGGCAGCAGCGACAGCACGCCGCCTGCCGGTGCGGGGCGCTCGGGCGTTTCGGCGACGACTGGCTGCGCGAAGGCTGCAAGCACCAACAGGGTAAGCGAGATCAGTTTCAGCTTGAACGGCATGATGCCTCCGCGGGAATGACTCTGCTTAGGTATGGCTCGGGCGGTCGAAGTCAAAGTAACTCTTCGCGAGCTAGCGTTCCTTCACGCCCCCTCTGTCCTGCCGGACATCCCCCACAGGGATGGAGATTGGATGTCGCGACCGCCTTCGCTAATCGCCGGCGTAGAAAGCGCCATCGGCGAAGCTGCAGATCTCCCCCCTGTGGGGAGGTGGCCGGCAGGCAGAGGGGGGCGCTGTCTCGCCGGCATATCAGTGCTATCAAAGCGCGACGGACTCGAAAAGGAATGCAACATGGACGCCACCGCACTCAAGGCCATGCAGGCACCGATCAAGGAGGCTTATCGCGACGATTCCTCGCGAGCGCTGATCACGCTTCGCGCCAAAGGCTCCATCGACGACCAGTCGATTGCCTGCAAGGTCGAGACGGGCAGGGCGCTGGCGGTCGCCGGCCTGCATCCGGCGACCGGCGGTTCCGGGCTCGAATTGTGTTCGGGCGATATGCTTTTGGAGGCGCTGGTGGCGTGCGCCGGCGTGACGCTGAAGGCAGTGGCGACGGCGCTGGAATTCAGGCTTGGCGCAGCCACCGTCGAGGCCGAAGGCGATCTCGACTTTCGCGGCACGCTGGGCGTGGCCAAGGACGCCCCCGTGGGCTTTCGCGCCATCCGGCTGAATTTCAACCTCGACACGGATGAGCCGCAGGCGCGCATCGATTCGCTCATCAAGCTGACCGAACGCTATTGCGTGGTGTTCCAGACCATCAACAGCAAGCCGGAGCTGACGGTGAGTGCGCGCGCCTGATCTCCCCCCTTGAGGGGGAGATGTCGCCGAAGGCGACAGAGGGGGTCGGGCCGACTGGACGCGACGCCCTTTGTGCGGAAGGAGGTTGGCACTCTACGCGAGGCGACCCCCTCTGGCCTGCCGGCCATCTCCCCCTCGAGGGGGGAGATTGCGCTACTGCGCAGCAGGCTCTTCCGCGTCGCCCTCATCGGTAAACGGCGAGGCGCTCGGCACGCAGTTGACCGCCCAGCCGGCCGGCGTCGGCTGCTTCTGATATTCGGTAATCGCGTTTGTGCACTGTTCGCGGGTGTCGAAGGTGCTGGGCAGCACCACCATGCCGCCTTGCGGGCCGGCGATCACCAGGTACCAGACCAATGCTACGCTGGGAGCAGCCATGGGAATTCCTCGCTTTGCTGAGTGTCGGAGTCGGGTCGACCCTAGCAACTCCCGGCTGATGGCGAAAGCAGGGCGAGCGGGGAGGGACCTGCCGGATCATCACAGACCCGTGAACGAACCGCTCCCAGACGTCTCTCAGTTCGTCGCAAAGCAGTAGAACAGGCCGTCGCCGCCGGTGCCTTTCAGCGCCTCCTGGCTGCAGCCGCCGCGCGAGGCATGCGAGGAGTTCCAGGATTTCGCCGCCGCCGACTCATCAAGGCCGGTGCGGTCGTGATGGCCCATCATCGCCGCGCCCTCCGCGCCGCTCAAGGTCCAGTCGCCGCAGGTCTGGTCGGCGAGCTTGGTGCCGTCAGGCTTCGAGCCGGTCAATATGTCGTGCCGGTTCGGCTTGTCGCCGCGGCCATTGACCACTTGGCCCTTCTCGGTCAGCGCCGTCTGCTTGTTGATGGCGTTGGCGTTGCTGTGCAGCGAGGCGACGTCATCGGCAATCTTCTCGCCCTTGGCGTTGACCCAGGGACCCTTGCCGATACGGTCGCGCGCATCGACATTGGCGCTCGAGAGATAGGCGTGCCATTCCTTGCCGGTAACCCCAGCCGCTTCCGCCAGCGAGGCGCAATGCGCGTCGGCACCCTTGAGACCGCCGAGATCGGCGCCCTTGCCGGAACCGACGCTGGTGACGAAGAAACTCATCTTGGCGTCTTGCGCCAGCGCCACCCCGGCTGTGGCGGCAATCGCGGCGGCGGCAACGAGAAGAAGTCTACGCATGTCGGTCCTCCGGTTTCGAATGTCCTACATTCGAAGAAACGTAACTGGAGGCCTGTTTAATCCCGCTACAACCCGGTTTATTCCGGCTGCCGGTAGGCGACGAAGCGGTTGTTCTTGACCTGGAAGATCAGCCCCGTCTCTTTCATCTCGGGGCTCGCCAGCGGCACGATGCGTTTTGCCACCTCTGACGGGTGCGGCAGCGTTTCCGGATCCTCGCCGGGCGCGGCCTGCGCACGCATGGCGGTGCGGGTGGCGCCGGGGTCGACCGCATTGATGCGGAGCGGCAGGCTCTGCGTCTCATGCGCCCAGGAACGCGTCATGGCTTCCACAGCCGCCTTCGACGCCGCATAGGGCGCCCAGAAGGCGCGCGCCGAATGCGCGGCCCCGGACGACATGAGAATGGCGCGGCCGGCGTCGGACAGCCTGAGCAGCGGGTCGACCGAGCGGATCAGCCGCCAGGTCGAGGTGACATTGATGGTCATAACCTTCTCGAAGGTTTTGGCCTCGACATGGCCGATCGGCGAGATGACGCCGAGCACACCGGCATTGGCCACCAGAATGTCGAGCTTGCCCCAGCGCTCGTGAATGGCGCCGCCCAGCCGGTCGATGCCGGCCATGTCTGAGAGGTCGAGAGGCACCAACGTCGCTTCGCCCTTGCCGGTTTTCGCGCGCTCGGCCTTGATCTGGTCGTCGAGTTCTTCCAGCCCGCCGACGGTCCGGGCTACCGCAATGACATGGGCCCCAGCGGCGGCAAGTTCCTTGGCGATGAAGTAGCCGATGCCGCGCGAGGCGCCGGTAACGACCGCGACGCGGCCGGAGAGGTCGAGGGTCATGCGAGCGCTTTCAAGGATAGCAGTTGGGCTTTACGCCCCGTTGTTCGCCAGCAGCGACAGCGTGCGCACATTGTCGTGGCCTTCGAAGTCGAGCAGGCGGGTCGGGTACTGGCCGGTGAAACAGGCGTCGCAGAATTGCGGCTGCTCATTGTCGCGGCTGGCTTCGCCGACGGCGCGGTAGAGCCCGTCAATGGTGAGGAAGCCGAGCGAATCGACACGGATGAACTCGGCCATTTCCTCGATCGACATGCGCGATGCCAAAAGCTTCGACTTCTCCGGCGTGTCGACGCCGTAGAAGCACGACGCGCTGGTCGGCGGCGAGGCGATGCGCATATGCACTTCCTTGGCGCCGGCGTCGCGCACCATCTGCACGATTTTCTGGCTGGTGGTGCCGCGCACGATCGAATCGTCGACCAACACCACGCGCTTGCCCTCGATCATCCGGCGGTTGGCGTTGTGCTTGAGCTTGACGCCCATATGGCGGATCGAATCGCCGGGCTGGATGAAGGTTCGGCCGACATAGTGGTTGCGGATGATACCGAGTTCGAAGGGGATGCCTGCCGCCTGGGAGAAGCCGATTGCCGCCGGCGTGCCGGAATCCGGCACCGGCACGACGATATCGGCCTCGACCGGGCTTTCCTGCGCCAATTCGGCGCCGATACGCTTGCGCACTTCGTAGACATTGCGGCCTTCGACCGAGGAGTCCGGGCGGGCGAAATAGACATATTCGAAGATGCAGAAGCGGGTCTTCTGCGGCTCGAAGGGGAACAGGCTCTCGATGCCCTTCGAGGTCACCACGACCATTTCGCCGGGCTTCAGGTCGCGCACGAAGCGGGCGCCGATAATGTCGAGCGCGCAGGTTTCGGAGGCCAGGATCCAGGCGCCGTCGAGGTCGCCGAGCACCAGCGGGCGGATGCCGAGCGGATCGCGGCAGCCGATCATCTTCTTGGAGGTCATCGCGACCAGCGAGAAAGCGCCTTCGACCTGACGCACGGCGTCGATGAAGCGCGAATTC
This sequence comes from Mesorhizobium sp. W016, assembly GCF_054719485.1. NCBI lineage: Bacteria > Pseudomonadati > Pseudomonadota > Alphaproteobacteria > Hyphomicrobiales > Phyllobacteriaceae > Mesorhizobium > Mesorhizobium sp. W016. The sequence goes on from NZ_JBTTIF010000002.1 coordinate 2,606,945, forward strand.
AAATCGCGTTCCTTACTGGTGGCAACGAGATGCAGCAGCGTCTCGGTGTCGGAGGTCGACGAGAAGATCGCGCCCTGCTTCTGCAGCGCGCGCTGCACGGTCATGGCGTTGGTGAGATTGCCGTTATGGGCGACGGCAAAGCCGCCATCGGCGAGTTCGGCGAAGAAGGGCTGGATGTTGCGCATGCCGGCGCCGCCGGTCGTGGCATAGCGCGTGTGGCCGATGGCACGGTTGCCTTGCAGGCTGTCGATGACGTGCTGCTTGGTGAAGGTGTCGCCGATCAGGCCGACATGGCGTTCGACATGGAACTGCGTGCCGTCATAGGAGACGATGCCGGCCGCTTCCTGGCCGCGATGCTGCAGCGCATGCAGGCCTAGCGTTACGATGGCCGCAGCGTCCTGCCGGCCGAAAATGCCGAACACCCCGCATTCGTCGTGGAAATGATCGTCTGCTTCGGCGGAAAGCACGTCGTCCGCGTCTGCCTTCGAAACTGCCATGGGGCTCAAGCTCCGCTAAAATGGCCATATAGTGCGATAGCGCCGCGAAAGCAACGTAGTCAGGCCGGAACTGCCGGGATGGCGCCTGTCCGGCACCATCCGTCCGTATCAGTTTGCCGGCGCGGCTGGAGCCGGAGCAGCGGGCGCGGGTGCGTTATCGGCCGGAGCGTCGGTCTCGTCGTCGGGCGCCGGCGTATCGTCACCGGTTGCCGGAGCATCCGCCGCCGGTGCATCGGCCGCCGGAGGCGTCTCGGCTGCCGGCTGATTCGGATTGAGCTTCTTCAGGATGGCGTTTTCCGGATCTTCGGGCAGCAGGCTTTCCAGCTTGGCGCCGATGGTCTCGAGCAGCGGCTTCGACTTGGCGTTGGCGATCCAGGCAGGGGCCTTGGCGCCGGCCAGCCAGTTGAAGAACAGCAGCGCCACGGCGACTACGAGGACGCCGCGCGCGGCGCCATAGAGGAAGCCCAGCGTACGGTCGAGCGCGCCGATCCTGGAATCGATGATCCAGTCGGCAAGCTTCATGGTGATGACGGAAACGACGATCAGCGCGATGAGGAAGACGATGCCGGCGGATGCCGCCATGGCGATCTTGTCGCTTTCGACATAGGGCTGAACGTAAGGCAGCACCGGCTTGTAGAAGAAGAATGCCGCCGCGGCGGCAGCCGCCCAGGACACGACGGACAGGATTTCGCGTGACAGGCCGCGAACCATGGCGAGCATCGCCGAGACCAGGGTGAAGCCGACGAGAATTCCGTCCAGCAGCGTAATCGGCATGTCTTTCGCCCCACTCAGATTGTCTTTTCACGGCTCGGGCGAGCCGCGTCAATCTTCCACGTCGACACGGCTGCGCCGTGAGCCGGCTATGCGTGCGACGAGATCGGCAAGTTCGGTCGGCTGGAAAGCGCCGGCCCCGATCCCCCCGACAACCTCCTCGCTGCCCAAGGGCAGAACCGCACTTCCAAAACCCAGCTTTTCGGCCTCTTTAAGGCGCTGCTGCGCATGCGCAACCGGCCTCACTGCGCCCGACAGGCTGATTTCGCCGAAATAGACGCAATCGGCGGGAAGGGCAAGACCGGTGAGCGACGAAACCAGTGCAGCGGCAACCGCCAGATCGGCCGCCGGCTCGGAAATCCGGTAGCCGCCGGCGACGTTGAGGTAGACATCGTGGGTGCCGAAGCGCACGCCGCAATGGGCTTCGAGCACGGCAAGGATCATCGACAGCCGTGCGCCGTCCCAGCCGACGACGGCACGGCGCGGCGTGCCCAATGTGGACGGCGCCACCAGCGCCTGGATCTCGACCAGCACCGGACGTGTGCCTTCCATGCCGGCAAATACCGCGGCACCCGGCGATTTTGCGTGGCGTTCGCCGAGGAACAGCTCCGACGGATTGGCGACCTCGCGCAAGCCCTTGTCCGACATCTCGAAGACGCCGATCTCGTCGGTCGGCCCAAAACGGTTCTTCACCGTGCGCAGGATGCGGTAGTGATGGCCGCCTTCGCCTTCGAAATAGAGAACGGCGTCGACCATGTGCTCGACGACGCGCGGACCGGCGATCTGGCCTTCCTTGGTGACATGGCCGACCAGCACGATGGCAGCACCGGTGGATTTGGCGTAGCGGATCATCGCTTGCGCCGAGGCGCGCACCTGGGTGACGGTGCCGGGCGCCGAGTCGGCCATGTCGGTCCACAGCGTCTGGATGGAATCGAGGATGACGAGGTCCGGCCTTCTGCCATCGGCTATTGTTGCCAGGATATCCTCGACATTGGTCTCGGCGGCAAGTTCGACCGGCGTGTCGGCGACGCCAAGCCGCTGCGCCCGCAGCCGGATCTGCGCGACAGCCTCTTCGCCCGAGACATAGACGATGCGGTGGCCCTTTGACGCGAGTGCGGCTGCGGCCTGGGTAAGCAGCGTCGACTTGCCGATGCCGGGATCGCCGCCGACCAGCAGCGCCGAGCCGCGCACGAAACCGCCGCCGGTGGCGCGGTCGAGTTCGCCAATGCCGGAGATGATCCGCGGCGCATCCTCGATGTCACCGGACAGGCTGGTCAGCACCACGGCGCGGCCCTTGCGCGCATTGCGCGTGTTGGCCGGTCCCGACCCGATGCCGCCGGACGTGCCTTCCTCGACGAGTGTGTTCCACTCGCCGCAGGCATCGCATTTGCCGGCCCAGCGCTGATGCACCGACCCGCAATTCTGGCAGATGAACTGGACGCGCGATTTAGCCATGGAGTGATGCTGCCTGCAAATGACCGAAGGAGGGTGATCCTGCACACCCCCCTCTGTCCTGCCGGACATCTCCCCGCAGGCCAGAGGGGGGTGTGACGGAGCGCTGCGGTAGGCCAAAAAGCTACTCGAACCTTTCCGCAATATGATGCTCTTCGGCGAGGTCGGAAAACCGTGTGAACTCGCCATGGAAGGCGAGGCTCACCGAACCTGTCGGGCCGTGGCGCTGCTTGGCGACGATGACTTCGGCCTTGCCGCGCATCTCGTTCATCTCGTGTTCCCACTTGATGTATTCGTCGGTGCCGGGCTTCGGTTCGCGGTTCTTCAGATAATATTCCTCGCGGTAGACGAACATCACCACGTCGGCGTCCTGCTCGATCGAGCCGGATTCGCGAAGATCGGACAGCTGCGGGCGCTTGTCTTCGCGGCTTTCGACCTGACGCGACAGCTGCGACAGCGCGATGATCGGAACGGAGAGTTCCTTGGCGAGCGCCTTGAGGCCGGTGGTGATCTCGGTGATTTCCTGCACCCGGTTCTGCGACGATTTCGCGCTCGACCCCTGCATCAGCTGGATATAGTCGATGACGATGAGGTCGAGGCCGCGCTGACGCTTCAGCCGCCGCGCCCGCGCCGACAGCTGCGCGATCGAGATACCGCCGGTCTGGTCGATGAACAGCGGGATCTTCTGCATGGTCTGCGAGCAGGCGACCAGCTTTTCGAAATCCATCTCTGAAATCTCGCCGCGGCGGATTTTTGACGACGAAATTTCCGTCTGTTCGGAAATGATGCGGGTGGCGAGCTGCTCGGACGACATTTCCAGTGAGAAGAAGCCGACGACGCCGCCATTGGCTGCCTTGAACGAGCCGTCGGCCTGTTGCGCCGGCTCATACATCTCGGCGATGTTGAAGGCGATGTTGGTGGCGAGCGATGTCTTGCCCATGCCCGGACGGCCGGCAATGATGATCAGATCCGACGCCTGCAGGCCACCCATGCGGCGGTCGAGATCGCGCATGCCGGTGGCGAGGCCCGACAAATGGCCGTCGCGCATATAGGCGGCGTTGGCCATGTCGACGGCGGTCTTAACCGCATCGGTGAAGCTTTCGAAGCCGCCATCGTAACGGCCGGTTTCGGCCAGTTCGAACAGCCGCCGCTCGGCATCCTCGATCTGTTCGGACGGCGCCATGTCGACCGGCGCGTCATAGGCGATGTTGACCATGTCCTCGCCGACGGTGATCAGCGCGCGGCGCGTGGCCAGATCGTAGATGGCGCGGCCATAATCGGTGGCGTTGACGACGGTGACGGCTTCGACCGCCAGACGAACCACATATTGCGCCACCGTCATGTCGCCGACCTTCTCGTCGGCCGGCAGGAAGGTTTTCAGCGTGATCGGCGTCGCCACCTTGCCCATGCGGATGAGCTCGGCCGCGACCTCGAAGATTTTCCGGTGCAGCGGCTCGTAGAAATGGCCGGCCTTGAGGAAGTCGGAGACGCGGTAGAAGGCATCGTTGTTGACGAGGATGGCGCCGAGCAGCGCCTGCTCGGCCTCGATGTTGTTCGGCGCTTCACGATAAAGCGGTTGCTGCTCCGCCACGCCGAATTTTCGCGCTGCCTCTGCCATGATGTCCCCGATTTTGATCCCGGCTTCTCGATATCAGAACGAGATAAATCGGTGCTGACCTTTCTGCATCACCGCACGACCAATCAACCTCGATGCCCGTTGTTCACAGGGGCGGCAAACCGTCCACAGAAGAGTGTTTCCGCGCCCCGATTCCGGTTGACTCAGAAAGGCGCTGACTTTTATCCGAGTCGTTGGAACAGAGCAAGAACAATCTCGGTGATTATCCGCTTCTTCCGTCCAGTGTATCGCCCCAGTCCAGCCGCCGCGCTGCCTTGAACAGCTCGCCCTCGCGCTTGGTGAAAAGTGTCTCGCCGGCGCCGCCATCCGGCTGGCACAGTTTGAGCAGCACCTTGCCGGAGCCCGATTTCGGCGGCGCAATCACGCGGGGCGGATGTACAGGCGCGGGTTGCCGCGACGCCGCGACGTAGATGAATTTCTCGTCCTCCCACGGCACGTCCGCGTCTTTGGCCAGGCGATGAAGGCGCGAGCGGGCGACGCGGTGCGAAAAATGGCACCAGTCGGGCGGCTCAAGCGGGCAGGGCGCCTCATGCGGACAAGGCGCCAGCACATGCGCCCCGGCCTCCAGCAATTGCCTGCGCACTGCCAGGATGCGCTGCCAGCCTGCCGGTGTGCCGGGCTCGACGATCAGCAGTGTGTCGCCGGTCAAATGCCAGAGCCGGCCGACAAGCTTCGGCAGCGATGCCGGCGCGATCTCGTCCAGCACATAGGCGCAGGTGACGAGGTCGGCAGGCTTGAGATCGGCAAGGTCGATGGTCACGTCGCCGGCGCGCCAGTCCATCCTGGTGGCGATGGTATCAAGGGCGAGCGACTGGCCAACCTTGCGCACCGCGGCGCTTGCTTCAACCAGAACCGCCTCTTCGAGGTCGGGCCACAGGTCTGTAGCGGCCCAAAGCACCGTGCCAGGACCGGCGCCGACATCGAGCAAGCTCGTTGGCTGGAAATCGGGCCGCGCATAGGCGAGTTCGTCGAGACCGGCCCGTACCGCCGCGTAGGTCGCCGGCAGCCGCGTCGCCAGATAGGCTTTTACCGCCATCTCTTCGGCCATGTGCAGGCGGCCGTCGCGCAATTCGGCGCGGTAGCGGTCAGACAGCGTCTTCGCCGCCTGGCGCAGCACCGCCAGCGGTATCGTTTCGAGCAGGCGCTCGACGCCTTGTCGCAGCGAGGCGGGGAGTTCCACGCTCAGGCTCCGCGTGGCGCGAGCACCGAGGCGCCGGCGAACTCGACAAGGGTGGTGGCGATGGTGGGCAGGCAGGTCATTAAAAAAGGTCTCGCGAGAACGAGACCTTTTTCAGTGTCAGAGCCGTCAATGGCAAGCGGCAATCGCAATCGAGGCGTTATTCGCGATCCGCCACCTTGCGACGGCGCGCTGGCTTGGCCGCAACGGACCTGACAGCAACGGACCTGGCAGGCACAGACCTGGCGACAGCAGGCTCGGCGGCCGCCGCCTCCTGACGATGCCCCATTTCGCGCATTTCGAGCGCCTTTTCACATTTGGCCATGTAGTCGCGCGTCATCGGCAGCGTGTCGTTCTTCTTGGCGATCTGGACCTGGAAGATCACCAGATCCTGCCAGCGGAAGGCGGCTTCCGAAGCCGCCAGATAGAACTCCCACATCCTGCAGAAGCGCTCGTCGTAGATGGCCTTGGCCTTGTCCCGGTTGGCGGCAAAGCGCTGGCCCCAATGCTTCAGCGTATCGGCATAGTGCAGCCGCAGAATCTCGATGTCGGTGACTACAAGGCCCGACTTCTCGATCGCCGGCATCACCTCCGACAGCGAAGGAATGTAGCCGCCCGGAAAAATGTACTTGCGGATGAAGGCGCTGGTCGCCCACGGCACGCCGGAGCGGCCGATCGTGTGCAAGAGCATGACGCCGTCGGGCTTCAACAACGTCGCCGACTTGTCGAAGAAAGTGCGGAAGTGGTTGACGCCGACATGCTCGAACATGCCGACCGAGACGATGCGGTCGAAGCGTTCGTTGAGTTCGCGGTAGTCCTTGAGGTCGAAATGCACGCGGTCCTGCAAGCCTTGCGCATGCGCCCGGTCGGTGGCGACGCCGTGCTGCTCGGTCGACAGCGTCACGCCTTGCACGTCGACATCGAAAGCCTTGGCGAGATAGAGGCCGAGCCCACCCCAGCCGGAGCCGATATCGAGCACGGTCTGGCCGGCCTTCAGCCTGAGCTTGGCGGCGATATGGCGTTTCTTGGCCATCTGCGCCTCGTCGAGCGTCATGTCCGGCTGTTCGAAGTAGGCGCAGGAATACTGCATGTCGTCGTCGAGGAAGAGCCGGTAGAGGTCACCCGACAAATCATAGTGGCGCTGCACGTTGCGGCGCGCCCGTGATGCGGTGTTGATCTGCTGCAGGCGGCGAAAGGCGTGGCGCAGACCCTCGATGGCCTTCGACCAGGTGGCGTCGATACCGCCGCTGCCCATGTTCTGGAAGGCGATGCGCATCATACCCAGGACGCCGCCCTCGATGATGTCGAGTTCGCCGTCCATATAGGCTTCCGGCACCGCCAGCATCGGGTCGAAGGAGATGGCCCGCTCGGCGTGCCTGGTCTTGATGTGCATATGCACCGGCTCGCCGCTGCCGTCGCCGAAAACCACTGTGGAGCCCTTCGGCCCGGTGACTTTCAGATTGCCCGTACGCACCAGGCGGTCGAGAACGCGCTTCAACAGAATATTCATCACCAAATGTCCCCTCACGGTCAGACTGGCGGACCAATTCTGCAACAATATATAGGGGTTCGAAAAGTTCCATTTGGCACAAAAATGCCCGGGCGAGAGGCCCGGGCATTGGTCCAGAAAGGCTGGATGACGAGGAAGTGATTGGAGCGCTGCTCCCCTCGCTTCCCGATCAGGCCCCGTGCGGGATCAGGCGTTGTCTTCTTCGCCGCCTTCGAACTCGGTGTTCGGGTCGAAGAAGTTCTCCGGCCGTGCGTTGTCGTTGATGTCATCGCCATAGATGGCTTCGGCGGTGGTCAGCGTCTCGCCCTTGGCCTGGCGCTCGGCTTCGTCGGCCGTGCGGGCGATGTTGAGGCTGATGGTGACCTCGACTTCCGGATGCAGCGCAATCGCCACATTGGTGACGCCGATAGTCTTGATCGGCTGATTGAGCTGGATCTGGTTGCGGTTGACCGAGAACCCTTCGGCGGTCAGCAGGTCGGCGATGTCGCGGGTCGACACCGAACCGTAGAGCTGGCCTGTCTCGCCGGCCGAACGTACGGCGATGAAGCTCTTGCCGTCGAGCTTTTCGGCAACCTGGCTGGCTTCCGACTTGCGCTCGAGGTTGCGGGCTTCGAGCTGCGCGCGCTGTCCTTCGAACTTCTTCTTGTTGGCTTCGTTGGCGCGCAGCGCCTTGCCCTGCGGCAAGAGGAAGTTGCGGGCAAAGCCGTCCTTGACCTTGACGGTATCGCCCATCTGGCCGAGGCGGGAAACGCGTTCGAGAAGAATCACTTGCATGGTTTTGTTCCTTCGTCTGGGCACCGACCGCGGGATCGGCGCCGAATTGAATGGAACAGGTCAGGAAGCTCTGAGCGCCTTGGCGCCGGTGTCGCTGTCCTGCCTGTCGCGGCAGTTAGAGGCTTTTCACCTCAACTCGGGATTTCAATGCACGTCGCCAAGAGTGGTCCCGGTTTTGGGACAACGACATGCATCATCAAATTACCCCTGCGGCGCCCGTCGCCGTGGGAGAAGGAAGCAGGCGGCGAACCGCCCGCTCGAAAGTCTTAGCGAACCACGTAGGGCAGCAGGCCGAGGAAGCGGGCGCGCTTGATCGCCTTGGCGAGTTCGCGCTGCTTCTTCTGGCTGACGGCGGTGATGCGCGACGGCACGATCTTGCCGCGCTCGGAAATGTAGCGCTGCAGAAGACGCACGTCCTTGTAGTCGATCTTGGGCGCGTTGGCGCCGGAGAAAGGGCAGGTCTTGCGGCGGCGATGGAACGGGCGCCGGGTCGGGATCTGATTGATGTCGACCATTATTCTGCACCTCCTTCAACGCCTTCGCGCGGACGGCGCGGACCACGATCGCCACCGGCGTCGCCAAATGAGCGCGGCGGACGATCGCCACGGTCGCCGCGATCACGGTCGCCGAACGAGCGCGGACCACGATCACCACGGTCGCGGTCGCCGAAGCCGCCGCGTTCCGAGCGCTCTTCGCGCTTCTGCATCATGGCCGACGGGCCTTCCTCATGCGCCTCGACCTTGACGGTCAGGAAACGCAGCACGTCCTCGGACAGGCCCATCTGGCGCTCCATCTCGTTGAGCGCTGCCGGCGGGCAGTTGAGGTCCATAAGCGTGTAGTAAGCCTTCCGGTTCTTGTTGACCCGGTAGGTGAGGGACTTCAGTCCCCAGTTCTCGACCCGGCCGACGGACCCGCCATTTGCGGAGATGACGCCCTTGTACTGTTCGACAAGCGCATCGACCTGCTGCTGCGAGAGGTCCTGCCGGGCAAGGAACACATGTTCGTATAGAGCCATAGTGGTTCAGTGCCTTTCTTCGTTTCTCTCCCGGATCCTCGCGGCAAAAGCCTCTGCAACTTCTCTGACCCGCTGGTCCCGAGGGGGCGAGGAAGAAAGGAGCATTTCGAGACGGTCGAGAGCGGAGACACGGGAGGCGGAAGCGCTTCTGGCTTCACACGAAGGTTTTGGGTAAAACCTCCGGCCCTCCGTTCAGCCCCCAGCAAGGACCGGCAGATTGCGGGCGTCTATATAGCAATTTGGCTGGAAGGCAAGGGTAACGCATGCTCCGGACAGCGTCCTGGCGTCGCAGGGTTGGAAAAGACCAGGCATCAACTCGTATGCGGGGTACGACCGTTGATCGTTTCGGGGAAGAAGTCCGGAGCCGCCTTACGCTTGCCGAACATCATATCGTATTGCAGCAGGCGGAAATCGTTGATCGCCGGATCAACATCCTTCTGCCGCGCCCAGTCCGGCGTGGCCTCACCTGACGGTGTCAGAAGCAGATTGCGGTCGACGACGCGATAGCGTTCGCGCAGCGCGCCCAGGAAGCCGGTGTAGTAGGGGTGCGTGATCCCGGCCGTCGTAAGGATATGGTAGGGCAGGAAGGCTGGGCTCACGGCGCCCATATCCTGCGCCGGACCGGTGCGGTTAGACCAGATGACCAGCGGCGTCTGATGATGCTCCAGTGCCGCCTCGGGCGTCGGTTCCTTGCGCGGCGCGACATTGTCCTTCAGGTAACCGGTTTCGACATAGACGGGGCCGAGCGGCGGCAGATGGTCGCCGAAGAAGGCGATGACCGTCGGCCGCTCGCGCTTCTTCGCCCATTCGATCAATCGCTCGAGGCCACGGTCGGCATCGGCCGATCCCTCGGCGTAGCTGAGCAGCGATTCCCGCGCCCACGTGCTGATCGGTGCCACGACCTTGTGGGTCGGATTGTAATAGCGGTACGGCTCGTAGGGACCGTGGTTCTGCAGGCTGACGGCGAAGAAGAACACCGGCCGCTCGCTGGCGTCGGCCTCTGCGATGATCTCGTCGGTCATCGACGCATCGGAAGCCAGCGGCCCGCGCTTTTCCAGTGGCGGCAGCGTCTCTTCCGAGCGGAAATCGTTGAAGCCGAAATCGGCATAGACGGCGCCCCTGTTCCAGAACCAGTTGGTGCCCGGGTGGATGGCGCGCGCCCGGTATCCCTCGCTTTTCAGGAAGGTTGCCAGCGACGGCGTCGGCGTGCGCACATATTGCTGATAGGGGATCGAGCCCGCCGGCAGGAAGGCATTGGAAAAGCCGGTCAGCGCCTCGAATTCGATGTTGGCGGTCATGCCGCCGAATTCCGGCGAGAACATATAGCCGGAACGCAGCGCCCGCACATTGGGGATCGGGTCAGGCGTGATTGTGACGCCGGGCAGCTTGGTCGGATCCCAGAAAGATTCGCTCATCACCACGATGATGTCGGGTTTCTCATCCGGTACCGAGGCCGTCACATCAGGCCTGTCGATCGCGTCGATCGCCTTGTCGGAATAGCCCGCCGGCGCCGAGACATGCGCCATCGGCACGTTGAGCGCGAAGGCTAGCGCAAACCCGTTGGAGGCGTAGTTCTCCTTCTGGTCCCACATGATCGGGATGATCTGCAGCCGGTCGCGGGTCCATGAGAAGGTGGCGTAGTCCATGATCGAGACGAAGAAGGCGAGCAGCGGCACTGCCAGCGTCAGCCGCGCCAGCCGCCCTTTGCGGCTGAGGATCGGAACCTTGCGGCGCCACAACCGCCAGCCATAGATCAGCAGCGACAGGCCGGCGACGATGCCGACCGCCATGGCGAGCGCCGTCCAAGGCCGTTCGCGCACCAGGAGCGGCATCAGTGCCATGATCTGGCGCGAATAAAGAAAATCGGTTGGGTAGAGCGGATCGCCGAGATAATGCGACTTCTGATGCCCCACAAAGGCCAGCGCCAGCGTCAGCGGCGCCACGATCATCAGGCTCTGGTGACTGCGGCCAAACACGGCGTCCAGTCCCATCAGCACCAATGCAAAGACAATGATGGTGGTCCAGCCCGGCTTGAATGGCTGCAGGAAGAAGTCGACTGTGCCGAAGAAGTCGCCGCGCACGATCCATTCGATGGCGAACACCAGGATGGCGGAGGCAAGCAGCGTGACCAGACCGTAGCGGATGACCGGCCATCTGCGCCCCGGCAGGTAGCCGGTGGACGGATCGTCTTCCAAGAACTGTGGCGCGGGTACGGCCGCGCCCTTCCTGATCCTAGCCACGTCTCTTCCCCCGGCCCAAGCAACGCGTATTTCCACTCGCGCCACCGTTCTGTCATAGAACTGTCATGCAAAAGCTAGCGCCTGTGGCGAAAATAAGAAGAGCCAGCAAACGATTCGTGAGCGGTTTTCATCAGGTGTGATCGGCAAAAAGCCTTTGGGAACAGAGACTCGAGGTCAGCTCCGGTTCAAGCGAGAGCGGAAATGCCGCCTCCGGGCTTGACTTGACGGTCCGCCTTGCGTCACAGGCAGGAAAAATCAGCCGCTGGAGAGCGCCCAAATGGCCGTCGCATTCACCTTTCCGGGACAGGGCAGTCAGGCTGTCGGCATGGGCAAGGACCTCGCCGACGCCTTCCCCGAGGCACGCAGGGTGTTCGAGGAAGTCGATGATGCGTTGGGCGAAAAGCTGTCGAAACTGATCTGGGAAGGCCCGGAAGAGGCGCTGACCCTGACTGCCAATGCCCAGCCGGCGCTGATGGCGGTCTCGCTGGCGGGAATCCGCTCGCTGGAAGCGCGCGGCTTTTCGCTGAAGGACAAGGTTGCCTACGTTGCCGGTCATTCGCTCGGCGAATATTCCGCCCTTGCCGCGGCCGGTTTCGTTTCGGTCGCCGATGCTGCCCGGCTGCTGCGCATCCGCGGCAACGCCATGCAGGCGGCGGTGCCGGCCGGCGAGGGCGCCATGGCGGCGATCATCGGACTGGAACAGCCCGACGTCGAAGCCGCTTGCACCGAGGCCGCAACGGGATCCGGCCAGGTCTGCCAGATCGCCAACGACAATGGCGGCGGCCAGCTGGTGATCTCCGGCGCCAGGGCGGCGGTGGAACTCGCCGCGAAACTGTGCACCGAAAAGGGCGCCAAGCGGGCGCTGATGCTGCAGGTCTCCGCACCCTTCCATTCGGCGCTGATGGCGCCGGCGGCCGATGTCATGCGCGAGGCGCTGGCGGGCGTGACCAAGAATGCACCGGTCGTGCCCGTCGTCTCCAACGTCACTGTAGCCCCGACCCGCGACCCCGACGAGATCGCGCGCCGCCTGGTCGAGCAGATCACCGGCCGCGTGCGCTGGCGCGAAACGGTGGAGTGGTTCGGCGCCAATGGCGTCGCCACGCTCTTTGAGATCGGCGCCGGCAAGGTGCTTTCCGGCCTGGCGCGGCGGATCAGCCGCGACATCACCACATCGGCCGTCGGCACGCCGGCCGAAGTCGAGGCGGCGCTGGCCGCGCTTGCATAATCCACTGGCGATTCAACCTCTCCCGTGGGAAGGGTGTTCTCTTAAGATCAGGAGACGAAAATGTTCGAACTGACCGGCCGCAAGGCGCTCGTCACCGGCGCATCGGGCGGCATTGGCGAGGCGATTGTCCGGGTGCTGCATGCGCAAGGCGCCATTGTCGGCCTGCACGGCACCCGCATCGAGAAACTGGAGACCCTGGCCGGCGAACTCGGCGACCGGGTAAAGCTGTTCCCGGCCAATCTTGCCGACCGTGACGAGGTCAAGGCGCTTGGCCAGAAGGCCGAAGCCGAACTCGAAGGCGTCGACATACTGGTCAACAATGCCGGCATCACCAAGGACGGCCTGTTCGTGCGCATGGCGGACGCGGATTGGGACAGCGTGCTGGAGGTGAACCTCACCGCCGTGTTCCGGCTGACCCGCGAGCTGACCCATCCGATGATGCGCCGCCGCCATGGCCGCATCATCAACATCACCTCGGTGGTGGGCGTCACCGGCAATCCTGGCCAGACCAATTATTGCGCCTCCAAGGCCGGCATGATCGGCTTTTCCAAGTCGCTGGCGCAGGAGATCGCCACCCGCAACATCACTGTCAACTGCGTCGCCCCGGGCTTTATCGAATCGGCCATGACCGACAAGCTCAACGACAAGCAGAAAGACGCGGTAATGGCCGCGATCCCGACGCGCCGCATGGGCACGAGTGTTGAAGTGGCGTCGGCCGTCGCCTATCTCGCCTCCAACGAGGCAGCCTACGTCACCGGCCAGACCATCCATGTCAACGGCGGCATGGCCATGATCTGACGGGATATTGTCGGGTGATAAGAAGACATGGCCGGCTTGTGAAAAGAGACCATTTCGCCTTGGACCTCGGCCATTTTTCGTGTAATGCGGCCCGCAACCCGGCGGTTCGGGCAAAAACCGGTCCGGCATCGTTGCGTTTCCGGCAGGACCATCTTTCAGCTTGATTAGCGGCATTCTGCCCGCTAACGAAGACAGACAAACAAAAGACGAGGATGCCCCAAATGAGTGACACCGCAGAGCGCGTCAAGAAGATCGTCATCGAACATCTTGGCGTCGATGCCGACAAGGTGACCGAGCAGGCGAGCTTCATCGATGATCTGGGCGCGGACAGCCTCGACACGGTCGAACTCGTCATGGCGTTCGAAGAAGAGTTCGGCGTCGAGATTCCGGACGATGCGGCCGAGACCATCCTGACCGTCGGCGATGCCGTGAAGTACATCGACAAGGCTTCGGCCTGACACTATCCGCAGTCATCACCGGGGAGGACCTGCGATGAGGCGTGTCGTCGTCACGGGCCTTGGCCTGGTTTCGCCGTTCGGCATGGGCTTCGAGCACAGCTGGAAGGAACTTCTGACCGGCCGCAGCGCCGCCAAGCGCGTCACCGAGTTCGAAGTGGAAGATCTTGCCTGCAAGATCGCCCACGTCATTCCTCGCGGTGACGGCACCAACGGCACGCTCAATCCCGAAGCCGTGCTCGAGCCCAAGGAACTGCGCAAGATCGGCGACTTCATCCTTTACGGGATTGCGGCCGCCGACGAAGCGCTGAAGGATTCCGGCTGGGAGCCCAGCACCGAAGCCGAGCGCTGCGCCACCGGCGTCATGATCGGCTCCGGCATTGGCGGCCTCGAGGGCATCGCCGAGAACGCTATCATCCTGAAAGAGCGCGGACCGCGCCGTATCAGTCCATTCTTCATTCCCGGCAACATTATCAACCTGGTATCTGGCCAGGTATCGATCCGGCATGGGCTGAAAGGCCCCAACCACGCCGTCGTCACCGCCTGCTCGACCGGCGCGCACGCCATTGGCGATGCCGCCCGGCTGATCATCTTCGGCGATGCCGACGTGATGCTGGCCGGCGGCGCGGAATCGCCGGTGACCAGACTATCGCTTGCCGGCTTCGCTGCTTGCCGGGCACTGTCCACCGACCGCAACGACACGCCTGAGAAGGCCTCGCGTCCCTATGACCGCGACCGTGACGGCTTCGTCATGGGCGAGGGCGCCGGCGTCGTGGTGCTGGAAGAACTCGAACACGCCAAGGCGCGCGGCGCCAAGATCTATGCCGAGGTCACCGGCTACGGCCTGACCGGCGATGCCTATCACATCACCGCACCGGCCGAAGACGGCGACGGCGCCTTCCGCTGCATGACGGCGGCGCTGAACCGGGCCAAGCTGACGCCCGCCGACGTCGACTACATCAACGCGCACGGCACCTCGACCATGGCCGACACGATCGAACTCGGCGCCGTCGAGCGGCTGGTCGGCAACGCCGCCTCGAAAATCTCGATGTCGTCGACCAAGTCGTCGATCGGCCATCTCTTGGGTGCCGCGGGTGCCGCCGAGGCGATCTTTTCGATCCTCGCTATCAGAGACAACATCGCGCCAGCTACCATCAATCTTGACAACCCGGAACGCGAAACCGCGATCGATCTTGTTCCGAACACGCCACGGCATCGCCAGGTCGACGTGGCGCTGTCCAACTCCTTCGGCTTCGGCGGCACCAACGCTTCGCTGGTATTCCAGCGTTATACAGGCTGATTGCGGTATCGACCGGCGCGCCAGCGGTCTGTCGTCAATTTTGCCATATTCAAGCCTACTCTGCCGCTGGGGATTCGTCGCATCGGCCTGAAACCGAAGGCGCTTTTTTTAAAAGCACGATGCGTAGGCTTGAAATGTTAGGGCACGCTGTGCGTCCAATCGGGCGCATGGTCGCTCTAAGAGATCAGATGGTAGGGCGCTAATGAACACCAATCCGGGCGGCAGCGGACAATTCGGACAAAACCAGCAGACCGGCCCGATCGTGCCGAAGACCGCGGCCGAAGCTTTGCGCCCGGAAGCCGGCACACCACCACCAAAGCGCTCGCGCGCCTCGCGCAGCCAAGTCGTGGTGTTCATGAACTTCGTCATCTCCGCGGTGATGTTGATGATCCTCGCCGCCGGCGTTTCGCTCTATTTCGGCAAGCAGGCATTCAACGAACCGGGCCCGTCGGTGGCCGGCGACACCTTCCTGGTCAAGCCGAGCACCGGCGTCCAGGATATTGCCGACCAGCTCGAACGGCGTGGGCTGATCAGCGATGCCCGCATCTTCCGCATCGCCGTGCGGGTCTATGGCAATGATTCAGCGCTGAAGGCAGGCGAATACGAGATAAAGCCGCGCGCCTCCATGCGCGACATCATGGAGCTTCTGAAGAGCGGCAAATCGGTGATGTATTCGCTGACCATTCCCGAGGGCCTGACGGTCGAGCAGGCGCTGCAGCGCATCGCCGAGCAGGATGCGCTGACCGGCGACATGCCGGCCGCCAAGCCGGCTGAGGGCAGCCTCGCCACCGACACGCTGCGCTTTACCCGCGGCGCCACGCGCCAACAGATGGTCGACAAGCTGCTCGCCGACCAGAAGAAGCTGGTCGACGAGGTCTGGCAGCGGCGCGCGCCCGACCTGCCTCTGGCCAATGTCGACGACTTCGTCACCTTGGCCTCGATCGTCGAAAAGGAAACCGGCCGGGGCGACGAGCGCTCGCGCGTTGCCGCCGTCTTCCTCAACCGTCTGGCCAAGGGCATGCGGCTGCAATCCGATCCGACCATCATTTACGGCCTGTTCGGCGGCAAGGGCAAACCCGCCGACCGGCCGATTTATCAATCTGACATCCAGAAACAGACGCCTTACAACACCTATCTGATCAACGGCCTGCCGCCGACGCCGATCGCCAATCCCGGCCGCGCCGCGCTCGAAGCCGTCGCCAACCCGTCGAAGACCGATGATCTCTATTTCGTCGCCGACGGCACCGGCGGCCACGTCTTTGCCACCACGCTTGCCGAGCACAATGAGAACGTTGCCCGCTACCGGGCACTGCAGAAGAAGCAGGCTGAAGACGCCGCCAAGGGCGCCAAGACTCCGGGCCAGACCGATGCGCCGGCGGATGGCGACGACGGTGACGCAAGTGGCGATGCCGCCGGTGACAGCGGTGATGCCGGCGGCGATACGGGTGCCGCCCAGTAGCAGGTCGGCGCTTTCAGACGGATCGACCTTAAGCAACGCGGACAGAGGCGGACGCGCTGCTGCTTTGAACGAACAGCGCGGTTCGAAGCGTTTTTGGTCTTGCTCGGGTGCCTCTGCTTCTCGATTTCAGCCCTGCGAGATCGAAACGACAGCGGAAATCAACATCTTGCCGGTATTGCGATTCTGACATTCGCGCCGCCCGTGATATCGAACGCATGCGCAATTTGTAGAATCGGACCATCAGGGAGACACGAGCCGCATCATGAATTTGCAGAGCATGACCGGATTTGCACGCACTGTTGCCGAACATGACGGCGCCTCGATCGCCTGGGAGGTCAAGTCGGTCAACGGCAAGAGCGTCGAGGTCAGGTTGCGGCTGCCGCAAGGTTTCGAGCGGCTCGAACCGACTGTGCGGCAGACGCTGCAGAAGCGCTTTTCGCGTGGCAATTTCCAGGCGACGCTGACCGTCGGCCGCGCCGCCGGCCAGCAGGCGCAGCCAGTGGTCAACGAAGCCTTCCTCAGGGATCTGGCGGGCTTGGCCAAGCGGCTGCAGGACCAGTTCGGTGTTGGTCCGGCAACTGCCGACGGTCTGCTTTCCCTGCGCGGCGTGCTCGATATCCCTGAAACCAGCGAAACCGAGGAGGTGCGGGCAGCACTCGACGCGTCAATCCTGTCCGCGCTGGAAACGGCGCTTACAGGCCTCGAGCAGGCACGCCAGAGCGAGGGCGAAGCGCTGCGTTCGCTGCTTTCCGGCCATATCGACGCCATCGAGGCGTTGACGCTTCAAGCCGAGGCCGACCCGTCGCGCGAACCGGCGGCGATCCGCGAGCGAATCGCCGAACAGGTGCGGCTGCTGATGGATGCGTCGGCCAACCTCGATGCCGGCCGGCTGCACATGGAAGCGGCGTTCCTGGCCACCAAGGCCGATATCCGTGAAGAGATCGACCGGCTGAAGACGCATGTGACGTCGGGCAGAGCGCTGCTGGCAAATGGCGGCGCCATCGGCCGCAAGCTCGATTTTCTGGCGCAGGAATTCAACCGCGAATCGAATACGCTGTGTTCCAAGTCGAACGCCGCCACTGTCACCGCCATCGGGCTGGAACTGAAGGCGGTGGTCGACCAGTTTCGCGAACAGGTCCAGAATCTGGAGTAAACCCGAATGGGTGGCAAGGAGCCGATGGTTGCCAGGGATCTCGGATCCCGCATTCGCCGCCGCGGGCTGATGCTGGTTCTGTCGTCGCCGTCGGGCGCCGGCAAGTCGACGATCGCGCGCAACCTGCTGGAAAGCGACGGCAGCCTGGAATTATCGGTCTCGGTCACCACCAGGCCACGCCGCGGCTCGGAGATCGAGGGCGTCCACTATCATTTCCGCACCACGCGCGAGTTCGAGCGGCTGCGCGATTCCGACGCGTTGCTCGAATGGGCCGAGGTCCACGGCAATTGCTACGCGACGCCGCGCGAGCCGGCCGAACTGGCGCTGGCGCAGGGCCGTGACATGCTCTTCGACATCGACTGGCAAGGCGCCCAGCAGCTCAAGGAGAAGATGCGCGCCGACATCGTCTCGATCTTCATCCTGCCGCCGTCGATGAAGGAATTGAAGTCGCGCCTCAAGCGCCGCGCCGAGGACCAGGAGCACGTGATCGAGACCAGGCTGAAGAACGCCCGCAACGAGATCGAGCACTGGAAGGAATATGACTTTGTCATCGTCAACGACGATCTCGACCGCGCCTTCGCCGAAGTGCGTGGCATCGTGACGGCGGAAAGGCTGCGGCGCGACCGCCGGCCCGGGCTGTTCGATTTCGTCTCGGGGTTGCTGGACGAGAAGACGGAATAGCTCGTCCACCGCTGGCAATCTAAATTAGCCGCATCAGCTGCCTGGCAGATCGTCCGGCCAACGCTGCGCTCCGTGAAGCACGCGCAGGATTCGAATCGTGCTGTTGGTCAGCTGATAGGCCGCGACATATGGCGTGCCGACGATGACGATCTCTCGTGTCCCTGCAAGCCTGCCGATCCGGCCGCTTTGGGGAAGGTCCCGAAGACGGTTGATTGCGGCGACGATCCGCTCATCGGTGGCGATCGCGGCCGCAGGATTGTCGGCCTCGATATGCGCGAAGATGCCGGCGCGATCTGAAAGCGCGAATGGCGACCAGACGATCTTCAAGATTTAGGTTCACCCGAACGCCGCGCCGCGGCGCGTCTCTCGGCAAAATGCGCCTCGACTTGATCATCAGGAATGTCTTGTCGGGTGTCGTCGAGCGCTTCGCGAACCTTGGCGCGAAACCATAAATCATACGCCTCGTTGTTTGTGACGAGATCGATGGGCAGCGCACCCTCGTTGGCGGTTCGGGTGAGCAATATCCGCACCGCATCCGAGACCGTCAGCCCCATGCTTTCGAGCACCGCCGAAGCTCGATCCCGGATGTCGGCGTCGATACGCGTCTGGACCAGTGCATTTGCTGGCATGGCAATCTCCTTCGACGTCAATGTAATGCGTTTGAATGACGATTGCTAGGCGGCGCTAGCGCCGCCGGTCAAACCGCGTTTGTCAGCCGCACGAATTCCTCGACGCTGAGCGTCTCCGCACGCCGGGTCGGATCGATGCCGGCGCGCGTCAGCAGTGCCTCGCCACCCAGGCTCTTCACGCTCTGCCGCAGCATTTTCCGGCGCTGGCCGAAAGCGGCTTCGGTGACGCGACCGAGTTTTTTCACGTCGGTTGACAAAGGGCTGGCGCGCGGCACCAGATGCACCACCGAGGACGTTACCTTGGGTGGCGGCGTGAACGCTTGCGGCGGCACGTCGAAGGCGATCCTCGCCTCGGTCCGCCAGCCCGCCAGCACGCCGAGCCGGCCATAAGCATCGCTGCCGGCACCGGCGACAATGCGCTCGGCCACCTCGCGCTGGAACATCAGCGTCATCGATTGATAGAAGGGTGGCCAGTCCGCCATGGTCAGCCAACGGATCAACAGCTCGGTGCCGATATTGTAGGGCAGGTTGGCGGCAATCCTCACCGGGCCGTCTTGTGACGCGGTCTTGGCAAGAGCGGCAAAATCCGTCTTCAGCGCATCGCCGCTGATCACCTCGAGCCGGCCCGGATAGTGGTTGGAGACCTCGGCCAAGGCCGCAAGGCAGCGTTCGTCGCGCTCGATGGCGACGACGCGACGGGCACCGGCAGAGAGCAGCGCCCTGGTCAGCCCGCCGGGGCCGGGGCCGACCTCGATCACCGTGCTGTCGGTGAGGTCGCCGGCGACCCGCGCGATCTTGCCGGTCAAATTGAGGTCGAGCAGGAAATTCTGGCCAAGCGCCTTCTTTGCCTGCAGTCCATGGCGCTCGATCACCTCGCGCAGCGGCGGCAGCCCGTCAATGCTCATGAATTTGGCTCATGATTTTTGGCTCATGCAACTGCCGGCTTTGCGCCGGTATCGGCCAGCCGGCGGGCCAGCTTCAGCGCCGCGATCAGGCTGTCGGGACGTGCGAGGCCCTTGCCGGCGATGTCGAAGGCGGTGCCGTGATCGGGCGAGGTGCGGATGAACGGCAGGCCAAGCGTGACGTTGACGGCCTGGTCGAAGGCCAGCGCCTTGGCCGGGATCAACGCCTGGTCATGATACATGCAGACCGCCACGTCGTAGCCGGCGCGGGCGCGCGCATGAAACATCGTATCGGCCGGCAGCGGTCCGAAGGCATCGATGCCTTGCGCCCGCAACATGTCGACCGCAGGACGAATGATGCGCTCGTCCTCTGTCCCCATGGCGCCGCTTTCGCCGGCATGCGGATTGAGGCCGGCAAGCGCGAGCCTCGGCCTGGCGATGCCGAAACGGCGTGCAAGATCGCCGGCGGTGATGCGCGCGATGGCAACGATCAGCTCCGTCGTCAGCGTCTTCGGCACCTCGGCCAGCGCGATGTGGATGGTGACAGGAACGGTGCGCAATTCGGGGCCGGCGAGCAGCATCACCGGCGTCACCGTGCCGCCGGTGTGGAGCGAGGCCAGATGCGCCAGATATTCGGTGTGACCGGGAAAGCCGAAGCCGGCATCGTAAAGCGGCTTCTTGGCGATCGGACAGGTGACGACCGCGGCCGCGTGACCGGCAAGGCAGTCGGCGACGGCGCGATCGATGGCCTCGATGATGCCGGCGGCATTGGCCGGGTCGGGCCGGCCGGGATCATCGGTGAAGTGGGCCGCCAGCGGCACCACGGGCAAGGCGTGTTGAAAGACACCAGCCGCTTGGGCCGGCACCGTCTCGGCGATTGCCACCGCCGCGCCGAGCCGGCGCGCCCGCGCGGCAATCAGCGCCGGATCGGCGAGAAGATAGAAGGGCGCGGCACCGGAACCGCGGGCGCTCTGCCAAGCGGCAATGGCGATTTCCGGACCGACGCCGGATGGATCGCCGACGCTCAGCGCCAGCGGAAGCTCGGTCTCACGCACGGCTGGGCCGGTTCAGCGCGTAACGATCTTGGCTTTCGCCTTCAGCTCTTCGACATATTTGGCCGAGAGCTCGTCGGCGTTCTTGTCGCCGCTGCCTTCGCTCTGGAACACCATCTGGGCCGCCTTGTCGTCGGAAACCTCGCGCGACGAGCAGATGCCGATGAATTCGATGCCGCGATCGGTCTCGCGCACGGCCGTGGCGCCGCCCAGCTTGGTGGCCTTGATCTGCTCGGCCCAGTCCGGCGGCAGTTGCGGCGCCAGCAATCGGGGGAGGTCGCGAACGGTGACGTCGATCAGGCCCTTGGCGAATTCACGCGTGGTGTTGCAGCCATTGAAGCGGGCGCGCATGGCTTCGGCCTCGCGCTTGCGTTTGGCGAGTGTGGCACTGCGCTCGGCCTTCGGCACCACGAAGATCACCTGCTGCAGCATGTACTCGGTGGCGCTTGGCTTGGCGCCGCCTTTTTCGAGCATGCGCTTGACCAGATCCTGTTCGCTCACCTCCCCGCCGCCGCCGCTGTAGCGTGCGCTCAGCGCCTGGTTCCACGCCATCTGGGAGCGGATGAATTCCTTGAAATGCTCCTTGGTCACGCCGGACTGCGCCATGACACCGTCGAGCTGCTTGAGCTGCATCTTGTTGCTCGAGGCAAAGCGCTGATAGGCAGCCTCTACCTGGGCGTCGGAGATGCGGATGCCGAGACGCCTGGCCTCCGCCATGCGCAGCGTCTGGTCGATCATTTCCTGACCCGCGTCACCCTTCTTGCGCTGCAGTTTCAGGAAGGCAGCCCGGTGCGCGATGTCGCCGGTGGTGATCGGCATGTTGTTGACGACATACTTGATTTCACTGGCGAAGGCCGGCGGTACCATCATGGTGACAGAGACCGAGGTCGCCGCCAACAGGAGCGCGAATCCTGCCGAAAACAGGTATTTCCTCATCGAAAGCATCCCAATTCTAGCCCGGTTTTGGCCGATTCCAGCCCGATATTGGCGAAATCCGTGCCCACTTTATGCGGCAAAACGATGTCGTCAGCCGGCTCTACTGGATGGAGTCGATCGAGCTTTGGGACGAGCCGAAATCGCCGAGCGTGCGGAACGACAGGTTGAAGCCGACATTCTGCGACACTTCCTTGGTGTTGATGTCGCGTGATTCCGAGTACGTCATCAGGTAGGTGAAGCAGGAATCATTGTAGGCAAAGCCGACGCCGTCCTTGACCAGCACGCTTTGTTGCAGGTCATAGGTGCCGGTGCCGAAGACGCGCCAGTTTTCGGCAAGGTGCGTCGAGGCGCCGAGCGTGACTTCGTGGCGGTCGGTGGTGAAACCATAGAGCGGCTGCGCCTGGATGAAGGCGTATTTGGCGCTCAGCGAAACCGGCAGCCCGGAATAGGCGGCCTTCACCTCGGCACGGCGAACTTCGAAGGTCTGCTCGTCGAAGCGGCCGCTGAGCGAACCGGAGAAGCCGCTCGGGCTGCTGAAGCCGACAAGGCCGACATAGTCGGAGGTCGAAGTCTCCAGGCCCGAATTGGCGGCGCCATCGACATTGGCGCCGACATTGACCAGATCCGGCGAATTGAAGGAGTTGCGGCCGCCCAGCTGGTAGGATTGGCCGAAGATGGCATTGGTGCCCCAGCCATTGTCATAGGCGCCGGAATAGCGGAATCCGACATTGGCGCGGCTGCCGCCTTCGACGCGGTCGTAGCCGGAGAACTTGTCGCGCTCGAACAGCGTCGTGGCATCGAAGACGAAGCTCTGTGCATCCTCGTTGGGAACGGCGAGCCCGCCGACATACTGCTCATTCGGGCGCATGAAGACCTGCGCCATCGGCTCGACGATATGGCTGGAGCCGGTCATCGAGAACAGCACCGGCCAGCGCATTTCAAGTCCGGCGGTCGCCATGTACCGGGCGAAGGAAGACCGCATGTCGTCGGCGGCACCGACATTCGTTGCCATCTGGTTTACCGCAGTCAGCGAAGCCGAAGAAGCGTTGAGATAGTCGACGTCGCCCTGCAGAGCCAGAAGGGGCGTCAACTGCAATCCGCCGTCCGTGGTGAAGGTACGCTTCCATTCGGCCTCGGCGGTGAGGCGACCGGATTCGCCCTCGATGCCGCGCACGCGCTGGACGCCGGAGCCCGGCACATAGGGGGTAAAATAGGCCTGATCGAGATCGTCGCGGCGGATGATGCGCGCATTGACGTTGAACGACAGCTGGCCGCCGGCCACCGACATGTCGGGGATGTAGGCATAGTCGAGCGACGGCAACACCCAGGGCTGCTTGTCGCTGCGCGATGCGACGTTGCCGTCCGGTGTGTTCTCCTGAACCTGGAAGCGCATGGCGCGCACATCGAAATAATTGCGGTCGTTTAGGCCGGTCAGGTAGACCGACGATTGATGCACGGCGTCGTTGTAGCCTTCGATCGTGTAGGTACGCGAAAAATTCTTGTCGGTCTGAAGCAGGATATCCCAGCCGAAGTCCCAGCGCGGATTGATGGCGAACTGGCCTTTGGTGCCCATCATCCCGCGGAATTTGTTCGGATCGCCTGCTGGCCCCGAATTGACATTGTAGCCGCCGGGGAAAGCCGCGAAATCACGGAAAGCGCCAGGGTCCTGCTGGTTGATTCCGGCAAGCTTCAGCGTGTATTGGCCATTGTTGAAGCGCTGGCGCCACTCGGCCTCGCCGAGGAAACCCTGCTTGGTGTAGCCGCTGCCCGTAACGGTGAGGTCATAGGTCGGCGACAGGGCAAAATAGTAGGGGACTTTGACGCCGACGCCGAGACGGTTGTTGTAGCCGATGCTGGGGATCAGGAAGCCGCTTTTGCGCTTGACCGTAGGGTCGGCGATCTCGAACGCCGGCAGGTAAGCCAGCGGGAAACCGAAGAATTCGAAATTCGCATTCTCGAAGCGAACCGTTTTCTTTTCGCCGTTCCAGATGATCTTCCTGGCTTTGATCCGCCAGGTCGGCGCCTTGTCCGGCTTGTCTTCGCAAGGCTCGCAGGCCGTATAGACGCCGTTGTGGAACGTTGTCAGCACGCCGCCCATGCGCTCGGCGCTTTCGGCGGCGAAATAGGCTTTTTCGGGCGTTTCGACGCGCAGCGCATTAACGAAACCGTCAGCGAAATCGTCGGTAATATCGATATGCTGCGAGTTGATCTTGGTGCCGTCGCTGTTGACGATCTCGACATTGCCGCTGGCAACCAGCCGCTTGGTGTTTCGATCATAGACGACGCGCTGGGCGACGAGCTTGTTGCCGCCATAGTCGATCTGGACGCCGCCGATGGCGGTGACCGTCTGGTTGTCATTGTTATAGACGAGCGTGTCGGCCGCCAGCAGCATCTGGGAGCCGGAGGGAACCTTCGTTGCCACGTCGGTAACGTCCTGCGCCAGCGCAGGGGCCGTCAGCACGCCGCAGGCGAGCAGGCATGCCAAGGCGCTCGCCGAATAGAGGCGCGCCAAACCGGCCTGCCTATGGCTGCGCAAAGCCGCCTCCCTCACTAGCCGTCTTCCTTGTATAGCAGGAATGTCACCCCAAAGAACATAGCCACGACAACCGGAACCCATGCAGCCACGGCTGTGGGCACGAATCCCGCAACGCCGAATGCCTTGACCAATACCGAAACGACATAAAGCAGAAAGCCGGCGAGGACGCCACCCAGAATCATCGTTGCCGACTGCCCCATCCTCGCAAATCGCATTGAAACTGTTGCCGCAATCAGCGTCATGGCCACAAGCAGGAACGGTAACGCCACCAGCGAATCGAACTGCATGGCGAAGGCATTTGCCTTGAGGCCGAAGGAGCGGGCAACCTCAATCTTACCGGGAAGGTCGTAAAACGGGATGGTTTCGGGGCGCGCCAGCCGTTCCTGCACGAATTCCGGCTTGAGGTTGGTCGGCAACTGGTCGGTCGTTTCGGAACGGATGTTGCCGTCCTTGAACACCTTGACGTCCTGCAATTCCCAGTAGCCGTCGCGCAGAAAGGCCCGCGCCGCGTCCTTGCGCTCGACGATATTGCCCTGCGGATCGAGGACGAAGAACACGGTGTCGGCCATTTCCAGGCCCTGGTTCAGGATGGCGCGGGCGCCGATGATGGTATCGCCGGAGTTGGTTTTCTGGCGGATCCACGGCGTGGCATCGGCCGCCACCGCGTTCGAATTGCCGGATCGCAGCTGGTTTTCCATCTGCTCCGACCATGAGAAGCCATGCGCGGCGATCGGATTGAGCACGCCGACCGACAATATGCCGAATAACAGCGCACCGATGCAGCAGGGCAACAGAAACTGCCAGGCCGACACTCCGGCCGAGCGCGCAATCACCAGCTCGTATTTTCGGTTGAGCGACACCAGCGTCGCCATCGCCGAGAACAGGCCGACGAACGGCACCGTCTGCAGCATGATCATCGGCATCCTCAGCGCCGAGATCGCGACCGCCGTGCCGTAGGTGAAGCCCGGCAGGCCGGTGATGCGGCCGGACAGCTCGGTGAAGTCGATCAGGAACACCAGCGCCAGAAGGCCGATGAAGAACCAGATCGTGATCGACACGTAGCGAAAGAAGAAGTAGCGGCCCAGGGTCCAGCCCATCGTCAGGCTCCCTGGCCGGATGTGTAGCGCCGATTGAGGCGCAGCTTGAGCGCCGTCCAGCCATCGCTGACGCGGCCGGCGAAATTCGTCATCCAGTCGGCCCAGCTGCCGGGCAGTTCCATGCTTCGCGAGGTGACGATGAACCAGATGGCGACCGCCGAGGCGATGACCGGCACGCCATAGACCATATAGGCGTATTGCGGGATCTTGTCGGCCTTGCCGGCGGCAAAGAAGCCCAGCCAGCGCACGAACAGCGCAATGGCGATGGCTGTGATCAGCGGGTGGATGCGCGCCTCGCGGTGTGAGCGCGCATCGCCTGCCACGGCCAGCGCGATCAGCGCGAACACCAGCGAATAGGACCATTCGGAAAAGCGCTGGTCGAGCTCGGCCTTGTAGGCGCCGGGCCTGCGCTGGAAGATCTTGTCGTTCGGATCCGGGTTGAGCAGGTATTGCGTCGTTCGGTCCTTGGGCAGGAGCATGATATCGTTCGCCGCCGACATGAAGGCGGAAAGGTCGAAGGCGTAGGACGTGAAGCGGATGACCGACAGGTCGCCGGTCAGCGTCTTGCGATGAATGACGCCGTCATTCATCATCAGCACCTTCTCGTCACCCTTTTCGACGACGCTGCCGCTCTTGGCATAATAGATCAGATTGGCGCCTTCCTCGCGCGAATCGGCCACGAAGATGCCGCCGAGCCGGTTGTCCGGCAGCCGCTCGCCGATCTGCAGGAACAGCCCGTCGTCGATCTTGCGGAACGTGCCTTCCTGGATGATCAGCGACAAGAGATCGGCGCGCGAGGATGCGATCAGCTGGCGGTTCTTCTGCCTGGCATAGGGTTCGACGCCATTGTCGACCGCGAAGGAAAAGACGCTGGCCGCCAGCGCGATCAGCAGGACCGGCCGCACAATCGTCCAGCGCGAGGCGCCGGCGGCGTTGATGACGGCCAATTCCGAATCGGAGTTCATGACGCTGAGCGTCTGGGCCACCGCCACCACCAGGGCGAATGGCACCACGATCGGGATGATGGTGGGGATGATGAGGCCCGCGACCTCGAAAAAAGTCAGCGCCGATTGGCCACTATCGGTGACCAGGTCGATGCGGGCAAGCACCTGCGTCGTCCAGACAATGGCCAGCGTCCAGATCAGCGCAGCGAGAAACACCGCCAACGCGCGACGCATGATGTAGCGTTCAACGACCTTCATGTAAGGCTTTTCTCGATTTGCCGAACGGCATCATGCCCGCCGACAAGGTAGTCGTCCGGCTGCGGCTGTACAACTGGGTGCGTTTGGCCATTTCTTTCAGGCGGTTCGATCCGATTCTCCGTCCCACATCGCCCGTCCCGCAGGCCGGAGTGTCGGCGGCAATGGATAAGAAAGGGAGAACATCGATGGTTAACAACAGGTTGCGGCAGGAAAGCGGGGCCGTGCCGCGACGAATCGTTATCGATTCCGCTGCGCATATGAGCCCTGATTCCGGCAAAGTCTTGCCAAATCAAGGAAAACGACCAAATGTCGCGCATCTTCCCTGAGAATGCATTTTTCCTGAAAATCTGAGCCGTTTCCCGAAAGCAGGACCTGATGACTTTGAGACCATTGATCGCCTTCGCCAAATTTGCCGCACCCAAAAAGGGCAGCATCTTCGTGCTGGCGGCCGACGATGGTGGCCTTGGCGAACCGGCAAAGGCCTGCGACCCCTCAGGAACGCTGGCGCGGGCGTTTCCGGTGGCGGAGTTTTCCGGAAAATTCGCCGGTGTCGTCGAAGTGCTGGCGCCGCAGGGAACATCGCTCGACCGACTGGTGGCGGTCGGCGCCGGCAAGGTCGCCGGCCTCGATGACTTTGCCTGGCTGAAGCTTGGCGGCACCATCGCCGCGTCCCTGCGCAAGGCAGCGGAGGTGGCCGTCATCCTCGATGTGCCGGGCGCAAAGATTGGCGGCAGGCAAGCGGCGAACCTTGCCGCCGGCATCATTCTGCGCAGCTACTCCTTCGACAAATACAAGACCAGGAAAGACAAGGACGATGCCGAGCCGAAGAAACCGGTCAAGGTGACCATCCACACCGCCGATCCTGCCGCGGCGAAAAAGGCCTTCGCCGACGAGGTTGCGGTCATAAATGGCGTGCTTCTGGCACGCGATCTTGTCAACGAACCGGCCAATACGCTCGGGCCTATCGAATTCGCCGCCCGCGCCAAGGAACTGGAAGCGCTCGGCGTCGAGGTCGAGATCCTCACCGAGAAGGAAATGAAGAAGCTCGGCATGGGCTCGCTCCTCGGTGTCGCGCAAGGCTCGCCGCGCGGCGCCCGGATGGCTGTCATGCAATGGAAGGGCGGCAAGGCCAAGGACGCACCGGTCGCCTTCGTCGGCAAGGGCGTCACCTTCGACACCGGCGGTAATTCGATGAAACCGGCTTCCGGCATGGAGGACATGAAGGGCGACATGGGCGGCGCCGCGGCCGTCATCGGGCTCATTCAGGCGCTGGCCGCGCGCAAGGCCAAGGCCAATGTCGTCGGCATCGTCGGGCTGGTGGAAAATGCCGTCGACGGCCATGCCCAGCGCCCCGGCGACATCGTCACCTCGATGTCGGGTCAGACCATCGAGGTGCTCAACACCGACGCCGAAGGACGCCTCGTTCTGGCCGACGCGCTGTGGTATTGCAACGACCGCTTCCAGCCGAAATTCATGGTCAATCTGGCGACGCTGACCGGCGCCATCATGGTCGCGCTCGGCCAGCACTATGCCGGCCTGTTCTCCAACAATGACGAACTGTCGGACAGGTTGACGGCGGCCGGCCAGGCGACGCAGGAGCGGCTGTGGCGCATGCCGCTTGGGCCCGAATACGACAAGCTGATCGATTCCAAGAACGCGGACATGAAGAACATCGGCGGCCGCTATGGCGGCGCCATCATCGCCGCGCAGTTCCTGCAGCGCTTCGTCAAGGAAACGCCGTGGGCGCATCTCGACATCGCCGGCACCGCGATGGGCTCTCCGCCGAGCGAGATCAACCAATCCTGGGGTTCGGGCTTTG
The DNA here is from genome assembly GCF_054719485.1 of Mesorhizobium sp. W016. Classification (NCBI taxonomy): domain Bacteria; kingdom Pseudomonadati; phylum Pseudomonadota; class Alphaproteobacteria; order Hyphomicrobiales; family Phyllobacteriaceae; genus Mesorhizobium; species Mesorhizobium sp. W016. Next base: position 2,635,261 of record NZ_JBTTIF010000002.1, read on the forward strand.
GCGTCAGGCTGCTCGACCGGCTGGTGCGCGACAATTACGAGGGATAAGGCAGGGAATGGCCGATGTCCTGTTCTACCACCTGACCGAATCGACGCTGGAGGATGCGCTTCCCGGCCTGCTCGAGCGCAGCGTCGATCGCGGCTGGCGCGCCGTGGTGCAGACAGGGACCGAGGAGCGGCGCGATGCGCTCGACCTGCATCTGTGGACATTCAGGGACGATTCGTTCCTCGCGCACGCGACCGACCGTGAAGCCCATCCGGCCGAACAGCCAATCCTGCTCACCACGAGCGACGCCAACCCCAACCAGGCGCAGATACGCTTCCTCGTCGATGGCGCCGCACCCGCCGATCTCGCCGGCTACGAACGCGCCGTGTTCCTGTTCGACGGCCATGACGCGGCCCAGGTCGAAGGGGCGCGGACGCATTGGAAGGTGTTGAAAGAAGCGGGCCACGCTGTCACCTACTGGCAGCAGACGCCCGACCGTCGCTGGGAGCGCAAGGCGTAAGTCGCGTTATCGGTCGCTGATCGTAACCTTGTTTATCTTCGCGCCCTGCGGGAGATCTTTCACCTGCCGATGGATTTGGCCGGCGATATGCACCTTCACAACGAAAAACGTCGTTTCCATCTCTCGCAGACTCATTTCGCCGCCAAGCACCGGCGGCTTCTTGAAATCATAGCATTGGCCGGCTGCCGGAATCAGTCCGTTCTTTCGGGCGGCAACGACAAGGCCCGCCAGCAGCAACTCGTCGCGGCGCGCTTCATTCTGCAAGTCGGCCTGAAATTCCGCCCAATGACCCGCAATTCTGGTCAATTTCCCGTCGAGCATATCGAGATGACGAACCGACCCGTCGCCGGCACGGAAAAATATGTCGCCGAAAGCTGACACCGCAGCTGGTTCAAGGCCATCCAGTCCGATCCACTTCCAGCCGTCCAACGCTTCCGCGACTTCGTTCGCAGGTGGTTCGATAAAGAGGAACTGATAGTCATGGGGCCATTCGGCTCTGATCAAGCCCCCTGTATTGGCTCTGTTGGCCTCGGCTTTTCCTTCCTGTCTGGCGTCGGACGCGCCAAAAATTGAAGAAATAAAGCGGAAAAAAGATCTGGCCATAATCGCCCCCGTACGGGTCTTTATACTTGCGAGAGATTCTAGCCGCAATCCACTGAAGGCTCCATAGTTCCCACGCATTCGTCTTGATGATGGCCATCACATTGGATCCGTTTTATGGATTGACTGGATGCAGGCTCATTGGGCGGGCTGAGAATGCGGATCAGGATCATCGGAACCGGGCGGGCCGTGCCGGCTCGATGCGTGACGTCGCGCGCCCTCGATGCGCGGCTGGGGTTTGGCGATGGACATTTCGAGGCCGCGACCGGCGTCATCGAACGCTATGTCTGCGACGCCGAATCGCAGGTCGACCTTGCTTGTGCCGCAGCCCGTCTGGCGCTTGCCGATGCCGAACTTGAGGCAGGCAGTGTCGATCTGGTCATCGGCGGTTGCGGCGTGCCTTACCAGCCGTTGCCGTCGACGGCGCCGCTGGTCATGCAGCGCCTCGGCCTTGCCGATGGGTCGGCGGCCGCTTTCGACGTCAACAGCACCTGCCTGGGCTTCCTCACAGCCTTCGAGACCGCGTCGCGCCTGATCGAGGCCGGGCAATGCCGGACGGCGCTGGTGTTCTCGTCTGAAATCGCCTCGCGCGCGCTGCCGTGGCAGGACCAGCCGGAAATTGCGGCCCTCTTCGGCGATGGCGCGGCGGCCGCCGTGCTGCAACAGGCAGCCCCTGCCGAGGGTCGAGTCGCGGCCAACCTGATGCGCACCTACCCTTCCGCCTATGAGGCCTGCAGCATCGGCTCCGGCGGCACCCGGTTCGACTTTCATCGTGAGCCTGAGGAATTCGCCCGCCACAGCCTGTTCCACATGGAGGGTAAGGAACTGTTTCGCGTCACGTCACGCCATTTCAACGGCTTTGTAGCGGAGTTGCTCGATCGCGCCGGCTGGCGGCACGACGATGTCGACCTCGTCGTGCCGCATCAGGCGAGCCCTTTGGCGCTCGCCCACATGGCGCGCCAGACCGGCTTCGCCAGGGAAAAGCTCGTCGACATCGCGGCGCGCTACGGCAATCAGATCGCCGCTTCCATCCCGTTTGCGCTCGATGTCGCACGCCGCGAACAACGCATTGGGCCGGGCGCCAAGGTGCTGTTCCTCGGCACCTCGGCCGGCGTGTCGTTCGGCGGCATGGCGCTGGAAGCATGACCGTGGGACGCGTCCTCGTCACCGGCGCCAGCGGCTTCCTCGGCGCGCATATTATGGCGCGGCTGGCGGCAGTGGGCACACCGGCGCTGGGTCTTGGCAGGGACGCCAAACGCTGCGCCGCGCTCGAAGCCGCTGGTCATCGGGTCGTTCGGCTGGATTTGTCTCAACCATTCGATGCAGCTGCCGCGCGCGCTCTCGACGGCGTCGATGCGATCATCCACTGCGCGGCACTTTCCGCGCCCTTCGGCAGGTTGGCGGGTTTCCAGACGGCAAATGTCACAGCTACCCGCAACCTCAGCGATTTCGCGCGCCGGCAAGGCGTGCGCCGCTTCGTCCATATCTCCAGCCCGACGGTCTGTTTCGCCTACCGCGATCAGCTCGATGTCAGCGAAGATGCGGCCTTGCCGCCTCCAGTCAACCACTATGCCCGCACCAAGCGGCAGGGCGAGGAGATCGTTCTGGCGGTGCCCGAAACCGGCCCGGTGGTGCTGCGGCCGCGCGGCCTCTACGGTCCCGGCGATCGCACGCTGCTGCCGCGTCTGCTGCAGGTGGCACGGCAGCGCCCGCTGCCGCTGTTTCGCGACGGCAGGGCGCGCATCGATCTCACTTATATAGAGGATGTCGTCGATGCGGTCTTTGCCGCGCTGTCCGCCGGCAGCGCTGCCGAGGGACAGATATTCAACATCTCCGGCGGCGAAGTGGTGCCGGTCCGCCGCATTGCCGAGGCGGCCTGCGCCCGCGCCCTCGTGCAGCCGCGCTGGCGCAGAATGCCGCTCTGGCCCGCCATGCTGACGGCCGGGATAGCGGAGGCGGTAGCGAACATATTGCCCGGCCGCCCGGAACCGCCGGTGACGCGCTACGGTCTTGGCCTGTTCGCCTATGCGCAGAGCCTCGATCTTTCCAAGGCAGGCCGCATCCTCGGCTGGGCGCCGAAAGTGTCGTTCGAGGAAGGGCTCGATCGCACATTCGGCAAGGCGATGGAAAGCAGGAGGGCAGCGTGAAGATCGTCTTCGCCAACAGCGCCTCTGTCAGCGCAGCTGAGCGCCTGATCCTGCGCGGCGGCAGCTGGGCGAAGGTCAGGCTACGTGTCCGCTACGGCCTGATCATGCATCCGCGAGCCGGCCCCGTCCTGATCGACACCGGCTACACGCCGCATGTGACACAAGGCAGTGGGCGCAGCACGGCGCTGCGTCTTTACAGTGCGATCCTCCGGCCTCAGCTCAACGAAGCCGAGCAGCCGCTCGCGGTACTGGCGCGCTTCGGCCTGTCTTTGCAGGATGTGCGCACCGTCATCGTCACGCATTTCCATGCCGACCACATGTCGGGCCTGTCGCTGTTTCCCAACGCTCGGCTTATCGCCAATGACACCGCCTGGGCGCGGGCGAAGGCCAAGACTTCCCTGCAGAATCTGCGCCACGGCCTTTTCAAGGAACTGTTCCCGCCCGATTTCGAGAGCCGGCTCGACGTGCTGTCGTCGAAGCGGCGGATCGAACCTCGCGGCGGCGTGCCAGGCGGCGCCGATCTGTTCGGCGACGGCAGCGTCGTCGCAGTCGATCTGCCCGGCCATGCCGATGGCCAGTTCGGCCTTTTGTTCCCCAATCTGGAGCGGCCACTGCTCTACGCCGTCGATGCGCAATGGCTGATCAGAGCATTGGTGGAAAACCGGACGCCCGGTCTGCCGGCTACTCTGCTGGCCGAGGACGCCACGGCGCTTGAGCCGACCAGCGCAACGCTGCGCCGGTTTATGGCGTCCGGCGGCGAGGTAGTGCTTTGCCATGATCCGGCGTTGACGGCGTATGATCTTGCCGGACGGGGCGCATGAACGGGCCGGCCGAAGCGATCCGCTCGTTTGCGCTGACGCAATGGGTTTCGCGCAAAAGCCGCGAGAGTTTCGAGCGCTGGCAGGCGCAAGCCTTGCGCCGCTTTCTCGACCGCGACCTGCCGCGCGCGCCGTTCTACGGCAAGGCGCCACGTCACCTCGGCGACCTCCAGGTGATCGACAAGGCGACGGTGATGGGCAATTTCGAGCGCTTCAACATTCATGGCGGCTCGGCCGCCGAGGCCTGGAAGGCGCAGGCCGGCGATGGCCGCATTGGCGAACTGACAGTCGGCGCCAGCACCGGCACGTCGGGCAATCGTGGCCTGTTCATCATTTCCGAAGCGGAAAAATACCGCTGGCTGGGCACCATCCTGGCCAAAGCCGTGCCCGATCTGCTCTGGCGCCGGCAGCGCGTTGCGGTGATCCTGCCGCAGAACACCGGGCTCTACGACAGCGCGCGCAAATCGCGGCGTATCGACCTGCGCTTCTTCGATCTGACGCGCGGTCCGGAGAGCTGGCGCGGCGCTCTCGAAGATTTCGCGCCGACGGTGATCATCGCGCCACCGAAGATACTGCGGCACTTCGCGGCCGAGGGCTTTCGGCTCAAGCCGCAGCGTGTCTTCAGCGCCGCCGAAACGCTCGACCCGGTTGACCGGCCGGTCATCGAGGCATTCTTTGGTCGTCAGCTCGACCAGATCTACATGGCGACGGAAGGGCTGTTCGCCGTCACCTGCCGCCAGGGCGGGCTGCATCTGGCCGAGGATTCGGTGTTCTTCGAGTTCGAACCGGCCGGCGACGGCCTGGTCATGCCGCTGATCACCGCCTTTCGCCGCCGGACCCAGATCATGGCGCGCTACCGGATGAACGATCTGCTGCGGCTGTCCGAAAAGCCATGCCGCTGCGGCTCGCCGCTGCGCACGCTGGACGAGATCGTCGGCCGCATGGACGACGCTTTCCGGCTCGCCTCGCCGCACGGGCAGCTCCTCGTCACGCCCGACATACTACGCAATGCGGTGCTCAAGGCCGACCGGCGCATCGACGATTTCCGCCTGGTCCAGACCGCTGAAGATGCAATCGAACTCAGCCTGGCCCCCGGGCTTGCCGACGAAGCCGCCACCGCCGCCCATCAGTCCGTGCGCAATTTGCTGGCGGCGCGCCAGGCGACAGCTTCGGTCAGCCTTGTTCGCAGGGACCTGCCGTTGGAGACTGGCCGCAAACTGCGTCGGGTCGAATGCCACCTGGGAGCGGCATCATGAACCGGCTCGCTATGTTGCCACTCGATCAGACGAACCGGGTAGAAAACAACCCGCGTGAGGTCGAAGCCTTCGTTCAGCTTTTCAACGAGGTGCCGGTGCGCGACCTCGTGCGCAATCTGACAGTGGCTGTCGAAACCTTCGAGATCGCCGGCCGCTCCTTTCCGCTGACGCTGAACGACAGAAGCGAAGCGCCGAACTGCTACATCTGCTGCCCGTCCAGCGCCTACATCGACTATGCCATCGACGAGACCCGCAATTTCGTCTCCTCGCCCTTGCTGCAAAAAACGATGCGGATGCTGATCGGCCTGTGCGCGCCGCTGGTCAGGATGAGCGGCCTTGACCATCAGGTTCAGGTCAACAACTGGCTCTATTCGACCAATCCGGTGCCGCTGCTCGATCGCAACGCGGTCGCGGCGATGCGCGACGATCTCACCGCGCGTTTTCCCGATCGCGCTGTTCTCATCCGCTCCCTGAACGAGATCGCCGATCCCTCGACAATCGCAGTGCTGAAGGCGGAGGGTTTTCGAATGCTGGCGGCGCGGCAGATCTACATCTTCGCAGGCGACGGTTCGGCCATGACCAACGACATGAAGCGCGACCGCAAGCGGCTGCCCACGACGCCTTTCGAGCAGGTCGGCAATGGCGACTTCACCGAGGCCGACTATGCGCGCGCCGAAGCGCTCTACCGGATGCTCTATCTCGACAAATACACGCCGCTCAACCCGCACTACACGGCCCGCTATATCGGCGAGACGCACCGTCGCGGCATCCTGCAACTGGCAGGCCTGCGTCGTCCCGGCGGTGAACTGGTCGCCGTCGCCGCTTTGTCTCAGAACGGCAGGACACTGACGCAGCCCATCGTCGGCTACGACACCGGCCTCCCGGTGAGCGAAGGCCTTTACCGCATGATGATGGCGCTGGCGCAGGATCATGCGATGGCGCACAGCCTGTTCTTCAACATGAGCGCCGGTGCCGCCGCCTTCAAACGCTTGCGCGGCGCCGTGGCGACGGTGGAATACAACGCCGTCTATGCTGCCCATCTGCCGCGCCGCCAACGCATGGCGGTGCGGATCATGGAATTTGTGCTCGCGAAGATCGGCATTCCCCTGCTCAGGAGATTTGAACTTTGAGCGACACCCGGCAGCAGAAAGACAAAGACTATTGGCAGGCGGTGATGCGGTCTGCCGACATCAAAGCCAAGCCGAAGCGCATCCTGTTCGACGGCGCGCCACTGGTGCTGTTCCGCTCGGCGAAAGGCATTGCCGCCCTCTTCGACCGCTGCGCTCACCGCCTGGTCGAACTCTCGACCGGCAAGGTCGTCGGTGGCGAGATCGAATGTCCCTATCATGGCTGGCGCTACAATGGGGAAGGGCGCTGCACCGCCATTCCCGGCCATGTCGGCGACGTCCCGCATTACCGTATCCGCCGCTACAGCGCGATCGAGCGCGACGGCGTCGTCTTCGTCTCGGCAGGCACGCCTGAGGGCGAGCCCTATCTCCATTGCATGCAAGGCAAGGATGTCGTCGTGAAGCGGGTGCGAAGCTCGGCGCGATCGACGGTGCTCGACGCCGCCGAGAACATTCTCGACGCCACTCACACCCACTTCACCCACAAGGGTGTGCTGCGCGGCCTGACCGCAAAGCGCCATCTCGTGCGCGTCGAGGTGACCGGCGGCAAGGGCTGGGTCGAAAGCTGCTACACCGGCGAGGACCGCCAACAGGGGCTGGTCAGCCGGCTGCTGGAAGGCGAGCGCGCCAGGACCATCGGCCGCTACCGCCATCCCGGCATCGTCGAACTCGAATATTGGGGCAAGGGCGGCTTGGCGCTGGCGACCACTTTCCATTTGCGTCAGGCGGACGAACGGACCGTCGAAGGCGTCGGCTGGCTGATCGGCCCGCGACAGGGCCTGTTCGGCGAACTCAAGGCGCTTGCTTTCCGGCCGCTCTTTGCCTTTGCCCTGCAGCAGGATCGCCGTGTGCTGAAATCGGCCAGCGACAACGCCCGTATATCGCCGCAGGTTCAGCCGGCGATCGGCCCGCTGGATTTCCTGCGCCGCGACATAGCGGCGATCATCGACGGCAAGATGCCACCGGCGGCGGCAGAGCCGCGGGTGCACCAAATCGAGTTGTAATCTAAAGTTCACGGCACTTGATTCCAGTTCTGCTGTAAATTATAGTTCACGGATGATCGAATTTCGACCCACTGACGAATTCCGAAAATGGCTCAGAGGGCTCACGGACATTCGCGCCGTAAAGAATATCACCCAACGGATTGTCCGCGTTCAGGCTGGGCTGTTGGGAGACGCCAAGTTCTTCGATGGCATAGGAGAATTGCGCGTAGATTACGGTCCGGGATACCGCGTGTACTTCGTCCGGCGCGGCAACACGGTCATTATCCTGCTCTGCGGCGGTGACAAAGGCTCGCAGGACAGGGACATCGGAAAAGCCAGGAAAAATGGCAAAGGAAGTTTGATATGACCCTCAGAACCACACCATTCGACGCCGCCGAATATCTTGATGATGCTGAGTCTCAAGCCGAACTGCTCGCTGATGCGTTCGAGACCGGGGACGCGACTTATATTGCGCACGCCCTCGGCATTGTCGCGCGCGCCCGCGGCATGACAAGCATAGCGAAGGACGCCGGCGTGACCCGAGAGGCACTCTACAAGGCGCTGAGCGAAAAGGGCGATCCGCGCCTCAGTACATTGCTGGGCGTAACCAAGGCGCTTGGCCTGCAATTGTCCGCAAAGCCAGTTAATCCCGTTTAGGCAACCTTAGCAGGACTTACGCACTCAGCTGAAAACGGGAAGTTCCGCTTCAACTCGACTAGTCCTGCTCCGGCCCGTTCCACTCGATATCGCGCGTCGACGCGGCCTGAAGGCTGATGCGCTGGCTGATCGCCGTCCCGGCGATCTCGGCCAGCGTGCGCCACTGCGCCCGCTTCGGCGCGGGGTCGCCCGGCCAGTCGAGCAGCTCATCGGCATCGTGCATCGCCTGGCGAAAGCTGCCGAGACCACCGGAGCGCAGTGCCGCCGGCATCCCGTAGATCCACATCGCCAGCCTCACCGTCTGCGGCGCCGTCACGTCGGGCTTCACCTCGGCGCCATCCTCCAGGACCGCGTCGGCGAAGCGCCGCGGATCGCGAAAGAAGTGCAGGCCGCTCACGGCGCGCGGATTGCACTCCAGTGGCAGCACCCTGCCGTTGTTCTCGCGCATCAGGTCGAAGGATATCTGGCCGGTCCAGCCGGCGCCGGCGACGAAGGTTTCGACGAAGCGCCGCGCCGCGATATCCTCGACCGGCTCGAAACAGATGCCGGCGCCCTTGCCGGCGCGATAGAGCGAACGGTAGAGCGCCAGCGCTTTGAGTTCACCCTCGATCGCCACCGCATAGGCGCTGATCTCTTCACCGGCGATGTAGCGCTGCGCCACCCAAGGAGCGGCGGGCGAGGGGCGGACGGCGTCGAGTTCGTCCGGCGATGGCCGCAGCAGTACGTCACGGGCAAAACGTGACCACACCGGTTTGAACACCAATTCGCGCGATTGGCCACGAACGCCGTCGAGATCGGCCTCGCTTTGCAGCAGTATCGTTTCCGGCACGTCGAGCCCAAGGCTCTGCGCCAGCCGGATGAAGGCATGCTTGTCGTGAACGCGGGCGAGCATCGCCATCTCGGGTGCGAAGAGGCGGGCCGGCATGGCGCGGTGCTGCCAGAGACGACCGAGATAAAAGACTTCCTCGCAGGTCGGGATAACGAGTTCGATGCCTTCCGCGCGGACAAGCGCTTCCACCGCCTTGGCATAGGCGTCGGCGGCAAAGCGCGGCGGCGGCAGGCGATGGTAGGCGGCGCAGGCCGTGCTCGCTGCGGCGATCGGCCGGGCCGGGCTGTCGGCCAGGATCACCCGGCGACCGGCGCCATGCAGCAGCCGCGCCAGGTGCAGCGCCACCGGCGCGCGGGCACCGGTGATCAGCACGGTGCTATTGGGCATGAGCCACCGGCATCGGTTGGAAAAGACGAGTCGATGCTTCTGCGGAAGGCTTCATTCGCCATAAGTGCCACATGGCTTGCGTGCCGCCAACGGACTCCACAAAGGTGGCTCCGCTGCGTCAGCCATCGCTTTTTGGCCTTCAGGGCGTTATTGGCAATCTGTCGAACACCCGGATCTCCTCAATGCGCTTTCTGTTTGTCCTGATACTGCTTGCCGGCGCCGCCATTGGCTTCGTCTATCCCTGGGCCATGAGCAATTTCTCCGGCCACGAGATCGGCGCCTGGCGCGTCTACGACCAGGGACGGTTTAGGCCTGTGACGGTGACGCTGAAAGCTGGCGACGCGCCGGTCAGAGTGCTGGTCGACCTGACGGCAAAGGCCGAGCGCATTGTCTCGCAGCAGCGCACCGTGCTGACGCTGACTGCCGCCACAGCCGGGCGCACGGTGCTTGCCTCGACGCTGCAATTCAACCACGCCGACAATCCGCGCCAGGTCAGCCCGCAACTGCCCGACAAGATCTTTCGCGACGAGGCCGGCGTGATCGAAACCGTCAGTCCCGGCGCCTATGTCTTCACCGCCGGCCCGGGCGACGCCGACGATATCCCGATACGCGCAGTGGATCTGATACTGCGCTCCGGCGCCGGTGAGATCGATCAACGCGCACGGCCGGTTGGCTATGGGCTGATGGCCGTCGGCCTGATCGGCTTCCTGCTTACTCTGGCTTTCGGCGGTCGCCGGCCGGAGAACCCGAACTCGAAGCCGCCACCGCCGCGTTGGGGCAGAGGCTCCTCGACATGAGCGCGGCATGAACTACCGTCACGCCTATCACGCCGGCAATTTCGCCGACGTCGTCAAGCATGTCGTGCTCAGCCTTCTGCTCGACTATCTGAAGCAGAAGGACAAAGCGTTCCGTGTCGTCGACACTCATGCCGGCATTGGCCGCTACGATCTTTCGTCGGCGGAAGCGCAAAAGACCGGCGAATGGCAAGGCGGCATCGGCCGCCTCATCCACGCCCCGATCGAAAAATCGGCGGCTGCGCTGCTTGCCCCCTATCTTGAAGCGGTGCGTTCGCTCAATCCCGATGGCGGGGTGAAGAAATATCCGGGCTCGCCATTGATCGCCAGGCACCTCATGCGAAAGCAGGACCGGTTGTCGGCGATCGAACTGCACGGCGCAGATGCCGCCAGGCTGAAGACGCTGTTTGCCGGCGATTTCCAGACAAGGGTGATCGAACTCGACGGCTGGCTGGCGCTTGGCGCGCATCTGCCGCCAAAGGAAAAGCGCGGCCTGGTGCTGATCGATCCGCCGTTCGAGGAAGCCGGCGAATTCGACCGCCTGGTCGACGGCATGCAGAAAGCGCACAGGCGCTGGCCGGGTGGCATCTACGCGCTGTGGTATCCGATCAAGGATCGCAAAGCGATCATCGCCTTCCGCAAGGCGCTCAAGCAATCCGGCGTCCCAAAACTGCTCGACATCGAGTTCGAGATCCGGCCGGCATCGCGTGAACCAAGCCTCGACGGCAGCGGCATGGTGGTGGTCAACCCGCCCTTCACGCTGGAGCGCGAACTGCGCATCGTGCTGCCGGTCCTGCACAGATTGCTGGCGGTCGAAAAGCCGGCGCACTGGTCGCTGGAATGGCTGGCCGGGGAGTAGCGACGCTTCGCAGCGGGCGACGCCCGCGGCAAAGACACAAAGTCGCTAGAGGTTTTGACGGTGGCGCCATCCGCGAATGCTCAGCTGTGTTCAACGAACCGAAACCATGGAGATGCACATCTAATCGGCTCGGCGTTGACGCTAATCCCAGAATCAGATAGATAGATATCTAATTATTAGATTTCGAATCGAATGCCAGATCGACAGAAGAGGAACTGGTCAACGCGCGATAGGCTTCGCGATGTCGCGCTGGCAGGATGCCGTCGAAACGTTCGATGGGACCGTCGCCGAAATCTATGTGCTGAGCGCTGCCGAGCGCCGCTGTCTCGGTGCGATCAATCACGGCCGGCGGGGCCGGCAAACCTCGTAGCGAGGGAGACAAATCTCACGCCGGCGGCGGTCACGACGTCGATCGACCGGCTGGAAAAGCGCGGCTTCGTCAGCCGTCAGCCGGATCCCGATGACAGGCGCAAGGTCATGGTCGCGGCGGGCAAGAAGACCGAGGAACTCGTCCGGCGCTGCTACCATCCGATCCTCGAGGCGGGCGCCGCATTGCTGGAGAATATTCGGCGGCCGAGATGCAGTTTTTGCTCGGCTTATCAAGAGGTCGAAGCGATGCAGAAGGCGCAGACCGAGAGGGTGCGCGGCAAAGCAAAACCGGTGCGTTGAGAGAAGGCATCGGAGGATGGTCCGGCGAAACGCCGGTCCGGTTTCAACTGTGTACTGTCAAGGAGAGACCCTATGCCCCGTATGATCTTCGTCAACCTGCCCGTCGCCGACCTCGCTGCGTCGATGGCCTTCTACAAAGCTCTCGGTTTCGACAACAACCCGCACTTCACCGACGACACCGCAGCCTGCATGGTGCTGAGCGAAATGATCAACGTCATGCTGCTCACCCATGCCAAATGGCGTCAGTTCACCGATCGCCCCATCCCACCGGCCACCTCGAGCGAGGTCATGCTTGCCGTGTCCTGCGACAGCCGCGCGGCGGTCGATGCGATGAATGAGGCGGCGGCTAAAAATGGCGGCGCCGCCGACATCAACGCCCAGCAGGACTATGGCTTCATGTACAATCGCAGCCTGGCCGATCCTGACGGCCACGTCTGGGAAGCGATGTGGATGGACCCGGCCGCCGTACCGCAGGGCGACGCCAAGCAAGGCTGAACCGGGTTTCGGCGCCCCGCCGGCCATGGCAGGCCGCTTCCTAAATGGGCAAGGCGAGCTTTTTCAAAGGCTCAGAACGTGGTTTCACAGCTTCGCACCGGCAAAACGGTTGCGGAGCGGGAAACCATCGTCAGGGCGACCGCTTGACCGCGCGCCGCCGAATCCGCAAAGTGGGCGCAGTCGACCTTTGAGAGGCTGCCATGACTCGCTTTGCCAAATCCGCTCTTGCTGCCCTGATTTCGCTTTGCACGCCGCTGGCCGCACCCCTCGGCCAGCCAGCACAGGCCGCCGACCTTTCCGTCTATTCCGACGAGGACAGCGGCGTTTGCGGCGAGGCCTGGGTGCTAAGCAAGATCTCCAGCCGCTTCTCCTACCAGGTGCATCACGTGCCGCATCTGCCGGATGTTTCGATCACAGATTTCCAGCGCATCCACCAGCATCGCTATCTCCCGGCCAGCGAAGAATGGCCGATCGGCCGCCGCTATTGCGGCGCCACCGTCAGCCTTTCCGATGGCCGCGCCCGCACCATCTGGTACTTGATCGAGGAAGGCCAGGGTTTTGCCTCGATCGGCGACAATGTCGAATTCTGCGTCTCGGGCTTCGACCGCTGGATGGTCTACAACGGCCGCTGCCGCGTCCTGCGCTAAGGTCGGATAAGAACCGCCGTTGAACCTGCCATCTCCCGCAAGGGGGAGATCTGATGTCGCTCCGGTTTCGCCAATCTCCGAACTGCTGCCGCTGCCTCACACCGCCTTCCCACCAGACACGTAAGCGCAGATCAGCTCGACCAACTGCTTCTGCAGCTCCGGCGCGTCGAGCATGTCTCGCCGCGCGGCATTGTGGATGACGCCCTCGACCGCCGAGGACAGCACACGGGCCACGGCCTCATTGTCCTTTCTGCGCCTGCGATATTGCGCCACCGCCGTCGTGTAGTGATCGAGATAGCGCGATTGGAACGAGGCATGGGCGGCGCGTGAGCCGCGATCGCCCGGCGCCTCGTCGAGCAGCACCTGATGCAGCGTCGGATGGATGCTGTGCGCATCGATCATGCCGCGCACCAGCTCCTGCGCGAATCGCTTGAGCGGCTTGTCGCCTTCTGCTGATTCGGCGATCACCGACAGCACCTGATCGAAATGTCGCCGGCGAATTGCTTCGACCAGCGACAGCTTGTCGGGAAAATATTGATAGAGCGAGCCGATGCTGACGCCGGCCGCATCGGCCACCTTGTTGGTGGTGAAGCCGGCCCAGCCGAGCGCGCTTAGAACATGAGCACCGGCTTCGATGATCGCCTCGACCGTCGCTCTCGAACGCGCCTGGCGCGGCTGCTTGCGCATGCGTGAGCGCGGCTTTGCAATGCGAGTAGACATGTCTGCTCCAGCAGCCAAGAATATAGATAATATACTCACATTTTTTGCAAAGGATACAGACCGCAGCCTCTTCGTTTATCAAGCCTGGGCGAATGGTGAATTGCTGCAGAAGCTTGCGGGCCTCGACCAGCAGGAGCATGTCGATCAGCGCCACACGGCGACCCGTCTCATCAACCACAACCTCGTCGTATCGAAGATATTCGCCGCGCATCTTTCCGGCACGCGTCATGGCTATGCGTCCGACAACACCGTGGACACGACAGCACTCGATGAATTGAGCGCTGATGTCGCTGCGATGGATCGTTGGTATCTCGACTATATCGAAGCCGTCTCGCCAAAGCTCATGTCAGAGCCTGTGCCTTTCACCTTCACCGACGGCGACAGGGCAATGATGTCACGCCAGGAAATGCTGACCCATGTCGTCACGCATGGCGGCTATCACCGCGGCGAGATCGGGCGGATCCTGATGCAGATCCGGCATTGCGCCGCCGTGGGATGCGTTTGCCGTCCACCTCCACCACGCCGAGCCTTGCGCCGGCTGCAGGTGCGCGAGCGGGTTGGCGCTTAGGGGCCTGCCCCCCTTGGCTTCCAAGGGATCGCGGCTTCCCGGGAGGAGGATTCCCCGATCTTTCGTTTCCCATTTCCGTTTGGCATCTCTTGCGCCGAAGCTGGCGATCTCCCTTCTCGTCGGGGAGACGTCCGACACAACAGGCTGTCCCTTCAAGTGCTGTCTTTCCTGGCTTCCGTCCACCCACTCGCAATATACGAGTAAAAAGCTCGCGTTCACTTTAGTGCTGTTCCTGCGACCGCTGGGATGAAGCAAGATCAGCCTCTGCGGTGCGATGATTGTTGCCATCCGATAGGTCGCCGATGACCGCGTGAGATCGACGGCGTTGCAAGAGAATGTGAGCTTGACGAGAAGATCGTGTGAGTCTCGATATCAGAGATTTCTCTCGCAACAGTTCGCTGCGAAGCGGGAAGATTCTTTGGCGATTTCTGTGCCGATCATTGCGATAATGCTCTCAGCGTAACCGAAACTTAATTTGCGAAATTCTATGTAATGCTTCGCTGGCTAGATACGCACGAGTCAGATATGCATTAGCTCGCCGGGTCACTCACGGCCATCGGCACAAACGCAAGGGGCATCGCATGGCAAAGACCACGACGAAGGCGCCGGCGGCGAAAGCGCCGGCAAAGAAAGCGGCACCGAAAGCTGCCGCGAAACCTGCAGCAGTAAAGAAGGCAGCACCGAAGGCAGCGGCAAAGCCGGCCGCCAAGGCAGCGGCAAAGCCGGCAGCTAAGGCAGTAGCAAAACCCGCCGCCAAGGCAGCAGCGAAACCCGCCGCCAAGAAGCCGGCCGCCAAGGCTGTGGCGAAGCCTGCTGCGAAGGCAGCAGCCAAGCCCGCCGCCAAGAAGCCGGCAGCCAAGGCAGCGGCAAAACCCGCCGCCAAGGCTCCGATGAAGGCCGCCGCCGCCAAGTCGACGGCAGCTGTGAAGAAGGCTGCACCGGCCAAAAAGCCAGCCGCCAAGAAGAAGTAACAGCGGACCATCTCAAAGCTCCCGGGAACTTTGCCGACTGGCAGATTCCCGGGAGCTTTTTTGCGGTGATTTAGGTCTTGTTTTGATGCATGTCGTTCTCTCGAAATTGACGCCACTTCTGTGAGACATGCATTGGCGATTTCATTGTCGGCGGATTGGCCGCCTGGTTTTGCCCTTCTGGCAGTTGCTCCCTCAGGGAAGATCGGCCAACACTAAGGCGGTCGCATCCGATGGGGTTCAGGCGACGCGCTCTAGACCTTTGTTTTACGCGCGTCGTTCTCAAGACCGGAGCCGCATTGTTGAGCGACATGCACTGGCCGTCCGAAAACAGGGAACCGATCATGCCGAAGCTGCTCTACGCGTCCTCATCCCCCTACAGTTCCAAGGTGCGCATGGCAGCACTCCATGCCGGCATTGCCGTCGAGCTGGTGCTGGTCAAGACCGAGGACAAGCCTGCTGAACTGATGTCAGCCAATCCCCTCGGCAAGATTCCGGTGCTGGTGCTCGACGACGGCCGCTCGATCCACGACAGCCGCGCGATCACTCAGCATCTCAACCGCGCTTCCAAGAGCCTGTTGTTGCCGCGCAATGCCGACAAGCGCCTCAAGGCCGAAGTGCTGGAGGCGCTGGCCGACGGCATATGCGACTGCGCGCTGTCGATGGTCTATGAGCGGCGCACGCGTCCGGAGGAGATGGTCTATCAACCCTGGCTCGATCGCCAGTGGACCAAGATCACCGCCGCACTCGATTTCCTCAACGCCAATCCGCCGAAGCTGCCGAAGAAGATCACGCTTGGCCAGCTGGCGTTGCGTGCCTGCCTCGGCTACCTCTCTCTGCGCTTCGCCGGCAAATGGGAAAAGGGCCGCGGCCGCCTGACCCGCTGGGCAGCGCGTTTCGATGAGAAGTTTCCGGGGCTGAAGGTGGCTGTGCCGGCCTGACGGGCGAAACAAAAAAAGCCGGGCGCGAGGCCCGGCTTTCTTGTGTCGTGGCTTGAACGACAGTTAGAACTTCATACCGACGCCGAAGGTGACGCGGTTGTCGCTCTCTTTGACCTTGGTGCCGACACTGTCGAAGCTCTTGGAACCGAAGTCGGTGTAGCGGTACTCGACACGGCCGAACACATTGTCGGTGATCTTGATGTCGGTGCCGACGCCGGCCGTCCAGCCGAGCATGGTGTTGCTGTCGCTGTCGCCGGGGACCGAGACCTTCTGGTTCTTCAGGGCGCCGCCGCCGGTGCCGTAGAGCAGGATTTCCGGGGTCACGGCGTAACCCAGACGGGCGCGCAGCGAGCCTTCGAAGCCGCCCTTGGAATTGACGCCGCCGCTGTCACCCTTGACGCCATTGTAGCCGAGATCGGCTTCAGCACCGTACACGAAGTTTTCCTGCTGCCACTGGTAGCCGCCGAAAACGCCGCCGACAAAGCCCTTGGTCTTGATGTCGGGGCCGCCGTCCTGGACTTTGGCATGACCGCTGAAGCCGTAGCCGGCGCTGAGACCGGCATACGGGCCGGCCCAGGAAGCGACGGGGAGCTCGGCGATCGGGGCCGGCGCCGGGGGCTCTTCCGAGACGACATCGGCAGCAAAAGCGGTACCGCTGAGGGCGAAGAGCCCGAGCGCAACCGCGAGCGGCGCGAATTTGAGATTGGTTTGCATTGTTGTTTACTCCTTAAGCCACAAGACACGTAGGCTTGTTTGTCCTGAGCGCCATCAACCCGTCCGGGGGGTGAAACGGATCTGGCACTCAACGGTTCCGAATGTCGTGTCAAAATGCGGCGGCAGCGAACCTGAAAATGGGTCATTCCCCGGCACGAATGAGGCCGAAGCTTGACGTTGCATCTTCGCAACAGCGAAATGTCAGTACGCAGGCGATGCTGCACTGCACTCGGCTTGGTGCAACGGGTTCAGCGTCCTATATTGCGGTCCTGCCGACCCGAATCCGGGGCGGTGCCGGCGGCGAAAAAGCCGTTTCGCCACATTCCTGCCCCAGGTGGAAACGGCATTTAACCCCTGGACGCGTCACAATGTGCCGCTAGCCGAATTGAGGCGCAGATTGAGGATTGACAGATGATCGAAGCCGCCGGAACGGCGCTGGTGACGGGCGGGGCGAAGCGGATCGGCAAGGCGATCGTCGAGGATCTGGCCGCGCACGGTTTTGCCGTCGCCATCCACGCCAACCGCTCGACCGCCGAGGCCGACGCGCTGGCTGCGAACATCAGGGACGGAGGCGGCCGCGCCGGCGTGGTAGCCGCCGATCTGACCGACATGGATGCGGTTGGCGATCTCGTCGGCCGCGCCGCGGCAGCGCTCGGCCCGGTCACGCTTCTTGTCAACAATGCGTCGCTGTTCGTCGACGATAGCGTCGAGGACTTCGACTGGGCGGCATGGGACCTTCACTTCGCCATCCATGTGAAGACGCCGGCGCTGTTGGCGCAAAACTTCGCCCGCGCCTTGCCGCCAGGGCAGGAGGGGCTGATCGTCAACATCATCGACCAGCGCGTCTGGCGGCCGACGCCGCGCTATTTCTCTTATGCGCTGTCGAAGTCGGCCTTGTGGACGCAGACCGAAATGCTGGCACAGGCGCTCGGTCCGCGCATCCGCGTCAACGCCATCGGTCCCGGTCCGGCGCTGAAGAATGCCCGCCAGGACGATGATGATTTCCAAAAGCAGGTCGATGGCCTGATTCTGAAGCGCGGCCCGCAATTGGCCGAATTCGGCGCCACCATCCGCTATCTCTGGGAGGCGCGCTCGGTGACCGGCCAGATGATCGCGCTCGACGGCGGCCAGCATCTTGCATGGCAGACGCCGGATGTGACAGGCATGGTGGAATGAGTCCCGCAGACCAGAAACACAAGACGCGCGCCGGCGCCGCCGACGATATGCCGCCCGACATCGAGCTTGAGGATGAAGCGGTCGAGGAGATCGTCGAGCCCGAGGCCACCGGGCCCGATGTCGCCTTCACAGCGATAGACTGGCAGCCGCATGCCGGCGACGCCGACGGCATGGTCGGCGCGGAGGTCATCCAGACACTGGTCAAGCGGCTGCCCAATGCGCCCGGCGTCTACCGCATGATGAACGCTGCCGGCGACGTGCTTTATGTCGGCAAGGCGCGCAGCCTGAAGAAGCGGGTGACCAACTACGCGCAAGGCCGGTTCCACACCGCCCGCATCGGCCGCATGGTGCGCGAGACATCGACGATGGAGTTCGTCGTCACCCGCACCGAAATCGAAGCGCTGCTGCTCGAGGCAAATCTCATCAAGCGCTTGCGGCCGCGTTTCAATGTGCTGATGCGGGACGACAAGTCGTTCCCTTACATCCTGTTGACTGGCGATCACGTCTCGCCCGGCATCTACAAGCATCGCGGTGCGCGCTCGCGCAAGGGGGACTATTTCGGACCTTTTGCGTCGGCCGGCGCGGTCGGGCGCACCATCAATTCGCTGCAGCGCGCCTTCCTGCTCAGGAGCTGCACCAACTCCTTCTACGAAAACCGCACCCGGCCGTGCCTGCTCTACCAGATCAAGCGCTGTGCCGGTCCCTGCACCGGCGAAATCTCGCATGGCGACTATGCCGAGCTGGTCAGCGAGGCGAAGGATTTTCTGTCGGGCCGCAGCCAGAAGGTGAAGACCGAAATCTCTGCCGCCATGCAGCAGGCCTCGCAGGAGCTCGATTTCGAGCGCGCCGCCATTTATCGTGATCGGCTGGCAGCGCTGTCGCATGTGCAGAGCCATCAGGGCATCAACCCGGCCACCGTCGACGAGGCCGATGTCTTTGCCATCCATCAGGAGGGCGGCCAGGTCTGTATCCAGGTGTTTTTCTTCCGCACCGGCCAGAACTGGGGCAACCGCGCCTATTTCCCCAACGCCGATCCGGCACTGGAGGGGGCGGAAGTGCTGGGCTCGTTCCTGGCGCAGTTCTATGACGACAAGCCGACGCCACGGAACATTCTGCTGTCGCGAGGCGTCCAGGATCAGGAACTGCTGGCCGAAGCGCTGTCCACCCGCGCCGGCCGTAGAGTGTCGATCTCGGTGCCGCAGCGCGGCGAGAAGAAGGATTTGACCGACAACGCGCTGCAGAATGCCCGCGAGGCGCTCGGCCGCCGGCTGGCCGAAACCTCCACGCAAGGCCGGCTGCTCGCCGGCTTTGCCGAGACCTTCGGCCTGCCGAAGCCGCCGGTGCGCATCGAGGTCTATGACAATTCGCATATTATGGGCACCAACGCCGTTGGCGCCATGGTCGTCGCCGGGCCGGAAGGGTTTGTGAAGAACCAGTACCGCAAATTCAACATCCGCTCGACCGAGATCACGCCCGGTGACGATTTCGGCATGATGCGCGAGGTGATGGAACGGCGCTTTTCGCGGCTGCTGAAGGAACATGGCGATGTCGTTCCCGACGACGCGGCAGCCGGTGGAGCAGGCGACGACATCGAGGAAGACATCTCCGGCAGCTTCCCGGCCTGGCCGGACGTCATCCTGATCGATGGCGGCCAGGGCCAGATGAGCGCGGTGCGCAAGATCCTCGCCGACCTCGGCATCGAGGATCGCGTGGCGGCCATCGGCATCGCCAAGGGCCAGGACCGCGATGCCGGCCGCGAGCGTTTTTTCGTCAGAGGCAGGGACTCGTTTTCGCTCCCTGTGCGGGATCCCGTGCTCTATTTCGTCCAGCGGCTGCGCGACGAGGTCCATCGCTTCGCTATCGGTTCGCACCGCGCGCGGCGCAAGAAGGAATTGGTCAAGAGCCCGCTCGACGAGATCGCCGGCATCGGTCCCGGTCGCAAGCGCGCGCTGCTGCTGGCCTTCGGCACTGCCAAGGCGGTCAGCCGCGCGGCAGTCGAGGATCTGGTCAAGGTCGACGGTATTTCAGAGCAGGTCGCCAAGCTCGTCTACAATCATTTCCATGAGAGCTGAGCGCCGGTGACGCCGCTGTCCCGATGAATGGCAGCAGCCGTTCTTTTCTCGCAGGCCACTCGAATCCCGGCAATCGCGCGCTATTTTCGTCTGGCCAATCGAATCTCGCCTGTTGACCCCCTACATCCGGTTCTGATTTGAGTACGCAGGCAGAAAGAGTCCCTGAGATATGGCCAAGCGCGCGTTCAACCTGCCTAACATGCTTACCTATGCCCGCATCGTCGCGGTGCCGCTGGTGGTGCTGTGCTTTTTTCTCGAGGGGCATCTGAAATCGAGCGACTTCGCCCGCTGGTCGGCGTTGATCATCTTCCTGCTGGCTTCGATCACCGACTATCTCGACGGCTATCTGGCGCGCGCCTGGCAGCAGACGTCCAACATCGGCAAGATGCTGGATCCGATCGCCGATAAACTGCTGGTCGCCACCTGCCTGCTGCTGCTCGCCGCCGACACCGACCGCCATGCCGGCATCGCAGGCTGGTCGCTGTGGGCGGCAATCATCATCCTGTGCCGCGAAATCCTGGTTTCGGGGCTGCGCGAATATTTGGCGGCATTGAAAGTCTCGGTGCCGGTGACGCAGCTGGCCAAATGGAAGACCGCCATCCAGATGGTCGCCATCGCCTTCCTGCTGGCCGGGCCTGCCGGCGACAAGATCTTCCCGCTGACCACGCAGACCGGACTGGTGCTGCTGTGGATCGCAGCCCTCGTCACGCTCTACACCGGCTACGACTATTTCCGCGCCGGCCTCAAGCACATCATGGACGAGTGAGATGTCGACCAGGCTCATTTATTTCGCCTGGGTGCGCGAACGGATCGGCAAGCCGGAAGAGGATGTCGAACTGCCCGCCGGTATCGAGACGGTGGCCGACCTCCTGCGCTGGCTGAAATCGCGTGGCGAGGAATATGAGCACGCGCTGCAATATCCTGATGTGATCCGCGTCGCCATCAACCAGGAACATGTCGAGCATCGCGAGAAGATAGCCGGCGCGCGCGAGATCGCGCTGTTTCCGCCGATGACCGGGGGCTGACACCATGTCCGGCGCGCCGACGGTGCGCATCCAGCGCGACGATTTCGACGTTGCCGCCGAGATCGCGAAACTGACCGGGGGTCGCGCCGACATCGGCGCCGTGGTGTCCTTCTCAGGACTTTGCCGCGACGAGCAGGGCCAGCTGTCGGCGCTGGAACTCGAGCACTATCCAGGCATGGCCGAGGCCGAAATCAGCCGGATCGCCGGCGAGGCGCTTCAGCGCTGGCCGTTGCAAGGCCTGACCGTCATCCATCGCCACGGCAAGATCGCACCGGGCGAAAACATCGTGCTGGTGGTGGCGGCGTCCTCGCACCGGCAGGCGGCGTTCGAAGCGGCCAATTTCCTGATGGATTTCCTGAAATCGCGTGCACCCTTCTGGAAGAAGGAGCACCGCGTGGACGGCACCGATGGCGGCTGGGTCGAGGCCAAGGACGCCGACGACCAGGCTGCGGCGCGCTGGAAGGCGCGGCCCGAATAAATCTCGGCGCAGCCATGTATTGACCGCATTCCCTTGGCCAAATCGCATCGGCAAAAAGGGAGCAAGGGCATGCTGGACAGGATCGCCGAATTCTTCGTCTTCGGTTTTGTGCCGCTGGTTATCGGCGTTCTGGCCGTTCCCGAGCCTTCCGTCGCCGCCGAGAAAACCCTGAAGGGCGAGGTGATGTATCGCGAGCGCATCGCGCTTCCGCCCAACGCCGTGCTGTCGGTTCAACTTGCCGATGTATCGCTGGCCGATGCGCCGGCCGCCATTGTCGGCGAGCGCAAGGTAGCGCCGGCCGGCCAGGTGCCGATCAAGTTCGAGATCAGCTTCGATCCAACGGTGATCCGGCCCAACATGACCTATGCGCTGCAGGCGCGCATCACCGCCGACGACAAGCTGCTGTTCGTCACGGACTCGCGCTATCAGGTCGATCCGCTCAGCGAGGCGCCGCAGGCCATTGTGCTGAAAATGGTGGCGCCGAGCGACAAGCCGACCTCGGCCTCGCTGTTCGGCCAGAGCTGGCTAGTCGAATATATCGACGGTATCGGCGTGATTTCGGAGCCGCAGGCGACGTTCCGGGTCAGCGAAGCCGGCAAGGCGGGCGGCAGCGGCCCGTGCAACGCCTATTTCGCCACCGCCAAGGTCGATGGCGAAACCATCGTCATCAGCGACATCGGCTCGACCTACAAGGCCTGCGCGCCGGAGATCATGGCCGAGGAAAAGGCGCTGTTCGAGGCGCTCGCCAAGGCGGCGTCATACCGTGTCGATGGCGGCAAGCTGATCATCGCCGACAAGGACGGCCACGATATCTTGCGCTTCAACGCAGCGAGCTAAGAATCAAGACTGCGGCGGCGGGGGCGCCGGCGTCAGGCCGAACCGGCGCATCAGGTCCATCAGCCTGGTGCGGTCTGGCGGGCCGCCAGTGCTGAAGATGGCGAAGGCCTCGCGAAAATACTCCGGGCCGATCGCCGCCGGTGTCACCACGCACAGCACCTTGGCGGTCGCGGCGGTGTCGTTGTCGAAGCGATGGACCGCGCCGCGCGGAATGCACAGCGCCTGCCTAGGCCCGATATCGTGCCGGTGTCCGTCGACGGTCAGCGTCAGCACGCCTTCGATCCCGTACATCGTCTCTTCATAGTGATCGTGGCTGTGCGCCGGGGCGGGCAGGCGCTGCGAGCCGGCGACCGTCAGTTCGAAGGCGGCGATGCTGCCGTTCGACTGGTCGCCGGTAAGCAGGAAGCGCACGGCAAGGCCGCCATGGCTGATTGTCTCGTCGGCCGGATTGACGCTGATCTGGCTAGCTCTGTCTAGCATTTCATCCTCCCACGTGGTAAATTGAATTTACCGAGATGAGTAAACTCGATTTACCAGAGTGTCAATGCCATTATCCGCGGAAGAACCGCCAAAGAAGCCACCGCTGATCGGTGCACTGCTGCGCGTTCCGGCCATGGCCATTCACCGCAAGCTGATCAGGGATCTCAGGGCGTCGGGTTTCGAGGACCTCAGCCCGCCGCATATGGCGGTGATCCAATATCCCGGCCCGGATGGCCTTCGGCCGAGCGCGCTCGCCGAGCGCGCCGCGATGAGCAAGCAGGCCATGAATCAACTGCTGAAGACGCTGGAAGCGATGGGTTATATCACTCGCTCGGCGGCACCCGATGAGAGCGGCGGGACCGTCGTCCACTTCACCGACCGCGGGCGCGCCGCATACCAGAAGATGGCCGACATCCTGCTCGACGTCGAGCGGGAATGGGCGCAGGAGCTTGGGCAGAAGCGCTTCACCGAGCTGAAAACGCTGCTCGGCGACCTCTGGGACACGCCGCTGATCCGCTAAGGGAGCGGGCCAAAAACAAAAAGCCGGGGTTTTGCCCCGGCTTTCATAGTCAAACCTGTCTATCGGCTCAGCCGACGATCTCGGTGTCCGAGAACCAGTACTTGATCTCTTCAGCAGCGGTTTCCGGCGCGTCGGAGCCGTGCACGGAATTCTCGCCGATCGACAGCGCGTGCACCTTGCGGATGGTGCCTTCGGCGGCGTTGGCGGGGTTGGTCGCGCCCATCACTTCGCGGTTGCGGGCAATGGCGTTTTCGCCTTCCAGCACCTGCACGATGGTCGGCGCCGACGACATGAATTCCACCAGTTCGCCGAAGAACGGACGATCCTTGTGCACGGCATAGAAGCCTTCGGCCTCGCGGCGGCTCATCCACACGCGACGCGAGGCAATGACGCGCAGGCCGGCCTCTTCCAGCATCCTGGTGATGGCGCCGGTAAGATTGCGCCGGGTCGCGTCCGGCTTGATCATGGAAAAGGTGCGTTCGAGCGCCATGGGGTCGTCCTTGTCTTGAGATGGAAAGTCTTGAGATCGGAATGTGGAGTGGCGGGCTCTATACAAGCCGCCCGGCCCATTGCCAAGGGGACGCGCCCCGGCAGCGTTATTCGGCCGCGACCGCCCGCATGGCTGTTCGCAACGCTCTGGTCAAAGGCAAGGCTTGCGGGAAAATGGTGATTGCGCAGGCACGCACGGTTTCGAACGGAAATCAGCGGAACGGAAAGACATCGGACCATGTTTGACGGG
Organism: Mesorhizobium sp. W016; assembly: GCF_054719485.1. Classification (NCBI taxonomy): domain Bacteria; kingdom Pseudomonadati; phylum Pseudomonadota; class Alphaproteobacteria; order Hyphomicrobiales; family Phyllobacteriaceae; genus Mesorhizobium; species Mesorhizobium sp. W016. The sequence goes on from NZ_JBTTIF010000002.1 coordinate 2,659,272, forward strand.
ACGCGCTGGCCCCACCTCCACCTCAGACCGGGCGACATAAAAGGGAGCCTTTGGATTATCGGCATCTTGGCTGCCGTGGGCCTTGTTCTGCTGCTCTTTTCGGGTCGCCGCACAGATACGAATTTCGGTTTCGGGCCTGGATGGCAGTGCACTCCGATGCCGAAGGGCGACCCGATCTGCGTCAAGCTCATCGCCAAGGAAGAGACGAAGTGATGGGCAGCTTTACCGCCTGATCACCACCGGCTGCCGCCGCCGCTCCCAGCCTTCGCGTTCCAGTGTCGGCAGATCATGCTCCTCGCTGGCATAGCCGAGGCAGAAATAGCCGATCAGCGTCCACTCAGGCGGGGTGTCCAGGATTGCGGCCATCTCGGCGGCGTCGAGGATCGACACCCAGCCCATGCCGATGCCTTCCGCCCGCGCCGCCAGCCACAGCGTGTGCACCGCCATGACGGCCGAATAGTCGATGGTTGCCGGCATCGTCATGCGGCCGAGCCCATGGCCCTGTTGCGTCGTGCGGTCGGCGAAAACCGCGAACTGGCAGGGCGCTTCATTGAGACCGGCGAGCTTCAGCCGGGCATAGAGCGCGGCGCGCTCGCCCGAAAAGCATGCCAGCGCCTCGGCATTGCAGCGCTCGAAACAGTCTCTCACCGCGCCCCGCCGCTCGGCGCTGTCGACCACCACGAAGCGCCACGGCTGGCTGAGACCGACGGACGGCGCGATGCTGGCAAGCTCCAGCAGCCGCTCCAGCGTACCCTCGGGCAAAGCCGTCCGCTCGAAGCGCCGCACATCCCGGCGCCAGCGCAGCAGCGTGACCAGCCCGGCGCGAAAATCATCGGTGAAATCGGGGGGTGGTGGCATGGCGATCAGGAGACTTGTGTGGGGAATAGGCAGTAGGCAGTAGGCAGTAGGCAGTAGGCAGTAGGCAGTAGGCAGTACAGCGCTCGGACCCTATTGCCTACTGCCTACTCCCTAAGCTGCTGCCGCCGCCTCCTTCCAGCAATGCGGGCTGAACGGACGGGTCGCGTCGTGTCCGACGAGTTCATTGAACAGAATGGTCATTGGCGGCTGCGCCCTCGCGGTCTAATTAGTCGCCTGCGGCTGAAGCGGAACTCGTCGGCGGGAAAAAGATGAAACAGCATTTCATGATGTTCGCGGCCTACAATCAATGGGCCAATGGCCGCATCTACGATGCCGTCGCCGCACTTGAGGAAGAAGAGTTCAACCGCGATGTCGGCGCATTTTTCGGCTCGATGATGGGCACGCTCAACCATCTGCTGGCCACCGACCGCATCTGGATGAAACGCTTCACCGGCGAGGGCGACGCGCCGGCAAAACTCGACGCCATCCTGCACCGCGCGTTGCCTGGCTTGAAGCTGGCGCGTGAGGCCGAGGACAGGCGGATCGTCGACTGGGTCGGCGGTTTGACCGAAAAGGCTTTGTCCGGCCGCTTCTCCTACATGACCGTTTCCGACATGCGCACCGTCTCGCAGCGGCTGGCGCCGGCGCTGGGACACGTCTTCAACCACCAGACCCATCACCGCGGCCAGGCGCACGCCATCCTGACCATTCTCGGCCGGCCTTCGGTGCAACTCGACCTAGCCTTTTTCCAACGCACCGACGAAGGCCGCGCCTACGCCTGATCTCCTGACCGCGCTTCCCGTTTAAACGCACGGGAGCGTTACCGGTACATTTGCGCCGACCATCCATCCCCGACGCCAGCTCTGAATTCCAGCCGGGTTGTGAGGACCCTGTCGGCACAACGCTGCCCGGTGACGGGGCCAGGTGGCTGGGCTGTCGGTGGCCCGCCTTTTGTGGGCCTTCGGCTCCAAGCCGCCGCAGCCACAACCCGCTCCAACTCCGGTGGAATTTCTGTTTAGAGAATTAAACAAATTTTAAATGTTGAAGCAAAAACATATTTTTTTTTAGCAGACCAGTGCACGCCTTGAGAACTACAATCCTTATTCTTGGAAAAAATAAAGAAACTATAAGGAAGACTCGTGCGTAGCTGTGAGTGCATAAGCATATGTCTGCTTTGGTTTGCTGGCATGTTGCAATGCACAAAGCAGAACGGCAACAAGGAGAGTGTCATGGTTAATATCACTCAAAAAATCGCTAGAACACTGGCGGCGGGTGCAATTATCGTCATTTTTGCCGCTCCCGCGAATGCAGGCGGCGGAATTGGCGTCGGTGCCGGCGCATCTATCGGCGGTGCTGGCGGCATCAATGCCGGTGTTGGCGCTTCGATCGGCGGCAGCGGCGGGGTCAAGGCCGGTGCCGGCGCCTCGGTTGGCGGCAGCGGCGGTATCAAGGCGGGTGCTGGCGCAACGGTCGGCGGCAATAGCGGCGTTACTGCGGGCCTCGGCGCCTCAGTCGGCGGTAGCAGCGGCATCAAGGCCGGCGCTGGCGCGACGGTCGGCGGAGCCGGTGGCATCAAGGCCGGTGTTGGGGCCACGGTCGGCGGCAGCGGAGGTATCAATGCCGGTGTCGGCGTCAACGTCGGCAGCGGCATCAACGTCGGCGTCGGCGTCGGCATTGGCGGAACGCCGGGCACGCCCGGTACGCCCGGTACCCCCGGCACTCCAGGAACTCCTGGAACACCAGGCACCCCTGGGACACCCGGTGTCGTCGCCAGCATGTCGAACAGCCAGCTGACACGTATGAAGAAGCGCTGCGTCGATGTGCTCGCCAGCGAGGGCACCTACGACAGCGATCTGCGGCAGCTATGCCTTATGATCTCGCGTCGCTGAGACAGGTTTCGCCGGGAGTGTCGAGCCAGCCGTGAGGCTTTACGGCACTCTCCTACCGCATGGCCCAGACTTCCCGAGGGACATGCGCTGACGAGAAGCCTCCGGCCAGTCGGAAAGCCCGCCGCGCAAGTGGCGGGCTTTTTGTCGCCACTCACAAGGCAACCGATCGCGCCTTTCGATTGCCGGAGCGTTTTATCGTTTAACGGAAACGATGAAACGCGCTATCCCTTTGTCTTGGTAATTCTCAGGGAAAGCGCCCACGCGCTTCTCCCGGGAAAGCTGCTCACACTTTCCTGGAATTGTTCTGGTTAACCACATTCGAATTGCAGGTAAGATTTTAGGGTTTCATTTGTGTTCCCGCTGCAAAATGGCGAACACAGTGGGAGAAATGGCATGCGGGTCGATCTTTCGCCCACGAGCTTGGGCAGGGTCATAGCAGTCACGGTTGTCGGCACGGCGATCTGTATCGCGGCGGCCTTCCTTGTCGATTCCTACAATTTTCCGTCGCTGTCGCCCGAAGCATTGCGCTGGGCGCAGCTCACCGACCTGCTACTGCCGCTTGTGCTGGGTGGATCGTTCTTCTCTTTCCTGATGTACAAGATGCGCCAGCTGGCGATCGCCCAGAAGAATCTGAGCATTGTCGCGGCGACCGACAGCCTGACCGCGGTGTTCAACCGCGGCGCGTTTTCGATGCTGGTCGAGGCCTATCTCGAACAGGCGCGCAGCCAGTCTGTCGTCGATGCCGGCGCCCTGCTGATCGTCGACGCCGACCATTTCAAGACCATCAACGATCGGTTGGGCCACGATTGCGGCGATCAGGCGCTCAAGCTGATTGCGCAGACGATCAAGGCCCAGCTGCGCGGCGCCGACATTGTCGGGCGCATCGGCGGCGAGGAGTTCGCCATCTTCCTGCCTGGCGCCGACCCGTCGCAGTCCTGGCTGGTTGCCGAGGGGATCCGGCGGCGCATCCGCGAGGTCGAGTTTGCCCCGGATGGACGGCCCTGTCCGCTCTCGGTGAGCATCGGTGGCGTCGCCTTCAGCGGACCCACCACCTATGCCGACATGTTCCTGACGGCCGACCGGCACCTCTACAAGGCCAAGTCCAACGGCCGCGACCAGGTCAGTTTCGAAACGACCGGGCCGCGCAGCCTGCTGGCCGGTGATCCGACGTTGCATTGAGGGCTGGGACCGGTGCGCCGACAGCTCGGCGTAGCGCCTTAGAGCAATTCCAAGAAAAGTGTGTGTTCCCAGGAAAGCGCTTAGCGCTTTCCTTCGGAATTGCGTCAGAACAAGAAATAGAGTGTTTCGCCGTTTCCCTAAACGATGAAACGCTCTAGCGGCTTGGGCGCGTTATCAACAACCTGTGCATAGAGATAAGCATTTACAGATCAGGCGAGGCGTCTACTATCTGAGCAGTGATGATTCAGAGAGAATTGCCGAATGCTCATACATTTTGTCGATATTTTCGCCGTTGGGACATGTTTTTGTATTTTGGCCGATCCTTGCGCGCTATATTCGATATAGATGGTGAGGTCTTGGGTGGCAAACTTGGCTCTTAGAGCTGAGGTGGTCACCGAGCGTGGGCGTGGTTGGAGGCAGGATGGTATTTTCGGCAAGTAATTTTCTTTTCTTCTTCCTGCCTATCGCACTTGCCATAGCTCTTTTTGCCAAGCCCTCTGCCTTTCGGCCAAGCCTGCTCGTTCTGAGCTTGGCATTCTACTATTGGTCGTCAGGGTCGTATGTAATCATACTCATCGCGGATGTAGTCATCGCCTATTTCGGCGCGCTGGCTGTCGACCTTTGCAAAAGCGCGAGATTGAGAAATGCAGTTGTCGGGGCGGCAATCGTGCTGCTGGTCGGCATTCTCGTGTTCTTCAAATATCTCGATTTCATAGCGGTGAACGTTGACCTCACTTCAGGCAGCAATCTGTCGGCGACATTCGCCGGCATAATCCTCCCGATCGGCATATCCTTTTTTACCTTTCAGGCATTGTCTTACCTGATCGACGTCTACCGTCGTGACATTCCTGCAGAGCGCAATGTCGTGCTCTTCAGTACGTACTTCACATTTTTTCCGCACCTGATTGCCGGCCCGATTGTGCGGTTCCGGGACGTCGTGGATGATTTTCGAGCGCCGAGAATATCTCTCGAGAACTTCTCCACCGGGGCCACCCGCTTCGCTCACGGCCTCATGAAAAAGGTGATCATAGCCGATGGTATTGCGCCGATCCCCGATGCCATTTTCGCCGCACCCCACGACACCATAGGTTTTGCCACGGCATGGCTGGCGGCCGCGACCTACGGCATCCAGTTGTATTTCGACTTCTCCGGCTATTCCGACATGGCCATCGGGCTTGCCCGCATGTTCGGCATCCGCTTTGCGGAAAATTTTGAGAGACCCTACGCCAGCCGTTCGATCACCGAATTCTGGCGACGCTGGCACATCTCGCTTTCAAGCTGGTTTCGCGACTATCTCTACATCCCGCTGGGGGGAAGCCGGCATGGCAGGATCGCGACCTATCGAAACCTGTTGATCGTCTTCGCGGTAACCGGCCTCTGGCATGGCGCCTCCTGGACGTTTTTCTGCTGGGGTATGTTCCACGGGCTTTTCATCCTGGTCGAGCGCGTGGCCACCGGCACCTGGCCGAAAGTGCTGGAGAAGGGGTGGCTGCGATATGCCTATTTCCTGCCGGTCGTGACGCTGAGCTGGCCGCTGTTCCGCGCGACGTCGCTTGAACAGGCAATGTCTTTGTGGAAGGCGATGGCTTCGCCCGTCGCCGCTGGTGCATTCAGCCTCGATGCGGCTGCGCCGATAGCCACGACCAGCCTGATCGCCCTTGTGGCCGGTGCGGCAATTTACGTTTTGCCCGGCCGGCTTTCGTTCGGCCAGTTGCTGACAAGCGAGACCAGAGGCGATAAGCTGTATGTCGCCGGCGCCTGCTACACGGTTGTTGCCCTGATGGTATGTCAGGTGTTGGCGCTGAGCGGTGGCTACACTCCGTTCCTGTATTTCCAATTCTGATGAAAACAGCCAGAAAAATATGCAGCGCAATAGTCACCGCAGCCTTCGTGGTCATCATCGCGTCGCCGCTGTTGGTGCTGGCTGTTCGCGGCGCCGTTGAACCTTATGGCCACAAAGATTTTACCGCTTTCCCTCCTGTACAAACGCTTACTGCAAGCTCAGGCGGCGTACTCGATCAACTGGCCACCGCTCTTCTTGAGCGCTCCCAGCTGAAGGAATCAGCCATTTCCATTCGAAATACCGTTTTGCTGAAGATCGTTCACCAATACGACCGCGACTACATAGCTAGCGGAAAAGACGGCTGGCTCTACTGGAAGGGCGACTGGTTCGAAGGGCAATGTCAAAAGAAATATGACGTGGAAATGGCAGTGTCCCGGATAGGCGCCATGCTCGATGTCGCTGGAGCTTCCGGAATCGATATGTATTTTACGATCGCGCCCGACAAATCCACGCTCTACCCAGAATTCCTCGATTCTCATTTTGAAAAGTTCTGGGGCTGCAAGCAGCAGAGCGCCGACCTTTTGCGATCTACGATCAGGGCCAAGGCGCCTCGTATCATCGACCATCTTGATCCGCTGCTGAAGGCAAAAAGGAATTCAACTCCACACATTCTGTATGGCAAGGCTGATACTCACTGGACAAACTTTGGCGGCGCAATTGCTTTTCGCCAATTGCTCCGTGCTATTTTTCCGGACGCAAAGACCATTCCGCCGCCCGCATTAACGGGAAAGATGGTTCAGGCTCCGGCGGATCTAGAGACGACCATGCTGCTGGTCGGCAATGGCTATCCTGAAAGCGAAATCGACATCCCGGCAGAAGTAGTAGCGGTATCCTCAGTCAGGCAGTTCGATCAGGCGCAATCGACTGTCATCCTGCACGATTCCTTTTACAACAAGGTCTTGGGGTTGACCTACCCATTCCGAAACGCTGTCCAATACGTTTATGACGCCGATCAAAAAGAGATCATGAACGACGTGATTGCCAGCGATCGGCTGATCGTCAGCCGCGTTGAGCGAGCGGTCGTTGATTCCGCGTTGACCGGCCCCTTTACATGGTACAGCCCGCTTGGCTTGGCGTTGGTCGCACGCGAGGAACTGGCTGCCAAGGAATGCAAGGATTTTGGTCCTGCTCCCACCGAGCCAAAACTTCAAACTATAGTTGTAAATGGCGGTGGTTATCTCGCCACAGGGCCTGATCCTCAAATGGCTACTACCGTGCCCGTCCTGGGCAGCGGCCAGGGAGCGCCTTGCGTTCGCCTGAAATTGACGCTGACGAAACCGGATGTATTCGAGATTTTTTTTCCACCACACGGAAATGAAGATGAACCTTTCGCGGCCGGCCGCTCGGTTCAACTCTATCTTCAGCCTGGTGACCATGAGATCGCGCTGGTTCTTCCCAAGTACGTGGCCGGCCGCACTATTCGTGTCGATCCCGGGGATTACGGGCAGCAAACAATGATGACTGGTGTACAGTTCGGCTGGTCCTCGGCTGGCGCAGCGGCCCAATGATTCAGTTCGAGGGTGGGATGGCTTTCGGAGACTAAACGCTGGCGTGTAACTGGCTCAACCAAGGTCTGCCGGGGACCGTGAGAGCCGCTTGCCGAGGACGCCGGCGGCCGTCAAGACAAGCAGGCACTGGTCCAGCAAATGCCTGTGAAAGAGATGCAAAGGAGAGCGTCGTGGGAACCATAGCTGTCGAAGAATTTGAACCTGCGGCGAAAAAATTCGCGGCAATCTATGGTGTAAGCCCAGCACTTCACCCCGAAGATCACATGTTGGGGCACTTCCTGAAGTCGAGCGCCGAAACAGGCTTGCAGTTTTATTTCCAAGGCGGAATGGCTGATGCAAAACAACTGATGCAGACAATCGAGAACCTCGGCATCGATATGGACAATCTGAGGGTTCTTGAGTTTGCTGCCGGCTATGGACGGCTCACCCGCCACCTCCAAAAATTATGCGAGTTGACGGTAAGTGATATCCACCCCGAAGCGGTGGAGTTCGTCAGCAGACATTGTGGATGCCCGGCCTATGTGTCGTCAAAGGATCCCGATCAGCTAAAAATCCCGGGACAATTTAACGTCGTCGCGGTGATTTCGCTTTTTTCCCATCTCCCGGATCGCACTTTTGGTAGATGGCTGTCCGCACTCTACGCGCTGGTGGCGCCAGCCGGTTATCTGATCTTCACGACAATCGGCGAATCCGCTCGCCTTATCAACCCGCAAATACCGACGCCTGGCCCCGATGGCATCGCTTTCGAGGCCGGATCGGAACAGATAGACCTGGACATACAGGACTACGGCAGTTCGACCGTTCATCCACACTATGTCGGCGTCCAGGTCGGCAGAATGCCGGGCGCACGCTTGGTATCCTATGAGGCCGGCGTTTGGTGGAAATATCAAGATCAGTACGTCGTGCAAAAACCTGCCTAGTGAGTTTCTCTCGTGTTGCGTTGGATCAAAAGCAGATGGAAGGGTTCTACGATGGGGCTAGTGAAGAAATCCGACCATACACCGGTCCACTCGTCTCAAGCTTTTGAAACAAGCGACTTTCTGCGAGCCCTGGCCAAGGTATGGGCTGACAGATATTCGGTCAGTCCCGAAATTCATGAGTACGATCACATTTTCGGCCATCTCGTCGCGCGGTTGTCCACGGGCGAGGAGATGAAATTATTCGAGGCGCTGAAGCACTATTTCGAGAACGGAGCCGCCAACGCGCAACAGGTGCGCGAACTCATGGCATCGTTGGGCTTGCCTCGGGATGCCAGGGTGCTGGAGTTCGCAAGCGGCTATGGTCGCGTGACGCGCCATTTGAAAGACCTGAATTTCGTCGCCTGCGACATACATCCTGAAGCGGTGTCCTTTTGTACCGATGTATTGGGTGTCTCGGCGATTCCATCGGCCAGCGTTCCCGAGCATTGGAAGCCTGACGAAAGATACGATTTCATCTTCGCAATTTCGCTATGGTCGCACCTTCCGGACGGCCTGTTCCAGCGCTGGCTGTCCTCGGTTTGCGCAGCGCTCAAGCCCAGCGGTTATCTGATGTTTTCCACCCACGGTGCGCATGCGGCGAGCGTCGTTCCGCAGCTTGCCGAAGCCATCAACAATGGTCAGCAATATGGCTATCTGGATGGGTCGGATCAGAAAGATCTCGACCCATCGATCTATGGCTCCACTGTCGTGTTGCCACCCTATGTCATCAAGGCCATCTACGATGCCACAAATGCGCGCATCGTATCGTTCAAACCCGCCGGATGGTGGGGCTTGCAGGATGAATGGGTGATCAGGGTTCCCTGAGCTGTTTCCTCGAGTGGTGCAAGACAGCAGTGGGGTGGCGGCCGGTCGACACAATCCTGCTCTTGGCGCGAGCAGTCTGCAGTGCGTTCAGAGGCGAGTGGGTGGCGACGGAAAGGGCTGGCCGATCAGAAAGGAAGTCCACGATCTTCTTCATCGCCCCCGGCGAGAACGCATCGTCCCAATCGGTCGGCCAATTGAAGCGCGAGCCCTGCAGCCGCTTGCCGTATTGATCGGCGCGCGAGATGGCGTCCTTGAGCCCGGCGACCACGGCCTCGAGCGTCGGTTCCACCGGGATCAGATTGGTCGAGATATCCCGCAGGCTCTCCGCCGTCTTGTTTTCGAACGTGTTGGTCACGGTCCACATCCCGGCCGAGGCCATTTCCAGCGGCACCAGGCTGGGATGGGGCGTCAGCATCAGCGACAGGCCAACGTCGTGATGCGGCAGACGTTGAGTATATGTCTGCAGGTCGGTCTTTGGCATCATTTCCATGACCACATCGGGCGTCAGCCTGATCTTGCTGGCGCCGCCGATCGAGCCCATTCCGCAGAATTTCCACTTGCTGGCGTCGAAATCAGGGGAGCGAGCGAGTTCCGCAAGCGCCATCATACCGAGTTCGAACATGTTGCGCGCGGCATGCGCCTCCGGGCGAGCATAGAAAAGAATACGCCGTTCGTGGCGGCGCATATCGTCTAGTGATGGCTTGAATTTCTGAATGGCGTTGCGGAAAACGGCATGGTTCTTATCCGCACCGGGATGCGAGAAGATGCCGATCTTGTTCAGCTTGAAAAAGTCGCGCAGCAAGGGCGTCGAAAAAAGCTGAAACTGCGGGAAACGATAAGACTGTTGGAATAGCGCGGCGATTGTGTTCATGGGCAGGAAATAGGGTTCATATTCCTGGACCATGAACATGAAACGGTCCTGTCCCAATTCTCGGCTGGCGCGGTGCGCGACATGAGCCCCCCAACCATTGGTAGCGATGAAGCGATCGTCGGGACTGACGAACAATTCCTCTTTGCGGTCATGCCGATGCTCGATTTCGATGTCGTCGAACAGTCGCTCGATGCCTGGATAGCCCTTGATGCGCTCGCGGGCGAGCGTCATGTCCAACTCCGTACGTTCCATAGTCACGATCCGGACGAGAAAACCTTCCCGACGCAAGCGAAGCGCCAGGCTGAACATGCCGATATAGCCGCCGAAAATGTATTTGAAGTCGATCGTGGCCAGAAGGATGTTGACGCGCTTTGGCTCGCGACGCGATACGTGCAACGTCAATGGCTGGATATTACGAAAAATCCAGTTGTTCTCCATATCTTCGATGCTCACTATCCCGCCGGCGGCGACGGCCATCGGCAGAGCTTCGGACCCTGTCTTGATCTTGCGGACATATCGCAAGTATTTGGTTTTCTTTAATCGATAGGCGAGATTTCTTGCTCTGGCCCCCAAGGCGGCGTTCATCAGCAGGCCCTCGACGTTCAATGTCGAATGACGCCGCAATATCCTTGAAATTTTCAGACGTATCGGTTCGAAGATACCGGTCGTCAAACGCGGGATTCGGTCGGCCGTCTTCTTCAGGGTCCTCGACATTCCAGGATTTCGCAGCCGAAGTGTTTCGGCGAATACTGCCTTTTCCAGCGCCCCCGAAAAATCCACGCGTGCTTGCTGCAGCAAGGTCCTGCCTGCGTCGAGCAGGGCGCGCTTGTTTTTTGCGCCTTTCAGGATAGCTCCTATTGAATAGGAGACCCCGCGGTAGCGCTTGATCACCTGCCCGATAACGTTAGCGCCGTGCTGATGGTAATCGTACAGAGGCTCCTCAATATAGGAAATGCCGCCGGCAACCTCGGCGGCAAGCGCGATCCATTGGTCGTGGTAGGCGTCCATCAGCCGCTGCGGAAACGGCAGGATACGGTCTAGGATGTCGCTACGAAAAAGGCTCGCGGCGCCGGTCACGCTATTGGCAAGGAACAGCGAAAGAAAATCCGCATATTCGTTTTTGCGGTCGGTCCAATATGTGTCGGAGATAACCTCGCGGCCGGTCACGATACGGCAATCGCTGAATGCAAGTTTCTTGCTTGCCGGCAAAGCATGTGTGAGCTTCGTCAGTTTGTCGGCGTGCCAATAGTCGTCCTGATCCGCCAGTGCGACGAACTCGGCGTTGAGGGGCACCAGCGAAAGGCATTCCTCGAAATTGTTGTAGAAGCCTTTGCGCTCCTTGTTTTTGACATAGACGAACCGGCTGTCGTTTTCGATCAGGTCCAGAATGTCGTTGCGGGAGGCTGCGCTGGAACTGTCGTCGGTGATGATGCAGATCCAGTTCCTATGGTTTTGCTCCCGAATCGATCCGATTTGCCGTTTCAGAAGCTCAAGCGGCGGATTGTAAGCCGCCATGCAGATGGCAACCTTGGCCCCTTTGGCAGGCCACTTCACCTTCAGCGGACGACGGTTGGCCCCAGGCTGGAACTCGAAGACAGCAAGCGACTGCTCGATGATCTCTCCCGATTTAAGCTCGGCGAGCAGTCGCAGTTCGCGGCTCTCCGGCTCGGCAATCTCCTCGATCGGCAATATCGTGATAAATTCGGAAAACAGGCTGCCGCCGGTCGGATCCTGTGCGGGATGGAAGTAGTGCACGACATCGGGCCGAGCCCAGGAATGGTTTTTGATTTCATGCTGCCTGGTTCCGTCCAGGACATAGAGCCGCCTGATCGGATTGCCGGGACAGAAAGCCCAACCCTGCAGATACAAAGCAAGCCCCTTGCCGACGTGAAACGAGCGGCTCGACGGAACGTCGAGTCCGCACATAAGCTTGGGATGCTGAGGCGTATTTTCTCTTAAATCTGGCTGCCCGGCTATAGGGATTCCGGCGACCGGAATTCTGGCAGGTGGTGAACTGTCTTTGTCGGCGACAGGTTCCTTGCGGAAGTCAAAAAACTGCTGGATGCCGAGTTGTCTTACCGCAGCGAACAGGGCGCCGATATTGGCGCTATTCCATCGGTTACTTGTCGTGCGTGATAATACATCGCGTGTATTCGCCAAGTGTCCACCCATCTGCGCGCCGATATTGTTTTTCTATACCGGTCTATGACATGAGGATCTAGAAAAAATATCGTGACGTTCCTCGTGCTGTGATGGCAGGGTAGCCATGAGAGCTCAATTTCACAACATGAATTCGAAGCTTGTCTTCATGTTTTATCTTATACTTTTAACAGAATGCCGATCTCAGCTTTCAAATCGCAGAAATTTGCACATAAATTGGCTTCCACTGTGAAAAGTTACATTTTGTCGTTTATGTCTGGCAATGTAGATCCTAGGCGAAAGAACACGAACAACCGCGAAATTCAATTTGTTTGGCGGAAAATATCGTTTTTCCTAGAGGTAGGCATGCGGAGTGGGGGACGAGGCGCGATGGCATGTCCTTCTCGAAACCTGTTCAAAGGGCCGACGCGATCCGGGCCGATGGCGGCAAGCACTCCAGTCGCCGTCGTGCCGCTGCCTGCCCCTGCGCTGTCGGATGGACTGGCGGTTCGCCAAACCTGAGACCTGATTTGGCCAGACATTCGGCCCGTGCCGGCAAATGGCAGCAATCCGTGGCCAGCCGCCGTCAGCAATTGGCGTTAATCTCTGGCGAGCTGATCTTCGGCCACAACGAGGGCAGGGTGTCCAATCTCGTAGACCTCAAGGCGGTGCTGGTCATCGCGCTTATTTCATTCCGCTGGAGCGGCTGTTGCCGCTGCATGCGGAGCGATCGTCGGCGCGCGGCCATTGGCTGAACGACGTCGTCTACCTCTTGTTCAACGGCATCATCATCAAGATCGCCAGCAGCCATTTCAACGGTCCGACCGCGTCACCGCGATTTCATCACTGGCATCATGCCAATGAGCGCGAAGCCTGGGACAAGAATTTCGCCGGGCAGCTGCCTTTGCTCGACATGCTGGGAGGCACATTGTTCATGCCCGAGGATGCCGCAGAAATACGGCACCGATGACCCGGTTCCCCCGCTCTATCATCGGCAGCTTGCCTATCCCTTTGTCGGCAATCAACTCTTTGTCGGCAACACCGAACAGACCGCCCCGCCGGCAACGCTGGCAGAGGCCTCGCCGACGTCTGCCGGCAAGTCCGAGTGATCTTTTTTGCTGGGCAGGCCTGGTCCCGGCCGTCTCAGACGGCGTAGCCGCCATAACCGTGTGCGACCGGCTTGACCGAGACGGCCGGCTGGACCGCGGGCCAGAGGATGCCTGCCGTGACCGCAAAGGTGATCAGGGCATCGCGTGCGGCCTCGGTCGAGATTTCTCCGGCGCGCGCCGCCTCGCAAGCCCTCACGGCCGCGCCATAGCTCAGGCGCCGGCGTGACGGCGGAAATTCGGTCAGGAAATCATGCATGTCGAACAGCGAGGCGAGCATGCGTTTGTGGCCGGCGCCAACGCTAACGGCAACCGGGGTGAAGAACATCGCGTCGTGCATTCTGGCCTCTCTGGATGGGCGGAAGGGCGGCGGTCGCCGCTCTCCGATCGCGGGTTGGACGCCAGAAAACGCGGCTGACGGCCCGAGGTTCCCTGAGAGATGCCATGACAGGACGATTTGCTCTTGAGGTCGCTCCCTGCCGGCATTCGCGGTTGCGGCTATTTCCACATGCCGCGCATGCGGGCGCCGAGGTCGACGCGGACCTCAGGTCTGTGGCGCGGATCGTCCTTGGCGTGGACGCTCGCCCAAGAGGTCTGCTCGAAGGCGCCGAGGATCGAGGCCGGGATGAAACGGGTTCGCGAGGCATAGACGTGGCGGTCGCCGCGCGCTGCCTGGCCGTGAGTGAAGAAGCGCTGCGGCGTCACCAGATGCAGGCCGTCCTTGGCCCGCGTCATCGCGACGTAAAGCAGCCGGCGCTCCTCCTCGATGTCTTCCTTGGTGCCGACGCCGAGATCGGCCGGGATGCAGCCATCGACGGTGTTGAGCACGAAGACGTTCTTCCATTCCTGGCCCTTGGCCGAATGGATGGTCGACAGGATCAGATAGTCCTCGTCGCGGTGCGGCGGTCCGGCCTGGTCGCTGGTCGCATCCGGTGGATCCAGCGTAAGCTCGGTCAGGAAGCGCTCGCGCGAAGCATAGCCGGAACCGATCTGCTCGAGCTGCATGAGGTCGGCCCGCCGCGTCGTCGCATCATCGTGCATGCGCTCGAGATGCGGCTCGTACCACAGCCTGACCTGTTCGAGATCGGCCGGCCATTTCCCCGACCGCGCGCGCAGGCCGGAATAAAGCGCAACGAAGGCTGGCCAGTCCTCAGCCGCGCGTTGCGGCGGCCGGTAGCGGGCCAGCCCCATTTCCTCGTCGAGCGATGTCGCCATGGTCTCGACGATGGTGCTCGCCGCCGAAGGGCCGATGCCGGGCAGCAGCTGCAGCACGCGGAAGCCGGCGACGCGGTCGCGCGGGTTCTCGGCAAAACGCAGCACCGAAAGCACATCCTTTACATGGGCGGCGTCGAGGAATTTCAGCCCGCCGAACTTGACGAAGGGGATGTTGCGGCGCGTCAATTCGATCTCCAGCGGGCCGCTGTGGTGCGAGGCGCGAAACAACACCGCCTGCGATTTCAGCACCGTGCCGGCCTCGCGCTCGGCCAGGATGGCCTGGCAGACATAGTTCGCCTGCTCCGCCTCGTCGCGCACGCTGACCAGTTTCGGCCTTTGCGAGGATTTGCGCTGCGACCAGAGGTTCTTGGTGAAGCGCTCCGATGCCTCCGAGATGACCGCATTGGCTGCCGCCAAAATGGTCTCGGTCGAGCGGTAGTTGCGCTCCAGCATGATGACATCGGCGGCTCGCGCGAATTGTTGCGGGAAATCGAGGATGTTGCGCACTTCGGCGGCGCGAAACGAATAGATCGACTGCGCGTCGTCGCCCACCACTGTCAGTCCGGCGCCGTCCGGCTTCAGCGCCGAAAGGATCGAGGCCTGCAGCCGGTTGGTGTCCTGGTATTCGTCGACCAGCACATGGTCGAAGCGCGAGCCCAGATGCGCCGCGATCTCCGGCTCGGCGGCCATCTGCGCCCAGTAGAGCAGGAGGTCGTCGTAATCGAGCACGTTCTGCGCCTGCTTGGCCTCGACATATCCGGCGAACAGCTCTTTCAGCTGTTCTGCCCACCCCGAGCACCAGGGAAAGGCCGAACCCAGCACCTCGCCAAGCGGCGCCTGCGCGTTGACGGCGCGCGAATAGATCGCCAGGCAGGTGCCCTTGGTCGGAAACCGGCTTTCGGTCTTCGAGAATCCAAGCTCATGCCGGGCAAGATTCATCAGGTCGGCGGAATCCTCGCGGTCATGGATGGTAAAGGCGGGGTCGAGGCCGATCGTCAGCGCATAGTCACGCAGCAGCCTGGCGCCGATGCCGTGAAACGTGCCGGCCCAGGCCAGCGCATCGGCGATGACGGACGCGTCTCGGCCCAGCACCTCGCCGGCGATGCGTTCGACCCGCCTGGCCATTTCGGTGGCGGCGCGGCGCGAGAATGTCATAAGCAGAATGCGTCTGGGATCAGCCCCCTTGACGATCAGATGCGCAACCCGGTGGGCGAGCGTGTTGGTCTTGCCGGAGCCGGCGCCGGCGATCACCAGCAGCGGCCCGGCGATCTGGCCGTCGCCATGTTCGACGGCGAGCCGCTGCTCGGCGTTGAGCTTCGTCAGATAGGCGGGCTGCAAGGACGAATCATTGATGGCGATGGTCATCGCCTATCAAGCATCGTTTCCGCTTTGTTCGCAACGGGCGGAAGTCGCCCTTACCGCCGTGGCGCGACACCCGTTGCCGCCGACTGGCGCCGCAAGGCGGCGCGTTCGTCGCCAGGCACCGGCAACGGATCGAAATTGTCAGGCACGTCCTTGATGATCTCCTTGGCGATGCGATAGGTCGCGTAAGCGAAAAGGCCGGTAATGAGCAGACGGATCATGGCGCGATCTCCTTTGGGCAACCAACCTCAGAGCCGCCGTTTGGTTCCAGCCGACGCGGCGTCGTTTGCGAGCGTGCAACCAAAGCCGAACCACCTCGTTGCCTTACGAAGAACCACCTCGTTGCCTTACGAAGGAGAGGGCAGACCTAGGAGGTCGCCATGAAGAGGCTTCTGATTCTGTTGGCCGCCAGCTTGGCGCTCGCCGCCTGCGACGGCGACATCCAGCCAACCAAAGCCCCGGTGCTCGATCAAACCCCGCAGACGGATTCGGCGCCAAAGCCGGCGGCCAGCGGCGATCAGCCGGCGCAATGATCGTTTTAGCGGGACGACAAGGCTGAAGGTAGCCTTCGGGAGAAGAAGGCCGGCGCCGCTTGGGAGGTGAGCTGATAGCGCCGGCCAGGCGGATATCAGGTCCGCCGCAACAACCGAAGATAGCTGAGTCTCTCGCCTGCGTCATGAGGTGGCAGTTTTCGTGCCGGTTCTGCTCGTGCCGTCTGCGCAAAACCAGCTGAAACGGCCGCAAATCCCGCAAGGCCGCGGAAAGAATCCGACCTCAGGCAATGGCCTTGCGCAGCACCGGGCCGCCGGCAATCCCGGCGTCCAGCTGGCACTGCGTCAGCGCCGCCTCGGCCATGATCCACTGCTTGAACAATTCCACCTTGCGCGTGTAGGGCGCGGTGACCGGGCAGACGAAATACCAGCCGGCGGTGTTGGGGTGATGCACGGCAAACGGCGCCACCAGCCGCTCTGCGCGGATCTCGCTCGCCATATAGGCGCGGTTGGCGACTGCAAAGCCCATGCCGGCATTGGCCGCCTCATAGGACATCATGCAGGAATCGAAATAGATGCTCTTGGTCTCGCCGAGCACGGAACTCGCGCCGGCAAAACCCAGCCACGACTGCCAGTTCTGCGTGCAGGTGTCGGAATGCAGCAGCGTGAAATGCCTGAGGTCGTCGGGCGTCACCTTTGACGGCGGCCTGTCGCCGAGAACCTCGTGGAACAGCTTCCTGCTGCACACCGGCGTCAAATCCTCCTTGAACAGTAGGTCCGCCTTGAGGTCGGGAAAGCTGCCGTCGCCATAGCGGATCTCGAGGTCGAACTCGGAGGTGGCGAACTCATTGGTGGCGTAGGAGGTCGAGACCCGCATTTCGATTTCGGGATATTGCCGCTGGAACAGCGGCAGGCGGGCAAACAGCCAGCGCGCCGCGAACGTCGGCAGCACCGAAATCTTCAGCACATGCGCCTGCGACTGTCCGGTCGCCTCCATGCTGGCCGCCACGATGCGCTCCAGCGCCTCGCGAACGCGCGACACATAGGTCTCGCCTTCGGGTGTCAGCGACACCGCATTGCCGCCGCGCTGGAAGATCTTGAAGCGCAGCTGTTCCTCGAGGCTTTTGACGCGCTGGCTGACGGCGGAAGCAGTAATAAACTGCTCTTCGCCCGCGCGCGTGAAGTTACGGTGCCGGGCGGCACTTTCGACAATCTTCAGCGAATTGAGGTTGACCTGACTGAGCAGACGCACGCGTTTCGACCTTAAGCTGGGCTTACACTAGCACCAGCATTCCTAATTTTACAGGGGTGGGGAAATTAATCGACAGTTTACCAAGTGATGCCCCCATCCTGGAGAAGTAGAATGAACGCCCATACCATACCTGAACTGCGCTACGCGATGAGCCGAGAAGCCATTATCGGCCATGAGACGGCCTGGAAAGTGTCGGGTTTCGGCGTTGCGCAGTATCTGCATGGCTACGACCCGGCGCTGCTGGCGGCGATCGAAGAGGCGGCGTTGAAGCTCAAGGCCAGCCACGCCGTGCACAAGCACCTCGACCTTACCTTCATCACCGGCGCCGACCGTTTTATCCCGGAGATCAAGGAGTTGCTGCATGACAAGCTGCGCCTGGAACGTCTGTCCGACATGATGGGCACCAAGCTCGAGCCCTATCCGCTGTCGATCGTCGGCTCGACCGTCACTTTCATGAATCCCAAGGACGGCGCCGTCGATTGGCATTGCGACGGTGTCCCGGTCACCGAACTCATTCCGCTGTCGATCAGCAATCCGCTGGTCGGCGGCCATCTCGAAATCTACTGCGACGATTCCGAGACCGGCCGCGCCATCCTTGAATCCGGCCGCGAGATTCCGCGCAACCAGGTCATGCGCATCGACCACAAGATGAACTACGCCACGCTCGGCCAGTTTCTCGGCGTCCTGCACCGCACCGCGCCGATCCAGCTCGGCTCGCGCGTCACGCTGGTCCTCAACCAGCGCTCGGTGGCCAAGCCTTATGTCGACGACAATCGCATGTTCTATCTCGCAGCCGACAATGATCAAGATCGCGAATGGGTCAACGAGCTCGCCGAAGACGTCTGGACGAACCAGCTGCCGGCCTATCGCCGCTTCGAGGAAGACCGTCCGGTTACGGCGGCGGCCGATGCGCCGGTCCCGGGCGGGTCAAGGGAATCCTGGTAGCCAGAGCATAGAAGTGGACGCCGGTTTGGCCGTCGGTAACATCATGGTCGGCGATAATGACAAGGCACCGTCTCGGCGATTCCGGGATGGATCGGGCTCGCCATCGGCCCTGGTCTTCGCCGCCGGCGCGGTCGCCCTGTGGTCGACCAACGCGCTGGTCGGCAAATCGCTGCTGGCCAGCCATCCGGTGTCGCTGGTGCAGTTGCTGCAATTTTGTGGAGCGGCTCTGGTGTTCGCCGTCATCCATCTGGCGAGCCGGAAGAGGGGCCTGCAAGACGCAGCCTTTTCCAAGGGTGCTGACGGCACCCTGGCGCCGGTCGCGGTCGGCTTTATTGGCCTGGTCGGCACTATGGTGCTGCAATACATCGCCTTTGCGTCCATGCCGGTGATCGAGGCCAATCTCGTCGCCTACACCTGGCCGCTGATGGTCGCGGCGGCGGTCATCGTGCTGGGCAAGCGGCAACGCCCCGCGCTGCTGGGTTTGACTGCCGTGCTTGGCTTTGTCGGCGTGGCGCTGGTGATCTCGGGTGGTCGCGGCCAGCCTTTTCTCCAGGGCAGCATCGTAGGCTATCTCGCTGCCTTCGGCTCGGCGCTGTGCATGGCCTTCTATTCGATTGCGGTCGCCCGCCTGGCCACACCGTCGGAGCGTTTGCTTTTGCCTTCGGCGTTGGTCGGCGTCGGCCTGACCTTACTGTGGTGTATTCACGACGGCGCAGCCTGGCCATCCAGTGAGCACCTCCTGCTTGGCCTCTATCTCGGTGCCGGTCCGATGGGGCTGGGATATTATTTCTGGTCGCGCGCCTTGAAGCTTGAAGGCGGCGGCAAGGTTGCGGTCATCGCCTATCTGACCCCGATCGCATCGACGCTGCTGCTGACACTTTCGGGCGAAAGGCTGACGCTGACCGCGATAGCCGGTGCGGTCCTCGTCATCGGCAGCTGTATTGCGGTGGGCATAGAACGCTCGGAGGCTGAACATGCTTGACGACGATGAACGCCTCGCCAGACAGGAAGCATTCTGGCTGCTCAAGGAGTTCGGCGCCGAGGCGCCGCTCTACGCCGCCATGAAGGCCGAAAAGGCGATAGAGCAAAAAGATTTCGGCCGGTGCGCCCGCTGGAAGCGCATTCTGGACATACTGGCCGACTCTAAACCTGCGGCGTTCGTGCAGTTGAAATCTGCTGGCGCGAAGTCGGCCGTTTCCAAGTATTAGATTTTCTAATTTGCAACGTTGCAACCTGTTGTGGAAACATCCTCCTGTTCCGATTCTTGATCGTTTATTGAGACTTTAGCGACCCGTTGGGGGGTGCAGCTAGGTCGATACATCAAGAGAAGTCTTAAAAAAAGCCGGCAACTTCATGACCGGCGGGAGAAACAGAATTGCACACCATCGACAGCAAGACCGCTATTGAACTGACTGCTGACATCGTCTCGGCCTATGTCGGCAACAATCCTCTCCCTGCGTCTGGCCTGCCGGATCTGATTGCCAGCGTCAGCGCATCGGTGCGCAAGCTGGGCAGCATTGCCGCCGTGGAAAGCCCCGCGCTGAACCCGGCTGTCAATCCGAAGCGGTCGGTGTTTCCCGACCACATCGTCTGTCTGGAAGATGGCAAGAAATTCAAGTCGCTGAAGCGCCACTTGATGACCGACCATGGTCTCAGCCCGGAGGAATATCGTGGCAAATGGGGCTTGCCGTCGGACTATCCGATGGTGGCGCCGAACTACTCCGCGACCCGTTCGGCACTGGCCAAGTCCTCGGGCCTCGGCCGCAAGCCGGCCGTTCCGGCCGCCGCGGCCAAGGTGACGAAGCGCAAACCCAAAGCCTGAACCAGGCAGCCTCTGAAAAGTCGGTCTGCTGTTTGCAATGGACGGCGCGCTTAAGGCGCGCCGTTTTCATGCCTTATGCCCCCGCCGGCGCCCAGGCCCTTGCGAAGC
This sequence comes from Mesorhizobium sp. W016, assembly GCF_054719485.1. NCBI lineage: Bacteria > Pseudomonadati > Pseudomonadota > Alphaproteobacteria > Hyphomicrobiales > Phyllobacteriaceae > Mesorhizobium > Mesorhizobium sp. W016. Next base: position 2,679,644 of record NZ_JBTTIF010000002.1, read on the forward strand.
GCCGCCCTCCCGTGCAAAAGCCCCGGCATGCTTATCATCAACGATCTTTCGCTCCGCATGGCCGGACGCTTGCTTCTCGATCATGCCTCGCTGACCTTGCCGGCCGGCACAAAGGCCGGCCTCGTCGGCCGCAACGGCACCGGCAAGACGACGCTGTTCAAGGCCATCACCGGCGACTTTCCCTCCGAGACCGGCTCGATAAGCCTGCCCAAGAACACCCGCATCGGCCAGGTGGCGCAGGAAGCGCCCGGCACCGAGGAGCCGCTGATCGAGATCGTGCTCAAGGCCGATCTCGAGCGCACCGCATTGCTCGAGGAGGAAAAGACCGCCACCGACGCGCACCGCATTGCCGACATCCATATGCGGCTGGCGGATATCGATGCGCATTCGGCGGAATCCCGCGCGGCCACCATCCTCGCCGGCCTTGGCTTCGACGACGCCGCGCAGCGCCGCCCGGCCTCGTCCTTCTCCGGCGGCTGGCGCATGCGTGTGGCGCTCGCCGCGGTGCTGTTTGCCGAGCCCGACCTTCTGCTGCTCGACGAGCCGACCAACTATCTCGATCTCGAAGGCACGCTTTGGTTGGAAAACTACGTGTCGAAATATCCGCACACCGTGCTTCTGATCTCGCACGATCGCGACCTGCTCAACCGCGCCGTCAATTCCATCGTTCATCTCGACCAGAAGAAGCTGACCTTCTGGCGCGGCGGATACGACCAGTTCGAGCGCCAGTACACCGAGCAGAAGGAATTGCAGGAGAAGGGCCGCGTCAAGCAGGAAGCCGCGCGCAAACACATGGAGTCCTTCGTCGAACGCTTCCGCGCCAAGGCTTCGAAGGCGAGACAGGCGCAGTCGCGCATCAAGGCGCTGGAGAAGATGAAGCCGATTGCCGCGATCGTGAACGACACGGTGCGGCCGTTCTCTTTCCCCGAACCGGTGAAAACGGTGGCGTCGCCGATCATTGCCTTGAACAACGTCAATGTCGGCTACACCGAGGGCCAGCCGATCCTCAAGAAGATGACGTTGCGCATCGATGCCGACGACCGCATCGCCCTGCTCGGCGCCAACGGCAACGGCAAGTCGACCTTCGCCAAGCTTCTGTCGGGCCGGTTGAAGCAGGAGAGCGGCACCATGACGGTGGCGCCGGGCCTGAAAGTGGCGATCTTCGCCCAGCACCAACTCGACGACCTACGCCCGGATGAAAACGCCTATGAGCATGTCCGCCGGCTGATGCCGGAAGCGCCGGAATCCAAGGTGCGCGGCCGCGTCGCCCAGTTCGGTCTGACCACCGAAAAGATGAACACCGCCGCCAAGGACCTGTCCGGCGGCGAGAAGGCGCGCCTGCTCATGGGCCTGTCGGCCTTCGAGGGTCCAAACCTGTTCATCCTCGACGAACCGACCAACCATTTGGACATCGACAGCCGCGAGTCCTTGATCCATGCGCTGAACGAGTTTCCCGGCGCCGTCATCCTGATCTCGCATGACCGGCATCTGCTGGAAGCGACCGCCGACCGCCTGTGGCTGGTCAAGGATGGTGCGGTCAACCCGTATGACGGCGACCTAGAGGACTACAAGACGCTCGTCACCGGCGTGTCCGGCGATCGACGCGGCAAGCGCGAGGCCGAGAAGGCATCAAAGGCCGATCGCCGCCGCGATGCCGCGGCGCGCCGCGCCGCCTTCGAGCCGCTGGCCAAGGAAATCCGCGCCACCGAAGCGCTGATGGACCGCATCCGCAAACGCATCGACCTGATCGAGGATGAACTCGCCAATCCGGCGGTGTACGAAAAGGATCCGTCGACCGCGACCCGGCTCGCCAAGGAGCGCTCGCAGCTGGCACAGCAGTTGGCTGGCCACGAGGAAAAGTGGCTGACCATGTCGGCCGAGTACGAGGAAGGCACGGCGGAGTGATTTACCCTCCCCCTTGTGGGGAGGGTCGATCCGCGAAGCGGAGCGGGGTGGGGGTCCGCGCCGCACCCCACCCCGTCGCTGCGCGCCGACCCTCCCCATCAAGGGGAGGGTAAGATCTGGCCCTACACGCCGCCCGCGAAACCCGCTAAAAACGCCGCATGAACCAGCACGCCAAGGTCAGAATCGGCCACTCCGCCTGTCCGCATGATTGCCCTTCGACCTGCGCGCTCGAGGTCGAACTGCTCGATGGCAACCGCATCGGCCGTGTCCATGGCGCCAAGTCCAATACGTATACGGCTGGTGTGGTCTGCGCCAAGGTCGCGCGCTATGCCGACCGTGTCCACCATCCCGACCGGCTGCTGAAGCCGCTTGTTCGCGCCGACGCCAAGGGCGCCGGCATCTGGAAAGAATCCAGCTGGGAAGCGGCACTCGACCTCGTCGCCGAGAAATTCATCGCGGCCGAGGAAAAATACGGCTCCGAGACCGTCTGGCCTTATTTCTATGCCGGCACGATGGGGCTGGTGCAGCGCGACGGCATCGACCGGCTGCGCCATGCGAAAAAATACTCCGGCTTCTTCGGCTCGATCTGCACCAATCTGGCCTGGACCGGCTGGATGATGGGAGCGGGCGCCTTGCGTGGTCCCGATCCGCGCGAGATGGCGAAGTCCGACTGCGTGGTGATCTGGGGCACCAATGCCGTGGTCACGCAGGTCAATGTCATGACCCACGCCATCAAGGCGCGGAAGGAGCGTGGCGCCAGGATCGTCGTCATCGATGTCTACGAGAACGCGACGATGAAGCAGGCCGATATAGGCCTTGTGCTGAAGCCCGGCACCGATGGCGCGCTGGCCTGCGCGGTCATGCATGTGCTGTTCAGGGAAGGCATGGCCGACCGCGCCTATCTCGAAAGATACACCGACGATCCGAAGGGGCTGGAAGCGCATCTGGAGACGCGCACGCCGGAATGGGCTTCCGCCATCACCGGTCTTGCCGTCACCGAGATCGAGGCTTTCGCACGCCTCGTCGGCACGACGAGGAAAACCTATTTCCGCCTCGGCTATGGCTTTGCCCGCCAGCGCAATGGCTCGGTCAACATGCACGCGGCATCCTGCATCGCCGCCGTCACCGGCGCCTGGCAATATGAGGGTGGCGGTGCCTTCCATTCCAATTCCGGCATCTTCAAGCTCAACCAGGATGTGCTGGAAGGCGCCGCGATGCGCGATCCCAATATTCGCCATCTCGACCAGTCGCGTATCGGCCCGGTGCTGACCGGTGCAGCGGACGCGCTTTACGGTGGCCCGTCGGTGACGGCGATGCTGATCCAGAACACCAACCCGGTGAATGTCGCGCCCGAGCAGCGGCTGGTGAAGCAGGGTTTCCTGCGTGACGACCTGTTCACCTGCGTGCACGAGCAGTTCATGACCGACACGGCAAAGCTCGCCGATGTCGTTTTGCCGGCAACGATGTTTCTCGAGCATGACGACGTCTACAAGGGCGGTGGCAACCAGCACATCACGCTCGGCCCCAAGCTGATCGAACCGCCGGAAGGGCCGCGCACCAACCATTTCGTCATCGAGCAATTGGCGCAGCGTCTCGGCGTCGCAGACCGGCCGGGCTTTGGCCTGACCGAGCAGCAGCATATCGACATCATCCTCGGCAAGCGCGGGCTGGGCTCCTTCGCCAGCCTCAAGGAAGACAAATGGGTCGACCTGCAGCCGGATTTCGAGGCGGCGCATTTCATCGATGGTTTCGGCCATGCCGACAAGAAATTTCACTTCCGCGCCAATTGGAGCGGGCAGGCGGCGCCCAACCGGCCGCCGAAAATCATGGGCCTGTTCGGGCCGGTGGCGGAGCTCCCGGAATTCCCCGACCATGTCGACCTGATCGAGGTCGCGGATGCGGAGCATCCGTTCCGGCTCGCCACATCGCCGGCGCGCAACTTTCTCAATTCGACATTCGCCGAGACACCTGTGTCGAGAGCCAAGGAAGGCCGGCCGGAACTCCTGGTGCACCCGGACGATGCCGCCGCGCTTGGATTGGGCGACGGCGACCGTATCGAGGTCGGCAACCGGCGTGGCGAGGTGGTGCTGCACGCAAAGCTGTTCGAAGGCCTCAAGCGCGGCGTGGTGATCGGCGAGGGCATCTGGCCAAACAGCGCCCATGAGCGTGGCGAAGGCATCAATGTGCTCACCGGCGCCGATGCGCCGGCACCTTATGGCGGCGCTGCCTTTCACGACAACAAGGTCTGGCTGCGGCCGGCGGGCTAAAGCAATTCCAGGAAAAGTGTGAGCGGTTTTCCGTCCGGAATTGCGTAAAAGAGACTGGCTATCCCGGCAGAGGCACCGTCAGCCCCACCTTGACACGGTCCATGGCAACGAAGGTGCGGAATTTTCGGACATTCTTGCTGTCGAAGAACAGTCTGCGCGTCAGGGCCTCATAGGCCCCCATGTCGGCCGCGGTGATGACTAGGATGAAGTCGGCCTCGCCGGTGACGTAGTAGCATTGCTGCACTTCGGGCTCTGCCGAGAATTGCCGCTTGGCCGCGTCGATCAGGTCCGAGCGTTCGCTCTCCAGTTCGACCTCGACGAAAATGGTGATGGGCTGGCCGACCACAACGGGGTTGATGACAGCGACGTTGCCGGCAATGACGCCGGACTGTTCCATGCGCTTGATGCGCCGCTGCACCGCCGGCGCCGACAGGTTGACGGCTTCGCCGATCAGCCGCTGCGGCGTCGTGTTGTTCCGCTGCAGGATGGCAAGGATGGCGAGGTCGAAACTGTCGAGCGAAGGCGATCGAGGCAAAGCGCTATCCTGGCGAAACAAACTTGCATTTCGAAGCGCCAATAACAGCGCTATTTGCGCCTCGGCTGCAATATGATTTCGTCACACCCAAAGGAGGCCACCCGTGTTCCTGCTCAACAGCAATGCCTTGCACCGCCGGCCGCTCGATCCGGTCGATGCCGAAACGCTGGGGAATGCCGGTGCCGATACGGTCGAGCGCTTTCTTGCCCATCGCGACAATCACCTCGCAACTCCGTTGCATGCATTGCCGACGCTGGCCGGCGAACTCGGCCTCGGCGCCGTCCACATCAAGGATGAAGGCTTTCGCCTCGGTCTCGGCAGTTTCAAGGCGCTCGGCGGCGCCTATGCCGTTTTTCGACTGGTGCTGGAGGAGGCGAGCCGATCGCTTGGTCGGCCCGTTGACGTGGCCGATCTCAACCGGTTCGACGTCCGGGCGGTCGCTGCCGGCATGACGGTTGCCTGCGCCACCGACGGCAATCATGGCCGCTCGGTCGCGCAAGGTGCACAGTTGGTTGGCGCGAAAGCGGCAATCTTCGTTCACGCCGGCGTCAGCGAGGCGCGCATTGCAGCAATAGCCCGCTATGGCGCCGAGATGATCCGCGTCGACGGCAATTATGACGACTCGGTCAGGCAGGCCGCCGAGGTTTCAGCTGAGCAAGGTTGGACCGTGGTGTCCGACACCTCCTGGCCGGGCTACGAGCGCATCCCCGGTCTGGTCATGCAGGGCTATACGGCGATCGTGCGCGAAGCCTTGCGCCAGTTGCCGCAGCCGCCGACCCATGTCTTCGTGCAGGCCGGTGTCGGCGGCATTGCCGCCGCCCTGGCCGGCCATCTCGCCATCGTGCTCGGTGACGCCAGGCCGACCTTCATCGTCGTCGAGCCAGCCCGCGCCGCCTGCGTTGTCGCAGCCGCCCGGGCGGGCCACGTGGTCAAGGTCGCACACGATCAGCCGACGGTGATGGCGATGCTCGAATGCTACGAGGCCTCGCAAGTTGCCTGGCGCGTTCTGGCGCGGGTTGCCGATGCCTTCATGACAGTGGATGAGGAGGAGGCGGTCGCGGTGATGCGGCGGCTGGCACGGCCGGCTGGCAATGATCCAGTGATCGTCGCCGGCGAAAGCGGCGGCGTCGGTCTGGCCGGGCTGATCCGGGCGGTGGCCGACCACAAGGCCGCGCTCGGGCTCGACGACAAATCCCGCGTGCTGCTGATCAACACCGAAGGCGCCACAGACCCGCATCGCTATACCGAGCTGGTCGGGCAGAGCCCCGCCGATGTGCTGGCCGGCAAGCTGAAGGCCGAGGCATAGCCATGATCGGGATCGATGCACAGCGTCTGCTTGGCCGCATCCGGGAACTCGGCGCCGTTGGCCGCGACAGTGAGGATAGGCTGATCCGGCTCGCCGCCTCCGACACAGACAGACAGGGCCGTGACCTCTTTGTCGGCTGGCTCAGGCAGGCCGGGCTGGAAGTCGCCATCGACCGGGTCGGTAATATCTTCGGCATCTGGCAAAGCCCCGACAATGCCGGGCAGGCGCCGCTGCTCATCGGTTCGCATATCGACACCGTTATCGATGCCGGCATCTATGATGGCTGCTACGGCGTGCTGGCCGGGCTGGAGGTGATCGAGAGGCTGCAGGCTTCGGGCTTTTCGCCGTCGCGCCCGGTCGCGGTCGCCGCTTTCACCAATGAGGAAGGCGTGCGCTACACGCCTGACATGATGGGCTCGCTATGCCATGCCGGTGGCGTCAGCGCCGAGGCCGTGCTGGCCGCCATCGGCACGGATGGCAGCGTGCTCGGCCAGGAGCTCGCCCGCATCGGCTATGCCGGCGACCGCGAACCCGGCTTCCTCAAGCCGCATGCCTATCTCGAACTTCATATCGAGCAAGGGCCGGTGCTGGAGCGTGAAGGCGTGCCGATCGGCGCGGTCGAGAATTTGCAAGGCATTTCCTGGCAGCGCATCACCATCGACGGCGCCGCCAACCATGCCGGCACCACGCCGATGTCGATGCGCAGCGACGCCGGCCACGCCGCCGCCCGCATCATCACCTTCCTGCACGATCGGGCCAGGGCTTCAAATGGGCCAACCGTGGCCACGGTCGGCACGATGCGCTTCGAACCCAACGCCATCAACGTCATTCCCGCGCGCGCCGTCTTCACCATCGACCTGCGCGATCCCGACGAACAGCGCCTGCAGGCGCATGAGGCGGCCCTTGCTGCCTATCTCGAGGAGCTTGAGGTTTCGGAGAACGTATCGATCTCGGTCGAGCGGCTCGCCCGCTTCGAACCGGTGCTATTCGACATCGGCATCGTCGAACTGATCGAGGCGGCCGCGAAGAACCGCGGTCTCGGCGTCAGGCGCATGACATCGGGCGCCGGCCATGACGCGCAGATGATGGCCCGCCTCGCGCCGGCGGCAATGATCTTCGTGCCGAGCGCCGGTGGCATCAGCCACAATCCGCGCGAACACACTGAAGATGCCGAGCTTGTCGCCGGCGCCAACATCCTGCTTGATGTCGCCAGTGAGCTTGCAAAATAGGTCGGGGAGAAAATGGCTGAGCTCGATCGTGATGTGCTGAAGCAGGAAATGACCGGCTGGCGGCGCGATTTGCACGCGCACCCCGAGTTCGGCTTCGAGGAAAAGCGCACCGCTGCCTTTGTCGCCGCGAAGCTGCGCGAATTCGGGCTGGACGATGTTGCAGAGGGGGTCGGCGGCACCGGCGTCGTCGGCACATTGAAGCGCGGCAGCGGCAACCGGGCGATTGCGCTCAGGGCCGACATGGATGCGCTGCGCATCACCGAGCAGTCCGCGACAGCCTATCGCTCGCAGAACCCCGGCATCATGCATGCGTGCGGTCATGACGGCCACACCACCATGCTGCTCGGCGCGGCAAAGCTGCTGGCCGCCGAGGGTGGTTTCGACGGCACCGTGCGTTTCGTTTTCCAGCCGGCCGAGGAGTGGGGCAAGGGCGCGCTGGCAATGCTCGATGACGGGCTGCTGCAGCGCTTCCCCTTCGACGAGATCTTTGGCCTGCACAACATGCCGGGCCTGCCCGTCGGGCATTTCGAGACCCGTGCCGGCCCGTTCATGTCGGCGGAGGACAATTTCGAGATCGTGCTCAAGGGCATCGGCGGCCATGCGGCGCGGCCACATTCCGGGAACGAGACCTTGGTCGCCGCCTGCGCGCTGGTCACCAATCTGCAGACCATCGTCTCGCGCCGGCTGAGTCCCGCCGACATTTCGGTGGTTTCGGTGACCGAGCTGATCACCGACGGCACCCGCAACGCATTGCCCGGCCTCGCCCGCATCCTCGGTGACGCCCGCAGTTTTCGTCCCGAGGTCAGCGCCGAGATCGAGCGCCAGATGCGGGTCATCGCGGCAGGCACCGCCGCTGCCTACAATGTCGCCGCCGACGTGACCTATAGCAGGGAATTCGTGCCGCTGCAGAACGATGCCGACCTGGTGGACGCGGCCTTTGTCGCCGCAAGGCGCGTGCTGGCCTATGGCGCCGCCAGCATCGCGGCGGAGCCGATGACCGCCTCGGAGGATTTCGCCCGCTTCCTCGATCACGTACCGGGCTGCTTCGTCTTTCTCGGCAATGGCGAGACCTCGCCGCCGCTGCACAATTCCAGCTACGACTTCAACGATGACGGGCTGTTGCACGGCACGGATTTCCATATCGCGATCGTCAGGCAAAGACTGTGCGGCGCGATCGGGAAATGACGCCTGATCGCCTTCGCAACTGGCCCAAGCGGCACTGCTATCGCCAGCCAGCTGCCGGGTTTAGGGAGATTGCCTGTTGCCGGAGATCGCACGCCGATGACCAGGGTTTCGCTTCTGGGAATACCGCATGACGAGAACTCGTCCTATCTCAAGGGCGCGGCCGCAGCGCCGGCCCTGATCCGGCGGGAACTCAAAAGCGACGCGCACAGCTCGTGGAGCGAAACCGGCTTCGATGTGGCGGACAGTTTCGTCGACCACGGCGACATCGACTTTTCAGGCGCCGGCGGTCCATGGGAGCGGATCGAGGCCGAGGTCGGCCGCGCGCTGGATGCCGGCCACCCGTTGATCAGCCTCGGTGGCGATCATGCCATCGCCTGGCCGGTGCTGCGTGCCGTGCGCCGCCGCCATGCCAGGCTAACGATCGTCCAGATCGACGCCCATCCCGACATCTACGATGCCTATCAGGGCAACAGGCGGTCCCACACCTCGTCCTTCGCGCGCATCCTGGAGGAGGGGCTGGCTGGCCGGCTGATCCAGATCGGCCTGCGCACCCTCAATGATGAGCTTCGTGACCAGCTCAAGCGCTTCGGCGTCGAAATGATCGAGGCGCGGCATTTCAGCGAGGATCTGCAGCTCGATCTCAAGACGCCGGTCTATCTCTCGGTCGATCTCGACGGCCTCGACCCGGCTTGTGCGCCCGGCGTGTCGCACCGCGAGCCCGGTGGTCTTACAACCCGGCAAGTGATCAACCTGATCCAGCGGATCGACCAGCCCATCGTCGGCGCCGATGTCGTCGAATACAATGCAAGCCAGGACGTCTCCAATCTCACCGCGCTGGTTGCCGCCAAGCTGGTCAAGGAGATCGCCGGCATGATGCTCAAGACGCATGGCGCCGGCTGAATCAATCTGGCAGGGCGGCATGGTAGATCATTGTTGCGACTCGCTTCCAGTGAAAGCCGCCATGCAGCATCCATTGAAAATAGCCATAGCCGGTGCGCTCGGCCGCATGGGCAGGGAGATGGCGCTGGCCGTCGAGACCGATCCCAGGCTGGCGCTCGTCGCCCGCTTTCACAGGCCGGGCAGCGCCGGCGAGGGGCTGGTCGAGCGCGACGAAGCACTGGCGCTTGCGGACGTCGTCATCGATTTCACCACGCCTGCGGCCTCCATCGAATTGGCGAAGACTTGCGCGGCCCGCGGCGGCCCGGCGCTGGTCATCGGCTCGACCGGCTTCGAGCCGGCCGATCTCGCCGCCATCGCTGCTGCTTCGAAGTCCGTCGCCATCGTTCGCTCAGGCAGCTACTCGCTGGGGCTCAACATGCTGGCTGGGCTGGTCGAACAGGCGGCGCGAGCACTTGGTCCCGCCGCCGACATCGAGATCCTGGAAGCGCATCACCGCATGAAGGTCGACGCACCGTCGGGCACGGCGCTGATGCTGGGCGAGGCGGCCGCTCGCGGACGTGGCGTCAGGCTGGACGATGTGGCGAAACGAATCCGCGACGGCGTTACAGGTCCACGCCCTGCCGGCGAGATCGGCTTTGCCGTGCTGCGCGGCGGCAGCATCGTCGGCGAGCACAGTGTGAGCTTGCTGGCCGAGGGCGAGACGCTCACGCTTTCCCATTCGGCCGGCGACCGCTCGATGTTCGCGCGCGGCGCCATTGCGGCAGCACGTTGGGTCGCCGTCCGGCCGCCCGGCGAATACGACATGCGCGACGTACTAGGTTTCACGACCTTTGAGATGCAAAGGGTAACGCAACGAGGGGCGTTGCGAGGTCGGAGCCGCCTGGAGAATAGAATATAGCAACAACTACGCCATTCGGCGCCTTCCAAGACCGAACCGAACGGTTCGGTTCGCACATTTTTGTGATTGGCAATGGCAGCAACGCACACCCATTTCGGGGTGGTCCGAGCGACGCGAATTCCTCCCAAGGCACGCCACTTGACGGACAGAACTGAAAAATCTGGATTACCTGAAATGACCAAGATCGCACTTACCGCTGCTGCCATCCTCCTTGCCACCGGCACCGCTTTCGCAGGCAGCGACCACTACGGCTCCGACGGCGTCAACCAGCCTGCTGTGACAGCGCCCGCCGGCAACATCGATCACAGTTATACCGCCTCGATCCGCAAGCCGGCCAGCCTCGGCGATTTCACGATCAAGGGCGACTCGAACCAGCCGGAATCCGGCCAGGGCATATGGGGTCGTTGATTTTCTGAGAAATCGACGACCACAAAGAGCGGTGGGCCTGGCCCACCGCTCTTGGTTTTATGCAATCGACTCGGGCCGCAAAGATCTTGAATCAATCCGCCAGCAGCGGGTCCTATCTCCTTGTTTGACCGTGGTCTTTTCAAAACACGGTTTGCGGCTGTCACCTGCGGCTAGCCCGTTAGGCAGCTTGGTCTAGCTTAGATCCTTCGGTTTGATGCAATGCGTCAACCGGGCCGCGCTGAAGCCGAGATCCGCCCAGTCGCCGTCGATGACAAAGCGGGCAAGGGCGCCGGTCGGGAGTTTCTCTTCAAGTTTCCTGAGAGCAGCCACACCCGATCGCGGACCGGCAAGCCGGCGGGCAAAATCCTCCAGGCCGGGATTATGGCCGAGCACCAGGAGACAGCCGGCAGAGGAGATTGCCCGTCGCACTTCGGCCAGAATGTCGCCAGCCGTGGCTTCGAAGAGCGCCTCGGCGAACTCCACCGTTACGCTCGCCGACAGTTCCGCCGAGACCAGCCGCCATGTCTCGCGCGTACGCAGCGCCGGCGACACCAGCGCCAGGTCAGGCTGCCAACTGCGCCGGGCCAGTTCGCGCCCCATCAGCGGCGCCGTCTTCAGCCCGCGCGGCCCGAGCGGCCGGTCGAAATCAGCAAGCGCCGGGTCGTCCCAGCTCGACTTGGCGTGGCGAAGAAGAAGCAGCTGTTTCATCTGTTAGATCTCAGGACCAGGGAATTTCGCGCTGGAAGTCCATGCCGTATCCGCCACCGTATTTAGCGCCCGTAGCGGCATCAAAGGCTGCCGACAAAGTGCCGAAGACGAAAAGGCCGACGCGCCTCTCATCATTGTCCCATTGGACGGCAATATCCGCTTCGGTGATCGCCCAGGCACCCGATCGAATATGAATTGCGCCGATGATCCGCCCAACTACCTCGTCATGCGCTTCGTATAGGTAAAAATAAGCCGTGGCGTTTGCTGGCCCTTCAGTGTCGTCATATTCAAAGACGCCGGCGAGATCGCCTTTTCTCCGGATCGCGCTGTCAAAAATATCCAAGGGCTTTCAGGTCCTGAAGCGCCTACGGCGTGATCCGCGCCAGATGTTCGAGATCGCGTTCTTCGCGCAGCGGGTCGGGCGCCATCACCACGGAAGTTCCGTTTTCGGCATCGTCAGCGAAATGCGCCAGCACAGTGCGGCCGCCTTCCATGCGCGCCTTGCCGTCGGCGACGAGGCCGAGCGCCAGCGCGTAGAGCCGGTGCTCGGCTTTCAGAACGCGGGCGGCCAGCGTGTCTTCGTTGTCGCCGACCATCACCGGCACCGCTGCCTGCGCGATGATCGGGCCGTCATCCATCTCTGATGTGACGAAATGCACCGTGCAGCCATGAATGCGAATGCCGGCGCGCAGGGCGCGCGCATGCGTATCGAGCCCTTTGAAGGCCGGCAGCAGGGCAGGGTGGATGTTGAGCATGCGCCCTTGCCACTTCTCGACCAGGCCGCGGGAGAGAATGCGCAGATAGCCGGCCAGCGCCACGATCTCGGCATTGAACGCAATCAGCGCGGCGTCGATCGCCGCATCATGGGCTTCCTTGCTGGCATGGTCGGCGCGCACGATGACCTTGGTCGGGATACCGCGCGCGGCCGCGATGCCGAGGCCGGCGGCGTTGGCCCGGTCGGAAATGACGCCAACGATCTCGGCGGGATAGGCCGGGTCGCTCGCCGCCGCGATCAGCGCCGTCATGTTCGAGCCGCGTCCCGAGATCAGAACAACCGTGCGTTTCCTGCTCATAGGCCGATCGAGCCCCGATAGATGACGCCGGCGTCGCGGCGCGGAACGATGCGGCCGATCGGCGTCACAGTCTCGCCGGCCTCCTGCAGCACGGCTGCGACCTGTGCCGCCTGGCCGGAGGCGACGACGAGGATCATGCCGATGCCGCAGTTGAAGGTGCGCATCATCTCCTCCGGCGCCACGCCGCCAGTCTTCGCCAGCCAGGAAAACACCGGCGGCACATCGATGGCATTGAGATCGAGTTCTGCGGAAAAGTCCTTCGGCAGGACGCGCGGAATGTTTTCGGGAAAGCCGCCGCCGGTGATGTGGGCCAGCGCCTTGATGCCGTGCGTGCCACGGATCGCTTTGAGGACCGACTTCACATAGATGCGGGTCGGCTCGAGCAGCGCCTCTGCCAGCGTCGCCTCATCGTTGAACGGCGCCGGATCGCCCCAGGCAAGACCGCTGACGCCAACGATGCGGCGCACCAGCGAAAAGCCATTCGAATGCAGGCCCGAGGAAGCCAGGCCAAGCAGCACGTCGCCTTCGACGATATCGTCGGTCGGCAGCAACTGGCCGCGTTCGGCAGCACCGACGGCGAAACCGGCCAGGTCGTAATCCTTGTCGTGATACATGCCGGGCATTTCGGCCGTCTCGCCGCCGATCAGCGCGCAGCCGGCCTGTCGGCAGCCGATTGCTATGCCGCCGACGATTGCCGCCCCCTGGTCGGGGTCGAGCTTGCCGGTGGCGAAATAGTCGAGGAAGAACAGTGGCTCGGCGCCCTGCACGACGATGTCGTTGACGCACATGGCGACGAGGTCGATGCCGATCGTGTCGTGCTTGCCGGCATCGATGGCGATCTTCAGCTTGGTGCCGACGCCGTCATTGGCGGCAACCAGCACCGGATCCGTGAAACCCGCCGCCTTGAGGTCGAACAGGCCGCCAAAACCGCCGATCTCGCCATCGGCGCCCGGCCGGCGCGTCGCGCGCACCAGCGGCTTGATCTTCTCGACCATGAGGTTGCCGGCATCGATGTCGACGCCCGCCTCGGCATAGGTGAGCCCGTTCTTGCGCTTGGCCCGGTCGCCCTTGCTCATCGTCGGCGCATCCCTGTTTCCCTCGGCGGCTCTTCGCATGAATGGTTTCGGGGGGCAAGGATGACGACAGGATACCGGGCTTTTGCCCAAGATAAATACGTGGACAGTCGCCCCTTCACCGCTGGTCCTTGCAGCCACAATCCAACTCCATCATCTATCTGCAGAATAAGCATGGCGGGACATGCCTTTGACCATTCCCAACCTCATCACCATCCTGCGCTTCGTGCTGGTTCCGGCCGTCGTACTGGCGATGCTGAACATGCGCTGGGACTGGGCCTTTGCCGGCTTTCTCGTTGCAGGCATTTCCGATGGCGTCGACGGCTTCATCGCCCGCCGCTTCAACCAGCAATCGAGACTAGGCGCCTATCTCGATCCGATGGCCGACAAGGTGCTTCTGGTCTCGGTGTTCGTGGTCATGGGCTTCATCGGGAAATTGCCGCTGTGGCTGGTGGTGACCATGGTGTCACGCGATGCGCTGATCATCTGCGCCGTGCTCTTGTCCACGGTCATGGCGCATCCGGTCGAGATGAAGCCGCTCTATGTGTCGAAGGCCAACACCGCCGCCCAGATCGTGCTGGCGCCGTGGTGCTGGGCGAACTTGCCCTTGGCCTCCACCTCGACCCGCTCAGGCCTGCGCTCATATTGCTGTCCGGGGTCTTGACCGTGGCTTCGGCCGCGGCCTATCTCGTGGCTTGGCTGAGGCATATGAGCGGCTATGGCGAAGGCTCCACCCCGGGTAGTTGACAAGAATGCCGCGACTGCCGCGCTGGCAGAGGCGGCTGCGTCCCTGGCGTTTCGCCGCCAGATTTTCTTCTGGCTGGGCACGGCAATCTTCCTGGCGCTGTTCCTCTACATTTTTTCCAGCATCCTGTTGCCGTTCGTTGCCGGCATGGTGCTGGCCTATTTTCTCGACCCGGTCGCCGACCGGCTGCAACGCCTCGGCCTCTCCCGGCTGATGGCGACGGTGGTCATCCTGATTGCCTTCATCGTCCTTTTGGTGCTGGCCTTCGTCATCCTGGTTCCGGTACTGGCCACGCAGATGGCCGATTTCGCCAGCAAGCTGCCGGAATATCTGACCCGGCTGCAGTCGCTGATCACCAGCTTCGATCCGAAATGGCTGGAGCAGAAATTCGGCGTCAATGCCAATGGCCTGCGCGACGGGCTGAATTCGCTGCTCACTTCCGGTTTCGGCCTGCTGAGCACCGTCTTCACCTCGATCTGGAGTTCCGGCGTTGCTCTGGTGTCGGTGGTCAGCCTGTTCGTGGTCACTCCGGTTGTCGCTTTCTACATGCTGCTCGACTGGGATCGCATGGTGGCGGTCGTCGACAGCTGGGTGCCGCGCGATTATGTCGGGACGGTCAGGGCGATCTCCAGGGACATCAACACCGCGACCGCCGGCTTCGTGCGCGGCCAGGGCACGCTGTGCCTGGTGCTCGGCGGCATGTATGCCACCGGCCTGACGCTGACCGGGCTGAATTTCGCCATCCTCATCGGCCTCTTCGCCGGGCTGATCTCGTTCATCCCTTATGTCGGCTCGCTGACCGGACTGGTCCTGGCCGTCGGCGTCGCCTTCGTCCAGTTCTGGCCGGACTGGACCATGATCGTTGCTGTCGCCGTGGTGTTCTTCATCGGCCAGTTCATCGAAGGCAACATCCTGCAGCCCAGATTGGTCGGAAAAAGCGTCGGCCTGCACCCGGTCTGGCTGATGTTTGCGCTGTTCGCTTTCGGCGCCCTGTTCGGCTTCGTCGGCCTTTTGATCGCCGTTCCTGCTTCGGCGGCGGTTGCCGTGCTGGTGCGCTTTGCCATTGCCCGCTATCTCGAATCGCCGCTCTACAAGGGACACTCCACCGAGCCAGTCCCGCCGCTGCCTGCCGATCGCGGCGGCGGCCACCGCTCGCCGCGCGGCTGAACGTGGCGGATCAAAAGACCGAACCGCCGCGCCAGCTGCCGCTAGACCTTGGGCATGGCACCGGCTATTCGCGCGACGAACTGGTGGTGTCGGCCACCAACCGTGAGGCGGCAGCCCTTGTCGACCGCTGGCCGGACTGGCCATCGCCGGTGATCGTGCTCGCTGGCCCGGCTGGCTCCGGCAAGACCCATCTGGGTTCGATCTGGCAGGCGCGGGCCAACGCTGTGGCGGTCGATGCCCAGCGCATCGGCAATGCCATCACCGGGCTTGGCGGCAGGCCCGCGCTGATCGACGATGTCGACAAGACAGCCATCGACGAGGCGGGCCTGTTCCATCTCATCAATGAAGTGCGCGGCGCCGGGGCCACCTTGCTGTTGACGGCGCGGCGCTTCCCCGCCGCCTGGAGGGTGACGTTGCCCGATCTCGCCTCGCGGCTGAAGGCGGCGGCAACAGTCGAGATCCACGAACCCGACGATTTGCTTCTGGCCGGCGTCATCACCAAACTCTTCGCCGACCGCCAAGTCGAGGTCGAGCCGCACGTCGTGCAATATCTGGTGCGCCGCATCGAGCGCTCGCTGGCCACCGCCATGCGCGTGGTCGAGCGCCTCGACCGCACCGCGCTCGAGCGCAAGACGCCGATCACCAGGGCGCTCGCCGCCGAAACCGTCAGCGCAATGGACGAAGGGCAGGGCGAGTTCGAGGTTTAGATCCTGCTGCAATTCCCTGGACGGCGATTGTCGATCCCGCCCGTGCGACGTTTTCAAAACATGCATGGTGACATCACCTGAAACAATATGATACTTTCAATCAATGACATCGGAGCGATATCAATGCCTGCAGTGACCGTCCGAAATCTTCCGGAAGCGACCCACCGAGCTCTGCGTGTACGGGCGGCCTTGCACGGTCGCAGCACCGAGGCCGAGATACGCGACATTCTGGAAAACGCGGTGCGGCCGGACGGCCGTGTGAAACTCGGCTCCGTTCTGGCAGACATTGCCCGACGCGCCGGGCTGACCAATGAAGACGTGGAGGTCCTGGAGCAGGCTCGCGACAAGGCGCCGGCCGAACCGCTGGGGTTCGAATGATCCTCCTCGATACCAATGTCGTTTCGGAGGCCATGAAGCCCGAACCGCATCAAGCTGTGTTGGCCTGGCTTGATGACCAGGCCGAGGAAACGCTTTACCTCTCCAGTGTGACGCTCGCCGAAGTGCTGTTCGGCATCGAGGCCATGCCGGCGGGTCGTCGCAAGGCTGCGCTCGCTGAAACCTTCGCCGGTGTGTGCGCCGTGTTTGAGCGCCGCATCCTGCCTTTCGATACCGAGGCGGCCCGGCACTATGCCCGACTTGCAGTGAAGGCGAGGGCAGCCGGCAAGGGGTTTCCTGTGCCCGACGGCTACATCGCGGCAATCGCCTCCGCAAACGGCTTTCATCTCGCCTCGCGTGACACGGCGCCATTCCATGCGGCCGGCGTGCCTGTCATCGATCCTTGGCAGCCGTAATCAGGTACGGCAGCCCGACCAGAGCGCGAGCTGCGAACATGCGTTTCCGCAGGATTTCCTCTACAGCGACGACAGCGTGTTCGAATGAATACACTCGATCTCTCCGTGCCCACCGCCGCATGAGGGCCGCTGTCCCATTTCGGGAAACATTATCTGGCATCCGTCTTGCACCTGGGAACTTGCCGGCTGACCCCGGTCCTGGTCGCGTTCCTGATCGGGTTGTAGGCTCGCCGGGAGTGATGATTGGGGTTCTCGCCCGGCGAGCTTACCTTCGTAGAGCAGTCACCGGAGTGTCCGGGAGGGTGCCCTATAGCCACAACGCCGCCAGATACCGGACCAGCAGATAGACCACCGTATGCGCTGCCACGTAGCACGCGACGACGACGACAAAGAACAGCACGCTGGCGGGCCACGACCGGGGACGGCCTTGCCTCTTGCTCGGCCGGTTGTTCCAGATCCACAGGGCTGCACAGATAATGGCCCAGACGACGACGAACGGAACCGTGATGCGGATGTAAGCGAAGTAGGCAGGGCCAATCAGCGAAAGCCATGCCTCGAGACCAAGCATCCAGAATCTCCCCTTGCCCGGAGTCTAATGCATGTCGCTCAAAAGTGGTCCCGGTTTTGAGAGAACGACATGCATCAAAACAAAAATCAAAGCGCGTCGCCTGGATACGTTTCAGCGCGACGCGCTTTTAGACCGGCGATAGAGGTGGAAGCGAGGGGATTATCCCTGCGTCGATTTTCAGCCAAACCCGCCGAAGGGATGCTGTTCGATGACACGGGCGCCTGATGCATGTCGCTCAAGTGGCCCCGGTTTTGAGAGAACCGCATGCATCAAACATGCATCAAACAAGACCTCAAGCGCGTCGCGTGAGTCCGTTCAAATGAGACGCGCTTTAGGTCAGATTGGTGCTCCGGTCGCCAAACTCGGCCGTAGCAGGTCTAAAGCGATCGGATCAGCCGCAGACCCTGACCTCTTCGACGACCCTGTGGTGATGGCGCCAGTGCCTGACCAGTTCGATATGGCAGCGGTGATGGCGGTGGTGGCGCCTCCATTGGCCATCCTGGTTGTCGCTGTAGTCGTCGCCATAGTCGTCGCTATAGTCTTTGTGGCGCTGGTGATGGCGAAGAACCTGTATATCGCCATCGTCGGACGAATATTGATCGTCGTCATCGGACTGGATAGTCAGACTGGCGGCTTGCGCCGGTGCGATCAAAGCCGCCGTTCCGGCGAACGCGATCATCGAGGCGATGAGAAGGGTTTTCATTGTTTGCTCCTTGGGTTGAACATACACAACTCTCGGAGCGAACTGGTGTTCCAATGTAGGGTCCGATCGGCGAGCGGCTGCTGCTTGGGCAATGCGTGCCGCCATGCGCTACCGGCGAGGCAGCCATTGGCGACCTTGGAAGTGATACCTTGGGCAAGGACTGGCTTTGTGGGAAAAAATGGTCGGAGTGGAGAGATTCGAACTCCCGACCCTCTGGTCCCAAACCAGATGCGCTACCAGGCTGCGCTACACTCCGAGGCCCTGCGGCGTATACGGTTCCGGACCCTGTCACGCAACCCCTAAATCGTCAAACGGGGCTTGGCGGTCTGCGCTCCCGTGCAATCCTGGCTGCGATCGCCTTGGCCTGGATGCGGGCATTGGCGAAACAGCCGCGGATGCTCGGCCGCATGCCGGTGAACCACAGGCCCGGCAGTTTCGGGTCGCTGTTGGCGCCGTTGAACAGCGGCACGCCTTTTTCGTCGAGCACGCCGAGCTTGCCCAGCATGGCCTCGAGCCCGGTGCGGTAGCCGGTCGCGGCGATGACGATATCGGGCTGGATCGTCGCGCCATCGTCGAAAACGACCGTGTCGCCGGTAAATTCCCGCACGGTTGGCAGCACGATGATCCTGCGGTCCTTGATGGCATCGACGGCGCCGTCATCGGTGGCGATGGCGGTATAATCCGACGCCAGCCGGCTTGCGCCGCCCGAAGGCGTCGGCGGCAGGCCGTAGGCCGTGAGGTCGCCGAAGGCCCATCGCTGCGTCGCCGCCATCACCGCATCGGCGAGCTTGAACGGCAGCCGCGCCAGGATCGGCGAAAACCGGTGGACGGCGATCTGGCCGAGGCGCTTGGGCAGCAGTGCCGGACCGTTGCGCGCCGACAGCCAGATCTGTCCCGTGCCGGCTGCCGACAGGTGATTGAGCACGTCGAAGCCGGAATTGCCGGCGCCGACGACCAGCACTTTCTTGCCCGCATAGGCCTTGGCGTCGCCGAATGCGGCCGAATGGATGATGCGTCCGGCAAAGGCCTTCATGCCTTTCCAGGCCGGGATGAAGGGCTGCCGGTCGCGCCCGGTGGCGATGACGACATGGCGCGCCAGCCGCGGCCCGGCACTGGTCCGCACAAGCCAGTGGTCGCCCTCGAAGCCTATCTCCTCGACCGCAATGCCGAACTCGACCGGCAGCCGGTGCATGGCGTGGAATTCGTTCAAATGGCCGATGATGGTGTTTCGGTGCGGAAAGGCAGGGGTGCCGGCAGGAAAGGAAACGCCCGGCAGCGCCGAAAGGTCGCGATGCGTGTTGAGATGCAGTCGCTCGTGCCGCCCGTGCCATGGCTCGGCCAGCCGGGCTTCCTTTTCCAACACCATCACAGGCACGCCGGTCTTGAGCAGCGCATGGGCTGCGGTCAAGCCGGCTGCCCCGGCGCCGATCACGATCGCGCCGTCGAAAATCGCTTGGCTGTCGGCCTCGGCGTGCAAAATCCCTGCGTCCATGCCTCTTTGTGTCACCATCATGACCATGACTTTTGATGCTACGCCAGTGTATCGGGCCGATGCCGCTGCCGAAGCGGCCTGGTTGCAGGCCGCTTCGGCCTTGCCGTCGGCAGTGTTGCACAGTATTGACTGAAATAAGGCGGCGCTACCGCCAACGCAGCTACGAGGTGCCCATGTCCGCGCGAATTTTCAGCCCAGCCAAAACCGCGATGCAGTCCGGCAAGGCCAAGACCGGCCATTGGGTGCTGGAATTCGATCCCGCCCAACGCAAGAAGATCGACCCGCTGATGGGCTACACCACATCGGGCGACATGCTGAGCCAGATCAGGCTGACCTTCGACACCAGGGAAGAGGCGGTGGCCTATGCCGAAAAGCAGGGCCTGGCCTTCCGTGTCGAGGAGCCGAAAGAGACCAAGCGCCGGCAGATTTCCTATGCGGAAAATTTCCGCTATGACCGCAGGATACCCTGGACGCATTAACCGGCGGTCAGCGCCTGGCACATAGACACCAGCCGGCCAAGATATCAAATGCCGGCCAGCGGTCCCGTAGCTCAGCTGGATAGAGCACCGGCCTTCTAAGCCGATGGTCACAGGTTCGAATCCTGTCGGGATCGCCAATTTTGCCGGGTCCATTCCGGACACATAGGTTACGGTTTGTACCTGGCATATGGGTAGCACTCTGAAGGTGTACGAACGAAACAGAACGACCGAGCGCTGCCCTTCCCATCCTGGCGCGTTGCTCGACGACATCGTTCCCGCCGCCGGCAAGACCAAGGTGGAAATCGCCAATCTGCTCGGAATCTCGCGCCCAGCAGCTCTACGATATCATCCGTGAGAAGAAGCCGGTATCGCCTGCCGTGGCCGCCCTTCTTGGCAAGATGTTCGGCGATGGTGCCGCGATCTGGCTCAGGATGCAGGCCGCGTATGATGCCTGGCATGCGGAGCGCGAAGTTGACGTTAGCGCCATCCCGACCCTGCATGCTGCCTGAAGGTAGAGCGCGTTCGCTGACGGCAGCGGTCCCGTAGCTCCGCCGGATAGAGCACCGGCCTTCTAAGCCGATGGTCACAGCTTCGAATCCTGCCAATAATTTCAATACCTTAGGTGAGGCGTCGCGGCGCCGGAGACTGAAGGTCGTCCTTGTTAGCCATCTACCGGTAAAGTTTCGGGTATTTGGCCCTCTCGCTTTGGCAACTTGCCGATCTCTGGGCCGCCATTGCGAAAGCCCTCTCATAGGTATGGATGGCCATGTTGAACTTTCGGGGGTCTGGGGTCAGGTGTTTGTCCCGCCCATCATACAAAAGGACCGGGACGGCGAAAATTGCTTTTCCGTCTTCCGTTGGCCTCAACGCCGGACATCTTTGCCTTACGCCAACGAGGTCACCGGCCATTCTGGCGGCCGAATTTAACCTTGCATCGGACATCCGAGCCAGGAAGTTGATGTTTTGCTGTTCCCCTTGTCCGGCCGAGGCAGCCGACAATGCGAAGAAAATTCCTGCGGTGAATACAGCGAAAGCTAGACGTAGTTTCATTGTGCCCTCCCAAGTTGAGCACAAGAGAGCACGTTTGGACTTGACAGGATAGCCGCGTGTCCAGTGCAAGTTACTGTACGGAACCTTTGCCATACGTCGACTATCAGCCAGTTGTGCGGCCAGTCAGGATAGTCGGAACGCGGCGCGCCTTCGGGTGTTATAGGAGATGGCACCGAAAACCCCGACCATTGCGCGCATCTGGCGCGGCAGGACCTCGCCCGGCAGGGCCGACGCCTATGAGCGCTACAATTACGAGGCTGGTATCAAGCCGCTGATCGAGAAAGCGCTTGGCGTGCAGACTTTTCGCGAGGACACGCCGACGCATTCGGAATTCATCACCATCTCCTATTGGGAGAGCGTCGAGGCGATGGCCGCCTTTACCGGCGGCGATCCGCAAAGCATCCACCATCTCGACCGCGACAAGGAGTTCCTGATCGAATTGCCGAAGGGTGTCCAGGTGCTGCGAATCCGTTCCAGCCACGGACTGGTTGGCGGCAGCTGATGTTTGCGGGCTTTGACGCCAGGACCGTTCAAATGGAGGAGACATCGATCTTCGTCAGGGCCGGTGGCTCAGGGCCGCCGTTGCTGCTCCTGCATGGCTTTCCCGAAACGCATGTGATGTGGCGGGACATCGCCGTGGCCCTGGCGCCGCATTTCAGCGTGGTCGCCGCCGATCTGAGAGGCTACGGACAAAGCGGCTGTCCGGCTTCCGGAGCCAATCATGCCGCCTATTCCAAACGAGCGATGGCGCGCGACATGGTGCAGGTTATGGACGTTCTCGGTTTCGACCGTTTCATGGTTGCCGGCCACGACCGTGGCGGTCGCGTCGCCTACCGGCTGGCGCTCGACCATCCCGAAACCGTGTCGAAAGTCGCCGTTCTCGACATCGTCCCCACGGCCTCCGCCTGGGATCGGGCCGATGCCAGGTTGGCGCTGGCCTTCTGGCCGTGGAGCCTGCTCGCCCAGCCGGAACCGCTGCCTGAGCGCCTGTTGTCCGCAGCACCCGACGCAGTTGTCGACAATGCGATCGCCGGCTGGGGCTCGGCTCCAGATGCTTTTCCCGCTGAGGTCAGGGCCGCCTATATCGAGGCGCTGCGTGATCCCGCCCATGCCCACGCCATCTGCGAGGAATATCGCGCCGCCGCAGGCATCGACCGCGAGCACGACGCGCAGGACCAGGCTGATGGCTGTCGCATCAGATGCCCGCTGCTTGCGCTCTGGAGCGGCGAGGGCGGGTTGGAGAACTGGTATGCGGAGGAGGGCGGCCCGTTGGCGATCTGGCGGCAATGGGCTGATAACGTCGGAGGCGGCTCGGTCAAGGGTGGGCATTTCTTCCCGGAAGAGCACCCCGAAGACACGGCTGCAAGGCTGTCGAGATTCTTCGCAAGCTGACTACGGGCCGATTGCTAAATCCGGCCCTGTGTAGTCCTGTGTCGACTATCTCAGATGCCCGAGGGATTGCAGGATCAAAGTGCTCGAAAGACCAAGCAGGGCGATACCGTACAACCGGTCGATCCACACGGCGTTTGGCCCAGCCAGAAGCCTTGCAGCCCGCGCGCCAAGGGCTGCGTAAAACGTCAGCACAAACACATCGGCAAGCGCGGCGATAATGGCCAGGATGCCATACTGGATCGCGATCGGCTCATCCACGCGGACAAAATGCGGCAGGATCGCGGGGAAAAGCAGCCAGGCCGCCGGATTTGTGACCGCCACCAGGAAGCAGCGCCCAATGAGTGCCTTGGCTGAATGGCGTGTTTCGAGAAGGTTAGGGTTGAACGAAGGTCGGGACGCGGTGCGCAGGGTACCGATGGCGACGAAAAGCAGATAGCCCGCGCCGAACATCCTGAGAGCCGAGAGATAGAATTCCGAAGCCAGCAGAAGAGCGCCGAAGCCCAGCGCGACGATGCTGATAAGAACGAAATCAGACAGTACGACGCCGGCCATGCCGAGAAACGCGCGTCGAAAACCGTAGCGGGAGCCGTTGGTGATGGCGAGCACGACGTCCGGTCCCGGAACCGCCATTCCGAGCACCGACACGAAGGCAAATGTCACCAGCGGCAGGTTTCCCATGACGCCGCGTAATGTACCCGGCGCTCACCGTCCGTAACGCCCTTCACACAGCGGCTTGGCTATCGCCGATTGTTGTTGGCCACCTTGGCTCAGTGCCCGCCGCGCATCTTCACCACCACAGTCCTCACCGCCAGCACCAGCACGGTGATGATGATCAGGATCACCGAGAGCGCGGCGATCGCCGGGTCGATGTTGTCGCGCAGGCCCATCCACATCAGCCGCGGCAGCGTGATGGCGTTGACCGAGGTGATGAACAGGGTGACGCCGATCTCTTCCCAGGACAGCACGAAGGACAGCAGCGCGGCGGTGACGATGCCGAACTTGATGTTGGGCATGATGATGCGCGTGGCGCGCTCCCACACGCCGGCGCCAAGGCCGCGCGCGGCAAGGTCGATGCGGCGGTCGAGCTGGCTGAGCGAGACCAGGATCAGCACCGTGGCGAAAGGCACCGTCATCACCGAATGCGCCATGGCGACGCCGAGCCAGGTGTCGTAGCCGAAGAACGAGCTCATGCCCGAGATCGACGTCAGCAGGAAGTAGAGCGTGATCGCCGAGACCACCGGCGGCACCACCATCGGCAACAGCACGAAGCCGACAAGGGTGGCCGTGAAGCGCGGCTGGAACATCCAGACGCCAAGGCTGAAGCACAGCGCCAGCACGGTGGAGATGACGCTGCTGACGATGCCGATGCGGATCGACAGCAGGATGGCGTCGAGCCAGCGCGGATCCTCGATCAGCGCGCGGTAGTGGCGCAGCGACAGTTCGCCCGTCGGCATAGCCAGCATGCGGCTTGGCGTCAGCGACACTGGGATGACCGCCAGCAGCGGCAGCAGCAGGAACAGCGCCACCAGCACGGCGAGGATCAGCGAGACGGGACCGGGGCGATAGGTCGGCATCAGATCAGTTGCTTCGGTCTGACATAACGGAACAGCAGCGCCATGAGCGCGCCGACGAACAGCACCAGCACGACGCTGATCGCCGCACCCAGTCCCCAGTCGGGACTCTGGAAGATGCGGAGATAGATCAGCTCGGCGATCATCACGCTGCGGCCGCCGCCGAGGATCGCCGGCGTGACGAAGAAGCCGAGCGAGAAGACGAACACGATCATCGCCGAACCGATGATGCCGGAGCGCGTCATCGGCACGAACACGGTCCAGAAGGTGCGCATACGGCTGGAGCCGAGCCCGCGCGCCGCGAGCAGCACGCGCTCGTCGAGGCTGCGCATGGCGGAGGCCAGCGGGAACACCGCGAAGGGAATGAGGAAATGCGTCATGCCGACGATGACGCCGAACTCGTTGCGCACCAGCGCCAGCGGCTCGGAGATGAAGCCGATCGATTGCAGCCAGGTGTTGATCAGGCCGCGGTTGGACAAAAGCGCCACCCAGCCGAAGGCGCGGGTAAGCACCGAGATCCAGAAGGGGACGAGAATGCAGAATTCAGCGATTATGCGCTGTGCCGGGCTGCCGCGCACCCACACCATGGTGATGGCGTATGCCGCCGCCACGGAAACCACGGTGACGATCAGCGCGATGCGCAGCGTGCGGATGAACACAGACTGCACCAGGGCATCGGTGGCGAGCGCGCCATACTGGCCGAGCCCCGGTGTCGGCAAGGTGACGCTCCACTTGACGACGCCGAGGAACGGCCAGGCGTAGGCCAGCACAAGGAACAGCAGCAGCGGCGCCATCAGCACCGCCGCGCCCATCCTGTCGGAGAGGGTGCCTCTCATCGAAGCTCGTGCCCGGCCTGGTCAGGCCGAGATGATCTTGGTGTATTCGTCGAGTGCTGCCCCGTAATTCTTGGCGTACCAGTCCATGTCGAGCGCGATCTGCTTCTTCATGTTTTCGGGATCGACCGGGTTGATGCGCTTCTTGTCGGCGGGGATCAGCGCATCGGCGGCCGGATTGGCCGGACCCTGTCCGAGCTTGTCGAACATCACCAGTTGCTTTTGCGGATCCTGGGCGCTGGCGATGAACTTCATCGCTGCGTCCTTGCCGCCGGGGTTGCCCTTGAGCACGGCCAGCGCGCCGGGCGAAATCAGGCCCTGATCCCAGATGAACTTGATCTTGCCGCCCGAGTCCTGCTCGATCAGCGAGGCGCGGGTCGACCACACGATCGCCATCGAGGCTTCGCCGTTGAGCAGCACGCTCTGGCTCTCGGCGCCGCCGCCCCAGTAAGCCACGACGTTTTCCTTGAAGGCGGCGATCTTGTCATGCGCGCGCTTCAGGTCGAGCGGGTAGAGCGAGGCCGGCGCGATGCCGTCTGCGAGAAGTGCGGCTTCCCAACTCGACACGCCCCATTTGTAGAGCGAGCGCTTGCCCGGAAACTTCTTCACGTCGAAGAAGTCGGCCATGCCGGTCGGCGCGTCCTTGCCGTATTTCTCGGAATCATAGGCGATGACATAGGAGAAGAAATAGGTCGACGCCGCGTATTCCCAGCCGAACCCCTCGCGCATCTTCTTCTTGTCGACGATGGCGTAGTCGATCGGCTCGAGCGCACCCTGCGCGCCGAGCGTGATGGCCGAGAACGGGTCGACGTCGACAAGGTCCCAGGTCGGCGCGCCGCTCTTGAACTGTGCGGCAATCGCGCCTTCGGTCGGGCCCGAACCGTCCATCTTGACGGTGATGCCGGTTTCCTTGGTGAAGGCCTGGCCGTAGGCGGCGTCATAAGCGGTAAGGGCATCGCCACCCCAGTTGACCAGCACCAGCTCCTTGGCCTGCGCAAAGGCACCGGTCGAGCGCAGCAGCATCGGTGTGCCGGCCAGCACGAGGGCTGCAAGCTGGGTGAATTGCCGGCGCGAAATCTCGCCGCGCACAGCCCGGGCGGTCAGCCCGTCCATGGCTTGTTTTTTGCTTTGGTTTGTCATTTTAGTTCCCCTTTTTCGTTTTGGTTCCGGTGGTTATGGCGCGCTCCAGATTCTTTGCTGGAAGACTTCGCCGTTCTCGTCGTCATCCTCCGTCCGGAAGGAGGAAACCCTTTTCCGCCGGCCATGTCAGCCAGACGGAATTGCCTTTGCTGAGTGCAGCCGCCGCGACCTCGTTCGGCACCGAGACGGTCACCTTGGCGCCCTGGCGTGTCGTCAGATCGAGTTTGGTCGCCGCACCCAGATAGGTCGAGCCGATGGCGGTGGCGGCAATGCCGTTCTCGCCGGCGGCGGCTTCGCGCGTGATCGACATATGTTCGGGCCGGATCGCCAATATGGCATCGCCACGGACTTTCTCGGCCTTGCAAAGCATGTTGACCGCGCGGTCCTCGCAGAGGCCCGTCGAGCCATTGTCGGCGGGCTTGACCCCCTTCAACGGCAGCATGTTGATCTCGCCAAGGAACTCGGCGACGAAGCGGTTGTCCGGCCGGTCGTAGACCTCGTCCGGCGCTCCGACCTGCAGCAATTTTCCGTGGTTGAAGATGGCGACGCGCGACGACAGCGCCAGCGCCTCGCTCTGGTCGTGGGTGACGAAGACGAAGGTGGTGCCGGTCTCCTGATGCAGCCGCTTCATCTCGGCCTGCATCTGGCCGCGCAGGCTCTTGTCGAGCGCTGAGAACGGCTCGTCGAGGAGCAGCACGCCGGGTTCGAACACCAAAGCGCGGGCCAACGCCACGCGCTGCTGCTGGCCGCCGGAAAGCTGCGCCGGCAGTTTCGTCTCATGGCCCTTGAGGCCGACGCGCTCGATCATCTCGGCAACGCGGCGCTTGATCTCGGAAGCCGATTTCTTGCGCACCTTGAGCGGGAAGGCGATGTTGGCCTCGACCGACATATGCGGAAACAGCGCATAGCCTTGGAACACCATGCCGGCGGCACGCTGCTCGGCCGGCCGTTCGGTGATATCGACGCCGTCACTGAAAAGCCTGCCGACGGTGGGCTGCACGAAGCCGGCCAGAATCATCAGGAAGGTGGTCTTGCCGGAACCCGAGGGGCCGAGCAGCGTCAAAAACTCGCCGCGGCCGATATTGAGCGTCAGATCGTCCAGCGCCTGGAACGAGCCGAAGCTCTTGCCGATCCCGATTGCCTTGATCTCTGCGGCCCGGCCGGGTTGCTGCATCCTGCCTCTTCCTTGATCGTGGCTTGAGCGTAGGGCAGTGCGCCGGCTCACCGCAACCGAATAGTTTTCGCCTGATCGGCAAATTTGATTCACGGATGGGAGGCTAGTACGGGCTGATCCGGTTCTCCGACAGCTTCGACCTCAACCACCCATTGAATGCTTCCAGCACCGGGTGGCTGGCCTTGGCATGTTCCGACACCAGGAAATACGAGCGCGGCGAGGGGATCGCGATGTCGAAGGGGCGCACCAGACGGCCTTCGCTGAGCGCGCGGCGGCTGGTCAGTTCGTCGCCCATTGCGATGCCTTGTCCGGCGATCGCCGCGGAGAAGACGAGGTTCATGTCCGAGAAGAAGATACCGCTTTCGGTGTCGGGGTTTTCCACCTTGGACAGCGCCAGCCAGCGCGCCCAGTCCTCGGTGTCGCCGAGATGCAGGAGATTGGCGCGCAGCACGTCGGCCGGTTTTGAAAAGCCGCCGACCTTGTTGAGCAGTGTCGGGCTGCAAAGTGGCGTGAACGAGATTTCGCACAGCAACTCCACCGAGCGGTTCGGCCAGTTGCCGACGCCGAAGGCAATGAAGGCATCGGCGTCCGGATTGCTGACATCGTCCAGCCGCCGCGGCGTCAGGATCGACAGCGCCACGTCTGGATACATCTGCCGGAACTCGCCGATGTGCGTGCACAGGAACAGAGAGGCGAAGCCCGGCGTGCAGGAAACGGCGAACGAACCGCCGACGCCCGTGCCGGCCTGGC
Source organism: Mesorhizobium sp. W016 (assembly GCF_054719485.1). Taxonomy (NCBI): domain Bacteria; kingdom Pseudomonadati; phylum Pseudomonadota; class Alphaproteobacteria; order Hyphomicrobiales; family Phyllobacteriaceae; genus Mesorhizobium; species Mesorhizobium sp. W016. The sequence goes on from NZ_JBTTIF010000002.1 coordinate 2,707,693, forward strand.
GCGTCACCGCATCGCCGAGCACCGTCAGCGCCTTTCTCACATCGGCGGCATAGCGCTGGCCGCGCGGTGTCAGCGCCACGCCCTTGCCGATGCGCTCCAGCAGGTCGAAGCCGAGGTCGCGTTCGAGCAGCCGCAACTGATGGCTGACGGCGCTGCGGGTCAAATGCAGTTCATCGGCTGCGCGCCAGACACTGCCGTGACGGGCAAAACTGTCGAGGGCGCGCAGCGCCTGTGTGGAAGGTATTCGCAAGAGGCCTCAGGTGAACCGAATTTGCATGAACCGGAAAAACATATCACTTTTTGCAATGCCGCTTCACTGCTTTCTTGGGCCGCATGGAGAAACCGGTGACGACCTCGGCGCAAGCCACCGCGCTTGCCTGTCTCGATAGCATCCAGCCGTCGCTGTCGGCGTGGACGCGCACCATTTTCGATTTCGGCGAAACAGCCTGGCGCGAATACCAGTCGGCGGCCTGGTATGTCGCGCGGCTGAAGCATGAGGGCTTTTCGGTCGAGGAAGGGTCGGCCGGCATGCCGACCGCCTTTTGCGCCCACTGGACGAACGGCCCGGGGCCGACCATCGGCATGTACGGCGAATACGACGCCGTGCCCGGCAACTGCCAGGACGCGGCAACGGTGAAGCGATCGCGGCCGGGCCTCGGCAGCGAGGCCGGCGGCCACACCGATCCGCATTCCGGGCTTGGCATTGCCGGCCTCGGCGGACTTCTCGCCACCAAGGCGGCAATGCAACGCCACGGCATCGAGGGGACGTTGCGCTTCACCGGCGAGCCGGCCGAGAAGGTCAGGGGCTCGAAGCCGATCCATGCGGCCAAGGGCTACTATGACGGCCTTGCCGGCATGATCTCCTTCCACCCCTTCTATATGCTGCCGCTCTGCAACACGGCGCGCTGGGACACGCATTGCGGCGCGGCCTACGCGATGATCTACCGTTTTGTCTGCGACGAACCCGAAAACTGGGTTCGCGCAAGCGATGGCGCGCCGATCCCGCAGGCGCATTCGGCGGTGCGGGCGCCCGGTGCCAATGACGCGCTGATGACGATGTACATGACCTCCAAGGCGCTGCGCGATTCCATGCTGCCTCACCAGGGCGGCTGGTCGATCAGCGAGGCGATCCTCACCGCCGGGCAGGCGACCGCCGACAATCTGCCGGCGGGGCTGGCCGAGATCCAGTACATGATCCGCGTGCCGACCATTGCCATGGCAGAGCAGGTCACCGCGGTGCTCGACCGTAATGCGGCCGCGGCCGCGGCGATCAGCGGTTGTCGCTATGAGCGCCATTGGGTGTCGAAGTCGCGGCCGGGCCTCGCCAATCACGCCATGGCAGGGATTGCCTATGAGGCGCTGTCCACCGTTGGCGCTCCGAACTGGGACGAGGCGGCGAAAGCGATCGGTCGCGAGGTCCAGGTCAATGCCGGCGGCACCGCGACCGACAACCCTTTCATCGACGAGATGGAGCGGCTGGTTGCGCCGCAAGAGGCCGAGGCAATCCTGCGCCGCGATTTGCCTCCGTCGCAGATCAACTCGACCTCCGACGACTACACCGACATGTCGTGGCACACGCCGACCGCACGCTTCTATGTCGCCCGCCCGGCGCTGCGCTCGGCGAATGGCCATGCCTATCCATCCTGGGCGATGAACGCGCTGGGCGGTATCTCGGCCACCATCGACCCGATGGTCATTTGCGCCGCCAAGACGGTTGCGCTTGCAGCCCTCCGCCTGCTCGAGGACAAGTCCGCGCGCGATGCGGCCATGGACGAATTCGTCACCCGCACTGGCGGCGGCGTCGGCGGCTCGAACTGGATCGCGCCGCTTTGCGACTATGACCCGCCGATCAATTTCCGCTGGCCGGAATATGTCACCACCGCGCGCGGACGCGATTGGTGGATTCCGAGCAGCCAATCCAATCAAGCTGCATAGTCAAATCGAGGAGAACCTTATGACCGTCCATGACCGCATCGTCGCCGAACCGTTCTCGCTGCAGCGCCGCAATCCCGCCGGCGGCACCAAGCCGCTGACATCATGGGGCTTTGCCAATGAGACCGACGTGCTGACAGACGTGTTGCTCGGCTCGCCAAACTTCCTGCGCCACCTCTCGACCAGCTCGCTCTCGCGCAAGCATTTGCGCGAAGCGCCCTGCAACGTCCAGATCGCGCAGGCGCAGCACAAGGACCTCGTCGCCGCCTACGAGCATTTCGGCGTCAACATCCACTGGCACGAGCCGACGCCGGAACTGCCGATGCAGGTCTATTCCAGAGACTCCAGCGTCATGACGCCCTACGGCGCCTTCATCACCGCCATGGCCAATTGGTGGCGGCGCGGCGAGAACTATGCCGCCATCCGCACCTATGAAAAGCTCGGCATCCCCATCTACGACATGGTCACGGCTGGCACCTTCGAAGGCGGCGACTTCAACGTCATCGAGGAGGGCGTGGTGCTGATCGGCTGCGGCGGCGCCCGCACGCAGGAAGAGGGCGCCCGGCAGGTGCAGGACTGGTTCGAAAAGGAAGGCTGGGAAACGCGCCTCGCCTTCATCGACGAATACTATGTCCATATCGATCTGATGGTGGTGCCGATCGCTGAAAAGCTCACCGCGGTGTGCCTCGCCTGCACCGAGCCCGGCATTGTCGACTGGCTGAAGGGCAAGGGCCACGAGATCATCGACGTGCCCTTCCAGGACACGATGGCGCTCGGCTGCAACTTCATGTCGCTGGGCAAGGACAGGGTCATCGCGCCGACGTCGAGCCAGTCGCTGATCGGCCAGCTCAAGGCACGCGGCTTCGAGGTTGCTGCCGTCGACATGAGCGAGATTTCCAAGACCGGCGGCGGCATTCACTGCATGGCGCAGGCGCTCAAGCGCGAGCCGGCGTAAGGGCACGAATTGCCGCCGGGACCTGTGACGGACTGCTGCCAGATTTGACAAAACAGGCCCGGCAGAGGAAATTGATGCCGTTAGAGGAGGGATTCTGTGAAGAAAACTTACGAAAAGCCGAGTCTGGCCAAAGCCGGCAAACTCGGATCGCTGGTCGCTTCAAACCCGTCGAAGCCCGCCCCCTGAGCGCAACCAGCCGCTGAGGCCGAAATTCGGTCGTCCTGGTTATCGACGACCGGATCGCGCTGTATGATTGAAGGGAGCCCGCCGGCTTTGAACGGCGGGCTTTTTGCTTTGCGCCAGAGCGCTGCCGCGTCTGCCGGGCTAGTCCAATCTGCCCGAACCTGAATTGAACTTGCGCCGGGCGTTTTCCAGATGCGCCCGCATCGCTTGGCCGGCCGCTTCCGGGTCGCGGCGCTCGATCGCCTCGAACACCGCCTGGTGGCCGGCAAAGCTCGTGCGGTTTTCGATCTCCGTATTGGCCACGTGGATGCGCTGATTGATTAGCCATTCGACCTAGCCGTTGATTGTGAAACCAAGCCAGCTTCCCCAAAAGATCATGCCCAAACAAAGCCATAGCGCGAAGACCACATGCGCGCCGTTCCCGCCCGCCCGGCGATCAGGGAGTGGCTGGCGTGAGATGGCCGCGCTGACGACGGAACGAGATCGCCTCGTCTGGCCGGCCGGACTCGCGACGGCGTGGTCCGGCCGGAATTCCATCTGCTATGCGGGTATCAATACGGCGATGCGATGCACGCCGACCTCCTTGCTTGTATTCGTCGCTTCATCGGTCTTGCCCTTGGAGCAGGTGTACATATCACCCGTCTTGAGCTTGAATTCCTTGTCCGCTTTCTTGATCGTGAATGCACCTGAGGTAATGGTGCACACCATGTCGTTGTCCATCACGGTTTGAGGAGCATGTGCTCCGGGCTGAAACACAACGTCGATAATGGCGATGCTCTTGTAGGCGGGAATGTCTGCATTGCCGGTGCCGACCTCCACCACCCTGACACCGGGCGCAATCTCCTTGCCCTCTTTCGGGCCGTATTTCTTGATTTTTGCCGATGCCGCCAAGGTGAACAAAGGCGCTACCGCGGCGGTCGTCAGACCGAGGGCAATTGCAGACCTGCGATTCATGGTTTTCATTGCATCCTCCCGATGCTCGTCATGCATGGATATGCACGATCCTCGATATATTAGCACAAACGAATTTACTTGTATGCAAAGTGGCTGTGGCGCAGGCCAGCAAGGAAATGCTCCGCCGGATAATGTTGCTTCACTGTACCTTTTGCCGGAATTTCGAATGACAGGTCGAGCAATCCTGCAGGATGAGATGCAGGATATGCTCCGCCGGCAGTTTGGTCGGATCGGCTTCCTCTGGAATCGAGTGCTTGCCGAGCAGGCTGCCGCCGCGCATCGCCAGGCCGGTGCCCATGCGCATGTCATCGGTGATGACGGCCGGCGCGCTTTGGGCCTTGGCGGCCAGCGCGCGCGCCAGCGCCCCGATATGATTTGCCAGCGCCTCGAATTCCCGTGACTGATCGATCACCAGCCTAGCCTGCGAAGGCGGTCCAAGCGAGCCGCTCGGAAATTCGGCAATCAGGGCAGGGCCGGTGCGCGCGCGCAGCGTGTCCGCAGCCGCCTTGAAGGCTGCCGCGTCATAGGCTTGCCTGCGGTCGAACATGCCGGCAATGGTTTTCGCAGCCGCCGCCATCTCCTTCATCGACGCCTGGCGGGCCGCGACGATCGGTCCGCTGCCGACGGAGGCGGCCATCGTAAGGGCACAGACCAGCCACAGCAGCGCCGCTTTCACAGTCCATCTCACGGCGCCATGTCCTTGCCCCATCCATCCGTGATCAGCCAGCCGCAGCAGGGGTTCGACCTGCAGTCGGATTCTTCGGTCGTGATGCCGGTTCTCATCGGTAAATTTCCGTCGCCGGAGGTCTCCGTCTCTAATCAGATAGACCTTCCAGCCACCGGAAGGTCAACTGATTGAGAAGGCCGATCAGCGGGCAATCAGCACAGGCTTGCAGCAGGCTGACGCAGCGTTTCCTTGACTTGGATCGCAAAAACGGGCAGCAAGGCGGGGGTGAGGGAGAGCATTTCTACCGTGGCGCAGACCACGGAGTGCTCTTTTTTTCGTATCAGGCGCCGCATAATCGGTGGCTGATGGAGGGATTGGTTAACCAACTTTGTCCATCTTTTGATTCAATCGGCAACAGACGCGAAAGGTGCAGGGGGCACCAGCGAACTGTGGATGTCACGGATGCGAGGGTCGCAAGCCTGCATGCCGATTGAGAGTGGTTGTATGGCGTTTTTGCGTTTGAAAGACCGGGGCGACACTCCTGAACGGGGTTTGACTTCGAAGAGATCCGGCCAGCGCTGGGTGGTGGTGCCGGTTGTCGGCGCGGCCTTGGCGCTGTGGTCGGTGGCAACCATGGCCGGCCTCTATTCGCTCGGCACCTCGCTCACCGCCGCTTCCAACAGCCTTCCGCGCAGTCTGCTTCTGCCGAACGCAGCACTTGCCGATTCGCGCCGCAGCCTCGCCAATTCGTGGGCGCCTCGGCTTTCGGCGCAAAAATTACAGACCTCGCTGCTCAGCCAATGCGACGCCGGCTGCGCGCATGCCGCCGCGAACTTCGCGCATGACGGCAAGATGGCGCGGCTGAAGCCGGCCGCGCACGCTGTGGCCCCGAGCAGTGTCGCCTCAAACATTGCGCCAAACACCAGCGTCGCTCTCGCCACTTCGCGCGGCATGCGCTTCGACGGCGTGGTGGCCAAGGCAGAGCTGTCGCCGCAAAAGCTGGCTGCCGCCTTCGCCAAGGCCTCGAATGCGCCCTTCATGCTTGCCAGCCTTCCGGTCGCTGCCCGTTTCGCCGAAGTCCGGCTGCCCGATCAGCATGGCCCGGCCTCGGAACGCTTTGGGCCGGAAGTGGCTGAGATCGAACGCTCGTCGCGCCTGGCGCTGGCGCTGGCCAACAGCTTGCCGGAAGACGCTGACATGCTGGCCCCGCCGCCGGCCGTTGAAGCAATCGCCGGAGGGCAGGATCCTGAGCAGGCCGAGGTTCAGGTCGCTTCGCTGCCGCCGCAGGACGATCTGCCCGACAACATTGCGTTGCCCGGTTGGCGTCCACGCGCCGAAACCGCTCAGCCTGCCGAGGCTCGGCAAGCCAGCAAGCCCAGGGCAGCCAAGCCACAGACCGACAGGACGGCCGAGAGCCCCGCACCCCAGTCGCCGGGCAATTCGTCGCCGCGCTCGCCACGCAGTACTTCGGAGGTCGCCGCACTGCCTGGCGTGCCAGACAGCCAGAGCATCCAATCAAGCCGGATCAAGCCTGGCAAACGGTCGAAGACACAGGCCGGCGAGATGCTGGCCTATGCCAAGCCGGACGTCCCGGCGGGCGGTGTCGGTCGCGCCTTCAAGGATCTGTTCGCCACGCCCGGAATGGGCGGCGGCGTCGCCGTCTACGATATCTCGGCCAAGACCGTCTACATGCCGGACGGCTCGCGGCTGGAGGCCCATTCGGGGCTGGGTTCGATGGTCGACCAGCCGCGCTTCGTGCACAAGAAGAATGTCGGCCCGACGCCGCCCAACACCTATGATCTGCGGCTGCGCGAATCCCGCTTCCATGGCGTCGAGGCGCTCCGTCTCACTCCCGTCAGCGGCGGCAACAAATACGGCCGCGACGGCCTGCTCGCCCACACCTACATGCTGCGCGGCGGCCGTGCGGAATCCAATGGCTGCGTCGTCTTCAAGGACTACGCCCGCTTCCTTGCCGCCTACAAGAAGGGCAAGATCAAACGCCTCGTCGTCGTGCCGCGCCTGACCAAGCCGCTGACGCGGGTCGCTCAGGAAGGCCGGGGAGCGTAAGGCAGTAGGCAGTAGGCAGTAGGCAGTAGGCAGTAGGCAGTAGGCAGTAGGCAGTAGGCAGTAGGCAGTAGGCAGTAGGCAGTAGGCAGTAGGGCCCAGGAGCGTCCATCGCCTGTTGATTGTTTTTCTGCCCCTATTGCCTATTCCCCACTGCCTATTCCCTTTTCACCCCCAGGCAGACTATGAGTGACCCCTGCGGGTCGGCTTCACCACGAGGACATCATGACAATACGCGCTGTCGTTTGGGGCGAGAACATCCATGAGCGGACCAATGAGGTGGTCGCAGCCCTCTATCCCGAGGGCATGCACACGACCATCGCCAAGGCGCTGAATGCCGACAAGGCGATCTCCGCCTCGACCGCCACGCTCGAGCAGCCGGAGCACGGCCTGCCGGCCGACCGTCTGGCCGAGACCGACGTGCTGGTCTGGTGGGGCCACAAGGATCATGGCGCGGTGGCCGACGAAGTCGTCGAGCGCGTCGCCCGCCGGGTCTTTGAAGGCATGGGGCTGATCGTTCTCCATTCCGGTCATTTCTCGAAAATCTTCAAGCGGCTGATGGGCACGCCCTGCACGCTGAAATGGCGCGAGGCGGGTGAGCGCGAGCGGCTCTGGGTGACCAGTCCCAGCCATCCGATCGCCGATGGCGTCAGCGAATATTTCGAGCTCGAGAATGAAGAAATGTATGGCGAACAGTTCGCCGTGCCGGAGCCGCTGGAGACCGTCTTCATTTCCTGGTTCCAGGGCGGCGAGGTATTCCGCTCCGGGCTGACCTATCGCCGCGGCGCCGGCAATGTCTTCTACTTTCGCCCGGGCCACGAGACCTATCCGACCTACCACGACGCCAATGTGCACAAGGTGCTGCGCAATGCGGTGAAGTGGGCGCACAACCCGCAAGGCACCAAGTCGGCGATTCTCGATGCGCCGAATGTGCCTGTCGACAAGGCGCTGGAGCCGATCGTCGAGCGTGGTGGCAAGCTGCACGCCTCGGGCGAGGCCGGCTTCCGCTAAAGCAAAATCCAGGAAAAGGCGTAGCGGCTTTCCGCATGGGTTTGCCTAGAGCCCATCCGCGCCATATGATTGAATCGAACCAATTCGCTCGGAGTGCAGAAAATGCGGCTTTTGATACTGGGAACCGGCTGGATGGCGCAGGAGCATGCCCGCCGCTTCGGCGGTATCGACGGCGTCGAGATCGTCGGTGCTGTCGACGTCGATGAAAAGCGCGTTGGCGAATTTGCCGACGGGTTCAAGATACCGAAGCGGTTCACATCCCTGGAAGACGCGCTGGCGTGGGGCGAGTTCGATGCGGTCGCCAACGTCACGCCCGACCGCATTCACCACCCGACCACCATGGCGCTGATCGCGGCCGGCAAGCCGGTACTGTGCGAAAAGCCGCTGGCCGAAGACTTCGGCAAGGCAAGCGAGATGGCCAAAGCGGCTGAGGCCGCCGGCATCGTCAACATGGTCAACCTCACCTATCGCAATGTCGCTGCCTTGCAGAAGGCGCGACAGATGGTGCTGGCCGGCGAGATCGGCACCGTCCGCCACGTCGAGTCCTCCTATCTGCAGAGCTGGCTGGTGTCGAAATTCTGGGGCGACTGGCGCACCGACCCGAAATGGCTGTGGCGGCTGTCGCGTGACCACGGCTCCAACGGCGTGCTCGGCGATGTCGGCATCCACATCCTCGATTTCGCCAGCTATGGCGCCGCACTCGACGTCGACCACGTGTTTTGCCGGCTGCGCACCTTCGACAAGGCGCCAGGCAACCGCATCGGCGAATACGACCTCGACGCCAATGACAGCTTCGCCATGACGCTGGATTTCTCCAACGGCGCCTTTGGCGTCGTTCACGCCAGCCGCTGGGCGACCGGCCACATCAACGAATTGCGCCTGCGCATCTATGGCGACAAGGGCGGCATCGAAGTCGTGCACAATCTCGAGGGTTCGGAACTGAAGGCGTGTGTCGGCGAGGATATCGAGAACGCCAAATGGCAGGTGCTCGACGCCGGCACGGTGCCGACCAATTACCAGCGCTTCGTCGATGCGGTTCGCAGCGGCGTGCAGGCCGAGCCTTCATTCCACCATGCCGCCGAACTGCAGAAGGTGCTGGATCTGGCCATGGTTTCGGAACAGAAGCGGACGGAACTGAGGGCCAGCGCCGATACGCAGTGATGTGAAGGGGAGGAAGAAACTATGGTCTCGCGCCGCGCGCAATGTCTCTGCGGCCAGCTTTCAGCCGTCTGTTCGGGCGAGCCGGTGCGCATCTCGGTCTGCCACTGCCTCGACTGCAAGCGCCGCACCGGCAGCGCCTTCAGCTACAATGTCCGGTTTGCGCAAGCTGATGTATCGATCGAGGGGCGGGCGAAGCAGTTCACGCGCACCGGCGACGAGGGCGGCCGCGTCATCTACAATTTCTGTCCGGAGTGCGGCGCCGCCGTCCACTATCGGATCGACACGCAACCCGGCGTGATCGCCATTCCCGTCGGCGCCTTCGCCGACCCGTCGTTCCCGCCGCCCTTTCAGTCTTTTTACCACGAAAGCCGGCGCTGTGAGTGGGTCGAGATCAATGCCGAGCCGCTGGCGACGTTCGACTGAAGGCCGCTTTTTGGATACCCGGAACCGTCGGCACGCTCCGCGCCTTCAAGAGGGCATCGCCCCTGATTGCCATTGCCGGGCCGTTAGCCATCGCGCTCGGCTGCCCCATGAATAGGCATAAGTCAAGACGAATCCGGCTTGCGGCCCGATTGCTGACATGCTTACCTGACGGCATGTGTTCAATGGGGGTATATGGATGGCTAAGGAATCTTCGAATTCCGCTTCTTCAGAAAAGAAGGCGGACGTAAATCTGATAGGTAACACAGAAGGAAACGGGCTGAACTTCATGGGAGTTCAGGCTCGCGAAAACGGAACCGCCGGCGACGCCGTCGGTGTCGACAAGATCCGTGACCTGCTGTTCGGCAACCAGATGCAGGACTATGACCGCCGTTTTTCCAAGCTTGAAGAACGGGTGTTGCAGCGCTTCAAGGATGTCGAGTCCGAGGCCAAGCGCAATCTCGAAATGTACGAGTCGAATGCAAAGAAGCAGATCGATTCGCTTGCAGGGCAATTGCGGAGCGAAAAAGATTCACGAGCCGATGCCGACAAGGAGATCGACCGGAATCTTCGCGAGCAAAACCAGGCTCTTGAAAAGCAGGTGCGCACGTTGTCGGATCAGTTGAGCGCGCTCGAGCGCGACGTTTCGGACCGGATAAATCGAAACGATCATTTGCTGCGTGAGGAAATCAAGCAGAAGAATGAAGGCGTTCAGATGCTGATCGAGAAGATGTTTGCCGACCTCAGCAACGTCAAGACCGACCGAAATCTTTTGGCTGGCCTGTTTGTCGAGGTTGCAAAGTGTCTCAATCAGGATCCCGTCGGGAGCAAGAGTAACTCGGACCGCAGCTGGAAAGTGAGTTGATGGGACCTTGACGTCCACCGTCGACCCATTCAACCTTCCGCAAAGAACAGCCTCGAACGATACAGAGATTGATCGCGAGGCTCTGGCTCGTCTTTTGATCGAAATTGCCCGGAACGTTGATCCGGACTACCGTGCGCAGTTCGAGGCGGTTCCCACCGCCGATCCGCGCATGGAAACGCTGCGGCAGTTGCTGGTCAGCCGCGAAATCTCGGAGCTTTCACGCGTTACGCATCTGCTCGACGAACCCGAGCAGCTTGCGGCGGCCGTGGGCGACGTTCTTCCCAGTGCTGCCGGACGAGCGCCTTACGCGCAACTCGGCGAGGCGCTTGCGCCAGCTGTCGAACGGGCTGTGCAACGGTCGATCCAGAAGAGCCCGCGCACGCTGACGGACATATTGTACCCGGTGTTTCTGCCGGCAATTCGCAAGTCGATCGGGGAAAAGATCGACCAGACCTTTCAGTCGCTGAATGAAACTCTAAGGCACATATTCACCTGGCACGGGCTCAAGTGGAGACTTGAAGCCTGGAGAACAGGGGCAAGCTTCTCGGCAGTTGTTCTGAAGCATTCCCTTGTCTACCGTGTGGAACATGCCTTTCTCATTCATCGGAATTCCGGCCTTTTGATAGCGCATATAACTGCCGACAATGCGACGAGCGAAGATCCTCAGCTCATTTCTTCGATGCTCAGTGCGATTCAGGATTTTGTAAAAGACTCATTTAACGAGAAAGAGCAGAGCGGCCTGGACACAATCCGTTTCGGCGAGCTTCGTCTCTGGTCGGAAGTTGGACCGTTTGCGACACTGGTTTCGGTGATCCGGGGAAATCCGCCGGAGGAATTGCATGAAATCGTTCGCGATGTGTTGCTTCGCATCCATGAGCAATCCTCAGAGGCTTTAGAGCAGTTCGACGGCGACGGTTCGCAGCTGGCCTCCGTAGAGGCGCAGTTGCAGACCTGCGTCGAGCTCAAGCAAGAGGAATCAAACGACGGATTTCCGTGGCTGGTGGCGGCCGTTGCCCTGTTGCTCTTGAGTCTGGCAGGCGGTTGGTACTTTCTTTCCTGGCAATCAGCGCAGCGCTGGCAGGCTTACGTGTCGCGCTGGCAGGCTTACGTGTCGCGAGTGGAGGCCCAGCCGGGCATCATCGTTGCCGAACAGCAGGTACGCGATGGCCAGTTCTATATTGCCGGCCTGAGGGACCCGCTTGCCGTCGACCCGCAGTCGCTGTTGTCAGGCACGGGAGTCGATCCGGCCGGGGTTCATCCGCAATGGCAATTTTATCAGAGCCTTGAGCCGGAGTTCGTGCTGAAGCGGCTGACGGCGTCGCTGGCTCCGTCGGATTCAGTGCGACTTTCGATTGTCGATGGCCGCATCGTCGCCGAGGGTGAGGCTCCCGACACCTGGATCAGCCGGGCGCGCGCGGCGGCCCAGCAGCTTTCGGCAGGCGGGCCGGTGTTCGATATCTCGGGGGTTCGTGACGTAAGTCCCCAAGTGCGCGAGGCGGAGCGCTGGCACGCCTATGTGTCGCGACTGGAGACCCAGCCGGGCATCATCGTTGCAGACCAAAAGATAAGCGACGGCCAATTCTATATCGCCGGCCTGCGAGACCCGCTTGGCGCCGATCCGCAGTCGCTGTTGTCGGGAACAGAGGTCGATCCCGCCCGGGTTCATGCGCAGTGGCAGTTCTATCAGAGCCTTGAGCCGGAGTTCGTGCTGAAGCGGCTGACGGCGTCACTGTATCCGCCGGATACAGTACGACTTTCGATCGTCGATGATCGCATCGTTGCCGAGGGTGAGGCTCCCGACACCTGGATCGATCGCGCGCGCGCAGCGGCCCGGCAGCTTTCGGCAGGCGGACCCGAATTCGACATCTCCAAGGTTCGTGACGTGAGCCCCGAAGCACGCGCGGCGGAGCACTGGCAGTATTATGTGTCGCGACTTGAGGCCCAATCGGGAATCATCGTCGCCCAACAAAGCGCGAGGGGCGGACATTTCTACATTTCCGGCTTGAGAGACCCGCTTGCCGCCGACCCGCAAGCCCTGCTCTCCGGAACGGACGTTGATCCTGCCCGCGTTCATGCACAGTGGCAATTCTATCAGAGCCTTGATCCGAAGTTTGTGGTGAAGCGGCTGACGGCGGCGCTGTCCCCGCCGAAAACCGTTCAGCTCTCGATCATCCAGGGTCGCATCGTGGCCGTGGGTGAGGCTCCTGCCGGCTGGATCAACCGCGCGCGGGCCGCCGCTGAACAACTTTCGGCGGACGGAGTGGTTCTGGATGTCTCGCAGCTGCGTGAGCTGAACCTTGCAGAACTTAATCATTTGCGGCAGGCGATCCAGACGACCGATATTTTCTTCTCTTCCGGCAAGGTTGTGCCGGGACCGGAGCAGACGCCGGTTCTCGACAGGTTGGCGGATCAAATAAAGGAATTCGCCCAGAGTGCCCGCAATTCCGGCGTAACGGCGCGGTTCATGTTGACCGGGCATTCGGACACCACGGGCCGTGAGACGGCCAACGCGTCGATCAGCGCCGCCCGCGCCGAGACAGTTCGTGCGCTTCTCAACAAGCGCGGCGTTGCTCCCGAACTGCTGCTGGTTCGGGGCGCGGGCACTTTTGAGCCGGCTGTACCTGAAAACAGTCTAACCGGTAGCTCCACCAATCGCCGGGTTTCGATTACGGTAAACCTGGACTAGCGGAGCCCAACATGTTGCAAAAAAAGATCTGCATGCTGGGCGGCTTCGCTGTCGGAAAGACGAGTCTGGTCCGCAGGTTTGTGCAGAGCATCTTCTCAGAAACCTACTTGACCACCGTTGGAGTGAAAATCGACAAGAAGAGCGTCGCGCTCCCGGACAAAACCGTGGATCTGATTTTGTGGGATTTGGCCGGCGAAGACGATATCGGCTCATTCCGCGTCAGCTATGTTCGCGGTGCAACCGGGCTCGTGCTTGTCGTCGATGGAACCCGCGCCGCTACTCTTGCCGTGGCACTCACGCTGCGCGAACGGGTCGAGGCCGAATTCGGCGCCATGCCGTTCGTATTGCTGTTCAACAAGTCCGATCTGGCCGATCGGTGGGCGATATCGGATGGTGAGATCAACGAGTTGAGGCAACGTGGATGGCAAATCTATCTAACAAGTGCGCTTTCGGGCGAGCAGGTCGATGACGCCTTTCGTCAACTTGCCTTGATGGTCACCAAATAGACCATGCACGAATTGCCAAAAGAAGTCAGAAATTGGTTTTTCAATTTCTTCTTCGACGGGCACGCTGTCGCTTATCTGAAAATCGACCCTGAGCTTTGCATAGCTGCCAAGGGCGGTAATGTTGAACATTACGGGCTGTCATCACTTCGCATCGGCAAGCCTGTTGCCGAGCAGCTTGAATTCATGGAGGGTTTGCTGCCTTGCCCGGAGCTTCCGTTTCGCATGGACATGGTTGAACTGCCCGGCGGGCGTGTCGCCGACCTCCATTTTTTTGCTGACAATGCGTTCGTGTGGCTGCTTTTTCTGGACGCCACTGCCGAACGAGACAACAGGCAGCGGCTTCAACAGAAGGCCTATGAAATGACGCTCCTGCAAGAGAGGGAGCGTCAACTCAACGAAAAATTGCAATCGACGAACGAGGCGTTGAGGAAGAGCCAGGAGGGATTGGCGCGTGAATATCAGCGCGCCGAAAACCTGCTCCTCAACATTCTCCCGGCCTCGATCGCGGAGCGATTGAAAGCGCAAAAGAAAATTGCCGACAACCACGCGGAGGTGAGTGTGCTTTTTGCCGACATCGTCGGCTTTACCGAAAGAGCGCGAAGCGTCGGAGCCGTGACGACGCTCGCTATCTTGAATTACTTCTTCAGGGCGGCGGACCGGCTCTCGGAACGATACGGCTGCGAAAAAATCAAGACAATCGGCGATTGTGTGATGGTGGTCTCTGGCTTGCCCACCGCGCGATCCGATCATGCAAAAGCCCTCGCGCGCTATGCAGTTGAGCTGCGCAAGGCGGTAAGGCGGGAACGCTTCGCAGGAGAACCGATAAGGCTGAGAATTGGAATTCACTCAGGACCGATCGTCGCCGGTGTCATAGGCAAGAGGCGGTTCGCCTATGACCTGTGGGGTGAGACCGTTAATCTCGCCTCACGTATTCAAACGTCCGCGGAGCCCGATGAAATCCGTATTTCCGATGCAACTTACCAACTGCTTGGACCGAAATTTGCTTGCGACCCACTCGATGAAACGGAATTGCGCGGTGCGGGTCGCGTGCGAATGTGGCGGCTCCCGAGCTGATCCGTCGCCTGCGGTGCGACCGTGGAGAGCCGATAGCGGCGCCCGAAAGCCATTGGCGTGACGTGATCTTGCGATCGCAAAGCACCCTTTGCGCTTGCCCGGAAGGCCTCTATTCTGGAGCACAGTGGCCGCTGGTGGGATAGAATGTCGGTACTGCCTTTTCTGAGAATCTACGCACCGCTAAATGCGGTGCTCGCTGCGCCTGGGCTTCTGGCGGTGGCTGCGCTCACGATGCCGAACATGTCCGGACGAAGCAGACTGGCTCTGGCTGCTGTGCTCGCTGTCATTTGGGCCGCCTATCTTCTGCAGATGGCCGAGACCCTGCTCAAGCGCTGGGCGGGAGACCTCAGGGACAGGACGCCGGCAATCGCGATCGATGTGCTCGCGGTTTTGGTTCCAGTCGCCGCATTTCTGCTCGACGGCACGCCCGACCGGAGCCTCTACTGTGCTGTCTGGCTGCTGAAGCCGCTGCGCGACTCGACCTTCTTCCCGCTGCTTGGCAGGGTTCTGGCCAACGAAGCGCGCAACCTGGTCGGCGTCACCACGGTCTTCGGCCTGGTTCTGTTCGGTGTCGCACTCGCGGCCTATGTCATCGAGCGCGACGTCCAACCGGAAAAGTTCGGCAGCATCCCCGAGACAATGTGGTGGGCGGTGGTCACGCTGTCCACTACCGGCTATGGCGACGACATTCCGCAAAGCTTCGCCGGCCGCGTCCTTGCCGGGGCTGTCATGATGTGTGGCATCGGCATCTTCGGGCTCTGGGCCGGCATTCTTGCCTCCGGCTTTTATCAAGAAGTCCGTCGCGAGGATTTCGTCCGCAATTGGCAATTGATTGCCGGCGTTCCGTTGTTTCAGAAGCTTGGCCCGGCCACGCTGGTCGAGATCGTGCGCGCGTTAAGGCCTCGCACGGTGCCGGCGGGCGCCGTGATCTGCCGCAGCGGCGAGACCGGCGATCGGATGTTCTTCGTCGTGGAGGGCCGCGTCAGCGTCGCGACGCCGAACCCGGTGGAGCTTGGCCCTGGCGCCTTCTTCGGCGAGATGGCGCTGATCAGCGGCGAACCGCGTATGGCGACCGTCACTGCCGCAACTTCTGTCTCACTCCTGTCGCTGCACGCGGCGGATTTCCAGATGCTGTGCAGCAGCAGCCCGGAAATCGCGGAAATCATCCGCAGGACCGCGCTCGAGCGGCGCGGCGCGGCGCCGGTGGCTTGACCGTACAGCCGATGGTGGCCCGGCTGGAACTGGATGGTGCGGCTCCATCCGCGCGGAGCTTCTGGACGGCACGTGGAAGTTCCAGAGGCGTAGCCGGAGACGTAAACGTAGCCGATCCACTCTACCGGCGGCTCGTTGTTTGGCGCTGTGCGTCGACAGTTCCTGCCCCGCGGCCTTTCGGCTTGGGCTAAACTCTAATGCCTTAGAATCTTGCTTAGAAAAGCCCGGCTGCGGTCGGTCTTCGGGTCGGAGAAAAATGCCTCCGGCGTGCCGCTTTCGACGATGGCGCCGGCGTCCATGAACACCACGCGCTGCGCCACCTTGCGGGCAAAGCCCATTTCGTGCGTTACCACCATCATGGTCATGCCTTCCTCGGCCACCGCGACCATGACGTCGAGCACTTCGGAAATCATCTCGGGATCGAGCGCCGAGGTCGGTTCGTCAAACAGCATGATCTTGGGGCGCATGCCGAGGCAGCGCGCGATGGCCACACGCTGCTGCTGGCCGCCGGACAGCTGTGACGGGTAGGCGTTGACCTTGTCGGCGAGGCCGACCTTGGCCAGCAAGTCGCGCCCGGCCTGCTCGGCCTCGGCGCGGGGGATCTTGCGCACATGGATCGGCGCCAGCGTGACGTTTTCCAGCGCCGTCTTGTGCGGGTAGAGGTTGAACGACTGGAAGACGAAGCCGATCTCAGCGCGCAGCTGCGTCATGTTGGTGGCGGGGTCGCCGAGGCGCTGGCCGTCGACGACGAGATCCCCGTCCTTGATCGCCTCCAGGCCATTGATGCAGCGGATCAGCGTCGACTTGCCCGAGCCGCTCGGGCCGCAGACGACGACCACTTCGCGCGGCTCGACGCTGAGCGTGATGTCCTTCAGCACATTGAGCGAGCCGAACCATTTGTTGACGCCGCGAAAGTCGACCATGCCCGTTTTGGTCAGGTTTGTCTTGGTCGGGCTTGGATTGGTCATGGCGGTCAGCCCTTTGGGTTCGATGTCACAGCTGCACCTCGCCATGCGCCGCGCCCATGCGGCGCTCCAGCCGGCGGGCGAGCATGATCAGCGGATAGCAGACGACGAAATAGCCGACGCCGACCAGGAAGAAGACCAGCAGGCCGTTGGGCACACGCTGCACCACAAGCCAGCCGACGCGGGTGAGGTCGGTCAGCCCGATCGCCGAGACGACGGAGGAATCCTTGATCAAGAGTACATATTGCCCGACCAGCGGCGGCAGCACGATGCGCATCGCCTGCGGCAGCACCACCTGGCGCATGCGTTGCCAGCGCGACAGGCCGGACGCCAGCGCTGCCTCGACCTGGCCGGTCGGCACCGAGCGGATGCCGGCGGCGACGATCTCGCAGATGAAGCACGCGGCGAGGTTGGTGAGCGCGATGATGCCGGCCGTGAAGGCATCGAGCTCGATGCCGAATTCCGGCAGGATGAAGAAGATCAGAAAGATCTGCACCAGGAACGGCGTGCCGCGGATCAGGTCGACCCAGGCCCCGATCATGCTCGAGATCAGCCGGTTGCCGCCGGTGCGCAATATGCCGAGGCCGAAGCCAAGCAGCGTGCCCAGCACCAGGCTGATCGCCGACAGCATCACGGTCATGCCAAGGCCGCGCAAGGCGAGGGGATAGCTGCCGGCCAGGCTTTGCAGCTGTTGCCAGATCATGTGCTGCTCCTTGCCGGCTGCAGACCGAGCCAGCGACTGGACAGCCCCGCCAGTCCTTTGAGGCCGTAATAGAGCAGCAGATAGAAGGCGGCGATGGTGAGAAAGCCTTCCGCCGGCATGAAGCGGTCGGACGCCAGCAACTGGCCGGCGCGCGTCAGTTCGGAAACCGAGATCAGCGACAAAAGCGCGGAATCCTTGACCAGCACGATCGCCTGGCCGAGCAGCGGCGGGATCGTCACCTTGAAGGCTTGCGGCAGGATGACCAGGCGCATGCGCTGGACATAGGTCATTCCCGAGGCAACCCCGGCCTCGACCTGGCCGCGCGGGATCGACAGGATGCCGGCGCGGATGATTTCCGCGACATAGGCGCCGCTGTTCAGCGACAAAGCAATGATGCCGACGACGAGCTCGGGCAGGACGAAGCCGAGACGCGGCAGGCCGAAATAGAGGAAGTAGAGCTGCGCCAGCAACGGCGTGGCGCGCACGGCATCGATATAGCCCTTGGCCAGCACGCGAAACAGCTGGCCGCGCTGCAGGTTCATGGCGGCGAGCACGATGCCGACGGCCAGCGCGCCCGCAAAAGACAGCGCCGACAGCCACACGGTCGTGATCAGACCCTGCCCGAACAGCGGCAGATATTCGACGATGGTGCGGAAGCTGAAATTTTCGAGCATGGCGGTGAATTGTGAATGGTGAATGGGCAGTAGTGAGTAGTGAGTGGTGAGCAGTGAAGGGCGTCCGGAATGGCCATTCACCATTCACCATTCACTACTTCCTACTCACTACTCCCTGCTTACCTCTGCTTAGTGATCCTTCTTCCAGGCGTCGGAATTGACCCAGTAGTCGAGGTTCTTCTGCAAGCGGCCGTCGATGCTGACCTGGTTGAGGAACAGGTTCATCCAGATCAACAGGTCCGGCTCGTCGTAGCGGGTGGCGAAGGCAAGCGGCTCCTTCGACAACAGGTCCGGCATGATGGTGAAGGTGCCGGCGGGATAGGCTGTCGACTGACCCTTGACCGCCGAGACGTCGTTGACGCCGCAATCGGCTTGGCCGTTGTTGACCGCGTCGAGCAGCAGCGGGCCGCCGCCCTTGTAGCTCTTGATGTCGGCATCCGGGAAGGCGTTCTTGGCTTCCTTTTCGCCGGTGGCGCCCAACAGCACGGCGATCTTGGTGCCCTTGGCCTTGCAGTCCTCGGTTGTCTTGAACTTGCTGTCGGCCTTGGTGAAGACGGTGCTGCCCGTATACATGTAAGGTGTGGTGAAGGCGACCTTCATGCCGCGCGCCAGCGTCGGCGTCATGTCGGCGACGAGCAGGTCGGCCTTGCCCGAAAGCAGCGCCGGGATCAGCCCGTCCCAGTCATAGTCGAGGAAGGTGATCTTGACGCCCATTTCCTTGGCCATCAGCTCGGCGAGTTCGACCGAACTGCCGGTGCGCTCGCCGGCCGCGCCGACCAGCGAGAAGGGAGGTCCTTGCGTCTGTACCGCGACGCGCAGTTCGCCGCGCTTGGTGATCTCGTCGAGCGTTCCGGCACTGGCCGCCGTGGCGAGCCCCGCAAGCGCAAGTCCGGCGATAAAAAGTCTGGCAATCTTCATTTTGGCATTCCTCCTGTTATCGTTGTTGTTCCACTTTGTTATTCCACCCTTTTGGGTGTTTTTTGAGCGGCGGCACCGTTTGCCGGCGGCAGCCACCGTTCGAAAATCCTCAGTCCCAGGCCACCGTCTCGGCAACCTTGATGCCACGCCTGGCCAGCTCGTCGAAGAACGGCCCGTCCGGCACATGCAGCAGCGGGTTCAAAAGCCCTGGTGTGGCGATCTCGCGCCGCGCCAGCATCTGCGCCACGATGCTGGCGGGATAGCCGACGCCAAGGCTCATGCCGAACAGGCCTGATGCCAGGTCGCGTTCGATGATCAGGTCCGACGTCACCGTTTTGGCGCGGCCGCCTTCGAGACCGGAAAAGACATTGCGCATCACGCAAAGGTCCTTCTCGTCGGCGCCATATTGCAGTTGCGGGCCGAGCAGACGGCCGAGAAATTCGCGTGGGCTGGCGCCGGTGCCGGGCACCTTGTCTTCGGAGAGGAAGCCGAGTTCCTTCAGTGGCGCCCAGAACGCCGACCATCCCGGCCAGCGCAGCGTATAGCGGCCCGAGCGTTGCAATCCCTTGGCGGCCGCCAGCATCTCGACATAGTGCAGCGCGTCGCCATTGGGGAAAGCTTCCAGCCGGCCGAGGCCCGCGACCTCGATCTCGTGGATGAAGGCATTGTCGTGCTGCCGCCCGGCCGGCACTTCGACGCGCTTGCCATGCTCGATCATCACGCTGTCGCGGTTCTGGCTGACCAGAACCATGTCGAAATTCCAGCTCACCTTGTAGCAGAGCGGCTTCGCCATCGCCTTCGGTTCGGGGATGCCGCCGCAATAGGAATCGATCGAGGAGATCCTAGAGAACTGCTTTGCGGCGCGCGCGTAGAGCACGAGGTCGATGCCGGGATCGAGCCCGCATTCGGTCATGATCGAAACGCCGGCCTGTTCAGCCTCCGCCGCCAGATCGGCAATCGCCTTGCCGTAATTGGTGGTGACCAGCGGCGTGCGCGCTGCGATCGCGGCCTGCACCGCCTCGCGCATCAATGGCTGTGGCAACAGATCGATGGCGGCGTCGACATCCGCCAGCACGGTGGCAAGTGCCGGGCCGATGGGGCCCTCGGGCACGACGAAACGCACGCGGGAAAGGTCGGTCAGCCCGGCAAGCCGGGCAAGGCCGTCGGCCGACGTATCGACGCAGACGACTTCCTCGACACCGGCGCTGGCGACGAGATCGGCGATGGCCGCCCGTCCCTGCAGGCCGAGGCCGCCGAGAACAGCTATTCTCATGCCGGCTCCTTGCGCGACGGTGTTTCTTCCGACCAGCAGCCTTCGGGAAGGCTGACCCATTTGTTGCATGAAGCCATGACGACGAAGGTTTCGCTGCGCACGACTTCGCCGGGAATGCCGGCGCCGGGGATCAGCTCGCTGGTGATGCGGTAGAGGTCGGCGACATCGCCGGCGACAGTCACGTCGACGATGATGTCGAAGCGCCCGGTAACCACCGAGGCCGAGTTGACGAAAGGCAGTTCGGCAATGCGCTGCGCCAGTTCCCGGGCGCGGCCACGTCCCTGCGCATTGATGCCGACAATGGCAGAGATCAGCTCGGGGCGTTCGGTCAGATTGAGCAGCCCGACGATCTTCAAGAGGTTGCGGTCGAGCAGATTGCGCAACCTTGAGCGCACCGTCGGCACCGAGATCGCCATCGTCTCGGCGAGCCGGTTGATGCCGGGCTGGGCATCCTGCGACAACAGCTTTACCAGCCGTCGATCGGTTTGATCGAGATGCTCACGCAAAAGGCAAGGCTTTCATAAAGGGAAAGAAACGATCGGATTTTCTTTCGGATATGAAAAATACCTTATGGGGAATTTTTAACAGCAGCAAGAGCTATGTCATCCCTCTGTGTCAGTTCCCGTGTGCGTTCAGGCAAGACAGGATGCATGTCGTCCCAAAACCGCTGCGCATTTTGGGGCAGTCGAGGATGTGCGCGACAGCACTAGGCGACGGAGTTCGAAGACGATCTTGCCGCCGTGGTCGCTTGAACGCGACGGTAGGTCGTAGTGAGCAACGCACCCGCATAGCAGGCCGACCGAGTTGCGGCGTAGCCGCAACTCACGCCTTCACCTGATAAGCGGAGAGGCTCATTCGCGACATGGCCAAAAGCGGCCTTTCAATAAAACTATAACTTGCCAGGGACACGGCGATGCAGGCGGTGACAATAGCTATGCCTGCAAGCCATGGTGACACATTGGCGGTTGCAACGACAGGAGCGATCGCGAGCAGCACGATAGGATGGGTCAGATAGAGAGAGTAGGAAGCATCTCCCAGCCTTGCCAGCACGCGAGGAGCAAAAAGTCGGAAGTAGCTCTCCAGGCTGATGCAACCCGCGACAAGGATCAGCGCCGGGATACCTTGAGCAAGGGTTCGCGGCAAGTTGAAGCCAAGTACCATCACCAGTGTGGACACAATAGCGAACCCGACAGCCGAGGCACCCAGGAAAGCGGGCAGACGCACCAGTCTGCCGACCAGATGGCCGACAGCCATGCCGGCAAGGAACTCAAACAGGATTGGCGTGGTATAGAAAAACAGCACAGTGTCGGCGGCGGGTTTGAAGATAATGCGTGCGGCTACGGCGATTGCAAAGACAACGCCAATCGTGGCCATTTGCGTCAGCGCACCAAAACCCATAGTCGCCGCGAACAGAATGTAAAACAGGATTTCCAGATTGAGCGTCCAACCCACGCCAAGCACTGGCTGGACATAGCCTGTGGCCGTATCGAGATAGGGCACGAAAAGCAGGCTATTGGTAATCTGCTCAAAGGACACTCCACGACCGGCAAACAGCCAAAGTGCGGCGACCATGAGGAAGGTCATGACCCAATAGAACGGAACGACGCGCGTGAACCGCTGCATCAAAAAAGCACGGTGGTCGCGATGTCTGTTCTCCGTCGAGACAACCATGACAAAACCGCTGATGACGAAAAACAGGTCGACGCCGCTGTTTAGAATGGGAATAGGCAAATCGAGCACGCCTAGTGCGGCCGGAAGATGATAGATAACAACCATAAGGGCTGCTAGCCCCCGCAGGGTCTGTATCGATGTATATTGTTGAATCCGACGCGGCGCAGCGTGATCATTATCCGGAATGACGTTCATTAAAAAAGTCCCCGATGCGGGAGAATATTAACATAGATGAGACCGTTGATGCGACTATTAACTGCCGGTTTAATTAATACATAAAATTTGAATAGCTTCCACCGACTTTCGCGGCGCGGGCCTTGCGATCGCCATCGTCTCGGCGATGCCTTGGCGCGCTGCTTGTATGCGCTATCGCCCGGCCTGGAAGATCGCCACCGCTGCCGCCGTCAGCGCGGCATTGCCGGCCGCAACCGTGCCATCCGGCAGATGCTTCCCATCCTCCAGCCCGACGCGCGTCGACCAGTTGCGATCCGCCGCACGGCGCACGAACGGCCACACCGTCGCGTTCTCGCCATGCAGCAGGATGGCACGGCGAATGCCGGCGCGCTCCAGGACCTGTTCGATGCCGTCGGCGACCGCAAAAGCCTCGTCTAGCGTCTGCTCGGAAATCTCGATCAGGACGCGCAGCACGCGCCCGCCATGGTCGAGGCCGACGAGGCGCTCGGCGTCGGCGACCGAGGCCAGACCGGCCTCGATGCCGATGCCGCGCTGACGCAGGCTTTCCATGACGATGGGTGCTGCCGCCTCGCTGAGATTGACCGAGGCATAGTCCGGCAGTTCGCGCCAGGCGGCGATGGCGACCAGCGTGCTGACGTCGTCGTTCTCGATCCAGGCGCCGGTGGAGACGCCGATCAGCGTACCGGGGCATGCGCGGCGAAGTGCTGCGATCGTCGGGTCCATCGCCGCCGGCGAAAGGCTTTCGCGGCGGTCCGCTCCGCGGGCATGGACGTGCAGTTCAGCTGCGCCGGTGGCAACAGAGGCCGCGCCATCGCGCGCCATGGCTTCGGCGTCGAGCGGCAGCGTGGGGTGAAAATCGGCGGCGCGCGCGCCGTTGATGCAGGTCTGGACAATCATGGCTCTCGCGATCCTGTTGCGGATCGCGCGAGCCTACCGCAGGGCAGGGCGGAGAGGGAACGGGCGTGGTGAAGATTGCTGACAGGGTGTTGCGCAGGGCACTCGTTGCAACGCTGCAATCCTTCTCGCGCTCTCTATCCTGCCGGACATCCACCTGAGTGGGAGATTGGCAGTTCCAGCGCCGCCGCTCGGCCTGCCTTCAGTCTTCCTCGCTCCAGATCAGCCGTAACAGCCGCAGCAGTGTTGCCCGATCTTTTTTCGTCAGCCGTTGCAGGAACCGGTCCTCGTGGTTGCGCACTTTGAGCCGCCATGCCGGCATGGCGGCTTTGGCTGCCTTGGTCAGAGCGAGCACCTGCATGCGCCTGTCCTCCGCATGGTCGTCGCGCTCGACCAGCCCGCGCTCCTCGAGTTCGGCCAGCAGCGGCGCCATGTTGGCGCTTTTCATGCCCAGCCGGCGGCAAAGCTCGGCGGCGCTGATGCCGGGCCGTTCGTCGATCAGCGCCAGCATCCCGTAGGTGACCGGGCGCAGTGAGGCATCGGCCATCTCGGCGGTGAAATCATTGAGCGCCAGGGTCGAAGCTCGCCGCAGATTGTAGCCGATCTGTGCGTCGAGCCTGTCTTCAGGCGCCACCCTAGCCACCTTGCCGCTGCGGTCCGATGTCTCGTCCATGCTGCAACCGATCGCTGCGACCAAGGTTCTTGTCAAGCAAAAAAGACTATGCAACATAGCAATTCTAAAAGCTATGTCACATAGCGATTGATGCAGGGGAAGAGCACAACTCTTCTCCCCGCCACACAGGAACACAAGCCGGAGGAGAGTTGCCATGACCGAAGAGACCGTTGCCTTCGACATCGAGGATGGCATCGCCTGGGTGCGCTTCAACCGGCCTGAAAAACGAAATTGCATGAACCCGGCGCTCAACCGGCGCATGATGGAGGTGCTCGACCAGCTGGAATACCGCGACGATGTCGGCGTGCTGGTGTTGTCGGGCGAGGGCAGTGCGTGGTCGGCGGGCATGGACCTCAAGGAGTATTTTCGCGAGACCGAGGCCAAGGGGCTGGGCGCCGTCCGCAAGGCGCAAGGCGAGGCCTATGGCTGGTGGCGGCGGCTGCGCTGGTATCGCAAGCCGACCATTGCCATGGTCAATGGCTGGTGCTTTGGCGGCGGCTACGGCCCGCTGTTTGCCTGCGACCTCGCTTTCGCCGCCGACGAGGCGCAATTCGCTCTGTCGGAGATCAACTGGGGCATCCTGCCCGGCGGCGGCGCCACCAAGGTGGTGGTCGATCTCCTGTCGATGCGCGACGCCATGTATCACGCGCTGACCGGCGAGCTGATCGACGGCAGGAAGGCGGCGGCCTGGAAGCTGGTCAATGAAAGCCTGCCGCTGGCGGAGCTGAAGCCACGAGTTACCGAGGTGGCGAACATCCTGCTGAAGAAAAACCCGGTGGCGCTGAAGGCGACCAAGGATGCTATCCGCCGCGTCGGCGAGATGACCTACGACAATGCCGAGGACTATCTGGTGCGCGCGCAGGAAGCGGCCAATTCCTACGACAATGACGGCCGCAAGGAAGGCATCCGCCAGTTCATCGACGAAAAGAGCTACAAGCCCGGGCTCGGCGCCTTTGACAAGGCAAGGTGATCCCGGCGACCGACTGAGCCGAGAGTGAGGGCGCAATCCGGGGAGAAGATGCGAATGCCGGCCTGGACGACTTCAGACCCCGTGGCGCTGCACGCGGGCGCGCAGCCGCAGCGCGTCGCCTGCGTCGATCTCGCATCCGGGCGGCGCTGGACTTACCGTACGCTCGACGAAGCCATCCAGCGCGCCATGGCTGTGCTGGAAGACTACGGCATCGAACCTGGGCAGCGCATCGCCACCGTCGCCCGCAACAGCGCCGATCTACTCATCGCGCAGCAGGCCGCCATGCGGCTCGGCGCCATCTTCGTGCCGGTCAACTGGCGCCTTTCCGCCGTCGAGCAGCAGACGGTCCTGGCCGATTGCGAGCCGGTGCTGCTGCTGCACGACGCGGCGCTGATTACGGCGCTGCCAAAAGGCTGTGTACCTGTGGAGGTCAGGGCCTTTGCCGCGGCGGTCGAAGCGCAAGCGCCCGCGCTACGACGCGCTTTGCCGGCGGGCGATGTACCGTCGATCGTCCTCTACACCTCCGGCACATCGGGCCGGCCCAAGGGTGTCATCCTGACCGAGGCCAATGCGTTCGCCACCGCGGTCAATTTCGGCGTGCTCGGCCGCGTCGGCAATTCCAGCATCTTCCTCTGCGACGCGCCGATGTTCCATGTCATCGGCCTTATCACCAGCCTGCGTCCGCCCTTGCTGCAGGGCGGCACGGTGCTGATCTCGTCCGGCTTCGAGGCCGGTCTCACCAACCGCCGTCTGGCTGACCCGGACCTCGGCGTCACCCACTATTTCTGCGTCCCGCAAATGGCACGGATGCTGCGCGACGGCACCGCGTTCGCGCCGGCGAACTGGGCCACGCTGACGGCCATCTTTACCGGTGGCGCGCCCAATCCCGCCGCCGACATCCTTTGGTGGCTGGAGCAGGGCGTGCGCATGGTCGACGGCTTCGGCATGACCGAAGCCGGCACCGTGCTCGGCATGCCGGTCGAGGCACACCAGATCGCCCGCAAGGCCGGCTCCGCCGGCCTGCCGGCGCCGTCTTTGTCGCTGCGCATCGTGGACGAAGATGGCCACGACGCCGCAGCCGGCGAGCCGGGTGAGATATGGCTGTCAGGCCCCAATGTCACGCCGGGCTACTGGAACCGGCCCGATGAGACGGCGCAGGCCTTTACATCGGATGGCTGGTTCCGCACCGGCGACATTGCGCGCCGCGACGAAGATGGTTTCGTCACCCTCGTCGACCGCCGCAAGGACATGTTCATTTCGGGCGGCGAGAACGTCTATCCAGCCGAGGTCGAGATGGCGCTGCTCGATCATCCCGACATTTCGGAAGTCGCTGTCGTCGGGATCGCCGACGAGCGCTGGGGCGAGGTGGGGCGTGCCTTCGTCGTGCTGAAGGCTGGCTGCGTCCTCGATCCGGCGGCGCTCGCGGCGCACTGTGCGGCTCGCATCGCCCGCTACAAGGTGCCGAAGGAATTCCTGCTCACCGACGCGTTGCCCCGCACCGCCTCCGGCAAGATTCAGAAACACATTTTGCGCGGCTGCCGGTGACCCCACCGCCGTCCTTCACTGCGCCCGCGCTTTGGCCACGTCGGCCGGTGTGATGGCGGATTGCTTGCCGCCGAAATGCGCCAGCACATAGTTGCCGAGCGCCGCGATCTCGACATTCGAATAGGCATTGGCGAAAGCCGGCATCGCCTGCTTGCCGAGCGGCGTCGTCATATGCGCGCCCTTCAGGATGACCTGGATGAGGTTTGTGCCATCGGGGTCATTGACCGTGCGGCTGCCGCCCAGCGCCGCATAAGGTGTCTGCAGCCCTTCGCCGTTCCATCCGTGACAGCTGGCACAGGCGCCCTGGAACAGCTTCAGGCCGAGCCCGCCTTGCGCCACTGAATCGGCAGACGGAGCGTAGGCGACGGACGTCGTCAGTGTTGCCGGCGGCTCGACTTCGACGATCGCCTTGTCGCTGCTGACTTGCGGCGGCACGGTTTTCACATAGGCGACGATCGCCTTGATGTCTTCCGGCGTCAAATGGCGCAGGCTGTAGTCGACGGCTTCGCCCATGTTGCCGGTGGCCGCACCACGCCCTTCCGCATGACCCTTGGAGAGATAGTTGGACAGCTGCTGATCGTTCCAGCTGCTGATGCCGGTCGTCTTGTCCGAACTGATGTTGTAGGCCTTCCAGCCCTGCAATTCGGCGCCGGCGAATTTCTTGCTGTTGTCTAGCCCATAGAGCAGGTTGCGTGGCGTGTGGCATTCGCCGCAATGCGCCATTGCTTCGGTGAGATAGGCGCCGCGGTTCCATTCCGCGCTCTGCTTTTCGTCTTGCGGCAACGGACCGTCGGGAACGAACAACAGGTTCCAGAACCGCAGGACATAACGCTGGTTGAACGGAAAACTCAGATCGTTCTTCGGCGCCTCGGCGTGCACCGGCGGCAGGCTGAACAGATAGGCCTTGATCGCCAGCGCATCTTCCGTGGTCATCCTGGCGTAGGCCGCATAGGAAAAGGCCGGGTAGAGATTGTGGCCTTGCTTGTCGATGCCCTGATGCAAGGCACGCGCGAACTCCGCGTCGCTCCAGTCGCCGATGCCGGTTTCCTTGTCGGCGGTGATGTTTGGGGAATAGACGGTGCCGAACGGCAGCTTGAAGGCAACGCCGCCGGCATAGGCTGGCCGCCTCCGGTTGTGTGGCAGGCGACGCAATCGGCGGCGCGCGTCAGATATTCGCCGCGATCGATCAGCGCCTGACCGGTCGGCAGTTTCGCCGCCGCCACGGAGACGTCCGGCAGCGACGCCGGTTTGAACAGGAAGATCGCAACGCCGGCGGCGATGACGACCACGACAGCGAGGAGGATGCGGACCAAGCTTCTCATGGCCTGGCCCTCACAGCGCTTCGGCTTCGGTTTCGATGCCGGTCTCCGGGCGCTCCCTGCTGTTCGCCAGCACCGCCAGCAAGGGTGCTGAGGGCGGCGGCACCATCGACACGCTGGTCTTATCGGCGCCGTCGCTCTTCAGCTGGTTGCGGTCGATGGGCAGGCTGCGCAGGCGTTTTCCCGTCGCGGCAAAGATCGCGTTGGCAAGGGCAGGCCCGGCCGAAACCGTTGCCGTCTCGCCGATGCCGCCGGGCGATTCCAGGCTCTTGACGTGATAGACCTCGATCTTCGGCGCCTCATTGTTGCGGAGGATGCGGTAGTCGTGAAAATTACTCTGGTCGACGCGGCCATTGCTGAAAGTGATGCCGCTGTAGAGCGCCGCCGACAGGCCGAAGATCAACCCGCCTTCGATCTGGGCTTCGACCGTGTTTGGGTTGATGGCGATGCCGCAATCGACGGCCACCACCGCGCGCTGCAGCGTAATCTCGCCGGCCGCTGAAACCGAGATCTCCAGCACCGCGGCCATGAAGCTGCCGAAGGCATCGTGCAGGGAAATGCCGCGGCCGCTGCCGGCCGGAAGCGGCGAGCCCCATCCCGACTTTTCGGCCGCAAGCTCGAGCACGCCTGCGGCCCGCGGCTGGTTCTTCGTCAGCGCCCGGCGATACTCTACCGGATCCCTGCCCACCGAATGGGCGAGTTCGTCCATGAAACTTTCGACCACGAAGACGTTGTGCGTCGGTCCGACGCCGCGCCACCAGGTGATAGGCACCGGCGGATCCTCGCGCACCCAGTCGACCTGGATGACCGGCAGATCATAGGGCGGTTTGGCGGCGCCCTCGACGGCATCGTCGTCAAGCTTGTCCTGAGGCCAGCCGCCGGGGATGTAATTGCCCAACACCGAACCGCCGGCGACATGGTCGATCCACACCGTTGGCAGGCCGTCGGCGCCGAGACCGGCTGATATCCGGTCGTAGTAGGTCGGACGGTAGAGATCGTGCTGGATGTCTTCTTCACGCGTCCAGATGACCTTGACCGGGTACCTCACCTGTTTGGCGATCGCCACCGCCTGGCCGACATATTCGGCGACAAGCCGGCGGCCGGAAACCGCCGCCGATCAGGTGATTGTGCACGATGATCTTGTCGAGCGGGAAGCCCGTGACCTGTGCCGCCCAGCCTTGCGCCTGGGTGGGCACCTGGGTGCCGAGCCAGATCTCGCATTCATCAGTGCGCACATGCACGACGCAGTTGATCGGCTCCATCGGCGCATGGGCCAGGAACGGCAGCTCATAGCTTGCCTCGACCGTGTTGACGGCAGCCTTCAGCGCGCCGGCGACGTCGCCTTCCTGGCGCGCCATGATCGGTGTCTTGTTTTTGGACGCAGCCTTCAGCGTGTTCATCATATCGGCGCTTGAAAGCCTGGCGTTGGCGCCTTCGTCCCAGGTGATGGTGAGGGCCTCGAGGCCTTTCTTGGCCGCCCAGAAATGATCGCCGATCACGGCGACCGCATTGTCCAGCCTGACGATATCGCGCACGCCTGGGACGGCGCGTGCCGCCGTCTCGTCCACATCGCCGAGCTTGCCGCCGATCACCGGACAGGCGGCGACCGTCGCCACCTTCATGCCGGGCACGCGCACATCGATGCCGTAGACCACTGCGCCATTGACCTTGCCCGCCGTGTCGACCCGGCGCAGCGACTTGCCGATCAGCTGGAAATCCTTGGGGGCCTTGAGCTTGACGTCGCTCGGCACCGGTTGCTTGCCGGCCGCGTCGGCGAGCGCGCCATAGGCCAGCTGCCGGCCTGTCGGCAGATGCGTGACCACGCCAAGCTTGGCGCTGCATTCCGAAATCGGAACCGCCCATTGCGCGGCTGCTGCCGCAACCAGCATCGTGCGGGCAACGGCGCCTGCCTTGCGCAGCGATTCCCAGGTAGCCCGCATCGAGGTCGAGCCGCCCGTTGCCTGGCCGCCAAGCGCAGCGGTGGCGTACAGCTTGTCGTTGGGCGGTGCGTCGACGACCTTCACCTGGTCGAGGCCGACTTCCAGTTCCTCGGCAATCAGCGTCGCTTCGCCGGTGTGGGTGCCTTGTCCCATCTCGATGTTGGGCAGGATGAAAGTGATCTTGCCGTCGCTGTCGATGCGGATAAAGGCATCGGGTGAAAAGGCGGCGGTGACGTCGCCCTCGACGGGCTCGGCGGCGGCAAAACCGGGCCTGGTGCCGGCGCCCAGCATGGTGAAGCCGAGCAGAAGGCCGCTGCCCTGCAGGAAGGCACGGCGCGAGGTGAATTTTTGGGTGGGGGAGGAGGACGGCTTGCTCATGGCTGGCTATCTCCCTCAGGCCTTCGCGGCCTGTTTTATGGCCGCTCTTATTCGCGTGTAGGTGCCGCACCTGCAGATATTGCCGGACATGGCGGCGTCGATATCGCTGTCGCTCGGGTCGGGGTTGCGCTCCAGCAGCGCCGAGGCCGACATGATCTGGCCGGACTGGCAATAGCCGCACTGGATCACTTCAAGGTCGAGCCATGCCTGTTGCACTTTTTTGCCCGCCGGCGTCGCACCGATCGCCTCGACGGTGGTGACATGGCGCGACCCAACCGACGCGACCGGCATCACGCAGGATCGCACCGGTTGCCCGTCAAGCTGCACCGTGCAGGCGCCGCACTGGGCGATGCCGCAACCGAACTTCGTGCCGGTCAGGCCGATGACATCGCGCAGCACCCACAGCAATGGCATATCGTCCGGCACGTCGACACTGCGATCCTCGCCGTTTACATTGAGCGCAATCATGGGCCTCTCCTCGGTTATCCGCATCCCCATGGACAATGCAGTAGGCACCTGTTTGCCGGTCGTGTCTAATCACATGCATGTTGTTCGGCACCGCAACGCGTGTGCAAATCGCACTCGTGTGCGCGCCACAGTGCCCCTGATCTTTGCCGGGCTGCCGGCTGAAAGGTTTTTGCGATGGCTGAGTTGAAGGTCAGGACCCGCGTCACCGGCGCGACGGCGACGCTGCAGCCCGGCGGCTTGCCTTCCATCACCACTCCGACCGGCGGTGCAGTCGATGTCGTCACCGGCGTCAGCGCGCCGGGCTTCAATCCGCTCGACCTGCTCTACGCCTCGCTCGCCGCCTGCATGGTGCTGAGCGCGCGCATCGCCGCCTCCCGCCTCGGCGTTGCCGCCGCGCTTGGCGAGGTGCGCGCCGAGGTCAGCGGCGAGAAGGCCAAGGACGAGCCGTCGCGCGTCGAAAGGCTCAACATCAGGCTCGACATCTCAGGCGATCTCGACGCTGCGACCAAGCAGCGGATCGTCGAGGACGCCGAAGCGATCTGCACGGTGTCCAACACGCTGCGCGCCGCGCCGCAATTGCATACGACGCTTGGGTGAGGGTGTCGCAGAATGCCTCGCTGCCACCAACCAAGGACCGTCCCATGGCCATGATCCCGCCGATCGACTACGCCTCGGCATCGCAAGACATCCGCGCCGAGCACGACAGGGAGCTTGGCCTGCGCGGACGCATGACCAACATGAAGCGCATCCTGCTGCATTCACCGGCGGCCCACCGCATCTATGCCGAATGGTTCACCCTGCGCGATCTGCTCAAGCCCGCACTCGACGACCGCGCTGTCTGGCTGTTGTCGCTGGCGATCTCCGAGAGATGCCGCGCCGAGCTACCGCTTACCTTCTTCCGCCGCGCGCTGATCGACAGCGGTCTTGATCCCGAGGCGATCGAGCCCAGCGCTGAAGAAGCTTTGCTGATCGAATTCGGCAAGGCAGTCGCTGCCGATACCAACGCCGTTCCCGACGATGTCTGGGCGGCACTCAAGGCTAGCTACGACGACACACTGCTGGTCAACCTCGTCGCCTTCGCCGGCATCATGGTGGCGACCTGCCTGTTCACAAACGCGGTGAGGGTCGATCTGGACCCTGAGTTGGAGGCGTATCGCCGCAAGGGTGCCGATCCGGTCTGATGCGATCGATACGCAGTCGATCTGCAGTGGATATCGCCCGGAAGGATCAGCCGTAGTAGCCGGCTCCAAACAGCAAAAGTGTTTCCACTTGGGAGTCCGCTTCTTTTCCTATGGCTGTCCAGATGCTGATGCCGAGAGCATTCGAAATCGCGCTATCGATCTCGACCTTCACATTGGGGTCGGTTTGTCTCAAGAACCTCAGCGCAACCTCCATGGAAATCGGAAACAGCGACGCGCCACCCAGTTCCAAGATCGCAGGCGAGGTGAATTCTAGCGCTTCGAGTGCGCCATCGGCCTTGTAATAGGCGAATACTCCAAGGTGCGGCCAATAGTCGGCCGGAACGCTGGTTGGGCTCCGCCGAAAGACCTTGAGCTCTCCTGAAAAGAAGGATCTGACAGTCGCCTTAGACGATCCGAGAGGAAGCCCTTTGACGCCATTTAGCGGTTCGATCGAAAGATGCATGTACACAGTTAATCGCTGCCGGCAGCAGATGACAATGTTCATCGCAGGAATCGGGTGGCCCAGGCGCCTCGTTCGCCCCACTTTGACCGCAAGCAAAGGAGGCATCCATGACCATCCATTCGATAAGCACCAAACGCGCAGCCCATTCGGCCGAAGCGCGCGTCGCAGCGCAGGACTGGAGTGCTCTGATCGGCGAACTGAACAGCCACGGCAGCGCCGTCATGCCGGCGCTGCTTGCACCCGAGGAGTGCGCCGAGATCGCCGGTCTCTATCCGCATGAGGACCATTTCCGCAGCCATGTGGTGATGGCCCGCCATGGCTTCGGCAAGGGCGAGTACCGCTATTTCCGCTATCCGCTGCCGGATCTGGTCGGTGGCCTGCGCACCGCGCTCTATCCCAGGCTGGCCGGCGTCGCGAACGACTGGAACGATCGCATGGGCGCGGCACGGCGCTATCCCGATGACCACGCCGCCTTCCTCCAGCTTTGCCACGAAGGCGGCCAAACGCGGCCGACGCCGCTTCTCCTCCAATATGGCCCCGGCGACTTCAACTGCCTCCACCAGGATCTCTATGGCGACCTCGCTTTTCCCCTGCAGGTCGCGATCCTGTTGTCGCAGCCGGGCGAGGATTTCACCGGCGGCGAATTCGTGCTGACCGAGCAGCGCCCGCGCATGCAAAGCCGTGCCGAAGTGGTGCCGCTGACCCGGGGCGATGCAGTGATCTTTGCTGTCCACAATCGCCCGGTGCAAGGTACGAAAGGGCACTACCGCGTCAATCTCCGGCACGGCGTCAGCCGCCTGCGCTCGGGACGGCGGCATACGGTGGGAATCATCTTCCACGACGCGAAGTAACGTCGTCCGCTTCGGCGCGGCTCCTTCGTTCCACTCCGAGATCGGCTAAGATTCACACTTGGTCGACGTCGAACAGGAGCATCGTCAAGTCATCGTCTCCTGGGGCGAGTATACGCCGGTCAGCGGCGCAGGCAATGCCGATTTCGGTGGCAAATGCGCTCTGCATATCGGCGAGGCTGTCGAAATAGAGTGTCCCGACCAGATACGGAATCTCGCCCGCCGAGCGCTTGATGATGGGCCGCCTGCTGATGTCGTAGCGCCGCAGTCCGGGAAGCTTCTTGGCCAGCGGCACATGAACCTCGAAATAGTGCCGGTCGAACGCCTCCGGATCAGCCGGGGTTTTGTAGATCACGAGCATCTTGGCCATCGTCATATTCCTGCCTGTTGGTGTCGCTGTTTGGGGGCCATGCAGGCCGCCGTGCCAATGTCGTTCCGCGAGGGCGGTTTTCGACAATCGCTGGATTTTTGTTTCGGGCGCGATGACGGGTCCTCGCCACCATCTGTGGCGCTTCTGCCTCTTTCCTCCTTGCGCTCATTCGCGTATGGCCCCGGGCAAATCCCTCAACTTTGCACCAACTCCCCCGGACCGCCTCATGATCCGTCTTGAAAGCATCAGCAAGCAGAACGGCCGCCAGCTTGTCTTCATCGAGGCCTCGGCCTCGCTACAGAAGGGCGAGAAGGTCGGCCTTGTCGGGCCGAACGGCGCCGGCAAGACGACTTTGTTTCGCATGATCACCGGCCAGGAGCAGCCCGACGAGGGCCAGGTGCAGGTCGATCGCGGCGTCACCATCGGCTATTTCAGCCAGGATGTCGGCGACATGGCGGGCCATAGTGCTGTGGCCGAAGTGATGAACGGCGCCGGGCCGGTCAGCGACGTGGCGGCCGAAATGGCCGAACTCGAGGCGGCCATGGCCGACCCCGAACAGGCCGACCGGATGGAGGAGGTCATCGAGAAGTACGGTGAGGCGCAGCATCGTTTCGAAGAGCTCGACGGCTATGCGCTCGATGGCCGCGCCCGCGAAGTGCTGGACGGCCTGGGCTTCAGCCAGGAAATGATGGATGGCGATGTCGGCAAGCTGTCCGGCGGCTGGAAGATGCGCGTGGCGCTGGCCCGCATCCTGTTGATGCGGCCCGACGTCATGCTGCTCGACGAACCGTCCAACCATCTCGATCTCGAAAGCCTGATCTGGCTGGAGCAGTTCCTGAAAGGTTATGAGGGCGCGCTGCTGATGACCTCGCACGACCGCGAGTTCATGAACCGCATCGTCAACAAGGTGGTCGAGATCGACGCCGGTTCGCTCACCGCCTATTCCGGCAATTACGAATTCTACCAGCAGCAGCGGGCGATCGCCGACAAGCAGCAGCAGGCGCAGTTCGAGCGCCAGCAGGCCATGCTGGCCAAGGAGATCGCTTTCATCGAGCGCTTCAAGGCGCGGGCGTCACACGCCGCCCAGGTGCAGAGCCGGGTGAAGAAGCTCGACAAGATCGATCGTGTCGAGCCGCCCAAGCGCCGTCAGATCGTGAATTTCGATTTTCAGCCGGCGCCGCGCTGCGGCGAGGATGTCGTGACGCTGAAGAACGTCCACAAGGGCTATGGCAGCCGCTCGATCTATGAGGGGCTGGACTTCCAGGTCCGCCGCCGCGAGCGCTGGTGCATCATGGGCGTCAACGGCGCCGGCAAGTCGACACTGCTGAAGCTGGTGGCCGGCGCGTCTGACCCGGATGCCGGCACAGTTGCTCGGGGGCCGAGTGTGAAAATGGGCTATTTCGCCCAGCACGCCATGGAGGTGTTGGAGGGCGAACGCACCGTGTTCCAGACGCTGGAGGACGCGTTTCCGCAAGCCGGCCAGGCGCCGCTCAGGGCACTCGCCGGCTGCTTCGGCTTTTCCGGCGACGAGATCGAGAAGAAATGCCGGGTTCTGTCAGGCGGCGAAAAGGCGCGCCTGGTGATGGCGCTGATGCTGTTCGATCCGCCCAATCTTCTGGTGCTCGACGAGCCGACCAACCACCTCGACATCGCGACCAAGGAGATGCTGATCACGGCGCTGTCGCAATACGAAGGCACCATGCTGTTCGTCTCGCACGACCGCCATTTCCTGGCCGCACTCTCCAACCGCGTGCTGGAACTGACGCCAGAAGGCATCCACACCTATGGCGGCGGCTATACCGAATATGTGGAGAGGACCGGGCACGAGGCGCCGGGGCTGCGGACCTGACGCAGGTCCTGCGTCCGCATTTGCGTCCAGCAAAGCCAGGATTTGTCAGCTCGCCGCCAGCCATTTGCGCGACTGCGCGAAGGCCTTGAAGGCTTTGGCATCCATCGGGTAGCCGAACAGGAAGCCTTGCAGGATGTCGCAGCCAAGCTCTTTCAGGATGCGCGCGTGCTCCATCGTCTCGACGCCCTCGGCGATCACTTCGATCCCGAGCGACTTGCCGATGTCGATGATGGACGACACAAGCTGCCGCTGTGCGGTTGAGCTGGTGATGGGGGTGACCAGCTGGCGGTCGATCTTGAGGCGACGCGGCCGCAACTTCAACAGCGAGACGATCGAGGCATGCCCGGTGCCGAAATCGTCGATCTCGACGTCGATGCCGAGCCCCTTGATGTGTTCGATGTTCCAGCTGACCAGCTCGTCGTTTTCGTCGAGGAAAATCGACTCCACCAGTTCGAACGACACGGTCCCTTCCTTGATCGGAAGCTTGCGCAAACCCTTGATCAGGTCCCTGTCTTCCAGGCGCCGTGCGGAAACGTTGACCGAGACGCGCGGGATGTTGAGGTGGCTGCGCGACCAACGCTCAAAACTATCGAGCGCCTGCTCCAGGACGGTGCGGTCGATAAGCGCCACGACATTGAGTTCCTCAGCCACCTTGATGTAGGCGTCGGGGGTCAGCATGCCGCGTTGCGGATGATCCCAACGCGACAGCGCCTCGACGCCGACGATCTCCAGCGTCTTGGCGTCGAACTGCGGCTGATAGTAGACGATGAATTCGTTCCGCTCGAGCCCGCCCAGAATCTCGTCGGCGGTCTGCTTGGTCCGCACGATCTCGCTCTGCAGCTCTTCGTTGAAAAACTCGTAGCGGTTGCGGCCGCGGCCTTTCGCCCGGTACAGCGCCAGATCGGCATTGACAAGCAACTGCCTTGCATCGACGCCGCTATTGGCCGCAATGCCGATGCTGACGCCGAACCGGCACTGGTGACCCAGATAGTCGACCGGCTGGCGCATCGCATCGATAATGTGGTCGGCCAGCGCGGCGAGTTCCTTGTCGTCGCGTCCATGGCTCAGCACGACAAACTCGTCGCCGCCGATGCGCGCAACGAAATCGGCACTGCCGACGCTGGCCTTGATGACTTTCGAAGCATGCACCAGCAATGCATCGCCCGCTGCATGGCCGAGCGTGTCGTTGATCTGCTTGAACCGGTCAAGGTCGAGATGCAGCAACGCCGCACGGCCGTCGGCTTCGCGGTTTTCGGCAAGCATCTCGTCCAGATACCGACGGTTGGGCAGACCGGTCAGCGAATCATGCATCGCGACATGCTCGATGCGGGCTTTGGCCAGGTTCAGTTCGGCATTTTTCGATTCTGAAAGGCGACGTTCACGCACGAGATTCTCGTTGAGCAGCACGTCGCCTGTCACATCCCATTCGGCGCCGATCATTTTTGGCGTGCCGTCGATGTCCCGGAAGAAACTGGCGCGGGTGCGCACATGGCGAATGGTGCCGTCCGGCCGCAGGAGCCGATACTGCGAAGAGTAGGGGCCTTGTGTTGCAACAGCCGAATCGAAATCTGCTTTAGCCCGTTCGAAGTCTTGGGGATGGATCGCCAGCGCCCAGTCGTCATAGCTACGGGTCTTGCCGCCGCCGGGTTTGCCATAGATTTCGTTGATGCGGTCGTCCCATACGAGTTCGTTGCTGACGGTATCGTGCTCCCACACGCCTATAGCAGAGGCTTCCAACGCCAGCTCCAGCCGCCGGGACAGGCGCCTCAACTCGGCGTCACTTTTCTGCCGCTCACCGAAAAGACGTCCTGCCACGAGGATCGGCAGCACCACCAGCGCGCCGGCAAGCGCCATGAGCAGACGCAACAGCCACTCATTTTTCGGAGCGGTCGGCCAGCCGCCCTTCGGTATGGCTGAAATTTGCCAGGAGCCTGAAGGCAATTGCACCTCTGCCATCACCGGATTGCCGGACACGACATTATCGCCGCCGAAGAACAGTTCCCCGCCGCCGCCGAGCGCATCCTTGCCGATAAGCGCCACATCGATATCCAGATCAGGGTCGGTCAGTCCGCTGGCAGCGTAGAGCCGATCGACATCGATCACGGCCGAGACGATACCCCAGAAACGGTCGCCGCCACCCGCCGTCGGCACGAAGACCGGGATACGGCCGATGAAGCCACGTCCGCCTTGCGCCAGTTTGACCGGCCCGGCGAGCACCAGCGCGCGCTGGTCACGGGCGCGAAGCGCGGCCATGCGTTGCGTATCGCTCTTGCGGTAGTCCAGCCCGATGGCTTTTTCATTGCCTTCCAGCGGATACATCAGCGCGATGACGAGGTCGGGGGCGCCGGCAATATCGCGCAACTGCGATTTTTGCTCGAACAGATTACGGGCGAGTGCCGCAAATCTTTGCTGGCCCATATAGGGCTCGGTAACGATTGTCGAAACGAGACCCTGAACCAGCTGGAGATTGCCGCCTATGTTGCCTTCGAGCTTGGCGCGTATGATGTTGACCTTGGCCAGGACGTCGGCGCGCGCCAGCTGATCGGAGACCTCTCTGTTCCTCTGGTCGGCAACCAGGGCGCAGACGAGAAGCACGACAAAGGCAATCGCCGCCGGCAAGTTGGCGGAAGAAAAAACGGCCCGTTTCAACCGGCCGGAATTGAGCATTGCACCTGCCAACTCGATCCGAAGACCTTTCCAGGACAGTAGTCCTTCGGTCGACCATAGTAGCTAAAGCTTAAGTTTGAGCTTCGAGACGAATCCGAGAACAAACGGTAAGCTTTTGGCTGCCAGGGTCCAGCCGAAATCTGAATGAGTGTCCGAAAGTAGGACGCCAGGTTGCAGCGTTCTGCAACCCAGCGGCGAAGTCATATTCGCCTCAGATTGCAACAAGCCGCCTGATCTTGCCGCGCGGGCCCTTGCGGGAGGCTTACTTCCCAGCCATTTGATCGGCCAGCGCCTGCGCCTGGGCGAGCAGCGCCGGGAAAGCCGGGTCAGCCGGCAGGCGCTGCGCCATGCAGGCCCGGTAGTCGCTGTCGCCCTTGTCCCAGGCGGCGTTGGAGGACTCGAACGCTTTTTCGTCCTTCAGGTCCGATGCCTGGTAGGCCTCCTGGAATTTCTGCGCGGCGGCGTCCGCAGCAGCCCACACGGCGTCGCAGGCGGCGATCTTCGGAACGGCAGGGGCTGCCGGCGCTGCGATAATTCTCACGCTGTTGCCTTTGACGAGCGTAACGATGACTTCCTGCTCATAGATCGGCCCGACGTCCTGCGTCCAGCCGCCGAGCCGTGCGAAGGCGATGTCGGCGCCTTCGGGTTTCTTCAATGGAAAGTCGAGCGTTCCCTCGAAGGCGGCGTCGCTGTTGATCGCCTGGGTATAGAAGGCATCCAGCTTAAGCGCCTCATCGATGCCGGCGGGCAGTTTGAAACTTTCGTCGGTCTCGGCGGTTCTGGACTGGAGCCAGCGCTCCAGCAGCCCTCGCGTCGTTGCCACCAGGCTGGGGCCGTCGTCGCCCTTGGTGTATCGCAGCCCATCGAGCATGCCATAGCCGATATCGGAGTCGCTGAGGCTTTCGATATTGATTGTGCCGGTTGGCGGAAAGTCCTTGACCGCCAGCGGCCCGATAATGCCGGCAAGACGCTGCTGGAGGTCGGCCAGCGCCTTCTCGTTCTCAGCGTCGATGGTCTCGATTGCCGCGTTCGCACTGTTCAGCGCCGCGATATCAGCAATCGCCTTGTCACGCGCGGCCACATAGTCGTCCTCCGGCGAGGCCGTGAAAGCCACGCTGCTCACCAGCGCAAACAGAAACGTCCAGACCCACCGCATGATATAAACCCTGCTCTACGTTCGATTCCAAGGATACATGACAACATTGGGCTGAAAAAAGACGCCGTTGGAGCTGCAGATCTCCCCACATGAGGGGGAGATGGCCGGCAGGCCAGAGGGGGTCGCCGCGCGTGAAGCGCTGACTCCTTTTGCAGCGCGAGACGACGTTAGCGCTTCACGCGCAACGACCCCCTCTGTCGCCTTCGGCGACATCTCCCCCTCGAGGGGGGAGATTGGCGCCTAATCACGCCTTGCGCTTCTCCACCTCCGCCTTCCTCAGCAGGAAGCGCTGGATCTTGCCGCTTGGGGTCTTCGGCAGTTCCGTGATGAACTCGACCTCGCGCGGGTAGGCGTGCGCCGACAGCCGTTTCTTGACGTGCTGGGCCAGCTCTTCGGCGAGCTCCGAATTGCCCTTGTAAGCCGGCGCCAGAACGACGAAGGCCTTGACGATCTCGGTGCGCTGCGGATCGGGCACGCCGACGACAGCCGCCTCGTTGACCGCCGGATGCTCGATCAGCGCGCTTTCGACGTCGAACGGGCCGATGCGATAGCCGGCCGAAGTGATGACATCGTCGGCGCGGCCGATGAAGGAGACCGAACCGTC
Organism: Mesorhizobium sp. W016; assembly: GCF_054719485.1. Lineage (NCBI taxonomy): Bacteria > Pseudomonadati > Pseudomonadota > Alphaproteobacteria > Hyphomicrobiales > Phyllobacteriaceae > Mesorhizobium > Mesorhizobium sp. W016. Next base: position 2,747,107 of record NZ_JBTTIF010000002.1, read on the forward strand.
CGGCTCGTACTCCACCGTGTCGCCGGTGCGGTAGTAGCCGCCCGTGATCGCTGGCGTCTCGGCTTGGTGATAGCCGTCGAACCAGCGCAGCGGCGACTTCGCGATGTCGACGGCGAGGATGCCGGGCTGGTTGGGGCCGAGCTCGTTGCCGGCCTCGTCCAATACCACCATGCGATATCCGGGCATTGCGAAGCCGGCCGAGCCCACGCGCACGACGTGCGAGAGCCCATGATGGTTGTTGACCATCATGCCGTTCTCGGTCTGGCCGTAATGGTCGTGAATGGGCGCGGCGAGATTTGCGTCGAACCAGCGGATGACTTCCGGGTTGAGCGGCTCGCCGGCGCTGCTCACCACGCGCAGTCTGCCTTTGACACGGGCCGCAGCTTCCGCGCCTTCCGCCATCAGCAGGCGATAGGCGGTCGGCGAGCCGGCAAGGCTGGTGACGCCGAGCCGCTCGATGATGTCGTAAGTGCTCTTGGCGTTGAAGGCGCCTTCATAGAAGGTCGTGGCGATGCCGAGCTGCAACGGGCCGGTGATGGCGTAATAGAGGCCGTAGGCCCAGCCGGGATCGGCGATATTCCAGAAGATGTCGTCGGGCAGCAAGCCGATCGCGTCACGCATATAGGCGCCGAAGGCGAGCAGGGCGCGAAGCGGCACCGGCACGCCCTTGGGCAGGCCGGTCGTTCCCGACGTCGACATCATCATGAACAAGTCGTCGCCCTTGCGCATCACCGGCTGGCACTCGGGCGAGGCGGCGGCAAGCGCGGCGCGGAAATCGATGTCGCCTGCAGGTAGCACACCGCCATTGCCAAGAATGGTGGCGATTTGCGCTGATGTCTCGACCTCGTCGAGCTTGCCGCGATTGGCCGGGTTGGTCACCACGATCCTGGCGCCGCTATAGCCGAGGCGGTGCTCGATGGCTTTCGGACCGAAGGCGGTGAACAGCGGCTGGTAGACCGCGCCGATGCGCCACGTCCCGAGGATCAGCGCCACCAGTTCGGGGACGCGCGGCAGCATGCCGGCGACGACATCGCCGGCACCGACGCCGGCGGCCTTGAGCACATTGGCGGCGCGCCCGGACATGTCGGCGAGATCGTCGAAGCTGAATTCGCGAAGCTCGCCGCCGGCCGAGATCGCGCGCAGCGCCAGCCGGTCTTCTCCGGTGTAGCGGCCGCAGCATTCGACATAGGCATTGATGCCGGTTCAGGGTTGCCATACAACCGCGCGATCTCATCTTCGATGCGAAAGCGCTGAGCGGCATCCTCATAGCGCGGCATTTTGCTCATCGCGGTCCTCCCTAAGCGGCGCCCATCTCCCCTTGGAGCGCCTTATCGGTCAGATTGCCTGAAATTGCTGCGCTGGTCGATTACGGCGATAGTCGGGGGATGCGAAGGACCGCAGCGCAGCGACAATCCGCGCCGAGCCACTGCTGTTGACCGAACCATCCATCCGGCCGATAGCACCGCCAGAATTGCCCCGAGGCCCCAATGATCCCAAACTCAACTTTCGATGACGCGGCCACAGCCGACGAAGGACGCGACGCCGACACCGCGTGGCAGGACGACATCCGCGCCGGTGTGCGCCACGTCCGCGATCTCGCCTCGCTGCCGCTGTCACCCGCCGAGCACGCGGCGGCGCAGGAGGCGGCCGTACGCCACAAGGTGCGTGCCCCCAAAACCTATCTCGACCTGATCGACTGGAACGATCCCGCCGATCCGATCCGCGCCCAGGTCATTCCATCGCCGGATGAGCTGACGGAAACGGAAGGCGAGCTCGACGATCCGATCGCCGACCATGCCTTCAGTCCGGTGCCGCGACTGACGCACCGCCACGCCGACCGCGTGCTGTTGTTTGCGACCTACCAATGCGCGGTCTATTGCCGCTTCTGCTTCCGCAAGGAATCCCTGACCTCGATCGGCCGCGGCTATACGCGAGAAGCGTTCGAAGACGCCTTTGCCTATATCGAAGGCCATACCGAAATCCGCGAGGTGATCCTGACCGGCGGCGATCCGCTGTCGCTGCCGGACAAGGCGCTGGCCGAAATCCGCGCCCGCATCGAGGCGATCGCGCATGTCAGGCTGCTGCGCATCCACACGCGCGTGCCTGTCGTGCTGCCCGCGCGCATCACGCCGGGGCTGGTTCACGCCTTGCAGGGCCGGCTGATGGTCACAATCGTCACCCATTTCAACCATGCGCGGGAGATCACGCCGGCCACCGAATTGGCCTGCCGCGCCATGCGCCAGGCAGGCTTCGTGCTGCTCAACCAGAGCGTCCTGCTCAAGGGCGTCAACGACACGGTCGAGGTGCTGGAGGAACTCTGCCGCGAACTGATGTACCGGCTCGGCGTCAAACCCTATTACCTGCACCACGGCGACCTCGCGCGCGGCATGGCGCACAGGCGCACCACGATTGCGCAGGGACAGGCGCTGGCCGGCGCGCTGCGCGCCCGCCTGTCGGGCATCTGCAATCCGGTCTATGTGCTGGACCTGCCGGAAGGCGGCGGCAAGGTGCCGCTCGGGCCATGCCATGTCGAGGGGCGGGAAGGGCAGGATTGGCGCATCCGCGGCCAGGATGGCGAGGTGAGGGTATATCGGGACGTGGTGGTGTAGGCACGGCCCAGCGGCGACAATGACCGCCGCCGTCACATTGTCGATCGGGATGACCATCGCACCAAACTCTCGCCACTACGCGTTCGCCTGCATTCCGTATGTTGACATAAAGATATCCTTATGTGATGGTTGTCGCCTCAAGGATAAAAAATGTCGCAGAATTCTGCATCGCTGGACGCATTGTTCGGCCCCGTCGCGGCCAGACCCGATGGGTCCGAAGTGCTTGCGGCGCTCACGGCAGCGGCGCGCGAGCGCATTCTCATTCTCGACGGCGCCATGGGCACGCAGATTCAGGGTCTCGGTTTCGACGAGGAGCATTTTCGCGGCGAGGCATTCGCCGGCTGCGCCTGCCACCAGCAGGGCAACAACGACCTCTTGATCCTGACGCAGCCGAAGGCGATCGAGGAGATCCATTATCAATACGCCATCGCTGGCGCCGATATCCTCGAGACCAACACCTTCTCCTCGACCTCGATCGCCCAGGCGGATTACGGCATGGAGGATGCCGTCTACGCGCTGAACCGCGACGGCGCGCGGCTGGTGCGTCGGGCAGCGGCGAGGGCACAGCAGGAGGACGGCAAGCGGCGCTTCGTCGCCGGCGCGCTCGGGCCGACCAACCGCACCGCCTCGATGTCGCCCGACGTCAACAATCCCGGCTACCGCGCGGTGACCTTCGATGAATTGCGCCTGGCTTATGGCGAGCAGTTGCGCGGCCTGGTCGACGGTGGCGCCGACATCATTCTCATCGAGACCATCTTCGATACGCTGAACGCCAAGGCGGCGATCTTTGCCTGCAACGAGATTTTCCTCGAAAAGGGCGTGCGCCTGCCGGTGATGATTTCGGGCACCATCACCGATCTCTCCGGCCGCACGCTGTCGGGCCAGACGCCGACCGCCTTCTGGCATTCGGTGCGCCATGCCAGCCCCTTCACCATCGGCCTCAACTGCGCACTCGGCGCCAATGCGATGCGCGCGCATCTGGCCGAAATTTCAGGCGTCGCCGACACCTTCGTCTGCGCCTATCCGAATGCCGGCCTGCCCAATGAATTCGGCCGCTATGACGAGAGCCCGGACTTCATGGCCGCGCAGATCGAGGATTTTGCCAGGGAAGGGCTGGTCAATGTCGTCGGCGGCTGCTGTGGCTCGACGCCGGACCACATCCGCGCCATCGCCGAGGCTGTCAAGAAATATCCGCCACGCGCCATCCCCGAGATCGAGCGCAAGATGCGCCTGTCCGGGCTGGAGCCGTTCACGCTGACTGACGAGATTCCCTTCGTTAATGTCGGCGAGCGCACCAATGTCACCGGCTCGGCCAGGTTCCGAAAACTGATCACGGCGGGCGATTATGTCCCCGCGCTCGACGTGGCGCGCGACCAGGTCGCCAATGGCGCCCAGATCATCGACATCAACATGGATGAAGGCCTGATCGATTCGAAGAAGGCGATGGTCGAGTATCTCAACCTGATCGCCGCCGAACCTGATATCGCCCGTGTTCCGGTGATGGTCGACTCCTCGAAATGGGAGATCATCGAGGCCGGGCTGAAATGCGTGCAGGGCAAGCCACTGGTCAACTCCATCTCGATGAAGGAAGGCGAGGAAGCCTTTCTGCATCATGCGAAGCTGGTGCGCGCCTACGGCGCGGCGGTGGTCGTCATGGCCTTCGACGAGGCCGGTCAGGCCGACACCAAGGCGCGCAAGGTCGAGATCTGCACCCGCGCCTACAAGCTGCTCACCGAACAGGCCGGTTTCCCGCCCGAAGACATCGTCTTCGACCCCAATGTCTTCGCGGTCGCCACCGGCATCGAGGAGCACGACAATTACGGCGTCGACTTCATCGAGGCCACCGGCGAGATCACCGCCACGCTGCCGCATGTGCATATCTCGGGCGGCGTCTCGAACCTGTCCTTCTCCTTCCGCGGCAACGAGCCCGTGCGCGAGGCGATGCACGCGGTGTTCCTCTACCATGCTATCCAGCGCGGCATGGATATGGGCATCGTCAATGCCGGCCAGCTTGCCGTCTACGACACGATCGAACCGGGACTGCGCGAGGCTTGCGAGGACGTCGTGCTCAACCGCGCGCCCAGGGCCGGCGGCACCGCCACCGAACGCATGCTGGAGATCGCCGAGCGCTTCAAGGGCACCGCCGGCAAGGAAGCCAGGGAGCGCGATCTCGCCTGGCGCGACTGGACGGTCGAGCGGCGGATTTCGCATGCGCTGGTCAACGGCATCACCGAATTCATCGACGCCGACACCGAAGAGGCGCGGCTTGCGGCCGAGCGGCCTCTGCATGTCATCGAAGGCCCGCTGATGGCCGGCATGAATGTCGTCGGCGATCTGTTCGGCGCTGGAAAGATGTTTCTGCCGCAAGTGGTGAAGTCGGCGCGCGTGATGAAGCAGGCGGTGGCCGGATTGCTGCCGCACATGGAGGCGGAAAAACTGGCGAATGCCGCCAATGGCATCGACAATGGCGAGCGCCAGACGGCCGGCAAAATCCTGATGGCGACTGTGAAGGGCGATGTCCACGACATCGGCAAGAACATCGTCGGCGTCGTTCTGGCCTGCAACAATTACGAGATCATCGATCTCGGCGTCATGGTGCCGGCGGCGAAGATCCTGCAGACGGCTCGCGAGCAAAATGTCGACGTCATCGGCCTGTCCGGCCTGATCACCCCATCGCTGGACGAGATGGTGCACATGGCCGCCGAGATGGAGCGCGAAGGGTTTGACATTCCGCTGCTGATCGGCGGCGCGACAACCAGCCGCGTGCACACGGCGGTGAAGATCCATCCCCGCTACTCCAGGGGACAGACGGTCTATGTCAATGACGCCAGCCGGGCGGTCGGCGTCGTCTCGTCCTTGCTGTCGAACGAGACCAAGGGCGGCTACGTCGACACAGTGCGGGCCGAGTACAAAAAGGTCGCCGACGCGCATGCCCGCTCCGAGGCCGACAAGCAGCGGCTGCCGCTGGCAAAGGCCAGGGCCAATGCGCACAGGGTGGACTGGTCCGCCTATGAACCGCCGAAGCCGTCCTTCACCGGCGTGAAAGTGTTCGAGAACTGGGACCTGACTGAGCTCTCGCGCTACATCGACTGGACGCCGTTCTTCCAGACCTGGGAGCTGAAGGGGCGTTATCCCAAGATCCTTGAGGACGAGAAGCAGGGACCCGCCGCGCGCCAGCTGTTCGAGGATGCGCAGGCGATGCTGGAGAAAATCATCGCCGAAAAATGGTTCGCGCCGCGCGGCGTCATCGGCTTCTGGCCGGCCAATGCGGTTGGCGATGACATCAGGCTGTTCACGGATGAGGCACGCTCGCAGGAACTGGCAACCTTCTTCACGCTGCGCCAGCAACTGACCAAGCGCGACGGCAAGGCCAATGTCGCGCTGTCGGATTTCGTCGCGCCGGCCGACAGCGGCAAGCCGGACTATATCGGCGGCTTCATCGTCACCGCGGGGATCGAGGAGGTGGCGATATCAGAGCGCTTCGAGCGCGCCAATGACGATTATTCCTCGATCATGGTCAAGGCGCTGGCCGATCGTTTCGCCGAAGCGTTCGCCGAGCGCATGCACGAGAAGGTGCGCAAGGAATTCTGGGGCTATGCATCAGACGAGACGCTGGCGCCCGACGAACTGGTCGGCGAGCCCTATCGCGGCATCCGCCCGGCGCCCGGCTATCCCGCGCAGCCCGATCATACCGAGAAGGCGACCTTGTTCCGGCTGCTCGACGGCGAGCGCAATGTCGGCGTCAGCCTGACCGAGAGCTATGCGATGTGGCCGGGCTCCTCGGTCTCCGGCATCTATCTCGCCCATCCCGAAAGCTATTATTTCGGCGTCGCCAAAGTCGAGCGCGACCAGGTCGAGGACTATGCCCGCCGCAAAGCCATGCCGCTGGCCGATGTCGAGGGCTGGCTCGGCCCGATCCTCAACTATGTCCCTCAGCACTATGCCGAGGCGGCGGAATAGCGGCTGCGACGTGGCCCAATGGCTGCTCGACCGCTCCCTTGATTTTTCACCGTCGAAAAAAATCGCGCCGCACCCGGTTCTCGGCGAGCTGGCGGTTGTCGGTAGGTCAGACTTAGGTCCCTCGCGCCTGCTTTTCTGGAACAAGCCGTGATGTCCCGCATTTTATTGGCAGGGACACAAGGAGTGTCGAGTGAAAGCGATTTTGGGACTGGTCGGCGGCTTCGTGCTGACCCTTGCGGTGTTCGGCAGCGGGCTGGTTTTCGCAGCCTGGCTGCTTGCCGCCAAGCCTGTGCGGGAGGCAAGGCCCACCGTCAGCGTGGCGGAACTGTGGACCCGGAAAGCGCGGCCGGTGGACAAGACGGCGCAGGACTTCGAACGTTTGCCGCCCGAGCAGTCCGCGCCTGCCGACATCGCCGCCAAGGAGCCGGCCCAGTCTAAGCAGCAGCCTGATCCCACCGTCACCGGCGCCATCGCGCCGACCGAACTGCCGCCGCCGCATCTCGCCTGGTGCGCCAACCGCTACCGCTCCTACGATCCCGACGACAACAGCTACATGTCCTATAGCGGACAGCAGCGCACCTGCGTCTCGCCCTATCTCGCCGCCGACCGCGCCGCGCCGCGAGAGGCAAGCTATGTCGAGGGCGAGGGCGCCTACGCGACCGCCGGCGGCGCGGACCATGTCGCCTCCTGCTTCAGCCGCTATCGCTCGTACCGTCCGGAAGACAACAGCTACCAGCCATACTCCGGCGGGCAGAGACGGCAATGCGAGTAGCGGGCTGCGAGCCCGCGCGAGCGCCGCGAACGATTGCGACCGCGCGATTTCTGGGATCGCTCGGATCGTCCTCAAAGCCCAGGGGAGGAACCACCATGGAAGACGACCGGCATCAGAAGATCCAGCGGCGCGCTTACCAGATCTGGGAGCGCGAAGGCGTTGGCGACCCCGAGCATCACTGGTACCGGGCCGAGGCCGAAATCGACCGCGAGTCGGCGCTGCCGCTGACGGCCGACGACGCCCTGCCGCGCGAGATCGCCAGCACCGACGTCCTGACCGTCGAGGAACTGGCCGTGCGCACCGGCATATCGGGCGACGAGGCACAGGAGCTGATCGACAGGCTGGGCACGGATCGCGCCGCAGTTGAGCAGGCTGCGCGGGGGCTTAAGGGGAAGCGGCGGGCGAAATCATGATTTAGAAACACTGAGGGAGGAAAATCCGTCATATTCCCGCCTTTAGCTCCATGTCGTAGGCCACGCTATCGGCGATCTTTCGTAGCCGTCTCGAAGCGTCATGTACCGCGCTTTCTCCTATTCTTCGTCGTCTTCAGGCCATCCAAAAACGTCGCCGTCTTGCTCCTCGTCATCATAGCCGTACCGAGTGCGGCTAATTGCTTTTGTTTGCGCCTTGGCCAAGAATTTCACGTATCCGTCGATGTCAACCAACCGAATCTTTCGCGACGCGAGATGCTCAAATTCTGCCGCCATGTCGCCGCCGAAACTTGCCTTCGTGAAGCCTCCCGATCGAGCGACAAGATTGAGGAGCCACTTATCATTTGTAGATGGCAGTCTCTTGGTGAATTGAATCTTGGGACGGGTGTCTACCCTTCCATCAAGGAAAGCTTGCACTAAAAGGGCTTGAACGTGCGCATTGTCGACCTTTTCAAGCGCCATCACGAGACGATCACTGAAGTCAAGTTCGCAGCAAAGCATCATCCACATCAACCAAATTATTTCATGATGATTGTTGAAGGGTATGTGCTTTTCAATTAGGTAATTGGCGACTTTCCCCCACCCGGTAAAATCTATCCCCTCGTCAATTGAGTTTCGTTTTACAACTATAAGGCAAACATAATCGATCGCATGGGGATGATAGTGTAAAATTCGCTGAAGATAACTCTCAACAAATCCCCAACTTTCACTGCTGTATATCTTTAATTGATCTAGGGAGCGTAACACCATTTTGACGGGGCTATCAGAGGCGATGCGTCGGGCGAGGTCGAATGAGCTGTCAAGCGCAAATTCCATCTGCTCGACCCGGAGATCCCATGAACGAAGCTCCGACAGATTCTTTCTAATCTGTTGGGCCCACAGGTCGTTAATAGGTTCAAGGCTGCCGTAAATTCGCGTTTTGGTATCGTTCAGCTGTAATTCGTATTGAGCAAGTATTTCTCGCAATTTAGAAAGCACCACTAGGCCGTCAGTTTCGGACCTTAATCCGATGTAGTAATCGTCAACATGCCGGACTGCGCCGACGATAAGTTCGCCAACGGCTTTCTGCAGCTCGATGTCGATACCTGAAGAGATAAACTCCGCAATTAGCCGGAATGCATCCGGGCCGATCAATACCCCGCGTGTTTGGGCGGACTGGCAATTCATTGTGTGGAAGTCCAGCAGGTTAAAATAAACGTCTTTGGACCGTCGGTCAGGGTCGGCCTTCGCCTTCTCGCGACCATGCATCGACCACGAGATTGAATGGGTATAAATGCTTGGAAAGTACTGAGAAATATCCGTCTTCAAAATGACGGGCGCATAGCTAAGCTTCTTTGATGCTTTTTCAGATAGCTCTGAGAGCGAAGCTACCTTGATTGCACGCTCGCCTCCTTCAGGCATGACACTTGGGGCACTTAAGGAGTACGGCGAGGCTTTGAAGCGATTTTCGAAATCGGTCCAATGTTTGTGAATGAACGTGGAGACGTAGAAATACGAGACGATGTTGGGCGATCCAAAGAATCGCCGATTTCCGTCATGTTTAGTGCCATTGTACCTAATGTACTGACTAGAGCGCGTCTGAAATGTCGCGGCGTCCAAGTCACCAATTATACCCCGGAATGCGCGGGAGGCATCATAAGAGGCAAAACAAGGGGGCAGAGTCTCAGGATAGAGGCCCTGATTGACAAGTGTCATTCTAGTTTTCATCTACGCGACGATCAGTAGATTTCGAGGTCAAGAGGCTTAAAATAGTGGACCGGTGCAATGATCGACCCATCCCGCAGGATACTGGCGCCGCTGTCAAAGAACGGAATATCAGGGAGCATTTCTAGCTGGGATGCAAGCTCGTCACCTATCCGTGCCATCTGACATAGTCCCTTGAAGATGGTCTCCTCTACGCCAAAGAATGTCCCAGGAGCCACGTCCAGGCGTAGAGGATCGGCATTCAGAAACGCGGTCTGACCGTTTCTCAGCGTATGTAGGGTTGCTCCGTCACGACCGGGGAAATAGCCGCCGACGAACCGCTTGCCTTGCAGCGGCGGTGCCACAAACTCCCATACAATAGCAGGGAACTGGATTTCACCAGGTACTACAATGCCCGTTGCCAAGGAGCTCGATAGGATCGGTTGTCTGATTTTCGCGGCTATATCGGAATAGTGGATAGCAATCACCGCCGAACCAAGGTCGGGGGCTTCCCGTAGCGGTCGATTTCCTGGCGAAGCTGGGTCTTCGGCGAGTAGCTTGGACTTCACTCGTGCCGAATCCGCCTGAGTCGCGAAGCGCGTGGCGACGATGTGCCCTTTTACCGAGCAAGGCGTACCGGACCCATCTTTGACTACCACGCGATCAAATTGCTTTCGCCATTTTTTGAATTCTGTACTGCCGAAGCTGACCGGTGACGTTCTCCCTTTCGCCTCTGCCAGGAATACTGTGGATGGGTTCGCGGCACACAAGTAGTCCGGCGCATCACCTTTCTCGGCTCGCTCAACACGGTGTCCGCCAAATCCTGACTGAGGCGCACGGTTGAGAACCGCGTCCATGTGCGCGAAATGGGTGATCTTGAGATGATCGTGTAGAAGCCAGCGGCAAAGCGCTTGGCCCATTTGGTTTGATGTGCTGCGACGAAATGCTGTGCCAATCCCGAAACCATCACCCAAGCAGCGAAGCTCCGAAGTGGGAGCCAGAAGACTTAGGTGTTCAAACTGTGCTGGATCTGGATTTGGAGGCGCATACCCTCGTGTATCGAGGTAATGGTGGTGAAAAAGTCGCGCAGGGTCGACCTCAACAGAGCTTTTGGGCACGTTTGCGCCGGGGCTCTCTCGTAAAGTAGCGGGAATGGTAGCGTACTTGTTCAGGGCAAGATCAATTATCTTGCGCATCAAAAAGTACCTTTTCGACATTTATCTTCATGTTAGGTCTTCGGTGCCCCACACCGCCCCTTAAGAATGGCGATCTCGGCCTCGTGGTCACCTCCCGACATGGACGCAAGCGGCACGCCGATCAGGAAAACGCCGAGCGCATCGCCGGTTGCCGACTTGTTCTGCTGGTTCGATATGACGGCAAGGCGCTGTCTGTCGGCCGGGGTGCAGGGGCCGGAATTCGGAACGCCCGCTATCTTGTCGGGCGGCGTGGCGCACCCTGCAAGGCCAGCCAGCAGCGATAGTGCCAAACACTGCGTTTCATTATTCCCCCTCATTAAACCCATCCCACGCCGACATTACGCGGCGTATGGCGGTGCGCAAGTATTCGGCGCTCGGTAATACATGATTATTTTCAATAATCTGCACCGAAACTTGTCGCGTTGCGATTGCAGCTTGCCTTGCTGGCGGCCGGGGAATGGGCCGCATCGATTAGCGTCTTTGCAAGGGCGGCAGGATGCCTGGCACGGGGTGTCAGGAAAGGCGCTTCCGAAACTCGTGAATACGCCCTCATTAACCTTTCATTAACCATACCACCGCTAGCGTTTACCTCTCAGTAAGGAATCGCCCGCCGTGACCTTTGCCGCCCCCGTTGAGGCCAAATCAATTCGCTTTCGCGCCCGCTCCTTCGTCGCCTTCACGCTGACGCCGGAGGCGCCTTTGGATGTTTGGCTGGAGAGCCTGGATCGCTGGGTCGGCAACTCGCCGGGCTATTTTGCCGGGCGCCCGGTGGTGCTCGACCTGAACGTGCTCAAGCCCGATGTCGTGGCCATCGAAGCGCTGGTCGATCTACTCGGCCAGCGCGGCATTCGCATCTATGCCATCGAGCTCGACGGCGGCACTGAGCTTGGCGCGCACCTGCCGCCGGTGCTGGTCGGCGCCAAGGAGGCGACCACCGACGGGCTGCTGCAGCCGAGCCGCAAGGCGGGCAGGGCGGAGGACGCCACGCCGGCAGGCGATACGAAGGCGGCCGGTGACATCAAGACAGAGGCCGGCGATTTGAAGGCGGGCGATTTGAAGACGGGCGATCTGAAACCGGCGAGCGATGCCAAGACGCAGCCTCGAGACACCAAGGCCCCGGACGCCGGCACGTTGATGATCCGCTCGCCGATCCGTTCGGGCCAGCTGATCTTCCATCCGCATGGCGACGTCATCGTGCTGGGCTCCGTCGCCTCCGGCTCCGAGATCGTCGCCACCGGCTCGATCCACGTCTATGGCACGCTGCGCGGCCGCGCTTCGGCAGGCGCTCAAGGCAACACGGCGGCGCGTGTCTTCTGCCGCAGGAACGAAGCCGAACTTCTCTCGGTGGATGGCTGGTATTGCACGGCCGAGGAGATGGACCCGTCAGTCCGGGGCAAGCCTGTGCAGGCATTTCTCGACAACGGCATGCTGCGCATCGCCCCTTTCAGCTAGTGCGTCTCGCCCGACAACGACATAACGAACAACAACGGAGGCTTTATTGATGGGCAAGGTAGTGGTGGTCACCTCGGGCAAGGGGGGCGTCGGCAAGACGACCTCTACCGCGGCTCTGGGGGCGGCGGTCGCCAAGACCGGCAAGAAGGTGGCGCTGGTCGATTTCGATGTCGGCCTGCGCAACCTCGATTTGATCATGGGCGCCGAACGCCGCGTGGTGTTCGACCTCGTCAACGTCATCCAGGGCTCGGCAAAGCTGTCGCAGGCGCTGATCCGCGACAAGCGGGTGGAGACGCTGTTCCTGCTGCCGGCCTCGCAGACGCGCGACAAGGATGCGCTGACCGAGGAGGGCGTGGCCGAGGTCATCGGCAAGCTGCGCTCGGTGTTCGACTACGTCTTCTGCGACAGCCCGGCCGGCATCGAGCGCGGCGCGCAGCTCGCCATGCGCTTTGCCGACGAGGCGGTCATCGTCACCAATCCGGAAGTGTCGTCGGTGCGCGATTCCGACCGCATCATCGGCCTGCTCGATTCCCGCACCTTGCGGGCCGAGGAGGGCGAGCAGATCGCCAAGCATGTGCTGGTCACGCGCTATGATGCGGGACGCGCCGCGCGGGGCGAAATGCTGTCGATCGACGATGTGCTGGAGATCCTGTCGGTGCCGCTGCTCGGCATTATCCCCGAGAGCCAGGATGTGCTGCGCGCCTCCAACCTCGGTTCGCCGGTGACGCTGTCGGAGCCGCTCAATGCCGCCGCCAAGGCTTACATCGACGCGGCCAAGCGGCTCGAGGGCGAACAGCTGCCGGTCATCGTGCCCTTCGAACGCAAGGGCTTCCTCGATCGTCTTTTGGGAAGGAGGGCGGCATGAACCTGCTCGACATCTTCAAGCGGCGCACCAGCGCGCCGGTGGCGCGCGAACGGCTGCAAGTGCTTCTCGCCTATGAGCGCCGCAACCGCAGCCAGCCCGATCTCGTCTCCATCCTGCGCGAGGAGATCATGGCGGTGATCGCCAAGCATGTGCAGATCGACCAGGATTATCTGCAAGTTTCGATGGACCGCGGCGAGACCATGTCGACGCTGGAGATCGACATCCAGATCCCCAACAAGAGCGCGGTGCCGCTGGCGATGGCGGGGTGAGGGCACTTTACCCTCCCCCTTGTGGGGAGGGTCGATCCGCAAAGCGGATCGGGGTGGGGGTCTGCGCGGACCTCCGCCATCTTGGGTTCCTCTCCCAGACTTTCGTGAGGGAAGAGGAAATCCACATCCCCCACGGTCAGCGCTAGTACCCCCGCCCGGACCTACGGTCCGACCTCCCCACAAGGGGGAGGTAGGGGGCCAGCGCCTCTCCCCAAAAAACATTCAACCAACTAGTTGACTATCTAAAATCTCGCCTCTATATTCAACTACATGGTTGAATTAGAGGCGCCCCAGATGGACCAGGTTTTTCACGCCCTCGGCGACGCCACGCGCCGGAACATGCTTAACCACCTCGCCGGCGGCGAGCGTACGGTGAGCGAGCTGGCTCAACCCTTTGCCATGTCGCTGGCCGCCGCCTCCAAGCACATCAAGGCGCTGGAGCATGCCGGGCTGATCCGGCGCGAAGTGCGCGGGCGCACCCATGTCTGCCGCCTCGAGGCCCGCCCGCTGGCCACCGCCTATCAGTGGCTCGGCCAATACGCGCGTTTCTGGAACAGCCGCCTCGATGTCCTCGAACAGCTTTTGCGCGAGGAGGCGGGGCGCAAAACGTCGACAACGCCGTCAACGCCGGCACCGGCAAATCCAGAACCATCGAAGCCGGAATCACCCAGGCCAACACCTTCCAAGGGAGACGACCGATGAACCAGATGAACAGCTTCGACGGCTACGCCCAGCTGATCCAGCCGGCCACATTGAGGATCGAACGGCTTTTGCCCGGCACCAGGGAGCGCGTCTGGGAATATCTGACGCAGAGCGATCTGCGCCGCCAATGGCTGGCGGCCGGCGACATGCAGATGGAGGAAGGCTCTTCCTTCGATCTGGTCTGGCGCAATGACGAACTGACCGACCCGCCCGGCGACAGGCCGGCCAGCTTCAGTGGCGGCGAGCAGCGGATGCACAACCAGATCGTCGAGTGCGATCCGCCGCGCAAGCTCACCATCACCTGGAACGGCAGCGGCAATGTCACCTTCGAATTGGCGCAGCGCGGCGACGACGTTCTGCTCACCCTGGTCCACCGCCGCCTGCCGGACCGCTCGAGCCTGATGATGCATGCCGCAGGCTGGCACGTGCATCTCGACCTCATGGTTGCCCGCGTGGCGGCCGAGAAACCCGAACCGTTCTGGGACAGCTTTAGCCGTCTCGTGGCGGACTACGACCGGCGCCTGCCGGCCTGACCTGACCTGACGCATCGCCTGGTCTAACCGGGCACCATCGATCCCTTGCGCCGGATGCCGGCGCAAGGGCCGGCGAAACACGCGCCTTCGCCAGACACCGCGGCGCGTCATCGGAAGTGAAACCAGGCAACGTGCTTGCATCCCGCAAGCCGAAGGAGGAAGTCATGCGTAAATTGATCACCGGAATGAAGATCTCCATCGACGGCAAGATGGAAGGCCCCGAAGGCTTCGCCGACTGGGTCGACAACTGGTCGGAGGAATACGGCCTGATGCCTGAGATCGACGCCTGCCTGCTCGGCGGCGTCATGTATGCCGGTTATGAGCGCTACTGGAGCGCGATCCAACAGAACGAGCCGGACCAGCCATTGCCGATGACCGGCAGACTGGTCGACCCGGCCGAACTCGAATGGGCGCGCTTTGCCGCGAAAACCCCGCACTATGTGCTGTCGAACACCATGACTTCGGCCGCCTGGGCCTCGACGCGCTTCCTGCGCAGCCTCGACGACGTCGCGGCGCTGAAGCGCGAGCCCGGCAAGAACATCTATCTCATGGGCGGCGCCCGCATCACCGCCAGCCTGATCGAGGCGGGGCTAGTGGATGAAATGCGGCTCATCGTCTATCCGCTGCTCGCCGGCGACGGCAAGGCGCTGTTCGGCACGGTGCACGCCCGGCACGGACTGGAACTGCGCAAGGCCGAGGCGCTTTCGGATGGACGTGTGAGCCTGGTGTATGGGCTGGCGAGCTAGCTTCTTTTCCTCTCCCCCGATCGACGGGGGAGAGGAAATGCGTCGGCGTTCGCCTCCCACCCTTGCCCTATCAACAGCCCGCTCGTGCCACACGACAGCCGGGCCCTTTATCCCTATCTCCGGCCTGCGCTACGGCCGGCTGGTCGCGCGCGGAGGGACTGGAATTGACGTCGACGCCGATTGCCGCAGCTGAAGCGAAGGGCTTGCCGATCGGCGCGTTGCTTGGCGCCATGGTGTCGATCCAGATCGGCGCCACCTTCGCCAAGGGCCTGTTTCCACTGATTGGCGCCAACGGCACCACGGCGCTGCGGCTGGTCGTGGGGGCGCTGATGCTGGCGGCGGTGCTGAGGCCGTGGCGGGTGCGGCCGTCGCGCGCCGTGCTGCCATGGCTCATCGCCTACGGCGTCAACCTCGCGGCGCTGAACCTTTTGTTTTATGCAGCGCTCGCCAGAATTCCGCTCGGCGTCGCGGTGGCGCTCGAATTCTCCGGCCCGCTGCTCGTGGCGACGCTGTCGTCGCGGCGCGCCACCGACTTCGTCTGGGTGGTGCTGGCCGTTGCCGGCATATTGCTGTTGTCGCCCTTCATCCACTCCGGCAGTGCACTCGACCCGATCGGCGTGATGCTGGCGCTGGCCGCCGGCGGCTGCTGGGCGCTCTACATCGTCTTTGCGCAAAAGGCGGGCGCCGAGCTTGGCAGCCAGACCACGGCTTACGGGCTGGTCATTGCCGCTGCTCTCGCCCTGCCGTTCGGCCTCGCCGAGGCGGGTACCGGCCTGATCGCACCCGCGATCCTGGTCAGCGCGCTGCTGGTCGGGCTGTTCTCCAGCGCCTTGCCGTTCTGGCTGGAGATGGTGGCGCTGACCCGGATGCCGGCCAGGCTCTACGGCACGCTGACCTGTCTGGAGCCGGCGCTGGGCGCGCTGGCCGGCTTCCTGTTCCTGCACGAGATCCTGAGCCCGTTGCAATGCGCGGGCATTGCCGCAGTCGTCGTCGCCGCCTTCGGCGCCGCGCTGACCACCAAGCCGCCGGTGCCGTCGCCGGAATAGTTGCCTGAAATGGGTATGTGACGCCGATGCCGTGGTCCGCCGATCCCGTGTCCGGTTGCTCAAGCGCCCGCAGCATCGATATATGGATCGATGTATGCGCAGGAGATCCAGATGAGCAGGGCCGACAGCATTGCTTGAGCCGTCCGTGATCAAGGCAATACTCCTTGTCGGGTTCGCCGCTGTCGTTGCGGCTCTCGCCTGGCGGCTGGCGCGGTCTCGTCGCAGAGCCCGGCTTCGTGAAGATCCGGCCAACGACTACGCCGTGCGCCGCGACTGGTCGGGCAACCACGGCAAGCTCAATCATTCGTCCTTTGTCTATTTCGATGCCGATCGCGACGGCCGCTACGGGCTCGGCGACCGCCCGATGGCCGGCATCATGGTCAGACTGCATGATGGCGACGGCCGCTTCGTCGCCGCGGCGCGGAGCAATCGCGGCGGCTTTGCCAATTTCCTGGCGTCGACGAAACGTCGCGCCGCGCCCATCCATGTGCCGGGCAGCTACCGCTTCAGCGTGTCTGTGCCGCCCGGCTGGCGCTCGAGCAGCGCCAACGAGGTCCAGTCGCAGCACCTCCGGCCGCTGCCGGGCTCGCCCACCGGGCTGGTCTCGGAATCAATGCTGCAGCCGGTCGGCCTGTTTGCGATACGCCGGCTCAGCGGCCGCGTAGCGGACGGTGTCTCGGCGAGCATCTCGGTGGTGGCGAAAGGGCAAGAGGTGGCGGTGCATCCGCTCAGCGATGGCTTCCGCCTCGATCTGCCCGATGACGCCGACGCGATCGAAATCACCGGCGGTGGCATGGAACGACGACTGGCCTTGTCGGCCTACCCGACCGAACTCGGCCTGCTGTCGCCCGAGAACGCGGCTGTCGACAGCGCCGCGTCCTTGCAGGCCATCGGTTTCGACGATGTCACGACGCGCGGCCTGCGCAAGGTGCCGTCCGGTTATGCCGGGTTGACCTGGTTCAACCTGAACGCACTGGCGCGCGATCATACCGAAGGCAGCGAAGGCTACGTCAACGGCAATATCTCGGGAGACCATGTCTGCTATACGAGCAGCGGACACCCGGCCGAATTGTCGAGCGACAAACCGTTCGGGTTCCATTCCGTGATGCTGACAGCGGCATGGTTGAAGTCCGAAGGCGAAACCGCACTGGTCGAGAGCTGGCTTGGCGACCGGCTGATCGCCAGCGACACGATCGTCCTGTCGGCACTGGCGCCCGTCCACTATGCGCCGATGCTGGCGGCGGTGACGCGCGTGCGTTTTTCAACGAGCCACTATTGGCAGCTCGTGCTCGACGATCTGGTGGTTGTGCGCTGAAGCGTGTCGCGATCAATCGGGGTGAAAGGGTTTATCGCGGATTGGAAGCACCGTTCGCGGTGACCTGCGAGAGCTTGCCTTTTTTGACCAGCACCGGTTTCAGATAGGTTTTCTTCATTTCCACTCTCCACGTCGGGCACCCAAAGCCCTGTTCCCGGCCAGACGGCACGAGGCGTCCGGATGATCGGCTGTTAGATGGTGACCGGCCCGGAGCCGTTACCATTGTCGGCTGTAACCTGCGAGAGCTTGCCCTTCTTGACCAGCACCGGCTTCGAATAGGTCTTCTTCATGCCGCATCTCCAGTGTCAGGCGGGCCGCCAGATCAGGCGACAGTCGGACTCAACGACCTCACTCGATCGGGCCGGAACCCGCTCCATTGGCGAGCGCCGTAACCTGCGAAAGCTTGCCTTTTTTGACCAGAACAGGCTTCGAATAGGTTTTCTTCATAGTGAATCCTCCAAGCTTACGCGATAATGCCAGACGGATCGGCACTGTCAACCTTCGCGGCCTCGCTGTCCCATCCCGGTTTTTCTTGGCGCCGATGCGCTAACTGCAAGTCCACCTTCATCGACAAAGCGTTGTTCTTGGGCGTGCATGGCGTGGCCGGGTTGCGGTGCGAAAAATGTCCGAAACTGCGGCGGGTCTGGCCTGGTTGGTCGGCCTGCTCAAACAGAGCGGCAATGCAGCGCGGAGGGGTCCAGCCTAAACATTGGCCTTGCCGTCGCGCCGCACTCACAGTTCCTTCTCCGCCAGTTCGCGGAAGGCGTCGGGAACCGAGCGCCGGGCTTCCAGCGCCACGGCGCCATAGCCGACAGCCTCTCTGCCAAAGCGCTGGCGGATCTTGTCGATGGCGCGGTCGGCGCCAAAGCGCGCCAGGCCTTGCCTGCTGCCGGGCCGCTGCTTTTCATCGGCAAGCCCGAGCGGCAGCTCCAGCTGCAGCTCGGCACTTTCTTCCAGCTGCGACACCGAGATCGCCAGCAGCGAGATGGTCTTCTCCCGAGGGTTGGCGGCCAGCACGCCGCGCACCAGCTCCCCGGCGATTTCGGCCAGCATCGCGGTTGCCGAAATCGGCTGATCGAGCGTCAGCGAGCGTGTGACAGCGTGCAGATCGGCGAAACGCACGCGCACCGTCACCGTGCGCCCGGGCCGTGATTTCGCCCTGAGCCGGCTTGCGACCCGGTCTGCCAGATGCAGCAGCACGGGTCCGAAGATACGCGCCTCGGCCGGCCGTCCGCCAAGCGCCGACTGCGCGCCGGCGGAATGCGACCGCCTGTGGGTTTCGAGCTTTCGCGGGTCGCGGTTCCATGCCAGCGACGCCAGCTTTTCGCCGGCGGCGGGCCCGAGTAACCTTCGCAGCGCCCCGCTATGCGTCTTTGCCAACTGGCCGATGGTCTCGATGCCGATCTCGGCCAGCCGCGCTCTGGTCGCCGGGCCGACGCCCCACATCAGCCCGACCGGCAGATCATGCAGGAAGGCAAGTTCGGTGTCCGGATCGACCACCACCAGGCCGTCGGGCTTGGCCACCTGCGAGGCGATCTTGGCCAGATGCTTGGTGCGCGCCACGCCGATCGAGATCGGCAGGCCGAGCTCTGCCCGGACGCGCCGACGCACCGTGGCGGCGATCTCGGCCGGCGGCCCGAACAGATGCGTGCAGCCGGCGACATCGGCAAAGGCTTCATCGATGGAAATCCGCTCGACCAGCGGCGTGAAATCGTCGAGCACCTTGATGGCGGCGTCGCCCAGCCGCTGATAGTCGGCGAAATGGCCGCCGACGAAAATCAGTCCGGGGCAAAGCTCGCGCGCGCGTCGTCCGGGCATGCCGCCGCGCACGCCGAAAACCCTGGCTTCGTAGGAGGCGGCAAGCACGACGCCGCCGCCGACGGCGATCGGCTTGCCCCTGAGCGCCGGGTCGAGCAGCTGCTCGACCGAGGCGTAGAAGGCGTCGAGATCCGCATGCAGGATGGTGGGTTCCATCCCGACCGTTCCCTTTGCGGCGTTGCAGCATTAGCCGCGTCTGTTGTGAGAGGCGTTTTTCCGAACAAATAGAGAACAAACAGGGCCTATTGTCAAGCGAAGCGGTTGCCGCCGGCCGGTCCGTTCCAGGTCGGGCCGTCGAGTGCTCCGCCTGGGCATCGGACCTGCGGAACATTGTCTCTCGCCTCAGCGTTCCTATCCGCGACGGGACGCTGTTTTTGTGGAGGCCGGTATGGGCCAGTTCGAGATGATCGACCTCGTCAGCGTCGTTGACGCCTGCACGAGCGATCGCGTTGCCGGGCACTGCGTGTCAATGGCCAGGGCGGTGGAGGAGTTGCGAGTGCTGACCGGTGATTTCGTATCGCCGGACGAGACGGTGGCCAACGCGCTGTCGGCAGTGGCGCTGGGGCGCGGCTGCGCGGTGGTGTTCGACGAGCGAGCGGGCGCCGACATCTTGCTGACGCCGTAGCGCGGCGGCGCCGGGTTGTGGCAGCCAGAAAAGTCGAACAGCGTGCAAAAAGCTGTGCAGGCATGGCCCCATAACCGGGGCGTGGAAAAGTTCTGCGCGTGGGTGTATTCTCCAGGTCGCAAGCGGTCGCAGACCGCATAGGGGGAGAAATGACATGCCGAGGGTTTCAGAACTCTTTTTCAAAACTGCCATCTTGTTCCTGATGTTGGGGATTGCGGCCGGCCTGCAGATGGCGATCTCGGGCGACCACGCCGCTTTTCCGGCGCACGCGCATATCAATCTGCTCGGTTGGGTGACGAGCGCCATCTTCGGCGGCTACTACGCGCTCAATCCGCAAAAGGCGGCGCGTCGCATCGCCATGATCCACTACGGGCTCTACACACTCGGCCTGGTGATCATGCTGCCGGCGCTGTATGTGATGCTGCAGGGAAACCCGGCGCTTGAACCGATCGTCGCCGGCGGCTCGCTCATCGTCGCCGCTGCCGTTCTGGTTTTTGCTTTCGTGGTGTTTTCGCCCGAAACGGCGCGCTCGGTGTCCGGCGTGGTGCCGGCTTCTCGCTGACTGTTCGCGCAGCGATCAAGTCCGACCCGCGTTCGCGACCCGCCACGCGGGTTGGCCAGGCCGATGGCCGCAGCCGCTGGCTGCGGTGTCTATCGCCGCGCCGGCGCTTAACATACCCGAGTCCCACCACGTATTATTTCGTGACTATTTGGCGCCGGAACCTTCCCAGATATCGCGCGTTGCGGCGACTGTATTCGCGCTGCCTTATATATAGGCAGACTTGAGTACGTCCACAGCATGGGTTGGGGGAGGAGCAGGCCACCATGTCGAACAGAGAAATCGGAACGTCGGCCTCACTGGGCCGACGCATCGCCGATCTGAAAGCCAGGATGCGAGACGCCAGCGTTACTGAACACGAGATGCAGACCTTCCAGAAGGTCGCGGCCATCATGGGGGGTGTCGAAGGCTCCCTACGCCTCGACGCCGACGACCTGATCGCGGCGTCCTTCGTCACCGAGGCGCTCGGCGATCCCGGGTCGAACTGAAGGCCAGAGCCCGTCGGCACTCAAGTGCCGGCGGTCGATGGCCCGATTCGCAGCGCTGCATGCGAGCGTGCCCGCACCGCCCGCGCCGGGGATCTCTTGCGCACTTTGAAGCTTTCAGGCGAGCGGCCTCCACGGCGCTTGAAATATCGGACTTCGCGTTCGTGCTTCTCGGCTGCCTCGCGGCTGTCGAACGTGCTGAGATTGCGTCGCCGTCCAGCCCTTGACCACAAGGGCTAAGCCAAAATCGCCAAGGCGCCTTAAACGAAGGATCCGGCAGCCGGATCCTTCGAAATATCAATCGCGATGCTCCGGCATCGCCTTCAGCTCATCCTTGGTCCAACTGGTGACGGCGTGGACGTCCCGGGAAACTTCTCGAAAGTCCGCGGTCGCTGCCTTACACGTCGTCGAACGGGCCGCCGCGCCTCGCCAGGTCGTGACCAATGGCGGCTTCCTCGGCGTCGTCGGGCAAGGCATCGTCACTGTCCTGGTAGGGGTTGTCGTCATCCTCCTCGGGCAGTTCGCCTTCCTTCTCGACACCGGTGGTGTCCGGCAGGCTTTCCTCATCTGCTCCGTCGGGCAGGACCGTTGCGCCACGCAGCGCATCCCAATCCTGCCGACCCGGCGTCGGCGCTTCCACGTCGTCATTGGCGATCCTGTCGCGGGCATCGTTTTTGCTCGGTGGCGCCTCGACCTCGTCATTGGGTTTTCTGTTTCGTTCTTCCATGATTGCCTCCTCTGGGCGGCTTAGCGTCGAGAAGGTGGAACTCACTTCCGGCTGCCAGGTTCCGGCAACCACTCCATCTCCGTGGAACCAATTGCCGCCAGTCTGCTTTGCCAAGGACTAGTCTGCTTTGCCAAGGAGATGAATCCAGAGGAGCTGGACCATGAAGACTTTCCCCCTCATCCCATGCGTGCTGCTCTTGGCGCTGGTCGACCCGGCGGCCGCGCAGGACAATAGCGACCAGAACGGCCCTGCCGCGCCTTGCCAAGCGCAGCCTCAGGACGATGGTCAGAAGCCGCCGGTCGCCAATGGCGGCGGCGAATCGACCAGCACGCTCGGTCCCTGCGGCGGCGTGCTGCAGCCGCCGCCCAGTGGTGACCAGGGTATGACGCAGCCGCCGCCGGATCAGGGCAAGACGCCGGTGATCAAGCCTGGCGAGGTGCCTGCGCAGCCGCCGAAGCAATGACCTTTGCTTGAAACTTCACGGCGTGGCACGAAGGCGGTCGGTTCCGGTCTTGGCCGGGCGCGACGCGGTCACCGGATCAATGCCGGCGCCGGCCGCGATCGCCACCGGAATTGGAGCCGTGCATCGTCCATGTCGAAGGTCTCCTGAGGGATTGTGCTTCAATGCGAATCTTGCGGGTGCGGGTTCTGCTGGCATGACCGGAAGCCGATCAATTTAGTCTCCGCTTGCGGAACAAGACCGTACCGGCTGCGTTTGCCTCCAGGAGCCCGCCACCTCGATCTGCGCTGTTTTCGCCTCATGCGGGAACACGGCGGAGCTCGCCAACAACGACAGGAGACGAAGATGAAAACCATCCTTATTCCCGCCGTCGCCGGGCTCGCCATGATCGCTGGTATCGGCATTGCCGCCGCCGACGAGGTCATCGTCACGCAGCCGGCACAGCAGCAGGTGATCATCACCCCGGAACAGCGCACGGTCGTGCACCAATACGTAAAGAAACATCCGCTTGCCTCGGTCAATCTGCTCGGCGTCGAATTGAATGTCGGCACTGCCTTGCCTGACACTGTCGAGCTGCAGGAGGTTCCCGACGTTCAGTACAGATACGCCGTCGTCGACAACCATACCGTGTTGGTCGACCCCAGCACGCGCAGGATTGTCGAGGTGGTCGAGTAACGCTCGACAACCTAACCATTCATCGGTGATACGGCCCTGTCGTTCTTCCCAAAAGGGCGGCAGGGCCGAATGACGAACATGATGAAAGGAGAATTGCCATGTTGCCGCATGTCGAGACCCCGAACTCCGCCAATGTTGCGGCGTGTTGCGACAAGTTGCTGGCCGAGCGCAACACGGCGCTGTTATCGATGAAGGAAGCGATCGCGCTCCTGCGGGAGCGCACCGGCACCGATCGTTCGGATGCCGACCTCGCCGGGCTGATCGTCAAGAAAGCGGCGCTGCTCGGCGTTGCGGTGATTTCCGACCCGCGCTGAGATGTCTCGTCACTCAAGACGCCGGCCGAATTTTCGGCTAATGTTTTCGTGGAATCTGGACCAACCGACCGGACCCAACCACGGAGGCTTAAGTGACGGACGTCAAACAGGACCGCATTCGCCAGCGCGCGCACGAGATCTGGGAAAAGGCCGGCCGGCCTGAAGGCGCGCATCAGGAACACTGGGAGCAGGCCACGGCTGAAGTCGATGGCGCGGTCGCCAAGCCAAAAAAGGCGGCGAAGAAAGCTGACGCCAAGCCCGCCAAGGCAGCCGCCAAGCCAAAGGCAGCGAAGCCTGCCGCCGCAAAGTCCGGCAAAGCCAAATCGAAATAAGGCCAAGTCGAAATAAGACCAGTCGAAATAAAGCAAGGCCGGAATTCGCTGGCCGGGCCATCCTTGGCGCCCGCCGTTCAGGCGCGCCCGAGCCTCTCAACCTGACGAATTGCGCCTGCGACGGGCAGCGCAATTCCTTGTGTTTGGCGACAGGCGCCCTCATGCCTCCCAGGCATAACTCGACAGCGCAAAGCGAATGCCGGCAGCTGTCATGGCCAGTTCGCATTCGGTGATCTGGCGCAGGTGGCGCAGATAGCGCGTCACGGTCTGTGGCAGCCAGCCGGCGCAGGCCTCTACATAGGCGCGGCTGTGAACAAGGGTGCCGGTCGACAGCCTCTCGTCCTTCTCGGCAACGACTTTCAGATATTGGCGGATGAAGCGGATGTCGTCGGCGATGTCCTGGCTGGCCATTCGCCAGGCCCCGGCGAGGCGTTGGCACTGATCGAATGACAAGGGCAACAAAGGGGGCGGCAATAAAGGCGGCGGCAACAAAGGCGGCGGCAACGACGGGGGTGACAGCAAAGGCCGAGAGAGATCGGCGAAGGCAACATGGTTCGCTGTGCTCAAGGACATTCCTCTCTGCGAAAAGAGATATCGCACTTTATGTACGAATAAGCGTCAAGCCAATTTCGTACGGTTGGGACGATGGAAATGAATATAGCAGCGGTCGCTTCAGCTAATCCCGCATCGTGAATCCCTCAGGAGTCGCACCAATTTCGCGGAGGGATTTCCCCAGGATGGTGTGACTGTTTTCCCTCGTGGCGGCGTCGAACAGGTTCAAGCCGCCCCGGATCGTCTCGCGCCAGTTTTCGCCCTTGTCCCACGCTTCCATGAAGGCGAAGGCAAGGTCGTCCTGGCGACGCGTGGCTTCGAGCGCTTGGGTCAGCAGGCGCGCTTGATGGAGATCCTTCTCCCGCTTGGCGCCAGCGCTCGGCCCGCGTCGCGAGGCGACGATCAGCTTGTGGATGGCGTAGCGCTGGGGCGAGGGGACCAGCACAGGCAAGCCCGAGCGATGCAGGAGCACAGTCCGGATGGGGTCGCGGATAAGGAAATCCAGAAACCGTAAGGGCTGCGCGGAGTCTCTGCCGTTTTCTTATAATTACGTTTATCAGCTTGAATTTCAACGCAGTTATAAGAAGTTCGTGGAAACGTTATAACGCAACGAACTGACGAGTCGTCTGTTAACGCCCGGGCGCCCGGCACGTCTGGCCCAAAACACTTTCCCGCAGTGCCTCAACAAACGGCTTCCCCAATGCCGCGAACGGTGCTTTAACCCGCCCATCCACAGGGGTGCTCCGTATCGTCGGGGCTGAGATGAGGGCGGCAAGCCTTCGGACCCTAAAGCTGATCTGGATAATACCAGCGGAGCGAGGCGGGCGATGTTTTCAGGCGCACAGATTTCCCTTTATCCCATGACCGACGATTTCGTCGGCGTCATCCTCGGCGCGCTCGGCGCGCTCGATCCCTGGCGCGACCGGCTGCGGATCGAAACCGATGACATCTCGACCCTTATGGTCGGGCCGCCCGAGGTGCTGTTTCCCGCCATGCGCGACCTGTTCGTCGCGGCGGCCAAAAGCGGCAAGCACTGCGTGCTTTCGGCGGCGGTCTCGCGCGGCTGTCCGGGCGAGCCCGACGATCCGATCTGCCGCTCCGACGAGACCGGCGGCCCCGCCATTCCGCTGGACGAGCGCAAGATCGCCGCGATCCGCGCTGTCCAGGCCACGCCGTCGACCGGTCAGCCGGTGGCGGCGCAGTTCTCGCTCTACGTTATGGGCACGGGCGACCATATGGACGAGATCTACGGCTGCATCGATTTCCTGAAACAGTCCGGCGTCTTTGAGCGCTCAAAGAACTTCTGCACCAAATTGCGTGGCGATGCCGGTGCGGTGTTTGCCACGCTCAACGAGGCCTTCTGCCGCTTCGGCCCCGGCGCCGGCCACGTCACCCTCGACATCACGATCTCGGCGAACAGCCCGAGCGCCGTCTGAGCCGCGGCTCAAGCGTCGTTCCTTGAGGATATTGCCGTGGCTGGTTTATCTGACCCATTGCGTGGAGGAGATGCCTCTGACCCCTCAGCACAGAGAGGAGGGGAGCCATTGGCGATTGGCGAAGACCGCGATGCCCACGAATCTCCCCCCTCGAGCAGGAGATGGCCGGCAGGCCAGAGGGGGTCCCAGCGCGTGGAGCGCCGACGTCCTTTTCGCATCGGCAAGGCGTGGGCGCTCTATGCGAGACGACCCCCTCTGTCGCCTTCGGCGACATCTCCCCCTCGAGGGGGGAGATTAGCCGCAGCCATCGCCAAGACCATCCCCGCCGCCTGCGCCTCCGCCCTGCTCCTCGCGGCGTGGGAGCTCTACGCCCGCTATGGTGGCGCTGCGCCCACCATGCTGCCGGCGCCGTCGCGCGTGCTGCAGCAGGCCTGGGAGCATCGCGCTGCCCTTGCCGACAACACGCTGCCCACCATCCGCGCCACATCAGCCGGCTTCGCCTGCTCGTTGGTCGCTGCCTTCGTGCTTTCGGCGCTGGTCGATTTCTTGGCCCCGCTGCGCCGCGCGCTGTTTCCGCTGCTGATTGTCAGCCAGACCTTGCCGCTGGTCGCGATTGCGCCGCTCATCGTACTGTGGTTCGGCTTCGGGCTGATGCCAAAAATCTTGCTTGTGGCGCTCGTTACCTTCTTCCCGATGATGGTGGCGCTGGTCGAGGGTTTTGCCGCGACCAGCAAGGCGATTTCGCAGATGCTCGCCACCATGGGGGCAGGGCGCTGGCGCATCTTCTGGCTGGCGCGCCTGCCTTCGGCGCTGCCCTATTTCTTCGCCGGGCTGCGCATCTCCATCACCTACGCCGTCGTCGGCGCGATCTTCGCCGAATATGCGGGGGCGGCGAAGGGGCTGGGCATCTACATGCTCAATGCCAAGAACAACTTTCGGCCCGATCTGGTGCTCGCCGCGGTCGCCGTCAGCGCCGCGCTCACGCTTGTCTTGTTCGCCATTGCGGTGCTCGTCCAGCGCTTCGCCATGCCTTGGGAGAATGCAGGGAGCGAAAGCCGCGACGGCAAGGTTGAAGCTGCAGAAGAGAACCGTCAATGACGCGGCTCGAACTCCGGGACATCAGGAAGAACTTCGGCGCGCTTGAGGTGCTCGCCGGCATTTCGCTTCATGTCGCGGCCGGCGAGTTCGTCTCCATCCTCGGCCCTTCCGGCGCCGGCAAGTCGACGCTGTTCCAGTTGCTGACCGGCGCGCTGAAAGGCGAGGGCGACATGCGCTTCGACGGCGCGCGATTGCAGGGCAGCCCCTTCGCCTTCATGCCGCAGCGCGACGCGCTGATGCCGTGGCGGCGCGTCATCGACAATGTGACGCTGGGGCTGGAAGTGCAGGGTCTTGGCCGCAAGGCGGCGCGCGAACGCGTCGCGCCGTTGTTCGCTGAGTTCGGCCTTGCCGGTTTCGAGCGCGCCTGGCCGGCCGAGCTTTCCGGCGGCATGCGCCAGCGCGCCGCCCTTTTGCGCACCGTGGTGCAGCAGCGCGACATGCTGCTGCTCGACGAGCCCTTTGGCGCGCTGGATGCACTGACCCGCGCGGGTATGCAGCGCTGGCTGGAAGGCATGTGGCAGCGCCAACGCTGGACGGCGCTGCTGATCACCCATGACGTGCGCGAAGCCGTCTACCTCTCCGATCGCATCTATCTGATGTCGGCGCGGCCGGCCCGCATCATCGGCGAGATTGCCGTGCCGCTGCCGCGCCCGCGCACCACCGGCAGCGATGCCGCGCGCCAGGCCGCCGCGCTCGAAGCCGACATCCTCGACACGCTGCTCAATCCCGGGACTGACCGGCCCTCGTTCCCGCAGACCGCTCAAAGGAGTTTTTCATGACCGAATTCACACGCCGGCAGGCTTTGCTGCTGACGCTGGCTGCCGGACTGCCGCTTGCCTCTCGCGCTCATGCGGCTACGCAAAAAATCACCGTCGCGCTCGACTGGACGGTCAACACCAACCATGTCGGCCTGTTCGTTGCCCGCGACAAAGGGTTCTACCACGAGGCCGGGCTCGATGTTGAGATCCTGCCCTATGGCGATACTGGCGCCGGCACGCTGGTCGCCAACCGCATCGCCGATTTCGGCATTGCCGGCGTCGGCCTGTTCACCCAGCGGGCTGCCGGCGCCGATCTCAAGGCGGTCTACGCCGTGGTCCAGCAGGAGACCGGCCGGTTGGTCTTCAACGCGGATCGCGGCGAGATCAAGAGTCCCAGGAATCTCGACGGTCTGACCTATGGCGGCTTCGGCAGCGCCTGGGAAAACACGCTGATCTCGACCATCATCCGCCACGATGGCGGCAAGGGCGTTTTCGAGACGGTGACATTAGGCACCTCGGCCTATGAGGCGCTGGCCAACGGCTCGGTCGACTTCACGCTGGAGGTCTCGACCTGGGAAGGCGTCGCTGCCGAGTTGAAAGGCGTCAGGCAGCGCGGCTTCCGCTACGCCGACTACGGCGTGCCCGACGAGCACACCACCTTGATCGCCTCCAGCAATGCATATCTCCAGGCAAACCCGAAGGCCGCATCGGCCTTCGTCGAGGCAACGCGGCGCGGCTACCAATTTGCCTGCGATCACCCGCAGGAAGCCGGCGATCTGCTGATCGCTTCCAACAAGGATGCGCTGACCGACCCGGCGCTGATCCACGCTTCGCTGAAAATGCTGGTCGACGGACACTTCTTGCGCAGCCAGGACGGCGTCATCGGCACCATCGCCAGGGCCAAGATCGAGGCGATCGGAACCTACCTCTTCAGGGCCGGCATATTGCTCGATGGCGATGGCAAGGTTCTGAAGGAGAAGCCGGATTTCGGGGGGTATTTTACGAACGAGTTTTTGGGCGCGTAATCTCCCCCCTCGAGGGGGAGATGTCGCCGAAGGCGACAGAGGGGGTCGGTACGTCCTGACGCGACTTCCTATCGCGGACAGAGGACGTCAGCGCCTTACGCGCGGCGACCCCCTCTGGCCTGCCGGCCATCTCCCCCTCGAGGGGGGAGATTGCGCCTCACCGCCTTCTCCCTCACATATCGATCATCGAGCGCTTCACCCGGCCGATGATGGTGATGGCGCCTTCGAGCGCCGGCGGCGGGATGTCCATGTAGGAGGCCGGCTGGAAGGGCGGGTTCTCGTTGGGGCGGTAACGCTTGTAGGTGGCCTGGCCGGATTCGTCCGAAATGACGTAGCAGCCATTGGTCACCAGCCGCTTGTCCCTGAGGTTGACGAAGATGATCGAATCCGGTGGCGAGATCTTGTTCATCGACGGGCCGTCGACGCGCAGAGCAATCCATTGGCCCTGCTCCAGATCGGTGGTGGGGATGGTCGGATAGTCGCTGAGATTGACCACCATGTCCTGGCTGCCGAGTTCGCCGGCGCTGATCCATGAGACGATGGGCACATCGACGGTGGCCAGCGACGGCATCGGGATCTGCCGGCCCGACTCGTCAAAGCCGAAATGGCCCCCCGCAAGGCTGCCGCCGTCACCGTTGAACAAGAGCCAGCCGGGATCGACGCCGAACAGGCGGCCGTATTTCTCCGCCGCCTTGCGCGACAGCGGCCGGTTGCCGTTCTCGTGACTGATCAGCGTGTTCTTGTTGATGTCGCGCAATGCCCGCGCAGCGTCGCTCGGCGAGGCATAGCCCGCCTCCGCCCGCGCCTGCTGCAATCTGTGCCTCGGTTCCTGCATCGTACAAATTGCCTGAAATTTATCGTCCAATATGTACGATTTCGCTTGCGTACGTTTCGTACATATCGTACGCTTAGCGCATGATCGAACAAATCGCAAGCGTTTCCGCAGACATCCTCAGCTTTCTCCCATCGTCCGGGCTGTCCTCCTCCCCGGTCCGGACGCAAACCGGGGCTTCTGCCCCGGATCCGGTCGAACCGTCGTCCCCCCGATCGACCGGAACGGCCGGAGCCGCTCCTCTCCCGGCTCCGGCCACCTCTTCAGCCCATGGCGCCGCCGGTGCGCCAAGGGCTGTCTCCGGCGGGCAGGGTATTTCCTGCATCCGCACGGAAGATGGCACCGTCATCCTGTTCGACCGGCTGACGGGGCAGGGCGGTTTCCGCCCTCACCAAAGCGGCCGCCGAAGCCGCCTTGCGGCATCTCGCCGGCTCGCTGCCGGCCGCCAGTATCGGCTGACCGCACCGACCATCCGCTCTGATTTTTTCCCGTAGGCCCTCGGGCCGGCGCTCCGCCTTTGCGCGCGCAATCAATGGATACCGACATGACTGCCTATACCGAGACCGAATTGCAGGAGATCGCCGTCTGGCTGAGGGATGGCCTGTCGGCCACAGGGATCGCCGTCCGCTTCACGGCGCTGCGCGGCAGTCCGGTCTCGCGCAACGCCATCATCGGCATCGTCCACCGCAACAGCGCGTTGAAGACCATCGGCTTCGCCAACCCCAGAGGCGGCAGGTCCGGCGGCCGACCGAGGAAGAATGCGACGGCGCCTCAGCCGAGCAAGCCGGTAAGGCGGCCTGAAGTTTCGAAGCCGGCCGCACCGGCCACACCGGTCGCCAGGCAAGCCAGACACACGCCGGCCAGGCCTCTGTTGCCAGCCCGTCCGGCGCCCTCGATCCCGGGCGAAGGACGGCTGGTGGTGGACGGCGAAATCTACCGCTTCAATGTGCCGGCGCCGCGCCCTGCCTCGCTCGGGCGTCAGCCGCATGTCGCCGCCATGCGCTTCATCGACTGCCTGTTCGACCGCTGCCGCGCGCCGCTCGACCTGACGCTGGAGGAAGACCCCGACAACGATGCTCCCGGCAGTCGGCCGGGGCTCGAGATGCTGTGCTGCGGCCTGCGCACAAGGGCGCTGAAAAGCTACTGCGAATACCACCAGGCGCGCTTCCACCGACCGGTGAGCGAGGTGGTGTGAGCGGCTGGGCTCCGTTCCTCGCCTCCGGACGACCCCACCAATGATCGAAAGCCGGCGGGACAGCGCCCCCTCTGTCCTGCCGGACATCTCCCCCACGCGGGGGGAGATCGGCAGCTCGCCCGCACTGCCTTTCCAACGGCGGTGGTGATTGGCGAAAGCCGACGCGACATCCGATCTCCCCCCTCGTGGGGGAGATGCCCGGCAGGGCAGAGGGGGGCGCGAAGGAACGCCAACCTTCCGGCTCAACAACCCAATCCCACAAGGATCCCCCGATGAGCAAAAAAACCGCGCAGAAACGGCAGCCACCGAAACTCCCCATAGGCGAAGCCGAGCAGGTGCGCATCCGCCGCGAGATCGGCCATGATTTCGCGCTGAAGGACGATCGCTTCGGCCGCAAGCGGCTGAGCGTCGGCACCGAAGAGGCGCGGCGCGTCTACGAGGTCTCCAATGACGGCTACACCGCGACCGGCGGCATCGTGCGGGTGCGCAATGTCGATCCGCTGGTCGGCATCACCTCACTGACGCGCCAGCAACGCGAGGCCGGCCAACGGTTTCGCGACGATTTTGAGCGCGCCTCGCGTGACGGGCTGCGGCCGATGCCGTGGGAAGAGCGCATTGACGGCGGCCGCATCAATGGCGGCATCCCCGACCGCGTGCTCAACGCCGGCCGCGCCCACACCCATGCCATCGCCGCCATGGCCCACTGGGAAGTGGCGGAGGTGGTTCGCAAAATCTGCCTCGAAGGCCAGTCGGTGAAGGCGCTCGCCGAACGCACCGGCGAGGGACGAGATGTGGTGGTGAAGCTGTTGAAGGTCGGGCTCGACCTTTTGGCCGTTGATTACGGGATGATGATGCGGAAGCCGCGATAAGGCCGGCAGCCGCGTAGTGAAGCGGCCGGCCGGCAGATGCCGGCCGAACCGGTTTCACCCTATCGGATCACCGTTCGCAAACGCGAATTTCCTCGACGATCCTGTGATGATGGCGCCAATGCTTGACCAACTCTATGCGGCAATGGCGATGGTGCCTGTGATACCTGTGGTACCTGAAGCCGTTATCGTAGGCATTATACTGGTAGTAAGGGCGAGGAGCGTAGCGATCGTAATAGTCGCCATAGCTGTCATTGTAGTCATCGTCATAGTAGCCGTTGCCGATGCCGATCACGACGCGCCCGCCGGCATTCGCCGGAGCGATCATCGCCGCCGCCGCAGTGATAGCGATAGCCGAAGCAAGCAGGAGCTTTCTCATAGCTGCCTCCTATTCAAGGTTGCGCTAATATAACTCGCTGGACACGACCTCGTTCCATAATTTTGCAAGATGCGAACGACCCCTGCGCCGTGCATTGCGAGGAAAGTCAGCGTCACCTCCTGTCAGCATCGTCCCCCGATTTTTGAACCCTTCGCCGCCCCAGCCATTAATCCGGCATGAATCAGCAAGGGAAGGACGAGACCATGCATGTCATTCTTGGAGGTACCGGCCATGTCGGCTCGGCGGCGGCAATGGCGCTGTTGCGGCAGGGCGAGGATGTCACGGTGGTGACGCGCGACGAGTCGAAGGCCGCATGGTTGGTTGAACAGGGCGCGGAGGCCGCGGTTGCCGATGTGCTCGATGTCGAGGCGCTGCGTGAAGTCTTGCGGCGCGGCAAGCGGGCGTTTCTGCTCAACCCGCCGGCCGATCCATCGACCGACACCGACGCCGAGGAGCGCAAGACGGTTGGCGCCATTGCGGCGGCGCTGGAGGGGTCCGGCCTCGAAAAAGTGGTAGCGGAATCGACCTATGGCGCGCAGGCCGGCGAGGGTGTCGGCGATCTCACCGTCCTTTACGGCCTCGAGCAGAAGCTGAAGGCCCAGGCCATTCCGGCAAGCATCAACCGCGCCGCCTATTACATGAGCAACTGGGATCAGGCCCTGGAGACGGCGCGGCGCGACGGCGTCATCACCTCCTTCTTCCCGGCGGATTTCGAGCTGCCGATGGTGGCGCCGCAGGATCTCGGCGAGGCTGCGGCGAGACGTCTGCTGGAGCCGGCGGACAAGACCGGCACGCACTATATCGAGGGTCCTCGGCGCTACTCCGCCGCCGATGTCGCCGCAGCCTTCAGTGCGGCGTTGCGCAAAAACTTGCGCGTGGTCACGGTGCCGCGGGAGCGCTGGACAGAAACCTACGAAAAACTAGGCTTCTCCAAAGCGGCGGCCGAGTCCTATGCCCGCATGACCGGGGCCACGCTGGACAAGCCGATGCAGCCGGAAAACCCGGAGCGCGGCACGACCAGCCTGGAAAGCTATATTGCTGCGCTCATCGAGGGCCGGCCGGAAGACCTGTTGAAGGGCGCAGCGTAAAGTGAAGGGTTGCTGTTGAGAAACAGGCGCTTCGACGACCTACGTGGCCCGCTATTCCTATTGCCTGACCGTTCGGCAGTTGCCCGCCGGCGGCGTGGTCTTGCAGATATCGATGGAGGTGCGCGTGTCGCCGTGACCGGTTTCGGTTATCAGATTCAGGTCCAAAAGTTCGTATGTCACGAGGTATCGTATGCTGTCGTCGGGTATTTTTTGCATGGCCGATACGATCCACGAACCTGCTTTCATCTCGGTGAAATAGCTGTCGACCTTGCGTTCATACCATTTGGGTATCGGAACGAGGACGATGGTCTTCTTGCCGTGGATTTTCTTGGCGGCCGGCAGCATGATCCGGTGAATGCCGACAAAGGCGCGGCTGTCTGCCAGGCGCCGTACGCCGCCCGCAAGAACCATCGTACAAGCTGACGAACAGACTGCGCCGACGGGGTTGGCGACGCCGAAGCGGAGGTCGCCCGGCCCGCAGGCTTTTGTGTCTGGCGCGCATTCGGAGAACTCCGTCTTGCCAACCATCGTGTCGAGCCCGCTGGCGCGGATCATATGGCCAAGCGCCATCGCCGCATCGGTCTCGCCGCCCGGGGAATTTAACGCCAAAGGCAATTTGCGGGGGCCGAGTTTTTTCAGCAAAGCCTTCAGCAAAGCTGGCGTGCCGGCCACGATGTGACCTTCCGCCGAAATCCATTCCGGGCATGTCGGCTCGCATCCTGGCGTGCTGTTGCGTACAACGACGAAGTGCATCGGCGGTGTATATGCCAGTATGGCAGGCTCAGGCGTCGTTTGGGCGATCGCGCCGCCAATCGCCAGCAGCACGAAAACCAACGTCCATGCGAATGTCTTCATGCCGAGCCTCGCCTGGCAGAGCATCACTTGAGAAATGGGTCTTTGCAAGCATTATCAAAACAAGCCGAGCACGTGTTTCTATGGGCCGCGCACTATCTCTGCATGATGGACAGGCAGCTACTGGCGGCCCCTGTCTGAACCGTCGTCGCTTTCCGCCGCCCCCTCCCACCCGAACACACTGCGCCCTCCAAGCAGATGCGACTGGTCGAACTCGCCGGCGACGATCTCCTTAAGGCTTGGCCCGGTGACGTAGCGCTCCAGCCGCCGCGCTTCGCCATCCAGCCGCTGCAGCGCGCCGAGCTCTTCCTCGCGGCCGAGCTTGGCCTTGCCGACGGCCGATTTCAGCACCGCGATCGTCTCGTCATAGACTTTCAGCGGCACCGGGAAGGGGTGGCGGTCCTTGCCGCCATGGGCGAGCGAGAAGCGCGCCGGATCGGAGAAGCGGCAGGGCGCGCCATGCACCACTTCCGCCACCATGGCCAGCGCCCGCACCGTGCGCGCGCCGACGCCGGGCACCAGCAGCAGCTCGGGAAAATCGGCCGGCCCGCTTTCGATGGCGGCGGAAATGTTGCCGTGCAGCCGGTGCATGACGATGTCGCTCTCGCGCACGTCGTGATGCGCCGGCATCACCAGATTGGGCAGCATCGGCTGCGCCGCCGGTTTCGCAGGCGCTGCTTTCGGCGGCGGCTCCAGCACGGCAAGCTCGTCGAGGATCCGTTCCGGGCTCATGGTCTTCAACAGGTCGATCTGGCCGCTACGTGACGGCGCGGCGAGATGGTCGGTCAGGTTGACGATCTCGCCCTGCCGCTCGCCC
Organism: Mesorhizobium sp. W016; assembly: GCF_054719485.1. Classification (NCBI taxonomy): domain Bacteria; kingdom Pseudomonadati; phylum Pseudomonadota; class Alphaproteobacteria; order Hyphomicrobiales; family Phyllobacteriaceae; genus Mesorhizobium; species Mesorhizobium sp. W016. The sequence continues at coordinate 2,781,579 of NZ_JBTTIF010000002.1, forward strand.
TCGATCGCCGCATGCGGCTGGTCGACGAAGCTTGTCAGCCCTTCCGACAGCCAGTGATAGCGCCGCGCCTGGCGGCTGTCGCCGTTCATGCCTTGCTGCACCACCACCCAGCGGCTGTCGTCGGTGACGATGAAGCCGTGCAGATAGAGGTCGAAACCGTCCTGCACGGCCGCACTGTCCACCTTGGCGACCAAGCGGCTGGCGGTGGCAAGCGCCGCACCATCGATGCCGACGCGCTCGCCGATCGCCATCAGCTCCTGCGGCGTCTTGCGCGAATGCGCGCCGCGCCCGCCGCAGACATGGATGCCGAGCTCCCGCGACATCGGGTTCAGCCCGCGCTTCAGCGCGCCGACGACCGAGGTGGTGATGCCTGAGGAGTGCCAGTCCATGCCCATGACGGCGCCGAAGGACTGGAACCAGAACGGATGCGCCAGCCGCCGCAACAGCTCGTCGCGGCCATAGTGATGGATGATCGCCTCGCACAACACCGCACCCAGCCGCGTCATACGATCGCCCAGCCATTTCGGAACCCGCCCGCCATGCAGCGGCAAGTCCGCACTGCCGCTTCGCTGCGTCAAGTGAATGCTCCGTGGATGCCGCGCACCCGCGGTGCGCCTGTGATGTAGATGGCATTTGGGGGGCGATTTGCAAGCGGGGTGGGGGCGGCGACTATCGTCGCCCTACGCTCTTCTTGGTGTCTCGCCGAAAGATGCAGTTACGCCGCCTGTCGCACCTGGCAATAAGGTCGGCTCCCTGCTTGAAGGCGAGACAGGTCTCGAATAGAGCTTATCCAACCGACGGCAACTATTAAAACCAAAACGATGTCGCAATTCTGGTGGGTAAATCACAGTCAGACCGCCCGCCAAGAGATCGACGGGCAATATCTCTGGTCGCCCAAAACTCAGAAGAATGGGGCACGCAGCGAGTTCTACAAAAATATGCGTCGGGCGACACCTGGTGACCTCGTGTTGTCTTTTTTCGGTCAAGCCGTGCGCTATATTGGTCGGGTAGCGGAGTTTGCATTCACAGCACCGAAACCACCGGAGTTCAAGAACACTGGAGCCAATTGGAACGAGGAAGGTTGGCTTCTCCCGGTGTATTGGGCGCCGCTCCTGCCGACGGTGCGCCCGTCGGACATAATTGGCGAATTGGGTCCGCTTCTGCCTCCCCGATACTCGCCCATTGACCCAAACTCCGGATCAGGCCGTCAAAACGCCTATCTCGCGAGCGTATCGCACGAGGTGTTTCACACCATTGTCGCGGGTACAGCTTTCGACCGCGAAGCTCTGAGGCGTGGTGGTGCAAACAGTCTCACTTTCGAAGTCGTCAATGAAATTTTAGAGGACGTCGTTGAGCGCCGTATCCGAGACGACCTCCAACTCGAGGACACTGTAAAGACGAGCGTCATTCAAGCTCGTCGCGGCCAAGGTAAATTTCGTTCCAATGTCGAAGCCATGGAGCGCTCGTGCCGACTCACAGGGGTCACCAATCCCTCGTTGCTGATTGCAAGCCACATCAAGCCTTGGCGCCTATGCGCTTCCGCGCAGGAGCGCTTGGACGGCATGAACGAGCTGCTCCTCACGCCTGATGCCGACCACTTCTTTGACCGTGGCTTCATCAGTTTTGAAGATAGCGGGCAGGTCCTCATATCCCAGCGCGTCGACAAGACTGATTTGCGGCGGCTCGGTTTCGAGCAATTGGTGATGCAGAGTTTCGGCTTTGCCGAAGCCCCCGCCGTCTGGCGCACTAGCACCTTCACCCCGCCGCAGCAGGCTTACCTCGCTCACCATCGAGAGGATGTGTTTGTGGCATAGCTCGCATCAACTGAGCGGTCAGCCGTCAGGTCCCCCTACCTCGCCGCCCCCTAAAACACCGCCTTCTCCAAGAGCGGCTCCAGTGATTCAGCAAATGGCGTCGCCAGGTGGTGCCGGTCGCGGAAGGCGAGTTGGCCGTTGATGAACACGTGGCAGGTTTGGGCGTCGCAGAACTGGCTGGTCAGGTCGACATAGGTGGCGCCGGGCACGCTGCGCACGACGTCGCGCTCGGCCGCGGCGATGTCGTCGTTCGCCGCCGCGTCCCTCGGCGTGTCGCAGACTTCAGGCACCTGCCCGCGCCACAGCGCCCGCGCCACGCATTTGTCGGCATAGCTTCCATTGTAGGGAACGTCCCGGATTACCGCGACCTTGATCCCGGCCCGGCTGAATGCCGCCAGCGTCCAGCGCAGGCCGGTCTTCCACTCCTCGTTCCCATCGGCGTGCTTCAGTTCCTCGGGCGATTCCTTCATCACATTGCCGATCGAAAATTCCGAGATCACCACCATGTGCGGGTGCAACGCGATAATGTCCTTGACCGATTGCTCCCGCCACTGGTCGCATTCGGTGTAGTCGCGCTTCAGCCGCCAGTTCCAGGTCGTCACCCGCGAGGCACGGCAGGACGATTTGAGATAGGTGACGAGGCGATAGTTGTTCTTGGCCGCCGCCTCGATCAGCGGCGTCGACCAGTGGTCGGCATGCAAATCGCCGAACAGCGCAATCGAGCGCGGGGCGTCCTTGTTGCCGAACACGCAGGCCTTCGGCGTCACCGTCTCAAAGGAAAGAATACAGCCGGCCGCGCGCGCCGTGGAAGGCTGCGCGGCGCTGGCGGCAATGCTGCGCTGCTCAGGGTCCAGATCGTGGACGGCCAGCCTGGCATTGGCATATGCGGCTGCGACGCTGGTGCCGGTCAGGAGGACGGCCGGCACCAGCGCCCGCGCCGCACTGGCCATCAGCCAGCCATTGCGACGGATCGGGTTCTCGATGACATGATAGGTGAAGACCGACAGCGCCAAAGTGAGCGCCAGGCAGGCGAGGCGTCCGAGCGGCGACAGCTCGGGCACCACCATCGTGGCATAGACGATCACCGGCCAGTGCCAGAGATAGAGCGAGTAGGAGAGTTTGCCGACCCATTGCAGGGGCGGCAGCGCCAGTGCCGCGCTCGGGCTTTTCTCAGCGCTCTGCCCTTGCTGCGCATGCGCTGAACCGGCGAGCAGCAACAGCACTGTGCCGGCCACCGGCACCAGGGCGAGGAAGCCGGGGAAGGGGGCTTCCTCGCTGAAGGAGAGATAGGCGCCGGCGATCAGCGCCAGGCCGAGCCACGCCAGCGGCGCGGCGAGCCGCGGGCGGTTTTGCCAGACTTGTTGCGGCACCATGCTGGCCAGCCCGCCGGCGGCGAACTCCCAGACGCGCAGCGGCGAGAAGTAGAAGGCCCAGGGCTGTGAGACCGTGGTGACCCACGCGCAGACGGCGAACGAGACGAGGCCGGCAATGCCGATCACCAGGATCGCGCCGCGCTTGCCGGGGCGCAGCCATGCCGCCAGCACAAGCAGCGCCGGCCAGGCGACATAGAACTGCTCCTCCACCGACAGCGACCAGAAATGGACAAACGGGTTGCTGGCCGCATCGGCGGCGAAATAATCGAACGACCAGCGGATCAGCCACAGATTGATCATGTAGGCCGAGGCGAACATGGCGCCTTTGGAATAGAGCGATTGTTCCTCCGGCGACAGGATGAAGGCGCCGGCCACCAGTGTGGCGAGGATGACGAACAGCGACGCCGGCAACAGCCGCCGAGCGCGCCTGGCATAGAAGCGCCACAGGTTGAGCCGCCCGGTCTCGGTGATTTCGGCAAGCAGGTGTTTTGTGATCAGATAGCCCGAGATGACGAAGAAGATGTCGACGCCGGTGAAGCCGCCGGGCAGGCCGGTGAAGCCGAAATGAAAGGCGATCACGCCTGCCACCGCCAAGGCACGCAGTCCTTCGATATCGGGCCGGAACGATGCTGACACGATTTGCCACCTCGTGCTGGTGCATGACCCCGCCTCGGCGAGTAACGATCGCGCCGGGATCATACGTGCGGCAGCTTTGCGCCCAACGGGACACGTCGCTGCAACCGTTGACAGTCGGACCAAGACTCCGCCCTATGGGTCGATATCGCAATGCAACAAATCTAACGCAGTGCAACATTGGAGGAGGCGACGCCGCTGATCTCCCCCCTTGAGGGGGAGATGGCCGGCAGGCCAGAGGGGGTCGGTTCGACCGGACTCGGCCCAATCCTGCAAGTGAAGGCAGGCGCTCCACGCGCGGCCACCGCCTCCTTCGCCAAATCTCCGACATCCGGGGTCGGCCCTTGCGTTGCCCCCGTCACACGCATCGGCTATCCAACCGGCAGCCATGCAATTCAAACGGAGCCCTTCATGACCAACACCACCATTCTCAAATTCGGCGCCGTCGAGCATGCCGAGGGCGGCGACTTGCCGGGCTGGATCGTTGTCGCGGGCCGGCCGACCATGCAGACCGCCGTGCAGCACACCACCGCCGACGGCAAGGTGCTGTCGGGCACCTGGCGGGCCTCGCCCGGCACTTATCACGCCACCTACACCGACTATGAGTTCGTGCACATGATCGCCGGCCGCATCATCATCACGCCCGATGGCGGCACGCCGGTCGAGGTCGGTCCGGGCGATGCGTTCGTGGTCGAAGCCGATTTCAAGGGCACCTGGCAGATCATCGAGCCGGTAACCAAGCACTTCGTCGTCAAGCTTGCTTGATCGACGTCGCCAGGGTCGCCTGATCGGCTCGTCGTCAGGCTTGCTTGATCGCGTCGTCGGCAGTTCCTGATCGGTGCCGATACACATCGGCCGGCGCGGTTCATCGCCAGCGTCCCCCTCGCCCAGCAGGGGGAGGGGGACGTAGCGAAGCGAATATCGGTTAAGAGGGCGTCACCTCGTTCGCTTCGAACCGATGCGGATCGAAAAGCTGAGACGATGGCGTTCTGCGGAGCCTGGTCGAGATAACGCAGGCCAGGACTGCTGCCGGGTCGCCGGCGCGTCAGCCAAGAGCGAGCGGCGCACTTCGAGAGTGCATGCCGCCCGTCCGGCGCCGGGCCGTCAGTGCTGTTGTTACGAAACCCCCCAGCCCCGTCTCAACCGCCACGGCCATGGCGTGACCCATGGCTTGCTATACGCATGCAGCACCGCGGTCTGTCAACGCCGCCCGCAATGGCCGCGGGGGGTCGCCTTTGCACCTCCCGGCCAGCTTCCAACCGGCCGCGCGGACGCCATTCGCCGCTACAAAATGCGCTTGAAATGGCGGTTTTCCGGGTGTTCCGGCCGCTCCGGAGCGGCCCTTTGGCGCGACAGAGGTCGCGATCTAGGCGATTGGATGAATTTGTCTTTCGCGGCTGAAACGTTTCAGGAGCCGGTTTGTAAACCTGACTTTTTTTGGGTGTATTTCCCTCACGTCAGTTTTGCACTCCAGCCGGCTCGATCGACCCGCCGGAGGGCAAGCCTCAGGGGCCGGCGTCGGCGCTCTGAGTCTCTCGGACCGACGGGCGCCGGACCATGCCGCTGACGACATAGGCCGCCGCGCCCAGCGCCGTGATCCAGAAGCTCGTCGGCCAGTCGGTCAGGAAGGCGAGCGTCAGGCTGATCCAGGCGATGATCACGGCAAGCGCGATGGACGCCAGCACGCCGGCTCCGACGCCGCTGGTAAGCCTGAGCGCGGTGGCTGCAGGCGCCACCATCAGCGCGAAGACGAGCAGCACGCCGACGATCTGCACCGCCTCGGACGTGGCGACGGCGACCAGCACCATGAACAGGGTCGAGACAAGAGTGAGCGGCACGCCGCGCGCTTCGGCGAGTTCCGGCTGCAGGCTGGCGAACAGCAGCGGGCGCGCGATCAGCACAAGAGCTGCGAGGATCGCCACTGCCAGGACCGCAAGCACGATGACGGTGCGCAGGCTGATGCCCAGCACATTGCCGAACAGCACGTTGGTCGCCTGGGAGGCGAAGGCGGTGTAGAAATGCAGAAACAGCAAGCCCAGGCCGAGCGACAGCGTCAAAACGATGCCGATGGCGACGTCGCGATGCGCGCGTTCGCCGAGCAGGCCGATGCCGATGCCGGCGGCGACGGTGAACACGGTGAGGCCGAGAAACGGCGACAGCCCGATCAGGCCGGCGCCGGTGGCCCCGGGAAAGCCGACATGGGAGAGCGCATGGCCGGCGAAGGTCTGGCCCCGGAGCACGAGGAAATAGCCGACCGCGCCCGAAACGATGCCGACAATGGTGCAGGCATAGAAGGCGTTGCGCATGAATTCATAGTCAAAGATCGTGGACATGCGCCCCGCTCTCCAGTTCGACATCGTCGGCCATGACGAAGATGCGGCCGGCAACCCGCACCACATTGATATGCGTGCCATAGAGTTTCGACAGCACCGGACCGCTGATGACCTCGTCGACGGAACCGATCGCCGCCTTGCGGTTGCCGAGATAGAGCACGCGGTCGACGGCGCGCAGCAGCGGGTTGATCTCGTGCGAGCAGAACAGCACGGCAATGCCGAGCCGCTCGCCGATGTCGTGCACCAGGTCGATGATCGCGCGCTGATGGCCCGCATCGAGGCTGATCAGCGGCTCGTCGAGCAAAAGCAGTTGCGGATTGCCGATCAACGATTGCGCGATCAGGATGCGCTGGCGCTCGCCACCGGAAAGCTCGCCCAAGGGACGGCGCGCGAGGCTGCCGGCGCCCACCTCTTCAAGTGCCTTGCACGCCGCCTCCTTCTCGGCAGCCGATGCGACGGGCCAGCCCCAGCGATGCCCGCCGGCGGCACTCAGCACGAAGTCGAGGCCGCTGACGCCGACATCGCCAAGCGCGCGCCGCGCCTGCGGCATATAGCCGATGTCGGCGTTGCCGCGCGTCGGCGATTTGCCAAGCACCGAAATGGCGCCGCCGGCCGGTTTGATCAGGCCGAGAATGGCGCGCAGCATCGTCGTCTTGCCGGCGCCATTGGCGCCGAGCAGGCCGACAAAGGCGCCTTGCGGTAGAGAAAAGGAGACGTCGGATAAAACCCGGCGTCCCCCATAGGTCAGCGTGACCCTGTCGAATTCGATTGCGTTCATTTAGTCACATTCATTCGCAGTCACGTTCATTGTGTGCGGGCGGCGAGCGCCTTCTGGACCGCGTCGATCTGGCCGCGGAACCAGGTCTGGATCGTCTGGCCCGCCGGTTCCGTCTCGGTGACGCCGATGACAGTGACCTTATTCTGCCTGGCGATGTCGAGCAGCCTTGTCGTTGCCTCGTCGGTCACCTGCGAATTGTAGAACAGGATCTTGGCCGAGCCGTCCTTCAGGCTGTTTTCGAACGCCGCCACCTGCGTGGCGCTCGGCTCCGCATCGTTCATCAAAGCCACCTGGAAATCGTAGTTCAGCATTTTCAGGCCGAGCGCTTCCGCCATGTAGCCGAAGACCGGCTCGGTAGCCGTCACCTCGGTGCCGGCATAGGTGTTCTTGACGTCGGCGATTTCCTTGTCAATGGCCTCGAGCGAGGTCTGGAATGCCTTGAGATTGGCCTCGTAATGCGCTGCATTGGCCGGATCGCGTTTGGCAAGATCGGCGCTCAGCGCCTTGGCGATGGCCGGCAGCGTCGCCGGGTCGTACCACAGATGCGGGTTGTCGCCCGACTTCTTGCCGATCAGGTCGGCGGCGACGATGGTCGTGCGATCCTTGGCTGTCGAGGCCAACAGCAGCTTGTCCATCCACGGATCGTAGTCGGCGCCGTTGTAGATGACGATCTTGGCGTCGGCGATGGTGCGCGCCGTCGACGGGCTGGTCTCGAACAGATGCGGATCGTCATCGGGATTGGCCAGGATGCTGGTGACGGCGACGTTGCTGCCGCCGATCTGGCGGGCAAGGTCGCCATAGAAATTCTCGGCCGCCACGATGGTCAGCTTGTCTTCGGCGCGGGCAGCCGTGCCGGTCAAAAGCGGCACCGCGACGAGCAGCGCGGCGAGAAAGGGAATGCGACGCATCCGTGGTCTCCTTGCAGTCTGAAAGGTATGTCGCCGGAGAGGCGGGCTGTGTAACTGTATAACAGTAACAATATAACGTTTGCGTCGAAAATACGGTTGATGTCAATGGGCTTTTCGAGCCGCGCAGTTTTTCACGCGCACAAAAGCGTGAGCGGCCTGCGCCGATCAGGCGGTGCCACTCATGGCGGTCTTCCTGATGAATTCGCGGCGGGTAAGTTCCTTGCTGTTGCAGTCAGTTTTGCGGACGCCTTCCCTCCCACGCGTCCTGCAACAGGGCGCGGATTGCGGCGCGGTCGAAAGGCCGCGGATTCCAGTATGGGTTCCTGGTCGCAATCTCAGCGGCGCGGTCGAGATCGGCCTGCATGAGGCCGAGTTCTTTCAATGTAAGGGGCGCGCCGACCGCCTTGGCGAAATCCTGGAGACCGCTACCGGCGCTGCCGCCAAACAAGTCGGCGACCGGCTTCAACAAGTCGGGCACCGCGACGGCGTTGAAGCCGATCGTGTGCGGCAACATCACCGCATGCGTCTCGGCATGCGGCATGTCGAAAGAGCCGCCCAGCGTGTGACAGATCTTGTGATGCAGCGCCATGCCGACGGCGCCGAGCACCGTACCGCACAGCCAGGCGCCGTAAAGCGCATCGCCGCGTGCATCGATATTTCCAGGCTCCTTGGTCAACACCGGCAGCGCAGTCTTCATGGCGCGCAATCCTTCTTTCGCCATCAGGGTGGAAATCGGATTGCGATCCTGCGCGTAAAGCGCTTCGGCCGAGTGCGCCATGGCGTTGAGTCCTGACGCGACGCTCATCGCTATCGGCAGGCCGACGGTCAGCTCTGGATCGTAGATCACCACTTCCGGCAGGATCCTTGCGTCACCCATTGCGGTTTTTTCGCCGTTCTCGGTCTGACCGAGGATCGGCGTCACCTCCGAGCCGGCATAGGTGGTCGGGATGACGATCTGCGGCAGGTCGGTGCGCCAGGCGATCGCCTTGCCGAGACCGGTGGTAGAGCCGCCGCCAAGCGCGACAACGCAGTCAGCCTTGACCTCGGTTGCCTTGGCCATTGCCGTTTGGGTTACCTCGACCGGCGTGTGCATGGCGGCGCCCGAAAAGATGCCGGCCGCCAGCGCGCCGAGGGACTTGGCAAGCGCCTCGCCGTCGGCAGCCCGATGCGGCGTCGACAGCACCAGCGCGCGCTTGCAGCCGAGCTTTTCGATCCAGGTGCCCACCTCGGACGACGCGCCATTGCCGAAGACAATATGCGCAGGGCTGCCGGAGTAGGTGAACGTCCTTGTCATGCCGATCCGCTCCCTTTGCATATTATCACTGTGACGGAGCCGAAATCGAGCGACCAGCTCTCGCCGCCGGCGACATCGTTTGCGTCGTCACCGTCTCGCAAGCGGGGCCTGATCTCTCCCGCGTACTCGCAAACGTATCGCCTTGACCACAAAAACGTCAAAAAAGTATCAGTGAGGTGGACACACCGTGGTGGCGGCTGCATGAATTGCCGCCTAAGCTTCGATCACTGCAGAGAGCGGCAAACGCGGCCTGCGGGAGATGGCACTGCAACTGGTCGCATGACCGGACCGGCGCCGGGAGGAACTGACATGAATCCGGACTTGGAAGTCGTCCAGATCAGACGCGGCGAGTCGTTCAAGGCCTGGGCCCACGGCTACCCCTTCCACACGGTGCGCTGGCACTTCCATCCCGAATACGAAATCCATCACGTCGTCGCCACCACGGGCCATTATTTCGTCGGTGACTTCATCGGCGAGTTCGAGCCCGGCAATCTCGTGCTCACCGGCCCGAACCTGCCGCACAACTGGGTCAGCGACGTGCCGGCAGGCGCCAGCGTGCCGCTGCGCGGCCGCGTCGTGCAGTTCTCGCAAGAGTTCATTGCCGACGCCACCGCCGCGTTGCCGGAACTTGCCGGTTGTGAAAACATTCTCGAGCTCAGCCGCCGCGGCGCGCTGTTCTCCACCGCTACCGCCAAGCTCGCCGCACCTGTGCTGGCCGAACTGGTCGAGGCGCAAGGCGTTCGCCGCATCGCTTTGTTCATGGAGCTCATCGACATTCTGAGCCGCGCCGCCGATGTGCGGACGCTGACCAGCGCCAGCTATCTGCCGGATCCCTCAGGCTTCATGTCGGCCGGCGTCAACAAGGCGCTTGCCTATATCAACGCCAACCTGACCGAGCCGTTCAGCGAAAGCGATCTGGCGGCGATCGCCGGCCGCAGCCCGAGCGCGTTTTCGCGCAGCTTCCGCCGCCATACCGGCATGGCCCTGGTGCAGTATGTCAACCGGCTGCGCATCAACCTTGCCTGCCAGCTGCTGATGAGTGAGGCCGACATGCCGATCACCGAGATCTGCTACGCCGCCGGCTACAACAACATCTCGAATTTCAACCGCCAGTTCCTGACCCAGAAAGGCATGTCGCCTTCGCGCTTCAGGGCCCTGCTGGCGGAAAACATCAGCGCGGAGATTGCCGCCTAACAGGGAGGACCGGGAGGAGCCTAGACATTTACTGAGGTAAGAACGCGGGGTGCGTTGGAGGCGTCCCGTGCTGGAGATCGCTTGTCCCGAAATCCAGAGATATCAAGAGGATGCGCAGCACGGATCAAGTGCTCCGTTGTTCCTCGCAACAGCCCGACTGCAGTCAAGGCCCGGCGCCATGTGGTGTCCAGGGCTTCATGAAACCATTCCTTGAAACGGAGCTATCGAAATGACCAGATTTGCCTGGAAATCGACGGGAGCCATCGCGCTCACTCTTTCTCTTCTTGGCGGCACCGCTGCCTTTGCTGCCCCGGTTACCGACGCCACGGTCGCCTTCTTGATGCCCGACCAAGCCTCGACGCGCTACGAGCAGCACGACTATCCCGGCTTCGTCGCCGAGATGAAAAAACTCTGCCCCGGCTGCAAGGTGATCTACCAGAACGCCGATGCCGACGCCTCGCGCCAGCAGCAGCAGTTCAACTCGGTGATCTCGCAAGGCGCCAAGGCGATCGTGCTCGACCCTGTCGACTCGACCGCCGCCGCCTCGCTGGTCAAGCTGGCGCAGAGCCAGGGCGTCAAGGTCATCGCCTATGATCGCCCGATCCCGACCGCACCTGCCGACTTCTACGTCTCGTTCAACAATGAAGGCATCGGCAAGGCCATTGCCGACTCGCTCGTCGAACACCTCAAGGCGCTGAAGGTCGACCCCGCCAGCGGCGGCCTGCTGCAGATCAACGGATCGCCGACCGACGCGGCCGCCGGGCTGATCAAGAAGGGCATCCATTCCAGCCTCGACAACAGCGGCTACAAGATCCTTGCCGAATACGACACGCCGGAATGGGCCCCGCCGAAGGCGCAGCAATGGGCAAGCGGCCAGATCACCCGCTTCTCCACGCAGATCGTCGGCGTCGTTGCGGCCAATGACGGCACCGGTGGTGGCGCCATCGCCGCCTTCAAGGCCGCCGGTGTCGATCCGGTGCCGCCGGTGACCGGCAACGACGCGACGATCGCCGCACTGCAGCTGATCATCGCCGGCGATCAGTACAACACCATCTCCAAGCCGAGCGAGATCGTTGCGGCGGCTGCCGCCAACGTCGCCGTCCAGCTTCTGTCGGGCGAGACGCCGAAGGCCGAAATGACCCTCTACGACACCCCATCGCAGCTGTTCACGCCGGCGGTGGTGACGCAGGAAAACCTCAAGGCCGAGATCATCGACAAGAAGATCAACACCGCCGAAGAGCTCTGCGTCGACCGCTATGCCGAAGGCTGCAAGAAGCTCGGCATCACAAAGTGACAATGCAGGTCGCCCAAAATCGCGCAGCGGTTTTGGGATAAGACATGCATAAAAGGATGACCTAGAATCCTGATCCTGCTTTCCGGCCGCCCTTGCGGCGGCCGGAAGTTCGCAGTCACTCTTGACCGCCCATCCGGAAAGGTTTGCCACCATGTCTGACATCTCTGACGGACCGGTTTCGGCAGGCGAGCTGGTGCTCAGCCTGCGCGGCATCTCGAAGAATTTCGGCGCCGTTTCGGCGCTCACCGATATCGATCTCGATGTCCATGCCGGCGAGGTGGTGGCGCTGGTCGGCGACAATGGCGCCGGCAAGTCGACGCTGGTCAAGATTCTGGCCGGCGTCCACCAGCCGAGCTCGGGCACCATCAATTTCCGCGGCAGGCAAGTGACGATGCCCGACCCGAGCGCCGCGCTGACGCTCGGCATCGCCACCGTCTTCCAGGATCTCGCACTGTGCGAAAACCTCGACGTCGTCGCCAACATCTTTCTCGGCAAGGAGATCAACCCGCTGCGGCTGGACGAGGTGGCGATGGAAATTCGCGCCTGGACGCTGCTCAACGAATTGTCGGCGCGTATTCCAAGCGTCCGCGAGGCGGTCGCCTCGCTGTCCGGCGGCCAGCGCCAGACCGTGGCGATCGCCCGCTCGCTGCTGCTCGACCCCAAGGTCATCCTGCTCGACGAGCCGACCGCCGCTCTTGGCGTCGCCCAGACGGCGGAAGTGCTGAACCTCATCGACCGGGTGCGCGAGCGTGGCCTCGGCGTGCTGATGATCAGTCACAATATGGAGGACGTGCGCGCCGTCGCCGACCGCATCGTGGTGCTCAGGCTTGGCCGCAACAACGGCGTCTTCGAACCCGACGCCTCGAACCAGGAACTGGTCAGCGCCATCACCGGCGCCGCCAACAATGCAGTGTCGCGCCGCGCCGAACGGCGCAAGGCCGCCGAACAAGCGCACAACCAGGAGCAGCGGCCATGAGCGCGGAGCCCAAGCAGGACACCTCCTCGTCGACGGCGCTCGACCGCAGCGACGTGCGCGTCAAGCACCAGGCCGGCGTCGGTGGCGCCATCAGCGCCTTCTTCGACCGCGTCCGCTCCGGCGACCTCGGCTCGCTGCCGGTGATTGTCGGACTGGTCATCATCTGGAGCGTGTTCACTGCCCTCAATCCGGTCTTCGTCTCGTCGAGCAATCTGGTCAATCTCCTGTTCGACTGCTCGACCGTCGGCGTCATCGCGCTCGGCATCGTCTGTGTGCTGATGGTCGGTGAGATCGACCTGTCGGTCGGCTCGATCAGCGGCTTTGCCTCGGCCATGGTAGGCACGCTGTGGGTCAACCAGGGCTGGCCGGTGGCGCTCGCCATCCTCGCCGCGGTTGCCGTCGGCGGTTTCATCGGCGCGCTCTATGCCTTGCTGTTCAACCGGCTCGGCATGCCAAGCTTCGTCTCGACGCTCGCCGGCCTGCTCGCCGTGCTCGGCCTGCAACTGTATATTCTGGGCTCCACCGGCTCGATCAATCTGCCCTATGGGTCGAACCTGGTGAATTTCGGCCAGTTGCTGGTCATGCCGGACTGGCTGTCCTATGCACTGGCGGCATTGCCCGGCATCGTCATGCTGATCAGCGGCCTGCGCACCGTCAGCCGCCGCCGGGCCGTCAATTTGTCGGCGCCGTCTGTCGGCGGCCTCATCGTGCGCGTCGCCGCCCTGACCATCCTGCTCGAACTGATCGTCGGTTATCTCAACCAGGCGCGCGGCATACCGTGGATGTTCGGCCTGTTCGTCGGCCTGGTGGTGGCGATGAACTATGCGCTGACCCGCACCCAATGGGGCCGCTCGATGACCGCCGTCGGCGGCAACCGCGAAGCGGCGCGCCGGGCCGGCATCAAGGTGCGCTCGATCTACCTCAGCGCCTTCGTCATGTGCTCGATGTTTGCCGCCCTCGGCGGCGTCCTGTCGGCGGCGCGGCTGGCCTCCGCCAGCCAGCAGGCCGGCACCGGCGACGTCAACCTCAACGCCATTGCGGCGGCGGTCATAGGCGGCACCAGCCTGTTTGGCGGCCGTGGCAGCGCCTATTCCGCGCTGCTAGGCATCATCGTCATCCAGTCGATCGCCAGCGGGCTGACCTTGCTCGATCTGTCATCGTCGCTTCGCTACATGATCACCGGCGCCGTTCTGGCAATTGCGGTCATCGTCGACTCCCTGGCACGCCGCTCGCGGGTTTCCCACGGCCGAGCCTGAACCAACAGAGAATACGAGGATAGAAGAATGGCTCAGGATTTGAGTGGAAAAGTCGCGGCGATTACCGGCGCCGCGTCGGGCATAGGCCTGGAATGCGCGAGAGCGCTGATTGCCGCCGGCGTTCGCGTTGTGCTCGTCGATCGCGCCGAAGACGCGCTGAAAAGCGTCTGCACCGAACTCGGTCCCAACGCGATCCCGCTGGTGATCGATCTGATGAAGCCGGCCAGCGTCGCGACGATGATGCCGCAAATCCTGGACAAGGCCGGCCAGCTCGATATCTTCCACGCCAATGCCGGCGCCTATGTCGGAGGCCCGGTGCTCGAAGGCGACCCCGATGTGTGGGACCGCATGCTGAACCTCAACATCAATGCGGTGTTCCGTTCCATACACGCCGTGCTGCCGCACATGGTCGAGCGCAAGACCGGCGACATCATCGTCACGTCTTCGATCGCCGGACTGGTGCCCGTGGTCTGGGAGCCGATCTACACAGCGTCGAAACACGCCGTGCAGGCCTTCGTCCATACGGTGCGCCGCCAGGTCGCCCCGCACGGCCTGCGCGTCGGCGCGGTGCAGCCGGGGCCGGTGGTGACAGCGCTGATCAGCGATTGGCCGAAGGACAAGCTCGAGGATGAACTGGCCAAGGGCGGCCTGATTCAGCCGGTCGAGGTCGCCGAAGCCGTGCTGTTCATGCTGACGCGGCCAAGGAACGTCACCATCAGGGATCTGGTGATCCTGCCGCAGAGCAATGATTTGTGAGGCAGTAGGCGTTAGGCAGTAGGAAATGGGGAGAGGCTCTTGCAACTGACCGTTCACTGCTGACCATCTCGCCTACACCCTACACCCTACACCCTACACCCTACACCCTACACCCTACACCCTACTGCCTAACTTCTGAGGTTCCCATGTCCCACTTCCTCGGCATCGACGTCGGCACTGGCAGTGCCAGGGCGGGGGTGTTCGACAGCAAGGGCACCATGCTTGCCTCGGCGAAGCGCGACATCGCTCTGTTCATCGAGCCCGGCGAAATCGCCGAACAGTCGAGCGAGGACATCTGGCGTGCGGTTTGCGCCAGCGTGCGCGAGGCGGTGACGAAGTCGGGGCTCGCTGGGCGCGACATTGCCGGCATCGGCTTCGACGCCACCTGTTCGCTGGTCGTGGTCGGCAAGGACGGCGCGCCGTTGCCGGTCGGCAGTTCCGGCGACAGCCAGCGCAACATCATCGTCTGGATGGATCACCGCGCGCTCGATCAGGCGCAGCGCATCAATGCCGGCAAGCACGCCGTGCTCGACTATGTCGGCGGCACCATCTCGCCGGAAATGGAAACGCCGAAGCTGCTGTGGCTGCGCGAGAACCTGCCCGCCACCTTCGATGCGGCCGAGCATTTCTTCGACCTCACCGACTATCTGACCTGGCGCTCAACCGGCAGCCTAGCGCGCTCGATCTGCACGCTGACCTGCAAATGGACCTATCTCGGTCATGAGCGGCGCTGGGACGATGCCTATTTCCGTGCCATCGGCCTCGGCGCGCTCGCCGATGAAGGCTTTGCCCGCATCGGCACCGAAATCGTCGAGGGTGGCACGGCACTTGCCCAAGGCCTCACTGAGGCCGCCGCGGCCGATCTCGGCCTGCTGCCGGGAACGCCGGTTGCTGCCGGCCTGATCGATGCCCATGCCGGGGGAGTCGGCACGGTTGGCGGGCAGGGCTCCGTCGGCACCTTGCAGTCGCGCATGGCCTATGTTTTCGGCACCTCGGCCTGCACCATGGCCAGCACCAGCGAGCCGGCCTTCGTGCCCGGCGTCTGGGGCCCGTATTTTTCCTCGATGGTGCCGGGGCTTTGGCTCAATGAAGGCGGGCAATCGGCGGCGGGTGCTGCAATCGACCACCTCGTCGCTTTCCATCCGGCCACGGCTGAGGCATCCGCAAAAGCCAAGGCGGAAGGTCTCGGCCTGACCGCTTGGCTTGGTCAGCAGGCGGCGAAGCAGTCCGCCGACCTGTCCGCCGTAGCGCACCTGGCCGATGGACTGCATGTTGTGCCGGAATTCCTCGGCAACCGCTCGCCCTTCGCCGATCCCGAGTCCAAGGCCCTGATCGCCGGGCTTGGCATGGACACGTCCCTCGACAGTCTGGTCGCGCTCTATGTCGGCGGCCTGCTGGGCATCGGCTACGGCGTTCGCCAGATCCTGGCGGCGATGGCCAAAAAAGGCATTGCCATCGACACTATCGTCGTCAGCGGCGGTGCGGCGCAAAGCGAGCTGGTACGTCAGCTTTTGGCCGACACCACAGGCCTGACCGTCGCCGGTTCGACCTCGCCCGAACCGGTGCTGCTCGGCTCAGCCATATTGGCTGCGGTGGCGGCGCAAAAATTTCCCGATGTGATCGCGGCGATGACCGGCATGTCGCGCATCGGCGACATCTATCGCCCGGCCGGTGGCGACCTCGTGCCCTGGCACGACAAGCGCTTCGCCGCCTTCGAATTGCTGCAGCAGGCAGGCCGCGCCATCCGCGATTGAACGGCTTAGCTCACGTCCAGAAATAGCGGACGATGTGGAAGAACACCGGTGCGGCGAAGACCAGGCTGTCGGCGCGGTCCATCATGCCGCCGTGACCCTCGATCAGGTGACCCCAGTCCTTGACGCCCTGGTCGCGCTTGATCGCCGACGCCACCAGCCCGCCGAGGAACCCCATCAGGCAGGCGATGAAGGCGACGCCTGCCGCCGCCAGCGGCGAGAACGGCGTCAGGAACGACAGCAGCGCGCCGAGAAGGCTCGATGCCACCAGCCCGCCGACCAGCCCTTCCCAGGTCTTCGAGGGCGAGACGGAGGGCGACAGAAGATGCCTGCCGAACAGCTTGCCGAAAATGTATTGCAGCACGTCGCTGCCTTGCACGGTGATGATCAGGAAGGCGATGAGCAGGAGGTTGCGGCCCTCGAAACCGGGCACGTTGAGGGTCAGCAGCGCCGGCACATGGCTGACGCAGTAGACCGAGATCATGACCGCCCATTGCTGCGCGGACACGCGCTCGAGGAAGCGCTCGGTGTCGCCGTTGAGCGCGGTGACCGCCGGCATCAAGAGGAAGCAGTAGACGGGGATGAAAATGGTGAAGAGCCCGTACCAGGCGGTCCACACCAGCCAGTACTGGAAGGGAATGATGATGCCGAACATGCCGAGCAGCACCCAGTGGTCGCTGCGCCGGCTGTGCGTCAGCGTCACGAACTCGCGCAGCGCGGCAAACGAGATCAGCGCAAACAGGATGGTCATGCCGGTGCGGCCGAAGAAGAAGGCGACGGTGATCGCCAGCACCATCACCCACCAGGCGTTGATGCGCTGGTTCAAGTTGACGAGCGTCGAGGGCAGCGGCTTCGGCGCCCGCCATGAGAGGATACCGGCAATAATGCTCGCCATGGTCAGCACGCAGATCAGGCCGGCCAGCAGGATGACGGTTTCATGCATTGGCGGCAGTGTCATACGAAGTCTCTTTGCCTGGTCATGCTAGCGGTCCCGATCGGGACGCGGGTTGAGCGACAGCAGCGTCTGGCGCGCGCGCTCGAGGAAGGTGCGGCGTTCTTCGCCGGGCGCGATCGCCACCGGCGGACCGAAGACGACGCGGCACAAAAGCGGCACCGGTAGGAACTGGCCCTTGGGCAGCACGCGCGACATGTTCTCGATCCAGCACGGGATGAGTTCCACATCCGGCCGCGCCATCGACAGATTGTAGAGGCCGGAGCGGAACGGCAGCAGATCCGCCTCCGTCGTGTTGCGAGTGCCTTCGGGAAACAGGATCAGCGAGTGGCCGTCGTCGAGCACCGACAGCATGATCGAGATCGGGTGTTGCGTTTCGTCGGTCCACTGCCGGTGGATGAGCACGGACGACATCATGTCCTGCGCGATGAAGCGGCGCAGCCGCGACTTGCCCCAATATTCGGCCGCCGCGATCGCATGGGTCCGGGCGCGCACCTTCTCACTCAGACAGGCCGACAGCAGGATGAAATCACCATGGCTGGCATGGTTGGCGAAGTAGATGCGCTGCCGCTCCGACGGCTGGCTGCCGTTCCAGATTGGTCTGACGCCGGTTACCACCCAGGCCGCCGCCGACAGGCCGACCGAAGTCACCGTCTGCAGCAAGGTGAAGGTGTTGGCGCGCAGGTGAAGTTTTGTCATGGCTCAAACAAATGCTGCGAAAAGGGATGCCGCAGCAAACATGGCGAGCGCCATGCGCTGCCTTGTCAGCAGGCGGCGCGTGCCTGCAATGCGACGGTCAAGCGAGCGGCCGCCGGCAGCGGCGGGCTTCAGGCGCATGCGCGCCAGCACATCGTCGACCGCGGCACCCCCGGCGGCCTCGCTGGCGTGGCTTGCCATCAGCCGGAACAGCAGCGCGTCGAACAAAAGCAAGGCCGAAAGAGCCAGCGTGGCCACGGCGCCCGCCGCCGCGACCAGCCAGGCCGCCGCGGACAGCGCTGTCGTCTGCGGTCCGGCCACCAGGCCGATGACCGGCGCTGCCATCACAGCCGCGACCACCAGCAGGATCGGCCACACCGCCTGCACCATCAGCCCGGCGGCGAATATTTCGGCCTTCTCGGGAAAATTGTCGCCACTCATGCCGGCCAACTCATGTCGGTTCTTCCAGCCCCGGTTCTTCCAGCCCCGGTTCATCCAGCCCGATCTGAAGGTGCACGGGCCTGCCCGACGCGGCGAGTCTCTTGCGCGCCTGTGCAGCTGTGTACGAGCGCCCCGTCACCACCAGCCAGTCGGCGACGATGGCCGCACTGCGCTGGAAGCCGAGCGCGCAGCAGACCAGGACGGTGCCGCGCCGGCGCGCCAGCTCGATCGCCGCCACCGCTCGCTCCAGCCTGTCGTGAGGCGGCGCCACGAGGTCGAGCATCGCGTAGCTGATCCAGCGGCAGGTCACGCCGGGCGGCCGTTCCATCTCGCCGGCAAGGTCGATCACTGTGCCGAAGCGGTTGGCCTCGTCGGCACTCGGAAACCGGCCGAGGAAAACACCGTCGGTGATCTCCACTTGCGGCGCCAGTTGGCGGGTCCATACCCACACATTGATCCGGGCGCCAAGCCGGTAGGGCAGGAGCAGGATACGGTTGGCCAGTGAGACGCTACCATCGGCTGCCTTCTGGAACACTTTGGTGCCGGCCCCAGCATAGCCGAAGGCGACGATGGCCAGCGCCAATGCCGGCCACAACAGGATGAGAAAATCGGCGGAGACCAACGCGCCCTCGGCAGCGCCGGCCAGGGCAAGGGCCGCCCCCAGCCCGTAATAACCCGCCAGCCGCCGCGCCCTTGGGTCGGCGGTCAACCGAAAACCCCAGAATGGCAGCTCGCCCTTGGACGGAAACAGCCACAGCGCAAACAGGCCGAGCAGGGCGCCGGTCGGAATGTCGATGAAATGATGCTGCCAGGTCGTCAGCACCGAGGCGCCGATGAGAAAACACCAGACGTGCCAGACCGGGCGGAGAATGCCGCCGAGACGGTGACGTGCCAGAACGTGACGCCAATGGTCCCAGATGATCACCAGGAGTGCGATGTGCAGGGATGGCGCTTGGTTGAACGGCTTGTCGAAACCACCGAGCACCGCAAACAGGAAACCCGGCAGGCCGGTGGTTTCCGGCCGCACGAAGGTCGCCGTCAGCGGGAACGCGATGAAGCAGGCGACGGCAATGATCTGCGCCGAGAGATAGCGGCCGGCGAGCCGGTCGACGCCGCGCCTGGTCGTGTTGAGCAGCAGCGATAGGCCGTAGAACAGATTGATCGACCAATAGGGCACGATCGTCCAGGCGACGAACGGGATGGCGTGTTCCCAGGCAAACACGATGCTGCCGACATGGTCGCGCCGCGACGCCAGCCAGTTGGCAAAGCTATAGGTCGAATAGAAGAATGGCGCCAACAGCGCCAGCCAAAGGGCTGCCCTCAGCACGATGCCCAAATAGGGTTCCCGCGCCGGGGCAGGGTCAGCGACAGGCAGGGCCATGGTCTCAGACGCGCCGTGCGACCGAGACGGTGAAGATGCCCCATTGGTCGATGCGCTGGTCGATCTTTGCGAAACCGGCAGCCGTCACCAACTGGTCCATCTCGCCTTGCGTGCGCCGCCGCATCACCCAGGCCTGGCCGCCGCGATGCGAGGTCAGGCTGCGCGCGATCATCTCCAGCTGCGGATGCCATGGCTGATTGGTGTAGACGAGCAGGCTGCCGGGCTGCATGGCGCTCGCCAGCCCGCCGAGCGAGCGGGAAATCATCGTATTGTCGGCGAACAATTCGTAAAGTCCGGAGACGATGGCGAGGTCCGGCGCCGGGGTCAACCCAGCCAGCATGTCGGCATCGAAGGCGTCGGCCTGATGGAAGGTAACGCTGGTCGGCAGACGCCGCTCGGCGATCAGCTTCGAGCCGAGCCCGACATTGAGTTCGGAATAATCCTGCAGCCGCACGCTTGCCGGTGGTTCAGTGCATTTTGCGACGGCATCGAGCACATAACGGCCGTGACCGGCGGCGATGTCGAGCATGTGGACGGGACGGCCAGCCGCCATCAGGCTGGCGGCGGCGTTGCCGATCAGCTCTTCCAGATGCAGCTTGCGCTGGCGGATGCCGCGCCAGCCGATGGCGTCGAGGAAGGTGCGGTCGATCATGCGGCCGATGAAGCCGGTGCCGCGCGCATCGTTCTCGTAGACATAGTCGAGCGTCGAGCCGGAATCGAAGCCGGTGGCGATGCCGATCTTCATGCCCGAAGACAGCCAGGCGCCCATGCGGATCGAGGCGCGACTCATCGCCCAGAAAATTCCCTTGGGCGACAACAGCGTCAGCGGCGAGGCGAGCCTCTCGGCCTCGTCGCGGGTGTAGCCGGCGCGGTCGGCCTGAAGCAAGTCGATGGTTTTCTCCGGCGTGGCAAATTGCTTTTCGAGGAACGGCCGGATCAAGTCCAGCGCCTGCTTGCGATCGCGCTCGCCCAGCGTGTCGTGGAAGAAGCCGGGCAGCACATGCCGCTCCTTGGCGCTGCTGCCGAGATTGACGAAGAATTCGTGCTGCGGTCCATGCCGCACCACCCAATCGCTGCCGGAGATCAAGAACTGCGTCGGCACGGTGATGGCGCGCGCGTCCGAGACGATGCGGGCAGCGTGGTCGTAAAGCTCGACCAGGATGTTGGAGGCGATCGGTCGCGTGATCAGCGGATCGGCGTCGAAGGAAGCGATGCGCTCGGCATCATGCGTCAGGAACTTCGCCTTGACGTAGGAATTGACGAAGAAGCGGCCCTTGAGCTTCTGCCACAGCGCAATGCCCTCTTTGGCGAAGGGCACGTAGAGCTTGACCGAAAAGGCCGGTGAAGCCACCACCAGCGCGCGGATGTCGGGCGCATAGTCATGCACCCAGGCAGCGGCCAGCACGGCGCCGAAGGACTGCGCGATCAGCGCGATGTCGCGCTGGCCAAAACCATCCCGGCCGATCTCACGCACCAGGCAGTCGATGTCACGAACCAGGGCGGCAAAGGATGGCGCATAGCCGCGCTCGCCGGCCGAGCGGCCATTGCCGCGCGCGTCCCAGGCGTAGAAGGCATGGTCGGGCATGGCGAGTTCGTCGACCAGATGCGCCATGCGGCCGCCATGCTCGTGGCCGCGATGGAACAGAAGGATCGCACCCTTTGGCGTCGACCCGGCGGCCGGCCAGTAGCGGTAGAAGATCTCGGTGCCGTCATGGCTCTTGAACGTGCGCTCCTGCGCGATGCGCTCGAGGCTTGCCGGTGCTCCGGCTGCAATGGTCTGGTGGATCATGGTTTCCCTCTGGCGGTCGGGTGCCTGACGCTTTGGCATCATGCGCCGCCCGCTCTAAGGCCGCCGCGTATCCGGTTGATGGCGGTTACGACTGACAGTGTAGCCATGACCGGAAACACAAAGGGCACAATCGCTTGGAACCACAGGCCGCAGGCGATGAGGAAGGCGATGACGCCGAGCACCAGGGCTCGGTCGCTCTTGCCGAACGGCCCGGCATAGTTGCGCCCGCTGCCTGCGGCAACGCCAAGCACGCCGGCGAACTCGACAAGCATGGCGGTAATAGCGAAGGCGACGACACCCCAGGCCGGGAACAAGGTGGCAAAGGCCAGGATCAGCGCCAGGTCCGAGACGACGTCGCAGAGTTCGTTGAGATACATGCCGAGTTTTGATGCTTGCCCATGTTCCCTGGCCAGCATCCCGTCAATGGCGTTGAGCGCCATGCGCACGAACAGCACCACCGGCATCAAGAGGAAAACCAGGGGATGGAAGGCAAAGGCCGCGACCACCAGGCCGGTGGCGATGGAGAGCGCGGCGGCGAGAAGCGTGATCTGGTTGGCGGTGACGCCGGCATCGGCCAGCCGGTCGGCCAGCGGCCGCAGCCTGGCCTGAAAGGCCGGTTTCAGTTGATAAAGCGTTGGCATGTGCGATCCCCCAACCGCGGCTCATGACAGTGTCGGCGAGATTGGTCAATCGGCAGGCAGGGCGCAAGGGCTCGCACCAGCATCCGCACCGTTGCGGGACTCGAAACTCCCGGCATGGATGCAGAGGCGCAGCCGAAGATCTCGGCCAAGCAGGATGTTGCGCGCTACAAACCGCCTCGCAAATGAGAACTTTACAAATACTCGTATTTATGTGAAGTAAATCACTGAAAGGTCGATCATGACAAACAGTCGCTTCGCCACCCGCCTGAATTCCTTCGCCTCGCGGCCGCAAGCCGAATGGCCTGATCTCACCGGCAAGCCGTCCATGCTGCAGATGGCCACTCGCGCGGCCAAGGTCGACGGGTTGACCGATCTTGATCTTAATTTCCCCGATCATGTCAGTGAAAAGCCGGCTGAAATCGCCCGAAAGCTCGGCGGTCTCGGGCTTTCCATCAATGGCTTTGCCATGCGTTACTACTCCAATCCGGCCTTCAAGCTCGGCGCCTTCACCAATCCGGACCCGGCGGTGCGCCGCGAAGCCATCGACTTGACCAAGGCCGGTATCGATGCGGTGCGCGCGTGCGGCGCCAGTCTGATGACGCTGTGGCTGGGCCAGGATGGCTTCGACTATGCATTTCAAACTGACTATGCGACGCTCTGGCAGCACGAAATCGAGGGGATTCGTGAAGTTGCCGCGCATGATCCCGGCTGCCAGATCAGCCTGGAGTACAAGCCTAACGAACCGCGCTCCTACTCGCTGATGCCGGATGCCGCGACCACCTTGCTGGCGATCCGCGATGTCGGCCTACCCAATCTCGGCGTCACGCTCGATTTTGCCCATGTGCTCTATGCCGACGAACAGCCGGCCTTCGCCGCGGCGCTGATCGCTCGCCACAGCAAGCTGCTCGGCGTCCATCTCAACGATGGCTATGCCAAGCGCGACGACGGCCTGATGGTCGGCGCGGTGCACACGCTGCAGACCATCGAACTGCTGCGCCAGATCCGTCGCGACGGCTATGCCGGCGCCATCTACTTCGACACTTTCCCCGACATGACCGGGCTCGATCCGGTGCGCGAATGCGAAGTCAACATCGCCACCGTCAAGCGCCTGCTGCGCGTTGTCGACCGGCTGGAGAAGGATAACCGCCTGTCCGCCGCCATGGACAGCCAGGACGCCGTGACGTCGCAGGCTATCGTCCAGGAAGCCATGCTCGGGCCGGAGACGAGGGGACGTTGATGACGTTGAGCAATCTCGATCTGAAAGCCGTGGGGCCGCGCATCCGCATGATGATGCCGCATCTCACCCCGCTTGAGGCCAAGGTGGTGGAAACCGTCTTCGGCCGGCGCGGTTTCGACGAGACCATTCCGCTCAAGCAGATCGCCGAGGAGGCCGGCGTGTCCGAGGCGATGGTGGTCAAGATCGCCAAGAAACTCGGCTTCTCCGGCTACCGCGACTTCCGCACCGCCGTCTATGAATACAGCCGCCTCCCGACCGCCGAGATGCACCAGGAACTGTCGGTCGACGACAGCTCGGCCGAGATCGTGCAGAAAGTGTTCCGCACCTCGATCCAGGCGCTGGAGGAGACGCTCGCGATCCTCGACATGGACGATTTCGACCGTGCCGCCGATCTGCTCTACCGCGCCAGGAACCGCGATTTTTATGGCGTCGGCGGCTCCGCCCAGATCGCCCGCGACGTCTCGCACAAATTCCTGCGCATCGGCATCCGCGCGTCTGTCTATGACGACTCGCACATGATGCTGATGTCGGCCTCGCTCCTCGGCGCCGACGACATCGCCGTCGGCTTCTCGCATTCCGGCAACACGTCGGCCGTCATCGACGCCATCCATCTTGCCCGCAAGAGCGGCGCCCGCACGCTGGCCATCACCAACTACGACAACTCGCCGCTGGCCCGGATTGCCGACATCGTGCTGTGCTCGACGGCGCAGGGATCGCCGCTGATGGGCGAGAACGCGGCGGCGCGCATCGCGCAGCTCAACATCCTCGACGCGCTGTTCGTGGCGGTGGCGCAGCGCGACTACCAGGCGGCGGAGCGCAATCTCGGCCGCACCATGTCGGCGGTCACCTCGAAGCGAAAAGACCGCGGCACATGACGGTTCCGCTGGTCACCGTCTTCGGCAGCCTGCACTACGACATCATGGTCGACGCGCCCGACCGTCCGCGCAAGGGCGAGACTGTGACCGGCCATGCCTGGCAGCCGAAATGCGGCGGCAAGGGCGGCAACCAGGCGGTCTCGGCGGCACGCGCCGGCGTGCGCGCGGCGATGATCGCCGCCGTCGGCGACGACGATTTCGGCACGGCGCTGCTGGCCAATCTCGATCGCGCCGGCGTCGATCGCCGCTTCGTGCGCGTGGCGGCAGGCGCAGGCTCCGGCATGAGCGTGGCGATCTTCGACAGCGATGGCGACTATGGCGCGGTGATCGTCTCCGGCAGCAATCTCACCCTGGGCGGTGATGACATCGCGGCTGCGGGCGAGGTGGTGGTACGGACGGCAGTGCTGTTGCTGCAGAACGAAGTGCCCGATGCCGCCAACATCGCTGCCGCGCGCGCGGTGAAGGCATCCGGAGGCTGCGTCGTGCTCAACGCCGCACCGGCGCGAACACTGTCGGCCGAATTGACCGCTCTGATAGACATCGTCATCGTCAACGCCATCGAAGCGGAATTTTTGGCCGGCGTTCCGGTCGTCGATACGCTCGCCGGCGCAACCGAAGCCGCGCGGCGGCTGATCGATACCTACCCCTCGGCGATCGTCACCGCCGGCGGCGAAGGCGTCGCCTATTGCGACCGGATCGGCGCGGCCTTCGCGCTGGCGGCCATTCCGGTAAAAGTCGTCAGCACCCATGGCGCCGGCGACGAATTCGTCGGCGCCTTCGCGGCAGGCCTCGCCCGTGGCCATCCGATGGAAGCGGCGATCGCCACGGCCAATGCCGCCGCCGCCTCGCTGGTGGCGACACCGGAGGGAAAGCGCAGCTCGCGTTGAAAACTCAGGCCGCATATTGCCGCCTCCAAACCCGTGCCCCCGTCGATGAGCGAAACGGCAAACCGGGCGCGGCGAGAACCTGCTTGGCTTTGCCCTGATGGAGGCGCGGGACCAAGCTGCGTGGTCGAAAGTAGGGAGCTTCAGTCCGCTTCGCCGGCCGAACTTTTGCCGCACTGCGCCAGCACCTTACCGATCGCAGCGCTCGAGCCCGTCAGCGGAAAGCTGTTCTCGCCATATTTGTCGGCCGTAACCGTGACGTCGCCCTTGCTGCGCAACAGGCCGAGCAGTGGATCGTCTTTGCTCAGCTCAGCCGTGAAGTAATTATACATGGCCTCGAGGTCGAGCTTTTTGGTCACGCTCTTGTCACCGCCCTTGAAGGTGAAGGAAGCGCTGATGCCGGGTTCCAGCTGCTGGCCGGCCGCACCCAGATCGTAGCTCAGCACCGGCTTGTCGAAACAGACGAGCATCAGATGCGCATCGGCCTTCGGTCCGCCGCACACCGAAGCCGTCAGCACGCTGCCGCCTTCGTCTTCTTCCATCTTGGCGCTCCAGTTGCAGGACGCGGCAAAAGCCGGCTGCGCGGCTTGCAGCGCGGCCAGAACGGAACCTGCCATCATGAACTTCGCCAATGCACTTTGCATGATCCCCTCCCAAGCTACATTCAACGAGATCATACAGGACAAAAGGCCTGGTGACAGCGGCATATGCCGTCTTAGCCCCCGGCGCGCCCCATTGATCAAGCCTTTGAGACCGGCCTCGACGTCCAGGGCGGCTCCGGCGCGAAGCGCTTGCCGATCCACTCGGCGAAGGCGCGTGTCTTGGCGGCTTGTCCCTTGGCCGAGGGCATGACGACATAGACCGCGCCTTCGTCGGCCAGCGTCCAGTCCGCCAGCACCGGCACCAGCCGTCCGTCGGCGAGTTCGCGTCCGACAAGCCAGTCGGTGCTCATCATCAGGCCGAGGCCTTGCACCGCGGCTTCGACCAGCACCTCGGCATCGTCGCACACCATCGGCCCCGAGACGTCGACGTTGACGCGGCGTCCCGAACTGTCGGTCATCTCCCAGGTTGGAAAGGTCTGGAAGCCGGAGAAGCCGAGGCAGGCGTGTTCTGTGAGCGCTTCCGGCGCTTCCGGCGTGCCCCGGCGGGCGAGGTAGGAGGGAGCAGCGCACAGCAACCGCCGCCGTGTCGCGATCTTGCGCGCCACCAGGCGCGAGTCCTCCAGCGCGCCGAGACGGACGGCGACATCGAAGTTCTCTGCAACGAGATCGACGAACCGGTTGGAGAACTCGGCCTCGATGCGGACATCCGGGAACGTCGCTAGAAATTGCGGCAGCAGCGGCCCGATCCACATACGGCCAAAGGTTCCCGGCATCGCCAGCCGCAGCAAGCCCCGCGGAGCCCCGCTGGCATGCGCGGAAGCAGCTGCCTCGGCTTCGTCTACCGAGGCCAGGATGGCGCGAACGCGTACCAGGAACTCCGCTCCCGCCTCCGTCAACGATACGCTTCGGGTCGTGCGGTGCAGCAGCCGCACGCCGAGCCGCTCCTCCAGCGATTGCAGGCGGCGTGACAGGATCGTCGGGTCGCGCCCGACGCGCAACGCTGCCTTGGTGAAGGAGCGCGCTTCGGCGATGGCCGCAAAGGCGGCCATTTCGGCAAGGCTGGCGGGGTCGTGTGATTGCTGCATGAAACACAGGACTCATATGTAAGGTTCCGGATTATCTGCTTGTAGCGCAGCAGATAGCTTCACTCAATCCTGACGATCGACCCCTTCAACCGGAATGCGTGAGCCATGAAAGCCATCGAACTGACCGCCGCCAAGCTGGACGCCTTTCGCGCCACCACCATTGCCACGCCTGAACCGCAGCGCGGCGAAGTGCTGATCCGCCAGCGCGCCGCGAGCCTGAATTTCGTCGATGTGGCGGTGGCCAGCGGCAATTATCGCGTGCCCGGCTTTCCGCTCATTCCCGTCGCCGACGGCGCCGGCGAGATCGTCGCGCTGGGGGAGGGCGTTACGGATTTCGCCGTCGGCGATCGCGTCGTTGCCCATGCCAAGCCGCGCTGGATCGGCGGTCCGCCCCGGCCTAACGAGATGACACAGATGCGCGGAATTTCGCTGCCGGGGTCGCTCGCCGAATATGTCGCGCTGCCGGCCAACTCGCTCGTGCCGGTACCGGCTCGTCTCTCTTTCGAGGCGGCGTCGACCCTGCCGATCGCCGCGACCACCGCCTGGAACGCCGTCCGCGCCGCCGATGTCGGGCCGGGCTCGGTCGTCGTGCTGCTCGGCACCGGCGGCGTCTCCATCTTCACCCTTCAGCTGGCGAATGCCGCCGGCGCAACCGTCATCATCACTTCTTCGTCGGACGAGAAGCTGGAGCGGGCGAAGGCACTCGGCGCCGATCATCTCATCAACTACCGCGCGACGCCCGACTGGGACGGCAAGGTGCTGGAACTGACCGGCGGCCTCGGCGCCGACCTCGTCGTCGAGACCGCCGGCACCGCCACCTTCGCCCGCGCCGTCAACGCCACCGCGCCTGGCGGCACGCTGTTCACCATCGGTTTCGTCACCGGCGCCGAGGCCACGGTCGACCTGCTGCCGATCATCATCAAGGCACTTAAGCTGGTCGGCAACAACACCGGGTCGGTATCTGACCTTCGCGCCGCCGTCCGCGCCATCGCCGCCGCCCGCATCGACCCGGTCGTCGACAAGGTGTTTAGCCAGGAGCAGGCGGCCGAAGCCTACGCGCACATGGCGGCGGGCGGGCAGCATTTCGGCAAGCTTGCGTTCAAGCTCGACTGGTAGCCGAGGCGCGCGAGCTGCCAATCTCCCCCCTTGAGGGGGAGATGCCCGGCAGGGCAGAGGGGGTCGGTCCGACCGGGCTCGACCTATTGCGGCGGAAGGAGGTTGGCGCTCAACGAGAGGCGACCCCCTCTGTCGCCTTCGGCGACATCTCCCCCTCGAGGGGGGAGATTACGCACGCCGCTTTCTAGATCAACTTCTCCAGCGTGATCGGCAAGTCCCGCACTCTTTTTCCCGTCGCATGGAACACGGCATTGGCGATCGCCGGCGCTACGCCGACGATGGCCAGTTCGCCGACACCCTTGCCGCCGAGCACCGAAGAGTGCAGGTCGGGAACGCCGACCGAGATGACCTCGATATCGGGGATGTCGGCATTGGTCGGCACCAGATAGTCGCCGAGATTGTTGTTGACGATGCGGCCATGCCTGCGGTCGACAATGCCTTCTTCAAGCAGCGCCTGGCCGATGCCCATGATGATGCCGCCCTTCCACTGGCTTTCGGCCAGCTTGGGGTTGTAGAGCCGGCCCGAATCCAGCGCCGATACCACGCGCGACACGCGCACCGTGCCGAAATCCTCGTCGACGCGCACCTCGATGAAATGCGCGCACCAGGAGTGGCGCGAATAGTCGCCCTCGGTGTGCGGAAGCGCCGCCGCGATGGTGGTGTAGTTCTTGTAGCGATCCTCGGCGGTCGAGTTCGCCGGCATGGTGTCGCCGGTGGCCTCGATGCGGTCGCGGCCGACGCTGGCCAGCAGGTCGGCGATCGAGACATCGGGACCATCGCCGCGCGGCGACCTGATGCGGCCATTGGCGACGACCAGCGTGTTGGCCTGCAGCGCGTGGAAGGGCGAGCGCGGATCGCTGATCGCCAGCCCGACCAGCTGGTCGAGCGCCGATGTCGCCGCCTTGTAGACCGCCCCCGTCATCACGCCGGCCAGCCGCGACCCGCCGGCCACGCCGGCGCGGGGATACCGGGAATCACCGAGCTTCACCACGACATGGTCGGCCGCCACGCCTACCGTTTCGGCCGCCGTCTGCGCCAGGATCGTGTAGGTGCCCTGGCCCATGTCGATCGAGGAGCTTTCGACCTCGACCGAGCCGTTGGCAAGGATACGCACGATGGCCTCGCCGTAAGCGCGCCGCACCGGATAGGTACCGGCGGCGACGCCCCAGCCGATCAGCTGGTTGCCGTCGCGCATCGAACGCGGTTTGGGCGTGCGCTGGGCCCAGCCGAAGCGTTCGGCGCCAGCCGCGAAAGCCTCGCGCAACTGCCGCGTCGACCAAGCCTTTTTTGCGTGCGGATCCTGCTCGGCGTAATTCCTCAGCCGGATCTCCAGCGGATCGATGCCGACCTCGTAGGCGAGCTCGTCAATGGCGCTTTCGATGCCGAAGGCGCTGGGGTTTTCGCCCGGCGCGCGCATGGCGCCAGGCACCACCGAATTCACCCGCACGACATTCTGCTTCGAGGAGAAGTTGGGCGTCGCATACATGATCGAGGTGACCACGCCCAAAGGCTCGACCCACATGCCGTCGATCGACGTTTCATTGACGCCGCGATGCACGATCGACTGGATCTTTCCGTCACGGTCGGCGCCGATCGTCACCGTCTGGCGGGTCGCGGCGCGGCCGCCATAGCCGGTAAAAGTCTGCGGCCGCGTCATCACGACCCGCACCGGACGTCCCAGCATCTTGGCTGCGGCAGCAGCCACCGCGCCATGGCCGAGCGCCAGCGCCTTGGAGCCGAAGCCGCCGCCAATATAGGGCGAGACCAGGCGCACATTCTCGAACGGCACGCCGAACCATTCGGCATAGGTGCGGGCCATGCCGTCGAGCCACTGGCTCGGTTCCCACACGGTGAGCTTGTCGCCCTCCCAGCGGGCGATGAGGCCATGCGGCTCCATCGGCGCCTGGTATTCGCGCGGCGTGTTATAGGCGCCGCAGACGCGCACCGGGGCAGCGGCGAAAGCGGCCTGCGCATCGCCCCATTCCTTGGTCATGGCGGCGATCGGAATGCCGTCGCCCGCCTTGGCGTCGCTGAGGTCGACGATGGCCGGCGCCTCGTCATAGCTGACCTTGACCAGGGCTGCGGCCGCAACGGCCTGCTCGAAGGTCTCCGCGATGACCGCGGCGACATGCTGGCCCGAAAAGGTGATATCGCGCGCCAGCGGGCAGTAGGGCTTGTCCGGCGGCGGTGTGCCGAACCAGTCCGATGCAGTCTTCAGCGGCATGATGGTGTCCGGCGTCAGCACCTTGAGCACACCAGGTGCCGCCTCGGCGGCTGACGTGTCGATCGAGCGCACCTTGCCTGATGCGATCGTGCTTTCGACCAGGACGCCGTAGGTTAGCCCGTCGAGCTGCTGCTCGACGGCATATTTTGCCGCACCGGTAATCTTGGCCGGGCCGTCGACGCGCGACAGCCGCCCGCCAACCTGATCGGCAGTGCCGTCCGAAGCGTCGCCGTGCCGTGTCCTCGGGTCGTGAATGGTCATGACATGGCTCCCGTCTTGAGGATGGCGCGGGCAACGACGCGCGGCGCCAGTTCGATCTTGTAGTGGTTGGCGCCGTGGTCGATCGCCCCTTCCATGGCGAGCAAGCTGGCTGCCCGCACCCTGTCTTCGCTGAGCGCCTTGCCCTTCAACGCCGCTTCCACGGCGTGCGCCCGCCACGGCTTCGTCGCGACGCCGCCCAGCGCGACGCGCAGGTCGCGAATGGTGCGGCCATCGGCTTCGAAGTCGATGCCGACTGCGGCACTTGCAGCCGCGAACTCATAGGACTGCCGGTCGCGGATCTTGAGATAGGTCGAACGCCGGGCAGTGCCGGAAGCCGGTATGCTGATGGCGGTGATCATCTCGCCCGGTTGGATGGCATGTTCCCTGTCGGGCGTGGCGCCGGGCAGGAGAAAGAAGTCGTCGACGGCAACCTGGCGTTCGCCAAGATGAACCACGGCGTCGAAGGCGACCAGCGCGGTGGCGAGGTCACCGGGATACATGGCGATGCAGGCGTCGCTGGTGCCGAGCACGGCATGGCCGCGGGTGACGCCCCCGATCGCCGAGCAGCCGCTGCCGGGCGAGCGCTTGTTGCAAGCGGGAAAATTCGCGGGATCGCGGAAATAGGGGCAGCGCGTGCGCTGCATGAGATTGCCGCCGATGGTCGCCATGTTGCGGAGCTGCGCGGAGGCCGCCTGCCACAGCGCTTCCGAGACCGCGGGGAAGCGGCTTTTGATCTCGGCATGGTCGGCAACGTGGCTCATCTTGGCCAGCGCACCGATCATGGCGCCGTTGCCGTCAACCTTGATTGCGTCGAGCCCTTTGAGATGGGTGATGTCGACCAGGCTGTCGGGTTCGGCCACGCCGCATTTGGCGAGATCGACCAGCGTCGTGCCACCGGCAAGCAGCATGGCCCCAGGCAGGGCGGCTGCCTGTCGTGCCGCATCGATGCTATCGGCGCGAACGTAGGAAAAATCCCTCATGACGCGACCTCCAGTGCCGCGTGGCGCACGGCGGCAACGATGTGCGGATAGGCGCCGCAGCGGCACAGATTACCGGCCATGTATTCGCGGATCTCGTCATCCGAGCCGGCATGGCCCTCGCGGATGCAGGCGACCGCCGACATGATCTGTCCCGGCGTGCAGTAGCCGCACTGGAAAGCATCCTGGTCGAGGAAAGCAGCCTGAACCGCGTTGAGCGTGCCGTCATCGCCGGCCAATCCTTCGATGGTGGTGATCTCGCGGCCTTCGACCTGTGCTGCAAGCGTCAGGCAGGCCAGCACGCGCTGTCCCTCGACATGCACCGTGCAGGCGCCGCACTGGCCCTGGTCGCAACCCTTCTTGGTGCCGGTCAGGTCGAGGCGATCACGCAATGCATCGAGCAGCGTGACGCGCGGCTCGACCTGCAGTTCGTGACTGTGTCCGTTGATGGTGAGACGGATTGGGATAGTGGTGGATTTGGTTTGGTCGGTCATGAGGCGTCTGGCTCCAGTTGCTTGACGCTAGGGGATTGAAATGGGCTCGAGTGGGAGAGGACAAGGGAAGAGGCGACGGTGCGCCTAATCTCCCCCCTTGTGGGGGAGATGCCCGGCAGGGCAGAGGGGGCGCGAAGGAATGCGACGTTCCCGATTTACATGCGTCGACACGAATCTTGTCCGAGGAGGCGCTAGTCAGGCCTTGATAGGCTGGCGGGACAGCGCCCCCCTCTGTCCTGCCGGACATCTCCCCCACGAGGGGGAAGATTGGCAGCTCTGCCGCCCCAACTCTCCAGCCGGCAGGGGATGCTTCAGTCTTCACAATCTCAACACGTGACATATCGGCTCCCCTGATTATATGATAAGACTGCTCCACTAAAACGGAGGCGCCTCCGTTTATCTAGTTGGGGGCTTACCCCTTTGGGTTCAAGCCCCCATATATCAACAGTGGAGAAAAAATTGACCGAGCAGTCGCAAGCAATTGCCGACGAGAAGCGCGAAGCCGCAGCGCCAAGGCCGCTGCGCGCCGATGCGCAGCGCAACCGCGACCGGCTGGTCGAGGTTGCGGCAGCGGCCTTTGCCGAGCACGGTGTCGATGCCTCGCTGGAGGAGATCGCGCGCCAGGCCGGCGTCGGCATCGGCACGCTCTACCGGCATTTCCCAACCCGCGAGCATCTGGTCGAAGTGGTCTACCGGCGTGAAGTCGAGGCGCTCTGTGCGGCGGCCGATGACCTCGCCAGCCACCATTCGGCCGACATGGCGCTGGAACAGTGGATGCAGCGCTTCGTCGACTACATCGCCACCAAGCGCGGCCTGGCGGCCAGCCTGCGCATCCTGTTCAACACGAATTCCGCCGTGTTCTCCGACATGTCGGGCCGGGTGTCGCTGGCCTTGCGGCAACTGGTCGAGGCGGCGGTGGCCGAAGGCTCGATCCGCAGCGACGTCGATGCCTCCGATGTGCTGCACGCACTCGGCGGCATCTACTCGGCCCCCGACACCAAGGACTGGCGCGACCGCTCGCGCCGGCTGGTCAAGCTGCTGATGGACGGGCTGCGGTTCGGGGCAGGGAAGAGGTGACCTAGCGGCTCAAGCCGAACCATCGACCGCATAGAACGGAAACGCGCCGGGCAGCCCGCTTGCCGCCATTTCGCCACGCTTCTCGAACCGCAGGCCGGAGCCGACCACGAGATCGCGCACCGTCCTTGATGCGATGATTTCGCCCGGCCGCGCATGGTCAAGCAGACGCGATGACAGTTCGATCGCCGCGCCTGAAAATTGATGGCCCCGCTGCTCGCACTCGCCGATATGCACCGCCGAGCGGACCTCGACACCGGATTGCCGCAAGCGATCGCGGATGGCGATCGCGCACTGGATCGACCGCGTTGGCCGCTGGAACACCGCGAGCACCTTGCCGTCCGATCGCCTGATCTCTCTGCCTTCGGCCGCGAGGAGTTCGCCACGGAGCGCTTCGGCGTGCCGCTCGGCCGGGTCGATGCCGAAAGGCGAGCCCGTCATATCGAGGGACAGCACCGACACAAGCAGCCGTTCGCCTGGGGCCGCCGGCAAGGCGCCGGTGACGAAAGCCTGGATCTCGTCGACGATCCGATCGGAATTCTCGCCCCAGATGACGTGGTCGCGGCCGGCGAACTCAATGTATCGGGCGCCCTCGATGTGCGTCGCCAGGTAACGTCCTTCTTCCCGCTTCACCCAGCCGTCGCCAGTCGTCTGCATGATCAGTGTCGGAACATGGACAGCAGGCAGAATGTCGCGAACATCGATTTCGGCTCCCCAGCGCCACAGGGCGATCGCGTCGGCGGGCGAGGCAGAATTCCTGAGATAGGCGGCGAACCATTCTGTCTCGAACGTGTCGCTCATCAGACTGGGCGCCGCGTTGCTCATATCCGCCGCCGCTCCCCATTCTTTCTCGACGATCGCCAGATCCTCTTCCACCTGCTCGCTTGTCTTCGCCCACGGATAGTCTTGTGACCACCTGCCGCGGGCGTAGGCCCCATTGAGCACGAGTGCCGCTGTGCGCTCGGGATAGGTCGCCGCGAACAGCATGCACATCGGGCCGCCCTCGGAGCTGCCGAAAAGCACCGTGCGCTTTGAGCCAACCGCATCCAGCACTGCCCG
Source organism: Mesorhizobium sp. W016 (assembly GCF_054719485.1). NCBI lineage: Bacteria > Pseudomonadati > Pseudomonadota > Alphaproteobacteria > Hyphomicrobiales > Phyllobacteriaceae > Mesorhizobium > Mesorhizobium sp. W016. The sequence goes on from NZ_JBTTIF010000002.1 coordinate 2,815,727, forward strand.
CACATCTTCCATCCGCTCTTCCAGGGTCGGCAGACCGACATTGCGGTCCGAGAGCCCGGTGCCGCGCTTGTCCATGCGGATTAGGCGCGAGAAAGTGCCGAGCCGCCGGTGCACATGCGAAAGCCGCGGCGAGCCCCAGGCGTGGTCGAGGTTGGAGACCCATCCCGGCACATGGATCAGGTCGACCGGACCGTCGCCGGTCACCTGATACGCGATGTTGATCCCGGCCGATTTGACATAGTGGGTCGGGGGGGCTGCGAGTTCGTGGCTGAAGCCGGTAGCGTCATCCGCATCAGTCGTGGGTGGCCGTGCCGGCGCCATTGTGCGGCGTGTGCGCAGCGTCTCGAACAATTGCCGCGTCTCCGGCTCCGGCTGCAGCTTGAGATCGCGTAGAAGCGCGGTGCGGCAGTGCTCATATTGCTTCAGCGCGAGATTGGTCCTGCCTTGCGCCGCATAGGCGCGCATCAGGGCACGGTGGACATCCTCCCTCAACGGGTCCATGGCCAGCAGGCGCGCCGCCGCGCGCACGCATGCGGCAGGATCGTTCGTCGCTGCATAATGCGCGACGAGCCTGTCGAGCGCCGCGACGGCCAGTGCCCGCAGCCGCTCGCGTTCGATCCTCAGCCAGTCCTCGAATGGCTCCTCCTTCAGGCCGAAGCCGTCGAGCAGGTCGCCGCGGTAGACATTGAGCGCCAGTTCGAGGTCTTCGGGTGCCGGGCTGGCGACCAGCGCCTCGAACCGCGCGACGTCGAAATCAAGGCCGTCGAGATGCAGAGCGACGCTGTTGCCATCGGTGAGGAAGCGGCCGCCGCCGCACGTCTGCATGGCCTTCCTGACAGACGATACCGCTTGCCGCAGGCTCATTCGCGCCTGCGCCTCGCTGTTGATGCCCCAGAGCAGGGTCGCCAGCTTCTCGCGCGACTGCGAATGCCCCGACTGCAGCGCGAGATAGGCGACCATCGCACGCGCCTTGCGGCTGATGGCTGGAACCGTGGCCCCGACGCCGGCAAAGTCGAAACCACCCAGCAGGTGAAGATAAGGTCCGGTCATCGGATCCGCCACGGTCACAGCGCGACGACGATCCGCTCAAGCTCACTCCATTTCAACACTTATTCCGCCGCCGAGGCGCTTTTCACGATTCCATCACGCAGGTTCCCACGCGTTGCTCACGGCGCTTGAGGAGATTGTTCGCACTGGATCTCTTTCGCAGGAGGATACCGTGCATCACCCTGGCCCGACCGAGTGGCCCATCTGGCATGACGACCCCGGGCGCGACCGGCAGGAGCTTGGCGCACCATCGCGTCACGATATTGCGCTGGCCCGCTATCTCGAAACACAACAGGCCCATCGGGCATTGGCGGCTCGCAAACTCGATCCGGCGGCGGTCGTGGCCTCTGCACTGGCAGCGTTCGTCCGCTGCCTTTTCCGTGCAGCGCTGCGCCGAATTGTCCGCTGGCCAACCGATGCCGCGACAGGGATGGACGATTTCGGCTTGACGTTGTCCAAGGCTCATGCGGATCTTAGCAAGACCCTTTGGGGCCGCTGAGTGCAGCGCCCTTGGTCGACGATCTCATCCCCAACCGCCACCGCCGCCGCCAGCCCCACCGCCGCCTCCGCTGCCGCCGAGAGAAGGAATCACGGGCGGCTTTTGCGGGATCTCCTCGGCCGGCTTCACCACTTTGCCGGTGGTCGCCTTCTTGTATCTGACCACCTTTGGCTGAGGTGCTACGCGAACCACCTTGCGATGTTTCACCGGCGGTGCCGGCTCAAACATCGGCGACACCGAGGTGCAGCCCATGAGCCCGGCCAGAACGCCGGATAGAATTATCCCGATGAATGCCTGCCCGATGAATGTCTGCTTGAATGCCTTGCCCACCATGGCCTCCTTATTGTTCAGAACAAATCCCGACGCGGATTGGCTTCTTCCCAGACCCCCCGGGCCGCATTGACCAGTTGCGTGTCCAGCGAACCGGACGCGGGAATCTTCGACTTGAGCTCTCGACGCAGGGCGTCCAAAGCTGCCGTTTTCGGCTTGGTGCCGAACTGCGCCAGGCCCTTTTTGGCGTCCGGCAGCTCCTTGCGCAGATCGAGCGCGACGGCGAATGCCAGGAAGCGCACCGCGACAGCCTGATCGGCCTTGTCGCCTTTCGCCATTTCAAGCGCCGCGCGATCATAGGCGCTCGACGGATCGCCGCGCGTGGTCGCCAGTTCGAACAGCCTTTGCGCTTCCGCCGGGTCCTGGCGCACACCGGCGCCATCCCTGTACATGCGGGCGAGGCTGCCGGGCGCGTAGGGCTGGCCAAGATCGGTGGCCTGCTGGAACAGGGCCTGCGCCGTCTTCGGATCCTTGTCGATGCCCTGGCCGGCGAGGTAATTGCGGCCGAGCAGGTTCATCGAATACATGTCTTGGCGCTGCACCCCCGCTTGCAGGAAGGCGACGGCGCGGGCCGGATCGGCAGGCACGCCATTGCGGCCCTCGGTGAAGATGGCGGCAAGATCGTTCATGGCATAGGTGTGCCCCATGGCCGCCGCCTTGAGCAGCAGGTCGAGGCCCTTGGCCGTATCGCGGTTGACGCCATAGCCATTGAACAGCGCGCGTCCCCACGAGGTCATACCGTAAGGATCACCCTTGTCGGCGGCAGCCTTGTAGAGAGCGTTGGCCTGGGTGCGGTCTATGGTCGTTCCGGTTCCGGTTGCGTTGAGATAGCCGAGTTCGAAGACGGCGCGCACATGGCCTTTCTTGGCGGCGTCCTCGATGGCTGACCTGGCCTCGCCGACCCTGCCTGCCGCAAGCAGGGCGCGGCCGAGCTCGTAGTGGAAGCGGGCGACGTCTGGATAGGTTTTCACGGCCGCCTCGCAGGCTGCCACCGCACCGGCGCCGATCTCGTTCGGCAGCAGGCCGGGCACCACCCCTTGCAGGTCGAGAGGCTCGCCGGCGGCGGTATCGCAGGCATCGACCGTCGGCGACAGCTTCATTGTCGCGGGCTTAGCCGAGCTGCTGTCGGCCCGGATTTCGAAGCCGACCTCGACCGGCGCGCCGGCGCCGATCTGCGGCTCGTAACGGAGATGGTCGACTTCACCGGCCAGAAGGCTGGATTGCGGCGACAAGGTTCGATCAGGCAATGACAGCGTTCCCGTTGCCGGATACCCGGTGACCTTCAGGCTGACCGCCGGATCGTCGGTGGGGAAATCCAGATTGAGCGCGACCGGGCCGACGCCGACGGGAATATCAAGCTTGCGGTTCTCGATCGCTTCGGCAGCGCCGGTGATGTGGATGCCGCGCTCCAGCACCTGCTGCTTCTGCTCGGCCTCGAGCGAAGCCATGATCTGCTGACCCGCCGCACCTTCGCCGCTCTTGACGCGGAACACGAGTATGCCCTGGCTCCCGCCGCCCCAATTGTCATGCGTGGCATAGGCCAGCATATCCACCTCGTCCTGCGTGGCGGCGCCTTTGGGGACATCCATTTGCAGGCGCGGCAGGTCCTTGCCCTGGATCGGTTCGCCCACCGCGACGTCTTTGCCGTCCAGCACCAGACGGCCCATTGCCGGCGGACGTTCGATGCTGACGCTGATAGCGCCGCCATCGACATCGACCGGCTCCGGCAGGCCGAGAGCGACAGGACCGACCCCCGAGAGCACTACCTTCTCCAGCACTGGCGGCAGCGAAGGCCGGTTGTTGCGGCGCACCAGCACCACGTCATCGATCAGCGAGGAATTTTCCCAGGGCACCTGCATGCCGTTGGTGGCCTGCACGACATCGCGGCGCACCGCCGACATGACCGTGCGGATCTCCTGGTTCGGCGCCAGCGCGCGCCGCGAAAAGGCCGATGAAAACGGGCTGAGGTCGCCGCTGCCGTCATAGGCGACCGCGCCTGGTTCGGTGGCGAAGGCAATCAGCGTGTTGAGCGAGCTTCGCACCTGCGCCAGCCCGGTATTGCCGGCGGTGACAAGCTGGTCGCGCAGCCAGTAATTGTTGCGCGGGAAGGGGTTGTTGCGGCAGGCATCGAGGATGATCACCTGGATCTTCGACTTCGAGCGCAGCTGCTCCAGCACGTCGTTGAGCTTGATGGCCTGGACCTCGATGTCGGCCGCCTTCTTCAACGAGGCGTCGACGGGTATCAGGAAATTCTCGCCGCCGATCTGAAAGCCGTGCCCGGAATAGTAGACGACGGCGAGATCGGCGCCGTCGGCGGCGGCCAGATAGTCCCGGAACTGGCCTTCGAACTGCTGCTTGGTGAGATTCTCGGCGACGAAAACCTCGAAGCCGGCCAGCCGGAACGTGGCCGATACGTCCTGGGCATCCTTGGCCGGGTTCTTCAGCGCCGGGATGTCGCGATAATCGGAATTGCCGATGACGAGCGCGACCCTTCGATCGGCGCAGGCCTCGAAGCTTGTGAAGCCGGCAAGGATGAAGGCCGCGATGAATCCGCAAAGTCGGAGCATGACAAAACTCCTGGTCGCGGCCTGACGCCGACGAGAACACCGCTTGCGGCATCAAGGTCCGTTGAGAGTATGCAACCTGCCACAGCATAAAGTGAAAGGCCCGTCACCGCCAGACCATGCCAGGCGATTTCTTTCGGCGTCGACCTACCGCAGGGTGCAAGTAGCACGCGCTTCACGAGCAGGTATGTGACAAGTCTCACAGTTCGAAATGCCTGGTGCCGGCGGCTGCGCGCCTATTCCTTGAAGAGCAATTCCTTGTCGTTCGAATATTTCACCAGCAACGGAATGCTGGCGCCGCCGATAACGGGGCCGAGATGGCCAAACGTCCCCTCGATGACGGAGAACGGCTCGGGGCGATCGACAAGGATCCGCGCCAGCTTTCTGCGCATGGACTTGGCGATCTCCTTGCGCACGCCATTCGGTATGGCGCCATCGATCACCACATTGTCGATGTCGAGCAAGGCAACGGCACTGCGGGCGGCATAGGCAAGCCCGTCCGAAACCTCATCGATCCACGCGGTGAGCGGCTCTCCAAGGTCGCCCCAATCGTCGGGCGACGACCAGATGCGGCCGGCATCCTTGTCCCCATTGTCCTGGTCGTTGAACTTGCCGGCGAGCGAATGCAGCGAAGCGACGCGCAGCAGCGGCGTCATCCGGTCGCCCTTGCGCCCCGGCGCGGGCACCGGCATGTCGCCTAGCGCCCCGGCCAGCTTGTTGCGGCCGGGGAACAAGTGATGATCGAGCACCAGGCCGCCGCCGATGAAGTGCCCGACATAGGCATAGAGAAAGTCGGCGCGGGATCCGCCGGCGCCAAACATCAGTTCGGCCGCGGCCGACACCGTGGCGTCGTTGTAGAGGAACACCGGCCAGTCGAACGCCCGGTCCAGTTCGGCGCGAATGTCGATTTCCTTCCAGGCATCCAGCCTGCCCGCCGGCACCGCGCCCTCTTCGCTTAGGTTCCACTGATGGAATGGCGAGGCGATGCCAAGACCCGCGATGCGGTCTTTTTCTATCGATCTGTGCTTGCGGCACATGCGCGCGATGGCGCCCTTGGCGAATTTCATCACCTCGACGGGCGTCGGATAGTCGAACAGCGTGCGTTCGAACGCCATCACGTTGCCGACGAAATTGACCAGGGCGACATCGGCGCTGCGATGGTCGACCTTGAGGCCGAAGGCGTACGCGGCTTTCGGGTTCAACGCATAGGGAACCGAGGGTTGCCCCAGCCGTCCGCGCAAAGGCTCCAGGCGCAGCAGCAGCTTGTTGTCGGCGGCGCGGTTGACGATGGTGGTGATGGTTTGCGCGGCCAGCCCGGTCAGCCGCGTCAAATCGGTCTTGGCCAGCTGGCCGTGCCGGCGGATCAGCGAGACGATCAGGCGTTCGTTGTAAATGCGGCTCTCGGCCTGCGTGGTTCCGCCGCTGCGCCCCTCGGCGATCTTTTCGAGACTGAAGAAGCTGGTGCCGGTCACGCTTTCCCCTGCGCAAGGAGTTTGGCCGCAAGGCGAGCCGATCAAAGCGCTGACGTAGCAATGCGGGCCTGGCAAGGCAACACTTAAATCCACCCGATGGAAAAATGTAGTTGACGCCAGCCGGCCTGCTGTCGTTCAAAGTATGCAAGCCTGGAGGAGCAATGCCGTGACGCAGACCCGGACCATCATGTGCTTTGGCGATTCCAATACCTATGGCGCCATTCCCACCCTGGCCCGCGTCGGACGGCACCGCTTCACGCCCGACCGCCGCTGGCCGGGCATCATGCGCCGCCAGCTCGGCAACGGATGGGATGTGATCGAAGAAGGGCAGGGCGGGCGCACCACCGTGCACGACGATCCGATCGAAGGTCTCCACAAGAACGGGCTCAAATCGCTCCCGGTGTGCCTGGAAACGCATATGCCGCTCGACCTCGTCATCCTGATGCTCGGCACCAACGATCTCAAGCATAGGTTCTCGGTAACGCCGAATGACGTCGCTGATTCCATTGAGATCTTGGCCAGAATTGTCCTGCGCAGCGAAGCTGGCCCCGCGGGCGTGGCGCCCGCGGTCCTGATAGTAGCGCCGCCGCCGATGCTGGAGGTCGACTGGTTCGGCCAGATGTTCCTGGGCGGCGCCGCAAAGTCGATGCACTTTGCCGGCCTGTTCCGCGATGCGGCCCGGCGCGCCGGCGCCGCGTTCTTCAACGCCGGCGATGTCGTCGAGTCGAGCGCGGTAGACGGCATTCACCTCGACAGCGACGCGCATCGCGTGCTCGGCACGGAATTGGCCAAAGTCGTCCAGTCGCTGATCGCCAAGGCGTGATCGCGTGGGCGAGTCACCCGACTATCTCTGATTAATTAATTCCACTGGAAAAAGTTTTGACTTGCGAGCGGGAAGGTGGGTATCTGGGGAGACTGGGAAGAGTAGCGACCGCGAGGCTTGCGATGCGCGGCAACAATCAACGACAGGGAGGAAGTAAAATGCGATCTGACAGGAACATGATGCTGGCGACGCTGCTCGGCGTTGCCGGTGTGCTCGCGGGCGGTACCATTCTGGCAAGCGCGCAGGACGGCCCGGCCGGGCTCACCAAGCCGGCGGTATTTGCGCCGTTCGATCCGAAGGCGCCGGCCTGCAGCCCACCGCCCGGCCTGAGCAAGGTGCTGGCCTTCGCGCAGGACAACGAGCGTGAATTCATGCAGGGCGTCGACCGCGGCCTGGCCGCCGCCGCCAAGGATCGCGGCCTGGAATATCGCCGCGCGCTTGCCAACAATGACGCCGCCAAGGGGGTCGAGCAGGTGCAATTGTTTCTCGCCTCCAAGATCGGCGGTCTGGTCGCAGCCCCCGTGGACCCGGCCTCGATGAGCCGCAGCCTGCAGGAGCTTATCTGGTCGGGCGCCTATGTCGGCACCATCGTGCCGCCGCCGGCGACGTCGCTGCTCAACGCGCCGCAATACGAGACCGGCAAGGTGCTGGCCGAAGCGGCCGCGGCCTACATAAAGGACAAGCTCGGCGGCAAGGCCAATGTCGTCATCCTGTCGCATGACAGCATGGAATTCCTGGCGCCGCGCTTTGCCGCCATGCGCGACATCTTCAAGGCTATGCCAGGCGTCACCATCGTCGCCGACATCTCGCCCAATCCCGTCAACAAGGAAGGCGGCTTTGCCACGATGAGCACCATTCTCCAGGCCCATCCCGACGTCGATGTCGTGCTCGGCGCCGACACGGTCGTGCTCGGCGCGCTGGCTGCCCTGGAAGCGGCGGGCAAGGCGCGGCCGGACCAGTTCCTTGGCGGCATCGACGGCGAACCGGAGGCAGTCGCCGCGATCAAGAAAGGCGGCGGTCCCTACAAGGCAAGCATCAGCCTGGCGTCGCCGGTCTTCGCTTATGCCATGGGCCAGCATGCCGCCGACTGGCTGGAGGGCAAGAGCATCCCGCAGGCGATGGATATCCTGCCCGTGGCGCTGACCAGCGACTACATGGCCCAGTACGAGGCCGATGTCGCCGACCCGGCCGCGGTCTACAAGGACCCGAAGCGCCGCGACATCTATCTCAGGATGTACGGCAACATCTGCTACGACACGCGCGACCAGTATGTGAATTTCCCCTGGTCATCCGAGGCAAAGTAGCGCCTGTTTTTCCCGCGCGATACGGGCGGGTCAGCCTGACCTGAAACCGCCCGCTTCAGTCAGAGGCTAGCATGAGCACAGACAGCCTTCGAACGGGGACGACACCGCTGCAAACGGGCCGGTTTTCATCCTTGCTGCCGGGCGTCAAGGCGCCGGGCGAAGCGTCTGGCCGCATCGGGCTGGCGCTGGTCGCGCTGGGCTTGATCATCGCCTTCTCGCTGTTGAACAAATCCTTCTTCAGCCTCGACAATTTCGTCGTCATTGGCGTCAACTCGACCTCGATCCTGATCGCCGTGCTCGGCACCTCCGCGCTGCTGATCGCCGGCTATGTCGACCTCTCCATCGGCAGCATGGTCGCCTTGATCGGCATCATCACTGCCAAGGTTGCGGTGGCGACGCAGAGCGCGCCGCTGGCAATCTGCGTCGGCCTGGGTCTGGGCCTTTTGCTCGGTCTGCTCAACGGTCTGCTGGTGCGCAGGCTGAGCATCTCGCCGTTGATCGTCACGCTGGCGATGCTGGCGCTCTATGGCGGCCTTGCCTTCGTCGTCTCCAGCACCGCGGTCTATGGTTTTCCCGAGGCTCTGCTCGAATTGGGGCGGGGCAAGATCTTCGGCATCCAGTACACCGTGATCATCGCCGCATCTGTCTTTGTCATCGGAGCCTTTGTCTTGACCAGCACGGTCACCGGCTTGAGGCTCTACGCCATAGGCGGCGACCCGCGCGCAGCCGAACTCTGCGGCATTCCGGTGGGGCGCACGGTGGTTGGCCTCTACGCCGCCAATGGCTTGCTGATCGGCCTGGTCTCGGTTCTGATCGCCGGTCGTCTCGGCAGCATCACGCCGACCATCGGCGTTCGCTTCGAGCTCGACGTGCTCACCGCTGCAATTCTCGGCGGCGTTGCGTTTTCCGGCGGCTCCGGCAGGCCGCTCGGCATCGCCATCGGTGTTGCCACCATCGGCATCCTCAATGCAGGATTGATCTTCGTCGGCCTGCAATCATGGTGGCAATCCATTTCGGTGGGAAGCATGCTGTTGCTGGCGTTGGTGGCCGACCAGGCTGCGATCGGTTTTCGCGGCCGGCGCGCTCGGGCCGCCGCGACCAACTTCACGGTGGCGGACAATGGTGCCGTCGCCTCGGCCGGCCCTGCCGTGACGGCGGGCAATGCAGAAGCCCCGCAAGGTCCGGCATTCTCGATTGCCGGCGCCCGCAAATCCTACGGCGCGCTGACGGCATTGGAAGAGGCGAGTTTCACGGTCGGCAAAGGCGAGATCGTCTGTCTGCTCGGCGACAATGGCGCCGGCAAGTCGACGCTGATGAAGATTATTTCGGGCGCCATCCAGCCCGATGCCGGCGCGATGACCCTCGAGGGCCAGCCGATTTCCTTCAGGAGCCCGCAGGATGCACGCGGCGCCGGCCTGGAGACGGTCTATCAGGATTTGGCGCTCTGCCCGAACCTCAGCGTCGCCCACAATATGATCCTCGGGCGTGAGGAAACGCGGCGTTGGCTCGGTGTCTTCCCGGTTCGCGACGACCGAAAGGCCGCCGAGCAGTGTCGTGCCCGGCTTGCCGCGCTGGGCGTCACGCTTCGCGACGAAAATGTTCTGGTGCGCTCGCTGTCGGGCGGCCAGCGGCAGTCCATCGCCATTGCCCGCGCGCTTGCCGATCACGTCAAGCTGATTTGCCTTGACGAGCCCACCGCCGCGCTTGGCGTCAAGCAGACCGCGCAGGTCGTCAAACTGATCCGTTCGATCGCCGTCAGCGGCACCGGCGTCATCCTGGTCACGCACGACCTGTCGACGGTCAGGGCGCTGGCCGACAGGATCGTGGTGCTCAGCCTCGGCCGGGTGGCGTACGACGGCTCGGCCAGACAGCTGACGGCCGATCAACTCTGGGGCCTGATGGCAAGCGGGACGCTGGCGCCGGCCGCTGGGTAGGAATGCCGATCGCAGGGTCTAAAGCTCGAGGCAGATCTTGCCGAAATGCCTTTGCGCTTCGTAATGCCTGAAGGCGGCGGCGATATCCTGCAGTGGAAAGCTGCTGTCGATGACGGGCTTCAGGCGGTTGACCTCTATGGCACGGATCATGTCCTGCTGGTCGGCTTTGCTGCCGATGGAAATCCCGCTGATGCGGATCTGGTTTGAAAACAGCGCCGGGATTGAAACTTCTGCTGCAAAGCCGGTCAGGACGCCGATGAGTGCGATATGCCCGCCTGTCCGGCAGGCCGCTATCGACTGCGCCAGCGTCGCCGGTCCGCCGACCTCGATCACATGATCGACGCCGCGTCCGTCCGTCAGTTCCCTGGCCCTGCCGCCCCACTCCGGCACCGCCTTGTAGTTGATGACGCTGTCGGCCCCGAGTCGTCTGAGCTTCTCCAGCTTCTCTTCATCGGACGACGTGGCGATGACCCTTGCGCCGGCGGCCTTGGCAAATTGCAGCGCAAACAATGACACGCTGCCGGTGCCAAGGATCAGCACCGTGTCGCCGGGCTTTACCTTGCCGCATGTCACCAGGCCGCGCCAGGCGGTGACGCCCGTGCAGGTCAGCGTTGCCGCCTCGAGATGCGTATAGCCCGCCGGCGCCGTGGTGAAGGCCTGCGCCGGCATGCACACATACTCGCTGGCGAAGCCGTCGAAACTGTCTCCGGGAATGTCGCGGCTTGTATCGGATCTCATGTCGCTGGCCAGCCACCAGGGGTAGAAAACACTGACGACGCTGTCGCCCGGCTTGAACGTGTCGACGCCGTCACCGATCGCGATCACCTCGCCGGCGCCATCCGACAGCGGCACGCGGCCGTCGGCGAGCGGCACCTTGCCCTGTACGGCGAAATCGTCGCGCATGTTCAGCGCGCAGGCGCGAATCCTGACCAGCATTTCTCCCGGCCCAGGCCGGGGCTGATCCTCCTCGACCAGGTCGAGCTTGTCCAACCCGCCCGGCGCTCTCAGCCTGACCAGCTTCATAGTCTCTCTCCGACGTAAAGAGCGTTAGCATGGCGGCGGCGGTCCAGCCTATCGCCGGATCGGCCGGCCGGAAATCACGCGCAGCCAAGGCGCCAGATGGACGGCGCTCATCAAGAGATACATCAGCGGCATGCCGGTGAGCGGGGAGGCATCGGCCCCCAGGCACGACATGACGCCGTCGCCAGCGTGAATGCAGGTAAGCAGCGCCATCACGGCGAAAACAGGGGCCGCGGCGAGGCACAGCCAGTCGGCGGTGCGGAGAGAAACTGCATCGGAGCGTTGAGGGACCTCACTGCCGGTGCCTGTGCCGATATCGCTCATGGTCATAATCCCTTGATGATCAATGCCCGGCTTTCCTGTCCCGTGAGGGACAGGAAACCAAGCTGGATGGGCCGCTCCAGGTCCTTACTTGCCGTCCTTGTTGCGGAACGCGGCTTCGCCGGCCGCCGACACTTCCTCCCACGTCTTGTCGGGTGCGGCGTCGTAATTGTCGTGCCAGTTCCACCAGCTGTAGAGCTCGGTCTGCGGATAGCCTTCGGGCGAATCCTCCCAGATTTCCTGGCGGCCGAGCGGCGTTGCGTCGAGGTAGCTCCAGACCGTGCCCATCTGCTCGTCGCCGCGGTTGTTGATGAAGTAGGTGCGATAGACTTTCTTGCCGTCCTGGATGAACACGTTGTGGCCGTGCCATTCGTCGACGCCGAAATCCTTGTCGAAACTGTCGGTGATTGTGTACCAGGGCATCTCCCAACCCATCCGCTGCTTCAAGCTGGCAATGTCGGCCTGCGGCGCGCGGGAGGCATAGGCAAGCGTGGTGTTGCGGGCGTTCAGATGGGCGAGATGGCCGACCTGGTCGGCGCCGAGCGAACAGCCGCGGCAGGCATGTTCGGGCCAGCCGTGGACGCCGGGTTCGTAGAAGGCGCGGTAGACGATCAACTGCCGCCGGCCCTCGAACAAATCGAGCAGGCTCGCTTTGCCGTTGGGACCCTCAAACACATAAGCCTTGTCTACTTCCATCCATGGCATGCGCCGGCGCTCGGCCGACAGCGCGTCCCTGGCGCGCATCGTTGCCTTTTCCTTCACCAGCATCTTTTCGCGCTCGGCTTCCCATTCCTGCCTTGAAACGACCGGTGGGGTCTTCATTGCCACGTGCTTGGTCATTGCTTGTTTCCTTTGCCAATTGTTGAGCCGTTGTGGCTTGTCGTTGCCTGTTGATCGTGAGGCAGGCTAGGGCCGCGAGGCGGCGAGGGCGGAGTTACAAATGTGACGGCATTTGCAGGCGGGCCACCGCAGCAGGGGTGGCGAGGCCGCACGGTGGGCTCGAGGTCCTCGGAAGCAGGCATGGTCGGTTTTTCCTTATTGAGAAGCTTAACGCGACTGTCTGAGATGCTCAGGCTAGCGAATGCGAATATTGCCGTCAACGCAGGCCTGGGCGTCTTCAACCAGTCCAGATGGCTAGGTCGCCGTCCGCAGCTTGCTGCTTGGCGGTGGTGACTTAAGTTAGGGCCGGTAAGGGGAGCGGTGGGAGTTACAAATGTGACGGGATTTGCATGGACTCGCTGATCACCGCGGCAGGGCTGGCGCTGGCGGCGGGCAACCCGCTGGCGGCACTCGACCGCGTCGCCTTGCGCGAGGATGCCCCGGCGCTGGCGTTGCGCGGCATTGCCATGGCGCAGCTCGGCGATCTCGACCGCGCCAAAGTACTGTTGCGTAGGGCCGGCCGTGCCTTCGGTCCAAAGGAGGCGGTGGCGCGCGCCAGATGCGTTGTCGCCGAAGCCGAGATCGCGCTTGTTTCGCGTGATCTCGGCTGGCCATCCAAGGCGCTCGACGCGGCGCGGTCGACATTGGAAAAGCATGGCGACCGGCTGAACGCGGCGCATGCCGGGCATCTCAAGGTGCGCCGCCTGCTTCTGATCGGCCGCCTCGACGAGGCTGAAGACGTGCTGGTTGGGCTCGATCCGTCGCCGCTTCCGCCGGCCTCACGCGCTGCGCATGAACTCGCGGTTGCCGGCATCGCCATGCGGCGCCTGAAGACGAAGGCCGCGCGCGCAGCCCTTGAGTGGGCGCGCTATGCCGCCCGCCGGGCCGGCATTCCGGGTCTTATGGCGGAGGTCGACAGCGCCTTCCTGGCACTGGAGACGCCGGCGGCGCGGCTGATCGCAGGCGGCGAGGAGCGCCCGCTGCTGCTCAAGGAGGTCGAGGCACTGCAGGCGTCGCCGGCCTTGGTCGTCGATACGTTCCGCTATATCGTGCACAAGCAGGAAACAACGATATCCCTGGCAACGCGCCCGGTGCTGTTTGCGCTGGCGCGCGCGCTTGCCGAAGCCTGGCCGGCGGATGTGCCGAGGGCGACGCTGATTGCCCGCGCCTTTGGCGGCCGGCATGCCGATGAATCGCATCGCGCCAGGCTGCGGGTCGAGATCGGCCGCCTGCGCGCCGAATTGCGCCCGCTGGCCGGCATCGGCGCGACCAGCCAGGGCTTTGCGCTGGCGCCGCGCGAAGCAGGCTCCGTGGCGGTGCTGGCGCGGCCGATCGAGGAGCGGCACGCCGCGCTGCTGGCCTTCCTGGCCGATGGTGAATCCTGGGCCAGCTCGGCGTTGGCGCTGGCGCTGGGCGCTGGACAGCGCAGCGTACAGCGGGCGCTCGAGCAGTTGGCCGAGACCGGCAAAGTGCAGTCCTTCGGCCAGGGCCGGGCGCGGCGCTGGATGACGCCACCGGTCGCTGGTTTCACGACCACCTTGTTACTCCCGTCGCCGCTGCCGAACGGCTAGGAAAGGTGACCATGATCGAGGACCAGGACATGAAACATTCAGCAGCGGAAATCCTGCGCGAATACGGGCCCTTTCCTGATGTCGACACCGTGCACGGCGTGAGCTTCGACGGACAGAATGTCTGGTTTGCGACGGGCGAGCGGCTGACCGCCTTCGATCCGGCAAGCGGTGAGACGCTGCGCTCGATCGATGTCGCCGCCCATGCCGGCACCGCCTATAACGGCCGGCATCTGTTTCAGCTCGCCGGGGACCGCATCCAGAAGATCGACCCGGATACCGGCAAGGTGCTCTCCACCATCCCGGCGCCCGGCGGCGGCCGCGATTCCGGCATGACCTGGGCCGAGGGCACGCTCTGGGTGGGGCAGAACCGGGAGCGCAAGATCCACCAGATCGATCCCGAGACCGGGAAAATCCTGCGGACCATCGACTCAAACCGCTTCGTCACCGGAGTGACCTGGGTCGATGGCGAGCTCTGGCACGGCACCTGGGAAGGCGACCAGAGCGATGTCCGGCGCGTCGATCCGCAAAGCGGAAAGGTGCTGGAACGGCTCGACATGCCGGCAGGGGTGGGCGTTTCCGGGCTCGAATCCGACGGCGGCGACCGCTTCTTTTGCGGCAGCGGCCCCGGCGGCATGGTGCGATCGGTGCGCCGGCCGAAGTAAGGCCGTCAAGTATTAGGCCGGCAGCGTATTTCCTACGGTCATCCCGCCGAGATCATATCCCGGAGCCGTCGAGCAGCGGGACGTCTTCGCCTTGCCACGGACTTGGCATTGAAGCCCGGCTCAGATTGGCCGTCGGCAGCGGCATCCAGCATTTCAACTCCGGTTCGGGGTATTCGATCACCCGTCCTGGCGACGAATCGGAAGAGCGCCAGCCCTCCGTGCCGAACTGGTCGGCGCGCGACCAGTAAGCGAGGTCGACCTCGGCCGGCCCCTGTTCCGATGGCCTGACCGTGACCAGGATGCGGCTGCCGTCCTTGGGCGCGCTCGCCATGTGCCGCCAGCGATCGGGTTCGTCCATTCTCATGTCCTCCTGCACGTTGCAGGGATAGTCGCCGCGCTCTTGGCAGCGGTCAACCCGAACTTTGCCCAAGCACGAGATCTGTTTAGTACTCCCGCGCCGTCGGCCGAAACAGGATCTGGTTCATGTCGACCTCGTCGGGCTGGCTCACGGCGAACGGCCCACATGGCGAAAGAATCCGAGTGCCGGGCCGCAACAGGAAAATCGAAGCCGGCATGTGAACGGGCTCACATGCCGCCACTGCAAGGAACGCTATGGGACGTCCGGCCATGACAGGGGTTTCGGATGACACTTGCTGATCTGTCTTTTTATCTTTTCACTATTTTCAATGGCTTGCGCGTGGTGTCCTACCTGCCGCAGATCGTGCGGGTGGCCCGGGACAGGCACGGGGCGTCGGCGATTTCCTACGCGACCTGGCTGTTGTGGACAGGCGCCAACGCCACGACGGGACTCTACGCCCACATCAATCTGAACGATCCCGCTCTGGCGGCGATCAACTGGCTGAACGCCGTATGCTGCGTGCTGGTCATCGCGCTCACCGCCTACAAGCGCCATCGCGCACGGCTTCCAGTTGAGGAAGCCGCAAGCCGGTCGGAAGCGACCGCTCTGATGGTCGACAATGTCTGCTGAAGATCACCGCGGCAGATTGCGCTTTTCGAGGCCGCTCTCAGACATGCACGGTGCCATGCGAAAGCTCGCCATCGTCGCTTGAGATGAGGAAAGCGGCTGCGAGCAGGCCGACATAGAACAGCCCGACCATGCACGCGACATAGATGCCTGGAACCGGGCCGAGCTGCGCCACGCGCGCGGCGTCGAGAAATGACGCGCCCAAGCCTATCGGCGACCCTTCGCGCTGCAGACTGGGCGTCGTGATCTTCAGCACCCACGCCAGCATCAGGATCGTGTACATGAAAATGTAGTTGCGGCGCAGCCGGCGCACCAACGCCGCGCGTTGCGAGATCAGGAAGCGCGGCGAACGCAGGCCTTCGCCGACGATGGCCAGCCAGTTGGAGGCGTAGTCGGGCTGCGGCGAGAAGATCTGCGCGAAATAATAGCGCTCGAACTGGCGCACCCTGGCCCGGTAGACGTCGAAGAAACGATAGCGCCGCGCCTCGATCCATAGCAGCAGCGTGGTCAGCAGCATGGCAAAGAGCAGCACCCCGTGATGGGCGCTGGGCGTCGAGAGTGAGACTGAGAGCATGGCGGCGACGACAGTAATCGCCCAGTTGCTGGTACGGTCCAGCCGGTCGCGCCAGCCGGCCATGCGGGCGATTTCGGCGCGGTGGAAATGCGACATGGTGGCCACGAATTCCGATGAGGTGAGCTTCAGCGCGAACGCATCAGACGCCCGCGGCGCTGCAGCCGCTTCGTCGGTTTTCACGGTCTTGACCTGGGACATCCCTTGCCATGCGCCTCCCAACGCCATGGCCGGCCGAAACGACGCCGGTCATCCCCATCTGCGCAACGCGCAATCGGTTGAAAATGTTCCGTCGCCGGCCCGGGTCTCGGCGGTTTATCCGCAGTCAGATAGGCCTGTTATGCGATTCAGGTAATGAGTAACCTGCGGCGCGCCAAGGGAGCGTGGCGTGCAACCGATCTCGCCCGCAAACGTTATACCGGGCACGATGAGGGGGTGCATGTCCTTCGTGGTCAACCGGCGCCGGCCGGTCGCGCTTGCCGCGGCAGCTTTCGCATTCATCCCGGCCGCATCGTTGGCAGCCGAAAAGACCGGCATGTCCAGCGAGGGCATTTTCGTTCTCGAAATCCTCCTTCTGCTTCTCGTCGGCCGCGGCATCGGCGAATTGCTGGAGCGTCTCGGCCAGCCGGCGGTGATGGGTCAGCTCATCGGCGGCATCCTGCTCGGGCCATCGCTGCTCGGCTGGCTATTGCCGGAAGCAGAACGCGTGATCTTTTCAGGCGACGCCACCCAAAAGAGCATGATCAGCGCCATCGCCCAGCTCGGCGTGTTGATGCTTCTGTTGCTCACCGGGATGGAGACGGATCTGCGGCTGGTGCGCAGGGTCGGCCGTGCGTGCTTTTCCATCTCCGCCGCGGGCGTCGCCGTGCCTTTCGCGCTCGGCTTCACCGCCGCACAGTTCATGCCGGCCTCGCTGCTGGCCGACGGAACCGAGCGCATTGTCGCCGGTCTCTTCCTCGGCACGGCGCTGTCGATCTCCTCGGTCAAGATCGTCGCCATGGTGGTGCGCGAGATGAACTTCATGCGCCGCGATCTCGGTCAGATCATCGTCTCGTCGGCCATCATCGAGGACACGATCGGCTGGGTGATCATCGCCATCACCATCGGCATCGCCACCAAGGGGCGCATCGAGCTCGGCAGCCTTGCCTTCACCATTGTCGGCGTCGCCGCCTTCATGGGGTTTTCCTTCACGATTGGCCGCCGCATCGTCTTCGACGCCATCCGCTGGACCAACGATACGTTCCGCAGCGAATACGCCGTCGTCACCGTCATTCTCGCCATCATGGGCGCAATGGCGCTGATCACCGATCTGATCGGCGTCCACACCGTGCTCGGCGCCTTCGTCGCCGGCATACTGGTTGGGGAATTGCCGATCCTGTCGCGTCATATCGAAGGGCAATTGCGCGGCGTCATCATGGCGCTGTTCATGCCGGTTTTCTTCGGCGTCGCCGGCCTTTCGGCGGATCTCACCGTGCTTGTTGACCACGAGCTTGCGCTACTCACGGCCGCTTTGGTGCTGATCGCCAGCTTCGGCAAATTCGCCGGCGCCTTCATCGGCGCCGAGCTTGCCGGCTTGAGCCGCAAGGAAGGCATCGCCGTCGGTTGCGGCATGAACGCGCGCGGCTCGACCGAAGTCATCGTCGCCTCTATTGGCCTGTCGATCGGCGTTCTGTCGCACAATCTTTTCACCATGATCGTGACCATGGCCGTCATCACCACGCTCGCCATGCCGCCGACCTTGCGTTGGGCACTCGGCCGCTTGCCGATGGGCGAGACCGAGAAGAAGCGTCTGGAGCGCGAGGAGATCGACCAACGCGGCTTCATCGCCAATCTGGAACGACTGCTGGTGGTGACCGATGAGGGCGTTGTCGGCCGCTTTGCTGCTTACCTCGCAGGAGTTGTGGGCGCCGGCAGGCCGACGACGGTGCTGCATGCCCGAGGCGAGGGGGAGGAGGCCGAGCCCGGCACGGATGCGAAGCTCGAGCCGATCGAAAAGGGTGCCGAGGACAGCCGCGAGGCCGCCAGGAGTTCGGACGAGGAGCTGGCCCGCGCGGCGCCTGTCACGCGGCGCCACGAGGCCGAGCTTTCGGCCGAAACGGTTGCCAAGGAGGCGCGCAAAGGCTATGGGCTGCTGCTGATCGGGCTCGGCCGCGCGGTCACGTCGAAAGGTGGGTTTGCCCGCCGCATCAACGAGATCGCCGGCGCCTTCGAGGGCCCGCTATGCCTGGTGCTGAAGGCGACCGGCGCCGGCCGCCAGATGCCAAGGCTAGGACCTGAAGGCGGGAAGATTCTGGTTCCGGTCAACGGCACCGCGATCGCCCGCCGGGGTGCCGAAATGGCGCTGGCGATTGCAGCGGTCACGGGTGCGCGGGTCAAGATACTTTATGTCGCGCGCGTCGGCCGCGACGAACCGCGCGACACTGTCTCGCATCGCCGCAGGGAGGCGGTGCTGAAGGATACCGTCGCACTAGCCGACCGCTATGGCGTCGAGATCGAGACGGCCATCCGCAGCCGGGCCGCCGCCGCCGATGCCATTGCCCGCCAGGCCGGCAGGGGGGCGGCGCTGATCGTCATGGGCGTGGCGCGGCGCCCTGGCGAGGAACTCTTCTTCGGCGAGACGACCACAGGCGTGCTGCAGCGCTGCCAATGCCCGGTGGTGCTGATCTCGGACGCCAGGCTCAGCCGCGACGACGAGGTCAGGGAAGAGCTGCGCTCGGGAACGGCGACAGGGTGATGAGTATTTCCCCTCGAGGGGAAATTTCGCTCATGCCGCCTGCAGCCTCTCTCGGCCGGGCTGCGGCGGGAACGCGATGGCGATGCCGGCAGCACCGAGTCCGATCAGCGCCGAGCCGATGAACAGCCAGGAATAGCTGGCATAGGCGTCGAAGATCATGCCGCCGGCGAGCGGGCCGAACGACATGCCGAGGCTGGACAACAGGGTCGCGGCGCCAAGTATCGTGCCGATGATGCGCGGCCCGAAATAGTCGCGCGCCAGAACCGCATAGAGCGGCATGACGCCGCCATAGGTGGCGCCGAAGATGATCGCCAGGAGATAGAACTGCTCGAGATTGCCGACGGCGAGATAGGCGGCGATCACCACCGCCTGGATGGCGAGGCCCACGATCAGCACCGGCTTGGCGCCCAGCCTGTCGCCGAGCACGCCGTAGAGCACGCGCCCGCCAAGCCCGGCAAGGCCCTCGACGCTGTAGATCGACACGGCTGCCATCGGCGCCACGCCGCACGACATGGCATAGCTCACCATGTGGAAGATCGGCCCCGAATGCGCTGCGCAGCAGGCGAAGAAGGTCATACCCAGCACCAGGAATTGCGGCGAGCGCAGCGCCTGGCCGACTGACATGCCGGGGGCCGCGGCAGGCGCGGGCGCGCTGCCATCCGCTGCCGCGACCGCCGTCGACGGCTGGCGCACCAGGAAGACGGCCGGCAGCAACAGCACCCAGGCCATGATGCCGATATCGAACATGGCGGTACGCCAGTCGTAGGCGGTGATCAGCCAGCGCGCGAAGGGTGAAATGGTCATCGGCGCCACGCCCATGCCGGCCGAGACCAGCGACACGGCCAGGCTGCGATGGGTCTCGAACCAGGCGGTGGTCAGCGCGATCATCGGCGCGAAGAAGGCGCTGGCCGCCAGCCCGACGATGACGCCATAGCTCAGCTGGAAGACTAGCAGCGATTGGGCTCGGCTCGCCACCACCAGCGACAGGCCGAGCAGCACCGCGCCGGCAAAAACCACCGGGCGGGCGCCGACACGGTCATAGATGGCGCCCCAGGCAAAACCGCCGGCCCCCATCACCAAGAAATTCAGCGTCATGGCGCTGGAAATGCCGGTTCGCGACCAGTTGGTTTCGAGCGCCATCGGCTCGAGAAAGATCGCCAGCGAAAACATCGCGCCGAGCGCCACACAGGTCATCAGCGCGCCGCACGCGACGATCACCCAACGGTAGGAACTGTTCATGCTCTTCTCCCGAGATCGGTTTCGATGCAGCGCCACTCGCTCCAGCTCCGTTGCGCCGCTTGCGTCCGAAGGACGTTGGCGGGATTTCGAATCCGACAATCCGGTTGCATTTTTTATCCGGTCTGCGTGGAAGTCCATCCGGATATGACAAAAGCAGGGGTGTAAGGCTGCCAAGCGCGCCGACAAGATAGACTGCCGAATTGACGAGCCGCTCCGCGGCACTAGCTTTGTGGTCTCGCGACGGGAGATATCGCTCATGGAACTGCATCGCGGCCGCCTCATCGACCACGTCCAGCTGGTGGTCAGGGACCTCGCGGCGAGCCGGCGCTTCTATGAAGCCGTCTTCAAGATGCTCGGCATTCCGATCGGCGGCGAGGCCGAGGACTATTTCTGGGCCGACGAGCTGTTCATCTCAAGCCTCGACAGCCGGGCGGCGAGGGGACAACTGACCGGGCGCCATCATCTGGCCTTCCAGGCCAGGGATAACGCCATGGTCGATGCGTTCTACAAGGCCGGCCTCGATGCCGGCGGCGCCGACAATGGCGCGCCGGGTGAGCGGCCCTACCACTCCGGCTACTACGCCGCCTTCCTGCTCGACCCCGACGGCAACAACATCGAGGCGGTGTTTCACGGGCCGGCAAAGCGAAGTGCCGCTTCGGTCGAGATCAATTTCTAGCGCAGGTTCACGAGGAGCGGGTTGCGGTGATCCGTCCGGAGTTCTCGTAAAAACAAAGAGTTGAAGCGGTCCACGGATTCAATCGCTGAACTACTTCACATTGCCGGCGCGTAGCGGTTCACCACCATTCCGCAGGCATAGGCTTTAGAGCCGAGCAGGCGCAATTTCAGGAAGCCGCCACAGTCGAAAATCCGCTCGCCGTCGCCCAGCGCGGCCGGATTGATGAACAGCTGGAACTCATCGACCAGTCCCGCTGCAATCAGCGCCGAGGCAAAGCCGGCGCCGCCGAATACCGCCATGTCGCCTTCACCTTCAGCTTTCAGCGCCTTGACCTCGCGCGGCAGGTCGCCGCTGGCAAGCGTCGTGCGCTCCCACCGCGATGCCGCGAGCTTGTCGCTCAGCACCACCTTGCGCGCCTCGACGATGCGCTGCGCAAAGGCGTAGAAGGGATCGTGCGGATAGTTTTTTGCCGCATTGCCCCAATGGGTTAGATAGCCTTCTTCGGCCATCTTGCGGCTGAGCAGAATGGTATCGATGCCGGCGAACACCGCGTTGAAATCCTGCTTCAAGTCGTCGTCCCACGGGCAGTTGGCGCCCCATTCCCAGAGCTGCCAGTGCTCATCGCCGGCCGCGCCGACAAAACCGTCGACCGACATCTGCATCTGCAGGATCAGTTTTCTCATCGTTGTTCTCCTGATTGAGCTCTGGTGTCACCAGCGCCAGGTCAGGCGGCGTTGGTGATTGCTTTACTTTCGGAACCATTGACACGAGAGAAAAATGATGTCAATAGTAAAGTGATTTAGAAATGGAAGCATTGAGAATGTCGACCAGGGAAAGATCCGGCTGCCCCATCAGCCTGTCGCTCGAATTGCTCGGTGACCGCTGGACGCTGCTGATCATCCGCGACATGATTTTCGCGGGAAAAAGGCACTTCCGGGAGTTTCTGCTATCAGGCGAAGGCATCTCGTCGCGCACGCTGGCCGAGCGGCTGCAGACCTTGCAGGATGAGGGCATTGTCACCAGAAGCGACGACCCCACGCACAAGCTCAAGGCGATCTACAAGCTGACGGAGGCGGGCATCGACCTGTTGCCGGTGCTGGCGACGCTCGGCGCCTGGGGCAGCAAGTACCGCAACGCCGATGACGAGCTGGCAAGGATCGCCGACGAACTGGCGGGGGGCGGCGAGGCGGGCCTGGAGCAGATAAAGAAGAAGCTGCGCGCCGAGCATATCGGCTAGGGAGCAACGCCAGCCCTCCCTTCGCGGCCGGGATGCTGCGCAACGGGTGACTTGTCCCGCCTGCGCCTCTGCACATAACCTCTGCCAACCCGGCGGGAGGAGAATTGCTTGGACACCACTGTCGTTATTGTCGGCGCCGGGCCTGCCGGCCTTGCGGTCGGTGCCTGCCTGAAGCGGGCAGGAGTGGATTTCATCCTGCTCGAAAGATCGCAGGAGATCGCGCCCGCCTGGCGGCGGCACTATCGGCGACTGCATCTGCATACGGTCAAGTCGTTCTCGTCGCTGCCGTTCCTGCCCTTTCCCAAAAATTATCCGCGCTACGTGCCGCGCGAACTGGTGGTCCGTTACCTCGACGACTATGCGGAAAAATTCGATCTGCGCCCGCGCTTCGGCATAACGGTGAAAGCCATTCGCCGTACCGACAGCGGTTTTCTGGTCGAGACAGGTTCGGACAACCTGAAGGCGCGCCATGTCGTCATCGCCAGCGGTAACAATGCCGAGCCGATCGTCCCCCGGCTCCCTGCCATCGAGGCTTTCAAGGGCGAGGTGCTGCACAGCGCCGACTATACGCAAGCGGCGCCCTTTGCTGGCCGCTCGGTGCTGATCGTCGGCATGGGCAACACCGGCGCCGAGATCGCGCTCGACTTGGCGGAAAGTGGCGCGCGTCCGACCATTTCGGTGCGCAAGGGCGTCCACATCGTGCCGCGCCAGCTGTTTGGCGTGCCGATCCAGATGGTCGGCATCGCCAGCCGGCCAATGCCGCAGGCGCTGAACGAGTGGATGTTTCCGATCATCCTCGATTTCGCGCTGGGCAAGCTCGAGAGATACGGCATCGTCAGGCCGAAGCAGGGCATCCTGCAACAGATCGACGAAGTCGGCCGCATCCCGGTCATCGACGTCGGCACGGTCGACGCCATCACCAAAGGCGCCATCAAGATCGCACCCGACATAGCGGGCTTCACCGAGCGCGGCGCTGCGTTCACCGACGGCAGGCTGGAAAATTTCGACGCCGTCATCCTCGCCACCGGCTATCGCCCGGGCTACGAAAAGTTTCTGCCCGTGGAATTGCAGCCGGAGCGCAGTGGCGTCAACGCCCGCGCCTCGCAACTCGGCCTCTACCTCGTCGGCTTCTACAATCCGGTCACCGGTCTGCTCAGGGAAATTGGACGCGAGGCGAAGGCAGTGGCGGCCGACATTGCTCGGCGAGGCTGAAAGGGGCGGCGTCGGCCAAGCTGCGGATCTCCCGCCTTGCGGGGAGATCGGCTATCTATCACAGCCGCGCCGCATCGCCCTCATCCAGCAGCCATTGCCGCACGGCTTGCGTCGGTTCTGGGTGCCGTTGCTTGCGCGGCATCACGACATAGAAATCGTGCGTCCCACGCATCTCCGCGTTGATCGGCTGCACCAGCCGGCCGGCGGCAATGTCGGCAGCGACGAGGAAACGGCTGGCCAGTGCGATGCCTTGGCCGGCAATGGCGGCGTCGATGGCTAGGCCTGTCTGGTTGAAGCGCATGCGTTTGGCCCCGGTGGCCATCCTCAGGCCGAGCGCTCTCTCCATGAATTCCGGCCACAGATTGTGCGCGTCGTGCAACAGGACATGATGCTGGATATCGGCCGTCGCGATCTCGTTCGCCTCGGTAGGCAGCAGGGCAGGGCTGCAGATGGCGACGATCTGCTGTGGGAACAACAGGTCGACCATCAGGCCGGCGCCGAAGGGCGGGCGGCCTTGCCTGACCGCAATGTCGACGCCGTCGGCCTGAAAACTCGACAGGTTTTCGCTGGCCAGGATTCGCAGATCGACGAGCGGGTTGTGCGCGACGAACTCCGGCAGTTTCGGGATCAGCCATTTGGTGGCAAAGCTCGGCGTGACGCTGATCGTCAGCCGCGCCGGTTCGGGCCGCAGCAGCAAGGTGGCCTCCGAGATCAGCTCGAAGGCGCGGCGGATGTTCGGCATATAGGCGCGGCCCTCGTCGGTGAGCGCCAGGCCGCGCGGCAGCCGGTCGAACAGCTTTGCGCCGAGATCCGCTTCCAGCCCGCGTATATGCTGCGCCACCGCCCCTTGAGTCACGTTCAGCTCCTGCGCGGCGATACGGAAGTTGAGGTGACGCGCGGCGGCTTCGAAGGCACGCAGCGCATTCAACGGCGGCAGGCTCAGGAAGGCTTCAGGCATGCAGGAGTTTTTCTACAGCTTGATTTCAGGCTTTCTGGTTCGAACCAGATGGCAAAACCGTTTATAGCACTGGTCGAACCTCGGAAACATGGATTTTAGAGTCCCGCCAACCCGCACGAAGGAAAATCGAGATGAGTGTAGAAAAAGTAGCAGTCGTCGTCGCGGGCGGCAGCGGCATGGGTGCGGCGGCGGCCAAGCGGCTGGCGGCGGACGGGTTCAAGGTCGCGATCCTGTCGTCCTCCGGCAAGGGCGAGGCTCTGGCCAAGGAGCTTGGCGGCCTCGGCGTCACCGGCTCCAACCAGTCGAATGACGATCTGCAGCGGCTCGCGGATCTGACGCTCGAGCGCTTTGGCCGCATCGACGTGCTGGTCAACAGCGGTGGCCACGGGCCACGCGCGCCGATCCTCGAAATCACCGACGAGCAGTGGCACACCGGTCTCGACGTCTATCTGATGAACGTCATCCGGCCGGTGCGCATCGTGGCGCCGCAGATGGTCAAGCAGAGGGCTGGCGCCATCATCAACATCTCGACCGCCTGGGTGGTCGAGCCGAGCCCGATGTTCCCGACATCCGCCGTGTTCCGCGCCGGGCTTGCCGCCTACACCAAGATCTTCGCCAACACCTACGCCGCCGACAATGTGCGCATGAACAATGTGCTGCCCGGCTGGATCGACAGCCTGCCGGCCACCGAGGAGCGCCGCGACAGCGTGCCGATGCAGCGCTACGGCACGTCGGAGGAGATCGCCGCGACCATCGCCTTCCTCGCTTCCGAAGGTGCGGGCTACATCACCGGCCAGAACATCCGCGTCGACGGCGGCATCATCGGCGCGATCTGACCGCGCCGGTCGCCTTGCGTGAGCCGGCGCGTCACTCCTTCACCGCGCCGGTCATCGACGAGACATAGTGCTCGACGAAGAACGAATAGAGCACCACCACCGGCAGCGAGCCGATCAGCGCTCCCGCCATCAGCGCCCCCCATTCGTAGACGTCGGAGCGCACCAACTCGGTCAGCACACCCACCGGCACGGTCTTGTTTTCCGAGGACTGGATGAATGTCAGCGCATAGATGAACTCGTTCCATGACAGGGTGAAGGCGAATATGCCGGCGGAGATCAGGCCCGGCACCGACAGCGGCAGCACGATCTTGGTGAGGATCTGCCACCGGCTCGCTCCGTCTATCAGCGCGCATTCTTCCAGTTCGAACGGGATGGAGCGGAAGTAGCCCATCAACAGCCACGTGCAGAACGGCACCAGGAAGGTCGGATAGGTAAGGATGAGCGCGAAGGGCGTGTCGTAGAGCCCGAGGTTGAACACCATCACCGACAGCGGAATGAACAGGATCGAGGGCGGCACCAGATAGGCGAGGAAGATGCCGAGGCCGACCTGCCGCGCCCCGGAAAAGCGCAACCGCTCGATCGCATAGGCGGCGAACACCGACGCCAGCAGCGACAGGAACGTAGCGGCGGTCGAGATGATGATCGTGTTGAGCAGCCAGCCCGGATAGGAGGTCTCGAACAGGAGATAGCGGATGTGCTCCAATGTCGGATGCACCACCCAGAACGGATTGAACTGCGCATAGTCGGTCATTTCGAGATTGGGTTTAACCGCCGTGATCGTCATCCAGTAAAACGGAAACAAAAGCACGAAGACGAACACCAGCAGCGGCAGATAGACCGTCACCACGCGACGCGGCAGGCTCTGCAGGTAGCCCATGCCGCCTTCGTCGATATCCCCACGTTTCGCCTTCCTTGTCGCGGCCGTCTTGACCATGTCAGTCTCCGCCGCCTTGTTGCCATTTGCGGCGTTGCAGGCCGAAATAGCTGAACAGGATCGCCGCCAGCAGGAACGGGATCATGGCCACCGCGATGGCCGCGCCCTCGCCAAGCTGGCCGCCGGAAATGCCGCGCTGGAAAGACAATGTCGCCATCAGATGCGTGGCATTCACCGGTCCGCCCCGGGTCAGCACGTAGATCAGCTGGAAATCGGTGAAAGTGAACAGCACCGAGAAGGTCATGGTGATGGCGATGATCGGCGTCAGCAGCGGCAGAGTCACATAACGAAACAACTGCCAGCGACTGGCGCCGTCGAGCGTGGCCGCCTCGTAGAGCGACTGCGGAATGGTCTGCAGGCCGGCGAGCAGCGTGATGGCGACGAAAGGAATGCCGCGCCAGACGTTGGCGGCGATAACCGAAGCGCGCGCATTCTCCGGATCGCCGAGGAAATTGATGCGGTGGTCGATCAGGCCCATTTGCTGCAGCGCCCAGGACAGGATGGAGAACTGCGAATCGTAGATCCACCAGAAGGCGATGGCTGACAGTACGGTGGGCACCACCCAAGGCAGCAGGACTATCGCGCGGAAGAACGATTTGAACGGCAGGTTTTCATTGAGAATGAGCGCCAGCCACAGGCCGAGCACGAACTTCAGGATCGAGGCGCTGACCGTGTAGAGCAAGGTGTTGAAGACGGACAGCCAGAAGACGGCGTCACTCCACAGATACTGATAGTTCTCGGTGCCAATGAAGATGCCGGGGCGGCCGATACGGGCATCGGTGAAGCCGAGCCAGACGCCCAGCCCGAGCGGATAGGTCAGGAAGACCAGCAGCAGCGCCGCCGCCGGCAGCATGAAGCCGAAGCCCAGCGCGTTGCGGCTTTCGGAGATCCGCGAAAGCATCGACGGACGCGGCTGGGCGGCAACGGACGGCACGGCCATGAAGGGCTCCTCATCGGGGAATCAGGTCACGGCGTCAACGGCCGCCATGGGATTGTGCAACGGGCCGGGCAGCGCACTAGACGCTGCCCGGCGGTGCCGTGATCAAACGCGGTAGTAGCGGTTGGCGCGCTTCTCCGCCTCCTCCATCGCCTCCTGCGGCGTCGCCTGGCCGGTCACCGCCTTGGCGAACATGTCGACCAGGACATAGTCGGCCATGGTCGCCGCCGAGGCATAGCCGAGCGGCCCGGCATAGCCGTTGGGGCGCAGCGTCGCCGAGGCCTTGGCATAGGCGGCATTGTTCGGGTCGGCCGTCCACACTGGATTGTTGTCGAAGGCCTTCAGCGTCTGGCAGCAATAGCCCGCCGAGGAGGTGATCCAGTCGGTCATCTGCGGATCCTCGAACATGAACTGCAGATAGGCCTTGGCCGCATTGGGGTAGGGCGTGTAGTTGAAGATGACGGCGGTGGTCACCTGGAACAGTTCGACCGATTTCCCGACGGGACCGATCGGCAGGTTGGTGGTGCGGATGTCCTTGGCGATCTCAGCCAGCTTCGGATCGTTGTCCTTGTTGATCTTGGCCGTATTGTAGGCGGAAATGCCGTTGGCGATGACGCCGAGTTCGCCGGCCAGGAAGGCGCGGTTGTTATTGACGTCGAGCCAGCTTTCGGTCCCGGGAATGAAGGTCTTGTAGAGTTCCTGCGCGTATCCGATCGCCTTTAGCGTCTCGGGGCTGTTGATCGCCACCTTGCCGCTCTCGTCGACCATCTGGCCGCCATGGCTCCACAGCAGCCAGTGCGCGTAATTGTTGCCGTCGCCGACGCCGTGGCCGTGCGTGAAGCCGGCCGGATGTCCTTTCGCCTGCAACGCCTTGCAAAGCTCGAGGAAGCCTGCCGTGTCCTTCGGAAATTCGGAGAAGCCGGCCTCCTTCACCCAGCTTTCGCGATAGACGATGGCATTGCCGATCGTGGCCAGCGGCAGGCCGACGAACTTGCCGTCCCGCGTCGCATATTGCTTCGGTCCGTCGTGCCATCCGCCATATTTCGAGCCCAGATACTCGCCGAGCTCGGTCACGTCGTGCAGCTTGTCGGGATATTGATGCGGGTCGTCGAACCAGACGAACATCAGGTCCGGGCCGGAACCGACATTGGCCGCGACCGCTGCCTTGGGGCGAATGTCCTCCCAGCTTTCCTTGTCGACACGAACCTCGACACCTGTCGCCTCGGTGAAGCGCTTGGTGTTGGCCAGCCATTGATCCTCATCGCCCTTGACGAAGGGCGACCAGCGCAGCAGCCGCAGCTTTGCGCCTTCCTCGGGCTTGTATTTCAAGCCCTCCTGGGCAAAAGCCGGCGAGCCGACGAACCGGCTTCCCAGAGCTCCCGCCGCGGCACCTGCGGTCGTGCGGATTACATCGCGTCTCGTGAATTTCATGGTCGTCTCCTCCGGTTTATCTTCCTTGCTATGCGGTCCTTACCATCCGTTACGCGTTTCAAATCGTGTTCCGGTCTTGCCGTCAAAGAGATGAATCAGGCCAGGCGCGGCAGAGAGCCGTATGGATTCGCCCGGTGTTAAGGCATGGCGTTCGCGGAAATTGGCGACGATCTCGTCGCCGCCGGCGGTGCGGCCGATGATCTGCACTTCCGACCCGGTCGGCTCGACCACCGCGACGGTGACTGGAATGCCTTGGTCTGACGATAGCCGCAAATGCTCGGGCCGTATTCCCAGCACCACCGGATGACCGTTGCCAACGGCCGGCGCGCCGGCCAGCGGCACGGAAATTCCCCCGGCGCCGCGAAAGGACGGAGACCCGTCGGTGACGATCTCGCCCTTGATCAGGTTCATGGCGGGCGAGCCGATGAAACTGGCGACGAAGAGATTGTTTGGCCTGTCGTAGAGCTCCAGCGGCGGTCCGATCTGTTCGACGATGCCGTCATGCATGACGACGATCTTGTCGGCCATGGTCATGGCCTCGATCTGGTCGTGGGTGACATAGACTGTGGTCGTCTTGAGCCGCTGGTGCAGTTCCTTGATCTCGGCGCGCATCTGCACCCTGAGCTTGGCGTCGAGATTGGAGAGCGGTTCGTCGAACAGGAAAACCTGTGGATCGCGCACGATCGCCCGGCCCATGGCGACGCGCTGGCGCTGGCCGCCGGAAAGCTGGCGCGGATATCGCGTCAGCAATGGCACCAGCCCGAGGATTTCGGCGGCGCGCTGAATGCTGGTAGCGCAATCGGCCTTCGAAACACCTTTGAGCATGAGCGAGAACGCCATGTTCTCGGCGACCGTCATGTGCGGGTAGAGCGCGTAGTTCTGGAACACCATGGCAACGTCGCGCTCTTTCGGCGCAACGTTGTTGACGACCCGATCCCCGATCGCGATCTCGCCCCGAGAAATCTTTTCCAGGCCGGCGATCATCCTGAGAAGGGTCGATTTTCCGCAACCCGACGGGCCGACCAGCGTGACGAATTCGCCGTCGTCGATATCCACACTGACGCCATGCAGGACCTCGACGGTCCCGAACGATTTGTAAACATCGCCGATCGCGACAGACGCCATCGATCTCCTCCCGAATGCTTCTTGCGACGCCCCGAAGGAAACCGCTCCTCTCCCGCCTCGCGACCGTCTCCCATTCCCCCAACAGGTCGCGTGACGATCAGACGGTAGCGCTACCAAGCCTGCCTGTAAAGCGGCCATGCGGCCGGTGCTCTTGTCATTCGGAACACCGGCGCAATGACCGGTTCGCCGGCAAACTACCCCCCATTCACAAAAGCCAGCACCAGCTTCTGCAGGTTTCCGCCGGGGCCGAATTCGACCCGGTCGAAGTCGCGGCTCGCCTGCCGCTGAGCCAGCGAGATCTGGGCGAGTTGCCTCGTCAGCTCGGTTCTGATCTTGCTGCAGGCGGGGTCATCAGTAACGGTCAGGCCGAGGCTCACCGCCTCGATCTTGCGCACCATCTCGGCGATGGCTGCGCCATGCACTCTCTCGTGGGCGGCGAGCCCGGCGATGAACACCGTCCAGTTCTTCTGGACGGAAGCCGGCAACGGTTCGGCCGGCTTCGGCAAGGTGTAGGTGATGATCAGTTTCGGGCGCGCCGATTTGAGCACGCAGGCGTCGCCTTGCGGCCTGTAGTCCCTGGTCCAGGTCAGCTTGAAATTGGTGTGCGCAATGACCCGACCCTTGCCGAGCAAGGGGCCGGCTTCGCCGATCGCGGCATAGAGTTCCGGGCCGGTCCGCCCTGCGATGGCGTAGGTCTCGACCTTTTCGACCGGCTTCCAGTCGGCGCGTGCCGGCGACGCCAGCAGGGAGGCCGCGAACAGGAGAAAGAACATGGCTGGTTTCATGGAAACGTCAGAGACACTGGGCTGAGGCAAAGATCAACCCGGCGCAATGCACTCAGGTCCCACGGCAGGCCGCGTCATAGTCGGCCAGCACCTGATCGACAGCTTCGAGAAGGATAGCCTCGGGATTGCCCGCCGGCCCGAGTTCGGCCGGCAGCGCCGGCAGGAATTGCCGCATCAGCGTTTCGGGAATGGCAACGTCGTCCAGCGCCTTGCGCAGGCGCTCGACGGCCGCGACAGCGGTGGGGTTGCTCCAATAATAGCGGATGCGGTCGCTGTAGCTGTAATGCCGCTGCACATAGAGCTCTGCTTCATTGCCATGATAGTGGCTGTGCCAATGGCCGGGGGCTGCCAGCATCGCGCTTTCCATGGTCCGGGCGAGCGACCGGTCGCCATAGTCCCTGGCCATTTCGGAGGCGATCAGGTCGAGCCCGTAAAGCGCCTCGCGCAAGACGAAGGTCAGGCCGGGGCCGACCTTGAGGATAGGAAAGCCGTTTGCGACCAGCGCGGTCAAAGCCGCACGGGTCTGGTAGTCGGTCGAATGCGCCTCGTAGACGAGCGACGGCTGCTCATCGAGCAAGCCGGTCAGGCCCTTGGATTTTTCGGGCGCGTAGGCGACGACATTTTGGCTGCCGAATTCCATGCCCGGCTGCACCACCACGGCCATGACGCGGCCGAACGCCTCGGTCAGGCCTTCGCGGGCAAAGATCTCCCGGTGAACCTCGATCGTGCGCCGCGCCGCCGCCGCCTCGGTCGGCTTCAACTCGCTGATCGCATGGTCGACGCCGCCGGGGGCGGGAACTTCGGTGCCGATGATGTAGACCGGCAAGGTGCTGCCTGCGGCGTGCGCGCCCGTTTCGGCCGCCTTTGCCAGCCGCGCCGCCCGGGTGGCGATGGTCTCGTCGTCAAGCGCCGCCGGCTCGCCGGCGCAGCCCATCGATGCGTCGAGATGGATCTTGGTGAAGCCGGCCGCGATATAGGCGCCGACCATGGCCTCGGCCTTGTCCATCGCCTGCGCCGCCGGCTCTGCGCGCCACGGGTTCGGTCCCAGATGGTCGCCGCCGAAGATGATGCGCGAGGCTTCCAGCCCCTCGCGGCAGGCGATCTCCAGCACGAAGGCGACGAACAGCGCCGGGGTCATTCCGGTATAGCCGCCGAACTGGTTGACCTGATTGCAGGTTGCCTCAATCAGCAGGTTTTTCTCCCTGTCGGCAACGGCGCGCCTGATCGCCGTCTGGATCACCAGCGGATGCGCGGAGCAGATCGAGGTGATGCCGTAGGGCGAGCCGTTTTTGCGCGCGCTGGCGAGGCCTGCAAGCGGGTTGGCGCTCATGTCCGTCTCGCTGTTCCCTTGATGAATTGATCGAGTCCGTCGAAGCTGGTGACGCCCTCCATCGGGCCGCGCCGGGTGACGTTGCGGGCGCCGGCGGCATTGGCATAAAGCAGCGCCTTGCCGGGCTCCATCCCCTGGCGGCGGCAGGTCAGGTAGGTGGCGCCGAAACAATCGCCGGCGCCCGTGGGGTCGACTTCCTCGACCTGAAAACCGGCGCAGTCGATCCTGGCGCCGTCGGCGCCGAACCAGGAAGAGCCGTCAGCACCGCGCTTCAGCACGATCTCGCCGACGCCCCTGGCAAACAGCGCCGCCACCGCCCGGTGCTCGTCATCGACGCCCGCCGTAGCGAGCAATTCGTCGCCGGACGGCAGCAGCAGGTCGGCATCGTCGATGAGTGCGGAAAACAGTGCGCCGTCGGAGCCGTCGATCAGCTCCTTGCGCACATTCGGGTCGAATGAGGTCGAGCCGCCGCGGGCACGAACCGCCTGCACTGCGTAGCTGACGATCTCCTTCAGCCCTGCCACCGACAGCGTCGATCCCATGATATGCAGATGGCCGGCCCTGTCCGCCAGCAGGCGCGCAGCAGTGGTCAGGTGTATCTGCCCGGCGGCGGATTCGGCGATGTTGTAGACGAAGTCCCTGATACCATCGGGCCGGTAGCGCACGAAGGCGCATCCCGTCGGGAAGCGGTCGCTGATATCGACGGCTGAGACGTCGACGCCGTCGCGCTCCAGCCTGTCCAGGTTGAGCGTGCCGAAATCGTCGCGGCCGACGCAGCCGATAATGCCGGCGCCGCCTCCCAGCCGGGCGACCTGATCGATGAAGATCGCCGGCGCACCGCTGGGGAATGGCCCGACAAGCGATTGCGGCTCGAGGAAGCCGAAACCCCGTTCCGTCGCCATGATCTCGACCAGGATTTCGCCGGCGACAATAGTTGGCCCCGCGGCCTCGGCGGCGATTTCGCTGCGGCGCGAAAGGCTCATGCTTGCGATTCCTCCTTGTCACAGACTGATTGCTTGCTCGCGCAGTTGTTCGGCACAAATGTTTATCGGGTAAATCGCTCATAGGGCGAAGTCAAAAACTTTACATGCGTATAGTTTACTTATTCTGCGCGTACACATTGCAGGATTCGGGTGGCTGGGATCGTGGCACCGTGCAAATCAGGCGTCGACCGCAGCAAAAGGACAGCCATGCTCACGCTTCATGATTATTTGCCGTCGCAAAACGGTTGGAAGGCGAGGGTCGTGCTCGGCCTGCTCAACATTCCCTATGAAAGCCGCCTGGTGTCGATTTTCGAGGGCGAGAGCCACACCGACGCTTTCCTGAAGCTCAACCCGGCCGGCGCCGTTCCTGTGCTCGAACTCGAGGATGGCCGTGCGATCGCCGAATCGAATGCGATCCTCATTTATCTCGCCGAAGGCACGCCCTTGCTGCCGGCGGATCGCTATGTCAGCGCGAAAATTATGCAATGGCTGTTCTTCGAACAGTACCATGTCGAGCCGGTCATCGGCTCCCTGCGCTTCTGGACGCTGGCCGGAAGGCTGGAGCGCAACCAGGCCATGGTTCCTGCCAAGCGCGAAGCCGGCGCCCGCACGCTGGCAGCGCTGGAGCGCAGCCTGAACGACACGCCGTTCCTTGTCGGCGACACGCTCACCATCGCCGACATTGCTGTCTATGGCTACGGCCACCGTGCCGAAGATTGCGGCTTTGCGCTGGCGGCTTATCCGGCGGTCCTCCCCTGGACGGACCGGGTGCGCGACGCCATCGGTCCCGGCTATCCCGTGCATCTCTACAGCATCGATCCGCACTCGGCTGCTTGACGGCAAAAGGCGCGCGCGTTCATCTTGCTTAGTCGAAAAGAAGACCCAGATTCTGCTTTGTCGGCGGTTTTTACTCGCAATCCGTTGGCTGGATGGCCGGGTCTCGGCGTCATCTCGACGACCGGCCGGCACTTAGCATGGAGGTGACCATGACACGCGACGACATCATTTCGGTGTTGGGGCCGGTAGACGAGGCAGTCATAGCCGACATCGCGCTGACCGGCGCCACCCTTCAAGAACTGCGCGAGGCGTTCGCCTGGCTCGGTGCCGACGAGGCGCTGGTCAACGAGGGCCGCCCCTTGCCGGGAACGAAGGTGGCGCGGCTGATCGAACTCCTCGATATGCCGGACGACGAGGACGGTCCACAGACGGTGGCGGCGCAGGGGTTAGGGCAGTAGGGTCCTGACTACTGCGGTTTCCCATTCATTTCACGCCCTCGACAGCAGCCGGCGCATGATCAGCGAGGCATGGCCGGCGACGCCGTGCGCGGCCGGGCGGTGTTCGACCACCTCGAAACCGTGCTTGCGATAGAAGGCGATCGCCTGGTCGTTGCCCTCGATCACTTCCAGCGCAATGCTGGGGATGCCGGCATGCGCGACAAGCACCGCGTGCAGCAGGTCGGTGGCGAGCCCGCTGCCGAACTCTGACTTGTCGATGTGCAGCCGGTCGAGCAGGACATCGCCACGATCGTCCATCGCCGCCATCGCGTAGCCGGCGATCGAACCGTCCGGCCGTTCGGCCACGAACGACATCTTGTTGTCGTCCAGAAGTTCGGCTGGCAGCCGCTCGGGCGCATGCTTGTCGTCCGAGAGGCGTGCCGTGGTCTCGGGTCCCAGGATCGGCGAATAGGTGCGCCGCCAAGACTCTCCCAGCAGCCGCGATACCGACGCTACATCGTTCTCTGTCATCGCCCTGATCTGAACCATGGCCGATCCCTTACCGCCTCACCCGCGACTTCAGCCAACGATCGAAGGCCACGGCCAGGATCAGGATCAGGCCGATGACGATGCTTTGTGTGTAGGAAGAGACATTGTTGAACTGTAGCCCGTTCTGCAGCACGCCGATGAGTGCTGCGCCCACCACCGTGCCGCCGACCGAGCCGATGCCGCCGAATAGCGAGGTGCCGCCGATGACCACGGCCGAAATCACCGTAAGCTCGTAGCCGATGCCGGCCACGGCTTCGGAGGAGTTGAGCCGTGCTGACAAAACGAAGGCGGCCAGCCCGGCGAAGAAGCCGACGATGACATAGACCGAGATCAGAATGCGGTCGACGCGCAGGCCCGAAAGGCGCGCGGCCTCGGCATTGCCGCCGACGGCATAGACGGCGCGGCCATAGCGCGTATAGCGCAGCACGATGTGGCACAGGATGGCCGCCACCGCGAAGATGATCGCCGGCACCGGCACCGGTCCGATGAGCCCGGTGCCGAACCAGCGCATCGAGGCGTCGAAGCCGGAGATCGGTCCGCCATTGGAGATGGTCAGCGTCAGGCCGCGAAACACGGTGAGCCCACCCAGCGTGACGACGAAGGGCGGCACTTTCAGCCGGGTGATGGCAAAGCCCTGGACGCCGCCGGCCAGCGCCCCGACGATGACGGCGGCAAGCAAGGCGGCGAACCAGCCATATCCTTGCGTGCCCGTGGTCGACAGCGACAGCGTGTTGGCGGTGCCGCCCTTGGCCACCACCGCCGCCACCATGCCGCAGAAGGCGAGCAGCGAGCCGACCGACAGGTCGATGCCGGCAGTGAGGATGACGAAAGTCATGCCAAGCGCGATCAGCCCGGTGATCGAGATCTGCCTCAAAATGTTGAACAGGTTGATTGGATCGATGAAGCTCGGCTTCAGCACGGTGAAGATGACGATCAACACCGCCAGGAACATCAGCGGCCCAAAACTCATCAGAAGCCGCGCGATGTTGATGCCGCTGCGCTGGGTCTGTTCGGTGGTGCTGGTCATTGCATCGCGTCCTGCTTGCGGTCGAGCGCCATCAGTTCCATCAGTTTTTCCTCGGTCGCTTCGATGCCCGGCATTTCGCCGGTGATACGGCCGCGCCGCATGGTGACGATGCGATCCGACACCGCCAGCACTTCCGGCAGCTCCGACGAGATCATCATGATGGCGATGCCGCGTGCGGCAAGCTGCACCAGGATCTGGTGCACTTCGGCCTTGGCGCCGACATCGACGCCGCGCGTCGGCTCGTCGACGATAAGTACTTTCGGGTCGCGCGCCAGCCAGCGGGCCAGGATGACTTTTTGCTGGTTGCCGCCGGACAGGCCCTCGATCGCCTGGTCGGGCGAGGCCATGCGGATCGACAGTGCCTTGCGATAGCCGGCCAGCGCCTCGCGCTCGCGCCGTTCGGCCATGAAGCCGGCCCCATTGCTGTAGCGGCCGAGCGAGGCGATCGAGAAATTGTTGAGAATGCCCAGTGCTGCAAAGATCGCCTGGTGCTTGCGGTCTTCCGGCACCAGCCCGATGCCGAGTTTGATGGCGTCTGCGGGGGAGGCCGGGGCGATCGGCTTACCGTCGAGCGCAATCGTGCCGGCGGCGATGCGGTCGGCGCCGAAAATGGCGCGGGCAAGCTCGGTGCGGCCGGAACCGACGAGACCGGCAACGCCGAGGATTTCGCCGGCCTTCACATCGAGGTCGACGCCTTCGAGCACGATGGCGTGCGGCGCCAGCGGATCGCGCACCGTTCGCAAGCCTCGCACCGAGAGCCGGACCTCGCCGGCGACGTCGCGCTGCGTCGGCCGCGCGTAGAGTTCGGAGGCGGCGCGGCCGACCATCTTCTCGATGATCTTCGGCATCTGGATGGGCCGGCCGTCGCGGTCGAGATGACCGGCCACCCTGCCGTCCCGCAGCACGGTCATGCGGTCGCAAATGGCGGACGCTTCTTCCAGCCGGTGGGTGACGAACATGATGGCGACACCGTCCTTGCGCAGCCTGTCCATGATCGACATCAGTTTCTGCACCTCGGTCTCGGTCAGCGCCGAGGTCGGCTCGTCCATGATGATCAGGCGGCTTTCCAGCGACAGAGCGCGGGCGATTTCGACCAGCTGCTGTTCGGCTACCGACAGCGAGGACACCGGCGTCGCCGGATCGATGTCGAGACCGACGCGGGCGATGATCGCGCGCGAGGCGTCCTCCATCCTGCGCCAGCTGACCAGCCCGAGCGGCCCGAGCGGCGCGCGGCCGATGAAAATGTTTTCCGCAACCGTCAGCGTCGGGATCAGGCTCAGTTCCTGATAGATGGTGACGATGCCATGCCGCTTCGCATCCTGCGGACTGGACGGCGCGTAGTCGGCGCCGTCGAAGACGATGCGGCCGCTTGACGGCGGCATCACGCCGGACAGGATTTTCAACAGCGTCGACTTGCCGGCGCCGTTCTCGCCGAGCAGGCCAAGGATCTCACTGGGCCGCACCTCGAGCGAAACGTCGATGAGCGCGGTGACGCCGGAAAAATGCTTGGTCACGCCTTCGACGGAAAGGAGCGGGGGCGATGATGCGGTGGGTTCAACGGCGGACAAGCATTGCTCCCGGATTGCGATAGGCAGCGGGACAGCGCCCCCCTCTGTCCTGCCGGACATCTCCCCCACACGGGGGGAGATCAGCAGTTTTGCCGGCAGCACTATTTCTATAACGTTGGCGATTGGCGAAAGCAGACGTGACGGCCAATCTCCCCCCAAGTGAGGGCGATGTCCGGCAGGACAGAGGGGGGCGCGACAGAGCGCGACCTCCACCCGTCATGGGCCCTACTTTCACTTCGTCTCGTTCAACCTCTCCGCCTTGTCGAGATTGTCCTTGCCGATGACGATCGGCGTCAACAGCACCAGCTTCTCCTTCGGCTCGGTCTTGTCCCTGGCGAAGGCGACCGCGATCTGCACCGCCTTGCGCGACTGTTCGCCGGGGAACTGCTCGACCGTGCCGGCGAGCTTGCCGTCGCGCACGGCGACCAGCGCTTCCGGCAGCGCGTCGAAGCCGTAGATCTTGACGTCGGTGAAGTTGCGCGCGGCACAGGCTTCGAGCGCGCCGAGCGCCATGTCGTCATTGGCGCAGATGATGGCGTCCGGCTTGCCGTTGGCGGCAAGCCCGGCCTCGGTCACCGACAGCGCTTCGGCGCGGGCGAAATTAGCGGTCTGCTCGAAGATGATCTGGTACTTGTCCTTGAGCGGATCGAGCACATTGTGGACGCCTTTGTTGCGGTCGATCGCGGGCCCGGCACCCGGCTGGCCCTGCAAATGGAACAGCTTGGCGCCGTTCGGGAACGCCGCCACCATGGCCTGCGCCTCGGCTTCGCCACCCTTGACGTTGTCGGCGCCGACATGGGCGAGAATGCCCTCGACGCCGTCGACGCGGCGGTCGATCGTCACCACCGGAACGCCGGCCTTGACCGCTTCCTCGATCGCCGGCGCCAGCGCGTTGACGTCAAGCGGCGAAATCACGATGGCGTTGACCTTCTGCACAAGTGCGGCCTCGATGTCGGCGGTCTGCTTCGGCGCCGAGTTCTGGCCGTCGCTCTCGGTCAGATTGACGCCTTGCGCCTGCGCCTCCGCCTTGATCTCGTTCAGCATGTGCACAAAGAACGGAAAGCCGAGATTGGGCACCGAGCCCAATATGGTCAATTTGTCGGCGGCAAAGGCCATGGGCGCGGCCAGCGCCATGGCGCCGGTCGCCACGGTCGACAACAGGAATTCGCGTCTGTTCATCAGATATCCTCCACATGAACGCAGGAGCCCGAAACCGGGAGCGGCTCGGGACGGTACTTGCGTCAATTCAAAAATGGAGTGTCCTGTGACCGCCCCGAGGGGACGCGAGGCGCTCCAGCCGGTCCGCCGCAACGTTCTCCTCCGCACGGCGCCGACCCGAGGATGCTAGCCAAGGAAAATCGATTACGCAAGGTGAGGCGAGGGGCTGAAACTGCTAATCTCCCCCCTTGTGGGGGAGATGTCCGGCAGGACAGAGGGGGGCGCTGTCCCGCCGACATTGGCCAATTTCACTTACATCTTTGAGCTAACCTCTACGCAGAATACTTGATGCGGGCGATCCTTCGCGCCCCCCTCTGCCTTGCCAGGCATCTCCCCCACGAGGGGGGAGATTGGCAGCTTAGACGCCTCTACCTGTCGATCGTTGTCATCACCCGCTCATTGTAGCGCGGCCCTGAGACCTTGCCCGGCGCAAGGGCTGCGTCGAGCGCAGCTATCTCGGCCGCGTCGAGCGTGATCGCGGCCGCAGCAACATTTTCTTCGAGATACTTGCGCCGCTTTGTCCCCGGGATCGGCACGATGTCAATGCCGAAACCGTCGCCCTTGCCGAGCACCCAGGCCAGCGCGATCTGTGCGTGCTTTGCCCCTTTGGCCGCGGCCACCTCCTGCACCGCAGCCGCAGCCGCGACATTGGCGTCGTAGTTGGCGCCCTGATAGCGGGGGTCGCCGCGGCGGAAATCGCCTTCCGGATAATCCTCGGCGCGCTTGACGTCGCCGGCGAGGAAACCGCGGCCGAGCGGCGCGAACGGCACCAGGCCGATGCCGAGCTTTTTGAGCAGCGGGATGATCTCCGGCTCCAGATTGCGCTCCCAAAGCGAATACTCGCTCTGCAGCGCCGAGACAGGGTGCACGGCATGCGCACGGCCGATATTCGCCGCGCCCGCTTCCGACAGGCCGAAGAAGCGCACCTTGCCATCGGCAACCAGCCGGCCGACCGTGCCGGCGACGTCTTCCATCGGCACCGCCGGATCGACGCGATGCTGGTAGTAAAGGTCGATATGGTCGGTGCCGAGCCGCTTCAGCGAGCCCTCCAGCGCCTCGCGGATATGGTCGGGCCGGCTGTCACGCTCCGTGCCGACCTGTCTGCCGTTTTCGATGCGGAAGCCGAATTTGGTGGCAAGGGTCACCTCATCGCGCCGGCCCTTCAGCGCCCGCCCGAGCAGTTCTTCATTGGCATAAGCGCCGTAGACTTCCGCCGTGTCGAGGAAGGTACAGCCGAGTTCGATGGCTCGGTGCAGGGTGGCGATCAATTCCGCCTCGTCGGCAGGGCCGTAGGACTGGCTCATGCCCATGCAGCCGAGGCCGATCACCGAGACCTGCAGCCCCTGGCTGCCGAGTTTGCGGGTGCTGAGGGTCATTGCCGTTCTCCTTGGGGCTGAGGAAAACTATAGCGGCCGCTCCTCCAGTTTCCATAGCTGTTCGGCGGAAGAACAGCGCTTCCCTTGACAAAACCCAGCCGCAAGCGCCTTTGCTGGCGGCCATTGGGGGCCATGGGGATACCAATGAAGAAGATCTACGAGAAGCCGACGCGGAACCGGCGTCAGCAGCTCTCGCGCGTCACCGCGCTCATAATCCCTCGGACCACTAACC
Source organism: Mesorhizobium sp. W016 (assembly GCF_054719485.1). Classification (NCBI taxonomy): domain Bacteria; kingdom Pseudomonadati; phylum Pseudomonadota; class Alphaproteobacteria; order Hyphomicrobiales; family Phyllobacteriaceae; genus Mesorhizobium; species Mesorhizobium sp. W016. The sequence goes on from NZ_JBTTIF010000002.1 coordinate 2,855,310, forward strand.
GAATATTGTCGTCGCCATTGCAAAGCCCACTGCCGAGGCGCAGCGGTTTTTTGCTGCCGTTGGATCGTAGCGCTGCCAGAAGCAGGCGGTCAAAATTGACAGAGCGGCCGATCTCCAGCATCCTTATGCCGCCGCCATGTCTTGCGGTCTTGTGTATGAGTGAGCCATGGCCAGTTCCGTCACCAGCCAGAATTCCAAGCGCGCCGCGGTGCGCAAGGCGCTCGACCGCCACAAGGTGTACGTCACCGCGCAAAGCTTTTCCGGCGGCGTCTACTCGGCCCGCGTGCTGGTCGACGGCGAGGCCTACTGGGTCGACGAATTCCGGCTGAGCCAGCTGCAGCAGGGGCTGTCGCCGGCCGAGCTTGAGTTGATGCCGGCTGCTGACGATTGAGCGTGATCTTCGTTCCTTCGCACCGTGCTGGGAAATCTGAAATGTTGGCGGGACAGCACCCCCCTCTGTCCTGCCGGACATCTCCCCCGCAAGGGGGGAGATTGGCAGCTTCATCGACGGCGCCTATCTTGCGACGGTGGGGATTGGCGAAAGCATCAGCGACATCCGATCTCCCTCCTTGCGGGGGAGATGTCCGGCAGGACAGAGGGGGGTGTGACGGAATGCGGCGCTGGGAAAGCGCCGCTCCTACCTGATCCATGCCAAACCCGCCCAAGCTCAAGGCCTATCGCGCCAAGCGCGAATTTACGAAGACGCCGGAACCGGCGGGCGGGGTCATTTCAGGCGACGGCAACCGCTTCGTCGTCCACAAGCATCACGCCACCGCCGACCATTACGATTTGCGCCTGCAGGTCGGCGGCGTGCTGAAAAGCTGGGCGGTGCCGCGCGGGCCCTCGCTCAACCCGGCCGACAAGCGGCTCGCAGTCGAGACCGAGGACCATCCGCTCGAATATATCGACTTCGAGGGCGTCATTCCCGAAGGCGAATATGGCGGCGGGCCGATGATCGTCTGGGACACCGGCACCTGGGCACCGATGGACGATGTCGACAAGAGCCTGCGCACCGGCGCCTTCAAGTTCCGGCTGGCCGGCGACAAGTTGAATGGCGGCTGGATGCTGACCCGTCTGAAGCCCAAGCCCGGCGAAGACAGCGAGAAGAAAAACTGGCTGCTGTTCAAGGAGCGCGATCTCGCCGCCGATACCGGCCTCGACATCCTGGAAGCGCGGCCGGAAAGCGTGAAGTCCGGCAAGCGGATCGAGGAGCTGGTGGCGCCGCCGAGGAAGCCGGCCCGCCTGCCGCCCAAGCCCGGCGCGCTGAAACCCGGCGCGTTGTCCGGTGCGGTCAGGGGCGATCCGCCGTCGCGCATCGAGCCGCAGCTCGCCACGCAGGTGCCGAAACCGCCGGGCGGGCCGGTGGAAGACACAGGTGAACTCTGGCTGCATGAAATAAAATTCGACGGCTATCGTACCATGGCGCATGTCGGAGATGGCGAGGTCAGGTTGATCACCCGCGGCGGCATCGACTGGACGAAGCGTTACGGCGACCTGCCGCAAGCCTTTTCCCGGCTACCGCTCAGCCAGGCGATCATCGACGGCGAGATCATGGTGCTGGACGAGAAGGGCATCTCGCGTTTCGCGCTGCTGCAGGATGCGCTGTCGGCGGGTGCGGGCAGCAAGCTCCATTTCTATGCCTTCGACCTGCTGCATCTCGACGGCTGGGACCTCCGCAAGGCGCCGCTCGCAAGACGCAAGGCCTTGCTCGCCGAACTGCTAGCCGGGCAGGGCGCCAACTCCGCCATCCAGCTGAGCGACCATGTCGAAGGCGACGGGCAGGGGCTTTACGATCAGGCCTCGATCCTTGGGCTGGAAGGCGTCGTCTCCAAGCGCGCCAACGCCATCTACCAGAGCGGCCGCACCAAGACCTGGACCAAGGTCAAGGCGCTGGAGACCGGCGATTTCATCATCGCCGGCTACACCGTTTCCGACGCGGCCGAAGGACTGGCGGCAATCGGCATGGCTGAATTCGCGGATGGTGAACTGCACTATCGCGGCAAGGTTGGCACCGGCTTCGATGCCGCGACGGCGGGCGACTTGCTGGCCCGGCTGCAGCCGCTGCGCGACGGCGCGACAGCACCCGAGGGTGTGCCGCGCGAGATCATGCGCGAGATGAAATGGGTGCGGCCGATGCTGTCGGCCCGCATCCACTACGCCAACCGAACGGCGGACAATTCGCTGCGCCACGGTGTGTTTCGGGGCTTGCGCGATGTCGGCCTGTCGACGCCGGTGTCGCCGAAGCGCAAGCGGCTGATCGCCGAAGCCGATCTCGCCACCATCTGGGTGACCAATCCGGAGCGGCGGCTGTTCGGCAAGACCGGACCGACCAAACTCGACATCGCCGTCTATTACGCGCTGGTCGGCGATTTCATGCTGCCGCATATCATGGGCCGCCCGGTGTCGCTGGTGCGCTGCCCGACGGGCCTGCCGAAGGACTGTTTCTTCCAGCGCCACGCCTTCACCGGCATGCCGCCGTCGGTGGTCACTTTTGACGCCACCAACTCCGAAGGTGAAACCAAATCCTATCTGTCGGTCGAGGGAGCAAAAGGCTATCTGGCACTCGCGCAGTTCGGCGTCGTTGAGTTCCACACCTGGGGCACGCATCGCTTGAGCCTCGACAAGCCCGACCAGATCGTTTTCGATCTCGATCCGGGTGAGGGCATCGCCTGGCGCGAAGTGGTCGAGGCCGCCGTCCACATCAAGGGCGAATTGGAGCGGTTCGGCCTGGTGCCGTTCGCCAAGACATCCGGCGGCAGCGGCATCCACATAACCGTGCCGGTGACGCAAAAGCAGAACTGGAAGAAGCTGCACCAGGCGACCAGCGCCATCTCCACGCACTTGGCGGCCACCGCGCCCGACACTTTCACCACCACAATGGGCAAGGAAAACCGCAGGCGCCGCATCTTCATCGACTATCACCGCAACGCGCGCGGCCACACCTCCGCCGCCCCCTATTCGCTGCGCGCCCGCACCAACCTGCCGGCGTCGACGCCGGTGAGTTGGGCAGACCTTGAGACGATCGATACGCCGCAGGATCTGAACTATTCGTCCTTGCCGGGGCTGTTGGCGACGTCGGGCGATCCGTGGGCGGACATGGAGGATTTCGCAAGAGATTTGCCGTTGTTTTCGGGGAAGTAGATCGGGAGGTGTTGGCGATCCGGCACACCCCCCTCTGTCCTGCCGGACATCTCCCCCGCAAGGGGGGAGATCGGATGTCGCCTCTGCTTTCGCCAATCGCAAACCTTGCAAGAGGAGCGATAAGGTTGAAGCTGCCAATCTCCCCACTTGCCGGGGAGATGTCCGGCAGGACAGAGGGGGGTGCTGTCCCTCCGGCATGACTTACTTCCCCAAGTCCATCGACCATGCGGACAATTTGAATTATCCTCCGTCGGTGCCCTCCAGCTCACCTGGAAGGTTTCGTCAGGAATTTGCCGGTATGTTTGGGGCCGGTGTAGGATTTCCGCAGCACCATTCGTCCTTTGGACGAAGCGCTGCGTAAGCATGATCCCGAAACGTGGGAACCGGTTTTCGGAGAAGATCATGCTCAGTCTGAAATGTCAGTGCATGGCCGCGTAGGAGAGTATCATGGCGCCCAGGGCAAGTTGGAAAGGTTACCTCAAGCTCAGCCTCGTCAGCTGTCCGGTCCGGCTCTATCCGGCAACGACGACCAGCGAGCGCATATCGTTCAACCAATTGCACAAGAAGACCCACAACCGCATCAACATGAAGCCGGTCGACCCTGAACTCGGCCTCGTCGAGCGCGCGGACTTGGTCAAGGGTTACGAATACGAGGACAAGCAGTACATCATCATCGATGAGGCCGACCTCGAAGCAGTGCGCATCGAATCCAATCACACGATGAACATCGAGGCCTTCGTCGACGAAGACGAGGTCGACGTCATTTATCAGGATGCGCCGTACTACATGGCGCCGGATGGCGCCATGGCGGAGGAAACCTTCGCCGTGCTGCGCGAGGCAATGCGCAAATCCGGCAAGCTGGCCATTGCCCGCCTTGTCCTGTCCAGCCGCGAGCGCGTGGTGACGATCGGCGCGCGCGAGAATGGCATGTTCGTGTGTACGTTGAGGAACCCGAACGAAGTGCGCGGCACGGCTGAATATTTCGGCAACATCCCGGCTGGCAAGCCGGATCCCGAAATGCTGCAATTGGCCGAAGCGCTGATCAAGCAGAAGGAAACCACCTTCGATCCGAAGAATTATGAGGACCGCTACGAGATCGCGCTGATGACGATGATCCGCGAGAAACTGAAGGGCCATAAGCCGATCATTGCGGCGGCGCCCGAGCGTGGCAATGTCATCAACCTCATGGATGCGTTGAAGGCGAGCCTGTCGCAATCAGCCAAGCCGCCGGCCAAGTCGAAGAGCAAGGCCGACGACGCTGAAAAACCTGCCGCCAAGGCTAAGGCGGGTGCGGCCAAGGAAAACCCGTTAAAGGCCAATCTGCTCATGGCCGTCGGCAAGAGCAAGGGGTGACGGCGCCGACCGGTATAATCCCGGGCGCCGTCTTCGGCGCCATCGGCGCGCTGGCGGCATTTCCGCTGCGGCTCGCGGCCCGTGAGGTGGAGCGTCAGCACGGCCAGTTGCGGCGCGGCGTCACCAGGCGCACCAGCCATGTTGTGTTCGGCCGAACGCTGATCGCCAAGGCCGGCACGGCGAAGGGCGGCGATGCCGAGATTGAACGCCGTGTTGCCGCCGAGCGTGCCGCCGGCCGAACGCTCCTTAGCGAAAATGGCTTCCTGCGCCTGCTCGGTCTGATGAAGGCGCCGGAGGCGTCTTCGCTATCCAGGCAGTCGCTCGTCGACCAGTCCAGACTGTCCGGTGCCGACCTCGACCTGCTCAGCCTGTTCGACGCCTTCGAGCACGATTGTGAACCCTACTCGTTCCGCGATCTGATCCTTGCCCGCAAATATGCCGGGCTGGTCGCCGGCGGTGCATCCTGGGGCGCGATCGCGCGCTCCGTGCATCGCTCCGGTCCGGTCGCTTCGCTCACCGCCAAATCGCTCAATGTCGGCTCGCAGCATGGCCGGCCCGATCAGATCTATCTCGAGGATGGCCAGAGCGAACTCGACGGCCAGCTGCTGTTCGATCTCGGCAGCGCAAGCGCAGCCGGCGACGACACGCTGGAAGAATTGTTCGCCGAGGCTGAAAGCGCGGAAGAGGAGGGCCGGCACGACGATGCCGCGGCGCTCTACCAACGCTGCCTCAGCATCGATCCGAGCGACGCCATCGCCGCGTTCAACCGCGCCAATTGCTTGCGTGGCGCCGGTCGCGTGGCCGACGCGGCGCATGACTATGCAAGAGCGATCAAGCTCGATCCGGCGTTCGTCGAGGCCTGGTTCAACCTCGCCGGGCTGATGAGCGACGAAGGCAAGATCGCCTCGGCGCGCCGGCATCTGGTCAAGGCAATCGCGCTCGACAAGAGCTACGCCGATCCGGTGTTCAACCTTGCCCGGCTGGAGTTCGACGCCGGCAATCTGACCGAAGCCCGCCGCCACTGGGTGCGCTATCTCGAACTCGATGCTGACAGCGAATGGGCGCGCACTGCGCAAAAGGGGATACAGTTCGTCGATCTGCAGCTGGCGCGGACGGCGGGGTGAGGCTGCCGTGGATAATCTTGTTCAGATTTCGAGTATGGGATTAACCGCGTGCTTCATCGTTTGGCGGTGCGGGAGGCCCGCGAGCTGCTCTTCTACTGGAGCAATGGCTGGAATTTTTTCGAAGACAGCAAAATCAATTGGGCCACATATTACAACCGCAGAACTTGGCCATTTCCCCAGCGCCCCGAGGACCGTATGTCGAACAAGCAGCGCGTTTGCTTCGGCCGGCCATTCTTCATCGTGCTCGTGGGGTTTTTTGCAGTCATTTTCACCCATGTTACCCTGCATCCGGAGCAGTGGCGTAAGGAAGTTCACGGTTCCAAAACCACCTACCACTATATCGGGGTCCCGCAGCCTGATGCCCACTAGCTTCCTCTTCGACGGCTTTGACACAGCCCCGGTCACCATCGTGCTGGCCCACGGCGCCGGCGCATCGATGGATTCGCCTTCGATGACCGCCACCGCCAAGGCGCTCGCCACCGCCGGCTTCCAGGTCGCGCGCTTTGAATTCCACTATATGGCGGCCCGCCGCTATGGCCAGCGCAAGCCGCCGCCGCGCGCCGAGACGGTCAACCCGGAATACATAAAGGCCATCGCCGATCTGAGAGCCATGGGCGTCACCGGGCCGCTCATCATCGGCGGCAAGTCGATGGGCGGGCGCGTCGCCTCGATGGTTGCCGACGAGATGTTCGCCAAGGGCGAGATTTCGGGCCTCGTCTGCCTCGGCTATCCCTTTCATCCGCCGGCCAAGCCAGAGCAGCTCAGGACAAAACATCTCGCCGACCTCAAGACGCCGACGCTGATCTTCCAGGGCACCCGCGACGAGTTCGGCACGAAAGAAGAGGTCGCGACCTACGGCCTTTCCAAAGCCATCGAGGTGATCTGGCTGGAGGATGGCGACCACGACCTCAAGCCGCGCAAGAGCGTGTCGGGTTTTTCGACCGCCGATCATTTGAAGACGCTGGCCGGGACGGTGAAGGCGTGGACAGGGCGGATCGTTTCCTGATCGCCAAATGCAAATCGCCACCTTCAATATCAACAACATCAACAGCCGGCTGCAAAACCTGCTGGCGTGGCTGGCGGCAGCCAAGCCCGATGTCGTCTGCCTGCAGGAGCTGAAGGCCCGCGACACGCAGTTTCCGCGCACGGCGCTTGCGGCGGCCGGCTACGGCGCGGTGTGGAAGGGCGAACCGACCTGGAATGGCGTCGCCATACTCGCGCGCGGGTCCAAGCCGGTGCTGACCCGTGACGTCCTGCCCGGCGATACCGCCGACAAGCAGAGCCGCTACATCGAGGCGGCCGTGAACGGCATCGTCATCGCTTGTCTCTACGCGCCCAACGGCAACCCGCAGCCGGGGCCGAAATTCCAGTACAAGCTGGCGTGGCACGCGCGGCTGGAGGCGCATGCCGCAGAACTGTTCGACACCGGCCTGCCGGTGGCGCTGGTCGGCGACTACAACATCGTGCCCGAGCCGCGCGACATCTACGCCACCCGCTCCTATGACGACAACGCGCTGGTGCAGCCGGAAAGCCGGGCGTCGTTCCAGCGTCTGCTCGAGCAGGGCTGGACCGATGCGCTCCGCAAGAAGCATCCGAAGGAAACGCTCTACACATTCTGGGATTATCGCCGCAACCGCTGGCCGCGCGATGCCGGGCTGCGGCTCGACCACATCTTGCTGTCGAAGAAACTGGCGCGCCGCCTCACCGCTGCCGGCATCGACCGCGATGTCAGAGGTGAGGACGGCGCCAGCGACCACGCGCCGGTATGGGTCGAATTGAAGTGAATTTGGCTGCGTGATCGCGCCCACTTTCGTGGGCGCAGTTTTGCGCTATTTGTTTCGCTGCGGCGGCCGCATGATGAGCAAGGTGCGGCACCGGAGGGGGAGTCCGATGGACAGGTTGGCCGAAAGGCTGTTTGCGCTTCCGCTGCTGGCGGCCGCTTTGGCTTGTCTGGTGCGGGCGTATCTGCTGCTCGGCGACAGAGATTTCAGCTGGAGCGGGATCGATCACATGCTGCACGGCCCAGCCACGCTGCGACCGGTGGTGTTCCTGACCGTCGGCGGGCTTTGCCTGCTTGGCGCCCTGTTGTTCTGGGCCGGACTGCTGCCGGGTCGGCGAAGCCAGCCTGCTGGAACGCCGCTTTTTGGCCGCGACGCCGAGATCGACCCAAAGGGCCGCCCCGGTCTGCGGCGCGCCTTCCTCATGTTGCCGGTGCTCGCCGTGTTGGCGCTGCTGGCCGACCACTTCCCTTGGGCGCGTGACGCCGGCCCGGGCGCTGAGGTGGCCGCCCCGAACGAACCCAAAGCCGAGCCGAAGGACCAGGGCATCGACGGTGTCCCGCCGGACCTGGCGACGCCACCGGCCCCGCCGAGTTCGCCGCAGGTCACCATGCCGCCCGAGCCAACTCCGCCGGTGCAGGCAGCCAAACCGCCCGAGCCGGCGCAGCCTACGCCTCCGGCTGCTCCCCCTCAGCCGCCACAAGTCGCACTCGCTCCGGCGACACCGCCACCGGAGACTGCTCCACCGCCGGCTCCGGCCACGCCACCGCAAACCGTCGCGCCGTTGCCGCCGCCTCCGCCGGCGCTGCCGACCGAGCCCGACGGCCACCGCGACGCCGTCGTCTGGCTCGCCGTCTCGGCCGATGGCCGCGACGTCATGAGCGCCAGCACCGACCATATGATCAAGCTCTGGGACATCGCCGGCAAGCGGCTGATCCGCAACCTTGGTGAACACAAGGACATGGCGCGCACGGCGCTGTTCATGCCCGACGGCGCAACCGCGCTGACCGCCGGCGACGATGGCGAGATCGTGCTGCGAAAGCTTGCCGACGGCGCGGTGCTGCATGTCTTCTCGTCGGGCGCGAATGGCGGCGTGCGTAAGCTGGCGATCAGCCCGGACGGCAAGCGCGCCGTCAGTGGCCACGACACCGGCAACGTCATCGTCTGGGATCTCGTCAACAAATCGGTGCTGCATGTGATGACCGGACATGACTGGCCGATCAGCACGGTCGCAATCTCGCCCGACGGCACGCGCGCGCTGAGCGGCTCCATCGACGGCACGCTGAAATTCTGGGACGTCGAAAGCGGCAAGCAATTGCGAAGCTGGCACGGCCACGAGCAGGGCACCTACGGCGCCGTCTTCACCGCCGACGGCCATCATGTCGTCACCGGCAGCGGCGACTACACGATCAAGCTCTGGGACCTCGACACGTTTAGGGAATTGCGCCGCTTCGAGGGCCACGAAGGCACCGTCTATACGCTGGCGCTGTCGGCCGACGGCAAGCGCCTGGCCTCCGGCTCGCTCGACGGCACGGCGCGGCTGTGGGATCTCGGCACTGGAGACCAGATCGCCATGTTCGACAGCCGCACCGGCCCGATCTACGCCGTTGCCTTCGCCACCGACGGCACACTGGTCACCGGCGGCGACGATCGGACCATCAGGGATTGGCCGGCGGCTGGCGGCGATGGCGAAATCCTGTTCGCCGGCGCACCGCAGTAGCGACATCAAATGCTTTGGATATTCCAGAACAGCCTGGCTTGCGCTATGGATTACTGGTGGCTGCAAATGGATTGGGGACGGTGAGCAACAACGACTGGGCGCCCAAAGTGGATACACCTGTCTACAGCCCGCCCACGTCGCGTCGCCGAGGGGTCCTTACCGTCGTTCTGGTGTTGCTGGCGGCTTTTGTGCTGCTCGGTCCTGGCCGAAATTACTATGTGCAGTGGTCAGCGGCACAAAAGGGTGCAGCGGCTCTCCAGGCAAAGGATTATGCCGAGGTATTCCGTCAAATGAAGATCATGGCGGACGCTGGCAATGTTGACGCAAAAGGCCAGCTTGGTGCGCTGTACTGGCGCGGTGAGGGCGTGGCTCAGAACGACAGCCAGGCGGTGTATTGGTGGAAGAAATCCGCCGATGGCGGCAATGCGGAAGCCATAGCAGCACTGGGTCAGGCCTACCTTATGGGCAGGGGCGTTGAAAAGGACAGTCGGCTTGCCGAGAGTTTCTCACGAAAGGCCGCCGATAAAGACAACATGAATGGGCAGTACCAGCTCGGCGTGTTGTACTGGCAGGGCCAAGGGGTCGCGCAAAGTTATGAGCAGGCGCTCTATTGGTGGCGCAAGGCGGCCGATCAGGGGAGCGGGGAGGCTGAATATTCTCTCGGCCAAGTCTATTTAAATGGCCAAGGGGTCGAAAGAAACGATCAACTGGCGTTGAAGTTTTCCAGGCAGTCAGCCGACAAGGGCAATGCGAACGCTCAGTACGCCCTCGGCGTCCTGTATGCGCAGGGTCGGGGTGTTGCGCAAAGCTTCGAGCAGGCTGCCTCATGGTGGCGCAAGGCGGCTGACCAAGGAAGCCTGGAGGCCGCTTTCTGTCTCGGACGCGCCTACTATCGTAACCAAGGCGTCAAGAAGGATGATCAGGCCGCCATAGTGTGGGTGAGAAAGGCAGCCGATCTGGGTGAGCCGAATGCCCAGGCTTTGCTGGGCACTTTGTATTCGCGGGGCCACGGCGTTGAGCAGGATGACCGCCTTGCGTTCGGGTGGTGGATGAAGGCCGCAACCACCGGTCTGACAGAAGCGCAATACGCGGTGGCGGCCGCTTATGGCCAGGGAAAAGGCACCCCTAGGGACGACGGCCAGGCGTTTGCGTGGATGAGCAAGGCCGCCAATCAGGGCTTTGTGTTCGCCCAGTCGAATCTGGGCGGATATTATTCGATGGGCCAAGGCGTCGAGAAGAGCGCCGAGCAGGCGGTCTATTGGTGGCGCAAGGCCGCGGAAGCGGGGAATGCCGAAGCCGGTGCCAATCTGGCCCGGGCGTATTCGCTCGGCGAAGGCGTGGGACGGGACGATGCGTCGGCCGCGACTTGGGCGCAAAAGGCGTCCGACGGGCGAAACGCCGACGCTCAATATCTGCTTGGTATCCTCTACAGCCAGGGCCGCGGCGTTGCGCAAGACAATGATCTGGCCTTCCGATGGTGGATGAAGGCTGCTGTCCAAGGCCATGTGGTAGCGCAGTATAATGTCGGGGTCGGGTATCGGGACGGGCAGGGCGTCGGGAAGGATGAAAGGCAGGCATTCGAGTGGCTGAGCAAGGCTGCCGACAAGGACAATGACCTGGCGCAGTTCGCTCTCGGTGGACTGTATTGGGATGGTCTAGGCGTAACGAAGGACCCCGTTCAGGCGGCAAGGCTCTGGCGCAAAGCCGCCGACCAGCGCAATGCATTCGCGCAGAAAGCGCTCGGCACAGCCTATTCCGAGGGTGTTGGCGTTGCGCAAAGCAGTGCGGATGCGGCGGGCTGGTGGCTCAAGGCGGCGCGGCAGGGAAATGTCGATGCCCAGCTAGCCTTAGCGTATGCCTCGGCCAACGGCGTGGGCATTGCCAGAGACGACAAGGCTGCCGAGTCCTGGTGGCTGGAAGCCGCAAAGGCCGGCAGCGTCGATGCCGAGTTCAGTCTGGGCTCGCTCTACTACCGCGGCGTCGATGGGAAACCAAACTACAAGGAAGCCGCCAAATGGTTCTTCAAGGCGGCAGGCCACGGCAGTTCCGGCGCCAAGACCTATCTCGACCTGATGAAGGAAAACGGCCAGCTCGACAGCAAGATGCTGTGAGCCGAGTGCATAAGCGTCGCCGTCACGCCTTCCGTTTGAGGCGTGACACTCGCATCGCACGATGCGAAGACTCATTTGCCGCTGCACCTCGAGAATCCCATGCCCAACCTCCACATCGTCGAAGCCTCGATTGCCGATCTGCGGCGCGCGTTGGAAGACGGTACCGTCACCAGCGTCGAGCTGGCCGGCGCGTATCTCAGGCGCATCGCGCATTACGACCGCCATGGCATCGCGCTCAATGCCGTGGCGGTGCTTAACCCGGCAATGTTCGAGGAGGCGGCGGCGTCCGACCTGCGGCGGCGCAATGGCGCCACCCTCGGGCCGCTCGACGGCATCCCCTACACCGCCAAGGACAGCTATAAGGTGAAGGGCCTGACGGTGGCTGCTGGCTCGCCCGCCTTCGAGCATCTCGTCGCCAATGAGGACGCTTTCACCATTGCCAGGCTGAGGGCCGGTGGTGCTGTGCTGATCGGGCTGACCAACATGCCGCCAATGGCGAATGGCGGCATGCAGCGTGGCGTCTATGGCCGGGCCGAAAGCCCCTACAATGCAGATTACCTGACCGCCGCCTTCGCTTCCGGCTCGTCCAACGGTTCCGGCACCGCGACCGCCGCCAGCTTTGCCGCTTTCGGGCTGGGCGAGGAGACATGGTCTTCCGGCCGCGCGCCGGCGTCCAACAATGCACTTGTCGCCTACACGCCGTCGCGCGGCGTCATTTCGGTCAGGGGCAACTGGCCGCTGGTGCCGACCATGGATGTGGTGGTGCCGCACACGCGCGGCATTGCCGACATGCTGGAGCTGCTCGACGTGATCGTCGCCGACGATACCGAGACGCGCGGCGATTTCTGGCGCGCGCAGCCCTGGGTGTCGATCGCGAAAAGCGCTGCTCTCAGGCCGCCAAGCTACACTACACTCGCCTTGGAGGGCTCGTTGAAAGGCAAACGCCTCGGCGTGCCGAAAATGTATATCGGCCGCGACGGCGGCGCGCCCAAACCCATCGAGACCCGCGCCTCGGTGTTCGACCTCTGGCGGCAGGCGGCGCGTGATCTGGAAAAGCTCGGCGCGGAGGTGGTCGAGGTCGATTTCCCCGTCGTCTCGAACTATGAGCGCGACCGTCCGGGCACAAAAACCATGGTCGAACGCGGGCTGGTGCCGGAAGCATTCGCCGAGCGCGAAATCTGGGATCTCTGCATCTGGGGCTGGGACGATTTCCTGCGCGCCAATGCCGATCCGGTGGTCCCCGACCTGGCTGCGGTCGACGGCCCAAAGATTTTCCCGCAGCCGCCGGGCGCGCTGCCGGACCGCTATGGCGACGACGGTTTCGATCTGGCCGACTACGTCACGAGCGTCAAGCAGGGCGTGATGCCATTGCTGGATATCCCAACGCTGGCGGAAGGTCTGAAGGGATTGGAGGCGACGCGGCGCATCGACTTCGAGGACTGGCTGGACGAGCACAGGCTCGACGCTGTCGTGCTGCCGGCGGTCGCCGATGTCGGCCCGGCCGATGCCGACGTCAACGAGACCTCTGCAGCAATCGCCTGGCGCAACGGCACCTGGGTTGCCAATGGCAATCTGGTGTGGCGTCATCTTGGCATCCCGACCGTCACCGTGCCTATGGGAACGATGGCCGATATCGGCATGCCGGTCGGGCTGACCTTTGCGGGCAAGGCCTATGATGATGCGGAGTTGCTGCGGCTCGCCGGCGATTACGAGCGCGCCACCCAACGCCGCACGGCCCCGCCGCGCACGCCGGAATTGCCGGGCGATGTGTTTGCGCAACATGGTGGATCGAAGTCCAGCGATGCGCCGCCGCCGGCACTCAGGCTTGTTGCGGAGGCGATGGGGCAAGGAGACCAGGCCGAGATCGCCGTGACGGTTGAACTCGATGCGGAGACCGCTGGCGTCAAGGTTCACGTCAATGGCGAACCGGTCGCTCTGCGGCGCAGCGGCACAAGCTTTCACGGTCGCATCCTGGTGCCGGCCGGCGAGCACGAAAGAATGCACAGTGTGTGGCGAGGCGCTTACGGGTCGATCGTTACGGCCGTCATGCGGCTGGAGGATGGACGCACGGCTGGTGCTTACGTGGTCGCGGGTGGAATCGGGTGAGGGTACAGGTAATCTCCCCAAGGGGGAGATCAGCAGCTTCGCCGTCTTGACCCTCCCATCGCCCGCGTTATCTTCGCGCCATGTCAAACCTCGCTCCCCTCATCGTCATCGATCTCCAGACCAACATGTTCGACGGGCGCGTCGAGCCGCCGATCCATGATGCGCCGGGCATAGCCGAGCGTACCCGCTCGCTGATCGGCTGGGCGCGGCGCGAGGGGCGCCGGATAGCGTTCGTGCGGCATGACGGGCCGGCCGGCGATCCGCTGGCGCCGGGCGAGCCGGGTTGGCCGGTATGGCCGGAACTCGGCCAGGCCAAGGACGAGCCGACATTCTCCAAGACCGTCCGTAACGCCTTCTCGAATGCCGAGCTTGGCGCCTGGGTGGCCGGGCAGGGGGCCGGCGAAGTCGTGCTCGCCGGAGCGCAGACCGATTTCTGCATCGCCGGCACCGTCAAGGGCGCCCTGGCCGAAGGCTTCGGCGTCACTGTCGTTTCCGATGCGCACTCGACGCTGGACACTGAAGGCGAAACCGCGACCGAGATCATCGCCCGGTACAATGCGGACTTCACCGATGCCGGCGTCACGCTGGTGACGACGAAGGCGCTGACCGGCGACTGAAGCACCGCGCTTCGAAGAGTGGGAGACTGCCGTGCCAACCCTGAAATTGCCGGCCGAAGGCGGATGCCGCTGCGGACGTGTGCGGCTCAAGATTTCCGCAAAACCGCTTTTGACCATGGCTTGCCATTGCATCGGCTGCCAGCGCATGTCGGCCAGCGCCTATTCGCTGAGCGCTGCCATTCCCTCGGACGGGTTCGAGATCATGCAAGGCGAGCCGGTGATCGGCGGACTGCACGGCGCCTCGCGTCATTACTTCTGCCCACATTGCATGAGCTGGATGTTCACGCGCCCCGAAGGGCTCGACTGGTTCGTCAATCTGCGTCCGACCATGCTCGACGAGCCTGGCTGGTTCACGCCGTTCATCGAGACATGGACCAGCGAGAAGCTGCCTTGGGCAACCACGCCTGCGGTGCACAGTTACGAGGCGCTGCCGGCCTTTGAGGAATATGAGGGGCTGGTGGCCGAGTTTGCGGAAACTGCGAATCTCCCCCCTTGAGGGGGAGATGGCCAGCAGGCCAGAGGGGGTCGGTGCGACTGGGCTCGACGTCCTTGCTGCAGATGGAAGGTTGGCGCTTCACGCGCGGCGACCCCCTCTGTCGCCTTCGGCGACATCTCCCCCTTGAGGGGGGAGATAAGCCCCGCTAAAAATTTCATCGAATCGATTGCGCAAACGTTTCGATCGCCCTAAGCTCCCTTGAAATCCGCCATCAGAGCGGACGGGAAACGCATAGGGAGGAGCGCTTGCAGGCGCTGATATGTCTTGCCGACTATGGCTGAAGTGGCGCGGCGCGCCGGCGTGTCGGTGTCGACCGTCTCGCATGTCGTCAACAACACGCGCTTCGTTTCGCTGGAAAAGGCGAGGCTGATCAACGACGCCATTGCCGCCATGGGCTACCAGCCCAACGAGCTGGCGCGCTCGCTGAAGGCCTCAACCACCAACAGCGTCGGCCTGGCGATCTCGGCAATCTCCAACCCTTATTTCACCGACATCATCTGCGCGGTCGAGGCCGAATGCGCACGGCTTGGGCTGATGGTGTTTCTGTCGGATACCCAGGAGGATCCCGACCGCGAACTGCAGGTGGTGCGCGCTTTCCATCAGCGCCGCGTCGACGGCGTCATCCTGGCCCCGTCGGGCTCGCCGCAGCGCGCCATCGATTACCTCGCCGACAAGAAGATGCCATGCGTTCTGATTGACCGTTTCGCCGACCAGCGCTTCGACCAGATCGGCGTCGAGAACGAAACGTCGATGCGCGCGCTGATCGACCATGTCGCCTCCTTCGGCCACAAGCGCATCGGCTATATCGCCGGACAGCCCGGCCTGACGACGACGCGCGAGCGCATCGAGGCGTTCCAGGCTTCGCTCGCCGCCAATGGACTTGAGTGCGTGCCGCGCTATCTCTCGGCCGAGAATGTCGACACGGCGGCGGCGACCGCATCCACCCACGCCATCCTGTCGCTGCCGTCGCCACCAACCGCATTGGTCACCGGCAACAACATGACGACGATCGGAGCCGTCCGCGCCATCCGCGAAAAGGGCCTCACCATTCCGGGCGATCTGTCGCTGGCCGGCTTCGACGATTTCGAATGGGCCGATTGTTTCGAACCGCGCCTGACGCTGGTTGCCCAGCCCTGCACCGAGATAGGCAGGCAGGCGGCAGCCCTGCTCAGCGCCCGCATCGCGGCGACCGGTTCAGAGCCGCGTTCGGTGCGGCTGCAGGCGACGCTGCGGGCGCGCGCCTCCTGCGGGAGGCCGACCCACACGAGGCTAACATGACCGCGCCGCTGCTGGTGATGACCGGCGCCGTCAAACGCTTCGGCGGCGTGCAGGCGCTGCGCGGCGTCGACTTCGACCTCAAGGCGGGCGAGATCCATGCGCTGCTCGGCGAAAACGGCGCCGGCAAGTCGACGCTGATGAACCTTCTGTCGGGCGTCTACACGCCGGACGAAGGCATGATCGAGATCGACGGCAGACCCGTGCGCTTCAACAACCCGCGCGAGGCGCAAGCGGCGGGCATCGCCACCATCTTCCAGGAGCTCGACCTGGTGCCGTCGCTGGATGTCGCGGCCAATCTTTTCCTCGGCCGCGAACTGATGCTTCCGGGCGGCTTCCTCGACGTGCCGGCAATGCGCCGTGAGGCGAAGAAGCGGCTGGAGGCGATCGAGATCGCCATCGATCCGTCCGCCATGGTGGCGGACCTGTCGATCGGCCAGCGCCAGGTGGTGGCGATCGTCAAGGCGCTGTCCTACGCCTCGCGCGTGCTGATCATGGACGAGCCGACGGCCGCACTTACCGTCGGCGAAGTCGAGCGGCTGTTCGACATCATGAGAAAACTCGCAGCCACCGGCGTCGGCATCGTCTATATCTCGCATCGGCTGGAGGAAGTGCCAGGGATTGCCGACCGGGTGACGGTGATGCGCGACGGCCGCGTCGCCGGCATCACCGAGCCGCACGCGCCGCAGGCGGAGCTGGTGCGGCTGCTGGTCGGGCGTCCGCTGGACGAACTCTATCCCCAACGCGCCAAGGCCGCGGGCAAGCCGCTGCTCAACCTGAGGAACGCCAGCTTCAAACTCGCCCGCGACAGCGCCGGCTGGCAGGCGCCGCAAGGCGTTTCGCTCGATGTCCATGAAGGCGAGATCGTCGGTCTTGCCGGCATCATGGGGGCAGGGCGCACCGAGCTGCTGTCCGCGCTCTACGGCACCGGCCTGTCGGGCCGCTGGGAGGGCGAGGTCGCCATATCGGGCAAGCCGGTGAAACTGGATTCGATCAGTGCTGCCCGCCACGCCGGCATCGCCTTCGTCACCGACGATCGCCGGGGCTCGGGCCTGATGCTGCGCATGGCGGTCGGCCTCAATCTGGTGATGTCGGTCATATCCAGGATCTCGCCGAACTGGCTGGTCTCGCCGCGCCGCCAGGCCGAGGCGGTGAAGGAATCCTTCGGTCAGTTCGATATCCGGCCGAAGAACCCCGACACCGCCGTCGGCGCGCTGTCGGGCGGCAACCAGCAGAAGGTGGTGCTGGCCAAGGAGATCCTCGGCAATCCGCGCCTGTTGCTTCTCGACGAGCCGACGCGCGGCGTCGATGTCGGCGCCAAGGGCGAGATCTACCAGCGGCTCAGGGCACTCGCCGCGCAAGGGCTCGGCATTCTGGTGGCGTCCAGCGAGATGCCGGAGCTGATCGGTCTGTGCGACCGCGTCGTGGTGCTGCGCCAGGGGCGCAATGTGGCGGAATTCATGGGCGGCGTCGACGAGCACACGGTGCTGGCCGCGGCTAACGGCAGGGAGGCCTGATGTCTCAGGACAACAATCCAGTGGCAGCGAGCCCGGTGATGGCGGCGCCTCAAAAGCATCGCGACCCGCTGGCGCTCATCGTGCGCTTCCAGAGCCTGATCGGCCTGGTGCTGGTGGCGATCGGCGGCATCATCTTCTCGCCGCGCCGCCACGGCGAGATCCTGTTCCTCAACCCCGACAACATCGCCAACATCGTGCGCGCCGTGTCGGAGACCGGCATCATCGCCATCGGCATGACCTTCGTCATCATCACCGCCGGCATCGACCTGTCGGTCGGCGCGGTGCTTGGCCTGTCCAGCGTCGTCACCGCCTCGATGATGATCTCCGGCGGCTTCGGCCTGATCCCCACCATCCTCGCCGTGCTCGCTTTGGGCATCGTCTTCGGCGCCATCCAGGGCACCATCTCGACCCGTTTCCGGCTGGAGCCGTTCATCGTCACGCTGGCTGGCCTGCAGGCCGCGCGCGGCTTGGCGCTGGTCGTCTCCGGCAACCAGTACATCAACATTTCCTATGGCGAAGGGCCGGGCCTGGCGCCGCCGGTGTTCGCCGTGCTGGGCGAGCGGCTGTTCAACAACACCGTGCCGGTGGCGACGCTTGTGTTCGTCGTCTTTGCCGCGATCGCCACCATCGTGCTCAACACCACGCGCTTCGGCCGCTATGTCTTTGCCGTCGGCGGCAATGAGCGCGCCGCGCGCATATCCGGCGTGCCGGTGTCGATGGTGAAAATCTCGGTCTACGCCATCACCGGCTTTGCCGCCGCCCTTGCCGGCATCGTCCATGCCGGCCAGTTCAATTTCGGCAGCGCCAATGACGGCATGGGCTATGAGCTGACGGCCATCGCCGCCGTGGTCATCGGCGGCACCAGCCTGTTCGGCGGCGCCGGCTCGATGGTCGGCACCGTTGCCGGCACTATCATGCTGGGCGCACTCGCCAACATCCTGCAGCTCAACAACATCACGCCCGCCATGCAGCTGCTCGCGACCGCCGCGATCATCGTTTTGGCGGCAGTGCTTCAGTCCCTCGTTCGCCGCCGCGAGGGGTTGGGTCGTTAGTGCATGTCGCGCAAAAGGTTTTGCGATGACGACATGCACAAACAAACAAGGAGGAGACGGCAACACGTGAACGTCAAACCAAGGTCTGGCCCCCCGGCCGGACGAGGAGGAGAGTGAGTTATGAAAACGACACTAAGAGGATCGACCCTCAAGGCCGTGCTGCTGGCAGGCGCCGGCCTGTGCATTGCAGGCTCCGCTTACGCCGCCGAGCCGCTGGTGAAAGCCTGCGCCAAGGACGGCCAGTTCGTCATCGGCTTTTCGCAGGCCAACAATGCCGAGCCCTACCGCCAGCACGTCAATGACGAGCTGGAGGCGGCGGCCAAGGAAGTGCCCGGCTTCACGCTGCAGATTGCCGACGGCGCCGGCAACGTCAACACGCAGACCTCGCAGGTCGACAATTTCATCACCCAGAAGGTCGACATCCTGCTGATCTCGCCCTTCGAGGCGGCACCGCTGACGCCGGCGGTGAAGCGCGCCATGGATGCCGGCATCCCGGTAATCGAGCTTGACCGCAAGACGGTCGGCGACCCCGGCAAGGACTACACCGCCTTCATCGGCGGCGACAATTTCAAGATCGCCGAGGAAGCCGGAAAGTACACCGCCAAGACGCTGCTGCCCGATGGCGGCGAGGCGGCGGTGCTGCAAGGCCTGCCGAGCTCGACGCCGGCGGTGGAGCGCCTCAACGGCTTCAAGGAAGGCGTGAAAGGCAACCCGAAGGTCCAGATCGTCGCCGAGCAGGCCGCCGACTGGGTGCCGGACAAGGCGCAGGTCGCCTTCGCCGCCATGCTGCAGGCGCACCCTGACATCAAGGTACTCTACGCCTCCAACGACATGATGGCCGCCGGCGCGCTGCTTGCCGCCAAGGGCGCGGGCAAGGACGTCAAGATCATCGGCACCGACGGCCTGCCAGGCCCGGCCGGCGGCATCGAAGCCGTCGCCAAGGGCGACTGGGTCGCAACCTTCACCTACCCGACCGGCGCCAAGGAAGCGATCGAAATGTCGAAAAAGATCCTGCTCGATTGCGCGACCGAGGTGGACAAGACGGTGACGGTGGAAACCACCGCAATCACGGCCGAGAATGCCAAGCAGCTGATGGGCAAGTGAGGGGGCGGAGGCGCTCTACGACAGAGGTTGGTACGCAAGGCCCCGCGAGGGGCCTTGCGTGTTTTTGCCAGAAACAGCAGGTTGCTCTGGCACTCGGCAATTGCTTCAACGCTGCCGATCCGCGAGCAGGAATCTATTTGGGCTGGCTGGTCGATACGCTCGACGATCACCAGGCGAAATCAAGTAGCCGTTCCTGAGTTTCGGTATCCCACAGGTCATCTCTTCCTAGGCGATTGGCTACCCGGAAAGCCTGCAACGCGGCACGTGATTGCCTGCCCCAGATCCCGTCGGCTTCGCCCGTTAGAAAGCCAAGAGCTTTCAATTGCCGTTGCACGCGAGCAGCATCAACTTTGTCTGCTAGGTTCAGCAAAGGTGGGGATACGACGGGTGGGGGACCATTTGGCACCGTTTTTATTTCTCTCGGAGGCGGTAGCGGTGGTGCTTCGGAATCAAGCTGCTGGGATCCGTCGGTTGTTTGTTCTGGGGGCGGCAAATTCAACGTCGGCGGTTCTGTCGGCGCCCGCGTGCCCGATTTTTCATTGCCCGGTGCCTCAATAGGTCGTTCAACGATATTCGGCATCGGTTTGGCCAAGTCTCCCGGCCGCACCTCGACTTCCGCTGCCCGTGGAGACGGCATCTTTGGGACCTTCGGAGTTGCGAAATGAGGTGACAGGCCTATGAAGAAAGAAAGGACAGCAATAAATGTTAGTTGCGTTTTGCTACCTCGGTCAAAAGCAATAGCACGTTGATCTACTCTAGCTTGTTCTAGGTTTGTATATGCCTCCTGCTCCGCAATATGAGGGTCACCCCTAATGGTCAGAGCATCGGCGGAAGCTTTGTGAAGCGCAGAAATTGTGTTTTTTAGTCGCGTTCCACCATCAAATTGTCGCTTTGCGATGTCTGCCTTCACAGCAGCTATATCACGAGGATCCACGCCTCGCCTTGGATCGAATTTAAACTTCGCTTCCATAGAGCGTCGCCACGCTATCAGTGTCCGAGCCTTAGCCGGGCCAAATCCGTGAATGCGTTCGATTCTACCTCGCTCAACATCTGCGGCAGTTTCTATCCCGTAGGAACGAAGAATTAGCTTTCTGGCTGTCCCTAAACCTTTAATTTTGGCATTTTCAATCGAGTGCCCTTCTAGGAACCGTATCAACTGAGCTTGCTGAACCTTAGACGCAAGGTCGCTGATCCGCCGTTGCTCTTCTTCTGCGAGTTTCTGTATCTGAACTATTAATGAGTTAGCATCGCCTCTGATCCGGCTGAACGTTTGATTGCCGGCAGCGGCAGAAAAGCTAGCCTCCTTGTCTTTCCATAATCGATCTGCTTCAGTTACCCGATTATCAAAGGTTGCACGACTGCCTTTGCCAGAAAAGGCAGAAAACATCGTAATCGCGAATGCACCTAAACCAACCAGTGGTACCACTGGTCCGATACCCTGAAATGCGGAGGCAGCAACCCCTGCCGCGCCGCAAAGCATGGCCGTTGAAAGTCGCTTCACACGGAAGGACTGTAAGGCTTTTATTGCGGAACTCGGGCTTAGATTTAGGGGCGTGGAGATCAAGCTATTTAATGTCGGTGGGGGGCCAGGATCGGGAACATTCCGGACCATGCTGATGAGTTGAGCCAAATTTATAGGGGCAGAGACAGCTATCGCGGGCACAACAGGCGCGAACGCTTGGAAGCCCGGATAGGCTTTCTCCATACGGCACCAAGGACAAGAACCTGCTTGACGGAAGTGATGATGACCGATGTTTGCTGTACAGCGCACAAGCTCGACTTCGGCTTCCGTAAGAAGAGCGATCCATTCCTTTGCGGTAGGACGGCCTGACGTTGAACCGGCGGGTCCAAATGAAAGTTCAAACGCGTCCGCCATTTTTAGCGGTAAATCAGTCAGACTTGGCACATTTGGCGGTGGCTCCATTTGCGTAGCAGTTCGTCGGGCTGAATAAGCAAATCGGAACTCAGCGATGGCTCGATCCATCGGCATATCACCGGTCCCAAGATAGCGGCCTGCATAGGGGTGGCGTCCCATGAAAAGGGTGTAGAACAGCAGTACCGCCAAGCCGAACGCATCGTGGTTTTCAGTCCTGAGAACTCTGTCGAGCGGCTTTCCCTGCAACTCAGGCGGGGTAAACTCCTGAACTCCCACTTTGCACGGAAAAAAATGTCCGTCGCGCCGGACTTGGAAGGAGTCGGAGTCGATTAGAGTAACAGTGGCAGTCTTGGATACCAGAATTCCCGAATGGTTGATGTCACCAATGACGCATCCTGTTGCATGAACACCTGCCATTGCTCGCGCGATGTTGACAACGCACCGGACGAGGAACGGATAGGTTGCCTGGGGAAAGGCGCTCTTGCGGCCTGTGGGTGAGTACAGTTCATGCACAGCTCTATGGCTGCCTACCTTAGGCATGCTAAAACCACAGAACATTCCACTGGCATTGAATAAGGTGTCGACTGGAAACGCTACAAAATGCGACGTTTGCCATCTAGCTGCCGTCATCGCCACGATCTTAACCTGACGTTCTGGCGCTAGTTCGGGTTTGTAAATTTTTGCCGCAAATCCAGGTTTGCCTTGGATCGAATAGACCGTGCCTTCGCCTCCTCGGCCAATCTCGGCGCCTAGATGAACGACTTCACCTTCTCCGGACCGTAAGGTCGTCATACTCGGCGTGCCATAACCAAGGTCTTGTCATCATCGGTTCGCTCGCCCACCGACGAACTGTCGAGGAAGTGCCTGAGACTTGCGGAAAGCCCGCGCTGCCGACCGGGTTCTTTGTCTCTGATGGCATTGAACATTGAGTCAAAGAAGGGTGCAAAGGCAGATTTCGAGCCAAAATCCAAAGCTAGCCGCTCAAGCCCGTCTGAGAATACCGCTACTTCATCGACCGTACCGATGGTTCGAGTGATTCTAAAATTCGGGTACGGGTCATCTGTTACAAAGAACGTAGTAGAGGCAAATTCACCTTGTGCCGGCCAGCTGGGAACATGCCATTCCGAGTCACCAGTAAGTCGAAGTGCGCATGCGCCATCGCCTACATGAATTACAACGGTAACGTCGGATTGGATTACGCATCCGACCAAAGTTGAGGCAAACGCTTTTAATGAGGTTCCTTTGCGCCTTGCTGCCACCGCTAACCGGTCACGGATGTCATCTATCCATTCGTTGGCTACCTCGGTGTTGATCTCGAAGGCTGCGCCGCCACTACGCAAAAACAAATCTACGGACTCGCAAAATGTCCGCGTGACTATTTGGGAACCAACGCTGGAGTGTTCAGCACTGCCAGCGCCGTCAGACACGACAAGTATCAGACTGGAGCCAAGTGGAGCATCAACTTCGATGCAAGCGCCAGCGTCATCGCAGCCTGTACCTGCCCTCAGGTGAGAGGTTCCGGTTGAGCAGGCTCCAACCCAACTCCACCGGCGAAGCGTCATCCAGCTACCGCCCATCCATTGGGTGCGGCCGGATTAGACAAAGGTACTTCGTCGCTGGGCTGGGATCGCGAAACAGACGAAAGTGACGCAGACAGCCACTCGAACAGGTCACGAAAGCGTAGCCCTTTCAGTTTGAGTGGCTCTCGCACACTGATTTGCTTTAGCACGTCGAAGTTTGCTCCCTCCACCCCGACGGCATAAAACATAAATGCCTTGTTCTTTTCGCCATCGCGAATGAGTTGTGCGGCACGCGCCCACGAATCCGTTGGTCCACCGTCGGTTATCAAGAAGACCCACGGTCGATAGTAGGAAATGCCATTTACTTTATACAATTCCTTCCGAATTCGTAGCAAATCGAGTCCATGCTCAATGGCAGCGCCCATCGGAGTGTCGGCCTCCGGCTCCAATGTTGGAGGGTAAAAGTGCTGTATTCCCACGAAATCCGTCTCGACCTTAACCGGACCAAAAGTGACTACCGCCGCTTCGACACGTTTTGCGGCCAATGAATCTGCGAAAAGTTCATCGCGGAAAACTTGAAGCCCTGCGTTGAGTTCAGAAATCGGCTTCCCACCCATCGATCCGGAATTGTCCAGCAGCAGCAATACTGGACAACGATTCTCTGGATTTTCAGCAAAGACGGCATTCCCAAAGGGCTCCTGCTGGTATTCTTCGCTCATTTCGTGCTCCGGAAGAGGGCTGGGTAGGTGGCTATCGGAATAAAGATTTCAGAAAACTCAAAAGGCTGAAGCTTGTTCTCGCGTATATGCGATTGTAGGCCGCTCGCCTTGGGTTGGTGAACCAGCCGTATCCGCGAGGTGCCCGCACGCCCAGCGCGTTTTTAATGGCGCGCTTCGGCGAAGCTCTGGCCGCCAAGCTCTTTCTGATACTCGGCTTTCTAATTCCTATTTGCATAATTCCGCCCAATAACAATATGTTGCAGTATCTTCCCTATCAAAGTGGTCGCAATATCCCATTCGCGAATCTTTTTGAGATCCGATTTGGCGTTGCGATATTGAAAGCAGCAGGATCACCGCAACTGTGGTTGCTGCGATCGTTATTTACCCTCCCAAAGTAGGAGCAGCTAAGCATGAGCCATGTGGCTTCGCAAGCTGTGACGGAATCGGGCTGAAGGCGGCCGGGTCGATCATGGCCGCTTCGCGCCATGATCGGACATTGGCATCAGTTCACTCGCCAACCGGTGCCAACGGCGGCCACTCACGCCGGAAGATCGTGAAACCGCCATCGACGCGGATGGCCTGCTCGTTGATGAAGCGCGCTCGGGCCGGCGAGGAAGGCCACCGCCTCGGCGATCTCTTCTGGCTCCGCATACCGGTTTAGCCGGCCTCACGGCGTGGTCGTGAATCCGCACTACTTCTGTTCCATCTCGATCTGCCTGGTGATGCGGATGGCGTTCTGGGCTTCCGTCACCGAGCCGCTGTTGACGGTCTTGTCCTTCAGCGGGCTGACGGCTGCGCAGAGGTGGAAGACATGCTCGGTGTCGGACTTGGCGGCGCCGTTTTCCGGCGCGATCCGGTAGACGACATCCTGACCATTTCGGATTTATTGCGCAGGAGCGGGCGCTGGCGCGGGTGCCACGGGCGCTGCGGCGGCCGCCGCCGTAAACCCGCACTGCTTCTGTTCCATCTCGATCTGCTTGGTGATGCGGATGGCGTTCTGGGCGTAGGCTTGCGTTACCGAGCCGCTGTTGACGGTCTTGTCCTTCAGCGGGCTGACCGCTGCGCAGAGGTGGAAGACGTGCTCGGTGTCGGACTTGGCGGCGCCGTTTTCCGGCGCGATCCAGTAAACGATATCCTGGCCATTGGGGTGTGCCGCGTCCTTCGTCGCCGCGGCCACCGTGGTGGAGTCGGTGGCGATCGCCTGCGCCTGGGCGGCGACTTCGGGCGAACAGGCCGTGGTCGGCTGCCCCGCCTTGATCTGTTGCGCGCAGGTGTTCATGTCCTGCGTGTACTGCTCAACCGATGGCGGCTGGTAGCTGACCCCGATCAGCGTCGCCAGCACGGCCAGCACGGCGCCGATGCCGCCGGCCACCTTCTTGCTCTTCGGGTCCATGTTCTTGTCGTTGAGGATCAAGATAACCAGCGGCAGGAAGGCAATCAGGGTGATGATCGCGCCGAGCTGGTTCTGGACGAAGAACCGGAACGTGTCGGATTCGCGGGCCGGGTCCTTCCGGTTGGCCGCCTTCCAGAGCAGGCTGCCGGCGATGGCGAAGATCGCGATCCCGACCAGGATGCCGATCAGCAGCGGCAGGTTGCCCTGGTCGAATTTGTGCTTGTAGAGCAGTACGATCCCGGCGATCTCGCCGCCAATGGCGATGACCCACGACAGCACGGCGAACAGGCGCAGCCGCGTGGCCCCGGACTTCTGGCCCTGCGTTGCTTGCCAGTCCTTGGTTACGTCTACGGTCGGCTTGTTGTCGGTCATGACCAGATCCCCCGGTATCGACACTTTTGCGGGGCGTCAAAGGCGCCCGGCGCAGCGTCATTGATCGAACGTCGCCTGCCTCGGCGCGAAAGCGCCACGGCAGACCCCATCCTTATTGCGCATGATGGGATTCGTCCATAGCCGAGGCGGGCGGACGCCGGAGGGCAGGGCAATCGCATAAGGCGGCGCATCCTACGCGATTGCCCGGGAAGAGGGAGTCACCCCTTGAGCCGCTCCAGCGCAGCCACGATCAGATCGCAAAACTTCGCATGGTCGAGCTTCACCGCCACGCTGTGACGGAAGTCGGTCTGCTCGCTCGCCGTGCCGCCGAAATGGTGCATGCCGCCCATTTTCTCGAAATTGCAGATGCCCTTGGTCCAGCGTCCCGCAAGCTCGACGCGGATATCGGCCTTTTGGACGCGGGCAGTCTGGCGCGGCCTCCTTAGCGACTCTCCCGTTCCCTGAATTGATTTGTATACAAATGTTTCTGGCGGCATCGGTTTGTGAAGCGCTTCACCGTTGCCGCGCAATCGATCGGTTACAGAGGTGGCGCAAGAGCGGGCCTAAGGCAGCGCTCTGCTGCTGCATGGAGGTAACCGATGTTTGAAAGTCTCAGCAGAATTCGCGCTGCCCTGGCGCGCGCCAGCAAGCACAGGAAGACCGTCCGCGCACTGAATGCGCTGCCGACGGAGATCCAGAAGGACATTGGCTGGACGGAGTCGAGGTCGATCGATGAGATAAGGCTGCCGTTCTAGGGCCGCATCCAGCGTCGCTAATATATCGCTCGCCATCGATTGTTCGGAAGCGTACAGTGCAGCATCGTCGGCCACATCAATGGGCGCTGACGCTTGGGAGCGACCATCGCACTCCTGCCCCGACAGGAGGCATTGGAGCCATGGCGGAGCAACCGAGACAGTCCGGTCTGAGCGCCGAGACGCTCGCGGCCTTGGCGCGGGAAACCGGGGCCTCCGAGCAGCAGATACAAGAGATCGCATCGCTGATCGGCAACGATCGCTCGTCCATCGTGCGCGAAGCGCGCATGGTTGCGGCTGACCGCCCGAAGCGCTGATCCAGGAAAAAGCTGCTGGATTGATTGATGGGGCGTCGCCCCTGATTTGTCGGTTTTGTACGAAGTACAATGGCTGAATCCGAGTCAGCTATCGTCCAATGACCGTTTGCATTTGGGCAGGGCGCCGACGGCTGGGAGATGACATGTGCTCTTGCCCTTGACGGGAGAGAGCGATGGACCAGTCGGTCAGCAAGGAGAAAAGCGGCCTCTTGCGCCGCATGAACCCGGCCGACTTCGCACTGCTTGCGCCGCATTTGCACCATCGTGTGCTCGATCTCAAAGCCCCGCTCGAAATGGCGGGCGAGCCGGTCGCCTCGGTCTGCTTCCTGGAAAACGGCCTGGCCTCGGTGGTGGCGAGGAACCGGCCGGGCCTGGACACCGAGGTCGGCATCATCGGCCACGAAGGCATGTCGGGCTCCGCCTTGGTGATGGGCGCCGACTGGGCGCCCCATGACTGCTACATGCAGATGCCGGGCGAGGCGGTGTGCATCGGTTCCGAGCCGTTCAAGGCAGCGTTGCAGAAAAGCCCGACGCTTCGCGCCTTCCTGCTGCGCTATGCCCATTATCTGCACGGCCAGACCAAATCCACAGCGCTGAGCAATGCCCGCGCCAAGCTCGAGGATCGGCTGGCCAGATGGCTCCTGATGTGTGACGACAGGGTGGTCGGCCATCAGATCCAGATCACGCATGAGTTCCTGTCCGTCATGCTCGGCGTCAGGCGTCCGGGCGTCACCATCGGCCTGCAGATCCTGGAAGGGCGCGGCCTGATCCGGTCGCGGCGCGGCGAGATCGTCATTCGCGACCGGGATGGCCTGATCGCCGTCGCCGATGGTTTCTACGGCCAGGCCGAGGCCGAATACGAACGGCTGCTGGGCTGAGCCTGGCACGGGCTGGAAATGGCCGACGCGAATGCCGGTGAAAGCATGTTGCCAGAGCCGCGCCGGCCATTTGCGGCCATCTGGGGAGAGGCCGCCCGGCAAATCTATCATCGGCGCAAAAGCGGGCAACGAACCGCAATCGCTTGGTAAAAACCGTACAATCGAATTGTGTTGAACCTTGGTTCGGCAAGAGTATGAATCTGCTGTCGTCGACCATGTATATGGGGCGCTGGCGCCTGAGGCTTCGACAGGCTCGCGCGCCCGATGTGAACGGGGAAAACCGAAATGGCAGAACTGCTTTTCGATGTAACCGCCTTCGATTGCGCCATCCTGCGCGCCGCCTTCATCAAATCGGTGATGGAAGACAATGTCCCGGAAAAGCGGTGGCGCGCGCTCGCCGCTTCCCTGGTTCGCGACCTGACCGACCACGAAGACGTCGAGCCGGATCTGCTCGGCTGGATCACGCGCAAGTAGCAATATTCTGACGGTCCGGCGGCTACCCCAGCCACCACCACAGCGCCGCGATCGCCGCAAGCACCGCCGCCACCGACAGCCCCAGCATGATGTAGCTGCCCTTGATGATGTCTCGGATGATCTTCTTCACGCTTTCGCGGTCGTTGAGGTTGGGGAAGGGCTCGTTGGGCAGCGCCACGCCGAGGAAGCCGCAGAGCGGCGCCCAGCCATCGCTGACCTTGAACACCAGAAGCTTCTCCGGCGGCACGGCCGCTATCACCTCCTCGGTGTAGGCGTTATAGCGCGCCACCGCCTTGGCGCGGTCGTCCATCACGCCGGCAAGCGTGCGGCCCCAGATCAGTCTGTGCGACATGTCGCCGAATTTGCGGCCGAACGGCGTCAGCCATTCCAGCACCTTGAACTGCCACAATGTCTCGGTGAAGTGGATGGTGTCGATGGTGCTGTCGTACCAGGCCTCGGCGCCGCGCGGATGCAGGGTGAGCAGCACCTTGGCGTCGGGATAGGCGGCCATCAATTCGCGCCACACGCAGCATCCCGGATTGTCGACCGTCGCCTTGTAATTGGCAAAGACTCTGGTCCAGTCGTGCTGGCTGCCGGGCGGGCTGTTGGCCACCTTGCGCCAGAAGTCGAGATGGCCCTTGTTGGCCTTGTTGAGGATGACTTCCTGCATGTGGTAGCTGGGAAGGCCCAGCCTGTTCAGCGCGGCAAAGGTCGACCATGTGCCGGTGCGGCCGAATCCGGCCCCGATGAGCTCAAGCGTCATTTTAACCCCCCTTGTTGAGACCGCTTTTCTTTTTATGCCGGTCCGCTCGGAATGAGGTTGCATCCGCGCCCCTCGGCGCGCAACAATTTTCCCTGTGCAGCGGCCAAAATGTGTTTGCTTTTTCGTCTGGGCCACGCGGAATGAGGGTCTGGCTATTCCCGCGGGTGAGGGAGCCTGATAATAGGTCAGTCAGATTGACCTAAATCGCATGGGCCGGAACGGTCATGCTGGACCAGATGCCGTATCCCGGGAGGTGGGCTCGTGAGTTTGATGGACCTGTTGGCGTCGCGCGCCTCGCGCATGAAGGCGTCGGAAATCCGCGAGCTGCTCAAACTGCTCGACCAGCCCGACATCATCTCCTTTGCCGGCGGCATCCCCGATCCGGCTTTGTTTCCGGCGCAGGCGATCGCCGATGCTTACGCCTCGGTGCTGGGCGGCGCGGAGGCGAGCGCAGCACTTCAGTATCAGGTCTCCGAAGGCTATCTGCCGCTCAGAAAATGGCTGGCCGGCCAGATGGGCAAGCTTGGCATCGCCTGCGACGAGCACAACATCTTCATCACCTCCGGCTCG
The DNA here is from genome assembly GCF_054719485.1 of Mesorhizobium sp. W016. NCBI lineage: Bacteria > Pseudomonadati > Pseudomonadota > Alphaproteobacteria > Hyphomicrobiales > Phyllobacteriaceae > Mesorhizobium > Mesorhizobium sp. W016. The sequence continues at coordinate 2,884,338 of NZ_JBTTIF010000002.1, forward strand.
CAGCAGGCGCTGGATTATCTCGGCAAGCTGTTCCTGTCGCCCGGCGACACGGCACTGGTAACATGGCCGACCTATCTCGGCGCGCTGCAGGCCTTCAACGCCTATGAGCCGCGCTACGACCGGCTGACGCCGGATGGCGGCAACATGACGCCGGCCGCCTACCAGGCGGCGGCTGCTGCCCCCTCTACTTTTGCAAGAGAGGGCGGCAAGGTGAAGTTCGCTTATCTCGTTCCGGATTTCGCCAACCCGACCGGCGAGACGCTGAACCGCCAGCAGCGCGAGGCGGTGCTCAACCTTGCCGGCGAGCTCGACATTGCCGTCATCGAGGACGCCGCCTATCGCGCGCTGCGCTATGACGGCGAGGGCCAGCCACCGATCCTGGCGCTCGACTGCGAACGCTCAGGCGGCATCGAAAACGCCCGCACGCTCTATTGCGGCTCGTTCTCGAAAATCCTGTCGCCGGGCATGCGCGTCGGCTGGGTCTGCGCGCCGCGCCGTGTCGTCGAGCGGCTGGTGCTGATGAAGCAGGCGTCGGACCTGCACAGCCCGTCGATCAACCAGCTGGTCATGCACCGCGTCTCCGAGGCCGTGTATGACGGCCAGGTGGAAAAGCTGATCGGCGCCTACCGCCAGCGCCGCGACGGCTTGCTTGCAGCACTCGAAGCGGAAATGCCGGATGGCGTCAGCTGGAGCCGGCCGGAAGGCGGCATGTTCGTCTGGCTGACGCTGCCTGAAGGTGCGGACGCCACGGCACTGCTCGCCCGCTCGGTCAAGGAAGCCCGCGTGGCCTTCGTGCCGGGCAACGCATTCTACGCCGACGGTTCGGGACGCAACACGATGCGGATGAGCTTTACGCTCGCAGATGAACGCGCCGTGGGTGAAGGCGTGCCGAGGCTGGCGAAATTGATGAAGGGCTAGGCGCCCTACCTCCCCCTTGTGGGGAGGTCGACCGAAGGTCGGGTGGGGGTGCTTGGCGCCGACCCCCACCCCGATCCGCTTTGCGGATCGACCCTCCCCACAAGGGCATAGGCGCTAAGATAGGTATTGCCTTGCGGAATCGGGTGTGATTCTACGCTGCGATGACACACGAATCGCTTGTTGATGACGGCTGGGCCGAGACGATTGAGCTTCTGGGCGGCGAAGAGTTGATCGCAGGAAGTGCCCGCGAGACGAAGGCGTTCCTGCGCCCGCGCGGCGTCAGGTCGGCGAGCGACCTGTTGCGCCTGACACTGGCTTACTGCCTTGGCAAGGTTGGCATGCGGGGCGTCGTGGCCTGGGCGGCGGCGAGCGGGATAGCCGACATTTCGGACGTGGCGCTGCTTGGCCGGCTGCGCAATGCAGGACCATGGCTGCAGCAGTTGATTGGGCACCTTTTGAAGCGCGAGGATGCAGGTTTGGCCAAAGGCCGACTGGTTCGCATCCTCGATGCGACAGCGGTTGCCAAGGCCGGTGCGTATGAGAAGAAGAACAATGGTCTTTGGCGCATGCACTGCGCCTTCGAGCTTGAGCGCGAGCAGTTCGACTTCATCGAGATCACCGATCAGAGCGAGGCCGAGTTGATCGACCGCGTGCCGGTGGTGGCGGGCGAGATCCGCATCGGTGACCGCGCCTATCTGCAGGCCGAGCGGATCGCCAAGGTGATGGCGCAAGGCGGCGATGTTGTTGTGCGCGCGTCGTGGAAAAACGCGCGATGGCTCGACGCCAACGGCAGGGCGTTCGATCTCATCGGCTACCTGGAGAGCTGCCGGGAGGAAGTCTGCGAAACGCCTGCCCGGCTGGCACTCAAGAAGGGCGAGCCTGTGAAGATGCGCCTGATCGCCTTGCGCAAATCCGAGGCCGCGGCACAAGAAGCGCGGCGCAAAATCAACAAGGAAGCCAGGGCCAAGGGCAACAAGGTTCAACCGCAGACGCTGATTGCGGCCGGCTTCGTCCTGCTTGTGACCTCGCTTGACCGGGAGGAGTTTCCCGCCGATACGGTCCTCAAGCTCTACCGCATGCGCTGGCGCATCGAGCTCGCCTTCAAGCGCCTGAAGAGCCTGATCGGGCTGCGCTCTCCTCCCGCCAAAGACCCAAGGATCGCAAAGCCTTGGATCCTTGCACACTTCCTCATCGCGCTCGTGACCGAACCCCTCTCGCAGGAGTTGGGTGTCTCTCCCCCTTGAGCGACGGGCGCCCGCTGCTGTGGCGCGCAACCCGCCAGATCGTCGCCTCTCTGATCGCGACCATCTTTCCTCAACCTTCCTTGGCGGCCCTGCGCCAAAAACTCCATGCCTTGCGATATCGCTGGCGCGAACCACCACGAAAGCGCAAGTTTCAGTCCATGCCAAAGCTATCTTAGCGCCTATGCCCACAAGGGGGAGGGTAAAAAAGTCACTCCGCCACCACAAGCTTATCCTGCGTCTTCGTCTCGAAATCGCTGGCGTCGTGGCGCTCGTGCAGTTGCATGGCGGGGTCGCCGAAGGCGCGGTTGACCATGCGGCCGCGTTGCACGGTCGGGCGGGCGTCGATCGCCTTGGCCCAGCGTTGTACGTGCTCGTAGTCCTGCACCGACAGGAATTCGGCGGAATCATTGTACATGCGGCCGAGCGCAAGGCCGCCATACCAGGGCCATACCGCCATGTCGGCGATCGAATAGAAGGCGCCGCCAAGATATTCGGTCTCGGCCAGCCGCCGGTCGAGCACGTCGAGCTGGCGCTTGGTCTCCATGGCGAAGCGGTCGATGGCGTATTCGAACTTTTCCGGCGCATAGGCGTAGAAATGGCCGAAGCCGCCGCCGAGATAGGGCGCCGAACCCATCTGCCAGAACAGCCAGGACAAGGTTTCCGCGCGCGCCGGCTGTTCGGTCGGCAGGAACTCGCCGAACTTTTCCGCGAGATAAAGCAGGATCGAACCGGACTCGAAGACGCGGACAGGCGTCTTGCCGCTGCGGTCGAGCAGCGCCGGGATCTTGGAGTTGGGGTTGACCTCGACAAACCCCGAGCCGAACTGGTCGCCATCGTTGATGCGGATCAGCCAAGCGTCGTATTCGGCGCCCTTGTGGCCGAGCGCCAGAAGCTCCTCCAGCATGACAGTCACTTTGACCCCATTCGGCGTCGCCAGCGAATAGAGCTGCAGCGGATGCTTGCCGACCGGCAGCACCTTGTCATGCGTCGGACCGGCAATAGGCCGGTTGATGCTGGCGAACGTACCGCCATTGGCTTTCTTCCAGCTCCAGACTTTCGGCGGGGTGTATTCGGTCATGCGGGAAATTCCTTGGTTTGGCGGGCGAAACGACTTGCGCGACGGCGCGAGACTGATGGCGGAAAAGTCGGCGGAACCTAGATACGGGAACACATAGGTGCAATTCAGAAAGGTTCAACTTGTGTTGAACTATTATCGATGTCGGCGCCGCCCCTCATCGCCCTGCCGGGCACTTCTCCCCGTATAGTGACGGGGAGAAGGACGCTGTCGCCTACTGATTTCCCCAATTGCCAGCGTTGCCAAGAGCGCCGATGTTGCGGCCATCTCCCTTCTCCCCGTCACTATACGGGGAGAAGGTGCCGGCAGGCGGATGAGGGGCAGCGCCAGCCTCTGAAATGATTGCCTTGTTGCCTAAGCCCTTGCGCCCTGTGCAGCGCGGCATACCTATAGAGGATACTGCCCACGCATATCTGCCAGGATGACCGCATGCCGATCGATCCCGTTTCCCCGCTCTTGCGCTCCGTCGTTGGCGTGCGCGCCATGGTTCCCGACGATGCCTTCACGGCCAATGCCCTGGGCACGCGCCGGGAAGGCAGCGGCGTCGTCATCCGCGGCGACGGGCTGGTGCTCACCATCGGCTATCTCATCACCGAGGCCGAGGAGGTCTGGCTGACCGACCAGGACGGCCGCGTCGTGCCGGCGCATGCGCTGGCCTATGACCAGGAGACAGGCTTCGGCCTAGTGCAGGCGCTGGCGCCGCTCGGCCTGCCGGCGGTGGCGCTGGGTGACGCCTCGAAGGCGAAGATCGGCGACCCCGTGGTGTTTGCCGACGGCACCGGCCGCTCGGTCAAGGCACACATCGTCACCAAGCAGGAATTCGCCGGCTATTGGGAATATCTGCTCGACGAGGCGATCTTCATTGCCCCGGCGCATCCGTCCTGGGGCGGCGCGGCGCTCATCGGCCAGGATGGCAGCCTGCTCGGCATCGGTTCGCTGCTTTTGCAGATGAGCCGCAACGGCGAGGTCGCCGACATCAACATGGTCGTGCCGATCAACCTTCTGACCCCGATCCTCGACGATCTCCTGACGCGCGGCCAGGTGGCGAAGCCGCCGCGCCCATGGCTCGGCGCCTTCTCGGCCGAGTCGAACGGTGCGGTCGTGGTGATGAGCGTCGCCGAAGGCGGCCCCGCCGCCAAGGCCGGCCTGCGCCAGGGCGACATCATCTCCGACGTGCGCGATGGCGAGGTCGACGGTCTCGCCGATTTCTACCGCAAGCTATGGCAGAATCCGGCGGGTTCGGAGATTCCTCTCAGGGTCGTGCGTGACGGTCGTGAGACTTGGCTGCGAGTGAAATCCGCCGACCGAAACAGCTTTTTGAAGAAACCGCATCTGCAGTGAAGCCAATCTCCCCCCAAGTGGGGGAGATGCCCGGCAGGGCAGAGGGGAGCGCGAAGGATCGCGACCTCTCAATCTATATTTTCTGACAAGAATCGCGGGATAAACGTGGCTGACACTGGCCGGTGCGTTGGCGGGACAGCGGCCCCCCTGCCGGCCATCTCCCCCACGAGGGGGGAGATTGGCTGCCCCCTCAATCCCCGCATACCCTAAAAGGCGTCCCCGTGTCCCACTCCGCGAAGGGCACGACCTGGCCTTCGACAGACACGATACTGTTCACCTTGCTGTCATCATCCTGCGTCTGCATACTTTTGCCCTTGCCGGTCAGCACGTCGTAGTCGCAGCTGCTGTAGACGACAACGGACTGGTATTTGTAATGGTCATAGGCAACGCCGGCGACGACGAAGGCCTCGTTGCGCCAGGCGATGGTCAGCGTCATGTCGGTCCGCTCGCCGGGGCCGATCAGCCCCGGCAGATAGATCTTGATCGAGCCGTTGGGCAGCAAGGTCAACTCCGGTTCGATGCCGGAGCCCTCATAATGCGGCTGGTCGTAGTCGTTCCATTCGCCGTAGACCTGCTCATGCACGACGCCGGCGGGTTTCAGAAAATTGTACTTTTTGTCCCTCAGGAAGAAATGCATGTCCATGGTATCGTCTTCGGGCTCGGTCTCGACGATCATCGCCAGATCGGCGGCGCCGTCCCCATTGAAGTCGCCGGTCAGCGCGGTGATGATCTTCTGGGTTTCGATGGGTTCGGCGAGCGCCGAGGCCGGCAGCAGAAGGATGAGGCCGAGTAACATCGATCGCATGGCATTTCCCCCGAATTGCAGTCTGCCTTGCCCGGCTCGACCAGCCGGGAAACTGCCATGAGCGCCGGCTTGGGCGCAAGCCGGCTCGCAATAGGCTAGGGGGTATCGACGCCGCTGACGGAAACTGGCATCGACAGCCGATACAGCCGGCCCGGCAACAACGAGGTGATGATGGCGCCGTTCAAGGTCGATCCCGACAAGGTTCATGAATTCCCCGATCCCGACAGTTTTTACGCCTGGCTGCGCGAAAATCATGCCGGCGAGAGCGAGGTCTGGATCAAGGTCCACAAGGTCGGCTCGGGCCTCGCCTCGATCACGCCGAAGCAGGCCATCGACGTGGCGCTGTGCTTCGGCTGGATCGACGCCATACGCAAGCCGCTCGACGACAAGAGCTTTCTGCAGCGCTACACGCCGCGCGGCAAGAAGAGCATCTGGAGCAAGATCAACATCGACAATGTCGCCCGCCTGGTCGAGGAGGGCCGCATGACCGAACACGGGCTGAAACAGGTCGAGGCGGCCAAGGCCGACGGCCGCTGGGACCGCGCCTATGCCTCAGGCAAGGACATGAAGATCCCTGACGATCTGCAGGCCGCCATCGACGCCGAGCCGAAGGCGAAGGAGATGCTGGCAAAGCTTTCCGCCCAGAACCGGTTCGCGCTGGCGTTTCGAACGCACAACATGAAGACGGAGGCGGGGCGCAGGAAGAAGATCGAGGCTTTTGTCGAGATGCTGAAGCGCGGCGAGCCGATCTATCCGCAGAAGCGGTGAGGCGACGGCAAGCGGCTGCCATGGGCGCGCGCAGCTAAAAACCCGCGTGTGAGGTTCTGGCCTCCCTTTCTTGGACATAACCTATTGTTTTTAGGGTATTTTCCACTCGGCGTGTGGGTGATAGCTGCGATAGTGGAAAAAACATAGCAACATATTGTTAATTAAGAGTTTTCCACTATGTTAACTTGATCTTGGCTTAAGAGTGGAAAACGATGCTGAGAGAGTTGAGCGGCGAGCAGCGGCGCCAACTCATAGATACGCAACAGGTCTACGAGGCCTGGCAGCGTGCTGATGACCAGCGCCAAAGGCGCTTTGCAGGCAGCATGCGCTGGGTTGAGCGCAGCGGTGCTGAATACCTGCTGCGGAAGGTCCGGCAGGTCGAGAATTCACTCGGGCCGAAAAGCAGCCAGACGGAGAAGGCGTTCGCTGCGTTTTCCGAGGGCAGGGTGCAGAACAAGGATCTGCTGGCAGGTCTGGCCGATCGCCTGAACGGCCTGGCGAAAGTCAATGTGGCAATGGGGTTGGGCAGGGTACCGGCCATCGCCGCACGGATATTGCGGCGGTGCGCCGAAACAGACCTGCTGGGCAAGCAGTTGCTGGTTGTCGGCACGAATGCGCTGTTCGCTTACGAGGCTCTGGCGGGCGTCCAGATCACCAGCGGTCTCACGGCAACCGGCGACATCGACCTGCTCTTCGATTCGCGACGTCGCATCAGCTTCGTGACCGGCGAGAGGGTAAGCCAGTCCGGCCTGATAGGCGTGTTGCGTAAAGTGGACAGGTCCTTCAAGCCGCTCCAGCCCCGGGCCTTCAGGGCAGCGAACCGTGATGGCTATCTGGTCGACCTGATCCGTCCGCAGGCAAGACATGTCCTCAAGGACAACGCCACTACCTCGATTACACAGCATGCCGACGATCTCGACAGCGCACCCATGGAGGGGCTGCAATGGCTCATCAACGCCCCGAAGGTGGAGGCTGTGGCGATCGATGAGCGTGGCTATCCCGTAAGCATGCCGACGGTCGACCCTCGAATGTTCGCTCTGCACAAGGCTTGGCTGGCCACGCTGCCTGATCGGTCTGCGGTCAAGGCAATGAGAGATCGTGAACAGGCGGAAGCGGCTGCACGCATTGCCACCGCCTATCTTGCCCTTCCGCTGGACAGCGAACATCTCAAAAGGCCTCCGGCGGCATTGCGAGACGCCGCGGCCGCAACGCTGTCCCTTCCTGGCCCGAGCGGCTTTTCCGAAGACCTTCCAATTGAGCCGGACTGGTAGCGCCCACACGCCATGCTACGAAAATAGCATTCTCCCCTTGCGAAATGTGATGCTACGGTTCCCGGCGCACCCAGGGCGGAGGGGTTGCCAAGAGGAGAAGTGGCGGGCGCTGGCCCGGATTTCAGCGAGTACCGGACGGAGCTGTTGAACCATTGCAAGGCCGCCGCGTTTTCCAGCGTCGGCCACAAGGGAGGAACCACCTGTGAAAGCATCCTATCTCGTCTCAGCCGCGCTGCTTGCGGCGACTGCGATGCCGGCGGCGGCCGGCGAAATTTCCGACGGCAAGGTCAAGATCGGCATCCTCAACGACCAGTCGGGCGTCTATGCCGATTTCGGCGGCAAATGGTCGGTCGAGGCCGCCAGGATGGCGGTCGAGGATTTTGGCGGCAAGGTGCAGGGCGCGCCAATCGAGATCGTCAACGCCGATCACCAGAACAAGCCCGACATTGCCTCCAACATTGCGCGCCAGTGGTACGACACCGAGCAGGTCGACGCGATCATGGAACTGACGACATCCTCGGTGGCGCTCGCCGTCCAGGGGTTGTCCAAGGAAAAGAAGAAGATCGACATCGTCACCGGAGCGGCATCGGCCGACCTGACCGGCAAGCAATGCTCGCCCTACGGTTTCCACTGGGCTTACGATACCCACTCGCAGGCGGTCGGCACCGGCGGCGCGCTGGTGCAGCAGGGCGGCGACAGCTGGTATTTCATCACCGTCGACTATGCCTTCGGCTATTCGCTGAAGGAGCAGACCTCAAAGGTTGTTGAGGCAAGCGGCGGCAAAGTGCTGGGCGAGGTGCGTTACCCCTTGGGATCGACGGATTATTCCTCCTTCCTGCTGCAGGCGCAGTCCTCCGGCGCCAAGGTTATCGGCCTTGCCAATGCCGGCCTCGACACCTCCAATACCATCAAGCAGGCGGCCGAGTTCGGCATCGTCGCCGGCGGCCAGCGGCTGGCAGCACTTCTGTTCACGCTTGCCGAGGTGCACGGCCTCGGCCTGCAGGCGGCGCAGGGCGTGGTGCTCACCGAAGGGTTTTACTGGGACCGCGACGACAAGAGCCGCGACTTCGCCGGGCGCTTCTTCAAGCGCACCAACCGCATGCCCAACATGATCCAGGCCGGCACCTATTCGGCGGTGCTGCAATATCTCAAGGCCATCGACAAGGCCGGCACCGACGAAACCGAGGCGGTCGCCAAGCAACTCCATGAAATGCCCGTCGACGACATCATCAACGCCAACGGCAAGGTACAGGCCGACGGCTCGATGGTGCACGACATGTATCTCTATCAGGTCAAAAAGCCCGAGGAGTCGAAGAAGGACTGGGACTACTACACCTACCTTGCGACCATTCCGGGCGACAAGGCCTTCATCAAGGCTGAAGACAGCGGCTGCCCGCTCGTCACCAAGTGACGCTGGCGCAAGCCGTGGCCGTCCAGCCGGACGGTGCCGAAATCAAGCCGCGGGTGGTGCTCTCCGCCCGCGGCCTGCGGCGCGATTTTGCCGGTTTCGTCGCCGTCAACAATGTCGACCTCGACGTCCATCACGGCCAGATCCATGCACTGATCGGGCCGAACGGCGCCGGCAAGACGACGATCTTCAACCTCTTGACCAAGTTCCTGCAGCCGAGCAGCGGCAGGATCGAACTGTTGGGCAACGACATCACCCGCACCGCGCCGGCCAGGGTGGCGCGCATGGGTCTCGTCCGCTCGTTCCAGATATCGGCGATCTTTCCGCATCTGAGCGTGCTCGACAATGTCCGCGTCGCCTTGCAGCGGCCGAGCGGGCTCGGCTTCCAGTTCTGGCGCTCGCTGGCCGCGCTTGACCAACTGACTCCACGGGCGCGCGAACTGCTTGCCGTCGTCGGTCTCGACGATGTCGCGCATCGTCCGGCCGGCGATCTCTCCTATGGCCGAAAGCGCGTGCTCGAGATCGCCACCACGCTGGCGCTCGACCCGAAAGTGCTGCTGCTCGACGAGCCGATGGCCGGCATGGGGCACGAGGATGTCGGCGTCATTTCCGGCATCATCCGCTCGCTGGCAACGGACCGCGCCGTGCTGATGGTCGAGCACAATCTCACCGTCGTCGCCGACCTCTGCGACTGGATCACCGTCATGCAGCGCGGCCAGGTGCTCGCCGCCGGCGACTACGCGACGGTGAGCAAGGACGAGCGCGTCAGGATCGCTTACATGGGGACCGAGCAGGGGGACCGAGCATGAGTGAGCCGCTGCTTGCCGTGCGCGATCTCCATGCCTGGTATGGCGAGGGCCATGCGCTGCATGGCGTCAACCTCGACGTTTTTCGCGGTGAGACCGTGACGCTGCTCGGCCGCAACGGCGTCGGCAAGACCACAACGCTGCGCGCCATCATGGGGCTGGTCCGCAAGCGCAGCGGCAGCGTCGCCTTCGACGGCAGCGACCTGATGCGCCTGCCGCTGCATCGTGTTGCCCATCGCGGCATCGGCTTCGTGCCGGAGGAACGCGGCATCTTCGCCACGCTCACCGTCGACGAGAACCTGATCCTGCCGCCGGTGGTGGCCAAGGGCGGCATGAGCGTCGACGAGATCTTCGATCTCTTTCCCAACCTCAAGGAGCGCCGCAACAGCCCCGGCACCAAACTCTCCGGCGGCGAACAGCAGATGCTGGCCATCGCCCGCATCCTGCGGACGGGCGTGCAGATGCTGCTGCTCGACGAGCCGACCGAGGGCCTGGCGCCGGTCATCGTCCAGCGCATCGGCGAACTGCTGGCGACCTTGAAAAAGCGCGGCATGACCATCCTGCTCGTCGAGCAGAATTTCCGCTTCGCCGCCCGCATCGCCGACCGCTTCTACCTGATGGAGCACGGCAAGGTGGTGGAGGGTTTTGCCGTAAGCGAGCTTGCCGCTCACACGCAACAGCTGCACGAGGTGTTGGGGGTATGATGACGACAGCCCACGGCAGTACCCCCACCCCGCTGCTGCGCAGCGACCCTCCCCATAAGGGGGAGGGTGGAGGGCCACCGCCCTACCTCCCCCTTGTGGGGAGGTCGGACCGAAGGTCCGGGTGGGGGTACGTGCGCACAGACGCATCCCCCTTGCAACACCATCGGTGACGCCATGACCATGATCTTCGGCATCCCCGTCCAGGCCTTGCTCGGCCAGATGCTGGTCGGGCTGATCAACGGCTCCTTCTACGCCATGCTGAGCCTCGGCCTGGCCGTCATCTTCGGCCTGCTGCGGATCATCAATTTCGCCCATGGCGCACTCTATATGCTCGGCGCCTTCATCGGTTACCTGCTGCTCGTCCATCTCGGCATCGGCTACTGGCCGGCGCTGCTCCTGGTTCCGCTCATCGTCGGCGTCTTCGGCATGGCGGTCGAGCGCGTGGCGCTGTCGCGGCTCTACCGCCTGGATCCGCTCTACGGGCTGCTGTTCACCTTCGGACTGGCGCTGGTCATCGAAGGCGTGTTCCGTTTCTACTACGGCGTGTCGGGCAACCCTTATGCCGTTCCGGCGCAGCTTGCCGGCGGCACCAATCTCGGCTTCATGTTCCTGCCCAACTATCGCGGCTGGGTGGTGGTGGCCTCGCTCATTATCTGCATCGGCACCTGGCTCCTGATCGAAAAGACCAGGCTCGGCTCCTATCTGCGCGCCGCGACCGAAAATCCCGAGCTGGTGCAGGCCTTCGGCGTCAACGTGCCGCTGCTGCTGACGCTCACCTATGGGCTCGGCGCGGCGCTCGCCGGCCTTGCCGGTATTCTCGCCGCGCCCGTCTACCAGGTCAGTCCGCTGATGGGCTCCGATATCATCATCGTCGTCTTTGCCGTCGTCGTGGTCGGCGGCATGGGTTCGATCCTCGGGGCCATCGTCACCGGCTACATGCTCGGCCTCGCCGAGGGCCTGACCAAGGTGTTCTATCCCGAGGCGTCGAACCTCGTCGTCTTCGTCATCATGGCGGTCGTGCTGCTCCTGCGCCCCGCCGGCCTGTTCGGAAGGGACGCCTGAGATGAGCGAGGCAACCCTTCACCAACAGCGCACCGCCGCCTCCGTGCGGCTGGAGCGGGTATTGCTGGCATTGGCCATACTGGCGCTGATAGCCGCGCCCTTCTTCGTCTATCCGATCTTCCTGATGAAGATGCTGTGCTTCGCGCTGTTTGCCTGCGCCTTCAACCTGCTGCTCGGCTACACCGGGCTGTTGTCGTTCGGCCACGCCACCTTCTACGGCGCCGCCGCCTATTTCTGCGCCTACGCCGTCAAGGCATGGGGCTGGCCGCCCGAGGCCGGCATCCTGCTCGGCACCGCCGGAGCGGCCGTGCTCGGCCTGGTCATGGGCTTCCTCGCCATCCGCCGGCAAGGCATCTATTTCTCGATGATCACGCTGGCGCTGGCGCAGATGTTTTATTTCTTCTGCGTCCAGGCGCCGTTCACCGAAGGCGAGGACGGCATACAGGGCGTGCCGCGCGGGCATCTGTTCGGCATCGTCGATCTCAACGTCACGCTCAACATGTATTTCGTCGTGCTTGCCGTCTTCCTCATCGGCGTCTTCGCCGTCTGGCGCATCGTCAACTCGCCCTTCGGCATGATCCTGCGTTCGATCCGCGAGAACGAGAACCGCGCCATCTCGCTGGGCTATTCGGTCGGCCGCTACAAGCTCGCCGCCTTCGTCATGTCGGCAGCCCTTGCTGGGCTTGCCGGCGCCACCAAGGCGATCGTCTTCCAGTTCGCGACGCTGACCGACGTCACCTGGCAGATGTCGGGCGAGGTGATCCTGATGACACTGCTCGGCGGCATCGGCACCATGGTCGGTCCTGTAGTCGGCGCCGGCCTGGTAGTCGGGCTGGAAAACACCCTCGCCACCTCCGGCTTCCCGGTGACCATCGCCACCGGCCTGATCTTCATGATCTGCGTGCTGGTCTTTCGCCGCGGCATCGTCGGCGAGATTTACGCGCGCTGGCTGGCGCCGGCCAACGGCGAGGAGGGCCGCGATCAATAGGTGATGGTCACCACCACCGTGTCGGTGTAGACGCCGGCCGAGGGCGTCGTCTGCGGCGGCACGCGGCCATAGACGGTGAGCGCCTGGGCCGTACCGGTTCCGGTGCCGGCCACCGTGCTTCCCGGCGTTCCGGCATCACCCCAGGGCTGCGCGCGCGCAATGTCCTTGTAGAGGCCGTAGGTGACCCGCTCGCCGCCCTTCGACATTTTGCGATTGGTCGGCGTGCCGCCTGTCGTGCCGCCATTCAGGGAGACCGTATAGGCGGTCGACGGCGTGCAGGTGACCGAGACCTGGCCGGTGGCATCGGCATTGGCGTCGAGCACGCCCTTGGAGCCGAAATCGATGTTCTGGGTGGCGACCAGGCAGTTTGCCGCGACCGTGGCGTTGATGGTGAAGGTCGGACTGGTGCCCAAGTTGCCCGCGCCGGTGTTGCAGCTGCTGCTCAACAGGGTTGTCCGGGAGCGGAACTCGAGTTGCCCGCCCGAAAATGTCGACAGATAAGTGCCCGGCGGAACGGTCGCCTGGCCGCCGGGAACCCGGCCATAGAGCGTCAGGGTGTCGATTGAGTTGCCGAAGAGATTGGGGCTCAGCAGCAGCGGTGGCGGGCGCGAGGCATAGGCCCAGTTATAGGTGCCCCAGACAACGCTCATTGCGGGGTCCGAATAGAGTTGATAGTTGAGGCTGTTGACGCCGCTCGCCATCTGCCGGGCCGCCGCCGAGGTTGCACCGCCGGTGCCGGCGGCAATATGCGGACAGACCAGGACGGGCAGCAGCAATGGCAAACTGCCGCTGCAAGTCGCGGTGAAGGTGGCTGTCGATGTCGCCGCGGTGCCCGACAGCGTGTCGATGAGGCCGAAATTCAAACTGGTGACGGTGTAACTGCAGCTCTGCGCCCGGGCGAGCGACGGGAGCAGCACCAGCAGCAGGGCGATGATTACGGCGCGCAGCATTTTTCCTCCAGCTCTCATTGGCACACCACGTTCCCGATCACCACTTGCCGGCCGCGCGCCGCCTCGAAGGGAAACTCTGCCCGGCATGAACCGCCGTCAGCGCGCTCGACCTGCACTGAATTCTGCTTGCCGAGGCCCTTGATGTAGGCCTGCCCGTCATAGCCGACGACAAAGTCTTCAGTGCCGCCATCGACGCGTCCCGAGAGTCCGGCTTCGAGTGGCGTTCCGCTCGAGTCGACCAGCGTCACCAGCGCGGCCTGCGCCGCCTCGGACACGCCGAACTTCAGCACGACGCCGTTGCGGTCGGCTGGGACGACGGTCTCCTTGGTAGCCGGGACATCCGCGTCGACTGGTAGATTCTTCGGGTCGATGGAGACCGTGTTCAGCTCATAGGAGTTGAGCCCGGTGACCAGGATGCGGCCTTTGCTGTCGGTCCTGCCTACCGGCCGGTTCTGATGCAAGACCTCGACATCAGGCGTGCCGACATCGACGACGGCAAAGGCATCGTCGATGCGGTTGGTGGCGAACACCCCGCCGCCTGCGACCGCAATGGCGCCGTCCATCTGGCCGGTCACGCGAAAGTCCTTGTCGAATTGCTGGGCGCCGGCCTCGAAACGCGCAAACGGCGCGCGGTAGCTGACAGCTGCCGAACGATTGGGGACCTCGCCCTCCGAGGTGCGCAGCCGCCAGCCGATGCTGCCGTCCTCGGCCCGCTCCGATTTGGCGAGGTCGGCAGTGACATTGAGGCCGTCAGGGCCTTGCTCGACGCCTGTCGACGCCGAGATGTCGTCGTTGAACGGGATCGAAATCCCGGCGAACACGCCATAGCTGCTGTCGTCGTCGAGATCGGCGAAGGCGGTGGCATAGAGCGTGCTGCGCTTGAAGATCGCCTGGCTGTAGGACAGGCCGACGATCTGGCTGTTTTCGCCCTCGGCGCTCTTCAAATGCGTATAGGACAGGTTGAGGCTGGAGAAATCGATCGGCATCGGCACGCTGAGCGTCACCTGGTCGACCGCGCGCGGCACGCCGGCGCTGAAACGGGTGAAGTCGTCGGGGTCGAGAACCGGCTCCGCCGTCATCGAGGCGATGTCTTCATAGCCGCCAAAGGCCCGCTGCATGTGGGCGTTGATCGCCCAGCCGTCATAGCCGAATTCGACACTGGCATCGACCAGCGAGCCGGTGCGCCGGTCATGATGGCTGCCGGCGACCGCCAGCGAAGCCGCGCCATATGCCCCGAGCGGGAAGGCAGCACCTATGCCGCCATTGATCAGATCGGCGCCGCCCTCGGCATGGGCTTCCAATGTCAGCCGGTCGGTCACGCCGTAACGCGCGCTGGCGACCCCTATGACGCGGCCGTCATAATCGTCGGAGGAGATGCCGAAATTGCGCCGCGCCATCCCTGCCTCGACGGAAAAGTCGAGCAGTCCCTGGCGCAGCAGCATGCTGGAGGCATAGAACGGCAAGGTGGCCGTGGTCTCGCGGCCGAGGCTGTCGCGCAGCACCACCTGCGCCTGTCCGGCGCCCGTGAACACCGGCAGATTGGTGACCTGGAACGGCCCGGGCTGGATGTCGCCGGAATAGGTGCGCACGTTCTGCGTATAGACCTCGAGCGTCGACGGCACCGCCGCCGTGCCGCCGAAGGAGGGCAGCGGCAGCGTCACCAGGTCCGATCGCAGGTGGAAGTTGCGTTGCGCCTGGATGCCGCCGAGATAGACCGGACGCGTCCACGACAATCCACCGGAGATGAAGTCGCCGGCGCGGTAGGTCATCAGCCGGTCGGGGTCGGAATAGCTCCATGTCGTGTTGAGCCGCGTGAAGCCGCCCAGCCTGCCGTCGGAATAGCCGGCGATGAAGGATTGGCTGAGCGTTCCATAGGGGCTGAACACGCGCGCATCGAAGCCGCCGGAAACGCCCTGGAACAGCTCGACGTCCTTGTCGAACAATGTGTTGGAGCTGGCAAACAGCGAATAGTTGAGAACCGCGCCCAAGCCCGATTGCGGCGCCGGCCGGTCCTGCAAGCGCAAGCCGAGATCCACCATGCGCGCCTCGCGGCTGTCATTGGCGGCGGTGACGTAGAGGCGCTGGGCTACCTCATCGATCCGAAACGAAACGTCGGCCAACTGGTCGAGCCTGACCAGGCCGCCGGCGTCGGCTATGTCCTCCGGCGGTTTCAGGCCGACCTCCTTCAGCTCTTGGGGCGCCGCCGCCAGCCCACCATCCGGCATCTCGATAAAATTGCCGACCAGCTTGGTCGAAACGTCGTTGATGAACACCTCGAGATAGAGGCTGCGGCCCGCTGGCAAAACGGAAGCCGGCTGTTCGAGGTTCGTCACGGCCGGAAATTCCTGCGAACGCACCGCCAAGCAGGGTGTGAAAGTCGCAACCGCGACGATGACAGCGACGCTACTTGCCCTTGACGGCAACGTTGGCATCGAAGGGTCCAAGATCGCTCTGTGCCTTCAAAAGCACGGAGCCCGCTGACAGTGATTTGCCGCTGCCGATCGGCCACTGCATGGTCGCGCCGCCCAGCACATAACCGACGAGCCCGTTTCGGTTGCCGAGCTTTTTGCCGTTCTGGGTCAGGGATAGGTTGGACAAGCGGAGACGACTTTCACCGGTATTGCTGGCTGTCAGCACAAGACTGCCGCCCTTGCGCGAAACACTCCAGGCGACTGCCGGCGCGGCGGCATCGGCGTCGCGGAAAAACACCGGGACCGAATAGCGCAGCGCGAGCGCGACCGTACCGGCCTTCTTGCGCGACGGGTCGGGTAACTCGTCGACGATGACGCGGTAGCTTTCCTCGGCCCGCACCGGCGCCTTGCTGACGCGCACGACGCGAACCACATATTGGGCATTGGGTCCGAGTTTGGTCGATGGTGGGCTGGCGACCACGTCCGTGGTCGGCGTCAGCGTTTCGATGCCGCCGGCCTGGCTCCATGCGAAGACCCGGATCTGCACATTGATCGGCCGCTTGGCGTCATCGTTGCTGAGGTTGAGAACCGCCGAGGCGTCGGGCGAGATCAGCTCGAGACCTGTCGGCGCCACCCTGAGCGAAGCGGCTTGTGAGAGACCGGCGCACAGCAACAGAACAGCCGTGGCTCCGATGCATGAAAGCATGGATCGCATGATCGTCCTCGTGTTGGTATCGATTGTCAGTACGTTATGGTGATCGCAACGGTGTCGGTGTAGAGGCCCGCCGCCGGTGTCGTCTGTGGTGGAACACGCCCGTAGACCGTCAGCGGCTGAATGGCGCCGTTGCCGGTTCCGCCGACCGTGTCGGTGGGGATCGTGGTGCCCCAAAGCTGCGTCCGGGTGCTTTCCCTGTAGATGGTGTAGTCGATCGTCGCCGACGCCGGCCCGGTCATCTTGCGAACAGCAACCGTTGCGCCCGCGCCCGCTCCGGCGCTCAGACCAACATTGTAGGACTTGCCGGTCGTGCATTGCACGTTGATGGTGCTGGTCTGGTCGACATTCGCATCAATGACACCGTGCGAGCCGAAATCGAGATCGCTCGCCGTCTGCACCTTGCATTCGTCGGTAATCGTGATGCGGACATTCATGCTGCCCGTCGCGGTCGCGGCGATCGCGGGCAGGATGGGAAGCAGCGATGCTCCCGCCAGCAGCGCATATTTCAGCAATCTCATGCGTGTTCCTCCGTCGGGCAGACCGTTCCTCGCAACACAGTCTTGACCCGGATTTCACTCCTACAGCTCCTCCGTTGCATGCTTCGCAAGACATCAACGATACAGTAATGTCAGAAGCGAACTGTGCAATGATTATTACAACTTAGATTCGGATTACGACAGCGAATAACTTCGCTATGTATTAGATAATTTTGGTTAATATTTGGTTAACAGAGATGAAGTAGACATTTTTCCGAAGTGAAAGTTCGTCTGTCGAGAATTTATTTTGCTTCTCGTGCCGAAAAGGCGAAAATATCTGGCAAATCATCTTGATTTTGTAGAGTCTCACCTGTCATCGTTTATTATCGATATTTCGCGGCGTGCACCGGCGCCAAGCAGCCATCGCCATAGCCGCGCCCGTAGCTGTTCGTGCCTGTCAAGCCTTGCGATCGTGCTGACAGGGCCGCATTCGCCAAAACCGTGTTCCGCCCGGCCCAAGCATGGCCGTCCCGGCTGAGATAAATCCACCGCCGTCGGATCGCGGCGAAACACATGCGAGTCGTTCTTGCCACGCTGGCCCGGATTTCCTTCGGCGGCGCATCGGCCGGACGGGAGATGCGCCTGTTGTCCCTTGGAGCCATGATCCACGGCCGGCAGCCGCGCGGACCGGCTGCCAGACGTCAGAAAAGGAAGAACGATGAAGAAGACCTATGAAAAGCCACAGCCCGAAAAGCGCCAGAAGCTGTCGCGTGTGACCGCTGTCGCCGGCCCATCAGTGACCAGTGAGAGCTGACGCCGTCGACCGGCATCGAACCACCAGCGGACAAGGAGAGCAGTCATGGATCAGCATGCGAACCCGTCACCCGGCTTCAGGCGCAATCCCGGCAAGGTGATCACCGTCGAGCCCTTCAACGGGCGTGTCGTCGTGTTTGCAAGCGGCAACATCATCGCTTCCTCGGCAAAAGCCAAAATGGTGACCGAGCCGCCCCATCCCTTCTCCTTCTACATCCCGTTCGAGGACATCGACTTCCGCAAGCTTAGGAAGACGGAGCGGTCGACGCTGTGCCCCTACAAGGGTGACGCCAGCTACTGGAACGTGCTGCCGGCGGGCGAAACCGGCAACGACGCGATGTGGGCCTATGAGCAGCCCTTCGACGAGATGGCCGAGATTCGCGCCCACGGCGCCTTCTATCCCGACCGGGTCACCATCGACGCCACGCCGCGCTAGCGCGTCATGCCTGTCGCCCAAAAGTGCCCAGCGTTTTTGGAGCCGACGACAGGCATGAACAGAGGAATTTTTCAGATCAGCCAAAGCTGTCCTCACCCGGAGGCGCAGCGGTTTTGCGGCAACGGCATGCCGAAACGAAGACAAAAGGTCATGGACGAAAAGCAGAGAGCAATTCTCGACGAAATCCCGCGCCTGCGCCGCTATGCGCGCTCGCTGCTGCGCGACCGCGATTCCGCCGACGATCTCGTCCAGGACTGCCTGGAGCGGGCGCTGCTGCGGCTGGACAACTGGCATACGGGAGAGAGCCCGCGAAAATGGCTGTTCACGATCATGCATCATCTGTTCATTGACCAGATGCGCAAGGTGAACCGGCGTGGCGAGGCCTCGATGCTGCCGCTGGAGGCCGGCGAGGTGCAGGCCTCTCCCGCCGACCAGCTGGAGAACGTCGCCGCGCGCGAGATCATCGACGCGCTGCAGGCGATCAGCCCGGACCGCCGTGCCGCGCTGACCATGGTCGCCATCGAGGGCTTCTCCTATGCCGAGGCCGCCGAGATGCTCGGCGTGCCGGCCGGCACGCTGATGTCGCGCATCGCGCGCGGCCGTGAGGAACTGCGCGGCCTGCTCGAGGACAATGCGCGCCGCCGCGCGATAGGGATCGTCGAACCCGGGCCGGGCCGGGCGGCTCCAATCAGGGCGCCCATGGCATGAGGAACCCCGATCGCTTGATGGCGCAACACGGCAGGATACGATCCGATTGCAGGCTTTGCGCCCCGTACGGGCACGCATCCGGTAACGGTTTCTTGTCTGCTTTCGTGCATAATGGCGGAGATGGGGTGGACGAAACCAGGGCATGGCTGAAGAGAAAAAACGCAACGGTGAGTTCTGGGCGCTGGCGCTCGAATGCGCTCATCTCGGCGTATGGGACTGGGATATTTTGAGCGGCGACTGCTTCTATTCGCCGACCTGGTCGCACATGCTCGGCTATGAGGATGGCGAGCTTGCCGACACCAGCGATCTCTGGCTGAAGCTGACGCATCCCGACGACCGCGAGCGGGCGCTGGCCAGCGGCGAGCGCCACATTGCCGGCCAGACCGCATCGATCGAGACCGAGCTGCGCCTCAAGCACAAGGACGGTCACTGGATATGGGTGCTGGACCGCGGCGGCACAGTCGAGCGCGACGAGACAGGCAAGCCGGTCAGGCTGATGGGCGTCCAGACCGACATCAGCCGGCAGAAAGAGGCCGAAGCTGAACTGGAGCGTGTCAATGTGCGCTTTCGCCTGGCTTTGGCGGCCAGCGGCACCGGCATCTGGCATCACGATATCGACGCCAACAAGAGCTACTGGGACGCGCGCACCAGGGAGATCTTCGGCCTCGTCGCCGACACCGACGAGGTGGCGGCCGACCTCTGGCACTCCTATCTGCACCCCGACGACAAGGACACCACCGAGCGCGCCCATCTGTCGCCGCTTGCGACCGATGAAGTCGTTGCCTCGCAATACCGCCTCATCCGGCGAGATGGCGAAATCCGTCATGTCGAATCGCTGGTGCGCTTCATCGCTGCCCCTGACTCTGCCGGCCAGATTCTCGGCACCGTGCGCGACATCAGCGAGGACAAGAAGCGCGAACGCGAACTCGCCTACGCCGCGCACCACGATGCGCTGACCGGCCTGTTTAACCGCGCCGCCTTCGACCGGCTGCTGGCCGAACACATCGCCATGAAGCGGCTTCTGCCGCTGGCGGTGTTCTATGTCGATCTCGACTACTTCAAGGCGCTCAACGACTTTGCCGGCCACGCCGCCGGCGACCTGGCGCTGAAGGGCGTCGCCGCCGGCATATTGGGTTGCCTGCCGTCAACGGCGCGCGCCGCGCGCCTCGGCGGCGACGAGTTCGCGCTGCTGGTGCCGAATTGCAAGCCTGCCGAGGCCGAGGCGCTGGCCGGCGCCATCCTTGCGGCGGTCCGTGACGCCGACCTCGGACTGCCGGCGACCTCGCGAAAACTCGCGGCCAGCATCGGCATCGCCTTCGTCGAGGACACCACCACCACGGTTGCCGATGCGTTGGCCTGCGCCGACGACGCCTGCTATGCGGCCAAGGCGGCCGGGCGCAATCGCTTCGCGGTGTTTTCGGCCGATGCGGCGTCGGGCTCCGGCGGCCTCAACGCGGCGCGTGTCGCCGCCGACACGGTCGACGCCATGGATGACGGGCGGCTGAAACTGTTCGGCCAGGAAATCCATCTGCTCGGCCAGCCCTGGCAGGAGAGCCGCCATGTCGAGGTGCTGGCGCGGCTTGCCGGGCGCAATGGCAAGCTGATCCCGCCCAACGAATTCATTCCGGTCGCCGAGCGCTTCGGCATTGCCTCGCGGCTGGACCGCTGGATCATCAGGACAGCGCTTTCGCAGCATGGCCAGGCGATGCGCTCAGGCGCCATCATGCTCGGCTTCAACCTGTCGGCGCAGACGCTGAGCGATCCGCTGCTATGGGATTTCGTCGACGCCGTCATCGCCGAGACCGGGGCGCCGCATTCCGGCATCGGCTTCGAGATCACCGAGACCGCGGCCGTCACCAATTTCGACGCCGCCGAGCAGTTCGTGCGCAAGGCGCGCGAGCGGCAATGCCGCGTCAGCCTCGACGATTTCGGCGCCGGCATGAGCTCGTTCGAATATTTGCGGCGCTTTCCGGTCGATCAGATCAAGATCGACGGCTCGTTCATCGAGAACATCGCGGAAAGCCGTTTCGACCGCGAGATCGTCTCGGCCATAGCGGGCATCGCCAAAAGTCTCGGCTGCGCGGTGGTGGCCGAAAAGATCGAACAGCAGGAAGCGCTCGACATTTTGCGCGGCATGGGCGTGGCCTATGGCCAGGGTTTTCTGCTTCACCGGCCGGAGCCGCTCGAGGCGATCGTCGCGCGGGCCGGCGAACAGTCACCATCCAGCGGACAGTCGCCGGAAAAGCGCTTCGGCTGACGGCTCTCATCGCCTCGGGCTCGCGCGACTTGTCCGGCTAACCGGCGTCGGCCTTTTCCTGCTTTCGCTGCGCCGCCTCTTTCTTGCGGCGCAACACCTCATCTGTACCGACAAGGTCCTTCGAGCCGCCGGAAATGGCGGTCGAGACGACGGCGGGCGGATCGCTGGCCGGAAAACTGTCTTCGAGGCCTGATTGCAACTGCTCCTCGAGCGTCTGCGGGTTCTCGGAGCGGCCTTCGGCGCGGCGCTCGCCAACGGCTTCGACATCGCTCTTGGTGTCGGGGTGAGCGCGGGCTTCCGATATCGTCGACACCACCAGCTCGATGGCGAACTCTTTCATCGCCTCGGCTTGCGGCCCATCGACATCGGAGTCTTCGATCAGGCGGATGAGCGACTTTTCCAGGGCGCCCAGCTCCTTGACGCCCTGACACCGCGCCAGACGCTTGGTGAGCCAACCGATCAGCGCCGGGGCAAAGGTCGAATAGGCAAGCCTGCGTGTGTCGTCGACCTGCTCGGGATGAAGCTTTTGCAAGGACATAGATGCCTCCAGTCAATCAGCCGTGCAGCTTCTGCCGCTGGCCCCTCCTTAGGAAACAGAGGGGAGGGCAAGAGGTTCCATACAGTCCTCGACAGGGTCGACGAGTTCAACTCCACAGCGACGCCATGGTCAGCGACGCTTCGAATATCTGCTCCCTGTTCTCGTTCAGCATCTTGACGGTGATCCGCCGGTGGTCGCCCTCCGGTATCTCGTCGCGCGCCACATCGTGCAATATGCGCAGCGCTTCGGCTCCCGCACGCTCCCGGCTGGGAAAAAGCTGCCCCTCTTCATCAATCTGGGTCTCGGCGTTGTACAAGTCGAAGTAGAACCGTTCCATGTGTGCAAGGATCCCTGCGTGAGAACGCTAAGGCGCATCGCGGTTGAAAGGACGCAGGCGACGCGCTTCAGGTCTGTGTTTTTATGCATGTCGTTGTCTCAAAATCGGGGCCATTTTTGAGCGACATGGATTAAATCCCAACCCGCACCCATGGTTCCATGCGACTGTGTCCTGAGCAGATTTCCTGCCAGGAGCCGTCGCCGTGCCGGCCGATTGCAACCGCACCCGATCTCCGGCGTTTGGCTAGGCCACGAATGTCCACGAAATCTCGGACTGGATCCTCGATGCTAGAACCGCTTTATCTCAACCTTGGCCAGCATGACGCTTTGTCCGAGCAGGAAAAGGGGCTGCTGGCCGCCGCCATGACCATCGAGATGGATTTTGCCACCGGTCAGGACATCGTTTCCGAGGGATCGAGGCCAGGCTACAGCACGCTCATCATCGAGGGTCTGGCGGCGCGCTACAAGGTGCTGGAGGATGGCGGCCGCCAGTTCACCTCGTTGCAGGTGCCCGGCGATTTTGTCGATTTGCACGCCTTCCTGCTCAAGACAATGGACCATGGCATTATAGCTTTGTCGCCATGCCGGGTGATCGCCGCCGACCACAGTCGGCTAAGGACGATCACCGAACAGGCGCCTCATCTGAGCCGCTTGCTGTGGCTGGACACGCTCGTCGATGGCGCCATTCACCGGGAATGGATCGTGGCCATGGGCCGGCGGTCCAAGACCTCGCACCTGGCGCATCTTGTGTGCGAGCTGTTCGTGCGGCTCCAAGTGGTCAAGCAGACCAACGGCATGAGTTTCCGGCTTCCTCTGTCGCAGGCGGAACTGGCCGATGTGCTTGGGCTTTCGGTGGTCCACATGAACCGGGTCATCGGCGCGTTGCGCAAGATCGGTGTGATCGGCTGGGCAAATTACATGGTGACCATTCTGGACTGGCAGCAGCTGGTGGAAATCGCCGAGTTCGACCCGACTTATCTCAGCATGAACCGCGAGCCGAGATAGGCTATCCGGCGTTCGCCATGACATCGCAGGCAATCCGTCAGCCGGTCTTTCAACGATGCCCATCCAGCGACGCCAATTCGTCGAGCATGGCAAGGGCGGCACTTGGCTTGGCCGGCTTCAGCAAGCCCTGTTGGGCGGCGGCATTCTGGAAAGCGGCAAAGGCGATGTCCGGGCGGCAAATGCCGTTCAACGCGTCGTCCACCAGCCTGTCGGCCGCCTTGTAGGCCGCCGTCTGCTTGTTCTTCCATGTTCCGCCTAGCGCCCTCCTGGCGTCGGCGATCGACGACACCGTCATCGCGCTGCCGTCCACGAATCTGATCGTCAGGGGCAGAAAACGGCTCATGCGCTCACCATCCAAACCATTCGCGCCTCGCCCGGATCGATCTCATCACTTGCCTCCTTGAAAACGGGATCGCCATAAACGAGGAAATCACAAACTGGTTGCAGCCCGGCGAGCTACATGTTGCTTGCCGGCCAGATCGGCCGATGCGGACGATAAGGCGGCCGCGGCGCCGGCTTCAACGGGATGTCGGCGAGCGAGTTGCGGATCGGCCTGAACAGTATCGGCGAAGACGCGGCGCGGCGGTGCAATACCGCGGCCGACAGTTTGGCAATCAGACTTCGAACGTCCATGGGACACCTCGAGCGCGTTGAGAGTCCCCCCATGGCGATCACCTACCACCTCACCCCCACCATCCGCATTTAACTTTGATATAGGCCGGACGAATACGCGCCGCGCGCAATGTCTGCCGCCACCTTTGCTGGTCACCCGTCCGACAAGCAGGCGGCGATGTCTCGCAATTCGGCGCCAAGAACCCTGATGAAGCGCCCGGCCCAGCCGGAGGAGATCGCGCCCGCCTATGCGTTCCTGGCCGCAATGTTCAAGCTACATCACCGGCGAGAGTCTGCCGATCGTCGGCGGCTATTGAGCGGCGTCGCCAGACTGGCGGTCACGCATCCCAGCAGCGACGTCGCAGACGCTGCTGCAACCGGATGAATTTTCGTGCATTCTTGTGCATGGCCACAATGCTTCGAACCGACACGCCGGCAAAATGCTGCTCCTATTGCGGTTCGCGAGAGCATGACTACGAGGATTGTCCGAAGCGCAAAGCAGAGGCGGAGCGGCAGTGGGAAGGCCAGGCAAAGCCCGGCGCCGAATCCGAGGCGACGGCCGAAGCCTAGCTGGGCTCGAACAGCTCGATCACGTTGCCGGACGGGTCTTCACAAAGAATCTGTCGCCCGCCCGGACCTTCGACGATCTCGTTGCGGAACCCCACGCCGGCCTCTCGCATCTCAGTCACGACTGCCGGCAATTGCTCGACTTCGAGCACAAAGCGGTTCCATCCGCCCGGCTCGGGTGTCCGGCCGTCCGGCATCGGCCTGGCTGCCGACGCCAGGGGGCCGGCGAGCCAGAGCGAAAGGTCGCCGCGCGTCAGGATGGCCATCGCCGGACCGAATTGCTGCTTCAGCGCGAAGCCCAGATGGCTCGTATAAAACGCGATGGACAGATCGACATCGCGGACCAGATATCGGACGGACACCATTCGCAGGCTCCCTCACAAAGGCCCCTCCCGAGAGATAGCTGGCGGGACAAGTCGGGGCAAGCCCGCGCGCACGCTTCGGGCGCCTACGGTGCGATTGCGTGGTCGGCCTGTCTCTCTCTCACGAAGGCCGTCAGCAACTCCATTCCCGCCGGCCAGTCGCCCAGCCCGCTATTGCTGTTGATGTGACCAAGCGGCCCGGCGATGTGCAGTTCGCTGCCCCATTGTGCGGCTTTCTCACGGGCATAACCGTTCGGATCATAGGGATCGTCGGTGCTGGCCACGATCAGCGAGGGGAAGCGAAGCGGCCCGCGCGGCGTATCGGCGAAGGGAATTCCGTAAGAGGGATAGACCGGCGAGGCCGGGTCGGGAACCGCAACCAGAAACGCCCCGCCGATCCGACGGCTCGACACCGCCTGCCAATGCGCGACCAGCAGGCAGCTGAGACTGTGGGCGACGAGCACCGGCGGGGTCATTGCGTGTGACACCGCGACGTCCAGCGCCGCCACCCAGTCGTCGAAATCCGGCAGCTCCCAGCTTGCCGGGCTGAAGCGGCGCATCGCCGGGTCGGCCTGCTGCCAGCGTGTCTGCCAGTGGGTCTCGCCCGATCCGCCGCTGCCCGGCAGAATGATGAAGTCGGTCATAGAAAATCCTGTTTCTTCGCCGCAGATGATGCCCCAATCCTAGGGCTTCTCCTTGTTCGCGGAATGAGAGATCATCGGAAAGCGACGAAGAATTCCGATGGATTGAAGGTGTTCATGGCAAACGGCGATTACCGGCCACGGCTCGACCCCACCGACATGGCAATCATCGAGATCATGCAGGAGGACGGCCGCATCGGCATTTCCGAACTCGGCCGCCGCGTCGGCCTGTCCCAGCCCGCGACGTCGGAGCGGGTGAAGCGGCTGGAGGAGCGCGGCATCATCGCCGGCTACCGGGCCGCGATCGATCCCACCGCCCTCGGTCTCGGCACCATGGCCATGATCCGCCTGCGCACCACGCATGAGCACATCCAGACCTGCCTGAAGAAATTCGCGGCCATGCCGGAAGTGGTTGAGGTGCTGCGGGTGACCGGCGAGGATTGTTTTCTGGTCAAGGTCGTCGTCCCGTCGCCGCCCGACCTCGAAAGCATCGTCGACGCCATCGGCCGCTACGGCGCGGTGACGACCAATGTGGTGCTGCGCGCCGAGCCGCCGAAGCGGTTGGGGCGGGAGCTGATGGCGAAGCTCTGAGCGGGCGGCAATCAGGCTTGCCCGCAAGCGGCGGCCTTATCAGAAGTTCTGCTTCGCCGGGAAAGAATTTTGCGGGACGATGTCGGATCGGCGGCGTCGCGCCCGTCCTTGGGGCGAAACCCCTAGCAAATCTTGGAGGACATCATGGAAACCGTTCGATCGCCGTGGCAGACTGCGGCCCTTCTCATCGCCCGCCTGACCCTGGCCGCCATGTTCGCGATGGGGGCAGCCCTCAAGTTTACGGACATGGGCATGACTGCCGGCTACATCGCCGCCGCCGGCTTCCCGTTCCCGCTGTTTCTGGCCTGGTGCGCCGCGATCCTCGAAACGCTGCTGGTGATCGCCTTGCTGACCGGAGCATTCTTCACGCCGGCTGCCCTGGTCGCCGCCGTCTATGTGGTCTTCCTCGGCTTTGCCTTCCACGGTCCGTCGCACTGGACCGGCAACCAGGCCGAGGTCGGCGCCTTCATGTCCCATTTCCCGTTCGCCGCCGGCTTGTTGTTCGCCGCCGTGCATGGACCGGGCAGCGTGCTGGCCTCGAAACTCGGCCGAGGGTGAGGCCCCGCGTCGGCAGACCGCCTCACATCTGGTCGTTGTAGGGTTCCTTCATCTGGCCGACCATGCGGGCCAGTTTCGAGAAGGACGGCATGTCCGCCTCCGGCTGGCATTGATTGGCCAGTTCAAGCAGTCGGATTGGAAAGTTGACGGCGTCGCGGTTGGACTCCGACATGCCGTCGGACCGCTCCTCGCCGGTTTCGATGGCCTCGGCCTTGCGCAGTGCGATGTCGATATCCTCGACCGTGAGCAGGCCCTTGCGCACCAGCACCTGATTGATCGAGGCGACGGCCATCAGCAGGCCTTCGAGTTGCAGATTGGCGACGTTCATGGCTGTTGCTCCCATTTGGCTCACGCTCAACGCATGAGCCGCTGTTACGATCCGGACGGGGATGCAAGCGATAGGCGTCGGCCGATGGCCTGCGCTACTCTTCCATCCAGCGGCGGCCATATTCGGCCCACAGCGCCTTGACCTCCCGGTTGCCGAGGCGCGGGGCCGAGCCGTCGCCATAGGCGATCGAAACGCCGCTGATGTCGTAATGGGGATGGGCGTCGATGACGAAGCGGATCGCCTCGCCGAGCGGCCTTCTGCCGATGACCGGATCGGCCTGGCCTTGGCCGACGCTGCGAACGCCCGAAACAGTGGCTGGCGCTTGCCGCATCCTGAACACGGATGCCATGGCTGGTTTGTCCATCCCGCTCTCCCCCGAGTTGGAGTGGAATGATTCCATAAGAGCCAGCTAATGACCAGTCGCTAGACGGCCTGTCGAAAGCTGCGTCTTGTATCCTGCAGCCCGTTGAAGGACTGTTCAGGCCAGCGGATCCGCCGCCGGCGGCCTGGCGGGAAGGCCGAGCCTTGTCCGCTCGCCGTCGGCAAACTCCTCGGCCGCTTCCTGGGCCATGAACAGATGCTGGGTCACCGTGCCATTCTCGGCAACCAGCACCGCCCATTGGCGGCGGTCGACACGTTCCACGCGAACGTCATTGGGCTCTCCGGCCACCACGATCGTCCTCCAGCAGGCGTACGGCACGGAGGGGGCGTGCCTTTACGCCTTGGTCTTGCTCTTGGCCGGCGCCTTGGCGGCCGGGGCCTCGGGTGTCCTGATGCCGAGCCCGAACTCCTTTGCCAGCTCCGATCGCTTGGCGGCGTAGCTGGGCGCCGTCATCGGATAGTCACCGGGCAGGTCCCATTTGGCGCGATAGGCTTCCGGCGTCATGCCATGGGCGGAGCCGAGATGACGCCGCAGCGACCTGAACTTCTTGCCATCCTCGAGGCAGTAAATGAAATTCGGCGTTACCGAGCGCTTGCGGTTGACCGCGGGCTCAGGCGCAGGTTGCGGCGGAGCAACGGGATTGTCCACGGCCGCGAGCGCTGCATTGACGCTCTCGATCAACGCCGGCAGGCTATCCGGAGGCACTGAATTGTTGCGCACGAATGCCGCGACGATGTCGGCGGTCAGATTTATATTTCGGATTTTGTCCTCAGACATGGCTTCTTTTGCCCCCTTGATGCCAAAGGGCAAATTATCAGACAACATCCGCCGACGGCATGGCACTTTAGAACATATGCATATGACTTGACGCCGGATGTGGTAGCGCTAGCATCGCCGAGTCTCCGATCGATGTCGATGTAGGAATTATTTCCTGACATATCTTGACCGGTGAGGGCAGCTATGCTATAATTTTTTCATGGTGCTGATTTGCGCCAGCAACCCGCCGCCGAGGCGGGTTTTTGTTTCATGCCGGCTTGGAAACAATAACGGCCAGTGAGGCGAGTTTTCCCTCGCTCAGGCTGCTTATGTAGTTTTTTCGCCGACGCACGAACTCGGCGCCGAGCACGATCTCATTGGCCTGCTGCTGGGCGGGCGAGGGCACGATGCCGGAATTTGCCCGTTTCAACGCCAGCTCGACGTGATCGCCGGTTTCGTCGATGACATCGTCGAGCCGGAATCCGGCTGAAGCAAACAGAGCCTTCAGGGTCTCGCCGTCGACAAGATGGCTGGCCGCCGACGACACCGCCCAAGGCAAGGGATAGTGAGGCTCGCCGTCCGCCAGCACCGCCTCGGTCCAGACAAGCCTGGCTTTCGGCTTCAGCACGCGCCACGCTTGCCCGATGACCGCCGCCTTGTCAGCGATATTCATGCCGACATAGAAGCAGATTGCCGCGTCGAATGTGTCGTCTGCAAAAGGCAGCCTTGTCGCATCGGCCTCATGGAAACGCACTTTGTCACTGAGGCCGCAGAACTCGGTCAATCGGCGGGATGCCTCGACGAACGCCTGCGTCAGGTCGACGCCGTCGACGCTGCACCCATAGGTCTCGGCAAGGAACCGAGCCGGGCCGCCAATGCCGCTGCCGATGTCCAGAACCCGATCGCCGGCGGAGGGCGCAAGACGCGCGGCATGGTCCTGCGTGGCGATCAGCTCGCGGCCATGAAGCTGATCGAACGGATAGAGTTGTTTGGCTGCGAGGCTGCCGGCCTTTGCGTCCGGCACAGCCGACAGGATGCGCTCGACAATGCCGCCGCTGCCATAGTGACTGGTCACATCGCTCATTGCGCTCTCCGACGAGACCCAGCATCCCATCGATGCGGCCCTCGCGCAATGCGCGCCGCCGCCAAGGACGAGGCTTTGACCGGAGTAGGAATTATTTCTTATCTGCATTGACGGGTGAGGGCAGCTTTGCTATGATTTGTCCATGGTGCTGATTTGCGCCACCGACCCGCCCACGAGGCGGGTTTTGTTTTCCTGATGCCCACAACGTGCGGATATCGGATGTCGGCGGGACAGCACCCCCCTCTGGCCTGCCGGCCATCTCCCCCTCAAGGGGGGAGATCGGACTGCCGCCTTGCTTTCGCCAATCGTCAGCGCTGCAAATTGGTCGCGACCCTGGAGCTGCCAATCTCCCCCCTTGAGGGGGGAGATGTCCGGCAGGACAGAGGGGGCGTGAAGGAACGCTATCCTCGGTTCATTCTGCCTTATCCGCGAGGCCTCCCTTGTCCAACCGCTATGCCACCATCATCACCGACGATGACGGCCGCGAGGTCGTCAGCGCCATTGGCGTGTTCGAGGGCGCTGCCCCGCAGGCGCGCATCGGCCGTATCGAGCCGGTCGTGCCGGGCGTGCTGATCGGCATGGTTCGCGGCGGTCCCGTCGATGCCATCGGCGGCTTCGGCTTTCCGCGCGGCGCGCACGACGCAAGGGCGATCGCCAGGGCAAGCCTGAAAGCCCCGTCTGCCGGAAAGCGCCACGCGCCGGCCGCTGATGCAGCCCGCAAGGCCGCCCCAAAACGGTCAAGGGCAAAATCGGCACGGCGCAAGTCCGGCAAGATCAAGTCCGGCAAGATCAAGTCCGGCAAGATCAAGCGGGCAAGGTCGGCAAAGCAGGCGAAGCAGGCAGCGACCGCCGAGCCCGCCGGGATCTCGGATCATGGCTGACCGGACGGCGCCGCGTTCTCGTCCTGGCCGCAAGGCGACTGCCGCCGCTGCCAAGCCGAAGCGGACGAAGAAGACGCTTGGCGATGATTTCCTCGACGCGGTTCGCGCCGATTTCCGCGCCCATGGCGCCGGCGTCATTGCCGCGGTCCGGGCCGACAAGCCCGACCAGTATCTGAAGATCGTGCAATCGGTGCTGCCCAAGGATCTGGCCAAGGATTTGCATGTTTCATCTGACCTGGAAGCCCTGAGCGATGACGAGATCCGCCGCCGCATCCGCGGCCTCGAAGCCGTCCTCGGGCCGTTTGGCGACCAGCCTGAAGGCGCGCCGCCACTATCTGGCGCTGCTGCAGGAGCTGGACCGCAGGCGCAGGACTAACCAGCTTGCCGCCTACCGGCCTTATCCCAGGCAGGCGCAGTTTCACGCCGCCGGCGCGCAGAACCGGGAACGTCTGTTCATGGCCGGCAACCAGCTCGGCAAGACCAAGGCCGGCGGCGCCGAATGGGCCATGCATCTCACCGGCCGCTACCCCGCGTGGTGGCAGGGCAAGACCTTCGACACCCCCGTCAGGCTATGGGCTGCCGGCGTGACGGGCGAGGGCACGCGCGACAACCCGCAGCGCGTGCTGGTCGGCCCGCCGCAGCAGCAGGCGGCATGGGGCACCGGCATGATCCCGGCCAACGCCATTTTGCACACGACCATGGGCCGCGGCGCCCCGGGCGCGCTCGACAGCATCGTGGTGCGCTGGGGCGGCGGCGGCGACGTGCAGGCCGATGAATCGGTGCTTTCGTTCAAGAGCTATGAGAAGGGCCGCGAAAAGTGGCAGGGCGAAACCCTGCATGGCGTCTGGTTCGACGAGGAGCCGCCGCTCGATATCTATTCCGAAGGCCTGACCCGCACCAACGCCACCGGCGGCATCACCATCGTGACGTTCACGCCGCTGCTGGGCATGAGCGACGTGGTGTTGCGGTTCTTGACGGCGCAGGAGGTTCTCCCTTCCCCCCTTGTGGGGTGAGCAGCTGGTTCGCGAAGCGAATTCGTCGTGCCAGTGGCACGACGAAAGGCCGGCGAACGCCGGGACGCTGCGGAGCAGCGGGGACCCGGCGGGTTGGATCGGCCACCACCCGGCCCTTCGCAGGCTCAGGGCGTTCGAAGCTCGAAAAGCCAAGCAATTGGCTTTTCGTCCGCCACGCGGACCGCTTCTCACCCCACAAGGGGAGAAGGTAAGAACCGCCACGCCCGGCGCAAATATCGTGCGCGACAACATCATACGACATTACTTTGAATCAGTTCGGCAGGCTCTACGTCCTGTCACGTCGCTATCTTGACCCCGAGATCAGCGGCGCCTCAGGCGATTGCCGGCAATGATGATTGCCATACGGCGTGGTGCGATATCTGGTTGTGCTCGATGCAATCGGTTGCCAGTTTGCTGATTTCAGTATCGGCGGACGCCTGCGCCCATTCGACGAACGCGTCAACAACGACCAACCTCGCCCGGCTGGCCAGCCCCAGGCCGTAACGTCGCACTACCGGCTCTGAATGGTCGAGCATCGCACGGATCATGCCTGATGCATCATCTCGCCATTGCCCGGAGATATCGGCGATCGCCGAAAACGGCGTTTGCGGCCTGAGCAACGCGGCGTGCTGACGCGCAAGCTTTAACTGCCAGTCTTTTGCAAAGCGCACAAATTTGACGGCTCCCATGCGTACACCATCGTGATAATCATCAAGGGCAAACAACGCCTGCGCGAGATGCTGACCATCGTTCCGCGTACTGCATCGCAAGATAGACTCCACGGCATCGAAGCGCGTGCGCGGGTTGCTGTCCCCAAGCAGCGCGGCCAGCTCACCCACCATCGAACTTATGTTCTGGTTTTGAAAGGTGGCAATAAACGCACCCGCCGCTCGCGTCTCAGCATTGGCAGATGTCAGCAGGAGACGAAGGCTTTCCAACGGCACCGTCTTGCCGAGCTCGCCGAGAAGGTCGTTGGCAAGCGCGCCATCGTCATCATGCGGGGACGACAGCAGCCGCTCCAGCATCTCCTGACCTGTCATGGCATTTGTCGATTTGCCGAGTGGCAGCAGGATCTTACCGCCTTCGCTGAAAAAAAGATGAGCAACCTCGCTGTCCTCGGCGGACAGGCGCATCGCCTCGAATAGATCTGTCATGGCAAAGAGTGGCTGTCCCACCCGCGTAGAGTACAGGCCGCGCAGAATGCACCAGCCCAGACGCATCGATGTCGCCGATGCACGGCAAGACCTACCGCATAAAGCGATAAAGGAAAAGATGAGAGCGAAGCTTTCCCGTTTCGGCGCGTTGCGGAATTGCGAACCGCGACTAGACTGGTGGCCAGGTTGTCGAGGAACCAAGTCCATGAACAGGCGGCAGGTATTGACAGGCGGTTTGTCGTCGCTTGTCGTGTCGCCGGCGGGTGGTGCTGAGGTGTCAAAGCCCCAGGTGCCCAAATGGCGACCCTCGTTTTCACAACCCATCGATCGCATCGAGGAACGGTTCGGCTATTACTTCGACAGAGGCCGTGACTTTGCCATCCTTGAAAACGGCACCTGCGTGCTGACGGAAGCCGGCCTGTCCGATGAGGCGGCAGCCATGGCCGCCATCCAGACGCTTGCCATGATTTACAACTATCACCCGGACATGAAGCCGTCCGACATGGATGATGGCAACGTGCTGGTCAGCTACAATCATCCAGCCTTCAATGTCGTGCTTTCCGACGTTGCGAATGCGCATTGGCAAGAGATCGAGGCCCGCCACCAGGATGGGCTGGCTACGGGCGAGGTGCTGATCACGCCGCTGGGGCAGAATGTGTTCGATGAGCTCGGCAAAAAGGCGCTGCTTGGCAGGTGCTACATGTTCATGGATGCGCAGGCGCCAAAGGTGATCCGCATCAAACCCAGTTGATAAGTCGAATCAGGGGTATTTGGTGCCGGCAAGTTGCCTGGCACGACCTTCGGCGGTTGGCGATTTGCGCGTTAATGGGCCGCACAATATTTTCTCTCGACCGGTATACTGATATATATAGAGCATACAGGATTGATTGGGAGTGTCGGGGACGCAGACCTCGCGTTTGAACCCTGTTCCTGGATCGGTACGGGTTCTGCAGATTTTTTTACTCGTATCGTAAGGAACATTCGCCTGGCTGGTGCATGCCGATGCACTGGCGGCAATGGCGACAACGATTGCAATCCGAATCATGTGTTCCCTCAAGTCTTGGGTCAGCTTCGCATTGATGAGCGGTGGTATCAATGGCCACACTCTATTGGAGCATGCTTGCATGACCCGTCACGTCACCTTCATGACCATAGACGACGTCGAACACTATTCGCCGGACGAGCGTGCCGCGATCATCGCCGCCTATCCCGAACATGAGCGCGAAGCGAGGGCCAAGGGCATTCCGGTGCTGGGCTCCGGCCGCATCTTTCCGATTGCCGAGGAGCTGATTGCCTGCGAGCCGTTCCGGCTGCCGCGCTACTGGCCGCGGATCGGCGCCCTCGATTTCGGCTGGGACCATCCGTCGGCCGCGGTCGAGCTGGCCTGGGATACGGAGGCCGATGTCGTCTATATCTCCAAGGCGGCGCGGGCCTCGCAGCAGACGCCGGCCATGCAGGTACTGGCCCTGAAGCCGTGGGGCGAGTGGCTGCCCTGGGCTTGGCCGCGCGACGGCCGCCGCGAGACGCTGGAAGGGGCGGGCACCGCACTTGCCAGACAATATTCCGCGCATGGGCTGAACATGCTGTCGGGCCACGCCCGCTTCGCCGACGGCTCGGTCTCGGTCGAGGCCGGGCTGATGGAGATGCTCGACCGCATGCAGTCCGGCCGCTTCAAGGTGTTCTCGTCGCTGCTGCCCTGGTTCGAGGAATTTCGGCTTTACCATCGCAAGGACGGCAAGGTGGTGAAACTGCGCGACGATTTGATGGCCGCGACGCGCTACCGCAAACTGACGCTCGCCTATGTCAGCGGCGCCGGCACTTTGCCGACGGCGGCCAACGGCATCTGGCTGATGTTCGACCGGGCCGGCGACAGAGGCGCCGACGGGACGGGAGTAGGAGATTTTTTGGGGCCTGCGTCTTCGGCAACCGACAATATTGTCACTTTCGCGGGCACCACGGGCAAGGTGGGGAAGGATAGTGGGATCGCGGTGTCCAGCCTGGCGCCGAAGGCCAGCCCGACATTTACCGGGACGCCAACGGGGCCGACCGCAGCGCCTGGAACGAATACCACGCAATTGGCTACAACGGGGTTCGTCAAGGCTGGGTTTGATCTGAAACTTGATAGCCGACCCAACCTTGGTGTCGTCGCGCAGACGATCACCGATTGGAACAACGCCCTGGACAATGGCTGGTATATGGCCTCGGCGGCGGCTAATGCGCCAGACGGCGCAAATTGGTTCCTGGGGTTTGTGGAAGCGCACGGAAGCACTGGCTACCGGACGCAGACGGTGCATGATTTCGTCAACGACACTACGGCGGCAGACCAAAAGCTATGGCGGCGCAGGCAGGCTGGCGGTGCCTGGGGAGGATGGATCAAGCTGCAATGGTCGCAGGCCGAACAGGATGCACGCTATGTCCAGTCGTCCACGGCGTTGCTTCAGAAGTTTTATGAAAGCGCGCAGCAGACCATCACATCCGGCGGGTCGCTGACGTTGGCTCATGGGCTTGGGGTGAAGCCGAAAAATTACCTTGCATTCTTACAGTGCACCACTGCTGAGGGTGGCTATTCTATTGGAGACGAAGAACCTGTCTCGATTGGATCGCACGAAGCAAGCACCAATCGAGGCCTAAGTGTCGTTCCCGATGCTACAAATATGGTCGTTAGATTTGGGTCGCAGGCTTCTAGTGCCGTTCAGATTACACGCAAAGACACTGGTGGATTTCTAAATATTACCAATGCAAGCTGGCGGCTTGTCATTAGGGCATGGGCCTAGCATAAATTCCAGTGAATTCTTCAAAAGAAAGATCAAAAGGCCGCTCTCTCTTTCCGAGATATGGCGTCTGCCCAATCCACCACCGAATCTCAATAAGCCTCGGCTATTTTCGTCGTCGAAGCGCTTCTTGATCACCTTTGCCGGAATTCTTCCTAACACTGCATACGGAGGTGCATCTTCGATCACCATCGCAGCGGCGACGACGGCAATGGTGCCGTCGCTCGATTCGCCGTTCCGATCTCCTTTCCGGCCGACGCCACCAAATACCGCCCCGCCAAGGTCTCCAGCGACGTTGTCTCGATGATCGACGCCTAACCGCAAGCAGCTTCGCAAATCGACAACCTGCCTTTCGCGGGCAGAAAGGAAAACCCCAATGGACCGCAACTTCGCGCGGGCGCTTGCGCTCGTCCTCAAATCGGAAGGCGGCTGGTCCGACAATCCGGCCGATCCCGGCGGCGCAACCATGAAGGGCGTGACGCTGGCCAATTTCCGCCGCTACGTGAAGGCGGATGCGACGAAGGACGACCTTCGCCATATCACGGATGCTCAGGTGGCCACGGTCTATCGCCGCTTCTATTGGGATGCCGCTGCGGGCGCCGAGCTTCCCGGCGGTGTCGACTATGCCGTCTTCGACTTCGCCGTGAACAGTGGGCCGGGCAGGGCGGCTAAATATCTGCAGGCGGCAGTTGGCACCGCACAGGACGGCAGGATCGGCCCGGCCACGCTCAAAGCTGTCGGCGCCAGGCCACCGGGCGCAGTCATCGACGATCTTTGCGATGCCCGCCTGGCATTCCTGCGGCGGCTGCCGACCTGGCCGGTTTTCGGCAAGGGTTGGAGCGATCGCATCCGGTCGGTCCGTTCCCAGGCGCTGTTGATGTCGGCACTACAGCCCGCGGCACCTTTGCCGGGCACCCCGCCCCAGCCATCAGCGCTCTCGCCGAAGCCCGGCAGTGCGATGCCGCCGGTGTCTACCGGCGGGCGCGTCAGCCCCGTCGAACGCCTGCCGTTCTGGCGTGCGCTGCTTCAAATCCTGAAATCGATTTTCGCAAGGAGTTCGACATGATCGCCGTCTTCATCCGCATCGGCTTGCGTTACGGCGCCGGTGTTCTGGTCGCGCGTGGCCTGCTCGGCGCCGACGACGCGGCGGCATTTTCTTCCGACCCCGACATTCAAGCGCCGGTCTCGCCATCGCCTCGGTCACCGAGACCTGGCACTGGCTGGCCCGCAAATCCGGCTGGGAGCACTGACATGGAAGGGTTTCAACAACTGCTCATCGCCTATCTCGAAGCCGCGAAACCCTATGCTATCGGCTTTGCCGCCGGGCTTGTCGCCGGGTGGCTGCTGTGAGCGCGCTCCTCGCCGTCCTGCTTGGCAACAAAGCGCTGCTGGGCTTCCTGGCATCGGTCATCGCCGCCCTTTGCTGGGGCGCTCACCAGCGGCTGGCCGGCGCCAGGGCCGAGCGCGGCAAACTGGCGGCCGCTGAGGCCGCGGCGCGCGCGGTCGCTGAGCAGGTGCAGAACGACGTCGGCGCATTGCCGGCGGACGCTGTTCGAAAGGAGCTGAAATCATGGGCAAGGGACTGATGCTTGCGCTGCTTGTGGCGCTTGCCGGGTGCACGACTGCTTCGGGCGGCTTCTGCGCGATTTCGAGCCCGCTGCGCCTGTCGGCCGAAGCCGTCGACGTCCTGTCGGACGCCGAGGCGAGAGCGCTCCTGGCGCACAACCGCAAGGGACAAAAGCTCTGCGGATGGAGGCCTTAGCCGATGCACGACCTCTTCGACATGCTCGGCATCAAGGGGCCGGTCGTCGCCGCCGGGCTAGCCGGCGGCGTGCTGCGAGCACTGTCGCGCCATCGCTACAAGCTGCGCGAGATGATTGCCTCGCCGATCTGCGGGGCGCTGGCGGCTGCGTATCTGACGCTGCCTGCCGTCGCCTGGGTCAGGGCAACCGGCATGCCTATCCCCGATCCGGCCGACGATACCACGACGCTCGCCGCCGCCTTTTTGATCGGCGTCTCGGCAATGTGGATTTCCGACATCGTCTTCGAGGTCATCGTGCGGCGGTTCGGCTCGGCCGGCAACGAGTGATGCACTTGAGATGCTGGAAGAAGCCAGCGACAATGCCTACCTAAGGAGCAATCCAATGGAGGTATGATATGGCGACGTCCACCGAACGTGCAGTCCTTGCCGGCGGCTGTTTCTGGGGCATGCAGGATTTGATCCGGCGCTATCCCGGCGTGATCTCTACCCGCGTCGGCTATAGCGGTGGCGATGTGCCCAACGCCACGTATCGCAACCACGGCAGCCATGCCGAAGCCATCGAGATCGTTTTCGATCCGGCCAGGATCAGCTTTCGCACATTGCTCGAATCCTTTTTCCAGATCCACGATCCGACCACCAGGAACCGCCAGGGCAACGATGTCGGAATGAGCTATCGCTCGGCGATCTTCTACACCAGCGACGAGCAGAAGCGCGTCGCCGAAGACACCATCGCCGATGTCGATGCCTCTGGACTGTGGCCGGGCAAGGTCGTCACCGAGCTTGCGCCGATGGGCGATTTCTGGGAGGCGGAGCCAGAGCATCAGGACTATCTCGAGAAATACCCCAACGGCTATACCTGCCACTTTGTCAGGCCGGGCTGGAAGCTTCCGGTCCGCGAAAAGGCTGTTTCGTAACGCAGCCGCTATCGTCTGCTTATCTGGCGGTCCGCGCGATCGGTATGCCGGCCGCCTTGTTGAAGTGGCCGTGCTCGGGCTGCCCATAGATGAACGCGCCGTGGACGGGTTTGCCGTCGACCTCAGAGCCTGAGAACGCGACGGCCTCGATCTTCTTTGTTCCGGTCAGGCTCTGGTTTCGAAGATAGGCGAAGGTTCGCACCGCTTCTCCGACAATTCGATCGAGAAACGGTTTTGGCCGCCTCCCGGGCCGTCGCACGAGGCTTGGAAGGCGCTCTCGTCCCGAAACAAAATGGTGCTGTGCGCAAAGCGCCGGCATGATCTGATAGATTCGGTTGACCGAGCAGGTCATAAATCCTGGGTGAAAAAGAACGAAGTCGACCTCTCCTCTCAGATGCATGGTCCTGCGCAGCAATCTTTGCGCTGCCGATCTGGAGATGACATAGCCTGCGGCGCCCGCGTGCAGGCCATAAAGTCTGGCAAGCGAAAACCCATCATCGAGAGCGACTTCCTTGCGTCCGACCCTCACTTTGGCAAAATGCGTTTCCAGCTTGATCACATCGGCATCGCGCGGCACCCATCGATCGGAAGCAAGCAGCGAGCCGGCGCCCGCGCCGAAAACGACGTCGTCCTCGAAAACCGCGCCATATTGATCCGCGCCGTTCGCAACGATCTCCCAACACGAGCGGTGGCTCAGGAAACAGCAAACCTCAGCAGCGCTTAGCGGGCTTTTGGCGACAGAGCAGCAATCGGGGCAATCGATGGCGGAGACACGCTCAAATGGTACTCCGATCCGGCCGAACTCGGACGCGACATGCGCCAGCCGATCGCGAGAACGATCAAGATTGATCACCAGACACCTCATCAGCGCCCCCTTGTCCGGTGATCAGTGAATATCACGTTCCCGTGATTGCACAAAATTTGCTTACGTGCGGGGCAGTGGGTAGCGGCGTACGGTGCCGCCGGTTGGTTTTGGAGGTTGGGTGGACATTGACGGCGTCCCCCGCGTGGCGCGAGCCTTTACCGTGCGCGCCTAGACGAGTCGCCCTAGAAGCCGAAGAATTGCCGACCGATCATGTATCCGAGCGCGACGACCACAAGGGGAAACAGGGCGGGCGTCAGCCCACCAAGAGCGGAGGTCTTTGGCTGTTGCCTGGAGATGGTCCTGGGTGCATTGCCGAGATTCTTGGTCATCCAGTATAGTAGCAAGCGCTGATTAACGATTCCGTAACCCGATCGAGGCCGCCGCGGCTTTTTGCGTTTCTGGCGCGACCTTGACAATGCCCAGCCCGTGACGCAACTGGGCCGTCTTTGAGAGCATTGTGAGGCAAGGTCAATGCGGGTGACGCTCGTTTTGAAGGGCGTAATACCCTGCCGAGGTTACGGTGGGATTCAGCGTCAGGTCGAATGGCTGGCCACGGAGATGGTTCGTCTCGGACACGAAGTCGTGGTGATCGCTGGCCCTGGCTCCAGCCACCCGCTCTTCGAAGTCCGGCACGCTTCGACCGATGCCGAATGCCGGGCAGCCATTCCGCGCGACACGCAAATCGTCCACACCCATAGTTGGCCCGTCGAGGTGCCATTTCCAACGCTGAATACGCAGCGCGGCTTTATGCCGGACCAGCCCATGCCAGTTGCGAACTGGAGCTTTATCAGCGCCAATCATGCCCGCCAGCATGGGCGCGAGACATTCGTCTACAATGGCTTTCCGGTGGACGCCTATCGTTTGTCGGCTGCAAAGGGCGACCGCCTGCTATTTCTCGCCGGCATTGCACGATCAAGCAAAGGCCTCAACCGCGCCGTCGATCTCGCCAAAAAATTCGATTTCGGTCTCGATATCGCCGGTGGCTCGCGTTGGAAACTGCTGGGCCGAAGTCAGACCCGCCGCGAAGGGTTGTTTTTCAAGAGCCTTGGCAGGCGATACCGTTTCCACGGAATCGTTGACGGCGAGCCGAAGCTTCGCCTTCTCGGCGAAGCGCGAGCCTTCCTCAACCCCATCGCCTGGGAGGAGCCGTTCGGCAACGCACCGGTCGAAGCCATGTTGTGCGGCACTCCGGTGCTGACGACGACGCGAGGCGCATTGCCCGAGACGGTCGATGCCGACAGCGGGCGCTTCTTTGAGACCGATGAAGAATTTGCGGCCGCTTTCGAGGCCGTCGCCGACCTTACGCCTCAGCAATGCCGCGAATCGGCCGCGACGAGATTTCCCATCCAAAAAGCGGCGCGCGGCTATCTGGATCTCTATGCCCGCATCCTTGACGGCGAAG
Source organism: Mesorhizobium sp. W016 (assembly GCF_054719485.1). NCBI lineage: Bacteria > Pseudomonadati > Pseudomonadota > Alphaproteobacteria > Hyphomicrobiales > Phyllobacteriaceae > Mesorhizobium > Mesorhizobium sp. W016. The sequence continues at coordinate 2,924,016 of NZ_JBTTIF010000002.1, forward strand.
CGCTTCCTTGACGACCGGCGATCCAATCCTCTTCGTCGGCTTCCCCGCGGTCGGCGACTTCGTCCGTTGCCATTCCGCCATCCAGATCATTGCCGCGCGATTTCCTGATCGCCCCATAGATGTCGTCACCTCGCCCGTTGCAGCGCCGCTGGCGCGCCTGATGCCGCATGTCAGGAAGGGCTGGGCGCTTGCCAAGCGTCATCAGCGCCCCGGTTTTGGCGAGCGCAGCCGCCTGGTTGGCGAGTTGCGCAAGGAAAATTACCGTACGGCCTATCTGATGACCAGCAGCACCAAGGCGGCGCTGATGGCGTTCATGGCCGGAATAGAGGAGCGCATCGGCTATCCGCAGGAGTTGCAATTCGGCCTCCTCAATCGCTTCCCCGCCGGCTGGTTGGCCCATCTATGGGCCTTCGGACCCCGCAAGACGCGGCTGTTCGAGGAGGTCTGCTCGATTGCCTCGCTTGGCGAAAAGCCGGCTGCGGGCGCAGAGTGGCCGGCGCCCCGGCTTGTGGTCGATCCGGCCGAACTGGACGAATGGCGCCAGCACAAGAAGATCGATGCCGACCGACCGGCACTGGCGCTCTATACTGCCGACATTGAGAATTTCCGCTCATGGCCCGTCGAGCGCTTCATTTCGATCGCCAGAGACCATCATGATCGCGGCTGGGCAATCTGGATTGTAGGCGGACCGCGCGAGCACGCCGGTGCCGCAAAAATCCGCGCCGCCATTCCTGAGGCAATCGACTTCACCTCGACCCCGTCGATTGCTGACGCGATGTGCCAAATCGCTGCGTCGACCATGTTCCTCGGGGTTGATGGCGGGATTTCCCACGCCGCCGCTGCCCTGAACGTCCCATGCGCGCTCATCTACGGGCTGAATCGCCCCTATGTGCATGGGCCTGTAAACAACCATGTTCGCTTTATCGAACCGCCGCTTTCGACGCCCAGCTGGGTCAAGGACACGCGCGGCGTCAGCGAAACTCGGGTGAGGGAGGTTCTGGCTGACCTCTCAGCCGGTATTGCCAACTGACCGGTGGCCTCGCCGGCCCCAAGCGTCTGATCAAACGCTCCGTGGGGGCAACCATAGCCCCGTTTCGGGTTTACCCCTTGACACTACCCCTTGGCCCTGCGGTTTTCGGGCTCGTGATTGCCGACCCAATGTGCACGGATGCGGTCGCTGGCTTCAAGGTAGGCCATGTCGATGAGGTAGGTCAGAAGCTTCTGGCCGTCGGCTTCGGCTTTCTGCCGAAGCTCCCGCAGTATCCCTTGCGCGAACTGCAGGTTCTCCATTTTGCTCGGCTGGTCCATTGGTGCCCCCCAACGTCTGCGTATGAACTTTGCGCTGGCTATGCTGCATGAAGATTGCCGTGAAGTGGATATTGCACGTGCGGACCGCGATCCTGCGAAGGCGCTGGCTGCATGAAAGCCGCCCCATCCGGCTTCAAGATTCGCTACACTATGTGACGGAAAGAAAATAAACAAAGCGTTCTTTTGTACAAGACAGGAAGATTCCTTCAGTTCACACCACGAGATACTTGGACAGCATAGTTGACGTAACGATATTGCGTGGTCTTAAGCTCTCGTTTCCAAACAAAACGTCGCATCGTTGCAACCACAAGACGAATTCCAGCTGACCGGGGCCGCTCCGTAGTCAATCGCCGGTTACAAACGGCATGGGTCTCAGCCCAGGGCTTTGGCCAACCCATCGTTCCACGGCAGCGCAGGCCGGATGATCTACCGCCCGCCTTGGATTGACGCCAAGCGGGCTTTTTGCGTTTGGCTTCTGCCGGGTGAAATGTTGTCGGACCCGGTCCTGTCGGCATCGGGCGGTTTCGAGAACGATTTCCTGCCTGCCGGCTGTCTGCGCCGCTCGCGCTAGGCCGACTTGCGTTGCGGCAAGCTAGACGGCGTCTCGACACCGTCAGAAATCGGTTCGGCTGTCCGGTTTGTCGGCTCGTCATTGACCCAGTCGTGCTCGAATTGCCGGGCAGCAGGCAAGGGTTGCAACCAGTGCTCACGGCGATTGACCCAGAGTTCATAGCTGGGCTCCAGCCCTTCGGTGGGCACCTCATCGAGGCTGCCAATTGTCACTTCCACCTCATTCTCCCGAACCAAAGGCACCCGGCCGCCGCAGGTGGGACAAAAACTTCTGTCGCCGTAGCTGTTGACGATACCCGTCGTTTCGAACGCCTCGAGCGGCCACACTCCAAACGTCGAAAAAGCCGACCCGCTAGCCTTGCGGCAGTCCTTGCAATGGCAAAGGCCAATCCGAAAGGGATCTCCCGTCACCGAAAACTGGATGCCGCCGCACAGGCAGCTGCCGCTCCGCCTTGTATCATTGGGCATGACCGCTCCTCCATCTGGTTGGGCATCACACCGCTACATCTTGCAGCGCCATGCGCACAATCAATTCACGCGCGGCGCAAGGGTTCCATGTCGCCTCGCGCAATGCATCGTCTGAACCCGGGAGCGCCATGGCAACGACCGCCGCAAGGCTGCTGGATATGTCAGTTCGGGAATCGAACACCGGTTCCCGGCACCAATAGACACGGCACTGGCCATCACGTGTCGGAACGGAGGCAGCGACCGGCACCTCCGGCCAGTCGCACTCGTTGCCGTATTGGCGGACATAGCGATCGTAAGTATTCCGGCCGGTCGTCAACACCGCCGAGTGATGGCTCTGGATCAGGCGCTGCGTCTCCTCGCAGGTCATCGAACGCGTGTCGGGTCGGGCGTAGGCCGTGCTTGTCGCGACAAACAACGCCGTTCCGATGATCCCTGCGATTGCTTGTGATGTCATGGCGATCCATATCCTAAAATACTGCCAGCTATTTCAACAGCGAAATAATGCCGATAATGATGACAACGATCTGCGCGATCTGCCTCGTGCGGCCATCGAGCGGCAGACGCTGGACGAGATAGAGCACCAGGATGATCACCAGGAAAGTGATTAGAATGCCGATAAGTACCGATGAAGCCATGTCCCTCACTCCGTCTGGCTACGTCTGAGAAGAGTACGCAGCGGCAAACGCTCTGGCCCTTGATTGGTTCCTGTCGATGCGAAGCCATCGGGAACGTAAAGGCTGCGAAACAGCGTTCCGCGGCCTTTGAAGCTGAACGCCGATCAGGGCCTGTTTGCCGCAATGGTTGTCGTTTGCCACGCAGACGATGCCGAGCACGATCTCGGCGCAGCGCGCGACAGCGAGATCGACGATCACATGCGGCTGGCCGAAAGCCGGCAGCCCAATGATCATCGCGGTATAGCCGGCAAGTGCGGCGCCATAGGCTTCCGGATTGCGCAGCAGCGACGAAACCAGCGTGCACAGCCCAATCCAGACGGACAGCGCCGTGACCAGCAGCCAGGGATTGGTGCCGAAAACCGAGGTGATGCCGATCGCCGCAAGTCCACCGGCCAGCGTGCCGAGCAGCCGGTAAAAACCTTTCGCCAGCACCATGCCGGCGACCGGCTGGGCGACGATGAAGACCGTCATCATCGCCCATTGCGTCGGCGACACAGTTCCAGGCAACTTGTTGCTGGCCTCAGGCGGGGCTAACGGGAGAACCGCCTCGGGTTGACGAGCTTCCGACAAAGACGGCCGCATCACGTTCTACAACGAGGCCGCTGCCGACGTTTGGGGCATCGTCCGGTCATTGGCCGAGACCTGTGGTGCGGTTCGTGAAAACTCCGTCACCTCGATGGTCGGCCGATGTCGCATGCTGAGTGCCCGATGGCCGTTTCCATGGTTGAAGGAAGCGATATCCCGTAGGACCAGGCCATTGCAGAGCGGCCGGACGGCGAACTTATTTCGTTTAGAGCCCAACCACGCCTGCTCCGCGACGTATCGGGCGAAATTGTCGGCGCCATCAACAGCTGCTTGATCTGCGCACGCAAACGCAAGCCGACGAAGCCCGCATCCGGTCATCATTTCGATGATCTGTGAGACGAGCAAATCGGCGGGCAGTCCGGCGACATTCCTCGAACAGGTGCGATAGCGCATCTCGGCGCTTTCGCAATCGCACGATCTCCTGGTCGACGCCGTATGGCGCGGCGCCAGCATCGGCGACCTGCTCAAGGCGCAACTCAAAGCTTTCGCGGCGCAGGACCGTTTGTCGGTGGCCGGGCCTGTGATCACACTTCGCCCGAATGCCGTGCAGTATCTCGGCATCGCTTTCACGAACTGGCCACCAATTCCGCATAGAGCACTGTCACGTCACGGCGGACGAGTCGAAATCGAATGGGATACGGCGCCGGCAACCGACGGCACCGATACCTTTAGCTTGATCTGGCGTGAATTGGGTGGGCCGAACCTGAGTGGGACGACGCGCCGCGGTTTTGGCTCCGTCGTGCTCAAGCGGGTTGCACCACAAGCGCTTAGCGGCACCGGACAACTAAAATTTGGGGAACAAGGCGTTGTCTGGACGCTCAAGGCGCCGCTGCGCTCGGTCCAAATCTCTCTCGCGGATTTTTGTCGATTGAAAGAGCGGGTCGCGCCTTAGGACAATCCCAGCAGGGGAGCGGTTTGGCCGCCTGTGGTGTCGGAATTGCCGATGCCAGGCAGTTCGTGCTTATCGTCGGCAACCGAAGTCAATCTCCCCGCCTCGACGGAGGTCAGTCCGTCCAACTCCATCACCGCGCCGTAGAGTTGGGCCGTCTGCATCACAAGCCGCTCGACATCTTCAAGGGCGACGTTCTCGTCCAGGTTACGCAATCGTATGTCCTCGGCAACCACCGCAATATTGACCATTCCGCGCGAGCGCAGCGCGCCCAGGACCCGTGAATTGAGATCCTCCCGTAGCCGAGCCGAATATCCGTAGCGCATGGAAACCTTCCTTTCAGGAGCCGGTTGTCCCGTCGTGGTCAAGATGCGCCAACGACCTTCAGATGGCAAGAAGAATATAAAATATTCTTAAGTAATCAAGTAGTTAGCAGACTGCGCGGGTTGTGCTATCGGCGTGTCTTCCTCATCGTTGGTCTTCTATGTGAGTCACCCATCAGCCTCTCTTGACGCGCTGCACGGGGACCCCTAGCTATACTGCAATTGAGACACATACTAACTCACCATATTTTTTGGTCTTGACGGTTGGAGGCGCGAATGGCCGAGCTGGAACGACCCGAGCGACTGCAGATCATGCTGACAGCCGAGGAATTGGCTGCCTTGGAAAACTGGCGCTTCGAAAAGCGCATGCCAAGCCGGTCCGCGGCGGTGCGGGAACTGCTGCGGCGCGGCTTGGATGCGGATGGATTCCTGACTGCGGGACAAGGAACTAAGTCTCAGGACTTTGGAATTCTGGGCAGCAGTGTGACTGGCGACGGCCAGTCGGGCGAGTAATCCGACGGCGGTTAGCCAACAATCGCTTTTTCTGGAAGTGCCGCTACCAATTTATTGCAGTGGCGGAAACGCAAAGCGGGTCGGCTCTCGGCAGGGTACTGGTCTCAGCAGGGTACTCTTGGCGTATGGTTGCAAAGCCCGCTCCGGTTCGCCGGAGCGGGCTTTTTGCGTTTTCCGAACAGGAAATGGTCGCGATCGCTTTCAGATACGCTCAAGGTTCTCTTCGCACTCCATGCACGTGACGCTGTGACCGGGGCACCTGAGCCGGTGTGTTCCTCCAGGGCAGCAATGGCCGTTCGAGCTCGCCCACCGGGCACAGACAAACACCTTGCGGGTTCCGTGGCATTGTGGACATTCTATCGGACGCGCCAGCAGAGCCTCGTTTTCCGAGACACGGCATTCCCTCTCAAGAACCTGGACCATCTGAAACCCCAAGGCCGAAATACGGCTAAGCTATCCATACCCGGAAAGCCTAAATTAGAATTTAATCACATAGATCACGAGCCTTCCGAGGGGGAAGTTTCGCGGATGGCGATCTCAGTCCGCCGCAGTCCGCCGCGCGTGTCTCATTCCCAATTTCGGCCGTCTCAAGATCAAGCTCCGGTTGCTCCCGGCATCGGTCGACCCGCGATTTTGCCCACCGATTTTCGCATTCGGATCGTTATAGGCTTTCGCTTTGCTGGAGCGGCGTTAAAGCTGCCCGGCAAATGCCTGAGCGGGAACAGTCCGTTCCTGCGTCGGTTCGTTTGGACAAGGATGTCTGCCAATGACATTGATGGGCGCAGCGGCACTTTTGATCCTTGTCCTGACTTATGCCGGCGTCGCAGTCGGGCGTATTCCAGGCCTCCGTCTCGACCGGGCAGGGATCGCCTTGCTGGGGGGGGCGGCGATGATCGCCATCGGCGCACTCAGTATGGAAGATGCCTATCGCGCCATCAATTTCGACACCATTACGCTGCTGCTCGGGATGATGATCGTGGTGGCGCATCTGAAGGTGTCCGGCGCCTTCCGGGCGCTTGGCGCCTACGCTATCGAGCATGCGCACGCGCCTTTCGTGCTGCTGGTGATGGTGACGCTGTTGACCGGCGTGTTGTCGGCGTTCCTGGTCAACGACGCCATCTGCCTGGTCATGGCGCCGATCGTCGTCCACGTCACCCGTGTTATCAATCGCAATCCCATTCCCTATCTGATCGCCACCGCCACCGCGTCCAACTGCGGCAGCGTCGCTACCATCACCGGCAACCCGCAGAACATGGTCATCGGCGCGCTGTCGGGAATTCCCTACCCAGCCTTTTCGGCCGCCCTGGCGCCGGTTGCCCTCTTCGGCCTCGTCGCGGTCATCGTCATCGTGCGCATCGTCTACCGCGCCGAATTCGCCCGCACCGCCGATCTCAACCCGGAAGTCTATCGCGGCCGCATGCTGCCGGGACAGGTGCTGAAGGCGGTGGTTGTCTGCATTGGCCTGGCCATCGCCTTCTTCGCCGGCGTTCCGGTTGCCAAGGCAGCGCTCATCGGCGGCGCCATCCTGTTGCTCACCCGCGCCATCAAGCCGGCACGCATCTACCGCGAGATCGACGGCCCGCTGCTGTTCATGTTCGCCGGCCTGTTCATCGTTGTCGCCGGCGCCGAAAAGACGCTGCTGACACCCGACATCATCGCCTCGGCCAAGAACCTCGGGCTGGACGACGTCTGGCGGCTATCGGGCTTCACCGCGGTGCTCTCCAACATCATGAGCAATGTTCCGGCCGTGCTGGCGCTGCGGCCATTCATACCCGGCCTTGAAAACCCCGGGCGTGCCTGGCTGGTGGTGGCGATGAGCTCGACGCTGGCCGGCAACTTCACCTTGCTCGGCTCAGTCGCCAACCTGATCGTCGCCGAACAGGCGCGGGCGGCCGGCACGCAGCTGTCCTTCTCAGCCTTCTTCAAGGTCGGCCTGCCACTGACGCTGCTGACCCTTGCCGTCGGGACGGCATGGCTGGCGGCTGGATTCTAGAGCAATTCCAGGAAAAGTGTGAAACGGTTTTCCGTCCGGATTGCGTCAAAACAAAGAGATAGAGTGTTTCGCCGTCTCCATTAGACGGTGAAACGCTCTAGCGGATAGTCGCCGATCCTAACCTTGCCCGAACCAGCGTTGCAGCGGCATGTCCGGCCGCCTCGATATAGTCGGGGTTGCGGTGGATCAGCATGATCGAGAACGCGCCGTCCATCAAAAGCACGATTTCGCGCGCCAGGGTCTGCGGCTCGTCGACGCCGTGGCCTGAGAGTTCGCCGGCCAGCCATGTCTCGAAATTCTGCTTATGCCGCGCCCCCGCTTTAACGGCGGGGTGTCCGGGCATGGAAGCGAGTTCGGCTGCCGTGCGCAGGAAGCCGCAGCCTCTCCATTTCGGGTGCTTCGCCACGCGCGCCAGATTGGTGAAAATCGCCTCGACCTTGCGCTCGACATCGCCTTCGGCCATCTCGAACCAGCCGGCCATCTGCTTGAGGTTCGGCTGGTCGCGACCGTCGAGATAGGCCGCGATCAAATCGTCCTTGCTCTTGAAATGATAGTAGAGCGTGCGCTTGGTCAGCCCGGCTTTTTCCGCCACTGCATCGACGCTGACGCGGCCGATCCCCTCGGCATAGAACAGCTTCGTTGCGGCATCGACAATGAGTTTGCGGGTAGGGCTCGGTGCTTCGCTCATACGCAAGTATACCGACTAGTGAATATACATACAACCGAAAGCCTGATCCTCTCCGTCGACAAACACAGGGAAGGAAAAGACATGACCGAGCTTGTGCTCACCGAGGCCCGCAACGGGATCGCCATCCTCACACTTAATCGGCCGGAAAAGCTCAACGCCTTGAACTATGCGCTGATTGATCGCCTGCTTGCGCTCCTCGATGCCGCCGAGACCGACGATGCAATCCGCGCCGTCATCCTTACTGGAGCAGGAGAGCGCGCCTTCTCCGCCGGCGGCGACATCCATGAATTCTCAGGCAGCGTGGCCATCGGCGTCGACGTTGCCCTGCGCGACTTCGTCATGCGCGGACAGCGGCTGACTGCAAGGCTGGAGGCATTCCGCAAGCCCGTCATCGCCGCCGTCAACGGCATCGCCTTCGGCGGCGGCTGCGAGATCACCGAAGCCGTGCCGCTCGCTATCGCCAGCGACCGCGCCTTGTTCGCCAAGCCTGAGATCAACCTTGCAATGCCGCCTGCTTTCGGCGGCACGCAGCGGCTTCCGAGGCTGGCAGGGCGCAAGCGGGCGCTCGAGCTGCTGTTGACCGGCGATTGGTTCCCGCCGCCGCGCGCCGTCGAACTCGGCCTCGTCAACCAGGTGGTGCCGCATGAGGAGCTGATGCCCGCCGCAATTGATCTCGCCCGGCGCATGACCAGGCATTCTCCTGCAGCAATTGCCTCGATCCTCACAGCAGTGGCGCGCGGCCTGAGCCAGAGCATCGCGGAAGGCTTGGCTGTCGAGGCTGAGCAGTTCGCCCGCATGGCTCCGACCGCTGATCTGCGCGAAGGGCTGGATGCCTGGATCGCACGGCGCCAGCCGGGCTGTGACGGCTCGTGGACGCACATCACCCGGCCGGATGAAGCCAGGTGAGCCTCAACGCAGCAGGACGGGCTTGCGGACCTGGATCAAGGCGCCGTCACGGCCACATGACCTTTCATGTTGGGGTGGAAGCGGCAGAAATATTCGACCGCTTCCGCCTTCCGCAGGGTCAGGCTCGCTGTTGTCTTCGGCGGGATCATCACTTCCCAGCCACCCTTGACGGTAGCCGTATGTGCGAACACGTCCTTGTTCACCCACTTGATCGTGTCGCCGACCTTCGCGTCGACGGTGGCCGGCACCGCCACCCTCGCAGCCTTGCTGCTGCTTGGCGCCGCCCCGCTTGCACAAGCCGCCTACAAGCCGACGGACCCGCAGATCGCCCACATCGCCTACACGGCAGGCGTCATCGATGTGGAAGCCGCCAAGCAGGCGATCAAGAAATCGAAGACCAAGGAGGTCGTGGATTTCGCCAACGACATGGTGCGCGACCACGAAGCGGTCAACGCGCAGGCACTGGAACTGGTAAAGAAGCTGAAGGTGACGCCGCAAGACAACGCAACCAGCCAGGCGCTGACCAAGGCTGCGGCCGAGGAGCGGGCGAAGCTCGCCAAACTCGACGGCGCAGCCTTTGACAAAGCCTATGTCGACAACGAGATCGCCTACCACAAACAGGTCGACGGCGCGCTTGAAACCCTTTTGATCCCATCGGCCAGTAATACCGAGTTGAAGAGCCTGCTGGAGACCGGCCTGAAGATTTTCCAGGGCCATGAACAGCACGCCGAGCATGTTGCAGGTATGCTGAAGTAAGGACCAGGCTATGACGAAACGGCAGCTGTGGATTGCACTGGCGCTGGTCTTCGGGACCTCACCCGTGCAGGCCGAAACCATCCAGGTCACCATCGACAAACTTATCTTTTTGTGTCGGGTAAGCATGGCATCTCCTTCGCCCGGACGCGGGATCGCGCCGGGCCATGTTTTTCAGTTGACGGTCATTGGATGCGCAGCGGCGGCAAACGTTCCCGAGGAAATCGGCCAAATCAGCCGATGATCAGCTCTCCAGGCCGAGCCGCTGCATGACGGCGCTGGTCAGCCTGTCGCAGCGCCGGCCGGCAAACGGGAAGGCGTCGAGCAGCACCGGCCCGATCTGGTCGTCGAGTGCATTGCGTACCAGGGCGCGGGCGCGGTGTAGCCTTGTCTTGACGGTTTCCGGCCGCACGCCAAGCAGCTCGGCGGTCTCCTCGATACTGAGCCCCTCGATAACCCGCGCCACGAACACCGTCCGATAAACATCGGGTAGGCTGTCGGTCGCCCGTTCCACCAACTCGAGGATCTGCCGCTGCGCCATCGTCCGCTCCGGATCGTCGCTGGGATTGAGGGGGAACTGGATGATTTCGGCTTGCGGGTTTTTCGCCACCGTCCGCCGCCTTTTGCGCAGACGGCCCAGCGCCTCGTTGATGACGATGCGCGACAGCCAGGTGGCCAATGAGGACTCCCCGCGAAAGGCATCGAGATGGGCAAAGGCTCTGACATAGGCCTCCTGGACGATGTCCTCGGCTTCAGCATCGTTGCGCACCACCCCGCGAGCGATGCGATAGAGCCGCTGATTATGGGTCTTCATGATGATGCGGAAGGCGTTGCCTTCGCGTGCCAGCGCGCGGCGCACGAGAAGCATCTCGCTTGAAGCAGCAGTGGGCATTGGTAGAGACATAGCAGGCATGGCCAGTTCCTCGATCCAATCCCCGTCCGAAACCTCGATCAAGACATTGGATTACATCGCCGGCAAAAGGTTCCCGGCCATTTTCGCCCGGCTCCGACGGCGCCTAGAATACTGCTTCCGCCAGCGGCTTGTCAGTAGCCTGCGCTCGCGCCGTTGCCGCAAGCAGATCGGTCTGCGTGATCAGGCCAAGGATGCGGCTGTCCCCGTCCACGATGATGACTGCATGGGTGCGGCCGTCGGTGAGCACCGGTAGCAGGGCCATGGCGGGCGTACCGGCGGCGGCGGTCGACGCTGTCGACGTAACGCTTCCGACGGCTTCGTCGGCTCGCGCCAATTCCCTCAATCCAACGGTGCCGACCAGCCTGGCGTCCTTGTCTACAACCGGCAGCGTGCGGATATTGTGGTCGAGCAGCAGATGACGCGCCCGATCGGCGGACGCGTGTTCATCGACCGAAATCACGTCGCGCGACATGATGTCCTCGCACAACATGGTTCGGTGTGCGCGCATCGTCGCTTGCAGTTCGACCTGTCGCAGCAGCTGTTCGAGATCGTTGCGGTCGATGTCGAAGGTCTCGTCGAGCGCAGCCAGCGCGGCATCGATGTCCTCGGCCCGGAAGCCGATGCGCTCCTGAGCCGGCGGATCGATGGTTCCGTGCGTGCTTTTCGGGGCAGGGGCCGGCACATGCGGGTAGCTGCGTCGCGACAGCCTGTGGAAAGCATAGCCGAGCGCGACCAGCATCATGGAGTTCAGCGCCACCGGCACGAACGGAAACAGGAAGCCGGCACCGATCACGGCCGGCCCGCCGAGCACGGCGGTCAGTGCGGCGGCTCCGCCCGGCGGATGCAGGCAGCGCGAGAACGACATGGCGGCGATCGCCATCGCCACGGCAATGCCCGTGGCGAGAACGGGCTGATGGACGAAATGGGCCACGATCACGCCGACCAGCGCCGATATTGTATTGCCGCCGATGACCGACCATGGCTGCGCCAGCGGACTTGCAGGCACCGCAAACAACAGCACTGCAGATGCCCCCATCGGCGCCACCAGCAGCGGCACATGCGGGCCATTGCCAAGCACCAGCGCGCCGATCGCGCCGGTCAGCGCAATGCCGATCATCGCCCCGATGCAGGCGATGAGGCGCTCGCGCAGCGTCGCGCCGGCGAGAATGGGGACAAAGAGACGAAAGGCCATGGCAAGCTCAGTCCGGCTGGAATTGTGCGCGCAGCGCCTGCAATGGCGTTGGACCGACGATTTTGAAAGTCAAACCGATCCGAAAAAGCGCGCGTTGGGGAAATAACATTGCGCTTGGTTGACCGATGAGCGGCTTTGCGACGTCGATCGCCTGCGAAAGTCGCTCGCCAATCCTTTCAACGGATTGGGCGGACCAGCGGAATCAGCTTCGCAAGTTTGCTGGTGTCATGCCGCAGCGGCCGCTTCCAGCCCGCGCAGGATATCGGCCTTGAGGTCCTCGACATCCTCGAGCCCGATCTGCAGCCGGATCAGCGGGCCGTCATAGGGGCCCTTGGCGACGGTACGGTCGCCGAGGAAGACCGGCACGGCAAGGCTCTCATAGCCGCCCCAGGAATAGCCGAGACCGAAGATTTTCAACGCATCGAGGAAAGCGTGCTGCTGTCTCTGGCCGCCGCCTTTGAGCACGATGGAAAAGATGCCGCTCGAGCCGGAAAAATCACGCTTCCACACCGCGTGGTCGGGGTGGCTGGGGAGCGCCGGGTGGAGCACGCGGGCCACGCCGGGCTGGCCTTCAAGCCAGACGGCAATGGCAAGCGCGCTCTTTTGATGGTGATCCAGCCGAACGCCCATCGTGCGCAGGCCGCGCAGGACTTGGTAGACGTCGTCGGGGCCGGCGCAGCAGCCCATCGTGTAGAACGTCTCGCAAAGCTGCTTCCAGCAGTTGGCATTGGCCGACACTGTGCCCAGCAGCACGTCCGAATGGCCGGCCGGATATTTCGTCGCCGCATGGATCGAGATATCGACGCCGTGGTCGAGCGGACGGAAATAGAGCGGCGTTGCCCAGGTGTTGTCCATCATGATGATGGCGCCCGTTTCATGCGCCGCCTTGGCGATTGCCGGAACGTCCTGCACCTCGAAGGTGTTGGAGGCCGGTGATTCCGTAAACACGACTTTGGTGTTCGGCTTGATCAAGCTGGCGATGCCGGCGCCGGCATGCGGATCGTAATACTCGACCTCGACACCCAGCCGCTTCAGCATCGTGTCGGCGAAATTGCGGGTCGGATGGTAGACGGAATCGACAATCAGGATGTGATCGCCTGCCGAGAGAAACGCCAGCAACGGGACGGTCACCGCCGCCAGGCCCGACGGCACGATTATGGTGCCGGCGGAGCCTTCCAGCGCGTCGATCGCATGCGCCAACGCATCGGTGGTCGGCGTGCCGCGTGTGCCATAGGTGTATTTCTGGCTTCGCGCCGCCATCGCCGACGCATTGGGATAGAGCACGGTCGAGGCATGCACGATCGGCGGATTGACGAAGCCGAAATAGTCGTGCGGATTGTTGCCCGAATGGGCAAGCCGCGTGTTGATACCCATTTCGTTGCCGTCAGTCGCCATTGCTCTTCGCCTTGTGGTGAAAGCGCTAGCCATAGAGCGGCGGCATTGGCTGTGCAACAGCGGGCGCCCGCCAGGCGGTGCCCTTTGCATAGGCCAATTCCCCCATGAATAGTCTGGAATGCGTGGCGATCCAGAGCCGCGGATTTCATGAGTGGATGTGGATTAGCGTCGACGGACTTTGCCGGTTTTATTTGCGGGGCTTGCTGCTTTCCTGATGCTGTTGTCTGCAATTCAGGCATTTGCGGCAATTGGTTTTCAAAGCTGTCGTGAAACGGTCATTTCCCTTGACCTCACAGAGATAATCGCCTTCGATGCAGTTCGTGAATGGGAGGGGCCGGGCGTCGGTTACGACGCGGGGTTCCGGGAATGAGCCGGATGGGAGCCGGGTTCACGCGGGAAAAGATCAGGATTTGCCTGAGGATCAGGGTTTACCTGAAAACAGAAAAGGGTCTGTGGGTTATGAAACACATTGCAATTGGCATTCTCGGCGCCGCTGCGCTTGGATGGATGGCTTCGGCCGCGTCGGCGAGCACGCTCGACGACGTCAAGGCGAAAGGCTTCATCCAGTGCGGTACCAACACAGGTCTTGCCGGCTTCGCTGCGCCTGACGACAAGGGTGAATGGAAAGGCATCGATGTGGATTTCTGCCGCGCGGTCGCGGCCGCCGTCTTCGGCGACGGCACCAAGGTCAAGTTCACGCCGCTCAGCGCCAAGGAGCGCTTCACCGCGCTGCAGTCGGGCGAAGTCGACATCCTGTCGCGCAACACCACCTGGACCATCAATCGGGATACGGCACTTGGCCTGAACTTCGTCGGCGTCACCTATTATGACGGCCAGGGCTTCATGATCAACGCCAAGAAGCTGCCGGGCGTCAATTCGGCGCTGCAGCTTTCGGGTGCGGCAGTCTGCGTGCAGAGCGGCACCACGACCGAGCTCAACCTCGCCGACTACTTCAAGGCGAACAAGATGGAGTACAACCCGGTCGTCTTCGAAAAGCTTGAAGAGGTCAACGCCGCCTATGACGCGGGCCGTTGCGATGTCTACACCACCGACCAGTCGGGTCTCTACGGCATCCGCCTGACGCTCAGCGCGCCGGCAGACCATGTCGTGTTGCCCGAGATCATCTCCAAGGAACCGCTCGGCCCGGCCGTGCGCCAGGGGGACGACCAGTGGTACCACATTGTCAAGTGGACCTATTTCGCGCTGCTGCAGGCAGAGGAACTGGGCATCACCCAGGCCAATGTCGACGAGATGAAGACCTCGGACAACCCGGAGATCAAGCGCGTGCTCGGCCAGGAACCCGAAACCAAGATCGGCACCGATCTCGGCGTTAGCAATGACTGGGTCGTCAACATCGTCAAGGCAGTCGGCAATTACGGCGAGATGTTCGAGCGCAATGTCGGCACCGGCAGCCCGCTGAAGATCGCGCGCGGCATCAATGCGCTGTGGACCAAGGGCGGCCTGCAATACGCGCCACCGATCCGCTGATCGAAATGCGATCCGGAAGGCAGATTGTCTGCCTTCCGGTTTCTCTTTGCAGGGGATGGGCAATGGCGTCGCAGGAAGTCCTACGCGAGGAGCCGAGCCGCGGTTCCTTCATCAACGATCCAAAAGTCCGTGGAGTTGTCTTCCAGGCGGTGGTTGTCGTCTTGCTGGTGGCGAGCGTCTGGTGGATTGTCCACAACGTCATCGACAATCTGCAGCGCCTGCACATTTCTTCCGGGTTCGGCTACCTGAAAAGCCGTGCCGGCTTCGATATCTCAGTCAGTGCCATCCCTTACAACTCGGACGACACCTATGGCAAAGCCATTGTCGTCGGGCTGATCAACACCCTCATCGTCGCCGTTGCCGGCATCATCACCGCAACCATCATCGGCTTCATCGTCGGCATCGGCCGCTTGTCGCACAACTGGCTGATCCGCAAGATCTGCACGGTCTATGTCGAGATTTTCCGCAACATCCCGCCGCTGCTGGTGATCTTCTTCTGGTATTCGGGCGTGCTGGCGGTCTTGCCCGTGGTGCGCGAAAGCATCAACCTGCCATTCGGCTCTTTTCTCAACCAGCGCGGCTTCTATCTTCCTCGTGCCATCTGGGGTGATGGCTCCTGGCTGATCTTTGTCGCCTTGCTTGTCGGCATCGCCATGGCATGGTTCGTCGCCCGCACGGCGCGCCAGCGGCAGATGGCGACCGGTCAGCAGTTTCCCGTGTTCTGGACGTCCCTGGCGCTGATCGTCGGCCTGCCGCTTCTGGCCTATGCGCTGAGCGGCTTTCCCCTGACCTTCGATTTTCCGAAGCAATCGACCTTCAACCTGGCCGGCGGTTTCCACATCGGGCCGGAATTCCTTTCGCTCTATCTGGCGCTGTCCTGCTACACGGCCTCCTTTATTGCAGAGATCGTGCGTGCCGGCATTGTCGGCGTCTCGAAGGGCCAGTCGGAAGCGGCTGGTGCTCTGGGATTGCGGCCGGGATCGATCCTGCGGCTTGTCGTCGTGCCGCAAGCCATGCGCATCGTCATCCCGCCGCTGACCAGCCAGTATCTCAACCTGACCAAGAACTCATCGCTGGCCATCGCTATTGCGTACCCGGATCTGACGGCGACCGCCGGCACAGTGCTCAACCAGACGGGGCAGGCGGTCGAAAACGTGCTGATCATGATGGTCGTCTATCTCGTCATCAGCCTGGTGACGTCGGCGGTCATGAATGTGGTCAACGCCAGGATGGCGCTGGTGGAGAGGTAAGGCCATGCAGGAACACGATACCGCCTGGGTGCGGACCGAAATGGCCCTGGCGCAACAGGCGCCGGCCGGCGTGCGGGGCCCCATCGCCTGGGTCCGCAAGAACCTGATCGGTTCAGTGGGCGACACCATCCTGACCGTACTGGGCATCGCACTGGTGGTGATGATCCTGCCGCCAATCATCAACTGGGCCTTCATCAGCGCCCAGTGGGTAGGGTCCGATCGCTCGGTATGCGCCACGGCGGCGCAAGGCGGCGTTCAGCCGGATGGCTGGTCCGGCGCTTGCTGGGCGTTCGTCAACGCCAAGTTCGGCCAATTCATGCTCGGCCGCTATCCTATTGAGGAGCGCTGGCGGCCGATCCTGGTCGCCATACTGTTCGTGGCGCTGCTGGTGCCGCTGCTGATCCCGCGCGTGCCGCGCAAGGGGCTGAACGCGATCCTGCTTTTCCTGGTGCTGCCGATCGTCGCTTTCGTGCTGCTGGTCGGCGGCATGTTCGGCCTGCCGCATGTGGAGACGCAGCTATGGGGCGGCCTGCTGGTGACGCTCAGCCTGGCCTTCGTCGGCATTGCAGTGTCGCTGCCGTTCGGCATCGTGCTGGCGCTCGGTCGGCGCTCGAAGATGCCGATAGTCAAGATGCTGTGCGTTATCTTCATCGAATTCGTTCGCGGCATCCCGCTGATCACCGTCCTGTTCTTTGCCAGCGTCATGCTGCCGCTGTTCCTGCCCCCCGGCGTTTCCTTCGACAAGTTCCTCAGGGCGCTGATCGGCTTCTCGTTGTTTGCCGCCGCCTACATGGCGGAGGTGGTGCGCGGCGGTCTGCAGGCGATCCCCAAGGGCCAGTATGAGGGTGCGGATTCGCTTGGTCTCGGTTACTGGCAGAAGATGAACCTTATCGTGCTGCCGCAAGCGCTGAAGCTGGTCATACCCGGCATCGTCAACACCTTCATCGGCATGTTGAAAGACACAAGCCTGGTTATCATCATCTCGATGTTCGACCTGCTCGGTGTCGTCAAGCAGAACTTCTCCGATCCCAACTGGGCGACGCCGCAGACCACCAAGTCCGGCCTGATCTTCGCAGCCTTCGTCTTCTGGCTGTTCTGCTTCGGCATGTCGCGCTATTCGATGTATACGGAACGCCGGCTCGACACCGGCCACAAACGTTGATGCATGTCGCCCAAAAGTGTTTAGCGGTTTTGGGACAACGACATGCATCATAGCTAAAAGACAGAACAAAAAGGGGAACCTGCCATGGTCATAGAAAACGCCGTCAGCGCCGAAGAGATCAAGGTCGATGCCAAGAAGATGCACATCTCGACCACCGATGTCGCAATCGACATCATCGGCATGCACAAATGGTATGGCGAGTTCCATGTGCTGAAGGACATCAACCTCAAGGTGATGCGCGGCGAGCGCATCGTCATCTGCGGTCCTTCGGGCTCGGGCAAGTCGACCATGATCCGCTGCATCAACCGGCTGGAAGAGCACCAGAAGGGCAAGATCATCGTCGACGGCAAGGAACTCACCAACGATCTCAAGAAGATCGACGAGGTGCGCCGCGAGGTCGGCATGGTGTTCCAGCACTTCAACCTGTTCCCGCATCTGACCATCCTGGAGAACTGCACGCTGGCGCCGATCTGGGTGCGCAAGACGCCGAAGAAGCAGGCCGAGGAAATCGCGATGCACTTCCTCAAGCGCGTCAAGATCCCCGAACAGGCCAACAAATATCCGGGCCAGCTGTCGGGCGGCCAGCAGCAGCGCGTGGCGATAGCGCGTTCGCTGTGCATGAACCCGCGCATCATGCTGTTCGATGAGCCGACCTCGGCGCTCGATCCAGAAATGATCAAGGAAGTGCTGGAGACGATGGTGGGCCTGGCCGAGGAAGGCATGACCATGCTGTGCGTCACCCACGAAATGGGCTTTGCCCGCAAAGTGGCCAACCGGGTGATCTTCATGGATCAGGGCCAGATCGTCGAACAGAACACGCCGGCCGAGTTCTTCGACCATCCGCGCCACGAGCGCACCAAGCTGTTTCTGTCGCAGATCCTGCACTGAGCATTTTCATGCGAAGCAAAAGAGCCCGGCCGTAATGCGGCCGGGCTCTTTCTATCTGGGGTCGGGATTGATCTTCTCCATTGAAACACAAAGCCGCCGCCGCATGAGAAAAGCCCTGCGTTTCGTGGCCATGCTGATTATCGTGGTCGCGCTCGCTGCCACGCTCGGCACGCTGGTGCCGCGTCCGCTGTGGCCGGCGTCAGCGGCGGGTGAGGGCACGCGCCATATTCTGGTGCTGGAGAATCCGATCCACACCGACATCGCCATTCCCGTCGATGACGAGGTGCGCCGGCGCTTCCATTTCCTGGTCGCTGCCGGCATCCCTGTCGACGCCCCGGAAGTGCGCTACATCGTCTTTGGCTGGGGCGGCCGGGCCTTCTATCTGGAGACGCCGAGCTGGTCGCAGCTGAAGACAGTGCCCGTCCTCAAGGCGCTGACACTGGACGCCTCGGTCATGCATGTCGATATCGCCGGGGCCATCGCCGAGCCGCACCCTGCTGTCACCGGTTTCGACATCGATGAGGAACGTTTTGCAGCGCTGCTCGACTATATCGACGCGAGTTTCCAGCAAGGGCCGCATGGTCCGGTCGTCATCGAGAACGCCGCCTATTCCAGCTTCGACCGCTTCTTCGAGGCGAACGGCCATTTCAACGCGCTTGTCGGCTGTAACACCTGGACAGCCGCCGGCCTGCGCACCGCCGGCCTGCGCACCGGCTGGTGGAACCCGCTGCCGGCCTCGCTGGGCTTGTCGATGCGGTTTTATAACTAGCAGTCCTTCATCGCACCGCGACAGTGTTGGATCTTTTGAAGCCAGCGGGACAGCACCCCCCTCTGGCCTGCCGGCCATCTCCCCCGCAAGGGGGGAGATCAGCCGTTTTGCCCGCGGCGCTCCTGCTGCAACGCCGGCGATTTTGGCGAAGGCGGCGGCGACATCCAATCTCCCCCCTTGCGGGGGAGATGTCCGGCAGGACAGAGGGGGGTGGGAAGGATCGCTAAGTCGACGATCTAGACTGCCGAGCGTCCGCTCGCCATCCATAGAGCCAGTCGAGGTCGGCGGCGAGCTTGTCGGGCGAGCGCATGGCCAGGAACAGATTGCGGGCGATCGCCACCGGGCCGGCAGCATGCCAGGCGAGGCGGTTTACGGCCCCACGACGCGCGGCCTTGGCGACACGCGGCCGCCGAAGATTTTCCCAGATTTGAAAACTTCTGGGCAGATCGCCAGGGAAATCGGCGATAGCGTCGGCAAGCGTGATGGCATCTTCGATCGCCATTGCCGCGCCCTGTGCGGCAAACGGCGTCATCGCATGCGCAGCGTCGCCGATCAGCGCGATGCCCTGCGGGCTCGTCCACCGCTGTTGTTCGACGGTGTGGATCGGAAAGGCCGTCCATGGGCCGGCCAGTGCCACAAGCTTCGTCAGGCCCGGCGCGGTGCCGCGCAGGGCAGCCGTGAGGATCGCGGGATCGGCATGGCCCGACCAACCTTCGGCCATGCGCTCGCCCTTGGTGAAGGCGGCGAGATTGAAGGCCCGGCCTTTGCTGACGGGATAGGCGACCATGTGGAAGCCTGGATGCAGGAACGTGGTGACGCAGTCGGCGGCGCCGATCGCGACAAAGGCTTCGCCGGAGGCGCTCTCGGCCGCGATCGTGACTCGCCAGGCGAGTTCGCCCGAAAAACGGCTTTTGACGAAGTCCTCGCCTGCGAGTTGCGCCCGGACCGCCGACCAGACGCCGTCGGCGCCGACCAGCAGTTTGCCGCGTGCCTCGATCTCGCGGCCGTCCACTTCGGCGGTCACGGCGACATATTGCGCGTCTTTGACGATGCCGGTCACGCGGGCGCCGGTGATGAGCTCAATCTGCGACCGTTCAGCCATTTGCCCCAGCAGCGCTGCCTGCAGATCTGCGCGATGGGCGACAAGATAGGGCGACTGCCAGCGCGCTTCGGCGGCGTGCCCGAGCGGTACCCGCGCCAGTTCGCGCAGCGTCCCGGCGTCCTTGAGCACGACCGCTTCCGGCCGCAACGCTGCGGGCAGCAGTCGGTCGAGCACGCCGAGTTTTCCAAGAATGCGTGTTGCGTTGGGCGAAAGCTGGATGCCGGCGCCGGCCGCTTCGAGGTGCTGTGCCTGTTCGATAAGCTTTACCGGATAACCCCGTCCGGCGAAGGCAAGGGCAGCGGTCAGCCCGGCGATGCCGGCCCCGGCGATTATGACCTGCCGGGACCTGATGTCTTCCATCGGGCTTGTCGCGGAAGGATCAGGCGGCCTGGTCGATATAAAGGCAACCAGCCGGCAGCGTTTCCGTCGCCCTCAGCTTCGCCGAATAGCGGTAGAGCGTCGAGCAGTAGGGACAGACCTTTTCATTGTCGTCGCCCATGTCGAGGAACACATGCGGGTGGTCGAAGGGCGGGTTGGCGCCGGTGCACATGAATTCCTTGACGCCGATGTCGATTGCCGGATGGCCCGCATCGTTCTGGAAATGGGGAATGGAACCGCCTGCCATCGTCGTCTCCTTGATCTCGTCGAAAAGCATCTGGAACATAACAGGCCTGTTTGCAAGATCGATGAAATGAAACTGTCGCAAAAGCCTGTCAGAGGATACGTTGAGCCGGTTAAGTGCATGTCCCTGAAATCGGAACGGTTTTCGCCGAAGGGTCATGCGCCACAAAAGCGTGTTAGAGGCATGGCACGTCCAGCGGCGCTCCAAGGGACGGTTGGCGGGGGAAGAGCAGGAACCATGAACGAACTGAAGCCGGTGCAGAGCGAATTCATCAATGTCGAGGTGGCGAGCCCCGAGGGCGGCAACCCCGATCGGTTCGTCAACCGTGAGTTCTCCTGGCTGCAGTTCAACCGGCGTGTGCTCGAGGAATCCCAGAACCAGCACCATCCGCTGCTCGAACGCGTCCGTTTCCTGTCGATTTCAGCCGCCAATCTCGACGAATTCTTCATGGTCCGCGTCGCCGGCCTTGCCGGCCAGGTGCGCGAAGGCATTGCGCTCAAGAGCCCCGACGGCCGCACGCCGGAGCAGCAGCTGGAACAATTGCTGCGCGAGGTCGAGCGGCTGCAGGAGGACCAGCAGAACAGCCTTTCGGCGCTGATGCTGCTGCTCAACAAGGAAGGCATTGAGAGCATCACCCGCGATGCACTGACCAAGGATGAGAAAGTCTGGCTGGAAGACCATTTCCAGGACCAGGTCTTCCCGGTCCTGACTCCACTGTCGATCGACCCGGCGCATCCGTTTCCGTTCATTCCCAATCTCGGCTTCTCGATGGCGCTGCAATTGCGCCACCGCAAGAATGGCGAGGAGATGAGCGCGCTTCTGCGCCTGCCGGTGGCGCTGAAGCGCTTCATCCGCCTGCCCGACCGCAAGCAGCACGTTCGCTTCATTCCACTGGAGGAGGCTGTCGGCCTCTATATCGGCAAGCTGTTCCCCGGCTATGAGGTCAAGGGTTCCGGCACCTTCCGCATCATCCGGGACAGCGATATCGAGGTCGAGGAAGAGTCGGAAGATCTCGTGCGCCTGTTCGAGACGGCGCTGAAGCGGCGCCGCCGCGGTTCGGTCATCCGCATCGAATTCGACAAGTCGATGCCCGGCGAATTGCGCGAGTTCGTCGCCGGCGAGCTTGGCGTCTCTTCGAGCCGCATCAGCGTTCTGACCGGCCCGCTGGCGCTCAGCCAGATTTCCGAGATCGTCGCCGTGCCACGCGACGACCTGAAGTTCACCCCCTACAATCCACGCTTTCCCGAGCGCATCCGCGAGCATGGCGGCGACTGTTTCGCGGCCATTCGCGAGAAGGACATCGTCGTCCACCACCCCTATGAATCCTTTGACGTGGTGGTCCAATTCCTGCGCCAGGCGATGGCCGACCCGGAGGTGGTGGCGATCAAGCAGACGCTCTACCGCACCTCCAACGACAGCCCGATCGTGCGCGCCTTGGTCGACGCGGCCGAGGCCGGCAAGTCGGTAACCGCCCTGGTCGAGCTCAAGGCGCGCTTCGACGAGGAAGCCAACATCCGCTGGGCGCGCGACCTCGAACGCGCCGGCGTCCAGGTCGTGTTCGGCTTCCTTGAACTCAAAACCCATGCGAAAATGTCGCTGGTGGTGCGGCGCGAGGACGGCAAGCTGCGTAACTATGTGCATCTCGGCACCGGCAACTACCATCCGGTGACAGCGCGCATTTACACCGACCTGTCCTTCTTCACCACCGATCCGACGATCGCGCGCGATGTCGCCCAGCTGTTCAACTTCATCACCGGCTATGCCGAGCCGACCGATGAGATGCGGATCGCCATCTCGCCGTTTACGCTGCGCAGCCGTATCCTCAAGCACATTGCCGACGAGGTCGCCCACGCGCTGGCTGGCCGTCCGGCGCGCATCTGGATGAAGATGAACGCGCTCGTCGATCCCAACATCATCGACGCGCTCTATGACGCCAGCCGTGCCGGCGTCGAGATCGATCTCGTCGTGCGCGGCATCTGCTGCCTGCGGCCGCAGGTGCCCGGCCTGTCGGAAAACATCAGGGTCAAGTCGATCGTCGGCCGCTTCCTCGAACACAGCCGCATCTATTGCTTCGGCAACGGCCATGGCCTGCCGTCGGACGAGGCGATCGTCTACATCGCCTCGGCCGACTTGATGCCACGCAATCTCGACCGCCGTGTCGAGACCATGGTGCCGATCACCAATCCGACGGTGCATGAACAGATCCTTGGCCAGATCATGCTGGGCAACATCATGGACAACCAGCAAAGTTTCGACGTATTGGCTGACGGAACCTCCCGGCGCGTCGTGCTGGAGGAGGGTGAGGAACCGTTCAACGCGCAGGAATATTTCATGACCAATCCGAGCCTGTCGGGACGGGGTGACGCGCTGAAGTCGCATGCGCCCAAGCGCATCGCGCAGTTCAAGCGTCGCAAGAAGAACACCGGCTGATGATTTCAACGTCCCAAGGCCGGCTGCAGGATCGCCGGCCGCTGTCCATTATCGACATCGGCTCGAACTCGATCCGCCTTGTCGTCTATGAAGGGTTGGCGCGCTCGCCGACCTTGCTGTTCAACGAAAAGATGCTGGCCGGCCTCGGCCGCGGCATCGTTTCGACCGGCAAGCTCGACCCGGAGGCGGTGACGCGCTCGATGGAGGAGTTCCGCCGTTTCCGCGCGCTCTCCGACCAGGCGGGTGCGGAGCACATGTTTGTGCTGGCAACGGCCGCGGCCCGCGAAGCGATCAACGGCCCCGATTTCATCCACCGCGCCCAGGATGTGCTCAAGACCGAGATCCGCGTGCTCACTGGCCGGCAGGAGGCGCATTATTCGGCGCTTGGCGTCATTTCGGGCTTCCACCCCGCCAATGGCATTGCCGGTGATCTTGGCGGCGGCAGCCTGGAGCTTATCGACATCAATGGCGAGGCGATCGGCGACGGTATCACGCTGCCGCTGGGTGGCCTGCGGCTGCAGGACATGGCCAGGAATTCGCTCGCCCAGGCGGCAAAGATCACCCGCGACGAACTGGCGCGCGCCAAATTGTTGAAGGGCGGGCTGGGACGGCCCTTTTACGCCGTTGGCGGCACCTGGCGAAACCTTGCCCGGCTGCACATGGAAATGACCAACTACCCGCTTGGCGTCATGCACCACTATGAGATCGGTGTCGAAAGCGCCGCCAATTTCCTGAAGCAGGTGGCGAAAGGCGAGATCGAGAAGGTCAAGGGCATCGAAGGTGTGTCGAAGAACCGCCGTTCGCTGCTGCCCTATGGCGCGGTCGTGCTGCAGGAGATCATGGCGGCGATGCAGCCGTCGAAGATCATCGTCTCGGCATTGGGCGTGCGCGAAGGGTTTCTCTATTCGCTGCTCGACCCTGCCGAGCAGAAGGCCGATCCGCTGGTCTCCGCTTCGGAGGAACTGGCGCGGCTGCGGTCGCGCTCGGTCACCCATGCGCATGAGCTTGTCGAATGGACGGACAAGACCTTTGCCGCCTTCGGCATCGACGAGACGGAGGATGAGGCGCGCTATCGCCACGCTGCCTGTCTGCTGGCCGATATAGGCTGGCGCGCGCACCCGGAATATCGCGGCAAGCAGTCGCTCAACATCATTGCCCACGCCTCCTTCATTGGCGTCGATCACCCCGGCCGTGCCTTCCTGGCGCTGGTCGGCCTGTTCCGCCACGAAGGCGTGTTCAACGATGCGGCGCCGGAAATCCGCGGCCTGGCGACGCCGCGCTATCTCGAGCGCGCCCGCATCCTGGCGGCGGTGCTGCGCGTCGTCTATCTGCTGACTGCGGCCATGCCCGGCGTCATGCCGCGGCTGAAATGGGAAAACCGCGGCAATGGCACGTTGGCGCTGGTGCTGCCGGCCTCACTTTCCGATCTTTACGGCGAACGCCCGGCCGGACGGCTGGCGCAACTGGCGCGGATCACCAACCGCCGGCTGGTGCTGGCGGTCGAGGGTGGGCAGAGCGTGTCGGTGAAGTAGGCGCGGCCTGACAGCAAAACCATGTCGTCGTCGGCCTCGCGTTCGAGGACCGGCTTCCTCTATCCGTCGCTGCTTCGCACCGCCACCTTCCCCCTCCGGAGGGAAAGGAAGGGAGCCTCGTTGGAAAGCGTTGGCGGCAATAGGCTCGCGCACTTCCTCTACCCCGTCGATCGGGGGAGAGGTGGCTCGACGAAGCCGAGACGGAGTGGGGGTCGAATTGGCACGGATGGTTCAACCGGGACGATATTTGACGATATCAGACCGCGGCGCGGCGCCCGTCGATCGACCAGGCCCCGGCGCCGGCCATGGCTAGCGCCAGGAATCCACCGGCGATGGCAATATCCTTCATCAGCATCTGCTGGTGCAGGAAGGTGAGCATCGGGTCATCGCCGCCCTGGCCGTAGTGGCCGATGGAGCCTGCAACGATGCAGAAAGCGGCAAGAAGTATCGCAACGACCGGCGTCTGAAAGCCGACCAGTATCAAGAGACCGGCAATCAACTCGAACAGCCCGGTGCCCCAGGCGGCAAGCGTCGGCAATGGCATGCCGAGGCCGGCGAAATAGCCGGTCGTCCCGGCAATGTCGGCGAGCGCGTGGTAGCCGGAGGGAACGAGCAGGACGGCGAGCAGCAGCCGGGAAATCAGAAGCAATGCATCGCGGGGCATGGTCATCTCCGATGTCTGTCCGCCGGCTGTTTCGAGACCGATCCTAGCAGGGATGGGTCGAGCGTGCGCTTGGGCAGACAACGAAAAAGCGGCGTGGAAAATTCCACGCCGCTTTTTTTCAGGCTTGGGAAGGGAAAGCTCAGCCGCGCTTGGCGTCGATCGAGTAGGTGCCAGGGCCTGAGGAAGCCAGCAGCAGGAAGCCGCCGGTGATGGCGACGTTCTTCAGGAAATGGATCATCTGGTTCTGGTCGGCCCAGCCGGTATGGGCGACAAAGGCCGAGGCGATGGTGAAGACCGCGAGCACCCAGGCGGCGATGCGGGTCTGAAAGCCAACGAGCACGGCAAGGCCGCCGAGCAATTCGATCAGGCCGACGACAATGGCCGTTACGGTCGGCACCGGCAGGCCCATGGCGCCGAAATAGCCGGCGGTGCCGGAAATGGCGGTGAGCTTGCCGAAGCCGGAAAGCAGGAAGATGGCGGCGAGCAGGATGCGGCCGAGCAGGATGGTGGTGGAGCTGTTGGACGCGATGCCGGCGCCGGCAGCGGAAGTGTTGATGGACATGGTGGCTCTCCGAAAAGGGTTGATGTCCCGTCAGATAGACCAAGCCGACTGTTCACCAAAGCCGCCAGTCCGGCGACACATTGTTCACAGGACGTACATTTCGGGATCGTTCGACCGACGCAAAATTCTTGTCGCGGCCAGCAGCGGCGGGAGCAAATTGTCCCGCCACAAATTCGGATTTCTAGTTGACGCAATCCCCAAGAAGAGGGCTGCGCCCTTCCCGAGGAAACGCAAGGCACTTTCCCTGGAATCGCTTAACCCGGATGCGTCATGTCCTCCGGCCGCACCAGCCGGTCGTAGTCTGCCTCGCTGACCAGCCCAGTGGCCAGTGCTTCCTCGCGCAAGGTGGTGCCCTTCTTGTGCGCGGTCTTGGCGATTTTGGCGGCATTGTCGTACCCGATCGTCGGCGCCAGCGCGGTCACCAGCATCAGCGAGCGGTCGAGCGCGGCTTTGATGTTGTCTTCGCGAGCCTCGATGCCGACGACGCAATTGTCGGTGAAGGAGATCGAGGCGTCGGCCAACAACTGCACCGACTGCAGGAAGTTGTAGGCCATCAGCGGGTTGTAGACGTTGAGCTCGAAATGGCCCTGGCTGCCGGCGAAGGTCAGCGAGGCGTTGTTGCCGAACACCTGCACGCAGACCTGCGTCAGAGCCTCGCATTGGGTCGGGTTGACCTTGCCCGGCATGATCGAGGAACCCGGCTCGTTTTCCGGCAGCGACAGTTCGCCGAGGCCCGAGCGCGGGCCGGAGCCGAGGAAGCGGATGTCGTTGGCGATCTTGAAGAGGGCGGCGGCCGCCGCGTTGATGGCGCCATGCGAGAACACCATGGAATCATGCGCGGCGAGCGCCTCGAACTTGTTCGGCGCGGTGACGAAGGCGATGCCGGTGATTTCGGCGATGCGCGCCGCCACCGTTTCGGCAAAGCCCACCGGCGCGTTGAGGCCGGTGCCGACGGCGGTGCCGCCCTGCGCCAGTTCCTGCAGGCCGGGCAGCGTCATCTCGATGCGCTTGATCGAAGAGGCCACCTGCGCGGCGTAGCCGGAAAATTCCTGGCCCAGCGTGAGGGGTGTCGCGTCCTGCGTATGGGTGCGGCCGATCTTGATGATGTGGGCGAAGGCCTTCGTCTTGACCTCGAGCGCCGCGTGCAGATGCTTCAGCGCCGGCAGCAGATCGTGCACGATGCGCTCGGCGCACGCGATGTGCATGGCTGTCGGGTAGGTGTCGTTCGACGACTGGCTCATATTGACGTGGTCGTTAGGGTGCACCGGCTTCTTCGAGCCCATGACGCCGCCCAGAAGTTCGATCGCCCGGTTGGAGATCACCTCGTTGGCGTTCATGTTGGACTGCGTGCCCGAGCCGGTCTGCCAGACGACCAGCGGGAAATGATCGTTCAGCTTGCCGTCGATCACCTCTTGCGCCGCCTCGATGATCGCCTTGCCGACTGCCGGATCGAGCCGCTTCAACTCCATATTGGCTTCCGCCGCCGCTCGCTTGACGATGCCGAGCGCACGCACGATCGAGGCCGGCTGCTTTTCCCAGCCTATCCTGAAATTGCCGAGGGAACGCTGCGCCTGCGCGCCCCAGTAACGGTCGGCGGCAACCTCGATGGGGCCGAACGTGTCGGTTTCGGTTCTGGTCCTGGCAGCGGTCACTTGTCTCTCCGACGATCGAATTCGGCAACGGCGTATCGCGTTGCACAATGGCCTTCAAGCAGAGATTGCGGCCGGCAGGCAGTAAATCGGTTGAAGCGGTAGCGCCGGCCTTCGGGATCCTGCACCCTCCACTTTCTTGTGAAGGAAATTGCTCCTCAGTGCGGCTTGATCCCATGAAGTGAACGGAAACTTGCGGATTTAGCTCGATGAGATCATGTCGAGCTGGCGGATTGCTCTACGCAAACTTCCCCCAGGATCAGCAATGCGCAATTCATGTCTACCTACTCTACCTACGAGCGACGCTGCCACACAAACTACCATCCGTGCCGGCGTCTCACTGGCAACAGCAGCGATGAGGTAGCTTATGCACTTGTCCTTCTGTTCAGTTTCCGACCAAAATCCGACATCGCATCCGGATCGAGCTTCGGATCGCGAAGCCGAGAATTTCAAGTCCACCCTGGGAGCGCCTCCACATAGCCTCGGAGATTTCCAAGATGCATGGCGGCAAGGTCGAAGCCGTCTCGACGTCGCAAGAGACGCTCTTTGTTCTCCGTATTTTGCTGAAAGCGCGCCTGATCGCGGACCGTCAGCTCGGAACCTTTTTCCTCCAACGGCGCAGCTTTGTCCTGAGATAGGATCTATAGCCGAACGGAAGTGTTCGCCGTCCGGAAGGCTTGCTTGTCCGCGCCTCCAGACGCTGGCGCACGACGCTCATCAGTCTGCAGAACGCGGGTGTTTCCAATGATTGCACCCGTTTGACGAGGTTGTCGGGCAATGGCTTTGAGCGCCAGTCGAAATAAGCCTCGTAGTCTTGCGGCGTTGCGATCAGGTGCTGGAGATAGGCTGCAAGATCGCTGGCGCTGGCGAAGGCACTGGCGTCAATAAAGGAGTGCTCCGGAACGAACTCGTCCACATTGGGAGCGCCAAGGTAGATCGGCACCGTGCCCGCCATGAACGCGTCATAGATTTTCTCGGTGACATAGTCGGCCTCGATCGAGTTCTCCATGGCCAGGCAGAATTTGTGCCGCGCAATGGTTTCGATCTTGGTCTTCGAGCCCAGATCGGGGCCAGAGACCGATCGGTTGTTGCGATATCGGCCATAAGAATCGATCTTGATGTGGCGCGCCAGTTCGTTCGCCAAATCGACACGGCCGCTATAATTCAGGCCGGCCGACTGGAAGAGTGCGACCGGCGCTTCTTCCGTTTTCGGCACGATTGGTCTGGCCAGCGCATCTTTCCACCACACCGCACGCGGAAGGTAGGGTACCCAGACATCGGACCGGGATTCATGCGTCATGATGATATCGAAGTGCCGCATGATTTTGGGGTCAGCAAGTCGCTTGTAGTTTTGGCCGCATTCCATCGACCAGGCGACCCAATATTGACCAGGGTATTTGTAGGCATCGCCAACTTCGCGAAAGTTCGGAATATGGAAGACCACTGCCGCGGCCTCGGAAATCCGTCGTTTGTCCAGTGTCCACCGCCCGGGCATTTCGCACTGTATCGACGCGATATCGACGGGTTTGCTGAAGAACGTTGTGTAGAAGAGGATCAGTGGATCGATAGACGGCATGGCACCACGAATGTCTGAAGCATTGCTCAATCTGCAGACAGACGCGGTATCGGAAGTTTGGTCAAGTGCTCCGCTTGTTCGAGGCAGAGGGCCGTCCAAACGGTCACCCCGCCGTATACCCGCCATCGATCGCGAAAATGCCGCCGCTGGTCCACGCCGCCTCGTCGCTGGCCAGATAGACGGCGATGCCGGCAAGATCGCTGGTCTGGCCGATGCGGCCGAGCGGGTAGCTGCGCTCGACGTAGGTTTTCAGCTCGGCCTGCGCTGCCGCCGGCAGGTTGTCGATCGACTTGCGCCGCATGGCGGTGTCGACCGTGCCGGGCGCAATCGCATTGACCCTGATGCCGCGCGGACCAAGCTCGAAGGCCAGCGACTTGGTCAGCGAATTCAGCGCGCCCTTGGACAAGGAATACAGGCTCGACGGCCGCTTCGGGATCATCTTGTCGGCGAAGTAGGACGAGATGTTGATGACGGAGGTGTTGGCGCCGAGATGCGGCAGCAGCCGCTGGGTAAGGAAGAACGCCGCCGTCACATTGAGCGCGAAGGATTGCTGGAATTGGTGCTCGGTGACGGTCTCGAAAGGCACCAGATAAGCGACGCCGGCATTGTTGACGAGGATGTCGAGCGGGCCGGTTGCTTTCGCGCGATCGACCACGGCATCGATGCCGGACGAGGTCGAGAGATCGGCCGACTGGGTGCCGACGTTGCCCGCCGCCGCAAGTGTCTCGCGGGCGGTCTCGAGCTTGCTGGTGTCGCGACCGACGATCAGCACGTCGGCGCCCTCGCGCAAGAAAGCTTCCGATATCGCCAGGCCGATGCCGTCCGAGCCGCCGGTCACCAGTGCTCGTTTGCCAGAAAGTCTCATTGAAGGCCAAGTCGCATCGAATGCTCTCGCTGTTGCCCGCGTCACGAAGGCAATGCCGATCGGCGAGGGCGGTCAAGCCGCCGGCCTATCGCTCAGTATGAACTTCGGTTGGCCGCGTGCCGATCCGGTTACCGCAGCAGCGACTGCGACGTCGGCGTCAGGCGCAAGGTTTCGGTCCGCCACGTCACATCGGCCGCTTGCCATTGGGGCGAAGCGGCAACTGCGGCTTCGTAACTGGCATGCGCCTCGGGACTGTCGAAACCCGTCACCGCGATAAAGACGTTTTCGCTCAAGCGCACCGGCAGGCGGGGAAAGCTGTTTTCAGCGTGCTCGGTGATGAAGGCGCCAAGCAACCGTCCGCCGGCGCCGATAAGGACCGGAACGGCGTCCGTTTCGAAATTGCCGGCGAAATCGGCTTCGGCGCCAGACCGCAGATGATGAATCTGGATGACAACAACACCGGTCAAGCGATTGTCTGCGCTCAACTTTCCATCCGCCGGCATGGCGCCTCGCTGCGCGCCTGACAGATCGAAGCCGGCGCCTGGCCATGCCGGCTTCAAGAGCAGCACATCGTCGGAATCGATCATCGTCGCATTGGCGGCGTCGCGGTGCGCCGTCCACACCGGCCCGTCATAGAAGGCGGTGAGCGCCTGCTTCCGCGCTTCCATGCCATCGAAGCCGCGCAGCCAGACGAACATGTCGGGGCGGTCGAGGTCGCGGAACTGTCCGATGATGGTCATGCCGGCGTGTTCCTGGCCTTCGATGAACCGACTGTCGAAGATGTCGATCAGCGTCTCGCGCCGGCCCGGCTTCAGCGTGTACTGCCGCAACTCGACGACAGGCGAAGCGAGCAGTTTTGCCGCTGCAGGCGCATTCAGGGGTACGGTCATTGTGTCGTCTCCAAAAAACAGGATGATCATCCGGTTTATAAAACAGACCGGTTGTCCTGTTTTGTCAATCTGCTATCGTTGGCAAATGTCAGCAGAGATTGCTCGGGCTCCGAAAGGGCCGCCGCGAAAACGCACCAACGATCCCGAAGGGCTGCGCAACAAGGTGCTCGATATCGCCGAAGCGTCGTTCCAGGCGCGTGGCTATCATGCATCCGCCCTTGGCGAGCTGATGACGACCGCAGGCGTCAGCGGCGGCGCGCTGCATCATCATTTCCCGACGAAGAAGGCGCTCGCTCTGGCGGTGATCGAGGAGCGCGTGGCAGCGGCCCTCGATGAAACCTGGATCAACCCTGTACGGGCGGCAGGCTCGGCGCGCGAAGGCGTGCGCGCGGTGTTCGAGGCGGTGGCGACCGAGCTTGAGCAGCAAGGCTTCGTGCGCGGCTGTCCGCTCAACAATCTGGCGCATGAACTGTCGCTCGCTGACCCGGATTTCCGCGCCGCTCTGGACGATATCTTTGCCGGATGGCGTCAGGCGGTTGCCGACAAGGTGCGAGCCGACCAGCAGTCGGGGAGGGAGCAGGGCACCGACCCCGAGCGCTTTGCGGCACTCGCCATCGCCGCCTATTCCGGCGCCATGTCGATGGCCAAGGCGGCACAGGATGCCAGCGTGCTGCGCGATTGCCTGGCCGAACTTCAGGGCAGCTCAACGCAGCCATTCCCGAGCAGAGCGAAGCGGCGTCGCAGGATCCTGCTGCGGCCGGGAAAACCTTGAGGCCGGAACTGCGCTGTTCTAGTCGGAAAGCGGCTTGATCGTCTCGTAACCGTTCACCGATTCCGCGCTGGTCCCTTCGTCGTAGCGCCGGGCGAGGGACGCATGCAGATCGGGCGCATAAAGCGCGGTGAATGTGTCCAGCGTTTCGCCGGCGCCGTTCTTGAAGGTCTCCGTGACGGCCAGCACGTTGTATTTGCAGCCGCCGACACTGAACGTCTCCTTGCCCTTGACGACCAGGCTCAGCGTCTTGGTGCTCTTCGGCTGCTTGTTCGGCGACAGCTCGACGAATTCGATCGTGCTCTTGGCTCCCGTCTTCAGTGGAAACAGTTTTCGCAGATCGGAAAACGGGATCGTCGCCATCCGTCCGGTATCGCTGTCGCGAAACACTTCGACCAGGCCGGCAAACAGGAACTGTGTCTGCGGCGATTGCGATTCGTAGGTGTTGGCGACGGACACCATGCCGCCGGCCACCGGCCGAAACTCGCTGCGGACGCCAGGCATTTCCAGAACGAAGCCGGCCTTGGCCGATTTTGCGTCGACACAATCAGCGGCATGCACCGCAGCCGCCGGCAGCAACCCAGCCAGCACCACGCCTATCGAAAAGGCTCTCATGAAATCCTCCCCCTCTGCTTGTATTTGCTGCGCGCCAGCATGACCCAAGAAATGCCAGAGCCACAGTGCCGTGTCGACCTGCCATTCCTGGCAACTGGACGGTGGGGCGCCGGCTGTGCTGAATTTCAGGTCATGAATCGCAAGCTCGTCCTCTCCCGTCGCAATTTCCTCGCACAGGCAGCCGGCCTTGCCATGGCTGGCATGCTGCCGCGCGCCGCGCTTGGCCAGACCGGCAAGCGCATCCAGCCCATCGACGCCACCTTTCTGTTCATCGCCGACGTCCATGCCTGCCGCATGTCGAGCGGCCTCAGCCCCAACTGCCTGGAGGAAGGCAAGACCGATGCCGCGCTGTTGCGCAATGTCGCTGTCCTCAATGGCTTGGCCGGCCGGCAATGGCCAGTCGAGATCGATGGCGTTGCAACCCGCCTGCGTTCGGCCGGCAGCCGCATCGATGCGCCGCTCGGCCTCATTGTCGGCGGCGACATCACCGACGATGGCGGCGGCCAGATCACCGAGCCCAGCGAAGGCACGCAACTGTTGCAGTTCAGCCAGCGCTATCAACAAGGCGTCGGCCCGGACCGCGTGCACATGCCGGTCTATGTCGGCCTCGGCAACCACGATCTCGACCAGAACGGCTCGCCGCCCCATGTCGACTGGTATCGGCGCGAATTGCGCGACTATGTCGAGGTCAACCACCGCCCCGGCGTGTTCTTCAAGCCGGCGGTGCCGGCCACCGAATACGATGTCGACACCGACTGCTATTCCTGGGACTGGGGCGGCCTGCATCTCGTCCAGACCCACCGCTTTGCCGGCGACACCGGCCACGGCGCGGTGAGCAGCCTGCCGTGGCTGAAGCAGGATCTGGCGACCTACGCGGCGGATGGCCGTCCCGTCATCCTGTTCCAGCACTATGGCTGGGACACTTTCTCGGTCGAGCGCTGGGACCCGGCCAAGCGCACCTATGACGATGACGGCGCAGGCGCGCCGCATTGGTGGAGCGAGGCCGACCGCCAGGCGATGCTGGCGGCGCTGAAGGGCTACAATGTCATCGCCATCTTCCATGGCCATCAGCACGAAGTGCCGATGATCTACAACAGCGATGGCCTCGACCTGTTCAAGCCGAAGGCTGCCTATATGGGTGGCTTCGCGCTGGTGAGGGTAACCGGGGACAGCATGGACGTGGTGCTGGGCGAGGCGGCCGACGACCACGGCGAGGTCAAGTTCACCAGCGCCTTCAGCAAAAGCCTCAGCCTCTGACAAGAAAAAGGCGGCCTTGAGCCGCCTTCCTCATTGCCTGCAAGATCGAATCAGAGCGCCTTTTTGATCTTGTCCTTCACGTCGCCATAGACCTTCTGCACCTTGCCGGCGGTCTTGTCGGCCGTGCCTTCGGCCTGGGTCTGCCTGTTGCCGGTCGCCTTGCCGCCGGCCTCCTTGACCGAGCCCTTGACCTGCTTGGCCACGCCGGCAACCTGATCCTTGTTCACCATCTTTACATCTCCTGGGGTTTCCGGGGATTCCTTCGCAGGAGGCAAACGGGCCGGCTTGGCTTAGGTTCCCTGGGCGGCCGATCATCGTCGCATATGGTCGCTTATATGGTCGCCGAAACGCTTTGCCGCGTCGTATCGTGTGACTAGTGTGACGAAATTTTGGGGAGACCGCCTTGGCTGAATTTACACTCATCATCGCCAACAAGTGCTTTTCGTCCTGGTCGTTGAGGCCATGGGTGGCGATGAAGCATCTGGAGATCCCGTTCGAGGAAGGTTTCGTGCGCCTGCGCACGCCCGAGACTTTTGCCAATCTGGCGAAAGTGTCGCCGACCGGCCTGGTGCCGATCCTGAATCACAAACCGTTGAAAGGAGTGGGGAGGATCGTCTGGGAAACCCTTGCCATCCTTGAATATCTGGCCGACCTGTTTCCGGAGAAAAAACTTTGGCCGCAGGATATCGGCGCCCGCGCCTTGGCGCGCTCGGTGGCGACCGAAATGCATTCCGGCTTTCGCGAGGTGCGCTATGGCTGGCCGATGAATTTGCGTCGGCCGAAGGGCCACAAGCCGCTCGACGCCGAAGGCGAAATGCAGCGCGCGCGCATCGAAACGATCTGGCGCCAGTGCCGGGAACAATACGGCAAGGGCGGCCCCTTCCTGTTCGGTCATTTCACCGCGGCCGATGCCATGTATGCACCTGTCGTCACCCGCTTCGACACCTATGGCGGCGAACTGGCGCCCGACACGCGCGCCTATGTCGACGCCGTGTTGGCAACGCCGGCGATGCGGCACTGGTATGCGGAAGCGGCGAAGGAGACTTGGCCGGAACCCGGCCCGGACGAATAGGACCACTAATGACATCACGGTGAGTGACCGATGGCCAGCAATGATGGACCGCGTGAGACTACCGCGCCAACAATCTTCCACTGCCGGCTGATCCCGCCTCGGCCGGACTTCGCCTTCACCCTGACGGAGGAGGAGAGGGAGTTGATGGGCCGGCATGCCGAATATCTGCGCGGCAAGCTTGCCGAGGGCACCATGATCCTGGCCGGGCCGGTCGCCGACCCGGCCGGCCCTTGGGGTCTGCTGATCCTGCGTGTCGGCAGCGAAGCCGAGGCAAGAGCGGTCACCGACGGCGATCCGGTGTCGAGCTCCGGCCGCGGTTTCCGCTACGAGATCCTGCCGCTGATCAGCGCGATCCTGTAGGCGAGCGTAAGTTTAAGGAAAAGTGTGAAACGGTTTTCCCTTGGGAATTGTGTCAGACAACGGCACATACAAGAACGCCTCTCGCACCGTTCAATGTGCGGGAGGCGTCCTTTTGCCAGCATTACCGAGATTTCTCTCTGAATTGTTGACACCACGGAAATGCGCCGGCTTGCGATTGGTTCCGGGGCGTGGAATATTTTTTGGGAACGCGTTGCGCTCCGCCACCTCGTCAGTTGAGGCTTATGCCTCAGGCATCCTCAGGTTGAATTTGGGCTGTGGCCAAACCAGAAATTGACTCGGCGCTAAGAGAAGTCTATAAGAAATATGTCGATATTTGTTTGACCGACTTTTGTTATCCGCGCATGATGCGCGCCTTTGACGAACTTCCCCATCAAAAATCGAGACAAAACGCTGTTGTGCAGTCGCACGATGGTGAACGAATATTTGCCAGGGAAAGGGTTCTTCATGGCCACCGGCACAGTGAAATGGTTCAACGCCACCAAAGGTTTTGGTTTTATTCAGCCTGACGACGGCTCCGCCGACGTTTTCGTCCACATCTCGGCCGTAGAGCGCGCCGGCATGCGTGACATCGTCGAGGGTCAGAAGCTCGGCTACGAGATGACCCGCGACAACAAGTCGGGCAAGATGTCCGCCGACCAGTTGAAGGCGGCCTGATAAGGAATTCGGCCTTCCGGTGACCACGGATGTACTGGCACCGATGAAAGGCTGAAAGGAGCGCCTTGCGCATCCAACTGGATGCGCGGCGCTTTCATGGAAGGTCAGGCGGTGCCTGGCCTTTTTCATTTTGTGCGTCGTGCCGCTAAAAGTGCGCCGCACGCCGGCCGGAACGTGCTAAGGGACGCTCCAGCAATCTGAACCGCCCATACTGCCCCGCTGCCGTATTGCTTTGGTCGTAATCGAAGACCGCTCTCGCTCTATCGGCACCAGGCTCCCGACAGGAGAAAAAGTTTTGACCACTCAATCCAAGACCGCCGACCAGGCCGGCTCGCTGTTCAGCAAGACGCAAACCCAGTCGATGTCACTCAACCGCATCCTGTCCGAGCGTGATGCCGTCAGCGAGGCGCGCGAAGCCAAGACCGCGCGCTTGCGCGAACTGCGCAAGGAAAAGGAAGCCGACGACATGGCAGCGGCCGCAGCCCTTGCGGCGCTGCCGAAGCGGGCAGGCAAACGCTGATGGCCACCAAGCGCGTACCGCCGACGCCGATCGATGCCGATGCGACCATAGCGTCCATGGTCCCGGGCCTGGATAAGCCGGTCGAATATGTCCGCCGTGTGCTGGAAAAGCTCGAGCGCTGCAAGCGCGCGCATGGCGATGCCCAGGTGCGCGTCGGCGTGCGCGGCCGTGCCGAAGCCCCGAACTATCTGGTCGAATATGTCCGCGAGGACAAAAAGACCCAGGAGCGCGTGACCTACCAGGATGCCGCCTATAGCGGCAGCACGCATCGCGAACTGGCGGCGCACCACATTGCCGAGGCGAGGAACTGGTCGCCCGAGGAAATGAACATCACAGCGGTCTCGGCGCTGATCGGCCGCTTGCGCAATCCGCGCGCACCATCATCCCGCTTTTCCGACGAGGACTGACATGGCCATAAAGTTTTCCACCAAGGACCAGCCGGCAGCGCCGGCTGCTGCCACTGCAAAGCAGGCCAAGCCCGCTGCCGCGCCGAAGGCCGCCGAACCGTCGGCGACCGATCTGTTCGAGGCGCCAGCCGCCACGCCCAAGGGCAAGGCAGGCAAGAAGAAATAGCGCCTTGCCGCACCAAGCCGATCGCAATCTCGCAGCGCCTGGACTGGTCGCGTTGGCCGCCAGGGATATCCGGTCGTCAAAACAGGACGACCAGCCGGTTTTCGATTGCCAGAGCTGCGGCGCCTGCTGCTCCTACTCGGCCGAATGGCCGCGCTTCTCGACCGAGGACGATGCGCAACTTGACCGGATTCCGGAAAAGTTCGTGTCCGCCGACCTGTCCGGCATGCGCTGCGAGGGCGTGCGCTGTTCGGCGCTTACGGGCGAGATCGGCAAGCACACGGCCTGCGGCATCTACGAGATCCGCCCGGACGTCTGCCACGCCTGCATGCCTGGCGGCGACGATTGCCTGATGGCGCGCAAGGCGCACGGGATGCCAACGATCTAGCCGACGCCCACCTTGCCTCATCCCACATCCCCCGATAGCTTCCACTACGGGCAGGGCGTTGGAGGAACCATGAGCATCGAATTCCTGTTGACGTCGCTGATCGTCGTGGCTTCGCCCGGCACCGGCGTTCTCTACACGCTGAGCGCCGGGCTTTCGCGAGGCGCGCGCGCCTCGATCACTGCTGCATTCGGCTGCACGCTTGGCATCATCCCGCATATGGCCGCCGCCATCACCGGCTTGGCGGCGCTGCTGCACACAAGTGCTGTCGCCTTCGAGACGCTGAAATATCTCGGCGTCGCCTATCTCCTCTACATGGCCTGGAACACGCTGAACGAGAAGGGCGGCCTGAGCGTCGATGAAAACGCGGCACCCCGCTCGGCAGCCAAGGTCATCACCTCCGGTATCCTGATCAACATCCTGAACCCGAAGCTGTCGATCTTCTTCTTTGCCTTCCTGCCGCAATTCGTCAGCACGACCGAACCGAACGCATTTGCCAAGATGCTCGAACTCTCGAGCGTCTTCATGCTACTGACCTTCGTCGTCTTCGTCGCTTACGGCATCTTTGCGGCCTCGATCCGCAGCCATGTCGTGTCGCGGCCGATGGTGCTGACCTGGATGCGCCGCACCTTCGCCGGCGCCTTTGTCATGCTTGGCGCCAAGCTGGCGCTGGCTGATCGATAGAACAGGAGCTGCCAGGCCTCGGCCTACTCTTCGTCGGTTCCGGATCCGGTCCGGATGCCTAAACGCCAGGCCGAGGGCGGAAGGCCGATCATCTTCTTGAAGGCGCGGCTGAACGCTGCCTCGGATTCGTAGCCGATTTCAGCGGCGATGCTGGCCATGTTGCTGGAGCCGGCGCTGAGCAGCTCCGAGGCGATCTGCATGCGCCATTTGGCGAGATAATGCATTGGCGGCATGCCGACCAGCCTGGTGAAGCGTTCGGCGAGCACGCTGCGCGACAGCGCGGAGTCCTTCGCCAGCGCCTCCACCGTCCAGTTATGCGCCGGCCGGTCGTGGATCAGCGCCAGTGCCCTCGCCAGGTGCGGATCGCGCAGGCCAGCCAGCCATCCCGTGGTTTGTGGCGGCAGCGATTCCAAGTAACGGCGCAACACGTCGACAAACATCAGTTCGCTCAGTTTGGTGAGCACCGTTTCACTGCCTGCGCGCTTTTGCGCCACCTCCGTGACAGCCAGGTTGATGAACTGGCTGAGCCAGCCGCCATCGCCTTTGGCATCTGCGGCCTTGATCACCGGCGGCAAAGCCTCGAGCAGTGGATTGAAAGGCTGTGCATCACAGGCGAGATAGCCGCAAACCAGCCTGGCCGAGGTCGCGCCGTCGCCGGCGCAGTTGATGTAAAACGGCATCCGGCCGGCTGTTGCGATGTCGAGAACGTCGGCTGTCGGCGGATCGGCGCGCAACGCCGGATTGCTGGACATAATATGCGGGTCGCTCCTGGTGAAGACGACGACTTCGCCGGCCTCCAGCGCGATCGCTTCCTGGCCGACGATGCGCGCGAAGCAGCGACCGGCCGTTACCACATGGTAGGAGATCAGATGGTCCGCACCGGGCAGGATCTTCGGCAGGATGGACGATGGCGCCGGCGAGCAGACGGCCCACGGCTCGTGGCCCTCAATGTCAAAAAACGTCGCGCCGGTAAGGCGTACCGTCCTCAACAGGTCAGACAGAGCATCCCCGGCCATTCCGTTTCGTCCCGCACCCGGCTAGCCGGTCAGCCATCCCTTTCGAGTTCCGGACGCGCTGTCAAGCGAGGCGGACGCCGTATCATTCAGTTCGCGGCCAGAACTCCTAAACCTGCACCGGTGCTCAAGCGCTGCCGAGAGTGGGCGCTGAGTGCTGTCGAAACCAACCAGGGACAAATGTCATGACGGTACATAAGGGCGGGTGTTTTTGCGGCGCTGTGGAAATCGAAGTGCACGGAGCCGCCGAGGCAATGGGCTATTGCCATTGCGGTTCGTGTCGATCGTGGTCGGCGTCTCCCGTGAACGCATTCACGCTGTGGAAGCCTCAGAACGTCAAGGTCACCGGGGGCGCGGAGTTCCTGTCCGGGTTCGAGAAGACCGAAATGAGCGATCGCCAGTTCTGCACGAAATGCGGTGGTCATCTGATGACCGTTCATCCGCCGCTCGGCCTGGTCGATGTCTATGCGGCAACGATACCAGGCG
This sequence comes from Mesorhizobium sp. W016, assembly GCF_054719485.1. Classification (NCBI taxonomy): domain Bacteria; kingdom Pseudomonadati; phylum Pseudomonadota; class Alphaproteobacteria; order Hyphomicrobiales; family Phyllobacteriaceae; genus Mesorhizobium; species Mesorhizobium sp. W016. The sequence continues at coordinate 2,963,041 of NZ_JBTTIF010000002.1, forward strand.
TGAAATTCACGCCTGGAGTTCACGTCAACTACGCTGAGACCGTGCTGCCGATGAAGGACGGGCTGCCCAAGCTCAGGGACTTTCCGGCTGAGCTCGGCGGCTCCGGCATCGCGGTGCCGGAATAAGGCCCGGCCACTGCTCGCCATTTTTGACAACGACAATTCAAGACAGGAGATTGTTCATGGAAATCGCAACATTTCGCGCCACGCAGGAGCCGATCAAGGATCTCTATCGCAGGGATGCGAAGGCCGCGTTCCTCACCTTGAAGGCCAAAGGCGTCGCCGACGCGTCCACCGTGACCTGCAAGGTCGAGACCGGACGCGGGCTGGCGCTTGCCGGCATCCATCCGATGGCCGGGGGCAGCGGCCAGGAACTGTGCTCCGGCGACATGCTGCTGGAGGCGCTGATCGCATGCGCCGGTGTCTCGATGCGCGCGGCGGCGGCCGTGCTCGAAATTCCGATCAGGTCCGCCGAAGTTTCCGCGGAAGGTGACGTCGATCTTCGCGGCACGCTCGGCGTGACTGCGGGTGTTCCAGTCGGCTTCAAGGAAATCCGCTTGCGCTTCGACATCGACACCGACGCTCCCCAAAGTCAGCTCGACCAACTGCTCGAACTCACGGATCGCTATTGCGTGATCTTCCAGACCATCCAGAACAGTCCCAGCACCACGGTGAAGCTGCACCGCGTCATCCAGTGACCAGAAAACCGGCCCGGAAACTCGACTTGAGCGAGATTCCGGGCTGGGAACGGGAGTGCCGGGCAACGCTTCTATCCTTTGACGTAACCCATCGCCTCGACGATCAGCTCGTCCGCGACACGCATCAGGTTGACGCCGCGGATGGAGTTGCCGTCGGCCATGAAGTAGCGCCAGCGGATCGTCGCCCGTTCACCGGCGACGAAGGTTTCCTCGAGGTCGAAGCGCGTGCCGGGCTGGGTGGCGATCGCCGACCATAGGTCAATGCATGCCTCTTTGCCGGCATGGCGGGCGCCGTCCGGCGCCGGCACGGTGTTTTCGATAACGCAATCCTGCGCCACCAACTCGGCAAGCGCGGACGGATCGTGCAACTGGAACACATCGTTGAAGCGACGCATGATCTCGGCCGTCTGGCTAGAGTGGTCGCCCGGATGAATGCTCGTGATGCTGTCCTGGCTCATCTCATACCTCCTGGTTTTCATTGTTCCGTGGCAGTGGTGGCGGCCAGCTCGGCCTTGAGGGTGATGGTTGTAACGCCGGCCAAAGCGCGAGAGACAAGGCAGGTCGTCTTCGCCGTCTCCGCCATACGCTGGAATTCGGCAGGCTGAAGGCCGGGAATCTCTGCTTCCGTTTCGAGCTCGATGCGGGTGATCGTCGGCCCGGCGGCGGTCGCGCCGAGATGCACCTTGGCGACGGTGCGGATGGTGCGGGCGACGTGGCCTTCCTGGCCGAGGATGAAGGTCAGCGCCATCGAGAAGCAGCCGGCATGTGCTGCCCCGATCAGCTCTTCGGGATTGGTGCCCGGACCGTCCTCGAACCGCGACGGAAAGGAATAGGCGCCTTCGAAGACGCCGCTGCCAAGCCGCAGACGGCCGCCGCCTTCCTTCAGCGTGCCTTGCCATTCTGCGGAAGCTTCACGGATGGTCATGGTCGTTCTCCTGATTCGGGGTTGAAAAGCGGGCAATTGGGTCAGGCGCAGTCGATGACAACCTTCCCGAACACGTCGCCCTGCTGGAAGTGGCGGTACGCTTCGGGGGCTTCGGCAAAGGGGAAGACCCTGTCGATAACGGGCTTGAGGCGATGCTGCGACACGGCGCGCAGCATGGCCTCAAGATTGCTGCGGCTGCCGACGAACAGGCGGCTGATGGTGGCGAGGCTGCGCTGATAAAGCGCTGCCGGCATCTCGATCGATCTGCCACTGGCGTCCTGCAGCGTCAGCAGCACGATGTGTCCATAAAGCGTGCTGGCAATCAGCGACTGCGCGAAGGTGGCCGGGCCGCCGGTTTCGACGACGAGGTCGACTCCGCCTGTCTGCTCGCGCGCCCAGCCGCCCCATTCCGGTATGTCGGTGCTGGAGACAACGAGGTCGGCGCCCAGCGCCCGCAGCCTGTCGGCCTTCTCCGCGCGCGATGTGATGGCGACAACCCGGCAGCCGAGCAACTTGGCGAACTGCAGAGCAAACAGCGAAAACGCCACCCGAACCGATGGTGAGAACCCATTGACCAGGCTTCGGAATCCGGGTCCCGGTCACCGCGTTCCAGGCCGTCACGCCGGCGCAGGTCAGCGTCGCCGCTTCGTGCCAGCTCAGATGATCGGGCAGTCGCGCCGCCCATTGTTCGTCGAGCACGGCAAACTCAGTCAGCATGCCGTCAAGCGTACAGCCGAGCTGGTCGATCAGACCGGCATTGATGCGGCCATCGATCCAGCGGGCGAAGTAGCTGCCGGTGACGCGGTCGCCGACGGCAAAACGGGTGACGGCATCGCCGATTGCGACGACGTCACCGGCTCCGTCGCTCAGCGGCACGATGCCTTGCCGCGCCGGCAAGGGATAGGTGCCGCCAAGGATCATCGTGTCGCGCCGATTGAGCGAGGCGGCGCGGACTCGCACCACGATCTCATGCGGTTTCGGTTCCGTCCGCGCCTCGTCGCGCATCGCCAGGGATTCGGTTCCACCAAACCCTTCGAGACGGTAGCTGCGCATGTCACTCTCCTTAATAGTATATAGACTGATCCACATATTATATAGACCGATTGTCATATTCTTGGCAAGGCCTATAATGCGTCACTGCTGACAGAGGTTGACATGGCCAACGACACCCGCACCCGCATACTCGAGACCACAGGCCTGTTGCTCAGGCAGCGCGGCTATCACGGCACCTCGCTCAACGACATTCTGGGCGCCAGCGGGGCGCCGCGCGGCTCGCTCTATTTTCATTTCCCAGGCGGCAAGGACCAACTGGTCATCGAGGTGACGCGCAACAGCGTTGCCGACGTCACGAAAAGGCTGGGCGAAGCACTGGCAGCCGAGAGCGATCCTGCAGTGGCCGTCCATCACATCTACCAGTCGGTCGGGCGCATGCTGGAGGACAATGATTTTTCGCTGGGTTGCCCCATCGCGCCGGTGGTGCTGGATTCACCCACCGATGTGCCGGAACTGGCGGAACTCTGCCGATCGGCTTTCGAGCAATGGATCGGCTTGCTGCGACAGGCCTTTGTCAGGGCAGGAGTGCCCGAACGCCGGGCGCATGCCCTGGCACTGCTGGTCGAATCCTCGCTGGAAGGGCTTATGGTGATTGCGCGGGCCACCCGCGACCGTGCACCGGTGCTGGTGGTGGCCGACGAGGTGGCGGCACTTGTCGAGCAGGCGGTGCTTGCAGGCAAGGTTGCGCGGCAGGCGGACAGCGCCGCCTAACCATCCGCTTTCCAAAACAAAAAAGGGCGCCTCTCGACGCCCTTTCCGTATGTATAAGCCAGATAGCTTGGATTAGAAATCCATGCCGCCCATGCCGCCCATGCCGCCGCCGCCCATGCCGCCAGGCATGCCGCCGCCAGCCGACTCCTTCTTGGGAGCCTCCGCGATCATGGCTTCGGTGGTGACGAGCAGGCCGGCGACCGAAGCCGCGTCCTGGAGAGCGGTGCGAACGACCTTGACCGGGTCGACGATGCCCATGGCGATCATGTCGCCATACTCGCCGGTCTGGGCGTTGTAGCCGTAGGTCGCGCCCTTGTTGTCGAGGATCTTGCCGGCGACGATCGAAGCTTCAGCACCTGCGTTCGAAGCGATCTGACGGGCCGGAGCCTGCAGTGCACGACGAACGATGTTGATGCCGGCAGCCTGGTCGGCATTGACGCCGGTGACCTTGATGTTGGCCGAAGCGCGCAGGAGAGCGACGCCGCCGCCTGCAACGATGCCTTCTTCCACGGCCGCACGGGTCGCGTTGAGGGCGTCATCGACGCGGTCCTTCTTTTCCTTGACTTCGACTTCCGTCGCGCCGCCGACACGGATCACCGCAACGCCGCCGGCGAGCTTCGCCAGACGTTCCTGCAGCTTCTCCTTGTCGTAGTCCGACGTGGTCTCTTCGATCTGCTGCTTGATCTGGGCAACGCGGCCCTGGATCTCGGCCTTCTTGCCGGCGCCGTCGACGATGGTGGTGTTCTCCTTGGAGATCGACACCTTCTTGGCGCGGCCGAGCATGTTGAGGCCGACGTTCTCGAGCTTGATGCCGAGGTCTTCCGAGATGACCTGGCCACCGGTGAGGATGGCGATGTCTTCCAGCATGGCCTTGCGGCGATCACCGAAGCCCGGCGCCTTGACGGCGGCGATCTTCAGGCCGCCACGCAGTTTGTTGACGACCAGCGTGGCCAGAGCCTCGCCTTCGACGTCTTCCGAGATGATGAGCAGCGGCTTGGAGGTCTGCACGACGGCTTCGAGAACCGGCAGCATGGCCTGGAGGTTGGACAGCTTCTTCTCGTGCAGGAGGATGTAGACGTCCTCGAGCTCGGCAACCATCTTGTCGGCGTTGGTGACGAAGTAGGGCGAGAGATAGCCGCGGTCGAACTGCATGCCTTCGACGACTTCCAACTCGGTCTCGGCGGTCTTGGCTTCCTCAACCGTGATGACGCCTTCATTGCCGACCTTCTGCATCGCTTCGGCGATCATGGCGCCGACCGACTCGTCGCCATTGGCCGAGATCGTGCCGACCTGGGCAACTTCCTCGGAGGTCTTGATCTTCTTGGCAGCCTTGCCGAGAGCCGCGACGACTTCGGTCACGGCCAGGTCGATGCCGCGCTTCAGATCCATCGGGTTCATGCCGGCGGCAACGGCCTTGTGGCCTTCCTGGACGATCGACTGCGCCAGAACGGTCGCGGTCGTGGTGCCGTCGCCGGCGATGTCGTTGGTCTTCGAAGCAACTTCGCGGACCATCTGCGCGCCCATGTTTTCGAACTTGTCTTCAAGCTCGATTTCCTTGGCGACGGTGACGCCGTCCTTGGTGATGCGCGGTGCGCCGAACGACTTGTCGATGACGACGTTGCGGCCCTTGGGGCCGAGCGTGACCTTCACTGCGTCGGCGAGGATGTTGACGCCGCGCAGCATGCGCTCGCGGGCGTCGCGGGAGAATTTTACGTCTTTAGCAGCCATTTTTTAGCTCCTGGCAGGGGGCTTGCGATCAAGCCCGAAATTAGTTGACGGTGAGGCCGATAATCAGCCGATGATGCCCATAATGTCGGATTCCTTCATGATCAGAAGGTCTTCGCCATTGAGCTTGACTTCGGTGCCCGACCACTTGCCGAACAGGATGCGGTCGCCGGCCTTGACGTCCAGCGGGACCAGCTTGCCGGCTTCGTCGCGAGCGCCGGAGCCGACGGCGATGATCTCGCCTTCCTGCGGCTTTTCCTTTGCCGTATCCGGGATGATGATCCCGCCGGCGGTCTTGGATTCGGATTCGACCCGGCGTACGACCACGCGGTCATGAAGCGGGCGGAACTTCGACTTTGCCATTTTTTCTTCCTCGAATGAGAACGGTGAGAGCTGTTCCTCGATCCGGCGGTGCCGGATGTGCGTTAGCACTCACCTGGGGAGAGTGCTAACGTGCGCTGAAATAAGCGCGTGGCTTTCGAGAGTCAAGGCGAACGGTGAGCACAATTGTGCCAATTGGAGCCGTGCCGCGATCCGACGGCAGACCCTACCGGCGCCGCGGCGATTTAAGCACCAGAAGCGGACAGCGTTCAGCCAGCCCATAGGTCCCTGTCGGCGCGAGGCGGACACTGTCAAAAAACCGGCTCGCCTCTTCGACCAGCGTCGCCGCCGGGGCGAAACTGTAGACAGTCTGCGAATTCGCATAGACATCGATGGTGCCGATGACCGGCATCTCCCATCCGGTCGTCGCGGCAAGGGCCTCCCGGTCGGCAAACAGCGCATCGAAGGCGTCGAGGATCGCCCGCACCGGAATGGCGCGGTCGGGATCGCCGCCGGCACAAGCCATGGCAATGCGCCATTTGAGTTCGTGGAAGGTCGCGACACCACCGGACAGCGTCAGCGCCCGGACCTCCTGCAGATCGTCCGGCACCTGAGGGCTTGCATAGGCGCGCAATGCAGCCCGCCCATCGGACTTCAGCACACGCGCGATCTCGGCAAGCAGCGCCTGCCGTGCAACCGAGGAGTCCAGCGCCGACAGACAGCCGTCGCCGATCACCGCCCCGGCGCTTTCGTCGCCCAGCGGCAACTCCAGCCAGTTGCCGATCACCGCCTTGCGTGAGGCGGTATCGCCCGGCCAGATGCCCGATATCATGGCAGTGGACTCGTCGATCGCGAGCATGGTCCTTCCGAGGCCGGCAAGCTCCGGCGTGACCCCGAGCAGCACCACATCGACCGATTGCAGGCTAAGTTCGCGCTCATAGGCGGCGACAGCTTCCGGGGGCGGACACAGCGGCGACCCGAGAAGCCGCCAATGACGGCGAATTGCGTCCCAATGCTCAGTCATGCGGAACGGTTTGGGGAAAGGCTGGACATATTTCCTTCCAGGCTGTTGGTTGCCTTGCGAGTTACCTCATGCAGGAAAGGCCATGGCCCGCATTGCCGTAATAACGCATGAATTTGACCGCTTCCAGAGCCGGCGGGGCCTCCTGCTGCGCCAGGACAGCCCCTACATGCTGTTCGACGTCCTGGCGGAGCTGAAACGGCGCGGTCACTCCGTGCAGATCATGCGTGGACCCTCGGCAAGTCATAACGCCGATATTGCCGTCCTGCATGTCGACGCGACAGTGACGCCATCGGACTATGTCGACTACGCGCGCGGATTTCCGATTTGTCTCAATCTTGGTGCAACCGACATTTCCAAGCGCCGCATCAGCGGTGCTATCCTCGAGGAGGGTGCCAACTGGAGCGGCCAGGTCATCGTCAAGAGCAACCTCAATCATTGGGGGACGCCCGAGGAGCAGCTCAACCGAAAATCCGTTCGCGCCGGCAAGGCAGTGCCTTTCCCGGGCGCGCAGACCTTCGACCGTTATCAGGTGCATGCCTCGCTGGCCGATGTGGCGCCGGAGATTTTCAGGCGTGCCGACCTAATCGTGGAAAAATTCATTCCCGAAATCGAGCCCGACGGGTTTGCGGCGCGGTTCTGGATATTCTGCGGCGATCGGGAGCGCTGCACCCGCTATGTCTCGCCGCAGCGCCTGGTCAAGGGCGACGACACCATCCGCCGGGAGCCGGTTGCGGTTCCCGACGAATTGCGCGCCTTGCGTCGGAAGCTGGGCTTCGACTATGGCAAGTTCGACTTTGTCGTGCATGAGGGCAGGGCCGTGCTGCTCGATGCCAACAAGACCCCAGGTCGCGCCAGGAACCTGTCGAAGATCGTTGCCGCCGGCGCCGCCAACCTGGCCGACGGCTTCGAAAACCTCATCCACCAGACCGGACGGGGCCGAATCGGGCGCTAGAGGAACAGTCCCAACTGCGTATGGATGATCGACCGGTAGTCCTCGATGGTGTGGCGGCTTTCCTCTTGGTCCTGGGTCAGCGCCATGCGCACGACGCCGCCGGCCAGTTGGAAGATCAGGAAAACCATACGGCCGAACTCATTGCGTCGCTCGGCTGCGAGAAAGGGGCCGACATGGTCGCAGAACATCGTCGCCTGGCGCCGGGTTTCGGCGATGTCGAGATTCTTCAGCGCCTTGTCAGCCTGGATGGCGTTTTGCAGGTCCTGAATGGCGGGGTCGCCGGCGACGCGCTCATAGTAGTCGTCGAGCAGCCGGTCGGCCGCAGCGATAACGTCGTCCAGCCCGCCAATGTCGGCAACGATGGCGGCAAGCCGGGCGCGGCTCACTTCGGAGAATCGCTCGTAGAGCATCGCCAGGATCGCCGACTTGTTGGGGAAGTAATGATAGACGGTGGCGATCGGCCCGCCGGCCTGTGCGCCGACTTCCTTCATGGTGACGGCGTCGATGCCTTTCTCGCCAATCAGCCGCATGGTCGTCGACAGGATGGCGTCGATGCGCTCGCGGCTGCGCTCCTGTTTGGGCCTGCGCCTCGGTTCGGTCGTCATCTGCACTGCTTCGTTCATGCCGCCATCCTCTCGATCGCCCAGACCATTCGATCGCCAAGACCATCCCCAGCCTTGTTGGTGCCAAGTCCCGCTGATGATTGACAAACGAATATGATCGAGTATCAGTTTCTAAATGCTGACAGACTGTCAGTTTTTTTGCCGACAGGCAAGGACGTTGGGAGGCGACCGTGACTTCTGCTGGTAACGCCGATGCCGGGAACGGCGACTGGCTGGTCGGCAACCCGACTGGGGCGCAGCTCGCCTCGGCATTGTGGATCGGCTCGGTCGGCCTGCTGATTCTCGGGCTGCAGCCGGTGCTTCTTGGCGCGCTCTACACCGAAGGGCATGTCAGCGGTGACGAACTCGCGCTGGTCGCCACGGCGGAGATGATCGCCATCGGCATCGGATCGGCGGTCATCGCCATGATGCTGTCCGCCCACAATATGCGCTCGAAAAGTGCCTGCCTTTTGCTCTTGCTGGCGCTGGCTAACTGCGCGACCGCCTATGCGCTGACCTCGACCTCGCTGATTGCCGCCCGCGCGGTGGCGGGCCTCGCCGAGGGTGGGCTGGTGGCGGTCGCCACGGAACTGATCGCCCGTTCGCGCCGGGCCGAGCGCATCGGCGGCTTCTTCGTCACCCTTCAGACCCTGGCGCAATGCGCCCTTGCCCTGCTGCTGGCGCTTTACGTCATCCCGGCCGCCGGATCGGCAGGCGGCTTCATCGTCCTTGCCGTCGTCTGCATCGCTTCGGTGGCGGTCGCCTTCATCGTCCCCGATAGCTATGCCGACCTGCCCAAGGAGGAACAGTTCAGCAATGTGCTGACCGTTCCTTCGCTTGCCGCTTTGCTGTGCGTCTTCTGCTACTTTATGTTCTTCGGCTCGGTCTGGGCGTTTCTCGAGCCGCTTGGCGCACAATACGGCATCGATGGCCGCAGCGTCGGCCTGATCGTCTCGGCCAGCCTCGCATTGCAGGTGCTGGGCGCAATGACGGCTACCGTCTTCGAGGCGCGTATCGACTACCGCTTCGTCATCGTGGCGATCGGCGTGGTCGCCGTCGCCAGTTCCGTGGTGCTCGCCGGCAGCCCCGGCCTGACGGTTTTCTGGGTCGCGGCCTTGATCATGGGCTTCATCCTTCTGTTCATCGTGCCCTATCAGATCCGGCTGGCGATCACCGCCGACGAGACGCGCACGGCCGTGCTTCTGGTGCCGGCGGCCCAGCTTTTCGGTCTGGCGATCGGCCCGGTCGCGGCATCGCTGCTGATCGACGGCAAGGATTTTCGGCCGGTGCCGGAATTTGCCGCCGCCAGTGCTGCGGCCAGCGTCGTGCTGCTCGGCCTGTTCGTCCTGATCGCACGGCGCCGCCGCGCCATCGCCTGAGACACGACCGGGGGAGCATCTCCTCGATACTTGACTAAGTCAAATAAATGACCGATCGTTGATGGGCAGGAGGCTTCCCATGACGATCCATCATCAACCCGGCAAGGAACGCATCGACGCGGTGCGGGCTTTCAACCGCTTCTACACCCGCCAGATAGGTCTGCTCGACGAAGGCCTGCTGAAAAGCGCCTTCTCGCTGACCGAGGCGCGGGTGCTCTACGAACTGGCGCATCGCGATGGCCTGACCGCCAGCGATCTCATCCGCGATCTCGGCCTCGACGCCGGTTATGTCAGCCGGCTCCTGAAGAAGTTCGAGCACCTGCAGTTGATAGCGCGCGCGCCGCTGGCGTCGGATGCGCGGCAGTCGTCGATCACGCTGACGCCGGTGGGGCGGCAGGCCTTCGCGCCGCTGAACCGGGCTTCGCACGACCAGGTCGCGGCCTTGCTGGAGCGGCTTCCTGCTGCCGAAGAGGACCGGCTGGTCAAGGCCATGCAGACGGTGCAGCAACTCCTGGGCGACAGCCCGGAGACCAAAGTGCCGTATATGCTGCGCCCCTTGCAGGTCGGCGACATCGGCTGGGTGGTGCGCCGCCAAGGACAGATCTACGCACAGGACTATGGCTGGGACGAAACCTACGAGGCGCTGGTCGCCGAAATCCTCGGCGCCTTCGTAAAATCCTTCGATCCAGAATGGGAACGCAGCTGGATTGCCGAACGGCAAGGGGAGGTGGTCGGCTCGGTCTTCGTCGTGCGCAAATCCGACGCGGTGGCGAAGCTGCGCCTGCTCTATGTCGAACCATCGGCGCGCGGCCTCGGCATCGGCAAGCGGCTGGTTCAGGAGTGCATCGGCTTTGCTCGTGCCAAGGGCTACAAGACGCTGACCCTATGGACCAACGACATCCTGACCGCCGCCCGCCACATCTACGAGAGTGCCGGCTTCAGGCTGGTGGACGAAGAGCGCCATCACGCCTTCGGCAAGGATTTGGTCGGCCAGAACTGGAGCCTGGAGCTGTAGCGGCGTTCAGGCCACCGGGACCCATATCTCCAGCCCGCCATTGCCGCTGCGCGGATCGAACTCCGGGCCGTAGCGCTCGAATTCGGGGCCGTCGGCTATATCGTGCCCCGAGGCCGGCAGCCATTTGTTCCAGATCGTGTTGACGGTGCGGCGGATGGTGGAGATGTGCTCGGCATGGGTGAACACGGCGTATTTCTGCGCCGGCACCCGCACCCGCGAAAGCTCCTTCGGCAGGTCCGAGAAATCCGAAACTTCGACCCCGGCGATATAGTCGAAATTGCCGGCATCGTCGCCATTGACGCAGACGCCATAGGCGACGTCGCCGGTCTCGCCCGGGATGTTGCCGATAAAGGGACCGAAGCGCTGCCACTGCATCGGAATGGCCGCACTGGTTTCGCAGCTGTAGCGCTCGCCGAGGCCGGCAATGAGGAAGGGACGGCCGGTCTCGAAGCGCGGCGGCGGCAGTGAGGCGAGGAAGGACTGGTCCATCAGGATCGGCTCCACCAGGTCGAGATTGCTGAGGCTGCCCTGCGCGCGCACCAGTTCCGGCGTCGTGCCGAACTGATCGCGGAAGGCGCGGGTGAAGGCTTCGTGCGAGGCGTAGCCGGCATCGAGCGCGACAGCGAGGATGTCGGGCGCGCCGGAAGCCAGCTTGCGCGCCGCTTCGGTCAGCCGGCGCGCGCGCATATAGCCCATCACCGAACGGCCGGTGGCGGCGCCAAAGGCGCGCGTCACATGAAAGCGCGAGACGCCGCTGCTTTGCGCGACATCCTCAAGCGAGATCGCTTCCGGCAAATGGCTCTCGACAAACCACAGCGCTTTCTCGGTCGGGTTCATGAGTCTCCTCTCATTTGGCCACTCCATGCTGCCGGCTTTTTGCGAGGCCAGTTTGATCGAAATTGCGCCTGTCGTAAAATCGAAGGGCGCTGGTCGACTGTGGCAGGTCACCATCGTGGAAAGCCGCTGCTGGGCGGCCTCGGCCTGGCTCGCTGGGACAATATCCGGGCGCGCTGGGTGCGGGCACCATCCTTGCCTATGCCCTGTGGAACCACCGCCGGCTCGATGCCTTCCCCGCCGGCGAAAGTGCCGCCGAAAGCCTAGGTGTGCCGGTGGCGAGGACGCGCAAGACGACCTTTCTCCTCGCGGCGTTCTCGACGGCAATTCACGTCACGGTCGGGAGGTCATCCGCAACCGTTATTGACTGTGCCATGACCGCATCTGCATGGCTGCCACCCCTCTTTTTCGGCTCTGGCGCAATGCGGCGCCTTGAATGGTAAGCACGCTTATAATATATACCGCTCATGGTTTCCGACGGCATAGATAGATTGGGCTTTTTGATCCACGACGTGCAGCGCCTCATGCGCAAGCGCTTCGAGGCGCGCGCCAGCGGTCTTGGCCTTTCCTCGGCACAATGGCGGCTTCTGGTTCGCGTCGCCAAGGAGGCCGGCGTCGCCCAGGCTCGCCTCGCCGAACTTCTCGAAATCGAGCCGATCAGCGTTTCACGCCTCGTCGACCGGATGGAGGAGGGCGGCTGGATCGAGCGGCGCTCCGACGCAACTGACCGGCGCGTGCGCATGATCTTCCCGACAGCCAAGGCGAACGCGGCCTATGCCGAGGTCAAAAGCCTTGCTGGCGAAGTTTATGAGGAATCGCTGGTCGGCGTTTCGCCGGACGACCGCCGCGTCCTTATCCGGGCGCTGGACACCATCGTGCAAAACCTGGCGGACGGCGAGACGTCGTCCTTGAAGAGTACGGAAGGGGCAGCAGCATGAACGCGGCAGCCAAACTAGACGAGAATGTTACCAAGATCGAGACGCCGGCACAGCCGGCTGCCGAAGCGCCTGCACAGCCGGCTGCCGAAGCGCCTGCACAGCCGGCCGCAGCACCTGTCGCGGTGGCTCCCCCGGTTCAACCCGCTCCGGCTCCGGTCAAGAAGCGCCGCATCGGCCGCTTGCTGCTGATGGTCGCCCTGCCGGCCGCGCTGGCCATTGGTGGCGGTTATGTCTGGGTGACCGGCGGCCGCTATCAGGAAACCGAGAACGCCAATTTGCAGCAGGCCAAGGTGTCGATCGCCTCGGACACGGCCGGCCGCATCGTTCAGGTCGGCATCTCGGACAATCAGCAGGTCAAGCAGGGCGATGTGCTGTTTGCCGTCGACCCCGAGCCCTACCGGATCGCGTTGGCGCAGGCCGACGCGGCGGTCGCAGTCGCACGCGTCGGTATCGAACAGCTGCGCGCCGCCTACAGCCAGGCGCTGGCGCAGGAAAAGTCCGATGCCAGCCAGGTCGACTACGCGCAGTCGCAGTATGACCGCGCCGCCGACCTTGCCCAGAAGGGCATCAACGCCAAATCGTCGCTGGACGAGGCCAAGAACGATCTCGACAAGGCCAGGCAGCAACTGGCCGTTGCCGAGCAAGGCATCATCAGCGCCAAGGCGGCTCTCGCCGGCAATCCCGATATCGAGACCGACAAGCATCCGACGGTGATGGCCGCACTCGCCGCGCGCGACAAGGCCGCCTACGATCTGGCGCAGACCACGGTCAAGGCGCCGGCCGACGGCGTCATCAGCCAGGCCTCCTCGTTCAAGATCGGCCAGTATGTCGGTTCCGGCACGCCGCTGTTTGCGTTGGTCGAGACCGGCGACACCTGGATCGATGCCAATTTCAAGGAAACCCAGCTTACCCACATGAAGCCTGGCCAGAAGGCCGAGATCGTCGTCGACACCTATCCGGGCAGAACTTTCGAGGCCACCGTCAAGGCGATCGGCGCCGGCACCGGCGCGGAGTTTTCGCTGCTGCCAGCTCAAAACGCCACCGGCAACTGGGTCAAGGTCACGCAGCGCATTCCGGTGCGCCTGGAACTGACCGATGCCGACGCCAAAATGGCGCTGCGCACCGGCATGAGCGCCTCGGTTACGGTGGATACCGGCGTTGCTCGCGGGTTCCCCGCTATCTTCGGCCACGCCACCGCAGGCGAAGCACAATAGACTGTGAATGGACCGTGATCTCGAAAAGCAGGATCACGGCCCGGCAGAACGCCCGCCGCAGGCGAGGTGAAGTTGAGATGACAGGATCGGTCCGACGGCAGGTTGAACGAGGGGTGGATTGGACCGGGCCGCATCGCGGCCTGCCCAGAACCTGGACCATCTCGGCGCCCATCCTTCGGACCTTGGATTTCCGGGCGGCAAGCGCCTGATGTGTCGAGACCTTCGATCGATGTAACCCCCACATCGATAGATCGCGTCCCACCGCGATGAGGGTCTCTTCACCAGAGAAGGCCTCGCCGCCCGGAAACCTAATGTACACGTTTTTGTAACCTGTCGGAAGTTCCGCATCATGACCACACCAGAACCTTTCAAGGAAGTGCCGCATCGCGGCCTGATCACCGTGGCGCTGATGCTGGCGACGGTCATGCAGGCGCTCGACACCACGATTGCCAATGTCGCGCTGCCGACCATGACCGGCGACCTCGGCGCGTCGCCCGACAACATAAACTGGGTGTTGACCTCCTACATCGTTGCCGCCGCGATCATGACGCCGGTGACCGGCTGGCTGGCCGACCGCTTCGGCCGCAAGGAACTGTTCCTGGCGGCGGTTGTCGGCTTCACCGTGTTCTCGATGCTGTGCGGCATTGCCTGGAGCCTGGAGAGCATAGTGTTCTTCCGGCTGATGCAGGGCGTGTTCGGCGCAGCCATCGTGCCGCTGTCGCAGACCTTCCTGCTCGACATCAACCCCAGGGAACGCCACGGCCAGGCGATGGCCATCTGGGGCGCCGGCATCATGCTGGGGCCGATCCTGGGTCCGACGCTGGGCGGTTGGCTGACCGAGAATTTCAACTGGCGCTGGGTGTTCTTCATCAATTTGCCGGTCGGCATCATCGCCTTCCTCGGCATGGCAGCCTATTTGCCGGTCGTTGCCCGGCGGATCCGCAGCTTCGATTTCTTCGGTTTCGCCATGATTTCGCTCGGCGTCGGCGCGCTGCAGCTGCTGCTCGACCGCGGCGGCGAGGTCGACTGGTTTTCCTCGGTCGAAATCTGGATCGAGCTTGCTCTTTCGATCACCGGCTTCTGGGTTTTCATCATCCATACACTGACGGCGGAACGTCCTTTCATCGACCCCAAGATCTTCCTCGACCGCAATTTCGTCACCGGTCTGGCTTTCATCTTCGTCATGGGCGTGCTGATCCTGGCCTCGATGTCGCTGCTGCCGCCGATGCTGTCGACCATCTTCGGCTATCCGACCGTCACCATCGGCGTCGTCCTGGGGCCGCGCGGTGTCGGCACGATGATTTCGATGCTTGTCGTTGGACGGCTCATGAGCAGGATCGACGCCCGCATCCTCGTCGTCATCGGCTTTCTGCTCACCGCGCAGTCGCTCTACACCATGTCCTCCTTCACGCCGCAGATGGACAATTGGCTGATCCTTAGCTCCGGCGTCATCCAGGGCCTGGGCATGGGCATGGTGTTCGTGCCGCTGTCGACGGTGGCCTTCGCCACGCTCGACGTGCGCTTCCGCACCGACGCCACGGCCCTGTTCAGCCTGGTTCGAAATCTCGGTTCGTCGATCGGCGTGTCGGTGGTGACGGTTCTCATGGTGCGCAACACGCAGGTCAATCACACCGAACTGTCGGCTTTCATCAACCCGTTCAACCCCAATTTGTGGGCGGCCTCGCCGGCGGCAGCAGGCGGCGATCCGACGGCACTTTCGCAGGTGGACCGCATGGTCAACATCCAGGCGATGATGATCTCCTACGTCAACGACTTCAAACTGCTGATGGTGATGACGCTGGTTGCCATTCCGTTTGTCTTCCTGCTGCGCAAGCCGAAGACCGCTCCGGCCGGCGCGGCCGCTCCTGCCGCGCATATGGATTGAGGCGGGCGCCGGTAGCGCTGGCAGCAAGCTGGTTGCCCCTGATGATTGTTGCTCGGATGATCGTCAAAACCCGCGTGTGCAAAAGAATATCGATAATGAGCCGTTGGAAGTTGATTTGAAATGACATTTGCACCTTTGGTATCTGGTTGCTGACGCCTCCAATTCCGTTACAGTTCATCTTGAATTAGCACATCTGTAACATTGTCAGTCGACTTTCGTCTGGCACGACAGAGGCCCTTTCTTGTTTCAGGTGCCAAACCGGAGGAGGTCTGTTTGGTCACGAAGTCATCCAGAAGATCCGTCGGGGCGCGCCGGCCGGTGGGCGTAGCCGCATTGGCAAGACTGGCTGACGTTTCCTACGATACGCTCGAGGGAGAACTTCGCACGACCATTGCGGGTCTCGAAGGGCAGACCCTGCGCTTCGAGACTGCGATCGAGAATATTTCGCAAGGCATCTGCTTTTTCGATGCCGATGAACGGCTGATCCTGAGCAACCGGCGCTATGCGGAAATCTACCGCATTGCGCCCGAGGAATTGCGGCCTGGCGTGACACTGAGCGAAATAGTCGAACGCCGCGTTGCCGCCGGCACGGCGGCGACGGCCGCCGACACCTATCTCGCAACGGCTCGCTCGATCAATTCGGGCAAGGCTTCGCGGCTCTGGACCGCCAAACTTGTCGATGGTCGCACAATCCAGATCCGTAACCAGCCCATGCCCGATGGCAGTTGGATCGCCACGCATGAGGACATCACTGAACTCCTCGCCAATCGGCAGATCGTCGACGAGCGCATTTCGCTGCAGGCGCTGATCGACTGGGTGCCCGATTATCTCTGGGTCAAGGATACGCAAAGCCGTTTCGTCGTGGTCAACAGCGCCCTTGCGACCGATAGCGGCCGCAACAAGACCAGCGACATGATCGGTTTGACCGATTTTGATCTCCACCCCCCGGAATTTGCGCGGAAATTTCGCCTGGTCGAGCAGCGCCTGCTCAAGAGCGGACAACCAATGATCGACGCGGAAGAGTTTGTCGTCGATGCGTCGGGCGCCGGCAAATGGCTTTCGTCGACGAAGGTGCCGCTGCGCAATCGTCAAAATGAAATCTTCGGCCTGGTTGGCATCGCCCACGACATCACCGCCCGCAAGCAGGCGGATGTCCTTCGCAGCGGGCAGGCGCAGATCCTCGAAATGATTGCCACGAGCGCGCCGCTGGAGGACGTGCTCGACCGCCTCATGCGCTTCGTCGAGTCTCAGTTGAAGGGGATATTCGGTTCCGTCCTGCTGCTCGACAAGGACGGCATTCATTTGCGTCACGGTGCGGCGCCGGGCCTGGCGAAAGCCTATACGAGCGCCATCGATGGGGCCGCCATCGGTCCCAAGGTGGGATCCTGCGGAACCGCCATCTACCGGCGGGAACCGGTCATTGTTACCGATATTCTGCAGGATCCGCTTTGGGACGATTACCGCGAACTGGCGGCACCCCATGGCTATCGTTCGTGCTGGTCAACCCCGATCCTGTCGCATCGGGGCGTCGTGTTGGGCGCCTTTGCCATGTATTCGATGACCGTGCGCGAACCCACCCATGCCGAGACCCGCCTGATCGAATTCACCACACACATTGCCGGCATCGCAATCGAGCGCAAATTGGCGGAAGACCAGATCCACTTCATGGCCAACCATGATGCGCTGACCGGCCTGCCCAATCGCGCTTTGCTGGAGGATCGGCTTTCCCAGGCGGTCCTCTACGCGCAGCGATACAATCGCTGGATGACGGTAGTGTTCATCGATCTCGACAATTTCAAACTGGTGAACGATACGTTTGGCCACAATGCCGGCGACGAACTCCTCAAGACCGTCGCCAGCCGTTTGGTTGGATGCGTGAAGGCCACCGACACCGTCGTGCGGCTTGGCGGCGACGAATTTGTCATCGTCCTGTTCGACCAAACCACCAATGTCGATGTGGTCTCGGAAACCCTGCAGACGATCAGGGATGCGATCGCGGAACCGGTTCTTGTCGGAGAGCATCGGCTGAGAACGACGGCCAGCATCGGCATCGCAAATTACCCGAAGGACGGGACCAGCCCGGATACGCTGTTGGCCAATGCCGACGCCGCCATGTATCGCGCCAAGGAATTCGGCCGCGACAATTTCCAGTTCTATGCCCCGGAGTTCAACTCAACGGCACATGAAAAATTCCTGCTTCAGGAGGAATTGCGAAACGCGCTCGCCCGGTCGGAATTCGCTCTGCATTATCAGCCACAGGTGGATCTGCGATCGGGGCAGGTTTTCGCCGTCGAAGCGCTGGTGCGCTGGAACCACCCGACGCGAGGCCTGGTTTCGCCGGCGATGTTCATCCCGACCGCCGAGGAGACCGGGCTGATCGTGCCGCTCGGCGACTGGATCCTGCACGAAGCCTGCCGGCAGAACAAAGCCTGGCAGCGCGCCGGTCTGTCGCCCGTAACCGTCTGCGTCAACGTGTCGGCGCGGCAGTTCCGGGAGAAGAACCTGATCGACCGCGTCGTCAACGCATTGAAGGAAAGCGGCCTGGAGGCGAGGTATCTCGAGCTCGAAGTGACGGAAAGCCTGATCATGCAGGATTTCGAGCTGGCGGTCGCAACGATGAACGGACTGCAAAAGCTCGGCGTGCAGATATCGATCGACGATTTCGGAACAGGCTATTCCAGTCTCAGCGCTCTCAAGACGTTTCCGGTGGCGCGGCTGAAGATCGACAAGTCCTTCATCAACGATCTCGCGACCGACGAGAACGATCAAGCGGTCACTGGCGCCGTGATTTCCCTGGGGCAGAAGTTGAACCTTCGGGTGCTGGCCGAAGGTGTCGAAACGGAAGACCAGGTCGCCTTCCTGCGCAAGAACAATTGTGACGAGGTGCAGGGCAATTATTTCAGCAAACCCCTGTCGGCTGGGGATATCGGCGAGCTGATCGCGAAAGGCTGACGGCTGGCTCGCGCCGTAACCGCTGGCTGCTATTTTCCGAGCACCAGGCTCCAGTAGCGGATGGCGCTGTCGCGTCCGTCGCGTACATAGGCGAGGCCGAAGCGGCTGAAATCCGGATCGAGCATGTTGCGGCGGTGGCCAGCCGAATGCATCCAGATGTCGAACAGTTTCTGCTGGTCGAAGCGGCCCTCGGCGATGTTCTCGGCGGCGGCGCCCCGCACCCCATTGTCCTTCATCCGCGACGCGAAATCCTTTCCCCAGCCCGTCGTGTGGCTCATGCGTTCGCGTGAGGCCATATAGCCGGCCTGCTGCCGAGCGGCCTGCTCGAGCTGGGCGTCCGGCACCAGCGCCGGCAATCCGGCCGAAGCTCGGATGCCGGCCAGCGTCGCGGTGGCCGAGGACGACACACCGGCGCCTTCGCCGGTCGGCACCGAGACCGTACTGCAAGCAGCGAGGCCGGCCATGGCTGCAAGGCCGATCAGCAGCAGGCGCCTGTTTGGTTTTGGACTTGCTGCGCCAGAGCGGGTTTGCGCGAGCGGATGATTGGTGGTGCAGATCATTGTCATGCCTGCCTGACTTAGCCGCGATCATGGCTTTTGCCGGGCAGGGCTGCGAAAATCTCAATCGCTGGCCTCCGTGCAGGTTCGGCCGGCCGATTCGAATGGGAAGGTCGGCGGCCGATGTAGTCTCGGCGCGCTGCGTCCGATCAGCGTTGCGCGTCGGTCGCCATTTTAAGCGCCAGCGCGGCGAGCACCGTGCCCATCATCCAGCGCTGGATGACCATCCATAGCGGCCGTCCGGCAAGGAAGGTGGCGATCGAACCGGCCGTTACCGCGATGATGGCATTGGCGGTCAGGCTGATCGAGATCTGCGTGGCGCCGAGCACCAGAAGCTGCGACAGCACATGGCCGTTGCCCAGCGAGATGAACTGCGGCAGCAGCGACAGATAAAGCACCGCCACCTTGGGATTGAGGAGATTGGTCATCAGGCCCATCGCGAACAGCTTGCGCGGCCTGTCCTTCGGCAGTTCGCGCACCTGGAATGGTGAGCGCCCGCCGGGCCGCACCGCTTGCCAGGCGAGCCATAGCAGATAGAGCGCGCCGGCAATGCGCAGTGCGTCATAGGCAAACGGCACGGCAAGCAGCAGCGCGGTGATGCCCAGCGCTGCCGATACGACATAGAACAGAAAGCCGGCCGCCACGCCGCCGAGCGAGATCAGCCCGGCCTTCGGGCCTTGCGACAGCGAGCGCGAGATCAGGTAGATCATGTTCGGCCCGGGCGTCAGCACCATGCCCAGGCAGACCAGCGCGAAGGCGAGATGGTTGGCGGTTTCGGGCACGGGCAATCTCCGGGAAGCGGTGACGATACCCACCACGCGTTTTGACTCACCGCAAGAGCATGATGGCCGGAGCCTTTGCGCCAGCGTCGAAAATTGGCGAAAGCGGCGAAGCCGCCAATTTCCCCCGCAAGGTGGGGGAAGATCAGCAGCTTCAACCCTCAGCTCACCACGCGCAGGTTCGAGAGCTCGTTGGCGATTTCCTTGAAATTGTCGGACAGCGTGGCGCCGGTCGCGTTCCAGAACAGTTTTGCAGGCTTGCTCGGGTCGGCCGGATCCTTGCGGAAGCGCGAGTCCGACGAGCACACCTTCAGTGCCTCCATCGCGCTCTTGTCGCCGGCGTCGGTCGTCGACATATCGAGCGCCACCGTCATCACCATGATGTTGGCCGCCTTGGCGTTGTTGCACAGCGTCGCCATCTGCTCGTTGAGGGCGGCGGTGTAGTTGCTCGACGAATAGTTGAGCTGGCCGATGGCGCTCGACGTGCCGCCGAACAGGCGGGTGACCGCAGTGCCGTTGTAGCCGACGCCGGTATAGCCATAGGCGGCATAGGTCGACTTGTTGCCGGCGGGATCGCTGCTGGGCACCGCGTAGGTGTTCTCGCCGTCGGTGAGCACGATGACCACCTTGTCGTTGCCGCGCTCCGTCTCAGGACGTCCTCCTGTGAAAGGCTCCGTGCTGGAGACGGTGCGCCAGCCCCAGGCCATGCCCTCCGGCACATTGGTGAAGCCGTTCGGCGCCATCAGGTCGATCGCAGCCTTGATCTTGGTCAGCCCGGCGGTGTTGGAGACGTCGGTCAGCGGCGTGATCGGTGTCGTCGTGCAGCTGTAGTTAGGACCGGCACCGGCCGACAGCACCGGAGCATTGATCGGCCGCGGCTGGAAATACTTGGCCATGTTGGACTGCCTGGTCTTGCCGGAGGTGCTCGCCGGATCGTCGTTCCACCAGCTGTTGGCCGCGCCATAGGTCTTGGGGGCCACCTCGTCGGGGTCCTGCGTTATGTACCAATGATTGCCCGGCTCGTCTGGCGCGAACATCGGCACGAACATGGTCGCGGGATCGCCGACGCCGGTGCCGGTGTTGTTCGGTCCGCCGGAGGCCGGCGCGTCGTTGACATTATAGGGATAGGGCCGCACTTCGACGCAGCCCTGCCAGCTGGCGAACGGTCCGTATGTGTCGTTGTAGTCGTATTCGTTGTGGCTGTCCGAGCATGTATGATTGGCGCGATATTTGTCGCAGACCACGCGTTTGCTGCCGACGATGCGCTCGTGGCTGGTGACCACCTTCATGTCGCGGTAGAGCGAGAAGCGGGTCAGCATCTGCCCCTCCTGCTCACCCCAGCCAGTGCCTTTCTTGTACCAGATGCCGCCGATCTTCTGGGCATATTTGTCGGCTGCGTTAAGCGTGGACCAGGCGAAATTCTCATTGTGGATGGGCGACAGCCCGAAGGCGTCGATCCACGACGCGTTGTCGTTGCTGGCGCCGACATTGACCGAGGCGGCGAACGGCACCAGGCTGAACTGGACCGGCTTGTCGATCTGCTTGATCATCGCGGCCTGCAAGGCAAGCGTGTCGACGAGCTGCTTGGCGGCTTGCTTGAGAAGGTCGATGCGCTTTTGTCCGGCACCCGTGCCCGTGTTCGACATCGACCCCGAATTGTCGAGCACCATGGCCACTTCCAGCGTGTTCTTCAGCCGGACTTGCGAACACACGGAGTAGGTGACGTTTTCCGACGTCCTGCCGATCAGCATCGCCGCTGCCGGCAGGAAATAGGGCTTGTAGACCAGGCTGGCGCACAGCTTGACGATGCCGCCGCCGGTCGTGCTGCTGGGCAGCGTAACGCTGAGCGTCGTGTCGGCGGGATCGACGTGGTTGAGGTTTGCCTTGAAGAAGTCGAGCGCATAGGCCCGCAACTGGTCGTCGGTGGCGCCTTCCACCAGCCGGCGCGCTGTGGCGAAGTTGGCGGCGTCGAGCGCGTTGACCACCCTCTGCTTCTCGCTGACCACGCCGGTGTAGTCGACAGCCATTGCCACGCCGCCCATCAGTGGCACCATCGCCACAACGGTCATCAGAGCGTAATTGCCGCGGCGGTCACGCCAGAAGTCACGCCGGAATGTGCGCCAGAGTTCACGCATGTGATGTAAGCGGCCCCGCCTGCGGATTCTTCAATGCCGCCACAGTTTCACAAAACGTTGAAGGACGGGTTTGGGAAACTGCTCGATTGCGCGGATAGCGCTTCACCAGGCGCTAACCAAATGCGCCAGCTGCCGAACGCAAAACGCCCCGCCGAGGCGGAGCGCCTTGTTCGAAAGATCGCGCCGATCAGCTGACGATGCGCAGGTTCGACAGTTCGTCGGCGATTTCCTTGAAACTTTGCGACAAGGTGGCGCCGGTCGCGTTCCAGTACAGCTTCGCCGGTTTGCTCGGGTCGGTCGGATCCTTGCGGAAGCGCGAATCCGAGGAGCATTTCTTGAGCGCATCTATGGCAGTCTTTTCCGCCGGCTTGGAACTAACAAGGTCGAGCGAGACGGTCATCAAGAGAATGTTCGAATTCTTCGCATTGGCGCAAAGGGTTTGCATCTGCTCGTCAAGCGCGGCCGTGTAGTTGGTCGCCGTATAGGTTGTCTTGGCGACGGTCGTGTTGACGAACAGGCGGGTCGCAGGCTCCACTGGCTTCGGAAAATTAGGGCCGGTGTAGCCATAGGCGGCGTAGGTCGATCCATTCTTGGCGTAGTTGCTGGTCATGTCGTTGCTGGGGCCGATGCTATAGGTGTTTGCGCCGTCGGTCAGGACGATGACCACTTTGTCGTTGCCTCTTTCGGTGTTCGGCCGGCCTTGCGTAAAAGGCTCGTTGCTCGACACCGTCCGCCAGCCCCAGGCCAGCCCTTCCGGCACGTTGGTGTTGCCCGTCGGGGCCATGGCATTGATGGCATCCGTCAGGATTTTCTTGCCATCGGTGGTGGTTATGTCCTGCAACGGCGTGATCGCGGCGGTCGTGCATGCCGAATTGGGTCCATCATCGGCCGCAGCGGCTGCTGCGTCCCAGGGCTTTGTCAGAAAATACTTGCGCATATCCGCCTGGCGTTTGGGGACAGTCAGCGTGTCGGAATAATCGATCCACCAATTGTTGGCGTAACCCCACGTCGATGTGCTGGTGCGAGTTGTGTCGGTCCAGAAATTGCCAGCTTCGTCCGGCGCGAACATCGGCACGAACATGGTGGCGGGCGTGCCAGTGGTCGGCGACGTGTCGTCGTCATTATAGGGATACGGCCTCGCCTCCACGCAGCCCTTCCAGGCTTCGTATTTGGCGACGACGGAGGTCTTGCAAGTGCCGTTCGAGTTTTTCTTCGTACAGGTCGTTGCCATCATGTCCTGATAGAGGGTGAAACGCGTCATCTCCTTGTCTTTGTCAGTGCCCCAGCCCGTGCCGCGCTGGTAGTAAACGCTGCCTACTTTTTCGATCCATTTGGTGGCATTTGCTGCCGCTGTCATCGTCGACCAATCGAAGTTCTGATGATGGATCGGGGAAATGCCGGTCGTGTCCAGCCACGTCGGCAATGGAGCCGGGGGGATCGGAGCGCCGACATTGACCGACGCAGAAAACGGGACCAGCGAGAACTGCACCGGCTTGGTCACCTGCTTCATTTGTGCGGCCTGGAGCGCCATTGTATTGACAAGCTCCGTCGCGGCCTTCTTGAGCAAATCTATTCGCGGCTGGCCGGTGCCGGAGCCGTTGATGCTCATGGAGCCGGAATTGTCGAGCACGAGAGACACTTCCAGCGTGTTTTTGAGGCGGATCTCCGAGCATGCCGATGTTGTGACGTCGGCGGCGGTTCTTCCGATCATCATGGCCGCTGCCGGCAGGAAATAGGGGTGGTACGTCAATTCGGCGCACAGCTTCAGCGTGCCACCACCTGCGTTGTTGTTGGGAAGCGTCACCGTCAGGACCGTATTGGCTGCTTTGACGCGGCCGAGATTGGCTTCGAAGAAATCCTTCGCATAGGCCTTGACTGCCGTATCGGTCGCCCCGGTGACGATCTGCTGTGCCGTGGCAATCCCGGCGGCATCCAGCGCGTTCAGCATGTTCTGCTTTTGGCGCAAGAGATCGGTGTAGTCGATGGCAAGCGCCAGCGCGCCCATCAAGGGCACCATGGTGATCACTGTCATCAAGGCATAGTTGCCGCGTCTGTCGTTCAGAAATCTGCGGATCATGCCTTCAGCACCCCTGCCAGGACCCCAATATCGGTCCGAAGATGCCCACAAAATCGTTAAATTTCAGGTTGCTGAAATGCGTTCAACATAGGCCGATCTTTTCAAGGCTCGTTAACCACTCGGCCCTGGTGATCAGCGGTGCGACATTGTTTCGATAGACCAAAGCTCGGAGAAGGGTGGTTCCTGCCTGTGCAACCTTCGATCAGCCCGTTGCGCAACAGCCTGGCAAGTGCCGAAAAGCTGGTGACAGGATGAAACGCTTCGGTTAATGCGGGGCCGGTTGCGGCGGACCGTCGGCTGCAGCTGTCGCAATGATCGTCACAGCAGGAAAACGGCATGGCGGATTCGCCTGACATCATCGGCTCGCTCGCGGATTTGTCGGGCGCCTACTCGGCCATCCTGTGCGATGTCTGGGGCGTGATCCACAATGGCGAATGGCATTTTCCGGCGGCTGCCGAAGCGCTTGCCGCCGCGCGTGCGGCGAAGGTCCCGGTCGTCCTGATCACCAACTCGCCGCGCCGCAATGCCGATGTGGTGGCGCAGATGAATGCGATCGGCGTTCCCGCCGCCGCCTACGATCGCGTCGTCACCTCAGGCGATGTGACCCGCGACCTTATCGCCGAAGGTCCACGAAAAATCTTCCATATCGGCGCCGACCGCGATTTCACCCTCTATGACGGTCTCGACGTCGAGCTCGTCGAGGAGTTCGAGGCTTCCGGCGTGGTCTGCACCGGGCTGTTCGACGACGAGGTGGAAACGCCTGAGGATTACGCCGATCTGCTGCGCCGGCTGCGCGCCAGGAACCTGCCTTTCATCTGCGCCAATCCCGACATCGTGGTCGAACGCGGCGAGCGCATGATCTGGTGCGCCGGCGCCTTGGCGCGCGACTATGCCCAGCTTGGCGGCCGCACGCTGATCGCCGGAAAACCCTATGCGCCGGTCTATGACGTAGCGCTGCGGGAGGTCGCCGTGCTTCTCGGCCGAGACGTCGCGCGCACCGAGGTGCTGGCCATCGGCGACGGCATGATGACCGACGTCAAGGGCGCCGCCGACAACGGCATCGACGTGCTTTACGTCTCGGGCGGCATTCACGCGCGCGACTATGGCGATCCCATGCAGCCGGACCCCGCCAGGCTTGCAGCCTTTCTGCAAAAGCACGGCTACCGGCCGGTCGCCGTCATTCCGAGACTGCGGTAGGGTTGCTGCATGAGCGCAGCTTTCGAACACATTTCAGCAACCGCGCCGCTGCCGCCGCATTTGCGCGGCGGCGTGGTGGCGATCGGCAATTTCGACGGCGTCCATCGCGGCCACCAGGCGGTGCTCGATCGCGCGCTTGCCGAAGCCGGGCGGCGCGGCGTGCCGGCGCTGGTGCTGACCTTCGACCCGCATCCGCGCAAGGTGTTCAGGCCCGATATGCCGCTGTTCGTATTGACGCCGCCGCCGATGAAGGCGCGGCTGCTGTCGCATCTGGGCTTTGCCGCACTCGTCGAACAGCCGTTCACGCGCGCCTTTGCCGGCCTGTCGGCCGAGGCTTTCGTGACCGATGTGCTGGAGACGAACCTCGGCATCACCCATGCCGTCACCGGCTTCGATTTTCACTTCGGCAAGGACCGGCAGGGCGGTCCTGCGTTTCTGATGGCGGCAGGCGAGCGCCATGGTTTCGGCGTCACCCTGGTCGACGCCTTTCGCGACGAGGGCGCCGAGGTGGTGTCGTCGAGCCGTATCCGCGAGCTGCTCTGCGAGGGAGAGGTCGCCGAGGCCGCAGGCCTGCTCGGCTACCGCTTCACCGTCGAAAGCGAAGTGATCGGCGGCCAGCAGCTCGGCCGCACGCTCGGCTTCCCGACAGCCAACATGAGGCTTTCGCCGGAAACGACTCTGAAGGAAGGGATTTATGCCGTCCGCTTTCGCCGCGCCGACGGCACGCTCTATGATGGTGTCGCCAGCTTCGGGCGTCGCCCGACTGTCGACGACAATGGCGCGCCGCTGCTCGAAACCTTCGTCTTCGACTTTGCCGGCGATCTCTATGGCGAGATCTGCGACGTATCGCTCTTCGGCTTTTTGCGTCCCGAGGTGAAGTTCGATGGGCTCGATGGGCTGGTGGCACAAATGAAGCGCGACGAGGCGGAGGCGCGCGCGCTGCTGGCCGGCGTCAGGCCGCTTTCGGATCTGGACGGCGCCATCGCTTTTTGAGCCTTCCGGCCGCTTACCTCTTCAAGCCCCTACTTCTTCAACGCCAGTCCGAGAGCGATGAAGCTCCAGCCCTGGAAGATCAGGTCGATGGCCAGGAACAGGCCGAGCACCCACAGGCTGTTGACCGGCCAGCCCATGGCGATGGTCAGCCCCGCCAGCACGCTGATCAGGCCCGCCGCGACGACCCAGCCCCAGCCCTTTTCCGGTCGGTGGCTATAGCCGACCCAGGCCCTGAGCGCGCCTGAAGCGACCAGCGCCACCGCCAGCAGCAAGGTCAGCACCGTCGAGGCCAGCAGCGGATTGTCGAAGGCAAAGAAACCGGCAACGGCATAAAGTAGGCCGCTGAGCAGCCAATAGAAGAAGCGACTCCAGGTCTTCACGCCGAAGGCATGCACGATCTCGATGATGCCGGCCATCAGCATCAGCCAGCCCACGACATAGACCGAGGCGACGGTGGCGATGAACAGATTGCCGAAGGCAATGCCGCCGAAGATGAGCAGCAGCACGCCGAGCGCGACGAACCACCCCCATTTGTCCCGTGTCCGGCCGATCGCATCTTTGAGGGTATCACCGTGCAGGGTCATTGCTGCATCTCCTCGAAATCGCCTGGCACCTTGCCGGGAGGTTAGCCCCGGCTATAGCGGACGTCCAGCCGATGGCGACGGCTAGTAAATAAACAAAGCGTCGGTGGCTTGAGGTTCGCGCGTACGTGTCAATTTATGGCAGCCCACCCAGTCACAAGGACGAGGACAAGCGTGACGATCGCTCCAGAGACGTAGACGATCGTTCTGACACTGCCACCCTTGGCGGCATTGCCGCCGCGTAGGTAAACCCCCAGGTGAAGCAGGCGTATCGCCACATGAACCCAGACAATGGTCGCCAACGTGGCCGACCCAACGCCAACCATCATGGCCAGCACCGCCGGGACGACAAAAGGCGCCAGCGCCTCGACCGAGTTCATATGCACGCGGTCGATCCTGTAGAGGAGATTGGCGTCGTCGGCCGGGATCACCGGACCGGAAAGCGCTCCGGCAAATCCCTTGGACGAACCCGAGTAAACCGCCAGCGCGACTGACAAAAGACAGAGGATCAGTACACCGAGGATGCTTAGCCAATAGGGTTCCATAATTGTGCTCCTTCAGGTCACTTTGCCGGCAAAAAGATCTTGGAATCGCCTGAGATACAGCGGCCAGCCTTGATCACCGTCAATCCCAAAGCGCACGCCTTCCCAGCCTTCGCCATGACGTTCGAGATTGCGATGCTCGATCTCGACGCGGGTCCGGCTATTCGTCTCCGCCGTAAACCGGACTTCCCACTCGCTGGTCCTGTCCGGATTGGTCTCGATCTGCCATTGAGGGCTGATATCCCAACTCAGAAGCAGTCGGTTCGGCGGCTCGTAGGCCAGCACCCGTGCCCAGCGGCACTCGCTGCCATCCACACCGCGGTCGTAGACGTGACCGCCAACGCGGGGTTCGAAGATCGTCTCCGCGATCGGCACCGCAAGCAGGTTATGCTCTTTGGGTTTGAAACTGCCGAAGTCCTCGGTGAAGACCTTGAAGGCATGTGCGATCGGAGCCTCGACAAGGATGGAGTGCCTCACGGGCGGTTGATGTGTGCTCATTCCTGCTCCTTCAAGGGCTGTTCGACGACCACTTTGTAGGCCGCCAAGGTCTTGCTCCAGAACCGGTCGAGTTCGGCGCGCAGGCTGGCCAAGCCTTCCGGTTCGACCCGGTAGATGCGTTGCTTGCCTAGCCGTGTGTTGGCCACGAGGCCGGCGTCCTTGAGCACCTTCAGGTGCTGCGAGACCGCCGGCCGGGTGACAGGAAGCGCATGAGCCAATTCCCCGACCGAACAGGGTTGTTCGACCAGCAGTTCGAAGATCGTCCGCCTGGTCGGGTCGCCAAGCGCTGTCCATCTGTTCATGTTAGTCTGCACTAACGCGAATTTAGGCAACCTCGCTTTTTCTGTCAAGTCGCCACAGGCCCGGCGGCGCCCTGTTCAAATGGGCCACAGCGCAAAAAACAGGGTCGCAGTTGCCGCCACTGCTGTAGATTTTAAGTCAAATTTTACCGAACCGGCGCCATGGCTTTGGCTGCCGGTGTTCTCTCCGTTTTGTTTCGCGTATGGGGTGGTGATGCGTATTGTCTGGACGATTCCGCTGTTTCTCGCCTCGGCGCTGCTCACTGTGTCCACCGCCAATGCGGGCGAGGGTGCCTTCGGCTGGATGTCCGGCGACTGGTACCTGACGCTTGGCGCCACCGGCATGGTCGCGCCGAAATTCGAGGGCTCCAACAGCTATCTGCTCAGCGCATCGCCGATCATCTCGCTGGGCAAGGCCGGCCCGGCCGCGCGCTTTACCTCGCGCAACGACAACATCTCGCTGGCGCTGGTCGACGATGGCGGCGTCCGCGCCGGCCTGACCGGAAAATTCCTGTTTTCCCGCGACAGCAAGGATGAGCTCAAGGGCCTCGACCCGGTGCGCTGGGGCGGTGAGGTCGGCGGCTTCTTCGAAATCTATCCGACGGACTGGCTGCGCGCCCGCGCCGAACTGCGCCATGGCATTCGTGCCCATGATGGCTTTGTCGCCGACATCGCCGCCGATGCTTTCTACGACGTGACGCCGACTGTCAGAATTTCGGGCGGACCACGCGTGTCCTTTGCCTCGTCGGGCTATTTCGACTCTTATTATGGTGTCAACGCCAAGGAGGCTGCGGCCTCGGGCCTGAGCGAATACCATCCTGGCGGCGGCCTGAAATCGACCGGCCTTGGTGGCGCCATCACCTGGAAGGTCACCGAGCCGATGACCGCCAGCCTGTTCGGCGAATATGCGCGCCTGATGGGTCCGGCCGCCGATTCCAGCCTGGTCAAGGAGCGCGGCGACCGCAACCAGTTCACGGTCGGCGTCTCGACCACCTATCGCTTCGACTTCACGATGTAAGTGAATCGAACAAGAGACGCTTTATTCCTGCGGCTTTCTCCGCTAAAAGCCCGGCAATGACGAGCTTTTCACGCCTTCGCGCGCTGACGATACGAATTACAGGCCCGGTGTTCCGGGCGGCCTGAGCGCCGCCGGAGCCGCCGGGAATCTTGGCGTGCGCCCTCGCGCTTTTTCCAAATCATGATAGTTCACGCCCGAGCTTTTACGCCCGCCGGGCAATGCATATGGCAGACCAATGACCGACACTGTTGAAACGATCGACTATTCCAAGACGCTTTATCTGCCGCAGACGGATTTCCCGATGCGCGCCGGCTTGCCTGAAAAAGAGCCGCTGCTGGTCAAGCGCTGGCAGGACATGGATCTCTACCGCAAGCTGCGCGAGGACGCGGCCGGCCGCGAAAAATACGTGCTGCATGACGGCCCGCCCTACGCCAATGGCAACATCCATATCGGCCATGCGCTGAACAAGATCCTCAAGGACGTCATCACCCGTTCGTTCCAGATGCGCGGCTATGACGCCAATTATGTGCCGGGTTGGGACTGCCATGGCCTGCCGATCGAATGGAAGATCGAGGAACAGTACCGCGCCAAGGGCAAGAACAAGGACGAGGTGCCGGTCAACGAGTTTCGCAAGGAATGCCGCGAGTTCGCCGCGAACTGGATCACGGTGCAGGGCGGCGAGTTCCAGCGGCTCGGCGTCGTCGGCGATTTCAAGAACCCCTATACGACAATGGCTTTCCACTCGGAGTCGCGCATCGCCGAGGAGTTGTTGAAGTTCGCCATGTCGGGCCAGCTCTATCGCGGCTCCAAGCCGGTAATGTGGAGCGTCGTCGAGCGCACCGCACTGGCCGAGGCCGAGATCGAATACCAGGACTATGAGTCCGACACGATCTGGGTGAAGTTTCCAGTTGTGTCAGGATTTTGGAGCGTTGAGCACTTTGTATCAGACGCTGCACCGTCCATGCGCGTTCCGGAAAGCGTTGCACTTTTGGACAACGCCCACGTCGTCATCTGGACGACAACCCCGTGGACGATCCCCGGCAACCGTGCCGTCAATTATTCGTCACGGATCGGCTACGGCCTTTATGAAGTTACCGCAGCCGAAAATTCGTTCGGTCCACAGCCCGGTGAGAAGCTGATCTTTGCAGATGCGCTTGCCGAAGACTCCTCGGCCAAGGCCAAGGTCACCTTGAATCGGCTTCGCAGCGTTTCGGTCGAAGAGCTTGGAAGCCTTACACTTTCACATCCCTTCAAAGGTCTCGGCGGTGGTTACGAATTCGCCGTACCCATGCTTGCCGGGGACCATGTCACCGACGATGCCGGTACCGGTTTCGTCCACACCGCGCCCGGCCATGGCCGCGAGGACTTTGATGCCTGGATGGATGCGGCATCGGATTTGCGTGCACGTGGCATCGACCCTGCCATCCCCTTCACTGTAGATGATGCCGGCTTCTTCACCAGGGACGCGCCGGGTTTTGGCCCGGATCGCGAAGGCGGGGCGGCGCGCGTCATCGACGACAACGGCAAGAAGGGCAATGCCAACCAGGCGGTCATCGACGAACTGATCAAGCGCAACGCGCTGTTCGCGCGCGGCCGGCTGAAGCACAGCTATCCGCACTCGTGGCGGTCGAAGAAGCCGATCATCTTCCGCAACACGCCGCAATGGTTCGTCTATATGGACAAGGACCTCGGCGACGGCACGACGCTGCGCAGCCGTGCGCTGAAGGCGATCGACGACACACGCTTCGTGCCGGCGGCCGGCCAGAACCGCATCCGCGCCATGATCGAGGAGCGCCCGGATTGGGTCTTGTCGCGCCAGCGCGCCTGGGGCGTGCCGATCGCCGTCTTTGCCGACGAGGACGGCAATGTGCTGAAGGACGAAGCCGTCAACCAGCGCATCATGGACGCATTCGAGAAGGAAGGCGCCGACGCCTGGTTCGCTGCCGGCGCCAAGGAGCGTTTCCTCGGCAATCACGATGCCTCTAAATGGAAGCAGGTGATGGACATCCTCGACGTCTGGTTCGATTCGGGCTCGACGCATGTCTTCACGCTGGAGGACCGTCCGGACCTGAAATGGCCGGCCGACGTCTATCTCGAAGGCTCCGACCAGCATCGCGGCTGGTTCCACTCCTCGCTGCTCGAAAGCTGCGGCACCAGGGGCAGGGCACCTTACGACACCGTCGTCACCCATGGCTTCACCATGGATGAGGAGGGGCGAAAGATGTCGAAATCGCTCGGCAACACCGTCGTGCCGCAAGACGTCATCAAGCAGTCCGGCGCCGACATTCTGCGGCTATGGGTGGTGACGACGGATTATTGGGAAGACCAGCGTCTCGGCAAGAACGTGCTGCAGACCAACATCGACGCCTACCGCAAGCTCCGCAACACCATCCGCTGGATGCTGGGCACGCTCGCCCATGACGATGGCGAGGAGGTGCCGCTGGACAAGATGCCGGAACTGGAGCGGCTGATGCTGCATCGGCTGGCCGAGCTCGATGAGGTCGTGCGCTCGGGCTACGACGCGTTCGAGTTCAAACGCATCACCCGCACTTTGCTCGACTTCATGGTGGTCGAGCTGTCGGCCTTCTATTTCGACATCAGGAAGGACGCGCTCTATTGCGAGGGACCCGCCAGCGTGAAGCGCAAGGCCTCGGTGCAAGTGGTGCGCCACCTCTTCGACTGCCTGGTGAAATGGCTGGCGCCGATGCTGCCCTTCACCACGGAAGAAGCCTGGCTCGACCGTCATCCGGATGCTGTCTCGCTGCATCTCGACCAGTTCCCCGAGATTCCGGCCGACTGGAAGAACGAGGCACTGGCTGAGAAATGGCGCAAGGTGCGGCAGGTTCGCCGTGTCGTCACCGGCGCGCTCGAGATCGCACGCGCTCAGAAGGTCATAGGTGCCTCTCTGGAAGCCGTGCCGGTCGTGACCCTCGACGATGCCGCGGTTGAAGCCGCGATCGCCGATGTCGACATGGCCGAGATGGCGATCACCAGCGATCTCGTCATCGCCCATGGCAAGGCGCCGGAAGGCGCCTTTGCGCTCGACGATGTCAAAGGTGTCTCGGTGGTGGTCGAAAAGGCCGAGGACCGCGGCTTGGTCAAATGCGCGCGTTCGTGGCGCTATACCGCCGATGTCGGGCAGGACGTGGAATTCCCCGACGTGTCTGCCCGCGATGCCGCCGTGCTGCATGAACTCAAGGCTCTGGGACGTTTGTGAGTGCTCAAAGCCGGTGCACAAATGCCACGGCGGGCGGGTGAAAAGCGCCCGCGCGTTGCCCTTAACGAGTGGTTGAGATAAACACGCGAAACTCCGGAAGACAAATTGTCGCCGGAATTCCGTCGCAAGAGCGTGGACGATGGGGACCGGGCCTTCGGCCGGTGACGATCGAGAGGCTGTCTAGAGTGGGACTTTTTGGCATGACCAAGAGAACTTATGCGCGCGTTGCGCTGCTGGCGCCGTTTGTCGCGTCCGGCCTCGCTCTGTCCGGCTGCATGGGTTCGCCGACCTACGGCACCGACAAGACGGCTGGCGAGCAGCTTGCCGGAGACCTTTCCGGCGCCTTCGCGATCACGCCCAAGCACAAGGAACAGATCGACTACAGGCCGCGTCCGGAGCTGGTAAAGCCGGCGCCGGGGCAGAAGGAAGTGCTGCCGCCGCCTCAGGAAAGCATCGAGACGGCGAGCACCGATTGGCCCGAATCGCCCGAGCAGCGCCGCGCCCGTCTGCGTGCCGACGCCACTGCCCACCAGGACGACCCGTCCTATCAATCGGGGATCGTCGATGACGTGCAGACCGATCCGGCTTCCGTGAAGAAGGCGCTGGCGGATTCGGGCTCCAGCCACCCGCCGGCCTGGTCGCCGAAGGATTCAGACAAGGGCCGCGCCGCGGAGATCCAGCGCCGCACCGCAGAGCAAAAGCAGGGCGATCCCAACACTCGCAGATATCTGAGCGAGCCGCCTCTGGCCTACCGAGCTGCCTCCGACACGGCGCCGCAGGGCGAACTCGGCGAGGATGAATACAAGAAGGAACGCCGCCTCAAGAAGGAAGCGGCCGCCAAGGGCAAGAGCGGCGGGCTCTTCGACTGGCTGCCCTCCTGGTAGGAACGCCGCCTTCGGTAGCTGAAGGCTCTACCTTTCGCGTCTTTCCCGAAAGAATTCCCTGAGCAGCAGCGCCGCATCGGCCTCGGCCATGCCCGGATAGATGTCGGGCGTATGGTGGCAGGTCGGCGAAGCGAAGAAGCGCACGCCGTTGACCACCGCGCCGCCCTTCTCGTCGGCCGCGCCGAAATAGAGCCGGCGCAGCCTGGCGAAGGAAATGGCGCCGGCGCACATGGCGCAGGGTTCCAGCGTCACATAGAGGTCGTGGCCGGTCAGCCGCTCGCTGGAGAGCGTTTGGCAGGCCGCGCGGATGGCCAGCATTTCGGCATGCGCCGTCGGATCGGCAAGTTCGCGGGTGCGGTTACCGGCGGATGCCACCACCGTGTCGCCGCTGGCGATGACGGCGCCAACCGGAACTTCTCCGCGCAAGGCGGCGGCTTGCGCCTCTTTCAGCGCCAGCGCCATGAAATCCGGCCGCTTCACGCGGTTTCCATTCCGATTATCTCCTCGCCACTTGGCGGTGATCCTGTTATGGAGCGCGTCAACCCGAATATCGGAACAGATTTTCGGAAATGATCATGCGCCAAATCAAAGTGCTATAGCGTCCTTTGCGCGTCCGAAAGGATGCGCCACGCTGTAGCAGCGCAACAAGGCAAAGGCCACATGGACGACAACGACAAGAAATCTCCGCGCCACAAAGGCCCGGGCAAAAGCGGCCCTGGAGCCGCGGGGCCGCGCCGCGATGGCGCCGCCGGCAAAAGCGGCAAACCCTCCTTCGGG
Organism: Mesorhizobium sp. W016; assembly: GCF_054719485.1. Lineage (NCBI taxonomy): Bacteria > Pseudomonadati > Pseudomonadota > Alphaproteobacteria > Hyphomicrobiales > Phyllobacteriaceae > Mesorhizobium > Mesorhizobium sp. W016. The sequence continues at coordinate 2,996,822 of NZ_JBTTIF010000002.1, forward strand.
GCCAAGAAACCCTATTCACCGCGAGGCGCCCGGACCGCAGCGGCTGAGGGCGAGCGGCCCAAGCGCGATTTCAAAAGTGGCGACCGGCCATTCAGCAAAGGTCCGCGTTCCGAAGGCAAGCCCTTCGAAAAGCGCGAGGGACCGCGCAAGCCATATGCACCACGCGGTGACCGGCCGATGGCAGCCGAAGGCGAGCGCAAGCCGTATGAAAAGCGCGAAGGGCCGCGCAAACCCTATGCGCCGCGTGGGGATCGCCCTATGCCGGCCGAGGGTGAACGCAAGCCGTATGAAAAGCGCGAGGGGCCGCGCAAGCCTTATGCACCGCGCGGCGATCGGCCGGTTGCGGCCGATGGCGAGCGGCCAAAGCGCGATTTCAAGGGCGGCGATCGGCCATTCAGCAAGGGGCCGCGTCCCGAAGGCAAGCCTTTCGAAAAGCGTGAAGGGCCGCGCAAGCCCTACGCACCGCGTGGCGATCGGCCTGCTTCCGCCGAGGGCGAAAAGCGTTTTGACCGGCCAAAGCGCGATTTTGGCGATCGCCCGCAGCGCGACGCCGGAGATCGTCCCAAGCGTGACTTCAGCGATCGCCCCAAGCGCGATTTCGGTGGTGACCGGCCGCAAGCATCTGGCGGCGCCTTCAAGCCGCGCCCGCGTCCGGCAGATGCGGAAGAAGCCGGCGAGCGTATCGCCAAGCGGCTGGCCCGCGCCGGCCTGGCGTCGCGCCGCGACGCCGAAGACCTGATCGCGGCGGGCCGTGTCAAGGTCAACAACCGGGCTTTGACCTCGCCGGCCTTCAACGTCATGCCGGGCGACATCATCCATCTCGACGGCATGGAGATCCCGCCGATCGAGCGCACCCGCCTGTTCCTGTTTCACAAGCCGGCCGGCGTCGTTACCACCAACCGCGACCCCGAGGGCCGCAAGACCGTGTTCGACGTGCTGCCGGCCGAATTGCCGCGGCTGATGACCATCGGCCGCCTCGACATCAACACCGAAGGCCTGCTGCTGCTCACCAATGATGGCGGTCTGTCGCGCGTGCTCGAACTGCCTGCCACTGGCTGGCTGCGCCGTTACCGCGTGCGCGTCCATGGCAAGGTCGAGGAAAGCATGCTCGCAGGCCTGCGTGAAGGCATTGCCGTCGACGGCGTCTTCTACGGCGCCATCGAAGCGACGCTCGACCGTGAGCAAGGCACCAACGCCTGGCTGACGATCGGCCTGCGCGAAGGCAAGAACCGCGAAGTGAAGAACATCCTTGGATCGCTCGGCCTCGACGTGACGCGGCTGATCCGTATCTCCTACGGACCGTTCCAGCTCGACGATCTCGCCGAAGGCCATGTGCTGGAGATCAAGGGCCGCGTCTTGCGCGACCAGCTCGGCGAGCGACTGGTCGAGGAATCCGGCGCCAATTTCGACGCCGAGATCATCAAGCCGTTTTCCAACCAGCCGGTGCGGCGAGAGCGTGACGCGGAGCCGGAACGGCCGAAAGTCACCCGCGAGGGTGACCATCGGCCGATCGGCGAGGGCGGTCTGATCAAGAACCGCAAGCGCCGCGAAGGCAGCCGCGACGAAGCGCTCGGCAAGCTGTCGACCAGTCCCGAAAGGGGCGCGAGGCCGGAAAAGAGCTTTGGCGAACGCGGCCCGAGACCCGAGCGCAGCGAGTTTTCGGACAAGCCGCGCAGCGAGTTTCGCGAAAAGCCGCGCGGCGATTTTGGCGACAAGCCCCGTGGAGGCTTCGGCGACAAGCCGCGCGGCGCCTTTGGTGACAAACCGCGCGGCGGCAAGAAGCCCGAGCGCGAGCAGCGGCCGATCGATCCGCCGGGCCAGCGCAAGGCTAATGTCTGGATGGCGCCGGGCGCGCGTCCGATCGGCAAGGGCAGGGCGGAAGCCGATGCCGCCAAGGCGGCCGAGGCCAAGGCGCGCAAGGCGTCATTCAAGCCGTCCTATGGCAAGCCGGCCTATGGCAAGCCGGGCGGAGCCAAGCCGTTCGGCAAGCCGGGTGGCGAGCGTCCGGATGGCGGTCGGGGCGGCGAGCGGCCACGCAACGGTCCCAAGGGCCCGAGGACCAGATGATGCCGGGACTTAAATGAGATCCGGCCTTAAATGAGACCCGGGCATAAATGAGAATCGTCGGCGGCCAATTTCGCGGGCGTCCGCTGGCGACGCCGCGCGACCATGCCATCCGCCCGACGACCGACCGCGCCCGCGAGGCCGTCTTCAACGTGCTGGCGCACCGCTTTGCCGACAAGCTCGACGGCGCGCGTGTGCTCGACCTTTTCGCCGGCACCGGCGCTCTCGGCCTCGAAGCGCTGTCGCGCGGCGCTTCCTATGGCGTCTTTATCGAAGAATCGGCCGAAGGACGCGGCCTGATCCGCACCAATGTCGAAGCTTTTGGCCTTACCGGCCGCACCAAGATCTTCCGCCGCGACGCGACCGCCCTGGGTGAGGCCGGTACGCTTGCGGCATTCGGCCTGGTCTTCGCCGATCCGCCCTATGGCAAGGGCCTTGGCGAGCGCGCCCTGCGCTCGGCCAGGGATGGCGGCTGGTTGCTGCCCGGCGCGCTCTGCGTGGTCGAGGAAGCCGCCTCGGCGCCCTTCGAGATTGGGCCGGAATTCTCGGTGGTTGATGAACGAAACTACGGCGAGACGGTGGTCCGGTTCATCGAGCTTGCGTAAGGGTGGAGCGACCGGCGCCTTCAAAATGACGCACAATTCACTTTGCCTCCGCGGCTAACCTTGCCTATCGTCGCGCGATAACAACCGGAGCCATCAATGACATTTCATACTGAATGGCTGCGGAGAGCCTTGCTCGCCACCGCGCTGACCATGGCCGGCCCGGCCCTGGCCGCGGACGATGGCAAGGTGGCCAACTTCCTGCTCGACAATGGCATGGAGGTGGTGGTCATTCCCGATCACCGCGCCCCCATCGTCACCCATATGGTGTGGTACAAGATCGGCAGCGCCGACGAGCCGCCAGGCAAGTCCGGCATAGCGCACTTCTTCGAACACCTGATGTTCAAGGCCACGACCAACCACGCCGCGGGCGAGTTCGACCGCGCCATATCGGCCATCGGCGGCTCCAACAACGCCTTCACCTCCTATGACTACACTGCCTTCCACGAGACGGTGGCGCCCTCGGCACTCGGTGAGATGATGAGCTTCGAGGCCGATCGCATGCGCAACCTCATCTTGACCGACGAGGTCATCAAGACCGAGCGCGACGTGATCCTGGAAGAGCGCCGCGCGCGCATCGACAGCAATCCGCAGGCGGTGCTCGACGAAGAGGTCGACGCGACGCTCTGGCAGAACCAGCCCTACCGCATTCCGGTGATCGGCTGGATGCAGGAGATGGAGCAGTTGAACCGCACCGATGCGGTTGCCTTCTATGACAAATACTACCGCCCCAACAATGCGGTGCTGATCGTGGCCGGCGATGTCGAGCCGGAGGTCGTGAAGGCGCTGGCCGAAAAAACCTATGGCAAGGTCGCGCGCGGTCCCGACCTGCCCCCGCGCATCCGCCCGGTCGAGCCGGAGCAGAACACCAAGCGCACGGTGACGCTCACCGATGGGCGCGTTTCGGTGCCGAGCTTTTCGACGCAATGGGTGGTTCCGTCCTACCACACGGCAAAACCCGGCGAGGCCGAGGCGCTCGACCTGCTGGGAGAGATCCTTGGCGGCGGCAGCCGCAGCAGGCTCTACCAGCAACTCGTGGTCAAGCAAGGCATCGCATCGGCGACCGGCGCCTTCTTCCAGGGTACGATGCTCGACGCCACCAATTTCACCGTCTATGGCGCGCCGCGCGGCGACGCCAAGCTGAGCGACGTCGAGGCGGCCGTCGACGCCGAGATCGCCCGCATCGTCAAGGACGGCGTCACCGCCGATGAGCTGGAGAAGGCCAAGGCCCGCTATATCAGGGCCATGATCTTCGCCCGCGACAAGCAGGACGAGATGGCCAATCTCTACGGCGCCGAGCTCGCCACCGGCGGCAACGTCAGGGATATCGAGGAATGGCCGGAACGCATTCGCAAGGTCACCGCCGATGAGATCAAGGCGGTCGCCGCACGCTATCTGCTGCTCGATCGTACGACGACCGGCTATCTCTTGCCGCAGCAACAGGCGGGGAATTGATGATGACGAGATTGAGCGTTAGCGCTGCCCCTCACCTGCCTGCCGGCATCCTCTCCCCCTATAGTGACGGGGAGAGGGGCGCTGTCATCGTCGATTTCACCAACCATCAGCGTCGTAAGAAGAGCGCCAGCGTCGCGGCGAGACCCCTTCTCCCCGTCACTATACGGGGAGAAGTGCCCGGCAGCGCGATGAGGGGCGGAGCTGACCTTGGCGATCAATGGCCTTATGCGATTGCTCATAGGCGCATCGCGGTTCTCCACGTCTTCGCCACACTGTTCCTCGGCATCTTCTTCCTCATCCTGCCGGCGCTTGCCGCGCACGCGATGGACATTCAGCCGGTGACCTCATCGAAAGGCGTCAACGCCTGGCTGGTCGAGGACCACTCCATTCCGATCGTCGCCATCCGCTTCGTCTTCGATGGCGGCTCGACGCAGGATCCGGCGGGGCGGGAAGGGCTGGTCAATCTGATGACTGGCCTGTTCGACGAGGGCGCCGGCGACCTCGACAGCGAGGCCTTCCAGATCAAGCTTGACGATGCCGGCGCCGAAATGGGCTTCGAAGCGGCGCGCGACGGCACCTATGGCGCGATGCGGATGCTGGCCGAGCAGAAGGATGCGGCCTTCGACCTGCTCAGGCTGGCGGTCACCAGCCCGCGCTTCGACCAGGCGCCGATCGACCGTATCCGCGCCCAGATCCTGTCCGGCATCATCGCCAATGAGCGTGACCCCAACACCGTCGCGCAAACCAAATGGCTGCGCGCCATCTATGGCGAACATCCGTATTCCAGGCCCGACCAGGGCACCAAGGACAGCATCGCCACCATCACGGCGGCGGATCTGGCTGCCTTCCACAAGGCCAATTTCGCCCGCAGCGGCCTGCATGTTGCGGTGGTCGGCGACATAGATGCCGCGACGCTGAAACGGAAGCTCGACGAGGTCTTCGGCGATCTGCCGGAAAAGCAGGTGCTGCAACCGGTTGCCGATACCGAGCTGAAGCTCGGCCAGCAGCTCGAGGTCGACTACGACCTGCCGCAGACCTCGCTGCAGTTTGCCTATCCCGGTGTGAAGCGCGATGCGCCGGATTTCTTCCCTGCGGTGCTGATGAACCAGATTCTCGGCGGCGGCACCTTCACCTCGCGCCTCTATGACGAGGTGCGGGAAAAGCGCGGCTTGGCCTACTCCGTCGATTCCAACCTGGTCGACCACCAGCATTCCAATGCGCTGATCATCACCACGGCGACGCGTTCCGACCGCGCCGCCGAGACGCTCGGCATCGTCAAGGAGGTGGTCAAGAAGATGGCGCAGGAGGGGCCGACCGAGGCCGAGCTGGACGCGACCAAGAAATACATGGTCGGCTCCTATGCTATCAGCAATCTGGATTCTTCCAGCGCCATTGCCGCGACCCTGGTGGAATTGCAGCTCGACAATCTCGGCATCGACTACGTGCAGCGCCGCGCGGCGCTCATCAACGGCGTGACGCTCGATCAGGTCAAGGCAGCGGCGAAGAAGCTGCTGACGCCGGCGCCCGCGATCATGAGCATCGGGCCGAAGCTGGAGGCCAAATGACAGGTCCGACTTTCGGTATCGCCTTTGGCGGCGGCGGCGCGCGCGGCCTCGCCCATATCCACATCGTCGAGGCGCTGGACGAGCTCGGCATCAAGCCCGTGGCCATCGCCGGCTCCTCGATCGGCGCCATCATGGGCGCCGGCATGGCCTCGGGCATGAGCGGCAAGGACATCGAGGACTACGCCCGCTCGATCCTCGGCCGCCGCGCCGAGGTGGCGGCGCGCATGTGGCGCTCGCGTCCCGGCACCATCGCCGAGGCGATGCAGGGCGGCATCCGAGTCAGCCAGTTCAACATAGAGCGCATCTTGAAGGCGTTCCTGCCGGAAGCCATCCCGGAAACCTTCGCCGAGCTGAAAATCCCGCTGAAGGTGACGGCGACGGACTATTTCGGTCACAAGCTGGCCGTCTTCGACGAGGGCGACCTGCATTCGGCGCTCGCCGCCTCGGCTGCCATTCCCGCCGTGTTCCGCCCGGTGACGCGCGACGACCGCGTGCTGATCGACGGCGGCATCTACAATCCGGTGCCGTTCGACCTCATCGAAAACGACGCCGACATCATCATCGCCATCGACGTCGTCGGCGCGCCGAGCGAGGCCGAGCGCAAGCACCCGACCACGGTCGACCTGATGTACGGCGCGACGCAATTGATGATGCAGTCGATCATCGCCCACAAGCTGAACCAGCGCCCACCAGACATATTGATCCGCCCGCCAGTGTCGAAATACCGCGTGCTCGATTTCATGAAGATCGACACGCTGATGGCCGAGACGCAGGAGGTCAAGGACGAACTGAAGCGCGAGGTGGAAAGAGTGGTCGAGGCGCGTGCCAAGGGCAAGCGGGGGAAGAAAGTAGGGTGAGCTGCCGATCTCCCCCCTCGAGGGGGAGATGGCCGGCAGGCCAGAGGGGGTCGTCTCGCGTGAAGCTAGACCTCCTACTGTCGATAGGAGGTTGCGTCAGGACGGACCGACCGCCTCTGTCGCCTTCGGCGACATCTCCCCTAAAGGGGAGATTACCCCACCAGCGTCTCACACCCTCCCAGCCGCATATTCCAGCGCCACCACGCCATTGCTGAACTGTACGGTCGAGATCGGCTCCAACGCCACCGGCATATCGGGCGGGAACAGCTTCTTGCCCTCCCCGACGGAGCCAGGGTAGCTCAGCAGCCTGACGCGATCGACCAGACCATGGCGCAGCAATTCCCGCGCGACGCTGAGGCTGCCATGCACATAGATGTTGCCGCCGCTGCCTTGCTTCAGCGCCCGAACCGCTTCCGGCAACACACCCTTCAGCAACTCGGCCGGTTTCCAGTCGAGTGCCTTCGGGCTTGTCGACGCGACATATTTCGGCAGCGCATTGAACCGGTCGGCGAAGTCTCCGGTTTCCTTGGGCCAAGAGCCGGCAAAAATCTCGTAGGTCGGTGCGCCCCAGAAGCATGGCCCCGCTGTCGGCAAGCTCGTCCTCCTTGAACCTTTGCATCTCATCGTTCCAGGTCACGCTGGGCAGCTTCTCGACCTCGGCGATGCCATCGATGCTGATGAAATCGGTGACAATAAGGTTTCTCATGGCGCTCTCCTTCTTCTGTCAAAGGACGAACCGTGTGAGCCTTTTGCGACCGCTCTGCGAAAAAAAAGCGCTTTGTTGAGCAGGCGTTGCTGTCGGGCGCTGGCCCATCGCGCTTAAAGGGGGGCGCTTCGGACACCATCGACAAACGCCAGAACGACCACACACGGAGCAACGCAGTAAACCAGTCTCGCTCTGCGGCCCGTCTTCGTCACAGCGTCGCTTGCGTCGAGATCGACGGTGATGTCCTCATAGCCCAGCACTTCGCCATCAAGCGGGTAGGCGGCCTTGTAGACAGCTTCCTTGGCGGCAAAAAGGATGCGACCGGCAAGATACAAGTCGGTTGCGTCGATCCGGTCAGCGGGGGCTGCAACCAGCGCGAAGATGTCGTCGGGCAGGGGCAAAGCGGGCTCGATATCGATGCCGAGCGAGGCGACGTGGGAGAGCGGCGCGACGGCCGCCACGGCCATCTCGTCGTCGTGAGCCAGCGACCCCGTTACTCCATGAGGCCATACCGGTGCGCCGGAGGAGCCGCGGAGGATAGCGACGTCGTTCAAGCCCATATCCGCCAGCAACTCGTGCGCGATCCACCGCGCCGCGCCACTCGCCCGCCGCATCAGCGGCAGGCGTGACGGGATGGAGCGTGCTTCCTGCGGCAGCAAATGGTTCTCATCGCCTTCGCGGATCGTGCGGCATCCGATCCGAACGCCGGCGGGTGCCATGGCGGCCATCGCCGCCAGCAACTGCGCCGACAGGCTGGCGCCGGCATCGAGCGGGCGCGTCATGGCTGTTCGCCCCGCAGAGCGAGGTCGGCGATCATTTCCCCGTCCTCGTCGGGCCCTTCTTCGACGAAACCGGCAGCGCGATAGAGGCGGCGTGCCGCTTCATTCCCAGGTTCGTAGCAGATCGAAACGTGGCTGATGTGGCCGAGCCGCATGATTTCATCCAGCACTTCGCGCAAAGCGGCCTTGCCGTAGCCTTGGCCCTGATGGACGCGATCGATCATGAAGCGGTAGATCCGCGCCTCGTCGTCGTCCTGCGGCGCCTCGTACATCAGGAAACCGACGACGCGATCCCCTGCCATGACGACGCGCGGCCGTGCGTCCCCGTCGGTTTCGGCTTCGTCCAGCGACTCCGCATTGCTGGCGACAAAATCGATCTGATCCGCGGCCAGTTGCAGGGCCGCGACCAAGGCCCGGTTGGCCGCAGTCAGCGAAACGAGACGGACGTCTGCGCCCATCAAGCCGTTGCCTTGACGCTATCCTCCGGCACCGGCTCGACGAAGCGATGCAGCTTGGCCGGGTTGCCCCGCCAGATCGAGTTGGGCTCCAGCTCTTCGCCCTTCATCACGAAGGAGTCCGCGTCGACCATCGAGCCTTTGCCCATCACCACGCCGTAGTGGACAAAGGCGGAAGGTCCGAGCGTGCAACCATCGCCGATGCGGATGAAATCGGACTTGAACGCGCCTTCTTCCAGCGAGTGGGCCTGAATGACGCAGCCCTCGTTGAGCGTGACGTCGTCGCCGATCTCGACCAGCGAGCGCTCGGTCAGGTTGCTGCCGCCATCATAGACCCGGCTGCCGACCTTGACGCCGAGCAGGCGCAGGATCATCGGCCGGAACGGCGTGCCGGCGAACAGGCGCACGATCGGCGAATCCGCCAGCTTCCAGTGGCGTTCGTGGCGCCAGAAGGCGACGTCGTAGATCGTCGTCATCTGCGGCTTTAACCGGCCAAAGCCAAGGCTTGCCCGCTCGACCAGAATGTAGAACGGAATGGTGATCGCCGAGGTCAAAAGCACGGCGGCGAACAGGGCGACCTCCGCCCATTCCGTATAGTAGTTCAGCGCCCGGTCCCAGATCGCCAGCGTGACGAACAGCATGACCCATTGCGTTGCCAGGAACAGAAGAATGGTCACCAGGTTGTGGCGGTTCTTGTGCGGGATGCGCCGGCGCCGGTCGGCCTCGTCGACGCCGGCGATAAGCTCCTTGTCGCGGTTCACCATGCGCGGGATTTCAAACGCAGGCGAACCGAGAAGGCCGACATTCTCGCGCACCGGCCCATCGATGGGGATCATCACCTTGGTGCCGAGCAGCACGTTGTCGCCGGTGCGGCCGTCCGGCGGATAGTAGATGTTGTTGCCGAGATAGTTGCGTTCGCCGATGCGCGTCGGCTCGAGCCTGAAGGCCGAGGCGGACTTGTGCATGTTGATCATGAACAGCCCGTCCGAGACCATGGTCTCGGTGCCGATCTCGCACAGAAGCGGGTTTTCGTGCTGCTGGTTGGAGCCGAAATTGGAGCCGGTCTGCACCACTCTGTTGAGGTTCCAGCCGATGGCGCGCATGTAGTGCACGATTGCCGAGCTGTCGCCGGCCAGGAGCCCGAGCACGCGGGAATTGCTGGCGAATTCGGCGACGGTCTGCAGCCAGTAGCGGAAACCGTAAAGCGTGTAGGTGCGGCCCGGCTTCAAGATCAGGCTCGTCAGGCGCGGCACCAGCGTCGCTGCCAGGAAAGCCGCCGCGATATAGCCGAAAAGCGTGACCGTGGTGCCGATTGCGACAAGGCCGATCGTCTCCTGGTAGTCGTCGCCGACATATTCCCAGTAGCTGTGGAACAGGAGCGGCAGCGGGGTGACGAGGCCAAACAGGCCGATCAGCTGCAGCGCTTCATAGAGGAAGCGCCGGACCTGGTAAGGATTGACATTGCGCACCTTGCAATAGTCCGCCGTGGTCGGCACCGCCGGCGATCCATGCCAGTGCTCGCCGTCGGGGATGCTTTGCCCGCGATGCAGCGAGGACGAATGGCCGAGCTGGACACGGTCGCCGATGCTGGTGTCGATGTCGAGCGTGGAGCCGACGCCGACGAAGGCATCGCGGCCGATGGTCAGCGGTCCGGTATGGATGTAGCCGGCCTCGGCCCTGAAGCCTAGGATCATCGATTCCTTGCGCAAGATGGTGTTGGCGCCGATGGAAATGAGATCCGTGCAGACGGGCACGGACTTCGATTCGATGACGGCGTTTTTCCCGAGCTTGGTGCCGAGCAGCTGCAGATAGAGGCTGTAGAGCGGGCTGCCGCGGAACAGCACGACGGGCGCGGTGCGGATCAATGTCTTGACCACCCAGAAGCGGAAGTAGCGCACGCCCCAGATCGGAAACGCCTCGGCCTTCCACCGGCCGATGAGCACCCATTTCGCCAGGACGGCAAAGCCCGACATGCCGAAGAACACGGCGGCCGAGAGCGCCACGCACCGGATATAGAGCTGCAGCGGATCGTCGAGCGCGTCATACATCCAGTTGAGGCCGTCATTGATCGCCCAGAGCGCCACGTAGCTGTAGAGGCCGTAGAACGAAAGCTGCGCCGCGCCGCAGGTCCAGTAGGCGAAATTCGAGGCCCGGCGGGTGAGGACCGGCTCGTTGGTTGCCGTCGTCATCTCCTCCGCTACCCCCAGATGCAGCGCCAGGCGCGCCACTGTGGGATAGAGATAGATGTCGCGCATCGACGTCGTCGCCCATTCCTTCCTGGTGCGCACGCGCGCGCAGAAATGCGCCATCAGCAAGGAGTTGGCGCCGAGATCGTCGAAGAAGTGATCCTCGACCGACACCGCGTCGAATTTCAGCACCGTGGCCAGCGCTTCCGCCAGGAATCGCTCGTCCTCATTGCCGGGCGGCACCATCGTGCGATCGGCCGAAAGCCGGACGCTCGTCGGCTTCGGCAGTTGGCGCAGGTCTACCTTGTTGGAGACGGTCATCGGGATGGCAGGCAGTTCCTCCAGATAGGCGGGCACCATGTAGTCGGGCAGCCGCCGCTTCATCGTCTGGGCGAGATCCGCACGGGAAACCGCCGCTACGCCGGTTTTAAGCGCGTAATAGGCAACGAGTTCGACGCGGCCGGGCTCGATCTCCCAGGTGGTGACGGCGGCCTGCGCGATCTCGGGCTGGTCGAGCAGCACCGCCTCGATCTCGCCGAGCTCGATGCGATATCCGCGAATCTTCACCTGCGTGTCGATGCGCCCGGCATACTCGATCTCGCCGCTATCGTTGATCCGGCCAAGATCGCCGGTGCGGTAGATGCGCTGCGACGGGTTGTTCGGCAGGCCGACGAAATCGGCGATGAATTTCTGGTCGGTCAGGTCCGGCCGGTTCAGATAACCGACGGCGAGCCCGATGCCGGCAATGCCGATCTCGCCCAGTTCACCGGGCTCGGCAAGTTGCGGCAGCGAAGCGTCGAGAATGACGATCGAGTAAGTCGGCAACGGCGCGCCGATTGTGACGGGACGGTCCGGCGTCAGCGCCCCCATCGTTGCGGTGACGGTCGCCTCGGTCGGCCCGTAGGTGTTGAGGATCTGCCGGCCCGGCTTCGACCAGCGCACCACCAGATTGTGCGGGCAGGCCTCGCCGCCCACCAGAAGCGTGCGCAGGCTGGGAACGTCCGATGTCATCGATGACAACAATGTCGGGCTGCAGGCCATGCAGGTGATGTCATGGAGGCGCAGGAAATCCGCCAGTTCCTCGCCCACCAGCGGCATCTGGCCAGGTGCCGGCACCACCGTCGCGCCGGCGACGAACGGCACCCAGATCTCTTCGGAGGAAAAGTCGAAGGCAATGGTCATGCCCTGATAGACCCGGTCGCCCGGCCGGTAGCCATAGGAGGCGGCGGCGACGTGTATGAAATTGACGAAACTCTGGTGCGTGATGACCACGCCCTTGGGCTTGCCGGTGGTGCCCGAGGTATAGAGGATGTAGCAGATGTCGTCGGTCGCCTGCGGCTTCGGCGGCGCGGGCGACTGCGCGGAGATTTCGGCGGCGGCGCTGTCGATCAGCACATGGGGAACGGGCAGTTGACCGGCGCGCGACGCATAGGCGGCGATGGTGACGATCATGCTGACGGCGGCGTCTTCGATGATCAGCGCCATCCGCTCCTGCGGAAACGCGGTGGCTAGCGGCACGAAGGCAGCCCCCGCCTTCATCACCGCCAGCAACGCCACATAGGTCTCCGCCGACCGGTCGAGAATGAGCCCGACCCGGTGGCCCGGCCGCACGCCGTGCTTGATCAGCATGCGGGCGCACTGGTTGGCACGGCTGTTCAGCTCCTGATAGGTCCACACGCGTCCGTCGGAGATCACCGCCGGCAACGTGGCGAATGTCACGGCGAGCTGCTCGAACACCGTATCGAGCCGCTCACCCGGCTGCAGGGCAAAGTCGGCGCCCGTCAGGACTTGGCCGTCCCTTGCCGGGCCGCGAGCGATCCTTGCCAGCGCATCGATGCTTGCCAGGCTGCCGATCGCCGTTGCCGCGTCGCTGTCCAGTTCGGCGATATCGTAGTCCATGTCCATACTTTCTCGTCCTCGCCGGGCATCGCCCGGCTGTTCATGCCGCCGCTGGAGGAGGCACTGCGCCGCCGCTGCGATTTTGTTGGTGGAGGGCTTCCAAAAAGGAAGTGCCCGGAATCCCGACGGGGAAGCTTATGCCACCCGATCTTTTCGCCGGTTTTTCCGAACTGTTGAATTTTGTTTCTGGAGTGTGTCTGGGCGGGGATTTGCCGGGCCTCGTTGACCCTTGCGGGGCAGGGGTTCAGCTTTGGTGGCAACCCGGAAACAGAATATGAGCGAACCTCATGCGGACGACGCCGGCGAGCTGTCTATAATGGAGCGCTACGGCGACCCAGCAGCAGAGCGATGCCCAACGCCGGAAGCGTCGCCGCCGCGACGGCGAAGAAGACGAATTGCAGCCCCGTCGACGCGGCGACCAGGCCGAGCGCCGGACTGCCGAAGCCGAGCGCCACGTCGAGGAAGACGGTGTAGAGTCCCATGGCCAGGCCGCGGCTGCGCGACGGAAGATGGCCTACGGCCTCGGCGCCGAGGCCGGGATAGACCAGCGAGTAGCCGAGGCCAGTCAGACCCGCTCCGATTGCGGCGACAACAGGCCCGGTCGCAAGCCAGATCAGCATCAGCCCTGCCGCCTCGACCGCGACGAAGATCACGGCGACGCGTGCGCCTCCAAGCCTGTCGGGCAGGTGGCCGAAGCACAGCCTTGCCACAATCAGAGACGCAGCATAGGCCGTGAAAGGAAGCCATACCGGCTGCCAGCCCCGCTCGGCGAAGAGCAGGGCGCCGAAGCCCAGAATAGCACCATAGCCGAGGCTGCTGAAAGCAGCTCCGACGCCAGGAAGCCAGACCGCTTTCGCCACGCTCCTCCATGACTGCGGCACGCTGCCCGCGGCGGCGCCGGTGTCGCGCATCGGCAGGATGGCAAGCAGCGTCGCCAGCGGCAGGATGATCGTCGCGAGTGCGATCGCGGTGAAACCGCTCGCTGCATAAAGCGCAGATCCGGCCGGCGCCCCTAGCGCGAGCGCCGCAAACATCGCCGTGCCCACCCAGGCTATGACTTTTCCGGAGTTCTGTCCGCCCGCAACGGAGAGGCCCCAGGCGACGCCGCCGGTTATGATGAAGCTCTCGGACGCGCCCAGTACCGCCCGTCCGGCGAACAGCGCCGATGCGGACGCTACCGGCCGGTCGAGCAATGCCAGCGAGCCGAGGTAAAATAACCCGGCAAGGGCAGCGGCAATGAGGCCGACGACGACGGCGCGCTTGCCGCCGCGTCCATCGGCATAGTTTCCAGCCCCGATGCGCGACAGCATCGAGGCGACGAACTGGCTGCCCGTCACCAGCCCGACTGCGAAGGGGCCGAAGCCGAGCTGCTGGTGAAGATGCAGCGGCAGGACGGGTAGCGCCAGTCCGATCAGCAGGAAGCCGGCGAAGACAGCCGCCATGATTGGCACCAGTTCCGCGATGACGCCATTTCGGTCTGACATCCGCGCCATTTTGGCCATCGGTAACTCAACTGTTCGGATCAGTAGCGTTCGTAGGTTACGCGCCAGCCTTCGGCCGGGTTGTCCGGCGTGAGGACCAGTTTGTTGTCCGAGACCTCGAATTTGCGTTTCATGCTCTTCCCGACAAGGTTGCGGACCAGGGAGGACTCGATCGTGATGACGAAAGTCTTGTCCTGGTCGTTGATGGCGACCGGCCCGTAATAGGCTTCGTAGCCATTCGCCGTGTAAGGCGTGTCCGGCGCCTTGGGGTCGGGGTTCTGCGCCTGCACCGAGAGGGTGCCGGCCTCGGTGAAGATGACCTGGCCGGAATAGGGCACGGGCTTCAGGTTTCCCTCGGCGCCGGCCTCCAGCGACGTCATGCGCCATGCGCCGATGATCGGAGGCTCTTGCGAGAAAGCTGGCGTGGCGACCGAAAGCGCAAGCGCAAGGGCGGCAATCTTCAATCTCATCGTCATATGTTGTCCCTTTTCTGAGTTGTGGGTGCGCACAGGCCGTCCGCCCGATCTTTGCTCACACCGAAAGCATGACCTTGATGGCGCGACGCTCGTCCATGGCGCGGTAGCCTTCAGCGACCTCGGCCAGCGGCAGCTTGAGGTCGAAGACCTTGCCGGGCTTGATCCGACCTTGCAGCACACGGTCCATCAGGTCGGGCAGGAAACGGCGCACCGGCGCCGGGCCGCCCAGCATTCGTTTCTGGCCGAAGAATAGTTTTTGGCCGTCGAAGTTCACGCCATGCGGCACGCCGACATAGCCGATGGTGCCGCCGGGGCGGGAGCAGGCCAGCGCCTGGTCGAAGGATTCTCCCGTGCCGACGCATTCCAGCACGGAGTCCGCGCCGACGCCCTTGGTGAGTTCCTTGATGCGGGCCACGCCTTCCTCGCCGCGCTCAGCGACGATGTCGGTGGCGCCGAACTCGCGGGCGAGTTTTTGGCGGCTGGCGTGCCGGCTCATGGCGATGATGCGCTCGGCGCCCATCTCCTTGGCCGCAAGCACGCCCATCAGGCCGACCGCACCGTCGCCGACCACCACCACCGTCGATCCTTCGCGGACCTCGGCTGCGTCGGCCGCATACCAGCCGGTGCCGAGCACATCGGACACAGCCAGCAGGTCAGGGATGAGGTCGGCCGGCGGTACCTCGGCGGTGGCGACCAGTGTGCCATCGGCCAGCGGTACGCGGGCGTAAGGCGCCTGCGCGCCCGACATGAACTCGCGCTGCACGCAAGACGACTGGAAGCCGAAGCGGCAATGCGGGCAGGTGTTGTCCGAGAGGCAGAACGAGCCGACGACGAACTGGCCGGGGCGGACCGTGCGCACCTCTGTGCCGACCTCGACGACGATGCCGCAATATTCGTGGCCCATATGCATAGGCCCGGCGACCGGCTGCAGCCCGCGATAGGGCCACAGGTCCGAGCCGCAGATGCAGCTTGCCGACAGCTTGATGATGGCGTCCGTCGGCCGCATGATTTTCGGATCGGCGATTTCCTCGCAGCGTATGTCGCCCGGTTTGTGAAGAACGGTTGCAAGCATGTTGGTTCCTTTCGAGAGGAGAAGATCAGGCGCCGTAGTCGGCGTCGCTGACATGTTCCAGCCAGTCCACGACCTTGCCGTCCTTGACCTCCTGGAGGGCAATGTGGGTCATGGCGGTCCGAGGCGACGCGCCGTGCCAGTGCTTTTCGCCGGGCGCGAACCAGACGACGTCGCCCGGACGGATTTCCTCGACCGGGCCACCTTCGCGCTGAACTCGGCCGAGGCCGGAGACGACGATCAGCGTCTGGCCGAGCGGATGCGTGTGCCAGGCGGTGCGGGCGCCGGGCTCGAAGGTCACCTGTGCGCCTTGAACCCGCTCGGCGTCGTAGGGATTGAAGAGCGGATCGATCCGCACCGTTCCGGTGAACCAGTCAGGCGGTCCCTTGCCGGAAGGCCTGGTGCCGGCGCGAAGAATGTCCATGGTGATCTCCTTTGCGTCCTCAAATGCGTTCGATGCGAAGCGGGGATTTGCCGCGAATGTGCAGGGCCTGCTCGCCCTCGTCGAAGCGGCCAAGCCTGATCAGCCCGGGATGGCGGTAGTCGGCGTAGAACATGGCCAGGTTGCCCCAGGGCATGAAATAGCACAGGTCGTAGGGCTGCTCGTCGGCGAACGGACCGCTTCCCTCCTCGGTCAGCTTGCGCGGCAGATAGGCGATCTTCTCGTTATGGGCGTAGTCCTCGATCTCGAGGTCGAGCGGCAGCATGGAGAAGAAGTCGCGCGCCGAGGGATTGTCGTAGAGCGTGGCGGTCATGGTGCGGCCGTTGAAAACCATCCTGATCTTCATGTCGGTGGGCTCCTGGCTGACGGGAGATTGGTCTTCCTGGCTGGCGGCTGTGCGAGGCAGGGTCATCGCGAGCGCCACGCCGAGCAATGTCCGGCGGCTGAGCGGCGCATGTTCGATCGTCACGGCAAAGACCTCCGGGCCATATGCGCTGCGGCAAGGGCGGCGAGCGCCGATCCGCAGAGCAGCACCGCGCCCAGAGTGAACGGTCCCCACCAGCCGACCGTATCGAACAGCGTGCCGCCGATCGCGGCGCCGCCGGTGATGGCGAGCTGGATGACGGCTACCTGCAACCCGCCGCCGGCCTCCGCGTCGTTCGGCAATGTTCGGCTGAGCCACGTGCCCCAACCGACCGGCGCGGCCATGCCGAAGAAGCCCCAGGCAACGAGCAGCAGCGCTGTGGGACCTGGGAGTGCACCGAAGGCGATGAGCGCGGCGGCCAGCGCAGCCATGACCAGCGGGATGACGGTGAGGATGCTGAACAGACGCGTGCGCAAAAGCCGGCCGACGCACCATGTGCCGAGCACCCCGGCCAGCCCCATCGCCAGCAGGACCGCCGAGAGGGCGGCGATGTCGAGCCGCGTGACGTTCTCGAGGAAGGGCCGCAGATAGGTGAAGAGCGCGAACTGGCCCATGAACAGCATCATGATCGAAGCCATGCCGGTGGCGACAGGAAGACGGCCGAGCAGCGTCAGCGGATTGCCGGCACGCTTCCGCCGGCGCGGCGGCAGCGCCGGCAGGCTTGTCCATTGCCAGGCCAGCGCCAGGAGGCCAAACGGCACGACGAGGAAGAAAGCGCCGCGCCAGCCGACATAGGCGCCGAGAAAACTGCCCAGCGGCGCGGCGATGGTGGCCGCAATGGCATTGCCGGCGTTCAGCATGGCGAGACCCTTCGGAACCATGTCTTGCGGCACGAGGCGCATGACGATCGCGGTCGACATCGACCAGAACCCGCCGATCGCGATGCCGAGCAGCGCCCGGCCGACCATGAGCAACGCGTAGTTCGGCGCGAAGGTGACAGCCAGACCGGACACGATGAGGAGGAGGGTGAAGCCGGTCACGACCAGTCGGCGGTCGATGTGGCGCGTGAGGCCGGCGACCAGCAGGCTGGTCACGACGGCGAAAGCGCCCGAAATCGAGATCGCCTGTCCCGCCCGGCCCTCGGTGATGCCGAGATCGGCCGCTAGCGGCGACAGCAGGCTGACCGGCATGAATTCCGACGCGATGAGCACGAAAACACACAGCGCCATCGACAACACCGCGCCCCATGCGGCGCGGTTTTCGACCAGCCTTGTGTCGTACGTGGTTTCCATGATTGGCATCCTGGCAAAGCGACCGGACGGATCGGCCGCAAATTCCCGTCGCTGCCAGAAGATATTGCAGGGGAACCCATTTAAGTAGACTAAGCAATCCGCATGGACTTATCTGCTCATGATATGAATGTCCGACGGGAGGTGCCCTATGCAGCGCGATGGCATGAAGGATCTGCTCTGGTTCGTGGCGGTCGCCCGGGAGCGCAGTTTCACCAGGGCGGCGGCCAAGCTCGGCACCTCGCAGTCGACCCTGAGTTCGACAATCAAGGAGCTTGAAGCTCGTCTTGGCGTCCGCCTGCTGACGCGTACGACGCGGAGCGTCTCTCCGACCGAGGCCGGCGAGCGACTTTTCCAATCTCTCGTTCCCCGCTTCGAGGAAATCGAATCCGACCTCGCAAGCCTGGTGCCGTTTCGCGACAAGCCCTCCGGAACGGTCCGCATCACCTTGTCCGACCATGCGCTCCAGACGACCGTCTGGCCGAAGCTCCAGCCCTTGCTCAACGACAATCCAGACGTGCGCGTCGAGCTCTACAGCGACAACGGCATGAAGAACATCGTGGAGGAGCGCTTCGATGCAGGCGTGCGGCTTGGTGAGAGCATCGACCGGGATATGATCGCAGTGCGCATCGGGCCGGATTGGAGGCTCGTGGCCGTGGCTTCGCCGGACTACTTTTCCCGCCATCCGGTTCCGACCGCGCCCCAGGACCTGGTCGATCATGACTGCATCAATATGCGGCAGGCGACGTTCGGCGGATTGTATGCCTGGGAATTCGCCAGGGATGGCCGCGACCTACGTGTGCGGGTGGAAGGCCAACTCACCTTCAATTCGTCCATTCCCATGATCGAGGCTGCGACAAGCGGTTTCGGGGTCGCCTACGTCCCGGAAAACCTCGTCAGCCACCACATCGCCGAGGGACGCCTCAGGCTCGTGCTTGACGACTGGAGCCCGCCATTTGCCGGCTATCACCTGTACTATCCGAGCAGGCGACAGCTCTCCCCTGCGATGGCGGTGATCATCGACGCGCTCCGCCATCGCATCTGACCGCAGGGACTGTTTGGATTGAAGCTGACATTGGCAAATGGCAGGTTCTACCCCCAGGCCTCTTTGACTTCTACGCTGCGGAAGGCTGCTTTGCGCCTGGTTGCTATCGTCCAGGTGGCCTTGGCATGTTCCTGAAAACTACCGGTCTGTTTAGATCGCAGCAGTGTCCATCACGGGGTGGATTCGAAAACGGGCGTGCCGCGGCCGTCAGCCCAGCGCCGGGCCGCGAGGGATCCTTGCCGGTGTATCGATGGAGGCCAGGCCAGTCTGGCTGATCGGCGTTGCCGATTGTTGATGAAGGACCGACGCTTTCGCGCCGATGGCGCTGACCTACGTTTTCAGCGGCGATGCGGCCATGCCGTGAATGGACGGGAAGGGCGCGTGGAAGCTCTGGGGCGAGCGGCGTCATTGGTAAGGCCCCCGGAGGTCAAGGTCGGTACAGCATAGCATCGAGCATTGCGGCTCGCCCTTCCCAGAGCTCGCCGTCTGCACCGTCCGGCTTGTCCACATTATACCAGTCGGCCGAGCGGATCACCTCGACGACGCGGTCCCAATAGTTTTCCAGACGAAGCGTCGACTTCGAAAACCCCATTTCCTTGGCAGCCAGTTCTAGATTTGGCTCGGATATGCAGAGGAAGACGTCAGGCCGCTTCATTGCCAGCAGCCTGGACGCCGTCGGCACCCCGCCGACCCGATGGGAGCTCCTGAACGCCTGCACGAACAGTGTTGCGAACCGATCGAAGTGATCTTTCGTCACCTCGCCTTTCTGCGGGATGCTATCGACGGCTCGGGCGAGGTAGGCGTCGTTTTCTTTGATCCGGTTCGCGAAGTCGCCCATCCCGCTCATTGATCCGAACCAGCCCCAGTCGCGATCCAGTTCCGGACTGGTCTTTTGATTCTTGCCGATGACGCCAGCGAGCGCCTTGCGTTGCTCCAACCCGAGGTTCTTGAATGACCGGACAGACGCAAGCCATGTCTGGGCGATCCTTAGGAGCTCCAGGCTATGATCGACGTTGTGGTATTGTGCCGTGTAAATTGCTTGAGAATAGTGGTTCCAGCCCATCGCGATCAAGCGAGAGGAGACGCCGTTAGACGAGAGCCTGGTCGTGCTAGAGAGCGGGTCGCGCGGCGCCTTGGGCAAGCGGGCTACTCGCTTGCAGCTCAATCTATACGTTTCCGCCAGCCGCTGTGTCACAGGTTCGCCGTACGTTGCGCTACGATTGGTGAATTTGAGTAGGTTCATGAGTGCGGGGTCGTGGATCGATCCGGTAAGTTCCACGACCGCCTCGAGGTTTTTCCCCATCCCGCCGCGGGTAAAGTTTGCGCTTCCAACGATCGCGGCGACACGTTCGTCTGAACGAAAACAATAGACCTTAGGATGATAGGTTCCATCGGCGAATTTGGTTGCGACATAGCAGTTGTCGAGGCCTATGAGGCCGTCAACGAGGTCAGGATCTGTCTGACTGAAAGCGATCCCAAAAGTGACATTGCGGAATTTGCCGGCGTTCTTGATCAGTTGCTCGGCCAGCGGAGTGTACGAACCCCACGCGACAGACCAGTGTAGTTCGTCATAGCTAGAGATCAGTCGCGATATGGCCCGGCTGGCCGCCGCGCTGTCTAGAAACGATACCTCCACGTCTCCCCCTTTATCTGTCGGCCGACGCCAGAATCTGGCCGGTCGCGGAAGCATAAGGCTAAGGATAGTACAGAGAGGTCAAGCTATATCCCTGTTGGGCCGTGAGCCGATTGCGAGTGGCCCGATCGACAGCAACACGTTTACAGTCGACCGGTCGCGGCATCGAGATGCTTCGCCAGGAGGGCGAGCGTATCTCCGTCAGGCTTCAGTTGGCGATTGCGTTGAGTTTGATGCGGTCGCGGTCGGGTATCTGGTCGATCCGCACCTCGCATTCGCGGGATAGCGCAGCCCTATACCGTACCGGGTCGACAACGATCGTGAGGTATGCCGAAGCGCGTCCCTGGGCGTCGAACGCGATCTGGTAGATGTAGTAGCGGCTGCGATTGCGCCGGGCCGAGGCCAGCTCATTTAGCGTCAGACGGACCGTCCCGGACTTGACTTCGATGAACCGAACTATCCGGCCCGCATGCTGCCTGGGATCGTCGATGAACGCTTGGCGATGCTCTTGCGTGGTGAAGCTCAGGCAATCACAGCCATAGGCGGCGTAGCCCTGAAGGCGCGATACCCGCAGCGGAAAACGACCTTCACTTTCCTCGAACAGCATTGCCCACTCCTCGGCATCGTTAGGTGCCTGAACATCCGCACGACGCTGCGGTGCACTCGGTATTCCGCCCACTCGAACAGCCACGGTCCAACCACCGCCCCCCCCATGGCCACCGGTGGTGTCAGACTCAAGCCGCGTTGAAACGACCGCAGAAGCCTTTGGCAGCATGACCGGAAATGCCGGCGGCGGTATCGGTGGTGCAAGCGGCGGTGTCGGTGCTCGGATCGGCTGGATTATCGGCGCCACGCCCGGCCCCGTCAGCACGCTGGCGGCAGGTGGCGGTACCGCGCTTGCAGGACTAGGAGCGATTGCCAGTGCTAGCGTCGCGGCATCAATTCCATAGGGCTCTTCCGGAATGGCGATCTCCGTCTCGATGGCGGCGATTAGCTTCTCGATCTCGTCTGGCGTCTGATTATCGAGCAGTCGCCGGAGCTGGAGCATCCGCAGTGCATTGCTGCCAGCCAGCAGCAGCTTCTCGAAGTCGTCTCCGCTTTGCAGTTCGAAGAGTTCCGCCAATCCGTCGCTCATCGCGGTCATCGCGCGCAGCTCGGTCTCTTCGCTCCCCTCGCTCGGATCGATGCAGATCAGCAGTGCGTCGCCGTCGAGCAGATATTTGCCGGGTTCGAGATGCCCGTCAAATAGGTTGGGCCCTAGGCTGAAAGCAACATCCGCCTCGAGCACGATCTTGAGCTCAAGCGTCTCAAGTCGCCGCAGGCGTGCGGTCTCGAACGAGTTGGCGAGGCGAAACGCTTTGATGAACGGAAGGCTGTCCTGAAAGCGGCTCCGGAGATGCGCGGCGTCCATCCCCTCATCCTCCACCAGCCGAGTGACCATCAGGCTGAAACTCTGCTTGCTCAGCGGAGCGACGCCGAAGCGCGCTTCGATCTCGATTGCGCTGCGGCGCGCTGGCAGGTCGAGCATGGCGAGATGTTCGCGCGCTGCCGCAGGGAAATTGTCTCGGTCGAGATAGAGCGCGGCCTCGGCTGGCGTCCAGCCGATCATACCGTTCTTGCGAATCTGAACTTTGCCGCTAGTCCGGAATCGCGAGGCGGCATCGATTGCTCGGGCGGGATCGAAGTCCTCGATCTGCAGCACCTGGCCATATAGTCGTCGGACTACCTCCGGGCCGGGATCGCGCTGCTCCAGTCCCTCAAGCAATCGGTAGATCTGGGCTTCGTTAAGGTCAGACAGCCTATCTGGAACCTGGGCATGGGCAAGGCCACGCTGCCAGACGGCCCGTGACACACCAAACTGCGATTCTTCCGCAGGTGTCGGGCGCAGAGGTGTCTTGAACAGCGCGGCGAGCGGGCCAGGCGAAATCATCGCATCGCGTGGTGCGACTCTCTCGCCGCCGGCTACAGCAAGCCAAGGCCGCGCAGCGAGGGCGTGCCGTACCAGATCGGGCAGTGGGCCGTGGTATGGCTTGTATTCGGCTCGGCCCGACTTTGCCCTAAAGCGCGTCAGGAACGGCTTGGCGCGGATGACATCGAACCGCTCGTCCTGGGCCAGCCATGCCAAGATCGCCACGCTGGGCGCGGTATCAAGAATACTGTCGAGGCCCGCGATCCAGTCAGTCTCCGCGGTGCAGGTCCAGGCCCAGCTCAGTTCCGCTCGCTCGATGTTGCGCTTGGTATTGTCCTGCGATACCTCAAACTGCGCCGGCAGCGCGTCAATGACTAATGGCCTGTACGCTATCGGCACGGGCTGTGAAACCGCCATGGGCCAGGAATGGACGCCGATCCAACGGAAGAAAGCAGCGAGCTCGTCGGTCCTCGCGATTATGCCAAGCGTCTCAGGGGCGGCGAGTAATCGACCAGAGTCCGAGGCATAGAGCGCCGAGAGGATAATACCGGTGTCGCCATAGGCCGCCGAGAGATGGGTCTTGGAGGCGTCTTGCCAGGCGCCGTTGGCGCAGGGCACTTCCGTTAGGCCTGTAGGGTAATAGGAGTCTCGCGCTACGGTCTGCCGCAGGCCGAATAGGGCTTGCAGCAATTCGCGGCGTACCCGGACGGGATCGACCTTGGCTCGCCTGAGCACTTCGCTGGCTTGGCGGCGTAGCGATGTGATGACTCCGGTGGCGCTGAATTCATTAATGCCAAAGGTGCTTAGCTTGTCGAACCGATCTCGCATGGCTCCGCCGAGCCCTGTGCTGACCTTCTGCCAGAGCTCGGGATGCAGGAATCTTGCCCTTGCCCAACGGGGGAGCGCGGGCGGACGACCGCTGGTAGGTGGAGGGAAGGACGTATTGTTGCGGGTAAGCGGACGCTCCTCAGTGTCAAGCAGGAGCGTTCGATCATGCAAATCGGCGGGCAGTGTTTTGGCAATGCCGACGATCGCCGTCGCCCGCTCGTCGAGAGTCATCGGCGCCTGTCGGAGAACCTGGACGATCTCGGCGTCCTTCAGCACGCCGACCTGCAGCCTTGTGATAACAGCACGGTCGGCCTCAGTCCGACCGAGGGCAAGCTTTGGGAAGAGGCGCGCCGGAAGATATCCGGCAAAGGCGGCGGGCTCGACCTTGGTTTCATCGGCACTCGCATAACCCCCACCGTTGGTCGGGACCAGAGGACGCGCCCTGGCCGCCTTGTAAACTAGCGCTTCGAACACCTGCAGCGCGTCTGGGAAGGCAGCCTGGCGAGCCAAAAGTGAAAGGGGGTCAGGTGCTTCGGGATCATCCCGCAGCGCTAACAGGAAATCGGCAAAAAAGTCTGCGAGCGCCGAAAGGACGCCTGCATTGAGCTCGGAGTCTGTGTTGAGCGTTTTGCGGCTGGAATCCAGTTCGAGCGTCGCATGGAAGAGCGCCGGGAAGGGGACTGCGACCTCGCTTGGAAAATAGCAGTGCAGCCGCCCAGCCGCGTTCGGTGCGTCGTGGCGGACCGCGATGGCGAGCTCATACGCGCGTAAGCTGCCGGGATACTCCGGGTCTGGTAATGCCCCACGCTTTCGGCCGCAGGTCCATTCTTGAATCGTGATTGTATCGCCTTCGGCGAGTTCGAGCACGTACCGGCCGGACGCGTCGAGATACTTAGTCCAGCGCCGTGGGCTGTCATCATCGACATACACTACGATCTGCTCGAGCGCCTCGACGAACAGTAGGAAGTCCGGGTGAAATTCGGCTAGTTGGTCGAGGGCGCGCTGGCGCGCCTTCTCATCTTCGAACGGTGCGGCGACCACCGTGTCATAGCCGTCAGCGCGGAGCGCACGTGCACGTTCCATCAGCCGCGAGAGCTTCGGATCATCGATCGCCGCGAGCGCCGGCCCCGCCACCGGAAAGGCAAGGATAGGAACGAGCGGCTTGCTACTGCGCGCCACAAGAGCGGCGATGCGTGCGTCCGACCGCGAGAGCGCCTCGACTTGGCCAGCGGCATGGCTACGAGAGAAGCCTATTTCGAGCGCGCCACTGGTGACAAATGGCTCTGACGACCAGTTAAGAAGGGCGCGGAACCCGAGGCCCTTCGCGCCAATCAGTGTCGCCTGCCGCTCGGGCTTGTCGCTCGTGTGCGCGGTCATCAGCGACCGAACCCCGCCTGCACGGAAAGGCATGCCCGTATTAGCGACGAACAGGCCCTCCCGAGCGATCTCGATCCGGATACGCCCATGGCCCCCTTGCTCGGCGGCCGCGTCAGCGGCATTCTGGACGAGTTCGAGCAACTCGCGCTTCGCATAATCGCGCGCGATCGAACGCTCTCCATTGGCATCGCGCTTGAGCCATTCCGGTTTAGCCCGATAGCCCTGCATGGTCTCCGACAAGCACGCGGCTATCCACGTATCCCAGGCATTAGAATCCTCCGGGCTAGACTCCTCGTTGAACGAATCTGGCGTGTGGATCGGTTGTATTGTCATACTCCGGATACTGATGAGCCGGGTGGGAACTTGCAAGCGACCGTGAGCTGGTCACTCGGAAATATTCGGGTCAGTTGTCCGTACCCCACCATCCCTCTTGCCATACTCAGATTCTCATCCTAGTCTCTCTCTGAGAAAACGTTTTCCCAAATCCCGCAGCATCCGCCGCCCATCTATATCGCCACTCTACAGACCAGTAAGAGAAAACCTTTTCCCAAACCGAGGACCGACACCCGAAATATGCCCTCCGACGTCTCGCCAGCACCCGCCAAACAACCAGTCACCCTGCGTGAAGTCGCGGCGATGGCTGGTGTCAGTGTGGCCACGGCCTCCAAGGCGCTGAACGGACAGGGGCGGATGACTGCCGAGACGCGCCAGCGCATTCGCGAGACGGCGCAGCGGCTCGGCTTTCGCCCCAACAGCCTGGCGCAGAGCCTGCTTCGGCGGCGCTCTTTTACCGTCGGCCTGTTGACCAACGATACCTACGGCCGCTTTTCGCTGCCGGTCATGTCGGGCATTTCGGATGCGCTGGTCGATGCCGGCGTCTCGGTGTTCCTGTGCAATGTCGAGGACGATCCGCGGCTGGCGCAGCTGCATGTCGAGGCGATGCTGGACAAGCGCATCGATGGCATCATCGCCAGCGGCAAGCGCATCGACCGCCATTTGCCGGTCGACCTCGCCAATCTCGGCGTGCCCGTCATCTACGCCTTCAGCCAGCCCGATCCCGATGCCATCGCCTTCGTCTCCGACGATGCCGGCGGCGCGCGGCTGGCGGTCGAGCATTTTTGCCGGCTCGGGCGGCGGCGCATCGCCCATGTCAGCGGTCCCGAAAGTTTTGCCGTGGTGAATGAGCGGGCACAGGCTTTTCGCGATGTGCTGGCCGCGCACGGCCTGCCGGTCACCGAGCCCTTGCTCGGCTCGTGGTCGGAAGCCTGGGGGCATGAAGCCGTCGGAAAGCTGTTCGACGGCCCAACGCTCTTCAACAAGAAGGGGGAGAAACCCGACGCCGTGTTCTGCGGCAACGACCAGATCGCGCGCGGCGTCATCGATGCGCTGCGCGAGCGCGGCTTAGGCGTGCCTGGCGATGTCGGCGTCATCGGCTTCGACAATTGGGAGATCGTGGCCGAGGCAACCCGCCCGCCGCTGACCTCGGTCGACATGAACCTGGCAGCGCTCGGCCGCGAGGCCGGCCTCACTCTGCTTTCGCTCGTCGGCGGCCAACCCGCCGCGCCGGGCATTCGAAAACTGCCGTGCCGGCTGGTGGTGCGTCAGTCATGCGGCCGTCCGCCGGACGGCTAGGAGAACGCGCGGCGCGATCCAAGAGCGCGCCGCAACAGGGAGGAGAACAGAACCATGAGGAGGAAAACCATGAAGACCGTGATTACCGGGTTCGCGCTCGCCGCGAGCATCATTGCCTTGCCTGCAATGGCCGCCGACACCGCCAACATCTGGGTTCGCGCCGACGGCTCGAACTTCATGCCGCGCATCGTCGATGCCTTCAACAAGGGCCATGAGAACCAGGTTAAGCTCGACATCATTCCCAATGCCGAGATCATCCCGAAATATGGCGCCGCCGCCGCCGGCGGCACGGCGCCCGACGCGCTGTCGCTCGACTTGATCTACACGCCGTCCTTTGCCGCCGCCGGCCAGCTCGAGGACATCACCGATTGGGCGAAATCGCTGCCTTATTTCGCCAGCCTGTCGCCGGCGCATGTCAAGACCGGCACCTACAAGGACCACATTTACGGGCTGCCGTTCTCGGCCGATGCCTCGGTGCTGATCTGGAACAAGAAATTGTTCAAGCAGGCGGGTCTCGATCCCGACAAGGGGCCGGCCAACTGGGCCGAGATCGAGGCCGATGCCGAGAAGGTCAATGCGCTTGGCGGCGACATCAAGGGCTTTTATTTCTCCGGCAATTGCGGCGGCTGCAATATCTTCACCTTCACGCCGCTGGTGTGGGCCTCGGGCGGCGACATCCTCTCCGAGGACGGCTCGAAGGCGACGCTGGACAGCCCGCAGCTGCGCGGCGCCATCGACCTCTACCGCTCGATGGTCAAGAAGGATCTGGTGCCGGCCGGCGCGCAGACCGACACCGGCGCCAATTTCTTTGCCGCCTTCGCCACCGGCAATATCGGCATTTCGCCGTCCGGCGCCTTCGCCATCGGCGCGCTCAACACGCAGTATCCGGATATCGACTATGGCGTCACTTTCCTGCCGGGCAAGGACAGCGGCTGGTCTTCGTTTGCCGGCGGCGACAATTTTGTCGTCACCAAGGGCACCAAGAAGCTCGCCGTGGTGAAGGAGTTTCTCGACTTCGCCTATTCGCTCGAAGGCCAGACCATCCTGGCCAAATACGGCAGCCTGCCGGTGCGCGGCGACATCGCCAAGGAGGCGCTGAAGGATCTCGATCCGCGCTACCAGATCGCCGCCGAAGCCATGGCCAAGGGCCGCACGCCCTATTCCGTGGTGTTCAACGACCTGATCAACTCGGCCAACGGTCCGTGGACGCAGATGATCAACGAGGTCGTCTTCGGCGACGACGTCGACGGCGCCATCGCCAATGCACAAGAGACCATGCAGTCGATCATCGACCAGGCGCAGAAATAAGGACTGGCCGGCGGCGAGGGCGGTGCAACGCCCTTGCCGTCGCGGGTCCTGATCCGGCCGCCCGGTCCGTCTCCCTGGACGGGCGGCCGGCGCTCCTTACCCTCCCCCTTGTGGGGAGGGTCGCTGCGAAGCAGCGGGGTGGGGGAGGTGTGTCCCACCGCCCTACGAGATCCAACGGAAGAGCAGCATGACCTCTGGCATTCTCAATCATCGCACCGACGCCCTACCTCTCCCTTGCGGGGAGGTCGGACCGCAGGTCCGGGTGGGAGGCCGGCGCCGCACCCCCACCCCGCTGCTGCGCAGCTACCCTCCCCACAAGGGGGAGGGTAAATGACCATCACCACCACCACCCCGCCACGCGCCAGAAAACTGGTCGGCGCCGGCCGCCGGCAGTGGATCGGCCTGCTCTATGTCGCGCCGGCCGTGGCGCTGGTCGTCGTGTTCTTCATCATTCCGCTCGGCATGACCGCCTGGATGTCGCTGCACAACTGGCCGCTGATGGGCGAGCATTTTTACATCGGCTTCGACAATTACCGGGCGATCCTGCGCGACAACCGTTTTTGGAACGCGCTGAGCTTCACCGCCTACTACACCGTGATCGTCACCATCGTGATCTTCGCCGTCGCCTTTCCGCTGGCGCTGTTCATCGAAAAGCCCAGGCGGCTGACCGGCTTTTACCGGACATCCTTCTTCATGCCGGCGGTCGTCGGCTTCGCCTCGGCCAGCCTGCTCTGGTCGTGGCTGCTCAATGTCGATTCCGGCCTGTTCAGCCCGGCCGCCTACGATTTCGGCCTGACGGCGAAAAAGTTCAACCTTCTGGCGACTTTCCAGCCGGCCTTCTGGTCGATCATCGCCATGGTCGTCTGGAAGGTGGCGGGCTTCACCATGATCATCCTGATGACCGGCCTGCAGTCGATCCCGACCGACCTGCAGGAAGCCGCGATGATCGACGGGGCAGGGCCGTTCGCGCGCTTTCGCGCCATCACCCTGCCGCTGATGCGCCGCACGCTGGCGCTGGCGCTGATCCTGTCGATCGCCGGTTCGATCCTCGCCTTCGACCAGTTCTACATCATCCTGCGCGGCGGCCCGCGCAACCAGACGCTGACCGCCGTCTACTGGATCTTCAACCAGTCTTTCGTCTCGTTCAAGCTCGGCTATGGCGCAGCTTTGTCGATGATCCTGCTGGCCATACTGGTGGCGCTCAGCCTGGTTCAGCTGTGGCTGCTGCGCAAGCCGGAGGGCATCGACTGATGGCGCAGGCAAGAAGCCGCAGCAGCCGCCTCTGGCTCAGGATCGCCGAGCATTCGACCGGCATGATCGCGTCCGCGCTGTTCATCGCGCCGATCGTCTGGGCCGTGCTGTCGACCTTCAAGCCGGCGCAGGAGGCGCGCCAGCCGCCGCTGCCGCCATGGCCGACGACCGGCTTCTCGATCGAGAACTACCGCACGCTCGACACCTTTGGCGACGGCCTCTGGCTGCCGGCGCAAAACAGCCTCTATGTCGCCTCCATGACGGTGATCCTGTCGGTCGTCGTCAGCGTGCTGGCCGGCTATGGCTTTTCGCGCTTCCGCTTTCCGATGAAGGATGTGCTCTTCATCGTCATCCTGTCGACGATCATGATCCCCTTCCAGTCCATCCTGACGCCGATCTTCCTGGTGCTGACCAAGGTCGGCCTGCACAACACGCTGACCGGGCTGGTCCTGGTCTACACCACGCTGCAATTGCCGTTCTCGATCTTCATGATGCGCAACGCCTTCGACGCGGTGCCGCGCGAGATCGAGGAGGCCGCGCGCATGGACGGCGCCAACAACGTCACCATGCTGTTGAAGGTGATGCTGCCGCTGGTCTGGCCGGGCATCGTCACCATCGCACTGTTTGCCTTCCTCGGCGCCTGGAACGAGTTCCTCGCCGCCCTGGTGCTGATGACCGACCAGTCCAAATTCACGCTGCCGATCATGATGACCGCACTTCAGTCGGGCCGCTTCGGCGCCATCGACTGGGGCGCGGTGCAGGCGGGCGTCACCGTGATGATGGTGCCGTGCCTGGTGCTCTTCCTCTTGCTGCAGCGCTTCTACATCCGCGGCCTGATGGCCGGCGCGGTGAAATGACCCGCCGTGAATGACCAATATCCAACGGAGTGACACGATGACCGTTCAACCATCCGCCAAGCCCGGCAAACTCGCCTTCCGCCCACTGCCGGTGCCGCAGGTCGATGTCCGCGGCTTCTGGGGCGACCGTGTCGATGCCGTGGCGTCGCGCACCGCCGACATCCTCTACGAGCGCTGCGTCGAGGCGCGCATGCTGGAGCAGATCGACCCGGACCGGCCCTCGCCGGGCGTCGTCATTTCGTTCCATTCGCCGTCGCCCGACGAGGCGGCCAGCCCCGGCTTCACCGGCTCGACGGTGACGACGCAGATGTTCTGGGACTCCGATTGGGGCAAGACCATCGAGACCGCGGCCTATTCGCTCTACCGGCGCAAGAACGCGGCGCTCGAGAAGAAGATCGATGCCGTCATCGACCTCTACGGCAGACTGCAGCAGGAAGACGGTTATCTCTCCAGCTGGTACCAGCGTATCCAGCCCGGCAAGCGCTGGACCAATCTGCGCGATTGCCACGAGCTCTATTGCGCCGGCCATCTGATCGAAGGCGCGGTCGCCTACTACCAGGCCACCGGCAAGCGCAAGCTGCTGGATATCATGTGCCGCTACGTCGACCATATCGCCGACACCTTCGGCCCGGAGCCGGGCAAGAAGAAGGGCTATTGCGGCCATGAGGAGATCGAGCTGGCGCTGGTCAAGCTGGCGCGGGCTACCGGCGAGCAGAAATACATGGACCTGGCCAGGTATTTCATCGACCAGCGCGGGCAACAGCCGCATTATTTCGACGAGGAGGCGCGTGCGCGCGGCGCCGATCCGAAGGCCTATCATTTCAAGACTTATGAGTACAACCAGTCGCACAAGCCGGTGCGCGAGCAGGACAAGGTCGTCGGCCATGCGGTCAGGGCGATGTACCTCTATTCCGGCATGGCCGACATCGCCACCGAATATGGCGACGACACGCTCAGGGTAGCGCTCGACCGGCTGTGGAACGATCTCACCACCAAGAACCTCTATATCACCGGCGGCCTCGGGCCGTCGGCGCACAATGAGGGCTTTACCAGCGACTACGACCTGCCCAACGAAACCGCCTATGCCGAGACCTGTGCCTCGGTCGGCCTGGTGTTCTGGGCCAGCCGCATGCTCGGCATGGGTCCCAACGCCCGCTACGCCGACATGATGGAGCGGGCACTCTACAACGGCTCGATCTCCGGCCTGTCGCTCGACGGCTCGCTGTTCTTCTACGAGAACCCGTTGGAGAGCCGGGGCAGGCACAATCGCTGGAAATGGCATCGCTGCCCCTGTTGCCCGCCCAATATCGGCCGCATGGTCGCCTCCATCGGCAGCTATTTCTACAGCCTGTCGGACGACGCGCTGGCCGTTCATCTCTACGGCGACAGCACCGCGCGCTTCGACATATCGAACCGGGCGGTCAGTCTGATTCAGACCAGCAATTATCCCTGGGATGGCGCGGTCTCGATCCGGATCGAAGCCGACGCTCCGGCGGAATTCACCTTGCACCTGCGCGTCCCGTCCTGGTGCGGCAAGGCGGCGCTCAAGATCAACGGCGCCGCGGTCGATCTGGACGGCATCACCAGCGACGGCTATGCCGCGATCCGGCGCGAGTGGCGCCAGGGCGACCGGGTCGAACTCGATCTCGAAATGTCGATCGCCCGTCTGTTCGCCAATCCGGAGGTGCGTCAGGACATCGGCCGCGTCGCACTTGCGCGCGGTCCGCTGATCTATTGCGTCGAGGAGACCGACAATGCCGGCCAGTTGCATCGGATCGCTCTGCCGCGAACGGCAAAAATCGAGGCGCATGCCGAGCCGAACCTGCTCGGCGGCATCGTCACGCTTTCGGCACTTGCCAGCAAGGAAGCTCAGGAAAACTGGGAAACCGGGCTCTATCGCACCGATCCGCCGGCGGTGAGCGAAACGAAAATCACCGCCGTCCCGTACTTTGCCTGGGACAACCGTGAACCCGGTGAGATGCTGGTCTGGCTGCGGGACGGATGAGTTACAGGCTGACAAACGCCGTCAGCGGCAAATGATCCGACGCAACCCGCGACAGCGGCGTATCATGAGCTTCCACCGACGAGACCATGCCGTGCCGGTTGGCCATGATCCGGTCGAGCGCCAGTACCGGCAGGCCTGAGGGGAAAGTCGGCACCGCCGCCGGCGTGAAACCAAAGGTGGCGTGCAGCGTCTTGAGCGCCGAGCGGTTGCCCAGCCGCCATTCGTTGAGGTCGCCGAGCAGCAAGGTCGGCCTTTCATCCTGGTTGCTCATGATGTCGAGCACGACGCGGGCCTGCTCCGAGCGCGAGCGGCGCAACAGGCCGAGATGCGCGGCGATGACGCGCAGAGTGCGCGTTTCGTCGAGGTCGATCTCGGCAACCAGCGCGCCGCGGGGCTCCAGTCCCGGAAGCTTGATCTGATGGACGTCGCGCACCGTGCCGCGCTTGAACAAAAGCACGTTGCCACGCCAGCCATGGCCCTTGCCGCTTCCGGAAACCGGCACCGGCACCAGCCCGGTTTCGTGTTCGATCCGGGCAAGATCGAGCAGCCCGGCGCGGTCGCCGAATCGGTTGTCGGCTTCCTGCAGCGCGATGACGTCGGGGCCGATCTCGCGGATGACGCGGGCGGTCCGTTCGGGGTCGAACCTGCGGTCGGTGCCGATGCATTTGTGGACGTTGTAGGAGGCGACCACCATCTGGGTCCCTTCAATGTGCTTGCGCGGCGTCGCGTTCGCCTTGCGCGCTTTCCTGCCGCGGATCGACAGGAGCACGGTTTCAGGAAGGCTGCGTCCGTTTATATCCATAGGCCTGCGTTCAATCTGTCCTGATTCTAAAGATAGGGCGATCCCAGCCATAACAACCGGTCAAAAACCCGGATGACAAATGGCCGCGCTCTTAGGGTTGCGAGTGTGACGGGTTTGGCGGAAGCGATTGCCGCTCCGATGCGCCCCTCGATCTCGGCGGCAAAGCCGGTATCCAGCACCTCCAGGTCGATTTCGAAATTCAGCCGCAGCGACCGGGCGTCGAGGTTGGAGGAGCCGACATAGGCCCACACGCCATCGACCGACAACAGCTTCGAATGGTCGAACGACCCTTCATGGCGCCAGACGCGGCAATAGTGCTTCAGCACCTGGTCGTATTGCGCCGTCATGGCGCGGCCGACCAGGAAGAGATTGTTGACCGCGGGCACGACGATGTCGATCTCGACGCCGCGCCGGGCAGCCGTGACCAGCGCGCTGACAAATTCCCGGTCCGGCAGGAAATAGGGCGACATGATGCGGATCGATTTGCGGGCGACGGAAAATGCGCCCATCAGCAGCTTGTGGTTGGTTTCGATGCTGGCATCCGGCCCCGACGCCACCGCCCGCACCAGGATCGGCTGACCGGGAGGCGGCGAGGGCTTTGCCACGTGCCAGACCTCGTCCTTGAGCGCCTCGTTGCCGGCAAAACGCCAGTCCTCGGCGGCAACCGCGAACAGGTCGGCCACGACCGGCCCCGTGACCTGGAAATGCGTATCCGCCGAGCTGGCAGTGCCAGCGAATTCAGCCGAGAACCCCTTGCGGATGTTCATGCCTCCGGTGAATGCCACCGCGCCGTCGACGATCAGGATTTTCCTGTGCGTCCTCAAATTCGCATAGGGAAGTCTCAGGCCCATGACGATGTTGCCGTTGAACAGATCGACGGTGACGCCGGCTTCCCGGAGTGTCCCAAGAATGCTGGGCACGGAATAGCGCACGCCCACCGCATCGATCAGCACGCGAACCGTCACACCGCGCCGGACCGCTCCGGCCAGCGATCCGACAAAACGTCGTCCGATCTCGTCATTGTCGAAGATGTAGGTCTCGAGCAGAATGCTGCGCTGTGCACTGTCTATCGCCCGGCACATTGCTGCGTAAGCTTCGTCGCCGGTCCTGAGGATCGTGATCGCGTTTGCCGACGTCAGTGCGCGCCGCGCCACCCTGTCGCCTAGCGTCTTCAGGCCGGCAAAGCGCTGGCCGAATTCGGCTGAAATGAGTGCTTCGAGCGCAATGTCGTGGTCGTGTTTGGCTGTCTCGGCTTCACCGGCGACGGGCCGCATGGCGCTGATCGTGGCGCGGCGGATGCGGTTGATGCCGGCAATGGCATAGATGATCGCGCCAAGGAACGGCGACAAGATCATCACGCCGACCCAGCCGGTGGCGGCGCGCACGTCTTCCTTGGTCATGATTGCGTGGACGATGCCGATGGCGGCCATCAGCATCGGAATGATCACAAGGATCAGAGGCCAGTAGGTCACAAAGGTCTGCCACATCGGCAGGACTATCGAGCCAGCGGCCGCAGAAGGCAATGCAACGGATCAACCAGGACGGAAGCGCTCGCGCGTCAGTCCTTCGCCCGCTCCACATAAGCACCGTCAGCCGTCATCACCACCACGCGGGTGCCCGGCGCGATGTGCGGCGGCACCAGCGTGCGCACGCCGTTGGAAAGCACGGCCGGCTTGTATGACGAGGACGCCGTCTGGCCTTTGGTCGTCGGCTCCGTCTCGACCACTTCGAAAGTAGCGCGCTGCGGCAGCACCAGGGCTATGGCGATGCCGTTGAACTGCGAGATCTGCACCGCCATGCCTTCGAGCAGGTAGGGCGCCATGTCGCCGACCACGCTTTCCGGCACCGCGACCTGGTCGTAGCTTTCCGGGTTCATGAAGTGATACCCCTCGGCGTCGGCGTAGAGGAAGGTGTGCTCGCGCTCCTCGACATAGGCGCGCTCGACCTGCTCGGTGGTGCGGTAGCGCTCCGAAACCTTCACCCCGTCGGAGATGCGGCGCATGTCGAGCTGGGTGACCGGCGTACCCTTGCCAGGGTGGATGTTTTCGGCAAAGAGGATCACGTAAAGCTTGCCGTCCTTGTCGACGACATTGCCTTTACGGAGCGAACTGGCGATGACCTTCACCACGGTTTTCAATCCTAGACTTCGTTGGCCTGAAACGATCGTTCGGCGCAAATCGGCTGCGAGAGCCGTCGCCGTAGCGCATCTTGGCCCGAACCGCCAGCCCTGTCAGCAATTCCGTTGCCCGGCAAACCCATGACTGGCGCTTCGCCCTGGTGGACGCCGGATGTTCACGCCGACCGCCGGCCGCGGCTGATGGCCCGCAACGCCATAGCTGCCGCAATGCGCGGCTGGTTTGGCGAGCGCGACTTCATCGAGGTCGAGACGGCGGCATTGCAGATTTCGCCCGGCAACGAGGCGCATCTCTCAGCCTTCGCCACCGAGGCGATCGGCGCCGACGGCGCGCGCCGGCCGCTTTATCTCCACACCTCGCCGGAGTTCGCCTGCAAGAAGCTGCTTGCCGCCGGCGAGCGGCGGATCTTCAGCCTGGGCGCCGTCTGGCGCAACCGCGAGCGCGGCCCCTTGCACCATCCCGAATTCACCATGCTGGAATGGTATCGGGTCGGCGAAACCTATGACAGCCTGATGGCCGATTGCGCCGAACTGCTGAAGCTGACAGCCGAGCGGGCCGGCGCCAAAACCTTCCGCTTTCGCGGCCGCGAGGCCGATCCGTTCGCCGAACCGGAACGCGTGAGCGTGGCGGAAGCTTTTGCGCGTTACGCCGGCATCGATCTTCTTGCCACCGTTTCTGCCGATGGCGGCACAGACCGCGCCGCACTCCATGATGCTCTGGTCAAGGTCGGCCTGCGCACGGCCGACGATGACAACTGGGCCGATTTGTTCAGCCGGGTAATGGTCGAGAAGGTCGAACCGGTGCTGGGGCAGGGGCGGGCCACCATCTTGTACGGCTATCCGATCTCGGAAGCGGCGCTCGCCCGGCCGAGCGCGGAGGACCAGCGCGTGGCCGAGCGCTTCGAGCTCTATTGCTGCGGCGTCGAGCTCGCCAATGCTTTTGGCGAACTGACCGATCCGGTCGAGCAGCGCCGGCGCTTTGCCGCCGAGATGGACGAGAAGGAGCGCGTTTATGGCGAGCGCTATCCGCTGGATGAGGATTTTCTCGCCGCCCTCGCCATCATGCCGCAAGCCAGCGGCTCGGCGCTTGGCTTCGACCGGCTGGTGATGCTGGCAACGGGCGCGACGAGGATCGATGACGTGATCTGGACGCCAGTCGCCACTCCTTGACGGAAATCGGCCTTGGTTAAACTCACAAACCGGTCAAGCCGCGCGTCTGTGGCGGCCGCCGCGGATGGGCTTTGCGGGCCGCTTGGGCGCTATGCCGCAGCGGGACAATTGCCCGTGCGCCATTGCACAAGCCGCATTGGGACAATAGATGGTGCAACAGCCGCTACCGCCCGGCGCGGCTTCAGCCAGGACCATGCGCATGACCGATACACCAGAGGCAGCGAAATTGACCGACCGCGTCGCGGCACTGGTCGAGGCTGCCAAGCGGGCCGGCGCCGACGCCGCCGACGCGGTTGCCGTGCGCGGCCGCTCGATCGGCGTGTCGGTGCGGCTGGGAAAGGTCGAGAACACCGAAGCGTCCGAGGGCGACGATGTCTCGCTGCGCGTCTTCGTCGGCAACCGGGTGGCGAGCGTCTCGGCGACGGCGGCATCGGACCCCAAGGCGCTGGCTGAGCGCGCCGTGGCCATGGCCAAAGTCTCGCCCGAGGACCCCTATCAGGGTCTCGCCGATCCGGCTTTGCTGGTCGGCAAGGTGCGCGACCTCGATCTGTTCGACGCCACCGAGGTTTCGGCCGATCAGTTGAAGGAAGCGGCCCTTGCCGCCGAGGAAGCGGCCCTTGCAGTCAAGGGCGTCACCAATTCGGCCGGCAGCGGCGCCAGCGCCGGTCTTGGCGGGCTGGTGCTGGCCACGTCGAACGGCTTCGTCGGCCACTATGTCGCATCGCGCTTTTCGCGTTCGGCCAGCGTTATTGCGGGCGAAGGCACCGGCATGGAGCGCGACTACGAATACTCCTCGAACCAGCATTTTTCCGATCTCGACGCGCCGGAGCTGATCGGCCGCAAGGCCGGCGAGCGCGCCGTGCGCCGCCTCGGCGCCCGCAAGGCGGCGACCGGTCCGGTCAACGTTGTGTTCGATCCGCGCGTCGCGCGCGGCATTGCCGGCCATCTCGCCGGCGCCATCAACGGCGCTTCGGTGGCGCGCAAGACCAGTTTCTTGCGCGAGATGATGGGCAAGCAGGTTGCGTCGGCTGCCATCACCGTCACCGACGAGCCGCTACGGCGTCGCGGCCAGGCCTCGCGCCCGTTCGACGGCGAAGGCGTCGAGGGCGAAAAGCTGTTGATGGTCGAGAACGGCGTGCTGAAGCACTGGTTCCTGTCGACGTCCGCCGCGCGGGAATTGGGGCTGACCACCAACGGACGCGGCGCGCGCAGCGGCTCGTCGGTATCGCCGTCTTCGACCAATCTCGCCATCGAGCCGGGCGACAGGACGCCGGAAGACCTGATCAGGTCGCTGAAATCCGGCTTTTATGTCACCGAAGTGTTCGGCCAGGGCGTCGACATGGTGACCGGCGAATACAGCCGTGGCGCATCCGGCTTCTGGATCGACAATGGTGAGCTTGCCTATCCGGTGGCCGAGGTGACCATCGCCTCCAATTTGAAGACGATGTTCCTCAACATGGTGCCGGCGAGCGATCTTGACCGCGATTTCGGCACCGCCGCACCGACGCTGCTGATCGAAGGAATGACCCTTGCCGGAGCGTGACCCGGTCATATCGGCCGGGGCCTCGGACGACCTCGATCTGCTGCGCGACGCCGCCCGCGAGGCGGGCGCGATCGCCATGCGCTATTTCGGCAAGAACCCGCAAGTGTGGATGAAGGGCGGCACCTCGCCGGTCAGCGAAGCCGACCACGCGGCGGACGCCTATTTGCGCGAGACCCTGCTTGCGGCGCGGCCGGACTATGGCTGGCTATCAGAGGAAACGACTGACGATCCGGCGCGGCTTCTGGCGCGGCGCACCTTTGTCGTCGACCCCATAGACGGCACCCGCGGCTTCCTCGAAGGTCTGCGCTCCTGGTGCGTCAGCGTCGCCGTGGTCGAGAACGGCCGCACGCTCACCGGTGTGCTCGAATGTCCGGCCAAGGGCGAAACCTATTGGGCGTTGCCTGGCCATGGAGCTTTCTGCAACGGCAAGCCGATTGCCGTGCGCCAGTTGGGCGAGACGGTCGAGATCGGCGGGCTGAAGCAGTTGATCGACCTGATGCCGCCGCAATGGCAGGGCCGGGTGCGGCGGGCGGCGCACATTCCCTCGCTCGCCTACCGGCTGGCGATGGTCGCCAACGGCACGCTCGACGCCACCTTCGTCAAGCCCAACGCGCATGACTGGGATATCGCCGCCGCCGATCTCATCTTGCGCGAGGCTGGCGGCGCCGTGCTCGACGGCCATGGCCGCGCGCCGCTTTATGCCGGGGAGATCATCCGTCACGGCGCGCTGGTCGCCGGCAGCGGGCAGTTGCTGACCGTGCTTGCCGGCGTCATTGCCGATACGGAAGCGTGATCGAAGGTTCCAAAGTCGGCAGCTTTGGGCTAGACCTGTCGCAAACTCACAATATGTGAAGGACCGAAATGGCCGCGGAAGACGGAAAGAAACAGCTTTTGCACCTGGTGTTCGGCGGCGAGCTGAAGAAGCTGGGAGGCACCGAGTTCCGCGATCTCGACGCGCTCGACATCGTTGGCGTTTATCCGGACTATCAAACCGCGCACACCGCGTGGAAGGCAAAGGCGCAAGCCAGCGTGGACAATGCCCATATGCGCTATTTCGTCGTCCATCTGCACCGGCTGCTCGACCCTGAAAGCAAGGCCGCCGGTTGACAGCGATGGAGCATGAAGCGGTGAAAGGGCAGCCCACCGGCGCCGCGGTCCGAAGAAGACGCGGCGGCAGTTCGAAGACATTCTGGCGCAAGATCCGCGAGCCGTTGGCGCAGTCGCGAATCGTCAAGAGCATGATCGTCAGCCTGCTCGCCCAGTTCGTCCGCCTGGTGCGCCTGACCAACCGCGTGGTCGAAGGCTCGGCTAAATTTTCAGGCGGCGACTACGCCGAATTCGAACCCGGCATCATCGCGCTCTGGCATGGCCAGCATCTGCTGACCCCAGCCTATTATCCCAAGGGACGGCCGCTGGTCGCCATGGTCTCGCGCAGCGCCGACGCCGAACTCAACGCGCTGATGATCGAAAAATTCGGCATCGAGGCGGTGCGCGGCTCCGGCGGGCGTGAAAGCACGAAGCATCTCGACAAGGGCGGCGCCAAGGCGCTCATCGCCCTGAAAAAGTCACTCGTGGCCGGCAAGAACGTCGCCATGATCGCCGACATTCCCCACGGCACGCCGCGCGACGCGGGGCTTGGTATCGTTCTGCTGGCACGCCTTTCCGGCCGGCCGATCATGCCTGCCGCCATCGCCACCAGCCGCCGCAAGGTGCTGGAAAGGAGCTGGGACAAGACCACCATCAACCTGCCGTTCGGCCGCTCCTCGATCGTCATCGGAACGCCGGTTTTCGTGCCGGCCAATGCCGACGAGGCCGAAATGGAGCGCAAGCGCCAGGAAGTCACGGCCGCGCTCAATGCCGCAACCGCCGAGGCCTATCGGCTCGTGGACGGCAGGCCATGAGCGTCGGCTGGGCGCGCGCCTTCCTGGCGGCCTACCGCCTTGCCGGTGCAGCCGCCTATCCGCTGATGGGTCCCTATGTCGCCTGGCGCACATCGCAGGGCAAGGAAGACCGCAGCCGCAGCCGTGAGCGCTACGGCGTTGCCGGGCGGCCGCGCCCCGAAGGGCCGGTGATCTGGATCCATGCGGCAAGCGTCGGCGAGACCCTTGCGGTCGTGCCGCTGGTGCAAAGCATCCTCGACTACGGTGTCAACATCGTGCTGACGACGGGAACAGTGACCTCGGCGCAGGTTGCCGACGAACGGCTGGGCGACCGCATCATCCACCAATATGTTCCGCTCGACCTGAAGCCGGCCGTCAGCCGCTTTCTCGATCACTGGCGGCCGGACCTGGCTATCATCGCCGAATCCGAGATATGGCCGATGACCATCCTCGAGCTCGGCGCCCGACACGTGCCGCAGGTGCTGGTCAACGGCCGGCTGTCCGACCGTTCGTTCAAATCCTGGAAGAAGCGCGCCAACATCGCCGAGGCGCTGTTCGAGAACCTCGCACACGTCGTTGCCCAGTCGGATGTCGACGGCGAACGGTTTCGCGCGCTTGGCGCCCGGCCGGTCACCGTGTCCGGCAACCTCAAGGTCGACACCTTGCCGCCCCCCGTCGACGAACGGGCGCTGGCGACGCTGAAGCGCCAGATCGCCGGCCGCCCGACCTGGGCGGCAATTTCGACCCATGACGGCGAGGAGGTGGTCGCGGCGGAAGTCCACGCCACGCTCTACAAGCGCCACCATGGCCTGCTGACGATCATCGTCCCGCGCCATCCCGACCGCGCCGAAGCCCTTGCGGCGCAGATTTCCGGCATGGGGCTGAAGCTGGCGCGGCGCAGCAAGGGCGACAGGATCACCGCCGACACCGATATCCTGCTCGGCGATACGATCGGCGAGATGGGGCTTTATCTCCGGCTGACGGAAATCGCCTTTGTCGGCCGCTCGCTGACCTCGGAAGGCGGCCAGAACCCGCTGGAGCCGGCCATGC
This sequence comes from Mesorhizobium sp. W016, assembly GCF_054719485.1. Lineage (NCBI taxonomy): Bacteria > Pseudomonadati > Pseudomonadota > Alphaproteobacteria > Hyphomicrobiales > Phyllobacteriaceae > Mesorhizobium > Mesorhizobium sp. W016. The sequence continues at coordinate 3,036,935 of NZ_JBTTIF010000002.1, forward strand.
TCGACACCGCCGTGCTTGCCGGCCGCAACGTCCAGAATTTCCGCGAAGCCTATCAGCGTCTGCTCGACAGTGGCGGCGCCAAGCTGGTGCGCGACCGCGACATGCTGGCCGGCGCCGTCAATTTCCTGTTGAGCAATGAAGTCGCGCGCCATGAGATGATGGCGGCCGGTGCCGCCACCGTCGACCAGATGCGCGGTGCGCTGGCGCACACGCTGAAATCGCTTGAGCCTTATATCCAGCCATTGATCGTCAAGTCGCGCCTGAAGGGCGCCGACGGGCGATAGGTGGCGTCCGAAGCACCACCTTTCTGGTGGGAAGCGCCGGACTGGCGGGTCTTTGCGCTGTCGCCGCTATCAGCGATTTATGGCATGGTCGCCGGCCGCCGTATGCACCGGGCGGTACGTGAAAAGATCGACGCACCAGTGCTTTGCGTCGGCAACTTCACCGTCGGCGGCAGCGGCAAGACGCCGGTCGCCATCGCGCTGGCCAAGCAGGCCAGGCGCATGCAGCTCAATCCCGGATTCCTGTCGCGCGGCCATGGCGGCTCGTTTGCGCAGCCGCATGTTGTCGATGCCAGTCACGACGCCGCCAAGCATGTCGGCGACGAGCCGCTGCTTCTGGCCGAGCATGCGCCGGTTGCGGTAAGCCCGAACCGCGCCGCCGGCGCCAAGCTGCTCATGGAAGCCCATGGCTGCGATTTCCTGATCATGGATGACGGTTTTCAGAGCGCGCGCATCCATATTGATTATGCGCTGGTCGTCGTCGACGCCCGCTACGGCATCGGCAATGGCCGCGTCATTCCGGGTGGGCCGCTGCGCGCCAACGTCGTCGACCAACTGGTGTTCACCGATGGGCTGTTGAAGATGGGCGAGGGCACCGCCGCCGACCAGGTCGTGCGCCAGGCGGCGCGCGCCGGCCGGCCGATCTTCGAGGCGCATGCTGAACCGGGCGGCAAGGAGCGGTTCGCCGGCCGGCGGTTCCTCGCCTTTGCCGGCATCGGCCATCCCGAAAAATTCTTCGAGACGCTGCGCGGCACCGGTGCGGAAGTGGCGCTGACCCGGTCGTTTCCGGACCATCACTTCTATGCCCCTGATGAGCTCGCGGAACTGGCGGCAACCGCGCGCCGCGATGGACTGGGCCTCGTCACCACCGCCAAGGACGCCGCCCGGCTGCGCCATGGCGCTGCCCCGGCCGATTTCCTCGCTGAACTCGCCGTGCTGGAGATCGACGCCACGTTCGAACTCGACACTGTGCCGGAGCGCATCATCGACGAGACGCTGGATGCCTGGAGACAGCGCAAGCTGCGAGGGTAGGGCGTGCAGCGTCACGCGGAGATGCTGGCGGACAGCACCCCCCTCTGGCCTGCCGGCCATCTCCCCCGCAAGGAGGGAGATCAGCAGCTTTGCCAATGGCGCTCATTCTGCAACGCTGGTGATTTGGCGAAAGCAAAGATGATCATCCAATCTCCCCCGTTGCGGGGGAGATGTCCGGCAGGACAGAGGGGGGTGTGAAGGAACGCGACCAACGGCTCTGTGCGCGCCTTTAACCCCGGCTGCGCAGGTCCGGATGCGTTTCGATCTCGCGGCGCAGCGAGGCGGCGGCGCTGACATAGGGCTCCTGCCTGGCGACGCTCCAATATTTGAGCTCGTCCAGCGGAATGCTCTCACCGGTCACAGCGCAGCGCACGAATGCGCCGGGGCTGGTGACTTGGAAGTCGCCGTCGAGATAGCGGATCCGGGCTTCCTTGCCGCCAGGGCCTTCGAAGCGGTTCATCATGGGGTGGTGCCAGAGTTCATGCTGATTTCATCGCCATAAATTGCCGGCAAGGTCAAGCTTGACGCAATGCTGAGGCGCTATTGTCGGCTCCAAACCATTCTTATGGGACCGGCATGGACATTTCATCCGCCCGCCTGACTGCGCTGCTGCGCGAGGCCATGATATTGGCAGCGGTGCCGTCGGCGAAGGCCGATCCGGCGAAAGCAGCACTTATAAAGGCGCTGGTGCAGCCGACGCCATCCGGTGCGCCTTTGCAGCCGGCAGCGGCGCCGGCGCTGCAGGCGCTGTTGTCCGCAGCCGTCGCAAAGGGGCAGCAGACGGGTTCAGCCGAGATCCTGCAGGCCTATCTGGCCCTTGCCGAACCGGGTGACGCGGCGCCCGACGATTTCGGGCCGACAACGGCTGCGACAGGCAAGGCGACGCCAGCCAACGACGATGCACAGCGCGGTCTGCCGGTGCCGCCGGCCAGGGCCGATGATGGCGCTGCCGCAAAGCCGGCAGGACTGCCCTGGTTTGCGCTTCTCGCACCGGGGGTTTCGCCGCCGCGCCGCGCCTCCGCCACCGGCGCGGCGGCGAAGCGGGGGCAGGCGATGTCTGGGTCGAATGACACGGTCCAGCCCGAAGGCCGGCAGCAGATGCGTGTCGGCCTGATGGCGCTGGCTGCCGGGTTTCTGGCCGTTGCCATTGTCGGGCTCGCCTTGCTGGTGCTTGGCTGAGCACCGAACAATCGCCGCTACCGCTCGGCTTCGAGGAATGCTTCCATCTTGTCCATCGCCAGCCCCGCCTCGACAGCGATACGGCGTGAAAGTTCGGCGGCAGCCGTGCGCGGCCGCCCAAGCGGCCGGTCGAGCCAGTACGACACCGGGTTCAGCGCCGTGCGCTCGTCGACGGCGACGATGCGGCCTGCCTCCAACTGATGTCCGGTCAGCGGTGGCCGTGCCAGCGCGATGCCGAGCCCATAGGCGGCAGCGTCGAGCACCAGATTATAGTCCTCGAAGCGGCGATCCTGCGGGCGCGGGCGGTAGTCCATCCCTTGCGCGGCAAACCAGGCACGCCAGCCGGAGGCGTCGGAATCGTTGATCAGTGGAAACCTCAGCAGCCGGGCCGGGTCGCCGCGACCGATCTCGTGGGCAAGGCCGGGCGCGGCGACGGGAAAGACATGTTCCTCGAACAGCTTCACCGAGATGCGGCCCGGAATGCCGCCGCGGCCGCAGCGGACCGACAGGTCGATGCCTTCATCGGCAAGGTCGGCCTGGCGGATGTCGACGTCGAGCACGATGCGCAGCTTGGTGGGATTGTTCTCCAGCGCCGCCATGCGTGGCATCAGCCACAGCCCGCTGACGGAGGGTATCGAGGTCAGCCGCACCACGGCGGTGCCGCGCGGCTCGACCCAGCGGTCGGAATGGCTGGAGATCAGCGCAAAGGCTTCCGCCGTGCGCAGATGCAGGCGGTTGCCCTCGATGGTCAGCGAGACGCCGCGCGCGCCGCGGTCGAACACTTTCAAGCCCAGCCAGTCCTCCAGCTTGGCGATCTGCCGGCTGACGGCGCCGTGGGTGATGTTGAGCTTCTCGGCCGCGGCCGAAAAGCTCCCCGTTCGCGCCGCCGCATCGAAGGCGCGCAGGGTCTCGAGCGGCACCATTGTGTCTGAGCTGTGATCCATAGTCACAGGTGATCCACGATTTGATCGTTTGTCAACGGCGCCGAAAAGGCGCTTTCTGCCTTTCAACACTCTGGGCACCCGAGGACAGGCAGATGAGCGCAACGACCAGCACGTCGAATCCGACACAGCGGATGGACACCACGGCGGCCATCGCCGTGGCGTTGACGGTGGTTGGCTGGGCCTCGGCCTTTCCCGCCATCCGTGCCGGCCTCGCCGCTTTCGGGCCGCTAGAACTCGGTGCGCTGCGCTTTGCCATTGCCGCGGTGCCGGCAGCGATCTTTCTTGCCGTCAAGCGCCCGGCGCTGCCGAGGCTCGACGAAGTGTGGCGCCTGGTTTTCGGCGGCGCCATCTTCGTCGCGCTCTACACTGTCATGCTCAATTTCGGCGAACTGACGGTTTCGGCGGGTGCCGCCGGTTTCATCATCAATGTCAGCCCGATCTTCACCGCCATCATGGCAATGGCATTGCTGGGCGAGCGCTTCTCAAGCTGGGCCTGGTTCGGCACGGCGATTTCTTTCGCCGGCATCGGCATCATCGCCGTGGCCGACGGCAATGGCTTGAGTTTCGACACCGGCGCGCTGCTGGTTCTTGGCTCCGCGCTGTGCTCGGCCGTCAATACGATCGTGCAGAAGCCGCTCTTTGCCCGCCATCACCCGCTGACCATTTCGGCCTCCAACATGATCCTTGGCGCGCTTTGCCTGGCACCCTTTCTGCCGAGCGGCTTTGCGCAGGCCGCGGTCGCTAACACGGCCGGTATCGGTGCCGTGATCTTTCTTGGCATCGTGCCCAGCCTGATCGCCTATGCCGCCTGGGCAACCGCACTGTCGCGTCTTCCGGCAGCGCGCGCGTCGAACTTCCTCTATCTGGTCTCGCCCATGTCTGCCCTGATCGGCTTCTTCTGGCTGGGCGAAGTGCCGACACTGCTCGGTCTCCTCGGCGGCGCGCTGGCGCTCGGCGGTGTCATCGTGGTGAATTTGAAGCGTTAAAACAAAAAGTTGGAACCGTTTCCGGACTCAAACCGGGAGCCGTATCCGACAGCTGCAGACACCCGGAGGAAGGACCGTTATGGTGAGTTGCCTGGCTGGGGGATGGAATGGGAAAACTGTTCATATCGGCAATCTTTTGCGTTTTGCTGCTGACCGGGAAAGCCGTCGCTGGCTGGTACCAGGTCGAAAACTACGAAGGGTCCATCGGGCCTAATCCAGTCCATCTGTCACTGCAGAGATATGGCAGTTTCGGCAGCGGGATTACGGTCGAAGGAAGCTATTTCTACGACGCGAAGCAAAGCCCGATAGCGGTGTACGGCAAGATCAGTGGCACCAGCGTCTTCCTTTGCGATGCGGACGACAGGGAGTTCGACCGGGTGCTGGTCATGGGATCGAAAACGCCCGTTGGCACCACCGGATGTCCGTTTTCTCTCGACCTTGGCGAAAGCGGCGCAACAGGGACTTGGAGCAAGGGCTCGGACAAGTTCCCGATCACGCTGAAGAAGGTCGCAAGCCTCGACGAAGGTTGACGGCACCGTCGAGATTCCCACTGGGCGCAGACAGCCACCCACAGATTTGCCGGGGTCTACGAGAAAGCGGGCTTTCTCGTCTGCATGAATAAGCTGCGGGTCATCGATAAGAAGAAAAAGAAGGTCGTTCAGGAGATCGCTTTCGATGACGACGATTGCGATGCCGGCATGCTGATGACTCCCATCTACATGAATGTTCAAAAACAGGTTGGGAGAAGCTTCGAGATAATCTCCGTGAATTTTCGCGGCGGTAGCGACGGTTACTCAAGGGATTACGTTTTCTCTCATAGGTTCAAGGATTATCGCCTGTTGGTGAATTGAGCGTGTGCCCTGACCTGGCTTGTGCTCACCGCCGCCCAAACAGCCGCTCTATATCGGCGAGCTTGAGTTCGATATAGGTCGGGCGGCCGTGGTTGCAGGTGCCGGAGCCCGGCGTTGCTTCCATCTGGCGCAGCAGCGCGTTCATCTCCTCAGGCTTGAGCAGGCGGCCGGAGCGGACCGAGCCGTGGCAGGCCATAGTCGCGGCGATCTTGTCCAGTCGTTCCTTCAGCGTCTCGATCGTGTCGTTGTCGGCGATCTCGTCGGCAAGATCACGCACCAATTGCTGGACATTGGTTTCGCCGAGCATCGACGGCGTCTCGCGCACCGCCACCGCGCCGGGACCGAAACGCTCAATGCCGAGGCCGAACCGGGCCAGCGTTTCGGAATGCATGGCCAGCCGCTCGGCGTCCTCCTCCGGCAGGTCGACGATCTCCGGCAGAAGCAGCATCTGCGAGGGCACCGCGCGCGAGTGCAGGGCATTCTTCAGCGCCTCGTAGACCAGCCGCTCATGCGCCGCGTGCTGGTCGACGATGACAAGCGAATCCCTGGTCTGGGCGACGATGTAGTTCTCGTGGACCTGCGCGCGGGCGGCGCCCAGCGCGGTGCCGAGCAGCGTCTCGGCCGGCTCGGCTAATCCGGCACGCGCATCGGCGCTGGCGAGCGGACCGGCGTCGAATGCAGCCTGGTCGTTTTCGCGGAAGCCGGCGCCGTCAAATCCCATATCCAGCGGCCGCTGTGGCGAGCGGTCAAAGCCCGAAAAGCCCGAGGCCCGGTAGGCCGCGTCATAACTGCGATGACCGTTGGCAGGACCCGCATGGGCGTAGGAGGCGGCTCCCGGCCGGAACGCCGCCACCATCCCGGCGGCCCCGCTGGTGGCGGCGCGGATGCCGGCATTGGCCAGCGCCTCGCGAATGGCGCCGACGATCAGCCCGCGCACCAGGCCGGGGTCGCGAAAGCGCACATCGGCCTTGGCTGGGTGGACGTTGACGTCGACGGTCGCCGGATCGAGCGTCAGGAACAGCACGGTCACCGCGTGCCGGTCGCGCGGCAGCACATCGGCGAAAGCGCCGCGAATGGCGCCGGCGATCAGCTTGTCGCGCACTGGCCGGCCGTTGACATAGGCATATTGCTGCAGCGCGTTGGCGCGGGTGAAGGACGGGATCGAGACGTGGCCGGTCAGGTGCACGCCGTCCCGGCTGGCGTCGATAGCGATGGAATTGTCGGGAAACTCGGCGCCCATCACCTGAGCGACGCGGCGCAGGCTGCCCTCGGTACTGTCATCGGTCGCCGGCAATTCCAGCGTCGAGCGGTCCGAGCCGGCCAGCGTGAAGCGCACGGCGGGGAAGGCGATGGCGATGCGCTTGACCACGTCGCTGGTGGCCGAGCTTTCGGCCCGCTCGCCCTTCATGAATTTGAGCCGCGCCGGCGTGGCAAAGAACAGGTCGCGCACCTCGACCGTTGTGCCGCGATTGGCCGCCGCCGGCTTGACCGCCGAAACGCGGCCGCCTTCGATGGCGATCTCGGCGGCAGCGTCGCCTGCGGTCGTGCGCGAACGGATCGACAGCCGCGCCACCGAACCGATCGACGGCAGCGCCTCGCCACGGAAGCCGAGCGAGCGGATATCATGAATGTTGTCGGCAAGTTTCGAGGTGCAGTGGCGCGCAATGGCCAGCGCCAGTTCCTGTTCGGGGATACCGGAGCCGTCATCGGTGACGCGGATCAGGTTCAGCCCGCCGCCGGCAGTGACGACCTCGACGCGGGAGGCGCCGGCGTCGAGCGCGTTTTCGACCAGTTCCTTCACCACGCTCGCCGGACGCTCGATGACTTCGCCGGCGGCGATCTGGTTGATCATCGTTTCGGAAAGCTGGCGAATGGGCATGGGGGTATTATAGGCGGATTCGAAGGGTGTGCGGAAGGCTTCAATGAATGCCGGACATTGGAGACGCCAGCGGGACAGCACCCCCCTCTGGCCTGCCGGCCATCTCCCCCGCAAGGAGGGAGATCAGATGTCACGACGGCTTTCGCCAATCTCCAATGCTTGAAGGGTGACGCGACATATGAACTGCCAATCTCCCCCCTTGCGGGGGAGATGTCCGGCAGGACAGAGGGGGGTGTGAAGGAACTCCGCGATAGTGACTACGCTGCAACCGATTTCAAGCCTGCGCCGCCAGCCAGTCCCTGACTTTCCGCGCATTCTCGCTCAACTCCCGGTTCTTCGGCCAAACCACATAGAACGCCTTGCCGGTTTTCAGCACATGGTCGGTCACCGGCACCAGCAGCCCCGACGCCAGGAGCCGTTCGGCCAGATGCCGCCAGCCGAGCGCGATGCCCTGGCCCTCCATGACGCCCTGGATCACGAGGCCGTAATCGTTGATGCGCAGGCCGCGCGCGGTGTTGTCGAGCCTGCCGCCCGCAGACTGGAACCATTCGTCCCAGCTAGCCGCCTCGCGGTAGGGCTCCTCGAGGTGGATCAGGCGATGCGTCGCCAGCTCCGCGACGCTCCTTGGCATGCCGAATTTCGCGAGATAGCTGGCGCCAACCACCGGAAAAATCTCCTCGTCGGCCAGCGGCAGCGAGTGATAATCGGCCCAGTCGCGCGGTTCGCCGCCGCGAACTGCGAGCGGGATGCCCTCGGCGATGATGTCGAGATCGCGGTCGGCGGTCTGGATGCGCAAGTCGATGCCCGGCAGTTCGTCGCGGAACTGCTGCAGCCGCGGCATCATCCAGAACGAGCCGAAGGCGGTCGACGCCGCCAGCGTGACATGACCGCCGGTCGCCTGCAGGCGCAGATCCTCCGCCGATTTGCGGATATGCGACAGGCCGAGCGAGACGTCAGCATGGAAGCGTTCGCCCGCTTCTGTCAGGACGACCTGGCGGTGGCGGCGCTGGAACAACTGCGCGCCAAGCTGTTCCTCCAACCCGCGCACCGCATAGGAGACGGCGGCCTGCGTCATGCCGAGCTCGCGCCCGGCGGCAGTGAAGCTCGACAGCCGGCCCGCCGCCTCGAAGACGATCAGGCTGCCGGCCGAGGGTAGGAGATGGCGCAGGCTTCGCATAAGTTGAGCTTATACAAGAGATCAGGATTTTCCAGCATCACATCCATATTTCCTCTCGCTAACTTGGTTGGACGGAATGAGGAGGCTCCATGAACGCACCGGCCGCTGAACTGACCGAGCAAACCCACCGCCGCGGCGGCGGTCGCCTCGGACGCAAGGCGCTGAGGAGCGCCCCCGTCGCCTCGTTCCCGACGCTGGTCCGCGAGATCCCCACCTACCAGATGGTCCCGGACGAGGCGGTGGAACTGATCCACCAGGAGTCACTCGCTATCCTCGAAGAGGTCGGTTGCGAGTTCCGCGACGACGAGGCGATCGCCATGTGGAAGGCGGCGGGCGCCGACGTGTCCGAGACACGCGTCCGCATCGACCGCGGCCTCCTGATGGAACTGGTCGCGAAGGTTCCATCCGAGTTCACTCTCAATGCGCGCAATCCCGAGCGCACCGTGCGCGTCGGCGGCAAGAACTCCATCTTCGCGCCGATGTATGGCGCGCCTTACGTGCGCGACCTCGACAACAACCGGCGTTATGGCACGCTTGAAGACCTCAACAATTTTCACAAGCTCGCCTACATGGCCCCGGCGCTGCATTCGTCGAGTTCGATCATCTGCGAGCCGATGGAGATCGCGGTGCCGAAACGGCATCTCCACATCATCCATTCGGCGCTGAAGCATTCCGACAAGCCGTTCATGGGCATCGTTACTTCCAAAGACCGCGCCGAAGACACGATGGCGATGGCGGGCATCGTCTTTGGCGAAGATTTCGTTCGCGACAACCCGGTGCTGGTGTCGATTACCAACTGCAACTCGCCGCTGGTGTGGGACGCCACCATGCTGGACGCGATGAAGGTCTATGCGCGCAGCAATCAGCCGCTGATCCTGGCTCCCTTTGCGCTGTGCGGCGCATCGACTTCGGCCTCGGCCGTCGGCGCGGTGGCGCAGGTCAATGCCGAAGCACTGGCCGGCGTCGCTTTCACCCAACTGCTGCGCCCGGGTTCGCCGCAAATCTACGGCCAGTTCATGGTGACGGTCGACATGAAGACCGGCGCGCCGATGGGCGGCACGCCGGAAGCCGCCCAGATGATGTATCTGATGGGCGCGCTGGCGCGGAAATACAAACTGCCCTGGCGAACCTCCGGCTTCCATGTCGGCTCCAAGCTCAACGACGCCCAGGCCGGCTATGAATCCAACATGCTGATGCATGCCGCCATCCTCGCCGGCGCCAATTATATCTGGCACTCCGCCGGCTGGTTGGAGGCCGGGCTGACCTGCGGCTATTCGAAATTCGCCACCGACTGCGAGCAGCTTGTCGGCTGGTACAAATATGCCGGCGGCCTGCCGTTCGACGACTTCAAGGAGGCCATGGCGGCGATCCGCGAGGTCGGGCCGCAGGGCCATTTCCTCGGCACCCAGCACACGCTCGATCATTACAAGTCGGCATTCTTCATACCCACCATCATGGACTTCAACTCCTACGAACAATGGAAGGCCGGAGGGGCGAAGGATCACGATACGCGCGGCCGCGAGAAAGCCCGCAACATGCTGGCCGACTATGAAGAGCCGAAGCTCGATGAGGGCATTGCCGAGGGCCTCAGGGACTTTATCGCGCAGCGCGAAGAGAGGCTGCCCGACAGCGTTAGCTAAGAGAACGACGAATGAGTTGATAAACGGGCGAAGACCCGATGGGAAGCGCAAGGGAGAAAGACATGACACTTTTCAAAAGCAATGGCGATCGCGTGCCAACCGCCATCGAGGCGCTGGCGCAAGAGACGCGTGCTGGCCGCATGGACCGGCGCGAGTTTCTAGCATTGGCAAGTGCGTTCGGCGCATCGACGGCGCTGGCCTACGGCATGATCGGCCTTGCCGTGCCGGGACAGGCTTTTGCCGAGGAGCCGAAGAAGGGCGGCACGCTGCACATATCGATGTCGGTCAAGGCCCAAAAAGATCCGCGCACCTATGACTGGGTGGAACTCGCCAACATCTCGCGCTGCTGGCTGGAGCCGCTGGTCCGCTACACCAGGGAATTCACCTTCGAGCCAGTGCTGCTCGAAAGCTGGGACATCAATGACGACGCCACGGAATACACGTTGCATGTGCGCAAGGGCATCACCTGGAACAATGGCGATGCTTTCAACGCCGATGACGTGGTCTTCAATGTTACCCGCTGGTGCGAGAAGAAGGTCGCCGGCAACTCCATGGCCGCTCGCGTCGGCGGGCTGATCGACGAAAAGTCGGGCAAGGCTAGGGAAGGCGCGATCGCCAAGGTCGACGACAATACGGTCAAGCTGACGCTCAGCGCGCCCGACATTTCGCTGATCCCGAACCTCACCGATTATCCCGCGCTCGTCGTCCACCGCAATTTCGACGCCGAAGGCGCCGACCCGGTCAAGAAGCCGATCGGCACGGGCCCGTTCGAACTGGTCTCCTACGATGTCGGCCAGAAGGCGGTGGTCAAGCGTCGTGAAAACGGCAAGTGGTGGGGTGGTGAAGCGCCGCTCGACAGCGTCGAGTTCATCGACTACGGCACCGACTTCAACGCTTCGATCAACGCCTTCGAATCCGGCGAGATAGACCTCAATTTCGAGACGCCGGCCGACTTCATCGACATCCTGGATAAGATGGGGCTGGAGAAGTCCGAGGTTGCGACGGCAACCACGCTGGTTGCCCGCACGAACGTTACCCACAAGCCCTATGACGACCAGCGGGTGCGCAACGCGCTGCAGATGGCGGTCGACAACAATGCGGTGCTGGAACTCGGCTATGCCGGGCGAGGGACGGTCGGTGAAAACCACCATGTCAGCCCTATCCATCCTGAATATTTCGCGCTGCCCAAGAAGACGCGCGACGCGGCCGGCGCCAAGAAACTGATGGCCGACGCTGGGCAGGCCGATTTCGAGCACGAGCTGATCACCGTCGAGGACGATTGGCAGAAGAACACCGGCGACGCGATTGCCGGCCAACTGCGCGACGCCGGCATCAAGGTCAAGCGCACGGTGCTGCCGGGCTCGACCTTCTGGAACGACTGGACGAAGTATCCCTATTCGATGACCATCTGGTACATGCGCCCGCTTGGCGTCCAGGTCCTGGCGCTTGGTTATCGCACCGGCGAGGCCTGGAATGAATCGGCCTATTCCAACCCGGACTTCGACGCCAAGCTGAAGCAGGCGCTGTCGCTGATCGATGTGGAGAAGCGGCGTGAGGTGATGAAGGATGTCGAGCAGATCCTGCAGGATTCCGGCATCATCATTCAACCCTTCTGGCAGAAGCTCTACAGCCACATGAACAAGAAGGTGAAGAACTACGGCGTCCACCAGACCTTCGAGATGGACCTGCAGAACGTCTGGCTGGATGGCTGAGAGGGTGCAAGCCGGGGCTTCATGAGCCGCAAAAAAGCCGATATGCAGGATGTCTGGTATTGCCGCCTTGCCGCCGAACCGTCCGGAGATCCTGCATGAAACCGATAGTGCTTGCCGCTGTCTTTTCGATTGCCTTGCCAGCGACGGTGCTGGCCGGGCCGGCTTCCAACGCGGTGAAGTTCTTTTATGTGCCCGAGGTGAAATTCGAGGGAGATGCAAAGTACCGCGACCGCTTCACCGAGCCGGTGACCAAGCTGTTCGATCTCAACGACCAGGCAACGAAGAACAAGCCCGACGAAGTCGCCTGCCTCGACTTCGATCCCGGCCTCGACGCCCAGGATTTCGACCAGACGTCGATTGCCAAGACATTGAAGCTGGCCGAGACCGTCAATGGCGATACGGCCGAAGTCACCGCCACCTTCAGCCTTTTTGCGGAAGGCGATGATTCCAAACGCGAAATGCTGTGGTCGCTGAAGAAAATCGACGGCAAATGGAAGGTAGCCGACATCACCTCCAAGACCAGCAGCTGGACGCTGAGCGCGCTGGAATGCATGCCCGACAAAGCGCCGGAGTGATCCTGTGCTCCGCCGTCTTGCCCTGGCGCTGTCGCCCACGTGCGTGCTGGCGGTGGCTATGAGCGCAGCCGCGGCCCAAGGCCTGTTGGGCCCGCCGCCAGCCAATGCCCCGGCCGTGGCGGCACCGGCCGGCGCAGCACCGCCCGCAAATCCACCCGGGACAGCGGTGGACGCGGCGACACCGCCGGTTGGGTGGTCGCCGGTCGACGCCGCACCGGCCGCACCCATTCTGCCGGGATCCCCGACGGCGGTGGTGCGGCCATTTTACGATCAGGTGGGGCTGGAGATCGATCCGGCGCAGCGCAGCCACTTCATCGACCCGGCAAAAACCGTTCTCGACAAGAGCGACGCGTTGCGCAAATCCGGGCAGGGCGAATGCCTCGACCCCAACATGGCGCTCGACAATGCCGACTATGACAAGGCCGAGATCGATAAGAGCCTGAAGACACTCGAAGCGATCAATGGCGACCAGGCCAAGGTCATTGTCGCCTTCGTCGTCGCCGGCAACCCGCATCGCCTTGAATGGAAATTCAGGAAAGTCGACGGCAAGTGGAAGATATCCGATCTGCTTTCGGTGACCGGTGAATGGGCGCTCAGCCAGTATCAGTGCGAATAATGTTGATTGAGGGTCAGCGCCTGCGATCCTTCGCGCCCCCCTCTGTCCTGCCGGACATCTCCCCCACGGGTGGGGAGATCAGCAGTTCCAGCGTCTCGCCCGCTCCGCATCATTTGAGATTAGCGAAAGCCTATGTGGCGGCCAATCTCCCCCCGTGTGCGGGAGATGTCCGGCAGGACAGAGGGGGGCGCTGTCCCGCTAAAGGTCCGCAAAATAGCTTCAGCCCCTTCCGCGATAGGGGGCAACGCCGGTGTCGGGCAACCAGGCGCCTTCGGGCGGAGCGCCGGTCTGCCAGAAGACATCGATCGGAATGCCGCCGCGCGGATACCAATAGCCGCCTATGCGCAACCACAGCGGCTTCGTTGCCGCCACAATGCGGCGGCCGATCATCACCGTGCAGTCTTCATGGAAAGCGCCATGGTTGCGAAACGAGGTCATGAACAGTTTGAGCGACTTCGATTCCACGAGCGTGGTATCGGGTGCGTAGTCGATGACGATATGAGCGAAATCCGGCTGTCCGGTTACCGGGCAGAGCGAGGTGAATTCCGGGCAGGTGAAGCGCACGATCGCCGGCGGTCCGTCGCCGCGCTGGAACGGCACGGTCTCCAGGACCGCGGTCTCCGGGCTCTGTGGCGTCTCGACGTGGGCGCCGAGCTGGGTGAGGGTTTTGGTATCGATCATCGTGGTTTTCCTGGGGATTTTCCGCGCTCATTAGCATCGGATCAAAAAGTGTGCAGCGATTTTCGGATAAATTCGATGCTCAAGACAAGAACTGGAGCAGCGCGCGCTGCTCCGACACAAACTGGAATGGCAGGAAGATGATGACCAGCAACGACCCGCTTCTCCAGCCTTACCAGCTCAAACACCTGACGCTGAAGAACAGGGTGATGTCGACCAGCCACGAGCCGGCCTATTCAGAGGACGGCATGCCGAAACAGCGCTACCGGCTCTACCATGCCGAAAAGGCCAAGGGCGGCATGGCGCTGACCATGACGGCGGGCTCGGCGATCGTCTCGCGCGACAGCCCGGCCGCCTTTGGCAATCTGCATGTCTATGACGACCGCATCGTGCCGTGGCTGGCCGAACTGGCGGACGCCTGCCACGAGCATGACTGCAAGGTGATGATCCAGATCACCCATCTTGGTCGCCGCACCGGCTGGAACAAGGCAGACTGGCTGCCGGTGCTGTCGGCCTCGCCGGTGCGTGAGCCGGCGCACCGCGCGTTCCCGAAAACTATCGAGGACTGGGACATCGAGCGCATCGTCGCCGACTATGCGTCCGCTGCGCAGCGCTGCCAGGCGGCCGGCCTCGACGGCATCGAGTTCGAATCCTACGGCCATCTGATGGACGGCTTCTGGTCGCCGGCCACAAACCATCGCGACGACGAGTTCGGGGGTTCGCTCGACAACCGGCTGCGCTTCACCGACATGGTGCTGGATGCCGTGCGGGCTGCCGTCGGTGAAAAGTTCATCGTCGGCATCCGCATGGTCGCCGATGAGGACTTTGACAAAGGCCTGTCGAAGGCCGAGGGCGTCGAGATCGCGAGACGGCTAGCCAATTCTGGCAAGGTCGATTTCCTGAACATCATCCGCGGCTCGATCGAAAGCGACGCGGCGCTCACCAAGGTTATCCCGGTGACCGGCATGCGCTCTTCGCCGCATCTCGATTTCGCCGGCGAGGTGAGGGCGGCAACGAAGTTCCCGACCTTCCATGCGGCGCGGATTTCCGATGTGGCCACGGCGCGCCACGCCATCGCGACCGGCAAGCTCGACATGGTCGGCATGACCCGCGCCCATATCGCCGACCCGCACATCATCAAGAAGGTCATGGAAGGTCGCGAGCACGAGATCCGGCCTTGCGTCGGCGCCACCTATTGCCTCGATCGTATCTATGAAGGCGGCGAGGCGCTGTGCGTCCACAATGCCGCGACCGGCCGCGAGGCCGAGATTCCGCATATCATCCTGAAGACCGAAGGGCCCAGGCGGAACGTCGTTGTCGTTGGCGCTGGCGCTGGCGGGCTCGAGGCAGCTCGCGTGATGGCCGAACGCGGCCATCATGTCACGGTGCTTGAAGCCTCCGGTCAGGCCGGCGGCCAGGTTCGGCTGGCGACGCAGAACCCGCGCCGCAAGGAGTTGATCGGCATCATCGAATGGCGGCTGGCCGAACTCGACCGGCTCGGCGTCGGGATCCGCTACGACACCTGGGCCGAGCAGGACGAAGTGCTGGCGCTGTCGCCCGACGTGGTGGTGATCGCCACCGGCGGCCTGCCACAGAACCCGCCGCTGACATCAGGCGACAATCTCGTCACGTCGAGTTGGGACATCATGGCCGGCAGCATCAAGCCGGCGGAGAACGTGCTGCTCTTCGACGACAATGGTGGCCACCAGGGCATGGGCGCGGCGGAGCTGATCGCCAATGCAGGGTCAAAACTGGAGCTGGTTTCGCCGGAGCGCTTCTTCGCCCCCGAAATGGGCGGCATGAACCACGTGCCCTATATGCGCGCCTTCCAGGAGAAGGGCGTCACCATCACCATCAACACCAGGCTGCGCTCGGTACGGCGCGAGGGCAACCAGCTGGTCGCCGAACTTGCCTCCGACTTTGCCGATGGCTGGCGTGGCGAAAGGCGGGTCGACCAGGTGGTGGTCGAGCACGGCACGGCGCCGCTCGACGATCTCTATCTCCAGCTGAAACCGCTGTCGAAGAATGGTGGCGCGGTCGATTACGAGCGGCTGGTCGGCGGCGGCGATATTTTTCCTTCACGCAACCCCGAAGGCGGCTTCGTGCTGTTGCGCATCGGCGATGCGGTCGCCTCGCGCAACATCCACGCCGCCATCTATGATGGCATCAGGTTCGGCTTGCGGGTTTGAGCCTACAAGCCGGCCTACGGCTTGTTCCAAAGCTCGATCTCACCCTTCCGGCGGGCGCATCTCGATCGATCAAAGTGATGGGTGGCGCGCAGCCAAACCTCTGTGCGGAGAGCCACCTTGCACATCCGTCCGAACTGCGCGCCGCGTACGCCACCAGCCGAGAGCCGGGCGACGCACGATGCGGAATGCTTAAACCGGGCGGCAACGCGCGGCAGGGCTCAAATCATCCTTGCGGTCGCCATGCAAAGCACGGTGAGTACCAGCAGCCAGGCGGCGATGCGCTCGCCGCGTGCCATTTGGCTGCGCAGCGCCGCTTCCGTTGCGGCGTCCGCGCCGGCAAGCTGCCGGCTGGTCTTGCGGACGACGACGCTGAGAACGCCTGCAGCGGCGAAGGCGGCCAGGATGCCCAGCGCCAGCACCATTTCCATCGAGCCGAAATAGGCGCCGTGAAAGAAATACCAGAGCAGGGCGCCGGTCAAGAACACCATACCGGCCGAGCCCATTTGCGGTCCGATAAAGCGCTCCGCCCTGATCTCGGGGTCGCGGGCAAGCGTGATGGTGGTGCCGGCCCAGAACACACCGGCCATGACGTGAAGGCCGATAACGACGATGTAGACATATTGCATGACCGCTTCCTCCTTGCCCGCCGCCCGTCCTCGGATCCCTGTCGAATGCGGGATAATACGAACTCGGTAGATCGACACGCATGATAGT
The DNA here is from genome assembly GCF_054719485.1 of Mesorhizobium sp. W016. NCBI lineage: Bacteria > Pseudomonadati > Pseudomonadota > Alphaproteobacteria > Hyphomicrobiales > Phyllobacteriaceae > Mesorhizobium > Mesorhizobium sp. W016. The sequence goes on from NZ_JBTTIF010000002.1 coordinate 3,053,388, forward strand.
TAGCTATCAAATGGTTCGATGTCAATGTATAATGCCGCGTTCCATCGCTCGGCGCCTTGTTCTACTGTCGGCGCATGACTCCCTTTGACCGTCCGCCAATCGGCATGAATCTCGCGCGCACCTCCAAGCTGGTGGCGCAGGCTTTTGACGCCGCTTTGGTCGAGGCCGGCGGCACACTGCCGGTGTGGCTGACCTTGCTTTCGGTCAAGTCGAGCGAGCTTGCCAACCAGCGCGAACTTGCCGGCATGATCGGCATCCAGGGCGCCACGCTCACCCACCATCTCAACGCCATGGAGGCGCAAGGCTTGCTGACGCGCCGCCGCGATCCGGACAACCGCCGGGTTCATCTGGTCGAGCTGACGCAGGCGGGCGAAACGATGTTCCTGAAGCTGCGGGCGGCGGCTCTCATCTTCGACAAGCGGCTGCGCGCGGGATTGCCGGACGACAGGCTGGCGGAGTTCGCCGAGGTGCTGGCGGCATTGCGGGCGAATGTCGCGCCGGCCAAATGACCGGCACCGGTGGGCAATAGTCTAGGCTAAATTGCCCTGAAGCACCTTCAGCTTGGCTTTCTTCGGGCTGCGCGCCAGCAGCCATTCGCGCGCTTTGTCCTGCGGCATCGGGAAGGCGATGGAATAGCCCTGCACCTGATCGCAGCCGATCGCCATCAGCGAATCGAGCTCGGCTTCGGTTTCCGCGCCCTCGGCGACGATCGAAATGCCGAGACCGCGCGCCAGCTCGGTGATGGCGCGCACGATCTTGGTGTTGTCGCCATTCTCGTTGATGTTCTGGACGAAGCGGCGGTCGATCTTCAGCCGGTCGATCTCGTTGGGATTGACGTGGCTGAGCGAGGCATAGCCGGTGCCGAAATCGTCGAGCTCAAGATGGACGCCGGCAGCGCGGATGTGGCGCAGCTTCGCCGCGATGCCCGTCTTCTCGTCGTCGAGAATGACGGATTCGACGATTTCCAGCGACAGCTTCTGCGGAGCAAGGCCGGCCTTTTCCAGCGTCGCGAACAGGAAGCGGTCGAAGTCGGGTTCGCGCAGCTCGGTGCCGGACACGTTGACGGCAAGCCGGCCGAAAGCGATGCCGGCGCGATTCCATTCGGCTGCTTGCTCGATCGCCTTGGTAAAGACGATGCGGCCGATCTCGGGCATGAAGCCGCATTTTTCGGCGACCGGAATGAACTCGCCCGGCGCAATCATGCCGCGCTCGGCATGCTTCCAGCGCACCAGCGCCTCGATGCCGCTGATGGCGCCGTTGCTCAGCGACACCTGCGGCTGGAAATAGACTTGGAAGGCGTTCTCCGAGATCGCGACCTTGATGTCGTGCTCGAGCTGCTTGCGGTAGTCTAGCTCGCGCCTGAGTTCCTCGGAGAAGAACGAGAAGCTGCCGCCGCCGAGCTTTTTGGCGGAATAGAGCGCGAGGTCGGCGTGGACGAGCAGATCCTCGGCATTGTCGGCGTCGATGGGATAGACGGCAATGCCGGCGCTGGCCCCTGGAAGGATGGTCGTGCCCTGGAAGGTAATCGGCTCGTTGATCTCCTCCAGGATGCGCCGGGCCAGCATGTTGATGTCCTCGGGGCCGCCGGCGCCATTGAGGATCATCACGAATTCGTCGCCGCCAAGGCGCGCGCAGAGATCCGACGCACGGCAGGAATCGCGCATGCGCTGCGCGGTGACGACCAGCACATAGTCGCCGGCGGCGTGGCCGAGTGTGTCGTTGATCTGCTTGAACCGGTCGAGGTCGAGCTGGATGACCGCCAGCCTCTCGCGCCGGCGATGCGCGCCCTTGATCAGCGTTTCGAAGTGGTCGGTCAGGAAGGTGCGGTTGTGCAGACCGGTCAGCCCGTCATGTACGGCGATGAAGGCCATCGAGTTGCGGGCATCGACAAGCTCGTGCGTCTTGCGCAGGATCGCCTTCGACATCGGCCGGAAGATGAAAAGCGCCACCAGGACGATGACGCCGATGGTGGCGTAGAACAAGGTGCGATGGAGATCGAGGAGCTTTTCCGACCGCTCGTCTGCGAATGCGGCGATGCGTTGGCCGAGCGCGGCATAACCCGACAGCGTCGCATTGGCGACGGAAGCATCGAGATTGACGCGCTCGCCGCCGCCCTTGTAGGCGGCATTGCCGGAGAGCTGGGATTCGAAGGACGAGATCAGCCTTTCGCCATTGGCGACCAGCCCGACCGAGAAATAGTCGAGGTGGAACGGCTTGCCGTAGAGCACGCTCTCGATCGACCTTGGGTCGGACAATGCCGGCGACAGCGGGTCGGCTCCCGTCTGTTTGAGGAGCAGGTCGTAGTTCGTCTCGAACTCGGCGGTCGCCTGTTTCAGCGCGGCAACTAGGGCCGGCTGCTTGTCACGCGCGGCGGAGCCGGTTGCGCTGGTCAAAAAGACGATGCGCTGCGACAGCGCCTTCTGGGTGCTGACGATGTCGAGCAGAGTATGGTTGTGCTGTTGCGCCGCCATCATTTGCTGCAGCAGGATGAAGGAGGCCATCACCATGGCGGCGATGATCAGCAGCGCCAGCCAATAGCCGCTCTTGATCAGCAGGATGAGTTTGCCCGAGACGGTTTGCGCCGGCTGCTGCGACATATTCTAGGTGACCCCTCGGTCGAACTGATTCTGCCACCGATTCGTGGCGAGAAGACCATTGGCTTGAAAGGGTTAACAGGTCTGGAAGCCGGCGGAACTGTTGCTTCGGCAGTAAACGAAAGCTGCCGAGATGGTTATCATGTTCTTTCGCGGCATAGCCGTATTCGCGTGCCTGCTACTCCAGCATGCGGGCCATGCGATCGGGTCGCGCCAGGGTTGAGCCCGCCGTGCCACCGAAACGGTCGCTTTTGCGATGGATTTTTAGTGCGCGTAGCGCGACAGTCGCGCCAATCTCAACAGGACCTGATCCATGAGCGCGGCATTCCTCTCCCATATCGACATCGAACTGCAAGGGCTGAAATCCGCCGGGCTCTACAAATCCGAGCGGGTGATCACCTCGACCCAGTCGGCTGAGATCGAAGTCGGCGGCGACAAGGTGCTGAATTTCTGCGCGAACAACTATCTCGGCCTCGCCGACAGCGCCGAGTTGCGCACCGCGGCCAAAGGCGCGCTCGACCGCTACGGTTACGGCATGGCCTCGGTGCGCTTCATCTGCGGCACGCAGGAAGAGCACAAGCAGCTTGAATCAACGATTTCATCCTTCCTCGGCCTGGACGACACCATCCTTTACGGCTCCTGCTTCGACGCCAATGGCGGCCTGTTCGAAACGCTGCTCGGCGAGGAGGATGCGATCATCTCCGATGCGCTGAACCATGCCTCGATCATCGACGGCGTGCGGCTGTCGAAGGCCAAGCGTTTCCGCTATGCCAACAACGACATGGCCGACCTCGAAGCGCGGCTGAAAGAGGCGAAAGACTGCCGCTTCCGCCTGATCGCCACCGACGGCGTGTTCTCCATGGACGGCATCATCGCCAATCTGAAAGGCGTCTGCGACCTCGCGGAAAAGTACGGCGCCATGGTGATGGTCGACGACAGCCATGCCGTCGGCTTCGTCGGCAAGAACGGCCGCGGCTCGGCCGAGCATTGCGGCGTCGAGGGCAGGGTGGATATCATCACCGGCACGCTCGGCAAGGCGCTCGGCGGCGCCTCCGGCGGCTACACCTCCGGCAAAAGCCAGGTCGTCGACTGGCTGCGCCAGCGTTCGCGGCCTTATCTCTTCTCCAACACGCTGATGCCGGCGATTGCCGGCGCTTCCATCAAGGTGTTCGAGCTGATCCGCAATGGCGACGCCCTGCGCGAACGCCTCTATGCCAATGCGGCGCGCTTTCGCTCCGAAATGGGCAAGCTCGGCTTCACGCTGGCCGGCGCCGATCATCCGATCATTCCGGTGATGCTGGGCGATGCCAGCCTGGCGCAGGAAGTGGCGGCGCGCATGCTGAAGCGCGGCATCTATGTCATCGGCTTTTCCTTCCCGGTGGTGCCGAAAGGCCAGGCGCGCATCCGCACGCAGATGTCGGCGGCGCATTCCAGCGCCGACATCGACCGCGCCGTGGCAGCGTTCGCGGCGGTCGGCAAGGAACTGGGCGTGATTGGCTGAGAGTTTTACCCTCCCCCTTTGTGGGGAGGGTCGACTTTCGACCGCTTGCGAAGCAAGCGGGCGGGAGGCGGGGTGGGGGTCTGCAGGGTCACGACCTCCGCCAGTTTTTGACCCCCACCCGGCCCTTCGGGCCACCCTCCCCACAAGGGGGAGGGTAAGGAGTTGTAGCATGTCGAACATGATGAAGGCGCTGGTGAAGGCCAAGGCTGAACCGGGCATCTGGATGGAAGAGGTGCCGGTGCCGGAGATCGGCCCCAACGACGTGCTGATCAAGGTCAAGAAGACGGCGATCTGCGGCACCGACGTCCACATCTACAATTGGGACCAGTGGGCGCAGAAGACCGTGCCGGTGCCGATGGTGACCGGCCATGAATTCGTCGGCACGGTGGCCGATTTCGGCGCTGCGGTCACCGAATACAAGGTCGGCCAGCGTGTCTCCGGCGAAGGTCACATCGTCTGCGGCCATTGCCGCAATTGCCGCGCCGGCAGGGGGCATCTCTGCCGTAACACGCTCGGCGTCGGCGTCAACCGCCCCGGCGCCTTCGGCGAATATCTGGCGATCCCGCAGCACAATGTCGTGCCGATCCCCGACGATGTGCCCGACGAGATCGCCGCGATCTTCGATCCCCTGGGCAATGCCGTCCACACCGCTCTGTCCTTCGACCTGGTCGGTGAAGACGTTCTGGTCACCGGCGCCGGGCCGATCGGCATCATGGGCGCGCTCGTTGCCCAATGTGTGGGGGCGCGAAAAGTCGTCATCACCGACATCAACCCGGTGCGGCTGGCGCTGGCCAAAAAGCTCGGCGTCCAGCATGTCGTCGATGCCTCGAAGGAAAAACTGCGCGACGTTATGCCGGCGCTGGGCATGACCGAGGGTTTTGACGTCGGCCTCGAAATGTCGGGCGCCGCGCCCGCCTTTCGCGACATGATCGACACCATGAACAATGGCGGCAAGATCGCCATTCTGGGCATCGCGCCGACCGGCTTCGAAATCGACTGGAACAAGGTCATCTTCAAGATGCTGCACTTGAAGGGCATCTACGGCCGCGAAATGTTCGAGACTTGGTACAAGATGATCGCCCTGGTGCAGGGGCCGCTGGATGTGTCGGGTCTGATTACGCACCGCATTGGGATCGACGATTTCCAGACGGGGTTTGACGCGATGCGGAGCGGCAGTTCGGGCAAGGTGGTGATGGATTGGTGAGGCACGTGTGGGTGCAAGATGGCGGACAATGAGCACGGTCGTATCATTGCCTCGCAGGCAAAGCTCGTACTGAAGCCGGCCGGATTTCGACGCAAAGGGCAGTCCCGAATCTGGATCGCCGATCGCGGCTTCTGGCTAAGTGTAGTCGAGTTCCAGCCCAGTTCCTGGTCCAAGGGCACTTACCTTAACGTAGCAGTCCACTGGCTCTGGGGTTCGCTTCCGGAAACGATTACCTTCGATCGCGTTGAGCGCATTGGACAGTTCGTTCCGTTCGAGAGCCCGCCACAGTTTCTTCTCGCGGTTGATCAAATGGCCAAGAAGGTCGTCGAAATCGATCAGGTTCACCGATCGATGTTCCCTTCCGTCCAGGCGACAGCGAAAATCCTCGTGAGTGAATTGCAGCCGGGCGCCTACGGCGAGTGGGCGGCCTTCCACGCCGGGGTGGCGGCTGGTTTGGCCGGTGGTTTTGAAACGGCAAGGCGACTGTTTGAAAGCGCTCAAAGACACGCGGCTTCGCAAGCGCAGGCGCTTCTAGCCTACATTGATGATCCGGTGGCATTTCGAAGCCGTGTCAGAGGCTTCATTGAAGCCGAACGCGCCTATTACGGTCTAGGGGCGTTGCCTGCCGCATTCGCGATCTGATTTCAGCGACGGTCGAACTTATGGGAAGATCTCAACCCAAGGTGAGTTTTGCCTCCAGCGCCGCCACCCCATTCACAATCGCCGCCCGCTCTTCCGTACCAAGCCTCGCCAGCAACTGCCGTTCAAAGGCTTTCGCCAGCGGCACCATCTCGCGATAGGCGGCCAGTCCCGCCTTGGTCAGCGCCAAATGCTCCACACGCCGATCATTCTCGTCCGGCGTGCGCGTCAGCCAGCGCCGCCGCTCAAGCTCCGCCACCGCCCGCGAAACCTTGGTCTTGTGCATGGCCGACTGCTCGCCGAGCGCCGTCGCGGTCATCGTGCCGCGCTGTCCGAGCCCAGAGAGTGTGCGCCATTCCGGCCGCGTCAGACCGTGACGGTCGCGGTAGATTTTTGAAAATTCTCGGCTGACAGCGTCGGCCAGCCGGTAAAGCCGGTAGGGCAGGAAATTTTCGAGTTCGAGGGTTTCCACATGCGCACCGTGGATGCGGCATCAGCCGTTGATAGTTACATTTTCGATGGTTACAAATGAAACCAGTTTGGTCAACATCGCCGGCAGGCCGCGCTTCGCGGCGGTCGGGATCAGGGAGGATCGGATGGAATTTTCCTACATGCCGGGCTTCGGCAATGATTTTGAGACCGAAACGCTGCCCGGCTCGCTGCCGCAAGGGCGCAATTCCCCGCAGCGGCCGGCTTACGGACTTTATGCCGAGCAGCTCTCGGGCTCGCCCTTCACCGCCCCGCGCGGCACCAATGAGCGCTCCTGGCTCTACCGCATCCGGCCGAGCGTAAAACACACCGGCCGCTTCAAGGCGGCGAGCTATCCCCTGTGGAACACCGCTCCCAATGTCGGCGACCACGAGCTGGCGCTCGGCCAGTACCGCTGGAACCCGGTGCCGATGCCGAAGGAGCCGACCGATTTCATTCAAGGGATGCGCACCATCACCACCGCCGGCGACGTGCTGGGCCAAAGCGGCATGGCGGCGCATGTCTATGTCGCCAACCGCTCGATGGTCGACGACCATTTCTTCAACGCCGACGGCGAGTTGCTGATTGTCCCCCAGGTCGGTGCCTTGCGCTTTGTCACCGAGATGGGCGTCATCGAGCTTCGGCCCGGCGAGATCGCCGTGCTGCCGCGCGGTCTGGTGTTCAAGGTCGAGCTCGCCGACAAGGAAGTGCGCGGCTATGTCTGCGAGAATTACGGCGCCAAGCTGACGCTGCCCGACCGCGGCCCGATTGGCGCCAACTGCCTGGCCAACCCACGCGACTTCAAGACGCCCAGCGCCTGGTTCGAGGAGAAGGAGACGCCGTGCCGGCTGACGGTGAAATGGTGCGGCAATTTCAACGTCACCGAGATCGGCCATTCGCCGCTCGACGTCGTCGCCTGGCACGGCAACTATGCGCCCTACAAATATGATCTGGCGACGTTTTCGCCGGTCGGCGCCATCCTGTTCGACCATCCCGATCCGTCGATCTTCACCGTGCTGACGGCGCCGAGCGGCGAGGAGGGCACCGCCAATATCGACTTCGTCATCTTCCCGCCGCGCTGGCTGGTGGCGGAAGACACGTTCCGGCCGCCCTGGTACCACCGCAACATCATGAGCGAGTTCATGGGCCTGATTCATGGCCAGTACGACGCCAAGGAAGAAGGCTTCGTGCCCGGCGGCATCAGCCTGCACAATCTGATGCTGGCCCACGGCCCCGACGCACCTGGCTTCGAAAAGGCCTCGCGCTCGGAGCTGAAACCGGTCAAGCTCGACAACACCATGGCCTTCATGTTCGAGACCCGATTCCCGCAAATGCTCACCCGCTACGGCGCCGAGCTTGAAACAAGGCAGGACAATTACATCGATTGCTGGACCGATCTGAAGAAGCGTTTCAACGGCACGCCGGAGGGCGACTGGTCTTGAGATCAGCCCGATGAACGACCGGCTGGTGCTTCTCGGCTCGAAAGGCGGCCCGGCGCTGCGGCCGGGCGGGCCGTGGCCGAGTTCGTCGCTGCTGGAACTGGGCGGGCGAACCATCGTCGTCGATTGCGGGCTCGGCGTCACGCGTGGGCTGGTCGATTCCGCCGTCAGCCTGAAGGCGCTCGACCTGATCTTCGTCACCCATCTGCATTCCGATCATGTGCTGGAACTGGGGGCGCTGCTCCACACCGCCTGGACCGCCGGTCTGGCCAATCCGGTGACGTTGTTCGGACCGCCCGGCACCGGCCACTACTGGCGGCGCTTCTGCCAGGCGATGGAGTTCGACATCGAGATCCGAATCGTCGACGAAGGCAGGCCGGACATCCGCGAAATGGTTTCGATCGTGGAATTCGGCGAGGGCGAGATTTTTGCGCAGCGCGGCCTGAAGGTCTCGGCACTGCGCGTCGACCATCCGCCGGTGACCGACTGTTTCGCGCTGCGCTTCGAGCATGGTGCGAATAGCGTCGTGTTCTCGGCCGACACAGCCTTCTTTCCGCCGCTCGCAGGCTTTGCCCGAAATGCCGACATTCTCGTCCATGAGGCCATGCTGGAAGAAGGCATCGAGCGGCTGGTCGCCAGGACCGGCAATGGCGCGCGGCTGAAAGAGCATCTGCTTGCCAGCCACTCATTTGCCGAGCAGGCAGGCCGCATCGCCAGCGATGCCGGGGTGAAGAGGCTGGTGCTCAACCACCTCATTCCGGCCGATGATCCCGAGATCGGCGAGGCCGACTGGGAGGCTGCTGTCAGGAAATCGTGGGTGGGTGACTTGACGATTGCCCGCGACGGCCTTGTTGTGAACTTAGACGGCGCCAAAGCCGCATCAGGAGAGGAAACCGCATGAAGCTTGCCACATTGAGGGACGGGACGCGCGACGGAAAGCTTGTCGTCGTCTCGCGCGACCTGACGCGCTTCACCGACGCCTCGTTCCTGGCGCGCACGCTGCAGGCCGCACTCGACGACTGGCAGCGGATTTCGCCGCACCTGGCGACGATCGCCGAATCGCTGGAGAACAATGCGGTGCCGTCGGCACGCTTCCATGAGCATGACGCCCATTCGCCGCTGCCGCGCGCCTATCAATGGGCCGATGGTTCTGCCTATGTGAACCACGTCGAGCTGGTGCGCAAAGCCCGCGGCGCCGAGACGCCGGCAAGCTTCTGGACCGATCCGCTGATCTATCAGGGTGGCTCGGATTCCTTTATCGCGCCGCGCGAGCCGATCCGCGCGGCGGACGAAGCCTTCGGCATCGACATGGAGGCGGAGGTCGCCGTCGTCGTCGACGATGTGCCGATGGGCGCCAGCCTCGACCAGGCGCGCGCTGCGATCCGGCTGGTCATGCTGGTCAATGATGTGACGCTGCGCGCGCTCACCGGACCCGAACTCGCCAAGGGGTTTGGCTTCTTCCAGTCGAAGCCGTCCTCGGCTTTTTCGCCGGTGGCGGTGACGCCGGACGAACTCGGCGACGCCTGGGATGGCGGCAAGGTCAACCTGCCTCTGCTCGCCGACGTCAACGGCAAGCCGTTCGGCCGTGCCAATGCCGGCGTCGACATGACCTTCGACTTCCCGGCGCTGATTGCCCATGCCGCAAAGACACGGCCGCTGGTTGCCGGCACCATCATCGGCTCCGGCACCGTCTCCAACAAGCTGGATGGCGGGTCGGGCAAACCGGTGGCGGCCGGCGGCGCCGGCTATTCCTGCATCGCTGAACTGCGCATGATCGAGACCATTGAGTCTGGCGAGCCCAAGACGCCGTTCCTGCGCTTTGGCGATACAGTGCGTATCGAGATGAAGAATAAAAGCGGAAACTCGATCTTCGGCGCCATCGAGCAGAAGGTCGAGAAGTCCCAGGCATAAGAGGGGGCAATGCAATGACGGGCGAGGCGTTCTACCTGCTGGCCGGCGTCTGGGCGTTGGCCATTCTGGTGGTCTTCATCCAGGCGATCCGGCTGAGCTACCGCATCGAGGCGCGCTCGCCCGATCTGACCAACCGCAGCGGCTACCCGCGCAAGGCGATGATGTTCCACACCATCACCAACACCAATGTGGCGCGCGATGCGGAAACGCAGGCCATGCGCCGGCGCATGAACCGGCTGCTGCTGATCGTCGTCGCCGGTTTCGTGGTCATGGCGGCTGGCATTGGCCTGATCAGACGAATGAACGCGTGACCCTGCTCGAGCATTTCAGCCGCATGGCCGGCAACAATCTCTGGTCGAACGACCGGCTCTATCGCGCCGTGCTGCAGCTAAAGCCCGGCGAATTCGAAGCCGAGCGCACAAGCTTCTTCCCGTCGATCAAGGCGACGCTCAACCACATCCTCGCGGTCGATCATCTCTATCTCGATTTTCTCGAAGAAGGCGGCGTCGGTGCGGCCGCTTATGACGACTACGTGCCGTTCGATGTGCCGCAGGCGCTGTTTGCCGCCCAGGTCGCAGCAGATCGACGCCTTATCGCCTTTTGCGAGAAGCTGTCGGAGGCGGATCTCGACTGTCAGGTCATCACGGACCGGCGCGAGGACGGCATGATCCCCGAAAAGATCGGCGACATTCTCGCCCATGTCTTCCTGCACGACATCCACCATCGGGGCCAGGTTCACGCGATGCTCTCGGGCAGCTCGGTCGCGCCGCCGCAGCTGGACGAGTTTTTGCTCGATTATGATTTGAAGGTGAGGAAGGAAGAGGTCGAGCGGCTGGGCCTCTGACCTTTATCTGGTGTACTCGTTCCATTCAGGGCCGAGTTTGTCGAAATCGTCAGAATCCAAATCTTGCCCTTCAGGGCACCTATGCGCGACACCAAGTCTTCTCGAACTGGTGCCACGAGCCGCGCCGCGATCTTGCCGTGACGAGTGATGACTATCTCCTCGCCGGCTTCCGCGCGGCCGACGAGTTCCGATAGTTTGGCCTTTGCTTCGGTTATGGAGACGTTCACGGCTCGACCTCTTGTGATCGGAACTTAGATCAAAGCCGATCGAGCCGCAAACGAGCTTACGGTTTTCACGCCGCCTTGCCATCGACCTTGATCACGCCGCGCTTGATCTGGTCCTGCTCGATCGACTCGAACAGCGCGCGGAAATTGCCTTCGCCAAAACCTTCGTCGCCCTTCCTCTGGATAAATTCGAAGAAGATCGGGCCGATCACGGTTTTGGAGAATATCTGCAGCAGGATCTTGGTCATGCCGCCGTCGACCACGCCTTCGCCGTCGATCAGGATGCCGTGCTTCTTCATCCGCTCGATCGGCTCGTCATGCCCGTTCACCCTGTTGTACGACATGTCGTAGTAGGTCTCCGGCGGACCGGGCATGAACTTCAGCCCGTTGTCGGCAAGCTTGTCGGTGGCGGCGTAGATGTCGTCGGTCCCGACGGCGATATGCTGGATGCCTTCGCCATTGTACTTCTTCAGGTATTCGGCGATCTGGCTGGTGTCGTCCTTGGATTCATTTAGCGGAATGCGGATCTTGCCGCAGGGCGAGGTGATGGCGCGGCTGACGAGGCCGGTGATCTTGCCGTCGATGTCGAAGAAATGGATCTGCTTGAAGCCGAACAATTCGCGATAAAAGTCCCACCATTTGTCCATCTGGCCGCGATAGACATTGTGGGTGAGGTGGTCGAGGAAATAGAAGCCGACGCCTTGGGGCCGCGGGTCGCGTTCGCCCAGCCACTCGAACTCGGCATCATAGGCCGAGCCCTTCTTGCCATAGGCTTCGATGAAATAGAGCAGTGAGCCGCCAATGCCGACAATGGCCGGCACGTCGAGCGCCTTGTCGTTGCCGTCGTAGGGCGTGGCGCCTTTCGATACCGCATGCTCGAACGCATGCTTTGCATCGACCACGCGCCAGGCCATCGAGGCGGCGCAGGGGCCGTGCTTGTCGACGAATTTCATCGCATGCGAGCCGGGCTCGGCATTGACGACATAGTTGATGTCGCCCTGGCGCCAGACGGTGATGTCCTTCGTGCGGTGCCTGGCCACCGCGACATAGCCCATGCGGGTGAACAGCTCGGCGAGCTTCTGCGGCTCCGCATGGGCGAACTCGACGAACTCGAAACCGTCGGTGCCGGCGGGGTTTTCCTTGCTGATCTTGGCGGGCGGGGCGTCGTGCGGAAAGGGACCCATGGCATTCCTCCAAACGGATGGTGGCCGCATCGGACCACGAGATGACGCATGATAGTGCGAAGCGACCGCACGGTGCTTGCATTCAAACGCTTGAAATGATCATCTCGTGCGTAATTCATGCATGATTGGAGATGAATCGATGAATGAAGCGCGCATCGATCAATTTGACCGCAAGATAATGGCTCTCTTGCAGGGCGACGCGCGGCTCACCAACAACGATCTCTCGGAGCGCGTGAACCTGTCGGCATCGCAATGCTCACGCCGCCGCCAGCGGCTGGAGGAAGACGGCTACATCAAGGGCTATCGCGCCGTGCTCGACCGCGACAAGCTCGGCTTCTCGCTGGTCAACGTCATCTCGGTGACGCTCGCCACCCATAACCGCGACAATGCCAGGCGCTTCGGCGAGCTGCTGGCGCGGCTGCCGGAGGTGCAGGAGGCGCACGCGCTGACAGGCGAGATGGATTATATCTTGAAGGTGGTGACGCCCGACCTCAAATCGCTGTCGGAATTCGTCAATGGCGTGCTGCTGCCGGATGAATCGGTGCAGCATGTGAAGACAGCGATCGTGCTTGAGACATTGAAGGAAACCGGCGCGCTACCGATTTGAGTGGATATGATATCGGCACTTCGATACCGTTCATTTGCATTTGGAAAGTTCAGGCTGTGGGGAAGATGGTCAGTTTTCAGCTCGTCGCTATTGTTCTCTTTGGTGTTGGACTAGTGCTGTACACAATAGGTAGTTTTATCTATTTCGCGCGGCATCCCAAGGGCTTCGACGCAATGTTCCAAATTCCCTTTTACATCAATCCCTTCCGGTCACCTCCGGCATCTCCACTTGGAGGCTTCGTACGAGGCATATTCACAGATCCGAAATCCCGCTGGTGGTGCATTATCGGCGTTCCGATCGGTCTTGTGGGCTTTGTCTTGCTCGTTGCCAACACTGTCCCACTTGGTCAGATTGCCATGACCACCGCCGTTTTCGCTATCTTCTTTGGGGTGCGCGAACTGATGGCCAGAAGACGCCGCTGATTCCCCAGGTCAGCCCTTCGACTGCTGGATCAGCCCATAAAGATTGGAACAGCGCGCTCCAGACCGGCAATAAGCAAACACCGGTCCCTCAAGCGCGTCGAGCGCTTCGGCCTGGTCCTCGACATTCTCGGCCGTGATCTGGCCGCTGATCACCGGGATGTAGCGGAAGGCCAGCCCCGCGGCTTCGACCGCCGCCTTGACGCTGTCGGCCGAAGGCTGGTCGGGCTGCTCGTCATCCGGCCGGTTGCAGATCACGCTCTTGAAACCGGCTTCCTTGATGGCGGCGGCATCTTCGGGCTGGATCTGGCCCGAGACCGAATAGTCCTCGCTGATTTCGCGATATTCCATGGCTCTCATCCTCGCAATCTGGTTTGGCGCGAAGTCTTGCCACTCTCACACGAGGTCGGCAATCCGCGCCGGAAAGAAATCCCTCGGCGCAGATAGACATTTGCGGCCCAAGATCCAACCCAGGCTCAAGAGGTTTCGCGCTGTTGGCCTTGCCCGGAGGCGGCAGCAACTCTAAACAGGCGCACCGACAAACGAAGGAACCATCCAATGAGCATTCGTCGCATCGATGTTGGCCCGCGCATGAGCCAGATCGTCATCCACGGCAACACCGTCTATCTCGCCGGCCAGGTCGGAACGCCCGGCGCCAGCGTTGGCGAACAGACCAGGTCGATCCTCGCATCTATCGACGAACTGCTGGCCAAGGCCGGCACCGACAAGACCAAGATCCTGCAGGCGATCATCTGGCTGGCCGATATGGGCACCTTCGCCGAGATGAACAAGGAATGGGACAAGTGGGTCCCGCAAGGCAACACGCCCGCCCGCGCCACGGGTGAGGCCAAGCTTGCAGGGCCGGAATACACTGTCGAGATTATTGTTACGGCGGCGATTTAGAGCGCGGTGCCTTACCCTCCCACTCGAGGGGAGGGTCGGCGAGTAGTCGAAGCGAAGCGGAGACTGCGAGACGGGGTGGGGTCGGCGAGGCTGCACCGACCCCACCCCGCGTCACCAGTGCCGCCTTGCGGCACTTGCTCCGCGACCCTCCCCTCGAGGGGGAGGGTAATCACCCCTGCGAAGGCCTGAACCGCGCCACCAGCGTGTGGCTCTCCGCGGCATAAGTGAACCTCACCTGCGTCACCGGGTGCTCCGCGCTCCAGGTCCGGCGTTCGACCACCAGGCACGGTGCGCCGGTTGCGACGTCGAGGGCTTCGGCAATATGCCTGTCGGCCGCCACCGCTCGGATGCGGTGCTCGGCCTCACTCCATGGCACGCGGCCGATCAGCCAAGGGCCGGGGGCGATGTCGAGAAACTCCTCCTCGGCGGCTTCCGCGACGGCGGCGAGATTGATCAGCCGCTGTTCGTGCGCGAATGGCCGCTTGCCGGCGAAATGCCGGCATTCAAGCGCCAGCACCTGTCCGGCTGCGTCCAGTTCCAGCAAGGCGCGATCCTCGGCGCTGCTGCGCCTTTTCTGCCGCGCCAAGCGCTCGTAACGATAAGCCAGGCCAAGCGACTCAACCTCGATCCTGATGTCGTGGATTTCCAGCACCGCGGCCTGCGACTGCGGCTGGCGGACAAAGCTGCCCGAACGGCGACGCCGCTCTATCAGCCCGGCCTTGGCCAGTTGCGACAGCGCCTTGTTCACTGTCATGCGCGAGCAATTGTATTCGGCCGTCAACTCGTGCTCGAACGGGATGCGGTGACCCGGCGCCCAGGCGCCGGACATTATTTTCTCGCTGATGTCGGACAGGATGCGCTGGTGCAGCGAACCGCCGCCTTCCACCGCCGCTGTCTCTGATATGCTCATGCCGAAAGCGCCGTCATCACATGGCGAAAGCGCTCGGCGATCGTCTCACGCGCTGCATGCCGGCCGCCGCTGACCTGTTTTTTTCCGTGCACCCAGACGCAATCGACCTTGCCGCCATTGGCAAAGATCCAGGCGTCGAGGATCCCATCGCCACTTTTTCCGGCCAGCGAAGGATGGTTTTCGTCGAGGGAGACGAAATCAGCCGCGGCGCCGGCGGCGATCCGCGACGGGCCGGCGCCGAGTGCGGTGCTGCCGCCATCGAGGGCGGCGTCGAACAGAGCCCGCCCGGTCGAGCCGCCGGCCACCGCCAGCACATTGCGGGCGCGGTGTGCGAGGCGCTGCGAATATTCGAGCTGGCGCAATTCATCCGGCAGGCCGATCAGCACGTTGGAATCCGAGCCGACGCCGAAGCGGCCGCCATGTTCGATGAACAGAGGTGCTGAAAAGGTGCCGTCGCCGAGATTGGCCTCGGTGATCGGGCAAAGCCCGGCAATGGCGCCGCTTCTGGCCATGCCGGTTGTCTCAGCCTCGGTCATGTGGGTGGCGTGGATCAGGCACCAACGCTTGTCGATCCCGGCATTGGCGAGCAGCCATTCGACCGGTCGCGCACCCGACCACGCCAGGCAATCCTCGACCTCCTTCACCTGCTCGGCGACGTGGATGTGGATCGGTCCGTCCGGCGCAATGGCGGCAACAGGGCTGAGTTCCTCCGGCGTCGCGGCGCGCAGGCTGTGCGGGGCGACGCCGACGACAGCCTGATTCAACGCACGAACCGATTCGCGGCATTTCTCAACCAGCAGGGAGAAGCGATTCACATCGTTGATGAATCGCCGCTGGCCTTCATTGGGCGCAGCGCCGCCAAAGGACGAATGCGCATAAAACACCGGCAGCAGCGTCAGGCCGATACCGGTCTCGGCGGATGCAGCGGCAATGCGCTCGGCCATTTCGGCAAGGTTGGCATAGGGTTTTCCGTCGCGATCGTGGTGGAGATAATGAAATTCGCCGACGCGCGAGAATCCGGCCTCCAGCATTTCGACATAAAGCTGGGCGGCGACCGCCTCGACCTGGTCCGGCGTCATCGACAGCGCGAAGCGGTACATCACCTCGCGCCAGCTCCAGAAGCTGTCGGCGGAGGGACCGCGCAGTTCGGCAAGCCCGGCCATGCCGCGCTGGAAGGCGTGGCTGTGCAGGTTCGGCATGCCCGGCACCAGAATGGCGTGGCGTTCGTCGCCAGCCTGTATCGACGTGCCGGCTTCGACTGCCGTGATGCGACCGTCGTTCAACAAAATCCGCACCTTGTCGTGCCAGCCATTGGGCAGCAGCGCCTGTTCCGCAAAGATCGCCGTCACGTTTTTCTCCGCATTCCCTGAACAATTGCACTTGCAGTGCTTTTCAATATGTATATACATAATCGCCATCCAATCAAACGGAAAAAGATGATGGCGGCACAGAACAAAAGCCGGGCAGGGGGCCTTCACCTTTGGCGCAATGCGCGCCTGGCAACCATGGCCGAAGGCGACGCCGGACTGGGCATTGTCGACAAGGGCGCGATTGCCGCCCGCGACGGTCTCATCGTCTATGCCGGTCCGGAAGCCGACATGCCGTCAGCGTTGGCTCAGGGCGGCGAGACTACCGATTGCGAAGGCCGCTGGATCACGCCCGGTCTCATCGACTGCCACACCCATCTCATCCATGCCGGCAACCGTGCCAACGAGTTCGAGATGCGGCTGGCCGGCGCCACCTATGAAGAAGTCGCCCGTGCCGGCGGCGGCATCGTCTCCTCGGTCGAATCCCTGCGTGCCGCGAGCGAAGACGAACTGGTTGCGCAGACGCTGCCACGCCTCGATGCGCTGATGGCCGAGGGCGTCACCACGGTAGAGGTAAAGTCGGGTTACGGGCTCGATCTCGAACATGAACAGAAGTCGCTTCGCGCCGCGCGGCAGCTGGACAAGCAACGCCCGGTCACGGTCCGCACCACCTTCCTCGGCGCGCATGCGCTGCCGCCGGAAGCAAAAGGCGACAAGGACGCTTTTGTCGATCTCGTCGCCAACACCATCCTCCCCGGAATCGCCGCCGAGGGCCTGGCTGACGCCGTCGACGGCTTTTGCGAGGGCATTGCCTTTTCGCCGGAACAGATTGCCCGCGTCTTCGACAAGGCCAAGGCGCTTGGCCTGCCGGTAAAGCTCCATGCCGACCAGTTGTCCAACCTGCATGGCGCCGAACTCGCCGCCCGCTATGGCGCGCTGTCGGCCGACCATCTCGAATACACCGACGAGGCCGGCGCCGCAGCGATGGCCAAGGCCGGCACCGTGGCGACCATCCTGCCCGGCGCCTATTATTTCATCCGCGAAACCAGGAAGCCGCCGGTCGGCCTGTTCCGCCAGCACGGCGTCAAGATGGCGGTCGCCACCGACAACAATCCCGGGACGTCGCCGCTGACCTCGCTGTTGCTGACCATGAACATGGCCGCGACGCTTTTCGGCCTGACCGTCGAGGAGTGCCTGGCCGGCACCACTCGCGAGGCTGCCCGCGCGCTGGGATTGCTCGGCCAGACCGGCACGCTTGAAGCAGGGAAATCCGCCGACCTGGCGATCTGGGACATCGAGCGTCCGGCCGAACTCGTCTACCGCATGGGCTTCAACCCGCTCCATGCCCGCATCTGGAGAGGACAATGACCGAACTTAACCTGAAGCCCGGCAATGCGACGCTGGCCGACTGGCGCGCTATCTATCGTGGCGCCGTGCCGAAGCTCGACGCTGCCTGCCGTCCGAAGATCAAGGCCAGCGCCGAGGCTGTCGCCCGCATCGTCGCCAAGGGTGAGCCGGTCTACGGCATCAACACCGGCTTCGGCAAGCTGGCCAGCGTCCGCATTCCGGCCGAGGATCTTGAGACCTTGCAGCGCAACATCGTGCTATCGCATGCCGCCGGTGTCGGCGAGCCGATGCCGGTTTCGGTGGTTCGGCTGATGATGGCGCTGAAGCTCGCCAGCCTTGCGCAGGGCGCGTCGGGCGTACGGCCGCAAACCATCGAGTTGCTGGAAGCGATGCTGGCCAACGACGTCATCCCGATGGTGCCGGCGCAGGGCTCGGTCGGCGCCTCCGGCGATCTCGCGCCGCTGTCGCACATGACGGCGGTGATGATCGGCGTCGGCGAATGCTTTACACCGCATGGTCGCTTCCCGGCCAAGGTCGCTTTCATCTCGCACGGCCTGGAGCCCGTGACGCTCGGCGCCAAGGAAGGTCTGGCGCTGCTCAACGGCACGCAGTTTTCCACCGCCTACGCGCTGGCCGCTCTGTTCGAGGCCGAAGTGCTGTATCAGTCGGCGCTGGTCGCCGGGGCGCTGTCGACCGACGCTGCCAAGGGCTCCGATGCACCCTTCGATCCGCGCATCCATCTCCTCAGAAAACACCCGGGCCAGATCGAGACGGCAGCAGCGCTGCGCAATCTGATGGCCGGCAGCGCTATCCGTGAATCGCATCGCGTCGGCGATGAGCGCGTGCAGGATCCGTACTGCCTGCGCTGCCAGCCGCAGGTGATGGGTGCTGCACTCAGCGTGCTGCGCCAGGCTGCCGATACGCTCGGCACCGAGGCCAATGGCGTCACCGACAATCCGCTGATCTTCGCCGAGGACGATACTGCGCTTTCAGGCGGCAATTTCCACGCCGAGCCGGTGGCTTTCGCCGCCGACATGATCGCGCTCGCCGTCTGCGAGATCGGCTCGCTGTCGGAACGCCGCATCGCCATGCTGGTGGACCCGGCGCTGTCCGGCATGCCGGCATTCCTGACGCCGAAGCCCGGCCTGAACTCCGGCTTCATGATCCCGCAGGTGACGGCGGCGGCACTCGTTTCCGAAAACAAGCAGAAGGCCTATCCCGCGAGCGTCGATTCCATCCCGACCTCGGCCAACCAGGAAGACCACGTCTCGATGGCCGCACATGGCGCGCGCCGGCTGATCGGCATGGTCGAGAATGCGACAGCCGTCATCGGCATCGAACTCTTGGCCGCCGCGCAGGGCTGCGATTTCCATGCACCGCTGGCGTCGAGCGCGGCCCTTGAAGCCGTGCGCAAACTGGTCCGCGCAGAAGTGCCGCATCTCGACAACGACCGACATTTCCATCCCGATATGGAAAAGGCCATCGCCATGGTGCGCAGCGGCGCTGCCATCAAGGCTGCCGGCGCGGTGACACTGCCTTCGATTTCGGGAGTCTGACATGGCCGACTGGCTGACAGTGACGGAAGGCACGGCACCCCTGTTGGTGTCCATCCCGCACACGGGTATCGATCTCGCCGGCATCGACAATCGGCTGGTCTCGCCCTGGCTCGGCCGCCGCGATTGCGACTGGTGGATCGACAATCTCTACGATTTTGCCGCCGGCCTTGGCGCGACTGTCGTGCACACGTCGATCTCGCGCACCGTCATCGACGTCAACCGCGATCCCTCCGGCGCCTCGCTCTATCCCGGGCAGACGACAACGACGCTATGCCCGACCGAGACCTTCGACGGCGATCCGCTGTATCTGCCCGGCGCGGAACCGACGCCGTCGGAGATAGACCAGCGCCGCATAGCGTATTTCGTGCCCTACCATGAAATGCTGGCGGCCCAGGCCGTCAGGCTGCGCGGCCTGCATGAGAAGGTCGTCATTTACGATTGCCACTCGATCCGTTCGGTGCTGCCGCGGCTGTTCTATGGCACGCTGCCGGTGTTCAATCTCGGCACCAATGACGGCCAGACCGCGGACCCAATGCTTCAGGCGCTGGTCGGCCAGATCATGGCCGAAAGCGGTGAAAGCAATGTCATCAACGGTCGTTTCAAGGGCGGCTGGATCACCCGCTATTTCGGCAATCCGCAAGCCGGCTACCATGCGCTGCAGATGGAACTTGCCGATCGCGGCTATTTGCGCGAGCCCGAGGGCAAGGGCGAACCGGACAATTGGCCGGTGCCTTATGATGCCGAGTTCGCCGCGCCGATGCGCGCCACACTGACGAAAATCCTCCAATCCGCCATTGACTGGGCCGGGCGCTGAGACGCCGCCTTACTCCAAAGGGACAATGATGAACAATCCTCGCCACAACATCCGCGAAGTGCGCGCGCCCCGCGGCGACAAGCTCAACGCCAAATACTGGACGACCGAAGCGCCGCTGCGCATGCTGATGAACAACCTCGATCCCGATGTCGCCGAAAACCCCAATGAGCTCGTCGTCTATGGCGGCATCGGCCGGGCCGCGCGCACCTGGAACGATTTCGACAGCATCGTCGCCTCGTTGAAGACCCTCAATGAAGACGAGACGCTGCTGGTCCAGTCCGGCAAGCCGGTCGGCGTCTTCCGGACGCACACCGATGCGCCGCGCGTGCTGATCGCCAACTCCAACATCGTGCCGCATTGGGCGACCTGGGACAAATTCAACGAACTCGATAAAAAAGGCCTGATGATGTACGGCCAGATGACGGCCGGCTCCTGGATCTATATCGGCACGCAAGGCATCGTGCAGGGCACCTACGAGACCTTCGTCGAGGCCGGCCGCCAGCACTACAATGGCAACCTTACGGGCAAATGGATCCTGACCGGCGGCCTCGGCGGCATGGGCGGCGCCCAGCCGCTTGCCGCCGTCATGGCCGGCGCCTGCTGCCTCGCCATCGAATGCAATCCGGACTCGATCGATTTCCGGCTGCGCACCCGCTATGTCGACGAGAAGGCCGAGACGCTCGACGAAGCGATGGAAATGATCGAGCGCTGGACCAAGGCCGGCGAGGCGAAGTCGGTCGGCCTGCTCGGCAATGCGGCCGACATCGTGCCGGAAATGTTCAAGCGGGGCATCCGCCCCGACATGGTCACCGACCAGACCTCGGCGCATGACCCGATTAACGGCTATCTGCCCAAGGGCTGGACGATGGCTGAGTGGCGCGAGAAGCGCGTCTCCGATCCCAAGGCTGTCGAGAAGGCCGCCCGCGCCTCAATGCGCGAGCATGTCGAGGCGATGGTCGCGTTCTGGAATGCCGGCGTGCCGACGCTCGACTATGGCAACAACATCCGCCAGGTCGCCAAGGACGAAGGCTTCGAGAACGCCTTTGCTTTCCCGGGTTTCGTGCCGGCCTATATAAGGCCGCTGTTCTGCCGCGGCATCGGCCCGTTCCGCTGGGCTGCTCTTTCGGGCGATCCCGAGGATATCTACAAGACGGACGCCAAGGTGCGCGAACTCACCCCCGGCAACACCCATCTGCACAACTGGCTGGACATGGCACGTGAGCGCATCGCCTTTCAGGGCCTGCCGGCGCGCATCTGCTGGGTCGGCCTCGGCGACCGCCACAGGCTGGGGCTCGCCTTCAACGAGATGGTGGCCAGGGGCGAACTCAAGGCGCCCGTCGTCATCGGCCGCGACCACCTCGATTCCGGCTCGGTGGCTTCGCCCAACCGCGAGACGGAAGCGATGAAGGACGGGTCCGACGCCGTCTCCGACTGGCCGCTGCTCAATGCGTTGCTCAACACCGCGTCGGGCGCAACCTGGGTGTCGCTGCATCATGGCGGTGGCGTCGGCATGGGCTTCTCGCAGCATGCCGGCATGGTCATCGTCGCCGACGGCACGCCGGACGCCGCAAGGCGCCTGCAGCGCGTGTTGTGGAACGATCCGGCGACAGGCGTCATGCGCCACGCCGATGCCGGCTACGACATCGCCATCGAGTGCGCGAAGGAGCACCAGCTCAATCTGCCCGGTATTTTAGGCTGATTGGCTTAAATGATGCGCATCCTACGGGCCGCCGACTACCGGGTCATGCCGTGGAAGAATGGCGGCGGCACGACCACCGAGATCGCCGTCTCGCCGGACGGCGCCGGCCTGGACGATTTCGACTGGCGCGTTTCGATGGCGCGAGTCGAGGATAGCGGGCCGTTCTCGGGCTTTGCCGGCGTCGACCGCACGCTGGCCGTGCTGGAAGGCGAGGGCATCGTCCTCGACATTGCTGGCCGGCGGCCGGCCGAAGTGACGGCGGCTTCCGCCCCGCTGTCCTTCCCGGCCGATGTGCCGACCTCGGCGGCGCTGATCTCCGGTCCGATCACCGACCTCAACGTTATGACCCGCCGCGGGCGGGCCATGCACACGGTCGAGCGCCTGGTGGTCTCGGTTCCGACCGATATCCGGCCGACCAGCGCTATGACCCTGATCCTGCCGTTCGACGGCGAGGTCGGCCTCAGCGGCCCGACATCGTCTCGTCTTGGACCCCTCGACACGCTGTTGCTCGGTCCGCAGGCGAAACTACGGGTTGAACCGGTACGGCCGACGACCGTGTTCGTCGTCCGGATAGCCAGGCTGGGCCAGCCGCACCGCCAGCACAACGATTAACGCCTGTTGCCAAACATGATCGCACGCCGGAGAAATCTGGCGTAAGCTGTTGTCTGGATCACGAAAAAGCCCGAATCCTTCCGTCGTTCCAAGGCGGACGGGAGGGCAGGGGTGCTCGTCCTTGAGTTGTCGAAAGCCCCACTTAAAATGTCGAAGGGATAACGCCTCTGGCGTGGTGCGAAGCAAAACTTTCGGCCAGTGTAATCATGCAACCAATTGCATTTGAATCGGTTTTAGGGACATTGCCGTGGCGGTGGCGCCGCATCGCGTCCCCCATGCGGAATTTTCAATGAATATCCAGACAAATCCTGCCCATATCGAAAAGTCCAGCGCCGGCTTCCCGGTCATCACCGAAGAGCCGATACGCTCCAATTTCCTGCCCGAAGAGCGGCTGCGCGCGCTGGGCGAAAGCCTTGCCAAGGGCGACATCAAGGACCTGTTCGGCCTGACGCCGTTCGATTTCCAGGCCCGCATCCGCGACAGCGCCAAGAAAATCCTCGAAGTCTACCGCTCGACCAATGCCGCCCAGGCCAAGGGCGAAACCATCACGCCTGCCGCCCAATGGCTGCTCGACAACAATTATCTCGTCGAGGAGACCATTTTTCAGGTGAAGCGCGACCTGCCGCGCCGTTTCTACCGGCAGTTGCCGACCCTGAAAGTGGCCGATCGCGCCGCGGTGCCGCGCGCGCTGGCCCTGGCCTGGAGCTATGTCGCCCATTCCGACAGTTCGGTTTCGGCGACCATGTTCAAATCCATCGTCGAGGGTTTTCAGTCGGTCGAGCCGCTCAAGATCGGCGAGCTCTGGGCGCTGCCGTCGCTGCTGCGCTTCGTTTTGATCGAGAATCTGCGCCGCATCGCCGTGCGCGTCGACCGCACCAGGCAGATGCGCCATATCGCCAACGAGGTCGCCGACCGCGTGCTGGCGACCGACGACAATGCAGACCGCCGGAAGATCCTGTCGGGCTACGGCGCGCATGCGCAGGACACCACCTTCGCCACCCAGTTGCTCTACCGCCTGCGCGACGGCTCGCAGAATGCCGGCAGGGCGCTGGAATGGCTGGAGGTCGAGCTCGAGAAAACCGGCTCCGACGCCGAGGAAATCATCATTTCCGAGCATCGCACGCTGTCCAGCGGCAATGTCACCACCGGCAATATCATCCGCGGCCTGCGCCTCATCAACGACGTCGACTGGACGGTGTGGTTCGAGGGCGTCAGCCGCATCGACACGCTGTTGCGCGAGCGCACCGATTTCGCCGCGCTCGATTTCTTTTCGCGCGACCAGTACCGCACGTCGATCGAGCAACTGGCGCGCCGCTCCGACCTGTCCGAATTCCGTGTCGCCGAAAAGGCCATCGAGCTGGCCAGCCATGTTCCCGGGGTCACCGATGCCTCCGGCGTGCCGGATGCATCAGCCGATCCGGCCATGCATACCGATGTCGGCTTCTTCCTGGTCGGCCCGCGCCGGCCGGATCTGGAAAAGGCGATCGGCTATCGGCCGCCCTTCCATGTGACTTTCAAGCGCGCCTTCACCGCCACGGGCTGGCTCGGCATCGTTGTGCCGGTCTTCCTGCTGACGGTGCTGCTGCTGGTTGTCTCCGGCAATGCGCTTGCCCATCTCGGCCTGTCGGTGGAATCCATCACGCTGATGCTGGCGCTGTTTGCGGTGCCTGCCAGCGAAGGCGCGCTCGCCTTCTTCAACACCGTTGTTTCACTGTTCCTGAAGCCGACGCGGCTCGTCGGCTATGATTACAAGCACGGCATTCCGGCGGCATCACGCACCTTGGTCGTGGTGCCGTCGCTGATCGGCTCGCGCGATGATGTCGAGGAAAACATCCGCAACATCGAGGTGCATCACCTCGCCAACACGGCCGAAGAAATCCATTTCGCGCTGCTGTCCGACTGGCCGGATTCCAAGACCGAGATCGACGCCGCCGACATCGAGATCCTGCAATATGCGCGCGACGAGATCGCCAGGCTCAATGCCCGTTATCCCTCGGAAGGCGCGCCGCGTTTCTATATCCTGCATCGCCGCCGGCTCTACAACCAGGCGCAGGGCGCCTGGATGGGCTGGGAGCGCAAGCGCGGCAAGCTGCATGAGCTGAACCTTCTCTTGCGCGGCGACAGCGACACCACGTTCCTGCCGCTCGACGTGCCGCTGCCGGAAAAGGTCGTCTATGTCATGACGCTCGACGCCGACACGCGCACCACGCGCGACGCCGTGTCGTCACTGGTCGGCAAGCTCGCCCATCCGCTCAACCGCCCGCATTTCGACGCGACAAAGCGCGTCGTTACCGCCGGCTACACCATTCTGCAGCCGCGCATCACAGCCTCGCTCACCAGCGGCGACGACGCTTCTTTCTTCCAGCGCGTCTTCTCGTCCAACAGCGGTCTCGATCCTTACGTCTTTGCCGTCTCGGATCTCTACCAGGACGTCTTCAGCGACGGCTCCTTCACCGGCAAGGGCCTTTATCACGTCGACGCTTTCGAGGCGGCGCTGCAGGGCCGCATCGAGGAAAACACCGTCCTCAGCCACGATCTGCTCGAAGGTGCGCTGGCGCGCGCAGCACTTGTCACCGACGTCGAACTGGTCGAGGACTATCCTACCCGCTACTCGGTCGACGCCTCGCGCCACCACCGCTGGGCGCGCGGCGACTGGCAGCTGCTGCGCTTCATCTTCTCGCCGCGTTCCGGCGTGCCGGCGCTGTCGCGCTGGAAGATGGTCGACAATCTGCGCCGCTCGCTGACCCCGATCTTCTGGGTGATGGCGGCGATCGCCGGCTGGACGCTGCTGCCCTTCACGCAGGCCGCGCAGTGGCAGGCGCTGCTGATCCTGTCGCTGTTCATGGCGCCGACCTTCGATGTCGTCAACGCCATCCTGCCCAAGAGCGGCGACCAGACGCCGCGCGGCCATTTCTCCGCACTGGCGCACGACACCGTCTTCGGCACGGCCCTTGTGGCGCTGAAAGTGCTGTTGATGGCGCACAATGCCTGGATGATGGGCGACGCCATCGTGCGCACGCTCTACCGCCTGTTCGTCAGCCGCCAGAACCTGCTGGAATGGCGCACCGCGTCGCAGGCGCACAAGGGCGGCGACAACGATATCGGCTCCTATTACAGCATGATGTATGGCGCCGTGATCATCGGCGTCGTCGGTCTCGCTATCCCCGTGCTGGCCGATTCCACCGGTGCCTTCGTCGCCTTCTTCTTCGCTCTGTTCTGGATCGGTTCGCCGGCGGTTGCCTGCTGGATCAGCCGCTCGGCCGAGACCGAGGACCGCCTGCGCATATCGCAGGCCGACATCCACGCGCTGCGCACCGTGGCGCGCCGCACCTGGCATTATTTCGAAACCTTCGTCACGGCCGAGCACCACAATCTGCCGCCCGACAATTTCCAGGAAAGCCCGGCGCCGGTTGTGGCGCCGCGGACGTCGCCGACCAATATCGGCGTCTACCTGCTGTCGGTGGTGTCGGCACGCGATTTCGGCTGGATTGCGCTCTCCGACGCCATCACCCGGATCGACGCCACGATGACGACCATCGAGAGCATGCCGCGCAACCGTGGCCACCTCTTCAACTGGTACGACACCACGACGCTCAAGCCGCTCTATCCGCTCTACATCTCCGCCGTCGACAGCGGCAATCTCGCCGGACATCTGGTCGCGGTGGCGGCTGCCTGCGCCGAATGGGCGGAAGCCCCGTCCGTTCACCTGCAGGGCGATTTCGAAGGCGTCCTCGACACGGTGAGTATCCTCGACGAGAGCCTCGAGGAATTGCCTGACGACCGCCGGCAACTGCGGCCGTTGCGCCAGCGTCTGGCCGATCGCCTCGATGGCATGCGGCGCGCCGTCATGACCATCAAGGCGCAGCCGGAGATGGCCTCGATCCGCACCATTAACCTGGCCGTGCTTGCCGGCGAGATCCGCAAGCTCGCCACCGCCATCCACACCGAGGCCGGATCGCAGCGCAGCGACATTATCGCCGACTGGGCGGCACGGCTGGAAGCGACCTGCGAGGCGCATGTGCATGACTCGCACAGCGACGAAAACGCCGTCGAAGCCTTGCGCGCCAAGCTGCTGGCGCTGCGCGAACGCTGCCGCCGCTATGCCTTCGAGATGGATTTCTCTTTCCTGATGCGTCAGGAGCGCAAACTGCTGTCGATCGGCTACCGGGTCGAGGAGCATCAGCTCGATGAGAGCTGCTACGATCTGCTCGCCTCCGAGGCGCGGCTGACCAGCCTGTTCGCCATCGCCAAGGGTGACCTGCCGACGGAGCATTGGTTCCGGCTTGGAAGGCCGATCGTCGAGATCGGCTTCCAGGGTGCGCTGATGTCCTGGTCGGGCTCGATGTTCGAGTATCTGATGCCGCCATTGGTGATGAAGGAACCGCAGGGCTCGATCCTCAACCAGACCAGCAAGCTGATCATCAAGCGTCAGATCCAGTACGCGCGTTCGAAGAACGTGCCCTGGGGCATTTCGGAAGCGGCCTACAATGCCCGCGACCGCGAACTGACCTACCAGTATACCAATTTCGGCGTGCCCGGACTTGGGCTCAAGCGTGGCCTTGGCCAGAACACGGTGATCGCGCCTTACGCCACGATCCTCGCGGCGCAGTTCACACCGCGCGAATCCGTCCAGAATCTGGCCAGGCTGCGCTCCATCGGCGCTCTCGGCCGGCATGGCTTTTACGACGCCGTCGACTTCACGCCGCAGCGCGTGCCGGAAGGCACCGACCATGCCGTTGTCCTGAACTACATGGCGCATCACTCCGGCATGTCGATCGCCGCCGTTGCCGACGCCATCTTCGAGGGCCGGCTGCGCGACCGCTTCCATAGCGATCCGGTGATCGAGTCTGCCGAACTCCTGCTGCAGGAGAGGGCGCCGCGCGACATCCCGACCGCCACGGTCAGGACCGAAGCCGACGAGCGTTCGAAGGACGAGACCG
This sequence comes from Mesorhizobium sp. W016, assembly GCF_054719485.1. NCBI lineage: Bacteria > Pseudomonadati > Pseudomonadota > Alphaproteobacteria > Hyphomicrobiales > Phyllobacteriaceae > Mesorhizobium > Mesorhizobium sp. W016. The sequence goes on from NZ_JBTTIF010000002.1 coordinate 3,080,510, forward strand.
AGGTCGAGAGCCCGGACTCGCGCATTATCCTCGACCCGCTGAGGGCGTTGCGCGCCACCAGCGTCATGTCCAATGGCCGCTACTCCGTCATGGTCTCGGCCACCGGTTCCGGTTACAGCCGCTGGGGCGAACTCGCCGTCACCCGTTGGCAGCCCGACCCGACCGAAGACCGGCTCGGCTCCTACATCTTCCTGCGCGACGCCGGCAGCGGCGACTGGTGGTCGGCCACCGCAGAGCCGAAGCAGGCGACCGGCGAGAGAGTGCAAACGCTGTTTTCCGACGACAAGGCGAGCTTCGTCAAAACAGTGGGCTCGCTGCGTTCGGAGGTCGAATGCATCGTCATCTCGGAAGGCAATGGCGAGGGACGGCGCGTCACGCTCTACAACGACGGCGCCACTGACCGGCATATCGAGGTGACCTCCTTTGCCGAGCTGGTGCTGGGCAACGAAGCCTCCGACAATGCCCATCCTGCGTTCTCGAAAATGTTTATCGAGACCGAGATCGCTGCCAATAACGGCGCCATCTTTGCCACCAGGCGCAAGCGCGAGAAGAACGAGCCTGACGTCACCATGGTGCATTTCGTCACCGATCCGTCCGGGTCGGCGCGCGATGCCGAGGCCGAAACCGACCGCCGTGCCTTCATCGGCCGTGGCCGTACCATCGCGGAAGCGGCGGCCTTCGATCCCGGCGCCAAGCTTGGCGGTCACCACGGCTTCACCCTCGATCCGGTAGCGGCCCTGCGCCGCCAGGTGCGGGTGCCGGCCAACAAGAAGATATCGCTGACCTTCTGGACCGCCGTCGGCGCCAACCGCGCCGAACTGGACGAGGCCATCGCCAGGCTCGACCATCCCGAAAGTTTTGCTCGCCAGGCGATGCTTGCCTGGACGCGTTCGCAGGTGCAGACCCGCCATCTTGGTCTCAGCCTGACCGACGCCGCCAACGTGCAGAAGCTGGCGCGCTTCCTGATCTATCCCGATCCGTTCCTGCGCCTTCCCGGCGAATCCGTCGCTTCGGGGCTGGGCAAGCAGTCCAGCCTGTGGCCGACCAGCATTTCGGGCGATTTCCCGATCTTCCTGGTCCGCATCGGCGACGTGGCCGACCTCGAAATTGTCGCCCAGGCGCTGCGCTTCCAGGAGTATATGCGCGCCCGCGGCATGATGATCGACTTCGTGGTCGTCAACGAGCAGGCATCGTCCTATGTCCAGGACCTGCAGCGCGCGGTCGAGACGCTGTGCGAAAACAGCCGCCTGCGCGGCAAGGAACTCGGGCCGCGCCAGCACATCTTCGCCGTGCGCCGCGACCTGATGGACGAGGCGACGTACAAGACGCTGCTGGCGGTTGCCCGCGTGGTTCTGCACACACGCAACGGCACCATCTTCGACCAGATCGAACGCGCCGAGGCGGCAGCCTTGCAAGCACGCGATGCCCTGCAGCCGGCGGCCCCCGCGTCACTGCGCGAGCCGTCTCTGCCGGTGCCGGCGGCGCCTGCATACCATGCCGCGTCCGACAGCAGCGCCGACGGCAGCGGCCTCAGCCAGTGGAACGGCTTCGGCGGTTTCGAAGGCGATGGCCGTCACTATGTCACGCGTCTCACCGGCCGGCGCACGACTCCGCAGCCCTGGATCAACGTCGTCTCGAACGCCTCGTTCGGCTTCCATGTCTCGGCCGAAGGCGCTGCCTTCACCTGGAGCCGCAACAGCCGCGATTACCAACTGACGCCATGGTCGAACGATCCGGTCACCAACCGGCCGGGCGAGGGCATCTACATCTACGATCAGGCCAGCGGCAAGGCATTCTCGCCGCTGGCTGCCGTGGTCCGCGATCCCTCGATGACCTATGAGACATGGCACGGCCAGGGCTTCTCGACCTTCCGGTCCAAACGCGGCCCGCTGTCGATGGATCTGACGCACGTCGTCGATCCCGTCGATCCAGTGAAGATCACGCGGCTGCGCATCCAGAACTCGGGCTCGGCGCCGGCGCGGCTGCGCGTCTATGCCTATGCCGAATGGGTCCTCGGCAGCCATCGCTCGAGCACGGCTGCGACCATCATCCCGTCCAGGGATCCAGCGACCGGCGCGCTTCTGGCGCAAAACCCCTACGGTCTCGATTTCGGCGACCGGGTGGCCTTCCTGGCCGCCACCGGTCCGGTGCATTCGGTGACAGCCGATCGTGGCGAGTTCATCGGTAGGCACGGCACCAGCGCCTTCCCGCACGCTGTCGTCAGCGGCGCCGGCCTGTCGGGCCGCGTCGAGGCCGGCGACGATCCGTGCGCAGCTGTCGCCAGCGACATCGACATCCCCGCCGGCGGCGACGTCACGCTGGTCTGGCTGCTTGGCGACGCCGCTACATCAGCCGAAGCGAGCGCGTTGGTGCAGACCCATTCGGGCAAGGATTTCGACCAGCGGCTGGCCGATAATGAACGCGTCTGGCGCGGCTTCCTCGACACCATCCAGGTCGAGACGCCCGACAAGGCGCTCGACGCCATGGTCAATCACTGGCTGCCCTATCAGAGCCTGGCCTGCCGCATCCGCGCCCGCTCGGCCTTTTATCAGGCAAGCGGCGCCTTCGGCTTCCGCGACCAGCTGCAGGACACGCTGGCCCTGCTTGCGCATGATCCGAAACTGGCGCGCGACCAGATCCTCAATGCGGCGCGCCGGCAGTTCCCCGAAGGCGACGTCCAGCATTGGTGGTTGCCGCGCACCGACGCCGGCGTGCGCACCATGATCTCCGACGATGTGGTCTGGCTGGCGCATGCCACCAATCGCTACATCGAGGTGACCGGCGATACAGGGATCCTGAAGGAGCAGCTGCCTTTCATCGACGGGCAGGTGCTGGGCGAGGGCGAGCACGACGCCTTCTTCACGCCGGAAATCTCCAAGACGAACGCTTCGCTTTACGACCATTGCGCGCGCGCGCTCGACCTTGCGATCAAGCGCAGCAGCCCGGCCGGGCTGCCGCTGATCCTCGGCGGCGACTGGAACGACGGCATGAACCGCGTCGGCGAAGCCGGCAAGGGGGAGAGTGTCTGGCTCGGCTGGTTCCTTTTGAAGACGCTGGGCGACTTTACCACCGTGGCCAAGGGGCAGGGCGACACCAAGCGGGCGCAGGCCTGGACAAAACACGCCGATGTGCTGAAGCGGGCGCTGGAAAGCACCGCCTGGGACGGCCAGTGGTATCGCCGCGGCAGCTACGATGACGGCACGCCGCTTGGCTCGCACAATTCGGACGAGTGCAAGATCGACTCCATCGCGCAGTCGTGGAGCGTGCTCTCCGGCGAGGGCGACCCCGCGCGCTCGACCACGGCGATGCAGCAGGCGACGAACCTGCTGGTCGACGACAAGCTCAAGATCGTCAAACTGTTTACCCCGGCCTTCCAGAACACGAGAAAGGACCCTGGTTACATCAAGAGTTATCCGCCGGGCGTGCGCGAGAACGGCGGCCAGTACACCCATGCGGCGACCTGGTTCGTGATCGCGCTCGCCGAAATGGGCCGCTCCGACGATGCCTATCGCTGCTTCTCGATGCTGAACCCGGTCAACCATGCGCTCGACGATGCATCGGCCGAGCATTATCGCGTCGAGCCGTACGTCGTCGCCGCCGACATCTATTCCGGTGAGGACAAGGGCGGTCGCGGCGGCTGGACCTGGTATACGGGCTCAGCTGGATGGCTCTACCGTGCTGCGGTCGAAGGAATTCTGGGCATTGAGCGGCGGGGCAAGCAGATCACGTTCCGGCCGAAACTGCCCAGCCATTGGGACGGCTATTCTGCCACGCTGAAGATGCTGGGGTCGGAGATCAAGGTTCGCGTCATCCGCGACAAAAAGGCCAAATCCATCTCGCTCGAAGTCAATGGAACCAAGACAAAGTCTTCCGGTTTTCAGCCGAAAGCCGGCGACAAGACCGAGGTGGTCGTCAAGATACCCGCGTAAAATCAAAGGCTTCAGGTTATTGACGCGCGCCTTTCGAGGCGCGCGTTTTCTACTTCGGCATGCTCCTCGCGAAGAACGGCGTGCCTTCCCGGATACCGGCGGTCCAAGCGTGCAGTGACTAAAAATGTGGCAGCGCCAGATGCTGCCATGATTTTGCCGCAAGACTGACATTTCACCTTTTATCTCAAACCGTTAGGTGATCACGGCAGATTTCGCAACGTCGTCATCTTTTGTTCGCAGAATGGGAACGGAAGAGGTAGACGGGCATTGTTTTGCGACCCGTTAACCGGTACGTGTCAAGAAATGGTGCGGTGCACAATAATGTTTTGGGCGGAGTAGCTGAAGTGTCACTTCTGCAAATCTACTGGAGAGCGCTGGGTTATCTCGCAGCCGACAGGAAGCGCGTTGCGTTTATCTGCGGTGCGAATGTCGCGCTCGCCATTATCGCCATCCTCGAGCCGATCATGTTCGGCCGGGTAATCGACGCCATCTCCGATAAGGGTTCGGTGTTTTCGACGCTGGCGCTGTGGGCCGGTCTCGGCGCCTTTAACATCGTCGCCTTCGTGCTGGTGGCGCGCGGCGCCGACCGTTTTGCCCACAAGCGGCGCAGCGAGGTGCTGTGCCAGTCGTTCGAGCGCGTGATCACCATGCCGCTCGCCTGGCACCACCAGCGCGGCACCTCCAACGCGCTGCACACGCTGCTGCGCGCCGTCGAGACGCTGTTCAGCCTGTGGCTTGAATTCATGCGCCAGCATCTGTCGACGGCGGTTGCGCTGGCTCTGCTGATTCCGACCGCGATAAGCATGGATCTTCGCATGTCGCTGGTGCTAATGGCGCTGGGCGTTCTCTATGTCGGCATCGGCCGGCTTGTGATGAAGCGCACCAAGGCGGGCCAGGCCGCGGTCGAGCGCCACTACCATCAGGTCTTCGCGCATGTGACCGACTCGGTCAGCAATGTCGCCGTGCTGCAGAGCTACAACCGTCTCGGCCACGAGGCCGATACGCTGCGCCGCTATGTCAAGAACCTGCTCGACGCGCAGAACCCGGTGCTCGACTGGTGGGCGATGGCCAATGCGTTGCACCGCCTGTCGTCGACCATATCGATGATGGTTGTGCTTTTGATCGGCGCCTATCTGGTCACCCATGGCCAGCTCAAGATCGGCGACGTCATCGCCTTCACCGGCTTTGCCACGCTGCTGATTGCCCGCCTCGACCAGATGTCGGCTTTCGCCAACCAGATTTCGGAAGCCCGCGCCAAGCTCGAGGACTTCTATCACCTCGAGGATTCGGCCGCCGACTCCGCCGAGCCGGACGGCTTGCGCGACCTCACCAACGTCACCGGCCACGTCCGCTTCGAGAATGTCGGCTTCGAGTTTGCCAATTCGAGGCAGGGCGTCGACGACGTCTCCTTCGAAGTCCAGGCCGGGCAGACGGTTGCCATCGTCGGCCCGACCGGCGCCGGCAAGACGACGCTGATCAACCTCTTGCAGCGCGTCTTCTCGCCGTCTCATGGCCGTATCCTGATCGACGGCATCGACACCCGCACGGTGACCCGCAAGTCGCTGCGTCATTCGATCGCCACCGTCTTCCAGGATGCCGGCCTGCTCAACCGCTCGATCGAGGACAACATCCGCGTCGGTCGTGCCGAGGCGACTTATGACGAGGTTCACGCCGCCGCCAACGCGGCTGCCGCGCAGGATTTCATCCTTGCCAAGAGCGCCGGTTACGACACCGTCGTTGGCGAGCGCGGCGGCCAGCTTTCGGGCGGCGAGCGTCAGCGCATCGCCATTGCCCGCGCCGTGCTCAAGGACGCACCGATCCTGGTGCTCGACGAGGCAACGAGCGCGCTCGATGTCGAGACCGAGGACCGCGTCAAGGAAGCCATCGACGAACTGAGGCGCAACCGCACCACCTTCATCATCGCCCACCGCCTGACCACCGTCCGCGACGCCGACCTGGTCGTGTTCATGGACAAGGGCAAGGTGGTCGAGATGGGCGGCTTCGCCGAACTGTCGCTGCGCAATGGCCGTTTCGCCAGCCTGCTGCGCGCCGGCGGCCTGCTCAACGACGAGGAAGTCCGCCGTCTCAGCCGCACGGTGAATATCGAAGCTGCGTAAGCTTTTTTACCTCCCCCTTGTGGGGAGGTCGGACCCGTAGGGTCCCGGTGGGGGTGGTGCCCCACCACCCCCACCCCGCTGCTTTGCAGCGACCTCCCCACAAGGGGGGAGGGTAAGCACTGCGACAACCACTCGATTGCCCCGAACGCGCCGCCGGTCTATCTAGACCTTATGAGCGACACCTCCTCACGCCTCGCCGGCTGGACCGACCTCGCCAACCCGACGCGCTTTGTCGGGCTGGCCGATAGGCTGGTGCCGTGGCTGGCGTCGATCGCCGCGATCCTGCTAGCCATCGGTCTCTATATGAGCTTTGCCGCGCCTGAGGATTTCCAGCAAGGCATCACGGTGCGCATCATGTATATCCACGTGCCTTTCGCCTGGCTCGCCATGATGTGCTACACGGTGATGGCGGTCGCCGCGCTCGGCACGCTGGTCTGGCGCCATCCGCTGGCCGACGTCGCGCTAAAATCTGCAGCCCCGATCGGCGCCACCTTCACCGCGCTTGCTCTGGTGACCGGCTCCATCTGGGGCAAGCCGATGTGGGGCACCTGGTGGGTGTGGGACGCGCGCCTGACGTCGGTCTTCGTCCTGTTCCTGATGTATCTCGGCATCATCGCGCTGACGCGTGCGCTGGATGACGCCAGCCGCGCCGCCTGGGCCGCCGCCATCATCACGCTCGTCGGCTTCATCAACATCCCGATCATCAAATTCTCGGTCGACTGGTGGAACACGCTGCACCAGCCGGCCTCGGTGTTCCGGCTCGGCGGACCGACGATCGATCCCAGCCTGCTATGGCCGCTGCTGGTCATGGCGCTCGGCTTCACCGTGCTGTTCTTCGCGCTGCATTTGATGGCGATGCGCACTGAGATTCGCCGCCGGCGGGTCATTGCCATGAGGCGCATCGCGGCGCGGCAGGCAGAGCAACGCGACTAGGCGGTTCTCTTCCGGCCACTCGAATGACAACCGAAACAGCAGCCTTTGCCTATCTCCGTCTAAATTAGAGTATGCTGCTATGTTGCTGCATAGCAACGAGGATTCCTGAAAGAGTGCCCTGACTGCGTCTGCTTATTGACAGCTCCAACCGCAGGCGAGCAAGTAGCTGGAAGGCTACGAGGAATCGACGATGAAACTGCTTCTACTGGCTGGTGTGGCGACAACGGCATTGGTGCTTGGCTGGAGTTCGGCGTACGCCGCCGACGCGATCGTCGACGTTCCGAGGGCGGAGGATCTCTGGTACGTCACGCTCTTTGGCGGCGCCAGTTTCCCGAACCATGTGAAGACGGACTACAATGGTACTGGCTATTCAGTCGATCTTGATACCGGGTTCGTAATCGGCGGCGCTGTCGGTCGGCGCATCAACGATGTGTTTCGTGTCGAAGGCGAACTGTCCTACGCGCGCTACAAGGCAAGCGAATACAGCTACACGGGCGTCGGCAACTATCCGGCTTCCGGCAATCTGTCGGCCACCTATCTTCTCGCCAACGTCTGGGCCGATGTTGCGCATTTTGGTGATGCCAAACTCTATGTCGGCGGCGGTCTCGGCGCGGCCTATGTTACCGCCGACACTCACTTTGATGGCCACGCCTTTGGATACGGGCCTGGCGGCTGGGGTTTCGCCGGCCAAGTGGGCGCCGGTGTTACCTACGCGGTAACGCAGAATGTCGACCTCGATCTCGGTTACCGCTTCAAGGCCGTGACAAGCGTGGATCTAGACGACAATGATGGCGGCGGCACATACGAGAACGCCAAATTGTACTCCCACAATCTCCAGCTTGGCGTAACCCTGAAGTTCTGATTGGTTCGTCGCAGGCCGCGACCGGGATTTGACGGATGCCGCTCTTGCCACGCCGGCAACCCCTGGGTCCGCCGGCAATGATCCCAGCTTCGCTGCCGACCGCCGGTGAGTCGGCGGAAAAGACATTGCAGCGCGGCATCGACCTGCAACGGCGCAAGCGTTTTCGCGAGGCCGAGTTCTGCTACCAGACGGTGCTTCGCACGCAGCCCAAAAATGCCATGGCGCTGAACCTGATGGGCACGCTGGCCATCGAGGCCGAACATCATAACGCCGCCATTGCCTATATGGAAAGGGCGGTCAAGCTCGAACCGGACAACGCCATCTTCCGCAACAATCTCGGCAACGCCTACAATGTCACCGGCAACGTCGACAAGGCGCGCAGACATCTGAGAAAGGCGATCGAGCTCGATGGAGGGCTCATCGAAGCGCTGTGCAATCTCGGCCGCTCCTACCGCAGCCAGCTCGAGGGCGACATTGCCGAAGGGTTCTATCGCCAGGCGCTGGCTATCGACGGCCAGTCGGTGATGGCACTTGCCGGTATGGGCGATTTGCTCACCGACATTGGCCGGCCGGCCGAGGCGGTCGAATGCTTCAGCAAGGCCCTTGCCATCGACCCGGGCCATGTCGAGGCGCTGGCTGGAATGGCGCTTGCGCGCCGGGCGGTCAAGGACGATCCGACGTTGCCTTTGGTGCTGAAACGCCTGGAATTGCCGACAACCACCGATCGCGAGCGGGTAGTGCTGCACCACGCCGCCGGCAAGATGCTCAACGATCAGCGCGAGTATAGCCCGGCCATCCGCCATTTCGCGAGGGCCAAGGCGATTTCCGGCAATGATTTCGACATCGACCGGCACACCCAGCTTTACGACAGCTTCATCGACACCTTCGACGCTGGCTTCTTCAAGACGCGAGCCAGTTTGGGAAATCCATCCAGGCGCCCGGTCTTCATCGTCGGCATGCCCCGGTCGGGAACGACGCTGACCGAGCAGATATGCGCCAGCCATCGCGATATCCATGGCGCCGGCGAGTTGTCGACCATTCGGTCACTTGCCGGCGAACTTGGGTTCGACAAGCTCGACCCAGCCATTTTCACCAAGGGCATGGCGGCGCTCACTGCGGCCAAGGCCAAGGAGCTTGGATCGAAGTATCTCGACGATCTCAACAGACGCAACAGCAAGGCGCGGCTTGTCGTCGACAAGATGCCGCATAATTTCGAGCTGCTGGCCTTCATCAGCCTGATCTTGCCGAATGCCCGCATCATCCATTGCCGGCGTGACCCGATGGACAATTGCGCGTCCTGTTTCATGCATAACTTTTCCGAGGCGCACGGCTATAATGCCGATCTGACCAAGATTGGGCAGTATTACCGGCAGTATGACCGCCTAATGCGCCATTGGGCCAAGGTCATCCCGCTGGATATCCACGACATACCCTACGAAGAAACGGTCGCCGATTTCGAAAATCGCGCCCGTGTATTGATCGGATTCCTCGGCGTCGAGTGGGACGATGCCTGCCTGCGTTTCAACGAAACCGAGCGCACGGTGCGGACGCCGAGCCGCTGGCAGGTGCGCCAGCCGATCTATTCATCCTCGGTCGAGCGCTGGAAGCTGTATGGCGACGCGCTGGATCCGCTGAAGGCGGCGCTGGGTCCGGTTTATCAGTCCTGATTTCAGTTGGCCCGAACAACCTCGCGCTCGACGCGCGCTGGCGTAGATTAGACATGAGTTGCATCGTGCTTTGGGGCCAAATGAAAGCCGAATGCTTTCATGACCGCCAGTGTGGTTTCCAGCGTAGGATTGCCGTTTTCGCTGAGCGAGGTATAAAGATGCTCGCGAGCCAAGCCGGTCTTTCTGGCAATGTTGCTCATCCCCTTGGCGCGGGCAACGACACCGAGGGCGGACGCGACGAATTTGGCGTCTCCGGTTTCCATTGCCTCTGCCAGAAACGCCTCGATTGCCGTATCGGAATCGAGCATTTCGGCGGGATCGAAATCATAGATTTTTTCAACCATTGTCGTCACTCCATTCTACGGCCAGGCGCTTTGCTGTCCGTATGTCGGTTTCTTGTGAACTTTTATCCCCGCCGCACAGGAGCAGGATGACCGTTTCACCGCGCTTGTGAAATAAACGCGATAGCCGGGCCCATAGTGAATGCGCAATTCACTGATGCCTTCACCCACTGGGGCCACGTCGCCGGGATTTCCTACAATCAAACGTTGCAGCCGAACGGCAATTGCCGCCTTGGCTCTTCCGTCTTTCAGCTTTTGGTGCCACCTCCGAAAGGTGGCTGTCTGCTTCAGGATTGCCATGGGGACTAGTAAGTTATAAATTACAATTCGTCAATGTCGAAATAGGGCGAGCCTCCAAAACGAAAAGCCTCACCCCATCCGCCCACGCGCTTCCACCTTCAGCGTTTCCAGCACCTTGTCACCGTCGATCAGATGCACCTGGTCGAACAGGTTGGTCACGACGCAGCAATGATCAGGCACCACGCGAACGCGTTCGCCGATGCGCAGGCTCGCGCCATTCGCAAGCGTGACCGTGCCATGTTCCTCGCTCAAGCTGGTGACGCGGGCGCCGGGCATGCCGAGCAGCTCGCCAAAATCGGCGAGCCCCAGCGTGTCGCTGGACAGCGCCTTGCTGCCGCTGTCGAGGATGGCGCGGGCCGGCGTCGGATGGCTGACCACGGTGGCGAGCACCGTCAGCGCACAATCGTCGAGCGTGCCGACGCCTTTGGCGACCTGGTAGCGGTCGAGATAGATGTAGGTGCCGGGGCGGTATTCGGTGACCACGCTGTCCTCGCCGGAGCGCCACATATCCGGCGTGCCGCCGCTGGAGATGCGTTCACAGGCGAGATCCGACGCCGCAAGGGCCTGCTTGGCGCCGGCCAGCCAGGATTCGGCCTCGGCGGCGCGGCCTGCCGCGGGGTAGGTCATCAGTCCGCCGAAGGTGAGCCCCTTGGCCTGGTCGATGATTTTCGCCAAGGCCAACGCCTCGGCGGCGCTCTGCACACCGCAGCGGCCCATGCCGGTGTCGCATTCGACCAGCACGGGCAGGGGCCGCCCGGCATCGATGAAAGTAGCGGCGAGCCCCTCCAGCGTTTCGCGGCTGTCGGCCGTCACTGACAGCGTCACACGACCATGCAGGGCCTTGAGCCGCTCCAGCTTGGCGCGGCCAAGGATGTTGTAGGGCAGGAAAATATCGGTCAGCCCGGCATCGGCCATCACTTCGGCCTCGCCGATCTTCTGGCAGGTGATGCCGACCGCGCCGGCCGCCATCTGCTTCTTCGCCCAATAAGGCAGCTTGTGCGTCTTGATGTGCGGCCTGAGTTTCAGCCCGTGGCGGTCGGCATGCGCCTGCGCTCGTGTGATGTTGGCTTCGGCGCGGGCCGCGTCGATGAGGATCGCCGGCGTGTCGAGGTCGTCTATGCCTTGCATGAATGTCACCCTGGGAAATCTGGCTGACTTATGGCCCCTATCCGCACGGATGTCATGGGGCCAGCACGCAGTTTGCGTCGACACCGCAGCGCTGTTCGGCTATGCGCTTCAGACAACTCCAGGGAACGCGACGCGAAGGGATCACGATCATGAAACGCTCCACCGTCAACGACATCATCCGCGATGCAGACGCCTTCATCCGCTCGTTCGGCTACATCATGCCGCCCTTCGCCTACTGGAGCCCGGAAGAGATGAAGGCGCGCAAGGCCGACTCCGCCGCCATTTTCACCTCGCGGCTCGGTTGGGACATCACCGATTACGGCCAGGAAAAATTCGACGAACTCGGCCTGTTCCTGTTCACCGTTCGCAACGGCGTCTATGCCGACATGAAGAAGGGCATGGGCATGCTTTATGCCGAGAAGATCATGATCTCGCGCAAGGATCAGCTGTCGCCGATGCACCGCCACAACATCAAGGCCGAGGACATCATCAACCGCGGCGGCGGTAAGCTCGTGCTGGAACTGTTCATGCACGATCGCGACGGCGGCATCGATCCGAAGGCCGAAGTGACGGTGCCGGTCGACGGCACCATCCACAGGCTGCCGGCAGGCGGGCTCCTGAAGCTCGACCCGGGCCAGAGCGTGACGCTGCTGCCCGGCGTCTGGCACGCCTTCTGGGCCGAGGGCAAGGATGTGCTGATCGGCGAGGTCTCGACCGTCAATGACGATCTCACCGACAACGTCTTCCGAGAGCCGATCGGCCGCTTCTCCAACATCGACGAGGATGTCGCGCCGGTGCACCTTTTGGTGTCCGACTATGAGAAGTGGGTGGGGTAGGCGATGCCTAATCGCCCCAATTCACCTGCTGAAAGAACGTCCAGATGCTGATCGTGCTGTCATCCCGATCGCTCGTGCTGTGCAGCGTCAGGACAATATCCACGGTGGGCGGCGCCTTGATCAAGACTGTGATCAGGCGCGCGCTGCCGTCAGGCACGATACCTAGGCCTGAGGTCATTTCCCAATTTCCGTCGGCTTGCTGAAGTCGGGAAGAAGTATCTCCGAATTGCTCCCTCATCGATGCATCGTTTGGAAACGGTTCGTCGGTGAGTTCTGCAAATTCCTTCCAGGATCCGGAGACTGCCGCCTGAATGGCGCGTTCTATTCTGGCTTTTTCCGCTTCGCTAACTTGAGCCGGCATCCCGAACTCCGATCTACCGCTGGTACTTATCCGCCTTACGCGTCCCCAGCAAAAGCTTGCGCTCAAGCTGTGCCCGCAGCTCGCCATAATAGGCGGTGAGGAAGGCCCTGGAATCGACCGGCTCGATCGTCATGCCGATCTTGCGCCCGATCGTTTCGGCCACGGCTTTCAGCGCGAAATAGTCGTCGCGGCGCAGCACCTCTTCCAGCTTGTGCAGTTCGGCGATGCCATAGGCATCGAGCTGCGCCTGGGTGAAGCGGAAGGCGCGGGTGGTGGTATCCTGGCGTTGCGACAGGTCTTCGACCAGCGCCAGCTTGGGCGCCTCCACCACCCAGGTTCCGGCCAGCAGGTCGCCGATGCGCATGCGGTCGCGGTTGAACAGCGGGAAGAGCGCAAACAGCAGCGTCCACACCAGCCCGAAGATCGTCGACAGCGTGTCGGCGAGCCCCATCTGGCTGCGGCCTAGGATGATCGACAGCGGCAGGAAGATCTCGATCTCGCGCATCAGGTTGCGGGCAATGACCTGATCGACTGACAGGCCGGCGCCGCTGCGCGATGCCACCCGGATGCCGAGCATCCGTTTGCCGGGTGTGGCGGCGCGGCGGCCGGCTTCGAAGACGATGAAGTAGGCGTTGCGCAGGAAGAAGATCAGGATGATCCAGACGATGAACAGCGGCTGCGCGCCTTCGCCTTTGAGGCCGGCCAGCCCGAACAGTGCAACGATCGAGATCACGATCGCCGTGACGATGATGATGACAAAGTCGAGCAGGAAGGCGGCGGCGCGAGTGCCGGCATCGACGAGCTTGATCCGGAGATCGACCCCTTCCGGCGTGATCAGCGGCCGTATCGTCGAGACGGTAGCACGCCTAGCGGTCGCCATGCCGCACCACCCTGAACAAATAGAAATAACAGAGCCACAGCGTCAGCATGCCGCCGCCAATGGCGTAGCGTGTAGCGTCGCTGGTGATCACCTGCCTGCCGATGCCTTCGAGCAGGCCGGCGAACAAAAGCATGATCGTCACCCCGACCATGGTGGTTGCCGCCACGCGCCCGGCATCGGCTGCGGCCGTCATCCGCGTCAGTTCACCGGGGAAGGCGATACGCGTGCCGATACGCATGCCGGCGGCGCCCGCCAAGGCGATCGCGAAGATCTCGGTGGTGCCGTGGATGGACAGCCATCCGCCCAGCTCGATGCCAAGCCCCTTGGCGACGTAGATTTGGAACATCGCGCCGAGCAGGCAGCCATTCATCAGGATCAGGAGCACGCTCGGCACCGCGAAGGCAAAGCCGAGCGCAAAGGCCAGGATCGCCACCTGGACATTGTGCGTGAACAGATAGGCGGCGAAGCCCGACAGGAAATTGCTGTCGGCGCCGTCATAAAGCACCTGCCGCAGCACTTCCGCCGATGCATCCGGGTTGCGCCCGCCGGCCAGGCTCGGCGGAATGATGGCGTCGAACCAGCCCTTGTCCTTCGCCACCAGCCAGTAGCCGGCGCCGGCGCCGACAAAGGTCAGGACGACCGACAGCAAGGTCTCGCGCCACAAATCGCGAATGGCATGCGGCCAGTCATGCAGAAAGAAATCGCCGATGCGCTGCCGCAAGCCGCGACGCGCGCCATAGAGGTAGAAGTAGCCGCGCAGGCACAGCGCTTCGAGATAGCTGACCAGCGCATTGTCGAGCGACGTCGCCCGCGCCACCGAAAGCGAGGACAGCGCCGAGCGGTAGAGCAGCGGCAGCGACAAAAGCTCGTCTTCCGACAGCGTGCGCGGCGCACGTTTCTCGACCCGGGCAAGCAGCGCCTCGAACGCCTTCCAGTCGGCCTCGCGCTCCGAACGGAAGCTCGCCAGCGACTGCCGCACCGCATCCTTGCCGACCAGCGCGTTCACAACAGATCCTCTCGCTTGAGTTCGAGATAGCGCTCGACCAGTGCCGGCCCGAGCCTCTGATGGTCGGCTTCGATGACATGCGCGCCGAGCAGCCTGAGCCTGCCGATGACGACCTGCCTTTCGCGCAGCAGCCCGCCGGCGACAACCGAGCGCGCCACATCCTCCGGTGCGTCCGGCGGCATGTCGGCCAGTGTCTCCAGTTCGACATCCTTCATCATCATGAACAGCACCAGATGCCGTTCGGTGAGCCGGCCGACGGTGCGCAGCATCAGTTCGGCGCTGATCGGATCGACGAAGTCGGTGAAGATGATCACCAGCGAACGCCGGTCGAGCCGCGCCGCCAGCGTCGTCAGCGCCAAAGTGAAATTGGTCTCTTCGGTGGAATAGTCGATTTCCGCTGCCCGCTTCTGGATCATGGCGAAGCTGGCGGAGCCGCGCACGGCACCGCTGGAAACGCGCGGCCTCGCGTCGAAGCCGAACAGGGAGACCATGTCGCCGCCCTTCAGCGCAATGAACGCCGACAGCAAGGCTGCGGTGACGGCGCGGTCGACCTTCGGCACGCCGTCGACGGGCTCGCACATCAGCCGGCCGCTATCGATGGCCAGCACGATGTTGTTGTTCTCCTCGATACGGAATTCGCGCGCCAGAAGCCTGCCGTGGCGGGCGCTGCGCTTCCAGTCGATCATGCGCCGGCCCATGCCAGGCTGGTAGTCCTTGAGCGCCTCGAATTCGCGGCCCTGGCCGGCGCGGCGCTGCGCATGTCCGTCGGGCAGCGCCTGGCGCTGCAGAAGCGTGATCGCCTCGTCGCGAGCGCTGCTGACGTTGGGCAGCACCGCCACCTTGCCGTCCATCGGCAGCACCACCTGGTTCCAGACCAGCCCGAACGGCCCGCGCCAGCGCACCCACAGGCGATCGAACCTGGCAATGCCGCGCCGCAGCGCCTGAAATCTGAGATCGAGCGATGCGCTGCCGGCCTCGGCGGTCGATGCGCCGCCGGTGCCGCCCACCGGTTGCAGCCGCTCGTCATGGCCAAGACGCGCCTGCACGGCGCGCGGCCGTCCGCCGAGCCTGGCGGTGACATTGACGGTGAGCTGGCCGCCGACGCTGACCTGCGGCGGGGCGTGGATGCTGGCGTTCAGAGAAGCCCGTCCGCGCCCGGCGGCCGCGTCCACGGCCAGGAAAGCAAGCAGCGCGCAGATCCACAACAGGCCGAGATACCACATCGACGGCAGCGCGAGCGCGATCAGGAAGGCCGGTATTGCACCGGCCGCACCTGCCCAGACTGCCCGGCCGCTCGGATAAATCAACGTGGCGCTTCCGTCTGGTCTACAAGGTCGGTCACGATCTGTTCGACCAGGCGGCCGTCGATCTGCGCCGCCGGCGACAGGATAACGCGATGGCGCAGCGCCGGCACGGCAAGCGCCTTGACGTCGTCGGGGATGACATAGGCACGCCCGTCGAGCGCTGCCCGAGCCCGTGCAGCTCTCGCCAGCATGGCGCCCGCGCGCGGGCTGGCGCCGACCTCGAGGTCGGGGCTTTCGCGCGTGGCCCGCACCAGCCTTGCGATATAGTCCACGACGTCGTCGACAAGCGTGACCTCGCCGACGGTCGCCAACGCCTTTTCCAGCGTCTTGCGGTCGGCCTGGGCGGTGATGCCGTATTGCTTGATATCGTGCGAGGCGGTGCCGCCGCCATGGTGGATGATGATCGCCTTTTCCTCTTGCGCGCCGGGGTAGCTCACCCGGTGCTTGAACAGGAAACGGTCGAGCTGGGCTTCGGGCAGGGGATAGACGCCCTGGTGTTCGATAGGGTTCTGCGTCGCCACCACCATGAAGTTCGGGCCGAGCGCATGAGTGGTGCCGTCGAAGGTGACGGCATGCTCCTGCATCGCCTCCAAAAGGGCAGCCTGGGTCTTGGGCGGCGTGCGGTTGATCTCGTCGGCGAGCAAAAGGTCGCAGAAGATCGGGCCGCGCGTCAGCGTGAATTGCCCGGTCTGGAAATTGTAGATGTTGGAACCGACGATATCGCCGGGCATCAGGTCGGGTGTGAACTGGATGCGGCCATAGGCGACGCCCAGCGCCTGGGCAAAGCAGCGCGCCGTCATCGTCTTGGCCGTGCCCGGCGGTCCTTCGAGCAATATATGCCCGCCGGCGAACAATGCCGTGAGCATCAGATCGACCGTATCGTGTTGCCCGGTGATGGCCTTGGCCACCTCTTCCCTGATCTGTGTCGCCAGGGCCTTCACATCATCGACGTTCACCGAGCCTCCTTGCCGTCCAGTCGTGCAGCTTTTCGGCTGCATCATGCATTTGTGTCAGGGTCTTTGCCGCGTTCGCAGCTTGCAGGCGGGTCGTGAAACCGCCGGCTTCGTCCTTGTCGCGGGAATCGAGCCAGCGGTCGAGCGCTTCGCCCTGCAAACCGTGCGGCGCGCCGAGCAGCGCGCCGGCGCGCACGCGTGCCAGTGCTCCATAGCGGTCGCCCAGTTCCTCCAGCCGGCCGGCGCGGCGCAACAGCATCGCCGTGGTATCGACCAGCGCGCGCTTGCCGAAGGCGATGGCGCGCTGATCGGCCCGTGGCGGCCCGAACCGGCCAAGGCCATGCAGGAAGGCAAGTGCCGCCGCCGCCAGGATGGTCAGCGTCAGCGCCAGGAAGGGCGGCTCGACCAGAAGCTTGGCGAGATCGTATTTTCGCCCGACGCCATGCAGCGTCAGGTCGAACATGACGGCACCCTCTTCGGGCTGGAGGAGCTCGATCAGCTTGAGCGCCGCCGCCGCCTTGTCGGGATCTTTCAAGCCAGCGTTATTGATGAGATCGGGGTCCGTCAGAATGTAGAACCGCTCGTCTTCGACCTCGGTCAGCACGGCCTTGCCGTTGCCGGCGGCAATCAGCGGGTGTTCGTCGGCCACCCATTGCAACTGGCCGGGAACGCTGACCATTTGCCCTGAGACGTCGAGTTGCTTGACCGTGGTCTCACCTTCGCCGAGCTTGGCCTTGGCGATGCGGCCGAGCCAGTCGTTGACCACCACATCCGGCAGCCGCTGGATCTTCATCTCCCAGCCTTCGTGCAAGGCCAGCGGCAAGGTCGCCCATTTGGGCAGCACGAACAGCGTATCCAGGCCCTTGCGAAGCTTGATGATGTTGGCAAGCGCATCCGGGTCGCTGTCGGGCGAAATGGTGACGATCAGGAGGTTCGTGTCGATCTGAAGATCGCTGTCGGACCGCGCCATGTCGGGCGCTTCGCCGGTCAGCTCCAGCCATTCCGCCAAGCCGGCATAGCCGATGCCGCTCTTCGACAGCGGGGTTGCGCCACCGACGCTCGGCTGGCGAAAGTCGGGCGCATAGGTGGACAACAGGAAGAAGCCCGCGGCCGCGAGCAGGCTGGCGAAAATGCCCCAGAACAGCGTCCTGCGGCTGAACGGCTCCTGCTGGGCGATCTCGGCTGTCGCGTCACTCACGTCCAGGCATCCCTGAAGACGAATCGCTCATAGGCGCTGCGCGCCTCCTGCCAGCCCTCGGGCCCGACCGGCCGGCGCGCGAACAGAGCGGCCTCGACGATGCGCGCGATCTGGGTAAAGGCGCCACGCGCCCGCGTTGGCAGCGACGCCGCTCCCGCGATATCGCGCGCGGTCAGCGACGGGCGCAGAAAGTCAGGCAGGCGGCCGGCAATGTCGGCAACGCTGCGGCGCAGCAGGAGATGCACCGCCTCGTCATACTCGCCCCGGGCGGCGAGCGCATCGGCTTCCGACAACAGGATCTGCGCGGCGCCAACGTCGGGGTGCCATATCGCTTCCGCCTCGGTCACGCTCTTTTTGCGCCACCAGGGCAGGCGCCAGGCGACGCCTTTCACTTCAAGGACAATCAGCAGCAGAATGATCGCGGCACCTGTGATCACCGCGCCCCAGAACAGGTAGATCATGTACGGGCCGAGCGATTTCAGGAACTCGCCCAGCGGTCTCAGCCACTCGGGTGTCTCGGGTGGTCTGTAGGCCGGCAGGTCGAACTGGATCGAATCGTCTGACAGCAACTGCTTGTGCAGTTTGGCCAGCCATTCGGCTTGCGCAGCGTCCGGCTGTGCAGCAGTCACCTTTTCGCCCCCATGCAACCTGCGGTTCGCGGGCCGACACTGGCAATGCAGCGCAACATTTGCAAGTGGGCTAGACGAGTGTCGTTAATCTTGGCAAATTTACTGCTGCAATCGTCGGCCAATATTCAGCGACGAAAAGGGGGGTACTTCATGACTTCGGCAACATTTGCGCCGCCTGAGAAATTTCAGATCGGCAGGGTCTTCAACAACACCTTCTCCGTCATCGGCCGCAACATCGGCCTGAGCGTCGGCTTGGCCTTTCTGCTTGCGGGACTGCCGACGATCATCATGCAGCTCTGGATCGATTCGCGCATGCAGGCGATCCTGCAGGTCGATCCGGGCGTGGCGGCTGATCCCCTTTTCGCCTTTCGCAATTCCTGGGTCTCGATCGTCGCCGTTTTCATAAGTTCCATTTGCGCCCTGTTGCTGCAGTCGGCGCTGGTGCGTGCCGCCATCGAGGATCTGAACGGCAAGCGCCCATCCTTCGGCGACAGTATTCAGACCGCTATTCGCTTTTTGCTGCCGACCCTCGGGATCGGCATACTGGTTGGCCTGGGGTCGGGACTGGCCTTCCTCGCCTTGGCAGTGCCTGGCATCATCCTGTGGCTCGGCTGGTCTGTCTCAGTACCAGTTCTGATCCAGGAGCGGCTCGGCGTGTTCGGCTCCATGTCGCGCAGCCGCGCCCTGACCAAGGGCAGCCGCTGGTCGCTGTTCGGCCTGTTCTTGCTCCTCTTCATCATCGCCATGGTCATCCAGTCGATGGTTGGCGTGGTTGTCTACCTGTTTCACGGCATTGCCGCGACCATCGTGGCGGGGCTGGTGCAGAGCGTGATGTCGATGGTGCTGTCGGTCGCCGCCGCGGTCGGCTATGTCGAGCTGCGCCAGGTCAAGGAAGGCACCAGCGTCGACGAACTGGCCGAGATTTTCTCATAAGCAGACGGCTTTGCACTGCCTTGACCCGGTTGGATCAAGGAAGCGCGGGGAGGAGGCATCATGACGTCACTGACGCAGGAACGACTGGAAAAATTTCGCATCGGCAGGGTTTTCAGCAACAGCTTCGCGGTCATTGGCCGCAATCTGGGTTTCCTTGCTGTGGTTGTCGGACTTTTCTCTACACTGCCCGCACTGCTGTACAATCTCTGGAACCTGTCCCGGGTCGCTACATTGGCGAACGTCGACAGCGCCGGGAACGCCGCCGCTTTCGAGACGTCGGCCATGGGAGACTACTCGGGCTTATCGATAGTCGCTTCCTTGATCATTTTCGTTCTGGCCTTGCTGGTGCAAGCGGCGCTTGTCAGGGCGGCAATCGAGGATTTGAACGGCAAGCGGCCGGTCATCGGCGACTGCATCCAGATAGCATTGCGCAGCTTCTTGCCCACGCTGGGCATAGGCATTCTGATCATTGTCACTCTGGTGGTGGCTGTTTTTGTGATGGTTTTCATCGCCTGGGTCATTCCCCCTATCGGGTGGCTGATCGGGCTTGCCCTGGCGTTTATCCCCGCTTTCATGTGGCTGATTTCCGTATCGGTTTCCGTGCCCATTGCGGTTCAGGAGCGGCTTGGCGTGTTCGGCTCGATATCGCGCAGCCGTGCCCTGACCAAAGGCAGCCGCTGGTCGATATTCTGGCTCCTGCTGATCATTGGCGTGGCGGCGATGCTCATCCAGGCGGTGTTCACTTTGTTTTTCGGACTGGCGGTCGCCACCACCGGCGGCATCACCGGCGTCGGTGTCCTGGTCGGAGCGCTCGGCAGCACTCTGGTGTCGACGATCTTTTCGACGATGCTGTCGGTGACCATTGCCGTCACCTATGTCGAGCTGCGCCAGGTCAAGGAAGGCACCAGCGTCGACGAACTCGCGGAGATTTTCTCGTAGAAGGCGAAAGCTGACTCGGCTGCTCGGACGGCGGGATCTCAGTGACAACAAGCGTGTTTCGCCTGCACGCTCGTCCGTGCTCGTTCCAGGTGAGGTTGTAAAAAGGCCCGGCGGCATAGGCGATGCCCCAATGCACGAAGGCGCAATCAGGATCTGTCTCCAGCGCCTTCTCGAAGCACTTTATGCCTTCCTCATGGTTGAAGCCGTAGCACCAGTTCAGCCCGATATCGAACCAGCGCTGCGTCTCGGCCGAGGCGGTGGAGATTGGACGGCGATAGGTGCCGAGGTCGAAGTGGTCCATGCGTTCTCGTGCAAAATATCGCGGCCAAAGTGTATCAGGCCTTGAACTCAATCTTGGGGTGCTGACCTAGGTAAAGTGCGAAGCAATCTGTTCGACAGGGTCCTTGTCTGTGCGCACCAAAAGCCAGAAGATCAGCCCTGTAGCGCCACCGAGTATCCCTATGAAGGAGCATGCATAGAGAACTCCGCCGATTCCCAATGGAGGACTCCACTTAATGAGGCCGAAGACAAACGCTGGAACAAAAACTGCCAGAAAGCCAACGACGACGTATACCCAAAAAAACTGCCAGCGCCGTCGGGTGAGGACATAGAAGGCCGGAATTCCTACCACCGCCTCCACAACATAGAAAACAAGGGTTACGAAGATGAAGCCCGACAACGGCCCCGTCTCAGGGTGGTTCGCATGCCAATTGTAGCCGGGCAGGATCGCCGGAATTGGGTGCAAGAATGAAAGCCCAACGGGCGCGCATGTGTATTCTCCGGAATGACGCGAGCCCACAGCGGCGCCTCGTCGACACACCAGACCGATCCACGATCGCCGCGTCAAGACAAACACCGTCGTAAATGCTCGGAGTGCGCTGCAGGTATTTACCTGAGCGACATACCGCTCAGGTGCCAGCCGGTATGCGGCGTCCCCGAACGATCACCCCTCCAGCCACACCTTCTCAAAATGCTGCTCCAGCGACTGGTGCTGTTCGCAGCCCTGCACGCCTTTGCGATAGGTGCGGTAGACCGAGCGCCAGTAGGGCTGGATGATGATGCCGGCATCGCGCAGATTCTGCTCGATCCTGGCCATGATCTCCTTGCGCTGGGCGGCGTCCGGCGTTGCCAGCGCCTTGTCGAGAAGCGTGTCGAATTCCTTGTCGGCATAGGCGCTTTCGTTCCAGGCGGCGCCCGATTTGTAGGCGAGCGCCAACACCTGGACGCCGAGCGGGCGGCCCAGCCATTCGGTTGTGGAGAAGGGGTATTTGCTCCAGTCGTTCCAGAAGGTCGCGGCGGGCAGCACGGTTCGCTTGATCTTCAGGCCGGCCTCACGCATCTGCGCGGCGATCGCATCGCCGGTGCTCTTTTGCCATTCGACGTCGACCGAGATCAGCTCGAATTCGTGGTCCGTCTTGCCGGCCTCGGCGAGCAATTTCTTGGCCTGTTCCGTGTCGCGCTTGGCCGGGCCGATATCGGCAAATTCCGGATGCATCGGGCCGACATGGTGGTTGTCGGCCGGCTTGCCGCGGCCGCCGAGGCCGAGCGCCAGCACGGCGGAATTGTCGACGGCAAGCTGGGCGGCGCGGCGCACCTTGACGTCGTCATAGGGTGCGTTGCCGACATTGAAACGGGCAACGATGGTCGATCCGGTGGCGATCTCGGAATTCAGCAAGCCCATCTGCTCGGTCTGCGACACGGCGTCGGACGCGGTTTCGTGGTCGGTGTCGATCTCACCGGATTCGAACGCCGACAGCATGGCGTTGGGGTCGGAGCCGTAATCGACCCATTTGATGCCATCGAGATGGAAGTCGCCTTTCCACCAGGGCTTGTCCTTGCGCTTCACCTCAGCACTTGTCTCGGCATTCCAGCTGACCAGTTCGCAGGGTCCGGTGGTGATCGCCAGCGCCTTCATCGGATCGTCGCCGCCCTCATAGGAGCGGTGCATGATCAAAGCCGGATAGTCGGCCATCCCTGCGATCAGCGAAATGTCGGGCTTCGGCAGGTTGAGTTTGACGGTGAAGTCGTCGACCTTCTCGATGCCGCCGTCGACCGGTTTCCTGGTGTCGGCATTAATCAGCGCACCCATGCGCGCGGCGACCGAGTTGCCGGCGACGGAAGCATCGCACCAGCGGGTGAGATTGTGGATGACGTCGTCGGCGTTGAAGGCGTCGCCATTCGACCAGGCGATGCCCTTGCGCACATGCAGCGTCAGCGTCCTGGCGTCGTCGCTGGTTTCCCAGCTTTCGAGCAGCCACGGCTCGAAGGTGAAGTCGCGGTTCCAGCGCACCAGATATTCGTTGCAATGGCGCGCCACATTGGACATCTCGACACCGTCGAAGGTGCGCGGATCCTTGAAACCCTTGACGTTCATGGCGACGCGCAAGGTGCCGCCGCGCTTCGGCTCTTCGGCCCGGGCAGGTGACGCGCTGAGGCCGCCCAGCGCCAGCGCGCCGGCAGCACTGACGCCAAAGCCGGCCATGATGGCGAGATATTCGCGCCGGTTGACGCCGCCTTTCCTGAAATCATCGGCAACGGGCTTCGCCTGCGGGTGCAAATTACGGTCGGTCAGCATGAATTTCATCGTCGTTCCCTTTTTTGTTGGGCGCCCCGACGGTCCGCTTCCGCTGGGGGCGGATGCGATCGCCGAGGCGCCGTTGCCTGAGCAGGTGATGATAAAGCGGGCCGACACCGGGAAATGTTCGCTTTTCCGCAATTCTTGTGCACTGCTCCGCAGTGGGAGTGCAGACAATCTCCCCCTTGTGGGCGCGGCAATCGCATATGGATTTCGGCGCTTTGCGCTCCACGAATACCCCCACCCTTAATCCCTCCCCACAAGGGGGAGGGAGACTCGGCAGCGCTGAACTCGGCAGATTGGCCACGTTGAGCGCCGCAATATGGCGGGCGGCAGCGTTCCCTCCCCCTTGTGGGGAGGGCTAGGGTGGGGGTCCTCTTCGCAAAAATCTCATATGCGATTGCCTGCCCATGAGGGGGAGATCAGCGCTTCGCCGCCTCAATATGGCCAGTCGTTCTTGCCGAGCACGGCGACGGCGGCGATGGCTGCAAGCGTGCACACGAACGCCTCGCCGGCGCGCTGAACACTTTTGCGGGCGCGCAGAAAACTGTGCACCAGCCGCGGCTCCTCATACCACCAGGCGCGGCCGCCGGCGGCAACGATGCGGTCGCGATAGGTCTCGCCGTCCGATGACAGCGGATCGCACTGGGCAGTGATGATGACAGTCGGCGGCAGGCCGGAGAAGTCGTTGTCTTTCAGCGGAGAAAAAGTCGGGTCGTCGGGCGACTGTGCCGGGGCAGCGCGAATGGTGCGGTAGAACGCGATGTCGCGCAGCGTCAGCAACGGTGCCTCGGCATGTTCGACATACGAGCCGGCACTCTCGTCGCCGCCGAGGCCGGGATAGATCAGCACCTGGCCGGCCGCCCGGCGCAGGTGGCGGCGAGACGCGTGCGCGACCGCGGCGGCAAGGTTGCCGCCGGCGCTTTCGCCGACGAGCACGATCGGCAGGTCCGTTGTCACCGCCGCCCATTCGAACACGGTCAGCGCGTCGTCGAAGGCGGCCGGGTGGGGATGTTCCGGCGCCAACCGGTAGTCGGCCGAGACAACGTCGAAACCGGTGCCGGCGCAGATCTCGGCGCAGATGTCGTCATGGCTGTCGAGCCCGCCAAGCACAAAGCCGCCGCCATGATAGTAGACGATGACGGCGCGCACGGGCTTGCCCGCCATCCGATAGTAGCGGATCGGGATGGCGTGCCCTGCATCTGCGGCGATGATGCCGCCGCTGGCCGAAACCCCTTTGGGATAACCCTGATGGAAGGCGCGGCACATCGCATCATAGACCGACCTTTGCTCGGCGATCGGAAGTTCGGCGATATCTGGCGGGAACCAGTCATTGACCAGGTCGATATACTCCCACAGCGCCGGATCGAGCAGGGTGGCGTATTTCCCCCGCCTGGCGGTCTTGAGCTTGTGGACCGTGCCCATCTCTCAGAGCTCGCCGTAGAGCCGTTTGGCGTTTTCAAACGTGAAGCGCAGCGGTACCGAGCCTTCGACCTGCCATGCATCGATGGTGTCGCCCGCCATCAGCCGGCACGCGTCTATCGTGTTGGTGACGGCGCCGCCATAGAGCCGGTTGGCAAGGTTGAGGATGGCGGTCTGGTGCATGGCGGCACTGCCGCTGCCGCAGGCATCCTTGACCAGAAGCACGCGAAAGCCGGATGCGACCGCGTCCTTCACGGTGGCGTCGATGCAGGCCTCGGTCCAGACGCCGGCGACGATCAGCCATTCGATGCCGCGCGCCTTGAGTTCGGTTGTGGCAGGCCCGGCGCCGAAGGCGCTGGCCTGCGTCTTGACCAGCATCGTCTCGCCGGCCGCGGGCGCCACTTCCGGGCAGATTTCCGTCAGCGGGTCGCTCTTGTCGGAAAAGGCAGACTTGCCGTCGGCGTCGAGCGGATGGAACGGACGCGCTTTGGCGGTATCGACGATATAGGCCCAGTGGTAGAGCGGCACGAAGTTGCGCCGCGCCGCCGCCTGCAGGCGCTGGACGTTGGCCAGCACCTCGCCAAAGCCTTCGACCAGATAGCGCTTGTCCTGTCGATGCTCTTCCTGGAGGTCGATGAACGCCGCGGCGACCGTGCCGCGTTTGATCGAGATCGGGCTTTTCATGCGGATAGGCCTTGGTTCGCGACCAACGCTATTCCGTTCAGCGAAGTGGCGCCAACAGTGGTGATTGGCCGGTGCCTCCCCACCTTCGTCATCCACGGGCGAAGCAGGAGCGAAGCTCCGTCGCGGAGACCCGAGGATCCATGCCGTGACGCTGGCCGGAGAGTGCGGCGGAGCAGAACTTGCACCGTTGCGGCGCCGATGAGTCCCGGCATGGATCCTAGGGTCTGCGCCGCGTCGCTGCGCTCCTTGCTTCGCCCTAGGATGACGACGGGATTGGCGTTCGCGCTGGTTGCCAAGGGATGCGAAACGACCATCAAACCTGCTTCTCCAGAAACTCATCCTCGTAGGGAAAGCGCGACAGAAGCTCGGTGCCGGTGTCGGTTATCAGGATTTCGTCCTCCAGCTTGACGCCCTCGCGGCCGCCTTTCTCGCCGATATAGCTTTCCACGCTCACCACCATGCCGGGCACGACAACACCGTCGCGGCCGTAGGTTTCATAGTCCATGGCGTGCGCTATGAACGGCGTCTCGCCATGCATGCCCACGCCATGCATCACCGAGGTATAGCGCTGGTCGACGAAACGGTCCGGGATTTTCCACGCTCTTTCGGCGATCTCGCGAAACGCCATGCCAGGTTTGACAATCGAAATGTTGTGCTGAACCTGGTCGTGCGCCATGCGGTAGAGCGATTTCTGATAGCCGGTCGGCTTGCCCGGCCCGCAGCGGAAGGTGCGCGAAAAATCGGAATAATAGCCATAGCAGCCGATCGTATCGGTATCGAGCGCCAGAAGCTCGCCCGGCCGGATCTTGCGGCCGCTGGCCTCGTTGAACCACGGATTGGTGCGCTGTCCCGAGGTGAGGAGCCGCGTCTCGATGAACTCGCCGCCCTGGCGGATCACCTCGCCATACATGATGGCGAACAGCTCATTTTCGGAGACGCCGGGTTTTATCGCCTCGCGCACGGCGTAGACGGCGGCTTCCGCACCCGCCATCGACACCTGCAGGCATTTGACTTCCTCGGGCGTCTTGACCGCCCGCACCGCCAGGATTTCGCCCTGGCAATCCCTGACGTCGCAGCCGCGCTTTTCCAGTGCCAGCGCCTGCAAATGGCTGCAGCGGTCGAGCCCGAGCTTCATCGAGCCGCCGCCGTGCTTCGTCAAAAGCTCGGCGATCTCGTTGGCGAAGGGGCCGGCGGTTTCGTCGTCGCGGCCCGACACCGAAGACCATACCAGCTTGGACGGCCGCGCCTCGTCGATCGTGTCGAGCACCATCGAGACATGGTAGCTCTGCGGGTATTCGAACAGCACGATCGGCCCGTCGGTCGGGATGAAGAAATACCGCGTCGAGTTGCGCAGGAAATAGCCGAACATGTTGCGCGAGCCGGTGGCATAGCGCTGGTTGTAGGGGTCGAACAAAACGACGCCCCCATAGCCCGCCTCGCGCATCCAGCCGCGCAGTTTCGCCAGCCGACCCTTGCGCAGCGCGTCGGCATCGATGAAGGACGGCTCGGTGTCCGACAGCCACATGCCACCGGCCGAGTCAGCCGCGACCGGGTGGCGCATGCGGTCCTTGAAATCCACATCCTCGGTGCTGTCGGGGTCGAAAACGACGATGCTCATTGGGTGCGCCTCCTGAAGGGCTAGACCATAGCCATGCGCCGAAAAATGTCTGTGCGAGAATCCGCAGGTGTCGTGCGAAATGCCGCAAGAAGGGCATGGATACAAAGGGCAATGTTGCGATCCTTCGCGCCCCCTCTGTCCTGCCGGACATCTCCCCCACAAGGAGGGAGATTAGCAGCTTTCGCGTCCCGCTCGCCCTGCAACGTTGGTGATTGGCGAAAGCCGAGGCGACATCTGATCTCCGGTTGTGTGCGTCAAGTTCTGCAAAATGGGGCAGCCATGATGCTGGTCATGCGGCTTGGCGCAGAGCGAGCTTCTTGTGCTCGCGCAGGTCGTCCATGTTGATGTATCGGTTGGCCTCCATCCAGTTTTCGTTGGTCTCGACGGCCAAGGCCCTGACCAGGCGCAGGCAGCTTTCGGTGTTGGGGAAGATGCGCACGACATAGGTGCGCCGGCGGATTTCCTCGTTGAGCCGCTCCAGCATGTTGGTGGATTTGAGATGCTTGTGGTGCTGTCTCGGCAGCCTGAAGAAGGTCAGGGTTTGTTCGATGGCATCCTCGGCCCAGCCTGTCAGGCGCGGATAGCGTGCCGACCATTTGGCAAGCCATGCGGCAAGATCAGCCCTGGCCTCTGCGAGATCGCGCCGGTCGTAGAGCCAGCGCAATTCCTGAAGGCAGTCGTCGCCGTGCTTCCTCGGCAGATGATCGAGCGCGTTCCTGAGGAAGTGCACGTAGCAGCGTTGCCAGGCGGCTTCGGGGATCACCTCGCCGATCGCTGCCACCAGGCCGGCGTGATCGTCGGACACAACCAACTCGACGCCCTTGAGGCCGCGCGCCTTGAGGCCGACGAGGAAGTCCCTCCAGGCCGAGCGGCTCTCGCGATTGGCCATCTCCACGGCCAGGATCTGGCGCCTTCCGTCCCAGTCGATACCGACCGCTATCAGCACCGCCTGGCTCATGACAACACCGGCTTCACGCACCTTCTCGTAGCGCGCATCGAGGATGAGGTAAGGAAACGGCTCTTGAAGGGGGCGCCTGGCAAAGGCAGCGAGGCTCTCATCCAGCCGCTTGTTGATGGCCGAGATCGACGAGGCCGAGAAGGCATGGCCGCACAGTTCTTCCGTGATCGCCTTCACCTTGCGGGTCGACACGCCCTGCACATACATCTCCGCCAGTGTCGCCACCAAGGCCCGCTCGGAACGCTGGTAGCGCTCGAACAGCTCGGTGGAGAAGCGCCCGGCCCGGTCCTGCGGAACCCGCAGCTCGAGCTTGCCGACCCGCGTCACAAGGGTGCGGCCGTAATAGCCCGAGCGATAGCCAAGCCGTTCGGGCGTGCGCTCGCTCTTCGAGGCACCCAGCGCCTCGTCCATCTCGGCCTCAAGCACCTCCTGCATCACCGCACGGAGCACTTCGTGCAATCCATCCGGGTTCGAAAGCAAAATGTCTTTGACGGCAGCGCTGGCGGTCTTAACTTCAGTCTTGGTCATGGTGGCGTTCCTTCGCGGGAATCAGGTGACGTGAACAATCACCAGCCTGCCATGACCGCCCCCTCTCAGCGAATTTGCAGAACTCTCAGCACACTACCTGATCTCCCCCCGTGTGGGGGAGATGTCCGGCAGGACAGAGGGGGGCGCTGTCCCGCCAGCATCTCACCGCGTTAGCGCGCAGCGCCCTCTAATGCCGCCGCATCGCCTTCGGCGCGTGCCCATGCTCCTCGCGAAACGCTCGGGCAAAACTTGACATGGACGCGAAGCCGCAGGCCAGCGCCACGTCTCGCACCATCAGCGTCGAATGGGCCAACAGGTCGGCGGCGCGCCGTAGCCTGAGGCGCCGGTAATAGCCGTTGGGCGAAATGCTGAGCTCGGTGCGGAAATTGCGCTCCAGCTTGTCGGAGGAGACACCGAGCCTTGCCGCCAGCTCCGTCATGCCAAGCCGCTCTTCCACCGCATCCTCCATGATGGCGATGGCCGACAGCACCAGTTCGTTCTGGACGCCGGTGCGCAGCCTGAGCGGCATCAGCTTGCGGTCGACGCTCGAACGCAAGGGGCTGTGCACGAACCATTCGGCAACGCCCGCCGCGAGCTCGCCGCCATAATCGTTGGTGATGATCTCCAGCATCATGTCGAGGCTGCCGACGCCACCGGCCGAGGTGAAGCGTTTGCGGTCGATGACATAGAGATCGCGCCGAAGCTCGATATCCGGGAAGGCCTCCGTGAAGGCCGCCTGGCTGGTCCAGTGCAAGGTGCAAGCATGGCCGTCGAGCAAGCCGGCCCTGGCGAGGAAGAAGGCGGCGTCGGCCACCGCGCCGATATGGGCGCCGGCGCGCAGGCTCCTGCGGATCCAGGCAACCGCATCGTCCGCGACAAGCAAGTCCGCATTGCCGCCGGAGCAGACGACGATGCGGTCGACCTTCGGTGCGCTCGAGGCTGAGAATCCCGGTTGTATGACAACCCCATTGGACGCCTCGACCGTGCCCTGGTCGGCGCCGACGATCACCCAGCGGTAACAATCGCGCTTGGCCAGCACATTGGCGGCGCGCAGCGGCTCGATCACCGAACTGAACGCCATCATCGGAAAGCCGGGAAAGACCAGCACAGCGAAGGTGAGGGGACCTTCGCTCGCTGCGGGTTGCGCCCGGTCGTGTGTTTGGCTGGCACGGTCGGTATTCACAATTGTGTATTTCCTGGGAGCGTCATTGGTGGCAGACAGGAAATGTAACGGGCTTTTTGGCCCGCCGGCAATGGAGACGACGCCATGTTTGCGGCCCAGACCATCGACAGCACCGACAAGCCGGCCTTCTACCGCGAACTGGCCACCCAGTTGAAGGCGCTGCTGGAAGGCGAGAGCGACTCCGTCGCCAACGCCGCCAACACATCGGCGCTGATCTTCCAGATGGTGCCCGATCTCAACTGGGCCGGCTTCTATTTCCTGGCCTCCGACGAGGAGCTGGTGCTCGGACCGTTCCAGGGCAAGCCGGCCTGCGTGCGCATCGCCGTCGGCAAGGGCGTGTGCGGCACCGCCATCGATCTCGAAATGTCGATGCTGGTCAAGGATGTGCATGAATTTGCCGGCCACATCGCTTGCGACGCCGACTCGCGCTCGGAACTCGTCGTGCTGCTGAGGGACAATGACGGCGTCTTCGGCCTGATCGACCTCGACAGCCCGGCGCCCGGCCGCTTCGACAAGGACGACCAGGCGGGCATCGAGGCGCTTGCCGCGATCTATGTCGCGGCGAGTTCGTTCGAGGATTAAGCGAACTTCACCAGCATCAGGCTGAAGCAGCCGATGAACAGGAAGGCGCAGGAGGCGAGCGCCAGCGGGCGAAGGCCGCGCGAGCGCAGCTGCGAAATGTTGGCCTGCAGACCCATGGCGGCGAGCCCCATGGTCAGCATGATGGTGGTGGCGAACGCCATGGCCGACTTCACTTCGGCCGGCACGGCAACCAGGCTGTTCAGCGCCACGACGGCGATGAAAGCGGCGACGAACCACGGCATCGGCGGCCGCGCACCGGATTGGTCGCTTGGGCGATCGCCATTGCTCTTGCGGCGCGCCATCAGGCCGAGCGCGATGACCATCGGCGCCAGCAGGGCGACGCGGGTCAGCTTGGCGACGGTGGCGATCTCGCCGGACTGGGCGCCGTTCTGGAAGCCGGCGCCGATGACCTGTGCCACCTCGTGGATCGAGGCGCCGGCCCACAGGCCGAATGCGTGCTGGTCGAGGCCGAGCACCGGCGCCAGCAGCGGAAAGCCGAGCATGGCGACGGTGCCGAACAGCGTGATCGAGGCGACGGCATAAGTGACGTCCTCGTCGCGCGCATCGGTGACGATGTTGGTGGCAACGATCGCCGAAGCGCCGCAGATCGAGGTGCCGGCGGCAATCAGCTGCGCCAGCTTGGCGTCGACGCCGATCAGCCGGCCAAGCGTAATGGTGAAGACGAAGGTCGCTCCAAGGGTCAGCGCCACGATGCCGACGCCGCCGGCGCCGATGGAGACAACCTGGCCGAGCGTCAGCTGAAAGCCGAGCAGCACGATGGCAAAGCGCAGCAGGCGCTTCTGCGAGAATGCAATGCCGGCCTTGGCGTGGGCGGGCGTGCCGAGCACGTTGGAATAGATCATGCCGGCGACGACGGCGAGGATCATCGGGCTGAACAGCGCGAAGCCGGAGACATTATGGGCCGAGAAGGCCACCCCCGTGATCATCGCCACCAGCACGATCCCGGGGATGACGCCATTCCACACGGAACCGAGCCGCTTCCGGCCCACGGCCAGATCGGCGGAAATCATGCTGATCGGAATATCGTTCGCTAGCTGGGCGGCGGAAGACAATGCAATTCTCCACGCAAGTACCTCAGGAGAATGTCATTCCAGAATCGATCTTTCCAACGAATTGTTTTTGTTGAAATGATCGATTTTTGTGAACGTTTAGGGCGGCCGAGGTCAGAATGAGAAAGAGCGGCCGGGCGAAACCTGGAGCCGCCCTAGATCATGATGAATTCCCTCACGATCTAACCCCACTTTTTGGGATCATGCCCTAGTATTTCATCCCAATTCGCGCGGCGATCGTATGGTCCTGGCTGTCGCCGTTGCTGCCGACCGCGGTGCTGTAGTTCAGCCCGAAGGCAATACCGCCGATTTGCGCATCGACGCCGAGCCCGATTGACAAATAGTCGTTGGAAAAGGCATCTGCGTCCAGCGCGTAGGGCGTGGTGCCGATATCGGCATAGCCGAGGCTGACGCGGCTGGAGCCGGCAAAGTCGTGCGTATACTCAAAGCGCGCGCGCGGTGTGAGCAGACCCCAGCTGGTAGGAATGTTGTTCTCGATGCGCAGGCCAAGGGTGCCCGACAGCGTGTCGACGGTCTGCTTGCCGAAGGTCAGATTATAGATGTCGCCACCCGTCTCGGTGAAGCCGTCAAGCGTGGAGTGGGACCCCGACAGACGTCCATAGGGTGATATCAGAGAGTCCGGCCGGCGAAATTCGTAGCCCGCCGTCAGCGACCCGAAGACCTGGCTTCCGTCGCGCGTTCCAGACGCGAAATCGCCGGTATCGGTCACATAGCGCTCACTGTCGAAATTGAGGGCGCCATAGCCGGCAAGGCCATCGACAAAAAAACTTGGCGCCGGGCGGTAGCTGCTATAGGCGGCGACCGAGATGGCATGGGCGCGGCTTTCGGTGCCGTTGCTCCCGACGTCGGTGACGTCATGGCCATAGCCAAACCCGAGACCGGCGGTGAAGGTCGGGGAAAAGCGGTAGTCGGCACCGACGCTCACGCCGACCAGCGTATGGTCGAGCTTGATGGCTCCATCGTCATCGGTGCCGAAATTGACGTAGCCGCCGCTCCAGAAGGCCAGTTCGCCAAATGGGTTCTCGGCCGGCAGTGACGACGTCTGGGTGTCCACGTCCGTGCCAGTTGAAGACTGTCCGGTCTTGATCGGCGACGCGCCGGTCGAAGTCCTGTCCTGCTTTGCGTTGGCGTTGGGCTGAATGCGCTCCGGATTGGGCGCTCCGTAAGTGGAC
Source organism: Mesorhizobium sp. W016 (assembly GCF_054719485.1). NCBI lineage: Bacteria > Pseudomonadati > Pseudomonadota > Alphaproteobacteria > Hyphomicrobiales > Phyllobacteriaceae > Mesorhizobium > Mesorhizobium sp. W016. The sequence goes on from NZ_JBTTIF010000002.1 coordinate 3,112,639, forward strand.
TGCGACGATGCCGTGGCGATTGCGGCGAGCGCCGGATCGTTCGCCGCATTCTGCTGCTGAGCGTATGCGTCGGGATTGTCCGACGATTGCTGGACGGCAACGCTGAGGCCTATCGAACTGTGGCGCTGGTCGCCCTCATTGTGGAGCTGTTCCAGCCTCTGTCCAAATCCCTGGATCTGAATGTCGGCGAAGTGCTTTGCCGCCTCCACCTGTGCCCGAATCAGGCCGATCACTTCCGGATCGCGGGAGGGGTCGGGCCGTGCCGTGACGTTGATGGTCACGGTTGCCGGAGGTGACGTTCCGTCGGCATTCGAGAGCGTGTAGGTCAGGCTGGTTGTGCCGACAAAGGTGGCTGCCGCGGCAAACTGCAGGATATAAGCGCCGCCATCGGGCACAATGGAAGCCGTGCCCGCTTCGCTCGGCGGCGGCGAGGCAATCGTGGCGCTGGTAAACGGCCCATTCGTAGCCCCTTGCGTCAGGTCGAGGGACCCGGTCGTTCCGGCCATCACGTCCAGCGTGTGGTCCTGTGCCGACGGCAAGTGGATCTCGACGACCACAGTGTAGTCACGTTGGCCGGTAAAGCCGTTGCTGTCCGTGGCCCGCACCGTAAAATCGTAATTGGCCGCGACAGTGGGTGTGCCAGCCAGCGTACCTCCAAGCGAGAGCGCGAGGCCGGGAGGCACTGAGCCGGAAATCACGGTGAAGGTATAGGGTGCGGCGCCGCCATTGGGGCTGCTTGCCGTGATGGTCTGGCTGTACGGCGTGCCAATATGCGCATTCGGCAATGTTGCCGGCGACAGCTCCACCGTGACCGTGGTGCAGGACAGGACAAGATTGGTCACGTCGGCTCCCGCCACCGTGCCCGAGGCCGTCGTGACCGTGCATGTCTGGTCGGCCGGCTTGGCAGTAACCTCAACGCTCCAGTTGGAGCCGGTCAGCAGGCCATCCGCAAAGGCAAAGGTGATATCGCCGACATTCACGTCCCTGGTTTGCGTCCCTGCCGGCGAGCTTGATGTCAATTTCAAACTCACCGTCCCGGTCTGACCGCTCGCTGTGCCACTGATCACATAGAGCGGCTCATCAAAACAGATCAATGCGGACCCATCGCCGGAATTGACGCCATCCGCCACCGCAGCCGATTGCAGCGAGCCGGCATCCGATGATCCGCCGCCGCCGCCGCCGCCGGCGCCGTTCCAGTTCTGCTGGCACGAGGTCGTGCCGACGCCTGCGCCGCCACCACCGCCGCCGACAGTAGCCCCGCCACCGCCGCCACCAGCATATCCGGCACCCAGGAAAGACCCTGAGAAATTTCGTGCAGTTCCGCCTTGGCCATTTGTCTGACCGGCCGTGCCAGGAAAACTATCGCACCCAGCGCCGATCGCGCCACCGGCACCTACAGTGCCACCTTCACCGCCAAAGGGGCCAAGGCCGCCCGAAACATCGGTTCCTGCCGAGCCGGATCCCCCGCTCTTGCCACCGGCGCCACCAGCTATCGAATTTGTAGTGTGCCAGCCCCCGTTGCCACCGCCGCCACCGCCGCCAGCAATTGCCAGGCGGGTTCCGCCCAGCCGCAGGTCGGTCGCCCCGCCACCATTGCCGCCGTCGGGAGTACCGCTCGCGCCACCGGGATTGACCGCGAGCGAGCCACGGCCGCCAACGCCGACAGAAAGGATGTCACCCGGCGCGACAGTCAAGGAACCGCTCACCTGGCCGCCGAGCCCGCCGGCGCCGCCTGGGCTCAATGGGCTGCCCCCGATGGTGCCGGCGCCGCTCTTGCCAACCCCGCCTTGCGCTCCCTTGAGGTATACTGTGGCGGAATGGGTGTTGCCAGGAACCGAGATGGACTGGTCGCCGCCAGTAAAGCTAAAAGCATGAGCTGTCTGTGTGGGACTACAAGACTGCCCGAGCGCTGACGTCGTGCCCGCGAGCGCGTAGACGACCGTCATCGCGCCTAACAAACGTGAGATTGTACGCTTTGCCAGCCCTCGATGCATGGCGCCCCCCCGTCAGCCCGTCCAGTGCTTCTCCGCTTATATTATGATGCCAAGATTAGATCAAATAGAAATTTGAAACAATGGTAGGTTGAATGTCCAACAATATTAGCTGTTGCTGTTTTTTTGTACGCGTACGAGAGCCCTACTCGACGGCGCAGCAGTTTAGGCGAGCAACCACCGCGCAAGGTGAAGACTGGCGTTGCCTGGCAGTACACTTATGGCCTTGCCGGCGCCGCCCGCTCTAGCCGCGCGGGTCAACTCGGAGGCTGGGCCAACGCCAAAATCTTGACAGCGCCGCGCTTCCTGCTCCAGCGTGGCGTCATGTTCGTTTTCTCGTTCGCCATCGCCAAGCGACGCCGTTCCTGCACCACGCAGCGCGGCAAGCTGTTTGCGCGACGAAAAGGACCGGCCCAATAAAATTCCGGTTCGTTCGTTCCAGCCCCGCCCGCGACGTCTGCCGGCGGGGTTTTCATGTCTGGAGCCTTTGCCATGTCCAATTCTTCCATCCTGTTCGACCGGCCCAATCAGCGGACGCTGCCGCCATCAAGGACATTGTGCGTGCCGCCTATGCCAAATGGGTGCCTCTGATCGGCCGCGAGCCGCTGCCGATGCGCGCCGACTATGACAAGGCGGTCGCCGAACATCCGTTCGATCTCGCCATCGAAAATGGCCGCATCGTCGGCATGATCGAGACCATGCCGGCCGACGATCATCTCTGGATCGAGAATGTCTGCGTCGCGCCACAGGCGCAGGGCAGGGGAATCGGCCGGCTGTTGCTGGAACGGGCGGAGCAGAAGGCGCTGGAGGCCGGCTGCTTCGAACTGCGCCTGCTGACCAATGGCGCCTTCATGGCTAATGTGTTGTTGTACAAACGGCATGGCTATACGATCGACCGGGAGGAGCCGTTCATGAACGGCATCACGGTCTATATGAGCAAGAAACTGGGGTGATGGCCGATAACAGGGAGGATCGGATGGCAGTCAGGGTCCGGTTGAAGCCGCTCACGGGGCGGTATGCGGTTTCGCGCCTCGAAGCAAAAGACAGCATTCCCGGCTGGGCGGACGGGCCGGGCTTCGTCAGCATTACCAGGACCGACGACGAGCTTTCGGTTGTCTGCCTGCAGGATCGGGTGCCGGACGGGGTGAAGCATGACAGGGACTGGGTCGCCCTGAAACTCCAAGGTCCCTTTGCCTTCGACGAAACCGGCATCGTGCTGTCGGTAATAAAGCCATTGTCGGAAAACGAACTCGGCATTTTTCTGGTATCCACCTTCGATGGCGACCATCTGCTCGTCAAAGCCAAGGATGAAGCCGCGGCAAGGGGGCTTCTGGTCGCGGCGGGGCACACGCTTCTGTAGCCGTCGGCTCAATCGCCCGCCCTTGCGTTTGACATCGCTCTTGCCCCATCGTTATCCCTGAACCGATACGACGATCTGGCGATCGCCCCCCATCAATTCAGAAATCCCCCGAGGAGAAGCCCATGTCACACAATCTGCAGTTCTATATCGACGGCGTGTGGGTCGATCCTGTCGTGCCCAGCACACTCGACGTCATCGATCCGTCAAACGAAGATGCTTTCGCGCAGATTTCGCTCGGCTCAAAGGCCGATGTCGACAAGGCGGTTGCGGCCGCCAAGCGCGCCTTCGAGACATTCGGCTTCACTTCGGTCGAGGAGCGCCTCGATATCCTCAACCGCATAATCGAGGTCTACAAGAAGCGCAGCGCCGATCTGGCGCTGGCCGTGTCGCGTGAGATGGGCGCGCCTCGCCAGATGGCGCTCGACAGCCAGGTCGGCATTGGTCTCGCGCATCTCATGAAGATGGCCGAGGTGCTCAAGTCGTTCGAATTCCGCCACGTCAAGGGTTCGTCGCTGATCGTCAAGGAACCGATCGGCGTCGTCGGCCTGATCACGCCGTGGAACTGGCCGCTGAACCAGATCACCTGCAAGGTCGGTCCCGCGCTCGCCGCCGGCTGCACCATGGTGCTGAAGCCCTCGGAAATCGCGCCGCTCGACGCCGTCATCTTTGCCGAGATCATCGACGAGGCCGGCGTTCCCAAGGGCGTCTTCAATCTCGTCAATGGCGACGGTCCGGGCGTCGGACAGGCGCTGTCCAGCCATCCCGATGTCGACATGATGTCGTTCACCGGCTCGACCCGCGCCGGCATCCTGGTCGCCAAGGCGGCCGCCGACACGGTCAAGCGCGTGCATCAGGAGCTTGGCGGCAAGTCGGCCAACATCCTGTTTCCCGATGTCGATCTTGAAAAGGCCGTCAGCAAGGGCGTCGCCGGCTGCTTCAGCAACTCGGGCCAGTCCTGCAATGCGCCGACCCGCATGTTCGTGCCGCGCGACCGCCATGACGAAGCGACCGGCTACGCCAAGACGGCGGCCGAAAAATTGACCGTCGGCCCGGCCGATGCGGCCGGCACCAAGCTCGGCCCGGTGGTCAGCCAGATCCAGTTCGACAAGATCCAGGACCTGATCCAGGCCGGCATAGATGAAGGCGCCACGCTGGTCGCGGGTGGACCGGGGCGTCCGGCCGAGCTCAACCGCGGCTACTATGTCCGCCCCACCGTGTTCGCCGACGTCACATCAGATATGCGCATCGCGCGCGAGGAAATCTTCGGGCCGGTGCTGGCGATCATGCCTTACGACACCGTGGAAGAGGCGATCGGCACCGCCAACGACACTGTCTATGGGCTGGCGTCCTACATCCAGACCAAGGATATCGAGAATGCCCGCGAAGTCGCCGCCCGAATGCGCACCGGCAACGTCTACATCAACTATCCCCAATGGGACGCCGGCCTGCCCTTCGGCGGCTACAAGCAATCCGGCAACGGCCGCGAATACGCCGAATACGGGCTGGAGGATTTCCTCGAGATCAAGGGCATCGCGGGGTATAAGGCAGCGGAGTAGGGGCTACCCCTTGGGGACCGGCAACCAGCCGGTCCCGAGGCTTCAGCTCTCAAAGGTGCGGCTTCACTCTTCCCGGAAAGCTTTCTGGATCTGATCCGACAGCGGCTTCACCAGATAGGAAAGCATCGTCCGGTCGCCGGTCGGGAAGAACACTTCGGCCGGCATGCCCGGCGCCAGCGCCAGCCCGCGCAGCTTGGCGACCTCCGTTTTCGGTAGCGTCACCCGCGCCACATAGAAGGCTGCTCCGGTGCGCTCTTCGATGGTGAGATCGGCCGAGATCCGCGACAGCGTCCCGGTCAGCTCCGGCGTGGTTTGCCGATTGAACGCCGACAGGCGCAAAATCGCATTCTGGCCCATCGTCACCTGGTCGATATCCTGCGGTGCGATATGCGCTTCAACGGTCAGGTCGTCCGTCACCGGTACGATCTGCATCACCTGTTCGCCGGGCGTGATCACCCCGCCGATCGTATGCACCGCCAACTGCAGCACCACGCCATCCTGCGGGCTGCGCAGATCGATGCGCTTCAACTGGTCCTCGGCCGCCACCTTGCGTTCGACGAACTCGGAGATCTTCCCTTGGGTTTCGCGTAAGTCGGTTGCGACCTCGCTGCGAAGATCCTGGTCGATCTGGATGATCTGCAGTTCGATCTCGGACGCCTTGCCTTTCACCTGGGCTATTCCCGCGGTCAACTGGCCATGCTCGCCTTCGAGCCGCACCGCGTCCCGTTCCAGCGACGTCATGCGGTCGATCCCTATCAGCTTGCGATGCCAGAGCGACCGCACGCCTTCCAGCTCGATCTGGATCAGCTCGATCTCGCGGCGTTTCGCCTGCAGCTGCTCGGTCAGGCCGGCACTCTCCTGCGTCAACTGCGCGATCCGTTCGCGCAATTGCGATCGCTGGCCAGACCGCGCCTGGTGCCGGAAATCGAACAGCGATTGTTCTCCGGCCATCGATGCGGCGACACCGGCTTCGTCGCGCCGCGATGTCAAAACGTCCGGAAAGCTGATCGTGTCCTTGCCGTCACGCTCCGCCTCCAGGCGCGCCAACCGTGCATAAAACTCATCCAGACCTTTTGAGACGATCGCCAGATTGGCGCGCGTTGTCGTCTCGTCCAGCCGCACCAGAATATCGCCCGCCTTGACCCGGTCGCCTTCACGCACCCTGATCTCGCCGACCACGCCGCCCGTCGGATGCTGAACCTTCTTTACATTGGAATCGACCACCAGCCGGCCAGCTGCGATCACCGCACCTGACATCTTGGTCACTGCCGCCAGGCCGCCAACACCTCCGACAAGCAGAAGACAGGTAGCAACGCCAGCCACGAGATAGCGGCGGACCTGCCGATGATGCAAAGCGCTTCTGTCCTCGCTCATGCCGGAACGCCTCGCTCCGTGACGGCAACGACCTTGAGCGGCGCTGCCGATCGGAAGACCTTGTTCAGCACCTCGTCCTTCGGACCGAAGGCCTGCACATGGCCATTGGCCATCACCAGCACGGTGTCGACATTGGCCAGGACACTGGATCGGTGCGCGACGACGATAACGATGCCGCCGCGGTCCCTGATGCCCTGGATGGCGGCGGACAAGGCCACTTCACCCTCTGAATCGAGATTGGAATTCGGCTCGTCCAGGATGACCAGGAACGGATCGCCATAAAGAGAGCGCGCCAGCGCGACACGCTGGCGTTGCCCCGCCGAGAGCGAGGCGCCGGCTTCGCCAACCTTTGTGTCGTAACCGTCGGCCAGATGCACGACAAGATCATGCACGCCGGCGGCCTTGGCTGCCGCAAGCACCATGTCGGACGACGCATCCGGGTCGAAGCGGGCGATGTTCTGCGCAATCGTGCCGTCGAACAACTGCACATCCTGCGGCAGATAGCCGATATGTTTACCCAGCTCGTCGGCCGGCCACTGGTCAAGCGTCGCGCCGTCCAGCCGCACGGCGCCGCGCGCCGGAAGCCAGACACCTGCAAGCGTACGCACCAGCGATGATTTGCCGGAAGCACTCGGGCCGATGACCCCCAGGCCCGCTCCCCTGGCCAGTGAAAAACTTGCATCCCACACCACCGGCGTGCGTTCGCCCGGCGGCGCGACACTGACATTCTCGACCGCCAGCGCGCTGACAGGCGCGGGCAGGGTCACGCCGGTTGCGCCTTCCGGCAGCGCGGACAGAAGCTGCTTCAGGCGTGCCCAGCTTTGCCGCGCTGAAATGAAACCCTTCCAATGCGCTATCGCCAGTTCGATCGGAGCCAGCGCCCTGCCCATCATGATCGAGCTTGCGATCATGATGCCGCCGGTCGCCTCTTGCTGGATGACCAGATAAGCGCCGATCGCCAGCATTGCCGATTGCAGCATCAACCGCAGGATCTTGGAAATCGTGCCAAGCGTTCCCGCGACATCGCTGGCCGCCGCATGGGCGTTCAGGTACTCGGCATTGACGGCAGACCACCGCTCGGCGATACGCCCGCCAAAACCCATGGCCTGCATGGCTTCGGCATTGCGCCTTGTCGCCTCGGCCAACGTGCTGCGAACGGCCGCGTGCTGTCCGGCGATCCTTGTCGGGCCGCGGGTCCGGAATTCGGCCAGAAGCGTCAGTGCAAACAGGACAACGGCGCCGGCAAGCGCGGTAACGCCGATCCAGAAATGAAAAATGAAACAGATGCCGATATAGAGCGGCATCCATGGCAGGTCGAACAAAGCGGTCGGTCCGGCACTGCCGATAAAGGAGCGGACCTGATCGAGATCCCGTAGGGGTTGCAGCCCGTCGCCGGAAGGCTTGGCGCGCAGCGGCAGGCGCATCAGCGCCGAATAGACCGACGGGCTCAGCTTTGCGTCCAACCCCTGTCCCAGCCGCACCATGAGGCGAGAGCGGATCAGCTCCAGCACTCCCTGAAACACGAACAATGTTCCCGCAAGCACCGCCAGGCCGACCAGCGTCGGCACGCTGCGACCCGGAACGACGCGGTCATAGACTTGCAACATGAAGAACGAGCCGGTCAGGGTCAGCACGTTGACGACCCCGCTCATCAGGACGATGCCCGAAAACGCACGTCGAAAGGACGCCAGGATTCCGACCAGCGTAAGCGGCGTCGATGGCGTCAGCTGCATGCAGGCTCGCAATCAGGATATGGCATCTCGTCCCTTCAATAGATAACTGCCTTGAGTGTGACATGGACGGGCAAGCCAGCCTGGAACTGCGCGCTGCCCCGCGCCACCAGCCAGCCGTCCGCACGCTCCAGGCGCGCAACGACCTGCAGCGTTGGTGAAGCGGTCGAGCTTGCGGGCAGGGGCAAGGAAAATTCTATGGTCTTTGAGCCGCCCTCGCTCTTGAGGCTGGTTTTGGCGGCGCGGCGTCGCCCACTGTCCTGAATGGCGGGATCCTCAAGATAGATCTCGAGATGACCTTCCGGGATAGCCTTGCCGCCCACAAAGGTGACGGCGCCGCGAATATCCGTTGCGCGAATATCTAGCGCGCGAATATCTGGCGATTGCGCTGCCGCCGCCCCGGTGGCCGCGGCGACTGCCGCAACTCCGGCGGCCATTAACACTGTGCGGCGGTCGGTCATCGCGTCCTCTCCCTTTTCACTGCGCTGGGGTATGCGGGAGGGGAGCCTGACGGCACCCCTCCCGGCAACGCGTTAGATGACAATGAAGTCTGCAGCCGAAAGATCCAGATTTGTGTTCAGGTGTGCAAACTGAACGGCTGCTCCCTGTCCGGAACCATCGGCGTCGTAAGACAATATTCCACTGTCGGTGTCGTAGATGATGCGGTCGTCGGCATCATGAGCAACACCGGCTGCGCTCTTGTAGAATGAGCCCAAAGCGAGGGCGCCGTCGCCGCCAACGCTGGCAAAGATGAGGTTGTCCAGCAGGATCGTATCGTCGGCGACCTTGAAGTCCTTGATCCAGTCGATATTGCCGTTCCCGAGTTCTGTCGAGAAGCGGAAATAGTCGTCGCCGGCGCCGCCGGTCAGCGTATCGGCAGCCAGCCCGCCATCCAAAAGGTCGCTGCCGCCGCCGCCGTTGAGCGTATCGGCGCCCGCAACGCCCGGCTGAGCTGGTGCCGGCGGGAATTCGACCGACACGTTCAGCTTGTAAGTCGAGCCCTCCGGCACGGATTCGACCCAGCCATCGCCAGGAGCCGAGTCCGACCATTCGCCCTCCACAATATAGTAGGTTCCGGTTTCCTGAACGATGAAGCTGGTGCTCGAATCGCGGCCGTTGTTGGAGCCGGGGTCGTTGCCGCCATCGTCGTTCTGGGCGACGATATTGCCATCGCTGTCCAGCACCCTGACGATGCTGTCATGGACATTGGGGTCGGCAATGCCATCGATGTCGATGGTGATGATCGTGCCGGCCGCCAGGTTGATGCTGTAATATCCGCCCAAGCCGTTTCCGGTGGCATTGACGGTGGTGTGGTCGTCGAATTCGAAGATGTCGGGGTCGGCGGTCAGCGAGAAGTTGTTCGAGATGTCGAAGGCGGTCGAGACCGAATTGTTGGTCGCGTCCGGTCCGAGCGTGGCGTAGCCGGTGCCCATGCCCGGGCGTGGCGGAGCATCGCCCTGATAAGCGAAATCGCCGAGCAGGGTGTCATCGCCGCCGCCGCCGTCGATCTTGTCGGCGCCGCCCTGGCCGGTCAGCACATTGGCCGCGCCATCGCCGGTCAGGTGATCGTTGAAGCCCGAGCCAGCCAGATTTTCGATCGAGATATAGGTGTCGCCGCCGGATTTGCCGCCACCCAGTTTGAGGTTTTGCCCGCTGGCCGCGTCGGCGTAGTCCGCCGTGTCGCTGCCGGCGCCGCCATTCAATATATCGGCGCCGCCACCGCCGGTCAGCGTGTCGTTGCCGGCGCCGCCGGAAAGTTTGTTGGCCTGGGCGTTGCCGATGAGATGGTCGTCGAAGAACGACCCGACGGCGTTTTCGAAGCCGACCAGGATGTCGTGCCGGATAACGGTGCCGCGCCCGACGATCTGCACCGGGCCATCGCCGTCGCCGCCATTGGCCGTGCCATTGGCGAGGTCGATCGTCACGCCGGCGGAGCTGCCTTCGTAGACGACCGTATCAATGCCGGCGCCGCCATCCAGATAGTCCTGGCCGGCGCCGCCGATGATCGTGTCGTTGCCGGCTTCACCGTACAGGATGTCGCCGTCATTGCCGCCATCCAGTATGTCGTTGCCGCCGCCGCCGTTGAAATAGTCGCCGCCGCCCCGGCCCCAGAAATGATTTGCCGCCGACGTGCCGATGAAACGGTCGATGCGGTCATCGGAGCCGATTAGGTTTTCGATGCTGTAGAAGGTGTCGCCCGTAGCGGTTCCGCCGCTGGCCACGTTCGTCTCGAGGTTGACGAGCAGCTGGAAGGGGCTCTCCTTGCTGAAGTCGACCGTGTCGACGCCGGCGCCGCCCCTGAATATATCGACGCCATCCTGGCCGCTCAGCGTATCGTCGCCGTCGCCGCCGTCGAGGATGTCGTTGCCCTGGCCGCCGAGGATCGTATCGTTGCCGCGGCCGCCATAGAGCGTGTCATTGCCGTCGTCGCTCTCGGTCTGGTCTGGAAGGTCGGCGACATCGATGGTGTTGTTGATGTCGCGGCTGGCGAGCGAGTCGCGGCCGCCGATGATGAGATCATCGCCGCCCTGACCGAAGATCGTGTCGTCGCCGGCGCCGCCGTCGAGCGTATTGTTGCCATTGTCGCCGAAGATGACGCTGGTCATCGTGTTGTCGCCGATGGTCGGTGCGGTTTCGGTGCCGCCGTCTCCAGGCTGGAGTGTCGACTCGTCGGCGTAGATGATGTGTTCGACGTTGGCGATTTTCCGGATATTCAAGTTCCGGTTCAGCAGAACGACCATGTCATTCCCGCCATTCGCTTCCTCGCGCACGATGTCGTCGAGGGAATCGACGAAGTAGGTGTCGTCGCCGTCATTGCCGGCCATGCGGTCGCCGCCGCCGCGGCCATCCAGCACGTTGGCTCCGTCATTGCCGATCAGGACGTCGTCATAGCTGCTGCCGATGCCGTTCTCGATGTAATAGTCGGTGCCGTCGGCGTTGTGCCCGGCAAAGATCGACACATTGTTGCTATGGCCGTTGACGCTGGAGAACTGCCCGGCGCGCAAATCGAGGATCGTGCCGGCCGTCGAGCCGGAGAAGTCGATCGTGTCGGTTCCTCCGGTGTCATGGATGACAAAACCGATATCGTGCTGCATGCCCGAGGAGGTCAGCCGGTAGCCGTCCACGGCACTGCCGAAGCCGTAGACGTTGTCGCCCGTGTTGAGGTCGATATGCTGATAGGTGCGCACGCCGTTCTCGTCGACGGTGGAGAAAAAGCGGCGGATGACTGCCTCGATGTCGGCCATCATCGGCGTTGACGCCGACCAGCGGCTGGTTTCACCGACATCGATCCCGTCGAAATAGGACATGACGCTGTATTGCTGACGGTCGTAGGTCCAGGTCGCATTGTTCAGATAATTGATCTGTACGCCGCCGGGGCCGCTGTAATTGTAGAGCCCGGGGTGGTTCAGGCCGAACTCATGACCGAATTCATGGATGAAGGAATCGAAGACATAGCCGCCAATATCCGTCTTGTTGACCTCGGTGTCGTGGAAACGCTGGCCGATGCTGACATAGCGGTCGTTGGAATAGGCGCTGCCGTCGTCCTCTTCGCCCAGTTCGGGGCTGACAACCTGCATCCAGTCCGTTGCGCTGTTGTATGGTGCATTGTCGACGATTTCGAACTTCAAAGGGGTGACACTGGCCCACATCTGCAAGGCGCCGATCGCGGCGGCCTTGTATTCGGGATGGTCATTGAGCTCGGAGACATTGATCCTCAGCGTTCCCGCCGCGATCGCCGGCGTTATCGACCGGTCCAGCGCTCCAAGGTAGGTGAGGAAGGCCCCGTAATCTTCGCTTTTGCCGTACGGGTTGTCCGGCGTCTGGTCGTTGACCCACCATTGATCGCTGGTTTGGCTTGGGTTCGGCATCCTTGGGACTCCTTGGTCTCGCAGCCGTGGCAATTACGGCCGTACGGTTTAGCTGTTGCCAACCACCGACAAGCATCGTTTGCGTTTGCCGGTCGAGCCCCGTCCCAGTGCCAACAATGCTATTGGAATCTTCGCTTGTCTAGCCTCTGTTCGCGCTCAGTACATATGAAGGTTCTTGGGCGCGCTTGTACCGGCGGGTTTTGAGATACTCGTTTGGTGTTAATTGAGCTATCGCTAATCTATGGTCGTACCTCGCCCGCCATGCGCACCACAATGTCTGCATCAACCATCCCGGCTGGCGCAGGCTGCCGGTCGGGCGGCGCAAAGCAATCCGGCAACGGCCGAATACGCCGGATACAGGCTCGAGGATTTCCTCTCGATCAGGGGCATCGCAGGCTACGAAAGCGGCGGAGTAAGCTTCCGTCTTTCGCTCAAACGCCGGTATGCGCGCTGTTGCCTTTCGCGGGCGGGGCAGGCGGCGGGACCACCGCCTTCGTGCTCTCGCCGGGGGCGTCGACCGGGACGAGGGTTATCGCGCCGGTTGGGAAAATGATCGAGCGTTGCGCAAGGGCACGAGGGCGGAACGCGCAGGCGTGCTTCAGAAACCCGCCCGGCGGGCGAAATGTTCATAGGTCACGCGCCAGGGGTCGCTCTCCGCGCGTCTCTCCTCGCCGATCCAGTGAAAGCTGTCGGCGGTGATCTCGGTGAACCGCCACCGCGCCTGCAGGCCGCGCGAGTCGGCGCCCATCTGGACGATGTCCTTGCCTTCGGCCCGCCCGATCTGGCGCGAGTAATCCTGGTTGAGCGGATCGCTCCAGATAATGTGCCAGCCACCGATCCCGGGATCGAAGACGCGCAAGGTCGTGCCATACATGGTGGACGGGGCAGGGCGCCTGGGCCTGATCCAGATGTCCTGAATGGCGCGGCCTTCGAGCACCCAACCAAAGTGACACTCGCCATCCCATTTCTGAATTGTGCCGTCGTTGCGGTGGTGGAGCGTCTCCATGTCCCAACTGCCGATCAACCATCCATACAGGTCCATGTCTTTCGGCCGGTCGGCTGGCGGACCTTCGGATGCGAGAGCGGTAAGAAACGTCGCCATGATTGTCTCCAGGCAAGCCGCGCCGAAACGCTGGGCGTTCCAACCCTTGCACCGTTGCGGGTTCCTGGTCTTGGGAAAAATTGCGGTAATGCTGCTGTGAAGGCACTTCCGCGTTCGCGCCATACCAAATCTATGCGTGAATGCTAATGTAGCGTCGGCGGGTACCCCAATGCCCGCCTGGCCGGCGCCTCCTCAGGCCATCTCTTGAATGAGCGGCGCCGGCCGCTGATTTGGGCGGCGACCAAATTGCCGCCGGAGGAATATGAGGCGGGTAGGCGATTATTGCTGGGCAGTTTTGGCAGGCATTCCGATATCGGTCTGTATCCCCAGAACGTCCGCTGCCCAATCGCGCAGTTCCGGAGAGGCATCGCCGGATTTCATGATCGACACGGCCAAAGCGGCCATGTCCGCGGGCGGCTTGTTGTTTGAAGCCATAGGTGAAATAGCCGGCCATGATGGCGCATCCCACCGAAATGACCGGTGGGACGATTTGGAGTGCCGCCAAAGCTATTGTGCGCCAGCGGCCTGATCGGCTGGGTGCCGGAAGCTCATCCTCATCCACAAGGTTAGTCCATTCCACACTGCTCACCAGCCGGGAGAACGTTCTCCGTGAGGATTGTCTACATTAGTTAAATTGTCTACATTAGTTAAAATGCGGATAGATCCGCGTTGGGATGCCGAGGAACCTCGTCAAAGCGCACCGAGGGCAATGCCCACTGCGCTAGGCGAAATAGATCAACAGGGCGAGGAGTCCAAAGACAACGATAAGGCCAACTGGCCAATACCGTACGATCTGATCAGGATATTTCTCGCTCAGGCTAAGCAACCGGTCCTCGTAAGGGAGACGACTAAAGCCTGCCGGGCCGTTCTGTTGCTTGATGTCCCGGAGGATGCGGCGCGATTCCCTGATATCTCTGTCCTCTCGTTCGGCCATTGCATAAGTCCTCCCTGCCGGGACCGATCTTAGCTTGTTTACGTGAAGTGCCCAACAGCGTCGACCGGATCGCACGCCAGCGGCGCATGACATCATTGGAACCCAATCAATTCTCGGGCGGCGCCTCATCTTGCCAGCCGGCCAGCTCCGGCAGGTCGTCCAGCCAGCTTTTCTCCGTCATCAAGATTTCGCCGGCCTGTGGTGCCGCCTCAGTGGCGTTTTGAATAAGCCAGCCCATCCACTTTCGATAAGCGGCTGGGGCCAGTTCGGGCGGCAGCACCTTGGCTTTGGCCAGCATGCGTTTACGGAAGCTGAGCTGCCTGCGCAGTTTGGTCGTCGTGAATTTTATCGCCTTGCCCTGGTATTCCACCGTCCAGCGCCCATCGCCGTGGCTGGTCAGCCTGTCGATGGCAAAACCGGCATCGACCGGCCTGTCCCGCCAGGGAAGCTCGATGGCGTTCCGCCTCAGATCGAGAGCCCATCGCCGGTAGTCGGCCCCGGTACGCTGCGGCGGCAGCACGCCAGCCTGTTCGAGGATTTTCCTGCGAAAGGTCGGCTGCTTCTTGATCTGGCCGGTCGTCAGTTCGATGCGGTGCCTACGCAATTCGACATGCCAGCGGATCCTGCCGTTGCCGACATACTTGACTAACCTGTCGATGACGAACGCGTCCTCGGTAAGCGTCACGCATCCCTGGCTGATGCGTTCGAGGATGTACTGGCTGTCAGTGGGCATGACGTGCCTTGGCTGGGGAACCTGGATTCGAACCAGGACTAACGGAGTCAGAGTCCGTGGGTCTACCGTTAACCTATTCCCCAGCAGGCGCTGTCGCGCTGGTGGGCCGCCGAAGCAGCCGCGCGTGCCTTGTAGCCGCCGCCGGAAAATAGTCAAGCCTAAGCTGCGTTTCAATCACAGCGTTTCATAGGGGCAATTACGCCGGGGTGGCGCGCCGCACCCAATGATCCTCAACTCTCCGTCCGGCTGTATTGCGAGTGCTCGAAGAACAGCACCACGCCGAGCGCGATCAGCAGCGGGATGATCAGGTAGAACAGCCGGAACACCAGAAGTGCCGCCAGCACGCCGACCGGGTCCATATCAGACAGGCCGGCGAGGAACACGACCTCGAACACGCCGAGCCCGCCCGGCGCGTGCGAGATCTGCGCAACCGAGAACGACACCAGGAACACGCCGAGGATGACGAAATAGCCGGGATTGCCGGCAACGGGCAGGGCAAAGAAGATGATCGCCGCCGCCGCCAGAAGCTCGATCGGGCCGATCAGCAATTGCCGCGCCACGATCGGCAGCGCCGGATAGTGCAGCTGGAAGCCGGCGATTTTCAGCGGCTTCAGATGCAGCCAGCTGCCGAAGATGTAGGCGCCGACCAGGATCAGCAAAGCGATGCCGGCGGCGATCGCCAACCCGTGGTGCGGGGCGCCGGAAAAGCGGTCGATGATTTGTGGCTCGAAAACCAGCACCAGGCCGCCGACCAGAATGCTGGAGAGCACAAAGGTGATCCAGCAGATTGCCACCAGAATGCCGACGTCCTGGCCGGTCAGCCCCCTGGTGCCGTAGGCGCGGTAGCGGATCACGGCGCCCGAAAACACCGAGCCGCCGATATTGTGCGACAGCGCGTAGGTGGTGAAGGAGCAGAAGGTGACGAACAGCCACGACACCTTCTTGCCGATATGTAGAAGGGCAATGTGGTCGTAGCCGGCAAGCGAGGCGTAGGCGACCACCGAGCTCAGCGCCGCAAGCATCCAGCCGCGCGTCGGGATGGCGGATATGCCGTCCCAGACATCGTCGATCGAGATGCCGCGCAGTTCATGCCACAGCAACAACAGCGACCCGATGACCGCCGCGACACCGATGACCGGCCACAGATAGCGCTTCCAATTCGTGGCCCCCCAATTCATGCAGTTGTCGTCATGTGTTGCTGCCCATCGCCCAGGCGGGCGTTAAAACGTCCGCGATTCACCAATTCCCCCTCATTTCAGAAATGCCTCATTGAAGCCGGCTATTCAACCGGCAAGGGTGAGCAGCCGGTTCGCCAACGGCGAATTCGCCGTGCCAGTGGCAAGATGAAAGGCTAGCGAACGCCGGGACGCTGCAAAGCAGCGGGGATCTGGCAGGACGCAGCCGGCAAAATTTGAGTCCTTGCTCTTGGTGATCCGGTCCGGCGCTGCTACTCTGGCGGCAACTTAAAAGATTGAAGCGCCTGCTGCGTCCGGTTTACCGGTTCGCGCGGCGCCGGAAGGAACTGAAGTGGAAGACCACGACACCGGCGCTGGCGCGCCGGAAGTGGGCGTGTCCAGGGCTTCGCCGCCATCAGGCGGGCCAAGCCCATCCGCCGGGCGGCCCCGCCAGGCGGGGCCCCAGTCCGGCAACGGACAGGCCGGCGACGCCCAGCATCAGCGCGGCAAGGCGAGAAAGCGGCGCAAGCGCCGGCGTGGGCGCAAGGTTTTTGCGCGCG
Organism: Mesorhizobium sp. W016; assembly: GCF_054719485.1. Taxonomy (NCBI): domain Bacteria; kingdom Pseudomonadati; phylum Pseudomonadota; class Alphaproteobacteria; order Hyphomicrobiales; family Phyllobacteriaceae; genus Mesorhizobium; species Mesorhizobium sp. W016. The sequence goes on from NZ_JBTTIF010000002.1 coordinate 3,129,023, forward strand.
ACGACAGCCCTCTCGCAACGGCCGCGGCGGTCGGTGCGCCGGCCTCCGTCGGCCCGGCCGCTCCAGCGCCCGTGCCTTTGCCCTCGGCCCCACAACCCCGACCGGAACAGCCCATGCATCGGCCGCCGATGCAGGAACTGCCGGTGTTTGCCGCGCTCGATCTCGGCACCAACAATTGCCGGCTGCTGGTCGCGGTGCCGCAACGCCATGGCCAGTTCCGCGTCATCGACGCCTTCTCGCGCATCGTCAGGCTGGGCGAGGGGCTGACCGCCAATGGGCACCTGAGCCAGGCGGCGATGGACCGCGCCGTCGAGGCGCTGAAAATCTGCGGCGACAAATTGCGCAACCGCAAGATCAGGAAAGCCCGGCTGATCGCCACCGAGGCCTGCCGCACCGCCGATAATGGCGTCGAATTCCTGCAGCGCGTCGAACGAGAGGCGGGGTTGAAGTTGGAAATCATCGATCGCCAGACCGAGGCGCGGCTTGCTGTATCCGGCTGCGGCTCGCTGGTCGAGCGCGACACGCAAGGCGTGGTGCTGTTCGACATTGGCGGTGGCTCGTCCGAAATCGCGCTGATCGACCTCACCGGCCAGCGCTCGCCGCGGCTTGCCAACCACATCGTGTCGTGGACGTCGCTGCCGGTCGGCGTTGTCTCGCTGGCCGAGCGCTTTGGCGGCCGCACGGTGACGCGCGAGATCTTTGCCGCCATGGTCGACGATGTCGCGGTGCGGCTGAAAGCCTTCGACGGCCGCGACCGGCTGAGCCATGTGCTGGCCAGTCCGAAATTCCATCTGCTGGGCACATCCGGCACGGTGACGACGCTGGCCGGCGTCCATCTCGATCTCGAACGCTACGACCGCCGCCGCGTCGATGGGCTGTGGATGGACCGCGACAGCGTCGACCGCATGGTCGAAAAACTGGTCGGCTGGGACTTCCAGCAGCGCTGCGCCAACCCGTGCATCGGCGCCGACCGTGCCGATCTTGTGCTGGCCGGCTGTGCTATCCTGGAAGCCATCCGTGCGGTGTGGCCGTCGGAGCGGCTGCGCGTCGCCGACCGGGGCTTACGCGAAGGCATTTTGAGCGAGCTGATGGCCGATGACGGCGTCTGGCGCAACAGTGGGCGGGGCCGAGCATGATCCGCATTGCTTTGGTGAACGGTCGACCCCCACTCCGTCGAGCTTCGCTCGACACCTCTCCCCCGATCGACGGGGTAGAGGAAGGGCGCGAACTTATGCAGACCAGCGCCTTTCCTCTCCCTCCGGAGGGGGGAGAGGTGGCGCCGCGAAGCGGCGACGGAGTGGGGGAAGCCCTTCGCGAAACGCGAAGCCGCCGAAAAACGGCGGCAACTCGGCGAGTGCAAAAACTCAAACAAGAAAAAAAGTCATGACCAAGAAGCCGGAAAAGCCGGGCTCCGCCAGCATTCGTGTCCTCAAAACGCGGATCAAGAAGAAGTCGGGCCTGAAAGAATCGTCGCGCCGCTGGCTGCAACGCCACATCAACGATCCCTACGTTCAGCGCTCCAAGGCCGATGGCTATCGCTCGCGCGCGGCTTACAAGCTGATCGAGATCGACGACAAGCATCATCTGCTGAAACCCGGCATGAAGGTCATCGACCTCGGTGCGGCCCCCGGCGGCTGGTGCCAGGTGGCGGCCGCGAGGACCAAGTCGACGGCAGAAAATCCGCATGTCATCGGCATCGACTATCTCGAAATGCCCGCCGTGCCCGGCGCGCCGGTGCTGCTGATGGACTTCCTTAACCCCGAGGCGCCGCAAAAGCTCGCCGAAGCGCTGGGCGGCGACCCCGATGTCGTGCTGTCCGACATGGCGGCGCCGACCACCGGCCACAAGCGAACCGACCACATCCGCACCATGCATCTGTGCGAAGTGGCCGCCGATTTCGCGCTGTCGGTGCTGAAGCCGGGCGGGCACTTTCTGGCCAAGACGTTTCAGGGCGGCGCGGAGAACGAGCTGCTGTCGATGCTCAAGAAGAACTTCCGCTCAGTGCATCACGTCAAGCCGCCGGCGTCGCGCGATGAGTCGGTGGAGTTGTATCTGCTGGCGAAGGATTTTAAGGGCAGAGACGGCACGGCGTGAAAGACGCTTCGTAGCGTTCCGTCCCTCTGTCCTGCCGGACATCTCCCCCGCAAGGGGGGAGATTGGCAGTTGCGACCGCCCCCGCCTCGCCGTTCCTTCAAAGTTGCAAGATTGGCGAAAGCCGCGTGATATCCGATCTCCCCCCTTGCGGGGGAGATGGCCGGCAGGCCAGAGGGGGGGGTGTGAAGGATCGCCGACGTCGACGATTTTCGTCGCGCCGCCCCTTACTTCCCAGCCGTGCTCACCGGCTCCAGCGTCTTCGGCGTCGTCAGCCGGCCATGTCCCGACACGGCATTGCCGGCATCCGGCGCCAGCCGCATGAATGACACGGACGCTGCCGCCGACACCGCCGCCACGATGAAGAAGGCGATGTGGAAATCGCCGAGCGCCAGCGGTCCGCCATGGATCGAGGTCGAGACTTCCAGGATGCCGCCGGCCAGCGCCACGCCGAGCGCGATCGACAGTTGCTGGAACACCGCCGTGATCGGCGTTGCCTTGCTGGTGTCTTCAGCCGTCACCTCGGCATAGGAGAGCGCGTTGACGCCGGTGAAGAACATCGAGCGGATGAAGCCGCCGACCAGCAATATCGCCAGCATCAGCGCGTAAGGCGTCTCCGGCGTGAACAGGCCGTATATGGCGATCGATGCCGCGGCGATCAGCGAGCCCCAGATCAGCACCCGGCGGAACCCCGCAAGCCGGAAGATCAGCGCGGTAACGAATTTCATGCCGATGGCGCCGATAGCCGAGACGAAGGTGATCATGCCCGACTGGAACGGCGTCAGCCCGAAGCCGATCTGGAACATGAGGGGCAACAGGAACGGCACCGCCCCGATGCCGATGCGAAACAGCGAGCCGCCGAGCACCGAGGAGCGGAACACCGGGTTGCGGAACAGTTCCAGCGCCAGCAGCGGGTTCTTGGCGCGCCGCGCATGCAGGAGATAGAGCACGCCGGAAATCAGCCCGACCGCCACGGTGATGAGGCCGGTCGCCGGCGGCAGATAGGGCAGGCTGACCACCGACAGGCCGAAGATGACGCCGGAGGCCGCCAGCCCGCTCAGTACGAAACCGACGAAATCGAGCGGCGGCGTCTCCATCGAGTCGGTTTGCGGCAGGAAGCGCGTCGCCAGCCAGATGCCGATCAGGCCGATCGGCACGTTGATCAGAAAGATCCAATGCCAGGTGAAATAGGTGGTGATGAAGCCGCCGATCGGTGGTCCCACAAGCGGGCCGACCAGCGCCGGCACCGTCAGCCACGACATGGCCGCGACCAGCTCGCTCTTCGGCGTCGCGCGCACCAGGACCAGCCGGCCGACCGGCGTCATCATGGCGCCGCCTATGCCTTGCAGGAAGCGCGAGACGACAAAGGCCGGCAGTGAATTGGAGATGGCGCAGCAGACCGAGCCGACGATGAAGACGCCGATCGCGGCGCGAAAAATGGTCTTGGCGCCGAACCGGTCGGCCATCCAGCCGCTGATCGGAATGAAGATCGCCAGCGCCACCAGATAGGCGGTCAGCGCCAGCTTGAGCGCGATCGGGCTGGTGTGGATGTCGACGGCAATCGCCGGCAGCGATGTCGCGATGACGGTCGAATCCATGTTTTCCATGAACAAGGCGACCGCCAGAATGAGCGGAATGATGCGGTTCAACGAACGCGTCCGAACTGGTCTAAATGTGCCTGCCGGCCAATCCAAACAATGAAAAGGCGGGCAAGCCGATACAAACGGGCGGTTATCACGCCTCAGGCGCGATGTCGCATTAATTTGCTGTCACTTTTGTGCGACCGTGGGCGGACAAGAGGCGTCGCTGCGTTTCGCCACATTGAATGAACTTGCGAAAATTGACCGGGTTCACTATGCTGTAGTGAATATAACTACTATATGGACAATGCCATGGAAGAAGCCGTTTCCGCAGCCGACGCCAACCGCAAATTCTCGCTCCTCCTGCGCGGTGTCCGCGAAGGACAGAGCTATGTCGTGACCAGCCATGGGCGCCCCGTGGCGCGGATCGTGCCTGCAGGGCAGCCCGACCCTGCGGCGTCTCGTTCGCGCACAGCGCTGCTGTCGCGCCTCGAACGCCAGCCTGTTGTAGAAGCCGGGCGCTGGAGCCGCGACGAGCTTTACGAGGACGAGCGGTGAAGGTCGCGCTCGATACCAACATCCTTGTTTATGCCGAGGGGATCAACGGAGCCGAGAAGCGCGACATCGTTTTCGGCCTGCTGCACGACATTGCGCAAGAGGCAGCCGTCATTCCAGTCCAAGTGCTCGGCGAATTGTTCACCGTTCTCACACGCAAGGCCGGACGATCACGTGCACAAGCGCGCGACGCCCTGTTGAGCTGGCGCGACGCGTTTCCGGTTGTCGGCACGACGCCGGAGGTGATGACGGTCGCGGCTGATCTTGCGACCGATCACCATTTCGGCATCTGGGATGCGACCATCCTGTCTGTTGCCTCGCAAACCGGTTGCCGGCTGCTGCTGTCGGAAGATCTGCAGGACGGCTTCACCTGGGGCGGCGTAACGGTCGTCAATCCTTTCGCGTCACCGCGCCATGTCTTGCTCGATGCCCTGTTGGGCAAGTCCGCCGAATAGGCCACGACCGGCTTTTCAACCACGCCGCGACGTGTTACCAGCCAGCGCCAATCCTGAAAGGGAAGAAACGAGTCGGCGCTGTCCATTTCGGTCCAGCGCTTTTTTGTATTCTCCCGGCGCTTTTCGTATCCGAGGACTGGCCATGGCAAAAATCATCGAAACGTCCACCGGCGCGCTGGCGCTGACCTTTGACGACGTGCTGTTGCAGCCCGGTCATTCCGAGGTCATGCCCGGTGAGACCGACATCCGCACCCGCATCGCCACCGACATCGACCTCAACGTGCCGATCCTGTCGGCCGCCATGGACACCGTCACCGAGGCGAGGCTTGCCATCGCCATGGCGCAGGCCGGCGGCATCGGCGTCATCCACCGCAATTTCTCGCCGGCCGAACAGGCCGAGCAGGTGCGTCAGGTCAAGAAGTTCGAATCGGGCATGGTCATCAATCCGGTCACCATCGGCCCCGACGCCACCCTGGCCGACGCGCTGGCGCTGATGCGCACCTATTCCATCTCGGGCATTCCGGTTGTCGAGAATGGCGGCACCGGCGGCCAGAAGATCGGCCGCCTGGTTGGTATCCTGACCAACCGCGACGTGCGCTTCGCCTCCGATCCGGGGCAGAAAGTTTACGAATTGATGACCCGTGAGAACCTGATCACGGTCAAGGAGAATGTCGACCAGGACGAGGCCAAGCGGCTGCTGCACCAGCACCGCATCGAAAAGCTCGTCGTCGTGGACAAGTCCGGCAATTGCGTCGGCCTGATCACCGTCAAGGACATCGAGAAGTCGCAGCTCAACCCGCACGCCAGCAAGGATGCGCAGGGGCGCCTGCGGGCGGCGGCCGCCACCAGCGTCGGCGATGACGGCTTCGAGCGCGCCGAGCGGTTGATCGATGCCGGTGTCGACCTCCTGGTCATCGACACCGCGCATGGCCATTCGCAGCGCGTGCTCGATGCGGTGACGCGGGCCAAGAAGCTTTCCAATTCCGTCCGCATCCTGGCCGGCAACGTCGCCACCGCCGAAGGCACGCAGGCGCTGATCGACGCCGGCGCCGATGCCGTCAAGGTCGGCATCGGCCCGGGCTCGATCTGCACCACGCGCATCGTCGCCGGCGTCGGCGTGCCGCAGCTTTCGGCGATCATGTCGGCGGTCGAGACGGCGCATAGATCAGGCGTGTCGGTCATCGCCGACGGCGGCATCAAATATTCGGGTGACCTGGCCAAGGCGCTTGCCGCGGGCGCCAGTGCGGCCATGATCGGTTCGCTGCTGGCCGGCACCGACGAAAGCCCGGGCGAGGTCTATCTGCATCAGGGCCGCTCCTTCAAGGCCTATCGCGGCATGGGCTCTGTCGGCGCCATGGCGCGCGGCTCGGCCGATCGCTACTTCCAGGCCGAGGTTCGCGACACGCTGAAACTGGTCCCGGAAGGCATTGAAGGGCAGGTGCCCTACAAGGGACCTGTGTCTGGCGTGCTGCACCAGCTTGCGGGCGGGCTAAAAGCCGCTATGGGTTATGTCGGTGGCCGCGACCTTGCCGATTTTCGCGAACGCGCCACCTTTGTGCGCATATCCAACGCCGGACTTCGTGAAAGCCACGCCCATGACGTCACGATTACCCGCGAAAGCCCGAACTATCCTGGCGGAGCCTGACCGGCAGCCAGAGCGGTACATGCTCTGGCGCCACCAGGCGACGATCGTGCTGCGGCTGGCGCGCCATGCCGGCGCGCTGTGCTTTGCCGCCGCGGCGGTTTTCATCATCATGACGCTGCTGGAATTCTTCTATTTCCGCCGGCTGAGCGGTGGCCTGCCGTCGCTCGACGTGCGCCTTGGCGGGTTCACGCCCGACGAGGGCATGGCCTGGCTGACGGCACTCGGCCGGCGCGGCAGCGAGATCATCCTGGTCTGGCACTATTTGACTTTCGACCTTCTCTTCCCGGCGCTGCTGTCGCTGACCATGGTCAGCCTGATCCTGGCAACCGGGCGGCGGCTGAAGAGTTTTCGTGCCATGCCGGTGCAGCTTCAGGCGCTGTTCGCGCTGGTAATCGTGCTGCCCTACACATGCGCCGACTACGCCCAGAACATTGCGGTGGCGCGGCTCTTGTCCGATGCGCTGTCGGCCAACCCGGATTCTCTGTCTTTCGCCTCGTCGCTGATCGTCACCAAATTCGCGCTGCTGGCGATCCCCGTCATCGTCATCGCGTTTTTGATCCTTGCCGCCCAGCGGCGTCCACAGGCATGAACGACAGAGCAGGGGCAACGCCATGAGCCAGACCGCGATTTTCTGGCCGATGCTGGCGCAGGTGTTGCTCGTCTATATCGTCTATGTCGTGATGGGCCGGCGCCGCTACGGCGCGGTCAAATCGGGCGAGGCCAAGGTCGGTCAATACAAGGTGCGCACGACCGAGCCCGGGTCGAGCGTCACGGTTGCCAACAATCTCATCAACCAGTTCGAACTGCCGGTGCTGTTCTATGTGCTGTGCCTGGCGCTGCACGCGACCAATGGCGTCAATTATCTGACCCTGGCCTTGATGTGGATTTTCGTGATTTCCCGCTATGGCCACGCCTGGGTCCACCTCACCAGCAACAATCTGCGGTTTCGCAGCCGCGCCTTCTACGTCGGCGCGATCATTCTCTTGCTGGCATGGATCTGGTTCGCGCTACACCTGCTCGGAGCGGTGTAGGGCAGTTGTTTACCCTCCCCCTTGTGGGGAGGGTCGCTCCGCGCAGCGGAGCGGGGTGGGGGTCTACAAATCGAACACCGCGATCTTGCGCTTGTCGAACTTGATGCCGATTTCGCCGCGCACCAGCTTCAGTGCGGCTTCGCCGAACACGGCGCGTCGCCAGCCCTGCAGGGCCGGCACGTCGGCATCCTCGCCCTCGGCGGCGATGCGGTCGATGTCATCGCTGGACGCAAGCACTTTCGAGGCGACGCCTTCCTTCTCGGCGACGATCCTCAACAGCACTTTCAACAGCTCGGAGGCGGCATTGGAGCCTTCGGGCGGCTGAAAGCTCTTGGGCAGCTTCGGCATCTCTTCGCGGGGCAAAGCGAGCGCCGTGTTGACCGCGCCGAGCAATGCGGTAGCCGTCGACGAACGCTCCCAGCCTTTCGGCGTCGTGCGCAGCTTGCCAAGGGCTGCCGCATCGCGCGGCGCCTGCTGGGCGACCTCGTATATGGCGTCATCCTTGAGCACCCGGCCGCGCGGCACGTCACGCTCGCGCGCCTCGCGTTCGCGCCATGCCGCCACCGTCTGCACGATCGCCAGCTCCTGCGGCTTGCGCAGCCGCATCTTCAGCCGCTTCCAGGCATCCTCGGGGTGCGGATCGTAGGTCTCGCGCGAAGTCAGCACCTCCATTTCCTCGTTCAGCCAATGGGCGCGGTTTTCCCGCTCCAGTTCGGCGCTGAGGTGCTTGTAGACGTCGATCAGATGGGTGACGTCGGCCAGCGCATAATCGAGCTGCTTGTCCGACAGCGGCCGGTGGCGCCAGTCGGTGAAACGCGAGGATTTGTCGAGCCGTGCGCCGGTGATGCGCTGCACCAGCTGATCGTAGGAGACGCTGTCGCCGAAGCCGCAGACCATGGCCGCGACCTGGGTGTCGAACACCGGATGCGGCACCAGATCGCCGAGATGGACGATGATTTCAATGTCCTGGCGCGCGGCATGGAAAACCTTGACCACCGCTTCATTGGCCATCAGCCGGAAGAATGGGGCGAGGTTGATGTCGGGCGCCAGCGGGTCGATCAGCGCGGTGACGCCTGGCGCCGCCATCTGGATCAGGCACAGAATCGGCCAGAATGTCGTTTCGCGGATGAATTCGGTGTCGACGGTGACGAAATCCGACTTTTCAAAAGCGGCGAGAACGGACTCGAGCTCATTTTGGGTGGTGATGACGTGCATCAAATCGCTTTTTAGTAACGGGTAAGGTTCTCTTTCAATTTCAGCCATGGGCGCTTTCGTCAAGCCGCCCTTCGGTCAAGTATCAGCCGATCCGTCGGAATCGCCATTTCTGCGCGCCAGCCGCGCGAAGACGGTTGATGTGCGCAGCAGCGCCGTGAAGCGGCTGCGCTTGCCCGCCGGCACGCTGCCGCGCACCTGCATGCGGTAGAGAATGACGGCGATGAGGGTGGCGTAGACGACTGCGCTGAAGACAAACAGGGCGCCCGGTCCGAAATGTTGCAGCACTGCGGACGCCGCGAAGGGGCCACCAATGGCGCCGAAGGAATAGAACAGCATCAAGGCGGCGTTGATCAGCACGAACTCGCCCTTGTCGGCGCGGTCGTTGGAATGCGCCGCCGATAGCGAATAGAGCGGCATGGCGAAGCTGCCGAAGATGAAGACGATGATCAAATTGAGGGTCGGATCGGCGCCGGCGACGAAGACCAGCGCCAGCGCGGCGAACATGGCGCCGCATGTCGTGGCCAAAAGCACCGCGCGCCGATCCCAGCGGTCGGAGAGGTAGCCCAGCGGATACTGGATGAGGGCGCCGCCGAAGATGCCGACGCTGACGAAGGTGACGACATCGGCCACCGACATGCCGATCTGTTCGGCATAGACCGGCGACAGCGTGCGGAAGGCGCTGTTGGTGACGCCGACGCAGATGCAGCCGAAGCAGCCGAGCGGCGAAATCCGCCAGACGCGGGCGAGATCGAGCTTGACGTCTTCGGGCGGCGTCGGGTTGGAGCGGTCGCCGAGCGACACCGGAACCAGCGACAGCGTGATCATCATCGACATGATGGCGAAGATGGCAAAGCCGCCGGGGCCGAAGATCGGGATCAGGAACTGTGCGCCGGTCACCGAGCCGATATCGACCATGCGGTAGATGGCCAGCACGCGCGCACGATCCTTGTTTTCGACGCCGGAGTTCAGCCAGGCTTCCATGACGGTGAACAGACCGGCAAAGCAGAAACCGCCGGCAAAGCGCACCGCGCACCACATCACCGGATCGATGATCAGCACCAGGAGCAGCGTACTGGCCGCGGCGATGGCGGCGAGCGCTGAAAACGTCCGGACATGGCCGACTGCCTTGAGGATGCGGGTGACTGCGAGGCAACCAAGCAGGAAGCCGGCGAAATAGAACGTGCCCATCAGGCCGATGTCGGAGGCCGAAAACCCTTCCTGCGCGCCGCGCAACGCGATCAGCGTGCCCTGCAGCCCGTTGCCGCCAAGCAGGATGCCGGCGGCGATGAGGAGCGGGATCAGCGGGCGGATGGAGGACATACGGAACCGTTGCTTAGGTGGCTCCACAGTTCTGAACCATCGGTGTGGCCAATGCCAGTGGCTTGTCCCGCCGCCAACAGGTGTGTGGCTTCAAGTGCGGCCGTTCAAGCTCCGTCGGCCCTCGCCAAAGCTTCGCTCGCCGGCGCAGGCTTGCCCCGGGCAGCCCTTCGGCCAAGCGAGCCGGCGGTCAGCAGGCTGAGCATGATGAACGGGATGCCGATACCGAAGGCCGAGCGGATGCCCCAATGGTCGGAGACGAAACCGAGCAGCGGCGGGCCGAGCAGGAAGGCGACGAAGGAAATCTGCGACAGCGCCGCGACATTGATCGTCGCGGAGCGGTCCGTCCGCTGGGCTGCCGCCGAGATCGCCAACGGAAAGAGCACGCTGCTGCCGATGCCAAGTAGCGCAAAGCCCAGCATCGATACGAGCGGGGCAGGCGAGAAGAAGACGAGCAGCACGCCCACCGCCATCGTCGCCAGCAGCACCCGCGCCACGACGCTCGGCGAGTGGCGGTCGACAAAGGAGTCGGCAAAGAAGCGCGTGCTCGCTTGCGAGAATGCAAACAGCGCCACTGTGAAGCCGGCGACGAAAGGGCCCGCATCGAACACGGTGCGCATGTAGATTGCCGACCAGTCGATGCTGGCGCCTTCCATCAGCATCGCCGACAGCGTCACCGCGACGAGGACGAGGATAGGCAGCGTCGGCCGCGCCAGCCTTGGCGCCGTCTCGTCATTGCCGGCGAAGCGGCTCGGCGCCGGTTCGTAACCGCCGAGAAACAGCGCGATTCCTGTCGCCACCATCGGTACGACAATCGCCAGGTGCAGTTGCGGCGATATGCCGAGATGCGCAAGCGCGGCGCCGAACAGGCCGGCGCCGAAAAAGCCAATGCTCCAGAACGAATGCGCCCGGTTCATGATCCGGCGCTTGAGCAGGAATTCGGTTCTGTCGGCCTCGACATTGAGAATGATCTCGACGCTGCCGATCATCAGGCCGACCGGAAACAGCATCAGGAATAGCGCAAGCGGCCCAGGCGCATGCACGGCAATGGCAAAGACGACCGACAAAAGCGGCACCAGTCCGAGCAGCGCGCGGCGGAAGCCGACGCCCTCCAGGATCGGCGCCGCCAGCGTCAGCGCGGTCAAGGTGCCAATCGGCGTCCCGATCAGGCTGAGCCCGAGCGTGCCGTCTCCTATGCCCATGGCATGTTTGATGTCGGGCAGCCGCGGGAAGATTTGGCCCATGGCGAACGAATAGATCGCAAAGCCGGCGTAGACCCGGTGTTGCGGAGCGAGGCGGAGGCCAAAGGTCATGACGATGCTTTCGGGGAAGAGAGCCGGAGATTGTCGTTGATATCCCCTTATCTTGCACAAACATGCAAATTGTGCAAGAACGTGCACAAAGAAAACAGGATCATGCAATGCTGACCGATGAGCGGCATCAAATCATTCGCGATCGCCTGGCCGTCGAGGGAAGGGTGCTGGCCGGCGAGCTGGCAGGCCGCTTCGGCGTTTCGGAAGACACGGTTCGCCGCGACCTCAGGGAGTTGGCCAAGGCCGGGCAGTGCCGCCGCGTCTATGGCGGCGCGGTCGCGGCCGCACCCTTCGCGGCCACGCCGGTCGGCCTGCGCGCCGGCCATGCGGTCGAAGAAAAGACGCGGCTGGCCCGCGCGACCGTGGCACTGCTTTCGCGCGGACAGACCCTGTTCATCGACAGCGGCTCGACCAATGCCGCGATCGCCAGGGCCATCCCGCGCGACCTCGATCTGACCGTCGCCACCAACTCGCTCGAAATTGCCTCCGTCCTGTCAAACCACGCTTTGGTCGAGCTGATTGTGCTTGGGGGACGGTTCGACCGCCACCTCGGCGCCTGCGTCGGCGCCGACACGCTTGCCGCTGTCGCGCAACTTGGCGCGGACCTGTTTGTTCTCGGATCCTGCGGTCTCGATGCGTCGCGCGGCGTCACGGCCTTCGATTCGGCTGAGGCCGAGGTAAAGCGGGCGATGGCCAAGAACAGCGCAGGCATCGTCATCGCTGTAACCAACGACAAGCTAGCCACAGCCGCACCCTACCGGGTCGCCAGGCCAGAGGCGATCCGCCACCTCGTGGTCGAAAAGACCGCGCCGGCCGCGATCCTCGCGGATTTCGAACGCCAGGGCGCCGAAATCCATTTGGCTTAAACGGAGCTCGGCGCGCGGGCAGTCCGGGACGCAGCATGGGCGACGAACACTTCGACATCTTCCTTTGAATAACCGAGAAGGGCTCCTTCAAGCCTCGCCAGATCATTCGATGTGAAGATGTCAAAGGCCTCTCCGCTGCGGCACATTCTGGAGATCAACAAGCTCAGTTTGCAGCGCCATTCCTCTGTCGGCAGGCAGTAGCGGCGATCTTCCACGGACGTCTCTGGATCAAAGTGGGTGAACTTCAGGATGCGGCCTTCGTCGACAAACGGTGCAAAGCCCGTGTCGCCAATATCTTCGGCGTCCATACCCGGCTCCGCCCCGAACAGGGCCATCGGCTTGTCGCCCTGAAGCATCAGTGCCAACTCGCGGCCATTATGTGGCCCGACGCCCGACGGGACTGTGCGTTTCGGCATGAAGCATCTCCAGATTGCTTGAGGACGGCACTGTCGCGAGAAACATGCCTGGCGGCAATGCGCCAAGCCTGGCAAAGACTTTATGCTGACGATCGCATAGGGCGGCGACCCAAACCCGGCTTGCCTTGACAAATCGGGCCTCCCATGCGCTTTTCGCGCAAATTTTGGACCGGGCTTTGATGCTCGACCCACAACCCAGCACCCCGGAATTTTGACATGACAATGCATCGTTACCGCAGCCACACCTGTGCCCAGTTGAGAAAGAGCGATGTCGGCTCTTCGGTTCGCCTGTCGGGCTGGGTGCATCGCGTGCGCGACCATGGCGGCCTGCTGTTCATCGATCTGCGCGACCATTACGGCCTGACCCAGATCGTCGCCGATCCGGATTCGCCCGCCTTCAAGGTGGCCGAGACGCTGCGTGGCGAATGGGTGATCCGCGTCGACGGCGAGGTCAAGGCGCGCCTGCCGGACACCACCAACGCCAACCTGCCGACCGGCGAGATCGAGATCTTTGCCCGCGAGATCGAGGTGCTGTCGGCAGCCAAGGAATTGCCGCTGCCGGTGTTCGGCGAGCCCGACTATCCCGAAGACATCCGCCTGAAGTACCGTTTTCTCGACCTGCGCCGCGAGACGCTGCACAGGAACATCGTGGCGCGCACGAAAATCATCGCCGAGATGCGCAAGCGTATGACCGATGTCGGCTTCACCGAATTCTCGACGCCGATCCTGACGGCCTCGTCGCCGGAAGGCGCGCGCGACTTCCTGGTGCCGTCGCGCATCCATCCCGGCACCTTTTACGCGCTGCCGCAGGCGCCGCAGCAGTACAAGCAACTGATCATGGTTTCGGGCTTCGACCGCTATTTCCAGATCGCGCCCTGCTTCCGCGACGAGGACCCGCGCGCCGACCGTCTGCCCGGCGAATTCTACCAGCTCGACCTCGAAATGAGCTTCGTCGAGCAGGACGACGTGCTGTCGACCATGGAACCGGTGATGCGCGGCGTCTTCGAGACCTTCGCCAACGGCAAGCCGGTGACGCAGACATTCCAGCGCATTCCTTACGATGTCGCCATGCGCAAATATGGCTCCGACAAGCCGGACCTGCGCAACCCGATCGAGATGCAGGCCGTCTCCGACCATTTTCGCGATTCCGGCTTCAAGGTCTTCGCCAACATTCTGGCCAACGATCCGAAGGCCGAAGTGTGGGGCATTCCGGCCAAGACCGGCGGCAGCCGCGCCTTCTGCGACCGCATGAACTCGTGGGCGCAGGGCGAGGGCCAGCCGGGACTGGGTTACATCTTCTGGCGCAAGGAAGGCGACAAGCTTGAAGGCGCCGGTCCGCTGGCCAAGAACATCGGCGAGGAGCGCACCGAGGCGATCCGCCAGCAGCTCGGCCTTGCCGATGGCGACGCCGCCTTCTTCGTCGCCGGCGATCCGAAGAAGTTCGTTACCTTCGCCGGTGCCGCGCGTACGCGTGCCGGCGAAGAACTGAACCTTGTCGACCGCGAGCGCTTCGAATTGTGCTGGATCGTCGACTTCCCGTTCTTCGAATGGAGCGAGGAGGAGAAGAAGATCGACTTCGCCCACAACCCGTTCTCGATGCCGCAAGGCGGTATCGACGCGCTCAACGGCGACGACCTGCTCGGCATCAAGGCCTTCCAGTACGACATGGTCTGCAACGGCTTCGAGATCGCCTCTGGCGGTATCCGCAACCATTTGCCGGAAACCATGGTCAAGGCGTTCGAGACGGTTGGCCTCGACCGCGCCACGGTGGAAGAACGCTTTGGTGGCCTCTACCGCGCCTTCCAGTATGGCGCCCCGCCGCATGGCGGCATGGCGGCCGGCGTCGACCGTGTCGTCATGCTGCTGGTCGGCGCCAAGAACCTGCGAGAGATCACCATGTTCCCGATGAACCAGCAGGCCTACGATTTGTTGATGAACGCGCCTTCGGAAGCCTCGCCGCAGCAGTTGCGTGATCTGTCGCTGCGTGTCGCGGCAGTGAAGAAGGACTGACGGCAGCGTTGAAGCCGCCCTTTCTCCCCGTCTCTATACGGGGAGAAATGTCCGACAGGACAATGAGGGGCAGCACGCATGCAGGCGATTGGCGAACGGCCTTAGCAGTTGGCGCCTTCTGACAACCGGTTCAGCATCGAACTACAATTTGCAGGCGTTGGCGCCGCCCCTCATCCGCCTGCCGGCACCTTCTCCCCGTATAGTGACGGGGAGAAGGGAGCGAACTTCGATCAGTCTTCGTTGGCCTTGACGTGGACGCCCAGCGTCTTGGTCAGGTCGGCCGGGTTGGACATGGCGCCGGCCATGATCAGCGCGAACGGCACCGCTGCCGGCGGCTCGGCCGAAATCTCGAGGCTCTTCGGATCGTCGAGGTACTTGCTCACCGCGGCCGTCACTTCGGCGGTCAGTTCGGGATTGTTGAGCTGCGCCATGCCGAACGGCACGATCGCCTTGGCCTGGTTGGCGATGTCCTTGCCCGACATGCCCTGCTGCTTGCCGACATACTCAAGCACTTTGCCGGTGAGCGAATCGTCATCGAAGCGGATCGATGCGCTGTTGAAGGAGAGCTGCTGCAACAGGCCGAGCAGGGCCATGCCTTGCGCCGAATTGTCAGCCCCTTCGGGCTGCGCCGCCATCTTCTTCTGCATCTCCTGCAGCGACTTGACGAAGTCGACCGTGTAGCCGCCGAGGCCGAAGGTCATGCCGAGCGTGCCGGCATTCTCGACCGAGATGTCGTATTTCGACAGGTCCATCTTGCCGTCGCTCGGCTGCCAGGTGCCGCCGATTTCGATATTGCCCGAGATGTTCTGGTAGCCGAGGGCCTCGATGGCTTCCTTGGATTTCGCATCGTCGACCAGGGTCAGGTCGGCGTTGAACTTTTCCGTGGTGGCGGAAAACTCCATCGCCTTGCCGTCGGCCGGCGGCGTGATCTGGACAGCAAGCCCATCCACCGAGAAGGCGGTCTTGTCGGCAACCTTGACCGTCAGGCTTTCGAGTTCGGCCGACTTGTAGATCATCATCGAGCCGAGCGGGCCTGTAGCGCCCTCAGCCGGGATGTTGGCGTCGTGGATGACGAAGGGGGTGAGGTTGAGCGTGACGCCGTCCTTGCTGTGCTCGAAGGCCGAAGTCGTGATGGTCGCGACATCGAAGCCGCCATTGGCTTCGGTCACGCCCTCGAGCTTGACGTCGCCGATCGGCAGCGCCTCCTTTTCGGCCGCCGGTTTGACCGACACGCCCTGCAGCACCATGCTGGAATTGTCGCCGGTAACGCCGGTCCAGGTGATATCGACGCCCTGGACGGCAAGTGCGGCCTTCAGTCGGTCGGCAACCGCCGTGTCTTGCGCAAAGGCGGCATTCAGCGGCAGCGTCAGCAAAAAGGTCGAAAAAGCAAGTTTCTTGAGTGTCGAACGTTGGATTGTCATCGCGAGTTCCCTGAGAGAGTCCTGAAAAAGTGTTTTCTCAATTCTACGCCATCACCATTCCGTGACGAACTGGACGGGAAAAAGGCGCTTTCCCGCAGAGTTGTCGAAAATCACGGCGAAAGGCAAATCGGAGCGGGAGCCTTCGCCCGATGCGGTGAATATGTCATGAAGGTCGGGCTCCCCTGCGTACCGTCTCCTGCCTTAGAGAAGGCGTGTAACAGATTGATGTTGGTTGGCAACAGCACTGCTACCGCTGCTGTTGCACAGGGACGGCAAGGGGGAACATGAAGTCCGTCACATCCATTGTCGGACCTTGAGCCGCCCTCGTAAGCCCAAAGGCTGCAAAGTGCGGATTTCCGCAGCCCCGCCTTGCCGCGAATCACCCGCTCGGCTAGTCCAGCCGCATGGGAAAAAGGATTTTGCCGCCTGAAAATGGCGGTGGTGACCACATCGAACCGGTCGATCTGAAGAAGGCGCTGGAAGAGCGCTATCTCGCCTATGCGCTGTCGACCATCATGCACCGGGCGCTGCCTGACGTGCGCGACGGGCTGAAGCCTGTGCATCGCCGCATCATGCATGCGATGCGGCTGCTCAGGCTCAACCCCGACCAGGGCTTTGCCAAATGCGCCCGCATCGTCGGCGACGTGATGGGCAAGTTCCATCCGCATGGCGACCAGTCGATCTACGACGCGCTGGTGCGCCTGGCGCAGGATTTCTCCATGCGCTATCCCCTCGTCGACGGGCAGGGCAATTTCGGCAATATCGACGGCGATAACGCCGCCGCCATGCGCTATACCGAGGCGCGCATGACCGAGGTGGCGAGCGATTTGCTTGCCGGCATCACCGAGGACGCCGTCGATTTCCGGCCAACCTACAACGAGGAGGACGAGGAGCCCGTAGTGCTTCCCGGCGCCTTCCCGAATCTGCTCGCCAACGGTTCCTCCGGCATTGCGGTCGGCATGGCTACCTCCATCCCGCCGCACAATGCCGCCGAGCTTTGCGACGCAGCGCTGCAGTTGATCGAGCAGCCGGACGCGCCGGTGACAAAGCTGATGGAGTTCGTCCAGGGGCCGGATTTCCCGACCGGCGGCATCATCGTCGACAGCCGCGCATCCATCCTGGAGGCCTATGAGACCGGCCGCGGCGGTTTTCGCGTGCGCGCCAAATGGGGCCAGGAGGATCAGGGCAGGGGCACCTGGAGCATCGTCGTCACTGAAATCCCCTACGGCATCCAGAAGGCCAGGCTGATCGAGAAGATCGCCGAGCTTTTGATCGCGCGCAAATTGCCGCTGCTTGAGGATGTCAGGGATGAAAGCGCCGAGGACGTCCGCATTGTGCTCGTACCGAAGAGCCGTTCGGTCGATCCCGGCATTCTGATGGAATCGCTGTTCAAGCTGACCGAGCTCGAAAGCCGGTTTCCCCTCAACATGAACGTTTTGTCGCGGGGCAAGGTGCCTAACGTCCTGTCGCTGAAGGGCGTGCTGAAGGAGTGGCTCGACCATCGGCGCGATGTGCTGATCCGCCGCTCGAAGCATCGGCTTGGCGAGATCGAGAAGCGGCTGGAAATCCTTGCCGGCTACCTGATCGCCTATCTCAACATCGACGAGGTCATCAGGATCATCCGCGAGGAGGATGAGCCCAAGCAGGTGATGATGGCCCGTTGGTCGCTCACCGACACCCAGGCCGAAGCCATCCTCAACATGCGGCTGCGGGCCCTGCGCAAGCTGGAAGAGTTCGAGATCCGCAAGGAGTTCGACGGTCTCACCACCGAAAAGAAGCAGATCGAGGCATTGCTGGCATCCGACGCCAAGCAATGGTCGACGATCAAATGGGAAGTCACGCAGGTTCGCGACAAGTTCGGCCCCGAGACCGAACTCGGCAAGCGCCGTACCCAGTTCGCCGACGCGCCGGAGCATGACCTGACCGACATTGCGCACGCCATGATCGAGCGCGAGCCGGTCACCGTGGTGGTCTCGGAAAAAGGCTGGCTGCGAGCGATGAAAGGCCATCTGGCCGACCATTCCACGCTCACCTTCAAGGAAGGCGACAGCCTCAAGCTCGCCTTCCATGCCCAGACCACCGACAAGATCCTGGTCTTCACCACCGGCGGCAAATTCTACACCATCGGCGCTGACCGGCTGCCAGGCGGCCGCGGCCATGGTGAACCGATCCGCATCATCGTCGACATGGACAACGACCAGGACATCGTCACCGCTTTCGTCCACGACCCGAAGCGCAAGCTGCTGCTCGTCTCCTACGATGCCAATGGTTTCGTCGTGCCGGAGGAGGAGGTCGTCGCCAACACCCGAAAGGGCAAGCAGGTGATGAACGTCAAGGCGCCCGACGAGGCCAAGGCCTGCGTCCCGGTGTCAGGCGATCATCTCGCCATTGTCGGCGAGAACCGCAAGATGCTGGTGTTTGCGCTCTCCGAAATTCCGGAGATGGGCCGCGGCAAGGGCGTTCGCCTGCAGAAATACAAGGATGGCGGTCTGCTCGACCTGAAACCCTTCACGCTGGCGAGCGGCCTGTCGTGGCAGGATTCCGCAGACCGCACCTTCGTCAGGTCGCGCGAGGAGCTGGCGGAATGGATCGGCGCGAGAGCGTCGGCCGGTCGCATGGTGCCGAAGGGATTCCCGCGGACCGGGAAATTTGGTTGAAGCTGCTGATCTCCCCCCAAGTGGGGGAGATGGCCGGCAGGCCAGAGGGGGGCGCTGTCCCGCCAGCGCATCAAATGGTCATGGCTCGCCACTCGGTCGCAACTCTTGGGTCTTCAATGTCGGGTGCCAGGCTGGCGATCCTTCGCGACCCCCTCTGGCCTGCCGGACATCTCCCCCACAAGGGGGGAGATTGGCAGCTTCACCAACCATTTGGACTATCGTCACGATTGCGGCACTATAACAGTGCATAAACGCTGTTAGGCCGGGGAGAATTGACCGTTTGAAGGAAGCGAAGATCCAGAAGCCTGAGCGTCAGCAGCGCCTGTTCGGCCTGTCGACTCCGTTGCGATCAGCTGTCATTCCTCCGCTGTCGGCGGCGCGCTGGCTGTTGGTGCTGATCGTCGCCGCCGGCGTTTATTTCTTCCACGGGTTCCTGTTTCCCGTGCTGGCAGCCCTCGTCATTGCTTTTGCCAGCTGGCCGCTCTACCGCCGGCTGCTTGCCGGTGTCGGCGGTAACCGCACCGTCGCCGCGACGCTCGCCATCCTGTTCATCCTCGCCTTCCTGGTGGTGCCGATAGCGCTCGCCGGCACCTACGCCATCAACGAGGTCCGCGAATGGGTCGGCTGGGCGATCGAGACCAACAGGCACGGCGCGGTCACACCGCACTGGATCACCTCGCTGCCTGTCGTCGGCGAGTGGCTGAACGAACAGTGGATCGACAATTTCGGCCATCCCGGCGGCATCGGCGAGCTGATCCAGCTGGTCAGCGGCGCTAATATCGGCAGCATCTATCGCGGCGTGCTGGCTGCCGGCGGCAGCGCCTTCGGCCTGTTGCTGACGCTGCTGTTCATGATGATCGCGCTGTTCTTCGCCTACCGCGACGGCGAACACTTTGCCAGCCAGATCGACCGGCTCGGCGAACGCATCCTGCCGACGCGCTGGGAGCGGATTTCGCGCGTCGTGCCGGCGACCATTTCCTCGACCGTTACCGGCATGACCGTGATCGCCATCGGCGAGGGGCTGGTGCTCGGCATCGCCTACTGGCTGGCCGGGGTGCCGTCGCCGGTGACGCTGGGCGCATTGACCGGCGTGATGGCGCTGATCCCCGGTGGCGCGCCGCTGTCGTTTACGCTTGTGTCGATCTACCTCGCCGCCAGCGGCTCGCCGATGGCGGGTCTGGCGCTGTTCATCTGGGGCGCAGTGGAACTGTTCATCGTCGACAAGACCTTGCGCCCGAAGCTGGTCGGCGGGCCGATCAAGCTGCCCTTCCTGCCGACCTTTTTCGGCCTGATCGGCGGCGTAAAGACAATGGGCTTTCTCGGCCTGTTCATCGGCCCGGTGCTGATGGCGCTGCTCGTCGCGATCTGGCGCGAATGGCTGCGCGAGGTGGAACTGGCCGAAGACACCGTTCCCGACGCGGCGGCCGAGCTCGAAGGCGGGCCGCCGCAGATCGAGATTGTCGCCGGCCCGGCGAAGAAAAGTCAGGCTGGGTAAGCGACGGCGAGCGCTGCCCGGCGCTTGCGCCCTTCATGCAACTGCCACAGGGAATGGGCAACCAGCGTGACGATCAGGATCACGCCGCCGATCAAGCTGTTGCGCGACGGCGTCTCGGCAAAGATCATCCATATCCAGACCGGCGCCAAAACCGTTTCCAGGAGATAGAACATCGCCACTTCCGGGCCTGAAATGTATTTCGGCCCGTTGGCTAGGCAGAAGAAGGCGAACGGCATGATGACGGCGCCGTTGAAAACGATCCACCATGGCGCCTCCACCTGAAAACCGGTCCTGGAGACCATGAGCGCCGCCAGCCCGAACGGCAGCAGGACGCCGGTCAGCGCGGTGAATCCCATATCCCTGCCGCTGGCGCGTGAAACGGTGATGGCGCAGGCAATCGCCAAGGCCGAACACAGCGCCATCACATCGCCGAACAGATTTCCCGTGCCGACGGAATCGCCGACGATGATCGCGATGCCGACGATCATCAGCGCCATTGCCGCAAGCGTCAGCGGCTGCGGTCGCTCCTTCAGGAACAGCCACGACAGCAGCGCCGAGAACATGGTGGAGAAGGCCAGGATGAAAACCAGATTGGCGGTCGAGGTGTTGTAGACGGCAGTGATGAAGGCGATTGCGCCGAGCCCGTAGAGGGTGGCGACGACGAGCCCCGACCAGCCGGGTATCAGCTGCGGAGCATTCTTGCTGAACGAGCGCCAGATGGCCCATACGATCAGCCCTGCCACGAAGGTGCAGCCGGTGCGCAGCAAAAGGATCGTCCAGGCTTCGCCATGGGCGAGCCGGATCAGGGGAATGTCGATGGTCAGCGCCAGCCCGCCAAGCGCGGTGAGCAGAAGTCCTTTGGTGTGGGCATTGTGAGAGGACATGCAACGGCTTTCGCAATGATTTGAGCAGATGCCAGTCGGCGCAATCGCCCCGCCAACGGGCGGAAAGACCAGCATCGTCTCGGCTGAAAATGTTTAGATCAGGATCTGGTAAGAAGAAAAATCAGCGCGTGACCGCTTCGTGGTCGTAGCGTTCCCAGCCCTTCGGGCCGAGATGCTCCTGCGGCATGAAGCGCATCTTATAGTTCATCTTGCGCGAGCCGTTGACCCAGTAGCCGAGATAGACGTGGGGCAAGCCCATGGCCCGGGCGCGGGCGATATGGTCGAGGATCATGAAGGTGCCGAGCGAGCGGTCCTCGAACTCGGGATTGAAGTAGGAATAGACCATCGACAGGCCATCGGCCATCTTGTCGGTCAGCGCCACGGCGATCAGCTCGCCCTGGCCCTTGCCGGTGATGAATGTGTCGGGGCCGCGGCGCCGGTATTCGATCACCTTGGTGTCGACATGGGTATCTTCGACCATCATGGCGTAGTCGAGCACCGTCATGTCGGACATGCCGCCGCGGCGATGGCGAGCGTCGAGATAGCCGCGAAACAGCGAATACTGCTCGGTCGACGGCTGCGCGTCGTGCATGGCGCCGATCAGATCGGAATTGCGCTGGATCACCCGCTTCATGTTGCGGCTGGCGGTGAACTCCTGCGCCAGGATACGCACCGAGACGCAGGCGCGGCAGGTCTCGCAGGCGGGACGGTAAGCGATGTTCTGCGAGCGCCGGAAACCGCCTTGCGTCAACAGATCGTTCATCTCCGGCGCCTTGTCGCCGACCAGATGCGTGAACACCTTGCGTTCGAACTGGCCCTCGAGATACGGGCACGGCGATGGCGCGGTCAGGAAGAACTGCGGCGACTGGGTCGGATGGTGCGTCATCGAACCTTGGGAACACTCCTGCGAATCGCTCTACCTTTGGCTTGGCTGGCGAAAAATTCAACAGGATTGTGAAGGCGGGGTTGAACGGACCCCTTCACATTTGCGCACAAATGCCTGTTGGCGTCGGTTGGACGCCGGTTCAACGGTCGCTGCGGCTGACGACCGTGCCAAGCAGCAGGTCGTGCAGTGTGCGCTTGCGATCGGAAAACAGCGTCACCAGGAGGACGAGCGGCGTCAGGATGACCGTGCTCGCCCAGAACAGCACCGAATGGACAACGGCGGTGAGGCCGTCGATACGGCTGCCGTCGAGACGATCGAGCCGAATGCCCATCATCTTCATGCCTGATGTGGCCTGGTTGCGACCGCCCAGCGTGTTCCAGATGTAGAGAATGGCGACCGCCGGCACGAGGATGGAATACAGCGCCCAGCCAAGACCGAATGTCAAAAGGCCAAGCACGGCCACCAGGATCGCGAACGGAATGGTGAGCAGCGCCACGATGCAATAGTCGATTATGAAGGCCAGGATGCGCCGCGTGCGCACACCGTCATAGGCCCTGACGTCGTCGAGCCTGCTGGTGATGATTTCGCCGTCAAGTACGCGCGCGTTCATGTCATGTCCTCGTAACAGGCGCCACGCTAGGGTGCGCCGCCACTGAAATGGTGAAGACCGCGGGCGGAATCAAGATCGGTTCGTCCATCGGTCCGGGTCGGCAGTGTGGCGCGGTTGAGCCGATTGAATTTGGTGGACGGATGGCGTTAGCTTGCTGCGGCGCAACAAGACGCCGAGGGGACGGGGTTACATGGATTACGACATGCTGGTCATCGGCAGCGGCCCTTCCGGGCGCCGCGCCGCGGTGCAATCGGCAAAGCTCGGCAAATCGGTGCTGGTGGTCGACAGGGGCCGGCGCCTCGGCGGCGTCTCGGTGCACACCGGCACCATCCCGTCGAAGACGCTGCGCGAGACGGTGCTGAACCTGTCCGGCTGGCGCGAGCGGGGCTTTTACGGCCGCGGCTACCGGGTCAAGCAGGACATCTCCATCGCCGACCTGGTCGAGCGGCTGCACAAGACGCTCGACCACGAGGTCGAGGTGCTGCAGCACCAGTTTATGCGCAACGCCGTCAAAAGCGTCCGCGCCATGGCGAAATTCGTCGGCCCAAACAAGGTCAGCCTGACGGCAGACAATGGCGACTACTCGGAGGTTGGTTTCACCAATGCGCTGATCGCGGTCGGCACCAGGCCGCACCGGCCGCGCGACGTGCCTTTCGACAAGATCCGCGTCTTCGACAGCGATGAGATGCTGGAACTCGACCATCTGCCGCGCACGCTGACGGTGATCGGCGCCGGCGTCATCGGCGTTGAATATGCGACGATCTTTTCGGCGCTCGACGTACCGGTGACGCTGGTGGAGCCGCGCAACACCATCCTCGATTTCGTCGACCGCGAGATCGTCGACGACTTCATCCACCAGATGCGCGACCGCGGCATGACCATTCGCCTCGGCAGTACGGTCAAGGAAATCGTCTCAAAACCCGACTATGCCGAAGTGACGCTCGCCGATGGCCGCACCATCCGCTCCGAGATCGTGCTTTACGCCGCCGGCCGCAGCGGCAATCTCGGCAGCCTCGGCCTCGACATGGTCGGCATCGAGGCCGATTCCCGGGGCCGCATCAAGGTCGATCCGCAGACCTTCCAGACCAGTGCGCCCAACATCTATGCCACCGGCGACGTCATCGGTTTCCCCAGCCTTGCCTCGACATCGATGGAGCAAGGCAGGGTGGCCGCCTGCCACGCCTTCGGCGTGCAACTGCCACCGCCGCCGGAAACCTTCCCCTATGGCATCTACGCCGTGCCGGAAATCTCCACCGTTGGTCAGTCGGAGGAGCAGGTGCGCGAGAGCGGCGCTGCTTATGAAGTCGGTCTGGCGCGGTTCCGCGAAACCTCGCGCGGCCACATCATGGGCGTCAACTCCGGCTTTCTGAAGCTGCTGTTCTCGGTCGAAACGCGCCGCCTGCTCGGCGCCCACATCGTCGGCGAAGGCGCCACCGAACTGATCCATATCGGCCAGGCGGTGATCAACCTCGGCGGCACGGTTGATTTCTTCGTCAACAACACCTTCAACTATCCGACGCTGGCCGAAGCCTACAAGATCGCCGGGCTCGATGCTTGGAACCGGATGGGACAGGGCTAGGCGACGAGCATCTGCTCAGCTGTTCCGCCGGGCGCCGATGCGGTCTACCAAGGTCTCCTAGCCTGCCTGGCGTGCGGCCAATGCTGGTCCCGCAAGCCACTGCCGGACGATGGCGGCATCCGGGTCGCCGATTTCGTGACCTGAAGGCACGATGCGCGCATCGACCTCGGCGCCATGTTTGTTGAGCAGCGTCACCAGTGGCGGCGCAAACGGCCCGTAGGTCTCATCGGCGGCACCGGCGACAATCAGGACGCGCGTTGCGGTCAGATTGGTTGCCGGCGCATCGTCAAGCACGGGCATTGCTCTCAGCAACGCCGCTTTTCGGACGAGGCCGGAGTTGAGCAGCATCAGGCTGGAAACCAGATTGGCGCCGTTGGAATAGCCGAGGAAAGTCGCCCGGGCGAGGTCGAGCCCGTGGCGCTTTGCGGCCTCGCTTGCGAAGGCGGCAAAGTACGATGTTTCGGCACGGATGCTCGCCTGTTCGAAACTGGTCGGCGTGATCCGCTCGAACCAGCGGAAGCCGTCTTCTTGGCGGATGCGGCCACGCACCGCGACCAGCGTGGCGTTAGGGGCGATCTGCCTCGCAATCGGGACCATCGTCGTTTCGTCGACACCCGATCCGTGCAGTAAAAACAGGCTCTCGCCGCCGGCATTCTCCGGCTTGAGGAGGCGGTAGGGAAAGGCCAGATCCTGGTGCAGAAAGGCGTTCTCGTCGCTATATCGATGCACGCTCATATCTCGTTGTTTTCACGGAGACATTGGTCCTTTGCCAGCTTCAAAACGGAATATTTTCACGCTCCGCCAAATGTGATTGCAACAGGCTCATTTCAGACCGTTTCTGCGCCGATATGCTCCCTGCGGGAGGAATCGAAGCGGTGTGCGCCGATGGTCGCATCCCGGCATGAACAACGCGAGCACCCTTGCTCTCCTTTGAGGCCTTTTGTCGATGACCCTGCCAGTTCCGCCCGATCGCGCCCCGCGTATCGCCGATCGCGACACGCGCATTGACGTGTTCCGTGCGCTCGCACTCCTGACCATCTATATCGACCACGTGCCGGGCACCGTCTTCGAAACGCTGACCTACAAGAATTTCGGATTCTCGGACGCGGCGGAAGCCTTCGTGCTGATTTCCGGCATGTCGGTCGCACTCGCCTATGGCAACAAGTTCCAGCCGGGCGGCCGGCTGCTGGCGATGTTGAAGATGTGGCGCCGGGCCGGCGTGCTTTACAGTGCCCACATCGTCACCACCATGGTTGTGATGGCGTTGTTCTGCGCCGCGGCGGTGTACGGCCGGCGGCCGGAACTGCTCAAGCTGATCAACATCGAGCCGCTGATGAAGAACACGCCGGAGGTCATGATCGGCATTGTCACGCTCGGCCACCAGCTTGGCTACAACAACATTTTGCCGGTCTATGCGGCGCTGCTGTTGATGGCGCCGCTTTTCCTGCTCTTCGTCAGCTACCGGCCGCTCCCGGCGCTGGTCTTTTCCGGCGCGCTGTGGCTTGCCGCCGGCCTCTGGCAGATCGCGCCGCCGAACTATCCCGAGCCCGGCTTCTGGTTCCTCAACCCGCTGTCCTGGCAATTCCTGTTCAACATCGGCCTTGCCGGCATGCTGCATGTCAGGCGCGGCGGCACAATTCCCGTCAATCGTTGGCTGGTGGGCGCCGCGGCGACCTATGTCGCGGCAGCGGCGGTCTGGGTGCACAGCCCGCTCTGGGGCGAGATAACGTGGTTTAACCTGCCCGTGGTGATCGGCGGCTTCGACAAGACGTTCCTGTCGCTGCCGCGGCTCCTGCACATATTGGCGGTGAGCTATCTGATCGTCGCCCTGCCGGCTTTCTCGAACCTGTTCCGTCTCAGCCCGGACCATCCGCTTGCCCTGCTCGGCAAGCGCTCCTTGCCGGTGTTCCTCGCCGGCACGCTGATCGCCATGGCGGCGCAGGTGATGAAGCTGATCAATCCGGGCGGCTTTGCCTATGACGTCTTGCTGATTTCGGCCGGCATCGCCATGCAATTCGCGCTCGCCTTCTATCTTGAGTGGCTGTCCGGCATCGGCTTGGGCAAAAAGCCGGTTCGCAAAGAAGCGCCAGCCGTTCACCAGACCTTCGGCATGCCCGCGATGCCAAGGCTAAGCCGATGATCCCACATCAGCCGCCTGGCTAGCAGGCGAGGGGCCGGACGACCCCCGCACCACGAGATCGACCGGCAGCAATTGCCGGTGCTGCGAGCCGTCATTTTCGAGGATCGCCTTGACGGCCAGGCGTCCCATCTCGGCGATCGGCTGGGCGACGGTGGTTAGTGGCGGCTCGGAGTCGGCGCCTTCCGGCACGCCGTCGAAGCCGACGATGGACACATCGCCCGGCACGGCAATGTTACGCTCGCGCAGCCAGTCGAGCGCATGCAGCGCAATCTTGTCCGACATGGCCAGGATTGCCGTCGGCGTCTGCGGCAGCGCGAAAATATGATCGAGGCCGGCCCGCACGCTCGCCTCGTCATTGAGGGTTTCGTAGATTGGCACTTGCGAGACGTCGATGCCGAAGCGGGAGAGCTCGCCGAAATAGCCACGCAGACGGTCGCGTGTGCCCGAGTAGAGGGATGTCGTCTCGACTTGCTCCTGCGTGACGGGACCAAAGCCAGCGTCGGCAGATTCCAGGGCGAGTACGGCAAAGCTGCGATGGCCGAACTCGGCCAGATGGCGCGCCGCCAGACCCGCGCCGGCGACGTTGTCGACGCCGATCGCAGCGACCGCCTCATTTTCCGAATCGAGATCAAGCGCCACGAAAGGCAGTTTGCGTTCGCGCGCCAGTTCGACCAGCCGCGACCCACCCTCGATGCAGAACACGATGAAGCCGTCGACCAGGGCGCTCTGGATGTTCCAGGCGAGCTGCTCGCTGTTGGCGGCCGAGACCAGCGAAATTCCGGCGCCGGTGGCGTCGCAGGCCTGCGAAATGCTGGCCATCATGACGCGGGCAAAGGGATCGTCGAAGAAATAGGACAATGGTTCCGCCGTTGCCACGCCGATGGCGTTGACCTTGCCGGCGCGCAGCAGCCGGCCCTTGGGATCCGGGCCGGCATAGCCCATCGCTTCCGCCGCCGCCTTGACCCGCTCGCGGACCTCTTCGCGCACGATTTCCGGGCGAGCGAACACGTTGGACGCGGTACCGTGCGAGACCCCGGCCGCCTTGGCGATGTCGGCAAGCCGCACTGGTCTCGTCTTGCCGGAGGTCAATGCCGTCATTTTCGTCTCCTGAACCGGAGCCTGTTTAGCACTTTCGTTGGATCGGTTCAAATTTTCCCTTGATCGGACGGCGGAGAGGGTCTATATTTGAATCGATCCAAGGGATTCATCAAGTACAACTTGGATCGATTCAAGAGGACGGTGCCATGCATCCCGTGAATTATCTGTTCGAAGACATCTACGGCAATGATTGGGGCATAGTCTCCGACGCCGCCACCCGCAGGCGCCGCGACAAGGTCGGGCCGTGGAGGCGTGACCTGCAATACCTTGTGAAACGCAAGCGCAGCTGATCGGCCAGACATTTTCGTGCCAGCTGATTGGATCGATTCAAGTTCTTGAAGAGGAACGACCATGCATCCCGTGAAACATCTGTTCGAAGACATTTATCGCAATTACTGGGGTATCTCGCCTGCCACGGAGCAGCCGCAACGGCGGCGGCCGACCAAGCCTGCCAAGCGCAACCGCGACCTGCTGCCGGAAAGCCGGCAGGATTAAATCTGCGATATTTGATGGGGCAGGGTTCTTGCCCCGTCAGGTCCGTTGTCGCACGAGCGCCGAGGCCGCGATCACCAGCCAGCCCGCGATGAGCAAGGTGCCGCCGATCGGCGCCGACATCGGGAACAGCCGCGATCCCACGAAATCCCGTGCCAGCAGATCGCCGCAGAACAGAACAAGCCCGACGAGCAGCACCAGGCTGCCGATCCGCAAGATCCGGCTTGCGCCGGCGAGGCCGACGGCCAAAAACACCGGCGCATGCATGATCAGGAAGGATGCCGCAGTGCCGACGAAGGCGCCGCCGAGATGCGCTGATGCCGCCGACAGCGCCACGCCCGCCGCGCCGGCGAGGCCGCCGGCGAAAACGAGGATGCGCGCGCTGTTTGCTGGTGCTGACTCGGCTATGCTCATGTCTCGGGCTCCGTGATTGACGATAGGCGGCGCAACCTGTCTGTCAGGATTTTTCCGATATCGCCAGCATGTCGCGCGTGCGGCGCGCCTGTGCCAGCCAATTATACACGGCACCGCCCGCCATCAGCACCGACGTGCCGAGAAACACCGCGCGCATGCCGAAATGGCCGCCGACGAAGCCGCCCAGCAGCGGCCCCGCGACCTGGCCGACATATTGCGCCGAGATTGCCAGGCCGAGCACATTGCCGCCGACGCCGTCGGGAACATTGTGGCGGATGACGCTGGTGATGCAGGGCAACAGCCCGCCCAGCACCAGACCCATAAGGAACCGCAGCCCGACCAACTGCCAGCTCTCGGTGACGAAGGCCTGCGGTATCAACAGCAGCGCCGAGACGGCCAGCGATGCGACGATGACGTTCCAGTGGCCGATGCGGTCGGCGAGTTTGCCCAGCCGTGACGCCGACAGGATGGCGCCCAGCGCCGCCGCCGACATGACGACACCTGAGACCAGGGTCACCCGGCTTGCGTCCGCGACCAGTTGCTGGACGTAAACGGTGATGATCGGCTCGATCGACATGTTGGCGAAGGTGAACAGCATGCCGGTCGCCAGCATGGCCACGACAGGGCGTTTGTCGGGGATCTGCGCCCAACTTCCCTTTGGTTTCTCCTCGCGTTTTGCCTGCATTGGCGGGCGAGGCATCTCCTTTATCAGGAACGTCGTCGCCAGCGCCGCCAGGAAAATGACGCCGCCCGCGATGAGGAAGGTGGCGCGAATACCGATCAATGGCGGCAGCGCGCCGCCAAGCAACGGGCCGACCAGGGAGCCTGCGGTGATGCCGGCCGACAGCACGCCGAGCGCCCAGCCGGAGCGCTTCTTCGGCGTCTGCATGGCGACAAGGATCGTCGAGCCTGAGGAATAACCGCCGGCAAAGCCGATCAGCAGGCGCAAAAGCACCAATTGCCAGACGGTCTGCACCATGCCGGTCAGCGACATGCAGATCGCCATGCCGAAACTGGCGCGCACCAGCATCACCTTGCGGCCGTAGCGGTCGCCGAGCCGCCCCCACAGCGGTGCGACAAGGGCCGCGGCAAGGAAGGTGGCGCCGAAGGCGATGCCGGACCATTGCACGATCGCCGCGTGGCCCACGGCGCCCAGCTGTTCGACATAGAGCGGCAGGAACGGCAGCAACAGCGTCATCGCCACAAGCGTGCTGAACGATCCGGCAAAGCACACGAGCAGGTTGCGCCGCCAATGAATGTTGTAGGTGGAAGGCGCTTCGGCGGCCTGCGCTGCACTGTCCTGCGGCATGTCCTGTCCTGTCCGCTTGCTGCGGATACCATTTTGGGATACCAACTTGGTACCTCATGGACGCAAAGCCCGGCTGCTGTCAATCAGGCGCTCTCAATGTGAGCGGCAAGACCAACGGGCAAGGCCGATCGCCAGCAATGGAAGCAACTATGTCGCAGATGCAGATCGTCGAAAAAGCGCTTCGCGAGATGATCCTTGGCCTCGAGATCGGTCCTGGCGAGCGGCTGACGGAGCGCTGGATCGAGAGCCGCTTCGGCGCCTCGCGCACGCCGGTCAGGGCAGCCCTGCTGCGGCTGGAGACGGAAGGGCTGATCTGCCGCGACGGGCGCGGCTGGACCGTGTCGCCCATCAACCTTGCCGAACTGGAACAGATCGCGGTGTACCGCGAAGCGGTCGAGGTCGCGGCGGTCAGGCTGACTTCGGCGCTGGCCGACAGGAGCGCAGCCGATGTCATCGAGGCGATGCTGGACTCCTGCGACACTGCCACGCCGCGCGAGGAATGGCACCGCGTCGGCATGGAGTTCCATATCGAACTGGCGCGGCTCTCCGGCAACGAGTTCCTGTTTCGGGCCGTGCGCGATGCCATGACGCGGCTGTCGCGGGCGCGCTGGCTGGAGGTGCGCGACGAGGCAGCGCTCGGCCGCGCCTGGAGCGAGCATCACGCCATTCTGGCAGCGGTGCGGGCCGGCGATGCCGATGCGGCGGCGGCGCGACTTTCCGCCCATATCGCCGGCAGCCGCGCCCGCCTGGTGACGTCGCTGCACAATGACCGGCGCGGCCTGCGCGCCAGGGGTTTTGCCGTCGTCGCCGCTTGATACCGGTCACGAAAACGAAAGAACGCCGTCGCGATCCGCTTTCGGCCTCGCTTCGCGGACGCCGATGGCGTAAGAGGCGGCCATGGAAAACAACCGATTTGAAACACCCGTGACCGTTAAGTCGGGCACGGAGGGAAGCACTCAGCTCTTACGTACGGTGCGCGAGGCTTCCGATTACCTGCTCAACAGCTGGCCCGGCAAGCGCAGCCCCAAGCACCGCGAAGCGCTGCAGGCCTGCCATGACGCGCTGGCCGGCGACAAGCCGGCGATGATTGCAAGACGCGCCTTCATCGCCGCCGCGCGCGAGGTCAACGTCTTCGTCAGCGACAAGGCCCCGGCCTGATCACATCGGCCTGATCAGACCGGCATTTTGCCAGGATCCGGCCCGTTTCGCGGGCCGGTGATCCTGTCTTGCCTATTTTTCTGTCTCGGTGTCGGTTTTGGAACTTGCCTCGTTCTCAGGCTCGGCGCGCTCCTTGGCCGCGACCTTGGCGGCGAGCTTCTCCGCCTTCTTGGCGGCCTTCTGCCGGTCGCGCTCTTTGCGTTCCTGACCGTAATTCGGTGGTCGAGCCATATCGTTTCCTTTCGCTGTGCCTGATCCTGCCTAGAAGCATTGGCCGGCAAACACAACAGCGCCGCGAGGGCAGATGCCAGCGGTTCTGGACTTGCGTGATGGCGAACACAATGGTTTAGAAAAGGCTGCGGGACAGTTGCTGGAGCCGCCGCCGACCGATTTCGAATCAAAACGACCGATGGCCACGCTTCAAAGAAACGCACAGAAGCTGATCTACTATGCGCGCAACGCCATGCGCGACATCGCGCCGCCGGTTCTTTTCCGGCGCCGGCTCGGCCGGCTGCTCGATCAGGCCAGGCTTTCCGACGCATCGGTCCGCCAGCGGCTCAATTACTACAACACGCTGCGGGAGCCTTTTAGCCCCAGCCCCGAGGCCGTGCCGGTCAGCCGGCTGCCGTCGGACCGCAGCATGTACTATTACGATCTGAAGGAGTTCACCCGTTATTTCGACCCAGATCTGCGCATCGACCTGGAATTCGGCGACGTCATCGAAGTGCCGAAGATGCCGTCGATCGTCAAGGACCGGCCGATAGCGGGCGACAACGGCAACGGCGTCCTGTTCAAGCTGAACAAGTTCCGTCATTTCTACATGCCGGCCGACGATGTCGCCTTCGCCGACAAGCATCCGCTCGTCGTTTGGCGCGGCGAACTCAACAATCCGATCCGCACCTTGTTGCTGGATGCAGCCCGCAATCTGCCGTTCTGCGATGTCGGCACGCCGAGGGCGACAGCACCTGCGGAATACCGCAAGCCCTATCTCAGCATCGATCAGCAGCGCCGCTACCGCTATATCATCTCGCTCGAAGGCAATGATGTCGCGACCAATCTGAAATGGATCATGAGCTCGAACTCGCTCTGCCTGATGCCGCCGCCGACCTATGAGACCTGGTTCGCGGAAGGGCAGCTCGAGCCCGATGTCCATTATGTGCCGCTGGCGCCCGACTTCAGCGATCTGGCCGAGCGCGTGCACCATCTCGAGAAACATCCGGCCGAGGCCCAGCGCATCGTTGCGGCGGCCAACGCCTATTGCCGCAAATTCGCCGACGAGCGGGCCGAGCAGGCGATCTGCCTGCTCGTGCTCTACAAATATTTCGTGCTCAGCGGCCAGATCGAGCCCGATCCGCAGGTCTGGCGGTTTATCGCGGGCTAGCGGCTTCCGGCGCCCTTAAGTCAGATGACGCTGCGGTCCATAACCAGATCGGCCGGGCCGAAGCGGTCCTTCGCCGTAAACTGCTGGTGCCAGTAGGGATAGAGCACCGGAGGCCGGCTGACGGCATCGAGATGCTGGCGTTCATCAAAGGACAGCGTCAGGCTCGCCGCGGCGAGATTGTCTTTCAACTGGGCTTCGTTGCGCGCCCCGATCACCAGCGAGCTGACGGCCGGCCGGCCGAGCAGCCAGGCCAGCGC
Organism: Mesorhizobium sp. W016; assembly: GCF_054719485.1. Lineage (NCBI taxonomy): Bacteria > Pseudomonadati > Pseudomonadota > Alphaproteobacteria > Hyphomicrobiales > Phyllobacteriaceae > Mesorhizobium > Mesorhizobium sp. W016. Next base: position 3,161,298 of record NZ_JBTTIF010000002.1, read on the forward strand.
CACCTGGGCCGCCGAAACGCCGCGTGCCGCACCGATATCGACCAGCACGTCGACAATCCGCCACAGCCGATCCTCGTCGCGGATCGGGGGTTCCGACCAGCCGCCGATCTGGCGCGCCGTCGGACTGTCGCGGCGGTATTTTCCCGACAGCAGGCCGCCGGCGAGCGGGCTCCATACCAAAACGCCAAGGCCCTGGTCGACCGAGATCGGCAAGAGCTCATACTCGGCCTCGCGTGCTTCCAGCGTGTAGTGGATCTGCTGGGTGACGAAGCGCGGCTGGTGCTGGCTGTCGCTGATGCCGAGCGCCTTCATGACCTGCCAGCCGGAATAGTTGGAGCAGCCGACATAGCGGATCTTGCCCTGGGCAACCAGCGTGTCGAGCGCGGCGATGGTTTCCTCGAGCGGCGTCGCGCCGTCCCATTCGTGCAGGAAATAGATGTCGATGACATCGGTCCTGAGGCGCTTCAGGCTCTTCTCGCATTCGCGGATCAGATGATGGCGCGACAGGCCTTCGTCATTGGGGCCCTTGCCGATCCGCATGCGCGCTTTGGAGGCGATCAGCACGTCGTTCTTGCGCTTGCCGCCGAGCGCCTCGCCGATGATCTCTTCCGACAGACCGTTGGAATAGACATTGGCGGTGTCGATGAGATTGATGCCGGCATCGATGCAAGTGTCGATGATGCGCGAGGCCTCCGCGAGATCGGAATTGCCGACGGCAGCGAACGGCCCGCTGCCGCCGAAGGTCATGGTTCCCAAGGTCAGCGCCGAAACTTTCAAGCCGGAACGGCCAAGCGTGCGGTATTCCATGTCTGATCCTCGTAGTTTTGGTGGGGAGGCGGTTTTAGCAGGAAAGGGCGGGGAAGCCCGAACGGGTCCGCTATTTGTAGGACAATTTGAGCGGCTTGTCGCCATGCCAGGGCGCTGGATCGGCAATGCCTCGCTGCTTTGCAGTGAAGACCGGCTGGCCGGCGGCTTGCAATAAAACCGTCATTGCCGGCCTATATCAAGTCGGCTCAGGGTTTCATGTCAGCCGGCAAGCGGAGCAGTGGAAATGAATGAGCTAAAGCAGAATTCTGCGGCCAGGGATTGGCTGGAAGCCGAACTCGCCGACACGCTCGACGAGGACTATGAGCTGGAAATCTCGGAGCCGGCGCTGTCGTTGGAGATCGCCAAGATCTACAAGAACGCGCATCCGCCGTCGATCGATCGCATGCAGTATTTCCGCGACCTGATCGGCTTGCAGTCGGAACTGATCAAGCTGCAGTCCTGGGTTGCCTACCACAAGAAGAAGCTAGTGGTGGTTTTCGAGGGCCGTGATTCCGCCGGCAAGGGCGGCGTCATCAAGCGCATCACCCAGCGCCTCAACCCGCGCATCTGCCGCGTCGTGGCGCTGCCGGCGCCGACCGAGCGCGAAAAGTCACAATGGTATTTCCAGCGCTACGTGCCGCATCTGCCGGCCGGCGGCGAGATCGTGCTGTTCGACCGCTCCTGGTACAACCGCTCCGGCGTCGAGCGGGTGATGGGCTTTGCCGAACCCGATCAGGTCGAAGAGTTCTTCCGCGACGTGCCGGAGTTCGAGCGCATGCTGGTCCGCTCCGGCGTCACGCTGGTCAAATACTGGTTCTCGATCACCGACGAGGAACAGCAGATGCGCTTCATGATGCGCATCCACGATCCGATGAAGCAGTGGAAGCTGTCGCCGATGGACCTGCAGTCGCGCGTGCGCTGGGAGCAGTACACCAAGGCCAAGGAAGAGACGTTTGCCCGCACCAACATCCCAGAGGCACCGTGGTACATCGTCGAAGGCAACGACAAGAAGCGGGCGCGGCTGAACTGCATCGACCATCTCCTCAAACAGCTGCCCTATGAGGACGTGCCGCACGAAGAAATCACGCTGCCCGAGCGGGTGTTCAACCCGGAGTACGAGCGCCAGGTCCTGCCGCGCGAGCTTTACGTGCCGGAGAAGTATTGAGCGTCTTCGCAATTGAAGACACGAGAGGACGGCATTCTTTCGCGCCCCCCTCTGTCCTGCCGGACATCTCCCCCACAAGGGGGGAGATTGGCAGCTTCGCCGATGGCGCCCTTCTTGCTACGTTGATGAGTGGCGAAAGCCGGCGCGACATCCGATCTCCCCCGGCGTGGGGGAGATGTCCGGAAGGACAGAGGGGGCGCGACGGATCGCAATTTTCCCAAATGAGGCTTACACCCGCTTGATCGTCACATGCGTGGCGAGCGCTGTCGCCACCTGCTCGGTGCACTGGTAACCCAGCTTCAGCATATCCAGCCCGGCAAACAGGCTCTCGCCCCTCCCGAGCAACACTGGCGACACAGCCAGATGCAACTCGTCGATGAGCTTCTCTTGCAGATATTGCCGGATGGTGGAAACGCCGCCGCCGACGCGGACATCCTTGCCGCCGGCCGCGGCCTTTGCTTGTTCGAGCGCGGCGTGGATGCCGCCGGCAACGAAGTGGAAAACGGTGCCGCCTTCCATCACAATGGGGTCGCGCTTGTAGTGGGTCAGCACGAAGGTCGGCACGTGATAGGGCGGGTTGTCGCCCCACCAGCCTTTCCAGCTCTCGTCTGGCCATTCGCCGCGGATTGGGCCGAACATGTTGCGGCCGAGGATCCAGGCCCCGACATTGTCGAAGCTGCGGACAGTGAACCGGTCGTCCACATCGGTGGTGCCGCCATCCTTGCCGACCATCTCATGGAAGGTGCGGGTGCCGGTCATCCATTTGTGCAGATATTCGCCACCAACGCCGAGCGGATTTTGCAGGTCCTGGTCAGGACCGGCGCCGAAACCGTCGAGCGACAAGGTGAAGGCATTGACGCGAAGTTTGGACATGGAGACTCCCTTTCGGTGACCAGTTGTGATTTGCAATCAGTATTCAAACTGATTGCATTTTGAAACTAGTATTTTTAGAGGCAAGCCGATCTGTGGAATGCGCAGGGACCTCAAGCCGCCACGCGCTTCGGCATCACCGCAAACGGGCTGAGCCCAAGCCAGATCTGCATCTTGCCGGCGACGTCGAGATCGCCGGTCAGGCTGATCTTGTCGCGTTCCTTGTGAACTGTCGTCAGCCCCATCCAGATCGAGGTCATGGTGCACAGATCGGTCGAGACGTAGAGATCGACGTCGAAGCCCGGATCGTACCAGCAAAGATCGACCTCGCCCTGCTTTTCGACGATCAGCCACCACGATCGTTTTGACGCCGGCAGGTCATGGTACAGGAATTGTATCACAGTGAGCCCGTCCGGCAGCGGACTGGGGTTCAGATTGCGCCGCATGTCCCACATCAGCAGCGACGGATCGAGGTTTTTGAGCGACAGCCTGGCCTCGACCCATTTCTGGCCCCAAAACCCCATCGCCTCGACAACCGGGCGCAAATCCCGGCCCGCCTCGGTCAGCCGGTATTCGAACACGCCCTTCTCGGTCGCGATCTCGGTCCGCTCGACGATGCCTCCCGCTTCGAGATCCCTAAGCCGTTGCGACAGAAGGGTTGGCGACATTTTCGGCACGCCGCGGCGCAAATCGTTGAAGCGGGTCGATCCCGCCACCAGTTCGCGCAGCAGCACCATGGTCCAGCGTGTGCAGAGCAGCTCGGCGGCCATGGAGAGCGGGCAGAATTGCTTGTAACCGGCTTGTGTCATGTGGTGAGCTCCAAAAGATGTTGCCGGACCTTATTCAGAAAACCTGAGTTCAGCCAGTACAGAAGCTGTACTGGCACCCCCGGTACAGTTCTGTGACTGGAGCGGTCCGGCGCCGCCATGCGAGGCAGCGGTCACGTCACCGGGCAGTCCGGTGCCGATCCATGAGGAGTTGGACAATGACCGCTTACGTGATCGCAGACATCAAGGTGAAGGACGACAAATGGGTGCCGGCCTATGCCGCTTCGGTGCATGACCTCGTCCACAAGCATGGCGGCAAGTATCTCGCCCGCAGCGGCAATGTGAAGACGCTGGAGGGCAAGCCGCTCGACACCAGCCTGATCGCCATCATGGCGTTTCCGTCGGCAAAGGCAGCCGAAGCCTTCACCAACGATCCGCAATACGCTCCGTTTGTGGCGGAGCGCCGGAAGGGCAGCGACAGCCGCTTCCAACTGATCGACGATACCGATCTCGCCGGAACGATTCCTTATTTGCCAAAGGCGTGAGGAAAAGCCGGAACCCGGAGCATCCAGGTTCCGGCTAACCCTTCAGCATTTGCGCCACTTCCGGCGCGAAGTAGGTCAGGATGCCGTCGCAGCCGGCGCGCTTGAAGGCGAGCAGGCTCTCCAGCATTGCCTTTTCGCCGTCGATCCAGCCATTGGCGGCCGCCGCCTTGATCATCGAATATTCGCCTGACACCTGGTAGGCGAAGGTCGGCATCTGGAACTCGTCCTTCAGCCGGCGGATGATGTCGAGATAGGGCAGGCCGGGCTTGACCATCAGCATGTCGGCGCCCTCGGCGATATCCTGCTCGGCCTCGCGCACCGCTTCGTCGGAATTGGCGTGGTCGAGATAATAGGTCTTTTTGTCGCCCTTGAGCAGGCCGGCGGTGCCGACCGCCTCGCGGTAGGGGCCATAGAAGGCGGAGGCGAATTTCGTCGCATAGGACATGATCGCCACATCCGAAAAACCGTTGGCGTCGAGCGCGTCGCGGATGGCGCCAATGCGGCCGTCCATCATGTCGGACGGCGCGATGATGTCGGCGCCGGCCGCCGCCTGGATGACGGCCGCGGCGGTCACCTGTTCCACCGTCTCGTCATTGACGATGATGCCGTCGCGCAAGATGCCGTCATGGCCGTGCGAGGTGAACGGGTCGAGCGCCGCATCGGTGATGATGCCGATCTCCGGCACCGCGTCCTTGATGGCGCGGGTGGCGCGGTTGATGATGTTTTCCGGGTCGAGGATGTGCGATCCCGTCTGGTCGCGCAGGCTGAGTTCAACATTGGGGAAGGTGGCGATCGCCGGAATGCCGAGCTTAGCGGCCCGCTCGGCCTCCTTGACGGCGAGGTCCAGCGACAGGCGGAAGACGCCGGGCATGGCGGCGATCGGCTCGCGCGTGTTCTTGCCGTCGATCACGAAGATCGGCCAGATCAGATCGTTCACCGTAAGCCGGTTTTCCTGCACCAGGCGGCGCGACCAGTCGGCCTTGCGCATGCGCCGCAAGCGGCGGCTGCCGGTGATCTCGTCGACGCTGCGCGCACCGCCGGGCTTTGCCGGCGCGAATTTGTTGCTCGTCGCGGGGGTGAATTTGTTCATCGCAAAAACTCCGGGTCGAGGCGGCTTTTACCACGAGGCCTTGCCGCTGACCAATGCGACACGATTGTGCCAGTCGATAACGCGCTGCTTACGGCTTCGGCGGCCACGCCAGCTCGGGGCCGGTTTTGAAGAACGACACATTGTTGGTGAAGATGCTCTCCGGGGCGAGCCGGATCAGGCGCCCGTCCGGATGGTCGATGTCGGCCACATTGTCGATGAACCAGCGGTTCCAGGTCGCCTCCGGGCCGAGATATTTGCGGTCTTATGTAGCAAACGCACCAAGATAGACCAAGCACGCGGCAGCTCGTTCCCCTAAAATCCGGGGATGCCAAGAGTTGCCCCTATCGTCCGCTCCACCCGATACGAACACGCAATCAACACCCTTGTTGCCAAGCGCGCGGAGATTTCCGGCCTTGTCCGGTTCAACGGCGCGAACCTGGCTGACCAGCTACAGCACATAGACGCGGTGCTATTGATCCTAGGCTACAAAGACGACCCGTCGCAGATCACCAGCCCAGCCGCTTCCGCAAGGGCGAGCTTTACCGGCTGATCCTGAAGTGCGAGGCGGAAGGCAGCAAGGCCAACAAGGAAACGGCCCAGCGCATTGTCACGATGAAGGGCTGGGATACGTCAGTTGTCGAGCGCATCAGGCAGTGCGTCAATACCGCGAAGGTGCGGCGACGGCGAAAAGCTAAAGCTGGCCTCTAGCACTTCCCCAAAATTGCGCGGATGTCATCCTTGTCGATTTCCTTCAGATATCGCGCATCCTTTAGCGCAGCGATAATTTCAGGGCAGAGAGCGGGAGAAATCTGACCTAGGATACCTTTGAATCGGATAAATTCCTCGACCACGAAGTCATCAAGTTCGAGCGGGTCACCGCATTCCAAATAGCTGTCATGGTCTAAGAATTTGTGATGAGGGTCGCGCGCAATTAGGACGGCTGGCTTCCAGTGATTTTTTGAATTGATGCGGTAGTACCAGCCTTGCCCAGGATGGATACAGACCACCATTTTAGGCCCGGGCGGCGTAATGGTTCCATCATGAATCCGAATGATCTGCAAAGGAGATATCATCGCTCAAAGCCGCATGAATCTCGCGTTTTCGGTCAGATATTCGATAATCGCCGGCTTATCTTCCGTCTCGTCCAGCATATCTTCATATCGCATAAGGCCAAGGTTTGCCTTTTGCCAATCGGGACCATGCGTTGCTGCCGTGCGTTCACTGAAAGACATTTTCAATGAACGTCCTAGCGCACCCCCAAGAAATTCTAGGTCAGACTGTGAAAGCTCCGACAGATCGACCTCATAATTGCCCTCAAGGCGCAGTCGATAGCCCTGCAATTTCCACGGAAGATGATCGGTATGAATTTCGGCAAGCCAAAGAGCCTCGCCTTTTGCCATCTCGTATATTTCGAGAGGCACAGGGCCAAACTTCATCGCCTTATAGGTGGCTCCGAAGATAGGCCGATGGTAGGCGTTTAGGTGATCTTTATCTGCAAAATAGCACGCTTTAAGAGCCGTATGCAGATCAATATCCTTCGTCTGGCACACCATCCAATGGAGCGCAGCGTATGCCTTACGAGGCGCGAACTTAAATCGAATCATACTCATGTGCTGTCACTTGTAGAATAATTGTCGTTAAGAATCAATATGTTAGTTTTTAGATGGCGTTATCAACGGCTTAGGCTTCCGCCCGTTGCCTCAGTATCCTGCCCACACACGGCTTACAGAATGATTTAGGGCGCCGCCAAGCAGAGCGAAGGCGTTGCCGCCATTTGACCGGCGACGGTGATCTTCAAGCCATGCGGCATGATTGGCGTACTGGTAGAGATACCGGTGCGAGACGTGGTGGTGCTGACCGGCGACCATGCGGCGAAGGCGGCTGAAATAGCTTTCGACCATGTTGGTGTGCTTGCCGTGGCCGTCGCTGTAGCTTTCCGAGTGGTTGATGCGGGTTGAAGCGAACTCGCCTTCCAGCACGTCCCAATGGCTCGCCTCGTCTGCAAACAGCTTGGTGCCAGCCAACATGCGGGCGCGGGCGATATCGACGCCTTCGGCTTCGCGATTGCGGACGAACGTCAGGGTGCGGCCAGCGCGCTCGCGCAGGGCTATCACAACGCGGCGACGGTCTGACTGGTTCTGCTTCATGCGACGGTCCTTGCGGTCATTTACGCGGTTCTCAGGGCGCACCACGCCACCAAAGTAAGCGCCGTCAATCTCGACCTCGCCTTCAAGGGTTTCGTTCTTGGTTTCAGCCGACAGGGCTTCGCGCAGCTTGTGAGCCAGCACGAAGGCGGTCTTGTACTGCACGTCCAGATCGCGAGAGAACTGGACCGCCGACATGCCCTTCGCGCCGTTGACAAACAGGCAGATCGCGGCGAGCAGATCGACAAACGACAGCTTGCGCGATGCAAACATTGTGCCGGACGTGATGGAGAACTGCGCACCACAAGCGGCGCACTTGAACTTGCGACGGGTCGGAATGTCGTAATGATCCAGGCACCCGCATTTCGGGCAAACAGGCTCGCCTTGCGTCGAAGCCCAGCGAAGGCGCTTGAACGTGTCGTAAGCCTTTTCCTCGCCACCCTTGTAAATTTCCTTGAGGGAAAGGGTGCGGCTTTCGGCGGAAAGGAGGAAGTGTTGGGCCATTGTCATCATATCCGGTGATATTGTTCACCGTATATGCGGACTTGTATCGCGAAATACAAGGGCCTATATCATCGAATGTGATGATATTTTTTGAGGCGAGGATATGGCACGCAAGGACGACCCGCAGACCGTCGAATACGAGACGAGAGCCAAGAACCTTTTGAAGTCAGAGTTGAAGCGAAAGGGTGTCACCTACGCCCAACTGGCCGAAAAGCTGGCGGCCATGGGCATTCATGAAACGGAACGGAATCTAAACAACAAGATCAGCCGTGGCGGCTTCACTGCTGCTTTTCTTTTTCAATGTCTGGATTCGATTGGGGTATCGCATCTTCAACTGTAATTAACGGCGCCGCTACGAATGGCTCCATCCTCCCTATGAATTTCTTTGCGAGATCGAAATCTCCCTCTTTGACGTAATATAGATATGTTGAATATATTTTGTTGATTTCCTCATTGTCGTTAAATTCTAATGGAACTAGAGGCATCTCGACATTTTCAAGCCTCTTGTTCATTAAGATCAACCCCTCAGGAACCTTGATCGCCTTTCTGCTCATCCCTTTCTTTTTAAAAGCGTTGGACGTGGCGTCAGCATAGAACATTGCTACCCATTTTCGATATTTAGAGTTTTTCTGTTCAAACTTATTGCTGGCATGCGATACCCATTCATAGAAAACACATCCACTTAGGAATAATACCGGGTAGAGAACGACATTCGAAGTCAATACCATATAAATGAAACTGAACACCGGCGTTACTCCAGACCAGTGTTTAGCAAGAACGTCTGAAAATCCCTCAGTCGAGGCAAAACTTTCAATGTTGAGGGCGAGCACGACCAAAATAGGCCATGTGAGAAACCAACGAACGAATGCTGAGATGCGCGATTTGAAAACCATACACGGCACATTGCCCGGAATCGCATAGGTTGTGGAGTCTTCACTTCTCCCGCAAGATGAATGCCTGTGCATTCTGGGGGGATTGCAATGCGAGTCTTGCTTTTCGCGCTGTTCATGGTGCTAGCCGCCCACGTAAGCGCGCAGGAAGCCCAAGGGGTGACCAAGGAAAGCCCAGCAATAGAAAAAGAACAAGCCAAACCCGCAGATAGCGGCGTTCCCGATGCCGGTAGCCACGGACTTCCGGTCACCATTCTGGAAACTCCAGAACAAGCCGCCAACGCCGCCAAACGTGAAAAGCAATCCGACGATCACGAGGCTGCCGATTTGGATGCCCAGCGCAGGGCCGCTGATGCCGCTGAGCGAAGCGCGGCAACCGCTGAGCGGCAAGAGATACCGGCATGGACCCAAATCTGGCTCGCCATCGTTGGGACGGTAATTGCGATTGTTGCGCTCTTTATCGGGACTTGGAACTCCATAGTCGGAATACGCACGACGAGAGCGCAGTTGCGCGCCTATCTCTCCGTTTTTCATTTCGACTCTGTGGTAACCGACAAGCCCGAACCGGACATCCGTGTTCAAGTCACCTTCAAAAATGCTGGACAGACGCCCGCGCAAAACGTCCGCGTCAATATGGAATGGGAATTGGCTCCTCCGCCATTTGACGAGACGAAGCACTTCGCTGCCATCGTCACTGTCGACGGTCGCGGGACCGTTGGCGCGGACATGCCCTTCTTTGCGACAGTCCGACCCAACAACCCCGACAAACCAGACAGGGTAAAAGTTACTAGGGACGCGATCTCCGATTTGATCGATGGCAAGCTCAAGTTTTGGATCTTTGGCGTCATCGAGTACCAAGACGTTTTCCATCGCGAACACCGGACCCGATTTCGCTATGTAATGCACATCGCTCACGACAACGTGGGCTTCAGCCCTTGCGAGGCTGGCAACGAGCAAACTTAGTGCGGCCACCGCCGCTCGCGCGATCACCGCGCGACCTTTGGTGCGTTTGCTACATAAGACCGGATATTTGTGCAGCGGCCGTTTGAAGCGGTTCGGCGCCATCGCTTCGATGGTGGCGACGCCGCGCAGGCCGAGATGCAGCAGGATGCCGGCCTCATTGTCGAAATGGACGATCTCCACGGCGCAGCGCGGGTCACGTTCGAGGTGTTTGACAGCACTTGCCCCGGTCGAGCCGAGCAGCCAGATCGCAGCGTCCTCCCAGATGAACCACATCGGCGCGTTGCGCGGCGCGCCGTCAGGCGTCACGGTCGCCAGATTGGCCATCAGCGGGCGGCTGAGAACATCATCCGGGTCGAACTTTTTCGCATCTCCCAGCCATGGCTCGGCGCTGCGGTTTCAAGCGTCATGCGTTTGTCCCTGCATCAGAAGAAAGGCTATTTTGCCCGGCAATTTTGCGCGCATTTCTGTCGGGGGCAAAACACGGTCGCGTTCCCTTGCGAAAATCCAAACCGCGCCCGCCGGTTGACGCACCCATGCGCCACCTTTAGCACTTCAGTCCCGCAGGCGCGGGGAGGGATTCTCTGACGATGGATTTTGGCGGCGGCGACGAGATCCGCTTCGAACGGTTGGGCAAGGCGGGCGTCGTCACGCTGACGCGGCCGCAGGCGCTCAATGCGCTGACACATCGCATGATCAAGGCGCTGGACAAGGCGCTCGACGCTTTTGAGCGCGATACCGGCGTCGATGTCGTCATCGTCAAGGCCGAGGGCAGGGCGTTTTGCGCCGGCGGCGACATCATGCACGTCTACGAGGCCCGCGCCGGAAAGCCGCCGGTCGAGTTCTTCGCCGACGAATACCGGCTCAACGCCCGCATTAACAGTTACAAAAAGCCCTACGTCGCGCTGATCGACGGGATCGTGATGGGCGGCGGCGTCGGCATCTCGTTCCACGGCTCGCAGCGCGTGCTGACCGAGAACGCCCAGTTCGCCATGCCCGAAGTCGGCATCGGTTTCTTCCCCGACGTGGGCGGCAGCCATCTGCTGCCTGACCTCGGCGGCAGCTTCGGCATGTATCTGGCGCTGACCGGCAACCGCATCCGCTATGGCGATGCATTATGGTCGGGCCTGGCCACCCACACCATCAAGGCCGCCGACCAGGCTGCCTTTCTCGACCGGCTCTGCGCCAATGGCGATCCGGAATCGGTCCTGCGCGGCTTCTTCGTGCCGGCCCGGCGCGAAACCGCCCAGCCGGTGCTGGAAGCCATCGCCCGGCATTTTTCCCAACCCTCGCTCGCCGAAATCCTCGAGAGCCTGGAGCGGGCGGCAGGCGCCGACGAGTTTGCCGCCAAGACGCTGGCCACCATCCGCACCCGCTCGCCGACCAGCCTCAATGTCGCGTGGCGCCAGATCAGCGCCGGGCTGACGCTGTCGATGGAAGCCTGCATGAAGATGGAGTTCCGTATCCTCAACCGCATGCTGGCCGGGCACGACTTCTATGAAGGCATCCGCGCCGTCCTCGTCGACAAGGGTTCGACGCCGCAGTGGCGGCCGGAAAGCCTGGCCGAGGTCGACGCTGCTTCGGTGGACGCCTATTTCGCGCCGCTCGAACGGGAGCTCGAGCTGTGAGCGAGGTCACGTCGCGGCGCATCGTGCTGCAGCCCTCGGGCGTCGAGATCATCTTCGCCTGGTTTCAGCGCGTCATAGCGGGCTATTGCCTGCTGTTCGGCATCCTGTACTGGATCCGGCTGATCGGCTTTTATCCCGGCCCGCTGTGGCGCTTCGACCTGATGCCGGTGCACTGGCAGGTCGTGGCGGTGATGCTGGCCGTGTTCTTCCCCTTCGCCGCCGCGGGCCTGTGGATGCTGGCGTCATGGGGCCCGGTGATCTGGTTCATCTGCGCGGTGACCGAGACCATCATGTATGCCGGCTTCCCCGATCTGTACGGCCACCGGCCGCTGATCGTCTTCTCGCATGCCGCGGTGGCGCTGCTCTACATCGCCTTCCGCGTCGTTATCTGGATGCGCAAGCGCCCCGCGCGCGCCTGAAACGCCGCCCCGCAGCCATTGGCTAAATCTTTAGGTTAATTATCCTTGCTCGGGTGACCGTTCGTTAAGCGTCTTGCGAAACCTATTACCGGTAAGCTCTTGTTAGCCCTAGCGTTTAAGTCGAATTTTATGAGTATTCGATAGTGTCGCAATCAAGGTGAAAAACAAAAAATCACCAGGGCGACAAACGAGAGGCAAAGACAATGATCAATTCGCGTCCGGCGGCGAAGACCGCCAACGTATCCGACGATCGCCGCGAGGCTATCCGTTCGCTTTACATGGAATCGCTGCAGCTGGTCGAGCGTCTGCATCGCCGTCTGCTTGACGTGATCAAAGACGAGTTCGACCGCAACGGCCGTTCCGACATCAATGCCATCCAGGCGCTGCTTCTGTTCAATATCGGCAATTCCGAACTGACCGCCGGCGAGCTGCGCTCGCGTGGCTACTATCTCGGCTCGAACGTCTCCTACAATCTGAAGAAGCTGGTCGATCTCGGCTTCATCAACCACCAGCGCTCGCGCATCGACCGCCGTTCGGTCCGCGTTTCGCTGACGCCGAAGGGCAATGAAGTGGCGGAAGTCGTCGCCGGTCTCTATGAGCGCCATGTCGGCTCGATCGAACAGGTCGGCGGCATCAACAGCGAAGAGTTCAAGCAGATGAACCGCGCGCTGCAGCGCCTCGACCGCTTCTGGAACGACACCATCGCCTACCGGATGTAATCAGCGGGCCATTGAATAGCAGCTGCGCCGGAAGAAGCGCGGCCGGAGGAAAGTCTCAGCCAACAGGCCGGTGCCGAAAAGCACCGGCCTTTTCTTTTCGAGCCGCCGGCGTTCCAAATTCGGCGCAAAGCCACGTTGCCGCCATATTCGCGGTGGAAGCGAGGGGTGTGGGTATGCGGCGGCGGAAGCTGTTCGCGCGCCTGTAAGGTCTCATCGCCGTCCGCTTTTCGCGGCCAGGTGATGCAGGTCATGGTTGGCTAATAGTTAACAGTGCCAACTTTAAAGTGCGGGCGATATCGCCCAAGATCGAGCACGTAGCCGAACGCTGCAACAGCCAAACGCTACAAGCCAAACACGACAAGAATGTCTGGAACGTCCATGAGAACCAGCCGCCGCTTTTTCCTTTCCGGAGCTTCCGCGCTCGCCGTTGCCATGGTTGCCAATGCCGCCAGCGCGCAGGATGTGATCGACGATATCCTGAAATCGTCGAACCGTGGCAATTGGGACGACCAGTTCGACGCCCGCGCCTCCGAAGGCGGCAAGGTCGCCTCGACGCTGCCGATCTTCAGCCTACAGACGGTTGCCTTCACCGAACAGGCTGTGGCGCAGTATCAGAACATCGTCGCCCAGGGCGGCTGGGGCGAGGTGCCGGCGACAAAGAAGCTGCAGCTTGGCGTCGACGATCCGGACGTGGTGCCGCTGCGCAAGCGGCTGATGGTTTCGGGCGATCTGGCGCAGAGCGCCGGCATTTCGACGTCGTTCGATTCCTACGTCGACGCCGCGGTCAAGCGCTTCCAGGCGCGCCATGGCCTGCCGACCGACGGTGCCATGGGCAAGTACACTTATGCGGCGATGAACGTTTCAGCGCAGATCCGCCTCGGTCAGCTGCAGACCAATCTGGAGCGCCTGCGCGAAAAGGCCGGCACGCTGGGCAGCCGTTATGTGCTGGTCGATATCCCGGCGGCACAGATCGAGGCGGTCGAGAACGATCGCGTCGTGCTGCGCCACACCGCAATCGTCGGCAAGATCGACCGCCAGACCCCGGTGGTCAATTCCAAGATCAACGAGATCATCGTCAATCCTTACTGGAACGCGCCGGTCTCGATCGTGCGTAAAGACATCATTCCGCTGATGCGGAAGAACCCCGACTATCTCAAGGACAGCCATATCCGCCTGTTTGCGCCGGATGGCAGCGAAGTCGATCCGATGACTGTCGATTGGTCGACGGATGATGCCGCAAAATACCGCTTCCGCCAGGATCCGGGTTCCGGCAACGCCATGGCCTCGGTGAAGATCAACTTCCCCAGCCCCGACGGCGTCTACATGCACGATACGCCGCAGCAAAGCCTGTTCGGCAAGATGATGCGCTTCGATTCCTCGGGCTGCGTGCGCGTGCAGAACGTGCGCGACCTCGTCACATGGATCCTGCGCGACACACCCGGCTGGGACCGCCAGCATTTCGAGGCGACCATCAAGACCGGCGAGAACACGCCGGTGCAGGTCGTCAACCCGGTTCCGGTCCACTTCCTCTATGTGTCGGCCTGGTCGACGGGTCCGGGCGTCGTGCAGTTCCGCGACGACGTCTACGCGCTCGATGGCGCCAGCGAACTGCAGATCACCTCTTCGCTCTAAGCGGCTGATCTCCTTCAGGAAAGGCCACCGCAAGGTGGCCTTTTCCGTTCGAAGTCCCACGAGGCGGGGCTGGTGGCGCCGGCCATGCGCCAGGCTTGCCGCCGCCGAAAACATCGTCGCCGGCTACCGGCGCCGGATCGCCACTTCGGACGAGGCCGACGACGCCCGGGCGGAGGCCCGCGAAGCCGGGCGGCTGGAGCTCGAAATGCGGCTTGCCGGCATCGAGGCCGAGCGCATCGCCGTGCGCGACATGTTAAGCAGCGGCGCGATCAACGACCATACGGCGCGGGCGCTGTTTACCGAGATCACGCTCACCGAAGCCTTGCTGCAGGGGCGGCAGGAGCGAAAATAGCGGTTCAGGGCCGCTCTGGCGCAATCCGGCCAGCAAATTTCGCGCTGCAAACGTGGCGAGGCGAAAACAACTGTGTTAATGGCGCGGCAATGCATGTCGCCCGGAACCGTGCAGCGGTTTCGGGACAACGATATGCATAGATAAATGCCCCGAACCGAAGGATTTCAGGCCATGGCAACTGCAGCGGCAGCGTCGAACAAGTTCGAATCCTTCTTCGAAACCACGCTGGAAGATGCCGATCCGGAGATCTTCGGCTCGATCCGCAACGAGCTTGGCCGCCAGCGTCACGAGATCGAGCTGATCGCCTCGGAAAACATCGTTTCGCGCGCCGTGCTCGAGGCGCAGGGCTCGATCATGACCAACAAATACGCCGAGGGTTATCCGGGCAAGCGCTATTATGGCGGCTGCCAGTTCGTCGACGTCGCCGAGGAACTCGCCATCGAGCGCGCCAAAAAGCTGTTCGGCTGCAACTTCGCCAATGTCCAGCCGAATTCCGGCAGCCAGATGAACCAGGCGGTCTTCCTGGCGCTCTTGCAGCCCGGCGACACCTTCATGGGCCTCGACCTGAATTCCGGCGGCCACCTGACGCACGGCTCGCCCGTCAACATGAGCGGCAAATGGTTCAAGGTCGTTTCCTACGGCGTGCGCAAGGACGACCATCTGCTCGACATGGACGCGATCGAAAAGACCGCGCATGAGACCAAGCCGAAGCTGATCCTGGCCGGCGGCACCGCCTATTCGCGCATCTGGGACTGGAAGCGCTTTCGCGAGATCGCCGATGCGGTCGGCGCCTATCTGATGGTCGACATGGCCCATATCGCCGGCCTGGTTGCCGGCGGCGTGCATCCGTCACCGCTGCCGCACGCCCATGTCGTGACCACGACCACGCACAAATCGTTGCGCGGCCCGCGCGGCGGCATGATCCTGTGCAATGACGAGGACATCGCCAAGAAGATGAACTCGGCGGTTTTCCCCGGCCTGCAGGGCGGGCCGCTGATGCATGTCATCGCCGCCAAGGCGGTCGCCTTCGGCGAGGCGCTGAAGCCGAGCTTCAAACTCTATGCCGAGAGTGTCGCCGCCAACGCGAAGGCGCTGGCGTCGAGCCTCAAGGAAACCGGCCTCGACATCGTCTCCGGCGGCACAGACAACCATCTGATGCTGGTCGATCTCAGGCCCAAGAACGCCACCGGCAAGCGCGCCGAGGCAGCGCTCGGGCGCGCCAACATCACCTGCAACAAGAACGGCATCCCGTTCGATCCGGAAAAGCCTTTCGTCACCTCTGGCGTGCGTCTGGGCACGCCGGCCGGCACCACGCGCGGCTTCGGCCAGGCCGAGTTCCGCGAGATCGGCAAGCTGATCGCCGAAGTGCTGGACGGGCTGAAGGTCGCCAATTCCGACGAAGGCAATGCGGCGGTCGAGGCGGCGGTGAAGGCAAAGGTCGTGGCGCTGACCGATCGTTTCCCGCTCTATCCCCATCTCGGTTGACCACCAGCGGCGCTTCGTCTTTTATCCCGCGCTCTGCGCCGCTTGCTGTCCGGGCGGCGCGGCCTGTTGGAGATCTGACGATGCGCATGTTCCGTCCTGCCGTTCTGGCCTTCATCGGCTCGCTTGCCGCTTTCACCGCGTCAGGCGCGATAGCCCAGGAGCAGACGCAGCCGGGCACGGATATCCCGGCCACCAACACCTTTGGCAGGTGGACCACCATCATCGATGCGCTCGACACCGGCCAGGATTCGCACAAGACCTGTGCGGCCTCGACAGCCTTTGTCGACGGCAACGGCAATGCCGGCACGCTGACGCTTTCGATCTCGACTGGCGACGCCCTGCCGCCCGATGCCTATCCGGCGATCATGTTCACCATCGCCAACAAGGAGCTGCCGACCGGCAAGAAGATCGCCGCGACCTTTGGCGACCCCGGCGTCAAGGTTTCCGCGACCGTCTATTCCAATGATGCCGGCCGCCCGAGCTGGACCGTCGACAACCAGGCCAAGACCAGTCTCGCTTTGTTGCGGGCCATGCGCCAGGTCATCTCGCTCGATGTGACGTTCGGCAAGCAGGCTGTCGCCAGCATCCCGATGGATGGCTTCACCAAGGCCTACCGCAACCTCGGAACGTCCTGCGGCTTCCCGACCAAGGACGTCGCCCCCTGACATATCTGGCGCGGCTGGCAATTTTCCTCCCGCCTCGCTATCTCTGAGGGCGCGAGCGGCCGTTGCCGAACCTTTGCCGTCCCGGCAAAAACCTCTAAGCCTATCGTTCCGCCAGAATCGCCAACCCGAAGGCTCTCCATGCGCTGTCCCTATTGCCAGTCCGAAGATACGCAGGTGAAGGATTCGCGCCCCGCCGAGGATGGCGCCGCGATCCGCCGGCGGCGCGTTTGCCCCGATTGCGGTGGCCGTTTCACCACCTTCGAGCGCGTCCAGTTGCGCGACCTCGTGGTGGTCAAGAAGTCCGGCAGAAAGGTGCCGTTCGACCGCGACAAGCTCTTGCGTTCGGTGGAGATCGCGGTGCGCAAGCGCAATGTCGATCCCGAGCGCATCGACCGCGCCGTCACCGGCATCGTGCGCCAGCTCGAAAGCTCCGGCGAGACTGAAATCGCCTCGGGCGAGGTCGGCCGGCTCGTCATGGAAGCGCTGAAGTCGCTCGACGACGTCGCCTATGTCCGCTTCGCCTCTGTCTATCGCAATTTCCGTGAGGCCAAGGATTTCCACGATGTGCTGGGTGAGCTCAAAGGCGACGAGCTCAAGGGCGACGAGCTGAAGAGCGAAGAGGACGCCGGCTGAGCATGGCAACCCAAACGTCAGGGAAGGCCGATCAGCAGGCTCTCGATCGCGGTTTCATGGCGGCAGCGCTGAGACTCTCGCGCCGAAATGCCGGCCGCACCTCGACCAACCCTTCGGTCGGCACCATCATCGTTCGCGACGATGGCGCCGGGCCGATGATCGTCGGCACCGGCGTCACCGCTGTTGGCGGCCGGCCGCATGCCGAGACCGAGGCGCTGGCTGAAGCCGGCGAGTTGGCCCGCGGTGCCACCGCCTATGTCACGCTGGAGCCCTGCGCCCACCATGGCCGCACCCCGCCTTGCGCCAACGCGCTGGTCAATGCCGGAGTGGCGCGGGTCGTCGGCGCCGCCAGCGATCCCGATCCGCGCGTCTCCGGCAAAGGCTATGCCATCCTGCGCGCCGCCGGCATCGAAGTGGTCGAAAAGGTGCTGGCCGAGGAAGCCGCCGAGCAGATGGCCGGCTATTTGATTCGGTCCCTGAAAAAGCGCCCGGAAGTGATTCTGAAGCTTGCGCTTTCCAGCGACGGCAAGATCGGCAGGCACGGCGCCGGCCAGGTCGCGATCACCGGCGATATCGCCCGCCGCGAAGTCTATCTGATGCGCGCCGAAGCCGATGGCATACTGGTCGGCATCGGCACGGCGCTGGAGGATGATCCGGCGCTCACCGTGCGGCTGCCGGGGCTGGAGAACCGCTCGCCGGCGCGCATCGTGCTCGACCGCCAGATCAGGCTGCCGGAAGCCTCGAAGCTGGTCTCCGGCACCGACCGAGTGCCGCTCTATGTCGCCGCGAGCCTGGGGGCCGATCCGCTACGGCGGTCGGTGCTGGAGCGTGCCGGTGTGCGCTTCATCGGCACCGAAACCCATGAAGGCGGCGTGGCCTTGCCGGAACTGCTCGAGGATCTCGGCGCGCTCGGCATGGCCAGCGTTCTGGTCGAAGGCGGCGCCAAGGTGG
This sequence comes from Mesorhizobium sp. W016, assembly GCF_054719485.1. NCBI lineage: Bacteria > Pseudomonadati > Pseudomonadota > Alphaproteobacteria > Hyphomicrobiales > Phyllobacteriaceae > Mesorhizobium > Mesorhizobium sp. W016. The sequence continues at coordinate 3,179,524 of NZ_JBTTIF010000002.1, forward strand.
CCAGCGCCTTCCTCGCCGAAGGACTGATCGACCGCATCGTGCTGTTCCAGGGGCCGGAAGCGATCGGCGAGGGCGGCATTGTATCGCCCGTCGACGCCAACCATATCCCGGCAGGCTTCCGCAAATTGCGCGAGATGCGCTTCGGGGAAGATGTCTATGCGGAATGGATAAGGGACCTCTAGGGATCAGCATCGATGTTTACCGGAATTGTCACCGATATCGGCACCGTCGCGGCCGTCAAGCCGCTGAGCGAAGGTGTCGGCCTGCGCATCGACACTGCCTATGATCCCGCGACCATCGCCATTGGCGCCTCGATCTCTTGCGGCGGCGTCTGCCTGACGGTCACGGCTTTGCCCGACGATGGCTCGAACGCCCGCTGGTTCGAGGTCGAAGCCTGGGAAGAGGCACTGAGGTTGACCACGGCGTCGGGCTGGAAATCAGGCACCAGGGTCAATCTGGAGCGGGCGCTGAAGATCGGCGACGAGCTCGGCGGCCACATCGTCTCCGGCCATGTCGATGGCATGGCCGAAATCGTCGAACGCAAGGAAGAGGGCGATGCGGTGCGCTTTACGCTGGAGGCGCCGCGCGAACTGGCGAGATTCATCGCGCCAAAAGGCTCGGTCGCACTTGATGGCACCTCGCTTACCGTCAACAAGGTCGAGGGCACCCGTTTCGACGTGCTTTTGATCCATCATTCGCTGACCGTGACCACTTGGGGCGAGCGCAAGGTCGGCGACAAGGTCAACCTCGAGATCGACACCATGGCCCGCTACGCCGCGCGCCTAGTCGAGGCGGCGAAAGAGGGGCTTTGATGGCCGCAAGACTCACAATCGAACAGAAAAAGCGGCTTACGCGCGAAGCAATGGCCGATGTAGTCGGGGGTCGTGTAGTGGATCACGAAGCTGTTCTCGTCTGGGCTGAAAGCCTCTGCAGCGAGTGCCCGCTACCGACGCCCAGCCCAAAGACGCGCTAGGCCAGGCTTCGCCTCCAGCAATCTTCCGCTTGCGATCAAACCGGCTTCAGCCTAAGTCACCGGCTACCCCCGGAGACATTTATGGCTGGCACATCCCAACACGGCAAAGCGTTCATTCGCCCGAAGAAGAAGGCCCACCTTCTGATCATCGAGGCGCGCTTTCATGACGATCTTGCCGACGCGCTGCTCGACGGCGCGACGAGCGCGCTCGACGAAGCTAGCGCGACCTATGACGTCGTCACCGTTCCCGGTTCGCTGGAAATTCCAGCCGTGATCACTTTTGCGCTCGACGGCATGGGCGAGGGCGGCAAGGACTATGATGGTTTTGTCGCGCTCGGCACCATCATCCGCGGCGACACTTATCATTTCGACATCGTCGCCAATGAATCGAGTCGCGCGCTGATGGATCTCTCGGTCCAGGAAGCGATTGCGATCGGCAACGGCATCCTGACCACCGAGAACGACGCGCAGGCCTGGACGCGCGCCAAGCGCTCGGAGGGTGACAAGGGCGGCTTTGCCGCGCGCGCGGCGCTGACCATGATCGCGCTCAAAGAGAAGCTGGGAGCGCAATCGTGAGCGAACCCGCTTCGCCCGGCCAGCCCGCGATACGCCACGCCAACAAGCGTGGCGCCGCCCGTCTGGCCGCCGTGCAGGCGCTTTACCAGATGGACGTGGCCGGCAGCGGCGTCTTCGAGATCACCGCCGAATACGAGGCGTTCCGGCTCGGCAAGGAAGTCGACGGCGCGCTTTATCGCGAGGCCGACGCGCAGTGGTTCCGCGCCATCCTGGCCGGCGTCGTCGAGAACCAGACGACCATCGATCCGATTATACGCCAGGCGCTGACGGAAGACTGGCCGCTGTCCAGACTCGATTCGACGTTGCGCGCCATCCTGCGGGCTGGCGTCTACGAACTGATGAAGCGCGACGACGTGCCGGTGGCCGTCATCGTTTCGGAATATGTCGACATCGCCAAGGCCTTCTACGAGGAAGACGAGCCGAAGCTGACCAACGCCGTGCTCGACCGTGTGTCGCGCCGGGTGCGGGGCGAGGGGCGCGGCAAGGACGCATTGTGACCGGCACCGTCCCCGGCGCAGCAAGGGAAGCGCGCCGCACGGCGATCATCCTGGCGACGTCGCAGGCGATTATCGGTTCGGCCGCGCCGATTGCCATTTCCATGGGCGGGCTGGCCGGGCAATATCTGCTTGGCCCCGATAAGTCGCTGGCAACGGCGCCAATCACCGGCTTCAACATCGGCGTGGCGCTCGGCGCGTTGCCGGCCGCGGCCATCATCCGCTGGCTCGGCCAGCGCGGCGGCTTCATGACCGGCACCATCGTGACCGCGCTTGGCGGCGTCATCTCCACGCTGGCACTGTTCCACGCCAGCTTCTGGCTGTTCGCTTTCGCGCTGCTGGTGATCGGCGTCGGCGGCGCCTTCGTCCAGCAGTTCCGCTTCGCCGCCGCCGATAATGCTCCGCCCGAATTCAAGGCGCGCGCCATTTCCTTCGTGCTGGCCGGCGGCGTCATCACCGCGATCCTCGGGCCGCAGATCGTCATCTTCACCCGCGAATTGCTGGCGCCGGTGATGTTTGCCGGCTCGTTCGTGGCCATTCCGGTTCTGGCGGCGGCCGGCGCCATCATCCTGTCATTCCTGCGCATCCCGGCCAAGGCTCCCGGCCACGCGGAAGTCGCGTCAAGCGACGCCCGGCCGCTGTCCGATATCGTCACCCGGCCGCGTTTTGTCGCGGCGCTGTTTTGCGCCGTCGGCAGCTATGCGCTGATGAGTTTCGTCATGACCGGCGCGCCGCTGGCCATGGTCGGCTGCGGCCTGTCGACAGACGACGCCACGCTCGGCATTTCCTGGCATGTGATGGCGATGTTTGCGCCGAGCTTCTTCACCGGATCGCTGATCCATCGCTTCGGCGCCGAACGCATCGTCGCCACCGGCCTGGTCCTGCTCATCGGCTGCGCCGCGGTGGCATTGTCCGGCCTGCATTTGTGGCAGTTCTGGACGGCGCTGATCCTGCTTGGCCTCGGCTGGAATTTCGCCTTCATCGGCGCCACCTCCATGGTCGCCGACAGCTACCATCCGTCCGAAAAGAGCAAGGTGCAGGGCTTCCACGACTTCGTCCTGTTCGGCTCCGTCGCCTTCGCCTCGCTAATGTCGGGCGCCATCTACAATGCCTGGGGCTGGGAGATGCTGAACTGGCTGGTTTTCCCGGTCGTCGCCCTGTGTTTCGTCGCCCTTGGCGCGCTCAAACTGACCGGATCGCGCAAAGCCCGCGCCTGATCCGGTTCTATCTTTGGCTTGGCACGACCTGTCAGCATGGCGCCGACCGAATCGCGGCGACCGCACAAAATTATTGCGTCTGTACCCATTGTTATGAAACCGTGTGCCCCGACGGGGCGTTGAAGCCATGCTCATATGCGGCCACCGCATTTCGGTCCAAAGCAAGGGGTTTTCACAATGTTTTCAGTCAAGATTCTGGCCGGCGCGGCGTTGGCGCTCGGCATCACGGCCGCCTCCGCCAATGCCCAGGTGGTCGTCTCCTCGAAGATCGACACCGAGGGCGGCGTGCTCGGCAACATCATCCAGCTTGTGCTCAACGCCAACAACATCAAGACCACCGACCGCATCCAGCTCGGCGGCACGCCGGTGGTACGCAAGGCGATCACCGCCGGCGAGATCGACATCTATCCCGAGTACACCGGCAATGCCGCTTTCTTCTTCGAGAAGGCCGACGATCCGGTCTGGAAGGATGCCGCCAAGGCCTATGAGACCGCCAAGAAGCTCGACTATGACGCCAACAAGATCGTCTGGCTGTCGCCGTCACCGGCCAACAACACCTGGGCGATCGCGCTGCGCAAGGAGGTTGCCGAGACCAACAAGCTGGCGACCCTGACCGACTTCGGCAAATACGTCGCCGGCGGCGGCACGGTGGTTTTGGCGGCGTCGGCTGAGTTCGTCAATTCGGCGGCAGCCCTGCCGGCGTTCCAGACCACTTACGGCTTCACGCTGAAGCCGGAGCAGTTGATCACGCTTTCGGGCGGCGACACCGCCGCGACAATCGGTGCTGCCGCCAACCAGACCAACGGCGCCAACGCCGCCATGGTCTACGGCACCGACGGCGGCATCGCGCCGTCCGGCCTGGTCGTGCTCGCCGACGACAAGGGCGTGCAGCCGGTCTACCAGCCGGCGCCGATCATCCGCGAAGCGGTGCTGAAAGAGCATCCGGAGATCGAGACGCTGTTGAAGCCGGTGTTCGCCAAGCTCGACCTCGTCACGCTGCAGGAACTCAACGGCCGCGTCCAGGTCGGCGGCGAGCCGGTCAAGGGTGTCGCCGAGGACTTTTTGAAGAAGAACGGGTTTTTGAAGTAGTCAGCGCATAGCTGATCGTGACGCTGGTGCGAGACACCCCTCTCTGGAAGCTGCTGATCTCCCCCCTTGCGGGGGAGATGTCCGGCAGGACAGAGGGGGGTGCTGTCCCGCCGACCTCACAACCGGTAGCAGGTGCGTGCCTCGACAGGGTTGCTTCCGAACAGGCCGACGCTCGAGAGCTGACGATCCTTCACACCCCCCTCTGGCCTGCCGGCCATCTCCCCCGCAAGGGGGGAGATCGGACTTCGCGTCGGCTTGCACCGATCACCAGCGTAGTCTGCGCAACGTGGAAAATCGCTCCTCATGAGGGGCATCCATGACCCTGCGTTTCGACAAGCTCGGCATGGTTATCGCGGCGATCGTTGCCTATGCGGCGTTTCTGGCTCCGTTCGCCACCTTCCGCGCCAATCGTATCGTTCCCGGTCAGGCGCGCTCGATCCTGGAGGCGCTGCCGGCCACAGTCGGGCCGCTACTGCTGGCGATCGTCGTCGTGGCCGCAATTGTTGCCTTGCTGAAAACCCCGCTTGTCCTGCGCCTGGCCGCAAGCGTCGTGGCGCTCGCCGCCCTTGCCATCCTGATCGGTGTCGCCGGCACCTTCCTGACGCCGGCCGGCAACACCTTCGCCCGCATCTCGCCGGCTTCCGGGTTCTGGCTGTTGATCTTTGCCTTCACATTGTTGCTCGCCGACGTGCTGACCAGGCTCAATCTGTCGCCACCGGCCCGCGTCGGCGTGCTCGTCCTCGCGGCGCTGGCCATCGGCTTGTTGCTGATATCGGGGCAGTGGGACAGCCTGTCGATCCTCAAGGAATATGCAAACCGCGCCGATAGTTTCTGGGCCGAAGGCTCCAAGCACATCACGCTGGCGCTGGGGTCGCTGGCGGCGGCGGTGATCGTCGGCCTGCCGCTCGGCATCCTGTGCCACCGCGTCGAACGGTTGCGGGCCGGCGTGCTCAATGTGCTCAACATCGTCCAGACCATACCCTCGATCGCGCTGTTCGGCCTGCTGATCGCGCCGCTGGGCTGGGTCGCCGCGCATGTTCCGGGTGCCGCAGCGCTCGGTATCAGAGGCATCGGCACCGCGCCCGCCTTCGTGGCTTTGTTCCTCTATTCGCTGCTGCCGGTGGTGGCCAACACCGTGGTCGGGCTTGCCGGCGTACCCCGCGCGGCCAATGATGCAGCGCGCGGCATGGGCATGACCGATGGCCAGCGCCTGTTCGGCGTCGAGTTTCCGTTGGCCTTTCCGGTGATCCTCACCGGCATCCGCATCGTGCTGGTGCAGAACATCGGCCTGGCCACCATCGCCGCACTGATCGGCGGCGGCGGCTTTGGCGTCTTCGTCTTCCAGGGCGTCGGCCAGACCGCAATGGACCTGGTGCTGCTCGGCGCCGTGCCGACGGTGGCGCTGGCCTTCGCCGCGGCCATCATCCTCGACGCAGTAATCGAGATGACCGCCACCAGGCGCAGGGTTGAAACGGCATGATCGAGATCGAAGGCATTACCAAGCGCTATGACGCGACGACCGTGGTCGACGACGTGTCCATGGTCGTCGAGCCGCGTACGGTTTGCGTCATTGTCGGTACCTCCGGTTCCGGCAAGACGACGCTGCTGCGAATGATCAACCGGCTGGTCGAGCCGACCGCCGGCGTCATCAAGCTCGACGGCAACGACAACCGCACGCTGCCCGGCTACGAGCTGCGCCGCAGCATCGGCTACGCTATCCAGGGCCACGGCCTGTTCCCGCACCGCACCGTTGCGCAGAACATCGCCACCGTGCCGGTCCTGCTGGGCTGGGACAAGGACCGCATCAAGGCCCGCGTCGATGAGTTGATGACACTCTACCAGCTCGACCCCGAGGCCTATGGCCCGCGCTACCCGCACGAACTGTCCGGCGGGCAACAGCAGCGTGTCGGCGTCGCCCGCGCGCTCGCCGCCGAGCCCAATGTGCTTCTGATGGACGAACCGTTCGGCGCACTCGACCCGATCATCCGCACCAAGGCGCAGGAGGACCTGCTGGCAATCCAGAAGCGCTTCGGCACCACCATCATCCTCGTTACCCACGACATGGAGGAGGCGGTCCACATAGGCGACAAGATCGCCGTCATGGATGCCGGAAAGCTGGTGCAATACGCCAAGCCGGAAGAGATCCTGGCGCGGCCGGCGAACGCCTTCGTCGAAACCCTGGTCGGCGCCAGCGAAAAGCCGTTCCGGCTCTTGTCGCTCGGCCGCGTGCGCGACGCCGTGGAAAAGGGGACTGCCGAAGGCGAGGCGATCCCAGGCGACGCCAGCCAGCGCGACGCGCTGGCCGAGCTTCTGTGGTCGGGCCGGCCGGCGCTGCCGGTCAAGGGCGAAGACGGCAAGCTGCTCGGCCGCGTCACCCTCGACGGGCTGGTGAAGCGCGCGGCGAGGCCGGCATGAAAGGGGCCGGTCTAAAAGCCTGGCTGCCTTCGCTGCTCAGGCTTGCCCTGGTGGTGCTTCTCATAGCCTTCGTCACCAATCCCGGCTGGTTCGAGCCGCTGTTGAAGCCGCTGACCGAAAACAATGCGCCGGCGATCTACAATCAGGGCAGCCTGCTGACGCTGACCCTGCTGCATCTCAGGACCGTGCTGATCGCTACCGTCGCCGCAACCATCGTTGCCGTGGCGCTTGCCATCCTGGTGACCAGGCCGGCGGGCGCCGAATTCCTGCCGCTGTCGCGCAGTCTGGTGAACATCGGCCAGACCTTTCCGCCGGTGGCGGTGCTGGCGCTGGCGGTGCCCGCCGTCGGTTTCGGCGAGAAGCCGACGCTGATTGCGCTGTTTCTCTACGGCCTGCTGCCGATCTTCGAGAACGTGCTGACCGGCCTCACGACACTGCCCGGCAACATCATGGAGGCCGCGCGCGGCGCCGGCATGACGGGCTGGCAAAGGCTGATCAAGGTCGAATTGCCGCTGAGCGCGCCGATCATTCTGGGCGGCATAAGGCTGTCGGTGGTGATCAGCCTGGCCACGGCGACGATCGGTTCGACGGTTGCCGCCAAGACGCTGGGCGAGGTGATCATCGCCGGCCTGCTGTCCAACAATCTCGCCTTCGTCCTGCAAGGCGGCCTGATCGTCGCGGCGCTGGCGGTGCTGATCTATGACGGACTGTCCGCCATCGAGCGCTACACGGCGCGCAAGATGGGGCAGGAGACTGGCGACTGACCTTCGCTGGACTGCGGGCAAAGCATTGACTGACGCGGCGTCATTTCAATCGATCTAATAGCAGGGCATCGGCAATGGGAATGTTGTGGCCTAAACCTTTTGGCTGAAAGCGGGGCAAAAACCGAACAATATCTTGACGTTCCGAGCCCTGTTTCGCATACACCGCTGCGAAGGACGGATTCCGCCTAGGCTTATCCGCTCCCCGCACCAACGGCCCAGGGAGGGGTTCTTTTGGGCCATCAATCGAGGAAAATTCGGCAATGACCATCATTTCTGCCGTCATCGCCTGCGGCTTGCTTTCAATCCTTTACGCCATCTGGGCGACACGATCGGTTCTTGCAGCCGATCAGGGCAATGCACGCATGCAGGAAATCTCCGCCGCCATCCGCGAAGGCGCGCAGGCCTATCTGGCGCGCCAGTACACCACCATCGCCATCGTCGGCGTGGTGGTGCTCGTGCTCGCCTGGTGGCTGCTTTCGATCACCGCCGCGGTCGGCTTCCTGATCGGCGCCGTGCTTTCGGGCGCCGCCGGTTTCATCGGCATGCACGTCTCGGTGCGCGCCAATGTGCGCACCGCGCAGGCTGCGTCCAACAGCCTCGCCGCCGGTCTCGACATCGCCTTCAAGTCGGGCGCCATCACCGGTATGCTGGTGGCTGGCCTGGCGCTGCTCGGCGTGTCGATTTACTACTATATTCTGACCGGCCCGATGGGCCTGCAGCCCAATGACCGCATCGTCATCGATGCGCTGGTTTCGCTCGGCTTCGGCGCTTCGCTGATCTCGATCTTCGCCCGTCTGGGCGGCGGCATCTTCACCAAGGGCGCCGACGTCGGCGGCGATCTCGTGGGCAAGGTCGAAGCCGGTATTCCCGAAGACGATCCGCGCAACCCGGCCACCATCGCCGACAATGTCGGCGATAATGTCGGTGATTGCGCCGGCATGGCCGCCGACCTCTTCGAGACCTATGCGGTGACCGTCGTTGCCACCATGGTGCTGGCTGCCATCTTCTTCGGCGGAACCGCCGCTCTGGGTGCGGCGATGCTCTATCCGCTCGCGATCTGCGGCGCCTGTATCCTGACCTCGATCGTCGGCACCTTCTTCGTCAAGCTCGGTTCCAACGGCTCGATCATGGGCGCCCTCTACAAAGGCCTGATCGTCACCGGCCTGCTGTCGATCGTCGGTCTCGGTGTCGCTACCTCGGCAACCGTCGGCTGGGGCGAGGTCGGCACCGTCGCCGGCATGACCATCATCGGCAAGAACCTGTTCATCTGCGGCCTGATCGGTCTCGTTGTGACCGGTCTTATCGTGGTGATCACCGAATACTATACCGGCACCAACAAGCGCCCGGTGAACTCCATCGCCCAGGCCTCGGTGACCGGTCACGGCACCAACGTCATCCAGGGACTTGCGGTGTCGCTCGAATCGACCGCACTGCCGGCAATCGTCATCGTCGGCGGCATCATCTCGACCTACCAGCTCGCCGGCCTGTTCGGCACGGCGATCGCGGTCACCACCATGCTCGGCCTTGCCGGCACGATCGTCGCCCTCGACGCCTTCGGCCCGGTCACCGACAATGCCGGCGGCATTGCCGAAATGGCCGGCCTGCCCAAGGAAGTGCGCCACTCCACCGACGCGCTCGACGCGGTCGGCAACACCACCAAGGCGGTGACCAAGGGCTATGCCATCGGTTCGGCCGGCCTCGGCGCGCTGGTGCTGTTTGCGGCCTATTCGAACGATTTGAAGTTCTTTGCCGCCAATGGCGACAAATATCCGTACTTCCAGGGCATGGGCGATGTCTCCTTCGACCTCTCCAATCCCTACGTCGTAGCCGGCCTGATCTTCGGCGGTCTGATCCCGTATCTGTTCGGCGGCATCGCCATGACGGCCGTCGGCCGTGCGGCCGGCGCCATCGTCGAGGAAGTGCGCAAGCAGTTCCGCGAGGATCCGGGCATCATGGCCGGCACCTCCAAGCCAAACTATGCCCGCGCCGTCGACCTTCTGACCAAGGCGGCGATCCGCGAAATGATCATCCCCTCGCTGCTGCCGGTGCTGGCGCCGCTCGTCGTCTATTTCGGCGTGCAGCTGATCTCGGGCTCCAAGGCGTCCGCCTTTGCGGCGCTCGGCGCCTCGTTGCTCGGCGTCATCGTCAACGGCCTGTTCGTCGCCATCTCGATGACTTCGGGCGGCGGCGCCTGGGACAATGCCAAGAAGTCGTTCGAGGACGGTTTTGTCGACAAGGACGGCGTCAAGCACCTCAAGGGGTCCGAAGCGCACAAGGCTTCGGTCACCGGCGACACGGTTGGCGATCCCTACAAGGACACCGCCGGCCCGGCGGTCAACCCGGCAATCAAGATCACCAACATCGTGGCGCTTCTGCTGCTGGCCGTGCTCGCGCACGGCTAAGGCAACGCCACTGCTTCAGGAACAAACCCGCGGGAGCGATCCCGCGGGTTTTTGTTTGAGATTTACGCTGGTGGCAGTCAACCCTCATCCGGCTCGGTCCCGGCATCGCCGCGCTTGCTGTAGCGATCGAGCAATTCGCTCACGCCAGGTTCGCGCTCAGGCATCGGCGCCAGGCCACGCAGGCGCCGCAGCTTGGCAAGGAAGGCGCCACGCTTATACTTGCGGCGGAAGGCGCGGGCGCGGGGATGGATGCCAAGAGCCGCCATCAGCCTGCGCCTGAGATAACTCGATGCCGCCAGGCGAATGGGTTCGCCCGCGCAGCCAAGGATTTTCACGCGCAAGGCGTCTGGCGTCTGCATGGCATCCAGAAGATCCTTCTGTTCCTGCGCATTGTCGCCGAGATAGGAACCCTTGCGTATGCCGGAATGCAACTTGATCACCGTGAGGTGCGGCATCGTCGCGATCACCGCGCCCTTTCGCCATGCCCGAAACAGCCAGTCCTGCGAGCTTTCGCAAAAGCACTGGCTGGCGGGTCGCCAAGGTCCGAGCAGGCTGAACGAAGCGCGGCGAAACATGTGTGCCGAGCCAAATCCTTCCGTCGTGACGGGGTCGTAAAAACCATCCTTGCCGATCCCGAAGATCGAATTGACAGGATTGCCGGCCGCCGACGGCGGCTGGATGACGGCACCGCGCGCCAGCACCACGTCGGCGCCCGAGGCGTCGATCCAGCCGGTCATCGCCGCCAAATGGTCGGGAAACCACAGATCGTCGTGGTTGAGCAAGGCGACGAAGCGGCCACGCGCCCTGGCAAAGCCGATATTGTTGGGACCGGACTGTTCGCCGAAATTGACAGGAAGATCGATGTAGACGATGCGGGCATCGTCAAATTCAGCGACAACGGCCGCCGTATCCGGCCTGCAATCGTCGCCGATGACCAAGGCTTCCCAGCCTTGCAACGTCTGGCGCATGACGCTGGTCAATGCCTGCCGCAGTGCTGCCGGCCGGTTGTGCGTCGCGATCACGATCGAGACCAGCGGTTCGCCGCCGGCCTGATCGCGCTGCGCCGATGCTTCCACGCTACACCAGTCTGTAGGGAATGTGGTCAGTGTCTGGCGGCAGGCGCCAATGGTCGGGCTGATCGTAGGCATAGGCCTTGTCGACGAGGTTGAGCAGCACCGCCGTCTCCGCTCCGAGCGAAACAACACCGTGCCATATTCCGGGTGGAATGATGACGACCGCCGGGCGCAACGGGCCGATAATCTTGTGCCAGACGGCGCCGAAGGTCGGCGAGGCCTTGCGTCCGTCAAACAGCGAAATGCGAACGCTGCCGACGCAGCAGAACAGCCGGTCGGTGGTCACCGCGTGTGCATGCCAGCCAGTCACCGCGCCGGCATACAAGGTCCGTTGGAAGACCTGGCCGACCGGCTCCGAATCGAGCTCCCACTCCTCGCGAAAGATCTCGGTCAGATAGCCGGTGGAGGTTGCGACCGGCCTGATCTCCTTGACCCTCACGCCATCGATCGCCACCGGCTCGATGGGTATCCAGTCAGGCGTGACCACCTGGCCGTCAGCCGTTCCGGTCGCCATCCAGCCTGTCGGTTTTGTCCGGGTTTTTTCCGGCACGGATGCTCCTCCCAATTCAGCGTGATGCGCCATTGGCCAGCACGGTCTGATACGAATTTGACCGGTCGCTGGCAAGTACGCGTCAAGGTTTGCTGATAGGCTTCGATCTCACGCACTTGATGTTTCCGACGCAATCGGAGGGCCGCATTGCCCAAAACATCGTTCCATCCTACCCAAGCCCGGACCGTTCGCCTGCTTTAATACCCCGGCCATTGGCCAGGACATTGCGATCGACGCGGTGTCGGGCTCGCCTCTGCGGCGATTTTGGCCAGGGAAACGACATTCGGGCAGGGAAAAGACATGGACATTTTCTTGATGGCGGCTTCGCTTGCGCTGGCTGGAATTATTGCCGGCATCTACGTCTCGGGTGTAATCCACGATTTTCGCATCGATGATCTTACCGCCGGCCAGTACATGGCCATGCATCAGATGCGCGACCGGACGTTTACCCGGGTGATGCCGTTAGTCAGGCTGACGACGCTGGTGCTGATCGCGGCGATGGCGATGTTTGCGGTCGATGCCGGCCTGCCGCGCATCCTGACCATCGTCGCCGCGGCGCTGGTGGTGATCGACATTGGCTTCACCGTCAGCCGTCAGGTGCCGCTCAACAAACAGGTGCAGAGCTGGACGCCGGTGACCATCCCCGATGATTGGGCGCAGACGCGCGACAGCTGGGCGGCCAACCACAATTTGCGCCTTGTGCTTGGACTGGCCGAATACGCCTGCCTGTTTGCCGCGGTCATCCTGACGCTCAGCCGGTGATTCAGTTTTTGCGGAACGCCGCGGCATGGGTCGGCACTTCTGCCGGCCGCCGCCGTTGAAAACAGGAGTATTGCCATGCTGCATCACGCTTCATTCAACGCCCGCGATCCGCAGGCCGTCGCCAGCGTCCTTGCCGAAATGCTTGTCGCCACCGCGGTTCGTGCGCCGTCGCCGCCATTTCCTGAGGGCGCATGGTTTGTCTGCCTCGGCGACGATTTCGGCTCGCTGATCGAAATCCTACCGTGCGGCACGGTTCTGGACCAGCAAGCGCCGCTCGGCATCGGCTTCGACCCGAACATGCGCCTGCGCTCCGGCTCGCATGTGCTGCTCAGCACGCCCAATTCGACCGAAACCATCCAGGGCATTGCCGCCCGCATGGGCTGGCATAGCGAGCTGATCGATGCGCGCCTGTTCAAGGTGCTCAAGGTCTGGGTCGAGGACGAAACCCTCGTCGAATTCCTGACGCCCGAGGTCGCACCGCTGTACCGCGCGAGATTCGGCTGGGGCGGCATGGCGACACTCGACGCCAAGCTGCGCGAGCTGGAGAGCCAGATGGCGGCAGCGCTTGCCGCCAAGGCCGCGAACCAGTCGGGCCGCAAGGATGAGCAACCGGCCGGTGCAATGAGTCCGTGAGCACCGGGGGGCACCTTCTGCTGACCTCCCGAGGAGAGTTCCCAAACGGCCGCCGAGGTCAACCGGCGCCGGCGCTGTCGCCGGCTTCCGCCTTCAGCCAGTTGATGAACGATCTGGCAGGCTCCCAGGCGGAGATGGACGGGTGGACGACGACGTAGTGGTTCCAGTTCGTCGGTATGTCCGTTGTCAGGAGGCGCACGAGCCTGCCGGTGCGCAAATCGCTCTCGACCAGCGACTTCCTCGCGATAGCGACGCCCAGACCGCTGGCCGCCGCTTCGACCGCCAGCAAGGTGCCGTTCAGATTCATGCCGTCGCCAACCGTATCCAGCGGCAGATTGTTTCTCTCGAACCAGTGGCGCCAATTGGCGCCGCTCTCGTCATTTTCGGCCGTCGTGTCGAGGATGCGAAACAGTCGCAGCACATCGTGCTGGTCTCTGACCGGGCCGTTGGCGGCGAGATAGTCGGGACTGACGACAGGAAAGATCGCATCAGCCATCAGCCATTCGGTCTCGACGGCCGGATAGTGTCCGCCGCCGAAGCGCAATGCGATGTCGACTGTTCGCTGCGAAAGGTCGACGACTGCAAGATCCGCATTGATGTCGATCTCTGTTTCGGGATGCTTTTTGCGAAACCTGTGCAGACGCGGGGCCAGCCAGCGCACGGCATGCGAAGGAATGGCGGTGACCCTCAGCCTCGTGCGCTCGTTGCGCGCGACACTCGCGATCGTGCTCTGGATTTCCAGCAGTGCGCGTCTCACGCCCGCGGACAATCTTTCGCCTTCAAGCGTTAGTTCGACGCGGCGGACATGGCGGGTGAACAGAAGCACGCCGAGATCGGCTTCGAGATCGGCGATGCGGTGGCTGAGCGCGCTTGGCGTAACATTCAGCTCATCGCCAGCGCGCTTGAAGCTGCCCAGCCGGGCAATGACCTCGAAAGCCCGAATGGATTCCAGTTGTGGAAGCCGTCTTGTCATCTGCCGTTACCCTATCTTGCCCCTGGGTTTCTTAGCATGAATGAACTAAGCTCATCCATAGCTTCGTAAATAGTCTTTTGTCCAAGTGCGCAAATCATTGTAGCCATCCACTGCCCCCCGATTGCCGCCGTCGGAATGAGAGGCCGTTCATGGAACGAGCCTCGACTACGAACGACAGTGAAATGAAGACAATCGCTTGGGAGTACCCCATGACTATTCGACCCCCCGAGTTTGCGCATGCGCGCTTTTCGACCTCCATGTGGCCGCGAGCGGAATGGCGAAACGTCTATTGCGACCTGTTGCGCCGGATGGTGACCGACATGGATTTTAACGTCACGGAGGAAAAGCTCTCCGTCGACGCGACCATCCTGCGGCTGCCGGGCGTCGGCATTGCCGATTCGAGGACCACCGCCTTCCGCACCATCCGTTCCCGCGCCATGGCCAAGGGGACCGATGATTACATTTTCTTCATGTGTCTGGAGGGCGCTGCCACCTTCTCGCATCTCGGCCGCGAGGCCAGCATCGAGGCCGGCCAGGCAATCCTTCTGTCCTCCTCTGATCCGCATGTGATCGAGCGGGCGATGTCGCATCATCTCTTCATCACCATCCCCAAGGCAGCGCTCGGGCCCATGGCTGCGAATGCGGACGCCGCCCTGATGACGCCGATGTCATGCGTGGGCGAAAAGTTCTTGCTGCTGACCAGCTATGTCCGTCTGCTGATGCAGGAGCCGAACCTGGCCGCGTCCGAATTGCGCTGGCTTGCCGCCAAGCACATACAGGACCTTGTCGCGGTCGTGGTCGGGGCAACGCAGGACGCCACTGAGGTCGCCGCAGGCCGCGGCATACGCGCCGCGCGGCTGCGCGCCATCAAAGCCGATATCGAAAGCAATCTGGCTTCCGGCGATGTCGGGTCGGACGCCCTGGCCGGGCGCCACCGCGTCAGCGCGCGCTATATCAGAAAGCTGTTCGAGGGTGAGGGTACCTCGCTGTCGCAGTTCGTGCTTGGCCGGCGGCTGGCGCTGGTTTGCAGCAAGCTAGCCGACCTGCGCCTGGCACACCGCACCATCGGCGCCATCGCCTTCGACGCCGGCTTCGGCGATCTCTCGACCTTCAACCACGCCTTCCGCCGGCATTTCGGCATGACGCCTTCGGAAGCGCGGCAGAGTGCGGCTGTGCACCGCGCCTCGCTGGAGCCCGGCGGCCGAACAGGCCACGCGCGGCAAAGCGCGACGGGTGTTGCGGCCGCATGACCTCAAAACAAAAGCCCGCAGGATCGCTCCCGCGGGCTTTTGGTCGCCTGAGATGGTGTCGCTTCGGGGGAAGCAAAAATCTAAGGAAGGCGGTCGCTTCTTAGGCGCCGCCGCCAGGAATGGGGGGCGCCAGCTTGCTGGCGCCTTTGATGATCTGGCTGAGGAAGTTCTGGTCCTTGCCGCCGGTCGGCGTGGTGCGCGAGATGAAGTCGAAAATCTTGCCGTCCTTCAGACCGTAATTGGCAATCTGGGTGACGCGCCCGTCCTCGCCAAAATAGACCGCGAGCACTTTCTGGTCGACCAGGCGCGGCTTGTCGAAAGCGACATAGCGCTTGCGCGTCTGCGAAATGTAATAGAACGCCTCATTGTCGAAGGTGGCTTTCGTCGATGGCGTGCCGAGCGCCAGAAGCACCTGTTCGCGGCTGGAGCCCACCGGCACCGAATCGACCGCCTGCTGGTCGATAACATAGCCCTGCGTCAGCGTCTCGCTAGGGTTAAGGTCGCCGAACATCTTGGACGAATTGCAGCCCGACAGCGCGGAAGCCACCAGCACCAGCGAAACCGCGGCGGTGGCCCCAGGCAGAAAAGTCGACTTGAATTTCAGCGCGCGCAACAACAACTCCATTAGCTGGCCGCAACTTGCGCTGGGCGGCAAAACCGGTAAACCAGCTTGCTTGCCGATGCAACAAGGCCCATTCAAACAATCGGTCCCCAGGAGACCACCCTCAATGTTCCAGCGCCTTTTTGGCCGCGAACGCAACGCCAACCGCGCTATCACCGAGGCGCTTTACGCACAAATCGTGGCGGCGGCGCGGCAGACCGTGTTTTATTCCCACTGGAATGTGCCGGATACGCCGCTCGGCCGTTTCGAGATGTTGTCGCTGCACATGTTCCTGTTTCAGCACCGGCTGCGCGGCGAAGAGGGCGTCGCGCAAGAGGTCGCGCAGGTGCTGATCGACGAGTTCTTTCTCGATGTCGAGCATTCGCTGCGGGAACTGGGCGTTGGCGATGTCGGCGTGCCCAAGCGCATGAAGAGGCTGGCCAAAATGTTCTACGGCCGTACCGCCGCCTATGACGACGCGCTGGGACGCAGCGACCGCGACGCGCTTGCTGCCGCCCTGGCGCGCAATGTCAGACCCGATGCCGGCGCCTGGCCGCAAGCCTTGCCGCTGGCGTCCTATGTAATCGATGCCGCCAGGCAGCTTGAAGCACAGCCGTCCGAATCGATCGTTTCCGGTGCCGTGGCGTTTCCCGTCGCGAAAGCGGAGTGAGGAGGGGAGACCAAGATGAAACATGTGGACACGCCTAGCCCGGTCTCATTCGCGGCCAATGTCGGCCGCCTGCCGCACAAAGGTTTGCAGGTGGTGATCGACGCCGACGCCGCGCAGCGCGCAATGCTTGCGCGCGAGCACGAGCTGCTTTCGGTCGAAAACTACCGTGCTGAGCTTTTGGTGGCGCCGTGGAAGCGCAATGGCGTCAAGGTCAGCGGCCGCGTCGAGGCTGATATCACCCAGGCCTGCATCGTCACCCTTGAGCCGGTCGCGGCCCATATCGACGAGGAGGTCGAGGCGCTGTTCTTGCCCGAACAATCCAAACTCGGACGGCAAGGTTTCGAAGGCGGCGGCGAGATCCTGCTCGACGCCGACGGGCCAGACGGCCCGGAAACATTCTCCGGCGACACGATCGACGTCGGCGCGCTCGCCGAACAGTTCTTCGGGCTGGCGATCGATCCCTATCCGCGCAAGGCAGGCGCCTCTCTCGATGCCGCCGGCCCGGACGAGCCCGTCGAGAATGAATTCCAGCAAAAGCTGCGATCCTTGCTTGGAAAATCCTAAAACACGAAGCGATCGGAGAAAAGCCGGTTGTGCGGCAGCCCAAAACCGCTATTTTCGCCGAACCTTCGCGAGCCCCCGAATTTCGCGAGTTTAGTATTTCTTTCGCGGGCCATGTGCCCTGGCCCAAGCTAGTGAGATAAAGACCGCGTGATCAGGATTTCCATCGATGCCATGGGTGGCGATCACGGGCCAAACGTGGTCA
Organism: Mesorhizobium sp. W016; assembly: GCF_054719485.1. Lineage (NCBI taxonomy): Bacteria > Pseudomonadati > Pseudomonadota > Alphaproteobacteria > Hyphomicrobiales > Phyllobacteriaceae > Mesorhizobium > Mesorhizobium sp. W016. The sequence goes on from NZ_JBTTIF010000002.1 coordinate 3,196,732, forward strand.
TCCCGGCACTCATGACGGTCGCCGTCAGGCGTCCCGACATCCGCTTCGTCATATATGGGCGCGAGGAATTGGTGCGCCCCGAACTCGCCAAATTTCCCAAACTGGCCGAGGTCAGCGAGTTCCACCATTGCGAAGTCGCGGTCAGGATGGATGACAAGCCGAGCCAGGCGCTGCGCCACGGCCGCTGGAAGTCGTCGATGTGGAAGGCTGTCGAAGCAGTCAAGAGTGGCAGCGCGCAGGCCTGCATTTCGGCCGGCAATACCGGCGCGCTGATGGCGATGTCGAAGTTCTGCCTGCGCACGATGGCGACCATCGATCGTCCGGCGATCGCGGCGATCTGGCCCACGATGCGCGGCGAGAGCGTGGTGCTGGATGTCGGCGCCACCATCGGCGCCGATGCGCACCAGCTGATCGACTTTGCCATTCTCGGCACCGGCATGGCGCGCTCGGTGTTCGGCATCGACCGGCCGAAAGTCGGCCTGCTCAATGTCGGCGTCGAGGAGATCAAGGGACAGGAAGAGGTCAAGGAAGCCGGGCGCATGCTGCGCGAGGCCAACATGGCCTCGATGAATTATCACGGCTTCGTCGAGGGTGACGACATCGGTAAGGGCACGGTCGACGTGGTCGTCACCGAGGGCTTCGCCGGCAACATCGCGCTCAAGACGGCAGAAGGCACTGTGCGCCAGATCTCAGGCTATCTGCGCGCCGCGATGAACCGCACGCTGATGGCCAGGATCGGCTATGTCTTCGCCAAGGGCGCTTTTGACCGCCTGCGCGAAAAGCTCGATCCGGGCCGCTCCAATGGCGGTGTTTTCCTGGGTCTGAACGGCATCGTGGTAAAGAGCCATGGCGGCGCCGATTCGGACGGTTTCGCGGCGGCCATCGAGCTTGGCTACGACATGGTGCGCAACAATCTGATCGACCGCATCGAGGCCGATCTCGACCTGTTCCATGCGCGCAACCCGCATGCCCAGGCAAACAGGAAATCCGACGCCACCGTCGACGAAAAGGAATAGGAAAGAGCTTTGATCAGATCAGTCGTGCGCGGCACCGGTGCTGCGCTGCCCCGCCGCATCATGAAGAATGCCGATTTCGAAGGCATGGTCGAGACCTCGGACGAGTGGATCGCCCAGCGCACCGGCATCCGCCAGCGTCATATCTCCGCCGATGACGAGACGACGGCGTCGCTGGGCGAGGCGGCGGCGCGCGCAGCGCTCGACAATGCTGGTCTTACGCCTGCCGACATTGATCTGATCGTGCTGGCGACCTCGACGCCCAACAACACCTTTCCGGCGACCGCCGTCGAGATCCAGAACCGGCTCGGCATGCATCACGGCTTTGCCTTCGACCTGCAGGCGGTGTGCTCGGGCTTCGTCTATGCGGTGACCACCGCCGACCTCTACATCAGAGGCGGCCTCGCCAAGCGCGTGCTGGTGATCGGCGCGGAGACCTTTTCTCGCATCCTCGACTGGAGCGACCGCTCGACCTGCGTCTTGTTCGGCGACGGCGCCGGCGCGCTGGTGCTGGAAGCGGATGAGGGCACCGGCGGCATTGCCGACCGTGGCGTGCTGGCGATGAGCCTGCGCTCCGACGGCGCCCACAAGGACAAGCTTTTCGTCGATGGCGGTCCCTCGACCACCGGCACGGTCGGCCATCTCAGGATGGAAGGCCGCGAAGTGTTCAAGCACGCCGTCGGCATGATCACCGATGTCATCGAGGCGACGTTTTCGCAGGCCGGCATAACCGCCGACGACCTCGACTGGTTCGTGCCGCATCAGGCCAATAAACGCATTATTGACGCTTCGGGCAAGAAGCTCGGGATTGCTGAGCAAAAGGTGGTGGTCACCGTCGATTTGCACGGTAACACCTCGGCTGCTTCCGTGCCGCTGGCGCTTTCGGTGGCCGTCGCCGACGGTCGCATCAAGAAGGGTGATCTCGTGCTCCTGGAAGCGATGGGCGGAGGCTTCACCTGGGGCGCGGTTCTCGTTCGCTGGTAAGTGCCGAACGGTCCGGTTTCGGTCCTTGACCTTGCCGGATCAATTACTTAGGCTCTGCCTTTACCTGTATCGATTTATGTTTTTTGAACTGATGGGACGGTCGCATGGGGGGAAAGACACTTACGCGCGCCGACCTTGCCGAAGCTGTTTACCGTAAGGTCGGCTTGTCACGCACTGAATCGGCAGAACTCGTCGAAGCGGTGCTGGACGAAATCTGTGAAGCCATCGTACGCGGCGAGACGGTGAAGCTGTCGTCCTTCGCCACCTTCCACGTCCGTTCCAAGAACGAACGCATCGGCCGCAATCCCAAGACCGGCGAGGAAGTGCCGATCCTGCCGCGCCGGGTGATGACCTTCAAGTCGTCGAACGTGCTGAAAAGCCGTATCCTGCGCTCGCACCAGAACAGCAAGGCCAAGGGCGGCAAATAGGTTCTGCCGCAGGCTTCGGTTGAAAACGCCGGGCCGTTTTGACGCCGGGCTTGAATATTGTTTCATAAACCGCTGAAATGATACCCGATTCGGTAGACTGGGCCGGATCGCCGTCCAGCGTGAGGATTTCGCCCATGGACAAGAGCCCCGACGCTTTCCGCACCATCAGCGAGGTCGCGGAGGATCTCGATCTGCCGCAGCACGTGCTGCGCTTCTGGGAAACCCGTTTCAACCAGATCAAGCCGATGAAGCGCGGCGGCGGCCGCCGCTACTACCGGCCACAGGATGTCGAACTGATCAAGGGCATCCGCCACATGCTCTACGACCAGGGTTACACGATCAAGGGCGTGCAGAAACTGCTGCGCGAGAACGGCAACCATTTCCTGGTCGCCATCGGCAATGGCGACATGGCTGCCGTCGAAGCGATCTCGCAGCGCAGGCAGGCCGATCAGGTGCCGCTGACGCCAGCCGCCCAGCCGCGCGGCATGGATGACGAGATGCTGGTCGGTCAGCCCAAGGTAAAACCCAGCCGCCGCTTTTTCGGCCTGGGCAAGACCGAGGAGGAAGGTCCGGTCCAGCCCGGCGCATCGAAACTGTCGCGCGACAACCGGGCCTTGCTGCAGGAGGCGCTGTTTGACCTCCTGGAGTGCAAGCGCCTGCTCGACCAGGTGCGCTAACCTTTCAGCTGCCCTCGGGCAAGCAGACCGGAACCGGTTCTGCGGCCATGCGTTTGGCCTTCTCTCAAAAGAAGGAAAAACAATCATGGTATCGCTTTCGACCCTCTCCGATCTCGATCTCGAAAAGCAGGTCGCGACCCTTTCCAAAGAGCTCGCCGCGTTGCGCAAAGTCGTGGCCAAACGCGGCGGTGCTTACTACGAGGACGGGCGCGATGCCGCTTCGGACTATTATGGGCAGCTTGCCGACCTTGTCAGCGATGCGCTGCCGGCGATCAGGAAGCAGGGCAGGGCGATCGAAAAGACGGCGCGCGATCGTCCGGCAACAGCCGCTGCTGTTGGGTTGGTCGTGGTCGGCCTTCTCGCCAGCTTGTTGCTCAGCCGGCGCTAAAACAATTCACGAAAACAAAAAGAAAATGGCGGCCGTCCCGCGGACGACCGCCATTTCCCTGATCTCCGGCCGATTACTTGGCGAGCTTGATCTTGGCCTGCGGCGAAACCTGCGCGGTCTGGCTGCACTTGCCATAGACAGTGCCATTCTTGTCCGTGGCGTCGGTATAGGTGCCTTTGCACTCGATCGAGAGCACCAGGCAATGACCGGAGCCCTTGCAAACCGCGCCGCCGTCGCCCGTGGGATGCGTGCCGTTGGCGAAAGCCGAGGTCGGAACGGAAGCCGAACCGAAGGCCGAGACGATGAGGGCCGCGGCGAGCGTGATGCGCTTGAAGTTGGTCATTTGAGCATTTCCTTCTCTGGATCGAGGATCGCCACCATGGCGTCCTTCTGTGTTGGGATCGCCTTCTCGGCGTCCATGCCGGTTAGTGCGGCCTCCAAAGCAAAGGTTCATGCGTGGTTCGAATTTTCTTCGCGTTTTTTCGCGACGTCGATTTTTAACCTTCGCCAACGGACGGCGCCTGGCGGGGCCGGCATCGATCATGCATTTCGCGTGAAGGGCGCTGACGTAGCAGCGCGGCATCCCATGCGAAGGTCACACGGTGGCGTGCCCAAATGGCCAGCCAAGACCTAGTCCGCCCCCGGCTCTTGTCAGGTGGCGGCAGCAGTCATTGCCGCCACTTGGCACCGCGCTTTCTGCCACTCCCGGCTGCGACTATAACGCCAGTCCAAAGGTACCGGCGGAGGAGACGGGCGTGGTCGCAAATTACATCGACGAGTTCATCATGTTCTGCGCTGGGTTGTGGATGACAGGCGTTGGTTTTGGGCTGCTCCAAAGTCCTTTTCAGGCCCAGCAAGGTCAGCAGCCATGGTGGCTGCAGGTCGCGAAGCATTTCAAATGGATGGGGCCGCTTTTGATTTTGATCGCAATAGTGCTCGCGTTCGCGGCGCCGTCCTAGCGGGTTCCGACGGCATTGAGAGACCCGGGGTGTCCTGCAACTGGCTACCGCTGTGTTGTCGGCCTTGCGCCGGATACGTTCGTTGGGTGCGCTGTGGTTGCTCGCATTCTGGCGCATGGGCGCCATCGAATCCTGCCTTCAGCTTTTCCACGTGTCGCCTGGCAAAAACCAACGGGAAGGCGGCCTTGGCGAGGACTCCAGGGCCAGCCTTCCCGTTGGGCAAGTCGGCCCTGTCAGGCCTTCTTGGCCTCCACCTTGTTGTGGTGGTGGTGGTGGTGGTGATGGCGGTGATGCTTGTTGTGATGATGATGATGGTGGTGATGCTTCTTGTGCAGCGGTGCTGCGTCGGCGCTGCTGGCGCCGATGAGGGGCAGAGAGACAGCCAGGGCAAAAGCCAGCCCGAGAGCCGACAGGAGGGACTTCTTCATGACTTCGTTTCCTTTTCTGCGCGGGCTGAATTTGGCCGTCACCGAGCAAGATCGGTGCCGGTGAACCCCGCAGTCATGACTATCGCCTCCGAACTTTTCGACAGTTTTTCCGGACTGTAGAATTTTGTTTCTGGATTGTGTCTGGCGGCTTCGTCGGCAACCTACATCGGCGGAATGACGCCGTTGGTGCCGACAACGACCCGGCCCGCGGTCAGCTTGCCGTCGCTGCCGCGCTCGGCGTTGACGAACACCACAGCGCCAGGCTTGAGGTCGGCGGGCGTCGCCGGCGCGAAGGTCACCACCGGCGTCGTCTGCGGGATCGCGATCTGCTTTTTCTGGCCATTGTCGTAGGTCAGCGTCACCGTGCGACCTGCAATCTCGGTGACATCGGCGACCGTGCCGTTGGTCATCCGGCTGTTGGGCTCGAGATCCCACGGGCGGTCGCCTTCGCCGGCGCCCTTCAGCGCGGCCGGGAAGATCACCACCTCAAGCGCGCCGCTGCCGCCATCGGCCTTCGAAACAGAGGCAATGCCGAGGAAATCGCCTTGCTTGATATCCCCGGCATCCGCCTTGGCGACGCCGGAAATCTTCCACCCTTCAGCCAGCGCGATGGCGTCGGTAGCGCCTTCGCGGGTCTTCACCGTCAGCGTCGCTCCGGCAAAGGCGGTCACCGTGCCGCGAATGCGCACGGCCTTGGCGGCTTGCGCCGCGACCATGCTCGCGCCAGCGAGGCCTGAAATCGTGGCGAGCACGATGGCTGATGTCTTGAATGTCATGGATCTGATCCTCTTGGGAAAAGCTGGCCCGATGCGGCTTCCAGCAACATCAGGCTAACGCGCGAGCGGCGCAAAACCGCTGAACACTTCGGCGTGCGGCCCTTCAAAAGAACTTGATTGGGAGATCGGGGCGGAGATCCTATATGTGCCCTGGCGCCTGCGGTTTTGACGCCGGTTCACGAAGCTGTGACGGTCGGTTTGGGCCTTGGCAAATCGCCGTCAAGCGGGCATTGTCCCGGCTCTCAGGCAACACCCTATCATTTGATCCAAAACTCTTTAGCCCCATGGAGTTGCCAATGCCCCAAACTGCAAAACACGAACCCTTCTCCAGGCTGGCGGCCGACGTTGCGCTCGAGCACCCCGGCCTCAAAGCCATCCGGGAGACAAAGGGATACAGTATTGAAGAGCTTTCCCTGACCTGCGGTCTGTCGACCAGCGAGATTGCCGACATAGAGAGCGGCAAGGACACCGATCCGACGAAACTTCGCCGGATCGCCGCAGCATTGCAATTGCCGGAAACGGCCCTGATCGATGCCCCGGCGCCCACGGCGCCTGTGGAAAACCGGTCCGTTTCATAAACAACGGCCAAGCGTCGTTCAACAAGCCCGCCATGGTTTGCCCTGGCGGGCTTGTTGCATTCGCCCAACGGCGAATGTCACTTCTTGCTCGGATCGTCCGCCGGGTTGACGTAGGTGATCGCGAACGGCCCCTCGCCATGAACCTGGACGATCGTAGCGCTTGTCGTCCAGGCGTAATGGTTCATTCCCTGTGGGGCTACGCCGAAGCCGCCGGCGGTCAGTTCGATGCCCTTGGTCTCGTCGAGCTTGTCGCCCATGCCGATATGAAAATTGCCGGAAATCACCGTCACATATTCCGAGGTGGGATGGTTGTGCGCCGCAGTCCTGTAGCCGGCCGGCAGCTTCAACCGCAGCACGTAGATGCCATCCTTCGAGGGGTCCCCGGCGATGACAGCCATGTCCGCGCCGGCGGGCAGGACAGCAGGAGCAGGACCCCATTTGATGGCGTCCGCGTTCATCGGCATGTCGTCGGCAAGCAGCGGCGCCGTCCCGATAAGCAGCAGCGCCAGAGCCGAGGCGAGCTTGAGCATGATGATCTCTCCGGTTGGTCGTGGGAGCACAGCATCAGCGCCGGCCCTGATCCATTGCGACCTACCAAGGCAGCAGCCCGAACACATCTCCCGCACGGGGGATGCGCCTTGCGTTGCCGACATGCGGCGCGACCCGCCTGGCCTGGTATCGCTGCAGCCGTCGAGGGGCGGGGAGGTTGCCGCCGACCGAGCGTGAAGCTATCCAGTGTGAACGCTAACCGTTTTCGAATGGGACAATGCCGAGATGAGCCTTGAATCCGTGCGCGCCTTCCTGGCTGCCCATGCGCCCGATGTCGAAGTGCTCGTCACCGAAGCGAGTTCCGCGACGGTGGCGCTGGCGGCTGAGGCGCATGGCGTGGAGCCGGCGCAGATCGCCAAGACCATCTGCCTGCGCGTCGGCGGTGAGACCATGCTGATCGTGGCCGGCGGCATGTCGAGGCTCGACAACCGCAAATTGAAGGACCGTTTCGGCGGCAAGCCGCGCATGCTTGACGCCGACGAGGTTGTCGCGATTACCAGCCATCCCGTCGGCGGCGTCTGCCCATTCGGCCTGCCGGCGCCGCTGCCGGTCTATTGCGACGTCTCGCTGCGCGCCTTCGATGAAGTCGTGCCCGCGGCCGGCGCCACCAACGCCGCTGTAAGGCTCAGCCCTGAGCGCATGGCACAGATTGTCGGCGCCGAATGGGTCGATGTGTGCCAAGGATGAATGTTGGTGATTTGAGAAGCAGGACCTTTGGGGGCAAGTCCTGTCTAAAAATGGTCGGAGTGGCCGGATTCGAACCGACGACCCCTTGACCCCCAGTCAAATCTCATGGCTCCCAAAGCCTAACAATCCACATCACAAGAGCGCGCCGTATGCCTTGCAATGCAAGGCGTTGAGCGATATGTCTGCGAATGATACTAACATCGGGTAACGCCGTCAAACGCACCAAATGCGTTACCCCTCGTTACCCGGAAGGGCATTTGACCATGGCAAGCGTGCTCACAGCGAAGGCCGTCGAGGCCGCCAAGCCTGACCCAAACGGCCGGCGGGAGATCCCCGACGGCGGCTGTCGTGGCCTCTATCTGGTCATCCAATCGAGCGGCGCGAAATCGTGGGCGCTTCGATATCGGTTTGGTGGCAAATCCCAAAAGCTGACCATCGGCCATGTGCTTCACGCCCGACTATCGGACGCGCCGGTTGGCGGCCCGGCATTGGGGCAGGGCCATACGCTCGGCGAGGCCAGGGTGGCAGCTTTGCGCGCTTTAACGGCGGTGTCCGAGGGGGTGGACCCGGCTAAGGCCAAGAAGGCGGCTATTGAGGCCGCCAAGCCGGTTTCCGAAGAAGCATTGGCCGACAAGCAGGCCGAAGCGGAACGCGATCTGGTTCGTAAGCAAGGCGCCGCCTTTGTGGAAGGATGGTGCAAGGCCCAAAAGAACCGGTCATGGCCCGAGGTCGAGCGGCAATTCAAAGCCGAGATCAACCCGGTTCTAGGCGACCGCCACGTTGCTCACGTTTCAAAGCGCGACGTGAAGGACCTTTTAAAAGCTATCGTCGCCCGCGGATCACCGGTCACGGCAAATCGGGTCTTTGCGACGTTGCGAAAGTTCTTTGGCTGGCTGGTCGACGAGGACGTCATTGCCGTGTCGCCGTGTGACGGAGTCTCGAAACCGACTGAGGAGACGCCTCGCGAGCGAGTGCTTACCGATCCCGAATTGCAAGACGTCTGGCGCGCAACGGGCGCTTTTGACTATCCCTTCGGGCCAATGTGGCGTCTGCTCTTGCTGACCGGCCAGCGCCGCGAGGAAGTGGCGGGAATGGAATGGTCGGAATTGTCCTTGGGCGGGAACTGGCCGGAATGGAGTCTGCCGGGATCTCGGACCAAGAATGGCAAGCCGCATTTAGTTCCATTGTCTCATCTGGCGGTAGTGATTTTAGAGCTACTGCCCCGCGAGCCGATCATTGGCGCCAACGGGAAGAAGATCGAACCCAAGTTCGCATTCACTACTACCGGCGAAACTCACGTCTCGGGATACAGCCGATCAAAGGCGCGGCTGGACGCCGAGATAGAACGGTTGCGGACGGAAGCCAATGAGGGCGCCGATCCTATGCTGTCTTGGGGTCTGCACGATCTACGCCGGACAGTAGCAACTCGGCTGGCAGGCTTCGGCGTGCGCCTCGAGGTCATCGAGAAAATATTGAATCACGTCAGCGGCTCTTTCGCCGGCATCGTCGGCGTCTATCAAAAGCACGATTTCGAGGACGAGAAGCGACAAGCGCTGGAAGCTTGGACGCGATACGTCGAATTGCTCGTCGACGAGGCGTCGTGGCCGAAGTTTCAGGCGTGGAGAGTGGACGGCGATCGTGAGGAGGAAACAGCCCGCAGCCGGGAATTCAATGCTGCAATCCTTGAGGGCGGCGGGCGCTGGCAAAGCGTCTTGACCGCGATCCGTGGCGAGGACGATGACCAAGTCGTGGTGAAGCTGCCGCTTGGTCGCGCTCGCGAGCGCCTCGCATAGGACTCGAGGAATCCTGCCAACGTCCTATTGCGTAAGAGTCGAAGGTTAGCATATCGTGAGGCGGTGTTACGCGGTGATGCCGTGGAAACATCTCTAGGTTTCTGAATACCCTTGCCTCTGCGGCTTATTGCCGGGGAGACCGTGAAAACGGAGCGGCCGATGGCGCGCAGGTGACGGGACCGAGCGGCGGATGCCGGGAGCTTCTGGTCTTCAACCAGGCTCGCCGGCTTTTTTGTTTTTGCCCCGCGAGCCTACCATTTCTGGAGTTCGCAAATGATCGGAAAACACAGCCTCGCTCCCCAAAATGAAGAGTCGGCGCCTGACGCCGTATATCTAACCGCGCCACAAGTGCTGGCTCGGTTCCAGATTTCCGATATGTCGCTTTGGCGTTGGCTGCAGGATGAGAAGCTTGGCTTCCCGCGGCCATTGGTCATCAATCGCCGCCGACTTTTTCTTAAATCTGCATTGGTTGAATGGGAGCGCACTCGCGCCGGCCACGTGGCGTAAGCCAGCCGCCTCGATGAACGCTCACCACATTTGCACGCCGCCGGCCAGGCCGCGCCCTGACTCGCGCCCGGCAAAGGCGCATCTGACACCGCATCAAAGGCTCGCTTGCCGTGAGGTCCAGCCTTTCTGGGGATCGGCCGGCCAAACCGGCGCATGCCTGGATCCCAGGGTAGCGCGCCGGGACGCGCCCGCACCCATAGGAGATCACATTGCCAAAAGACCCTGACGAGAAGGGCGAGCCAAATGACGGCTTTGCCAAGTTCAGATGGAATTGGATCAGGCAGGTACTTTACGACCATGAGCTGTCATCAACAGCGGTTCGTATCGCACTCTGCCTGGCAATGGAGTTTCTAAATCGCAAAAGCAGGACAGCCTGGCCTTCACAGATGACTTTGGCGACGCTGCTGAGATGCAGCGTGAAGACCGTGGAAAATGCCATCGCGTCGTTGGGTGAGCGGGGTCACTTAACTGTCACTCGTCGTGGAAAGGGGGTGACCAACAGCTACGATTTTGCCCTTCATGATCCGACAAAAGCTTCCGATCAAGATCCGAAAGAAATTGCGGATCAGAAGGATGCTTTGACCGGCAACAATTGGGACCGTGATCCGAAAGAAGCTGCGGACATGAACAGACAGAATTTGCGGACGACTCATATGAGCGCGCGCAGTGATGAACCAGAGGCGGCCCTTGCAGGGGCCGCCGAACGGTTCAGGCCGTCATCTAACGTTAGTGGAACATCGGAAGCGCGCCATGGCGCTTCCGATTCCAACGCGGCAGCCACTAAGTCAAATAGTCAACAAACGCCGATCCGCGTCATCGAAGAAATGGACTCCTCCCTTGCCGCTGAGTTCGCTGCATCCTTCGATGCGCTCCATGAAAATCCGCCTGCAGACTATGCGTGCAACCACGATGACGACTTCGATCACGTCGAGCGCGATGAAGGCAGCGACAAAGGCGAAGACGATGCGCCCGGCGTCGACGGTCTTGGACCAGACGACGAGGGTGCCGACGTCGGCCTCATGTTCGACGAAGACTATGAGGACGAAAGCGAGATTCCGCTCGAACTGGTCAGCGGCACTCCCAAAGTCCCACAAAAGCAATGCTGAGGAGGAATTGCATGCCGAAAGATCAATCCGACCAGCTCTCGATGATCCCTTTGTTCGAGAGGACAGCCACGATTCTGTGGTTTCCGATTCGCCAGCGCCGGCAAGTAGCCCGCGGCGCTGCAAGGCGCTTGTTGGCCGCGCCAGACCGTCCAGAGCAGCTGCGGCGGTGGAGATGCGAGCGCGGGAAGCTTCGCCAGGAAATGCGTGCGCTTGGTCTCGACGACGGGCAGATCGCAGCCGAACTGAGAAGATTTTTCGATGTGGTTGGTTTCGAAGCGTGGAAAATTTCGCGAGTTCCTGCCCGCGAGAGTTCCGATGGCGGCGCCGCGTGATCACAACGCCGGGCACAGGAGTCCTTGTAGTCATGGATCCGAGGATCGGCCGGCGTGGTACAAGCCTGGCGTCCGGGGCAGGCAGCAGAGCCGGCCGATTCCCGCCACAAGTGGCTTTGGTCCGCCTTTTTCCGTGGGGCACTTGATAGGTTGTCAAGTGCTACCACTTGGCAACTGCGCTTGATTCCGCGCACATAGCGCTAGTGAATACCGTCGAATCTGAATCCGGGTAACGCGTGAGTAAAAAATATGGCACGAAATCAAGCCAAGATGACTAGGCGAAAGGTCGAAATTGAAGCTGAAAACCTGGCCGTCAACAGGCCGGCCTTGCGCGGCGTCGATCGCCGCACTGCCGGCGGCCGGCGATATGCCGAGATTCTTGGCTGCATTCTCGCAGCTATTGGCGGCACGGTCCGCGACGAACAAACGATCTTGGCACGGCGTGCCGCCAGCATAGCGCTAGTGTGCGAGAGCGAGGATGCCCGACTGGCGAACGGCGAGATTATCGATGGCACCGCGTACGTGACGCTCGCAAATGCCCTTTCTCGCCTTTTCGAAAGCCTTGGGATCGACAGCGCCAGGCCGCCGAATGACCGGCCCGAGCGGGTTCCAAGCATGCGAATTTTCGGATGATCGTATCGCCGCGGTCCGTGCAGGCGGCTCGCGGTGCGCGCCGCCGGCTTTGCGGACTTGGGTCGGCGGCGCGGTTTGGTAACTGAGTCAGTGTTTCGGAGTAGCTGTATGGCCCTTTCCCCGTCTCTTAATCGCGCGGTCATCGACCGGTATCAGATGAAGGATCCTCGAGCCGGCACTGTCCAGCCGGACCCCGCACTCGACGACTTGGCCGGCGCTCTCGACTTCGCCGGTAATGCAGCGGTCGAGATCGAGGCGACCGCGGCGGCGATCACTGCCGACAAAACCCGAACTGCACAGGACAACGCCGTCCGGCTTCGCGCCGCCGCGACGACGATCGCGCAACGCGGTGTCGCCCGGCTCGATTCGGCGCTGGAGCGGACTCAAGCGGAGATCGGTCGGCTGACCGCGTCGACATGGGCTCCGGCACAGCCAAGGAATGCGACGGAGGAAAGCCGTGCAGCCGAGTTGCGAGGCGTGCTGCGCCAGATGGACGACAAGTCTCGCGCGGCGGCCATAGCCGGACGCCTGGCGGCAGGGGACGATCAATTCCTCTCTGCGGTGCTGCACGCGGATCCGCTGCTGCTTGGAATAAGCGATATCTCGCACGCGTCCGTACGCGATCGCTGGCGCCGGCAAAAGTTCCCCGTCGAGCTCGGAAGGATCGAGAGGCTGACGAAGGCCGTCGAAGCCGCTCGGCGTGCCGGCCTGGCCTTCGTCGAGGTAGCGACTAGGCATACCCAGTCGCCCGCTGCCAAGCTGGCGGACGCCGCCGCGGCCCGCGCTGCGGAGGCGATCGCCGCCGCAGCTAGTCACCAAGCGTAACGAGGAGAAGTCCAATGCCCGGGGAAGATTTTGAATTTCCGACCACGGTCCCGACTCTGGCCAAAGTGCCGGCGCAGTTTCGCGCTTGCTACCTGCCTACTGGTTTTGGCGGCTTCACGTTGACCCCGGAGGCGCAGGCGATCGCCGACGAAGGCAATGCGGCCCTTGCGGCCGCTCAGAAGGCCCATGAGGCGGCCTTGGCTAATTGCGACAAAGTCATCAAGGAACGCACTGACACGCTGCACGGCATGATCGCCCGCACGGCGATCAGCGACGTCTTTGACGCCCAAGGCGTGGCTGGCAAGTTCGCGCCGGCGGGCTTGGCGCTGTTTCTGACGACGCACAAAATCGAGGTCGAGCCGGCCGACGATGGCGACGGCCATGTCGTGCTTATTCGGGACGGCTTTGGCCTTCAAAGCGTTGAAGCCGCGGTGAGTGATTGGCTTGGCAGCGACGAGGGTAGGGCGTATGCGCCGGCACCGATCGCTGCGGGCGAGTTCGCCGCTATGATCGATCGCCTAAAGAGCGCGCGGTAGGGCTGCTCTCAATCCGCCAATTTCGCAGCGGCTGTTGGCGCATCGGCGGGCTGCCCGGATGAACCTATTGGTACGAAAACAGGGAATTCTGTGTTCGCATAGAATTTCCTCATCGCCGGTCCGATGCCATAGGTAACCTGCTCTCCCATGCGGACAAGATCAGATATCATCTCGCGAATGCCGTTTACGAGGCTTTCCAGTTCCATCTCAAGCGGCGCCAGACGACCGACGTCCGCCTCTGTTAGGCCCGACGTGAGAACGCCGTCCGCGGCGGCGATATGATGTGTAATGTAATCCTTAACCAGATCTCTTTTTTGGCCGTATACCTTAACCGCCTCTACCAGGTTCCTATGCTGCATAAAAAGGGTAACGGCAGAATGCATGAGGGTACCGTCTTTTGCGGCGATAAGTGGCGACAATTCAGCCGCATCAACGTCGTATAGCTGGTAACTTCCAACGATCGGCAGAATGCGTTTCCAAAGTGGTTGAGCAGTTAGATTTCGGTCGTTCGCATCGGAAAGGGACGAGTCGATTGACCGCTGGATGGCAACGACATCGCTCAATATCAAAGAAGCCTTGACCGCCAATTTGAGGGCGTAGGATTGTTGCTCGGCGTTTCTGGCACTGATGTCGCGGTTCAACGTTTCTTTGGACGTCTGGCGGGCAAGGATGAAAGCCACTAACGCGCTCATCCCTGATCCAAGGACAGCCCCGCCGAATCCACTCAGCAGCGTTGCATATTCAGCGGTCGAGGCAATTTTGTCGGCCAGGTACGCAAAAATAGCGGCTCCCGCCATTGCGCCAAAGATGCCAACCGAAATGAGTTCGACAACGGAGTTTTTGACAGAAACAAGCTTCGGCACCTTCCCCTCCACCTTGGCGAAACTGGATCATCGCATTCGAAAATGGCGTGTGGCTTACCCACGCCATTACCCTGGGCGAGTCTAGGCGCACAATTGACAGATTGTTGGGGCCAAACCCTTGGTTTCTCTGGTCTGAGAACCAATACCTATCGGCCGACCCCTTGACCGGTGCTCAAGTGACCACCATCTACCCGCGCTCATTCGGCACATATCACTAGTATGGACTTTGGGAAAAATTGAAGCACTATGCCGCTGCGACGGCCGGTGGGCAGAGTGGCTGGATCTTTAGGGGCTGAAATTGTCCGACGAGACATCCGTAAAGCTGATAAAAATCCTTTGGCGCTTGGACTTCGATCTAAGCTATGCCGTCTACGATAAGAGAGGAGCCTGCGTCCGAACTCTTCTGGAGACAGTTCCAGATTTCTTAGTCAAAATTGGAGAGGCGCGAGCTCAGAATCGCCTAACGGGGGAGACTGACGATAGCGGACAGGCGATTCATATTTCCATAGATCCAAGCACGATTTCTGGGGCCATCGAATGGCCACTCGGGACCGCGCTCGTCGGCGTCTTGCAGCACGCGGCGTTTCGCAACGTCAATAAGATTGCATCCGAATTGATGACGATTGCCGAAGTGGCGAAGGTAAACCGCTTTGGGATACGCTTTATCGTGCTCATCAAAAGCGCCGCCCTCCCGCAGCGATTTGGAAGCGTTGATCATATGTTCGATCACGAATCTTCGAAATCTATTCGCGAAATTCTCGGCCACATCGACGATGCAGCGGTTACCGTCGAGGGAAAGGCGGACGACGGCCTCAACTATCGAGTGTCCTATGGCCCGTTTGCCCAAAAAAATATCGACATGCACTTGGCTAAGACCAAGGACATCATAGATGCGGACTACTATTCCACATACGATGCGGTCGTGGATCTGGACCTCTTTGAATCGAACTTTTTCCTCTTGGAGAAATCGCTGTTTCGGTGGTCCTCGACTAAGGTTGCGAAAGCCGAAAAGCTCGTGCAAACTGTTACGGGCGGTAGGGGGAGGTAATTGTGGTCCAGTTTGCCAGAAAATCGACTGAAGCGGATGTCGCTAGTGACGATATCTTCTTCAGCCAAGGGAGTAACGGACGAAAAACGGAGCTCAAAGGCTCCGAGCAAACGACGCCTATAGGGTCGGTTGGCTCTGGTCGGCTGACTGAGACCATGACTGCTTTGGGCGAGGTCATTCAAGTTGATCGTCGGCAGCGCGTGGCGGCACCGCAGGCCAGCATGAGCGCAGAAACGTCTAACAGAGCGAAGGCGGTTGTCTCCCAAGTCGGGGCAGAATTTATCACTCTTGACTGCTACCTTCCCTCTGGGAACCTACTCGTTCAATTTCCTGTCACGTTGATAGACGAGGGCCTCCGGGTCTTTGGTCAACCTGTTTGGATCTCGCTCGGCTCCGCCGGAGGTTACAGGATACCTCGAATTACTTCGCGCGATATCGAACCTCAGCCAAATCTGGCCGGTCTGGAAGCGCTCCAAGTGTGGGTCGATAGCGGTTGTCCTTGACCTTTCGGTTTTTGAATGTGGGGCACGGCAGTTCCACGATCATCGAATTTGATGACGGGTCAAAAAAGCATTTTGGGGTAATTGACAGTAACGCCGATGCGGTTACCGAACCTAGGGCACTAGCAGTCCTTCGTGCTTTAGGTGCGGCTGAACTTTCGTTTTTGTGTTTAACGCACCCTCATAAAGATCACTATTCAGGGCTGTACGCTATAGCCAGGTATTTTGATGGAAGAATTGGCCAGTTCTACTCCTGTCCAATGGGTGATCTTGTCGCAAATAGCGTCAGAAGACAAAAACTCGCTAAGCACTTGATGAAAATTGCCTCGAAAACAGACGGTATGGCCGAGCGTCAAGCGGCGGTTGAATTTCTTCAAATAATAAAATGGGCATCTGGCCAAGAGAATTTCTGGACTGAGTGTGCTGGCGAAGAGAATACAATTGGGCCGCCCGGATTTTCTGCAGTGAGCGTCCACACCGTACTGCCACTAAAGGCATCAAAAGGTGAATACATTGGGCGTATCGAGAGAGACGACCCAAATATGTTTGGCCACGTGGACGATAACGACATCAGTTTGGCAATTCGATTCAGCTACGGTGGTATTGATGTAGTTCTCGGAGGTGATGGAACTCTGATTAATTGGCGAAATCGTCGAACTCGCTTCGAGAGAAATGTTGGCCGGCGTATCATGGCCAACGTTGTCAACCTGCCGCATCACGGGTCGCACTATGATTCGGCGCCCGAAGTCCTAGAGAATCTTTTTGCTGTTGGAGGAGACCGGTACGGTGTTACCTCAGCGAATGGGCATTCACATCCGTCTCAAGACGTTATCGAGTGGCTTTCTAGTCAGGGCATTTCCCCATTTTGTACGAATCTAATGCCGGCATGTGGGGCGAATGCCAGCAAGCTTTTGGCGCTGCCAGGGATAAACGCCGAGCTGGCCGCGATATTGCGACAATCCGCCGTATCTGGAGGTGTGATCCAGCCCTGCCAGGGCGATATCACTCTTACGATCGAATCCAACGGAAATTTCGCTGTTGTTCCCCAGCATCGAAGTTTCTGCGGTTACAGGAAAACGTTTGCCAGCCTGTTCCCGATGGTCCCATAGGAAAGCGCGTTACCCTGTATGGTACCTAAGAGCCGCAATTTAAAGAAACCGATCAAGGCCCACTGGGGGTAAGTCCTTGTAATTTATGGTCGGAGTGGCCGGATTCGAACCGACGACCCCTTGACCCCCAGTCAAGTGCGCTACCGGGCTGCGCTACACTCCGGACCGCGCAAAGCCATATATTTTCAAGGGGTATGGTGCAAGCGCTAAAACGGCGCGCCGGGCCTGAAAGTCGCCAGCATTCGGCCTTGTCGCCGCAACGCCAAGGCGATATGGCTCGCGCAGTGTCGATACGAAGGATTGCGCGTGGCAAATTCCTGTTTTTTTCTGGCGGCCGACGCAAATTATTTTCCGTATGCATGCTTGGCGGCGCGCAGAATTCTGGATGTTTCGGGAGAGGCAACACCGGGATTCATCCTGCATGTCGGCGCACGCGATGCCGATATGCGTGTTGCTGAACGCCTGCTGACGAACCGTCTTCGCATAGTGGACGTTTCGGGGCTGTTTGCGGAGGCTGGCCATACTTTCCGGCCAAGCAATGTCGGCACTTTTGTTCGGCTTTTCGCCGACCAACTGCCTCAGTTCGCGGACTATGACCGCATCGCCCATGTCGATTGTGATGTTCTGTTCAATCGAGATATCGCCGACCTGGTGGGCCAGACACTTCATGCTCCGTTGTTGGCCGCTCACGACGATTACATGTATTTCCGCCCGGGCTATCGGAACAAACTGTCGATGCAGCCGGGGGCGCCTTATTTCAACGCCGGCATCATCGTCTTCAACATGCCGCCCGTGCGTCAACAGGGACTTTTGCACCGCGCCAGAGATGTTGCCGTTGCCGGGCAAATGAACGATCAGAACGCGCTGAACATCGTCTTCGAGGGCAAGTGGCAGACGATGCACCCGAACTGGAATTTGATGTCCAACGATACGAAGGAGTTTCGGTTCGCCCAAGCCTATGCGCGGCATTTCGCCGGCGGCAAGCCCTGGGGAAGCCAGGTCGACGTGGAGCCCGAGGCGCTTGCCGTCTGGCGCGATCTGGCAAGGGATACGCCGTGGCTTGAGCCCTTCCGGCAGCGTATTCCCTTCGAGCGGGGCGTCATGAGGCGGTTCGCCCGAAGGTTCGACGGTATCATGGGGATGTTGCCGAACAAGGACCGGTATCGGCGGCGCGCACGGTACGACGGCAGCAAGGTGCATAAGATATATGCCGAGCATGCTGACGCCGGGGCGATGGCTGTGCAGTTTCCGGAAGTACTCGGTGGTTTCGCCTGAGACCCGCAACGGAGCTCTCGCGAATGGGTCAGGCAACAGGTTGTAGCATGCCGCAAAAATCGTGTTTCTTTTTCGCCACCGACCAGAGGTATTTCCCGTATGCCAGCCTGGCGGCGCGCCGCGTGCTGAATGTGTCGGACCACCTCGACGGCTTTATTTTGCACACCGGTGTCATCTCCAACGAAGACCGAGCTATCGGAGAGCGTCTGCTCGGTGGGAAGATCCGCATCCTGGATGTCACGAAATTCATGGAAGCGACAAACTTCAACCGCGGAACGCACCCAACCCTTGCGACCTACATCAGGCTGTTTGCCGATCAATTGCCGGAGTTCGAACCATATGACCGCATCGCCTATTCCGACGCCGATGTGCTTTTCAACAGATCGATAGAAGACCTCTGCAACGTCCCGCTCAACGCTCCGCTGCTGGCCGCACACGATGAGCAGACCTATTTCGACGTAAAGTATCGACAGCATTTACCGATGCAGCCAGGCGCGCCGAAGTTCAATGCCGGCGTGCTGGTGTTCAACATGCCACTGGTCAGGCAGGAGGGGCTTCTGGAGCGTACCCGGCAGTTGGCCTCCGAGCAGGTTTACGGGATGGATCAAGGTGCATTGAACGTGGCTTTCGAGGGCAGGTGGCAGACGATGCACCCGTTCTGGAACGTGATGACCAACTACACCAGCCAGATTTCTTTCAGCCGCTGCTACGCCCGCCACTTCGCCTGGGGCAAGCCCTGGGACCGTCCGCCGATCGGTGTCGAGGTCGACGCCATGGCGATCTATCGTGATCTGGCGAAAGGCACGCCCTGGGCCGGCCGTTTCAGCAGCAGCTGGCCGGTCAAGAGAGGCATATTGAAAAACCTCGGCCGCAAGTTCGACGCCATCAGCGGGATTTTGCTGAACGACGAGAAGCGCAAGCGACGGGCGCGGTTCGACGCCGAAAAGGTCAGCGCCATCTTTGCCAGCCATGCGGACAATTCGATGTTGGCCGTGCAATACCCCGAACGGGTAGCTGGCATAGCCAGATAGAACTTGACGCTCCGCCGGACGCGGTTCCTCCCGCCAATCTTCCTCGATAAGTCTATTGCCTCGCTGGTTGATGCCCTCCGGCTAGCACGCTCAAGGCCGAGCCGATACTTAGCTCCAATCCAGATTGATGTTGCGGATGCCTTCCTGCGCGATCCGGCCCCGCAGCTTGCCGATCCGGTCGGCCAGGTCTGGCGAGAACCGTTCATGTGTCTCGACCAGGATTTGTCCAATCGAACGGTGAATGCTGGCGTCCAGCATGGCTTCGATGCATTCCGCTTCGGCCCCTTCTATGTCCATCTTGACGATGGCGATCGGCTCATGGAGACCTTGCAGGAACTGCACCAGGTCAACCACCTCAACTTCAAAGCTTTTCCCGTTCGTGTGTTCGTGTGTCTGGATCAGGGACGACGATTCGGTCCTGCGGAGATCGCTGACGTCCGGCCTCTGATGGAATGTGGCCGCTCGCGCTGATCCACCAACAGCCTTCGGAATGATCGTCACCCGGTCGTTGTTGCCAAACCTTTTCGTCAAAATCTGGCGAGCAACAGGGTCAGGCTCGAAAGCAATCACCCGCATCCCATAGGCTAGTACATGTCCCGTGACGTCGCCAATATTGGCGCCGAGATCGATGAACAGACTATCGGCGGGAAGCTTTTTCATAAGCTGATGGAAGTCGTATTCGGCCTGCCGCACACGCCGCGGGGGCCTGTGCCATCGGCGATACGCGTACCAGCGCAGCATGAATTCGAAATAGCTTTCCCTCAGCATAACCACGCCCGTCAGATTAGTGGCGCCCACCAACCCGGAATATTATCCAGCCCGGCAAGCACGCCAACTCAATTGGAATTTTGTCAGTCGCGTTTAGCGACGTTTTCCCACCATCACAACATAAATGCGCCGCCGGCAACCCGTGCTCAATTCGACCAGGGGTTGGAGCAAGCAGATCAAAGCCTGCGAGGGCCTGCACAACCCCGGTATTGGCGTGCGCGGCTGTTCCTGTCCTTTAGGATTACTCGGCTACCTCGGTTGCGCCACCGCCCGCAACCCGCGCTGATGCCTGTATTCCAGCGCGATCGCGCCCCAGATTAGGCCGAGCAGCAGGTAGACATGGCGCCAGTGGTCGATGTCGATGAAGGTGCCGAGCCCGATATTGCCGATGAAAGCGACGTAGGCGCAGAGCAGATAGGGCTGCCACGGCCGGTCGCGCAAAAGGATGCGGAAGCCGGCGGCGATCGTCCACAGCGTCAGCGACAGGAACGAGACGAAGCCGAGCCAGCCATAATCCATCAACGTCTTCAGCCAGATGTCGTGCGTGTCTTCGCCAAAAATGGTGCCGAACACCAGCGGGCCGATGCCGAGCGGATATTCGAGCGCCATCTCGAAGCCGATCGTGTAGCGGGCGAAGCGGCCAAGGCGCGCCGTGTCGTAGCTCTGTTCCAGCTGGGCGCGGCTTGAAAACATCTCGCCGACGCCGGGCAGCTGCAGGATGACGATCATGGCGACCACCAGCAGGGTGACGGCGGCAATGGTCATGATGATGACGCGCAGCCGGAACTTGCCGCTGTTGCTTTGCAGGAACAGGGCGCCGGTGAGCAGGATGGCCGAGACGGCGAACATGCCCCAGGCGCCGCGCGAGAACGAAAAGAAGATGCCCGCGGTGATGATCAGCAGCGGCACCGCCAGAAGCGGCATGCGCGCGATTGAGCCGGTCAACAGCAGATAGAGCAGATAGATGCCGGGCAGCACCAGGAACGGCCCGAACACGTTCGGATCCTGGAAGGCGCCCTGGGCGCGGTCGTATCTGGTGAAGACTTCAGCGCCCGGGAAAGCGTGGAAATAGCCGGCAATGCCGAGCAGCGAGGTCACCACCGCGGAGACAACATAGGCGATGAAGATCAGCCGGTAGAGGCCGGGCTGCACCGCCGTCACCGACGAGAAGAACACCGCGGTGACCGCGAGAAACAGCGAGACCGCGAGATAGAGCGGTGTGTTGGCGAGATCGGCCATCTGAGTCATTGCAATCATGCCGCCGATGTTCATCGTGATCAGCAGCACCAGCAGCGGCACGGCCGCGCGCGATATGCGCAGGCCAAACAGCCCCCACACCCCGATCAGCCCGACCATGAAAAGATCGTAAGGCGCCGGCTCGTCGATGACGAAGCCTGACAGGAAGACGCCGAAAAACACCGCGCCCGACGATATCAGCGCGATCAGCTTGGCATTGACCGCAGCCTGCGGCACATCATGGGAAATCGCGCTCAATAGGCGTTTTCCGTGTTGAGCAGCCGCAGCGGCGTCATGAGCAGGATGCGCAGATCGAACAGCATCGACCAGTTCTCGATGTAATAGAGGTCGTATTCCGTGCGCATGCGGATCTTCTCATTGGTGTCCATCTCGCCGCGCCAGCCATTGATCTGCGCCCAGCCGGTAACGCCGGGCTTGACCTTGTGGCGGGCGAAATAGCCGTCGACCACCTCATTGTAGAGAAGGTTGTGCGACTGCGCGGCAATCGCATGCGGGCGCGGGCCAACCAGTGACAGCGTGCCGAACAGCGAGTTGAAGAACTGCGGCAGCTCGTCGATCGAGCTCTTGCGGATGAAGCGGCCGACGCGGGTGACGCGCGGATCGTTCTTGGTCACCGTCTGCTTGGCGGTCGGGTCCGAACGGTCGGTATACATGGAGCGGAATTTGTAGACTTCGACGATCTCGTTGTTGAAGCCGTGCCGCTTCTGCTTGAACAGCACCGGACCCTTGCTGTCGAGCTTGATGGCGATGGCCGTCGCCAGCATCACCGGTGAGAACAGGACAATGCCGATCAGCGAGAAGACGATGTCGAAGGCGCGCTTGGCGACCGAATCCCAGTCGTTGATCGGCCTGTCGAAGATATCGAGCATCGGCACCGAGCCGATGTAGGAATAGGCGCGCGGGCGAAACTGCAAAGCGTTCGAATGCGCCGAGAGCCGGATGTCGACCGGCAGCACCCAGAGCTTCTTCAGCAGCTGCAGCACGCGCGTTTCGGCAGTCAGCGGCAGCGACACGATCAGCATGTCGATGCGCGCGATGCGAGCGAATTCCATCAGCTCCGAAATGGTTCCGAGCTTGGGATAGCCGGCCACGATCGGCGGCGAGCGCTTGTCGCCGCGGTCATCGAAGATGCCGCAGATGCGGATGTCGTTGTCTGGCTGCTTCTCGACCGAGCGGATCAGCATCTCGGCCGCCTTGCCGCCGCCGACGATGACGGCGCGGCGTTCCATGCGGCCGTTGCGCGCCCAGCGCCGGATCAGCTTCGACATCACCAGCCTGAGGCCGAACAGCAGAAGCAGGCCGACGACAAACCAGGTGCCGAACAGCAGACGCGAATAATCCTCCGACATTTTCATGATGAAGGCCGTCAGCGCCATCAGCGCGAAGGTGCCGGCCCAGACCATCAGCACGCGGCCGAGATTGGAGATCGGTCGCATCAAGGCGGAGATCTGGTAGCAATCGCTGACGTCGAGCAGCACCACGGCCACGAATGACGCCGCGGCAATGGTCAGCGGATATTGCCAGGCGAGATAGTTGAAGAAGCCGACAAAGTGGAAGTAGAGCGCGAGCCCCGACAGGAACAGCAAGCCGAATTCGACGATGCGCAATACGCCGCTGACCATGACCGGCGACATCGTATCGCGCCGGTATTGCGAGGCGACCTGGCGGGCAACACTGTTCATGCCGCCGGGCGTGGGGCTCTCGGCAGGACTGTCGAATTTGCGCACCGCATCGGCCGAAAAGCGGCGCGTGGGGTCGGTCTCGTTCATCGGGTTTCCCACAAGCTTCCGCGATGACGATAGCAGAAAGAGAGCTAAAAAAACCTTGAGAACAACTTGTGGTTTTGGACGGTCGTCTATCTGTTGAGCGCGGCGAAATAGGCCTTTTCGATTTCGGCGGCCATCACATCGGCGCCGAATCGCGCCCTGAGCCTGGCGGTGTCGGGCATGACGCGCCGGTATGCGTCGAGATCGCGCAGCGCTTCACCCACCTTGTCGCCGAGTTGGCGCGGATCGGGACGGATCAGGGCAGGGGATCCCTCACCGAAGATTTCGGGAATGCCGCCGACGGCCGTGGCGATCATCGGCCTGCCGGCGGCCAGCGTCTCCAGCACGATATAGGGCATGGCTTCCGCGCGCGACGGCACAACCACGAGGTCGGCCAGTGCAAAGGCCTCCCTGGCTGGCATAGGCGGCAAGAAGCGGACCTGTTTTCCGAGGCCCAGCCGTTTCACCTGCGCATGGTAGCGCGGCAGGTCGTCGCCATCGCCGACCATGACCGCGGTCAAGCGGCGCTCAAGCTGGGACCCGGCCAGCACCAGCGCGTCGATGAAAATGTCAGGCCCTTTGAGGTCGCGCATCATGCCGATGTAGAGCAGGTCGGCCGCGTCGGGCTGTGCGACCACCGGTTCGAACTCGGCGGCGCGCAGGCCGTTATAGACCAGCGTGTTCGGGATAGGCGGTTCGCCGACCTTCCTGCGATAGGTGCGCCGCTCATAGTCGGAGACGAACAGCAGGCAGTCGGTGAAGCGCGCCATGAAGCGCTCGAGCGCGAAGAACAGCTTCCCGGTCGTCGTCGTTTCATCATAGTGGAGGGAGCCGCCATGCGGCGAATAGAGGCGGGCTACGCGAGACCTAGATACCCGCAACAATGAGCCGAACAGACGGGCATAGGCGCCACCTTTGGCGCCATGTCCGTGCAACACATCCGGCTGCAATTCCTTGATGATCCTGTAAGTGCGCCAGGCCGAGGCGAAGTCGCCCGGCCCGACATGGCGCTGCATCGGCGTGCGATGGATGCCGAGCGCCAGGCTGTCCTTCATCTGGTCGAACAGGCGTTCCTCGTATTCGCCGCCGGTGGTCGAATCGCAGACGATGCCGACAACATGTCCGGCGGCGAGCTGGGCCTCCGTCAGGTCGCGCACATGCCGGAAGATCCCGCCGACGGGTGAGCGAAAGCAGTGGACGATCCTGAGCTGGTCCGCCACGTTGATGTCAGAACAGGCGTTCGCGAACGTAGACCGTGTCGCCCGGCAGCAGCGGATCGGAGGTAACCACCCGGCCTGTCATCACCTTGCCGTTGATGTCGCGGGTGATGTCGACGCTTTCCTGGTTGGCGCGCGGCGAGAAACCGCCCGCAATCGCGATGGCCTTCTGCACGGTGAGGCCCGGCACGTAGGAATACTGGCCGGCGGCGCCCACTTCGCCCATGACGAAGATCGGCCGGTAGCGATCGATCTCGACCGACACGTCGGGGTCGCGCAGATAGCCTTGGCGCAGTTTGTCGGCGAGCGCTTTTTCCAGCTGCTGGGCCGTGTGGCCGCGCGCCGGCACCGCGCCGACCAGCGGGAAGGACATGTAGCCGGACTGATCGACACTGTAGGTGTTGGTCAGACCGTCCTGTTCGAACACGGTGACGCGGACACGGTCGCCGGCGCCGAGCCGATAGGGCTGGTCGAGTACCTCGTGGAAGGCCGCCGGCGTCGGCCGGTAGCTGGAGCAGCCGGCGAGCATCGACACGGCCAGCAGAGCGCGAAACAGACCAGCAGCGCTTTTCATGATCGGACACACACCTTCGTCGCTATGGCCGCCAGGACACGGCGGCAAACCTTAAGGATCTGGGTTCGTTATCATCCTGTTAGGGTTAATGGCCGGTAAAGGGACGCGGCCGATTTGGCGGCAATCGACAAAAAGCCGTATAGTTTTGCTGGCTTTGTTTACCGGATGTCAGCAAACCCTAACAGCTGCTTACCGCGATCTTAACGGCTGAGTTACCATAGTTGTTTACGCTACCATCTAGCCTCATGTCCGGAGCAGGAATGCATGTCCGACCAGTCCGCGGCCGCAGATGTCGATGTCGACCTGAGACAGCTCTTCGCCAGCCTGGCGCGGAACTGGCTGCGCATTCTTGTGATCACGCTTCTCGTCACTGGTCTCGCCTTCGCGTTCGCGTGGCTTGCCACGCCGCATTATAAGGCCACGACGCAGCTGAAAATCCAGTTGAGCGAATCGGCCTATACGCGGCCTGCCGGCACCAATGAAGACGACAAACCTGTGCTCGATGCGGAAGGTGTAGCAACCGAGGTTCAGGTCATTTCCTCGTCCGACATTCTCAAGCAGGTGGCTGCCGACCTTAAGCTGGGCGACAAGCCCGAGTTCAACTATGCGCTCGGCATGTCGCCGGTCACCCGGCTCCTGGTCATTGCCGGGCTGAAGAGCGATCCGGAAGAAATTCCGCTCGAAGAGCGCGTGCTGACGAAGATGCGCGACAAGCTCAATGTTTATGGCGTGGAAAAGACCCGCGTCATCGCCGTCGAATTTTCCTCTGAAGATCCCCAGCTTGCCGCTGACATTCCGAACGCCATCGCCAAGGCCTACCTGGCCTATCAGGCGGACGCCAAGACCAAGTCGAACGCCGCCGCGACCGCCTTCCTCGGGCCGGAAATCGACGATCTGCAGAAGCAGGTCAGGGATGCAGAGGCCAAGGTCGCGGCCTTCCGCTCCGCCCAGTCGGACCTGTTGATGGCTGGCAACAATTCGGTGCTGGCGACGCAGCAATTGTCCGAGCTATCGACCGAACTGTCGCGTGTGCGCGCCAGCCGCGCTTCGGCCGAGGCAACGGCCGAAAGGGTGCGCCAGGCTTTGCAGAATGGCGGTTCGCTGGACGCTGTACCCGAAGTGCTGTCTTCCGATCTGATCCAGCGGCTGCGTGAGCGTCAGATCGAGCTCAGAACCAACATCGCCGATCTTTCCACCACCTTGCTCGACAACCATCCCCGCCTGCGGGCGATGAGGTCGCAGCTTGCCGATCTCGACGGCCAGATCCGCAACGAAGCGCAAAAAATCATGCGCGGGTTGCTGACGCAGGCGCAGACCGCCCAGGCGCGCGAAAACCAGCTGATATCGGACGTCAACAAGCTGAAAGCGGCGTCGTCGCGGGCCGGCGAGGAGCAGGTTCAGCTGGATGCGCTGCAGCGCGAGGCGAACGTCCGGCGCCAGCAGCTTGAATCCTATATGGCGAGCTTCCGCGAAGTGTCCTCGCGCAAGAATTACCTGCCGGTCGATGCCAGCGTGTTTTCCGAGGCGCGCGTGCCGTCGGAACCCTATTTCCCCAAGCTCGTGCCGATCGTCGGCGCCGCCTTAGTCGGCTCGCTGCTGCTGATGTCGGTCATCACGCTGCTGCAGGAGCTGTTTTCCGGCCGCGCCATGCGTCCGGCCCCAGGGGCGCGCTTCGAGCGTATCGAGCAGGTTGCGATGCCGGCAATGTCGGCGCCGGTCGTCGACCCGGAACCGGCTCCTGAGGTCGTGGAAGTGGACGATCAGCCGACGACCGTGGAGTCTGAACTGGCGCCCGAGCCGGAGCCCGAGCCGGCTCCTTCAGTGCTGGAAGGAGCAGCGGCTGCCGGTTCCGAACCGCAAGCCGAACCTGAACCTGTCCGCTCCAGCCTTGGCGAGATCGATGTCGAGAAGGCGGCGGAGAAGCTGATCGCCAGCGGTGCTGCGCGCGCCATCTTCGTGTCGCCCGAAGGCGATGAGGCGGCTGCATCGGCAGTGCTGGTAGCGCGCGAAGTCTCCGACGCTGGCCTGCGTGTGCTGCTGCTCGATCTCACGGCGTCAGGTGCCGCCTCGCGGCCGATGCTGGACAGCGGACTTTTCCCCGGCATCACCAATCTGCTGGCTTCGGAAGCGCAGTTCAGCGACGTCATCCACGCCGACCTCTATTCGGACTGCCACGTCGTTCCCGTCGGCACCGCCGATCCGGTGCGCGCCATGCGCGCCGCCGACCGGCTGCCGATCATCATGCAGTCGCTGACCACCGCCTATGATCTGGTCATCGTCGAATGCGGACCGGCCGATGCGCAAGGCATCAGCCGACTGGTCGGCGACAGCACCGAGGTCTTCATGTCCATGCTGCAGGCGGACGATGAGGTGGCGCAGGCCGCCGTCGAGCTGATCGAAAGCGGCTATCCCGACCTCACTCTGGTGACGCCGATCGGCCACGAGACGCCGGGTAACCCCGTGCCGGGACGACGTAGCGCCGCCTGAGACATCAGACAATTCGACTTAGGCGGCGCTACTACGGATCGGCTCGTCCATCGCCCGCCGGCTCCCGAAAAACCAAGCCTGTCAGTCGGCGCCGGGATCTACCCCAACTCCAGGGTCGTCACGCCAAATATTCGGCGCGAGTCGACCTTCGGAGGCGGGCCCTTGTACATGCGCGTGGTGGTGAAGGTCGGCCTGAAACCAATCGCTGCAAGCGCCGTGGTGAAATCGAAATTTTCGGCAGGAACGTCGATATGCAGGTCGCCACCTTTGCATGCGGCAGCCAGACTGCCCATGAGCTGCATCGCCGTCTCGGTGTCGTCGGCAAACAGCGGGCCGATCTTGTAACCCGAACGGCAGGGACGAGCCACGGCGTAGCCTATGGTGCCGAGTGAACTGATTGCGGCGAACCCGCAATGCGGCGGCTGCGCCCAGCGGTGCAGGAAGGCTCGTCGAGGCGCGGGGAAACAGCGGGCGTCATAGACGATGATGTCGGGCACGAGTTGCGTGGTTATCATGCGCACCCCTTCGCTTCGGACGGGCGGGGTCGCGATACGGCCGCTGAAGCGGATGGTTTCGTACGCCGAGCTGAATCCCGTGCGGCGATAATTCGCCAGCTGCGCGGCGACCCCGTCGAGGCCGACCGTTCGGCCGGCCAGCCTGGCCATGCCCGCATTCCAGACTGCTTTGCCATGGCCTTTGCCGCGCATGTCTGGTCGGCAGATGTAGAGACCGATGAAACCGAAATTGCCGCCATAGGCGACAGCCGAGATGGCGGCGGTCATCTCGTTGTCGACAAAAGCGCCGATGAACCCTTCAGGATCGGTTGGCCGGAACGCGGCGGCATCATCAAGGCCAGGGTTCCAGCCTTCAGCCGCCGCCCAGTCGATGAGAACGGTCAGTTCCGGCGGAGACAATGCGCGGACGGTAGGCTTCATAGCGTTCACTCCGCGGCGACCACCCCCGGCGAGAAGGATTTCAGCACGCCGCGATAGGGCTTGGCCAGCGGACTGGCATAGGAGCCGCGCTTCGAGGTCGACAGGCCCAATGCGACCAGCGCCTCGGCCTGTTTGAGGGCGGCGCCGACGCCGTCGATGACGGGCAGGTCGAACTCTTGCTGCAACCGGTGTGCCAGGTCGGCCATGCCGGCGCAGCCGAGCACGATGGCCTCGGCGCGGTCATCCGCTATGGCGCGGGCGATCTCGGCGCGCAGTTTCTCGACCGCGCCGGAAGCAGCGTCTTCGAGCGAGAGTACGGGAATGTCGGCGGCGCGCACGCGCGCGCGCCCGGCCATGCCGTAGCGCTGCACCAGCCCCTCGACAGGGACACGCGAGCGTTCGGTGGTCGTCACCACTGTGAAGCGCTGGGCAATGTAGGAGGCGACACCGAGTGCGGCCTCGCAGATGCCGATGACCGGAATGGAGGCCATGGCGCGTGCCGCATCCAGGCCGGTATCGTCGAAGCAGGCGATGATGGCGGCCTGAGCCCCGGCACGTTCGCCGGCGGCGATCTCCATCAAGAGGCCGGGCACGGCCAATGCCTCGTCATAATAGCCCTCGATCGAGGCCGGGCCCATCGAGGAGGTGACCGCGATCACCTCGGTCCCGGCGCCGGCAACGGCGCGCGCCGCCGCCGCGATCGTCTCGGTCATGCTCGCCGTCGTGTTGGGGTTCACCACCAGTATCTGCACAATCAAACCCTGGCCCGCCTGCGGCCAACATAGAGGATGGCGCCCAGTGTGGCCAGGATCACCAGGAAGGAGAACACGGTGGTCACCGTGCCCAGCGCGTAGAGCACCGGCGTCGTGACATTGGTGGTCATGCCGTAGATCTCGAGCGGCAGCGTGTTGAAGGTGCCCGACGTCATCAGCGTGCGGGCGAACTCGTCATAGGACAGCGTGAAGCCGAACAGGCCGACGCCGATCAGGCTCGGCGCGATCATCGGCAGCACGACATGGGCGAAGGTCTGCCAGGAGTTGGCGCCCAGGTCACGCGCTGCTTCCTCATAGGCGGGCGAGAAGCGGTTGAAGACGGCGAACATGATGAGCACGCCGAAGGGCAAGGTCCAGGTCAGGTGCGCGCCGAAGGCCGATGTGTACCAGGCCGGGCGGAAGCCGACCTGCTGGAACACGACGCCGATGCCGAGCGAAATGATGATCGAGGGTACGACGAGGCTGGCGACCGCCAGGTAGAACAAAGCGGTGGCGCCACGAAATTTTTGCCGGAAAGCGAGCCCTGCCAGCAGCGACACGACGACGGTGACGATCATCACCATGAGGCCGAGCACGAGCGAGCGCTTGAAGCTGCCGCCGAAATCGCCGACCGCCTGGCGCTCGAACAGATTGGCGAACCAGTGCAGCGACATGCCATTGAGCGGGAAGGTGAGGCCGCCGGTCTCGCCTTGGAAAGAAAGGATCAGGATCGCCGACAGCGGGCCATAGAGGAACAGCACGAACAGAGTGAAGAAGACCGCAAGCACATAGAATTCGAGGGTGCGTTTTTCGTGGCTCACCTCAGAGCTCCTTGCGGATATCGACGATGCGCAGGATGCCGGCGACCATCAAGAGCACCAACACCAGCAACACCACGGCATTGGCGGCGGCTGCGGGATACTGCAGCAGCGACATCTGGTTCTTCATCATCAGTGCGACCGACGCGCTCTGGCCGCCCGACATCACCTGCACGGTGGAGAAATCGGCCATCACCAGCGTGACGACGAAGATGGTGCCGATCGCCATGCCGGGCTTGGCCAGCGGGATGACGACGTTCCACAAGACCTGCCAGCCGGACGCGCCGGCATCGCGCGCGGCCTCAACCAGCGAGCGGTCGATGCGCATCAACGTGTTGAAGATCGGCGTTACCATGAACAGCGTGTAGAGATGCACCATGGCCAACACCACGGCGAATTCCGAATAGAGCAGCCATTCGATGGGTTTTGGCACCAGCCCCAACTGCACCAGCGCCGAGTTGATCAACCCGTTGCGGCCAAGCACCGGGATCCACGAGATCATGCGGATGATGTTGGAGGTCAGGAACGGCACCGTGCAGACAAGGAACAGCACCATCTGCATGGCGGTGGTGCGGATATGGAAGGCGAGGAAATAGGCCACCCAGAAGCCGATGAACAAGGTCAGGGCCCAGACGATGGCAGCGAATTTGATGGTGTTGAGATAGGTCTTCCAGGTGACCCATGATCCCAGCACGTCGAAATAGTTCGTCGTCAGGAAATCCGGATACATGGCGGCGAAGTCGTAGTCCCAGAAGGAGACGACGGCGATCATGATGATTGGCAAGAGCAGGAACGCACCGAGGATGAGCGCCAGCGGCGCCGATTGGAGGTAGGGCGTGACGGCACTGATGGAGAAGCGCCGGCGTCTGGCGGGCTTGGCTGCTGCGATGGCGGGGCGTTCGAGAGCGACTGTCATTGGGAAAATCCTCCGCGTGATCGCGATGACTTGCGATCCTTGGCGCCCCCCTCTGTCCTGCCGGACATCTCCCCCACGAGGGGGGAGATCGAACTCTCATAACGGCCTTCGCCAAACTCCAACGTTGCTAACGAAGAGCCGGCCATGACGCTGCCAATCTCCCCCCAAGTGGGGGAGATGTCCGGCAGGACAGAGGGGGGCGCGAAGGATCGCAACATCACAGTGAACGCGTCCGCTCTACGCGGCGATGAACTCGTTCCAGCGCTTCACCATGTAGCGGTCCTCGTCCATGACCGAGTTCCAGCAGGCGACTTTGCCCATACGCTCTTCGAACGAGCCGCCGTCGCGCACGGCGCCGGCCTTTTCCATGACGGTGCCGTCCGGCGCCTTGATCTCGCCCTTGGCCGGCTTGCCTTCGATCCAGTAGCCCCATTCGTCCTCGGACATGAACTTCTTGGCCGAGACCATATTGGCGGAATAGTAGCCCTGGCGGTTGAGATAGCCGCCGACCCAGCCCGACGTATACCAGTTGATGTATTCGTAGGCGGCGTCGAGCTCGGCGCCCTTGAGATGGGCGGCAAGGCCAAGGCCGCCGCCCCATGACCGGTAGCCTTCCTTGAGCGGCTGGAAGCGGCAGGCGATGCCCTTGGAGCGGACGGCGGCGACGGCCGGCGACCACATCGACTGGATGACCACTTCGCCCGATGCCATCAGATTGACGCTCTCGTCGAACGACTTCCAGAAGGCGCGGAACTGGCCGGCCTGCTTCGCCTTGATGAGGAAGTCGATCGTCTTGTCGATCTCTTCCTTGGTCATGTTGCCCTTGTCGGCATATTTGATGCTGCCTGTGGCCTCCATGATCATGGCCGCATCCATGATGCCGATGGACGGGATGTTAAGGATCGCGGTCTTGCCCTTGAAGGCCGGGTCCATGATGTCGGCCCAGGTGGTGATGTCGCGGCCGACGAGGTCGGGCCGGATGCCTAGCGTATCGGCGTTGTAGATCGTCGGCACCATGGTGAACCACTTGGTCGGCGCCTTGGCGAAGGTCTTTGAGTCCTGCGCTTCGACATAGCCGACCGTGTGCGGCGCGGTGCCCTGGGCAATGATGCTGTCGGGCGTCAGCTTGCCGGTTTTGAACAACGGCACCAGTTCGTCGTAGTATTTCAGCTTGCTGACATCCATCGGCTGCAGCACGCCGCTCGGGAACACCTTCTTGCAGATCCAGTATTCGATGTCGGCGATGTCATAGCTGTCGGGCTGGGTCACGGCGCGCTGGGCGGCCGCGTCCGAATCGGTCGCCGTCATTTCCAGCGTGATGCCGAGGTCGGCCTTGCACTTGTCGGCGATCGCGTTCAGGTTCGACACGCCGGTGCCGAACTGGCGCAGCGTGATGTTGGACTGCGCCCAGATGGTCGGGAAGCCTGTAATGGCGCCCGAGCCTGCGGCGAGGCCGACGGCGGCCGCACCTGTCTTGAGCAACGAACGGCGCGAAATTCCGGTCTTTGTTTCTACTGTTTTTGTCATTCCTATTCCCCTGTTTTGTTTTGCTTCGTTGAATTCATGAATGAAGGCGGCCGAGGACGATGGCGTCCTCGGAATCCCAGGCGAGCGGTACGGCGTCGCCAAGGGCGACGGGTTTGGCGAAGAAGTCGGAATCGTCGATGATAACGGTGAAATCGTCGATGCCGCCGCCGGTGACCGACAGCTTCACCGTGGCGCCGCGATATTCGATGTTGGAGACGATGCCGGTGAAGCCGAGGCCGGGAGAGGGTGCTTCGCCGATGCGCACATGGTCGGTGCGGATGGCGATGTCGATCGGCGTGCCCACCTCCTGGCCTTGCCCGCGGGCGGCGAGCGAGGCGCCACCATTGACGTCGAAGACGACCATGCCGCCACGCTCGCCGGTGACCCGGCCGGAGATGACATTGTGGTCGCCCATGAAGCGCGCGACAAAGGCCGTGGCCGGCCGCTGGAATACATCGCGCGGCGGTGCCGCCTGTTCGATGCGGCCGTCATTCATCACCACGATCAGGTCCGCCAAGGCCATGGCCTCTTCCTGGCTGTGGGTGACGTGGACGAAAGTGATGCCAAGCGAGGTCTGCAATTTCTTCAGCTCGGCGCGCATGCGTATCTTCAGGAACGGGTCGAGTGCCGACAGCGGCTCGTCGAGCAGCAGCGCCTCGGGATCGGTGATCAGAGCGCGGGCGAGTGCAACACGCTGTTGCTGGCCGCCGGAAAGCTGCGCCGGCCGGCGCGTCGCATAGGCCTCCATCTGCATCAGCTTGAGCATGTCGAGCGCCTTGGCACGGCGCTGCTCCTTGTCGACGCCCTTCATCTTCAGGCTGAAGGCGACATTGTCGACAAGGTCGAGATGCGGAAACAGCGCATAGGACTGGAACATCATCGCCGTGCCACGCTTTGCCGGCGGCAGGTCGGTGACGACAATGTTGCCGAGGCGGACATCGCCCGACGAAATGCTTTCGTGCCCGGCGATCATGCGCAGCGTCGAGGTCTTGCCGCAGCCGGAGGGGCCAAGCAGGCAGCAATAGGTGCCTGCCGGTATTTTCAGGCTGATGGCCTCGACGGCAGTCGTCGTTCCGTACACTTTCGAAACGGAGACGATGTCGATCTCGGCGGCTTTGGACATTCAGGCTTCCCCGTTTGGTCGCATTAACCAATGCATTATGCGTGCCAATCGGCGGCAATCGGCCCAAGCGTTTGAATCGACAGCGAAATCGGGGTTCTTGCCCACTGCCTAGCCGGTAGGCTATCTTGTGCATTGCACAAATTATGGGCGATTGTGCGCGATCTGCACAAGAATCGTATGCAATCTTTTTTGGCTTCGTGTCCACTTTGCCTCTCGTGCGCAGGCGACGAGTCGCGCTAGAAGAGGCTGGGAACCATCATCGCCATGAACATTGCCGATCAGATCCATTCCGCCGACAGCGCCAACCAGGATCGCGCCCAGGCGATTCGCGACAATCTGCGGGACGCCATCGTCGACCGTCGGCTGACGCCCGGCACCAAGCTGTCGGAAGGCGAGGTCGGCACGCTGTTCGACGTCTCGCGCACCGTCGCGCGCGCGGCGCTGCAGATGCTGTCCTTCGAGGGGCTGGTGCGTACCGAGCGCAACCGTGGCGCCTTCGTCGCCAACCCTTCGCCCGAGGAAGCGCGCCAGGTGTTCGCATCGCGCCGGCTGATCGAGCCGGGCATAGCCATTGCCGCCTGTGGGCGGGTCACAGCCACCGATATCGCTGCGTTCCGCGCGCAGCTCGACGAGGAAGGCCGCTTCATCGCCGAGCGCGGCCCAACCGCCCGGCGCTCCGAAATCAAGGCGTCGGGCGATTTCCATCTGCTGCTCGCCTCCGTCGCCGGCAATGCCATCCTGCAGCGCTTCATGGAGGAGCTGGTGGCGCGTTCGTCGCTGGTCATCGCCCTTTACGGACGATCCGGCGTGTCGGCCTGCGGACACAGTGAGCACACGGAAATGGTCGGCGCGCTGGAAAGCGGCGATTGCGGGTTGGTGAGCCGGCTGATGCTGCACCATATCGACCACATCGAGGCAGATCTCGACCTGCGGGTCAGGGCCGGCCCGGCGCTCCGCGAAGCGCTGAATTTCTGAACGCTAGTTTTCGTCGTCCGTGGGAGCGGGCGCTGCCTGTCCGGCGGCCTTGCGGCGCAGCATCTTGGTCAGCTTCCAGACCGTCGGGTTGTTCTTGATGAAGGCTTTCGCCCGTGCGCCCTGCCGCAGCGCCGACGCCAGGGCGCGTCCCTTCAGCGTCAGGGGCGCCAGCACCTCGAAATGCTGGGTCTCGATATCGCACCAGAGCCGCTTGTAGGGCTCGTCGCCGACCGAGAAATCATAGACATCGAAGCCTGTTTGGCAGGCTTCCTCGATGATGTCGAAGAAAAGGAAATCGCCGGGGCTGGTGTGGCCGAGATCGTCCTCGGCGATGGCGCCGAATTCGCAGATCAGGCGTTTGCCCGAGCGGCTCGAGCCGGTGATTGCACGCAGCTTGCCGGCCACTTCGAGCCCATGCAGCACAAAGGCCGGTTTCTCCTCGGCCAGCGCGCCGGCGAAGAGGGCACGGAAGAAAGCCCGCACCTCCGGCTCGCCGAAGACATTGGCGATGCCCATCTTGGCGAAGCGGAACTCCTTCATCTCGAAGAAAGCGTCGAGCAGCCGGTTCACGTCTTCGGGTGTCTGCGCCTCGATGCGGCGATGAACGCCGACCGCCTCGAATTTTCGTGTCTGCGAACGGTGCTTCTTGCGCTTGCGCTTGCCGCCCACACGCGACAGCAGCGCATCGAAACCACCGTCGAGATTGACGGCGAGCGACAGGTTTGGGCTCGGAAAGTTGGAGAACGCCACCAGCGGATTGGCAACACCATCGAGGTCGGGCAGAAGCCTTTCCAAGGCAACGAGATCGATGTCGGGACGCGCCTTGCCGATCGCCGTCACCAGCCTGCGGATCCCCCCAGCATCTGCCTTTGCCAGCCATGCCGGATCGGCGGCGGCGAAATTGCCGTTGGCATGGCGCCCGCCCATGAAGCGGGCGACGCGGAATGGACCAGTTCGCGTGATTTCCAGTGCCAGTGCAAAGACCGGCCTGTCCTCGATTGTCAGCGTGGCAATGACGGCATCGGGATTAGCCTGCGCCGTCCAGGCACGAACCCAGTCCGCGCTTTGCGCCGGCGCAAACAGCGCCGAACGGCAGAATTCGCCGTAAGAGGCGAGCGCGGCAGCATCTGCGATCGACACCGACAGACTGGTCTGGTCGGCAGCCGGCGTGCGCGCAGACGCCTTGCTTGCGGCGAGCCGATTGCCGTCAAATGACGCGGTGGCGTCAACCATACCTCAATCCTTAAGGCGTATTCGTCGCGATCAGGAGTTCGCGTCGGCGCGTTCCGTGCTTGGATCGAGCCTAGGCGCAAAAGGTGAATGAATGATCGACGGTGGTGAGGCAGTTCGGAAACTGGCGCTTAATATCGCCCGCTTTACCGGCCTTGCACCGCTGGCCAAGCCGTTTGTCGGCGGCATTGGCGCCATCCTCATGTTGCATCGGGTCACCGCCACGCCGGAGAAGCCGGACGGCGTTAACCGCCACCTCAACATCGCCCCGCGATTCCTCGACGCTCTCGTCGCCGACATGAAGTCGAGGGGCTATGCCTTCGTCACCCTCGACGAGGCGATCGAGCGCATCAAGGCCGGCGGCAAGGACGGCCAGTTCGCCACCATCACCGCCGACGACGCCTATCGCGACAACATGACCGAAGCGCTGCCAGTGCTCGAAAAGCACGACGCGCCGATCACCATCTATGTCGCGCCGGGTCTGATCGACGGCAGCGCCGATTTATGGTGGGACGTGGTCGAGGATATCGTCAACGCGCGGGAGCGTTTGACGCTGGCGACGCCGAAGGGGCCGGTGACCATAGACTGCTCGACCCACGGCAAGAAACTCCACGCCAATGCGCGTCTGCATGCCTATCTGACGCTCGAGGTGCGCGAGGAGGATCAGCGCGCCGTGCTGCGCGATCTGGCGCACTCGAACGGCATCGACCTCGATGGCTTGCGCCCAAGCACGCTGATGACCTGGGACGACATCCGCGCCGTGGCCGGGCACAGGCTGGTGACGATCGGCGCGCATACGGTCAACCACCGCAATCTGAAGCGGCTCGACGAAGGCGATGCGCGCCATGAGATCGTCGACGTCAGGCGCCAACTGCAGGCGCAGCTCGGCGAAGACCCCCGTCATCTCGCTTACCCCTATGGTTACGCCAGCGCTGTCGGCTGCCGCGAAGTGGGCTTTGCCCGCGACGCCGGCTACGCCTCGGCGGTGACCACTCGCCACGGCGTGCTGCACGCCGAGCACGCCGGCTTCCTGCACGCGCTGCCGCGCATTTCGATCAACGGCCGCTACCAGAGCGTCGCCCATATCCGCACCATGTTGTCGGGCTTAACGACGCCGCTGGCCAATGCCGGCAAAATGGTGGTCACCATCTAACCTGGGGCGGGCTCTTCAGCCTTTCGGCGGCGGCTCCAGGATCAGCCATTTGATGATGCCCATCGCAGGCAGCACCCAGAACAGGCCGCTGAACAGGAAGAACAGGAAGTGCACCAGCGGGCTGGATTGCGACAGCTGCGCGACCGCTATGATCGACGCGACCAGCGCATAGATGATGACCAGCGCCACCAGCAGGAAAGTTCCGATCAGCTTTTTCAGGCGGATGGGCATGAGCGTTCTCGTTGATCGCCTCCGCTTAGGCCCAACCGCGCGCCTGTGCAACCCGGGAGATGCGGCGCGACGGCGTGCCGCGCCGTCCGGTCTTGTCAGCCGGGTTGCGATGGTTCACCAATCCGCCACGTCAACCTGCCGGGACCAACCATGGCCGCCATATCAGCCGCCGCGCCTTACATTGACCGCGATCGCGACTTGAAAAATCGGGCGCTGGTGCGCGGCTGGCTGTATGTCGTGCTTCTGGTGCTGTTTGCGCTGGTGCTGGTCGGCGGCGCCACCAGGCTCACCAATTCCGGCCTGTCGATCACCGAGTGGAAGCCGATCCACGGTGTGATACCGCCGCTCAATGACGCGGAGTGGCAGGAGGAATTCCAGCTTTATCAAAAGATTCCGCAATATGCCGAGCTCAACAAGGGCATGAGCCTGGACGCCTTCAAATCGATCTTCTGGTGGGAATGGGCGCACCGCATCCTGGCGCGCAGTGTCGGCCTGGTCTTCGGCCTGCCGTTGCTGGTCTTGTGGGCGACGCGCCGCATCGAGCGCGGCCTTGGGCCAAAGCTGGTCGGTATTCTGCTGCTTGGTGGCCTGCAAGGCGCCATCGGCTGGTGGATGGTGGCCTCCGGCCTGGTCGACCGCGTCTCCGTCAGCCAGTACCGGCTGGCGACGCATTTGACGCTTGCCGCCCTGATCTTCACTGCCACCATGGTGGTCGCGCGCGGGCTGGCGCCGCATTCGGAGCCTGCCGCCGGCCGGTCGACGCAAAGACTGGCCGGTTTCATCGTGCTGCTGGCGCTGGTCCAGATCTATCTCGGCGGGCTGGTCGCAGGGCTCGACGCCGGCCTGAGCTACAACACCTGGCCGCTGATGGACGGCAAGATCATCCCCGGCGAGCTGCTGCTGCTCGAACCGGCCTGGCGCAATTTCTTCGAGAACCCGAAGACGGTGCAGTTCGTCCACCGGCTCGGCGCCTATACGGTCTTTGCCATCGCGCTCTGGCATATGATAGCGACGCGCCGGCGGCTGCCGGGCACGACACACGCACGCCGCGCAACGCTGCTGTTTCTGCTGGTGCTGGTGCAGGCCTCGATCGGCATCGGCACGCTGCTGATGCAGGTGCCGCTGCACATGGCGCTGACCCATCAGGCCTTCGCGCTGGTCCTGCTGGGATTTGCCGCCGCCCACTGGCGCGGCAACCAGGGCGCCTATCCACTGCCAACGCGGCCGCCCATGAACGCAGGTACATCGTCTACGGTGTCTTGGCCGTCGCAATAATCTATTTCGCGAACGAACTGCCTCGCTACGTCTAAAGCGCGAGGCTGCGCCGGTCAGAAGCTGAGCCGCACCTTTCGGATCACTCCCGCAACCGACAGCTCGCGGTTCTCGTCGACCGCATTCTCGTCCTCATGATGCCATGCGGCCGACAGGCAGCCATAGGCGATGGCATGGTCGAGAATGGCAGCCGGCGTCTGGCCGAGTGTCCTGGCGAAGATCTCAGCCATATGCGCGATGCGCTCGGGATCGAGGCAGAGGTCGTCGCGCCCCAGTGGGTTGTAGAACAGATTGGCGGCGTCGAAGCCGGGATCGCCGAGCACGCCCTTCGGGTCGATCGCCAGCCAGCCGCGCGCACCGTGCAAAATGTTGTCGTGATGCAGGTCGCCATGCAGCGGCTTGACCGCATGCGGGGCATCGAGCAGCCGGTCCGCGATTTCGGCGGCCTCGATATAGAGGCTGTGCTCTCCGGCGTCGCGATCGGCTCCGGCCTTTTTGAACAGGCTGGCAAACCGTGTCCGCAGCGGCTGCAGGTCCGGCGGGGCAGGGTGTCTTGAGGGCGAGAACAGTCTCCCCATCAACTCGGCCGCGATTGCGGTCGCGGCGTTGTCGCCTTCTTTGGCCAGAACGTCGGAAAGCAGGGTGTCGCCGGCATATTCGAGCAGCATGCGGTGGCCGTCCCGGCCAAGCAGCCGCACCGCGCCTTCGCCGCGCCGCCATGCGAGATAGTGCTCGCCGCGCAACTCGTCCTCGACATCGTCGAATGGTTTGAGCGCCTTGACGATGGCCGGCGAGCCGTCCTCACGCCGCACCTTCCAGATGCGGCTCGAAAACGTCTCCGCAATGAGCTCGGGCGCGCTGATCTTCCAGCGCTTTGGAAATGCAGGCGCGTCCATTCAGAGCGTGATGCCGAAAAGTGTTAAGCGGTTTTCGGGCGACAGAATGCTCTCTCCAACTGAATTAAAGGCCGAGCATCAGATCCATGTTCTGAACGGCAGCACCCGAGGCGCCCTTTCCGAGATTGTCATAGACCGCAATCAGCAGCGCCTGCGCCCGGTCGTCATTGGCAAAGACATAGACCTTCATGCGGTTGGTGCCGTTATAGACCTCGGGATTGATCTCGGGCAGGCGCTCCACGTGCTCGTAAGGAGCTACCTCGACCACGCCGCCCTTGATGGCGGCAAAATGGTCGGCGATTGCCGCGTGCAGTTCGGCCCCGGCCGGCACATGGTCGAGCCCGCCGAGCTGCAGCGGCACCACTGTGATCATGCCTTGGGCGAAATTGCCGACCGCCGGCTGCATGATCGGATCGTGCGACAGCTTCGCATAGGTGCGCAGCTCCGGCACATGCTTGTGCTGCAGGGTCAGCCCATAGACCTGGAATTCAGAGGCATCCTCGCCCTTGGCGACATAGTCCTCGATCATCGGCCGGCCGCCGCCCGAATAGCCCGAAATGCCATTGACCGTGATCGGGAAATCCGCCGGCAGCAGACCGGCAGCGACCAGCGGCCGCAGCGTCGCGATCGGCCCTTGCGGCCAGCAGCCGGGATTGGCGACGCGTTTCGCATTGGCGATGATCTTGGCCTGATCCTTGTCCAGCTCGGCAAAACCGTATTCCCAGCCCTCGGCGACGCGATGCGCCGTGGAGGCGTCGATCACCTTGGTGGTGTCGTTGGCAATCAGCGACACGCTTTCCTTGGCAGCCGCATCCGGCAGGCACAGGATGGCGACATCGGCTGCATTGAGGAACTCGGCGCGCGCCGCCGTTTCCTTGCGGCGCTCGGCCGGGATCGAGATGATCTCGAGGTCGCCGCGCTC
This sequence comes from Mesorhizobium sp. W016, assembly GCF_054719485.1. NCBI lineage: Bacteria > Pseudomonadati > Pseudomonadota > Alphaproteobacteria > Hyphomicrobiales > Phyllobacteriaceae > Mesorhizobium > Mesorhizobium sp. W016. Next base: position 3,236,576 of record NZ_JBTTIF010000002.1, read on the forward strand.
GGCCAGCAGCGCCCGGATCTGCAGGCCGGTGGTGCCGTGTTCGCCATCGATGAAGATTTTCGGTTTCATGTGCCCGTCAATTCCCTGCTAATTCAGGCCTATATGCCCTGGCCATGGTTTGCCGCGCCATGGTTGCCGCTGTTCAGCTCTTCCGCCCGCGCTTTTCGCTCGGCCACCAGGCCGAGATAGTGCATGGCCACCATCGAGCCGGCGATCGCCGTTATATCGGCGTGATCATAGGCCGGCGCAACCTCGACGACGTCGGCGCCGACAATATCGACCTGGCCGAGCTGGCGCAGCGTCGACAGGATTTTCGCCGAGGACGGTCCGCCGGCAACCGGCGTGCCGGTGCCGGGCGCAAAGGCCGGGTCGAGGCAGTCGATGTCGAAGGTGAGATAGGTCTTCCTGCCGCCGGTGCGGTCGACGATCGCATAGGCGATGTCGGAAGCCCGCATCTCCTCGATCTCGTGACCGTAAAGGATCTTGATGCCGAACGTATCGGGGGCATGCGTGCGGATGCCGATCTGGATCGAGCGGTCGGGGTCGATGATGCCTTCATTGACGGCGCGTCCGACGAACGAACCATGGTCGATGCGCTTGCCATCGTCAGGCCAGGTGTCCTGGTGCGCATCGAACTGCACCAGCGCCAGCGGCCCGTGGATGGCGGCATGTGCCTTGAGCAGCGGCCAGGTGACGAAATGATCCCCGCCGAGCGACAACAGGAAGGCACCCGATTTCAGGATCTTCGCCGCCTCGCGCTCGATCGTGCCTGGTGTCTTCTGGTGATTGCCCGAATCGAGCAGGCAATCGCCATAGTCGATGACGGCGAGATGCTCGAACAGGTCGCGCGAGAACGGATATTGCGGGTCGTTGTCGAGGATCGCCGAGGCGCGGCGGATCGCCTGCGGCCCGAAGCGCGCGCCCGGCCGGTTGGTGACGGCGGCATCGAACGGAATGCCCCACACGACGGCGTCCGCGCCCTTTGCATCCTTGGTGTATTTGCGCCGCATGAACGACAGCGCGCCGGCATAGGTCGGCTCGAAGGAAGGCCCCGTCTTGGAGCGGGCGGTGAACGCGTTGTCGATGGTCTGGTTCGCCATTACGGGTCCTTCTTTGTTCATCGGGCTGCCACAACTACAGAACCGGCACGCAAGATGCCAGTCACAGCTTGGCGAAGGACTTGTATCGCCAAGGTGCAAGGCCCGGCGGCTTCCTCTCCGGCGGCTGCGGCGATGAACTGGCGGTGCAGGCCGGCATGCCGGCCGAGACCACGGTTTCTGGGCCGAACGCGGCGCCACCATCATCCAGACCGACGAACCGAAGGCTGCCATTGGCTGGCTGGGGGCCAACGGGTTTAGGGTGCCTTATGTGGATGAGGCGAAGCCGGCCGAGCCGCGAATACGGCGAGTATCAATTAGAAATCGTACGTCGGCGCCATCACCCCACCCGGCGCTGCGCGCCGACCTCCCCATCGAGGGGAGGTAGGGCGTTGGCGCTTTAGATTCCGACAGTCGTAGCGATTGCGAGGCATGCAAAGCTGCCGCGACCTCCTACCTCCCCTCGATGGGGAGGTCGCGCCGAAGGCGCGGGTGGGGTGACAGCGCCGCCCGCAAAATCTTCACGCCGCTTTCGCCACCCCATCCAATTCCCTTAGCACATCGGCCGACAGCTCCAGTTCCGCCGCCGCCAGGTTCTCTCTCAAATGCCCGATCGACGACGTCCCCGGGATCAGCAGGATGTTCGGCGAGCGGCGCAGCAGCCAGGCGAGCGCAACCTGCAAGGGTGTGGCGCCGAGCCGCGCGGCCACATCCGACAAGGTCGACGACTGCAGCGGGCTGAAACCGCCGAGCGGGAAGAACGGCGTGTAGGCGATACCGGCGCGCGCCAGTTCATCGATCAACCCGTCGTCGTCGCGATGCGCCAGATTGTACTGGTTCTGCACGCAGACGATCTCGGCGATCCCACGGCCTTCCTCGACCTGCGCTGGGGTGACGTTGCTCAGGCCGATATGGCGCACCAGACCCTTGCGCTGCAGTTCGGCAAGCGCGGTCAACTGCGGCTCGATCGAGCCCTCGGCCGGACCCATCACCCCGAACATGATGCGCAGATTGACGACATCCAGCACCTCAAGGCCGAGATTCCTGAGATTGTCGTACACGGCCTGCTCTAGTTCCTTGGCGGAATAGGCAGGCAGCCAGGAGCCGTCGCTGCCGCGCCGCGCCCCGATCTTGGTGACGATGACGAGGTCTTGCGGATAGGGCGCCAGCGCTTCGCGGATCAGCTGGTTGGTGACATGCGGGCCATAGTAGTCGCTGGTGTCGATGTGGTTGACCCCGGACGCCACCGCTTCGCGCAGCACTGCAATGGCCGCGTCATGATCCTTCGGCGGACCGAAAACGTGCGGGCCGGCAAGTTGCATGGCGCCGTAGCCGAGCCGTTTCACGGTGTGGCTGCCGAGGGTGAATGTGCCGGATTTTTGGATGGTGGACATGGTCGGTCTCCTTTGAGGAGGCGAAGATAGACGCTGCTCAACCTCGGGATAATAAGGTACAATCCGTACAGCTTGTGCGGAATGGCGAACAATGATGGACCTTGGCGATCTGAACGCTTTCGTGACGGTGGCGCGTGCCGGCGGTTTTCGGGAAGGGGCTCGCGCCAGCGGCGGCAGCGCGTCGGGCCTGAGCGAAGCGGTGCGCCGCCTGGAGACGCAGCTCGGCGTCAGGCTGTTCAACCGCACCACACGCAGCGTTGTTCCAACCGACGCAGGCCTCAGCCTCTTGGGAAGGCTTGGCCCGGCGCTGTCGGAGGTGGAGGCGGCCCTCGACGTGGTTAATGGCTTTCGCGACAGGCCGGCCGGTTCGCTGCGCCTCAACGTCCCGGTCAGCGCCGCGCGGCTGATATTGCCCGACATCGTTCCGGGCTTCCTCGCCGCCTATCCCGGCATTCGGCTGGAGGTCATCGCCGATGAGAACTTCGTCGACGTGTTGGCGGCCGGCTGCGACGCCGGCATCCGCTATGACGAGCGACTGGAGCAGGACATGATCGCGGTGCCGATCGGACCGCGCGTCCAGCGCTTCGCCACTGGCGCCAGCCCCGCCTATCTCGATCGCCATGGGCGGCCGCAGCACCCGAGCGATCTGCTTGGCCATGCTTGTCTGCGCGGCCGTTTTGCCAGTGGTTCGATGCTGCCGTGGGAATTCGAGCGCGACGGCGAGGTGGTGCGGGTCGACACGACGGGGCCGTTGATCGTGCGCATCGGCGGGGCGAGCGATCTTGCCGTCCATGCGGCGATTGCCGGCAGCGGCATCGTCGCTCTCTTTGAAGGGTGGCTTCGCCCTCACTTCGAAAGCGGTGACCTGGAGCCCGTGCTCGAACCATGGTGGCAGAGCTTTCCCGGGCCATTTCTGTACTATCCCGGACGGCGTCTGGTTCCGGCGCCGCTACGGGCGTTTATCGATTACATCAAGGCCGGCAAGTTCTGAGACTTGAACCGAGGCCGGCGCCATCACCCCACCCGGCGCTTCGCGCCGACCTCCCCATCGAGGGGAGGTAGGGTGCCGCGTTTTTATGGTCGAACTGGTTTGCTAGCCGCTGGACCATCGTGGATTGTCCGGGCGGCAAAACTGCCGCGACCTCCTACCTCCCCTCGATGGGGAGGTCGGCGCGAAGCGCCGGGTGGGGTGACTGCCGAGACCCAAAAGAAAAGGCCGCCCGGAGGCGGCCTTTCGATGTCTGGAACGTCGCAGCGCTTAGCGCTTCGAGAACTGGAAGGAACGACGGGCCTTCGCCTTGCCGTACTTCTTGCGCTCGACGACGCGGCTGTCGCGGGTCAGGAAGCCGCCCTTCTTGAGCACGGCGCGCAGTGCCGGCTCATAGTAGGTCAGCGCCTTGGAGATGCCGTGACGAACGGCACCGGCCTGGCCGGACAGGCCGCCGCCGATGACGGTGGCGACGATGTCGTACTGGCCGGCGCGGTTGGAAGCGATGATCGGCTGGTTGAGGATCATCTGCAGGACCGGACGCGCGAAATAGGTCGCGAATTCCTTGTCGTTGACGACGATCTTGCCCGAACCCGGCTTCACCCAGACGCGGGCGATGGCGTTCTTGCGCTTGCCGGTGGCATAGGCGCGGCCCGACTTGTCGAGCTTCTGGACATGGACGGGTGCTGCCGGCTGGGTGTTGGTGTTGCCGGTGGCGGCGCCCAATTCTGCGAGCGAGGAAAGCTCAGCCATCTTATGCAACCTTCTTGTTCTTGGCGTTCAGCGCGCCGACGTCGAGGGTGACGGGCTGCTGGGCGACATGCGGATGTTCCGTGCCTGCATAGACGCGGAGGTTCTTCATCTGGCGACGGCCGAGCGGCCCGCGCGGGATCATGCGTTCGACGGCCTTCTCGACGACACGCTCGGGGAAACGGCCCTCGAGCAGCTGGCGCGCGGTGCGCTCCTTGATGCCGCCGGGGTGACCGGTGTGCCAGTAATAGACCTTGTCGGTGAACTTCTTGCCGGTGAACACCACCTTGTCGGCATTGATGACGATGACGTTATCGCCGTCGTCGACATGCGGGGTGAAGGTGGGCTTGTGCTTGCCGCGAAGATGATTGGCGATGACAGTGGCGAGACGGCCGACGACGAGACCCTCGGCGTCGATCAGCACCCACTTCTTCACCACATCCGCAGGCTTCTGCGAAAAGGTTGCCATGGATTTCTGCTTTCGATTTTGACCTTCCGAAGAAGGCGTTTCTTGTTGCTTGGATTGGCGACAAGGCACTTGCCCGCCGCCAATAACAAAACGGCGGCCTTTGCGGGCCGCTGCTTCGTGACGGCTTATAGGCGAGGGGAGTGGGCACGTCAAGGCGCAGGAAACGCACGTCTGCTCGCAAAGTGTAATAAAAACAAAGGTTTGACCAAAAGGTATTATTTTACCACATCGGCGGCGCGCTTCGGCGGGATCGAATAGGTGCCGGTCGCATGCGCTACCGTGTGTCCCTTCGGTCCGGCAACGATGTCGATATCGAACACCATCAGGCTCTTGCCCAGCTTCAGGATGCGGCAATGGCCGTCGATCGGGCCGGCCTCGCCCTTGCGGACGAAATTGATGTTGAGGTTGACGGTAACCGAAAGCGCATCCGGCCCGGCATGGCTGAGCACGCAGACATAGCCGCCAATGTCGGCCAGCGTGAACAGCGAGGGCCCGGACACCGTGCCGCCGGGACGCAAATGCCGTTCGCTGGCATTGAGCCGCACCGTGCAGCCGCCGGGAAACACATCGAGCGCCTCATACGACGTGAACTCGTCGTTGAGCTGGGGGTAGACGCTGGCCATCAGCGCATTGACTTCAGCCGCCGTCAGCACCGGCTTGAGATTGTCCTGGGCGGGCATGTCGGTCTCTCGTTCTATGCCGGGCCTGTATGAACGCAATGATGCGCTTCTGGCAACACCTCTGGCGCAAGCGATGGGTGTTGATGAAACTCGATCCGATATTAGATAGTCTGGCGGCGCCCGGCGGAATCGCGGAGACCCTTGTCATGGCCGAAATCCTTTCGATCAAACCTGTTGCCATAGACGGGCCGGTCATCGCCGGGCTGGACAAGGGCGTGCTGCGCCTGACGCTCGCCAATCCGCCCGCCAATGCCTTGTCGCTTTCCGTCATGGCGGCATTGAGCGCCGAGCTCGACCGTGCCAAGGCCAACAAATCGGTCCGCGTCATCGTCTTGGCGGCCGCCGGGAAAGTCTTCTGCGCCGGTCACGATCTCAAGGAAATGACCGCGCGCCGCGCCGACGCCGACAAGGGCAAGGGGTTTTTCGAGCAGACATTTTCGGCTTGCGCGGCGTTGATGCAGCAGATCGTGCGCCATCCGCTCCCGATCATCGCCGAAGTCGATGGCCTAGCCACCGCTGCGGGGCTGCAACTGGTTTGCAGTTGCGACCTCGCCATTGCCTCGCATGAAGCGACCTTCTGCACGCCGGGCGTCAATATCGGCCTGTTTTGTTCGACGCCGATGGTGGCGCTGTCACGCAACGTGTCTCACAAGCACGCCATGGAAATGCTGCTCACCGGCGAGACCATCGACGCCGCAACCGCCAAGGAATTCGGCCTGGTCAACCGCGTCGTGCCGCGCGAATACCTGAATCAGATCGTCACCAAATACGCGCAAACCATTGCCTCCAAATCATCTCTGGTGGTCAAGACCGGCAAGGAAGCCTTTTACGCGCAGGCCGAGATGGGGTTGGCGGACGCGTATGCCTATACCGGCCGCGTCATGGTCGAGAACATGCTGGCCCGCGACGCCGAGGAAGGCATCGGTGCCTTCATCGGCAAGCGCAAACCGGAATGGACGGACGAATAGGTTTTCGATCCATGGAACCGCGCATCTCCATCATCACCATCGCCACCGACGATCTCGAGCGCGCGGTGCGCTTTTACGAAGGCATGGGCTTGAAGCGCCACGCCGGCATCACCGATGGCGTCGCCTTCTTCCAGATGGGCGGCGCCATTCTCGGCCTGTTCCCGAGGCCAAGCGCCGAGGAGGATTCAGGCATTGCCTTCGCCGCAGCACCGTCGGCGGTCTACCTCGCCTACAACACCCGCTCCGATGCCGAAGTCGACGACGTGCTGGCGGCCGCCGAGAAGGCCGGCGGCAGGATCGTCAAGCCGGCAGGCCGCGCCTTCTGGGGCGGCTGGTATGGATATTTCGCCGATGCCGACGGCCATGTCTGGGAAGTCGCACACAATCCGGCCTTCCCGATCGCGGATGACGGCACCATCTCGCTGCCGGACTGAGCGTCCGCATGGGCTATCGCAAGCAACTGACCCGGCTTAAGGCGCCTTATCTCAAACGCATCCTGATTGACCCCGAGCGCGTGGAAGATTGGGAAAAATATCCATGGAACCTGCCGCTGTTTCGCGGCCGTGAATTCGAGCTCGAATTCACCACGCCGATCACCATCATTGTCGGTGAAAACGGCACCGGCAAATCGACACTGCTGGAAGCCATCGGCGCGCTGGCCGGTTACGACGAGGCCGGCGGCGGCAAGGGCTATCGTCCGGTCGATCATTCCATCGCCATCGACAAGAGCGGTGCGGCACTGGCGAATACATTCCGCGGCCACTGGCTGCCAAAAGTCACCGCCGGCTGGTTCTTTCGTGCCGAATCTTTTTACTCGGTCGCGCGCTATCTCGACCAGGCGGCACTCGAAGACCCGTTCGGACCGCCGCCACCGGACTTTCTATCGTGGTCGCATGGCGAAGGGTTCATTCGCTTTTTCGAGGAGCGCTGCCGCCGGCAAGGCATCTACATCCTCGACGAGCCCGAAAGCGCGCTGTCGCCGTCGCGGCAGATCGAATTGTTGAAGATGCTGCGGCGCATGGACCAGTCAGGCACGGCGCAAGTGATCTGGCGACGCATTCGCCGCTGCTGATGGCTTGTCCCGGCGCGCGGCTCTTCCGAATCAGCCGTTTCGGCCTCGATCCGACCGATTTCACCGATACCGATCATTTTCGCATGATGCGCGACTTCTGCACGGACCCGCAGTCCTTTATGGAGGAAGCACTGAGGGAGACCGACGAGTGAATCACGATAGCTACGACAATGCCTATATCGGCGGCATCCTCAATTCTGTGAAGACGATCGCCATGGTCGGCGCGTCGGCCAACGATGTCAGGCCGAGCTTTTTCGTGCTGAAATATCTGCTGGCCAAGGGCTTTTCGGTGTTTCCGATCAATCCTGGGCAGGCCGGCAAGGAAATCCTCGGCCGCATGACCTATGCCAGCCTTGCCGAACTGCCGGAGCCGGTCGACATGGTCGACATCTTTCGCGCCTCTGCATCGGTGCCCGGCATTGTCGATGAGGTGCTGAAGCTCGACCCCTTGCCGAAGGTGATCTGGATGCAGCTTGGCGTGCGCGACGACGAGGCGGCCGCGCGCGCCGAGGCGGCCGGTATCAAGGTGGTGATGAACCGCTGCCCGAAGATCGAATATGGCAAGCTGTCGGGCGAGATCGGCTGGACCGGCGTCAACTCCGGTGTGCTTTCGTCGAAGAAGCCGCTGATGCGGTCGGGATTCCAGAGTTTCGGTGTGCGCCAGAAGTAAGGCAGTGAATGGTGAATGGTGAATAGAAGGATTTTCCTGGAAGCCGGGTAAAGCCGCATATGAGCGGCTTGCAATCAAGGTGGGACTGGCCGACTTTGCGACCACCATTTATCGCTCACCATTCATCATTTCACCATTCACACGTTTACCGCTCAGGGAGGTTTTCGATGACCCGCACGCCCGGTTTCAACACGCTCGCCGTCCATGCCGGCGCCAAGCCCGACCCGGCAACGGGCGCACGCGCCACGCCGATCTACCAGACGACCTCCTTTGTGTTCGACGATGCCGACCATGCCGCCTCGCTGTTCGGGCTGAAGGCCTTCGGCAACATCTACACCCGCATCATGAACCCGACCCAGGCGGTGCTGGAAGAGCGGATCGCGGCGCTCGAAGGCGGCACGGCTGCACTTGCCGTTGCTTCCGGCCATGCCGCACAGGTGATCGTGTTCCACAATCTCATGCGGCCTGGCGATAATTTCGTCGCCGCCACAAGGCTTTACGGTGGTTCGATCAATCAGTTCGGCCATGCCTTCAAGAATTTCGGCTGGGAGGTGCGTTGGGCCGACACCAACGACGTCTCCACCTTCGAAAGCCAGATAGACGACAAGACCAAGGCGATCTTCATCGAGAGCCTGGCCAATCCCGGCGGCACCTTCGTCGACATAGAGAAAATCGGCGACATCGCCCGCAAGCACGGCTTGCCGCTCATCGTCGACAACACGCTGGCCTCGCCCTATCTGGTGCGGCCGATCGAGCATGGCGCCGACATCGTCGTCCATTCGCTGACCAAGTTCATCGGCGGCCACGGCAATTCGATCGGCGGCGCCATCGTCGATGGCGGCACGTTCGACTGGTCGAAATCCGGCAAATATCCGATGCTGTCGGAGCCGCGCCCCGAATATGGCGGCCTTGTCCTGCACGAAACCTTCGGCAATTTCGCTTTCGCCATCGCCGCGCGCGTGCTTGGCCTGCGTGACATCGGCCCGGCGATTTCGCCGTTCAATGCCTTCCTGATCCTGACCGGGCTGGAGACCTTGCCACTCAGGATGCAGCGCCATTGCGACAATGCGATCACCGTAGCCGGCTGGCTGTCCAACCACCCCAAGGTCGCCTGGGTCAACTATCCCGGCCTGCCCAGCGACAAGAACAACGCGCTGCAGAAGAAATACTCGCCGCAAGGCGCCGGTGCTGTCTTCACCTTCGGCCTGAAGGGCGGCTACGACGCAGGCATCAAGTTCGTCGAGGCGCTCGAACTGTTCTCGCACCTCGCCAATGTCGGCGATACCAAGTCGCTGGTCATCCATCCGGCCTCGACCACGCATCGCCAGCTTTCCGACGAGCAGAAGGTCAAGGCGGGTGCCGGACCGGACACGGTCCGGCTTTCCGTCGGCATCGAGGATGTCAACGACATCGTCGCCGATCTGGAACAGGCTTTGACCAAGGTTTGATTTTTTGAGTGAGTAGTGAGTAGTGAGTAGTGAGTAGTGAGTAGTGAGTAGTGAGTAGTGAGTAGTGAGTAGTGAGTAGTGAGTAGTGAGTAGTGAGTAGTAGTCGGTATTCACTAGTTAGCAGTGATTAGTGATCAGCCACCCGCTCGAGGGAGCGCTTTCCGCTCACTACTCACTAGTCACTAGTCACTACTCACTGCACTACTCACTGCACTACTCACTACTCACTAATCTGTTGGAGGCAAACCCTGTCCGCGCATTACTTGGCAATATCGACCGACAGCGTCGACGCCGAACATGGCGCCCCGGCGCCGGATCGTCTGATTGCGGGCGATCCGAAGTTCCGCACCTGGAATGTCGAGGAGCGCGATGGCCGCCTCTATGCCGGCATCTGGGAAGCGACGCCGGGCAAATGGCGCATCGAATATGACGAATGGGAGTTCTGCCACATCCTGTCCGGCGTCTCGGTGGTTGCCGAGGATGGCGGCGAGGCGCGCACGGTCCGGGCCGGCGACAGCTTCGTGCTCAGGCCAGGCTTCAGGGGCAGCTGGGAAGTGCTTGAAACGACCCGCAAGGAGTATGTGGTCAAGCTCTGATCTCGCGGCGCGCTTGGACTTCACAAAAGCCGATCGATGTCAGTGTCGGAAAAGCCGTATCCGCTCATCATCTCCCTGTGCCAGGGACTGCCAAGCAAATCACTGAGGCATAAGTCGACGCGCTGGAGCAGGGTGGCACTGCCTTTGGCGAGAGCGAAAGCGCCGGGCGCTGGCTGTTTTTCGACTGCCGGGACGTCGACGACGTCGAGAGGCGCGTCGGGTCGCCGGCTCAGATAGCCGCGATGCGCGAGCGCTACACTCGCATAGGCATGCACCACGCCGGCCGCGACGGCGTTAGCTGCTTCGGCCTGGGTGGCAAATATCCTTAGCCGTTCGGGCTGAATAGCGTTTTGCAGGGCCGTCCGGTGCTGGATCTGGCCCGATATGACGCCGATCAGCGCCGTCCGATCATTGGCGACGGACCGATAGCCATCAAAGGCGCGGGGATTGTCTTTCGCGACCAGCAATCCATCCGCCAGCATCCAGATCGGCCTTGTGAAGTCGACCAGCTTCCGGCGGTCTTCGGAAATGAACAGGCCGGTGGTCATGTCCCACCCCTTCGGCAAGCCCAGGCAGCAGCTCGGCAAACTCGGTCTCGATGGGCAAAAGTTCCAGCCCGAGCGTCAGGCAGACCCTCTTGGCCAGTTGGGCATCGCTGCCGCCCAGACGTCCCGATCCGTCGATAAAGCAGAAGGGTGGTTCCTGTAGAAAGGCGAATCTCATTTTCTCGGGCATGCGTCGGCTCCGCCGTCCTCACAAGCTCACAGTGAGCTTTTCCAGCCCATGGAAATGATAGGTGTCGCGGAAGCGCGGCTGCTCCGCAAGATGGAGTTGCGGCTGCCGCTCGAACAGGGTTTTCAGCGACACCTGCAACTCCAGCCGCGCCAGCGGCGCACCGATGCAGAAATGGATACCGGCGCCGAACGAGACATTCTTCTGGTCTAGTCGGCCGGGCCGGAAGGCGCCAGGTTCGGCAAAGGCAAGCGGATCATGATTGGCCATGCCGAGCAGCAGGCCGACCGTCTCGCCCGGTTGTACGACAACCCCCGATGTCACCTCGACCTCCTGATAGGCGTAGCGGGTGAACATGTGCAGCGGCGCGTCGAAGCGCAGGCACTCCTCGACCGTTGCAGCGGTTGCTTCCGGCGAGGTGAAGAAACGGCCGGGGTCGCCGCCTTGCGCCAGCAACGTGCGCACGGCGTTGCCGGTTTGATGGACGGTCGCCTCGTGGCCTGCATTGAGCAACAGGATGGCAGACGAGACCAACTCGTCTTCCGACAGCTTCTGGCCATCCTCTTGTGCCGCGATCAGCAGCGATAGCAGGTCGTCGCCAGGCTTCTTCCGCCGCTCGGTGACATAGCCGCGCAAAAAGTCGGAAAAATCGTGCGCGGCGCGATTGGCCGCTTCCTCGGTCTCGCGCGTCCGGCCATGCATGTACATGGCCACCATCCGGTGCGACCAGTCGAGCAGTTGCGGCCCCATTTCGACCGGCACACCGAGCATTTCGGCAATGATGGTGATCGGCAAAGGTGCGGCGAAGCTGGGCAATAGATCGACCTGGCGCGGTTCGAAACGGTCGATCAGCTCATTGGCCAGCGCCTCCACGCGCGGCCGCAGCCGCTCGACCTGGCGCGAGACGAAGGCGCGGTTGACCAGGGTTCTGAGCCTGGTGTGCACCGGCGGCTCCAGCTCCAGCATCGAATTGCTCTCGATGCCGTCGAAAGCGGCCAAATGCGAGCGATCCTCGCCGATGCCGCGGCTGTCGGGAATGCCGGCCGGGTTCTGGCGACCGAAGCGGCGGTCGCGCAACAGCCGGTTGACGTCGTCGAAGCCGCCAAAGCACCAAAAGCCGAATTCCTCCCAGAAGAAGGCATTCGATGCGCCATGCAGGACGGCATAGGCGTCGTAGGGGTTCTGGAAAAACGCCGGTTCGTGCGGATCGAGCCGCAGGCGGCGCGTGGCTGGATCAAAGGCGAGGTAGGGCGGCATGGATGTGGTCATGCCAGACCATTACCGCGGCTTGCCGGCTTGGTGCCAGACCGGATGTTGGCACCCGACGGCCCTATGGATTGAGCCAACCGAGGCGGACCTCGGCGAAGTACCGAAGTCTAATCCTCGCAATGCCTGGCAATATGCACGCGGCGCCAGCTGGTCGAGCCTTCCTGCACCACCACCCGGCGCGCCATCCTCTGGTATGACGGCGCTATCTGGGTGACGTGCCGCCGCTCGGGCCGCACCAGCACTTCATGGGCGACGCTCTCATATTCGGCCGGCAGCACAACCCGGCGGGTGCGCTCCGGTTCAACCACCACTGTTTCGGCCACACGCGCGTAGCGGGCCTTGCGCCACACCTTGCACAGCACCTTGCGGCCGTGGATGACGCGCCATTCCCAGGCATAGCCGCCATCGTCGACCTGGACCGTGCGGTAAACGGTGCGGGTTCTCGCCGGTACGATGTCATAGGTGACTCGGGGCGGCGCGATCTGCTCGACGCGCTCCATGGTGCCATAGATCGGCGGATCATAGTCGACCAACTGCCCGCCGGGACTGACCATGACGTCTTCATAGACGGTGTCATAGAGCGCCGGCCTGTGCACCGGCTCATAGCATTCGGCGGCCCGGCCGCCGGCAACCGCATCGGACACCATGCCGAGACCGGCAAGGCCGGAGATGGCGAGGCAAGCAGTTTTCCTGATCATGGCACTCCCCCTGTTTGAACCCGAAACGTGAGGTTCAATGTTGAATTGTAGGGGAAGGTTCTCCGGGGGAAAGCGGTTTCGCCGCATTTCGTTAAGCGACGCGGTTAAGGAATTGCTACACCGCAAAAACGCCGCTGGCCGCGTTCGGACTTTCCCTTGCGCGGAAACCTTGATTCGACTTAACCAGATGGCTAGGAGGAGGCGGCCTTGCGCTAGGGTGAGCCGGCATCCTATTTACATTCTAACCATCAAGAACCGATTCTGCCCGATGTTCCGGCGCCGGAATCCCCATCTCCAAAAAGGGTAGTCCATGAAGAACCCCGTCGAAACCTACATGAACCTCGTTCCGATGGTGGTCGAGCAGACCAATCGCGGCGAGCGGGCCTACGACATTTTCTCGCGCCTGCTGAAAGAGCGCATCATTTTCATCACCGGCCCGGTCGAAGACGGTATGGCGACGCTGGTTTGTGCACAGCTTTTGTTCCTCGAGGCCGAGAACCCGAAGAAAGAGATCAATCTCTACATCAACTCGCCGGGCGGCGTGGTGACCTCGGGCATGGCGATCTACGACACCATGCAGTTCATCAAGCCGGCAGTGTCGACGCTGTGCATCGGCCAGGCGGCGTCGATGGGCTCGCTGCTTCTGACCGCCGGCCACAAGGACATGCGTTTTGCCACGCCGAACGCCCGTATCATGGTTCACCAGCCTTCCGGCGGTTTCCAGGGCCAGGCCTCCGACATCGAGCGGCACGCGCAGGACATCATCAAGCTGAAGCGCCGCCTCAACGAGGTCTACGTCAAACACACCGGCAAGAGCTACGAAGACATTGAAAAGACGCTTGACCGCGACCATTTCATGACAGCCGACGAAGCCAAGGATTTCGGCCTCATCGACAAGGTCATTTCGTCGCGCGAGCCGGTCGAAGGCGCTGCGGCATAATCGCTGCATGGCAGTTGGGTGGCGGGATAACGCGCTTTTGCTGGGATTTGCGGCATTTCGGCCACAATTGGCTGTTCCCTCGGTGGATGGGATTGCCTACGTTAAGGCTATGTTGATTTTCGACGGCTTAGCTTTGTGCAGGGTTGGCGCGAATCATTGCGACGTTTTCTGATTTGTGTTTCGTACGGAATGCGTTGCGGGAGCCGGGACACTGGCGGCGGCGAATTCCCGCGATAGATAGAATATGCGCCCTTTCAGCCAGACCATCGGCGGGCGGCCATGAAAGGACAGGAAAATGAGCAAAGTCGGCAACAACAGCGGTGATTCGAAGAACACGCTTTATTGCTCGTTTTGCGGCAAAAGCCAGCACGAGGTGCGCAAGCTGATCGCCGGCCCAACGGTGTTCATCTGCGACGAGTGCGTCGAGCTATGCATGGACATCATCCGCGAGGAGAACAAGACCTCGATGGTGAAGTCGCGCGAGGGCGTGCCGACCCCGCAGGAGATCCTGAAGGTTCTTGACGACTATGTCATCGGCCAGCCCTACGCCAAGCGCGTGCTGTCGGTGGCGGTCCACAACCACTACAAGCGCCTCGCGCATGCCGGCAAGAACAACGACGTCGAATTGGCGAAGTCCAACATCCTGCTGATCGGCCCGACCGGCTGCGGCAAGACGCTGCTTGCCCAGACGCTGGCCCGCATCATCGACGTGCCCTTCACCATGGCCGACGCGACGACGCTGACCGAAGCCGGTTACGTCGGCGAGGACGTCGAAAACATCATCCTGAAGCTGCTGCAGTCGGCCGACTACAATGTCGAGCGCGCCCAGCGCGGCATCGTCTACATCGATGAAATCGACAAGATCTCGCGCAAGTCCGACAACCCATCGATCACCCGCGACGTGTCGGGCGAGGGCGTGCAGCAGGCGCTTCTGAAGATCATGGAAGGCACCGTTGCCTCCGTGCCGCCGCAGGGCGGCCGCAAGCATCCGCAGCAGGAGTTCCTGCAGGTCGACACCGCCAACATCCTGTTCATCTGCGGCGGCGCCTTCGCCGGGCTGGACAAGATCATCTCGGATCGCGGCAGGAAGACTTCCATCGGCTTCGGCGCCATCGTCGCTTCGCCCGAGGATCGCCGCACCGGTGACGTGTTCCGCCTGGTCGAGCCCGAGGATCTCTTGAAGTTCGGCCTCATCCCCGAGTTTGTCGGCCGTCTGCCGGTCCTGGCGACGCTGGAAGACCTCGACGAGCCGGCTCTGATCCAGATCCTGACCGAGCCGAAAAACGCGCTGGTCAAGCAGTATCAGCGGCTGTTCGAGATGGAAAGTGTCGACCTGACCTTCCATGAGAATGCGCTGTCGGCGATCGCCAAGCGCGCCATCGAGCGCAAGACCGGCGCCCGTGGCCTCCGCTCGATCATGGAAGCGATCCTGCTCGACACCATGTTCGAACTGCCCGCCCTGGAAGGCGTGCGCGAAGTGGTGATTTCGGAAGAAGTGGTGACCGGCAGCGCCCGGCCGCTCTACATCTATTCCGAGCAGAAGGAAAAGAAGGGCAACGTCAGCGCCTGATCTGGCATCTGGCCTAACCTTTTTATGGAACGGCGCCCGCGGGGCGCCGTTTTGCTGTGGTGAGGTACCGATCCTTGTGACGGAGTGGATGAACGAACGTGTCGACCCTTGATCTTTGCCCCTCGTGCATCCAACTAACATCGGAAGGCCGTGGTGCCGAATTCTGTGCTGTAAAACTCCCGTCACAAACGGTGGTAGGCGGAACGATCCTCGGTCGTTAATATAAGATTCGCGGTTGGCTCGATTAGCGGCCGCGACATGAAAGGTTGGACAATGGCCAAAATATCCAAGGCTCCCAGCGACGGCGTCTTCGCAGTCCTCCCACTGCGCGACATCGTGGTGTTCCCGCACATGATCGTTCCGCTCTTTGTCGGGCGTGAAAAATCGATCAAGGCGCTGGAAGAGGTTATGGGTCAGGAAAAGCAGATCCTGCTTGCCACCCAGATGAATGCCGCCGATGACGATCCCGAGCCCGATGCGATCTTCGACATCGGCACGCTCGCCAATGTGCTGCAATTGCTGAAGCTGCCCGACGGCACCGTCAAGGTGCTGGTCGAAGGCGCGTCGCGTGCCAAGATCGTCTCGTTCACCGACCGTCCGGACTTCCACGAAGCTACCGCCACGGCGCTGGTCGAGCCGGAGGAGGAAGAGGTCGAGGTCGAGGCGCTCGCCCGTTCGGTCGTCACCGACTTCGAAAACTACGTCAAGCTGAACAAGAAGATCTCGCCTGAAGTGGTGGGCGCCGCCAGCCAGATCGACGACTATTCCAAGCTCGCCGATACGGTTGCTTCGCACCTCGCCATCAAGATCCCCGAGAAGCAGGAGATGCTGGCCACGCTGTCCGTCAAGGAACGGCTGGAAAAGGCGATGGGCTTCATGGAAGCCGAAATCTCCGTCCTGCAGGTGGAGAAGCGCATCCGCTCGCGCGTCAAGCGCCAGATGGAGAAGACGCAGCGCGAATATTACCTCAACGAGCAGATGAAGGCGATCCAGAAGGAGCTCGGCGAAGGCGAGGACGGCCGCGACGAGGCCGCCGAGATCGAGGCGCGCATCAAGAAGACCAAGCTCTCCAAGGAGGCCCGCGAAAAGGCGGAAGCCGAGTTGAAGAAGCTGCGGACGATGTCGCCGATGTCGGCGGAATCGACCGTCGTGCGCAACTACCTCGACTGGATCCTGTCGATCCCGTGGGGCAAGAACTCCAAGGTCAAGCAGGACCTGGCGTTTGCGCAGAACGTGCTCGACACCGATCATTTCGGCCTCGACAAGGTCAAGGACCGCATCGTCGAGTATCTCGCCGTGCAAAGCCGCCAGAAGAAGCTGAAGGGGCCGATCCTGTGCCTCGTCGGCCCTCCCGGCGTCGGCAAGACCTCGCTCGGCAAGTCGATCGCCAAGGCGACCGGCCGCGAGTTCATCCGCATGGCGCTTGGCGGCGTGCGTGACGAGGCCGAGATCCGTGGCCACCGCCGCACCTATATCGGCTCGATGCCCGGCAAGGTCATCCAGTCGATGAAGAAGGCCAAGAAGTCCAACCCGCTCTTCCTGCTCGACGAGATCGACAAGATGGGCCAGGACTTCCGTGGCGATCCGTCATCGGCTTTGCTCGAGGTGCTCGATCCCGAGCAGAACTCGACGTTCATGGACCATTACCTCGAGGTCGAATACGACCTATCGAGCGTGATGTTCGTGACGACGGCGAACACACTGAACATCCCTGCGCCCCTGATGGACCGCATGGAGATCATCCGTATCGCCGGCTACACCGAGGACGAGAAGATCGAGATCGCCAAGCGTCACCTGATGCCCAAGGTGATCCGCGATCATGCCCTGCAGCCGAAGGAATTCTCCGTCGGCGAGGACGCGATCCGCGGCATCATCCAGACCTACACCCGTGAAGCGGGCGTCAGAAGCCTGGAGCGCGAGCTGATGAAGCTCGGGCGCAAGGCGGTGACCGAGATCCTGAAGACGAAGAAGAAGACGGTGAGCATCACGGCGGCGAACCTCGCCGATTACCTCGGTGTTCCGCGCTTCCGCTTCGGCCAGGTCGAGGCTGACGATCAGGTCGGTGTCGTCACCGGTCTTGCCTGGACGGAAGTCGGCGGCGAGCTGCTGACGGTCGAAGGCGTCATGATGCCCGGCAAGGGCCGCATGACGGTGACCGGCAATCTGCGCGACGTGATGAAGGAATCGATCTCGGCGGCGGCCTCTTATGTCCGCTCGCGGGCCATCGATTTCGGCATCGAGCCGCCGCTGTTCGACAAGCGTGACATCCACGTCCACTTGCCCGAAGGCGCCACGCCGAAGGACGGTCCGTCTGCAGGTGCTGCCATGGCGACAGCCATCGTGTCTGTCATGACTGGTATTCCGGTCCGGGCCGATGTGGCGATGACTGGCGAGATAACGCTTCGCGGCCGCATCTTGCCGATCGGCGGCCTCAAGGAGAAGCTGCTCGCCGCATTGCGCGGCGGCATCAAGAAGGTGCTGATCCCGGAAGACAACGCCAAGGATCTGGCGGAGATACCGGACAATGTGAAGAACGGTATGGAGATCATTCCGGTCTCACGTGTCGGCGAGGTTCTAAGGCACGCGTTGGTGCGCATGCCGGAGCCGATCGAGTGGGTCGAGCCGGTCAATCCGCCGGCTTCCACCGATACCGTTGACGATGCTGGAAAGTCGCTTGCACATTAGAAACTACTAAAGTTGCAGTGCACAAAGAGAGAGCCGGGCCTTGAGCCCGGCTTTTTCATGTGAAAAACCCACCTTTTCCGGGCTTTTTTCAACTTATTTCCGGCTTTTTGACTTGGGTTTGCGAGCGCTTCTTTCTAAAGTCCCTCTCCTGCCGGATGAGTCGAAAGTTCCGGTTTTCTCATGGAAGGGAATTTTTATGAACAAGAACGAACTGGTTTCCGCTGTCGCTGAATCCGCGAGCATTTCGAAGGGTGACGCACAGTCGGCGGTTGAGGCGGTGTTCTCCGTCATCACTGGCGAACTGAAGAAGGGCGGCGATGTACGGCTCGTCGGCTTCGGAAATTTCACCGTCTCCAAGCGTGCGGCATCGACTGGCCGCAACCCGCAGACTGGCGCGGAAGTGAAGATTCCGGCGCGTACCGTGCCGAAGTTCTCGGCCGGCAAAGGCCTCAAGGACGCGGTCAACTAAAAATTTTTTCAGAGAATGTTGGAAAGCCGGGTTCGCCCGGCTTTTCTTTTGCCTCGATCGCGGCAAGCCGTCAGCCCGCTGAGGCGAGCCTTCAGCCCACCGGCGCATCCGCGCGCATCAGGCCTTCCTGCTTGAGGTCCGCCCACAGCGCCGCGGGCAGCTTGGCATCGAGCAGGGCGCGGTTGCTTTCGACTTCGCTCGGCCGCTGGCCGCCGGGGATGACCGACACCACGGAGGGGTGCAGCAGCGGAAACTGCAGCGCCGCCTCGATCAGCCTGACGCCATGGCGCTGGCAGACGGCCTCGATGCGCCCGACGCGATCCATGATGTCCCTTGGCGCCTCGGAGTAATTGTAATAGGCGCCTGGCTTCGGCCCGGTCGCCAGGATGCCGGAATTGTAAGGACCGCCGAGAACGATGCCGATGCCGCGTTGCTCGCAGAGCGGCAGGAAGGTGGCAAGCGCTTCCTGTTCCAGCAGCGTGTAGCGCCCGGCCAGCAGGAACAGGTCGAAGTCGCCACGCTCCGCCAGCGTCTGGCAAACCTCCCATTCGTTGATGCCGCCGCCGAAGGCCTTGATCACGCCCTGGTCGCGCAGCGCAACCAGTCCGTTGTAGCCCGAGGCCATGAATTCCTCGATGCGCTGGTCTGACGCCTCCTTGCTGCCATGGGTGAAGATGTCGAGGTCATGGACGAAAAGGATGTCGATGCGGTCGACGCCAAGCCGTTCCAGCGACGCCTCGAACGAGCGCATGACGCCGTCATAGCTGTAGTCGTAGACCTCCTTGCGCGTCGGTGTGTCGAAGAACTTGCCGATGCCGGTTCGTTCCTCCGGCGGGCAGGCGCGCAACAGGCGACCGACCTTGCTCGACAGCACATAATCGTCGCGCTTCCTGCCGCGCAGGAAGGCATTGAGCCGTGTTTCGGCAAGGCCCAGGCCATAGAGCGGCGCGGTGTCGTAGTAACGGCAGCCGGTCGCCCACGCCGCCTCCAGCGTCGCGTTGGCATCCGCGTCGGGGACGGCGCGGTAAAGGTTGCCGAGCGGCGCGCTGCCGAAGCCAAGCTCGGTGAAGTCGAGGCCGCCATTGCCGATGCGGTCGAAATGCCGTGTCTTCATGTCGTGCTGATTTCCTGGATTGATTGTCTGACATGACACTATCACGCCGCTGGCTCAGCAAAAGCCGCCATGGCCGTTGGACAGGCATTTTCCCGATGATAGCATGAACAAAAACAAGCCTTTTCCGAAAGCGCGCAACCGGAAATCACCGGCCACAAACCCGGCCCGACAGATGGGACTCTCATGGCGAATGCCGGCTCGGATATGTTTTCGACCGCCCTGCAAGAGCTGGGCGCCGTACTGGCGCGCGTCGACGAAGCCGGCATCGACATCGCCTGCGAAACCCTGGCCCGCGCGCAAAAGATCGGCGTCTATGGCTGCGGCCGCGAAGCGTTGCAGCTCAAGGGTTTCGCCATGCGCCTCTATCACCTTGGGCTTGAGGTGTCGGTGGTCGGCGACATGAACACGCCACCGCTTGGCGCAGCCGATGTCTTCCTGGTCAGTTCCGGCCCGGGCGAGACGACGACGGTGCTCACCTTGATGCAAGTCGCCCGCCAGGCCGGCGCCACCGTGCTTTTGCTCACCGCCGAGGCAGGCAGCAGTGCGGTCGCGCTTGCCGACTTCACCTTGCTGATCCCGGCGCAGACCATGGCGCGTGACCAAGGGCCGCAAAAGACATCGCTGCTGCCGATGGGCTCGGTCTTCGAAGGGGCGCTGTTCCTGCTGTTCGAGGTCATGGTGCTGAAGCTCAAGGCGCTGACCGGCCAGTCGTCCGAGGCCATGCGCGCCCGCCACACCAACATGGAATAGATCATGCGCTACGAACTGATGCTGCCGCACCAGATCCGCAAGGCGATCGCCGAGAACTGGCCGGTCGCTCTCCCGCTCGGCGTGCTCGAATATCACGGCGAGCACATGGCCGTCGGCATGGACACGCTGGCCGTCGTCAAGACGCTGGAGCTCTACGAGAAGGAGGCCGACGTCGTCATCCTGCCGGCTTTCTACTACGGTGCGGCGAGCTATGTGGTGGCAGCACCCGAAGGCAACGGCTCGGTGCAGGTCGGCGGCAACCAGCTGGCGCCGTTCGCCGAAGAATTGTTCTACAGCCTGCTGCGCATCGGCTTTCGTAACATCAACGCCATCATCCACCACCAGACCGAGAACTTTGCCGCCGGCATGCCGACCGATCTCGCCTTCAAGGCCGCCGGCCGCCAGGCGATCTTCCGCTTCCTCGAGAAGCAGCGCGGCGAGGGCTGGTGGGGCTCAGACGAGATGGCCGATTATTATTCCGGGCACGCCGCCGGCGAGAATTTCTTCAACTGGGTGCAGGTGCACCCGCTAATGTCGGCTGCCATGAACGGGAAGTATCCGTTCGATCACGCCGGTGTTGGCGAGACATCATTGATGCTGGCACTGTGTCCGGAAGCGGTCGATGCCGGGCGTTTTGGCGAGAATACCGCGTGGTATACGGCCAGTGCGCCGGAGGCCTCGGCGGAGCTGGGGCGAAAGGGTGTGGCGATGATCATGGATCACCTGAGGGCGATATTGGGGCGCTAGCAGACAAAGTCGCTCTGTAGCGATCCTTCGCGCCCCCCTCTGTCCTGCCGGACATCTCCCCCGCAAGGGGGGAGATCAGATGTCATTTCCGCTTTCGCCAATCACCTACGTCGCAAGAAAAGCGATGCAGCCAAAGCTGCCGATCTCCCTCCTTGCGGGGGAGATGGCCGGCAGGCCAGAGGGGGGTGCTGTCCCGCCGAGGTCAACAGTAGAGGGGCACGCCGCCTCTCGCCTACTTCACCGCCCCCGCCGTCATGCCCATGATCAGATAGCGTTCAAGCGCAATCCCGATGACCGCCAGCGGTGCGATCGCGGCGGTGGCAAGCGCCGCCATCGACCACCAGTTGATGCCTTGCGAGCCGGTCTGGCTCGCCACCATCACCGGAATGGTCTTGGCGTCGGTCGACGTCAGGAGTGCCGCAAAAAAGTACTCGTTCCAGCACAGCACCATCGCCAGGATGAAGGCGGCGACCATGCCCGGCAGCGCAATCGGCATGACGATGCGGAAAAAGGCGCCCCAGATCGACAGGCCGTCGACCAGCGCTGCCTCCTCCAGTTCGACAGGGATCGAATTGAACTGGTCGCGCATGATCCAGATGACGATCGGCAGCACCATGAGCGTGTAGAGCAGGATCAGGCCGATGCGTGTGTCGAGCAGGCCGACCTCGCGGTAGAGCACCAGGAAGGGCAGGGCGAGCACCACCGGCGGCAGGATCAGCTGCGACAGGAAGAAGAAGGAGATGTCCTCGTTCTTGAACCAGGCGAACTGATAGCGGTACCGGGTCAGCCCATAGGCGGCGAGGCTGCCGATGACGATGGCGAGGCTCGATGCGCCGACCGAGGTGATGACCGAATTCATGAAGCGCTTGAAAAACTCCTCCCGCACCGTCGAGGTCTGGAAGATCGAATCCGGCGACAGGCCGAGCGAGCGCCAGCCCTTCCAGTCCGGTTGGAAGTCGACGAACGGGATGAGGTGTCCTTGCGTGACGTCGACCGCAGTCTTGAACGAGGTGGTGATCGTCCAGTAGATCGGGAACAGGCAGATGAAGGCCCAGAACGCCAGCGCGCCATAGATGAAGATGCGATTGGCCAGAAAACCTAGCGGTGAGCGGATTTCCGAGGCAGTATAGTCGGTGGTCTGGACGCTCATTGTGCCTCGTCAGTTCACGTTGCGCACGAAGCGATTGGCCAATTTCAACAGCCAGGTCACGAACACGACGATGATGACGAGATAGGCCATCGCCAGCATGGTGCCGTAGCCGACATTCGAGCGGTCGCGGTATTCGCGGTAGATGAAGCTCGACACCGAATCCGTGGCGCCGCCAGGCCCGCCGGAGGTCACGGTGATGATGATGTCGGCAAGCTTCAGCTTGAAGATGATGCGCAGGATCACCGCCGTCACCGACACCGGCAGCATCAGCGGGAAGGTGACCTGCCAAAAAGTCTGCCATGGCGTGGCGCCGTCGACGCGCGCTGCCTCCAGCACGTCGCGCGACATCGCCTGCAGGCCGGCAAGCAGCATGATCATCATGAACGGGATGAAGGTCCAGGCGTCGAGCACCATGATCGAGATGCGGGCGGTGATCGGGTTGGAGAAGAAGGCGGGGTTCTCCCAGCCGAGATGGCGCGCCAGCGTCGCCGCCGGCCCGAAACGGTATTCCATCAGCGATTTGCCGATCATCCAGGATACCGCGACCGGCGACAGCATCAGCGGCATCAGGAAGACGACTCGGAAGAATTTGCGCGCCCGGATCTGCGCGTTGAGCAGCAGCGCCAGGCCGAAAGCGATGACATATTCGACCAGCACGGCGAGCACATAAAGCACCATGTTGAACAGCGCGTTGCGGTAGTAGGGATCGGCCAGCATCTGCCAGAAATTGTCGAGCCCGTTGAACTTGCGGCCGGAAAAGGACGACAGGTTCCAGTCGGTCAGCGCGATATAGAAGCCGAACAGCGTCGGGAAGATCACCATGGCGATGGTGAACAGCAGCGCCGGCAGCAGGAACAGCGCGCGCTGGCCGTCCTCGCCGCGCGTCAGCACCTGGCCGATGCCGAGCGCCACGCCCCACAGAACATAGGCGTAGACGATCGGACGCCAGGTCTCGAAGCCGAGCGTGGTGATCTCGTTCTTGTAGAGGATCTCAAACGCGATCACCGCCAGCAGGCCAAGCGTGGCGGCCGCCATCAGGGCAAAACCCGCCCGCTTGCGGGCCGGCGAGATCAGATCGGCTGGGCCGGCGTTGGCCGGCCATGCATTGGTGGTCTGGTCTGCCACGCGTCCCCGTCCGTTTAAAAAATCAAGCCTGCGACCGGCCCGAGCCGGTCAGGTCCGGCGGCTTGCACCGCCGGACCTGTTGTCACGATAGGATCAGCCTACACGCCGAGCGAGGCCTTGTAGAGCTTGATCTGGTTTTCGCGGCCGATCTGGTCGGTCAGCTTCTCCCAGGCCGCGGCAATGGCGTCGGCGCCTTCCTGCGCCTTCATCTTGCCGGCGAATGTGTTGGCCAGAATGTCCTCGGCAGCCGAATAATACTGGAAGATGCCGGGGATGCGCGGCTCGATCGCCGCGTTCGGATGGTTGTAGCTGTCGGCTTCCGACTTCAGATACGAGGTGATGAACGCCTCGTCGTAGCCTGCCGCCACCCATTCGGGAATGTCGAAATGCGAGTTGCGGTAGGGCTGGAAGCCGGACGGATACATCGCCGTCCAGATCGACAGGTCCTTGCCGCCGAGATGAGCGGCGGCCGACCATGCCGCTTTTTTCTTCTTTTCGTCCGTATCGACGCGGGCCATGACGTAGACGCCCCAGCCGAGATAGGCGCAGTTCGGCGCATAGTTCGGGCCGCTGGCGAGTTTGTCCCAAGCGCCGGTCTTGGCATTGTAGACGTCGTCGGACCCCGGCAGGATCGAGAAGCCGGTGACGTCGCCGATGACCGAGCTATCGTTGGTCTTGACGTTGGAGCCGACGTCGCCCCACCAGGTGACCATCGAACCGGTGCCGGCCAGGAACTGCTGGAAGGCTGTCGTGTTCGGGTCGGCGTTGATCTGGTCGGCGGGCTCCGACGGCAGCGCGTCGATGACGTCCTGGATGGCGCGCACCCAGGCCGGATTGTTGATGCGCGGCTTCATCGTGTCGGCATCGAACAGCCAGGCCTTGTCGTCGGGATGCTTGGCATAGGCGGTGGCGCGGCTGCCGAGGAAGTAGAAGCCGAAACCGCCCCAGGCCTTGGGCGCATCGAGATAGCCGAAGACGTCCTGGTCCTTGAACTTCTTGCCCTTGAGGAATTTTGTGACGGCCTGGACTTCCTGCCAGGTCTTCGGCACACCCCATTCGGTGGTCGCGCCGCCGTCCTTCCACGCCTTGGCGAGGTCGGCATCGGCAAAAACGTCGGTGCGGTAATTGAAGTTGTGCGCATCGCCATCGACGGTGATCCGGTACTGCTTGCCGTCCCAGGTGCCGACCGGCGGCTGCAGATAGGCCACGACATCCTTCATGTCGATCTGCTCTTTGACCCAGTCGGGCATCTCGGACGTCAGGCCCTTGCCGCAGACATCGCCTTCGAAGGGCGCGCCCATCTCGATGATGTCGAAGTCGACGGTGCCGGTTGCGATCGACTGCTGCAGGCGGGCATTGTAGTCGGCCTGCGCCAGGTCGATCCAGCTGATCTTGGCGCCGGTATAGGCCTCCCACGGCTTCAGGAAGCCGCGGAACAGCACATTGTGCAGGTTCTGGTTGTTGAGGCCCATGAAGGTGAGCTCGACGCCGGCGAATTCGCCTTCCTTGACGTTGGCCTTGGTGGCTTCCAGGCAGAGTTCGCCGACCTTCTGGAAATCGGCATCCGTCGGCTGACCCTTGCCGACGCCGGGGATCTGAAGAATTTTGGAGCGTAGCTCGCTGGCGGCTTCAGCCGGGCGGGTGAAAGCGCCGAGCCCAGCGCCCGATGCGGCGGCGATCGCGGCCATCGAGGCCGCGCCCTTGAGTATGTCACGCCGGGTGGCACCCGCGCGGACGAGTTTTTCGTACAGACCGACTCTCATCTATTCCTCCCAGAACAACAGTCGTGAATTAAAATGCCAATCCCTCCGACGCCGAAACGTCGGCGGTTCTCCTTTATCATACGGGGACGTGGGACCCCACCCTGCGTCGCCTGGAGCTCCGATTTTCGGATAAAAATCCGACTGCCGGATTGGCAACAGCTAATATTTGCGTAATCGATTACCTTGTCAACACGAATGGCTTTTTATCGATAACATACCGACTTGCCCTTGCCGTTGGCAATGGCTAGCTTCACCGCGAGAAAAGGGGGGACGATGGCTCAAGTCGCGATCAGCAATGTGGCCAAGGCGTTCGGAACCGTCAAGGTCCTGCACGAGGTCAGCGTCGATATCGCCGATGGCCAGTTCGTGGTGTTGGTCGGCCCGTCGGGCTGCGGCAAGTCCACGCTGCTCAGGATGGTGGCCGGGCTGGAGACCGTCTCCGGCGGCACGATCGCCATTGGCGAGCGCATCGTCAACAATCTGCCGCCGGCCAAGCGCGACATCGCCATGGTGTTCCAGAACTACGCGCTCTATCCGCACAAGACGGTGGAGCAGAACATGGCGTTTGCGCTGAAGCTGCGCAAGACCGATCCAGCCGTGGTCGCCGAGCGGGTCAAGCGCGCCGCCGACATTCTCGACCTCAATCCGTACCTGAAACGTTATCCGCGCCAGCTATCCGGCGGCCAGCGCCAGCGCGTCGCCATGGGCCGCGCCATCGTGCGCAATCCGCAGGTCTTCCTGTTCGACGAGCCGCTCTCCAATCTCGACGCCAAGCTGCGCGTGCAGATGCGCACCGAGATCAAGGAACTGCACCAGCGGCTGAAGACCACCACCATCTACGTCACCCACGACCAGATCGAGGCCATGACCATGGCCGACAAGATCGTCGTCATGCGCGATGGCCGTATCGAGCAGGTCGGCGCGCCATTGGAATTGTTCGACCGGCCGGCCAATCTGTTTGTCGCCGGCTTCATCGGCTCGCCGTCGATGAACCTGCTCAAGGGCGTGGTGCGCAAGGGCGACAAGGTCGAGATAGCGGGCACGCTGTTCCCGATCGCGGCCGGCAGCGCCGCCAAGGAGGGCCAGGCCGTGGTCTATGGCGTGCGGCCCGAGCATCTCGAAATCCATGCCGACGGCGTGCCGGCAAAGATCTCGGTGGTCGAGCCGACCGGTTCCGAAACGCTGGTCTTCGTGCGTTTCGGCGAGGGCGAGATGGTGGCGCTGTTTCGCGAGCGCCACGACTTCAAGCCCGGCGACACGCTCAATCTCAAGCCGCGCCTCGACCAGGTCCATCTCTTCGACGCCGAGACCGGCAACCGGCTCTGATTTCCAATCGACTTTGACCAAACCTGTTTGACGAGGACTGCCATGCTCAAAGGGATCAACCCATTGCTCAATGCCGATGTGCTCCAGGCGCTCAGGGCAATGGGACACGGCGACGATCTGGTCATCGCCGACACCAATTTCCCCGCCGATTCGGTGGCAAAGCAGACCGTGCTCGGCAAGCTGCTGCACATCGACGCCTCGGCGGCCGATGTGGTCAAGGCGGTGCTGTCGCTCTATCCGCTGGACACTTTCGTCGACGATGCGGCCGCGCGCATGGAGATCGTCGGCAAGCCGGACGAGATCCCGCCGGTGCAAAAAGAGGTGCAGAAGGAGATCGACAAGGCGGAAGGCAAGGCCTGGCCGATGATCTCGGTCGAGCGCTATGCCTTCTACGAGCGCGCCAAGAAAGCCTATTGCGTCATCCAGACCGGCGAGCGCCGCTTCTATGGCTGCTTCGCCTTTCGCAAGGGCGTCGTGCCGCCGGACGCCGAGTAGGGCCATGGCGTCGGGCAAACCTGTCGTCATTCTGGGCGTTTTCGTCGCCGACACCGCCTACCGCGCCGATCGACAGCCGCGCATGGGTGAAACCATTCTTGGTAATTCCTTCAAGCTGGGACCGGGCGGCAAGGGCTCGAACCAGGCGGTGGCGGCAGGCAAGCTCGGCGCGGACGTCACCTTCCTGACCCGGCTTGGCGTCGATGCTTTCGCCGACATGGCCAAGGCGACCTGGGCAGAGGCGAGCGTCAAATCCGCCGTCATCGAGACGCCGCAAAGCTATACCGGCGCGGCCTATATCTTCATCGAGGAGACAACCGGCAACAACGCCATCATCGTCAGCCCGGGTGCGGCGATGCTGATCTCGCCTGAAGACATCGAGGCCAACGCCGGCCTGATCGGCGGCGCCGGCGTCTTCGTCACCCAGCTCGAGCAGCCGATCGACGCGGCACTGCGCGCACTCGAAATCGCGCGCGGTGCAGGGGTGACCACCATCCTCAATCCGGCGCCGGCGGCCAAGCTGCCGGACCGCATCTATACGCTTTGCGACTATGTCACCCCCAACGAGACCGAGGCCGAAGAGCTGACCGGCATCAAGGTTTCTTCGATCGACGAGGCTCGCCGCGCCGCCGACAGCCTGCTCAAAAAGGGCGTCGGCTCGGTCATCATCACGCTCGGCGAAAAAGGCGCGCTGCTGCACACGGCCGCTCGGTCCGACCATGTTCCCGTGGTCAGTGCCGGTCCGGTGGTCGAAACCACCGGCGCGGGCGATGCCTTCAATGGCGGCCTGGCCGCCGCACTCGCCAAAGGCGTGGAGCCGCTGCAAGCCGTCCGCTTCGCCTGCGCCGTCGCCGGCATTTCGGTGACAAGGCCGGGTACGGCGCCATCCATGCCGACGTTGCAGGAGGTCGAGGCGCTGCTGGCCAAGGGGTGACGTCGTTGCGGGAGAGACCGAATTCAGATCCGACCGGATCTGAATTCCCACATGCAAGACCATGATTTTAGACGATTATGTCACATTTCTCCTGAGGAGAAATGGCGCGAGTGACGGGGCTCGAACCCGCGACCTCCGGCGTGACAGGCCGGCGAAAACGCCTGATTAATCAACGAATGGTTTCAATTCCTCACGCTCTCGAATTTGCGGGAAAAGCGCGAAATTGAAACTTGCTTATCAGAACTCGGCGCCTCTGGAGACGGCAGATCGATGCGCTCGCTTCCGCCGGATTCCGGGTCATCGTTCCCGACCAGCGGGGCTACAACACCAGTGACAAGCCGAAAGCCATCCGTGAATACACGCTCCCCAAGCTCGTCGGCGATGTCGTTGCCATCGCCGACGCGCTCGGCATCGGAAGGTTTCACCTCGTCGGTCATGACTGGGGCGGTATCGTCGCCTGGGCGGCAGGCGCAAAGCTGCCGCACCGTCTGGAAAGGCTCGTCATCCTGAACGCGCCCCATCCCGAGGTGCTGCTTGCCCATTCCTTGCGATCTCCGACCCAGTTCCTGCGGAGCAGCTATGCGGCCTTCTTCCAGTTCCCCTTGCTGCCGGAGGCTGTTCTGGGAGCAGGGCACTCGGCTCTGCTGGCACGGGCGCTCATCAAATCCAGCCGAACAGATGCCTTCACGGCGGAGGAAATCGCAGAGTATCGGCAGGCCTGGGGACGGCCGGGGGCGCTGACCGGCATGCTCAACTGGTATCGGGCGCTGCGCTTCCGCCCAAGCCTGAAGCAGCGGATCACGACACCGACCCTTGTACTGTGGGGGATGCAGGACCAAGCTCTGGAATATGGCCTGGCCGAGCGCAGTCTGGCCCTTTGCAACGATCGGGGCCTGCAGACGTTCGAGAAGGCGACGCATTGGGTACAGCGCGAAGAGGCCAGCGCGGTGAATGCCGCGCTTCTGGCGTTCCTGGACGGCTGAGATGCCGTTCCGTTCTGCAGGTGGCCTGACTCGCCGTGATCTCCTGACCGTGCTCGCTGCCGCGGTCACAACCCACCACCTTACCTCCTCTGCTGATGCAGCATTGCAGAGGCCTCAACGGAGCATCCGATGCCACACGTCGTCCTTCTCGGGGATTCGATCTTTGACAACGCTGCCTATGTCGCGCACGGGCCCGACGTAGTGCGGCAGCTGCGGGAGCGCTTGCCGGAGGGGTGGCGTGCAACGCTAAACGCCGTCGACGGCGCCGTCACAAGCGGCGTCGAGCGGCAGCTTGAACGGCTCCCCCAGGATGCTAGCCATCTTGTCGTCAGCGTCGGTGGCAATGATGCTCTTCGTCATGCAGGGATTCTGGAGCAGGGGGCCTGTTCGGTGGCCGAGGTTCTGGACAGGATCAGCGATATCCGGGAGGAATTCGAGCACGACTACTGTACGATGCTCGAGGGGGCGCTGGGCCAAAACCTACCCACCGCTGTCTGCACGATCTACGAGGCGCGCTTTCCCGACCCACAGCGTCGTAGACTTGCCGCAACTGCCCTGACGGTCCTCAACGACGTCATCACCCGGGCGGCGTTCACGCGCGGTTTGCCGCTCGTCGACCTGCGCTTGGTATCGAATGAGGACGCGGACTTCGCCAATCCTATCGAACCGTCAGTGCAAGGCGGCGCGAAGATCGCGGCAGCCATCGCGGCACTTGTAGTCGAGCACGATTTAGCCGGACGTCGGTCGGTGGTCTTCGTCGGCTAAACGGCGTAATCCCGCCCGATCGTCTGCACTCCCGATGGTCGATCGGACTGAAAGCAACAATTCAGACGGCCAGCACGATCTTGCCTTGAATACTGCCGTCGGCGGCGCGCTCATGTGCGCGCGATGTCTCGGCCAGCGGGAATGTGCTGTCGATGACGACACGCACAAGGCCGTCGTCGAGCAGGCGGGCGGCTTTTGCCAACTGCGCGCCATTGGATCGAACCTGTGTGGATGAGACCGTGATCCCCAGCCTCTCTGTCTCTTCGTGACCAGCGAAGCCCAGCGGGTTGACCAGGAACAGCGCGGCGCCCGGCTTCAGAACCTGGAAGAAGCGCTCCATGTCCGCGCCGCCCACCGCGTCGAGGACAAGGTCGACGTCTCGGACGACATCTTCCGCCCCGGTCGTCTTGTAGTCGATGAACTGATCCACGCCGAGACCGCGCATCAGCGCCTCGTTCTTCGCCGATGCCACGGCGATGACGCGAGCGCCCCGCCATTTCGCCAACTGGACGGCCAGATGCCCGACACCGCCTCCGGCACCATTGATGAGCACCGTCTTGCCGTCGAGGGGCACCGGCTCATGCGGTAAGGGCTGGAACGGATTCGGCTCGTCGTGGCCAAGTTCGATCAAGAACTGCCATGCCGTCAGAAGCGACATCGGCGCACCAGCCGCATGAATATGGTCGATGCCGGCTGGTTTCAACGCAACATGCGATGCCGGCACACTGACATAATGCGCGTAGGCATTGCTACCCGTCATCAAGTTATCGGGGAAGCGAACCATTGCGTAGACCTCGTCACCGATGCTGAACTCAGCGACGTCAGCGCCAACCGCTTCAATGACGCCCGACACGTCCGTGCCGAGAATCAGTGGGAAGGACGCGTTGGGTCGCCATTCTGGCGGCAGT
Organism: Mesorhizobium sp. W016; assembly: GCF_054719485.1. NCBI lineage: Bacteria > Pseudomonadati > Pseudomonadota > Alphaproteobacteria > Hyphomicrobiales > Phyllobacteriaceae > Mesorhizobium > Mesorhizobium sp. W016. Next base: position 3,267,131 of record NZ_JBTTIF010000002.1, read on the forward strand.
GCGCGATAGCCATCCCGCAGATACCAGTCGGGCGGATTAAGCCCGGCCGCCTGGACTCGGACAAGCACCTCGCCGGGCTTCACACCCGGCCTAGGCGCGTCTTCGTACACCAGCATCTCGGGACCACCGAATGCGTGCAGACGGACTGCCTTCATCTTATCGCTCATTGGTGAAATCTCCGCTCATCCATGTCATTGGAGCGAATCTAGCGGCATGTCCGCGGGTTGATAATCGGTGCCGATGGCGGTTAAGTAATGCCATGGCGGAACATATCACTTTGGATCGGCTCACTGGCATCATCGCCTTCGCGCGTGCGGGATCGCTGGGCAACTACACGGCAGCGGCGCGCGCGCTGTCGATTTCCCCGTCGGCGGTCAGCAAGAGCGTCCAGCGGCTCGAGCGGCATTTAGGAGTGTCGCTGTTTACCCGTACAACGCGCTCGCTCACCTTCACGCCCGAAGGGCGCGACCTGCATGAGCGCGCGCTGCGTCTGCTACGCGAGGCGGAGGAAATAGAGCAGGCGGCAAAGACCGCGCGCTCCGAACCATCGGGCACGTTGCGCGTGGCCGCGTCGCTGCCGATCGGACTGCATCTGATCGCTCCGGCTTTACCGGCTTTCCGTCGGCTCCATCCGAACCTGATCGTCGATCTCAGGCTGGGTGACCAGATGGTGGACATGATCGAGGAAGGGATCGATGTCGCCATACGCATCGGTGATCTGGCTGACACCCGGCTACTATCACGCAAGCTCGCACCCCATCGGCTTTGCTGCTTCGCCTCGCCAGCCTATCTCGAGGAACGCGGCACACCGACCCATCCCGATCACCTGGAAGGGCACGACACCGTCAACCTTCGATATCAGAGCACAGGCCAGGCCTTTCGCTGGCCCTTCCGGATTGGCGACCGTGAAATCGAGATCGTGCCCAATTCCGGTGTGGTCGCCGATGCCAGCGATGCCGTGCTCATCATGCTGGCAGCCGGCGGTGGGATAGGCATAGGCGCCTCCTTCATGGCGGCTCCCTATGTGAAGCGCGGCGAACTGGTCCCAGTGCTGTCCACGTTCGCGGTCGAGCGAAACAATGTCACCGTGCTCTGGCCGGCAAGCCGACGCGCCAACCCCGCCGTGCGCGCCTTTCTGACCATGCTCGACGCCGCTTTCACTCTGCGAATGGCAGCTTCAAGCATCGACTGATCTGGCGCGGAAGGGTCGCTAAAGGGCGAAAGCGGTCAATCCTGCTGATTGGCTGAACGGCAGCTATTCCGGGCACAACGTCCAAAAGCTGCTATTCCGTTTCGGCCCCACTACAGGCCGCCCCTCCTCGTCGAATAGCATTAGACTAGTTGATCGGCTACAACGACCTAGAGTGCTAGCAACGGGGAGGGCACATGTCGGCGAGTGCTTACGCATTGACTGGCTTCATCTCGTGGGCCCTGGCCCTGCTGATCGTGATGGAAGTTATCCGGAGCTACCTGGTGATCTCTGGGCAAGTCCCGGCAAACGGCTTTACGCCAGATAACGGAGCCCTCTCCCCGTTTATGCGGAGGTTAGCCCGTGCCCACGCCAACTGCATTGAAGGGCTTCCAATCTTCGGAGGTCTGCTCGGAGTCGCGATCATCATTTCAAAGACAGATGTCACGGATCCCTTGGCCTCCACGATGTTAGGCGCACGTATAGTGCAGTCGGTGATCCACCTCGTCTCAACCAGCCAACTCGCGGTCAGTCTCAGGTTCACCGCGTTCGCTGTGCAAATGGTGATTGGTGCTTATTGGTGCTGGTTGCTGTTGATCTGAAGAGTGGCGGAGCCCCGACGCAAAAGTGGGCCACCTCGATTCCGGGAGCCTTGGCAAACCCACTCCGGATCGTGACCCGAAAGACTGTCCCTTTTGACAGGCGAGCGAACCGCAAAACTGGCAGTGGCAAAACCGCCGTTGAGGCATGATATTGCTGTTGGATTTTGGGGCTACTCCCCAGCTTCGGAGAAGGATCGGCGTTCAGAGAGCAATTTGCACGCCTGGGCGCTGCGGCGCTCCCCAGCTTTTGGCCACACGCACGCCCTGCAAACGCTCGGCTCCAGAGCGCCTGGCAGCGGAGCAGAGAATTGTTGGACTTTGTGAGTGTTAGAGGGAGAGGAACTGAGATTCAACCTTCTCCACCTGCACTTGTTCCTTGCACGCTGGCCTCAGCAGCACCTAATCCTGCCACGCAACCTGGAGGAGCAAGCCAGTGCTACCGAGCTGTGTAGACACCGATCGGCTCGCGCTGTAGCCATAGGCCTCCGCCCGTCGGGGTTCACCGGCGTCGGGGTGGGGGCCGGCCTAGGGGGGCCCAGCAACGCGCACGTCAGCCTGGCTATCTTTCGAGTCGCCGGGTCCGGTGACCGCCAGATCGTCAGGCTGGATTATACCCGACAAATCTTGATAGGCTGCCGTTCTGGGGGTCGCACGATGAACGAGGTTGAAAAGCTGGCCGTCGAGGTTGTCGCGACCGGCCTTGGCTGGCCCGAGGGCCCGACGGTGCTGCCCGGTGGCCGAATTGTCATCGTCGAAAGCTATCGCAGCCAGCTGACGGCCATAGATCGCGACGGAAGTGCTCGCCAGTTCGCGTATGTTGCAGGAGCGCCCAACGCCTGCGTTCTCGGATCGGATGACCTGCTCTATGTCTGCCAGAACGGCGGCACGACAGGACCTTGGCGGGCCGCGGAGATGACGACACCGTCCATCCAGCGGGTTGCCGAAGGCGGAAAGCCGGAAATCCTGCTGACCGAAGTTGCAGGCATCCGGCTCAATGGTCCAAACGATCTCGTATTTGCTGCTGATGGCCGGCTTATCTTCAGCGATCCCGGCACATACAACCCGGGGAACCCGGACCCCAGCTACATCTTCGCCGTCAACCCCGATGGCAGTGCGTACCTTGCTCTCGGTTTCGACGAGCCGACGTTCCCCAATGGTGTGGCGATCGAAGCCGACGGCTCGATCATTTGGGGAGAGTCCTATACGGGGCGCGTTAAGCGGCAGCGTCCGGATGGTTGCGTCGAAGACCTTGGCCGCTTGCCTGGGGTCAATCCGATCCCGGACGGGCTGAAGGTCGGTGCGGACGGCCGCCTTTACGTAACGGATATTGCCGCCAACGGCATTCATGTGCTCAGGCCGGACGGAACAGCGGAAGGTTTCTTCGTCTGCGGCAAGGCAACGACCAACTGCGTCTTCTTGGGCGAGACGCTTTGGGTGACAAATGCCGGCGTGCTGGCGACCGGCAGCGATCCATCCTTTGAGGGAACAGTCTCCCGCGTGCGTGTTCCGGGAGGCGGTGGACCGACGCATCATGGTCGCATCGGCGGAAAGCAACCGTGAGTAGCTCCTCGTCAGCCTCAAACACAGGCGATGACCGCGGCGCCGGCGGTGCGGCATCGTCTGCTTCGATGGCGGCGTTGAAGCGCCTGTACAGCGTGGCCGCGGTCCGCGTCGCCGCGCGGCGGACTTTGCCACGCCCGGTGTTCGACTTCGCCGATGGCGGTGCCGAGGATGAGCGAACGCTGCGCCGGAACGAGCAGGCTTTCAGTGAGGTTGCCATTCTGCCGCGACCACTCAACGGTGCAACGACGCGAGACCTTTCCCTTGACCTCTTCGGCGCGAAACTTGCCATCCCGCTGGGCATCGCGCCAACCGGCCTGGCTGGGCTGTTCTGGCCCGACGGCGAGCGCGCAGCCGCCCGAGCCGCAGCGGCCGCAGGGACATTCTACTGCGCCAGCCACGGATCCGTCTGCACGCTGGAGGACATAGCAGCCACTGGAAGTAGCCCACGGTGGATGCAGGTGTTCGTCTACACCGATCGCGGCTTCACCCGAGAAATGGTGGATCGGGCGCGTGCCTCAAGCTACGACGCGCTGGTGCTCACCATCGACAACCAGATGCTTGGCAACCGTGAACGCGACATCCGCAACGGTTTTGCCATCCCGCCGCGCTTCGGTGTGGCCGGAACCCTCGCGACCGCCACCAAGGCGGCGTGGCTTCTTCGTATGCGCACCCGACTCCCGAAACTGACCTTCGGCAACTACGCGCGCCCCGGAGATACGGCGACGGTCGGTGCATTGGCGGGCCGGATGGCCGCAATGCTCGATCCCGGACTCTCCTGGGCCGATGTCGACTGGCTGCGCACTGTCTGGTCCGGACCGTTGTTGCTGAAAGGCGTCCTGCATCCCAGCGAAGCCGCCGAGGCTGTAGCCCGAGGAATCGACGGCATCATCGTATCCAATCATGGGGGACGTCAGCTTGACGGCGCCGCCGCATCCCTGGACGCGTTGACGGCAGTTGTCGCGGCTGTCGCCGGCCGCGTACCGGTGCTTATCGACGGAGGCATCAGGCGAGGCTCTGACGTCGTCAAGGCCCTGGCGCTCGGCGCCTCGTGCTGTCTGATCGGGCGGCCGCAGTTGTGGGGGCTCGCGGTCGCCGGCGAGGAGGGGGTACGCCACGTGCTCGAACTCTACCGCAAGGAAATCGACCGCGTCTTGGGACTGATGGGCGCGCGGAGCCTGCGCGACCTCGGGCCGGACTGTATTTCGTTCGTTCAGGGAATGGGGCCGCTACATGATTGAAGACCCACCACTGCTCACCATCAAGCGCCGTTTCGAACGGCCCGCAGCAGAAATCATCAGTGCTTTTGCGGGCGTGCCGGTTAGCCAGGTCGTAGACGCGATGGGGGGACGCGGCGCCTTGCATTATGCGATCAAGCCACTGTCGCCAGCTACTGCGACGATGGTCGGCGTCGCCGTGACCTGTCACTGCGGTCCCGCCGACAACCTCGCCCTGTTTGGAGCACTGGATGCCGCAGCAAGTGGCGATGTCATCGTCGCGGCCACCGACAGCTTTGCCGGTACGGCGGTAACTGGCGATCTCGTGCTCGGCATGGCGCGCAACAAGGGGGTCGCCGGCTTCATCACTGACGGCCTCGTGCGCGACGTTGTCGGGATCGAGGCGGTCGGGTTGCCGGTTTACTGTGCCGGGATCATTGCGAACTCGCCTGCGCGCAATGGTCCAGGCACGGTCGGATTCCCGGTGGTGGTGGGAGGAGTGACTATCTCGCCGGGAGACATACTGGTCGGCGACCGCGACGGTCTCGCCGTGGTGCCTCGCCTGGAGGCTGAGACGGTGCTGGCCCGGCTCTCCGCCATCAGGGCGGCTGAGAAAACTCTTGATGGCCTGGTGCGGCAAGGTCTCGAGATGCCCGACTTCGCCAAGGTCGTCCTCAAATCGAACAGGGCGCGCTTCGTTGACTGAGATGTGAGCTTCTCTAGCTGCGGGACATATGAAGCGCAACACGATTTCGTCCTTCCGATTTGGCACGAAACAGAGCCAAATCGGCGGCATTGACGAAATCGTTTGGCGTCTCGTTCTCGGTGGGCACCGCTGTTGCGACGCCGACGCTGATGGTCACGCGATCCGGGCCGTGGGGTATGTTCAACTCTCGCACGCTCTGGACGAGCCGCTCGGCGATCGCACTGGATTGTTCCAGTATGGTGTCGACCAGCACGATGACGAACTCTTCGCCTCCGTACCGCGCAGCGAGATCGGTGGAGCGGCCGGAACCGCTCTGGATTACGCGGGCGATTTGCTTGAGCACATCGTCGCCGGCCATATGGCCATAGGTATCGTTGTATCGTTTGAAGTTATCGGCATCGATCATCAACAGCGACAGTGGGGACTGTGCGCGAAAAGCGCGTTTCCATTCAGCCGCCAGATATTCGTCAAAATAGCGCCTGTTACCGAGACCTGTCAGGCCATCGATCCGCGTCAGACGTTCAAGCTCTAGATTTGCACTGATCAGCTGTCGCTGGCTTTCCCTCAGCGCTCGGTGTGCCGAGTCTCGCTGGACGTGATCCAGATAGGCCCGCGTGTGATATCGAATGCGTGCAATCAACTCGATACGATCCGGCAGTTTGACGAGATAGTCGTTCGCGCCCGCAGCGAAGGCTTCGCCCTTGGTGGCTGGATCTTCCTTGCTCGACAGCACAATGACTGGAACCGCGCGTGTCGACGCATGCTTCCTGTATTCTCGCACCAGATGTAGCCCATCCACCCCGGGCATGACGAGATCCTGCAGGATAACGGTTGGCTTTACCTCATCCGCGACCGTCATCGCTCTCAACGGGTCGGTGCAGAAGTGTAAGGATATATCGGGCTCGTTGGCTAGAGCGCGCCTGACCGCCTCGCAAACCATGATCTGATCATCGATGAGCAGAACCATGGATGAATAGTTATCTGCGAGTGGCGGGACCAACTCTGGTTCTTGCGTCATCGGAACGGGCCTTTCACGTGGAGGCGCTCGCAGGCTTCGATTATACGTGAGCCGATCGCACCCAAAGGAAGAATATCAACAGCCGCGCCGATGTCGGCCGCGGCCTTCGGCATGCCATAGACGGCACTGGTTGCTCTATCCTGCGCGATTGTGAGATGTCCCTTGTCACGGAGCTGTCTCAGCCCGCGCGCACCATCCCTGCCCATGCCTGTGAGCAGAACACCAATCACCGAGCCAGGCCACCATTGCGCCGCACTTTCGAAGAACACATCTACCGACGGCCGATAAACATTGTCCTTGGGGCTGGGCGTATAGCCAAGTTGCTGAGCTGACTTGAAAACCAGATGATCCGCAGAACTGGCAACGAGAACGGTGCCCGCTTGAGGGCTATCCCTTTCCCCCGCCGGACGGATCGGGAGTCGCGTATGCTGCCCTAGCCAATCAACAAGGCCTGGAACGAACTGAGCATCGAGATGCTGGACGAGCACAATCGCGCCGCCAAAATCAACGGGAAACGCGCTCAGGACTGCGGCAACGGCAGCCGGCCCGCCCGCAGAGGCGCCGATTGCTATCAGGCGTCGAGTTGACGGCTCAGCCGCACGTGACATCCGCCTTTTTGCCTGGGTAGGCGCATCACCGATCAACTTGCCTATCGTTCGTATCTTGTTCGTCAAAAGCCGGGCGGATTGCGAGGACGCGTTGCCTTCGATGCCCACCGACGGAATATCGACTGCGTCAAGCGCGCCATGACCCATTGCTTCGTAGACGCCGGCGAGGTTGGCTTCGATACTGGCGGTCACCAGCAAGATTGAGCACGGGGTTTCCGCCATGATTCTGCGCGTCGCTTCCACGCCGTCCATCTCTGGCATCGCTAGATCCATGAGTATCAGATCCGGCAGATCACGTCTGCAGACCTCGACCGCCTCACGCCCATTGGTCGCGATCCACGCGACCTGATGTTCGCCGGTCGACAGGACCAGTCGACGCAGAAGTTCAACCGCCATCGGCATGTCGTTGACTACGCCGATTCTCATTCGCTGGCTTCCAATCTCGATCTCATTCAGCCGCCTCGCCAATCATGTCCACGACGGCATGGATCAGCGCCTCGTCCTGAAAACTACTCTTAGTCAGATAATAGTCCGCACCTGCGTCGAGCCCGCGCGCGCGATCTTCTTCCCGATCCTTGTATGAAACGATCATAATGGGTGTGTTCTTGAGATCAGCGTCCTTTCTGATCAAACTCACCAGCTCGATGCCATCCATGCGAGGCATGTCGATGTCGGTGACGACGAGATCGAAAGGACCAGACCGGACGGCATTCCACCCGTCCATGCCGTCTACCGCCACTTCGACCTCATAACCGTAATTGCCGAGCATCTTGCGCTGGAGTTCGCGAACCGTCAGTGAATCGTCAATCACGAGCACGCGCTTGCGCCTGCTCGCTTCGGGACCGCCCGCGGCGCGCCGAAGAGCTCGAAATCCGCTGGACGATGCAAGCTTTTCCACCGATCGGATCAGATCGTCGACGTCGAAGATCAGAACAGGCGAACCGTCTTCCATCAGGGCCGCTGCGCTGATGTCCTTGATCTTGGCAAACCGTGGATCGAGAGGTCTGATCACTAACTCGCGTTCCCCGAGAAAACGGTCAACGATCAGGCCGTACGCATCGCCCCGACCCGCATCCACGACGACGACCGATAGTTCGTTCGGTTCCGATCCGGGCTCACCTCGATCGAGCACCTCGCGAGCGGTGACCAGCCCGATCTGTCGATCGTTCAATCGAAAATGCGGCCGGCCCTGCAGGACGTTGATCTCCGTCCGCTGCAGTTTCAAAGTCTTGGAAATGGCAGCGAGTGGAAAAGCATAGGGCTCTCCATCGACATCGACGAGCAGCGTGCGCAGGACCGACAGTGTCAGCGGCAATTGCAGTTGAAATCGGGTTCCGTGGCCAAATTCTGAGGAGACGCTTGCGACTCCCCGGACTTCCTTCGTCATGGCTTGCACTGCATCGAGCCCCACACCGCGACCTGAGACGTCGGTAAGGCCCGCTTTCATGGAAAAGCCTGGCAGAAACAGAAACGCGAGCAATTCGCTTTCGCTGAGTGTTTCAGCACTTTCCCTGGTTGCAAGTTGCCGGGCGACGACGGTCCCGCGCAGCTTCGAGAGCTCTATCCCCCTGCCGTCGTCCACCACGGCTATCTGCAGCAGCCCGGCATTGTGCCTCGCTTCGAGCCTGATGAGCCCCTCTTCGGGTTTGCCCATCGCGAGGCGCTCCTCAGGCGGTTCAAGCCCATGGTCTACAGCGTTGCGCAGAAGGTGCCCCAAAGGGGCATCGAGCTGCTCGAGGATATCGCGGTCGATGCCGGTCGAGCCGCCTACGATCTCCAGTCGCACCCGCTTGCCAAGGGTACGACCGAGGTCGCGGATCATTCTCGCATAGTGTCGCACGCCGTCCTCAAAAGGCCGCATCCGGCTCGCCAACGTTTCGTCGTACAATCTGTTGGCAAGATCGGTCGCTTTCCGATCCACTGAATCCAACTCATCGAAACGCTCCGCCAGGAACGCTTGGCTCAACCGAAGCTTTCGCTGCGCTTCAGCCAGCGCCTCCACCACCGCCGCATCGTTTGAAACCGGCGGCAGCACTGCATGAAGATTGTCGAACGCACTTGCGAGGTCCGATTGAAGTCGCTTCAGCCGTAGCAGCCCGTCAGCGAATGGCCTGAGCCGCCGAGCTTCCATCAGCGACTCGCCAGCCAGCCCGAGCAATCGGTTCAGGCTGTCTGCCGTCACCCGAACCATTCTATCAGAGCCGATGCTGCCGTGGGCTTGCGGTACCGCCCCAACGAGGAGGTTCGCTGAAGAGGTCGTCGCCAGTTGCTCCTGGGCATGATCTGGAGTTGCGAAATCAGCTGCAAAATCTTGGGGCCCGGGCTTTGCCTGGGGGAGGGACAACCCCTCGAACTTCGAGAGAAAGGTTTCGACTTCTGAGTTGGCGCTCTCGCTCGATGATCCCGATGCGATCAATTTCAAAAGGTCAGAACCTTGCAGAAGCGCATCTATATGCTCCCGTCGCACCCTCAGATGCCCGCGTTGCGCTGCGACCAGGCAGTCTTCCATCGCATTTGCAACTTTGACTGCGGGCATCAGGTCGATGATGCGGGCAGCTCCTTTCAGAGAATGCGCGGCACGCATGCATGCTTCCAGGGCGTCGGCGGCGATAGGATCGCGTTCGAGTGCCAGAAGTCCAGAGGTTAGAGCCCGTGACTGCGTCTCCAGTTCGGCCTGGAAGAGGCTGAGCATCGAAACCTGGCTGAAGTCTTCATCTGTCATGCGATGCTCCGATCCAGCATCGTGAGCAGTTGTCGTGGATCGAGACAGCCAACGGCTCGTCCTTGCCATGGCAGCACGGCAACCGTAGCGGCAGACAGTGCCTTCCCAATCATGGCCGGAACAGCGAGAGTGTCGCGTTCCTGGTACCGATGTAAGCCGTGGATCTCATCAACCATAAAAGCAACCCGCTTGTCGCGCTCGCCTACCACGACAAGGCGGCGAAATACCTTGGTTCGTGTGCCTTGTTCCCCTTCCTTGCGCTCGTCTATCCCGAGCAATTCGGCCAGGGAAAGGCAAATGAGCAATTCACCACGGACATTCGCAATGCCGAGCAGTGCACTGTTCCTGCGATGTGGAAGTGAATGAACGCGACGAGATTCAGCCACTTCATGAAAAATACCGACTGGAAGTGCCAGCCATTCCTCCCCCAAACGGAAGAGAACGGCCGTCTGCAGCGCGTCGTTGTCTGCCGAATCGATCCCTACACGACCAGCGTTGTCAGGCCATCCGTCGCGAGATGCCGAGGGAGCTGCACGGTCGAGGAGGCGTCGTGCGATCTTCTTGTAGGTCGGGCAATTCCGGCAGTGGAGATGCTGCTCTAGTAGCGGACATGACTTGTCACCCCGTACGCCTATTTGCCGCCAGCAGTCGTTGATTTCGATCTGCTCCACCGGCTGAGCGATCCTTGTCGAAGCCGCCATCAACTGCCGCTCCTTTTCTGGACCCGACCCAGCCGGCCGGCCAGCGCCTCGGCGCCGTTATGGTCGCCTTGCTTGCTAAGCAGCAAGGCCAGATGGACAAGAGCTTCTCGATGATTTGGCGCGAGATAGAGCGCCTTGCGATAACTTTGCGCGGCTTCGGGTGCAGAACCATCCGCATCCTGGACGAGGCCTAGCAGGTAGAAGATTTCTGCGGAAGGACCGAACTCCCTGAGATGCGCCAGGGCGACCTCCTGTGCCTCCTTTACGCGTCCTGCATTGGCGATCCGTTCAACCGCGATGAGGCTTTCCGAGGCGTGTGCAAGCGGCTTGGCCGGAGCCTGCCCGCGGCCTTCATTGCCAATTGTCGGTCGGAACGGACGAAGAGGCTCGCTCTTGTTGACCTTAGGGCTTAGCGTCCGCACCGGGACGGCGGCCGAAACTTTCGGCGCCGTGGTCTTGACGGGCTCCGATTTCAGAAAGGCGAAGGCCAATGGCCATTGAGCGGAAATAAAGCCATGCACCCTTGGAAGAGCTGCTTCCGCCGGACCGACCAGAAGAAGTCCGTCTTTGGCCAGCAGGTCCTTCAGGCAGATCAATGCGCGATCCTGCAGCTCTCGATTGAAATAGATCAGCAAATTGCGGCAAAGCAGGATGTCATAGACCTCTTGCCCGAAAGGCGCGTGAGAACCGAACAGGTTTCCTACCATGAACCGAACCTGTTTCAGCACCCCAGCAACAGGCCGCAACCCGCCCTCGGTCGCTTCGAAATAGCGATCCTTGAATTCGAGATGGCTGCCGCGAAACGAATTGCGGCCATAGATGGCGCGTTCAGCCGTCGCGATATTGCGGCTGCTGACGTCCACGCCATCGATCTTGAACTCATGCGCCTCAAAGCCGGCATCGAACATGGCCATGGCGACCGAGTAAGCCTCTTCGCCGGTTGAACATGGCAGGCTCAGGATTCTTATCGGCTGAGCAGGCTTGTGCGCGCGCGCATGCCGCGCCAGCATCGTGAACGCTTCTCGGTCGCGAAAGAACCAGGTCTCTGGGATCACCACCGCATTGATCAGCTCCTGCAGCTCCTGCGAGGAACCGGCCAAGTGTTGCCTATAGGCCTGAGGGTTGGTTATCCGGCATGCTTCCATCCGTTCTCTGACCGCCTGACGAACCACTGTCGGACCAACGCTGGCACTGTCCAGTCCAATGGTTTCCGTCAGGAGCTTTTCTATTGCTCCGGTCATTGATCACCTATTGCCGCCTGGCGGAGCAAAGCGGTACGAATCTCTTCCGAAAGCAGCGCTTCCACTTTGACCCACTGAATGATCTCCAAACCATCGGAAGCCACCGGCCCAAGATAGGGCGGGGTTCCTGGTTCCAGTCCGAACGGCGCGAAATCGGCCGGGTCTCGCTCGATCGTATCCGTCACCCGTTCCGCGATCAGCCCCAGCAGGCGTCGCTCGCCATCATCCGCCGGATAGCGCGTCACAACGATCCGGGTGCTCAATAGGCGCTCCGATGGTCGGCCAAGCGCAAGAAGGGTGACATCGATCAGGGGGATGGGTATTCCGTTATAGCTGACCAAACCCACCACACCAGTTGGCGCACCCGGAAGAACTTTCACGTCGATATAGGGCAGCACCTCTTCAATTTTGTGGACATCGATCAAGTAGCGATCCGGACCCATGCTGAAGGCGAGGAATAGCATTGTCACCTCCTACTGCCGGCTCGCTATGCTCGTAGCTTGAACCTCGATATGCTACTTCGCATGCCGCCTGAGACTTGATTGAGCTCGTCGATCGCGAGCGTCGATTGCTGAAGGGACTCGACTGTTTGCTGAGCTGCCTCGCTTAGCTGGGTTAGCGTGTCGCTGATCTGCCCCGCGCCGGTCGCCTGTGCTTGCATGCCTTCATTGGCGACTTCGAAACGTGGCACCAGCCCCTGAACCTGCTGAATGATCTCGAAGAGTTGCCCGCCGACCTGCTGGATGTCCTGCATACCCCGACGGACCTGCTCGGAAAACTTGTCCATGCCCATCACCCCGGCCGCGACTGCCGACTGGATGTCCTTGACCATTTGCTCGATATCGTAGGTGGAGACAGCTGTCTGGTCCGCGAGCCTTCGGATTTCCGTCGCCACCACTGCAAAACCCCGGCCATATTGGCCTGCCTTCTCCGCCTCGATGGAAGCGTTGAGCGACAACAGGTTCGTCTGATCGGCCACTTTGGTGATGGTCGTCACCACCTGATTGATGCTGCCGGCTTTCTCGCTCAGGATCGCCAGTTTGGAATTGATCGCGCCAGCCGCTTCCATGACCTGCTGCATGGTTTCTTCCATACGGGTCAGCCCCGCTTGCCCCCCGCCAGCCACGGCAGCGGTTTGTTCGGCAACTGTGGAGACCTCGTTCATCGTGCGGACCAGTTCGTTTGATGTGGCGGAGATTTCCTTGGCTGTCGCTCGGATTTCTGTTGTGGTCGCTGCGATTTCAGTCGCAGTTGCCTGCTGTTGCTTGGAGGTGGCGGCGATCTCAGTTATCGACGTGCCGACCTGTATGCTGGACCTTTGAACCTGACCAATGAGGGTTGTGAGATCGTCCGCCATTGCGTTGAAGCCGTCGGCAAGCACGCTGAATTCGTCTCGGCGCCTCAGATCGAGCCGTTCACTGAAGTCGCCTTGCCGCATCAATTGAACCGCGTCGACCAAACGGGTGAGCGGACCTGTAATGGCGCGAAACAGCTGGTAACCCAAAAGAAGGGCTAGCCCGAGGGCTATCAACAACCCAACGCTCAAACCGACTTCGGCCGTTCTGACGATCGAGCTGATCCGCTGCGTCGCGCTGTTTGCCTCGCCTCTGTGATCCTCAACCATGGCCTGCAGAGCGGACTGCAATTTTACAAAGATCGGCTCTACTTCGTTCTTGATAGCTGGGCTTTCATTGGGAGTTTCACCTTTCGACAAGGCAGCCCGGCTTGTTTCCAGCACAGCAGTTTCAGCCAGACGGAATTCGTTGGCGAGTTGTTTGACGGCTGCATAATTCTGCTTGTCGATATCGGAGACGATCGTTGCCTCATAGTCGTCCATCGACCGCTGCACCTGGTTGCGATTGGTCGTGATCGCGTTTTCAACCGTGCTTCTGTCTGACGGGTTGTCCTGAAGGGCATATTCCTGAAGCAGACTATGGGCCGCCATCTGGCCCGTCATGATCTCGGTACTGTGATAAAGGTCCGGAAGGATGCCCTTCTCGACCTCAGTCGCCTCCTCCCCCGCCTGAAGAAACCAGGCGTACGCGATGAGGGCTATCACGGACATGACCACCAGAACGGCTGCGAAACTGACGAGGATGCGGTGGCGTATTGTCAGACTCTTCATGGAACCGGTTCACCAATGGGGGGCGTCGTGGGCTGCGCGACAAGCGCTCGTTCCGACATATTCGAAAAGGTGTGTCGAAAAGCGGTAGTCTGATGCTGAATGGTTTCTTTTCCGTTCCATCGCTAATGATAGCGAGGCGCTCGCCAATCGGCGCCGCCAGAAGCTGTGGTCAAAGGACGACTGCCGTCCACGCACATCAGCCCGACATCGGCTGGGTGGCACGCCGCGTCAGGAGGAGCGTGGATGAGCTGCTTGAGGCCACGAATTGAATGACTGCTTAGGCCAGGTCGAGGTAAGAAAGCCGACGTCCTGCTTGCTGCCCCTAAGCTGCCAGGCGGGAACGCGCCTCATATCAGCCGTCCAGCATGATCGTCGCTACTGAAAGCGGAATCGCCGAAACCAGATGTCGCAAACTGGCCAACGCGTAGATTGGCGTCGAGTGCGGGTTCGGCATTTGCAGGTGACGATAACTAAATGGCAAGCGCCCCCGCCTGAGGCCCTCAGGACTAAAAGATCTTGAGAAAACCAGTTTCAAATGCGCATCCTCAAGCGGCGGCCGCCCACCGCACGAGGATGGGCACAACGTGACGAGCGCTCTGGAGCCTAGAGAGAACTGACCCGACACCACCTTCCTTTGCGGCATTGCGGCGGCGCAAAAAGATTACGAGATGGAGCAGGCGTATTGCCAAATGGGTCCACCAGCGAGAGTTCGCGTTTTCCGCCTCGGCTGTGAACCCCACTTCCATTCGCTGGTCTTGCTCAGGTCGAGGTCTACTTTGCCATCGAGGGCTCATGTTGCGGCTCATAAGCAGGCGGTTGGGTAGGTCTCGGCCAGCACACGGCCCGGTGGCACTCACTGCGGTCCACACCGCAGTTGAAACTGACCACCCGACCCAGGGTTCGAAGACGGTCCCCGATCGGAACACCGAGCAGAGTGTGCTCGCGCTCCTCAAGTCACCGATATCCTTGGTGAAGACGTTGAAGGCGTGTGCAAAGGACGCCTCGACATCGGCGGAGTGATTAAACGGCTCGGCTACCGGATGCTTAGACATCGTTGACAAGGGTGCTATGGGATCATAACGTACCTGACTGGTATAACAGGTATGCCACATGATCGGAGTTCTGATCAAGCAGCGGAAGCTTTCGGACGAGGTGGCAGCGCACCTCGAACGGATGATCCGAGAGGGAGAGTTGGCCGAAGCCGACCGTCTCCCATCTGAACGGGAACTCATGCGGCAGTTCGGGGTAGGGCGGCCTTCCATCCGTGAGGCGCTGCTGCATCTTAGCAAAATGGGCCTTGTCGAGGTAAAATCGGGGGAGCGTGCCCGCGTCACTCGACCCACTCCTCAATTCGTGATTGACGCCCTTTCAGGGCCGGCTCGGCACATGATTTCGGCGCCGGGAGGCGTTCACGACTTCCAGAGCGCGCGCTTGTTTTTCGAGGTCGGTCTTGCCCGCAACGCCGCTGTGCATGCTACCCCGGAAGACATTGACAGCCTCAAGGAGGCGCTCGAACTCAACCGGCAGTCGATCGGCGATCTGGCGCGCTTCGAGCGCACGGACGTAGACTTCCATTACGTGCTGGCGGTAATCACCCGCAATCGGATCTTTACAGCTATTCACGCGGCCTTGGCTGAATGGTTGCTCGAACAGCGTCGCACCACATTGGCCAAGGGTGAAGACCGCAAGGCTTACCAGGCTCATCGCGAAATCTTCGAGGCCGTCGCCGCGCGCGATCCAGACGCGTCAGAGACGGCCATGCGCAGCCATCTCGAATATGTGGCCAAGCGGTATCTGCAACTTGCGAGGCCCAAGTGATGACCGGATTTGTCGTCTGGGTCGATTTCCGCCTGAGGCCTGGTGCCCGGGACAGATTCCGAGAACTTGTCGACGCCAATGCGACCGCCTCGATGCGCACCGAGGCCGGCTGTCGCCGCTTTGACGTGACGGAGGCGCGCGGCGAACTGGATCGGGTCCTGCTCTATGAGATTTACGATAGCGAGGCCGCATTCGAGGACCACTGCCGCACCGCTCATTTCGACGAATTCAATACGCAGAGCGCGCCGCTCGTCGTGACCAAGTTGGTGACGACCTGCGACCTCGTTCTTGAAGCCACGCATTGAAGCGAACATAGGCGGATTGGCCCATTGGGGCGAACGGGAGGAAGTGCATGTCGGAGCCAAGTCTCAGGGCGTTAGCTTCTCACAGGCGGGTCAAGCTCGGTACGCTCGTCGCCGAGTTCGCCACGCCGGGAATCGGTCACATCCTGAAGTCCGCTGGCTGCGATTTCGTCTTTTTCGACATGGAGCATTCGGGATTTAGCTTGGAAACGCTGAAGAGTGCGATCCGTTATTTCGAGGCGGCCGATCTGCCGGTCATGGTGCGTGTGCCGTCGCAGGACTACCATTTCCTCGCCCGCGCCATGGACATGGGCGCCGAAGGCCTGATCGCGCCGATGGTGAGCAGCGTCGAACAGGCGCAGCACATCATCAACTCCATGAAATACCACCCTGCCGGCGCCCGCGGCGTGGCGCTGCAGATCGCTCATGACCGTTACCGTCCGGGCTCGGTCGCTGACAAATTCGAGGCCGCCAACAAGCGCTCGACGTTCATCTGCCTGATCGAGACCGCCGACGGCGTCAAGAACATTGACGGCATCGCGGGACTGGACGGGGTCGATTGTCTGTGGGTCGGACATTTCGATCTGTCCGTCTCGCTCGGCATTCCTGGCGACTTCGCCCACCCCACTTTCACTGCTGCAATGGCCAAAATCGTTGCCGCCGCCAAGAAGCACAACAAATCGCTTGGACGCTTGGTGCCCAACGTCGCCCAGGGACACGAGTTCTACGCACAGGGCTTCGATTTCATTTGTTATTCAGGCGACGTTTGGGTCCTGCACGACGCGATCGCCGACGCGGTTTCCAAGATCCGGGCCGGGTGCCAATAGGAACGGAGGAGACGATGGACAGCGTGAAATTCAGGGTGGCGCTTTCCGGTGATTTCCGCAGGCCGGACGGCTCGCCGACCTACCCAGATTTCGATCTGGAGCCGCTGCGCAATGCGACAGCTGTCGAGATGGTGTTCCTGGAGTCAAACAGTCCGCTTCGCGCCGACCAACTTGAGGATTTCGATGCGCTGATCCTCCTCGCCCATCGTTTCGATGCCACGAGTGTCCCGAGGAGCGGCCGCCTGGCCGTCGTAGCCCGCTTCGGGGTCGGCTACGACACTGTCGACGTTGAGGCATGCACCGCAGCCGGTATTGCCTTGGTCATCACGCCCGATGGCGTGCGACGGCCCGTCGCCGTATCCGTCGTCACCTTCATGCTGGCGCTGACCGGCAAGCTGCTGACAAAGGACGCGCTCACCCGCAAAGGGTCTGTTGGTTTTGAGAAGCGCTCCGAACATATGGGGGTCGGCCTCGTCGGGCGTACGCTTGGGTCGCTGGGCATCGGCAACATCGGTGCCGAGGTCTTCCGCTTGGCGAAGCCCTTTGACATGCAATTCATTGCCCATGACCCGTTTGCCGACAAGGGGGTCGCTGCCGACCTGGGCGTCGAGCTGGTAGGGCTGGAGGATCTGTTTCGCCGCGCCGACGTGCTGTCGGTGAGTTGCCCCCTGTCGTCCCAGACCCACCACATCGTCAATGCCGAGCGGATCGCCCTGATGAAGCCGACAGCTTACCTGATCAACACCGCGCGCGGCCCGATCGTCGACCAGAAAGCTCTGACGCAAGCACTGCAGGAGCGCCGCATCGCCGGCGCCGGTCTCGACGTGCTGGAACAAGAGCCTCCCGACGCAGACGATGCGATCCTCAAACTCGACAATGTCATCCTGGCGCCGCACGCGCTTTGCTGGACCGACCAGTGCTTTGCCGGCAACGGTGCCGCGGACGTCAAAGCGGTAATGGAGGTGCAGCGCGGTCGCGAGCCGCGCGGCGTGGTCAATCGCGAGGTGCTTTCGAGCGAGCTGTGGAAGACCAGGCTGTCTGGGCTCGCCGCCCGCTTTGGAACCTAGGAGGACACTGATTTTCGGCGCGCCGCCGCGGCCTGTTTGCGGCGACCTTACGGGAGGAAATGCTTGACCGCTGCGCCGGCGGACGAGTGAAGCAAAAGGAAAATGGGAGGACCAAGCACTATGAACGATCGTGAAAAACGTGACTTTCAGGCAGGTCTCGAAGCAGAGGTCGACGCCTTCATGCGCGGCGAAACCACCCGCCGAACTTTCATCACCCGCTTCGGTCAGATGACCGGCATGTTGGCCGTGTCCGGCCCGCTGCTGGGGATGATGACCGATTGGGCCCTGGCGCAGCAAACATTGGAATTGGCGGACGGCACGTCGCCGCTCGGCCAGGCGCAGGCCGCAGCCCTGAAAGCATCGAAGGAAGGGCCTGCGGACGGTTCCGCCTTTCGCGCGGCGGAGGCGGCCAAGGCGCATTCGGGCGTCACCCTCAACATGACCTACGAGGCTGGCCTGCAGGCACTCGACCCGCGCAATTTCAGCGGGCCAATGTGGGAGCAGCTTACCGGGATGAAGTCGAATGTCGTCGAGCTGTCGAACCCGGACCAGTACTCCAAGGCGGTCGCCGAGCACATCGCCGGCTCGGGTGCCTATGACGTCCTCGACATCTCGCCGGCCTGGACGCCGTCGCTTGCCGATGGCGGCGTCATCGCCCCGCTAGACGACTACATCGCCAAATACATGAACCCGGCAGACCTCGAGGACTATCATCCCCTGTACAAGGCGCTGCCGACCTACAAGGGCAAGATCTGGGGGTTCTTCGACGACGGCGACATGTTCGCTCTCTACTACCGCAAGGACATTTTCGAGGATCCGAAAATGATGGAGGCTTACCAGGCGAAGTTCAACACCAAGCTTGGACCGCCCAAGACATGGGAAGAATATGCCCAGATCGCCCAGTTCATCACCGACCAGATGGCGCCAAAGGTCTATGGCGCGGGACATTTCCGCAAGGCGGGCAGCCCCGGCAATCAGTTCGACTTTCTGCAGCAGTACCGGGCCAACGGCGGAAAACTCTTCGGCGACGACATGAAGGCAGGTTTGGTTTCGGATGCCGGCGTCAAGACGCTGACAAACATGCTCGCCGCAAACAAGGCCTCGATCCCCGGCAACAACGAGCTCGACGCCGTCTCCTTGTGGGCGGCTTTCCTGACCGGCAAAGTCGCGATGATCTATTCCTGGCCTCCTAGCGGCCGTATGGCGGCGAACTATTCGCAGTCGGCCACGGCAATCAACTTCATTCCGCAGTCCCAAATCGCCGGCAAGGTCGGCTATGCCGTGGTTCCGGGAAATCCGGAACATGCCACCGGCTACAACAAGGCACTGTCGGCCGACTCGCCCAACCCTGAGGCGGCGTATCTGTTCATGCAGTGGGTATGCTCGCCACCCGTCTCGCTGGCACGTTGCATGCTGCCCTACGCGCTACGCGACCCGTACCGCATCTCGCACTTCAAGTCCGAGCTCTACGGCGCGCTCTTCCCGAGTGCCAAGGAGTACCTTGCCAACCTCAACAACTCGGCAAACGTCGGTCTGCTCGACCCGATCATGCCAGGCGCGCAGGACTACTTCTTGAGCATCGATCGCATGTGCACGGCGGTGTGGGCTGGTGCGGATCCGAAGGCGTCGCTTGAAACGGCGGCCGCCGAGTGGAACGAGACGACCGACCGACTGGGTGTGGATTCGCAGAAGGGCTTCTACACCGAGTTCTTGAAACTGCCTGGCGCCACCGCCGACAACACGGTGGAAAAACTTGGCATGGCGGTCACCCTCTGAAGGGAGGCGGACTCTCTGGAGCAATTGGTGTTGCGGGCGCTTGGCTCGCAACACCTCCCCGCTAAGCGGCGATAGGATACGCCTATGCAGCCCACCGCCACGATCCGTCATTTGAAGGCCGCCGGCGCACCGCCCCGGCTGTCTGCCTTTGCCCAATGGGCAGACCGTCATTTCAAGTGGCTGCTGGTCGGCCCCGCTGTGCTGCTGATATTGGCACTGTCGATCTATCCGCTTCTGTTCTCGCTGGTGGTATCCTTCATCAACTACGACTTCCAGGTGCCGGGCCACGCCTTTGTCGGATTGAAGAACTTCGAGCGGGTCGTGTTCGATCCCGTAGCACGTTGGTCCCTGTTGCTGACAGCATCGCTGTCGGGCATCAGCGTCGCTATAGAATTCGTTCTCGGCCTCCTGGTGGCGCTGACAATGGTGCGCAGCTTTCCGGGCCGCGGTGTGATCATGTCGATCCTGATCGTGCCGCTGTTCATCAGCCCGGTCATCGTTGGCCAAGCCTGGACGCTGCTCTTACAGCGGCCTTTTGGACCGACCAACTATGTCCTGACGCAACTATTGGGGCAGGAGGTTACGATCGGCTGGATGACGGAGCGCCCGTGGCTCTACGTCTCGCTGATCATCGCCGATGTCTGGCAGTGGACGCCGTTCATGTTCGTCATCCTGCTCGCCGGGCTGACCGCAATCCCACCCAATCTCTATGAGGCGGCAGAACTCGACGGCGTCAACGCCTGGCAGGTTTTTTGGGCGATCACGCTCCCGCATCTCGGGTCGATGATGCTGCTGGCGCTGACCTTCCGTCTGCTCGACGCAATCCGTATGTTCGATACCATTTTCATCATGACAGGGGGTGGCCCAGGAACACAAACCTACACGGCCTCCTATTATCTTTATACCATAGGCTTCACGCAGTTTCATCTGTCGCAGGCAACAGCAGGAAGTTGGCTGTTCCTGATCTTTACGGCGCTCATCGTGACGTTGCTGGTGCGTCGGCTCTTGAAGGTGGAACCGGTCTGATGGCCGCCGTCGCGCCCGCCCGCCGCAGGAAACGCCGGTCGTTGCCGATCGGCCGAATTCTGCTGCTGGGGTTCTTCCTGGTGTTCGTGCTCTGGCCGCTCTACTGGATGTTCAACACCTCCATCAAGCCCAGCGACGACTACCTCACCGTACCGCCTGTCTGGTTCCCCGCCGCTCCGACGCTTGTCCACTACAAAGCTGCGCTGTTCGCCTATCGTGGTCTCGACGGGCTCATCAACAGCCTGATTATTTCGCTTTCGGCCACGGTGCTTTCGGCGCTGCTCGGCACGCTGATGGCCTATAGCCTGGCGCGCTACGACACCGGCGGCAAGCATCTGTCTTTCTGGGTGCTGTCGCAGCGCTTTTTGCCGCCGATCGGGATCGTGCTGCCGGTGTTCCTGATCTATCGCCAGGTCGGGCTCTACGACACTCATGTCGGCCTGATCATCGCCTATACGGTCTTCACGCTGCCGGTCTCGGTGTGGATGATGTTCGCCTATTTCCGCGGCATGCCGAAGTCGATGGAGGAGGCGGCCCTCGTCGATGGCTGCACGAGATGGGAGGCGTTCTGGCGCGTTGCCGTGCCGCTCGCAGCACCGGGCATCGTCGCGGCGGCTGTCTTCGCCTTCATTGCATGCTGGACGGAGTTCTTCTTCGCTCTGATCTTGACCAGCCGAACTGCCTTTACACTGCCAACGGTCTTCCGCGCCTTCATCGGCTTCCAGGGCGCGCAATATGGCGAAGCCGCGGCCCTTGCCATCGTCTCCCTTGTGCCATCGATCGCCCTTGGGGTCCTTGCTCAACGTCATCTGGTGCGCGGGCTGACGCTCGGCGCCGTTCGCGGTTAGGAAAGCTCCCGCATGGCCGAAGTCAAAATTACCGGCTTGCACAAGCGCTACGGCGCGTTCCATGCCGTGCGCGGCATCGACCTGGACATTCGCGACGGCCAGTTCACCGTTCTGGTTGGACCGTCCGGCTGCGGCAAGTCCACGCTGCTCCGGACCATCGCCGGCCTGGAGGAGATATCGGAAGGCACGATCGAGATCGGCGGCGAGGTGGTCAATGATTTCCGGCCGCGCGATCGCGACGTGGCAATGGTGTTTCAAGATTATGCGCTCTATCCGCATATGAGCGTGGCCAAGAACATTGGCTTCGGCCTCAAGGCTCGCAAGATGCCGAAGCCAGAGGTCGAGGTGCGCGTGGCCGAGGCGGCACGCATGCTTGGCATCACTCCCTTGCTGGGGCGTTTTCCGCGCCAATTATCCGGCGGCCAGCGCCAGCGCGTCGCCATCGGCCGCGCCATAGTCCGCAACCCGCGCATCTTTTTGTTCGACGAGCCGCTGTCCAACCTCGACGCACAGCTTCGCGACGAAATGCGCGGCGAAATCAAACGCCTTCACCAGGACATTGCGACAACGATGATCTACGTCACCCATGACCAGATCGAAGCGATGACGTTGGCTGACCGCATCGTGCTGATGCGCGACGGGTTGATAGAGCAGCAGGGCGCGCCACTCGAGTTGTTCGAGCACCCGGCCTCAACGTTCGTCGCTGGGTTCCTGGGTTCGCCGCGGATGAGCTTCCTGCCAGGTACCCTTGCCTTGGACGCAGGCGCCGCTGCCATCCGGCTCGCGGATGCACTGCTGCCTTTAGCGCGCGGCAGGGGGCTGAAGGGCGTCGCGGACGGACAGCAGGTGCTGCTCGGGTTGAGGCCAGAACACCTCACTCGTGCGCACACTGCAACGCCGGAGCAGGGCACGTTTCGCTATGAGGCAACGATCGACCTGCTGCAGCCGACCGGCTCGCGCAGTTACGCGACATTCCGACTGGCCGGCGCGCCGGTGATGGCTGAGCTGCAGGCGCACGATGTCAGCCGTCCGGGCGAGAAGCTTGCGATCGACATCAACATGAACCGGGCCTCGATCTTCGACGCCACGACGGAGCGCGCAATTTGACCTCGGCAGCTTCCCTGGCAGTCCGCTTGTGTGGCACCGAAGAGCTCGAGGCACCGCTGCGCACGCTGCGCGCCGGATCCTTGTCGGTCGCGTTCGACAATGGGGCGTTGCGTCACATCCACGTTGGGACGATCGAGGTCTTGCGCGGAATCTCGTTTCTTGTACGGGACGAAAACTGGGGAACATGTACCACCGTTCTCGATGATCTGCGGATCGACGAGAGGCCGGATGCGTTCGCCATTGAATACCGTGCAACATGTGCTGCAACATCCGGCCGCCTGATTTACCGGGCGCGCGTCTCAGGCCGTGGCGATGGTGCGCTGTCGTTTGTGGCGGAGGCAGAGCCCGAGACCGACCTTTTGACGAATCGGACCGGCTTCGTCGTCCTTCATCCGATCGAGGGCTTAGCCGGCAAGCCGATAAAGGTGCTGCATGAGGATGGTCACGACGAGCTATCGTTCTTGCCGGACCACATCGATCCAAAATGTCCGTTCACCGACATCCGGGCGTTGTCGCACGAGATCGCGCCTGGGATCTGGGCGACATGCACCATGGAGGGTGATGCCTTTGAGATGGAGGACCAACGCAATTGGTCTGACGCCTCGTATAAAACATATGTCCGCCCTCTGCGTCGCCCGTGGCCTTACAGACTGCCCAGGGGCCAGAAATTCACGCAGGCCGTCCGGCTTCACGTGTCAGGAACGCTCCCTGCCGGGACGTCTGAAAATCGCAATCCACTCATCAACCTGACGATCGGCGGACCGGTCGGCCGAGTGCCCCGCACTGGCGTCGGCGTTGCCGCCGACGAGGCAAAGCACGCGCTCGAAACCCCCGAGCTCCTACGACGAATGGCTCCCCAGTGGATGGTCTGCCAGGTCGATCTCCGGATCGCACACGGCCAGGACGAACTAGAAAGCTACGCCGCGCTCGCACGGCTGACCGGCGCTGGAGTGGTCCTCGAGATTATCACCAAGGGCACGCGCGATCCATTCGGCGAATTGGCGCCGGTCGCGGATGCTGTCCACTCACTCGGCCTCAAACTAGAAGCTGTCTCCGTCTTTCCGGCGCAGGACATGACATCCGTACAGCCGGGAGCACCGTGGCCGACTATGCCCAGCTTCCACGAAAGCTACTCCGCCGCTCGCCGGGCTTTCCCGGGCATCGCGCTGGGCGGCGGCATGGCCGCTTACTTCACCGAACTCAACCGCAAGCGTCCGCCAGCCGAAGCGCTCGACTACGTGACCTTCACCACCTGTCCCAGCGTGCACGCCGCAGATGATGTCTCGGTGATGGAGACACTTCAGGCAATCCCCCATCTAATCCGCTCCGCGCATGCTTTCATGGGGGAACGCTTGCCACTGCGTATCGGTCCCATCCAGCTCGGCTGCCGTGAGAACCCATACGGAAAATCCACTACGCCGAATGAAGCGAACGCTCGCGTCTGTCTATCGCGCATTGATCCTCGTCAGCGCGGGCTGTTCAATGCGGCTTGGACTGTCGGATATTTCGCGGCCTGCGCTCGCGAAGGAATCGATGCCGTCGCGTTCGGTGACTTCGCCGGCCCCTTTGGCCAAATCCATAGGAAGGCTGATTTCGTGCAGCCATGGTATGACCAGCAGGATGGCCCAACGGTCTATCCCGCTTTCCATGTCTTGGCTGGTCTCTCAAAGCTCGGCGGAGCCACCTTGCTGTCCGTAGGAACTTCCGGCTGTGACGGCGTCGTGACGATCGCGGCTGAAAAAGATCGCCGCGTGACCCTGTGGGTCGCTAACCTTACCGCCAAGACGCAATCTGTGAGGCTTTCGGATTCGCCGAGCAGCGCCCGCATTGCTCTTCTCGGCGCCGAGCAGTTCGAGCGGGCGGCAACCGATCCCGACTTCATGGAAAGTTCCGCAAGACCGCTGGATGATCAAAGCATCTCGCTTGGCGCCTACGCCGTCGCGCGAGTCGACCTCGATCGATCGTCTTAGGCCTAGCCGATGTTCGCTGTTTGGCCAAACCCCCGTCAAAGATGAGGGTGGTAGTTCCATACTCTAAGGCAGCGCGCGGGATCCATCTCGCTTATACGTTCTACTATCGCGACGCCGACCAGGCTCGCCAGGTTCCGCCTGCCGAGACGCCAAGTTTTGAGGCCGCTCGCGCCGAAGCGATCCGTTGCGTAATCGGGCGATGACGATATGACCGGATGGTTAGTGCGCATGCGCGATCAGGCAGGCAACGAGCTTTGCACGATCAGCGTCTGCGAGGCCGAAGCCGCACCGCAAACGGAAACAAGCCGGTTAGGCAGCACCGCTCACGTCTGTGTCGATACGCCAGCCCTTATTCAATTAGATCGTCGCCGGTCGGAACTTTTGTGATGTTGAGCCCTTGTCCATTGAACAGTGGAGGTACCAATGGCTAACCTGGGAAAATTGGCGATCGCGATGCTCGGCGTCTTGGCATACCAAAATCGCGACAAGATCGGCGACATGATCCGTGGAGCGGGTGATCGCAACCCAAATGATCCGCAAGGCGGGATTCTGGATCAGCTTTCAAAAGGCGTTTCGGGGACCGCGCTTGGCGATATTCTCGACCGGTTCAGAGGGGCAGGCGCCGGATCGAAGGTCAATTCGTGGGTAGGCACCGGGCCGAACGAGCCGATCCAGCCAAGCGAGGTGGAAGCAGCCATAGACGAAGAAACCCTGACTTCCCTCTCGATGCAGACCGGCCTTTCGCGCGAGGAACTCATAAGCCGGATCACGCGAGATTTGCCTGAGGCCGTCAGCAAGATGACGCCTACTGGTGAATTGCCCGTTGAGGCGCCGAAAAGCTCCGGTGAGACGACCTTGCTCGACGACGTGCCATCGCACAGGACGCAAGCGAATTCAGGCGGTCAAAGCGATATCTAAGGTGACGGCTATCCATCAGGGAGAGATACTAAATCGTACTGGCGCGCGAGTTGGCATGATCGGGCAGGGCGGTCACGGTGGTCATACAGCAAACGTACTTGCCGAGTTGGATCTATTGGCCGCGCTACTCGATTCCCGCTGGCGCATTCCAGGCACATCAATTCGTTTTGGACTGGATGCGCTCGTAGGTCTGGTTCCCGTACTCGGAGATGCGGCGACGGGCATTATCTCGGCCTACATCGTCTTGCGAGCTCGAAACGTCGGTGCCGGAAATGGGTTGGTCGCCCGCATGCTAGGCAACGTGCTGCTGGATACGCTCGTAGGAAGTGTCCCAATTCTCGGCTCGATCTTCGACGTCTATTTTAAGGCGAACAATCGCAACATCAGACTGCTGCGCCGTCACATCAACAAGTGAGGCGGATAAGCAATCGTCGCGATGCAATTCTTCTAAAAGGCTCGGAACCGACAGGGGCGCTGGGGCTTGAGTCGCGATTCCTGGAGTCGCGAGCATATGACCAGTGCCATTGACCGGCTTTCGTTCATCGAGTTCCAATCGCCCACACTGGTCGAGAAAGCTCCCGAAGGCGGAGATTGGCTTCACGAGATCAAATATGACGGCTACAGGACGCAGCTGGTCGTTGAAGGCGGAAAGGCGCGAGCATTCACACGTCGCGGCCACGATTGGTCCCACCGTTACAAGAGGATTGTTCAGGCCGCGGCAAGCCTGCCGGTCAAATCCGCTATCATCGATGGTGAAGCTGTCGTCCTGGGCGACACCGGCCTGCCGGACTATCAAGCCCTGGAACGTGAGCTGGGCAACCCAAGTTCGCTGCGGATGACTCTCTACGCTTTCGACCTCCTGTACCTCGATGGCCGTGATCTACGGGAACAACCGTTAGTGAAGCGCAAGGCTGCGCTGAAGAAGCTGCTGACCGAAACCGAGCCAACCCTGACTTATGCCGAGCATCTGGAGGTGAACGGCAATGATATGTTCGACCATGCCTGCCGGATGGGCATAGAGGGAATCGTATCCAAGCGAGCGGATGCTCACTACCGCTCGGGCGTCCAGACCAGTTGGGTCAAGGTCAAATGTGTCAAGAGCGACACTTTTCCAATCGTGGCTTTCGTCGAGAAACTTGGCGCGCAGCCGCGCCGCATCGCATCGTTGTACATCGGCAGGCGAGAGGGCGACCGGCTGCTTTATGCCGGGAAGGCCCAGACCGGCTATACGCTGGACGCAGCCCGGCGCGTTAGGGAGCGGCTTGATCCGCTTGTAACCGCCAAGTCACCGCTGTCGGAGCCGATCAAGAAGCCCAAGGCGACATGGGTCGAACCAGACGTTCTTGCCGAGGTGCAATTCAGTGGCGTGTCGGACCGGGGCATCTTGCGTGAGGCGGTCTTCAAGGGACTCCGCGAGGACCTTCAGGCAATCCCGCCCAAGCCTCCGTCGCCCTCCAAGCGGAGGTCGGAAGGCCAACACGGCGTCCCGCGCGAGAACATTCTCCAGCTGCTACCCGATGCGGTTGCACCTTCCAAGGAAGAGCTGGCAGACTATTGGCGGCGGGTCGCTGATCAAGCTCTAGTTGATCTGGTTCGGCGACCGCTGAAGCTGGTCCGCCACGCCTCCGGCGCAACCTTCTATCACAAGGGACCGCTACCTCGGATACCGGCGTCCGTACATCAGCTCCGGGTTCAAAAGCGCGAAGGCGGCGAAGGCATTCGGGTATGGATAGATGACATGGATGGTCTGCTTGGCTTGGTCGAGATGGATGCCGTTGAGCTTCATCCGTGGAACGCGACGATTGATGACATCGAACATGCGGACCGGCTCGTCCTCGACCTCGATCCCGGAGAAGGCGTTCCATGGGACGATGTGATCGAGGCCACGCTGGCGCTACGGGGCATCTTGGAAGCGGCAGGCTTGGAGAGCTGGCCAAAGGTCACTGGCGGCAAAGGCATCCACTTGATGGCCCCGCTCGTTGCGAAGATGACCCATGACAGCGCCCGGAAACTGGCCAAGTCGCTCGCCCACCGTCTGGTTGATACCGATCCTGACCGATACCTGTTGTCAGCTGACCCCGCAGCCCGAGGAGGCCGGATCTTTCTCGACTATCTCCGCAACGGACAGGGCAATACCGCAATAGGCGCTTTTTCCCCGCGAGCGCGGCCCGGCTTCCCAATTGCCCACCTGGTCACATGGAAGCAAGTCGAGGCGGGCATCCGGCCAGACGTTTTCACGCTCGCGCAGCCTTTCAGACCCGCTCGTCGAAAAGCCGCGTGATGCGTCGCGACCATCAGCCGGTATCAGCGAGTTTCCTTGCCTCGCGTCCGAGCCTCTTCCGGTCGTTGCCGTGTTCTCTGATTAGCTCGCGCGTTCTGGCGTGATACGATGCTGTTTGGCGAAATAGCCAACCTCATAATCTTCATCGACTGATACACGGTTGCGATCTCGAAAATCACGCTTGCTCTTATCGTCTGCCATCATCTTTCCTCCTGATCAGAGAAACAACGACCGACGTTGTATGTTCCCGGCGCCTCACTTCGGCCGCCAGAGGCGCGGGCTGTCCGACCGTACTGGGGCCGCAGCCATTGCGAAGGTGATCTGGCGAAAGTTGGTTGGCCAAAGGCAAGGGTGATTTCGTTTGCTGTTCGGGATAGCTGACCGTCGATCGAGCCTGTCTGCGGGCCTCTTGGTTTTTTACGACGCCAGTCGGAGCCCAGACGGGTCGCAGATGATTCAGATGCGCATCCGGGCTATCAACGAGGATCGTGAGCAAAATGGCGGGGGGTGACCACGAAGGCGACAAAACTGCGCTCCGGGAGCCCAAGGTTTCGTCTAGGACGCATGACCCGGGTCACAGCGCCGCGGCACGAGTTCGACTTCATCACCAAGGTCGGCCGCATAGACCACGCCGGAGCTCTCGCAATGTTGCAGAGGCATATGGGAGATATAGAGGCGGTCTTTTTCGGAACTGATGTTTTGGCTAAAGCGCTAGACCAGCCTGCCGAGTGACGCTCAGTTAATCCCTATCGCGGCGCCCAGCCAGCCTTTCCGTTGCCGCTCAGTAAGCCGGCACAAGGCGCGTGTTTCGCAACGGCAAGGCCATGGTGAACTGCAAGCCGTCACGATGGTAGTTCAATTCGATCTTGGCGTTGCATTGCACGGTCACGACTTTTTCCAGAAGTGTCGTGCCAAACCCCCGGCGACTGGGCTGCTCGACTTTCGGCCCATCTCGTTCCCGCCAGTCAAGATTGACGATCTGTGTATCGCCGGACCCGCCTAACGACCAGCGGACATCAAGGCGGCCTCCCGTTTGCGAAAGCGCGCCAAACTTCGACGAATTGGAGGCCAGTTCGTGGAAAGCCATCCCGACAGGGACCGCAATGTCGGCGACTAGCGCTACGTTCGGGCCTTCCAGAACGATACGCGGCCTGTCGCGCGTCTCATAGTGGTCAAGCTCGCTTTCGAGCAGCTTGTGCAGGGAGGCAGTCTGCCAATAATCGTCGGTAAGCATCGAATGGGTCTGGGCCAGGGAAACGAGCCTGGCTGAAAAATCGCGTACGAAATCATCGACGTTGCCGCTCGACTTGGCCGTCGCGCCCATCATGGCGCGAACGTTGGCCAGCGTGTTCTTGACGCGGTGATGCAGCTCGCGGATGAGCAATTTCTGCCGATCGGCGACCTCCCGCTTCTGTTCGATGTAGGACTGGACCTCACGCTGGCGGGCGCGGGCACGCAAGGCGGAGCGCACCGAGTTGGCGAGGCTCGAAGCCAGAAATGGCCGTTCAAGCACGATCAGATAGCGGTCCAGAAATGCCATCCGCGTGTCGACTTCGTTCCCCCGCATCGTCAGAAGCACGATCGGAAAATCCGACCATGCGGGTTGGGCTTCAAGCCAGGCCGCAAACTGCGTTCGATCGGAACTGAGCAGGGCCTCCTCGGCCACGACAAGGCACTGAGCCTCGTCGAGAAGCGGCACTGCCTCTTCCAAGCTGCCGCACACACGCGAGGCAATCTGGTTTGTAGCCAGGATGGAGGCCGCGATCCTCGCGTCACGGCCAAGCGGCGCCAGCACGAGAACGGCGGGGCTGGACGACATCACAGCGCCTTATCCCTCAGAAGGTCTGTCGGCTTGCCTTCAAATTCCGGAGATCCCATCAGGATGCCGCGGAATTGTTCCAGTGGCTCACCTACGGCCACGCCGTTACCGCCGATTTTAAACTCACGAATCGTCTCTTCGTGGGGGCCGACACGTTTCTTGACAACGGAAATCGCGCGTCTCAACTGACCTGCGTTCTCGAAGAAGCGCAGAAGCATGATGGAATCGCAGAGATAGGTCATGTCGACCGGCGCTGCCGTTTGCCCAAACAGCCCGTGATTGGCCAACAGCAGGATCGTCGCCACTGCCTTCTGATTGAGATAGGTGAGGATCTCGTGCATCTGAAGCACCAGATGTTGTTCTTCGGACATGGCATTGAGATAGCCAGTTAGGCTGTCGATCACGACGATCCGCACATTGGATTCTTCGACGGCCGCTTGGATGCGCGAAGACAATTCGCCTGGTGAAAGCTCAGCCGGATTGACAGATTCAAGCATCAGCGTGCCGTCCTCGGCAAACGGCTCCAGGTCCATGCCGAGCCCGGCGGCGCGCGCCAAGAAGATGCGCTTTGTCTCGTCAAACAACAGCACCAGCACACGCTCGCCACGCTCGAGTGCGGCATAGCAATAGGTGCAGGCAATGGTAGACTTGCCAACGCCAGACGGCCCCATCAGCATCGTGCTGGTACCACGGGCCAGCCCGCCGCCAAGCAGGGTGTCGATCCGGTTGTTGCTCATGGCCGGCGTATCATGCTCGGCCACCTCATGCTCGGCTGCAACGAGCCGCGGATAGGCGATAACGCCGCCTGGGCGAATGACGAAATCGTGAAAGCCGCCCCGGATCTGCACGCCGCGCATTTTGATCACGCGTAGCCGCCGACGCTCTCCACCATAGACGGGCGACAGCTGCTCCATCCGAATGACGCCGTGACTGATCGAATGCAAATTGAGGTCATCCTGCTCAGCGGTCAGGTCGTCGAGCATAAGCACCGTCACATTGTTGAGCATGAAGAAGCTCTTCAATGCCAACACCTGGCGCCGATACCGCAGTGACCCTTGCGATAAAAGTCGAATTTCAGAGAGCGAATCGAACACCACGCGATCGGGTCTGACGCGTCCGATCTCGGCCATGGCAGACTGCACGGTTTCGCCGAGTTCCAATTCCGAGGAATGGATCAATGTCTGTAGCTGCGCAGGATCGAAACTGAGCTCCGGCGGCACAAGTTCAAGAATTTGCACCCCCTTCAGATCCCAGCCGTGACGGCCAGCAACCGAGAGCAGTTCGCGCTTGCTTTCTGACAAAGTGATGTAAAGGCATGTCTCGCCATTCTTGGCGCCCTCGATCAAAAACTGGAGGCCAAGAGTGGTTTTTCCAGAACCTGGTTTCCCTTCGATGAGATGGGAGCGGTTCCTGGCGTAGCCGCCACGAAGAATGTAGTCGAGGCCGCTAACTCCAGTTGTGATCGCCGAGGCGTCGTCTCTGTCCAACTAATCCCCCAATGTAATTTCGAGAACCAGATAACGACGGGCACCTTTCGCGGTTCCACGTCTCTCGGTGAGCGCCCTTGTCGTGAGACTCACGAAAAGGCGACAAGAAACGCGGCAAAAAAGGGCGCCGTACCTCTCGGAGCCCTTTTTCAAGTTCAGTTTGGAACCGGCGACCTACCAGCCTTGCCGGCCATACCAGTCATCGATGTCGCGCCGAGCGCGGTCCTTCTCAATGCCGTAGCGCTCCTGAATCTTGCCTTCCAACTGATCGCGGTTACCGGCAATACGGTCCAGATCATCGTCTGTGAGTTTGCCCCACTGTTCCTTGACCTTGCCCTTTACCTGCTTCCAATTGCCTTCGACACGGTTCCAGTCCATGGCACCTATCCTTGTTTGTTTCGGACTGAGAAAAACGCCGTCAGGCTAGCGGAGTTCCCGTCAAGTTTGAGCAGATCGACCGATCGAAGCGTGGCGAGGTAGGCGGCCCCGAAGCAACCCGCTCTGGAACGCGATGATGGCTTGCCGCGCCGGCCGTGTTCTCCACCGTCTTGGCCACAGTCGCTCGCGAGACCAGCTTCGTTGGACAAACACCGACAGGGATAGCGTGAAGCCAACTATGCTGCGTTCGTCATCCAAGCCTGGCGTCAGATACTAATTCTTTCTGTTGGGAGCCATGTTCCCTGCGGCTTTTGCCCTGAAGCGCCTTACCCGGCTGCGTGTGCCGCAGCTCTCATCCGAGCACCACCGCCTGCGCCCGCCACGCGAGGTGTCGATGAAAAGCCAACCGCAGTTCGGCCCGGTGCACTCGCGCACGCGGCGGCGGTCATTCCTGGACACCAAAAACTCGGCTGTCTCAAAGGCCACGCGGTGGCCGATAGTGTTCAGACTGGCTGCGTCGGTCCACTGCCAAGCGAGGCGGTCGCCGGACGGGAAAAGCGAGCGCTTCGGCAGGGCTAGGGCGACTGTATCGCGCACGATTTGCAAGGCATCGTCCGGCACCCGGGCGCCTGCCGCCTCGGCCTGGAGAGCCGCGTAAACGGCCTCGCGCAAAATCTTGGCCTTTTCCAATGCCGCCTCCGCAAGGAGCGGGCGGGCGGAAGCCTCCGCGAGCAGTGCTCGCGCCTCATCGACGTCGATCAAATCGGCACGTCCAGCCCAGACGACCAGGTCGGCATAGGTCTGCAAGAGGTCTGGCCCCCACACATCGCGTCGCGCGTCGACCGTGTTGACGAAGTCCAAGCAGGGGTGACCGCCAACCATGCGCATGTCGACGATAGTCTTCGCACCATCCATCCCGGAAACATCGGTTGGCGGAACCGTATTGGCAAGAGGCCGTTGTAACGAAATAAACGTCCTTTGGCCGTTACGACGAACCAACAACGCCCAGCGAAGGCTGCTTCCGATGAACCGCAACACAGCGACATTTCTGGTTTTATGTGTGATCTGGGGCACCACGTGGATCGGTATCAAGGCAGGGATCGCCACCGTGCCGCCTCTGATGTTCGCAGGCACGCGTTTTACAGTAGCCGGCTTGCTGATCCTCAGCGCGACGCGCCTAAGGGGCGCTGCTCTACCACGGGTGGCGAAAAGGAGTTGGCCGCGTCTTTTCGTTGTTACGTTGTTCATGATTCCGCTTTGCTATGGCCCACTCTTTTGGGGCATGCTCTATGTCGATACGGGCACCGCGGCTGTTCTTGAGCTTTCGCTGACCCCTGTCACGCTGCTTGGATTTGCGTTGCTTCTGGGGGACGAACGCTATGACGGCCGCAGGCTCTTTGCGATTTTGCTCGGTGCGGCCGGTCTGTGCATCCTGTTCGGGCCCGAGGCCTATGCTAGTTGGACACACGCAGACCAGCAGGGCAGGGGGCTCCGGCTGCTGGCGATGACAGCGGTGGCGTCGGCAGCTGTAATCTATGCATGGGGTTCGGTGCTCGCGCGGCCGCTTCTTGAGGTATATTCATCGGACTTCATCGCCGGCTTCACCACCCTTTTCGGGGGCGCATTCCTAATTCTCATCTCACTCGTTGTGGAGCCAGGCGCGGCCGCGGCTCTAAAAGGCGATTGGGGCTGGCCGGCCTGGGTCGGGTGGCTGTTCCTCGTGCTGTTTGGTTCGTTCATAGGCTACACACTCTTTATCCGGCTCCTGCACGAAATCGGCGCCTCGCGCGCCGGAGCATTTGCCTTCGTCTCACCCGTGATTGCCGTCGTGCTTGGCATCATCACCTACGGCGAGGAGGTTAGCCTGATCGACATCATCGGCATGGCTATCATGCTCTTCGCAGCGTTTCTTGCGCTACGCGAGCGCAAACAGGAAACATCATCCGCTTCCCCGCCGTTGATTCCACGCTCCGCGCGGGCCGATGGCAGAATATGAAAGACGGCGCGCGCATCCAGCCGCCAATCAGCCTTGAGATGGAAAAGCACAAGGTTCGCGTCTATGCGAAAAGAGGGCTTTCCCGGCAGCGTATCCCGCCTATACCGGCGGCGAGGAAAGCTCCAGCTCATATGAAAACACTAGTCGGCGAGGGATTTTGCCGAGTTGCTGTCAAGATTGTAGGCGGGATTTGATGGAAAAATCGCGAGGCTGCAATCAGCGACCTATTCGTTCCGATCGCGATGCAGGCTATCCGCCAACGCGTCGACAAAGTGTCAGCCGCATCGCTTCAGTTCCGCCACCTGAACGCCGAGACGGAATGCCTGACCATCGGCATAAGAACGTGCATAGCTTTCTGCTTCGAACGGAAACGTCAGGGTGCTGCCGTAGGCGGTGACGCGGACCGTCCACTTCTTGTCGCGAACGAGTTCGACCGAATTGTCGGGCGACGTCATGATTTCCTCCGGCACCAGCAAGGCGAAGGCACGGATAACGTCGCAAAGGTCGTTTGAATGCAAACAATCCGACACGCTCATGTCGCTTGTTCTATACGCCCAGACTTTCTCTCGATTAGAGCAGCGCCCGGCTGCAATGTCGGTGGCGTTAAGTCCCCTAGCTGCCAAGACCTTTCCCATTGGGTCGGTCCCCTTGCGGCCTCACGCAGCGACCTTTCTGAACCCAATCGCCGAGATCGTCAGCCCGCAGTGTCTTCGAGAGAATAGCCGGCAAGCCGCAGGGTGCGAATGGCAACTCTGCGACGACTGCTTCAACAACTTTCGCGACTGGCTCATGTGAACGTCGACCACCTGGGCGCTCACACTGGCTTTCTGCGACCAGCCAGCTGCGATGAATTCATCACGGCTGATCACCTTTCAGGATTCTCGAGCATGTGGCGCACCAACTTGAACTCGATCGGCCCAAGAGGAATCTCCCCGGTGCTGCAAATACGGTGGTATCGAGCTCCATCTCGAGGTCGCGATATGTCAGTGGTCTGCGCTTCTGCGCCAATTTCGTGACGGTAGCCCAATCGCGAGCCTTCGCAGGTGGTCGAGGAGCTATTGCGGCGCAAATGGTCTGATGAAGCGTTCGTCGAGGGAGATGCACCGGCCGCGGCTCCGTCGAACTCAACGAGGGAAACGGAAGTCAGACGTTCCTGGATTGGCCTTGGCACATTTGTGAACGGTCGATCCCAATGGCTGTCAAAGAGTACGGCGCGACATTGAGGGCGCCAGCGAACCAGCTCTAAACCGGTCGAGCTAGTAGCCGGGCCGGGTCAATCCGAGACAATTTCGTAGTGAAGAAGCTGGGCTTCGTCGAGTGCCGACTTCACTCCAGGCGAGATGACGCCGGAGCCGAAGAGGATAATATCTTCACGGCGTACGAATACTTCATGGCCCAGTCCCATGGACACAAACGTGCCCGAAGAGCTTCGTTCGAGAAGCCGAGCTCTGCCATTCAATATGGTGAAGGCGGCGTGGGACCTCGATACCCAGGGCCGCTCGACGATGATGTCGCATTCCGCCGATCTGCCGATTGTCACGGATTCGCCGTTTCGACAGGATCGCAGCTGATCTCTGTAGCGGATGACCAGATGAATCTGCCGCGGCAGGACCGAGCGTCTATCTGTAGTGGCGCCATGGCTGGTGATCTGCGTACCGGGGGCCCCATCGTCGCTCCACAGGGTATAGACATCGAAGAACTCTTGCTTCCCCTTCAAGGCCATTTTGTCGAGGAGCCGCAGGCCCTTGCGGCTTCTCGGGGAAAGGGCTTCGCAGAAGCTCTGGCTGATCAGCACCTCTCCGGGGTTCGCCGTGGTGGACAACCTTGCTGTGACATTGACAACGTCACCGAATATCGCCCCCCGCGCGCGAATGACCGCCCCGAAATGCAATCCGATACGGGCGCTCAACGGCCCTTTAGTCAGTTGATGGGTAATTTGGCAGACGGCCCTCAGCGCCATTTCCGGGCTCTCGAAGAGGCTGAGTATGTCATCGCCTTTCGAGTAAATGAAATCACCACGGTGCTTGGCGACAATCTCGCGCATTGTGTCCAGGCAATCCGAGACCTGCTGTAGAGCGGCATCGTCTCCGATCCGCTCATAGAGCGGCGTGCTGCCCACGACATCAGCTAAGAGGACTGCGGCAAGAAGCGTCTCCTGATCCATCGATCTCGTGTCCGACCCGAAAACTCAGCGTGCGTGTATAACACACGAGGTCGCCTGCAACATATCTGCTCGAG
This sequence comes from Mesorhizobium sp. W016, assembly GCF_054719485.1. Lineage (NCBI taxonomy): Bacteria > Pseudomonadati > Pseudomonadota > Alphaproteobacteria > Hyphomicrobiales > Phyllobacteriaceae > Mesorhizobium > Mesorhizobium sp. W016. Next base: position 3,302,678 of record NZ_JBTTIF010000002.1, read on the forward strand.
CGCCTTTGATCGGGGCGATGCTTCAGGTGATCGTCGCGGACGGACGGGCGTATGCCATTCGTCGGCTTCGTGCCGGCGACATCCAGAACCTCTTCGCCCCAATCGTTCGCGACCTCGGTGCTATGAGTGGACTTGGTCTTTTTAGGTTCGGAAAGGCTGAACGAGTTGCAACGGGCGACGGCCTTCTCATGCACCATCAACCACGACCCGATCTCGTCCCTCCGACTTCGCGCGGAATAGTGCCAGATCGGCGGCTTTGACGAGATCATTCGGGCTCTCGTTCGTATTTGGGACCGGTGGCGACGCCAACGCTGTGCTTTGCGATAAGATCACGGATCCATTGATCAGATTTCAGGTATATTCTCTTTGAAGATCACCTGAAGTCGTGGTTGATGCGGTTCATAGTTCAGGTGCCTGACTGAGTGGCTTAAAATGTTGAGCGCTTCCCGCGCCTCGACGCGCGGATTTTGATCTATGACCGCATCGAGCGTCCCATCCAACAAAAGTTCCTTGGTGCCGTCTGTCACCTCGTGGCCGAGAAAGAGAATGTCTTTGGCGCGTCCACGCTCCTTGAGCGCCCGAGCGATGCCGGTGTTGCCGGCGCCGACATTGTAGATCGCGGCAAGATCGGGGTGCCGGTCCAGAAGCGCTGATGCTTCCGAATAAGCCTTCTCTCGGTCATCCAGCATTTCGCGCATCTCGACGATCTTGAGATTGGGCGACTCCTCGGTCAAGATGTGCCGGAATCCCATCTCGCGTTCCTCATGGCCGCGATAGGACAGCGAACCGGCGAACAGCGCCACCTTGCTTGGGCGTTCCGATCCCATGAAGCGGTTGAGCAGATAGCCGGCCAGCCGCCCCGCGGCGCGGTTGTCGATGCCGATATAGGCCACTCTCGGAACATGCAGGATGTCGGAGGCGATGGTCACCACCTTGACGTCATTGGCCGACAGCGAGCGGATCGCCTCGCGCACCGTCGGATGATCGAGCGCGATCACGCCGACGCCTTGTGTCTGTCCACGCAATTCTTGCAGCAGGCGGGCGAGCCGGTCGGGGTTGAAGCCCTCTATGGTGGCGATGTGGACGTCGAGATCGGGGCGCGCCAAGGCCTGCGCCTCGATGTGTCGATGCAGCATCTTGATGAAGGAATTGGTGCCGGCCGGCAGAGCGAAGTCCAGACGGATGACCTCTCCAGGTGAGGGCCTGGGCGGCGCTCCGTTCGGGCCCTCGGCGATGTAGCCGAGGCGCTGCGCCATTTCGAGCACGATCTCACGCGTGCGCGCCCGCACACCTGGCCTGTTGTTCAGCACGCGGTCGACGGTGGCGGCGGAAACGCCGGCTTCCCGGGCTATGTCAGTCAAGGTGGAACGCACCGTCTTCATCTCCTCAATGCATCAGATCGCACAATGCCGCTAGCCCGTCCGACGGCCACAGCTGCCAGCCATCAGCGATTCTGATGGGAAATGATGTATCGAGCCTTAGCCGATGCGCAAGGAGGTTGGGCTAAATCGCGTCGCCCGGCGTGATAGTCGCGTGCCAGAAAAGGCAGATTTCCCATCAAATCGAGGCATTGAGCCCGTGTGTCGACCTTTGCATCACGTATTTTCTCCGCAGTTGCGGTGTTACGATGTATTTTGAGTATTTATGATGTTGACAGCCTTCCGGTGCTGCCGTCAATATCCCTCAACGGGCTTGTGGAGGAAACATTGGCCCTGAGGGAGGAATTCCTATGTCTGATCTGATCCGCATATCGCGACGCGGCTTGTTGGCGTCCGGAGGAAAGGCGGCGGCGTTCGTGGCTGCGGCCGGTATCGCCCCGCAATTCATCCGTCCCGGCCGTGCCCTTGCGGCCGACGCGCTGGCGCCAGGCATGGTCGGCGGCCCCACCGGTTTCGAGGGCGCCGAGCGCTATCAATATGGCGCCGACACGCCGGAAGGCCGTGCCGTTGAGGCGGCCAAGGCCTTGAAGGGAGCTGGCAAGGCACCGGCCAAGATCGTACTTGGCCTGTCGGATGGCTCGATTGGCCAACTCACACAGCCTTTCCCAGCGGGTGCGCCGTCGATCAAGGAGCTGTGGGAAAAGGAAACCGGCATCCAGATCGAGATCGTCGGCCTGCCGAACGGCCAGGAATTCACCAAGACGATGCAGGACATCTCCACCAAGGGTGGGGCCTATGACATCTACTCGACGGAATGGAACCGCCTCGGCGACCTTGCCGAGACCGGCGGCATCGCCAAGCTCGACGACTTCGTCGCCCAGTACAAGCCCGAATGGGACGATCCCAAGACCGGCTATGTCGACGGCGCCAAGGGCGTGTCGCTGCTCAACAAATATCGCGGGTCCAACTATGGCGTGTCGCTGGACGGCGACTTCCAGACCTGGGTCTACCGCGGCGACCTGTTCGGCGACGCCGCCGAGCAGAAGGCGTTCAAGGACAAATTCGGCTACGATCTGGCGCCGCCGAAGACCTGGAAGCAGCACAGTGACATCGCGGGCTTCTTCCAGCGCCCCGACAAGGGCCTGTTCGGCTCCACCGACCTGCGCAACCAGGGCTGGGGCTACACCAACTGGTATCAGCGCTATGTCTCGATGGCATCGCCCAACCAGTTCCTGTTCGGCGACGACGGCAAGCCGCTGATCAATTCCGAGCACGGCATTGCCGCCACCAACGAATATGTCGGCTCGCTCGTTCATCACTCGCCGGACGCGATCTCCTGGGGCTGGCCGGAGCAGTATGGAAATTTCGCCAAGGGCGGCGCGGCGATGACCTGCGCCTTCTCGAACCTGCCGAAATTCCTCGACAATGCCGGCAACAAGGATTCCGCCGTCACCGGCAAGATCGGCTCGATGCTGCCGCCCGGCCGCGAAGTCGACGGCAAGCTGATCAGCCGTTCCGTGCTGTGGTTCTCGCTGACCGGCATGGTCTCGTCTCAGTCGAAAAACCAGGAGGTCGCCTACCTCCTGCTGCAGTGGCTGGGCTCCGCCCGCATCTATGCCTGGATGAGCGCCAATCCGGGCGGCTATCTCGATCCGTTCCGGCTCTCGGATTTCTCCGATCCGCTGGTGCGCCAGACCTACCACGCCTACCACATCGACGTGGTGCGCGAGACCGTCGCCCGCACGGTGCCGACGATCAACTATCCCGGCGCCACCGCCTTCCACAACGCATTGGACGAAAACCTGATGGCGTCGCTGACCAAGGCCAAGACAGCGGAACAGGCGATGGCCGACACGGAAGCGGAGTGGAAGAAGATCGCCCGCCGCATCGGCGAGGACAAATTGCTTGAAGCCATAAGGACCAACAAGGAGGCCTGGCCGACTGTTCTCGATCCAATCAGCTGATCCGTCTCCCTGGATCAGCGCTGGAGGGGAGGAGCATCTGTTCCTCCCCGCCGCAGTCAACGCCACCAGCAAAGCAGCTAGATGAAGCGTTCCGTCCCCTTCGAGATATTCCGCTACGCCGCGATCTTCGCGGCGATGGCGGTGACGCTGGTGCCGATCCTTTGGATGGTGTCGATGGCCTTCAAGCCGATCGCCGAATGGTCGGCGACCGGCGCCGACCTGACATGGTGGCCGAAGAACCCGACGCTGGGCAATTTCCAGTTCGTCTTCGGCGAGTCCAACAACAATCTGATCGTGGCGCTCGACCGCACCGCGCTGAAGCCGATCCTGTCGTCGCTGCTGTCTTCGGTGTTCGGCACGGCGATCGCGATGTCGGCGGGCACGGCTGCGGCCTACGGGCTGTCGCGTTTCGGCTCGGGCCAGAACCTGCCGCTGGCGCTGATCCAGCTCAGGCTGTTTCCGCCAATGGCGGTGATGATCCCGGTCATGATCATGTGGGCCTTCCTGAACTTCACCGACAGCTGGTTTGGCCTGGCCCTGATCTACGGCATCGTCACCCTGCCGTTCGCTTTCTGGCTCATGAAGACCTTCTTCGACGACATGCCGCGCGAGATCGAGGAAGCGGCGCTTGTCGAAGGTTGTTCGCGGCTGCGCGTCTTCACGCGCATCACGCTGCCGATGATGCGCGCACCGCTGGCCAGCGCCGCCCTCTTCGTCTTCATCCTCAACTGGTCGGACTATCTGATCGCGCTGCTCCTGACGACGCGCGAATGGGTGACGATCCCCGTCTACATGGCCTCGCTGTCCTCCTCGATGACGGGTCAACTCTATGGCGCCAAGGCCGCGCTCGGTCTTGTCGCCGCGGTGCCGCCGGTCATCATGGGCATTGCCATCCAGCGCCATCTGGTGCGCGGGCTGACGTTCGGCGCGCTCAAGCAATGAGCGCGGTGACCGTGACTGTCTCGAAGGATGCAAAGGCCGCGCTTGGCAAGCCCGTGCTGCGGGACGAGGGAGCGCGGCTGGGATTCCGGCTGACGCTGCCGGCGCAGATCCTGGTGCTCTTCATCTCCGTCTTCCCGCTGCTGATGCAGCTCTACATCAGCGTCACCGAGTGGTCGCCGCTATCCGGCCTGGGCTGGTGGAACGCATGGGAGATGTGGAACAGCTTCGCCAACTACACCGACCTTGCCGCCGATGCGCGCTTCTGGAGCGCGCTGAGCCGCACGGCCATCGTCATGGTCGTGTGCGTGCCCGTCGAATTCCTGCTTGGCCTGGCATTGGCGACGCTGTTCGCGGACGATTTTCCGGGCAAGCGGATCTTCTATTCGATCCTGCTGATGCCGATGATGGTGGTTCCGGCGGTGGCCGGCTACATGTTCTTCATGCTGTTCCAGTCGGGCGGACCGCTGAACGACATCCTGTCGGCACTCAGCGGTTCACGCGTCACCATCGCCTGGCTGTCGGACCCCACGCTAGCGCTGATCGCGGTGATCATCGCCGATATCTGGCAGTGGACGCCGCTGATGTTCCTGATCCTGCTTGCAGGCCTGGTCGGCGTGCCGCAGGACCAGATCAAGGCGGCGACCCTGCTCGGTGCCAATCCGTGGCAGCGCTTCGTCACCATCGTGCTGCCGAAGATGAAGACGATCGTCATCATCGCGCTGGCGATCCGTGTCATCGAGAACTTCAAGATCTTCGACACGCTCTACATCATGACCGGCGGCGGCCCCGGGGTCGCCACGGAGACGATCTCCGTCTACATCTACAAGGTCACGACGCAGGACCTGATCTGGGGCTATGTGGCGGCGATCGCGCTGGCCATCCTGGTCGTGCTTTCGATCGTTGCCGTATTCGCCATGAAGCGCATGGCGCGGGCAAGGCTGGTGCCGGCATGAGCGCGATCCAGCTGCGCAACCTGGTCAAGACCTTTGGCGACTTCACCGCTCTGAAGACCATGGATCTCGATGTTGCCGATGGCGAGTTCATGGCGCTGCTCGGGCCTTCGGGCTGCGGCAAGTCGACGACGATGAACATGATCGCCGGCATGGAAGAGCCGACCAGCGGCAAGATCCTGTTCGGCGAGCGCGACATGGCCGGCGTGCCGATGGGCCGCCGCGGCGTCGGCTTCGTTTTCCAGAACTATGCCATCTTCACCCACATGACGGTGCGCCAGAACCTTGGCTACGGGCCGCGGATGCGTGGTGCGGCGAAAGCTGAGATCGACCGCCGCGTCGGCGCCACCGCCGAGCTGCTGCAGTTGACGCCGCTGCTCGACCGCAAGGCCGACCGGCTCTCGGTAAACATCCTGCAGCGGGTGGCAATCGGACGCTCGGCGATCATGGAGCCGGCCATCTTCCTGCTCGACGAGCCGCTGTCCAATGTCGACGCCGCCTTCCGGGCGGTAATGCGGACCGAGCTCAAGCAGCTGCAGCGCCAGTTCAGGCAGACGATGGTCTACGTCACCCATGACCAGCTCGAGGCCATGACCATGGCCGACCGCATTGCCGTCATGGATCAGGGCGTGCTGCAGCAGGTGGGAACGCCGCTGGAAGTCTACAACAATCCAGCCAATGTCTTCGTCGCCCGCTTCATCGGCGCTCCGGGCATGAACCTGCTGAAGGGAAGGCCGGCGGAGAGCGACCGGGGCCTGGTGGTCGATCTCGGGCAGCTGGGGGTCACGCCGACGCTGCCGGATGCGCTGGCCGCCACCTTGCGTGGATCGCGCTCTGAGGTGCTTTACGGCTTCCGGCCCGAACAGGTGTCGCTGGTGCAGAGCGGGCAGGGCCTCGCCATGCCGGTGAGCTTCGTCGAGCGGATCGGCGCGAGGACCATCGTCCATCTCGGCGATGGCGAGACCGCCGTGAAGGCGGTGTTCGACAATAATGTCGGACTGTCGATCGGCGAGCTTGCCGTCGTCGCCCCCGTGGCATCGTCCGTGCGTGTCTTCGATGCCCGCAGCGGCATTGCGATGAAGGCAGGTTGACATGGCCGATATCGTCTTTCGCAATGTCAGCAAGCGTTACGGCACGACGCTCGCCGTCGACGACGCCTCGTTCACCGTCAATGACAACGAATTCTTCTGCTTCTTCGGGCCGCCGCTGTCGGGCAAATCGACAATCCTGCGCCTGGTGCTCGGGCTGGAGACGCCTGACGCCGGAGAGATCCTGATCGGCGGCAAACCGGTCAACACCGTCTCGCCGGCCGAGCGCAATGTCGCCATGGTGTTCCAGAACCTGGCGCTGTTCCCCCATATGAGCGCGCGCGACAATGTGCGTTTCCCGCTGGTCGAGCGCAAGGTCGCCGAGGCCCAGATCGAAAAGCGTGTCGCCGACGTCGCCGCCAAGCTGCATATCGGCCACATCCTTCACAAGCCGCCGGCGCAGCTTTCCGGTGGCGAGCGGCAGCGCGTGGCCATAGCCCGCGCCCTGGTGCGCGACCCGAACGCCTATCTGATGGACGACCCGATCTCTGCGCTCGATGCGCGGCTGCGCGAGGAAACGCGCGTCGAGCTCAAGCGCATCCAGCGCGAACTCGGCAAGACGCTGATCTACGTCACCCATGACCAGGAAGAGGCGATGTCGATCGCCGACCGCATCGCCATTCTGGAGAATGGCAGGATCCGGCAGATCGGCGCTCCGGCGGAGATCTACGACCGCCCGGCGAACACCTATGTGGCGCGACTGCTTGGTTCGCCGATGATGAACATCCTCAAATCCGTTCGCGGCGACGGTGGCATCGAGGCCGCAGAAGGCACGGTCAGCATCGCCGATCGCGCTGCTCCGGCCGACGCGATCGAAATCGGGCTCAGGCCGGAGGACATCCAGGTCCGGCCCTGGGTCGAAGGGGGCGTTGGCCGCCCGGCACGCGTGTTCGAGGTCGAGCCGCTTGGCGGCTACACGGTGGTAACGCTCGCCGCCGGAGAGGCGCGGCTGAAGGCGCTGCTGCGCGGCCAGCCCGACATCAGGCCGGATGCGGTGGTAGCGATTTCCTGCGAGCCGGCCCGGGTGCATTATTTCGGGCAGGACGGAGGCGCGTTGGCGAGATGATCGCGGCTGCGAAAACAGAATTGCGGGATGAAGACATGGCGAGCGAAGGCTTCGAGCCGGACGTGAAGGTCCGCACGAAAGAATACCGTATCGGCTGCATCGGCGCCGGCATGATCATGGCCGAATGCCATCTTGCCGCCTATGCGCAGGCCGGTTTCCCAGTCGTCGCCATCGCTTCGCGCACCAAGGCCAGTGCCGAGAAGGTAGCTGCACGCTGGAGCATTCCGACCGTCCACGACACACCGGAACAGCTGATCGAGGATTCTGAGGTCGAGATCGTCGACCTTGCCTTTCCACCCGACCAGCAGCCGGCATTGATCCGCCATGCGCTGAAGCAGCCTCACATCAAGGCGATCCTGGCGCAGAAGCCGCTGGCGCTGTCGGTCGATGAAGCCGTGAAACTGCGCGACGAAGCCGCAAAGTCCGGCAAGATCCTCTCGGTCAACCAGAACATGCGCTACGACCAGTCGATGCTCGTCCTGAAGCAGATCATCGACAGCGGCGCGCTGGGCGACATCGTCTTTGCGCAGATCGACATGCATGCGATCCCGCACTGGCAGACCTTCCTTCAGGACTACGACCGGCTGACGCTGGCCAATATGAGCGTGCATCATCTCGACGTGCTGCGCTTCCTGTTCGGCGATCCCTCGGAAATCACCACCCTGACACGCAAGGACCCGCGCACGACATTCGAGCATAGCGACGGCATCACCGTCTCGACGCTGCGCTTTCCCTCCGGCGTGCTTGCCGTGTCGCTGGAGGATGTCTGGTCCGGACCGCGCCAGGAGGGCTATCTGGACGACCAGCACATCAACTGGCGCGTCGACGGCACCAAGGGTGTCGCCAAAGGCACGATCGGCTGGCCGAAAGGCGTGGCCTCGACGCTGACCTATGCCTCGACCGAGACGACCGGCGGCGAATGGGTCAGCCCGAGCTGGGACACGATGTGGTTCCCGCATGCCTTCATCGGCGTGATGGAGCAATTGCAGCATGCGGTGAAGACAGGCGCGCCGCCGGCATTATCGGTGGCCGACAACGTCAAGACGATGGCGCTGGTCGAAGCCGGCTATCGCTCGATCGACGAGGGCCGCACCGTCAAGCTTTCCGAAATCTCGATAAAATCAGCCAACTGAATCGCTTACAGGGAGGAATTCACATCATGATGCAGGCAGGTATTTTCACGGGCTATTTCCCGTACGGCCTCGAAGAGACGGCAAAGAAGATCCGCGGGCTCGGTTTCAACACGGTGCAGCTCGACCTGCATTTTAGGGATATCGATCTGTCGGCCGGGCAGATCACCCAGGACAAGGCCAAGCAGGTGCGCGACGTCTTCCGCGACAACAACCTGCCGATCTGCTGCGTGTCGGGCTACACCAACATCATCCATCCCGACAAGGCCGAGCGCGACAAGCGCGTCGGCTATCTCAAGGAGATCATCCGCAACGCCCGCGACTTCGGCTCGCCTTACGTGATCTCCGAAACCGGCACCTACAACACCGAATCCGACTGGGTCCATCATCCCAAGAACAAGACCGAGGAAGGATTCGAGGAATGCCGCAAGGTGATCGCCGAGCTTGCCCAGACGGCTTACGACCACGGCGCGGTGTTCCTGCTCGAAACCTATGTCAACAATGTCGTCGGCTCGGTCGAGGAGACGGTCAAAATGTTCGCGCAGGTCGACCATCCCGGCCTCGGCCTGCTGATGGATCCGACCAACTATTTCGAGACCCACAACATCGACAAAATGGACCAGATCCTCAACCAGGTGTTCGATACGCTGACCGACAAGATCAAGATCGCGCATGCCAAGGACGTCAAGCGTTCGGGCAGCGACAAGTCGGAAAAGCATGCCGACCTCGGCGACGAGGATGCTATGGAGAGCCACACGTTCCGCGGCGTCGGCGAGATCGAGCTGCCGGCGCCCGGGCTGGGATCGCTGAATTACGATCTCTATCTGCAGCGGCTCAGTGAGAAGCACCCGAACATCCCCGTCATCATCGAGCATCTGACCGAGGACGACGTGCCGCGGGCGAAAACATTTCTCGACGGGAAGTTCCGCGCCAACGGCCTGTGAGTGCCGGTTGCGCCGCCGGCGCATGGCGGCGCAACTCCAACCAAGGGAGGAATGAATGTTGAAATTCGCATTGAAAGTGGCTGCCGCGGCAACGCTGGTAGCCGGGGTCTCCTTGAGCCTGCCGGCATTCGCGCAGGACGGCCAGAAGACCTTCTATCTGCTGTCGCATGGTGGCCCTTCGGACGCGTTCTGGATCGACTGGAATGCCGGCGCGACCAAGGCCTGTGACCAGCTCAAGGTGACCTGCAAGATCTCGTTCAGCGGCGGCGACATGGCGGCGCAGAAGGAGGCTTTCAACTCGGCGCTCGCCGCCAAGCCGGACGGCATCGCTACCACCTCGGCTCAGCCCGGCCTGTGGACGGAGGAGGTGAAGGCCGCCAAGGCCGCCGGCATACCGATCGTGTTCTTCAACACCGATGATCCGGCGACCGGGCGGCAGGCCTATGTCGGGGCCGACCTCAGGGAAGCGGGCGTCATCTGGGCCAAGTATCTCGTCGACCACAAGATGGTGAAGCAGGGCGACAAGGTGTTCCTGCCGGTCGAAGTGCCGGGCGCCAGCTACCAGCAGCTCGAGACCGAGGGCATCGCCAGCGTCTTCGATCCGCTCGGCATCAAGTACGACGTGGTCGATTGCGGCACCGACCCGGCCGGCATCATCGCCAAGATGACCGACTACATGGTCGCCAACAATCCGCCGGCAATCATTGCACTCGGCAATTCCGTGGCAGCAAGCATCAAACGCGTCTTCGACGGGGCCGGTGTGTCGGCCGGCAAGGTCCCGGTCGTCGGCTGGGGCAACTCAAAGGAGACGGCCGAGGCGGTCAAGTCCGGCTTAGTCAATGCTGCGGCCTGGCAGTACCCGTCGGCGCAGGGCTTCATGCCGGTGGCGCTGCTCGGGCTTGCGGCCTCTGGCGAGCCGATCGGCTACGACATTCACACATTCAGCCTCTACGACGCCTCGAGCGTCGAGCCGATCCTGAAACTCTACAACAAGTGACGACAATCAGCGCCCGCCCCGAAACGGCGGGCGCCGGACGAAACGCATGGTCCTGACAGATATGGCAATCACAGCAGACGACGACACGCAGCGAGCGAAGGGCAGGTCTGCGCTGCTGCGTTCGCCGCAATTCTCCTCGCTCATCATCCTCATCGTGCTGCTCGTGGTGTTCGCCATCGCCGACGGCAACTTCCTGTCGCCGCTCAACATATCCAACATGATGGCGTTCCTGCCCGAGCTCGGCATCATCGCTCTCGGCATGACGCTGCTGCTGACGGCGGGCGAGTTCGATCTGTCGGTCGGCGCCGTGTTCGGCCTTGCGCCCGTCGTGGTGATGCTGCTGGTGCAGAATGGCGGTATCGACATCGGCGTCGCCCTCCTGGCCGGGCTTGTGCTGTGCATCGCGATCGGCGCCATCAACGGGCTGATCGTCACCAAGATCGGCATTTCCTCGTTCCTGGTCACGCTGTCGATGCTGCTCGTCGTGCGCGGCGCGGCGCTCTACATCACGCAGGGATTCCCCCTGAAGTCGTGGGACCAGCCCGGCTTCTTCGTCACGCTGCTTGCCGGCAGCTTCAATGTAGGCTCGTTCCGGTTCTACACCTCGCTCTGGTGGTTCATCGGCCTGTCGCTGCTGGCGATTTACATCCTGCGCTACGCGAAGCTCGGCAACTGGATCAGCGCCATCGGCAGCAACCGCAACGCAGCGGTGGCGCGCGGCGTGCCGGCCGACGCGGTCAAGATCTGGCTGTTCATCCTGACCTCGGTGGTGGCCGGGCTGGCCGGCATGATCAGCGCGTTCCGGATCTCGGCCGCCTCGCCGGTGGCCGGCACCGGCTACGAACTCGAAGTGATCGCCATGGTGGTGGTCGGCGGCACGGCGCTCACTGGCGGGCGCGGCACCATCCTCGGCACCATCGTCGGCGCGCTGATGCTGCGCGCCATCCGCAACGGCATCGTGCTGATCGGCGTGCCGGGCTTGGCATACAACATCTTCGTCGGCGTCATCATCCTCGCCATGCTCATCCTGCACGCTTTGCTGCAGAAGAACGCCGCAAGGAGCTGACGATGGAAGTGCTGCGTCTGCAAGACCTGCAAAAGTCCTTCGGCAACGTGCGTGCGCTGAAGAACGCCTCGTTCACCCTCAACGAAGGCGAGGTGGTTGCCCTGCTCGGCGACAATGGCGCCGGGAAATCGACGCTGATCAAAGCGATCTCCGGCGTCTTCACGGCCGACCACGGCGACATCTTCGTGCGCGGCGAGAAGGCGTCGATCCGCTCGACGCGCGACGCGATGGACCTCGGCATCGAGACCATCCATCAGGACACATCGCTCGCGCCGGACCTCAGCATCGCGCGCAATCTTTTCCTGGGCCGCGAGCCGGTCAATTTCGGTTGGCTCGGCGTGTTCGCGCCGCTCGATCTCGCCAAGCTTCGCAACGCCGCCTCGGCGCTGCTGAAGCGGGTCGGCATTTCGAAAAAGCTCGATGCAGATGCGCTGGTGAGCACGCTCTCGGGCGGTGAGCGGCAATCGATCGCGATCTCGCGCGCCATGCAGTTCGCCGCCAAGGTGATCATACTCGACGAGCCGACCAACAATCTTGGCGTCGAGGAAACCCACGGCGTGCTGCGCTTCGTCAAGGAGGTGCGCGACGCCGGCCACTCGGTGCTGCTCATCACCCACAACATCCACCACGTGTTCCAGGTCGCCGACCGCATCATCGTCATGCGCCGCGGCGAAATCGTCGCGGAACAGACGGTCGCCGACACCGACCTGTTGACGGTGGAAAGCATCATCACCGGCGCCGACATGTCGGCCTTGCTCAAGGAGGCGAGGGCAAAGTGAAGGACGTCGCATGGTAGAGCTTTACGGCAAGACGCTGTCGCGAAGGCAGGTGGCTGAGCGGTCCGGCATGCTGTCGCAGTTTGCCGGTGTGCGGCTGATGACGCTCGGCGACGGCGTGGAGCGCGGCATCCGGATGCTCGAGTTCCGCACCGGCTCCGGCCTGCGCTTCACGGCGCTGGTCGACCGGGCGCTTGATATCGCCGATTGCGACTTCCGGGGCCAGGCGATCGGCTGGCATTCGCCCAGCGGCTTTCGCCACCCCGGACTGCACGAGCATGAAGGGGAGGACGGTTTCGCCTTTGGCCGGTCGTTCTCGGGGCTGCTCGTCACCTGCGGCCTCGATCATATACTGGGCCGGCAAGACGTGCCGGCCGAAAGCTACAATTATCCCGGGCGCAAGCGGGTATTGCACTCGCTGCATGGCCGCATCGGCACCGTGCCGGCGCGGCTGACCGGCTACGGCGAGGCCTGGGACGGCGACCGCTGCGTGCTGTGGGCGGAAGGCATTGTCCAGCAGGCAACCGTGTTCGGCGAGGATCTCCATTTGCTGCGCCGCATCGAGGCCGATGTCGGCGGCAGCGAGATCCGGCTGTCGGACCGCGTCGTCAATCATGGTTTCAGCCGCACGCCGCACATGTATTTCTATCACGTCAATGTCAGCCATCCCTTGCTCGACGAGGGTTCGCGCTACCTGGCGCCGATCCGGGATGTCGTCTGGGCGGCGCACGCCGGCGATCGTTACGAGGCGCAGAAGGTCGGCTACCGAACCGTGCCGGCGCCGCAGCTGGGATTCAGCGAGCAGGTCTGGGAGCACGAGCTTGGCGCCGATGCGGCGGGCGAGGTGCCGGTGGCCGTCGTCAATGACCAACTGGGGCTCGGCTTCGAGGTCGTTACCCGCAAGGATCAGCTGCCCTGCACCTATCAGTGGCAGAACTTCCAGGCCGGCCTATATGCGTTGGGGATCGAACCCTCGACGCATCATGTTCTGGGCAATCTCGCCGCGCGCGAACGGGGCGAGATGATCTGGCTGGACCATGGCGAAAGCCGCTCCTATGACGCCGTGTTCCGGGTGCTCGACGGTGCCGGCCAGATCGCCGAAGCGGAAGCGAGGATAGGGTCGATCGCCCGGCAGCCGCAACAGGATTACCCTGCGCCGTCGGGCGCTTTTGCGAGACTGCAGGCGTGACCGGCTTGAAACACACGATCGGTTGCCGCGGCGGGCGGGAAGTGCGCCGGAATACGGAAGCAGGCGCGGCCCGGCCGACCCCAAGCGGCCCTTGCGGAGCGCAGGCGGGAAAGCGGAGATGACGATGACGGCAAGCAGGAAGCGTGACTACAGCCTGGTCGGTGAAAGCACCAAGCGCGCCATCGAGACCGGATTGGCTTCGGCCGAATGGTATCACACCGATGTCCCGCGCAAGGCGATCAAGGAGTTGATGCAACGCTCCGACGGGCCGGCGATCCGCGACACGATCATCTGGGTCGCGGCGATCCTGCTGTCGGCCGCCGGCATCGTATGGTTCTGGGGCACTTGGTGGGTGGTGCCGTTCCTGTTCGTCTATGGCGTGCTTTACGGCTCGTCGAGCGACTCGCGCTGGCACGAATGCGGCCACGGCACCGCGTTCCGGACGCGCTGGATGAACGATGTCGTCTACCAGATCTCAAGCTTCATGCTGATGCGCAACCCCGTGCAATGGCGCTGGAGCCATGCCCGCCATCACACCGATACTATCATCGTCGGCCGCGATGCCGAAATCGCCGTCATGCGCCCCCCAGATCTGCTGCGGGCGGCGCTCGCCTTCACCGGTATTCTCGATTTCCGCTATTCGCTGCCGGCGCTGGTGCGCCAGGCGTTCGGCAAGCTGTCCGATGAAGAGAAGAGCTATATCCCCGAGATGGAGCAGCACAAGGCGGTGATCGCTGCGCGCTGGCATGTGGCCATCTATGCGGCGACAGTCGGGCTGGCGTTGTTCACCTGGTCGCTGCTGCCGCTGGTGGTGATCGGCCTGCCGCGCCTCTATGGCAGCTGGCACATGGTCCTGACAGGGTTGCTGCAGCATATCGGCCTGGCCGACAATGTCGTCGACCACCGGCTGAACACGCGCACCGTCTACATGAACCCGGTCAGCCGCTTCATCTACTGGAACATGAATTATCACGTCGAACACCATATGTTCCCGATGGTACCCTATCATGCGCTGCCGGGGCTGCACGAGCTGATCAAGCACGACCTGCCGGTGCCGAACCCGTCGATGTGGCATGCCTATCGCGAGGTCTGGCCGGTGCTGCTTCGACAGCTGAAATATGAGGATTTTTATCTCAAGCGGAAATTGCCGCCGACAGCCAGACCCTATCGCGGCGAATTTCACCAGGTCGATATGTCGGCGGCGGCCGAATAGCGATCGCGAATTTTGCCGGACCGGAGATGGCCGACTGGATTGAAGCGTCCGCGGTGGACGACATCTCGGAAGAGGATGTCATCCGCTTCCATCTTCGCGGCCGCACCTTCGCGGTTTGCCGCTCGCTCGATGACGAGTTCTTCGCCACCGACGGATATTGTACGCATGAGAAGGCGCATCCGGCCGAAGCGCTGGTGATCGACGACGTCATCCAATGCCTTGAAGCATATTGGCCGCTTCAATTGCGGCCGGCCAGGCCAAGGGCGCGCCGGTCTGCGTCAATCTCGCGATCTATCCGGCGACAATCGAGGCCGGCAAGGTGATGATCCAAATCTGACGCGTGGTAACCCGGTCCAGCACCGCGTTTAGCAAAGCAGAGTGACGTTTTCATGAGCCGAAAGAGACCGACCGTCGCGATCTGCGCGCGATGAAGCGCCAGCTGACCATGCTGCGCGTGCTGACCATGGACGTAGCCGGGGCCGTCGAGCGGGAGTGGGTCGATCGACGTGGTGCCGCCGGAGCTGTGCTGAACCCTATATCGCGATGCGGCCCCCAGCCTGTTCACCGTGCCGGGCTAGAATTTTCTTCGAGATCGGCACCGCCGACGATTTTCTTAGTTGGGCTTTCCGGCTCCGGGCGCCGACGCCATCATTGCAGCGCCGGCTATGCCACGGTCACCGTGCCCAGACATATGTGCTCGGCCCTTTGGACCCTGATCGACAAGATCCTGATTCGCTGCTCCTTCTGCTGATCAGCTTTGAGGTGCTGATTGTGCGGTTTGATCCGCCAGCGTTGATACTGGGCGCTGCCGCGATCGAAGCGGAAGGACAGCGCCTGCCAGCGGCAAAACGACCGCCTGCGCAAGATCAGTTTGAGGGAAGGAGATGGAAATTATTGGTGCGCAGCGAGCGCGGCAAAGCTGCGCAGGTGATCGTGGCTGGAAAGCGTCGCTACAAAGGCGGTGCGTTTGTCAGTTTGGAAGCCGACACGCGTCCGGCAGACGACGGTGATCTCGCTGGCTGACTGCGGCGCGGGATTATTATTGAACGACGGCAGGAAGTAGGCTCGGTGCTACGCCGTGCGTCCAGGACTCGGGTTGGAGTGGACTATGGTTCGGGGTCACGATAGGAGATCTGCGCAGCCTCCAACCTCCAGCGCTTTCCGCATGTTGGGCAGGGTAGAACAGCTGCGGCAACGTCCGCTACTGCCGATCAGCCGATCTGATGATCGTCTATGGCGGCGGTGTCGATCCGATGATGGATAGGGAAGATAGATCAACAAAATCAAATATTTATGAGGGTTCGTGTGCAAATACTGCACACGCAAGTTCCGCTGCTTCTTTTTTCGTTCCTACGAGGGAGCTGCTTTTCGGACCCTCTTTTGCCGACGATACTATCCGCTCCAATGCGAATGCTCACCAGGATGTCCGTGAACCTGATTGTTGTCTGCGGCGTCCAGTTTGCGTCGTTTGCGTCGTCCAGTTTGCCTGGGGAACCTGGATTCGAACCAGGACTACTCTAACAGAGTCAGAGACAGATTTTACCGTCCCTAGCAAAATTCGCCTCGTGTTGCAGTCGTGTTGCAATCTCCCGCTACAACAGCACGCGGGCCTCGATCTCGGCAACTGCCGTCTGATCGGCGGCATCTTCTTCGAACAAATCGCCGTTGTCGAACGTCACCGTGATCGAGCTATGCCCCATAATGGTCTGGACACGCTTCGGCGATAGCTTCTGTTCGATGAACAGGCTGGCCGCTGCATGACGCAGGCCATGGAAGTCGTACTTGGCGATTTTGAGAGGATCGCCTTCGGGATCGAGCCTTGTGGGGTGAGCCGGAATATGCCGGCACCGACGAGCATCGGCGTCCAGACGCGCGCAAGGATGTTGTGATGGTCGAGCGGCGTTCCTTCGTCGGAGGGGAACACCAAGCCATCGGGACCGTTCGCAATGGCCAGGCGCTGCTGCTTCAGGGCGTTGATTGCCATGGGCGCCAGCGGCACGTCGCGCTCGCGGCCGAAGTCTTCGGAAACCCGAAATCACCCCATGCGTCCACGCGGCCTTTCACCGTGAGGACGCCGCGCTTCAGGTCGGCGGCGTTCCATCTGAGGCACGCAGTTCGGAGGCGCGCAAGCCGCTAAATAGCGCCGTGACTATCAGGGCGCGGTGCTTGCCTTGGGCGGCGTCCAGTAACGTCCGCAACTCGGGTTTGGTCGGATCTCGGGCCGCTTCAACTTTCGCCGATCGTTCGTCTTCACCTTGGCGTTCGACAGCGGATTGTCGCCGCCAAGCCACGCCGCCTTGCTTCAACGAAGATCGCGCCGAGCGAACGCACAACGCGCTTGACCATGGCAAGCGATCGATCCTTCGCCAGTTCGTCAGCGAAGGCGTGGGCGTGCGGCGTGTTGAACTGCGAGAGCTTTCTGGCGCCGATCAGCGGCACGATGTGGATGTTGACGTGTTGGGCGTAGGCATCGCGCGTAGAGCGCTCCAAGCCTTCGGCGTCGCATCTTTCCAGCCACAGCTTCGATGCCTCTTTGATCGTGATCGAGGTGCTGTCTGCGACATGAACGCCGAGCTGCAGGTCACGTCGCACCTTTACCAGATAGGCGTCGGCATCCTTGCGCTTGTCGAACTGCTTGGCGCGGCGATTGCCGCCGGCATCGAAGTAGTCTGCCAGCCAGCGAACTCACCGGAGGGCAGGGTGCGCTTGCGGACCTGAGCCATTCCTATTCCTCGCGGTACTTTGGATGCCGTTGCGTGGTGTGGGAGCGAGCTTGCCAGACCGGATAGCATTCCGCCTCTTTCGCCAACTCTCTATCATTTCTTTCCGCGACGCTCCGATGGCGTCGAAAACCTCTTGGCCAATGGGGACGTCTCCGGAGGCGTATTCATTCGCAAGCTTGATTGCTTCCGATTGTTGGCGAATGGCGCAAGTTCAACCAAAAGATTGAACAGGTTATCCAGACCAGAACATTAGCGCCGACTAACGGTTAATGTCGGCAGTGTCCCGAATCATGATTGGCTGGAGCGATGGCGGTACCGGCGTTCGATCTTGTCTATTTTTCCCGCCTGACCCTAGGCGACCTGCTGGGCAGCGTCATTTCGTTGCTGGCGTGTTTGGTGCTCTACAACGCTTTGGCTACGGACCGCCCGAACCGATAGGTCGGGTCTAACCCGCGATCGGGATTCCAAAGCCAAGGCCCAGGCCAATTACGACGTCAAGGAACAGCTTGCCGGCCATGTCGATGCGAAGGCGCATACAGGGCGCCATGCGTCTGTGCGGGCGCTCTGAGGCCGTTGCCCATGTCATCGAAGATCGTTTCCATCGGTCGAGTCTCCGAATCCTGTTTGATCCGTCAAAGTCTAACGATCAGGGAAGCGCCATGGAAAGCACGTGCAGTAACGGTTGATTCAACCATTGCTGGTATAAGTGTGGGGTGGGTGGCGGCTCCGACAGCTCGGGGGTGGAACTGAGTGCCGAAGCCGCCTGCGCAGCCAAGGTTGGGGTTTGACCGCGCCGTCCTATTCTGGGACAGCGCGGTCAACGATTCGTTAAAATGATCCGGACATAATTAAGTCGGTGCTAATTGCGCCCTTCGGCCTTTTTGCGTCAGCCGGGAACATCCTCGCTCCGAGGCTGTTCGGTCACACCCGGCTCGCGTTCTCAGCGGTCCTGCCGGTGACCAAGATGGCCCCTCACTCATCATGGTCGGCCCGCGCTCGGAAGCAGGCGCGGGCCATCCCTGAACAAGCCCGGCGTCTCCAGATGTCAGCGCCCTGGCGCGAGCCGGACTGCATAACGATTGCGGATGTGGCTGTTAAAATAGACGCCCTTGGCAAAGGCAGCTTTGAACGCAGCAACGGCCTCAGCAGGTACGTCCAAAAACTCGTAATGCTTCCCGCTCGCTACAAACCAAACCGAGAGAACCCTAGTGTTGGGGTCATAGTCGAACTTGCGTATCGAGGTCGACGGCATGGTATGCCATTCAAAAAACTCAGCTAGCCGAGTTGGCTAAAACTGTATTCGAATATGTGGCCGCGCTTTTCGTCGGCAACCCTGATCCAGATGGGCTCGCTGGTGCGCAGAGTGATGTCGCGCTCTGTCGCTTCCCGCGCCGCCCTGATCGGCGTTGTCGCGTGGACGATGTGGGTAGCCGTCACCGTATCGCCATTTCCTCAACGTGGTATTTCGGCACTTTTGGTCCTAAGCGTCCAGTTCGAGCGGCTCGTGCTCCGGATCGGCATGATAAGCGACCTGGCGAAAATCGCGCATGTCGATCTGTTGACCGCAAACAGGGCAAGGGAGGAAATGCGCGAGTTCGCTCGCGGGCGGGCCTTTATGTCGGTGCCCGACTAGTGGTCTGCCGAGATCAGATAGCCTGGTCATTGTTTCCGCAGCGCCTTGGCTACCCGCTCCAAAGTCTAGCGTTGGTTGCCGTGCTTCGCGATCAGCTCTTTGACCTGCTGGGGTGTGATGCCGGTCTTTGTTGCGAAATATTCAACTTCATAATCCTCGTCGGCTGAGACACGGTCCCGATCGCGAAAACCCCGCTTGCTCTTGTCATCGGCCATATCGTTTTCTCCTTCCTCATCCCGCAACGCCGAGTTGACGTGTTTGTTGCACCAAAAGGCTGATTTCCGGTTTCGGAACTATTTTAGCTTAATCTTATTGCATCGCCGGAGGGTGGGTCAGTGCATGCGTTTGAAGTTCATCGCGCCGTTGATGCCGACCCTTGTGGAGAAGCCTCCCGAAGGGTGAAGGCTGGACCCACGAGGTCAAGTTCGACGGCTACCGATCGCAGATGATCATTGATGAAGTCGGCACACGCATTTATACGCGCAACGGCCACGACTGGACGGCGAAATATCGCGACCTGGTGAGAGAGGCCAAGCGCCTTGGTGCCGAAAGCGCCATTGTCGAGGGCGAGATCCTCGTTCTGAACGACAAGGGCCTTTCGGACTTCGCAGCGCTGCGCAAAGCCATCACCCGCCGGCAGCACGACTTGTATTTTGTTGCCTTTGATCTGCTTCATCTTAACGGCCACGATATGCGCGATAAGGCGCTAGAGGAGCGGCGCGAGATCCTGGCCAGCATGATCGAGCCCGGCGGGCGCATTCAATTTCGGCGAGCCCCTGCCGGGCGAAGCGAAGGCCATCTTTCACTTGCTCGACAAGGCCGGACTTGAAGGCATTGGTGTCGAAGCGGAAGGACAGCAAATACCGAAGCGGTCCGTCGACCAACTGGCTGAAGGCCAAGTGGTATGCGATCGACGAGTTCGATCTGCTCGGCGTCGAGCGTGAAGCGGGCAAGCCGGCTTTCGCTCTGATGGCTGAGCGCGGCACCGGGCGCTATGTCGGAAGCGCATTCGTCACCTTGAACCGGGAATTTGCGCGAGAGGCTATGGAAACGCGTCCAGGAGCACTCAGGCACGGCGCCCAAGGGCATCGTGAAGCGGCCGGCCACGCAATGGGTCAAGCCGAGGCTGATCGGCCGCGTGAAGCATCTGCGCGGCGAGGATGACCTGCGGCTTGCATGGCTGCAGGATTTCCGCGAGGATGAGGATCAATAGGAATTTGCTTTTTTGGCGGAACTGAGGGTTTGATTCCGCGTTCCTGCAGACTTAAGTTCCTATCTGGGTAGGACCTTAGTCTGATTCGATGATTTCAAGAAACCTTGCCGCCAGTGCCAAAACCGTCTCCGCCTTTCTCAACTTGATGGGAAATGAGAAGCGGCTTTTGATCATGAACCACCTGGCCGGCGGCGAACTTTCGGCCGGTGTCCTCGCCGAGAAAGTTCAACTCAGCCAGTCGGCTTTGTCGCAGCATCTTGCCAAGCTCCGCGCCTTCGGCCTTGTCGGCACCCGACGCGACGGTCAAGTAATCTACTACTACTGCTCATCCGGCGCAGCGCGCGAATTGCTAGCTATGCTGGACGGCTTCCTGATGACCGGACGACCGCTCGCGGGGCCAGGTCCGCACTACGTCGCCCAAAGACTTCGCCGGCTGCGAATGGCCTGAGAAGGCAAATCTAAGACCTAAACGGGGGCGACCCGAACCAGGTGGATCGCTAAGTTCGATGGACCTAACGAGGCACGAGCGGCCCGCGCCAGCCTGTAAAGCAGAGCACGGGCCTCAACCGTCGACATATCGGTTGGCAGCGGGAGACGCTGCAACCACCCAACTCACCCGCCTGACGCCTGTTCCCCGGACAGACAAAAAGCCCGCCGCCTATGCGTTCTGCGCGCAATTAGTTCGCGCAGTTCACTGGCGCTAATTGACCATCTCGCGCAGCGGCTTTTTTCGCCTCGGCAGTACATAGGGCGGCCCAGCAGCTTGTTGCGGGGGGCGCTAACGGGCGGCCACTGGGCCTGACCGGTGATACTTAGCGCCGGCTGGCAAACATATGGGCACTGCTACCAATGCCCACGAAACATACAAACGAAGGAAGGACGCGATCTAACCCACGATCGCCATTCCAAAGCCAACACCAAGGCCGACTGCGAGGCCCAGGAAAAGCGTGGCGGCAACATCGAAGGCGAAGGCGCGGACGGGCGCCACAAGTCCGGCGGGGCTCCCTGAGGCCTGGCCGGTATCATCGGAAACCGTGTCCATGCCTTCATAGAAACGCCCGCACTGTGAATCCCCCTGGAACATTGTAGGCTCGAAACACTTGGGGCGATCGCACTGTTCCCATATCAGTGTCTCCCAAAACTGCCCACTACCTGAACGGTGGTGGGCTTTTTTGTACATTAGCGGAACCTGAAATTTGGGGGCATGTTGATAGAACGGCAGCGAGTGGGTGTTCGCTGCTGGTCGAGGTCCCGCAAGACTCGGCCGGGCTCGCATCACACCTGCCCCGGTACGGTGCGAGCCCACCGTCGCGACCAAGCGAGATCCCGTGTGTCGGTCTCTATTTGATACTCGGGGACGGCGGTTCATCATCACGATGGTTTATGGCACGTTGTTCGACATGCCGAGCGCCGGGCTCGGGCTGCAGCAAGTGCTGGTCGATTGCGGCGGCCTTGAACGCCGCAAATGCTACGGCCGGACTGCAGCTTCCATACTTGGCCTCCGCAATTAATCGGCATGCATCCCTATAGGCCGCCGCTCCCTTATTTGGCCACTGCCCCTGGAGCGCTTCCTCGGCCTCACAAATAGAAGAAACCGTCATTGATTTCCGGTCTACCAGCTTAACGAAAAGCGGTAAAAAGGTGCCCATGGCACAACCTCCCGACCTCTTTTAGTGCGCCGAAACGCAACAAGAGCTTTTTGGTTTCCATGCCTATTGATTTTTGCCCATTCAACACAAGCCAATTGAATCGGCGGGTTGGGCCACCCAGCTAGGGAACAGCATTCTAAAATTGTACGGAACCGTGGCGGGAACCACACATTCCTAATCTAAGCGGTCGATTCTTCGGATGTAGCCGTGACTATGGAAACCCGCTGTTGCGCGCGGATGGCGGGTTTTCTTGGCGTTGATCCGCTACCGGTAAGAGAGGCTAAGTCCCATGAAAGACCGGTGGGAACCTGACCACCAGTTCATTGAAAGCGCCCGCCGTGGCCAGCGCCGAGCGGAGAGCCAGCTGGAATCCCTACAATCGACCATCCAAGAGACACGCCGCGTACTAGAGGCTTCACGGAAGCTCTTGGAAAAGATTGCCGAACGCAAAGACCATCCCCAGCCATAAGGGAATGGCCGGTGCAGTTGGGCAAGCTTGTGGGGGGCTTAACTGCACCGGCCACTGCGGGAAGACAGGAAGCCCCGCGCTGCCGAAGATATATGCGTATTAGGAACCGAGCGAATTATCTCGCAATGCCATCTTGAAGGCTCAACCGCGAAGCCAACTTAGTTCCGAGAGAATGGGCGGATTGGTGAACGCAATGTCGCACCCGGTAGCAGTGAGCATCTTTGGGCTTTGGACCTTGCCGACCTGCGCAAGGCGTTTGGAAAGTTCGCTCAAGAGCACGGGACAACGCCTCTTGAGCGGAACGAGCACACCAAGCTGTTCCTTGAAGAACGAAGGGAACGCTGCCAGGAACCGGACCCTACCGGGCATTAGGACAATCTTCGGATCGTCAAGAGATGGAAGCCGAGGGCGACGAAGCCGCCGTCGAGCGCTCCTGACAAATAGCCATTTTGCCGTATGAATCCGTTTTTGGTTGAAGGAAGGGTTTCGACGCCTATAAAGATTGTGGTTACCATTGCCTTTTGGGAGGATGCGATGGTTGCAACGCCCATAGATATCGCTCAAGCGGCCACTGCGACTACCGCCACCTTGCTAAAGTGGCAGAAGTCCATGGAGGAACGCGCCACGTGCCAGAACATGGATCAATCGCGCAGGGCGATCCAAGCCTCTCGCGAACTGCTGAAGCGCCTTCGTCAACATCATCGCGATGACATGGCGCAAAGTTGGGAAGATGCCGACCCATCGTCGGCAGCTAGCGCGAGGCGACCAGAGCCGATGTGAAGGGAAAAGTTTCAGTGGCCTGTGCTTTGGGTCGGCTGTGCCGTTAGGCTTTGTCAACAAGCCGCGTTTTCCCCTTCGGCGCCACATAGCTCTCAACCAGCCGCACATACTCGGCGTCCACAGTCACCAATGGCCGGAGGCTCACGGTCACCTTGTCTCCATCGACGCGCGTGACCGTGCCGGTGACCTCCATATTCTGGCCGATCACGGCTTTCAAAGTCGAATCGACAACCGAATGCGGGAAGTTATAGGACGGGATCGTCACGCTTACGCGATCGGGCGTCACCCGGCCGCGCACAACCGCAGTGACGGCGACCTCATCGCCAACTTTGATATTGCCTCGAGCCATGTGCAAGACTCTGGGGCGGGCGGCTGCGGCGTCAAGATGAGAGGTTGCTAATATGAGCACACGCGGCATGAAGTTTCTCGACAAATGGGTGGCCAAGCAGCTGCCCATTGTGGCGCTGGGGGATCCGATCACCATCGTGACTTGAAAGATCAGTTGATGACAGCTGCCGAGAAGGCCGGCATCGGCGCCGACGAAATCAACGGCGAGGTTGAAACCGTCTTTGAACTGCTTGTGGAGGTGATGCGGCGGCGAGAGGTGCGCGAGGCTGGGCATTAGCCCGGAGGCTTCTCCCAAGCCTGTGCCGGTCCTGTCCCGTTCCATTTTATGAACTGCGTCTTCCTGCCGGTGATGGTCTCGATCGACTTCAACAAGGGCGGCTGGACCTCACGAAGAGCTTTGTAGTGCTCGCTGTGGTACGCCAGGAGCGGCCGACGATGCTCTTGTGCAGCGCCTCGGCTGCCGCCAGGAAGCGGTCAATTTCCGCCTGTGAAAGCTGTTCGGAAGGTTTGGTTCTGGCCATTGGCGATCTCAGGTCATGGAGCTTCGCCGCAACAAGGACTATAATCCTACATGCCGAGCCGGCTCGCAAGCGCGTCGCTGGCTTACCCGGAAGGAAGAGGTAGGGCCACGGCGCCAAGCGCAGCCATCAGGAGCAACCACCCGAGCAACGGCAGGCCCGGCGACCTCCTTTGGACACACACACAGGGAACGAAAAGAAGGGCGCCGAGCCTTACCGGCGCTGCTTTGTGAGGGAGACGACGCCGGATGAGATGAGAGTATGCGATCATGCCAATCTCCGCGAACCATGCGAATGAACGAAAGCCGTGTGACAGCGCGGTTGAGACCAAGGTAGGCGGTGCGATCAGCTGCGGTGCTGAAGGGCGGGTGCGGCTTCAGTCGCAATCTCTGCCGGTGGAGTTATAGCCGGACTTGATGACGCGCTCTGATCTTGTGATTTCATCCCGCAAGTTTGGCAGAGCCGATTTTCTGTTATGACTTCAGACCACAATAGTCGTGTTCAGCGTGTGATCGCGGATTTGGCCAGGGCGCAGACGTCATCAATACCCGCTTACGGCCGCTACGACCTCGGCGACAATGCCGCCCGGATCAGTGGGGTTCCTCGCCGAACTGCACCACGATGTAGTGGGGCAGGTGGGTGCGGCGCCGGCTGAGTGAAGGGTGATGCCAGGCACCGTTGCGGGCGTTGGCGCCGCTTGCGCTGGCGGTTCTCTAGGTGACGGCGGCGTGCCGCCGGAAGCCGCGTCGGCGCCGCTCTGGCCATAACCCATTCTTCAAACAGTTCCATCTTGCGTGCAGAGTGCGGTGATCTGGCTGACGAGCACCAGGCAGCGGCATCGGGACAGCGAACGGTGCCACCGACGTCCGGTACGGTCCGGTGCACTAGCCTGGCAGCTCGCGCACAAGGGCCAATGATGAATCGGCCGTCGTTGGTGAAAATCCAACAGAAGGATGCTACCAGCCAAATAGAAATAGCTAGAACCGCATGCGCCGGCCGACAGTTCCTTCAGGTCCGGCGAAGCTAAAGCAGCTGATTCGTTGCGTCAGGGGAGCTGGCGCGGCCAAGTATTCTAGTTGGATCTCATTGCCAGACGGCTCGCAAGCACCTCAAGTTCATCAAGCGTCAACTCAATCTGGTACCGGTATTGCGAACCGCTTGCATAAATGCCGCCGGCATCTATCGACATGATGACCGCCCCCGTTTCGGATCTGATATCGGCATCGCCCAACGGTCGATGGAAAATCGTTCGAGAAACACCTTCTCGTTTAGCAGGTCCCACTAGGATGCGCATTGCCTACCTCGCCCTGTTGCTTCGCCAACCAGCAAGCAGCGCCCTCGCGCCACGACAAAGCTTTAGAAGCAATTGCGGTGCCAAACCAAGGGTGTCCCAATATGAGCCAAAGATAGACGGCGCCATTCGGCGTTGGGGGACTGCGGCTTGGCTTCCGCTTTCGCACGCAGCTCAACAAGACCGACGCGTCGGCGTCGCCAAAATCCTGCGCACTTGCTGGTCCCGCTGGGGCTATATCAAGTCGGAAAGGTGCAACCGAACGCACCTGCTGCTAACGCACCGGCGAAGCTGAAAGCCAAGCTGCTCTATCTGGAGAACGCCGTCCGCCACTCGTTAAAGTCGTTCGGCATCCGCATGGGGCAAGGTCGGAGGCGGCGCCTTCGCGAAGGCGGTGCGCAGGCTGCGGCCGAGTTGATAGACGACATGCTCACCGGCCCGCGCGCGCTGTGGCGACAGTACTGCCGGCTGCATGATCTGGTCATGAGGACCGTCGCGCGCTGCGAGGCATGCTGGCGCTTTATGGCGATCCGCGGCGTCAGCCCGGTGACGGCAACTTCTTCATGACAGCGATCGAGGACCCGACGCGCATTCGTCCCTCAGGCGACTCGCCGCCTACTTCGGCCTAGTCTCGCGGCCCAGGCACTCGGGCGCTTCGATCGATGTTCGAGGTCCCTATCTCAAAGGCTGGCGACGCCGACGTGCGGCGCGCGCTCTCCGAGGCGGGTGTCGGGACGGATGACGCGCTTCAAGGCAAGGACAAGATCAAGAGCTGGGGCCTGGAGATCGGCAACGCTCTTGCCATCGCTAGGCCTGCGATAGCGCGCAAGCTGGCTGCGTTCATTTACGCCATGTGGAGCGACTGCACATTCTACGTCGCGATGGGCGGCGGGTGAGGGTGACGCCGCGGGGCGCGCCCATGTCAAGGATCGCACGCTTCTGCCATGTAGGGGCAAGCCTACCAGGAAAGATTTCGTCGTCGCGCGAGCGGTTCGTCAGGTCACCTGCCCGCGTGTGGCTCGCCACCAGTCGACCAGGCGGGTGAGGCCCTCATCGAGGTCGATGCTCGCCTTGAAGCCCAGCATCTTTTCCGCCTTGCACGTGTCGGCAAGGCGCCGCGAGACGGGGTTCACTTTGCGCTCGGGCCCGTACTCCGGCTGAAGGTCGGAGTCCATCACGCGCAGGAGTGAGGCGGCCAGTTCGTTCAGGCTGGTCTCCACGCCGCTGGCGACGTTGAACACATCGTCCTCCACGTCAGAAAGCAGGGACAGGATGTTCGCTCGGGCGATGTCCTCGATATAGACGAAGTCCATGGTGGTGGAACCGTCGCCGAGAATCAGCGGCGGCTGGCCGGCGTCGATGCGGTCCATCCAGCGGATTAGAACCTCGGTATACTTACCATGCAGGTCCATGCGCGGGCCGTACACGTTAAAATAGCGCAAAGCCACGTAGGGAAGGCCGTACATGTCATTGAACGAGCGCAACAGGCCTTCCAGCATGACCTTGCTGGCGCCGTACCAGGTGCGGTTGTTGTACGGGTGGTGGCTCTCTTCTGTCGGGAAGAGGTCGGCCAGGCCGTAGACCGAGGCCGAGGAGGCCGCGCAGATCTTCTTCACGCCCTTAGCCTGGGCGGCCTCAATGACGTTGTAGCTGCCGTCGCACATGACGCCCAGGGCTTCGCGCGGCTCGGCGGCGCAGGCGATGACCCTCAGGGTTGCCATGTGGATGACGGCGTCCATGCCGTCGGTGGCCCTGTGGACAGTTGCCACGTCGCGAATGTCGCCTTCGACGAGTTCGATGCGCGGGTCTTGCAGGGCGTCCTTGACGTTTTGCAGGCTGCCGCGGACCAGGTTGTCGAGGATCACTATCTTTTCCGGCGCGTGCTCCTTAAGCAGCAGGTCGATGGTGGTCGAGCCGACCAGACCGCAGCCGCCGGTCACCAGGATGCGAGAGCCTTCAAGTTTCATCGTATTCCCTGTCATCGGTTCGAGGCGTGTTTCCGGTTGAGTGGGGCCCGCTCAACGCTTGCTTGCAATTCGATGACCGCGGCCACGACCGCGTCCTGCTGCTGCTCCGTCAACTCCGGGAACATAGGTAGGGAGAGAACCTCGGCGGCGGCCTTTTCGGCGTGCGGGAACTGGCCCTGCTTGTAGCCGAGATCGGCGTAGGCGGGCAGCAGGTGAACCGGAATGGGATAGTGGATACCCGACTGGATGCCTTGAGCGTTCAGCGCCTCCCCCCAGCGCGCGCGGTCGGGCGTACGCACGGCGTAGATGTGGTAGACGTGGCGCACATCGTCGCGGACGAACGGGGTCGACAGGCCGATGCCGGCGAACATGGCGTCATAGCGGGCGGCCGTGGCGCGTCGCTGCTCGGTCCATCGGTCCAGATGTTTGAGCTTCACACGCAGGACAGCGCCCTGAAGGCCTTCCAGGCGATAATTATAGCCTTTGACTTCGTGATGGTACTTCCGCTCGGCGCCCCAGTCTCGCAGCATGCGAACCGCACGGTTGTGGTCGGCGATGTTGGTCGTCAGCATCCCGCCCTCGCCATAGGCGCCGAGGTTCTTGCCGGGATAGAAGCTGAAAGCTGCCATGTCGCCAATGGCCCCGACGCGCTTGCCCTTGTATTCCGCGCCGTGGGCCTGGCAAGCGTCCTCCAGCACCATCAGGCCGTGCTTCCGGGCGATGGCCATGATCGGATCCATGTCGGCGGGCTGGCCGTAGAGGTGGATCGGGATGATCGCCTTGGTGGCCGGCGTGACCGCGGCTTCGATCTGGGCCGGGTCGATGGTGTAGGTCGCAGGATCGATATCGACGAGCACGGGGGTCGCGCCTGTGTAGTAAATGGCCGCAACCGTCGCCACGAAGGTGAAGGGGGAGGTGATCACCTCGTCGCCCGGTCCAATCCCGGCGGCCAGCAGGCCCAGGTGCAGGGCGCTGGTGCCGGTATTGACGCCGACGCCGAAGGCCGCTTGCGAATAGGCGGCGAATTCCTTTTCGAATTCAGCGACGTCAGCGCCCAGGATAAACTGACAGCTCTCCAAAGTGCGCTGAATGGCGGCATCTACCTCGAGCTTGATCGTGGTGTACTGGGCTTTCAGATCTACGAACGGGATCATATTAGGCTGCATCTTTGCGTCGCAGGTGCACGGTTTCGCCACGCCCGCGCATGGAACTGGTGGCGGCTTCGATGATCTCCACCACGCGCAGGCCAAGCCGGCCATCTGCGATGGGAACCCTCTTTTCGACGATGCAGTCGATCCACTCCTGGCCGGCGATACGCAGGGCCTCGGTGGAGTCGAGCTTGGGCGCCCACATGTCGCCCGTCCGGTAGCCGACGCGCATCTCGTGGATCTTGGCCGGGTCGTCGGTGAAGGAGACGCCCTTGTCGTAAACCTTGACCTTCTCGGACGGCTCCAGATCGTCGTAGGTGATCATCTTGTTGGAGCCGCCGACCAGTATGTTACGCACCTTCACCGGAGCTAGCCAACTCACGTTGATGTGCGCCATCATGCCAGAGTCGTAAAACAGCGAAATGTAGGCCAAATTTTCCGGGGTGCCGGGGAAGTGGTTGATACCGCTGGCCGAAACGGCGGTCGGATGTTCTTCGAACAGACGGTCGATGATCGCGAAGTCGTGGACCGCCAGGTCGGATATGACGTTTACGTCCCTCTGAAAGAGGCCCAGGTTCACCCGGGTGGCGTCGTAATAATAGATCTGGCCGAGGTCGCCGGCGGCGACGATGTCGCGCATCTTCCGGACTGCACCGGTATAGATGAAGGTGTGATCGACAATCAGGGTCAACCCGCGCTTGTCCGCTTCATTAACCAGCATCCTGGCCTGTAGCGAGGTTTCGGTCATAGGCTTCTCGAGCCAGAGATGCTTGCCGGCCTTCAGCGCAGACATGCCCAGTTCGAAGTGGCTATTGACCGGCGTCGCCACGGCGATGGCGTCGATCTCGGGATCTTGGAACAGGGCCTGGACGTCCCTGGTGGACTGCACACCCGGATAGCGACGGTTCACCAACTCGCGCTTCTTGGGGTCCAGGTCGGCGACCACGCGGACCCGGGCATCGGGGATCTCCATGAAGTTGCGCAGGAGGTTCGGCCCCCAATAGCCGTACCCGATGATGCCGATATTGATCATATTGACTACCCTTCACTCCGCCCCCGCCCACCGGAGTCTTGGAGGCTTGTTGGAGCCTGTCGTTGGTTGAGAAGGGATGCGCCGATCGCTCAATGCCGTGCCACCTCGACCTCTTCACAATGCAGTTTGAAGCTGCGAAGCGGTGCGGTCACTATGGCCGTTGGGTCATCAAGACCCCCTCAGGATCATCCAGCCAGGCGAGGGCAGGGCGCCGGATCTACCTCAAATGATCTCTCCGAATACACCAAAGGATCGCAATTCGGTGTACGAAGCCGTGCCGAGAGGGGCCGAGGGGGTCAGCCAGTCTTTGCGGTCCTTACGTCTCCGACCACACGGGCTGGCACGCCGGCAGCGATGGCGAAGTCGGGGATGTCACGGGTGACGACGGCGCCAGCGCCGATCAGGGCCCGTTCTCCGATGGTCACGCCCGGGGTGATGGTGACGTTGGAGCCGATGGAGGCGCCCTTCTTGACCAGGGTCGGCTCAATTTTCCAGTCGGCTTCATTCTGCGCGCTCCCGTCCGGGTTGGTGGCTCGGGGAAGACGGTCGTTGGTGAACATCACCCCATGGCCGATGAAGACCTCGTCCTTGATGGTTACGCCCTCGCAGATGAAGGTGTGCGAGGAGATCTTGCAGCGCTCGCCGACTGAGGAATTCTTCTGGATTTCGACGAAAGCGCCGATGCGCGAGCCGTTACCGACCTCGCAGCCGTAGAGGTTCACCATACTGGGGTGGTGGATGACGACCTCGCCACGCAGCACCACACTGTCCGAAATAGGCATCGCTTCCCCCTGGAACTGTCTGTCACGTGCCATCGCCTGCAAATCGGATATGATCCTTGGTGCGCCGCTGAAGCGATAGCAGCGGTCGGCTACAGTTCTATGTAACCTGCTTTGTCGCTTGGCAAGCCTTCACCACTAGGTATAACAAGTTCTAGGGCAGGCCGCGACCGTGGGGGGAAGGATGCCGGAGACGATGCGATTTGAAGCCGTGCGCTCCGATTCCGAGGTGGCGCGTATGCGTCACAACTATGAAGAGTTTCAAAGCCTTCGGTGTGAGGCGGAGCGCTGTCTGGAGGCTGACGACCTCAACTCCGCGGCGGCCTATGTAGAGGCGGCGGTCACGCTTGCACGCAAGCGGCATTGCGGCTTTTATCGGTCCGAGCCGCTTGAGCAAATCCTGATCGAGATCGCGCGACGGACACTCGCCCCGAAGGCCGAAACTGCGCGACCGACGCGAACGAAGATCGGCCGCGTGCTGCATGTGGCCACCGCCTTGAGCGAAGTCGGCGGCTTGACGCGGATGATGCGCCGCTGGATCGTCGCCGACGAGAGCCGTCATCACTCCCTGGCCCTGTTGCGCCATCCGGGGAAGCCGCCGGCCTCGGTGCGCCAGGCCGTGGAGGCTCGTGGCGGACATATCCACGTAATCGGCGCAACACGCGGCGGACCGGTGGAATGGGCCAGCGCGCTCCGCAAGTTATCGCTCAATTTCGACCTGGTCGTCCTGCACGTCAGCAACGAGGACCCGACGCCCAGTATAGCCTTCGCCGACGAGCGCAACCGACCGCCCGTGGTGCTGGTCAACCATGCCGACCATGCCTTCTGGGTCGGGCTCTGTGTGTGCGACCTGATCGCCAGTTCGCGCGTCTCGGGCGAGCGTCTGGTGGTGGAACGGCGTGGGATCTCGGCTAAGCGTCACGCCATCCTGCCGATCCAAATCGATCCGCCGATCCGCAAGCACAGCCGGGCCGAGGCGCGCCAGAAGCTCGGCATCCCGGTCGACGGACCGCTTCTGGTTTCGGTCGCGCGCGGCGTGAAATACCGGACGATGGGCGGGGTGTCGTTCGCCGACATGCATGTCGAGGCACTGCTGGCCCGATCCGATGCGCGGTTGTTGGTCGTCGGGCCGGGCGAGCCGGCCGATTGGCAAGACGCCATAGCGGCGACCGGCGGGCGGATCATTGGGCGGCCGGAGACGCCCGATCCTTCGCTCAGCTTCGAGGCGGCGGACATCTATCTCGACTCTTACCCCTTTGTATCGATTACCTCGATGCTGGAAGCCGGCGGGCTGGGCGCGCCCTGCGCGACGCTGTTTCCCTATCCGTTGGATGCTAACGTCATGAGCACCGATATGCCTGGGCTGGCGCCTACCATTGGCTTCGCCACCTCGATGGCGGAGTATAACCGCATCCTGGCGGACTGGCTCGCCGACCCGCAGGCGCTGCGTCGGCGGGGCGATGAGACGGCGGCCAATGTCAAGCGGCTGCACACCACGCCGAATTGGATCGAAAGCCTGGAGGTTCTCTACGCCAGAGCCGTCGCGATCCCGCCAGTCACACCGCTGCGTGGGAATGGCGCGCCCGCGAACGAGGAATTCTACGAAGGATATCCCGACATCCTGCTCAACGAGGTGTTCGGCGAGTTCGACAGCGCCGAGGCGATCCTGAAGCGTTCCCTGCGCCTGATGGCGCTGCCGGAGCGGCTACGGGTATGGCGGCGCCTGGCGCGGACCAAGAGCTTCGACGGGCCTTGGGACGCAGTCCGCAACCTGCTTCCCGAATGGCTGCCGCGGTCGGCGAGCCGGCTGAGGGGCGACAGCTGGATGTGAGTTTTAACGGCATGGTTTGCCCGGCGTCCCTTCGTCGGGCGCGTCTGCGACGCGAGATCGATCTTCAGATGCGACCCGCACACCTTATTCCCAGTACCCCTATAGCCTGAAGGGCTGTCAGTCAGGCAGCCATCGCGAATTACACTTTTGATTTAGCAGGCTGACAAAAACATACCGGGATACCCTTTTTGACTCTGGTCTGTTCAGCACCTCATTCTGATACGTTCGACGGAACAGAGCCTGTTGAGGCCTTGCTTTCCTTCTGGTGAGGATTGCGTTTGACGGGATGGGTATGGGTGCCTCGGGTTTCGACATGGTGGCGTTGGCGTCAGAAGTCATACTTGCCATGGGGCCTGCAATTCGACACCGACAGAAAGAACTGAGGCGAAGGTGAATATGATTGGGCGACCGCCGAAGATTCTGAAGCGGGCTGTCCGCGCCTTCGGTGTCGAAAGGCGTCATCTGGTCGGCGCACGCATGGTCCTCGAACGAGAGGGCATGTCCGTCCTTGGCCGACGCGTAAGCCGTTCGGGCGGCCGTATCCTGGCCTACCACTCGGTCGGCCAGCCGCTGATGGATCACAACGACGTGCCGCCGAAGCTGTTCCGTCGCCAGTTGGAGTGGGCCGCGGCGCGAGGCTACCGGTTCGTCCCGGCCTCGAAGATCGCTCGGACGGGGGGCGACCCGATGGACCTTGCCATCACCTTCGACGACGGTCTGCGCAGCGTGATGACCGAGGCCGCGTCAATCCTGAAAGACTTCGCGGTTCCCTGGAGCCTTTTCGTCGTCACCGACTGGAGCGAAGGCGGGTCTCCCTGGCCGACCGACGAGGTTCTAGGCTGGCGCGATCTGGAGCGCCTGGCCGCCGACGGCGCCGAAATCGGCAGCCACTCCGCAAGCCATCCCGATTTTGGACAGCTGGACGGCGCCGCCGCCCGTGAGGAATTGGACCGCTCGCGCACTATGATCGAGGCCCGGCTCGGCTTTGCGCCGACCTCGTTCGCAATTCCGCTCGGCCAATCGACCAACTGGACCCCGATCGCCATGCGGGAGGCCAAGGCAGCAGGTTATGAGCTGGTGTACGCCCAGGCAGAGGAGACGCGTTCGGCTGGCACCATCGCGCGGACCTTCATCACGCGCTTCGACAACATGCGGGTATTTTCGGCGGCCCTGGCGGGCGTCTTTGATCGGTGGGAGGAATGGGGGTGAGTCAGGCGCGCATCGTCTCGGTAGTCGTCCCGACCCGCGACCGTCCGCAGTACCTGGACCAGTCGCTGGCGAGCATTCGCGCGCTCGAAGGCCCGGATCTGACGTTTGAGATCCTTGTTGGCGACAACGGCTCCAACCACGACGCCACCGGCGCAGTGACACAGGCCCATGGCGCGCAGCACCTCATCGTGACGACCGCGGGCGCTGGCGCCGCGCGCAACGCCGCGATGCAAGCGGCCTCGGGGGAGTTCCTGGCGTTCCTGGACGACGACGACGTGTGGACCGAGCAACATGTGCGGCCGCATTTGCAACTCTTCGATCGCCAGCCGGAGGTGGAGGCGGTCTTCGGTCAGGTTGTGATGGCCGATCCTAGTCTGCGGCCGATCGCGCCTCCCATCCCCAATGACGTGCGCCCCGACGGCGATCATCTGAAGATGATGCTGGACGGCTACTTCCCGCAGATCGGCGCCACGATGGCGCGTATCGCGGTACGCGACGCCTACGGTTATTTCGACGAGACCCTGCTGGCCGACCAGGACTGGGACTGGCATATGCGCGTCGCCAGCGGTGGGCATGTGGAGCATGTGGCCGTGCCATGCGTCTTGTTCCGCCAGCGTCCGTCGGGATCCTACGACGCCTTGGTCCTGAGCCGGATTCCCTATACGCGCAGGGTGTTTATGCGGCACGCCATACCCGTCTGGCGCAAGTGGCGCTCACCGAAGGAGTGGCTGCATTCCTATTTCGCCACGCTCTTGGGATTCTACACCTATTTCGCCGATGCGGCGGTGGAGCGGGCGGCCAAGGGGGATGCGAAGGGCGTGCGGTTCGCGGTGCGTCATGCGCTGTTGGTGTTTCCGTTCCGGGCGGTTAGGCAGCTCGTGAGGCCGACGCCGTTGCGCGCGGCGTTCTTCTGGTCGATCGGCCTAGGCGCGCGCCCGCCGGCCGTCGAGGACGCGGCGCTGGACTGAACGCGCGTGGAGCTTAAGGATCGGATGGGCATGCACGACGCCAAGGACGCGCCGAAGATCAGCACAGGTGCCCCGGCCATTAGCATCGTCATCGCCACACACAACCGCAGCCACGACGTCCTCGAAAACGTCGACGCCCTGCTGCCGCAATGCGTCGGCCAGGCGGTGGAGGTCATCGTCATCGACAGCGCCTCGGCGCCGGCGCACGCCGATGTGCTGGAGACCCTGAAGGCGCGCCCGGGACTGAGCTTCATACGGCTCGACGAGCCCGGCGTTGCCCGGGCCCGTAACGCGGGTTTCGAGGCAGGCAAAGGCGATTGGATTGCATTGCTGGACGATGACGCGGTGCCGCGGCCCGGCTGGGTACAAGCGGCGATCACCTACGCGGCCCGCTGTGACGCCCAGACCGCCATCCTGGCGGGGCGGGTGGTCGCACACTGGCCCGACGACGCCAGCAGTCTTGAAATACCGCCGAGCCAGCTCGGACCGCGAGCGCGCTTGTTGTTGTCGGTGGTCGATGAGGACGGCTTCCGCGACACGACCGATCATCCCATCGGCGTCGGCGCCAACTTGTTGTTCCGCCGCAGCGCGCTTCAAGCTCATGGTGGGTTCGACGTAAAGACCGGTCGGGTCGGCTCGAACCTAGCCAGCGGGGAAGAGGCCCAGATGATGACCGATCTGATTGGAGCAGGTTATCGCTGTTGGTACGCGGATGCCTTCGTCGTGGACCACAAGGTCGATGCTGGCCGTCTTACGCGCGCGTGGCTCACAGAGCGCGCGCGCAAGGAAGGCGAGGTGGAACTGAGGGGTTTGAAAACGCCAGGCCAGAAGATCGCGCGAGCAATCAAGATGATCGTCGCCACCCCGGTGCTGGCCGCGTTCCAGATGCTCGACCGGCCCGAACGCGAATATTACCTGCGCCTGAACCACAACATTGGTCTGCTGCGGAAGCTGTTCGGTCTGGCAAGCTGAGGGGGGCTCAGGCGATGGCCGGCGCGGCTTTCGGTGTCGCCCGATGGGCCCAGGCCATGATTGGTCGTTCAAAGAATCGCCAGGAGACGGTCGCCAAGCCGATGGTCAACACAAGTTCGATGGGGGCCGAGATCCAGTCCGGCGCTTCGAATGCGACGCCGAACTTCCGGGCCGCTGCCTCGACGTTGTAGAAATGAATGAACTCGTGGAAAACGTAACAGCCGTAGCTTATGCGTCCCAGGTTGCGCAGGGGCCTTGTGTCCAGAAGGGCGACGAAACGCGAGGCCTGGTTCCTCGCGATCTGGAAGACCAGAAGCGCGGCTGTAGCCGCGACTGCCGGCGCATAGACGCGCCAGACGATCTCGTCCTTGAGGACTGTCAGGGGCAAGATGAGAAGCGCCAGGGCGGCGATGCTCTGGGCCGCCGTGGAAACCAGCCATGCCGGTACCCGCCGGTCGAGGTTCAGTCCTGCCAGACCACCCAAGGCGAGATAGCCAAAGCCGATCATGGGATTCAAGCCGATGACCTTGGACGATGCTCCGGCCCATTCGAGGCCCGCCTGAGTGATGAGACCCACAACCACGAAAGCAACGCAGATCTGACCGGCGGCCTTGCTGTGGGTGAACAGCAGCAAGGGTGCAAACAGCACATAGAATTGCTCTTCGATCGCCAGCGTCCAGAAGTGGTTGAAATGGCCTACCCAGTGGCCGGTCGTGAACACATAAATGTTCGTGGCGTAGAGCAGCATGGCCTGGGGCGCGCCGCCTTCGAAGCCATCGAAGTGAACGTACAGCGAGGCGATCAGGAAAACGCCGATGGTCGCGTAATAGACGGGGAATATCCTGGCCGTGCGTCGAAGATAGAATCGCCCCAGACCCGCAAGCGTTGTCGTCTCGCCAGCCTCGACTGCCACCCGCGTGCGAGCCAGGATACGGGTGATCAAGAGGCCGCTGAGCCCGAAGAAGAGCATCACCCCGTCGCCGCCAAGGGATCCATACGTCCCTTGATGAAACTTGTGGCTAATGAATACGAAGACGAAGGCGATCGCGCGCAAGCCATCAAAACCCTTGATGCGGCGTTCGTCGTCGAGTCGCATTGGTCGTAGCTCCGCCCGCATCTACGTGGCTCTTTGCCGGCCAGGGGACAAGGCAGCGGTTGCGCTGCTGGCCTCGGTGCCCTCCCGCGCCGTCAATCTGGCGCCCAACCGCAGAAGCGGCCGCTCGAAGAAGTGCCAGGAGAGCGTCGCCAGCGCGATGGTGATGAAAAGCTCCAGGGCCAGTTGAACGCTAGCCGGCGCGTCGATCTCCAGATGCAGCTTATGGAGCACCGCCGTGAGGTCGTAGAAATGGACGAACTGGTGCAGGATATAGAAGGCATAGCTCACCCGGCCGAGCGAGCGCAGCGGCCACAGGTTGAGGAAAGCCACGACCGGGGTCTGTTGGTTGCGGGCGATCTGGAATAGGAACAAACCGGCCACAGTGCAGGTCAGCGGTCCGAAGACGTTCCATGCGTCCCGGAAATATCCGAAGACCAGTGGGATCGCGATCAACGCCAGGCCAGCCGCCGCCTGGGATTGCGCACTCACCAGCCATGCGGGCGGCTTGAAGTTTTTCAATGAGGCGAGAAAGCCGCCGACGCCGAGCATGCCGAAGGCGATCAGCGGATCGACGTGAATGGCGTTCGGGTGGGTGTTCACCGATACGAGCCAAGCCAGCCTTGCCGCGCCGGCGAGCATGAAGCCGATGCAAATCCGAAGCAGGTATTTGCGCGGGGTGAACAGGAGGATCGGCGCCAGGAGCAGGTAGAACTGCTCCTCCGCCGACAGCGACCAGAGGTGACCGAAATGACCGTGGGCCCCGGTCGGCGTCATCTCGATATAGATGTTGGTGCCGTAGAGGGCGTAGATCGTCGCTTCCACGCGCGAGAAGCCGACGAATGAGGTGAACAGCGAACCCAGTGCGAAAACACCGAGACAGGCGTAATAGAGTGGGAAAATGCGCAGGCTGCGGCGCAGATAGAAGTCACCCATCGACCGCCAGGTCGACTGGACCCCCGCTTCGACCTTTGCGCGCATCTCCGACAGTATCGAGGAGATGAGCATGCCGCTTAGCACGAGAAAGAGCCAGACGCCGACGGAACCATAGGAATCGTGGTGCGGCAGGGTCGTTTTGTGGCTGATGAAGACCATCAGGACGGCGATCGCGCGCACGCCGTCGAAGCCGGCGATACGATCTTCCGCCGGCCGGGCGACGGCCTTGGCCGACCGGACGGCGAAAATCGCGCCTTGATCAATGGTTGCCATGGGTCAATACTCGAGCCGATGCTCCGCAACCGAGACATGGTTCGGCCCCGGGGGCCGTCAGACTTTCTTGGTTATAAACGCCTAACTCTTTGTCACATCAATTCGGCCAGAAGGCGTAGGCTCTGAGCGTGACGGTGCAGGCGTACGTCTCGCCAAATTGAGATCCTGAAAAATGTTGTTTGCGCGCCGGTCGGTCTATAGGTGGGTTACTCGTCTCTTCCAGACGATGGATAAATGAAAAGAAGCGTAAATACGTTTTCCTCCCAGGCCCAGCTTATCTCGGAGCACAACATACGCTTCGGCTTGACTGGATGCTAAGCTGCATTGTCACACTGCCACAACTGGTGACTCAAGGTAGATGAATTTGCTGTAGGCCACGGCCGGAAATCCCTATATTGAATTCAATATTTAAGTGTTAGCGTATATTGTCGAATGGCGGGTGCGACACATTTTGGCGTTTCCCCGCCGAAAATGTCGGGCCACACATTGCGTGCCCCATTGCAATGGGGCCGGAAGGTTGTTTCAGAACCTGTCCGCTGACCGAAAGCGGTATCCATATGTAGGAAACCCAACTGTCCCAATACACCAGGCACGCCGGCCGTCGGTATCTGCATCCCACAATAGGACAAGGTGAGCCACCGGCTTTGTCGTGATACGACCACTGCAACTTCTCGCACCGAGTAGGTCTTTCGTTCTGAGGATCTGACATGATTCCGATCATCAAGCCCACCATGGATAGGGCCGAGGCAGAGGCGGCGCGCCGCGTCATCCTGTCCGGCTGGGTCACGCAAGGCCCCGAGGTGGCGGCCTTCGAGACGGAATTCGCCACCTTCACGGGCGCGCCGCACGCTGCGGCCGTTTCGAACTGCACCACGGCCCTGCACCTGGCCTTGCTGGCGGCGGGGGTGAAGCCCGGCGACGAGGTGGTCACGGTCAGTCACTCCTACATCGCCACAGCCAATTCGGTGGCCTATTGTGGCGCGATCCCCGTCTTCGTCGACATCGATCCGACCACCTACAACATTGATCCAGCTCTGATCCAGCACGCGTTTTCGGCCAAAACCAGCGCGATCCTGGTGGTCCACCAAATGGGCTTGCCCTGCGACATGGCTGCTGTGGTCGACATCGCCAAGGCTAGGGGCTTGCCCCTAATCGAGGACGCGGCCTGCGCCAGCGGCAGCGAGATCTTCTGGAACGGTCGATGGGAGAAGGTCGGCAAGGCGCACGGCGACGTGGCCTGCTTCTCCTTCCACCCACGCAAGATTATGAGCACCGGCGATGGCGGTATGCTGACCACCAAGCACGCTGACTGGGTCGCCAAATTCAAGTCGTTGCGCCAGCACGGCATGAGCGTGCCCGACACGGTCCGCCACGGCTCGACCCAGGTGATCTTCGAGACGCACCCAGTGCTCGGCTACAACTATCGCATGACCGACATCCAGGCCGCTGTGGGCCGCGAGCAGCTCAAGCGCCTGCCCGGCATCGTGGCCCGCCGCCGCGCGCTTGCCGCCCGCTACGCCGAATTGCTCGGCGAGGCGCAATGGCTGGGCCTGGTGCGCGAGCCGGCCTACGCGCGCACCAACTGGCAGAGCTTCTGTGTCCGTCTGCCGGACTCCGCCGACCAGCGCACTGTCATGCAGGCTATGCTGGATGCCGATATCGCCACCCGCCGCGGTATCATGTGCGCTCACCGCGAGGACGTCTATGCCTCCCGGCCCCTGCGCATGTCCTTGCTGGAATCGGAGGCAGCCCAGGACCATACCATCGTCCTTCCCCTCTATCCCCAGATGACCGATGAGGATCAACAGAAGGTCGCCTCGACCCTGATCAAGGCTACCCGGGTTCCAAGGCCCATGACTCCAATTCTGGAATTCAAGCGAGATGTGATGGAGGTCCCACATCGGGGCCGGTCTGTGCGAAAGTGAGAGATAGGAATGGCGAGCATCCGGCGCGCGGTGGTCGCGGTCTATTTCGAGAAGTACGCGACCCTCATCCTGAATTTGGCGACGCTGTATGTTTCGTCGCGGTTTTTGACACCCAACGAAATCGGTGCTGCCTTCCTTGGCGCCAGCCTCGTCGCGCTCGCCGAGGGTATGCGGGACTTCGGCGTCACCAACTACATCGTCAACGCCGAAAAACTCTCGAAGGGGGAAATACGCACTGCCTTCACCTTGATGCTGGCGGTCGCCGTCGTCCTTACGACCGCCTTCGTCGCGACGGCGGGCCTCTATGCCGCCTTCGCCCACGAACCGCGTCTGGAGAACTTTGTCCGCACCGTGGCATTCGGCTATCTGTTCTCCAGCATCGGTTCGCCGATCGTGGCTCTGCTTCGCCGCGACCTGAAGTTCTGGAGCATCGCGGCCATCAACCTGGGCTCCGCTCTCGTCGGCAACATCACCACAACTGGCCTGGTGATGATGGGCTTCGGCTATATGAGCTTCGCCTGGGGCTCGCTTAGCTATCCGCTCTCCACCTTTGTCTTTGCCGTCCTCATGCGCCCGGACCTGTCCATCTTCCGGATCGAGCTCACAAAATGGCGCGAGATTCTGGCGTTCGGCGGCTTGAACACCGCGACCGGCCTTCTGACCACCCTTGGGGAGGTCATTCCAACCTTCATGCTGGGGCGGGCCAGCGGCAGCACCGATGTAGGTCTCTACAGCCGAGCCCAACAGGTCACACAGATGCCCAGCCGCCTAGTCATATCGGCTATCTCCGCGGTGGCCCTGCCAGGGTTCGCCGCCCATGCGCGCACGGGGCGTCCCCTCAAGGCCCCCTATCTCAAAGCCGCCGCCAGCCTGACCGCATTCCACTGGCCGGGCCTGGCGATGGTCATCCTCTTCGCCTATCCCCTGGTGCACACCCTACTGGGACCAGGATGGGAG
This sequence comes from Mesorhizobium sp. W016, assembly GCF_054719485.1. Taxonomy (NCBI): domain Bacteria; kingdom Pseudomonadati; phylum Pseudomonadota; class Alphaproteobacteria; order Hyphomicrobiales; family Phyllobacteriaceae; genus Mesorhizobium; species Mesorhizobium sp. W016. Next base: position 3,343,097 of record NZ_JBTTIF010000002.1, read on the forward strand.
ACCTCCATCCCGCTGGTGCAAGTGATGGCGGCCGCCACCATGCTCTGCTTCCCCGTCCCCCTTATGTTTCCGGCCTTGGTAGCCGTCGGCGGCATCCGAGACACGGCCAAGGCCTGGATCATTTCCCTGCCGATCACCAGCCTGATCATGATCCTGGCGGCCCAGCATGGCCCATTTATGCTAGCGCTCTCGATCTTCGCCACCACGCCGATCCAGGTGGGCGTCGGCCTCTGGTTCCTGATGCGGCGGCTGAAATTGAGCGTCGGCGAATATCTGCGCGCCCTACTGCCCAGCGCCGTCGCCACCCTCGCGACGGCGCTGGGCCCGCTCGTCGTCATCGGACTGAACGGCCTCGACATGAACCTGTCGGTCTCACAGACTGTCCTGGGCGGCGGGCTTGGCGCAGTGTTCTGGTTCCTGGCCATGGGCTGGACCCGTCATCCGTTTGCCGCCGAACTGGCTTATCTGCTGGGCAGGATCCAGGCCTTGGCGCCTGTGCGCCTGCGCGCGCCCTTTGCCCACCTCCGGCGCTTCCTGGGTGAGGACACCGAACAGGGGCAGGCGCCTGCGCCGGCCGACGCGAACACCGGCGGACCGCTTCTTCGAAGGATTGCCTGGATGGCAGACAAGCACTGACTGCAGGGGGAACCGGTGATGAATCACTCTGACGCCATGGATTCTGCCGGCGCGAAAGCCGCCGGCTCGGATTTCAAGCGTGCGTTGGGCCATCTCGCCGCGCCCGCCGTGATCTCCGCTGCCCGCATCGTCACCCCCTTAACCTCGCGGGGCGTTAAAATCGCCTGGTTTGATGTCTGGAACTCGACCCTCGACCAGGTCTTAGACGACCTACCGGCAATTCCCGGCTGCGACCGCGATCTCTATCGTGAACTCACCCAGCCTACGAGCGTCCAGAAGCGCCACGCCCTGGCGACGGAGAACGGCCGGCCGACCGCGCTCATCTCGCTGCGTCGCCGCCGCCGGTACTGGGAGCCCGTCGCCTATCAATCGCTTTCCGGCGTAATCGCGCCCACGTCCTCTCCCGCCGCTCTTGGTCGGGCGCTACACGCCCTGGGTGTCGAGGTCCGGGTCGAGGCGGGGCTCGACAAGAGCGTCGTGGATCTCAAGCCGCGATCCTACTGGTCTCCAGACAACTACCGCGTCGACCTGCAGGGCGACTATGAGGCACTCTGGAGCCGCAATCACCGCAAGAATGTGCGCAAGGCCCGCCAACGTTGCGACGAGTTCATGCGCCTTCGCGTCGACGATGTGGGCGACCTGGAATGGTGCTGCACCCAGTGGAGCCGCGTGTGGGAAAGCAACGACGCCGAGGAGACGGTCGCCGCGGAGGATCGTCTGCGGTTCTGGCGCGCCTTCATGAAACGGCAGACCGCCGACAGTCCGATCCAGTTCCACACCTTGCACCTGCTCGACGGCGGTCGGCGCACGGCCGGCACCGTCCTGATGTGTCAGGACGGTGCCGTGCTCGGCCAATGCATCGTTCGCGACCCCGAATACGACGGCTTTTGGGTCGGTGTCCGCATAATGCAGGCTTCGATCGAATGGGCGGCAAGCGCTGCGTATCGCCAGTTCGATCTCGGTTCCGGGCAAGACTACAAGCAGAGTTGGGGTCAGCCCGTAGCCGGGCGTTATGGTGCGATCTTCCGCCCACTTGCGGTCAGCGCGCTCTATCGGTTCGGACTTCTGTGACGACGCAGCGACATTAGCCGATTGAGCAAACGGATCGAGCTCTGCATTGCTGAGGACGACCGACCCGCCCCCAGTGCTAGCCCAGAAGCCAAGCAGAACTTCACCGGGTGCCACAAAGCCGGGGAAAACGGCTCTGAAAGGTGTTACTTCGAAGGTCCTAATATTACCATCGTTCCAGCCGGCAACGCCACCCAGGGAGCCGGTGAGGCCCGGATGGTCAGACAAGTTGCACCCCAACAGGCTGTCGGGCCGCTTGCGCGGATTCCGCTCCCGGCCAAATGAGCGCGTGCGGCCCGAAGTCTGCGGGGTAGCGGCAACCGCCGCCGGACCTGACCGGCAGGATCCACTTCGCGCCCGGTGACAACGATTATGTGCTATTGATTATATAAGAAGAATTCATCCAAACGAATAATGAAGGAGTAGAGGCGAAGCGTGACTGGTATCAGGCGTACTCCGAATAAACGGCAAATGTGGGACCTGCAGGCCATATTGCCAGCTAATCCAGGCTGACGCAGCTTTATGCCCGATCTTACTTGCTAGGCTCAAGAAACACGCAAAAGCTTGCCTAAGCGGAGCGGCAGGTTCGGACTGGTTTGTAGCTCGGCGCAACTCTCTTTCCATCGCTGCAGCTATTCACCAATGGGAATTCCGTTGCGGCCAGTCCAGCGCTCGAGCGCGCTTTACCAAAGCGAGGGTTCCAAAGGCTAAGGCGCCCGGCGCTCAACTCTTGATGTATTCGCCGTCGAATCCAGCGAACTTCGCCAGACCGCGGTAATCGAGCAGGCGGACATGGCCCTGCCGGAATTCGAGAAACTTCCGCTCGCGAAGTTCCCGCAGCATTCGATTGACGTGGATCGGAGTAAGGCCAAGGGCGTCAGCGAGGTCGTATTGGGTGAGCGGGCAGTCGAAGCCGTTGCGGTCAACTGCGCCTACTCGTTGCAGACGCGCTGTCAGCTCGAGCAGCAAATGTGCTGTCCGCTCTAATGCGTTGCGTCGTCCTGCGCTGGCAAGGTGCTGAGCCATAACCGCCCCATTGCGCAAGAGGGCTCCAACGATGAACGCGAACAGACGAGGCGATTTCATAGCGGCAAGCGTCAATGTCTTGGTGGGTGCCACCAGCAATGAAAGTTCAGTTTGAGCTACGAATGTCCCAATAGAGCCGCTTCCAGGTGATTGAGACAGAACGACATCGCCAGTCAGGGCAAAATCGAGAATTTGTCGCTGCCCGTCCGGAAGCTCATGGGAAATGCACCCCCAACCCGACTCGACGACGTAAATACGATCGTTGTCGTCACCTTGGCTGAAGATTACCGCGTCGACTAGATACCGCTTCGCGGCGAAGCCGAGGGTCTTGATCAGAGCGGCGTCGTCATCGTTAAGTCCAACGTATGACAAACTGTGCTCATCTCCTCTCGAAAAAAAACGTGAAGCCTGTGTCATCCCTAACCCTACCCAATTCCTATGTACCCTCCTGAAACTCATCATGCATATTAAATTTTAGCTTATGAGCGTTCTTTCAGATCTCGCCAAAGGAAGGTGCCACGACATCAATCTCCTGTCGAAACCTGGATCGGAATAGGCCACGGGTCGATTGATGCCGCCTAGAGCTTGTATTATCTATGACTTACTCCTCTTAAAATTCTCCCTCATTGACTCAACGATCTCACTGGCAACGAGACAGCTCCGATTGTCCGCCTGGTCGGCGGCATTGCGCAACGTCAGGGACGCATCCCGCAGCAGGCCCCTGATCTGCGCCGGAGATAACAACTCCGATGCTTCAAGTTCCAAGAGGACCGATTCACTCACATGCAGCGCTGCAAGCGCAACTACCCGAGGTCTTGTTGCAAGCAGCTTCAAGAGATCACCACTGCGCCTGTCCCGCGATTTCTTTTTTGCCATCGTCGCCCTTCAGCTGCCCGGACAAAAAGCTTCTACTTCCCACACTTTGATAAGTTTACGCCGCCAGAAGCCGGGAGACCCTCGTGTTTGTGGGCGCGGCCTCTGCTTAAGGTACCGCAGTTTGCCATGGTGACACAGAGGCAAGAAGATACCGAATTAGCGGTACCTCCCACCGCATCAGCGCGAACGGTGAGAAGACTCCCTGTTTGGAGTAAGATCTGCCGCGTCGTGACGCGATGAGCAGTCGCTTTCTTCAACCATAATTCTGCTTCGCAACAAGGCTGTCCGCTTTCAGAGAAAGTCCCGGAAACGCCTGAACCTGCCCCTCAGTCTTGTCGAGATATTGCATCAATGCCGTCACCAAATGGTAGAAGATGCTGGCAGGAACCTCCGTCGCCAGCGACCGACCGCGCTCGTCGATCCTGTCCATCCACAGGCCAAGCGGCGCGGGATCGATATGCCATCTGAAAAGGCGCGCGACGCGAGCTTCGATCTCGGGTTTCAGATCAGGCCCACCGATGTTGTCCAACGCGATCGCCGCCTTGATGGCTTCGCATTGAGGCCAGCTGCGCGAGAGCCTGTCGAGAGGCATCCCTTGTCTCGAAACGGCCGCATAAGCCAGCCCTGTGGCTCGATTCAGTCCGCTGGCGACCGCCGACGAATAGAGTTTCCTCGCGTAAGCAGCCAGATCTTTCTGTCCGGTTGCCCGCGCGAAGTCGACGAGCAGGGAGGCCCATTCGAAATGGTGCCCAGGCTCGGTCCACTGTCCCTTGTCTCCGGGCAACGGCAGCCAGTCGGCATCGAAATATTCGCCGAGCGTCCAACTTTCCTGGTCGAAGAAATGGCTGCGGAATAGATCGATGATGCGAGCCGCTCGACGCAGATATGCGCGATCGCCGGTTGCGGTGTACCAGGCAAGGAATGATTCGAGCATGTGCATGTGTGGGTTCGAGGACCGAACCCCGTTCCAGCCTGGTGTCTCGAGGAAGCCATTTAAGCTCCCATCCTCAAGGTGCGAATCGATGAAATGAAATGTCTCCTGTGCAAGCTGAAGGGCAGGTTGGTGGCCGCAGCTATAGGCATGAGCAAGTGCCAGGAGCACGCAGGAATGGTCGTAGGCATCCTCCGCCGGATCGGCCACGCTTCCATTGGAATTGAGGGTGCGTACCCAGCCTCCACGATCTGTGCGGCCGTATTTTGCGATGAAGTCTATACCATGATCGATGAGCTTGTCGGCGGCCCCCGTCCAGCCACGTTCCTTGGCCACAGCGAAAGCATAGATCTGGCGAGCCATCGTGCGCATCCGCTTGGGTTTGCCCAATGGCCTGGCATCGAAACCGAGCGCTTCGTGGAAGCCGCCATGCGCGTTGTCGACGCCTGCGTCTGACCAAAGCGGAAGGGTCTCGTTGAAGAGCCAGTGCTCGACGCGCTTGCGCCATGATCCGCTGACAATGACCCGGTCTTCCGACGCTGTGAATTTCGTCTCGAGGCGCCCGCTCTTCTCAAGTTGCTCGACGACCTTCTTCACATTCTGACTATGGCTGACCGGGGCGATGAATATGGCGTCCGGCGTTGCGACCACCGCCACATCCTTCATTCCTATGACGGTGAGCAGCCGACCTTGGCTTCTGAGGTAGGAGTTGTCGCAGTCCATGGCGACGACATCGCCCATTACGACGTTGCCGTTTCCGTCCACGGGGCTGGCCTCCAGCAAGGATTGCCACGACCCAAGATCGTTCCAGCGGAACGAAGCCGTCACCATCGCGATGCCCCGCGCATGTTCCATGACTGCATAGTCGATCGATGTGGAGGGGACAGCCGAGTAGAAGCCTTGCGGCAGGTAAACGCCCGACACATCCACCTTGGCAGTGCTGAAGGCGCGTTCGGCGGTTTCCCAGATCTCCGGGTGAAACTCGAGCAAAGCCCTCCGCATCGTGTCGGCACGAAAAAGGAAGATACCAGCATTCCAGTAAAACCTCCCCGACGACAGATATTTTTGCGCCGTCTCGATGTTCGGCTTTTCGACAAAGCGTGAGACCGCGGCTGCGCCGTCACCATTGGCCGCAACCTCAATGTATCCGTACCCGGTCTCTGGATGAGTGGGCTTGATGCCGAACACGACAATGCTTCCCGAGCCGGCGGCGGGCATACCCGCTTCAACGGTCTCCCAGAACTGCGTCTCGGTCGATATCTCATGGTCGGAGGGAACCACGAGCACAAGCGCTTCGTTGCCGTGCTCCGAAATCGTCTGCAGTGTCGCAATGGCGACCGCTGCGGCCGTATTGCGGCCCAGCGGTTCGAAAATTGGCTTTCCCCCGTTCAGACCGAGCGAACTAATGTCGGAGATGACGCGTTCGGCATGGCGTTCGGATGCTATCAGATAGATCGGCGTTTCGTTGTCCGGCCACGCCTTCAGGCGCCGAACCGTCTTCGCCAGCATAGAGCCATCCCCCGAGAGATCGTGGAATTGCTTAGGATTGTCTTCGCGCGAGAGCGGCCACAGCCGGGACCCGACCCCGCCGCTCATAACAAAACTTACGATCCGGTGTGCCATGCTTCGGTTCCTCTCAGAATGTCTGGTTGTAGGCTCCGACCTCTGGATTGCGGCGCAGGACGGCGTCGATCGCCTCGAACATCTGTCGACGTCGCTCCGACGAGACGGGGCTTTCGACGACGACGACAATTTCGGGCTTGTTCGACGAAGCCCTGACCAGACCCCAGGTGCCGTCTTGAGCCACGACACGCACCCCATTGACGGTAACCAGATCAACAAGCGGCTGCCCCGCAAACTCGGTCCCGTCCCCCTTCATTTTCATGAAGTCGCCCAGGACCTTGTCGACGACGCCATATTTGACTTCGTCGGGACAGTGGGGGGACATTGTTGGGGTGCCGAAGGTCACGGGCAGGGCGCGGTAGAGTTCGGCCAGCGTCCTTCCCGGATTACGGTCGAGCATCTCGCAGACAGCAATCGCCGTGATAAGGCCGTCATCATAGCCACGCCCGATCGGCGGGTTGAAGAAGAAGTGTCCCGATTTCTCGAAGCCGGCGATTGCGTTAAGCTCGGCTACCCGCCGCTTGATGTAGGAATGTCCCGTTTTCCAATAGTCCGTGCGCGCGCCGTTTCGCGCCAGAACTGGATCCGTCATGAAAAGCGCGGTTGATTTCACGTCCACGACAAAGGTGCATTGCGAATGCAGGCTGGAAATGTCTCGCGCCAGCATGACGCCGACCTTGTCAGCGAAGATCTCGGTGCCCTCATTGTCGACGACGCCACAGCGGTCGCCGTCGCCGTCGAAGCCGAGACCCAAATCGGCACCGGTCTCCAGAATCTTGTCCCGGATGGCATGCAGCATCTGCATGTCTTCGGGATTGGGGTTGTAATGCGGGAAGGTGTAATCGAGCTCCACGTCCAGTGGGATCACGTCACAGCCGATGGTCTTCAGCACCTGTGGCGCAAATGCGCCAGCCGTCCCGTTGCCGCAGGCCACGACCACGCGCGGCTTGCGTCGAGCCGTCCTTCCGGCAGTCAAGTCGTCGATGTATTTCTCACGAAATCCGGACACGAATTCGTAGCCGCCGCCACCGACAAGATCGAAGTCGCCGTTCAGTACGAGCGCTTTGAGGGCTGTCATCTGGTCAGGACCGAATGTTAGCGGTCTCTGTGCGCCCATTTTAACTCCGGTCCAGCCGTTCTCATTGTGGGAAGCCGTGACCATCGCAACAGACGGAGCGTTGAGTGCGAACTGGGCGAAATAGGCGGTCGGGGAAAGCGCCAGGCCGATGTCCTTGACATGTGCGCCAGCCGCCATCAGCCCTGAGACCAACGCCATCTTTATGGACATTGAATAACTGCGAAAGTCGTGACCCGTGACGATCTCCGGGCCGACCCCCATTCGGCGGATCAGAGTGGCGAGACCCATTCCCAGTGCTTGGGCGCCCATCAAATTGAGCTCGGGCTCTTTCTCCGAGCCAGGGTGGCCGAACCACCACCGCGCATCATATTCCCGGAAGCCAGTGGCTTTGATGAGAGCATTGTTCTCGAACGCGAATGTGTTTGGCCTGGCTTGGGCGACTATCGTTAAGGTCACGGCTACCGCTCCGGGATTGCGCCAATATTCCTAGCATGGCCGCGAACCTCGGCCCCTTCATGAATTCGGGTAGCGCTACCCCGCGGCTCGTGCCGCTTCATCCAATAGGTGGTGCCGATCGATGATCGAAAGGATATCTCGTCCAGGCATGGGGGTCGCGTATCGTGGGGGTAGGCCCGCATCGGGCGCCAACATCAATTGTGGCTCTGTAGTGCCGCTGACATCATTCGGATTCTCCTTTCACAAGAACGTCGATGATAGGCGTTTCCAGGCTTTGGCGCGTGCCCTCGACCTCATTCAGCCGGAGATCGAAAGGGAATCGGAACGACTTCGCCAAGCTCGGAAACGAATGACAGATTGTGCCGCATTTTGCCTGGAGGCGACGGAAAACGGGGATAGGGGCGAACGTCTTTCAGCCAAACTGGTTATCCTCTCGCACGATCTTGCGGCAAACCAAGCACGAGAGTTGCTGCTGGAACAGCAGAAGTCATTTCTAGCCAAGATAAGGGCCGGTCTGCCGCGCATTCTTCATTCGCAAAGGATGTAGGTCTACGCCAATTGGCGGCGTTTACCTTCCCCCACGTCGGCGTAGTCTTTCTGCAAAAGCCGGGATCGCGGGCCCCGGCTCTTATGAGAACATCGGGCGGACGCCATGAAGCTCTGTATCGGGCGGCGTGCACGAAGGACTCTCCCATGCCCGCCGGAGACGTTTGAATGAACCGCTTGTTCGCCAACCAATGGCCTTTGGCAACCAATCAGCAGGCCAATGTCGGACAGGAATTCGTCGGCCTCTCGGACATAACCGGGTTTTTGAGACATTATGTCGGAACAATTACGGCCTGCCTTGCCGCGGCACTCCTGGTCGCATGGTTCTACGATTTGACCACCGATCCGGTTTTTACAGCCAGCGCCCAGATATTGATCGAACCGAAGCTACCGCAACATTTGCAGGAGGGCGGTGAAGTAAATCTTTCATTGGACACCGCACAAATTGAAAGTCAGATCGCAGTACTGCAATCTGAAAAGATTGCTTCGATGGTAATTGATCAGTTGAAATTGATTGAGGATACGAGTTTCAATCGCCCCGAGACACCGATGTTGCAGGAAAGAATCAGGAAACTCAAAGATATAATGGTGCAGGCTTTAGGGCTTGAGAAAAGCGCACGGCTGAACTCACTCTGGGGGCATATCGGCTTAGGCGCTCCGGAGTCGACCGCAAAGCTGACCGATTACCAGAAGTCCCGTCTCAGCATGCTGATTTTCCTCAGTGGCCTCGATGTGCGAAGGGTAGGTGTCTCCTACGCGATAGACATATCCTTCACCTCCGCCGATCCGGGGGGCGCCGCCAAGATTGCGAATGCAACGGCTGACGCCTTCGTGCATGAACAGATCGACACCAAGGCCGATTCGGCAAGAGAAGGTGGAGCATGGTTGGAAAAACGCCTTCAGCAGCTGCGCACCCAGATGAACGAGGCCATGGCAAGGGCGCAGGCATTTCGCTCTCGGCACGATTATAGCGTAGGAGGTGGTGCAAGTGCCGGTGGCGGCGTTAATTCTGAACCTACTCTCGAAGAACTCGAGGTAACTGCTGACACCTATCAGAAAATGTATGAGAGCTTTCTGCAGGCTTACACCAATTCGGTAAGCCAGCAATCCTACCCGGTTGCAGATGCAAGAGTGATCACTGCCGCGACGCCGCCGCTTTTTCCAAGCGCTCCAAAACCGAAGCTGGTGTTGGTCTTCGCTGGCGTCGCAGGGCTCATTCTCGGCATTGGCCTTTCCTTCGCGCGGCATTCGTTCGACTGGACCATACGATTGCCACGTCATGTCCGCGATAATCTGGGAATAGAGTGCGTCGGAGAACTACCGCCCACGAGCAGGCGCAGGGAATTCGGAAACGTCGACGAAGTGACCAAGCATCCGTGGTCGCGATACAGCCAGAGCCTAAGGAAAGCGCGAACCGAAATCAGCTTGGCGGAAACGAACCATCCGGTGAAGTTTCTTGGACTAACCGCTGTTTCGAACAACAGTCAGAAGACTTCCGTAGTCAGCAACCTCGCCACGCTCTATTCGATGTCCGGTCTAAAGACGTTGGTGATTGACGCTGATGTTCGCAGGTCGACGATTACCACAAGACTGATTGGGCACTCAAACGTCCAGAGCAACGAGTGCCTGGATCCCGCTCGACACAATATCATACGCGCTCTGGGGCGGCGGTTCGACGTTCTTTCAAGTTCCGTCGTGGATGCAAAGAACCTGCTCGTGCCAAGGAACATGCAGGTTTTCCTTTCTGAAGTTACTGCTGGGGACGCGGCAGGCTACGAGTTGGCCGCTTATGATATCGTCATCGTTGACCTGCCATCGCTTGAATCCGGGGCGGATGACCTGGTCGTTGGATCCGTGCTCGACGGTGTCGTGGTGGTTGCGGAGTGGGGAAAGACGCACGTCGACGCACTGCGGGAACTCGTGAGAACACTTCAGGCCTCCAGGACGCCTATACTTGGCGTGCTTCTCGCGAACGCGAGGGTAATGACGTCCAAGCACCGTCGGGTTGCCGCTAAGCAGAGCGCTTTCGGAAGCCGGCAAAGCGTGTAGAGCAATCATATGTGAGGATAGGGGGTAGCCCCTGGAGTATCGCGCTACCTCCTTTGCATTTCTTGCCGGCACGTTCCGTCCTTGGAAGACTGTCGAAGTTAATCAACGAGAAACAGCGACCGTCACATGACAAACGCCTTCGAAAAGCAGCACCAGGGTGAGGCGCTTTGGAGCCAACCCGTTGTGCCGGCCGCGATCGAAAGCAGGGCGATCCTGCATGTTGTTTCTGCGCGTGACTACGCCAGCACCGGAACGGTGTTGAATGAGCTGCCGGGTGTCCTCACCGGAAAGACGAACCCTCCGATTGGAGGCCTCCTCAAACGGATCATGGATCTGGCCATAGCCGGCGCAGCGCTCGTTTTGGCCGCGCCCGTCATGATTGTCGTCGGTCTGTTGATCAAGGTTACGGCCGGCGGTCCAGCTGTATTCTCGCATAGGCGAGTAGGCTTGGGTGGAAGCTCATTCAATTGCTATAAATTTCGCTCGATGGTCGCCAATTCGGACGAGGTTCTGAAGGCATATCTCGAGTCCAACGCCCACGCACGCAAGGAGTGGGAAGAGACCCACAAGATCAGGAACGATCCCCGCGTTACGCTTTTCGGGCGACTGCTGCGCAAGTCCAGCCTGGATGAGCTTCCCCAACTCATCAACATACTGCGCGGTGACATGAGTTGCGTGGGCCCAAGGCCGATCGTCGAGGACGAACTCAGGCGTTATGGCGAGCATCAGGCAGAGTACCTCGCAGCAAGGCCGGGGCTCACCGGTCTTTGGCAGGTGAGTGGAAGAAGCAGCATGGACTATAATAACCGCGTTGCGCTGGACAGCCACTATGTGCGGAACTGGTCGATCTGGCTTGATATCGTGATCTTGCTCAGGACCATCGTCGCGGTCATGCGGGTCGGCAGGGCCTCCTGAAACGTCGAACGATCACTTCTCGTTTCGATTGCAGTAGTGCGACAGAGACAAGCCTGCGAGGTAGGCGCAAGCCAAAAGAAATATCAAAACCAGAGATTTGCCACCAGTCACATGGCCCCACAGGCCTAGGCTATTCCAGGCAAGGATTGCGATCAGAAGCACTGCAGTCGCTGCCAGCAGCGCGGCAGCCTTGAAGCGTAGACCCAGAAGTATCCCTGCCACCGATACGGCCAGTATGCTTGTGAGCACCGATATCTCCAGTGGCACCCGCAGAAGGAGTTGGCTTTCCGCGGCGGGGAGTTCCGTCAGGGGCCGAGACCCACCGTGCGCCAACTGATAGGCGGCCTAGGAGTGCAAGGCAAGTGCTAGATACGGTGCTTCGGAATGCTGTTTGCGGTATTGCAAAGGGGTACTTGTAGAGCCACATATTTTTGGGTCGCAGCCCCATGCCTAACGCCCCAGCCATCCAACCCCACCTGCAACAGGTGGCGGTCCTGGTGAGCATCGACGGAGCCAGGATGCTGGCCTGGTTCGCGCCAAGCGGATCTGGTCAGTTCGTAGTTCCAACAGCAGTGGTGTCCGCCTGGACGCTTGCATCCGCTGCAGGCAAGCTGTCCAAGCCAGACTGCGGCAGGGGGATTTCGACCTTGATGGTATCGCCCGGCTCGACAAGGGTTGTCTCTTGGGCAGCAAGTTCTTCCGTGCCGGTGTCTTTCGGCCTCACAATGGTGAAGATCGGCTTGGCCCTCGCCGCACTCTGCCTTAGCGCCAGCAGAGCGGGCACAGCGACCTGCGTCTCGCTCAGCAACTGCACTGCGGTGTCGGATTTGCTGGTCACCTCGTTGAGCTGCTGCTGTGTTTCGCGCAAGCCCTCGGCGACCTCGCTGGAACGCTGATTGCTAAGGTTGAGTATTTCGATGTCTGTCTTGCTCATCTCCTGCCTGACACGCAGCATCGAGGTCTCGGCCGCTAATCTGTCGCTCTGCATCTGGGCGACAGTCCCCTCCAGCGCAAGTTCCCGTGGTGCAACCGCAAGGCCCTTCTGCACGAGATTCGAGACACCCGCGAGCTCCTTTTGGATGAGCTCGATCTGTTTGTCATGGAAAGTCAGCTGTTGCTCGAGCGAGGCCAGCTCCTGTTGCAGGAAGTCCTTGAGGTCTCGCAGTGAACGGAGCTGGGTCGCCAGTGCATCCTTTCGGATATCGAAAATCTTGCGTTCCTGGTTCATTGCAAGGGCAACGGTTTCGTTTGAAACCCTGTCCCTCAGTTCAGGGGGGAAAGCGATGTCGTCACTGCCGGCCAGCTCTGACTGCAACCGCGCTTTGCGTGCGAGCAGGCTGACATTGTTCAGAGCCAGCAGCCCGACATCGCCCCGGGCCGTGATGAACTCTCGTCCAAGCCGAGACACATCATCCTCGCGTATCGGCAACCCGCCGGCGACCCCAAGCGCCTGCAGCACTGTCAGGCCGGGCCTGTAGGGAAACTCTCCGGATTGCTTGACGTTGCCTACCACATAGAACGGCCTGTACTGGGCAATCTCCACGGCGACATCCGGCTGGCGGCCGAGTCCCATCTGCTGCATCAGCCGATCGCCTATGGCGCGGGCGAGAGTCCCAGGAGCGGTGCCCTCCGCGCGTATCTGCCCGACAAATGGCAGGAAGAGAGTCCCGTCGGCACCGACAGTGAAACTGTCGTTGAGAGCCGCCCACTCGAAGATCACATCACGCGATGCGCGCCATTCGTAGACTTTGAGCCTGACCTTGTCCTGCGGCCCAAGCAGGTACTCCGCGGCTGATGCCGGATACGGACAGACAGAGGCTGCCGCCAATGAAATCCCTGCCGCTGTTGAAAGCCATTTCCGCATTGTCTTCACCGTCGTCAGATCTTCAGGATGTATTCGGGTTCGATGCGCCCCATGGCGATATGCAGGATCGCGAGCGCGTTGCCGCTGAGACGACCTCTGCGATCGACATATGGCTCGGGCCAAAGGCTCTTTGCGAGGTTGGCCGCAATGTTCCTGAACATAAGGGGCAGTGCGAAAGAGGCTGGAACTGACCCCTTCTTTATCAGGTAGATCGCATTGACGACCTGGGAGTAGCCGAACCGCTTTCCGCTGACGCGGCCCGTTTTGATTCCGAGATGAACGCCCGTGATCGACGTCACGCATACGACGCGGCCTCTGGATCGCATTTGACTTGTGAAGTCGATGTCTTCTTGCCAGCCGTAGAGGACCAGGCGCTCGTCAAAGCGCAAATCGCCAACCAGCGAGGAGCGGAGCGACATATTGCATCCGTAGGCACCGACATGGTCGACCACGGACGCTCCATTCGGTTTTAGGCCCTCGGCTTCCCTCAGCGCAGCCTCTGCATCGTCCCAGGTGAGACCAGCATTGGTGGCGCCGTCTCTGACGACCCTGCCCATCACAACCGCCCATCCGCGATTTCCGGCAAAAGCCTGCTCGATCTGCTCCAGGTACTGGGTGGATGGAACGAAATCGTCGTCGAAGAATGTTATGATGTCGAAGCGCCGCAATGAAGGCACGAGAGCGGCGTTGCGTTGCGCAGCCAATCCTTTTGGACCGAACACATTCGACACAGGGAAGGGGCAGCCGTCCGGCAGGTCGATGTGTGTGGCGTCGGGTGCCGACAATATGACTTCGTCGGGAAGTCTTCTCTGGCTGCCCAAATATCCGAGCAGGCGAGCTACTTGCTCGCTGCGGCCGAGGGTTGGGATAATCACCGCAAGTTTCATGTTTCGTCCAGGCGTCGCTCCCCCTGACCATATTATGACGCGATGGCTCAAACAGCTTGAATAAAAGTGGGCGCGACCAACGCGGCCTACCTCATCGAGTACCAGCTTTTGACGTACTTCCTGCAAGCGGGTCACGACCATAAGCGGTAGGCGCATACGCGCCGGCAGCGGTCGGTGATCGATCGGACAACTTGCGATGGTCCCCGCACAAAACGGAAACTCGGGCTTAAAAGAAAGGGGAGAACCATGCTCCATGAACGTTCTTCCGACCTGGCCATCGCGGCCAAGGTCGAAATGCCGATTGAGGAGTTTCCGGCTGCCCCGGCGCCCGACTTCGACAGATATGCCAGGATAGCGGTCGTTCACGACTGGTGCCCAAATTTCCGGGGCGGCGAGCGAGTTCTGGCGCAAATCTGCAAGCAGCTTCCCAATGCAGAGGTATTCACACTTTTCGATTTCCTCCCGGCCGAGGTGAAGGAGCAATACTTCCGCGACGTGCAATTTCATGCCTCTCCGGCCAACCGGATCCCTCTGGTGCGGAAATTCTACCGGTCTCTCTTCTTCTTTTGCCCGTTTCTGATCGAGCAGTTCGACGTGACCGGCTATGACGCTGTGATCTCGTCGTCGGCCGCATTTTCTCGTGGCGTGATCACAAGGCCTGATCAGCCGCATCTGTGTTATGTGCACAGCCCTGTCCGCTATGCTTGGGACGAGCAATTCTCGTATCTTGAGCAGGGCAAGCTCGGTTTCGGTCCGAAGGGAATACTCTACCGCTATATGCTGCACCGTCTGAGGACCTGGGATACGAGAACCGCGCACGGTCCAGACCTGATGCTGGCGAATTCCAACTATGTGCGTTCTCGGATCCGCCACATCTACGGACGTGACGCAAAGGTTGTTTTCCCGCCGGTCTCGCTGAAGGAACTGCCCTGTGTCGAGGACAAGGACGATTACTACGTCTCGGCGTCCTTCCTGGCCCCCTACAAGCGCACCGACCTCGTGATCAGGGCCTTCAACGAGATGCCGTCGCGACGGCTGGTCATAGTGGGCGAAGGACAGCAATCGGCCAGCCTGCGGGCGCTGGCAGGTCCTAACGTCACATTCTCGGGATTCCTTCCTCGCAGGGACTATATCGATACGCTTGCCCGAGCGAAGGCGATGGTCTTTGCGGGTTGCGAGGACTTCGGCATCGCGCTCGCCGAGGCGCAGGCCTGCGGGACGCCGCTGATCGCTTTCGGGAGAGGCGGCGCGGTCGATATTGCACGCAGCCTGGGGTCAAATTCCGAGCCGACGGGGGTGCTGTTCAAGGCTCAGACCATCGATCACCTCAAGGAAGCGGTCAAACGGTTCGAGGAAAACAGCCACCTCATCACCCCGCGGGCCTGCGCTCGGAACGCGCAGCGCTTTTCCGAAGAGAATTTCGACCGCGCCATGCTGGACTCGATCGGAGCGGTCCAGGCACTTCACACGATCACGTGAGTTCACGTAACCTGACTATCCTGGTCTCTGGATCGATACCGTCGGCAAGAGCCATCGCCTGCAGGTAGCGCAAGGCGCTCGCTCTCCAGCTATATGCCAAGGCTCGGGCTTTTCCCTTCCTCATGAACTGCACGCGTAGCGCCTTGGAATTGCGCAGCCCCATGAAACGGTCGAACCACGCCTGCGGGTCGTTGGCAGCGGCATAAAGAGCTGCGTTCCTACAGACCTCGGGCAGGCTGGCGCGTTCGGACACGACGACCGGACAGCCCAGCGCCATTGCCTCGACAACCGGAAGACCAAAGCCTTCAGTTAGCGAAGGAAAGGCCAGGCAAAGCGAGTCCATCAGCAAAGCAGCCAACTCGTTGTCGGAAATGCGTCCGAGCCAATGGATATTTTGGGCTTCAGCTCTGGCTGATCCTGTTTTGAAAATGTCCGAATCCGACATGCCGACGACCGCGATCTTCAGTCCGGCCTTGCCAAGGCGCTCGGCCATATCGAGAATGAGCTTCACATTCTTGTGAGGTGCGGCGCCGCCGATCATGACGATTGTTTCACGCGAGGCCGCCAATCGTGTCGCCGCCGAATGTTCAGGCTTCCATCGGAGGACATGTTCATGACCGTTGGGGGCAACGAAGGCCCTCTGCTCCGCAACGATGCCCAGCCGAACCAGCTCGCCTAGCGAAAAATTGGAAACGGTCGAAATGCTGCATGCAGTCTTGCCGAGGCAGGGTAGCAGCGCTTTGTAGGAGGTCCTGAAGCGAAGTGAATAGCTCTCTGGGGCATTCCAGACATTTGCATCATGAATGCAGACAATGTGCTTGCGCGACAGAAGCGGGCCGGTATTGCACAGGCTGAGGAGCCCGCCACCCCGAAGAGAGGCGGCTAGCCGGGTCTGCTCCCATAGGTGCCCACCCCTGCTGCCTATCTCGCAACGTTCGATGGAATTGATCGCGATGTCTGAGCTGCCAGGTGGGCAGTGAAGCCTGAGTTCCAGCCCACGGGTGAGCGGCGCCTGCTCGGCGAACAGGGCATCCAGCGCACGCACGATCTCTCCGGCATAACGCTGGACGCCCGTTGTCGGTTGGGAAAGGAAACGCCCGTTGATCGTCCACTGCCGTGCCATGTCACCCTCTCCATGTCCCTAGTTTGAAACCGTCAGCGCGTGGGGTCACCACAGCCGTTGGGTCGTGCGGACGCGCGCAGCATCATCCAGGCAGGCGAGGGCGAGCGTTGGAGCTACCTCAAACGTTTGAGGGTCGCTGCGGTTCAGAGAGTGTTAGTCTGGATGTTGGGGCGGCAAGGCGGGGGACGTGATGATCGGCAAATCTGAGTTCGATGCGGCGCCGGCGGTGCAATCGGGGAATTTGAACGGACACAGCGTTGCCGCCGTGGTGGCAAGATCGCTTCCCGGAGGCTCGCAGTACCTGATTGGCCATCCGGGCCGGACATTGGCGGACTTAGTGCCGCCAAAGCGCCGGTGGACGATAAACGGTGATTTCACCACGCTTCGACGCAATGGGATAGCGCGTTATGCCCACGAGGTGACGATGGCTCTCGACGCCCTTATTTCCGAAGGGCATCCCTTGGGTCGCGACCTTGAGATCGATCTCGTGGTGCCGCGCCAGCCTGCCGAGCCTCTTCATCTGAAGGCAATCGCGGTGCGGGTCGTCCCCGAATTCAACAGGCCTCGACTTCCCCAGTTCTGGGTACAGGCGCAGTTGCCCTGGCATGTGCCGGGAGGGTTGGTGAGCTTTTGCAACCTCGCACCGGTCGTGCTGAGACGCCAGATCGCATGCATCCACGACATGCATACAAGGTTGATGCCGTCGAGCTACGGGCGAGGGTTCCGTTGGGCTCACCGCCTGATCCTTCCGCTGCTGGGCAGGCGGGCTGCACGGATCACTACGGTTTCGCAACTCTCCCGCAGTCATTTGGTCGCGTTCGGCATAGCGCGCGAGGAGAACATTGTCGTTACTTACAACGGCAGCGACCATGCTAAGAAGTGGGACGCGACGATATCATCCTTGGCTGTCAATCGGGGCAGGCCATATGTCGTTTGCCTCGGCCGGCGGGATCAAGAATACAAGAACATGGGGCTTCTCGCTAAGCTCGCATCGTTTCTAGATGAGATGGGCCTCGATCTGTGGATGCCGGGTGACATCGACGAAACCACGGTCTTGCGGCACGTCCCGAAAATGCCGGCGAACATCATCCTTCTTGGGCGCATAAGCGATCACGACTTCAAAAAGGCGCTTGAAGGCGCCCTCTGCTTCCTGTTTCCATCACGGATCGAAGGCTTTGGGTTGCCCGCTATCGAGGCTATGGCGTCGGGTTGCCCGGTCATAGCCTCGACTTCGCCCTGTTTGCCTGAAATCTGCGGAGATTCCGCACTCTATGCCGATCCGGACGACGTCCAATCATGGATCGAAAACGTTCGCCAGCTAGCGGTCGACCCAGATATGCGCAAGCGAATGGTTGGCAAGGGCCATACCAGGGCGAGCAGCTATTCCTGGCGCTGGATCGCTTGGAAATATCTCGAGCTTATGATCCAGGTCGACGCCGATTTCGGGGAAGTCTACGGGTAATTGACCGCGAGCGCAGTTACCCCGTTGGTTAGCGCACGTCGCAATCAATTTGAGTCATCCTCGGCAGTCACCCCCCGCTCATCCGGGTGCTGAATCGGGGCAGCGGCACTCCAATGGTCATGCCGCTTGATGGCTAGGTTGTAGCCTCCAAAGGAGGTAACGCGAAGCTTCCCATATCCATTTTGACCAATTGCTCCCGTGTCCCGCAGTTCCGACAATCCCAATATTGATCGTCGTGCAGGGAGGCATGATCGCCATGTCGTTTCGTTTCGCAGCCGCGACTGCTTTGTTGCTGATAGCATCGGCGCCCGCATCCGCCGATTTGCTCTGGGGCGTGAACGGCCATCCGGTGATTTCCTACCCGGATGTTCCGATCGAAAAACAACTCGATTTCGTCAAGAACCTCGGTCTCAAATCATACCGGGTCAACATCACCGCCGCAGATCAAGGAGATACCCTTGCTCGGGTCGTGAAGGCCGGTAAAGAAAGAGGGATCGAAATACTCCCCGTGATCACGCCGGGACTAGACCTGGACAAGCACGATCCGGAAGAACTCTATAGTCAGGCCCGGCAATTGGCGGTCGTCCTTGGGGGCAGGTTCAAGAACGATATCCGCGTTTGGGAACTCGGCAATGAGATGGAAATCTATGCCATCATAAAGCCCTGCGAGAAACGCGATGACGGATCACAATATCCATGCAGCTGGGGGCCTGCAGGTGGAACAGGAGCGCTCGACTACTACGGTCCGCGTTGGGTGAAGGTGAGCGCTGCCCTCAAGGGCCTGTCCGACGGCATGACAGCAGTTGACCCGAGCATCAAAAAGGCAATGGGTACGGCTGGATGGGGCCATACCGGCGCCTTCGCGCGGATGAAACAGGACGGAATCGCCTGGGACATCTCGGTCTGGCACATGTACGGGGAAGATCCGGAATGGGCTTTCCACGAGATTTCCGGCTACGGCAAACCCATCTGGGTCACCGAATTCAACAACCCCTACGGAAGTCAGCACAGCGAGCGGCAGCAGGCCGACGGCGTCAAACAGGCAATGACACGGCTTCGCGAACTCCAGGATACGTACAAAGTCGAAGCGGCGCACATCTACGAGTTGCTGGATGAGACCTACTGGGCGCCGAGCTTCGAAGCCAATATGGGGCTGGTTCGACTTAGCAAGAACAACAACGGCAAATGGATAGCCGGTGAACCAAAGCCTGCCTACATGGCTGTTCGCGACATTACCCGTGGCCCGCAGCCGTTGCCCAAGCCACACCGAGATTGCGCCCCTGAAGCAAAGTTTGCCGGCCGGTTCACCTATGTCCATCAGATAAATTTTGCCTATTGCCTCGTCCTTGGCCATGATGGCGATGCCGCAGGGTTGGATCGGTGGTCGCCAGCCCTCGAGAACGGAGACGCCACGCTCACTGCCGTGATCATGGAAATGTTCCGCTCCGACGAATTCGAGGCCAAATATGCCACGATTGGCCTTACCGACCGAGCCTATATCGGCTTTCTTTACCTGATGCTGCTGGATCGCCCCGCAGACAGTTACGGCATCGAAACCTATTCCCGTCAGTTGCGGGCAGGATCAATGACGCGTGATAGCATTGCCCTTGGCATCGTCAGCTCGAGCGAATTCAAGTCCCGACATGCTGCCCTGCGCAACGCCTCGGATGTGCCCGCGCCCTACTAAGCAGGACAAGACGCTGGTTATGGCGGCGGCATTTGCAAGTCCATTGCTCCGCCTCCGGCCACAAAAAGCGCCGGCAAGTCGATTGCCGCGATCGACATGCCAGGCCGAGATCATCAGACAGATGCATCACGTCGCGGACTTGGACCCGAAATTGCTTGTTGCGGTGGCCGCGACACACGCATTGTTACTATTGGAACCGATGTGTACCGCTCTTTAGACGGTCGGCCAGGCGTGCACGAAGCCCCGAGGGAACGATATTCGTCCATAGGTGCAATCATTGGCAGCCTTTTTGGTAATCGCGGAATCTTGAGTGGACATGGAGGATTTTCGTTGAGGCTGGAGTGTCCTGCACCCAGCAGAGCCTCGTCCTGGCAAAACTATCATTTGCAGCATCGGGCATGACAACTGATTCCAGGTGGTTCCCACCCACCGCCAAGGGGAGGAAAACCATCGGTGCGCCGAGGGTTGACCTCGGCGCACCGCCTGAAACCACTCACTCTTGCGCGAGAGCGCCTTCCCCGAAAAGATCGTTGACCTTATAGGCGACTTCCGTCCTATTCGTCGCCTTCAGTTTTTTCATGATATTTCGGATGTGCACCTTCACCGTGCTTTCGCGCAGGTTCAATTCGTAGGCTATGATCTTGTTCGCCTTGCCGCGCCGAAGCGCCTGAGCCACTTCAGCTTGCCGATGCGTGAACATAGTCGTCAACGGACGCGTGTCGCGGCCGCCTGAATCGATCAGATGGCGCATGGACAAAACGCTGCTGGCCGGTACAAAGATGCCGCCAGCCGCTGCAAGATTGACGGCTTCGACACAGACATCAATACCAACTGAAGTCGGGATGTACCCACGTGCACCGCATTCAAGCGCTGTTAGTATTTGCCCGAGATCATCTGTGTCAGACAAAATTATTACCGGAACAGAGCTGAACTCTGAAGAGATTAATCTAATCTCATCTGCAATGCCGCGGTCGGCTAATTTACGCCCGCCAAGGTTGAATAGAATGGCAGCCAGAGAAGGGTAAGACTCCTTCTTTATGCGCCATTCTTCGATCGCACCCATGGCGGCAATGGCCATACCGAGATCATGGTCTTTAAGGGCTGATGCCAGACATTCCCGGTCCAGGGCCCTTCCGTCCAGGATAAGTAGGCACTCTTTGTCGGCTTGTTCGTTACCCCTTCCCGTACTGTTCAAAGCAGCTTCTCGTTGACTTGCCGAATCGAAACTATGCAGTCCGATTGCAGAAACCATACTAGTACCCCAACTTTGCCTATACACAAAGCGACCCTCTGGCGGTCGCCATAACCCCCTCACAATTCCTGGATTTTTTGAAGTGTTCTACCCGTGAAGGCTTAGCCGGATCTCTCCAGCTTAGACGCTCATCATTTCCCCCTATGCCACCTGGAATTGTGTAGATTATGCTATACAAGCGGGTGCTAATCTAAGTTAATTTTCGGTGAACTTTTTTCTCACGTCATAGAACTCGCTGATGCGCGGCCAACAGGGGCTGGTCGACACGCTCACTTCATTGAATAACAGTTCGAGATTGGCAGAGCTGTCATGCTCATCCGATAGGCGGAAGCTGGGCAGACACTCCTCGGTGGCAAACTACCCCAAAGGCTTCGTTGACGAGATACGTTGCCAAGACGAACATGGATTTGCCGGCGTCTGCCCGGGCTTACGCGGTCTGTCTGCGGATATAGCGAAGACAGGATAGGGGAGCCACTCGCCCGCCCCAGTGGCTCCCCTATCGTTTTATGGGAGCGGCGCGCCGGGACAGCAAACAAGAATCCGCCTGCCAGCTTGGCTGGCAGGCGGATAGATGCTCCTGGACTTAACGCTTGGACCTCAGGCGTTTCCCTGGGGATCCGTCTCACTCAGACACCGCCCACCCCTTGCATCGCTGGAGGTCACGGTTTCGAAGGCATCGATCAACTTCTTGGCGGCTTTGTTGGCAACGTGGGATTCGGGATACTGGGCGGTCACAGCCCGCGCCCGTTCGTAAATCTCCCTGAGTTGCATCATCTGCTTAGGGCCAAATGGGCCATGTATAACACGGGCGGTCATACCGCTTATCCTCCTCATGGAACTCTCGAGAACCCACCCCGTCACCAAGAGCACCCAATAATCTCCAACTTAACACGTCATTTCACGATTGTAAGCACAACCTGCCCGCTGGCCTGTGTATAAGAGTGACGTTTCGCGCCGTCGAGGCGTTCTTTAGGGTGCGTTTGCCAATTATCCGTTTGCAGGAAGGGGTAGGCCGGAATCGGAACGGCCGGCGGGTCGAAGGGTCCCGGACGTGTCGGCCTATGCCGCGCTTTGCTTCTCCAGCTGCAGGCAACCAACACGACATTTGGGCACCAGGCTGGCAGCCATTTTATCAGGCTCACCGGCAAAATAACTTTGCGCCGTGGGATCTGCCGCTGCTCGGGGCTACGGCTTCCTGCGGAAAGCAGGACTACGCCGTTTGGCTCTCTTGCCCAAGCTATGCACCTGTCGAATGATGCACTCATCGGATAGCGTCTTTCGAACGCTAGAATGACCAACAGGGAGAGAGGCTCAGTCAGCAATGCAGGTTTCTCTGCCGGGTCTTCTGGTGTGCGCGGCCATTCTGATCATTGCATACTATTCCCGAGGAATGCTGATAGTTGGGCTGATTGCTTCCCAGGCATTCGGCGCTACCGCCGTTATGACCCTGACTTTTTTGGGTGGGTCTTCTCCGCTCATCTACACCATGTTCGAGGCTCTGCTCGTCGCTGCCGTCGCTGCCAGACGACATATATGGATCGACTTAGGAAAGGTGTTTGGGAGCATCCGCGCGGTCTGGGTTCTTGCGGGCGCTATGGTTTACGCAGTTATTGGAGCGTGGCTGTTTCCAAGGTTCTTCGCCGGGCAGACGGCTGTCTTTGTCCAGTCGAAAATCCGCGGCACCGTCGTGGAAGCTTCGCTGGCTCCGGTTTCAGGCAATACCTCTCAGACAGGCTATTTCATTCTCGGTGGGCTCACGACCATCGCGCTTTGCACCCTGTTGCTGCACTCTGACAGGATAGACCAGCTACGCCGTGGGTTCTTTTTGTGGTGCGGCCTGCATGCTGGCATGGGGCTGATTGATTTCGTCAGCAAAAATGCCGGCGTGGGCGACGTACTCGCCCCGATCAGAACCGCCAACTATGCGATCATAAGTGACGCCTACGAGGCCGGTTTCGCACGCATCACAGGACCTTTTTCCGAGGCCTCTTCGTTTGCCGGCGCCTCCCTGGCCTGCTTGGCATTCTCCTATACATACTGGAGAATGACCAGGTCCCGTCTCGCCCAGTGGCTGTCGGCCATCCTGCTTTTCCTGACCATCCTGTCGACGTCCTCGACCGCCTATGTTGGCCTCACTCTGCTGTGCATTCCGGTCGCCCTCTCAATGTTGGCATCAGTTCTCAGGGGACGAGTCGAGCGGGAGGAGATATTGATCACCGTCCTGATGGTGCTGGGCGTGGCCCTTGTTATGGGCGTGAGCCTCTACCGGGCCGACGCGCTGGATCCCTTCGTCAGGCTCATCAACAGCACCATCATCAACAAGGCAGCTTCCGCCTCGGGCAACGAGCGCACCTATTGGAACCTCAAGAGCCTGCAGTCGTTCGTTGACACCAGTGGCCTTGGCGTGGGCTTCGGCAGTTCCAGGGCATCGAGCTGGCCGATCGCGGTTCTGTCCCAGCTTGGCTTCTTTGGGTCTCTGATGATGGCCATGCTGCTCGGTGTCCTGACCAGGGGATTGGGCGGGGTACAACAATGGGTGACGCCTGAGACGGCTGCAGTCGCAATGAGCATCAGGAACGCCGCCTTCGCCGCCATAATTGCCAACTCGGTGTCAGGCGGCAGCGCTGACCCAGGCCCCATCTTCTGCATCGCAATCGCCGTCGTCTCCGCCACCAGGGTCAGCGCCTTACGCATGGCAGCAGGATTTGAAAGACACAATTGCTATCAGGCGGCACAGCCCATGCCTGCTATCGATGCCGCTTAGGCGACCGGAACGCTACGCGACGCCCAGTGCCACTCGAGTTGTTTTGCCAGCGATGCCGGAAAATTGGACTACTGCTTTCGTAGCCATTCACTGCTTCGCCGACTCCTTGTGATATTTGCGCGATCTCAGCAGCCGTATGCAGTGCCATGTGTCTTTGGCTCTAGGACGAGCTGATAAATGTAGGCTTGCGTTGGCAGCGGGCAATTTGCGATTGTGATATCGCGAGGCCTGCCCTTTTGGCAGCTACTCCAGAGGCGAGGTACGCCCACGCCTAAACGAAACGTCCGGCCTGCTTTATCCGCCCAGCAGCAGGCTTCGCCAGCCCTGCAGGAAGCGCTGTTTAGAAGCGCGCGAGGCAACGTCCCGCAGTTCGCGGCTGGCCTGTGCCTTTTCGCTCGAACTGCGTGAAAGCGCTTGCCGCATCGCCTGTCCGATTGCAGTCGTGTCGTGTGGAGGAACTTGCACGCAGACTCCTTCCACCGCTTCCACCAATGCACTTCTCTCGGAGACGATCGGTAAGAGGCCCATATGGGCCGCCTCCAAGGCGGGCATTCCAAACCCTTCCAGAAGGCTCGGCAGAACGAATGCCTCAGCGTTCGCGTAGAGCCATCGCAACTGGCTGTCCGGCACATATCCCGGCAGCACCGTCCCTGGTATCGATTTCGCAAGATCGATGATCTTCTCGCGGCCGTCGCCTCGCGAGCCGCAAAGCACGTATTTGATACCTTGCTTGTAGAACCCGCCGTTTCGATATGCCTCAAGCGCCGTGATCTGGTTCTTGCGTGTTTCAAAGGCGCCGACAGTCAAGAAGAATGGCCCTTTGACAGCAGGAAGGGATTCCAGGGATCCATCAAACAGGCCCGTACGCACGTACAGCGGAATGGTGATCAGGAATCGGAAATTTGACCCATAGATGGAGACGAAATTATCCTTCGACCAATCGCTGACGAAAACAATCCCGGGCCTGTGTCTGCGGATTTTTTCATATGCGACACGGTAATTCTCAACGGTTCCAGGGTCATAGAGGAAGCTGTGGCTCAAAGGGCCGACGTCATGGCAGAGCACGACATCTTTTTCAGCCAGCTCTGACCTCAGCACAAAGAGCGGATCGAGAAAAACCCGGCTGTAGCCATCAGCGGCTTTGCTGCCGATCAAGCAATATTGGCTATCCTTAAGCCAATTGATTTCCAGCATCATCAGCCTTGCCGCGATCTTGCGCGCCAGCCCTCCGGGAGCCACCGCGCCAAGTCTCCAATATCGAACCCGTGCGTGCTGTGGTACGAACTCCTGGCAAAGGTCCTTTGCGATATGCCAAGCACCAGTCCGGTTCAATATCGATAACGAGTTTTCAAAGAGTGGACGACCAACGGCGAGAGCCCCGAAGGGTTCGGAACAAGTCGATCCAACTCTTCCCGCCGCCCTCCGTGGACCTTGCCGCTTTTCAATATCCAACGACCGTTCTCCAGATAGGGGTATCGAACCCATTGACGGCATTCATCCAATGCCACGGAAAAAATCGTCGTAAGTTTCAGTATGGTCGTGAAAAGGTATCGGGTAGTGGCTTTTTGTCAACGGAACCAGAGGACAAGAGGCTCCTTTAAAGGAGCAAGTTGGGTCTAACCTTATTGATAATAGTTGCCGCAGCGGGAATTCAGCCCAGCAGACTCCGAGCGTTCTTGCGCTCGCGA
The DNA here is from genome assembly GCF_054719485.1 of Mesorhizobium sp. W016. Classification (NCBI taxonomy): domain Bacteria; kingdom Pseudomonadati; phylum Pseudomonadota; class Alphaproteobacteria; order Hyphomicrobiales; family Phyllobacteriaceae; genus Mesorhizobium; species Mesorhizobium sp. W016. The sequence continues at coordinate 3,368,507 of NZ_JBTTIF010000002.1, forward strand.
TCATCCGCAGGCATCAGGCTGACTGTGCGTCATCGCTGGCGGCGCGCTATCACATCTGTTGCCTTGCTGGCCCATGTGGGTGGTACCGTCTCAGATGTGCTCGCGCGCGCCGATACGGCCACTCGGCGCCAGGGATGAGGGCAGGGATGAGGTGCACTCCTTTCCCTGCCTTCAGCATCGCGAAAGTCGTAAGCCCAGCCAGATAAGCATACACTGAAAGGCAGCGGCGCGGACGGCCCCAAAATCGAGACCTTCATCGTGGTCGAACACGGAGGCTGTCGGCCTTCTTCGACATCCTCGATCCGAGCCCGCGTCCATTCAGCTCCGATGCAGACTGCGCCAGGCTGCCGGCCTCAGCGCGATAAGGCACGATCTGTAAGTCGGCGATAGAGCGCTCTGCCGCCCCCGGCTCCTTCCATCATTCAAAAACAACTTAGATGGATGGGTGTTTGGTGTGGATAAGCCTTCAACGGTCATTGGTCCCGCGAGGCAGGCCGAGCACTCTTGCCGTATGAAGGCGGAGTACGTTGAACTAGTCTTACTGGAGCAATCTCTTGCCAACGCTGGCGGGATGACCCGTCCGTTTTTCGATCGAGTGAGTGATGTCGCCGAGAAAACGGACGGTTCCATCCTGTTCGATGTTCGCGTCGATGGCGACATGCGAATCCAGAGGTTGGCGGCAATTGGGTATGGTGCAAATGGCACCGTCGCAATCATTATGGACAAGCAAGGGCAACTTAGCTCCGCTCCGATAGACGGCGACGAGGACAAAATTGTCGAACTAACCGTGTGGTGTTCTCTGCCGATGGCTGAGCAAGCCCGCGTTAGCTACACGGGCGCCATCGCGCTTTTGCTTACGAAGCTTCGTCAGGCGGGATTCCTTGAATGAAATGGCCGCTTAAAGGGCCGCCGTTCAGCAAATCGAGCAGAGATGGTATGGGGAAGCGACTCGCCTTTGCCGAGCTTGGCGCCGTCAGCACGGTCACCCAGGCGCGCATTGCGGACCAGAACTCGACGGCACGACCCAGTTGATCGGCAACCAGATGAAGGAAAACGGAGCACGGATATATGACCGCCAGGGGGGCAATTGGCTTCCGCACCAAACCTAGAATCCGCTGGATTCTCATTCGTGGCTGACATGCGTTTGGCGCGCTCGCACTATGCGGGTCTCAACCCGGGGCGAGTTCGGCAAGTTCGTCGGCCGCTTCACTAATACCGAGTGCTGCTGCGCGCTCAAGCCATAGGCGACCGGCTGCCGGGTCGCGCTCCCCAGCGATACCCCTTGAGAAATAACGCCCGAGCATGAGTTGGGCTTGGCCGTGCCCACGTCCAGCAGCGGCGGAGTACCATTTCTGCGCCGCCGTTTGGCTGACCCGCACGCCCTGGCCAGTTCCATACATCGCGCCAAGTGCAAACATCGCTCCAGCGTGACCGTCGAGCGCGGCCCGCTCGAACAGCTGCATAGCTACCTTTGGCTCACGCGCGCCACCGCGGCCATTGAGCAGCATCTCGGCAAGCGCCACCTGGGCGTCGAGCAGGCCGGCATTGGCCGCCCGAGCAAACCAGAGGCGGGCCTGCGATAGGTCGGTCACCACGCCGCGTCCATCTTGCAGGAGACGGGCGTACATATATTGCGCCTCGGCGACACCTTCAGCCGCGCGCCTTAGCCATTGCGCCGCTTGGCCCTCGTCCTGGCGGACGCCAACGCCATTGGCGAAGCAGAGCCCAAGATTGAACGCGGCGATCAGGTCCCCCGATGAAGCGGCCGCTTCGAACCATCCGGCAACGCTTGCACGATCATCCGGCTCGCCGGCTCCTTCGAGAACAAGATTGGCGAGATCGACCTGTGCTTCCTGATTGCCGCCAAGTGCAGCGGCGCGTAGCCAGCGTGCCCCTTCTTCGAGATCCTGAGCCACGCCGTTGCCCGTCAAATAAAGCGAGGCCAAAGCGCGGGCGGCGGCCTGATGGCCCGCTTCGGCCGCCCGCCGATACCAGTTTGCGGATTCTGCAAAATCCGGCCGCTGCGTCTTTACATAGCGATCGCCAAGGAGATAGGCAGCCTCAATATTGCCCGCCAATGCAGCGCGCCGCATCCACGCCTCTCCAGCAGATATGTCCTGGTCGACAAATGCACCATCAATCAGTGCCAGTCCCAACCGGAACTGAGCGGAGGGAAGGCCTTTTTCTGCAGCAGCCTGATAGAGTTGAACGGCTGCGTTGATGTCGCGCACGACGCCGAGCCCGTGCTCGGTAAGGACCGCGAGAAGGTAGATTGCGGTCGGCAGACCGGCGTCGGCGGCGCGTCTTACCTCGTTTGCAATCCTGACCCTGTTTTCACGTTTGCCACTACGGGCGAGCGACAGGGCAAAGCCGAGACACCCCTCGGCGCAGCCGGCAGAAGCCGACTTCTCGTACCATCGGTGCGCCGCATCTGCATTGCGCATTGCTTTGGGACCGCTGGTAAGTACATAGCCGAGGATCGCCTGTCCGGTGGCCGAGCCCGCCTCAGCCGCCTTGGTGGCAAAATCGAACGCCGCTGTGAAGTCCGGTTTGCCCGAGGAATCCGCCATGAACAATTGGTCGGATTCGGAGCCCTTGCCGTCGCCTTCCTTAGCCACCAGCCCGGTCAGGTAGAGAGCAGCGAGCAGCGCTTGCGCATCGGCGCTCCCGTGGTTGGCTGCCCGCAGCAGCCATCGCGCCCCTTCCATACGGCTTGGCGGCACACCCGAGCCTTCGAGATAGCAACGCGCGACCCGGTACTCGGCCTCGACGATCCCCGCGCGCGCCGCGGTCGCCATCAGCGGAAAGGCTTCTGCGGGCTTGCCGCTGTCAGAGAGCTGGATCGCTCGGCGCAACGCTGCCGCCGGGGACGCCAAGACAGTCAGCCGATCCAGGATTGTCATCGATCCGAGCCTCCGAAAACACCCTGCGCTATGGCTCCCGCATGGCTTCCTGGCCGATCGGGAGCATCACACCGAGAATATATTTGAGCACTGTGCGGCGGCCGACCTTAACGTCGGCGGTCACCGGCATGCCAGGGCTCACGGTGAAACCGGTAGGCACGCCGTGGAGGGCGACTTGGTCGATGGAAATCCGCGTGCGATAGAACGGTTCGGCGTCCGAAGGCAGCATGGCCAGTGAGCTGTTCGGATCGCGCGCCTGATCCTGCGCAGAGAAGGAATCAGGGCTGAGCGTCCGCACGGTGCCATGAGCAAGGCCGTATTGCGAATAGGGGAAGGTATCGAACTTGATGACCACCGGGTCGCCGATATGCACAAAGCCGCTGCTGCGGCCGACGATGTTTGTCTCGATTTCAAGCTGCGCGTTGGCCGGCACCAGCGTAATCAAGCGCTCGCCGGACTGCAGGACCGAACCGACCGAGACCTTGGCCACGGATTGAACGATCGCGTCTGCTTCGCTCTTCAGCTCGACCAATTGCTTACGCAGCTTTGCCTTGTTGTGAAGTTCACGGGCGTCCGACATGCGCGAACTGGCTTCGGACAGGCTCTGTGAAACATCCGCTCGCCAGCCCTGAATATAGCCGTCGCGCTCGGCGGCCACCGCCGCCTGCTGGAGCTTTGCGGCTTGCGCGGTCTGCTCGGCATTGCCGAGCGCCCGGGACATTTCCGCGCGATTATCTTCGGCGAGCAGCGTGTTGAGGCGGCTGCCCACCTGCCTTGCTTCGAGCTGCTTGCGCATCTCTTCGATCGAGCCCGCGACCGCGAGCCGCTGGCGGTAGCCATCTGCATCCGATAGCGACCGCGAGATTACGGAACTGAGTTCGTCGCGCTGCCGGTCGAAATTCTCGACCTTGGCGTCATAGACCGCCTTGCGGCGCTCAAAAATCGATGCCTGCAAGGTCCAGCTTGGGTCGAGACCGTCATAGTTGAAGGTCTGGCCGTCCGCTTCGGCTTTCAACCGCGCGACTTCAGCTTCAAGTGTCGAAACCTGCATCCCGAGCGCCGCCAGATCGGCAGAAGCAAAAGTCGCATCGAGGCGAGCAAGCACCTGACCGGCCTGCACGTGCTGTCCCTCACGAACGTCGATCGAGCGCACGATCGCCGTCTCCAGCGGCTGCACGACCATATTGGGCGATTTTGACACCACGAGTCCTCTGGCCGTTACAACCTGATCGACCGGTATCAGTCCGGCCACGGCGATCAGCGCGATGACCAGGCTCGCGATGATCCAGACGATGCGCCGCGCCGCCTGCGGAATAGGAGCATTGGCGACAGCCGTCGACGGCCACTGGAATTCGAGTATGGCTGGCGTCGTCAGATCCCTCGTTTCCATCCGATGCCGCCGAGAGGGGAGGGTGATGAGAGAGGTGCTACTCATGGGTTACCGGACCTGAAGCGCATCTGAGTCGTGGCATCGTCAAACCAACCGCGGTGGGATGGCGACCGGGCGGCCATGACGGCCGTCGAGGTGCCGGTTTTGCTGCGACCACAGCTGACGATACAGCGCGCAGCGCTCGAGCAGTGTCGAGTGCGGCGCGACGTCAAGGACCTTACCTTGATCCATAACCAGGATGTTGTCGCATTCTGTTAGCGAGGACAGCCGGTGCGAAACGATGATCATCGTGCGGCCGCTGGCGATGCGCATAAGATTGGCGCTTACCACTGCCTCGCTCTCCGGGTCGAGCGCGCTGGTCGCTTCGTCGAGGATGAGAATGGTCGGGTCGTGGATGAGGGCGCGTGCGATCGCCAGCCGCTGCTTTTGACCGCCTGACAAATTGGGCGAACCTTCCTCGATATAGGTGTCATAGCCATTGGGCATGCGCTCGATGAATTCCTGGGCGCCGGCGAGGTGCGCGGCGCGCATGGCATCGGAAAGCGTCAAGCCTGGACGCCCGGCGATGATGTTATCGCGGATCGACCCGCGAAAGAGAAAATTGTCCTGCAGGACCACGCCGAGCCCTTGGCGAAGATGGCGTAGGTTGATCTCCTTGAGGTCGACGCCATCAAGTTTGAGGAAGCCACTGTAGTCGCGGTTGATTCCCTGTAGGAGGCGCGCGATCGTTGATTTTCCCGAACCGCTACGCCCAACAATGCCAAACATGCTGCCGGCGGGAATGTGGAAGCTGACCCGGTCAAGCGCCGGTGTCTTTGTAGCGATGTAGCTGAATGTCAGGTCGCTGAAAGTGACCTCGCCCACAAGCCTGGGTCTCAGGCCGGTGGAATTCGAACTGCTCTCCAGCGGCCGGTTGAGAACCGAGGCCGCCTCGCCAATAGCTGCACCGACCTCCTCGTAGTCTTCAACCAGCCGGGCCAGGCCGACCAGCGGCTGCGCTACGCGCTGGGAGATCATCATGAAGGCAAACAGGCTGCCAACCATATAGCCCGAGCGGTCGTTCAATGCGAGATAGGCGCCGATCAGCATGGTGCCGAGCACCATGACGCGTTCGATCGGCGTGACCAGCGTCTGCGGCCAGCTTGCAAGCTGCCCGAAGGCGAGGCGAGCCTTTCCGGCTTCCGCTACGCGCTCATCCCAGAGCGCCTTGCGCTGCGGCTCGAGGCCGAGCGCCTTCACTGTCTTGATGCCGACGACAGTCTCGCCAAGCGCTGCCGACTTCCAGGTCTCGGCTTCGACCACTCGCTGGTATCTGCGGCGCAGCGGTCTGAGAAAGGCAAGGATGATCAGCATGATCACGGCCGCGCACGCCATTACCACCCAGGCGAGCGTGGCGTTGATGTAGAACATGACCGGTATCAGCACGCACAATGTGATCAGATCCAGGAACGTGCTGAGAAGTTTTCCGGTCAGGAACTCTCTAATACGATAGACTTGGGCCAGATGATACATCGTCTCGCCGGCCGGATGACGCTCGAAATAGTCGAGCGGCAGGCGCAAGAGCCGGCTAAAGACGTGCAACTGCAGCTTGGTGTCCAGACGGGCGCCGACGACGTTGATGATCAGTCGCCGCGCATGGCCAAGAAGTGTCTCATAGGCGAAGACCACGGCAATCACCGCAGACAAGAGCAGCAACGTCGAGATGCTGTTGAACTGCAGCACCTTGTTGACCAGCGTCATTACGATGAGTGGCGGCAGGATGGTCAGAATGCTCAGCGTGAACGAGGCAATGGCTATGTCGCGCAGGGGCTGGCTTTCTAGCCGCACCAGTTGGGTGAGCCAGTGAAGGGTGAAAGGCGCATCCGCCGCCACGTGCGACCGTGTCGCGCGCAGCAGCACCGCCTCGCCCGTCCACACCCGCGACAGCCGAAGCTCGTCGATCGGGGTGGCCTCACCGTCGTCCGGCGCGTCGGCACTTTTGAGGAAGACGACATTGCGCTCCGCACTCGCTCCGGTCAGGAGGGCCGCGCCGCCATCGCTGAACAACAGCACGATCGGTCCGGTATCCTGGAAGCGCAAAAGATGTGACCAGCGGATACGCAGGGCACGCGCCCACATGCCGGCGGTCTGCGCCCATTCGGAGAGATCGGTAGCGGTCGGAACCGCGCTCGCTGCCCCGAGTTCGTTGGGGTCGAGTTCGACGCCATGATAACGCGCGGCCTGCAGTACTGCCTTGATGCGTGGCCCGATCTGGTCGCGCTCGGCGGGACCGCCGGGGGTCCGCGCCGCCGCGTTGTGGCCGCCCGCTTGGCGCGCTGCGACGTCGCCTTCGGCGTCGGCACGGATCGAGGCCGGCTGGTTTTCGGCGTTTACGGGCACGTTTACCATGGACTTCTCATCCGGTACGCAGGGCGAGGGTTCGAAAATGCCCAAGCCGAGGTATTTGCCGAGGTTTCCGGCAACGCCGCATTATACTTCGAACCGACCGGCCACGCGACTCTGATGCCAATCCCTGTTTGGAAATGATGAACGCGCGAATTCCGCTCTCCCGCGAAGTCCGCGCGTACGTTTCGTCCTGTGTGGTCATGGTGGCTGACCATGGTCGGGAACCTAATAACCTGGAATGATCAGCGCGCGGGTCCGCTTTCCAGCGAAGCCCGCGCGCCTGGTTTAATCTGGACCATTTCCTGTCCAGGTTCACTCACTGCTCACTCATGCGGCTTCAGAATATCCTTCAGAGCCTTCTTCACTGTGTCGTCGGTGTTGGCGTAGCCGGCGCCCTGCTTGGTCTTGTCCGAGATCAGGTCGGTGCTCGCACCTAACGGCTTGTTCTGGTTCTGACCAAATCCACTGATCGTATTGAGGACATTCAGGAGGTCGGTCGTCACCGAACTGGCCGCCAGGCCAACAAGCTGCCGGAACGACGCATGGCTGACGGCACCACTGTCGGTCGAGCCGGATCGCAGGAACTGCGTCGAGTCCTTTAGGCCCAGCGTATTGGTCGTGACGTTGGCTTTGTGACCAGGACCGTTTTCGGCATTGTTATGGTTCCCGGAATTACCAGGTGCATCCTGATCTCCGTTGCCAAAGCCGTTATTGCCATGGTGGTGGTCACCTGTGTCACCGCCCGGGCCGGTCGCTCCGGTCGCTCCCGTCGATCCGGCTGAGCCAGTCGCTCCGGTCGAGCCAGTAGAGCCTGTTGCACCAGTCGAGCCAGTAGCTCCGGTCGAACCGGTTGCTCCCGTGGAGCCCGTTGCACCAGTCGAACCTGTGGCTCCCGTGTCGCCAGTTGCACCTGTGGCGCCGGTCGCACCAGTCGCGCCGGTAGAGCCCGTTGCACCAGTCGAGCCTGTCGCCCCGGTATCACCTGTAGCTCCGGTAGCACCAGTCGAGCCAGTAGCTCCGGTCGAACCGGTTGCTCCCGTGGAGCCCGTTGCACCAGTCGAACCTGTCGCTCCCGTATCGCCAGTTGCACCTGTGGCGCCGGTCGCACCAGTAGATCCGGTAGAGCCCGTTGCACCAGTCGAGCCTGTCGCCCCGGTATTACCTGTGGCTCCGGTAGCACCAGTCGAGCCAGTCGAGCCCGTTGCACCGGTCGCGCCGGTATCACCGGTTGCTCCGGTAGAGCCCGTTGCACCAGTCGAGCCTGTCGCCCCGGTATCACCTGTGGCTCCGGTAGCACCAGTCGAGCCAGTCGAGCCCGTTGCACCGGTCGCGCCGGTATCACCGGTTGCTCCGGTCGAGCCAGTCGCCCCCGTATCGCCGGTCGCACCTGTGGCTCCGGTTCCACCAGTCGCGCCGGTCGAGCCCGTTGCACCGGTCGCGCCGGTATCACCGGTTGCTCCGGTCGAGCCTGTCGCACCAGTAGAGCCGGTGGCGCCGGTCGAACCTGTCGCTCCCGTATCGCCGGTCGCACCTGTGGCTCCGGTGGCACCAGTCGAGCCAGTCGAGCCCGTTGCACCGGTCGCGCCGGTATCACCGGTTGCTCCGGTCGAGCCAGTCGCCCCGGTGGAACCGGTTGCACCAGTCGCGCCGGTCGAGCCCGTTGCACCGGTATCACCGGTATCACCGGTTGCTCCGGTCGAGCCCGTGGCTCCGGTAGCACCAGTCGCGCCGGTCGAGCCCGTTGCACCGGTCGCGCCGGTATCACCGGTTGCTCCGGTCGAGCCTGTCGCACCAGTAGAGCCGGTTGCTCCGGTCGAGCCAGTCGCCCCCGTATCGCCGGTCGCACCTGTTGCACCAGTCGAGCCAGTCGCTCCGGTCGAGCCAGTCGCTCCAGTAGAGCCGGTTGCTCCGGTCGAGCCGGTGGCGCCGGTCGAACCTGTCGCTCCCGTATCGCCGGTCGCACCTGTGGCTCCGGTAGCACCAGTCGAGCCCGTTGCACCGGTCGCGCCGGTAGCACCGGTTGCTCCGGTCGAGCCTGTCGCACCAGTAGAGCCGGTGGCGCCGGTCGAACCTGTCGCTCCCGTATTGCCGGTCGCACCTGTGGCTCCGGTAGCACCAGTCGAGCCAGTCGAGCCCGTTGCACCGGTCGCGCCGGTATCACCGGTTGCTCCGGTCGAGCCAGTCGCTCCGGTCGAGCCAGTCGCTCCGGTCGAGCCAGTCGCTCCAGTCGAGCCCGTCGCTCCAGTGGAGCCAGTCGCGCCGGTATCACCGGTTGCTCCGGTCGAGCCTGTCGCACCAGTAGGGCCGGTGGCGCCGGTCGAACCTGTCGCTCCCGTATCGCCGGTCGCACCTGTGGCTCCGGTTGCACCAGTCGAGCCAGTCGAGCCCGTTGCACCGGTCGCGCCGGTATCACCGGTTGCTCCGGTCGAGCCAGTCGCTCCGGTCGAGCCAGTCGCTCCAGTAGAGCCGGTTGCTCCGGTCGAGCCAGTCGCCCCGGTGGAACCGGTTGCACCAGTCGAACCTGTCGCTCCCGTGTCGCCAGTTGCCCCTGTGGCTCCGGTGGAGCCTGTTGCTCCAGTCGAGCCCGTCGCTCCAGTGGAGCCAGTCGCCCCGGTATCACCTGTTGCTCCGGTCGAGCCTGTCGCACCAGTAGAGCCAGTCGCTCCAGTAGAGCCGGTTGCTCCGGTCGAGCCAGTCGCCCCGGTGGAACCGGTAGCACCAGTCGCGCCGGTCGAGCCCGTTGCACCGGTCGCGCCGGTATCACCGGTTGCTCCGGTCGAGCCTGTCGCACCAGTAGAGCCGGTTGCTCCGGTCGAGCCAGTCGCCCCCGTATCGCCGGTCGCACCTGTGGCTCCGGTTCCACCAGTCGCGCCGGTCGAGCCCGTTGCACCGGTCGCGCCGGTATCACCGGTTGCTCCGGTCGAGCCTGTCGCACCAGTAGAGCCGGTGGCACCAGTCGAACCTGTCGCTCCCGTATCGCCGGTCGCACCTGTGGCTCCGGTTCCACCAGTCGAGCCAGTCGAGCCCGTTGCACCGGTCGCGCCGGTAGCACCGGTTGCTCCGGTCGAGCCTGTCGCACCAGTAGAGCCGGTGGCGCCGGTCGAACCTGTCGCTCCCGTATTGCCGGTCGCACCTGTGGCTCCGGTAGCACCAGTCGAGCCAGTCGAGCCCGTTGCACCGGTCGCGCCGGTATCACCGGTTGCTCCGGTCGAGCCAGTCGCTCCGGTCGAGCCAGTCGCTCCGGTCGAGCCAGTCGCTCCAGTCGCTCCAGTCGAGCCCGTCGCTCCAGTGGAGCCAGTCGCGCCGGTATCACCGGTTGCTCCGGTCGAGCCTGTCGCACCAGTAGAGCCGGTGGCGCCGGTCGAACCTGTCGCTCCCGTATCGCCGGTCGCACCTGTGGCTCCGGTTGCACCAGTCGAGCCAGTCGAGCCCGTTGCACCGGTCGCGCCGGTATCACCGGTTGCTCCGGTCGAGCCAGTCGCTCCGGTCGAGCCAGTCGCTCCAGTAGAGCCGGTTGCTCCGGTCGAGCCAGTCGCCCCGGTGGAACCGGTTGCACCAGTCGAACCTGTCGCTCCCGTGTCGCCAGTTGCCCCTGTGGCTCCGGTGGAGCCTGTCGCTCCAGTCGAGCCCGTCGCTCCAGTGGAGCCAGTCGCCCCGGTATCACCTGTTGCTCCGGTCGAGCCTGTCGCACCAGTAGAGCCAGTCGCTCCAGTAGAGCCGGTTGCTCCGGTGGAGCCAGTCGCCCCGGTATCACCTGTTGCTCCGGTTGCTCCGGTCGTTCCGGTTGCACCAGTTGAACCAGTCGCGCCGGTGGCACCCGTCGCTCCAGTATCACCGGTTGCTCCGGTTGAGCCCGTCGCTCCGGTCGAGCCAGTCGCTCCGGTAGAGCCGGTAGCACCAGTCGCGCCGGTCGAGCCCGTTGCACCGGTCGCGCCGGTATCACCGGTTGAGCCTGTCGCACCTGTGGCTCCGGTAGCACCAGTCGAGCCAGTCGAGCCCGTTGCACCGGTCGCGCCGGTATCACCGGTTGCCCCGGTCGAGCCTGTCGCACCAGTAGAGCCGGTGGCGCCGGTCGAACCAGAAGCACCCGTCGCGCCAGTCCCACCAGAAGCGCCCGTGGCGCCGGTCGCGCCAGTTGCACCGGTCCCACCCGAAGCACCTGTCGCGCCCGTCGCACCGGTCACACCTGAAGCACCCGTGGCGCCCGTTGCACCGGTCCCGCCTGAAGCACCCGTGGCACCTGTCGCGCCAGTCGCACCCGCGCCTGTGGCGCCCGTCGCGCCGGTCGCACCCGTTGCACCCGCGCCGGTCGCGCCTGTGGCTCCGGTCGGACCGGTGGGGCCTGCCGGGCCTGTCGCGCCTTGGCTCGTAACAGCCAGGTTGCCGCCAACAAATGTATCACCGTTTTTGCCGTTGTTGGTAGAATCGGGGCTGAACGCGAACGCAGTTCCGCCAGCGCTGTGTATAAGCGTGCCATATATGTTAAAGCCGCTGTCATATATTGCATAGTCATGCAAAGTATCTGGGATCGAAATCGTTATAGCAAAATTTGGGGCAACAGTATTAGCGGAGGATGGAAGAACGAAGCTGCCGACAACGGTGTTGGTTGTTGTATCGATAATGTAAAATGTATTGATGCTTTTACTGCTTCCGGACGAGACAGTACCAGTGAGCGTCAAATTGCCCCCTGCCAGGACCCCAGTGTAGGCCGCCACGCCAACCGATGTCATCGGCGGCAAGCGCGAGCCGGCCAAGTTTTCGGGCATCTCCCATGAGCCGCCCAGCTTGGCTGCGCCAACCAGCGACCTGGATGCGCAAACGTCCGCGCCGATGGCTTCTTGCAGCGCCGTTACGAAGGTCTCGCCCGCAACCCCCGATGCCGTCTCGCAGCTCCACAGCCGCAGTTCACCGTCCGCGGCAAGCGCCCTGCCGATTGCGGCAAGATCCTCAGCATCTTCCTTCAGTGTGGCGGCCGACCACTCTCCGGCTGTGAAGCTAACCCGGCCAGGCGCGCCATGCGCCATAATATGGATCGCGTCGAGCCCTTCATGCCCTGCGAGCGCCGCAGCGATCTGCCGCGCCGCCGGCCAGCGGCCGTCGAGCACAATCGCTTGAACCTCGGGGCGCACGTTGCCGAGAACCGTCTGCAGGTCGGAGACTGAAGGATCGACAAAAAGAATTTCAGAGGCACGGGCCATGACTGGCTCCTGTTGGCTTCGAACTCAGTTCAAGCGGAAACCGCCCACCGGCCTGGCTGGCGAGCGCTCGGGATCAGCGGCTTGAGAGGCCTCATCTTCCGGACGGTCCGACGGCGCCGTCGGGATGTTCGACAGCGGGGCTCTCTACGCGGAGGAAGCTGCAGGCCTGGAAATTCCCGCCATCGTCAAACGTGCCAATCGCCAATGAACCGGCTGCGGCCGGAACCTTGACGGTGACAGCGACGGCGAGGCTTCGCTTGACGGCCTTGGGAAGAATGACCTGACCGACGACGGCGCTCTTGGCCGTGTCCAGGATAAAATATGGCACATTTTCGGTCGTGTCGCCGATGGGCAAGACGCCTCTCACGGCAACTTCCATGACCGCAAACCCCGTTATATAGCTCATGATTTCCTCCTCGGTCGGCAGCGGCTGCGCCGCCGTTTGTCTTGTTTCGTGCCTAGGTTTCTATCGCTGCCGAGCGCCCGCGCCAGCTGGGGCCTGTCGCAGCTTCTACGGGCGCTCGAGCCGCGTGCATTGAGCAGCCAGCAGCTCCGCACACCAACGGGCGCCGTGCAGGGCGACGAGCAATACTCATCAAGCGCCATGCAATCTTTGCTGGCGGCCAGGTGCAGATAATTGGGGGATTGATCGAAGCAGAAACCTGCGTTCGTTTCGCACTTGGTGTCACACCGACCACAGCCAACTCCCAACACGCGTGTCAACTTGCGAGGGAAATCGACTACTTGCGAGGGAACATCAGGTTGGGAAAACGTTGGATGACGTCTTCCTTGCGCCAAACACTTTCTGCGCCCTCACGCACGAAGTGGCACTTGCTCCAGATACTCTCCTGGCTTCGCAGACAGCGCGAACCGACAGGCCTACTGCCCGGTCCACGGAAACCCTCCCATACATAAGGCATTAGTAAATTATAAAATTAGCAACTTGTAAATAACCTGTTTACAATTTGTTAATTGCCCAACCACGATTTACTACCTTGGAAAACATCGAGATGGCGCGGATACGGCCAAATGCATCGAAAAATCCGGGGCTTAAGATACACCACCTTCGTTATCGACGAACGCTTGATATCGCGGCGGGGGTGTACGTAGCGATCGAGCCTACAGGGCAATTCGCAAAGCCTCGCCCAAGGTGACCGCGAGACCCTTGCTGCGGCGGAAGGTGCTGGCTAACAATGGATCACGCTGAGGTAGCATCCAGATGGCCGAGGCAGGGGAAAATGTGCATGGGACATGAAGGCCGGATAAGTCCGCACTGGAACGGATCCCTGTCCCCGACGGCACCATGGCACAAATGTAACCGCTTCAGCCCGCAGTCATGGGGGTCGAAAGTCAGCATATGACAAGCGGTAAGCGCCTCTGCCTTAACATGATCGTCAAGAACGAGATGGCGAACCTTCAACGCTGTCTCGGGGCGGTTGTCGACCACATCGACTGCTGGGTCATCGGCGACACCGGCTCGAACGACGGAACCCAGGATTTCATCAAGGCGTTCTTTGCCGTCCACAACCTGCCTGGCGAGCTGCATGAGTTCCCGTTCCACAATTTCGAGCAGGCCCGCAACGCCGCGCTCGATCACGCCTATGCCTCGCCGCTCGCCTATGACTATCTGCTGTTCGACGATGCCGACATGGAGCTGATGGTTGAGGATACGGGGTTCCGCGAGGGGCTCGACGGCCCGGGCTACCGGCTGTTGCAGCGGTCGGATTCCGGCCTGGCCTATTGGAACACGCGCATTGTCAAACGCGACGCCGGTGCCCGCTACCATGGCGTGACCCACGAATATCTCGACGTGCCCGGTGGCGTGCAGGAACTGAGGGGTGCCTGGTACAAGGACCACGCCAGCGGCTCGAACCGGGTGGACAAGTTCGAGCGTGATGCCAGGCTTTTGCTGGACGCCCTTGAGAACGATCCGGAAAATCAGCGCTACTGGTTCTACCTGGCGCAGTCCTACCGCGACGCTGGGCGGACGGCGGAGGCGGCGGTGGCCTACGCCAAGCGTGCCGCGATGGGCGGCTGGGACGAGGAGGCGTGGAATGCCCGCCTGCAGGAGGCGCGCTGCCTGCGCAAACTCGGCGACGAGGCTGGCTTTGTTCAACAGGCGCTTGCCGCCTTCAATCAACGGCCGCAACGCGCCGAGCCACTTTATGACCTGGCACGGTTTTACCGCGAGAAGGGGATGAACGACGCCAGCGTGTTGTTCTCCGAAGCAGGGCTGGCGATCAAGCGGCCGGAGCAGGACATCCTGTTCCTCGAGGATTTCGTGTACACGACAGGCCTGCGCGAAGAGTATGCGATCGCGGCGAATTATGCGCGCGACCCGGTGCGCAAGGATCGCGGTTTCGCGACTTGCAACTGGTTAGCGCTGGACCGTAGTATCGGCGATGGACCCAGGGATCTCGCGTGGTCCAACCTGTTCTTCTATGTGCAGCCAGCCAAGACAACGATGCCGTCGTTCAGCGCTCATCCGATCGTTTTCGCTGCGCCCGAGGGCTACAGGCCGTCAAGCCCCTCGGTGGCGCGCCTGGGCAAGGAGATTGTGCTTGCTCAGGCAGCGGTGAACTACACCACAAGCGAAGACGGCGTCCATCTCCGGACGAAAGGCGGCGAGGCGATCCTCGCTCGGAATTTCCTTCTGCGGTTGACCAATGGGCTCGCCGTCCGATCGACAACCGAGATGCTGCCGCCGACAAACATGCGCGAGGCCGGCGTCGAGGACCTGCGTCTGTTCGCCTGGAAAGGTAAGCTGTGGGGCTCGGCCTCCGTCCGCGATCTGGCGGACAGCGAGGGCAAGCAGGTCATCATGCGCGTCGACGACAGCGAAACCGGCCACCACCGGATGACCGACCTGCGCGTGCTGCCCGCGACGGGGCCGAGTGCGCACGACAGGAAATGGATGACGCAGGTCACATCAGGCGAAGCCGGCGAGGAGCGGCTGCAGTTGGTTTGTTTCGGCGATCCAATTCGGGTGGCGGATGAGCGAGCTGAAACGATCAGCGAGACCTCTCCTGGAATTGCGGCCCAACGATTCGGCGGCGTAAGCCAACAGGTCGCTTTCGCCGGCGGTTGGCTAATGTTGATTCACGAGGTGCAATGGAGACCCTCCGAGAACAGGCGATACTGCCTGCATCGGTTTGTTTGGTTCGACGCAATGAACCTGCTGCAAAAGGTGAGCCGTCCCTTTTACTTCAACGAGAAGGGCGCCGAGTTCGCTGCCGGCTTGGCTTGGCATCCCGATGAGAAGCGCTTGCTGATTTCCTACAGCGTTGCCGACAGCGAGTGCTGGATCGCGACCGTCGATGATGCGGATGTGGGAGGGATGCTAGAGGATGTGGATCGCCTGTCGTCGGTGGCTGATCCAGGGACGAAACAGACACTGTCGACGCCGGCCTTGCGCGCCCCTCCAACGAAAGCCGGGATCAAGCCTGGCCGCGCCGACGGTGGGGCCATGGGTGATGCAAACCGGGCGCCGTTGGAAGGTAAGGACTTCGGCACCGGCAGCATGAAATCGACAGAAGAGATCTTTCATGAGCTCGCGCCGTTTCTGCGCGACGCCGATTCTCCGCTGGAACGACTGCAACGATCGCGCCAGTTCGACGCGCGGATTTATCCCTTCCTTGGCAGCGACGACACCGCACTTCCGCAGATCAACTGCTTCTATGAAGTGATGTCCGACAAAGCTGAGCATCGTACCTTGATTGGCGCCACAACGTCGATGCGAGCGGCTGGCCATCCGGTGCGGGTGTGGAGCTATGCGCCAGAGAAGCTCGAATTCCTCGTCCCGCACGGGATCGAGGTCCGCAATGCCGACGACGTCATGCCGCGGGCCCTGTTCGAGCGCATCGTCGCCGGCTCCGAGATCAGATATTTCAGCGATATTTTCCGCTACGCCCTGCTCTACGAACATGGCGGCCTGTGGATGGATTCCGACGTGATCCTGCTGCGGCCGTTCCCCTTTCGCGGCGATCACTTTTTCAATCTGCAATGGCGGGGAGCACACAAGGGCCACTTCATCTGCGGCAACGTCATATACGCCAAGCCCTACAGCCGCCACCTCAGGGCGCTATACGAATTGTCGCTCGAGCGTTTCCAAGAAGCGCGCGGCAAGGAGTTCGGTGACATCGGCCCGAAGCTGCTCTCCGACTACATCGCGACCGCAGCCGGCGCCGAGCTGCGCGACCAGGTATTCAGCCCGATGTTCTTCAACGCGATCGATTGGACCGAGATCGACAGGTTCGATAGGCCGTTATCGGAATTGACCGATTATCTGAACGATGCCCGCGTGTTCGGTATCCACCTGTGGACGGCCCGCAACGACGCCCGGCCGGGCGGCGAGGGGGCACCGTTGATCTCGCAGCTGATCAACCCACTCGATAGTTTCCCGGCATTCACAACTCTCGCCGACCGCTTCAATACCGACAAGAACCGGCATACGGGCAACCGTCATGCCTATGCCAGGGTCTACGATCGCCTGCTGTCGGGCAGAAGGCTTGCCATGCGGCGGCTCATGGAAATCGGGCTTTGCCGCAGGCTGGCGGACAACCAGAGCGAGACACCTTCGGTCGCGCTATGGCAGAGCTACTTTCCGTTTTGCCAGGTGGTCGGCGTCGACCTGACGGACTTTTCCCGCCTGAACAATGAACGTTTCAAGTCGTTCGTCGGCGATCAATCCAAGCTGGATGATCTGCGCGGAGTCGCGGCGAAACTCGAGCCGCGCTCGTTCGACGCGATCATCGACGACGGCAGCCACGCCTCGTTCGACGAGCAGCTCACCCTGCGCGAGTTCTTCCCGCTGCTCGCGGAGGGCGGCTGGTATTTCATCGAAGACCTCGACTGGCAGCCGCCGGGCGAGGATCTTGGCAAGATCACGCTGACGAAGAACTTGCTGCGGGAAATCCAGCAGTACGGCAGCGCGCGGTCGGTCGATCCGCTGGGCGTGAGCGCGCTTGCCGGTCAGTTCGCCGAGATCCTGTTCTTCGACAGCCACTACGAGTTGAATCGGGCGAAACTGCTGGGAGGCCTGGTGGCTATCCGCAAGGGCGCGTCGGGCATGTCCGCCAGGCGAAATCTTGCACCAGCGCGTGAGTGAGCAGAGCGCCGTGAAAGTCGCTGTCTACACCATCGCCTTGAACGAAGCCGCAAACGCGGAGCGCTGGGCCAATTCGGCCGTCGACGCCGACTATCGCATTGTCGCCGACACGGGCAGCACCGACGATACGGTGGAACGGCTGACCGCTGCCGGCGTTACCGTGCACAGGATAGCGGTCCGCCCATGGCGTTTCGACGATGCCCGCAACGCCGCGATGGCACTGATCCCGCACGACGTCGATGTGTGCTGCACAATGGACATGGACCGGTTCCTTGAACCTGGCTGGCGGGCAAAGCTCGAGGCTGTCTGGACTCGCGAGACGACAGCCCTTTATTGTCAGACAGTGTACAGAGCGAGCGTCGACGACCCGACCCCACTTCGCAACTGGCCAGCGAAAAACTTTCATCATCGCTGGGGATATCGTTTCAAGAGGCCTGTTCACGAAGCCCTGGTCTTCACGGGAGAGAGGGAGGTCACGGCCAGCAGCAGCGACATTGTCATGTTCGAGGTGCAGGACCTTACCAAGCCAACAAGGAGCAGTTACCTGCCGCTGATGGAAGTGGCGCACAAGGAAGACCCCGCCGACGCACAAATCTGCTTCTGGCTCGGGCGAGACCTGATGTGGGCCAACCAGAAGGATCGGGCTGTCGAGTTGCTTGAGCGCTATCTTGCCTTGCCGACAAGCACGTGGGGCGAAGAACGAGCCGAGGCCATGCGTTATATCGCGCGTATGCGCCCGGAACAGAGCTTGTCCTGGCTGGACAAGGCGCGGATGGAAGCGCCGCACCGCCGCGAGATCTGGGCCGACCTGGCCGAAGAGCTCCACGGCAAAGCGGACTGGTTGAATCTGTTTTGGGCTTGCACCAACGGTATCGAGAGGACGCACCGCACCGGAAGCTATCTGGACGATCAGAACTGCTGGGGATTTCGGCTGTTTGACCTCGGCGCCATCGCGTCATGGCATCTCAATGCGATGGACCGTGCGGTAGAATGGGGGCAAAGGGCACTTGAACTCGACTCAGTTAACCAGAGACTCAAGAACAATCTAGAGTTTTTCGTTCGGCTGCGGGAGGAGGAGCGGACCGGAGATATCGAGACACGAGCACCCACAGATGCCGCAGCCACGCAACGCGGCTGAGCCGCAAATGCAGATCTACTGCGAAGGGCTAATCTGGTTCATGCGACTCTGCGTGGGCGCCTGCTTCGCAGGATGTCACTTCATGTGTTGATCCGAACCGATTCCTCGGGTCGTTCATCGCTGATCGCCAGAGGTGGAAGGCACACATACGCTTTCAGCGACGGCATTACCCCATTCATGATGCAGTCAATTCCAGCATTGTTCAGCCTCAGGCCGAATCCCGCGAAATCGATGATCATCGGCCGTATTGGAAGGCACCAGTCGAGCAGCGCGCGTGCCCCGTTTGGAGAAACTGAATAACATACAAGACCCAAAAGATGGTGTGCTCGCAGAAGAACGGGTTCCGTTTCGGCCTCTTGAAAATCCTGGACATGTGTCATCACCTCTCCAGAAAAGAACTCAAGCCTCGCGCCAGTTCCGCCTGGGAGGGCATCCAGCCAAGCGTAACACCGCAGGCTTGCGCTCCAAAGGATGAAGTCCCAGTCACGAATGTTAGCCAACAGTGAATGCATGTGCGGTTCGAAATGACGAGAAAAGATGGCATCGTCTTCGGCCACGGTTATTGCCTCACTCCGTCGAACAGCTTCTTTCCAGAGCGCGACGTGAGAAACGGCGCAGCCCAAACTTCCAGCCGCGTAATCTAGATCCGGCGAGATGATTTTGTCCTGTACAAGCCGATCACGGTCCACAAGTCGACCATCAGTTCCAGGAAATCTCCGAATACTTCTAAGATGATCGTTCGTCTTACGAAATCTCTCGAGACGATCAACGCTGCGATCAAGGTTGATTACGTGAACGTGATCTATCATTCGTCTCACCGTATCCTCGCCAGGCAGTGATTTCGTTCTCACATGTAACGGACTGAGCGCGACCAATTCAAAAATCGTTGACTGGACGACGCAGGCATCTCCGTCAAAAGTATGGATCAATCTCCAAGACCTCGGTAATTGTGGCAAACTTTCGCGTTGCCGACTCGGAAAAAGCGATAGCCCTGTCGCGCCGTTTCGTAAAAAGAGCGTCAAACTCAACGGCGTCGCCGTCGAAATGCGGAATTTGCTTGATGTGCCGTAGGGAAAATCCGAAAAGTCCAAGCATATCGATGATATCACCAAGTAGTTTCTGACCTTTGTATATAGGGACTACGTGCGTCTCCAGTTCGATGGCCAGGCAATTTTCCAGAAGGTGCCCAAAGCCCAGCAGAACTTCGTATTCAAGACCTTGAACATCTATCTTCATCACGTCCGGTGACGGAGCGGCGTGCCTTCGGAACAAATCGTCATATCGAACGCATTCGACGTCTTGCGTGCCGACCACGACAAAAATTGGCGCTACCGAATACTGCTGCAGCACGTCGAAGTTTGGCTCCCTCAAGGAGGAGCAGCTTGTATCCGCTGTAATGTGGAGCTTCTGAACGCCTGTGGTGTGGGCCAGCGCCTTTTCTATTACCTGAGCGCCGGGGATTCGGCCAAGGGTTTGCCTTAGCACTGCAGCCTCCGACGGTATGGGTTCGAAAACCACCGGCGTAATCTGATCGGCTCTCAGCATCCACTTGAGTTGCAGGCCCCCTTGGCCACCGACATCGACAAGCGTAATGCGCTCCTCTGCTGGCGTACGGGACAATTCAGGATACGCGTCAAACGTCTCAACCAGAACGCTGACGAGGACGAACTGTTCGCGTCCAGTGCCAGCATAGAAGGGGTGGCGGTTTTTGGAGCAGCCGATGGACAGGGTTGAATGGCAGCTCAGGAATGTCGCCTCTACCTCAAGTAGCCCCTCGGAACTCTTTTCAACCGCTATGCTCCTGCAAATGCCATCATTGACTATGGACCCGTCCGCAGAAATTTCCGCTACATCGATGGAGCCATAGTGATGGATGTAGAAATTGGCGGTAGCGTCAGGGCGAAATTTCAGCAAACATTTCAGTCTGATAGTTCTAAATAGAAAAGCTGAATGATGGAGGCGCAACAGGTGCCAGTTGTGCCGCTCCGTATCCGAGACGACAAGGGATCCGTCTTCAAGGCGAACTGACATTTCATTCGCCACCTGCCAACTTGAAAAAGCATCCCCTGTGTATGTTCGCGAAAAAATGGCCTCGCCCACTCCTCATCCCCCATTTCCCGAGCCTTCGCCTTTATGGACTGACATGGTATTTTAAAACGTGGCGGTCGGATATTGGGAATCGAAGCGCGGCGCGGGATATCGTTACACTGTTTGGGGGCGACAGCTTGATTTCCGCTGCGCTGACCGGATCGGACCCGCCAGCAATAACTATGCCGCCATGACGCGGCCGACCAGTGTACCCCCGAAGTTGCTTTGCGCTCCAATCGACTATCAGCCGCACCTTGCTGATCCTCGAAAGCGAATTTTGCCAACATAGACAAGAAAGGGTTCGGTCGGCGACCCGGTCTAGAACTCCCCCTTAACTTGTTGCCTCATATCGGATGCCATTTCAACGGAGCGTACGCCATGTTGATGGCACAATCGACATCGTCATGCGGCTTTGACGCCGAAACACGAAAGTCGATAAGGTCAATTAACCGTGGATAACGAACTGGGTACCGAGCCCTTGGGTTATCGAATCGTAGAGATCTGGTTCTTCTTTGCTCAAAATTGGACACAGTCGTGCTAATGTACGGGCTGCGCGCCGATCGGTCGCACAGGATGTCAAGTCGTCGTCCGGCATCGGCAGTTGATTCTACGCACACATCGATAAGTGACCAAATACAAAGGCCGTGGCGGGGGCAAGTTCGATGGGTGTCGATATATACGTTATGGATTTTCTCTTGAAATTCCGCGGGCGGTCTCTTGGCGAAACCTTGTGGTTAGGACGTCAAGGTTACCACATTCACGACAGCACCTTGGGAAATTCCGTCCTTCGTTCATATGACAGACGAGTATCGATCGAAAATATCAAGGGAGAAACGGGATATTGCGAGGAATTATTCAAGTATCTGGGAAGCAAGGCGATAAGGTCACTCGATTATTCTGATTTCGAAGGAGCCGACATCACTCACGACCTGAACAATCCGATTCCTGATGAACTTGCAAATCAATTCGACTGTATTTTCGACGGCGGGACGATTGAGCATGTGTTTGATACGCGCATGGCATTTTCGAACGTAAAGAGGATGCTAAGAGTCGGCGGCATATTCTTGATGGTGGACGGCGCAAATAACTTTCTTGGACATGGCCTTTACCAGTTTAGTCCTGACTTGTTATGGCGAACATTTTCTCGCGAAAACGGATTCGAGATAGAGCTGATGCAATTGGTCGACGACGTGGGGAAGCCCAATCCACGAGACGTTCCCGACCCGGCTGTTCTCGGACAGCGCTCAAACATGACAATGAGCACTGCTAGAACATACGTCCTCATGGCAGCCAGGAAGACATTCGAGATTTCTGACGGCGAGCAGAAAGTTTACCAAAGTGATTACCTTGCGGCGTGGCAAAGGTCAGGAAAGGATGATTGAGCGCGCAGCCAGCAAAGGCGTTCGCAAACCGCGGTCAAAAGCTTGTTTGAAACGCACCATGCGTCCCGACCCTTTGCCTTACGGATCAGGTATTCTAAGTTCGAGCGGTCGGACATCAGGAACCCAAT
Organism: Mesorhizobium sp. W016; assembly: GCF_054719485.1. Classification (NCBI taxonomy): domain Bacteria; kingdom Pseudomonadati; phylum Pseudomonadota; class Alphaproteobacteria; order Hyphomicrobiales; family Phyllobacteriaceae; genus Mesorhizobium; species Mesorhizobium sp. W016. The sequence goes on from NZ_JBTTIF010000002.1 coordinate 3,390,226, forward strand.
TGCGGCGACGAGATTTCGTTACACTGTTTGCGGGCGCAGCGATCCGCAACTTGATCCCAGCGGCATTGACGCAGCCGGGAAGAGCAGGCACAAGCTACGCGGTGTCCGTGCCGCCCCTTGCCGTTCCCTCCACCCTACTAACCGCCCCGATCGAACTCGCCGGCGACTGGGGTCACATGCTTCCGCGCTCCGCAGATCAGGTCGTCGAGCGCACGCGGCACGCCTGCCTGGATGGCGTCCGCCTGCTCTCCGATGGCCAGCCTACGCGACTTCGTGTCGACGAGCACACTTCGGGGCAGCCGGCGATCTGGCTGCACCCCGACGGTAGCAGCATGGCGTGGATCATTGTCGACATTGGCGAACGGGATTGGTCAAAGCTCGCCTACCAATTCGGCCATGAGCTCGGCCACGTCATGGCCAACAGCTGGCAGGCGGACGCCAAGCCGGCGCCGCCCTGCCAGTGGCTGGAGGAAGCGTTGGTCGAGGCCTTCTCGCTGCGCGGTCTTGGTCGCTTGGCGAAGGACTGGAAAGAGAGTCCGCCATTTGCCGGCGACAACGCGTTCGGCGATGCCATAGCGGCGTATCGCGACAACATCGTCCGCGGCTACGCCGCGCTCGCCGACAGCCAGGGGCTGAGCCGCGACCCGGCCGCCTGGTTCGCCGATCATCGCAGCGAAATCGAAATACCCGGTCTCAATCCGTTTGCCCAAGCAATCTCCCAGACCATCCTCACTGAGTACGAGGCGGCGCCCGACTGTGTCGAGGCGCTGGGCGCACTGAACCGATGGCCCGGCCGCACAGGTGTACCGATCGCCGAGTATCTGAATCGATGGGAGGCGAGTTGCGCCGAACTGCAAGCCTCGCCCCGACTGCCGGTCCGGCTGCGCGAACTCCTGCACATCGCTTGATCGGTAAGGGGTGAGGAACAAACCAACTCTGATCTTCGGAACTGCACCGAAGGAGGCAATTGCGAAGCGTTGACGCGCACGAGACAGCATCCTTCTGCGTAGCCTTGCACGGGCCGCGGCAGAATCCACTCCGCTAGAGCCAGCGGGGGAGGAGGAGATGGCGCCGCTCGCCGCCTGTAGTATGCTGCGGTTGGGCAAAGGGATCGCCCGGCCAGGCCCGATCTCTATTATAGATCGGGCGCACGGCGAACTCGACCTCGCAGAGTATATGCAGGCTGTTCTCCGATCGACCATGTGGAAGGGCATGATACGACCGGGAACGTGGACGATCAGCTGCGGAATGTCTGGTATGCGCCTTATGATCGGCGCCTGCGCGCCAATGTCGGCCGTTGAGGCTTCCTTGGTCGTCTCCCGAAAGAAGACGTTCGACTTGGCGGCATGATCACCGGATTGATCCGAAGCAGGCACTCCCCCCTTTGCGAGCGTACTGCTTTAGAATGATCTAATATAGTCGATTGCATGGCAGTCGTCGTTCCCGGAGCGGTATATGGTGTGTAATCGTTGGTTGCCAAACCATTAATTCAAAGTGGTGCGCCGGGAGAGCTTGTCATGAAACTATCGAACCTGATCAAACGTTACGACAATGTGGAAAGAGCCGCCGAGGAACTCGAGACAGAGCTAGTCGAGGCTTTGAACATCTCCCTGAGCCTTGACGAGGTGTCACCATCAGACGACGGCAGTGCCTCGAAAGACAGCCTCGCAAAAGGGACCGATGCCCTGCAACCCGAGGGCACTCCCAATGAAACCCCTCGCCAGCTAACTTCGCATACGCAGAGCCGGCTGGCTGCTTTGAGCTCATTTGAGATGCTCATTCAGGATGCGGAAGGCCATTTGGAGGATGTCAAAGCCAAGCTAATGGAGGTTGCAACTTCGCACCACTACACACGCGATTTTTTTCAGATCCTTCAAGCGGACTTCTTTCGTGCCAACGAACTGGAAGTGGCAAATGCCAACCTGACGAGAGAACACATGGTCCTGTCCGAACAGCTGCACGATGCGATGAGGAAGCAACGTGAGCACGACAGCGCGTTCGGAGCCATACAGCAGCGCGAAGTAAGCTTGGCCCAGGACAGGGACGCTCTTCGTAGTGCGCTCGCCGCCGTAAGGCTGGAACTTGTAGAAGCGGCCACTACCATCGCAATAAGGGAGGCGGACTTCGGCGAGGCGGCCAAAGCTCTTTCGGCCAGAACAGCCGAGGCCGATAGACGGGCGCGCGAAAACGATACCTTGCGAGAAAAGCATGTCAGACTCTCGATCGACCTCGACAAGTCGCAAAAGCGGGAAGCTGAGGCGAGGCGGAGGCTTGATGAGCTGTCGACGATCCACGCCAACGATGCGGTGCGGCATTCCGAACTGCTGGCTGCGCTCGGCAAGAGCGAGAAGGACGAAACGCGGTTGCAGAAGTCGCTTGAGATCGCGCAGGCGAAACTGTCGGAAATGGCAGAGGCCGCACGCATCATGGAAGATGACACGGGAGCCGAACGTGCATGCAGTCTCGCAGAGATGCGAGGTTTGCGATCTGAAATTCAAAGTCTTCAATCGCGACTGGATGCGGCAACGAACGAGGCAAGCGTAGCATCCAGTGAAATCGCCAGGCTGACGGCTCAATGGAGCGATACCATGGCCGAAAAGCAGGTTGCGGATGAAAGGTATTCTGATCTCTTGAAAGAGAGCGAAGCCGACATGACGAGCCTTTCGAAGCTGACTGCGGACCTCTCGCACATCTCGGCGCAATACGCCTCCGAGCAGATGCAGCACGAAGTCCAGAGGCAGGAATGCGAAGATTTGCGGGCAGAAATTGTTGCGCTTGGTACGCGGGTCAAGGAGTTGCTGCCCTATGAGCGTTTGCACAAAGTAACGAGTGCAAGGGAGCGTGAGGGCGTTGTTGGTGTTGGCAGCATGGCAGTGGAACCAACCCGCTCCACAACCAGACGACGTTCCCGCCCGAGCTTGCGTGCAGCGTCGTAGGGAGCGACGGCGGTACTGATGCTGGTGGTCACAAAGTGATCCTTTTGGGCGCGCAATCCAGCGCCAGGCGTCCCGTTCACACTTGGCTCTAGTAGAACCGAAGACAGCAAAGCAGGCGTGCGAACTTTGTCTGGCCCGCTCGTTTTTCCGGCCTCAAGGAAGCAGCGACGCAACCGCCGCATTATAGTTCCGCAGCGCAGCAAGCGCGGGTAGTTGAAGTCGATCTTGCCTTCGAGAAGTTTGGCAGCGACACATCTGCTTCACCACCAGCAGAGATCACGAAGGTCACGGAGGAGGCCCTTCGAGCAGCAGGGCTGATGGGTTGACAATTGATCCGGTGTGATCGTGCTGCGGTGCTACAACAACCATGAACGCCCGACGGGCGCATCACCCATTCAACGCTTCGACTTTGTCAGGTCGCAACTTTGAGTGTGAGATCGTCGAGCCCGCGCCTGGGCATGGTCGAGAAGGAGGTCGAGGTCCTGCTCAATGGGACATTCTTGCCGATGTTTCATCTTTGACGAAACCCCGGCCGGCGTGGACGTCGGAACCAAACGCGAGGTCTACGGCCTTCTTTGCCGAGCTGTTGAGTGGCGCAGCGATCCTTTGATCTCGTCCTACCTGACGGAGGTCTATGAGTCAGCGATCGCCGTGTTGTCACCTGTCGCGGACGCGCTGCCTGAACTTTCGAAAACCCCGGTTCAATCAGCCAGGACGACGTCCTGGCTGCCGCCATTGACAACTAGAGGAGAACTCCATTTCTGACACGGGCCCCCGCAATCAGGTGCGGACTGCAGCGTCTCCGTTTTGGTCGCCTTACAGTCGGCTTCGCCTATCAAGTTTCGTGGATGGCCGGGGCGCGCGCGTGTGCCTGGCGTGGTCGCGAACCGTTATCCCGATGGCGACGCCCAGACCTACGGCAAGGCCCACGACAATCTTGGCGACCATATCGAGGGCGAAGGCGCGGACAAGGCGCCACGCGTTTTGCGGCTCGCTGCGAGCGGTTGGGGGAGAGATCGTCAAAGATTGTTTTCCGGCAGTTCCGCATACCTGACCTTCTGGCAACTGGGCTCGCTCGGCGGCGCGACCTGGCCGAAGATCGCTTCCGTCGGACCGATCATCGTTTTGGCGGTGGCGGCGATGCCGTTCCTGGCCAAGGGCTCAACGCGCTGGCGCTCGGCGAGGCGACGGCCGGCCATCTCGATATCCCGGTACCACGGCTGAAATACACCGCGATCGTCGGCGTCTCGGCAGCGGTCGGCGCCTCTGTCGCAGTCAGCGGAGGCATCGGTTTCGTCGGCATCGTCGTGCCGCATCTGCTGGGGCTGCTGATCGGCCCGGACAATCGCTATCTCTTGCCGGCATCGGCGCTGCTTGGCGCCTGCATGCTGCTGATCGCCGATGCCGTTGCCCGATTGGTCGTAGCGCCGGCCGAACTGCCGATCGGCATCGTCACGCGATCGCCGGCACGCCGTTCTTCCTCTGGATTCTGCTGCACAAGCGCGGCGTAATCGACTTGTGAGATTTGAAACCTATGAGGCCGGCATGATCGAAGCACGCGATGTCTGGGTAGCGATAAGCGGCAAGCGCATTGTTACCAATGTCGATTTCGTTGCGAGGCCGGGCGAGATCGCCGCCTTCGTCGGACCGAACGGCTCGGGCAAGACGACTTTCTTCAAGGCGTTGTCGGGCGATCTGGCGTTTACGGGGACAGTGGCCAACGACCGCGACCTCTCCGCGATGAAGCCAGTGGAGGCCGCGAGCGTGCGTGCCGTGCTGGCGCAGGCATGGTCCGATCCTGATCGAACCGTGTTCGATGTGAATCCCTCTTTTGTTCCCATGGCAGGCCGTTTGCACGCGCAGTAATAGTTGATTCAACCGTTGCTGGCATAATGTGGGATGTGGGTGGCGGCTCCGACAGTTCGGCGGGCGCTGAGTGCCGAAGCCCGCCTGCGCAGTCCGGTTGGGGTCCGACCGCGCCGTCCTATTCTGGGACAGCGCGGTCAACGTTTCGTTAAAATGTTATGAGGTAATTAAGTGCGTGCTAATTGAATCGCCGTTCGCGATTCGGTGCTGCATGCTTGTCCCAGCAGTTGGTTTCGCTGCGCTGGGTTGGTGGTCCTGTGAAAACTGATCCATTTCAGCGCTAACAAAGTGACACCGGTCTTGCATAGATATTTGCCGGCTGACCCCGGTCCTGATCCGATCATTGATCCAGGTCAGGCTCGCCGGGCTCGAGGTGGTCGGGGTATCGCCCGGCGAGCTGTCTACCAAGCGCGGAACGATCTGGCCGCGGGGACGGCCCGGCTTTCTTTGGGGGTAGAGAGCAGCCGGGCCTAACCGGCTGGGGACTGGGGACATGGCCGGCTGCCAAGTTATATATGCTCATGCTAATATGAGCGCACCACACCTTTATGGTCTAAGCGAAGGTGGAGCATGCTCGACGAGTCGGTGGCGACCGCTCAACGGTGTTTCACCACAAAAGCCAAGACCAAGGCGCTGGCCTGGGCGAAAAAGATCGGCGACAGGTGAGGGTCGACGAGATCACCCCGAAGCGCCAATCGCCATTCTGGGCGGAAAAGTCTGGGGCCGGCGCCCTCCTTTTGAACCTGAACAAACCAGAAGGGCGCCGAGCCTTTTTACCAGACAGCGCTTTGAGGGAAGCGGCGCCGAGTAGCAGGAGTGTATCTCTCTCGTTAGAGTTGTTGGAACACAGCCTTTTGGACGATGGCCCGCAGCGAACGCTCGAGAAGCCGGCGCCAGGTGGGATCTGCTGGGCTGTGCGGCGGCGGCCAAGCAGACATCTGGTCCGCCGCAGCTGAAGTCATGACCTATTCGGTCGATCGGCGTTATGGCGTGATCACCTAGGAGGCCCCGCGCGCAAGCTGGCTGCCGCGGATCGCTTGACGACTTGGGATGGAGAGCGGTCAGCGGGAACGCGCGCCCGCAGAACCCTCCGAGTGAATTCGAGGACGACCGACCACACGCTGAGTTCGGAGCCCTGGACTAACATCGACGGTGGCCTAATCCACCTGTTGGATGAACTCGTGGGTGCTGAGTGTCTGAGTGGTGTTGTCGTCGGTGCAGCGCCGCCATTGACTAAGCCATGCTCTTTCGTTCTCGGCCTATCTGTCGGCCACTCATGGCGTCGAAGCCGACCATATTCTGGTATTCAACGACGGTATTCCTGTCCGCTGGTGCCACAGCATCTGTAGCGTCCAAGTTCCTGCGTCATTTGTCGTCCTATTCGGCCAGTCGCCGCGATCCCCAGGGCAGCATCGCCGATCATGTGCAAACGCAAGCCTCGGCCCGGCTACCCAATAACAGTGGGGAGATCGTTGCTTGCAAAGACAGCAATCGGGCGTGTGAGGCACCTGCGCCGCGAGGAAGGCTTGCTTCATTCCTCTGCAAGATTTCAGGGAGGCGCTTGCCGCCCAACGATGGCGCGATTTAAGACGGTCAACCTTCCCCGGCGATTTGACGATGCTGCGTGGCCGGCTTGTGAGCGTCATCGGCCGCCTTTAGATGAGACACCGCCGTCTCGACGGGTAGGCTCGGCGGTGTTCGGTTTTTCTTCGGTTCTCTTCGTCCAAAGCGTGTGGAAAAGCGCGAATGAAAACAAGAAATATCCAACCTGGAATATGATCAAAATCAGCAAGGTCCATGCAAGCGACTTCCAGAACGAACCCGTTGCTAGGTAAATCCATAACGCCACCACGGTCGACGTGGCAAACATCCCGACCAGGAATCGCGGAAAAAACATTTATGTTCAATGCCGCCCCATAATTGGACCGACCGGTCTCTCGTCTACTCCCAGAAGCATTTAAGATTTCACTAAATTAGTTATTGCGCAAGCGCCACGCTGAGTTAATGAGTCCTGCGGCAATCTGGATGACGCCGGCCAGCACGTGCCAATAGTGAACAAAAAGAGAACGAAGAGTCCAGCATGCCCTTGACGAGGGAGAAATATGTTCCTTGTTTCTGCGTGATCTGGAGCAGCAAAGCGACCATGGCTTGGCGGCAATCGCCGTGGATGGCGAAGCAACGGCAAAAACCGCGGAACACAATTTTTGGGTCGAGGTCTGGGATCGCGAGGAGCAGGTTTTGTCCGAAACCATTTCTCGTTCCCCCGATTCAACTGTGAGTCAGGCAGCCTGGCAGGCCGCCATCCGACGCCGGCCGGGCATGTTGCTGATCCACTACAACAGTCGGCATGTGATGGAGAAAATTCTGACACCAGGCGAGGTCAAGATCCCATTGCAGGCCATCATCGATGGCAGCGTTCACGCTGCCCTGGATGTGGCGCTCGGCGATCTTCGCGAGTGGCATGTGCTGCGGGCCTGGTGCAGATCCTGTTCGCACCATGCAACGGTAAAGCCTGCCGGCCTCATTGAACGCTATGGAAAAGGCGCTCTATTGAGTTCGGTCGAGCGAGCGCTCTTTTGCACAAGTTGTGACAGGGGAGGGCCTGTCAGGCTGGAAATTCACAAGCTGCCACGCAATTGAGGGGTGAACGGATGCAAGACCTCATCGATTTCGTGTAGGCCAACTCGGCTCTGGCTTGGACACTCCGATCGCGATCAGCGGCCGAACTGTCGAAGCGGGAAATGCGCGATCTCCGCCGGTCGGCTTCGACGCAAAAATATGCGGACCACCGCGGACGGGGACAGTCGGTCCCGCGTCCCGTCCTGCGGCCGGCGCTATGCTGACGCTCCTACGGCTGTCCCGTTCACCGCCCGCGGCGGGGGCGAATTTCCTTCGTCCTGCGCGCGACAATTGTCCGCTGTTGCGGACGCAAGCAGGACTGCGGCTTATACGCCTTTCTTCCTTTGAGCGCCGACGGTCGCCGGCGCGGGATGCTTGGGCATGGAACCGAATCCCGGGCAGGGTATTGAGTCGGACTATGTATCCGAGTTCCGCATGTCGGCTGTAGACGGCACCCTCAGTAAAAGGCGCACACGGCCCAGAGACTCAGAATTTGTCCCTACAAATCGGCTCCCGCGGTTTCGACCCTTCCAGCTATGCACGCTGACAGACCACATACCGGTCGGCGGGGATTGGCTTTTCGAGATGAAGTTCGACGGCTATCGTGCCCAAATCGCCATCTCCGGCTCGAATGTCGTCGTTTATACGCGCAATGGCCACGACTGGACCCGACAGTTCAAGGTCATCCTGCCGCCGCTTCAAAGACTGACCGAAGGCGCGGTGCTGATCGATGGTGAGATCGTCGCGATCGACAGCCAGGGCCGCACGAACTTCTCCATGCTGAAAACCGGCATCGCCGCGGGTATGCCCCTCAAGTTCTACGCCTTCGATCTGCTTGAATTCGATGGTGAAGATTTGTCGAACCAGCCGCTCCTCGAGCGCAAGGCGCGACTTGAGTCCCTCCTGGGCGCGCGCCGCCCTGAGGACTGCCTGCAATTCTCCAGCCACATCGTCGACCAGGGCCAAAAGGTGTTCGACTCCATGTGCGAGGGCGCCCACGAAGGCGTCATCGCCAAGCGCGCCGACAGCTCCTATGTCGGCGATCGCACCTCGAGTTGGCTCAAGATCAAGTGCACTAAGCGACAGGAATTCGTCGTCGGCGGCTACCGCCCAAGTGACACAGGTCGTGGCATGGCATCGTTGATCCTCGGCACTTACGAGAATGGCAAGCTCATCTATCGCGGCCGCGTCGGCACGGGGTTCACCGAGGCGGAGCGCAAGGACATCCTCGCGAAGCTCGAGAAACGCCGTATTGAGAAATCGGCTTTCGTGTCCGTCCCGAGAGACATTGCCCGACGTGCCAAATGGGTGAAGCCCGAACTTGTTGCCGAGGTTACCTATGCCGAAGTGACACCGGACGGCAGCTTGCGGCATCCAAGTTTTGAGGGCATGCGCGAAGACAAGCGAGCCGACCAGGTGGTGATGGAAATGCCGAAGACGCCGGCAACTCCTCCTCCGCCAACCTCGATCCGGGAATAGGCAAGGAGATCGCCGCTGCTGTCGGCGTCAAGCTGACGCATCCGGACAAGATCATGTATCCGGCGACCAAGGTGACCAAGGCCACGCTCGCCGCCTACTACGCCGTGGTCGCCGAGAAGATGCTGCCGCACATCCAGGATCGGCCGCTGTCGCTGGTGCGCGATACCGATGGCGACCTGCAGCAGACCTTTTTTCAGAAGCACAGACTGCCAGGCATGCCCAAGGCCATCCATGACGGCCAGTTGAAGAAGATGTCCGGTAAGGAAAGCCGCATCTTGTGGGTCGATGACCTGGCTGGGCTGATCGCAGGCGTCCAGATGAACGTGCTCGAATTCCACATCTGGGGTAGCCGTCGCCAGCAGCCGGATCTGCCGCACCGCATGATCTTCGACATCGACCCCGACGAGGGCCTTGGCTTCACTGCCGTCAAGCAGGCAGCCCTCGACATTCGCGGCATTCTGGAAGCGCTTGGACTGCAGTCGTGGCCGTTGCTGTCCGGCGGCAAGGGCGTTCATGTGGTCGTCCCGCTCCTCCCGGAGGCAGACTGGGACGAGGTCAAGAGCTTCTGCCAGGACTTCGCCGAACTGCTGGCCCGTACAGATCCGTCGCGCTTCGTCGCCAATATGAGCAAGGCGAAGCGCAAGGGCCGAATGTTTCTCGATTACCTGCGTAACGGCCAGGGCTCCACTGCAATCTGCCCCTGGTCGACTCGGGCACGCGCGGGGGCGTCGTGCGCGGTGCCTGTCAGCTGGGATGAGTTGCCCACCTGCGAAAGCGCCAACGCTTTCGATGTTTTCGCCGCTGCCGCGCGGGCTCAGTTGCCCGAGGCCTGGGAGGGCTATTTCGACGTCGAACAAACGCTTACCGACCGCATCCGCCACGCGGTCCGCTAGCAATAGCCATACTTGATGGCTAGCGACATCTGCCGATTTGGCACGGACCGCCTTTGCCCCAGGTTCGGGAGCGTTCCCCTTCGAGGCCTGGTATGCCTCTAGAGCGAGAGTACGGACCGGTTTGCCGTGACGGGTTGAGGGCTGGAGGAGAGGCCTCCGGCGCCCGTCGCGGAGAACCGCGATGTCCAGACATTACGCTCGCGCCGGCGCTGACCGGACAAGCCTCTATGACGATATCACCAACAAGATCATCGCGGAGCTGGAAGCCGGCCGCTTCCCCTGGGTGCAGCCCTGGGGAACGACGGCGGGGCAAGCGCCCCTCGCCGTGCCGGCCAATGCCACGACTGGCCGCGCTTATTCCGGGATCAACGTGCTGATCCTGTGGGGCGCGGTCGTAGAGCATGGCTTTCCCGTCCAAAGCTGGCTGACTTTCCGCCAGGCGCTATCGCTGGGCGGCCATGTCCGCAAGGGCGAACACGGGACCACCGTCATCTATGCTGACCGCTTCATTCCTGACGACGAGAAGAATCGCGCCCGGGAAAACCGGCGAGGCAGCACAGGCCATACAGTTTCTGAAGCGCTTCACCGTCTTCAACCTCGCGCAATGCGAAAATCTGCCCGACGATCTGGCGGTGTTTGCGCCCGCGCCAGACCCCGGACTGATCGAACCGGCCGTCGAGGCACTAATCAAGGCGACAGGGATCGATTTCCGCATCGGCGGCAATAGCGCCTATTATGTGCCGGCGCAGGACTACGTGCAGGTGCCGCCTCCGCAGGCGTATTTCGAGACCATTGACTGGCACCGCACCGCCCTGCACGAGCTTGGCCATGCGACCGGCCATCCCTCCCGCATCGGCCGTGACCTCGGCGGCGCGTTCGGCACAAAGCGATATGCTTTCGAGGAACTGGTCGCCGAAATGAACGCGGCCTTCTGCTGCGCCTCGCTAGGTATTGTGCCGACCGTGCGCCACGCCGATTACCTGGCCTCCTGGCTCGATGTCCTGCGCGAAGACAACCGCGCCATCGTGCGCGCCGCCTCCCAGGCCAGCAGGGCAGCCGACTGGTTGCTCGCCTTCCTTCCGCAACCTGACAACGGAACCAGGGCAGGGCCCGCCAACGTCGATGAGATCGAAACCGAGAAGTGGGCGGCATGATCGTTCTCACCGAGGAACTGCGCGTGCCTGCTCGCCAATAGCCGCGATCGCGACGCCGAACACGTACCGGTGGTGAAGCTCTTCAAATCAACTCGGCGAAGGAATTTGGCTCGCAACCGCGCTTGAGATGACGTCGATCCGGCTGCCTTTCGGCATCGGCATCGAGCGGGACATGCTCTTTGGCACCGACCTGCCGATTTCCGTCTGGGCAGAGGCGGTCCGCCGGGGCGGAAACCTTCGCGACGCCGAACGCAACTCGACCATGCCGGCCAATCTGGCCGAGACGGCGAGTGAGATCTCAGCTTAAATCCGCAAGCCGCAGATGCGCAAAGTCGTGTCTGCGGCCCTGTCCCCACCTCGGGATCTTCGGTGCGGCGCGGTCCTCAGAGTGAGAGGGCTGCGCCCGTCTTTTTTGACGGGTTTGGAGGTCGAGAGAGTTTCGGCCGCCCGTCGCGGAGATAGTCCACATGGCTACGCCCAAGCAGAAGATCACCCTCAACGCTTCACGTGACATCCCCTTCAACAAGCTGATGCTGAGCCAGGCCAATGTCCGGCGCATCAAGCGCGGGAAAACGATCGAGGACCTCGCCGCGTCGATCGCACGGCGCGGCCTGCTCCAGAGCCTCAACGTCCGGCCAGTGTTGGATGGCGAGGGCGACGAGACCGGCATGTTTGAGGTGCCGGCTGGCGGGCGTCGCTATCGCGCGCTGGAACTGCTGGTCAAGCAGAAGCGCATGATCAAGACCGAGCCAGTTCCCTGCGTCGTCAGCGACGCCCACAGCGCGGTCCCGATCGAGGAGGATTCGCTGGCCGAGAATTTTCAGCGCGAAGATTTACATCCGCTCGACATGTTTCGCGCCTTCCAGACACTTCATGACCAGGGCGCGAGCCATGAGGAGATTGCCGCACGCTTCTTCGTCTCCGCAACATTCGTGCAGCAGCGCCTCAGGCTGGCCAGGGTTTCGGCCAAGCTGCAGGAGATTTACGAGCAGGATGGCATGAAGCTCGAGCAGCTCATGGCGTTCACCGTGACCGACGATCACGCCCGTCAGGAGCAGGTCTGGGAGGCGCTCGAAAACTCCTGGTCGAAGGAGCCGCAGCAGATCCGGCGCCTGCTGACGGAGACCACTGTGCGGGCAAGCGATCGCCGGGCGCTGTTCGTCGGTGTCGACGCGTATGTCGCTGCCGGCGGCGTGGTGCTGCGCGACCTGTTCGAGGCCGACAATGGCGGCTGGCTGCAGGACCCCGCTCTGCTCGACCGCTTGGTCGGCGATAGGCTGAAGTCGATCGCCGACGAGATCGCGGCGGAGGGCTGGAAGTGGATCGTGGTCGATGCCGATCTGCCCTACGGGTACAATCACGGTCTGCGGGCAATCGCTGGCACCCCCGTCGGTCTGACCGACGCGGAGCGGGCGGAACGCGAAGCCCTGCGGGCGGAGTACGACCGGCTGGAAGCCGAGTATGGCGAATCCGACGAACTCCCCGACGATGTCGATCAGCGCCTCGGTCAAATCGAGACCGCGCTTGAGGCCTTCGAGAGCCGGCCGATGCACTACGATGGGGCCGAGATCGCCCGCGCCGGTGTGTTCATCAGCATCGATCGTGATGGCGATCTCGTCGTCGATCGGGCCCATGTGCGCCCCGAGGACGAAGCGATGCAGGCGGTCGACGGCCACTCGGCCGAGCCAGGTTGCGCCACCGAGAACGAAGACAGCAGACACAATCCTTCGGCCCGCGCGATTATCACCATCGGCGCGCAGGCGTCCGAGCCTGAGGAGGATGACGGCGACACCATCAAGCCGCTACCCGAGCGCCTGGTCATCGAACTTACTGCCCATCGCACGTTGGCGCTGCGCAACGCACTGGCCGAGAACCAGCATGTGGCCATCACGGCGCTCTTGCACCGGCTCGTCCTCGACACCTTCGGTCAGCGTTCCGCCATCGGCTGCGTCGAGGCCTTCGTCCGACATGTCCACTTGCCGTGGCAGGACGTCGGTCTCAAGGACAGCCCTGCGGCCAAGGCCGTTGATGAGCGCCATGAGGCATGGAAGAGCGTCATTCCACTGGATGACGACGAGGCCCTATGGGCGTGGCTCGACAGACTCGATGAAGCCAGCCGGCAGACGCTGCTGGCGCATTGCGTCAGCTATGGGATCAACGCCCTGTTCGAACGACCCAATCCCTACGGCAGCGGCGTTTCCCAGCACGGGCTCGATCAGCGCCTGCGTGAAGCCGATCGGTTGTCCCGTGCCACCGGGCTTGACATGATAGATGCCGGCTGGCGGCCGACGGTGGATAACTATCTCGGTCGCGTCACCAAGTCCCGCATTCTCGAAGCCGTGCGCGAAGGCGCCGGCGACCAGGCCGCCCAGCTTATCGACCATCTCAAGAAGGCCGACATGGCCAAAGAGGCCGAGCGCCTCCTGGCCGATAGTGGCTGGCTACCCGAACCGCTCCGCCCTAGCGGCAATGACGCCGCCCGGCCGAATGTGGGCGAGGAAGCTGACCTCCCCGAATTCCTGGCCGGTGATGACGAGGACGGCTCGGCCACCCATGAGACTGCCGCACACGCGGTCGCCGCCGGATAGCACCGTCGGCGGAGTGGCGCGGGTCGCTCGGCCCTTTCTTCTTCACTACGAGTTCACGCCGTTCGCTCATCTCGCCGACGGCAATCCCTATGATGCCTACCTGCCGCCCGATCCCGACAGCGCCAATGGTTTCCTACAGAAGTCGGGGCCTGACGGCGGAATATGATCGAGATCGGTTGATACCGGCAAGCGCTCCACCTCATGGCGGGGCGCTTGTTTCATTTTGGCTTCGGTGGAGGCCAGAGAGGGAGAGGCGAGCCGGGATGGGTTTGAATCCGCACGGTCCAGAGAGAGCGCCGCGCGGCTCGATCCTGTCCCCGCTCTCCCGAGGTTCACACCATGTACATGATCTCGCCCGCTGTGGCAGTTCCCGCAGCCGCGCCGCTCCCGCTCCCCCAAACCGGTGCAGCCGGCGCTATCTTCGCCGCCGCCGGCCTTCTGCTTCCCCATCTCGAGCGCGGCGACAGCATCGACGCGCCAAAGCTGCGCGCGGCGATGGAAGCCGCATTCGGCGCCTCCGACGCCGCCGGCGCCTGGGACTGGAAGCAGGCCTACGATGCCTGCGAGGCTGCGACGGTCCTTTTCCTGCGCAAGTACGGAAAGGCGTTGTTCCGCAAGGCCGCGTCTCCGGCTCTCCGGCTGTCAGCATTGTCGAAGATCGCCCGGCTCATGCCGACGCATACCCGCCGATCCGAAGAGGCGCAGACCTTCCAGCAGTTCTCGACGCCGATTCCGCTCGGCATGGTCGCCGCAACGGCCGCTGCCATCACGCCGGCCGACCGTGTGCTGGAGCCTTCCGCCGGCACCGGGCTGCTCGCCATCTTGGCCGAGATAGCCGGCGCCTCGCTCATTCTCAACGAGCTTGCCGAAACCCGCGCGGGACTTCTCTCCGGCCTCTTTCCGGCCGTCTGCGCCAGCCGCTTCGACGCCGCCCAGATCGATGACCATCTCGATCCCGGCGCCGTGCCGAGCGTGGTGCTGATGAACCCGCCCTTTTCGGTCATGGCCAACGTCGAGGGCCGCATGGCCGACGCGGCCTGGCGGCACATCGCCTCGGCCCTGGCGCGCCTCGCGCCCGGCGGGCGGCTGGTGACGATTACCGGTGCGAACTTCGCGCCCGACCACCCGGCCTGGACCGCCGCCTTTACTCACCTGCAGGAACGTGGCCGCATCGTCTTCTCCGCCGCCATCGACGGCTCGGCCTACGCCAAGCATGGCACGACCTTTCCGACACGCCTCACCGTCATCGACCGGGTGCCGGCGGACGATCCGGACGTGTTCCCGGCAGATCAGGGCGTTGCCCCGGATGCCGCGACGCTGATCGCATGGGTCGGCGAGCATGTGCCGGCACGGCTGCCGGTCACCATACCCGCAGGTGCAACTCCCACATCGTCGTCGGCCGCACCCCGCACAGTGCGCGGCTATCTTGGTCCCACGGCAAGAATAACACCGCGGCCACTGCTCACTGATCCCGATGCCGTTGAGCTCGCCTATCAGGTGCTCGACTGGAAGGCCGCCGAGGGCGGCCACATCAGCGACGCCATCTACGAGGACTACGCGCTTCAGGCGATCCGCATTCCCGGCGCGCAGCCGCACCCCACCCAACTCGTGCAATCGGCGGCCATGGCCTCGGTCGCGCCGCCCAAGCCGAGTTATCGGCCGCGCCTGCCGAAGAACGTCCTTGACCTGCTCTCGGACGCGCAGCTCGAGACCGTCATCTATGCGGGCGATGCTCACGCCGAGTATCTCGCCGGCGCCTGGACGCTCGACGATACCTTTGACGTAATTAGCGCGGCGGCAGATGACGCGGCGCGGGCCGTGCGCTTCCGGCAAGGCTTCATGATCGGCGACGGTACCGGTGTAGGCAAGGGCCGCGAGTCCGCCGCCGTAATCCTAGACAATTGGATGCAGGGCCGTCGCAAGGCCGTCTGGATCTCCAAGTCAGACAAGCTCATCGAGGATGCGCAGCGCGACTGGTCCGCGCTCGGCATGGAGCGCTTGCTGGTCACCCCGCTCTCCCGCTTCCCGCAGGGCAGGCCGATCACGCTGGCGGACGGCATCCTGTTCACCACCTATGCCACGCTGCGGTCCGACGATCGCGGCGAGAGGCTTTCGCGGGTCAAGCAGATCGTCGAATGGTTGGGTCCGGATTTCGATGGGGTCATCATCTTCGACGAGGCGCACGCCATGCAAAATGCCGGTGGCGGCAAGAGCGAACGCGGCGACGCCGCTCCCTCCCAGCAAGGCCGTGCCGGCCTGAGGCTACAGCACGCCCTGCCGTATGCCCGCATCGTCTATGTCTCGGCGACTGGCGCCACCACCGTGCACAATCTCGCCTATGCCCAGCGGCTCGGCCTCTGGGGCGGCGAGCATTTTCCATTCTCGACCCGCGCCGAGTTCGTCGAGGCGATCGAGGCTGGCGGCGTGGCGGCGATGGAAGTACTGGCACGCGACCTCAGGGCACTTGGCCTCTATACCGCCCGCTCGCTCTCTTTCAACGGTGTCGAATACGAACTGCTCGAGCATGAGCTGACGCCCGAACAGGTCCGCATCTATGACGCGTACGCTGGGGCCTTCGGCGTCATCCACAACAATCTCGATGCTGCGATGCAGGCGGCCAACATCACCGGCAGCACCGGCACGCTCAATGCCCAGGCCAAGTCGACCGCGCGCAGCGCCTTTGAAAGCGCCAAGCAGCGCTTCTTCGGCCATTTGTTGACCAGCATGAAGACACCGACCCTGATCAAATCCATCACCGGCGATCTGGAGGAGGGCCATGCGGCCGTTGTCCAGATCGTCTCGACGGGTGAGGCGCTCATGGAGCGGCGGCTGGCCGAGTTGCCGACCGAGGAATGGAACGATGTTCGCGTCGACATCACGCCGCGCGAATATGTCCTTGACTACCTGGCCCATTCCTTCCCGGTGCAGCTCTACGAGCCGTTCACCGACAGCGAGGGCAATCTGTCGTCGCGCCCGGTCTACCGCGATGGCCAGCCCGTCGAGAGCCGCGAGGCGGTCGCCCGGCGCGACGAGCTGATCGCGAAACTCGCCAGCTTGACGCCTGTCCCCGGCGCGCTCGACCAGATCGTCCAACATTTCGGCGCGGACCTCGTCGCCGAAGTCACTGGCCGCTCGCGCCGCATCGTGCGCAAGCGCGACCGCCTGGTCGTCGAGCACCGAGCAGGGTCGGCAAATCTGGCCGAGGCGCAGTCCTTCATGGACGATCAGAAGCGCGTTCTGGTGTTTTCCGACGCCGGCGGGACGGGTCGTTCCTACCATGCCGAACTCTTGGCACGGAACACGCGGCTGCGTGTGCATTATCTGCTCGAAGCCGGGTGGAAGGCCGACACCGCCATCCAGGGCCTGGGCCGCACGCATCGGACCAATCAGGCGCAGCCGCCGCTGTTCCGGCCGATCTCGACCAATGTGAAGGCGGAAAAGCGCTTCCTCTCGACGATCGCCCGCCGTCTCGACACGTTGGGCGCAATCACGCGCGGCCAGCGCCAGACCGGTGGCCAAGGGCTGTTCCGGCCAGAGGACAATCTTGAAAGCCACTATGCCGGCGATGCCTTGCGGCAGCTCTATCTCCTGATCGTACGCGGCAAGGTCGAGGGTTGCACACTCCAGCGTTTCGAGGCGGCGACCGGTCTCAAGCTGATGGACAACAACGGCATCAAGGACGAGTTGCCGCCGATCACCACCTTCCTCAATCGCCTGTTGGCGCTGACCATCGAAGTGCAGGGCGTGCTGTTCGGCGCCTTCGAGCAGCTTCTGGCCGCTCGGATCGGTGGCGCCATCGCCTCGGGCACCTATGACACCGGGCTGGAGACCCTGCGGGCCGAGAGCTTCGTCATCACCGACCGGCAGGTCATCTACGCCCATCCGCGCACCGGCGCCGAAACGCGGCTGCTGACGATCACCCAGCGCAAGCGCAATCGGCCCGTCATGCTCGATGCGGCGCTCCATCACCTTCGCGATTTGCGCGCCATCCTACTGATCAACGAGCAATCTGGCCGCGCCGCCGTGCAGATCCCAACCACCAGCATCATGCTCGACGACGGCGAGATCGAGCCGCGGGTCCGCCTGATCCGGCCAATGGAAGGCCAGAACATGCCGCTCAAGGCTATGGGCGAAACCCGCTGGGTCGAGGCCCACCGTGAAGCTTTCGCTGCAGCATGGAATGCGGAGGTCGCCGAGACTCCCGAGTTTGCCGATGCCGTGCTGCACATGGTGACGGGCCTGTTGTTGCCGATCTGGAAGCGTCTGCCAAACGAGTCGACCCGCGTTTTTCGACTTCAGACCGACGAGGGCGAGCGCATAATTGGTCGCCTTGTCACGCCGGCCTGGGCCGCCAACGCCACGGTGACAGGCGTCGCATCGCTATCGCCCGAGCAGGCGCTCGCGGCGCTGATCGACGGGCGGACGATCCTTGATCTCGCCGAGGGTCTCCAGCTTCGCCGCAGCCGCGTCATGGGCGCGTGGCGCATCGAACTGTCGGGCTTCACCGACATGATGCGGGAGCGCCTCACCGCCTACGGTCTCTTCCACGAGATCATTTCGTGGAAGCTCAGGATGTTCGTGCCGATCGACGCCAACGGGCTCGCCGTGCTGGAGCGCGTGCTCGACCGCTTCCCAATCGAGCGGGTCAGTGAGCGGGAGGCTGCATGATTCCGCGTCACGCTGCATCCGACCTCGCACACCGCCTCGCCGAACATGCCGAGGCGGTGTGCCGCCACTACCTCTCCAATGGCCGTCGCCAGGGCAACTATTGGAGCGTCGGCGACGTCCGCAATGCGCCGGGCCGCTCGACGTTCGTGCGTCTGCAGCCATCCCCGAAGGGACCGCCAGGCAAATGGACCGACGCCGCTACCGGCGAGCATGGCGACCTGCTCGACGTCATCCGCGAATCCCTCGGACTGGTCAACTTCCGGGACGTCGCCGATGAGGCGCGCCTGTTTCTCGCTATGCCAGATGCCATGCCACCCCGACCGGCCGCGCCGATCACGCAGGTCCCCATTGGATCTCCGGAAGCGGCTCGCCGACCGAAGCCCATTATCGGCACCCTCGTGGAAACCTATTTGCGTGGACGTGGCATTGCGACTTTGTCCGGCACCGGATCGCTGCGGTTCCATCCGCGCTGCTACTACCGGCCCGGCGATCATGGACCGACCGAGACCTTGCCGGCAATGATCGCTGCTGTCACCGACCTTGATGGACATTTGACCGGCGCGCACCGCACCTGGCTCGCACCGGACGGCACCGGCAAGGCGCTCGTCGACACGCCGCGTCGCGCAATGGGTGACCTTCTGGGTCACGCCGTCCGCTTCGGTGCACCCGGCAGCGTCATGGCGGCAGGCGAGGGCATTGAGACGACGCTGTCGCTCAGATGCGCCTTGCCCGATATGGCGATGGCTGCGGCACTCTCGGCAGCCCATCTAGCCGCCATCCTGTTCCCGCCAACCCTGCGCCGGCTCTATGTCATCCGCGACAACGATCCGGCCGGTGACGGTGCCCGCGACAGCCTGCTCGAGCGCGCGACGGACGCCGGAATCGATGCAATCGTGCTGTCGCCAGCGATGCAAGACTTCAACGAAGACCTCAGCCGCTTCGGACTTGCGGCCTTCCGGGCCTCGATTGCAGACCAGCTCATGCGCAAAGATCGCATCCGATATCTGACACAGGCGGCATGAGCCGGGAGGGGAAGCGCGCGGCGCACGGTGCCGGTGCGGCGCATGGATGAGTGACCCGCCGGCAGAGACCCGAGACCCGGCCTTCGAGAGGGCGATCGGCCCACGAACTGGCCGGCCAGGCAATGGCGGCGGCCGACTATTTTCCGGCGCGCGCGACTGGTCGCGAATGGCAGCGATCGGGCGCGACGCTTTTCCATCGCGAGGCAAAATAGTCGGCCGCCGCCATCCTCCGCTGCGCTCCGGCCCTCCGCATCGCTGCGGGTGTCGGACCGTCCCGCCCGTGGGCTCTCGTCGCCATGAAGGCCGCGAGGGTCGCGGTCAAACCGACGGGAGCATCCCCATGAGAGAGCACGACGACACTGAACCGCACCACGCCGCTTCTGCGACCGATCACATCCTCACCGAACTCCAGCTCTATGGCTGGCGACCATTTGCGGACGAGCCCGATCCGCGACCGCTCCCCGGTGGCGACCAAGTGGCCGGAGCCGTGGCCGACATCTTTGACGCCCTCATCGTCACCCTGGCTGACACGCGCCTCGAACCCGACCTCGATGACTTGCTCTGGTCCCTCACCAATGTCTTCCACCGAGCTGTACAACGGATCGAGCGGCAACTGGAAGACAACGAGCAGGCCCAGCGCTGTCTGCAGCGCGAACAGGATGGCAGCGAGATCAAGGCGGTTGAACTCGAGACACTCACCGCCCAGGGCCAGACCATGATCGAACGGCGGGGCGCCTTCGAGCTCATGCGTGACCAGGCCGCCGAACACTACGATCAGTACACCGGTTCTGCCTGGCGACCGCGCACGGGGTCGATGGTAAACCACCACCATCTCACCGCCGCAATGATCGATAGCCGCGACTTCCTCGCGGCCAGGCGGCGCGCGGAAACCGAGGTCATGTTGCCGGCCGGCCCCAAGATCGCCTTCTCCGGCGGCGATACCGCCGATCACGAGATGATCTGGGCAAAGCTCGACCAAATCCGCGCCAAGCACCCCGACATGGTGCTGATGCACGGCGGATCACGCAAAGGCGCTGAAAAGATCGCCGCCCGCTGGGCCGATCATCGCAAGGTGCCGCAGGTCGCCTTCAAGCCCGACTGGAGCAGACACGCCAAGGCCGCTCCCTTTAAGCGCAACGACCAGATGTTGGCGGTCATGCCGATCGGCGTCATCATCTTTCCCGGCACCGGCATTCAGGAGAACCTCGCGGACAAGGCCCGCAAGCTCGGCATCCCGGTCTATCGATTAGGCGGCTCGTGAGCGCCCCCTTTGACCCTAGATCTTAGTCCAGGTTGGTCACCGCTATTCCACAATCTCACCGATGTGGAGGTATGTCTTTCACGACGCGAACGGCGGCTTCGCGCCTCATGACAGTCGGTTCCCCGGTTCAGTCCATTCACCAAAAGCGGGCGTCGCCAAACGGCCAGCCCTCAGGCTGTTATGTTCGCGGCAAATGCTCAGCTGGGCCGAATGGATGAGGCGCGACGATACCAGGCAAAATTCTGGGCACTCCGCCGGACTGTCACGAGTCCTCGAAGCGCAGGCCGATCTTTCCCGCTGCATGTTCCTGCACGCGTTCGGAAACGCAGATCCTGCCAGGCTCGGCGATCCTCTCCAGACGCGCGGCGATGTTGACCCCCGCGCCCAAGACGTGACCGTCCTGTTCGATGATGTCGCCGACGATCTTGCCGCGATGCGTGGCAATACAGGGATCGAGGTGGTCACGTTGATGGCTGTTCAAGCGCTCGAGGGCACCTTCTTCGTCAGCGCCCATCAGTTGACTGTACCCGGCGAGGTCAGCCGCAAGGATCGCCGAGAGCTTGCGCTCGACCCGACCGATTTCCATCCAGTCCCTCTGCAAGGCGTCAGGATCATATTTGCCCAGGTCAAGCGATCCAAGTCCGCTCTTCCGGTTTTCTTTGGGATCGCGTCAACCATGTCGGGCGCACCCGTTCGTACGGAGCAACTGGCGCTCCGCACGAGGGACAGGGCAACTCACTGGTGACTGGGTGCGTGCCTGACGAAGCTCTTCGTTTCGGCTGAGATAAATGCTCTCACTTACGGAACATCGCAGGTTCGTCGAAGTTGGAAAGCTACGGAGGACGTGCACATGAACAGTGTCATCTATCTTATCGGCCTTATCGTTGTCGTGCTCGCGGTCCTCTCCTTCCTCGGTTTTCACTAGGTGGCCTCATGCAGCATGAGAACGATCAGGGCGGACAGCCCACCGATTTCGACAAGGCGAAAAGCGACGTCTCCGACAGACTTCGCCAGGAAAATGAGCGTGCCAGCGAGTTGCTTCACGACGCGCGGGACGAGGTGACCCGTAAGGCTGGCGACTATGCATCTGAAGCCACGCAGGTCATCTCCGACAAGGCGGAGGAGGCGCAGCGCGACATCGGATCGAGCTTGGCGGCGTTGGGTGGTGCACTGCGAGCCGCCAGCGATCACCTTGCCAGCAACGATGAAAGGAACGCATCGAAGTTCGCTTTGGATGCTGCCAGTGGCCTTGAGCGGCTTTCATCGTCCTTGAAACAGAAGCCCTTTAGCCAAGTCCTTGATGACGTGCAGTCCTTCGGCCGGCAAAATCCCGGTGTCCTGCTTGCGGGATCGGTGTTGGCCGGATTGGCTCTCGGGCGGTTCATCAAGGCTTCTCCGCCGGCAACGCCCGATTCTGAGGCCGCTCCGGGAGGCCTCAGATCACACACCGATCAGCCACAGGGTTGGTCCGCTGATCGTCCACAAGATTTTGGCGTGGTCGGCGATGATGGGGCCACGCAGATCGCGGAGCAGGACAGATGAACAACCAGGACAATCCCAGCCTTGCCGGGCTAGTCACCGATTTGGCCCAGAATGTCACCACTCTGGTGCAAACCGAGGCGAGGCTGTTTCGGGCCGAGCTCTCTGAAAAGCTTACCAAAGCCGGAGCAGGTGCCGCGGAAGTGCTGGGCGGCGCGATTTGCCTGCTCGCCGCGCTCTTGGTGTTGCTGCAGGCGCTCATTATCGCGGTGACGCGGGCAGGGCTTGGCGCGGGGTGGTCTTCCCTGCTGGTCGGTGTGGTCGTGGCGGTCCTCGGCGTCATCCTGCTGCGGACCGGGACGGCCAGCATGGCGCCTTCGGAACTTACCCCCGACCGGACCCAGGGACAGCTCAAGCGCGACGCGAGCGCGATTAAGGAACAGGTGAGATGAACGAGAAATCCGCAGGCGAACTTGAACGCGAGGCCGAGGCTGCTCGCGCTCGGGTGATGGAGACCGCCGAATCCATTCGAGTCAAGATGACGCCTGGACAATTGCTGGATGAGTTCACCGGGCTGTTCTCGGGAGGGGAGAGCGCGGCCATGCTCAGCAATCTCAGAACGCAGGTCCGAGACAATCCTTTGCCGGTCACCATGGTGGGCGCAGGTCTGGCCTGGCTGATGTTCGGCAGCGGTACCTCAAACACCGCCCACCGTTCGGCTGGCTATCCATTGCCTTCAGCGCCGGGACGACATGATGTAGCAGGGGAGCGCGGCGGCTTGGGCGGCACGCTCTCCGACGCCGCGGAATCGCTCTCCTCGAGCGCTGCCAGCGTCGGCGACACCATATCGAGCACCGCAAGAGCCGCTGCGGCGGGTCTGACGGGAAGCGCTGCCAATGCAAGCTCGACGACTGGGGACATGGCGGCGAAAGCCAGCCGCTCCGCGCAAGATCTGTTGGAGGATCAACCCTTGGCCGTTGCGGCCGTCGGTCTCGCCATCGGCGCCGCTATAGGTGCAATTCTGCCCCATACCGCAACGGAGGACGAGCAACTAGGCGCCTATGGCGACAAGCTTCGCGATTCCGCCGAAACTTTGCTCGACAGGGGCCTCGATGAGGCCAAGCAGGTCGCCGCCGACGCCTATGAGACCATCAAGCAGGAAGCTGGCCGGCAAGATATGGAAGCAGACACGATAGCCGATCAGCTCGGCAAGATCGTGAAGTCCACAGCAGACAAGACCGAGCATGCCGTGCGCGAACGTATTTCCGATACGCCTCAGCGTCAAACCTAGCCTGATGGTCCTGGATCAGCGATAGACGGTTCCAGAAGGCGTGCATAATAGTCGCGCTGATCGCTGCGCGTGGAGCTCGATCATGCCCTTCAAAGCACGTGGAAGATGGGCGGACGGGGACTTAATTCCTGACCACCTTGCAACCTGTCAGATTTTCCGACTGGCCAGCAATCTTGTCAGCCAGTCAGGATCCATTTCGGGAACAGAGGACAAAAGCCGTTCGGTGTAAGCGGCATGCGGAGGTGTGAGAACCACGCTCTTCAATCCCTGCTCGACGACTTTGCCGCCGTGCATGACGACAATCTCGTCTGCTATCGCGCGCACCGTGGCAATGTCATGGGTAATGAAGATGTAGCTCATCCCGAGTTCACGCTGTAGGCGCATCAGAAGCTTGAGGATCTCCTCCTGCACAATTTGGTCGAGCGCGGATGTGATCTCGTCGCAGATGATAAGCTCCGGTTCGGCAGCCAATGCCCGCGCAATGCAGACGCGTTGTTTTTGGCCACCTGATAGCTCGCCAGGTAGACGTTCCAGAAAATCCTCGCTCATCTCGACCATGTGCATAAGTTCGCTTATCCGGCGATCTCTCTGCGCGCCTTTGAGGCCGAGGTAGAATTCGAGTGGCCGCTCTAAGACTTCTTCGACCGTTTGGCGCGGATTAAGGGCGTTGTCGGGCATTTGATAAATCATCTGGACGCGACGCAGGACCTCCTTGGGCCGCGCCTTCAGGCTCTTGGAAAGGAGCTGGCCTGCGAAAGAAATCGAACCCGAACTTGGCGGCAAGAGTCCGGTAACGACTCGAGCGAGCGTCGATTTCCCAGAACCGGATTCGCCGACCACAGCGACTGTTCTTCCGCGCGGAACCTTGATGGAGACATCCTGGAGGACCTTGACCCCTCCGGCATAAGCCGCGGTGACGTTGTCTATCGTCAAGAGATAGTCATCGGCTGGAACTTCGGGCTTGGCGAGCTTGCGGACTGCCCAGAGCGTCCTCGTATATTCCTGGCTGGGGGAGGCCAGCATCTGGCGTGTGTCAGCCACCTCCACGGTAACTCCGTGTCGCAGAACCATGATGCGATCCGCCATTTGCGCCACCACCGCCAGGTCATGCGTTACGTAGATTGCAGCAGTACTGAATTCCTCAACGATGTTGCGAATGGAGGCAAGGACTTCAACCTGCGTGGTCACATCGAGCGCCGTTGTTGGCTCGTCGAATATTATGAGGTCCGGTCGACAAGCCATTGCCATCGCTGTCATGGCCCGTTGCAACTGCCCGCCTGAGACCTGATGAGGATAGCGAAAGCCTATGCTCTCGGGTTCTGGGAGCTGAAGACGCCGATAAAGATCCACGGCGCTCCGGTTCGCCTCTTCCCGGCTGACGATTCCATGCGCCACCGCGGTTTCGATGGTTTGTTCCAAAAGTCGATGTGCCGGATTGAAGGAGGCCGCCGCGCTTTGCGCGACATAGGCAATGCGGGAGCCCCGGAGACGACGGCGCCCCTTTTCATTGACTGCCAGGAGATCAATCCCGTCGAACAGGACCGAGCCCTGTGTGATCCGGCAGCCCGGTTTGGCATAGCCCATTGCGGCAAGGCCAATGGTGGACTTGCCGGCGCCTGACTCGCCGATTAGGCCAAGAACCTCCCCCCGCTTCAGCGTAAGATCGATCCCGCGGACGATGGGATGCCACTGTTCGTCCGAGGATCCCTCCACATGCAGATTGCGGATTTGCAGTAGATCCTTTCCTTTTTCGCGTGAGCCTGGATCGCTACTTTTCATCCCGCAACCCGCTTGTTGCGTGCAGGTACCAGTCCACAACGAAATTTACGGATACGGTAAGAAGAGCTATCGCGCCGGCCGGAAGCAGCGGCGTGACATCGCCGTAAGTGATCAGGGTTGCGTTCTCGCGCACCATTGATCCCCAATCGGCCGTCGGCGGCTGAATACCGACTCCGAGGAACGACAGCGCCGCGACTGTCAGGAACACGAAGCAGAATCGCAAGCCGAACTCGGCGACCAGTGGAGGCATGACATTGGGAAGGATTTCATTGGCGATGATCCATCTCGGTCCCTCGCCGCGCAATCGCGCCACCTCGACATATTCCATCACGGCCACGTTAAGCCCAACGGCGCGAGAAAGCCGAAAGACACGGGTGGAATCGAGAAGCGCAATGATAACAATCAGGCTGGTGATCGACGAGCCGAAGATCGACAGAAGCACCAGCGCGAAGATCAGACTCGGGATCGACATCAGCACGTCCACCGCACGCGACAAGATCTGGTCGAGCCACCCCCTATACAATGCGGCAAGGAGGCCGAGCGACACGCCTACCGCGAAGGAGAGCAATGTAGTCGCGACCGCGATAGCGATGGTGTTGCGCGCACCGTAGATCAAGCGGGTGAGCATGTCGCGGCCGAGCTGGTCGGTTCCCAATTTGAATTCCTGATCCCACGGCGCGAAGGCTTCGCTGAAGACCTGCGTCTCGCCATATGGGGCTATCCAGTGCGCGAAGACCGCAACAAGGACGTAGCCAACGATCACCAAGATGCCGAACCATGCACTAAGCGGTGCCTTCTTCAGCGCTGTTGTCGCCCGGCTGGCACGCGAGCGCCTCAGCCTCTGAACCGCCGCGATAGATTGGGATCTGGTCATCGTGGGTGCAAGAGCCTGGGGTTGGTGGCGATGGAAATAATGTCGGCCAGCAGGTTGAGAAGGATGTAGGTCGCGGCGAAAATCAGGGCACAGGCCTGGACAACCGGAACATCCCTGGATTTTACCGCATCAACCATCAGTTGGCCGATCCCGGGATAGACGAAAACGACCTCGACCACGACCACTCCGACGATGAGATATGCCATATTGAACGCCACGACAGTGACGATGGGAGCCCAGGCATTGGGCAGGGCATGCCTCAGCACGATCACCATCGGGGACATTCCCTTGAGGCGCGCCATATCGATGTAGGGGCTTGCGAGCATGTTGATGATGGCCGCTCGGGTCATGCGCATCATGTGGGCCACGATCACGAGTGTAAGGGTGATTGCCGGCAGCGCCACTTTCCAGAGGTGCTCCCAAAATGGGGTCTGATCGTTCACATTCGACAATGTCGGAAATTTGGGAACCGCATTGAGTGCCCAGGTCAGTGAGATACTGAGCCAATGGGGCAGGGATTGAGCGAAATCGGATGCAATGAACGTGTCGCGCGAGATCACCAGGTAGGCGAGCATATAGGCGACGAAAAACTCCGGGAACGAAATAGTTGTCAGTGTCACGGCATTCACCAGCCGGTCGAACCAGCCGTTGCGGTACAGCGCGGCGAGAATGCCAAGCCCAAGCGCCAGCGGAACCGCTATCAGCGCGGTCACCGCTGCAAGAAACATCGTATTGTAGAGGCGTGGCGCGATGATCTCGGCCACGGTACGCCGATATCCGGTGCGGCTCGCGAACGAAGAGCCGAAGTCGCCGTGAAGCATTTGCGCGACCCAGACGAAATAGCGCTCGACAGGCGGACGATCGATGCCGATTTCCCGCTGAAAGGCGGCGACCGTTTCGGGCGTCGCCGACTGCCCGAGCGTGGCCTTGGCGAAGTCGCCCGGAAGCACCGCGATGGCAGAGAAGATGATGATGGACACGATGAACAAAGTGACCAGGCCGAGGCCAAGGCGCTGCAGAACCGTTCTTGCGACGGGGTTCATGTGAGTGCCGTCTCCCTTTGGGCGGCAGTCCTGCACTCGGAGCAAGCCGACCGGAGCCTCACAACCATCGTGGCCCCGGCCGCCTTTTCATGCCGTGGCGATCCACCAGCGTTCGGCCATTTTCAGTCCATCGTTCTCCCAGTTGGGCGCCACTTCGCCATGTGCGAGCTTTTTGGATTGGGCGCTGACGAAATTGTTGAAGACCAGCACGATGCTGCCGCCATCGTCGTGGGTTAGTTGCTGCATCTCGGCATACATTCCCGCTCGCTTGGCCTCGTCCGTCTCGGCCCGCGCCTTAACAAGCAATTCGTTGAAATGGGGATTTTTCCAGAACGACTCATTCCAGCTGGAGTCCGCGGCGAAGGCTTGCGTGAACATCCAGTCGGCCGTCGCTCGACCGCTCCAATAGGATGCGCACCAGGGTTTCTTGAGCCAGATATTGTCCCAATAAGCGTCCTCGGCCTCCCGCACGACATTGACGTCGATGCCGCATTGGGCTGCCGTCTCGCGAATGAGCGAAGCCGCATCCACCGCGCCTGCAAAAGCGGCATCGGCGACCGAGAGATCCACCTTCAGGTTCTCCATTCCGGCCTTTTTCAGGTAGTGCTTGGCTTTTTCCGGATCGAAGTTGTGTTGCGGTTGCGGATCCTTGGCGAATTTGATCGCTGGCGCGATCGGGTTGTCGTTAGCCACGGTGGCGTGGCCGAGAAAGATCTTGTCGACGATTTCTTGGCGATTGATCGCCCATTTCAATGCCGTTCGCACGTCTGGATTATCAAACGGCGCCATCGCGGCATTCATCGGCAAGGTATAATGTCCGTAGCCGGTGACCTCGACGATTTCCACCTTCGGATTGCGTTTCAACATGCCGAGGGTCTTGAGGTCGGCGCGGCCGATATAGTCCACCTCGCCCGTCGACAAGGCCGCCATGCGAGCGGCAAGATCAGTGATGGCGATGAATTCCACCTCGTCGAGATAGGGCTTGCCGTTTTTGAAGTAGTTTGGATTGCGCTTGAGTTTCGCCGAAACGCCGGGCTGGAAATTCTCAAGGAGGAAAGCGCCGGTGCGAACCCCTGAAGCCCAGTCCGCCTTGCCGTCCTTGGCTGGCATGATGACCAGATGGTAGTCACTCATGATGTAAGGGAAATCGGCGTTGCCGCTCTTGAGCGTGAAGACCACCGTTTCCGGGCCGTCGGCCTTGATCCCGGCGACGGACTCCAACAGCGACTTCGCCGCCGATTTTGTGTCCTTGCCCATGTGATATTGCAATGACGTCACGACGTCATCCGCCGTCACAGTCTTGCCGTTGTGGAAGGTTGCGCCTTTGCGCAGCTTGAAGGCCCAGGTCTTGGCCCCATCCGAAGATTCGAAGCTCTCGGCGAGGTCCGGTTGGACATTGCCTTTGGCGTCGACCTCAGTGAGGCTGTTGGATAGCGAGCCCGAAAACGCGGTTTGTGTGAACGTATCGGGGTAGCCGGCCGGATCGATTGAATCCGTCGTCGCGCCATGAGCCATGCCGAGCTTGGCGAAGCCGCCGTGCATCGGTTCGGCACGCGCCCTGGCGACGAAGAGCGTGTCGGCGGCGGCGACCGTCAGGCCTGCGGCTATCCCAAGATGAATGAAGTCGCGGCGGGAAACTTTGCCGCCACCGACCAGGCTTTGCGCGAGACCAAGCTTGTATTCAGATTCTGACATTTGACTCTCCCATTGCGGAGTTCTCCGCGTTATTTTTTTCAAGCACCTGCGAACAAATCTGCTAGTTGGCTTCGGCCATCTTTCTTCGAATTTTTCCAATCCCAATCGGCTTTTGGGCCAATCAGGCCGTCACATAGATGCTGCCGGCTTCGACGGTGACTGGAAATGTGCGAGCGCGAATGGACGGATCGACCAAGGCTTCACCTGACTTGATGTCGAATTCCCAGCCATGCCAGGCGCATCGAACGATCTCGTTTTCGCGATGATAGATGAATTGCGCTTGTTCAACGGGCGCGGTTGTCCCGCATTGCGGTCCCTCGCAAAGTGGAGCGCCGCGGTGCGGACAGACATTCAGCAGCGCGTGGAATGAATCTCCGATGCGGAAAATCCCGACCGAAAGGCTGCGGATCTTGGCGATAAACGGAGATCCTGTTTCGATCTCGTCGACGCGGCAGATATATGTCTTCTCGGGCATCGTATGCTTCCTCAGGCAGCATTCGCGGCTTGCGCACGGGGGATGCGTTTGTAGACTTCCAACGCATTCAGTCCCATGATCTTGCTCTTCCAGGCAGGAGGGATTTGCAGCGTGTTGGCATCGTCGTAATCCCAGTGCGGATAGTCCGACGCAAACATCAGCGTGTTTTCCCCGTCCATCGCTTCGAGCGTGGACCAGAGATGTTGGATGTTTGCAGGTTGCTCCAGCGGCTGCGTGGAAAAGCGGATGTTGCGCCGGCAATATTCCGATGGCAGCATCTTCAGCCATGGCGTCTCTTTACGCAGCGCTTTGTAGTCGGCATCCAGGCGCCACAGGACCGACGGAACCCAGGCGACACCGCACTCGATGATCACGAAGTAGAGGTCCGGCCACTTCTCGAAGACGCCATGGGCGATCATGCTTGCCACGTGCGACATCGCGGACATGTGCAAAATGGCATGCGTTTCCCAGAAGAATGTCGTGGGCGCAGGCGCAATGGCAGTTGAATTCACGCCGCCATGCCCGCCCAGATGTATGGCGAACGGCAACCCTACTTCAGCGCAAGCTTCGTAGATCGGATGGTAGAACGGGTCTCCATACGGCTTGACGGACCCTTGGGAAGCGAGAACCTGGACCATACGCGGATGACTGCCCAGACGGCGTATCTCGGCGGCAGCGAGCTTCGGATCCTGTGGTGCGATGATGATCGAACCCATGAAACGATCGTCTTTCGGCAGCCATTGGTTGATCTGATAGTCATTGTAGGCGCTGACCAGGGCGCTGGCATAGTAAGGATTGGCGAGGGTCGACGCCTCGATCGGCTCATCGCCGGTGAGGATCGCCACGTCGACTTTGTACTTGTCGAGGTGCTTCTCTTTCATGATGAGATAATTGTCGGCTTCCGTCTTCGGACGGACGTCCTTGCGGGAGAAGTCCTGCGGATGAAACCAGGGGCGATGGCCATGCGGAAATGCGCCGACTGGACCTGTTTTCTCGCCCTCGGTGAACATGTCTTTCCACAAGCCGGAAAGGTATGGCGTCAACACGGTGGCGCTTGACCAGTAATTGTGACAGTCGCAATCAACTATGAACACTTTGTTCCGCTCCGTGGCCCGTCCCGGCGGTGCGCCGGCCGATGATCTGGTGCAGCTTCCCCCTTGAGTATTGTTTGATCAAGCTTATGGTAGGCAGGAACATGATCGAATTTTTCGATCGGGATTTCCATGCAGCTTGATCACATCGAAACCTTTCTCGACATCATCGAATCGAGAAATTTCAATCGCACCGCAGATCGGTTGGGCTTAACCCAATCGACAATCAGCACCCGCATCAAGAACCTGGAGAGCGCAATCGGATCTGAACTGTTCCAACGCGGACGCGCCGGGGCAGAGCCGACTGCCGCAGGGCGCCGGTTCGAAGCCTACGCAAGATCTCTGGTATCCACTTGGTCGCAGGCTCGCCACGATGTCCGGGCCTTCAACCGTTTCGAAGGCACCTTGCGCGTTGCCGCCCAAGTGGGCATGACCCGCTCAGTCCTGCCCGGGTGGGTCGAAACCCTGTGCCAAGCACTTCCGAAGTCCTCAATCCATGTCGAGTCGGATTATTCGAACCAGATGGTCAGCGACCTCAGCATGGGAAATCTGGATATCGCGGTGCTTTATGCCCCCCGCTACTTGCCTGAGATCGCATACGAGCACCTGATGGTCGAGGAATATGTAATGGTTTCGACTGCCGCCAGAAACCTGTCGGACGTCGATCCCGACACCTACATCCGACCAGGCTACACCGTCGTGCTGGAGAAAACGCACGCAGAGATGCTGGCCCAATTGGCGATCTGCCGACTTTCGACCGGATCGGAAGCTCTGGCGGAGATCATGCTCCGGCGAACGGGCGGCACTTGCTACATGCGCAGCGATGATGCGCGCAGGTTTACCGGTGAGCTTCCATCGTTCCTGGTCGAAGGAGCGCCGACCTTGCACCAGCCAGTCCATACGGCGATACTGGCACGCCGCAAACACGAACCGATCATTCGCAAAGGCATCCGTGCTCTCCATCTCGCTGTTATGTCGCTGGAGGTTTAATCGATATTCCCGATCATAACGCTGGAATAATATTGCTGTTCAGCGGGGTAAGAACTGGCATGTTCGCTCGACCTAACGCCGAGCCGCACGATGAATGCATACGCCTCCATCCAAGCCTCAGATGTCGTGCCCACCATGCGTCAGCGGCGATGGGCACAAAAGACGCGAGATATAGTGCTCTGCCGTCGCGTGATAGACGAGACGCACGATGTGAAAACATTTGTTCTCACATCTGCCGCTGGTCGGATGTTCTGCTTCAGCGCGGGCCAGTATGTTCTCGTGCACCTCAGGATCAACGGCGCCACAATAACGCGCGCCTACTCGGTATCGTCACCGCCGACGCGACCGCTTGATCTTCAGATCACCGTGAAGCGAACGCAGGGCGGGCTCACTTCCAACTGGATCCATGACCATTTGACGCCGGGCAGCGAGATCGAGATCGAAGGGCCGCTCGGTTCGTTCAATCTGGATAAATTGCCGTCGGAGAAACCTGTTTTCCTTTCGGGCGGGAGCGGCGTGACTCCGACCATGTCAATGCTGCGTGCGCTTACAGACCGCGCAGACGACAGGGAGATCCGCTTCATTCACAGCGCGAAAACCCCAGGCGACATCATCTTCCGAGCGGAACTGGAAGCACTTGCCGCTCGCTTTCCCAATGTTCAAGTGACTTTGGTTTGCGGCCAGGGAGGTCCCGCTTGGACGGGTTCAACCGGCCGAATTGATGGTCGGATGCTGCTGAGCCTGGTTCCCGATCTTCAAAAGCGCACTGTTTTTGCCTGTGGGCCCGAAGGGTACATGAAGACGGCACGCGCCTGCCTTGATGCAATAGGCTTCCCGCCAGCGCAGTATCACGAGGAGAGTTTCGGAGGCAGCAATGGTTCTCGGTCGGAATTGGGCTTGGCGATTTCGTCTTCGGTCCGTTTTGTCCGCTCGGGTGTGGAGCATCGCTGCGCGCCCGGAGAGACCCTGCTGGACGCGGCGCGGAACTGTGGCATCTACATCCCAACCGCCTGCCAGCAGGGCGTTTGCGGAACGTGCCGAATAGCCAAACTATCCGGCGAGGTTACCATGGACGATTTAGGCGGACTGAATGCTAAAGAGAAATCTGCCGGCTATGTCCTGGCATGTTGCAGCCGCCCGCGAGGGACGGTTTTGCTCGACGCTTAGCTCGGCGTTGTTGACTGTTGGAAGATTCCGTCGGCGCACGCATCGGCGTCAGGGTCTAACCCAACGGCTCGACGCTCGAAGCTGTCAGTCCGTTATCGGCCCCCAAATGAGACGTTGGAAGCATTGAGGGCAGGGGACAGTTCGTGGCGCAAACGAGATAGCAGCTCCGAGTAGTCATCGCTGTTCGCGAAACGGTCGATTTCTGGACATCGCAATGTCGGGTATGGACTAACGCGCTATCTCGGCTCGAGGACCAATTCAGGTACGCGCCTGACATTAGGTATTGAGCATAGATCCGTGCGTCCCGGAAAGCGGACGCGGCACGATCCGGGTTAGGCGAGTAAGATACGCTCGATGACGGCGGCGCGCGCGGGAACGTCGCAACCAAGGATGAAGCTGTTGCTGGAGTCGAGCGGGCATTCACGCGGCCATGCCGGAGCAGATCGGCGCTACGACGGCCCAGCAGCCTTTGTCGCGGGGGGTTGTGTGCGTCAAGTTCTGCAAAATGGGGCAGCCATGATGCTGGTCATGCGGCTTGGCGCAGAGCGAGCTTCTTGTGCTCGCGCAGGTCGTCCATGTTGATGTATCGGTTGGCCTCCATCCAGTTTTCATTGGTCTCGACGGCCAAGGCCCTGACCAGGCGCAGGCAGCTTTCGGTGTTGGGGAAGATGCGCACGACATAGGTGCGCCGGCGGATTTCCTCGTTGAGCCGCTCCAGCATGTTGGTGGATTTGAGATGCTTGTGGTGCTGTCTCGGCAGCCTGAAGAAGGTCAGGGTTTGTTCGATGGCATCCTCGGCCCAGCCTGTCAGGCGCGGATAGCGTGCCGACATTTGGCAAGCCATGCGGCAAGATCAGCCCTGGCCTCTGCGAGATCGCGCCGGTCGTAGAGCCAGCGCAATTCCTGCAGGCAGTCGTCGCCGTGCTTCCTCGGCAGATGATCGAGCGCGTTCCTGAGGAAGTGCACGTAGCAGCGTTGCCAGGCGGCTTCGGGGATCACCTCGCCGATCGCTGCCACCAGGCCGGCGTGATCGTCGGACACAACCAACTCGACGCCCTTGAGGCCGCGCGCCTTGAGGCCGACGAGGAAGTCCCTCCAGGCCGAGCGGCTCTCGCGATTGGCCATCTCCACGGCCAGGATCTGGCGCCTTCCGTCCCAGTCGATACCGACCGCGATCAGCACCGCCTGGCTCATGACAACACCGGCTTCACGCACCTTCTCGTAGCGCGCATCGAGGATGAGGTAAGGAAACGGCTCTTGAAGGGGGCGCCTGGCAAAGGCAGCGAGGCTCTCGTCCAGCCGCTTGTTGATGGCCGAGATCGACGAGGCCGAGAAGGCATGGCCGCACAGTTCTTCCGTGATCGCCTTCACCTTGCGGGTCGACACGCCCTGGACATACATCTCCGCCAGTGTCGCCACCAAGGCCCGCTCGGAACGCTGGTAGCGCTCGAACAGCTCGGTGGAGAAGCGCCCGGCCCGGTCCTGCGGAACCCGCAGCTCGAGCTTGCCGACCCGGGTCACAAGGGTGCGGCCGTAGTAACCCGAGCGATAGCCAAGCCGTTCGGGCGTGCGTTCGCCCTTCGAAGCACCCAGCGCCTCCTCCATCTCGGCCTCGAGAACCTCCTGCATCACCGCAGGATCACTTCGTGCAGCCCCTCCGGGTTCGAAAGCAGAATGTCTTTGACGGCAGCGCTGGCGGTCTTAACTTCAGTCTTGGTCATGGTGGCGTTCCTTCGCGGGAATCAGGTGACGTGAACAATCACCAGCCTGCCATGACCGCCCCCTCTCAGCGAATTTGCAGAACTCTCAGCACACTACCTCGCGGGGGGACACCTTGCGGCGGGCGGGCCGCTGGGCCCGACCGGTGAGACTCAGCGCCCGCCGGCAAACAATATCGCACGCCTGCCAATGCCCACGAATCATACAAGGAAGAAAGATCTAACCAGCTATCGCCATTTCCGATGCGAACGCCTAAGCCTTTTATGAGACCTAAGCGCAGCTTGCAGGCCGCAGCATGGTCCCAATTTGGGACGAATAGTTTGGCACCCATATTGCACCCACATCTTTCGCCGGCTGATCCCCGGTCCTGATCGCGTACTCTGATCAGGTG
Organism: Mesorhizobium sp. W016; assembly: GCF_054719485.1. NCBI lineage: Bacteria > Pseudomonadati > Pseudomonadota > Alphaproteobacteria > Hyphomicrobiales > Phyllobacteriaceae > Mesorhizobium > Mesorhizobium sp. W016. Next base: position 3,424,706 of record NZ_JBTTIF010000002.1, read on the forward strand.
TAAGGCTCGCCGGGCTCGAGGTAGTTGGGGTCTTCGCCCGGCGAGTTGTCTACCAATGCGCAGTCACAGCCACACGGTGACGCCATACTCCGAAATGCCGCAAGCATTCCGCGGTTGTGCATCGCCCGACCAAGGTCCGATCGGTATGGGACTTCAGTCGCGCAAAGGGCGATACGGTCTGCGACTCCGGATTTTTTGCTAGATTTCAGAGGGTTACAAAGCGCTTCGCAGTCGTCAGTCGCTCATTGCAACAAGCATTTATCTAAAGTTCATTCAGTCGAATTAGGAAACTCTTATAAGCCGCTCTATAACGAATCGGCGAGGTGGCTATTCGACTGAGGAGGTACCATGACATCCCGAAAAACGCTGTTGGCAGCGCTTGCCGCGCTTGCGCTAGTGACCGCTCCTGCTTTCGCTGGCGCGGGTGGAAACGGAGGTGGTCACGGCAATGGTGGTGGTCACGGCAATGGCGGTGGTCACGGCAGTGGCGGTGGTCACGGCAATGGCGGTGGTCACGGCAATAGCGGCAAGTCCGGCAACAGCGGCGGGAAGTCCGGCAACAGCGCTTCGCACGGCAAGTCGGCATCGGCTCACGCCGGAAAGAAGGCCTCGGCCGACGACCAGGTCGCCGTCGACGACATTGAGGTCGCCGCGACGCCTAAGGACAAGAACATTCACGCCAAGCTTGGCCGGCTGAACTCGCTGCAGCGCAACATCAACGCATATATGAACTCCAAGAGCAAGAAATTCGCCGGCATTCAGGCTTATGTGACAGCGTCGGCGGCCGCGAAGAGCGCCCAAGCCGCGGTGGATGCCGCCCAAGCCGAAGTCGACGCTTTGAACGCCAAATTGAACGACCCGAATACTCCGGCCGACCAAGTCCCGACCCAGGAGCAGATCGATGCAGCGCAGGCAGCGCTCGATACGGCCAATATAGCGGCGGCCGATGCTGCTGCCGCCGTCCCATCGCTGGATGACGCGCTCGCCGATATGGCCAACAAGCCGGTCGACGCCAAGGTCACCGAATGGGCCAACGGCGTGCTTGCCGAGAAGATCGACGAGATGGCTGCCAAGCAGACTCCCGCGGCAACGCCGTAAGGCGGTCACAGCCGAGCGATCCTAGCCGAACGTCCAAGCCGCCGGGTCACACCCCCGGCGGCAGGGCGACGACGAGCTTGCCACCTTATTCTCCTCTTTGAGGGCGACCCTAAACAAGCGGAGTCGCTACCGACGCGTAGGAACAAAAGTGCCGAAATACCGTGTTGAGGATATCGCAGCCGATGCCGTGACGGCCACCCACACCGTCAACGCGAAAACTCCGATCAGGGCGGCGCGCGAAGCGGCGGAACGCGACGTCATTCTACGCCCGGCCACATCTTCGAATACAGCTCAGCCTGTAGGGCGGTCCATACCCGGCTGGCCGCGGCTCACGCTGGTTTCTTGAAACGCACCATGCCGCCGACCTCGATGAGTTCGACTATTGACCCGGACCAGGGTTCTCTCGGTCTGGTTTTGAGCGAGCGGGGGAAGCAATACGATTTCCTGGACGTGCCGCTTGAGGCGTTTGTCGCGTTCAAATCTGCCTTCCCCAAGGGCCGCTATTCAACAATCACATCCGCAACCAACTATGCATTCCGGCTCGCCCAAGAAAAGGCTGCAGGCTCCTTGGACGATTAAGGGAGGTTCTTTCAGAAAAACGGCCCGCGCTGATCGAAGGGCGCGGGCCGGTCCGTTGCCGCCGGTCGGCAGCGGGAGGCATCCATTCCGGCCGGTGCAAACCGGCCCCTCCCGCCACAATTAGCAACCTTCGGCAGTCGTTTTCATCTGTCCAGGGGCTGCGGACTTGGCACTGGTGTCATCCTGTTGACCAGGAGCGGCCTGCTTAGCACTGCCACTCTGCTGGCCCGGCGCACAGTCCTTCGCTGAGTTCGAATTGGTCGACTTCGTTGTGGTCGAATCCGTGTTGTTATCTGTCGTCGGCATCGTTGTGGTAGTGGAGGAGCCACTCGACGTCGTCCCTGTTGTCCCTGTCGTCCCCGCGAACGCAAGCCCACTGGAAAGAGCCATCATGGCAGTGGCAAAAAGAAGCCGTTTCATTCTTCATCTCCTAATGGCAAGTAATGTCCCTTCCATTCGATAACGGGGGATGCGAAGGATCGGTTCCAACGCGACCTTGTCTTGACCGGCAGCTTTGGGGCGGCCGTTAGCGGACTGGCAGCCTTCACGCGGCGGATCTTCGGTAGCTGACATTCCGGCTAGCGCGGACATCGCCTTCCCCATGGGCAGAAATTAGTCTCCTGGGGCCCGCCCACGTTTCTCTCAAGCCACCGATTTCATGGCCGACAGGTTATCACGATGTGTCTGAAGGTGGAGAAGCTGATCGTCGCCCCTTGGTTGTGCAGCCCTTCAGCCGTGGGCCAACCTCCGAACACCCTTGAAAAAGGACTTGAAGTCGTCCCGCACCAGAGCGAACGTCTTCGGATGATCGGGATAACACGGCGGTCACGAGACACCTGTTCCCGCGTCTTTTGCTCGCTCGCCGGCGCAGCGGCAAATTGATCATAGAGTGTACTAAGTGGTCTTGCTGCTCCGGCATCTCGCCGTGAGGAAGAAATGACGCTGAGGATGCCCAACTGTCGTCGGGTCCGCTGGCCGCGCTTATGGGTCACGCCGCAGGCGTTGCAATCCCTTCTAAAGCGATGATCCTGGTGTTAGCGGAACGTTTGCGGATCTCGATCAGCCGGGCGTATTCCGGCGAATTATACCAGCCCATCAATGACGCCATGTCGGGGAATTCGACAATGACCAGTCGGTGTGGATCCCAATCACCTTCCAAAACCTTGGTGGCGCCACCGCGGCCCAGGTACCGCCCACCGTACCGCTCTTCGGTAGCGGGAACGTCCCGCCGATATTCCTCGAACAAGGCAGCGTCTTTTACGTCTACATCCGCTATCAGATAGGCAGCCATCTGTGTTTCCTCCTTAGACCTACCTCGCGCTCCTCGGCTTCGGCGTCGTCGGTCCGCACCCTGTGGACGATCTCCGTGCGACATCCAGCGCCAGCGCGCTTTTCGATGATTGTTGGCGCTGCCACGGCTTTCCTTCTTTCGCATAGTTCGCAAAGATTAGCATGATCGCTGCTCTCGTGTCTGGCGGTCTCCCTCAAAGCGTCATCGAGCGCCCTTCAGATGAGACACCGCCGTCTCGACAGGTAGGCTCGGCAGGGTTCGGTATTTCTTCGGTTCTTTTCAACCAAAGCTTGTCGAAAAGCGCGAATGAAAATAGGAAATATGCAACCTGAAAGATGATAAAAATCAGCAAGGTCCATGCAAGGGACTTCCAGAACGAATCGGTTGCTAGGTAAGTCCAGGTCGCTACCACGGTCGACGTGGCAAACATCCCAATCAGTAATCGCGGAAAAAACATCATGTTCAATGCCGCCCCATAGCTGGACCGACCGGTCTCACGTCTACTCCCCAGAAGAACGTAAGGTTTCACTAAATTAGTAATTGCGCAAGCACCAATGGCCAGAACCAAACCTTCCGAACAGCTTTCCCGGGCTGAAATCGAGCGCTTCCTGGCGGCAGCCGAAGCGCTGCACAAGAGCATCGTCGGGCCGCTGTGCGTACCACAGCGAGCATGCCAAGCTCTGTGAGCTCCATCGACCCCTTTTGAAGGCGATCGAGAACATCACCGGCCACAAGGCGCAGTTCATCCAAAGGAACGGGACAGGGCCGTCTCAGCCGCGCGGGAGCCGTCTGGCTAGCCGCCGGTCAAGTCCTAAGCTCGGATGCGAAGCTTCGCTTCTCTTCCCGCAGGGTATTGCGATGCATTTTAAGCGCTTGAGTTTGCCGACGGTCTTCTCGAAGCGTACACTTTATTACCTGGGGTGGCGAAGCCCGCCAGCCGAATGGTTGCCCTCCGCTCGCAGCCAACCGGCTCCGTGGCTCGGTGAATGGCTAGCACTGTCGCAGCAGTCCTCCGAACGCAGCCCGCCATGGCGGTGGCCAGCTTAGCAGTCTGATGCCCCCTCGCGGGCGAGATTGTCCACGTCGAGCGGATTGCTGACCAGTTTCAGCGCGCCGTCCGGGTTGCGCGGCCATTCCGCTTCCGGGCGATCCCAATAGAGTTCTACCCCGTTGCCGTCGGGATCGCGCACATAGATCGCCTCCGAGCCGCCATGGTCATTCGCGCCGGTGAGCGTCACCCCTGCTGCTCGCAGGCGGCGCAGCGCAGCCGCCAACGCCGCCCGTGTCGGATAGAGAAAGGCGACATGGTGTAGGCCCGTCGTGCCAATGGGGGGCGCGGCGCCGCCGCGGCCTTTCCAGTTAGTGAGCGCCAGATGATGGTGATATCCGCCCGCCGCGAGAAAGGCAGCCTCCTCGCCTAGCGACAGGTTGACGCCGAACCCGAGGGCACCGCAATAAAAGGCTAGCGATCGCTCGATGTCGGCGACGTTGAGATGGACGTGACCGACCCGAACGCGCGGGTTGATGGCATATTTTTCGACGAAGCTGGCGGCGTCATTGGGATTGATCGATTGATCGTTCATGGCCTCCGCTCCCCTGCTGGCGATTTCGACAAGCGTAAATATCGCGCAAATGCATTGCCCGGAAAATATGAGATGACTGGAATGAGCATCCCGTTTTCTGCATAATCCGGGAATGCGCATCGACGAGATATGTGTCTTCATCAACGTCCTCGAGGCAGGGAGCTTTGCCGGCGCGGCGCGCCGTCTCGGCATGCCTGCAACGACAGTGAGCGCCAAGGTCGCGGCCCTGGAGCGACGGCTCGGGCTCTCGTTGATCCAGCGCACGACCAGAAAGCTGCGCGCTACGCCCGAGGGCCAAGCCTATTTCGAGCGGTGTCGCATCGCGCTGCGAGAAATCGAGACCGTCGAAGCTGAGCTTCGCGCAGAGTCGGCGGGGATGGACGGACAGCTTCGGCTGACGGCGTCAGTGGATATCGCGCAGACGCTTCTACCGCCTGTTATTGCAGCGTTCCGTAAGGCTTATCCGGCGGTCGCCGTTGATCTCTTCGTCACCGACCGCGTTGCCGATCTCGTCGCCGACGGCATCGACCTCGCCGTGCGCGTCGGCCCGTTGCGCGATTCCAGCCTGATCTCACGCGCTTTCGTGACGGGTCCTTCAGGACACTTCCAAGGCCTACCTCGGCCGCCGGGGCACACCTGTCTCACTGGAGCAACTCGAACATCACGATCTAATCGCCCTCAGCAAGGCATGGGCGCGACCGCTGCCGATGCTGGCGGGCGACCGGAAGATCGGTGTTGACCTGACAGGGGGCCTCACCTGCGATGATCTGCTAACGGTGAGGGCGCTCGTGGCGATAGGATTGGGCATCAGCTTTCTTCCAGGCTATCTCGCCCATCAGCTCGATCTGGTGCGGGTACTCCCCGAACTGCGTTCACCGTTTACCGGCCTATTCTTTGCTTATCCGGCACAGAAGTGGGCGCAACGACACCGGTATTGGTTTGAGAGGAATCCGGTGTGATTCATAGATTGCCGACTGATTCTGGAGGTCGGCAATGTCTACGAAGATGACGGAGATGGATTGGTCGGCGGCGCTGGAGGTGTTCCGCGGATCGCTGCCACGGCGCGGAGCCAAGGGTCGGGACGACCCTGCTATTCGTGGAGGCTCTGCACTATTCTCAGTCCACAACATTACATGGCGAGCGCTGCCGGAGCGTTTCGGCAAATGGAACAGCGTTTGGAAACGCTTCGACCGGCTGAGCAAGGCGGGCGTGTTCGAAACGTTCTTTGATCATCTCGCTGCGCTCTCGTCGTCGGCGCACCTGGTGCAGATGTTCGACAGCTCCGTGGTGCGCGGTCATGTCTCGGCGGTATGGGCAAAAGGGCCTAGGCGATAAGATAGGTATTGCCCTGCGGAATCGGGTGGGATTCTAACTGCGATGACACACGAATTGCTTACAGACGACGGTTGGGCCGAGACGATTGAGCTTCTCGGCGGCGAAGATTTGCTTACGCGGAGCGCCCGCGAGACGAAGGCGTTCCTGCGTCCGCAGGGCGTTCAATCGGCGCCCGATTTGTTGCGCCTGACGCGCGGCGGCTTCTCGACCAAAATCCATCTGAAGACACCTAACGCGTTCATTGGACAGCGACCCATTACTTGGCCCGCCGGCTCATGTTGGCGGGCTTTTTTGCGTCAGTCGGGAACAACCTCGCTCTGAGGCTGTTCGGTCACACCCGGCTCGTTCTTCAGCGATTCCTGCCGGTGACCAAGATGTCCTCTCCACTCGTCATGGTCGGCCCGCGCAGCCTCGGAAGCAGGCGCGGGCCTCATTCGCCGTCATTGCTGTGTTCTCGGTGCGCAACCGCTTCTTTGAATGCGCGTGCTGCTGCATCGCAAGCGACACGTGAGGAGCCGTTCACGGACAGGATGATTTCGGCTGCCTTCACGGTCAAACCGTGTTTTTCGGCGAACTCTGCGGCTGTGTATGCGAGTTTTGTTTTTTCGCTACTCCGCATTTCTGACTCCATAGATCTCTTGCGCCTCGTGCAAGCTCTGTCGGGCCTGTTGCAGTGATCGATGCAAGTTCGCCAGCAATTCGTCGGCGTCGGCCGTCGGACTGCCTTCGTGATCCAGTAAGCCGACGATAATATCCTGCTTGGAAACGATGCTCTCGTTGTGAACGAGTTGGCCCATAAAATACATGAGCCGGCTCTGTGCCGGTGTGGGCATGGGCCTTCTCCCTGGTCGGGCGAAAGCCTGATGATCGCTCCCAAGCGCCTCGTGCCTGTTTGTTTTTGATTTTTCGAGGCGACCGCAGCAGTGTGCGCTCGTTAGCAGGCCATGGCAACCGGCCAGGCAATTGCAGCATCCACGCTGCGCACGCCGCCCTGACCGCGCGTGCCGGCCCCTGGCGTCGCTCGGCCGCTACTTCAGTGTTTCCGGTTGACAATCGTGGTCGGCGCACCGCATTTTCGCATTGAGGGACAAACGTGGGGAACCCTGCATGAAGAAGCCTTATCAGAAGCCGGAACTAAAGAAGCGCGAGAAGCTCTCGGCCGTAACGGCTGTGTGCACGCCATCAACCTGCACCGATGAGTGAGAACCTTTAGGCCCAAGGCGCTTTGCCGAAATTCGCTAGAGAGGGACTGCAGTGAAGAAAGAATACAGCAAGCCAGTACTGACCAAACGTGGGCGTCTCAGCGCAGTGACGGCGCAATTGGCACCCAGTGTTGAACCCAGAGGAGCCTAGGCAAACCCCTGCAACAAAGCCAGTTGGCTTCGGCGGCGGGCTTTTCCGCTTCCAGGCGCCGAAACTTATCTTCGCGTGCCTGTCACAACGAGCCATGCGGTTTCCGTGCTCGGTCTCCGCACTTCAGGGTCGCTGAACCCTGCATCTCGCAAGGCAGCAATGACCTCATCCGGCTCGCGAGGTGTAAAAATGTCGGCCGGCATGTTCATCCTGTCCATATGCGCCTTCGGGAGGAAGCCAAGCACGACGCGACCGCCTGGTTTGACGCGAGCGAGCTCTGCGGATCCAGCTCTAAGGCTTTGCCAGAAGTACACTGTGTGGACGCTGAGAGCCTTGTCGAATGTGCTATCCGGCAAGGGCAAGTCCTCGACTAGCCCGATTCGGAACTCGGCTCGTCCGCCGCGCACTGCATCGGCGAACCGGCGGCAGGCAGCGTTCACGACATCTGCGAGCGGTCAACCCCGCAAACGAATGCTGCCTCACGGGAGAAGTTGCGGCAGTAAAACTGCGCCGCCGAAACCGACCTCCACGGCGCGATCTTCCGGGACCAGGTGCACTTGATCGAGAGCGTAGCCGTTGAGCCGGGCATTGCCCCGGTTCATTCCGGCCCGGACCAGCCAGCCGCCGGTTCGGTCGGCCAGGACAGTGGTTTCGCTATAAATCGTGGCGCCATCCGATCCCACCCATATTCGGGTCATCTAGCCACCATGCGCCTAGAAGCGGCCGCCCCGCAAACGCTGCTTCGATAGCGATGACCAGTTGGGTTGTGCTGCGCTCTTACGCGTCGCATTCCAGCGGCTGGTGGTCCGGTTGCTCGTGCCACATCACCTGGCGGAAGTCGCGACGGTCTACCTTTTGCGCGCAAATGGGGCGCGCCTAGAAATGCTCTTCCCAGTCAGGTCATGTGGCTTGCCGGGGATGGGCGGTCCGAGGTTGGCTATTCTGGCCGTGCCCGACCGAACCCGTCGTAGCGGCAAAACTTCTGCAAGGCGTGCCCGTTGTCCGATCGCCCGCTCGCATTTTTTGTACCATATATTCGCGGCTTCCATTAGCATCCCCTCATGGCAACTCTGCGGTACGGCGTAAGGCGGGAACCGGATGGGACGTGGACGGTGTTCGACGTGTTCACCGGGCTGCCGGCTATTGTAGCGGGCCACCCATCTGTCGACCTTCCCGACATGGAGTATGCCGAAGAGCTGGCGGCCATCCTGAATGCCAACGACCTGAAGCAGACGCTATCTCAAGGGAGGTTCCCCGGAGGGTTCGCCTGACTGAAGTGGCATTAGCCCCCGTTGTATGCCCATCCAGGATGGTTCGTCCGATCCGAGCAAGCATTTGTTATTGATCTACCGACTACGACGGTCTTAAATCGACTTGCCATTGCGTTTCGTAGGGAGGATGTGATGAGCAACGTGGTGTCAATTCGCAAGGCCACGCCTCGCGTGGAAGTGGTCGGAGCCAGTGGCGAATGGGTCGTCCGCATCATAGAGACCGACCAGGAAATTACACGCTCATTCGGCCTGGAATCGTTTGCGCTGTCCTTCGCTGAAGGCCAGCGGATACGGCTACATCTCGACAAGGTTGTGCGGCTTCAGGACCCTCCTGCGGCTAGGTAACCTCAGTACCTGGACGGTGTTGGACGATTCCATGGCTGGTGAGATGCTTGCGGTGTGACGTCTCTCGTCCGCCGGACGCAAGGGCGGCGGGCACCTTTTGAATTGACAAGGCGCGGGCTGATTGACAACCTTTGGCTGTAAATGCGCTTTGCCTCAAATTTCCACTGGAGGGACTGCATGAAGAAAGAATACAGCAAGCCAGTACTGACCAAACGTGGGCGTCTCAGCGCAGTGACGGCGCAATTGGCACCCAGTGTTGAACCGCGATCCACATCCTAAGCAAACCACGGCCCTGCAACAAAAGCCCGCTGGCTTCGGTCGGCGGGTTTTGTTCTGACGCGTGGTAGGAACCGGCGATGAGGCTGTTCCTCGTCGCACTCGTTGTTTTGTCTTTGATGGCCGTCGGCTTCTGGCTGGCGGCCCAGTTGTTCCTGCCTCACTGATCGAGCTCCAGCGGCTCATGATCTGGTTGCTCGTGCCACATGACCTGGCGGAAGTCGCGCTTGTCGACCTGCTGGCCGCAGATCGGGCATGGGTGAACTCGATCGTGCCCGTCCTGCGGTTGGTGTGGCTTGCCGGGCTTAGGCGGTCCAAGGTCGGCTATTCTGGTCATGCTCGAACGAACACATTTCGCGGCAAAAGTTCCGTCAGTTGCTCTTCTCAGTTGGTGAAAGACATCGCACCAAAAGCGATAGTCATCTGGTCGACCGTCGAAATGAGCCTCCAAAGCGCACTGCGCCACGGCGGTCGCCGCTTCCAACCCGTAGAGATCGACCGCAGATTGAGCGGCCTGATCTCGGTACATGCGAGGCGAGGAGGAATTGCAGCGCACCTATTTCGTCTGGCAGGTCGGACTTCATCGAATCGGAATGGAGTTTTTAGACATTCGTTTATCTATTCATGGTTTCTAATACATATGGCATCCAACGCGTTCACCCGGATTTGGTTTGCTTTGAGCCGCCTAAGGCGCGCCACGAACGGTAACGTTGCCGTCATCGTTGCCTTCACCTTGCCGGTCGTGGTTGGCGGCGCCGGCCTCGGTGTGGAGACATCCTTTTGGTATTACAGCAGCCTCAAGCTGCAGGCCGTTGCCGATGCCGCGGCCTATGCCGGCGCGCTCGAGAAAGTCGCGGGTTCCGATAACCCGACCATCATCGCCGCCGCCACGCAGTCCGCGACCTCGAACAATTTTGCCACGCCGGGCACGATCCAGGTCAACACGCCGCCATTGTCCGGCCCGAACACCGCGAAGAAGGCAGTGGAGGTCATCGTCAAGCAGAATCTCGATCGCTACTTCACGGCGATTTTCAACCAGGCGCCCGTTGCCGAACAGGCAAGGGCGGTGGCGCTGATCAATGACGCCTCCAAGGCTTGTGTGCTGGCGCTCAGTCCGTCGGCCTCCCAGGCTGCGCTCTTTTCCGGCAACACCACCGTCAACCTCACCGGCTGTTCGGTCATGTCGGACTCGATTGCCTCGGACGCCATAAAGACGCAGGGCTCGGCGGTGCTCAAGGCCGACTGCCTGATCACGGTCGGCGGCATGGTGCTGAACAATCCAGCGACCACAGTCTGCAAGTCCAACATCACCCGAGCCTTGCCGGCAGCCGATCCTTTCTCCGGCTTGGCGACGCCGACAGCCGGCAACCCTTGCAAGAATGTCAACGGCAACAAGACGTCGCAAACACTCCAGCCTGGCACCTACTGTAGCGGCATGAGCCTCAGCGGCAACGTCACCCTGCAGCCCGGCGTCTACGTCGTGCAGGCGGTATGAAGGTCAACGCCAACGCGGTCGTCGCCGGCAGCGGCGTAACCATCTTCATGGCAGGCAGCAACACCGTCAGCATGAACGGCAACGCCAAGGTGACGCTGAGCGCGCCTACCTCCGGAGCCTATTCCGGCGTGCTGTTCTACGGCGACAGGACCGGGACTGCGGCACAGAGCACCTTCAACGGCACAGCGGACTCGCTTTTGACCGGCGCCATCTATTTTCCCAGGCAGCAGGTCAACTACCTTGGCAACTTCTCGGGGAACGGTGGCTGCACTCAGGTCGTCGCCGACACTATCCAGTGGTCAGGCAGTACGACGATCAAGCAGAACTGCAAAGGCCTCGGGATGGACGACATTCCGGCGGCACTGTCCGTTCAGCTTGTCGAGTAGCGGGATGGGTGGGCGGACCTTGCGCATTGTCCGGGACAAATCCGGGATAGCCGCCGTGGAGTTTGCCATGTTGCTGCCCGTCCTGTGCTTGGTCTGCCTCGGCATCGCCGATGGCTGGTCCTACGTGACGAGTTACCTGCAGATGCGCGCGGGCGTCAAAACCGCGGCCAATCTCGTGATGGCCGGCGCGTCCAATGACACCGGGACGCAGGCGGTCGCGCTTTCGAGCTGGAACGACAAGCCCGAGGACGCCGCGGTCGTGCTGGTCCGCTCCTATTTGTGCGGCGCCACGGTCGTGGATGAGACCACCATTTGCGGCGGAAAGAAGCTGCCGACCGTCTTCGTCCAGATAACGGCGACGGGCACCTGGGTGCCCCCGTTTAACTTCGGTGTCTTCCCGGACCCGCGCGCGATCAGTCATCAGCAGGTGATCCGTGTCCGCTGAAAGGATCGGATCCAGGTGGCGCCGTGACTGCTCCGGCGCAGCCGGGCTGGAATTCGCCTTGATCGCGCCTTTCCTGGTGATGCTTTTGTTCGGAATCTTCGCCTTCGGCTGGGCCATGAATGCCGTGTCGACCGTCCGCTATACACTGGAAACCTCTTCTCGGGCGCTGCAGCTGAACAACACGCTTTCGCAGAGCGACATCCAGGCTATCGCCACGCAGAAATTGGTGAACCTGGGTCTGAAGAACGTCATTGTGACGATCGCGACCGACCCTGCCAGCGGCGGTTTCAAGATGGCGCATCTGACCGCCAGCTATGCCTTCGTCATCGCTTTCCCGTATTTCGACCAGTATCCGATAAATTACGCCACGACCGTCACGGTGCCCCTGGTTGCTAGCTAGGCGTACGACCGGCTTTCATTGAGTTGGCGGCCCTGTATTCAGCTTCCCAAGGCAATGCGTCGAAGTCGGGCTTGTGCCCCGCTTCACGGTAGGCGGCCTGAGTGAGGAAACCTGCTTTGTCCCGCTCCACAACGCAAACAAATGGCGGAGTGCCCGGGCACCTATAAACGCCTACAGCTTTTTCCATGCAACAGGTGTGCTACGGGTGCTCGGAGATGTCGTCCTTCATTACGATGACAGAACAAGAGCGAGGACAGCAGCGGCCCGGCATCACTGAAAGGGTGCGGGTTGGTAAAATTCGTACAACTCTTTTCATTGCGGAGAGAGTTTCGGCGAGCTTATTAATGTGTCGTTTGCCATTGCCTTTTCTGGGAGGCTGCGATGGTTGCAACGCCCATAGATATCGCTCGAGCGGCCACTACGGCCACCTTGCTGATGCGCCAGAAGTCCATGGCGGAACCCGCCACATTTCGCCGGGACATGGATCAATCGCGCAGGGCCATCCGAGCCTCACGCGAGCTTCTGAAGCGCCTTGGTCACGTCGTCGCGACGTGGCGCTAGGCTGGGAAGATGCCGACCCGTCTACTGTTGCCGTCTCCGCCTTTCAAGCCGACGTTCTCCGCTCTGCATTCCGAGCCCTAGTAGGGGAAACGGGCACGCCTGAGTGTCAATGGCGCGATTTAGCCAAGGCCCTGGTGCGCGATTTCACTGGGTGCGAGCTGATCGAAACTGGCTTGGTGGATTGGATCGTCAGCAAGTAGCCGCTGCCCGCCAGCGGCCCAGCAGCGGTCTGCGGGGACTTTGCAGCGGACGCGCTGGGCCTGACCGGTGGGGCGGTGTGGTATCCGCCGGCTGGCGAACATATGCGCCTCCTGCCAACGCCAGCGAAACATCCAAACGAACGAGGCGATCTAACCGCGATCTCGCCATCCAAGGCCAACACATAGGCCGATAGCAAAGGCCTATAATCGCTGAGAGAACGAAAATGGCCGACGCCATGGTTGGGGAACCCGGGTGGGTAGGCGCCGGCCACAAGTGGAACAAGCCCGCCGCGCCACACACATGGCTGATTTGTCATCACGTGGTTATGGTGTGATCGCGCAGGGCTGCACCAGCGGAACTTAGTAAACGCCGCTTGGTAAGCGATCCTCGACGCGATCGTTCATCGCCACGACGACTTGGGAAACTTGACGGCTGCAGCCTTCTGCCATGTCAAGCTCAAGTCGTTAACAGCGGCCGCCCGGTCATGAGCAGGCATGCGCCCATCCTAGCATATCGCGCTGCCGGTATCGCAAGGCGCCGGCAGCAAGGGGAGGCGACCAGAGCCGATGTGAAGGGACTAGGCAGCTAATATTCGCTTGCGCTAATTTAAAAGTGCCGTAACGTCATGCTCAGCCTTTTGCGGAGGCGCAACGGTGGGGAAGTATGATGAGAGTTGCTGCGTTTTGTGCGGCGATCGTGATCGCTGGGACTGGTGTCGCTGTTGCCAAGGAGAAGAAGGTGGTGGTGAGTGACGCCACGGACCTTTGCTCTACGAAGCAGTCGGCCAAGAAGCAGGTGCTCGAGCTGGACTGCAGGCCGACCGGAACCGCCAAATTGCCGGCCGATGGAACGCCGGAAAAGCCGCGCCTCGGATACGACACCGATCCGTGGCTGGTTAAAGGCCTTTAGAGACTAGCCGATGGCAATACAGCGCGGCTAAGGGGAATGTGCGCTGGCGGTGAAGCCTCTTTGTTCTCTCATCGGTGGAACATTGTCGCCTGGAAACGCTTCGGACGGTGCACTGCCCCATCAGTGCAACGTTCCCTTCCTTGTTTGCACTGGCCGGCTGCCGAAAGGTGGCCGGCTTTTTTGTATATAACCGCGACCTGATGTTTGGGATTGTTGATGGACAGCCGCGAGTGGCCGCTGCTGGCCTAGCGTCTAGGATTGGAATACGTAGAGGCGAGATCACCAAGGCAGGAATGGCCAGACTAAACAGCGGTTTCGTCTGTTAGCCGCGACGCCGGCGATAATTGAATTCAGAAGGGCGTCGGCCCGGCTGCACAGCCGGGCCAAGGCTGGAAGAGTTCCGCTCCCGCCCAGCACGATACGCATCGCACCTGGCCGCAAGCGGTACCAATGGCTCGCCTATTCCGCCGCGTCTTTTCGGCAGGAAACCCTCGGCCTCATCACAATGGAGGGCGACATTCGCAGCGCCCTATGGAACCATCCAGAGTGACATAGGCTGTTTCATGCAACTTCCTGATGACATCAGGAGGCCTGTTAAGCATGCCAGTTGTTCGCGCTCGTAGCTCAGATGCAGGTTGGAGCTCTGCCTAGTGCACCAGTATCGGAAGCGAGAACTAGGAACCGGGAGTGCTGCGGATAGATTGCCGCAGTGGAGCTTTTATCAGCGCATGGCAAGGGCTGCCTTTCTCTCCACGTTGGCGGTCGTCCTGTTGCTCGCGCTATTGCCAGACCACTTGCTGCACGCCCTCGGATTGGCCCTTACGTCTCATCACGACAAGCTCAACCACGCCGCCGCGTTCGCCACCTTGTCGGCTTTGGGTAGCCTCGGCTGGCCCCAACAGGTGGTCCGGCTGGCGGTTCTACTTGCTTTAACGGGCGCAGCGATCGAAATCCTTCAATGCGTCACAGGCCGTGACATGAGTGTCTTCGACTGGTTTGCCGACTGCGCCGGAATGGCATACGGGCTGAGAACTATGAGCTGGGTGAACGAGATTCTGGGCGAACCGGTTATTTGATCGCCACAGGCTCCGCTTTACCGCCGCTGTCTTGGCCCCACTTGCCAGCCTCACGCCCGGGGCCGCCTTCGATCACCCTCGCTATTTCAATTTCCGACGCAAAGGCCGATAGCAAGGCGAATGGGTTTCAGGCCGCTCACCATTTAGACTTAGGTCCGATTCTTTCGCGCAAATGGCCGAAGCCGGAAACATTTCTCCTTCTACTTTGTTGCAGTGGCCGTGCCGCTGAGGAGAACATGCACAGTGCCTCTATCAAACGAACTGCGCGACGTACCTTTAGAATTCCAATGCCCCTCCTGTTCACGCCCTATGGTGAGAAGGGGATCCTGGCTGAAAACGATTGCCGGTTTCAAATGCGATAGCTGCAGGTCCAGAGTGCGGCTCGGCTACGAAGAGAAGCTGGCCATATTCGACCGGCACCTTAAGCGAGGCGCGCCGGATCTGGGCCGACGACCAATGGAGTGCGATCCCGGCAACGGTTCCTGAGAGTGTGTCGGCAATTCAAGCTCCAACTGCTTGCGGTCTGCCGCAAGTCCAAGCTTTCATCTGGTCGCAGGGTCAGGCGGCTCTTTCGTCCGTACGGAACCGATGATGGCGAGAGGTTTCGATGCGTCGGAGCACCGAGCAGGTCTACACGTTTTTCGTAGCGACCACCAATCTCTAGCTGACCACTTCAACGCTTTGACGAGGTGCGAGCAACTTGATTTTCAATAGTCTTTTTCGGGCCAAGATGCGCGCCGCCTCTGCGATGCGGCCTCCGTAAGCATCGGCGACGAATGATAGCGTCGACAGGTCAATAATGAGGTCACCGACCGCGCCCGCCAAGACATTGGACCCGGGCCCAAATTGATGCACCAGCGCCCGCACTTCCTTAAGTGCCGTCGAGACTTCACCCGCATCCAGCAGCGCCTCGATGTGATCGAAAATCTGCATCCCGACCCTCCCGCTTGCGCCTCACACGCTGAGCCCCCTCGAGTGGAAAGGAAAACGATGGCAATATCGCGCGAAAAGAAAGCGCCTGCCAAGGTGCTCGCGGACGAGGCGGCCCGCGACTTCATATCGCATCGCCGCAGGGAGGCGGTGCTGAAGGATATCGTAGCACTTGCCGACCGCTTGGCGTCGAAATCGAGACCGCCATCCGCAGCCGCGTCGCCGCCGCCGATGCCATTCCCCGCCAGGCGGGCCGGGGAGCGGCACTGATCGTCATGGGCGTGGCGCGGCGCACCGGCGAGGAGCTCTTCTTCGGCGAGACGGCCACCGGCCTGCTGCAGCGCTGCCCGTGCCCGGTGGTGCTGATCTCCGATTCCAGGCTGCGCCGTGATGACGAGGGCAGGGAAGAGCTGCGGTCGGGAACGGGTGGAGCTTGATCTCCCCCTTGAGGGGCCCTTGAGGGGGTTGAGGAGTGGTCCGCGTAGCGGACAGAAAGCCAATTGCTCGGCTTTCTGAATGACGAAAGCCGGCAGGCCAGAGGGAGTCGCCGCGTGTCAAGCGCTGGCCTCTTCTCGGCAATAAACTCTCGATATGTGACCGATCTCGTGATGCGACAAAGTCCCACTAGGGAGGAAAGAGACGAAGCCTTCTGTCCGCCTTGGGAAGCCAACCGGAAGGTCTGCTTTGCGCCCCAGGGTGGTCATAGAGGTCAACTTCGTCACTGCCTGAAAGCAGACATCGCTGGGGACCATAGTAGAGGTCACAGTTGCGTGCTACGCGGGGACAGCGTGAACGTCTCAATTCCGTTACATTCCAGTCCAAACGAACGCGCGTCTCGGCGCGCAATGAGCCAAGCTCGCAAACAACGTTGTCGGAACCCACGCAGATGGTGCGACCTCAACGGGTCAGGGCGTCCAGCGCCCTTTGTGCCGCGATGAGGTCGACGATTGGATACCTTGTGTTCAATGTGCGGACCACCGCTTGCAGACGCGTCGCGGCCTCATGAACACTGCCTTGACGTGCCAGAACTGGTGCCAGTTGCGTTGCGGCGCGAAGCTCGAAGAGTCTCGCTTGCTGCCGACGGGCAGTAGTAATTGCCTTTTCGAATAGGTGTGTGGCTCCCGTCAGTTCACCTCTGCCCGCGGCGATTTGGCCACGAAGGCGAATGCATTCTGCTAGGTAGCTCTCCTCATCTGTATCGAAAACGAGCGTATCGACATCATCAAGCATTTGCGATGCGTCTTCGATGCGACCGGCGCGCAGGAGAAGATCACAAAGCTCGCATGCTTTCTCAGGGGTATGAAATATGACGCCCTGCCCACGCCAAAGAACCAAACTCTCCCGGACGTCATCGATGCCGGCATTCAGTTCACCTAAATGCGAGCGGGCATGGCCACGCCACCTAATGCCGCTGCTTCGACGCGCCGTATAGCCATGCAGTTCGCAAATCTCGACGATCTTCGTAGCGGTCTCAAGGAGTTCCTTGTATTGACCAAGTAGCGCGTACAATTCGCACTGCACGAGAAGACACCACGCGAGGTGGAAAGGCTTATCGACCTGGTCAAAATTTCGAATTAGGCGCTCTTTCTCTTCGACTGCATCATCAAAGAAACCCAATATCATCAGCGATTCGCTAAAATATTCCTGGGCAGAGACACGGATTTGATCCGCACCGGCGAACAAGATACCCCGGCTTGGGTCAACACTATCAATCAAATCTAAGGCATTCCGCAAAGCTTCCGCTGCCTGCGGTTGTTCTCCCCGGCTATAATGAGCCATCCCCTTGGTTGCCCAAAGACCGCTCAGATAAGCCGTTGGAAGGAGATCGGCACAGTCTGCAAGCTGCTTTTCGGCCAGGGTCAGGTAATCGTGATTGCGCCCAGTGGCATAAGAAAATGGAGCGTGTGAAAGCGCAACGTCACATTGCAATTCGGCCGATGCAGTGTTCGCGGCAGCAAGACGTGCATCTTCAAGCGTCTTCCCAAGGCGCTCAGAACGATACCCTTCAGCCTGCATCAAGGCATTGGCCATCGCAAGGTGGAGACGTGTCATCCGTTCGGCGCCGCCGGACACATCGCCAACTCTCCTGCTGCAGTCGATAGCACTGGCAAAGTGCGATACGGCTTCCCTGATGGCAGCTCTGGCTATGGCTGCCCCTCCCGCCTTTTGCCAATGATCGAGCGCGCCCGCCCAATCCCCAGCTTCCTGAAAGTGGTGCGCGAGGAGCTCGGGTTGCGCCTCAGTGATTTCGGGCCACTTTTCCTCCAACATATCTGCGACACGCTTATGTAGCTCCTGGCGCTTGGCGCGCAGCAGCGTGCCATAGGCAGCGTCTTGAACGAGCGCATGTTTGAAGAGGTAAGTGGCCTGTGGCCGCGTCCCGCGGCAGAATACCAGACCGGCGCCGACGAGTTGATCCAGTCCACCGTTCAGCTCAGCGGCATTTCGCTGCGCGACCGCTACCAGCAACTCGTAGGAGAACTCCCGACCCAAAATCGCGCCGACCTGCGCGACCTCCTTAACGGCTGAGCCGAGGCGATCGAGCCGCGCCATCAACGAGGCATGCAGCGTGGCGGGAACGTTCAACGCCGTCGCGGCAGTTCTTGAGAGCACTGTTTTGGCGTTGCCGCTCTCCAACACCGCCTTGGTCAGCTCCTCGACGAACAGTGGCACCCCGTCCGTGCGGTCAATGATCTCCCCGACAACGTCGCTCGGCAGCTCTCCGGTGCCGACGACCCTCTGGACCAGCGCGGCGCCTTCACGACGGTCGAGCCGATTGAGGACCAGAACCGTGACGTGGGACTGCCCGATCCACGGCGGTTGAAACTCGGGGCGGAACGTGAGGAGAAGCAGAACTGGCAGGCGCGGCACCCGCTCGATGACCAGGTCGAGCAGCTCGCGCGAGCTGGGGTCGATCCAGTGCACATCCTCGAAGAGCATCAGCACCGGACCTTGTCGCGCCAGATGTTCGAGCTGCCTGAGCAGCGCATCGAACGTTTTCTGTTTCTTACGCTCGGGCGTCAGTTGGAGAGGCGGGAAACGGCCGTCGGTCGGTAACGACAGCAGCTCCGCCAGCAGCGCCGAGTCCTCCGACGAGGCCGGGGCAAGCAGGGCGCCAAGCTTATCCAGCTTTCTCTCAGGCGGGTCGTCGCGCTCCAACCCGGCGGCGCGTTCTAGCTGCGCAATGGTCGGGTGGAGCGCGCTGTCTTGACGGTGCGGCGAACAGAAATAGCGCAGGCGGGTGTGTGGCTCATTCTGGATGCGCTCCTGCAAGGTGAGGGTGAGGCGCGACTTTCCAATGCCGGGCTCGCCTGAGAGCAGCACCACACGTCCTTCACCACTTTTGGCGCGATGCCAGTGGCGCTGCAGCAGCTCGACCTCCTCCTCACGCCCGACCAGCGGCGTCGGCGTCGTCCCATGCATTGCCTCGAACCGGCTTTCGACAGCGCTCTCACCAACCACTTGATATGGATGAATCGGCTCCGGAAAGCCTTTCACCTCAAGGGCGCCAAGATCGCGATATTCGAAAAGATCGCCGACCAGCTGCCGCGTTTGCGGCCCGATCACGACCGCTCCGGGTTCGGCAAGAGCTTGCAGGCGGGCGGCAAGGTTCGGCGTCTCGCCCACGACGCCGCGCTCGTGCCCTTCGCCGGAGGTGATCAGGTCGCCAACGACTACCTCTCCGGTGCCGATACCGATACGAGCCCGCAATAGCTCGGGCTCCGGCAGTCGACTAACGGCATCAACGAGAGCAAGGCCAGCGCGCACCGCCTGCTCGGCGGCGTTCTCGTGCGCCTGCGGGTAGCCGAAATACACCAAAACTCCGTCTCCCATATATTTGGCGACAAAGCCGCCAAAGTGAGCGACGGTATCGGCAACACACCGGTGATACGCTCCGATGATCTCACGCAGGTCCTCGGGATCCAGACGCGTTGCCAGAGCAGTCGAGCCGACGAGGTCGATGAACATGACAGTGAGTTGCCGCCGTTCTGCGCGAGATTCCGGGGGTGAAGGCGGCCGACGAGCTGTGGTGGGCCGGATCTGATCTTCGGCCAGGGCCGCAATGCCCCTGAGCAACTTACGCCGATGCCCAATCGACGTGATCCCGAGCGCCGTCAGATCGTCGGCGGTCAGGCTTGGAAGCACCTCTTCATCGATGTCGTGGCTACCGAAGGCGTCGGCATACTCGCCGAGGCCGAGGCTTACCAGCCATGCCCGAACATCCAAGTGCCTACCTCCGAGGCGGTGGAGGCTTTGCCCGACCACTATATCGCCAACACTAAGTCTGGTCGCGTCTCTCGCGATGAGCAATGCCCCTTTGGCCGTGCGCTATCCTATCAGTGAATGATGCCACCAGAACCGAATTTTTTACAGATGGGTAGCCTGCATTCAGATGGCATATTCATGCGCCAATTGTCAGCCCACGCCGCGTTGCATTCATTCTTCGAAGCCGACCGAAAACAGCCCGTCCCCTGCGACTTCAACATGTACAAGTGGCGCCATCTCGCCCAGAACTTCTTCTGCGACCAGCGATTCAGGCGTGTCGCAGCTCGATACGAGAAGACCCACGAGAGCCTCCGCGCCATGATCTAGGCCCCGCGCTCAGATGCGCTCGCGCCTGGCAACGAGCCGCTCCATGTCGGGCTGAGTCGGACGACAATGATAGCCCATCAAAGCCCAGGCGGCGCTGCGGAAGAGGTAAGTCTCACTACCATCGCGTGTCACGCCAGCTTAGCAACTCACGCCGTGCGCCTTTTATTTATCTGCTGTGCGTTGCAGGTCGTGACAATAGGAGTACCATGGACCCAGATGGTGGCGGTTGATTGGAGGACATTTGGTATGATTGCAAATGCCGACCACGAAAACCTCAATAGAGACCAGCAAGTCGCGTTGTCGAATGCTCGGCTTGGCCACTATCTGACGGTAATGGGCATAGCGTTCGCGGTCACGGCTGTGAACGTATTTTTGATATTCAGCTTCGCTAACACAGCGCCAGCTTCAGCAAAGCTGGCGCTAGCCTTGTCAGTTTTCAACATATCCTGTTTTGGCTCTCTCGCAGGAAGGTCAATTCTCCAGGAAATCAAGGCAATCAACCAAGACTATGCCGAGGCGAAACTGGGAACCCACCACGCGAGGTACGTCGCCGAGATCCCAATAGATTTGTTCGCTGCGCTGACGGTAGGCCTTCTCGTCTTGATTGGGTTGGTGCAACTCTGGATGTTGTTTACTATTTGAAGCAAGCTTGCGATCAGCGCCGCGAGCAGTTGCGGGTGGCACGCGCACTTGCCCACATCCTTTTGGCGACGGATCGAAATTGTCGTCTATTTCCGCAGATACGTCGAAACCGATATACTGTTCGATGCCTCGGCCCGGCGTCAATCGTGAGCCCGTTCTTCAACCTATCGGGGGACAGCCAGCCGCGAGAGCTTCGAACATCGCCGTCACGTTTTAGCCACCGCTTCCGCCCTACGGCCCAATCAAGTCCACAACCGACAGCCGCTTGCGGGTAAGGTACTAATAGGCGAAACTGATCGGAACTGGGAGGGTTTGCCACCTCGCCTCCGAGGTTGGCTGCCGACAGAGTGCTCCGAAATGCACCGCAAGCTCGCCGCCATCCTTGCTGCTGACGTTGTCGGCTATTCTGCCATGATGGAGCGCGACGAGGCGGGTACGTATCAACGGGTGCGCGCCGGTCATAAGGAACTTTTCGAGCCGACAGTAGCGCGTCATCATGGCACGATCTTCAAGCTGATGGGCGATGGGCTGCTGGCGGAGTTTTCGTCGGTCGTCGAGGCGATGGAATGCGCGGTTTCGTTGCAACATGGGCTGGCCGAGCGAAACGCCTCGTTGCCCAAAGAGCAGCGCGTGGAAGTGCGCATCGGCGTCAATCTTGGCGAGGTGATTGTCGAGGGCGACGATCGGTTTGGCGAGGGCGTAAATATCGCGGCACGACTAGAACAACTTGCCGAACCTGGCGGCATCTGGGTCTCTGCAAAGGTCGCGCGCGAGGTTGAGAAGAAGCTGGCTTTCGGCTTTCAGTCGATGGGCCTGCAGAAGGTCAAGAACATCGCGGAGCCGGTGGAGGCATACCGTGTTACGGTCGGCGGCAAGGCCAAGCCCAGGTGCGCAAGCCGCAGCCGGTCGCGGCTGCTAGTCGTGGCGAGCTTCCTGGTGCTGGCCTTAGCAGTCACGGCGGTCCTGGCGTGGTGGCAGTTCTATGGAACAAAGCGCGAGACGGGCCAAGGTGGCATCCCGACCGTGGCGGTTTTGCCGTTCAAAAACATGAGCGGCGACCCGAAGCTGGAGTATTTCAGCGACGGCATGACAGACAATTTGATCTCGATGCTGGCAGGCGTCACCGAACTTAAGGTGCTCTCGCGTAGCTCTACCTTTGTCTACAAGGATAAGCCAACCGATGTCCGCCAGATCGGTCAAGAGTTGAACGCGGCCTACGTGATCGAGGGTGGCATCTGGAAGGAGACGGACCGGGTGCGCATCACCGCGCAGCTGATCAACGCGCGCACAGGCGAAAATCTCTGGGCGGAAAAGTTCGATCGCTCTGGAAGCAATCCCCTTGTGATTCAGGACGAGGTGATCGAACACATCATTGGCACGCTCGGTGGCCAGCGCGGAAAAATGTACGACAGCGAATACAAGAAGGTCTGGGAAAAGGACACACCGGATCTCGAAGAGTACGACTTCTTCCTTCGATCCAATTTCTTCTTCGGGCAGTTCACGCCCGAGAGCCTGGTGAAGGCGACGGACATAATTCTTGAGGGCCTGGCCAAGTTTCCCGACTCGTCGCTGTTGTCGTGCGGACTGGCTTGGGATCACCTCTTGGCGGCCAACCTGGCCTTTGACGAGAAGCCTGACGAACATTGGCGCATGGCGTCCGAACTGGAGGCAAAGGTTCTTCCGCGGGCCAACCTCGGACCCGACGCAAGAAAAAGCTGCTTGTGGTCAAACGTCTACGTCAGCGCTCATGAGGGCAACTTCGATCTTTCTCTGCGCAGGGCCGACGAGGTGATTGCGCTTTCGCCGGGAGACGCGTTTCTCATCGGCGACCTTTCATCAGCAGCCCGCTTCAGCGGCTTGACAGACAAGGCCATTGAGCGAGCAGAATACGGGCTCAGGAACGATCCAAACTTCGCCGATTATTATATGATGATGAAGGCGAATGCCTTGACGGACATCGAAAAGTACGCCGAATCTGCGGCCCTGATTACGAGGGTGTCAGATTTCCTGATCACTGTTCCGCTGCTACGTGCCATCGACGATGTCCATCTTGGAAAAATCGACGACGCACGCAGTGAAGTCCTCAAGGCGCTTGCCATGCAGCCGTGGCTTAAGGCCACGCGGTGGCGCGATATGACGTTCCATATCAATCCTGCAGTGATTGATCGACAGGTGGCCGACCTGGTAGTAGCGGGACTCCCAATGAAGTAGGTTTGGTTGGGGACAGGAGTACAGGCGTACGGCATCCTTCCCTGCCTCGTTAGTTACCTTCAGGTTGCACCGATTGGGACCTCCGCTGCTGAAAAGCTGCCAGTCCGCTTGCGGCCCCAAGGCTGCCGGTCAGCAATGCGCCTGATTTCGGTCGTTCGGGGCGCGCTGACGGTTTCCTGAAAAGGTGCCTGTCCGTTCAGCCTATTGTCTGGCGAGGAGATCGGCACAATTCGGCATCCGCCATGGTAGCCGTAATTCGTCATCTCTCACCGGGTTGACAATCGCTCCTCAGGCGCCATGCTGCAGTGCAACATGGCTAGCTACGAAACCAGCATCATCAAGTCTTCGCGCATCGAATGCCTGGACGGGCTTCGCGCGCTTGCGGCGATCTGGGTGCTGGTCGGGCACTGCCTGCTTTTGACCGGCTGGCAAATTCCGATCGTCGGCGAGCCGGATCTCGGCGTCGACCTGTTCATCATGCTGTCCGGCTTCCTGATGGTGTTCCACTATCAGCTGCGCCAGGAAAAGGAGCCTTGGCAAAGATCGGAAACCTGGCTCAAATTCTGGACGCGCCGCTATTTCAGGATCGCGCCGCTGTTCTATGTCATGCTTTTCCTGGCGCTGGCGCTTGGCCCCTATCTCTACGATTGCAGGATCATCATCGACGATTTCCTCTCCAGATCGCACCAGGCGCCGGAACGCTACCTCGACGGCAGCCTGAAGAACATCGTCGCTCATCTCACGTTCCTGTTTGGGCTGGTGCCGAACCTCGCCTATCGCACGCCGCTGCCTGACTGGAGCCTGGGGCTGGAGATGCAGTTCTATGCCGTGTTCCCGGCCGTCATGCTGCTGGTGCGCAGGCTGGACTGGATCAGGAGCGCCCTTGTGGTCGCGGCGGCCGGCTGCGTCATCGTGTTTGCGATGCGGCTGTTGTCTATCCATTTTCCGATGCCGTCCTTTCTGCCGCTGAAGATACAGATATTCCTGTGCGGGATGCTGCTGGCCGGAGTCGTGCATCAGAGCCGACCGAGGCCGTTCCTCTATCTGGCATTGGCCATGCTTTTGGCGGCGCTGCCCTTTGGCGGCGACCAGGGGCTGGGCAAGCTTCTGGTGCGTGAAGCGCTTGTGGCGGGCTTCTTTGCGCTGGTTCTCTACCGCATGCTGCCTGGAAGGGCGGGAATGTTGGCGCGAGCGATCGCCGTGACGCTCAGCAACCGGTTCTTCCACCTGATGGGCGAGCTTTCCTTCAGCATCTACCTGATCCATCTGCTGGTGCTGCAGCCCGTCGCGGCGTTCGTCATCAGTGAGTTCGGCCACGAACTGTCGGCGCCGCTGCGCTTCGCCATCGTCGTTGCCGTTGTGCTGCCGACGGTGACGTTGCTGTCCTGGATCACCTACACTCTGATCGAGGTCCCCGGCCAGAAGGCGGGCCGCTTCGTTGTCCAGCGCTTTGGCCGGAAAATTGCGCCGGTGCTCGAGAAGACCCCGGCGGAGTAGGGCGCCAAGCGCGGCGCATAACCACTGACGTTGCCTGCTCCCCCTGAGGGCGTTAGTAGCCCGCAACCGGAACATCACATGTGCTGGTGCATTGCTAGTGAACGCCAATTCGACTGGGGCGAAAAATGCATCGCGGGATCACAAATGCATGGGCAATGGTGCGAGAAGCCGTCGTTGGGTTCGTCAACGACAATGCTCTCAGCCATGGCGCGGCAATCGCTTTTTATGCCACAACATCGTTGGCGCCAATTCTGCTCATCGTGATTGCAATTGCGGGTCTCGCATTCGGTCACGAGGCAGCCCAAGCGGCATTGTCCGCTCAAATCACAGGGATGATGGGTACAGAAAGCGCAAATATCCTGCAAACCGCACTGAAGAGCGCATCCGAAAAGCCATCCGGCGGCACCTGGGCGGCGGTGATTGGCATCATCACCTTGCTTGTGAGCGCTTCCGGGGTCTTCGGCGAAATACAGCAGTCCTTGAACATGATATGGAAGGTCGAAGCGCAGGGCAGTTCGTTGTCGCG
Source organism: Mesorhizobium sp. W016 (assembly GCF_054719485.1). NCBI lineage: Bacteria > Pseudomonadati > Pseudomonadota > Alphaproteobacteria > Hyphomicrobiales > Phyllobacteriaceae > Mesorhizobium > Mesorhizobium sp. W016. Next base: position 3,449,709 of record NZ_JBTTIF010000002.1, read on the forward strand.
CCTGGTGCGCGCACGTGCGGTAAGTCTGGGACTGGTCACCGCACTTGGCTTCATGTTGCTCGTCTCTCTAGTCGCGAGCGCGGCGATTACGGCCCTAGGCAACCTCATCAACGCACAGTTGCCGTTCGGGACACTTGTCCTGGCCGTTATCAACGCGGTCGTTTCTTTTGTCCTCCTCGCTGCCATTTTCGCCGCTATCTTCAAGGTCTTGCCTGATCGAACCCTGGAATGGCGGGATGTCTGGATTGGCGCTATTGTGACCGCTGCCCTGTTCACCCTCGGCAAATCGCTTATCGGTTGGTATATAGGCTCCAGCGCCGTCGCGGCCTCATATGGGGCCGCCGGTGGGCTCCTCGTCATCCTGTTGTGGGCTTACTACTCGGCGGAAATTTTTCTTTTTGGTGCGGAAATCACTCGCGCCTATTCCATTCGACACGGCAGCAGGTCCGATCTGGATGCTGTGCTTCACAGTGCTTGACTTGCAACACACGCCACTAACGACGAAATCGACTAGGCGCGCGGCGCGCCGGCTGGCTGCCTTCGCGACGCCACCCGCATCATTACCCGTCGGCGCCGACCGCATCACCGAGCAGGGCACGCGAGCTGGATACGGTCGACGCCATATGATGAGTGCACGGGGCGCTGGTGGGCCAAACCATCGCGGTCACAGTTTGAGTTGGTTGGGAAGACGCGGTTCAGCGGCGACGCGGACGGCGCTTGCGTATCGGCTTTGATCTCGCGCGCCTGCCGTCCGACGCCTTCTTGGCGGCAGCGGAGCGGTACAGGTTCATGAGGTCAATCAGGAGCCGAACAATGGCAATTGCAGTTGCAGCATCGAGCCAGCCCGCAATGCTGTTGAGCATCGGGATTGTTCTCCAAGCTTACGACGTGAAAGCGGTCGAAGGACCTTGGCGGCAGTGCTACTCTTCGCCTAGGCAGGGACTGCCACCTAATCGTTGTGGCACTCAGTTGCCAGCCACCATGACATGAAAAAGGCCTCCGAAGGAGGCCTTTGGATGGTGTGAGCGAGAATCTCCACCTAATAAATTATCCCACATTTTGTGCATGCAGCGCAAGCCGTTCGCTTGGCCAAGGCGCGCTTGGCGCCTTGATGCTTGGCAGCGTGACCGTCACCCCGTTCTTCAGGTGGTCGCTGTCGGCACTTTCAGCAGCCGCAATGCGATGTGATTGTTGGCGCCAAAAACCACCGCTTCACGTCGCTTCCGCGAAATGGATACTTGCAAGCACCAAGCGCAAGCTCATGAGGCAGAGGGTGTCGGACCGAGCGGGGTCTCATATTGTGAAACGCCGAACGGATCCCGGGTCCCTGGAATGGCGGCAGCAAAGGTTAGAGAGCCGCACTTCCAGGGAGGCTGGATCAATAGTCGTTGTTGTAATAGCGATCATCACAAGGCGCCGTGTAGATTCGGCCGCGACGGTCCTGGTAACGGCAAAGCTGTTCGCCGCGGCGCTGCGGCGTGGTCGACTGGCCGATGACAGCGCCGAGCAAGGCACCGCCGGCGGCACCCACGACCGTGCTTTCGGTGTTGCCGCCCAGTGCCTGGCCGGCGAGGGCGCCGACACCGCCGCCGATGAGTGCGCCTGTGGTTGCCCTCTGCTGCTGTTCGGTCTGAGTCGCGCAGCCTGCAAGTGCTGCAGTCATGAGCACGGCGGCAATGGTTTGTCTGATCATCATCTTGGAACTCCTTTGGAGCCCCAAACGCGGATCGGGGCGAATGGTTGCCAGTTGCTGGCGCAATGCGGCCAAACGGCGGCACGCCCGCTCACGAAATGAGACGTGGTTTCTCGGGCCTTGAAGACAATGGTTGCCAAACTGGAAACGGCTTGCGCGAACAGGTCGGTAGCGCCTCGGTTTGAATCCGTTGAGGAGCAGCTAGGCTGGCTCGTCGCGCATCGCCTTTTTCGCGGCGGCGGTCAGGAATCCGGACCGGCTATAGCCATGGCGTTCCTCATATCAATCTATCTGGTCGAGGACATCTTCGGGAATGGTGACGTTGACGCGCACCACCTTTGTGGTCTCGGCTTTGAGTGCTACCAGGACGGCGACCCGGCTGAGATTGTCATTGTTCGACATGACATCTTCCAGGGATGATGGCTCGGGAATGGCTTCGCCATCCTCGACAAGGCCTTCGAGATGGAAGGCCAGGGCCTCTTCGGCCAGGGCGCGGGCGTCGTCCAGGCTGGTGCCGGCGGTGACCACGTTCGGAAAATCGGGAAAGGATACGCCGAAGTCGCTGTCCGCTTGCTTGTGGATCAGTCCGATATAGTGACGCACGGGTCGGTTCCCCCAAGGAGCGGCTTCGAGGCTCGATCAGACATCGAGCCATTCGACACAAACTGTCGAGGTATTCCTAATGGGACCGTAGGAAGCTGCCTAGTAGGTTGGGCATGCCCCAGGCAGACATTGCCTGGGCAACGGTCGAGAGTGTGGGGAAAGTGCCAAAGATAGATGGCGGGAACCAGACTGTGCCTAGAGTTCGCGCCGCGCAGTACGTGCGCATGTCGACGGAACACCAGACCTACTCGATCGACAACCAAGCGGATGCCATTCGCGACTATGCCGATATCATGGCTTACGACATTGTCGCCACTTACGAGGACCTCGGTCGCAGCGGTTTAAACCTTGGAGGGCGCCCCGGTCTTCAGAAGCTGTTGGCCGATGTCGAAAGTGGGCGAGCCGATTTTGAGACGGTTGTGGTCTATGATGTAAGCCGTTGGGGGCGTTTTCAGAACATTGATGAAAGCGCAGCCTACGAATACCGATGCCAGATGGCCGGCGTGCGTATCGAATTTTGCGCCGAGCAATTCGCAAATGACGGCAGCATCGGCTCAGACGTCCTCAAAGCAATCAAACGGAGCATGGCTGCCGAGCAGAGCAGAATGCTCTCGCAAAAAGTCTTCATCGGCCAGGCGAGGTTGATCCGGCTGGGCTTCCGGCAGGGCGGGAAGGCCGGCTTTGGCCTGCGGCGCTTGCTTGTCGATCAACACGGCCGCTCAAAAGGCATCCTTTCATCCTACGAATACAAGAGCCAGCAGGCGGATAGAATAGTTCTGGTGCTCGGCCCGCCTGACGAGATTGCGACAGTGAAGTGGATCTTCAGTCACTTTGTCAGAACACGCAAGACAGAGCTGGAGATGGCAAGACTGCTCAACAAGCGCGGCGTGCTCAGCGATTTGGGGCGACCATGGACGCGGGAATCCGTGCACTCGGTGCTGACCAACGAAAATTACATTGGCAACAGCGTCTGGAACAAGCATTCGGCCCGGCTAAGAAGCCATCAAGTCCGCAATCCCCCCGAACAGTGGGTGCGGGTGGAAAACGTCCTGGAGCCGATCGTCGACAGCAAACTGTTCGATCGGGCGCAGATCGTGCTCAAGACCATCTATCGCCACATGACCAACGACGAGATGCTGGCCGCCCTTAGGGCGCTTCTGGCTCGCCGTGGCGCCTTGTCGTTGGCCATGATCGACGCGGATCCCGGGTGCCCGCCGGCCCAACGCTACCAGTGGCGTTTTGGAACCATTGTCAAAGCATATGAACTGATCGGATACGAGCCATCCAAGAACTACCGCTTCATCGGCGTGAACCGGCACCTGGAATCAATGAGGCTGCAGATTATCCGGGATCTTGTGGGCGCGATTGATAAGCAGGGCGGGGTTGCTGCCCATGACATGGCGATGGACCTCCTGCGGATAAACGAGGAGATCACGGTGGCGATTACAATGGGCCGATGCAGGGTTTCCGGCTTCGGCTATCCTCGCTGGTTTTCCAAGGCCGATAAACGGCCACTACCCGACATTTTCGTCCTGATCCGTATGAATCCCGGCGACCTGACCATTCGGGACTATTTGATTGCGCCTGCCCACGAGATCGCGGGTAAATCGGAACTGCATGCCATCAATGGGATACCGCTGGACAGCTATATTTTTCCCACGCTCGACCCCATTATCAGGTTGGCAGAGCGAGAGCCTGTCGGAGGCGTGGCTTGGTAGTCAAGCGCTTAGCCAAGGGCGCCGCCTACCGTGCGTTGGAAAACGGTGGCGACAGACATGCGAGCAATATTGTTGCTGGCGCATTAGGGTCCAAGAAGAGGCTTCGTTCACACGAATTTTTGGCGACCTACGATACGGAATGCAAACGCATGCGCGATTTCGTAACGCAAGCGGCAAAGTCTGAACAGAGCCTGGACCGGATAGTAGCGGCGCTCCACCTGATGATGCGCGACAAGCAATTCTGCGCCACGCTGGTGTCCGAGGGCTTCAGGACAATGCCAAGCCTACTGGCACATAGGTTGCGTGGCGCGACCCGCGAGCCGCAAATGTTCTGCTCTCCCGGAAAACCCGCTTCCGAGACAGGCGAGAACCGGAAAGCCGTTAACGGAATTTGCCCTGAAGTCCTCGACCTGCTTCGGGACGCGCCGGTAAAAACAAAAATCTTCGGGTTGCTCCAGAAGGTGCTGCCAGCCAGGCAATTGGAGATTGCCCGGCTGATGGTGGCGATGGACCGGGTCAGGATCACCTACGCGAGACTACTCGTCGCTCTGACACCGCAAGCCCTGCTGGTCGAGGGTTTTAATCTCTCAACGATCACCACACAGGCGGAAGACCAGCGCGGCGCGATGGTGCTCGATGTCGGCGCGGTAAGCCTTGCGGTTCTCAGCGCCGCGGAACGTCATGGCCAGGTGGGCCTGGAGCTTGTCGCAGCCAACCGCTTTTTCGACCGGTTGATGGATAATTCCAGAGTGGTGCGGTATCTCGCCCGGACCTTTCCGGGGCATTTTGAAGAGTTTCACAGCTTCTCGATGCCATGCCTCGAACAGGGGCGCTAGATGGTCGGACGTCAACTCCTATAGAAACCGATAGCCGTCGCCGGGACGCAAACAACAGAACCAATGTGACTTCTGTCTATGCCTCGAAAAGCCAAACTCGCCGAGCTTGCCGCAGCCAGAATGCTCGCAAAGCGATTTTCGATCGGCTCTCGGCCGCGCGGAATCGCTGTCATGTCTTCGGCAAGCCGGCCCGGTTCGTTGCTCACAGCGGGTTGATCGGCCCAACGAGGCCGGGATGGTCGTTGGGCAACTTGTTGACGGCGCTGGTGTTCACCTCACGCCCAACGCGATTGAACTGCAGCTGACCGTCGATGTCGTGGCTGAGAATGTCCTTGAGGCTGTCCTTGGGCGTCGCCGGGTCCAGCCAGGCGTCATAGTAGGCCGGGTCGAGAATGAGAGGCTGCCGATCATGCAACTGCTTCATCGGTTCTGCGGCAGGCTTTGTGATGATGGTGCAGCTGGTTATGTCGAGATTGGAATTGTAAGCCCAAAGCCCGGCGAACGAGAAAGGCGCGTGGCCTGGCTGGTAGATGTGCCAAGGGTCTTTCTTGCCGTCGGCTGGCGATATCGTCCACTCGTAGAAGCCATCGGCAGGGATCAGGCAGCGCTTGGACTTGTAGGCGCGTCGCGGAAGGCGGGCGCTGCATCGATGCCCTCAATCCTCGCATTGAACATAGCCGCCTTGGGCATTTCCTTTGCCCAGAAAGGGACCAGCCACCAGCGCCCTTCACGGAGCCTGTGGTGCCATCCTCACCGGCAGTGACGAATGGGACATCCTGAGTCGGCGCGATGTTGTACCGGGGCTCGTCGTTGCGGCCCGTCTCCGCCGGCGCAGTCAGGCGGTAGAGCCGGTGGATTTCCGACCACGACAGATATTTGGTGTAACGTCCGCACATCGCTCTGCCTCAGTTGCGCAGGAGTTCAGGCACGCTGAGCGGGCCAAGGTCGGAATTCTCCTATACTCGTCGCTGCGGCGCCAGACGCCGCGTATCTTGGCGGCGGTGACCGATTGATTGCCTTCGCCAGTAGCCTTGCGGAAGGCTCTGGGCGACCACAGAGTTCCCCTTGGTCTGCGCCGTGGAGGCAAAAAGGGCAAAGTCGACGACGATCATGCCATGTCCCTCTCACTGCGGACTTAGCAAAGGCTCTCGCAAGGAATGCCGTCCTTGTCGCGGTCGAGCTTGCCGCCCCAAGAGCAGTTGGCCAAATACCAGTTCGCCTCGTTGCATGAGCTGATCTGGGGACAGGTTGCCGTGGCTGACAAGAATAGCTCTGCGCCACCTGCCCATTACGCATGATACCGAGTGGTTGTTTTGCTGACGGCCTGGTGGTGCCGTTCGCATGCTCTGCGCGCCAATCCCATGGCGCCTGAAACGCTCCAGCCCACAGACCGACCTTCGCCGCCTGGGCCTTCGCCTGCTGTCTTGCGTAGGCTCCGTGGCTGTAGCGCGGCCAATCTAGTGCCAAGCCCCGCTCGACAAGCCAGCTCTGGACGTTGCGACCGTCGGCGCGATCGCAATCCCCAACAAGCCGGCCGTACCGGTCTCGGTTAACAAAGCTGCAATGCAACGGACGCAATGCAGCCAGGAACTCGTCCAAGGCTTGGGCAGCATGGCGCCCGCAGGCGTATTCGAAGCCCTTAGCGTCTTCGCAATATTGCTTACTCTCGGGCGCCGATGCCGTTGAAGCGGATGCGCTGTCCGTGGATCTCGATCGTGTCGCCGTCGATCACAGACGCGACACCGGCGATCGGCGCCGGCTTCGAGCCGAACCAATTCGATGCATTGATCTCTGGCAAACTTTCGCTGTGCTGGATGGCGGTTTGCGCGACCAGAGCGCCAGCCGCTACCGCAGTCACCAAAATCAGGCGCCGCGGCACATTCGCCCATCGGTGCGCACGGCTATGCTTGGCACCGGTTCGCTTTCGCCAGCGATCAGATCGATTGTCGTATCGGTATTTGTCCACGCCCTCATCCCCGCAGAGAGGATGCGACTGTTTCAACGAAGAGTCCAGAAGACGAGACGCGCGGAATGCTAGCCCCGAAGCCGATGCGTGCCGACGCCCCTCGACTTCGATCTCGGTTAAGGGGGTTCGATGACCTGTTGGGGTGCATTCGGCTGTCGGGCCTGACCGGCGCGCTCCCGAAGGTGCGTTCACGCGGGAAAACCGGCCTTTCTGAAGCCTGACGTGAAAAGCTCGAGGTCGACTTGGTGGGCGAACGGGAGACGTGAAATCAGCCGGATAGTCAGGTCGTGTTTCCTTATCAGTGCTTCCTGAACTTCAGCACGCGCCTTCTGCGTCTCGCCCAAATGAGCGTACGCCGCTGCGAGAAAGGCATGAATGAAGAATTGGTCGCCGGCCTTCTGATACGAACCGACCGCCTCCGAGTACCTTCTTAGCAGAAAGAGGGAGCTGCCCTTCACCTCCCAGAACCATATTGGAGGTAACGGGTCGCGCAGCAGCGCAGATTCAAGCACGTTCAGCGCGCTCTCGGCCCGGCCGCCGTAGTTGAGCCAGCTTGCGTAGTCCCCCGCTATGTTCACGTCCAACGGGTTTAATGAGCGCGCTTGCTCGAAATGCACTCCCGCGTCGCTGTGCTGGCGCATGTGCGTAAGCACCAGGCCCATGCTCTGGTGACAGACGCCATCGCTCCTGTCGAGAGCGAGCGCCGTTCGTGCCGAGTCCCAGGCGTTCTGTAGCGTCCGCGGATCGTTGTCGTACCAAAATCTGCCGACGAGCGCCTGCGCGAGGAAGGCGTGGCCTTGAGCGAACGTCGCATCGAGCTCGACACACCGGACGAACAGGGGCTCGGCCATGTCCAGTTCATACCGGTAGAACTGTGCGCGCCCCTGCAGGTAGCAGTCGTATGCATCCCAATCGGCCGGAGGCTTGCGTCTGGTCCTGCTCGTCGAATCGGCGTCCGCCTGGCCTTCGACCATCGAGGCGATGAGAGCCGCAACCTCGTCTTGCAATGCGAAGATGTCGTCGAGGGCCCTGTCGTAGCGTTGGGCCCACAGGTGGGTACCGGTGGAAGCGTCAATCAACTGTGTGGTGATCCGAATGCGATCACCGAGCTTTCGTATGCTGCCTTCGACGAGGTAGCGAACTCCGAGTTTGCGATGGACTTCGGCAATGTCCAATGCCGGATAGCGAAACTGAAAAGATGAATTCCGCGCGATGACAAGGAGGGAGCGGAACCTGGCCAGCTCCGTAATTATGTCCTCGGTTATACCATCGCTGAGATACTGCTGGTCCTGATCGCCGCTCAAATTGGCAAAAGGCAGGACCGCAATCGACGGCTTGCCGGACCCTGGTATCGGTCTGCGGGATGCGCTCGCCACCGGCTCGACAGTCCCGGTGAAGCGGTAGCCGACGCGAGGCACCGTGGCGATCCACTCGCCGCCGTTGTCAGCCGGACCGAGTGCCTTTCTCAGTGTCGCTATTTGGACCGTAAGGTTGCCTTCCTCAACGGCGGTTCCCGGCCAGGCAGCGTCCATCAGTTCGGCCTTGGTCAGGATCTCGCCGGGCCGGGCCGTAAGCGCAGCAAGCAGCGTCAGCCCACGATGCCCAACAACGATCGGGATCTGCTCTTTCAGGAGCGTCCCGACGTCGGGATCGAGTACGAACGGACCAAAAGCGATGCGTGTCCCCTGCATCTGGGCATATTAGACGTTCCGGCGGTTTTCGGAACAGTGTCGGCACCCCTTTAATCCCGGGGTCGCTTTCGAGGCCTATGCCCAGAACGCGGCCACCTGTCCATCGATTAGAAGATAGCGATCGGGCGCTGGCCGCTGCGCGCGAATGTCCGGAGTGGCTACCCCGACTGCGTATTGGCCTGCGCCGCTGATCAGAGATAGGGAACCGCAGAACTGACCGGAGCAGGGCTGGCGGTAAAGCATTGATATTGCTGTTGTGAATCTAGGGATTTTGGGAGGTACTCCCCAGCTTCGGAGAAAGATGGGCATTCGGAGAAAGATGGGCATTCGGAGAGCAGTTCGGGCGGGAACGTTGTGTCCGCTCTCCCCAGCTTTCGGCCGCACATCCCGCAAACGCCGGGCTTCCGGGAAGCCATGAAGGGATCGGAGAATGGTTAGGACCTCGAAGGTGGTAGAGGATCAAGAGTTCGAACCCTCCGAGATTATCTGCTTTTTAAAGAAATCAATAAATTTCCGCGTCTTCAGCGGCAGGTAGGCGCGGGAAGGATAAGCGACCCACACGGCACTCTCCTGCGCCCCGACGCTGATCTTCCAACCAGGGAGGAGTTGGACAAGCCTTCCGCTCTTGATGTCCTCATCCGCGCACCCTAACCTTTCTTCAATTCACGAAGCAGTAGCGGTTGTGCGGGGGCACGCCAGTATGACAAGCGAACGTCAGCACGAATACGAGTTGGGACATTCGGAAAGAGAACTGAGAAGGCTGGCGACGCAGGCGGCATTGGTTGACCCGATGACCCGGGATTACCTGCGGCGAGCTGGCCTTCGAGCGGGAATGCATGTCCTTGACGTGGGGAGCGGCGCTGGCGATGTCGCCTTTCTCGCGGCTGATATTGTCGGACCCACAGGTCTTGTTATCGGCTCTGACAGGTCGGCGGAGGCTCTTGACGCTGCTCGGGCGAGAGCCGCGCAACGTGGTTTGGAGAATGTAATCTTCCACCAGTGTGATCCTGCCACCTTCACTTTCGATATAGCGTTCGACGCTGTTGTTGGCCGATACGTCCTAATGTTCGCGCCCGATCCGGTCGAGATGTTGAGAGGGGTTGCGCGGCATCTTGGTCCCGGGGGCGTGATGGTATTCCACGAAGTCGACTGGACTGGCGCTGCCTCGTTTCCCTCCGTCCCAACGTACGACAACTGCTTTCGGTGCATTGTGGAGACATTTCGTCGTGTAGGGACCAACCCCAACATGGGCCTGCAGCTCCATGCGACCTTCGTAAAAGCCGGGCTGCCGGCCCCTAGCATGGCGGTAAGTGCTCTCGCCGGAGGTGGATCAGACAGTATGAGCGGCATTGATCTGATCTCCGATCTCGCAGCGACCATGGCTCCGGTCATGGAGCAGATGGGCGTTATCGCAGCTTCAGAACTCGGTCCCGAAACGCTGCAAGATCGAATTCGCGCCGAGGCTTATGCAAGCGGAAGCGTGGTGGTCGGCCGATATGAGGTGGGCGCCTGGTCACGACGAATGTAGGCACCACGGTCATGCGCCCGAGCTTCCCTCGTCCAGCCCGCTCGAGCTGAAATTGACCGCTCAACGATGGAGGCGGAGAAGGCGCACTAGAGCCGTCCGACCGCTGCAGCGATAGCGCCATCAACACAGCGCTGCTACCTCAGGGCAGCAGGTGAATTGCCACAAGCTCGATGATCAGCAAAACGGCGCACACCACGCCCGCAAGGGCATAGCCTCTCCAATACGCGCGGATGTCCTGATCGGTTTGGAATGCTTCTAGCCAGAGCCCATCGGGGGAGACGCCAAGGCAAATGGGGATAGGCATCGCGGCTGGCACGATTGTATTAGGTGCTAAAGCATCTCTGCCCAACATGCAGGCGGCTCTCTGACCGCGAAGAACACATATTAGCCTGCGCTAACTGATGGCGAAAGCCACTCATGGAAATATCGCCGGCCTGTCCTGATTGTCTCTTTGGTTCTTTCAAACTGGGCAATGGCGTGTCGCCGCAGGAGAGCGGGACAAAGAACAACATCGTCGGTGTACGATCTGGAGCTCGCTGCCGACCAGGTCATAGCTGGCTCCGGCGCTGCCAAGACCTGGTGACACCGGTCTGGCCGCTGGCGAAAATATGCGATGCTGTTAAACTTAGCCCGTGTGAACACGCATGAACGGGGGCTTTGTGCCGGTATCATATGACCTCATTGGCAAGACAGCCGTCGTAACCGGCGGAGCAAAGAGTATCGGCAAGGCAATCGTAGAGCGCCTTGTAGCGTCGGGTGCTGCAGTGCACGTGTGGGATCGAGATCAGATCGAACTGAAGGGTGTGGTGTCTACGAAGGTCGATATTACCAGCCGCGATCAGGTAACCCATGCGATCAACATGATCGTCGGTCGTGGCCAGCGTATAGACGTTCTGGTTAACAACGCCGGTTATCTAGGAACCCTTCACCCGTTTGACCAACACGAACCTGCAGACTGGCGAAGCATCATCGAAACCAATCTGATCGGCACGATGCAAGTGACGCAGTTGGTCTTGCCCCACATGCGAAAATGGGGGTGTTGGCCGCATTGTCAATATGGGCTCTTTAGCGGGCAAGGAAGGACTTGCCAACCTTGCCGCCTATTCAGCCTCCAGCGCAGGTATCGTAGCCTTCACAAAGGCGCTTGGGCGTGAGGTCGCCAATACAAACATACGCGTGAACTGCGTCGCTCCTGGGCCAATCGATACGGACATGATCCGAAACCTCGGGGTCGCAGCTGTCGAGACAATGATCGCCGATAGTCCAATGAACCGGCTCGGCCGGGTCGAAGAAGTTGCCCACATGGTGGCCTGGCTGTGCTCGGACGCCAGCAACTTCAATACCGGCGCGGTATTCGACATGTCGGGTGGGCGGGCGCGTTACTAAGCGACGACCATCTCGGTGCTTTCAGGCAGCCCGGCGCCACCGTGGACCAAATATTCCCTACCCCTAACGCGGACTTATATGATCCCCTCATGGCAACTCTGCGGTACGAGGTAAGGCGGGAACTAGATGGGACGTGGACGGTGTTCGACGTGTTCACCGGGCTGCCGGCTATTGTAGCGGGCCACCCATCTATCGACCTTCCCGACATGGAGTATGCCGAAGAGCTGGCAGCCATCCTGAATGCCAACGACCTGAAGCAGAGGCTATCTCATGGGAGGTTCCCCGGAGGGTTCGCCTGACTAAGGTGGCATGACAAGTTAGCCATTCAACCAGCCTCGGTACTGCCCATCCAGGATGGCTCGTCCGATTCTGAACAAGTATTTGTTATTGAACTGACGCGTAAATGGAAAAGTTCGTCCGTCGCAGCGCTCGGTGTGGATGGCTTCCCGCTACCGACCGACGGCAAACGCCTTGGCGTCGAGAATGCCATCATCGACGGCGAAATAGTCATTCTCAACCAAGCCGGCCTTTCGGACTATCAGGCGCTGCGACAAGGCCATAATCCGCCGCCAGCATGAGCTGTACTTCGTCGCCTTCGATCTCCTCCACTTGAATGGTCACGATCTGCGGGACATGGACAGGACCGGCGTAGCCAGAGGCGAGGTAACTATGGACATCGACGAGTTCCGTGCGACCCTTCAGGGTGTAGAGCCCCCGGCGAATCTTGGGATGGCGCTCCACGCTCTATGGTGGGATCGACAGGGCGATTGGGAGCGGGCGCATGAGTGTGTGCAGGCCAACGAATCTGATCCGGCCTCTGTATGGGTTCATGCCTATCTGCACCGCAAAGAAGGCGACCTTTCTAATGCAGCCTACTGGTACCGCCGCGCCGGGCAGCCTGTGGCAACTGACAAGCTAGACGCAGAGTGGGAGTCGATTACAGAATCACTTCTTGCAGGATAGTGAGGGTCGCCCAAGGGCAGCGTAGCGCCTCATCGCCCCCGTAGAGGCGAAACTCACCTCCGCCCATAGGCGGCGCGATCAACTGAGCCGACGACAGGTTCTCGGTGTTCGGCGAAGCCGTCGCCCCGCACAGGCCTCAAAACTTGGGTGGCAGTCATGCGCTGACTGGCTCACTGGGATTAGCGGGTCAAGTGGTGAGTTGCTCTGCAGCTTACTAGCTGATGTAGATCATCGTTGAACGTCGGCTTTTTGAAGTTGGAGAGCGTGAAGCTGCCAGTCATCTGAGCACACTGCAGGGTCTCATAGGTCGCACTTCAGGGTATACCCCCAGGCGACGTAACTTATCCGGCGCGGTCCAGCGTAACATTTGGGCCCGCCACCGCCCGTTGTGACATGATGGGCCAAGCCTAAACCTCGATGTACAATGGCGATAAGCTGATACCTATGTTCGGCCTTAAGCGACCGTCCGCTATGCGCGCGTCACGTCGGCCATAATGCAACTTCGCCTCTGTCCGGCAGCAGTTAGAGCAGAACAATGCAGTAGGGGCGACTGCGCAGGACATCGCCCTTGACCCTTCTGACTGACTGGTTGAGAAGCGCAAGCAATCAAGGCGCTACCACCGTGCTGCCCTGATCGCAGGGTCGCAGTGCCACCGACCGTCTGCATTTTCTTTAGATCTCGGATAGGTTTTGCCGGTATTTGTCGGGAAAAGGAGCCGAAGTGATGACCGACATCTGGCATTCACTCCTCGCCAACCTTGCCCTGGTCTCCATTCTCGTGGTCGCCTGGGACCTTGTGGCGGATTTCACCGGGCGTCTCTCGCGGCGGATGCAGTCGCTGCTTCTCGGCTTGGTCATGTGCGTTGGCGCGGTCATCTCCATGGCGACGGCCCTGTCCGTCTCCGGCTTCGTCGTCGATCTGCGCGCCGCCTTCATTGCTGCGGCCGCGTTCTTCGGCGGATGGCCGGCAATGCTCATCGCCACGGCCGGCTCCATTGTCTATCGCGCCCATCTCGGCGGGCAGGGTGCAGGTGCTGGTGTCATGGGTATCCTCATCACCGCAATCGTCGGCATCGCGTGGCACCACATCGTCGCGGCCCGATCGCGCACCATGTACGACATATTCGGTCTTAGCGTAACGGTCGCTCTCGCCGGGCTTATCACGCTCCTGGTCATCCCAGCGCAAGCGCTCACCGGTCTTGTGCAGCAGAGCACGTTCCCGTCCCTCGTGTTCCGCTTCCTAAGCATAATCATCATCGGCGTCCTGCTCGACCGGCAGCAGCGCCGGCGGGAGCTCTTGATGTCCAACATGACCTACCGGGCCATGGTTCGCGAACTGCCGGATTGCCTGAATATAAAGGATGTCGACGGCCGCTTCATCGCCGCCAACCCCGCCACCGCCGAAATGGTTCGCGCCGCTTCGGTCGACGATCTGATCGGCAAGACGGATTTCGATTTCTACCCCAGGGATGTAGCCGAGCGCTTCCGGCAAGATGAGATGGGCGCGCTGGAGGCCGGGCAGACGTTGCGGATTGACCAGCCGGCGCTTTTCCCGGACGGCCGGCAAGGTTGGCTCTACACGCTCAAGGCCCCCTTCCGCGACGAGGCGGGCAACATCGTTGGCGTCATCACCTACAATCGCGACATCACCGAGCAGAAGCGCACCGCCCAGCTCAAGAACGATTTCATTTCCACGGTCAGCCACGAATTGCGCACCCCGTTGACCTCCATCCGCGGCTCGCTTGGCCTTATCGCGGCCGGTGTTGCCGGCGAACTGCCGCCGAAGGCCGCGAATCTCGTCAACATCGCCCACACCAATAGCGAAAGGCTGGTTCTCCTCATCAACGACATTCTGGATATCGAGAAGATCGAATCGGGCGTGATCACCTTCAAGATCAAGCAGATGTCTGTCCGTCAGGTGCTAGAGCAGGCCATTGCCGCCAGCTCCAACTACATGGCTGACAGCCGGATCAAGATCGTTCTGACCGACGATGCCCCACGCGCTGAGGCCAACATCGATCCGGATCGCCTGCATCAGGTGATGGCGAACCTTCTGTCGAACGCGATCAAGTTCTCGCATGCTGATGGCACCGTCACGGTGAAATTCCAGCGTCGTGACGGCGACATGCTGCGTATTTCCGTCATGGATCAGGGCACTGGCATCCCGGAGGCTTTCCGCGGCCGTATATTCGGAAAATTCGAGCAGGCGGACGCTTCCAGCACCCGTAAGGTAGGCGGCACCGGCCTGGGGTTGAGCATCGTCAAGGCCATCACCGAAAAACTGGGCGGAGCCATTTCGTTCGAAACCGAGGAAGGCAAGGGAACCTCGTTCCACCTCGACCTTGCAGAAGCACGCAGGCACCACCCAAGGCCGTATCCGCCACCGCACCTGACGCGGAAGCCCGATGGCCGCCTACGGGTTCTGATCTGTGAAGACGAATCCGACGTCGCCGCCGTGATTGCGGCACTCTTGGATGCGGAGGGCTTTTCCAGCGACATCGCACCCGATATCGCCACGGCAACGGCGCTTCTGAGGTCCCGCGAATACGTGGCCTTGACCCTCGACATCAAGCTGGCGGGGGAATCCGGTATCAAGCTCTTCCACGACATTAGGGCATCGCCGGTCAATTCCGACATCGCGGTCATCGTCATCTCCGCCGTTGCCGATGAGGCCAGGGGATCGCTGAACGGCAGCGCCGTCGGTATTGTCGACTGGCTGGAGAAGCCGGTGGATTCAAAGCGGCTTCACGCCGCCCTTGCCAAGATCCTTGCTGGCAGGACCGAGCAGAGGCCGAAGATTCTGCATGTCGAGGACGACGAGGGCGTGCTTGCGGTGATGTCGGAGGGGTTGGGTTCGGGTGTCTCAATCAGTTCTGCGAAGACCCTCAAGGACGCCCGGGAGGCGATCGGCCGGCATCGCTTCGATCTGGTGATCCTGGATATTGCACTCCCCGACGGATCGGGGTTGGACCTGCTGGCCGATCTGCCGCTCGAGACTGGGGTAATCGTGTTTTCGGCGGCGGAGCTAGACCAGAAACTAGGTGATCGCGTGCAGGCTATCCTGACCAAGACCAGGGCGTCGGAAATCGATGTGGCAAAGCTGGTCAGGAGCATGTTGGTTTCGTCCCGCACCCAACCTGCCGCGCACCCCAAGGAGTGACGCTCATGCCCGCAAGGATTCTCTATGTGGATGACGAGGACGATATCCGCGAAATCGCCCAGATGTCGCTGGAACTCGAGCCGGAGTTCGAGGTGCTGTCCTGCCCGTCCGGCGCGCAGGCGCTCGCCGATGCCGCCGAATGGCGACCCCACCTTATTCTGCTCGACGTGATGATGCCGGACATGGACGGACCAGAGACGCTGCGGCGCCTGGCCGAGTCTGGGGCGACGGCTTCGATACCCGTGGTGTTCATCACCGCGCGCACCCAGACGCATGAGGTCGAACGCTACCTGGCGATGGGGGCGGTAGGGGTTATCGCCAAGCCGTTCGACCCGCTTGCGCTTGCCGGTGAAGTCAAAAGATTGCTTCGACCGCGCGCCTGAGCCGACCTTTGGCTTGGGCACCGAGCCCAGCGTGGCAGCAGACTGAGCGACGCCGTTCACGGCTCCTATACCATGTCTCCTTATTCATCTACTGATTGTGCCGAGGTGCAGGCGTAGCGAATCAGGTGGTCTATAATCGCCTGGCATCGGCAGACGTCGATGAGAGTTGAGAACTGTTTCTCTGCATGAGCCACGTTGGCGGATGTGGTTCATGGATTGATCACTCCGGGGGGCGACGGAACCGGAGCAAGGCGGTTGAACGGAGCGAAGGCAAGAGTTCTGATTTGCGATGACGATCCCCTCTTGATCGAACTGATGGAATTCAGGCTCAGGGCAAAGGGATACGAGGTCATCAAAGCAGTAGACGGGGCGGAAGCGCTCTTGAAGGCGGAGCATGAGGCGCCCGATATCATCGTGCTCGACGCTATGATGCCCAAGGCCGACGGCCTGGAGGTTCTTGCCCGCATAAAGAGCGACCCGGCTTTGTCGGAAATCCCGGTGGTCATGCTGACCGCCCGCAAGGGCGAAAAAGACATCGTCTCGGCCCTTGAGAAGGGGGCCGACGACTACCTAGTGAAACCCTTCATTCCCGAGGAACTCCTGGCCCGGCTTGCGCGTCTATTGGCGCGGAAGAGCGGGAAGCGCTGATGAGGCGCGGCCGGTGCGCCATGGTTGCAGCATGCGTCTTCCTGGCGGTTGCGGCAGCGCCCGCCGCGACGCTGGCCCAGACGGTCGAGGAACTGTACGCCTCCGGCGTCAAGGCCAGACAGGCCCAGCATTTCGACGAGGCGGCGCAGCTGCTTAGGCGTGCGCTGGCGCTCAAGCCGGACAATGCCGACGCCCTGGTGCAACTTGGCTTCACCGAACTTGGCCGCAACAATCTGCGGGCGGCGCGTGAAGCGTTTTCCAAGGCGCTTGCGATTGCGCCGGAATATCTGGATGCCAGCTTCGGCATGGCTCAGGTCGAGTTCCGGTCGGGCAATCTGGACGCTGCCCTGCCGCTGGCCGAAAAAGTCTCGCGTGCCCAGCCCGACAATGCCGATGCGAGTACGCTTGTCGCCAGCATCCACAAGGCCCAGCAAGCCGGTAGCAGCAAAGCGAAGCCTGCGACCGTGAGGAAGAGGCTGCGTCCGCCGCGGCCGGATCCCGTCGCCGGACTGATGGAGAAGGGCCAGAGATTGCGGGCGGCGGGACAATTGCCCGAGGCGCAGAACGCCTACCGCCGAGCGCTGCGGCTGGCGCCGAAAAACACCGACATCCTGGTCGCCATGGGTCTCGTGGCTGGATCCCAACAGAAATTCGACGAAGCCGGGAATTTCTTCGACCGGGCGCTGGCCATCAGGCCCGGACTTCTCGATGCCCGCCTCGGCAAGGTGCGCGTGGCAATCTGGCAGGGCGACGTGCCGCGCGCCCGCACTATGATTGATGATGTGCTTGGCAATGTGCCTGGCAACGCCGAGGCGATCGCTCTCGACGCACGTGTTTCCCGACTCGAGCAGGACTACACGCGGGCTGAGCAGTCGTTTCAGCGGGTGCTGGCGATCGATCCGCGCAATGCCGAGGCGCTGGTGGGAATTGGCGACCTGCGCCGGGAGCGCGGCGACGACAACGCTGCGCGCGACGCCTACCGGCAGGCGCTTGCTCTCGAGCCTGGCTCACACGATATCGAGCAGAGGCTGGCCGCGCCACCGCCGCGCAAATGGCGGTTCGATCTGGGCAGCGAAGTGAGTGTGCTCACCGACGGCCTTGGCGAATGGACCGACAGTTTGGCCGGGGTTGCCTATCGGCTCACCCCGCGGATGACCATTTCCGGCCGCACCCGAGTGGCGACCCGTTATGGCCGCACCGACCTTCAGATCGAAGGCCGCATCGACCAGGCCTTTTCGCCGTCGGTTTCAGCGTATGCGCTGGTGGCCGTGACGCCGGATGCCGATTTCCTGGCGCGCTCCTCGATAGGTGCCGGCGCTTCATGGCAGATCCTGGCGGCCGCAAAGAGGTTCGGTCCGTTCTCGCTCAACATCGATACCCGTTATGACAATTTTGCCAACACCGAGATCACCACCATCTCGCCTTGGGTGCAGGCCTATGTCCTGGATGGCCGGCTCGGGCTTGCGGCGCGATGGGTGCACGCGGCCGACGATATCGGCACGCGCGCCGACGGTTATGTCCTGCGAGTCGATCTTGCAGTCACCCCTAGCGTCAATGTTTTTGGTGGTTTTGGGGATGCCCCCGAGATCTCCGACGGCACGCTGGTGCCTACGCGTACCGTCTTTGGGGGCATCTCCTGGGACGTTTCCGACCCGCTGACGCTGCGCAGTAGCTTCGCCCATGAGCAGCGCCCGACATTCGATCTAACCACATTCGGGCTCGGCCTGACTGCGCGGTTCTGATCATGTTGTACGTCTGGTACCTGTCCATCCTGCTCAGTGCCCTTTCCCTGGTGATCATGCTTCTGCTGATCGGGCGCCGGGTGCTGCACGAGCGCCGGGGGACGGCGGGCGCCGATCAGCGGCGCCTTCTTCTAACGGCGCTGATCGCCTTCACCGAAAATCGCGATCGCGAGGCATTGAAGACGGCGCTGCTTGCGGTGCCGGCAAGGGTGGCGATCGATGCCGGCTTCGAGTTTATCTCGCTGCTGCGCGGCGAGGAGCACGACGAGCTGCTTTCAGCCTTCAACGAATGTGGCCTGCCGACCCTTGTCGGCACCCAGCTTGAAAAGGGCAACGGCGCCGAACGCATCCACGCGGCCGAGATGCTGGGGGCGCTGCGTTCGGACGACGCGGTGGCAAACCTGCTTTCGGCGCTCGATCGCGACCGGTCGCGCGAGGTCAGGATCGCCGTCGCCATTGCGCTGTGCGATATCGGCGCCCTGCCGCCGCTGGTCATAACGCTACGCAAGATCGGCGTGGCGGGGCAGCGCTCGCGGCGCGTCATCGAGCTTTTCAGGCGCTTTCCGTCAAAGCGGTTCGACGAGCTTGAGGATTACGGCAGCCGTGAGGACGCAGTGCCTTTTATCAGGGCGGCGGCAATCGATGCGCTTGCTCGCAACGGAGGCCTCCGGTTTGGTGAGTTCTTTGCTCGCGCGGCTTGCGATCCGTCACCGGAGGTCGCCGCAGCCGCATTGCGGGCACTCGGCCTGACGGGACATGCCAATGCGCCGGCCATCCTGGCCAAGGCGATGGAAAGTGGCGGCTGGGATGTGCGTGCCGACGCTGCCGATGCAGCGGGCCGCCTCGGCCTGTTTGAACTCGCCGCGCCGCTCGCTCAGCTGATGGACGACGAGGCATGGACCGTGCGCTATGCGGCCGCTAACGCATTGCGCTCGCTCGGCCAGCAGGGAGAACAGGTGCTGCGCGAGATCGCCGCCAGCGAGGTCTCGCGCCGCCAGCGCACGGCCTCACTGATCCTTGCCGAGGGGCCGGCCGCGTGATGTTCGACTGGAGCCAAGAGATCGTCCTGGGTGCCTCCATCCTGTCCTGGTTCATCATTGGGGCAGGGCTGGCGCAGACGGCGGTATACCTCCTGCAACTCATCATTGCCGCCTACGCGCTGTCCAAGCGCCCGCCGGTCGCGCGATCGGCCCTGCTGTGGCACCGTTACGGCGACGTCGCGCCGCCGATCGCGCTGCTGGTGCCTGCCTACAATGAGGAAGTTAACGTAGTCGAGAGCGTGCACTCGATGCTGGCGCTCGAATATCCGAATTTCGAGGTGATCGTCATCAATGACGGCTCGAAGGATCAGACTCTGCAGCGCCTTATCGAAGGCTTCAAGCTGGTGAAATTCCACCGGCCTTATGAGGACGCACTGGCGCACAAGCCAATTCGTGGGCTCTATTCCTCGTTGATTACCGAACGGCTGTTCGTGGTCGACAAGGAAAATGGCGGCAAGGCCGATGCCCAGAATGCCGGTATCAATGTCTGCCGCGCGCCGCTGTTTTGCGTGATCGATGGCGATTCCATCCTCGAGCCCGATGCGTTGATGCGTGCCGCGCAGCCCTTCATCGACGATCCAGAGCGCACCATCGCCGTGGGCGGCACGATTCGGATTGCCAACGGCTCCAGGATCGAAGGTGGGAGGGTGCGCGAGGTCCGGCTGCCGCGCCGGCTATTGCCGCTGCTGCAGGTGGTCGAATATTTGCGGGCCTTTCTCATGGCGCGGCTTGCGTGGAGCCGCATCAACTCGCTGATGCTGGTGTCCGGCGCCTTTGGTCTGTTTCGCCGCACGGAAGTTGTGGCGGTTGGCGGCTTCACCAGTGGGTCGATGGGTGAAGATTTGGACCTCGTGATCAAGCTGCATCGCCACATGATGGACACCAAGCGAAGATACAGCATCCAGTTCATTCCTGAGCCGGTGTGCTGGACCGAAGCGCCGGAGTCACTTCGCGTTCTGGCAAGGCAGCGTACGCGCTGGCAGCGCGGTGCGCTCGAATGCTTCTTCCGTTACCGCTCCATGCTCTTCAACCCCCGCTATGGGCGCGTTGGCTTCCTTGGGTTTGGCCACATATTGATTGTCGATGTGCTGGGGCCGATATCGGAGGTGCTGGGCTATGTGCTGATCCCGACCTTCTGGCTGCTCGGCATCCTTTCGACCGAATATCTCTTGGCATTCACGTCGCTGGTTTTCACCTACGGGGTTTGCGTGAGCGTGTGTTCGCTGGTCCTCGAAGAGGCCGAGCTTCAACGTTTTCCGCGCGCGCGGGATCTCGCCTTGCTCACGGCCGTGGCTGTGATCGAGAATTTCGGTTACCGCCAGCTCAACAATCTCTGGCGCGTGAAGGGATGGTGGCAATATCTGCGCGCCGACCAAAGCTGGGGCGAGATGACCAGGACCGGCCTGACTGGCCCCAAGAAGTGAGTCCAGCCAGTTGAATCACCGCAGCGTCCGCTCGATTTCAGTTATAAGCGCATCGAGCGCGGCATGCACGGCTCCGTCATCCGCCCGCTCGATCAGCGATGTTTCCAGTGCCGATGCCTGCACGCTGACCTCCGCAAACCCGAAGGTTCCCGCGGCTCCAGCGAGCGAGTGCGCCGTCCCAATCAGCGAGTCGTTGGAGCCCTTCAAAAGGGCTGTGTGACGCGCCGCCTTCAACTCCGCTAGTTGAGCGGCGCACCGGGCCAGGAAACGTTGCCGTAGGGGGGCGAAGGGATCTTCCAAAATGGGAGGCGCTCCACGGCCAGGTTTCAGAGGTATTCAAGCAGAAAATTCGGTGGAGTGAAACGAGCTGCTTGGCACGTCAGAGCGGACTAGAGTGGGCCGTGCCCCAACAAACGGCAGCTTCGCGCCTCATCTCGGACACTCAAGCAGGATTGAGCACTTCCTGAAAGCTGACGTATCTCGTTGGCTGGTTCTCGGTCCCTAACGGCTAGCGGCCCTAGAACTGGGTAGTGTGCTGAGAGTTCTGCAAATTCGCTGAGAGAGGGCGGTCATGGCAGGCTGGTGATGTTCAACGTCACCGATTCCTGGAAGGAACGCCACCATGACCAAGACAGAAGGTAAATCGACCAGCGCTGCCGTCAAAGACATTCTGCTTTCGAACCCGGAGGGGCTGCACGAAGTGATCCGTGCGGTAATGCAGGAGGTTCTCGAGGCCGAGATGGAGGAGGCGCTGGGTGCTTCGAAGGGCGAACGCACGCCTGAGCGCCGCTCGGGTTACTACGGCCGCACCCTGGTCACCCGGGTGGGCAAGCTTGAGCTGCGGGTTCCACAGGACCGGGCGGGTCACTTCTCCACCGAGCTGTTCGAGCGCTACCAGCGTTCGGAGCGGGCCTTGGTTGCGTCGCTTGCGGACATGTATGTGCAGGGCGTGTCGACCCGCAAGGTCAAGGCGATCACGGAAGAGCTGTGCGGTCATGCATTCTCGGCTTCGTCGATCTCGGCCATCAACAAGCGCTTGGACGAGAGCCTGAAGGCGTTTGCCGAACGACCGCTTCAGGAGCCATTCCCCTACCTCATTCTCGATGCCGCTACGAGAAAGTGCGCGAAGCCGGCATCGTGATGAGCCAGGCGGTGCTGATCGCGGTCGGCATCGACTGGGACGGGCGCCGGCAGATCCTGGCCGTGGAGATGGCCAATCGCGAGAGCCGCTCGGCCTGGAAGGACTTCCTCGTCGGCTTGAAACGACGCGGTCTCAAGGGCGTCGAACTGGCCGTGTCCGACGACCATGCCGGCCTGGTCGCGGCGATCGGCGAGGTGATCCCGGAAGCAGCATGGCAGCGCTGCTACGTCCACTTCCTCAGGAACGCGCTCGATCACCTGCCCAGGAAGCACGGGGACGATTGTCTGCAGGAACTGCGCTGGCTCTACGACCGGCGCGATCTCGCCGAGGCCAAGGCCGATCTCGCCGCGTGGCTGTCCAAATGGTCCGCCCGCTACCCGCGGCTGACCACCTGGGCGGAAGAAGCCATAGAACAGACGCTGACTTTCTTCCGGCTGCCGCGTCAGCATCACAAGCACCTCAAGTCCACCAACATGCTTGAACGGCTCAACGAGGAAATCCGCCGGCGCACCTATGTCGTGCGCATCTTCCCGAACGCCGAAAGCTGCCTGCGCCTGGTCAGGGCGCTGGCCGTCGAAACCAACGAAAACTGGATGGAGGCCAACCGCTATATCAACATGGATGATCTGCGCGAGCACGAGAAGCTCGCTCTACGCCAAGCCGCATGACCAGTTTCATGATCGCCCATTTTGCAGAACTTGCGCACACAACCTAGAACTGACGAGTCGGATGACGTGAGGGACGCTGCTACCGGGCCTGAGGGTCCACATTCCTTTGGTCAAGGCGTGCTGGGCGACAGCACCCAGGGAAACTGCTATGCGGTTGTGTGCCGAGCATTCGTAGGGGCGAAGCTAGGGAACAAAATGCGCGAACGGCAGACTCCGCTCTATACGCCTTTTGGGCCTGCCATGACGGCGTTGGAAGTGGCACGTGGCATCGACCTTACCGGGCACGTTGCAATGGTGACCGGGGTTCTTCCGGGCTTGGCTTGGAGACTGTTAGAGTGCTTTCTGCATGCGGGGCTAGCATCTGCGTGCCCGCGCTTGACCCAATTGGGTAGTGTGCTGAGAGTTCTGCAAATTCGCTGAGAGGGGGCGGTCATGGCAGGCTGGTGATTGTTCACGTCACCTGATTCCCGCGAAGGAACGCCACCATGACCAAGACTGAAGTTAAGACCGCCAGCGCTGCCGTCAAAGACATTTTGCTTTCGAACCCGGATGGATTGCACGAAGTGCTCCGTGCGGTGATGCAGGAGGTGCTTGAGGCCGAGATGGACGAGGCGCTGGGTGCCTCGAAGAGCGAGCGCACGCCCGAACGGCTTGGCTATCGCTCGTCTATTACGGCCGTACCCTTGTGACGCGGGTCGGCAAGCTCGAGCTGCGGGTTCCGCAGGACCGTGCCGGGCGCTTCTCCACCGAGCTGTTCGAGCGCTACCAGCGTTCCGAGCGGGCCTTGGTGGCGACACTGGCGGAGATGTATGTGCAGGGCGTGTCGACCCGCAAGGTGAAGGCGATCACGGAAGAACTGTGCGGCCATGCCTTCTCGGCCTCGTCGATCTCGGCCATCAACAAGCGGCTGGACGAGAGCCTCGCTGCCTTTGCCAGGCGCCCCCTTCAAGAGCCGTTTCCTTACCTCATCCTCGATGCGCGCGCTACGAGAAGGTGCGTGAAGCCGGTGTTGTCATGAGCCAGGCGGTGCTGATCGCGGTCGGTATCGACTGGGACGGAAGGCGCCAGATCCTGGCCGTGGAGATGGCCAATCGCGAGAGCCGCTCGGCCTGGAGGGACTTCCTCGTCGGCCTCAAGGCGCGCGGCCTCAAGGGCGTCGAGTTGGTTGTGTCCGACGATCACGCCGGCCTGGTGGCAGCGATCGGCGAGGTGATCCCCGAAGCCGCCTGGCAACGCTGCTACGTGCACTTCCTCAGGAACGCGCTCGATCATCTGCCGAGGAAGCACGGCGACGACTGCCTGCAGGAATTGCGCTGGCTCTACGACCGGCGCGATCTCGCAGAGGCCAGGGCTGATCTTGCCGCATGGCTTGCCAAATGTCGGCACGCTATCCGCGCCTGACAGGCTGGGCCGAGGATGCCATCGAACAAACCCTGACCTTCTTCAGGCTGCCGAGACAGCACCACAAGCATCTCAAATCCACCAACATGCTGGAGCGGCTCAACGAGGAAATCCGCCGGCGCACCTATGTCGTGCGCATCTTCCCCAACACCGAAAGCTGCCTGCGCCTGGTCAGGGCCTTGGCCGTCGAGACCAATGAAAACTGGATGGAGGCCAACCGATACATCAACATGGACGACCTGCGCGAGCACAAGAAGCTCGCTCTGCGCCAAGCCGCATGGCCAGCATCATGGCCGCCCCATTTTGCAGAACTTGACGCACACAACCCCCAATTGCCGCCCAAGCCGCTTTGAGCGGAATTGAAGGGGTAGAGGTCTGGCCCGTTAACTTGATCGATCAGGTTTCAGTCCAAACCTTTGCCACCACCTTTCGCGATCGCCGAAGACGACTTGATATCCTGGTCCTAAATGCGGGCCGGGCTTCACCAGATTACCGACCGGTCGATTTCGCCGATGCGCGCCCGGCCGGTTAGCGCCATTGCCATCTCGAAGTCACGGCGAAGCAGGTTGACGCAGTGGGCTACCCCCTCGGCCCCAGCCGTTGCTAGGGCGTAGACATAAGGGCGGCCAATCATCACAGCGCTTGCCCCTAGCGCAATCGCCTTCAAAACGTCGGTGCCACGCCTAACGCCGCCATCGAGGACGACGGGGATCCGGCCGGCCACCCGTTCCGCGATGGCGGGCAGGGCGTCGATGGCTGCCGGCAGTGTGTCGAGGTTACGCGAACCGTGGTTCGAGACGACGATAGCATCTGCACCAGTTCCGATGGCTTGCTCGGCATCGTCAGGATCGAGGATACCCTTCAGGATAAGCGGCAGGGTTGTCAGCGAACGCAGCCAGGCAATATCCGCCCAGGTCGGCATGGCCCGCTTTTGCGCAGTGCCAACTTTAAGCACGCCGGTGTTCCGGTCCTTGAAGTACGGCGTTGCAATGCTATCGGGCATTTTGAAGCCTGCCCGGAATTGCCTGCGGCGATCGCCTGGCGTTGGCAAGTCGACCGTCACGCTGATCGCCTTTGCGCCCAGTGCCGCCATGCGAGATACGAGTTCGCCATTGAAACTGCGATCGCTTTGCCAATAGAGCAGGAACCATACTGGAGACTGGCTCTCCGCTAAGCAATCCTCGATTGCCGCCGTCGCCGTAGTTCCCACAATGAACACCGCTCCCGCCACTCCGGCGCCGCGCGCCGCGGCCACCTCACCTTCCGGATGCGCCAGCCGCTGATACGCTATTGGGGCCAGGATGATTGGATGGGGCAGCCTTTGCCCGAAGAGTGTGATCGCGGTATCAAGTCTTGTGACATCGCGCAGCACACGCTGCCTCAACTTGATGCGGTCGAATGCGGCTTCATTGTCACGCTTGGTGATTTCGTCGCCAGCACCCCCGGCAATGAACTCGTAGACCGCATGCGGCAACACCTCTCGCGCAGCTGGTTCAAAATCCGCCAAGCCGAGAAACCGGGATTCGATGTCAAGTGGCA
Organism: Mesorhizobium sp. W016; assembly: GCF_054719485.1. Classification (NCBI taxonomy): domain Bacteria; kingdom Pseudomonadati; phylum Pseudomonadota; class Alphaproteobacteria; order Hyphomicrobiales; family Phyllobacteriaceae; genus Mesorhizobium; species Mesorhizobium sp. W016. The sequence continues at coordinate 3,475,239 of NZ_JBTTIF010000002.1, forward strand.
CTGACCAGTCCGATCGGTATCTCAAAAAAGTCGGCGATTTCACAAGCAACATTGCTGCAAATTGCTGCAATCCGCAAGGCGGCGGCACGACGCGCAGGGTCAGCGAGTTCCCGTCAACGGAGTTTCCGGGACATGATGCACATTTGTTGGCCGCTGGTTCCTCTCCATAAGATGTCGCGGCCAATCAAGACTTAGCGGGCGCTTCCGAGCAGCGGCGTCGCGGACCGTCATAGGAGGGCAGACGGCGCCCCGATGGCTGCCAAACAGGCTCCTGAGCCAACACTTTAAGACGCGCCACAGCTGAAGCGATGCTAGCCGAACGTTCAAGCCGCCGGGTTACACCCCCGGCGGCTTTTGGTGGCTCGACGGAACCACTCAGGGAAATGCGTTACGCAGCGATGAGCCAAGCTCCGTTCACCGGCTTTTTGTACATTAGCGGAACCTGAAATTTGGGAGCATGTTGATAGAACGGCAGCGAGTGGGTGTTCGCTGCCGGTCGAGGTCCCGCAAGACTCGGCCGGGCTCGCACCACCTCGCCGGTCGGTGCGAGCCCACCGTCGCGCGACCAAGCGAGCTTCCCATTCTCCGCCCCTATTTAATACTAGGGGACGGTGGTTTCACCATCACGCGCAATTGCATCTGGTCGATCGTTGCGACGATCGCAGCCGCCAGCGCTTCCGCCTCATCCATGAGCCCCGCCCCATAGAGACCGTTCACCGCTTCCTCGCTAGGCAGCACGCCGGGCGGGCAGTGGTCCTCGATTGTGCGCCGGATGAGCGTCAACGCTGCCCGACATTCGGCGGCTTCGATCTTCATAACCATTGAAACATTCACCTTAGCTAAAATGTTCCGGAACCGATTTCAGGCTGGCGGCTTGAGACGGTGAGGGAAGAACACTAGTCATGCCCATCAGACGAAAAGCCGTGGATGCCGGGATTTTTAAGCCTGCCGAATTGGCCTTGCTAGGGCGCGTTTTCGAGCAGCTTAAACTCGTCGACGACCAATCACCCGATGCGCAGGGCCGGTTGGCCTCTCGGATCATTGCCAACTACATGGCCGGGATAAAAGATGAGGCCGAACTTCTCTCGCTTTCGAAGCAGCCGTTAGGGCGGTAAGGTCGGGAAAGCTAGAGCTTCACCAGCCGCACAACATCAAACGCGACCGTCACCACCGGGCCACTCAGGCTGACCGTTACGGCGTCCTTCTCGACCCGTGTGGCGCTGCCGATCAGTTCGATGGTCTGACCTTTGACCACCTTCGTGGTGCTATCCCGAACGGAATGCGGAAATCCGTAGGTCGGTATCGACACGCTGATCCTGTCGTCAGTGACGCGTCGAATAATGGTGGCGTCGATCGCCACCTCATCGCCGATGTCGAGATCCCTAGCCATGCACTGGAGTCTGGTGCGTCCGTCTCACGGGTCAAGTAGCGGAACCTAATATGCGCTTTGAACTTATCGGCTGATGAGCACACGCGGTATCAATTTCCTCGATCGCTGGATCGGTAACAATCTCCCCGAAACGGCGAAGGCCGACACGGTTTCGATCAGTGAGTACACACACAATTGTATGCCGACGCTAAGGCGCTGGGGATCAGGCGCGAAGAGATCGACGAAGAAGTTGACGGCCTATATCGAACGCTTGTCGATGCTGTGGCGCACTTTGATCCTGGCTTGACCGAATGAGTGTTCGCGGCAGGAAGTTTCGCGACAAATGGGTAGCCGAAAGTTGCCCATTATGGCGCGAGGCGATCCGATCGCCGCCAGCGGATTGGCAGAGGAGGCTCATGCCACCTGTGGGCAGCTGCTCATGCCCGCAGCCGATGTGACTGCCAACTGTGGCAGAAAACAACTACCCCTAGCGGCGCGCTCTGCTACCAAAGGGCAGGTCAGGAGATGCCTATGAAGACGCTGCTTCTTGGTTTGTCGTTGTCTCTGATAGGGTCTTCGGCGTTTGCTGCCGATGCCATCCTCGAAGAAGTCACCCCAGTTTTTAGCTGGACAGGTGGGTATATCGGTCTTCAGGCAGGCTACGCCCGGAGCGACGGGAATATACGCCAACGCAGCGGCCGGGGCTTCGTTGAGACAGATCCTGACGGGTTCCTTGGCGGTGTCTACGCCGGTTACAGCTATCAGATGCTGAGCAATATCGTCATTGGTGTGGAACTGGACGTCGTGTATGCGAATGTTGATGGCAGCGGCCAAATATTCGCGGCTCCAGGTCTCCCGGTTCCGGGCGGCATTGCGATCGAGGAACTGAATTGGAGTGGGGCGGCAAGACTTCGCCTAGGGTATGCCGTCGATCGCTTTCTGCCCTATATCGCGGGCGGCGTTGCATATGGCGGCATCGACACAAGCAGTAATACCGTCTCAGGTTCTTTCGGAGATACATTCACAGGATGGACGATAGGCGCCGGGTTGGACTACGCCATGACCGACAATCTTCTCCTGCGGGCCGAGTACCGCTATACTGACTTCGGCACTGAAGCGTTGCCAAATGGGAAGGTTGATTTGAAGACCAACGAAGTTCGCTTCGGCATAGCCTACAAATTCTAGTCCTCGCAATTCCCAATAGAAAAGCCTGCCGCTTGCCGCGACGGGCGTTTCTTTGTGCACCGTTAATTCGGGGGACCGTGGCATCTGCATGAAGATGGCCGGCGCCGCAATGGGAGCATTGCCTGATCAGCGCCGGCCGGGCGGTAAAATCAAATCAGGTCCGCCGCAACTCAATCGATAGCTGATTCTTGACGTTGCGTCAGGTGGGGTTCGGACTACTCCTTCTTCGCCCGTTTCGCCGGCGCCTTAACCTCAGCCTTCCGACCTAGACCAGACGCCTTCGCAAGGGCCGATCGCTTAGCGGCGTAGTTCGGCGCGACCATTGGGTAATCGTGAGACAAGCCCCACTTCTCACGGTATTCGTCGGGTGTCAGGCCAAGTAGGCCAAGGTGACGTTTCATAGACTGGAATTTCCGACCGTCTTCCAGACTGATGATGTAATCCGGGAACACAGACTTTTTTGGATTTGCCGCAGGCACAAGCTCTTTCGCAGCCGGTGCGATCTGGCTGCTCAAACCTGACAATGAAGCGTGCACAGATGAAATCAGGTCGGGCAAGTTGGCAACCGGTAGTGGGTTATTGGCTACGTATGCGGAAACGACGTCCGCTGTAAGTTCCGCCAGTTCGACAGCATGGTTGTCTTCGTCAGTCATGTGGTGGTCCCTTGTCTTTGAGACCTCTCTAATGATCCAACTCTACGTGCGCAAGCTCACATGTGCCTGCGGTGAAGTTGCCACATTCCACGCTTGGTCACCGTATGAAATAGCGATATTGATGCGCTTATAGGTATCGCTCGCCCTCGTCGCGGTGCTTCAGGCAGAACCAGTGCGATAGCTGCCTCGGTCGGGCGAAGCCGAAGCCTCTATCCTCACCGCAGCCGGGGTGCCCGCACGCATGATTGTCGACCCGCCGTCGATCGCGCGGGGCCGCTGTCATGCCTCGGCAAGCCGTGTTGGTTCGTCGCTCATAGGGGGTTGATCGGCCCGACCAGGCCGGGATGGTCGTTGGGCAATTTGTTGACGGCGCTGGTGTTCACCTCACGCCCAACGCGGTTGAACTGCAGCTGACCGTCGATGTCGTGGCTGAGAATGTCCTTGAGGCTGTCCTTGGGCGACGCCGGATCCAGCCAGGCGTCATAGTATGCCGGGTCGAGAATGAGAGGCTGCCGATCATGCAACTGCTTCATCGGGTCTGCGGCAGGCTCTGTGATGATGGTGCAGCTGGTTATGTCGAGATTGGAATTGTAGGCCCAAAGGCCGGCGAAAGAGAATGGCGCGTGGCCCGGCTGGTAAATGTGCCAAGGGTCTTTGTTGCCGCCTGCTGGTTCCGCGGGCCCGACTTGACGCTCACATACCGAGCGTTTGAGTGCTTCCGACAGGTCGAGCGGCCTCAGCGAACAACTCAGCCGCTGCCTGGACCTTATCAGCAGCCTCTTCGACCCGATCGAAGCGCGTCAACACACGACATTGGAGCATCGACAACCGCGCAGCGTGGTAGAGCTCACTCCGCTTGTGACCGTCCGAGTCCAAGGGTTGAAACAGCATCGTCATGGCGAAAGCCTCCCTCCGATGCCCGGCTCCCGTCGAAGTCGAGAGGCCGGGCCGTTAGACCGCGATCAATAGTCGGAGTCATAGTCGCTGTTGTCGTCCTGCTGGATGACAACGTGACGGCGGTGATGCATCGGACGGTTGATCGATCCGGTGACCGCAACGTCGCTGGACCGATGATGATGCCGGCCCCAAGCGCGCTCGCCATTGTCGTAAAACGCCTGCTCGCCATGATGGCGGCGATGGAGACGGTGTCCGTTCCGATAGATGACCACACGGTCGTTATTGTTGTCGTCCCAAGAATGGCGGTGGTGGTGTCGGTGGGTCTGGATGACGATGCCTTCTTCTGCGGACGCGACCGCAGGGGCAGCCAAGCAAAGCGCCAATGCGCCCAGGATGATGGTCTTCATTTCGAGTTCTCCAAAAACCTAAAACGCCCTTCGGTAGGGAAACTTTGCTCAACGACTTTGGTTCCGACACCCATCGGGGCGTGCCCATGAGCGGCACGTCAGGCGATCGTCTTGAAAGACCTCGCAACCTCGTCAGACGCGCCGCGCTGGCGCCCGCACCTGTATGGACTCGGCAGGAGGCAAGCAAATGAACGCACCATCGAGCAAAGCCATTCACGCATTCGACGGCGCCATGACCTCGATCAATGCACCAGACGCCACTCGTTATGTCCCGCAGGAAGAAATGCGCAGGATGGAAGCTCGCGCCTTGATCGGCCGACATCAGCGCGGCGAGCGCCTCACACCAGACCAGACAACGAAGGTGAATCGTGCGAGTGCCGGCCGGCAGACGACCTGCGAAGCCTTGATCATGGTCGTGTCCGACGCCACCAAGACGCTAATGGTCCGGGTGATGCTTCGGGTGGAGAACGAGATCTGCCGCAAGCTTTCGAACAACGAGATAGACCTGATCATCTTCGAAGTCGATCGCTGGGTCAAAGCCCGCGAGCCAGTGCTGCACTGATGCCGGGGGGAGAGATCTCAAAAGCTGCATAGAAGGATATGCGGTCTTGCCGCTACGCTCTGCCATGAGGCTCGTATCACCTTCTCGCTTTTCGCCAGCCGGCCGCGACGGCCTCTGCTTCGCTGCAGAACCAGCGCTCGCCGTACTGAGGACTGATCTTCGTCTCCCAGTAATGCTCCTGCCCTGCGACGTGATAAATCCGCTCGCCGGTATTGATGGAAATGTTCCCCTTGACATCGCAGCTCGCCGCGCCGGCCGTGCGGGTTCCACTCAGCCAGCCAGTTGGGATGAGCCCGACGACCTTGTCGAGAGCTTGTCGGTTAACGGTGAAAAAAGCGGTCAAGGGAACCATCACCAGCGCCGGCAGTATTGCCATCGCCACAACCGCCGCCGCTTGGCGTTCTTGCGCCAGCGGTCGGCCTGGTTAGCCCCTCCATGACGCTGGACTTTGCCCACGCCCTCTCTCCCCCCGTGCAAAGAACGCGTCCATTCCACGCTTGAGTCCATACATCAGGAGCCGCTAAACTTCGGGTGTTGTTCACGATCCGGGCTAGGCCATGAAAATACTTCGACCGAGATCCAAGCCTAAGAAGGCTTACCCGAACAGCGATAGGTTCGGTGACGACGGGCGGCGAATTTACAGCGCATACGCGGGTGCGGACGGGAAGAAGCCTGCCAATCGGCGCAAACAGCACCGCCGCCATGCTCATAGCCGGGGCATCAGTCGCTGCGGTTCTTAGCGCATTGTTTTACCTGATCGGGGCCGGCTAACCCGAGATCGCCATTCCGAAGCCAACACCCAGGCCTATGGCAGGCCAAGGAACAGCTTGTCGGCAAGATCAAGGGCCGAAGGCGCGGACAGGGCGCCAAGCATCCTGGCGGGGCTCTCTGAGGGCGTTGGCGATGTCATCGAAGATGGTTTCCATCGGTCGAGTCTAGATCGGAACGCCTCTGTGTATCCCCGGTTTGTTCGTCAAAGTCTAAGGATCGGGGAAGCGCCATGGAAAGCACGTGCAGTAACGGTTGATTCAACCATTGCTGGTAAATTGCGGAATGTGGGTGGCGGCTCCGACAGTTCGGGGTGGAACTCGATGCCAGAGCCGCCTGCGCAGCCAAGGTTGGGGTTGACCGCGCCGTCCTATTCTGGGACAGCGCTGTCAACGATTCGTTAAAACGCTCCGGAACTAATTAAGCACGCGCTAATTGACTCGCGGTCTCGGGAGTCAGTGCATGCGTGAAGTTCATTCCTCCGATGATGGAGCCGATTTTGGCGGGACAAGCCTCCCGAGGGCATTGGACAGCGTCACTTACCGGCCGCCGTTTTCGTCTTCCCTCTTCCTAGAGGTCCGCCATTCGTTAGGCGAGTGGGTTGTTCGCATCATAGGGAGGAACGGTGAAACGTATTCCCGAGCATTCGAAAATGAGGCAGATGCCGTCGCTTTCGCGGGCGATCAGTCTTCTCGTCTACGATTGGAAGCTCCCCCAAGGCGAGCAACTTGACCGCCCTTCGCTGAACATCGAAAGCGCGGATCTGTGAATCCCCCTTGGAATATCGTCGCCTCGAAACACTTCGGGCGGTCGCACTGTTCCCATATCAGCGTCTCCCAAAACTGCCCACTACCTCAACGGCTGGTGGGCTTTTTTGTACGTTAGCGGAACCTGAAATTTGGGGGCTTGTTGATAGAACGGCAGCGAGTGGGTGTTCGCTGCTGGTCGGGGTCCCGCAAGACTCGGCCGGGCTCGCATCACCTGCCCCGGTCGGTGCGAGCCCACCGTCGCGCGACCAAGCGAGACTCCCCTGTGTCGGTCCCTATTTGATACTAGGGGACGGCGGTTAATCATCACGATGGTTTATGGCACGTTGTGTCGAATGCCGAGCGCCGGGCTCGGGCTGCAGCAGGTGCTGGTCGATAGCGGCGGCCTTGAACGCCGCAAATGCTACGGCCGGACTGCAGCTTCCATCCTTGGCCTCCGCGATCAATCGGCACGCATCCCTATAGGCCGCCGCACCCTTATTTGGCCACTGCCCCTGGAGCGCTTCCTCGGCCTCACAGATAGAGGAAACCGTCATTGATTTACGGTCTACCAGCTTAACGAACAGCGGTAAAAAGGTGCCCATGGCACAACCTCCCGACCTTTTAGTGCGCCGAACGCAACAAGAGCTTTTTGGTTTCCATGCCTATTTGATTTTGGACCCATTTCAGCACGAGCCAATTGAATCGGCGGTTGGACCCATAGCAATGGCCGGTGCAGCCCCGCCACGTTTCGCCAAAACATGGATTAAAACTCAATTCAGCAGTCGAGCTTTTTGCGTCCTACGCGTCCAGTTCGAGCGGCTCGTGCTGCGGATCGGCATGATAGGTGACTTGGCGAAAATCGCGCATGTCGATCTGTTGGCCGCAAACAGGGCAAGGGATGAAATGATCGAGCTCGCTCGCAGGCGGGCCCTCATGTCGGTGACCGATTATGGTCTGCCGAGATCCGAAAGCCTGGTCATTGTTTCCGCAGCGCCTTGGCTTCCCGCTCCAACGTCTCGCGTTGATTGCCGTGCTTCGCAATCAACTCTTTGACCTGCTGGGGTGTGATGCCGGTCTTTGTTGCGAAATATTCAACTTCATAATCCTCGTCGGCTGAGACACGGTCCCGATCGCGGAAATCCCGCTTGCTCTTGTCATCGGCCATATCGTTTCCTCCTTCGCTCATCCCGCAACGTCGAGTTGACGTGTTTTGTTGCACCAAAAGCCGATTTCCGGTTTCGGAACCATTTCAGCACAAGCTAATTGAATCGCCGGGTGCGGGTGAGTTCATGCGTCTAAAGTTCGTCGAGCCTTTGCTGCCGACCTTGGTCGAGAAGCCTCCCGAAGGCGACGAATGGTCGCAGCAGCATGGCGACCACCGGCACGATAAAGAACAGCCCGACCAGGAGCAGGGCGCGCCGGCAGCTTGTTGCAGAGCTTGCGCGCTCCACGCCATCCTTTCATGGCGCGGCGAAGTTTCTGTGTCGCGCTCGCAGGGCAACAACTCGCCGCTCCCTGGATCCTTGGGGAGCGACGAGCGCGGGTTGCTACCGAACCTTCCGCCGTCGTTGAACTATGCTGGATGAGTCCAGCTACTCCAGATCGATTGCCCGCCGGCTCATGCTGGCGGGCTTTTTGCGTCAGCCGGGAACATTCCCGGTCCAAGGCAGTTCGGTCACACCCGGCTCGTTCTTCAGCGGTCCGGCCGGTGACCAAGATGCGTCCCTCACTCGTCATGGTCGGCCCGCGCAGCCTCGGAAGCAGGCGCGGGCCATCCCATCACAAAGCCCGCTGATCCGACCGACGGGCTTCTTCAGTTTCACCACGCAAAGAAAGGCCCGGTCGCGTGAACTGACCCCATAAAGTTGGACGGTTCATTGAGTTGGCAGATTTAATAGCTGGTTCCTGTATTGCACAGGGGCCAGCCCTTTCAAGCCCAGATTCCAATTTCCGGAACCATTCAGCGCCATGGATACACGCTCTGCGGGGTGGCTGATCAAGAGCCTATCTGCGCTCACATCATACTTGACGCATCCTCCCTGGGGGGATACCGGTGGGCATGTCCGAAGGCATCCATAGTTCTCATCCGGCTATCGTGAAGCGCTTAAAGCGCGCACAGGGGCATCTTGCATCCGTGCTTGGCATGTTCGAGGCGCAGCGATCCTGCCTGGACCTGGCGCAGCAACTCCATGCAGTGGAGAGCGCCATCAGCAGCGCAAAGCGAGAACTGATCCACGATCATATCGAACATTGTCTGATCGACACGGAAGCGGGAGGCAACTCGCTGGCAGAGCTCAAGCAACTGGCGAAATACCTATGACCAGTATCGGCGCACGCGTCTTGGATTGGTTCGGCTTCGGGTCACATGATCATGACGCGCATGCTCATGACGATGGCTCGCACGGCCATACGCACGGGGTCATCGACGCAACGATTGCAACCACTGACCGCGGCATCTGGGCCATCAAATGGTCGTTCGTCATCTTGGCCATGACGGCGGCATTGCAGATGGCCGTGGTGTTGGTGTCACGCAGCGTGGCGCTGTTGGCCGATACGATCCACAACATAGGCGACGCCACAACCGCCATTCCGCTCTGGATCGCATTCATGCTGGCACGACGCAAGCCGTCACGGACCTTCAGCTACGGCCTTGGCAGGGTAGAGGATCTGGCCGGTATCATTATCGTGCTGATCATTCTGTTCAGCGCCATCGTCGCCGGGTACCAGGCTATCGAGCGCCTGGTCAGTCCGCAGGCAGTGACTCATCTCGGTTGGCTGACCGCGGCGGGCATTGTCGGCTTCCTCGGGAATGAGGCCGTCGCGGTGTTTCGCATCCGTATCGGCAGGGAAATCAACAGTGCGGCGCTCGTCGCCGACGGCTATCATGCCCGCACCGACGGGCTTACCAGCCTTGCAGTGGTCATCGGCGCCATGGGCGTCTGGCTCGGATTTCCACTGGCCGACCCGATCATCGGGCTTCTCATCACGGTCGCTATATTCGGTATCGTCTGGCAATCGGCGCGCTCAGTGCTCACCCGCATGCTCGACGGCGTCGAGCCGGGCGTGATGGCCGAAATTCAGCATGCCGCTGCGCATGTGCAGGGTGCTCGCGTTGTCGACGCCAGGGCCCGCTGGATTGGCCACAAGTTGCATGCCGACATCGCTATTGCAGCCGACGGAACCTTGCCTCTCTCAGAGGCAAACAAGATCACGGCGGCGCTGGAGAACGAACTGTTCGAACACATGCCGGCGCTCGCAGCTGCCAACATCCGGTTTTCGACCGACCAAGGTGAGCACGAGCATCCGCACTCTCATGATCAGGGCGAACATCACGGCCACCAGCACTGACAACTGCCGGAAACCACTCGCTTTTGCCGGTCTCGGCTGATGTTCCAGGCGCTTGTCGAATTTCAGCGCTCCATATACCTGGCGCTCGCAGATCAGATAAAGCTGCTGTCAGTTGGCGGTGATTGGCTTGCGTTCCTTGCCTTTCTGCCGATGGGCCTCCTGTTCGGTGCGGCACATGCTCTGACGCCCGGCCACAGTAAGGCTGTCTTGGCGACTTACCTTGCAGGTTCGGATGCGAAGGTTTCGCGCGGCCTCCTGGTGTCGATTACGCTGTCCTTCACTCACGTGGCGACAGCGGTGCTGATCGCCGTATTCTCCCTGCCGCTCGTCTCGATTGCATTGGGCAGCGTTGGACGCGCACCACTGCTTGAGGGTGTGAGTCGCGGTCTGCTCGGGCTGATCGGCGTCTGGATGCTTTGGCGTTCGGTGAGCCACGGCCACCATCACAAGCATGAGGGCGAGGCCGTTGGAGTCATGGCCGGTTTGATTCCGTGCCCGCTGACCCTTTTTGTCATGACCTTCGCGATTTCCAGAGGGGTGCCGGGAGCTATCGCAATCACCATGATGGTGGGCGTGGCCCTAACGCTGTCCAGCGTGGCGGTACTGTCGATCTTGTTTCGGGAGCGCCTGGTGCATTTTTTCGACAGCAGGCCACGGCTGTTCGATACCATATGCGAGCAATCGAAGGCGCAGCGGGCCTTGCCCTCGCCAGCGTAGCGGTCTGGCAACTTACAGCCGGATAGAGCCACAGCTGTCCACAGACCCTCTCCTTTCTTAGGAAAAGGCGATGAGAAGCTGCGGCACGCAAGGCTGCTGGATTTCTGGGAGGATGATGGAAATGGCCGTGCCTAAGAAATAGCGCGCGACCTACGCCTGGATGTACGGCGCCCAAGCGCGCAAGGATGGCAGGAGCGTGAGGCGCCAGCTTACTGGCTGGAACATGCCGATGCGTGGCTGCAGGGCTTTGACGGTGTGGCGATGGCTGGTTTTGGTAAGACCAAGACCGTCAAAGACGAGATGGAAGCCGAGGTCGACGAAGCCGCCGTCGAGCGGCCCGCCGAATAGCCATTTTGCCGTATGCCGTATGGTCGTTTTTGATTGAAGAAGGGTTTCGTTGGGCCTATAGAGATTGCGTTTACCATTGCCTTTTTGGGGAGGATGCGATGGTTGCAACGCCCATAGATATCGCTCAAGCGGCCACTGCGACTACGGCTACCTTGCTGAAGTGGCAGAAGTCCATGGAGGAACGCGCCACGTTTCGCCAGAACATGGATCAATCGCGCAGGGCGATCCAAGCCTCACGCGATCTGCTGAAGCGCCTTCGTCAACGTCATCGCGACGACATGGCGGAAAGTTCGGAAAATGCCAACCCGTCTACTGTGCCGATATCGCAACGCGCCGGCAGCTAGCGGGAGGCGACCAGAGCCGATGTGATGGGTAAAGTTTCACTGGCCGTTCCTTGGGTGGGCAGGCAAGTTAAACTTTGTCAACGAGCGGCCTTTTTCGCGCTCGCGGAAGCGCCACGTGGCTTTCGACCAGGCGCACGTGCTCGGCGTCGACAGTCACCAATGGCCGGAGGCTGACGGTTACCTTGTCCCCGTCGATGCGTGTGACAGGGCCGATCAATTCCATATGCTGGCCAATTACAGCCTTCGAAGTCGAATCGACAACAGAATGCGGGAAGTCGTAGGAGGGGATCGTCACGCTTATGCGATCGGGCGTCACGCGGCCGCGCACAATCGCCGTGACTGCGACCTCGTCGCCAACTTTGATAGTTCCCCGAGCCATGCCCAAGACTTTGGAGCAGCCGGCGCCAGCGTCAAGATGAGGGGGAGCTAATAAAACCCCTCCGCGCCGCGATGCAACATCCAGCGCTAATGCGGATTCCACCTTGAAAGATCGATTCCCCAGGTCTTATAATCCGTAATTAGCCTATTGGAGGTGGAGGGAACTGCGATGGGCGGCACAGTTCAGAACACAAACTCAGACAGTGTGGAGTGGCCGAAGCCTGCTGAGAATGGCTGGTCCGCGTTATAGAGAAGGGCGAGAAAGACAGCTGATCGAGCTCGAATGTTATGCCATGGCCTCTGCGGAAGGCCAACGGATCCGTCTAATCTCGAGAAGTTCGGTCGCGAGGCTTTGCCGGTCCTGTCCCATTCGCGCGAAAGAATCGGACCTAAGTCCAAATGCTGAAGGGGGCAGGCAAGCTGTTCCTTGCCCTTCGATCCGGATCGTCTCCGTGGCCTCACCATACTCGGCCGTAGCTCAAAGGCTCGTATCACCGGCCAGAAGCGCGCAGTTCATCCAGTAAATGGCCGAAGCCGGAAACATTTCTCCTTCTACTTTGTTGCAGTGGCCGTGCCGCTGAGGAGAACATGCACAGTGCCTCTATCAAATGAACTGCGCGACGTACCTTTAGAATTCCAATGCCCCTCCTGTTCACGCCCTATGGTGAGAAGGGGATCCTGGCTGAAAACGATTGCCGGTTTCAAATGCGATAGTTGCAGGTCCAGAGTGCGGCTCGGCTACGAAGAGAAGCTGGCCATATTCGAGCGGCACCTCAGAAAGGTGAGCGCCAGCACAAAGTCAGTGAACAACCGCCCTTGTTAGAGGCCGCTTTAGAGATCGGGTGCAGAGGGTACACGGGCTTTTCCCCTTTATCCTTTTTTCTCCCGGCCGCGCCACCGTCTATTATCGGCGGCTAGGCCGCTATCACCTTCTGAGCGGGTTAACGATGGAGTGCCTTGGACGGTGAAAACGATTCCGGCATCCTCAAACGCTTTGCGGATGGCGGCCATGTTGTGGGGACGCGGTTTCCTGTATCCGTTCTCAAGATCGCTGATCACCATCTCGCTAAGATTGGCCTTGGCGGCAAGTCGCACACGCGGCCAGTTCAGTAGGGCTCGTGCCGCTCTGACTTGATCTGCTGAGAGGAGAGTTCGGCTTTCCATAGCCAGTCGAACATTTAGTATCGCTAAACTGTTCCTCTTGACCTTCTGCGATTTCTAACGGTGTGAGGCCGGCCTGTCGCAAGCCGTCATCGATTGTAGCTGCAACCTTTCGGACGGTTGTTACCTCGGCTCCAACAAGACGTGCTGCCTGCATTCTTGCTTGGAGATCAGCCAAGCGGGCAACCAGGGCTTGCGTTCTCTCGAGTTCAGGGTTCGTCAATGTTCATTGTCCAGCTGAGTGGCAATTGAATTTGTCCGGCTAAGTAGCGTTTGGATGCACACACTCGCCACCCAAGGGTGGCGAGCGTGGGTTCGTTCGAAATCTCAGTCGTAAACTTTCACGATCTTGCGGGTGCCCGGATCGACCAGGACCGTGCGGTTGTCGACCACCACGTAACGGTATTTGACGTTCGGGACCTCGTGGATCTCCACAGTTTCCGGCAGAGCTGTCCCGACGTTCAATTCCACGCCGGGAAGGTTCACCGAAGCCAAGGGCTGCTTCTTGACATACTCACGGATGACCGTGTCCTGTTCCGGCTGGATGATAATGTCGTCAGCGGCGGCGGAGCCGATCCCCGCCAAGAGCAACATGGCTGCGGCGGTGTTCACAAAGTGCATCTTCATATCTTCTCTCCTGCAAGGACCGGCACACGACGATCATCGTCCGCACTGCCCGGCAACCAACTTTGAACCGGGGTAAACGTTCCCGCCTACGCACCTTTGTCTAATCCGATTGGTCTAAAGTCCGACCGTACAACGCAATGGTCTTACCTTTGGACTAGGCGGAACGGATTAGGGCTTCAGCTTGTTGGTTCTCCACAACGGGAGAGAACAAATGGATCAAAGTGTTGGCCAGGCGCGATGGTTGCTCGCACCGATTTTTGCAACAGCCGTTACCTTTCTGGTAATGGCGGTCGTCCTTAGCTGACATGTCTTGGATCGGCGCAGCCAGGTCCCTTCCTGCGCTGATAGGATTCGCGAGTTGCTTGAGCGGCTGGCGAATCCTCTATTTTAAGTGCGCTAGGCCTGCTCCTTCAGCAGGCGGGGCGCTTCGTTCAGCTCATGTAACTTGGGAGGTTTACTATGGATCGGCGATCCTTTTTGACAGCGATATGTGGCGTTGCCGGGGCAGCAGCCTTTGCAAGCGCGGTCCGGCCTATCAACGCATTGGCCGGTGTTCCAGCGGCCAAAAGCGGCATTCTCGAAGAACTCGACGCGCCAGACGCCTTCGACAACGAAGGTACTCACGCGGAAGTGGAGCCGGTCAACCATCGGCGCTACTACGACCAAGATTACGACCCAGACTACGACCCAGATTACTACCACGGGCGCCGCCGCCGCCGGCGGGGCTGGAGAAGAGTCTGCCGTAGTTACTGGCGACACGGGCGCCGTCGGGTCCGGTGCTATCGCCGACGTGGTCCTTCGGTCATCTTGCGATTTTAGCTAGTCGGCTGCTTCTGCCCATGGCCCGTTCCGGCTGACGTGCTGAGAACGGGCCGGTACGATTCCTTTTGGTGACAAACGCAATCCATCTGTCCAAGGGCACTCATCAGCAGGGCCGTGGGCCTGACGTACAGCTCTTGGGGTGTCGCTGTGGTCTTGGGGTGTCGCTGTGGTGCGCCAGGAGCGGTCTGACGATGCTCTTATGCAGCGAAAGGTTTTCGGAAGCTTGATTCTGGCCGTTAGGCCGCGGGGCCAAGCGCAGCCATCAGGAGCACCCCGCAAACGATGAGCAACGGGCCGGGTAGGCCCGGCGACCTCCTTCTGACACACGGGGACAGACCAAGAAGGGCGCCGAGCCTTACCGGCGCTGCTTTGAGGGAGACGACGCCGGATCAGATGAGAGTATGTGATCATGCTAATCTCTGCGAACCATGCGAATGAAGGTAAGGCGTGTGCGCTTCTTCGCTATCCAGCCACGAACCTTCGCCTTTCGGACATGGCGGTCCGTCGCTCGATGGAAGATGAGATTGAACGCCTGATCTCACTGCTCGACTTCGTAGAGCCCCGACACGGATCTTGAACCGTATCTGTCCGGTGGCATCGAAGTCGTCGGCACCGATGACAGGGAAGGCGACGACGAGCCCGAAGCCGACGATGCCGATTATGATTGCCCTGGGTTCATAGAGGGAGGGCAAGGCCTATAACTTTCCGGTCGAGAATGAGCAGCCGCTGCCTCACCGTGGCTGGCTTCAATTTTTGTGTGGCACGATGTAGCGACTGCTCACCGCACCCGCCCCTGTGCCCCGCGTGACGACAATCGTGCTATACCCGGCTGGAACGGAACCTGTAGCGGAGGGATCGATCGAACTGCATCGCCCCACGATCTCCCCGTTGGGAGCGCCCTCGAGCCTCACGGCTAACGCCAACTGGCATGTGTCAAGCGATCCGAACATGGACGGTGATGTGTCGAGTGGCTTGCAGACTCTCTGGGCGGGGCTGCAAGAAAGCAAAATCATCACAGCTGCAGTTGCTGGATCCATTCGTGAAGCTCCGTTGTTCGACGAGCCTCAACGCGGAATAACGAGCTTTGTTTCGCAGGTGCTAAAATATGAGTTTTCTGGTCTGGCACGGTGGCGGGCTTTTCATTGTCACAGCTTTCGCCTTTCAAATCGTTCCGATCCCGAACGGCAAAACAGCCATCGCCGAGACACACCGAGGGGATCGCGATGGCCAGAAGGATGCCGCCGGCAATATTCACCATCAACTTGAAATCCATCGGACCTCTCCCTCTTATATGCCGACAGTCGGAAACTCGTGAAATCAACATGGGTGAACAGGTTGCGAACATGCTGCTACGGTTTTTGCAGAGCCAGGAGATGAGACGAGACGGACCAGCACGACAGGGACTAGCTCTCGTCGCAACAAATTGACACACAAGGACTCGACGGAGTTGAAGGGCAAGGGCAGGGACGCCATCAAGCGAATTTCAAAACCGGTGCCTTGGCCGACGGGTAATCGCTGATAACATCAAGGTATGCCCTGAGGTGACGTCACAAGGCAGTGTACTTGGGTGCCGATCGGCGGTCGGGTTGTATGATGCCGGCGTGTTGGCCGGTTTAGAATGGAAGCTTGATTTCGCCGACCGAGAGAGGCCTACCGGCCGCTATGAGCGCCGCAACCGTCTCTCTGTCCTGTTGCCGGCGCTTCACGAGGCCGTTCAGCACCCTGTCGAGAGATATCGCGCCGGCGCCGGCTATGGCCAGGACGAACATGCCGCCCGCTATGGCGAGATCCTTTTCGAAATGGTGTGATCGGGACCGTGCTGGGGATCCCGGTTCTGGCGGGCTCGTCGGCTATGCCTCGGGCGAGGCTCTGCGGCAGGTTGGCCGCGGCAACTTAGCGCGCCCCTTGCCCGCCGGGGGATCGGGCCGCCGGCCGTCGGCTGCGTCCTGAGCGAAACCCTGGGCCAGCCCCTCCTAGGGTACAGGCGAGGGCGGGCTCCCGCCGTAGCTCTGGTGACTGGCGGGCACTTCGACAGGGCGACAACGGGAACGTACGCCAAGGCATTGACCTTGTTCGCTGTTGCGGTCGCGGCGATCATGGTAGCCTTTCCGCCGAACCTCCAAATGGACCTAAGTCCTGAAAGACTTAAAGCCTGATTACGCCTACTCTTCGCAGAATTTCACGGTTGATCGCTTCGCCAGATTGGCTGAAGCTCCACACGGGATTTGCGAATTTGCGCGGCCGAGTTCACTGTGTGGACAACGGCTCATCCCATAGCAAGAAGAATCGTGATGCCTGAGGGTTCGAAGTACGCGTTAGAGTTGCTTCGAGAAGGCGCGGAGTTCACGCTTTACCGCGGAAGAGAGCATGGCAACCACATGCCGATCTTGGCGGTAACGGTAGCTGGTGAGCAGCCGTCGATTCAGAATCTCCGGCGGCTCGAACACGAATACTCGTTGGCGAGCGAACTCGATTCAGCGTGGGCGGCTCTGCCCCTCGGAATGATTCGTCTTCAAGGCCGAATGCTCCTCATTCTTGAGGACCCAGGTGGTAAACCCCTGGATCAGACAGTTGAGCAGCACAAGGGACACCCGATCGACCTGGTCCGCTGCCTGCATGTAGCCATCGGCCTGGCAGCCGCGCTTGGTCAAGTCCACCGGCAAGGCCTCATCCATAGGGACATTAGGCCGGCGAACGCACTTGTGGACGACTTTGGTCGCGTGTGGCTCACCGGTTTTGGGGTCGCGTCGCGGGTCCCCCGCCAGCGTCAGGCGCCCGAGGCGCCCGAATTTATCGCTGGATCACTCCCATATATGGCTCCCGAACAGACCGGGCGGATGAACCGTTCTATCGATTCCCGGAGTGATCTCTATTCTCTGGGTGTCACGCTGTACGAAGTCTTGACCAGCCGGCTCCCGTTCACCGCTTCAGATCCGATGGAGTGGGTTCATTGCCACATTGCGAGGCGCGCCGACTCGCCCAGTGAGAGGATAAGCCAAATTCCACAGGTGCTTTCGTCAATCGTGATGAAGCTTCTCCTGAAGACCGCAGAGGAACGCTATCAGACCGCCGGGGGTGTCGAGGCTGACCTGCGTCGCTGTTTGATGGAATGGCAGCTGCATGGTCGCATCGAACCATTCTCGCTCGCCGCGCACGACATGTCTGACCAGTTGATGATCCCGGAGCAGCTCTATGGGCGGGAACGTGAAATCAATTCCTTGATCGCGTCCTTTGATCGGGTCGTGGCCGAAGGAGTCTCGGAACTCGTCCTGATATCGGGCTATTCCGGCGTCGGCAAATCCTCCGTGGTGAGCGAATTGCATAAGGTCCTTGTCCCGTCGCGCGGACTTTTCGCAGCAGGCAAGTTCGACCAGTTCAAGCGCGACATCCCATACTCGACCCTCGCGCAGGCCTTCCAGAATCTGGTCCGGCAGATTCTCGTCAAAAGCGAATCGGAAGTGGACCAATGGCGGCGTGCCTTGGCTGAGGCGGTTGGATCGTACGGACAGCTGATCGTCAACCTCGTTCCCGAAGTCGAGTTCCTCATCGGCAAACAACCGGCCGTTTCCGACCTGCCACCCCAAGAAGCGCAGAATCGATTCAAGGTGGTGTTCCGCCGCTTCCTTTGCGTGTTCGCCAAGCCGGATCATCCGCTCGTCTTGTTCCTCGATGATCTGCAATGGCTGGATACGGCCACGCTCGACCTCATCGAGCATTTGATCACGCATTCGGAAGTGCGCCACCTTCTACTGGTTGGCGCCTATCGGTATGACGAGGTCGGTCCCGCACACCTTCTTTTGCGAACACTGGTTGCAATCAAAAAAACAGATGCGAGGGTGGGTGAGATAATCTTGGCTCCCCTCGGTCTAAAAGACGTCGATCAGCTTATCGCGAGTGCGATGCAGTGTGACATCGAGCGGGCACGGCCGTTGTCGCAGCTCGTTCAGGAAAAGACTGGCGGAAATCCATTCTTTGCA
Source organism: Mesorhizobium sp. W016 (assembly GCF_054719485.1). NCBI lineage: Bacteria > Pseudomonadati > Pseudomonadota > Alphaproteobacteria > Hyphomicrobiales > Phyllobacteriaceae > Mesorhizobium > Mesorhizobium sp. W016. The sequence continues at coordinate 3,493,551 of NZ_JBTTIF010000002.1, forward strand.
ATCCAATTCATGGCCGAGTTGGCTGATGAGGGTCTGCTGATGTTTGACCCCGTCGCGCAAGCTTGGCGTTGGGAACTCGATCGCATCCACGCAAAGGGTTATACTGACAACGTGGTGGATCTCATGGTGGAAAAGCTGAAGCGTCTTTCTCCGCCTACCCTGGAAGTGCTGAAACAACTCGCTTGTTTAGGCCACGTCGCCGACACCGCCACCCTGACTCTGGTACAGAATGGACCAGAGGAAGCAATGCACGCGACACTCCGGGAGGCTGTCTATACTGGTCTTATCGATCAGCTGGATGGCGCGTACAGGTTCCTGCATGATCGAATTCAACAGGCGGTTTATTCGCTCATTCCCGACGAGCACCGCGTTGACACCCACCTACTCATCGGCCGCAAGCTGCTGGCGAACATGTCGGGTGATCAACTCGCCGACCATCTGTTCAATGTCGTTGCTCAGCTCAATCGGGGCGCTGCAGTGCTGACCGACTCGCGGGAGAAAGCCCAACTGGCGACACTCAACCTGCGCGCCGGGAGAAAGGCCAAAGCGTCGGCTGCCTATGCGTCTGCGGGCGTGTATCTTGCAGCCGGACTGGCCATGCTTGACGAAAAAAGCTGGGACAGCCTGTACGAGCTGACGTTCAGCCTCTGGCTCGAACGTGCGGAGTGCAATTTTTTGATCGGCGATTTCGAAGAAGCCGAGCAATTGTTAGTAGAATTTTCGCAACGCGCGGCGTCGAAAGTCGATCTTGCGATCACCTACCGTCTGAAAGTCCTTCTCCACACTCTGAAATCGGAAAACGCCCAAGCAGTCGAGAGCGCACTCTCGTGTTTGCGGCTGTTCGGCATTGACGTCGCGGCGCACCCAACCCTGGCGCAGGTCCAGGCCGAATACGAGATGGTATGGCAGACCCTCGGCGGACGCCCGATCGAAAGCTTGCTTGATCTGCCACTGATGACGGATCCAGAAATGCTGGCCGCGATGGACGTGCTCTCAGTGCTCCTCTCCCCAGCTAACCATACTGACTTCCATTTGTGGTGTTTACTCGCGTGCCGGATAGCGAAGGTGACCATGGAGCACGGCACAAGCGGCGCATCTGCCCATGGCTTTGCGGATCTCGGTCAAATCCTTGGACCAGTATTTCGCCGTTACAGCGAGGGTTATCGATTCGCGGAGCTCGCCTGCCACATCGTTGATAGACACAACTTCGCGGCGTACCGTGGAAAGGCCTACCACGCGAAAGGTGTAGTCGCCGTCTGGACGCAACCGATCTCAACCTCGATAGATTTTCTGCGAACGGCCTTTCGCATAGCGACCGACACCGGTGACCTGACCGTCGCCTGCTACTGCATGGACAAGTCCGTCACCAATTCTCTGATGCGGAACGATCCGCTCGACGCGGTGTGGCGTGAGTCGGAAATGGCCCTGGACTTTGTCCGGAAAGCTCGGTTCCACGACGTCGCTACCGTTATCGTGGCCCAGCAACGCTTCATTGCTACCATGCAGGGCCGTACCTTCACCTTCTCCACCTTCAGTGATGCGCAGTTTGACGAAGCGGACTTCGAAACGCAGATCGCGGCTGACGCAACGGCGACCGCGGCGTGCCTATACTGGGTCCTCAAGTTACAATCCCGATTTCTGTCGGGCGACTGCGTCGAGGCGCTAGCGTCAGCCGAGCGGGCGAAAGAACTGCTTTGGGCCGCACCCGTTCATTTCCAGCGGCTCGACTACTTCTATTACAGCGCGCTGGCGATGGCATCATTGTATGAGAACGCTTCCGCCGGCGAGAAGCGAACATGGGATGATCTCCTGGCGGTGCATCTGGAGCAACTGAGAGAGTGGGCCGAAATATACCCACCAACGTTCGGTGACAGGCATGCACTGCTGGCTGCGGAGATCGCCCGTATTGAAGGACGGGACGCCGCGGCCATGCACCTTTACGAGCGGGCTATTTCCTCGGCGCGCGACCAAGGTTTCGTACAGAACGAGGGGCTGGCCTATGAGTTGGCGGCCGGGTTTTACAACGCGCGCGGCTCCGAGACATCCGCCAATGCCCATCTGCACAAGGCCCGGCGTTGTTATCTCCGCTGGGGCGCCCACGGCAAGACGGCGCAGCTCGATCGGCTTTATCCACACCTGGCCGCCCCAGAAGGACAACATGATGCCGCAATCGTTGGCTCGCCGGTTCAACATCTGGATGCTGCGAGTGTCGTAATAGCCTCTCAGGCTTTGTCCAGTGAAATCGAGTTGCCCCGTTTGATCGAGCGGCTGATGAAGACCTTAATCGAGAATGCAGGCGCGGATCGCGGCCTGTTGATTCTGCCATCAGGGGATGAATATCTGATCCAAGCGGAGGCGCGAGCGAGCGCAGATCAGATCGACGTCATGATGCGTCAAGAACCAATCACACCGATCACCTGTCCAGAATCGCTCGTCCGATACGTCATCCGTACACGCGAAAGCGTGATTCTCGATGATGCCTCCAAACCCAACCTGTTCTCCGTTGATGACTATCTGCGTAAACGACAATCGAAGTCTATCCTCTGCGTGCCGCTCATCAAACAAGGAGAGTTGACCGGAATCCTTCTCCTTGAAAATGCGCTGACTTCACACGCGTTCACACCGGCACGAATTACTGTGTTGGAAATGCTGGCGGCGCAAGCGGCGATCTCGCTCGAGAACACACGCCTCTATAGCGATCTCCAAGAACGGGAGGCGAAGGTTCGACGCCTTGTCGACTCCAATATAATTGGGATATGCATCTTTGATCTTGACGGCCCCATCCTGGAGGCCAACGAGGCCTTTCTTCAGATCGTGGGATATAACCGCGAAGTTGTTATTTCGGGCAGCCTGAGCTGGAGCTCCTTGACTCCGGCCGAATGGAGGGGAGCCGACGAACGAGCCTTGGCGGATATGGCTTCTACTGGCACCTGCAGACCTTACGAAAAGGACCTTGTTCGGAAAGACAACAGCCTCGTGCCCGTGCTTGTGGGTGGGGCGACCTTCGACGAACTCCGACATCAGGGCGTGGCCTTCGTTTTGGACCTGACGGAGCGAAAACGCGCCGAGGCAGAGGTGGTGCACGCCAACCGCGTGGCAACGATGGGCCAACTCGCCGCGTCCATCGTCCACGAGGTCAATCAACCTATTGCTGCTACGCTTATGAATGCTGGAACCGCGATGCGCTTGCTCGACCGTCAGCCGCCAAATTTGGAACGGGCCAAGTACGCGATCGACCGGATTATCAGGGACGGAAAGCGAACCGCTGATATTGTGAGCCGGATTCGTGACTTCTCCAGGAATGCGCCGGCACGAAAGGAAGACTTGGATGTCAACGAAGCAATTTTGGAAATTGCGGCCCTAGCCCGCATCCCAATGTCAGAGAGAGGGGTCTTGCAGAAGATGCAACTGGCAGAGGGCCTGCCGCACATTTTGGGGGACAGAGTCCAATTGCAGCAAGTGATCCTGAACTTGATCATGAACGCCATCGAAGCGATGAGCGAGGTTGGGCAGGGACTGCGCGAATTGTCGATCAGGACCAGCAAGGCTGAGCCAGACGGAGTGCTGGTCGCGGTAAGCGATACGGGTCCGGGTCTGTCTCAGGCCAATCCCGATAGCATCTTCGAGGCGTTCTACACGACCAAGTCCAGCGGTTTAGGGATGGGATTGCCGATCTGCCGCTCGATCGTGGAAGCGCATGGCGGCCGTCTCTGGGCAACGCCTAACAAACCTCGTGGCGCCGTGTTTTGTGTGATGCTGCCAATCGGAAAAGAATCGGCTTAGAACCCATCTGCGGCTAGGGCCGCTAAAGGCGAACGCAACTGGTTGGGCCGCCGAAACTACCGAAATCAGCGGCGTGCTAGTTGGAATTCGCGCCAGCTGTAACGCTCTGACTACGGCCAGCGACCTCACGATTCCAGAAAAGCCCTTTCCTCAAACCGATGACAGGTTGCCGGGGCGATGACCACAGTGCGTAAGCACAGCTCCAGTTGCAGATAGAGGCCATACGTTTTCATTGGAGGCCGGGGGCTACCCGTACGGCAACCGTGCCGCCGCATATATTCCGTGCCTATGCCAGCGCGCCAGCTCGATGGCGCAATGGCTCGGCTCTACAATCCGTGACAGAAGCTGACAGAACCAGCATTCAGGTGACCACTCGGCCATGCGAGCGCACAACGTTTGGCCTCGCGCGCCGCCAGACACGCATCCATTGGACCCCAGGTATCGCCGATACATTTGTACCGACGAGGACGGCGTGGATGCGCCCGCCCTTGGCGCTGTCGTGCCGCAAGCGCCTCAGGCATCAGTCCAGAGGTCACGTGGCGGAGCCTCGGGGTGCGGTGAGATGCGCTTGACGCGGGAGCATACCAAGGTATCGGCGATACCAACGTCCAATAGAGCCGACCGGCACTTACTGGCCTCATGGGTTGATGCTGGCTCGACGCGAGCAGCTTTCGCCAAATTATGAGGAGGTACAGATGTCACCATTATCTTCAATGTCCACGCGCCGGGAAGTTCTCGTAGCATCCGCCGCAGGGGCTATTGCAATGATTGCCTCGGCGGGTGTCGCCGGGACGATTTCGACGAGTGGCGGATCTGCCGCCATCCGCCCGTTCCGTATCCATGTTGCGGACGCCGATCTCGTCGACCTCAAGCGGCGTCTCAAAGCCACGCGTTGGCCCGAGCGCGAGACGGTGAACGACACCACCCAAGGCGTTCGGCTCGCGACGATGCAGGCGCTTACGCATTATTGGGAGACCGAATACGACTGGCGCAAATGCGAGGCCTATCTGAACGGGCTGCCGCAATTCGTTACCGAAATCGACGGGCTGGACATCCACTTCATCCACGTCCGCTCCAAGCATACCAACGCATTGCCGATCATCGTTACCCATGGGTGGCCCGGCTCGATCATCGAGCAGCTGAAGATCATCGGCCCCCTGACCGATCCGACGGCCCACGGGGGCAGCGCCGCCGACGCCTTCGACGTGGTCATCCCTTCGCTGCCGGGTCACGGCTTCTCGGGGAAGCCGACGGCGGCGGGCTGGGACCCAATCCGGGTCGCGCGAGCCTGGGGCCAACTAATGACGCGCCTAGGGTACACGCGATATGTGGCGCAGGGCGGCGATTGGGGAAATGCCGTCACCGAGCAGATGGCCTTGCAGACGCCGCCGGGTCTTGTCGGCATCCACACGAATATGCCGGCCACCTTGCCCGATGAAGTATCGAGTGCGCTTGCTGCGGGTGGCCTCGCGCCGTCGGGGTTATCGGCCGACGAACGCTATGCCTGGGATCAGCTTGACTTCTTTTGGAAGCATGGGCTGGCCTACGCCCAAGAGATGGCGAACCGGCCACAGACGCTGTACGCGCTGGCCGATTCACCTATCGGGCTGGCAGCCTGGATGCTCGACCACGATGCACGCAGCTATGACCTGATTGCCCGCGTCTTCGACGGAAAGTCCGAGGGTCTGTCCAAGGAAGACGTCGTCGACAACATCGCACTCTACTGGCTGACCAACACCGCGGTCTCATCGGCGCGCCTTTACTGGGAAAGCAAGCTCGCCTTCTTCGCGCCGAAAGGCGTACCCTTGCCCACCGCCGTGAGTGCGTTTCCAGACGAGATCTACACGGCGCCGCGGAGCTGGACCGAGAAGGCGTATCCCAAGCTGATCTACTACAACCGTCTCCCGAAGGGAGGTCATTTCGCGGCCTGGGAACAGCCGCAGGTTTTCGCTAGCGAGCTTCGGGCCGCGTTCGGGTCGTTGCGTAGCGCCTGACCAGTGCGCTGCAGACCTGCCTCGGGCCCAGGTGAGGGAGATGTGCGCGGCGGCCCGCCGTCCCGTAGGCGGGGCGGCGGCCTCTGCTTCATGACGTCATCGTCGATAAATCGTCATCGGCGGATGGTTGGTCAACGGCGCTGTCCTCTAAAGGTGTGACTGGGTAGCCGGGTTTTGCGTATGCAGCGGTTTCATGCGGATTTGTTCCCGATGTAAGGAATGGCAAATGAGATGCTCGCTCCCCCATTGTGCACTGTCGCGATCGAGAACTCTGCGTCGCCAACGTCGATACGTCCGACAGCCGGTCACTGTATAACAAGCCTTCGGGCGCCCCGGACGACGCCAGTGCCAAATCTCGCCTGGCCGAAGGGTCCTTCCAGCGAATGTGCGAGGCTAAGCGCTGTGAGATTGAGAAGATCTCTCATCGATCCCTGAAGGTGCTTGGCCTCCTCGGCCGGATTTTCGAACGTTGCCATATTTGGCAATTTCGTTGGCTCCGATTGATGCGTTTGAAACGGGAACAGCGGAAATGCTGCGTCTCAAGGAAATCATCTCCTAAAGAGTGGGAGAGAGGACGCGAACGTTTTTGCATCCTTTTTGATCGAGCCTTTGCCCGTCGACCGACAAAAAACCCCAGACCAATACCAAGGTGCTATGGATTTTCGGAATAGCAGGGGCCAGCGTTAGCATTGGCGCATTAAAGTCCAGTGCTTGTGGAGTTGCGTGGGTACGTCAGCGTAGCCTATGGTGCTTTTAGGGCGCTCAACTGTACCGAGTGGCTAGTGTTTGTGTATTCTTCAATGCGGGGACCAAGGGTATCGCGTTTTCATGGCATGGAAAAAGAATCGCTTTGACCGCGACCATCGAGTGGTTCAGATGGCGGGTCTTTGTGGTCCTGGTCACCTTAGTTGCCAATGGGATCCCGACGGGATCGACGCCATGTCGGTGGAGCGCATTGACGAGTTGACTACTCGCACAGCTGCTGGCGCCGACCGATGCGTCGGTCAGTTCGATATCGTTGAGCAAAATCCGTTCTTAGCCACCACGCAGGAGTTTCTTCAAGGACTTCTGCAACGCGGTACCGACAAAGCGCTCTCGCACCGAACCGCAAGCTGATCATGTATACCGATGTTCTCGCCGAGAATAAACGGCTTCAGCGCTGTCTCAGGTACTTGGGCAGTGTTATGGCGCTGTCCAGCGACTGGGTTGGCGGCGAGTCATCCCTGATCGCCGGTCAATTCCTCGAGTTAGTCCTCGGCATGTTGGAACTCGACTTCGCACACTTACACTTGAAGAGCGCCAGCAACGACTCGCCACTAAAGGTAACGCGGCTGTCACAATGGGCGCGCAGCGTGGCCACATCGGAGAATTTCGGGGCGATGCTCGCGCCCTTGACGACCGCCGAGGCGCCGCAACGACTTACGGCTGGCCGCAGTGTTCTTACGATCCTGCCTATGCGCCTCGGCGTGCTTGGAGAGTTCGGGCTGCTGGTGACGGGATCGCGGCGGGAGGATTTCCCGCGCGACACCGAGATAGTTCTCCTGAGAGTCGCGGCCGCCCAGGCGACGATCGGCTTGCAGGCGGCTTTACAAATTAGCGAACAGAAACGCTTTGCCCATGCGGAGCAAGCGCTCGCTGCAAATGAGCGTAATCTTGCACAATTCCTAAACACGATTCCCGGTCTAGCGTGGTCGGCCCGGATCGACGGCTCGGCCGAGTTCTTCAACCAGCACTACCTCGACTACGTTGGGCTTACGGTCGACGAGGCGCTTGGGGCGGGCTGGGTGAAGGCAGTTCATCCGGAGGATCTAGAGGGGTTGATTGCGAGTTGGCATGCAATGTTGGCTTCACGTCAGGCGGGCGAAGCGGAGGCTCGGCTCAAGCGCTTCGACGGGGAGTACCGCTGGTTTCTGTTTCGCACAAATCCTCTGCACGACGAGGCCGGCGGCCTTGTCAAATGGTTTGGTGTCAACGTCGACATCGAAGATCGCAAAAAGACCGAGGAAGCGTTGCGCGCCGGGGAGTGGAACCTTCGTCAGCTAACCGAAACCATCCCTCAGATGCTGTGGAGCGCTACGCCGGATGGATCCATTGACTACTGCAATGCGCGTTTGTTGGATTACACCGGGTTCTCGGTCGATGAAATCATCGGCGGTGGTTGGACCAAAATGCTACACGCCGACGATGTCGAACGGGCCCGCAAAGTGTGGCTTGCTTGCATTGAGAATGGTGCGCCCTATCAGGTCGAAGTGCGGACGTTTCATGCTGCCGACGGCAGTTATCGCTGGGTCTTGACCAATGCGTTGCCACTCCATGACGACTTCGGTCGAATCCTGCGATGGTACGGTAGTTGTATCGACATCCATGATCGAAAGGAGGCTGAATCAGCTATTGCAGCGAGCGAGCGGACCCTCGCACAAATCATCGATACGATTCCGGTCTACGTTTGGTCGGCTAGTGCCGATGGTAGCACCGATTTTCTCAGTAGCGGCTATCTCGAATATCTCGGAATTGGGCGGGATCAGATGCAGGACTGGCCCTGGTCGGCTGTGGTCCATCCGGACGATCGTGAGGCAAGCGCCGGTGTTTGGAAGGACTTGTTGGTTTCGGGGCGCGCTGGTGAAGTACAAGCCCGGTTCCGTCGTTTCGATGGGGAGTACCGTTGGTTTTTGTTTCGGGCAAATCCGCTTCGGGATGGAGCGGGAGCCGTCAAGTGGTTCGGAGTTACGATAGATATCGAGGAATTGAAGCGTGCAGAGGAAAGGTTGCGCGCCAGCGAATGGAATCTGCGTCATCTCACGGAGACCATTCCTCAGATGCTATGGAGCGCCAGACCTGACGGGGCGATTGACTACTGCAACACGCGTTTGCTCGACTATACCGGATTGGCTGCCGGCAAAATCACGGGCGACGGTTGGAAAAGTGTCGTTCATGCCGATGATCTCGCCCAAACTGCGCGCGCGTGGTCCACGAGTATCGAGACTGGAACGCCATATCAGGTGGAAGCGCGCCTCGTCCACGCTGCCGACTGTTCGTTTCGCTGGTGTCTAACCACAGGCCTGCCGCTGCGTGATGAAGAAGGGCGTATCCTCAAGTGGCATGGCGTATGTGTCGACATGCATGATTGGAAAGAGGCGCAAGACGAACTCCGCGAGACCCAGGCGGCGCTCGCTCACTTAACGCGCGTGATGACCATGAGTCAGCTTACAGCATCGATTGCCCACGAGCTAAATCAGCCTTTGGCCGGCATCATGACGAACGCCGGTACGGCCCTGCGCATGCTGACCGCCGATCCGCCGAACGTCGACGGAGCTCGTGAAACCGCAACGAGAACAATCAGAGATGCTCAGCGCGCATCGGAGGTAATCTCTCGGCTACGGGCCCTCTTCACCAAAAGAACCACGATTTCTGAGGTCGTAGATCTGAATACCGCCGCACAAGAGGTAGTTGCACTATCATCGAACGAATTACATAAACGCAATGTAAGCCTTCGCGTCAATTTTACCCAAAATCTGCCACACGTTATGGGTGACCGCGTTCAGCTGCAGCAAGTAATCCTAAACTTCATACTGAATGGCGCCGAAGCGATGGATGAAGTAATGGATCGGCCGAGAGAATTGTTGGTCTCGACGGAGCTGGAACGAACGGGCCATGTTAGGGTTTCGGTCAAGGACGCGGGCGGCGGTTTCGATCCTGCTGTAGCCGAGAAGCTCTTCGGCTCGTTCTATACGACCAAAAGCAACGGAATGGGCATCGGCTTGTCGGTTAGCAAAACCATAATCGAGAATCATCAGGGGCGTGTTTGGGCCGAACGTAATGATGACCTTGGCTCCGCATTCTACTTCTCCGTTCCTTCTCTGATTGCGGGAATATCCGTCACCAATTCTTAAACACGTTCCGCCGAGTTTGGGCGATAATTCTGGAAATGCACAATGATACCACGAGCCTACATCGCTGTTGTTGACGATGATGAGTCCGTTCGCGAGTCTCTGCCGGATCTAATCGGTGTCTTTGGGCATGAGGCCGAGGCATTCTCCTCGGCGGAGGAATTCCTGGCTTCTAAACGGGTCGATCAAACTAAGTGTTTGGTTCTTGACATCGCAATGCCTGGTATGTCCGGCATCGAGCTCCAACGCGAGCTGGCGCTCCAAGGTCGGCAGATTCCGATCGTTTTTATCACAGCACATGGTGATGACCGGGTCTGTCAGCGTCTGCGTCAGAGCGGGACAGTCGAATGTCTGCTAAAACCGTTTACTGACACTGCGCTGCTTGATGCTCTCAACGCTGTTCTCCACTGACCGGTTCAGGATGTTGCGGACGTCGCAGACCCGTGCTCTAACCGCTGCCCAAGTACCTCCGAAACTTTCGCGAAGTCTTCGCCGTCATGATTGTTGACGCGGAGAATGGCCGCGGACATGTCGTTCTGCGCCTCGCGATGACCGATCCTACTCGGCGGGATGGCACTGAAGCATTGTGCAGCCAAGGATTTCATTTAGTGAGAGGGTTCGCCTTCGGGCCATGGGAATTTCAAGCCGGCTTTTCGTTTTGGGAAGCACGGGCGGCCGTCTTTTCCCCCGTACTCCTGGGTCGCTGACGAACGGACTCTCCCTGACACAAAAATCGCGGCAGGCGCTCGCATCCTTCAAAATGCCGATCGCGTTGCTCTGCCCAATTTCACCGGGTTCATGGCTACCGCATGCGATGCCGTGGTGATCGCGTCCAAGTCATCGAGGCCTTCCGGCAAAGATCGAGCCCGTCGAGCGAACGATCAATCCGCAGCGCTTGGGCGAGCCTTCCCGGTCCTCGCGCCAAGTCGCGCAAGCGCTCAATGCTTCGACATTTGCCCGGATGATCTCGATGCGTTCGAGCGGCTCGAACGCCGTGATCAGGACGCCGATGCCGGTGCCCGGCGTCTCGTTCGAGACGTTGAGCATAGAAGGTGCCGTAGGCGAGATAGACATAGGCATGCCCGCGCTCGAGGAACAGCGAGCGGTTGCGCGGCGTCATCCCGCGATAGCCGTGGCCGGCGGCGTCGCCGATGACATAGGCTTCGGTCTCGAGGATGCGACCGCTGGCGACGCCTTCCGGCAACTCGCGAACCACTAACTTGCCAATGAGATAGCGGGCGAGGGCGGCCGTATCGTTCGGCAGCTCCGGGGGCGGGCGAGTGGGCGGCGGATGACCATCCTTTATGGCGGCCAGGGTTCAGGGAATCCGCTCGACCCATTCCGCACGCGAAGGCCCCGGCTCGAACGGATCGCCGAAATACTGGGTCTCGCGAGCCACCTTGCCATCGAGAAACTCCATGATGCTCACTGCGTAGGACGGCCGCCCGTCATAGGTCAGGACAAATTCCGTGACCCAGAGGTCGCCCGTGCCGATGATGCGCCGCACCGTGAAGCGTTTCTTGTTCGGCTGCGCGGCGCGGGACGACTGAATGCATCGCAATCCGCGAATGCGCTCGCCCGATTGCGGATAATCGAGCACCGCGTCCTCCCGATAAACCTGATGTTCCGCCTCGAGATCGTTCGCATCGGAGGCGGCCCAGTGGCGATCCAGAGCCGCTCGTATCTCCCGGTCTTCCATATCAGATCTTCTTACCCCCTAAGGCCTAACCTCGCACAGCGACTAAAGCTCGTCACCTTGCCAGCCCGCTCTCGCGCCCCGACAATCTTCGAATTCATTTCATTTCGCGAAGTGTTTGAGCGCGCGTCTTTCCATAGGGATAGAAGAGCTCCTTACGACCCGTCTGCCACGCAGCCTTGAGTTCCGGGCTGGTGATGTCCCAATCCGGTCGGCATTTCACGGTCACCGCTCGCATGTCCTGCCGCAGTTCCTCCACGGTGGGTCGCCCGAAAAACCAATACCCATTGTAGACCTTGGAGACGATGAGGCCGGGTTCCATGACGATAACGTGAGGGATCATGGGGTTGTGCGCGGGATCCGTGTACTCGGCGATGTCGAGGTCCTTCTGGATCACGCGCCGCGAGTCGGAAAGAAAAGGCCAATGAGCGCCAGCGCTCAATCGATACTCGTTTGTCTCTAGGAGATTATCCGTGGTGATGGTGACGAGCCGGCAATAACCCACCGCCATTTCGTGATAGAGCTGAACAAGCCCTTCCGCCTGCCGTCGGTCCCTAGGACAGTACCCACCTCTGCCGAGAACCAGGACCATGGGGTCTTCCCCCTGCAATTCGGAAAGCCTTCGTCGCACGGCGCCATGATCCGGTAACTCATAATCCGGAAAAATCGATCCTGGAATGATGTCGGAACGCATCTGAAAGCCTCACTGAGTGTCCCGGAGGTTGAGAACCATTTTGGCCGGACGGACCAATGAAAAGCCGGAAGAGGTATCAAAATCCATTATCCGATGGTGTCGCCGATACCATGGAATAATGGTTACTCCAGCATCGAATATAGGTCGCTAGGCTAAGGCTGAGGTTGCTGAGTCTTAGCACAATGCACCGCTTGCCAAGCCAAAGGTTCGGCGCCGGCCGCCGGCTTGTTCAGGGTTTGCTCCACTTGATGGTGAATGCATCGCGGGTCGCAGACATTGCCCGTCATTGCCTTGAAGCGTTTGAGTTGGCTTTTTCCCATCGCGCGTTTCGATCTCCGTCACCAAAATCGACACCAAGGCATAATAGACGTTCGTGTTGTCCGGGGGCATGGTCCGCCACGACGTAGACCCGTTCTGTTAGGCGACAACGGCCATGGAGAAAACCGACGCATCCGCTTCCTTCGCCGGATATGAACTCGGCGGAGCGCGTCATGGCCGTGCTTTCTTCAACGGCGATGACGAGGCGTTTCGCGTGATTGCCGCAGAACAGAAGAAGCACTGTGCAAAAGCGAAGAAGTGGTCGTGACAAGTCAGCACAATTTTAAACTCATCATCGATACCATTCCTGCGATGGCGTGGTCAGCTCGGCCCGACGGCCCCATTGAGTTTCTAAGCCATCCCTATCTTGAGTACACGGGTCAATCCATTGAGCAGGCGAGGGGTTGGGGCTGGACGGCCGCGGTCCATTCTGACGACCTGGATGGGCTGATCACCATATGGCAGACAATCATAGCCTCGGGTAAGGCCGGGGAGACCGAAGCGCGATTGCGCCGATTTGATGGAAGTTATCGGTGGTTTCTTATCCGCGTTAACCCGTTGCGGGATGAGACTGGCAACATCGTCAAATGGTATGGGGCGAACACTGACATCGATGAGCGGAAGCGGGCTGAGGACAAGGCCATCGAAGCTGAGGGCGAGCTACAACGGACTATCGACGGCATACCGGCGCTGGTTGCGACCTATAACGCGGATGGCTCGCGAATTTCTATCAACAGGCGGGGACGCGAGTTCACGGGGCTCTCTGCTGAGGATGTGACGAATGGTAGGTGGAGAGGCGCAATCCACCCAGATGACATCGGACTTGAAGAGAGCAAATGGCGCGCATGTGTCACGGCTGGAGAACCGTTCGAACATGAATACCGAGTGCGAGCGGTCGATGGTACGTATCGCTGGCACATGGCCCGTCGCGTGCCGCTCCACGACGACGCCGGTAAAGTGACCCGCTGGTACGGCATGAGCCATGATATTGAGGGTCGAAAGCAGGCGGAAGCGTTCCTCGCGGGCGAAAAGCAACTGCTGGAGATGATCGCATCGGGCAGTTTGCTTCGCGATGTTCTAAGCGCATTGTGCGAATTTATTGAAGGGGCCGCGCCTGATTGCGTATGTGATGTTCACCTGATCAATTGGAGCAACTCGACATTTGAATATGCCGTGGCTCCTTCTCTGCCTTCCGCCTACAGCGACCCGATTGCGGGGATGCCCGTCAGCGGTGAGCTTTTGCCATGTGGCATAGCGGCTTCTCAAAAGATACAGGTGGTAGCGGTGGACATCGAATCCGATCCGCGCTGGTATACGTCGCCTGTTCGGTCCCATGTTCTGCAGCACGGATACAGATCGGTCTGGAGTACGCCGGTCTGTTCCAGGGAAGGGCGGGTGTTAGCCACCTTTTGCATCGTCCAACGAAAGCCAGCGGCCCCATCGCCGCACCACCAGGATCTCATTGCGCACGCAACGCAGATCGCCAGCATCGCTATCGAGCGTTCCCTGACCGAAGCAGCGCTTAAGCGGACCGAAACTTTGCTCTCGGAAGCTCAACGTCTGAGTTCAACTGGTGCGTTCTCGTGGCGCTTGGACACAGACGAGATCGCATTTTCCGAGGAACTTTATCGTATCTTTGAATTTGACCCGAATGTCCCTGTGACGCTCGACCACATCAGTGGGCGAATCCACGCGGACGACATTCCGTCACTAACTACGCAAATGACCCGGATTCGCAGCGGTCAGAGCTATCTGGGCTACGAGATTCGGCTACGGATGTCGGACAACAGGGTAAAGTATCTCCGCACTTTCGGCCGGGTCATCCGTCATCAGGATGGCCGGATGGAATGCCTTACTGCAGTTCAGGACGTCACAGAGCGCCGGCAGGCGGAAGAAGCCCTTGGCAAGGCTCGGTCTGAACTCGCACATGTCACCAGGGTTACGAGTCTCGGAGCGTTGACCGCCTCGATAGCACATGAAGTCAATCAGCCGCTGTCGGGCATCATCACCAACGCGAGCACCTGCCTTCGGATGTTGGCCGCCGATCCGCCAAATGTTGACGGCGCACGTGTGACGGCACGTCGCACGATACGCGACGGCAACCTTGCCGCCGATGTGATCGCGCGACTGCGTGCGCTCTTCAGCAAACAAGCCCCTACGATCGAGCCGGTAGATTTGAACGAGGCTGCACGCGAGGTAATAGCATTGTCGGCGGGCGACCTTCAGAGAAGTCGCGTGGTTCTGACCTCCCAATTCCCTGAGGGGCTTCCCCTCGTCGCAGGCGACCGTGTTCAACTTCAGCAAGTGATTATGAACCTGTTGCGAAATGCTGCGGATGCGATGAGCGGCGTCGAAGATCGGCCCAAGCGGTTGGTGATTAAAACTGAACCCGACGGAGAGGATTCTGTGCGTCTCTCGGTAGAAGATGCAGGTACGGGGTTCGGCGCCGATGGTCCGGAGCGGGTATTCGAGGCTTTCTACACAACCAAGAATGAAGGCATGGGGATAGGTTTGTCCGTCAGCCGCTCCATTATCGATAACCATTGCGGGCGCCTGTGGGCGGCAGCGAATGACGGCCCGGGGGCTACGTTTACGTTTTCCGTACCCGAGTATTCCAAGTGCCAGTTGTCAGCAGGGGACGTGGCTCTAAGCGCGGGTGTCCGAGGTCGGCGACGCTCAAAGGTCAGTGTGGGGGTTAGATGAAGCTTACGCATGCACTCGTGTCGGTGGTCGATGACGATCAATCCGTACGTGAGTCCCTACCAGATTTGCTGCAGGAGTTCGGCTTTAGCGTGAAGGCATTCTCTTCAGGGAAGGAGTTCCTCGCATCTGATGCCGTCGATAAGACCAAGTGCCTCATTCTCGATGTTGCCATGCCTGGCATGACGGGACCCGAGCTGCAAGTCGAGCTGGCACGTCGCAGCAAGATGATCCCGATCATCTATATCACCGCGCAAAGGGATAGCACGATCCGCCAGCGTCTCATCGAACAGGGTGCAGTGGAGTGTCTGTTCAAGCCGTTCAGCGATCAGGTTCTTCAGGACGCGCTTATTTCGGCGCTCCGTGATCCTTGAACCTGGTAGATTGTTAATGCCATCTCAGGAGGATAATTTGCGATGTACTCTTATCTGGCGGTTCAACGAGACGGTGCGGCGAGATCGTCAACCATGTCGGACGAAACACCTGTCGTATTCATTGTCGACGACGACGTTTCGGTACGCGAATCGTTGGAACTACTCATCTGCTCTGTGGGCTGGCGACCAGAGACGTTCGCCTCAGCAAAGGCATTCCTCGAGCGGTCACGTTCGCTGGTTGCGAACTGTCTGATCCTCGACGTGAATCTTCCTGATCTGAGTGGGCTCGACCTGCAGAAGCTCATATCTGTCGACCGTACCGACATGCCCATCATCTTCATAACCGGCTATGGCGACGTACCGATGACGGTAAAAGCGATGAAAGCTGGGGCTGCCGAGTTTCTCACCAAACCATTCAACGACGAGGAACTTTTGGGTGCGATCAAGCTGGCACTCGAAAGAAGTAAGACCGCACTTGCTCTGGACTCTGAGTTGCACGTCCTTAGGGATCGTTATGTATCGCTCAGCCGACGCGAGCAAGAGGTTATGACGCTGGTCGTGCGTGGTCTCTTGAACAAGCAGGTCGGCTTTGAGCTTGGCATCAGCGAAATCACAGTCAAGGCACACCGTGGCCAGGCTATGCGGAAGATGCAGGCCCGCTCGCTGGCCGAATTGGTGAACATGGCGGCCCGACTGCGCATCACTGAGTAGAGGTTTCTCCGCGCCCGAACTATCGTGCAATCGCCATCGCGGTGAGAAGTCTCATCGATGCCAAGGTATTGACGACACCATCGTTCTATCGCTTTGGCTACAATGTTTCTGCACCTATATCCATAGTTTCGAAGTCAACATGGAATTCCCGGCGGAACGGCTGTCGGGGGGGGTTGTGTTCGTCAGTATTTTCGAGAGAGATTACGTTTAGCATTGTTAAATATGTACCGGCGTTGAAGATTAGTTTCTTGCAACGGTGTTGATTTGGGCGATCAATGAAGTGGAGATAACTATGGAAAATTCTAAATCTAAAAAATCGATGATACTGTTTTCCGTTATTGCATTGTTCTGCTGTTCAACTACTGTGTTCGGGCAGGATTCAAAGCAATCCAGTGATACTAGCACGTTGGTTGCAACGAATCCGAGTACGAAGACGGCGAAGATCCGCCTGACGCGGAAGAGTGAGGCCTACTGGGAAGTCACTTTCAATAATCCGCCGCTCAATATAGTTGGCCCGTCCGAAGTCCGCGAGCTTGCAAAAATTGTTGGCCAGATCGAAGCGGATCCGAGGGTCAAGGTTGTGGTGTTTGACAGCGCGGTGCCAGACTATTTCATCGCTCATTACGACCTTTTGAGTCCCCTTAAGGACTCCAGCGGTATGAGGCCGGGGCCAACGGGCATGCATCCCGTGCCCGACATCATGGTGCGCCTCAGCCGCCTGAGGGCGGTGACGATTGTTTCAATTCGTGGACGGGCGAGTGGCATCGGGAGCGAGCTAGCGCTAGCGGCAGACATGCGCTTTGCAAGTCGGGAGAAGGCGGTCGTGTCGCAGTTTGAAGTTGGCGCCGGCTTCGTCCCTGGGGGCGGCCCTATGGCGCGGCTGCCTCGGTTGGTCGGCCGCGGCCGCGCTATGGAGATGTTGATCGGTGCCGAGGGCTTTGATGGCGAACTTGCCGAACGGTACGGCTATGTGAACCGGGCGCTGCCCGATTCAGAATTGAACGGTTTTGTCGACGCCTTGGCGACGCGCATTGCTTCGTTCGATGGGCAGGCGATTGCCGACACCAAGAACCTGATCAACCAGGCTAGTTTGCCCCCGGACTCCGAAATGCAGCCGGGCTGGGACGCATTCATCACTTCTGTACAACGACCTGCGGCTCAGGCGCGTGTTAAGGTCCTTGTCGATGAAGGGCTGCAGCAGCCTGGGGATGTCGAGAAGAACCTGGAGCAATATACCGCCAAGTATCAGGAGTAATTTGCGAACGTGGAATTCGATGGAGCGACGTGAGGCGTGTGAAAAGGACTGATCATGATTCAAATGCGCAAGGAGACTGATAGTCTGGGCGAGGTGGATGTGCCAGCCGATAGGCTCTGGGGAGCCCAAACGCAAAGGTCTCTCGAGTACTTTTCCATAGGGAAGGATTTGATCCCTCGCGAGATGATCGCGGCTTATGCCGTCCTGAAGAAAGGCGCTGCCAATGCAAACCACACAGGTGGGCGACTCGATGATCAGGTCCATCGACTGATCGTCCAGACATGTGACGAGATCGTTGCCGGGCGACATCAAGACATGTTTCCCCTGCATGTCTGGATGACGGGCAGCGGCACCCAGTTCAATATGAATGTCAATGAAGTTATTTCTAACCGGTGCTGCCAGCTGGTCGGGACGGTCCTTGGCAGCAAGACACCGGTACATCCGAACGACCATGTCAACATGGCGCAGTCGTCGAACGATTCATTCCCCTCCGCGATGTACATCGCTACGGCGAGCAATGCCAAACAGCGACTGATGCCGGCGGTCAAGCAGCTCTACGAAGCTCTCCGTTGCAAATCGGAGGAATGGAAGGACATCGTCAAGATCGGCCGCACCCACATGCAGGATGCGACGCCGCTGACCTTGGGCCAGGAATGGTCGGGATATGCCGAAATGCTCGCCGACGATCTGGATCGGCTCGAGACTTCGCTGGATGGCGTCTATCGCCTCGCCCTTGGCGGTACCGCAGTGGGCACGGGGATCAATTCGGCGCCAGGTTTCGCAGAAGCGGCCGCAGCCGAAATCGCGAGGCTGACCGGGCTTCCCTTCGTAACGGCGCCGAACAAGTTCGCCGTTCAGGGCGCTCACGATGCGCTTGTGCAGTTTTCTGGCACGATGCGCACGCTGGCAATTTCCTTGTACAAGATCGGCAACGACGTCCGTCTCATGTCGTGCGGACCGCGGGCCGGCTTCGCCGAACTCATAATACCGGCGAACGAGCCGGGCTCGTCCATCATGCCAGGCAAGGTGAATCCCACCCAGGCCGAAGCACTAACCATGGTGGCCGTGCAAGTGATGGCCAATGACGTCGCGGTCGGATTTGGCGGAGCGAGCGGCTACCTCGAGATGAACGTCTACAAGCCCCTGATCATCCACAACATCATTCATTCGATCACGATCATGGCCGACAGTTGCACGAATTTCCGCAAGTTTCTGGTCGAGGGCACGCAGCCCAACAAGGACAAGATCGCCCAATATGTGAGCGAGTCGCTGATGCTCGTGACCGCGCTCTCGCCTGTTGTCGGCTATGACAAGGCTTCGAAGATCGCGCACTATGCGATGGACAACGATGTGACGCTCAAGGCGGCCGCGCTGAAGCTCGGCTTTGTTTCCGAAGAGTTGTTCGACCGAGTGGTTGACCCGGAGAAAATGGTCAAACCTTTCGTCGCAACCTGCGCCTAGGATCGCGTCAGTTCGTCAGACGCGGGATTCGGATCCGCTGCCGGCCTCGGCAGAGGCAGTCATCACTTCAACCCAGGATTTCTAGGAGGACCCATGAGCATCCCCCCTGTCGTGTTCGGCGAGGCGGCACTCGCGTTGCAGATTGGTCAACCTCGATTCAACGCCAACTGGAAAAGTCCCGAGCATCGATTTCGGCGCCTGCTGTCCGAGTTCATCGGCACGGCAGGATTGACCTTCGTATTGTCGGCTGGCGCTGCCATCCTCGTACTGTACGGCGGAATAAAGGTTGAGCCCATCATCGCTGCATTTATCCTATCGGCGATTTCCGCGCTTTGGCTGGTCGTGGCCATCTATTTCCTTGGTGATATCAGTTCGCACTTCAATCCTGTCATGACATTTGCCTTTGCATTGCGCGGCGACATGGGTTGGCCAATGTGCGCGGCCTATGTCGTTGTGCAGTTACTCGCGGCCGCAGCCGGATCATTTCTTGCCCGCTCGTTTTTTGGCATTGAAGGCAACCTGGCAGCCACCGTTCCGCAAGCTGGGCAGGCCATGCAGGCGGTTTTCTTCGAGGCCATCCTTACGTTTGGCATGGTTTTGATGGTGCTTTCGATGGCAAATGGCCCAAAGCTTAATGGCCAGTTCATCCCCATTGCGGTGGGCGCTTACGTGATGTCGCTCGGGACGTTGGGCGGCCCGTACGAAGGAGGCGCGATGAATCCTGCCCGCGCCTTCGGTCCCGACCTGGCCCGCGGCGATCTGTCTACCTGGTGGGTCTATGTTTTGGGACCGCTGACCGGCACAATTGTTGCCGTTCTGGTAGCCAACGTGCTCCGCGGCCCGGCCACGGCTCAGGAAGCCCAGGCAGCAATGGGAACGCCGCGCGGTGAGGCCTGAGCATTCAGCCGGCAGCCTGGAGCGCGCCGCCACGGCACCAAGGTAGTATCTCACAGGCCGCTTTCTAAGTGCGAAACCTCCTTGAGGCGTAAGAGCTATTGACCCGACGGTTGGCAGCCATACCGGCCTAGAGCGCGTCACGTTTGAACGGATTCAGGCGACGCACTTTAGGATCTGTTTTCATGCATGTCGTCATCACAAAACCGCTGCGCACTTTTGCGCGACATGCATCAGACCCTCGATACACCTACCGGGACTGAGGATCGACGGCCAAGCAACCTCCTGGAGAGGATAAGGCAAGGCGCCGCGACCAAGAACAACAGCACAATCGCCAAGAAGGCCTCGTTGAAGGAAATGGTGACGGCTTGCCTGTCCACGGCCTGCCGCAGAACCAGCAGTGCGCCTTTACCAGCAGCAACACCGTCGAGCCCCCTAGCTCCAAGTTGGCCCGCCACTGCCTTCAGGCGCTCTTCGAGGACAACATCGCCAACATCCAGGTGCGATGCCAGTACCGTCCGATTATAGGCAAGTTGTCGATCGAGATAAGTCTGCAGGAGAGCCGTGCCAGCCAGACCACCAACCTGCTTGCCAAGATCGAAAAGACCGATGCCGAAGGGCAGCGCTGTCGCAGGAAGTTGCATGAACGCAATCAGCGTCAAGCTCACGAACAGGAAACCCAGTCCAAAGCCGCGCAGGAGCAGTGGAAACTCCAAATCCACAGCTCCGCTGTCGCTTGTCGAACCCGACATGAGCCACATTGACGAGGCGAAAAACACGATCCCGACAGGAGCCAGAGCAAACGGACTTATTCCGCTTTTTTTTACGCCGATTCCTGCAATTACCAGCGAGCAGCCCAACATTGCTCCACTCGGCAGGAGAAGAGTTCCAGCATCCGTAGCTGTGAAGTTGAGGACGTTCAAGGCAAAGGCGGGGATCAGAAAGGCGCTGCCGGATAGGGCAAATCCGGCTACCAGACTGGCGACAAGGGCGAAGCAATAGTCGGGATCGCCTAAAGGCGACGCGGGAAGTATCAGACGATCCGATGCAAATTGGAACTCCCACAGCAGCAGCAGGATGACCGCCAGCAGACCGGTCAGGGTGAGAAGGATGATGTGCCCGTCGTCGAACCAATTGAACCTGCTGCCTTGTTGCGACACATAGGTCAAAGAGGCTGCGGCGATTCCAGCCAGCGCGATCTGGATGTAGGGGATGCGGATTCTGTGGCGGACCGTTTGTCCGCGGTCCGCCGCGAGCATGACGAGGGCGAGAATGCCCATCGGCACGTTGCTCAGGAATATCCAGTCCCACGAAAGGTGGTCGACAACCCAACCTTGGAGCGCTGGTGTCAATGTCGTTGGGGCCATGACGGAGCCGAGGGCTAAGAGAGCTTGCACAATCGGTTGCTGACGGCTCGGGAAACGAAGGAACAGCAGCGTCTGGCCTGCCACGAGCACGGTCGCGCCGGCAAAACCCTGAACGATGCGGCAGACGTCAATCCAGGCAATATCGACGGAAGAGATCATTGCGGCAGACGCCAAGAGAAGCGCGACCGTGCCGGCGCGCAAACAGGGCGTAGGCTTTAGCGCTGCAACAAACAGCGGCGCGACCAAAAAGCCGGTCAGCTTGGCCGCGAGAAATGCGATGTCGAAAGTCGCGAATTCGTCGGTCGTGGCATGTATGTCGCCCAGCATATCCAGGCGCCCAATAGAGAGCGCCGTACTGGCGATCGAATCCATGACGGCGGTCAGTACAACTCCGATCAAGACCATCGCGGCGCCGAGCACCTCGGGTTTAGTCAGTAACGGTCGCGGTTCGATCTGACGGCTCATTGTGCCGTACCGGGCCGATTATCCGCAAGGTCGCCGACCGGGTTCGAAGTGGTGGTCGCGGGATCGGTTCCCCTGCCCACCTGAACGGCAATGCGGGCTGAAAGTCCGGGAACCAGCCGACCAGGCAACGGATTGTGTGTAAGTCTTATCTTGACCGGAACGCGCTGGACGACGCGGATGAAGTTACCCGTCGCATTGTCCGGTGGCAGCACGCTGAAGGCAGCCCCGCTACCCGGGGCGAAGCTGTCGACGACACCATCGATATGAACGTCAGGGTACTCGTCGATCACCACCTGAACAGGCTGTCCAACCTCCATTCGACCAAGCTGGGTCTCCTTGAAATTGGCGACGACCCATATACCCTTGACCGGAACAACGTCCATCGCCGGGGTGCCAGGCGTGACGTAGCGTCCGACGCGAACTTGCCGGTTGCCGATGACACCGTCGATCGGCGACAGGATGACGGTATTGGCGAGGTCCATCCTGGCCAGACTAACGGAAGCTTTCGCCAGAGCCATCGCTGCTTGGGCGCCGGCGAGTTGGGCGTCGAGCACACCAAGCTTCAGCCTCTGCGCCAGAGTATTGGCCGCCTGGGCTTTGTCCCCCGCCTCGGCTTTTGCGAACGCGGTCTGCGCATCCTGGAGTTTTTGTTCGCTGGCCGTCCCGCTCTTTCGCAGAGCCATGTAGCGGTCAAGATTGGCGCTCGACAACAGCAAATCCGCTGAGACCGAGCGCTGCTGCGCCACCGCTTGTTCGATCAAGGCATCTTGCAGTTTCTGCGTTGCTTCAATGTTTGCGATCTCGGCCTGTCGGGTCGCAAGAGTGGCAATGGCTTCGTCGAGTTTCGCTCGGTAATCACTGTCGTCGATGCGAAACAGAAAGCTCCCTTTGCTAACGTCGGCGTTGTCGCCAACTGCAACTTCCACCACATAGCCGGAGAGCTTGGGCGCGATACTCGTTATATCGCCGCGGACATAAGCGTTGTCGGTAGACTCTTCGGAACGGCCGTGGAAATACCATTGCCAGACCCAGGCTGCCGACAGCGACATCGTCACAGTCGCCACCACTAGAATAGCGGTCTTTCGAGCCCAGCCTATTGGTGCTTGCGTTGATTTCTGCGAAGCCACCAGGCCGAACACAGGAGACGCCGCCGGTTGCGGTCCGTTGTCACTCCTCAAAGCCGATTGCGTGGGTCCTTCAAAGCCTTCAGCTCGGAGCATCTCAACGATCCAATCTCCAACATGCGGGGCAGTCGATCTTACAAATTGTCTGACCATGCTCCGAGGATTGCCGGCTACGCGCAGAGCGGGCTGACTCTCCGGCAAATCCTCTGAGACCACGCTTCGCGCTACCCCCCCCGCGGATGTCACATAGCTACGACCCCCGGCTGAGCTCCCGGGTTGCCAGGTCTTCAGTCGATACGAAGGCTCTGCTCCATCGCGTAACACTGGTCCCAGATGAATACGTCATAGCCGGCCAGTCGGGACTGCCACTTGGGCGTGACGGCATTGACGCATTTCACAACGACGCGGTCGATGTAGTTGTCGTAGACGGCCCAGAGATTGGGCTTGTCCTCGGCTTCCATTTCCTCGCCTGGGGGCGTTGATTTGAGGGCAGCAACGGCAGCTGACTTCAGGTCATTCATGAACTCGAGCTGCGTACGTACATCGGAATGAGTACCCACGCGATTGACATGACCTCCGACGAGCGTTTCGAACGGCAATGTGTCGATGTACGCCACCTGGTCGAAGTAACCGGGGATGTCCTTGGCAAGCGCAAAGCGACGCCACGGCATCCAGCCAGGGAAGATCACGTCGACCACCATCAGGACCTTCTGCTCGGGAGCATAGATGAAGATGTTTCCTGGCTCATGGGGGCTGCTGCCGGGATAGCTCAGGTCGAGAACCTGGCTACCGACGTTCAGGGTGTAGTGATCCTTGAACGTGACCGTAGGCAAAGGCCGCCTCGGATCCTTGGCTCGTTCGAGCAGCCGCAGGGTCTCTTCTTGGGCGATGATGATTGGATGACCGCCGAGGTCGATTACGCCGCCAATATGATCTACGTGCGCATGGCTGTAGACGATATGTGTGATTGGTCTGTCGGTCACCTCGGTGATAGCCTGACGTATGTGGGCCGAGTATCCCGGAGGTGCGTCGACCACGACGACGCCGGTTTCGTACACCAGGAACATCGACTGGTAGCCGTTGTCGGTGACCATGTAGAGGCCACGGCCCAACTCTTGGCTCCGGTATCCCTTCTTCGTCTCGATGGCCGGGGTTACGTCTTCCTTGGGAATCGGAAGATAGTGGTCAACGCGCGTACCTATCGGCGCCAGCGATGGCATACTCTGGTAAGGGGCGCCAGACTGTCCTGGCAAGGTCTCGGCGCGGGCGCTTTGGAATGGCGCCGAACTGAGTCCGACAGTGATCGCGACGGAGCCGACCTTCGCCGCTACCGCCAAAAGATTCGAACGGAAGAGAAACATAACAAATCTCCTGGTTGATTGATGTCTGCAGGGACATTTGTCGAAAATTCGAAGATTGGTTATTATGCTTAGGTGTCGCGGGTACCATGGTATTAGAATTACCCTGCGGCCCTCGGCACCAGCCCACGCCTTCGAACAATCGCCCTGGTATGGTCTTGAGTTTGTCGGGCGGATGCGGCGCGAGAAATCTCACCGCTGTCGCTTCCTGATGGGTGTCTTTCGTATGGCCCAAAATGCGGTCGGACTTGTGTCAGATCACATGGCCTCCTCGCCGGCGGGCGGCCAGCGTCTCTATGATCGTTCTGACCTGCCGACCTGCCCCGCCGAGTGCCACAAAATATTGCCGAGGCTATCGTACAATAGATTTTGCCGCTACTGCAGGTCGATCTGCGCTCTACCTGATAGGGCGCCGATTTCTTGACCGACCGGCGCGAAATTCTCGGCGCAGTGAGCCTGACCGGGCCGCGAATCGCCCACTGTGGGCAATTGGGAGGAACTCATGTCACCGACGTTGCAGCGTTGGAGGGTTTGCGCGGCATAACGGCAACATTCGGGACACACAGATACCGGGGGGGACGCTTCTCCTACAATTCTGCCAAGTCTGAGCCAATGGCAGACGATCTTGCGCAACGCGACAGCGAAATGGGAACCAACAGAGTGCGCGATGGGTATTCCAGACCGACAGAGAAACAGTGTGAGGCAAGCGCGGTGGATCCTGGTGCCGCTATTTGGGTTGTGGATACCAGGCGGCCCGATGCCTCTCCGGTGCCACACCTGCGGAGAACCACCGGGAGGTGGGACGGCGGGATGTTTTGTTCTTACGACAAGCGCTTCAAGAGCGGTTGAGCGGTAGGTCAGGTCCATCATGGCGACTTCAAAGCATGCCATTGCAGAGGGATTGCAAATGAAGCAAAGCAGCAATGTATCACAGCCTTTTAGCTGAAGGCGTGCCGATATGATGGCGAGCATTTTGGTCGCCATCATATTCGCTCCCTTTGACTCGGTGGGTCACGAAACGGCAAGGGCATCTTGACGATGGTATCGGCGATACATTGGGATTGACCGGTGAGACAAATCGGCGGCTGCGGCCCTCGCTTGATGAGGGGCAATGCGTTGGAACCAGCTTCGCATTGCGCGGCCTCACAGCGAGACATCGACTGATGTCACCAGGCCGGTTTCCAAGGGGCAAAGCCATGGGCACAGACGGCAGGTTTTCCAGCCACAGCAAGCATGGATACAAAATGGCGGGCACTAGGCCCGCCATTGTCCGGCTCAACAGGGTTCATCACCCTGGCTTGGAGGATCATGAGCCGGCAAGGGCATTCAGATCGGCACAAAATTCCGCATAAGGCTTTGTCATTGCCGCGTCCTGGCACTCTCTCATCATCGCCATACGCTTCGCGTGCGGCAGGGTTTTGAAGGCTGCCTTGAATCTGCCTCTCATGATGGGATTCGTGTGGACGGGCTCCTTGATAGAACTGGTGTAAAACGACTGCTTGTTGATGGGGTCGATAACATCAAGCGCGCCAGCCAACGCATCCCTGCCGAGACCCGAAAGAGTAAACGCTAGGACGAGGCATGTAGTTTTGGTGTTCATAACGAATTCTTCTCCTCGATGAGACAACCGCCTACTCGACGATCGCGATGGTGATCTATTGATAACTTCCACTGGCCGATACTCTCCGGACGGACTGTTATCTACCTGCGGATAGGAATGAATATATTGTGCGATGGTATCGTCCACACTTTGGCATAGGTCGGTGGGAAAAATGCCGATCCGTGGTACTGCGCTTGCCGAATGCCGAGGAGTAATTCGGTTCGATCGACCGATCTGCTTAGCTTTCCAATCGCTGCCCCGCGATGCGTCGGGAACACTGCAACCCTGCCGATACCAACGTGCAATAGACTAATCTCCACCGAAACTGGATGCTGTGTTCGGAGCGAGGAGCACGGACGGAGCGCGGCGCGATGCCAGCAAGATCACTAACGGCCACACAACGTGAGTTGCTCGCCGCGACGGCGATTGTCGGGATCATCGGCGCGCTTCCGGGGACGGTTGAAGCATGGCGTCGCGAGGGTTCCTCTGAGGTGGCGCCCCGCATGTCGATGAAAGCCGAAGTCGTGATCAATGGAAAGTCATGCGGCGATAGCATTGAGTAATTGACGCGGTCGCTGGCACTGCTCACGCAGATGTACTTGGGCATGCCCTGCCGCCAAACTAAGGAGCTCGACATGAGTGACGATGTAGTGCGCAGCGAAACTGCGAAAACAGCGATGATCGACCTGAAGTTCGAGGCCGTGGTTATCCCCGTTTCGGACGTCGATCGTGCCAAGCGTTTCTATGGCGGCCTGGGGTGGCGGCTCGACGCCGACTTCCCTGTCGGTGACACGTTTCGGGTTGTACAATTTACGCCCCCGGGTTCACCGGCCTCGATCCACTTCGGCACCGGCCTCACGTCGGCCGCGCCCGGCTCGGCACAGGGACTTTATCTCATTGTGTCCGATATCGAAGCAGCGCGCGCCGAGCTTGTGGCGCGCGGGGCCGACGCCAGCGAAGTGTTCCACCGTGCTGGTCCTGGACAGCCGGCAATTAGCGGCAAGGATCCAGAGGGGCGCAGTTATTCCTCGTTCGCCTCTTTCAAGGACCCGGACGGCAACGGGTGGTTGTTACAGGAAATCACTGTGCGGCTGCCGGGACGCGTGGAGGCCGGCGACACGACATTCACCTCGTTGAATGAGCTTGCAGGTGCACTCCGGCGCACCGCGGCCGCGCATGGCGAGCACGAGAAGCGGACAGGCGGAACACGCGATGAGAACTGGCCCGACTGGTACGCCGAATACATGGCAGCGGAACAGATCGGGCAGCCGCTGCCGACGTGAGCAGGGGCGTAGTTGCTCCTGGCGCGATGCAGGATAGCTGTGTTTGCCGTATGCCGCGCGAGACCATGACGGTCGGCGCCGACACGGATCGGTGATCATTGGTTGCTTGTCTGTGACCAATCGTAAAGTATTGTTGATACAAAGGTGTGATGGATTTAGGCTGTTTTAGGTATATACTTAATTTATGTGAATAAATTGGGTTTATCGAGGAACAAATGATGTCAGCGATATCGCTATCACCAACTCGACGTGATGTCATTGTTGCAGCCGCCGCAGTTGGAGCGGCCAATCTGGTGCCTAGGGCTCTGCAAGCAGCGGTCGGGCAAGAATCTATCCGTCCGTTCAGTATTCATGTCCCGACTTGGGCGCTTGCAGATCTTCGCCGGCGTATCAAAGCTATAAGATGGCCGGAACGGGAGACCGTCAATGATCGCTCCCAGGGCGTCCAACTAGCAAAGCTGCAAACGCTGGTCGAGTATTGGGGGAGTCGTTATGACTGGCGCAAGGTGGAGACGAAACTGAATAAATTGCCGCAATTCATTACTAGTGTTGATGGAGTAGATATTCAATTCGCGCACGTCCGCTCCCCACACGAGGGGGCAATGCCCTTGCTTATGATGCATGGTTGGCCAGGCTCGATTGTGGAGCTTTTGAAAGTCATAGGCCCCCTGACCGATCCCACTGCGCATGGAGGGCGGATAGAAGATGCATTTCACCTCGTCCTTCCGACCATGCCGGGTTACGGCTTCTCGGGTAAGCCGTCTGCGACCGGTTGGGGTCCGGCGCGGATAGCTGGCGCGTTTCACGAGCTAATGCTCAGGCTGGATTACAACGAATACGTCTCCCAGGGAGGCGACTGGGGCGCGATCGTCTCGCAGGTGCTGGCCGTTCAGGCTCCGAAAGGTCTTCTCGGCATTCACGTTAACATGCCCGGGACTGTACCCCCGAGCATTCTTCGGCATCTCCGTAATTTCGACCCGGCCCCGGTGGAATTATCGGATCGGGAGAAGAGCGCCTACGATCGGCTGCTGCATTTCTACCGCGACGGTTTCGGTTATGCGGCTATGATGAATCAGAGCCCGCAAACCATCGGCTATGCCCTCTCCGATTCTCCGGTCGCAATGGCAGCTTACTTCTACGACAAGTTCGCGGAGTGGACCGATAGCGACGGAGAGCCGGAACGGATCTTCACGTATAACGAGATGCTGGATGCCATCTCCTTCTACTGGTTTACCAACTCAGGAGCTTCATCATCGCGGTCGTATTGGGAAGGCGCGCAAGCAGGCGGTGGTCCGTTTGATGCGTTCGACATCCCGAAGGTCCCTGTAGCGGTCACCGTCTATCCGGCCGAAATCTACCGCGCACCGAGGAGTTGGGGCGATAGAAGCTTCGGTAACGTCATTTACTGGAATGAAGTGGATAGAGGCGGTCATTTCGCGGCGTGGGAGCAGCCTTACGTCTTCTCTAACGAGCTCAGAGAGGCGTTCAGACCGCTACGCCGAGCAATCTGAGGCGAAAGAGGCGATTCTCCCCGCATCGTCTTCGCCCAGTAGCGCGGCCGGGTCGCCCCCCACCCGGCCGCGCATTTTAGTTGCACGTGGGGCAACAACGGACAAACCATTTCCTGAGGAGGTTTGAAAATGGACAGCATCCCACAACAAATTGACCACAATCGCCGCCGCTTACTAGGCACGGCCTTTGCCGCGATGACTGCCTTTGAACTGGGGATCGAGAAGCCAGCGGCGGCGAGATCCGCTGTCAGAAGTCCAAGCAAAGAACTCCCCAAGAAAGCGGTACAAGAGCTGTTGGGTTCATTAAGGCAAATTGACGCCGGTTTGCTTAACATCGGATACGCGGAGATGGGATCTATGACCGGCGCACCGGTGATCCTCCTTCATGGATGGCCATACGACATCCAAACTTATGTCGGTGTCGCGCCTTTGTTGGCCTCTAAAGGTTATCGCGTGATCGTACCGTATCTACGAGGGTACGGCACAACACGGTTCCTTTCCGATGGCACCATGCGCAACGGGCAGCAGTCCGCAGTTGCCTTGGACGTCATTGCGCTGATGGATGCCCTCAGAATAGAACAGGCTATTCTTGCCGGCTGTGACTGGGGCGCCAGAACCGCCAATATTGTCGCTGCGCTATGGCCAGAGCGGTGCAAAGGAATGGTTTCAGTGAGCGGCTATTTGATAGGTAATCAGCAGGCAGGTAGGCAGCCGCTGCCACCGAGCGCGGAACTGCAATGGTGGTATCAGTATTACTTTGCAACCGATCGTGGGCAGGCCGGCTATCGGAAATTTACGCGCGATTTCGCAAAGCTGATCTGGCGTCTTGCATCGCCGCAATGGAATTTCGACGATGCGACCTTCGACCGTAGTGCTGCCGCGTTTGACAATCCCGATCATGTGGCGATCGTGATCCATAACTACCGCTGGCGTCTCGGCCTGGCCGAGGGCGAACCTCAATATGAGAACCTGGAGAAGCGGCTTGCGCAGGCGCCCGTCATCACCGTGCCTACAATAACGCTGGAGGGCGACGCCAATGGTGCTCCTCACCCGGAAGCCAGCGCCTACGCGAAGATGTTCTCAGGGAGGTACTCTCATCGACTGATCACGGGCGGCATAGGGCACAATCTACCCCAGGAAGCTCCGCTGGCTTTCGCCGAGGCCGTAATCGAGGTCGGTGCGGTCACGTGATTGCCCGACACGGAAATTTTCTTCCACATGCACCCAAACAATTCCTATCCGCTGCCTTAGAGATCAAGGACGACGTCTCCATTTGGCTGGGAACAGCAGATCAAGATGTTGCCGCTTGTTGGCGGATCGATTGGATCGGGCCGATAGGCGACTGTTCCAGCCACAAGCCCGGTCTGGCAAATGTGACAGACCCCTGTGCGGCACGACCATCGCGTGGGGACGTCGCACGCTTCAGCAATCTCAAGCAGACTCTGGAATCCTGAGCCCCAGCGGACGCTCAGGCCGCTCCGTGCGAACGAAACCAGAGGTCCCGTACCGTCGGTTTCGGCAGGTAGATGCGGCGCCCGGCCTGGAGCGGCGGCAATGCCCGGGGTACTAGAAGGACCTGGGCCGAACAGCTCCGTGTAGACCCGGTCGGCGCCGACACCCCAGGCTGCAAGCGCCGCGCTCAGGTTGCCCGTAAAGGCGGATGGTCCGCACAGATAGAAATTGGCATGGCGCGGAATGTCCAGTTTTCGAAGTACCTCGATGTCCAGGCGTCCGAGGGCATCAAAATCGACACCTTGCCTGTCATCTGGATCGGGCGCGCTGTAGCTTATATGGCTGTGACTGTTGGGCAAGACTTTCAGCAAGTCTCGAACCTCTTGGGCAAAGGCATGCTCACGGCTACATCGAGTGCCGTGGAGCCACCAGACTTCCCTCGTCGAACCTGTTTCCGCCAGTGCATGGAGCATCGCAATCACGGGCGTGACGCCCACCCCGGCACTTAGAAGGACGATTGGACGATCGTCCGTCCGAAGAGTGAAGCTGCCGCGTGGTGCGCTTACGTCGAGCACGTCGCCCATTTCGACCCGGTCGTCTATGTAGGCACTCACCACTCCATGGAGTTCCCGCTTTACGCTTATTCGGTAGCAGCGCTCACCAGTTCCGCCCGACAAAGAATAACTGCGCATTAGGGCCGGGCCATCGGACGCCACCTGCAGGCGCAGCACGACAAACTGTCCAGGGAGTGCTGCTGTGAGGCGGGATCCATCAACGGACTCTAGCACCAGCGACATCACACTAACGCTTTCGGGGATCTTGTGCACCACGCGTAGCGGGCGAAATCCTGTCCACGCAGGTGGTGGTCCAGACATTGGATCAAGTCCGGCATTGCCTGTCCTGGCATCGCGGTCTTCGTTTTGTGCTAGCATCGCCCGGAAGGATCCCTGCCAGCCTTCGCTTAGCGCCGGGATGCGCAACGCCCGCTCGATCTGGCTGTGAGGGTGGCCTGGCAAATATAGCAGCGCATTGACCTCTGACACAGTCATCCGTTCAGGGCCGATCCCGACCTGGACGATCTCATCTCCAGCCTCGACCTGGCCTTCTTCCAGGACGCGCAGATAGAAGCCGGGCCTGCCTCGCGCAACCAGCAGCGCGGCCATGCGCGGCTCGTTCATGCGAATACCGACCCGGTAGCAAGTGACGCGCGGTTGGGTCACTTCGAACAAGGCGCTCCCAATCCGATAGCGGTCGCCGATGCATACCTCATCGTCCGACAGGCCATCGACTGTGAAATTCTCCCCAAACTGGCCGTAGGAAAAGTTCTCGCGGCCCAGCTCGCGTTGCCAATAATGATAGGATTCCGATTGGTAGACCAAAACCGCCCTTTGCTCGCCGCCGTGCCCCGCCAGGTCTCCCTGCCTGTCGCCATCGACGTTGAGCCGTCGTACCTGACGTGGGCCTTCAACCGATGTTTTCCAGACTGCGGTGTTGACGGTCTTTCCTTGCCAAGGAATGCCACGCGGCAAGCCCACATTGACCGACAGCAAGCGAGCCATCACTGCGTCCTTTCTGCCAGCCACTGCCAGCCCGTTCCGCTCACCGAGCAACCAAAGAGGGATGCTCACCGTCAGCGCTTACTATCGCAAACTAGCACGTGTAAGCATGGAAGCGATCGACACCAAAGTATTGGTAATACCATCGTTCAATATATTCCAACTTTGACCGCTGTCAGTACTCAGTTGGGTGAACACTGTTGATTGATGCCGGTGCGGAGTATCTGTTTTGAAGACGTAAACGCTGGAATTCTGGGTTTCGACCTTGTCAACCAATTTTCCCTTGAGGAGGATATGACGATGTCACATCATTATTCAGGTCCCAATTTTGTGTTCCCGCGGGGAGATGCGCGTCTGGATCTCACTGATGTCTATGCCTTTACGAAGCGGGGCGACGCCGTTTGGGGCTCCTTTTGCGCGCGCTGCGTCGGATTGTGCGCGGGAGTTGTCTGAAACAAACGGCGAGGAGAGTGCTCCTGGCATCCGGTTAGCTTGTCCTCGGTCAGGGCAGGCCAGCGATGGTGCGTCCGCTTCGGAACGCAAGAAAATGTTTGTTCAGCAAACGGAGGAATGGAATGTCAAGTCTCCAAGTAGATGAAAGCATATTCGACGTCCGGGGGAACAATCCGCAAGGTGGTCTCGCCCTGCAGATCTCGACTGCCGGTATCGTCCATGACCTTGGTAATCTCATTCAGGTGGCTTCATCTGCGTTGAACCACCTGGGTCGAGACCCGAATATCGCAACGGCTCCGGGCGCAGGGGTGGTAATTGCTGGCGCCAAGACCGCTCTGGAGAGAGCCGGTTGTCTTGTCAGGCAGACCATCAGGACAGCCAGAGAAATCGAAGGCGTAATTTCAAATGCTAACGTGGGCATTTGCCTGGCCGACGTCGAAGCTTTTGTTCGAAGTGCTTGGGATGAAAACATCCGTGTCGAGGTTTGCGTCGGCTCCAACCTTCCTTTGGTAAGGTGCGATCGCGTCGGGTTGCAAAATGCAGTCCTCAACCTTCTGCTCAATGCACGCGATGCGATGCCCGACGGCGGTTTGATTTCAGTTCACGCGTTGGTATCGGAGAATTCCAAGGGGGTGGATGTTCGGGTTGAAGACCGCGGAATTGGGATGACCAACGAGACCATGGTGCGAGCATTTGATCTCTTCTTTACGACAAAGGGCGAGGGATTGGGTGGTGTTGGATTGCCGATGGTCAAACGCTTCGTTGAAGAAGCGGGAGGAAGCATCGATCTAAAAAGCATCCTCGGGTCAGGCACAGTCGTGACGCTGAAATTGCCCGCAATGCATTAGGAACTCGTTCGGGGAGTGCGATCAGGAGTTTGGTTGCAAGCCTGTGTGATTTCAGGGCAGATTCGTGAGGTGCAGTTATGAAAGAGTGGTCCCAATCTGACGTCGGCGCAGCGCAAGGGAGTGGACTCTGCTCCAAGGAAATAACCGCATTGAAGTGTCAGGCTGTTCTCGGTCTGTCGGCAGAGGGATCTCTAATAGCCCGGTTTCCAGCCTCGTTCTTTGCTATCGGCCTCGGGGCAAGTTCTTTTGCCGTTATGTGGGAGGTTGCGCAACAACTGTGGGCGATGCCGGTAGGAATTGTTGTTGGGGTTATGATACTGGCCATGGGCATATGGACAGCTCTTTTGACTTTATATGGTTTGAAGTTGTGGTTAGCACCGTTGGCGGTGCAGGCGGAACTCGCGGATCCCGTTCAGAACTGCTTTCCTGGTCTTGCGGGTGTCGGGATGATGCTGACCGCCGTGAGTGTATTGCCCTTCAGTGCGACAGTGGCCGCTATACTGCTGTGCATCGGCGGGGCGTTTGCAGTGGCATTCGGGCTTTGGCATTCGCAATTGATCTGGAAAACGACCATCGCTCTGTCCGACGCGACGCCTGCCTTATACTTGCCTGTTGCGGCCGCGTCATTCGTTCTCAGCATCGGCCTATCGACATTCGGACATTCTGAATGGGCTCAACTGGCTTTGGGTGCGGGGCTCTTCTCGTGGCTAACAATCGATTCCGTTTTGTTCTACCGGCTCTATTTTGGCGAGCCACTGCGAGACCAGATCCGGTCTACCTTGGGAGTTCAACTCGCGCCTCCGGCGGTGTGCTCGCTCGCCTATGTTAACTTGTCAGGTACCAGCGAAGACGTTTTTGTTCACTGTCTGATCGGTTACGCAATGCTCCAGGCTGTTATCGTCGGCGGCGTACTGCCGCGAATTGTCCGCCGTTTTTCTGCCGGTCTTTGGAGCGTCAGCTTCGGCGCCACGGCATTGGCAACCACGATTGAAAAACTGGCGATCCGTGGGGAGTCAGGCTTTGCTGGGTGGTTGGCTCTTCCAGTTTTTGCGGCCGCAAACCTGCTAATTATGTGGCTAGCCGTTAGAACGATCATTCTGGCCATGACCGGCTCTTTACTTCCGGCGCCTATAGGTGGGCAAAAGGAGCGATAGCAGGCTGAAACCGTCGTCCAGCGGTGTCGAACAAACAGACGCGATTGGGCTGCACCCGAAGCCAGATCATATCGTCGGGTTGCACGTTGATCCGCTCGTGAAACATAGTCACCACGGTCTGTCCTCCGACGCTCGCGGTCACTTGCGTTTCCGGGCCGAGGGGCTCGACGACTAGGACCCCGGCCGGGATACCCGAGCCTATCGGGGCGATAGTGAAATATTCCGGTCTGATACCGTAGAACGCTTCCGTGCCGGAGGGCCTTGAAACGTTGTCGGGCAGCGGCAGTACGATGCCGGCATCGGTTATGAAAACGGGCTGGCCGTCGGCGCTGTCGAAACGGCCTTTCAGGAGGTTCATCGACGGCGAGCCGATGAATTCGGCAACGAACATGCTCTGCGGATCATCGTAGAGGTCGAGCGGCCGGCCAACCTGCTCGACATGGCCGCCATTCATCACCACGATCCGGTCGGCCATGGTCATTGCCTCGACCTGGTCGTGGGTGACATAGATCGTGGTGGTGGCAAGACGGCGATGCAGGCTCTTGATCTCGGCGCGCATGGCGACGCGTAGCTTGGCGTCCAGATTAGACAACGGCTCGTCGAACAGGAAGACCTGCGGTTTGCGCACGATCGACCGACCCATGGCCACGCGCTGGCGTTGGCCGCCTGACAGCTGGCGCGGATAGCGATCGAGCAGCGGCGTCAGCCCCAGTATCTCAGCGGCGTCCGCAACACGCTTCTGCTTCTCCGCCTTGGGCGCACCGGACAGCGTCAGTGAAAACGCCATGTTCTCGGCCACCGTCATATGCGGATAGAGCGCGTAGTTCTGGAACACCATCGAGATGTCGCGTTGTTTGGGAGCCAGATCGTTGACGACCCGCCCGCCGATGCCGATCGTCCCGCCAGTGATGTTTTCCAGCCCCGCGATCATCCGCAGCAGCGTGGATTTTCCGCAACCGGACGGGCCGACGAGCACCACGAACTCGCCGTCTCGAATGTCGACGGAGACGCCATGAAGCACCTCTACCGGACCATATGCCTTGCGGGCCTTATCGATCGTGACATTCGCCATCAGACCGCTCCGACCCGAATTTCGTTGCATGACAAGGCGCCTTCATGCACCAGCAGGCCAATGCCGCCATCATGGAAAGCCTCGGGGCTGCAGTCTTCCGCAAAAAGCGATATGCCGTCCGCCTCGAAAGTGATGCGCTCGCCCTTGGCCGCCACTTTCATCGATATCGATTTTTCGAATTCGGTATTGAAGGCGGTCTCGGCGAGCACGTCGGTGCTCTCGTCTCGGACGCGCACGATCTGCATCCTGCCGTCGCGGGTGACGCGGGCACCATAATAGCGGCGCAGGCCCTGCGCCCGGACGGCGAAACCGCCATAGTTGCCGAGATGTAACATCACGTCGCCGCACACCTGGTAATCGGCCCACTGGCGCGTGCCATGGATGATGATTCCTTCGCCGCTATTCTGCGAGATCCGGAATGCCGCCGGATAGCGCTTGGAGAAGAAGTCTGCGCCGTTGACCCAGGACAAGCGCCAGAAATCGCCGTCGCCCGCCGGGCGCTTCAGCGTCAGCTCGGGCGTGCCATCCCATCTGACGTAGTCGACAAGCAAGCGGCCATCAGCGCGCTTGCCTGTGCTAGAAATCGCCAGGCCGAGTTCGGCAATCGGCTGGCCGCCCGTGTCCGGCAAAGCCCATTCCAAAACGGCCTCCTTGCCCGGCTCGATGATCACCGAACAGCCGTCGACATTGCGCCATTCGTCATGCTCGTCGTAAACGCGTGCCCGCAATCTTACCTCGACAGCGCCGCGGTTCTTTTGATCGGCAACGACGCGAGCGCGCACGACCTGACCGGGATAGACAAGCGGCGTTGCCATCAGGTCGTAGGTGCGCATGTTGAGCATTTCGCGCGGCGAGAAGGTCGGAGTGGTTACGACTGCGACCTGAGTAGGCCGCAAGGCTTCATAGTCGATTGCGAGAGCACGGGCGGCTTCGAACTCGGCATTGCCGATGCGCAGCGCAGAGCTGACATCGAGGCCGGTCTGCGGCCTGAAGCCTTGCTGGCTGCCCGGCAGCGAGAAATGGAACTGCGCGCCGGCCTTGGGAGCATCAAATTTTTGCCTGCCGGCCAATTGCAGGCCGAGGTTGGCGAGGAAATAGGCCTGGCGAACCGCGTCGTTGATCGAGTTGCCGCCATCTGCGGATGAGATCAGCAAGCGGTCAGCGATCGGCCCGCGCCAGTCCGGGCCTTCGTCCAGCCCTTCGAGCCCATTCATGATGCCAAGCAGGCAGCCGACATTGCCGGCATTGCAATCCGTATCCCAGCCCGACGTGTTGACGATCATCTGCGCCCGCTGGAAATCCTGCGGTGCATAGAGCACAGCCATGATCATCAGCGCATGGTTCGGGACGACGTGGCAGTTGCCGGGATATTTGTCGTAGCCGTAGTGTTGTTCGATCTTCTGGCGGGTGTCGCGCCAGTCGGGATGCGCCTTGTGCCAGGCCCTGATATTGGCGATCAGACTGGCGATCAGGCAATCCTGAGGTATCTGGCTCAAACCGGTATCGATCAGGTGGTCGATGTCCGACGAGCCGAAAGCTTCGGCCTCCATCGCCGCCCAAAGCATCGCGGCGTAGACCGACTCGCCATCATGGCTGACCTTGCCAGCCTGTTCGGCGAGCCTTGCGGCAAGTTCCGGCTGGCGCGGCGCGACCATGGCCCAACCATCGATGAAGATCTGTGCACCGATCTGTTCAGCAACCGCCTGGCCGTTGGTTGCAATCGAACCGGAATGCGGGGCCGAAATACCCTTCTTGAGGTTAAGCCATGCGGTGTGTTCAGTGGAATTGCCGTTGCCGCCCCACCACAGGATAGCGCGCTCCTCAACGATGTAGTTGAGCCAGGCCTTGCCGATTTCCTCGGCCGAAAGGCTTGCCTTGATGCCATAGTCCTCCAGGGCACGAACGAAGGTGAAGGTACCGGCGACATCGTCGTCGGTGACGACGAGCGGCTGGTTTAAACGCTCATGCACGTAGTATTCGATCGGGCCGAGCTCATCCATGATCTTCTGGTACGTCCAGCCCTCGAAAGGGCGGCCGAGATATACCCCCACCAGCTTGCCGAGGACGCCGGCATAGACGCGTTCGAGATAATCATTGGGCAACTGCATCGTTCACTCCACAATTCGAAACGGGATTAGCCCTTCACCGAGCCACCGGCCATGCCCTCGATGAAACGCTTCTGCATGAAGACGAAGAGCAGGACGACGGGCACGACGATGATAAGGGCGGCGGCCATGATCTCACCCCAGTCGGAACTGTACTGGCCTGAGAGCAGATAGAAGGCGATGACGGCGGTGACATTCTCCTGCCTCTGCAGGAAGGTCGTCGCTATCAGAAACTCGTTCCACGAATTGAGGCCGATGATAAGCGCCACCGTGAGGATGCCGGGCGAGACGATCGGCAGCATTACCCGCCAGAAAACCTGCCAGGAGGTGGCACCATCGACGATCGCCGCTTCCTCGAGTTCCTTCGGAACTGCGATGAAGTAGGTCCTAAGCAGCATCACCGCGAACGGGCTGTAGAGTGCCGTGTAGATCAGCGAAACTCCGAAAATATTGTTGATCAGGCCGAGCTTGGCGAAGCCGAAATAGAGCGGGAAGATGTAGAGCTGGATCGGCGCCGTCGTCGTTGCGAGCAGGTAGAAGGTGAAAATCTTCCAGGATTTGACCTTCTTGCGGGCCAGCACATACGCTG
The DNA here is from genome assembly GCF_054719485.1 of Mesorhizobium sp. W016. NCBI lineage: Bacteria > Pseudomonadati > Pseudomonadota > Alphaproteobacteria > Hyphomicrobiales > Phyllobacteriaceae > Mesorhizobium > Mesorhizobium sp. W016. The sequence goes on from NZ_JBTTIF010000002.1 coordinate 3,531,255, forward strand.
TCAGCGACGAGGTCGAGCAGACCAGCACGATCGTCGTGCCGCTAACGACAAGGGAGTTCACGAAGGTCTTCGAAAACTTCGCATGGTTCCAGGCATTGACGAAATTCTGCCAGCGGATCGGTCCTGGCAGGCCCAGCGGATTTTGTACAATCTCAGCAGCCGGCTTCAGGGAGTTGAGTACCAGAAGTGCGATCGGAAACAGAGCGATGAAGGCGAACAGGCTAAGAAGCGCATAGGAAACGATTAGCGTCAGGCGGCTTTCGACAAGGCTCATTGCTCCCCCTCCCGCGTCTGGATGCGGACGTAGAAGAAGGTGCCGACCAGCCCGAACAGGCTGATGACGAGCGCCGCCGCCGCCGCTTGCCCGACATTCAGGTCATAGAACGCTTTTCGGTAGGCGAGGGTAGACAGGAGCTCGCTCGAAAATGCCGGGCCGCCCTGGGTCATGATGTAGACGAAGTCGAAGGCGAGGAACGACCAGATCACCGTCATGATCATCATGAGTGTCAACGTCGGCCGGATACCGGGCAACAAGACGTAACGCATCATCTGGAAATACGTGGCGCCCTCGACTTTCGCGGCCTCGATCTGTTCCTGCGGAACCTGGCGGAGCGCCGCGAAGAAGATGACGCAAAGGAAACCCCACCAGTGCCAGAGATCGACAGTCGCGACGCCGAACAGCGCAAGCGGCGGCTGCGTCAGCGGGTTGGGGATTGGCATGCCGTATTTCTTGAGGATGCCGAAGATCCCTGTCACCGGGCTGTAGATCATGCCCTGCCAGACGCGTGCGGTGATGGCGGTGGCAATGACGACGGGGAGGAAATAGACTGTCTGGAAGAAGTTACTGCCGCGGCGCACGATCAACAGCATCGATGCGGCGGCGAGACCCATGAGGATCGGCACGGTCAGGAAGACGAGCGTCCAGACCATGTTGTTGCCGAGCGCCGACCAGAAGACGCGATCCGCCGCCAATGCCCGGAAATTGCCGAGGCCGGCAAAGGTCGGCGCTGAGATGCCGTCCCAATTGCAGAAGGCGAGAGCGGCCGTCAGTAGTGCCGGAACGAGCACGATGACGACGTTGATGATCATCGTCGGAACGATGTAGAGTCGATGCATGGAGTTCCTCCGGGAAGGGCGACGCATATCGCGCCACCCTGAGCGGTCAGGCGCGGGGCGGGATTGCAGGCACCTTGCCCGCGTCCTTTTCCTGCTTGAAGGTCTCGTCGAGCTTTTTAAGGAAATCGGCGGACGAGGTTTTCTTGAGCCAAACCTCTTCCATGCCGCTGACCAGATAGGTGTCAGTCGCGGGTGGCAGGAAAGTCCACGTCGTATAGCCATACTTGCCAGCGCCCACGGCGGTGGACAGCTCCCTCATCGCTTCGGTGTAGAGCGGCAGTACATTGTCCGACAGCTTCACCTTGGAGAGATCGGCAAGCGGCAGGTTCCATTCGCCTTGCCAGACCGAGTTCATCTTGCTGTAGAAATCGTCCTGGAACATGTAGTCAAGCACGGCGGCAGCACCGTCCGGGTTTTCCGACTTGGCATTGACCGAAAGCGTCGAGCCGATGCCGAGCGGAAAGATCGGGTCGCCCGACGCGCTGGGGAAGCCGACAAAGCCCGGCTCGGCATCGTTGTCGGGGAAATATGGCTTGACGTTGGTGAAGCTCCAGGTGCCCGTGGGCGCCATGCCCGCTTGACCGGTCGCAATCTGAGCGAAGGCCTGCTCGGAGGTCAGGGAGAAGTAATTGTCGCCATAATAACCCTTGTCCCACCACTCGGCCAGCTTGTCGATTGACGCGACGAAGGCCGGATCTGTCCATTGAATCGATCCCGCCAATGCCTTATGCACGGTTTCCGGGCCAGCGATCGAATTCATGGCTATCGAGACGTGCCACTCGTTTGCCGGACGCCAATCGGCATTGCCGGCGCCGAACGGTACAAGGGCCTTGCCCTTCATTTCATCGGCGAGTGCTTCAAGTTCCGCAATCGTCGTAGGTGCTTTCCAGTTGTTCTTGGCGAACAGCGTCTTGTTGTAGAAAAGCCCCAGCGTCTCATAGGTCTTGGCAAGCGCGTAGAGCTTGCCTTGGTAGCGGCCGAGATCGAGGAACAGAGGCAGCAGCCGTTCGTTCCAACCGTATTTCTTGGCATAATCGTCGAGTGACAGGAGTTGTCCGGCCTGCGCCATGGCGGCGACATAACTCGGGCCTGCGGTGAAGACGACGTCGGGTCCGGTGCCCGAGAGCATGGCGACACGAAGCTGCTTGTCGAGATCGGAGCCGCGGAAGTCAATGCTCAGGAGTTCTTCCGGATGGGCCGCGTTGAACGGGTCCACAAGCAGAGTCTTGAGATTGTCCTGATTTTCCGGCGATGCCGATTCATACCAGAAGGCCACGGGCTTCTGGTCGGCCGAATAGGCGAGGCGCGGCAGGAGCGGCAGGCTTGCCAGACCAAGTCCGGCTTTCAGAATTGTACGGCGTTGCATGGTTTCTTCCTCCCAGTTTTGTAAGACGGCCAGCATCTAGATGGCTCGTGTCGAGCCTCGTTGGATAAGTTCAAAGGGCATTTCCAGCGCGGTTCCCGCACCGGTCTTGGCGCCGCGAAGCCGCTCCATCAGTGTCTGTGCCGCGCGCGCGCCCATTTGCCATTGAAACTGCGCGACTGTGGTCAGCGGCGGCGTCACCAGCTTCGCTGCAGGAATGTCATCGAAGCCGACGACAGCGATCTCTCTGGGTATCTCGATGGCGCGCTCGCGCAGCGCCTGCATGACGCCGACGGCCATCAGGTCATTCGCGGCGAATATCGCTGTTGGCTTAAACGTGCTTGCGAGTATTGCTTCGGCGGCGCGCGTGCCGCCGATCTCCGAGAATTCCTCGTCGATGATCACATGCGCGGGATATCCCACCTTGGCTAGGGCCGAGCGATAGCCGTCGATACGCGTGGCCTGGGGGCCGCCTCGGCCCGCTACCATCGCAATGCGCTCGTGACCCTGGCCGATCAGGTGGTCGGTGACCGCTAGCGCGGCTGCCCGGCTGTCGACATAGATGTCATCGACGACGATTTCGCCGCCGCGTTTCTTGGAAGACTCGATCCGCACCACCGGAACCCCTGCTTCGACCAGAGGGCTGAAATCGTTGGCACGCAAGGTAAAGAAAACGCCGATCACGCCATCGACGCGACCCTGCCGCGCCCAGTCGAGGAAGTGCCGCTCGCGTTCAGGTGTGCCATCGGTGTTAACTGCGATGACGTCGTAACTCAGGCCGTCCGTCACCGATTGGATGCCGCGGATCAGCGATGGATAGAAAGGATTCGTGATGTCGGGCACGATGCAGGCAATGGTCATCGAACGGCTCGTCTTCAGCGCTTGCGCAAAGCGGTTTGGGACGTAGCCAAGGTCCTTGGCGGCCTTCGTGATGCGAGCCCACGTATCCGCTGGGATCGAAGAAGCGCTACCACCGCCCAGCACCATGGAAACCGTGGCCTGCGAAACCCCGGCTGCCCTTGCCACATCCTTCTGCGTCGCCCTGCCGTTTGCCATTCCCACCCTTGTTGATACGTATTACTGATACGTATCACTACTACCGGGTTTCCTTTGGGTGTCAAGCTCGGTCGATTACATAGTTACGGCGCAGCCGGGGCATCGCTTTACGTCGACTCCCGACCTCGGCCACCGGACCTCTGGCGAATTTGCTTGCGTTGCGCTTAGCGGACAGCGGCCTCGGCGATGGCGACATCCTCTTCGGCAGTGCCGCCGCTGACGCCGACACCAGCATACACCTTGCCATCTTCGTCAACCACAGGAATGCCTCCACCCATGGGGCAAAAACGGCCGCCGCCCACTGTGGTCAGCGCATACAGCGATTGTCCCGGCTGCACGAGCGGCAGGATGTCAGCCGTGCGCAGGCGCACGAGGGCCGAGGTATACGCTTTCCGCTCGGAAATCTCGAGCGCGAAGACGGGCGCCCCGGTCATCCGGTGCTGAAGCACTAGATTGCCATGAACATCGATGATGCACACTGCAACGGGCACATTGGCCTTTGTCGCCTCTGCCTCCACACGTTCGGCCAGTGACTTCGCTTTCGTGAGCAGATCCATGGGATTGTTCCTTTCTTTGAGGGGGTGCCGTCGCCATCGGCAGCGGTCTATCGCGGCGGCAACTCTCCTAGGTGGAAAGCCAGCCGATTCTCGACATCTCCCGGCGCCTGGAAGCCCTTGGCGGTCAGCGCTTTGATCCCCTCCTGGGCGGCGGGCCGGCTCAGTGAAGCTATGCAGGATTCCCAGCCGGCGCCTAGCTCGACATCCGGACTCAGGCTGGTGTTGACCAAGCGCTTGGTCTGCGCGATCGCCCACTTGTCGAACCTGGAGATCCGCGTGGCGAGCGCATCGACATAGGCGTCGAGCTCTGCGTCGGGCAGCGCCTTGTTCACGTAGCCATACGCCTCTGCCTGTTCGCCACGGATGTCCTCAGAGGACAACAGAACCTCCATGGCGCGATTGCGACCGATGAGATGCGGCAGGCGGGCCATCGGTCCACCGCCGGCGACCATACCCACGCCAACCTCCCACTGGGAAATAATGGCCTTTTCCTTGCTAGCGAAAGCCATGTCGCAGGAAAGGGTGATCTCGCTCCCGTTGCCCGTAGCGCGACCCCGGATGAGGGCGATCGAGGCGACCGGCGCGCGCGTCAGCCGCACAAGAAAATCCGGCCAGGGCGGCAGGCCCGTCGGCCCGGGCGGCAGCGCGAGCATATCCTCGATCCGCGCCTTGAAGTCTGAATGGTTGAGGAAGTATCCGTCGACGCTACTGTCGAACACCACGACCCGAACGTCTTCGTCAGCCTCAATGGCGTCAATCAGATGTGTGAATTCTTGCACCATCTGTGGACCCATGACATTGAGCGGGGCATTGTCGAACGTGACTCGCCAATAGGTGGGCGTCCGGCGTGTCAGGCGAATCTGCGAGGTAGTTGTCTTGGCGTCCACTGGAAACTCCTTCGATGTTTACATGCTCGATGCCTCGAACATGAGGCATTGGCTCCAGGCCCGCGAGTGGACGAACGTATCGCCAAGACCATGGTGTCGGTCTGGCAGGGCAGGGCCGACCGCTCGGTGATCAAACGGACTACCGACCCGTCTGAACAGTGGCCGTGCCGTCGCCATCGCGCTGCAAACTTCTTCTAACAGACCTCCACCGGGATAAGCGCTGCCTCGGGCGAACTGTGTGGTCATCGTGCAACATAGGGACGTAAGGGACGGTGGCCAACCGAACAGGCGATGGCGCAGCCCGGCGCGAATCTGAATACCGGTCTACTTCTTTCGCCGCACGGCCGCCTTCGGCGGAGGGTCGATGGCGCCGGCCCTGACGCGAGGGGGCTTAAGCGCCGGCGCACCGGAATCCTTTACGATCGTCAGGCCGCGCGGAAAGAACTGAGTGTTGTGCTGGCCGCGCCCGATATTGATGATCGCGGCTCCCTTCAGATGCTTTTCCAGCATCGCCAGCACGCGCCTCAGCGAGGGTCCGTCGAACGCATCCATCGCTTCGTCGATGATCACCCACTTCGGCTGCCGCAACGCGAGCCTGGCCACGCCCAGCAGGCGCTGTTCGTCATCGGCCAACTCATGGTCCCAGCGCCCCACGCGGTCGAGCGAAGATGACAGCCGTTCAAGACCAACCTCGGCCAGAACGGCCGAAATGTCGGCATCGTTGGCGGGCGCATGCCCATTCGCGTGATTGAGCACCTCTCGCAACGTGCCGGCCGGCAAATACGGGACACGCGGCACGAAGATGAGGGTTTCTCCAGCCGGCAGGCCGATTTTCCCTCTGCCCCATGGCCACAGGCCCGCTATGGCGCGGAAGAACAGCGTCTTGCCGGCGCCTGGCTCACCGGTGATCATCACGCGCTCGCCGGGACGGATCTCGACATGGCTGTCTGAAAGTTTGGTGCAGCCCTCCGGCGAGGCCACTTGGAGCTTCTCGAACGTCAGGCTGCCATTGGCGTTGTCGCCGAATTCGATCCGCTTTTCCTTGTCGTGCAGCACATCGGTTTCATCGAGCGCGATGCGGAAGTCGGCAACACGCATCAGCGTGGCGCGCCAGTCGGCGATGCCGCCGATGTTGTTGATGAACCAGCGCAGGGACGAATGCACCTGGTTGAAGGCACCGACCGCCATCATCAGCCCGCCGAAACTGATATCGCCCGAAAAATAGACCGGCGATGCCACCAGGATCGGCGCCACCACGGTGATCCAGCCATAGGTATCGGTCACCCAGGACAGGTTGATCTGCGCTTTGTAGATGTTTCGCATCGCGCCCAGCACCGTGCCAAGGTCGATTTCGAGCCGTCTCTTGGCATCGGCTTCGCCGTGATAGAGCGCGATGGCGTCGACATTCTCGTTGACGCGCACCATCCCGGAACGCAGCTCGGCCTCGCGGGTGTAGCGGTCGCTGTTGAGGCGGATCAGCGGCCGCCCGACCAGCCAGCTCAGCCAGGAGGCGATGCCGGCATAGAGGAACGCGGCCCAGACCATGTAGCCCGGTATCGCCAGCGACCAGCCGTTGATGTGGAAGACGAAGCCCGACGAGAGTTGCCAAAGCACGCCGACGAACGACACCAGCAGGATGAAGGATTGCAGCAGGCCGACGCCGAGGTCCGTCGACAGATCGGACAGATGCGCGGCATCCTGCTGCATGCGCTGGTCGGGATTGACGCCGATGGCGCCGGCATTGGCGAGCCGGAAGGCCCGCGCCGGCCGCATCCATTGGTCGATCAGGTCGAGCGTCAGCGCCTCGCGCAGCTTCAGCCGGATCATCTGGTTGAGCCAGGTCTGAGCGATGTTGAGCAGCAGCAGCGTGCCGGCAATCACGGCAAAGATCATCAGCTGATGCAGGAAGGCCGCCATGTCGCGACGCGCCAGCGCATCGTAGAAAGGCTGGTTCCAGCGGTTGAGCAGAACCTGGCCGATCGACGTCGCGACGATGACCGCCATAATGCCGACCGACGTCCAGACCAGCCACTTGCGCACCGGTGAGCCTATCAGCGCCCGTTTGATCGTCGCCACCTGATCGCGCAGGCTGCTGGCTTCCACGGCTACGGTGATCGGCTGAACAGTGGCCTGATTGTCCATTTGGTCAGTCTTACCGAGATCCTTGCGTTCATGTGCGATGCTGAACCAGATGAAGAGAGCCGACGGCCGCCGCTCCCCAACCAGTCCGCCACCCCAGAACTACAGACACGTTCGGTAAATTCCGGGCGACGCAATTTTCCACCTTGATCACGAAGGTTCCACGTGGCGAGACGATACTGCCGCGCCTACGTCCCTCGGCCCGGCGGCCGAGCGCTGTCGGCGACATGGACTTCGGTCACTTGGATGTCGGTTCAGCGATGCCGACACGATGCCCGTACTGCCCGACACGGTCCATAGCACCTTGGTGTCGGTGGCAGGTTGAGGGCCGCCATCCCGATGCGGTAAGTCTTCAGGCGTGGTTACGGTGATTGCGGTCAAATCCGGCTTGCGTCAATTCGCTCGTGAAGGCCTGACTAAGATGCAATCGCGTCCCTGCGAGCGCGCCTATACCTTCGTCTGATTGGATCAGAACACGGCATTTCGTATTCTGACGTATCGAAAAGACGCCGGTGCGCGGCCTGTAGAGAGACCTGGGATCATGACGCAACAGTTGAGCAAGACAGCCGGCTCGGATCGCTTCCTGCGCACTCCGACAGATCTTGGTTCCGACGCGACCCGCGACATCGCTGCCGGCCTGGCCGGTCTGCTCGCTGACGTCTTCACCTTGTATCTTAAGACCAAGAATTTTCACTGGCACATGAGTGGTCCGAATTTCCGGGACTATCACCTCCTGCTCGACGAGCATGGCGATCAGATCTTCGAGATGACCGACGCGATCGCCGAGCGCGCGCGCAAAATCGGCGGCACCACGATCCGTTCGATCTCCGATATCGCGGGACGCCAGCGCATCCTCGACAACAATGCCGACTATGTTGATCCGCAGGACATGCTCGCCGAGCTTCACGGCGACAATAAGCAGTTGGTGGCCGAGCTGCGTCGCGTCCATGAGCTGTGCGATAGCTATTCGGACATTGCCACCGCGAGCCTGATCGAAGGATGGATCGACGAAAGCGAACGGCGCGGTTGGTTTCTCTACGAGATTTGCCGCGCCTGAGCGAAAAAGCGGGCAAGGCGGCGGATGCGATTCTGCACGCCCGGCAAGGATCGCGCATTCGGTGCTGATGCAACGTCCTCCAGTTGGAGTGCAACGCGGTCGGGGGCATTTTGCTGACCGCTGGTCGGGTGGCATTGATCCGCATCGACTTTCCTGCGCGAAGTTGGCTCAAGCTCATGGAAACGCGCGCGTTCTGATAAGAGCGCAGACCGCTGGCAGTTTTGGTGTAGAAGCTTTCGGGTGCAGAAGTTAAGGCGTGATCAGAGGGAAGCGCACACCCGCAACCGATCCACACGGGGTGAATTTCCACTGCACAGAGCCGCCAAGTTCCGCCGTCAGCGCGCGTATCAACCGCCACTCATGTCCCTCAGGCGGATCAGAGGCGGCGCATCCGTCGTCGCAGACAACGCACCAGGCGCTGCTGCCACTCCTGTTCAGTGTGACACGGATGGAACCCTGGCGATCCTTCAGGCCACGGCGAGCCGCGTTGCGGACAAGTTCGGAGACGATCAGACCGACGCGCCAGCACCGCGCGGCCTCGAGCGGGATTTCGTCCATTGCAACGGTCAGCTGAATGCCCCGCTCGCTGAGGTATGCGCGCGACAGGCTGGAGCACAACTTCCCGACATGATGACCGAGGTCGATGTTTTCCTCGGCGATCGGTACGAGAAGGGATCGATGCGCCTCAGCCATCGCATGCAGACGGTCCGCGGCGCGCCTCAACGCTGGCGCGGCCGTCGCTTCTCCCCGGGACGCGGCCAGCGACAGGATCGCGATCGCTTCGCTATATTCGTTGATCACCCGGTGGCTGATCTCTTCGAACAGATGCGATGCCAGCGGCTGGTCCGACGCGGGTGATGGATTCGCAAATCCAGTTAGCATGGCCAGATCCTCCGGTAACGCCGCCCCACCACAAGAGCGCCATTCGCGATGTTCTGTAAAAGACCACAGCAGACCCCGTCGAAACGTTCCATTGCGCCAAGGTGTCGGCAATACTTAAGACGGAGGTACGCCGCGTGGATTGGCGCTCTGAGTATCTCCGGGCAAAGCCCGTGCGGGCGAATTAAGACAAATCTCCGCCCCATATTGGTCGGCACTGTGGGGCGCCGCTCGATTACCAATAATGTGGCGACAGTCACGTTATTACCGCCAATATCAAAGTATCCGCGACACCATTGGACAATGGTTGCAGGCCTTGATTGTCCACATGTTCACTCCGGGAAGAAACGCGGCGCAGCTGGGTCCGTGGTCCCCAACATCATCGAGGTCTGTCATGCAAACTGAACAAAAAGTGGTTCTCATCACCGGCGGGTCGCAAGGCATTGGCGCGGCGCTGGTTGAGGCCTATCTCGGCCGGAACTATCGCGTCGTTGCCACCTCTCGCTCTATCAAACCTTCCGATCGATCGGATTTACTCGCGATCGCGGGCGATATCGGCAACCCCTCTACGGGGCCGAGGGTGGTCGAGGAAACACTCCAGCGTTTCGGGCGGGTCGACACGCTGATAAACAACGCCGGCATCTTCCTTGCTAGCAGTTTCACGCATTACTCGGCAGAGGATTACGGCCGCGCGGTCGCGACCAACCTGACCGGTTTCTTCTTCGCCACGCAAGCCGTGATCGCCGCAATGGAACGTCAGGGCGGCGGCCACGTCGTCAATATCACAACGAGCCTTGTTAAGCAGGCCAGTTCAAAGGTGCCATCGGTGCTCGCTTCGCTGACAAAGGGCGGGCTCGACGCTGCGACCCGGAGTCTGGCGATCGAATATGCCCGCAGCGGAATCCGGGTGAACGCCGTGTCGCCGGGCGTCATCAGGACGCCGATGCATGCGCCGGAGACGTACGAGGCGCTGGCGGGCCTGCATCCGCTCGGCCGCCTTGGTGAGATTTCCGACATCGTCGGCGCGGTCCTCTACCTGGAGGATGCCCCTTTCGTGACGGGGGAAACCCTTCATGTCGACGGCGGCCAGAGCGCTGGCCACTGACCCCACCAGTCAAAGGAGAGTCTTCATGCCTATTGTTACCGTCCAGCTCACGCGCGAGGGCACCGAGCCCGGTGTGGACCATGTTACAAAGGAGCAGAAAGCAGCCATCTACATGGGCGTGAGCGAGGTACTGCTCGACGTTCTCGGGAAGCCGCTGGACTGGACGTGGGTAGTGTTTGAGGAAGTGGAGATGGAGAATTGGGGTTGGGGCGGAATGCCCGTCGCCGAATACCGCAAGCTGTTGGCAGTAAAGGGCGTTTGAGTCCCACTGCGTCTCCCCCGAAAGGCATGCCGGTGTTTCAGTTGACATGGTTTGCCTTCGACGTCGGCGACCGTGACGTATCCCACCGTCGAGGTGGATCGGTTGGGACTATTCTACCGTGAAGCGGGCCCGTGCGATGCGTTGATCATCCTGCTGCTCCACTGCTTCCCGTCGTCGTCGCGCATCTACGATTCGCCGCTGCCGCTGCTCGCCGACCCGCTATCACTTCGTTGCGCCCGACTATCCTGGTTTCAGCCGTATTGGCAGTGAAGTGGCGCTGGCCGCGGACATACGCTTCGCCTGCCGCGAAAAGGTAATTATTTCGCAATTCGATGTCGGCGCGGTATTTGCCCCAGGCGGCGGGCCAATGCCCCAGGTGCCACGCGTGATTGGGGTAGCCGCGCTATGGAGATGCTGGTGGGGCCGGCGAATTCAACGGTGAGTTGGCGAAGCGCTACGGCCATGTGAATCGGGCGCTGCCCGGGATCAGACCAAGGCGCTTCAATAGACCAAGGTATCGCCGACACGTTCGTCCAATATGAAAGGTCTCCTGCGCCAGCCTAACTCTGCGACACAACGAAAATAGGAGTGATCGCAATGCGCCGACAAAAATGGCCTGCCGTGCGAGGTTTAGCGACCGCAGTTTCGGCGGTAGCGTTGGTGGTCAGCAGCGGCCAACCCGGGCGAAGCTCCGACCATTTCGACTCTCCGGCCATGACCGGCAACCCGCAGGCAGATATCGGCGATGTCTATGCCTGGACAGCGTCAGAGGGCGATCGGTTGAACCTGGGCATGACCGTTGTCGGGCACACCTTCTCGGACCGGCTCCAGTACATATTTCGCATTGACAGCGGGAAGGCGTTTGGCCGCACTACTGCCTCGACGGAGATCATCTGCCGGTTTCCCGCGCCAAAAATGGCAAGCTGCCAATTGGGCACCGTGGATTCAGTGGAAGGCGATGCCAGCGACGCGGAGGGGCTGGAGAGCCGCAACGGTCACTTCCGGTTGTTCGCCGGGTTGCGGGACGATCCGTTCTACAACAACGTCAAGGGGTCATTGGCCGCCTATGGGGTTGTGTTGGCCGCGCTAAAGAGCGGTGCCGCGCAACCCGACGAAGCCGGATGTCCGCAGCTGGACGAAGAAACCATCGCAAAGGTTGGCGACCAATGGCGCCATACCGACGGCGGCCCGGCCACGAACCTCCTCGCCAACTGGACCGCCTCCGCCATCGTCGTCTCGGTCGACCTTGCGGTCGTGTCGAAGGGCGGGGCGATACTGGCGGTGAGGGGTTCATCGACAACATCGGCCAAGACTCTCGATCGGATGGCGCGGCCGTTCGTGGGCAACACGCTGCTCGGCGTTTCACCCTTCTCAACTGATGATGCGAGCGGTGACGAGCGGGAAGCGTTCAACACGGCGAGCGCGAAAGCCAGGATGTCGTATATGGCGCGGATCGAGAAATCTCTGGCGTTCCAGGACAGCCTCGACGGCAAGTGCGGCAATCAGTTGCTTACGGAAAGGTCCCCGGCACCGGCACAACGCTACCATGCCCTTGCCACCATGTTCGTGGACGATCGCCTATGGGTGAACAGTGCGGCGCGGGTCTGCCGGCAGTTTCTAGCGGTCGAGCTCGCATCACTGGCCAAACTTTCGCAGTTCGACGGCGATTGCGGTGGTCGCAGCCCGACCTACGACACGCCAAACATGTGGCGGTCGTTGCTGGTCAGCGGGACGACGCACGGTATCGCCTGGGACGGCTTGCGTGGCGACGAGTATCCGGCTTCGGCGACGATCTTCCCGTTCCTGGCGCCGCCCGATCCCAAGGGCGTGGACCATTGACCGTGAGGATGTCCGACCGAAACTTTCGAATGTCCGCGGCGGTGGCGGCCGTCGCCGGTGTGCTGCTGATGTCCGGTTCGGCGCAAGCGCATACGGGAACCGGACTGCCCGGGGGATTCGGTTGGGGGTTTTGGCATCCCCTGAGCGGCGCTGACCATCTGCTGGCAATGGTGTCGGTGGGTCTTTGGGGCGCGTTCCTGGGGCGCCCTCTCATTTACCTGCTGCCGGTGGTCTTCCCAACGGTCATGGCAGTCGGCGCGGTACTCGGCATGGTCGGGTTGCCGGCACCATCGGTGGAGATCGGCATCGCGCTATCGGTTCTGGTGCTCGGGAGTTGCATCGCCCTGGCCATCAGGGCTCCCGTATGGGCCGCGGCCATCGTGGTGGCTGCCTTTGCGCTGTTCCATGGGTACGCCCATGGCAGGGAGCTGCCGTCGGCAGCCGATCCCGTCGCCTACAGCGCAGGTTTCGTCCTCGCGACCGGCCTGTTGCACGTTGCGGGCATCGGCATCGGCGCGCTGAATGCTTATCGCTGGGGTAGTATTGCGGTACGCCTGGTGGGCGGTCTTATCGCCGCTGCCGGCTTGTGTTTTCTCCAAGCGGCGGTGAGCGTGTGAGGGGCGGAGCACTTCCTCCAGCCCTGCTGCTGGCGGCGCTGGCTCTCGCGCTCGCTTTTGCCACGCCGCGCGTTCGGATCGTCAGCCTCATTGCGTTGGCCATCACGCTTGGCGCGCTGTCCCAACTGGAGCTTCCGCGCGGCTGGTTGGAGATCGCCTTTCTCGGGTGCTGGGCAACCACCGTGGTGAATGCCGCCACTGTGCACTTGCCCGGCGGTGTTGGGTGGCGTAGCGGGCTCGCCCTCTCGCTCAACTCGGGGGTGTGGGTCACCGCAGTGGTCCGGCTCGCCGGCTCGCCATCGGACCTGCCAAAGGCGTGCTTGATGTTGATCGTGCTGATACCCGCCGGCTGGCTGGTCGCTCGGCGGGCGCCGATCGCCGTCAAGGTCGGGTCGAGTTGGCTCATCGCCATCGCCATTCTGTGCGCCACGCTGCCGTTCCTCCCCGTTACACCGGGCTACTTGCCCGATCATCTCGAATAGAGCGCCGCCATGAACCTTGATCATCCCAAACGCTCCATTCGACGCCGACGCGCGCGCTTGGCGCTCGCAATCGTGCTGTGCTGCGGTGGCGCGCCGGTTAATGCCCATGACTTCTGGGTCCAGCCAAGCGCGTTTTGGCTGTCGCCCACGGCCATCACGACCATGACGCTGCAGGTAGGACACGGTCCTGCCCGCCAGCGTTCACCGATCACGCTTCGCCGCATCATACGATATGAAGCGTTTGCTCCAGATGGGTCCAGGGTCGATCTCAAAGAGCGATTGCAATTGGGCGCGCCGTCAGCAGATGGATCCTTCGTCTTGCAGAAGTCCGGTGCCCATGTAATCGTCTTCCAGACGGACGATCGCGCCCAAGTGCACCTCCCGTTCATCAGATTCAACGATTACATCAAGGCCGAAGGATTGACGCCGGCGATAGACCTACGGGTTCGGCTCAATCGGATGGACCGCGACGGATCGGAGAATTACAGCCGGTGCGCGAAGTCGATCGTGCAGGTGGGGGGCGCAGTTGAGGGTAACCAGTCGCAGGCCACCCGTATCTTAGGCTTGCCCCTCGAGATCGTACCGGATCGCAGCCCCTATGCGCTGCCACGATCCACCACGCTTCCCGTGCGCGTTCTTTATCTCGGGCGGCCGCTGGTGGGCGCGTTGGTGAAGCTGACGCGCTTGGAGGACGACGCCGTGCCGTTCGAGATGCACCGCACGGATCACGCGGGACGCGCCACCTTCGCCATGCCGTCCGGTGGGACTTGGTTGCTGAATGTCATTTGGACAAGGGTCCAGCCGAGCTCGGCCGAGACCGATTTCGACACGACGTTTTCCAGCCTGAGCTTCGGTTTTTCACCGAACCGGGCAGTTCGGGTTCCTTAGCCATGGCGGCTTGAGCCTCGGAAGCGCCAGCTGCCGTGTGCGAGCTACGTTGCTGCCAGCGCATGGTCACGAAAGACGTCGTTCATGGCTCCAAAATCCTCTGGTGGCCGGGTGCGGGCCAGATAGAGCTGAAACGGGTGCGAATAAGCATCGTGACGCCGCGGCCACCATACGCTTTGCACACCAGGGCTATGATAATACATGCGGACCATATTTTCCCAGCCGTGCCATTGAGCCGGCTCCAGAATCCCAGCCTCGCGCTGGTACCAGGCATTCTCCGCGAGCTTGAAATAGGAGAAAAGGAAGTAATGCGCGATGATCCGTTGCTCGCGGCTCGACGCGTTCCAATCCTGAGTTACAATCGCCAAGGCTTCGCCCAGGGCCGGCGCTTCCATCCCCGGAATATTGAGGCAGGCGATCGACGTGGAAAGCGAGTCGATGACCGCTAGTTTTTGAAAACGCACGCTTTGCCGAACCTGAAGTCCGACGAAGAACAGCGAACCCAGCACCCCGAGTGCCGCAATTACCTGGCCGAGGGAGGCAGCGTCTTGCAGCGACATTTTGGTCTCCTCGTCCAGGCCGTCTTGGCCTTTAGAATGTCAGCTCGCTCCTTCAGCCCGGCCCCGCTCGGCCAAGCGGCCGCTTATGTGGGTTCGGGCAATGCCGAACCCAGTTCGCCGCTCGGCCCGCCGGCGATCAGGCCCTTCATTTGGGCGCCGACATTGAACTCCTCGGTCTCATCGACTTTCTGGCGTCGCCCACCCGTGTAGTTCCACGCTGCTTCCGAGATGTAGTGGCTGCTGACAATGATGCCCTCGCTTGCGAGGAGGGGCTTCAAACCAAGCCAGTCGCCGCCCAACCCGATTGGCTCGCCAACTTGGTTCGGCGCCGAAGGAGGCCCGGCCGCCGACCCATCATCCTCGGCATCCGTAGAGATCCCAGTCGTACCAGCTGACTGTCCGCGAGCCGCTCCGGCAAACGCGACGGGCGCCAGAAACGTAAAAACGGTGATCATCTTTATTGCCCGGGTCACTCGCCCTCCGTCGGAGATCAAGACCTTCTTCAGGATGGGAGATCGTAGCGAATGTTAATAGGGCTATTGTTCCTTGGTATTGCTTCGAAAAGGTATCTGAGCTCCAATACGAAGGGTGTGATTGTGTACGTCGTTCGATCGACCCAATTCTTGAGATCGGGTTTTCGGTAAAAGAACGGAGTGAACGATAGCATTCAAAGTACGGTGATCCTCGCGCTCGCGGGGCTAGGCTGCCTGGTGGCGGTGAATTAGTTCAGTGGCCGCTAGATCGGTGGTCGGCACCGTCTCCGATACCAAGCCAGCGGATGGTAAGCAGTTCCGTATTACACGTGTCACCCGGCCTATTGGCGAGTGACGATCAATCGGCTGCCCTTCAATATCTCTGGCCCGACGCGGGACCGGAGTTAGCGCGCGTTCTGACGTCCGGCCGCTTACCGGCACTGCCTGATCTTTTCGTGCGGCTGAGCCGGGCGCCGGTTGTGTCGATCGTCTCGATCCGTGGCCGGGCGTCGGGCGTCGGCAGCGAAGATCTCGGCTACAGCCACCGCGATCTGCCGAGCCAGGCCGGCCACGATGCCCCTTTCATGGCGCGCATCAAATCCGGCACTGAGGCCATAGGACGAAAGTATCAGTAACGATTGAAGAGGCGACGCGAAGAGCCAAGGGGGTAGGGCCCGCACCACCACCTTCGCCCTTCTCGCTCTGAGGCGCGGCACAGGACCCCTATTGAGGTAGGTTCTCGGCGTGCCAAGGCGTCGCCCGCGCCGGGTCAGAGACGGACCGAGACCAAAGGCCAACTTAAAACCCGTATCAGGGAAGCCACATTAAACCTGTCGGCGCGCGCCGTGGCGGCCCGGGAAGACTTTGAAAACTCTCTCAATAGGAGTCGCGGATGCCCCAAGTACGCGTTGAGGATGAAATCTATGAAATGCCCCCGCACAACGGCTTTATTGTCGCGCATTTTCTGACAGTCGCCGACATTGAACGCTCGGCACGATTCTATGAGATGGTCTTCGGAGGCCGCATCCTGAGCCTGGGCGATAGCAGTGGCGCGCCGGGATACATACAGATCGCCAACACGTGGCTCATCGTCAACATCGGGGGCGGCCCCACACCTGACAAACCGTCGGTGACGCTCGGTGTTCCCCGCGATCTTGATTCATTCAGCAGCTTCATGAACATCCGCGTTGCTGACATCCACGGCTGCTATGAACGCTGGCAAGCCCGGGGCGCTGAATTCATCACAGAGCCGATGGAAAAGTACGGCGAGACTCGCTGCTACATTCGCGATCCAGACGGCTACATCATCGAAGTGGGTCAGAGTAAGCCGGGTGTCGTTTACGGTTAGCCTTGGAAGGACGCACCAGTCCGCAAAGATCCGCTTTTCACTATAGATTGCTGGGCTGTACGGCGAGGGGTTTGTCGGCGCGGGGCCGAGCGGTCCGGAGCCCGGCGCGTAGTATTATCTATGTTACCCCACCGGGCTTTCTGAACCATTTCGGCGGCGGCACGGATGTCGCGTTGGAAACGGCAGATGGGCTGTGTTGCATGGCCGCGTCAGAGACGTCGCTGCGATGATAAGCCTGTCTCAAGCGATTATGGCCAACGGCAGAACATCACGATGGCGCTGGGGCTGAAGGCGGTGTTTCTGGTGACCACCATAGCCGGCTTAACTGGCCTGTGGCCCGCCACTCTGGCCGATACCGGCGCGACGGTGCTTGCGACGGCCAACGCCATGCGTTTGCTGAATTAGAACTGTACGCTATGGTCGCGCCCTTACATCTGGCATCGTTCAACTCGCCGGCGGCTGAGAGAAGCGTGCTCTCATCCCTTAGGAGAGCGCTATGGATCTACATCTTGACACGACAAGGAACGCGCTTTTGCAGCGCCTTGATCCCGCTGATCTGGACAGGCTGGAGCCGCGCTGAGGCTCGATGGGCTGAACATGCCAGGCGACTCTTTTAAAAGCTAACCGACAGAACCAGACGACGACATAATCGGCCACGTCATCGCACGAAAATAATCGTCTCAAGCTCCGTCTGCAGCGGTCCGCAATGGATGCCTTCCCGCTGTCGACCAACGGCAACGGTCGGGGCCGCGCTTTCCTTCCTGGGGTGGCGTGGGCCGCTTCGGATCCGAAATTGTGTCAATCGCCCGACGGGCCTGTTGCCGCGCCTTCCGCGAGCCGGAATGCATAACGATTGCGGATGTGGCTGTTGAAATGACGACCTTTTGCAAAGGCAGATTTGAACGCAGCAAAGGCCTCAACCGGCACGTCAAGAACTCGTAGTGTTTCCCGCTGGCCAGCCGCTTGACGACGTCAGGATAGAGCTGCCGGCGCTCCGGCCAGGTGTCGGGAATCGCCTCGGCTTGCAACTTCGTGCGGGGACGTTGATCAGTTCCATGACCTGAGGGTGCGGAACTTTTTCCGCCGGCCAGCCCGCGCAACATGCCGTAGCCGCAGCCTCATCGGCTTCCAACCAGACCGTGGCAGCGCGATCCTCGTCCTCGGTAGGCTTGTCGTCTTCTGGAAAGCCTTTGATATCCCAGCCTTCCAACGCGAACAATCCTTCCACGCCTTGCAAAGCCGTAATGCCGGCGCGTGCAAACACCGTTTCGGCTGCCGCGATGCCGCGTGCGAGCTCTTGGGGTGTGGCGTCTTCAATGTTCAAGCGAAGTTCCATGTTTCGCCTCCTATGGCTAATTCTGCCAAATGCGAACAAAAAGGGAACACAGAGTCAAGTGCGCCCTTGACGAGAGAGGAATATGTTCCTTATTTCAGCGTGATCTGGAGCAGCAAAGGGACCATGGTTCGGCGTGAAACGCGCTGGCCGGCGAAGCTATGGCAAAAACCGCGGAAGACAATTTTCGGATCGAGGTATGGGATCGCGACGAGAAGGCTCTGTCCGAAACTATTTCGCGTTCCCCCGATTTAACCGTGAGTCAGGCCGCATGGCAGGCTGCCATCCGGCGCCGGCCGGGCATGTTGCTGATCCACTACAACAGTCGGCATGTGATGGAGAAAATCCTGACACCAGGCGAGGTCAAGATCCCGCCGCAGGCCATCATCGATGGCAGCGTTCACGCTGGCCTGGATGTGGCGCTCGGTGATCTTCGCGAGTGGCATGTGTTGCGGGCTTGGTGCAGATCCTGTTCGCACCATGCAACGGTAAAGCCAGCCGGCCTCATTGAGCGCTATGGGAAAGGCGCTCTGTTCAGTTCGGTCGAGCGAGCGCTCTTCTGCACAAGTTGTGACAGGGGAGGGCCTGTCAGGTTGGAAATTCACAAGCTGCCACGCAATTGAGGGGTGAAGATGCAAGACCTCATCGATTTCGTCCAGGCCAACTCGGCGCTGGGTTGGACAATCCGATCGCGATCAGCAGCCGGATTGTCGAGAGCCTGAAATGCGCGCGATCTCCGCCGGTCGGCTTCGACGCAAAAACGCGGACCATCGCGGACGGGGACAGTCGGTCCCGCGTCCCGTCCTGCGGCCGGCGCTATGCTGACGCTCCTACGGCTGTCCTGATAACCGCCCGCGGCGGAGGCGAATTTCCTCCGTCCTGCGCGCGACAATCGTCATTGTTGCGGACGAGCGCAGGACTGCGGCTTATACGCCGTTGTACCTTGGAGCGCCGACGGTTGCCGGCGCGGAGATGCTTGGGCATGGAATCGAATCCCAGGCAGGGTATTGAATCGCACCACGTATCCGAGTTCCGCATGTCGGCTGTAGATGGCACCCTCAGCATCAGCAAAAGGCGCAAACGCCGCAGAGACTTGAACTCTATCCCTACATATCCGCTGCCGGGGTTTCGGTCCTTCCAGCTCTGCACATTGACAGACCACATACCGGTGGGCGGGGATTGGCTCTTCGAGATGAAGTTCGACGGCTATCGTGCCCAAGTCGCCATCTCCGGCTCGAACGTCGTCGTCTATACCCGCAATGGCCACGACTGGACCCGACAGTTCAAGGTCATCTTGCCGCCGCTTCAGAGACTGACCAAAGGCGCGGCGCTGATCGATGGAGAGATCGTCGCCATCGACAGCCAGGGCGGCACGAACTTCTCCATGCTGAAAACCGGCATCGCCGCGGGTATGCCCCTCAAGTTCTACGCCTTCGATCTGCTTGAATTCGATGGCGAAGATCTGTCGACCCTGCCGCTCCTTGAGCGCAAGGCGCGACTTGAGTCCCTGCTGGGCGCGCGCCGCCCTGACGACAGCCTGCAATTCTCCAGCCACATCGTCGACCAGGGCAGAAGGGTGTTCGACGCCATGTGCGAGGGCGGCCACGAAGGCGTCATCGCCAAGCGCGCCGACAGCTCCTACGTCGGCGACCGCACCGGGAGTTGGCTCAAGATCAAGTGCACGAAGCGACAGGAATTCGTCGTCGGCGGCTACCGCCCAAGTGACACAGGACGTGGCATGGCATCGTTGATCCTCGGCACTTACGAGAATGGCAAGCTCATCTATCGCGGCCGCGTCGGCACGGGGTTCACCGCGGCGATGCGCAAGGACATCCTCGCGAAGCTCGAGAAACGCCGTGTTGAGAAACCGGCTTTCGTTTCCGTTCCGAGAGACATTGCCCGCCGTGCCCGGTGGGTGAAGCCCGAGCTAGTTGCCGAAGTCACCTATGCCGAAGTGACACCGGACGGCAGCTTGCGACATCCAAGCTTTGAGGGCATGCGCGAAGATAAGCGAGCCGACCAGGTGGTAATGGAAATGCCGAAGACGGCAACTCCTGGCTCCGCCAATCTCGATCCGGGAATCGGCAAGGAGATCGCCGCTGCTGTCGGCGTCAAGCTGACGCATCCAGACAAGGTCATGTATCCCGGGACCAAGGTGACCAAGGCCACGCTCGCAGCCTACTACGCCGTGGTCGCCGAGAAGATGCTGCCGCACATCCAGGATCGACCGCTGTCGCTGGTGCGCGATACCGATGGCGACCTGCAGCAGACCTTCTTTCAGAAGCACAGACTGCCCGGCATGCCCAAGGCCATCCATGACGGCCAGTTGGAGAAGATGTCCGGGAAGGAAAGCCGCATCTTGTGGGTCGATGACCTGGCTGGGCTGATCGCAGGCGTCCAGATGAACGTGCTCGAATTCCACATCTGGGGAAGCCTGCGCCAGCAGCCGGATCTGCCGCATCGCATGATCTTCGACATCGACCCCGACGAAGGCTTGGGCTTCACTGCCGTCAAACAGGCAGCCCTCGACATTCGAGGCATTCTGGAAGCGCTTGGACTGCAGTCGTGGCCGTTGCTGTCCGGCGGCAAGGGCGTTCATGTGGTCGTGCCGCTCGTCCCCGAGGCAGACTGGGACGAGGTCAAGAGCTTCTGCCAAGACTTCGCCGAACTACTGGCCCGTACAGATCCGTCGCGCTTCGTCGCCAACATGAGCAAGGCGAAGCGCAAGGGCCGAATATTTCTCGACTACTTGCGCAACGGCCAGGGCTCCACCGCAATCTGTCCTTGGTCGACCCGGGCACGCGCGGGGGCCTTATGCGCGGTGCCCGTCAGTTGGGAGGAGTTGCCCACCTGCGAAAGCGCCAATGGTTTCGATGTTTTCGCCGCCGCCGCGCGGGCTCAGTTGCCCGAAGCCTGGGAGGGCTATTCCGACGTCGAACAAACGCTTACCGACCGCATCCGCCACGCAGTCCGGTAGCAATATTTACTAGATGGTCAGCGACATTTGCTGATTTGGCGCGGACCGCCTTTGCCCAAATTCGGGAGCGTCCCCCTTCTGCGGGATGCCCCCGCAACGCCGTCTAGAGTGAGAGTACGGACCGGTTTGCCGTGACGGGTTGAGGGCTGGAGGAGAGGCCTCCGGCGCCCGTCGCGGAGAACCGCGATGTCCAGACATTACGCTCGCGCCGGCGCTGACCGGACAAGCCTCTATGACGATATCACCAACAAGATCATCGCGGAGCTGGAAGCCGGCCGCTTCCCCTGGGTGCAGCCCTGGGGAACGACGGCGGGGCAAGCGCCCCTCGCCGTGCCGGCCAATGCCACGACTGGCCGCGCTTATTCCGGGATCAACGTGCTGATCCTGTGGGGCGCGGTCGTAGAGCATGGCTTTCCCGTCCAAAGCTGGCTGACTTTCCGCCAGGCGCTATCGCTGGGCGGCCATGTCCGCAAGGGCGAACACGGGACCACCGTCATCTATGCTGACCGCTTCATTCCTGACGACGAGAAGAATCGCGCCCGGGAAACCGGCGAGGCAGCACAGGCCATACCGTTCCTTAAGCGCTTCACCGTGTTCAACGTCGCGCAATGCGAAAATCTGCCAGACGATCGGGCCGCGGCTCCGCCTGCACCGGCACCCGGACTGATCGAGCCTACAGTCGAGGCGCTGATCAAGGCGACAGGTATCGATTTCCGCATCGGTGGCAGCAGTGCCTATTATGTGCCGGCGCAGGACTACGTGCGGGTGCCGCCCCCGCAGGCCTATTTCGAGACCATCGACTGGCACCGCACCGCCCTGCACGAGCTTGGCCATGCGACCGGCCATCCCTCCCGCGTCGGCCGTGACCTCGGCGGCGCCTTCGGCACCAAGAGATATGCTTTCGAGGAACTGGTCGCAGAGATGAACGCAGCCTTCTGCTGCGCCTCGCTTGGCATCGTGCCGACCGTGCGCCACGCCGACTACCTGGCCTCCTGGCTCGAGGTCCTGCGCGAAGACAACCGCGCCATCGTTCGTGCCGCCTCCCAGGCCAGCAAGGCGGCCGACTGGCTGCTCGCCTTCCTGCCGCAACCTGACGGTGCAGCCAGGGCAGGCCCGGCCGACGCCGATGAGGCCGAGATCGAGAGGAGGGCGGCATGATCCTCCTCACCGACGAACTGCGCAAACGCCTGCTGGCCAATGGCCGCAACGCCGATCACGTACCGGTCGTGAAGCTCTTCAATCCGCTCGACGGAGGAACCTGGCTCGCAACCGAGCTGAGTGCCGATGGTGACACCATGTTCGGTCTCGCCGGTCTCGGATATCCCGAGCAGGGCAGTTTCTCGCTCTTCGAGATGACGTCGGTCCGGCTGCCTATCGGCATGGGCATCGAGCGCGACATCCTCTTTACCACCGACCTACCGATTTCGGTCTGGGCAGAGGCCGCCCGCCGGGCCGGAAGCCTTCGCGACGCGGAACGCATCCTCTACCACGCCGCCCAGTCTGGCCGAGACGGCGCGTGAGATCTCAGCTTGAAATCTCCAATGCCGCAGATGCGCAAAGTCGTGTCTGCGGCCCTGTCGCCCTCCGGATTTTCGGTGTGCGGCGCAGTCCTCAGAGTGAGAGGGCTGCGCCCGTTTCTTTTGACGGGTTTGGAGGTCGAGAGAGTCTCGGCCGCCCGTCGCGGAGACAGTCCACATGGCTACGCCCAAGCAGAAGATCACCCTCAACGCTTCACGTAACATCCCCTTCAACAAGCTGGTGCTGAGTCAGTCCAATGTCCGGCGCATCAAGCGCGGGGAAACGATAGAGGACCTCGCCGCCTCGATCGCACGACGCGGCCTCTTGCAGAGTCTCAACGTCCGGCCAGTGCTGGATGGCGAGGGCAATGAGACCGGCATGTTTGAGGTGCCGGCTGGTGGGCGCCGCTATCGCGCGCTGGAACTGCTGGTCATGCAGAAGCGCATGATCAAGACCGAGCCAGTTCCCTGCGTCGTCAGCGACGCCCACAGCGCGGTCCCGATCGAGGAGGATTCGCTGGCCGAGAATTTTCAGCGCGAAGATTTACATCCCCTGGATATGTTCCGGGCCTTCCAGACCTTGCACGACCAAGGCGCCAGCCACGAGGAGATTGCGGCACGCTTCTTCGTGTCCGCTAGCTTTGTCCAGCAGCGCTTACGGCTGGCAAAAGTTTCGCGCAAGCTGCACGAGGTCTACGAGCAGGAGGGCATGCAGCTCGAGCAGCTCATGGCCTTTACCGTGACCGACGATCACGCCCGTCAGGAGCAGGTCTGGGAGGCGCTCGAAAACTCCTGGTCGAAGGAGCCGCAGCAGATCCGGCGCCTGCTGACGGAGACCACCGTGCGGGCAAACGATCGCCGGGCGCTGTTCGTCGGTGTCGAGGCCTACGTCGCCGCCGGCGGCGTGGTGCTGCGCGACCTGTTCGGGGCCGACAATGGCGGCTGGCTGCAGGACCCCGCGCTGCTCGACCGCCTGGTCCGCGACAAGCTCAAGTCCGCAGCCGACGAGATCGCGGAAGAGGGCTGGAAGTGGATCGTGGTCGATGTCGATCTGCCTTACGGCCACAATCACGGCCTGCGGGCACTCGCCGGCACGGCTGTCGATCTGACCGACGCGGAGCGGGCGGAACGCCAAGCCCTGCGCGCCGAGCTCGATCGACTGCAAGCCGAGTATAGCGAGGTCGGCGAACTCCCCGACGCGGTCGATCAACGTCTCGGCGAGATCGAGTCTGTGCTGGAGGCGTTCGAGAGTCGCCCGATGAACTACGATCCCGCCGATATCGGCCGCGCCGGTGCCTTCATCAGCATCGACCGTGACGGTGACCTGGTCGTCGATCGCGGATATGTGCGCCCCGAGGACGAAGCGCCGGAAGCGGTCGACGGCGACGCCGCCGAGCCCGACGGTGCGATCGAGAGCGAGGACGGCAGGGACGATCCTTGGGTTCGCCGCGCCACCATCACCATCGGCGCGCAAACGTCCGAGCCCGATGAGGATGACGGCGACGCCATCAAGCCGCTGCCCGAACGCCTGGTGATCGAGCTCACCGCGCATCGCACGTTGGCGCTGCGCAATGCCGTGGCCGAGAACCAGCATGTGGCCATCACGGCGCTGTTGCATCGGCTCGTCCTCGACACCTTCGGTCATCGCTCCGCGACCGGCTGCCTCGAGGCGTTCGTCCGACATGTCAACTTGCCGACGCAAGACTCCGAGCTGAAAGACAGCCCCGCGGCCAAGGCGATCGATGAACGCCATGAGGCTTGGAAGGGCGACATCCCGCTCGGTGACGACCAGACTCTGTGGACCTGGCTCGACAATCTCGATGAAGCCAGTCGGCACACGCTGCTGGCGCATTGCGTCAGCTATGGGATCAACGCGCTGTTCGAGAGGCCTAACCCCTATGGCAGCGGCGTTTCCCAGCACGGGCTGGAGCAGCGCTTGCGCGAAGCCGACCGGCTCTCCCACGCGACCGGGCTCGACATGGTCGGTGCGGGTTGGCGTCCGACGGTCGAGAACTATCTCGGCCGGGTCACCAAGTCCCGCATCCTCGAAGCCATACGTGAGGGCGTCGGCGAGCAGGCTGCTCAACTCATTAACCACCTCAAGAAGGGCGACATGGCCAAGGAGGCCGAACGCCTCCTTGCCGATAGTGGCTGGCTACCCGAACCGCTCCGTCTGATCGATCAGGACGCACCGCCCGCGCAGCCGGGCGAGGGCGAAGAACCTGACCTGCCCGAATTCCTCGCCGGCGATGACGAAGACGACTCCTCTGCAGCCGATGAGGTCATCGCTCACGCGGTCGCTGCCGAATAGCACCCATCGACGGGGCGGCTCCGGTCGCCCCGCTCCCCTTCACCTCACGGCCCGGCTCCCTGAACTGACCCCATAAAGTAGGACGGTTCATTGAGTTGGCAGGTTTAAGGGCTGGTTCCTGTATTGCACAGGGGCCAGCCCTTTCAGTTTCAGTTTGATGCGGCGGTGGTTGTAATAGTCGATGTAGTCCGTGATGGCGTCGTCCAGGCTTTGAACGGTGTCGAAGGTTCCGGGATGGAAGAGCTCGGATTTGAGGATGGCAAAGAAGCTCTCCATTGGGGCGTTGTCGAGGCAATTGCCTTTGCGTGACATGCTCTGTTGGAGGCCTCTGGCTTCCAGCCTGCGTTGGAATGCCGACATCTGATACTGCCATCCCTGATCGGAATGCAGGATCGGCCTTTCGTTCTCACCAAGCCGGGCGAGGGCTTTGGTCAGCATATTGTCCACCATTTTGAAGCGTGGCCGCCGCGCCGTCTCGAACGCGACGATCTCGCCATTGTAGAGATCCATGACCGGGGACAGATAGAGCTTGTCGCCGGCCAGGCTGAACTCCGTCACGTCGGTCACCCATTTGCGGTTGGCGCGGTCGGCGCCGAACTTGCGCTGCAACAGATCGGGAGCGGTCCGCCCAGCCTCACCCCTGTAGGAGCGATACTTCTTCGGCCTGACCAGCGACTTCAATCCCATCCCGGCCATCAGGCTCTGGACGGTCTTGTGGTTGACGCGCCGGCCCAACCGGTGCAGTTGCGCAGTCACCCGGCGATAGCCGTAGCGACCCTTGTGGCTGTCGAAGATGGCCTTGATCGCCGCCTTCAGCGCCGCATGGCGGTCCGAGCGCTTCGCTGCTTTCTGTCTGTAATAGAACGTGCTGCGCGCAAGCTTCGCCAGTTCGAGCAGCCCCTCAAGCGAATGCAACGGCCTTAACGCCTGGACGGCTTGCGCTTTTTGAGCGCATGTCCCTGCGTTAAGGCCTCCAGTTTTTTTAGGTAGTCGTTCTCCATCCGCAGATGCTTCAGCTCAGCCAGCAGTTCTTCGCGGCTTTTGGCCTCGTCACTGGCTGCAACAGGCACTGCGGGGGACGGCGGCTTTGACATGGGTCGTCCTCTGGGACGCGGGCCGAGCGCCTCTATCCCGCCCGCATGATAGCGCTTCTCCCAGCCCGTCAGGCAACTGGCATTGCGGATATTGAACAATGCAGCCGTCTGCCGATACGACAGACCTTCCTCCCACATTCGCTCAAGCACCGACAGCCTGAACGCCGCGTCGTAACGACCGTACTTACCAGATAGCCCGGCATCGCCATGCGCCTGGTACAACGCAACCCACTTGCGAACAGTGGCCGCATCAACGCCATGCATCGACGCCGCACTCGCGTAGCTCTCATCCCCGCCTAAATAGCTATCGACAACCGAGCGCTTGAAACTCTCGCCGTGTCTGGACATGCAAAACCCCCGAAGGTTGTGTCCAACTTTCGGGGGTCAGTTCATCCCCGCCGGGCCTTTTTCATTTCAGGAGACATCCATGTCCGCCCACATCGTCTATGACAACGCCCCGCTCGGTTCGCTGATCCGCTATTCCGACGGCACGCCCAAACCGCCGGCGCGCTTTACCCGCAAGCTCGCGGACTGGGAGCGTCGCAACGGCCTCGGTCGCCTGGTCCGCAAGGCACCTCCGCGCGACCGTCCGACCTACAGCGCACCGGCCGCGATCACGCTCAACGAAGGGACCTTCTCCTCCGGCGGCATCATCCTCGTGACCGTTATGCGCACCCACTCGGTCGACAGCGACCTCTGCTTCAAGATCGTCGAGCAGCCCAGTATCGGCATGGTTCGGGTCTTGCAGCAGATCGGCGACGATGACGAGTTGCTGTACCTCGCCGAGAGCCGGGAGGCGGCCGCACTCTGGTTGGCCAAGACCGGATATTGCAATGCGCGTCTTGAAGA
Organism: Mesorhizobium sp. W016; assembly: GCF_054719485.1. Taxonomy (NCBI): domain Bacteria; kingdom Pseudomonadati; phylum Pseudomonadota; class Alphaproteobacteria; order Hyphomicrobiales; family Phyllobacteriaceae; genus Mesorhizobium; species Mesorhizobium sp. W016. Next base: position 3,557,964 of record NZ_JBTTIF010000002.1, read on the forward strand.
CGTCACCGCCGACGAGGTCGGCGCGGATGTCGTCGAGGGGAGGGCGGCAGCGTGAGCCGCATAGCGTCACACCCGCGCGCATAGAGCAAACCCCCAAAACACCAAGGCCCCGGCTCGGAGACGAGTGCCGGGCCATTGTTTTTCAGGAGCGGCACGATGCCCGAATTTACCATCGAGACCACCTACCATCTGCCGGTCTTCCGACAATCAACCTATTCGGCCGACACGCCTGAGGCCGCCTGCCGGCTCGCCATCGAGGACAATGACTGGTCCGGTCAGAAGGAGACTACGAGTCCTCCGGCGAATCCCACGTCACCGGCATCTCCGAAGGAGCCGAGGCCGCCTATCGCGGACAGGCCATTCCGGTTCCTGCGCATTTCGAGGAGGAAGTACAGCGTAAGGCACAATTCGAACTCATGCTGGGCATGCTCAAGATCATCGTCGGCGATGCGAAGGCCCGCCGACCGCCGCCGCCGGGGTGGCTCGGCAAGGCCGAATGGGCGATCGCGCGCGGCGAAGCGATCGTCAAGGGCGCCCGCGATCCAGTTGAACCCGTGGATGCGAAGGACTTGCCATGAGCATTCCCGACCATGCCCGCAGCAACTTCCAGACGCTGCTTCGCGCCGCCAGCGACGGCAACCTCGCGCTGTTGGAGTGCGCCGACGCTACGACCGGGCAACCGCGCTATGTCATCCCGGTCGGACGAGACGACACGGACTACGTGTTCACGCCGTTCGGCCATCTTGCCGATGGCAATCCCTATGATGCCTACCTGCCGCCCTTCCCCGATGACGCCAACGGTTTCCTACAGAAGTCGGAGCCTGACGGCGGAATATGATCGGATCGGTTGATACCGGCGAGCGCTCCACCTCATGGCGGGGCGCTTGTTTCATTTTAGCTTCGGCGGGTTCCTGAGAGGGAGAGGCTGGCCGGGATGGGTTTGAATCCGCGCGGTCCAGAGAGAGCGCCGCGCGGCTCGATCCTGTCCCCGCTCTCCCGAGGTTCACACCATGTACATGATCTCGCCCGCTGCGACGGCTCCCGCTGCCGCGCCGCTCCCGCTCGCCCAAACCCGTGCAGCCGGCGCTATCTTCGCCGCCGCCGGCCTGCTGCTTCCCCGTCTCGAACGCGGCGAGTGCATCGACGTGCCAAAGCTGCGCTCGGCGATGGAAGCCGCATTCGGCGCCTCCGACGCCGCCGGCGCCTGGGACTGGAAGCAGGCCTACGATGCCTGCGAGGCCGCGACGGTCCTTTTCCTGCGCAAGTACGGAAAGGCGTTGTTCCGCAAAGCCGCGTCGCCGGCTCTCCGGCTTTCCGCATTGTCGAAGATTGCCGGGCTCATGCCGACGCATACCCGCCGATCCGAAGAGGCGCAGACCTTCCAGCAGTTCTCGACGCCGATTCCGCTCGGCCTGGTCGCGGCAACGGCCGCCGCCATCACGCCCGCCGACCGTGTGCTGGAGCCTTCCGCCGGCACCGGGCTGCTCGCCATCCTGGCCGAGATAGCCGGCGCCTCGCTCGTCCTCAACGAGCTTGCCGAGACGCGCGCGGCACTTCTCTCCTGCCTCTTTCCGGCGGTCTCCGCCAGCCGCTTCGACGCCGCCCAGATCGACGACCATCTCGATCCATGTGCCGTGCCGAGCGTGGTGCTGATGAACCCGCCCTTTTCGGTCATGGCCAATGTCGAGGGCCGCATGGCCGACGCGGCCTGGCGGCATATCGCCTCGGCGCTGGCGCGCCTTGCGCCCGGCGGGCGGCTGGTGACGATCACCGGTGCGAACTTGGCGCCCGACCGTCCGACCTGGACCGCCGGCTTCACTCGCCTGCAGGAGCGTGGTCGCGTGGTCTTCTCCGCCGCCATCGATGGCTCGGTCTATGCCAAGCACGGCACGACCTTCCCGACGCGCCTCACCGTCATCGACAAGCTGCCAGCGGACAATCCCACCGTCTTCGCGGATGCTCCCGGCATAGCCCCGGATGCCGCGACGCTCCTCGCGTGGATTGAGGAGCGCCTTCCCGCGCGGCCGCAGGTCGTGATGGCCGCCGTTTCCAGCGCGGCATCGGCGGTCGCCGCGCCCCGCACCGTGCACGGCCATCTCACACGGGCGGCGAGTACCACGCCACGCATGTCGATCGCCGAACCGGAAGCCATCGACCTCGCCTATAAGGCTGTCGACTGGCAGGCTGCCGAGGGGGCCCAGATCAGCGACGCCATCTATGAGGCCTACGGGCTTCAGGCGATCCGCATCCCCGGCTCTCGGGCTCACCCCACCCAGCTCGTTCAATCGGCGGCCATGGCCTCGGTCGCGCCACCCAAGCCAAGCTACCGGCCGCGCCTGCCAAAGAACGTCCTTGACCTGCTCTCGGATGCGCAGCTCGAGACCGTCATCTATGCCGGCGAGGCTCACGCCGAGTATCTCGCCGGCACCTGGACGCTCGACGATACCTTTGACGTGGTTAACGTAGCGGCCGATGACACCGCGGGTGCCGTGCGCTTCCGGCAAGGCTTCATGATCGGCGACGGCACTGGGGTGGGCAAGGGCCGCGAGTCCGCGGCCGTAATCCTAGACAATTGGATGAAGGGCCGTCGTAAGGCGGTCTGGATCTCCAAGTCCGACAAGCTCATCGAGGATGCGCAGCGCGACTGGTCCGCGCTCGGCATGGAGCGCTTGCTGGTCACCCCGCTCTCCCGCTTCCCGCAGGGCAGGCCGATCGTGCTGCCGGAAGGCATCCTATTCACCACCTATGCCACGCTGCGCTCCGACGATCGCGGTGAGAAGGTTTCGCGGGTCAAACAAATTGTCAAATGGTTGGGTCCGGATTTCGATGGGGTCATCATTTTCGACGAGGCGCACGCGATGCAAAACGCCGGTGGCGGCAAGAGCGAACGGGGCGATGCCGCCCCCTCGCAGCAGGGCCGTGCCGGCCTGAGGCTGCAACACGCGCTGCCGAATGCCCGCATCGTCTATGTCTCGGCGACTGGCGCCACCATCGTCCACAATCTCGCCTATGCCCAGCGGCTCGGCCTCTGGGGCGGCGAGCATTTTCCGTTCCCGACGCGGGCCGAATTCGTCGAGGCGATCGAGGCCGGCGGCGTCGCGGCGATGGAAGTGCTGGCGCGCGACCTCAGGGCGCTCGGTCTCTATACGGCGCGGTCTTTGTCATTCTCCGGCGTCGAATACGAACTGCTCGAGCATGAGCTGACGCCCGAACAGGTCCGCATCTATGACGCGTACGCTGGGGCCTTCGGCGTCATCCATAACAATCTCGATGCGGCGATGCAGGCGGCCAACATCACCGGTAGCACCGGCACGCTCAATGCCCAGGCCAAGTCGGCCGCTCGCAGCGCCTTCGAGTCCGCCAAGCAGCGCTTCTTCGGTCATCTCCTGACGTCGATGAAGACGCCGACCCTGATCCGCTCCATCACCCGCGATCTGGAGGAGGGCCATGCGGCCGTTGTCCAGATCGTCTCGACGGGCGAGGCGCTGATGGAACGGCGGCTGGCCGAGCTGCCGACTGAGGACTGGAACGACGTCCGAGTCGACATCACGCCGCGCGAATACGTCCTCGACTATCTCGACCATTCCTTCCCGGTGCAGCTCTATGAGCCCTTCACCGGCTCCGAAGGCAATCTGTCATCGCGCCCGGTCTACCGCGATGGCCAGCCGGTCGAGAGCCGCGAGGCGGTCGCCCGGCGCGACGAACTGATCGCCAAACTCGCCAGCTTGACGCCTGTCCCCGGCGCGCTCGACCAGATCGTCCAGCATTTCGGCACGGACCTCGTGGCCGAAGTCACTGGCCGCTCGCGCCGCATTGTCCGCAAGGGCGAGCGCCTTCTCGTTGAAAACCGTGCCGGGTCAGCCAACCTCGCCGATACGCAGGCCTTCATGGATGACCAGAAGCGCGTTCTGGTTTTTTCGGACGCGGGCGGAACGGGGAGGAGCTACCACGCCGAACTGTCGGCCCGGAACACGCGGCTGCGTGTGCATTATCTGCTCGAAGCCGGCTGGAAGGCCGACACCGCCATCCAGGGCCTCGGCCGCACGCATCGCACCAATCAGGCGCAGCCGCCGCTATTCCGGCCGATATCAACCAATGTGAAGGCGGAAAAGCGCTTCCTCTCGACGATCGCCCGCCGTCTCGACACGTTGGGCGCGATCACCCGCGGCCAGCGCCAGACCGGCGGCCAAGGGCTGTTCCGGCCAGAGGACAATCTGGAAAGCCACTATGCCCGCGATGCGCTACGGCAACTCTATCTGCTGATCGTACGCGGCAAGGTCGAGGGCTGCTCGCTTGAGCGTTTCGAGGCGGCGACGGGTCTCAAGCTGATGGATGCCAATGGCATCAAGGACGAGTTGCCGCCGATCACCACCTTCCTCAATCGCCTGCTCGCACTGACCATTGCGCTGCAGGGCGTGCTGTTCGGTGCCTTCGAGCAACTGCTCGCGGCGCGCGTCGAGGGCGCGATCGCGTCAGGCACCTACGATGCCGGGCTGGAGACGCTGCAGGCCGAAAACTTCGTCGTCACTGATCGGCAGGTGATCTACACCCATCCGCGCACCGGCGCCGAAAGCCGCCTGCTCACGATCACCGAACGCAAGCGCAATCGGCCCGTCACGCTCAATGCGGCGCTCGATCATCTCCGCGATCCGCGTGCCTTACTGCTCATCAACAAGCAATCGGGCCGCGCCGCCGTGCAGATCCCAACCCCCAGCGTCATGCTCGACGATGGCGAGGTCGAGCGCCGTGTCCTTCTGATCCGGCCGATGGAAGGCCAGAACATGCCGCACAAGGCCATGGGCGAAACACGCTGGGTCGAGGCCGACCGCGAGGCGTTCACAACTGCCTGGACCGCCGAAATCGCCGGGGTGCCGGAGTTTTCGGACTCGGTCTTGCACATGGTCACCGGCCTGCTGCTGCCGATCTGGAAGCGCCTGCCCAAAGAGTCGGGTCGACCCGCGTTTATCGACTTCAGACCGACGAGGGCGAGCGCCTCATCGGCCGCCGCGTCTCGCCGGCATGGGCCGCCAACGCCTCTGCGACGAACTTGGCTGCGCTGTCGCCGGAGCAGGCGTTTGCGGTTCTGCTGGACGGCCGGACCATCCTCGAACTTGCCGAGGATCTCCAGCTTCGCCGCAGCCGCGTCATGGGCGCATGGCGCATCGAATTGTCCGGCTTCACCGACACGATGCGCGAGCGCCTCACCGCCTACGGTCTCTTCCACGAGATCATTTCGTGGAAGCTCAGGATGTTCGTGCCGATAGACGCCAACGGGCTCGCCGTGCTGGAGCGCGTGCTCGACCGCTTTCCAATCGAGCGGGTCAGTGAGCGGGAGGCTGCATGATTCCGCGTCACGCTGCATCCGACCTCGCACACCGCCTCGGCGAATACGCCGAGGCGGTGTGCCGCCACTACCTCTTCAATGGCCGTCGCCAGGGCAACTATTGGACCGTCGGCGACGTCCGCAATGCGCCGGGCCGCTCGATGTTCGTGCGTCTGCAGCCATCCCCGAAGGGACCGCCAGGTAAATGGACCGACGCCGCTACCGGCGAGCATGGCGACCTGCTCGATGTCATCCGCGAATCCTTGGCTCTCGTCGACTTCAAGGACGTGGTCGGCGAGGCGCGGGCCTTCCTCGCCATACCGCCTTCTGAGCCACTACGGCCTAAAGAGGCGACGACGCGCCTGCCAACTCCGATCGGATCTCCGGAAGCAGCTCGCCGACTGCTTGCCATGTCGAGGCCCATTATCGGCACCCTCGTGGAAACGTATTTGCGTGGACGTGCCATTACGACTTTGCACGGAACCGCAGCCTTGCAGTTCCATCCACACTGCTACTATCGGCCAGACGATCACGGACCGACCGAGACCTGGCCGGCGATGATTGCCGCTGTCACCGACCTCGATGGACATCTGACCGGCGCGCACCGCACCTGGCTCGCACCGGACGGCACGGGCAAGGCACCCGTCGACACACCGCGTCGGGCAATGGGTGACCTTCTCGGTCATGCCGTCCGCTTTGGCGTACCCGGAAGCGTTATGGCGGCAGGCGAAGGCATCGAGACGACGCTATCGCTCAGATGCGCCTTGCCCGACATGGCGATGGCGGCAGCACTCTCCGCAGCCCATCTTGCCGCCATCCTGTTCCCGCCGAACCTGCGGCGGCTCTATGTCATTCGCGACAACGATCCGGCCGGTGACGGTGCCCGAGACAGCCTGCTCGAGCGTGCGACGGACGCCGGAATCGAGGCAATCGTGCTGTCGCCGGCGATGCAAGACTTCAACGAAGACCTCCGCCATTTCGGACTTGCCGCCTTCCAGGCCTCGATTGCGGACCAGCTCATGCGCAAAGATCGCACCCGCTATCTGACACAGGCGGCATGAGCCGTGAGGGGAAGCGCCCAGCGCACTGTGCCGGCTGCGCCGCATGGATGCGTGGCCCGCCGGCAGAGAACCGCGACCCGGCCTTCAAGAGGGCGATCGGGCCCACAAACTGGCCGGCCAGGCAATGGCGGCCGCCGACTATTTTCCGGCGGCGCGCGACTGCTCGCGAATGGCAGCGATTGGGCGCGACGCCTTTCCATCGCGAGGCAAAATAGTCGGCCGCCGCCATCCTCCGCTGCGCTCCGGCCCTCCGCATCGCTGCGGGTGTCGGACCGTCCCGCCCGTGGACTCTCGTCGCCATGAAGGCCGCGAGGGTCGCGGTCAAACCGACGGGAGCAGCCCCATGAGCGAGCACGACGACACCGAACCGCACCACGCCGCTTCTCCAACCGATCACATCCTGACCGAACTCCAGCTCTATGGCTGGCGACCATTTGCGGATGAGCCAGATCCGCGACCGCTCCCCGCTGGCGACCACGTGGCCGGAGCCGTGGCCGACATCTTTGACGCCCTCATCGCAACCCTGGCCGACACGCGCCTCGAACCCGACCTCGATGACCTGCTCTGGTCGGTCACCAATGTCTTCCACCGAGCTGTTCAACGGATCGAGCGGCTACTGGACGACAACGAGCAGGCCCAGCGCCGCCTGCAGCGCGAACAGGACGGCAGCGAGATCAAGGCGGTTGAACTCGAGAACCTCACCGCCCAGGGCCAGACCATGATCGAACGGCGCGACGCCTTCGAGCTCATGCGTGACCAGGCCGCCGACCACTACGATCAGTACACCGGCTCGGCCTGGCGACCGCGCACGGGGTCGATGATCAACCACCACCATCTCACCGCCGCAATGATCGACAGCCGCGACTTCCTCGCGGCCAAGCGGCGCGCGGAAACCGAGGTCATGTTACCCGCCGGCCCCAAGATCGCCTTCTCCGGCGGCGATACCGCCGATCACGAGCTTATCTGGGCAAAGCTCGACCAAATCCGCGCCAAGCACCCCGACATGGTGCTGATGCACGGCGGATCACCGAAAGGCGCCGAAAAGATCGCCGCCCGCTGGGCCGATCATCGCAAGGTTCCGCAGGTCGCCTTCAAGCCCGACTGGAGCAAACATGCCAAGGCCGCTCCCTTTAAGCGCAACGACCAGATGTTGGCGGTCATGCCGATCGGCGTCATAATCTTTCCGGGCACCGGAATTCAGGAGAACCTCGCGGACAAGGCCCGCAAGGTCGGCATCCCGGTCTATCGGCTCGGAAACGGCGGCGCGTAAGCGCCGTCGGAACCTACCCCCTAAATATCAGGGGAGGCACGGCATTCTTCAAGCTGTGTCGTTCGAATCCTTTCCCGAAAGCTTCACGCCGGACATCGCGCTCGCCGACACCTTCTTGCGCAATGCCGCCGCCCACCTCGATGGCGCCGACCGGGCGGCGGATCTAGGCAGGCACAATGCGGCCCTTCACGCCATGGCCATCGCCATTGAATTGCTCCTGAAGTCGCATCTTCTCAGAGTCGTGACCGACGATCCCTGGAACCGCCGCCATATCGGGCACGATCTCGGCAAGGCGGCTCTTTACGCCGAGAGAGCTGGATTGGGCCTGCCACCGCAATTGCACAGCGTCATCGCCAAGCTCCATCCTCATTTTCAGCGTGGCGGCTTCCAACGGGACCCATCGCGATCATGGCCGTCCGGTTTCTCGCTCGACGCCCGCCACATCGCGCGGCAACTCGCTCACACTCTCATGGAACATCAGCGTCGCGCCAACGACTCCCGCCCGCTCCTGACTTGAAGATGACCACACCCCGCGATCCATTGCGCTGATCCTTGGCCCGACCGACGGCCTGAAGCCATCAACCCGCAAGGGGTCGGACTACGCGAAGCGTGCCGCCGCTCCGGCTTCGCCTTCGCGGTGATTGCGGCCATCGGCCGGACGCATCGGGCGCCTGTCAGCGGGGGATGGTCCTCCGCTTCAAACAGGAGCCGGGTCGATGTCCTTCGCCGACGCACATGCCTTCGCCTTCAGCCTCGCCACCCTCATGGTCGCCATCGTCATCTTTCGTGCCGGCGACGGCACTCTCTCGGTCGTGCCGGCAAACGAGTATGACGGCGACACACCGCCATCATCAGCGAAATCGACCCGTTCGCCCCATGACGGGGCGGACATCGCGCCTGGCGATGCAAGAACACCGGCGGGTTTCGCCCGCGCTTCTCTTTTGCTATGCTGTGCACTGCGCCAGGTGGTGGTGGAAGGCGCAATCGCCAGAGCTATTCTCTCGGAGACACCATCATGATCATTCTCGGCATTTTCCTTTGTATCGCGGCCATCGGCATCCTGTGCTGGTTGCTCTTCACGCTTGCTATCTTCGCCCTGGCGTTGTTCGTCGGCGTCAGCGCAGGCACTTGGGCATTCAACGCCGGCGCCGGCTGGCTTGGCGCGATCCTCGTCGGCAGCCTCGCGGCCGGGCTGACGCTCGGCGTCGGCCAAATCCTCCTCGGCGTTATCAGGCCCATGTGGGCGAAGCTGGCGATCGCGATGGTCTTCGTCGCTCCCGCGATCGTTGCCGGCTACCATGCCACTCATGGCATCGCGAAGCACATGATGCCATCGGAAATCTGGCAGATCGTCTTTTCCGTCATTGGCGCGACCGCCGTCGGCGTCACGGCATATCTCCGGGTCGCGGGCATGACAGCCGCCGACCAATCCGGCAGGGACGTGGTTCGAGCCTAGGACCCGCGCGGGCGAGGCGGATGGACCAGACCGATAAAGGCCTAGCCTCCTCCTTATCGGTGGTTGGAGCAATCGGGCTACATGCCAGGATCGAGCAACGGCCACGTGCCGGCGCGGCCCCGCCTGTGGCCTTGGACTTTCTTCGGTCGATGCACATGGCAGGCCGACCAGTCGGTGGCAGCACGGCAGCGCGGCCGGTGGCTGCGGCGTTGCAGGTGCGGAATCTGTGCCTGGAATGCGTGGGCGATGCCGGTGAAGCCTGTAGCGATCTGCCGGAGGCGCGTTGCACGCTAACGTCTCCATTGCCAATCTGTCCCAAGAGCGCTCCAAACGGCCTCTTCAATGGGCTGATCTGGCCGAAGGACGGCTGAAGCCTCGACCGCCTATGCCGCAACGGCGCGTCTCGACTTTCTTCCCGTGCCGGCTCCCACCCCACGCGGCAAGCGCATGGGGACCCCGAGCGCCGCCATTCCTCGCGAGACAAGAAAGCCGTTCCTGCGCCGTCCTCCGCGTTGCTCCGGTCGCAAGCGATGCGTCGTCGGTCGCCTCCGGCCAACGGATCGCCATCGAGGCCGCATGGTGCGGGCTCGGGAACAGAAAACGGAGACTTACAATGGCTACCATCGGCACCTTCAAGAAGACCACCGCGAACGAGTTCACCGGCGAAATCGTCACCCTCAGCGTCCAGGCCAAGAACGTGCGCATCGTCCCAGACACACGCGCCACTGGCGAGAACGCTCCCAGCCACCGGGTGCTGGTCGGCCGCGCCGAGATCGGTGCCGCATGGTCGAAGACCTCCAACGAGGGCCGCGACTACCTGGGTCTCAAGCTCGACGATCCGAGCTTCAACGCCCCGATCTACGCCAACCTCTTCGACGACGAGGAAGGTGAGGGTTTCTCGCTCATCTGGTCCCGCCCGAACGCGCGGCGGGGTGACTAAGGACCCGCGCAGGCCCCGGCTGGAAGGCCGGGGCCTTCTTCCGCGGACGTCCGGTTCGGTTCTCGCAAGCCGAGAGCGATGCCGAAACCGCATCGCCCGATGCTGATCAACCATCCTCCGCTGGCAAAATTGCTTCTATAAAATGCAGGCTCACTCTGTGAAGACGAGACAAGCGATGATCGAGCCGTTTGACGAAACCGCGCCGACCAGTGACGAACTCACCGAATACGATCGGGAACACGTCAAGCTCTATATGCGCCTGCTTGACGCCGCCGACGACGGTGCGGACTGGCGCGAGGTGGTCGAAATCCTCTTCGGCATTGATCTGACGAAGGAGCCACAACGCGCCCGGCGCATCCACGACAGCCATCTGGCGCGAGCGCGCTGGATGGCGCGTGCAGGCTACCGTCATCTCTTGCCTCGACCCGGCAACTAGAACCACAGCGCCTGTGGTTCGCGGGTGATGCCGAAGTGGCATCACCCGATGCCCGGCAAGGGTCTTCCGCCAATCGCTACAACCCGGAATCGTTTGGAGGCGGGGTCTACGCGTTGTTTGCGAGGAGCTCTTGGATGAGGCCGGATACGTCGCATTGGCGAGACAATGCCAGCTATGATTATTTCGATACATTACCCATCGAAGGGCTCGCCTGGGAGTGTCTGCGGCGTCACGAACCCTATCAACGGCACTACCAAGCGCTCCTGACCACAAGAGCCGAAAAAGCACCCTTCCACCCTGAGACACAGCGGCTGTGGGGGTTACGATTTCCCGGCCAGGCCGGATTTGTCCGCCTTGGCGCAAGACGTTTTCTGGTCGCCTGACGTCGATCCAGCTGTGGTTTCTCTCGTACCGGCGCCGGAATTTTTGTCTTCCTTGCGATCGACGCCGTTGACCGGCGCGGGCGTGTTCCACGACAGCCCGGAAGGACGTCACACTGTCCATAGTGCAGGTGTCGCCACTCAACTTTTGCTTCTGCCCGGTAGTGAGCCGCACGGTCCTTTGGCGGCGCTGATCCCCCTGGATGCAGAGACGTTGGGACGGATCGAAGCACTCGCCCGTTTCTGGCGTTCCTTGCAGGGGCGCCCCACACCTTCGGACACGCGGATGACCCCGCAGCAGCGCCGCCGCTTTCGACTGATGATGCAGGCCGCTGACGGCCACTCGAATGGCGCGAGCTACCGCGACATTGCGATCGCGCTTTACGGGTCTAAGCGCGTCGCCGCCGATCCCTGGAAGACCTCCGCGCTGCGCGATGCGGTGATCGGCCTGGTCGAAGGCGCCACCGCCATGATCGGCGGCGGCTATTTGCAAATCCTGCGTCATCGCCGTCGATCCTAGCGGGTCTGGCCGCGCAAAGGGGGTGGAGTTTTAGCCCCCTCAACTTCCCCATCCCTGTCGAAGCTTACTCTCCGCCACCGTGGTCTCCGCCCACCGCTGAACGCCAGCGGTTGCCCAAAACCCCACGGAGGTCCGACCCATGCGACCCGATATCGCCGTTTTGCCGCCGCGCTTCCTGCGCACCAAGGAAGCCGCGGACTTCCTCAGCCTGTCCGCCCGCACGCTCGAAAAGCACCGTACCTATGGCACTGGCCCTTCCTACCGCAAGCTCGGCGGCCGTGTCGTCTATGCCGTCGACGATCTTCAGGCTTGGGCCGAACGGGGCGCTGTCACCTCAACATCCGACCCGCGTGGGTCGGTCCTGCCGGCCAAGCGTCACACGCCGACGCCGCAGACGCACGGCGGACGATACGCACGCTGATCGCGCGCGGATTCCAAATGGCGACGCGAAACCAATCCCTTTCGGAGCGCGGGCAGCTTGACCTGTTCAGGGCGCTGCCTGGCGACTTCGCCCCACGAGATGCGCAGGATCTCATGGCATATCCGTTCTTCTCCCTCTCCAAGACCCATCGCGTCGCGCCAATCGACTTCACGGCCGGCAACGTCTCGATCCGGGTCGAAGCCGTACCCGATCATGGCATGGCGACCATCTGGGACGCCGACATCCTGATCTGGGCCGCAAGCCAGATCGTCGAGGCGCGCGACGCGGGCCTTCGCACCTCGCGTCTGATGGCCGCCACGCCCTATGAGATTCTGACCTTCGTTGGCCGCGGCAAGAGCCTGCGCGACTATCAGCGCCTGAAGGCGGGGCTTGACCGGCTGCAGTCGACCACCGTCTCGACGACCATTCGTCAGCCCGCCGAAGGCCGGCGTCACCGCTTCTCATGGATCAATGAGTGGCAGGAGCGCATCGATCGCCATGGCAAACCCGCGGGGATCGAGTTGATCGTCCCCGACTGGTTCTACCAGGCAGTCCTCGATGACGCGCTCGTGCTGACGATCGATCGCGCCTATTTCGACCTCACTGGCGGGCTGGAGCGCTGGCTCTATCGGCTGGTGCGCAAGCATGGCGGACGCCAGCCCGACGGCTGGCGCTTCGACTTCCGTCACCTGCAGCAGAAATCCGGCAGCCTGTCACCCCACAAGCGCTTTGCCTTCGAGCTACGCGACATCATCCGCCGCCAGCCGCTGCCCGGCTACACGCTCTTCCTCGAAGTGGAGATGGGCGGCCGGACGCTGCTCGCTTTCGAGCGGATCGGCTCCTGTGGAAAGCCTGTGGGCGGCATCGTGCTATCCGGAACCGGAACTATCGTGCCATCGGGAACCGCAGGCTCGTGCTATCAGGAACCCAAACGGGGCCTAACCCTTGGAAGGCAAAACCGAAATCGCGCCCTTAACTTAGACTCTAACCCCGACTCTAACTCTGAAGAGCGCGCGCGCGATGTGCAGAGGCTCGTCCGGCGAGCCAGCCACGCACTCAGCGTAACCACCAACAACACCCCCCAAACGTCGACGGTTTCTGGCGGTCGCAAAACGGCAACCAGCGTCTCTGACGCCCCGAATCCGCCTCTTGATCCGCGCTCGAAAGCCACCCGATGATCGCCGCACTCCGCAATCAAAAGAGCCGTGTCGGCAAGGCAACTTTGACGCTGCTTCTCGCCGGTGAATTGACCTGCAAGGGAAATCAGTTCGCGACCTTCGTCGTGCGCCCGACCACCGACATGACGACTCAGGAGCACGCACGCATCGCCGCTTTCCAGCACGACGCCCTCGTCGCCAACACGCTGCCCGCGAGGCTCGCGCGCGCATTTCCCACCATCAGGAGAACCGAAATGACTGGCACCGCGGCTCCCCGTATGCGCGGCGCGTTCCCGGCCACGCACCACGCTGCCGATAATCTCGTCCATGTCGAACTGACCTGGGTCGAGAAGAGGATCGAGAACTGGATACGGTTCGGCACGCCCGCCCACGAACAGATTGTTGATCGTCGCCGGCGCATCCTGTCCTATCGTCCCGGCGCGGTCTTCGCCTTTGTGCGCTGGGCGGCGAACGACTTCGGAACGATCATCTCACGCATCGATATCGTGCGTGCGGTATCACGTGGCGAAGCCTATCAGACACTGCCCTTCGTGCGGCCTGGCGGCGACATCCTTCTGAAGGTCGAGAGCTGGCCCAAGGTCGAACGCGTGCTGCAGGCGATCGACGCCATCCAGCGCCTCGACATCGAGCCTGAGTTGGTGTCGCCCGATCATTGGCGGCACATCCACAACCGGATAACCGCAGGCCACGCGCCGCGCAGCTACACACTCGACCAACATCGCGCCTTCCTGCTGCGCAAGAGGACCGAGCCGTGACGCGCGCCGGGATCATCCTCGCCAGCGTTGTCGCAACCATGAGCGTAGGCTATCCCGGCCTCACTTCGATGCCCACGAAGCTCATCTGGAATGCGTCAGCCAGCGCACCGACCGGCTTCTATACGATCGACTTTCACGGACCGTTCGAGGTCACCGATCTTGTCGCCGTCGACGCCCCCGAGCCACTCGCGGCGTTCCTCGCCGATCGCGGCTATCTGCCGAGGGGCGTGCCACTCTTGAAGCGCATCCTTGGCGTTTCCGGGCAACGAGTCTGTCGCTCGAACCTCACCATCACCGTCGACGGTATCGAGGCGGGCGCGGCGCTCGAGCGTGATCGGGCCGGCCGTGACCTGCCGGTCTGGCAGGGCTGCCGCCGCATCGCGAGCGGCGAAGTCTTCCTGATGAACTGGCAGGTCCGCGACAGTCTCGATGGACGCTACTTCGGCCTCCTCGCCACCAGCCAGATCATCGGCCGCGCCGTCCCACTGTGGACGGACGAGGGCGGCAACGGCCGCTTCGAATGGCGCGCGCCAATGCGGTGAGCGCGCGACCGGCGGCGCGCGTCGTGCCACCAGCCTTCATCACCGCACTACTGAGAACAGGAGCCAGACATGCGACAGATAGGGGAATTCACGCGCCAGAAGATTGGCTATAGCGGGCGCATCCACACGCTCAGCCTCAACCTGGATATCGCCATTGTGGCGGCAGAGGCGAGCGAAACGGAGAATGCGCCTGACTACCGCGTTCACGTCGGAAGCAAGGACGGCCTCGAGATTGGCGCCGGCTGGAAACGCTCCAGCGAAAAGGCCGGAGACTATGTCTCGATCCAGCTCGACGACCCGACCTACGCGCAGCCGATACGCGCAAACCTCTTTCGCAATGGCGACGGCCAGACGTCCTGGTCGCTGCACTGGACGCGCCCGCGTGACCGCAGCGAGAAGGATTGAACGATGCGCGCTCGCCGTCCGTCGACGAGCCATCGAAAGGCGCCCGGGCCGCTTCGCGCTGCCCGGCGCATGGCTCTGCTCCTCCTTTGCGGCCTGTCCGTCGCGACCGTCATGCCGGCGGCGACAGTGGCGCAGGACTTGGCCATCGCGCGATCGTCGCAGCGCGATCCGTTCGGCGCGCACATCGCAGAAGCCTCGCACCGCTTCGGCGTTCCGACCGCGCTGATACGGGCCATTATACGCAAGGAGAGTGCGGGCGACGCGCGCGCCGTGTCCAGCGCAGGCGCCCGCGGCTTGATGCAGATCATGCCGGGCACATGGGACTATCTGCGCGCTCGGTGGGCGCTTGGCCGCGATCCGTTCGATCCCCAGGACAACATCCTGGCCGGAACGGCGTATCTGCGCGAACTGCACGATCGCTTCGGCTCGCCGGGGTTTCTGGCCGCCTACAATGCGGGACCTGCACGCTACCAAGCCTACCTCACTGGGCGTCCGTTACCGGCCGAGACCTGCGCCTATGTCGCAGCACTTGCCCCCCTGATCGGTGAAAGCGAGGGTATGCGCCCTTTCGCCGTTACGTCTGTCGAGGCCATTCCGTGGAAGCACGGCTCGCTCTTCGTCGGTCAGCCGGATCGCATACAAGCTGTCGCTTTCGTGCCGACCGAGCGACCGCCAAATGACGCGAGCTCCGCACCCACCGTGCGCGATGTCTCCGCCATCGTACCGCTGTCCGAAGGCCTCTTCGTGGCGCGAGCGGGCGAGGGGATACTGCCATGAGCGCGCATGGGCGTTTTCGCGCAACCGCATGCTCCCGCGCACCGTGGCGTGGATGGAGGCGGAAGGTGTGCAGAACAACCGGAAGATGGCGAGATAAAAGGCCGCGAGGTGCGGCGTCGATCGGTTGTGTTGTTTCAAGAGGTTATGTGGCATTTCCGCGAGGTGCTAACAGGCGGTGCACCTCGCCAGAACTCCGATTTACTCGTGATTTCCGTGTCTTGACACGATGTGCGGATCTTCACGATGACTGACGAGGATGGTTTCCGCATCCGGCCCGGCCGTATCCGCTCGCCCAGTGCCCAGCGCGCCAGGCCCTTTATCGCGCAGGCGCTTGCCGCCGCCCAGAAGGCCGGTGCCCGCATCTCCCGCTCCGGCCGGATCAGTCCGGGCAATCGCTCGACCTTCGGGCGTGGCCGCTCGGCGAGCGTGCGCGCCAATCGTCTCCTCACCGGCCGCTCGCGCGCCGTGATCATCAAGACGCGGCTGGTGCGCCATCACGCGCGCGCCGCGCCGCTTGCCGCCCATCTCAGCTATCTGCGCCGCGAGGGCGTCACCCGTGACGGGGAGAAGGCCAGGCTGTTCGGGCCGCAGACCGGGGAGGTGGATGGCGGTGCTTTTGCCGAGCGGTGCGGCGATGATCGGCACCACTTCCGCTTCATCGTCTCGCCGGAAGATGCCGCCGACATGGCGGACCTCAAATCCTTCGCCCGCGATCTGATGGGGCAGATGGAAAAGGACCTCGGCACGAAACTGGATTGGGCTGGCGTCGATCACTGGAACACCGACAACCCGCACCTTCACATCATCCTGCGCGGCCGCACTGATGACGGGCAGGATCTCGTGATCTCGCGCGATTACATCAAGGAGGGGATGCGCGCCCGCGCCGCTGACCTCGTCACCCAGGAGCTCGGCCTGCGCACCGATCTCGACATCCGCCGCAATCTGCAGCGTCAGGTCGAGGCCGAACGTTGGACCCAGCTTGACCGGCAGCTTGTTCGCGACGGCCGCGACACAGGCGTTGTCGATCTTGGGTCCCCGGCGAACGCTCAGCCCGATGAGTTTCACGTGCTGAAGGTCGGGCGGGTGCGCAAGCTCGAAACCCTTGGCCTTGCCGAACAGGTCGGCCCGGGCCAATGGATGATCGACGACAAGGCCGAGGCAACGCTGCGCGAGCTTGGCGAGCGCGGTGACATCATCAAGCGGATGCACCGCGCCCTGACAGAGCAGGGCATCGAGCGCGGCTCGGCGACCTATGTGCTGGCGGCGGAGCGCCTCGACACGCCGATCGTCGGTCGGCTGGTCGACCGCGGTCTCGATGACGAGTTGAAGGGCAGTGCCTACGCCGTGGTCGATGGCACCGACGGCCGCACCCATCACATCAAGCTGTCCGATCTCGATGCCGCCGGCGACAGCGCTCCGGGTTCCATCGTTGAGCTGCGCAAGTTCCATGACGCGCAGGGACATGGGCGCGCAGCACTCGCTGTCCGTTCCGATCTCGATATTGAGCGGCAGGTCACCGCCGCCGGCGCGACCTGGCTTGACCGCCAGAACATCGCCCGCGAACCGACTGCGTTGTCGGAAGGCGGCTTCGGCGCCGAGGTGCGGCAGGCGATGCAGCGCCGCGCCGACCATCTGGTCGAACAGGGCCTCGGCGAGCGACATGGCCAACGCACAACCTTCACCCGCAGCCTCATCGACACGCTGCGTCGCCGCGAACTGGAGACGCTCGGCGAAAAGCTCTCGGCCGAAACCGGCCAGCCGTTCAACCGCGTTCGCAGTGGTGAGTTTGTGGCCGGTTCCTACCGGCACCGTTTCACGCTCGCCTCCGGCCGCTTCGCCATGATCGATGACGGCCTCGGTTTCCAACTGGTGCCTTGGACGCCGTCCCTGGAAAAGCATCTTGGCCGCCACGTCTCGGGCATCGCCCGCGATGACGGCGGCATCGACTGGAGCTTCTCCCGCAAGCGGAGCCTCGGTCTCTAACCTCATGTTGAAGAAAGGACCGCTTCTATGTCCGCCACCAAGATACTCTGGGGCCAGATTCTCGCGGTCTTGATGATCGTGCTGATCACCACCTGGAGCGCGACGCAATGGGTAGCCTGGCGCCTGGCGTTCCAGCCCGAACTCGGCAGGCCATGGTTCCATGTCCTGGGCTTTCCGTTTTACCTTCCACCGTCCTTCTTCTGGTGGTGGTATGGCTTCGATGCCTACGCGCCGTCGATCTTCGTCGAGGGAGCCTTTATCGCGGCTTCCGGCGGTTTCGCCTGCGTCGCCGTCGCCATCGGCATGTCGGTCTGGCGGGCTCGCGAGGCCAAGAAGGTCGAGACCTACGGCTCCGCCCGCTGGGCCGACAACCAGGAGGTCAAGGCAACCGGCCTTCTCGGCTCCGATGGAGTGGTGCTTGGGCGGTTTGACGGCGCATATCTGCGCCACGATGGACCGGAGCACGTGCTGTGCTTCGCGCCCACACGTTCGGGCAAGGGTGTCGGCCTTGTCGTCCCATCACTGCTGACCTGGCCGAGCTCAGCCGTCGTCCACGATATCAAGGGCGAGAACTGGCAACTCACCGCGGGCTTCCGCGCCAGGCATGGCCGGGTCCTGCTGTTCGATCCGACCAATCCGAAATCCTCTTCCTACAATCCGCTGCTCGAGGTGCGCCGTGGCGAATGGGAAGTCCGCGACGTTCAAAACATCGCCGACATCCTGGTCGATCCCGAAGGCTCGCTCGAGCGGCGGAACCATTGGGAGAAAACCAGCCATGCCCTTCTGGTCGGCGCGATCTTGCATGTCCTCTACGCCGAGAAGGACAAAACGCTTGCCGGCGTTGCCGGTTTCCTCTCCGATCCGAAGCGTCCGATCGAATCGACGCTGTCCGCGATGATGAAAACAGCGCATCTGGGTGAGGGCGGTCCGCACCCGGTCATCGCCAGCGCCGCGCGGGAGCTCTTGAACAAATCAGACAACGAGCGCTCCGGCGTGCTGTCCACCGCCATGTCGTTCCTTGGCCTCTATCGCGATCCCGTCGTGGCGGAGGTCACCCGCCGCTGCGACTGGCGCATCAGCGACCTCGTCGACGACAAGCATCCGACGACGCTCTACCTCGTCGTACCGCCGTCCGACATCAACCGGACCAAGCCGCTTATTCGCCTGATTCTCAATCAGATCGGTCGCCGCCTGACTGAAGATCTGCAGGTGAGGGCGCAAGGGCACCGGCTGCTCCTGATGCTTGACGAGTTTCCGGCGCTTGGCCGCCTCGACTTCTTTGAGTCGGCGCTCGCCTTCATGGCCGGCTACGGGCTGAAAAGCTTCCTGATCGCTCAATCCCTCAATCAGATCGAGAGGGCGTACGGCGCGAACAACTCGATCCTCGACAATTGCCACGTCCGGGTAAGCTTTGCCACCAATGATGAGCGCACCGCCAAGCGGGTGTCCGACGCGCTCGGAACAGCGACCGAGATGAGGGCCATGAGGAACTATGCCGGCCACCGGCTGTCGCCGTGGCTCGGTCATCTCATGGTCTCCCGCTCGGAGACGGCTCGCCCGCTGCTCACGCCGGGTGAAGTGATGCAACTGCCGGCCACCGACGAGATTGTCATGGTCTCGGGTGCGCCGCCGATCCGCGCCAAAAAGGCGCGCTATCATGAGGATGCTCGCCTCCAGGAACGTATCCTGCCGCCGCCGGTGCTGACGGCGGCGGCGGAGGAGGGGAGGCCCGACGACTGGACGAAACTGCCTCTGCCTTCCCGTCCGCAGAATGCCGGAATCACGTCGGCGCCATCGGCGACGGATGACGACACAACTGATTCCGAGCGTCGTCGGCAACCTGAGCTCAGGCGTGTCGAGCAGGTCGTGAAGCCTTCGACCGAGAACGAATTCGAGATCGATCGCATAGACGACGTGGAGGACGAGGTTGCCCGCAACCGTCGGCTGACGCGTCTGATGCAAGGCATTGCGCGACAGGTGTCACTCGACCCGGGCGACGGCGTGGATATGTGAGGCTCCCATGGTAAAGCCACCCCGCAAACAACGCCTGTCCGTCTATCTTGATCCGAAGGTCATGAGCAGGCTGGCCGAACATGCGGCGCGTCGAGATTTTTCGCGGTCGCTCGTCGCGGAAGCGGCCATCGAATCGTTCCTCTCACCCGATGCCGCCGAGCGACAGGAGGCGGCGATCACCAAGCGGCTCGACCAGCTCGATCGCTGCATGGCACGCCAGGAGCGCGATGTTGGAATCTCGGTGGAGACGCTCGCCGTTTTCGTCCGCTTCTGGCTGGCGACAACACCAGCGTTGCCCGAGCCAGCGGCACAGGCCGCCCATGCCAAGGCGGGCGAACGCTATGATGCCTTCGTCACCGCGCTCGGCCGGCGCCTGGCGAGAGGTCCAAAGCTGCGGCAGGAGATCTCCGAGGACATCGATGGCGGCCTGGACACACACCAGCCCGGTAGGCCCGCGGGCTAAATGGACGGGAGGACGGAGATTTTGCAAGCCTCGACCAGGATTCTTGGTTGAAAATTATAGTCTGTATGCTATAAAGCGAGGAACGATGAAAGACCAAAAGCGCACCGTATGGATGGGATCATCGAAGGGCGACCTGCGCGAGTTTCCGCTCGATGTTCGCCGGTTGATGGGTGTCGCAATCAACGACGCCCAGAATGGTGAGGAGCACCCGGCTGTCAAAGCCCTGAAAGGGTTTGGGGGCCGCAGCATCCTCGAGGTGGTCGACGACTTCGACGGCGATACCTACCGCGCGGTCTACACCGTCCGCTTCGCTGGCGTGATCTACGTCCTTCATTGCTTCCAGAAGAAGTCGAAGAAGGGCAGGGAGACACCCAGGCACGAAATCGACCTCGTGACAGTGCGATTGAAGGCCGCCGAGGCGCACTACCGCGAAAACTATGGGAGAGGAACAAAGTCATGACAGAAGACATCACCGCCGAAGTGAGCAGCGGCAACGTGTTTGCGGACCTCGGCTTTGACAATCCCGAAGAGGAATTGCTCAAGGCCAAGCTGGCCCGCGAGATCCGCGCCATTATCAAGCGCCGGCGCCTGACCCAGGCGAAGTCGGCCGACCTGCTCGGGATGAAACAGCCGGATGTCTCCGCGATCGTCACCGGGCGAACGGGCAAGTTTTCAATAGACAGGCTGGTTCGCTGTCTGGACCGGCTCGACTACAAAGTCGACATGGTGGTTCGCCACAAGACTCGACGGTCAACTCGTGCTGAAGCCGCTTGATCAAACGGCTTTGCCGACGAGCGGACAATTGATATCCAGGTTTGGATGGGCGCCACCGCAACCAGGACGGTAGGATTAGCGAAAAGCTCGCAGCTGGGCTCTCTAAGCCCCGTACCCAAGGCGCGCGATTAGATCTCAATCCAAGCGTAGGCGGCACCAAAGATCCCGAGCGTCATAGCAATAAACCAAGCCCATCCCGTCAACGAGGCGCGCACGTCTTCAGGCTTTGCGCCTTTTTCGTTGTCGTATTCGTCCATAATCAGGCTCCATGTTTTCGATCTTGGGTTCGGTACAAAAACAAGAGACGCTGGGCAACCCTCCTAGCTGTCGCAGCGGATTCGCCTTTGTACGGCGTGATATGCGCAGTCTAATACGTGGATTACGGGTACCGGCCTGTCGAGGACCATATAAATAATCGCCGTACCTAAAGCAGAACTAATAATCGCCGCCTCGCGCCGTTTACGTCGGCACCGCCAATCTCCTGTATTTGCACGCTACGCCACTACGCCTCGATATAGATGTTGAAACCACTCGATGTGGCTCTCTTAATCGTCCCCGTCCAGGGGCCGCCCATGTTCCCCCGGATCGAAACGGGGACAGGATGGCAGCTTCGCCTCACAATTCAGAAGGTCTGGCGCGCGGCGCACGCATGTTGCGCACAGCGCTCGGACCCGCGATCGCGCGCTATCTCGACGACGCCGGCATCGTCGAAGTGATGCTCAACCCCGATGGGCGTTTGTGGATCGATCGTCTGTCCGAAGGGTTGTCCGACACAGGAGAGCGTCTGTCGGCGGCGGACGGCGAGCGTATCGTTCGCCTCGTTGCTCATCATGTCGGTGCCGAAGTCCATGCCGGCGCCCCACGCGTCTCGGCCGAGCTGCCCGAGACGGGGGAGCGGTTCGAGGGGCTTCTTCCTCCCGTCGTCGCGGCGCCCGCCTTCGCGATCCGCAAGCCCGCCGTCGCCATCTTCACCCTCGAAGATTATGTCGCGACCGGGATCATGTCGGCGCAGCAGGCGGACGCGCTGCACCAGGGCGTTGCCAACCGCGCGAACATCCTCGTTGCAGGCGGCACATCCACGGGCAAGACCACGCTGATCAACGCGCTGCTCGCTGAAGTGGCCAAGACCGCCGATCGCGTCGTCATCATCGAGGATACGCGCGAGCTGCAATGCGCCGCGCCGAATCTCGTGGCGATGCGCACGAAAGACGGCGTCGCGTCTCTATCTGATCTTGTTCGTTCGTCGCTGCGCCTGCGCCCCGACCGCATTCCGGTCGGCGAGGTTCGCGGGGCCGAGGCGCTCGAACTGCTCAAGGCCTGGGGCACCGGCCACCCCGGCGGCCTCGGGACGATCCACGCCGGCAGCGCCATTGGCGCGCTCCGACGCTTAGAGCAGCTCATCCAGGAAGCCGTCGTCACGGTTCCACGCGCGCTGATCGCCGAAACGATCGACCTGGTTGCCGTCCTTTCCGGCCGCGGCTCCGCGCGCCGTCTGTCCGAACTCGCCCGTGTCGATGGCCTTCGCCCGGACGGTGATTACCGGGTCGCGCCTGCCGTTCTCGAGAGAGAAGACAGCCCGACAACCTTGCTCATCCAAAGCCCTGAAGGAGAAAATCCGTGATCCAACGCCTGCGCCTCGCCCGCCATCGTCTCTCCATGACCGTTTCCGTTGCCACGCTCATCCTGGTGATGGCCGCGCCCGCTTATGCCTCAGGCTCGTCAATGCCGTGGGAACAACCGCTGCAACAGATCCTCCAGTCGATCGAAGGCCCGGTCGCCAAGATCATGGCGGTAATCATCATCATCGTCACCGGCCTGACGCTCGCCTTCGGCGACACGTCGGGCGGCTTCCGCCGGCTCATCCAGATCGTGTTCGGCCTGTCCATCGCTTTCGCGGCGTCGAGCTTCTTCCTGGCGTTCTTCTCGTTCGGCGGCGGAGCGCTGATCTGATGGCGGGTTCAGTCGAACAGGGCGGGTCAATGCCCGATTATGCGGTGCCCGGCTATACGGTCCTCGTACACCGCGCGCTGACCGAGACGATCCTGCTCGGCGGCGCCCCGCGCGCCATTGCGATCATGAACGGGACGCTCGCCGGCGCCGTGGGGCTGGGATTGCGTCTGTGGCTCGTCGGCCTCGCCATCTGGGCGATCGGCCATGTTGCCGCCGTCTGGGCCGCCAAGCGCGATCCGCTTTTCGTCGACGTCGTTCGCCGGCATCTGCGCATCCCAGCGCATCTCACTGTCTGAGGGAGGTCGCGCCGATGATGAGTCTTGCCGAATATCGTAACCGTAGCAGCCGGCTCGCCGACTTCCTGCCCTGGGTGGCATTGGTCGGCGCCGGAATCGTCCTCAACAAGGACGGCAGCTTCCAGCGCACCGCGCGCTTTCGCGGTCCCGATCTCGACAGCGCCGTGCCGGCCGAACTGGTCGCCGTCGCCGGCCGGCTCAACAATGCCTTCCGCCGCCTCGGCTCCGGTTGGGCGATCTTCGTCGAGGCGCAGCGCCATGCCTCGACCCGTTATCCTGACAGCCGCTTTCCGGATGCGGCTTCCACCCTGGTCGATGCGGAACGAAAGGCGGGCTTCGAGGAGGCCGGCGCGCATTTCGAGTCCAGCTACTTCCTGACGCTCACCTATCTTGCGCCCGCCGAAGACGCCGCGCGCGCGGAAAGCTGGCTCTACGAAGGGCGCGTGAAGAAAGGCCTCGACCCCAACGCGGTGCTGACCGGGTTCACTGACCGCAGCGACCGCGTCCTGCGCCTTGTCGAAGCCTTCATGCCGGAGTGCAGCTGGCTCGATGACGCCGACACGCTGACTTATCTGCATGGCTGCGTCTCGACCAATCGCCACCGGGTCCGCGTGCCCGAAACGCCGATGTATCTCGATGCCATGCTGGCCGATCAGCCGCTGACCGGCGGGCTCGAGCCCCGGCTTGGCGCGTCGCATCTGCGCATTCTCACGGTCACGGGGTTCCCGACCGCGACCACGCCGGGTCTGCTCGACGAACTGAACCGCCTGGCGTTTCCCTATCGCTGGTCGACACGCGCGATCCTGCTCGACAAGACCGATGCCACCAGGCTGCTGACCAAGATCCGGCGTCAATGGTTCGCCAAGCGCAAATCGGTTGCGGTGATCCTCAAGGAGGTGATGACCAACGAGGCGTCCGTCCTCGTGGACACCGACGCCGCAAACAAGGCCGCCGATGCCGACATGGCGCTGCAGGAGCTCGGCGCCGACTATTCAGGCATGGCCTATGTCACCGCGACGGTGACGGTCTGGGACGATGATCCCGGCATCGCCGACGAAAAACTGCGCCTGGTCGAAAAGGTCATCCAGGGCCGCGATTTCACGGCGATCATCGAAGCTATCAACGCCGTGGACGCCTGGCTCGGCAGCCTGCCGGGTCATGTTTACGCCAACGTCCGTCAACCTCCCATCTCCACGCTCAATCTCGCCCACATTATCCCGCTTTCCGCGGTGTGGGCGGGGCCGGAACGGGACGAGCATTTTGCAGCGCCCCCTCTGCTCTTCGGCAAGACCGAAGGCTCGACCCCGTTCCGGCTTTCGCTTCACGTCGGTGACGTCGGCCATACGCTGATCGTCGGCCCGACCGGCGCCGGCAAGTCCGTGCTGCTGGCACTGATGGCGCTCCAGTTCCGCCGCTATCCGGGGTCACAGGTTTTCGCCTTCGATTTCGGCGGCTCGATCCGCGCGGCGGCACTCGCCATGGGCGGCGACTGGCATGATCTCGGCGGCGATCTCAGCGATGGGGCCTTCGACAGCGTCAGCCTTCAGCCGTTCGCCCGCATTCATGATGTCCCCGAGCGCGCCTGGGCCGCCGACTGGATCGTGGCGATCCTGACGCGCGAGAATGTGGCGATCACGCCTGAGGTCAAGGAGCATATCTGGACGGCGTTGAGCTCCCTGGCGTCCGCGCCCGTCGAGGAGCGCACCATCACCGGTCTGGTCGTGCTGCTGCAATCAAGTGATCTCAAGCAGGCACTGCGCCCCTATTGCGTTGGGGGTCCCTACGGCCGGTTGCTCGATGCCGAGCGCGAACATCTCGGATCGGCGTCGGTCCAGGCATTCGAAACCGAAGGACTGATCGGAACAGGTGCCGCGCCCGCGGTCCTGTCCTATCTCTTCCATCGCATCGAGGACCGGCTCGATGGCTCGCCAACGCTCCTCATCATCGATGAAGGCTGGCTTGCGCTGGACGACGACGGTTTTGCCGGCCAGCTCCGCGAATGGCTCAAGACACTGCGCAAGAAGAACGCCAGCGTCATCTTCGCCACGCAGTCGCTTAGTGACATCGATGGCTCGGCGATCGCACCCGCGATCATCGAGAGCTGCCAGACCCGGCTTCTCCTGCCCAACGAGCGCGCCATCGAGCCGCAGATCACCGCGATCTATCGCCGCTTCGGCCTCAACGACCGGCAGATCGAGATCATCGCCCGGGCGATGCCGAAGCGCGACTATTACTGCCAGTCCCGTCGCGGCAACCGGCTGTTCGAGCTCGGCCTGTCGGATGTGGCGCTCGCGCTCTGCGCTGTATCCGCGAAGACCGACCAGACCGCGATCGCCCGCATCGTCGCCGAGCATGGCCCCGACGGGTTCCTCGCAGCCTGGCTGACCCACCGTGGCGTTGGCTGGGCCGCTGAACTCGTTCCCGCCCTAACCAGCCCCGCCCTCACCAACAAGGAGAAGTCCCCATGAAACTGCGCCGTTCCATCGGCATGCGGTTTGCCGCCGCCCTGCTAGCCGCTCCTGTCACCCTCGCGCCAATGCTTTCGACGCCGGCACACGCGTTAATCGTGTTCGATCCCTCGAACTATTCGCAAAACGTCCTGACGGCAGCGCGCTCGCTTGAGCAGATCACCAACCAGATCACCTCGCTTCAGAACCAGGCGCAGATGCTCATCAACCAGGCCCGTAATCTCGCAAGCCTGCCGTTCTCCTCGCTGCAACAGCTCCAGCAGTCGGTGCAGCGTACGCAGCAATTGCTCGGCCAGGCGCAGAACGTTGCCTATGACGTCCAGCAGATCGATCAGGCCTTCAAGCAGAAATACGGCAACGTCTCGCTGTCGGCTTCAGATCAGCAACTCGTCGCCGACGCGCGCTCGCGCTGGGGCAACACGGTTGGTGGCCTTCAGGATGCCATGCGTGTGCAGGCGGGCGTCGTCGGCAACATCGACACCAATCGCAACGAGATGTCGGCGCTGGTCGGCCAGAGCCAGGGTGCGACCGGCGCGCTCCAGGCAACACAGGCCGGCAACCAGCTCCTCGCGCTTCAGGCGCAGCAGCTCGCCGATCTCACCGCGGTCGTCGCCGCGAACGGTCGGGCGCAGGCGTTGCAATCGGCCGAGCAGGCCACCGCCGCCGACCAGGGCCGCGAGCAGCGCCGCCGCTTCCTGACGCAGGGCTCGGGCTACCAGCCCGGCAGTGCGCAGATGTTCTACGGCAAGAACTGAGGCCGGCGCGATGGAAGGCAAGATCCTCGCGCGCATCGGCGCAGTCGTCTTCGTCGCGGTCGCTTTGACAGTGACCGCGATCGAGATGAGCAGCAAGGACGAGGAGCCTGACGCCCTTGCGACGCGGGACCGTTCCATCGCGCCACAAGACCCATTCGCGGCCGAATTGCGCCGCTGTTCTGGGATCGGCGAGGCCGGTCCTCGCGATCCCGGTTGCCTGAAAGCGTGGGCAGAGAGCCGGCGCCGGTTTCTGGGTCAACGTGGCTCGGCAACCGCGCCTGCTCCGGCAGCGCCGACAACGCTGTTTCCGAATGTGCCGGCGTCAGGCGACCGGAAAGAAGGGGAGCGGACGGATGTGACCGCTCCCGCGATGCAGGTCGAGCCGCCCCGGCCGGAGGCGCGCTGACATGGGCGGCATGGGGGTCATCGACCATTTCCTCGAAGTCTTCACGCGCTACATCGACAGCGGCTTCGGCCTGCTCGGCGGCGAGGTCGGCTTCATCGCCACGACCCTGATCGTCATCGACGTTACGTTGGCTGCGCTCTTCTGGTCCTGGGGGGCCGACGACGACATCATGGCGCGCCTTGTCAAGAAGACGCTGTTCGTCGGCGTCTTCGCCTATCTCATCTCCAACTGGAACAATCTCGCCCGCATCGTCTTCGAAAGCTTCGCCGGGCTTGGCCTGAAGGCCTCGGGAACGGGTTTTACCGTCAACGATCTCATGCGCCCGGGCAAGGTGGCGCAGACCGGGCTCGATGCCGGCCGGCCGTTGCTGGATTCGATCTCGAACCTGATGGGCTATTGGTCCTTCTTCGAGAACTTCATCCAGATAGCCTGCATGTTCTTCGCCTGGGCGCTGGTGCTGCTGGCCTTCTTCATCCTCGCGATCCAGCTTTTCGTCACCCTGATCGAGTTCAAGCTGACGACGCTCGCCGGTTTCGTGCTGATACCCTTCGGTCTGTTCGGCAAATCCGCGTTCATGGCCGAGCGGGTGCTTGGGAACGTCATCTCGTCCGGCATCAAGGTGCTCGTGCTCGCCGTCATCATCGGCATCGGCTCGACCCTCTTCTCCGAGTTCACCTCGGGATTCAGCGGCAGCACGCCGTCGATCGACGATGCCATGGCGATCGTGCTGGCCGCGCTGTCACTGCTCGGCCTTGGGATCTTTGGGCCGGGCATTGCCAACGGTCTCGTCTCCGGCGGCCCGCAGCTCGGCGCGGGCGCGGCGGTCGGCACCGGGCTCGCCGCCGGCGGCATGGCAGCAGTGGGTGCGGCGGCCGCCGGCGCAGTCGTGTCCGGAGGCGCGGCTGTCAGCGGCGGTGCTGCAGCGGCGGCCCGTGGCGGTGCCGCCATGGCGGGCAGGGCATCCACAGCCTACGGCCTCGGCGCCGCCGGAGAGTCTGGCTTTTCCGGCGTCGCAACCGGGCTCGGCGGTGTCATCGGCGCCGGCGCCCAAGGCGCCACCTCACCGCTCAAGCGCGCGGCCAATCATGCGGCAGGTAGCATAAAGCACAGCTACCAGTCGGGCGCTCGCGCTGCCTTCGAGACGACGGGCGGATCATCCACCGCGGGCACTACCGGTGCGAGCGCCCCCGAATCCGCCTCCGCTTCCGTCGCGTCCTCCGCAACCGAAAGTCAGCCCGCCTGGGCGAAACGCATGAAGCGCTCGCAACAGATGACCCATGGCGTCCAGGCCGCCGCCCACGCCGTTCGCAGTGGCGACAGCCATGGCGGCGGCTCCTCGATCAACCTTTCTGAAAGTGACTGAGCATGTTCAAACGACCGTCCACGCACTACGGCAAGTCCCCACAACCCGAGACGCCCTACCAGCGCGCTGCCCAGGTCTGGGACGAGCGCATCGGTTCGGCTCGCGTGCAGGCGCGCAACTGGCGCACCATGGCCTTCGGTTGCCTGGCGCTCGCCGCGGGGTTCTCGGCCGCGCTCATCTGGCAATCCGCGAAAGGCTCGATCGTGCCCTGGGTGGTGCAGGTCGATCGTCTCGGCCAGGCGCAGGCTGTCGCCCCAGCGGTCGGCGACTATCAGCCCAACGATCCGCAGATCGCCTTCTACCTGGCGCACTTCATCGAACAGGTGAGGTCGATCCCCGCCGATCCGGTCATCGTGCGGCAGAACTGGCTGCGCGCCTACGACTTCGCGACGCAGGGCGGGGCGCTGGCTCTCAACGACTATGCGCGCGCCAATGACCCGTTCACCAAGGTCGGCAAGCAGCAGGTCGCCGTCGATGTGTCGTCGGTCATCCGCGCATCGCCGGTGAGCTTCCGAATCGCCTGGGTCGAACGCCGCTATCAGGACGGCTCACTCGCTTCCACGGAGCGCTGGTCCGCCATCCTCACCATTGTCGTCCAGCCCCCGAGCGACGCTGATGCGCTGAGGAAGAACCCGCTTGGAATCTACATCAACGCCATCAACTGGTCGAAGGAGCTTGGACAATGATGCCCGCACTCTGCAAAGCCGCCCCCTGGGGGCGTCCAGCTTTCCTCATCCACTCAATGCCGGCCTTCCGCAAAATGGCCTTTCCAGCACTTTTGCTTTGCACTTCGGCGCTTGCGGGCTGCGCCACCAAGCAGAAGCCGCCGGAGATTTCCTATGACGATCCGGTCCCGGCCGTGCAGGCCGTCGATCCGCCACCGCCCGTCAAGGTGGTGGAGCTGTCCAGGCCGCTGCCGCTTCCAGGCCAGTTGAAGCCGGTCGGCAAGGACACAAAGCTTGAGCCCGAACCGACCGATCCGGCCGCGCGCGTGAACCTGGCCAATGCGGCCGCGCGCGTCCAGCCTGTCCGCAACGGCTTCATCAACTCGATGCAGGTTTATCCCTTCGTCGATGGTGCGCTCTATCAGGTCTATGCCTCGCCGGGACAAATCACCGACATCGCGCTCCAGCCCGGCGAGCAGCTCGTCGGCTCCGGCCCCGTCGCCGCCGGTGACACCGTGCGCTGGATCATCGGCGATACCGAGAGCGGTACGGGCGGGACCAAGCAAGTCCACATCCTCGTCAAGCCGACGCGCGCCGAACTCATAACCAATCTCGTCATCAATACCGATCGGCGCACCTATCACATGGAACTTCGCTCGACGCCGTCAACCTATATGGCCTCGGTCTCCTGGCAATACCCGCAGGACCAACTCATCGCCTTGCGTCGCCAGAACCAGCAGGCTGAAGCTGCGCAGCCGGTCTCGACGGGCATCGATCTTTCTCGCGTCAATTTCCGCTACGACGTGACGGGCGATCGCGCACCGTGGCGGCCGCTGCGCGCCTTCGACGACGGCAAGCAGGTGTTCATCGAGTTCCCGCGCGGCATCGGGCAGGGCGAGATGCCGCCACTCTTCGTGGTTGGGCCGGAAGGCGACACGTCGGAGCTGGTCAACTATCGCGTGCGCGGCAACTACATGATCGTCGACCGGCTGTTTGCCGCCGCCGAGTTGCGCTTCGGCGCCGGCAAGAACCAGCGGCGCGTCCGCGTCTCCCGCACCGATGGGGTGAGGAGCAGTCGATTTTCATGGATGCGTGGCCATGGTGAGACCCCGCCAGCGACGAGCCTCCGAACAGACAGGGGAGGGTCGTCATCATGAGCGACAAAATGGACCCCGGGAAGGAAGAGGGCCGGGGGCAGGCGGATGACGCCCGGCCGGAGGCGTCGGTCGAGGATGACGCCCGGCCGCTGACAGGCGAGCCGGCCGCGGCCATGCGGCTGCGCGCCGAGCCGCCGCGGGTGACGCGTCCGTCCCGCAAGGCGCTGGCCGGGTTAGGGCTCGCCGCAAGCCTCACTGTCGGCGGTGCGCTGATCTACGCGCTGCAGAACCGTCAGCAAGGCCAGGGTCAGGAGCTCTATTCAACCGACAATCGTTCAACGCCCGATGGGCTCGCCGGCCTGCCGAAGGACTATTCGGGCGTTCCGAAGCTTGGCCCACCGCTTCCCGGCGATCTTGGCCGCCCGATCCTCGCCGCGCAGAATGGCGGCCCCGCGCCATCGACAGGTCCCGTTGGACCGGACCAGGAGGAGCAACGCCGTGAGCAGGAACTGGAAGCGGCGAGGACGGCGCATCTGTTCGCGTCCACGCAAACACGGCCCGCAAGCGACGCGACTGTCGCACAGCCAGGAACAGACGCCACGCCACAGCCCGACCTTTCCAGCCTAGGCCTCGCGCCGCAGCCAGCGACGCCCTCGGCGCAGGATCGCCAGCGCGCATTCCTCGATCAGCCGCCGGACAAACGCACCGTCTCAGCCGATCGCGTCGCGGCGCCGGCGTCGAAAAACGTCCTGCAGGCGGGCGCCGTCATCGCCGCCGCCCTCATCACCGGCATTCGCTCCGACCTGCCGGGTCAGATTACCGCGCAGGTGACGGAGAATGTCTATGACAGCCCAACCGGGCAAGTCCGTCTCATTCCGCAGGGGACGCGTCTCATCGGCCAGTATGACAATGGTGTCGGCTTCGGCCAGCGTCGCGTGTTGCTGGTCTGGACCAGGCTGATTTTTCCTGACGGCCGCTCCTTCGTTCTGGAACGTGAGCCTGGCGCGGACGGGGAAGGCTATGCCGGGCTCGAGGACGGCGTTGACTATCACTGGGGCGAGCTCTTCAAGGCTGCAGCACTTTCCACGGTTCTGAGCATCGGGGCGCAAGCAGGCTCATCGGGCCAGGAGAGCGACATCATGCACGCTCTTCGCCAGGGCGCCTCGGACAGCATCAGCCAGACAGGCCAGCAGATCGTCCAGCGGCAGCTCAACATAGCGCCGACGCTCACCATCCGGCCGGGATTCCCGGTGCGCGTCATCGTCACGCACGATCTCGTGCTGGAACCTTACGGAGGCTGAAATGACCAAGCTGAAACTGGGACCAATCGCCGACGACAAACCCGTCAAGGTCATGGTGGAACTCCCCGCGGCACTGCACCGCGATCTGACCGCTTATGCCGAGATCCTCGGCCGCGACGCGGGGCAACGGAAAGCCGATCCGCCGCGCCTCATCGTTGCGATGTTGGAGCGGTTCATTGCGACGGATCGGGGCTTTGCCAGGGCAAAGCGCTCGGAGGGTGGTTGACGGCCGGACGACTGAAGTCGAGCCAGTCAGTCGCGCCCCCATTCATGGAGTGATTTCAAGCTCTTGACGGGGCCGGCTCAAGTCGCGTGTCGCCATGTTTCTTGCGGTCCCAACCAGCCGCAGAAGCGTACGCTTGGGGTTCGATTCCAGCCACACTGCCTTGATAGAACTGATGCTGTTCTGCCCGTCGATGGGTTTCCACACCGTGGCGCCGATGGCGACTGTCCTGGCAAAACCTTCGCCTGCCAGAGTTACGCCTTGGCCGAGTTGTATCTTGAGGATGACCGTCGCTTCGCTCGCGCGACATATTTGAATGGTGGGGCCACCATCTGCGGCAATCTTTTCCAGCAAAACCGGATCCTGCGGCGATCCGACGGAAACCAGCAGACACGTATTTGCAAGATCCCTCCATCTCACTGCCGGCCTTTCAGCGAGCGGATGGCTGCCGGGCAGGAGAACGAACAAGCGCTCGTGCCCAAATAGCTCGCTGCGGCACAAGGCGCCGTTCTCGAGCCCGTGCGTGAAGACGATGTCAAGGCGCCGGCGACGTATTGCCGCCAGACACTGTTGATGGGGAACGTCCTCGATGGCGATGCTCACGTCCGGATGTAAGCTGCGAAATCGATCGACAAGCCGCGCCACGAAGGCCCGGCCTATCTGACCGCACAACCCTATCTTGACTGTTTTGGCGTCCTGGTCGCCGCGACCACCTCCGGCCAGGGCATCGTGCAAGCCTTCATAATGAGCCCGGACGAGGTCAGTCCAGGCTCGGCCTGCTTCGGTCAGCCGAACGCCATGGACGTCGCGATCAAACAACTGCATGTCCAGCAATTGCTCGAGAGCGACGATGTTGCGGCTGACACAGGATTCCCTCACTCTAAGAACTCTTGCGGCCTGCCTTAGGCTACCATGATCGACAGCTGCGAAGACATGGTCCAAACGGCGCAACGTGTTGTTGACCTGTCTCAAGGCTCAGGAGCCTATTCCTGTGCGGCGGCGACGCTAAGCGGCAGGGTCGGGTACAAGCTGGTTTCGTAGACGTACTCGAGCGGAATGGCCGGAGTGGCCATCTGGGAAAGGTACCGGTTTAGGTTTTCCTCGCTATTGCTCGCCGCGAGGCTACAGAAGTTTCCGCTGTTCCACGTCAGGGCGCAGTGGCTGAAATGCGCGCGTATAGCGTCGGCCATCTGCGCCAAAGTGACCTCATTGCCGAACATCGTATTCAGAACGAGGGTTTGCTTCTTCTCGATTTCGTCTGGGGGAAAATAGCGCGCCTTGAAGCCGAAATCCTTCTGGTATTCGCGACGCCTGTAGTCCGGCTCCTCGGCAGCCCGGAACTTCTCGACGAAGACGAAGATTCCGTCCTGCTTGAGGTGCTGGGTCACGAACTCGATCTGGCTTGCTCTGTTTGGCGAGTACATCTGAAAGGTCGTATCTTCCAGAATAATATCGAAGCCGTGGGCGAAATTTGCCAGTCGAGGATCTGAACCCAGAACGTCCTTGGTCAACTTATGGAAGGGACCAATGAAGAAGTCGGCGTGCGGTGGTTCGCCATAGGCCATGAAGCATTTGTAATTCTCCGCATTCGGGCCGCACGACAGTGAGCGTACCTGCCCATCGGACAGTTCCGACAGTGTCCTCGCCATCGTGCCTTCCGCTGTTCCAAGGCTGTATAGCGCAAGCGGGGCGTCGCGCTGCCGTGCGTATTTCAGAACTGCGTAGGCCATCCGGCACTCCTCTTCCAATCTGTAGGGGATGCTGCCGTGATAGTGTTGGTCGAAAAAGCCTTGGCGGGCCGCGTGCAGGCTGACCAGGCCGCGCAGCAGTTCATCGCTCGGCAGAAGGCGGGCGTCGGCGACGGGCTTGCGGATTGGCATCCCGCTCTTGCCAGCGGCGGTCGCGGCGAAAAAGCCGGCTAGTCCGTTGATCCGTGGGCCATGGTCGCACTCAGCCAGAAAGTCATCGAGTTCACGCATCGCAGTATGCCTCCAGCACCGTTCCGTTGGTGAGATGCCGATACGTCGATAGGGGAAACGCCACTAAGATAAGTGGGGTCTAATATTTCGCCGGGCTCAAGTATTGGCTGGGGCAACTGGTAGGCCTGCCGGATACAGGCGGCTTTCACTCGTTTGCCATTTTTTCGCTAAAGTCACATCTTCTACCAATCCAGAGTTATTTGCGTGTTGTTCAGCAACCCATGGTTCGCCACATCATGCGACGACTGGCCGCTCGCCAGTAAGGAGGCTGTGAATACGTGAATACTCTTGCGCTCGACCCGACCGAGAATCGCCGTTCACAGCACCAGTCGCTTGCCCACAAGTATGAGAATTGGGGAAACGTGCGCGCGGACGTGGTCAAAAGAACCGGGCTTGAGCGCCAGGAGACAAGGCTCCTCCAGCCAAACCATGTGTTCTTGATGAACCTGAAGGGCACGGCGTCCCGCGGAGAAGACATTGTGGATGGGCGCCGGATCGCCTTTTTGCCGCGCCGGGCCGGTTCGATCATCTTCATGCCCGCGGGCAGTGATTGGAATGGGTGGGACGAGGGGGACGCAACCGCTTCCTACCTCCTGGTCTCAATTGAAAAAGGATTCGCCGACGATGTGTTTGTGGGAATGGCTCGCCATCGCCCGGCGGCGCTGCCGCCTTCGATCGGATTTCGGGATGGCACTGTAGAGTTGGCGTTGCAGAGGATTGCCTTGGAGCTCAAGCAGCCTGACCCCATCAGCGCAACGATGGTGGAGTGCCAGGCCACGCAAGCGCTCGGGCAAATGTTCAGGTTGAACGGCTTCCATCAGGAACCGGCAAAAGGCGGTTTGTCATCGTTCGATCTCAAGCGAGCGGTGGGAATGATCGAGGCGTTGTCGGACGGCAGACCTACGCTCGCCGATCTGGCAAAAGAGATTGGGGTTAGCCGGTTCCATTTCTGGAGGGCCTTCAAGCAGTCGACAGGCATGACGCCGCACGCATTCATTGCGCAGCGACGGTTGGAGCAATCCGCGGACATGCTGCGATCGACCAATTTGTCGGCGACGGAAATCGCGATGGAATGTGGTTTCGGCAGCTCGAGCCATTTCACGACCGCCTTTAAGCGGGCCTTCGGCGCGGCCCCCACGGAATTTCGTCGTAACTGCAGAATCTAGGTCGCCGCTTGTCGGTTCTGAGCAAGTATCGGAAAACCCCAACATCATAGTAAAGCAGGCTTGGCGGAAGAAGGTATCCATCGGCGGTCAGCTGGATATGCCGCTCATGTCAAACCTGGTTCGAATTCATCATGGCAAAGGACGGGCCGGCCGGTCCGATCCCTGCCTCGGATTCCTGGCCAGCACGCTATCGGCGGCTGTTGCCCGAAACGGCTACTACATCGCATCCGCCTGGATTCTCGTCGAGCGAGGATACGGAACTGCCGGCGTGGCGACGTTCCTTGCGATTGCAAGCATTGTCGAATTCATCGTGAGCCCTCTGGCCGGCGTAGCGGCGGATCGATTTGACAGGCGATGTTTGAACGTCGTGGCCGACCTCGGCCGCTTCGTCGTTATGCTGGCTACCGCTTGCGCGCTCGTCTACATGGACGTGTTTCTGATTATCTGCATGTCAGCGGCCCTTTTTTCGTTTTGCGAACGTGTCGCGCTAACGAGCTCTCAATCAATGATCCCCGTGATAGCTGACGGCCGCAATCTTGTAGCCACGAATTCCGCCGTCTTCTTCGTCATGCAGTTCGGCAATCTCGGCGCAGCCCTGCTTGCAGGGCCTTTGCTGCTTGAGCGCTCCCCAGCCCTGCCATTCACCGTGCTTGCTGCCTTCTTCCTGTTTTCAGCCGGCTGCCTAGCCTTTATGCGGCTGGAACCGGTTTCGCGCGATGTCCGCATCGTCAAAATCTCGGCAGCCCAAATCGATCTGAGCCTGCGTCGTCTCATTGTCGTCTACGCGCTTCTCTACACAAGCGCGGTGCTTGTCAGCGTCATCGGATCTAGTTTCGTCTTCCAGGAGCAGAAGGGTACCGCCGTGGATTTCGGCTACCTTGAGGCCGCATGGTCAGCGGGCTCACTGATCGGCGCGGTCTCTCTGTTCCGGATTGAAAGAGCGATGAGCACTCATGCGCTGCATCTCATGCTTTTGGGCTTAACGGCGCTGGTCCTCATGGCGCTGGCATCTCTGCCCACGCCCTGGACAGTGATCCTTTTTGCCGCGCTCGGATTTATATACAATCTTGGACGCGTCAGCGTTGAAGTTACATTGCAGTCGCTTATATCGGTCTATCTGTTGGGCCGGGCAAAAGGCATCATGCATAGTGTGGCCGTGGCGCTCGGACTACTCGTCTTCGGCATCGCCGCCGCCGTAGGAGATCGAGCATTTCCTTCGACGATTTTCTTCGGCTTTGGCGTGGCGCTCCTCTTCAGTATTTTGTGTTTGAGAGTTGGTGTAATTCAGACACAAGAAAAAGGTGAATCGTGAGGTGGAAGAGCAAACAGCAGGCGTAGATGCGAAACAGGCAGTCCTGGGGTCGCTGACGGCACTCTACCCCTGGATGAGACCCTATCATTCCCGGCCGATACGGGACTACGCGTTTCGCCTGTTCAAGGCGCCAGCTTCGAGGTCCATGCCAGAAATCCGGCTTCGAGCCTTCACCAAACTACTCGACATCATCAGGAAGGCAGCGACACGAAACGGGTTGTCGGCCGATACCGCCTTGGAAATCTGCAGGGATTTCGAAAGGCGCCGCGTGTTGCAGACAGGCCCCCATTTGTTTCTCCTCATGGAGCCAGAAGCCTATTACACGCATATCTTCAGCCTCCTTGGTCTCTGGGCGCACGGCTGTTCAACCTACGTTTCCTATGCCGTTTCGACGGTGAATCTCGTCGAAAGGCCACGCAAGGGACCAGGCTGGCTCACCGTTGACGGGAAGCCGGTCAACGTCTTTGGCCTAAGCCGAAGCCGGATGATCGGATACAGCCTGCTGGCCGGGCGGGGACCCTATAGGTTCGAGTTGTTGCCGACGGAGCCAAACACTGGGGGCGATGCGCTCACGCTGCTTCGTGCCCTTCTGCCGAAGACGCAATTCGAGCGGCCGGCGCATGCCATCAAGGCAGCCAATCTTGCGCTTTGGCCAAAAATGTTCGGAGGCCGCTTTGCCTTCCTGCAGATCGACGACGAGGATATCGCCGACCTGGTGGCGGATCATTTGTCGGACGAAAATTCCTGGCTGCGCATGAGACTGCTGGAAGACCCGAAGTTCGCTTCCAATATCCTTGCCGGCCTCGACGGGCTCGCGTCCGGCCCCTGGAGTGGCTGGCTCGCGCGCGGTACCGATTTCTTCTGGTTCTATGAAAATGGCAAACGCCTGCCGCTGCGTCTGATCGCCGGCGAACTCATCGATCCTGCGACCGGTATGAAGGTGGCGTGCTTCACGGCCGCCGACATTCTCGATCGGTTGGCAAACCGCAGCCTTGTCCCTAATCTCCTGCTAATATTTCTGGTTTTGTCGATCCTGCCCGGCGTGCGCGCGCTTGGAGGCAGCTACCAGCCGATCTACTATCCCCTGATGCGCTATGTCGTCTGCCGAGCGCTCGAGGCCGCAGGCGTGGATGAAGATCTCCGGCAGGCTCTCGCAACCGACGACATACCGGGGGCTTGGGGACATCGGGTAATTGAGTGTGATGATGACCCGCTCGAGCTGTTCCTGAATGGCAGGAACGGCGCGATGAGTGATCTTATCGACCGTCTGGGCGACATTTCATTCGCCGAGGCATGTGGAAGCATGAAAGGCTTCGTAACAGACCCGTCGTGGCATGACCTTCACAGCCGGCTGCGGCAGGGGTTGGTTACGCCGGCCGACGAGGAATGGGCCTTTTCCTGAAGTGTTTTATGCCATTCCAGCACCGGGAGGTGTACGCCGAATTTCGAAAGGCCGCTTCGCGCTGCACCCGCCTTAGACTCAATCTTGAACCCGCACCAAAGGCGTACACTGCGTTGGTAAAATAAATAGAGGGCACTGACCGATATGATGCCGGGCAGGCATACTTAAATGACCGATATTGCAACATTATCATTCGTTTTACTTCTGCGACAGGCTGTGCGTTTTGGCGCGAAAATCATGGCGCAAAGCGCACGGCCGCCTTACCCTCGAAAATCATGATTCGCCTCGATCCCGCGACCGCCAGCTCCGCCGCGCCGCCGACCGTGCCCACCTGGGCGCTCGCCGCCGGACGCGCGCCGAGCGATGCCGACGCCGCCTTCCAGGCCGGGGCCGCCCTGAGTGCGCTCGACAGCCTCGCCCGGGGGCAGCCTGCTTGGGCCGGGGCCTGGCGGCATCGGCTAGCGCTTCGCGGTGCCGCCGCCAGCATGCGGCTCGCCGGCCGTTCAGAGGACGGGGCCGCCTTGCGCGACGCCTGGTACCTGCGCCCGGCCGGCGCCGATCCCGGTCCGGCCGGCGCGATCTTCGGCGCCTGGCGGCGGTTGTCTGTCCAGCCGCCTGTCGCCGACTCCGATCGGCTCGAAAAGATCGCTGACCAGCTAGGGATCCATTGGGACGGCGCGGCTCTCGCCGACCTTTGCACGGAGATCGAAAAACTGGCGGGGCTGCAGCGGCCGGCGCCGTTTGCCGCCGCAGCGCTCGCCGCTCACG
The DNA here is from genome assembly GCF_054719485.1 of Mesorhizobium sp. W016. Lineage (NCBI taxonomy): Bacteria > Pseudomonadati > Pseudomonadota > Alphaproteobacteria > Hyphomicrobiales > Phyllobacteriaceae > Mesorhizobium > Mesorhizobium sp. W016. Next base: position 3,595,812 of record NZ_JBTTIF010000002.1, read on the forward strand.
TCGTCGCCGTACGCCCTGACTGCGAGCTTTTTGCGTGGTGGCTCTCCGATCTAATGCTAGCGCAAAGCGTGCGCTGGCCACGGTCGCTGCCGCTGCTGATGGCTCAGGCTTTTGGTCCGGCTTTTCGCGATGAGGCCAGCGGCAAGCGCATTCGGCCGGGCGAAAAAGGGTTTGAGCGGGCGGTTTGCCTGGCGCTGGTGGCGGCGGGGGCAGACGCCTGCCGGCTGGCCGCCGAGCTGTCGCGCCGCGCCGAAAAACTTCTGGTGGTGGCTCCAAAATTGCGCGCCAAGGGTGCCGGCGACGTGATTTTTGCGCTGCTCAACGAAGACGCCGTTTCGGGCTCACTGTCGACCAAAAACCTGTCGCGGTTTGCGGCACGGCGGCTGTTCGAGCGGCTACTACAATTGGATGCCGTGCGCGAGCTGTCAGGGCGTCCCACCTTTCGGCTGTTTGGGTTGTAAGGATGAGCGAAGCGTCCGCCCGCCGGAAGCCAAACGTTCAGCCGGCTTTGCTGGATACCGAGCTCGAGCACCTGCCACCGGAACTGCGCTGGCGTGAGTGGATGGGCCGCGTCGAAGCGGTCATTTTTGCCGCCAGCGAGCCGGTGTCGCGCGAGGTGCTGGCGCGGGTCGTCGGCAAGAACTGCAATCTCGACCTAGTCATCGACGACATCCGCTCCGAGCTCGCCGGCCGCCCCTACGAGCTGGTTGGGGTCGCCGGCGGCTGGCAGCACCGGACCAAAAAAGTTTTTGGCGAAGTCATCCACGCCGCCTTCGGCAAGGCGGCGGGCGAGGGGACAAAAGAGCTGTCGCAGGCGGAGGGTCTCGTCCTCATGTGCATTGCCTATTTCCAGCCGATCACCCGTGGCGAGCTGTCGTCCTTCTTCGGCAAGGAGGTGTCGCGCGACCTGATCGGCGTGCTGCGCGCGCAAGACCTGATCGCTTCGGGTCCACGTTCGCCACAGCCCGGCGCGCCCTACACCTATGTGACGACCAAAAATTTTCTGTCGCAGTTCGGGCTCGACACGCTGCGCCAGCTGCCGGATTTCAAGGCGCTTGAGGACGCCGGGTTGCTGTCGAAGGAGAAGCTCCTCGCCGGTAACATCATCCCAGGATTTGCAGATGTCGAAGAACATGGCGCCAACGGCTTCCTCGACGAATAGATGATCCCGTCACGGCGGGACAACCCACGCGATCTCCCCGCTTGTCAGGTAGACGATTGCGCCACGCACGGCACCGGTCGCAGACAGGTAGTCATGCAGCTGCCGCACATGTGCTTCGCGCACAGCAGGTGCGGGATGGACGTCGGATTTCCAATCGATGGCAGCGTCGACACAGTCTTCGATGATCGCCAAAGCGTCGGCCCGCCCGGCAATAAGGCTCGCCTCGTCGCGCCCCCAGATTGCGGTTTCGGGCACAAGGTGAGGCCGCAGTTCGGCAATCTGCGGCAAAGCGAGCCCGCGGAGCGCCGCTGCTCCCATCTCATAAGGATCGGGCTGAGGTTCATCGTCATTTACGTCGGTCACCAATTGATTGAGCAGTTCGCGAGCGCGGTCAACGCTTGCACCGAGTTCTCCCGCGAGCTCACCGGTAAGAAGCTCTTCCATCAGCTTGTGAAGGATGACGCCGCGGCGGGCGCCGGCACCGACGACCTCGAAATGCTCAATGTGGCTCTCCGAAGTTACGACGCCCTCGAGAGGGTCGCCGAGTCGATCGGCATCATGTTCGCTGGGCCGGCGCCACACTATCGGCGGCGCGCTTTCCTCGACGCACCGCTGCTCGGCGGCAAAAATATCAGAAGACTGCTCGTTGGTCAGAGACGCCGGTCCCGGCATTTCGCGCCGCGCAAAGGACGTAAGGTCCAGCTCGGGAATGTCCAGCTGACGCAGGTCTATCGAGCTGAACCAGGAATCTTTGGACGCCTGGGGGATGTGGGGAAGGATCAGGAGATCCCGTGCCCGCGTGCAAGCCACGTACCAGATACGCTCACGTTGATTGGCATCCTCCAGGCTTTCCGCGGCGCGCGCTGCAGCCAGCTCCGGCGGCGCGACGCCCCCCAGCATCCAGTGCAACGTGTTGTCGGACTGCCGATGCACGAACTGATCCGGCCGGTAGAGTTCGGTCGTCGAATTAACTGGAATGACGATTGGCCACTCCAATCCCTTAGCGCTATGAATGGTGACGATCTCGACGGCATCCTTGGCAGCATCGATGCGTCCTTCCTGCGCCCGGGCCTTGCGCTCCCAATCTTCCTGCAGATCGCGAATGAAAGCGCGCAAGCCAGCGATCGAGTAGCCGCGCGCTCTCTCGATCAATGCGTCGAGGTTGACGAGCGCGCGGGCATTCCTGTTGCGATGTCGCGCTGCCATGATCACGCGAACATTCAGGCGTTCGATGGCCTCCGCCAAAATCAGGCTCGGGGTTACGATTGAGGCGCGCCGACGAAGCCGCTGCAACTCGACGAGGATTTCTCTGGCGACAGCATGCTGCACGAGCTCTGGATCCGTCCGCACAGTGAAAAAGCGTTGGCCGTCGGCTTGCTCGACAAGGGCTGAGGTGATGTCCAGCAGTTCCTGTTCGCTCAGGCCCACCAGCGGCCCTCGCATCAGCGCGCCAAAGGCCAGCGTGTCGGAGGAATCCGCCAGGACCCGTAGCAACGCCAGAATGTCCTGCGTCTCCTGCCGCCGCATCAGAGTCTGGCCGGCTTGCGAGGATACCGCGAGGCCGCGCTGCTCAAGCGCGCGCTCGTAACGCCACAGCTCCGTGTGTCCCGGAGAGAGCAGCGCGATGTCGCCGGCCTGCAGCGGAGTGGATGTCTTGTCCGCACGTTTTATCGACACATTGCCGATCAAGGCAGCGCAAATGTCGGCAACGCGCTCGGCTTCGGTCTCGCGAAACATTTCCGCGTAGATGCGACCCTCGGTAGCCACCTCGACGGTGAAGCGGGCGACACAGGGAAGCGGGTGCGACGCTTCGAAGAGGGTCGGTGCGAGCGCGACATATCGGGGCTGCGAGGGCTTGGCAAAGACCGGCTCGAAGCAGGCGTTGACATGCTCGATGATCGGTTTCAGCGATCGGAAATTAGCGGTGATCTCAAGCACCGCACCATGATCCTGGCCGTCGATCAGCTGGCGGCAGAGTTCGTAGGCTTCGATGTCGGCGCCGCGAAAGCGATAGATCGCCTGTTTCGGATCGCCGACGAGGAAGAGCGCTCCGGACCGTAGCTCCGACTTCTCCCATTGTCCTGGCCGCGCTTGGGTCGCGGCGATCGAGAACAGGATCTCGTTCTGGATGCCGTCGGTGTCCTGGAACTCATCGACCAGGATGTAGCGATAGCGCTGGCCGATGGCCTGGCGCACCTCGTCATGGTCGCGGACCAGCGAGCGGACGTGAATCAACAGATCGTCGAAATCCAGGACGGCGGCAGCGCGCTTGCGCGCCTGATAGCTTTCCAGCAACTGGTCGAGGGAGGTCGACAGCGAGCACACCAACGTGCTGGCGATATGACCGACGAGCTCGCTCCAGGCGGTGACGACGGTTTCATAAAGCTCCCTGCCATCATTTGAACCGACATCATTGCGGTGAGCGCCGAAGCCCCGCGCAGCCTCATCGTAGGTTTTTAGCTGCAGGCCTTTGCGCTCGAAGAGAAGGCCGGTTCCCGGATCGCAGAGGCGCCACAGGGCTCGGAAACTCTCTTTGCTTGCGAGGCAGTCATGATATCGCTGCGCAAGCCCGCGCAATTCGTGCGCGATGTCGGAAAGCCATTTGTCGGGTTCGGCGCTCGTCTGCCACCGGTCGAAATCGTCGACCGCCTGGACGAAATCAATGTCGGGCCGCGCGCCGGCGGACGGACGGATCGGTTGGGCGTCGGGATGCTTGCGCCGAAGGTTCGCGAGTTCACGGATGAGATCCACCACCTGAAGCGGAATCTCTTCAGCCAATACGACAATCGGGTCGCCTTCCGCGGCATCGGCCGCGAGCCGATGCGAAAACCACGCCGACAGCTCCGCCATAAATAGATTGTCGGCGACGGTGGCATCGACCACACGGGCGCCGGGGTCGAGCCCGGCCTGGACGCCATGGCTGCGGATGACCGACTGGCAAAATCCGTGAATTGTCGTCGCCGTGAGCTCGTCGAGCCGGGGAAAGGCGACGACAAGCGCCTCGCGCTGCTGCCCCGAAAGGCCCTGCGGAAGAACCGCCTCAATGAACGCGGGAACATCGCCCGCCAGCAGCTTATCGACCGTTTGCCTGATCCGGCGCGCGAGCTGGCTCGCGGCGAGCTCGGTAAAGGTGATGGCGGCGATCTCGCCAGGGTGGCGGCCGGCCGCCAGCATCATCGCCACACGACCGGCCATCAGCGAGGTCTTGCCCGTTCCCGCGGCCGCTTCGACCAACAGGATCGAGGAAAAATCGGTCATGGCCTGGCGCCGGGCCTCCTGATCGGCGAGCGTCATGTCGAGGCACTCCAGAGCTTGTTGAGCGGCTGGTTGGCTGCCCGGAACTCTGAAGCCTTGCGGCGCAGATAAGTCTCGCGATCGGCAGGAAGCGCGAGGCGCATATCGTCGTAATCGGCGTCCTGCTCCCAATGCGGCGCGATCCGGCCGCTGCGCAGGATGGTCATGGCCGCCGACAGAAAACCCGCCGCCTCGCCGACCACCGCATCGAGCTCGTCGCCCTTGAGCTCGAAGATTGCCGGATCGTCGGCGAGATAGACCAGGCGCGCCACCACGGTCCTGACTTGAGGCAGCAGCGCACGGGCCGCGATCGCATAAAGAACGCGCTGCAGCTCTCGCCCCTGGCCCAACGCAATGCGTTGATGTCTCGGAGGCGGCTTCGCGCTCTTGTAGTCGGTGATCCGAGCGCCATCGCCGGTGGCGCGAATATCGAGCCGATCCATGCGGCCGCCGAACACCAGGCCAGTCTGCTCGATCGGGACCGTGATCGTCGTGTCCCACGGCGCGCCTTCCCCGGCGCCGTCGCCTTGCCCGAACGGCACCTCCGTCCAACTGCGCGTATCGGATCTGACCTGATCATCGGCGGCGAGGCCTCTGGCAGTGCGACGCGCGGCCTCGCTCACCGTATGCCGCCACAGGATGGGTGGCGGAACGGAACGCTGTAGTGGCCATGCGTGCAGGATCGCCGTCGAAGCATCGGCGATCGCGGCTTCGATCTCATCGGCGGTGGCGCGGGCAAATCCCGGCGTCGGCTCGAGCGCTATGATTGCGCCGCTGATCAGCTCATGAACCAGTTCGCCAAAGGAGGCCGCACCGAGCTGCAGCGGGTCGGATAGGAACCGGACAGAGCGCCAGCCCAGAGCGTAACGCCAGACGAACCCGAGCGGATCTCGCAACAGCCTCTGGAGCGATGTCGTCGACTGAACCCGCGTCAAGGCCCTCTCAATCGCCGGATGATTGGCTCCTGAAAGGCCGTCATGCGGCGTCAATATCGAAGGCCGTTGCCAGTTGCGCCAGCAAAGCTGGCTTTGGCGAACATGGGCGAGTTGGCCGGCCTCGCGGGGTCTCGCCAAAAGCCGGTCCGCTTCGCTGAAAGCATGTTCCGGAATGCGATCGCGCTTGTACACGATCTCTGCCGAAGGCCAGAGCGAGCTGGGTGACAGAACGCCGCCCTTGGGGTTGCGCAGCGAGCGGGACAAGACGAGTTGTTCATGGGTGTGCGCCTGGATGACCTCGAAATGGCGCCGGTCGCGCTCGGCGACCCCCACGGGATGAAGCCTGCGGCGGTCGACCAAATGGTGCGGCAGCAGCGGGTCGTCGTTTTCCGAACGCGGCCAGGATCGGCTGGTGAGGCCGAGCAGCCGCGTGTACGGGCGCGGACATGCGGCCAGTTGCGATGCGGGGCACCAGACGACGCTGTTGGCCGGATCACGCTGGTCGGCGACGCGCAGCGCTTGCAACGAGAGCGCGATGGCTTGTGCCGGGGCGCTTCGCAGAGCCTCCTCCCACATCGCCAGGCTGGCGCCGCTTAGCAACCGCGCTCCGGCCTCTGCCGCTATGTCGGCGCCGCGCGCGAGGAGTTCGAGAACGGGAAGCAGGATTTGCTCGGCCAATTCGCCGTCGTCTCGCCGCGGCCTCGCCGCGGCCAGAACTTCTCGCCACTGGTCGAGGCTGCGCAAGCCGGCGCTTCGCGGGATTGCGGCGAACCAGTCCGGCGGCAGCCGGCTGGCGAACGGGTGCGCGGGGAGGCGCCGGATCAAGCGCCAGACCCGTTCCTGGTTGAGCCCCTTTGCGAGAATGTCGGCCAGGGCGGCACAGGCCTGGCCCTCCGGCGTGCTCAAAGCGGGCACCCCATGAGAGAAATGCAACGGCAATCCGGCACTTCTCGCATAGGCCAGAAAGTGATCGTCCCACTCCTGTGTCGAAGTCGCGGCGATCGCGATGTCTCGCGCTTGCACCTTTCCGGTCGCCAGCAACTGCCGAGTCCAGCGCAGCGCCTCGATAACCTCCGACTTCGGGTCTGCGCTCGCCTCGGCGGATTTACGGACCGGAGTAGTCGCAGCCCTTCTTTGGATCGACCCTCTAAACCATGCGTGCTTGGCAGGCGCCGGCAGTTCCCAAGTGATGTCGGTGACGCGAGCGAGGTCATTGAGAAGAGACATCCAAAGCGGATCGACGTCCACCACTCCCGAAAGCGTGACCGGACCCAGCAGGCTACGCGCACGATCGATCCGCCTGGCGGCTGCATCACGAAGATCGCGCGGCAGCATATGCGCGGGTGGGATGTGATCGCGAACGTAGGTCTCGACGCGATGAAGATCGTCAAACCTCGGCACCTCGCCTGCCAATGACGACAGATCGAGATCCGCCCGCCAGGCGCAATCGAGCGCGTGCAGGACCGCACGCGGCATCCCCGGCAACGCCGCCACCATTCCGATATCGCCAAAGCTTTCGGAAGCTAGCGCGGCCTGGATTGCCGGATAGAGAACATCGGTGCCGGCAGGTGTGGCAAAACCACCAACCAGCCGCGCCGCAAGCAGAGGCAGAGTTACGATCTCGCGACCGATCGCTCCGTCCCGCGCCGCAGCGGCGCGGGCGCTGCGAAGCGCCAATATACCATCAACGACGTAAGTGGAGCGACTCGGCATCGTGTTTTCGTGTTGTTGTTCCAACAGGGCACTGTGATCGCCCAAGATCACCGGCTATTGAAGCTTAGGCAAAGAAAAACTTCGGGCATTGGGGACGGAAATGTGGCTGAGCAAGCTGAGCATCAGGAATTTTAGGAACTTCCAGTCGATCGACGTCGCGCTGGCCGGCAATGTCGTACTGCTCGGCGAGAACCGTGTTGGCAAGAGCAATCTGCTCTTCGCCATTCAGCTCATCCTCGATCCGACCCTGCCCGATTCGGCACGGCAACTGAAGCTGACCGATTTCTGGGATGGCGGGCCGGCCGACTATACCGCGCCCATCGAGGTGCATCTGGAAATCTCCGATTTCGCCACGGACATGGCGCTGACCGCGCTGTTGACCGATTTCCGGGCGCCCCATGATCCGACGATCGCACAGCTTAGTTATGTCTTTCGCAAGAAGTCGGACGTTACGGGCCCGCCGCAATCCAGCGCCGACTGCGAGTTCCTGGTCTTCGGTGGTGGCGATGAAACGCGATCGCTGCCGAGCAAAGTGCGCCGCCGCATTACGATCGATCTGCTCGACGCCTTGCGCGACGCCGAAGGCCAGCTCGGTAGCTGGCGAGCCTCTCCGCTGCGCCATCTCCTCGAAGAGGCCGTCTCGGGCATTAGCCGCCCCGAACTCGACGCCGTGGCGGCCGAGCTCGACAAAGCGAGCAAGGCGCTTGAAACCTTTCCGACCATGAAGACGCTTGAAGATGAACTGCGCGCCGGTATCGCCTACCTGTCCGGAAAGGCGCATGACATCGACGCCCGTTTGAGATTCGCGCCCGCCGACCCGCTTCGCCTTTTCCGGGCTATCGCGATGTACATAGACGGCGGCAAGCGCGGCATCGCGGAGGCCAGCCTCGGATCGGCGAACGTTGCTCTGCTGGCACTGAAGCTTGCGGAATTCGCGTGGCGCCGGAAGAAGAACGAACGCAATTTCTCGCTGCTGTGCATCGAGGAGCCGGAAGCCCATCTTCACCCGCACCTGCAGCGATCGGTTTTTTCCAAGCTGCTTGGTAATGCTGAGGCCGCTCAGGCCATGATAGTCACTAGCCACTCGCCCACCCTGGCTGCGGTCGCCCCGTTGCGGTCACTCGTCCAGCTCAAGAGGAGAGGGGGCGCGACGCAGGCATTCTCATTGGCGCATCTTCCGGTGACACCCGACGAACTTGACGATCTCGAGAACTATCTCGACGCGACACGCGCCGAGTTGCTGTTCGCGCGTGGCGCCATCTTTGTCGAGGGCGATGCGGAAGAGGCGCTCATGCCCGTCTTCGCGTCGTCCCTCGGCCATTCGCTTGACGATCTCGGTATCACCGTCTGCAACGTCGCCGGCACGAACTTCCGCCCCTATGTCAAGCTCGCCGAGGCGCTGGCGCTGCCCTATTGCGTCATCACTGACTGGGATCCTCTGGACGGCACCAAACCGCCTCTCGGCAAGAAACGCACTATGGATCTCTGGGCAGACATGCTCACCATCCGCGGCAAGCCCCCACTGACGCCGGCGCAACTGGCGGAGTGGGAGGGAAAGGACTATGCGGCATTCAGTGCCGGTGCGATGACGACCAGCCTCTTTCTCAACGATCGGACCTTCGAAGTCTCCGTCGCCAACACGCCCGCCCTGTTGGGCCCGCTCCTCGACATCCTCAGCGACCAGGATTTCGGGTCCGTGCGGACCAAGCGAATTGCCGACTGGCGTGCAGGCACGCCAGTCGATGCCGAGCAGCTGCTCGCGATGGTTGGAAGCGTCGGCAAGGGACGACTCGGTGCCCGGCTGGCGAAAAAAGCCGCTGGTCTCCCACCGCCCCCCTACATCGCCGCCGCACTCGCCGCGCTCGTCACGCTGGTCTCCAATGCTTAGCGACCGGGCCCTTGTTCAGGCGTTGGCTGACCTAAAGGGCAACCCGGAGCAGGCGGCCGCGGTCGTGGAGAAGGGTCATTGCGTAGTGCTGGCCGGTCCGGGGAGCGGGAAGACCAAGACGCTGACGACGGCGATGGCGCGCGGGCTGATCCAAGATATTCCCGAACCGCGTGGTGTTGCCTGTATTACCTACAACAACGACTGCGCGATCGAACTGGAAACGCGGCTCGCCCGCCTCGGGATCACGCCGGGCGACCGCGCTTTCATCGGCACCGTGCACAGTTTCGCGCTGAGCCAGGTTATCAGCCCCTACGCGCGTTGCGTACCCATTGGGCTTCCGGCAGACTTCAAGGTCGCAAGCAAGTCGCAGATGAAAGCGACGGTCGAAACGGCCTACAGGAACTCGATCGGCGGGTACGGCAACCCGCACGACCGATGGAAGTTCGCTTCGGAAATGCGCCTTCGCGATGTCGACCGCACGCGGCCTGAATGGCGGGGACACAATCCGGAGCTGGCCGATTTCATCGAAGCGTACGAGGCGGAACTGCACCGGCAAGGCTTGATCGACTTCGACGACATGCCCCTGATCGCCTATCGCATGATCAAGGAAAATGGCTGGATTCGCGACGCGCTTCGCGCTCGCTTTCCTATATTGTTTGTGGACGAATACCAGGACCTGGGCCACGCGCTGCATGAACTCGTCCTGGTGCTCTGCTTCGAAGGCGGAATTCGGCTCTTCGCGGTCGGCGACACCGACCAATCGATCTACGCCTTCGCCGGCGCCAATCCCGAATTGCTCGAAAGCCTGACGCGCCGGCCCGATGTGCGTACGATCAGGCTTCGCTTCAACTATCGATCCGGTGCAAAGATCATCCGCGCGTCGCTCGGCGCGCTTGGCGAGGAGCGCGACTATCATGGCATCGACGGCGCGCCCGACGGCGATCTGAACTTCTGGCCGGTTCCCTACGGACACGACAATCAGGCTGAAGCGGTCGCCAACACGATCATTCCCAAGCTTGTGGAGCAAGGGTTCGAGCTCGGAACAATCGCGGTTCTTTATCGGGCCGCCTGGCTCGGGGACAAGGTGGCGGCCGCCTTGAAAGAGGCGGGGATCCCTTTTGTCCGGACCGACATGAATGCGCTGGTCAAGCGAAGTTCCCGGCTGGCGCGCTTCATCGAGGAGTGCGCTCGCTGGATCACCGGCGGCTGGCGCGATGCCGAACCGCCATACGCGCGGTTGCTGTCGCAAGCGCTGACGCTGGTCTATGGGCGCCACGCCAGCGAACGCGAGGAGCAGGAGTTGTCCGTGCAACTCATGGAGTTTCTCAACGCGTCGCTCGCAAGCGTCGAGACGACCCACGTCTGGCTCCAGCGCTTTTCTCGTGAACTTGTTACGCCGTGGCGCAACATTGCGCGCAACTCCGAACAGGAATGGGACGTCTGTGGGGAAATGATCGCCAACACCGATCCGGCCCGAGACCTCGATCTTCCCCTCGCGCACTTCGCCGGGCGGGTCGAGGGATCAGGTCGCGTCAACCTGAGCACCCTGCATAGCGCCAAAGGCAGGGAGTTCGATGCGGTCATCGTGTATGGAGTAAACGCTTCCGACATTCCGAGCACGCGCGACGAGCAAACTCCCGCGAGCCTTCGTGAGGCCAGGCGCTTGTTTTACGTCGGAGTGACGCGCCCGAAAAAACACCTCAGCCTGGTCTATCAGGAACACCACCACTCACCATGGGTCTTCGAGCTTTACCAGCGAAGTCAGCAGGATTGAATCCCGAGTAAATCGGCGTAGTATCAACCAGCTCCTCATCCGAGCTGTGCCCCTTATCCTGGCGGCCGATCTTCAGCCTGACGTTCAACATGCTCGACTCGTCTAAATCACTCGGGTATATGTCTGTCCGTCGATAACCCGTTGCACTTGCTCACGGTTCCGTGCGCCTATCCGTTCGGTGATGGTCTCAGCTGTATGGACCTTCGCAAGCTCCCGAATAGCCCGGACCTGCTCAACAGAGAGGCGGTCGTCTCGGCCGCAAATCTGGGCGACGGCCCAAGCGTCGTCCTTCCATTTTTCCGAGACCCAAGGGGCAGGAAGTCCCTTGCGGGGATGGTCACGTAACCAGTTTTCGAGAACACTGTCGCGCTCATCGGGCAGCGGCACGACTCGATCACGCAGCATGCCATTTTCACGAAGATATCGCAGACCCGACTTGCCTCCCGGGATCATATTGAGGCGCCGTTGGTCGTGCCAATGTCCATCCACCAGCCATTCGTCCGTGGCATAGAGCTGTTCGATATCATCGGTGATCGCCATGACCTTGTGGTGGATGTAGGTCACACGGCCAGCGTCTGTCTCTTCGCGAAGCTTTCGGTGAAACAGCAAGGGGCTACCGGTCTCCATCGCTCGTCGATGTTCCGCCCAGCGCTTCTGCCAGCTACGGGTCGTGACGCCGACATAGAAGAACCCATCGTCGGGATAAGACGACCCTGAACCGAAGATGTGCTGATAGAGAACGAAGCTCTTTCTCGGAAACGATTCCGGAGCCAGAAGGAGATGCGCTGGCGCTGAGAAGACCTGACTTGGATTCTTCACGCCGGGGATATGGGCGGAGAAATCCGGCGCGCCGCAGCTGCCAGCAGTGCCTGATCCTCAACGACATCAAGACGAATTGTCGGGCTAAGGGCAAGTTCGTTCTCCGCAAGAGCGTGACCCGAAAGAAACTGATCGGAACCCACCATCCGGTGTCCGAGCCTGACCTTCATCGGGGGTGCGATGAATATCGGCATGTCGCCGAGCGCAACAAAGTGGAGGACCGGAATGAGCTGACCCGGTTTCACCCGGATCGCCCCGCCTTTGCGCTTGGCCATTCCCAGCCAGAGTGCGCCATACTCCGATCGACACCATTGGCGCAGCAAGGTCTCAACATCGTGAAACCGGCGATGCATCGGTTTTGGCGCGAGATGCTCCCACCAGGCGCGATTGATCGAGACCACAAAACCTCCATTTCAATTGGTTTATGACGTCTGCTGAAACCGGACTTCTCCGATAAGGGCCGCCATTCGCGCTAAGTTCATGACGATCACCATGACGGCTGTTTCGACGGTCGGTCGCCGCACGCCGGCCCGCCATAGGCTTGCTCGACGCTCAGGTCAGAAGGACAGACGAGCGATGATCTTCGCTGGCCTCACTGCTCGGATCGAAGGTATTACGGCTTCTGGTACTTGGAAGGTCCTCAGGTTCTGAGCTTTGGATGTGGAGCCCGGTATCGCTGCCTCTGCGGAAGCAATGTCTTTTGCACTCACCCGCAGCGACTTGCAGGCTCCCTTCTCGTCCCAAAGATTCTTGGCAACCGCGCTTCCAACCGCCGCCGTATGGCAGTGGGTGCGACATCGTTCGGCGCGGCTTGGCGCGTCGCGATCAACGCCTTGATTGCCTCACCGAGGATCGCAGCGGAGTCGTCGAAGCCAACCCCGACGAACTTGATCGAACCTCTTCTCCGTGCTCCCGTCAACGATGCAGTGATGCGTAATGAAGATCCAGTCGTGGACCATGTAGGCTGGGGCGTAGCCCCAAGGCGACAGCCCTTTGAAGACCTGCGCGATCTTCGGGATTGAGCCGCCGTCCGTGTACATGAGGCCCGGCTTGATCGTGCTTCCTGGTGCTGCCGGATCTGCCCTGTGGAAGATCAAGGGATCCTGAGGGTCGGGCACGAACAGGGAAACTCCCGTCACCGGAAATGTTGCCTTCACCGACCCACATCACGAACAAGCTGCCGGATATCTCACCGGTGGTAAGCTTCTGGTAGTCTATGGAGCTGCACCCAGCTGCCGTTGCCAGTGCGAGCGCGATCACGCTCGTAAAGAAGCGACCTGTAAATCGCCGAGACAGGCGGATCTGATCGCTGAACGCATTGTGCCGCATCGTTTCACCTCGGTCGAATAGGGTGGTGATGGTATGAGACGCTGCCAAACGAACGAACGAAGTCAGAGAAAACCGACTCAGTGGCTCTCGGCGACAATCGAGATTGGCAACCCCTCGTCGCGCCAGGCGGTCGCTTTGAAAATCTTGTCGCCAAACGATGAGTGCTTCCAAGACTCCGTGGCGTAGGCACCGATCACGAGCACGTCGGTCTTTTGCGTCAAACTGCCGGCGCGGCCGCCACGATCCGCTATGGCCTGCTCGCAGTATTTTCGCTGGCCATAATTGAACGTCCCGGTGAAACAGTACGACCGACCTTCAAAGGTCAAATTCGGAGGCGGATTGCAAAGGGGTAGGGTGGTCGGCTTCAACACTTCCCCGAGTTCGAAATCTCGGTTCGAGAAGCTGTTCAACGTATCGAGAAGTTCGGTGTGTTCATCGGCATCGAGCACCCCGTCCGCAAGGATTTCATTGACCCGTCGGTACAAGGTCCGGACGATCGGCTGATCGCTAATCTCGACATTGGCGGCCAGCCACTTTTGAAGGAACTCGACTTCCGCCTTGTTGATACTTCCGTCTGCAGCGAGGCCGCGCGCTAACCCAATCAACTCATCGATCTGCCGCGAAGAAATACGATCGCCGCCGACGCGGTTGTAAAACTTGTCATCCATGGACCCCTCCCTAGCAAAGCGTCTCGCACGCTACCCCGTCACCATCCCTATCCAGCTTGCGGCCCCACGCACAGTTGTGCAGGTACCATTGGGCGTCTTCGCAGGAGCTGATTTGCGAGCAGTATCGCCGGGGCTCGCACGAAAGGCCGCGGCTTTGCGCGACCAGCTTGCGACTGATGATGCCGAGCGGCTGGCTCGACGGCGCAGCGCCGTCGCCATGCGATGCGCGCCAGTCCCAAGGCGCGTCGAACTTGCCAACCCATAGACCAAGTCTCGCCGCCTTGGCCTTTGCCTGCTGCGGCGCGTAGGCGCCGTTGCTGTAGTGCGGCCAATCGAGCGCCTGGCCATGCTTTACCATCCACGCCGCCACGCTGGCGCCGTCGGCGCGCCGGCATTCGCCGACGAAGCGGTGATAGCGATCCCAAGTCACAAAGATGCATGCCAACGGCCTAGAGGCTGCGAGGAAGCTATCCAGCGCTTCGGCGGATCGCCGACCGCATGGATACTCGAAGCCTTTGGCGTCGTCGCAATATTGCTTGCTCTCTGGCGCATCGATCCCGCTGAACCGAATGCGCTGGCCGCGGATCTCAATCGTGTCACCGTCAATGACGGACGCCACGCCGGTCATGGGGGCGGCCTTTGGCTCGATCCAGTTCGAAGGGGTCAGGTCTGGCAAGCGGTCACTATGCATCATGACCGTCTGAGCAGCTAAGGCACCGACTGCAGCAGCAGTGACGAAAATCAACCGTCGCGGGACACTTGCCCACCGCAGTGCACGAGAGCGTTGTGCTCCAGTGCGCTTGCGCCAGCGATTAGAACGGTTGTCGTAACGAGACCTATCCACACCCTATCTCCCCAAGCGGGAGAATGCTCCTAAATGTAGCAGAGGTCTAGCGAAGCCTATTTGCTGATGATTCCCTTAGGAGATCACGGTTTCACTTGCAGGCGCAACAAGTGTCAGTGCCGAGCCGAGGCTCGTTCCGAAGCCAATATGCTCTAGCTTAGGAACTGCCGCAGCATTGTGTGGAGTCGTGGGCTATTAGTTATTGTCTTCTACCGGCGCACTTCGGCCATTTTATGTGCCATGGGTGTGCCCTCCGTTGACCGTGAGAAGCTCGCAGGAATCGAGATGGCCTTCAAGATCGCTTGGCCACTGCCAACAGGTGTTTTGCGTCTCGTTGGGCTACGTAATCGGCGTCAGCATTCCTGAGGATGCGAGCGAGCTGCGATCGTGGCGAGCCGTTTGATCAGCCACAATGTTTAGTCTGGATAACCCCTCCGGACAATGGATCGCGGCGTACGCGGGTCCGATTTCGACGGCAGCTTTGCGCCTCGTTGCACGAACCCGCTCCGCGGGAGGGGCGCCTCGTTCTGCGATGGCGCGATATTCATAGACCTTGAGCGGGTAGAGGCGTCGATCTGACCATGGAGTTCCCTTCAACGAGAGGAACTCGCCATGGCTACTCTGTCGACCGATGCACCAATCTCTCCGCTTCGCCAGCGCATGCAGCACGACATGCTCATGCGTGGCCTGGGCTCCCATACCCAGCAGGACTATGTTCGTCACGTCCGGCGCTTCGCTGTGTTCCTTGGCCGCTCGCCCGACACTGCGACGGCTGAGGACATCCTTCGATTCCAGCTGCATCAGCATGAGAGCGGCGTCGGCCTTGCGACGATCAATGGCGCGGTCTCAGCCTTGCCGTTCCTGTTCCTCGTGACGCTGAAGCGGCGAGATCTGGCGCGTGCGCTGGTGATCATGAGGTATCAGCGCAAGCTCCCCGACGTGCTGAGCGTGGAGGAAGCGGCGCGCCTGCTCGAAGCCGCACCAGGCATCAAGTACAAGGCCGCACTCGGCGTCGCCTATGGCGCGGGCCTGCGCCTGTCCGAGGTTGCACACCTCAAGGTCGACGATGTCGATAGCACGCGCATGCTGATCCGCGTCAAGCAGGGCAAGGGCCGCAGGGACCGTAATGCGATGCTCTCACCGCAACTGCTTGAACTGCTGCGGCTATGGTGGCGCGAAGGCAGGCGGCGCGGGGTGATGCTCCCGCATGGCTGGCTGTTTCCGGGGCGCAGCTGCACGGCGCCGATCTCGTCGCGGCAATTGCACCGCGCGGTCCAGGAGGCAGCCGAAGTCGCCGGCATCCGCAAACGCGTCAGCCCGCACACGCTGCGCCACAGCTTCGCCACCCACCTGCTCGAACAGGATGTCGACATCCGCGTCATCCAGGTGCTGCTTGGCCACAGCAAGCTCGATACGACTGCGCTTTACACCAAGGTCTCGACGCGGACGATCCATGCGGTCGCAGGGCCGCTCGACCGGCTGATGGCGCTGATGGAAGGCAAGACGCCGCCCGGCTGAGCCGTGCGCACCTCTGTCGAGGTCGCCGACATCTTCCGTGCTGCCGGCCCCGCCTATCGGGCCGCCCATGCAGGTCACCTGAGCCTCATCCAGTTCAAGGTGATGTCGGCGATCGAGCATTGCCGCACCGCAGCGCTCGGCGGTCACGTCGAGGCCTGCGAGGACTGCGGCCAATGGCGGATCGCCTATAACTCCTGCCGCAACCGGCACTGCCCGAAGTGCCAGGGCGCGGCCGCGCGGACATGGCTGGCTGAGCGCGAGGCCGACCTGCTACCGGTCGGCTACTTTCACGTCGTGTTCACGCTGCCCGCCGAGATCGCCGACATTGCCTTCCACAACAAGGCGCTGGTCTACGACCTGCTGTTCAAGGCGGCATCGGAGACGATGCTGACGATCGCCGCCGATCCCAAGCATCTCGGCGCACGCATCGGCATCACCGCCGTGCTCCACACATGGGGCTCGGCAATGACCCACCATCCGCACGTGCACATGATCGTGCCGGGCGGCGGCATCGCACCGGACGGGAAACGCTGGGTCTCGTCGCGCCCGGCGTTCCTGCTCCCGGTGCGAGTGCTTGGGGCGCTGTTCCGCCGACTGTTCCTGACCCGGCTGGTCGCGCTGCACGACGCCGGCTGTCTCACCTTTTTCGGGTCGATGGCGCACTTCACCGAGCGACGCGCCTTCCTGCGCCAGCTTGCTGCCGTCCGGAAGAAGCGCTGGGTTGTCTACGCCAAGGCGCCGTTTGCCGGGCCGGATGCGGTGCTCGCCTACCTGTCGCGCTACACGCATCGGGTCGCGATCTCGAACCGCCGGCTGATCGCCTTCGACGAGAGCGGCGTCACCTTCCGAACAGCGCGCGCTGCCTCGATCGATAGCCTATCCAGGGCATTGGCGGAGGTCGGCATTGAGTCGGAGGCTCAAGTGACAGAGCGCGAGTCGGGACTTCGCGAGTCGATAGTCAAGGTTACCGCAGAGCTGGAGATGCTGCGCAAGGGGCGCCGCGAGGACCAGACCACTCATGCCATCGACGAGCTGGCGAAGACGGCCCGGAGCCTAGGGTCTGATATCGCCAAGCTCGACCTTAACGCCGAGGAACTCCGCGCCATGCGGGACCGTCACGTGCGGCATCGCAACGAAATCGATATGCTTAGCCTGAAATTCCGGCGCTCCGCGGAGGCCCGCGAAATCCTCGGGGACGTTGCCTTTAGCGCCTGCCCGAGATGCACCCAAGCCCTGCCTGCCCGCTCAGCACAATGCTGCGACGTGTGCGGTCGGGAAGATCTGGTCGACTTAGCCGATCCCGCCGAACTCGCAGCCCTTGAGGCCGATATCGCCAGCCGATACTCCGAGCTCAAGGACGCCGTCGCAGCGATCGACAATAATCTTGCCAGAATGCGGGCACAGCGGTCGAACTTGCTGCAGACTAAGGATAAGGCCGAAGCCGACATCAATCGCGCCATCGCCGAGCAGGACTCTGCCTTTCTGTCGATGAGCCTGCTGAAGGAACGCGAGCGCGCCACGCTAGAGGCCGAATTGGCGAGCTTCGCCTGGCTACTGCGCCTACCCGTTTTGCTGCAGCAGCAGCGCGAAGCTCTCGCCCAAATCGTCGCCCTAGAACAGTCGAAGCGCGAGGCGCTCAAACAGGCACGCAGCAAAGCAGAGGCGGATCGCACAAGCCTCGATCGTTTCGCCGGCTATTTCCTAGATTGCCTAGTTCTGTCCGGGGTGCCGGGCATCAAGCGCAACGACCATGTCGAGTTGGACCCGCCCGACTTCTACCCGGCGATACTCAGCGCCGACCCCAGCGACCTCACCCGCTCGACATTCACCTCCCTTAGCAGCGGCGGCAAGAAGACCCTCTTCAAATGCTGCTTCGCGATCGCCCTGCACCGCATCGCGGCACAGCTTCACGCGCCTCTTCCCGAGCTCCTAATCGTCGACTCCCCGATGAAGAACATCAGCGAGCGGGAGTGTCGCTGCGCCGCCCGATGAGAACACCCCGAACGAACCGGACGACTTCCGCTACAGGGACTACCGTCGCGACGGCGCCGATCGGCAGAAGGTCATGACGCTCGCGACCGACGAGTTCATCCGCCGCTTCCTGCTCCATGTCCTTCCGCGCGGCTTCCATCGCATCCGGCACTACGGCCTGCTCGCGGGCTCCGCCCGCAAGGCTAGCCTCGCACGTGCCCGCGAACTGCTGAGCCCGCCGTGCCCGTGCTGCGGCGGACGCATGATCATCATCGAAGTGTTCGAACGCCGGAAGCCGCCGCGCGGACCGCCGGACACTTCGGCACCGAACTGGGAGACTTCCCCATGACCCGGCATGGCATGGTCCAGACTTCAGTCGCAGGCCCTCAGCCTTCGGCGACGGACCCACGCGCGTCCATGGTGATCATCGACGCCGAAGGGGACACGTCCAGTCGCGCGCCGGGTCGACAACACCCCGCGAAAACGCAACGAAGCGACCTGGCAGGATCCATAGCGGCGCTTCCCTCCGGCGGTCCGGACATCGCCGACATCAGCCGTAAATCGAAATCCCCATAGCCACCCTCGTGGCCCGCGGGTTCCTGCATGAGAGGCTTTCGTACGCCTGCCGGCACCCGAAACCCTTCACCATTCCGGCTGTTCGACCCACACCTACGACTTACCGAAAGCTGACATTGCTACTGTCTTAGCCTTGCAAGCGTAGCCTCAAGCACTCCCTAGGAGAGGGTCGTGCGCCAGTGATCAGATCGTGTCGGAGTCGCTCTCCAATCCGATAACGACTATTCGGACGCAAGCCGGGAAAGGTTCTCAATCCGATAGCGTGCTATTTGCCTCGGTAGTAGCGAATAAGGCACAGTTCGAAGGGTTCTATCGAATGCTCTACCAGCTCAACGCTGGAGAACTTCGGCAGACCCAGTTCATCTTGATCGACAAGGAGTTCTTCCCGCCACCCGGCGACTTCGCTGCCGGCATCACGAACCGGCACATGCAGCCGGATAGTGACGTACACCAGCCACTGATACGATTCGCCCGGAGCTGATCGAGCTCTGCTTCCAGATCAGCGACCCGCTCGTCATGGTAGCCGATGATGTAGCGGATCACGTCGCGACTCTTGAGCCGCATGTAGAATTCCGCCGATTCTTCTAGGTAAAAAAACGAACTGTCGATGTGGTCTTGATCGAGGTAGCAGTACCAAAGCAAGTCGCGCAATGACAAGCGAACGATCTTGCTGTCCGCCTTGGTCTTGCTCTTGCGCACACGCGGCGGGTTAATCTCCGATAGCCAGAATATTAAGTCCGATAAGCTCTCCACGCCCGTTTCCGGGATGACCTCGCCGGCAGCCACACGGGACGGGATGACGATCGAATAGCGACCTTGATCGTCCTCCCATGATGCAAAGACGTCGGCTGCGTCCCGGGCCCGCTCAATGCTGAGCGTAGCCCGTTCAAGCTCAAGGGTCAGGGTCGCCGAGACGAACTCGGACTGCAGCGCGGGGGACAGCTGGATAGTGCCCCCAAGACAGTAGTCGATCAGCCGGGCGATGCTCGACTTGCCCGCACCCATCTGCCCCCAGAAGTAGCTTAGCTTTGAGAAGTTGATCTGATCGTCGGCACGGCGCAGCGACAGTTTTAGGGATATGAGATTAAACTTCATTGCCGCTCTCCACTGACAGCGGAAGTCTCCGCCGCCGGGTCGCTGGCGCCGATCTCAGCGCCCCATTTCATGCCGGTGATTTCCGGGACGATCTCGTAGACGAAGTCTTTGAGTTTCGTGGCCGACATGGCGCCGACCGCTTTCATCAAGACGGCGCCTCGCGTCTCGAAGTCCTTGAAGGCCGGACGGTTGGCTAGATCGTCGGCCAGGGCGCGGCCGCGTTCAGTCAAGCCGATTTCGATCTTGCGGCCGCTGAGTGACAGGGTAATGAGGTCGCGAGATGATAGGAGGCTGAGCCAGCGCCGATAGCGTCCGTCCCACGGCCCGTAGCGGAACCGGATCATCTTCGTCTCGACGGTCGTGCGTTCTCGCGGCAGCACCGCCGCGTCGGCCGGCGACTTGTCTAGCGCCTCCAATGCCCGCTCCAGATAGACCGGGTATCGCAGCAGGAAGTCCAACTTTGCGAGTTTGGTTATGCCCTCGATTGGCTTCGGGGCACTCTTGCCGCGCTTGTCGGCGCTTCGCAGGAGCACCAGCAGGCGGGCGAGATGTAGACCGTCGGCGTTCTCGGCATCAGCCGCGGCCTTGAGGACGGAAAGGCTCACCCTTCTCCTCCATCGATCTGAAAACGGTCGCTCCACCACACGCGGCAATCGTCGGTCAAAAGCGCTGCGGTTCCCATAAGCAGTTCATAGGGCGCGCCTCCAAGCAAATCTTTCCGCTTGGTCTCCAAGCTGCGTAAACGGGTCGCCACGTCATTGAACATGGCCTGCCCGAATGGCGCGCCGGGGGTATGAAGCGCCATGTAGGATTCTAGGCATTCTCCGTGAACCGCCTCTTCCACTTGTCGTAGCTGGCGGGCCGCCGCCACGGGATCCTTGGCCTGCTCTTCCAGAAAATGATACTCTGCCGCCTGCTCGCGAGCCTTCATGTAGTCGACCAGGGCGCCGACGCCGCCGCGCGCCAGCTTCTGCTCCAAGATCCGCTTCGGCCGAACTTGACCGAGGCTGATGGTCGGCGAGCCTTGGTAGCGGAATGTGTCGCTGATCCTCGACACCGGGATCAAAGCCACATCAGCGATGATAATGCGTTTGGCCGTGATCACCGGATCGTCAATCGTCCCCGAGGCAACTTTCGCAAGGTGACGATCCGGGTCGACCACATACCGCGATGCGGCGCGGTGGAATCGGGCGACGAGGTCGTTGCAGAGCTCGCGGAGAGGATCCGGCGCGAGGTGCGCACATTCGCTTAGTCCGCCGATATGTTCTTGAGCGAGTGCTGCATCGAATTCTTCACGCGAGGGGCCTTTGACGATTTCGAGCCGGCGCAACACTTCGAAGAGATGCGCTTTCTCCGCGCCGAGCTCCGCCGCCAAGGCGTCGAAGGTGTTCCGAAATGGCGGCTGTATCCCGTCGGCTTCGCTGCAGGATCTCACGTGGTCCAGCATGAGGCGGGGGCAACGGCCGCGACGCTTGTCGTCCGTGCTGGCCGGTGTAACCGAATCCACGTCGGAGTTAGACACGAATACGAACTTCCCGACCTGGCCGGGAAATGCAGTCACGAGATCGACGAAGCGTCCGAGCGACTTGGTGAGGGCGGCGGACGCAAGCGTCCAAGCACCGTTTTCAGGTCTTGATGTCTTGATCTGGTAGCCGTCGAAGAGGCCATCGGGCCGTTCGGCCAGGAAGTCTTCGTGGTGTTCACAATACAGGGCGATGTAGTTGAGCGCGCCGCGCCTCACCGCTGCCAGAATCACCACGCCATACTGATGTTGGTAGCGAAAGTTGCGTTCAGTTTCGTCGCCTGGATCCCTGCTGGCAGTATTTTCCAGCCGAGCAGGGACTGTGACTTCCTGTACTTGAATGTCGCCGCTACTCAACCGAAGCGATCCGGATTTTTTGAAGCATAACTAGTCGCCCTCCCGCGCAGATAATTCTAATCAGATTTCACTTTTCCTACAACGGTACACACGCCGCTTTATCTGGTATCGCTCCGCAATTCTGAAACGCCGCGTCGCGGATGTCGCTTGCGCCCCTCAAGCGATCACAACTCGTCGAGTGCCCGGCTCAGCCTGAAAGCACGCAATGGCTGATATTCCGACCGTCAGTTGGTGGCAGCGATTATGCGGACGGATATCGGTCGTTGTTACTTTTTTTACGGACGTTTATGCTGGCGGCCAGACACCGACAAGATGGAAGCGAAAGCCGCGGCTGAGATGGCGAAGAAGTACAACCGAATTGCTGACCTGCCATCTACGGAGGAACTCTCGGCCGCGCTCCCTGCAGTGCGAGCGGGGCGTTTTCTAGCGAAGCTAGCCCTCAGGACGGGTTTTGGAGGTGACAAGGCGAAGCAAGTTGTGGACAGTGCAGATCAGCTTCTCGCGCAATCCGAAATCCTCAATCTTCCCGACCGCTTTAACGCGGTATTCGCAGAACGCAGTTGGTTCGCGACCTCATCCATGTCGGTGAACGCGATGCGTGTTGCATTGGAGAAGCATAGAGAAGGTGATACGGATTCAGGGGAAGAGGTCCTAATTGACTGGGTACTAGACCCAGAGACCATCAACCTCTTCGCCATCACACGGAGCAAGTCTTTCGGCGATGTGCACGGTCGATGGCATCAGCTGCGCGAGGCACTCGCGCTGACCGAAGAAGGCCGCTACTGGTCCGCAGTTCCGCTAGTCCTGATAGCCTGCGATGGTTTTGCGTCCGATGTGCTGGGAACCTCTCCGTTCGAAAAAAATGCAGACCTGAGTTTGTTCGACTCGATGGTAGCTCACTCTTCTTCGCTGCCAGCGGCGATCGAGCGGATTACGAAGGGAGTGCGCAAGTCGAGCGACGATGCACTGTCCGTGCCGCTTCGGCACGGCATCCTTCACGGCCGGTCGCTGGGATACGCTAATCGTACAGTCTGCGGGAAGGCTTGGATGCTGATGATCGCGTTGGTCGATTGGGCGGCAGACAAACGGGACGAGGAGGCGCGACGGGCGAAAGACCAGGCGCGACGATCCACAAACTGGGGCGACATCTCTAAATCGGTGCAGAAGAACCGCGCGGACCGGGCGTCTATCGAAGCGTTCGTGCCTCGCCGGTGGGAGGGGCCATTCGCCGGGGACATGGCTGAGGACGAGCCTCCGTTTGCGTTCCGGGAGTTCCTCGCTGGCTGGCAGACCAGGAACTTCGGCCTCATGGCGAAGCGAGCCGTCAACATTACACAGCAGAAACATGGGCATCTCGCAGGGCGTATGCGAGCAGATGTGGAGCATGTGGAACTCGTTGAGTTCGATATGCTCTCGGTGTCTCAGACAACGGTCGTACGGGCGGAAGCGCACGTTCGAATGCTCGGTCAAAGTATAAAAGGAAATGTCAGCGGCAATTTTTTGATCCCGGCATTCCGTCATACGGCCAATGGTGACATCGCCATGCCGACTGATGAAGGCATCTGGCAGGTCCAACAGGGGTGCATCTTCGATCTGCTACACGAACGGAAAATCGAGAAGCGCGAGGCCCGACTGTGACGCTCTCTAGTAAGACGCGCTAGCCGAAGCAGTTATTCGGATTGCGCATGACATCGGTCGGAATCGCTCAAAGCGCCACCTCGTAAGGGAGACAGGAAAGGACGCAATGGGGTCGAAGCCCGGCGATGATGATCAGGTCCGCGAGCTTCAACGATGGCGGGATCTTCTTGTCGATGCGAGCGACCTGGGGCGGGCGAGGCACAATCAGCAAAAAGAGGCTGCCCAGCAGCTGCGCCCAGTTATCGGTAAAATCCGTGGGGCAAGTAACGCTGCTGCCGGGGGTCAACCTCCCTCGGCAGATATTTTGCAACGGAAAAGGTTCACTCTCAGGTCTTGAAACGGGTCTCCTTCGCTTGAGGCTCGCCATTTGTTTAGCGATGCCTGGAGATCGGAAATGGCTTTGTATGCCTCATCCCGAGCGATGCACTGAGATAAACTCACAGTCATGTGAACGTTGAAGCTTGGAGCCCTGGAAAAAAAGCTATTGCAGTAGTCGACGGCGCAGGCGTGAAGGCCTGCTGACATATCCGCCGCCTTCTTGTTTTCCTCTTGAGCCTTTCCATCTGCAGTGTCTCTGTCTAGATACGCGGTACAGCGACCGACGCTCACATCTTTTGGCTGGATCGGCGACGTGGACGAAAGGCTCTCCGGCTCCGAGTTGGAACCACCCAATACTGTTCTGTAGGGCGTGCTGTTCACATAATATTCGACTCGTGAGCATGTTGCAGCAGAACTGTGAATCATCAGCTCAGCAGCGTAGCTCTTCTTAGATCCTGAGGTGCTCAGAACTTCGATCGTGCCCGCACAGGAGCCGATTTTCTGATTGAAATCACAGTCCGCTGCTATCGCAGGGGCATTGGCAATCGCGATAAAAAGAGAACAAACAATTCCTTGAAAATAACGCATCGTCATTACTCCCACTTGCCCGGTAACTAGAAAATCAGGGTCGGCTCGAAGAGTCTAGAGTCCTCAGACGGCAGGTGAATCGGTTCTCGCGTGATGCGCGCGCCATCCCGCTAATCCGTGACCCGCGGTGCAGCCTGCATCGCAGTGTGCGATCTCTCCCGGACCATCAGTTTCCCAACGGTGGTCTGCTAAGGGATCCACTTCCATCCCCAACAGGCTGAAGGGCATTTCGCAGCCAGGAAGCCTTGGATTTGCTTGACACAGACATGTAGGCGTCTGGGCGTTGGCGGGCTCTGAGCATGATGCGCTCGACGACGAATTGGAACGGTGACGAACCGCTTTGGCGATGAGCCCGCCGTTACTCCTCCTGTGACGCCAGCCACCGTTGCACCAACGATCACGGTGCCAAGACCCGCACCGGAGCCGGCCCCCTCCGCAACAAGAGCCGCGCCTCCGCGTTCGCCAATCCTGAATGTCTTGACGTGTGTCACTACAGGCGCGGTGCCGGTCTTGTCAGCGCCTATCGTCACAACGTCCTGAAGCCTTGTTCCATCCGCCAGTCGGTAAGGCGCCAGTACTTGTGTACCCGATACCGCGCAACCTGTGAGCATAACAATGCCTGCCACCATAGTGACTTAATTCTCACTCGATGAGTAGCGATGAAATACGAAAGATGATGAGTAAGCGAGTTGGACATAGATCCCCCATGCAGCGCCGTCTTTGTCGACGAAATCTACCCGCGAACGACTAGCAGACGGAGGATCGGCTGCCCCCCCCCAAACGGGGGATGCCGAGCCTTTAGAAGTGTTAAATGGTGCAGACTTCATGCAAAGGCTGGCAACCCATCAACGCTTGTGCCACGTTTGCCAACGAGTTTCGGAGGGAGATGGTGTTAGCCAGAGCGAGAAGGGAAATTCACATCTCGATTGCTTACAGACCTCCTACCGTGGAGCGTCCATGAGTACTTCAGACGGCCCCAATGCGAGCGATCATGGCGTCGAGTGAAAAACAGTTGTCGTCTCAGATTGCAGACCTCAACACGGTCATCAACGCTGCAGCCTGTGATGCAAATCGCTGGGCTGATGTCGCCGGGGCGCTGCAGGGCTTTATCCCTGGATCAAAGATCTTGTTTCAGGTGGTGGAGAAAGAAAGCACCGTTGTGCATCAGGTTGTCTATTCAGGCTTCAACGACAAAACCATTCAGGCTTACGGTGATCATTATTGGAAGCTTAATCCCTGGACCAGCGGTACGAACGAGATGCATATGTCGTCGTTCAAGAGCTCATCAGAACTATATCCTGACAAATTGTTGAGGAAGACGGAATTCTTCACTGATCTTGTGGATCCGGAGCGTGAGTGCGATGGAGCCACGGCTCTGAAATTTGCAGCGCATAGCGATCGATATGCGGTTCTGGCCGTGCATCATGATTTCCGGCATCATGAGCAGACCCATGCTCGAAGTCGAGCCTTGCTTCAGACCGTTGTTCCTGCCCTGCGAACCGCGCTCGAATTAAACCGTCTCACCAACCCAACGTTTCACCTCCCAGGAGGACGTGGGCTAATTGACCAACTCGTCGACGCGGCAATGGTCGTTGATCAAGATTGTCGACTTCTGGCGTCCAACGTACCAGCAAACCGGGTTTTAACCGATGCCCGGGTTTTGTTGGTCAAGGCGAAGGACACAGTAGAGATCAAGGACTCGGAGGCGAATGCGGCCTTCGCCCGGCTTGTCAGAGATAGCTGTGCTGTTTTTCAGGACCGGGCTAGGCCGAACGATTTGATCGTCAACACCCGATCGGGAGGGTACGTCATTACGTGCGTGCCGATGGCGATAGAGCAAACAAGTGCGCTGCCAGCAGGACTCTTGTCGATTTTCGCTCCAAGAACGGTGTCCTTGGTCATCGTCCGCCCTCGCGCAAGTCAAGACGCGTCAATAGTAGTTGACGATCTGCGTCGACATTTCGGGCTTACTACAGCCGAAGTCGGGCTCATTCTAGAGTTTGGACGCGGCGGCACCCTGTCGGAAATCGCCGATCGGCTTGGGGTTTCGCGGTCGACCGTTCAATCGCACCTCAAGTCGATCTTCGCTAAGACTGGCACCTCCAAACAGAGAGATGTCGTCACGCTCGTCACAAGCCGTGCAGCTACCGGCAGGCAGTTTTTTCTCGACGATTGAATAGGATATTGGTCGACAATGGCCGCATTCTTGCTCGGCTAACCTTCAGAACTGCACTTGGGATCGCCGAAAGCGCATGTCTTGAATTTCGATCGTTCGTCCACGCACTTATCGATGACGGCCTGCACCTCGCGCCTGCAGGTTGAAATGTCCTCGTCGTTGTAGGACGAGGCGCAACCTCGAAGCTCCTCCGCGTACATCTCGTCGCAAATCTGCACCGGAGTGGCTCCGGCGGGATTTGATACAAGTAGGAGTAGAATGGCAGCGAATAAACGAAACATCTCGCGCATCTCCCGACTTATTCCAGTCTCTACTGAGAGCAAGCGCTTGCTTGTTCTTGCCGAGCTTCGTTGAGGTGCTCCCTGAACGAGGCTCGCATTTTCCTGAGGGCGGGGGTGTCTTTATCGCACCTCTCTAGCAGGCCAAGCGATGTCGAGAACAGCAGCACGCCATCATTGGCGCTACCGCAGACACCGTTGTTCTCATGGGAATTTATGGTATCGACCGTGGGCTGGATGAGGCGCGTAAGCTCATCATCTGTGCATGCCGCATCGGCTCTTGCTGGCTGGACAAAACTGAGCGCAAGGGGCAATACGCCCAATAAAAGCGCCGCATGCGTCGAGACTTTTGACATCGTTCAATCTCCGTGCTGTTGTTGCCTGTGTTTCCAAGGATGTTCGGATGCCGTCTGCGTCAGTTAACCTTGTAGTTGTTTCGCATTTTGGTTATGAATGGATCCGGCTCGGAATTGTTTGTTTCGTCGTGCGCGCATTCGACGGCGCGAGCTTGCTGCTCTTCGAGAGCCTGAGCAGCGTTCCGCTTTTCAGCCCGATTCGAACTTGGAACCGAGTCGTAGTATTGCTTGAGTTCGAAGACGCGGTTGACCTCGGCACCGCAGCTCCCCGCATAGGCGTGGATTGACATGGCTGCCACGATCGACACGGAAAGCA
Source organism: Mesorhizobium sp. W016 (assembly GCF_054719485.1). Lineage (NCBI taxonomy): Bacteria > Pseudomonadati > Pseudomonadota > Alphaproteobacteria > Hyphomicrobiales > Phyllobacteriaceae > Mesorhizobium > Mesorhizobium sp. W016. The sequence goes on from NZ_JBTTIF010000002.1 coordinate 3,622,947, forward strand.
GCGTCGGGATGAGTAATCTAAGCATGGAATTGATCTCCTTCATGTTTCGATTGGGTAGTGTCTGTCTCAGAACTTGTTTTCAGTCGCTTGGCAAACGCCCGTCACGATCTTACTCGGGTCGCCGTTGTCGATGATCTGTATGCGGCCCGTTCCGCGATCGATCGAAAACAGGCTGTCGGCCCTCGTGAACGTGATCGTCGATTTGGAGATCGCCACGCCTCGTTGCGGCTCTGCGCCCATCAACAGCACTGATCGCGCATCGACGTCGACCGTCATCATCAGGTTTGGCGGATTCTTCAGATCGTTGCCGTTGACGTCTTTCATAAGGAGGCAAGACAGTGTCAGCTCGCCCGCGACGGCAGGAACATTCGGAGAGAAGGCTATCGCCAGCCCGGCGCAAACTATGTAAGCAACGGGCTGACCGTACCGTGTTCTCGTATGTCCTGAAGTTGCAACATTGCTCTTGGCCATTTTGCCTGCCCCCGATGTCTCAAGGAGTTGAGCAGTTCCACAGGGCCGAAACATCCCTCGTTCGGGGGAGAAAGTTTGCTGAACTAGTTTATTTCCAGCTCATTCCGAGTAGAATAGCTTCGAAGGTACTGTTTAATTAGTATTCTGGAATCGACTTGCGAACTGAACGTGAGGCTGGCGCGGGGCAGATTGAGGAGCGCGGTTGCCTCATAAACGCGGCGGCTTGTGATGGCGCCAAGTGGGTCGACATGGCCGATGCGATCCGGAGCTGCCAGTAGCAGCAGCCGTGCGTTCAGGCGTGGAGTCCTTTGCGGTACCGCAAGTAGGACACGGCTCGCCTCCCGATCAGTCTTGGCGTTTCGCGCCGCTGTCAGTTCCCCGGCTGCTTGAATATTCACCCGGTTGATCGAATAGCACGCAGCGCTTCTGGGACTGGGTGAATCCGAAAGCGATGCATTGGGTCTGTGACGAGCAATCCCGTTCGCACTCGTCGCGGCTGCGGGCAGCCAGCACCCGGAACCCGTTCCCCGAAAAAGCCTTGCCGTTGAAATACTCGAAATACGGAGCCGCGCTCGATGCCGGCGGAGTTTCATCCCCCGAGATGACGCCGCTGGTGGCGCGGGCGTTCATCGAGAGCCGACCAGGCCGCTCCTTGAGGAAGCACTTCCGGTTCCATGCGTCGTAAGTGAAAGCCCTGCACCAGCCTCCTGAGGTTCGGCACATGGATTCGCATTGATCCACGCTTTCCGTTTGACGTGTCTCGGCCGCTTCACTTTTGAGATCCCTGTTGAGGAAACGCCTGAAAGTGGAAGGGGGCGGTGTTACGGCCACTGCCTGCTGCTCCGGCGGGTCAGGCTGTGGCGGCGGTTCGGCAGACTGCGGAGGGGCAGGCGGATTGACTGGCGGACCGTAGCCAGTGACAAGGCTGCGGGTGGCGGCCGTATGTCTCTGGCTCTGCATCGCGGTCCCTACGCTCGCGAACAGCCTGCAGACGCTGCGATCCGACGAATGGTCAAAGCCGGCGCATCCCGAGCGCGCTGAACAAAGGTTCCTGCAGGCCTCCAGAGGAACGTTGACCGTGGCGCTGACGGTTCCGTTCAGGAAAGTCTGCGGGTAGCGGAAGAGCTCCTCTGTCGACTGCGCGTTCGCGGTCCGAACTCCGGACGATAGAAAGACGGCAGCCGCAATTGCGCCCACCATTCCCAGGAGAAGTCCTGCGATTCTATCGTAAGAGCGCTGGCGGCGAATGCCGTTCACGAAAGTCCGCAGACAAGGAGATTGCATGTCGGCTGGCGGCTCGGGCACCAGGCACATCCGTTGATTGTTCATTTGGGTCATTGGTTGCCTCTCTCGGCCGCTTTCCCGAACAACATCTCAAAAGCTCCCGGGGCCGCTCACCGGACATCTCCGGGATGCGGGCACCGAAAAGGTCCCGAAATGATTGTTGCAGATGCGGAACTTGGACTGACGTGCGGCTGGGGCTGGCGCCGCCGGCGCTGGTACTGGCGTTGGCTTTGCTGGCGGCCGCGGTCTTGCCGTCTCGCGTTTCTTTTCCCGTTTCGGCTTCGCGCGGACGACCGGCGCAGGCTCCCGCGTTTTCTGCGATGTGGATTCCTGCTTCTTGGCTTCCGGCGGCCCTTTCGTTTGAGCCGGGACAGGCGGATTGGCCGGCGGAAGGTAACCCGTGACCAGACTGCGGGTTCCGGCGATGTATTGCTGGTTTTGGCTCGCGCCGCCGACGCTCGCGAACAGCCTGCAGATTTGGTTCGACGACGAGTAATCGAAGCCGAGGCAGCCTGACCGCGCCGAGCAGAATACCTTGCAGGACTCCAGCGGCACGCTGACCGTGGCGCTGACGGTCCCGCGCAGGAGGGTCTGCGGGTAACGGAACAGCTCCTCGGACGATTGGGCGTTCGCAGGCCGCAATCCGCCCGACGGAACGACTGCAGCCGCAATTGCGACTGCCACTCCCAAGAGCAGTCCGGCGGCTCTGTCGCGAGGACGGTATTCGCGGAGCGGACGAACGGCGACGAGCCTGACCAGCCATCTGAATTGTCGCAACCTCACTTCGTGGTTCTCCTGATCGCGCGCCCGCTCGAATTCACATGCCGGGCGAGCAGACTTCGTTCGCCGGCACTTGGAAAACGCCTCTCACAGTCGTGCACATCTTGAATCGGCCGCCTTGCTTCGCGGCAGCCCCTGTACGCTGCGGCGAAGACGGCGCAGCGGCAGGCGGCTTGGGCTTGGGCGCGACGGAAGGCGATGCGGATTTGCGAACGCCGTTCTTTCGCGCGCTTTTCGGGGCCTCGGCCGGCTTCGGAGTGGGCGCATCCCGAGGCTTAGGCGCCTCCGCCTCTGCTGGCTTGGGCGATGGAGCCTGCACCGGCGGATTGGCTGGCGGACGGTAACCCGTGACGAGACTGCGGGTGCCGGCGACGCCTGGCTGGCTTTCCTCCGCGCCGTCCACGCTCGAGAACAGCCTGCAAAGTCCGTCCGACGACGAGTGGTCGAAGCCAACGCATCCAGTACGGGCGACGCAGAGTTTCCTGCACGACTCGATCGGCACGCTGACCGTCGCGCTGACGGCTCCGTCCAGGAGGGTCCGCGGGTAATCGAAGAACTCTCCTGCCGACTGCGCGTTCGCTGGCCGCATCCCGGTTGGCGGCACGACAGCGGCAACCGCGCCTGCCATTCCCAAGAGAAGTCCCGCTGTACAGTGACGAAGGCGATACGCCAGCATGCTGCCTCCTTGCCTGGGCGCGCCAGCGCTACCGTTCCCGTACAATGGTCGTTTCCTGGGACACGGCCGGCGTAAGCTTCCTTTTCAGGCGCATGACGTTTTCATAGGATTCTTGAATCCGCTCGAGCATTTCCGGGTCCTTGCGCGCTTCTTCAGACAGGAGGGCGGCGACCTTTTCCGGGACCTGGGGATCTGGATGTTTGTCGTTGGCGAATATCAGGATGTCGTTGCCTGCTCGAACGGCGCGCAGCACAGAATCCTCGAAGCTGATGTTGTCGGTAATGGCCTGCATCTGCATGTCGTCGCTGATGACCACGCCCTTGAAGTGCATGTTGTCCCGCAGCAGCCCGGTCAACGTCGCGCGGGAAAGCGAGGAGGGGATTTGGTCCGAAAAGGACAGCTTGTCATTTATCACATGCGCGGACATGACCATGTCGACATCCCCCGACGCGATCAGGTTCCTGTAGGGGATAAGTTCCTTGTCGCTCCATGTCTTGGAAACGTCGGCCATGCCTTTGTGGCTGTCCTTGGTGCTGGAGCCGTGTCCCGGGAAGTGTTTCAAGGCCGTCAGCACTCCCTTTGCCCGATGCGCTTCGATGAAGACCTTCGCATATGTCTCGACCGTCTGAGGATCGGCGGAAAAGCTCCTGCCAAGCTTGCCAATAATTGGGTTCGCCGGGTTGACGTTGAGGTCGACGACCGGAGCCAGGTTGAGGTTGAACCCCAGGTCCGAGAGGGCGGAAGCGAGGTTCTGGTAAATCGCGGCGGCCTTGGCGGGACTCATTGACTTGGCCACAGTCGACTCGCTTGGCGTCTCCTTGAACCCGATGGCGCCCGTCAGCCTCTGGATGCGGCCACCCTCCTGGTCGACCGCGATCAGCAGCGGTGTTGCCGCGAACCGCTGCAGGCCTTCGTTCAGTTGCCGCACCTGCCTCAGGCTGTCGATATTGCGCCCCAGATAGATGACGCCTGTTATCTTGCCTTCTTTCGCCTGCCCGACGACCCTCGCGTAGCCGTCGGCGTCCGGCTCGCTGCCGAGGAAGCCAACAAGCACCATCTGCCCGATCATCTGGCGCAGCGTGGCGTCGTCGACGACGCTGCGCTGCGCGTTCGGGATATGGGATCCTGGGACCGGGTCAGCCTTCAGCGGGGCGCAAAGGCCAAAGAGGGCGCAGGCGAAGGCGATGTAAGATGTGATCCGCTGCGGCATGTTTCAGTCCCTCGGAGCCACAGCACGCACGAAGTCGGGAGTGACCGTCCGGCTGTTTTTTCGCGCCGACGTCATGCCTTTTCTCCGCACCGGGTAGAGGCTTGTTCCGTTGACCAGGAAACATCGGTTGGGACGCGCGGTCACCCAGGTGAATCCGCCGCAGCCGCCGTCCGAACTACATTGCTGCATGCATTCCTGGTACGAGATGGCAGATGACTCCATGCTGTTTCCAATGAGACCGCTCGTAGTGAAAAGCTCCCAATCGGCATTCAAGGTCGGAGGAGGGGCCGATGGCTTTGCCTTGAAATAGAGGCCAGAACGTCCCAGCGGGTAGGACTGCACGAAATCGAAGCCGGATTTCAGGAAGCATCGGTTCACTTCCTGGTTGTAGGTGAACGCCCGGCAGGAGGTTCGGCTGTCACACAGGGCCGAACAGCTTTCGGCATTGGGCGCATCCAGGCCTTTCGTCACGAGATCCCCGCCCCAGAGGTCAACGCCGCTGAAGGACGCGTAGTACCAGGACTCGGCGTTGGCGGGATCGCGGTAGCCTGGAATCTTCTGGCGCGCGCCGCCCGTCGAGAGCGGATCGGACTGCGCTGACGCGACTGCTGGAAACAAGCGGCAGAGATTGGTCACGGAGGAATGGTCGAAGCCGGCGCAGCCGGAACGCTCCTGGCAGATTTTGCGGCAGTCGTCCAAGGGCCGCCGGAACTCGGCGCTGGCGCTTCCCGTCAGCGCCGTCGCTGGATAGTCGAGGAATTCTCCGCCAGACTCCTGTGCTGACGCCGTCGGTGCAATTCCGGGCATCGCAAGCGAAAATGACAGCAGAAGCAAGGACGATGCTATCACCGCCGCGGCCATGCGCAACCGACGACCCCCCTGCCGCATTCCCGCTTCCCCCCTTGCCCAGCCCGTGAAACCGATACGAAAGCGCGGCCGGGTCAAGGACTGATCGATCCTTCGCAGTAGGTGGTGCGAAGGAAATTCTCGTATGCGTTGGCGTGGCTCGAACCTGTGTCGCTGGCATCGAGGCAAAGCGAACTCAGCAGGTTGTTGGCTTGCGCATTGCCCTCCAGCGCGAGCTCGAAATACGAACGCGCCGCCTTGTTGGAGTCGATCGCGTCGACGCGGTCCGGGGCGAAAGTCCTCGGGTCGTACCATTTCGCCATTTCGAGCTTCGCGTCCTGGTTGCCTCGCTGCATTGCGAGATTGATCGCCTGCAGGCCGACGCTCCGGTCTCCGCGCTTGAAAGCCTCCTTGCTCAGGGCGAAGAGCTCATGGCCGTCAGTGTCCGTCTCCTTGAGCTTCGCCAGCCTGGCTGCAAGCGGAGGATTTGTCGGATCGGTGTAGTTCGAAAGGAGGCTTCGCGTTTCCGCGGTCGAACCCACGTTCACGCGTCCGGCTCCTACGCTCGCGAACAGGCGGCACTCGTCCTTCTGAGAGTGGTCAAACCCCTGACATCCGGAACGCGCCTCGCAGAGTTTCCGGCATTCTTCCATCGGCTTGGAAAACTGGGCGCTGACGATCCCGTTCAGCACGGTGTCAGGGTAGTTGAAAAGCTCGTTGGCCGTTGAACTTTCCTGTGCTCCCGCCGACACGGTAAGGCTCAGCAGCATTGTGGCGGCTACAGCGGCCATGTACCCCCTGAAGGGGAGAAAATACTTGTCTAAGCTGCTCTTCAGCATGCTTTTGTCCCTCTGACGGTTCCATAGGCGGCGCATTTGCCGGACCTTGTGATTTTCGATCATTATTCCAGCGTCCCCTCGCAGTAAGTGTCCCTCAGGAATCCGCTGAACGCGGGATCCTGAGACGAACTCGCGCTCTTCGCGCAGAGGGAACGGAGCAGTTCCTTGGCCGCTGTCTGGCCTTCTATCGACAGCTCGAAATAGTACCTGGCCGCCCTGTTGGCGTCGGCTCGATCGGCTTTGGCGGGGTCAAAGGAAGCTGGATCGTACCAGCGCGCGATTTCGAGTTTTGCATCCTTGTTGCCCCGCTCCATCGCAAGATTGATCGCCTGCAAGCCAATTCCGCCGTCGCCTTCCCGGTAGGCGTCGCCGCTCAGGGCGAACAGTTCATGGCCGTCCGTGTCCGTCAGTTTCAGCCTCTCGAAACGCGCGAGCAAAGGCTCGGGCTGGGGCCTATTGGCGATGTAGTACCCTCCGCCAGCCACGAGCAGCGCCAGCGGGATCAGGAGGTAAAGGAACCGCCACTTCGACTTCGGCGGCTGGGCCACAGGCTGAGGTTTCGGCGGCTCCGCCGCCCGAGGCAGCTCCACGGCCTGTTCGACAGCCTCTTCCATCTCCCGCTCGATGGCTTGGGGGGACGCTGTCTTGAAAGGGGTCAGTTCCTGTGACCAAGCCCCCGGGCTGGGCGGGATCGGCGGCCAGAAAGCGCTCCCCTCTATGTCATGGCCTTCGACTTCGATCTTCACCTGCAGGTCGACCGGAATCTGGTCGCAGACCTCGGGCCCGACAACTACCGTGGCCGAATTAGCGCCGCGGCTGACGACCGCCGCATCTACGGTTGCCGGACGCGCCTGCCAACCGGCGCCGCCAAGATAGGGAGCGTCCTTGGACTTGCGCATGATCGACAGCCGCACCCTTTGGGAGCTGCCCAATTCCTGCGGGAACGTGATCAGGGCATGCCCGAACAGGCGTGTCTCGTCCTCGCTGACTTTGACGGCAACCTTGTTCATCGAACCGTCCCAGCGGGCGTGGCAAGCAGCGGCGCCGAGTCATCAAGCGCGTCCAGGATGGCTCTCAGGCGCTCGTTCTCCTCGACGTTGATGGTGATCCCTTCGCCCGAGAGGACGTTATCGGTGACCGCCTGGTGGAAGGCGTACATCCATTCCGAGAGCGCGAGGTAGGAGAAGTTCCGTCGCTCCACGCCAAGGCCGTCGCAGTCGGAAACGGTCGGACGGCGGGCGAACACCCTGACTTCGCCGTTCTCAGTGCCGTCTGGAGCCAGTGGCCGCTTGTTCTCGGGCATCGCGTCGAAGCCTAGCGTGCTGACGAAACGGTTGATGTGGCTCGTTGCGAGAAAGCCAGCCTTTTCGAGCAGGACGTCGGATCTCTCGACCGAGCTCCCCGATAGCTTGGCGAGATCCGCGGCTATGCGTGCTTCGAGGCCCGACCGCCGGGCCGCGGCAGTCAGTTCGGCTACCAGCTCGCTTGCGGACTCCTGCCCGAGGCCAATGGCCTGCAGCGCATTGTCGTTTCTCGCGAGGGCGAAGAGGCTGTCCGTCCAATGCCTGATGGCAGAGCGGGCGAGATAGGTCTCGCGAGGCAAGGCTTTCTGCGAAACCGATTCCCCGGAGGAAACCGCGGCAGCGGCCACCTTCTTCTTGCCGGGCAGGGGAGGGGCTCCGGGGCGCGGCGGCGTCGGGCGCTTTTTCGCCGCGGCTTCGGCTCGCCCTTCGGAACCTTCCTCCGGCGCGTTCTGGCGCTTGAGGCGGTTCCCATATTCGATGTGAAGGTGTTCGGAGATTCCGTTCTGCGATATCTGCAGCATCTTCATGGCGGTTCCGAAGTGGTCCCGTTCCCAGACCTCGGTGAGGTTTGCCAGAATCTGGTCGGAAACCTCACGGCGCTCGGCAATGCGCTTGTTGATGTCGCTCTCGATGAAATACGGAGCGAGCACGCGGCGGATATCGTGGGCGATGTTCCCGACGCGGCCACGTATCTGTCCGTATTTGATCTCGGGGCGGCAGATGGCCGCGAGGTTTTCCGCCAGATAGCTTACGCCGCCATCGTTCAGCCTCAGGGCCTCGTCGAAGGCCTTGGCCGGCTCCCGGAAATGCTGCTGGACTTCGCTGACCTGAAGATACGCCTCCCGCAGGGCGGCGACCTTCGCGACCTTGTCGGGCAGGATCTCGATCTCGGTGCCGCCCTTGTACTTGATCAGGGACTCTGCCTTGAAGTTCGGGTTGCGTAGCCAGTAGGAGTTGTTGAAAGGCTTGTTCGGCATCCATTCGAACGGCCACTTGTGGGCCTTGCCGAAAAAGCGCGTCAGCGAGGCGCCCAGGCGCGCGCTGAAACGATCCGCCAGGCTCTGTCCCTCCTCGCCCGCCTTTTCGCTGAAGTGCATGTCGAACATCGTCAGCACCAGGAACAGCGCGGTCTCGGTCCTCCCGCGGTCGAACGGGCTTTCCCCGTGCGAGGTCCGGATCCAGTCGTCGATCATGTCAGGAAGGGTCGCCACGTCCTGGTTCGAGGGCTTGATGCAGAGGAGCATGCTCGAAAGTTCCTGCTCCGCCACGTAGCGGTCGAAGAGATATGCGACCTTGCCCCGGACGAAGAGTTCCTTGAGCGCGTCGGGATTGCCCTCGATGAAGGCCTGCAGGTCCACTTTCTGCCTGCTGCGGGCGCCCGGAAAGTCCAGGAGGTCAGTGTGCTCGAAGAAGGGCCATGGCTGTTCCGATATCGCTATCCGCAGTTCAGCCACCAATGCGGTGATCACGGGTCTCGGCAATGAAACCGCCGATCCTTTCATTGGCCTGATCAGCAGCTCGTCCCGGCCGGATTTTCCGAGCCCCCGCAGCGTCTCGACGTCTATGATGCTGCTTTCCCGGGGAACCAGCGCCTCGATAGGGCAGTAGGCGTCCTTGGCAAACCCGAGGCTCTCGAGGGCGGTGACGAGTTCAACGTAGAGATCGGTGAATTCCGGCAGCCCGCCCCATAGCACGGAAAAGAGGTCGGCGCGGTCGGCAATGGAGAGCCGGGAGGCAAGGAAGGCCGCTTCCTCCCAGTAGGCCCCCAGCGTTTCGATGTTGGCCAGGCCTGCGAACTGCTTCTCGAAATACTCCTGAAGGTCCCACACGTCCTCCTCTGCCAGTCCGTCCGAGGCTGCCTGCGGCCGCGCCCGGCTTTTTGCTTGTTCAAGAGCGGACAGGACGGCGTCGGAAGTCAGCGGCGCGCGTTTCTTCGCGTCCCCGTCAAGAAAGAAGCTGTTGCCCAGCACCTTGGCCACGTCCGTTTCGCTCAGCATCCTCAGCACGACGGGCGCGCCCGCAGGACTTGGCTCTTCCCGGACCGAAAAGCGGGTGACGAGCCCGGTCGACTCCCGGTCGCCGCCGGGGTTGATCTCCCGGATGAAGTCGACCTCCCGCCCGAGATCGCCGAAACGGGCCATCAGGGGCGCGCTTCCGTTGCGGGCAAGCACCGACACCAGATAGGACTTGCCCGCCTGGCTGGGTCCGAACACCCCGACGCACATGGGGCGGTCGATGGCCAGCATCGCCTTTCGGGTGGCGACTATGGATTTCCTGAGCTGCTGCTCGGCGATCGGGCGCGTGCTGCCCACCCGCTCCGCGTTCGCGGAGGCTCCTATCCAGACAAGTCCCTCCTGCGCTGATTTCAGCGCGGTGTCGCAGGTCTTTTTCAACTCTTTACGCATGCTTCAGCTTTCACTGGATGGAGATAATTCCGGTATCGAGCCAGTAACCGTCGCCCGCCTCGACCGCGAGCGTGTCCAGCTTCAGCTCCATGATGCGCTTGACCGGAGAGCCGTCGGCGTCCTCCGCGTCCTGGATCACGAATTCCTCGCGGGTCGCCTCGCTCGTGAGAAGCGCGATCTCGTTCGCGTCGTCGTCCTCGGGCGCCTGCACGTTGCGGGCGATCGTGACGCGGACCGGCTTTTTCACGCTTCGCGCCGACCGCGTCTGCGCGGTCGTCAGCTTGTAGAGCGGCGTCGCCACCCAGCGCTCCAGCGGAAGCTGCCTGAAGCCGATGCGCAGCGGGCTGTGGTAGTCGAACTCCGCCTCGGCTTCCGCCGTTGCGGCGTCGAGGTCGATGTCCGAGAAAAGCAGGGTTTCGTCCGGCAGCGCCGAGCTGCCCTGAAGCCGCCCGATGTACCGGGCCGTCGACTTCATCCGGAGATACTGGGAGTAGAGGGTGAAGTTGGTGATCTGCCGCTCCGAGAGCGCGCACAGCATGGCGCCCACGACGGCGGTCGTCTTCGGGTCGTCGATGTGCGTGTTGCTGACGCCCCGGAAGGGATACCACGTGCCTACGCGATAGTCCCTGATCGGGATGACGCGGTCAGGCAGGACCGACATCTTGTTCATGAACAGGCTTATCATCTGCGGCAGGCGCATCGGCCGCCCGGTCAGGAGCACAACGTCCGCGTCCAGATGGTTGATCGCTTCCGCGATGTTGTCGAAGACGCCGTCGAAGATCGACAGGACGCACTCTTCGACGGCAAGCGGGTCGACCGCTATGTCGCAGTCGGCGATCGTGAACTCTCCGGCGCCTAGCGCGCCTATGCTGTCCTTGAGATATCCGAGGATGCGCGCGTCCACCGGGATGTCGCCTCCGGCCGTCGTCCTCCCCCCGGTCTCGAAGAAGCTGCCCGCCTTCCGGATTTCAGTCTTGCGGCTCGTCGCCGGCATGGCTTCGCATTCGGAGAGGACCGCGATGGCGATCGGCTGCAGGACCTGCAGCACGAACTGGCGGCGCAGGTGCTTTTCCTGCTCCGACATGTTCGGATTGTCGCCCGCGAAGCGGTCCTTGAGATAGTTCCGCGCGTTCGGAAGGCCCGCTTGGGCGAGCCCTTCCTCTAGCCTCGGTATGACAAGCCGCTCGATGACCACCTTGAGAAGGTCGTCGCCCGCGATGCGGAACCCCTCCCGGAAATTCTGGTCGGGGAACAGGGCGACGTTGTCCGTCTGGAAGTAGGTCGTGACCATGAGGTCGGTGGTGCCGCCGCCCACGTCGACGCTGGCGACGCGCAGGGACCGCTCGAGCTTCTCCTTGCCCTTGGAGGGCGGGAGCGTTTTCGGCCGCTCCCTGTCCTTGCCGAGCATGTCGAACAGCGTCCTGATGGACCCGCCCAGCTTGTGCACGGCCTCGCCGTAGAGATAGACGAGATGAACCGAACTCGCCTCGTCCCAGGAGCAGTGGATTTCCGGGCGCTGGCTGTTTATGCCGCTGTCGCTGTCGCCCCATCCCGACAGGGACCAGAGGAGCTTCACCGCTGCTTCGGCGCGCGACCGGAGGATGCGCTGCTCCTGGATCGGGGTAGCCGACGGGATCGTCAGGATGATCCTCCGCAGCCGACGCGGAGAGTCTTTGAGCCTCCTCTCCCGGCGAGTGCCGGGGTTGTTCATCATCGACATCGCCTGCGCGATGATTTCGACGAGCATGAAGGTGAAGAAGGACGACCTCGAGAAGCAGAAGCGGCTCGCCGTCTGCAGTTCGCTCTCTTTGACCTTCAGCTTGAACTGGCGCCTGTCGCTCTCGAGCTGCTCCAGGACGTCACCGCGGTCGTTTATGAAGCGGTACATGGAGCGCTCGATCAGCGGCTCCGTCCCCGCATGGCCCGCCGAGGCCGAACGGAACTTCCACTCCTGGAGAACCGGATCGGAACTCCACAGGTACCGCTTCGGCGAAGAAAGCCCCGTCGCGGCCTCGGTGCCTTCCGACTCTCCGCGCAGGCGCGAGGCTTCGGGGCCGATGCGGAGCAGGCTTGGCCAGAAGAACGCCCGGGGACGGCCGGACCGCCTCGCGATGTCTTCCGGGCCGAATTCGCCTGCCACCAGCTCGCACTGGCTTTCGAAGGGATCGCGATAGACTAGTTCGGGCTTGGAGAGATCGCGCAGCTCCAGGACGACGGAGTTGTTGAGGTCGACGTTCACGTCGTCGGGGAACGACTGGATCAGAAGTCCGCACGACCGCGAGTTACCGATGTCGAGCACCAGGTCGACGTCGACCGGATGGACGTTCCTGTTGTCGCTGACCGTATCGATGAGGGTGACGCGAACGGGCTTGATCACGCTGGCGAGAAACTGGACGAAGGTAATGTACCGGGCGAGGTGCTCGAACTGGAAAGGAAAGTCCTCGGGCCTCAGCTCCTTGCCCTTCCGCTGGAGTTTCTTGAAGGAATGGAGGATGTCCCTCAGCCAGTCGTCCAGCCACTTCTGCGCGTCCACTGGCCCTTGGCCGGGAACGTCGACCTTGTGCGACAGGAACGAGATGACGTCGGGGAGCTGACTGACGAACCGGAACGATTCGGTCCGCATCGCGTCCTCAGGACAGGGAGCGAGGTAGGGACGGTTCGTCTTGCGGGGCGCGAGCGAGCTGTCGAATGCGAAGATCGCCCTGTGCGTTCCCTTCCGGTCGCCGTGGGCGTTCCGCGTCTCCGTAACCCTCACCCGGACCCAGTCGGTCGGGCCCTGCGCGTATATTTCGTTGCCCAGCGAGTCTTTGCCGGGTTCGATCTTGAAGAACGGCACCGGAACCCAGCGGTCGAGGAAGGTCTCGAGCGCCCTCGATTTCGCGATGTCGTACACCACGTCGTCGCCTTTCGGGGGGTAGGGCGGCTGGTCCGAGTCAGGATCGTCATCGTTCCAGTTCGGAAGCAGGCGGATCAGCGTCTTTCCATCCGAACCCGTTTCGCCAGGCGACAGCCGCTCGATGAACGACCTCGACAGGCGCGGAGAAGCGTCGAAGTCGAACCCGAACTCGACGAACTGGATGCCACTGTCAGGCACTAGCGTGAAGCCATCGCTGAAATCGGCGAGGTTGGTCAGCATTGAGTCGTCCTGTCAGGCTTGTTTCGGCTTGCCGTAGTCATGGGACGTCGAACTCCATGACCTTCAGTTGCGTAGCGTCGCTGGGTTTCACTTCGCTCAGGGAACCGGGCTGGTTAGTAGTGGAATCACCCCTCTTCAGGAGGACGGTGAAGTCGGTTTGCACTGACGGGTCATCCCGGCGATCGAAGAGGTTTACGAAAACTTCGTAGTGGCCCGGCGGTGGATCGTCCGCCCACCTTATGTGTTCGATAGGCTCATTGCTCATTCGTTTGGGAACATTCATATCGATATCGAGCGTGCCGCCGCATGCGGATTGTCGCCGATCCACCATTTCGCCGCTGGGGCATTTCACGGCAAGATCCAAATCCGTGCGGTTGTTCCAAGTGAGAGCTACCTCCATCTTGCCGTGAAGTCCCTGCTCGCGGTCGACGCGCTTCTTGGCTACCGCCGCCTGATCTTGCGAGGCCTGCTGGCACGAGCTCATATGCTGGCGCAGCCGCCCCTCGATCGCAGTGGCCTCGGAAATCAGCTCCTGCGTTCGCAGGCTGGCTTGATCGACGGCTGGCGCCGGCGCGACAAGTGCGCAATACGCGCCCCCGCCCTTTCCGAATGCCGTTACGCCGAAAGGAAGGACCAAGCCGCAGGCGGGCAGCAGCAGCCACGCGGTCGCCCCCGCGAGCGCGATGGGAACAAGCCAAAGCAGCCAGCGGGCGATCGGCCGCCACCGGGAAGGCCCGGCGGGCAGCACGGGCCGCTCCACCACTGCATCCGGAACGGGCGTCGGCGGCCGGTCCCGGGCGACCGCAGCAATCTGCCCCCGGCCGCTGGTCTCCGCGTCATGTTTTTCATAACCCCATGCAGTGAGGACGAGGACTCCGCCGCTCCCGTCGGAATCGCCGGAGACCCACACGTTCTCGTCGTCGGGGAATGTCACCGCGTTGCGCAGCGCGGTAGCCGTCGACCGGGCCGCCGGGTCGGTGCGAGCCTCGTGCGCGGCGGCGGCACGGAGAACTGAGCGGACGGATTGGTCCAGCCGCGCCTTGTAGACGGACGCCGTTTCGGGCGGGAGGTCCGTCAGGCGGACAAGCGGCTCGTCTCGTTCGGTGTACCAGTCGATCCCCGAGCCGTCCTTGCGTGGCACTGGTTCGGCCAGCTCGAGCCCGATGCCTCCGGGGAATTCCCGCCCGAGCACGGCTTGGAGCCTATGGACCGAGCGCTCCGCGGTCGATCCGAGGGATCGCATCAGGCTGAGGGTCGTGGTGGCGACGAACTGGCTCATTGGGCCGGGCCTTCGGCTGGCGACTGGGCGGCGGGTCCACCGCTTCCGTTGTCAAGGAGTGGACCAAGAACAGAAGAATCCGTCTCGCATCCAGTTTTCGTGAGCTCGGCATTCATTTTGGCGATCCGCTCTTCAATGATGCGGTTGACCTCATCGCTGTTCACGGGAGCTGCCGTCCGCGGGGGAAGCGCCTGCGGGTAAACGAGGTTGCCAGGCCAGGCCGCGTAGATCAGGCTGGCGGCGAACACTAGCGAAAGGGCAGCTATGGGCCAAAGCCAAGCCTGCCTGTTTCTCGCCGAGGCCGCTGGCTGAGCCTCTCGGGCGGATGCTGCGGCGGGTTCGGGAACAATCACGCGCCGCGGGGGAGACAGTCCGGCGGTGGCGAAACCTCCGACGGCGGCCCAGGGCTGCCCCGGCACCCGGGGAGACATGCCGCTTGGAAGGTAGGGGCCGATCGTCTTCTCGCTATGCCGGACGAATGCGGCGCGGGAGGAGCGGGCTTCCTCAGGCAGGATCCCCCAATTCGTAAGGACGGCGTTCTCGCCGACGGCAACGATCGAGGCTTCGTCCGCGACGTTGAGCATCGCCGCAACGGTCTCGCCTATTCCCTGGTCTGCCAGGGCCGGACGAAGCGCTTCGATCCGCGCGGCCAGGTTCGACTCGATCCTCGCCCGCTTTCCTCGGTCGAGTTCGCCCAGCCGCTTCGGCTCGTCGTCAAAGCTGCTGAACCACGCCACGGCCAGGCGCCCGCCCTCCTGCTCCTTGGCGTTCGGTTCGGCGAAAAGCCGTGACGCATCGTCACCGCACAGTTCGTCTATGCGGGCGAATGTCGTTTCGCAGTCGCGCCAAAGCGGCTTGCCGTCGACGGCCAACACGTCATCGGCACGCACGGACGTTGAACGAACGAAGTGGACATTGCCCCCTCGAGCCATTTAGGCACCTTCCCTTAGCCGCAAGAAATCGTTAACTATGCGGCGCCCCATCCGGCATACTTCGACGGAAAAAAACGCAGTGTCAACGAGCGCTCAAGTAGATTCGACTCAGATGCTTAACCTGTAGCGGACCGCAGGCTATTTCCCGTCTTAGCGCCAATTCTAGTTGAATTGCATTTTGGCATTGCACATCCCCCATTTGGGGTGGAAATGCAAAAACTGGAGGATTACGGTCGCGCCGGGCCGAATTTGCCGAGGGCAACAGGGGCATTGCCAACGTCAAAAGAAAAATGGGCCAACGGGAACGATCGCGATCTGTCATGAGGTTTCTGGATAGCCGTCTAACTGGCCTTCCTCCTCGCCAGCCATGACGTCAAAGTTAGCGAACTTGGCTGACTTGTCGGTCAAGTCCCGCTTGAAACAGAATAATAGTGACACGGGAAACATGTTTGCGCATCTTTTTTTCTGCGGATACCGAGAGCTCCTACTTAGAGCCGCTGGCTCGTCTCTGGCAGCTCTCGTCGTTCTGGTTGGCATCCAACCAATCGGCGCGCAGACCACGGCAGTGTTCTTCGACTATCCCGGGACCTCACTGAACGGGGTTGTCAGCGCGCAGGTCATCGCACCCCTGCAGGCATGTCGATCCCTTTGCACCTCGCGTTCGGGCTGCGTAGGTTTTGATCACTCGTCCGCCGACAACAGTTGTCGGCTTTTGGCAGGGGTCAGCTCCGCCGGGGAAAGCCGGGCGTCGACAGCAGCTACGCGGAATCTGATCATTGGGTATCGTCCTCCCTCAAACCCGCCCGCAACGCCTTCCGCCGCCCAGCCAAAAGTTTCACGCGCGGCGCCGCCGAACATCAGTGGCCGCAAGGTGAGTTATCGATCGATTCCCGGCGACCCCAGGCCGATAGGCTGGGTGTATATCAATGTCTGCAGCGGAGCCCCGGTGGAAGCGGATTCACTTCGCAGTTCTATCAACGGATTTGTTTTTGAGTCATTGCGGCTCATTCCGGGCAGGATTGAACAGTTTGACAGGAGTACCACACCGCAATGTGCGCTCGTACCCAAGGCCGTCGGGTATGCCTCGCCGGGCGCCGAGGAGTGGAGAATCGGAGCGGCGCTAGAGGAGATGCGTCCGCTCCTTCGTCCTGCCGGAGTGGGAACACGGGCGGACGGTCTATTGCCCATGCAAGGTTCCGACCGATACCGCATCGACATATGGCTTAGCCACGAGTGAATTTCCCGGCTACTCTATCGGGCGCAGCAGCTAGCGTTGATGTCTGCGCGTAAGCCTCTCAATTGCCCAGTTCTAGCCGTGCGATCGTATCAGCAGCCGTCGAGCGCCTTAATGACTTTGATGTAGTCCTTGCCGCCCTCGTTCACGGTCGTCACTTCCGCGCGGCCAGAACATGCTGTGGCACCCTTCCTGAACGCATAGCTGACGAAGAACAAGTCATCTGCCTTCGCTTCGATGCCGAGAAGCTTAAGGGGCGCCTGCATCCCTCCGTAGAAACCACTCAGGGCCGCGGCGGAGAGAGGACCCCTGGCGCTCTTTTCAGGGACTACAAACCGCGCCGCCTCCTTGCCGTCCCCAGTGCCGAGGGCCAGGTAAAACGCCCGCACAACGGTCGCTGCGGTGGCGGGCTGTTCAGTGATGTCCTGTTCAGGCGCGATGCTCCCTACAATGGCCATCAGCGGGGCTCGGCGATTTGCGTTTTTTGGAGCCCATCGATCAACGATGCCGACAGTCACGCGGCGTCCGATCAATGATGCCATGGCGCCCTCCATGCCGCCGACCGGCACGACGTGAACCTCGCGGAAGCTGGATGCGGAATCAGCAAAGCCCTCGCCCTCAAGGCAAATGTCGGCATCCAGCTCCAGTAAGTAAGTCGGCTCGGGCTGGTCTCCTGTCTGCACGTCTTTATAGTTCGGCGGCCCGGGAAGTATTCGTCGATGGAGATCGCCGCTCAGCCGCGACGGCTGCCCTTTCGAGATATCGTAACAGGCGGCCTGGCCCCCGCTGGCCGCAGCTATGGACATCAATACGCATGCCGCAAGTCGTCTCACAGGTCGCTCCCCAAAAAGCCCACTGATGGCATTCATTCATTGAAGCTTCAACCGGTACTTGACCAAATGTATAAACCCTCAGTCGTCTCCGAGAACGATCGTCACTAAAATGTTCAATGAACATTATACTTCTCTGCCCACAGCCAGGTTTGATTGCTGCGGCGTCTTTGGGGCAGCGCGATCCTAATCGTTTGTTCCGCAAGGGTTTGCTGGACGTAATGAAGGCGTGCTCAGAGGCTTCAATGCCTATCGGCGCAACAGCTGGCATCAACGCGCACTGAATTTCCGCGGTCGTCACCGCAAAATCGTCGAAACAAAGCCAGCAGACCACACTGGTGCAGCTTTGCCAGAACCATGACGTGCCATTGGCATTACATGATCTCTTTTTGTTCTCAGAAAGTCGCATAAATGGCAGTGTGGAACTGCCGCGTAGCTAACGGACAGCTCGTCCTAGCTGCGCCATCAAAAGCGGCCCGACTGCTTGCGGCCCGTTTTCGGTAGTTCCACGCGTCGCTAGGTGTCGTTTGGCCAACCGCACCCGCGATCAACGGCTCCTAGCTTAGCAATGACCAGACGAGTTATATTCTGCTCGCCAAGCGCACTCGAGATGATTTCTACCAAGCCGCAACCTATTTCAAAGCTAGACCAGCCTCCACCAATCGCCGGAACGCTTCCGATCTGGTGGGAAGATCTGGCTGAGTGCGACGCCATTCATCTACGCGAGCAAGTAGGTCGGTCGAGAGCCGCAACTCGAAGCGTTCAGTTTTGTTGTCGACAGGATCAGGAACGTTTGACAATAGCGGTGTCCGTAATGTACGGTATGTACGTAATGTGGTCCACTTTTCGTGACCGAACGTCGTGCTCCAGCACCTCGTTCGGCCTAGCCACAACCAAACTGTCTGGAGTTCGGATCGTGGCTGATTCCGACAATACCACGACTTTGTCTCTCGTCACCCGCAGGAGAGCAATTGTGGGAACGACAAATGCAACTGCGAGACCAAGCCTAAGCGCATTCGCTTACAGCGATCTGGGCGCGAGCCGAAAACGACTCAGTGAGGTGCCTTCAGCAGCAGGACCTGAACAGAAACCATACCGCCAAACTCACCATCAAGCCCGAGGATTTAAGAGCCGGACACCTTCACCTCTCTGCCCTACGGACAAGAATTCGACCCCCGCTTTTGTCAGGGCCGCTTCAATGGCCTGCAAAGTGCTGATCCGGGAATCCACCTTGCCGTTTTCCAACCGGACCAGCGCGTTAAGGGAAACAATAGCCTTGTCAGCCAGTTCCTGCTGAGACCAACCCAGCAAAGCTCGTGCGGCTCGAATCTGTCGTGGACTGACCATGGGTCCACAATTGGCAGGCAGATTTTCTTTGCCACCAATAGGGTCTTTTTACACCCTATAAGGTATAAAAATGGCGATTCGCTTTCAGATACGTACCGACAGACTCTCTATCGGCTGATTAGTGGAGCATCGAAAGGCCTTGTTGAAACCGCAACGCTCCGTTCTCCTTCGGACGGGGGCGAAGCCAAAGATCGACAGTGACCCTCATCCCGCCGATCAGCATGTCGGCAGGCAGATTGCGACGGTTCGCGTCCAATCGGACGTCTCGCAAGCCCAGCTTGCCCGATCCATCGGCATCAGTTTCCAGCAGCTCCAGAAATACGAGAACGCGAGGAACCGCGTGAGTGCGTCGATGCTCTACAAGATCGCTACGTCGCTGGACGTTCCCGTCAGTCGCTTCTTCGACGGCCTGCCGGGGAACGATGAGACCTGCATCGAGGTGCGGCCCCTCCCGGTCGATGAGCGCCTGGATTTCATCGCCAGCGCGGAAGGTCGGCGCCTGATCGAGGGGCTAGTGAACCTTCCGCCGCGTGTGCGCGGTCGCGTCTCGTCCCTGATCGCAGCGTTGGGAGAAGAACTAGCCTTGCTGGACAAAGGCGGATAGCGAGACGGCCGGCGAATCGCCGCCGGCCGAATGCAAGACCGTCTGACGGTCGGTCGGACCCGTCAGCCGAATTTTCGTGCAGCGGGCACGGCGATGCGGCCGCAGGTCGAGGACACTTCGATTTCGACGCCGAACGCCCGCGAGCGGGTCGCAAATCCCTCGAGGATGTCTCGCGCCGCGCTTCCAGTGACGGCGACGGGTACCAGTCTGCCCGTTGCTGATCCGAGAGACTGGGCTTCCGCCCCGATCACGACGGGCAGAAGGTCTATTCCCGCGAGGTTTCCGCCCGCATCATAGCGGCACGCGGCGACGATGCTTTGCCAGACTTCCGGTGGATCCCATTCGGTTTCCTTGGGGTGGACGTGGAATAGGAAGTTTCCGAGGCCATAGAAGATCGGCGAGCCATTGTAGATCTCCACGGCCTGCAGCACCGGAGCGCCGTGACTGACGAACAGGTTGGCGCCAGCGTCGATGCACATCCGCGCAAAGGTCTGCACCCAGCGCGGCACGTCCTGCCAACCTGGTTCCCAATGATGGTGGTGCAGATAGGCAATGACGAAATCTCCTTGTGCCGCGGCGTGCCGGATGGCGGCCAGATGGACACTCGCACTCCACTGATCGACTTCGATGAGGCGGCCAAAATCGGCGGCCTGCGCGAATACGGTGCCGTAGAAATTGATCTCCTCGTCGGCCGACACCACTACCGGATCCTCCGGTTGCGCATAGTTGGCCAGTTCAAAGGGAGAGCTTTGCAAATGAGCGCTCAGCCTTGCAAGTCTACCGAAATGTCCGTCAGGCACCCCGATCTTGCGAACCGTGTGCAGGCGATTGACGCCGGGCCGAGCCGGCCGGAAGGCCGTGCGGTCTTCGGCATACATGTTGGTCGGGCCGGGGCCTGCATCCATCGCAAGAAGCGCGACTTCGCGCGCGCCCAGCCGGCGGCGGCCCGGTTTCCTGGCCTCCGTCTCGTCGGCTCCGATGCCGGCATGGAGGAAGCCGCGCGCTTCCACCTCCTCCAGCGTCGAGAGGATGCCGCCAGCGCCGAGATCGAAGGCGTGGTTGTTTGCCAGCGCAAGCGCGTTGAAACCGATAGCCTGCAATGCGTCGAGCACTTCAGCCCTGGAATATCCGAAGTACTTGCCCTTGGTCGGCCACCCGCCGTGCTGGCCGAGGATTGTCGACTCGAAGTTGGTGAAAACGACGTCGCCTTGGCGCAGGAAGTCGGCAACCGCGATGAAGCGTTCGTCTTTGACGTCACGGATGTCGTGCTTGATCAGGGATTGGCCGGTAACGACCGCGCAGAACTGGTCTTTCATGGGTGCTCGCCTTGAAGGAGGGGAGGGCGCCGGCGTTCCGGCCAGCGCCACGTCAAAGTCGAAGTCGGTTGCCGCCTATTGCGAGACGGCAGGCGAGATGTCGCTCTTGAACCATTTCAGGCTGAGCGCCTTGATCGTCCCATCCTTGGTGGCGGCGTCGATGGCCGCGTTGAAATTGGCGAGCAACTCCGTATCGTCTTTGCGCAGACCTGCGCCGACGCCCGGCCCCCAGAGCCCGCCATTCAGTTCAGGGCCGAAAAACACCACATCCGAGCCGGAAGGCGTCTCCAGAAAATCTCGCCAGGTGAAATAGTCGGCCAGACCGCCGTCGATGCGACCTGCGGCAAGATCGAGCTTCATGTTGTCCTGGCTGTCATAACTGCGAATGGTCACGACATCGCCCAGCATTTCCTTCACGACTGCTTCCGAATTTGACGAGCGCAAGGCCCCGATCGCCCTGCCGGCGAGTGTCGATCTGAGGCGTTCGATTGTCGCCTTTTCCTTGTCGCCGATGCTCGAGAGGTTGACCTTCTGCTTGATGTCGCCAGGATCGAGACCCAGGTCCTTGCGCACAACGAACTGGTTGAAGCCGGTGGCGTAGGGAACTGAGAACGCGATCTTCTGCTTGCGTTTTTCCGTGATCGCCATGCCAGACATGATCACGTCGAACTTGCCGACAAGCAGTGCCGGGATGATCCCGTCCCAATCCTGCGGGACAAAGGTACATTTGATCTCGATGCGACGACACAGCTCCTGTCCGACATCGATATCGTAGCCGTAAAGTTGACCGTTCGCGTCGGTAGAGTCCCAAGGCGGCGAAGCACCTTCGGAGGCGATCGAAATGACGCGCTCGCTTTGCGCGCCGGCCGGGAATACCGACATCAGGGACGCGATAGAAACGGCAATAGCTACGGGTATGCGCATGATGCACCTCTTCGTTGGTTTGGATGGGAAGGGCAGTTCAAAAGCCGCGGCGTCAGGGCAGGGGTGGCATCGTGATCTCGTGATCAGGCAAGGCCGGGCGCAAGCGCTGCTTTCGTCGATGCACCGGATGGCCGTCGGTCGAAAGCCATCGCTCCAGAAGCTGGATCGCTTTTACGGCGATCGAGGTGAGCGATAGGTAGATCGCTCCGGCGACGATGAAGATCTCGTACGGCGCGAACGTGGTCGACACCATCTGTCTCGCCATGCCGGTGATCTCGAGCAGCGTTACGGTGCTCGCAAGAGACGAACCCTTGATCATCCCGACGATCTCGTTGCCGTAGGCCGGGAGCGATATCCTGAAAGCGATCGGGAAGGTGACCAGGCGAGCGATCTGGAAGCGTTTCAAGCCGAGAGACGTGGCCGCCTCGGTGACACCCTTAGGCACGGACTGGAGACCACGGCACAGGATCTCGGTGGTGTGTGCCGCGCTGTTCAGCGAAAATGTCAGAAGGGCGCACCAGAAAGGATCCCGCAGGATGACCCAGAAGATGCTGGCCCGCACCCCCTCGATCTGAGCGAGGCCGTAATAGAGCAGGAAGAGCTGAACAAGCATCGGCGTTCCGCGGATCACATAGGTGTATGAGAGCACTGCGAGCGAGAGGCCGGGGCGTCCGAAAGCGCGCATGAAGGCCAGCGGCACGGACAGAAGAAATCCGGCCGTCAGCGACAACACCGTCAGGATCAATGTAAGACCGATGCCCGAGGGCAAGACAACCAGTGCGTCAAATATCAAGCCGAGGTTCATGGGCCTTCCCTCCTACCGGCCGAGAGCCGGATAGCGCCGCTCAGTCAGCCGGATCGACAGCAACGTGACGGTGGTCAGCGACAGATAGAGAGCGGAGGCCGCAAGGTAGAAGGTCAATGGTGCGCGCAAGGATCCGGCCCCCACATACGCAACGCGCATGATGTCGGTCAGGCCAACGATCGAAACCAGTGCGGTATCCTTGAAGAGCGAAATCCAGAGATTGCCATAGGCAGGCAGCGCCAGCCGCAGCATTTGAGGTCCGATGACGAACATCCAGCGTTGCCAGGCGTTCAGGCCAAGCGACTTTGCCGCTTCGGTTTGACCCGCTGGCACCGCCGCGATCGCTCCGCGAAACACTTCGGTCGCATAACCGCTGAAAACGACCGAGAGCGCGACAACGCCTGCGGTGAATGCGTTCACCTCGACATACCGGCCGGCGATCTTGCTGGCGAGCGTGGTTCCGCCGAAGTAGATGAGCAGGATAATCAGAAGTTCTGGTACACCCCGGACGACTGTGGTGTAGGCGGTCACGACCGCGTTGAGGCGCGGTTTTGCCGTGCCCTTCGAAATCGCCAAAAACAAGCCAAATGCCGTACCCAGGCAGCCGCTGACTAGGGCCAGGCTGATGGTCACGGTGAGTGCGACAACAAACTGAGTAGTAAAACCACCCATGGGGCGCTTTCCTCGACTCGCAATTACCGAAGGTTACGCCGGCCTTTGTCACTCAGACCAAGTCGTATAACCCAAGGTTGCGGATTGTTATATTTTGTAATCTGGAGTTAATTTAGGGTATTGGCTAATTCTAGCGCTTGAAATTACACACTCAATCTATAATTTTTATTATTTAATCTATAACCAACCGTTATATACCAAGGCGGTTCGTTGCTCCTAGGTTGGCGTGATCCGCTTCCCGGGTAGCGTTGTCAGGGAAAGGTGCGCGGGGATGGAGCTTCTGCAGAGCGACCTCAAGCTCCGTCAGTTGAAGGTCTTCCGGGAAGTGTTGCGGGCCGGTTCGACACGGCGAGCAGCGGTTGCGCTCGGGATAAGCCAGCCGGCCGTCAGTCAACATGTGAAGCAGCTCGAGACCACGCTCGGCATCACACTGTTCAAGCGATCAGCCAACCGCATCGTCCCCTTGCAGGAAGCCTGGGAACTCCTGCGAAACGTGGAACTTGCCCTGACGTCCCTGGATCGGCTGGAAGCGTCGATCTTCGCAATGAAGAACGAGGAAAAGCAACGGATCGCGATTGCCGCGCCTTCTGTTTTCGGTTTCGTGACCTTGCCCAAGGTCGTGGCGATCATCCACTCAAAGACCGCTTCGAATGTCCGGTCGATTTCTGGAAGCTACGAGCAGATCGGCGAACACATCCTGGCCGGCCGTGCCGATCTCGGCATCTCGAGACTGCCGCTGGATCCACGTCTGTTTGAGTGGGCGCCGCTTGGGTCGGCTCGCAACGTATGCATCTTCCATCCCGACCACCGCTTTTCGAAACAGACCTGTATCGAGGCGCAAGACCTGGCAGGCGAGACGATCGTCGATATCGATCCCCAGTTCGCCGCTCATCAAATGAACTTCAACGCCTTGCGCTTCGCCGGCGTTGAGCCAGACATACTGGTGGAATTCGATTGCAACGGTCACGAAGCCGGATACGTCTCGGCTGGCCTGGGCATTTCGATCACAAACGAGATCATCGCGCGTGAGTACGCGGCGTTTCAGCTGGGAGTAAGGCCAGTAGAACCGTCCGCGCTCTATCACTACGTTGCGATTTGGCAGAGGGGCAGGACCTTTTCCAACGCGTTGAATGTATCTCTCGAGGCCACAATCGCTGCGTTTTCGAATATGCCGACTACGAGAGGGTGAATATCTCGTGAGGGATGGTGGCCTGCGATACTGCGTCTCCGGCTTCCCCGGGGTCCTTTTCACTGCTGGAGATGGTGACGTGTCCGCCGGAGCTTACCGCCTGGCTTCTGGTTAGGCGCGCTTGAACGGTGACGTCTGTCAGGACCACCTGATAACGGCGCGATTACAAAGGAACGCCAGCAGGTGTTGGAAAATGGCGGCGATTAAGGCTGCCCTGTTGCTCCTGCTTGCCCGCGAGGTCCTCACTTATTGGATTTCTTTGGATATTGGCTCGAGGAACAAGAGATAGGACCGATTAGGATCGGAGCCTGCGGGCCACCCGAGGATCACCGACTGCATCTGAGGTATTCTCTTGGCAGCGATACTCTTCACTTATTCGTAGACCAGCACATAAGTATTGCCGACACTATCGTTCAATGGATTTGCGGCCGCCGTCAGTCGATTACTAGCGCATTCAACACAGGAGATATGCCATGCGCGATCAAGGGCTTAGCAATTCACGTGTCGCAGCAATCATCAAAACGAAGAACGAAGTCAGCGTCAATCAGGCGCGGTGGATACTCATTCCGCTGTTCGGATTGTGGATCTTGGTTCCCGCTGCGGGCATGATCCTCGGGTGAAGAAATGACCCCGGCTGTGAGTGCAGCCAGGGCGCTGGAGAAAGTCCGATCCGAACTGCACGCACTACTCGGATCATGAGCCTGTGCTGCTCTGACCGCATCGATTGCGCACGAGGTACACCAGCGGGTTTCAGGCATTATCGCCAATGCCGGCACCTGCCTCGGGCATTGGCGGCTGATCGACAAAACGTCGATGGAGCGCTGGGAATTGCGCGGCGTTCCATTCGGGACGGCAATCGGGCGGCGAGGTGGGCGTCGGTACAAAAGTATTGCCGATACCAACGTGCAATAGCATCCAAAAGATTGCGTAGGTCATCTCCATATCACTTCTGACCCTCGTCAGATGTACCTTTGGACGCCCATCGTCATTGGGACGATGGCGAAAACAAGAGAGGTCTACACCATGAACATCAAAGCGATTGGTCTCGGTGCATTTGCACTTTTTTGTGTCGGCAGCACAGCCCTCGCCGGCGCACTCGACGTCGTCGACAACATCGGGCCATTCTACACTGACGCCTCGATGAAGGCCCTGAAGCCTATGCCTGAGTTCAAGGCGGTCTTCATGGCCAAGCCGAAGCCCATGCGCGAAATGATCATGCGCGAATGCAACGACGCGGCGATGAGCAAGCCCTACGCCGAGTTCTGCGCCAACGTGAATGCCCTCGGCGGGATGAAATAGTCCCCGTCATTGCCCCCGCGAACGGCGCCTAAAATGATGGCGGGCAAGCCCGCCATCAATTTTCCGCGCGGAAGACCACAATCAAACCATGGAGGGAGTTCGCGCATGAAGACGAACCTCTTGTTGGCCTCGTTCCTACTCATCACTTCGATTGGGCTGCCGAATGGCAGTTTTGGGGCCGACGCTATGGGACTATCGATGAGTTCCAAAGGATCGCAGGGCTCATCCGTCCAGGGCTCGATTTTCGGCTGGTTTGCCGGCCAATCGGAGTTGGCGTCAATCACGCAAGCCGAAGAGTGGCTCAATTCGCCACCACTGACGCCGACGGCACTCCGTGGAAAAGTCGTCCTTGTCAGTTTCTGGACTTACACCTGTATCAACTGGATGCGCGCACAGCCCTATCTCCGCGCTTGGTCGGAAAAATACCGAAACCAGGGGTTGGTCGTGATCGGCGTCCACTCGCCGGAGTTCCGGTTTGAGAAGAACATCGACAACGTCCGCCGAGAGGTGAAAGCGCTGGGGGTCGACTATCCCGTCGCCGTCGACAGCAAGGGAGCGATCTGGAGCGCTTTCAACAACAACTTCTGGCCGGCATTCTATTTCATCGATGCTCAAGGGCGAGTGCGTGATCAGCATTTCGGTGAAGGATCCTACAACGAGTCCGAGAAGATCATTCAGCGATTGCTGGCAGAGGGTGGCAACGAGGTCGGAGGCAGTGATCTGGTGTCGGTCGATGCGCGCGGCCTCGAAGCCGCAGCCGACAAAGCCAACCTGAAGTCTCGGGAAAATTATGTTGGCTATGAACGTACCCAAGGCTTTGCGTCCCTTGGCGGAGTAATTCGCAACAAGCCGCATCTCTTCGAAGCGCCGGCACAGTTGCGCCCGAACGAATGGGCGCTTACGGGCGACTGGATCATGGGAAGCGACGGCGTGTCGGCGAAAAGGGCCAATGGCCGCATAACGTACCGCTTTCACGCCCGCGATCTGCATCTTGTTATGGGGCCGGCATCGCCGGGATCGTCCGTAGAGTTCCGCGTCCTTGTCGATGGTCACCCACCAGGCGGATCTCACGGACTTGACGTTGATGAACACGGCAACGGAACGGTAAGCGAACAACGCCTGTTCCAGCTTATCCGACAACTAGGGCCGATCGTAGATCGCCAATTCGACATCGAATTTTTTGGCCCCGGCGTCGAGGTATTCTGCTTCACGTTTGGCTGATTACCAAGCTGTCGCCGATCCCCGCGACCTCCTTGATCGAGCCGAGCAAAAGCGGGATTACCAGTGGACGCTCCATTCTCTCAATTGGGCGCGGAAATTCCTTCTTTTCATCATCTTGAATAACAGCTGTCTAGAGGCGTCAAAGCTAACGCTGGCTCATTCAACCATAACCTTATCCGCGATATTTAGGGCAGAGCATCAGGAAAGCTGGTGCCGCGAATATGCCGCCTGTGGCGCCCGGGCGTAGCGGCTCCGAAGCCGCCGATTATAAGTATTCTCGCCCTGTGGCTGCCGATTCTGCGATTAAGAATTGGATGAATAGGCATGGGGGAGAAAGGCCGCTATTCTAAGCCTCGTTCACCTTCGATGCAGGAATAACGAGATCACGGAGTAGGAAAATCGCATGCTATGCGACAAGGCGCCCATCCCCTGCCCGATGGATGGTGAATAGAGTTGTGGTGTCATGAGCCAAACCCACACACTACAACCGTCATCTATCCGCTTCCCGGTGCAACCGCGGCTGGTACCGGCGATCAAGGCGGCGCGTTATCTGCACCTGACGCTGCGGGAATTCATGGAATTGCTGCCCTCGTTGCAGGATCAAGGCTTTCCCAAGTCCTGCCCAATTACCGGCAACTACGACCTGGTTGCGATCGACGCCTGGTTGGATCGACGCGCGGGTCTTGCAGGATCAGGATCCGGCGCGCAGTCTAGCATCGACATTGCAAGAGCGAGGCTGGCGACCCTTGGGTAAGATCAAGTTGAAGCACTACGTCATTCGTAAGGGCAAATACGGCTACTGGCTGCCGACGCCTAAGATGATCGAAGCTGGCTTCGAATGCATTTCCTGTGGAATCGACGGGCCTAAGGCCTGGACGATCGCCAGGGAGTGGGAAGACCGCTGGCAGGAATTTCGCAAGGGCAGGGAGCCGTCGCGCCTGCATGTATGGCCAAAGGATTCGATCGGCGACGCCTTCGCACGCTACCGCCGCATGGATGCATGGAGGCGCAAGCCACCGCGCACCCGCGAGGATTGGGAGCGCGGCTGGACCTTCATCGAGCCGTACTTCGCCGACCTGCCGCCAGCCGACATCACGCTCGAGCTGCTCGACGACTGGTATGGCCGTCTGCTGCGGGTCAAGGGGGTCGACACCGCCTACCGTGCCGTAAAGACGTGGCGTTCGCTCTACAATGTCATGGCAGGCATGAAGCTATGCCCACCTGGCTCCGACCCATCGCAGGCGATCCGCCGCCAGACGCCAACACCGCGGCACCAGACGTGGACGGCAGGCGAGGCCGTGCGCATGGTCAAGGGCGCCTGGCGCGCCGGCTACCGCGGACTGGCGTGCATCATCGCCGTTGCGTGGGACACGAGCTTCTCACCGGTCGACGTACGCACGCTCACACCGGCGCAGGCAATGCAGACAGCACAGGAATGGGGTTTTCTGATTGCACGCAGCAAGAGTGGCGAGGCGGCTTTCGGCACGCTGTCGTCACGCACGCAGCGCCTGGTGCTGGCCTATGTCGAATCATTGGGCGTCACCCTGCTTGACGATGCGCCGATCTTTCGCTCGCGCGGTTTCGCGCCGGGCCCGAAGGGCGGCCGGCCGCGCGCCGGCGTGCCTTACACGAAGGATTCCCTGGTCGACGACTTCGCCGATCTGCGCACGCTGGTGTTCGGGACAGCGGAGAAGCGGCGCCTGATGGACATGCGGCGTTCCGGCGCGGTCGAGGCGAATGCCGGAGGCGCGTCGGTCGAGGCAATCTCGGCCAAGATGGGCAATTCGATCGACGAGAACAAGGCGCTGCAGAAGACCTATATGCCGGTCAATCTGGCCGCCGTCCGCTCAGCCGATGCCAGCCGCCGCAAGGGCAGAACGCTGCTTGGCCTGGAACGGAACGAATACAGAAAGTTGAAACTCTCCGGAGAATGAGAGTTGAAACTTTTCAAGGGGCGGTAGCTAACCCCTTGAAATTAATGGCGCGAGTGACGGGGCTCGAACCCGCGACCTCCGGCGTGACAGGCCGGCACTCTAACCAACTGAGCTACACCCGCGCATTGGACGAGCACGTGTCAGCCGTGTTCGTCGTTGGGGCGGTGGATAAGGGGTTCGCCACCGGGTGTCAAGCGCAGCTGGACAGCATAAACGCAAACAGGAGAAGGTTTTTTGACGGGCGGCACTTTGCCCGCGAAAACCACTGTGCGGCTAAGCTCGCAGCTGTTCATTTGGCCTTGCGAAGCCGGTTGCGACCGCTTAAAGGTCCGGCCGGAGCGGGCGATTAGCTCAGTTGGTAGAGCGCTTCGTTTACACCGAAGATGTCGGCGGTTCGAGCCCGTCATCGCCCACCATATCCCGGCCGACCATATCTCGAATGCCGGGCGCGGCCGCAATGAGCCGCACCCGCACTTCTTTCCCAGTGCAACCTATCGCTTGACGTAGCAGTTCTTCTTCACGCGGCGGATGGGATCCTCGCCAAAGGCGTCGACGCTGCATGTGACGCCGTTCCTGAATACGCCCTGGACGTACTGGCCACGCGCCCCGTATCTCACCAGTTTGCGGCCACGGAACTCGCAGAACCGCCCCTCCGAGGCGCAGGCCACCCATCTGCCGCCGCCCTGGCCGTAGTCGTCATCACCGTAATTGTCATCGTCGTTGTTGTCGCCATAGTCGTCACCGCCGCCGCGCCTCACGATATAGCAAGCCTTGTCGCGGCCGGGCGCCGGGTCGCCAAAGACGCGATTCGTACACGGCACGGCACGACGATCGATGAAGCGCGAAGTGGTCTGCCCGCGCGCGCCGTAGACCACTTCCGAGGGGTAGGGCAGGCGGCAGATTTCGCCTTCGTCGGCGCATCGCTGCATCCGCTGGGCGGATGCGGTGGCTGGAAAAAGAATAGAGACGGACGAGGCCAGGCCGACCAGGCAGATGAATGTAAACGTCATCCGGATCAAAGCATTGAAGGTTTTTGACACGATTTGTCTCCCGTTCGATTCGACCAGCATGGTACAGCAGCCTTGTTAAATACACGATGAACGAAAGCCCTCCGGGAAGGCAGGACAATGATGGATCATCCAGGGCGCCTGATGCTGCGGTTGCTGTTCGCATTGGCAATCGTCGGCACTGGACGCTTCGCCTATGCAGGGAATGCGGGCGACGGCGTCGACCAGCCGGCCGCCAAGGCTGCCTTGCTCAAGGCCTATCCCGGACTTTTCACCATCTCGGGCAATGTGCTGTCCTGGACCGACGGCACCACGATGATGTGGGACGACGGCAAGGCGCGCGACGCCGACGCGCTGCTTGAGAGCCCCGACATCGAAGACATGTTTCGCTACGTCTATCCCAGAGCAGCCGAGGGCGCGCTGGTCCCGGCGGAGGATTTCGATCCCGGCCGTATCCGCAATGAACCTTTCTTCGAGAAGCTCTACGGGGCAAGTGCCGCCGAGGTGGGCAAGCACATCGCCAACGTCAAATGGTTGCCGAAGCTCGGCAAGAAGACCGTGCAGGTCACCAGGATTTTCGGCATCAACGACCGGCTGGGCAAGGTCTCCGCTGCGCTTGAGGCGATGCCCGCGGAGCTGAGCCGTTACGGGCTCAAGCCCGGCGGCGGCTTTGTCTGGCGGCCGATCGCCGGCACCGACCGCTTGAGCGTTCACTCGTTCGGAGCGGCCTTCGATATCAATGTCGGCTTCTCCGACTATTGGTACAACAACAGGAACAAAACCAACCCGAAGGCCCACATTCCCTTCAAGAACCGGATTCCGCTGGAAATCGTGGAATTTTTCGAGAAAAACGGCTTCATCTGGGGCGGGCGCTGGTATCACTACGACACCATGCACTTCGAGTACCGGCCTGAGTTGCTGCTGTACAAGAAATCCGGCTGATCACGGCGGCAGCAGCCGGAAATCCTTGCCTTCGGGCAGCAACTGGCCGCCGTCGACGACGATGGTGGTGCCGGTGATGTAGCTGGCATCGTCGGAGGCGAGGAACAGGAAGGCGTTGGCGACGTCGCGCGGACTGCCGAGGCGTCCGAGCGGGATCGAATCCTCCATGTTCTTGATGTAGGCGGCGCCGCGATGCAGCTCGATCGCTTCGGTCAGGATGTTGCCGGGCTCGACGCCGTTGACGGTGATGCCGTAGCCCGAAAATTCCAGCGCCGCCGAGCGGATGAAGCCGTTGATGCCGGCCTTGCTGGCGGCATAGTGGCCGTGGCCGGGGCTGGTGACGTGCGGACCGGTGATCGACGAGGTGTAGAGCATGCGCCCGTAACCTTGCGCCTTCATCGGCGCCAGCGCCGCCAGCGTGGCGTTGAACGTGCCGCGCAGATTGACCGCCATCACCCGGTCCCAGTCGTCCGGGCTGGTGTTTTCGATCAGCTGCCAGGGATAGATGCCGGCATTCTGCACGACGATGTCGAGGCGGCCATGGCGGCTCAGCGCCAGCGCCACCGCAGCTTCTGCATCGGCCATTTGCGAGATGTCGGTGCGAATGAAATCCGCGCCGAGCTCGTCCGCGGTCGCCTGGCCGGCTTCGGCCTCGCTGTCGGCCAGGACCAGCCTTGCGCCTTCTTCGGCAAAGCGCTGGGCGATGCCCTTGCCGATGCCGCGCGCGCTGCCGACGATCAGCGCGACCTTGCTTTCGAGCCGTCCTGTCATGCCAGCCGTCTCCTATGCCAGTCTTTGGCGAATGGTTTGCTTGAAGGCGTCGAGCAGCACGGCGGCGAGCACCAAAAGGCCGTGGATCACCTGGGTGAAATTCGCCGGCAGGCCCATCAGATTGATCGCCGTGTTGATAGAGGAGAGCAGCAGCACGCCGGCATAGACCCCGGGCAAGGTGCCGACGCCGCCTTTCAGGCTGACGCCGCCGATGACGACGGCGGCAAAGGCGTTGAACAACAGCCCGGTCCCGAGATTGGCGGTGGCGCCCGAGGTGCGGATGGCGAGCAGCCAGCCGGCGAGGCCGGCGATGGCGCCAGCCAGCACGAAGGCGATGATCAGGTTGCGGTTGACGCGGATGCCGGCGCGGAAGGTCGCTGTCTCATTGCCGCCGATCATTACGAGGTGGCGGCCGAACGGCGTCTTGGCCATGAGCAGCGAGAACAGGACGAAACAGGCGACGGCGATCCAGGCGGTCAGCGGCAGGCCGGCCATTCGCTGGATGCCGAACCAGCGGATGGCCGGCGCCAGATCCTGTGCCGAGCGGCCGCCGGAAATCACCAGCACCAGGCCGCGCACCCAGATGTAGGACGCCAGCGTAATGATAAAGGCGCTCATCTTCACCTTGACCACGAGATAGCCGTTGAAGGCGCCGATGAGGCCGCCGACGGCCAGCGCAACCAGCAGCGAAACCGGAACCATCAGCCATTGCGGATTGAGCTGTATGCCCATGCCGATGCCCGATGAGCAGAACAGGATGCCGACCGCCATGGCGCTGAGTGCGGCTACCGATTCCACCGACAGGTCCATATGGCCGGCAATGATGACCAGCGACAGGCCGATCGACATCACGCCGAGAACGCTCGAGGCCTCGATGATGTTGGCGAAGATGCCGAGCTGGAAGTAGTTGGGGACGAAGACGGAAAAGACAACCAGCACAAAGATCAGCATGAACCAGACGAGGTTGTCGAGGACGAACTCCAGGGCTTTGCGGCTGCGCGGGTTCATGGGCTGATCCGGTTGGCGCCCCCGAGAAAATCAGGCTGAGAAATCAACTCGATTTCGTCGGGTTCAGGCGCGGGTTTAGGTTCGCCACGGTGTCCTGGGACGCGGCGTCGTGAATGGGCAGGCTCCGGGCCGCAATGGCCCGGAGCGCTTCGCTAGGCGACTATTCGACAGACTTGATCGTGTCCGTCGGCGGCTTCTGGTTGCCCCAGAAGGCCGGATTGTCGACGTTTTCCTTGGTGATGGCGGCGCCCGGGATCTTGATGTTGGGGCCCCAGCTCTCCTTGGTCACGGTCGACTTCAAGCCGAGCACGTCATACTCGCCAGGCTTGATTTCCTGCTTGCCGGCGATCTTGTCCATGAACATCGCCACGGCCGCGGCCTGCGCGTAGAGCGGCTGCTCGACTTCGACATTGAGCCAGCCCTTGCGGATCAGGTCGAGACCGACCGGAGCGCCGTTCGAGCTCATCAGCATGACGTCGCCCGGCTTCTTGCCGGCGGCCTCGAGCGAGGCGACGGCTGCGACCGACAGGTGCGCGGCATGGCTGAAGATCAGGTCGATGTCGGGGTTGGCGAGCATCTGGTCGGCAACGATCGTGCCGGCGTTGCTGGCTTCCCATTGCATGGCCGGCAGCGAGATGATCTTGACGTCAGGAAACGCCTTCAACTTCTCCTCGAAACCCTTCTGGATGTCGAGCGTGTAGGGATCGCCGGGATCGCCGAGCACCTGCAGGATCTTGCCCTTCACAGAACCGTTCTTGGCGGTCAGAAGCTTTTGCGCCTGCTCGGCGGCGACGTAGCCGATCTCGACCGTGCCCGCCACCGAGGTGAAATCCGACGGGGTCGAGGTGATCTGGCGGTCGAACTCGACCACCGGGATGCCGGCCGCACGCGCCGCTTCGATGGACGGCTTCAGCGCGTTGAAATCGACGGCGGCCAGGATGATCGCCGCCGGCTTCAGCGCAATGACGTCGTTCATCTGCGATTGCTGCGCGTCGGTCTTGTTGTCGGCGTTGAGTGTTTTCACCTCATAGCCGACCTGCTTGAGGAACAGCTCCAGCGCGCTCACCGAGCCGGTCTGGAATTCATCGAGCAGGGTCGGGACCATATAATAGACGGTGCCCTTGGTCTGGGACATTGCCGGCGTGAGCGAGGCAAGAGCCAGTGCCAGGATACCGAAGACAAGAACCAGTATTCGCTTCATGTCGTTCGCTCCTCTTTTATACCGGACCCCTCTTTTGTCCCTCAACCTGCCGGTCCGGCACCGGCAAGCGTCTCACCGGTGATCATGTTGATCACCGCATCGGGACTTGTTTTGTTGCGTGCGACATCGCCGGCCACGACGCCTTGCCGGATCACCACGATCCGGTCGGCGACCTGGAAAGCCTGTTGCATGATATGGGTGATGATGACGACGCCGATGCCCTGGTTGGCCACCTGGCGGATCATCTCGAGACCGCGCCTGGTCTGCTCGACGCCGAGTGCCGCGAACGGCTCGTCCAGCAGCACCAGTTTGCCGCCCCAATGCACGAAGCGGTTGAGTTCGATGGCCTGGCGCTGGCCACCCGAGAGATGCTCGACATTGGTGCGCAGCGACGGGATGCGGGTGCCGGCACTTGCCAGCGCCTTGCCGACCACGGCCTCCATGGCGCGCTCGTCGAGGATGGGGACACCGAGAACCTTGCGGGTGATTTCGCGGCCCATGAAGAAATTGGCGACGACGTCGACATTGGTGCAGAGCGACAGGTCCTGGTAGACGGTCTCGATGCCGGCAGCCTTGGCCTCGGCTGGCGTTTTCGCCAGGAATTCCTTGCCCTCGAACAGCATGCGGCCGGAGCTCGGCTCGAGGCCGCCGGCGATGATCTTGACCAGTGTCGACTTGCCGGCGCCGTTGTCGCCGAGCAGCGCCACGACTTCGCCCTTGCCGATCGAGAAGCTGATGCCCCTCAGCGCATGAATGGCGCCGTAATTCTTGGTGACGTTTTCGAGTACCAGCAGCGGTTCGGTCATGCCGCCACTCCCTTGCTGTGCATGAGGTCGGACCGGCGCTCGCGCTCGGCAATGAACATCTGGCCGAAGCGCGGCGACAGCACGCCCGAAACGGCTAATGCGGCAGCGCCGCGCAGCACCGAATGCTTGCCGCCGGTCGCCACCGTCACGCGCGGTGTCTTGCGGTCGCGCCGCGCCGAGACCGAATTGGGAAGCTGTCCCGCCGCGCCGACCAGCTTTTCGAGCAGGTCGGTGGGCGCAAGCCCGCCGAGGATGACGGTTTCCGGGTCGAACACATTCTCGATGGTGACGATGGCGTTGCGGAAGATCGGCGCGATCTCGGCCACCCAGGCGGCGTCGCTGATGTTGCGGCGGCGACGTGCTTCGAGCGAGAGATACCGTTCGAGGCAGCCGCTGTTACCGCATGGGCAAGGCTCGCCACCGGGAACGGCAGGGATGTGTCCGATTTCGCCGGCATTGCCCCAGGCGCCGCGCATCACCGCGCCGTCATGCACGATGACGCCGCCGAGGCCGACGCCGAAATAGAGGTAGTAGTATTCGGAATAACCGGAGCCGAGACCGTAAAGCCGTTCGCCCATGGCCGCCGCCGCCATGTCGGTTTCGAAGAAGGCCGGCAGCCCGGTCGACGCCGCCAGCCGTTCCGGCAGCGCGACATCCTTCCAGCCGGCCATGGTCGTCGGGCCGACGAAGCTCATCGACTCCACGCCGAAGGGTCCAGGCAGCGCCATGCCGATGCCGAGCACGCGTCCGCCGGGCCGCAGCGCGGTCAGCTCGGGCACCATCGCGCCGATCAGCTCGAAGGCATGGTCGGGCGTCGCATGCGGCGCCTCGCGATGCATGCTCTCGATGACATCGCCGCTGAGATTGATGAGCGCCGCGTCGATCCCCAGCGGGGTGAGGTGGACGCCGACGGCATAGCCGCCCTCGGGGTTGATCCTGAGCGTCGCCGGCGGCAACCCGCGTCCGCGCGGCTCTTCGCGCAGCGACAGCACATAGCCATGCTCTTCGAGTTCGCGAACGATGGTCGATACGGTCTGGACGGTGAGGCCAACGCGGCCGGCAATGTCGCCGCGAGCTATGGGACCGTGAAGGCGGATGGACTCCAGCACGATGCGCCGGTTGTAAGGCCGCCCGAACTCCTGATTGGTTCCCCGCAGTGCCATGTCCCGCGCCCTTTAGGAAGGCTAAGACTTGCACAGGTAATTTATTCAGTCAAATGGAATTCAAAAATAATTCGGAATGGTTCCCAGACGCGGTGCAGGACCTGTCCCATGCGCCGCGCTGGCCGATTGCAGCCGGGCTGAAACCACCGCAATGGTGAATGACGTCAGGCGGGCGCGGGGCTCGCCCGACCAGTGATCCAGCAGGAAAACCGATGATCGAATTGCCTTTTGCGCGCGATGAGTACCAGCGGCGGCTCAAGAAGATCCGCACCGAGATGGCGGCGCGTGGGCTGGAACTGCTGGTCGTCAACGATGTCGCCAACCAGCATTACATCACCGGCTATGACGGCTGGTCGTTCTACACGCCGCAGGTCGTGCTTGTCCCGATCGAAAACGAGGCCGAGCCGGTCTGGATCGGCCGCGCCATGGATGCGGCAGGCGGCTTGCTGACGGCCTGGATGAAGCCGGAGAATGTGGTCGGCTTCCCCGAGGACCACGTGCAGCGCGCCGATCGCCATCCGATGGACTGGATAGCGGCCTGCATCGTCGCCAAGGGCTGGGGCGCGAGACATATCGGCATCGAGCTCGAGGCCTATTATTTCTCGCCGAAGGCGCATGCCCGGCTCGTCGCCGGCCTGCCCAATGCGAAATGGCACGACGCCGATCTGCTGGTGAACTGGATCCGCGCCGTCAAATCCGCGCCCGAAATTGCTTATCTGCGCAAGGCGTCGACACTTGCCGAATCGGCGGTTTCGCGGGCCTTCGAAGTCATCGCGCCAGGCGTGCGCGAATGCGATGCGATTGCCGCGATCCAGGCGGCGCAGATTGCCGGCAGTCCAGACTTCGCCGGCGACATCACGGCACTGCCGCCGACCATCCTCGGCGGCGAGAATGCATCG
Organism: Mesorhizobium sp. W016; assembly: GCF_054719485.1. Classification (NCBI taxonomy): domain Bacteria; kingdom Pseudomonadati; phylum Pseudomonadota; class Alphaproteobacteria; order Hyphomicrobiales; family Phyllobacteriaceae; genus Mesorhizobium; species Mesorhizobium sp. W016. Next base: position 3,659,281 of record NZ_JBTTIF010000002.1, read on the forward strand.
GCTCCGCACATCATGTGGAGCGATCGGCGCTTCGGCAAGGACGAAACGATTGCGCTCGAACTTGCCGGTGTCTGCCGCCGCTATGCCGCCGGCCTAGCCCGAACGATGCAGCTCGGCAAGACGCCGGCCCGTGTCGCCGACACCGCAAAGGCGGTGATCGAAGGCATGGATGCGGTGCTCGACGCGGTCAGGCCGGGGACCACAGCCGAAGCGGTCGAGGCCGCATGGCGCAAGGTTATCCAGAGCTACGGGCTGAAGAAGGAATCGCGCATCGGCTACTCCATTGGCGTCGCCTATCCCCCGGATTGGGGCGAGCACACGATCAGCCTGCGGCCCGGCGACAAGACCGCGCTGCAACCCGGCAATGTCGTGCACTCCATTCTTGGCATGTGGATGGATGGCTGGGGCATCGAGATCAGCGAGACCATTCTGGTGACCGAGACCGGCCATGAGACGCTGACCAAATTCCCGCGAGACATCCATGTCAAATCCTGACCGGTCAGCCACGACGGACGCCACCGCGACCCGCCTGACGCATCTGCTCAATATTGGATCGTCCGGCGCTCGATCAGCACCACAAGACAAAACAGGACGATCGACAGGCCCGATGACAGCACGATCGCCGCGTAGAGGCGGTCCGACTGGTAGTTGAAGGACGCCTGGATGATCAGCACGCCAAGTCCTTGGTCGGAGCCGATCCATTCGCCGACAATGGCGCCGATCACGGCGGTGGCCGAGGCAATCCTCAGCGATGAGAACAGCATCGGCAAAGCGCGCGGCAGCCGCAGGCTCCAGAACGTGACGCCGGAGCACGCGATGTCGGATTGCCAAACAACAGGATGGTACAACGGGTGAAGGAGGCGGGGGCGTGCAACCAGCCGCCTGGCTTGACCCTACAGATACTGCTCGACCTTCTTGCCGACGGTCAGGAAGCGCAGCGGGTCGATGGCCTCGCCATTGTGGCGGACTTCGTAGTGCAGGTGCGGGCCGGTCGAACGGCCGCTGCTGCCGGTTTTGCCAATGATGTCGCCGGCTGCGAGTTTTTGGCCGACGGCAACGTCGATCTCGCTCAGATGGCCGTAGCGCGTGGCAAAGCCGTTGCCGTGATCGACCTCGACCATGCGGCCATAGCCGCCGTTCCAGCCGGCCTTGGTAACGATTCCGGCCGCCGTGACCTTGGCTGCCATGCCGACCGGCGCGCGGAAATCCATGCCCGAGTGCAGGGCAGCGGTGCCGAGGATGGGGTCAGTGCGCACGCCGAACGGGCTGGTGACGGAGTGGCCCGGCGCCGGGTTGGCGAGCGGCAGCCGCCGCGCCTCTTTCTTCAACTGGTCGAGCGTATCCAGCGCCTCGTCCAGTTCCTTGACCTTGCTGTCGAACATCATCGAGCTGTCAAGCGGGATCAGCGGTCCGCCGACATCGCTTTCGTTTTTGCCGAAATCACTGTCGACCGGCAGACCGGCCGCTTCCAGCGCCTGGGTGATGGCATCGGCGTTCTTGTAGGCGTTGTCGGCCAGGGTTTCGATGCGGGTGAGTTGCTGGCTTTCGATAGCCTTCAGTGAATCATTGATCGAGACGAACAATTTGTCGGCACGGTCCGCAGCCGTTTCGCTGGGCAGCGGATCGGAACGTGTCGACCACAGCGAGAATGGCCTGGTGTCGCCCGAACCAAGGCTGGCGACCGAATAGGCGAGTGGCTCGCCGCCAGTCAGTTCGGCATGTTCGTCGGGTTTTGTTGTCGCTGCGGCATCAGCGGTTGGCGGCGTCCCGACCTCGTTTTCGGCCCGCTCGAGAATCGGGCCGAGGCGGCCATGGCGCTGGCTGAGCTGGCTCTGCCGCTCGATCAATTCGCTGACCTTGGTCTCCATCAGTTTCTGGTCGAGAAGCTGGCGGCTGGTGATGCGGTCGACCTGCGCGCGAAGCGCCGAGATGCGATCCTCATAGGCCTGCTGCATGCGCGCCTGCCGGGCCGTGGTGGCGCCGATCAGATCGTCGCGCAGCACGAGATAGGAGGTCGCCAAGAGATAGCCGATGGCGATCGCCGCCAGTGCCGAGCCGAGAAAGGCGACGAGCCACGGCCGGATGGTGAAATGTCGTATTTCATTGCCCCGCGCAATGATGACCGTATGCGGCTCCTTGCGCCTGCCGAAGACCGCTGACTGACCGGTTAGGTTCACGGGACCAAGCTTTCGTTACGACACCAACGAAGCCCGATTACACATTATTAGGGTTAACAAAGTTTTGCCGTTCGCGGGCGCGCTAGTGACCAACGGTGTCAGCCAACCGCATATATGTCTTATGCCCCTAATGCACTGCGCGGCGTTGGCCAGATCGGTGGCGCCTCAGAGCGCGCGGACCGCCTCCAGCACTGCTTCGGCATGGCCTTTCACCCGGACCTTGCGCCAGATCCCGGCGATCCGCCCGTCCTTGCCGATCAGGAACGTCGCCCGCTCGACGCCCATATAGTTGCGGCCATACATCGTCTTTTCGACCCACAGATTGTAAGCCTCGATCACCTTGCGCTCCTCGTCGGCAACCAGGTCGACGGTGAGATCGTATTTGGTTTTGAACTTGTCGTGCTTCTTCACGCTGTCCGGCGACAGGCCGATCACCACGGCGCCGGCCTTTTCGAACTCCGGCTTCAGCTGCGAAAAGCTGATCGCCTCATTGGTACAACTTGTGGTGTCGTCCTGCGGATAGAAATAAAGTACAACGGGCTTCCCCCGCATCGAGGCAAGGCTGATCGAGCCGCCGCCGTCGCGCGGAAGATCGAATTGCGGCGCAACGTCGCCAACGTCGAGATCAGCCATATCGATGCCCTTGTTTGAGGTTACGCGGCCCTAAATCAAAGAGATAGAGCATGATGTCTGGACAAACGGAAACCGTTTGTCCGAGAAAACCGCCTCACACTTTTCGGCATCATGCTCTAGCCTGCGTCGTTATAGTGTCGGGCGGGGATTCGTCCACGATCGAATTCGCACAACGGAAAATTGCGTGGATCAGGAAGAACCGCAGCACGAGAAAATCCGGTTCAGGCGTGACGAGATCACCGACCTGGGGGCTTTCCCGTCCGCTTGCCGCGTGCCGCCGCTCGGCAAGGCACGGATCGGCCGCGGCTTTCGCATCCTTGCCCGGCTGTTTGCCGGCATTGGAGCCCTTGTGCTGCTGGCGGCGGCCGCCGTCTACGTCATCGGCGCCACCGGCATCGGCAGCGAACGGCTGCGGTTGGAAGCCGAAACGGCGATCGAGAAACTGGCCGGTTTCGACGTCAAAGTCGCCGTCGGTCCTGCCAGCCTGACACTTGACGGATCGAGCTTCATTGCGCTGCAGGTCAAGGATGTCAGCGTCGAGACGGCCGACGGCAAGCCGATGGCCGATGCCGGGCGCGTCCGCTTCGGCATCCGGCTGGTCCCGCTGCTTTCGGGCGAGGTTCGGCTGACCAGCGCCAGGATTTCCGACGCCCATATCGTCACCGCGGCAATGCCGTCGGGTGGTGACTGGATAGCGCGCCTGCGCAATCAAGACGGTCTCATCGATCCGGAAAAACTGGCCGCCGTCGTCTTCAGTGACGTCAATCGTGCACTCGATGCCGTGCGCGAGGATTCGATGCGCCGCATCGATCTTAGAAATGTCGCGTTCGAGCTGCCCGAGGCCGGATCGGTCAAGCTGGTCACGATCGCCAACGCCACGGTGCTGCAGTCAGGCCCCGGCAGCATGGAGTTCTCGTCCGAGGCGGATGTCGATGGCCGCGCGCTCACCGTCACGGCCACCGCCACCCGCGATACGAGCTCGATGCGCGTTACCGCCTTGAACGCCGCCATCGACATGGCGGATGTCGCGGAGACAACGCCGGCGGCCGGCGGGCGAACCGGCGCGATGGCTTTGAAGCTCACGGGATCCGAAGGCTCGGGCGAGACCGATTCGCGGCTGACGGGCTCGCTGTCGCTAACCGGCTCGGTGCTCGACCTCGGCACACGCGGGCTGTTGCCGGCCGATGTCGATGTCGACGCCGCCCTTGTCTCCGGCTCCAACAAGATCGATGTCGGCAGGCTGGTTCTAAAGACCGGGCGCTCGGCGTTCAATTTCGCCGGCTCGATCGGGCCAAAGCCGTCGACCGGCGCGGCCGGCGAGGAGCCTTCCTATCGTTACGACCTGACCAGCGACGGCTCGACGCTGGCGCCTTCGGAATCGCCCGAGCCGGCGCTGAATTTCTTCGCCCGCATCGCCGGCGTCTATCAGATCAAGAGCCGCAAGCTTGTCGCCGACCAGATCGGCATCAGGTCGGGATCGGGGAGCGAAGTGCTGGGAACCGCTGCGGTTTCCTTCATCGACAACGGACCGCCGGGTATCTCGGTGTCGCTCAACGTCCACGACATGGCGGTCTCGCACGTCAAGCAATTGTGGCCCTGGTTCTCGGCCAAGAACGCGCGGCTGTGGGTGCTGCAGAACCTGTTTGGCGGCCGCGTCGTCGATGCCAGCCTGCAGTTCCAGGTCGTGCCGGGGCGTCTCGGCAACGGCGTGCCGCTTTCGGCCGACGAGGTGTTCGGCCGCTTCCAGGTCGAGGGCTCGCGTTTCGACACCGCCGGCCGCATCCCGCCGATACGCGATGCCGTCGGCGTCGTTTCCTTCCACGGCAACGATGTCGACGTCGCGCTGTCGTCGGGCAGCGTCTATATGCCGAGCGGCCGCACCGTGGCGGCAAGCAATGGCACACTGTCGGTAAAGGCGGCAAACCACCCGCCGGTGATCGGCGCGCTCGACATCGACGTCGCCGGCGAGGCGCCGGCCATCGCCGAACTTGCCTCCTACGAACCGATCAACGCCATGCGCCATGTCGGCATCTTGCCGGACGACCTGTCGGGCACGGTGACCGGCCACGTCAAGGCCGACATTCCGTTGCAATCCGGCGTCGACACGTCGAAGCTCGATTGGCTGGTATCGCTCGACTACAAGGACCTGTCGCTCGCCAAGCCGTTCGAAGGCCAGATGGTGACCGATGCCGACGGCTCGATCGAAGTCGGGCCCGGCAAGGCGGTGATCTCTGCCAAGGCGCGGCTGAACGGCATTCCAGCCGAGCTCGATCTGGTTGAGCCGCTCAGGGATGGCGGGCCGCCGCGCAGCCGCAAGGTGGCGCTTGTGCTCGACGACAAGACGCGCGCCATCGCCATGCCTGGCCTGTCGCCGCTGATTTCCGGCACCATCAAGGTGACAATCGACAAGAGCGGCGAAGGCGGCAGCCAGAACGTCGACGTTGACCTGACGAGCGCCAGGCTGGACATTCCCTGGGCAGGCTGGAGCAAGGGGCCGGGCATTGCCGCCAATGCCACTTTTACAATGAGCAAGTCCGGCGATACCACGACGCTGTCTGACTTCGACCTCGACGGAAAGAGCTTTTCGGTCGAAGGCGATGTCGTCCTGGTCAAGGGCGCGCTGTCTTCGGCCCGCTTCAGCAAAGTCGCCTTGAACCGGGGCGACGATGTCGCCGTGACGGTGAAGCGGTCGGGCAAGGGCTTCGCAGTCGATGTCAGCGGCAACGCGCTCGATGCCCGCTCGCTGATCAAGCAGTTCACCTCCGATGTCGATACCGCCACCAAAACCACCGGCACGGACGCGGTTTCGGTTAGCGCCGACGTCAATTCGCTAAGCGGGTTCCATGACGAGGTCCTGTCCAATTTGAAGCTCGACTACAGTGCCGCCGGCTCCAGGGTGAACAGGCTCAAGGTCAGCGCCGCGGCAAGTTCCGGCGCCGCCATCACCATCAGCAATACGGCAGGCAATGGTGCTCGCGCGCTCACCATGAAGTCGGCCGACGCAGGCGCCATATTGCGCTTCCTCAACATCTACGAGCATATGGAAGGCGGATCGATCACGCTGGCGCTCAGCGGCGCAGCCGACGGCCCGATGCGGGGACAGGTCGATTCGAGCAACTTCTTCATCGTCAATGAACCGAAGCTTGCGTCCATCGTATCGACTACGCCAGCCGGCGACAGCCGCAGCCTGAACGAAGCGGTCAAGGGCAAGATCGACACTTCGCGGGTAAAGTTCGAGCGCGGCTTTACCGAGATCGACAAGGGGTCGGGCTATTTGAAATTGGCGAATGGCGTGCTGCGCGGCCCGCGCATCGGCACCACCTTCCAAGGCACGCTCTACGACCAGAACAACAATATGGACATGACCGGAACCTTCATGCCGGCCTATGGCCTCAACCGCATCTTCGGCGAGTTGCCGTTGGTCGGCGTTCTGCTCGGCAACGGCCGCGACCGAGGCCTGATCGGCGTCACCTACCGGCTTAAGGGCAACGCCAACAAGCCGGTGCTGGACATCAACCCGCTATCGGTAATCGCGCCGGGCATTTTCCGGTCAATCTTCGAGTATCGCTGAGGATCCCAGAAGACGGCTCAGGCAGGCCGCACAAGCACGTGCTTTTTCTTGCCCACTGAAAGCTTTGCGACGTTTTCCGGACTCAAATCCTGAGGCGTCACCATCCGCCGGTCGTCCGCCACCGGCTGGTCGTTGAGGCGCACGGCGCCGCCCTGGATATTCCGGCGCGCCTCGCCGTTCGACCCGGCAAGGCCCGCGGTGACCAGCAGCGACAGGATGCCGATGCCAGCTTCCAGCGCTGCGCCATCCACCTCGACGCTCGGCAGGGTTTCGGCCGTCACGCCTTCCTCGAACGTCTTGCGCGCGGTTTCCTCGGCCGCGAGCGCCGCCTCGCGGCCGTGCACGATGGCCGTGGTTTCTGTGGCCAGCACCTTCTTGGCCTCGTTGATCTCCGAGCCGCCAAGGGCGGCCAACCGCGCGATCTCCGAAAGCGGCAGCCGGGTGAAGATCTTCAGGAAGCGCTCGACGTCGGCATCCTCGGTGTTGCGCCAGTATTGCCAGAAATCATAGGGCGAGAAGAGGTCGCCGTTCAGCCACACCGCGCCCTTGGCCGATTTGCCCATCTTGGCGCCCGACGATGTCGTCAGCAGCGGCGTGGTCAGCGCATAAAGCTGCGGCGTGCCCATGCGGTGGCCGAGATCGACGCCGTTGATGATGTTGCCCCACTGGTCCGAACCGCCCATCTGCAGCCGGCAGTCGTGGCGGCGGCTGAGCTCGACGAAATCATAGCCTTGCAGGATCATGTAGTTGAATTCGAGGAAGGACAGCGACTGTTCGCGCTCGAGCCGCAGCCTGACGCTGTCGAAGGTCAGCATCCGGTTGACCGAAAAGTGGCGGCCGACATCGCGCAGGAACTCGACATAGTTGAGCTTCATCAGCCAGTCGGCATTGTTGACCATGATGGCGTCATTGCCAGTGTCGCCGAAGCGCAGGATGCGGCCAAAAATTCGCTTGATGCCCTCGATGTTGGTGGCGATCGCCTCGGGCGTCAAAAGGCTGCGCTGGTCGTCACGGAAGGACGGGTCGCCGATCATCGAGGTGCCGCCGCCCATCAGTGCGATCGGCCGGTGGCCGGTCTCCTGCATCCAGTAGAGCATGGTCGCCGATATCAGATTGCCGATGTGCAGGCTGGTCGCCGTGGCGTCGTAGCCGACATAGGCGGTCACGGTTTCCTTCGCGAAAAGTTGATCCAGCCCGGTCTCATCCGAAATCTGGTGGATGAAGCCGCGCTCGCTCATGACGCGCAGGAAATCGGACTTGAAGGCGGGCATTGTTTCTTCCTGAAAGCGCCGGGTCCGAACGGCCCGGCATGGCCTGAACGCGGGCGTTTAGCATCCAAGCGCGTCAAGCAAAAGTGGTTTCCGATTTTGCGCCGGCATGGACAGCCTATTCTGCACTGCCGCGCATGCTTGCTTCATCCTGTCGGCTGGCGTAATGAGGCGCCGCGCCAACGGGTTCGATCCGCTGGAACGGCACCGCACGGCATCCACCGAATGCCATATCTTGTGACAGAGCCCGACGCGATATGCCGGACGCATTGATATCCATCGTCATTCCCTGCCGCAACGAGGCGGCGAACCTGCCGCTGCTGATCGACGAGATCGAGGCGGCGATGACCGGGCGCGACTTCGAAATCATCGTTGTCAATGACGGTTCGACTGACGACACCGCTTCGGTGCTTGCCGCTGAAGCCGCCAAACGTCCGTTTCCGCTTCGGCAGCTTCGGCACGAAAAATCCGCCGGCCAGTCGCTTTCGGTGCGCTCGGGCGCCTGGGCGGCGCGCGGCTCGATAATCGCCACCATCGACGGCGACGGCCAGAACGACCCGCAATATATCCCCGTGCTGGTCGATGCGCTGCGTCGGGCAGGGCCCGATTTCGGCGCCGCGCAGGGGCAGCGGTTGAAGCGCCGCGACAGCAAGATCAAGCAATTGGCATCGCGTTTCGCCAACTGGCTGCGCGGCGCGATCCTGCATGACGACACCCGCGACACCGGCTGCGGCCTGAAGGCGATCCACACCGATATTTTGCGCAAACTGCCCTTCTTCGACGGCACGCATCGTTTCGTTCCGGCGCTTGTCATCCAGGAAGGCTACCGCGTCGTCCATTGCGACGTCGTCGACCGCTCCCGCCGCCACGGCAAGTCGAATTACGGCATCTTCGATCGCGGCCTGCAGGGCGCGCTCGATCTCGCCGGCGTCTGGTGGCTTCGGCGCCGGCGCCGCAGAATGCCAAAGGTAGAGGAAATCACGCATGGCTAACGTGTTTCAGGAATTGGCGGCCTGGCTGCACCAGGTTTTCGTCAAGCAGTTCGACGCCTGGGTTCTGCTCGGCTTCGTTGCCCAGTTCTTCTTCACCATGCGCTTCCTGGTGCAGTGGATCGCTTCGGAAAAGGCCAAGCGCAGCGTCGTGCCGATCGCTTTCTGGTTCTTCTCGCTGTTCGGCGGCGGGCTGCTGCTCGTCTACGCCATCCAGCGTGAGGATCCGGTGTTCATCGCCGGCCAGGCCATGGGCATGGTGATCTATGTCAGAAATTTATGGCTCATCGCCAATGAGCGCAAGGCGGCGATGACCAAGGTCGACTGAGCCACCAGTCCCGCCAAATCCAGTCTGTCCGGTGTTGACCAGTCTGTCCGGTGTCGAAATGAGCAGGAACTACATCTTTCTCTTCCTGTTCAGCCTGATGATGACGGCGTCGGGACTGGCCTCTTTGCCGCCGCTCGACCGCGACGAGCCGCGCTTCGTCCAGGCGACCAAGCAGATGACGGAGACCGGCGACTATGTCGACATCCGCTTCCAGGATGCGTCGCGCTACCAAAAGCCGATCGGCATCTACTGGCTGCAATCGGCGGCGGTGACGCTGAGCGGCGAGGGGGCACAGGCGCCGATCTGGATTTACCGGCTGATCTCGGCGCTGGGCATCGCCATCGCCGTCGTCGCAATCGCCTGGACCGGGGCCAATCTGTTCGGCGCCAATGCCGGTCTTGCCGCCGGCCTGGTCATGGCGGCGATTTTCGCCACCGCCTTCGAAGGCCGCGACGCCAAAACCGACGCGATGCTGCTTGCCTGCTGCGTTCTGGCGCAAGGCGCGCTGGCGCAGATTTATCTGGCATCGCGCCGCAACGAGCCGGTCGCCGGCCATCTGCCGTGGATTTTCTGGGCTGCGCAGGGCGCGGCGATCCTCATCAAGGGGCCGATTGCACCGCTGCTGTCGGCGCTGACGGTGCTCACGCTGGTTGCCTTCGAGCGCGACTGGCGCTGGCTGGCGAGGCTGAAAGCCGGGCGTGGGCTGATTCTGGTGCTGTTGATCGTGCTGCCCTGGCTCGCCCTTATCACCTGGAAGAGCAACGGCGCCTTCCTGCAGCAGGCCGTCGGCAAGGATATGCTCGGCAAGGTCGCGCAAGGCGAGGAGTCGCACGGCGTTCCGCCGGGCTTCTACGTGCTGACCTATTGCCTGTTCATGTGGCCGTTCGGCCTTGTGGCGCTCGGCGCCGGACTGCAGGCGCTCAACCGATTGCGCGACGATCCGCGCCTGCGTTTCTGCCTCGCCTGGTACATTCCGTTCTGGCTGGTCTTCGAATTGATCCCGACGAAACTGCCGCATTATGTGCTGCCGGCCTATCCCGGCATGGCCCTGCTCATCGGCTGGCTTTTGACGCTGACACCGCAAGAGGCAAATGCGCCGCTCAGGCGCTGGCAGACATGGCTGTGGTGGGCGACCGCATTCGGCACCGTTCTGGTGACAGTCGGTCTCGCCGTGCTTTGCGTCGGTGCGCCGATCTATCTCATGAAGACATTTTTATGGTGGAGCGTTCCGGCCGCCGCGGCAGCATTGGGCGCCGGCTACCTCGCTGTTTCGCGCCAGAAGCTGGTGCCGCTGGTCCGCATCGGCGGGGCTGCGGTTTGCGCCGGTATAACCTACGCCCTGCTGTTCGGTGTCATCGTGCCGTCACTGAAACCGATTTGGATGAGCCGGGAAATCGAGGCTGCGGTTCGCGCCGATCGTCCCTGTGAGATGAGCGTGCTCGCCTCCGCGCAATATCACGAACCGAGCCTGGTATTTCTGGTGGGCACAAAGACGGTACTGACCGATGTCGATGGGGTTGCGCAACATCTGCTTGGCGATCCGGCCTGCGCTTTGGGCCTGGCGCCGGTCGGCGATGAAAAACGGCTGGATGACCTGCTGGCAGAGCAAGGCAAGAAGGCCAGCCGCGTCGCCGAGATCGACGGCATCAACTATTCGTCAGGTGATAAATTGTCGCTCGGCCTGTACCGTGTGGCGAACTGATATCTCTTCGATGATCGCTTCGAGCTCCGCATGTTGACGAAGTCGCCATCACCGGCGCGTGCCGCTATGCCTGCCATGCTCCGGCAGTCTGTCGATAATTTCCGCGATACTTTCGGGATTGTACGGCATCGCCTGGCGACGCGCCCGGCGCGCCACCCGAAAATCCTGTGGTCGGTCTGGGTCGTGGCCTGGCTTTTGCTGACGGTCGCGGTGTCGCTCCGTTTCGACCATCTTGCGGGCACCATGGCGAGGGAGTGGGCTTCAGGCTCGACCAATGTCTTTCGCATCGCCGAGTTTTTTACCTTCTTCGGCCTCGGCGGCTGGTATCTTGTCCCGTCGGTACTGGTGCTGATTGCGGCGAATCTGGCGGATTGGCGCAGCCTTTCCCGGCGCGCGCGGATGACCTTCTACAACTGGACCTGCTTTGCTTTCATGGTGCTGGGTTCGATCGCACTCTCGGCCATGGTCGTCAACGTGCTGAAATATGGCGTGGGCAGAGCCAGGCCGATGAATTTCGACAAGCTCGGCGATCTGTCGCTGCATCCTTTTTCCATGGAGGCGCGCTTTGCCAGCTTCCCGTCCGGCCATGCCACGACCATGGGCGTCATTTTCGGCATTGCGCTGCTGTTGTTGCCCCAGCGCAGATGGGTGCTGCTGGCTGCAACCTTGTCGGTCGCATCGACCCGAATCTTTATCGGCGCGCACTATCCGAGCGACACTGTCGCCGGATTCGGCCTTGGCTGTGCTGTTGCCATCGTCTGCGCGATGGTGCTTGGCCGGCTGGGATGTATCTTCCGCTACACGGCGTCGGGGTTGCCGGTGGCAAAAACTACGTTCCGCCTATTCCGTCGGGCTCGCAAACCAAACCAAAACGATGCGCCGAGACAGACGAATTTCCGCATTGGAGCAGCGCCGGCAGGCAACTGAATTGCTGACGCCTTTGGAACCATCTAAGACCACCCCAGCTAGCTGTCGATGCCACCCCAGCTCCGCACCAGCCGAGCCATGTCGGGCGCGCCGGCGGCGTCCTTCTCCAGCCCTTCGGCGACACCGACGCGGTCGGCGACAGGCCGGTTCTGGCTGACTTTCCACTTGCCGCTGATTTCGGCGATCTCGATCTCAAGCCCGACAATGCCCTTGATTTGCGACTGGATGAAGGTCGGCGGCGCATCGGTCACCGCCCAGGGTGCCTCGCGGGCGCCTTCCTGCGACAGCGTCAGCTCGGTGATCTGCTGTGCGATCCAGGCGGAATCCTCGATCACTCTGACGGTTCCTCGCACCTGGACAATGGCGTAGTTCCAGGTCGGCACGACCTTGCCGGTCTCGCGCTTGGTCTCGTACCAGGACGGCGTCACATAGGCGTCGGCGCCCTGGAAGACGACCAGCACCGGCGATGTCGGATTGTCGGCCAGCTGACGCCATTGCGGGTTGGCCCTGGCCAGATGGGCGCGCAGCCGGCCATTCGGCCCAACCTCTGCATCAAGCAGGAAAGGAATGGCATTGGCGACCGGGCCATCGGTGCCGTTGGAGATCAGCAACCCCAGCGGATGCGTCCGGATCAGCCCGTGCAGGACGTCCGGCCGCGTTTCTTGGAAATGGGGAGGCTGGTACATGATCGGTCATGCCTTCTTGCGCTGGCTGAACCGGCATTGTGCACCGTTCAGCCGAGCCGCGCCACATGTCAGGCTGGCTTCACCGTTTGGATCAGCCGAAATGGCATTGTCGCGCCCATGATGGCCACGACTGTGACGGCATCGGACCGGGAGTTTTTGTTTTGACGCAATTCCGGACGGAAAACCCGTTTACACTTTTCCTGGAATTGCTCTTAGCGCAGCCGCTTCGGCCGCGGATCGGACAATTCGCCGGCCAGCCGTCGGTCGAGATAGTCGGCGCATTCCTCGAGCAGCAGATCGGCGTCGTTGGCGAAGAAGTGGTTGGCGCCTGGCAAGGTCTTCTGCGTGATGGTGATGCCCTTTTGCGTGTGCAGCTTGTCGACCAGGCCCTGCACATCCTTGGGCGGCGCCACCTTGTCGGCATCGCCATGGATGATCAGACCCGATGACGGGCAGGGCGCCAGGAACGAGAAATCATAGGTGTTGGGCTGCGGCGCGATCGAGATGAAGCCCTCGATCTCGGGCCGGCGCATCAGAAGCTGCATGCCGATCCAGGAGCCGAAGGAATAACCGGCCACCCAGCAGCTCTTGGAATCCGGATGCAGCGACTGCACCCAGTCGAGCGCTGCGGCGGCATCCGACAATTCGCCGGTGCCGTGGTCGAATTCGCCCTGGCTGCGGCCGATGCCGCGGAAGTTGAAGCGAAGCGTGGTGAAATCGCGCTTCTGGAACATGTAGAAGAGGTCATAGACGATCTTGTTGTTCATCGTGCCGCCGAATTGCGGATGCGGATGCAACACGATGGCAATCGGCGCGCTCTTCTCCTTGGAAGGCTGGTAGCGGCCCTCCAGGCGGCCGGCCGGACCGGTGAAAATGACCTCAGGCATGAACTACTCCAAATGGCATACGAATGCGCGGCGCCCGGAACAACTCTTTACTCTAGCCCCAGCCCTTCCGGGCCTTGACGCAGGGCAAGCGTCTTCTTAGAAGCTAGTTTAGAATTGTTCAAAACTGGATAGCCAGCCGTGACGGCCCGGCCATCCTCGCCGCAAGCCGCGTAAATAGGACGTCTTGCCTTGCAATTTCAAGGAAATAACGCGCTATCCTTGCGGAAAGGGTCTTGACGGGATCGATTGGGTGAAAATGGCCGCAGCACGCGCCTATCTCGACTACAATGCCAGCGCGCCGCTCATTGCCGAGGCGCGCGAGGCGATGATTGCCGCGCTCGATCTCGTCGCCAATCCGTCGTCGGTGCATGCCGAGGGGCGCGCGGCGCGGCGCCTGATCGACACTGCCCGGCGCGATGTGGCGGCACTTGTCGGCGCCAAGGCCGAGCATGTCGTCTTCACCTCCGGCGCGACGGAAGCCGCATCGACGCTGCTGACACCGGATTGGCGGATGGGCCGTGGCACGGTGCGCATGAGCCGGCTCTATGTCTGCGAGGCCGACCACCCTTGCCTGTTGAACGGCGGCCGCTTCCCGGCAACACAGGTTTCGCGGATCGGCGTCGACGCCGATGGCATTGCCGACCTCGCTCAGCTGACAGCCGCTCTGGCCGCGCATGACAAGGCCGAAGGCCTGCCGTTGGTCGCGATCCATGCCGCCAACAACGAGACCGGCGTCATCCAGCCGATCGAGGCAATCGCTGCAATCGTCAAGGCGGCGGGCGGCATTCTGGTGGTCGACGCGGTGCAGGCTGCGGGCCGTGGTCCCATCGATATGTCAGCGGCTTACGCCGACTATTTGATTCTGTCTTCGCACAAGATCGGCGGCCCCAAGGGTGTCGGCGCCGTCGTTGCGGCAGCCGATCTGATGATGCCGAAGCCGCTGATCAATGGCGGCGGCCAGGAAAAGGGCCATCGCGGCGGCACCGAAAACCTGGCGGCCATCGCCGGCTTTGGCGCCGCGGCGCGGCAGGCTTTGGCTGGACTGAAAGACGTCGAAGCGATCGCGCAACGCCGCGGCGAGGTCGAGAAAACACTCAAAACGCTGGTGCCGGACGCAGAAATCTTCGGAACCGGCGCGCCAAGGCTTGCCAATACGACATTCTTCGCTATTCCCGGCATCAAGGCCGAGACGGCGCAGATCGCGTTCGATCTGGCTGGCGTGGCGCTGTCGGCGGGATCGGCCTGTTCGTCGGGCAAGGTCGGGCCGAGCCATGTGCTGAAAGCCATGGGTTACGGCGACAGCCTGGGCGCTTTGCGCGTGTCCATCGGCCACGCAACGAGTGCCGGGGATATCGAACTGTTCCGTGCTGCGCTGGCCGGTATTGCCCAGCGCCGGGCGGGCAGGGAACAAGCCGCCTGAGGCGGCGACAAGGAATTCAGGCCTCGCGGCCTGGTAGAGCCGTGCGTTTGCAAGTGGCCGGGTGAATTCCCGGCCGAGACGCACTATATGAAACTTACGCCGCCTTCGGCGCCTCATGGGCAGCCCTCGGCGATGCCATAGTTTGAAAACTGTCGGGCCTTGACCCCGGCGTGGATGGAGAACGCTTATGCCTGCTGTGCAGGACACGATCGATCGGGTCCGAAAGATCGACGTCGACCAGTACAAATACGGATTCCAGACAGAGATCGCGATGGACAAGGCCCCCAAGGGCCTGAGCGAAGATATTATTCGCTTCATCTCGGCCAAGAAGGATGAACCGTCCTGGATGCTGGAATGGCGTCTGGAAGCCTATCGGCGCTGGCTGACGCTGGAAGAGCCGACCTGGGCGCGCGTCCATTATCCGAAGATCGATTTTCAGGACCTCTATTACTACGCGGCGCCCAAGAGCACGCCCGGCCCGACCTCGCTGAGCGACGTCGATCCCGAGCTGTTGAAGGTCTACGAGAAGCTCGGCATTCCGCTGCGGGAACAAGAAATCCTCGCCGGCGTGCAGAAAACCGACGTCTCCGATCTCGAGGAGCCCAGCGACAACGTCTACAAATCGGGCCGTGTCGCCGTCGACGCGGTGTTTGATTCCGTTTCCGTCGTCACCACGTTCAAGAAGGAACTGGCGCAGGCCGGCGTCATCTTCTGCTCGATCTCGGAAGCCATCCGCGAGCATCCGGAGCTGGTGCAGAAATATCTCGGCTCGGTCGTGCCGACATCCGACAATTTCTACGCCACGCTGAATTCGGCTGTCTTCACCGACGGCTCGTTCGTCTTCGTGCCCAAGGGCGTGCGCTGCCCGATGGAGCTGTCGACCTATTTCCGCATGAACGAGAAGAACACCGGCCAGTTCGAGCGCACGCTGATCATCGCCGAGGAGGGGGCTTACGTCTCCTATCTCGAAGGCTGCACGGCGCCGCAGCGCGACGAGAACCAGCTGCATGCCGCCGTCGTCGAACTGGTGGCGCTCGACGATGCCGAGATCAAATATTCGACGGTGCAGAACTGGTACCCCGGCGATGCCGAGGGCAAGGGCGGCATCTACAATTTCGTCACCAAGCGCGGCGACTGCCGCGGCCACCGTTCGAAGATCTCGTGGACGCAGGTCGAGACCGGTTCGGCGATCACCTGGAAATATCCCAGCTGCATCCTGCGCGGCGACGATTCCTCCGGCGAGTTCTATTCGATCGCTGTGTCGAACGGCTACCAGCAGGTCGATAGCGGCACCAAGATGATCCATCTCGGCAAGAACACGTCGAGCCGCATCATCTCCAAGGGCATTGCCGCCGGCTTCTCGCAGAACACCTATCGCGGCCAGGTCTCGGCGCACCGCAAGGCGACCAACGCCCGCAACTTCACCAATTGCGATAGTCTCCTGATCGGCGACCAGTGCGGCGCGCACACCGTGCCCTACATGGAAGCCAAGAACTCGACGGCGCAGTTCGAGCATGAGGCGACGACGTCGAAGATTTCCGAGGACCAGAAGTTCTACGTCATGCAGCGCGGCATCCCGGAAGAGGAGGCGATCGCGCTGATCGTCAACGGCTTCGTCAAGGATGTCATCCAGCAGCTGCCGATGGAGTTCGCGGTCGAAGCGCAGAAGCTTATCGGCATCAGCCTCGAGGGCTCGGTCGGCTGACCGGACAATATATCCAGGAAAGAAAAAATGCTTGAGATCAAGAACCTGCATGCCCGCATCGTCGATGACGGCACCGAGATCATCCGCGGCCTGAACCTGACGGTGAAAAACGGCGAGGTCGCTGCCATCATGGGTCCGAACGGCTCGGGCAAATCGACGCTGTCCTACATCCTCGCCGGCCGTGAGGACTATGAGGTCACCGAAGGCGACATCCTCTATAACGGCCAGTCGATCCTCGAAATGGATCCGGCCGAGCGCGCCACCGCGGGCATCTTCCTCGCCTTCCAGTATCCGATGGAGATACCTGGCGTCGCGACCATGGAATTCCTGAAAGTGGCGATGAACGAGCAGCGCAAGGCGCGCGGCGAGGAGCCGCTGAAGATCCCGGAATTTTTGAAGCGGGTGAAAGAGGCGGCAGCCTCGCTCTCGATGGAGATGGCGATGCTCAAGCGGCCGCTCAATGTCGGCTTTTCCGGCGGCGAGAAGAAGCGGGCCGAGATCCTGCAGATGAAGCTGCTGGAGCCAAAGCTCTGCGTGCTCGACGAGACCGATTCAGGCCTAGACATCGATGCGCTGAAGATCGTCTCGGACGGCGTCAACGCGCTGCGTTCGCCCGACCGTGCCATCATCGTCATCACCCACTACCAGCGCCTGCTCGAGCACATCGTGCCCGATAGCGTGCACGTCCTATACAAGGGCCAGGTGATCAAGTCCGGCGACAAGTCGCTGGCGCTCGATCTCGAAGCCAATGGCTATGCCGGCGTGATCGGCGAAGCCGCGTGAGACGCCAGAAGGCCATTTTATGCTGAAAGGCGGGGCAAAACTGATGAATATGCATACACAACCCCAGCGCACGCAGGCCGAAACGGCGCTGATCGACGCCTTTGGCGAGCGTCTGTCGTTGCTGCCGGGTGACGGCGCGGTGATGCTGAAGCGCGACGACGCCATTGAGGCAATCAAGCACGGGCTGCCGACGCGGCGCATCGAATCCTGGCATTACACTGACCTGCGCCGGCTGTTGACTGCGGTGCCGGCGTTCGATCCGACGGCCGCCGCCAAGGGGCTGGCGCCCATCGTCGAAGGCTCCGCCGTGCTGGCGGTTCTGAACGGCGTCTCCGGCGCGAAATTCCCCGCGATCGAAGGCGTGACCATCCAGCGCCTGTCGGAAAAGCTGACTGACGGCTCGATCGCACCGGGCCTCGATCCCTATGGCAGCGATGACGCCATCGGTGCGCTGAACACCGCCTTTGTCGCTGACGGCTATTTCGTCGACATTGCGGATGGCACAGCACTGGAAAAGCCGATCGAATTGCAGAATTTGCAGGCCGGTGGCCAGGTGCATGTGCGCTTTCCCGTGCGTGTCGGCGCCGGCGCCAAAGCTGCTCTCGTCGAGCGTCAGGCCGGCGAGGGCGCGGCACTGGGCAGCTCGGTCAGCCAGCTCGTTCTGGGCGAGGGTGCGGACGTTACCTGGCTGATCGTGCAGGAGCAGCCGGAAACGGCCACGCATCTTGCCCAGTTCAAGGCGCATCTCGGCAAGAATTCGAAGCTGACGCTGTTTTTCATGAATGCCGGCGGCAAGCTTGTGCGCCAGGAGATCGTGGTGAAGACCACGGGCGAAGGCTCCGACTTCAAACTGCGCGGCATCAACCTGCTCGCCGGCGACACCCACACCGACGTGACCATGGTGCTCGACCATGCCGTGCCGCATACGACGTCGACGGAAGTGATCCGCAATGTCGTGACCGGCAAGGCGCGCGGCGTCTTCCAGGGCCGCATCAACGTCCACCAATACGCGCAAAAAACCAACGCCAAGATGGCCTGCAACACGCTGCTTTTGTCGGACGATGGCGAGTTCTCGACCAAGCCTGAGCTGGAGATCTTCGCCGACGACGTCATCTGCGGCCATGGCGCGACCGTTACCGAGATCGACCACAACCATCTGTTCTACCTGATGGCGCGCGGCATCGACGAGAAGAGCGCCCGCGGCTTGCTGGTGAAGGCGTTCGTGGCCGAAGTAATCGAGGAACTGGACGACGAAACCATCGTCGAGGCCCTGGAAACAAGGCTGGACGACTGGTTCGTGGCGCACGGGTAAGCGCCTCTTTCCCTTCTCCCCTTGTAGGGTCCGAAGGACGGGCGAGGCAAGTGACTCGCCCCGGGCGGTGGCCGAGCGAAGCTCGGTCGGATGAGGGGTGCGTGACGAAGTGAGGCGGTGCCTCAAGAGAGCTTGTAATGGACCAGAAGATCGAAACAACCCCATACGACGTCGAGGCGATCCGCCGCGACTTCCCGATCCTGTCGCGCGAAGTCTACGGCAAACCGCTGGTCTATCTCGACAATGGCGCCTCGGCGCAGAAGCCGCAGGTGGTGCTGGATACGATCCAGCACGCCTATTCCCAGGAATACGCCAACGTCCATCGCGGCCTGCATTTCCTGTCCAATGCCGCAACCGACGCCTATGAGAAGGCGCGCGAGACGGTGCGCCGTTTCCTCAATGCGCCAAGCACCGACAACATCGTCTTCACCTCCAACACGACAGCCGCCATCAACACCGTGGCTTACGGCTATGGCATGCCCAATATCGGCGCGGGCGACGAGATCGTGCTGTCGATCATGGAGCACCACTCCAACATCGTGCCGTGGCATTTCATCCGGGAACGGCAGGGCGCCAAGCTGGTCTGGGTGCCGGTCGACGATCTCGGCATCTTCCACATCGAGGAATTCGAAAAGCGCCTGACCGACAAGACCAAGCTCGTCGCCATCACGCATATGTCGAACGCGCTGGGCACGGTGACGCCGATCAAGGAAATCGTGCGCATCGCGCATTCGCGTGGCATTCCCGTACTTGTCGATGGCAGCCAGAGCGCCGTGCACATGCCGATCGACGTCCAGGACCTCGACTGCGATTTCTTCGTCTTCACCGGTCACAAGGTTTACGGGCCGTCCGGCATCGGCGTGCTTTACGGCAAGAAGGATATTCTCTCGGCCATGCGCCCTTTCATGGGCGGCGGCGAGATGATCGAGGAAGTGACGGAAGACGTCGTCACCTACAACGAGCCGCCGCACCGCTTCGAGGCCGGCACGCCGCCGATCGTCCAGGCGATCGGGCTGGGTACAGCATTGGAATACATGGAAAAGATCGGCCGCGAGCGCATCGCCGCGCACGAGGCCGACCTCAAGACCTACGCGCACGAGCGGCTGCGCGCCATCAACTCGCTGCGCATCTTCGGCGACGCGCCGGACAAGGGCGCCATCATTTCCTTCGAATTGCAGGGCATTCATGCCCATGACGTGTCGATGGTGATAGACAGGCAAGGTGTTGCCGTCCGCGCGGGCACCCATTGCGCCCAGCCGCTGTTGAAACGCTTTGGCGTAACCTCCACATGCAGGGCATCGTTCGGCATGTATAATACCAGGGCCGAAGTCGACGCTTTGGCCGATGCGCTGGAAAAAGCGCGCAAGTTCTTCGGGTGACAGGTTCTTTGGATGACGACCATGGATGATGCGAGCCACACCACCGCGCCGGAAGCGGCCGTCAATCCGGTGGTTTCCGCCTCGGCAATTCCCGCCGACGAGCTGGCGCGGCTGACCGACGACATCGTCTCGGCGCTGAAGACGGTCTATGACCCGGAAATACCGGCCGACATCTATGAGCTCGGCCTCATCTACAAGATCGACATCGAGGACAACCGCGCGGTCAAGATCGACATGACGCTGACCGCGCCCGGCTGTCCGGTGGCCGGCGAAATGCCCGGCTGGGTGGAAAACGCCGTCGGCGCCGTCGAAGGCGTCTCCGGCGTCGAGGTCAACATGACCTTCGACCCGCCCTGGTCGCCCGACCGCATGTCGGAAGAGGCGCAGGTGGCGGTGGGCTGGTACTAGGTTGACTGAGGTTGGTGCACTTGCACCAGTGGTAAAACTTCACCATTTTAGGTGAGGAATCATTCGGCAGGCCTTGAACCTGCATGGAATGGAAGAGGAAAAAGAATGGGACGCTTCGCCGTCATCACGATGACCGAAAAGGCCGCCGACCGGGTGCGCGAGATCGTCGCCACGCGCGACAATGCGCATGGCATTCGCCTCGGCATCAAGAAGGGCGGCTGCGCCGGCATGGAATACACGGTCGACCTGGTGACCGAGCCCAATACCAAGGACGACCATATCGAACGCGACGGCGCGCATGTCTATGTCGCGCCCGAGGCTGCCCTTTTCCTGTTCGGCACCGAGATGGATTTCGAGCAGACGACGCTGCGCACCGGCTTCACCTTCCACAACCCGAACCAGAGTTCGGCCTGCGGCTGCGGCGAATCCGTCGAACTGAAGCCCGCCGACCTGAAGGCGCTGGCTGAGGCGCGCGCTTCGGCCTGATCTTCCTTCTCCCCGTTCACGGGGAGGTGAGGAATGGTCCGCGCAGCGGGCGAAAAGCCAATTGCTTGGCTTTTCGAATGACGAACGGCCCGAAGGGCCGGATGAGGGGCAGCGCTGACCATCGGAAGTCGCGCTCCGCGCCTCCCTGCTTACTTCACCCACATCTTCGTCCGCTTGTGCCAGTCGGCGATCGATTCCTCGGGATAGACGTCGAAGACCTTGTCCTTTTTGCCGATCACCGGCTCGACCCAACTCGCCTTGTATTTCAACATCAGATGCACCTTCTCCGGCGGTTTCGGCAACTCGCTGTCGATTGCCGAGGCGAAGGGGTGGACCAGGTCCGGCCATGTCGGATCGTAGAGCCAGAGCGCCGAACCGCACTTCTTGCAGAAATTGCGCTCGCCCGTCGAAATCTCGCACTTTGGATGCTCGTCGTCCGCGATCTCGGCCTGGTAGACGCCGAGATTGCGCTTGCCCTTGATTTTCAGCGTCTTGTAATCGGCGCCGAGATTGATGGCGAAGCCGCCGCCGCCCTGCTGCTTGCGGCAGATCGAGCAGTAGCACAGCATGAACGGCACCGGCGTGTTGCTCTCCACCTCGAAATGGACGGCATCGCAGCGGCAGGATCCCTTGAGCAGCAGCGGCATGACAGAACTCCGACGGATGGCTCTCAACTTGCCAGCATGGTTTTTGGTTGCAGCCATGGCAAGCCCGGTGACATGATTGCGGCATGGACAATGAACGCATCGAAGAGCTGTTCGAAGGCCTCGGCCCGGTCAGTATCCGAAAACTGTTCGGCGGCAAGGGTATCTATTTCGACGGCGTCATCGTCGCCATCGTGCTGCGCGGCGAATTGCTGCTCAAGGCTGACGAGCAAAGCGCGCCCGACTTCGAAGCCGCCGGCTGCAAGCAATGGACCTATACCGGCACCCGCCACGGCAAGCTGGTCGCGATGCCGTACTGGAGCATTCCCGACGACGCGTTTGATGATCCTGACGAGATGAGGGTGTGGGCGCGCCGGGCGTATGAGGCGGGACGAAGGGCGGGGAAGTGAACCGGGACCGCCGCGTTTCTTCCCACCCCCCTCTGTCCTGCCGGACATCTCCCCCGCAAGGGGGGAGATCAGTTGTCACATTGGCCTTCGCTAATCACCAACGTTGAAAATGGGAGCCTGCGGCTAAGCTGTTAATCTCCCTCCTTGCGGGGGAGATGGCCGGCAGGCCAGAGGGGGGTGCTGTCCCGCCGACGTAGGCGATCCTACAGCGCCGTCGCAATCCTCGCCGCCAGCCGCGCATTGTTCTCGACCAGCGCGATGTTGGTCTTCAAGCTCCGGCCGCCGGTCAGTTCGAGGATTTTGCCCAGCAGGAACGGCGTCACCGCCTTACCGGTCACATTCTGCACTTCCGCCGCCTTCTGCGCGGCCTCGATATAGCCGGCCATCTCGTCGGCCGGGATTTCATCGTCCTGCGGCACCGGGTTGGCGATCAGCATGCCGCCGACCAGGCCAAGTGCCGCCCTGGTCTTGTAGAAATGCGCGATCTCTTCCGGTCTGTGCAGGGTCAGCGGCGCGCGGAACGGCGAATGCCGCGACCAGAAGGCCGGCATCGTCTCGCAGCCATGGCCAATCACCGGCACGCCGCGCGTCTCCAGCACTTCCAGCGTCTTTTCGATGTCGAGAATCGCCTTGGCGCCGGCCGAGACGACGATGACCGGCGTGCGCGCCAACTCGTCGAGATCGGCCGAGATGTCGAAGCTCTTTTCCGCGCCCTTGTGGACGCCGCCAATGCCGCCGGTGGCGAACACCTTTATCCCGACCATGTCAGCGGCGATCATGGTGGCGGCGACCGTGGTGCCGCCGGTGCGGCCTTGCGCCACCGCAAAGCCGAGATCGGCGCGCGACAGCTTCATGGCGTCGCCGGTCATCGCCAGCGACTCGCGCTCGCCGTCGGAAAGCCCGATCTTGATGCGGCCGGCGACCACGGCGATCGTCGCTGGCACCGCGCCATTGTCCAGGATTATCTTTTCGACATTGGCGGCCATGGCGCCATTGTCGGGGTAAGGCATGCCATGGGTGATGATGGTGCTTTCCAGCGCCACGACGGGGCGGCCAGCGGCGAGCGCCTCGGCCACGGGCGCGTGGAGGTCGATGAAGGGGCGGGCGCTTTGCGGTGTCATGATGGTCTCCGATCCGGAGATCCGCGCGTCCGCTTGGACGTCGCGCTCCGGCAATGGCAATTGGCCGCCCTCATGCCATTTCCTGCGCGTCGGGCACAAGAGCCAGTGCCTCGGTGAAGGTCGCAATCGTGAAGGCCGGAACCGCGTCGGCGCTTTCAATGGCCAGCGTGGCGGCGGCAACGCCCTCGCGCAATGCCTGGCGCAGGGGCAGGCCGCGCAGCAGGGCAGCGATGGTGGCGCCGGCCAGCGCGTCGCCGGCGCCGGTGACGTCGGCGACTTTTCTCGGCGCCGGCGGCAGGATAGAGAAGGCGCCGGCTTCGTCGAATCCCAGCACCGGGCCGTCGCCCGCCGTCACCACGCCACTGGTGAGGCCGCTGCAGCGCAGTCCGTCGACGATCTCGCGCTCGGTGGCATTGGCATCGACGCCGGCCAGCACCATGGCCTCGCGCCGGTTCATGAAGACCTGCGCGAGTTCCTTCAGCACTGGTATCATCCGCACCACCTTGGCCGGCGAAATGGCGATGGCGAACACCGGCTTGCCGGCGGCGAGCCCCACCAGCCGCTCCAGCGCCGTTGATGGCAGATTGGCGTCGCAGAGCACCGCATCGGCCTCGGCGACCACCTCGCGCACCTTGGAGCGGCGGATCTGCTTGGGGAACGCCAAATCGTAGAGCGCCATATCGGCAAAGCCGGTGATCAGCTCGCCGTCGCGATCGATCAGCGCCGTGTAGCTCGGCGTCGTGCGGTCGAGGAAAACCGCCGACAGGTCGGCAATGCCGGAGTCGGCGATGGCGCGCGCAACCGTCTCGGCCGAGGCATCGCCGCCGCGCACCGACAAAAGCGAGGCCGAGACGCCGCGCCGCACCAGGCTGCGCAGCGCGTTGAAGACGCCGCCGCCGACATCCTCGCGCATCGTGCCGGGGTTGGACGCCGCGGGCACGTACGTGCCCGACACCTGGCCGCGGCGATCGATATGGGCGCCGCCCACCGCCAGTATCTTTGCTGATTTCACCATGCCGGCGATATGACCTTTGTTATTCGAACCAGACAAGCGCTAGGCTGTGCGACCGAGCTTCGCAGGCGAGCCGGCGATTCGGCCCATCGAAACAGCCGGAGCATCTGGCCCAATGCGGAACGCGTCCGAAAACCAAACCACGAGACAAAAAAAGAACAAATCCGGATAATGATTGTTTTTCAGTTATTTGATCCCTCTTGCCAAACGAGAACAAAAGTAGTACAAAATGGGCAGGGATTACGGATTGTCCGGCCTTCATTGACGACCAAGGGGTGATGTATCATGGCTCAGAATTCTTTGCGGCTTGTAGAGGACAAAGCGGTGGACAAATCAAAGGCTCTGGACGCGGCGCTGTCGCAAATCGAGCGCGCCTTCGGCAAGGGCTCGATCATGCGGCTTGGCGCCAACGAGCAGGTCGTCGAGATCGAAACCGTGCCGACCGGATCGCTGGGCCTCGACATCGCGCTTGGCGTCGGCGGCCTGCCGCGCGGCCGCATCGTCGAGATCTACGGGCCGGAAAGCTCGGGCAAGACGACACTGGCGCTGCACACAGTTGCCGAAGCCCAGAAGAAAGGCGGTATCTGCGCCTTCGTCGATGCCGAGCACGCACTCGATCCGGTCTATGCCCGCAAGCTCGGCGTCGATCTGGAAAACCTCTTGATCTCGCAGCCGGACACCGGCGAGCAGGCGCTGGAAATATGCGACACGCTGGTGCGTTCAGGCGCCATCGACGTGCTGGTCGTCGATTCGGTGGCGGCGCTGACGCCGCGCGCCGAAATCGAAGGCGAGATGGGCGATTCTCTGCCCGGTCTTCAGGCGCGTCTGATGAGCCAGGCGCTGCGCAAGCTGACCGCCTCGATCTCGCGCTCCAACACCATGGTCATCTTCATCAACCAGATCCGCATGAAGATCGGCGTCATGTTCGGTTCGCCCGAAACCACGACCGGCGGCAACGCGCTGAAATTCTACGCTTCGGTGCGCCTCGACATCCGCCGCATCGGCTCGGTCAAGGACCGCGACGAGGTCGTCGGCAACCAGACCCGCGTCAAGGTCGTCAAGAACAAGCTGGCGCCGCCCTTCAAGGTGGTCGAGTTCGACATCATGTATGGCGAGGGCGTCTCCAAGACCGGCGAACTGGTCGATCTCGGCGTCAAGGCCGGCGTGGTCGAGAAGTCCGGCGCCTGGTTCTCCTACAATTCGCAGCGTCTCGGCCAAGGTCGCGAAAACGCCAAACTGTTCCTGCGCGACAATCCCGACACGGCGCGTGAGATCGAACTTGCGCTGCGGCAGAATGCCGGGCTGATCGCCGAGAAATTTCTTGAAAATGGCGGCCCCGAGCGCGGCGAAAGCGACGACGGCTTCGAGGAAGAATCCGGCGCCATGTAGGGCACGGCCAGAGTTCGGCCATAAAAATCCAGTCTATTATCCGATGCTTAAGTAACCGAGTTCTTTAGTATTGCGTTTCAAACCGCCGGCCTTCGCGCCGGCGGTTTTCGTTTTTGGGCAGCGTGAAGCCGGCTTGGCAGTTGCCGGGATGGCCCAATTCCGTGTTTCTGGACAGGGTGGGGCGTGCCCGCTAAAAGGCCAAGTCAATCTTCTAAAAAGCAGAGACCAGTGTCCGCCGGCCGTGCCGGCGGTTTTCGCGAAAAGGCAGCAGTCATGAGTGGCGTGAACGAGATCCGGTCGACATTCCTCGACTATTTCCGCAAGGAGGGCCACGAGGTCGTGGCCTCGAGCCCGCTGGTGCCGCGCAACGACCCGACGCTGATGTTCACCAATGCCGGCATGGTGCAGTTCAAGAACGTCTTTACCGGCCTGGAGAAGCGGTCCTATTCGCGCGCCACCACCGCGCAGAAAAGCGTCCGCGCCGGCGGCAAGCACAACGACCTCGACAATGTCGGCTACACCGCGCGCCACCTGACTTTTTTCGAAATGCTCGGCAATTTCTCCTTCGGCGACTATTTCAAGGAGCGCGCCATCGAACTGGCCTGGAACCTGATTACCAAGGAGTTCGGGCTGAACAAGGACAAGCTGCTGGTCACCGTCTATCACACCGATGACGAGGCGGCCGGCTTCTGGAAGAAGATCGCCGGTTTCTCCGACGACCGCATCATCCGCATCCCGACCTCCGACAATTTCTGGGCGATGGGCGACACCGGACCGTGCGGGCCGTGCTCGGAAATCTTCATCGACCGTGGCGAGCACATCTGGGGCGGCCCTCCCGGCAGCCCGGAGGAGGATGGCGACCGCTTCCTTGAATTCTGGAACCTGGTGTTCATGCAATATGAGCAGGTCACCAAGGATGAGCGCATCGACCTGCCGCGGCCGTCGATCGACACCGGCATGGGCCTGGAGCGCATGGCGTCCATCCTGCAAGGGGTGGAGAGCGTCTTCGAGACCGACCTGTTCCGCCACCTGATCGATGCGGCGTCATCGGCGCTCGGGCAGGGCCCGGACAAGGAGACGGTCGCCTCCTTCCGCGTCATTGCCGACCATCTGCGCTCGTCCTCCTTCCTGGTTGCCGACGGCGTGCTGCCGTCGAACGAAGGCCGCGGCTATGTGCTGCGCCGCATCATGCGCCGCGCCATGCGCCATGCGCAGTTGCTCGGCGCCAAGGAGCCGTTGATGTGGAAACTGGTGCCGGCGCTGGTGCGCGAGATGGGCCAGGCCTATCCCGAACTGCTGCGCGGCGAACAGCTGATCACCGAGACGCTGAAGCTCGAGGAGACCAGGTTCCGCAAGACGCTGGTGCGCGGCCTCGGCCTGCTCTCGGAGGCGACGGATACGCTGCACGCCGGCGATATGCTGGATGGCGAGACGGCGTTCAAGCTCTATGACACGTACGGCTTCCCGCTCGATCTGACGCAGGACGCACTGCGCCAGCGCAACATCTCGGTCGACCTTGCCGGATTCACCCATGCGATGGAGCAGCAGAAGGCCGAAGCGCGCAAGCATTGGGCTGGCTCCGGCGACGCGGCCACCGAGACCATCTGGTTTTCTGTACGCGAGAAGGCCGGCGCCACCGAATTCCTCGGCTACGAGACCGAACAGGCGGAAGGCCTCATCCAGGCGCTGGTCAAGGACGGCAAGACCGTCGACAGCGCGATCAAGGGCGACGCGGTGGCGGTGGTCGTCAACCAGACGCCGTTCTATGGCGAGTCCGGCGGCCAGATGGGCGACACCGGCATCATCTCCGGCGAAGGTTTCTCGATCGAGGTTTCCGACACGCAGAAAAAGGCCGACGGCCTGTTCGTGCACCTGGGCAAGGTGACGAACGGCACGGTCAAGCCAGGTGCAGCCGTCGAGCTGAAGGTTGACCATGCGCGCCGCACCCGGCTGCGCGCCAATCATTCGGCAACGCATCTGATCCACGAGGCGCTGCGCGAGGTGCTGGGCACCCATGTCGCGCAGAAAGGTTCGCTGGTCGCGCCCGAGCGCCTGCGCTTCGACATCTCGCACAACAAGCCGATCTCGGCCGAAGACCTCGAAGAGGTCGAGCGCATGGCCAACGAAATCGTCGTCCAGAACAGCCCGGTGACGACGCGGCTGATGTCGGTCGACGACGCCATCGCCGAAGGCGCCATGGCGCTGTTCGGCGAGAAATATGGTGACGAGGTCCGTGTCGTTTCGATGGGCACCGGCGTGCATGGCGCCAAGGCCAACCGGCCCTATTCGGTCGAGCTCTGCGGTGGCACCCATGTCCGGGCGACCGGCGATATTGGTCTGGTTCGCGTTGTCTCCGACAGCGCGGTCGCCGCCGGCGTGCGCCGCATCGAGGCGCTGACCGGCGAAGCCGCACGAAAATATCTCGACGAGCAGGACAGGCGCCTGAAGGCGACGGCGGCTGTGTTGAAGATTTCGCCGGCCGACGTGCCGGCGCGTGTCGAGGCGCTGCTCGAGGAACGCAAGAAGCTCGAGAAGGAACTGAGCGAAGCCCGCAAGAAACTCGCGCTGGGCGGTGGTGCCGCGGCCGATGCTCCGGCCACCACCGAAACCGTCGCCGGTATCGGCTTCCTCGGCAAGGCGGTTTCCGGCGTCTCACCTAGGGATTTGAAGCCGCTGGCCGATGCCGGCAAGACTTCGCTCGGCTCAGGCGTCGTCGTCTTCGTCGGTGCGGGCGAAGACAACAAGGCAAGCGTCGTGGTCGCAGTGACGGACGATCTCGTCGGCCGCTTCAGCGCTGTCGATCTTGTGCGCGTTGCCTCGGCCGCATTGGGCGGGCAGGGCGGTGGCGGACGGCCCGACATGGCGCAAGCCGGCGGCCCGGACGCCTCGAAGGCCAATGATGCGATCGCCGCGGTGAGGGCGGCGCTGGAGGCAGCCTGAAAGCCACCCTATGTCGTATCTGGTTCGTGTGCGGCTTTCCGGCCTTCGCCGCCGTGCTTGCCATTCTGTGGCTGATAGTGGCAAGCCTGCAATCAGCTCTTAGACGGTCCGTCTAGCTAGTTCTTTTTCGCCGCTTTCAGGGCGCGCGTCATTCTGCTGGAATCGCCCCAGGTGGACAGCCAGATCAGCACGTCCGTGGCGATCGAAATCAGCGACCGTAAAAAGTTCAGCGCCGGGCCGGGCGATTTCAGCTGCTCTTCGGCGTGATGGAGATGGGCGAGCTCTTCCTCGCGGATCGCCAGGATGATGCCGTGCAAGTCGTGGTCGCGATTGGCGAGGAAAAACAGCTGATCGTCCAGATGGCGATGCACCGCCGCTTCAACCGCCGCCGTGCAGGCCCAGATGCCTTGCGGACCGAGCAGGGCGGTGACAAAACCCAGCACCCAGCCACCCCAGCTCCAGAACTGCATTACCCGGCACGGTCGCGACCGCCGCGCCG
The DNA here is from genome assembly GCF_054719485.1 of Mesorhizobium sp. W016. Lineage (NCBI taxonomy): Bacteria > Pseudomonadati > Pseudomonadota > Alphaproteobacteria > Hyphomicrobiales > Phyllobacteriaceae > Mesorhizobium > Mesorhizobium sp. W016. The sequence goes on from NZ_JBTTIF010000002.1 coordinate 3,687,957, forward strand.
GCATGGCGGCGCGGAACGCAGCCCAATGCGTGCGCTCGTGCCCAAGCATCTCCGACAAGGATGGCACGCAATCCGGCCATAAGCGCCTGGCGACAAGAATCTGCGCCGAATAGATCCTGATCGCACCGAACTCACCGGCGTGGTTGACCCTGACAATTCTGGCGACGGTGAGCGCGTCCTGGCGAGATGGGTCAGCCATGGCCCGAACCCATATCAGCCCGCCACCAGGCTCGGACGTTTTGCGATGCCCTCCCACCAGGCCTGGATGTCGGCGAACGCCGCAAGCAGCTTTTGCCCGTCGGCGACCTTGACGAAATAGGCGATGATGGATGCCGCATGCAGGTCGGCCAGCTCAGATGGTCCCCGAGCAGCCACGGCCCGGGAGGCTTGAGTGCGGTGAGCACCCGCAGCACCGTTTCCGCCTGGCGCAGCCCGTTGGCGACCAGTTCCTCGTCTGGCGCTTCCTTCTCAAGCCGCTCGACGGCGACGTCCCAGACCATCGATCTGTAGGCATAGGCGTCGAGCATGCCGATGATCTGGTTCATCGTTGCGCGGGTGCGGGCGTCTTTTGGCTGCAGTGCCGGGCCGTCGAACGCCTCGTCGACATAGCGGGCGATTGCGCTGGTTTCGAACAGGCGAAACCCGTCATGCTCGAAGGCCGGAATGCGGCCGAAAGGGTGATGCTCGAAGTACCAGGCGGGAGTGCCCTCGGCGGCAAAGACATCGACCGGCACAAGATCGTAGTCGATGCCTTTTTCCGCCAGCACGAGGCGGACGATGCGCACATAGACGCTGTAGTCCGCCCCGTAGACGACCGGCTTGGCCATGGCTGCCGGCTTATGCCATCGCCTTCTGCAAATTCTCGTCGATCTTGTCGAGGAAGCCGGTGGTCGACAGCCATGGTTGGTCGGGACCGATCAAGAGCGACAGGTCCTTGGTCATGAAGCCGCTCTCAACCGTCTGGATGCAGACCTTCTCCAGCGTGTCGGCAAACCGCTTCAACTCGGCATTGTCGTCGAGCTTGGCGCGGTGGGCGAGGCCGCGCGTCCAGGCGAAGATCGAGGCGATCGAATTGGTCGAGGTTTCCTCGCCCTTCTGATGTTGGCGGTAGTGGCGCGTCACGGTGCCGTGCGCGGCCTCCGCTTCCACCGTCTTGCCGTCCGGCGTCATCAGCACCGAGGTCATCAGGCCGAGCGAGCCAAAACCTTGCGCCACCGTGTCGGACTGGACGTCGCCGTCATAATTCTTGCAGGCCCAGACATAGCCGCCAGACCATTTCAGGGCGGAGGCCACCATGTCGTCGATCAGCCGGTGCTCGTACCACAGCTTCTTCGCCTTGAACTCGGCCTCGAATTCAGCCTCGTAGACCTCCTGGAAAATGTCCTTGAAGCGGCCGTCATAGGCTTTGAGGATGGTGTTCTTGGTCGAGAGATAAACCGGATAATTGCGCAGCAGGCCGTAATTCAGCGAGGCGCGGGCGAATTCGCGGATGGAGTCGTCGAGATTGTACATCGCCATGGCAACACCGGCGCCGGGTGCGTCGTACACGTCGTGCTCGATCACCTTGCCGTCCTCGCCGACGAACTTGATGGTCAGCTTGCCCTTGCCGGGGAAGCGGAAGTCGGTGGCGCGATACTGGTCGCCGAAGGCATGACGGCCGACGATGATCGGCTTGGTCCATCCCGGCACGAGACGCGGCACGTTCTTCATGATGATCGGTTCGCGGAAAATGGTACCGCCGAGAATGTTACGGATGGAGCCGTTGGGCGACTTCCACATCTTCTTCAGCTTGAATTCCTCGACGCGCTGCTCGTCGGGCGTGATCGTCGCGCATTTCACGCCGACGCCCCATTTCTTGATGGCATTGGCCGAATCGATGGTCACCTGGTCGTTGGTGGCGTCGCGGTGCTCGACGCCGAGGTCGTAATATTCGAGCTTCAGGTCGAGATAAGGGTGGATCAGCTTGTCCTTGATGAACTGCCAGATGATGCGGGTCATCTCGTCGCCGTCGAGCTCGACGACCGGGTTCGCCACCTTGATCTTCGCCATGAAAAGAATGCCTCGCTTTTGGGGAACAAAACGGCCTCGCCCGCATGGCTTCGGCCGGGTATGCGGAGCGTATATCAAAGCCTATTTGGCCGCGCAAACCGACGCGTTTGCGTAGAGACATCATATGCCAATTTATAATCGGATGAGATGGGCCGCAATCGTCACCCAACGGTGCTGTGTCGCGTGGACTTTCCACGCGACACTGCCTGTCGGCTATTTCAACGCGACTGGTGTCGGCGCGACGCCTGGCGATACATTGCCGTCAATTTGGTTGTTGCCGTAAGATTGGATTTGGCCGCTGACCAATGTGTTGAGACCAGTACCGTTGCCGCTTATGACTGAGCTTCCAACGCGGACGACAGAGTTGGCATTTGCCGAACGGATGCCGCTGTCGCCGTTGTTTGCCGACGTGACCCGGTTCAACATCACCCGTAGTGCCCCGGATCCGGCAGATGCCGAGAAGCCATGGGCGCCGCCTCCAGCTACGACTGTGTCCGTAACACTAATATCGACGGAACCCGTCGTTGTGCCGGTGGAGCCAAGCAATCCGACGAGATTGTTCGACAGGACGCTGTTCTTGACCATCAGAGTAGCACCCCCGCTCCCGCCGGGTTCGATCGAGATGCCATTCCTGCTATTGCCCGTAATATACGAGTTGCTGACATGAATCTCGGTTACAAGCGCGGTGTTGTTGACGAGAATGCCATTACCGCTGCCGGCGGGCGCGGCGGCGGTGAAATCACGTATTATGCAATCTTCAACGATGAGAGATGCACCTTGCAAGAAGCGAATCCCGTTTACACCGCCATTGCTGCCGTCAATATCGAGCCCGCGAAGCACAACATCAATACCGGCACCATTAATGATTACGCCAGTTACGCCTGAAGCTAGGATGGAACCTTCGACATGCTTGCATGAAATCGTCATCGACTTGGTTATCGTCACCGTGCCGAATCCACCGGGATCGATACAATTTATGATGCCGCCTGTCGCCGTCTTGGAAATCGCGCCGGCAAACGTCTTGCAAGGCGCAGTGCGGCTGCAGGGATTGGCGTCGTCGCCAACACCGGAAACCCAAGTCCTGGTCGCTTGCGCGGAAGCTGGCGCAATCAGGAAGCCCGACGCCAGAATCAATATTGCGAATGAAAAGAAGAACCGTAACATCTTCATTTGCCCCTCCTAAAAAGATTAGCCGGGAGCCCTTGCCGGCTGGTGAACCTGTTAAACACGCTTGGGGGCGCATACAGATAGTGGTCGGATGCAGGACGCAATCCCACCGCCAAATTACCATTTGCTATACAACTTTGAACCCAAGCTTTTTGGATATTATACCTTTCTAAATTGGTTTTCCAGCGATGCGACGCACGGTTGCAAATAAAAGCGTCAATCACAGGTAATATCGGCGCATAAACACCGTTGCTGGCGATATCGGGCACCGATTTGAATGGGGGCCGGATGCACCCCGCACCTGCACGTGTTTTGATTCGTTATTTAATTCCGATCACTCCAATTTGTGGCACATAGGTGTCACGATAGGGATCAGCTGTTTTTCGGGCCCCCTTCGCCCGTGATTTGCAGTCCGTTCCATGCCAGATTCCTCGTCAGGGTCCGGAGCGTAGATCACTCCGACCTGCTTCCCTTTACATTTTTACATCTCGGCTTCGGACCTGTCGGACGCTCAATGCTTACGGTCTTGGCAATTGCATTGTTTATTCTCCCTGTGGCGATCCAAATGCGGCCAGATACCATTCCGCGCCATCGTACTCTACCTCGGCCCACTGATTGCCGACAAAGCTTTGTCTGCAATCGTCAGCGTGAAAGCGCCACCGCCAGTACGAGTGAGGCGGAAGCGAGGGCTTGGTAAAGCATTGGTGTTTGACAGCGTAACGATGCGGTTGGCAGTCAGCGTTCCGGTGTGCTTGCGATGCTCGCCGTTAGTCAACGTGGTTAGGTGAAGTCAGCATCGGTGGCAAGTGTTTCCTGCCGCCGTGGGTTAGGCGCTTCCAGTCAGTACCGTCTGACTCCAACATTCCCCCGCGGCCGCCACTGTGGCGGTATTAGGCGTAGATGCTTGGATAGTCATAACCGGGACCCGATTACGTCAGGTCTGTGGAAAATTTGGAACCCGTTGGTCGTCGCCGCCGTCGGTGCGGATGTCAATGACGTAAATGTTGCGTCGCCTATATCCGGCGTACCCAGGCTAAACCTGTATTTGCGACAAACTTCGTGCCGGTACCGGTTTGGCTCGCGGTCGGTTCCACGTTCGGCCTGATCGCGCCTGTCGCGGCCCGAAACAATATCAGCGCGGCGATCTCGGTAGCGGCGATCCGATGACCTTCCTTTCCATATTCCCCTCCTTAAATCGGGATCTAAGCATTTCGCTGCTGGAGACGTAAAAAGCCCCCGCACCTTGGGAGTGTGGTCAGTCAGGTCATCGGAAACGCCTCGCAGGTTTTTAACAAGCGAGACCCGCGGGTGGACCCATGGGTATTTGTCGATCGCGCGCCACAACCCTTCAAAAAGTCGTATCGATATGGCAGGACGCGCTGAGACTTCACAATGCAGCCATCTGGACCACATGTCAGGAACGGACTTTCAGCGCGCCGCTGGCCCGGCGATCATCCTGGTCGAGCCGCAGCTCGGCGAGAATATCGGCATGGTCGCGCGCGCCATGGCCAATTTCGGCCTTGCCGAACTGAGACTGGTCAACCCGCGTGACGGCTGGCCGAGCGAGAAGGCGCGCGCCGCCGCCAGCCGCGCCGACCATGTCATCGATGCCGTAACAGTGTTCGGCGACCTGGCGTCCGCCGTCGCCGACCTCAACTTCGTCTTCGCCACCACGGCGCGGGAGCGCGACGGCTTCAAACCCGTGCGTGGTCCGGTCGAGGCGGGCAGGGCGCTCAGGGCGCGTCAGATGGCCGGCCTGCGCACCGGCATCTTGTTCGGCCGCGAGCGTTTTGGGCTCTACAATGACGAGGTCGGGCTGGCCGACGAGATCGTCACCTTCCCGGTCGATCCCGGCTTTTCCTCGCTCAACATCGCCCAGGCCGTGCTGTTGATGTCCTATGAATGGATGAAGTCGGGTCTGGAAGACGAGACGGCGACCAATTTCTCCAGTCCTGAAATGAAGCCGGCGAGCAAGGAAGAGTTGCACGGCCTGTTTGCCTATCTCGAAGGCGCGCTCGAAGCGCGCGGTTATTTCCGCCCGGCGCCCAAGAAACCCAAGATGGTCGACAATCTGCGGGCCGTCTTGACGCGCGCCGGTTTCGCCGAGCCGGAACTGAAAGTGCTGCGTGGCATCATCTCGTCGCTCGACCGGTTTTCGCCCGCCATGCCGCGCGGTGACGGCTCGCCGGGAGACGATCCAAGGCGTTTGCCGGCCGCTGCGCGAAAACGCCAGGCAGACAAAGAAGATTAGAAATCGCTAAGCTTCGAACGGCTGAAGTAACCGAATTTTATTTGCCTCTCGTCCATTGTTGTCAAAACGGTGGGGTGGCAAATGTTCACGTCCAAAATCGGCCGTATGCGCTTCTTCTTCTATTCGCTCGGCGTAGCCCTGCTCGAGGCCGTTCTTGCTGTGCTGTGCATCGTTGGCACGATCGGCTTTGAGGGGCTGGTCAACTCGGCGCCCGGTCCATTGCGGCAAGGGATGGCAGGCGCGGTTCTGGTCGTTTCCCTCCTGGCCGTGGTCATGCGTGCCAACATCGCCTGGCGACGCAGCCGCGACGCCAACGGCAAAGCCTGGATCCTGTGGTCCTACATCGTGTTCTGCGCCATCTACGCCTTTCTGCAGGCAGGCACGCTGCTGGTCATCGATTTCAACAATCCGGAAAGCACGTCCAGCGGTTTGAACCTGCTTGCGCTGTCGATCTTTGGCCTTTGGTGCACGATTCTGGTGGCTAAGCCGGTGGCGGGCATCAATATCGACGAACTGACATCGGTTTTCGATTTCGATGGCGATACGCCCATGCCTGCGGCATCCGGCCGGACGGCCAGCAGCACGGCACAGTCTTCCATGCGCAACGCCACACCGGCCACGCGCTCGGTGCCGTCCGCCCAGCCTCTGGGCCGTCCGCGGCCCGCCGGGTTCGGCAAGCGCGGGCTCTAGAGCAACCGAGGCAAGGTCGTCTTCGCCGGCTTTGCATGGAAGTTGCTAACATTCGCCACTTCAAGGCCATGATGGTTGCAGATAGAACGGCATTGGCCAATGACCGCCAAGCCTTCTGATCCAGCCTCTTTCATGGTCCGATATCAATGAGCCACCGTCCGATACTGATGTTCGATTCCGGCGTTGGAGGATTGACCGTGCTGCGCGAAGCGCGCGTGCTGATGCCTGACCGGCGCTTCGTCTACGTCGCCGATGACAAGGCCTTTCCCTACGGCGCCTGGGAAGAGCCGGCGCTGCAGGCCCATATAGTCGAGCTCTTCGCCAAGCTGCTCGACCGTTTTGATCCGGAAATTTCGGTCGTCGCCTGCAATACCGCTTCGACGCTGGTGATCGATGCGTTGCGGGAAAAATTCCCTGGCCATCCCTTTGTCGGCACCGTGCCGGCAATCAAGCCGGCGGCCGAGCGCACCCGGTCCGGGCTGGTCTCGGTGCTGGCGACGCCGGGCACGGTGAAGCGCCAGTACACGCGCGACCTGATCGGCAAATGGGCGCAGAAATGCCATGTGCGGCTGGTCGGCAGCAACAATCTCGCCGGACTGGCCGAGGCCTACATGCGCGAGGGCTTTGTCGACGAGGAGGCCGTGCGTGCCGAGATCGCACCGTGTTTCGTCCAGCATGACGATTTGCGCACGGACATCGTCGTGCTCGCCTGCACGCACTATCCGTTCCTGGCCAATCGCATGCGCAAGACCGCGCCCTGGCCGGTCGACTGGATCGACCCGGCCGAGGCGATTGCGCGGCGCGCTCTGTCGCTGCTTCCGGCTGTCGCCGGGCCATTGCCGCAAAGCGAGCCCGACATCGCCGTCTTTACCTCGGGAAAGGCGGACTTCGCCATCAGCCGGCTGATGCAGGGTTTTGGATTGAGCGCGCGCTAATGCATGTCGCCCAAAAGTGCGCAGCGGTTTTGGGACAAGGACATGCACAAAACGAAAAAACTAAAGCGCGTCGCCGACGCGCTTTAGGCAGGCTCGAAGACAATGACGCGCCGATCCGGATCGGCCGAAACAAGCCTTAGCGTCAGGCCATCGCCCTGCCTGAACCCAGAGGCCTTCACATTCGCAACGACAGGCATGTCCGAGAGCTGAACGCGCACACGCTGATCACCGACGTCGGTGACGACGGCCTTGAATGTTTCACCCATGCGCCCCCTCAGCATCACCGCCTCGGCAAGGTCGATGGCCGCGTGGTTGATCTGCGAGGCGCGGGCGCCTGCGCGGCCCATCACCTTCGGCAGTCTGGAAAACGCCTCGGTAACGGCTTGCGGCACCGGCTGGCCGTTGACGATGGCCAGCACGCAGCGCACGACATAGCGATCGGCCAGCCGCCTCAGGGGCGCGGTGGCGTGGGCATAGGTCGCGGCCATCGCCTCGTGCCAGGGGACAACGCCTTCTTCATAGGGTTGGTAGGACGCACCGGAGCCGGCGCGGCGGATTTCCAGCATCAGCGCTGCCTGGTGCATGTTGGTCGGATCGAGGGTTCGCTGATAGTCGGACAGGCTGGTCGAAGGAGGCCAGGACAGGCCTAAGGCCCGTGCCGCGCTGCGCAGTCTTTGTACTTTGGAAGCATCGGGCGGCGCCATCACCCGGAACAAGCCGGTCCGGTGTGCCAGCATGGCGTCGGCAATCGCCATGTTGGCGGCCAGCGAAAGTGCTGCGTTGTCTTGCTCGGATTGCAGCAGCGGTCTGAACGCAAGCTGGAACGTGCCATCGGCAAGCTGTTCCACCTCCTGCTCGGGCGGGTCGACGCGCGAAGCGCCGCGACGGTCTTCGGCCGCCGCCATGCGTCGCGCGATTTCGGCGAAGCCGACTGGGACGTCGGCGGCCTGCACGCTGTCATAGGCGAGCTTGGCGCGGCTTTGAATGATTGCCCGCTCCGCGCCATCCAGCCTTACCGCTCCGTCGTCGACGATCCGGACCGTGAAGATGACAGCCGGACGCGGACCGCTGGGCAGCAAGCTCGCGGCGCCCTCGGCAAGCACCCGGGGATAGAGCCCGGCCTTGCCGTCCGGCAAATACAGGGTTTCGCCCCGCGCCCAGGCTTCGCGATCCACCGCGTCGCCGTCCGCGACGAACCAGGCTACGTCGGCAATCGCATAGTGCAACAGAAGGTCGCTACCGCTCGCTTCGATCGAAAACGCTTGGTCAAGATCGGTGGAAGCCGCGGGATCGAGCGTCACGAAGGGCATCGCCGTGCGGTCGGCATGCTGGTCGGGCACGCGCCTGGCCGCCGTCTGTGCCATGGCCATTACATCAGGGGGAAATGCCTCCGGCACATGGAACTCGGTGCGGATTTTCGCGAGGCCGGTAGCGAGTGCCTGCGAGGGATCGTTCAACGATTTCATGGCGCCGTCCTACACCGGCGTTGCGGGCACGGGAAGGTGGTTTTGCCGGCAGTTGGCCGACCATGGGCAGGCATGAGCGCGGAACGGAAGTTGACCGCCAGCGCTGGAACCGTCGCCGGAGCGCAACGTTTCTTCCTCTGTCAGCAAAGGAGGTGCCGATATGCCTGCAACCTCAAAAGCACAGCAAAAGGCCGCTGGAGCAGCCCTGTCGGCCAAGCGCGGCGAGACCAGGAAGAGCGAACTTCAAGGCGCGTCGAAGTCGATGTACAATTCGATGAGCGAAAAACAGCTCGAGGAATTCGCAGAGACCAAGCGCAAAGGCCTGCCGGAGAAGAAATCGGCAGACTGAAACCTTGAACCGAGTCGATAAACAAAGCCCGTGGCCGAAACCACGGGCTTCTTCGGTTCAGGCCAAGCCCGAAACCCCTGACGTCACCAGCAGCGCTTCACCTTGTAGCGGATGACCTTCTTGTGGCCATGCCGCCAGATGACCTTCTTCTTCACCACCACATGGCAGGTCTGACGATGCTTGTGGCCCTGCCAATGCTTGGCCATCGCTGGCTCGGGCACGGCGATCGACATCGTCCCGGCCAGGACGGCTGCACCGGCCAACGAGAGGAAAAACTTCTTCATGCGACTTCGGGCTCCTTTGGCTCCAGTCCCTTCCTAAATGCCGTCGGCGCAACAACCTCCCGCCGCATCCGGCACGGCACTCAACGCCAAAGACGTGATATGGTTGCCGGGCCCAGCGCCAGCGACGCGCTTGACTCTGCTCAAATCTCCGTTTAACGAGCGCACCAACACCGGGCCGCAATGCCCGGTTGTTTCTTTTGCATGGCAAGCCCGGGAAAGCAGGTTTATCGTTTCCTGGGTTTTGTCTAGACTGACGTGTCCCGTGGGTTTTCCGCCGCGTTGCGTGGGAAAACCCTGTCAGGCCTCGAAAACGGAGGCCAGAGGAGGGCGCGTTTCCTTCACCCGGACCATGAGGCTCCGGGTGGTTTGTTTTGAAAGGGAATGCGATGAGCAAGCGCGAATCCGCGAAGTACAAGATCGACCGCCGTCTCGGCGAAAACATCTGGGGCCGCCCGAAGTCCCCGGTCAACAAGCGTGAATACGGCCCCGGCCAGCACGGCCAGCGCCGCAAGGGCAAGCTTTCCGATTTCGGCCTGCAGCTGCGCGCCAAGCAGAAGCTGAAGGGTCACTATGGTGATGTCTCCGAAAAGCAGTTCCGCAAGGTCTATGAAGAGGCTGATCGCCGCAAGGGCGACACCTCCGAGAACCTGATCGGCCTGCTCGAGTCGCGTCTCGACGCGGTCGTCTACCGCTCCAAGTTCGTGCCCACCATTTTCGCGGCTCGCCAGTTCGTCAACCACGGCCACGTCAACGTCAACGGCAAGCGCGTCAACATCGGCTCGTACCGTTGCAAGCCGGGCGACGTCGTCGAAGTGCGCGAAAAGTCGAAGCAGCTGGTCATCGTGCTGGAAGCGGTCGGCCTCGCCGAGCGCGACGTGCCGGACTATATCGAAGTCGATCACAACAAGATGGTCGCGACCTTCTCGCGCATCCCCGGCCTGGCCGATGTTCCGTTCGCCGTGCAGATGGAGCCGAACCTGGTCGTCGAATTCTATTCGCGCTAAGCGATCGCTTTCTGCGATACCGGAAAGGGCCGCCCGTCGAGGCGGCCTTTTCTTTGTCGGCCATGTCCGCTAATCCGGCACTCTCGGCTATGGAAAGCGACAAGCCATGAACATGCTGGCAGGCATCGACACAGTTGAACCGATTCCTGAAGGCGGCTTCCATCCGCTGTTTGCCGACGTGCCGTCTTCCGTCGAGTTCAACAAACTGCGTAAGCGGCTGTTGCGGTTAACCCGTCAGGCGGTCGAGGATTTCGCCATGGCGAGGCCCGGCGACCGCTGGCTGGTGGCCTTGTCCGGCGGCAAGGATTCCTACGGGCTGCTGGCCGTGCTGCTCGATCTCAAATGGCGCGGGCTGCTGCCGGTCGAGCTGCTGGCCTGCAATCTCGACCAGGGCCAGCCGAATTTTCCGAAGCACATTTTGCCCGACTACCTCGATGCGCATGGCATTGCCCATCGCATCGAGTATCAGGACACCTATTCGGTGGTCACCGACAAGCTGCCTCAGGGCAGCACCTATTGTTCGCTGTGCTCGCGGCTGCGGCGCGGCCATCTCTATCGCATCGCGCGCGAGGAGGGCTGTTCGGCGCTGGTGCTCGGCCACCACCGCGAGGACATTCTCGAAACCTTCTTCATGAATCTGTTCCATGGCGGCCGCCTTGCCGCCATGCCGCCAAAGCTGCTCAACGACGACGGCGACGTCATGGTGCTGCGGCCGCTGAGCTACTGCGCCGAGGTCGATCTGGAAAAATTCGCCGCCGCTATGAAATTCCCGATCATTCCCTGCGATCTCTGCGGCAGCCAGGAAGGCCTGCAGCGCAACGCCATGAAGGCGATGCTGGACGATATGGAAAAGCGCATGCCGGGCCGCAAGGATACGATGCTGCGCGCGCTGTCCAACACCAGGCCGTCGCATCTGCTCGACAGAAAGCTGTTCGACTTTGCCGCCCTCAATGGCAGCCTCAGCACAGGACAAGACATTTCCGATGATATTTGACGACCAAGCGATCGACTGGCTGGCCGAGCTTCTCGCCGATGCAGCCAGGGCCGAAATCATGCCACGCTTTCGCCGGCTGGGCGAGGGCGACATCAGACAGAAGACCTCGGCTGCCGACCTGGTGACCGAGGCCGACATCAACGCCGAGCGGCTGATCACGGCCAGGCTGCGCGAGCGCTATCCCACGGCGATGATCGTCGGCGAGGAAGCCTGTTCCGACAATCCGGCGCTGCTTCAGGGGCTCGGTGATGCCGACCTCGCCTTCGTCGTCGACCCGGTCGACGGAACCTTCAACTTCGCCTCCGGCGTGCCGCTCTTCGGCGTCATGCTGAGCGTCGTCGTCAAGGGCGAAACCGTCGCCGGTATCATCCATGACCCCGTAGGCCGGGACTGGCTGATCGGCGCCAAGGGCGCCGGCAGCCATATCCGCCATGCGCATGGCGCGCTGGAGACGGTGCATGTCGCCGATGCCGTGCCGATCTCGCAGATGACCGGCTCCGTCTCCTGGCAATATCTGGCGGAACCGCAACGCTCGCTCCTGGCGCGCAACCAGACCAAGACCCTGTCGCAGTTCGGCTATCGCTGCGCGGCACATGAATACCGTCTTCTGGCCAGCGGCCATGCCCATTTCGTCGTCTACAACAAACTGATGCCGTGGGACCATCTGGTCGGTGTGCTGATCCACGCCGAGGCCGGCGGCTACACCGCGCGGATCGACGGCAGCGCCTATCTGCCCTCGCATGTCGACGGCGGCATTCTTGTCGCCCCGGACAAGGAAAGCTGGCAGGAGTTGCGCAGGGAACTCTGGGCGCAATAATCGGTCCAACTGCTGGTAGAGGCTTTCGTCAAGTATATTGGCTCTGTTATAGTGTCCAATCTCTCGCGAAGTCGGAAGCTGCGAAATGAAACATCGGTCCGCAATTGTTGCAACGGCGCTTGCACTTGCCTTGGCCGCCGCTGGCGCCACTGAGGCAAGATCGCAGGAACGCGCGTGCGGCAGTCGCGATCCCGTCGATACCATAGACGAGATGTTTTCCGCGATCTTTGCCTGTTGGCAGCCGCCGCCTGGAAGTGCTGGCATGACCCTGACGCTGAGTTTCTCAATTCGCAAAAACGGCACGCTGATGGGCAAACCGCGCGCCACTTTCTCCCATATGGGAGATGATGCCTCGCTCAACCGGGTCTTTGTGTCATCCGTGCTCGAAGCTCTCGACAAGGCTCTGCCGATGCCTCTTTCGGACAGCATGGGTGGCGCCATCGCAGGGCGCCCGCTGTTCCCTCGTTTCACGGCAGTGATTGGCGGCGCATCCTGAAACGCGTCGCTTGAAGGTGGCTGCGGTCTGAGACAAATAAAACTCGTAGCGCAGAACAGTTGCTCAATGCAGGTCGGTGACGTGCCCTGAAATGGGTGGGTTGTGCGGCTGGAACATCTTGCCGCGCTCGGCGATCAGGATCATCAGGAGGGCCGCGACCGAGACGCTGCAGAAGCCGGCGGCAAGCGGCGTCACCGTGCCGTTGAAGGCCTGGCCGATCAGCGTGCCGAGGATGCCGCCGAGAAAAGTCTGCATGAAGCCCAGGATGGACGACGCGGTGCCCGCCAGTTGGCCGAGCGGCTCCATCGCGAGCGCGTTGAAATTGGCGCCGAGCGCGCCGAACGGGAGCATCGCGCTGGCGAAGAAGGTGATGAACAGCCAGAGTGGCATCTTCATTTGAAGCGAAACGGTGAGCCAGGCAAGGCTGATCACCAGGAACAACAGCAGTGCGCTCTGCGACAGGCGGCGCATGCCGATGCGGCCGACCAGGCGCGAGTTGAGGTAGTTCGAAAAAGCGAGAACGCCGGCGACACCCGCGAAGATGACAGGAAACAATTCGCCGACATGAAAAATGTCGACATAGATCTGCTGTGCGGAGGCGATGAAGCCGAACATGGCGGCGAAAATGAAGGTGCTGGCAAAGGCGTAGCAAAGCGCCATGCGGTTGGTGAGCACGATGCGGAAACCACCGACGACGGATGAGACTGTCAGCGGCCGGCGGTACTCCGGATGCAGCGTCTCCGGCAGCCGCAGCAGCGACCACGCCGACACGATCAGCGCTCCGACGGCCATGGTGACGAAGATCCAGTGCCATGTTGCGAACAGCATGATGAACTGGCCGATCCCAGGCGCGATCACCGGGATGGCCATGAACACCATGAAGATCAGAGACATCACCTCGGCCATGCGCCGACCGTCGAACGTGTCGCGCACGATCGAGACGGCGATGACGCGGGTCGCCGCCGCACCGATGCCTTGCACCAGCCGGCACAGCAGCAGGACGGCGAATGACGGGGCGATGGCGGCAGCTGCCGCCGCCACGACATAAATCGCCAGCCCGGCAACGAGCGGCGCGCGGCGCCCGAACCGGTCCGAGATCGGTCCGAAGAAAAGCTGTCCGCCACCGAAGCCCAATATATAGGCGGTGATCACATACTGGCGGTGGTTTTCATTCTCAACGCCAAGCGTGGCGCCGATTTGCTGCAGTGCCGGCAGCATGATGTCGATGGCCAGCGAGTTCAACGCCATCAGTGCCGCGCACAGCGCGATGAATTCCCAGCGCGGAATAGGCAATTTGCGTGCCTGTTGCGGCGCTTTTGCTGGCTGGTCCACGGCGGGTCCGATCTTCAAAACGAATATGCGCCGGCATGCCGGCGCATAACTTCGTCCTCACTCCGATAGGGGGAGGTAACATTTTGCCGGGGCGGGGCTGCCCCGTCTCAACTCAGAATCAGGCTGTCGCTTTGACGCTGACGCCCTTGTCGACGAGCAACGTCTGCAGCTCGCCCGCCTGGAACATTTCGCGGATGATGTCGCAGCCGCCGACGAATTCGCCCTTGACGTAAAGCTGCGGGATCGTCGGCCAGTTCGAATATTCCTTGATGCCCTGGCGCAGTTCGGCCGAGGTCAGCACGTCGACGCCCTTGTAGTCGGCTCCGATGTAATCGAGGATCTGGACGACCTGGCCGGAAAAGCCGCACTGCGGAAAACCGGGCGTGCCCTTCATGAAAAGGACGACGTCGTTGCCCTTCACTTCGCTGTCGATGTAGTCGTTGATGCCGCTCATGAGATATCCTTTCACGCCTGTGGGAGTCAGGCTCGAAGCATAGCCATCAAATAAACCCATAGATGGGCCGAAACAAGATGTTTGCGCCGCCGTCGCGGAAATGGCGCAAAGGATCGCCTGTCTTGGGCCAAGCATCCGACCCGATTGCAGCCTTCGGAACATGATGAAAAGACGATATGGCGCCGCCCTTCCGATCGCCATCCTGCTGGCGGCGATTGCCGTTGTCTGGTGGCCGAGACGCCCGGAGCCGCCGCCGCTGGTCATTGGCGGTGACCTGCCCGCGCCTTGCCGGAATGTCGCCTTCGAGGCGGTGACCTATGTCGTCTGCGAGATCGATATTCGCGCCGACAGCATCGGTGTTTTCCACGCCAGCGCCGATGGCAAGCCTTTTGGTTCGCTCGAAGCCTTCGACAAGGCGGTTGCGGGCGAGGGGAGGCCGGTGCTGCTCGCCATGAATGGCGGCATGTATCACGAGGATTTGTCGCCGGTCGGCCTGCTGGTCGAGGACGGCAGCGAAAAGTCACGGCTCAATCTTGCCGATAGCGAAGGCAATTTCTTCCTGAAGCCGAACGGCGTCTTTCTGGTCGGCAAGGACGGCAAGGCGGCTGTCATGGAAAGCAACGCCTATGCCGCCGCCAAACCCGATGTCGCCTTCGCCACGCAGTCGGGCCCGATGCTGGTGATCGATGGCCAGATTCATCCACGCTTCGAGCCGAACGGAACCTCGCGCTACATCAGGAACGGCGTCGGCGTGCGCGATGAAAACACCGTTTTGCTGGCGATCTCGCGGTCTGAGGTCAGTTTCGGCAGCTTTGCGCGGCTGTTTCGCGACGCGCTACAATGCCGCAACGCGCTGTTCCTCGACGGCGCGGTCTCCGCGCTGTCGGATGGCGACAGGATGATTGTCGGCGGAAGATATCCGGCAGGGCCGATCATTGCCGTGTTGGCAAGCCAGCCGCCGACGCGCTAGGCCAGCCTGGCGTCAGTCCGGCACACTGGTCTGCAACGCCAGCGCGTGCAGCACGCCGCCCATATTGCCCTTCAGCGCATCATAGACCATCTGGTGCTGCTGGACGCGGCTCTTTCCGCGGAAGCTTTCGGCCACCACTTCGGCTGCATAGTGATCGCCGTCACCGGCGAGGTCGCGGATCGTCACCTTGGCGTCCGGAATGCCGTCCTTGATCAGTTTTTCGATGTCGTGGGCATCCATTGCCATGGCAAAATCCTGTTCTGGGCGGCTAGGCACGAGTGACTCGGACGGCAGCCTAAAGCCTTTCTGGTCCGGGTTGAAGCCGTTCTGTCGGCGACGCAGTGTCTAAGTGCCATCCTGCCGCGGGTGAACCACACCATCTTCGGTAATGTCGTCGCGGGTCGAGAACCCCCGGCCAAGGCTGAACACCAGGACATAGAGCGGGATGTTGAGCGCCAGGTTGATGATCGGGAGATAGCTGGTCATCTGCCACAGGGGCGAAAAGAATGGTTGGCCATTGCCGTCGCAGATCAGCGATGAGCCGTATTCCCACAGCGCGCCCGTAATGACCGCAACGGCAAAGAGGTTGATGCAGGTGGCGACATGCCTTGCGCGCGCCGGGTTCGGCAAAAGGCGGCTCCACAGCACCAGGCAGACGATGGGGATCGCGTAGATCAGGCTTTGCAAGGCCAGCATCGGCAGTGTGCCATTGGCCGCCTCAAGGAACTGTTCACGCCTTTCCAGCAGCGGACAGACCTCGCTCGAGGTCGTCGACAGCAGGAAAAAGACGAACGGCCCGAGGAACCAGAAGAAGAACAGCGACGGCCAGAAGACGACTGCGATCAGCGTCCGGGCTGCCAGGCTGGTCAAATGGACTTGTCCATGAAGTTCGGGAACCAGCCTTCGTGGGCGGCAGTCAATTCGCTGACCGGGATCGCCCTGGCATCGCCGAGCTTCAGTTCGTTTCCACCGGTCGAGCCGATCCATGGCGCAAAGATGCCGAGCTTGCTCTGTTCCTCGCGGATGGCGTCCCATTCCTTGCTCTGCGGATCGACGGACAGCGTCAGCAGGTAGCGGCCCTGGTCTTCGCCGAACCAGACCGGGATCGGGTCGGTGCCGGCGAGCCCCGGAATTGTGGCGCCGATGCCGGACGCCATCGCCATCTCGGCCAGGGCTATCGCCAAGCCGCCATCGGAAAGGTCATGCGCCGCGGTCACGACGCCCGACGCGATCAGCGCGCGCACGTGGTCGCCGACGCGCTTTTCATGGGCGAGGTCGACGGGTGGCGGCGGCCCGTCGGTCCGACCGTGAATGTCTCTGAAATAGGCGGACTGGCCGAGATGGCTGCCCCAGCTTGCGGGTGCGCCCACCAGCAGGATCATCTGGCCCTCGGCGGCGAAGCCGATACGGGTCATCTTCGACCAGTCGGCGATCAGCCCGACGCCGCCGATGGTCGGCGTCGGCAGGATGCCCTGGCCATTGGTTTCATTGTAGAGCGAGACATTGCCCGACACGATCGGGAAGCCGAGCGCCCGGCAGGCATCGCCAATGCCTTTCACCGCGCCGACCAGTTGGCCCATGATCTCAGGCCGTTCCGGATTGCCGAAATTGAGGTTGTCCGTCGCCGCCAGCGGCAGCGCGCCGGTGGCGGTGAGGTTGCGCCAGCATTCGGCCACCGCCTGCTTGCCGCCTTCATACGGGTCGGCCTCGCAATAGCGCGGCGTCACGTCGGAGGAGAAGGCGAGCGCCTTGGTCGGATGGCCTTGGACGCGCACCACGCCGGCGTCGCCGCCCGGAAGCTGCAGCGAATTGCCCTGGATCAGCGTGTCGTACTGCTCCCACACCCAGCGCCGCGACGACAGGTCCGGCCCGCCGAGCAGTTTCAACAGCGCATCGGCGACATCGGCCTTCGGCGCATCGCCGGCTGCGAGCGCCGCAGGCTTCTTCGGCTCGACCCAGGGGCGGTCATATTCCGGCGCCTTGTCGCCAAGGTCCTTGATCGGCAGGTTGGCGACCTCGTCACCCTGGTGAATGACGCGGAAGCGCAGATCGTCGGTGGTCTTGCCGACAATGGCGAAGTCGAGGCCCCATTTGTGGAAGATCGCCTCGGCTTCCTTTTCCTTCTCGGGGCGCAGCACCATCAGCATGCGCTCCTGGCTCTCCGACAGCATCATCTCATAGGCGCTCATGCGCTCTTCGCGCACCGGCACCTGGTCGAGGTGAAGCTCGATGCCGAGGTCGCCCTTGGCGCCCATCTCGACCGCCGAACAGGTGAGGCCGGCCGCACCCATGTCCTGGATGGCGATGACGGCGCCGGACGCCATCAGCTCAAGGCAGGCTTCGAGCAGGCATTTTTCGGTGAAGGGATCGCCGACCTGCACGGTCGGGCGCTTCTCGTCGATCTTGTCGTCGAACTCGGCCGAGGCCATGGTGGCGCCGCCGACGCCGTCGCGGCCGGTCTTGGCGCCGAGATAGACGACCGGCAGGCCGACGCCCTTGGCTTCCGACAGGAAGATCGCATCTGTCTTGGCGAGGCCGGCGGCAAAGGCGTTGACCAGGATGTTGCCGTTGTAGCGGGCGTCGAAATTGACCTCGCCGCCGACGGTCGGCACGCCAAAGGCGTTGCCGTATCCTCCGACGCCGGAAACCACGCCGCTGACCAGGTGCCTGGTCTTGGGATGGTCCGGTGCGCCGAAGCGCAAAGCGTTCATCGCCGCAATCGGCCGCGCGCCCATGGTGAAGACATCGCGCAATATGCCGCCGACGCCGGTCGCCGCACCCTGGTAGGGCTCGATGTAGGAGGGATGGTTGTGGCTCTCCATCTTGAAGACGACGCAGTCGCCATCGCCGATATCGACCACGCCGGCATTCTCGCCCGGACCCTGGATGACCTGCGGCCCGGTGGTCGGCAGCGTGCGCAGCCATTTCTTCGAGGATTTGTAGGAGCAGTGCTCATTCCACATCGCCGAGAAGATGCCGAGTTCGGTAAAGCTCGGTTCGCGCCCGACCAGGTCGAGGATGCGCTGGTATTCGTCGGGCTTCAGCCCATGCGCGGCGATGAGTTCCGGGGTGATCGGCACGGAATTGGAAATGGTCATGGGCGGCGATTGATGTCCATGGGAGAGGGGAATTTGAGTCCCCTCATATCGCAAGCTTTGGCGTGATACACCCCATTGGATGACGAAAAACGCCGGAAAACCACAGGGCGACGATGGTAGCGGGGAGCCGCTGGGGAACGCTATGGCATCCCGGCCGTTAGGCCTCAAACCAATCAGGAGATTTCAACATGGCCACCAAGCAAGGCAAGAAAGACAATCGCCTCTCCGACAAGGAGGCCATGCATATTGCCGAGACCACCGACGTTTCGCCCAAGCAGGCCAAGGACCTGGCCGAGAAGCACGGCAAGGACAAGGGCGCAAAGGAAGCCAAAAACTTCAAGGCAGAGGGCTGAACCTGAAGATCGGGATACAGGAGGACCGAGTCAGGACGAACTGTCGTAGCCGGCGCGGCCTTCCTCCAGCAGCCGCCGGATCACCGCGACGCCGCCGGTGATGTCCTCGCGCCGCCTTGGCTGCGAGACGCCGAAACGCACGCCGTGAAAAACCTGCTCGGAACGCCCCGCCTTGAACTCGTCCTCGTCGTCGAGGAGCACGCCATTTTCGAGGCATGCGCTCCTGAACGTGCCGGACAGCCAGGGATCGGGCAGCGTCAGCCAGACGAAGGGCACGCTGCCGTGTGACTTGAAGGCGAAACCCGCCAGTGTCTCGCGCACGATGGCGATGCGGGCGGCAATTTCGGCAATGCTGCGTTTGCGGATATCGCCAGCCTGCCCAGACAGCACCAGCCGCGCATTCACCTCCGCCAGCACGAACGGCATCCCGCCGGTCATCATCTTGTGGGCGACGCGCATGCGATGGCGATAGGCGGGCGGGCAGGAGAGCCAGCCGCCGCGAACACCTGCCACGACCGATTTCGACAGACCGCCGGCGACAATGGTGCGCTCGGGCGCATATTCGGCGATGAGCGGCGTCGGATCTTCGGTCAGGCCGCCATAGAGATCGTCCTCGATGACGATGACATTGTACGCGCGCGCGACGCGGGCGATCGCCTCGCGGCGCGAAACCGACAGGATCGCCAGCGTCGGGTTCTGCACCGTCGGCATCAGGAAGATCATCTTCGGGTGCTTTTGCGCGCAGACGCGTTCGAAATCCTCGGGATCGAGGCCTTCTTCGTCCGATGCCACCAGTGCTATGCGCCGCCCGATCAGCCCGGCGCTGCGGGCGATCTGCGAATAGGTGAGGTGCTCGAAGGCGACATAGTCGCCCGGTGTGGTCAGTGCCGCAATCGCCGCCATCACCGCGGCATGTGTGCCAAGCGTGGGAACGATGGTGTCGGCCGCCGGACGGAACGAATTGCGCGACAGCCAGCGGGCGCCGGCCTCGAACCAGCACTCCGGAAAATCCCTGGTGTAGCTCGAAATCTCGTGCGGGTGATCCTGCACCGTGCGCGAGAGCATGTCAGCGACAATGGCGCCCTGGCCGATGTCGGGCGCGGCAGTGCTGTCGAAACGCAGCTTGCCGGGCGGTGCATCGACATAGCGCGTGCCTTGCACGGCCGGCTCGGCGAATTCGGGTGACGCCGCTTCCGATTGCTGCGCCAGCACATAGGTCCCGCGTCCGACTTCGCCGCTCACCAGCCCGCGTTCGCGCAGCAGCTGATAGGCCCGGCCGATCGTGCCGACCGTCGTGCCGATGTCATAGGCGAGATCGCGCTGCGGCGGCAATTTTGCCCCGGCATCGATAACGCCCTTGTCGATGTCCGACTCGATGCTGTCGGCAAGGCGCTGGTAAAGCGGGCCGGAACCGATGGTGAGGTCAGGGAGCCAATTTGTCATGGTGACAATTCTGTATATTGCACCAGATCGGGTGTCAATGCATATCAGAACCGTACCAAGATGGGTACAATTTGCAAGGTTGGCAGAAAAACAATGGATACAATCGAGACAATCCGCTGCGCGGGCATTGAATTGGTCGGGCCGTCCAGCCGGCGAGGCTTTGTCGGCCGGATCGTGCATGTGGTCAGATCGCTGGCGCGATGGATCGAAGCGTTGATCGAGCGCCGTCGCGGCCGCCTGGCCTTGCTCGAAATGACCGACGAGCAGCTCAGGGACATCGGTGTGTCGCGTGACGACGCTCACCGCGAAGGCATCAGGCAAATCTGGGACTAACTTGTAGTCTGGTCAGCGACGGGTGCGCGGAGCCCTGAGGCGTGAGACGCCCCTATCGGCAAGCACGGCGAGGATGCACAGCACCAGGAAAACACCGGTGACGGCCAGCGCCGCAAGGGCGACGTTGGCCGCGCCGTTTTTCGCAACGTCGAGGAACGGGTAGGGCACTTCGCCTGCGATCGGTGCGCGCGCCAGCGCATAGGCGAGATAGGCGATCGGATAGGCCATCCACCACGAAATGTCGCTCCAGCGTGTCCTGCCGTCAGCGCCTGCAACAAGCCACCACAGCACGAACAGCACCGGCGTCACATAGTGCAGCAGCACGTCACAGAGCAGAAACAGCCCTTGCGGCTGCCAGAGCTGCGCCAGAACCGTGGCATAGACGATGAAGACCAGGGCGATGGAAGCCGCCACGCCCGCCCGCATCCGCGGCCCGGCAAAGGCCGGCAGCCAGGCGTAGCCCGAAGGCGACAGCAGCGAGACATGGACCAGCACTGCACCGATGTTGGTCAGGATGGTGAAGAAGCTGAACAGAAAGACGATGGAGCCGAGAAAACTGCGGCCGGCTTCCATCGATGCCGGGATGGTGATGCACGCTTGCAGGACAAGCCCGGCCAGACCGATGATCAATCCCGCAATCTGCAGGAAGCGGCCCACTGGCGTCAGGCGGCCGCGTTACACGACGGATTGCCCGTTTGCCAGCGTGCAACGTCGGATCCGATGCGCGCGCCGAGCGGATCGTCCATCAGCGGACCGAACACGTCGACGCGGCTGGAATTGCCTTGCGCCTGGACGACCAGCAGCGGCTTGCCGCCATAATGCTTGGCCGGCACCAGCAGGAAGCGGGGCGTGCCGCTGAACGAATTCAGCTCATTGGCCATCTGATACGATTTGAAGGCGGGATCCTTGCTGGCGATCCAGCATTTGTGGGCTGATATCGCCACCTGTTCCATGGCGAGCAGCGAAGCGCTCTTGCCCGTGGGCACCGGCGCGCTCTTCGGGCTCGACTGGCAGGATGCCAGCGCAAAACCGGCGGCAGCCAGGAGACCCAGGCGAACAATCGTCAGTCTCATGGTCAACCGCCCCCGCGTTTTGAAAGGAATTCGAAGAGATATCAGGCGGCGATGCCGAGCGCGCCTTCGAACAGGGCGCGGCCGTCGCTTCCGCCATGCGCTGCCTCGATCAGGTTTTCGGGATGCGGCATCAGGCCGAGCACATTGCCCTTCTCGCTGACGATACCGGCAATGTCGTTCATCGAGCCATTGGGATTGCTGCCCTCGGCATAGCGAAACACCACCTGTCCTTCGCCTTCGAGACGGGCAAGCGTGTCGGCGTCGGCGAAATAATTGCCGTCGTGATGCGCCACCGGCGTGCGGATGATCTGACCCGGCTGGTAGCGGCGGGTGAACATGGTGTTGGCGTTGGCGATTTCGAGCTTCACCTCTCGGCAGACGAATTTCAGCGAGGCATTGCGCATCAGCGCGCCGGGCAAAAGGCCAGCCTCGACCAGGATCTGGAAGCCGTTGCAGACGCCAATGACCATGACGCCCTTGGCCGCCTTTTCCGCCACCGCCCGCATGACCGGCATGCGCGCGGCAATGGCGCCGCAACGCAGATAGTCGCCGAACGAGAAGCCGCCGGGAATGGCGATCAGGTCCACATCAGGGATTTCGGTGTCGGTCTGCCAGACGGTCGCCGGCGCCTGCCCGGAGATCTTGGTCAGCGCCGCAATCATGTCGCGGTCGCGGTTGAGGCCGGGGAGAAGAACGACAGCTGATTTCATATCAAGCGATCTCCACCGCGTAATTCTCGATCACCGTGTTCGCCAGCAGCTTGTCGCACATGGCTTTCAGATCGGCTTCGGCCTTGGCCTTATCGGTCTCTGAAAGTTCGAGGTCGAAGACCTTGCCTTGCCGCACCTGGCCGACGCCGCCGAACCCCAGTCCGGACAGAGCGTGCTCTATGGCTTTTCCCTGCGGGTCGAGCACGCCGTTCTTGAGGGTGACGGTGATGCGGGCCTTGATCATGCTGGACAGGTTCCTGTTCGAAGACTTAGCAATTCCAGGAAAAGTCTGAAGCGGTTTTTCGTCCGGAATTGCGTCAAGAAATGAAGACTTAGTGCGGCTTGCCTTTGAGGCCATCGGTCGACGCGACGAGCACCGGGCCGGTCGGGCGCGGCGGCTCGTTCTCGTTCATGATGCCAAGGCGGCGGGCAACTTCCTGATAGGCTTCGACGAGGCCGCCCATATCGCGGCGGAAACGGTCCTTGTCGAGCTTGTCCTGCGTTGCCACGTCCCACAGCCGGCACGAATCCGGCGAGATCTCGTCGGCAACGACGATGCGCATCATGTCGCCCTCGAACAGGCGGCCGCATTCGATCTTGAAATCCACGAGTTGGATGCCGACACCCATGAACAGGCCGGAGAGGAAGTCGTTGACGCGGATGGCCAGCGCCATGACGTCGTCGATCTCCTGCGGGCTTGCCCAGCCGAAAGCGGTGATGTGCTCTTCCGACACCATCGGATCGTCGAGCGCATCGGCCTTATAATAGAATTCGATGATCGAGCGCGGCAGAACGGTGCCTTCCTCGATGCCGAGGCGCTTGGACAGCGAGCCGGCGGCGACATTGCGCACCACCACTTCGAGCGGAATGATCTCGACTTCCTTGATCAACTGCTCGCGCATGTTGAGCCGGCGGATGAAGTGGGTCGGAATGCCCATGCGGTTCAGATGGTTGAAAATATATTCGGAGATGCGGTTGTTGAGCACCCCCTTGCCGTCGATGACCTCGTGCTTCTTCTTGTTGAATGCGGTCGCATCATCCTTGAAGAACTGGATAAGTGTGCCCGGTTCCGGTCCCTCATAGAGGATCTTGGCCTTGCCTTCATAAATGCGGCGGCGATTTTTCATCTGATTTTTCTCTGGATTTGCGGGCAGGCGGCAAGCGACCAGTTCCTGTCCGTCTGCCTAAATTGGTGCGGCGACGGGTGGGGTTCAATGCCGGGTCTATCCCAATCACAGCGTTTGCTCAATCGGCAAATCCTTTCCATCGACCGCTTTCAGGAATGAAATGCCGCAGCGCAGCAAGCGATGTAGCATATTGACCGGCCCGCGCCCTTTTGGTTTGTGCTGCGGCAGCACACATATCCATCACCAACGCGAATCGATTTCATCGGAGGGAAGCCATGAGCAGCATGAAAGACCGCGAAGAGGGTTTTGAGCGCAAATTCGCCTTCGACGAAGAACTTCGCTTCAAGGCTTCGGCACGCCGCAACAAGGCGCTTGGCCTGTGGGCAGCCGAAAAGCTGGGCAAGTCCGGCACTGACGCCGACGCCTATGCCAAGGAAGTTGTGGTTTCCGACATCGAGGAAGCTGGCGATCACGACGTATTCCGCAAGATCCGCAAAGATTTCGACGCCGCCGGCGTCGACCAGTCGGATCACCAGATCCGCCGCACCATGGACGAACTGATGGCGCAGGCGATCGAGCAGATCAAGAACACCTAGAGCGAGTAGCGCTGGACCAATCGACCGCCCGGTCCAGCCGGGCGGTTTTTCTTTGCCTTTTCAGCCTTTTCCGGCTGAAACTGTGCGTAGGCCTGTTACAAGGCTCTACCCAACGAGGAAAGCACCCATGTCCCTGAAGTCACGCCTGGCGGCGGATGAAACGCTGTTCACCGCCTGGTCCGGCGTTCCGGACGCTTTGACGGTCGAAATCATCGCCAAGCAGGGTTTTGACGCCGTCACCCTCGATATGCAGCATGGCGGACACCACGAAGACTCGGTCTTGCGCGGCCTGGTGCCGGTGCTGGCCGCCAACAAGCCGGCGCTGGTGCGCATTCCGGTCGGCCGCTTCGACATGGCCAGCCGCGCCCTCGATTTCGGTGCCGAGGCGGTGATTGCACCGATGGTGAATTCGGTGGCCGATGCAAAACTCTTTGCCGCGGCGATGAAATATCCGCCGATGGGCGAGCGCTCCTGGGGCCCGACCTATGCTTTTCCGCGCCATGGCAAAGGCGACCACGCCGAATGGCTGCGCGACACCAATCAACGCACCATGGCCTTTGCCATGGTCGAAACGCGCGCCGCACTCGATGCGCTGGACGGCATCCTCGACACGCCGGGCATTGACGGCATCTTCCTCGGCCCATCGGATTTCTCCATCGCCTGGTCGAATGGCGCCACCGTCAATTCGACGCTGGAAAGCATGATGGAAACCGTCGCCTCCATCGCCGAGCGGACGCGCAAGGCGGGCAAGCATGCGGCGATCTACGTCGTTGAGCCGGCGATTGCCGGCCGCGTCGTGGCGATGGGCTACCGGCTGCTGGCGATGGGCTCGGACCATGCGCTGATTTCGCTCGGCGCAAAGATACTCATCAAAAGCATGAACGATTCGATAAAGGGCTGAGGCGTGGTGCCTTGCCCGGTCAGGCCTTGAGGTCGGTCAGGAACTTGGCGAAGGTCATCGACCCTTCCGGCCACGGGCCGAAGCCGGCATCCTCATTGAGGTGACCGGTTTCGCCGGCATCGATGAACAGCGAACCCCAGGCAGCGGCAATGTCCTCGGCAACCTCGAAGGCGCAGAACGGATCGTTGCGGCTGGCGATGACGATGGACGGGAAGGGCAGCGGTTCGCGCGCATAGGGACCAAAGGTCATCAGGTGACGCGGCCTTATCTCCGGGTTGGCGACGTCGGGCGGCGCGACAAAAAACGCGCCGGCGACCGGCTTCCTGAACTGCGGAATGGCCTGCACCGCGGCCGCCACACCGAGCGAATGGGCAACGATCACCACCGGCCGCTCGGCCTCGTTGACAGCGTTCGCCACGCTCGTCGTCCAGTCCTCGCGCACCGGCTTCGACCACTCCGCCTGTTCGACCCGACGCGCTGTCGACAGTTTCGACTGCCAGCGTGTCTGCCAGTGTTCAGGGCCGGAATTGGTGTAGCCCGGCACGATCAGAATATCTGCGTCTTTGACTTTCATGGCGCTGAGATAGCGAGCGGCCGTGTCTCGTGCAACCCGCGCTGACGCATGCGGTGCATCACAATTGTGAACAACCTGTTCGATTCTTTCCATCTTGTGTGAACGATCAGGATCGACGATTTGAGGCAGGAAGAGATGGACGACAGAATAGACTGGTGGCGCGGCCTGGGATAATGCGCTGAACGGAGAGTTTTATGAGCGAACTACCTTTTGCCGCGACGACCCCCGTCAGCGTGTCACGCGTGGGCCTGAAGGCGCGCGACGCCGAAGGACTTGCCGATTACTACCGGGCTGTTGTCGGCCTGCAGGAATTGAGCCGCGCCGATGGCGCCATCACGCTGGGCGCTGCCGAGCGCCCGCTGCTGGTGATCGAGCCTGATGCAGCGGCCAAGCCCGACGATCCGCGCAGCGCCGGCCTGTTCCACACCGCTTTCCTGCTGCCCAGCCGCGCCGATCTCGGCCGCTGGATAAACCACGCCGCCGCCAACAAGATCCGCATCGAGGGCGCCTCCGACCATCTGGTCAGCGAGGCTCTCTACCTGACCGACCCCGAAGGCAACGGCATTGAAATCTATAGGGACCGTCTGCCGCAGGAGTGGAAGTGGAACGGCGACAAGATCGCCATGGCGACCGAGCGGCTGAACCTGGCTGCCGTGGTTGGCAGCGTGCCGGCCGGTGACGCCGGCTGGCAGGGCGCGCCGCAAAACAGCATTGTCGGCCATGTCCATCTGCGCGTCGG
The DNA here is from genome assembly GCF_054719485.1 of Mesorhizobium sp. W016. Taxonomy (NCBI): domain Bacteria; kingdom Pseudomonadati; phylum Pseudomonadota; class Alphaproteobacteria; order Hyphomicrobiales; family Phyllobacteriaceae; genus Mesorhizobium; species Mesorhizobium sp. W016. The sequence continues at coordinate 3,714,162 of NZ_JBTTIF010000002.1, forward strand.
CCGGCCGGAAGATGCCGAGGCCTGGTGGCACGACGAATTTGGCTTCGACACGGTCGCTAAGTATGGAGGGCAGGCGGTGTTCCTGTCGTCGGGAGGCTACCACCATCATATCGGTGGCAATTCGTGGCACAGCGCCGGCGCCGGCCGCCGCGATCCGTCCCGCTCGGGTCTGGCCTGGGTCGAGATGCGGTCGGACAAGACAACCGCTGAAACCACGCGGGAAGATCCGTGGGGCACGGTTATCCGCACCGTGCCGGGCGCCGCCGGCTGAGCGCCCGCTCGGTTCTTACAAGGAATTGGCGGCGTAGCCCGTCAGCAGCCCATGCGCCCAGCTGTCGAAGCCGGTCGCCGTGGCGCGGCCGGATGCTTCGGTCCAGTCATAATTGACCGTATGATGGCTGAACGACCATTGTGTGTCCTTGCGCGTGGCAAGGGCATAGCGGGCATCCGGACTGCCGGTCACAGCCAAACCTGGGAATGCCGACACTGCCGGGATTGAGGATTGTCCGGTTGTCCGACAAGCGCACAACGCGCGGCGTATGTGTATGGCCGCACAAGGTCAGCCCGGCGCCGGCGCTGCCCAGCTTGTGCCTGATCTGCTTTTCACTGGAGGGGTGGAAGTGGCTGCCTCCGTCTTCCTCGAGCAGGAACACGTCGTCGTCACTGGGGCTGCCATGGCAAAGCAGGATGTCCGGGGCAGGCGACAGGGTGACCGGCAAGGCCGAGAGCCAGGTCAGGGATGTCTCAGAGAGGCGTTGGTGGGTGAAAGCATCGACGTTTTCAACCCGGAAGCAGGCGGCTCGATCAGCACACGGTCGTGATTCCCGCGCACGGTCGGCCAATTCTGCGCCATCAGATATTGCGCGGTTTCTTCAGGCCATAGCGGCCCGGAGAGACAATCGCCCAGATTGACGATGATGTCGGGAGAAGCGTCTTTGATCTGCGCATGAACCGCCTCAAGCGCGCGCAGATTCCCATGGATGTCGGAAAGGACGGCCAGCCGCATCGAAAACCTACCCGAAAACCCGCTTGAAGATCGTGTCGACATGCTTGGTGTGATAGCCCAAGTCGAATTTTTCGCGGATCTCGGCTTCGGGAAGCGCTGCGGTGACTTCCCTGTCGGCCAACAATTCCTCAAGGAAATCAGCGCCATGTTCCCATACCTTCATGGCGTTGCGCTGCACCAGGCGGTAGGCATCCTCGCGGCTGACGCCGGCTTGCGTCAGCGCCAAAAGCACGCGCTGCGAATGCACCAGGCCACGGAACTTGTTCATGTTCTTCAGCATGTTGTCGGGATAGACCAGCAATTTGTCGACGACGCCGGTCAACCGCGACAGCGCGAAATCGAGTGTTACCGTGGCGTCCGGGCCGATCATACGCTCGACCGAGGAATGCGAAATGTCGCGCTCGTGCCAGAGCGCCACATTCTCCATTGCCGGCAAGGCCATGGACCGCACCATGCGGGCAAGGCCGGTGAGGTTTTCGGTCAGCACCGGGTTGCGCTTGTGCGGCATTGCCGACGAGCCCTTCTGGCCCGGCGAAAAATACTCTTCCGCTTCCAGCACCTCAGTGCGCTGCAGATGGCGGATCTCGGTCGCCAGCCGCTCGACCGACGAGGCGATGACCCCGAGCGTGGCAAAGAACATGGCGTGGCGGTCGCGCGGGATGACCTGCGTCGACACCGGCTCCGGCTTCAGCCCAAGCTTTTTCGCCACATGCTCTTCGACATAAGGGTCGATGTTGGCGAAGGTGCCGATCGCGCCCGAGATAGCGCAGGTGGCAATATCCTCTCGCGCGTGCACCAGCCGCTCGCGGCAGCGTGAGAACTCGGCATAGGCCTGCGCCAGCTTGACGCCGAACGTGGTCGGCTCGGCGTGGATGCCGTGGCTGCGGCCGATGGTGACGGTGTCCTTGTGCTCGAAGGCCCGGCGCTTCAGCGCGGCGAGCAGGCCGTCGAGGTCGGCCAGCAGGATATCGCTGGCGCGGCCGAGCTGCACCGCAAGGCAGGTGTCGAGAACATCTGACGAGGTCATGCCCTGGTGGATGAAACGCGCATCCGGCCCGACGAATTCGGCCAGATGGGTGAGGAAGGCGATGACGTCGTGCTTGGTCACGGCCTCGATCTCGTCGATCTTGCCGACGTCAAATTTTGCCGCGTTGCCCTTTTCCCAGATGGTCTTGGCGGCTTCCCTGGGGATGACGCCGAGCTCAGCCAGCGCATCGCAGGCATGGGCCTCGATTTCGAACCAGATGCGGAAGCGGGTTTCCGGCGACCAGATGGCGACCATTTCCGGCCGGGAATAGCGAGGGATCATCCGTCAGTCCTGATATGTCGGTGGTTAAGTGCGCCTCCTATCAGAGGCGGACCGAATGCTCAACGCTGCTGGCGTGCAAACCACACGCTGGCGGCGGCAAGCGCGATGAATCCGAGCGGAAGATAGAGCCTGATACCCAGCACCACGAACTGGTAGAGCGCCGTCAGCGAGGTGAAGACCAGTTCGAACGCCCACCGGGCGGTGAAGGCCTCCGCGTGCCATTCGGCATAATAGGAGCGGTATTGCAGCGCAAACAACCCGCCGGTGAAGGCGAGCGTCGTGGCAAGCAGGCAGACGAAGGCGGCGGCGAACGCCACCTCCCAGTGCCGGTCCAGCGAGACCAGCCGCGCCGCGAACAACCCGACGGGAAAGGCCAATGCCGCGCCGGTCGCAAACAGCAGGGCGACGAAGCGGATCTTTTCCGGGGTCTCCCAATTGTCGAGCCAAAGACCGGTCAGCGCGCTGGCGCCCATGGCCATCGCCCACAGCAAGGCGCCGACAAGCGCCGTGCCCGTCGATGGCATGGCGCGGCTGAGGCGATTTCCGGCGCGCTTGCGCCAACTGGATTGATCGAGCGATGTCACAGGCGTCCGGTCACGGCGATCCAGCGAAAATCCGGCCCTTCGAAGCCGTATTGGCGCACCGCGATCAGCACCGCATAGGCGCTGATGCCGTCCATCGAAAATGTCTGCACCGCGCCGATCCGGTAGCCGTTCGGGCAGCCACGGCTTTTCGGGATCGATTTATCCTCATGCAGCAGATGGGTCTGGCCGCCATCCCTGGCCTCGATCCGCAGCAAGCGAAAACCGTTGACCTCGCCTTGGCTCTGGCAGCTTTCGGTGTCGTTCATGCCGATCTCGTCGAGCCGGAATTGCAGCGGCGGGTCGACCGGCGAAAAGATCGGCCGTGGGTTGACCACCATGCGGAACGGGTCGGCCGACAGTTCGGTCACCGGGTTGAAGCCGGCGGTGATGCCGCGGTTGGCGGTAAGCTCGACCTGGGCAATGATTGCTTCGCCTTTTTGCCTGGCTTGCTGACGGGCCGTCTCGAGCGAGGCGGTCTCATCCTCTAGCCGGACCCGGATTGGCGTGCCCTTCAGGAACGTGTCGTCGGCGGTGTCGATGTAGTAGCGGTTGGCATAGGGAAAGCCCGAACCGTCTGCCACACCATATTCCTCGAAGGCGAAGACGCCGCCATCCTTGCTGAAGCCGAGGATTTCAAGCTCGGCGACATCGCCCGCTCGGGCGGCCATGGCGGATGCCAGATGGACCAGCAGGCAAACGCCAATCAGGACGAGATTTCGCATCGGGGTTCCGCTCCGCCTGCCGTGGTTCGATCGTTCCCTATCACGAGACAGTCAAAACATCGTGCTATTCGAAAGGCGATGCATCCAATTCCGCCTCTGTTTGTTATCGTCGATCGTTTTCAAAAGGAGAACACCCCATGACTGAGGCCAGCAAGATTCGCGAGCATATGGAAGTGGTCGGCGCCGACGGCGTTCACATCGGCACCGTCGACAGGGTCGATGGCGAGCGGATCAAGTTGACCAAGGCCGACAGCGGCGAGGGCGCCCATCAGGGGCATCACCACTACATTCCCTTGAGCCTGCTTGCCGAGGTCGAGGGCCAGAAAGTCTGGCTGTCGGCGAATTCGGATGTCGCGGTCAGCTTCGAGGAAGAGGAGTCCGACCCGACCTGACTGAAAGTCAGCGCGACGACCACACCGGAAACAGATCGCCATCGGCCGGCGTCGCGGCATGGATGCCGCGGCTGATGGCGCGCGCCATGGTGGCGCCGGCGGCGGCAAAGAAATCGATGGCATCGTCGGCGCTGAGTTCTGTGCCGCTCTTCCCCGTCGCCAGCGCGAACACCAGATCGCCGTCAGCCGGCGTGTGCACGGGCCAGATGGCGCGCACGAAACCGTCATGCGCTGAAATGGCCAGCCGCTTGGCTGCCGCCTTGGTCAGCACGGCGTCGGTGGCGATGACGGCGATAGTGGTGTTGCCACCGGCCTCGGCTTGTCCACCGACACGCTTGTCGCGGTGTTTCAACAGGATCCGCCTGGCGTCGTCCGGCATCGGCGAGGGATAGCCGAGGCCTCCGAATTCATCGCCGATCTCGAAGGGTGCCGCCCAGAAATAGCGGGTCCGCGCGATCGTTACCGAGCCGGTCGGGTTGGCGGCGGCCAGTGCGCCGATGGTGACGCCGCTGTCGAGCACAGTCGAGGCAGAGCCAAGGCCGCCCTTCAGCCCGGAACTCAGCGCCCCGGTGCCGGCGCCGATTGTGCCCAGCGGAAAGTCGACTGTTGCCGCCTGGGCGGCTTCGTAGCCGAGGTCGCGGTAGGGAGGATAACGGCCCCAATCCTTGTCGCCGCCATTGCGCAGGTCGAACAGGATCGCCGCCGGCACGATCGGCACGCGAAAGCCGCCAACATCGACGCCAATGCCTTTTTCGCGCAGCGCTGCCTGAACGCCGGAGGCGGCGTCGAGGCCGAAGGCCGAGCCGCCCGACAGCACGACGGCATGAACCGCCTCGATGGAATTGTGCGGTTCGAGCAGGTCGGTCTCGCGCGTGCCCGGCGCGCCGCCGAGGATCTGCACGCCACCGACCGCCGGTTCGTCGCACAATACGGTGGTGACGCCCGATTTCAGCTTGGCGTCCGACGCGTTGCCGACGCGCAGGCCGGCGACATCGGTGATCAGATTGCGCGGCCCGGTGCGAAACATCAGTTCGTCTCCGCCGGCACGAAACGCGTCCCGTCGAAGCGGAAGGCGCGATAGAGGTTTTGGCTCAGATCGCCTTTGTCGTCGAACCGCAGCGGGCCGATCGCGGTGGTGAAATCATGCCCGGTTAGCGCGTCGGCCAGCCCCTTGCCCGAGGTCTCGGGCGCGGCCGAGGCCGCCTTGGCAATCTCCACCGCCGCGTAGGCCGGCAAGGCATAGCCATCCGGCGCGATGCTTTTGGCCGTAAACGCCGCCAGCACCTTGGGATCGGCGACATCGGCCCATTCCGGCGGCGCGATCATCAGCGTGCCGATGGCGTAAGGCACATCGCCGGGTGGCGTGCGCAAATTCTCGCCGCCGGCAAAGACGATGCCGGCCTCGAGCTGGCCGGCGTCGCGGCCCATAATGGCGATGTCGTCGCCGTCGCCACCGGCAAAGACATGCGTCGCGCCTGATTTCTTCAGCCGGCCGATCAGCCCGATCTGGTTGTCGAGCTGGGGCCGGAACGTGTCTGTGAAGACCGGCTTCAGCGCCGCCTGTTCGGCCGCTGCGCGCAGCGTCTCGGCGATTTCGCGGCCATAGATGGTCCCGTCATCGACGATGGCGAACAATTCGCTCTGCCACAGCCGGGTCAGGATGCCGGCCACGGCATTGCGCTCGTCGTCGCCGCGTGGCCCCAGCCGGTAGACCGGCCAGCCGGTTTTGGCGCGGCGATCGGTCAGGCTTTCGGTGCGCACGCCAACGGTGATGACCGGTATGTCAGCGTCCTTGAGGATCGGCAGCGCCGCCTGGATCGCCTCGGTGCAGAGGAAGCCGACGACGATATCGACCTTCGCAGCGGCGAATTCCCTGGCGGCGGCAGCCCCGCCATCGGCGGTGCAGGCATCGTCGACCGTCTTGATCTCGGCGCCGTTGGCTTCTGCTGCCAGGGCAGCACCCGCCTCGATCTGCTTGCCCAGGATCGCCGACGGACCGGACAGGGGCGCGGCGACGCCGACAAGCAGCGTCTGCGCGCCGGCGCTTGCCGGCAGCAGCCAGAGCAGTGCCGCTATTACAGCTGTTGGGGGTCGCATTCTGACGACGAATTCCTCCGTGCCGGTCGCATGCTTCCAGCGTCTCTTGTGCCAAGACCTAAAGGCTGCCCGCCCCAGGCGCAACACGGGAATTGCGGATTGGCGTCAACCACTTCGCTTGTGGCCTATTGTGTGCCGCCATATATAACGCTTGGGTTCCCGCTTATGGAAAATCATCGGTGTTGAAGTTGAACGACATAGGGCCTCAGGCCTATCGCGACGCGATGGCGCATTTTGCCGGCCACGTCCATGTGGTGACCACCGACGGGCCCGCCGGCAAACGCGGCACGACGGTGATTGCCGCCTGTTCGGTGTCGGACACGCCGCCGACGGTTCTCGTCTGTCTCAACCGCGAGAATGCCAAGAACGAGCTGTTCATGCAAAACGGCCGGTTTGCGCTGAACACGCTGGCTTCGCACCAGCAGCCCCTATCGGTGGCGTTTTCAGGCCTGACCGGGCTGTCGGCCGATGAGCGTTTCGGGCTTGGCGAGTGGGATGTCATATCGACGGGCGCGCCTACCCTGAAGGGCGCTCTTGCGGTTTTCGACTGCGAATTGATCGACACCAAGGATCTCGCCACCCATCGTGTGCTTTTTGGCAAGGTGACAGGCCTGCGCATGGGCGATAATTTGCGGCCGCTGATCTACCACGCCCGCGACTACCACGTGCTGCAGAGCGGAGCAGAGGCGGCAACGGAGAAAGAATGACCGAGCTGAAACCGCGCCCCGCGCCGCGGACGATCGACGAAACGCTCGATCTCCTGACCGGCGCGGACTACGTCGCGGACCGCTCGCTGGCAACGGTGCTGTTCCTGTCCCTGCGCATGCAGCGGCCGCTGTTCCTTGAAGGGGAGGCCGGCGTCGGCAAGACCGAGATCGCCAAGGTGCTGGCGCAGGCACTCGGCCGCCGGCTGATCCGCCTGCAATGCTATGAAGGGCTCGACGTCTCGTCCGCTGTCTATGAGTGGAATTACGCCGCGCAGATGATAGAGATCCGCATGGAGGAGGCGGCAGGCTCGGTCGACCGCTCCGACATGGAGCGCAATGTCTTTTCCGAAAAATACCTGATCCGCCGCCCGGTGCTCGATGCTCTGACCGGCAAGGCGGGTGCGGCCCCGGTGTTCCTGATCGATGAGCTCGACCGCACCGACGAGGCTTTCGAAGCATTCCTGCTCGAAATTCTGTCCGACTTCCAGGTGACGGTGCCCGAGCTTGGCACGATCAAGGCGGAGGAGCCGCCGATCGTCATCATCACCACCAACCGCACCCGCGAAATCCACGACGCGCTGAAGCGGCGCTGCCTCTATCACTGGGTCGACTATCCCAATGCCGAGCGCGAGCTGGAGATCGTGCGCCGCAAGGTGCCGCAGGCCAACAGCCGACTTTCCGCGGAAGTGGTGTCGTTCATCCAGAAGCTGCGCCGGGTCGAGCTGTTCAAGGCGCCGGGTGTCGCCGAAACCATCGACTGGGCCGGCGCGCTGACCGAACTCGACAAGGTGGCGCTCGATCCCGAAACCGTCTCCGACACGATCGGCGTTTTGTTGAAATACCAGGACGACATTGCCCGCATCGGCGCGGGCGAGGGCCGGCGCATCCTCGATGAGGTCAAGGCCGAACTGGCGGCGGCGGAGTAGGGCAGTGAAGGCGCCGGGTGCTTACCCCAAAGAGACCGACCCCAGAGAGGCGACGGAAGACGGGCGCATCGCCGACAACATCGTCTATTTCGCCCGCACCTTGCGCAAATCCGGCATGCGGGTCGGGCCGGCTTCGGTCAAGGATGGGATCGAGGCGGTGCTGGCAGCCGGCATCGGTTCGCGCGACGATTTCTACTGGACGCTGCATGCCGTGCTGGTGTCGCGGCACGAGGATCACCCTGTTTTCGACGAAGCCTTCCGGCTGTTCTGGAAATCGCGCGAGCTGATCGAGAAACTTCTGGCGATGTTCTCGCCTGTGGCGCCCGACACCAGGGAGAAGCAAAAGCCGCGCGCGGCAGAAAACCGCGTCAGCCAGGCCATGTTCGAAGGCCACGAGAAGAATCGGCCGGTCAGGGAAATCCCGGAGATCGAAGTCGACGCCCGGCTAACCTTCTCCGGGAATGAAGTGCTGCGCGGCAAGGACTTTGCCCAGATGAATGCCGACGAGATGGCAGACGCCAAGAAGGCGATTGCCCGGCTGCGGCTGCCGTTCGACATGGTCCGTACCCGACGCTTCAAGGCAGACCTGCATGGCCGCCGTATCGATCCACGCGCCATGATGCGCTCGGCCGCGCGCACCGGCGGCGAACTGATCCTGCCGAAATTCCGCTCAGCCCGCGAAGTGCATCCGCCGCTGGTGGTTCTCGCCGATATCTCCGGTTCGATGAGCCAGTACACGCGCATCTTCCTGCACTTTCTGCATGCGCTGACCGAAAAACGGCGGCGCGTGCACACCTTCGTCTTCGGCACGCGGCTGACCAATCTCACGCGGCAGATGCGCCATCGCGACCCCGATGCCGCCCTTGCCGACTGCTCGGCGGCGGTCAAGGACTGGTCGGGCGGCACCCGCATCGGCGATACGCTGGCGGAGTTCAACAAGCACTGGTCACGCCGCGTGCTCGGGCAGGGCGCGGTGGTGCTTTTAATCACCGACGGTTTGGAGCGCGACGATGTTTCCGGCCTGTCGCAAGAAATGGATCGCCTGCACAAATCCTGCCGGCGGCTGATCTGGCTCAACCCGCTTCTGCGCTTTGGCGGCTTCGAGGCGCGGGCCCGCGGCGTCAGAGCGATGCTGCCTCATGTCGACGAGTTCCGCTCGGTACACAATCTCGATGCGCTGGCCGACCTCTGCGCCTCGCTGGACGAGAAATCCGCCGCTTCGGTCGATCCGCGTCGCTGGCTGGACGCTGGTGTCAGGCGCGCCGCATAGCCATATTGGATTCCGAAAACAGGCTCCCAGAGAAAAACAGACTTTGAGGCAAGCGATCATGGACAACAGCATCTATCTCGATGAAGCCCGCGATCCGCTGATTATCGCGGAGGGCTGGATGAAGGACGGCAAGGATGTCGCCATCGCCACTGTGGTCGAGACCTGGGGTTCGGCGCCGAGGCCGGTCGGCAGTCATCTGGTCATCGACGCCGAAGGCAATTTCCACGGCTCGGTCTCGGGCGGCTGCGTCGAGGGCGCCGTGGTAAGCGAGGCGATCGACGTCATCGACAGCGGCAAGGCCAAAATGCTGGAGTTCGGCGTTGCCGACGAGACCGCCTGGCAGGTCGGCCTATCCTGCGGCGGCCGCATCAAGGTCTATGTGGAGCGGCTCGGTTAGGCATGGATCCCTACGCTCTCAAAGCCCTCAATGCCGAACGCCGTGCCCGCCGTGCGGCGATCCTGGTGACCGATCTCGGCGACGGCCGCGACCGCATCGTGCGAGAAGGCGACCAGGTTGCCGGCGATCTCGGGCAAGCGATCGCCAAGGCTTTCCGCACCGGCAATTCGGGTTCGGTCGAGGCTGAAGGGCGCACCTTCTTCCTCAACGCGCATTTGCCGCAGCCGCGCCTGGTGGTAGTCGGCGCCGTCCATATCAGTCAGGCGCTGGCGCCGATGGCCAGGATCGCCGGCTATCCCCTGGAGATCGTCGATCCGCGCACCGCCTTCGCCACCCCGGACCGTTTTCCCGATGTAGCACTCCATGCCGAATGGCCGGAGGATGTGCTGAAACGCCAGCCGCTCGACAGCTATACGGCGCTCGCCGCCGTCACCCATGATCCGAAGATCGACGATTTCGCACTGAAGGCCGCGCTCGACGCCAACTGTTTCTATGTCGGCGCACTCGGCAGCCGCAAAACACACGCCAGGCGCGTCGAGCGCCTGCTGGCGCTCGGCGCCAGCGCCGACCAGATCGCCCGCATCCACGCACCGATCGGTATCGACATTGGCGCGGCGAGCCCGGCCGAGATCGCCGTCGCCATCCTGGCGCAGACGATCCACGCCTTTCGCTCGCGCGGTCTCGAAGCCAAAGGCGCGGCGGCGTGAAGTTCGGGCCGATCCCGATCGATCAGGCGCAAGGCGCGGTGCTGGCGCATGCCACGACGGCGGGCGAGCGGCGTTTCCGCAAGGCGCACAGGCTGAGCACGCCGGACGTGGCGGTGCTGAAGGCGGCCGGCATTACCGAGATCGTCGTGGCGGTGCTTGCCGCCGATGACCTAAGCGAGGATGCGGCGGCCGAAAAGATTGCTGCCAGCATGGCCCACCGCAACATCGAGGCAAAACCTGCCGCGACCGGCCGCGTCAACCTCCATGCCAAGGTCGCCGGTCTCTTCACCGTCGATGCCGCCATGATCGACGCCATCAATGCGGTCGACCCGACCATCACCATCGCCACGCTGGCGCAGCACGCGCCGGTCGAGACGGGGCAAATGGTGGCGACGGTCAAGATCATCCCCTTCGCCGTCGCCTCAGCTTTGGTCGACAAGGTGGTGAAAATCTGCGCCGGTGGCGAGATCTTCGCCGTCAACGCTTATCAGCCGGTGCGCATCGGCGTCATTCAGACGATGCTGCCCGGCATCAAGGCCAGCGTGCTCGACAAGACGCTGCGCGTCACCGAGGCCCGGCTGGCACGCTCCGGCGGCCGGCTGACGACGGAGCGCCGCACGCCGCACGAGATCGCGCCTGTAGCCGAGGCAGCGGCCGCGCTGGCGCGCGACAACGACATGGTGGTGATCTTCGGCGCCTCGGCGATGAGCGATTTCAACGATGTCGTTCCGGCGGCGATCGAGGCAGCAGGTGGCACGGTGATCCGCGCGGGCATGCCCGTCGATCCCGGCAATCTGCTGGTGCTGGGCACGCTCGATGGCAAGCGCGTCATCGGCGCGCCCGGTTGCGCCCGCAGCCCCAAGGAGAACGGTTTCGATTGGGTGCTCGACAGGCTGATCGCCGGTCTCGACGTCACCGCCAAGGACATCGCCGGCATGGGCGTTGGCGGCCTCTTGATGGAAATCCCGACCAGGCCGCAGCCGCGCGAGCCGCTGCCGGCGAGAGCCGGGCTGAAGGTCGAGATCGTGCTTCTGGCCGCCGGTCGCTCCAGCCGCATGGGCGGGCCGAACAAGCTTCTGGCGCTGTTCGACGGCAAGCCGCTGGTGCGCCGCACCGCTGAACGGGCGCTCGATTCCAAGGCTTCTGCCACCGTTGTCGTCACCGGCCATCAGCGCGAGCGGGTGCACGCCGCGCTCTCGGGCCTCGACGTGATCTTTGCCGACAACCCGGATTTTGCCGACGGCCTGTCCTCGTCTCTAAAAGCCGGCATTGCCCGCGTTGGAGCCGATGCGGCCGGCGCCATGATCGTCCTCGGCGACATGCCGGGTATCTCATCGGCCGATCTCGATCGGTTGATCGAGGCCTTCCGCAGGGACGGCGGCCGTTCGGTGGTGCGCGCCGCCCATGACGGCCGCCGCGGCAATCCGGTGCTTTTGCCGCGTTCGCTGTTTGGAGGCATCGCCCATCTCGAGGGCGACACCGGCGCCCGCCATCTGGTCGAGGCCGAGGGACTGGATGTCATCGACGTCGAGATCGGCGACGGCGCGTCGGTCGACGTCGACACCCGCGAGGCGCTCGAAGACGCCGGCGGCGTGCTGCAGGATTGACAAAGCGAAGCCGAAAAACGCATGCCTTTAGCATGGCTCTCTCTTTACTTGCCTCAGCGCTTCTACCCCCCTCTGGCCTGCCGGCCAGGCCGGCAGGCCAGAGGGGGGTAGCCGCGTTCCATACCCTTCTGGTTTCACTTCTTTTCTTGTTCTCCGCCGCCCACGCGGACGCGCTCGAACTAAAACCCTACAAGGATGACCTCTTCGCCTATCCGGCGACGCTCTCGTCCACGGACAAAGGCGCCTACACCGTCATCGACTATCGCGAGATGCGCGACATCAACGACCGCGACGAGGTGCCGGAAAAGCGCGTGCAGGCTAAGTATACCGACACCGGCGTGCGCAAGGTGCAGCGGGATTTGATGCTGAAAACCGATGCCGGCGATGTCAGGCATGTCGCCGTAGGCAAGACCGAAGGCGCCGGTATCATCGTGCTTTACCTGCACGGGCAGGGCGGCAGCCGCAAGCAGGGCGTCGACGACTTCACCTTCGGCGGCAATTTCAACCGCATCAAGAACCTGATGGCCGGCAATGGCGGCCTCTATCTCTCACCCGATTTCACCGATTTCGGCGACAAGGGCGCGGCCCAGGTCGCGGCGCTGATCGGCCACTATGCCGAGGCCTCGCCGGACGCCAAGATTTTCGTCGCCTGCGGCTCTATGGGTGGTGCGCTGTGCTGGAAGCTGGCCGGCCGCAACGATACGGGACGGCGCATAAACGGGCTGCTGCTGCTCGGCTCGCTGTGGGATGACGGTTTCCTGTCGAGCCCGGCCTACAGGCGCCATGTGCCGGTGTTCTTCGGCCAAGGCAGCAAGGATCCGGTCTTTCCCGTGGAGAAGCAGGAAGCCTTCTTCCGCTCCATCACTGCGAACTCGAAAGCCTATCCGACCCGGTTCGTCCGGTTCGAGACCGGCACCCATGGCACGCCGATCCGCATGGTCGACTGGCGCCAAACGCTGAACTGGATGCTGTCGAAGGCGCCCTGAGGCATATCGCCCAGGGGTGCCCCTTGGTTTTGGCAATCATGGTTCGGCCGATATCCTCTTAGGTGTAGGCTGATATGATCCAACAGATCGGAAGCACAGCGATGGACGCCCACCCCTTCAAGATCCAAATTCCGAACGAACAACTTGAAGATCTCCAGCGCCGGCTTAGCGCAACACGATGGCCAATTCCGCTAAGCGAAGCGGGCTGGAACGATGGGGCCGACCTGCCGTTCATCAAGCGCCTTGCGGATTGCTGGCGAGACCGCTTCGACTGGAGAGTGCAAGAGGCGCGGCTGAACCGGCTGCCGCAATATCTGACGAGGCTGAACAACCTAGATGTCCACTTTGTCCACCAGCCAGGCAACGGACCGGCGCCGCTGCCGCTGATCATAACGCATGGCTGGCCCGGCTCGTTCATCGAAATGGAACACGTCATTCCATTGCTGGCAGACCCAGCTGCCCATGGTGGTGACCCGGCCGACGCTTTCCACGTGGTAGTTCCCTCCTTGCCCGGATACGGCTTTTCCCAGGCGCCGACGGAACCAGGCTTCCATTCCGGCCGCATCGCGGAGTTATGGGTACAGTTGATGCGCGGGCTCGGCTACGACCGCTTCGCTTCCCAAGGAGGCGACATCGGCGCGGGCGTTTCCGCCTGGATGGCACGGCTCCATTCCGAAAGCGTGCTTGGCGTCCACGTCAATTACATTCCCGGGAGCTATCGGCCACCCTTGGGTGCAGGTCTGCCACCTGTCACCGTTGAGGAGCAGGCCTTCCTGGACAAGGCCGCGGCCTGGACGGCAACGGAGGGCGCCTATGCCCATCTGCAGGGCACGAAGCCTCAGACGCTTGCTTATGCTCTGACAGACTCGCCGATCGGTCTCGCAGCCTGGATGATCGAGAAGTTCCGTAGCTGGAGCGATTGCGACGGTGACGTGGAGCGCACCTTCGGCATGGACACGCTCCTTACGGATGTTTCTCTCTATTGGTTCAGCAACGCGCTCACCTCGTCCTTGCGGCTCTACAAGGAGAATCGACTGTTCCCTCTTGCGTTCGAGACGCTGGAACGCGTTTTGCCGCCATTTGGGGTAGCGCTTTTCCCTCGCGAGTTGCCGATGCCGCCTCGATCCTGGGTGGCGCGGGTCTTTGACGTTCAGCGATGGACATCGATGCCGCGAGGCGGCCATTTCGCTGCGCTGGAGGAACCGAGTCTTCTGGTCGAGGACATTCGCGCCTTCTTCCGGCCGATGCGTTCGCGGCCTGAAACGAGAAGGCGAATGTGAAGGACTGCTTAAGCGCGGCGGTTCCTGCTAAGACCCCTACGGCGCGGTGTTGTAGTCGACCACCGTCTGCGGGTTCTCCTCGCCATCGTAAGACGCGTCCACATCATATTGGACGAGGGAGAAATCGCCGTTACGGAACAGGTATATCCCCTTGTCCGAGGCGTCGCCGATGCCGCGCCATTTGTTGAACGTGGTCAGCGTCTTGGCGTCTTCGTCATATTCGGAATTGGCCGCCCAGCCGGTTGTGCGGAAGCCGATGATATCCATGCCCAGCAGTTTGCCGTCGCTGTCATTGTTCTCGTAACGGATATCCAATTCGGGCTCGGTGAACTGCAACTGCCGCACGCCCGATACTTCGTCGGTCATGTAGTAGACCGAACTTGCGTTATAGGCTGCCGCTTGGCAGTAGAACTCGAAAAGCCGCGTTTCCTTGTCGGGATCGCTGGCAGCCGCGTCCTTTGCCTTGTATTTGATCGAAAAGATGTTCGGCTCCTCGCCGAGAAATTGCTTGTCACACTGATCGCCATAATCGGCGGCGAACAGTTTCTTCACCTGCTCGAGTGCGGTGTCCTTCTTCGGCGGCGGCGGCCCGTCACCACAGCTTGGCGGCAGCGCCTCCTCGAAATCGGCCTTGGACGGCTTCAGCGCGCCCTTGTCGATAAAGATCGGTCGGAACGGCGGGGCCTGGATCTGAGCGCTGACCTGGCGCAGCGTGTAGCAGCCGGCGAAGACTGCTTCCTTGCCGTCCTTGTCGGTGGCGCGGATGGCCACCGGGACGCTGTAATAGATGCTGCCGGCGGCACCTTCATCGGAAATGGCGCCGGTTTCGACGTCGACCTTGTCGGTGCCGTCATAGCCCTTGACGAAGGTATCAAAATCCTTTGCCGGCTTGGTATCGCCGTAGTAAGCCCAGGCGCGGGCGAATTCGTGCCGGTTGATGGCGCTGTAGAGCGAGCGGATGACGGCTGCGGCGTCTGACCTGTCATCGACGTAAGGGGCTTGGTCATCGGCTGCCGGTTCATCGTCGGCGAACACAGCCTGGCCGGATGCGGCAAGGGAGCAAAAGGCGGCCGCTGCCAGAAAGACGCGTCTCATCGGAGAATCTCCACCACGAAGGAGTCTATCATAGAGATTGCGGCGACGTGGTGACGCTTGAAAAATCCTCCGGGAAGGCGCTACGTCCCGCCGTCGGCGCTTCAGCCGCAATGGAGATTTGAACGTGACACTATCGATGTATGAAGCCTCGGTGCCGGTGTTTTCGGCCAGGCTGAAGGCGCTGTCCGGCGTGCTGTCGGCGGCCGAACAGAATGCAACCGAGCGCAAGATCGACCCGCAGGTGTTTTTGACCGCGAGGCTGGCGCCCGACATGTACGCGCTGGTGAGGCAGGTGCAGATCTGCACCGACCATGCCAAGGGCGCGCCGTCACGGCTGGCCCGCCGCGAAGTGCCGAAATATGAGGACAATGAAGCGACCTTCGCCGAGCTTCAGGCGCGCCTGACCAAGACCCTCGAGCTTCTGGCGTCGTTCTCGGCCGCCGAGTTCGATGGCTCGGATGACAGGATAGTCGAACTGAAATTTGGCCAGCGCGAGGCTTCGATGCCCGGGCTGCAGTATTTGCTGCATGTCGCCATGCCCAACTTCTATTTCCACGTGACCACCGCCTACGACATCCTGCGCCACAACGGCGTGCCGCTGACCAAGGGCGCCTATCTCGGTAATCGTTGAAGCATTCGCCGTTGCGAGGTTTCCCGGCCGCTGCCGGGAAACTTCGTCTGGCGCTGGTTTAGCGCCAAGGTCTTGATCAACGCAGTGACATTTCGCGCGCGATGCGCGGGAAATCGGCCGGCTTGACGCCGATGTCGGCGCGGTCGGCATTGCTCATCGAGTGAAGCAAGGCCAGTGCCGAGCGGTAACGCTGATGCTCCTGCGGACGCGGACGGGCAAACATTTCAGTGAAGAACCCCATGATTCGGCCCCTTGTTGATCCTCCACGGAGCCGAGTATAGGAAAATTGTGAAGGTTGTGCAGTGCAGCATTTGCATGGCAGCCATGCCCGGCGAATTTTTTTCGGCACAATTGGCGCATGCGCTGAAACTTGTGGCGCGTCCCCACCGTATGCATAGACGCTGGCACATGGCCGGCTTTTCCTCGCCACTCCTGGCGAATTTCCGGACTGCATGCAAATGCAGTCCGGCTTTTTGTTGAGCTTCCCCCACCAACAACCGATCCGCGCAAGCTTGGCGAACGCCTAAACTCCTTAAGATCAGCGGCATTCATTTTTAACGAGCCGGTTGTATGGTGCGACCGGCTCTGTTCGCATGCGCAAAACGAGGGGGAGGCTGACATCGGCGCCAAGCGGGATTTCGCTTCCTTGCTCGACGATCTGTTCGTTGCCTCCGACAAGGATGAGGCGGCGGAAGAGACGAGCGCCCGGCCGTCGATCCCGTTCGACTATCTCTCCGTGGCCGACGAGCTTCATTCCGGCCGCATCAAGGTCTCGGGCGAAACATTCGCCGCCGAATACCGCGAGGCGGGAGCCGATCTGGCCGCAGAATTTGCCGCCCTTCTCGATCATGCCAAGCTGGCGCTGGCCGGCGAGGAGGCAAAGCCCGAGGAAAAGCTGCCGCCGATCGACCCTGACGCGATCGCCGTCGAGCTCGGCCTCGATCATCCCGTCAAGAGCGCTGACCTTGGCCGCATGCGCCGCAGCTTTGCCTTCGCCAACCACCCCGACCGCGTCGCGCCGCATCTGCGCCAGCGCGCAATGATCCGCATGCAGGTGGCCAACATGCTGATCGACGAGGCCAAGCGGCGCGCTTTGGCTGGCGTCCGGCGCTGACTTCCAGGGTTCACGCAAAAGTCGGTCCGCTAAGGGTTGGAGAGCGGCGCCGCTTTCCCTATAGATGCGGCTTCCTTCCCGCGTAGCCGCGCAATTCCCGCCGGAGAAAATTCGATGCACAAACGCCGTCTCGGTCGGACCGATCTTCTTGTTACCCAGATCTGCCTGGGGTCGATGACCTGGGGCCAGCAGAACACCGAGGCCGATGGCCATGCGCAGATGGATCTGGCCTTTGCGCGTGGGGTCAATTTCATCGACACGGCCGAGCTCTACCCGATACCGCCCAAGGAGGAGACGCAGGGGCGGACGGAGAAGTTCATCGGCAGCTGGATGAAGGCCAAGGGCAATCGCGACAAGGTCATCCTGGCCTCGAAAGTGGTCGGCCGCACCGCCAACCGCTGGTTTCGTGGCGACCGGCCGTCAAAACTGGTGCGCGCCGACATCTTTGACGCCATCGACAAATCGCTGGCCAAGCTCGGCACCGACTATCTCGACCTCTACCAGATCCACTGGCCGGAGCGCGACATCCCCTGGGGCGCCAACCCGACCCGCGTGGGTGCTGTGCCGCGCCGTGCCGATGCCGTTGGGGCGCCGGCCGGCGAGACGCCGATCGCCGAGACACTCGCAGTCTTCGAGGAGCTGGTGAAGGCGGGAAAGATCCGCCATCTCGGCCTGTCGAACGAAAGCTCCTGGGGCGTCATGCGCTTCATCGCCGAGGCCGACAAGGGCGTCGGCCCGCGCATCGTTTCGCTGCAAAACGCATACAGCCTCGTCAACCGCACATTTGAGGTGAACCTCGCCGAAGTCTGCGACCGCGAAGAGGTTGGCTTTCTCGCCTATTCGCCGCTGGCGCAAGGCTATCTCACCGGCAAATACGATCATGGCGCGCGGCCGCAAGGTTCGCGCTCGCAGCTGTTCAACCGCGGCCAGCGCTATGAGACGCCGAATGCAGCGGAGGCGCAGCTCGAATACAACGAACTGGCGCGCTCCTTCGGCCTCGAACCGGCGCTGTTCGCCAACGCCTATGTCGCCAGCCGACCCTTTGTTACCTCCAGCATCATCGGCGCGACGACGATTGCCCAGCTCGAGATGGCGCTGTCCTCAGTCGACGTGACCTGGACCGACGAGATGCAGAAGGTCGTCGACGCGATCCACCAGCGCGTGGGCAATCCTTGTCCGTAAGCGGGCACTCCGGGCGGAATTCCGTAGAAAACACAAGGGGAAGGGGACAGCAATGGATTTTCCGATCAAGACCGTCAGGGGAAAATTTCCGGCGCTGGACCTGACCGACAAAGGCCGCCGGCGCATCTATCTCGACAATCCGGCCGGCACGCAGGTGCCACAGGCGGTTGCCGATGCGGTGGCGCGCTGCCTCCTCACCACCAACGCCAATCTCGGCGGTTATTTCGAAACCACGCTTGCCGCGCAACAGGTGGTCGACGGCGCCCATGCGGCGATGGCCGATTTCCTGGGTGCAGCGAGCGCTGAGGAAATAATCATCGGCGCCAACATGACGACGCTGACCTATCACATGTCGCGCACGCTCGGCCGCGGCTTCAAGCCGGGCGACGAGATCATCGTCACCCGCATGGATCATGAGGGCAACGTCTCGCCCTGGCTGCAGCTGGCCGAAGATCTTGGCCTCGTCGTGCGCTTCCTGCCCTTCGACGAAAAGAGCTGGCAGGTCGAGGAGGCGGCGCTCAGCGCTCTGCTCACCGACAAGACTCGGCTCGTGGCGCTGAACTATGCCTCGAACCTCACCGGCTCGATCAACCGGGTCAAGGCGCTGACGCGAATTGCCAAACAGGCCGGGGCGCTGGTCTATGTCGATGCCGTCCAGTTCGCGCCGCACGGGCTGGTGGACGTGCAGGATCTCGGCTGCGACTTCCTGATCTGCTCGGCCTACAAATTCTTCGGCCCGCATATGGGCATATTGTGGGGACGCCGCGACATCATCGATGCGCTGCAACCCTACAAATGCCGTTGCTCTTCCAATGGCCTGCCGGAGCGCTTCGAACTCGGCACGCCGCAGATCGAACTGATGGCCGGGCTTACCGCAGCGGTCGATTACTTCGCCGAACTCGGTGCTGCGGCCGGCGAGGGCGGTTCGCGAAGGCAAAAGATCGCAAAGGCATACGAAGTGTCGATCGCCTACGAAAACCCGCTGGCGCTGAGGCTGATCGATGGGCTGTCCGCCATTGAGGGCCTGACCATCCGCGGCATCACCGATCAGAAGCGTGTCATTGAGCGCGTGCCGACCGTGTCCTTCACCGTCGACGGCATCGTGCCAGAGACGATCGTGCGGCAGATGAATGCCGAGAACATTTTTCTATGGTCGGGCCACAACTACGCCTGGGAGATCGTCCACCATCTCGGCATTCCGGCCGAGCAGGGAGTCGTGCGCATCGGTATTGCGCACTACAACACGGCGGCAGAGATCGACGAGACGTTGGAAAGCGTGCACCGGGTGATCGCCATGCTGAGGCAGCAGCGCTAGTCAGCTATCGCTGTTTGCCGCCGAAACCGGTGAGGAACGCCGTGAGATTGTCGCCGAGCGCGTCGCAGAGATAGCCGCCTTCCTGGACGATAACCGTCGGCAGGCCAAGCTTGGCAATTGCCTCGCCGATCCGCGAGAAACCGGGCGTGGTCACCGAAAGCCCGCCGAACGGATCGCCCTCGAACGGATCGAGACCGAGCGCCACGACCAGCGCGTCCGGCGAAAAGGCGCGGATACGCTGGAACGCCACTTCGAGGGCCTCCAGAAACGCCGCGTCGGCTGATTTGCGCGGCAATGGCAGGTTGAAATTATAGCCGAGGCCCGGACCTTCGCCGCGCTCATCGGCATGGCCCCAGAAGAACGGATAGAAGCGCACCGGATCGGCGTGCAGCGACACCGTCAGGACGTCGGAACGCGTATAAAAGATGCCTTGCGTGCCGTTGCCGTGATGCAGGTCGACATCTAGGATCACCACCCGCGCTGCCTGCTTGCGCAACACCTGGGCTGCGACCGCTGAATTGTTGATGAAGCAGAAGCCGCCGGCGACATCGGCAAAGGCATGATGGCCGGGCGGCCGGCAGAGCGCATAAGCGGCAGGCGCGCCCGATATCACCGCTTCGGCTGCCTCGACTGCACTCCAGGCGCTCCACAGCGCGCTGTGCCAGGTTTCGGCCGAGATCGGGCAAGCGGTGTCGGCCATGTGGTAGCCGGCCTGGCCGACCGCCGAGGCCGGATAGGACCCTGTGCGGGCCAGTGGATGGATGTTGGGGATGACTTCCGCGGATGCGCCCTCGATGCGCTGCCAGCGCGCAAAAATGTGTTCGAGGAAGGCGAGATACTCCGGCGTATGCACGGCCGCCACCGGGCCTAGGCCATGTTCCCTGGGCCGCTCGATCATCAATCCGGCGGATTTTGCGCCGGCTAACAATCGCTCTACCCGCTCCGGCTGTTCGGGATTGGGCTGCGGCGCACCGCTGGACAGAAAGGCCTTCGGGTCGTGGCGTTTCTGCTCCTCGGCAAAGAAGGCTTTCATTCCGCGTCCCCATCCTGCGCTGCATCGGCAAAGGCCAAAAAGGCATCGCCAACAATCTTCTGCGTCTGCTCGTAGCTCGACCAGGCGATGCCCAGTCTCTCATAAAAAGCCTTGGCGCCGTCATTGTCGGTGTCGACGGACAGCCTGAGATAGGCGCCGCCATCCCGGCGGCAGTCGCGCGCGACCCGGCGCAGCAGTCTTTCGCCGATCTTGCGGCCGCGAAACCGGTCCTCGACATAGAGGTCCTGGATATAGACGCCGGGCCGCCCCATCCATGTCGAGAAGATCGGGAAATGCAGGCAGAGCCCCGCAAAATCGCCGCCGATCTCGGCGATCAGGGTGGAGAAGGCGGGTTTGTCGCCAAAGCCGTAGCGGCGGAGATCGTCGGCAGTGGACGTGATCTCATGATGCGCGCCGATATGGGTGCCGAGCTTGAGCAGCGCGGCATGGATGGTGTCGACGTCGTCGATGGTGCCGGGGCGGAGGGTGACTTTAGGCGAGGCAGTCACTGGAGGTATGATGCCAAGGCACCCCCCTCCGGCCTGCCGGCCATCTCCCCCTCAAGGGGGGAGATCAGCAGTTTCTGCGCTGCCGTCCGTCCTGCAACTTTGGAAGTTTGCGAAGGCCGTGGCGACATCCAATCTCCCCCCTTGAGGGGGAGATGTCCGGCAGGACAGAGGGGGGTGCGACTGGGCGCCGCCATCTCAATCATCTCAAAACGCCACCCGGTCCCCACCCTTCAGCGCCAGCATCTCCCGCGCCTCCGCCGGTGTGGCCACCTCCAGCGACAGGCCATCGAGAATGCCACGTATCCTGCGCACCTGGTCGGCGTTGGATTTCGCCAGCTGGCGTCCGTCGTAGAGACTGTCCTCCAGCCCGACGCGGACATTGCCGCCCATCGCCGCTGCGATCGAGATCAGCGGCATCTGGTGGCGGCCGGCGGCGAGCACCGAGAACTGGTAGCTGTCGCCGAACAGCTTGTCGGCAATGCGCTTCATGTGGATGAGATTGTCGGGATCGGCGCCGATGCCGCCGAGAATGCCGAGCACGAACTGGATGAACAGCGGCCCCGACACCAGCCCGCGGTCGCGAAAATGCGCCAGCGAATAGAGATGGCCGACATCGTAGCATTCGAACTCAAAGCGCGTGCCGCAGCCCTTGCCGAGCTTTTCGAGCACGCCTTCCATATCGGCAAAGGTGTTCTTGAAGATGGTGTCGCGCGTGGCTTCGAGCAGCTTTGGTTCCCACTCGTGCTGCCACTCCCTTGGCTTGTCGAGCATCGGGAACAGCGCGAAATTCATCGAGCCCATGTTGAGCGAGCACATTTCCGGCTCGGCCCGCAGTGGTGCCGCCAGCCGCTGGTCGAGCGTCATCAGCGACGAACCGCCGGTGGTGATGTTGATCACCGCATCGGTCGCTTGCTTGATGCGCGGCAGGAACTGCATGAACACCTCAGGATCGGCGGTCGGCCGGCCGTCTTTGGGATCGCGGGCGTGGAGATGCAGGATTGAGGCGCCAGCCTCGGCCGCCGCGATGGCGTCGGTCGCGATCTGGTCCGGCGTCACCGGCAGATAGGGCGACATGGACGGGGTGTGCACCGAGCCAGTGACCGCGCAGGTGATGATGACTTTCCTCGGCGCCATTCTTTAGCCCTCAGCCTTCGACCGGCAGGTCGAGTTCGGCGGCCAGAACTTCCAGCGAATCGCCGATGATGGAAATGATCTCGCCGACCTCTTCAGCCGTGACGATCATCGGCGGCGCCACCATGAAATTGTCGCCGTCGACACCGCCCTTGACCCTGCGGCCGTAGATGATCAGCCCGCGCTCGTAGGCGAGGTCGAGCAGGCGCTGCGTGGCTTTCTTGCCCTGTTCGATCGGCCGTAGAGTTTCGGGATCGGCAACCATCTCGGCGCCGGTGAGCAGGCCTTTGCCTCGGACATCGGCGATGAACGGAAAACGCTTCGCCAGCCCTTTCAGCCCGTCCATCAGCACGTCGCCCATCGCGGCGGCATTGGCGATCAGGTCGAGGCGGTCCATCTCGCCGAGCACGGCGAGCCCGGCCGCGCAGGCGAGCGGATTGCCAGCATAGGTGTGGCCATGCTGGAAGCCGCCCGACGCCAGCAGCGGCTCGACCAGCCGCATCGGGGCGGCCAGCGCGCCGAGCGGCGCATAGCCGGAGCCAAGCCCCTTCGACAGCGCGACGATGTCGGGCTTGCAGTTCCAATGGTCGCCGCCAAGGAATTTTCCGGTGCGGCCGGCGCCGCTCATCACTTCATCATGGATGAGCAGGATGCCGTAGCGGTCGCAGATCTCGCCTATACGCGGATAATAGCTGTCCGGTGCGACGAGGGCCGAAGTCGCCGCACCGCCGATCGGCTCCATGATGAAGGCGAGCACGCTGTCCGGACCCTCGGCCTGGATCTTCTCCTCCAGCATGTCGGCATAGCGGACGCCGCGCTGCTCCATCGAAAGATTGTCGCGGTCGCGCCATGCCGTCGGCGCCGGCACGGTCGGCATCACCCGCATCATCGGTGTGAACGTTTCGGCCAGCGCATCGTCGCCGGTTATCGAAAGCGAACCCAGCGTGCCGCCATGATAGGAGGGAAAACGCGTGATAACCTTCCAGCGCTTCGGCTGGCCGGTCGCGACCGCCCATTGCCGCGCCAGCTTGATGCAGGATTCCGTCGCCTCCGAACCGCCGGAGACGAAGAAGATTCGGTCCATGCCCTCCGGCAGTTTGCCGGCGAGTTCCCGCGCCAGTTCTTCCGCCGGTTCGTTCTCGAAATGCAGCCGGTAGGCGAAGGTGGCGCGGTCCATCTGCCGCTTCATGGCGTCGAGCACGTTGCGGTTGGAATGGCCGATATTGGCGACCATCGGCCCGCTCGATCCGTCGATGAAGCGGCGGCCGTCCTGCGTCCACATATAAATGCCTTCGGCGCGGTCGATCAGCGGCCGGCGCAGGCTGGAGAGGTAGAACAGGTGCGAGGGCGCGCGCGTTTCTGAACCAGTTGATGAGGGCTTCTGCATGTCAGGACTTTCCGAGGTAGCGATCGATTACATTCCTGGTCACGCGCTCGACCATCGGGTCCTGCCTGAGCAGGCCGGCGACCCATTCGCAGCTTCCGGCGTGGAAAACCTCGCCCTTGCCGCGCGGGAAATTGACGATCATGCCGTTGCCGCGTTTGACCTTTTCCAGATTGGCGTCGGTCGCCTCGCCAAACAGCGTTTCGGCCGTAAAGCGGCCATCCTCGTCGGTGAGAAACTGGTCCTCGATCGGGATATCGGCGCTTTCCTCGACCTGGCTCGCCATGCCGACGGCCAGCACCTGCAGCCCGTCAGGCGCACCGCTGTCCGGTGTCGGATAGGGCAGGCCGCCGCGGATCTCGAAATCGAGCCCGTCGACCTCATAGCCATAGACATGGCTGTCGGCGCCGAGCAGGTCGCCATAGTACATGCCGGTGCCGGCAAAGGCCCAGTGCTCGGGCCGATAGACCGGAAAGCCGCGCACGCCGCGCGGTGCGCATCCGCCCCAGCCGGCATAGACGCCGCGCGTCGCGTTGAGGCCGAACGTCATTGCGCCGGGACGACCGATCTCAGGCGCTTCCCAGGAGTTGGTGGCGCGGGTGACGTCGCCGCCATAGGCCGGGTCTTCGGCCCGCGCGCGGTATTTGTAACAGACCTGCCGGCGGCCTTCGTCCTCGAGCCTTGTCTGCCACATGAAATTGCCGGCAAAGCGCGCCGCATGGCCGCCGCGCTCGACGTAGCTGTCGACGGCGTCCCGCATCTCCCAGGTCCAGTACTCGTCATGGCCGACGAAGACCACACAGTCATAACCATCGAGGATTTCGGGCGAGAAGTGCAAATCGTGCTGGCTGGCGAGATCGACGCCATAGCCGGCGCGCTCGGCAAAGCGGAAGAAGTGGCTGTCATAGCTCGCCCAGCCGGAGGAGGTGTATTTCTTCGAATGTCCCGTGGCGTACGCCCATTCCATATGCGGATAGCGCGGCACTGTTTTCGGCGGCACGGCAACCTCCAGCGGCACGCGCGGCGCGTCCTTGGGCAACACCACGAAGCCACGGCACCAAGGCCGCTGCGTCGACACCATGCGCGCATACTGGTCGCGGCCCGGGCCGGTGATGCCCTGATAGGCGTTGGAGCCGCCCCATGTGTTGTAGGACAGCCAGGTGCCGGTCGCCGCCACCTGCAGCACGCGACCGGGTTTGCTGCCGGGCAGGAGCGCGACGATGATGAGGTGGTGGCAAAGGATAGCTTTGCCGTCGCGCCCGTCCGCCGTCAGCGTCAGCCGATAGGCGCCGGATGGCCAATCGTTGCCGATGCGAAATTCGAAAGACGCCTCCCAGCCGCAGCCTTCGACCGAGCACTGGTCGGGCGTATCCTGCCAGCGCGCCGAAAGCCCCGTTTGCTCGAAGACCTTTGTCTCGATGCCGCCGTCGCGGACAATGACAATGCTGAAGCGCGGCGCCGTCGAGCTGACATGCAGCGTCACGGTCTCGCCGGCGCGGTAGGAAAATCGGTTGGAATAACACCAGATCTCGCCCCGCTCGCCGTCCATTCCCGGCCATTCATAGTAATGGCCGCGCACTGCCTCGCGGCGCTGCTCGGGCGTCAGTCCGAAATCGGGAAATTCGGTTGGCAGATGGGTCATGAACACCGGAAAAGTGACAGGCCGCCATTTCGGCCATCTGCCGGCCAAGCGTCAAATGGAAACGATCGGGCCAGCAATTGCATACGACACAATTGCTTGGCCGCTCTTGGCCGCACCCGGCAAACCGACTATCTCAGGCGAGGCGGCATTTTCCGCCTCGGGAGCCGGCATGCTGAGAGTGCAGAAGGTCAAGGTCGACGACATCTACGTGCCGACGGCGCGCAAGAAGACGCTGCATCCCGAAACGGTCCGGCACCTGGCCGAAGACATACTGGAAAACGGCATGAAGACGCCGATCCAGGTTCGCAATGACGGCAAGCGCCACATCCTGGTCGAGGGCCTGCACCGGCTGGAAGCCGCCAAATGGCTCGGCGAGACCGAGATCGACGCCTATCTGGTGCAGGCCAAGCGCCACTGAGGCGCGCGACCCGATCGACAACAGCCAAACCGATCATTCTTCCGCGGATTTTTTCGCAGGGCATGTCGGCACGCGGCGTGCTCGCTCGTCCTTGGGGCGGAACCCAAGGAGACCGACATGTCCAGACGAATCTATTTCGCCATTCTTGCCTCGGTCGCTGCCTTGTTTGCAGCGCCCGGCCCAGCCAATGCAGAGGAGACCAAGCCCGCCATGACCACCGAAGCAACAGCCATGCCGAAGCCGGAAAAGTCCGGCCTGCTGCCGATCGACGGCCTGAATTACTACTATGCCGTCTACGGCAAGGGCGAACCGCTGCTTCTGCTGCATGGCGGCCTTGGCACGTCCGACATGTTCGCGCCGTTGCTGCCTAGACTGGCGGAAAACCGCACCATCATTGCCGTCGACCTGCAGGGCCATGGCCGCACCGCGCTCGGCGAGCGACCCTTCAGCCTGGAGGGGATGGGCGACGACATGGCTGGTATCGTCAAGGCGCTCGGCTATGACAAGGTCGACGTGCTTGGCTATTCGCTGGGCGGCGGCGTCGCCTTCCGCATGGCCGTCCAGCATCCCGAGACGGTGAGACGTCTGGTCCTGGTCTCGACCGGCTTCGCCGCCAATGGCTTCTATGACGAGATGCGCGGCCAGCAGGCGCAGGTGAGCGCGGCCGCCGCCGATTTCATGAAGGACACGCCGATGTACAAATCTTACGTCGCCGTCGCCCTACGTCCCGACGATTTCCCTAAACTGCTCGATGCGCTGGGCAATTTCATGCGCAAGGATTACGACTATTCCGCCGATGTGGCGAAGCTGAAGATGCCAGTTATGCTGGCCTATGGCGACAGCGACATGTACAAGCCCGAGCACGAGATCAAGTTCTACCAGATGCTCGGCGGCGGGCTGAAGGATGCCGGCTGGATGCGTGAGAACCTGTCGCAGAACCGGCTGGCCATCATTCCCAACCGCACCCACTACGACGTCTTCTTCGCACCGGAGCTGACGGCCGCGGCACTGCCCTTCCTCAATGGCGAAACCAAGGTGAAGACCTGGGACGAAGTCCTCAGCGAAACGAAATAGCTTGCCTGAGATACATGCCGGCCGTCTCGAAGAGGCGGTCGGCTTTTTTGTGCCTGCGAAGCTACGGAGCCTTGGCGCAGCGATTGGTCCTATCGGCGCAATCGATGGCGCCATCACGGCTTTTCAATTGACCGAAAGGTACCTGTCGATATCTTCAAGAGACATTCAGTGCGATGGGTTCGAATGATGACGAAATACCAGGGCGGATGCCATTGCGGGGCAGTGCGCTACGGCACCGAGGCGGCGCCGCTCAACCAGCGCGTCTGCCATTGCCGGCGCTGCCAGAAGGTCATAGGCGCGGCCTTCAACGCCCGCCTTTTGTTTCGCATCGACGATGTCACCGTCGAGGGAGAGGTGGCGACGGTCAACACCTCTCCGGACCTCAAGCGCGGCTTTTGCGCCGCTTGCGGCACCACGCTGTTTTCCCGACGCGACTCCGCCGGCATCGTCGGCATCACCACCGGCTCGCTCGACGATCCCTCGCTGTTCAAGCCGGAAATGCATATGTGGACCGCCTCGAAGCAGCCCTGGCTGCAGCTCGATGACGGCCTGCCGCACCATGAAGGCGCGCCGCCTCCGAACTGACGCCGGCCTTACCGGAAATTAATCCCGAAACCACGACATAGCCGGCAAAGCGTCATTGGCGGGCCATGATTGGCTGCCTATCTATCGTCTGCGGGCCGGTATCGAGGAGACGACCGATGAGCGACAGAATCAGCACCCTGGACGAGCTTTTGAGCGATCCGATGGTCCTCCTCGTCATGGAGCGTGACCGCGTGCGCCCCGAACAGGTTCGCCTGCTGCTCGAACGTGCCCGCCGCCCGGCCGCCGACGCCGTGCCACCGGCGCATGTGGTGGCCAAGACTTGTTTGCAGCAATGGCTGGGAAGGTAAGGCTATGATCCTTCGTCGTCCTCGGGCTTGACCCGAGGATCCACGCCGTGACGTCGGCCGAAGTATGTCGCGGTCGAGAATGGCTTCCTTGCTCGACCCGTTTCGCCCAAACTCAATCTTGAACCGTCTTCATGCCATGGATGTAACGGCATGGATTTCCAGGGTCTGCGCGACGTCGCTTCGCGACTGCTTTGCCCTAGAATGACGAAGGTAGGTTATGGCCGCCGAACATACCCCGGCCAATTCCTAATAACTTGATTCAAACTTTGTTGGTAATTTCTCGTTAGTAATCGAGGCCGGTTTGTCCGGCGGCGTCTGTTTGCCTTCGGTCTGTTGTGTTTTGCGTACAGGTCCAGATGCGGATTTCAGGCGTCGTCAGTTTCATGTTGGCATCGCTGTGGCTTGCCGGCTGTTCGTCCACAGCGGGCGTCGATGGCTTGCAGCCGTCGAACGAGACGACCAGTTCGGTCGTGCGTCCGAGCGCGCCGGTCACAGCGGCTCCGGCGGAGACCGCCGACCTCGCGCCGATGCGGTCCGACATGGTGGCCGACAACGCTGTGGCCGACAATGCGCCGCCCTTTTCCATGGTCGAGGAAGAAGAGGCCATCGTCGCGGGCACGCCGCAGGGGAGCACCAGACCACAGCTCGAGCCCGCCGCTCTGATGTCTGCGCCGAAGCGGTTGACGCGCGCGGCGCCGGCCATGCTGGCCTCGCCGGTCACCCGCTACGGTTTCCGCGACGCCAAGCCGATCAATTTCGGCAAGGCTTCGCCACGCTACCTTGCCGTCCACGGCGTCGACGTCTCGCGCTGGCAGGGCAATGTCAACTGGGGCAAGCTGCGTGCCCAGGGCGCCAACTTCGCCTACATCAAGGCGACCGATGGCGGCGACCATCTCGACCCGATGTTCATGAAGAACTGGCGCAATGCCGACGCCGCCGGGCTGAAGCGCGGCGCGTATCATTTCTTCTACTGGTGCCGCACCGCGGGCGAGCAGGCCGACTGGTTCATCCGCAATGTGCCGAGGGTCGAAGGCGCGCTGCCACCGGTAATCGATGTCGAGTGGAACGGCGAATCTTCCTGCAAGCGGCGGCCGTCGCGGGCCACCGTGCTGGAAAAGATGAAGGTGTTCATGGACAAGCTGGAGCGCCATTACGGCCAGCGGCCCATCATCTACACCGCACCGGATTTCTATCGCGACAATCTCAAGGGTGCGTTTCTCGATTATCCGTTCTGGCTGCGCGCCGTGGCGCGGCATCCCTCAAAAGTCTATCCCGGCCGCAAATGGCTGTTCTGGCAGTACTCCGGCTCCGGCCTGTCGCACGGCGTGACCGGCCGCATCGACCTCAACGTCTTCCATGGCGACGAGCGCGCCTGGCGGGCATGGGCAGGCGGGCAGACGACCGTCGCCGACGCCGACTGAACGTCAGGCCGGTGCCGGTGCGCCTGCGCTGCCTGCCGCTGCGCCTTGGGTTGAATTTTCAGCGTCTCGCTAACGATCCGCTCACTGTGTCCTTTAGCGGTATCGCAACAGCCTTCCGGTAACGTGCCCGTGATCGGGTTTTCGGAGGGATCCATTGCGCAATCCAGTTGTGGCTGTCGCACTTGCCGCCGCCGTCGGCTACGGGTTTTTCAGTTCGCTCGGCCACATGCCGGGCGGAAGTGGCGCTTCGCTGGCGGAGTCGAAGCAGAACGTCGTGTCCTATTCCACCGAGGACAAGGCGATGCAGGCCGCCAAGGACAGCGGCCGCTCGACCCTCAAGCGCTTCCACGAATTGATGGACGCCGGCACACCCGGCACCTACACGGTAAAATTCCCGCTGACCCAGAACGGCGCCACCGAGCATATCTGGCTGCAGCTGGTCGGCTACAGCGACGGCTCCTATATCGGCCTGCTCGCCGACGTCCCGGTCAATGGCAACAAGTACAAGATGGGCGACAGGATGACGGTGACCGAGGCCGACGTCGAGGACTGGATGATCAAGAACGGCAAGGTGATCTATGGCGGCTACACCACGCGCCAGGCGCTTGCGGATATGCCGAAGGAACAGGTTGCAAGATACGGGTTGACCTTCAAGGACTGAGGGTTGAGGCGGGGGCGAGTTTTATCGCGGTGCCTAGAGGGCTGTCGCGCTTTTCGCGTTCGCGTATCTCTGCCGTCTGCGCCAGCACCCAGTCGCGAAACACCTTGATTTTGGGCGCGTTGCGGCGGCTCTCCAGATGCACCAGCCAATAGCCGTCGCCGTCCGATCCAAGCACGCCGAATGGCTGTATCAACTGGCCCTTTTCCAACAGGGCGCTGTAAAGGTTTCTGGTGAGGATCGCGGCGCCCTTGTCGGTCAGCGCCGCCATCGCATCATAGGCCTGCGTACCCAGCTTCGGGCCAGCGATGACGCGATCGGGCTCGAACGGCACGCCGGCAGCCTTGAACCAGATTTCCCACCAGGGATCGTCGGCACAGCATAGCGGCACTTGGTAGAGATCCTCGGGGCGGTGGATGCCGCCGACGCTTTCGGCGAGTCTCGGGCTGAGCATCGGCGTATAGTCCGCCTTGAACAGATAGTGAGCCGTCAGGCCCGGCCATTTTCCACTGCCGGTGCGAATGCCGACATCCATGTCGCCGCGCGTGAAATCGACCAGCCCGTGCGATGTATTCACCTTCACGGCAAGATCGGGATGCATCAGCTGGAATGTTCCAAGCCATACGGCCAGCCAGTTCGATGCGAAGGTTTCCATGGTCGTCACCGACAGCACGCCGGTCGCTCCACCCTTGGTGGCGACCCATGCGTCGGCCAGGGTCGAGAACGCGCCTGTTGCGTGCGGCGCCAGCTGCTGTCCGGCCTCGGTCAGCGCGATCTGCCTTGTTTTTCTTATGAAAAGCGGCGTTCCGGCACGTTCTTCCAGCACCTTTATCTGATAGCTGGCAGCTGATTGGGTCATGCCGAGTTCTTCGGCTGCCTTGGTGAAACTGCCCAGCCGGGCCGCGGCTTCAAAGACCCTGATGGCTCCTAATGGTGGTAGTTCCCAGCTCATGACGCATCAATCCCGCTGATGCATACTACGCGACGTTCGATTGGAAACCAAGCCCGGAAAACGGCATGCTGCATTCATCGGATCAAACCCTGAGGATACGGCAATGACCACCACCATCGCTCTCTACAACACGCTTCGCCGCCCGGTGCTCGACCTCTTCACCGCGCCGTTCAGGCCTCGCAAGCGCGGCTTGCTCGACCGCCGCTCGCTGTCGGATCATTTCCTCAGGGATATCGGTATGCTTGACGGACGCGTGCCTCCCGGCACCATTGGCTAAGCAAGCTCTTTGACCAGGGGAGGGAAAGATGACTGTGCCATCCGAGGATCTGGCGAAGAGCCGCCAAACGATCAACGCCTATGAGGACTATGCCGAACGCTACGACGCTCTGGTGCGGCACGTTCCGAACCAAAGAGAACAGAAATGGCTGAAGCGCCTGGTGAAGATCGCCGGCAAAGGTGGCCGGATTCTGGAAGTCGGTTCGGGACCCGGATACGACGCGGACTTCGTCGAAGGGCTCGGTGTCCAGGTTCGGCGCACAGACGCAACGAAGCGGTTTCTCGAGTTGCAGGCCGCACGCGGCAAGCATGGTGAGTTTCTCGATCTCATCACCGACGATCTCGGCGGCCCCTACGACGCGGTGCTGGCATTGTGCGTCCTGATCCACGTGCCGCGCGAGCAGGCCGACCAGGTGCTTGCCAAGATTGCCGGGTCGCTGCGGCCGGGCGGCGCCTTCCTCGTCTCGATGCGCATTGGCGATGGCGAGAAGAGCGGCGAATATCATACGGTCTACTGGCGCAGGGACGACTTCGCGGCCCGACTCGAAAACGCCGGGCTGGTTCTTGTCGGAGACGAATTCAACGTCGGCCGCGATCGCGAAGAGTGGACCACCTTTCTGGCTGTGAGGCCGTCATGACGCGCCGCGGACTGTTTTTGTTCGTGCTGCTCAGCCTCCTGTGGGGCATTCCCTATTTGTTGATCAAGCTGGCGGTTGCCGAGGTGTCGGTGCCCTTCCTGGTCTTTGCCCGAACAGCCGTCGGCGCCCTGGCGCTGCTGCCCTTCGTCCTTGTCCAGCGCAGTTTCGGATGGCTGAAGACACATTGGCCGGCGGTCGCCGCATTCTGTCTGGTCGAGATGATCCTGCCATGGGGGCTGATCACCCATGGCGAAGTCAGCATCGACAGTTCCACCGCCGGACTGCTGATTGCCATGACGCCGGCGGTAACCGTCGCGCTCTCAAAGCTGATGGGCTCGGATGAGCGGCTGGGGATACGCCGCTGGACCGGTCTTTTCCTCGGTTTTGCCGGTGTCTTCGTGCTGGCGCTGCCGACCTTGGGTGGCGGATTTCTCGCGGTCGTCGAGATTCTCATGGCCGCGGCCTGCTATGCCTCGGGTTCGATCATCGCGTCGCGCTGGCTGAACGATGTGCCGGCAACCTCGCTGACGGCAGTCTGTCTGGCAGGGGCCGCGCTGATCTACGCCGTGCCGGCGGCGTTGGCCTGGCCGGCGGCCATGCCGTCGACAACGGTGGTTGGCGCAATCCTCGGTCTTGGCGTGTTTTGCACGGCGATCGCCTTCGCCACCTATTTTCTGCTGGTGCGGGAGATCGGCCCCGAACGGGCGGTCGTCATAACCTATGTGGCGCCCGCCGTCTCCGTGGCAGCCGGCGTGCTCGTCCTTTCAGAGCCGCTCGATATCGGCATTGTAGCGGCTTTCGCGCTCATCCTGTGCGGATCATATCTCGGCACGTGGCGCGCTCCGCCAGAACCGTCCGTGTCCGCGACCTCGGCAAGTTGACCGGCGGCCGCCAGCCGCCGTCAGAAATAAGGGCGCAGGTTCTCGCGAATGCGGTCCAGCACCGTCTTTCCCGATCTATCAGCGGTGAAGGTCTTGCCGGTGATGGTCTCAAAGGCCTGCGTATAGACACGCGACGTCTGCTCGATGAGTTCGGCGGGGATTTTCGGAATACGGTCCTTGTAGGGATCGCAGCGCGCGGTTACCCAGGCGCGAATAAAGTCCTTGTCGAAGCTTTGCGGCCGCTCGCCTGCCTTGAAGCGCTCCTCATAGCTTGCCGCAAGCCAGTAGCGGCTGCTATCGGGCGTATGGATTTCATCGGCAAGGATGATGGTGCCATCCTTGTCCGTGCCGAACTCGTATTTGGTGTCGACCAGGATCAGGCCGCGCTTGGCGGCCAGCGCCTTGCCGCGCGCAAACAGCGCCAGCGCATAGCGCGAGACTGTGTCCCATTGCTCTTCCGACAGCAGGCCGCGCGTCAAAATCTCGTCGCGCGTCAAGGGCTCGTCATGACCGCCATCGAGCGCCTTGCTGGTCGGTGTGATGATGGCCTGCGGCAGCTTCTCATTGTCGCGCAGTCCGTCCGGCAGGCGGATGCCGTACATATCGCGTTCGCCGTTCTTGTATTTCGTCAGCACCGAAGTGCTGGTGGTGCCGGCGAGATAGTCGCGAACAACGATTTCCACCGGCAGAATGTCGAGCCTGGTGCCGACAACGACATTGGGGTCGGGATAATCGAGCACATGGTTTTGGCAGATGTCCGCCGTTTCCTCGAACCAGTAGCGCGCCGTCTGCGTCAGCAGCTCTCCCTTGAGCGGTATTGCGGTCAGGATCACATCGAAGGCGCTCAGCCGGTCGGTGGCGATGATGATGCGGCGGCCATCCGGCAGATCGTAATTCTCGCGGACCTTGCCTTTGTAGTGGTTCGGGAGTTCCGGAATGAAGGCATCCGAGAGAACGCGCAGTGCTGTCATCCTGGTCTCATGGCTCCTAACAGTTTGGGCGACTCTTAACAAAGTTGAGGGGGCTTCGATACCCGAGGAAGGGCGGTTCGTCCTTTGCGAATAATCAAGACATTGCCTTCGCCGTGCTATCTATTTGCAGCTTCCGGCACTCCTGGGGGACGCGGTGGACGTAGAGCTCAAATTTCTGATTGTCGGATTTGCCTGCGCGATCGCGGGCGGTCTGTCGTTCATCACCTTCGTCAAATGGCGCGAGGTGCAGGCGATGAGCCACTGGCTGCCGGCGCCGGGCAAGATCATCTCGTCGCGCGTCGAGGCGCGCGAAGTCAGAAGGTCGGGCGTCGGCTCGGACAGCAGCGACACCACCGAGATGCGCAATTTTCCGGCGGTCACCTTCGAATACAAGGTCGGTAAAAAGAAATTTCAAAGCTCGCGCTACAGCGTGAAGGAGAATCTGGGGAATTTCGAAGTCACCGAAACCTTGGCGCAGTTTCCCACCGGCGCTGAAGTGACCGTCTTCTACAATCCGGCCGATCCGGGCAAGGCCGTGATCGAACGCACCCTGCCGGACGGCGCCTTCAAGTTCATGGTCAAGCTCTCGGCCGGGCTGGTGATCGGCACGGTGGTGCTGGTGTTTTCGCTCGGTGGCGTGCTGGAGGCGATCCGGCCGCACCTGCCCAAGCCGCAGAACCTCGGCGCCGGAGCGCTGCTGCTGTTCATGGGCCTGATGATCCTGCGCATGGCCTTCGTCCAGAAGTCGCTTGCCGAGCAGGCGGCAAAATGGCCGGTCGCGCCCGGCCGCATCAATTCCTCCGGTCTGCAGGCGCTACGAAACTACAGCGGCCACCGACGCTGGAGCACCGTTTTCAAATCCCGCATCTGGTACAGCTACGGCGTCGCAGGCCAGCACTACACCTCAGACCGCGTCACCTTCGGCGCCACGGTCACCGCTTCAATGCCCGGCCTCGTCAGCGGCCAAGGGCGCAGCTATGCCGAGGGCGGCAAGGTCGACGTGCATTACGACCCAGCCAACCCCGCCTCGGCAGTGCTCGAATGCAGGGTGCGCGGGCTTTGGCTGCTGTGGGTCTGTTCGGCCGCGTTTCTGGGCGGCGCGGCGTGGCTGGTCGGTTTTATCTGAGGCGCCCACTTTCATGACAAGACATCCAATGATCGTCCGCAGGCTGGCTGTCGTTTCCCTGGCTCTGCTCGGCGCCGTGCAGGCAGCGAGCGCAAAAGAATGTCTGCTCAGCCATGCCACCTACCGCGAGCCGCGTTCGGGCGCGGTGATGCAATTCCGGCCGCTGAACAATGAGCCGGCGGCACTGACGGCCGAAGTGTTTTCGGTGACCGTGCCCAACACCGACACGCGCTTGCCGGCCGACATCACCTGGACCAATGGCAAAAATTCGCTTCCGCTCGGCACCATCCACCACGCCTGCACCGACGACGACCGCGAAGCGGGGCTGGAGGATGGCAGCGGTCTCTGCCGGATATGGATGGGCCAGGTCTATGCCTTGACCGGAGGCGGCGCCGAGCAGCTGAATTCGCGCGAAGCGACACCGGCGCCGAAAGGGCTGTTGCTGCCCGATTTCGGCGCGGCCTTCACCGAATTTGCCGATTTCGCCAATGCCAATCCGGACGGCTCGGCCTGGGACGCCTTCACTTTGACAGGATGCAGCGATGAATAACGCATGAGACTGATTGTCTGGATCTGCACGCTGTTTGCCTCGGCTACGATATCAGCCGCAGCGCGGGCGGACGAGCCGGCGCCATCGCGCCCGCCGATCGACAAATGCGTCTGGGAAAAACTGACCGACAAGACGGTCGGCCTCGCCGCCTGGGTGCAGCGATGCGATTTCGGCTTCCGCCAGATCCATTTCGAATTCGTCGGCGGCGCACTCGCCATCAAATACAGCGATGGCGGCGCGCCCGATCCGCTGGTCGAGGTGTTCGACATCAAATCGGGCGAAACCGCCGAGGCCGCGGTGCTGCGCCTGTTGCTGGAAAAGACCGACAAATCAGTCAGCGCCCGCTGCGTGCTGACGCCCTACACCGAGGGCACCGTGCCCACCGGCGTCAAACGCTACACATTCAGCCCTGATGCTGCCTATGCCAAAGAGCTGAAAGCGGTGGTGAGTGATGACGTTCCCGAACCGCCCTGCGGAGACTGGGGCGAAATGCCTGATGGCATCCAGTATTTCGAGGCGCCGGCGGGTGAGGGGCGGAGGGTGCTGTTCGTTCGGGCGGGGCAGGACGAGCCGTTGTTCGACGAGCAGACGCTAAGGGCGCGGTAGGAGGTTGTCCTGAAGGTTACCGCTTATGCCTCTACATATTCAGCGAGACTGATTCCTTTGGGCACCTCCAGCCCATCGGCGCGCAAGCCCTCGATGTGAAAGCGTATAGCGTCGCGAATTTCGATTTCTACTTCTGGCACGGTAGCACCAGTTGCGATGCAGCCGGGTAGGTCCGGCACATAGGCAGAGAAATTGTTGCCTGCTTTTTCAATCACCACCGCGTAACGCATACAATCACTCCTTCAAACCGGACTGCTTGAGGATGCTGTTCAGTGTTCCTGGCGCAACCTCTTCAGACGGTTTGCCGGCCACGGTGACGCGGCCGGCTTTGGTTTTGTGCTTATATTGGCGATGGCTGCCCTTGGTTGCAACCAGATACCAACCGTCGGTCTCCAGCAGGCGAATGACTTCGCGGACTGTAAGCCGAGGCGGCATGAGTTCTCAGCTGCACCCGCTCGTCGATCCACAAGTATCGCACTTCTCGCAGGTTCCGTTCCGCACCATGGTGAAGTTGTGGCATTCCGAGCATTCGTTGCCGGTGTAGCCTTGCATCAAGGATTGCTGACGCCGCGTAGAGGCAAGCGCCTTTGCCTCGGCCGCTTCTTTCGCTGCTTCGTCGGTGAACAACCCGGTGGGATCGGCTGCTTCCTCGGAAACAATATCTTCGACCAATTCCTTGGCTCGCTCCTCATAGTCGCGCTTGTAGGCGATGGCTTCGTCGCTTGCTGGTTTAAGCGCCAGCACATTGGAGCCTGAGAACGCAGTTGGGGTGACCCGGGCAGGGGCCGCGGCAGGTGATCCGGCAAAACCCTTGGGTTCGCCACCTAGGCCAGACACCAACTTGACCGGCGAGGCGCCGCGGGTAAGGCCCTTCGAGAACGGCGTCGCCTTGCCTTCGTTGATGCCGCGTCCGAGCGCCGTCTTGTCGAAATCCGACTGGTCGACATGGGCGAGGTCGTGGCGGCCGAGGTAGGACACGGCGAGTTCGCGGAACACGTAGTCGAGGATCGACGTCGCATTCTTGATCGCGTCGTTGCCCTGCACCATGCCGGCCGGCTCGAATTTGGTGAAGGTGAAGGCCTCGACGAATTCCTCGAGCGGCACGCCGTATTGCAAGCCGAGCGAAATGGCGATGGCGAAGTTGTTCATCATCGCCCGGAAAGCAGCGCCTTCCTTGTGCATGTCGATGAAGATCTCGCCGATGCGGCCGTCATCGAATTCGCCGGTGCGTAGGTAGACCTTGTGGCCGCCGACGACTGCCTTCTGGGTGTATCCCTTGCGGCGGTTCGGCAGTTTTTCACGATCGCGGTAGAGCCGTTCGATGACGCGTTCGACGATCTTCTCGGTCACTTGCACGGCGCGCTGTGAAGCGGGCGCAGCGATCAACTGCTCGACCGCGTCGTCCTCGTCATCCTCGCTGTCGGCGAGCAGCGACGAATTGAGCGGCTGCGACAGCTTCGAGCCGTCGCGATAGAGCGCGTTGGCCTTCAGCGCCAGCTTCCACGACAGCATGTAAGCGCCCTTGGCGTCTTCCACCGTCGCATCGTTGGGCATGTTGATGGTCTTGGAGATGGCGCCGGAGATGAAGGGCTGTGCCGCCGCCATCATCTGGATGTGGCTGTTGATGGACAGCGAGCGCTTGCCGATCTTGCCGCACGGGCTGGCGCAGTCGAACACCGCGAGATGCTCGGCCTTGAGGAAGGGCGCGCCTTCCAGCGTCATCGCACCGCAGACATGGATGTTGGCGGCTTCGATGTCCTTCCTGGAGAAGCCGAGCGCCGGCAGCATCTCGAACGAGAAGTCGTTGAGCTGCTCATCGGTGAAGCCGAACGTCTCCTTCACCCAGTCGGCGCCGAGCGTCCACTGGTTGAAGACGAACTTGATGTCGAAGGCCGACTTCAGTGCTGCGTTAAGCGCCGCGATCTTGTCATCGGTAAAGCCCTTCGCCTTGAGCGAGCCGGGGTTGACCGCCGGCGCCTGGTTCATGTTGCCGTGACCGACCGCATAGGCCTCGATCTCGGCGATCTGGCTTTCTGAGTAACCCAGCGTGCGCAGCGCTTCCGGCACGGCGCGATTGATGATCTTGAAATAGCCGCCGCCGGCAAGCTTCTTGAACTTCACCAGCGCGAAGTCGGGCTCGATGCCGGTGGTATCGCAATCCATGACCAGGCCGATCGTGCCGGTCGGCGCAATCACGGTCGCCTGCGCATTGCGGTAGCCATGCTCTTCGCCGAGTTCGATGGCGCGGTCCCAGGCAGCCTTGGCGTGCGTGGCCAATTCCTGCTGCTTCAGGTCGGACGCGACCAGCGGCACCGGATTGACGGCGAGCTTCTCGTAGCCCTGTTTCTCGCCATAGGCGGCACGGCGATGGTTGCGCATGACGCGCAGCATGTTCTGCGCGTTACGGTCGTAGTCGGCGAAGGCGCCGAGCTCGCCGGCCATCTCGGCCGAGGTTGCATAGGCGACGCCGGTCATGATGGCGGTGAGTGCTGCGCAGATGGCGCGGCCCTCGTCGGAATCATAGGGAATGCCGGACGTCATCAGCAGGCCGCCAATGTTGGCATAGCCGAGGCCGAGCGTGCGGTATTCGTAGGACTGCTTGGCGATCTCCTTCGACGGGAACTGCGCCATCATCACCGAGATTTCGAGGACGACTGTCCACAGCCGCACCGTGTGCTCATAGGCGGCGATGTCGATCGTGCCGTCGGCGTTGCGGTAGGGGAGCAGGTTGATCGAGGCCAGGTTGCAGGCCGTGTCGTCGAGGAACATGTATTCCGAGCACGGATTGGAGGCCCGGATCGCACCGGCCGAAGCGCAGGTGTGCCAGTCGTTCATCGTCGTGTTGAAATGCAGGCCCGGATCGGCCGAAGCCCAGGCGGCGTAGCCGATCTTTTCCCAGAGGTCGCGTGCCTTCAGCGTCTTCAGCACCTTGCCGTCCTTGCGGGCGGTCAGGTGCCAGTCGGCATCCTCCTCGACGGCGCGCAGGAAATTGTCCTTCAGCGACACCGAATTGTTGGAGTTCTGGCCGGACACAGTGAGGTAGGCATCGGAATCCCAGTCGGTGTCGTAGGTCTTGAACGACATCGAGGTGTAGCCCTGCTTGGCGAACTGGATGACGCGGTAGATGTAGTTCTCTGGCACCGCCGACTTCTTGGCCGCCTTGATCTCGCGCTTCAGCGCGGTGTTCATCGACGGGTCGAAGCAATCGTCATCATGGCCTTCGCAATTGATGCAGGCCTTCATGATCGCTTCGAGATGTTTTTTCACGATCTTGGAGCCGGTGACCAGCGACGCCACCTTCTGCTCTTCATTGACCTTCCAGTCGATGAATTCCTCGATATCGGGATGGTCGGCGTC
Source organism: Mesorhizobium sp. W016 (assembly GCF_054719485.1). NCBI lineage: Bacteria > Pseudomonadati > Pseudomonadota > Alphaproteobacteria > Hyphomicrobiales > Phyllobacteriaceae > Mesorhizobium > Mesorhizobium sp. W016. Next base: position 3,753,009 of record NZ_JBTTIF010000002.1, read on the forward strand.
GACAATGACCATCTTGGCCGCACGACGCGTGGTGCCGCCCGACTTGATGGCGCCCGCCGCGCGGTCGCCGATCTTGAGGAAGCTCATCAGGCCGGACGAACGGCCGCCGCCCGACAGCTTTTCGCCTTCGCCGCGCAGCATGGAGAAATTGGAGCCGGTGCCCGAGCCGTATTTGAACAGGCGCGCTTCACGCACCCACAGGTCCATGATGCCGCCTTCGTTGACGAGATCGTCCTGCACGCCCTGGATGAAACAGGCATGCGGCTGCGGATGCTCGTAGGAGGACTTCGACTTGGTCAGCTTGCCGGTAAACGGGTCGACATAATAGTGGCCCTGGCTCGGACCATCGATGCCGTAGGCCCAGTGCAGGCCGGTGTTGAACCATTGCGGCGAGTTCGGCGCAACGCGCTGGGTGGCGAGCATATAGGCGAGTTCGTCGCGGAAGGCGCTCGCGTCTTCTTCCGACTTGAAGTAGCCGCCCTTGTAGCCCCAATAGGTCCAGGTGCCGGCCAGCCGGTCGAAGACCTGGCGGGCGTCGATTTCGGAACCGTAGCGCTCGGCTTCCGGCAGCTTGGCAAGCTCGGCCTCGTCGGCGACGGAGCGCCACAGGAAGGAGGGGACGTCGTTCTCCTCGACCTTCTTCAGGCGCGCGGGCACGCCGGCCTTGCGGAAATACTTCTGCGCCAGGATGTCGGCGGCAACCTGCGAGAACTGCGCCGGCACATCGATATTGTCCAAGCGGAACACCACCGAGCCGTCCGGATTCTTGATCTCCGAAAGCGCCTTGCGGAATTCGATCTCCGCGTAAGCTGATTGGCCTGGCTTGGTGAAACGACGCTCGATGCGCATTGGTCCGGTCCCTTTTGTCTATATATAGCGCTTTTCCCCGGGGATTTCTGCCCCCAATGCGAAACGCGCATGTCCGCCGTCTGCCGGCGTTCGAAAACACCGGCTCTCCTTGTGGCAGTCTTCATCGCCTTGCTGGTCGAGCTTCTTACGAAGCCGCTGTTCCAACTCTGCGCCGAACCCTGCGGGTCCCTCAAAACTGAATTCTTCCTCGATTCCCTCGACCGAGGGAAATTCACACTATCTAGCGTCGAACCTGCCTGCAAACACTAAATATAGTGTTAACAGACAATTTATTCCAGTCCGACAAATCTCCCTTTTCGCTCCCGAAGCCCCCACGATCCAACGCTTCCGCCAGCCTCGTAAACAGGCGGAAATCATGGCCAAAACGCACAAAATCCGGGGAAATGACCGGGCTCGAAACTCTCCGGTCGCGCCCTCAACAAGAGCACATGGCACATAAAAGGCGACTCGGTTTGCGTCGTCAAGGATTCGTTTGCGTAGCTTTTGTGACCGCAACATCTTGTGTGTCACATATGTGGATAACGGGGACAAAAAGCGGCTGAGGAAAGCCCGATTCTGCCGGCGTGGACCGCTGGTGAGCGGTTCACCCGAGACAGGCCCGGCCGGATTCTGGCTCACAGCCTTTTCATTTTAGCTGGCGTGCATTATGTCTTTGGCGTCGCGCGGGGGCGCGTCTTGTCAATTCCAAGAGCATCCGTTACGCCCCGCCCATGACAGTTACCGTCCGTTTTGCCCCCTCACCAACCGGCCGCATTCATATCGGCAATGCCCGCACCGCCTTGTTCAACTGGCTGTTTGCCATGAACAACAAGGGCCGTTTCATCCAGCGCTTCGACGACACAGACATTGCCCGCTCGAGGCAGGAATTTTCCGACGCCATCCTCTACGACCTGCACTGGCTGGGGATTTTTCCCGACGCCACCGAATACCAGTCGCGGCGCTTCGAAACTTACGACGCGGCGGTGGAGCGGCTGCAGAGAGCCGGCGTTGTCTATCCCTGCTACGAGACCCCCGAAGAACTCGACCTGCGCCGCAAGGTGCGCCGCACGCGCGGCCTGCCGCCGGTCTATGGCCGCGAGGCGCTGGCGCTTTCGCAGCAGCAGATCGCCGAATACCGCTCCGATGGCCGCCGGCCGCACTGGCGCTTTCTGCTGCCGAATTTCACCAGCGATCCGCTGCAGCCCGAGCGCACCGAAGTGCACTGGAACGATCTGGTGCGCGGCGAGGAAACCGTCGATCTGGCCTCACTGTCCGATCCGGTGCTGCGGCGCGAGGACGGCACTTATCTCTACACGCTGCCTTCGGTCGTCGACGACATCGAGATGGGCGTCAGCCATGTCATCCGCGGCGACGACCACGTCACCAACACCGGCGTGCAGATCGCGCTGTTCAAGGCATTGGGCGCCGAGCCGCCTGTCTTCGGCCACCACAATCTCTTGACCACGGCCTCGGGCGAGGGCCTGTCGAAGCGCAGCGGTGCGCTGTCGATCGAAAGCCTGCGCGAGGAGGGCATCGAACCGATGGCTGTGGCTTCGCTGGCCGTCCTTGTCGGCACCTCGGAAAATGTCGCGGCGGTGCATGACATGCCGGCACTGGCCGCGCGCTTCGATCCCGCCGCCACGTCGAAATCGGCGGCCAAATTCGACCCGGACGAGCTGTTCGTGCTCAATCGTGCGCTCATGCACCACATGCCGTTTTCCGAGGCGCGGGATCGGCTGATCGTGCTCGGCATCTCCGGCGACAAGGCCGAGCCGTTCTGGCTGGCGGTGCGCGGCAATCTCGACCGGCTGAGCGACGCGGTCGGCTGGTGGCGCATCCTTGCCGACGGCCCGCAGCCCGCGCCGGAATTTTCCGACGAGGATCGCGACTTCCTGCAGCAGGCCTTCGACCTGTTGCCGGAAGAGCCGTGGACCGGAACGGTGTGGAAGGACTGGACGGCCAGGATCAGGGAAGCCAGCGGCCGCAAGGGCAAGGCGCTGTTCATGCCGCTGAGACTGGCGCTTACCGGACTTGCTTCCGGGCCGGAGCTTGCAGATCTATTGCCGCTGCTGGGTCGGGAAGGAACGCTGGCCCGACGACCCTGACCTTGCGCTGGTCCGGCGGGATCAGCGACACCGGCGACACCACCGGCTTGACGGCAAGGCGCTTGATGGCGGCGCGGTCGAGCCCGCCTTGTACGTTCGCCAGCGTCTCCGGATCCGCGCCCGGATCGGGTTTGGCCGCCGGCACCGGAATGAATGGCGTTGTCTCGGTATCAGGCTGCGATTGCTCGGGCGGTGGCGGGTTGCCGCCGATGATCTCGAAATTTCCGGCCTGCGCATTGCAGCCACAAGCCAGCGGCCGCGACATGTTGGGCTGTTTGTAGAGATAGGCGGTCGGCAACTCGCTGTAGGGCCTGCCGGTCACCGACGACGTCATGTTGGCCGAATCGTCTTCCATGCCGCGCGAATAGAACACCTGCATTTCGGTGCCGGGGCAGCTCGATTCGCAATTCTTCTGATCGCGCTCGAAATCGCCGAGCGAAGCCGAGTTCGACATCGGGAAGAAATAGCCGTCGCAGGTGCGCACGCAGCTCGTATGGAACTCGCCGCCGACCGTCGGGAAATCCGGCACGCCGGGCTGATTGAGCACCCGGCGCACATTGCGCTCCTCGCGGGGATCATCGGGCTGATCGAGCGTGTCGATCTGCCGGTTGCCGCCGAAAAGCTGGTCGAACAGATTGCCGTCGTCGGGTTCGCGGCTGGCTTCCTGCAGCGGCTCCCGGCGCGGCGCGGGCTCGTCGCGGCAGCCATTGGCGTCGAGCGCGGCCAGGATGCGGCCGCGGTCGCCCCGCGAGCCGCCGCCGGCAAGCTGCGCGCGCTTGGCTTGCAACGCATCGAGATTGGCGTTCATGCGATCGATGCTGCTGTTCAGCGCAGCACATTGGCTGACATTGCGCGAAAACAGCGAAAACCCGCAATTCGCATCGCTCGCACGACCGCGCACCTTTGATAGCTGTTCGAACTGGCGGGAGATGGCCTTGTCATACTTCCGCACCATGCTGGAATTGCCGCCGCCATTCGATGAAGAAGCAAGCTCGGCTTCCAGTTGACGGCAAACGCGGGAGGCGGCCTGCGGTTCAGTGGTGGCGACGGCCGAAAGCACAAGCGCGCCGAGCAGCGCAGCCAGATGCTTCAGCCTCCATCGTCCGCCCGTCATTGGCCGAAACCCCGCTTGCCTGCCTGTCTACCGGATTCGCGGTTAACCGTTCCCTCAATCTACAACCAAAGATGGTCTTAGCCCATAGACGCGTTGCAGGAGGCGTTTGGATAGAGCGGCAACTGTGCGATCTCACCGCTGCATGAAAAAGGCGCAATCGCCCCGGAATTATCCCACGAACCAGCAATGCCCCGGGGAGCTGGCATGACCGCGATTACCCGTCGAACCGCACTGCAGTTCGGCCTCCTGTGCCTGGCGGCGCCCGCAGCCTTGGCGCAGGAAAATCCAGCCGCTCCGGACTGGCGCAGCAAATTGGTCGAAGCCGCGCGTGAGCAGATCGGCGTCACCACATTCTACGACCCGACCTATGTCCGCCTCGACTATCCCGGCGGCGATGTCGCGCCGGATCGAGGCGTGTGCACGGACGTCATTGTCCGCGCCTATCGCCGCGCCTTCAAGCTCGACCTGCAGAAACTGGTGCATGAGGATATGGCCGCCAATTTCGCCGCCTACCCCAAGACCTGGGGCCTGAAAGCGACCGACCGCAACATCGACCACCGACGGGTCGGCAATCTTGCCGCATTTTTCGGGCGCAACGGAGTTTCCTTGCCCGCCAGCGAGTATCCTCCCGACTTTCAGCCGGGCGATATCGTCACCCAGATGCTGCCCGGCAACCTGCCGCACATCGTCATCGTCTCATCCGAACGCTCGGCGGACGTGCCGGGAAGGCCGCTGGTCATCCACAATATCGGGGCGGGCGCTCGGCAAGAGGACACGCTGTTCGCCTTCAGGCAGACCGGGCATTACCGTTTCGCGCCTGGCTGACGGCGTCAGCTGAAATCAACCACCGCCTGCGCCTTGTGCGCCGCCTCGACCACCGCAAGCGCCGTCATGTTGACGACGCCGCGCGAGGTCACCGACGGCGTCAAAATATGCGCCGGCTTGTCGGTGCCAAGCAGGATCGGCCCGACATGCAGCGCGTCCATCATCGTGCGCAGCGCGGTCAGCGTGATGTTGGCGGAGTCGAGGTTGGGGAACACCAGGAGATTGGCTTCGCCCTTCAGCCGCGAATGCGGATAGACGCGCTGGCGCAGATGCTCCGACAGGGCTAAATCGGCATGCATCTCGCCGTCGCATTGCAGGTCGGGCGCAACGCGCGCCAGGATCGCCGCTGCCTGCCGCATCTTCAGCGCGCTGGGAGAATCGCGCGAGCCGAAATCCGAATGCGACAGCAGCGCTGCCTTCGGCTCGATGCCGAAGCGCTGGATTTCCTCCGCCGCCAGAATGGTCATTTCGGCGATCTCCTCGGCCGTCGGGTCGACCGAGACATGGGTGTCGGTGAGGAAGATGATGCCGCGCTGCGAGATCAGCATCGACAGCGTCGACAGGTCGCGGTCCTTGACGCCCGCGCGTGGTCCGATGACCAGCGTCACATTGCGCAGATGCCGCTCGAAACGGCCCTCGAGGCCGCAGATCATGGCGTCGGCATCGCCGCGCTTCAGCGCCAGCGCGGCAATCACCGTATTGTCGGTGCGCACCATGGTGCGCGCGGCCTCCGTCGTCACGCCGCGCCGGCCGGCAAGCTCGATCAACAGGTCGACATAATGGCGGTAGCGCGGATCGTCTTCCGGGTTGATCAGGCCGAAATCGACGCCCGGCTTGATACGCAGGCCGTAGCGCTTCAGCCTGACCTCGATGACATGCGGGCGGCCGATCAGGATCGGCTCGGCAATGCCTTCCTCCAGCACCACCTGGGCTGCGCGCAGCACGCGCTCGTCCTCGCCGTCGGCATAGATGACGCGCTTGGCGGTCGACGCCTTGGCCGACGAAAACACCGGCTTCATCACCAGGCCGGAGCGGAAGACGAAGCGGTTGAGCTGGTCGATATAGGCGGCGAAGTCGGTGATCGGCCGGGTCGCGACGCCGGTGTCGCAGGCAGCCTTGGCCACCGCCGGCGCGATGCGCAGGATCAGGCGGGGATCGAAGGGCGAGGGGATAAGGAAGTCGGGTCCGAAGATCGGCGTCTCGCCGGAATAGGCGCGGGCGGCGACGTCGGATGGTTCTTCGCGGGCAAGCGCGGCGATCGCCCGGACCGCGGCCATCTTCATCTCCTCGTTGATGGCGCTGGCGCCGCAATCCAGCGCACCGCGGAAGATGTAAGGAAAACAAAGCACGTTGTTGACCTGATTGGGGAAATCGGAACGGCCGGTGCAGATCATCGCGTCGGGACGAGCGGCGCGCGCGACCTCCGGCATGATCTCGGGATTGGGATTGGCCAGCGCCAGGATCAACGGCTTAGGCGCCATATGATCAAGCAATTCCGGCTTCAGCACGCCGGCGGCCGACAGGCCGAGAAAAACGTCGGCGCCAGGGATCACATCGGCCAGCGTGCGCGCCTCGGTGTCCTTCACATATGGGTCTTTCCAGCGATCCATCTCGTCGGTGCGGCCCTTGTAGGCGACGCCGAAGCGGTCGGTGACCCAGATATTCTCTACCTTGGCGCCAAGCGAGACCAACAGGTTGAGGCAGGCGAGCGCTGCCGCACCGGCGCCTGAGGTGACGATCTTGATGTCGGAAATGGTCTTGCCGGCGAATTCCAGCCCGTTGAGCACGGCGGCGGCGACGATGATGGCGGTGCCATGCTGGTCGTCATGGAAGACGGGAATGCCCATGCGGGCCTTCAACTGCGCCTCGACCTCGAAGCATTCGGGCGCCTTGATGTCCTCGAGGTTGATGCCGCCGAATGTCGGCTCCAGCGCCGAGATCGTCTCGACCATGCGCTCTATGCCCGGCGCGTCGATCTCGATGTCGAAGACGTCGATGCCGGCGAATTTCTTGAACAGCACCGCCTTGCCTTCCATCACCGGCTTGGAGGCGAGCGGGCCGATATTGCCGAGCCCGAGAACGGCCGAGCCGTTGGAGACGACGCCGACCAGATTGGCGCGCGCTGTATAATCGGCCGCGGTTGCCGGATTGTCGCGGATTTCGAGGCAGGGCGCGGCAACACCCGGCGAATAGGCCAACGCCAGGTCGCGCTGGTTGCCGAGCGGCTTGGTCGCCTGGATCTCGAGCTTTCCCGGCCTTGGATGCTTGTGGAAGTAGAGGGCGGCTTCGTCGAGGTCCGAACGTGCCGTTTTCTTGTTCTCGCCTTCCATGCGGCCGCTCCCTCAAACCTGCTTTGCAGCCTTTTAGCACGCAAAAATGGTTTTTCGCGACGCCAAATGACGCAAGCGCGGCTAAAACAACCCGGTCCGGAAAGATCGAACTATTTCAAATGATTGCGCTGAAATCCTGCCGATTATCCATCGAGCCCTTCAGAACGCGCTGACATAGAGGCCGCCATCGACGGGGATGTTCTGGCCGGTGAGATAACCGGCATGGACCGAGCACAGAAAGGCGCAGATCTGGCCGAACTCTTCCGGCGTGCCGAGCCGCTTGGCCGGAACGTCGGCGCTGATGCGGGTCTTGCGCGCTGCGGCCGCTGCCGGGTCTTCCATCGTGCCGGCCTCATGCGGGCCGCGCAGCCGGTCGGTGTCGAGCTTGCCCGGCAGCAGGCTGTTGATGGTGACGTTGCGGTCGATCACCGTGCGCGCCACGCCGGCCAGGAACGAGGTCAGCCCGGCTCGCGCGCCGGACGACAGATCGAGGCCGGGAATCGGGACGTAGACCGACAGCGAGGTGATGTTGACGATGCGGCCGAAGCCGCGCATGGCCATGCCGTTGATGACGGCCTGCACCAGTTCGATCGGCGTCACCATGTTCTGCGTCACGCCTTCGAGGATCTTTGCGCGGTCGAGTTCGCGGAAATCGCGCAAGGGCGGGCCGCCATTGTTGTTGACCAGGATATCCGGGTCGGGGCAGGCGGCTAGGATCGCCTTCTGCACGTCGGGCTTCGAGACGTCGCCGACGATCTCGGTCACCTTCACGCCGTAGCGTTCGCGCAGTTCGGCTGCGGTTTTTGCCAGCAGCTCGGCATTGCGGCCGTTGACGACGAGATCGCAGCCGGCCTCGGCCAGCGCCATGGCGCAGCCGCGGCCCAGCCCCTTGCTCGATGCGCAGACGATGGCCTTCTTGCCCTTGATGCCGAGATCCATGACGATTTTCTCCTGTGATTGGCGCGGCACGCTAGCCCTTTGGCTGGCCCAATCGCAACCGTCATACGGTTGTTGCATGAATCGGGGCATAGCCTGCGCGAAAGCAACGGTGACGATCTGATGTCCGGTACAGAAACCCGCACTTTCCGCAGCATGTTCATATCCGACCTGCATCTCGGATCGAAGGCGGCCAAGGCCGAGTTCCTGATCGATTTCCTGCGGTATCACGACGCCGATATCATCTATCTCGTCGGTGATATCGTCGACGGCTGGCGGCTGCGGCGCAGCTGGCACTGGCCGCAGAGCCACAATGACGTCGTCCAGAAACTGCTGCGCAAGGCCCGCAAGGGCACCTCGATCACCTATATCGCCGGCAATCACGACGAATTCGCGCGCCAGTTCCAAGGCGTGCATTTCGGCGGCATCGTCGTTGCCGACCGCGCCATCCACGAAACCGCCGATGGCAGGCGCCTGCTGGTCATCCATGGCGACCAATTCGACACCGTCGTCCACAATGCGCGCTGGCTGGCCTATCTCGGCGACTACGCCTATGACGCCGCGATGCTGGTCAACCGCGTGGTGACGAAGCTCCGCCATTTGCTGGGTCTCCCTTACTGGTCGTTCTCGTCCTGGGCTAAGGTCAAGGTCAAGAAGGCGGTCAACTTCATCGGCTCGTTCCAGACCGTGCTGACCGAGGAGGCCCGCCGCTCGCATGTCGACGGCGTCATCTGCGGCCACATCCATCACGCCGCGATCGAGACTTATGAGAATGTGCAGTACATCAACACCGGCGACTGGGTGGAGAGCTGCACGGCGGTGGTCGAACATTTCGATGGCAAGATGGAGATCATCCACTGGGCGCTGGTGCTGCCCGAAGTACCGGACGAGCCGTTCATCCCCTTGCTGATCGAAGACAGGGTCGTCGAAGCGGCATAACCCTCCTGTTAATCGACTGGTCCAGGCAGTTTCGGACCGCTTTCGCGCATGTTAAGGGATCGATCTGCGTTGCAGCCCTTTGTGCAGCGTAATTGGATCGATTCATGTCGCTGCCGCCGCTCTCGCCTGAACAACTCGTCAAACCGCGCCATTTCGAACTGCGTATGAGCCTGATCTTCGCGACATTGTTCGTGTCGCTGGGAACGCATGTGCCTTATTTCCCGCTGTGGCTGCATGCCCAGGGTTTCCACGCCGAGCAGATCGCCATCATCCTGGCGGCGCCGATGTTCCTGCGCGTGGTGACGACGCCGCTGCTGACCGCGCTGGCCGACCGGGCGAAGGACAGGGCGGATGTCTATATCGCGCTGGTGGCCGCGACGATGGTGCTTTCCGCCGGCTATTTCCTCAACCCGACCTACGCCATGGTGCTTGCCGTATCGCTGGCGCTGACGGTGGTGTGGACGCCGCATTCGCCGATCGCCGATTCGCTCGCGCTGTCGGGTGTGCGCCGCTTTGGCTCGAACTACACCGCGATGCGCAAATGGGGCTCGATATCCTATCTCTGCGCCAATGTCGCAGGCGGCTTTATCCTCGCCTGGACGAGCCCGCAGGCCGTGCCGGTAATCATCTTTGCGGCATTGTCTGCCGCGCTCGTCGCCGGATTGCTGGCGCCGCGGCTTGGCCGCCCGCGCCGGGCTTCGCCGCTATCTGCCGCCGACATCCAGCATCAGGCGCCGAGCCTTCTCAATCCGTATTTCCTGTATTTCACCCTCGGCGTCGGCATCATCACCGCCAGCCATGCCTTCCTCTACGGCTTTGTCTCAATCTACTGGAAATCGGTCGGCATCAGCGATTCCGTCGTTGGCCTGCTGTGGGCCTGGGGCGTGGTGGCCGAGGTCTGCATGTTCGTGTTTTTCAACCGTATTTTTGCCTCCGTCTCAGTCGTCAAGGTGATGCTGATCGCCGGCGTCGGCTCCATCGTGCGCTGGATCGCCTTTCCGTTGATCTGGCCACTCGGGCTTGGCGTTGCCGGTTTCTTCGGCGTCCAGACCCTGCATTCGGTGTCGGTGGCGATGGTGTTGATCGGCCTGCAGAAGATGATCGGCGAAACGGTTTCGGAAGAACGCACGGGTGCGGCGCAAGGCATTGCCTATTTCTTCAACGGCTTCTTCATGGCGGCGGTGACGCTGGCGTCCGGCCCGCTTTATGAGCGCTACGGCGTCGACGGCTTCCTGGCGATGATCCCGATCGCCATCGTCGGCCTGGCGCTGATCGGGCTCGCCGCGCGTTCAGCCCCACAGCATCCTGTCAGGCGGTAACACCAGCGACCCCTGGTACACGAGGCCGGGCTGGCGGTCGCGGGCAAGCAGCAGCGGACCGTCGAGGTCGACGAAGTCGGCGCCTTGCGCCAAAAGCACTGCCGGCGCCATCGCCAGCGACGTGCCGACCATGCAGCCGACCATCACGCCGAATCCCAGCTCCCGGGCGCGGTCGCGAAGGGTAAGGGCGGCGGTCAGGCCGCCGGATTTGTCGAGCTTGATGTTGACGGCGTCATAGAGGCCGACAAGCGCTTCGAGGTCCTTCGCCTCGTGGAGGCTTTCGTCTGCGCAGATCGGCACCGGATGCGCGATGTGGCGCAGGATGGCATCATGGCCGGCGGGAAGCGGCTGTTCGATCAGGGCTATGCCATGTTCGGCGGCGAAAGCGAGATTCTCGATGATGTTGGCATCGATCCAGCCTTCATTGGCGTCGAGGATGATGCGGCTGTCGGGCGCCGCTTCGGTCACGGCGCGGATGCGGGCCATGTCGTTGTCGCCGCCAATCTTGACCTTGAGCAGCGGCCGCCCGGCATTGGCGCGGGCTTGCGCCGCCATTGCCTCCGGCTCGCCCAGCGACAGCGTGTAGGCCGTCTCCAGCGCCGACAAGGGCACAACGTGGATGGCGTCCGCGACCGCAACGCCGCTGATCTTGGCCTCCAGGTCCCACAAGGCGCAATCGATGGCGTTGCGGGCAGCACCCGCCGGCATCGCATCGAGCAGTTCCTTGCGGCTGATGCCGCCTTCTATCTGCCGGCGCATGGCCTCGATGGCGTCGCGCACCCCCTCCATGGTCTCGCCATAGCGCTTGTAGGGGACGCATTCGCCCCATCCGCGATTGTCCCCATCACTGATCGTGCAGGTAATGACTTCGGCTTCGGTCTTCGACCCGCGCGAGATGGTGAAGGTGCCGGCAATGGGAAAACGCTCGGCCTCAACCGAAATGACACGCGCCATAATTTTCTGCTCCGGCTATGCGACAACGCGTCGTCGGCAAATCGACAGGTACGACCCGTCAGGCTAAACAGGACGCCATGTTGACCATCGGCAAACGCGACGCAAGCGGCAACGCCGCCAAGGAGGCCGACCACCAGCCCCGCGTTGCGGTCGGCGAGGAGGGCGGCGTCCTCCGCTGCGCTTTCTCCGGCATCTGGACGACGACGACAGTGGCGCTGATCGACGCCGAGATGCGCAAGATCGAGCAGCGCAAAGGCTTCCAGACGCTCGCTTTGGATCTTTCCCACATCGAGAAGATGGACACCGCCGGCGCCTGGCTGATCGATCGCCTGGTCAGTGTCTTCGAAAAGAAGGGTGTCGAGATCAAGATGCAGGGGCAAAGCGATGTCGCCTCGATCCTGCTCGGCGCCGTTGGCGAAGCTGTCCGGCGCGAGCCCGAATCGCGCGGCGTCCGGCGCCCCAACATCATCCTCCGCGGGCTGGAGGCGGTCGGCCGCCGCATCTATGAGATGCGCGACGACTTCCTCGCCTCGATGAACATCCTCGGCGCCACCATCGGCGGCGCCCAGATGAAGCTCGGGCGCGGCCATGCCATCAATCCGGCGGCGATCTTCAACCAGATCGATCGCATGGGGGTCGGCGCCATCCCCGTGGTGGTGCTGATGTCGGCGATCGTCGGCGCCATCGTCGCCCAGCAGGGCGCCTACCAGCTCAATTATTTCGGCGCCAACATTTTCGTTGTCGATCTGGTCGGCGTGCTGATCCTGCGCGAACTCGGCGTGCTGATGACCGCCATCATGATCGCCGGCCGCTCCGGCAGCGCCATCACCGCCGAGATCGGCTCGATGAAGATGCGCGAGGAGGTCGACGCGCTGAAGGTCATCGGCCTCAACCCGATCGGCGTGCTGGTGTTTCCGCGCCTGGTGGCGCTGGTGATCGCGCTGCCCTGTCTCACCATCGTCGCCAATTTTGCCGCTCTTGGCGGCGGCATCCTAGCCGCCTGGCTTTATTCCGGTATTGCGCCGACGGCCTTCATCGACCGGCTGCGCGGGGCAATCGATATCAGCACCATCTTCGCCGGGCTGATCAAGGCGCCGTTCATGGCCATGATCATCGGCACCATTGCTTCCGTAGAAGGCATGAAGGTCGGCGGCAGCGCCGAATCGCTGGGTCTGCACGTCACCGCCTCGGTTGTGAAATCGATCTTCGTCGTCATCATCCTCGATGGCCTTTTTGCCATCTTCTACGCATCGATCGAGTTCTGACATGATGCGCAGAAACTCAAAGGCGACCAAGGCTGTGCAGGGAATGGAAGAAGACGATATCGTGCTGTCGGTGCGCGATATCACCGTTGCCCTGGACGACAAGCTGATCCTCGACAAACTGGCGCTCGACATCAAGCGCGGCGAAATCCTCGGTTTCGTCGGCGCCTCGGGCGCCGGCAAATCGGTGCTGCTGCGCACGATTCTCGGCCTGCTGCACAAGCAGTCCGGCACGATCAAGCTGTTTGGTCTCGACCTCGAAAAGGCCAGCGACATCGAGCGGTTGCGCATCGACATGCGCCTTGGCGTGCTTTTCCAGCACGGCGCCCTGTTTTCGGCGTTGACCGTGCAGGAAAACGTGCAGGTGCCGATGCGCGAATATCTCGATCTGCCGAAGAAACTGATGGACGAGCTGGCCTTGCTCAAGATCGAACTGGTCGGCCTGCCGCCGGACGCCGCGCAAAAATTTCCCTCGGAGCTTTCGGGCGGCATGATCAAGCGCGCCGCCCTGGCGCGGGCGCTGGCGCTCGACCCCGACATCGTCTTCCTCGACGAGCCGACGTCCGGCCTCGACCCGATCAGCGCGTCCGAATTCGACGAATTGGTGGTGAAGTTGCGCGATACGATGGATCTGACGGTCTATATGGTGACGCACGATCTCGACACGCTGTTTACCGCTTGCGACCGCGTGGCGGTGCTCGGCAACAAGAAAATCCTGGTCGAAGGCACGATCGACGACATGCTGAAAAGCGAAGAACCGTGGGTCAAATCCTATTTCCGCGGAAAACGCGCTCGGCAACTTGATCTTGCCGCGCGCGCATAGACATAAGTGGGGCAATGGAAACCAGAGCCAACTACGTAATTGTCGGCATTTTCACCCTGGCTGCGATCCTGGCGGCGTTCGGGTTCGTCTATTGGACCGCCCAGATCGGTGATCGCGGCGAGACGGCGGAGCTGCGCGTGCGCATTCAGGGTTCGGCCTCCGGCCTCGGCCCCGGCAGTCTGGTGCTGTTCAACGGCGTCAAGGTCGGGGTGGTCAAGCGCGTCTATTTCGACCGCAATGACCCCAATGCCGCCATTGCTACGACCGAGATCGACCAGACAACGCCGCTCACCAAATCGACGCAGGCCGATATCGGCATCGCCAGCCTTGCCGGCCAGGTCAACATCGAATTGAAGGGCGCCGATCCCAAGGAACCGAACCTGCTGGAAGAGGCGGCAAAGGAAGGCAGGACGGCCGAGATCATCGCCAATCCGTCAGCGGTCACCAACCTGCTGCAGACGGCGCAGAACATCTTCACCCGCGCCGACAAGGTGCTTTCCGACCTAGAAGGTTTCACCAGGGATGTGCGCGGGCCGCTGACCCAGACCGTCAAGAACGCCCAGACATTTTCCGATGCGCTGGCCAGGAATGCCGACGGCATCGACAAGTTCCTGACCGCCGTCAGCGCGCTGTCGGATGAGCTGAAGGGTGTTTCCGGCAAGCTCGACGGCACGCTGAAGGCTGCCGAAGGCCTGCTCAATGCCGTCGACAAGGACAAGATCAAGAGCATCGTCGCCAATGTGGACGCCGTCACCGCCAATCTGAAGGAGACCAGCGGACAGCTCGACGGAGTGATCAAGAACGTCGATACCGCGGTCGGCTCGGTCAACGATTTCGCCACGCGCACGCAAGGCACGCTGGCAAAGGTCGACAATGTGCTCGACGGCATCGATCCGGCGCAGGTGCGCGTGGCGCTCGCCAACATTCAGAAGGCCAGCGAAAATGCCAACAAGGCCGCCGCCGACATCGCCAAGGTGACCGACAAGTTCGCCGACCGGGCCGACGACATCGACGAGACGATCAAGGACGCCAAACAGCTTGCGTCGCGCCTCAACGATGCCTCGGTGCGCGTCGACGGCATCCTGAAAAGGGTCGATACGCTGCTCGGTTCGGGCCAGGCCGACGGCGTCATGGCCGATGCCAGGGACACGCTGAAGTCGTTCAAGCAGGTCGCCGACACGCTGAACGCCCGGCTTGGCACGATCACCGACAACATCGCGCGCTTCTCGGGCCAGGGCCTGTCGAATGTCGAGGCGCTGGTCCAGGACAGCCGGCGTTCGATCAGTCGCATCGAAGAGGCGGTGACCGATCTCAGCCGCAACCCGCAGCGCATCCTGTCGGGCGGCGACGGCGAGGTCCGGCAGTTCGATGGCAGGGCACGGCGTTGACTTCCGTGCCCGCCCGCAGCAATTACATGGACCGCGGATGCGGATTCATCATACGATCCGGGGACAGTGGGGATCACGCGTGACGTTCGGGTTGGGTGGGTATAGATCGGCAGTCGTTTTGCTTGGCCTGACGCTGGCTGGTTGCGCGGCATTGGGAGGCAAGCCGGCGCCACTCGATACGTTCGAGCTGTCCGCCCCGTCGATCGACGCGCATGGCCACAGCCGCCGCCAGATCCTGATCGCCCAGCCATCCGCGCTCAAGGCGCTGGACAGCCAGAACATCGTCATCAAGCCGTCAGATCGCTCGATCCAGTATCTTAAGGGCGCGCAATGGGCCGACCGGCTGCCGCTGATCGTGCAGGCGAGGCTCGCCGAAACCTTCCAGCGCTCCGGAAGCTTTGCCGGCGTCGGCAAGCCGGGCGAGGGGCTGGCGATCGACTACCAGGTGATCGTCGAGATCCGCTCCTTCGAAGTCCGCGTCAATGGTGGCGAGCATGCCGAGGTCAATCTCTTCGTGCGCATCCTGAACGACCGCAACGGCGAGGTGCGCGCCTCGAAGAGCTTCACCGCATCCGCTCCCGTCTCGGGCAGCGGCAATCCGGCCTATGTCAACGCGCTCGACAGCGCCTTCGGCGAGGCGGCGAAGGATGTTGTGGGCTGGACGGATTCGGTGATCTGACCGAACCCGGCGAGGCGCTTGAGACCCAGGAATCTTAGCCGCCTGCCAGACGGTTGGTGACCAGTTCTGCCTTCATCCAGTGGGTTTCACTCTGGACATGTCCTGCCCGTACATATTTGCCCATGCGAATGGGCATGTCTGCCTCAGCAAATGCTTTGGCAACCCTAGCCACAAAGCCTTCTTGCTTGGCCTTATCCAGGGACGCAGCCAGATCATCGAAGAGGTTGGGGCTGAAAGGCCCACGATAGAGCGTGGGAACAGGAGTGATGCCCAGTTCCTCAAACCGGGCCAGGGTCAAATCCCACGGTTGAATCTCGGTCCCGATGATCCATGCAAAGCCAAGAAAAAATGACGGCAGCGCATCATACGCAACCGAATGTCGGGCATAGAGGTTCTCGCCGACAATCCGTTCATCGTCAGCAAGTTGCGGTGAAACATTTGCTGCAAATGCCTTCAGCCAGTCTCGGGATGGATGATAACGGCTATCGGGACTGCGCGCGTGAGAGCCATCGCGATGAAGGGTTGTGTTCTCTCCATCCATCTTCTCGGTGACCACAAGATCAGCCACCCTTAGTCCTTCAAGCGACGCCATGACCTTGTCGTCGCTGGTGGCTCCGACCGATATCGGCAGATGAAAGGTGCGACCGTATTTCCTCATGCTGGAGGCATAGCTTGCAGTCCATCGCGCCAGCAAGGGCAGCCTGAGTTCTTTGCGCTCGTCATTGTTCGATCCATGACAAACGAAAAAGGCGGGAAATTTCCCGCCTTTTTCATTTTGATGCAGCAATCGTAGCTAGTGCAAACGGCCGCTCGCATGGGCCAGCATGGTGTAGACCTTGCCGGTGTCCGACGTCAGGTAGGTCTGCGCCATGATGTTGTCGCGGTCGTTGCGCGAGACGTCCTTGAGCAGCTTCTCGAAATCGTCGCAGTAGCGGTCGACGGCGGCGCGGAACTCCGCCTCAGCCTGATATTTGCGGCGGATTTCGTCAAAGGTCTGCTGGCCCTTGAGCGTGTAGAGGCGGCGCGTGAACACGTCACGCTCGCCGCGCCGGTAGCGGTTCCACAGCTCGATCGAGGCGTCGTGGTCGATCGCCCGGGCAATATCGACCGAGAGCGAGTTGAGCGACTCCATGACATGCAGCGGCGAGCGCTGGGCGGGAGTTGCACGCGGTGCTTCCGCGGGCGCTGCCGGCCTGGCGACTTCCTCCTCGCGCGATGCCCCGGTCAGGAGATCGCGCACCCAGCCGCCTTGCGGCGTGCGGGCGTTGGCGTCGCGCTGGCGCGGTGCTTCGGCAGGGCGTTCGATATCGAGCGTGCCACGCAGGCCGCCGAGCGGCGCCTGCGGAGCAGGGCGCTCCGGCTGTGGCGCCGGCGGCGGGCGGCGTACCGGCTCGGCCGGGCGCTGCACTGGCGCCTGCGGCGCCGGGCGCAGGGCGCGCGGTTCGGCATTGTCGCCGCCGCGTCCCGATTTCGCAACGATATCCGAAAGTTCCTTGAGCGCGTTGATCTGCTCGGCAACGGCACGGCGGATCGCCGAGGTCAATTCCTTGGCCTCTTCCGGCATCTCGATGACGCCCTTCTTGAGCTCGGCGCGGGTGAGGTCGAGCTCGGTCTTGATCGAGCTTGCGGTGCGCCGCATCTCCTCGGTCGCATCGGCGAACCGGCTGGTTGCCGAATCGACCACTTCCGTTATGGCGATGCGGATCTTGTCGGCTGATGCCAGCGTCTTGCCTTCGGCATTCTGCATCGTCTGGCCGACAAGGTTTTCGAACGAACGCATCACCTTCTCGAGGTCTTCCGACTTCTTGACCAGGCCGACGGCGAGATCTTCGAGCGACGATTGCCGCTCAAGCGTGTGCTCCAGATTGCTCTGCGCCGAGCTCAACAGATCCGAAGCCGAGGACAGCAAGCGGCTGTGCTCGTCGAACTTGGTGGCGATCGAGGCCACTTCGCGCAGGGTCGACGACGACAGTTCGGTAAGCCGCGTCGTGTTCGAATCGACCAGGCGTGCCGAGCTGGCGAAGGTCTGCGCGGCCTTTTCGGTGGTTGCCGCGAAGCTTTGCGTGCTGCCGCTCAGACGTTCGTCAACCTGGCCGAGGTTGATCGCCGCCTGTTCGATCAGCTCACCAAGCTGCGAGCTGGAGACGCTCATGCGGCCGATGAGGTCGGCGACGCTATCGGCGAGCGACGAGCGTGCGCCTTCGACGGCCGACAGCGTTTCGGCGGTGCGGCTGGCGAGCGCGTTGACGAGGGCGGCATTTTCGCTGCGCAGCTTCTCGGTCGCGCGTTCGGTGACCTCTTCCATGCTCTTTTGCAGTTCCGAGCCGCCCTGGGCGAAGCGCTCGACCAGCGGCCGCGCGGTTTCGTCCAGGATCTTCGCCATCTCGGCCGAACGCGCCGCCAGCATCGTGTTGAGCTCGCGGGTATTGGTGCCGATTGTCTTGGCAGCGTCGTTGGTGCTTTGGCCGATGTGCTGGCCGACCGCGGTAAAAGTCTCCGCAATCGTGTTGGCGCGCGAGATCAGCTGAGCTTCTGCGCTGGAAACCTGCTCGTTGAGCTTCTGGCCCATCGTCTCCGTCGTATAAAGAAGGCGGTTCTCGACGCTGGCGACCTGTTCCTCGACGCGCGAAGCTGCGGACGCAACGCTCGCGGCCAGCCGCTCGTCGGCGCCGGCAAGAGCCTGCTCCATCTCGCGGGCGTGGACGGCAAGTTCCTGGCCGGTCTGGCGTGCGCGTTCGGCAACACGCTGCTCGGTGCTGGCGAAGGCACCGACGATGTTGTCGGCATGCTCGCCGATTGTCGACGTGGAGTCGGCGATGCGCGACACCAGGCGGTGATCGGCCTCGTCGAAGATGCGGCTGATCTCGGTGGCGCGTGCCGACAGCGCGTCCGAACCCTCGGCAATGCGCGAGATCAGTTGCTGGTCGGCGGCGTCGAAGATGCGGCCAAGGTCCGAGGCGCGGGCGGCCAGCGCTTCGGCGGATTCGCCGATGCGCATGCTCAGCCGCTGGTCGGCGCCCTCGAAGTTACGCAGGATGTCGCCGGCGCGGTCGGCCAGCGACTGCGCCGTCTCGACCGCGCGGGCGACCAGCTTCTGGTCGGCGGCGTCGAACGTGCCGGCGATCTCGCCGGCGCGGGCAGCCAGCCGTCCGGCCGTTTCTTCGGCGCGGGCGAGCAGCGAGTTCGACGTCTCGTCATGCCGGGCAAGCAGCACGCTCGTTGTGTCTTCGGCGCGAGCAAGCAAGGCATTCGTCGTATCCTCGGCGCGAGCAAGCAGGGCGCTCGATGTGTCCTCGGCACGTGCGTGCAGACGGCGATCCGCGTCCTCGAAGGTGCGGGCGATGTCCTCGGCCCGGGCCAAAAGGGCGGCCGAAGTCTGCTCGGCACGCTCGGCGATCTTGCGGTCGGCGTCACTGAAGGCAGCACCGGCCTGTTCGTGCAGCGCGCTGGTGACTTCCATCACCTTCTCGCGCAGCGCGCCGGCAACGAAGACGGCGCTCTTTTCGAGCACGCTGCGGACATTGTCGACACCCACCGACAACGCGCGCTCCATGGTTCCGGCGCGCTCTTCGATGATGCCGGTCTGCTTGCTGAAGGCCTGCTCGATCTTCTCGACATCGGCAGCGATTGCCGCCGAGATATCGGTGCTTCTGCCGGCAATCTGGTCGATATGGCCCGACAGCGAGCGGTCGACATCCTTACGTATGTCGGCGAGCTTTGCCAGATCGTCTTCCAGCGCCTGGGTCAACATGTTGCGGCCTTCGGCCAGCTTGCCGACATGGCCGGCGATGATGTCGTCAACCTCACCGCGGCTTGCCGACAGCTTCTGCAGGTCGGCTTCCAGCGCACGCTTCAAGATGTCTCGGCCCTCGGCCAGCTTCTCGACCTGGCCTGCGACCAGTCCGTCGATGCTCGACCGGCTCTCGGCCAGCTTGGCGAGGTCGTCCTCGAGAGCCTTCGACAGCGTCGCGCGATCCCGGACGAGCTTGTCGCTGTGACCCTCGATCAGGCTGTTGACATTTTCCAAATCCGCTTCCAGCACCCGTGCGAACTCGCCACGGTTTTCGCTCAGCTTCTGCGACTGGTCGGCAATGGCGCTCCTGATCGCATTGAGATCGGCTTCGAGCGCCCGTGTGAGGATGTCGCGGCCCTCGGCGAGCTTCTCGACCTGCCCGGCGACCAGCCCATCGATGTTGGAGCGGCTCTCCGCCAGCTTGGCGATGTCGTCTTCCAGTGCCTTTGAGAGCGCCGAACGGTCCTGGACGAGCCTGTTTTGATGATCGGCCATGATGCCGCTGACATTGTGCAAATCGTCCTGAAGCGCCTGGGATAGCGTCGAACGATCCTGGACAAGCCGGCTCGAGTGGTCGGTGATCAGGCTGTTAACATTCTGAAGGTCATCCTTAAGCGCCCGGGATAGCGTCGAACGATCCTGGACAAGCCGGTTCGAGTGGTCGGCGATCAGGCTGTTCACATTTTGCAGGTCGGCCTCCAATGCCTTGGAAAGCTGACCGCGCTCTTCCGCCACCTTGTCGGAATGACCCGCGATGGCACCCTTGATGGTGTTGAGGTCGGCTTCGAGCGCGCGCTTGAGGATATCGCGCCCCTCGGCCAGCTTCTCGACCTGGCCGGCGACCAGCCCGTCGATGCTCGACCGGCTCTCGGCGAGCTTGGCGAGGTCGGCCTCGAGCGTCTGTGACAACAGGCCACGATCGTCGGCAAGCCGGCTCGAATGGTCGGAGAGCAGGCCTCTGATGCCGGATAGGTCGTTCTCCAGCGCCTTGCTGAGTTCGGTTCGGTCCTCGGCCAGTTTCGCCGAGTGGTTCTCGATCACGCCCTTGATGCCGATAATGTCGTTTTCGAGCGCCTTGGTCAGGATGGCGCGGCCTTCGGCGATCTTTTCAACCTGGCCGGCGACCAGCCCGTCAATCGAGGCGCGGCTGTCGGCGAGCTTGCCGAGATCGGCTTCCAGGGCGCGCGACAGAATGTTGCGGCCTTCGGCCAGCTTACCGACATGCCCGGCGACCATTTCGTCAATGATCGTACGGGCTTGCACAAGTTTTCCGGAGTCTTCATGCAAAGCCTGGTTGAGCCGGTTGCGGCCTTCTTCAAGCCGCTCGAGATGGCTGCCCAGCGACGCGTCGATGGCGGCGCGCGACTCGTTGACCTTGCGCAGATCCTCTTCCAGGGCGCGCGAGATCAGGTTGCGGCCTTCGGCCAGCTTCTGCACCTGGTTCGTTACGGCCGCATCGATGCCGGCGCGGCCCTCGGCGAACTTCGCCAGGTCCGCCTGCATGGCAGCCGCCATGCGTTCGCGGCTTTCGGACAGCTTGCGGCTGTGGTTTTCGACGGCGTCCTCGATGCCGACACGGGCATCGGCAAGACGCTGGATGTCGGTGTCGAATGAGCGCGACACGACATGGCGGGCGGCTTCCATCCGGCCGGCGAAATCGCTGGCGCGGGCTTCGAGCATCGACGAGGTCGACGAGACGATGTCGGCCATGTCGGCGCCGATCTGGGTCTTGCCCTGATCGATCATGGCCGACAAATGATCCTTGCTCTCGGCAAAGGTGTGGGCGATCTCGCGGGCGCGCTCGACCAGCGTTTCGTTGATCTGGCGGGCGCGCGCCTCGAGCGCGGCGTTGAGCTTCTGCGTGCCGGTATCGAGTGCTTCGGCGCGGGTCTGAAATTCGCTGATCAGCGCCTGGCCGCGCTCGGCCAGCGTCCGCTCGATGCCGTTCAGGCTGGACTCGAATTCCGAGCTCAGGGTGCGGGCGGCGCCGCCGAGCAGCGACACCATACCGGTGGTGCGGTCGTCGAGCAGGTCGGTCAGCGACCGGGTCAGGCCGTCTGTGGTGTCCGTCAGCTTGGCGATGCGGGTGTCGAGCAGCGAAGCAAAGGCTTCGCCCGACGTCGACAGCCTGTCGGTGATTGAATCCAGCCGGGTTTCGACGGAATCGAAGATCGACATCGAGCTTTCATTGATGCGGTCGATCAGTGTGTCGCCGGAATTCGTGATCGTCATCGACAGCTTGGTCGACGCGTTGAGGATAGAGTCGCGAATAATGTCGGAGGCGGCGCCGATCTCGTCCTTCAGCGTTTCATGCGCGCCGGTGATCGAGGCGCGCACACGCTCGGCATGAGTGACGACGGCTTCGCGCTCGCTGCCCAGCCCGTCGACCAGCGACCGGATGCGCGATTCATTCTCCGAATAGGAGCGTTCGATCTGGTTGACCTCGCTGTGGACCAGAGTTTCGAGCTCGACGGCGCGCGCCAGCGTGCGCTCAATGCCTTCGCCCATCGCCGCCACTTCACGGCGAACGGCCTGGCCGATCATCATCACGCGGTCTTGGGCGAGGTTTTCCGGCTCCGCCAAGCGGAAAGCCACCTCCGTCATCGATTGCGCGGCAATGCGCATTTCCTGCGCGCGGCGGATCATCGCCGCGAAGGCCCAAAACAGGACGACCGGTATGATTGCCGCGATCGCTAGGCCGATCAGTTCAGGGCGGGCCAGGATTTGATCGAACGTACGAATTTTCCAGATGCTGGGGCCAAACAGCAGATTGGCGAGGCCGCCGGCGCCGGCGATCCAGGCCAGCGACACGAACGCCACGACCCAATAGATCGTGCTAGACGCGCGCCGGTTGAGGCTGTGTAGCAGCGTCTTGTAATCTTTCTGGCGGTCATCGTTTGCCGGCTTGAAGCCGGCTGGCTGCGCGCTGTTGCGCGATTCGACCGGGCGCAACTCGGCGGGCTTGGCTGCCGGCTTCGCACTCTGGTTTTGTTGGACGGGCGCGTTTTGAGCGGGGGCGGGCTTCTGGGGGCGGCCTTCGCGCGCCAGTTCGTCCGCGGCCTGCGATATCTGCGCTTCCAGATCTTCCATCGACGCCGCGATATCGAGATCGCCGCTGCCGTCTCCGCTGAGATCGAGGTCTAGTGCCTTTTCGAGTTCCCTGGCTACGTCGCTGTCGAGAGTTCTGGTCGTCGTTGGTTTCTTCGCCATGCCTTCGCTACCCTGTACTAGCTGCCGAGGGACTTCTTATTTTTGCCTGATTCTGGCTCGTCTTATCCCACGCAGGAGGCTGAAAATGGACCTTCGTATCGTAATGACACACAGGGGTAAAGAAAACATGCATTCCGCGAGATACGTAAAACTTTAAATATAAGGTTAACGACAACGTGATCTAGCCGCCTCAACGGCAACAATTTTCCAGCCCATTCATTAACGCGTTGGCGACGGAAATCGCCTAGTTTTTTCGGCGATCGGCACAAGGAGTTTCAAATTGGTACGCGGTGAAAGCGGCATTGCCTTCTCAATGCCGGGCGGCGATGCGTCGGGACCGGCCCGTTCGCGCCCAGTGGATCTGGCCCACCTGGCCCGTCAGACTATGGGGGATCGCGCCCTCGAACAGGAGGTATTGGCGCTGTTCGTACAGCAGGCGCTTTCCGTCCGCGACAGAATAGTCGATGCCGATGTCAGGGAGCGACTGCTTCTGGCGCATGGGCTGAAAGGTTCGGCGCGCGGGGTCGGCGCCTTTGCCATCGCCGACTGCGCCACCTCGATCGAACAGCAGCCGGAAGATGCGCGCATCCTCAAGCGCCTCGGCACCCTGATCGAGGAAGTGCGCGATTTCATCGCCGCCATCAGCCGGTAATGGCTGCCGCTCGGCAGCGGCCACCGGGATGAATCGACGGGGCCAGGGCGTGCTTTGGCCAGCTTTCCGAAAAAACGTCACAAAGCGGCGCTTTCGCGCCGCAGTTGACTTGTCCGGTGGAGTGATTATCTCGGCTGGGACTCCCTTCAGGTGACAAATGACCAAGCTGACCTTCATTGCCCATGACGGCACTCCTTTCGATGTCGAGGCCGAAAACGGCTCGACCGTCATGGAGAATGCGATCCGTAGCGCGGTGCCGGGCATCGAGGCAGAATGCGGCGGCGCCTGCGCCTGCGCGACCTGCCATGTCTATGTCGACGAAGCCTGGACGGCCGAGGTCGGCGAGCCGGAGGCGATGGAAGAGGACATGCTGGACTTTGCCTATGACGTCCAGCCGAACTCGCGCCTGTCCTGCCAGATCAAGGTGCGCGACGCGCTTGACGGCCTCGTCGTGCGCGTGCCGGCTCGCCAGGGTTGATCTCCCGTACCATCTGATTTTTCCCGCCGCCGCTTGGCAGCGGGCCAATGCTCATGCAGTCTCGCGCCAGTTTCGCCCCAGTTTGACAATGAGGCTCGCCTGGCATGACCGATGTAATCAAGACGGACGCACTCATTGTCGGGGCGGGGCCGGTCGGCCTGTTCGCCGTGTTCGAACTCGGCCTCTTCGACATGAAGTGCCATCTGATCGATATCCTCGACCGGCCCGGCGGCCAATGCGCCGAACTCTATCCGGAAAAGCCGATCTACGACATTCCAGGCTGGCCCTCGATCTCGGCGCAAGGGCTGGTCGACAGACTGCTGGAGCAGATTCACCCGTTCAAGCCGGATTTTACCTTCAACCGCATGGTCTCCAGCCTGGAAAAGCTGGACGACGGCTCATTTCGGGTCACCACCGACGAGAACGAGGTGTTCGAAGCCAAGGTGGTGGTGATCGCCGCCGGTGGCGGCTCGTTCCAGCCCAAACGGCCGCCCATTCCCGGCATCGAGGCCTATGAGGGCAGGAGCGTCTTCTATTCGGTGCGCCGTATGGAGGAATTCCGCGGCCACGACCTCGTCATCGTCGGCGGCGGCGATTCCGCACTCGACTGGACGCTGAACCTGCAGCCGGTGGCAAAAAGCGTGACACTGGTCCACCGGCGCGCGGAATTCAGGGCGGCGCCCGACAGCGTCAACAAGATGTATGCCATGCAGGAGATGAAGCAGCTGGAGTTCCGGGTCGGCCAGGTGAGCGGCCTGACCGGCGCCGACGGCGAGCTGGCCTCTGCTACCATCAAGGGCGGGCCTGACGGCGACATCGAGGTGCCGTGCACGCGCATGCTGCCGTTCTTCGGCCTGACCATGAAGCTCGGCCCGATCGCCGAATGGGGGCTCAACCTTCATGAGAACCTCATCCCGGTCGATACCGAGAAATTCCAGACTTCGGTGCCAGGCATCTTTGCCGTCGGCGACATCAACTGGTACCCAGGCAAGCTGAAGCTGATCCTGTCGGGTTTTCACGAGGTGGCGCTGATGGCGCAGGCCGCCAAGCGCATCATCAGCCCCGGTGAGCGCATCGTCTTCCAGTACACGACGTCGTCGACCAGCCTGCAGAAGAAGCTCGGCGTCGTGGAGTAGGTCCTACAGGGCTTTCCGAATCACTCCACCAGAACGACTGGCGCCTCGGCGTCGTCGCGGCCGCGCAGTGACTTCTCCGGCATCAGCGCCAGCGTCATCAGCGCCAGCACGAGCGTGACGGCCGCGGCAAGGAAGATCATCATGAAGGGCGTCGCCGAGACGATCTGTCCGGCAGCCGGCGCGCCTTCGCCGGCAAGCGGCAGGCCATAGCCGAGCGCGACCGCGCCGAGCATGGCGACGCCGAGCGCGCTGCCCAGCGAACGCAGGAAGGTCAGCACGCCGGTGGCAACGCCGAGATGCGCGCGGTCGACGGCGTTCTGCACCGATACGGTGGCGACCGGGAAGGTGGTGCCGCTTCCAAGGCCGATGCAGATGGTCAAGAGCTCGACCACCAGCAGCGAGGCGCGGCCGGCGACCAGGCTGAGCACGCCAAGACAGATAATGGCGAAGAGAACGCCGACCATGGCGATACGCTTGTAGTGGAAGAAGCGCGGTATCGTGCGGCCGCTGAAGGTCGCGCCGGCGACCGTTCCGAGCAGCAGGCCGAGCATGGCAAGGCCCGACTGGCTGACCGACAGGCCGATGATCGACTGCAGATAGACCGGCAGGTACACCGACAGGCCGATATTGGCGGCCTGCAGCAGGAACATCGACGCCGTGCCGGCAAGCACGATCGGATTGCTCAGCACTTCAAGCGAAATCAGCGGCTCGGCCGCACGCATCAGCCTGAGCGCGAACGCACCCCAGAAGACCGCCGAACAGGCGAGCAGGCCGACGATCTCGCGGGAGACCCATGGATAGGCGCTGCCGCCCCAGTTGAGGGCCAAAAGCAGCAATGCCGTCGCCACCACCAGAAGCAGCGCGCCCGGCGCGTCGATGCGATGCCGCTTTGCGGCGACCGGCAGTTTGCGCAGCGGCTTGTTGATGATGGCCATGGCCAAGATGCCGAGCGGGATATTGATCCAGAAGATCAGCGACCAATGCAGATGTTCGGCAAATCCGCCGCCAAGCAAAGGCCCGGCGATGCTGGCGACAGCCCAGGTGCCCGAAATCCAGGCGGCATAACGCGCGCGTTCACGCGGCGGCACGAGGTCGCCGATGACGATCTGCGCCAGGGCGAACAGGCCGCCGCCGCCCGCACCCTGGATCGCCCGGCCGACAACCAACACGAACATGTTGGGGGCCATGGCGCTGACCAGCGATCCCAGAAGGAAGATCAGGATCGCCGCATAGACGGTCGGCCGGCGGCCATAGACGTCGGAAATCTTGCCGTAGAGCGGCGCCATGGCCGTCGCCGTCAGGAGATAGCCGGTCACGATCCACGGCAGGTAGTCGGCATGGCCGAGCGAACGCCCGATGGTCGGCATGGCCGGCGCGACGATTGTCTGGTCGAGCGCCGCCAGCAGCATCGACAAAAGGATGCCGGCGATGATGACGTTCTTCTCGCTTTCCGTCAGCGGCGCGGCGGGCGCCACCCTATCCGGCTTGTCGACAGCCTGGTCCATATCAGTTCATCCATAACGTTCGAGAGCGATTGCGCGGCGCCAAATGGCCGCTCCGCTACACGCCGCCTCAATTGGTCTTGATCTGGCGTTTCGAAGCTCGCGCCTTGCCAGCCTGACATATCTTGCGAGCCTGACATATGTCGTCCCGTATAGGCCGATTTCGACCTATGCCCGAAAATTTTCTGGCGCTGGCCTCATGTTTCGGCAGAATTGGCTTGGTATCAGTCCGTGTTTCAGCCGGGCGGAAGCTGGCCGTTCTCGACGCGCTGCATGCGGTAGCGCAGCAGCCGCAGGATGCGGCTTTCGAAATTCACGCCTTCCACGCGGTCGAAGCGCAATTGGTCCTGGTCATGCCTGGCGAGTTCGGCCGCGGTGATCTGCGCCGCCTTCGCCTTGGCCCCGGCGCAGGTCTTTTGCGCAAAGCTCGCGTTCAGCGCGTCTTCGAGCAGACGGCCGTGGTTCTTGGCGATCTCGACATGACGCTCCTCATGGCGCTTGATGTCGGCCGACAGCGTGTCCCAGAACAGCCTGACATCGGGATCGGCCTTGCGCGGCCTGCGCCACTCCGGAAGGATGACCTTGACCTTGACGGTAACGGCGGCCTTGGCGATGCGGCAGGTGTCTGCGGTTTGCGCGTAGCTGATGCGGGTGGTGAACGCCATCTGGGTGGCGCCCGGATGCCGCATCCCGGTGCTTTTCACCTCGGGTCCATGCTTCGACAATTGCGTCTCGATGTCATCGAGCGTGCTGCCGCCGATGGCAAAATAGCTGTAAGTCTTCACCAGATTGGCAGCATTCGCCGGCAGGACGGTCAAAGCCAGCATCAGGGCGCAGAGCAGGGGTCGTTTCATCATGTTGCCTCTTCACTCACCTTGCTTTACGGCCGTTGCCGGCGCAACGGAATTGATCTTCCACCGATCACGCATCGTTGATGGATTGCAAGCGCTCGATGAGCCACATGCCAATGAGCCACATGCCAATGAGACACATGGTTGAAGGACAATGACGACAAGGCGATGGCAACTGGCGCATAAGTGCCATCTCGACCTTGGCGAGAAAGCCATTGTGGTCGGCATTCTCAACGTCACGCCGGACAGTTTTTCGGATGGCGGACTGTTCATCACGCCTGACCAGGCGGTGGCGCAGGCGCACCGCATGGTGGAAGAAGGCGCCGCCGTCGTCGATATCGGCGGGGAATTGACGCGCCCCGGCGCCTCGCCCGTGACGCCTGAAGAAGAGCAGGCCCGCATCCTGCCGGTCATCGCCGCGCTCGCCAGTTCAGGCGAAGCCCTGATTTCGGTCGACACCTATCGCGAGGAAACCGCGCGCCTCGCCGTCGCCGCCGGCGCGCATATCGTCAACGATGTCTGGGGCTTGCAGCGTGAACCCGGCATCGCCCGCGTCGCCGCCGAGACCGGCGCCGGACTGGTCATCATGCATACCGGGCGCGGGCGGCAAAAACTGCCCGACGTCATCGCCGACCAGTTTTTGTTCCTCAAGGCTTCGCTGGAAATCGCCAGGCGCAGCGGCGTTGCGGACGATCATATCGTACTCGATGCCGGCTTCGGCTTCGCCAAGGAGACGGCTGAGGAAAACCTCGACCTGATGGCGCGGTTTTCCGAGCTTAAGGAGCTCGGTTTTCCCTTGATGGCCGGCACCTCCAGAAAACGCTTCATCGGCACCGTCACCGGCCGCGAAGCCGGCACGCGCGCCGCCGGGACGGCAGCCACCAGTGTCATTCTGAGGCTGAAGGGCGCCGATCTGTTTCGCGTCCACGATGTCGCAATCAACGTGGACGCACTGGCCGTCGCCGATGCTATGCTGGCGCGCGAAAAGCCAGGACGCTGAGCCCAGGACACTAAGAAATGTACGTCATCCGCATGAAGAACTGCGCCTTCTTTGCCCGGCACGGCGTGCTGGACGAGGAAGAGGCGCTTGGCCAGCGTTTTTATGTCGATGCCGAGTTGACGGTCGAGCCCAGCCGCCCACTGGAGGATGATTCCATCGAGGACACCGTCAATTACGGCATCGCCTTCACGGTGATTGAAAAGATCGTCACTGGACATCGCCGTTTCCTGATCGAGGCGCTGGCGCTCGAAGTGGCGAAGGCGCTGACTTCACGGTTTCCGCAGATCAGGAAGGCCGAGATCACCGTGCGCAAGCCCAACGCACCGGTGCCCGGCGTGCTCGATTACGTCGAGGTGACCGTTGTCTGGCCAGAGTAGCAATAACACGGTCTATCTCAGCCTTGGTGGCAATCTCGGCGATCCCTCGGCCTCGATGGCCACGGCGCTGCGCCTGCTAGACGCCGACGAGAACACGCGTGTCATCGCCGTCTCCTCGCTCTATCGCACGCCGCCCTGGGGCAAGCTCGACCAGCCGGATTTCCTCAACGCCGCTGCCGAAATCTCGACCGCGCTGGCGCCAAGGGCGCTGCTCGACCTCTGCCTCGAGGCCGAGCGCAAGCTGAAGCGGGTGCGCGAGGAGCGCTGGGGGCCGCGCCTGATCGACATCGACATATTGGTGTTCGGCGACCGCACAATCCACGAAACCGGGCTGGAGGTGCCGCATCCCCGAATGCTGGAGCGCGCCTTCGTTCTGGCGCCCCTGGCCGAGATCGCGCCGGATCTGGCGGTGGGCGGCAGGAGCGTGACCGAGCGGCTCAGCGCCGTCGATACGTCAGGCATAGAGCGGCTGGCTTCCGGCCGCGACTGGTGGCTGGGTTAACCGGAGAAGCCGCCGCCATCGAGAAATGCCTGTTCGTCTGCCGTCGTCTCGCGGCCAAGCATCTTGTTCCTATGTGGAAAGCGGCCGAAGCGCTGGATGATGTCGCGATGCTCGACCGCGTATTTCACATAGTTCGGCGCCCTGGCGGTGGCGAGTTCGACCGATTTGTCCTGGTCCGCGGGCAGTTCCGAATGTTCGTAGGGCAGGTACAGGAAGACGCGAAGGTTTTCTTCCAGCGAAAGGTCATGGCCTGCCGCAATCGCCTTGGCGGCAAAGTGCCTTGCCAGCGGATCGGTGGCGTACATATGGCCTGAGCCGCGAAAGCAGTTGCGCGGAAACTGGTCGAGCAGGATCATCAGCGCCAGCGAACCCTCGGCATGCTCCGACCATGCGTCGCACTCGCGCCGCGCGGCGGCAAAGTGCAGGTCGAGAAACCTGCTGCGGAAATCCGCGTCGAAGACGTCGTTCTTCTCGAACCACGCGTCTTCGCCGGCCTCGCGCCAGAATTTGGTGACGGCGAGCGCGCGCTCATCCAATGCGGTCATCAGCTTTCCCCCTGATCGGCGGGCTCCGGCTTGTGCAGCACGCCGGCCGTCTCTTCGTTCAGAGCCTGGCCGGGCCGGCGCGGTTGCGTCAGCGGCGTCGGGATCGGCGTGCCGGTATTGCCCCTGAGGAAACGTTGCCCGGCGCGGACGCCTTCGGCCAGCTGCGTCTCCAGTCGGGCATTGTCGCGCCGTCGCACATCCTCGATGATATCGGCGACATCTTCCGGCTCGACGCCCAAAACCTCGAGCGCGGAACCGCCGAAGACCAGGGCCGATTCGAAGGTCTCGCGCAGCTGGAAGTCGACCCCGGCGCGGATGAGCGACAGCGCGGTGCCACGATCGAAGGCACGCGCCAGGACAGTCAGCAGCGGGAACTCCGCCTTGATCAGTTCCGCCATGCGCACGGCGGCGTCCGGCTTGTCGACGCAGATCAGCACGGCGCGGGCGCGGCCTGCACCTGCGGCGCGCAGAATGTCGAGCCGCGTGCCGTCGCCATAATAGACCTTGAAGCCGAAATCGGCGGCCGCCTGGATCATTTCGACATCATTGTCGATGATCGACACGTCGATGCCGCGCAACAAAAGCGGCTGGCTGGCGATCTGGCCGAAACGGCCGAAGCCGATGACCAGCACACTGCCGGTAAGGCCGTCGGCGATGTCGACGCCTTCAAGCGACTGCTCGTCGCGCGGCGTCACATATTTGAGCGCAATGATGGCCAGCGGCGTCAGCACCATGGAGATGATGATGATCGCGGTCAGCGTTGCGTTGGCCCGGCTGTCGATGATGCCAACCGCCGCCGCGGCCGAATAGAGGACGAAGGCGAATTCGCCGCCTTGCGCCATGATCACGGCGCGTTCCAGCGCTTCACGATGACCGCTCTTCAGCATGCGGGCGACGAGGTAGATGCCGAGCGCATTCATCGCCATGTAGGCGACGACATAGACGGCGATCAGCCGCCAGTTGTCGGCCACCACATGCAGGTCGAGCGACATGCCGACGGCGAGGAAGAACAGGCCAAGCAGGATGCCGCGGAATGGCTCGACGTCGGCCTCCAGCTGGTGGCGGAAAGTCGATTCCGACAACAGCACGCCGGCCAGGAAGGCGCCCATCGCCATCGAGAGACCGGAAAGCTGCATAACCAGCGCCGACCCCAGCACGACCAGAAGTGCTGCCGCCGTCATGACTTCGCGCGCCTTGGCGTCGGCCAGGATGCGGAAGAACGGATTGAGCAGATAGCGGCCGGCCACCACCAGCCCGACGATGGCGCCAAGACCGATGCCGATTTCGGTCAGCCTCTGCTGCAGGGTCATCTCGCTGCCGCCCGGCGCCAGGAAGGCGACCAGCGCCAGAAGCGGCACGATTGCCAGATCCTCGAGCAGCAGGATGGACACGATGCGCTGGCCCTTGGGGCTGGCCATCTCGCCACGCTCTTCGAGAAGCTGCATGACGATCGCCGTCGAGGTCAGGACGAAGCCGGCGCCGGCAACGAAGGATTGCGCGATCGGAAAGCCGCCGGCGAGACCAACACCGGTAAGCAGCAATGCGCAGACGCCGACCTGCAGCGCGCCGAGGCCGAAAATCTCGCGGCGCAGGCCCCATAGCCGCGACGGCTGCATCTCCAGCCCGATGATGAACAGGAACATGACCACGCCGAGTTCGGCGACATGCAGGATGGCTTCCGATTCGGAAAAAATGCCAATACCGAACGGGCCGATGACCACGCCCGCGGCGAGATAGCCGAGGATCGAGCCCAGCCCCATGCGTTTGAAGATCGGAACGGCGACGACGCCTGCGGCAAGCAGCGCCACCACCTGAATGAGATCGCTGCCCGATGCTTCCGCTGCCATGCCTCTTGTCCCTGTGTCCGACAGCACTCCTTGCATGCACCGGGAGCGGGAGGCAAGGGCGGGAAGCCTGCCAGAATGGGTAGGGTGCCGCGGCAGCAATTCCCCGGTGGAACAACAGTCTGCGCTTGCCTGTCGGACGGCCGGTATCTATATCTGGCAAATGCCTGATTATTCGTCCCGGCCGTCGCCGCTGCCACATATCCCGATGGATGCGCTCAGCGAAGTTCTGCAAGACTTTCGCTTGAGTGGTGTCAACTATGGCCGCTGCGAACTCCGGCACCCATGGAGCATAGACTTTCCGCAACAACAACTGCTTCGTTTTCACTTTGTCGGCCAGGGTCCATGCTGGATTCACACCGAAGCGCAAGGCTGGCAGGAGTTGCGCGATGGCGATCTGGTGCTGCTGCCGCAAGGCATCGCCCATCGGCTGGCGAGTGCGCCGGACGTGGTGGGCGATTCGCTCGAGGGCTGCCAGGTGATCAAGTTGGGCGGCAACGTTTGCGAAGTGATACGGCAGGGAACGGGCGCGACAAGCACCCTTTTCTGCGGCTCCATGTCTCTCGGCTCCTATGCGCTCAATCCGTTGATCACGTTGATGCCGCCTCTCATCAAGGGTTGCGACGTGGCCGGCAATGACCCGATGGTCGGCCCTTTGCTGGCGGCCATGACGGTGGAGGCCGCGCAACCGCAGATGGGCAGCGCCACCATCCTGTCGCGTATGGCGGATTTGCTGACAGCCAGGCTCATACGCTGCTGGGTCAATTGCAACGGCGCCTCGACCATCGGTTGGCTTGCAGCCATCCGCGACCCCCATATAGGCCGCGCTCTGGCGGCCATGCATCGCGACCCCGGCCACAACTGGACGCTGGGAAGCCTGGCCGGCGTGGCAGGCCAATCGCGTTCGATTTTCTCCGAGCGCTTCAGCGCGGTATTGGGGGAGGGCGCCGCACATTATCTCGCCCGCCTGCGCATGCAGCTTGCCCGCGAATTGCTGGGCCAAAACGGCTTGTCTGTTGCCGAAGTCGCTACCCGTTTGGGCTATGATTCCGAGGCGTCCTTCGCCCGCGCGTTCAAGCGCATCACCAATGTCTCGCCAGGCGTTGTGCGCCGCACAATTCCCGGACGAATGGATATGAATTTCGGATTTTAAGGTACATAACATCCGGGCGGACTCGCCTATCTAAGATCTCCAAACTGTGGAGATCTTTCCGTGACTGACACAACATTACAGCTTGAAGACGCCGCCATTGGCCTTGACGCCGATGCACCAGCCGCGTGGAGCGCGGCCACCTGGTTCGCGGTCCTTTCATTGGCGGCCACCAGCTTTGCCCTGGTGTCTGCCGAATTCTTGCCGGCAGGTCTGTTGACGCCGATGGCGCACGATCTCGGCATCAGCGAGGGCACGGCCGGACAGGTCGTCACCGCCACCGCCTCCGTTGGCGCCGTGACGGCCATGTTGAGCAATGTTCTCATCGGCCGATTGAACCGCAAGGCGGTGCTGGTTGGCCTCATGGCCCTGGCGGTCGGTTCCAATATTCTTGCGGCGCTGGCGCCCAATTTCTGGCTGTTGTTGCTGGGCCGGGCCGGACTGGGGATTGCTCTCAGCGCTTTCTGGGCACTTTCCGTTGCCGTCGTGGCGCGGCTGGTCGGCGCCAATGCGACAGGTCGCGGCATGGCGATCGTGACCCTCGGCGTCTCGCTCGCCACCATTGCCGCGCCGTCGATGGGTGCGTTGATCAGCGACTGGCTGGGATGGCGCAGCGCGATGGCCATGACGGCGGGGCTGGCCGCGCTTGCCATGCTGCTGCAGCTTCTCAGCCTGCCGACCTTGCCTGCGGCGGCAAGCAACAGCCTTGCAGACGTCTTTCGGCTGACACGGCGGCGTGGCATCCAACTCGGCATGCTTGCCATTGTTCTGCTGATGACCGGGCATTTTGCCGGCTCGGTCTATGTGCGCCCGTTCCTCGAACAGGTGACGCTCCTCACAACCGGGCCGATTGCCCTGGCGCTGCTCGGGTTCGGCATCGCCGCTGTGATCGGCAATATTGCCGGTGGCCGCCTGGCCGACACCAACATCCACATGGCCCTCGCAGTTACCGCCGCGTTGATGGCGTTTGCGGCACTCGCTTTGGTGCTTTGGGGCGCGCAAACCGGCGTTGCCTTCGGCTTTGTTACGCTGTGGGGCTTCGCCTTCGGCATGGCGCCGGTTGTGCTGCCGACCAATATGTCCCGCGCGGCGCCTGATGCGCTGGAAGCAGCAGGCAGCCTGATGGTCACTTCCTTCCAGGTTGCCATCACCGTCGGTGCGGTTGTCGGCGGTTATGTCGTGGACACCTATGGCGCTACGGGGCCTTTGACCCTAACCGCCGTCCTTGCCGCGGCGACGGCCGCACTGGCGCTGCTGCAGCCTCGTGGCTGAAACCTTGCTTCGTCTGACACGGGCGGCCTCAATCAGGCCGTCCGCACCGTTGCAGCAGCGCTGCACAAGTTTATGCGCCGCACACGTTGCGTTTTGCCGCAATCGGCGGCTATGGGACGCCAGGCTTCGGCCGTTGGAAGGCAGCGACGATCAAGTTCTGCCTTCGTGAGGAGAATGACTGACATGAAGAAGTTTTTGCTCGTCGGCGTGGGTGTCGCCATGCTTGCCGCATCGGCCTGTTCGAAGGCGCCTGAATGCACGCAGGAGATTGCCGCCAAGAAGGCGCAGGAGATGACCGCCGCGCTGCAGGAGGCGATCACCAAGGATCCGTCCAAGGCCGCCGACCTGACCGCCAAGGTGCAGGCTGTGACGACCAAATATCAGGGCGCCACCACGCCGGCCGACGCCTGCAAGGCCTATGACGAGCTGACGGCCGCCATCAAGGGCTGATTCTTCGTTCGGAAATTGAGAAAGGCGGTGGCTCGAGTAGCCGCCGCCTTTTTTGCTGGTGTTCTTAAAGCGCATCGCGCTGACACGAAGGACGGCCGGCACGCACAGGACCCTGACACGTTGGCCTTGCTGTGGCTTGGGCCGTCGGAGACGCTGACATCGTCGGTTGCGCGCCACATGTCCGATCGCGGCAGAAAGGTGCCGCACCGAGCGGCCCGTGCTTGAGGAGCGCCGAGCCGGCCGCAAGGTGGCCTGTCATTTTCCGACATCGAGCTGAGCGGAATCGCTCAGCTATCGCGCAGTGCAACCCCGTTCCGCGCTTTTTGGGGGAACCGCTTGAGAGTCAGTTTTTGGCGATGGAGCCAACTTCGACGGCATCGACGCGCTTGAGGCTCATGCCGATGACCGGCACCAGCTGCTGGTCGACGCGCACGGCGATGGTCACCGTCATCGAATTGTCGTCGGGAATGCGGGCCTGCATGACGCCGCGCAGCTGGTTGCGGTTGATGGTGAAGACGACTTTGCGGGCATCGACCACATTGCCGCCGATGATGTCCAGGCCCGACCCCGCGGCGCCGCCCATGAAATTGCCCTTGTAGTCGCGGCCCTTGCGCTCGACGGTCGCCGACATTTTCTGGGTGAAGACACCGACGCGGCAGTCGCCATCGAGCGTCATGCCGGTCTTGTTGTCCGGCGTCGAGCCGTCGAAGCTGCAGGTGAACTTCGTGCCCTTGTATTTGCCGGCGATGATTTCGCCCGGGCCGACCCATTTGCCTTCGACGGTGCGGAAGAACTGTTTGTCGGGCTCGGCTGCAAAGGCTTTCCCGGTCGGGCCCAGAGGTGCTGCAAGCGCGACCAGGGGCAGGACGCAGGACAAGATTACGCTTTTCATAGACGACACCCGGCAACAAGGAGGCTGTTGTTGGACGACCATGAACAAGATTGGTTAATGCTTGGTGACCGCGAGGGGGCGTTCACTTGGTCGAGGCGGGTGCTTCATTCTCTTTTCTGGCCGCAAACGAGGTCAGCGCCGACAGGAAATCGCCCATACCCGGCCGCCTGCCGGCAATGAAGGGCAGGGGCCGCGCCGTCTCCATGGCAGCAATGCCGATACGCGCCGTCATCATGCCGTTGACCACGCCTTCGCCGAGTTTCGCCGAAAGCCGTGCGGCAAGGCCATGGCCGATGATCTGCTGGACAAAGCTGTCGCCGACGGCGATCGAGCCGGTCACCGCCAGATGGGCAAGAACGCTGCGCGCCAGCCGGAAAAAGCCCAGCGTGCCCGGCCTGCCGCCGTAGAGTTCGGACAAGCGGCGGATCAGGCGCCCGGCCTCGAACACGACATAGGCAACGTCTACGAGTGCGCGGGGGCTGACGGCGGTGACCAGCGACACGCGTTTGGCTGCTTCGAGGATCATCACCTTGGCTCTCGCATCGAGCGGCCCGAGAATCTCGGTCTCGGCCAGTCGCACCAGATTGCCGCCATCGATGATCTCGCCGCGCAATTCGGCCAGGGAGCGCCTGCCGGCCGCGGTTTCGGGTTTCGCAGCGACAAAGGCCGAAAGCTCTTCGACGACGGCCCTTGCAGCCTTCGGATCGTCGCGCGCCATGGCATCGAGCGCCCGCTTTTGCAGTTTTTCGACCTCGGCCAGCCGGGCGATAGCCAAGAATTCGCGCACCAGCACGACCGCGAGGGCCAACACGGCAATTGCGGCCATTCCCGCTGCCAGCCACCCCAGCCACTCTGCGCGCTCGAACAGGTCGCGGATGAGTTGGTCGGTCCACAGGCCGACGGCGAGCGAAACCAGCACGCCGACCGCGCCGAAAAACAGGCTGGCAAACAGCGAGCGCCTGCGTGGCGCGGTCGCCGGCGGCGGTTCGGCGGCGACAATGTCGGGTTCCTCGAAGACATCGATCTCGGCCGGCACGACGACGGCGCGCGACTTGCGTGCCGGCGGCTCGGCATGGGGGCGGCGCGTTTCCTGCTTCGGTTCGGCCTCCGGCTCGATGCGGAAAGCTGCCGGTCTGCGGGGCGCGGTCATGCCAGATGGTCTCCGATCAGGAACTGCAAGGCGCGGTCGAGCCTGATATGCGGCAGCGACAGCGTGACGCCTTCAGCGGTGCGTTCGAGCTTTGGCGGGCGAAAGCGCACGAAACGGATCGCCGGATCGTCGCTGCTCTGCCGGTGGTCGGCTTCGGAAACGTCGAAAACCGCGTCAATTTTCTCCGGCAAGTCCCCGGGAAATATGGCGGTTTCGGCTTTGCCATCAAAGGTTTCGCCGTTGATCTTCTCGCCCTTCAGCGGCGTGCCGATGATCACCGGCAGGGTTTCGCGGCCTTGCTTGACCGTGCCTTCGCGCGTCGCGCGCACCGCCGCCATGGCGACCACGTCGACATCGGCGCCGGTGAAATTTGCCCGCGCCACGGCGCGGTCGGCAAGCCGCCGCACGATTGCCTGCAGCCGGTCATGGCTTTCGTGATGCAAATGGTCGGCCTTGGTCGCGGCAACCAGGATGCGGTCGATGCGGCGTGAAAACAGGTCGGTGAGGAAATTGCCTCGGCCAGGACGGAAACAGGAGAGGATTTCGGTCACCGCGCGTTCCAGGTCGGCCATCGCGCCGGGGCCGGCGTTCAGCGCCTGCATGGCGTCGATCACCACGATCTGGCGGTCGAGGCGGGTGATGTGTTCGCGGAAGAACGGTTTCACCACATGCGTCTTGTAGGCCTCGTAGCGGCGCTCCATCATCGCTTGCAGCGAGCCGGAGCGCGGCCGTTTCTCACCCTTGAGCAGCAAGGGCGCGAAGGTCAGCGCCGGCGATCCCTCGAGGTCGCCAGGCATCAGGAAACGGCCGGGCGGCAAGGTCGAAAGCGCCCGCTCGTCGAACTTGCAGGCCTTGAGGTAGGCGGCAAAACTCTCGGCGAGGCGCCGCGCCGTCATCTCGTCGGCGTCGGCATTGGGGTCGATCCTCGCCGACAGCGCCCGCCAGTCCTGCGACAGGTCGGCCCGCACCGGCAGCATAGCCATCTCAAAAGCTTCATGCGAAAAATCGGCGAAGGATTTGCCGAGCAGCGGCAGGTCGAGCAGCCATTCGCCGGGGTAGTCGACGATGTCGACCGACAATCGGCCGCTGGAAAACATCCGGTTCCAACCGGAGGCAGACTCATATTCGATGGTGAGCCTGAGTTCCGAAATGGCGCGCGTCGAGTCCGGCCAGACACGGTCGTTGACCAGGGCGGAGATATGGTCCTCGTACTGAAAACGCGGCACGGCATCGTCCGGCTGTTCCTCGAGGAAGGCGCGAGCGATCCGTCCCGACTTCTGCGCCTCGAACAGCGGCAGGCGCCCGCCATGGATGAGATTGTGGACGAGAGCCGAGATGAACACCGTCTTGCCGGCCCGGGACAGTCCGGTGACGCCCAGCCGAAGCGACGGCGAAAAAAGCCCGCTCGCACGCCCCGACAGCGTATCCAGGGCAATTCTCGCTTCGTCGGTGAAAGTGGTCAGCGATGATGCCAAAATCTGTTCTCTCAGGCGTGCTCTTGCGCCCGATATAGGCTTTGCGGTTCAAGTTTGAAATGGCGCCCGGCCTCGGCCGGCTCGGCTCAGAGATCGACGGGCGTCAGGAAGGCTTCGAGGTAGCCCGCGCCTTGCGCAGTCTCGGTGAGGGTGCCGTCGAAGCGCACGACCGCAAGGCCGGAGGTCGGGAAACCATGGTTCATGATGGCCCGAGCAGCCTCGTCGCCGTCGCCCGAGACCGCCATGGCAAGGTCTTCCGTCATCGGATTGTGGCCGATGACCAGCAGCGAGCCGGGGCCGCCATTGCTGCGGATGATGGCGAGGTAGCCGGCGGCATCCTCGCTGTAGAGCGTGTCGAAGAACAGCACCCGGCCGGTATCGGTGTGGCCGGCGATGCCTTCCAGCGTCTGGCGCGCCCGCTTGGCGTTGGAGCAGAGCGTGATATCGGGGATGTAGTTGCGGGCACGCATCGCAGTCCCCATCATTTCGGCATCGGCAATGCCGGATGCGTCGAGCGGGCGATCGAAGTCGCGCACGCCGGGAAGGGCCCAGCCAGCCTTCGCATGCCTCAACAGATACAGTCTGCTCACCGGACCCCCAATGGTGTGCTGCCCACCAATGACACAACTGGATTAGCCACGAGAAAGGCCTGAGGCACAATGGGCGGCGACGCCCAAGCGCAGCGAATCATGTGCGAATTCGCCCGCGCCCTTGCTATGGAAGGCTTTGCTGAGGATCGCCCGCGCGGCATTAACAATTGCGTGAAACGCGCGCGGATTACGCTTGTGCAGCCTTCTCTGCGCGAATATATAGGCGCCAAATTTGGGGTTGTTGGGTGAGTCGAATGAACGATATCGTTACAGCCAATTACGTACCCTCTGAAGACGAGCCGTTCATGAACGAACGGCAGAAATCCTACTTTCGCCTGAAGCTCGTCACCTGGAAGACCGACATACTGCGCGAAGCGCGCGAAACCCTCGAAATCCTGCAGCAGGAAAACGCCAACCATCCCGATCTCGCCGATCGCGCTTCCTCGGAAACCGACCGCGCCATCGAGCTTCGGGCCCGCGACCGCCAGCGCAAGCTCATTTCAAAGATCGATTCGGCGCTGCAGCGCATCGATGAAGGCACATACGGCTATTGCGAGGAAACCGGCGAGCCGATCGCGCTGAAGCGGCTGGATGCGCGTCCGATCGCGACCTTGTCGATCGAAGCGCAGGAGCGCCACGAACGCCGCGAGAAGGTCTATCGCGACGATTGAGCCGCTGCCGTCAGGCAGGACTGTTTCATCAGAAATGGCCGGGTTTCCCGGCCATTTCTGTTTTTGGCCGAAGGGTTTAGTCCGCCCCCAAGTTAAAGCGCGTCGCGCTGAAACGGACGACACGCTTAAGCGGCGTTCGATCGGGAATCGGCAAGATGTGACGGTTCGCCGGGCTTTATCGTTTCTGGCTGGCGAGTTCGCCGAGCAGCTTGGTCATCTCGTCGTCGAGAGACTGCGGTGCCTTCGCAGCCGGCTTGCTTGCCGGTTTGGGGTGCGAATCGTCGAGCGAGACCTCGAGCTCCCGCATCAGGGTATCGTCGATGGACTCATGCTTCGGTGGCGGGGCCTGCCGGGCAGTATTGGCGGCGGAGCCATAGGCCGGCAGCGGTGTCACATTGCTCGCCTGGTAGATTTGAGCCGGTTTCGGCGCCGGCGCGGCCTGGCGCGGCGGAACGG
The DNA here is from genome assembly GCF_054719485.1 of Mesorhizobium sp. W016. NCBI lineage: Bacteria > Pseudomonadati > Pseudomonadota > Alphaproteobacteria > Hyphomicrobiales > Phyllobacteriaceae > Mesorhizobium > Mesorhizobium sp. W016. Next base: position 3,792,528 of record NZ_JBTTIF010000002.1, read on the forward strand.
CGGCCGGAGCAGCCCTTACCGGTTGCGGCGGCGGCGCCTGCCTTGCGGGCGTGGCCGGAGCGGGTTGTGCTGCGCGCGGACGCGGCGCCTGTTGCTGCTGGCCAACACCGCCATCGCCGGTCAATGCCGGACGGCGTGGCGCTGCAAGCCTGATATCGCGCTCGACGACAACGTCGGTTGGGCCGCCGATCAAAAGCAGGTGTTCGATGTCGTCGCGACGAATGAGCACCAGCCGGCGGTGGCTGTCGACTGCCGTGGCGTCCATGACCGCCAGCCGTGTCTTGCGGTTCCTGCCGCCGGCAACGAAGGTGCCGAAGGTCAGGTTGCGGATCAGCCTGATGATGATGAGCACGATGACCAGCAGGACAAGGGCAGCAAACGTCCACAGCAGCGCTGCGGCATATCCGGGACCCGCCACATTATCCAGCCACTGCATCGGTGCCCCCAATCGGCTTTTGAAGTGGAGGGACACTAGACCGTTGCGGCCAGCCACCGCAAGTTGCCTTCACGCTTCGTGAACAGCTTGAAAACACCGACGCGTCATTTTTATCCGACATTTGCCGCCAAGGCCTTTTCCGGATTAGGAGAATGTGATTCAACCGGCCGGGGGCGGTGTCGGACAACTCACGAGCAGGGGGCATATGGCCAGGGAAACGCGCGGCGATTTCTATCCGGTACCGATCGTCGATCAGAACACGCGGCCAGGCGCGGTTACCCGGCTCATCGTGTTCATCATCGTCCTGACTGGGGCCGCGATCGTTTTCGGCATTTTCCGCGAGCGTCTTGGCGATCCGTTCCTGCTCGGCATGCTGGGCGTGCTTGCCATGATCGGCGTCGGCTTCCTGTTCGCCACGGCCATCGGCTTCGTGCAGATCGCGCCGCGTTCGACCGGGGACGAACTGTCGAAGGCCTTCGTCGATTCGATGTCGCAGGGCCTGATCGTCACCGACACCAAGGGCCGCGTCGTCTACGCCAACCGGGCCTACGCCGAGATGACCGGTGCCGCGTCGGCCGCCGATCTGAAGACGGTCGAAGGCCTGCTTTCCGATGTCCCCGAAGCTTCGGTAACCATATACCGGCTGGCCTCGGGCTTGCGCGATGGCCAGGCCGGCGACGGTGAGTTCCGGCTAGCACAGTCGATCCGGCCAGGCGCCGAGCCCGGCGCGCGCTGGTACCGGGCGCGGGCCCGGACCTTCAGCGTTCCCGGTCAGCGCCTGCCGATGCTTGCCTGGCAGCTTGCCGATATCTCGCAGGAACGGGCCGAGCAGGAGCGTTTCTTCCTCGACTTGCAGAAGGCCATCGACCATCTCGACCATGCGCCGGCCGGTTTCTTCTCAGCCGACCAGGAAGGCCGTGTCACCTACATCAACGCCACGCTCGCCGAATGGCTGGGCATCGATCTGGCGAGCTTCACCCCTGGCGCCGTGACACTCCCGGAAATCGTCGCCGGCGACGGCATGGCGCTGGTGCGCTCGGTCAAGGCCGATCCCGGCACCACCCGCAACGCCGTCATCGATCTCGATCTGACGACGACAACCGGCGAGGCGCTGCCGGTGCGCTTCATGCATCGGGTCTCGGCCAGCCGCGAGGGGACCAACGGTCCCACCCGCACCATCGTGCTCAACCGCACCCAGGGCGAGGACGCATCGGCCGATCTTCGGGCTTCGGAGGTACGCTTCACTCGCTTCTTCAATTCGACGCCGATGGCCATTGCCGCCGTCGACAATGGCGGCCGCATCCTGCGCACCAATGCGCCGTTCCTGTCGCTGTTTTCCTCCGTCGTCGACGGCGACGCGGTCGACCGCCGCGTGCGGCTGGACACCGTGATCCACGAGCGCGACCGGCCGGCCTTTGCCGCCGCGTTCGAAAAGGCGCGGCTGAGGCAGGCCGACATCGAGCCGATCGACACGCTGCTGCCCGGCAATGAGGAGCGTCACATCCGCTTCTACGTCAACGCCGTCGCCGACGGCACCGGCGAGGGCGCCGAGGAATCGGCCATCGTCTATGCCGTCGAGACCACCGAGCAGAAGGCGCTCGAGGGCCAGATGGCGCAGAGCCAGAAGATGCAGGCGGTCGGACAGCTCGCCGGCGGCATCGCCCACGACTTCAACAATGTGCTGACCGCCATCATCATGGCGTCGGATCTTTTGCTGACCAATCACCGGCCGTCGGACCCATCCTTCCCCGACATCATGAACATCAAGCAGAATGCCAACCGGGCGGCCTCGCTGGTGCGGCAGTTGCTCGCCTTCTCGCGCAAGCAGACATTGCGGCCGGAAGTGCTGAACCTGACCGACGTGCTTGCCGATCTCCGGATGCTGCTTGCCCGCCTCGTTGGCAACGAGATCAAGCTGAAGGTCGACCACGGCCGCGATTTGTGGCCGGTCAAGGTCGATATCGGCCAGTTCGAGCAGGTGGTGGTCAACCTGGCCGTCAACGCGCGCGACGCGATGCCGGCCGGCGGCGACCTCACCGTGCGCACCCGCAACGTCACCGCCGAACAATGCAAGAGCTTCTCCTACCGCGAGCTCACGCCTGCCGACTATGTCGTGGTCGAGGTCGAGGATAGCGGCTCGGGCATTGCCCCGGACGTGCTGAAGAAGATCTTTGAGCCGTTCTTCACCACCAAGGAAGTCGGCAAAGGCACCGGCCTTGGCCTGTCGATGGTCTATGGCATCATCAAGCAGACCGGCGGTTTCATCTTCTGCGATTCCGAAGTCGGCAAGGGTTCGACCTTCCGCATCTTCCTGCCGCGCCATATCGTGGAGGCGAAGAAGCCCGGCTACGTCAGCGAGGCGCCGGCTGCGCCGGTGAAAGCCGCCGACAGCGCCAAGGACCTGTCGGGCTCGGCCACTGTGCTCCTCGTCGAGGACGAAGACGCCGTGCGCATGGGCGGCTCGCGGGCGCTGACCTCGCGCGGCTATACCGTCCATGAGGCCTCCTCGGGCGTCGAGGCGCTGGAAGTCTTCGAGGCGCTCGGCGGCAAAGTCGATATCGTCGTGTCCGACGTGGTGATGCCGGAAATGGACGGACCGACGCTGCTCGGCGAACTGCGCAAGCGCCAGCCCGACATCAAGTTCGTCTTCGTGTCCGGCTATGCGGAAGACGCTTTCGCCAGAAACCTGCCGCCGGACGCGCAATTCGGCTTCCTGCCGAAGCCGTTCTCGCTCAAGCAGCTGGCCACCGTGGTCAAGGATGTGTTGGAGTCTTAGGGCGCCCTAATTCAAAGCTTGCGCAATGACGTGACGCTGCCATGATTGCAGGCGAAACGGGCGGCGGGTATTGGGGAGCATGTCGTGACGCCGCACAACGAGGCTGCCAGGGGCGACTATGCCGCAACGGTGCTGTTACCGGGCGATCCGCAACGCGCCGAGTGGATGGCAAAGACATTTCTTGAGGCACCGCGCTGCGTCAACCGCCGCCGGGGCGCACTCGGCTTCACTGGTCTCTATCGCGGCCGTCCCATCAGCATCCAGGCCACCGGCATCGGTGGCCCGTCCTTCCTGGTCTATGTGCATGAACTCCTGGATGTTCACGGCGTCAAAACGCTGATCCGCACAGGTACCTGCGGCGGCCTGACACCCCGCGTGCCGCTGCGCTCCTTGGTGATCTCGCAGTCGGTGCGCGCCGAAAGCGACCAAAGCGGCCAGGTCTTCGGCCTCTACGATGCTGCCGGGCCCGATCCCGGCCTGTTCGCCCACGCTTTGGCCTGCGCCGCCCAGCTCGGCATCGACCACCAGGCCGGGCTGACCATCTGCAGCGATGTCTTCTACCACCCTGAAGGGCGCGACCGCTTTGCCGAAGCGCAGGCGCTTGGCGCTCTCGCTGTCGATATGGAAACCAGCGCACTCTACCGAATCGCGGCGCATTTCGGCGCCCGCGCGCTGTCGCTGCTGACCGTCGTCGACAACATCGTGACCGGCGAACAGACTGCCTATTCCGAACGTCAGGCGCTGTTCACCGATATGGCGCGGCTCGGGCTCGACGTTGCGGCGGAAGGCTAGCTTCCTCAGGCCGCTTCGCGCTTCGGCGTCAGCTCATCCATGTCTGGCCGGTGACCGCGCAGATAGAGCGCGCAGGTGGTACGCAGCATCGACGCGAAGTTGGGAATGGCGCCGTTGATCTCGATCGCCTCGTCATAGAGTTTTGAGATGAACTTCGGCGTCGTCAGGCCCTGGCTGTCGGCAATTTCGTCAATCAGCGCCCAGAACGTTCCTTCAAGCTGGATACTCGTAGAGTGACCATCGATGCGGATCGACCGGTTGATCTGTCGATAGCCTTCCGGATCCTGCCCGGCAAAAACCCTGCACATCCTTACCTCCCGATATTGTTGGTTTTGGGCGCAGCGTGTCGCGCCTTCAAGTTGTGGTTGTCCCTGCATGTTCGGCCTTGTGGGCCGAATCGGCAATCGGACTTTCGTCTTTAGGCGCAGGCATAGCAGCGATTGCAAATTTAGCCGTGGTAACCGGCTGCCACCACCTTTCGCGCGTGCCGCCCATAATCGCCTCCAACATGCAGCGGCGGAGACTGATTTGGCGAAGGCAATCCATTCCATGATCCGGGTTCTCCAAGAGGCCAGATCCGTCGATTTCTACAGAAACGCTTTCGGGCTCGATGTCGCCGACAGGCTGGATTTCGAGACATTCACGCTGATTTACCTTGCCAACGCCGAAACGGGGTTCGAGCTCGAACTCACCGTGAACAAGGGCCGCACCGAGCCTTATGGGCTTGGCGACGGTTACGGCCATCTGGCGGTCTCGGTGTCCGATCTCGACAGCGAACACGACCGGATCGGCGCGCTCGGCCTCAACCCCAAGAAGATCGTCGAATTCAACCGCGACGGATCGCTGATCGCCCGCTTTTTCTTCATCGAGGACCCCGACGGCTACAAGATCGAGGTTCTGCAGCGTGGAGGGCGCTTCCAGTAGGGGATTATCAGCCGCATTCAGCCGCGCGGCGCTGTTCAAGGGCGCAAACAGCAAGCAGGGAGGAACAAATGGTCACGATCTATGACGCGAGGCTCTCACGTCGTGAACTTCTCAAACGCGGCGGCATCGGCGCGTTGCTCGTCATTTCCGGCAGCGCCGTCATCAGCCCTGAAAATGCCTGGGGGCTCGAGACATCGGCGCTCAAGCCCGAAACCATGGCAACGCTGATCCAGATGGCGCGCGACATCTATCCGCACGATCAGGTGCCCGACAAATACTACGCCATCGCCGTAAAAGGGCATGATGAGCAGGCCGGCAAGGACGCTGCCTACAAGACGATGATCGAAGACGGCATCGCCAACCTCGACAAGAAGTCGGGCGAGGGCGGCTATCGCGGCCTCGGCTGGGAGGAGCAGCGCGTTGCCGTGCTGCAGCAGATCGAGGCGACGCCGTTCTTCCAGTCCATCCGCGGCGGCCTCGTCGTCAGCCTCTACAACCAGCAGGAGGTGTGGCCGATTTTCGGCTACGAGGGCGAATCCTACTCCAAGGGCGGCTACATCGCGCGCGGTTTCGACGACATAGAGTGGCTCTGAGCCCTTCCGTCGTTCTGAAACCCCGCAAACAGGAATTCATGGGAGGAAACCATGGCAGCTTCATTTGATCTCAACAACGACGGCGTGGTCGTGATCATCGGCTCCGGCGCCGGCGGCGGCACGCTCGGCAACGAACTCGCCCAGAAAGGCGTCGATGTCGTCATCCTCGAGGCCGGCGCGCGCCACGAATACGAGGATTTCATCAACGACGAGTGGGGTTCCTTCAGCCAGCTCGCCTGGACGGACAAGCGCACAACCTCAGGCGACTGGCGGGTGTCGAAGGATTTCCCAGTTTGCCGGCCTGGATCGTCAAATCGGTCGGCGGCTCGACCACGCACTGGGCCGGCGCCTCGCTGCGCTTCCAGGAGCATGAGTTCAGGACGCTCTCGACCTACGGCAAGCTGGAAGGCGCCAACCTGCTGGACTGGCCGGTCACATTGGCCGAGATGGAGCCGTACTACGCCAAGGCGGAAGCCAAGATGGGCGTCACCGGCACCAATGGCTGGCCGCGCCTGCCCGGCAACAACAATTTCAAGGTGCTCAAGGCCGGCGCCGACAAGCTCGGCTATAAGGAATGTCATACCGGCAACATGGCAATCAATTCGGTCGAGCGGGACGACCGCAACTCCTGCCAACAGACCGGCTTCTGCTTCCAGGGCTGCAAATGGGGCGCCAAATGGTCGACGCTCTATACCGAGATCCCCAAGGGCGAGGCCACCGGCCATCTCGAAGTCCGGCCGAATGCCATGGCGATCAAGATCAACCACGACGCCTCAGGCAAGGTGACCGGCGTCGTCTATGCCGACAAGGACGGCAAGCTGCAGGAACAGAAGGCCCGCATTGTCGCCGTCGCCGGCAACTCGATCGAAAGCCCGCGCCTGCTGCTAAACTCCGAGTCAGCGAAGTTTCCGCAAGGGCTTGCCAATTCGTCGGGGCAGGTCGGCAAGAACTACATGCGCCACACCACCGGTTCGTTCTACGCCATTTTCGACCAACCGGTGCATATGTATCGCGGCACCACCATGGCCGGCATTATCCGCGACGAGGCGCGGCACGATCCCTCACGCGGCTTTGTCGGCGGCTATGAATTCGAGACGCTGTCGCTCGGCTTGCCCTTCATGGCCGCCTTCCTCAATCCCGGCAGCTGGGGCCGTTCATTCACCACCGCGCTCGACCACTATGATCACATGGCTGGCCTGTGGATCGTCGGCGAGGACATGCCGCGCGCGGAAAACCGCGTCACGCTGCACAAGGACGAGAAGGACGCGCACGGTATGCCGATCGCGGACGTGCATTTCGATGATCATCCCAACGACACGGCGATGCGCAACCATGCCTACAAGCAGGCCACAGCGCTTTACGATGCGGTCGGCGCGACGCGCTCCTTCCCGACGCCGCCCTATCCCTCAACCCACAATCTCGGCACAAACCGGATGAGCGAAAAGGCGGAAGACGGCGTCGTCAACAAGCACGGCCAAGCGCACGACATCAAAAACCTGTTCGTGTCGGACGGCAGCCAGTTCACCACCGGTGCGGCTGAAAATCCGACGCTGACGATCGTGTCGCTGGCTATCCGCCAGGCCGAATACATCGCTTCGCAATGTCGGCCAAGACGATCTGAGCCGTCCTCCGGGATCGCTACGCGGAACGCGCATGGCGCGTTCCGCCCTTTTTTCCTAGGACTCACTATGCGCCGACCGGCTGTCCGTCCTTGCGGCGGATGGCGACGACGGACGGTCGCGGCAGCTGGCCATCCCTGAAGTCGGGCCACAGCGTCTGCGCCTTGTCGAGCGTCTCTGCATCTTCCGCAGGGTGCTGCACCGACAGGAACAAAGTCGTGCCGTCCGGCGTGAAGCATGGGCCGGTCGCTTCGGCGCCATGCGGGCAGGTGAACAGCAGCTTCGGCAGGCCGCGCGCCGCACCTTCGGTGTCGACGCCATAGACGCCGTCCGGCAGGTCGAAATCATTGGCGCCGTCCGTCGCCACCCACAGCCGCCCCGCCGGGTCGAAGGTGATGTTGTCGGGGCAGACGAACCAGCCATTGTCCGACGTATCCGGATGAAAAGTGGCGCCGACCTTGGCATCTTTCGGGTTGCCGCAGAGCACGAACAGGTCCCAGGCATAGTTTTCGGCCCTGTGGTCGGCGTCCGCGCCGCGGCCGCCAGGCGGGATCAGTTCGACAATATGGCCCCAGAGATTTTCCGGCCGCGTGTTGGCCGGATTGACCTTCGACTGGTCGCGCTTCTTGTTCTTGGTCATCACCGCATAGACGCGGCCGGTCACCGGATTGGTCTCGATGTCCTCTGGCCGGTCCATCGGCGTGGCGCCGAGCGCATCTGCCGCAAACCGCGTCTTCAACAGCACCTCGGCCTGGTCGGCAAAACCGTTCTCGGCGGTAAGCTTGCCCTGGCCGTGCACCAGCGGCAGCCACGTCATCGAGCCATCGGCATCGAAGCGGGCGACCGACAGCACGCCATCGTCGAGCAGATCGGCGCCGGAGGCCGGATTGGCCCTATCATAGGCCTTGGCCGAGACGAAGCGGTACATGTATTCGAAATAGTCGTCATCACCCATATAGACGACAACGCGGCCGTCCTTGTTGAGGACCACGGTCGAGGCCTCATGCGACATGCGGCCAAGTGCCGTGCGCTTCACCGGCCTGGACTGAGGATCGTAAGGGTCGATCTCGACCACCCAGTCGAAGCGGTTGGCCTCGTTCGGTTCCTTGTCGAGGTTGAAGCGGTCATGGAAGCGGCCGCGGCCATAGATATCGGAGCCGTCGAAGCCGTAACGGTCAAGCAGGTCGGCGGTCGGCGCCCTTTTCGGGTCGCCGCCGAAAATGTCGGACACGCCTTCCTCGCAGGTCAGCACCGTACCCCAGGGGGTGAAACCGCCGCTGCAGTTGTAGCTGGTGCCGAGCACTTTGGTGCCAGTCGCGTCGGCCGAGGTCTTCATCAGCGCATGGCCGGCAACCGGTCCGGAAACGGTCATTTCGGTGTTGGCGGTGATGCGGCGGTTCAGCGGACTGTCGGCTACGGTTTCCCACTTGCCGTCCTTCAATTGCACCTCGACGATCGAATGGCCCATCGCGGCCATGCCGAGATCGACCTGTTCCCTGGTCATCGTCTTGCCGGCATCGCCCTCGGTCATCCCCGGAAACATCACATTGGGCGAGATGTATTCGTTGTTGACGCAGAGCAGGCCATGATCAGAATTCACCGTGCCCTTCGGCAGCGGCATGAAGGCGATGTAGTCGCAATTGTAGCCGAAGCGCTTTTCCTATTCCTCCGCCGCGACCTTGTTGCCGTCGAATTCGGCGAGGCCAGCTGCAAGCGGATCGCCCCAGCGCGCGACGATGGTCGTCTCATAGCCTTCGGCGGCGGCATGGGTCTTGTCGTAGACCCGCTTCAGCTCGGGAAAGCCGAGCGTCGACTGCGTTGCGGCGGCATGCGTTTCGCCGGCAAACAAGGAGCCGACAAAGCTGCCGCCGGCAATCAGCGCGCCGGAGGCGAGGCTGCCTTTCAAAAGAGACCGGCGCGAGACGCGCTCGGCAATGATTTCGCGGATGACGGGGGAGGATGAAGACGGTGTATTGGCCATGGTGTCTGCCTCTCAGGGTGGATGTTACGGCGCACCGTTGCCCCTAGTCTGCTTAGGCAACATTCACATGACATAAGAGGAAGGTTTTGCCGCAACTGGGCGCGGCACTACGCATCTCTCAGCCCTTGGTGCAGGTCGAGGCGGTGAAGGCGCCGTCGGGCTGCTTCAGAATGATGTCGAATGACGGGGCGGTCTCGCCGTCCAGTGTTGCCTGTGTCATGGAGACGGAGTTGCCACCGGTGGTATAGCCGCCCAGCGGCCCGAGCCAGGTGATCTCGCCATTGGCGTTCATCTGATAGTTGTAGCCTTGCAGCGCCGTTCCGAACGTCACCGGGCCGGTATAGACATTGCCCTTGATAGTGATGTCGCCGAGGTTGAGGAAGGCGCCGAGCAAATAGACCTCGCAATGATAGGTGCCGTCAGGAAGTTTGCCCTCGCTGAAATCGGCGCGCGCGGCGCCGCTCGTTGCCATCAGCAGCAGGATGCAGGAAATGCGTGAGATGCGAGATGTCATGACGTCTCTCTTTTGAAGGGCGAGCTTGCCCTATTTTTGCGCGGTGCCGCAACATTGTTCGCCCGGAACCCACGGCCGGAGATCAAAAACTAGGCATTTGTCTCAATTGGGCGAAAATTAGGCAAAAGTGGTGTGCGCTGCGCAAATTTGCCTCAATCAATTTTTACCGGCTGCCTTTTTGTTTCTCCAGGCTAATATACCAACCGGCTGATAACGCTCGGCTATTCCATCTTTGTGAGCGGGGCCTTCGCGTTTGGCACGGCAGTTGCTTTGCATTGTCGCGGTGCAATCAAACAGCTTGGGAGTCTTCGGTATGAGGGGTAATTTCTCCACAATAACAAAAATGTTTTCGGCGGGCGTGATCGCCGCCGGCCTGTCGATGTCGTCTCCGGCCAAGGCCGCCGAAGACACGATCAAGGTCGGCATTCTGCATTCGCTATCGGGGACCATGGCGATTTCGGAGACGACGCTGAAAGACGCCATGCTGATGCTCATCGAAGAGCAGAATGCCAAGGGCGGTCTGCTCGGCAAGAAGCTCGAGGCGGTCGTTGTCGATCCGGCCTCCAACTGGCCGCTCTTTGCCGAAAAGGCGCGCGAGCTGATCTCGAAGGACAAGGTCGCCGCCGTGTTCGGCTGCTGGACCTCGGTGTCGCGCAAATCGGTGTTGCCGGTGTTCTCGGAACTCGACAACATCCTGTTCTACCCCGTCCAGTATGAGGGCGAGGAAAGCGAGCGCAACGTGTTCTACACCGGCGCCGCCCCGAACCAGCAGGCGATTCCTGCCGTCGATTATCTCATGAGCGAGGACGGTGGCTCGGTGAAGCGCTGGGTGCTGGAAGGCACCGACTACGTCTATCCCCGAACCACCAACAAAATCCTCGAGGCCTATCTGAAGGCCAAGGGCGTCGCCGCCGAAGACATCATGGTCAACTACACGCCGTTCGGCTTCTCCGACTGGCAGACCGAAGTCTCCGCAATCAAGAAATTCGGCTCGGCCGGCAAGAAGACCGCCGTCGTCTCGACCGTCAATGGCGACGCCAACGTTCCGTTCTACAAGGAACTCGGCAACCAGGGCATCAAGGCCGAGGACATCCCGGTCATGGCCTTTTCGGTCGGTGAGGAAGAACTGGCCGGTCTCGATACCGCGCCGCTGGTCGGCCATCTCGCTGCCTGGAACTATTTCGAGAGCGTCGACACACCCGAAAACAAGAAGTTCATCGCCGACTGGCACAAGTTCATCAAGAATGACAAGCGCACCACCAACGACCCGATGGAAGCTCACTATATCGGCTTCAACATGTGGGTGAAGGCGGTCGAAAAGGCTGGCACCACCGATCCCGACAAGGTCATCGACGCCATGGTCGGCGTGTCCGTGCCGAACCTCACCGGCGGCTATTCGACCATGATGCCGAACCATCACATCACCAAGCCGGTGCTGATCGGCGAGATCCAGGCCGACGGCCAGTTCGAGACCGTGTCGCAGACGCCCGGCCTCGTGATGGGCGACGAATGGTCCGACTATCTGCCCGATTCCAAGGACCTGATTTCGGATTGGCGCGCGCCTCTGTCCTGCGGCAACTTCAACGTTGCCACCGGCAAATGCGGCGGCAAGGGCACGAACTGATCCCTCCCGGGACTGACCGATCGTGGACGCGTCCACGATCGGTACCGCCAAGCGTCCGGGCGCTTCAGCCCGCCCGGACGCGGAATTTCCCCACAGAAGAGTATCTGAACGGATGATCCTGTTGCGCACTCTCGGCCTCATGCTGGTGTTCCTGGTGGCAAGCCTGTTGCCGTCGAACGCAGCCGAAGCCGATCTGCGCGCCATCGTCGCCAAATTCGCCACGGGCACCGGCTTTTCCGCCACGGAGGCCGTCGTGCGCGAGCTTGCCGCCACCGGCGATCCGCTGGTCGAGCGCCCGCTTGCAGCGCTCGCCGAAGGCAACCTTTACATCCGTAAAGCCGATTCAGCCGTCTTCGTCGGCAGTGAGGCCGCCGACAGCGTCACGCTGCTCGACCCGCTGAGTGGCGGGAAAGCCGGCGACGCCGCCAAGGCCGACATCACGAAGATCAAGGTCAACAACACGCTGCGCCGCGTCATCCGCGATGCGCTGGGAACGCTGACGTTGCGCGCGAAAGATCCTTCTGTCCGCATCGCCGCCGCCGACACCATGTTCAAGACCCCCGATGCCGCCAATATCGAGCCGCTCGATGCAGCCATCGCCGCCGAGACCGACGCCAAGGTCAAGGCATTGTTCGAACAGGCGCGCGCGGCATCGGTGCTGGTCTCCGATAAGCCGGAGGCCGACAAGCTTGCCGCCATTGCCCTGATCGGCGCGCGCGGCGACCGCGACGCGGTCTCGCTGCTCACCGCGGTCGAGGCCAATGCGCAAGGCGCGGTCAAGGATGCCGCGACGGCGGCAATCGCCAGCATCAATTCGAGCCTGGCGCTGTGGGATGCCGGCCAGAACATATGGTACGGCATCTCGCTTGGCTCGGTGCTGCTGCTGGCCGCCATCGGCCTCGCCATCACCTTCGGCGTCATGGGCGTCATCAACATGGCGCATGGCGAGATGGTGATGCTCGGCGCCTACACCACCTTCGTCGTCCAGCAGGTGATCCGAACCTCATTCCCCGGCCTCTTCGACTGGTCGCTGGTGATCGCGCTGCCGCTCGCCTTCCTGGTTGCCGCTTCCGTCGGCCTGATCATCGAGCGCGGCGTCATCCGTTTCCTCTACGGCCGGCCGCTGGAAACGCTGCTCGCAACCTGGGGCGTCTCGCTTGTCCTGCAGCAGGCGGTGCGCTCGATCTTCGGACCGACCAACCAGGAGGTCGGCAACCCCTCCTGGATGTCGGGATCGTTCGATGTCGGCCAACTCGCCGTCACCTGGAACCGCCTCTGGATCCTGGTCTTCGCGCTCACCGTCTTCGGCGTGCTGCTCTTTGTTATGAAGCGCACGCCCTGGGGCCTTCAGATGCGCGCCGTCACCGCCAACCGCCGCATGGCCGCCTCGATGGGCATCAGGACGCCTTGGGTCGATGCGCTGACCTTTGCGCTCGGCTCCGGCATTGCCGGCATTGCCGGCGTCGCGCTCAGCCAGATCGACAATGTCTCGCCCAATCTCGGCCGCGGCTACATCATCGACAGCTTCATGGTCGTGGTCTTCGGCGGCGTCGGCAATCTCTGGGGCACGCTGGTCGGCGCCTTCTCGCTCGGCATCGTCAACAAGGTTCTCGAACCCTATGCCGGCGCGGTGCTCGGCAAGATCGTCGTGCTGGTGCTGATCATCCTGTTCATCCAGAAGCGCCCGCGCGGCCTGTTCGCGCTCAAGGGCAGGGCGGTGGAAACATGATCACGGGACGCTTCTTCGCCGCGGGTGCCGACCGTCGCATCGCCATCACTATTTTCATCCTGCTGACGGCCGCCATTATCGTGCCGCTGCTCAACCTCGCAGTGTCGCCGCAAAGCGCGTTCTATATTCCGTCCTACATCGTCGCGTTGACGGGCAAGTACCTCTGCTATGCATTGCTTGCCTTGGCGCTCGATCTCGTCTGGGGCTATTGCGGCATCCTCTCGCTCGGCCATGGCGCCTTCTTCGCCCTCGGCGGCTATGCGATGGGCATGTACCTCATGCGCCAGATCGGCTCGCGCGGCGTTTACGGCAATCCGATCCTGCCCGATTTCATGGTGTTCCTGAACTACAAGGAATTGCCCTGGTTCTGGACCGGTTTCGACCACTTCTGGTTCGCCGCCATCATGGTGCTGGCGGTGCCCGGCCTGCTCGCCTTCGTCTTCGGCTGGTTCGCCTTCCGCAGCCGCGTCACCGGCGTCTATCTCTCCATCATCACCCAGGCGATGACCTACGCGCTGCTGCTCGCCTTCTTCCGCAACGACATGGGTTTCGGCGGCAACAACGGCTTGACCGATTTCAAGGATATTCTGGGCTTCAACGTGCAGGCCGACGCCACCCGCTCGGCCCTGTTTGCCGCCAGCGCCATCATACTCGCGCTCGCCGTCTTCATCACCTGGGCGATCGTCGGCTCCAAATACGGCAAGCTGCTGATGGCGGTGCGCGACGCCGAGAGCCGCACCCGCTTCCTCGGCTGGCGGGCGGAGAACGTGAAGCTGTTTGCCTTCACCGTCTCGGCTGTCATGGCCGGCATCGCCGGCGCGCTCTATGTGCCGCAGGTCGGTATCATCAATCCCGGCGAATTCGAGCCGTCCAATTCCATCGAAGTCGTGATCTGGGCAGCCGTCGGTGGGCGCGGCACCATTGTCGGCCCGATCGTCGGCGCGCTGCTGGTCAACGCCGGCAAATCCTGGTTCACCGGCCTGCTGCCGGAGTTCTGGCTGTTTGCGCTCGGCGGCCTGTTCGTCGCCGTAACCCTGTTCCTGCCCAAGGGCATTGTCGGCATGTGGGATTCCTGGCGCGGTAACGCTCGGGCGATGCGGGCTGCAGCGATTGCAGAGGAAGCGGGCACAGACCCTGATGCCGCGCCGCCATTGAAGATCGTGCGCAGCGCAGCAACAACGCCCGGTGCCTGGTCCGCGTCCGGGCCTGAACCGCAGCCGGCGGAATAGAGCGATGTCGAAGTCCAACACCATCCTCTATCTCGACGGCGTCTCGGTCTCCTTCGACGGTTTCCGCGCCATCAACAATCTGTCGCTGGTGCTCGACAAGGGCGAGATGCGCGCCATCATCGGTCCCAACGGCGCCGGCAAGACGACGATGATGGACATCGTCACCGGCAAGACCCGGCCCGACGAGGGCGAAGTGTTCTTCGACGGCCAGGTCGATCTGACCCGGCACGACGAGGCGGAGATCGCCATGATGGGCATCGGCCGCAAATTCCAGAAGCCGACCGTCTTCGAAAGCCACAGCGTCGAAGACAATCTGATGCTGGCGCTGAAGGGCCCGCGCTCGATCTTTCCGGCGCTGTTCCATCGCCGCTCGGCCGCCGAAGCCAGACAGATCGACGACATCCTCGGCATCATCCGGCTGGGCGACAAGCGCCACGATCTGGCAGCCAATCTCAGCCATGGCCAGAAACAGTGGCTGGAGATCGGCATGCTGCTGGCGCAGGACCCGAAGCTGCTTTTGGTTGACGAGCCGGTCGCAGGGATGACCGATGCCGAGACCGAGGAAACCGCGCGGCTGCTCAAGGACATAGCGCGCGACCATTCGGTCATCGTCGTCGAGCACGACATGCATTTCGTGCGCGAACTCGGCGTCAAGGTCACCTGCCTGCATGAGGGCTCGGTGCTGTCGGAAGGCTCGCTCGATTTCGTCTCGGCCGACGAGCGGGTCGTCGAAGTTTATCTCGGGAGATGAGCATGGTCTGGCGGGTGCAATTCCATCGCTTCGACTTTTCGTTCCTCCGCTTCTGGAGAAGGCGCTGACATGCTCGAAGTTTCCAACGCCACGCTCCATTACGGCGCTGCTCAGGCGTTGCGCGGTGTGTCGCTGACGGCGGGTGCCGGCAAGATCACCTGCGTGCTCGGCCGCAACGGCGTCGGCAAGACCAGTTTGATGAGATCGATCGTCGGCCACCACCGGCTGACGAGCGGAAGCGTTGCCTTCGAGGGGAAGGCGCTCGACCGGAGCGCGGCGTATGATCGCGCCCGGTCGGGCATCGCATTCGTACCGCAGGGCAGGGAGATATTTCCGCTGCTGACGGTGCGCGAAAACCTGGAGTCCGGCTTTGCGCCGTTGAAGCGCGCCGACCGCAACGTGCCGGCGCATGTCTTCGAACTGTTTCCGGTGCTGAAGCAGATGCTGGGGCGGCGCGGCGGCGATCTCTCAGGCGGCCAGCAGCAGCAGCTCGCCATCGGCCGGGCGCTCGTCATGCGGCCGAAACTGCTGGTGCTCGACGAGCCGACCGAAGGCATCCAGCCCTCGATCATCAAGGACATCGGCCGCGCCATCCGCTATTTGCGCGATCAGGCCGGCATTGCGGTGCTTCTGGTCGAGCAATATCTCGATTTCTGCCGCGAGCTCGCCGACGAGGTCAACATCATGGACCGCGGCCAGATCGTCCACACCGGCCCGGCCGAAGATCTCGACCGGGCGGACGTCAGGAAGTTTCTGACGGTTTAACGCAGGTCGACGGCTGCACGGATCGTACACGTCGAAGATTGGCTGAAATGCCCACAATCACTTCGTCATTCTAGGGCGGAGCCAAGGAGCGGAGCGACGCGCGCAGACCCTAGAATCCATGCCGCGACATCAGCCAAAGAGTGCCGCGATGCAGAACAAGATCGCTTCTGCGGCACATTGGCATTCCACATTCTGCACCGTTAATGACGCTTCTTCATCCCGGCATGGATCCCTGGGTCTTCGCTCCGCTTCGCGTCGCTACGCCCAAGGATGATGAAGTCGCGAAGGTCCGCACCCGTTGCGTCGGACTTTCGTCCGAGGCCGCCACACTCTGGCACGCCGAATACTGCATGCTAGTCTTTCCTAGGCCTCGGTGAGTCGGCCGCTTCCGTATCAGTCTGGTTCTGTAGCAGATCGAGGGAATATGCTGGCTCAGCCTGCAAGTTCCACGCAAGCAAGCCGCCCTAGCTTCCCTCGCAGTTCTGATTGTCGGTCAATGCGTTCAGATAATCTTGCCAGGAGAATAGGGCTATGGAACGGTTCGTCGAGGAGCACCAGAAACGACGGCTGACAGAGCGTGTCGACATCATTACCGCCATCAACATTCTGCGCTCGCAAGGCTACCAGCAGGATGAGCTGATCGGCGAAATCACCAAGGTTTTCTACGTCGACCTCGACACTTACAACGAGATCGTCATAGCGGCCTAAAAACGCCTCGCGCCTGAACGGCCTCATGCGACGCGCTTTGGGTTGTTGTTTTACGTGTGGTGAGGTTCAGGCCCGCTGAATATCAGCCAGCCTACCCGGCGCGCCGGAAGGCGAGCACACGATTGCGGCCGCCGCGCTTGGCGCCGTAAAGCGCCTTGTCGGCGGCGCTGAGCACCTTGTCGAATTTGGTGCCGCCCTCGCTGCCGAAGGCGTAGCCGGCGCTGACGGTGCAGGACAGCAGGCGGGTCTCGGTATCGATCCGGCGCATGGCAAAACTGGCCCGGATCCGCTCGGCTATGAATTCCACCTTTTCAGGCAAGGTGCGATCGAGCACCAATGCAAATTCCTCTCCGCCCATGCGCGCGGCGACATCGCCCGGCTGGAGATTGGCGGTCAAATCCTTGGCGAACAGTTTCAGGACCTCGTCGCCGGTGGCATGGCCGAACTCGTCATTTATGGCCTTGAAGCCGTCGAGATCGAACACGATCACGGCGGTGAAGGACCGGACCGGTGTTTTGCCGTGCAGGTCGAACAAAGCGCGCCGGTTGAGCAGTCCGGTCAGCGGATCGGTCAGCGCTTCGCGGCGATGATGCTGCGCCAGGCGTCCCTGGTTGAGCGCCAGCGACAGCGCGCCGATGCCGGTCATGCACGCGATGACGACGATGAGGCTGAAATCCTCGGCCCAGTTGCTCGGCGCATGGCCAAGCACCAGCCTGCCATCCCAGACAAGTGCACCGGAGCACAGCACGAAGGAAATTGCGGTGGCGGTGTAGAGCCCTGCAATGCCGAGGATCGGGGCCGGGAATTCCGTACGACCCTTCCAGTATTCATAGGCCGTCGCAAACAAAAGCAGCGCGGCGAAGGCATTCTCCAGCATGAAGCCCAGCCCGTCATAGCCAAGCGCCATCGGCGGCAAGGCGACTGCCAGCGAGACGCCGGCGCCGACAGCGATGCGCGGCAATGGCGAGCGGCCGGTCGTGAACTGATGGGCCGCGCCCAGCATGGTCGCGAAGCCGAGCAGCAGGAACGTGAAGCTGGCGAGGCCGAGCAGGCGTCCGGGCGCGTCGATATAGGCCTGGTAGGCGAAGACGTCGGCGACGATCAGAAGCACGCTGACCGCCCAGGTCAGCAGGAATTTTTCCGAGCGCGCGGTAAGCCAAATGCCGAACAGCGTCAGGCCGAGGCAAGCGGCGGAAAACCCGACAGCCAACAGAAGGGAACTGTAGTCGAGCGACATGCCCTCGTCCTTGCGCGCGGCGGCCGGCCTCTAGAAAGGACCCGCACCGGATTTATGCAGGATGGAGGTATCGATAAGGTTACGATGCGCATAAGCTATCACGCTTCGGTTCATCGTAGCAATTCTGGGTTGAAACCCTTTTCAAGGGAAAGCGCTGACCGCTTTCCCGGGAAAACCGTTCCACACTTTTCCTGGAATTGCTCCTAATGCATGTCGCCCAGAAGTGTGCCGCGGTTCTGGGACAACGGCATGCATCAAGACAAAGACTTAAATCGCGTCGTATGAATCCGTTTCAGCGCGACGCGCTTTAACCGATCAGCTCACCCGCTTCATCAGCGCCATGGCGCCGAACGGCGCGCGCACCTTGCCCTCGGTGATGAAGTAGACGAACACATCGCGCGGTTTCACCGGCGCGTCGAAAGTCGGATCGGCGCGCCGCAGATCGGCCGGCTGCTTGCCTTGCGCCCAGGTCTTCACCCGCGCTGCCCATTCGTCCAGGCCATTCGGCGTATAGCAATCCGGATTGTCGTCGCTGCCGGTCTGCAGCCGCGCATAGATAAAATCGCCGGTGATGTCGGCGATACCAGGATATTTGGCATGGTCGGCATAGACGATTGCCGCCTTGTATTTGCGCGCCAGGCCCACAAATTCCGGCACGCTGAAACTGTCGTTGCGCACTTCCAGCGCATGGCGCAGCGCCACGCCATCCTGCTTTTCCGGCAGCAGCTTCAGGAAGGCCTCGAAATCGTCGGCGTCGAACTTTTTCGTCGGCGCGAACTGCCACAGGATCGGGCCCAGCTTGTCGCCCAGCGCGGCAATGCCGGAGCCGAGGAAGCGCGTCATGGACTCGCCGGCTTCGCCAAGCACGCGGCGGTTGGTGACGAAGCGATTGCCCTTCAGCGAATAGACGAAACCGTCCGGCGCCTCGCCCGCCCATTTGACGAAGGTCGGCTCCTTGAAGCTGGAATAGTAGGTGCCGTTGACCTCGATGCTCGGTACCTGGCGGGTGGCGTAACTCAGCTGTTTGGCCTTGGAAAGCTTGTCCGGGTAGAAGGACGTATCCCAGGGTTCGAAAGTCCAGCCGCCCATCCCGGCGCGGATTGTTCCTTGGCTGATCATCGTCTTCCTCCCAGTTCTAAAAATGCGGTCAGGCTATTTTTCCAACCGGTTTGATCATGTCGACCACGGTCCATCCGGGACGGTGGGGATTGGCTCGGCGGCCCGTTTCGTGGAAGCCATAGGCCGTATAGATCTCGATGTTCCGCTCCATGCGCGAATTGGTGTAGAGCCGCACCTCCGGCACACCCCATAGCCGCGCCTGTTCCTGGGCGAAGTCGAGCAGCGCGGTGCCGAGTTTCCTGCCCTGGAAAGCGGGGGAGACCGCGACGCTGAAGATCATCGCATGATCGGGATGGCGCTCAATAACGATCAGCCCGGCGAGTTCCGCGCCGCTCTCCAAGAGCCAGACCTCGCCACGCTCGATGCGTGGCGCATAGTCCTCGGTGACTGGGAGCGGCGGCGCGCCTAACAAGGGCGTGTAGTGCTCATAGGCGGTCTGCGTCAGCGAGACGACTGCGTCGAGATCACCGGCAAGCGCCTGTCGGACT
This sequence comes from Mesorhizobium sp. W016, assembly GCF_054719485.1. Taxonomy (NCBI): domain Bacteria; kingdom Pseudomonadati; phylum Pseudomonadota; class Alphaproteobacteria; order Hyphomicrobiales; family Phyllobacteriaceae; genus Mesorhizobium; species Mesorhizobium sp. W016. The sequence goes on from NZ_JBTTIF010000002.1 coordinate 3,811,813, forward strand.
GTCATTCAAAGCTCTCCAGGCGCCCGACCGGTCTGTCAGTTACTCCGCCGCTTCGCGCTTGCCTCCGGGCCGCCGCTCCAAAAGCTCCTTCAGGAACTGGCCGGTGTAGCTGCGCTTTTCGCGCACGATGGCTTCCGGTGTGCCCTGTGCCACCAGTTCGCCACCGCCATCGCCGCCTTCGGGGCCGAGGTCGAGCACCCAGTCGGCGGTCTTGATGACTTCGAGATTGTGCTCGATGACCACCACCGTGTTGCCCTGGTCGACCAGTTCGTGAAGCACTTCCAGCAACTTGGCGACGTCATGGAAGTGCAGGCCGGTGGTCGGCTCGTCGAGGATGTAGAGCGTCTTGCCGGTCGCCTTGCGCGACAATTCCTTGGCGAGCTTGATGCGCTGCGCCTCGCCGCCCGACAGCGTCGTCGCCTGCTGGCCGATATGGATGTAGCCGAGGCCGACCTGCTTCAGCGTGTCGAGCTTGTCGCGCACGCCGGGCACGGCGGCAAAGAAATCGACACCTTCCTCGACCGTCATGTCCAAGACGTCCGCGATCGACTTGCCCTTGAACACGACATCCAGCGTCTCGCGGTTGTAGCGCTTGCCATGGCAGACGTCGCACGTGACGTAGACGTCGGGCAGGAAGTGCATCTCGATCTTGATGACGCCGTCGCCCTGGCAGGCCTCGCAGCGGCCGCCCTTGACGTTGAAGGAGAAGCGGCCCGGCTGATAGCCGCGGGCCTTGGCCTCGGGCAGGCCGGCGAACCAGTCGCGGATCGGTGTGAAGGCGCCGGTGTAGGTGGCCGGGTTCGAACGCGGTGTGCGGCCGATCGGCGACTGGTCGATGTCGATGACCTTGTCGAGGAATTCGAGGCCCTCGATGCGGTCGTGATCGGCCGGATGCTCGCGCGAGCCCATGATGCGGCGCGACGCCGCCTTGAACAGCGTCTCGATCAGGAAGGTCGATTTGCCGCCGCCAGACACGCCGGTGACGGCGGTGAAGGTGCCGAGCGGGATTTCGGCAGTGACGTTCTTGAGATTGTTGCCGCGCGCGCCGACGATCTTCAGCCGGCGGTTCTTCTTGGCCTCGCGCCTGACACCGGGCGTGGCGACTTCGAGCGCGCCCGACAGATATTTACCGGTGATCGAATTAGGATTGGCCATCACCTGCTGCGGCGTGCCCTGGGCGATGATCTCTCCGCCATGGATGCCGGCGGCCGGACCCATGTCGACGACGTAGTCGGCATGCAGGATGGCGTCTTCGTCATGCTCGACGACGATCACCGTGTTGCCGATGTCGCGCAGATGCTTGAGCGTGTCGAGCAGGCGGGCATTGTCGCGTTGGTGCAGGCCGATCGACGGCTCGTCCAGCACATAGAGCACGCCGGTGAGGCCGGAGCCGATCTGCGACGCCAGCCTTATGCGCTGGCTCTCGCCGCCCGACAGCGTGCCGGAATTGCGCGACAGCGTCAGATAGTCGAGGCCGACATCGTTGAGGAAGCGCAGGCGGTCACGGATTTCCTTGAGAACGCGCACCGCGATCTCGTTCTGCTGGTCGTTGAGATGTGGCGGCAGTTCGGTGAACCACTGGTCGGCCTTGCGGATCGACAGCTCTGTGACTTCGCCGATATGCTTGCCGGCGATCTTCACCGCCAGCGCTTCCGGCTTCAGCCGGTATCCCTTGCAGACCGGGCAGGGCGTCGCCGACATGAAGCGCTCGATCTCCTCGCGCATCCAGGCGGATTCGGTTTCCTTCCACCGCCGTTCGAGATTGGGAATGACGCCCTCGAACGTCTTGGTGGTCTTGTAGGAGCGCAGGCCGTCATCATATTGGAAGGTGACCTCGCGCTCGCCGGTGCCACGCAGGACGGCATCCTTTGCCTCTTCGGTCAGGTCTTTGAACTTGTCGCCGAGCTTGAAGCCGTAGGCTTTGCCCAGCGCTTCCAGCGTCTGCGCATAATAGGGCGAGGTCGATTTCGCCCACGGGCTGACGGCGCCGTCGCGCAGCGAGACGTTTTCGTCCGGCACGATCAGGCTGGCGTCGATGGCGCGCTGATTGCCGAGGCCGTCGCAGGTCGGGCAGGCGCCGAACGGGTTGTTGAACGAGAACAGCCTGGGCTCGATCTCCGGAATGGTGAAGCCGGAAACCGGGCAGGCGAATTTTTCCGAGAACAGGATGCGCTCATGCGTCTCGTTCTTCGATTTGTTGACCGAGTCCTCGCCGGTCTGGCTGGCGTCGAGCGGCCGGTCGGCGAACTCGGCCACCGCCAGCCCTTCGGCGAGCTTCAGCGCCGTTTCGATGGAATCGGCAAGCCGTGTCGCCAGGTCGCCGCGCACGACGATGCGGTCGACGACGACGTCGATGTCGTGCTTGTACTTCTTGTCCAGCGCCGGCACGTCGGCGATCTCGTAGAAGACGCCGTCGACCTTGACGCGCTGAAAGCCCTTCTTCTGCAGCTCCAGCAGTTCCTTGCGATATTCGCCCTTGCGGCCGCGCACGATCGGCGCCAGCAGGAAAAGGCGCGTGCCTTCCTCGACCGCCAGCACCCGGTCGACCATCTGGCTGACCGTCTGGCTTTCGATCGGCAGGCCGGTCGCCGGCGAATAGGGGATGCCGACGCGCGCGAACAGCAAGCGCATGTAGTCGTAGATCTCGGTGACGGTGCCGACCGTCGAACGCGGGTTCTTCGACGTGGTCTTCTGCTCGATCGAGATGGCCGGCGACAGGCCGTCGATCTGGTCGACATCCGGCTTCTGCATCATTTCGAGGAACTGGCGCGCATAAGCCGACAGGCTCTCGACGTAACGGCGCTGGCCCTCGGCATAGATGGTGTCGAAAGCAAGCGACGATTTGCCGGAGCCCGACAGGCCGGTCATGACGATCAGGCTGTCACGCGGCAGGTCGAGATCGACATTCTTTAGGTTGTGTTCGCGTGCCCCGCGAATGGAAAGGTATTTATGGTCGGCCATCGCCGGTCGCCGCCTCAGGTCTGGTGTCAGTGGGATCGGCGGGTTTTCCCGGCCATTCCCTATGTAGGTATTTTTGCCGCCACGTCGAGAGACGCCACACTTCTCGACCAAAGCCGTTTAACCGTCTTTCGCGCGAACGGGCAAGCGGAAAGAACAAAGACCGAACACGCTCCTGACAAAGCTGTGCAGAAACTGACAAGGGTGTTTCAGAAACTGACCCTGACGTAAGCTCCCGGCGATCACATTTTCCGTAACCGGCTATTCAAGGTTGACGCCGTCGAATCAGGGGCGCACTCTGCCGGAGTCAACGGAGCCGGCCGTCTTTGATGGCCTCGCCGCCCATAGCGGCCTGCGAGACGCCGCAGGTTTTTGCGATTTGTGCTTCGGATTGACACCAGTCGCAACGGACATAGGAGCGGAGCATGACGCCACCGGATAGTCCCTTGAGGCTCCACCTGCTAGTGGAGCCGCGGCGGGCATAAGTGCCAGGTAGTTTCGAGGCATTGAAGTGTATGTGTCCAAATGGACGCATCGCGACAATCCAACAAACCACCCGACAAACCGTGACCTGCCGAATCCCACAAAAATCAGAGACGGCTAGTCGGATCGTCGGCTGAACGCCGCGAAGCATCCGAAATCAAAGTCGGTATAACACTACCGGCAGTTTGGATTTGGAATCCAAAAAAAGCCCCGACCGTTAGCGGAAGCAACGGCGGGGCTGTTCTTTTGCGAGGAAGTCGTCGGCGCAGGCTTTCTCTCCCGTATAGTAGCTGGGAGAAGGGGCTACCGGCGCGGCGGCTTGATCCCACCCGTGCCGACATCGACAGTGATGCTGCCGGAAATCCTGACATGGGTGTCGCCGATCTTGAACGTGCCGTTCTCGCCGGCAGGCAGCGCGTCGTCCGGCTCCGGCTGCGGCCCGGGCTTGGCGATGCGGTAGTCGCCGGTCACGCCGGGCAGGGCGCCTTTCCGCGACGTGCTGGTGCTGCCCCCGGCAAAGGCCATGCTCGATGTCGCCGCCGTGATGGCAATGGCTATGGTCAGTCTGTTCAGGTGGTAGCGCATGGCAAGACTATAGTGCCGCGCTCAAGGCGAGGCCAGACCAGCGGCGTTGAAATTGAGGGAACACCGGCCTGCATTCAATCCGCCGATCAGGCCGCCTCCTTTTTGCGGGTGTCGAACACATGGTCGACGAGGCCCCACTCCTTGGCCTCCTTGGCGGTCATGAAGAAATCGCGGTCGAGCGTGCGTTCGACCTCTTCATAGGTGCGGCCGCAATGTTGCGCATACAGTTCCGTCATGTGCCGTTTGGTGCGCAAAATGCCTTCGGCATGGCGCTGGATGTCGGAGGCCTGGCCCTGGAAGCCGCCCAGAGGCTGGTGCAGCACGATGCTGGCGTTGGGGAGCGCGATGCGCCGGCCCGGCGTTCCCGCCATCAGCAGGAACGAGGCCATCGAGGCGGCAAAGCCCATGCACACCGTCGATACCGGGCAACTGACAAATTGCATCGTGTCGTAGATGGCGAAGCCGCTGGTAACCACGCCGCCCGGCGAGTTGATGTAAAGCGAGATCTCCTTGTCGGGGTTTTCGGATTCCAGCGACAGGAGCTGAGCGCAGACCAGCGCCGACATGCCGTCATTGATCTCGCCATTGACGAAGATGATGCGCTCGCGCAGCAGCCGCGAGAAAATGTCGAAGGCGCGTTCGCCGCGGCTCGATTGCTCGATCACCATCGGCACCAGATTGGCAAAGCCGCTCATCTCATTGTCTCCGTTTTGATTTTTTTCGGTTCAGGCAGCGCGCAGCAACAGGCGTGGCGCGTTGGCGGCGACAGGCGGTTTGGGCTTGTATGCGCGCAGCCAGAGCCGGCAGCCGGCGCCGGCCATCGCGACCGCAGGCGTCAGGACAAACCCGTCATGGACGATGCGCAGATGCGTGCCGCCGGAAACGGTGCGGGCGAGTGTGAAGGTGACGATGCTCCCCAGCTCCTCGCGGTCGGCGTCGCCGGAACGCTCGCGCCAGGAATAGCGCAGCAGGCGCCCCGGTTCGGCATCGAGCACTTCGCACTCGATCGGCTTCTCAGGCCCGGCAAAGGCAAAGCGGCTGCCGGTTTCCGGATTGATGTCGTTCGGCATCATCCATTCCGCCAAGAGGTCCGGCACGGTCAGTGCCCGCCACACTTTTTCCGGTGCGTCCGGCAGATCGCATTCGAAGGCGAGGGCATCTTTGGCGGTCTGCGTCTGCTTTTCGTCGGTCATTGGTCCATGTCCTTCAAAACGACCTTCAGTCTTTCGATGCGCTCCGGCCAGAATGCGCGGTAGCGTTCGATCCAGCCGAGCAGCGGCTCGAGCCCTTGCGGATCGGCGCGATAGTAGGCGTTGCGGCCGGCGCGTCTTTCGCTGACCAGGCCTGCGCCGCGCAGCACGGCAAGGTGCTGCGACACCGCCGGCTGCGACACGCTCATGCCGGTGCGCAACTCCGACACGCTCATCTCGCCGGAAGTCAGCCGCTCGTAGACGGCGCGTCGCGTCGGGTCGGCCAGGGCGCGAAAAATCTCTGCTTCGATCATGGCAAAAGCATAAGTCGATACTTATCGATTTGGCAAGGGGTGTTTTGAATGCCGCGTATTGATTGGATCCTGCCGGGCCTCTAAGCCGTGGGGAACAAGATGGGCCGATCATCGCGAGGCAGGAGTAGTATTTATGAATTCCAACGTCGATCTTTCGTCCGCCGAGAACCTCAACGAGGCTCTGAGGCTCTATCGCCGCCTCGTACTCGGTATAGGAGCGATCGCCGTCATCGGTTTCGTGGCCGTGATCTTGTTGGCCAAGCTGGGTACGGCGCTATCGCCGCCACACGGGATTTACATCTTCGGCGAAGGATTGGGGACCTGGGGCCTGATCGCGGTGGTAGCGGCGCTCGTCGCTCAGGTGTGGTGGCACGGGCGCGCGATCGGGAAATTGCTGAATGACCCGGCTCTGAAATCTGAACCTGCAGTCGGGCTGATGTCGGCGCCAACCGTGATCGCACAGCGCGCCCATGGCACGGGCATGGAGTGGAGCGGCTTTTTCGGTCCGTTGCGGCCAGCTAAAAAACGGCGCTGACGACACCGCTTCTCGCCCCTGCGTGTCAGCTAAATCCACGCGCCCGCGTCGGCGATTGCTGCCATTCCTTGACAATCCGTGGTTAACAGTATAGGAACGAAAAGGGAACAAAAACCTTGTGGGAAAAGCCAGCCGCGGCAAGCCAGGATTGTGCGCGGCCTGTAAGGTGAACGACTTGAAATTTGTTTCGGATGAGCACGGAGAAGTGTCATGGCGGGTAGCGTCAACAAGGTCATTCTGGTCGGTAACCTCGGCGCGGACCCTGAAATCCGCCGCCTGAATTCCGGTGATCCGGTCGTCAACATCCGCATCGCCACGTCGGAAAGCTGGCGCGACAAGAACTCCGGCGAGCGCAAGGAAAAGACCGAATGGCACAACGTGGTCATTTTCAATGACCAGATCGCCAAGGTCGCCGAGCAGTACCTGAAGAAGGGCATGAAGGTTTACGTCGAAGGCCAGCTGCAGACACGCAAATGGCAAGACCAGACCGGCGCCGACAAGTACACGACCGAAGTCGTGCTGCAGAAATTCCGCGGCGAGCTGCAGATGCTCGATTCTCGCGGCGAGGGCGGCGGTCAGGTCGGCAACTATGCCGGCGGCGGCGGCGCGAGCCGTGGCTCGGATTTCGGCCAGTCTGGCCCCAATGAGAGCTTCAACCGCGGCGGCAATAGCGGTGGCGGCGGTTCCAAGGGCGGCGGTGGCGGCGGCTCGTCGCGCGAACTGGACGACGAAATCCCGTTCTGAGCTGACGGTAGTCAGCGATATCTGAGGAGAGGGCGCGATGTCGCTCGGACCGCTTCTATCGGCGCGCCCTCCCATTCCATGGCACGCCTTCGCGGCCCTTGCCGCGCTGGCCATTGGCGCTACGCAACTGGCGCTGCCGAAAGGCACGACGCGTCATCGTGTCGTCGGCTATACCTGGGCGGCGCTGATGCTGGTCGTCGCCATCTCCAGTTTCTGGATCCAGCAGATACGCCTCGTCGGTCCGTTCAGCCCGATCCATCTCTTGTCGATTTTAGTGTTGATCGCCGTGCCGCTGGCGGTCTGGCACGCGCATATGCATCGGGTCGCGAAACATCGCAGGGTCATGATATCGCTGTATGTTTTCGCCCTGATCGGCGCCGGCGTGTTCACGCTGCTGCCGGGGCGGATCATGCACACGGTCGTCTTCGGCCAGTGACGCTTTCTGAAAGGAAGATTGCCGTGAAAGCACGGATCAAATGGGTCGAGGAGCGCACCTTCGTCGGCGAGTCCGGCAGCGGCCACAAACTGGTGCTGGGGACCGCCCCCGGGCCGGAAGGCAAGACGCCAGGTCCGAGCCCGATGGAGCTGGTGCTGATCGGCACCGGCGGCTGCTCGGCCTATGATGTCGTCCACATCCTCGAAAAAGGCCGCGAGGCGATCGAGGACTGTGTTGTAGAACTCGACGCCGACCGGGCCGAAACCGACCCCAAAGTCTTCACCCGCATCCACATGCATTTCATCGTCACGGGCCACGCGCTGTCGCGCGACAAGGTCCAGCGCGCCATCAACCTGTCGATCGAGAAATACTGCTCGGCCTCGGCCATGCTGGCCAAGACGGCTGTCATCACCCACGATTTCGAGGTCGTCGATACGGCGGTGGAGTAGGGAGCAGGGAGCAGGGAGCAGGGAGCAGGGAGCAGGGAGCAGGGAGCAGGGAGCAGGGAGCAGGGAGCAGGGAGCAGGGGCTGCCGTTCACCCCGCCATCAGCGCCTTGATCCCATCCGCGACGAACTGAACCGCAAGCGCGGCCAGGATGACGCCGAGCAGGCGGGTGAGGATCGAGCGGCCGGTCTGGCCGAGGATGCGGTCGATGCGCTCCGACAGCACGAACACCAGATAGGTGATGGCAAGGCAGACGAAGATGATGCCGACCAGCGCCGCTTGTGCTGCAAAACCCTGAAAAGAGCCCGACAGTAGCACAGTCGCCGAAATCGCACCGGGGCCGGCGATCAGCGGGATCGCCAGCGGGAAGGCCGCGATGTTGTGGATCATGTCCTTGGTGATGGCGACGTCGCCGATCTTCTCCTTGCGGTCCTGGCGGCGCTCAAACACCATTTCGAACGCGATGAAGAACAGCAAAAACCCGCCGGCGACGCGGAAAGCCGGCAACGTGATGCCGAACACCGACAGGATGGACGCCCCGGCCACCGCAAACAGCGCCATCACCAGGAAGCCGATGATCGAGGCGCGCACCGAAACCTGCTGACGTTCCTCGCGGTTCATGCCGCGTGTCACCGCGAGGAAGAGCGGCGCGAGACCTGGCGGGTCGATGGTCACCAGAATGGTGACGAAGGCGTTGAACAGGCTGTCGAAACTCGGCATCGCTGACCCCTCCCGCCGGGCCGGACCCCTGCGCCACGATAGTGGTAGAGCAAAGCCTGGCCGGTGGGAACCGTCTGAGATGGCGATACCGGAGACGCCGGCTATGTTAGGCGGCAGCGTTGCAACAGGCCTCCAGGCGATAGCCGTCGGGATCGACGATGAAGGCAGCGTAATAGTCCTCGCCATAGTCGGCGCGCAGGCCCGGCGCGCCATTGTCGCTGCCGCCTGCACGCAAGGCGGCGGCATGGAAGGCGACGACACTCTGCCTCGTCGGCGCGGCAAAGCAGAAATGCAGACCGGACCTCTCGTCCGATGGCACTGGCCGCTCCGCGTCGTTCACCCACAGCGCGACGGCTTGCGCACCATAACCCAGTGAGCCTGGCGACTGGCTGAGGCAGGAATAACCGAGCGGCTTTAGCGCGGCATCGTAGAAGGGCTTCGAAAAATTGGTGTCGCGGACGCCGATCGAGACATGGTCAAGCATGCTTTTGGTCACCTTTTTGCAATATGTTGCGTCATCAGTCGTGGGCGACGCGGCGCGCCAGGAACTCGACTTCGAGACGCCATGTCTTGCCATCGTCGTGCGAACGCTCGCCGAGCCAGCGGAAGCTGTCTTTCGTGATGCGCGAAAAGCTCCAGCGGACCGAGGAACCAGTGCCGTCGGCGCCGACCTGCACAATCGTGTCGCCTTCGGCGCGACCAAGCTGGCGGCTGTAGTATTGGTTTCGCGGGTCGCTCCAGAAGATGTGCCAGGCATCCGAGCCGGGATCATAGGCCCGCAGCGTTGTGCCATGGAAAGTCCATTTGCCGAGCGAGGGCGAGGGGCCGGCATCCCGCGCGGGCAGGATCCATACGTCCTGGATCGCCCTGCCTTCCAGGACCCAGCCGAAATGCACCTCGCCGCGTCCGGTGAGAACCGTGCCGTCCTCGAGATGGCGCGTGGCATCGAATGTCCAGGCGCCGACGAAGCGGCCGTAGAGATCCAGCTTTTCAGCCAGGCCGGGATTGGGGCCGTCGCTGTGGAGCGCTTCGGCAAAGGAGGATGTACCGATCATACTTGCTGCCTTCGTTGTGTCAGGAGGCTGCAAGCGATAGGCCTCGGCAGGGTGTCGCGCTTGGGAAAAATTGCTATCTTTCAAGCCATGACGACGAGCCAACAAAACCTGGCATCGGGGCAGGGTTGGTATGTCTGTGACGTGCTGTGCACGGCCGGCGCCGGCGACCGCCCATTCGAGGAGGCGCACGACACCTTCTGCGTTGCCGCTGTCACCAGCGGCACCTTCCGCTACCGCACCAGGCAAGGCGCCGCCATGCTGGCGCCGGGCGCGATCCTGCTCGGCAATGTCGGCGCCTGCTATGAATGCGGGCATGAGCATGGCGCCGGCGACCGTTGCCTGTCCTTCCACTTCGCACCGGCCTATCTCGACCGCATCGCCAGCGACGTGCCCGGCGCGAGCAAGCCCGCCTTCGGCGTGCCGCATCTGCCGCCTTTGCCGGCGCTCGCATCGCTGCTGGCCGAGGCGGAAGCGGCGCGCGAGATGGTCGACATCGACGCCTTTGAAGAGCTTGGCCTGCGAATTGCCGGCGCAGCACTGGCTGTTGCCGGCGCAGCACTGCCTGTGGCCAGCGATGCGGTGCCTGGCGTTCGACCGCCGAGCCGCCGCGACCAGAAACGGGTTGCCGAGGCGGTGCGGCAGATCGAGCTCAATGCCGACAGGCCGGTCTCGCTTTCCGAGCTTGCCTGCGCGACGGCGACCAGCCCGTATCATTTCCTGCGCACCTTCCGGCAGGTCGCCGGCATGACGCCCTATCAGTTTCTGCTGAGAACCCGGCTGCACCGCGCGGCGGTGCGGCTGCGCATGTCAGGCGATGCCATCTCGGCAATCGCCTTCGAGGCCGGTTTCAACGATTTGTCGACGTTCAACCGCCGTTTCCGGCGCGTCATGGGCGAAACGCCTGGCGACTATCGCGCCCGGCGGGTGGCTACCCGCTAATGCGTCCGCCTGCCTCCTGATACGTTCTTGGCTTGGAAAACGGTCCATCGCAGGCTTTTGCCCTGGCGGCGGCGAAATGCGTTATGGCCAAATCGTCGCAATCAGCTTTATCCATTTGAAATTACCACTGAAATCGTCATTGGAAAAGCACCACGAATATTGGAGTTTCGGCCGTGCTTCCTATATAAGCGGTCAGTGATTCCTGATTAGATTGTGATCCGATTTGACCGACCAAAAACCCCCGCGCGGCGCCGACGGCGGCCCCACCGGCATCGAGCCCATCTCCATCATCGAGGAGATGCAGAGCTCCTACCTCTCTTATGCCATGAGCGTGATCGTCAGCCGTGCGCTGCCCGATGTGCGCGACGGCCTGAAGCCGGTGCACCGCCGCATTCTCTATGCGGCGCATGAGAGCGGTTACCACTGGAACCGCAAATATGTGAAGTCGGCCCGCCCGGTCGCCGACGTGATGGGTAAATACCATCCGCATGGCGACGCCTCGATCTACGACGCCTTGGTGCGCATGGCGCAGGACTGGTCGCTGCGCGTTCCGCTGATCGACGGGCAGGGTAATTTCGGCTCCATCGACGGCGATCCGCCGGCGGCGATGCGCTACACCGAATCGCGGCTGACCAAGGTCGCGCATGAACTCCTGGAGGACATCGACAAGGAAACTGTCGATTTCCAGGAGACTTATGACGCCTCCGACACCGAGCCGAAGGTGCTGCCGGCTCGCTTCCCCAACCTTCTGGTCAACGGTTCCGGCGGCATTGCCGTCGGCATGGCCACCAATATTCCGCCGCATAATCTGGCCGAGATCTGCAACGGCGCCATCGCCATCATCGACAATCCGGCGATCGATTTGCCGGCGCTGATGGAGATCATTCCGGGTCCCGATTTCCCGACCGGCGGCATCGTGCTCGGCCGTTCCGGCATCTACAGCGCCTATGCGACGGGTCGTGGCTCCATCGTCATGCGCGGCAAGGTCAATGTCGAGCAGCGCGGCAACGACCGTGAATCGATCATCATCACGGAAGTCCCGTACCAGGTGAACAAGGCCTCGATGATCGAGAAAATGGCCGAGCTGGTGCGCGACAAGCGCATCGAAGGCATTTCCGACATTCGCGACGAAAGCGACCGCCAGGGCTACCGCGTCGTCATCGAGCTGAAGCGCGACGCTGTCGCCGACGTCATTCTCAACCAGCTTTACCGCTTCACGCCGCTGCAGACCTCCTTCGGCGCCAATATGGTGGCGCTGAACGGCGGCAAGCCGGAAGTGATGAACCTGACCGACATGCTGAAGGCGTTTGTCAGCTTCCGCGAAGAGGTGATTAGCCGGCGCACGAAATTCCTGCTGCGCAAGGCGCGCGACCGCGCCCACGTGCTGGTCGGCCTCGCCATCGCCGTCGCCAACATCGACGAAGTGATCAAGCTGATCCGCACCGCGCCCGATCCGCAGACGGCGCGCGAGCAGTTGATGGAGCGGCGCTGGCCCTCCGGGGACGTGGAGTCATTGATTCTGCTTATCGACGATCCGCGCCATCGCATCAATGAGGATGGCACCTACAACCTCTCCGAGGAACAGGCGCGCGCCATCCTCGAACTGCGCCTGCAGCGCCTGACTGCGCTCGGCCGTGACGAAATCGCCGACGAGCTGAACACCATCGGCGACGAGATCAAGGATTACCTCGACATTCTGTCGTCCCGCGCCCGCATCCAGCAGATCGTCAAGGACGAGCTTGCCGCCGTGCGCGACGAGTTCGGCACGCCGCGCCGCACCGAGCTCACCGACGGCGGCGCCGACATGGAAGACGAGGATCTGATCCAGCGCGAGGACATGGTCGTCACCGTCAGCCATTCCGGCTACATCAAGCGCGTGCCGCTGTCGCTCTACCGGGCGCAACGCCGCGGCGGCAAGGGCCGCTCCGGCATGTCGACCAAGGAAGAGGATTTCGTCACCCGGCTGTTCGTCGCCAACACGCATACGCCGGTGCTGTTCTTCTCCTCGCGCGGCATCGTCTACAAGGAAAAGGTCTGGCGGCTGCCAATCGGCAATCCGCAGTCGCGCGGCAAGGCGCTGATCAACATGCTGCCGCTGGAGCAGGGCGAGCGCATCACCACCATCATGCCGCTGCCCGAGGACGAGACCAGCTGGGGCGAACTCGACGTCATGTTCGCCACCACGCGCGGCACCGTGCGCCGCAACAAGCTGTCCGAATTCGTCCAGGTCAACCGCAATGGCAAGATCGCCATGAAGCTGGAGGAGGAGGGCGACGAGATCCTCGGCGTCGAGACCTGCACAGACAATGACGATGTGCTTTTGACCGCCAGCTCCGGCCAGTGCATCCGCTTCCGCGTTGGCGATGTGCGCGTCTTCCAGAGCCGCAATTCGGTCGGCGTGCGCGGCATAAGCATGGCCGAGACCGACCGCATCATCTCCATGTCGGTGATCGAGCATGTCGATGCTTCGCCGGCGGAACGCTCCGCCTACCTCAAGCGGGCAGCACTGGAGCGGCGGCTTGCCGCCGAGGTGACCGGCGAGGAAGAAGAGATTGCACTCACCAATGAGGAGATTGGCGAGGAGACCGAGCTTTCCGACAGCCGTTACGAAGAGCTCAAGGCGCATGAGCAGTATGTGCTGACGGTGACCGAATATGGCTACGGCAAGCGCTCGTCATCCTACGATTTCCGCCTGACCGGACGCGGCGGCAAAGGCATCCGCGCCACCGACGTGTCGAAGGTGGCCGAGATCGGCCAGCTGGTGGCGACTTTCCCGGTCGGCAATGACGACCAGATCATGCTGGTTTCGGATGGCGGCACGGTCATCCGGGTGCCGGTCAACGGTATCCGTTTCGCCAGCCGCGCCACCAAGGGCGTGACCATCTTCAACACCGCCGAAGGCGAGAAGGTGGTTTCGGTCGAACGGATTTCGGAGCCGCAGGCCGACGAGGATGTCGAAGAGGGTGTCATTGAGGCCGGCGCCGGAGATGCCGTACCGGACAGCACCGAATAGGTTTGAGCAACAACGCCGGCCCGATGGGCCGGCGCAAACAAGAAACTAGCAATAAATCAGGGGCGACGGTGGGGCCAGCGAGCGCCGAAACCTTCGAACCGCTTTGTGCGGACACGGACGCGCTCTGCCTCGCTATGCAATCCGAATGCGGTGGCGATCAGCATGGCGACGGTCATTGCGGTGGCGAGCATGTAGATCAGCATGTGCGTGTTCTCCTGCGCCTATCCAACGGTTAGATCGGGTTTTGGTTTCATCTTCCGAAGTGCAAACTAGCGAACGCGGCGTGAAGTCTTCGTGATCAAGGCATTCATCTGTCGTTCATGTCTGCGAAAAGGTTCACGCAGATGTTCCCAATCGCATTTGCCTTCCGCCCAATGCCCCGCTAGAAGCACCTCCCATGACCGATCGCATCGCCCTTTATGCCGGCTCCTTCGACCCTCTGACCAACGGCCATCTCGATGTGCTGAAGGCATCGCTGGCTGTCGCCGACACGGTTTATGCGGCGATCGGCACCCACCCCGGCAAGACGCCGCTGTTTTCCTTCGACGAACGGGTGAAGCTGATCGAGGCCGCGACCAAGGCCGAATTCGGCCGCGACGGCGACCGTATCAAGGTCGTCGCCTTTGACGGGCTGGTCATCGACGCGGCCCGCAAGCATGGCGCCTCGATCATGATCCGCGGCCTGCGCGACGGCACCGATCTCGATTACGAGATGCAGATGGCTGGAATGAACGAGACCATGGCGCCGGAACTGCAGACGGTTTTTCTGCCCGCCAGCCCATCGGTACGCACCATTACCGCCACACTTGTGCGCCAGATAGCCTCGATGGGCGGAGACATCCGTCCCTTCGTACCGGCCGCCGTTGCCGGTGCGCTCACCGCCAAATTCGCGAAATAGTGCATGTCGCCCCAAAGTGGATGCCGGTTTTTGGGGCAACGACATGCACCCTAACAAAGACCTTCGGAGATCCCTTATGCAGCTGAAAAAGCTCGCCTCGTTCCTCGTCGTGCTTGCCGGTCTCGTGACCGCATCCGTTTCGGCCTTCGCCGCCGAACCGGAAAACACCATGGTCATCACCTTGAAGAACGGCGACGTCACCGTCGCGCTACGCCCCGACCTGGCACCCAAGCATGTCGCCCAGATCAAGAAGCTGGTGCGCGAAGGGGCTTATAACGATGTCGCATTCCACCGCGTCATCAACGGCTTTATGGCGCAGACCGGCGACGTCAAGTTCGGCAACATGAAGAAGGGGTTCAGCCCCGAGGCCGTCGGCACCGGCGGTTCAGACCTGCCCGACCTGCCGGCCGAATTCTCGCATAGCGAACATTTCAAGCGCGGCACGCTCGGTATGGCCCGTTCGCAGGACCCGAACTCCGCCAATTCGCAGTTCTTCATCATGTTCGCGCCGGCTCCGAACCTCGATGGCCAGTACACCATCGTCGGCAATGTCGTCAGCGGCATCGAACTGGTGGACAAGATCAAGAAGGGTGACGAGGCCGACAACGGCACGGTCAGCGAGCCCGACCGCATGATCAAGGTACGCATCGCCGCCGACAAGTAAACCAATCAAATCAATCTGTTTTTCTGAGATAAAGGATATACGACATGGCTGAGATCAAGGACCGCGAGAACGCGCTCATCCTGGAAACGACCAAGGGCAAGGTCGTCATCGAACTGTTCCCCGATTTGGCTCCCGGCCACGTCGCCCGCATCAAGGAACTGGCCCGCGAAGGCGCCTATGACGGCGTGGTCTTCCACCGCGTCATCGAAGGCTTCATGGCGCAGACCGGCGACGTGAAGTTCGGCAATTCGTCGAAGCCGACCTTCGCGCCCTCGCGTGCGGGCATGGGCGGCTCGGAAAAGCCGGACCTGAAGGCTGAGTTCTCCAACGCCAACCATGGTCGCGGCACCTGCTCGATGGCCCGTTCGCAGAACCCGAACTCGGCCAATTCGCAGTTCTTCATCTGCTTCGACGATGCCGCTTTCCTCAACCGCCAGTACACGGTCTGGGGCCAGGTCATCGAAGGCATGGACAATGTCGACAAGATCAAGCGCGGCGAGCCGGTGGTCGATCCCGACAAGATCGTGTCGCTGAAGGTCGCGGCCGACGTCAGGTAAGGACAAACGAAGATGATGGGCTTGGTCTGGTCGCTGCTCGGCATCCTGTCAGGCGCCTTCATCGCCGTCCAGGCGCCGATCAACTCGCAGCTGGCGCGCGGCCTGGGGCTCCCGGTCGCGGCTGCTGCGTTTTCGTTCCTGTCGGGCGCGATCGTGCTTGGTATCATCTCCATTGCCGTTGTGCGGCTGCAGGACATCTCGCTCGACTGGAAGGCGCCGGCGCCTTGGCTGTTCATCGCCGGCGGCATGCTCGGCGGTTTCTATGTTACCCTGTCAACCATTCTTACGCCGCGCATTGGTGCAGCCGCGTTGATGGCGTTCCTGGTTGCCGGCCAGTTGCTGGCCGGCATGCTGATCGATCGCGTCGGCTTTCTCGGCGTGGCGGTGCGCGAGATTTCGCTCGGCCGCATCGCCGGCGCGGTGCTGCTGTTGGCCGGAGCGCTGCTCGTCCGGCTCTACTGATGCGCGTCGATCTCTTCGACTTCGACCTGCCGGAGGAGCGCATCGCGCTGCGCCCGGCCGAGCCGCGCGACAGCGCCAGAATGCTGGTGGTCAGGCCAGGCGAAGACTTTGCGGACCGCGCGGTGCGCGACCTTCCGTCCTTGCTCAGAACGGGCGACGTGCTGGTCTTCAACGACACCAAGGTCATTCCTGCCCAGTTGAGAGGCATCAGGCGGCGCGGCGAAGCGCAGGCGCAGGTCGACGCCACGCTGCATATGCGCATGGCGCCGGACCGCTGGCTGGCCTTCATGCGGCCGGGCAAGCGCATCGCCGCCGGCGACCGCATCCATTTCGGCCATGACGGCAATTCCTGTTTTCTCGGCCAACTCGACGCCACGGTCATCGAGAAGGGCGACGCCGGCGAGGCGTTGCTCGGCTTCGACCTCTCCGGCCCATTTCTCGACGAAGCGCTGCGCGCCGTCGGCCACATCCCGCTGCCCCCCTATATCGCCTCCAAGCGCGACGACGACGCACGCGACCTGACGGATTACCAGACAATCTATGCCAAGGAGGAGGGCGCAGTCGCTGCCCCCACCGCAGGCCTGCATTTTACGCCGGAGCTGTTTGCCGCGCTGGATGCAAAAGGCATCGAACGCCGCTTCGTCACCTTGCATGTCGGCGCCGGCACCTTCCTGCCGGTCAAGGCGGACGACACCGCTGACCACAAGATGCATGCCGAGACCGGCTCGGTCAGCGAAGCAACAGCCGACGCTCTGAATGGCGCCAAGGCGCGGGGCGGGCGCATCATCGCTGTCGGCACGACCTCGCTGCGCCTGCTGGAGAGCGCGGCACGGCCTGATGGCTCGCTGACCGCCTGGTCCGGCCCGACCGACATCTTCATCACGCCGGGCTATCGCTTCCGCACCGCCGATCTGCTGATGACCAATTTCCATCTGCCGCGTTCGACGCTGTTCATGCTGGTTTCGGCCTTCAGCGGCCTAGATACGATGCGTGCGGCCTATGCTCATGCCATCGGGAACAATTACAGGTTCTATTCCTACGGAGATGCAAGCCTGCTTTATCGAGCGGAGATGAGCGATGGACGATGATCTGCAAGCCTTTGATCGCGAGAGCCTGATCGCCGAAGTGAAGAAACTCCGTGCCGGCATACGCCAGCATCGAGATTCTACCGGCCATGATTTATGCTGGCATCATCCCAACCTGTGGGACCTGCTGCCGGAAAAGACCGATCCATCGATTGCCGTGCCGCCATGGCCGAAATTCATGCGCGGCTGCATCCAATACCGCCAGTCGCTCGACAGGCAGGCGCCAGGCGCGCCTGTCCATGACAAGGAATTCAATGGCTGAGACATTCACCTTCAAGATCCTCGCCACCGACGGCAAGGCGCGGCGCGGTTCCATCACCATGCCGCGCGGCGAAATCCGCACGCCGGCCTTCATGCCGGTCGGCACCGGCGGCACGGTCAAGGCCATGTATATGGACCAGGTGCGCGGCGTCGGCGCCGACATCATCCTGGGCAATACCTATCATCTGATGCTGCGCCCCGGCGCCGAGCGCGTGGCGCGGCTTGGTGGGTTGCATGAATTCGCCCGCTGGCCGCAGCCGATCCTGACCGACAGTGGCGGTTTTCAGGTCATGTCGCTGTCGAAGCTCAGAAAATTGACCGAGAAGGGCGTCACCTTTCGCTCGCACATTGACGGCGCTGCCTACGAGATGTCGCCGGAGCGCTCGATCGAGATCCAGGGCCTGCTCGATTCCGACATCCAGATGCAGCTCGACGAATGCACAGCGCTGCCGGCCGACCTCAAGCAGATCGAGCGCGCGATGGAGCTGTCGCTGCGCTGGGCCGAGCGCTGCAAGACAGCGTTCGGCGATCAGCCCGGCAAGGCGATGTTCGGCATCGTCCAGGGTGGCGACAACGCAGCTCTCCGGGTGCGTTCGGCGCAGGCGCTGAGCGCGATGGAGCTGAAGGGCTATGCGGTCGGCGGCCTGGCCGTCGGCGAACCGCAAGCGGTGATGCTGGATATGCTGGAGATCACCTGTCCGGAATTGCCTGACAACAAGCCTCGATATCTCATGGGCGTCGGCACGCCGGACGACATCGTGAAATCGGTGGCGCGCGGCATCGACATGTTCGACTGCGTGATGCCGACCCGCGCCGGCCGCCATGGCCTGGCCTATACCAGGCGCGGCAAGGTCAATCTCAGGAATGCCCGCCACGCGGACGATCCGCGGCCGCTGGATGAGGAGAGCGACTGCCCGGCCGCGCGCGACTACTCACGCGCCTATCTGCACCATCTCGTGCGCTCGCAAGAGGCGCTGGGGGCGATGCTTCTGACCTGGAACAACCTGTCCTACTATCAGAAGCTGATGCAGGACATTCGCGCCGCGATCGAGGCCCGGGCCTTTGAGGCGCGCACGGCTGAGATTTCCGAGGCATGGGCGAGGGGTGATAGTCCGGTGCTGTAGCCGGGCCTCAGGTACTGAGCGAATTCGCTGCGCGCAAGCTGCAGCCGGTGATCTGAAAGCTGCCGTCGGGCTGCTGTTCCAGCGTGTAGACCGCCTCATAGTCCTTGCCGTCGGGTCCGACGATCAGCACTTGCTGGATTAGCGAAGTTGGCCCCATCTGCTCGACCTTGCCGAAGGAATAGCTCTGCGGCTGGCGCACCGGCGGATAGCCGTTGGTCACCATGTTCATGAAGGTGTCGACGGTCGGAAAGATGCGCTTCACATTCGGAGCGGCGAAACTGTACGCCTTGGCGCCATCATTGGCGATGAGTGCCTTCAACTGACCATCGATGACGGCCTGGCCGGCCTTGACTTCCGCATCACCGGCAAGGGCTGCCGAGACGAACAACGCGAACAGCAATGAAACGACTGCGAATGCGATGCGGCGCATGGCCTGTCTCCATTGTCCTCAACAAAACCTGTCCCAGGACGCATCATACCATACGCTTGGCGGAGCCTCACGGTTTCAGCAACCGCAATATTTGCCACGCAAGTGCCACAAGATCATGCTTAAGCCTCCTTTAACGCGAGGCGCGCATCGTAGGGACGGGTGGGGACCCGTTCGCGCAACCAGGGGACGACCATGTTCAAGCAGCCGATCGACCGGCGCCTTTTGCTGAAGGGCGCGGCAAGCCTCGCAGTTTTGGCTCCCTTGCCCGCCTGGGCAAGCACCGGGCCGACTGTCACGGAAGTCGCCTTCGATCCCGCCATTCCAGCGCTCGGCAACCCCGATGGCGACGTCACCATCGCCGAATTCGTCGACTATCAATGCCCGATCTGCAAGCTCGTCTTCGTCGAACTGAAGAAGTTGATGGAAGAGGACAACGGCGTCCGGCTTGTGATGAAGGACTGGCCGATCTTCGGCGACGTGTCGCGCGACGCGGCGCGGGTGACGCTGCTGAGCGGCGAACACTATGGCGCGGCGGT
This sequence comes from Mesorhizobium sp. W016, assembly GCF_054719485.1. Classification (NCBI taxonomy): domain Bacteria; kingdom Pseudomonadati; phylum Pseudomonadota; class Alphaproteobacteria; order Hyphomicrobiales; family Phyllobacteriaceae; genus Mesorhizobium; species Mesorhizobium sp. W016. Next base: position 3,831,248 of record NZ_JBTTIF010000002.1, read on the forward strand.
CGATGCGCTGATGACCAACCAGCGCGGCCTTTCGGAACGCCGCACCAACGACATCCTTTCTTCCGTCGGTGTCGATGTGGCGATGGTGCGTGCCGACCTCGCCATCCGTGAACCCGACATCGACGCTGCCCTTGTCCGCACCGAAGCCCAGGCGACGGCTTTCAAGCTGCGCGGCACGCCAGCCCTGGTCATCGGCGGCAACTTGTATCGGCGCGGCATGCCGGTGTCCGAACTGAGACAAGCCGTCGCCAAGGCGCGCTCGGCCTGATGCTTGAAAGCCGGGCGGCAGTCTGCCACAAGGGCCGCTTGTGTGCTGAAGCTTGATCGGGACCGGCAATGAAGACGTTTTTCATGCAGATAAAGTGCGATCTGGGCAAGTCCTATGAGGTCGCCAGCGCGCTCGCCGATGCCGAAATCGCCTCGGAAATCTACTCGACCGCCGGCAATTACGACCTGCTTGCCAAATTCTACGTCGACGACGAGGAAGATGTCGGCCACTTCGTCAACGAGAAGGTGCAGATTATTCCCGGAATCAAGGACACCTTCACGGTCGTCACTTTCCGCGCATTCTAAAGCAATTCCAGGAAAAGTGTGAAGCGGTTTTCCGTCCGGAATTGCGGCAAAGCAAAAAGCCATGGCAGGTCGCCGTTTCCATGAAACGGTGAACTGCTATGGCCGCATCAGGCACTTGCCCGGCGACAAGGCAGAGCCTGATTAAGGTCCTGTTCCGACTGCCCGAATTTTGGGCAGTCGGAACATACTGATCGCCGATATCCTCCAAATCACCGATTGCGCTTGATTTTCTCCCGCGACGCCAGTGAAATGGCGTCACAGGGGAGTATGCGATTGGCAGCGTTCGATGAAATGCTTCCGGAAGTTTCCGGGCTTAGACAACCGTATACGGCTTACGACCGCTGGCTGAAGGAGCAGGACCCGGCCAGGCTTACCGAAAAGATGCAGGACGCCGAGCGCGTCTTCCGCAAGACCGGCATTACCTTCGCCGTCTATGGCGAGCAGGAAGCCTCCGAGCGGCTGATCCCCTTCGACATCGTGCCGCGCATCATCTCCGGCAATGAATGGCGAAGGCTGACGCAAGGCATCGAGCAGCGCGTGCAGGCGCTGAACGCTTTCCTCGACGACATTTACCACCGCCAGGAAATCCTGCGCGCCGGCCGCGTGCCGAGGGAGCTGATCGCCAGGAACGAGGCGTTCCTGCCGGAAATGATCGGAGTGCGGCCACCGGCCGGCGTCTACACCCACATTATCGGCGTCGATATCGTCCGCATCTCGGAGAACGAGTTCTACGTGCTGGAGGACAATGCGCGCACGCCGTCGGGGGTCTCCTACATGCTGGAGAACCGCGAGACGATGATGCAGCTCTTTCCCGAGCTGTTCCAGCAGATCAAGGTGCGGCCGGTGGAGAATTATCCGCAATTGCTGCGCCAGTCGCTGGCGGCAGTGCGGCCGCAAAGCACCAAGGGCGCACCGACCATTGCCGTGCTGACGCCGGGCAGCTTCAACTCCGCCTATTTCGAACATGCCTTCCTCGCCGACCAGATGGGCGTGCAACTGGTCGAAGGCCAGGATCTGCGCGTTGTAGACGGCCACGTCGCCATGCGCACGACCGAAGGCTACAAGCAGATCGACGTGCTTTACCGGCGCGTCGACGATTCCTTCCTCGATCCGCTGACCTTCCGGCCGGACTCGGCCCTTGGCGTGCCCGGCATTATGGACGTCTACCGCGCCGGCAACATCACCATCGCCAACGCGCCGGGAACCGGCATCGCCGACGACAAGGCGATTTATTCCTACATGCCCGACATCGTCGAGTTCTACACCGGCCGCAAGGCCATCCTCGGCAACATCCCGACCTGGCGCTGCTCGGAGCCCGACAGCCTGAAATACGTGCTCGAACACATCCATGAGCTGGTCATCAAGGAAGTGCACGGCTCCGGCGGCTACGGCATGCTGGTCGGCCCGGCTGCGACCAAGAAGGAATGCCAGGATTTCGCCAAGAAGCTGCAGGCGAAGCCCTCCAACTACATCGCCCAGCCGACGCTGGCGCTGTCGACTTGCCCGATCCTGACCGAAAAAGGCCTGTCGCCGCGCCATGTCGATCTCAGGCCCTATGTTCTGGTCTCCGACCGAATCCAGATCGTTCCCGGCGGCTTGACGCGGGTGGCGCTGAAGGAGGGGTCGTTGGTCGTGAATTCCTCGCAAGGCGGCGGCACGAAGGATACGTGGGTGTTGGACGATTAGGTAGGGAATAGGGCAGTAGGCAGTAGGCAGTAGGCAGTAGAGGGACAAGAAATGCCATATTCCACAGAGATTCAAATGCTTACTAATCCCTACTCACTATTCCCTACTCACTAGCCCGAAGGCCACTTCACATGCTTCTCGGCCGCACCGCCAACGGGCTCTACTGGATGAACCGCTATATCGAGCGGGCGGAAAACATGGCGCGTCTGGTCGATGCCGGCCTTCGCATGGCTCTGACCCGCACCCAGAGCGCGTCGGAAGAGTGGAATTCGGTGCTGCTCAGCGCCGGCTCCGACGTCACCTTCACGCAGAAATACAAGGACTATACCGCCGCCAACGTCGCCGACTTCCTGCTGCGCGACACCTCGAACCCGTCGAGCACGATGTCGGCGATCGAGACCGCTCGCAACAATGCCCGCATGGTGCGCACCGCGCTGACGCGCGAGACGTGGGAGAGCATCAACGAAGCCTGGATGGCCCTGAAGCGCATGCTGGCAAAGCCGATCGACGAGCGCGACCTGCCGAGTGTGCTCGACGCCATCAAGCGCGAGACGGCGCTGATCCGCGGCTCGTTCTACGGCACGATGCTGCGCAACGAGATCTTCGACTTCTCGCAGCTCGGCACCTATGTCGAGCGGGCCGACAACACGGCACGCATCCTCGACGTGAAATACTACGTGCTGCTGCCGTCGATCTCCTGGGTCGGCTCGAGCCTCGACAACTACCAGTGGGAATCGATCCTGCGCTCGGTGTCGGCGCACCGTTCCTATCGCTGGGTCTATGAGGCCGACTACAAACCGACCAACATTGCCGACTATCTGATCCTCAATGTGCGCATGCCGCGCTCGCTGACCTTCTGTTATCGTTTTCTCGCCGAGCATCTGAAATTCCTCGGCGACGATTATGGCGACCGTCATGCCTGCCACGCCACCGTCGACAGGACACAGGCGATGCTGCAGGCAGGGTCGATCAAGGACATATTCGACACCGGCCTGCACGAATTCCTGGCCAGGTTCATTCAAGACAACACCAAGCTTGGCGAAGAGATCGCACAAGATTACCGGTTCAATTGAGCATGATCGCGAACCGGAGGACCGCGCTAGCGACAAGTGAGACCCGGTTTTCGGATAAGATCATGCTTACAAACGGAAAATAGGCATGCGGCTCAAGATCACCCACCGTACCGAATACCGCTACGACGCGCCGGTGCACTATCTGTTGCAGCGGCTACGCCTGTTACCGGTCAGTGGCCCGACGCAGACCGTGCTGTCCTGGGCGCTGAAGATCGAGGGCGCGCGCGAGGAAGTCCGCTTTAACGACCATTTCGGCAACGATAACAGGCTGTTGAGCGTCGAGGGCGAGCGCGACTTCATCACCGTCGAGGCCTCCGGCGAGGTTGTCACCCGCGACACAGCGGGCGTCTCGGGTCCGCATCACGGCTTTGCGCCACTGTGGCTGTTCAGCCAGGAGACAGCTTTGACCATCCCCGGCGAGGGCATAAGCGAGCTTGCCGCGGCGGTCGGCAAAGGTACCGACATCGAAAGGCTGCATCGGCTGATGGCGCTGATCGTCGAGCGCGTCGCCTACACGCCGGGCACCACCAGCGTGACGACCCCGGCGGAAGAGGCATTGGCGCTGAAGACCGGCGTTTGCCAGGATCACAGCCACATCTTTGTCACCGCAGCCCGCGTCATGGGTTTTCCGGCCCGCTATGTCAGTGGCTATCTGATGATGGATGCGGCCATCGAGCAGGCGGCAAGCCATGCCTGGGCCGAAGCCCATGTTCAGGGTCTCGGCTGGGTCGCCTTCGACGCCGCCAACGGCATTTCCCCCGATGAACGCTATGTCAGGGTAGCCACCGGCCGTGATTATCGCGACGCCTCGCCGGTGTCGGGAATTCGACTGGGACAGGCGGAGGAACAGCTTGCAGTCACCGTCACGGTAGAGCAGTAGTCTCCGGCAAGATTGCTGCCTGAAGAGATTCCATGACTTATTGCGTCGGCCTCAAGATCGATCGTGGGCTCGTGTTCATGTCGGACACGCGCACCAATGCAGGGATGGATTCGATCTCCACTTTCAAGAAGATGCATGTCTGGGAAGAGCCAGGCGAGCGCGTCATCGTACTGATGTCGGCCGGCAATCTGGCTACGACGCAGGCCGTGGTCAGCCTGCTCGACGAGCGCACCAAGGCGGTGGCGGAACGCCACGCGACGTTGCTCGAGACCCCATCCATGTACCAGACGGTGCGGCTGGTCGGCGACACCGTCAAGGAAGTCATCGCCAGCTCGTCGCCTGCCGGCGAAAAGGCGGATTCCTATTTCAACGCCTCCTTCATCCTCGGCGGCCAGATCAAGGGCAGCCCGCCACGGCTGTTCATGATCTATCCCGAGGGCAATTTCATTGAATTGACCGACGACACGCCGTTCTTCCAGATCGGCGAGACCAAATACGGCAAGCCGATCATCATCCGTGCCTATGAAAGGACGATGAGCCTGGCTGAAACGGTCAAGCTCTTGCTGGTATCGTTCGATTCGACGCTGAAATCGAACCTGTCCGTCGGCCTGCCTCTCGACCTGCTGTTCCTGGAGGAGGACACGTTCACGGTGGGTTTGAAAAAGCGCATCGGCCAGGACGATCGATATTATCGTGCTATTTCCGAAGGCTGGTCGAACGCGTTGAAGACGGCCTTTGCCAGCCTGCCGGATTTTCCGGGGTAGCGCGGGACCTTCGTCGCGGTTGCCTGTCTCTATTTAACATGTTAATCAAAATTCAAACGGCTGGCTGATCGGCGTGTCGGGAGGATCCATGGACAACGAGCAATTCCGCGACTGGTCGAGGCGCGCCGCCGACTGGGGCGCTGATTACCGCGCCGGCCTTCGCGATCGGCCCGTGCGACCTGCCATAGCGCCGGGCGAGATCTTCAGGAGCATCGAAGCTTCTCCGCCGGAGGCCGCGGAATCGATGGAGACGATCTTCGCCGATTTCGAAGCCAAGATCGTGCCCGGCATGACGCATTGGCAGCATCCGCGTTTCTTTGCTTATTTCCCGGCCAATGCAGCACCCGTCTCGGTGGTGGCCGAATATCTGGTCTCTGCGATGGCCGCGCAGTGCATGCTGTGGCAGACTTCGCCGGCGGCGACAGAGCTTGAGACGCGCATCGTCGACTGGATGCGCCAGGCGCTCGGCCTGCCCGAAGGCTTTTCCGGCGTGATCCAGGACTCCGCATCATCGGCGACGCTGGCCGCCGTGTTGACCATGCGCGAGCGCACGCTCGACTGGCAGGGCAACAAGAAGGGTCTTTCCGGGCAGGGCAGGCTGCGCGTCTATTCCTCCGACCAGGTGCACACCTCGATCGACCGCGCCATCTGGGTCGCCGGCATTGGCGAGGAAAACCTCGTCCGCATTCCCGTCGCTGGCACCTACCGCGCCATGGATACCGCGGCTTTGGAAGCGGCGATTGTTGCCGACCGCGCCGCCGGCCTATTGCCGGCCGGCATCATCGCGTGCGTCGGCGGCACCAGCACCGGCGGCACCGACGACATCGCTGAAGTGGCCGCGGTGGCCAAACGCCAGGGGCTCTATCTGCATATCGACGCCGCCTGGGCCGGATCGGCGATGATCTGTCCGGAATACCGGCATTTCTGGACCGGTGTCGAGGGCGCGGACTCGATCGTCTTCAACCCGCACAAATGGCTGGGCGCGCAATTCGACTGCTCGATCCAGTTCGTCCGCCAGCCGGAGGATCTCGTGCGCACACTGGCGATCAAGCCGGACTATCTGAAAACTCGCGGCCATGACGGCATCATCAACTACTCCGAATGGTCGGTGCCTCTCGGCCGTCGCTTCCGGGCGCTGAAGCTGTGGTTCCTGCTGCGCGCCCATGGCCTCGAGGCGCTGCGCACCATGATCCGCAATCACGTCGCCTGGAGCGAAGGCATAGCAGCGCGCCTGGCCGAGGAGGAGGATTTCGAGCTCGCCAGCCAGCCGATGCTGTCGCTGTTCTCGTTCCGGCATCGCGCCGCATCCGGCGTTGACTCCGACGAGCACAATTTGCGTCTGGTCGACGCCATCAACAATGACGGCCGTATCTACCTGACGCAGACGCGTGTCGATGGCCGGGTCGCCATCCGCTTCCAGGCAGGCCAGTTCGAGACAACCGCGGCCGATGTCGATACCGCCTTCACTGTCATCTGCGAGTGTGCAAGATCCCCGAAGGACTGACAGGGATTGCCCGGGTGGTTGCCGCCGCCGGGGCAAGCCAGCAAGGACTTGCGAGCAAGCATATGGCCGGAAGGGCCGAAGGGGTTAGCCAGAATCTGACGGGCGTCTGGAGCGGGCGCTATTTCTATCCGCGCGAACTGCCGCCGGTTTCCTTCGTTGCAACGCTGATCGAGACGGCAACCAGCTTGACGGGGATGACCCACGAACCGGCGGCGACCAGCACGGCAAGATACGCAAGCCTGCAGGGGCAGCGAGAGGGCAACGCCGTCTCCTTTACCAAGACATACGACAAGGCCGAATTGAAGGCGCACCCGATTCACTACAGCGGCATCATCAACGGTGATGCAACCGAGATCAAAGGCACTTGGCGAATCCCGGGATACTGGTCCGGCAATTTCCTGATGATCCGCTCGCCAGGTAAAGTCGCGGCTGTCACCCGCAAGGTGGCGGAGCGGGTCTGAGCCGTATCTGCCCGGTTCGCCTTTTCAATCATCGATATTTCATTAGCCGGCGTCTCCCTTTTCATTGCTTTCGTTTTCAGCTACAAACAAGAAAAACGAAAACGGGAGGTTCTCAGTGTATTTGTCGCCGCGCCATGCCGAGATCATCCAGATGGCGAAGGACCATGGCCGTGTGCTGGTCGATGACCTCGCCACGCATTTCAACGTGACGCCACAGACCATCCGCAAGGACCTCAACGATCTCTGCGACCAGCGGCTGCTGACGCGCATCCATGGCGGGGCCCTGTTCCCGTCCGGCATCGAGAACATGGAGTATGAGGCGCGCCGCAAGATTGCCGCCGACGAGAAGGAGGCCATCGGCCGCGCGGCGGCCAGGCTGATACCCGACAACGCCTCCCTGTTCATCAACATCGGCACCACGACCGAGTCGGTCAGCAAGGCGCTGCTCGACCATACCGGGCTGATGGTCATCACCAATAATATCAATGTTGCCAACAGGATGCGCATCTATCCTTCGATCGAGGTGGTAATCGCCGGCGGCGTCGTGCGTGGCTCCGACGGCGGCGTTGTCGGCGAGGCCGCGGTCGATTTCATCAGGCAGTTCAAGGTCGACTATGCAGTGATCGGCGCCTCGGCCATCGACCATGACGGCGCGTTGCTCGATTTCGACTTTCGCGAAGTGAAAGTGGCGCAAGCCATTATCGCCAATGCCAGGCATGTCATCCTGGTCTCCGACCAGACCAAGTTCGAACGCACCGCGCCGGTTCGCATCGGCCATCTCTCGCAAGTCAACACCTTCATCACCGACCGTTGCGACATCCCGTCGGTGCGTAAGATCTGCGAGGAAGCGGAGGTTCAATTGATCGAAACGTCGCTCGGCTAGGCTATCGATCACGGTCCCGTTACATTTCGTTTGACATTCGTTCTTATTTCGAAATAATCCCGATACGGTTTCGTAACAACTCAAAAATGCTGCAATGCGAAATCGCGGGAGGGATTCGTGGACGCAGTCCGTGACATCTTCGTCATCGGTGGCGGCATCAATGGCTGCGGCATCGCCCGCGACGCCGTTGGGCGGGGCTTTTCGGTATTTCTCGCCGAGATGAACGACCTCGCCAGCGGAACCTCCTCCGGTTCGACCAAGCTGATCCATGGTGGCCTGCGCTACCTCGAATTCTACGAGTTCCGGCTTGTGCGCGAGGCGCTGATGGAGCGCGAGGTTCTGTGGAAGAACGCGCCGCACATCATCTGGCCGATGCGCTTCGTGCTGCCCTATGCCAAGGGCCTGCGCCCGGCCTGGCTGATCCGGCTCGGCCTGTTCCTCTACGATCATATTGGTGGCCGCAAATTGCTGCCGGCGACCCGGACACTGGACATGTCCAAGGATCCGGCGGGCAAGCCGCTGAAGCCGCTGTTTCACAAGGCCTTCGAGTACTCGGACGGCTGGGTCAACGATGCCCGGCTGGTGGTGTTGAACGCGCGTGACGCCGCCGACCGCGGCGCCACCATCCGCACCCGCACGAAAGTCGTCGGGGCGCGGCGCGAAGGCGATCTATGGGCGATCCGCGTGGAAGACGTGCGGACGGGAGATGCCGACGAGGTCAAGGCCCGGCTGCTGGTCAATGCCGCCGGTCCATGGGTCGACCACGTCCTGTCGACCACCGTGGGCCAGAACGACGTGCACAATGTGCGCCTGGTGCAGGGCAGTCATATCGTCATCAAAAAGAAATTCGATGATCCGCGCGCCTACTTCTTCCAGAACAAGGACGGGCGCATCATCTTCGCCATCCCTTACGAGGAAGAATTTACGCTGATCGGCACCACCGATCGCGACTATCCCGGCGATCCGCATGACGTGAAGATCAGCGACACCGAGATCGACTATCTCTGCGCGGCGGCGAGCGAATATTTTGCTGAAGCCGTGACGCGCCCCGACATCGTCTGGACCTATTCGGCCGTGCGCCCGCTCTACGACGACGGCGCTTCGAAGGCGCAGGAAGCGACCCGCGACTATGTGTTGAAAGCCGATGGCGGCGAGGGCAAGGCGCCGATCGTCAACGCTTTCGGCGGCAAGATCACCACCTACCGCCGGCTGTCGGAATCGATGCTGGAAAAGATCGAAGGTTTTCTCGGCAAGCGCGGCAAGCCGTGGACGGCGAACGCGCCCTTGCCGGGCGGCGATTTCCCGGCCACCGGTTTCGACGTCCAGGTGGCGAAGCTGAAGAGCGCCTATCCTTTCCTCGACCAGCGCCTGGCGCGTCGGTTGACCAGGCTTTACGGCACGCGCGCGCAAGTGCTGCTCGGCCTTGCCAAGTCGAACGCCGATCTCGGCCGCAATTTCGGCGCCGATCTCTATGAGGCCGAGGTACGCTACCTCAGCGAAAATGAATGGGCGCTGACCGCCGAAGATGTATTGTGGCGTCGCACCAAGCGCGGTCTGCATCTCAGCCGCGAACAGGCCTCGGCGCTTGACGAATTCATGCGCGGCATCAGCCGGCGCCATGTCGCGGCAGCGGAATAGGGAAGGCGATTGATGCACAAAGCCTGGGAGGAGGCATCATGCTGGAACTGAGAAACGTGACGAAGATGGTCGGCGCGGTGGAGCATATCCGCGACGTGTCGCTGACGCTTCAGCACGGCTCGCTCAACGTTTTGCTCGGGCCGACACTGTCGGGCAAGACAAGTCTGATGCGGCTGATGGCCGGGCTCGACGTGCCGACCACCGGTTCAGTCTGGTTCGACGGCCAGAATGTCACCGGCATGCCGGTGCAGCAGCGCAAGATCGCCATGGTCTATCAGCAGTTCATCAACTACCCCGCGATGACCGTCTACGAGAACATCGCCTCGCCGTTGCGCGTCGCCGGCACCGACCAGGCCAAGATCGACAAGGAAGTCCGCAACGCGGCAGGGCTTCTGAAGCTCACACCCTATCTCGACCGCACGCCGCTCAGCCTGTCCGGCGGACAGCAGCAGCGTACGGCGCTGGCCCGCGCCATCGTCAAGAATGCCAGCCTGGTGCTGCTCGACGAGCCGCTCGCCAATCTCGACTACAAATTGCGCGAGGAGCTGCGCGCCGAACTGCCCAAGATATTTGCCGCAGCCGGCACCATTTTCGTCTACGCCACGACTGAGCCGCATGAAGCCTTGCTGCTCGGCGGCAATACGGCGACGCTGTCCGAGGGGCGGATCACCCAATTCGGGCCGACCATCGACGTCTTCCGCAAGCCGATCGACCTGGTGACGGCGAAAACCTTTGCCGATCCGCCGCTCAACACCATCGTGCTGGCCAAGAAGGGCCCGGATTTCCTGCTCGAGGGCGGCGTCAAGCTGCCGGTGCCGGCCGAACTCGCCGGCATTGCCGACGCCAATTACACGATCGGCTTTCAGCCGCATCATCTGTCGCTGGAGCGGCCCAACGCTGCCGCGGTGCCGGTGCGCGCCAAGGTGACGATCACCGAGATCACCGGCTCGGAAAGCTTCATCCACCTCGATTTTGCCGATGCGCGCTGGGTCATGCTGGCCCACGGCATCCGCGATTTCGAGCCGGACGCCGAGATCGAGGTGTTTATCGATCCGCGCCACATCATGGTCTTCGACAGCAACGGCAGCGCCGTCGCCGCGCCGAAGCTTGCGGCCTGAGGGGGAAGAGATGGCGCGCATCGACGTCAACCATGTCAGGCACTCCTACCTGCCCAATCCGCAGAAGGATGCCGATTTTGCGCTGCGGGAAGTGCACCACACATTCGAGGATGGCGGCGCCTATGCGCTGCTTGGGCCCTCGGGTTGCGGCAAGACCACGCTGCTCAACATCATTTCGGGACTTCTGCACCCCTCGCACGGTGAGTTGTTGTTCAACGGCAAGGACGTCACCAATCTGTCGACGCAGGAGCGCAACATCGCGCAGGTGTTCCAGTTCCCGGTCATCTACGACACCATGACCGTTTACGACAATCTTGCCTTCCCGCTGCGCAATCGCGGCGTGCCGGAGGCCGATGTCGACCGCAAGGTGCGCGAGACGCTGGAGATGATCGACCTGGCGTCGTGGGCGAAGAAGAAGGCGAGGGGCCTGACCGCCGACCAGAAGCAGAAGATCTCGCTCGGCCGCGGCCTGGTGCGCTCGGATGTCAATGCCATCCTGTTCGACGAACCGCTGACGGTTATCGATCCGCACATGAAATGGGTGCTGCGATCGCAGTTGAAGCAACTGCACCGCCGCTTCGGCTACACCATGGTCTATGTCACCCATGACCAGACCGAGGCGCTGACCTTCGCCGACCAGGTCGTCGTCATGTATGATGGCGGCATCGTCCAGATCGGCACGCCGGCTGAATTGTTCGAGCGCCCGCGCCACACATTCGTCGGTTACTTCATCGGCTCGCCCGGCATGAACGTCATGCCGGTGGCGATCGACGGCAAGACCGCGACCATTGGCAGCCAGCGCATCGAGCTGCCCGGCGCGCCAAAGACCGCCGCTGGGAGCTCCGGCGCCATCGAACTCGGCATCCGCCCCGAATATGTCAGGCTCGGCCGTGACGGCATGGCGGTTAAAATCAGCAAGGTCGAGGATCTCGGCCGCCACAAGGTGGTGCGCGCCAGCCTCGAAGGCCGCGAGATCGCTGCCGTCATCGGCGAGGACGAGAGCGTGCCGGCCGACCCAAAGGTTCGCTTCGATCCGGCAGGCATCAACATCTATGCCGATTCCTGGCTGGTTGAGATGGGGCGTGTCGAGATGGGGGCATAGATGGAAAAGACCTGGAACAACAAGGCCTGGTTCCTGGTGCTGCCGGTGCTGGTGCTGGTGGCGTTCTCGGCCGTCATTCCGCTGATGACGGTCGTCAACTATTCGGTGCAGGACACCTTCGGCAACAACGTCTTCTTCTGGGCAGGCACCCAGTGGTTCGAGGAACTGCTGTCGTCCAGCCGCTTCTGGGAAGCGATGGTGCGCAACCTGATCTTCTCCTTCATCATTCTGGCCATCGAAGTGCCGCTCGGCATATTCATCGCGCTCAACATGCCGAAGAAGGGCTGGGGCGTGCCGGTCTGCCTAGTGCTTATGTCGTTGCCGCTGCTCATTCCGTGGAACGTCGTCGGCACCATCTGGCAGGTCTTCGGCCGCAACGACATCGGCCTGCTCGGCTACTACGTCAACGCGCTCGGCATCGACTACAATTACGTTCAGGATCCGTTCGACGCTTGGGTCACCATCATCATCATGGACGTCTGGCACTGGACCAGCCTTGTCGTGCTGCTCTGCTATGCCGGCCTGGTTTCGATCCCGGATGCCTTCTACCAGGCGGCCAAGATCGACGGCGCCTCGCGCTGGGCGGTGTTCCGTTATATCCAGCTGCCGAAGATGCAGCGTGTGCTTTTGATCGCCGTGCTGTTGCGCTTCATGGATAGCTTCATGATCTACACCGAGCCCTTCGTCGTCACCGGCGGCGGCCCCGGCAACTCGACCACCTTCCTGTCGATCGACCTCGTCAAGACCGCGCTCGGCCAGTTCGACCTCGGTCCGGCGGCCGCCATGTCACTGGTCTACTTCCTGATCATCCTGTTGTTGTCGTGGGTGTTCTACACCGTGATGACCAACTACGACGCGGAGCGCTGAGATGAGCGGCGCCAACGAAAGAGCCGACAGAGTGAGCGAAACCACCGCTTCGGGAAAATTGGCGAGCACGCTTTCGCAGGATCAGGTCGCCCGGCTGATGCGCAAGCGCGGCGAGGAATCGCGCTGGTGGTGGATCGTGCCGACGATCTACATCATCGTGCTTCTGCTGCCGATCTACTGGCTCATCAACATGAGCTTCAAGACCAATGCCGAGATCGTCTCCTCGCTGACGCTCTATCCGCATCAGCCTACGATCGCCAACTACGTTACCATCTTCACCGATGCGTCCTGGTATTCGGGCTACATCAACTCGATCACCTATGTTGTCATGAACATGGTGATTTCCGTGGCTGCGGCGCTGCCGGCGGCCTACGCCTTTTCGCGCTACCGCTTCCTCGGCGACAAGCATCTGTTCTTCTGGCTGCTGACCAACCGCATGGCGCCGCCGGCAGTGTTCGCGCTGCCGTTCTTTCAGCTCTATTCGGCCTTCGGCCTGATCGACACCCATATCGCGGTGGCGCTGGCGCACTGCCTGTTCAACGTGCCGCTGGCGGTATGGATCCTCGAAGGCTTCATGTCGGGCGTGCCCAAGGAGATCGACGAAACAGCCTATATCGACGGCTACTCGTTCCCGCGCTTCTTCGTCAGGATATTCATGCCACTGATCGCCAGCGGCATCGGTGTCGCCTGCTTCTTCTGCTTCATGTTCTCATGGGTCGAGCTTTTGATCGCTCGCACGCTAACGACCACCGATGCCAAGCCCATCGCCGCCACCATGACCCGCACCGTTTCGGCCGCCGGCATGGATTGGGGCCTGCTCGCCGCAGCCGGTGTGCTGACGCTGATCCCCGGCGCGCTCGTCATCTGGTTTGTCCGCAACTACATCGCCAAGGGCTTCGCCCTGGGGAGGGTGTGATGAAACAAACGCACGGGTTCATCCTCACCACCACCGCCAAGGGCTTTGCCCTGGGGAGGGTGTCACCATGAATCTCGACCTCACCTGGATGGCCTGGACGTGGCCGACGGCGGCGTTCTTCGGCACCATTCTTCTGCTGCTGTGCGGCATGGCGTTTTGGGAATTTGCCTCGCCGGGCGGCAATCCGCGCGTCGGCATCCTGCGCTTCGAGACGACGCGCGGCGACCGCCTTTTTCTGTCGCTGCTTGGCAGCGCCTTTATCCATCTCGCTTGGCTGGGTCTTGTCGGATCCAACCTGTGGTGGGCTCTCGCTCTCTCCGTGGTCTACGCCGTCGGCGTGTTCCGCTACGTATAGAGGGGGAAACTGTTGGAGCGACCGCGTGCCGGCGGCCGTTCCAGATCACACTTGAAACCTAAATGTGGAGGAAACCTATGCGACGGCAATTTTTAACATCAACAACTGCCCTTGTCCTGTTGCTCGGGGTAGGCAACGCCTACGCCGGAATGGATGAGGCCAAGGCGTTTCTGGACAAGGAAATCGGACCGCTGTCGACGCTCGACCGCGCCGGCCAGGAAGCAGAAATGCAGTGGTTCATCGATGCCGCGAAGCCTTTCGCCGGCATGGACATCAAGGTCGTGTCCGAAACCATCGCCACCCACCAGTATGAATCGCAGGTGCTGGCGCCGGCCTTTACCGCCATCACCGGCATCAAGATCACGCATGACGTCATTCAGGAAGGCGACGTCGTCGAGAAGATCCAGACCCAGATGCAGACCGGCCAGAACCTCTATGACGGCTGGGTCAACGATTCCGACCTGATCGGCACCCACTGGCGCTACCAGCAGGTCCGCAACCTGACCGACTGGATGGCGGGCGAGGGCAAGGACGTTACCAATCCGAACCTCGACCTGAAGGATTTTATCGGCACCTCCTTCACCACCGCGCCGGACAAGAAGCTCTATCAGCTGCCCGACCAGCAGTTCGCCAACCTCTACTGGTTCCGTTACGACTGGTTCAACGACGAGAAGAACAAGGCCGACTTCAAGGCGAAATACGGCTACGACCTCGGCGTTCCCGTCAACTGGTCGGCCTATGAGGACATCGCCGAGTTCTTCACCGGCCGTGAGATCGATGGCAAGAAGGTCTATGGCCACATGGACTACGGCAAGAAGGACCCGTCGCTCGGCTGGCGCTTCACCGACGCCTGGCTGTCGATGGCCGGCAACGGCGACAAGGGCCTGCCGAACGGCCTGCCGGTCGACGAATGGGGCATCAAGGTCAACGAGAAATCACAGCCGGTCGGCTCCTGCACGGCGCGCGGCGGCGACACCAACGGCCCGGCTGCCGTCTACTCGATCCAGAAATACCTCGACTGGCTGAAGGCCTACGCTCCGGCCGAAGCCCAGGGCATGACGTTCTCCGAATCCGGCCCGGTGCCGGCACAGGGTGCGGTCGCGCAGCAGATATTCTGGTACACCGCCTTCACCGCTTCGATGGTCGACGCCGGCGCCAAGGCGGTGCTGAACGACGACGGAACGCCGAAGTGGCGCATGGCCCCGTCGCCGCATGGCGTCTACTGGAAGGACGGCATGAAGCTCGGCTATCAGGACGTGGGTTCCTGGACGCTGATGAAGTCGACGCCGACCGACCGCGCCAAGGCCGCCTGGCTCTACGCGCAGTTCGTGACCTCGAAGACGGTCGACGTGAAGAAGAGCCATGTCGGCTTGACCTTCATCCGCGAAAGCACGATCCACGACAAGAGCTTCACCGAACGTGCGCCGAAGCTCGGTGGTCTGATCGAGTTCTACCGCTCGCCGGCCCGCGTTCAGTGGTCGCCGACCGGCACCAACGTGCCCGATTATCCGAAGCTGGCACAGCTCTGGTGGCAGGCGATCGGCGATGCCTCGTCCGGCGCCAAGACGGCGCAGGAAGCCATGGACTCGCTCTGCGCCGAGCAGGAAAAAGTCATGACCCGCATCGAGAAGTCGGGCGTCCAGGGCGATATCGGCCCGAAGATGGCCGAAGAGCATGACCTCGCCTACTGGAACGCCGACGCGGTCAAGAACGGCAATCTCGCGCCTCAGCTGAAGATCGAGAACGAGAAGGAAAAGCCGATCACCATCAACTACGACGAACTGGTGAAGAGCTGGCAGAAGTAATCTTGGCGTACGCGCCAGGATCATAGTGAACGGGGAGGCGGCATCTTGCCGTCTCCCCTGTTTGTATAGGCGAGCTACCGGGAGGACTAATGACCGGATACATCCTTGCAATCGACCAGGGTACGACATCGACCAGGGCGATCCTGTTCGACGGCGCGATGAAGGTCGCCGGCAGCAAGCAGCAGGAATTCACGCAGCATTATCCTGCCTCCGGCTGGGTGGAGCATGATCCGGAAGAGATCTGGGCAAGCGTCGTCGCGACGGTCAAAGGCGCGCTGAAGGCCGCCGGCCGCGAGGCCTCGGATGTGGCGGCGATCGGCATCACCAACCAGCGCGAAACCGTCGTCATCTGGGACAAGGCGACCGGCAAGCCGATCCACAATGCCATCGTCTGGCAGGACCGCCGCACCGCGCCGCTGTGCCAGAAGCTGAAAAAACACGGCCTGGAGAAAAAGTTCACCAAAAAGACCGGCCTGCTGCTCGATCCCTATTTCTCCGGCACCAAGATCGCCTGGATGCTGGACAAGGTAAACGGTGCGAGAAAGCGCGCCGAAAAGGGCGAACTGCTCGCCGGCACTATCGACAGTTTTTTGATCTGGCGGCTGACCGGCGGCAAGGTGCATGCGACGGATGCCACCAACGCCTCGCGCACGCTGGTCTATAACATCGAGAAAAATGTCTGGGACGACGAGCTGCTCTCCATCCTGCGCATCCCGGTGGCGATGCTGCCTGAGGTCAAGGATTGCGCCGACGACTACGGCGTGACGGAAAAAAGCCTGTTTGGCGCCGAAATCAAAATCCTTGGCGTGGCCGGCGATCAGCACGCAGCGACCATCGGCCAGGCCTGTTTCGAGCCAGGCATGATGAAATCGACCTATGGCACCGGCTGCTTTGCGCTGCTCAACACCGGCGCCGATCTGGTGCGCTCGAAGAACCGGCTGTTGACCACCATCGCCTATCGGCTGAACGGCAAGACCACCTATGCCTTGGAAGGCTCGATCTTCATCGCCGGTGCCGCCGTGCAATGGCTGCGCGACGGCATCAAGGTGATCGGCAAGGCCGAGCATAGCGGCGTTTTGGCGGCAACCGCCGACCCCACGCAGAACGTCTATCTGGTGCCGGCTTTCGTCGGTCTCGGCGCGCCGCATTGGGACGCCGAGGCGCGTGGCGCGATCTTCGGGCTGACCCGCAACTCTGGCCCGGCGGAGTTCGCCCGCGCGGCGCTGGAATCCGTCGCCTACCAGACGCGCGATCTCCTCGACGCAATGCGCAAGGACTGGAAGGGGGCGTCGGCCAAAACCGTGCTTCGCGTCGACGGCGGCATGGTGGCCTCCGACTGGACCATGCAGCGGCTGGCCGATATCCTCGATGCGCCGGTCGATCGCCCGACCATTCTGGAGACGACGGCGCTGGGTGCGGCGTGGCTTGCCGGCTCGAAAGCAGGCGTGTGGCCGAAGGCGAAGGATTTTGCCAGGAGCTGGGCGCTCGAGCGCCGCTTCAAGCCGGACATGGATGCCACGGTGCGTTCGGCAAAACTGGCCGGCTGGCGCGATGCGGTGCGCCGGACGCTGAGCGTACGGTAGTAAATCGTGGCGGGGGAAGGGGATGAATCCACACTGGTATGTCGCCTGGCGCGACGAGGCTGTCGAACAATTGGATGCAAAGAATGCACGCTTGCAGCAGGCGTTCCGACTCGGCAGTTGGCCTCGCTATGACTATGATCTGACAGAAGGAAAGCTTCTGTTCTCGGACAACGGCATCACCAAGGTCGTCGCCGAAATCCAAATCGCCGGATCGACGAGTGCCAAGGCCAGCAACTGGCTCTGGGCTTGGGCAAATTCAAACCTGCCTGGCGAACTGCTTGCCGACGCAAAGCTGGTTCGGTCATTCGGACAGGAGCATTCCATTGATGAACTGGCTCAATCCTATGCGATAGCTTTGAACAACGACCTGGAAGTGCTCGGCTGGAAGATGACCGCAGTTGCGGTTCGAATCTGCAACGGCCTCGGTGCATACCGTTCTCCGCGTGGTGAAGGCGGAGCCCTGTATCTGATCTTCAAGAGCGTCAATTGGGCCAGCTAATCCGCCGCGCCCGTACCCAAGCAACCTACGGAAAGGCCCGCGCCGTTGCCGGCGCGGGCTTTTCTACACAACACTTGGTACCAACTCAGCTCAATAGGGCGAATTGCACTGCCGACGCGGGCCGTAATTGGGCTGGAATGTGTTGTCCGAAGCGCGGTACGACCGATAGTGGTCGTAGCACCACTGCACATGCGCATCGCCGCGGTTGTTCTCGCTGTTGACGATCGCGCCGGTGATCAAGGCGCCGGTGGCGAAGGCAGCCAGCGGGAACCAGTAGTCGCCGTGACGGCGATAGCCGCGGTGATATTCGCGATAGCCGCGATGGCCATTCCAATAGCTGCCGCCATCATTGTTGCGCGAGAACTGGCGGCCCACGCGGAAATCGCGATTGCCGGAATTGCGGTTGCCATGGCGCATCCACCGCCAGTTGTCATGACGAGAATCGCCCACATTCACGATGTCGGACGAAGTTTCTGATGACTGGGGCACGAACATCTGGGCGGCATTGGCCGGCATAGCGGCGGCCGCGGCAAACGAAATTGACAGGGTGGTCGCCAGTAGACCCGTTGCGATCTTGTTCATGATCTTCTCCTTGAAGGGTGGTTGACGTCCCTTGTGAGACGAAAACGGCCCGCTCGTGCGATGGTTCCCACCAAAACAGTAAGTTGCTGATTTGTAATGTTTCTCGAATTCGGCGCGAGAGAAAAGGCGCGTCTCGCGCGCCAACAGATCGAAGCGGCGACCACGTGCGGGAGCGGCTCACCGGGCTGGTGACGACGCAATTTGCGGCGCGTCTGGCGATGGCTGAAACCCCGGTCGAAGGGCCATCTTTTTCCGGTTGACCGGTCGCGGCACTCTCCCTATGTTCCGCGCAATTTCGAGGGCGGCCTTTAGAGCCCGCGGGAGCGCGTAGCTCAGCCGGTAGAGCAACTGACTTTTAATCAGTAGGTCTCGGGTTCGAACCCCGACGCGCTCACCAGAAATATTTCGTGCGGAAGTTGCCCTGTCAGCAGCCCCCATCGCCCCCTACAATCGCCGCCCGGTCTTGACGTCGAACAGATGAGCGCAGGCGCGGTCGATCTCGATGCGCATCTGCTCGCCCTGTTTCAGTGCCAGCCGCTCGCGGAAAAGGCAGGAGATTTCTTCTCCGGCGCAGTCGACCCTGGCAAAGATTTCCGAACCCGTTGCTTCCAGAAGCACGATCGTGCCGGGGATTCCTTTGGCGGTCGTCGCTCGGATGTGTTCGGGGCGGATGCCGTAGATGAGGTCGCCGCCGGGTATGTTTGCCAGGTCGATGCCTTCCGGCAGCGGCAAGATCAGTCCACCGGCGCTGCGGAAAACACCTTCCTCGACATGGCCGCGAATGAAATTCATCGCCGGCGAGCCGATGAAGCCGGCAACGAAGAGGTTGGCCGGGCGATCGTAGAGATCGAGCGGCGCGCCGATCTGCTCGACAAGGCCGTCATGCAGCACGACGATCTTGTCGGCCATGGTCATGGCCTCGATCTGGTCGTGCGTGACGTAGATGGTTGTGGTTCCCAGCCGCTGGTGCAGTGCCTTGATCTCGCCGCGCATCTGCACGCGCAATTTGGCGTCGAGATTGGACAGCGGCTCGTCGAACAGGAACACCTGCGGGTCGCGCACGATGGCGCGGCCCATGGCGACGCGCTGGCGCTGGCCGCCGGAAAGCTGACGCGGATAGCGGTCGAGCAGCTTGTCCAGGCCGAGAATGCTGGCGGCCCTGCCGACGCGGCCGGCGGTGTCGGCCGGATCGGCTTTCTTGATCTTCAGGGCAAAGCCCATATTGTCGGCCACCGTCATATGCGGATAGAGCGCGTAGTTCTGGAACACCATGGCGATGTTTCGGTCGCGCGCCCTGAGATTGTTGACGACGCGATCGCCAATGGCGATCCTGCCGCCCGAGATCGTTTCCAGTCCGGCAATCATGCGCAGCAGCGTCGACTTTCCGCAGCCCGACGGCCCGACCAGGATGACGAATTCGCCATCGGAGATGTCGACGCTGACATCGTGGATGATCTTGGCGGCTCCGAAAGCCTTCTGGACGTTGTTGATTGTTACCGATGCCATTGGATTTCTCCCGGAATGAGTGATGTCGGGCCGTGCCTCAGCCGCCCTTGACGGCGCCTGCGGTCAGCCCTGCGACGATCTGCCTTTGCGCGAACAGGGTCAGCACCAGCACCGGCAGCGTCACCACAAGTGCTGCGGCGGCGAGCGGACCCCAGCTCACCTGCTCGTAGGAAAGCATGTTGTAGACGGCGACCGGCAGCGTGCGAGTCTCGCGGCTGGCGAGCACAATGCCGAAGACGAAATTGTTCCATGAGAAGATGATCGACAGGATGAAGGCGACGACAATGCCCGGCTTGGCGATGGGCAAGGCGACCAGCCGGAACACCTGCCAGGAACTGGCGCCATCGATGTTGGCCGCTTCTTCCAGCTCCATCGGCGTGGTCTCGAAATAGCCGATCATCACCCAGACCACGATCGGCACCGTCACCACCAGATGGATGATGATCTGCGGCCACAGCGTGCCGAGAATGCCGACCCACTGGAACAGCAGGAACAGCGGAATGAGATAGGAAAGCCCCGGCGTCATGCGGGCGATCATGATGACCACCGCCGAGCGTTCGGCCTTGAGCCGCGCGATGCCATAGCCCGCCGGCACGCCGATCAGCAGCGCCAGCAACGTTGCCGTGCCCGTCACCAGAACCGAATTCCAGAAATAGAGCAGGAAATTGTTCTCCTCGAATACCTTCACATAGTTCGACCAGGCGAGATGTTCCGGGATCAGGATCGGCGGGTAGGCACCGTTGTCGATCTCGAACTTCAGCGACAGCGAGATCATCCAGAGGAAGAACAGGATCGCCGGCGAGACGAAGACCAGAGCCGCGAAAAACAGCCCGATCCGGTTGAGCAGCCGTGAACTCATCTATTTGCCCTCCACCCCGATCCATTGGGAGCGCTGGCGCAGCATCAGCAGGATGAAGGACAGCGCGACGATGACGATGAAGAACACCACGGCCATGGCCGAGCCATAGCCGATGTCGTAGTAGGAGAAGGCGGTGTTGTAGAGATAGATGTTGATGGTTTCCGAGGCCGTGCCCGGTCCGCCCTGGGTCATGGCATAGATGATGTCAAAACTTTTCAGCGCATCGATAGTGCGGATGATCATCGCGATCATCAGGAACGGCGCGATCATCGGCAAGGTGAGATAGCGGAATTGCTGCCAGGCGTTGGCGCCATCGATCTCGGCGCTCTCGAAGGGCTCGCGCGGCACGGAGGCCAAGCCGCCCAGCACGATCAGCATCACCAGCGGCGTCCACTGCCAGGTCTCGACCGCAACCAGGGACGGGATGACCGTCCTGGCATTAAAGATCCATTCCTGCGCCGGGATGCCGACCAGCGACAACAGATAGTTGAGCACGCCGAGCTGGGGATGGAACATCATCGTCCAGACCAGCGCCACGGCGACTGGCGTTGCCATCATCGGCATGACGAAGACGCCGCGCAACAGGCCGCGCAGCGGAAATTTGGCGTCGAAGATCAGCGCCGCGACAGTGCCAAGGAACATCGGCGCCGCGACCGAAAGCGCCGTGTAGGTCAGCGTATGGAAAAGCGATTCCCAGAAGCGTTGGTCGACTGCCAGCCGCAGATAGTTTTCCATCCCGGCAAAGCTTCGCGCCTGGCCGAGGGTCCAGCGGTTGACGCTCATCCACAGTGTGAAGGCCCAGGGAAAGACGATCACGGCGCCGACGACGACGAGCGCCGGGACGACGAAAGGCCAGTAGTTGGGAGCCAGACGGATGGTCTGGCCCCCTTCGATGGCTTGCGTCGTCACCCCGGTGCGTTCTGGGGTGATGGCGGACATCAGCCTTGCTCGCTCCGGTCGAGCACCGGCTGGAACTGCTCGGTGGCCTTCTTCAGTTCCTCTGCCGGATCGGCGCCGGCGATCAGATTGGTCAGCGCCACGCCATAGATGTCGCGGAACTCGGTGACCGGAATGATGACCGGCAGCGACAGCCGGCTGACATTGCCCGAGCCGACCACGGCATCGAGCCAGCTCGCCGGCATGGTGACGCCTTCGCGCACCTTGGGATCTTCCAGCACCGACTTGCGGAACGGCACGCCGGCACCCGCCTGCAGCAGGCGCGCGCCCATGGCGGGCGAAATCGCCCACTGGCAGAAGAGGTAGGCGGCCTCCTTCTTCTCGCTGGCGGCCGTCACGCCGAGGCCGTCGCCAAAGGTGCCGGCGGCATGCGCCTTGGGCCCCTTGGGCATGACGCCGTAGCCGACCTTGCCGACCACTCGTGACTTTTCCGGGTTTTCCATCGGCGGGGCAAAGCCGACGCCATCGAACCACATGCCGATCTTGCCTTGCAGGAAGGCGGACTGGGCTTCGGCCCAGTTGAATCCGGTGACGCCTGGAGGCGCCGACTTGGTCATCAGCCGCTGGTAGAGGCTGGCGGCCTCGACCGCCTCGGGCGAGGTCGTGCGCAGCTTGCCCTTGTCATCGAGCGGCGTCATGTCGTAGCCGAGCATCAGCGACGTCCACACCGGCGTGTTGGCGTTTTTCAGGCCGCGGGCGACAAAGCCGTAGGTGTTGGTCGACGGATCGGTCAGCGTTTCGGCGGCGGCCACCAGCTGCTCGAACGTCTCGGGGTATTTGAGGCCCTTGGCCTCGAACAATTCCTTGTTCCAGTAGACGATCCAGTAATCCACCGAGAACGGCAGCGAGCGCAGCACGCCCTGGCCGTCCTTGGCAAACAGCATGCCGGCATCGGCGAAATCGGTTTCCACCAGCGCAGGATCGGTCAGGGTCGGGTCGGCGAGATAGCCTGATATGTCGGCCAGCCAGTCGCCCTTTTCGAACTGGCGCTTCTGCACGTGGTAGCTCAGATGCACGACGTCGAAGCTCGGTTTGCCGGAGCTCAGTTCGATCACCGTCTTCTGGCGCTGCTGCTGTTCCGGCGTCGCTTCGGCATTGACCTTGATCCCGGTCAGTTCCTCGAACTCGGCGATGTATTTTATCAGCGTGTCGCTGCGCGGGCTTTTCACCAGATTGACGTCAAGCGTCGTTCCCGCAAAGCGCTTCCAGTCGACGCCGGCGGCAAAGCTTGGGCGAACACCGGCAAAGCCGGCGGCGGCAAGGGCGGCGGTTCCCTGGAGGAGTTGCCTCCTGGTTGGGTTGAACAGATTGGACGACATTTTCTTCCTCCCGGTTGTTGTCGTTGTCGATTGCGCCGCAGCGACCGCGGCGCGGCTCATGCTTCCTCAGATTTGCAGCGCCAGCCGGCGCGCCTTTTCGATATGCTGGCTGATGGCCTCGACCGCCTTCCCAGGATCGCGGCTCTGCATCGCATCAATCACCGCCAGGTGCTCGCGCATGACCGGCACGACGCGCCCGTCGATACGGAACCGCTCCTGGTGGATCAGGCGGATCTTCACCGAATTCACCAGATAGGCCTTGGCGATGATCTCGTTGCCCAGCGCATCGATGAACGTGTCGTGCATGGCCCAGTCGATGGTCTGCGCCTTGGCCTCCATCTCCGGCGTCGGGGTTTGCGCCAGCGCCTGGGCAAGCATGTCCTCATGCTCGCGCCGCAAGCGGGCAAGCTCGGCATCGGAGGCGCTTACCGTAAACAGCGCCACCGCTTCACGCTCCATGAACAGGCGGAACTGAAAGGCCTCGCGGATCAGGCTGATGTCTATATGGGCGATCTGCATGCCGCGCTGCGGGATGGTCGTCAGCAGTCCTTCCGCCTCGAGACGCGGCACGATCTCGCGAATGGCGCCGAGCGGCAGTCCGGTGAAGGCAACCAGCTCACGTTGCGACACGAACTGGCCCGGCTTGAAGTCGCGCGCCAGCAAATGCCGCGTGAAGCTGGCATAGGCCTTCTCCCTGAGGGTGGTCGGTTCGTTGCCGTCTTCCATTTCGGCGCGCTTCCCTTTGCCGGTCAGGCCGGTTCCCTGGCAAACAGGCTGTCATAGGCTGCGGCAAGCTGCTGCTGCCCTTGCAACGCAATCGGCTCCAGCGGCGGACGGACCGCCAGCCAGCGCTCGTCGCCGGTCTTGCGCGCCACCATGACCTTTACCGCGGGGGTGACCGGATATTTCAGCAATTCGAGCACAAAACTTTCGACGCGAGGATCGTCGCGCCCGTCCTCGGCCATGGCGCGGATTTCGCCCGGGACGAAATTGGCCATGCCCGAGATTGCACCTTGAGCACCCAGTCGCACCGCACGCGCCAGATGCCTTTCATCGCCGATCAGGATCACCAGATCGCCATAGGCGGCAAGCAGCGCCTCGCTGTAGCTCCAGTTTCCACCGGAATCCTTCACCCCGGCGACCACGTCGGGAAAAGCAGTGCGCAATCGGCCGATCAGGCCAAGCGAAAGCTGCACCATGGTAACCGAAGGGATGTTGTAGAGCAGCACGTCACGGGCGAGGGGGCCAAGCGCGGCAAAGACGGCGGAGAACCAGCCGAAAAGGCCCTCCTCGCCGACATTCTTGAAGTAGCTCGGCGGGGCCAGCAGAATGTTTCGGGCGCCTCGCTGCAAGGCATGCTGTGCCTGTTCGGCGGCGTCTTCGGCGGCGTCGACCAGCACGCCGGCAACGAGTTGATGCGGCAAGATTCCAGCAGCCAGCATGGCTTCGGTCACCGACCGCCGCTCCGTCGTGCCCACCGACGCGCCTTCCCCTGTGGTGCCGAAAAGCGTCACGCTGCCGCAACCCTGCGCCAGGCAACTTTTGGCCTGAGCGATCATGGGATCGGTGGCGATCTGCCCGCGGGCATCGAAAGGCGTGGCGAGAGCGGCCGAAAGGCCAAAGCGTGATGTCACCGGAAGGTCTCCGAAGTAGGTGTGTATGCCGTGCTAGCACACTAACATGTTAGTCGTAAATTGGGGTGGTGCGCTTTATTAACAGCGGAGGGCCTTCACGGGTTCGAAGCCCATGGCGGATCGAGACCATTGGCGAAACAGCAGGATGGCCCAGTGTTAGGGCGCGGAGCGGCAGCTCCAACCTTGTCCCCATCCCAGTCGATGGCTAAACTCAGCCTTTCCCAGGGGAGGGTTCTGACATGACACTTCAGCTTTCGGCGGATGCTGTCGCTCCTAAGGCGGCGGCGCCTCAAAAGTACCTCTTCGGCCCGGTCGCCGATTTCCTCATGCTGGGCGGCAGCGCCTTTCTCATCCTGCCGGTGCTGTTTCTCGTTCCGCTCGAATATGAGGGGCCGGTGGCCGCAACGATGGTCGTCGTCGCCTATCTCGTGAACTATCCCCACTTCGCCCACTCCTACCAGCTTTTCTATCGCAATTTCGGGCGCAAGGTGACGGGCGACGGCTACGACAGGAGCCTGCAACTCCGCTACATCTTCGCGGGCATTGTCGTGCCCCTGGTCATGGCCGGGTTCTTTGCCTATGGCGCGGTGGCGGCGAACACGCGGCTGCTCGGCTTTGCCACCAACGCCATGTTCTTTTTCGTCGGCTGGCACTACGTCAAGCAGGGCTACGGCATGCTGATGGTGGACGCGGTGCTGAAGCGCAAATTCTTCGACGATCGCGACAAGAAGGTGCTGCTGGTAAACTCCTATGCCGTGTGGATCCTTTCGTGGCTGCAGACGAATACGGCGGTCACCCAGGGCAAATATTACGGCCTCGACTATTACACCTTCGCGGTCCCTTCCTGGATCACCGACATCGCCTTGCTGGCAGCCATTGCTTCGACGGCGGCTACGCTTTTGATGCTGGTCAATCGCTGGCGAAAGAACGGTGGCAAGCTGCCCTATAACGGCATCGTGGCCTACGTCGCGTCGCTCTATCTCTGGATCCTGATTGTGAGAATAAATCCGCTCTGGCTGCTGATCGTGCCGGCGCTCCACTCGCTGCAGTACCTCGCCGTGGTCTGGCGCTATCAGACCAATGTTGAGCGTGACAGCTCCGATGCCGAACGCGATCCGCAGCCGAAAATCCTGTCCTTTCTCGGCCCCCTCTACAGGTTTCGGCTCCTCGGCTTCATCGTCGGCGGCACGGCCCTTGGCTATCTCGGCTTCTGGCTGATCCCATCCGCGCTGACGGCTTTGATTCCCTATGACAGGCAAGTGCTGGGGTCATCGCTGTTCTTCTTCATCGTGCTCATCTTCATCAATGTGCACCATTATTTTCTGGACAATGTGATGTGGCGCCGTGGCAATCCGGAGGTATCGAAGTATCTGTTCCGCTGACTGATGCGCAGACTGTCGAGCCCGGTTTTCGTCAGCTGTCGAGTATGCCATCGCGAGCGTGATCGTCAGTGCAACGGAGAGCCCTGGAATGGCGGAGTGCTTTTCCGAGAGCCGCCTGGAAAATACCCTGCGGTGGCATCTGTACCGGCGTTGGCGCCGCCGGCGTGACCCTCGACGCGTGAGTTGCGGCCGACGTGCGGCGGGATCGGCTGGAACGTCACGAAACCAGTGAGACATTGCCGCCGGCATGGCGCTCGATGCGGCCGGCAAGGTCGAGTTCCAGCAGCACCATGGAGACTTGCGCGGCGTTGAGGCCGGTGTGGCGGATGATCTCGTCCACGCCCACCGGCGTTGGGCCCAGCGCCTCGAGCACGGCGCTGCGTTCGTCCTCACCGGGCGGGGGTGTTGCCGAAAAATCGGGTGCCTTTTCTGGCGGCGCAATGCTTCGCGTTCGCGTGCCCGCCAAGGGTGCGATCGCACCGGAAACGTCGGCCGCCTCGGTGACCAGGGTGGCGCCATCCTTGAGCAGCCCGTTGGAGCCGGCGCAGCGCGGATCGAGCGGCGAACCCGGTACGGCAAAGACCAGCCGGCCCATCTCGCCGGCCAGGCGCGCGCTGATCAGCGAGCCGGAGCGTTGCGCCGCTTCGATCACCACCAGTCCGAGGGCGGCGCCCGCGACAAGCCGGTTGCGGCGCGGAAAATCCTGCGCCCGCGGCTGCCAGCCGAACGGCATTTCCGAAATGACGGCGCCGCCACGCTCGGCAATGTCGTCGCACAAGCCGATATTTTCGGGCGGGTAGGGGACATCGAGCCCACCGGCCAGCACACCCACTGTACCAGTCGAGAGACTGCCCTGGTGTGCTGCCGTGTCGATGCCGCGCGCCAGGCCGGAAACGATGACGTAGCCGTCGCGGCCAAGATCCGCCGCCAGCATGCGCGCCATCTTGATGCCGGCGAGCGACGCGTTGCGGGCGCCGACGATGGCCACCGCCGGGAGGCGAAAGACGGCTGCCTCGCCCTTCACGGCAATCAGTGGCGGCGGATTGTCCATGTTTTTCAGCATCGGCGGGTAGTCGGCCTCGCCGATGCCGACGAAGCGGGCGCCGTTTTCACTGGCTGCGTCGAGTTCCGCTTCGGCTTCCTCCACGGAAGGAATGCGCATGATCCTTTTGGCTCCGCCCGAAATCATCAGCTCGGGCAGCATCTCCAACGCCGCCTCCGCCGAACCAAAGCGGTTGATCAATTCGCGAAACGAGGCCGGGCCGACATTTTGTGTGCGGATCAGCCGCAGCCAGCTCAGCCGCTGCCGGTCGCTGAGGCGCGGCCCGGCGGCGGGCTTGCTCAACCCTTGGCTCCGATCTTGCCTTCGGTGCCGGCAAGAAGGCGCGAAATGTTGGCGCGATGTTTGAAGATGACGATCAGGCTCATCACCAGGAACAGCCCGGCGGTCTCAGGTGTGCTCCAGAAATAAAGCGCGATCGGCACGACGACCGCCGCCGTCAGCGCTGCCAGCGAGGAATAGCGAAACAGAAAAGCCATCGCCAGCCAGACGACGATAAAAATCAGCGCCACATGCCAGCCGAGCGCGATCAGCACGCCGAGATAGGTCGCCACGCCCTTGCCGCCCTTGAAACCGAGCCAGACCGGAAACAGATGGCCAAGGAAGGCGCCAAGGCCCGCCCAGAGTCCAAGGCCGGCCCACAGTCCGTAGTCGTGTCCAAAATGGCGCGCGATCATCACCGCCGCCGTACCCTTCAACGCGTCGAGCACCAGCGTCGCGGCGGCGAGGCCCTTGTTGCCGGTGCGCAGAACGTTGGTGGCGCCGATATTGCCGGAGCCGATTTTGCGCACATCGCCGAGGCCGGCCGCGCGGGTGATCACGAGGCCGAAGGGAATCGAGCCGAGGAGATAGCCGAACAGCAATGCCAGGATAACGTTATAACTCATTGTTTGCCCCCGCATTTCCCCAGCAACATGTCGGTCTGCGACGACGTGGCGCGATCGCTCTAGCTCGAAAACACTGTGCGGCCCGCCACCAGCGTTTGCAAGACCATGCCTTGCAGCCGCGCACCTTCGAAGCAGGTGTTTTTCGAGCGCGAGCGGATGCCGCTTTCACTCACGATCCAGGGTTCTTCAAGGTCGATCAGCGCAAGATCGGCCGGCGCTCCCGGCTTCAGCGTGCCGCCCGGCAGGCCGAACAGCCTTGCTGGTGCAGTGGACAGTGTTTCGACCAGCCGAAGTAGCGGCACGTCGCCATTGTGGTAGAGCCGAAGCGCTGCTCCAAGCAGCGTCTCCAACCCGATCGCGCCGGCAGCTGCATCGGCGAAGGGCAGGCGCTTGGTGTCGACATCCTGAGGGTCGTGCGAGGAGACGATGATGTCGATCGTGCCGTCCTTGACCGCCTCGATCATGGCCAGCCGGTCTTCCTCGGCGCGCAAAGGCGGCGTCAGCCGGAAGAAGGTGCGGTATTCCCCGACATCGTTCTCGTTCAGCGACAGATTGTGGATCGCCACGCCCGCCGTGACATTGGCCTTGTCGGCTTTCGCGCGCGTCATCGCTTGCGCTGCCATCGCCGTCGAGATCTTGGCCGCGTGGTAGGCGCCGCGCGTCAGCCGTGCCAGCGCCAGGTCGCGCTCCAGCGGGATGGACTCGGCCTCGCGCGGAATGCCGGCAAGGCCGAGCCAGCTGGCATACAGGCCTTCATTCATCACGCCTGCCGAAGCGAGGTCGCCATCCTGTGTCTCATGTGCGATGACGCCGCCGAAATCGCGGGCATAGGTCAGCGCCCGGCGCATCACCAGTGCGCTGGATATTGTGTGCCGCCCATCGGTGAAGGCGACCGCACCGGCCTCGCGCAACAGGCCGAATTCGGTCATCTCGCGACCGGCGAGGCCTTTGGTGATCGCCGCCGCCGGAAAGATGTTGACGCTTGCCGTGTCCCGGGCGGTGCGCAGCACGAATTCGACCAGCGCGACATTGTCGATCACCGGGTCGGTGTCGGGCATCATAACGACGGAGGTGACGCCGCCGGCCGCCGCCGCAACGCTGGCCGAAGCGATGGTCTCGCGATGTTCGCCGCCCGGTTCGCCGATGAAGACGCGCGCGTCGATCAGGCCGGGAATGATCGCCTTGCCGGCGCAGTCGACCACGGTGGCTCCCGCCGGCAGGCCCTGGTTCAGGGCAGCCTTGCCGGCGGCAACGATCTTTTTCCCCTCGACGATCACGGTGCCGACCTCGTCGAAGCCGCGTGACGGGTCGACGATGCGGGCGCGCTCAAAGACCGTCGTGCTCATGCGCTCCGGCCCTCGTTGCGGCGCGGGTCGAGCAGCGCTTCCATCACCGCCATGCGCACGGCGACACCCATCTCGACCTGTTCCTGGATGACGCTTTGCGGACCGTCGGCGATTTCGGACGCAATCTCGACGCCGCGGTTCATCGGACCGGGATGCATCACCAGCGCGCCGTCCTTGGCGGCCTTCAGCTTTTCGGCATCGAGGCCGAAATAGCGGAAATATTCGCGTACCGAAGGCACGAAGGCGCCTTCCATCCGCTCGCGCTGCAGGCGCAGCATCATCACCACGTCCGCGCCCTTGAGGCCCTCTGCCATCGAGCGCGAGACGATGACGCCCATTTTCTCGATGCCGGACGGCAGCAGGGTCGACGGCGCCACCACACGCACCTGCGCACCAAGCGCGTTCAACAGCATGATGTTGGAACGCGCCACGCGAGAATGCAGGATGTCGCCGCAGATCGCTACGATCAGTTTCGACAGCGGCCCCTTGGCGCGGCGGATGGTCAGCGCGTCGAGCAGCGCCTGCGTTGGGTGTTCATGCGCGCCGTCGCCGGCATTGACCACCGAGCAGCCGACCTTCTGCGCCAAAAGGGCGGCGGCGCCCGCAGACTGGTGGCGGATGATCAGGATGTCGGGGCGCATGGCGTTCAGCGTCATCGCCGTGTCGATCAGCGTCTCGCCCTTCTTCACCGAAGAGCTCGCCACCGACATGTTCATGACGTCGGCGCCGAGCCGTTTCCCGGCCAGTTCGAACGACGACTGCGTGCGCGTCGAGGCTTCGTAGAAGAGGTTGATCTGGGTGCGGCCGCGCAGCGTCGAGGTCTTCTTTTCGGACTGCCGCGAAATGGCGACGGCGCGATCGGCCCGGTCGAGCAGAAGCTCGATGTCACCGGGGGAAAGATCGCGGATGCCCAGAAGATGGCGGTGAGGATAAAGCGGCAGGGACGAAGCGTCGGTCATCTCAAGGCGCTGCTATAGGGGGGAGAATTCCTTGCCGCAAGCGTCAGCTTGGCATTGCGGCCTTTCTCCCCGGTATTTTCGTCGCGCGCGCCGCCTGCCTTGGGCTATATCTAGCCGATTGCTTCGGATTCGAAGCCTTGTGATGATAAGTGCCTTTCTAGCGTTAGAAGGCCCTTCTACTTTCAGAAGGATTGGGCGTGACCGACGACGTGACCAACCAGCCGCCGCCGCTGACGGGCGGCAACGCCTGGCGGGGCGATCCGTTGCTGATCCAGCTTGCCGAGCGTTTTTCCGATCCGGTGCGCAAGGACCTCGACGGGCTTGGCCGGTTCGTCCTGACGCAGGAGGCGCAGGAACTGGCCCGCCTCGCCAATGTCGAGACGCCGAAGCTCCGCACGCATGACCGTCAGGGCCGGCGCATCGACCTCGTCGAATTCCATCCGGCCTATCATGCGCTGATGCGCCGCTCGGTTGCCGGCGGCCTGCATTCCTCGATCTGGGAAAACGGCGATAGCGAGATCGGCCGTCGCCATCAGGTGCGCGCCGCGCGTTTCTACCTGACCGCCGAACTCGAGACCGGGCATCTCTGCCCCATCACCATGACCAGCGCTTCGCTGGCCGCCCTGATGGCCAGCCCAAAGCTGTTTCGCGAATGGGCGCCGCGCGTGACGACGCGCAAATACGACCAGAGCCAGAAGCCGCCGGTCGACAAGGCCGGGCTGACGCTCGGCATGGGCATGACCGAAAAGCAGGGCGGCACCGACGTGCGCGCCAACACCACACGGGCCGAACGCGCCGGCAGCGGCTTTTATCGCCTCACCGGCCACAAATGGTTCATGTCGGCGCCGATGTCGGACGCTTTTCTCGTGCTTGGACAGGCGCCGGAAGGGCTTTCCTGTTTTCTCGTCCCGCGCATCCTCGGCGACGGTTCCGGCAACGGCTTCCGCTTCCAGCGGCTGAAGGACAAGCTCGGCAACCGCTCCAACGCCTCGTCGGAGGTAGAGTTCGTCAACGCCATCGGCGAGATGGTCGGCGAGCCCGGCGCCGGCATAAAGACGATCATGGACATGGTCACGCTGACCCGGCTCGACTGCGCCGTCGCCTCGTCGGCAATCATGCGAGCGGGGCTGGCTGAGGCCGTGCATCACGCCCGTCACCGCCAGGTGGCCGGCTCGACGTTGATCGAACAGCCGCTGATGCAACGCGTGCTGGCGGACATGGCGCTCGATGTCGCCGCCGCCACGGCACTCTCGTTCCGACTGGCGCGCTCCTTCGACGAGGCTGCCGGCGACCGCGGCGAGGCTGCTTTTGCCCGCGCCATGACCCCGGTGGTCAAATACTGGGTCTGCAAGATCGCGCCGCCACTGCTCTATGAGGCGATGGAGTGCCTCGGCGGCAATGGCTATGTCGAGGAAGCGCCGCTCGCCCGCTACTACCGCGAAGCCCCGGTCAATGCGATCTGGGAGGGCTCAGGCAATGTCATGGCGCTCGACGTGCTGCGCGTGCTCGGCCGCGCGCCCGGCCTGTTCGAGGAGGTGCTGGCCGGCATCGACCGCGATCTCGGCGCCGGCGGACGCGGAACCATTGGCGTGCTCAAGGCGGCCATGCAGGTCGCCGGCACCGATGAGGGGTCGGCCCGCCTGCTGACCGAACAGCTGGCGCTGTCGGCGGCAGCTGCGGAATTGCGCCGGCTGGGGGCAGGGCGGATTGCGGACGCCTTCGTCGAGACGCGGCTCGCCGGCCAGTGGCGCAACACCTATGGCATGCTCGATTCGCGCCACGATGCGCGCATGATCGTCGACACGCTCTATCCGCCGGTGAATTGAGGGCCTTCCGCCAGGCCTTGAACGAATTTGCCTGCCTGTGGACAGCCGTTAACCTTAACGAATGGTTTCCGTTGCAGCCGCAGGCCGCAGACCCCACTGTCTTTGTCACCAAAGCAGGAATGCCATGCGGCACATTTTGACGTCCTTTCTGGCCTTGCACTGGGCGCTGGTTTTCGCCCTGCTGGCGTTCATCTGTGTCGATGGAAACCGCGGCGTTGCGGGCGCTCTGGGCGTGCTCGGCGTCGTCGTGGAAAACACTCGTCTGGCCGATCTCGACAATGCTGCCGTCGTGGCGCCGCTGGCCATCGCCTTGCTGGTCGTGGCGGTGCTGTTTTGCTGGGTCTTCGTCGAGAGTCTGGTTAACGCCGCAGCGAGCCCGGACGGAGCCGACAGTGTGGCGCGGACCGCCTTCATTTCGGCATCCGCGGTGTTGTCGCTGATCCTGATCGGCGGCGCAGCGCGAGGCATCAACGGCCTGTTTTTGGTTGTCGCCGTGCAATTGGCGGCACTTCTGGCCTCCTATGTCGCCATGCTGGCCGAGCGGAGGTCGGTCTTCGCCGTCATGGTTTCGCGGGAGGCAGAGAGTCGCGCCACCGCCCATGCCATGGCCAAGGGTGCCGCGCACGGCTCCTTGCTGTCGCGCATTTCCGGCCGTCCGGACATTGGTCCCAGCGGTCCCAGAGGCGGCTCCAGCCGCAGGGACGGTCACTGATGCGCACGCTGTTCGCATTGTGGGCCGCGCCACTCGCTCTGTTCTGGGGCTGGTTCTTCCTGTCGCTCAACGACATCAATTTCGGCTACGTCATGCTCAGCCGGCAGCTGCATGATTTCGTGTTCCAGCTCTACGGGCAGATGCTGGGCATCGATCCGGCGATCATTCCGGGCATGGTGGCAAGGGCCTGCGTCTTTGACGGCTTCCTGCTGATGGCATTGTGGGCGTTTCGCCGCCGCCGCAACATCACGGCCTGGGTCAGGCGGCAGGCGGGGAATCCGGTTCCGTCCGATCGCGTGGGTCAAGCGACTGGAGCCGGTCCAGAACTCCCTGCAGAATAAAGGCCGCAGCCGCCGAATCGATCTTGCCGGCGCGCTTTCGGCGCGAGAAATCCATCTCGATCAGCGTCCGCTCCGCCGCCACCGTCGACAGCCGCTCGTCCCACAGCACGAAGGGCAGGTCGGTTATACCTGCCATGTTGCGCACGAAGGCGCGCGACTTCTGGGCGCGGGGACCTTCCGAACCGTCCATGTTGATGGGGAGACCGAGTACAAACGCGCCGACATTGTCCTTCTGCAGCTGGGCGAGCAGTGCTGCCGCATCCAGCGAAAATTTTTTGCGCAGGATGACCGCGCGCGGATGGGCGAAGGACAGGCCGCGGTCGGAAACGGCGACACCGATCGTCTTGTCGCCGAGGTCGAGCCCGGCCAGCGTCCTGCCGCCCTCCAGCCGTGCCGGCAGATCCTCGATTGCTATGATGCCCAACGGCTTTCCCCAACCAGTTTTACCGTGACCCAGTCTAACCGTGACCCAGACTTGCCGTCACAAAGAGCGCGACACGTTCTTTTGAACCGCGAGCACACTGTGTCACTTTAATTTTGCTGCCGGCGTTCTATCTTCCGGCGCAACCAAAATCGAGGAACACGATCGATGAAATTGACCTGGTACGGACATTCCGCCTTCCGCGTCGAGACATCAGGCGCGAACATCCTGATCGACCCCTATCTCGTCGGCAATCCGTCATGGACGAGCGGCTGGGAGGGGCCGGCGGAAGGCGTCACCCATGTGCTTCTGACCCACGGCCACAGTGATCATGTCAGCGGCGCGGTGGAGGTGCTGAAGAAGAGCGGCGCCCAGCTGGTCGCCAATTACGAGATCTGCATGTACCTGGTCGGCAAGGGCGTCGACGGCAAGAAGATCAATCCCGGCAATCATGGCGGCACCGTCGATTGCGGTGCCTTCACCACCACATTCGTGCAGGCACTGCATTCCTCGTCGTTTGGGCTCGATGGCGGCCAGAACGTCTACCTCGGCAATCCCAACGGGCTGGTCCTGCATTTCCCGGAGGACAAGACGCTCTACCATATGGGCGACACCGACATCTTCTCCGATATGGCGCTGATCGAGGAATTGCATGAGCCGAAGATCGGCCTCGTGCCGGTCGGCGACCGCTTCACCATGGGCGGCGCGGTGGCGGCCCTGGCCTGCCGGCGCTTCTTCCACTTCGACACCGTCGTGCCATGCCACTTCGGCACCTTCCCGATCATCGACGCGACGGCGGAGAAGTTCGTGGCCGGCCTCGAAGGATCAGGTGTCGACGTAGCCTTGCCAGCCATCGGCCAAACGATCACACTATAGAGCGATCGTTGAAACGATCCCTTGTCGCAAAGGGGAATTAAACCATGGGTTTGAGAGAGACTCTTTGCGTTTCGATGCTGGTCGCTGCGTCGCCCGCATCCGCCGCCGAGGACTTCATCAAGGGCGTTTACCTCCAGACCCAGGAGCTTTGCGCGCAAGCCAAAAAGGACACGCTGCAGACGCTGATTGACACCGGCAATGTCATCTTGTCGGCGGACGGCCTGCAAAGCGTCGAGTATAATTGCGAGTTTGTCCAGGTCACCAAGGCGACGCGCTCGCCGAGCTGGGCGGTCACTGCCATCTGCCAGGAGCCGGGCTTTCTCTTTCCCGATATACTGTCGATCACGCAGATGAACGCGACCCAAATCGACATCGTCTCGGTGCGCCCGACCGCCGACGAAGGCGAGCAGGCCGGCAATGGCGGCAGCTATTATCTGTGCGAGGGTGTATCGCTGCCCTAGGCTGAAATGCCGCCCTGGCATGAACGGGCTCTATCCCCAAGCACGATCGATGTTGCGCGGCACGCGCCACGCCGCTATAGCGCGATCTGGTTTTCCCAAAGGCTAAAGACATGTCCGTTGATCTGCAAACTGTGAAGCGCGTCGCGCGTCTCGCCCGCATTGCGGTGAGCGAGGAGGATGCCGAGCGCATGACCGGCGAGCTGAACGCCATTCTGGGCTTTGTCGAGCAGCTGAACGAGGTCGATGTCTCCGGCGTCGAGCCGATGACATCGGTGACGCCGATGGAGATGAAGAAGCGCCAAGACATCGTCACCGACGGCAACAAGGCCGCCGATATCGTCGCCAATGCGCCGGCCACTGACGAGAATTTCTTCCTCGTGCCGAAGGTCGTGGAGTAGGCGGCCGATGGCAATCGAGATCGCCATCGAAACGCCGCTGCAGGACGATGTCCGCGCTTTGGTCGAGGAGCTCAACGCGGCTCTGCTCGAACTGACGCCGCCGGAGCATTGCTACCATCTGACGGTCGAGCAGATGGCTGGCGACGACACCACCGTCTTTATCGCCCGCGACGACGGGCAAGCCATCGGCTGCGGCGCGCTGAAGCGCCATGATGCCCGCGTCGGTGAGGTCAAGCGTATGTACACGCGGCCTTCGCATCGGGGCAGGAAGATCGGCGCCAAGATCGTCGAACATGTCGAAACGCTGGCGCGCAGCGAAGGGCTGAAGCGTCTGGTGCTGGAAACCGGCGACCGCCATCCCGCCGCCTGGACCGTCTATGAACGCGCCGGCTTCTCGCGCTGCGGGCCGGTGCTGGATTATCCCGATTCCGAGTGGTCGGTGTTTTACGAAAAGAGCCTTTGATGAGCGAACTGACCCATCTGACAATTTCGCAGGCGCGCGCCAAGCTGCGCGCCAAGGAGATTTCTGCCGTCGAAATCACCGAGGCCTATCTCGGTGCCATCGAGCGCGCCAATCCGGTGCTCAATGCCTACATCGTCGTCACCGGCGACAAGGCGCGCGATATGGCCAAAGCTTCCGACGCCAGGCTCGCCAAGGGCGAGGGCGGTGCGCTGGAGGGCATCCCGCTCGGCATCAAGGATCTGTTCGGGACCGAAGGTGTCCACACCCAGGCCTGCAGCCATGTGCTGGACGGCTTCAAGCCGCGCTACGAATCGACCGTCACCGCCAATCTGTGGGCAGACGGCGCCGTCATGCTGGGCAAGCTTAACATGGACGAGTTCGCCATGGGCTCGTCCAACGAGACCTCCTATTATGGCCCTGTCGTCAATCCGTGGCGGCGTTCGCGCCTCGACACGGTGGTGATGCCGACCACGCATCAGGGCGATGGCGGTTTCGTTTCGGCCGGCGGCACGAAGACCGCGCGCACGCTGGACAATGCCCAACTGGTGCCGGGGGGCTCGTCGGGGGGCTCGGCTTCCGCCGTCTCGGCTTTCCTGTGCGCCGGCGCCACCGCCACCGACACCGGCGGCTCGATCCGCCAGCCAGCCGCCTTCACCGGCACCGTCGGCATCAAGCCGACCTATGGCCGCTGCTCGCGCTGGGGCATCGTCGCCTTCGCTTCGTCGCTCGATCAGGCCGGCCCGATCGCCCGGGACGTGCGCGATGCCGCGATCATGCTGAAGTCCATGGCCTCGGTCGACCCCAAGGACACCACTTCCGTCGACCGGCCGGTGCCGGATTACGAGGCGGCGATCGGCAAACCGATCAGGGGCATGAAGGTCGGCATTCCCCGGGAATACCGCGTCGACGGCATGCCGGAAGAGATCGAGGCGCTGTGGCAGAAGGGCATTGCCTGGCTCAGGGATGCCGGCGCCGAGATCGTCGACATCTCGCTGCCGCACACCAAATACGCTTTGCCGGCTTATTATATCGTTGCGCCCGCCGAAGCGTCATCCAATCTGGCGCGCTATGACGGCGTCCGCTACGGCCTGCGCGTGCCGGGCCAGGACATTGTCGACATGTACGAAAAGACCCGAGCCGCCGGGTTCGGTCGGGAGGTCAAGCGTCGCATCATGATCGGCACCTATGTGCTGTCGGCGGGCTATTACGATGCCTACTATCTGCAGGCGCAGAAGGTGCGCAATTTGATCAAGCGCGACTTCGAGACGGTTTTTGCCGACGGCGTCGACGTCATCCTGACGCCGGCGACGCCGTCGGCCGCCTTCGGCATCGCTGACGAGGACATGGCCGCCGATCCGGTGAAAATGTACCTCAACGACATTTTCACGGTGACCGTGAACATGGCCGGACTGCCGGGCATTGCCGTGCCTGCCGGCCTCGATGCCAAGGGCCTGCCGCTCGGCCTGCAGCTGATTGGCCGTCCCTTCGACGAGGAAACCCTGTTCCAGACAGCCGCCGTCATCGAGCAGGCGGCGGGAACCTTCCAGCCGGAGAAGTGGTGGTAGCATGCCGCCTCCGTCTCGCATTTCCATCGTCGAGACGGGAAACGAACTGCTGATCACGAACCCGCCACGCACCTCGGATTTCAGGACAGTCTTTGTCCTGATCGGGGCCGCGATCGTCGCCTACACCGGCTACATGGGATTGACGGATATGTCGTCCGCAACGCTCACCAGCGGCACGCTCGGCCTGCTGTCCTTCGTGGCGGTCATTGCCCTCTTCACCTATTTCCTGGGCAAGGATTTCATCTGGCGGGTGTTCGGCAGGGAAACCCTGCGGCTGACCGACACTGCAGCCGTGCGCTCGGTGAGGGGTTCCTTGCGAAATCGGTGGTCACTGCCTTTGAAAGGGCATCTTAGGGTCGAAATCCTCGACCATACCTATCCCACGGACGAAGTGGGACTGTCGGAAGTCATCAGCTTGACCAACGCGAACGGCGTCCTTGTTTTCGGCAGGGAGTTAAGCCGCCTCGAAGCGGAAGCGGTAGCGAGTGCGGTCGAGCACTTCACCGGCCGTCACAATTTGAGCTGGAGATAGGCAGGCAATGTTCTTCTATCTCTCCAAGGTATTCTGGTTCTTCGTCCAACCACTCAACCTGGCGATCTTCCTGCTGCTTGCCGGCTTGCTCGCGGCGCTGATCGGCCGCCGGCGATTGGCGGCGACGGGCAGTGTGTTCGCCTTCCTGATTCTGGCGCTGTCGGCCTGGACGTCGCTTGGCGCCATGATGCTCAATCCGCTCGAAGAGCGCTTCCCAAAGCCGCCGCTGCCGCGGAAGGTCGACGGCATTGTCGTGCTCGGCGGCGGCTTCGAGGGCGCCATCAACTTGGCGCGCGGCGGCTATGAGCTGAATTCCGGCGGCGACCGCATGGTCGAGGCGGCGATCCTTGCCCGGCGCTTTCCCGAGGCGAAAGTGGTTATCTCGGGCGGCACCGGTGAACTGTTCATCGATGGCGAGGGGGATGCGGCCACCGCGCCGCGGCTGCTCGGTGCGCTTGGCGTCGACGCCGATCGCCTGATGCTCGAGAGCAAATCCCGCAACACCTATGAGAATGCCGTCTTCACCAAGGAACTGGTAACGCCGAAATCGGGCGAAACCTGGCTGCTGGTGACCTCCGCCTTCCACATGCCGCGCGCCAAGGCGCTGTTCGACAAGGCCGGCTTTCACACGGTCCCGTGGCCGGTCGACTATCGCACCTCGGGCAAGGAAGGCTTTGGCCTGTTTCGCGACAACGCACCCGATTCGCTGCAGACCACGACCGTGGCGATCCGCGAGTGGATCGGGCTCGCCGCCTATTGGCTGTCGGGCCGGATCGACCAGCTTTTCCCCGGCCCGGGCGGCTGACCGATCACGGCTTGCCTTGCGGCGGAAAAGAACTGACGCCGCACCAGCACTGCCAGTAGCAGCAGCGTCGACAGCACGAACACGATCGGGTCGACGAACCAGCCGAGATAGCCGATCGAGAAGAACACCGCGCGCAGGCCTGAATTGAAATGCTTGCCGGCCAGCATGTTCATGCGCGCCGCGCGCCACACCGCCGTTTCGCTGACCGGGTTGCGTGACGCCTCGCCATAGGGGATCGGCACCGCGCCGATCAGGATCGTGCAGTAGTTGAAGAGACGGTAGGCCCAGCCGAACTTGAAGAAGGCGAAGGCCAGGATCAGCACCAGGCCAAAGACCTTGATCTGAAAGGCGGAGCGCGATGAGGTCGCGTTCAACGGCAGGTCGTTCAGCACGGCAAGGACCTGATCCGAGGCGCCAAGCAGCGCGAAACAGCCACCGAGCGCAATCAGCGAACTGGAGGCGAAAAAGGCGGTGCCTTGCTGCAGGCCGCTCATGATGGCGGTGTCGACGATGCGGATTTCGCGCTCGGCCATGGTGCGCATCCAGGCCTCGCGCTGCACGTTCATGGCCATCGTCAACGACACCCGGCTGACCAGTCTGCCGTCGGACGCCAGCGTATGCAGCAACCATGCGAGCAGGAAGAAAGCCAGCGCCGCCAGATCAGCCGTCGACAGATGGAAGGAATCGCCCATGCCGCCTTTTACCACAGGCAAAGCGGTCAGTTCGATGCTCCAATGCATGCGCCCAGAGGTGAGCTGCGGTTCTGGGACAACGACATGCATTGAAACAAGAACTTAAAGCGCGTCGCATGAATCCGTTTCAGCGCGACGCGCTTTCAGCCGGTGATGTCGCTGCCGGAGCAAACAAGGTCGGCAGGTGCAGCGCCGCAATCCGCAAAACAGCACAAACATCATGGAAAGTCCTATATGTAGGTCTTGATCCCATTCCCGGAGACGGCGCAGCGTGTTTCTTTCGGTTTTCGACCTGTTCAAGATCGGCGTCGGACCGTCGAGTTCGCACACGATGGGACCGATGACAGCGGCGCGGCGGTTTCTCGACGAGATCGCCGGAGACGACTGGCCGCGCCCGGCCGGCGCGAAAGTTGATCGTCTGGGCGCCAGCCTGCACGGTTCGCTCGCCTATACCGGTATCGGCCATGGCTCGGATCGCGCCGTTGTCCTCGGCCTTGCTGGCCTGACACCGCAGACGGTCGATCCCGATCAGGCCGAAGGCATCGCCACGCGCATCGCCGCCGAGAAGCGGATATCGCCACACGGCCATCCCTCCTATCGCTTCGACCCGGCGACGGATCTGGTGCTCGACCGCAAGACGCCGCTCACCGGCCACGCCAACGGCATGGCTTTCTACGCTTACGATGCCGGCGACCGGCTGCTGCTCAAGCGCATCTATTATTCCATCGGCGGCGGCTTCGTGGTGTCCGAGGAAGAGCTGCAGCGGATGAAGGTCAAGGGCTCGGTGACCACAGAAGGCAAGAAGGTGCCCTATCCCTTCAAGAACGCCGTCGAGATGCTGAAGATGGCAGGCAAAAGCGGCCTGTCTATCGCCGACATGAAGCGCGTCAATGAAGAGACGCATATGTCGCGCGAGGAGCTCGACAGCGGCCTTGATGCGATCTGGGGCGCCATGAAGGGCTGCATCGACCGCGGCCTGTCGCAGGACGGCATCATGCCGGGCGGGCTGAAAGTGCGCCGTCGTGCCCGCATGCTGCACGACAAGCTGCAGGAGCAATGGCAGCAGAACAAGCCCAACCCTTTGCTGGCCAATGACTGGCTGTCGATCTACGCCATGGCGGTGAACGAAGAGAACGCGGCCGGTGGACGCGTCGTCACCGCGCCCACCAATGGCGCGGCCGGCACATTGCCGGCGGTGCTGCGTTACTGGCTGCATTTCCACCCCGAGGCTGACCAGCCGAGCATCCGCGACTTCCTGCTCACGGCCGCCGCCGTCGGCGGCATCATCAAGACCAATGCCTCGATCTCCGGCGCCGAAGTCGGCTGCCAGGGCGAGGTCGGCTCGGCCTCGGCGATGGCTGCCGCGGGTCTCTGCGCCGTCATGGGCGGCACGCCCGAGCAGGTCGAGAACGCCGCCGAAATCGCGCTCGAACATCATCTCGGCATGACTTGCGATCCAGTCGGCGGTCTGGTCCAAGTGCCTTGCATCGAGCGCAACGCGCTCGGCGCCGTCAAGGCGGTCACCGCCGCCTCTCTGGCGATCAAAGGCGACGGCGTCCATTTCGTGCCGCTCGACGCCGCGATCGAAACAATGCGCCAGACGGGCCTCGACATGAACGAGAAGTACAAGGAAACCAGCCTTGGCGGGCTCGCCGTCAATGTCGTGGAATGCTGACCGCGCAACGCCACTGGCACTGTGGAGAAGTCGGGCAGGGCCGTTGACGCAATCGCGCGCCGGACTAAACCTTAAGCGATGGCACTCAATCTCCTAAAACTGTGCGTCGGTTGCGACAGCGTCGAGGACCTCGAAGAATGGATCGCCTTTCGCGTCGATGAGCGCCGCCGCGCCGGCGAACCCGCCGAGCACTGGCACACCACCCGCATGGTGCCGGCGCGCGGCGCCGAGGTGACCGATGGCGGTTCGCTTTATTGGGTGATCAAGGGCAGCGTGCAATGCCGCCAGCTGATCACTGATATCAGGCCCTTCACCGACGACGAAGGCATCGGCCGTTGCCGCCTGATGCTCGACCTCGACGTCGTGCGCACCGACTGGCAGCCGCGCCGCGCCTTCCAGGGCTGGCGTTATCTCAAACCTTCGGATGCGCCCGCAGATATCGGCAAGGGCAAGGCCGGAATGGTCGAGATGCCGCCGAAACTGAAGCGCGAGCTCGCCGATCTGGGCTTGCTGTAGAGCCAAGGGCGCGGCCGCTTCTCCCAGAGCGTCGAGCGCTGGCCCTTCATCTTGTCCAAGGCTGGACTTGCAAGGGAGCCGACAACGCCACATCTTGCTTCTTATGAGCGACAAGAAGCAGCGCGTGCCCGCAAGGGCCGATCCTGCGCCGGTCAAGCCTCAATCCAATGCCGGCGAGATCGACGCCTTCATCCGTCAGGCCCGGACGCTTGTCGCGACCGGCACGGGCCGGCTGATCCTTGCCCTCGACGCAACGATGAGCCGCCAGCCGACCTGGGATCTCGCCATCAAGCTGCAGGGCGAAATGTTCGACGCCGTCGGCAAGGCCGGCACCCTCAGCGTCCAACTGGCCTATTTTCGCGGGTTGGGCGAGTGCCGCTCGTCGGCTTTTGTCGCCGACACCAATGCCCTGAAGCAGCTGATGACGCGGATCGACTGCCGTGCCGGCCACACCCAGATCGGCAAGGTGCTGGCGCATGCGCTGAAGGAAACGGCGGCGGCCAAGGTCAATGCTCTGGTCTATATCGGCGACGCCATGGAAGAGGATATCGACGACCTGGCGCAGAAGGCCGGCAGCCTCGGTCTGCACGGCGTTCCCGTCTTCGTCTTCCAGGAAGGCCATGATCCCGGCGCAGAAAAGGCGTTCAAGGAGATTGCGCGGCTGTCCAAAGGGGCTTGGTTCCGATTTGATCGGCGGGCTGCCGCGACCTTGGCCGGGCTGCTTTCGGCGGTTGCCGTCTATGCGACGGGTGGATTGAAGGCGCTCGAGGCAAGGGACAGGCCGGGAGACCGGCTGCTGATCGAGCATCTCAGGGGCGGCGGGAATTGATGGGCGCTATCATTGCACTTGTTGCGCTGTTTCTGGTGCTGCTCGGCGCGGCGACGATCTTTGTCCGCGCCGATGCGCAAAAACTGGCAAGCGGCATGCGCACGCTCGGGCCGGTGCTTCTGGCGCTGGTCGGGCTCGCCGTGCTGGTGGTCGGGCGCGAAGGCATTGCCGGCCTCATTCTGGCCGCGGCCCTTGCCTGGTACGGTTCGATGCGAATGAAGCGGCCGTCGGTCGGGCCGGCGCCCGGCAAGCGCTCGACGGTGCGGACCGCCGCACTGGAAATGGAGCTTGATCACGATACGGGCGGGCTTGAAGGCCTGGTTCTGGCCGGCCGCCATGAAGGCAAGATGCTGGGCGCGATGGGCCTGGCCGAGCTGCAGCAGCTTTACCGCGAACTCCCCGGCGACCCGGAGAGCCGCCAGCTCCTAGAGACGTATCTTGACGGCCGTTTTCCCGTCTGGCGCAAAGACGCTGAGGCGAACGGTGGCGAAGGGCTGGGTGTTGCGCCAGGTGCGGGCGCCATGACTAAGGAGGAGGCCTACAAGATCCTTGGTCTTGAAGCGGGGGCCGCCGCGGCGGATGTCCGCAAGGCGCACCGCCGCCTGATGCAGCGCCTGCACCCCGACATCGGCGGCACGTCTTTCCTGGCGGCGCGGATCAACGAAGCCAAGGACGTCTTGCTCTCCAATCACAACTAGTCTCCTTCGACGCAGTAAATTTCCGGGAGATGGTTCCGACGCCGCCCTACTGTTGGACGGCGTAGCAGGCGATTTTCTTTTTCTTCAGGGCATTGCAGGCATTCCAGGCCGCGTCCTTCGAGCGGAAGCCGCCGAACCGGGCGCGGTAATAGGTCTCGCCATCCTTTTCGAAGGCGACGGTGAAACCGGAAGCAGCCCCAAGAACTTTGGGCGCCAGCTTGGCGGTCTTGTCGAGGAAAGCCTGGGCTTCGGACTGCTTGGGCGACGACGCCACCTGCACCGCCCAACCAGCCGGCACCGAGGCCGTGTTGACCGGGTCGACCGCCTGTGGGGATACAGGCGTGGGTTCGGCATAGGCAGCCACAATCTGCGCAGTTTCGACCTTCGGCGCCGTCACGATGACGGTCTTGACCTTCCTGGTCTTGACGACGGGGGCGGGCTCTTCGACCGCGGCCACCGTCTGTTCGTCGGCAGACTGGCCTTCAGCAGACTGCTCGTCAGCGGATGTCGGATCGTCATTGGACGCTACGGGATCGTCTTCAACGATCGGCTTGCCATCCGGCGTCGGCGCGTCATGCTTGGGCAGGAAGACCTTGGCCAGCGCCTTGACCGGATTGTCACCGCCGGCCTTGGCGACCAGGGCGCCGCCGCCGCGGGTCGATGCGCGCGGCATGTAGGCGTTGATCAGGCCGGCCATCTGGTTGTCGCGGCTGCGCCCCGAAGTGCCGCCCATGACGACGGCGACGAGGCGGCGGTTGCCATCCGAAACCGACGAGACGAGGTTGAAGCCGGAGGCGCGGGTATAGCCGGTCTTGATGCCGTCGACGCCCTTGATGCGGCCGAGCAGACGGTTGTGGCCATTGATGCGCTGGCGGCCGTAAAGGAAGGAGCGCTGCGAGAAATAGCCGTAATACTGCGGATAATGTTCCCTGAGCGCTATGCCGAGCATCGCCATGTCGTGGGCGGTTGTGAACTGGCCGGGATCGGGCAGGCCGTTGGCATTGCGAAACACGGTGCCGTCCATGCCGAGCGCGCGCGCCTTGGCGGTCATCATGCGGGCGAAATTGCTTTCGCTGCCGCCGAGCAGTTCGCCGAGCGCGGTCGCCGAATCATTGGCCGACTTGGTCACCATCGACAGGATGGCGGTCTCGACCGAAACCGCTCCGCCCGCCTTGACGCCGAGCTTGGTCGGCGGTTCGGCCGCCGCTTTGGCCGAGAACGGCACGGGCGTGTTCCTGCTGATCCGGCCCTTCGCCATGGCCTCGAAGGTCAGATAGAGCGTCATCATCTTGGTCAGCGACGCCGGGTAGCGCCGGCCGTTGGCATCGGACGAATAAAGCACCTTGCCGGTCTTGGCGTCGACGACGATCGCCGAAGACCTGGCGGCCATCGAGGACGCGGCATCCGCAACGACAAATGACATCGCCAAAGCGAGGATCATGATCGTTTTGAGGGAAGATGCGGATTTTGAACCGAAGACCGACAACGCCTGACGCACTGATAGTTCCTTTGAAACTCATTGCCCTGGAGGCGGCAAAGGGATCCGACCTCACTTGTCGTCAAACTATCGCGGCCAGCGTTACCAATCCGTTTATGGTAACCGGCGCGTTCACCATTTTCCTCGGGCTTGAGCCTTTCTTTATTCGAATTTTAGCTGTTGCCGGCGCAGCGCGGCCTGATGCCGCTGAAATCTTGACTTTTGTGCAGCGCACAATATATTCTCGTGCATTGCACAACCGCGCTCAGGCAAGGGCGCTTCAAAACGCCAAGGGAAACGTC
Source organism: Mesorhizobium sp. W016 (assembly GCF_054719485.1). Taxonomy (NCBI): domain Bacteria; kingdom Pseudomonadati; phylum Pseudomonadota; class Alphaproteobacteria; order Hyphomicrobiales; family Phyllobacteriaceae; genus Mesorhizobium; species Mesorhizobium sp. W016. Next base: position 3,876,035 of record NZ_JBTTIF010000002.1, read on the forward strand.
AAATGACCCAGACCTACGAGGACTTCTCGAAATACGGCAAGGAGTTTGCCGATACCGGATTGAAGAGCTTCACCTCGCTCTCTAAGGGCGCGCAGGCGATCGCCACCGAAGCTGGCGAATACACCAAGAAGAGCTTCGAGGCCGGCAGCGCCGCGGTCGAAAAGCTGTTCTCCGCCAAGTCGCTGGAAAAGGCGGTCGAGATCCAGTCCGACTTCGCCAAGCAGAGCTATGAGAGCTTCGTCGCCGAGGCGACCAAGTTCGGCGATCTCTATGCCGATCTCGCCAAGGAGGCTTACAAGCCCTTCGAATCGATTGTCGCCAAGGCGAAGTAATTTCGCTCGAGAATACCAGGCACGGCCTTTCGGGCTTGCAAAACAGACCTGGTCGCGGATGCGCGGCCGGGTTTTTTCATGCCGGTTTCAATTCCGGGGCTTTGGCGGTTCACGATTTTGAAAATCGCCTCGGTTTGCCCACCTAGCCATATTGTCAGCTAACAAGAAGGGCTTAAAATCGTCCATCGAACACCTACATATCGAACTCGCCATGGGGATTCGAAAGAGGCAGGATTACGTGACTTCAGGTTTGACTGCCACGACAAGCGTGGTGCGGATGCAAAGTGACGGCGACGGCAATGAGGCCGGTCGCGGCACAGCCGTCATTACGCGCACCAAGACCAAGACCAAGAAGCCCAGCCTTTACAGGGTCCTCATCCTCAACGACGACTATACGCCCATGGAGTTCGTGGTTCACGTCCTGGAGCGTTTTTTTCAAAAGGACCGCGAAGCCGCCACACGCATCATGCTTCATGTTCACAATCATGGGGTGGGCGAGTGCGGGGTCTATACATTCGAGGTGGCCGAGACCAAAGTGTCTCAGGTCATGGATTTCGCCCGACAGAATCAGCATCCGCTGCAATGCGTGATGGAGAAGAAGTGAGGTAACATGCCGGCTTTCTCCCAAGGCCTGGAAAAGGCGCTTCACCAGGCGCTGACGCTCGCCAATGAGCGGCACCATGAATATGCAACCCTAGAACATCTGCTGCTCGCCCTCATCGACGACACCGAGGCGGCCGCCGTTATGCGCGCCTGCAACGTCGATCTGGACGAGCTGAAGCACACCGTTCTGACCTATATCGACACCGAACTCGACAATCTGGTCACCGGTTACGATGAGGATTCCAAGCCGACCGCCGGCTTCCAGCGCGTCATCCAGCGCGCCGTGATCCATGTACAGTCATCCGGCCGCGAGGAAGTGTCCGGCGCCAACGTGCTCGTCGCCATCTTTGCCGAGCGCGAGAGCCATGCCGCTTATTTCCTGCAGGAACAGCAGATGACCCGCTACGACGCGGTCAACTACATCTCGCACGGCATCGCCAAGCGCCCCGGCGCATCGGAGACGCGCTCGCCGCGCGGCGCCGATGACGAGCAGGGCGGCCAGAACGGCGCCGAGCCGCAGGAGGAAGGCGGCAAGAAGAAGCAGCAGCAGGATGCGCTGACGGCTTATTGCATCAACCTCAACAACAAGGCCAAGGCCGGCAAGATCGATCCGCTGATCGGCCGCGAGAGCGAAATCAACCGCACCATCCAGGTGCTGTGCCGCCGCTCTAAGAACAACCCGCTCTATGTCGGCGATCCCGGCGTCGGGAAGACGGCGATTGCCGAAGGTCTGGCCAAGCGCATCGTCGAAGGCGACGTGCCCGAAGTGCTGCAGGACGCCACCATCTTCGCGCTCGACATGGGCACGCTGTTGGCCGGCACCCGCTACCGTGGCGATTTCGAAGAGCGGCTGAAGCAGGTTGTCAAGGAGCTAGAGGATTATCCCGGCGCCGTGCTGTTCATCGACGAGATCCACACCGTCATCGGCGCCGGTGCGACGTCCGGCGGCGCGATGGATGCGTCGAACCTGTTGAAGCCGGCGCTGTCTTCGGGTGCCATCCGCTGCATCGGCTCGACCACTTACAAGGAGTTCCGCCAGTTCTTCGAGAAGGACCGCGCTCTAGTGCGGCGCTTCCAGAAGATCGACGTCAACGAGCCGACCATCGAGGATGCCATCGAGATCATGAAGGGCCTCAAGCCCTATTATGAGGAATTCCACAAGGTGAAGTTCACCAACGAGGCGATCAAGGCTTCGGTGGAACTGTCGGCCCGCTACATCAACGACCGCAAGCTGCCGGACAAGGCGATCGACGTGATCGACGAGACCGGCGCCTCGCAGATGCTGGTGCCGGAAGCCAAGCGCAAAAAGACGATCGGCATTAAGGAGATCGAAGCCACGATCGCCACGATGGCCCGCATCCCGCCGAAGACGGTTTCGGCAGACGACGAGAAGGTGCTGCAAGGCCTCGACATCGAGCTGAAGCGCGTCGTCTATGGCCAGGACACCGCCATCACCGCGCTGACCTCGGCGATCAAGCTGGCGCGTGCCGGCCTGCGCGAACCGGAAAAGCCGATCGGCTCCTACCTGTTCTCAGGCCCGACCGGCGTCGGCAAGACCGAAGTCGCCAAGCAGTTGGCTGCCTCGCTCGGCGTCGAGCTGATCCGCTTCGACATGTCGGAATATATGGAACGCCACACCGTTTCGCGGCTGATCGGCGCGCCTCCCGGCTATGTCGGCTTCGACCAGGGCGGTCTGCTCACCGACGGCGTCGACCAGCATCCGCACTGCGTGCTCTTGCTGGATGAAGTCGAGAAGGCGCATCCGGACCTGTTCAACATCCTGTTGCAGGTCATGGACCACGGCAAGCTGACCGACCACAACGGCAAGCAGATCGACTTCCGCAATGTCATCCTTATCATGACCACCAATGCGGGCGCATCCGATGCGCAGCGCGCGGCGATCGGTTTCGGATCGACCAAGCGCGAAGGCGACGATGTCGAGGCCATCAACCGGTTGTTCACGCCGGAGTTCCGCAACCGTCTCGATGCGATCATCCCGTTCGGCTCGCTGCCGGTGCCGGTCATCCATCAGGTGGTGCAGAAGTTCGTCATGCAGCTCGAGGCCCAGCTCTCCGAGCGGGGCGTCACCTTCGACCTGTCGTCCGACGCGATCGCCTGGCTGGCCGACAAGGGCTATGATGAGCGCATGGGTGCGCGGCCGCTCGGCCGGGTCATCCAGGAGCACATCAAGAAGCCGTTGGCCGACGAGGTGCTGTTCGGCAAGCTCAAGAAGGGCGGCACGGTGCGCGTCACCGTCGAGAAGAAGGAAACCGGCGAAACCGGCCTGAAACTCGAATCACTGGCCGACGAAGCCCCGGTGCAGCCGAAGCAGGAGCCGGAAGAGACGCCGAAAGCCCGCAAGGCGGTGGCCAAGAAGCCCGTCGCCAAGAAGGCGGTGGCGCAGAAGCCTCAGCCCAAGGGCAAGGACGAGCCTGAGCCCAAGGGCAAGGATGGCGGCAAGCGCAGCCTGGTGCCGCAACTGCCGCGCAAGAGCTAAAAAGTTCGCCTATGAAAAAAGGGCCCGGTGACGGGCCCTTTTTTCATTGGCTGGCCGGTTTGCCGACACAGCGCCCCTGCTTTTCAGGTCAGATGTTGTTAGGTCAGGCGGCGACGCCCTCGGGTGCAAACTTGCCCAGGAAGTACCCGCACGCCTTCCAGATGGCGATCGAAATCAGAACGCTCGCATAGCCATCCACGGCATAATGCCAGCCAAGGACGACCGAGCCGACCATGATGATTGCGGCGAATGCCCACATCAAAAGGCCGGCCAACCGTGAGCGGCGTGTTGCATAAAGCGCGAAAAGCACCGCCATCGCCACATGCATGGACGGGAAGGCGGATATGCCGAGACTGCCTCGCGTCGCCCCGATATAGCCGCTCCACACAATGTCCTGCGCAAGGTGAAAAAAAGCTGCCGAGTGCGAAGGCGCAGCCACCGATCCAGAAAGCGAAAAGAAGGTATTGGGCATAGTCTTCCAGCACGCCGAAATCCGGCATGTTTCCGGTGCGCAGGCCGACCGCGGCTGCCAAAAGCAGGGCAGCGATGGCCATCGCGTGCAGCAGGCGGTGTCGCCGGTAGGCGTCCGCCAAGGTGCGCAGAAAGGCCCGGCCGGCAGCTGCTTTTACCAACGGCTCTGATGTCGCAACCGAATGTTCCACGATTTTTAAAACCCAAACGCATCCCGGTACGGCACTTTATCACGGGGTGGTTTGATATTTTCCTAACCGACGTGGTGGATTGTGGCTGAGCGCATCGCCCTGAGGCGCACGCCACCTCAACCGTTCAGCGCTGCCCGGATCCTGGCCGCGTTCTCAGTCAGCAGTTCGGGCTTCTCCATCTGTCCCGTATGCGGCTTGAGCGCGATGCCTTCGAACCGCGGGATGACATGGACATGCAGGTGGTAGACGGTCTGGCCAGACGCCGGTTCGTTGAACTGCAGGATGGTGACCCCGTCAGCGCCGAAAGCCTTTTTGACCGCCAGCGCCACCTTCTGGACCGTGGTGAACAGCCGGCCGAGCGTCGCCGGATCGGCATCGAGCAGATTGCGCGACGGTGCTTTGGGCACCACCAGCGTGTGACCGGGGCCTTGCGGCATCACATCCATGAAGGCGACCACGGCATCATCCTCGTAGACGCGGTGCGACGGGATTTCGCCGCGCAGGATCTTCGCGAAGATATTGCTGGGGTCGTAAGCCTCGGTCATGGCGGCGCTCCGGGAGTATGCTCCCGGTGTAGCGAAGCTGTCCCGGACCGGCAAGATGGTCCGGCGATATCGACAGGCGAGGGCAGGGCGGATCGCTATTCCTCAAGATCCTTGCGGAACGGCGTATGCTCTTCCAGAATTTCGCCCATCCGCTCGACCTCGCGCCGCTCACGCCGGAGATAATCGGCCACAGCATTGCGCAGGCCGGGATGTGCGATGTAGTGCGCCGAATGCATGGTCACGGGACGATAGCCGCGCGCCAGCTTGTGCTCACCCTGCGCGCCGGCCTCGACCACCTTCAGCTTACGCTCGATGGCGAAGTCGATGGCCTGATGGTAGCAAACTTCGAAATGCAGGAACGGGTGGTCCTCGATGCAGCCCCAATTGCGGCCGTAGAGCGCATCGGAGCCGATGAAGTTGATGGCGCCGGCGACATAGCGGCCATTGCGCTTGGCCATTACCAACAGGATATCCTGGGACATGCGCTCGCCGATCAGCGAGAAGAACTTGCGATTGAGATAAGGCCGGCCCCATTTGCGGCTGCCGGTGTCCATATAGAAGGCGAAGAAATCGTCCCAGGCCCCTTCGGTCAGGTCCTTGCCGGTCAGCCGGTCGATCGAGATATCGTTGGCGAGCGCCTCGCGCCGCTCCTTCTTCATCGCCTTGCGCTTGCGCGATGCCAGCGTAGCGAGGAAATCGTCATAGGTCGAAAAGCCTTCGTTGAAGAAGTGGAACTGCTGGTCGGTGCGGTGCAGGAAGCCGGCTGCTTCCAGCGTTGCAACGTCGCTTTCACTGGCGAAGGTGACATGCGCGGACGACACGCCGAGCTTTTCCGTCACCGCCTTCAGGCCCGCTGCGAGACCGGCCTTCACAATGGCGCTGTCCTCGCCTTTGCTGACCAGCAGGCGAGGGCCGGTGACCGGAGAGAACGGCACGGCGCATTGCAGTTTCGGATAGTAGTTGCCGCCGGCGCGTTCGAACGCATCGGACCAGCCGTGGTCGAAGACATATTCGCCCTGGCTGTGCGATTTGAGATAGCAGGGCACGGCGCCCAGCAATCTGCCTTGGGCATTTTCCAGTCTGAGATGATGACCTTGCCAGCCGGTACGCCGCACAGCGCAGCCGGAATCTTCAAGCGCGCTCAGAAAAGCATATGAAACGAGAGGGTTATAGCCATTTTCTGTGTCGCTGCGGGTTGTGCCGGTAAAGCCGTTCCACTCGTCGCAGGTGAAGGCATTGATGCCGGCGGCAACGCGGATGGAAAACTCCGCATTCGCCGTTTGCCCGTCACCTTCATCACCCTGATCCATGGGGCTTATTTAAGCTCTGTCGGGGCCGCTACAAGTCACGTTTCAGGCACTTCCATCAGGCGACATTGACCAGATCGGGTTCGAACCCTTCGAACGTCATCTGGTCGGCGTATTTGAAGGTGAGATCCACCGCCGGCTGGTCATGCACCGTCCAGGTGATGACAGGCATTTTAAGCCTTTCGCGCACGAAGCTGACGAACGGGTTCGGCAGATCGCCCGCGGCATAGGAGGTGAAGGCGAGGTCATGCGCCAGCATGGCGAAATGCGCCTCGATCAACTGGTTGTCCTGGCCATAGGCCGTGAGCCCGCCCGGAATTCCTGGCGCATCCCTGGGGAAATCGCGGACCAGCCAGTGGTCGAACGACATGATCGCCGCCTTGCCCTTGTAGCGCTCCAGCATCTTGCCGACGCTCGCCACCAGGCCCTCGTCGTAGCCGGGCACACCCTTCAATTCGACCACCAAAGGCACGCGGCCGTCGACCAGGTCGAGCACCTCCTGAAGTGTCGGCACATGGTCCTTGGTGCCGCCGATCCTGAGCGCCGCCAGTTCCGCTGCCGTGCGCTGCCAGACGAAGCCGTCCTGGCCGGCCAACCGACTGAGATCGCCGTCATGAATGATGACGGGGACGCGGTCGGACGACAAATGCACGTCGCATTCGATCGCATAGCCGCGCTCGGCGGCAGCAGCGAAGGCCGACAGCGTGTTTTCCCAGCGCGTCTTGTTCATGTCGTGAAAGCCGCGATGCGCCACCGGGCGGGCGGTCAGCCAGGAAAGGTCGGTCATTGTCTTGGTCCTGCTCATGCGACCTCGAAGACGGCTTCGATTTCCACTGCGGCATTAAGCGGCAGACAGGCGGTGCCGACGGCGGAGCGGGCATGCTTGCCGCGCTCGCCAAGGGCCGCGACCAGGAAATCGGAGGCGCCATTGGCGACCAGATGCTGCTCGACGAAATCCGGCACTGATGCAACAAAGACGGTGATCTTGACCAGCCGCTGGATTTTTTCGAGATCGCCAAGTGCTGCTTTTGCCTGCGCCAAGATGTTGATTGCACAGTACTTTGCGCCTTCCTTGCCGGTTGCCGTGTCGACGTCGCGGCCGAGCAGGCCGCTTGCCTGCAGCTTGCCGTCCTTGAGCGGCAACTGCCCGGCGGTGAACAAAAGATTGCCGGACCTGGAATAGGGCACATAGTTCGCGGCGGGCGCTGCGGCGGCAGGTATCGTCACGCCGAGATCGCTTAGCCGCTTTTCGATTGTTTCACTCATCGTATTTCCCTATTGCTTGGAGACGCCGCGCTGGCCGGGCCGAAATTGCTATTTTTGCCTCGCTTCCGCCACGACTTTTTTTAAGCTGGACCATCCTTACCTGCGGCCTGCCATCAGCTGCGACGATCGGAGCCCTTTATGCGCGCAACGCGCCTTGCCTTCCACGCCGTTCTCGTTCCGGTGCTGTTCTCGATGGCTCCAGCCTTTGCCGTGCCGGCGCTGCAGGCGCATCGCGCCGTCTACGATCTTACCCTCGACAAGGCGTCGGACCGCTCGGGCATCACCGGCATTTCCGGCCGCATGGTCTATGAGTTCAACGGCTCGCCCTGCGAGGGCTATACGGTAAAATTCCGTTTCGTCACCCAGATCGCCACCGGCGACAACACCAGGCTGACCGACCAGCAGACGACCACGTTCGAGGACGCCGAAGGCAAGACCTTCTCGTTCGTGACCAAATCCTTCGTCGACCAGAACCTAGACAAGGAGGTCAAGGGCACCGCCACGAAAGAGACCAAGGGCCTCAAGGTCGACATCGACAAGCCCGAGAAGAACAGCCTGGAACTCGCCGCTACTCAGTTCCCGACCCAGCATCTGGTCGAACTGATCGGCAAGGCCGAGAAGGGCGAGAATTTCTACGAAACCAGCCTGTTCGACGGTTCGGAGGATGCCAACAAGGTGATGACCACCACCGTCATCGTCGGCAAGAAGGCCGAGGGCGACAAGGCCGACCCCGAAGCGCCGGCGCTGGCCAAGCTTGCAGGCGACAAATACTGGCCGGTCGACATCGCCTATTTCGACGAGACCGACAAATCGGGCGAAGAGGTGCCGGAATACCGCATCAGCTTCAAGCTGCACGAGAACGGCATCACCCGCGACCTCACAATGGACTATGGCGAGTTCTCGATGACCGGAAAGCTGGTCAACCTGTCGCTGTTCGATCAGACCAAGCCTTGCCCGGTCTCGAAATAGCAACAATGCGGCGCTGGCCACGGCAGGCTTGATGGCAGTTCCCGATGGCGGTCTATGTCGATGCGGCGATCTGGAAATGGGCCGGCCATCGCTGGTGCCACCTGATGGCCGACGATACGGACGAACTGCATCGTTTCGCCGCCGAGCTTGGCGTCAAGCGTTCGTCCTACCAGGGGCCGCCCAGGACATCGGCGCCGCACTATGACATAACCGGCTTCGAGCGCGACCGGGCGGTGCGGCTCGGCGCCATCGAATGCAGCCGCGAGGAGATCGTTGCGATCTTCAGGCGCGTACGGGTACCCAACGGAAAGGGCCGATCGTGACCCTAACGGCATTCCTGGCTTATTGCCTTGCCATCACACTTGCCGCCGCCACGCCGGGACCGGCGATGTTCACGGTGATCACCAACGGCGTGGCACGCGGCTTCCTGCGTGCGTTCGTCGCCGGAATGGGCATTGCCGCCGGCGATGCCGTGCTGGTCACCCTGGCACTGCTCGGGCTGGTGGCGCTGGCCCAGACCTTCGAATGGGTGTTTCTCCTGTTGAAATACGCCGGTGCGGCCTACCTGATTTTCCTCGGCATCAAGATGTGGCGGGCCGCGGCCGCGCAATCGGCCGCGCAAGGAATCCCCCAAACCGGATTGTCGCGGTCGTTCCTGCTTGGCGCCTCCGTGGCGCTCGGCAACCCGAAGGCGATCCTGTTCCACGCCTCGATCATGCCGCTGATCCTCAACCTCGACACCATGACGTTTGCCGACGGCCTGCTGGTGGTGGCAGTCGTCGTCGGCGCCAATATTCTCACCATTGGCATCTACGCCGCGCTGGCGGGCAGGGCATCCGGCTGGCTCAGGACGCCCGAACGCATGCGGCTGATTAACCGGTTCGCCGGCAGCGCCATGATCGGCACCGGAGCGCTGATTGCCGCACGCTGAGCGATGAAGCACCTCACCGCTTGCGTTTGCAGCGCTTCCCCTCTATATGCGCGCTCATTCCACACACGGACTTTGGTGTCTGCCCGGGAGAAATCCGGCTGAAACCTCCGGTGGCGTTCGAGGACAAAGTCCAAAAATGCCTGTGTCCGTGGAGGCTAACCGGAAAAGGAACTAAGAATGGCACTGCCTGATTTCAGCATGCGCCAGCTTTTGGAAGCTGGCATTCACTTCGGCCACCAGACCCACCGCTGGAACCCGAAGATGGCGCCTTACATCTACGGCGCCCGCAACAACATCCACATCATCGACCTGTCGCAGACGGTGCCTTTGCTGCACCAGGCTCTGAAGCAGGTTTCCGACACCGTTGCCAAGGGCGGCCGCGTGCTGTTCGTCGGCACCAAGCGCCAAGCGTCCGACATCGTCGCCGACGCCGCACAGCGTTCGGCCCAATACTATGTCAACTCGCGTTGGCTCGGCGGCATGCTGACCAACTGGAAGACGATCTCGAATTCGATCCAGCGCCTGCGCAAGCTCGACGAGATGCTGGCCGGCGAAGCCCAGGGCCTGACCAAGAAGGAACGCCTGAACCTCGACCGCGAGCGCGAGAAGCTCGACAAGGCGCTCGGCGGTATCAAGGACATGGGCTCGACGCCCGACCTGATGTTCGTCATCGACACCAACAAGGAAGCGATCGCCATTCTCGAGGCCAAGCGCCTCGGCATTCCGGTCGTTGCCATCATCGATTCGAACTGCGATCCGGACAAGATCGACTTCCCGATCCCCGGTAATGACGACGCGGCGCGCGCCATCCAGCTCTATTGCGACCTGATCGCCAAGGCTGCCATCGACGGCATCGCCCGCCAGCATGGCGCGCTCGGCGTCGACATCGGCGCCTCGGTCGAAGCTCCGGTCGAACCGGCGCTTGATCCGGCTCCGGCCCCGGCTGCGGACGCTCCGGAAGCTTGACAATCGAAGGCCGGTTGCGGCCTTCATCATTCTCATATTTGGCACGCTAGACGGACGCATCACCGAGTACCGGTGGTGCGTCGGTGCATTTAAAACAAAGAGGCGACAATGAGCATTTCGGCTGCACAGGTCAAAGAACTCCGCGACTTGACCGGCGCGGGCATGATGGACTGCAAGGCGGCGTTGACCGAGACCAACGGCAACATCGAAGAGGCCGTCGACTGGCTGCGCAAGAAGGGCATTTCCAAGGCCGACAAGAAGGCTGGCCGTACTGCCGCCGAAGGCCTGATCGGCGTCGACTCCGGCGTCCGCGAGGCCGCCATCGTCGAGGTTAACTCCGAGACCGATTTCGTGGCCCGCAACGAGCAGTTCCAGGAGATCGTTCGCAATGTCGCCAAGGTCGCGCTTGCTTATGGCACGACGGAGGCTGTCTCTGCCGCAAAGTATCCGGGTTCGAACAAGTCGGTCACTGACACCATCAAGGACGCCGTTGGCACCATTGGCGAGAACATGAGCTTCCGCCGTTCGGCCAAGCTCACCGTCCCGCACGGTGCTGTCGCAACCTACGTCCACAATGCGGTTGCCGATGGTCTTGGCAAGCTCGGCGTTCTGGTCGCGATCGAGACGACGGGCAATGAGCATGCCGCCAACGCCTTTGGCCGCCAGGTCGCCATGCATGTCGCTGCCACCAACCCGCTGGCGTTGACCGCCGAGCAGATCGATCCGGCAGCGGTCGAGCGCGAGAAGGCGATCTTCGCCGACCAGGCGCGCCAGTCCGGCAAGCCGGAAGCGATCATCGAAAAGATGGTCGAAGGCCGCCTGCGCAAGTTCTACGAGGAAGTCGTGCTCCTCAAGCAGGCCTTCGTGCTCAATCCCGACATCACTGTCGAGCAGGCGCTGAAGGATGCCGAGAAGGACATCGGCGCTCCGGCCAAGATCTCCGCCTATCTGCGCTTTGCGCTGGGCGAAGGCATCGAAAAGGAAGAGACCGATTTCGCGGCGGAAGTCGCGGCGGCGGTGAAGAAGTAGTTTTAAAAATAGCCCCGAAAAGGGCTTCTCAGCTCAGGCAACTCGGCCGGGTGTCCGCAAGGATGCTCGGCCGATTTCTTGTGCGGTGTCGATGAAGGCCCTGAGCTTTGGCGCCGTCGACGCCCTGCGCGGGAAGTAAAGGAAGAGGCCGGGCTCCTCGATCGCCGTTTGCGGCAGGATCTGAACGAGGCGGCCGGCGGCCAATTCCGCGCGCACCAGCGGCTCGAACACATAGGTCAGCCCGACGCCGGCAAGCGCAAGGTCGATCGCGGCCAGCGAATCGGTGACGATGACCGTACCCTTCGTCTCGGCCACGACATCCTTGCCGTCCTCAGTCAGGTCCCAGCGATAGAGTGCGCCGGAGCGCACAAGCCGGTAGCCGATGCAATTGTGGTCCGAAAGATCCGCCACACCGCGCGGACGGCCATGCCGGCCGACATAGGCGGGGGAGGCGACGATCACGGCGTTGAATGGCGGCGTCAGCCGGACCGTGACCATGTCCTGTGCGATCATCTCGCCCAGCCGGATGCCGGCATCAAAACCCTCGCCGACAATGTCCACCAGCCCCTGGTCGGTGAGCAATTCGATGGTCACATCAGGATAGCGTTCAGCCATCGCGGCGGCCACGGGAGTGACGGCAAGTGGAACGGCGATGTTGGGAACGTTCAACCTGAGCAAGCCGGAGGGCCGGCCCTTGATGGCTCGGATGCGGTCCATCCGGTCGGCGATATCCTGGAGGGCAGGGGCTGCCGTCTCCACCAGCGCCTTGCCGGCTTCCGTCAGCGAGACGCTGCGCGTGGTGCGCGCAAACAGCGGCTGGCCGATCCGCTCCTCCACGAGGCGCACCGCATGGCTGACGGCGGATGGGGACATGCCCAGTTCGGCCGCAGCTAGCGCAAAGCCGCCGCGTCGGGCAACGGCGACGATGACAGGCAAATGACTGAGCAGATCCCGATCCATTCATGCATGATATCGCATAGTCCTTGCGAACACTTCAATGTTCTCGATGCCGACAGGCTGACCCATATTGCCGTCACCAATGCACAAGGAGAAGAGAGATGAATGCCTTGAAACACGCTACCTTCGCCGCAGCCCTTGCTCTGGCGCCGGCTGATGCCGGCGGCGCCGAGCCGTCCGGTTGGCGCGCGCTCGCCGACGAACGCGCCGTCATCCGCATCGCCGATGCCATCGACCGTGCCGTCGATGCGCAGGACTGGAAGCTTGCCCGCTCCTATTTCGCCGACCGTGTCACCGTCGACTTCAGCAGCCTGTCAGGACAGCCTGCCGCCACCATCCCCTCCGACGATCTGATCGGTACCTGGGCCGGCAACCTCAGGGGCAGCAAGACCAGCCTGCATCTGCGCACCAATCACCAGGTGATCTTTGAGGCGGACGCGGCGACCGTCTCTTCGAACGGCTATGCCTGGAACCGGATGGAAGGCAATGGCGACCCGCTGTGGGAAGTCTGGGGCACCTACGAGCACCATCTGGTTCGCTCCGGGACCGGCTGGAAAGTCGACGGCTTCGTTTTCCGCGCCACGCATGAGCGCGGCAATCCCTGGGTCAAGATGACGCCTGGCCAGTGAGCCGGCGTCAATAAAGTCAGGATAGGAAAAACACCATGACCATGAGCTATTACACACTGGGCAACAGCGGCCTGCGCGTCAGCCGGCTGGCACTGGGCACCATGACCTTTGGCACCGAATGGGGTTGGGGCGCGGACAGGGAAACCGCGCGCGCCATGGTCGACGCCTATGTCGAGGCCGGCGGCAATTTCTTCGACACCGCCGACCTCTACACCGGCGGCACAGCCGAAACCTGGCTCGGCGAATTCATCGCCGAGCGAGGCTTGCGCGACAAAGCGGTGATCGCCACGAAATTCACCTTCAACGCGGAGCCCGGCAATCCGAACGCCGGCGGCAATGGCCGCAAGAACATCTTGCGCGCCGTGGACGCTTCCCTGAAGCGGTTGGGCACTGATTATATCGACCTCTACCTCCTGCATGTCTGGGACGGGCTGACGCCGGCCGAGGAGGTCATGCGCACGATGGATGATCTCGTGCGTGCGGGCAAAATTCGCCATGTCGGCCTGTCCGATGTGCCGGCCTGGTATGCTGCCCGCGCGCAGACGATCGCCGAGTGGCGCGGCTACGAGCCGGTGTCGGCCCTGCAGCTTGAATATTCGCTGGCGGAGCGTTCGATCGAAAATGAGTTCGTGCCCTTCGGCACCCGCCATGGCGCAGGAATCATGGTGTGGAGCCCGCTGGCCAGCGGGCTGCTCAGCGGCAAGTACCGGCCGGCGCAGGACGGCCATGTCGGCCGGCTCGACGGCTTTCGCAACACCACTCATCCGGGGTTCCAGAAGTTCACCGAGCGCAACTGGGCGATCGTGGCGGAACTCGAAAAAGTGGCCGCCGAACTCGGACACAGCATGGCGCAGGTCGCGCTCAACTGGGTGGCAACGCAACCGGGCATCGCCACCGTGATTCTTGGCGCCACCAAGCTGGCGCAGTTGCAGGACAATCTGGCGGCGTTGGATTTCACGTTACCCGCCGAGCTTCGCGCGCGGCTGGATACGGTCAGCAAGACACCGCCGCCATTCCCGTACGCCTATTTCGGGTCCGACATACAAGCCCGGGTTACCGGCGGCGCCGTGACCGGCGACAAGCCGTTGGGTTATGCGCCGCCGCTGCTGGTCGAGGGCGACGCCGTCAGCATCACCAGCAACTGACGGGCCGCGACGGGAAGGCGGAATTGGGCGAGGGGCGCCGCGTGACATCGCGGCGCCCTTCGTGTATCGGAACTCGGCATCGCGCCAGCGGCGGCGCCCGCGCGAGGGCGGCCTGCCCAGGCTGCCACACGCAACAATGACGAGGTCCAGATGACGGCAAAGCCCCTCTATCGACGTGTCCTGCTGAAAGCGTCGGGCGAAGCGTTGATGGGCGAGCAGCATTTCGGCATCGATGTCTCGGTGGTCGACCGAATCGCCGCCGACATCGCCGAAGCCCGCGCACTTGGCATCGAGGTCGGCGTCGTCATTGGCGGCGGCAATATCTTTCGCGGCGTGGCGGTGGCATCCAAGGGCGGCGACCGCGTCACCGGCGACCACATGGGCATGCTGGCCACCGTCATCAACTCGCTGGCGCTGCGCACCTCGCTGAACAAGATCGGCGTCGATGCCGTCGTGCTGTCGGCCATCGCCATGCCCGAACTTTGCGAGAGTTTTTCCCAGCGCCAGGCCACCGCCTATATGAACCAGGGCAAGGTCGTCATTTTCGCCGGCGGCACCGGCAATCCGTTCTTCACCACCGATTCGGCCGCGGCCTTGCGCGCCGCCGAGATCGGCGCCGACGCGTTGTTCAAGGGCACCCAGGTCGACGGCGTCTATTCGGCCGATCCCAAGAAGGATCCGAATGCGACCCGCTTCGAGCGCATCAGCCATGCCGAAGTCATCAACAAGGGCCTTTCGATCATGGATACCGCCGCAATTGCACTTGCGCGCGAAAACAACATCCCGATAATCGTCTATTCGATCCACGAAAAAGGTGGTTTCGGCGATATTCTGCGGGGCGGCGGCCGTTGCACGATCGTCGCCGACGAGTGACCCGGAGTATACTCTCCTAAAAAGGGGATCAGTTTTCGAAAGCGGGTCCGAATATAGGCCCTAAGCACTGAACCCGGATCAAACGGGTCGAGGAGACTAAGATGAGTGGTGAGTTCGACGACCTCAAGCGGCGCATGGATGGCGCGATCGCCGCCTTCAAGCACGATCTGGCTTCGCTGCGCACCGGCCGTGCCTCCAGCAATCTGCTCGACGCCATCCAGGTCCAGGCCTACGGCACCACCATGCCCATCAACCAGGTGGCGAACGTGTCGGTGCCGGAGCCGCGCATGATCTCGGTTTCGGTATGGGACAAGTCGATGGTCGGCGCGGTCGACCGTGCCATCAGAGAATCCAATCTCGGCTTCAATCCGATCGTCGACGGCACCAATCTCAGAATTCCGCTGCCTGAGCTCAACGAGCAGCGCCGCAAGGAACTGGTCAAGATTTCGCATGGCTACGCCGAGAACGCCCGCGTTGCGGTGCGCCATGTCCGTCGCGACGGCATGGACTTCTTGAAGAAGGCGGAAAAGGACGGCGACATCAGCGAGGACGATCAGCGCAAGCGCTCCGATCAGGTCCAGAAGCTGACCGACGAAACGATCAGCACCATCGATCACCTGCTTTCCGATAAGGAAGCTGAAATCATGCAGGTCTAGGGTCGGCCCACACCGGCCCGAAAGCGAGACAATGGCAACGCCCGCGCATGTCGCGATCATCATGGATGGAAACGGACGCTGGGCCAAGGCGCGCGGCATGCCGCGGCTTGCCGGCCATCGCGCCGGCGTCGAAGCGCTGCGCAAGACGGTGCGCGCCGCGCCCGGTCTCGGCATTTCCTTCCTGACCGTCTACGCCTTTTCGTCGGAAAACTGGTCGCGGCCCAAGGCCGAAGTCAGCGACCTGATGGGGCTTTTGAAGCTGTTCATCCGTCGCGATCTGGCCGAACTGCACCAGAACGGCGTGCGCGTCAGGATCATCGGTGACAGGGCGGGGCTGCAGCCGGACATCAGGGGCCTGCTCGAAGAGGCCGAATCGCTGACTGCGCGCAATGAATCGCTGACCTTGGTCATCGCCTTCAACTATGGCGGGCGCGACGAGATCGTGCGCACGGCACGCAAGCTCGCAGCCGCAGTGGCGCGCGGCGAGATCGACGCAGAGGCGATCACGGCAGACACTTTTGCCGGCGCCCTCGACACCGCAGGCATTCCCGATCCGGAGCTGGTCATCCGCACCAGTGGCGAGCTTCGGCTGTCGAACTTCCTTCTGTGGCAGGCAGCCTACAGCGAACTGGTTTTTCTGCCTTGCTACTGGCCTGACTTCAGCCGCGAACACCTGGCCGACGCATTGCGCGATTTTGCTGGCCGCGAGCGCCGTTTTGGCGGGCTTGCCGCTCAAGATGTCGCTGCCTCGTGATCGGCGGCGGGATGAACAATCTTCAGCTTCGCATCGTCTCGGCGCTGGTGCTGGCCGCAATAGCGCTTGGCCTGACCTGGTTGGGAGGGCTGTGGTTCCGCCTGCTTTGCGCCGGGATATCGGCGGTCATCTTCTATGAATGGGCGCGCATGTCGCGCCCCTTGGCCGGTGCGACCCTCGGCTTCATTCCCGAAGCGCTGCTTCTGGTTTTCGTCGTCGCCCTGGTTGCAGGCGTGCCGGCATCGTGGCTTCTGTCTCTTGTCCTGGCCATGGTTGTGGTCGCTGCTGTCGGCGCCCGTATGCGTGGAGCGGCGCAATGGGATGCAGCCGGTCTTGCCTACGCGGCTTTGTCCGGCTTATCGCTGGCGCTGCTGCGCGGCGGCGACCATCCCGGCCTGGTCGCAATCCTGTTTCTGTTCGCCGTGGTCTGGGCGACCGACATCTTCGCCTATTTCGTCGGCCGCTCCGTCGGTGGGCCCAAGCTCGCGCCATCTATATCCCCCGGCAAGACGCAGAGCGGCGCGCTTGGCGGCGCTGTCGGCGGCGTGGCCGCCGGCGTGCTTCTGGCTGCCGCCGCCGGGGCCGGCAATCTTGGCGTCCTCGCCTTGGTTGCGCTGGTGCTGTCGATTGTTGCCCAGGCTGGCGATCTCTTCGAATCCTGGGTCAAGCGCCGCCACGGCCGCAAGGATTCAAGCGCGTTGATACCCGGGCATGGCGGTGTCATGGACAGGGTGGACGGGCTTGTCGCGGCGGCTTTTGCCCTATACGTGATCGGCTGGATTTCGGCGGGCGCCGATCATCCGGCGCAGGGGCTGTTTCCGGCTTGAGTGATATTTCACGGCGAAGAAATGGCGCACGCCACGGATTCGCCTGGATTGATGTCACAGTCGCGGCGACACCTTTTGCCGCGGGTGAATTTGAGGGCATGACTTGAACGAAATTCTTCACGCGTTTTTCAGCACGGAAGGCTTTGTCCTCGGCACGCTGGTGCCGTTTCTGTTCGTGCTGACCGTGGTCGTCTTCATTCACGAAATGGGCCATTACCTGGTCGGCCGCTGGTGCGGCATTGGCGTGAAGGCCTTTTCGATCGGCTTCGGCCCCGAACTTCTCGGCTTCAACGACAGCCACGGCACGCGCTGGAAGCTCTGCGCCATACCGCTCGGCGGTTATGTCAAATTCGTCGGCGACATGAGCGCCACGTCGAGCCAGCCGAGTTCGGAAGATCTGGAAACGCTGACTGACGCTGAACGCAAGGTCGCCTTCCACACGCAACCCATCTGGAAACGCGCCGCCACGGTGGTGGCCGGCCCGCTGTTCAACTTCCTTTTGACCATTGCCGTCTTTGCCGTGCTGTTTTCCCTCTATGGCCGCCCTGTGTTTGAGCCGATGGTGGCGGCGGTCACCGCCGGCAGTCCAGCCGCAAGGGCCGGCATTTTGCCAGGCGACCGATTCGTCGCCGTCGACGGCAGCAAGGTTGAGACCTTCGCCGACGTCCAGCGCCTAGTTTCGGGCCGCGGCGGCGACGCCATCACCTTCACCATGTTGCGCGAGGGCAAGGAGGTCACGGTCGTCGCGACGCCGGAGCCGATGGAGCAGCTGGACGCACTGGGCAACAAGGTCAAGGTGGCCGTCATCGGCGTCGTCAACAACAAGGATGTCGGCCAGCCCAGGCTGATCACCTACAGCCCTGTCGGAGCAGTCGGCGCCGCGGTCGAGGAGACGGGGCACGTCATTCAGCGCACCGGCCAGTTCCTGCAGCGATTCGTTGTCGGCCGCGAAGACAAATGCCAGCTGGGCGGCCCGATCAAGATCGCCAAGATGTCGGGGCAGGCGGCAAAGCTGGGCTTCCTATGGCTGGTGCAACTCGTCGCCGGCCTGTCGGTCGGGATCGGAATTCTGAACCTTTTGCCGATTCCCCCCCTCGACGGCGGCCATCTCCTGTTCTACGCACTCGAAGCCGTTTTCCGGCGTCCGGTATCGGAGCGGATGATGGAAATGGGATACCGGGCCGGCCTCTTTCTGGTGCTGGGATTTATGGGCTTCGTCTTCTGGAACGATCTGTTTGGGTGCTGAAATCATGAAGAAATTTGGCTTCAGCACCGGCAATGTTGAGACGCCGTTTACCATGCACGGGAGTATGCGTGACGCGAAAGCCACGCATCAGGGTTAAGTAATTACAAATTAACCAGAAGCCTTGCGTGTAGGGAAAATCCGGTTAATACGGTAGGAGAAATTACCGCACGTCCGGTTTTCTCGCCGTGGGGACTTCGAGAAAAGGTACAAAAGCCCGATGAAGGCAGCATCCAAATTTTTGAGCGCCGCGTCCGCGGTGGCTATGTCCGCCGCTCTGGTTGTACCAGGTGCGCTCGCCGTGCAGTTCGTTGCCACATCTGCGGCGCAGGCAGCCGTTGTCTCGAGAGTCGAGGTCAGCGGCAACCAGCGTGTCGACGCCGACACCATCCGCAACTACATCACGATCAAGCCGGGCAAGGCGTTTTCCAGCGCCGATATCGACGATGCGGTCAAGGCGCTGTTCGGCACCGGGCTGTTCTCGGACGTGCAGATCAATCAGGTCGGTTCGACGCTGGTAGTCAAGGTTGCCGAATACCAGGTCGTCAACCAGGTTCTGTTCCAGGGCAACAAGAAGCTCAAGGACAACGCGCTGGCAGTCGCCGTGCAGTTGAAGCCGCGCGGGACGTTCTCGCAGGCAACGCTGGACTCCGATGTCGAGGCGGTAAAGGCTGCCTACAGGCGAATTGGCCGGGATGACGCCGCTGTCACGACGCAGATCATGGATCTCGGCGACAACCGCGTGAACGTGGTCTTCAACATCAACGAAGGCGGCCGCACCAAGATCGCCGCTGTCAATTTCGTCGGCAACAGCGCCTATTCGAGCCGCCGCCTGTCCGACGTCATCGCAACCAAGCGCTCGAGCTTCTTGTCCTTCGTGCTGCGTGACGACGTCTATGACGAGGACAAGCTCCGCGCCGACCAGGAATCGCTGCGCCGCTTCTATTACAATCACGGCTATGCCGACTTCCAGGTGGTCTCAGCCGTCGGCGAGCTCGACGACACGACCAACCAGTACACCGTTACCATCACCGTCCAGGAAGGCGACCGCTATACGTTCGGCGACGTCAGCGTCGAGAGCACCATTCCCGAAGTCGACTCGAAGGCGCTGGAATCGGTGGTTCAGACCCACAAGGGCGACGTCTACAACGCCAAGAATGTCGAGGACACCATCATCGCGCTGACCGAAAAGGTCGCGGGTTCGGGCTATGCCTTCGCCCAGGTGACACCGCGCGGTGATCGCAACTTCGAGAACCACACCATTTCGGTCGTCTATACGATCGACCAGGGCACCAAGGCCTATATCGAGCGCATCGAAATCCGCGGCAACGACCGCACGCGCGACTATGTCATTCGTCGTGAGTTCGATGTCAGCGAAGGCGACGCCTTCAACCAGGTACTCATCCAGCGCGCGAAGAAGCGGCTGGAAAAGCTAGATTACTTTGAGAAAGTCGACGTTTCGACTGTCCCGGGTTCTGAGCCAGACCAGGTCGTGCTCGTGGTTGACGTAGTCGAGAAATCGACCGGCGAGTTCTCGGTCGGCGCAGGATATTCGACCGGTGGCGATACTGCGGGTCCGTCCGTCGAAGGTTCGGTCGCGGAGCGCAACTTCCTCGGTCGCGGCCAGTACATCAAGGTTTCGGCGGGTGGTGGCAAGAATTCGCGCGACTACAGCCTGTCCTTCACCGAGCCCTATTTCCTCGGGCGCCGTATCGCTGCCGGCTTCGACATCTTCCAGCAGACGCGCAACTACGACCACTATGACAGCGAGACGCTGGGTGCGACGGTGCGCTTCGGCCTGCCGATCACCGACAACATCTCGACACAGTTGGCGTACAATATCGCCCAGGAGAAGTACAAGCTCGACGACGGTTGCGATAACAATCCTATTGTCGTAGGCCCGCCGGTCAACGCACCTGGCGACGGGATTCCTGACGCCGACTGCAAGATATCTCCGGCGATCGTCCAGGGAATTGACGAAAGCCCTTGGATCAAGTCGTCGGTCAGCCTTGGGCTGGTCTACAACACCATCGACGACATGAAGAGCCCGCACGAAGGCATCTACGCCACCACGACCGTGGAAGTGGCCGGCCTTGGTGGCGATGCCAAATTCGTCAAGGTTACCGGTCGTGGCACTGTCTACCAGACCTTGTCCGAACAGCTGGATCTGGTCGGCCTGATCTCAGGCGGCGCCGGCCATATCCAAGGCTTCGGCGGTGACGGCCTGCGTATCTTCGATCAGTTCCAGAGCAGCGACCGCATGATCCGCGGCTTCGAGTATGGTGGCATCGGTCCTGCGGATATTGCAACGGGTGACCACCTCGGCGGCACCACCTATTTCAATGCGTCGGCGGAAGCTCAGTTTCCGATACCGGTCATTCCGGAAAGCTTTGGTGTGCGCGGCGCCGTGTTTGCTGATGCCGCCACACTGTATGGCAGCAAGATTAACGTCGCCGGGGTTACTCAAGCTTCAACTGATCTAGCGTTGCGCGCTTCGGTTGGTGTCGGCTTGTTGTGGTCGTCGCCCTTCGGCCCGATCCGCATTGACTACGCGATGCCCGTCAAGAAGGAAAAGACCGACGACGTGCAGGAATTCAACTTCGGCATGTCGAGCCGCTTCTGATGCGCGGGTAACGATGCTTCCGGGCCGTTGGGGTCCGGAAGAGAATTGATCCGACCTAGCTGGATATTGCTTCTGGAATGACCGATCCGGTGTTCTTCGCGCCATCACGCCGGTATACGGCCGGCGAAGTCGCGAATCTGACCGGCGCATCGCTTGTCGATTCCGATCTTGCCCACATATCGATCGATGCGTTGGCGCCAGCCAACGAAGGCGGCGAGGGTGCGCTCGTCTTCGTCGACGGCAAGCGCAATTTCGCGCTGATGCAGTCGCTGAAGGCGGCGGCCGTGTTTTGTCCCGCCGAGTTCGCCGGCAAGGCGCCGGCCGGCATTGCGGTTCTGGTGCATCCGCGCCCGCAGCAGGCCTTCGCCATGATCGGCCGGCTGCTGTTCCCGACAGCGGCTACGCCGGGACCGATGACCAGCGAAACCGGGGTCTCGCCGCAAGCTCATGTCGATACCACGGCGCATATCGAGGCAGGCGCGATCATCGAGGCCGGAGCCGTCGTCGGCCCGCGTGCTTCCATCGGCAGCGGAACGGTCATTGCCCCCCACGCCGTTATCGGTCCGTCATGCCAGATCGGCCGCGACGGCTATATCGGACCAGGTGTCAGCGTCCAGTACGCGCTGATCGGCAACCGCGTCATCATTCATGGCGGCGCCAGGATCGGCCAGGACGGCTTCGGCTTTGTCGGCGGCGCCAAAGGCCCTGAGCGTGTGCCGCAGGTCGGCCGCGTTATCATTCAGGACGATGTCGAAATCGGCTCGAACACGACCGTCGATCGCGGCGCCATGTCGGATACGGTCATCGGTCAGGGGACCAAGATCGACAATCTGGTGCAGATCGCCCATAACGTTCGCATCGGCCGCAATTGCATTATTGCCGGGCTCTCTGGTATTTCCGGCTCCGTCACCGTCGGCGACGGTGTCACCATGGGGGGCGGCGTTGGCCTTGCCGATCATTTGACCATCGGATCAGGGGCCAAGCTTGCTGCAAGAAGCGGGTTCATGAGCAACGTGCCGGCGGGCGAGATCTGGGGAGGCTATCCGGCGCAGCCGATGGCGGAAGCCATGCGTGAGATCGCCATGCTGAGGAAGCTTGCCAGGACGCGCAAGCAGGGCGAAGGGGGAAGTAGCTGAGATGGTGCCGGCGACGCTCGAAGCGGTCGATATATTGGGGTTGATGAAGCTTTTGCCGCATCGCTATCCCTTCCTGATGATCGACCGCATCATCGATATCGACGGCAATGATTCTGCCATCGGCATCAAGAACGTGACCATCAATGAGCCGCATTTCCAGGGCCATTTCCCGGATCAGCCGGTGATGCCGGGCGTGCTCATCGTCGAGGCTATGGCGCAGACCGCCGGCGCGATCTGCATCCGTAACCTCAACACGGAAAAGCCGTCGCTGGTCTATTTCCTGACCATCGATAATGCGAAATTCCGCAAACCGGTCGTCCCGGGCGACCAGTTGAAAATCCACGTCAAGAAAATCAAGATGCGCGGCAACCTGCTCAAATTCGCCTGCGAGGCCATGGTGGAGGGCACAAAGGCCGCCGAAGCCGAGATCTCGGCAATGATGGTTACCGGCTGACGGTTCGAAATGCTCATGAAAATACAGACTTCAATCCACCCCTCGGCCGTCATCGAGGCCGGCGCGCAGATCGGCGAAGGCGCCGCAATAGGACCTTTCTGCTATGTCGGCGCTGACGCCGTGATCGGTGACCGCGTCGAACTGGTCAGCCATGTCTCGGTGCTGGGCGCGACAACCATTGGCGCCGCGACCAAGGTCTATCCAATGGCGACACTGGGCGGACCGCCGCAGAACACCAAGCACAAGGGCGGCCGCACCACTTTGGTCATCGGCCAGAACTGCACGATCCGCGAAGGCGTGACCATGCATCTCGGCACCGATTCCAGCCGCGGCGAGACGACCGTCGGCGACAACGGCAATTTCCTTGCCTATGCCCACATTGCCCATGATTGCGTCGTCGGTAAAAACGCCACCTTCGCCAATGGCGCGACCCTGGGCGGCCATTGCGAGGTCGGTGACAGCGTCTATATTGGCGGCCTCAGCGCCGTTCATCAGTTCGTGCGTGTTGGTGACAACGCCTTTCTCGGCGGCTGCTCGGCTTTTGTCGGCGATGTCATTCCCTACGCCATTGCGGTGGGCAATCGCGCCAGCCTGCGTGGACTCAACATAATCGGCCTGAAGCGCGCCGGGTTGCCGCGCGCCGAAATCTACCTGCTGCGCAAGGCTTACAAGACCATCTTCGACCGCTCCCGCACTGTCGGCGAGAACATCGAATTCGCCAAGGCCGAGTTTGCGTCGTCGCCGACGGCCATGAAAATCATTGATTTCATCACCAGTCGCGGCAAGCGGCATTTTGCCGTCCCGTCGCTTAAGGGTGGCGACGGCGACGATGCCGATGACGAAGGCTGAGGCCACTTCAACGGGCCTCGATCTTGCGCCGGACTCCAGGGTCGGCATCATTGCCGGCGGCGGTAGCTTGCCGGTCGAAGTTGCCGCCGGCCTGGCGGAGGCCGGACATCCGCCCGTCATCATCCTGGTCGAAGGTCAGGCCGACCGTCAGTCCGACCTCACAATCTATGAGCATGAAAGCCTTGCGCTGGAAGACATCGGCTCGCTGGTTGCGTTGCTGAGGCGCCGGCGAATCACCCATCTTGTGCTTGCCGGCGAGATCAGGCGCAGGCCGCGGTTGGTCGACATGCGTCCGAACCTTGGGCTACTGGCACTTATACCCTCGCTCGCCATGGCGCTTGCCCGCGGCGATGACGGGCTGTTGAAGATATTGACCCGCGGCCTGGAGGCACGGGGCGTCAAGGTTGTCGGTGCGCATGAAGTCGTGCCCCGGCTCGTCGCGGCCGAAGGGCCGCTGACCAAAGCAGCGCCGCGAAAGTCCGACTGGCGCGATATCGAGGCGGCACACGCGGCGGCAAAGGCCATCGGCGCGCTCGACATTGGTCAGGCGGCAATTGCCATCGGTGGCCGCACTGTTGCCCTGGAAGGCGTCGAGGGCACCCACGGACTGCTCGAGCGGACGCAGCAGTTGCGCGGCCATGGCAGGCTGGCCGGCAAGACGCGCGGTGTCCTGGTCAAATGCGCCAAGCCTGGCCAGGAATTGCGTGCCGATCTGCCATCTATTGGCCCCCGGACCGTCGAGGCGGCGCATGCCGCGGGGCTGGCCGGCATTGCCGTCGAAGCCGGCCGTTCGCTCATCCTCGAAGGCCCCGCCGTTGTCGCGCGCGCCAATGCGCTCGGCCTGTTCGTGTTCGGCCTGCCGGCTGCGGAGTCTGTCCATGGCAGCTGAGAAGCCGCTGAAGATTGCCATCGTCGCCGGCGAAGAATCCGGCGACCTGCTGGGCGCCGACATCGTGCAGGCGCTGAAGCGCATGACCGGGCGCGAGGTGCAACTCGTCGGCACTGGCGGGCGGCATCTGCAGGCGCTCGGACTGGCGCCGCTGTTCGACGGCGCCGAGATCGCGCTGATGGGGCTCAGCGCCATCCTCCGTGACTTGCCGCGCCTGATGCGGCGGATCAGCCAGACGGCAAGTGCTGTTGCCGCCGAAAAACCCGACTGTCTGATCACCATCGACAGCCCCGATTTCTCGCTGCGCGTCGCCAAAAAGATCCGCGCCGCCGATCCGTCGATCCCGATCGTCCATTATGTCTGCCCGAGCGTCTGGGCGTGGCGGCCGGGTAGGGCGGCCGCGATGAAGCCGTATGTCGACCACATACTGTGCATCCTGCCTTTCGAGGTAAAGGAGCTCAGCCGTCTCGGCGGCCCGCCCGGCACTTACGTCGGACATCGCCTCACGCATGATCCAGGCGTGCTGGGCGCGGCCAGGGCGCAAGCCCAGCCACGCGATCTCTCGGCCGATCACGTCAAGACGCTGCTCGTCCTGCCAGGGTCGCGGCGCGGCGAGGTGAGCCGGCTTATCGGTCCGTTCGGCGAGACGGTGTCGGCGCTGCGCGCGCGTGGCCACCGGCTGCGGCTGTTGCTGCCGACGGTGCCGCATGTCGCCGAACTGGTCAAAACATCGGTGGCGCGCTGGGATCAGGAGCCGGAAGTCATCCTCGATCCCGAGCGCAAGTGGCAGGCCTTCGGCAAGGCCGATGCGGCGCTGATCGCGTCAGGAACGGTGTCGCTGGAACTGGCGTTGTCGGGTGTACCGATGATCTCTTGCTACAAGTTCGATCCGATCATGCTGATGGCGCAGAGCCTGATCACGGTGTGGAGCGCTGCTTTGCCCAACCTTATTGCCGACCGGCCGGTCGTGCCGGAAAGCTACAACCAGTATGTGCGGCCGCACTATCTGGCGCGGCAGCTCGAGGCACTGTTTTCAGACACCGCCTACCGCGCCTGGCAAAAGGACGGCTTTGGCGAGGTTGCCAGACGCATGGCCACCGACAGGCCCTCCGGCGACATCGCCGCCGATGTCGTTCTTCGCCACATCGGGAGAGCGAATAGGCCGTAGTGAATAGTGAATAGTGAATAGTGAATAGTGAATAGTGAATAGGATTAACGCGCTCTCGCCTATAATCAAGCTGCTACTTACTACCTGCTATTCACTACTTACCATTCACCATTCACTCTCTTTCACCTTTTCGCAATCGGCACGTAGTCGCGTTCCGGGGCGCCGGTATAGAGCTGGCGCGGGCGGCCGATCTTCTGGTGCGGGTCCTCGATCATTTCCTTCCACTGCGCGATCCAGCCGACGGTGCGCGCGACCGCGAACAGTACGGTGAACATGGTGGTGGGGAAGCCCAGCGCCTTCAGCGTGATGCCGGAATAGAAATCGACGTTCGGATAGAGCTTCTTCTCGATGAAGTAGGAATCGGTCAGCGCGATCTTTTCCAGCTCCATGGCGATGTCGAGCAGCGGATCGTCCTTGATGCCGAGTTCGCCCAGCACCTCATGCGCCGTCTTCTGCATGATTTTCGCGCGAGGATCGTAGTTCTTGTAGACGCGATGGCCGAAGCCCATTAGCCGGAACGGATCGTTCTTGTCCTTGGCGCGGGCGATGAATTCCGGGATGTGGTCGACATGGCCGATCTCGCCCAGCATGTTGAGCGCCGCTTCGTTGGCGCCGCCATGCGCCGGGCCCCACAGGCAGGCGATGCCGGCGGCAATGCAGGCGAACGGATTGGCGCCCGACGAGCCGGCAAGGCGCACCGTCGAGGTCGAGGCGTTCTGTTCGTGGTCGGCGTGCAGGATGAAGATGCGCTCCATGGCGCGCGCCAGCACCGGATTGATCTTGTATTCCTCGCACGGCACCGCAAAGCACATATGCAGGAAGTTGGCGGCGAAGTTCAGCTCGTTCTTCGGGTAAATGAAGGGCTGGCCGATATGGTATTTGTAGGCCATGGCTGCAATCGTCGGCATCTTGGCAATCAGCCGCATCGAGGCGACCATGCGCTGATACGGGTCCGAAATGTCGGTGGAGTCGTGATAGAAGGCCGACAGCGCGCCGACCACGCCGCACATCACAGCCATCGGATGCGCGTCGCGGCGGAAGCCGGTGAAGAAGCGCGACATCTGCTCGTGCACCATGGTGTGGCGCGTCACCCGGTAGTCGAAATCGTCCTTCTGTGCCTTGGTCGGCAGTTCGCCGTAGAGCAGGAGGTAGCAGACTTCGAGGAAGTCGCCATGCTCGGCCAGCTGGTCGATGGGATAGCCGCGGTGAAGCAGGATGCCGGCATCGCCGTCGATGAAGGTTATCGCCGACTCGCAGCTCGCCGTCGAAGTGAAGCCGGGATCGTAGGTGAAGGCGCCGGTGGTGTTGTAGAGCGCACCGATGTCGATGACGTCGGGCCCGACCGAGCCGCTCCGCACCTTGAATTCATGCGTCTTGCCGGCCAGTTCGAGCGTGGCAGTCGACGGGTGCGTCGTCTTGCTGCCGGTTTCCAGTCTCGTCGCAGCTTCGCTCATTCTCAAACTCCTTCATCTTCCTCATGCCGGCAAGGCAATTCCTGCAAACGACACGTCGAAATCACCGGAATGCGCGAACTCGCCACCGCATTTAGGAAGTGCGTGCCAGATTGGGCCAAGGCCTAATGTTGCACTGCGAAACCCGCCTTTCAATGCCAATCTTTTTGGGCCAGCTCGCTCCTAATCGATTTGATCCGCAATCCGCGCCAGGCTTTCCTCGCGGCCAAGCACGGCAAGCACGTCGAACACGCCGGGCGAGGTGCTGCGGCCGGTAAGGGCCGCCCGGAGCGGTTGGGCCACGGCGCCGAGCTTGTGGCCGCCGGCCGCTGCGAACTTGCGCACCGCGGCTTCAGCCGCGGCAGCCGACCAATCGCCCGAAACAGTCTGCAAAGCGGCATGTGCGCCGCGCAGGATCGCGCGCGCGTCGGCACTGAGCAGTGCTGCCGCCTTCTCGTCGATCGGCAGCGGCCGCTCGACGAACAGGAAGGCAGCGCCATCGGCCAGTTCCACCAGCGTCTTGGCGCGCTCTTTCAGGCCAGGCAAGGCGGCCAGCAGCTGCGCCTTCCTGGCGTCGTCGAGACGGGCGGCGATAGCAGATCCGCCTTCGAGGTATGGCAGAGTGGCGACGAAAATGTCGAACAGCTCGGTATCGGCCATCTTGCGCATATGCGCGCCGTTGATTGACTCGAGCTTGGCGAAGTCGAAGCGCGCCGCACCCTTGTTGACATCGCCGATGTCGAACCACGAAATCATGTCCTTGATCGACATGATCTCGTCGTCGCCATGGCTCCAGCCGAGCCTTGCCAGATAGTTGAGCAGTGCCTCGGGCAGATAGCCCATGGCGCGATAAGCCTCGACACCGAGTGCGCCGTGCCGCTTCGACAGCTTGGCGCCGTCGGCGCCGTGGATCAGCGGGATATGCGACATCGACGGGACGTCCCAGCCCATGGCGTTGTAGATCACCGTCTGGCGCGCGGCGTTGGTCAGATGGTCGTCGCCGCGGATGATGTGGGTGACGCCCATGTCATGGTCGTCGACGACGACGGCATGCATGTAGGTCGGATTGCCGTCCGAGCGCAGGATGATGAAATCGTCGAGGTCCTTGTTGGGGAAGCGCACCTCGCCCTGCACACGGTCGTGCACCACGGTTTCGCCCTCGGTCGGCGCCTTGATGCGGATGGCGCCCTTGACGCCGGGAGGCGCCTCCGAGGGGGCACGATCTCGCCACTGGCCGTTGTAGCGCGGCGGCAGGCCCTTGGCGCGTGCGGCCTCGCGCATCGCCTCGAGCTCGGCAGGCGTCTCGTAGCTGTAATAGGCCTTGCCCAGGCGCACCAGCTCCTCGGCCACCTCACGGTGGCGCGGCGCGCGCTCGAACTGCGATATGGCCTCACCGTCCCAGGAAAGGCCGAGCCAGGTCAGCCCATCCAGAATGGCCTGTGTCGCCGCCTCGTTGAAGCGTTCGCGGTCGGTGTCCTCGATGCGCAGCACCATCGTGCCGCCGGTGTGCTTGGCGTACAGCCAGTTGAACAGCGCCGTGCGCGCGCCGCCGATATGCAGATAGCCGGTGGGCGAGGGGGCAAAACGGGTGACGACCGTGTCGGACATGGAACTCTCGGGAAGCCTTGGAAAGCGGAGCGTGATCGCGCGGACTTTCGCGCTTTGCGCGTTCATGTAGCATAGGAGGTCTGGGGCGCAAGGGGCAGACCCGATGGCTGGATGAGGCCGGGGGCACGTCGGCAATTATCGGTTGCGTCAACTGGCGGTGGAGCCTTGTAGCACAAAAATCTGTTCGCACCTCCGCGCAACCTCATTTGGCAGCAGCGTCAATGTCTGGGTTTCATTCGGCTGCAGCGCCCGTCACAGTGCCTGGAACATCGCTGCGACGGTGGTAGCCCCCTCTGACGAGCGGACATTTCTTCACGGATGCGGCACTGCCCGACACAACGCCGCCGTGACAGCGTTGGCTTGGTCACGCATATTGACCTTTCTGCAATCATTATCGTGAACACCGCAACTGTGTGCGGTCCGGCCTCGCCACGAAGGAGGAATGATTGAAAGAAGGACTACCGATGACCAGAAACGCCGACCATACGGAGGGTGATCCGTTCTACCATGGTACCCGGGCGGATTTGAAACCCGGGGATCTGCTGAGCGTCGGCCACCCTTCCAATTTCAGAGGTAAACCACTGTCATGGATCTATTTCACCCAGACACTGGAAGCCGCCATCTGGGGAGCAGAGCTTGCAACGGGTGACGGTCGTCAAAGGATTTACATCGTAAAGCCGACGGGGTTTTTTATGGATGACCCTAACCTGACCGATAAAAAATTTCCCGGTAATCCGACGAAATCCTACCGCTCCCGTGATCCGTTGCTCATCCTGGGGGAGCTCGCTGAATGGCAGGGTCATACACCGGAACAATTGAAGGCAATGCACGATGGGCTTGCTCGCCTGAGGGCGGAGGGCCGGGATATGATTGAGGATTGAGCGTCCTTGGCGAGTGATCGTCAATTCCGGCGCGGTGGACGCGACCGCACGGACTTTCGCACTTTGCGCGTTCATGTAGCATAGGAGGTCTGGGGCGCAAGGGGCAGACCCGATGGCTGGACGTGGCCGGGGCACGAAGGAAGGCGAAGGCGGCGAGGCAAGCGTCAGCGAACGCTCGCTGTTTGCCGATAGTCCCTATGCCGAGCCGCTGCCCCTCGCGCTGCCTGAGCCGCATCCCGGCATAGCGCCCGCGCTGCCCGGTCACGCCTTGCCGGCGCAAGTCACAGCGCCCGGATCTATCGCCCGACTGCGCAGACGGCTTCGCCGCCCGTCATGGCCCGCGCTCCGCCGCAGCCTTGCCGTGGCCGCCAACACGGAGCTCGACCGGGGCGTCGCCTTCCTGCTGGTCCCGGTTTTCCTGGCAGCCGGCGTCATCGTCTACTTCTCGCTGGCCGGCGAGCCGGGCTTTGCGCAGCCAATCGCCATTGTGGTGCTGGCGACATGTTGCGCTGTCGCCACGCGATCGCGGCCGAGGACGCATCTGTTCTGCATGGCCGCGATGCTGTGCGCGCTCGGCGTCGTCGCCGCCAAAGTCGAGACCTGGCGCGCCGGAACGCAGATGCTCGGCTCCGAGATCCAGACACGGCTGACCGGCCGCGTCGTCAGTCTCGAACAGATGGAGAGCGGGCGCATCAGGCTGACGCTCGACGTGGTTTCGACCGCTTACCCCAAGCTGCGCTACGCCCCGGAGCGGGTCAGGCTCTCGGCGCGGACCGTTCCCGCCGATATGACCGCCGGCTCCCTGATCACCGGCTATGCCAGGCTGTTGCCGCCGACCGGTCCGGTGCGGCCGGAGAGCTACGATTTCTCCTTCGACAGCTATTTCACCGGTATCGGCGGCAGCGGCTTCTTTCTCGGCAATCCGAAAACCATTGCTACGCAGGGACCGCCGCCGCTGACCGCGCGGCTCTCCTCGGCAATCGAGAGCGCGCGCGAAAACATTGCCGACCATATCAGGGGCAAGATCGGCGGCGCCGAAGGCGAGATTGCCGCGGCGTTGATTGTCGGGGTGCGCGCCGGCATCCCGGACGAGGTCAACGAAGCGATGCGGCGCACCGGCATCTACCACATCATCTCCATCTCCGGCCTGCACATGGCGCTGGTTGCCGGCACCATCATGGCGTTGCTGCGTGGCGCCTTTGCGCTGTTTCCCGATTTCTCTTCGCGCCGGCCGGTGAAGAAATATGCGGCCGCGGCAGCGCTTGTCTCGATCGCCGCCTATCTCGTTATTTCAGGCGTCGTGGTTGCCGCCGAGCGCAGCTTCATCATGCTGGCGGTCATGCTTGTCGCCGTGCTGTTTGATCGCGCCGCACTCACCATGCGCAATCTGGCGATCTCCGCCATTGCCGTCATCCTGGTGTCGCCGCACGAGGTGGTCGGTCCCAGCTTCCAGATGTCGTTTGCCGCCACTGCCGCCCTTGTCGGCGCCTATGCCGGCTGGGCCGATTACCGCGCCGACAAGGTGAGAACGCCGCTGGCAAAGCGCTCCTTCGTCGGCTTCCTGTCGCGAAAATTCGCGCTGGCCATGGGCGGCCTCGCCATGACCTCGATCATCGCCGGCAGTGCAACCTTGCTGTTCGCCATCTGGCATTTTCAGCGTGTGTCGCCGCTCAGCCTGATCGCCAATCTGGCCGTGATGCCGATTGTTTCGTTGATCGTCATGCCCTTTGCCGTGCTCAGCGCACTGGCGATGCCGTTCGGCGCCGACGGGCCGCTCCTCTATGTGATGGGCAAGGGTCTGATGGCGATGATCGCTATATCGGCCTGGATTTCCGAGCGCTCGCCGGTCGACGCCGTCGGGCTGATCTCCATCCGCTCGGTGCTGTTGGTGGCGGTCGCCCTCGTCATCGCCACCATGGCCACCACCTGGCTCAGGCTGGCGGCCGTGCCTTTCGCGCTGGCCGGCCTGTTGACGGTGCCGCAGGTGCTTACGCCCGACGTGCTCATATCCGAGGACGCGCATCTGGTGGCCATGCCGATAGGTGGCGGCGAACTCGCCCTCAACCGCGAACGCTCCAACGAATTCACCACGGACAATTGGAAACGGGCGCTGCGGGCCGAAACCATTATCCCGCCCGAGATTTTCGAGGCAACAGATACGCGGTTCGATCTCGATCCGCTCGATCTGCCGCCCGGGTCGCCCTTCTATTGCATGGGCGATCTCTGTATCGCCCGGCACCCTTCCGGAGCCATTGTAGCGCTTGCGAAAGACCGCAAGACGGCGCGGCCGGCCTGTGCCTTCGCGAGCCTGATCGTCATCGATGACGCCACCGCCTACAATCCGTGCCGCGACCCGCTGGTGCTGGTCGTGACGAAGAAACAGCTGGCCCGCGACGGCAGCGCCGCCGTCTTCTTCGATCCGCAATCGGCAGCTGCAGCGCCAACCATCCGCTTCGCCGTCGACAAGCCGTATCGCCCCTGGCACGAGCAACGCCGCTTCTCCCGCGAAGCGCGCGGCCTGCCGCCTTACAACCAGCGTGAAAAATACAAACCCAAGCCGGCTCAGTAGCGCCGGATCAATCCGACAAGCTTGCCCTGCACCTTCACCCTGTCCGGTCCAAAAATGCGGGTCTCGTAGGCCGGGTTGGCGGCTTCCAGGGCGATCGAGGCGCCCTTGCGGCGGAAGCGTTTCAGGGTCGCTTCCTCATCGTCGACCAACGCCACCACGATCTCGCCGGGGCTGGCTGTGTCGGCATTGCGGATGATGACCGTGTCGCCATCGAAAATGCCGGCCTCGATCATCGAATCACCCTTGACCTCGAGCGCGTAGTGTTCGCCGCCCATGATCATATCGGGCGGCACCGAGATCGAATGGGTCTGATGCTGGATGGCGTCGATCGGCACGCCGGCGGCGATGCGTCCCATAACCGGGATTGAAATCGCGGAAACGGCATCGTCATTGCCGGCCGACATCGAACGCGACGGCGAGCCCGGCTTGATCTGGCGGCCGAGACCGCCTTGGCCCATCGCGCCTTGTCCTTGGCCGCCTTGCCCTTGGCCGGTTTGACCAAGACTGCCCTGAATCACGCTCGGCGAAAACTTCCTCGCCGCATTGAGGCCTGGTGCGATCGAGTCGGGCAGCCGCAGCACTTCCAGCGCGCGCGCCCGGTTCGGCAGCCGGCGAATGAAACCGCGCTCCTCAAGCGCCGTGATCAGGCGGTGGATGCCGGACTTGGAGGCGAGGTCGAGCGCTTCCTTCATCTCGTCGAAGGACGGCGGGATTCCGCTCTCCTTCAGGCGTTCATGGATGAACATCAGAAGCTCATGTTGTTTGCGCGTCAGCATCGCGGCCCCCAAGGGTTCTGAAACCAGAATCAGAAAAAACAAACCCAGAACAAACACTATCTGTTCCAGTTGTGTTCCGCAACCTTTTAAAGTTTAATGAATGTGTTGACGTTTTGTTCAGCGTAACGTTCGGCGCTGCGAGCGCCGCCTGCGCCCCGTTGCCAGCAACGGGGTGAAACGAAGACAAAGTGCCCTGCGTCGTCGGCTACGATCGCCGCTTCCTTTTCGGACGGGGCTGCGCAGCATCCGCGCGGGGTTCTCTCTGGGCATAGACCCGCAGCGTGTAGCCGATGTGAGCGGTCATCAGAGTTTTCGCACGTTCGACGTCGCGATCGAGGGCCGCTTCCATCAGGGCGGTATGGTGTTCGATCGCCACGGCGTCGCGCAGGGCCGCCACGGCCTTCCGGTGTCCGTCCGTGCGGCCGGCGGCGGCGCGCAGCGTCGGGGCCAGACCCAGAAAGCGGTGATGGCGATGCAATTGGTCGGAAATCGTTGCATTGAAGCGCAGCAGCCAGCTGGATGTCGCGGCACTGAGCAGCGCCGCATGGAAGGCATCGTGTTTTTCGTACCACGCGTCGACCGCATCATCCGATGGATCGTCGAGAACAGACCCGCACCGTGAGAGACGATAGTGGGCGGCAACGACCGCGTCTTCCCACTCACGGTCGCCCTTCTCGATCGATTCCACCAGCAGGGGCAGTTCGACCACCAGCCGCGCACGTGCCAAATCCTCGAGCTCCGCCCGAGAGACGGGAGCGACCGCAAACCCGCGGTTGCTGATGGCGGTCACAAGCCGTTCCGCCTCCAGCCGCGACAGCGCC
Source organism: Mesorhizobium sp. W016 (assembly GCF_054719485.1). Classification (NCBI taxonomy): domain Bacteria; kingdom Pseudomonadati; phylum Pseudomonadota; class Alphaproteobacteria; order Hyphomicrobiales; family Phyllobacteriaceae; genus Mesorhizobium; species Mesorhizobium sp. W016. Next base: position 3,909,451 of record NZ_JBTTIF010000002.1, read on the forward strand.
TCGCGCAACGGCGTCCAGCCGATGCCGTAGGTGTTGCGCAGCGTGCTCAGCTTCAACGGCGCGGCAGGCGCCAGCCGGGTCGCAAGAATATCGCGCCTGAGCAGGCGATAGGCCACTTCCGTCTTCGAGGTCTGCTCGTCATCCAGCATCGTGATCCATCAGACATAAACGCTCGGGCGGATCATTATATATCAAAGCCTTTCAATGGGTGAATTATATATAATGTTTGACAGTTCAAGGGCGACCACTCAAGATCACCGGCATGTTTGGGCGGCAGGCTCCGCCGCGCGCGTTTGTCCATGGAGGGGCGCCGGATCATGAGCACGACACCCGATCTCGCTACAATCGAAGCAATGGATGCCGCCGATCCGCTGCGCTCCATGCGTGAACGCTTTGTCTTGCCGCAAGGCGTGATTTATCTCGACGGCAATTCCCTGGGCGCCGCGTCAGCGGTCGTCTTCAGCGAACTGCAGCAGGCCGCCACGCAGGAATGGGCGCACGACCTCATTCGCGCCTGGAACACCGCCGGCTGGTTCAACATGCCGGTGGAACTCGGAGATCAGCTCGGGCGACTGATCGGCGCGGCTGATGGGCAGACGGTGGTCTGCGACACAACCTCGATCAACATCTACAAGCTGCTGCACGCAGCGCTCGGCATGCGGCCGGATCGGTCGGTCATCGTTGCCGAGGGCGACAGTTTCCCGACCGACCTCTACATGGCCGAAGGCGTCGCCTCGACCCGGCCGGGAACGCGGCTGCGGCTGGAGGGCGTCGACGCGGCCGCAATCGAGGAGCTGATCGACGACAGCGTTGCCGTCATCCTGGTCAACCACGTCAACTACAAATCCGGCCAGTTGCGCGACATGGCGGCGCTGACGCGCAAGGCACATGACGCCGGCGCGCTGATCATCTGGGATCTCTGCCACACGGCCGGCGCCTTGCCGGTCGAACTTGACCGTGCCAATGCCGATTTCGCCGTCGGCTGCACCTACAAATACCTCAATGGCGGCCCGGGCTCGCCAGCCTTCATCTACGCGGCCGAGCGCCACCATGACGATGCCCACCAGCCGCTCAGCGGCTGGTGGGGCCATGCGCGGCCCTTTGCCTTCGAGCAGGGCTTTGCCGTCGGCAGCGGCATTCGCCGCTTCCTGTGCGGAACGCAGCCGGTGCTGTCGATGCGGGCGCTCAAGGGCGCGCTCGATATCTGGAACGACGTCGATATGGCGGCGGTGCGCAGAAAAAGCATCGCGCTGACCGACCTGTTTATCCAGCTCGTCGAAGCCAGATGCGGCGCCTACCGGCTTGAACTGGAAAGTCCTCGCGACGGCAGCCAGCGCGGCAGCCAGGTGTCGTTCCTCCATCCGCATGGCTATCAGGTGATGCGCGCGCTGATCGAGCGCGGCGTGATCGGCGATTTCCGGGCGCCGTCGACCATCCGTTTCGGCTTCACGCCGCTCTATGTCGGATATGGCGATGTCTGGCAGGCGGTCGAAGTCCTGGAGGATATTCTGCGCACCGGCGCCTGGCAGGACGCCCGCTTCGCGGTGAAGACCGCGGTTACGTGAGAAACCAGAGCAATTTCAGGAAAAGTGTGAAGCGGTTTTCCGTCCGAAATTGCGTCAATCAAAGAGCTAGAGCATTTCGCCGTTTCCGTTAAACGGTGAAATGCTCTAGAGCCGGGTGCGGACCGTCCAGAGCTCCGGAAACAGCACGACCTCCAGCATCTTCTTCAGATAGGAGGCGCCTGAGGTGCCGCCGGTGCCGCGCTTCAAGCCGATGATGCGCTCGACCGTTGTGACGTGGTTGAAGCGCCAGCGGCGGAAGTAATCCTCGAAGTCGACCAGCTTCTCGGCCAGTTCGTAGAGCATCCAGTAGCGCTGCGGGTCGCGGTAGACGGTTTGCCAGGCAGCCAGCACGTCTTCGTTCTCACCGCGCGTCTCGCGCCAGTCCGTGCGCCCGGCATCGGCGCCGATGTCGAAGCCATTGCGCGCCAAAAGCAGAAGCGCCTCGTCGTACAGCGACGGCGTGGCCAGGATCGCTTCCAGCCTGTCCGTAAGATCGCGCCGGTGCTTGTGCGGCCCGAGCATGGCTAGGTTGCGGTTGCCGGCCATGAACTCGATGGCGCGGTACTGCCACGACTGGAAGCCCGAGGATTGGCCGAGCGCGTCGCGAAACTCGGTGTATTCGCTTGGCGTCATCGTGCGCAGCACGTCCCAGGCATTGTTGAGCTGCTCGAAGATGCGCGCGACGCGCGACAGCATCTTGAAGCTCGGTTCGAGGCGGTCGGCGCGGATCGAGCGGATCGCGGCGCCGATCTCGTGCAAAGCGAGCTTCATCCACAATTCCGATGTCTGATGCTGGATGATGAACAGCATCTCGTCATGGGCCGAAGACAGCGGCGCCTGCGCATCGAGCACCTTGTCCAGCTGCAGATAGTCGCTGTAGGACATCCGCTCCTTGAACGACATCTGCGCGCCATCGGACGCCGGATCGTGCGGCTTAATCAATTGCTCTTCTCCGCGCGCAACCGGAAGCGCTGGATCTTGCCGGTCTGGGTTTTGGGCAAGGCGTCGATGAACTTCACCGAACGCGGATATTTGTAGGGCGCGATCGTTGCCTTGACGTGGTCCTGCAGGCGTTTGACGGTCAATGCGTCCGGCGAAACACCTTGCACAAGCACGATATGCGCCTCGACGATCTGGCCGCGTTCATCGTCCTCGGCGCCGGTCACCGCGCATTCGGCGACGTCGGGATGCGAGAGCAGCGCCGCTTCGACCTCGGGGCCGGCGATGTTGTAGCCGGCGCTGACGATCATGTCGTCGGAACGCGCGGCGAAGTGGAAGAAGCCATCCTCGTCCTGCGTGAACGTATCGCCGGTGAGATTCCAGCCGTCGCGGACATAGTCCTTTTGCCTGGCATCGGCCATGTAGCGGCAGCCGGTCGGGCCGCGCACCGCCAGCCGGCCAGCAGAGCCGCGCGGCAACTCCCGCATCTCGTCATCGACGATGCGTGCCAGATAGCCGCCGACTGGTTTGCCGGTGGAGGCCGGCTTCATGTCGTCGAAGCGGTTGGAGATGAAGATATGCAGCATCTCGGTGGCGCCGATCCCATCGAGGATCGGCTTGCCGGTCTTCTCAGTCCATTCCTCGAAGACAGGCGCCGGCAGCGTCTCGCCCGCCGAAACCGCGACGCGCAGCGAGGACAGGTCAGCGCCTTGATCCATGGCCTTGAGCATGGCCCGATAGGCGGTTGGAGCGGTGAAGGAAATGGTCGCTTTGTAGGTCTCGATGATGTGGATCATGTTGGGTGGCGTCGCCTGTTCCAGCAACGTCGCCGCGGCGCCGAAACGCAGCGGGAAGATGGCGAGCCCGCCAAGACCGAAGGTAAAGGCAAGGGGCGGGGAGCCGACGAAGATGTCGTCGGGCGTCACCTCCAGGATTTCGCGGGCATAGGCGTCGGCGACGATCAGCAGGTCGCGGTGGAAATGCATCGTCGCCTTCGGCACGCCGGTGGTGCCGGAGGTGAAGCCGAGCAGGGCGACATCGTCGCGGCCGGTGTTGACGGCAGTGAAGGTGACCGGCTTGTCGAGGGCGGCGCGGTCGAGTTCCGCGTCATGGTTGGCCGTGCCGTCGAAGCCAATGACCTGCTTGAGATACGCACTGCCCTTGGCGCAGGCGGTCATCTCGTCCATCAGCCTTGTATCGCAAAGCGCAACCGTGATTTCCGCCTTGTCGACGATCTTGGCGAGTTCGCCGGCGCGCAGCATCGGCATGGTGTTGACGACCACCGCGCCAACCTTGGTGGCGGCCAGCCAACAGGCGACCATGGCCGGGTTGTTGGCCGAGCGGATCAGCACCCGGTTGCCCGGCTTGACGCCATAATTCTCGACCAGGGCATGGGCGAGCCTGTTGGTCCAGTCGGACAGTTCCTTGTAGGTGCGGCGGCGGCCATTGCCGATCAGCGCGGTGTGGTCGCCGAACCCTTTTTCGACCAGCCTGTCGGTCAATTCGACGCCGGCATTTATGTGGTCGGGATAGTCGAAGCCGTCGAGCAAAAACTCCGGCCATTGCTCCGGCGGCGGCAGGTTGTCGCGCGTGAATGTGTCGATATGCGCTGATGGCCCAAGCATTTTCGGCTGCCCCTGTCTGCCTCGCGCCCATGGCTGAACAAGGCGCAGGATCGCACCAGTCGAAATTTGTTTCAAGCCTAAAATGTTTTTAGGTCGCAGGATTGACGCCGCCCTGTTCGGCGGCCATTCCTGTCGACTGAACTGAAGCCATCCGGGAGGGATGCAGATGCTCCAACATCGTGTTGCCGATTGGGACAATGCCTACGCCAACGGCGACAACATTGCCGGCAGCAATCGCTGGCCGGCCGCGTGGGACACACCGGCACAGGCTTTTCGCGACACAATGTCGGCGTCCGGTCGGGCCAAGCTCGACATCGCCTATGGCGACAGCCCGCGCAACAGGCTCGATCTGTTCTTTCCCGATGTCATGCCCAAAGGGCTCGTCGTCTTCATCCATGGCGGTTACTGGAAGGCGTTCGACAACAAGCCATGGTCGCATCTGGCCAACGGCGCGGTTGCCAATGGCTTTGCCGTGGCAATGCCGACTTACACGCTTTGTCCCGACATACGCATTTCCGGCATCGTCAGGGAAATCGCGGCGGCGATCGGCAAGGCGGCGACGATGGTCGGCGGGCCGGTGATGCTGACCGGGCATTCCGCCGGCGGCCATCTCGCCTCCAGGATGGTGACGACAACGACACCCCTGGCCGCCGATGTGGCGGGCCGCGTGCGCAATGTCGTCTCGATCTCCGGCGTCCATGACCTGCGGCCAATCATGCGCACCGGGATGAATGGGACACTGGCCATCGATGAAGCGGAAGCACTGGCCGAAAGCCCGGTTCTGCTGCGCCCCATGCAGGGCGCGCGCATCACCTGCTGGGCCGGCGGCGGCGAGCGGGCGGAGTTCCTGCGCCAGAATGCGCTGCTTGCCAACATCTGGATCGGCCTCGGCGCCACGACCAGCACAGTGGTCGAGCCGGACCGGCATCATTTCAGCATCGTCGACGGGCTTGCCGATCCGACACATCCGCTGACGCGGACATTGCTGGCGGAGTAACAACCAGTCTTATCTCTTGGAATTAACGGCTTGGATCCGCGACCTTCAGCGCAACATCAGAACGCTGCAAGCGGCGCCTGCTTCTGCCGCCGGAGCGAAGGGCTCGCGCACGATCAGGCCGTTGGCGTCGGCCAGCATTCTCAGCATCGAGGAATCCTGGATGCCGAACGGCGTCGCCACCAATGCGCCGGCTTCTTCCCGGACCACGGCGCGCACATAGTCTTGCCTTAGATCATTGGCCGGCATCGCGGCGCCAAGCTGAGCCTGGCGGATGTCCTGCCGGTGGGGACGGCCGCCGAGCTGCGCCAACAGCGGCTTCAGGAACAATTGCGAGCAGACCAGGCTCGCCACCGGATTGCCGGGCAGGCCGATGCACCTGATATCGCCCAGCCGCCCGAACATCAGCGGCTTGCCCGGGCGCATGGCGAGCTTCCAGAAGTCGAGGTTCATGCCTTCGCCGGTCAGCACGTCATGGACGAGATCATGGTCGCCGACCGAGGCGCCGCCGAGCGTGACGATGACGTCGGCTTTCGCATCGACCGCCTTTTTCACCAGCGCCGCGATCGCTTCCTTGCGATCGGCCGCTATACCGAGATCGAGCGCGCGAGCGCCGACCGACTGCGCCACAGCAGCGACGCCATAGGCGTTGGACGAGATGATCTGGTCGGGGCCAGGTTCGCTGCCCGGTGGCAGCAATTCGTCGCCGGTGGCGATTATGGCGACCAGCGGCCGTTGCACCACGTTCAGCCGGGAATGATTGGCCGACGCCGCCAGCGACAATGCAGCCGGATCGAGCACGCGGCCTTTTTCCAGCAGCACGTCGCCTTGCGCAAAATCCAGTCCAAGGCGGCGGATATTGCGGTTCTTCGCCGTCGGTTCGGTGACCTCGATCCGGCTACCGCCGAGATCGCGGACATTTTCCTGGATGACGATGGTGTCTGCGCCTTCAGGCAGCGGCGCGCCGGTGAAGACGCGCACGGCCTCGGATTTACCAACTGTGCCGTCAAAGCGGCGCCCTGCGGGCGCCATGCCGATCACCGAAAGCCGCGCCGGAGCGGACGCCACATCCTGCGCCCGTGCGGCATAGCCGTCCATGGCAGATGCATTGAAAGGCGGCTGGGTACGCAGCGCCACGACCGGCTCCACCAGCACCCGGCCGGCCGCATCCGCCAGCGCGACGCTTTCACCGGGCAACGCCACAGCGCCGTCGAGGAGGCGTTGAAGCGCCTCGGCGACCGGAACCAGCACCATTTACGAACCCGCCTTGTAGTCGCCGGACTTGCCGCCGGTCTTTTCCACCAGCTTTATACCGGAAATCACCATGGCGCGGTCGACCGCCTTGGCCATGTCGTAAATGGTCAGGCACGCGACAGATGCCGCGGTCAGCGCCTCCATCTCGACCCCGGTCTTGCCGGTGACGCGGGCAAGCGCGGTGACCCTGAGGCCGGGCAGCGTGGTGTCCGGTTCGATGTCGACCGACACCTTGGTCAAAAGCAGCGGATGGCAGAGCGGAATCAGCTCATGCGTCTTCTTGGCCGCCATGATGCCGGCAATGCGCGCGGTACCCAGCACATCGCCCTTCTTGGCGTCGCCGTCGAGGATCATCTTCAGGGTTTCGGCCCGCATCGAGACAAAGCCCTCGGCGACCGCCGTGCGCGTCGTCTCCGCCTTGTCGCCGACATCGACCATGTTGGCCTCGCCCTTGGCGCCGAGATGGGTGAGGGCGGCTGCCATCCTCAGATGGCCTCTGCCTTCGCCTTGCCTGTCAAAAGCAGCCGCGTTGCCGCAGCGACATCCTCTTGCCGCATCAGGCTCTCGCCGACGAGGAAGGTGCTGATGCCGGTCTTTTGCATCCTGAAGCAATCGTCGTGGGTGAAAATGCCGCTCTCGCTGACCAGCAATCGGCCGCCCGGCACCATCGACGCCAGCCGTTCCGAGGTCTCGAGGCTGGTCTCGAATGTTCTCAGATTGCGGTTGTTGATGCCGATCAGCTGCGACGAGAGTTTTACCGCGCGCTGCGTCTCGGCCTCGTCATGCACCTCGATCAGCGCGTCCATGCCGAGTTCGAACGCGGTCGCTTCCAATTCGCTCGCCAAGGCATCATCGACGCTGGCCATGATGATCAGGATGGCATCGGCGCCCCATGCGCGAGCCTCGTAGACCTGGTAAGGGTCGAACAGGAAATCCTTGCGCAGCGCGGGCAGGGACACTGCCTTGCGTGCATTGGTGAGAAATTCCGGCGCGCCCTGGAAGGATGGCGCATCGGTCAGCACCGAAAGACAGGCGGCACCGCCTTTCTCATAGGCCTGCGCCAGTGCGGGCGGGTCGAAATCGGCACGGATCAAGCCTTTGGAAGGGCTTGCCTTTTTGATCTCGGCGATCAGGCCGAAGCTGCCCGATCTGCGCTTCGCCTCAAGCGCCCTCAGAAAGCCACGCGGTGCGTCGGCATCCTTGGCTCGCGCCTTGATCTCGGCCAACGGTATCCGCGCCTTCGCCGCCGCGATCTCGTCGCGTTTGTAGGCCTCGATCTTGCGCAGAATGTCAGCCACGGCTCATCCGTTCGAAATCTCGACCAGCCTGTCGAGCACGCCCAGCGCCCGGCCGCTGTCGATGGCCTGTGTGGCCGCGGCCATGCCGTCGGCAAGCGTCGTCGCCTTGCCGGCTACCACCATGCCGGCGCCGGCATTCATCAGCACCGTATCGCGATAGGCGCCGGCAGCACCGCCCAGCATGTCGCGCAACGCCTTGGCATTGTAGGCGGCATCGCCGCCGCGCAGCTCGTCCTTGCTGTGGCGCTGCAGGCCGACCGCTTCCGGGGTGAGCGTGAAATGACGGATCTCGCCACCGGCCAGTTCCGCAACCACAGTCTCGCCGGTGGTAGTGATCTCGTCATAGCCGTCGCCATGGACGACCCAGGCATGCTCGGTGCCCAGCGCCTTCAATGTCTCGGCCACCGGCACGATCCATTCCGGCAGGAACACGCCGACCATCTGCCTGCTGACGCCGGCCGGATTGGACAGCGGTCCGAGCAGGTTGAAGATGGTGCGCGTGCCGAGCTCGACGCGGGTCGGGCCGACATGCTTCATCGCCGGGTGGTGCGCAGGTGCGAACATGAAGCCGACGCCGGCATCCTGGATGCAGCGGCCGATTACCTCTGGTGGGATATCGATCTTGACGCCGAGCGCGACCAGCACATCGGCAGCGCCCGTCAGCGACGACAGGCCCCGATTGCCGTGCTTGGCGACCGGCACGCCGCAGCCAGCAATGACGAAGGCCGAAGCGGTCGAGATGTTGACTGAATGCGAATTGTCGCCGCCGGTGCCGACGATGTCGATTGCGCCCTCAGGAGCTTCGACGCGCAGCATCTTGGCACGCATGGTGGCGACGGCCCCGGAAATCTCGCTCACCGTCTCGCCGCGCACACGCAAGGCCATCAGGAAGCCGCCGATCTGGCCCGGCGTCGCGTCGCCAGACATGATGATGTCGAAAGCTTCGCGCGCTTCCTCGAAGGTAAGCCCGGTTCCCGTGGCGACCTTGGCGATATGGGTCTTCAGGGCGCTCATTCGGCCAAGACGTTCATTGGGCTAGGGCCATTCATTGGGCGAGGGCTTGGGCAACGGCGGCCTGGTCGACGCTGACGGCGTACTGCGTCTGCAACTGCGCCACCAACTGGTCGAGCAGATCGTCGGACATGCCTTGCGTGAAGGATTTTTGCGCATCGTCGGGTACCGAGCTGGCGTCGGCTCCGGCCGGCTCGAACACTTCGGCGACCTTGAACAGGATCTGGCCGTCGCCGGTGGGCGAGGGGATCAGCCCGGTGCCGCCTTCGCCGACGCCGAACATCGCAGCAGCACCCTCCTTGCCGAAATCGACATCGTCGGCCTCGCGCTTCACGCCGCGCTTGGTCTGCTTTTCAAGCTTCAGTTCGCCGGCGATGACGTCGAGTGTGGTGCCAGCCTTGAGGCGCTTGTCGAGTTCGTCTGCTTTCGCGGTCAGCCGCTTGGTCGTTTCCTCTGTCGTCCAGTCCGCCACCACGCGCTGGCGGACTTCGTCCAGCGTGCGGTCGCGAGCCGGCGTGATCGATGTCAGTTCATAGAACACGAAGCCGTTGTTAGGGGTGGTCAGGGCTTGATTCTCGGTGTTGGGCTCGGCCTCGAACACCGCCTTGATGAGGTCCGGCGATGCCGGCAGGTCCTTGATGATGGTGCCGTCCGGCTTGAGGCCGGTGCGGTCTATGGCCTCGACGGTAACGTCCTTGAGCTTGAGTTTGGCGGCGGCTTCGGCCAGCGTGCTGCCGGCGGCGCGGGTGTCTTCGTAATTGTCGTGCACGTCGAGCAGGATGCGGCTTGCTTCGCCAAGCGCCAGATCCTTGCGGATCTGGTCTGACACTTCGGCCAGCGGCTTCACCGTTTCCGGTTTGATCTCGGTAACGCGCAAAAGCACCGGACCGAACGCGCCCTGGACGACCGGGCTGACTTCGTTGACGGCAAGCGCGAATGCGGCATCGGCGACCGCCTTGTCGGTGATCTTATCCTTGGAGAGCGTGCCGAGCAGCGTGTCGGCCGGGGTCTTGCCCTGCGCGGTGACGATCTTGTCGAAAGTGGCGCCCGTCTTCAGCGAATCGGATGCCGCCTTGGCGGCGTCCGCGGAAGGAAACACCAGCTGTTCGATGGTGCGCATTTCCGGCGTGGTGTAGCGGCCCTTGTTCTTGTTGTAGTCGTCGCTGACCTGCTGGTCCGTTACGGCGCTGACATCCATGATGTCTTCGGGCTCGAGCCGGACATAGGAGAATTTGCGGTATTCTGGCGCCGCGTAGGTTTTCTTGTTGGCCTCGAAATAAGCCTGAAGCACGCTGTCGGATGGCGCCTCGATCGGCTCCACCAACGCCTTTGGCAAGATCAGATAGTCGATGGTGCGGTCTTCGCCGCGATAGAGCGCAACTGCCTTGAAGAAGGTATCCGGAGCCTTGAGCCCGTCCGAAACCGCTTCGACGATCTGCTGGCGCACCGCCACCTGAGCCCGGTTCTTCAGATAATCCTCCGGCCGCATTCCCAGTTCGCGCAGGCGGGATTCGAACAGCCGGCGGTCGAACTGGCCATTCGGGCCCTGGAAGGCGGGTTCCTGCCGCGTCAGTTCGGCCAGCCTGTCCTTGGAGAAGCCAAGCCCGAGCTTGCGCGCCTGTTCGTCGAGGACGGCGCCGGACACCAACTGAGCCAGCACCTGGTTGTCGATGCCATAGGCCTTGGCCTGGTCGCGGCTGATGCGCTGGCCGATCTGCTGTTGCAGCATGGCGATCTGGCGATCGTAGGCGAGGCGGTATTCGGTGATCGACACGGTGGTGCTGCCGGCGGTGATCACCGCATGATGGCCAGCCAGGAAGCCGCCCGTCATCCGCGTGGTGACGCCCCAGGCAAGGAAACTCAACACCAGCAGCGACAGCAGGGCTTTCGCGACCCAGGTCCCTGCCGCGCTTCTCAATATACCAAGCATTGTTACTTCCGATTTTTGCGCAGTTTTGCGTGCGCCCGAGTCTGAAACAAGCGCAATAGCGCCCTTCCGGCTCACTGTCGATTGCTTTGTGGCCTGATTTTGATAGGGAGGGCGAGACCCCAATGTCGCCCGGAGAACCAGATCCCCATGACGCCAGGAATTCGACCGCTCGTTGCCGGCAACTGGAAAATGAACGGCACCAGCGCTTCGCTGAACGAGCTCAGGATGATCGGCAACGGCTTCATGAGCGGGCTCGACGCAGAGACCGAAGCATTGGTCTGCGTGCCGGCGACCTTGCTGTCGCGCGCCGTCGAAATCCTGTCGCGCACGCCGGTGCGGGCCGGTGGCGAGGACTGCCACATCAAGGAAAGCGGCGCCTTCACCGGCTGTGTCTCAGCCGAGATGCTGAAGGATGCGGGCGCCAGCCACGTCATTGTCGGCCATTCCGAGTGCCGCGAACAGCGCAGCGAGGACGATGCCATCGTCCTCGCCAAGGCCTCGGCGGCGTGGCGGGCAGGGCTCGTCGCCATCATCTGCATCGGCGAGACCAAGGCCGAGCGCGAAGCGGGCACAGCACTCGACGTGTTATCGCGCCAGGTCGCCGGCTCGGTGCCACCGAGCGCAACGCCCGCCAACACCGTTATCGCCTACGAGCCGGTATGGGCTATCGGCACCGGCCTGACGCCGACCGCCGAAGACGTGGCGGAGGCGCACGCACATATCCGCCAAAAACTGGCGGAAGCGCTCGGCGCAGTCGTGGCCGGCAAGATGCGCATTCTCTATGGCGGCTCGGTCAAGGCGTCCAACGCAGTCGAACTGCTGGGCGTCAAAAACGTCGACGGCGCGCTGGTTGGCGGCGCCAGCTTGAAGGCATCCGACTTTCTCGCCATCGCCGAGGCATACCAGAATATCGCGTAGGCCCCGGAATTTCGTTGCCGACAGTTCCGTCATCGACTTATGAACGCGGCAGTTCGGCGGAAATCGTTGCAAAGGGCGCATTGCTTCCCATATTCCGGCCACGGGCTTGGAAATGCCGTTAAAGCATTGTATGGAGCCGCCTCCAAATCACCGGCCCTGATCGCCAGGGAGCGGCAGGGCTTGCCAGGATAAAATATGGAAACCGTACTGATCGTCATCCACCTCATGGTCGTGCTCGCCCTTGTCGGCGTGGTGCTGCTGCAACGCTCCGAAGGCGGTGGTCTCGGCATTGGCGGCGGTTCCGGTTTCATGACCGCGCGTGGCGCCGCCAATGCGCTGACGCGGGCGACGGCGATCCTGGCCGCGGCCTTCTTCGTGACGTCGCTGACACTCTCTATCGTTGCCCGCTATGGCGAAAAACCGATCGACATTCTCGATCGCGTGCCGGCCGACAGCGGCAACGGCGTGCTCAATCAGTTGCCCGGCACGACGGCGCCGACGCCGCCTTCGGGCAACACCGCACCGGCCGCGCCCGCGGCCAACGGCGCCGCCACCACGCCGCCCGCCACCACGGCCCCGGCGACGGCTCCATCTCCGGCGACGCCACCTGCAACCGATTCGGCTACGCCGCCGGCTACCAATGGCGTTACCTTGCCGGTGACACCGCAGGTTCCGAACCAGTAGTCGGTAGCGTCAGATGCCGCGATCTGTTGTTGTTTCAACACAGTCGCGGCAAATGGCACACGATCACGAAGATTCGACCGCACCCCGTGCTTGAGGCCCGTACGCCACTTCGATTATAGATTGCCGGCGGCACTTTCTGCGCCCTTGGGGGGCGCCGGGCGACGCCGTGGGCAACAAGCATTGAACGATCGGATCTTCGCCATGCAGCTTCGCAGCTTCATTTTCATGGGGTTTTGTGCCGTATTCGGCATGAGCTCCGCGGCCTTCGCCGGCACTCCGGCAATGACCTCACCGCAGGCGGTTGGCAAAACCGCTGTCATCAACGTCGCCGCCAAGAGCGATGCGACGCAGCTGAAGCTTCTCAAGAAGAAGAAAAACCCGAGCCCGGATGATCTGGCTCAGATCAGCAAGCTCGAAGACAAGATCGCCGCCGACAGGGATCTCGCCCGCGTCAAGGCGCTCGAGGCCCGCAAGCTGGCGATGCGCGATGCGGCGAAAGCCAGGGCCGATGCCCAGCGCCAAGCGTTCCTGGCAAGCAAGGGCAAGCCGGTCGTGGTTGCCGACGCCAAGCCAGGCAAGAAGACCACCAAGATCATCGCTCCGGTTGACCCGATCGCGCCGATCGAGCCGATCGAATCGGCTGAACCGCTTCCGGCCGAAGCGATGAATATCGCGCTGACCGGCAACAATGGCGAATTGCGCAGCGAGGCCCCGGGCCAGAAGCCGACGAGCGGCGGACTGTTCGCCGGCCTGTTCGGCGGCACGTCCTCTGCCTCGTCGATTGCCTATCTCCCCGAAACGCGCGCGCTCGACCAGGCTCTCGCCAAGCGGCAAGCCAAGAAGCAGTTCAAGGTGAAGCCGGAATTCGTGCCGCAGGACGTCGAATTCAGCGGCTATGAGCCGGGTACGATCGTCATCGATACCAGCGCGCGCCGCCTCTACCTCGTCGAATCGGCTTTCACCGCCCGCCGCTATGCGATCGCGGTCGGCCGCGAAGGCCTGCAGTTCAAGGGCAAGGTTGCCGTTGGCGACAAGCAGGAATGGCCGCGCTGGATCCCGACGCTCGACATGCAGAAGCGCGAACCCAAGCATTATGGCCAGTACAAGGACGGCATGCCCGGCGGCGGCCAGAACCCGCTCGGCGCCCGCGCCATTTATCTCTACGACGGCAAGAAGGACACGCATCTGCGCATCCACGGCACCATCGCGCCGCAGTCGATCGGAACCAGCGCCTCCAATGGCTGCTTCCGCATGATCAACGAGCACGTCATGGACCTCTACAGCCGCGTCAGGGTCGGCACCAAGGTCGTCATCATCTGACGCTTTCACAAACCTGCCGAAAGGGCCGGCTTTTGCCGGCCCTTTTGTTTTGACCAAAACACCAGTCTCGAACCTCGGGACTATCGCGCCTTCTCTTGAAAAAGCCTCAGCGGCGGTTTTTTCTCTGGCGGAATCAATTCGGCCGCGTTAAGCGATAACTCCCATGGCGCGATATGTATTCATCACAGGCGGCGTGGTTTCCTCACTAGGAAAAGGCATCGCTGCAGCGGCCCTTGGGGCTCTCTTGCAGGCGCGAGGCTATCGCGCACGCATCAAAAAGCTCGATCCCTATCTCAATGTCGATCCCGGAACGATGTCGCCTTACCAGCATGGCGAGGTTTTCGTCACCGATGACGGCGCCGAGACCGATCTCGATCTTGGCCATTACGAGCGCTTCACCGGCCGCTCGGCCAACCAGCAGGACAACATCACCACCGGCCGCATCTACAAGAACATCATCGAGCGCGAACGGCGCGGCGACTATCTCGGCGCCACCGTGCAGGTCATTCCGCATGTCACCGACGAGATCAAGAATTTCGTGCTCGACGGCAATGACGACTATGATTTCGTGCTGTGCGAGATCGGCGGCACGGTTGGCGATATCGAGGCGATGCCGTTTCTCGAGGCTATCCGCCAGCTCGGCAACGATCTGCCGCGCAACAACGCCGTCTATGTCCACCTGACCTTGATGCCTTACATCCCGACGGCTGGCGAGCTGAAGACCAAGCCGACCCAGCATTCGGTCAAGGAACTGCGCGGCATCGGCATCGCGCCCGATATCCTGCTGGTCCGCGCCGACCGCGCCATCCCCAAGGAAGAGCGCAGAAAACTGTCGCTGTTCTGCAATGTGCGCGAAAGTGCCGTCATCCAGGCGCTCGACGTGCCCCACATCTATGACGTGCCGATGGCTTACCACAAGGAAGGGCTCGATTCGGAAGTGCTGGCCGCCTTCGGTATCGATCCGGCGCCGAAGCCGCGCATGGAGCCTTGGCAGGCCGTGTCCAACCGCATCCACAATCCGGAGGGCGAGGTGACGATTGCCATCGTCGGCAAATACACCGGCCTCAAGGATGCCTACAAATCGCTGATCGAGGCTTTGTCGCATGGCGGCATGGCCAACCGCGTCAAGGTCAAGCTCGACTGGATCGAGAGCGAGATTTTCGAGAAGGAAGACCCCACGCCGTGGCTGGAAAAGGTGCATGGCATCCTGGTGCCCGGCGGCTTCGGCGAGCGCGGCTCGGAAGGCAAGATCCTGGCGGCGAAATTCGCCCGCGAGCGCAAGGTGCCGTATTTCGGCATCTGCTTCGGCATGCAGATGGCCTGCATCGAGGCGGCGCGCTCGCTGGCCGGCGTCGAACACGCCTCGTCGACCGAATTCGGTCCGACGGACGAGCCCGTCGTCGGCCTAATGACCGAATGGCTGAAAGGCAACATGCTGGAGAAGCGCCGCGAAACGGGCGATCTCGGCGGCACCATGCGGCTTGGCGCCTATCAGGCCGAACTCGCCAAGGGTTCGAAGATCGCCGACATCTATGGCGACACCCAGATTTCCGAGCGCCATCGCCATCGCTACGAGGTCAACATCGACTACAAGGAGCGGCTTGAGGATTGCGGCTTGGTGTTTGCCGGCATGTCGCCCGACGGCGTGCTGCCGGAAACCGTCGAATATCCCGACCATCCCTGGTTTATCGGCGTCCAGTATCACCCGGAGCTGAAGAGCCGGCCGCTTGAGCCGCATCCGCTGTTCGCCAGCTTCATCTCGGCCGCGGTGGACCAGTCGCGGCTGGTCTAGGGCCACGGTGAGGTTTCGCAGCTGATGCAGACCTATGTTGCGCTGCTCTACAGCATCATCCTCGGCGAAGGCCGCCGGGTCGTCATGGCCGACCTCAAGGCGATGGCTGAACACCTTGGGCTGAAGAACCCGCGCACCCTGGTGGCGACCGGTAATCTGGTCTTCGAGACACGGGCGACTGGCATCGCCAAGCTGGAACAGCGGCTGGAAACGGCCTTCGAAAAAACCTTCGGCCGCAATGTCGTCATCATCGTGCGCACTGCCGAGGATTGGCTGAAACTTGCCGCCGGCAACCCATTCCCGGCCGACTCTGCCGAGGCAGGCGATCAGGTGGCCGTGCGGGTGATGCGCGAGCCAGCGCCAGCGGATGGTGTGGCCGCGCTCCAGGCCTATGCCGCTGAGGACGAGAAGGTGGCTTCGGTCGACGGTGACATCTGGGTCGTCTTTTCGCGCCAGCGGCCAAGCTCGCGGCTGCTCGCTGCCATGAACCACAAGCGCATGGGCATCGGCACCGCACGCAACTGGAACACGGTGCGGAGGTTGGCTGAGATGGTGGAGTAGGGAGTAGGGAGTAGGGATTAGGGAGTAGGGAGTAGGGAGTAGGGAGTAGGGAGTAGGGAGTAGGGAGTAGGGAGTAGGGAGTAGGGAGTAGGGAGTAGGGAGTAGGGAGTAGGGAGTAGGGAGTAGGGGTATTATTCCCTACTGACTACTGACTACTGACTACTGACTACTGACTACTCCCTATCCCTCAATTTCACGCCTTCGCCGTCCTGGCCCCTGCGCCAAGGGCGGCGGTGCGAAGGACGTAGTAGATGACCCCTGCAATGCCGACGCCGAAAAACCAGCCATAAACGCCCCACCATGCCGGCAGCAAATTGGTGAAGTTCGGCAGGACCGAGGAGAAGATGGCGCCGATGCCGGCTGCTATGAAGGCGTTGACGTGCCAGCCGCCCTGGAAGCGGAACTCGCCATCTTCGCGGTACAGTGCCTCGACGTCGACCTCGCCCTTCCGGATCAGATAGTAGTCGACCATCATCACCCCGAAGATCGGCCCCATCGTCGCGCCGATGACGTTGACGAAAGATGCGGCACTGCCTTCCCACGGCGCGAAGGGATAGAGCACCAGCGCGATAACAGCTGCGATATAGCCGCCCTTCTTGAAGTCGATCTGCCGGGGAAAGACATTGGAGAAGTCGAAGGCCGGCGAGACGAAGTTTGCCACCACATTGATGCCGAGCGTCGCCACGGCAAAAGTCAGGGCTGCAAGCGCTGCCAGGAACCAGCTGTCGAATTTCGCCGAGATCTGGTCGGGATGCAGAAGCACTTCGCCATACACGTCGAAGGCAGCGATGGTGGTCACGCCGGCGACCAGCGAGAACAGGATGAGATTGATCGGCAGGCCCCAGATGTTGCCCTTGCGCAGCGATGCCTTGTCTGGGGCATAGCGGGCGAAATCGCAGAAATTGAGATAGAGCGCTGAGAAATAGGTGACCCAGATCGCCGCCACCGCAAACAGCGACGTCCAGGAGCCAGGGGTTCCGGGTACGCCGGCATCCTTTGTCTTGTCGAGCAGCACATCCATCGGGATGTCGCTGGTGAAGGCAAATCTCCCGGATTTTACACAGAGATAGATCGCCAGGATCAACATCATCACCCACACCGCCGGTCCGGCCCAATCCTGGAAGCGGCGCACCGTTTCCATGCCGTTCTGGATGATCAGCAATTGCAGTGCCCAGATGACCACAAAACAGATCACTTCCAGACCCGTGTGGCCGAGGAAATGCGTGTTGGCGTTGAAATCGGCGAACCATTGCGAGCGGATCAGCAACGCCACGATCGCGCCCGATGCCGCCGCCGTCTGCGCGCCGTACCAGAAGCAGGCGACGATGGCGCGCACCAGGGCCGGAATGTTGGCGCCCCAGATGCCGAAGGAGGCGCGCGCCAGCACGGGGTAGGGCACGCCGGTCTTCACGCCGGCATAGCCGACCATGTTCATCAGCGCGTAGATGATCAGCGAACCGATGCCGATGGCGATGATGAAATTGACGAAGCCGCCGCAAAACAGGAACAGGCTTGCGGCGAGATAATAGCCCCAGAGGCTGTGGACGTCCGACGTCCAGACGTTGAAGATCGAGAACGGCCCCCAGTTTCGGACTTTGGCCGGAGCCAGATCCTCATTGTATAGATCAGGTGATGCGCCTTGTATGGTCACTGCGATGTCCTCCCCTTGATGCCGCACGCGCCCTCACGCGTCGACTGCGCAGGTTATGCCTGACGCAGGGGAACCGGCAAGCAATCCATTTGCCGGCTTTGGCCTTAAAGATATTCAATGAGAACAGCGCTTATCGATCGGCTTTTGGCGAAGGTCGGCGCAAACGCGGCGATCTTGATTCGATCCGCAGGCGGCAGCGATCAGGACGCTTTGCGGTTGAGGGCCGGTGATGCGTCGAAATTGGCGGCAAGCCAAGCTATCGCGCAGGTGACATCATCGAGCCTGTATTGGGCCACGGTCGGCCCACGCGGCTTGACCCGGATCGAGATGCCGCCGGCCTCGTTGATCGCCTCGAAACCGTTTTCGTCGGCGGTGTCGTCGCCGAGAAAGACCGGCCGCCGTCCGGCAAAGGGCGGGATTGCCATGAAACGCCGCACGGCAGCGCCCTTGGCCGCTTCGAGCGGCATGAGTTCGACGCCGGCGTTGCCCGGGATAACCCGATAGCCCTTGGGAAGCTCGGTCAATGCCTGTTCGGCAAGATGCGTTGCCCTGGCCAGCAGATGCGGCGCCGCACGCGTATGGATGGCGAGGATCGGACCCTTGCGCTCGATATGAACAAGGCCGTCATCCAGTTCGGCTTCGATGGCGTCGGCAAGGGCAGCTATATCGGCGGGAGCATCGGCGGTAAAGACCGGGCCGTCCGGCGTCAGCCGGTGTTCCAGCCCATAGAGACCGGCAACACGCAGCTTCAACGGATGAAACAGGCGGTCGGCGCCTTCGACCGAGCGGCCGGTGATAAAGGCGACAGCGCCGTCCAGCCGTTCATCGACGATGCCGAGGAGGTTGCGCAGTTCGTCGCTCACGGACACGGCGTCGGGGTGCGCCGCGTGCTCCAGCAACGTGCCGTCGATATCGAGGAAAAGCGCCCATTGTCCTTCCGGCAGGTCGGGTGCGGTTGGCAGGCCCGGTGCTTTCGACAGGCTATTCATGACGCCACCTTCCGCATGCGGTCGAACAGTGAGACGATGTTGCTGCCGGTGTTTGCGGGCCGCTCGGCGACACTTGTCGCTCTTTCGAGGTCGCCGCGTTTCCGCAGGCGCGCCGCATCGAGAAGCATGCTGCCGGCCCAGCGAAAGACATTGTTGTCGCGCACTATTTCGCGCATCGGGCGCATGCGCTCGCGTTGTTCGTCCGGTGACATGGTCAGCGCCTGCAGCAACACCTGGCTCATCATCGCCGCGTCGTAAGGATTGACGATCAGTGCTTCCAGCAGTTCGCGCGACGCGCCGGCAAACGTGCTGAGCAACAGCACGCCCTGTTCGTCGTCACGCGCGGCGACGAATTCCTTGGCTACGAGGTTCATGCCGTCATGCAGGCTGGTGACCATGCAGATGTCGGCGGCGCGATAGATCTCATAGATCTGTTGCTGCGAATGGTGCTCAGCCACCATGACCACGGGCTTGTAGCCGTCATGACCGTAGCGCTGGTTGAGCTCGTTGGCATAACGCAGGCATTCATCGTGCAATTGCTGGTAGGCCGGCAGCGTGCCGCGGCTTGGGGCAGCAATCTGCAGGAACACTACCTTGCCGATCCACTCGGGGTGGCGCGTAAACAATTCGTCCAGCGCATGGAAGCGGTCGAGGATGCCCTTGGTGTAGTCCAGGCGCTCGACGCCGACGCACAGCTTGACGTCCGCCGACAGGCCGAACCGCTCACGCAGGCGGGCGCGGCTTTCCTCGACCGGTGGCAGTTTGGCCAGGAGTTCGGCCGGCCATTCGATGGAGATGGGATAGGCGTGCACCAGGGTCGTCCGCCCGCCATACGAGATCGCGGCGTCGGCGCGCTCGATGCGGCTTTCCAGGAACCGGTCTACGCTTTCAGTGAAGTTATTGGCATGAAACTGGGTGTGAAAGCCGATGATCGAGCTCCCGAGCAGTCCATCAAGAACGCGTTCGCGCCATGGGCAGATGCTGAACACTTCGGAGTTCGGCCACGGGATGTGCCAGAAGGTGATGATGATCGCCTCCGGCAGGCGCTCGCGGATCATGCGCGGCAGGAGCGCGAAATGGTAATCCTGAACCAGCACGATCGGCCGCTCATTGCGCGCCTCGGCAACCACCATATCGGCGAATTTGCGGTTGACGGCCTCATAGGCCTCCCAGTCCGAGGCACGGAAGACCGGCCGGGTGAAGGCGATATGGCAGAGCGGCCAAAGCCCTTCATTGGCAAAGCCGAGATAGTAGCCCTGATATTCGTCGTCGCTCAGCCACACGCGGCGCAGCGTATAGGACGGATTGTCCGGCGGCACCTGAACCCGATCGTTGCTATCGACCGTCAGACGATCCGCCGTTCCGCCGCCATAGGCGATCCAGGTGCCGCTGCAGGCGCGGGTGATAGGCTCAAGCGCCGACACCAGGCCGCTGGCCGGCACCAGAAGCTCGACGCCGTCGTCCTTGATGTTGTGGATATAGGGTTCTCGGTTCGAGACGACGATGACCTGCGCGTCCGGCAGGTCGTCGGCAAGTATCTTGCGCAAGGTGTCGGGCGACCAGTTCACCAGCGCCGCGTCGGGAGATTGTCCATTCTTCTCGAACTCCCGCAAAACCTTGCGCGTCGCTTCCGATGCGACGTCCTCGCCGGCAGTCGGTGCAACCGTCAAGCTATGGCTACGACGTTGCCTGGAGATCGATAACAGAACGGCTAGAATCGAAAGGCCAAGGCTTGCAAAGATCAAGACCCAGAGCAGGGCCATGCCATAATCAGTCATTCCAATTCCAACTCAATTTTGGCCGTCAGGGCCTTTTTCTTCATGGTTCCATTTGAGTGTTCGCAGCCGACGATCGCCCGTGAGAACCTGTGTTTTTCGCAACGCACAAACCCTGGGTTCGGTTCCCGTTGAAGGCCGTTCAGATCATGTCCGCACGATCAGCGGAACCAGCCCTTCATGGCGGTCGGCGAGAAAGGCGACGACGCGGTCGCCGACGCGCTGGAAGGTAAGATCGACCCTCTTTTCGCCGACACCCAGATGCCTGAGCGTCAGCGTATCGATGCCGATCGGCAAACGGGGTCGAGTGACGTGGATTTCGCCGTTCCAGCCGTCGATTTCCAGACCGAGGCACGCCTGCATCAGCATGAAGGCCGAGCCTGCCGACCACGCTTGCGGCAGGCAGGCGACGGGGTAGGCGATCGGCGCTTCGCCCGGCGAGCGGGTGAAACCGCAGAACAGTTCCGGCAGTCGCATGTTGAAATGCACTGCCGATTCGAACGTACCGCTCATCAGCCGCACCACGCTGTCACGCTCGCCGAACCGCGCCAGGCCGGCGCCGCACATCGCCGTGTCATGCGGCCAGATGGAACCATTGTGGTACGACATCGGGTTGAACAGCACAGCGTCGTCGGAAAGCGTTCGCACCCCCCAGCCGGAGTGGAAGGAAGCCGAAAGCAACTGGTCGGCGACCATCTTAGCCCGCGCCGGTTCGGGCAGGCCGACATAGAGCAGGTGTCCGGCATTCGAGGTGCGCACCTTGCACGGCTCTCCGGCGCCGTCGATCGCCAGCGCATAGAAGCCGAGATCGTCCAGCCAGAAATCACGCTCGACGGCGATCCGCATCTCTTCGGCGCGATTTTCCCAGTGCTCGGCCTGCGCGAACTCGCCCCGGCGGCGGGCGAGAGCGGCAAGGCCCCTGAAGGCGGCGAAGACATAACCCTGCACTTCGACCAGCGCGATCGGCCCCTTGGGAATGCGCCCGTCGGCGTGGAAGACGGAGTCGAAGCTGTCCTTCCAGCCCTGGTTCGCAAGGCCGGATTCGGCAGCGCGCTGATAGGTGACGAAGCCGGTTGCGCGGCTCGCCTCTTCCGTCCACTTGGCGGCGGCGCAGAGAGACGGCCACAGGCTGGCGATGAAGTCCATGTCGCCGGTGCGTTCGGCATAGGCGCAGGCGAGGTGGATGTAGAGCGGCGTGGTATCGACGCCGCCATAGTAGCGGCCGAAAGGCAGTTCCTGCAGCGCCACCATCTCGCCCTTGCGCGTCTCGTGCATGATCTTGCCGGGCTGCGAGTCGCTGAAAGGCGATGTCTCGGTCGCCTGGTGCTGGGCGAGGAAGGCAAGCACGCCGCGCGCCAGGCCGGGGTTGAGCCATAGCATCTGCAGCGCCGAGATGACGCCGTCACGGCCGAAGGCCGTCGAAAACCAGGGGATGCCGGCATAGGGGTAGGGGCCGGTCGACAACTCGGTGGTCAGCAAGGCGACATCCGCGCGGGCGCGTTCGACCCAATCGTTGAAGACGCGACCCGAACTGTGCACCGTCGCGCCATGGCGGCGCTTGGCCCGCATGCCGAAACGGGCGCGCGCCGCGGCCGCCCGGAAGCGGTCGCGGTCGGGCGTTTCGGTCAGTTCCGCGCCGACCTCGACGTAAAGCATCTTGCTGCTGCGCTTGGTCACTGCGATGAGGAAATCCGCGCGCTCGGCGCTCAACTGGTCTGGCGGCTGCGAGAACGAGATCGCCGACACCCGCGCCAGCCCGTCCAGTCCGTCATAGCGCAGCAGCACCGAGGCAGGCTCGATCTCCGCTGCATGCGCCATTCCGCGCTTCGGCCGGGTCGAACCGCGGACCTCGAACATGTCCCGGAAATCGGCGGCAAAATGCAGCGAGACGCGGATTGCCGAATGCTCCTGGCTGTAGTTGGAAAGGGTGATGCGCTCGAACAGCCGGTCCTGCCACAACAGCCTGACGCGCTCGATATGGATGGCGCCCTGCGGGATGTCGCGGCCACCGACGCTTTGCATCGGCAAATTGGTCAAATTGCTGGTGAACAGCACATTGTCCTGGCTGAGCGAGGCGCCGAGCAGCGATGTCTGCCGGCCGCCGACGGTGAGCCTGAACTCCGACAGCACCCGCGTGTCGTCACGGAAGAAACCGTCGCCCGCGCCCCTGATATCGCCGTAGGCATCGGCCACGGCAAAACAGTCGCCTTGCTTTAGGGCAAACAGCCGGTGCGGCTCGCGCGGCGCGGTTTCGTCCAGGGAGGCAAGGGCCACGGCAGGGTCGAGCTTGCGCTCGTCAAGTTCGGTCATCAGTCACAAATCTCTGTTTCGGGCTCGGAACGTCCGCCGTCGTTCACGACGCTTTCGATTCAGCCGGGGCGCCGATGAGACGCGCATAGGCAGTGAGATAGTCGCGCGCCATCCTGTTGGCGGAGAACCGACTTTCGAAGACGGCGCGCACCTTTCGCCGGTCGAGTTGCAGCAAGGCCGGCACCGCGGCGACCGCGGCGTCGAGAGAATCGACGACAAATCCGGTAACGCCATGGTCGATGACTTCCGGCAACGCACCGCAGTTCCAGCCGATGGTTGGCGTACCGCACGCCATCGCCTCGATCGCGGCAAGGCCGAACGGCTCGGGCCAGTCTATCGGAAACAGCAGACCAGCGGCATTGCCGAGGAATTCAGTCTTCTCACTCTCGGCGATCTCGCCGACATAGTCGATGCGGTCGCCATCGATCAACGGCTCGATCGTCTCATGGAAATAGGCGCGATCATCGTCGCCGATCTTGGCCGCCAGCTTGAGTTTCATGCCCGAGCGCAAGGCGATATCGATGGCCCGGTCCGGCCGCTTGTCGCGCGAAAGCCGGCCGAGAAAGGCGAGGTATGTTTCGCCTGCCGCCGTCTCGAAGGTCGGCTGATAGAGACCCGTCGGCAGCCCATGATGGATGGTGGCCAGCCAATTGGCATTCGCAAGCCCGGTCTTCTGGCTATGCGAGATCGAGATCAGCGGAAAGCGCGGAAAACGCTCATAGGCTGGCGCCAGATCGACGTAATCGAGCCGGCCATGAGGCGTTGTCACCGTCTTGTCCGGCATGGTCTCGAAGAACGAGAAATGCAGGAAATGGCTGAGATGAAAATGAATGATATCAAAGTCGTGGGCTCGGTTCCTCACATCGGCAAGCATCGCAAGATGCGCCGCCGTGTCCGATTTCAGTGGACGCGGATCGAGGCGTAGCGCGCGTTCGCGACCTGGTATCAGTCTGGCCGACGTCCGGCTGTCGCCGCTGGCGAACAGCGTCACCTCATGGCCGAGTTCGACCAGCCCTTCGGTCAGATAGGAAACGATGCGCTCGGTGCCGCCATAGAGAAGGGGTGGCACCGATTCGTGCAAAGGGGCGACATGGGCTATGCGCATGGTTTGAACGTGTCCCTCAAGGCAATCACGAGAGCGAAATGCATCAGCCGGCCTAACGTTCCGGACAAAAGCGGGCGTCGGCAACCCAAGCCCACCAGCGCAGATTTTTTTGCAATAAGCGGAACAAACGCGCCATCCGCGAATTTAGTAGGGTTGGTTCGCGCTGCGGCCGACCAGGGAGAGAACAAAATGGACCGCTTGCATTTCTTTACGCCCGTGCGCATTGCGCGCGGGCAGGGACACCCCGTCGAGGAAGTCGATAGCGTTGCCGAAGCGATGGTCTTTTTGCAGAAATGGCCATTGGGACGGCGTGGGCCTGTGTATCAGTGCGCCGTGAATTGCTGCTCCGCGGCCCTGTCGGGCAGAATGTCGGCCGAAGCAGCCAGGAAGGCGTTTACGGGCTTTGCCCGCATCACCCGGCTGCTCGATGATGACATGGCCCTGCCGATGGGCGGCGAAAGCATGGCGGAAGTCCACGCGCTGAGGCGCTAGGCGCCGGTCCAGCCATTTGGCTATTGAACACCCGGGCTTTGGCGGCGCGGGCATCATCTTTTCCGCACCGGAGTATTCCGGCGCGGCCCTTCACCTCATGGGCCACACTGTGCTTTCATGCGGCGTTTCGCATGACCGGTGGGTGACGACCATCCACAGGCGGCCCGAACGTGGAGGGGTAGACAATGCCGAGACTGATCCTGGGAACACTCGGCGCTATCGTCATCGCCCTCATCTGGGCGGTCTTTGCCAGTTTGATGGGCGCGCCATCGATCGTGATCACGGTCGGCGCGGTCGCCATTGGGGCCGGCGTCTACACCTACGTCGACCGACGCTCGACTTGACGCGTCCCCGGTCTGCCGCGCGCTCGACCAATTGCACGCCGGTGTTTGACGCGCGCGGCAGTCGCGGCGGGCATTCTTCAAAGATGAGCTTGCTGGCCGCATAGAGAGCCAAGGCGCAGACAGGGCGCCACACGTCGGACCGGGCTCCGCGAGAACTTGGGAGAGATCGTCAAAGATCTTTCAATCCGGCCAATGTAGATCGAAACGGCGAATCTGTGGATTTCCGGTGGAACATCGTCGCCTCGAAACACTTCGGGCGTTGCACTGCCCCATCAGTGCACGTTCCCTTGTTCTGTTGGAACTGGCCGGCTGCCGAAAGGTGGCCGGCTTTTTTGTATATTAGCGGAACCTGAAATTACGGGGCTTGTTCTGCATGCGGCAGCGAGCCCCTCGCTGCTGGTCGAGGGCCGTAACCCTTGGCCGGGCCCGCATCGCTCCGCCAGTGGTGCGGGCCCACGGCCTCCGGTTTTTCCGGGCGTCTCGACTCGCTGATCCTCACCCTGGTCCGGCTATGCATGTCACTCAAAAAAAGGCTCGGTTGTGAGACAATGACATGCACACGCGGCGCACTTTAGCACAATCATTCACAAAGCCGTGGGTTCAACTGTTGCTACCCTTCTTGGCTGGATTGTGCGAATGATGACTGTCCTTTTCACCGCCACCCCCTGAAACTCGGCTTTTGGATCGACGGTCTTCATCCGCCGGGGGTTTGTTGACCTGCAGGGGTTTTCTGGCGTTCTCGTGCGATGCGCCTGGCCCGCCCTGCCGGATCGTGTTCGGGTGTTTCTTCGATGTGGACATGATCACCGATCCTGCTGACGGCCCTGATGAGTGGTGTTGACCTTGGTGTTGGCTTGCTGCCCTTGGCGCTCCGGATCCGGCGCTCCGTGAGTGCCGTGCTGGGCATCATCGTGGCTAACCTGTCGCCCTTCTCCTCGACCCTTCTGGCTCTGGTTCTCAGGCGGCACGGGCGGCATTTTGCTCGACATCTGCATCTCCTTGGGTTGGTATCGTGACTCAAAACCGTGATCGTGGGGGGAAGTTCCGTCTGCTTCGTCAGCACCTGTGCTTTTCGGTGCCGACGGAATCTGACTCCCAACGCGGATTTCAAGGAACGGCAGCGGCCCGCCCGCGTCGCCCTGCCAGTGGTGCGGGCCTGCAATATAAATCCTAAGCCTGGGCTGCTATCGCTGTTTATTGCGAGCTTGCGGCGACTTGCGTAGCGGGCCGCCGTGGCTTTCAGGGGAGCGTGTTGTATCCGGTCGATCTGGAGCGACCGAAATACAGTGCTTGACCACGTTGCTGACATGATCGGTGAAGAGCGCGGTGTCGCGCCTGGATCGCGGCAGCAGCCTCTGGTCCGATCTGCCTGCAGCTGATGGCAGCTAAAACGACGTCAAAAGACCTAAGCCTCTTTGATCGCCCTCGCTGCTCGCACGAGCGATGACCAGTCAGCTCCCATGGCTGCGACAAGGTCTCGAGCATCTTCGTCTGATATTCCGGTACGGTCTACGAGCTTCCGTGCCAGCAATTCGAATGCCAATTCTATGATCGTCATAGCTCAGCCCCTACGAGAGTGCCCGTGACGATAGCTTGCAAATGGGTCTTCCGCATTTGCACATGTTAAGCGACCATCACGAATGTCTCATGTACCGCAGAATGTCTGCAGGACGCGCTCATCCGGGCGTGGCGGCTCAGCAAAGCGTTCCATTCCCGGCTGCTCATCGAAGGGACGGCTGACGACCGCCAGAATCTCCTCGAACGGTCTGAAGTCGCCGCCCAACGCCGCCTGGATCATCGCCTCGATGCGATGATTGCGGGGGATGAATTTGGGATTGACCGATTGCATGGCAGAACGGCGCGTGGCCGTGTCGCCCTCGCTTGCGATGCGCTGGCGCCACCGCGCCGACCAGGCATCGAATGCACCTGGATCCTTAAACAACTGCCGCGCCGTGCCTTGGCCGTCCGCAGCGTCGAGGTCATCGCCCAGGCGCCGGAAGCCGAGCGTAAAATCCGCTTCGCCGCGAGCCAGCACATCCAGAAAGTCGGCAGCGAGCTGCAAGTCGCCTTCCGCTTCGGTCAGCAGTCCGAGTTTTCTGCGGAAGCCGCGCTGCAACACAGCCTCATAGGAGGCCTGGAACGACCTCAGCACCTCTTCCGCTTCAGACACTGCTTCATTCTCGTCCGTGCTCATGAGCGGCAGCAGGGTCTCGGCAAAGCGCGCAAGGTTCCATGTGGCGACACGAGGCTGGTTGGCATAGGCATAGCGACCGGCGTGGTCTATCGAACTGAACACCGCGCTGGGGTCGTAAGCGTCCATGAAGGCGCATGGGCCATAGTCGATCGTCTCGCCCGAGATCGACATGTTGTCGGTGTTCATGACGCCATGGATGAAGCCGACCAGCATCCAGCGCGCCACCAGGTCCGCCTGTGCGGCGACAACGGCCTCCAGCAAAGCCCGGTACGGCCGTGCTTCCCCCGCCAGCTGTGGGAAATGACGCTGAATGGCATAGTCGGCCAGTATCTTGAGCGCCTCGGTGTCGTGGCGCGCGGCGAAATATTGGAACGTGCCGATCCTGATATGGCTTGCCGCCACCCGTGTCAGGACGGCGCCGGGCAGCCGGACCTCGCGATAGACCGGGTCGCCGGTGAGCACCGCCGCAAGGCTTCGCGTCGTCGGAATGCCGAGCGCCCCCATCGCTTCGCTGACGACATATTCGCGCAGGACAGGGCCGAGTGCGGCGCGGCCGTCGCCGTTGCGCGAGAACCGCGTTGGTCCCGATCCTTTCAGCTGGATGTCACGGCGAACGCCGTTGACGTCCACCACTTCGCCAAGCAGCAGGGCGCGCCCGTCGCCAAGCTGAGGCACGAAGTTTCCGAACTGGTGGCCCGCATAGGCCAGGGCGATTGCTTGCAACCCTTCCGGAAATCTGTTGCCGGCAAGCATCGCCACTCCATCCGGGCTGGTAAGCTGGTCGGCATCGAGCCCGAGTTCCTCCGCGAGGTGCCGGTTGAACCGGATCAGCCGCGGTTCGGACACCGGCTTCGGATCTGTTTGCGCGAAGAAGCGCTCCGGCAATTGCGCATAGCTGTTGCTCAGGGCGGGAAGCCCCGTCTGAATGACCGGGGGTTGTTCAGCAGTCGCAGGTGACGTCATGACGAGCTGTCTCTGAAGAGGAGGGGTTCAACAGATACCGTTTCGAGGAGCCTGTGTTCATTTGTTCATATAGGGACGCAACGTCGTTGGTGCCATCCGGATCCATCAGGCCGGCACCGGATACAAGCTGGGAACCACCCGCCTCAACTATCGAGGTTCGGGCTGCCGTGGGACGACGGGCCGTGGCGGAATCCAGAGCTGACCCCCGCATCGCCACTGTCTCCGAACTGAGCACCCGGCAATCTAGTCAGTGCGGGCGTGCAATGCCGGGGCGGCGTCTGCCTTGGTTGGCAGCGGCTCTCTCGGGGCCGCTCCCGGCGATGATTTCGAACCCGGTTCGACTCGCTCCTCGGCGATGAGCCGGGCGCCACGCTCATAGGTCAGGTAGCGCCAGAGCCACTGGATCGAGACCTGAACGCGGTGCTGAAAACCGACGAGCAGGTAGACATGGATGAGCGCCCAGGCAGACCAGGCGAACCAGCCTTTCAGTTTCAGCCTACCCGATTCGAACACGGCAGCGTGGCGGCCGACAATGGCCGTGTTGCCTCGATTGCTGAAGACAAAAGCGGGCAGCGTATCGCCAGCATCTATCCGGCGTGCCAGTGCCTTGCCGAGGTGCTCGCCCTGCTGCTTGGCGACCTGGGCAAGACCCGGCAATGGCTGGCCGTTCCCATCGAGGACCAGTGCGACGTCGCCAAGCGCGAAGACATCGGGATGGCCGACGACCTGCAGGTCGGATTCGACCTTCACCCGACCGCCGCGGTCGAGCCCGACACCAAGCTGGGCGACCAGCGGAGAAGCCGCCACCCCGGCGGCCCAGAGCGTCAAGGCCACCGGGATCACCTGGCCGCCGACGGTGATCTGATGCGCTTCGATCGCCTCGACCCGGTTGCCGAGCGCGACCTCGACGCCCAGGCTTTCAAGGCGCAGACGTGCATATCTGGAAAGCTCCGGGGCGAATCCGGCGAGCAGACGCTCGCCGGCTTCTACCAGTATGATCCTTGTCTTCTCGGGCCGGATGTTGCGGAAGTCGCGCGCCAGTGTGTGCCGGCTGAGTTCGGCGATCGAGCCCGCCAGTTCGACACCGGTCGGGCCGCCGCCGATAATGGCGATCGTCATCAGCCGGGATTGCTCGACTGGATCGGTGGTCCGTTCCGCGTGTTCGAACGACAGCAGCAGCCGTGACCGGATCGTGCGCGCGTCCTCGATGGTCTTCAAACCGGGACAAACCCGAGCCCAGCTCTCCTGGCCGAAATAGAATGGCTGCGAACCGGTGGCCAAGACCAGGATGTCGTAGGGGACCGTGGTCCCATCGGCCAGCACCAGTATCCTGGCTTCGGTGACGATCTCGGTGACATCGCCGAAGAGGACCTGAACCGAGGGATAGCCGCCCAGGATCTTGCGGATTGGCTCGGCGATGTCAGGCGCCGACAAGGCGGCGGTTGCAACCTGATAGAGCAAGGGCTGGAACAGGTGGTGATTGTGGCGGTCGATGATCGTCACCCCGATTTCCGCCTTGCCGAGCGCCTTGGCAACCTCCAGACCGGCAAAGCCTCCGCCGACCACGACGATCCGCGGTGTCAGGCTCCGGCCGTGGCTGCTCTCGGTGGCGAATTGCATGCTTGATACTCCCCTATCCCTGTCCGGAAGTCATAGCCTGGCAGGAGTGCCTCGCTGCTGGCTGGAGCTACTGCTCACTCCGGCGGCATCGGTCCAGGCAAGGCATCCGGCAATGACAGGCGTCGTGCTGACCACCAAGGCGCCGCGCGCGTGAAGGGCTACCAACCCGCGCCATGAGACGCGGTCGACCGCCCAGATGGTGCCGCTGGCGTCGACCCATTTGAGATGGGCGTCGGCGACTTCAACGGCCCGCATCATCGCCGCCGGTTCCATCCCGGCCCGAAAGACGATGATGGAATTGGCGGCACCGTTGAAGAACGGGCCGGCGCCGGCTGCCACTCCCGCGAGCAGGACGATGCTGGTAAGCGCTGCCGAAGCACCGCGTGCCGGTCCGCCGCGGTTGGGCAGCACCAGCACCAACACAAGCGGCACGATGCCGAAGATGACCAGCCACGCAATATCCCAGGCGAGCGGCAAGTCGCTGTTCATCTTGATCCGGTGCAGACCCAGCAGCCAGTGAAACACGACGGCATCGACGACATGCCAGACGCCGAACCCGGCGAAGGCGAGCCGCAGGATCTCCGTGGTGCTCCCGGGCCGCGCGCCGGCCGCCCTCGCGGCCACCAGCAGCACCGTGCCGGCGACGGCGAGCACATACATGAAAAGATGGAAGAGGCCGTCGGCCATGATCTGGAAGCGCAGGTCGGAACCCACCGGATCGGCGACGCCCGAGAGAAGATGATGCCATTGCAGGATCTGATGCAGGACGATGCCGTCGAAGAAACCGCCGAGCGCGAAGCCGAGCAGCAGCCAGCCGGCTCGCGTTCTCGGGTCGAGTGTCGCGGTGATCGCGTCCATGTCAGGACCACCGGCTCCAGGCCGGGGCGTTCAGTTGCCTGGGCACCGACATGTCCGGCGGCATGGGGTCATGGAGACCATGACGCGCCTCGAGCCAGAAGGCGGATATCAGCCCACCAACCACCGTCGTCAGAACCAGTGTCGCAGCAATTATCGCCAGCATGGACGTCGATCCTCAGCCGCGCAGGGTCGGCCGCGCGGAACCTAACAGCGGCTTCCGTGGAATGTTCCTGGCCGTCGGTTCGGCGGAGGGAACAATCAAGTTCCAGCACGGTTCGATGCTGGCGACGGACGGCTCAAGCGGAGAAGGTCATGAACGAATATACGGCGGCAGATCCGGGCGGTCTCGACGGCCATCAGCCGAGCGGCATCACCCGATGGCTGTTTTCGACCAACCACAAGGACATCGGCACACTCTATCTGGTCTTCGCTTTCATCGCGGGGGTGATCGGCATGCTCTTGTCGGTGAGCATGCGAATCGAGCTGCAGCAACCCGGGATCCAGTTTTTCCCCGGACTGGCGTCGATGATCTACGGTTACCAGGGCGACGCGGCGATCGACGCCGGCAAGCAGCTATACAACGTCTTCACCACGGCCCACGCGCTGATCATGATCTTCTACACTGTGATGCCCGCCCTGATCGGCGGCTTCGCCAACTGGATGGTTCCGATCATGATCGGCGCCCCCGACATGGCCTTCCCGCGCATGAACAACATATCGTTCTGGCTGCTGCCGCCGGCATTGATGTTGCTTTTGTTGTCGATCTTCATGCCCAGCGTCCCCGGCGGCTATGGCCCTGGGACCGGCTGGTTCCTGTACCCGCCGCTGTCGACCTCCGGCCATCCCGGTCCCGCCGTGGATCTGGTCATCCTGTCTCTGCACATTGCGGGCGCCTCCTCGATCCTGGGAGCCATCAACTTCATCACCACCATCTTCAACATGCGCGCGCCGGGGACGACCCTGCACAAGATGCCCCTGTTTGTGTGGTCGATCCTCATCACCGCCTTCCTGCTGCTGCTGGCTCTGCCGGTGCTGGCCGGCGCCATCACCATGCTCCTGACCGATCGCAATTTCGGAACCACGTTCTTCGCGCCGGACGGCGGAGGCGACCCGCTGCTGTACCAGCATCTCTTCTGGTTCTTCGGCCACCCGGAAGTCTACATCATGATCCTGCCGGCGTTCGGCATCGTCAGCCAGGTGATCTCGACCTTCTCGCGAAAGCCGATCTTCGGGTATCTCGGGATGGTCTACGCAATCGTGGCGATCGGGGTGATCGGCTTCGTCGTCTGGGCCCACCATATGTACACCAGCGGGATAGGCCTCGACACGCAGCGCTACTTCACCTTCGCCACGATGGTGATCGCAGTGCCGACCGGGATAAAAGTGTTCTCCTGGATTGCAACCATGTGGGGCGGTTCGGTCAGCCTGCGGACGCCGATGCTCTGGGCCCTCGGCTTCATATTCCTGTTCACCGTAGGCGGGGTGACGGGCGTTCAACTCGCAAATGCCGGCCTCGACCGTGAACTGCACGACACATACTTCGTCGTCGCGCATTTCCACTACATACTTTCACTGGGAGCGATCTTCGGCATCTTCGCGGGCTGGTACTACTGGTTTCCGAAAATGACGGGATATCTCTACAATCCGCTTCTGGCTGGGGTCCATTTCTGGACGACCTTCGTCGGCGTGAACCTCGTCTTCTTCCCCCATCACTTCCTTGGATTGGCGGGCATGCCGCGTCGCTATGTCGACTATCCCGACGCATTCGCCGGCTGGAACATGGTGTCCTCGTATGGATCGTACCTGTCGGCCGCGAGTGTCGTGATTTTCCTCTTCGGCATCTTGGAAGCTTTCTACCGGCAAAGAGCCGCCGGCATGAACCCATGGGGGCCAGGAGCTACCACATTGGAGTGGGAGCTGACCTCTCCACCCCCTTTCCATCAATGGGACAGGCTGCCGCAAATCAGATGAGGCCGGGTTGTCGAACTCCTGTGCGCAAGCCAGCCCGGTTCGCCGCTGAGGCGAACTTCAGCCTGCCGGTGGCAGACGTTGGCTGCAGCTGAGAACCGGATCGCTATCTGAAGCTGATTAACAGCACAGCGAACAAGCTTGCGAGCGCGACTGCCCAGCAGAATAACCAATTGGCGATCAGAAGAAGCGATTTGAGCACGGTGGCATGGCAGTAATCTTCGATGATCGATTGCATTCCAAGCCGCATGTGAACGCAGCTTACGAGAATGAAGCCAATAAGGGCTGGCGCGACATAGATCGATCCTACGACGCTGAGGACGGCGTCTCGAGGCTCACCGCCCAGCATTATAACGACCGCGACGATGTAAATGACAAGGATCAACAGGGCAGCAGATGTCAGCCGCTCCAGCATGAACGTTTCGGTTCCGTGTTTCGCCGATCCAAGGCCCCGCACTCGAGCTAGCGGAGTTCTGATTGAGGGTCTGTCAGCCATGGCGTTTCCCCAAAATTACTTGGTTGCCTTGCGCGCAACTCAAGCTGTTGCTGTTTCGATGCCCGGGCCGCCGGTGCCGACGGATAGTGGGCAAGCACGGTCTCCAGTCGAGCAAGGCGGGCTTTGTGGGCGTTCAGTTCGTATCCTGAACGCCATCCAATTTGCCTGGGTCTGCCATCTCTGCATAACTCGCTTTCAAGCAGCGAGATACGAATGCGGACCGCGTCGATCTCCTTGACAAGCGCGGCCTTCACCGATTTTCGACTCTGCATGGCTGTAGTTCCGGTGCAAGGATGGTTCCAAACCTGACGCGTCTGGAAATGTTCCCGGGTGCCGAAGGCGTGCTGAAGATTAATGCCTCAGTGCTGCACCCGCACAATGGGTCGCCATGAGCAAAGCCGGGCACTAGCTCAACGGCCGCGGTGTGCCCGACGAATGCTTGTGAAGAGGAGCGAACGCCTGGCCCGCCTCGTCCCGAGAGATAAGTAGCCCTCAGAACAGCGACCGCACGTGGCCGAGATGACCAGAGGGTGTTCTTGGGCCAACATATGTTAACGGCCACTTTTGTTTCTCTCTCCTGCAAAAATATTTGGGCTGAAAGGCCGGGAACTAACCGATCCTCCGGATGTTGCGGAGTTAGTCAGGAGAAACGGACTATGTCGGACAAAGAAATTCATCGGGGCGCCTCGCGTTTTCGCCCTATCCGCGTCGTGGACGCCCGCGTGTTTCGCGGGCCGCACCTCTATAGCATGACGCCAATGGTCCAGATTCGGATCGACCTCGGAGCACTTGAGGCGTTCCCGACAGACAAACTGCCTGGATTTTCCGAACAAATCGTCCGACTGTTGCCCGGCCTTGCGGGCCATGGCTGTAGTTATGGCGCCGCCGGCGGCTTCGTCCGCCGCATGCAGGAAGGAACCTGGCTCGGCCACGTCGTCGAGCATGTCGCCCTGGAACTGCAGAGCATGCTCGGTCACCGGGTGACACGAGGAAAGACACGGTCGGTCAAAGGCAGTCCCGGCACTTATAACGTCATGTTCGCCTACAAGGATGAGCTTGTCGGGCTGCTCGCCGGACGCGTCGCGCTAGAACTGGTGGACAGCCTGCTGCCGGCCAATCTGCATGGTGTCGAGGGGCTCGGCGACATTGCGGAAACGCAGGGGCCATTCGAGTTCGCAGCCAGGCTGCAGCAGCTCAAGCGTCTGGCCGCGGAGCGTGCCTTGGGGCCTACGACTGCTTCCTTGGTGCGCGAGGCCGAGAGGCGAGGCATACCCGCGGCGCGGATCGACGACAGCAGCCTCGTGCTGTTTGGTCACGGAAAGCATCAGAAGCGCATCCGCGCCAGTTGCAGCGACCTCACTTCCGAGATTGCGACCGAGATCGCCTCGGACAAGGACCTGACCAAATTCCTGCTGCAACAGGCCGGGCTACCGGTGCCACGCGGGGAACTGGTGCGATCGGCGCAGGACGCGGTCGCGGCAGCCGCACGGCTGGGCTACCCCGTGGTCACCAAACCACTCGATGGCAATCATGGAAGCGGCGTCAACATCGGTCTGGCAACAGAAGACGACGTCCGCTGGGGTTTCGAACAGGCGCGAGAACACAGCCGCAGCGTTATCGTCGAGCAGCATTTCGTCGGCTCGGATCACAGGATCCTGGTAATCGGCGGAAAGGTGGTGGCGCTTGCCGAGAGGGTTCCGGCCCATGTGGTCGGCGATGGCCGGAGTTCTGTCGCTGAGCTCGTCGAGGAGACGAACCGCGACCCGCGGAGGGGAGAGGGCCATTCCTCGGTATTGACCCGCATCGAAATCGACGAATGCGTCGAGCATTTCCTGTCAAAATCGCAGCTCGCCCTGGCGAGCGTTCCAGCGCCGGGCCAAATGGTGCTCTTGCGGCCCACCGCCAATCTCTCCACCGGTGGGACCGCGATCGACCGGACGGAAGAAATCCATCCCGAAAACGCGCTGATCGCCAGGCGGGCGGCACAGATCGTCGGTCTCGACATTGCCGGGATCGACTTCGTCTGTCCCGACATCTCACGGCCGGTCAGCGAGACCGGTGGCGGCATCATAGAGGTGAATGCCGGTCCTGGCTTCCGCATGCATCTCGAACCCTCGTCGGGGCGCGCCCGCAACGTCGCACGGCCCGTGCTCGATCTTCTCTTCAAAGGCGGCAAGGACGGCCGGATTCCGATCTTCGCGATCACCGGGACCAACGGCAAGTCGACCACTGCCAGAATGCTGGCGCACATCCTGCAGGCGAATGGCGCAACCGTCGGGCTCACCTCGACCACCGGCGTGTACCTGAACGGCGAACGAATCATCACAGGCGATTGCTCAGGCCCGCAGAGCGCCAGGATCGTGCTGCGCGAGCCGGGTGTCGATGTCGCGGTGCTGGAATGTGCACGCGGCGGCATCCTGCGCGAAGGGCTTGCCTTCGATGCATGCGATGTTGGCGCGGTGCTGAACGTCCACGGCGATCATCTCGGGCTGAGGGGCATCGACACGATCGAGGACCTGGCGGAGGTGAAATCGGTCGTGGTCGAGTCCGTCCGCCGCGGCGGATGGAGCATTCTCAATGCCGACGACGTCCATACGTCCGCAATGTCGCGCGATGCCGGCGGCAGGATCTGCTACTTCTCGCTGGCGAGCAGGAGCGAGTGGCCCGGTTTCTTGCGCAGCCACCTGGCGGAAGGCGGCCGCGCCGTGACGCGGGAGCCCAGCAGCGACGGCTGGGACATTTTCATCCACGAGGATGGGGAATCGATGTTCCTGATGAGCGTCGACGAAATTCCCGCGACCTTCGAGGGTTCGGCCGAATTCAACGTTGCCAACAGCCTGGCAGCCGTCGCCATGGCGCATTGCCACGACGTTCCGGCGGCAACGATCCGGGCGGCGCTGGCCGAGTTTGGCACCTCGTTCGAGCAATCTCCCGGTCGCCTCAACGTCTTCGACGGGCATGGTTTCCGCACGATCGTCGACTATGCGCACAATCCGGAGGGGCTGAAGGCGCTCGGAAAGCTCGTTTCCCACATGAGGCGCGGCTATCAGCGCACGATCGGCTTGGTCGCCATACCGGGCGACCGCCGCGATTGCGACATCCGCGAGATGGGCGCGATCGCTTCGCGGATATTCGATGTCATCGTCTTCAAGGAGGATGAGCAGGAGCTGCGCGGCCGAGCCCCCGGAGCGATCGCCGGCTTGCTGCGGGAAGGTGCCTTGAACGCCGGCTGCGCCCCAGGCCGCATACACGCCGTCTGTCCCGAGAAGGAGGCCGTCGACGTGTGTCTCCGGCTTGCTCGGGAGAACGACCTTGTCGTGCTCACCGTCGACGACGTTGAAGCCGTGTGGCGGCAGGTAACCGGCTTCGGAGGCGCGACGCCTTCGAGGGGAGGGCCCGATCAGACCCATATTCGCCATCTGAGGGCTGGCTGATGTGGTCGCTGATCCTGCACGGCGGCGCCAAGGAGATCGATCCGCAAGAGGAGGAGGCGCATCGCAACGGATGCATCGAGGCGCTCGAGGCAGGTCGGGCCATCCTGGCCGGCGGCGGAACGGCGGTCGATGCCGTTGAAGCTGCCGGTCGCGTCCTCGAGGCCGACCCGACATTCAATGCGGGATATGGAAGTGCCCTCAATTCGGACGGCGAGGTCGAGATGTGCGCTGGCCTGATGGAGGGCAGGGACTTCAATGTAGGTGCCGTCGCAGTGATCAAGGGCGTGCGCCATCCAATCAGTGTCGCCAAGGCCATGCTGCATGAGGAGCCGATCCTGCTGGCGTCGGAGGGGGCCCGGCGTTTCGCCGCCGACAAGCAGCTGGAGCTTTGCGATCCGGCGGATTTGATCACGCCGCAGCAGCGCGACGCCTCCAGCAAGTCTGAGGCGAAGGATACGATCGGTGTGGTTGCCCTGGATCAATACGGGGACATCGCCGTCGGCACTTCGACCGGCGGACTGGACGGCAGTGCTCCCGGTCGTGTGGGGGATTCTCCGCAACCCGGCTGCGGCTATTATGCCGACAACCGGTTGGGAGCCGTCGCCTTCTCGGGAGACGGTGAGCATATCGCGCGAAAGGCTCTCGCGGCCCGTGTCATGCAGGCACTCTCGGCGCGGCAGGCATTGTCTTCGGGACAGGCTGAAGGCGGCCTGGAGCAGGTGCTGAATCCCGCGCTCAAGGAAGTCGAGGCGATCGGCGGCGAAGCCGGAGCCATCGTGCTTACCGCGACCGGCGTGTCTGGATGGGCGCATAACAGCAGGGAGTTCGCAGTCGCTTTCATGACCAGCGAGGACAACCACCCGCACGTTTTCCTGCGCAAGAAAGACGTGGGCAAATGACCGACAAGAAGAAAAAGCGATCCTCGAACGGTAAAGCCGGAACGCTCGTCATCATCGGCGGCCACGAGGACCATGATGGCGATCGTGTCATCTTGAAGGAGGTGGCGAGCCTGGTTCCGAACGGCCGCCTGGTGCTTGCCACCATCGCGTCTCATGAGCCGGATGGCTATCTCGAGAAGTATCAGAGGTCCTTCGGTGAGCTGGGCATCAAGGATGTCATCGAGCTCTACGTCAACGACCGCCTCGAGGCAGCTCATGAAAAGAAAATAAGTGCGCTTGCAGACGTGAGCGCGGTGTTCTTCTCCGGCGGCGACCAGCTCCGCATCACGAGCCAGATCGGCGACACGCCCATCGACGAGCGGGTGCACGAAATCTATGAAGCCGGAGGCGTCATTGCCGGCACCTCCGCGGGCGCGTCGGTCATGAGCGACACAATGATGGTGAAGGGGCCGAACGCAGCCTCCTTTCGGATCGGCCACATTCGGATGGCGCCGGGACTGGGCCTGCTGCCGAATGTAATTATCGACCAGCACTTTGCGGAACGGGGCCGCATTGGGCGGCTCATCGGGGCGGTGTCGCAGAACCCGCGCGTCCTCGGCATCGGCATCGATGAAGACACCGCGATCGTGGTGAAGGGCGAGATGTTCAAGGTCATCGGCAGCGGCGCTGTCTATCTGGTCGATGCAGCCGGCGTGACGCATTCCAACATCGCGGAAGGTGAGCCTGATGCCGCCCTTTCCATCCATGATCTTAGGGTTCACGTGCTGAGCTCAGGCGACGGGTTCGATCTCGCGCTGCGACGGCCGGTAGGGCTTCCGTAAGACTTCGCCACACTCAAGCTGATGGTGCGGCGCGGTCCGCGTACCGCGAAAACCGCATATATGAAGCAGTTCTCCTATTTGAAGTCGCCCAACCAGAATTGTCGCATTGTTGCGGGTCCGGCAGGATTACAGACGGCCTCTCGTCGGCTCCAATCCCGCTAAGCTGAAGACCTTCGCTCGCCCGGCGTTCTGTCGGGCTAACCCCGCCGGCGACTGGCCTGAATGGCAGCAAAGGTTACCGGACGAAACCCCCATGCGTCGACGCCGACATCATGCTGGCGCGTCATCGGCTTCAGACGACCGTGCGAATGACCGTGCAGGTTTACCGACCTCTTGCCGATCTGGTTCCAGGTGCGAAAAGGATAGTGGCACAGAACCAGCAAGCTGCCCTCGACAAGAAGCTCCATGTAGTGGTGCACGCTCGCCCAGGCCGGGTCGCCAATGGTGGCGGCGCCATCATTGTTGCCAATTATCAGGTGCTTGGACCCGTTAAGAGACGACAGCAGTGAAGACACGGTCTCGGCTGGACCCTTGGCGAAATCGCCGAGGTGCCAGACCTCGTCGTTCGGGCCAACCGTTTCGTTCCAAAACGCAACCAGCGCCTGGTCATGATCGACCAACGAGGCGAAGGGACGCCGGTCGAGGCGCAGAATGCGCGGATCGTTGAAATGCGTATCGGAAGTGAAGAAGATCATGCGCCGCGGCCGGCTGCGACGCGCGACCGGCGATCGCGTCTAACTGCCGGAGCGCTCTTCGGCTTCATCATCGATCCCGATCGGGGCTTCCCTAAGCATCTTGAGTGCCTCTTCCTTCGTAAGGCCGCACTTGCGCGCGAAGTAGAGCGCCTCGATCGCCTTTTCGCGATCCGCCGTGGATTTTGCGTGCTGTTTGGGCTTTTTGCCCATCGTTCTCTGCCACCTTCCGAGGCCACCAAACCATCACAGTGCCGCGTTGTTCCCGTGCATCGGCTGACCTGCCGGACTGCGCGAATGCCGATGTCGCCGGCATCCCGCGAGCCCCGGACAGCGCGTATATCAGCCGGCTCGCGACAACGGCGGAGCGACTCCAACCCCGACAGCGTGAATTCAAACGAAAGCCCGCGCCGTGGGAGGGGCCGGCGCGGGCGATCGGGCTACCGATCTTGCAGCGCGGGGGTCGACCGCTGCATGGCTCGAACTGTGCAAGCGAGCATTTGTTCCGGGCCGCATGCAAAGCATCGGCGTTTCATTGCAATTCTGGGGGACACAACCAGCATTTCGCTTCAGTCCGCCGCCGATGTGGGAGGATGAATACCGCCTTGCGCTAATTCGTCCGCCCTGGACACGAAACCAACCGCGCATTGAGCGCGTAGCTTCGGCGATTTAAAAACACCTGCACTGGAATATTTCCGGGCGCATGGAACATCTCCGGCCGCTGATGTTTAGGCCGGAATGACGATGATCTCTGTTCTTACAATGATTTACTCTCTCGCCATCTTTATCGGCGCGAAGCGGCGCAACCTCTTGGTGAATGCGAAACTCGATAGAGTTTTGCGCAATATGGCTGGCGCAGAACTGAATCAACGTGGCCAGTAAACCGCAACACCGCCGGTTCCAGTTCACAGCCAGTGTCCTCGCGGCCGCTACCTCGGTTCGGGTGGCAAGCGGCTCGGCAGGACTGCAAGGGCCGCCCCCTCTGGGCTGGCTGGTGCGTGGTCGATCCGATTTCGTCGATGAGGGCGGAGCACGATGCTCCCGCAGTGCGCCGTGCTGGCTCGAATTGCGGGGCCGCGTCCACGATCCGCTCACGGGGCACGCACCTTTAGGTCCGGCCCACGCGAGTGGCTTCGGAGGACCTATCCATGAACGATGATGATCCTATAAATTCGCTCGCCAATGCAATTCGTCATCGCAGCGCAATTTTGTTTGTGGGGGCGGGGGTATCGATCAGCGTCGGACTTCCGTCTTGGGAGAAGCTCATCGAGCGAATGGCAAAGGAGCTCGGCGTCGACGATGAATTTTCCACGCGACGCGATCGTTTTCAGACCTTGGCCGAATACTATCGGATCAAGCATGGCAGCATCGGACCACTTCGCAGTTGGATGGACAGAAACTGGTCTGTCGCCAAGGAACGGATCGAGAAATCGGAATTGCACCGTCTCATCGTGACGCTCGATTTTCCCGTCATCTATACGACGAACTATGACCGGAACCTGGAACTCGCTTTTGAAATCCACGGTCGAGAGTACGTGAAAGTGGCCAACGCACGGCACGTTGCGCAGGCCCGTCGAGGCATAACGCACATCGTGAAATTTCACGGCGACTTTGACGAGGACTCTTCCCTTGTCCTCACCGAAACCGACTATCTTGACCGCCTGTCCTTCAATTCTCCCCTTGATGTCCGCTTTCGCTCCGACGCTCTCGGCAGCACGATCCTGTTCATTGGCTATAGCCTCTCCGATCCAAACATCCGGCTGCTGTTGCACCGGCTTTGGCAAACCTGGCACCGGTCTGGATATGAGAAAGATCGTCCCCCTTCGTTCATCTTCATGCCCAGCCGCAACCCTGTGGAGGAGGCCGTGCTTGGGCGCTGGGGTATTTCGGTGCTCGTTGGCGCAGGTGATGATCCTGAAGCCGGTCTGACGGATTTCCTCAGGCGTTTGGTGGAAGCGGTCGCGGTGACCTGAGGCGCGCTCCCCAGTGGACCGTGGTTGGGTTTTCGCAGGTGCGCGGTGACCGACGAACCGGGCGGTGGCCGACAGGCGCCAGATCGGCGACTGTTGGAGCCACGACTTCCACAATCAATCCCGCAGCGATCATCTTGGCGTGAAGTCGATCTCCGGCGTCAATTGCCGGCAATATGCACAAACCAAGTCAATCGTCGTTTGCACATCATCCAAGCAAACAACTTCGGACGGGGTATGCATGTAACGCAAAGGCACGGAGAGCACCCCACTTGCGACGCCGCCGCGGTTCTGCTGCATGACACGCGCGTCGGTAGGGCTTGAGCTGCCCACCGCCTGAAACTGATAAGGCAGGCCCTCTTTCTCGGCCACCGACTTCAGCAGATTGAACACCACCGGGTTGGTGTTCGCGCCTTGAGTGATTGCCGGCCCTTTCCCAAGGTCCAGTTTGCCCTGATCCTCGGCGCGAGCGCGCGGATAGTCCATCGCCACGCCCATATCGATTGCGAGGCCGGTTCGAGGCGCGATATTGAACGCCGAGGTCATCGCGCCTCGGGAACCGATTTCCTCTTGAACCGTACCCAGGATATAGA
The DNA here is from genome assembly GCF_054719485.1 of Mesorhizobium sp. W016. Lineage (NCBI taxonomy): Bacteria > Pseudomonadati > Pseudomonadota > Alphaproteobacteria > Hyphomicrobiales > Phyllobacteriaceae > Mesorhizobium > Mesorhizobium sp. W016. Next base: position 3,950,516 of record NZ_JBTTIF010000002.1, read on the forward strand.
GCCCCACGCCGGGGTGAACGCCTCCCTCCTCAGAGAGGCAGCGCAGCACCTCGGCGCCGATGAGGAGGCCGACCTTGTTGTCGAACGCTCGTCCGACAGCAAGGTTGCCCTGGAGCGCTGCAAACTCGCCATGGATAGTCACCGCGCTGCCGACCTCTACGACCTTCAACGCTTCCTCTCGCGAACTCGCGCCGATATCGATCCACAGTTCCATCAGCGAGGGTGTTTGAGACGTGTCAGAGGCTTTGAAGGTCTGGATTGCTTTGCGACCCACGACCCCCAGGATCGGCTCTTTGCCGTGCACCCAGACACGCTGGCCGATTTCAGTGGCAACGTCCGTTCCACCTATGGTGCTGAAGAACAGAAAACCGTCATCGTCGATGTAGTGGACGATGAAGCCGACCTCATCCATGTGCCCGGCATACATGAAGCGCATAGACGCCTCAGGATTGATGATCGCTGTGACATTGCCCATGACGTCCGTCGTCAACCTGTGGGCATACGGACGAACATACTCGCGGAAAAGCTCCGCTACAGGTTGCTCAAAGCCGCTCGGCGACGGGGTCGCCACAATTTTCTTCAAGAACTTGAGTGATTCATCGCGCATGAAGCTGACTTTCACAGTTCATGGGTGGAGGGCCATTCGAGCATGGTCATACTCGTCGGGCTTCGCGCCAATTTTGGCCTTCTTCGGTGCGATCGCCCGCGAATTGGTCAGCCCAAGGCAGGTTGTGGAGCCAGGCTTCGCGCCGGGGGGTCCAAAGCTCGTATGCCGGGAGAAGGTCGTTTGGCGCATCATCGAGAGTGCCGATCATGATCTCGGCTTCGTCGTCGCGGAGGTTCACCACGCGCGACCCGCATGCCGGACAAAAACCTCTGCCGTTGAATGCAACAAGCTCGCCCTTGCACTGGTAAGCCGACCGCGGCCACACGGCAAAGGCACTGTAGGTGCTGCCGCTGGTTCTCTTGCAATCCTGGCAATGACACAAGCCAACGCGCAACGGCGCGCCGGTGACAACATACCTCACAGACCCGCAAAGACAGCCGCCGGTCCGCTCTATCTTTTCAACCTTGCCGTTCATGGTCGCCGGAGCCATGAGTGAGGGAAGCGTGTTGGACTCGGCTCTGCCGTTTGCATCCGAGGCGTCAAGTTAATCGGCAATGTCTTCAACAAGGCCCAACTCCAAAGCTCTGGCTGCCATCAGGTAGCAGTTGGTCAAGGCATGGTCGCGCAGCTCTTCCAGCGATGTTCGAGAACCTTGGACGAGATCGGCGAACCCTTCATTCTCGAGTCGCTCTGCCGTTTCCAACAGCGCAAGTTGTTCGCGAACGATCTGAAGACAGCTTCGAATTGGTCCATTCAGAACCAAGTCTTTCTCAAGCCTTCTTTCATGAATCAGCAGGACTGCTTGCGGGCAAAGGAACCTGCAGGCTTTCGGGAAAGCGGCAAGGACCGTTACCCCGGCAGAGTAAACCGTATTCTTGCCAATGATGTAGCCGTTGCGGCCCGAGTGTTTCAGAAAAAGCTTGAACTCTAGAGCTAGACGTCGCGCGCCGTCGGCGTCGCCTCCGGGCGTGTCGATTTCAACGTAGAGATCGTCTTCCCCGGAACGCACGGCTTTCAAATCGTCCAAGGCTTTGGTGACGACAGTGTCATCAATCAAGCCGTGTATACGCAAGTTTGGATCGAACAAAAGCCGGTGAAGGTCTGGAGCGGGCGGCGGGGAGACGGTGTGTTCGGCTGACTGGGGCAACAGATCCATATAGACATCCTCACTATGGGGGCCGAACTTAGTTGGTACCCTTTTGTTCCCTTGAGGGAGTTCGAGCGGCGGTGATCACGACCGCGTCTCTCTGCGGCTGTTGAGCTCCCTCTTGCATTGCAGATCGTTTTCGCACCAGGCCCGGTAGAGGCACCTCAGCCGCTGGGTTGGCTCCATGGGCATATCGGGCATTTGCCGGAGCTGACGCAGTCGCTTTGCTGACTTCTGCCACGTCCGGGACCAGTCCTGTGGACGGTTGAACTCGACGGCCTCAATGGTTCCCGGCTGCTGCCTTCCGGACCCCCGCGGTCGGGCTGTTTTTCCTGGCCGTGCCATTTTTCCGGGGGGCTGAAACAAACAGCTTTGTTGGCAGTTCTAGCGTCCGGAGCACCGGCTCCGCGCGGCGCGGCCGAGCGGCCGGGGCTGTCCGGCAGGAGGTCCAGCAATGTCTCACGATATGCAAAGACGATTTGCAACGCGCTTGATCGCGGTTGCGCTGATGCTCTCGGCCAGTGGCGTGGCGCCTGTCCTGGCCCAGGATACCCCGACCGACTTCACGGCGATCATTCAGCAGAAATTGCCGGCCGTGGTCGCGATCACGACCCGGGAGGTTGTCCAGGAACAGACGACGGCGGGCGACTTTACAAGTCCGTTCGACGGCCAGGGCCTCGGACCCGTTCAGCCACAGGTGAGGGAGGCGCTTGGCTCCGGATTTGTGATCAGTCCCGACGGCTACATCGTCACCAACAACCATGTCGTTGCCGATGCGACAGAGATCCATGTCGTATTTTCCGACAAGGAAACGGCGCCGGCGCAATTGGTCGGCCGTGACCCCGCCACCGATATAGCGGTGCTGAAGGTCGACCCGCGGCCCAACATGACCACGACCAAATGGGGTGACTCGGATGCAATGCAGCCGGGCGCATGGACAATCGCGATCGGCAGTCCCTTCGGACTCGGAGGGACAGTCACTGTCGGCGTTCTGTCGGCCCGCTCGCGAGACATTCAAGCCGGGCCGTACGACGATTTTCTCCAGACGGACGCGTCGATCAATCGAGGCAACTCGGGCGGTCCGCTGTTCAACGCACGTGGCGAGGTGATCGGCGTCAACACCGCCATTGTCTCGCCGTCGGGCGGCAGCATCGGGATCGGATTTGCGGTGCCATCGCGCACCGCCCAGAGCATCGCCGACCAGTTGATTAGAACCGGCCGGATCGAGCGTGGCTTCATCGGGGTCCGCCTGCAGGACATCACGCCGTCGCTGGCTGAGGCCCTCGGGATGAAGGATGACAAGGGCGCGCTGGTTGCTTCGGTCGAGCCCGGCAGCCCGGCGGAGAAAGCCGGCTTGAAGCCGGGTGACGTGATCACCCGGTTCAACGGCAAGGGCATTGAGGGTGTCCATGACCTCACGCTTGCGACGGCTAGCCAGAAGCCTGGCAGCAAGGCCACTCTGACACGGAGTAACGGCGGCAAGGACCAGGAGATCGCGCTTGTCATCGGTGAGCGCAAGGATGCGGAGGTGAAGACCGGCGCTGTTCCCGACAAGAGGTCGGCGGCCGAAGGCCTCGGCCTATCGCTCAGCCAGATTCCGGATCAGGCGCGTCAGCAGCTCGGCATCAAATCAGGAACGACCGGCGTCTTCGTCGTGGAAGTGGTTCCCGATGGCCTTGCCGCCCGGAGCGGATTGCAGCCGGGCGATGTCATCATATCGGCCAACAATCGCCGCGTGACGGAGCCTTCGGACATCGTCGAGGAGTGGGCGAACTCTCGCCGGCAGAGCAAGCCCATCCTGTTTCGGCTGGAAAGGCAGGGGCAGTCCGTGTTCGTGGCGGTCGCCGGGAAATGACCGTCTCCAGGACGACCATGTGACTGCACCACGATCCGCTTGCGGATCCCGCTCCAAGGGTGTCGGACCCCAGGTGCACCGGGGAAGCATCGCCGCAGAAAGTCTGCGGGATGCGCTCATTGGGCCGGGTGCGCAACGCGCACTGATTCTGCAGCGCCAGAGCTCTTTTGAGCTCATCGTGCTCGAAGGCGCTCGCCATCCTCAGGCAGTTTCGCGCCTTGCCGTAAGCCGTGCCTGGAGAAGGACGACGACGAGCAAAAACAGCCCGCGGATCACCGACTGCCAGTAGGCTGACAGCGAAATCCAACCCATGCCGTTTTCGAAGTTCAGGACGTTGAAAAGGATCCCGAGCAACAGCACGCCGGCCAGCGTGGTCAACACCGAGCCCGAGCCGCCGGTCAGCAGCGTCCCGCCCACGACCACGGCTGCGATGGCAAACAGCTCCCAGCCGACGCCCTCGATCGGCTGGCCTGCGCCGAACTGAGAAGCGAGGACGACGCCGGCGAGCCCGGCCAGGCACCCGCTTGCGACATAGACGAGAAATTTGACGCGGTCAGTGCGCAGCCCCATCAGCCGCGAGGCATCCTCGCCACCGCCGATGGCCAGCACCGTCCGTCCCGTGCTGGTGTAGTTCAGGACCACTGAGCCGACGGCATAGGCAACCAGGGCGATGACTGCCGGAATCGGGAAAATCCAGAAATTCCCTTGGCCGATGGCGGTGAAACCCGAATCGTAAGACACCGAAACCGTCTGGTTGCCGGCCAGAAGCAGCGCCGAGCCGCTTGCGGCCAGCATGGTGGCAAGCGTGGCGATGAATGGCATCAGGTTGCCGCGTGTAACCAGGAGCGCGTTGATCAGCCCGGCTGCCAGGCCGGCGCCAACGCCCGCTGCAAGGCCTGCCACGATGCCGTGCGGGCTCGCCAGGGCTGACGCGACGCTGCCCAAGGCTGCGACGGAGCCGACGGACAGGTCTATGCCGCCGGTCATGATCACGAAGCACATGCCGAGCGCGACGAGCGCGAACATCGAGTTGTAGCGCAGAACGCTCATCACGTTGAAGAGGCCGAGGAAGCGGTCGTAGCGCAGGAATCCGAACAGGACGAGGGCTGCAAGCGCGATGACGACACCGTAAGTGCCGATGATGCGAACCAGTCTGGCGCTGTTCATGGATTACACCCGGTGTTGCTGCTGCAGCCAGACGGCGAATGCGATGATGCCGGCCTTGACGACGAGCGCAGCGGCGTCGGGTACGCCATTGGCGAGCAGCGTGTAGCGCACCAACTGGATGGTCAGTGCGCCCAGCAGGGTGCCGATGATTGTGGCCTTTCCGCCACTCAACAGCGTGCCGCCCACCGCGACCGCCGCGATGGCGTCGAGTTCCATGCCCAGCCCCACGAGATTGGCGTCGCTGGAGGAGTTGATCGCAATGACGACGAGACCGGCTAGCCCCGCGCACAGGCCGCTGATCGCATAGACAGCGAGCTTGATCCTCGATACGGCGATGCCGGCGAGTTCAGAGGCCTTTTCATTGCCGCCGACCGCCAGGATGCTTCGCCCGAACACCGTGCGGTGAAGGGCCCAAGCGGCCACCGCAACCAGCACGGCCATGATGATGACCTGCGCGGGAATGCCGAGCGGGCGGGCAAGTCCGATCCACTGGAATTGCGGCACGCGGAAGGTCTGCAGATTGCCGTTGGTCATGACCTGCGCGATCCCGCGCCCGGCGATGAACAGCACGAGCGTTGCGACGATCGGTTGGATGCGGAAACGCGAGACCAACCAGCCGTTGAACAGCCCGAACAGGCCGGCGACGAGGATCGAGGCAATCATCGCGACGGCTACCGCCAGATAGATGTTTCCGACCGGGAAGATCGTGCCCATGAAGATCATCGGCGCCAATGCGCCGGAGATCGCCATCAGCGAACCAACCGACAGGTCGATGCCGCCGGTGGCGATCACCAGGGTCATCCCCACCGCGACGATCACAATCGTGCAGACCTGGGTCAGGTTGACGTTGAGTGTCTGCAGAGTCGCGAAATTGCGCGTATAGGCAAGGTTGAAGACCACCAGCAGCACAAGCGCGATCACCGTGCCGTAGCGCGCCAGGAAACCGAACACATCAAAGCGGCGGTTTCCAGCGTCGTTGGCTGCGGATGGTGTGGCCAGATCGCTCACGCTGCCTCCTTCGCCGCGCCACCATGCGCCATCGCCGCGAGCACGTCCTCCTCGTCGGCTGCCTGGCCTTCCAGTTCGGCCACCCTCACTCCTTCGCGCAGCACGAATATGCGGTCGGCTCCTTCCATCACTTCCTCGAGTTCCGAGGAGATCATCAGCACGCCGAGCCCGTCATCGGCAAGCTTGCGGATGAGGCGCTGGATCTCGGCCTTGGCCCCGACATCGATGCCGCGCGTCGGCTCATCGAGAATGAGCAGCTTCGGGTTCATTGCCAGCCAGCGGGCAAGCAGCACCTTTTGCTGGTTGCCGCCCGACAACTCGCGGACCTTCTGGTTAGGCCCCGAGCATTTGATGTCGAGTTCACGAATGAAGCGCTCGACGATCTCCTTCTGCCGGGCCTCGTTCAGGATGCCATTGCGGCTGATTTTCGGCAGCAGTGCCAGTGTTATGTTCTCCGCGACGGTCATTTCCGGCACGATGCCCTCGGCCTTGCGGTCCTCGGTGCAGAAGCCCATCCCTGCGGCGATGGCATCGGCGGCCCGTGCGGGATGGTAGGACGCGCCCTCCATCGTCATCTCGCCTGCGCTCCGGCGGTCGGCGCCGAATACGAGGCGGGCTGTTTCGGTGCGGCCGGCGCCGAGCAAGCCGGCAAAGCCGGCGATCTCGCCGCGGCGCAGGTCGAAGCTCACGTCACGGACCAACTGGCCGGCTGCCAGCCTTTGCGCGGTAAACAGCACATCACCGATCCTCGACCGATCGCGTTCGCCGAAGGCGGTCGCGTGGCCTTCGACGGCTGCGACGTCGCGGCCGAGCATGGCCGCGACCAGCTCCAGCTTGCCGATGTCGCTCATCGCCGCGCTTCGCACCGTGCGGCCGTCACGCATGATCGTGACCCGGTCGCAGACCTCGTACAACTCGTCGAGCTTGTGGCTGACGAACAGAACGGAGACGCCGTCGGCCTTGAGCTGACGGATAACGCTGAACAAGACCGAGACTTCACGCTCGTCCAGCGAGGAGGTCGGCTCATCCATGATCACGAGGCGGGCGGAAAAGCCGATGGCGCGGGCGATCGCCACCATCTGCTGCGTGGCGGTGTTGAAATCGCTGAGCGGGCGGCGCACGTCGATGCCGATCGAGAAGCGGCTGAGCAGGCGCTCGGCTTCCGCATGCATCGCGCTCCAGTCGAGCAGGCCGCGGCGGCGCTTCTCGCGTCCAAGGCAGATGTTCTCGGTCACCGAGCGCAGCGGTACGAGATTGATCTCCTGGTAGATGGTGCTGATGCCGCTGACCTGCGCCTGATGCGGAGACCCAACTTCGAACGGCTTCCGTTCGAACAGCACCTGCCCCGCATCCCGGCGGTAATAGCCGGTGAGCACCTTGATAAGTGTCGATTTGCCCGCACCGTTCTGGCCGATGAGTGCGTGGATCTCGCCCGGAAGAACCTGGAGCGAGGCATCGGCCAGGGCAGGGATGCCGGCAAAACGCTTCTGGATGTCACGCATGTCCAGGAGCAGCGCGGCTTGGTCCGGCTGAGCGGTCATCGTCAAACTCCCAAACCCTACCCGCCGAAGCGGGTAGGGCAACTGGAAAGAAAGTGGATATCAGAACGCAATATCGAAGTCTTTCTTCGCGTTCGTGGCGTCGAAGAAGGCATCCTCGTTCTTGATGAACGGCGGGATCTTCTTGCCGGCCGCATAGTCGGCCATCGTAGCGAAGGCCTTCGGCCCGAACAGCGGACTACAAGCGCAGATAGCGCCGATCTTGCCGTCGATGATCGCCTGAACGCCTTCCTTCTCGCCGTCGATCGACAAGATCAGCACATCCTTGCCCGGGGTCTTGCCGGCGGCTTCCAGAGCGGCGATGGCGCCCAGCGCCATCTCATCATTGTGCGCGTAGATGATATCCGCATCAGGGTGCGCCTGAAGCAGCGTCTCGGCGACCTGCCGGCCCTTGTCACGGGCGAAGTCGCCGGACTGCGACGCCAGGATGGTGAACTGCGAGTGCTTGGCGATGAAATCGTCGAAGCCTTTCTTGCGGTCGGTAGCGGCCGAGGCTCCGGTCGTGCCTTCCAGCTCGATGATCTTCGACTTGCCATTGGCGTTCTTGATCAGCCATTCCCCGACGCGGGTCGCCTCCTCGATGAAATCCGAACCGATGAAGCAGACATAATCCTCGCCCGGCTTGGCCATGGTGTGATCAACGTCGCGGTCGACCAGAAACACCGGTATGCCGGCATCGCGCGCGGCAAGAATGACCGGCACCAGGGGCTTGTCTTCGCGGGGCGGCAGGAAGATTGCGTCGACGCCCTGCGCGATCATCGAGTTCACGTCGGAGGCCTGCTTGGCCGACGAGCCGGCGGCATCCGTGTAGACCAGCTGATGGCCGAGCTTGGCGGCTTCGTCCTGCATGCTCTTGGTCTCGGCAAGACGCCACGGATTGTTGCTTTCCGTCTGCGCGAAACCGACCTTGTACTTGTCCTTCTTGGCGAGCGGCGGGAGCGCCGCGAAGGCGCGTGAGCCGAGTGTCAGCGCGACCGCGCCGGCGGCGGAGCCAACCAATAGTTTTCGACGGGTAATGATCATGCTCTTTCCTCCTTTATTGTCGCTTTCAGCGACTGTGTAATTTCCTCACGATATCGGCCTTGACGGCTTTGGCGATGACGCCGTCGGCAAGCTGGATCAGGCTCTATGCCGCCTCCAAAATGAAGTCGGCGCAGCGGTCGCCCAGCATCATGGCGGGCGCCGCCGTATTGCCGGCATTGATGTTGGGGCAGGCCGACATGTCGGCAACCCGCAGATTGTCTATTCCGCGCACGCGCAGCGCCGCGTCCAGCACCGCCATCCGGTCGCTGTCCGAGCCCATCCGGCATGTCCCGGCCGGGTGGTAGTTGGTCTTCACAAAGCGCTTGCAATGCTTTGTCATGGCTTCGTCGCTGAGATCATCCTGGCTTGGCACGGCAATGGCCTTGACCCGATCGGCGAGCGGCTTGGTCTGAAAAGCCTGCAGGAAATAACGCTGGCCGGAGATCATTTCCCTCATGTCGTCGGGATGTTTAAGGAGGTTCGGCGAAACGATCGGCATGTCCTTCGGATCCGCCGAACGCAGCCTTACGAAACCGCGCGACTTTGGCTTCACCACCACTGTCGTCACGGTAAGCCCATAGGTGTTCTCGACCAAGGTCAGGATATCGCGGTCCAGATAGACGTGCGGCACGCAGAAGGCCTGGATCGTCGGTTCGCCCTCGGGATCGGCCGGATTGACGAAGGCTCCGGCCTCCACCCCCGCTGACAGGATCGTGCCGGTGCCGAAGAGCTTAAAATGCAGGCCGTTCCTGATCATCCGCCAGCCTTGGCCCTGCCTGAAATAGCCGTATGGGCCGTTTGCGGTGGCGATGATCGGCACCTCCGGATGGTCGATCAGGTTTTCGCCGACCCCGGGCAGGTCGGCGACGCAGGAAATGCCGTGCCCGGCAAGCGCCTCGGCGGGGCCGATGCCGGACAGCATGAGCAGTTTCGGCGAGACGAGGGCACCGGACGAGACGATCACGTCGGCATCCGCATGGACGGTATGCTCGGCGCCCGACGCATCCGAGTAGATGACGCCGGTGACCCGACCTTTTTCGATCAGCAGCCGGCTGACTGTGCAATTGAGTTTCAGCGTCAGCTTGGGATCATTCGTCAGCGGCTCGATGAAGGCGTAGGCGGCGCTGCTCCGCTTTCCCCGCCGGTTCATGAACTGGTAGAAGCCGACCCCGCGCTGCGACGGTCCGTTGAAGTCATGGTTGTACGGCAATCCAAGGCCTTGGACGGCCTGGACGAACCAACGGGAAACATCATCGATGTGGCCTGGATCCGAGACCAGCAGCGGACCTTCGCTGCCATGCAGTTCGCCGCCGAGGCGGTTGTTTCCCTCCATGCCGGTGAAATGCGGCAGCACCGCCTGCCAGTTCCAGCGTACGCCGGCATTGTTGCCGCGCAGCAGCTCGTCCCATTCCTCATAATCGGCCGAGCGGCCTCGCATGTAGACCTGGGCGTTGACCGAGGTGCCGCCGCCCAGCACGTTGCCTTGCGAGATTTCATGGACGCGCCCGTCGAGATGGGCCTGCGGCTCGGTGCGGTGATAGCGCATGAATTTCGAGCCGTTGATCATCTTGAAGATGCCGGGCGGCATGTCGAGCAAGGGGTGATGATGGGAATGGCCGGCCTCCAGCAGCAGGGTTCGCCGTCCCGCTTTGACAAGCCTTGCCGCCGCGACGCAGCCGGCTGCTCCGCCGCCCACCACGATATGGTCGTAGGACTGCGTCATGCTTCCGGCGCCTCACGGCTTTCGAATGTTCCGCGGACATACTCCCAGGCCGCCGAGAGGTGGTTGAGCAGCGCCCGCTCGGCGCCGTCAGGATCTCGCTCAATGATGGCCGTGCAGATTTCACGATGGCTGAGGAAATTCACGCGGTTGCGCTCGGGCGACCGTGGCATGCGCATCCAATGCGGCGACAGCCAGGCGGTAAATGCCTTGTGCACGACAGGCAGCACCGGGTTGCGCGCGATGTCATAGAGCGCTGCGTGGAACGCCACGTCCGTCGCATAGAATTTCTCGGAATCCGGGATGGCCGCCTCATTCATCGCCAGCGCCGCCCTCAGGGCTGTGACGTCATCCTTGCGGGCATGGATGGCGGCGTTGCGCGCCAGCGACGCCTCGAGGAAGACGCGCATGTCGTAGAGGTTCTTCACGCCCGCCTGGTCGCTCAGCAGATGTCCTACAATGCCGTCGAGGGCGCCGAGCGCGGCATCCAGGCCGGGCCGGCGCGCCACGGGTCGGAACCGCGGACGCGCTTCCACCAGGCCGCGGCTGGCCAGGCGCGCAATCGCCTCACGCACAACGCCCCGGCCGACACCATACTCGATCATCAGTTCGCGCTCGGCCGGCAGGTAGCTGCCGTCGCCAAGCCTTCCGGACGTGATGTCGGCCTCTATGCCGGCCACCATCGCGTCGGCCGCGCGGGCGGCGAGAATAGCCGCGGGCATCTCAGGACGCTCTTCCGTATCCAGCAAGCCTTTTCCTCCCAGATGGTCCTGTTATTAGAAGGTAAATCGGACCAAAGCACAAGCGGATTGATGCTTTTGTAGGACCAAAAATGACGGATTGGCTTCAGAACCGCTGAAAGATCAGCCACATTGTTGCCAGTCAGCGCTGCCGGTGCAATTATGGTCCGATGAAAAAACGTGAATGGAGCGCAGCATGAGCCGCACCGAAATCAAGGAAGTCGAGACCCGGCTGTTTCGGGTCCCACTGCGTGAGGTGATGACCGATGCGAAGCACGGCGCGCACACGCATTTCGAGCTGGTCACCGTCACGCTGAGGCTTGCCGACGGCACCGAGGGCACAGGCTACACCTACACCGGCGGCAGGGGCGGCTATGCGATCAAGGCAATGATCGATCACGACCTCGCGCCGTTCCTCAAGGCACGCGACGCAACGCAAATCGACACGATCTACGACGGCATGCTCTGGCACATCCACTATGTCGGGCGCGGCGGCATCACTTCTTTCGCGATCTCGGCGATCGACATCGCATTATGGGACCTCAAGGGCCGGCGTAGCGGCCTGCCGCTTTGGCAGATGGCGGGCGGGGCCGGGAAGAGCGCCAAGGCCTATCGCGGCGGCATCGACCTAAACTTCACCCTAGATCAGCTTTTGGCCAGCATCGATTCCTATCTCAATGCCGGCTTCACCGGGGTGAAGATCAAGGTCGGCAAGGACGACCTTGCCGAGGATGTGGCCCGGGTGAAGGCAGTTCGCGAGCGCATCGGCCCTCATGTCACCTTTATGGTTGACGCCAACTACGCGCTGGACGTCCCGCGAGCGATCGAGGCAGCGAGAGCATTCGCCGCCTACGATCTGCTGTGGTTCGAGGAGCCCATCATACCCGACGACTATGAGGGTTACGCCAGCATTGCCAAGGCGACCGGAATGCCCCTGGCAATGGGAGAAAACCTGCATGTCATCGAGGAGTTCGAGCATGCCTTCGCTTGGTCGAATCTCGCCTACATCCAACCCGACGCCTCCAACTGCGGCGGGGTCACCGGCTGGCTGCGCGTGGCAGCGCTCTCACGCAAGGCTGGCATTCCGGTCTGCAGTCACGGGATGCAGGAACTTCATGTCAGTCTCGTTGCAGGTCAGACAAATGCCGGCTGGGTGGAGGCGCATAGTTTTGATATTGACCATTATACCACTGGGCCGCTTAGGCTTCAGGATGGTTTGGCGATAGCACCCGACGAGCCTGGAGTGGGCGTTGTCTTCGACTGGCACAAATTGGCGGATTTTCGCCAATAGCGCCCCCTGAACGGCGGCACGGCCGCATGCATTTTGTCCAGATCCTGCTTCCTCGTTCCGGCAACGCGGAGAGCGCTTCGCCGAGGAAGACTTCGACCGTGAAGAACGAACTCGCCGCCGCCGCAGCCAGCGGGCATACCACTTATCGGATGCCACACTTACATTTGTAATTGCAGCGACGCTTCACCGGCTTTAACTCACGCGATCATAGCAGCGACACGACAAATGCAGGCGGCCGCCCGAACACCGGCAGAAGCTGCAAGCATTGGGTGCGCCTGCAGGGAGGCGGCGATGGTTGCAACGCGTACGGACACTGCGCATGCGGTTATGGAGGACTTCATTCTATGGCGGCACCGCTCACCGGTCCGCGAAGTTGGATTTTACGAGGCTATGAGTCAAACCCGACAAGCGATCGCCGCATCGCGCGAGGTGCTGAGGCGCTTTCGCGAACGTCAGGGCGACGACACTCCTCGAGCAAAGAATACAGACCGTGGTCCTGTCGCCGTGTCAGCCTTCGATGCCGACATCATACGCGCTGCATGCCGAGATCTGATCGCGGAGATGAACGTGCCCGAGTGTCAATGGCGCGAGCTGGCGCGAAGTCTGGTGCGCGAATTCGTGGCCTGCGAGCAGACCGAAGCCGGTTTGGTGGATTGGATCGTCCGCCGGCCAGCGATGACGGAGACGGACGAGGCCGGCTGACCGGAGCCAACTGGCGAGGCGGCGAATGAGCCAGGAGTCGGTCGACCGCAATTAACGCGAGCAAACAGTCCTCCCGGCGACTTGTTGCGCGGGAACTGCGGTGATCCGAGGATCGGAAACTTTGGCGAGCGGCTTGGACACATCTGATTCTCCTCGTTTTTAGGCGTCCGGCCCCGTGTTCGTATTCGGAGACGAATGCGTCCAGCCGACTGTCTAAGGCAGACGGCGACGGCCATGTCGCGTTGCTCCCGGCCTTCGCACACAAGGAGCCCAAGCCGGATGCCAATCAGGCTGCATTAGGCCAATGGGAACAATTTGCACGGGCCGAGCTTGGGCTAGCGTCGTACAGAGGTGCAAGTATGCAAGATAATTTTGACCGAGCTTCATCCGTCGCCGAGGTTGCGGAATCATTCGTGAGATCCCGGAGGCCGTTCTCTGTCGTATCGACCCGGGATGCGGTCACGATTGTCAGGAAACAGGCAGCTTTTTGCGAGCATACGGATGGCGAGCTTGCGGAGTTGGTGGCGGCAATTGCGGTCAGGCATGGTCGATTGGTCGCGTTCGATCTTGATCTCGACGACACAGGGTTGGAGATCGGTCGCGCAGCATAGCCAACGCCTCACGCAATGAGATAGCCACCGTCAACCGGCAGAATTGCCCCAGTGATGAAGCCCGCGAGCGGCGAACACAAGAACAAGGCGGGGCCGGTCAGGTCGCCCGGCGTACCCCAGCGACCCATCGGAGTGCGTTTCATCAATTCCGCGTTGCGAGCTGGATCGGCCCGTGGCGCGGCGGTCATGGCGGTCTCGATCCAGCCAGGCGCCAATGCGTTTACGCGAATGCCATCCCCGGCATAGGCGATGGCGAGCGACTTGGTAAGTTGCACGATGGCGCCCTTGGATGCGGCGTAAGCCGGCGCATGAGCTGCGCCGAAAAACGCGAACATCGAGGCGATGTTGACGATGGCGCCCCCGTTCGAGAGTGCCCCTCGGAACGCGCTCGCACTCCGCATGGAGCCGGTGAGATTGATATCGACCACCGTTTCGAAACCCTGGACAGTGAATTCGGCGGCGCGCAGGTTTACCCCTGCGCAATTTACGAGCGCTGCAACGGATGTGAACTGACTGGAATATCCTTCGACCGCAGTCATGTCCCGGACGTCGAGTACTGAATACGAGACGGCGGTGCCGTATGCACGAGCGGCCGCCACCTCGGCGGCCGTGGCCCCCGTCGCGTGGACGATTGCCCCGGCCCCGGCGAACGCCATGGCGATGCCGTTTCCGATGCCTGTCGTGCCTCCGGTAATGACGACGATCTTGCCCGCGAAGAAGGGCATGGCCCATATGGAATCGGTCACCAAAATCTCCTCGTTTCGCCTCTGTGGCGGAGCGCGAACTCATCGCAGCGGAAGACAAACGGGCGGATGTCTACCGTACGAATTGATCGACGAAATCGTCACCGAGACCCACGCTCGCATAGTGATTTCTGCACATGTCGATCTTGGTGAAAACGTCCTCGAAACCAATCTGCTTGTTATCCTTGTCCAGGTAAACCATGCAGCCGGAGATGTTGAAGAAGGTGATCATCTCGGGCACGTCGCTTGGAACCGTGAGCGTGTGGATTTCACCGGGCGGCTCGAAAACGTAAGATCCGGTCTCTGCCATCCAGTCGTGTTCAAGATAGTGCCAACGCCCCTTGATCACATAGCCATGCACGGGGGCCGGATGCAGATGACGGCTTAATATCCCGGCCCGGCGTACGCGGAGCAGATTGCACCACTGCCCTTGCATTGTGTTGAGCATAAGTGGTCGGAACCACACGCCCTCCGCCTGTGGGACCCAGACACGCTCGTCTTCGGGGACGGCAGCGATCGCGATCTCTTTCGGTGCCAGGGGATGGGCGGAGCCGTTGAAGGATTGATACATAGGAACCTCTGTCGCCAATTCATTGGAACGTCCATATCGGCGCGATCCTAACAACTGGGCCGAGTTCTGCCGAGGCGCAATCGGGCGCCCACCCATTGGGAATGTTGTAGGCGCGCACCCGCCCGCTGCCGCGACCGCAAGCGGGAAGGGGTTCGGAACGGTCCGTTGGGCGTCGAAGACGATCAGTGGGTTCATTCTTGCCTCATCAAGCGGCTATCCGGGAGTGCACCGGGCTGGTACTGGTCTGGAAGCCCCGGTTTCGGGCTTCCAAGGCCAGCAAAGCGAGTTGGACCTCGTCCAATCGCGACGGGCGTGCATTTTCCGGCATGCCTTCGGCGGTGGCCATGTCGATCAGATACTCGTTCCAGGCCCAGTTCTTGAGCACGGCGCGTTTCTCGTCGGGTGCTAGCACTGGGTCACCCACAACCTCCATCGGAGAGGCGTAGAATGTCTCGGGCCCCGAAAGCGCCGTCTGTATGTGCGCTGCCTGTGCACCGGCGCCATAGCCGTGGCTTGCCTGGAGCCAAGCCAACTGCAGCCGCTGCCAAACCAGGTCGGAAAAGGCCTGTTTCTCCTCCGATGCATGCTGGCGCGTGACCTTGGCCTGGGAAGCAGGAGGTGCAGCCTGCACGACATAGTTGAGGCCTTGACGCTCGGCATAACGGATCGCCGCTTCCAGCGTCGGAAAGTTCAGTTCAACCTGGGTCAGGGTGTCCCGGCCACCGGTATAGCCCATCAGCGGCTCGATGAACGGGGCTGTGCGGGCGTTCGAAGACCAATCGCCAGGCCTTGCGGGGCTTTGCCGAGGTCATGGCCGGGCGGCATGGCTGGTAGATCCGCGCCGTTGCGCCGTCCGGAAACACTGACCGTCCCATTGACAAAGCCGGCCCGTCTAGACGAGGCCGATTGTCATTGTCCGGCCGGACGGACGTCCTGGTTAGGTTTCTGTTGTCGCTGCTTTGAACTGTCTCCATTGCCTGTCCCTCCCGTTATGAAGGGTCGCACGGGCAGCGGCCGTAAGGGCCGCCACCCATACTGCATCCGTCAGTTCTTCCCGTTGATTGCGATCCGCTTGGCCTTCGCCTGCGCCCGCTCGGTCTTGGGCAACGTCACGGTCAGCACCCCGTTCTTGAAGGCGGCGTTGACCTTGTCTTCTTCAACCTCGTAGCCGAGCGGAATGAGGCGCTCGAAGCGACCGTAGAAGCGCTCGGAGAACTGCCGGTCCTTGTCCTCGGTCTCGGAACGCTTCTCGCCTTTAAGCTTGAGCGCCCCATTTTCCAGCAGGACTTCTATGTCGCTCTCGTCCAGGCCAGGTATTTCCGCCGTGACGCGGACTTCCTTGTCCGTGTCGGAGATTTCGACACTCGGCCAACTGTCGGCGAAAGAGGGACCGAAGGCCGGCAGTCTGGCGCCAAAGCTGCGGAAGGCGTCATCGAACAGCCGGTTTACCTCCCGGTGGAGGGAGACGAAGGGGTCTCGATCTCCGTCGGGGAAGAGACTGGGCGCCGAGTTTCCGTTGCCCCGGCCCCATGGGATCAAGTCACGTACGCTCATTGTCTTTCTCCTTTTGTAGGTCTCTGAGTCGGGCGGGACGCCCGGCTCAAGCGAAAGCCTTCATGGTGGATTGCTCAGGCGGCCAGCTTGTCGGTCTCGACCTTGGGCGCCTCGATCTTCGGCATGGGAGCCCCGCTGGAGATTTCGATCTTGCGCGGGTTCATCTCCTGGGGAACCTCGCGCTTGAGATCGAATGCTCAGCAGCCCGTTCTCAAGGCTGGCGCCCTCGACTTTGACATGATCGGCCAGTTCGAACCGACGCTCGAAAGCGCGCCCGTTGATGCCGCGGTACAGATACCGGCCGTTCTCATCGCCGGATTGCGACCCGCTCACAACCAGCATGTTGGGCTGGTGGGTGACGGTCAGCTGGTCCTGCGAGAAACCGGCGACCGCCATCGTGATGCGATACTGATCATCATCAACCTTGGCGATATCGCAGGGCGGCCAGTTGTCGAACGAGGCCACACGGCTCGCACTTTCAAGCATGTCGACCATGCGGTCGAAGCCGATGCTGGACCGGTATAGAGGGGTAAAATCGAGGTTTGTCTTCATAGCCACATCCTCCTTGAGCAACATGGACAACAGAAGGCGCCAAGAGCCTTGCCGCCTCCTGGTGTTGCCGGCCCCATTGGGCGGCCGGCGACCATCATTTAGAATCGCGACGTGCACCTTCAAGAGGAAGAATAGGAAAATTTTCATCGGCAATCTGGGCGAACGCACCGATGCCACACCCCTCCCGCCGGCGGGGTCACTCGCCGACGGGTCCATGGTGCAAGAACAACTACGTCGCCCTTAAATCCGATCGACGAATGGTACGAACGCGGCCACTGCCGCGCTGTCACTGCAGTCAGGACCGGCACGCTCATCCGATTGATCCAACTGTTGCAACGCATCCATGATCGTGTCGAAGCTGACCGGTTCACCCGCTCCCGGCAGCATGCGAAGCGCTGGCACGGATTCTACGGCGCAGGCATCCGACGCCCATGACGAAAGAATGGCGCGCTACTCCTGAACAGCCAGGGCAACGTCGGCCAAAACGTCGTGGGGATGTTTGAAATGCCGCGCCGGATGCAGCAAGCGGTCCAGAAAACGTCGGGGGCCACGGGTTCAATCGATGCAAAATAGGTCGAAATGGGTCCTTCCATGGATGGTCCTCCGCTTCAGACAATCTCATGCGAGTTTGGCGGCTCTCGCCAGCGGCTGTCGCGATCACGACCAGGCAGATCATCCAGGAACGACGCTCAACGACTTTCCCTAGGTGATGTCGATACCGAGACTCATCGTCCGCCCTGGGCGGCTCGATCACGACCGAAGCGAACGAGCCGTTCGCGATCGAGGGTGGCGATGCTGCACTTCCCCAGATGTTCGGAGCATAGCGAGGGCTGCGGCCTTGGAGCGGCGAGGGGACTTGCCTACATCGCACATGTCGTCGATATGGAGGTCGATGAGTTCGCCGAAGGCTTCAGGCGCGCTAACAAGGCTTTGTCGGCGTCTCACTGCGATCGACTTGGTGTCGGTGCCCCGGCGCCGCGCAACGTCGCGTTGCAGGGAGGTCTCGCTGACGCAGCGTGTGCGGCAGGTTCTAAGGTTCTGATGTTAAACAGATGCTGAAAAATCAAGAGCATAGACTGGCCATTGCACCGATGATGGATGGGATAGATGATGAGTAATATCAGATAGCTGCATGATACCGTGTGCAAAAATCGCACACGTAAGTTCTGCTTCTCTTCTTTTTCGTTCCCACGACGGCGGCGCCGACTGCCCTTTTCGGACGCCCTTCTTCCCGACGACATTGACCGTTCCAATCCGGATGTTCGCCGGGATATCCGTGAACCTCATTCTCCGATGCGGCGTCCAATTTTTCTGCGGTTCATGGAAGCTGTTCGAACTTTCTGGGTCGCACCTCAGCCCGAATTACTGGGGCTCCTGGACGAAGCGGGAAGGAGATTCGGCTTCCGGCAGTTTGGCGGGCGTCGAGTGTAGACGGCCGCTTTGCGCCTCATATCGCCACAGGACGGCAACTTGCACCCGGCCGGAGACGGACCGACGCCCGGGAATCGCGGTTTAATTTGGCGTGACTTGGGCCCGCGTCCTATTTATTGGCGCTTGTTTCAGCCCGACTCCATGGGCTTTTCACGGATATCGTTGACGCGCGGGATGAGCGGGTTGCTCTACCTCGACGGATCTGAGTTGCGCGCTACCCGGGCGTCATCGACTTCAGCATCGAAACGACGCGCATCATTATCGGCACCAGGACGATAATCAGGCTCAGCGGAAACAGAAATACAGCCAACGGAAAGAGCATCTTGACAGGCAGGGCATTGGCCTTTTCCTCGGCGCGCAGGATTCGCATCTGACGCATTTCCTTGCTGTAGACGCGAAGGCTCTTCGTGACACTGGAGCCAAGTTCTTCCGACTGCCGGAACAGCACGGCAAGCGACCTGGCCTCGTCGATGCGCAGGCGGGTCGCCAGGTTGGTCAATGCATCGCGCAAGCGCCGGCCGCCGCGCACCTCAAGCATCATGATGGAAAGGTGCAACCCGAAATCGGGACGGGTCGCCATGAACTCCCGTGCGACACGATCGGCCGCCGCTTCGACGCTCAGGCCAGAATCGACGCAAACGATCAACATATCCATGAAATCGGGAAAGATCCTGCGATAGGCCTTCTCCTTGGCAACGCCCATGCGTTCGAGCACGACGCCGGCGATGAAAAAAACAAAGCTCCCGCACAACATCGACATGAGAATCGCCATCGTCCTGGAAATGCTGACCAAATAGTGCTCGACAACCAGAAATATACCAAGCACCCCCAGTAAGGAGATCGCGGCACGCGCGGCCTGAAATATTGCACTCGCCCGCGGCGAAAAGAACCCCGCTCGCAAGAGCCGGTTCGGCAGGGAATTCGAATTCGTGTCTTTCCTGACCACATTGAAATAGTGCTTGATCAAGACACCATACTTGTCATCGGCTATTTCGGAAGCAGGTCCGTAATAGGAACCGCTGATCGCCTCGCCGTCGGCCGCTGTATCTGTCAGCCTGGACGCCACTTCGCGTTGGCTCGCAATTCTTCCAACAATGACCGTCGAAAAAAGCAGAACGCCGATGAAAGTGGCAAGGAGGATCAGTGTCTCATTCATCTATCGCACTCAAAAATTGAAATTCACAAGTTTATAAAGAATATAATTTCCGATAGCCATCACGATGAAGGCGATCGTGAAAATAGCGTTGGTATATCCACTTGCCCAGACAGGGTCGAAATATGTCGGAGAGAGCGTGCTGATCAGGAAATAAAGGATAAAAGGGAATGCCGACATGGTCAGGGCTGTTATCCTGCCTTCGGCGGACAAGGCTCTGACCTTCGCTCGAAGGATCGCTCGTTCGCGGATCACGTTCGCCAGGTTCTCCAGGATCTCGACAAAATTTCCGCCTGTTCCACGCTGGACGCTCATCGAGATCGCCAGAAGCTTCAGGTCCTCCGCTCCGACGCGCTCAATCATGTTGAGCATCGCATCGTTGAGGTCGGTTCCGTAGGTGAGTTCGTCACTTAGCATGCCGAACTCCGTCCCTATGGGATCGGGCAATTCCCGCGAGACCATAGAAATCGCTGTCGGCAATGGGTGCCCAGCCGCAAGGCTTCGAGTCACCACGTCGAGTGTGCCGGGCAATTGGGCAGTGAATTTTCTTATCCGAGCCCCGCGCCTGCGCATCACGAAGACAAGCGGCAAGGCGGCCAAAAAGAAGACCACTAGAATGATTTTTGGAATAGTCGAAACGCCAAAGTAGCTTAGTAACAACCAAACCAGTGCCGCAGCCACAGGCGCGTAGATCGCCAGCCTCAAAACGTCCAGTTTCAGTCCGGATTGCGCGAACAACCGTCGCAGTTGAACCACCGGCTTGATACCGCCTCGATCATAGTCAAGCGCCCTTTCGCGAACCATCCCCTTTAAGACTCTGAGATTGTCCTCGTTGCCTTGCAGAAGCTTGAGGCGGTAGTTCAGCGCGCTGCTTCGCTGGAAGCGATGCGCGACAATTCCCGTGACCCGCTCGAACAGTATCAGGCCACCAATAAAAACCGCTGCGTAAACGAGCATGAGTTCCATTGCACACCTACACCAACGAGCGTGCCGGATCGAAAATGTCGCCCGGCAGCTGGAAGCCGAGTTCGGCGATATGCTCGAGGAATCGCGGACGGATGCCGGTTGCCCGGAACTGACCATTCACCCTGTTCAAGTCGTCAACGCCAAGCTTCTGGAATTTCATGATCTCCTGCATCTGGACGACGTCGCCCTCCATGCCGGTGATTTCGGTGACCGACATCAGGCGCCGCGTGCCGTCGTGAAGGCGCTCGACCTGGACGATCAAGGTGATTGCCGAAGCGATCTGGGACTTGATGCTCAGCTGCGACATCGGCATGCCGGCCATGCCGATCATTTGCTCAAGCCTGGAGACCGCGTCCCGCGGCGTGTTGGCGTGAATGGTGGTCATCGATCCTTCGTGACCGGTGTTCATGGCCTGCAGCATGTCGAACGCTTCCTCACCGCGAACTTCGCCGACGATAATCCTGTCGGGCCGCATGCGAAGCGCATTCTTCAGGAGCTCGCGCTGGCGTATTTCGCCGCGTCCGTCCAGCGTCGGCGGCCGCGTTTCGAGCCGGCCGACATGGGGTTGCTGAAGCTGCAATTCGGCGGCGTCTTCGATCGTGATCAAGCGCTCGCGGTTTGAAATCTGCGACGAAAGCGCGTTGAGCATGGTGGTCTTTCCGGAGCCGGTCCCGCCGGAGATGATCATCGAGACCTTGCCCTTGACCGCCGCGGTCAGCAGAACCTGCATTGCCTTGGCCATAGAATGACTTTCGACAAGGCGGTCGAGCGTGTACGGGCGGCGCGAAAACTTGCGGATCGAGACGAGCGGACCATCGATCGCGACTGGCCTGATGGCAGCGTTCACGCGGGACCCGTCGGGAAGCCGGGCGTCGACCAGCGGCGACGACTCGTCCACACGTCGCCCGACGGTCGTGACGATCTTGTTGATCACGCGCATAAGGTGATCTTCGTCCTTGAACCGGATAGGGGTATCCTCAAGCTGGCCATAGCGCTCGATGTAGACGTGCTCATGGCCGTTGATCAGGATATCGGAAATCGTATCGTCCTTGAGCAACGGCTCTATCGGGCCGAGCCCGAGCATCTCGTCGGTAATGTCGCTGATCAGGGTGTCGAGCTCACGTGCATTGAGCGGGAAATTCCGCGCCCGGACGTATTCGCGCACCAGCGGCCGGATTTCTGCCGCGAGTTCGTCATTCTGCGCGGTCTCAAGCAGTCCGAGATTGATACGGTCCAGAAGATAGCGGTGCAGGTTCACACGCTCCGAAACCATGTCGGGGCCAAGAGCACCGCGCTCCTCCGGTTTCGGCTCCTCGGTCATCGCCGGCACGGAAGCAACGACTTCGGTCTTGCTCTTCTCCGCGAGCGCGAGGTCGAACGCCGCGACAGGCGCCTGCGGCAGATCCTCGGAACGTGACCTGTAAAATCGTCCAATGATGCCGTTGGCCATACCGCCCGCTCTTCCTATTCGACAATCACTTTTGCGCCAATGTGCACCTCGCCATAAAGCTTCAGCACATCGGCGTTGGTCATGCGAAAACAGCCGGAAGACACGAATCCTCCGATCGAGGGCGCATCGTTGGTGCCGTGGATGCGGTAGAGTGTGTCGCGCTGCCCTTTGAACAGATAGATCGCGCGGGCGCCAAGCGGATTGTAAGGGCCTGCCGGCATCATTTCCGGCAGCCGCGGATCGCGCTGGCGCATCTCGGTCGGCGGCCGCCATTCCGGCCATTCGGCCTTCCCGCCGACACGCACGGTGCCGGTCCACACGAACCCATCCTTGGCTACGCCGATCGAATATCTGGCGACTTTGCCCGGCGCCACGACGAAGTCGAGCGTTCGCGCCGCGGTCGAGATCAGGATTGTTCCCGGCTTTTCCCTGGTCTCCGTCGCAACGACGCGCCTGGTGATCGGCCCAAGGCTCTTCGGCACCGGGTCGCTTCGTCGCCCCGTCGCGTCAGCTCTGCCGATGCCGGCGACGGCCACCAACACAAGACCGGCTCGGGCGCTGTCGCGCGCGAAGCGGCTAATCCGACCCAGACCGGTCATTTGACGGCCTCGGCAAGTTTTTCGATCTGGCGGACGAATTTCGATCGCGGGTTGACTTCGGCCGGCAGCATGCCGCGATTGATGGCCTCGTTCATGGTGCCCCAGTCGTCCTCGACGACCATAGCGCTCGATTGCTTGAAGATGTTGTTGGCGTCCTTCTTGCCAATGCCAAAGCTGAAGAGACGCCTGCGATGCTTGTTGGCGATGACCTTGATGGCAATATCGTCGCTTCTGAGCTTCTTGATCCGGTTGTAGACTTCCTTGGCCTGCTGCAGGCCGGGAATGGTCAATTCGGTGACCAGATGGACGGAATTGACCGCGGCCAGCAGTTCATCCTTCCAGCTCGTCTCGTAATAGGGGATATCGACCACGGTGTGATTGTTCTGGAGAGACACGACGTCCAGCATGCGCAGGACAAGTTCGCCGCCGGTGGGAGCCATGGTGACGCCGGGTTGGCGGAACGACAGCAGCGAAAAACCGCGCTGGTGCTTCTTCTTGATAATGTCGATGAATTCCAGATCGACCCGCGAAGGCTGGGCGATGATCGGCCGTAAATCGTAGTCATTGGGCGTATTCAGGTAGTGACCGCAAGCGCCGGTGGCAAAATCGAGATCGAACAGGGCAACGCTGACTTGCGTTTTCTTCGCCGTGCGGGAAAGGGCATCTGCCAGCGAGATTGCGACGGAGGTTCCGCCGGCTCCGCCCACCGCCGAGACGACCGCATGCACATGGTTGCCGCCTGAATGCGCCATCTGCACATTTCCGGTCACGGCTTCCAGGAAGCTCTTGCGGTCCAGCGGCTTTCTCATCCAGTCGCTGCCGTTGAGCTTCAGCAGCAGCCGCATGCGCTGGTCGGTGAGCGGATCGGAAACCACGATCAGCGGAAGCGCGGCGAACTTGCGCCGCAGTTCCTGCGCGACGGTGCTTTCGAGGAGGGCGCCATCGCCGGCGTCGAGCACCAGCAAATCGTAGCTTGCCGGATCGACCGCCATGCGCTTGTCCAGCAGCGCGCCATGATCCTTCACCTCGGAATCGTATTGCGAGAGCGCCGACAGCGAGCTCTGCATGAACTCGGACGCCGCCTGATCCGCCGAGGCGATCAGCACCTTTATTCTTCTCGAAAAGTTCATATGGCTTGTCATCCGAGAATGCCCGATATTCCGCAGCCTTGGTCAGCTGCCCGAGTTCGTGTTCAAGTCTTCGCTTGTGACGGTTACTGGCATGGCTGGAACCGTCACATTATTGATGCCTAATATAGCGCCAAGTATAGGCAAATCGAAGGTGATGCCGAGAACTTCCATCCGTATGGTTAGCACCGCGCCCCCCGGCCTTCCGTAATAGCCAAGTCCCGACATCATGTAGGTGACGCGAACATTATCGATCCCGATACGCGGGTTCAGTTGGCACATTGCCGGGCTTCCGGTTCCTACAGCGTTGCATGATGTCGCCGTGGCGGCGCCATAGACGATGCGGTTGAGTTCCGAGGTGCACGCGGGTCTGTCGGTGCATGTCCATGGGCCGAGCGCGCCGACCGGTATCGCCACTCCGCCGTTCGTGCTCCCAGACGCCAGGGCAGTCACGGTCACGGGGTCGAAGCCGGCTACGATCGAACTCGAAACCGCCGCCTTGCGAGCGCCGAACTGCAACGCCTTGACGGTCTGGTTCCACTGGAACATCGCATAGCCAAACTCGACGAAGGCGGCGAAGATCAGCAGGACTAAGGGCATGACGATCAGCCCTTCGGCGAGTGTTGCACCGGACTCCTCATGAGCGAAGGATCGGAACGGGGCGGCCGTCACCATCCGATATACCTTTCTTCGTGATAGGCCTCGATGGTGATGCCGGCGATGCCAAGCCAGCCAAACAGCGGTGAGGCACTGTAGGCAAGTGACGTGCTCGCGACGACAACCTTTTCCCCTGAGCGAGTAACCGTCGCGAATGCGATGGTGCTTCCACCAGGGCTCCATCCTGGCACCCGCAGCGTTGTGGCAGCAGGGTCGGATGTCCCGTAGTAGGCGATGCTCTGGGCGACCGTTTCGCTGCATTGCGACACGTAGCCGGAAAGCGCATTGCTTGGCTGGCAGCGACCAAGATAGCGCGCCGCGTCACGTAGCCCGGTCTCAACCTGCTCCTTTTCCCAGAACATGTTGCCGAATTCCAGGATGCCAACGGAAAACAGCGTGACGAACGGCACGATTATCAGCGCCTCGGCCAGGACCGCGCCGTGCTCGTCGCGGTGAAACCGGTCGAGAAGCCGCTTCAGCCAGGTGATCATCGGACCAATTGCGCCTCCTCGCGCAGAAACTGATCCAGCGTCCCGCTGCCGCCCTGGCCCGTAACATCCACGATCTCCAGGCGAATCGGCTTTTCACTGGCGGTTGTATCGTCTTCTTTGCTGTTGTCCTGCTTTTCGATAGGGTTTGTCAGGAACATGCTGACGAATGCATCGGGCTTAAGAGTCGTTTTGCCGCTGATCGTCGTGTGCTTGGTCGAATCGGAAAAGTCGCCGCAATTCACAACGGCCGCGAAGATGGTGCGACGGTCCGGTTTGTCACTGAGTGTCGCCGGTGCGCCCGTGTAGCAACGGGGGACGCCGTTTTCGCCACTCCCCTTGTTGCCCGCCCTGTCCGCAACAAGATTGTGGTCAATTTCATATCTGTAAACATCGTAGCGTGACGCGTTCTGAAGCGCCGCCGGGAAGGGAGTGCTGACATGGTTCAGACTCCAATAGCCGGCTCGGTCCCAGGAACCATTAGTGCTGATACCCAAGCTGGGCGTCGGATACATTCCTGGCCCGAATCCCATTGCCTTGGTCGGAACGTCACTGTCCACCTTGCCGCAGCCAGACGAACCAGTCGTAAACTTGGCTCCCTTTCGAACGTTGGTGGCGGGGCGATACAGCGGATCGCCCTTCGCCGAACCCAGACTTCCGGCGTATATGTCGAAACGCACGTTCAGGCCGACATTCACTTGGCCGAACGTGACGCCGGTCTTGGTGACCACGGATTTCTTGGTGTAGCACTGTCCGCTGGCGCCCTTGGCGAAGGCGTCCTTGAGCGGAATATCGGTGTCCAGCAGTCCGAAATTGCCGGGCCCTGGTGTACTGTCGGTTTTGAGCACCTGCAGTTCGCGGCTGTAGGTCAACCCCTGTGCGTATGCTTGCTCCATCGAAAGACCCTGACCTTCGAATGGATTGCAGATGAACATCGGTGTAACGTCACACGCAGCGGCGGTGTATGTCGCGACGGCCTCAGCCTCAAAATTCAGCGTCGGATTTGTCAGCCCCACAGGTATCGGAAACAACGAGGTCATGGCGCGAGGCGTCGAATGGACCAGGACATAGGCCGCGGCAGTGCCGTCCGTCGTCCCATTCGTTGCAATCCAGGCTGTATCGATCGATGTGTCGTCGCTGCGCGGAATGGTGGTCAGGTAGGTCACGCTGACTTTGGTGTTGTCCATGGTGACCGGTCCGCCGTCGGAAAACCTTGCTTCGTTCTTGACCAGGTCGGCAATCGCGGCATCGGCTCGCGTGATTGCGTCCGGCGCTCCGTTCAGCTCTTTTGCGCCGGCAAGTGCCAGCGCGTCGACGGCATTCTGCAGATCGGTATGGAGATTGTTGCCCCGCGACACATCGATGACCAGCAGGCTGAAGCCCAGAAGCAGCGGCATCGTAATCAGCGTCAGCGCGGTAACATAGCCGCGCTCATCAAGCAGCACATCGAGGATCTTACGTCTCATATCCCAGCCCCAACTATCGGTTTTCGCCGCATCATGCTCGCAAACCCCAGAGCCGCCGCCTGCTCCTTGCCTGTCCTCTTCTGCTCGTCCTCAGTTCGCCGTCCCCGTTCCAGCCGCCGCTACCGCCGGCACCGGCACGATCACCGCTGTTGGCGCATAGCGCTGCTGCGCTCTTGCAACCGTGCGTCCGTCGCCACGGATTCTGGTATTCCAAGCTTCCGGCGGGAACGGGTTGATCGTTTGGATGCCTATATTGGCCTGCGGTGCATCGCCAAGGCCAAGCGTCACCGAATCCCTGTGTGCCATGTAATCGGCGCAACTGCTCATCAGCAAGCATGCGCAGAGAGCGACTACAATCCTATTTCTTGCCGACTGCATACGCCCCTCCGAAATCGAGATCGATGATGTGGCCGTAGGGGCCGATGACGCCCTTGCCGTCCTTGAAGTCCCGCATCATGTCCTTGTCGACCTCCAGCATGCCAAGCATAAACATATCCACGTCATTGCCTGGCCGCGTCTGGTCCAGCGGCGAATGCAGCTTCTCCTCGGGCGAGGTCGGCCGCACGATGCGCGGCGTCACCACGATCACCAGATCGCTCTCTCGCTTCTGGAACGAGGTGGATCGAAACAGCGCCCCAAGCACCGGAACCTGACCAAGCCAGGGCATTTGCTGCACGTCGCCGGCGTTGACTGCCTGCAGCAGGCCGGCCATGGCGAAGCTCTGCCCGTCACGCAGTTCGATCGTGGCATTGGCCTTGCGCGAAATGAAGCCGGGGTTGCCGTTGACGGTGACGGAACGGTCGATTTCGCTGACTTCCGGCTCGATCACCAGGTTGATGAGCCCATTGTCAAGGACAATCGGGGTGAAGGAGAGCTTGACGCCATAGGGCCGGTAGCTGATCTCGGTCGCGAGTTCCCCGCCAGTGGACACTGCGCGCGTAATCGGCACCTCTCCGCCGGCATGGAAGCTGGCGGTGGTGCCGCTCATCGTCACTAGGTTTGGCTGCGCCAGCCGGCGGACGAGACCCTTTGCCTCCAGTGCGTTGATGACAACGTCGATACGCCAGCCGGAAACTTCCAGCACCTTGGCGATCATCTCGCCGAATGGCGTGCCGTTCTGCGTGGCGACGCCGCCGACTTCTGTCTGGAGCTGATGCGTGTCATCGTTGACGCCGATGTGAAGCCGGGGAGCCGCGGTAAAGAGGCCACCGCTCGCACTCGCACCATTGAACCCGATCCCGAGATCCCGCCCCGCGCTGCGCGACGCCTCTATGATGCGCACCTCCAGCATCACCTGCTGCGCGTCAGAGACGCGAACCTGGTTGAGTACCGGTTGGCTCGAATATTGCTGTGCGATCTCCATCGCCCGGGCCAGGTCGACGCCGTCCTTGACCACGCCGGAAAGCCGGATGCGGTCGTTGACATTGCTGACGCTCAGCTTCGAGCTCGGCACCGCTGCGCGGATTGCCGCTTCCATCTCCTTGAAGTCGAGCATGATGCGCACATCGATGACGCCGAGAAGATTTTTCGCGTCGTCGTAGACCGAAATGTTGGTGGCGCCCGACTCCTTACCCTGGATATAGAGCGAGCGTTCGGTCAGCGGGACGACGTCCGCCACAGTCTGATTGCCAACGACGAGATCGGCGAAGCGCCGGCTGGTGGTGATCGTCAGCGTGTTGCCGGGCGCGACCGTCACATGGACGACGTTTCCCCCGCCGATCGTGATGTTCTTCTGCTGGGCATGCGCCGGCGCGACGAGGCCGGCAATAAGAGAGAGTACGGCCGCCATAAAAGCAATCGCGCAGACCCGTGGAGACCTCGCCCTACACGCGCTCGTGTCTTCAGATCGGCGATTGCCCATGCCTCGTAACCCCTTCCTGATCCGCACCCCGAATGGCTTCTTGTCAGTTCAGCGGCCGGACCCGATATTCTTCCCGCTTTGTATCGCGCGAAACGCCGATCACCACGAATTCCGGCTTCGGCGCTGCTACCAGGACTGGTTCAACCTGAACCTGTTTTTCCACAACAACGGTGTTGGGCTTGAGCTTGTCTTCCATCGAGCCGAGGCGCGTGCCGATCGTGTCGCCAACGTTCCGGACGAGCTTTTCCAAATCGGTAAGTCTGTTGTCCTGCTGGTCGGCGCGCTCGTCCTTTAGTACTTGCGCCACAGGTCCGCCGCCTAGATCGGCGAGCGTCACCGGCTGCGTCTGCTCTATTCCCGATGAGGCTACATTGCGCAGCGCCAGCGACAACGTGCCGATGCTGGCCGCCAGCGTCAGCTTCTGCGCCTCGGCGGTGGTGACTTCGAACGTCACGGTCTTGACGACAGAAGGCTTGTCGGTGCGGTCGTCCGCCGTCTGGTCGGCGGCCAGAACCTTGACACCCTGGAGCAGCACATCGACAGAAGTCTGGTCGCCGCTGGTCTGATCGTGGACCACGCGCGTCACGAGGATGTCGACCCGGTCGCCCGGCAGCACGAAACCGGCTACGCCGAGCACGTCGTTGACGCGGATCGATACCGCCTTCATGCCTTCGCCAAGCGCCGCTGACAATGTGGCGCGCTGGCCGGCGCCGGTGATCTTGGAGGCGAGCACCGGTTCGTCCTTTTCCATCGCCGACATGACGTAGCGAAGCGCGCCATCCTTGCCGATCAGTTCCTCCGGCTTGCGGAATGCGCCAGCCGGCAGTTCTCCGGTCGGCCATGCAAGTGCCCTGACATCCTCCGGTTTGACAGGTTCGCCAAAACGGAGCGCACGCGTGGCGACGAGGATCGTGTCGCCGGAGACAGGCCCGCCCACGCCGGCGTGCAATGCCAGGAGATCACGCTGGTTGGCGAGATAGGATCGGACGCCCAAAACAGCCAGCAGCGCCAGCGCGACCGAGACAAGCAGACTTATGATGGTGGAGCTTTTCATCTAACGGCCCCCGCCGTAACTCTTCGCCTGAGCAAATAACGGCCCACGCAGTAACTTTTTCACTTGGGCATAAAAAACCAAATTTCAGCAATAAGCGGCCAATGAGCCGCTTATTGCTTGTGCCACATACCAGCTATAGTCAAAGACGGCAGGCAAGCCGCCCTTTGACCGTCACCGGTGTTACGCTGGCCTGGTGAGAGTGGCGAAGAAGCCGGCCCAACTGCCCCAAGCTGCAGCCAGGTTGGTGCCGGAAAGGGTGACCGCCGTGATGACGGCAGCGGTGAGTACGCCGAGAAGGATGAGATATTCAGTAAGCGCGATGCCGTCTTCTTCGCGGGCGAAGGCACGGAACATGCTGGTCAATTTGGTCATGATGATACTCCCTTACGTGACTTTTCCATTACCGGTCCGCGAGAGGAGCCCCCCAGCGCCAGACAGGTTTATTAATATCTCGTTAATTAGTGGAGCGTCAATTAGTGAATTCTAAAGCTGCCATTCTGGTTTGGTTTATGGTAAATTAACAACGGTCCTATGCACCTGCTCCTACTTGGCCGGGGAAGCAGTTCGGAAAGAGCTGTGAGTCGAAACACAACAAAGACCATCCGTCGCCGGCCGTGGCGCCTCCTTCTGGTCACTTTTGGCTTGAGGTTTCCGACTAATTCGGCCGCCAGTTCCCTTAAGACCCGATCAAGTTGCCGATCGCAGCCGGCGCGCCGGAGGCTTTCGTCGGGCATGTCGCGGCCGATGGCGTTAAAATCAGTCCTAATGATTCGGGCAGTTTGGGACCGGCAATATGCTGGTATGCAAGAGGGGGTAGGCGGGATGGAATTCCTAGGTGTATTGGCCATCACCGCAGCGGCGGGATTGATCCTCATCGCCGCATGGCAGGACTTCTTAACCTGGAAAATACGCAACTGGACGGTTCTGGCGCTTGTTGCGGATTATGCGCTTCTGGCTTTGATCCGCTGGGCGAACCCGGCTGGGGCCGGCATTCTGGCAGGGACAAATAGCGATTCGCCGCTCCAGGGCGATCTTGCCGCCGGCCTGTTGCTGCTCACCATCGGCTTCGTGCTGTGGGCCTTTCGGATGATGGGCGCCGGCGACGCGAAGCTGTTCTTCCCGATCGGCCTGTTCGTCGGGCTGAACCATCTGTTCTCGTTCGCCGTGGGGCTTGCGGTCGGCGGGGTTATGGTCAGCCTCGCCTTGCAGTTTTCCGTGCCACTGCAATACCAGGCATGGCCGGCGCTGTCCCGCATCGAGGAGATCCGAATATCGCGGAAGGTGCCCTATGGCGTCATCATGGCCGCCGCGGCGCTGGTCGCGATGTACTTACGATATTTTGGGGTTTGATAGATCTGGTGTCGTCAAGCGCCACGTGGCGCTGGCGAGCGAACGTACAGGACAGTTCGTCTCAAGCGAACTCACGCAGAGCGGTCAGAAGCCGGATCTCGACCTGCCGCTTCGCGTTCGACTGCGCAATCATGTCGCGTATGACGAACAGATGACTGACCGCGCAGGCCAACGCGACGACTGCAAAAAGGCCGACGCCAAGGGCGGGAAAGCTGCTGAAATCCGGCGTCCAGTCGATCCGCGATGTCGGGCCGATGCCGCCCGTGTCGGTGCCGGCTGAAAACACTCCGGCGCGACCCATAGACAGGAAAAGCATCAGGAGAGCCAGATGGGCTTGGAGAAATAGTGCCCTGCCGGCTGGACGGGACGAGAAGGCGATCACGGCGGCGGCGAGTGCGGCAGCCGCAAATACGACGAAGGCGGCGGCGTAACCGAAACCCGGCAGCCCGGCAACCAGGTAGACCGGCTCGCGGACCAGCGGGGCGAGGGTTATAAAACCTTGCCAGGCCGCGGGATCAGCGGGTGAGGCGCCAAGCCGGTAGGCGGACGCAATGAACGCCGCGCCGAGGCCAAAAGTCAGCGTGGGCGCTAGGTAGATCAATCTCGCGACATATTTCAGCATCTGTCGTCCCCGCAATGTCTGCGCAGACGATGAACCTTCTCCGTTAAGGATTGGTTCCGCCGAAACTTACTTGCGGACTTTGCTGTAGGTTACTTTTCCGTCGGGCGACACGGTCCGCTCGAACTGGACCGGGTTGGCCGGACGGGCAGGTTCGGAACGCACTTCCTTCGGCTGCGACGGCGGAGCGCTCAGAACGATTTCCCTCGGTGGTTCCGGGGCGGCGAGCACGTTGTCGCCGGCCTCGGAGACCGCTTGCAAACGCTCATTCATGTCCTGGTTTTCGCCCGTGAGCTTCGCCACCTGCTTCTCGAGTTGCGCGGTCTGATCGACCAGCGCCGAGATCCGCCGGTTCAATTCCCCGAACTGGCTTTGGACACCCTGGTTGACGGTGTCCAATTGTCTGGAAAGCCGCGTCTCGAATTGACCGAGGCCGGAAAGCCGATCCTCGAGCGCGGAAACCTCGCGGATCGACTGGAAGAGAAAGATCAGCATGACGACCATGCCGATGGCCAAAGCAAGCGAGATGACGTTCAACGTGATGGCTATGCCGCCGGCCACTCCGGCCTTCTGCATCAACGGCCCCGGCTCTGGCGGTTCCGAGTTTTGGGGATACTCCAGAATTGCCGGTTCACTGCCGACGACGAAGTTAAGCATTACCGCCTCGCCGGACCGGTTGTTTCAACGGGAGCAGCCGAGCCGTCGGATCCATCTCAGTTCAGCCGTCTTTCCAAAACCGCCGTGAAGACATGGCATCACGGCCGCTTCGCTAATGCAGTGCTGTTGGCGAGCAGTTGAAGGTTATTGGCAGTCGTCTCGTTCGACGGGTCCAACTCATAGGCTTTCAGGAAATTGCGTCGCGCCTGCTGGAGATTTCCACGCAGAAGATAGGAGTAGCCGACGTTGTTGTAGTATTCCGGGCGACCGCCGATCATCGTTGCAAGCTGGCGATAGGCGAGGTCGGATGTATCAAAACGGCCAATCTGATCGGCAGAAGCCGCAAAGCCGAGCCAGGCCTGAGGGTCCTTGGGGAAGAGTTCGACCGAGCGCTTGAAGAGCGCGTAGGACATTCCGTAGTTCTTTTCCTTGAACTGGGTCTTGCCCAGTGCGACCAACTCATCGGTCTTGTAGAAAGACACGTCGGGGAGGTCCTTTACGGAGGCGGCGCTGTCGCCATAGGAGGACATATCTCCGGTCTGGCAGCTGGCCAGAAACAAAGCGGAGACGGCTACTGCCGCCAAACCCCAGCCCCTCCTGCACACGCTTTGCGGACCTTTCCCCACCCAGCACTTATTTTCCCCAAGTCTGCTATAGGCCGAATATGCCGAATCCAACAGCAGGACCGATTATATTAGATATTTCTGAACAAGCTGTTGCAAAAATGCCCCGGACCGCATTATGAATCGTTCAAGCAGGGATCGGCGATGCGCTCTGGACAGCTCCTGGTGGCATTCGTCACCTACCGTCCCAGGCGCTCGCGTTCAGGGCCCGCCACTGCCCAGCCCGAACAGCATTGATGCCCGATCAAATACTAAGTCGCCAAGCAGGCAATCCGCAGCGGATACGCAAAGGCTTTTATACGAAGCGGGTGCCCTGTCGTCCGAGACGTGACTTATATCGGGAGTGACTCAAGCGGGGCCGGATCACGCTGAGGCATGCATCCGCTTCGTCGCAAAGCGATCCCCGTTGCGGATGATCGCGCGATTGATACAAGCGCTCATGGGGCCAGTGCCAAGTTTCCACTCGCATTGAGCAGGAAGCCGGCCGATGAAAACGCCAGCCGCCACGATCAGGAGGCTGACAAGCACCACCAGAATTCGCACAGATTGCCGAAACATAAGCTACAGCGCCTCAAGGTCGATGTACCCAAGTTAGGGAACTTCGGCTAATTCGACGTTAAGAACAGCGTTAACGCTTTCTTAAGATCGAAGTTGCGGGCAAGGTTAAGAAATGCTTCATTCTCCGTCGGGCTTGGGGGGTGGATCATGAAAATCTGGTCGTTCGACTTCGCGGGTCGCCTGCTCCTCATGCTGGTCTTTGCATTTTTCGTGCTTAGCGGGGTAGCGGACCTCGCCGCACTCTTTGGTGACGCGCAAATATCTCCAGACGACTTCATGCTCCAGTGCGTCTCGCGCACGTCTTCGCTCGTCTTCTCCACGCTGATGGTCACTTTTACCATTATCCGGCTCCCACCTAGGGATATCAGCCTTGGCTGGGCGCCGCGCATCGCGGCTGTCTGCGGAACCTTTATGCTCACGACTATCGCCATCATGGTTCGCCCAACACCGACAGAGGGCATGGAAACCGTTGCGGCATTGCTGGTTTTCCTGGGCATGACGGGCTCTGCCTATTGCCTTCTCTGGCTCGGCCGATCGTTTTCGATCGATGCGCAGGCCCGCCGATTGGTAACGCGCGGTCCTTACGCCGTCGTCCGTCATCCGCTTTATCTCGCGGAATCGCTCTTCATGCTCGGAGCCGTCGCGGCCAATCCGTCACCCGTGGTCATCACGTCGGTCGTGGTGAATTTCGCCATTCAATACTGGCGGATCTTGAACGAAGAACGCGTCTTGTCCTTGTCCTTTCCCGAATATGACTCGTACTCGCGAAAGGTGCCGATGCTCATTCCTTTTTCGCGAAGGTTGACGCTAGCCGCGCATTGAGGGGCACCAGTCGGGGACGGTTCCAGTAGGGCGCCCCACATTCATCGCTGATCCGGTGCCGCTTGGCATTGGAGCCTTTCATTGGGAGCAAGTTAAGATTAGAGCGTGCGCTGCCGTCATCCGAATGGGTTGGGACGATCCGCTCACGGGACCTGGATCCAGCTTTACGGCGTGGCGCTGGTTTGCGGGATTGCAAGACGAGACCAAGCTTGGCGTGTTTCTCGAAACCGCCGTCCCTGCTAGCAAATAGAGGCCGACGCAGGGAAGCTCTCAGCGCGTGGCAGGGCGTCATTCGTCTGCATGTTTCGCCGATGTCCAGATGGTGCGCATGTGGCCCCAGCCGGTTTCCCGATAGTCCACTTCCGGCTAGGCCCGGCGCGTACTTGGTGGAGCCCCGCCAAGGTGCCGGGCCACTCAGAACGGCTACCAGGGACAGCACCACGTAACTGGGTAACAATTATTAGGTGCCGGCCGGATGGACGCGCCGCTTGCCGCCAAATCTGCCAGCAGGCAATGCGCGCCCTCATCCGTTTCGGCCATGTCGCGAATTGTATGACCTGAACGTCCGCTCTTGACACCCTTGAAACTAGAGGCCCCCGAATTCGCCTCCGAATGTCAGTAATTGCGAGAGCGCTTCGGGCAATCCCGGAAAGAGCAATCCCACTTCAATCGCGATTACCGCGAGGACTTGGAGCAGGACGATGCGAGCGAGGCTGGAGCGGAACGGCTCCTTGCGCGTCTTGTGCCGGATCGTCTTTTGCGCGATCACAGTCCCGATGCTACCGCCAATGATGGCGAGTGTAAGAAGCGTCGACTCTGGAATGCGTTGGGCACCGTTTTTGGCCATAGCCTTGTCGAACGACATGGTGGCGTAAGCCAGCAAGTTTACCGCGACAGCGTAGCCGATGACCCCGATTGCAAACTGCCCCGGCATGCGCTCCTCCACCTTCGGGCCAGTATAACCTAAGCCCGCTAAATCATCGGATGGCAACGGGCCCATCTAAATGGGCTATCTGAAACGTCGTCATGGTGACACGAAGTGACCGATGAGCCTGTCGAGTTCATCCTGCGTCGGGCGCCTGTCGCGCTGATGGCCTTTCCAACCACGCGAAGCCTCTTCAGGGCAATACGCGCGAGATCAACCGGTTCGACCTTGACGGGCAGACCGTGCACCGCAGCGGCATGAGCCAGAATGAGTGTTACAAAGCCAATGTCGATGCCGAGCGTCATCGGTCCGGCACCCTGGGCGGCCCGGTTGCGACCAAAACGAATGAGCCGTTCGCGATCAAGGGCAGCTATGTTGCACTTCCCCAGATGTCTTTGGAGCATATCGAGGGCTGCGGCCTTGGAGCGGCGAGGGGACTTGCCTACATCGCACATGTCGTCGATATGAAGGTCGATGGGTTCGCCGAAAGTTTTCAGGCGCGCTATACGGACTTGGTCGGCGTCTCACCGCGATCGACTTGGCGCTCGGTTTAGGTTGCCCAGCGCCTGGCGTCGTCTCGGCGCAGAAAGGTCTCGCTAACGTAGCGACCCTTGCGACGGACTTGGACACGCCATGAACCGGACGAGAGTTTTGTGTAGGTGGCCATTTTCTCGTGTGCGCTCCGTGTGCACTGAGAGATCGAAACGTGGCGAAAAGGGTCGTATTCTGGCGTAAATTCGCGTGCACTCGGGCTGCTCTAACGATTTGATGTTAAAGAAAAAATGCTGAAAAATCAAGATCATAGACTGGCTATTGCACCCATGATGGACTGGACCGACCGGCATTGCCGGTTCTTCCACCGCCAGTTGACGCAGCGTGCGCTGCTCTACACCGAAATGGTGGTGGCGGACGCCGTGATCCATGGCGCGCGCGAGCGGCTGCTTGGTTTTGACGAGATCGAACATCCGGTGGCACTGCAGCTCGGTGGCTCCGATCCGCAAAAGCTGGCCGAGGCGGCGCGCATCGGCGAGGGCTTCGGTTACGACGAAATCAATCTCAATGTCGGCTGTCCGTCCGACCGCGTCCAGTCCGGCACGTTCGGCGCCTGCCTGATGAAAGTGCCTGACCTCGTCGCCAATTGTGTGGCGGCGATGAAGGCGGCGGTGAAAATCCCGGTGACGGTTAAATGCCGCATCGGCGTCGACGAGCAGGATCCGGAGCCCGCGCTCGACGCGCTGGCCGACGGCGTCTTCGCGGCCGGCGCCGACGCGCTGTGGGTGCATGCGCGCAAGGCCTGGCTGGAGGGGCTGAGCCCGAAGGAAAATCGCGACATCCCGCCGCTCGACTATGACAGGGTCTATCGCCTCAAGGCGGGAAAATCGAACAAATTCATCGGCATCAATGGCGGCGTTCAATCGCTCGAAGAGGCGGCTCGCCACCTCGATCATGTCGATGGCGCCATGCTTGGCCGCGCCGCCTACCACACGCCAGGCATCCTGGCCGGCATCGACGCGGCATTCTACGGCGGCAAGGCCGGCACCTACGATTTTGCCGCGCTGATCGACGCGGAGGCCGACTATGCGGCGCGGCATATCGAGCAGGGCGGGCGGCTCGGCCACGTCACTCGCCACATGGTCGGGCTGTTCCACGGCCTGCCCGGCGCGCGCCGCTTCCGGCAGATACTGTCCACCGACGCGACGAAACCCGGCGCCGGACCGGATGTGCTGAAGGCAGCGTTCGCTGCCGTCGATTTCGACCGTGTTGAAAAGGCCGCTTAAGCAGTTCAGTCGCGCAGAATCATCCGGTCGCCGCGCACGTCGAAACCCGCCAGGGAACCGATGAAGTTCATGCCGAGCAGGCTCTGGCTGAGCGCGCCGGGCGCGGCGACCATCACCTGCATGTTCTTGCGCACGATGCCGCCGATCGCCAGTTCGTCGGTGCGCACCGAAGCGGCGCGTGCCATGCCATTGGCGGTCGAGACCGGGACGGTGAAGCTCAGCGCTGCCGGATTGAAGCCGGCCGCCTGCGCGTCTTCGGCGGTGAGCACTGTACTGGTCGCGCCGGTATCGACGACGGTGCGGATCGGCGCGCCGTTGATCGTGATGCGGGCCTCGAAATGGCCGCTGTCGGCCTTGTCCAGGGTCACGGTGGCATGGCCGTCCTCGACGCCGAGCGCCAGCGGGCTGCCGGGAACGAGGCCCGCCGTCACCCGGCTGGCGAAATCCTGCAACTCGTAGCGGTACTGGTAGCCGGCGACGAGCGCCAGCACGATCAGGGCCCACGTGCCGAGATTGCGGGCCATGACGCCGAGCGGCCTGCCGGACCGGACAAGGCCGGCGCTGACCAGCAAGCCGATCGCCCCCAGCCAGACCAGACGGCTGAAATCGTAATTCTCGATGCCGAACGTGCTGCCGGCGTCGTTGTTGATCATAAGCAGCACCAGCCCGAGGCCGATTGCCGCCATCACCATCCAGAACAGTCGGTTCATTGGACCTGCCGTTTCAAGAGAGGACGTCGCGCTCGCGCGCCATGCGGCTGCGGCGTGTTTCCCGGCGCGGCCGGCGCTCGACCGTTTCCAATCGGGCCGGCAACTCGGCCATGACGCTGCGGCGTACCTCCGGCGTCATCCCCATCCAGGCGCCGATTTCATCGCGCGTGCGGCCACAGCCGAAGCAGAAGCCGGTTTTCATGTCGATCGAACAGACCAGGATGCACGGGGATTCGATGGCCGTCATGACTTTCTCTTGAAGGTTCCGTCCGGAATCCCTCGTTCCATCTCCACATGGTGCAACGGCAA
This sequence comes from Mesorhizobium sp. W016, assembly GCF_054719485.1. Classification (NCBI taxonomy): domain Bacteria; kingdom Pseudomonadati; phylum Pseudomonadota; class Alphaproteobacteria; order Hyphomicrobiales; family Phyllobacteriaceae; genus Mesorhizobium; species Mesorhizobium sp. W016. The sequence goes on from NZ_JBTTIF010000002.1 coordinate 3,987,969, forward strand.
AGCCAATGCAAGCCCTTCGGAATGCGGCGCGGGCAACCGCTTTCGCGCCAATGTCGAGGGGAGTTGTGCCGGCCGGGCAAGGCGGTTATGCCGCTGATCAACCACAGGGGATGATCAGGACCGACATGACCAGCGCGCTGCCCTTCGACGACTTTCGCAATCTGCTGGCGAGCCTGCCGCCTGCCGATACAGTCGCGGAAAACAGGGTGCGCACCCTGTTTTCCAAGGCCGACAAGCCGAAAGCCTCGCTTGGACGTATCGAGGACATCGCCGCCTGGCTTGCTGTCTGGAGCGGGCGCGCCCCGCCGGCGGTGAACCGGCCCCTGGTGGCGATCTTCGCCGGTAACCATGGCGTGACCCGCCACGGCATCTCGCCGCGCCCTGTCGCTGCGACCGCAAACGCCGTTGAGCTGTGCGCCGCCGGCGGTGCGGCAATCAACCAGATTTGCGTCGCCAACAATCTTGGCCTCAAGGTGTTCGATCTGGCGCTGCACATTGCGACCGCCGACATCACCGAGGACGCCGCCCTCGACGAACGCGGCTGCGCCGCCACCATGGCCTTCGGCATGGAAGCCATTGCCGGTGGCTCCGATCTGATTTGCCTCGGCGATCTCGGCGTCGGCAACTCCACCGTTGCGGCGGCCTTGTGCGCCGTCCTGTTCGGTGGCAGCGGCGCCGACTGGGTCGGCCCCGCCTCGGGCGCGGACGCGGCCATGCAGGCGCGCAAGGCTGATGTAGTCGATAAAGCCGTCGCCTTCCATGGTGCGGCTCTGAAGGACCCGTTGGAAGCACTGCGCCGGGTCGGTGGCCGCGAATTTGCGGCCATTGCCGGCGCCATCCTCGCCGCCCGGATGCAAAAAATCCCGGTGCTGCTCGACGGCTTCGCCGCGACCGCTGCCGCTGCCGTGCTGCATGCCGCCAACCCGGGTGCGCTCGACCATTGCCTGCTGGCCAGCCAGTCGCCCGAACCCGGCCAAAGGCTTGCCGCCGAGCGGCTCGGCCTCAGGCCGCTGTTCGATCTCGGCATCAGCCACGGCGAAGGGGTAGGGGCCGCCCTTGCCGCCGGTCTGGTCAAGGCGGCGGCGCTTACCAGTTCGGGCATGGCGGCGGCGGTCAAAGCCTAGAACAAGCTGTCAACGTCGGCGGGCCGCCGCCACGGTCTTGGTCGGCAGCGCCGGCAGTTCCTCCATCACTCGGGCGAGCGGGAAAATGGCGATTGCCTCGGTGCCTTCGCGCAATTTCGACTGAAGTTCGAATTCGCCGCCATGCATGGCGAGCAGGCCCTGCACGATCGGCAGTCCGAGCCCGGTGCCCTGTTCGGCGCTCTTGATGGCGATCGAGCCCTGGCCGAAGGCGGACAGCACGATCGGGATTTCGTCTTCCGGTATGCCCGGCCCGTTATCCTTGACCGAAATGTACTGGCCGCCGCCCGCCGTCCAGCCGACGCGCACGCGAACTTCGCCGCCGGTGGCGGTGAATTTGATGGCGTTGGACAGGAGGTTGAGCGTTATCTGCCGCACCGCGCGCTCGTCGGCGAACAGCCGCGGCAGGGCACTTTCGAAATCCTGGACGATGCGGATGTCCTTGTTGCGCGCCTTCAATTCCATCATGTGGCAGCAATCTTCGGCGATGTTGAGCAGCATCACCGGCTCTTCGTTGAGCTGATAGCGGCCGGCCTCGATGCGCGACAGATCGAGGATTTCGTTGATCAGGTCGAGCAGATGCTGGCCGGAATCGTGCACGTCGCGGGCGTAGTCGCGATAGGTCGGGTTGCTCATCGGCCCGAGCACCTCATTGGCCATCACCTCGGAAAAACCGAGAATGGCGTTGAGGGGCGTCCTGAGCTCATGGCTCATAGAAGCAAGGAAGCGCGACTTCGCCAGATTGGCGTCTTCGGCCCGCCGACGAGCTTCGTCCGACATCGATTTCGCGGTCTCCACCTCGGCGAGCAGCGCATCCTTTTCGGAGCGGAAGGACAGAAGTATCAGCGACGAGCGGTTGAGATGGCGCGCGATATAGGCAAAGAACGGCAATGCCGCGACCAGCAGGGCGACCATGATCGTCCCGACCGGCACCCAAAATTTCGTTTCAGCATAGGCATAGACCGCCACCGGAACGACGAAGGTGGCAAGCAGCGAGCCGCGCAAGGACGACGCCATGATAGCGGTCGTCGCCATGGCCAGCAGCAGCACCACCGCCTTGGCCACCTGGAACTGGTCGATCTGGCAGGTAGCGCAGCCGAGCCAGGCGAACCACGCCCAGCCGAGGCCGCACAGCGAGTGGCCGATCAGAAAATCCCTGCGGGTGCGAACAGGGTTGAGCTCGGCAGCTTCGGTGCGGCCGACGCGCCGCGCCATGAAGGCGACGATCGAATAGCAGATCAGGGTGAACAGCGCCCAGACGCTGATCTGTTTGTCCACACCGGCCAGCAGCCCGGCCGCCGCGACCGCCAACACCAGCAGTGGGATGACGGCTGCGCCGCCCACCATGGTCCCGGCGTGCAGCTTCAGCAGCTCGCGGTCGAAGTCGAGATTGCCGACCTGCTGCGAAAGACGGTCGCGCGTCTTGCGCACCGCGCGCGCCACATCGCTGTTGCGGTGCGGTTTCCGGCGGTCCACAATGAATTTATCCGCTGTGTTCGAGCGTAGCAGAGGCATGGAAACTTCGATTTATGCGCGCAGCGATCTCAATTCGTTAAGCTACGTTCGAATGATTAAGAGACTGTTTGCCATATGAGCCGTTCGTGGTCGCCAAGGCCGCGCCGGCGATACTATCCGCCGCCGCCGCGAAGCCTGTGGCGCAAGCTGCTGGATTACGCGCTGACGGTCATTCTGCTCGGCCTGCTGATCCTGCTCGCCGCACGCCTCGACCGTTTCGAGACGCGCAAGGCGCAAGGGGCGGCGATCGTCAACGATGGCGATTCACTCACCCTTGGCACCGAACGTATCCGCATGCGCGGCATCGACGCTCCGGAATACCAGCAGATCTGCCGTAGGCATGGCGCAGACTACGCTTGCGGCAGGCTGGCACGCCAGGCGCTGGTGCGGCTGATATCAGGCAATCCGGTGACCTGCAGCGGCTGGCAGCGCGACCGCTACGGCCGCCTGCTCGGCGATTGCAAGGCCGGTGGAAAGGATCTCAACCGGGCCCAGGTTGAGGCCGGCTGGGCAATTGCCTATGGCGATTTCGACACCGAGCAGGCCATTGCCCGCGCCGGCAAGGTTGGCATCTGGGCCGGCACGTTCGATCGGCCGCAAGACTGGCGCGAAAGCCACCACGGCGGCCCGCTCGAAAGAAAGCACGGCACCCTGGCTTCGGTCGGTGACGCCTTGCGAGAGATGTTTCGCTTCTGGTGACGAGCACTATAGTTGAAGGACCAGATCGGGAGGATAAGCATGAAACTGTTCGACGGCGGCCGCGCCCCCAATCCGCGGCGCGTGCGGGTTTTCCTCGCCGAAAAGGGCATCGCAGTGCCGCTGGTGCCGGTCGACATGGGTGCGATGGGGCACAAGCAGGAGCCGGTCAGGTCGCGCAACCCGCTGCAGCGGCTGCCGGTGCTCGAGCTCGACGGCGGTACCATCCTCACCGAATCCGTCGCCATCTGCCGCTATTTCGAGGAACTGCATCCCGAACCGGCGCTGTTCGGGCAAGGCGCGCTCGGCAAGGCCAAGGTCGAGATGTGGCAAAGGCGCATGGAGTTCAATCTGCTCAGCTGCGTCGCCCAGGCTTTTCGCCACATCCATCCGGCGATGAAGGAATGGGAAATTCCGCAGATCCCCGAATGGGGCGAGGCCAACAAGGCGAAAGCGGTCGAATTCCTGAAACTGCTCGACCCCGAACTGGCAAACCGCGAATTCGCCGCCGGTGACGCCTATTCGATCGCCGATATCACCGGCATGATCGCCATGGATTTCATGAAACCGGCGCGCATCAAAGTGCCGGACGAGTGCACAAACGTGCTGCGCTGGTACAGCGCCGTCTCCAGCCGTCCGAGCGCTTCCGCCTGATGGAGGCGGAACTCGAACGCTTGACGGCAAAGGTCCGCGCCTGCCGCATCTGCGTCGACACTCCGGTCGGCAGGCCACTGCCGCACGAGCCGCGCCCGGTGCTGCTGCCATCATCCAGCGCCCGCATCCTGCTCGCCGGCCAGGCGCCAGGCACAAAGGTGCATTCGTCCGGCATGCCGTTCACCGACCCGTCCGGCGACCGGCTGCGAAGCTGGCTGGGCGTAACCAGCGAGGAATTCTACGACACGGATAAATTCGCCATCGTGCCGATGGGGTTCTGCTTCCCCGGCCAGGACGCAAAGGGCGGCGACCTGCCGCCGCGCCGAGAATGCGCGCTGGCCTGGCGCGCGCCGCTGATGGCGCTGATGCCGCAGATCGACCTCGTTTTGACAATCGGCTCCTACGCGCAATCCTGGCATATGGGCGCCACGCGCCGGCCGTCGCTGACCGAAACCGTGAAGGACTGGCGCACCATCTGGGATGCGCCGGCCAGCCTGAAAGTGCTGCCGCTGCCACACCCGTCATGGCGCAACTCAGGATGGCTGAAGCAGAATCCATGGTTTGAAATGGATTTGCTGCCGTTTCTGAGATCGGAAATCCGCTATCGCATAGATTAGACTTTAAGCAAGATATCACTCGCTTTTGTGCCATCCGGCAGAATTTCTTTCTTGTGAAAGGTCGAAATAAGAGGGAGTATAGCCAATCTATTCCCAAAGCGCGTCGCGCCCGAGGGAACGCGGCCTGCACCAGGAGCACCTTAATGGATCGCCTCGACAGAAAAATTCTCCGCCTCCTGCAGGAGGACGCGACGCTCGCGGTTGCCGATGTCGCCAAGAAAGTCGGCCTGTCGACGACGCCGTGCTGGCGCCGCATCCAGAAGCTGGAGGAAGAGGGAGTCATCAAGCGGCGGGTCGCCATCCTCGACCACGAAAAGGTCAATGTGCGCGTCACCGTCTTCGTGTCGATCCGCACCAATTCGCACAGCCATGAATGGCTGCGGCGTTTCTCGGAAGTCATCCAGGAATTTCCCGAAGTTGTCGAATTCTACCGCATGAGCGGCGACGTCGACTATCTCCTGCGCGTCGTGGTGCCCGATATCGCCGCCTATGACGCCTTCTACAAGCGGCTGATCGCCAAGATCGAGATCCGCGACGTGTCGTCGTCCTTCGCCATGGAGCAGATCAAGTACACGACCGAAATGCCGCTCGACTACATGCTGCTGGACAAGGAATCCGGCGCCAACGCGGCCTGAGCGCGGTTGTCCGTGACTGGGTGGTGACGCTGCACAAGCAGGCGGCGCTTAGTTTTTCTTTTTGTTGAGGAAACTCCAGGGCGAGTTGACCGGCAGCGTGATCGTGTCCGGCACCGTGTCGACTGCCACCACATCGGCTTTGCGTACGGTGTAGCCGGACTGGATGATGCTGACGCCGTCGAGAATGAACAACTGGCTCTTCTCCAAGCCGGGCCGCAAGGCGCCGGTCACGGCAACCGACTCATAGGCCTGCGACATCTTGTAGGGACGGGCCGGCGTCACCAGCACGATCTGGTTGGGCGGCGGCGTCGGCATGTGGCTGCAAGCGCCTGTCCACGGCACCAGCAGGAACTGGTAGACGAGATCGCCATCACGGTCGACCGGCAATGCATAGCCGGCTAATTGTACCGTCTTGTCCTGCAGGTTGAGCGACAATGTCTCGCCACGATCGGGCAGTTTTGCCGCAATCATCGGCAGGCCGGCATCTTCGGCCACCGCCTGCGTCGCCGGGCGGAGATCCTTCCAAAAGATATGCGCGGTTTGCGCTGAGGCGTCGAAGGTACCGGCTGTCAACAACGCGGCTGCAAGCGCGAGGGTCGATTGGAGATGTTTGGTCATAGGCCGAGTAAAGACGTCCTGGCCAATTGCGTCAACGCTTGAGCCGCATCATATGTCTGCGAGAGCCGGCGGCCAGGTTGCGTCGGCAAACGGGTTGCCAGGTCAGCCTTTTCTGGCGGCGATCCGCTCGATGATCTTGGCATTGGTGAGTTCCCGTACGGCGTCCTTGCCAATCCAGCGAGCCGTCTTGTCGGTCGACTGGGCCAGCCGTTCGGCCACGGCAAGGGCAGCACCGTGCATCTCCAACGATCGCTTGCCGATCGAACGAAGCGCCCAGTTTGCCGCCTTCTTCACGAAATTGCGGCTGTCGGCGGCATGCGCTTCGATGATCGGCAGGAAGCCGAGGAAAGTCGCCACCGGCTCCTGCTTCCGGTGCACGACGGACCACGCCATCATGGCAAAGGCCGTGCGTCGCACGAACTCGCGCTCGTCCGCCGCGAACTCTTCAATCAGCTCCTTCCAGGCGTCCGTGTCGACGAAGAGATCGGAGACGCCGTCGACGATGTCCCAGGAATCGAAGGACGCGGCCCATTGTCGTGCTTCCGCGGCTGAGAAGCGCTTCGGGTCGGCCGTGACGGAAGCGATGAACTGCGCCTCCATGATGCCGGTCTGCCAAAGCTCGAAAGCACGCTCGTGGTTGCGCTTGATCTTTTTGGCGATCTGCCGCTGCATGCCATGCGAGATGCCGAGCGCGCGCTCGATCTTGATGCCGTAGCGCAGCATACCGCGGCGATTGTCCTCCAAGCCGATCGAGCGCAAATGGGCGACGATCTCATCGGCGCTCGATTGGGGCGAAAGCTCGGCCATTGCGAACGCCTATTTTTCCAGGCGTGCCAGCAAGGACGAGGTGTCCCAGCGCTTGCCGCCCATCGCTTGCACATCCTTGTAGAACTGGTCGACAAGGGCGGTCACCGGCAGTCTCGCGCCATTGCGGTCGGCTTCATCGAGGCAGATGCCGAGATCCTTGCGCATCCAGTCGACGGCAAAGCCGAAATCATATTTACCGGCATTCATCGTCTTGTGGCGGTTCTCCATCTGCCAGGACCCGGCAGCGCCCTTGGAAATCACCTCGATGACCTTCTCGATGTCGAGCCCGGCCTTCTTGCCGAAGTGGATGCCTTCGGCCAGTCCCTGAACCAGCCCGGCAATGGTGATCTGATTGATCATCTTCGTGAGCTGGCCGGCGCCCGACGGACCCATCAGCCCGACCATGCGGGCAAAGGCGTCGATGACCGGCCTGGCCTTGTCGAAGGCAGCCTGCTCGCCGCCGACCATCACCGTCAGCATGCCGTTTTCAGCGCCCGCCTGGCCGCCGGAGACCGGGGCATCGAGAAAGGAAAAGCCGGCTTTTTCAGCGGCGTCGGCCAGTTCGCGCGCGACTTCGGCCGAAGCGGTGGTGTTGTCGATGAAGACGGAGCCTTTTTTCATCGCGGCGAAGGCGCCATCGGCCCCGGTCGTCACCGAGCGCAGATCGTCGTCATTGCCGACGCAGGAGAAGACGAAATCCTGGCCCTCTGCGGCGTCCGCCGGCGTCGCGGCAGACTTGCCGCCATGCTGGGCCACCCATTGTTCCGCCTTCGCCGCGGTGCGGTTGTAGACGGTGACGTCGTGGCCGCCTTTGTTCCTGAGGTGCCCGGCCATGGGATAGCCCATCACGCCAAGACCGAGAAATGCCACAGATGCCATGAGTTTGCCCTTCAGACGGAACGGAATTGTCTTGGAAAGGTCTAGGCTCTACGCGCCATTCGTCAAGACGCGCATGAGCCGATCGACTGGTACAGCCGACCGCTCAGCGGATCAGATGAATGGTGATCCGCCGCTCGATCCATTCGACGCCATGTCGCAAGATCTCGACCATCACCAGATAGACGATGGCGACCCAGACATAGGCCTGGAAGTCGAAGGACTTGGCGTAGGCCAGCTTCGCGTTGCCCATCAAATCATAGACGGTGATGATGGCAACGATGGCGGAGGCCTTGATCATCAAGACGAGTTCATTGCCGTAGGGCCGGAGCGCCACGATAAACGCCTGCGGCAGGATGACCTTGCGCAGCGTCTGCAATTTGTGCAGGCCGAGCGAAGCAGCGCCCTCCCATTGGCCTCTCGGAACACTTTCTATGGCGCCGCGCAGGATTTCGGCCTGGTAGGCGGCGGTGTTGAGCGCGAAGGCAAACACACCGCAATTGAAGGCGTCGCGGAAGAACCACCACAGTCCGACGGATTCGAGCTGCACCCGGAATGAGCCCAGGCCGTAATAGACGAGATAGACCTGGACGAGCAGTGGCGTGCCGCGGAAGAAATAGACGTAGCAATAGGCCAGGACGGACAAATAGCGGTTCTTCGACATGCGGGCATAGGTGACGGGCAGCGAAAAGAGCGCGCCGAGCACCATCGAGATGGCCACCAGCGCAAGCGTGGTTCCCAAGCCCTGCAGATAGGCAGGCGCGTATCTGGCGAAGAACTCGCCATTCCAGGCGTAAACCAGATAGACGGCGATGCCGATGCCGAACAGGATCCAGAAGCCGACCAGTGCATAGCCGACGACACGGGCCCGCGGCCAGCCCCGCGCCCGTGGTGGTGGCTTCTCGATGTCGACGGCGGCGCGCGTCACGACGCTCATCGTGCCTCCCTCCGCCCGAGCGAACGCAGGATGAAGCCGGTGGCGATCGACGACAGGATGGCAAGGATGAGAAACACCATCGCCGCGACACTGTAGAACAGGAAGGAATGTTTGGTGACACGGGCCGCGACGCCGGCGTTGCGCAAGGTTTCAGCCAGATTGACGACTGACACCAGGGCCGTGTCCTTGAGCAGGCTCAGCCAGCAATTTTCGAGGCCGGGGAAGGCGATGCGCAGCAGCTGCGGCAGGATCACCTTGCGCATCGTCTGCCATTTCGACAGCCCGATGGCATAGCCGCCTTCATACTGGCCCTTCGGAATGGCGCGAAAGGCCGAAAGGAAGACTTCGCTGGAATAGGACGAAAAGATAAGCGACAGCACGATCATGCCGGCGAGGAAGCTGTCGACATCGACCGTCGCTTCCGGCCTGAACAGACGGATGACATACTGCAAGAGGATCGGCATGCCGAAGAAGAACAGGAAAAGCGTCACCAGTTCCGGCAGGCCGCGAAACACCGTGGTGTAGATGTTGGCGGCCACGCGAAGCGACGGCTCTTCGGATTGTTTCGCCCAGGCCACGAAAAAGCCGATCGTCAGGCCGATCGGCAGTGTCGCCAGCGCGAGCGCAATCGTGACCAGTGCGCCATAGGCAATATCGTCAATCCAGCCATCGGGTCCCCAAGTGAGAAGTATCCATATGTTCTGGCTTGGCATTGACGGGTCTTGTCTCCACTTCTGTCAGGCCAAGGCGGCAGGAGAAAGTTCCTCTGCCGCCTTGTTTCAGACGATCAGGACTCGGCGCCGAAGACGTCGAACTTGAAGTACTTGTCGTTGATTTCCTTGTACTTTCCGTTAGCGCGAATAGCGTCGATGGCGCTGTTCAACTTGTTGACCAGATCCGTCTCGCCCTTGCGCACGGCGATGCCGGCGCCCGGTCCAAAGATATCGACCGGCTGCGGCGAAGGCTGGCCGAGAATCTTGCAGCAGGCGCCATCAGGCGAATCCAGGAACTGTTGCAACACGACGATATCGTCCTCGATCGCGTCGAGACGGCCATTGGCGAGATCGGCCTGCTCTTCGGGGCTGCTCGGATAGCCCTTGACCGTGCTGTCCGTATAGGTTTTCGAGGCATAATTGAAATGCGTCGTGGTGGTTGCGACGCCGATGGTCTTGCCGGCCAGGTCTTCCTTGGTCACGCCCTTGAGGGTCGAATCCTTGGGTACCGCGATCGCCGACGGCGTGTTGTAGTATTTGTGGGTGAAGTCGACCTTCTCGGCGCGCTCCGGCGTGATCGACATCGAGGCGACGATGGCGTCGAACTTGCCGGCCTGCAGGGCCGGAATGATGCCGTCCCAATCCTGGGCGACGAAGGTGCACTTGACCTTCATCTCGTCGCAGAGCGCCTTGGCGATGTCGATGTCGAAGCCCACGAGCTGGCCGTCGGAGGTCAGGTTGTTGAATGGGGGGTAGGCGCCTTCGGTGCCGATTCTCAGGGTCGTTTCCTGAGCCTGGGCGACGCCGAGCGTCAGCAGCGCAGCCGATGCGGCGAGCGCGATACGCAGTGCAATACGCATGATAGTCCTCTCTTTATGGCTCCCGGCCGTCGTTCCGGAACGGCTCTGTGGGGCGGTGCTTTTGACCGCCCGCTGGCGCGATACTCCCACTGTTTTCGGGAGAAAAGCAACTGTAAAACCGTTGCTTGCGGGATTTGCGGGTCCAGCCAATGCCGACGCCGGGTTAATGCATGTCGCCGAAAAGTGCGCAGCGGTTTTGGGACGACGACATGCATAAATAAAACAACCTGAAGCGCGTCGCATGAGGCCGTTCAGGCGCGACGCGCTTAGACAATGCAACGGCTGAAGAGGGCGGCTGACCCGGGCGAGGGCAGGGGCCTCAAGGTTTGAGGCCGGTCATGCGCTCGATGAAGTCGGCTATCCCTCCCGTGTCGTCGAGATCGAACACAGGCAGGCTTTCGCCGGTAACCGCGAAGTCGGCGGCAATCGCCACGATATGTCCGTCGTTCGCCGACAGCGGCGAGCGGTCCTTGGCCTCCCGCCGCCGGGTCTCGATCTTTTTGTGCGCCTCGCGCTTGTAGCCTTCGACCAGCACGATGTCGCACGGGGCCAACCGCGACAGGACCGTCTCCAGCGTCGGCTCGTCCTCACCGCGCAATTCATGCATCAGCGCCCAGCGTTTGCCCGACACCACCGCGACCTCGGTGGCGCCCGCCTGGCGGTGGCGAAAGCTGTCGGCGCCAGGCTTGTCGATGTCGAACTCATGATGGGCGTGTTTGACCGTCGACACCGTCCAGCCGCGCCGGACGAGCTCTGTGACCAGCTTCTCGGTCAGTGTGGTCTTGCCGGAATTCTTCCAGCCGGTGATGCCGAAGATGTTCATGGGCCGATGCTCTGCAACAGACGCTCGGCCACCGCAAGGTCGTGCGGTGTGTTGATGTTGAAGAACGGGTCGATCTCGTCACTGCCGTGGGTCAGCAACGGAAATTCCACTTCGACACAGTCGTGCCGCTCGATGAAGGCGGAGACGCGCCTGTTGTCCTCGTCGATCAGGAAATGGCGCAAGGCCTCACGCAGCCCGAGCGGCCACAGCGCAAAGGTCGGATGCCGCCTGCCGCCGGAACTGGCAACAGCGATGGAGCCTGGTCGCTCGTCAACAGCCGCAGCCAGCCTCTCGACCAGGTCCACCGGCAGGAACGGCGTGTCGCCGGCGGCCGTCGCCAATGCCGTGCAAGCGGTGTTCGCTGCCGCCCATTCGAGGCCGGTGAGGATTCCGGCAAGCGGTCCGGCATAGCCTTCGACCGCATCGGCGAGAACCGGAAGACCGGCCGCCTCGAAGCGCGCCGGGTCACCATTGGCGCTGAGCGCCAGCGATCCGACCTGCGGCGCCAGGCGGGCAACGACATGGTCGAGAAGCGGACGCCCGCCAAGCGCCAGCAAAGTCTTGTCGCCGCCGCCCATGCGCCGTGACAGGCCTCCGGCCAGGATAATTCCTGCAATGTCTTGGCTCATGGCCAACCTATATGCCGTCCGGCGCCATGTCGGGTCCAGCGCTTTCGGCTGCGGGTTTTTGCCGGCCGGCGACCCGCTCGCGATAGAGCGCGTAGAGGCCGGAGCCGATGATGATGGCGGAGCCGAAGATCATCGGCAGGTCGGGGACATCGCCGAAGATGATGAGGCCAAGCAGCATCGACCAAAAGAGGGCGGTGTAGCGGAATGGAGCAATGAAGGAGATGTCGCCGGCCCGCATTGCCATGATGATGAACTGGTAGCCGATCAGCACCAGCACCGCCGCCAATGCCAGAAGTGCCGTGCCTTTGCCGGACATCGGCGTCCAGCCGCCCATCGGCGACAGCAGCACGGCGCCAACGATGGTCATGGCGATTGCCGTCGCCGTCGACACCAGCAAGGTCGGGATGGCCCTCGGGATGCGCTTGGTGGCGAGGTCACGTACTGCGCAACAGGCGACGCTGACGAGTGCGCACAACGAATAGACGCTGAAGCCTTCGAAGCCTGGCCGCACGATGATCAGCACGCCGCCAAAGCCGACCGCGATCGCCAGCCAGCGCCGCCAGCCGACACCTTCGCTGAATACGAGTGCCGCCCCCATCGTCACCGCCAGCGGCAGCGCCTGCAGCACCGCGGAGACATTGGCGATCGGCAGATGCGCCAATGCGACAAGGAAGGCGACGGTGGCGCCGGCCTCGGCGACCACGCGAAGCGCCACCAGCGGCTGCAGCATCGAGCCCGGCCGTGCGAGCGCACCTTGCTGCCAGGCGAGCAGGCCGACGAGTAGCGACGCAAAGGCGCCGCGCACCAGCATGACCTGCGCCATGTTCATCGATTCCGACGAGAACTTGGTGATGGCGTCGTTGAGGGTGAAGCCGATCATGGCCACCATCATGCACAGCGCGCCGCGAATGTTTGGGGAAAGAGGCAAGGGCGTTACCGGTTTTGCAAGAGCAATTCCAGGAAAAGTGTGAAACGGTTTTCCGTCCGGAATTGCGTGAAAACAAAGAATAAAGCGGTTCGACGTTTCGGCGAAACGGTGAACCGCTCAAGCCTGTAGCAGCCGGCGGCAAGACAGCAACGTCAAAGAAATAGGCCACGGATTTTCACCAGTGGCCCATAGAAATTCCCTGAGAGGGCTGGCCGGATGACCGGCAGGCTCATTTCGGGGTCAGCACCTCGGTGCCGCTGCCGTTCTTGCCGGCGATGGTCCACAGGCCGTGCAGCGAGCCGTCATCTTCTACCTTATAGACGACGAGACCGATTTCCTTGCCCATGACATAGCCGGCGGAGAAGGCATCGTCGTTGCGCATGCAGATGCCGTCCGACGATGATCCGCCCGTCTCCCAATGGATGGTACAGGTGGTCTCGCTGGTCAGCGTGATGGTGGCTTCGCCTCCATATTTCGAGCCGTCGAAATTGGTGCCCGCGACGGTGTAGCTGCCACCGATGGACTGTGCTGCTGCCGGCGCGGCGGCAAACCCAAGCAGTGCAAGAGAAAGTAAGAATGTGCGCATGTCGTATTCCCCCAAACCCAGCGACGAGCCGCTATAGGCCGAAATTTAGGGCGGAACGCGATGGCGGTAAATCGGGTTTGCAGCGTCGAGAGCGATTTATTCCCAGTGTTGCTCAGCCCCATGCAGGCTGTCGCCGATAGCGCCGACCAGTGGGTCGTACTTGGCCTTGAGCGAGGCGGGATATTCGATCCAGACTGTATGGATTGCATCCTCTTTTTCGAAGACGATTCGGGTATAGAAGATCTTGTCGCCTTTGGTGCTTGAGACCACTGCCCAGTTCTTACCGGTTTTGCTGTAAGTGACCTTTTCCCCAGAGTCAGGGTCGGCTTTTTCCTTTTCAACCAGACTGTCTGGCGTATCTTCCGTCAGCTTGTATCCGCCGTAACAGGACAAGCTCGCACCATCGGGGCTAAGCCATTTTCGACCGTCGCCATTGAGGGACTCAGGCATCGGCTTGCTGAAAATCTGGCTCGGGAACGTGCACACCGTGCCATAGCGCGCATTGATGTAGGTGAACGGCTTTGCGAGCGCCACTGTGGTCGCCAATGATAGGGCCACGACCAGCGCTGACAGCCCGGTTTGGCAAACACGCTGCATGGAAATCCCCCTCGCTTCCAACGGAAGCATTCTGCACCAATCGCGGAGAAAATCAGCCGCCGGTGACGCTCATATGTCTCGACACCGACGGGCGGCTGGTGCGGCGGTCGATGATGAAATCATGGCCTTTCGGCTTGCGGCCGATCGCTTCGTCGATGGCAGCAGCGACCAGTTCGTTGCCTTCGGACGCACGCAGCGGGGCGCGCAGGTCGGCGGCATCCTCCTGGCCCAGGCACATATAGAGCGTGCCGGTGCAGGTCAGCCGCACGCGGTTGCAGCTTTCGCAGAAATTATGCGTCATCGGCGTGATGAAGCCCAGCCTGCCGCCGGTCTCTGCGACATGGACGTAGCGGGCCGGACCGCCGGTCTTGTAGGGGATGTCGCTCAGCGTGAACTGGCGCTCGAGCGAAGCGCGCAGCAGCGATAGCGGCAGATACTGGTCGGTCCGGTCGGCGTCGATCTCGCCCATCGGCATGGTTTCGATGACGGTCAAGTCCATGCCGCGGCCATGCGCCCAGCGCATCATCTCCGGCAGCTCGACGTCGTTGAAGTCCTTCAGCGCAACGGCGTTGAGCTTCACCTTCAGCCCCGCCGCCTGCGCGGCATCGATGCCTTGCATGACCTTGCCGAGATGGCCCCAGCGGGTGATGGCGTGGAACTTGTCGGCATCGAGCGTATCCAGCGAGACATTGATGCGCTCGACACCGCAATCGGCAAGCTCGGCGGCAAAGCGCGACAGCTGCGAGCCATTGGTGGTCAGCGTCAACTCTTCCAGCGCGCCGCTCTTCAGGTGCCGCGACAGCTGGCGCACCAGATGCATGATGTTCTTGCGCACCAGCGGCTCGCCGCCGGTGAGGCGCAGTTTGCGCACGCCCTTTTCGATGAAGACGGTGCAGAGCCGGTCGAGTTCCTCGAGCGACAGCAGGTCCTTCTTGGGCAGGAACGCCATGTCCTCGGCCATGCAATAGGTGCAGCGGAAATCGCAGCGGTCGGTGACCGACACGCGCAAGTAGCTGATCGTGCGACCGAAGGGATCGATCATGTCCATACGTTCAAGCGTTTCCAATGCTACGAGTGGTGCCGTTATATACGGCTATGTGATACGATCCAACCCGCCATTCAAGATAGCCGCTCTCGATCTTTGGTGACATTCCCTGGCCGACATCCGATGTCGGCCGGGTCCAAATGGCCTTTTCCGCTCGCGCGAAGCAGCGTAGGGAAGGGCGGATTGATGCGGGATGCAGAACAATGACGGCGCCGAAGGAACTCAGGGTCTCGAAGGACAGAAAACTGCTGTCCGTCACCTTTCCCGATCATCGGCCGTTCGAACTGCCGGCCGAATTGCTGCGCGTCGCTTCGCCCTCGGCCGAGGTGCAGGGCCATTCGCCGGACCAGCGGGTGACGGTTCCCGGCAAGCGTAACGTTGCTATCCTGAAGATCGAGCCGGTCGGCAACTACGCCGTGCGCATCACCTTCGACGATTTTCACGACACCGGCATCTTCACCTGGAATTACCTGCACACGCTTGGCCACGAAAAGGACGCGCGCTGGAATGCCTATCTCGCCGAGCTCCAGGAGAAGGGACTGAGCCGCGACCGCTAGTTCGGCACTGTCGGCAAAACGTCATTGACTGGGGGTAACGCTGGCAACAGTTCGGAGACGGGAAAATGTCTGACATCACCACGGTCGAACAGCTCGAAGCCCTCTACGGCCTGCCCGGCGAAGCGTCGACGATCAAGGAACTCGACCACGTCATTCCCGAATATGCCGCCTTCATCGAAGCCTCGCCTTTCGTCGCTCTGGCGACGAGCGGGCCGGAAGGGCTGGACTGTTCGCCGCGCGGCGATCTCGCCGGCTTTGTGCGCATGCATGACCCGAGAACGCTGATGATGCCGGACCGACGCGGCAACAACCGCGCCGATTCGCTTAAGAACATCATCCGCGATCCTCGCGTCGGGCTGCTGTTTCTTGTGCCGGGTTCGGGCACGACGCTGCGCGTCAACGGCCGCGCCCGCATCGCCACCGACGCCGCGCTTTGCGCCTCCTTCGCCGTCGAAGGCAAGCCGGCGCGCTCGGTCACCGTGGTCGATGTCGATTCGGTCTATTTCCAGTGCGCCCGCGCCATCGTTCGCTCGGAGCTGTGGAACCCGGCAAAGCACGTCGACCCGAAATCGCTGCCGACACCCGGAACAATCCTGGAAGTCACCAGCCGCAAGAACATCGATGCCGGTACTTACGACAAGGAATGGCCGGAGCGGGCGAAGAAGACGATGTGGTGAGGTGGGAGGCGCGTGGATCGAACGGCTCAGGTATCCTTCAGCACGTCATAGATCTTGCGCATCTGTTCGCCGATCATGTCGCACTGTTCCGCTGTCGACTGGCTCATCGCCTTTTCGATCAGCGCCATATGCACCTTCAGCGCCTTCATCAAAAGCTCCGTGCCGGCCTCGGTAAGCGTCAGCCGCAGGACGCGCTTGTCCTTCTCGTCGCCTTCGCGGCGCAGCAGGCCGCGCGCCTCGAGCTGCGGCAACAGCATGGTGATGTTGGAGCGGCCGACCAGCAGTTTGCGGGCGAGATCGTGCTGCGACATGCCGGGATGGCGATAGAGGTTCATCAGCACGTCGAGCTGCGCCGGCTTGAGATCCAGCGGCGCCAGCTTTACCGCCAGCGCACGCTCCAGCACATGGCAGGCGCGCGCCACCGCGACCCAGTTGCGAAAGCGCGGGTTGTCCCAGGGCAGCTCTTGTTTAATGTTCATGTTTGAACTATTATGTTCATGCTTGAACGGAATGGATGGATCGCCACTATGGCATCATTTGGACTGAAGGTCATCCGGGGCGTGTTCCGCGCCGCCGAGCATGTGGCGCCCCGCCTGAGCGGGCGCGCCGCCTTCGAACTGTTCTGCCGCACGCCGAGCGTGAAGGCGCTCAGTGACGGCGAGCGGCGTGCGGTCGACCGCGCCGCCGGCTTCATGGCCGAGGCGCGCCATCATCGGCTTACGACCAAGGCCGGCTGCGTCATGGTGCACGAATTCCGGCCCGAGCCGGGCAGGGCGTCCGCCGGCACGGTGCTGGTCGTCCATGGCTGGCGTTCGCGCACGGAATATATGCGCGCTCTGATCGAAGGTTTTCGCGATGCGGGCTACCGGGTCGCCTCGCTCGACCTGCCGGGCCATGGCCAGTCGCTGGGCCGGCATCTCAACATGGTCAATGCGGTCGAGGCGGTCAGGGTCGCCGGCGAATGGTTCGGTCCGTTCAAGGCGATCGTCGGCCATTCCTTCGGTGGCGCCGTCGCCGCCAATGCCATTGCCGGTTCGATCAAGGGTATCCAGCCCGTCGCGGCCGAGCGGCTGGTGCTGGTCGCCGCGCCAAGTTCCCTGCCGGCGATCTTCGCCGACTTCAGCCGCATGCTCAATGTCGGTCCGCGTTCGCAGGTTTCCATGGCCGATCAGGTGAAAAGGCTGTCGGGCCGGCCGCTGCATGAATTCACCGGCGACCGCCAGTTGGCTGAGGCGCCGGTGCCGACGCTGGTCATCCACGCGCCGGACGACCGCGAAGTCCCCGCCGATCATGCCACACGTTATGCCGGCGCCGGCAGCCATGTGCGGCTGCACTGGGCCGATGGGCTCGGCCACCGTCGCATTCTCGCCGACAAAGGTGTTGTCGAACGCGCTGTGACTTTTGTCAAAAACGAGCGCGAGCCGATACTGCATTGATTCCAATGGGTGTATTGTCGACTCCGACAACGCCGGAGCGGTGAGCTAACCGTTCTTCTTGCCGCCCGGCTCGACGGGCAATCCGGCCGCCTTCCAGGCGGTATAGCCGCCAAGGATGTGCTTGACCGGCGACAGCCCCATATCCTGCGCCGTCTTGGCGGCCAGCGCCGAGCGCCAGCCGCCGGCGCAAAAGAAGACGAAGCTTTTGCCCGAGGCAAAGAACGGCTTGTGGTAAGGGCTTTCGGGATCGATCCAGAATTCCAGCATGCCGCGAGTGACATGTTTGGCGCCGGGGATCTGGCCGTCCCGCTCGATCTCGCGTGGATCGCGCAGGTCGACGAAGATGGTGTCCTCGTCGTCGAGCAGCCCGGCCGCTTCCTCGGGCGAGACCACCTCGATCTCGGCATTGGCCTCGTCGAGCAACTCGCGATACCCTTTTTTCACGGATGATCCCTCCCGGCGCATTTCGCCGCCGACTGGATTTCCAGCACAAGCTCCGCGCTTTGTCACGCTGTTCCGACCAGCCCCTGCCACGCCGCCATCGCTCCGGCCACTGTGGCCATGAGCGCGTCGCACGAGGCGCCGTCGCGGGCCTGAATCGACATGCCGTGCTGGACCGTCGCATAGAAGGTCGCCGCCGCGTTGCTGTCGAAGCCCGCCGGCAATTCGCCTTCCGCCACACCGCGTTCCAGCCGTCTCAGCAAGAGGGTGTGGTTTTCGGCGCGGCGGCGGCGCAAATCATCGCAGATCGCGCCGCTGCTTGAATCCTGGTGCAGTGCGCCCAGTGCGATGAGACAGCCCTGCGGGCGGTCGTCCTGAGAGTACGCTTTTGCCGTCTGACGCAGGAAATTCTCGATCGCCTGGCATGCCGTCGGCGCTTCGTCCAGCGCGCTCCAGATCTCGGTGCCTTCGTTGCGGGTGTAATACTCGGTCGCTTCCAGAAACAGCGCCTCCTTGCTGCCGAAGGCGGCATAGAGGCTGGGCGAGCTGATCCCCATCGCCGCGGTCAGGTCTGCGATCGAGGTGCCCTCATAGCCTTTGGCCCAGAACAGCTCCATCGCCTGCCGCAAGGCGGCGGTTCGATCGAAGGTGCGGGGGCGGCCTCTTTCCGGCATGACGATCTTTCTGTGTTGATCGATACATAATTCACTTGACATCGCCAGGCAAGGTTGCCAGATATTTATGTATCGATCGTTACATAACGGGGAAATGACATGTCAGCGAACGGATTGAACGGCAAGGCAGCACTGGTCACCGGCGGCAGCCGCGGCATAGGTGCTGCGATAGCAAAACGGCTTGCGGCCGATGGCGCCGACTTCGCCATCACCTACGTCAACAGCTCGGCGCCGGCCCAAGCTGTCGTCGCCGAGATTATAGCGGCAGGTGGTCGCGCGATCGCCATCCAAGCCGACAATCGCGACGCTGCCGCCATCGAAGGCTCGGTCACCGAGGCGGTGAATGCCTTCGGCCGGCTCGACATCCTGGTCAACAGCGCCGGCATCTGGCGCGCGGCGCCCATCGAACAGATGTCGCTGGCCGACTTTGACGAGACCATTGAGGTCAATCTGAGAGCGCCGTTCGTAGCCTCGAAGGCGGCAGCGGCTCACATGGGCGAGGGCGGCCGCATCATTTCGATCGGCAGCAATCTGGCCGAGCGCGTCACCGACACCAGCCTCAGCGCCTATTCGACCAGCAAGGCTGCGCTGGTCGGCCTGACCAAGGCGCTGGCGCGAGACCTCGGTCCGCGCGGCATCACCGCCAACGTCGTTCATCCCGGTTCGACCGACACCGACATGAACCCGGCCGAAGGCCCGCATGCCGAACACCAGCGGCGGAAGATGGCGACGCCCCGCTTCGGCAAGGCTGACGAGATCGCCGGCATGGTTGCCTGGCTCGCCGGTCCGGAAGGGCGCTTCGTCACCGGCGCCGCGCTCACCATCGACGGTGGCGCCAACGCCTGAAGCAGCGGCCGCTTTGACCGGTCTGGAGCGGCAACGCCGCTCCAGACGTCACGATGTTGTGAAACCGTTCTGCAACAGGCCTGCGGAAATTTATGGAAGCTTAACGAAATCGGTATGAATCGGTATAGTAGCGCCTTACATCCGCCATGCGGTTGGCAAGATCGTCTAGCGGCGCGGAACGGGAGCCGGCTTGCAGCCGGAGCGGGTGATTAATGAAATTCCTCGGAAATAAAGCCACCGTGATGCCGCTTGCAGTGGCGGCAGCACTGGCCTTCGGTGTGCCGCAGGCAAGCGCGCAAGGCCTGTTCGACATGCTGTTCGGCGGTGGCGTCAAGCACAGGCCGCAAGGCGAATTCCCGCCGCCGCCGAAGCGCAAGCCGAAGCCCGCCGTATCGGGCGGTGGCGGCACCAGGATCAGCAGCCCGTCCTACTACACCTACAAGGCCGACCGGCTGGTGCGCGTCGACTTTGCCGCATTGGTGGCAGCACCTCCCCAGGTGGCAACAGCTGAAGACGCCGCCTTTGTTCCGTCGGCGACCAGCACCGCCTTCCGCGAAGCCGTTGCAGGCCTCAGCGACTATGAACTCTATGCCGAGCCCGATATCGCCAAGGCACTGATTGCCTATTACTCTGCCAATCCTGATTTCATCTGGGTGAACGAGGGCAATCCCAATGCCCGCGCCCAGGATGCGGTGCGGGTGCTTGGCGAAGCCGCAAGCTATGGTCTCACGTCGGCCGACTACACGGTCGAGGTGCCGGCAGCCAACGCATCGGCAGTCGATGCCGACGCCCATCTGAAGGAACTCGTCCGCTTCGAGATGGCGCTGTCGGCGCGCGTGCTGCGCTATGCCCGTGACGCCCAGAGCGGGCGCGTCGATCCCAATCGCATCACCGGCTACTATGAATTTCCGCCGAAGCCGGTCGACATGGAAGGCGCGCTCAAGACGCTGGCCCACACCCAGGAAGTGCGCACCTACCTCGAATCGCGGCACCCGCAGAACGCGGAATATCAGGCGCTGCGCGTCGAACTTGAATCGCTGCAGGCGAGCGCCGAAAACGAAATCGTCGTCGATCCCAAGCTGTTGCTGAAGCCCGGCGAGACCAGCGCCGAACTGCCGAAGCTGCTGACGCTGATCGCGCGCAATCTCGACGACGAGATGGGCGGCGCCTATGGCGAGATCCTGTCTCGTCTCGGCACCAGCGATGTCTATGTTCCCGAACTGGTTCCGATCATCAAGGCCGTGCAGGTGAAGGCCGGCATGAAGGGCGATGGGGTCATCGGCCCGCGCACCGTCGCCTCGCTCGCCGGCACGTCCAAGGCCGACAGGCTGCAGAAGGTGCAGGTCGCGCTGGAAGAATTGCGCTGGATGCCGTCCGATCTCGGCAGCCCGCGGGTGTTCATCAACCAGCCCGCCTTCACCGCCAGCTATATCGACAATGGCGAGGAGAAGCTGAAGACCCGCGTCGTCATCGGCCGGACCACCAACCAGACCGCCTTCTTCTTCAAGGAGATCAAGCAGGTCGATTTCCATCCCTATTGGGGCGTGCCGCAGTCGATCATCGTCAACGAGATGCTGCCAAGGCTGCGTGGCGATCCGGGCTATCTCGACCGTGCCGGCTACGAGGTGACCGACTCGCGCGGCAGGCGGGTTCCCTCTTCCTCGGTCAATTGGGGCGCCTACGGCGCCAACATTCCCTACAGCGTGCGCCAGCAGCCGAGCGAAGCCAATGCGCTGGGCGAACTGAAGATCCTGTTCCCCAACAAGCACGCCATCTACATGCACGACACGCCGCAAAAATCCTTCTTCCAGCGCGATATGCGGGCGCTCAGCCATGGCTGTATTCGCCTTCAGGATCCACGTGGGATGGCGGCGGCGGTGCTCGGCGTCTCGGTCGACGACATCGCCGAAAAGCTCAAGCACGGCCATGCCAGCGAAGACGTGACACGCACGATTCCCGTCTATGTCTCCTACTTCACTGCCTGGCCGGACCTGTCCGGCAAAGTCGAATATTTCAACGATGTCTACGACCGCGACACGCGGCTGATGCAGGCGCTGGAAGCGACTGAAGCGGTGCGCTCGCCGACGAGCTGAAACCAGCGGAGTTCCTCGTTCAACGAACGAGGAACTCACTTTGTCTCTCTGGTTTTATTAGATTTTTGGCCGATGGACGGTCGCCCGTTTCCTGCGATCAGCGCTGGATGAGCGGACGCCGGAAGCCGGCGTCGCGGCCCGCGATCAGCCAATAGACCAGACCGGCTACGAGGCCGGCGGCGGCGATGATGCCGATATCGGCCCAGCGTCCGGCATCCTCTTCCGCGGCCGGCCAGACCAGGAAAAAGCCGGCTGCAGCGGCAGCGGCGCCAAACAGCATGTGCACCAGGAAATTGCGCAGGGCAAAGAATTCGGCGAGCAGCGCGAAGATCAGCGTCTGCAGGCCGGTCAGCACGATCGTCAAGAAATAGACGACCATGCCGAGCGGCGGCCACAGCAGCACGACAATGGGCGAAAATTGCATGGCGCCGAAATAGTCCGGCGCGTTGGGCAATACGGCGAGTGCGCAATATATCGCCACGACCGCGAACAATCCGATCAGCACCGAAACGAAATAGCCGGCAAGCATCATCAGGATGCGCTTCAAAACATGCTTAACCATGGCCATGCACCCCCGTGCCCTGCAACTGTTACGCGCACTCAGCCATCAAAGGCGGATCGGCGCAAGAGTGCATCCAGCAGTGCTTTGCGGCAAATCTTCAGGCGCCGCCGCATAGATGTTGCGAATCCGGCAAAATCCATGTGCCTTTTATCGTGAGGTCGACGCCGTAATAGACCCGCCCGCGCTCGTCGCCCTGCGGACAATCCCTCGGGATCGATATCAGGCACATGACGACAGGATCGCCGGCTTTCGAACTGGCAAGGCCAGGCTCCCGCTCGTAGGAAACCCCGGCGCCGCCATTGCTGAACCGCGTCACACTGCCGGCTTCAGGACTGGCCGTTTCCAGCGGGTCGTCGCCAAGCCGCGTAGTCAGCGCCGTGATGTGGGTGAAGGCGCATTGCCCGATCGACGAGGGCAGGGGCTGGTCGGGGCTGCCTGGATGGCGGGCTGCGGTGTCGAGCGCCTTCTTGCCGATCAGGGCGATGTTGTAATCCTGCACCCAGGACGGCGCATTGCCGTAGGTCTGCAGCGCATTGTTCTGGGCGCTGACGATGCAGGCGGCATCCTGCCCGCAGGCGTTCCTGTCAGTGATGAGCGCACGGGCGATCTTGCGCTTGTCGCGGCCAAAGGCTGGCTCGAAACCCGTAAAGGCCTTGGCGACCAAGGCATCAATTGCCGACAGTTGCGGGTCGGCACAGATCGCCTTTTCCACCGGCAGGCTGGCTTTGCGGCAGTCGAAGGATGGCCCGTCGGCACGCGCTGGACCAAGGCAGACCGCCGCGCCAGCCAGTGCAACGACAAGCGCAAGCGAGTTGGCAATTCGATTGGAAGAAAGCATGGTCGCCCCGTTGTCCGACAACTGCCACCATCGTAGGCAAAAAACGCGGCGGACGGAATTGCCGAAGCGGTGCGGTATCAGCGCTATTTCGGTTCGGCTGTTACGGGATCGAAGGTGATTTCGACTTTCGCCTTGTCGGCGGTGTAATAGGTGACGGTGTACCCGTCCTTGTCCCAGTCGACCTCCTTCACATAGCGAAAGCCGTCGCGCTGCTCGACCTTGGCGATGATTGCCGACAGTTTCTGGGCATTCGTCGGCGGCAGTGGGCTGTCATCCGCGGCAAAGGCCGTTGAGCCGGCCAGAAGAACGACGACACCGGTCGCCAGAACAAGATTTCGCATGATTACCCTCATTTGGTATTGAACCGCACCGGAAACTCGCAGGCAGCACAGTTTGTTCCGAGATGTGACGTCGCGCAGGTTCCGTGAAGCCCTGGATCGCGGCGCTCAGAGCGACGGCACGCCCATATTTGCGCCAACCGCCGGCCAACCATGAGTGCTGCCACGGCCCGCGCTGGACAACCCGATGGTGGTAGAGCTTTGCCAAAGACCCTGCTAGACTTCTGGTCCTGGCGGGGTGGCATGGCGCGCCAACCCCGCCGGAATCTTCATCTCTCAGCGCGCGGCGAAGTGTTTCAGGAACGGGTCGTCGCCTGTGCTGGACCAGAACCAGAAAGGGAGCGGGGGCTCGAACATGGCTGTACGGAACTACACCCGTCAGCTGGCGACAATCATTTCTATCGATGCCGTCGGGTTCTCGCGGCTGATGGGCATCGACGACGAGTTTGCTGTCGCGGCATTCGAGGAACGGCGCGACATCATCGCCGACAGCTGTGGCACATTTGGCGGCCGCACGTTCGGCGACGCCGGCGACAGCATCATGGCCGAGTTCGGCAATCCGATCGAGGCGTTGCGCGCGGCCTTTGATTTCCAGGGCCGCATCGTCGCCCTCAACGCCGAGGTTGCCGACGATATGCGCATGCCGTTTCGCGCCGGCATCAACACCGGCGACGTCATCGTGCGTGGTGGCCGCCTCTACGGCGACGACGTCAACATCGCGGCGAGAATCCAGGAATTCGCGCCGGGCAACGGTCTCGCCGTTTCGGAGACGACCTGGCACCATGTGAAGGACAAGACGGCGGCCGAATTCACCGATCTCGGCGAATTCATGCTGAAGAACATCGCCTTGCCGGTGCGCGTTCTGATCGCCGGCCGCAGCGGCAACGGATCCTCGCCGGCGGCGTCGTTCGCGGCCATTCCCCAGGCCAATGCGCAGCAGAAGCTGTCGTCCAAGGGGCCGCCGGCGATCGCCGTCCTGCCCTTCCACGCCGATGGCGGCGAGCATGACATCGGCTACATGGCCGACGGCATCGCCGAGGACATCATCTATGGTCTATCCAACACCAGATGGCTCTCGGTCATCGCCAAGGGCTCCAGCTTCCAGTTCCGCGACGACACGCTGGGCACGCGCGTGATCGGCAACGCGCTCGGCGCGCGCTACATCGTCAGCGGCACGCTGATGCGCAATGGTGGCCAGATCCGCCTCAACACCTCGCTGGCCGACGCGTCCAACGGGCGGCTGGTGTGGTCGCAGCGCTTCGATCGCGATCTGGTCGACATCTTCAACCTGCGCGACCAGATCGGCGCTGAGATCGTTTCGATCCTCGACAAGGAGGTCGACCGGGCGGAACAGGCACGCACCTTCCAGGTTCCCTGGGAAAGCCTGGAGACCTGGCAACTGGTGCGACGGGGCCGCTGGCACATGAACCGGCGCACCCGCGGCGACACCGAAACCGCACTCGAGTTCTTCCAGAAGGCCTACCGCGAGGACGCCAACTCGAGCGCCGTGCTCAACGAACTGGCGTGGTGGTATTTCTGGCGGGCATGGCTGCGTTTCGGCGACAGCGACGATTTGAACAAGGTCGAGCAGTTTGCCCGCAAGGCGTTGCTGGTGGACAGCCTGGATGCGCGCCCGCACGCCCATCTCGGCGCCGTCGACATCATGCGCGGCGAACCGCGGTCGGCCGTCGACCATCTCGAGGAAGCGATCCACATCAATCCGAGCTTTGCCTTCGCGCGCTCGGCCATGGGCAGCGCCCAGCTGCTGCTCGGCAATGCCGCGACCGCGATACCGTTCTTTCTCGATACCGAGCGATTGAGCCCGTTCGACCTCTACCGCTTCCACAATCTGGGGGAACTGACGGCGGCCTATTGTCTGGTCGAGAACTGGCCGGCGGCGATCGCTGCCGCTGACCGCTCGCTCAACCTGTCTCCCGGCTATTTCTATTCCAGGTTCCTGAAGATCGGCGCGCTGATGCGAAGCGGCCGGCCGGAACAGGCGCGGCGCGAGATGACCATTTTCACCACCCGGCATCCCGATTTTTCAGAACAGCGTGTGCGCTGGATACCGTTCACGGACAAGGCCGCGAACGAGATCCTCGTCGCCAATTTCCGACTGGCCAAATGAACATGGCGTCAATGCTGGCTGGAACATGGACCAACTGTGAAAAGATTCACATACGTGCAACCGATGCAAACCTAGGCGTTGAACGGCCGGCATCGCAATAACGTGGATAGCCGGGGGGCTTGAACGCGCATGACCGAACTGAAGTATTTCGACGCTATTCGCGTGGCCCAGAAAAACCAGCGCCCGCTGTCGGAAATGCCGCCGTTCGATCTCGGCCGGATCCGCAAGACAGGGCTGATTGCGCGCATCGTCGGGTCTCTGGCCGAAGACCCCCGCTGGGCGCTTTCCCTGTTGCGGCGTATCCGCCCGACCGGCAAGCTCTTCGGTGTTCTCGTGGTCACCAAGAACGCCGATGTCCGCGACATATTGGAGCGCGGCGACGAATTCCAGACCCCATACGGCCCGGAAATGACCGAGCTTGCCCGCGGATCGAACTTCATCCTCGGCATGCAGGACGGCGCCGACTACCGGCGCATGAAATCGTCGGTGCTGAGTGCATTCCCGCCGGCCGAGGTCGAAGCCGCCGTCAGGCCGATCGCGGCGCGTCATTCGCAAGAGATCATGACGCGCGCCAGCCCCGGCTTCGATGCGATCTCCAGGTTGATGAAGATCGTCCCGGTGCACATCTGCCGCGATTATTTCGGCGTCGAGATGGACGATGAATCCGAATTCGCCGACTGGGCGATCGCGCTGAGTGCGCTGTTCTTTTCGGACCCGACGGCGAGCCCCGTCATGCGCGAACTCGCAGTGGTGGCGGGCGACCGTCTTTTCAAAGTCATCGATCGCTCCATCCAGTCGGCTAGGGACCGGGGCTTGAAGGCCGAGCAACCGCTGGCGAGGCTGGTTGTCCAGATGGATCAGGGCCGCCTGTCGCGGGACGACCTCAATTCGATCATGCTGGGCATGATCGCCGGCTTCGTCCCGACCAATGTGCTGGCCGCCGGCAATTGCCTCGACGTGATCCTGTCGCGGCCCGACGCAAGGCAGGCTATCGATGCCGCATTGGCCGAAAACGATACCGCCAAGCTCGACAGGGCCGTCCTTGAAGCCATGCGCTTCAAGCCGATCTGGGTCGGCCCCTGGCGCTACACGGCCCGCGACGCGATCATCGGCAAGGGTACGCGCCGCGAGCGCCTGGTGAAGGCCGGCACGGTGGTGATGCCGGCGACGCTGTCGGCGATGTTCGATGCCGACGCCGTGCAGAACCCGGACCAGTTCGACACATCGCGCCCGCATCGCGACTACATGGTGTTCGGCCACGGCATTCATCAGTGCATCGGCGCCGAGATTGCCAGGATCCAGATCGGCGAAAGCCTGCGCGCCCTGTTCCAGAAGCAGGGCGTGCGCCGCATGCCCGGCAAGGCCGGGCGGATGACCCGCATCGGCGCCTATCCCGAAACCCTCAAGGTCGATTTCGAACGGGCAGAACTCTGCCGCACCGTAACGCAGTCTATGGTGACGGTGGTCTGCCCGGTCACCCGATCCGCGTCGCTGGATGCTGTCCGCGACAAGGTTGCCAGCCTCGGCAACCCGGCCGTCGAAGATATCCGCACCGCGCTCGACATTGCCGGCACCGTCCACTTCACCAGCCTGACCGTGGTCGGCACCGGCGAGATCGGCGCTGATTCCGGTCAGGAAAAAGGAGCTCTGGTTCTCGAGATTTCCGGTGACGGCAGCATCGACGATGTCATCGATGCGGTCACGCACGCCATCGGGCACCGGCTACGGCCGATCTTCAAGGATGTCTGCGATCTGCGCGATGGCGGCGCATTGAACGATTTCCTGCGCAAGCACAATGTCGACATATCGCCGTCCTTCGGCAGCAATGCCGGACTGGTGTTTTCGGGCACGCCGGGGCACTCGGTCCAGCGTATCAAGGCCGAGCAGCAGCTTTTCGAAGCCGTGCGCGACATCGTCGAGCGGCCACGCAAAGGCGCCGGCAACGCTCCTGCCGTGCTCGCTGAAGTTCGCCAGCATGTCCAGTCATTAGAGACGTTTGCCTGGGCGTTCGAGCCGGCCGAGAGCCTGCTGGAAAAGCCGCCGGGTCATTGGGGCCGTGCTCTGATGACGACGTTGCTGGTACCACCGGTCTTCGTCACGGTGGCGATCATCTGGGCTGCTTGCTGGTACATGACCTACAGTGTGGTGTTCGGCAGATCTATCGACATCAGTTCCCAGGAAATCTCCTTCACCGCTATAGCCGTGGCAATCACCTCACTTCTGTTGTCCGGACTTGGAGTGTTGGTGGCAGCGGCGCTGCTGGCGTTTTCGTGCTTGCTGGCGCTGCGACGCCGCGAGGACAGGGATCGGCCGGAAAGCACATCGATCGGCATATCTGAATTGAACGCGATACTCGTCAAGGAGGGCCACGCGGCACAGAACCATCTGACTGCGATTTCGACGATGAAGGCCGGCATCCTGCGGCGGCTGGCGCTCAGGTTTTCTTTCTACCTGATCTCGATAGCTGCCCAGAAGGTATTCAAGCCAGGCTTCCTCAACACCATCAACACCATCCATTTCGCCCGCTGGATACTGCTGCCCGGCTCCAAACGATTGATGTTCTTCTCCAACTACGGCGGCAGCTGGGAAAGCTATCTTGAGGACTTCATCGCCAAGGCGTCCGCTGGCCTCACCGGCGTGTGGAGCAACACCGTGGGCTATCCACGCACACGATGGCTGTTCCTGGACGGCGCGCGCGACGGCGATCGTTTCAAGCGCTGGGCGCGGCGCCAGCAGGTGCCGACCCTGTTCTGGTACTCCGCCTATCCCCAAATCAACACAGAGCGCATCCGGATCAATTCCCGGGTCAGGCGCGGCATTGCTTCCGCCGTCGGCAACGAGGCGCGCGACTGGCTGAGCTTGTTCGGTTCGCTACGGCGCCCGGCGAGCGAAACAACCACCGTTCAAAAGACCACTTCGCTGCTGGCCAATATCAGCTCTGCCTTTCCGGCGCCTCTCGAACAGCAGCTGGAAACCGGCGAGATCCAGTCCATCTTCTTCGGCCCGCTCGGCCCGCTCGCTTATTCGCATATGCTTGCGATCCGGGTGCCGGACAAGTTGCCGGCGCCCAAGCGCAGAGCCTGGCTCGATTTCGTCGTCGAGCAGACGAGTTTCGGCGAAGGCAGGCCCGCCGGGCGCGCTATGATAGTCGCCTTTGGTCCCGGTGGCCTGCGGCAGTTTGGGCTCGACGAGGGTGTGGAGGGCGATCCACTGGAAACATTTCCGATCGCCTTTCGCCATGGCATGGGCAACCCCGAGCGTGGGCGCATACTGGACGACCGAGGCCGCGACGGCCCGGACGAATGGGAGTGGGGGTCGCTGGAGAACCCTGTGGACCTGGTCATCGTCTGCTATGCTGAAGACCCGGGACGGTTGAAGACCGAGATTGCCACCGTGAGACGAAAGACGACCGGTGCAGGCATGAAGGTCGTCGCCGAACTGCCGCTCGCCGTAAACCGGGGTCCGACCGACACGAAGACGAAATCGTCCGACGGGGCAAAGCGTGACGGTCGGTCGGAACGTGGGCCAGCCTACGAGCATTTCGGTTTCGCGGACGGGATTTCGCAGCCGATTGTCCGGGGCACGACCCGCGCCAGCAGGGGCGCCGCGCCCATGCATCTGGTCGCGCCCGGCGAGTTCCTGTTCGGCTATCGTGATGAGCATGGGTTCTATCCAGCCTCGCCCTCGGTAAGCGCATCACGCGATCGGACTGGAATCCTTTCGCAGGTGCGCCGTAGCCGGCTGATTCCGGGCCTGCCGCCACCGCCGCGCGATTTCGGGCGCAACGGTTCATTCCTGGTTATTCGCCAGTTCGAGCAGCACGTCGACGTCTTCAACAACTACTGCAAAAAGGCTGCAGCCTTGGTCGCGAGCCAACTCGGCAACCAAGCCATCACGCAAGACTGGATTGCCGCCAAGATGCTCGGCCGCTGGCAGAACGGTAGCTCGCTGGTGCGCAACCCCGATCATCCGGGACGCGTCGTCGACAACAACTTCGCCGCTGGCGCCGAGGATCCGCAAGGCCATCGCTGCCCGCTTGGTGCCCACATTCGCCGTTCCAACCCACGCGACTCGCTGGGTGAGGACCGCGATACGCAGATCAATATCGGCAAGCGCCATCGTATCCTGCGGGTCGGCCGCACCTATCAGAAGCAGGACGGCAAGAATGGCAAGGTCGAAAAGGGGCTGCTGTTCATGTGCCTCAACGCCGACATAGAGCGCCAGTACGAATTCATTCAGCAGACCTGGGTTTCGTCGGCCACGTTCCAGGGCCTCGTCGCTGAAAAGGACCCGACGATTGGTTCGCGCGGCGGCGATGGCAGGTTCACCATTCCGTCATGGGAAAAGGTCACGACGCTCCGTGACATGCCGCAATTCGTCACCACCAAGGGGGGTGGGTATTTCTTCATGCCCAGCCGCTCGGCGTTGCGATATCTGATTTCGCGGCTCTGATTCGGCGTCAGTCGTCGTCCTGCGATTCGGCGATATGGCGCAGCGCCCCGGTGTCGGTGATGCGCAGGCCGCCGCGTTTGATGGCAATGAACGAGCGGTTGCGCCAGTCGTTGAGCGTCTTGTTGACGGACTCGCGCGTGGCGCCGAGGAATTCTCCGAGTTCCGATTGCGAGATCGGAATCCAGCCGGCGCTGTCGGCCATCACCTTGGCCAGGAAGACCAGGCGTTTGGCGAGCCTCGCCTCGATGCCGAAGAAGGCCTGGTCGCCGAGTTCGCCGCTGACCCAGCGCAGCCGGGCGCACAGAAGTTCGATCATCGCGCGTGCCAGCGGTGGATTTTTCTCAATGCGATCAAATAGTTGTGTCCTGCTGAGCGAAACCAGCTCGCAAGCGGTCAGGCAGATGGCGGTGGCGGTGCGTGGCCGCCCGTCAAGCGCGCCGATCTCGCCGACGAGGCTGCGCGACAGCTCGATATTGGCCACCAGCTTCTGCCCGCCAGGCGAATAGATCGAGATTTCCACCGTGCCGCTCATCACCCCGTAGATCCGGTCGGCGGCATCTTCCTGGACGAACAGATGCTGGCCGGCGGCGTAGCGCTCGACCTTGCAGCCGCTGAACAGGATATCGAACAGCTTTGGATCGATGCGTGCCAGGCGCGGCAGATCGTTTCTGTCGTTTGGGCCGCCAAAAGCCATGTTCCAAATTCCCAATTGCCGCAATCGGCGAAGTTTAAGGGCCGAAGTCTAAGGCAAGAGTGCACCGCGTCAAAGGCCGGCGTTCATCCCTTGCGATTACGCCTTGTAAAGGCTTGGCGCAGTGGTCGCGCCCAGTGCCTGGCTCGTGCCGGGCGGAAAGCCGCCTGCACGCGCGGCGAGAGGAGCCGCGCGTGCACGCGCCAACTGATAAAAATGGATAGGTGATAAAATTTCTGTAAAACCGAGCGGCCGCAATGGCCCTTCCACCCGTTGCGATAGGTGGGCGCAAACAGCGTGAGCGTCTGTGACGGAGATCACATACAGCATCGCTGAAATAATGCGAGCGTCATACATCGCGCGAGCGACTGCGGCAAAGAGACATGCCGACGTTGCACTCCGGTCATCTTCGACGCGAGTTGATTTGTTTCCTTGCCTGCCAGTCAGAATTGCACCAGTCCAAAATGGGGCAATACATTTCTTTTCTTCGACAGAACCTTTGAGGGCGACTATGCCGGTCAGCAGAGAGCAGCGAATCCGTCAATATCTCGATCTCGTCACCGGGGGCGAGGGGACTGAATCAGTCCTCGGCAACGTGGAGACGATGGCAGGCGGCGCTCTGGAATCCCTTGCGCCTGCGGAAGCCGGCAAGACGGAGGCGGCGTTTGAATCGGCGCGCGCTGGCATGGAGAGCCTCGCGCGGGGCGCCGAAGTCGCGCCCGAGCAGCTTTCCGATCTGGAAGCCATAATCATCCCGGAGTTGCGGCCGGTCTATGACATCAAGGATGGCACCTTTACGACGCTGACTTTCGACGGCGCTCCGACACCTGGCCATTCGCTGTGGACGAAGCTTACCAGCGAGGCCGCATTGAAGCAGCGCATCGAAGCCGCCCTGCCGGCGATCGGGCGTATCGAACTGTTGTGGAACACCAATATCCCTTACGGCGGCACGGGCTTCGTCGTCGGCCGCAACCTGCTGATGACCAACCGTCATGTGGCGCAGATATTTGCGGACGGCCTTGGCGACCGCAATCTGCAATTCATCAGCGGCCGCGCTGCCGGCATCGACTTCAAGCGCGATTCGGCGGCGGGAAACGTCTTCAAGATCCGCAATGTTCGGATGATCCATCCCTATTGGGACATGGCGATCCTCGAAGTCGAAGGCCTGCCCGACAATATCACGCCGCTGTCGCTCGCCGTCGCCGACGCGCGCGATATGCTGCGCCAGGAGGTCGTCGCCATCGGCTATCCCGCGTTCGACAATCGCAACGCGATCGACGTCCAGACGGAGATCATGCGTAACCGCTTCCAGGTCAAGCGCCTGCAACCGGGCATGCTGCAGGGCGGCTTCGATACGGAGAGTTTCGGCAAGATCGTCAGCGCGGCGACACATGATTGCTCGACCACTGGCGGCAACTCCGGCACCGCCATGATCAACCTCGCCACCGGCGAGGTCGTGGCGCTGCATTTCGCCGGCCGCTATCTCGAGCGCAACTACGCCGTGCCCACCGGCGCGCTCGCCAAGGACCAGCGTGTCGTCGACCTCGGCCTCAATTTCGCCGGCGCCGCCAGCGGCGGCCCCAACGATTGGGGCGCATGGTGGAACAAGGCGGACACTGGGTCGCCGGCCGAGGGCGTAAACCTGGTTGAAGTCGGCGGCGTCCAGCAGATCCCGGGCGTCGCCACCCAGACGCCTCCATCCGGAGGCGTCGTCGTTTCGCCGGGCGGCAGCGTCACCTTCGAAGTGCCGTTGCGCATCACCGTCTCGCTCGGCGCAACGCCTGCCCATGAAGCGGTCACGGAATTGGTCGAGCTCGAAGCGGCCAAGCCGACCCCTCCAGGCGGCGCATTCGTTCCCAAAACGGTCGCGGACTATGCCGGCTATAAGGGCTACGACGAGAAATTTCTCTCTGGCGGCACTAAACTCGCGCCGGTCGTTGTGCCGATGCCTGAGGCCACCGACCTCTCCGTGCTGGCGCCACTTAGAGACGGGGGCACGCGGCTAGACTACCAGAATTTTTCGCTCAAGATGCACGCAAAGCGGCGGCTGGCGCTGTTCACCGCCTCCAACGTCACCGAGGAGAGCAATCTGCGCGAGCCGGAAAAGGGCCGCAACTATTCGCGCGGCGGCCTGTTCAGCGAGCGCTGGTTCCCGGATCTGCGGCTCGACGACAAGTACCAGATCCCCGACGTCTTCTACACCCAGGATCAGGGCGCCTTCGACAAGGGCCATATCGTCAGGCGCGATGACGTGGCCTGGGGCAGCACCTTCGAGCTGCTGCTCAGGGGCAATGTCTGCTCCTTCCATGTCACCAACTGCTCGCCCCAGGTCGAAGGCTACAACCGCTCCGACAGCGGCGAGAAGAACTGGGGGGATCTCGAGAATCACGTCCTGTCGGAGGCGGCGAGCGAGCGGCTTTGCGTCTTCGCCGGGCCGGTCCTCGCCGATGATGACCGGACCTTTGCCGGCAAGGGTTCCAAAGGCACCAGTCTTCGCGCGCCGGTGCCGCGCCGCTTCTGGAAGGTGGTGGTCGCCCGCGTCAGTGACGGCATCGCCAGTTATGGCTTCGTGCTCGAACAGGATCTGTCGGACACGGAGCTGGAGTTTGCCGTCTCCGACGAGTTCATCGGCGCCATGTACCCGCTGACCGAAATCTCCGAAATGACCGGCGTCAGCTTCGACCAATCGTTGATCGATGCCGACCAGTACGAAACGGTTCGCGGCACCGAAATTGCGATTCGGGCGGGATCACGCAAGCGGAAGAAGAAGGCTTAGGGTCGGAGGGAATCCCATGACCGAATGGACGCAATCCGAACTGAACAGTCTCAACCGCATCCTCGCCAACCTCTACCCGATGATCGGCGACGGCGTGCGTGTTGCCAAAGGTGTCGGTCTTTCGACGGCCCAGATCGCCTTTGACAACAAGGCGATCAACAACTGGTTTGCGATTGTCCAGCGCGCAAAGCAGGAGACCAGGGCCGACGACCTAGTCGCCTTTGCACTCGAAGAGAATCCCGGCGACCAGGCACTGCTGCAGGCAAAGCAGCACGCCCCGCCTCCGCCGGTCGAAGGCCCCGCGACCGCCAATTGGAGCGGCGCGACGGCGCCGGCCCAGCTCGAAAAAATCCTTGGCGACAAGAGTACGCTGGTGCCGATCAGCTATCTGGAACTTGGCCTCATCAGGGCAAGATCGGTGGTGCGCATCAAGCGTGCGGATGGCAGCTCCGGCACCGGCTTCATGACCACCGGCGGGATACTGATCACCAACAACCATGTCTTGCCTGACGGCGCTTCATTGGCGGGCACGGTGGTCCAGTTCAACTATCAGCGCACCGTTGCCGGGCTCGACGCGCCGCTCGACCAGTTCGACATCGACATCGCCGTGCCTCTTCGTACCTCCAAGGACAATGATTGGTCCGCCGTCCGCATCAAGGGCGATGCCTCCAAATGGGGCGAGTTGGAATTGAAACCCATGACCGTCAAGGCCGGCGACCATGTCAACATCATCCAGCATCCCGGCGGTGCGCAGAAACAGATTTCGTTCGTCGCCAATGTCGTGGCCTTCGTCGGCGGCGGCCGCGTCCAGTATCTCACCGACACACTGCCGGGTTCGTCGGGCTCGCCGGTCTTCGACACCGACTGGAACCTGATTGCGCTGCATCACAGCGGAGGCTGGCTCACCGAGCCCAACGCGCCTACCAAAAGCACATATTATCGCAACGAAGGCATTGCGATCGACACCATCATCCAAGACCTCGCGGCCAAGCCTGTGTAGATGGTGAGCTATGCAGACCGATGGCGCAGCTCGATGCGCGGCGATTTGGGACTACGGCATGTAAATTTTTTCGGATGTGACGGTTTATAACGCCACACACCAAACACCAGGGAGTTCAGAGATCAGCGCCTATTTCGACCTCAGGCTTCAACTGGCTGATCTCTACCCATTGCCTCCCGATTGGTTGCAGGTAACCAAGGAGGCTGGGATCGTCGCTGGCGCCATCAACCTCCAGGGCGCGGCGCTCACAGTCTGGTTCAACATCCTCGACTATGCCTTGACCAAGAAGCTGTCGCAGCCGCTGATGAACACTGTCGTTCGGCAAAATCCGCAATGCGCCGCAATATGCAAAGCCTATCTGGATGAACTTGCCGCGGGCGAGAAACCGACGCCCGAACTGCCTGGCCTGACCACCGACGATCGGGTCAACACCGCGCTCGCAGGCTTCAACGCCGTCAACCAGCAGCCCAAGGACATTCAGGCGCAACTCGCCGCTGGCGATGGCCTCACCACCGTCGCCAGCCAGATCGATGTCCTCAAGACCTACAAGGACCTGCATGACCACCTGCAGAGCTTCCAATATGGCATCGGCAGCTTCCAGACCTTGCTGGTCGCCGCCCGCGACATGGGGGCCGACCTGGAACAGGTCCGCGTCCTGCGCAATTTCCTCAAAATATTGAAGCTCTTCTGTGTCTCGATCGGAGAGTCGGTCATGGAGCTGCCGGCGGGGCCGGCGCTTCACGATATCGAGCAGGCCTGGCTCGACGACCTCAAGGCGGCTGCGATCAAGTTGCAGGCTGCCATCGATAACAAGTCTCCGGACGCCTACGACGCGCTGTTTGACGTGCGCACCGTGCTGCGCGTCGTGCCTTCGCGGCTCAACCAGCAGATTTTCGTTACCGCGAAGAATTTGCCGTTCGGGCTTCTTGCCACCGGTCTCGACACGATAGCCGGCAAGCTTCCAGCAGGTGCCCCGGATGTTCCTTTGATAAAGGCTGCGCATGATGCGATCATGGTGCTGTCGTCGACCATCTATGCGCGCGTCGTCGAGCATAAGCTCTGGCAGGACGTCGACAACAAGCTGGCCAGCCTCACCGACATGATCGAGCCGATAGAAGAGGGCGCCGCGGCGGACAAGTCGCTGCCGTTCCAGTTTTCGCCGCTGTGGCGAAACCTGGAAGTGAAGGTCAAGGTTCTTGCCGATCTCGATCCCAATGGCGCCTGGCGAACGACGCTCGTCGACTACTCCACCGACGTCAACGACCAGCTATCGCGCGAGACCGTCGATACCGCCTTCATTCTTGCCTTCGAAGCCTATCGGGACGAGGCCCAGCAACGCTTCGTCCAGGTCGATCTGGCGCTGAAAACGGAATGCGCCTCGATCGTCCGCGTCAGCACGCCTTTGCATAAGATCATTGAGGACCTGGGGCCATGAGCGATGAACTTGCGACAGGCACGGAGACCGAAACTCCGGCCGATTTTATTTCGCTGAGCGACATCCGGATCGCACATCTCGAGCTGATGCGCATCGCCAGCAGCAATGAAGCCGTCGACCCATCGATGAGCCGCAGCGACAAGGCCGGCGCCGAGACGACGGAAGCCAGCATCGACAACACGGCCCCCGATGCGCAGGCCATCCGCGACTTCCTGGCCAAGGCACGGCGCGCCGGCAGCACCATCGCGCGGGAATCCGACCGGCGCGCGGCGCAGCGCATACTCGATTATTGGTCCGCCGAACTGGTCACGCGGCCGGGCATCACCTCAGCCGACGTCAGCCCGGCGCGGCTCGCGTCTTTCGCAGGTGGCGGTGGGCTCGAAACAACAGAGCCAATTGCCGTCGCGGTTGACTCCGAATCGGCATCGCGTGAAATCAACGATTCAGGAACGGTCGCCATCGCCGTTCCTGAATCAATGGCCGTCGCGACCAAAGACGGTGCCGAATCCGGCGACGGCTTCGCATCGGACGACGAACTGAGTTCGGACGAGCTGACCGAGCGCTTTCGCATTCGCGTGGCCGCCCAGGCGCGGCAATGGAAGAACACCGGCTATCCCGGCTATCTCCTGCGCGGCGAAGCGCTGAAGGAGGCGGCGGAGCTGCCGCAGGGGCCGGACATCGCCGAGTTCGTCGAGGCGAGCGCCAAGGCGGAGACCGACAGCCAGAAGCAGCGCGATCGCAGCAAGAATATATTGATCGCGCTGTTTGCCATCCTGGCCGCGATCCTTGGGGCAACCACCTATTTCGCCTACGTCCAGAGAAATGACGCTGTTGACGCGCGCAAGGATGCCGAGACGACGGCGAGTGAGGTCGCAAAGCTCAATGGAAAGCTTTCCACCGCCCTTGAAAAGACGGAAGACGCACGCCAGCGAGCCGAGGCTGCACTTGCCGTTGCCGAGAAGAAGGCGGAAGACGCCGCCAAGACGCTGGCCGAGCAGCAAGCCACGCAGGCCACTTTGCGATCCGCGATCTTGCTTGTGGTCGAACAGCTCAAACTCGGCAGCGTGTCCCTGGACAAGTTGGCGCCCGATTTGCGACAGGGGGTGCTGGTCGAGCTGGCCGGGCAGGTCAAAAGCGGCGAGGTCGCGCTCGACCAATTGCCGGCGCCGCTGCGCGCCGCGCTTGAACCGCTGCTTGGCAAAGACATAGACAAACAGCCTAACGTTCTTTCGGGATACAAGGTCGATTTCATAGGGGCCACGATCGGCTTGCCCAGGATAACCGACGACCTGGCCAACGACGCCGTGGCGCCGCCGCTTGATTACATCAACTACTCGCTGGTCATGGGCCGAACTCATCGCATGGCCATCTATTCGGCCGTCAACCTGGATCGGTCGCAGAGGTTGCCGCTGCAATTCACCGCCAGCAGACTGAAACCCGACAGCCGATTGTCGGTCGACTACCAGCCTCGTCCCAACTGGTACTTTCGCGCGGACCGGCCCTGGCTGGCGGCGCGATTTGCAAGTGCCAGCGACATCGCCTGGGGTCCGGAGTTCGCCGGCGATCCGGCAACGGCGGCGCTCAAGCTGGCGCAGTATGCCTCTTTCCTGCCAAACACGATGCCGCAGCCGCGTACTTTCTACGGCAGCCGATGGGTGCCGCTCGAAAACTGGGTTCGCTCGCAGCACAATCCGCTCGCCAATCGGGTGACCATCTTCAGTGGTCCTGTCTTCCGGCCCGCGGACCAGCCGGTCGACGGCGTGCCGGTCCCTTATGCCTATTGGAAGCTCGCGGTGTCCTCGGTGTCGGCGGCCGTGAAGGGAGAGGTGAGGGAGCCG
Source organism: Mesorhizobium sp. W016 (assembly GCF_054719485.1). Lineage (NCBI taxonomy): Bacteria > Pseudomonadati > Pseudomonadota > Alphaproteobacteria > Hyphomicrobiales > Phyllobacteriaceae > Mesorhizobium > Mesorhizobium sp. W016. The sequence goes on from NZ_JBTTIF010000002.1 coordinate 4,025,429, forward strand.
GAATTTGAGGTCGATGCGTTCTTCATTCCAGCCGACGCTACGGGGGCGTTCAACGTCGAGCAGTATCGGCTCCCGGTTGCCGAGCTTGAAAGGCTCACGAGCCTCAATTTCGACCCTCTCATCGAATGGACGGATTCACTGAAGAACCGCGGCCCCAATGGAACCGCGGCCGACGAACTGGCGGCTCGCGTCAAGCTGCTCGACGGCGCAAATGATGCACTGCGCGGTGACCTGATTGCCGTCCTCGAAGACGCAGACCTTCCGGTGGTCGAACGGCAGAAGATCGTCGCGGCTCTCGTCGAGATGGCCGGCCTGCAAAGCATAAGCGGGCTGACACCGGCGGGGCGCCGCAACGTGCTTGAGACCCTGCTTGGGGTACCGCCTGAATTGTGGGAACGCCCGGACTGGCTGGCTGTGTTTGCCGGCGCGCGCCGGGCGGTTGCCGATCTCGCCCTTTCGGCAGCCGACGGCCAGACTGTTATCGGTGAGCAGGATCGCAACGCACTCAACACGCTGAAGGACCGGCTGCGTATCCAGCAGAGCCCACAGACGGTTTACGTCCAGTTCGCCGGCATGGCGCGCGAGGACGCCGGGGCGCTTTCCGCAAAAATGCGGGCCTTGGGCTGGGGCATTCCAAACCCTGGCGAAGAACGTGTCGCCGCTGCCGCCGGCAAGAACGAAGTTCGCTACAACCCCTACAACGACGCCGACCGTGGCGCCGCCGAACTGCTGGCCGCCGACCTCACGGTTGCCGCTGGCCGACTGGTGACAGCCCGTGCGGTGCCGATCATCAAGGCCAACACATTGGAGATATGGACCAGCATATAGAAACACTGAAGGCCCGAGCGGGGCGAAGACAAGGGCGCGTAAAAAAGCCGCGATGCGCCGCTCACTATCGTCGCGACAAATACGGGCTGTTCTCACTCCAGAGGTTTTTACATGCGCACGCGTCACGCCGTCATGCTTGCACTTTCCGCGCTTTGCATTCCAGCCGTCTCCATGCCGCTGCAGAAAGCCAACGCGCTGGAGCCTGAAAAATACACGGTCTATTGCGCCAACGATCACATCGAGGTTTCGTTCTGGGATCTCGAGCAGATGAAGGTGCGCAACGGCTCCGATGTCTGCCAGTTCCAGAGCTACACGAGCTACTCAAGCGCCTTGAACTTCGCGCAGAAGAATTTTGGTGGGGAAGGGGCGAGTTGCAGCTGCTAGGAGTGCTGGCTTGGAGTGCGCTGTTCAGGGAAAGAAAATGGTGGGCGATGCAGGGATTGAACCTGCGACCCCACCCGTGTGAAGGGTGTGCTCTCCCGCTGAGCTAATCGCCCGCTCGTTGCCCGAAGGCCAAGCGAGCCGCGATATAAGGGAGGCAGGGTTGTGAAGTCAAGGCGATGCGCCGGCCTTCTGTGCCTGAAATAGGCGAGGGCAGGCGCTGCCGCGCAATCGCCCGTTTCGCTCAGCCGGCCGCAGCTGCAATCAGCCGTTCCGCCAGGTCGAGCGTCAGCGCGTCGAAATGCGAAATCACCGCCGATGGCTCGAATTCTCTGACATGGCGGTCGGTGTAGCCGAAATCGACGGCGACCACCGGAATGCCGGCTGCCTTGGCGGTGTCGATGTCGGTCTGCGAATCGCCGACCATCAGCGCATGATGCGGATCGCCGCCGGCGAGCCGGATGGTCTCGGTCAGATGGCGCGGGTCGGGCTTGCGGAAGGCGAACGTGTCCTGGCCGGCGATCGCGGCGAAATGCTTTGTCAGGCCGAGCGCCTCGATCAGCGCTTTCGAATTCGCCTCATATTTGTTGGTGCAGATGGCGAGCAGATAGCCGGCCTTCTCGAAGCGGGCGATGGCTTCGACGACACCGGGGTAGGGGCGCGACTTGCCGGGGATGTTGAGTGTGTAGTGGTCGAGGAACACCTTCAGCAGCCTGTCGTGCTCCTCCACCGCCAGCGATTTCTGCTGCGCGGTATGCGCGCGCTCGATCATCACCCGTCCGCCCTGGCCGACAAAACGCCGGAAGCCGGCCTCGTCGACAGCGGCAAGCTCGCTGGCGGCAAGGCTGTGGTTGAGGCTGTCGAGCAGATCCGGCGCCGTGTCGATCAGCGTCCCGTCGAGGTCGAACACGATGATCGGTTGGGTCATGGCCTGTCCTGTGGCTGATGCATTGCAGGCAGGCGATAGCGGCTGCGCTTCTTTCAGGCAAGCCGGTGCGAGCCAAAGTCTTTGACCCTGCGGGCAAAAGTGCTAGGAGCGCGCATCCAGAAAAATCAGAACCAAGCCAAACCCCTGGGGCGAGCATGGATGCGAGGCAGTTGAAAGTCGAGGCCGCGCGGGCAGCCCTTGCCCATGTCAGCGACGGCATGCGCATCGGCATCGGCACCGGGACGACGGCCGACGAATTCGTGCGGCTGCTGGCCGAAAAGATCGCCGCGGGCTTGACCGTCATCGGCGTGCCGACGTCGGAGCGCACCGCAGCCCTTTGCCGCGAACTTGGCGTGCCGCTGTCGACGCTTGAGGAAACGCCCGAGCTCGACCTTACCGTCGACGGCGCCGACGAGATCGACGCGGCGCTGACACTGATCAAGGGCGGCGGCGGCGCGCTGCTGCGCGAGAAGATCGTCGCGGCGGCATCTCAGCGCATGATCGTCATTGCCGATCGCTCGAAGATGGTCGACACCCTTGGCCGGTTTCCCTTGCCGATCGAAGTCAACCAATTCGGCCTGTGCGCGACCGAAATCGCGGTCGCGGCAGCGGCCAAAAGTCTCGGCCTTTCCGGCCCGGTTACATTGAGGATGACGGGGGGCCAGCCTTTTGTTACAGACGGCGGCCATTTTATCCTCGATGCATCTTTTGGCCGCATTCCGGATACAAGAGCGCTTTCTAATGCTCTCCATGCCATTCCTGGTGTGGTCGAGCATGGTCTTTTCATCGGGCTGGCGTCAGCGGCCATCATCGCCGGCGGCGACGGCATCCAAACAGTCCATGCCGCCCGAAAACCAGGGAGTTCTACCGATCATGATGTTGCATAACCGGGTTCGCAATCTTTGCGCCGTTCTGGCGGCTTCGGCCGTTTTCGCCTTCTCTTCCCCGGCGTTCTCGCAGGAGATCACGGAATCGCATCTGAAGGCGGCACGGGCGGCGGTCACGGCAATCCACGCGACCGACTCGTTCGACAACATCCTGCCGCAAGCGGCGGCCTCGCTCGAGCAGCAGCTCATCCAGAAGAACCCTGATATGCAGGAGCTGATCGGCAAGACCGTCAGCGAAAAGGCACTGGCGCTGGCCTCGCGCCGTGCCGATCTGGAGAAGGAAGCAGCGCTCGCCTATGCCAAGGTGTTCTCCGAGAAGGATCTCACCGACATCGCCGCCTTCTACAATTCCGATGCCGGCAAGAAGCTGCTCGACAACGGCCCCAACGTGACGCGCGAACTGGTCAAAGCCGCCGACATCTGGCAGAACGGCCTGGCGCGCGATCTCGCCCAGCAGGTCGGCGAAACGCTGGCAGCCGCCGCGAAGGCCGCTGCTCCGGCCGCGCCTGCGCCGGATAACGCAACTGCCCCCGCCGATGGCGCTGCACCTGCCGACGGCGATGCGCCCGCAGACGGTGACCAGCCGGAAGCGCCGAAGAACTAAGACGTCTGATTTCGCCACCGGCATCCTTGCCGCTGGACCAGAAAGCCCGGTGGAAACCGGGCTTTTCTTTTGGCTTCATGCAGCCTACCTGTCTCAAACATTTCTTGGGGCAAGGAACAGCAGCATGGCCGGTTACGACTACGATCTCTTCGTCATCGGCGGCGGCTCCGGCGGGGTGAGGGCGGCGCGCGTGGCGGCAGCGCTCGGCAAGCGTGTCGGCATCGCCGAGGAATACCGCTATGGCGGCACCTGCGTCATCCGTGGCTGCGTGCCGAAAAAACTCTATGTCTATGCCTCGCAATTTCCCGAGCATTTTGCCGACGCCGCCGGCTATGGCTGGACGGTGCCGGAGGCGAGCTTCGACTGGCCGACGCTGGTCGCCAACAAGGACCGCGAGATTGCCCGTCTGGAAGCGATCTACGAAAAGAACGTGAAAGGCGCCGGCGGCGAGACGTTCCACTCGCGCGCCATGCTGGTCGACCCGCATGTCGTGCATCTCCTGGGCGATGACCGCACCGTCACCGCCGACCAGATCCTGATCGCCACCGGCGGCCGGCCGGCGCCGCACCCGGCGCTGCCCGGTCACGAGCATTGCATCTTTTCCAATGAGGTTTTCGACCTCAAGCAACTGCCGAAGGCGATCATGATCGAGGGCGGAGGCTACATCGCCGTCGAATTCGCCAATATCTTCCATGGCTTGGGCGTCGACACCACGCTGGTCTATCGCGGCAAGGAGATACTGTCGCGCTTCGACATGGACCTGCGGCACATGCTGCACGAAACCATGGAAAAGAAGGGGATCAAGATCCTCTGCCACGCCGTGTCGGAATGGGTCCGCAAACGGCCGGACGGCAGGCTGGATGCGTTGGTCACCGGCGGCAAGGTGCTGACGATCGACCAGGTCATGCTCGCCATCGGCCGCCTCCCAAACACCGAGAATATGGGCCTGGAAGGCGTCGGTATCGAGCTCGGCATAACCGGCGCCATCGTTGTCGACCAGTATTCCCGCACCAACATCGACAACATCTGGGCGATCGGCGACGTCACCAACCGCGTGCAGTTGACGCCTGTGGCGATCCACGAAGCCATGTGCTTCATCGAGACCGCATTCAAGGGCAATCCGACCGCGCCCGACCACGACACCATTCCGACCGCCGTCTTCTCACAGCCGGAGATCGGCACCGTCGGGCTGTCCGAGGACGATGCCGTCAAGCGCTACTCCGATATCGAAATCTACCGCGCCACATTCCGGCCGATGCGGCACACGCTGTCGGGCCGCGACGAAAAGATGCTGACGAAGCTGGTGGTCGATGGCGCCACGCGAAAAGTGCTCGGCGCGCACATCCTCGGGCCGGACGCCGGCGAGATGGCGCAGTTGCTCGGCATTCCGCTGAAGGCCGGCGTCACCAAGGATGATTTCGACCGCACCATGGCCGTCCACCCGACGGCAGCGGAGGAACTGGTCACCATGTACAAGCCTACCTACCGCGTGAAGAACGGCGTGCGGGTCGATTGACGCCCGCGCGCTCGATCTTGAAGAACCCCCCATGGCAGCCGCTGTTGCCACCGAGATGGGAGCCTGAAGCTTATTACAACAAAGTGCCGCGCAGGATGACCAGCGCCACCGAGAAATAGATCACCAGGCCGGTGACATCGACCAGCGTGGCGACGAACGGCGCCGAGGCGCTCGCCGGATCGAAGCCGATCCGTTTCAGCGCGAACGGCAGCATCGACCCCGACAGCGAGCCGAAGGTGACGATGCCGACGAGTGCTGCCCCCACGGTCGCCGCGATCAGCGGCCAATGCGGCCCATAATCGTAGAAGCCCATATATTGCCAGAGCGCGATGCGGCAGATGCCGACCACGCCAAGCATGGCGCCGAGCACGAAGCCGGTGGGCAATTCGCGCAACGCCACCCGCCACCAGTCGCGAAGGCCGATCTCGCGCAGCGCCAGCGCGCGAATGACGAGCGAGGTCGCCTGCGAACCGGAATTGCCGCCCGAGCTCATGATCAGCGGGATGAACAGAGTGAGCACGATCGCTTTTTGCAGTTCGCCTTCATAGCTTTGCATGGCGTTGGCGGTCAGCATCTCCGAGATGAACAGCGCGCACAGCCAGCCGCCGCGCTTCTTGATCATGGCGAGAAAGCTCATCTTCATGTAGGGCTCGTCGAGCGCCTCCATGCCGCCGAAGCGATGCGCGTCCTCGGTCGTCTCCTCGATCATGGTGTCGATGATGTCGTCGATGGTGACGATGCCGAGGATCTTGCCATGGTCGACGACGGGAACCGCGAGCAGGTCATATTTGGAGATCGTCTGCGCCAGTGTCTCGCGATCGGTCAGCGGCGTCACCGTCACCGGGGCGCGATCCGGCGCCACCGACAGGATCGGATCGTCCGGCTCGCCGGTGATCAGCCGGCGCAGGCCGGTCGAGCGCACCAGCACATGCGTGTCTGGATCGACGATGTAGATGGCGTAGACGGTCTCCCGCGTCCGCTCCACCTTGCGGATGTAGTCGAGCGTGCGCCCGACGGACCAGTCCGACGGCACGCTGACGAATTCGGTCGTCATGATCGAGGCGGCGCTGCCTTCGGGATAGCCGAGAATGGAAAGCAGCGTTGCCCGCAGCGGCGGGACCAACCCGCCGAGCAGCTCGGAGCGCGTCGGCTCATCCAGCTCTCGCAGGATATCGGCGGCGCGGTCGACCGACATGGCGGTCAGCAGCTTGCACGCCTTGGCGCGCGGCAGCGCCTCGGCCAGATCGGAGGCGCCGTCGAGTTCAGGCTGGTCGAAGATCTCGACCAGCCGCTCGAACGGCATTTCGCAAAGCAGTTCTATCGCGGTATCGCGAGCTTCCCGGTTCAGGGCCTCGACGACATCGGCGACGTGATCATTGGCAAGGATACGCGCGATAGCGACGGCATCGTCGCCCGCTACGACGGGGGTAAATTCGTTCATGGCTCACTCCTTGCCGTCCGGCGGGACGTGAGCCGTTAGAGGTCACATCGAGGCGGACGGCGGTTGCGTTCGACTACTGTCGCCAGGCATGGCGCGGTGACCTTTCTGCTCGCAGGTTCGAGTTGGAATTCAGCGAGCGGGCGCAACATAGGAGCGCATCTTGGCGAGTCAATCGCGGGGGTGGCGGAAAACAGCCGGGAGCCGGCCCAATCGCGAGACTGTGATGATTATTGAAGGGGGAGGAGCGAGTGCCCCGCCGCCAGTGGCGGAACGCGCTTCGGCGTGGCTGCTATTTCTGCTTCAGCCGGCGTGAAAAACGCATCCATTTGTCCTCGACCGGCCGCGGCTGCGTAAGGATGGTGGTGAGCTCGCGCGGAAGGTTCGGAACAAGCGGCCTCTTGGTGGCGACGCCGTCGGCGATCGCGACCACGCTATGGTAGAATTCCTCGCCCGAGGCCGAACGTGGCGGCACCGCCTCATGCATGATGCTGATCACCGTGACATCGGGACAGTTGTCCTTGATGGCCTGGTGGAAGGCGATCTTGCCATCCGGATCGAGCGCGCCGGTCGCTTCGTCGAGGAACAACAGTCCCGGTTGCTGCAGCACGATGCGGGCCACAACCAGCTTCTGCTTCTGGCCGCCGGACAGCAGCTGGTCCCAGATCTTTCCCTCGCGGCTTTCATCGGCCATGTGTTCGATGAAATCGCCAAGGCCGGCCTTGTGCAGGGCTGCCGCGACCTGCGCATCGCCATAGTCGTCCTCGGAGCCGGGCAGGCACACCAGCTGCTTCAGCGACACCTGCTGCAGCTTGACCTCCTGGGCGGCATAGAAGCTCCTCACACCGTCAGGGAAGACGATGGTGCCGCGGCCATAAGGCCACAAGCCGTTGATCGCCTTGATCAGCGAAGTCTTGCCGCAGCCGGATTCGCCCTTGAGGAATGCCCACTCGCCGCGCCGAAAGCGCAGATTGGCTGCGCTCAGGAACGGCGTGGCGTCTTCACCCTGATGCGCCAGTTCAAGCTTCTGGATGGTCAGGCCGAAGACCGGGTTCTGGCTGGCATAGTGGAAATCGGAACGGCCGGTCTGGCTGTAGAATTCCTGCGGCTGTTGGACGTTTTCAATGGCGTGCGCCAATTCAATGACGCGCTGGCTGTTGGCCCGCAAGGTGGCGAGACTCGGCATGACATGGATGAACCAGGAACATTTGCTGATCAGCGCGTTGACCTGCTCGGAACCGGTTATGTAGCCCTTGAGGTCGACGCCGTTGTGGATGAACGGCACCAGACCAGGTCCGTAGGCGACAACTTTGGCCCCGACGAAATTATAGACCGATTCGAATCCCGCATAGAGGGTGTTGACGATGTTGAGCTTCGACCAGGTGGTATCGATATCCAGATAGAGCCGTCCATGTATCGTCTTTTGCACGTCTTCGCCTTGCGACGCCGACACATGGAAACTGCGGCGCAACAAGGTGATCAGCTCGCTGCGATAGGTGCCTTCGGCCTTCTGCATCCTGACATTGAGCCACTCCAGCATTCCGCCGAGTTTGATCGCGATCCAGGTATTGACGGGCACATAGATGGCAACCGCCAGCAGAGCGAGGACGGCGCTGCCATAGCTGCCGAGGGCATCCAGGCCTTTTACCTCCACGGAATTCGCCAGCAAAGCGCCGCCGACAAAATAAAGTGAGGTGAAGACGCCGAAGACACCTTGGGCAAGCCCGATGGCGCCGCCGGCCATGTCTTTGATCGATTCCTGCACGCGCTGATCGATGTTGTCGGGCGCTGGCGCATCTGGCGAGCCATTCTGAGCGTGGTAGTGCGTATGGTTGGTATCGAGCAGCGCCGCATTGAAACGCGCGTTCAACCAGGCGCGCCATTTGCGATGCAATGTCGCCGATACAAATTTGCAGGCGCCTATGATTCCCATGTCCTTGAACACGACCAGCAGCACAAGCAGGCCGGCATTGGTAAGCACCGATTCAAGGGGCGTGGTATTCGCGGCGTCGTGAAAAAAAGCGATTGAGGCTGCCAGTTCGCCCGCCAACACGGTAAACCAGACGTCGGCCTTGCTCGACAGGGCTATGATGAGTGCGAGGACGACGGTAAGAGCCCAGGCCTCTCTCCACCGGTCCGAGAACCAGTAGGCCCGCATCAGTCCCCAGAAGGTCCGCATCGATGATACTGGCGTCAGGGGCGACGGCCCGGCGGGGGCGTCGCGGTTCCAAAGTGCCGATATTGAACGTCGCGGTCTGTCGACCCGAATCACAATCCCGCCCAAACCTTTTTTAGTTTTGTTACGGATAGTAACACCAATTGATCATTTTCTATGAATTTTATGCCGGCGAATGTGAGGCAGCCCACCCCCGTTGCCATGAGGCAACAGTTGGTGCTGCGAGACCGCCGTCTTTGGGCCGAATTTGTCCTTTGTTTCAATTTGTTGCGAGAACGCTCAGATGTGCGAAAATATTCCCTGAGGGAAGGCTCATACACGGCTTTGTGACCAAAAGGCCTGCCCGTCGGCCGGTTTTCCCACCGCGCGCTAACCGGATCGCCCGAAAAATTGCCGTCCGTGATCGCCCCAGGTCGCCCGAATCATTTCACCGGCCATCACGGTTGGGCACGCAAGATCGTCGCTCCTGTAAAGCGACTGTTCATGAGGGGGCACGCGCTTTTTAGCTGCAGCTCAACACCGTTTGACAATCAAGCGCACTGGAATGAACCTTGCCGGGCACTGTCGGCACCGATGCATGTCCGGTCCCCAACAAGGAAGCTCCCCAATGCTTGCACGCGCAGCCGTTCCCGCAATGGTGACGCTCTTTGCCTGGCTGCCTCTTGCGCATGCCGTCAGCCAGACCATTCCGGCAAGCGCCGAAGGGCAAATCGAGTTCAATGCTCCGTCCGGCAACATCGGCTGCATCTACACGCCGAAGGGCGGCACCAGCACCTACGAACCACAGGATGGCGGTCCGGAACTGAGCTGTTCGCGCGTCGAGCCCAGCTACGTCACCGTGATCCTTGGGCCGAACGGCCCGGCGACATTGATCAAGAATCCGGGAGAGCAGGGCTGCTGCATCGATGTCGCGAAGCTGGCCTATGGCAACAGCTGGAGCAAAGGGCCGTTTACCTGCCAGTCGTCAACCAAGGGACTGACCTGCACGGGCAGCAACGGGCATGGCTTCTTCCTCAGCAAAGCCAAGGTAACGGTGAAATAACCCGAGCATGATCCCGAAAAGTGGTTGCCGGTTTTCTCGGACAAACGGGAACCGTTTTGTCCAGAGATCATGCTCAAACAAGGAGAATAGAGCCCCATCCCGATTTCCATCGGGATGGAACAGGCTCTAGCCGGCCTTTTCCAGCTCGCCCTTGGCCTTTGCGGCCGCGACTTGGCGGATGGCATCAGTCAGCGTGTCGGCGTCCTGCGCGCCCATGACGGCGTATTTGCCTTCGAGCAGGAAGCACGGCACGCCAGTGATCCCCATCCGCGATGCCGTGGCGATTTCTGTGCGCACCTCCTCGACGTCGGCATCGGTCGGCAGGAGCGTTTCGACCACGGCAGCGTCCATGCCGGCCTCGCGGGCGGCATCGATCAGCACGGCGTGGTCGCCAATATTGCCGCCTTTCTCGAAATACAGTTGGAACAGCCGGCGCACGAGCCGGTTCTGCACGGCTTCACCGGCGGCACCGGCCCAGCGGATGACACGATGCGCGTCCAGCGTGTTGGCGGCGACCTTGATGGCGTCGAAAGCGAAATCGATGCCTTCGGCTTCGCCGAGCGGCTCTACGCGGGCATGCATCTGACGGATGCGCTCGTCGCTGCCGAATTTGGCCAGCATGTATTCGCGCCGGTCCTTGCCCTCGGGCGGGATGGTCGGGTCGAGCTGGAACGGCCGCCAGCGCACATGAACCTCAACGTCGCCGGCAGCGGCAATCGCTTTATCCAGCCGCTTCTGGCCGACGAAGCACCAGGGGCAGACGACGTCGGAAACCACGTCGACGGTAATGGAATTGTCATCGCTCATCTTGATCTCCTGCAGCCGAACGTTTCAGCGAGACCGATCTCGGCCACGCTCAGTTCGGCTTGCGCCACCAGGTCGGCCATTGATAACCGAATATGGGCGTCTTTTTGGGATGGTCCAGGTAATTCCAGTAAGCGAGCCATTGCTGCGCGTTGTACTGCATCGGCACCATGTAATTGCCGGAGATCAGCAATCGGTCGAGCACGCGCACGGCGGCGACATAGTCTTCCTTGGTCCGTGCTCTCAGCATCGCGTCGATCGCCGCGTCGACCGCCGGATCGGCGACGCCGGCCAGATTGAATGAACCTTCTCTTTTGGCCTCTGAAGAACCCCAGCGAAGGTTCTGCTCCATACCGGGAGACAGCGAGTTGCTGAACCCGCTCGACCCGACAAGAACCTCAAAGTCGAAACGCTGCTTGCGCGACTGGATCTGGTCGGCCTCGAGGCTGCGGATGGTCACCGCGATGCCGATCTTTTCCAGCGAGCGCTGATAGATGGCGGCAAAGCGTTCCTCGTCCTGCGACGCCGTCAGGATCTCGAAACCGAAGGGAGTTCCCTTTGGGTCCAGCAGGACACCATCCCTAACGGCGTAGCCCTGACTCTTCAGCAGGTCGAACGCCACCTTCATCACCTTGCGGTCCTGGCCGGTGCCGTCATTCACCGGCGGGCGCCAGCTGCCGTCCATGACATCGGCCGGCACGCGGCCGGGGTAGGGCGCCAGCAGCGCCTTTTCCCTGTCGCTGGCGGGATGGCCGAGCGCGGAAAGTTCGGAATTCTGCCAGTAGCTCATCGTGCGCGTGTACTTGCCGCCGAACAGGTTCTTGTTGGCCCATTCGAAGTCGTAGAGCATGCCGAGCGCGCGCCGCACCTCCGGATTGGAAAACTTCTCCAGCCGCGTGTTGAACAGGAACCCGGTCACCACGGGCGGTATGCCGGTGTCGAAGGTCTCGGCGATCACCTCGCCGCGATGGAAGGCGGGAAAATCGATATCGCGCTCGCGCTTGACCGGATCGCCCTCATCGTAAATGGCGCAGATGCCTTTCTTGAACGCTTCCGTCTTGGCATTGGCGTTGAGGAAGTACTCGATGGTGATCTGGTCGTAATTGTCGAAGCCGCGCTTGGAAGGGATGTCCTTGCCCCAGTAATTCGGATTGCGCTTGAAGACGATGCGCTGTCCCGGCTGCACCTTGTCGATGGTATAGGGACCGCTGCCGATCACCGGCTTCAGCGTCGTCTTGTCGAAGGTATCCTTGTTGAAGGCGTGCTTTGGGATGATCGGCGTCAGCGCGATGATCAAGGGGGTCTCGCGATTGGCCTTGTCGTTGAAGGTGAAGCGCACGCTGTGATCGCCGGTCTTTTCGAGCTTGGCGATCAGGCTCATGCGGTCCCTATAGGGCGGGCGGCCCTTGTCGGTGAAGACATCGTAGGTGAAAAGCACGTCATCCGGCGTCACCGGCTCGCCATCGGACCACTTTGCATTTGGGTTGAGATGGAACTCGATCCACTTGCGCTCGGGATCCATATCGGCCGTGTCTGCGAGCAGGCCATAGAGGCTGAAGGCCTCGTCGTAGTTGCGCATCATCAACGGCTCGAAGACGAGATTGCCGAAAATGAGGTCCTGCATGCCGCGCGCCGTGGTGCGCAGGCTCTTCAGGATGAACGGGTTCAGATTGTCGAAGCTGCCGACGACGCAGTAAGTGATGTTGCCGCCCTTGGGCGCATCGGGATTGACGTAGTCGAAATGCTGGTAGTCGGCTGGCAGCGCCGGCTCGCCCTGCATGGCGATGGCATGTTTCGGTTCCGACATCGCCACGCCGGGTGCAAAGGCGAAGAACGAAATTGCGGCGATCAGCCAAACAAGAATGCGGCCCATGACCGTCTCCTTACTGGGCGGCTTGATGATTCGGAGTGCACCCTAACATGGCGCCGCGGCGCTCCGGCCAGATACATCAACCCAAATCGCACGACCCAAATTGCGAGGCCAAGAATTGCAGGCGGCGGGCTGGATTCGGCTGCTCATGCAGTGTAACACGCGCTCCGAAGTCATTCTGTTGCCTCAATTCGGCAACAGGTAGCAGGACCACACGGCGCGAAGAAGCCGGTCCCGGGATCATTTGAGAGGAAATGCACGACATGACGAGCCTGAACAGCAACGCATACCGCCTTTCGGTCCTGGCCGCGGGCGTGGTCGGCTTTCTGGGCGCCGGACTTCCCACCGCTTCGGCACAGCAACAGATTCCGCAGGGTTGGTTCAAGGCCTGCACCAAGCAGGAAGATGTCGACATCTGCAATGTCCAGAACATCATCACTGCCGGCAACGGCCAGTTCGTCACCGGCGTCAGCCTGATCGAGTTGAAGGGCAAGGTAAACCGCAAGGTCTTCCAGGTCACGGTTCCCCCAGGTCGCCTGGTGCCCCCCGGCATCGCCCTGCAGATAGACGCCGGCAAGGCGACGAAGCTGGATTATGTCATTTGCTTCGCCGACCGTTGCGTTGCCGAAGTGCCGCTGACCGACGCGCTCGTCGCGTCCTTCAAGAAGGGACAGGCGATCACGCTGACCTCGATCAACTTCCAAAGTCAGCCAAATCCCATCAAGGTTGCCTTGACCGGCTTCAGCGGCGCCTTTGACGGCGCGCCGCTGCAGCAGTCGGACATCGAGGATCGGCAGAAAAAACTTCAGGATTTCGTCGTCAAGAACAACCAGGACTTCGCCAAGAAGCTCAAGGACGAGCAGGCCAAGGCCAAAGCCGCCAACTAATCGCCGGGACAGATACCGGAGCGACAAAAAGCGGGGTCATGCCCCGCTTTTTTGTTGTCGTCACGTCGATGCAAGGTGATGTCAGTGTCTCGACTGGCGTTTTGGCTCATAGCGTCCGTCGGGCCGCTTGTCGAACATCTCGCCGATCTGTGGATGCCGGACCGGTTCGCCCGATTGATCCTCGAGCAGGTTCTGCTCGGAGACATAGGCGATGTATTCGGTTTCCGAATTCTCGGCGAGCAGGTGATAGAACGGCTGGTCCTTGCGCGGCCGCACGTCGGCCGGGATGGCTTCGTACCATTCGTCGGTGTTGGCAAATTGCGGATCGACATCGAAAATGATGCCGCGGAACGGAAACAGCCGATGACGAACCACCTGTCCGATCGAAAATTTGGCCGTTTTCATCATACTCACCACTAAGCCTCTAGAGCGCCCGGCGTCCCCTCGAATGTGCGAAGAGCGCTCTAAGACTTTGAATTTACACACACCGTGGCCAAAAATCGAGCCCGACTTAGGTCTGGGATCAGGCTTTATTTGGCGCAGAAAGCGTGTCAGTTCAATGCCGAAGCGCTTGACGCCCGATGAAGCTACGGGCTAGCCCGGTCCCGGGGTTTCGGGCCAGGGCAAAAATGTCTGACATTGTCGGTCTTGTTCTTCCGTTCTTCGGGCTGATTTTCATCGGCTTTCTGGTCGCGCGCATCACCAGGCAGCCGCTGGAAGCGCTTGGCTGGATGAACACCTTCATCGTCTATGTCGCGCTTCCTGCCCTGTTCTTCCAATTGCTGGCCCGCACGCCGTTCGAACAGTTGACCGAATGGCGTTTCATCTTCGGCTCGGTGTTTTCCACCTACACGATCTTCTCGATCATGTTCGTCTGGTCGGTGACGGCGTCGCGCGGCGAGATAGCCCAGTCGACGATCAAGGCGCTGGCCGCGGCCTACGGCAATATCGGCTATATGGGGCCGGGACTGGCGCTGCTCGCCTTCGGCGAGCAGGCGGCGGTGCCCGTGGCACTGATCTTCTGCTTCGAGAACATCATGCATTTCGCCATCGCGCCGATGATGATGGCGCTTTCGGGCGACGACAAGACATCGCCGTGGCGGCTGATCCTCGGCGTGCTCAAAAAGATCGTCCTGCATCCGTTCATCATCGCGACCGCGCTTGGCGTCGGCGCGGCCTATCTCGGCTTTCACCCACCGCAGCCGGTCGATCGCCTGCTTGAATATCTTTCGCGGGCAGCCGCCCCTTGCGCCCTGTTTGCCATGGGCGTGACGCTTGCGCTCCGGCCGCTCAACCGCGTGCCGCATGAGCTGGCGTCGATCGCGGCGCTGAAGCTGATCCTGCATCCATCGCTCTGCTACGTCGTGCTGAGCTGGATCGGGAACTTTTCCGAAATCTGGGTTTTTTCAGCCGTGCTTTTGGCGGCATTACCGACCGCAACCAACGTCTTCGTCATCGCCCAGCAATATGGCGTCTGGGTGCAACGCGCCTCGGCCAGCGTGCTGATCACCACCTGCCTCTCGGTGCTGACGGTGACCGGGCTGCTCTACATGATCCGCCACGGCATCTTACCGCCGGATCTGTTTCCCTGAACCGCCGGTAAGCGCCGCAAAGCCGCTGCCCGGCCTCAAGCCTTCGCGCATGAAAAAGGCGCGCAGCGGCGCGAAACTGCCGAGCACATTGAGGCCGGCGCTGCGTGCCATCTGCGCCGGCAGCATGTCCGAAAGCAGCGACATGTTGAGCAGATTGACCGCGCCGGAACGCGCCAGAATGTCGGGACGGCGCCTGGAATCATAGGCGGCCAGGGCCTTCGCGGCGCCGGGGTCGCCGCGATTTTCACCAGCGATTCCAATCAGATCCTCGATGTCCCTGATGCCGAGGTTGAGACCTTGGGCTCCGATCGGCGGGAACACATGTGCAGCCTCGCCGACCAGCGCCACCCGGTTTTGCGCGAAGCGCCCCGGTGATGCCGCTGAAAGCGGGTAAATTTGTCGGCCGGGCTCGACCGACACCCGGCCCAGCATCGACTGCATCTGCTGCTCGACACGCTCGGAAAGCGTCGCGTCATCGAGTGCGGCGAGGTCCTTGGCCGTCTCCGGTTTCACCACCCAGACGAGGCTGGAGCGGTTGCCGGGCAGCGGCACCTGGGTGAACGGCCCGGTCTCTGTGTGGAACTCGGTCGAGGTGAAGCCGTGTTCGCTGCGATGGCCAAAATTCAGCACCAGCGCCGCTTGGCGGTAGGATCGCACCGAGGCCACTATGCCGGCCGCCTCGCGCGCCGGCGACAGGCGCCCATCGGCAGCGACCGCAAGCGCGGCCGAGACTTCGCGACCATCAGTCAAGACGGCATGCGCCTGATCGGCGTCCAGACGCCAACTCTCGACCATCGACGTCAGCCATTCGATGCCGGGATGCGCCGCGACGGACTTGGCCAGCGTCGGGTTCAGCGCACTGTTGGGCAGGTTGAGCCCGAACTGCTCCTCGCCGATCTCTATGGCGCGAAAAGTCACCACCGGGCTGCGGATCAGCCGGCTGGTCGCATCAACGATGCGCATGACCTTCAGCGGCGCGGCCTTCGGCGCAAGTTCGGCCAGCACGCCCAGCCGATCGAGAACCTTGAGAGCAGGGTTCATCAGCGCCGTGGTCCGGCCATCGGGCCCGCCTGCTTCGGGTCCGACCAGGGTTACCGGAAAGCCCGCCTCGGCGAAACCGAGCGCCGCGATCAGTCCGGCAGGGCCGCTGCCGGCTACCAGTATCCGTGCTGTCTCGCGATGATCCAAATTGGACTTCCAGTTTGCGATGCAGGTGTCTACCCATGGATATAGGTCAGACCATGCGGCTTGATCAACGCGGCGATTAGGCTCATTCGGTTGTCATGACCG
Organism: Mesorhizobium sp. W016; assembly: GCF_054719485.1. Classification (NCBI taxonomy): domain Bacteria; kingdom Pseudomonadati; phylum Pseudomonadota; class Alphaproteobacteria; order Hyphomicrobiales; family Phyllobacteriaceae; genus Mesorhizobium; species Mesorhizobium sp. W016. The sequence goes on from NZ_JBTTIF010000002.1 coordinate 4,041,672, forward strand.
GCCAGCAGGACGATTTCAGCCATCTCGACCGCGCCGGTCGCGCCACGGCAAGCCTGGCCCGCAGCCCCCGCCTGACGGTCAACATCGCCATCGCCGGCGGCATTCTGCTCGCCTGGTTCATTCTCGGCGCCATGGCGATCCGCGGCGCCGAAGGCCGGCTCCCCGGCGTACCAGGCGATGTGGTCCTGCGATATCTGCCGCAACTGCCGCTGCCGGATGTCCTCGACCGCTTCTTCGGCATGTGCCTGACGCCCGCACCACTTGATGCCGGCGGCGCACCGGTTCTGGCGCTGATCGTGATGTGGTTTTTGATGGCCGTGGCGACGATGCTGCCGTCGGCGGCGCCGATGATCCGTACCTATTGTGAAATCGCCGACACCGCCCGCATCAAGGGCGAGCCGGTGGCCCATCCGCTGGTCCTGGCTGCCGGCTACCTCTCGACATGGCTTGTCGCCTCTATCGGCTTCGCGGTGCTGACGTTGCTCGTCCACGCATTTGCGTCCTCCGCTCGATTGCTCGATCCGGTGAGCGGCCTTGCCGCGGCGGCCGCGCTGCTGGTTGCCGGCCTCTACCAGTTCAGCAGCCTCAAGCAGGCCTGCCTGACAAAATGCCGGAACCCGTTCTCGACACTGTTTTCCAACTGGAGCGCGGAGCCGGGTGGCATCTTCCGGCTAGGGCTGAAGCAGGGCATGTGGTGCCTCGGCTGCTGCTGGGCGCTGATGCTGGTGATGTTTGCCGTCGGCGCGATGAACGTGTTCTGGATGGCGCTGATCGGCCTGTTCACCTTGATCGAAAAACAGACCACCGGCAGCCTTCCAACCCGAGTGGCCGGTGCGATACTGCTTGTCTGGGCAGTCGCCCTGCTAGTAGTCTCGGCATGACGGGGGATAATTCCATGGCAGAGCAAGGCTGGGCAATGAAAGGAGAGCTCGTACTCTCCTGCAATTGCACGGTTTTTTGTCCTTGCGTACTGTCGCTTGGCAGCCATCCGCCGACGGAGGGTTATTGCCAGACCTGGGCGGGCTTCCGCATCGACGCAGGCCATTTCGGCGAGGTCGACCTGTCCGGCCTCAATCTCGGTCTGGTCATGGAAATCCCAGGCTATATGAGCCGCGGCAACTGGACCGCAGGCCTGTTCATCGACAAGCAAGCCTCCGTCTATGCGGTGAAAGCGCTGACCAGGATCTTCACCGGGAAGGCCGGCGGAACAACCTCGCTGTTGTCGATCCTTGTCGGCAAGTTCCTCGGTGTCGAGCAGGTGCCGATCACCTACGAGACGCGTGACAAGACCCGTATTTTCCAGATACCGAAGATCATCGACGGGGCGGTCACACCGATTCCCGGCAAGGATCGCGAGAAGGATACCGTGATCGGCAACTCGGAATACTGGATCGCGCCGGAGATCATCGTGGCCAGGTCCGACAAAAGCAAGATGCGGGCGTTCGGCCACAACTGGAACTTTGCCGGCCGCTCGGCCGAAATCTGCAAACTGGATTGGCGGGGCCCGTGAGCAAGAACACAACCGCCAGGAATGCCGCCAAAAAGATCACCGACCGGATACCCAGGCCGAAGAAAAAGGTCACCTGGCCGCAGGCGCGGGCATTCTCGGTGCATCTGTTGACCGCGTCTGGCTCGTTCCTGGCCTTCCTGTCTCTGGTGGCGGCAAGCGAGCAACGCTGGACGGCGATGTTCTGGTGGCTGGGGCTGGCGCTGTTCGTCGACGGCATAGACGGGCCGATCGCGCGCAAGCTTGAGGTCAAGGAGATCCTGCCGACCTGGTCGGGCGAACTCCTCGACAACATCATCGACTATGTCACCTATGTGCTGATCCCCGCCTTCGCGCTCTACCAGCGCGGCTTCATGGGCGAAGGGCTGTCTTTCCTGTCGGCGGCCATCATCGTGGTGTCCAGCGCCATCTATTATGCCGACACCGGAATGAAGACGAAGGAGAACTTCTTCAAAGGCTTTCCGGTGGTCTGGAACATGGTCGTGTTCACGCTGTTCGTCATTGAGCCGGGACAGTGGGTGTCCTTCGGCGTCGTCGTGGCGGCCGGCATCCTCACCTTCGTGCCGATCAACTTCATTCATCCCGTGCGGGTGGTGCGGCTGCGGCCAATTAATCTTGGCATGACGCTGCTCTGGTGTGCTTTCGGTGCGCTGGCGCTGGCGCAGGCGGCCCTTGCCGCCTTCTACGACCAGATCGGCGTTTTGGGCGAACAGGTCGGCGTCTTTACCAAGGTCGGCATCACCATCACCGGACTTTACCTCGCCTGCATCGGCGGTATCATGCAGTTCTTCCCCAAACTCGGCGCCAAGCCGGACACTAAGAAAGCCTGACCGCAGGAAAGCCCACAAATGTCCAAAGCAATCCGTATCCACGCCCATGGCGGTCCGGAAGTCCTGACCTATGAAGACGCCGATCCGGGACAACCCGGCGCCGGGCAGATCCTGGTCAGGCACACCGCGATCGGCCTCAATTTCATCGATGTCTATCACCGCATCGGCCTCTATCCGCCGCCCGGCGGCTTCCCGCTGATCCCGGGCGGCGAGGCGGCAGGTGTGGTTCTCGAGGTCGGCGCAGGCATCGACTGGCTGAAGCCGGGCGACCGCATCGCCTATGCCGTCAATGTCGGTGCCTATGCCGAACAGCGCATTGTCGCCGCCGACCGCGTGGTCAAGGTACCGGACCGCATCAGCGACGAACAGGCCGCCGGCATGATGCTTAAAGGCATGACGGCGGAGTATCTGTTGCGCCGGACCTTCAAGGTGAAGGCAGGCGACACCATCCTGTTTCATGCCGCCGCCGGCGGCGTCGGGCTGATCCTGGGACAATGGGCAAAACATCTCGGCGGCACCGTCATCGGCACGGCAAGCTCAACCGACAAGATCGAGCTCGCCAAGGCGCATGGCTTCGACCATGTCATCAACTACAAGGAGCAGGATTTCGTCGCCGGCGTCGCCGCCATCACCGGCGGCAAGAAATGTGACGTCGTCTACGATTCGGTCGGCAACGACACATTCCCGGCCTCGCTCGACTGTCTGAAGCCGCTCGGCATGTTCGTCTCTTTCGGTCAGTCCTCTGGACCGATCCCGCCATTTTCGATGTCGGTGCTGGCGCAGAAGGGCTCGCTGTTCGCTACCAGGCCGACGCTGTTCGTCTACAACGCCAAGCGTGAAGACCTCGAAATCTCCGCCGCGGCATTGTTCGATGTGGTGTTGAGCGGCGCGGTCGAGATCAAGATCAACCAGCGCTATGCGCTGAAGGACGCCGGCAAGGCGCAAGCCGATCTCGAAGGGCGCAAGACCACGGGTACGACAATACTGATCCCCTGACGGAGGTTTGCCTTCCTTTCAGTGCTTTGCCGCGGCGCCCAGGCACTGTTTACCCGAAAAACCGGACGATCGGTTTGTTGTGCGAAACGGGCCTATCTTTACCCCTTGAGTTTCCGCTGAAATTCTTGAAGCTCTTTCAAGGTGGGTGCTGCTTTCGCACGAGAGCGGCCAGCGCATACGATGTTGGCGGGAACACAGAACATATCCGGAAACCGGATGGGAGGCACTGTGAGTGCAGATCATGATGGAGCGAACCTGCTTGAGGTTCGTGGCCTGACCAAGATATTCGGCACGCTGACTGCGTGCGATCATATCGACCTCAACATCGCCAAGGGCGAGATCCACGCGCTGCTTGGCGAAAACGGCGCCGGCAAGTCGACGCTGGTCAAGATGCTGTTCGGTTCGCTGGAGCCCAATTCCGGCGAGATATTCTGGAACGGCGAAGCGGTGCGGATCACCAGTCCGGGCATGGCGAAGAAGCTCGGCATCGGCATGGTGTTTCAGCACTTTTCGCTGTTCGAGGCGCTGACCGCGGCCGAGAATATCGCTCTGTCTCTGGATGACGGCTCACCGATCAGCTCGATCGCGGCCAAGGCGAGGGCGCTTTCCTTCAGCTATGGCCTGCCGCTCGATCCGGACTCGCTGGTCGGCGATCTCTCGGTCGGCGAACGCCAGCGCATCGAGATCATCCGCTGCCTGTTGCAGACGCCGCAGCTCATCATCCTCGACGAGCCGACCTCGGTGCTGACGCCGCAGGAAGCCGACAAGCTGTTCGAAACGCTTGAGCGCCTGCGCTCGGAGGGCAAATCCATCCTCTACATTTCGCACCGGCTGGAAGAGGTCAAACGCATCTGCGACCGCGCCACCGTGCTGCGTCACGGCAAGGTCGTCGGCCATTGCAACCCGCGCGAGGAAACGGCTTCGTCGCTGGCCCGCATGATGGTCGGCAACGAGGTGAAGGCCGTGGTGCGCGCACCGGCCGAAGGCATCGAGGCCGCGCAGCCGCTGCTCGAAATCCGCGCCCTCAGCCGCAAGCCGGCAACCCCGTTTTCGATCCCGCTGAAGAATATCAACCTCACTGTGCGCGCCGGCGAGGTGATCGGCATTGCCGGTGTCGCCGGCAACGGCCAGGGCGAGTTCTTCGAATCCGTCTCCGGCGAGGTGCTGCAGCAGGACGCCGCATCCGTGCGCATCCGCGGCAAGGATGCCGGCTCGCTCTCGATCACAGGCCGGCGGCTGATGGGCGCTGCCTTCGTGCCGGAAGAACGCCTCGGCCATGGCGCGGCGCCACGCATGAAGCTTTCGGAAAATCTGCTTCTGTCGCGGCACGCCACCGACGGCAAGGTTTTTGTCGGCGCCGGCGGCACGGTCAAAAGCGGTGCGGTCTATGCCGCCGCCCAGCGCATCATCGTGGCGATGGACGTGCGCAAGAGCGCGCCCGATCCGGAAGCCGCGGCCCTGTCGGGCGGCAATCTGCAGAAATTCATCGTCGGCCGCGAACTCGACCGCAGCCCTGCCGTCATGGTCGTCAACCAGCCGACCTGGGGCGTCGACGCCGGTGCCGCCGCCCACATCCGCCAGGCGCTGATCGAACTGGCGCGCAGCGGCTCGGCGGTTCTGGTCATCAGCCAGGACCTCGATGAGCTGTTCGAGATTTCGGACGCGATCGCGGTCATGCACAATGGCGAATTGTCGAAACCGCTGCCGATCGCCGAGGCAACTTTCGAAAAGATCGGCCTGTTGATGGGCGGCGCCGAGCCCGGCCACGCCGAACATGGTCTGGAGACGGCATGATGCGCCTCGAACTCGTCAAACGCCCGCAGCGCTCGATGCTGTTTTCCGCGCTGTCGCCCTTCATCGCCTTCGCCCTGACGATCATCGCCGGCGCGGTTCTGTTCGCGTTGCTCGGCGTCAACCCGCTGAGCGCATTCGAGATCTATTTCATCGAGCCGATCAGCCAGGTCTGGCAGTTGCATGAACTGGCGATCAAGGCCGCACCTTTGATCCTGATCGCGGTCGGCCTGTCGGTCTGTTACAAGGCCAACATCTGGAACATCGGCGCTGAGGGACAGTTCATCCTCGGCGGCATTTTCGGCTCGGCCATTCCGGTGCTGTTTCCCGGGTTCGAAGGCCCGCTTGTGCTGCCGCTGATGCTGTTGTTCGGCATGGTCGGCGGCGCCGCCTATGCGGCAATCCCTGCTCTCCTAAAGACGCGCTTCGGCACCAACGAAATCCTGACCAGCCTGATGCTGGTCTACGTCGCCCAGCTTTTCCTCGACTGGCTGGTGCGCGGCCCCTGGCGCGATCCGCAGGGCCATGGTTTTCCGCAGACGATCCAGTTCAACGACTCGGCGGTCCTGCCGGAACTGATGCCGGACGCCGGCCGTGCCAATTGGGGTTTTGTCTTCGCGCTTGTTGCAGCCGTGCTGATCTGGGTGCTAATGAGCCGCCTGCTCAAGGGTTTTGAGGTCCGCGTGCTCGGCTCCAGCCCGAGGGCAGGGCGCTTCGCCGGCTTCGGCCTCAACCGCATGGTCTTCTTCGCCTTCCTGCTGTCAGGCGCGCTGGCCGGGCTTGCCGGCATTTCGGAAGTCTCCGGCGCCATCGGCCAGCTCCAACCGGTGATCTCGCCCGGCTACGGCTTCACAGCCATCATTGTCGCGTTCCTCGGCCGGCTCAATCCGCTCGGCATCGTCGCCGCCGGCCTGGTGCTGGCGCTGACCTATCTCGGCGGCGAGGCGGTGCAAAGCGCGCTCGGCATCTCCGACAAGGTGGCGCGTGTGTTCCAGGGCATGCTTTTGTTCTTCGTGCTCGGTTGCGACACGCTCATCCATTACCGCATTCGCATGGTCGGCATGGCGCTGACGAAAAGCGCGGCGAAGCTTGAAGCCGCGCCGAAGTTGAAGGAAGCCCGCTGATGGACATCGCCGTCAACATCCTTTTGACCATCGCCACGGCGGCGACGCCGCTTTTAATAGCGGCCATCGGCGAACTGGTGGTCGAGCGCTCCGGCGTGCTCAACCTCGGCGTCGAAGGCATGATGATCATGGGCGCCGTCGGCGGCTTCGGAGCCGGCTATCTCACGGGATCGCCCTGGATCGGCCTGTTGGCGGCAATCGCCATGGGCGCGGTGTTCTCGCTGCTGTTTGCGGTGATGACGCTGTCGCTCGCCACCAACCAGGTGGCGACCGGCCTGTCGTTGACGCTGCTTGGCCTCGGCCTTTCCGGCATGATGGGGACCAGCTTCGTCGGCCAGCCCGGCGAGCGGCTGCCAAACCTCTACGTTCCGGTGCTCACCGACATTCCCGTGGTCGGCAGGCTGTTGTTCGGCCAGGACCCGATCTTCTACATCTCGATCGCGCTGACGGCGGCCGTCATGTGGTTCCTGTTCAAGACCCGCACCGGCCTCACTCTGCGCTCGATCGGAGACAGCCACACATCGGCGCATGCGCTCGGCATCAAGGTCATCCGCTACCGCTATCTCGCGGTCATCTTCGGCGGCGCCTGCGCCGGCCTTGCCGGCGGCCATCTGTCGCTGGTCTACACGCCGCAATGGGTGGAGAACATGAGCGCGGGCCGCGGCTGGATCGCGCTGGCGCTGGTCGTCTTCGCCTCCTGGCGGCCGTGGCGCGTGCTCGCCGGCGCCTACATCTTCGGCGCGGTGTGGATCGGCCAGCTTCATGCACAGGCATTTGGCATTCCGGTGCCTTCGCAGCTGCTTTCTTCTCTGCCCTATCTGGCAACCGTCGTGGTTCTCGTTCTAATCTCGCGCAACAAGCGTCTGACGATGATGAACACGCCGGCTTCCTTGGGGCAGCCATTCGTTCCGGATCGTTGACAACAAAAACAAACGGGAAGCTCCAAGGCTAAACTCAGAGAGGTAACACAATGAAAAAACTGTTTATCGCGTTGATGACCACGACCGCCGCCATGTCACTGGCGGCGTCGGCGCAGGCCGCCGACAAGTTGAAGGCATGCTGGGTCTACACCGGCCCGATCGGCGATTTCGGCTATTCCTACCAGCACGACCAAGGCCGCCTCGAGGTGGAGAAGGCGCTCGGCGACAAGGTCGAAACCGCCTATCTCGAGAACGTCTCGGAAGGTCCCGATGCCGATCGCGCTTTCGAGCGTCTGGCGCGCGAAGGCTGCAAGATCATCTTCGGCACCTCTTTCGGCTTCATGGACCCGGAAGTGAAGGTCGCCAAGAAGTTCCCCAAAGTGATGTTCGAGCACGCCACCGGCTACAAGACCGCTGACAATCTCGGCATCTACAATGCGCGCTTCTATGAAGGCCGCTACGTGCTCGGCCAGATCGCCGCCAAGGAATCGAAGGCAGGGGTCGCCGGCTATATCGTTTCTTTCCCGATCCCCGAAGTGGTGATGGGCATCAACTCCTTCATGCTCGGCGCGCAGTCGGTCAACCCGAACTTCAAGGCCAAGATCGTCTGGGTGAACTCCTGGTTCGATCCGGGCAAGGAAGCCGACGCGGCCAAGGCGCTGTTCGACCAGGGCGCCGACATCATCGTCCAGCACACCGATTCCACTGCGGCACTGCAGGTGGCGGAAGAGCGCAAGCTGCACGGCTTCGGCCAGTCCTCCGACATGATCAAGTTCGCGCCGAACGCGCAGCTGACCTCGCTGACAGACGAATGGGGGCCGTATTACATCAGCCGCGTTCAGGCGGCGCTCGACGGCACCTGGAAGCCTGACAATGTCTGGCTCGGCATCAAGGACGGCGCCGTCAAGCTGGCGCCCTTCACCAACATGCCGGACGATGTGAAGGCGATGGCCGAGGCAACCGCCAAGAAAATCGCAGATGGCTGGAACCCCTTCACAGGACCGGTCGCCAAGCAGGACGGCACGCCGTGGCTCAAGGACGGCGAAGTAGCCGACGACGGCACGCTGCTCGGCATGAACTTCTATGTGAAGGGCGTCGACGACAAGTTGCCGCAGTAAGTATCGGAAACGCAAAAGAGAAGGGGCGCCGCCCGGCGCCCTTTTTCACTTCGCGGGCTGCACGCTTCGACTGCGAAACCGCGCCGAGGGCTGTGCCAAAAATCCGAGGGCGCCGGGAGGCGCCCTTTTTGGTAATTTTCTAAACCGCCGAGCCGTAAAGGTCGTAGGCGTCGGCGCGGTCGATCTTGACCGTGACGATGTCGCCTTGGCGCAGCGGCCGGCGCGACTGGATATGCACCGAACCGTCGATCTCGGGCGCGTCGTATTTTGTCCGGCCCTTGGCAGACGTGCCATGCGCCTCGTCGATCAGCACCGGCAGGCGCTTGCCGACCTTCTTGGCCAGCTGCGTCGCCGAGATCTTCTGCTGGCGCTGCATGAAGCGATGCCAGCGCGCTTCCTTGATCTCCTGCGGCACCTGTTCGAGGCCGAGATCGTTGGAACTGGCGCCGCGGACCGGCTCGTATTTAAAGCAGCCGGCGCGATCGATCCTGGCCTCGTCCAGCCAGTCGAGCAGCATCTCGAAATCCTCGTCGGTCTCGCCGGGGAAACCGACGATGAAGGTCGAGCGTATCGCCAGATCCGGGCACACTTCGCGCCAGCCGCGAATGCGCTCCAGCGTCTTTTCGCCATGCGCGGGCCGACGCATGTTCTTCAGCACCTGCGGCGAGGCGTGCTGAAAGGGGATGTCCAGATAGGGAAGGATTTTTCCATCCGCCATTAGCGGGATGACATCGGCGACATGCGGATAGGGGTAGACATAGTGCATGCGTACCCAGATGCCGAGCTTGCCCAGCTCCTCCGACAGGTCGAGGAATTTCGCCCGCACTTCGCGGTCGCCGAACATCGACGTCTGGTACTTGATGTCGATGCCGTAGGCGCTGGTGTCCTGCGAGATGACCAGCAGTTCCTTGACGCCGGCCTTGGCCAGCTTCTCGGCCTCGCGCAGCACATCGGCCGCCGGGCGCGAGACGAGGTCGCCGCGCAGTGCGGGAATGATGCAGAAGGTGCAGCGGTTGTTGCAGCCTTCGGAAATCTTGAGATAGGCGTAGTGGCGCGGCGTCAGCTTGACGCCTTGCGGCGGCAGAAGGTCGATATACGGATCGTGGCTGGGCGGCGCCGCCTCATGCACCGCGGCCATCACGCTCTCATAGGCCTGCGGGCCGGTGATGGCGAGGACGTTGGGGTGCTTCTCTCGTATGACGTCCGGCTCGGCGCCGAGGCAGCCGGTGACGATCACCCGGCCGTTTTCCGAAAGCGCCGAACCAATGGCGTTGAGCAATTCGTCGCGGGCCGAATCGAGAAAGCCGCAGGTGTTGACGACGACCAGGTCCGCGCCGTCATGCTTGCGCGCGATCTCATAGCCTTCGGCGCGCAGGCGCGTGATGATGCGCTCGGAATCCACAAGCGCCTTCGGGCATCCAAGGCTGACGAAACTGACGCGAGGCGCAGACATGAGAAAACATTCCGGGTTTTTCGGGATCGGCGGCCAGTACCACACTTATTGCGGCATTGGTATGGGCAGCGGCTGCGGCGAACGCGACCACTGCCTCCGGCAGATACCCGTACTATACAGAAGCTGTAGGACCGGCAGCGTCAGCTCACCACAGGACTGACATGCGGCCAGACCTCGACAAGGCCGCGATAGACCATATCGATCGCGACGTAGAGAATGATCAGCAGGCCGACATAGGCGATCCAGCGGTGGCGATGCAGCAGCTTGGCAATGAAGCTCGCGGCCAAGCCCATCAAGGCGATCGACAGCACCAGGCCTATGACAAGCACGGGAAAATGATCGCGCGCCGCACCTGCGACCGCCAGCACATTGTCCAGCGACATCGAAACATCGGCGACGACGATCTGCAGGGCCGCCTGGCCGAGCGTCTTGCGCGGCGCCTTGCCCCCCACCGTTCTGTCGCTGTTGAGGTCGGAATCGGACAGCGCCTCGGTCGCCTCGAACTCGTCGGCATGCGACGTCCGCAGCTCGCGCCACATCTTCCAGCACACCCACAACAAAAGGATGCCGCCGGCCAGCAGCAGGCCGACAATGGCAAGAAGCTTGACGGTGACGGCGGCAAACAGGATGCGCAGCACAGTCGCCGCCAAAACGCCGATCAGGATGGCTTTCTTGCGCTGCTCGACCGGCAGGCCGGCGGCGGCAAGGCCGATGACGATGGCATTGTCGCCGGCAAGCACCAGATCGATGGCGATGACCTGGAGGAGGGCCGTCATGCTTGCAGCGCTGAAAATGTCCATCGACCGGAGCCCCTTGCTGTATCGGCGTGTTCGTCGTCGGATATGCCGACGCCCTAACGTGTATGGTTCCCGCGCGTCAAGAGACTGCCGGCGCAATTCCAGGAAAAGTGCGTAGCGGTTTTCCGTCCGGAATTATGCAAAAACAAAGAGTTAGAGTGGGTCAGCTGCTCCATAAAAAGCTGAACCGCTCTAACGGCCGACGCTGAAAGCCACGGGAATAGGGAAGGTCGTTCTGCCAGAGAGAATTCTGGTCGCAGCGAATTCAGTCGTAGAGATTGTACTTCGCCCAGTCGGCTTCCGGAATCTCGTCGCCGATGCGGTAACGGAACTGCAGGACCTCCATATGGTCCGGCGCCGTCTCGCATTTGAACTTCAGCCGGTACCACTGTCCCTTGCTGCGGAAGGCAGCACCCGGGCTGCGGATGACATCGGCTTTCATTTCCGGCGTCGCGAAGGCGTAGGCGACGACGCGGTCTGCCTTGTACTTGTGGTCGTCATGGCTGATGCGGTCGAGCACTTCGGCGTCGCATCTCTGCTCCAGCCGGGTCTCCGGGTCGAGTTTCAGCAGGCCGGCGCGCAGGGCGGCGTCCATGGCGTGGGCGGGCCAGGCCAGCGTCACCGAGGCCAGGGCCACAAGGAACAGTTTTTTCATTGGCGGGAGAAGCTGCATATTTCGGGTAAGAAATCAAATACACGATGTTTTACCGTCGCCTGCGTGCGCGGCGAGGATGCGGTCGCCGCCAGCCCGAACCTGGGGCCTTCCAAGAAGACACTAGGCTCACGAAGCTATTTACATTGCTGATACTGAGGTTGGCACGCGGTTTGGGCCTTCACGCCGGCAACTTGGACTGTGACCGAAGTCACAAAGATCACGCCTAAAAAAAGAGAGACCGCCCTTACGTTTCTCACGTCAGTATCCCGATCGGTGCCAAATGTTGAGGTCACTCACTTACCATGATGCCACTGCACCTGCAAATCTCCAACGTCTCCGTCCGCATCGCGCTCGGACAGCGCCCCTAACTAAGGGACGAATTGCGACCGCCAATTCTGGTCGCTCTATGCCGGCAATATATGGGTGTAACGAAAATAATAACACAACAAATACACTTAGAGAAACGTACACAAACCATCGTTTCATATCACGAAAAACATGACCCTCTGCCAGAAGCAAGCTTGTTGCCCCAATTACGCTCGACTGCCAGACAACGTGGGCGGATAAATACACGTTAAAATGTGTGTCGCGATACGTGTACCATACTGTCGCGGCTACAACCGCCATAAACAAACCCGAACCAATACTGGCCGCGATAAGCGTCGACAATTTATATGGCGAGAGTTCTGGACTGATTTTTCTGGAACGCAGCGAAAGGGAGTCCAAGCCAAATTGTGAACCGGGTCGAGGGCTGAAACATAGGACCAAATACCCACACGCGAGCATCTGAACTGCGCCGTAAACAAACCCCTGGAGGGCAAAAAGCAAGTAGGCAGCAGAATTCGACACGCCAGGATATAACGAAACCCAAGTCGCTATATTAGTCGCTAGCGCCCACCCTCCATAAATAACAAATGGAAGCAGTATATAATAGGCCAAATCCTTAATTTTGAAAATTCGCAACGACACGACAAAAAGTAGCAATGAAAACACCGCGGGCGACGCAAAGCCTGGAAAGGTGACGCGCAGTTGGCCGAAGATAGCCGTAGCGGCTTGCGCGCTACTCTCACCATAGGGAGCGGGCAGGGCCCACTGCGCAACAGCGCTTGCAGCCCCTGACAGGAAGCCAGCCAGCGCAAGCACCCGAATGGGCGCCTGCTCCGCCGGGTCCTTGACCAACGACCCGCTCGCGCTCCCTTTCGACGCCTCATCCGCAACGCTTAAATTCTGTAGAACTCTCCGAAGCAGAATTGTCACCAAGGGCGCGCTCAACATTTTCATGCGGCGTCTGGCCCGCAGGCGGAGAGGCTACGATAGCTCTCCATAGGCTGTTCCGAAAGAGAGGAGCTTTCGCAGGATTGCCCCTGATCTGATAGGGTTTCCAAAGTTCTGGACGTACGCCGTCGTCGGGGAAAGTATCTGCGATGTATTGTTGGACTGGCTGTTCGAGATCCTCGAGCGTCAACCATTCCTTACCGTTTTCCTTGCCGTGCTTAAGGCAACTGAAGAGTGCTTCGCAGAACATCGTCAAGGGACGACCGGCAGGTGCAATCGACGCTAAGCGAGCAGCAGACGAACAAAAAAGCGCAGTCCCCTTTTCTGCTAAGTCTTTGTCTTCGCCCGTTTCTGCGCCGCCAGAACCGGGAGACTGCTGAATCGGCAATTTCTCGTCGACTTTCTCTCTTACTAGTTCCGACAGAGGCGTCATAAGTTCGGCCACTGCTGTGCCAGCAAAGCAACAATCGAGAATAACCGTGCGTCTTATCTCGCGCGCCCTGTTTATCAGAACTGCGGCCAAATCGCCAAAGCGTAAACTAGTTGCGCTGTCGTCATCTTCTGTCGTCTCTCGGATAACCAAAAAGTACGGCTTATCCCTTTGATGGCCAAAAGCTCCGTGACCAGAGTAAAATATTATAAGGTCGTCCGCTTTATTTCTGACATCAGAAGGCAGCTTCTTTTTTAACCATGAACTTATTGTGCTAATTTGCTCTGTTGCATTTTGAGTGCTATCAAAAAGGTCAAGTATATTGGCCCTCGGAATCTCAAGGTCAACGTAACAATATCGAAAAAACTCATCCGCAGAACTGGCGCACTGCGGCAAAGACGTGAATTTTGGCGCTTTGGGGCACTCACTTACCCCAAGTAATATCACAAGAGGGCGTTTATCGGAGCGCATCAAATGACCTTACTTCGAGGCCAAAGCGACCAGTATATCCTTGGCATCAGCGCTATTCAATTTGGTTACTTTAAGATCTAATTTCGATGTTCCGGTGACGTTGACTTCGCTGCCGCCGATATATGACGTCATTTCTATGACAACCCCAGAATTTCGTCTAATAAAGGTAGCGATCGCGGTCGCCAAAGCAACTGTAGCCGGAGCTCCCAAAACAAGAACCAACGTTGTTCCGAAATCCTGCGTATCCTTCCGTTTCTTTTTAAAGATGGGCTTAACTTCCGGTGCTAGTTCATCAATCGATTCTTTGAGAGCCCTCGCTAACTGGCTCGCTTCGTCCTCGCGATCAGTGACGGGCCGCAGTTGGAATGTGGTAGTTCCCATGAAATTCCCTCCCCCTGAGCGAGTTATGCTCCGGGACTGTGACTGGAATGCAACTGCTTGGCAATAACTATTCACCGCATAAAGTCGAAAGGTATATGAAGCTTTGTTGGCGCTGCGCTCACCAGGGTTGATCAACTTTCAGGTTTCTCGCCTCGCGATTAGCACTGACAGACCGCACATTTCGCATAGTATCCAGCGACGTTTACTCGTTGGTAACCCGTGAAACACGTACGCTATGCGATTTCCGCGGTGGCGAACGGTCGAAATTCCAACCACCAGCGCCATTCTTATTTGTCCGGGCTGCCATGCACCGATTGCCTGTTTCGCCATCTTTGCGCTTCTCGCGATCGCGGCACCCACCGCCACGGCCGCAAGGCGATATAGACAGCGAGGAAGGCTCTTTGTGCAAGGCCGGCCTCGCTGTGCCAGACCTCCCTTATCCCCGCCGCCCGCAAGGCCCTTCGTTGGGTGCTGTTGCGGTCCCAGCGCCGGCTGATGCTGCCCGCCCGGTAGTATTTGTGGCAGAGCACTTGCGGCACGCGGACAAAGCCGCCGAGCAGCGACAGATGCAGAAGCCAGGTCCAGTCGGCGCTGAATTCGCCTTGGCTGTTGGGCTTGATCCCGCCGCTACGGTGGAACGCCCAGGCCCTGAATATCCCACGATTGGGAACCCACCATCCATGCGGCTGGCGCGCCATCGCCCGGCCACGCGCAAAACCGTCCTGCAAGCCCTCCAGCAGGTCGAACTTCCACGTGGCACTTTCGCCGCTGACTTCGATCACTTCGACGTCGCTGAACGACAGTACAGCCGCGGGATTGGCATCGAGCGCCCGCACCAGCGCCTCGATATAGGTTGGATCGATGACGTCGTCATGGAAGGCAAAGAACATCAATTCGCCGCTGGCATTGGCCATCAGATCGTTGGAGTTCTTCAGCCATCCCAGGTTTTTGTCCCGGCGCAGGATACAGACATCGTCGCGGCCGCCGGCGAAGGCTGAAACGATCTCGAATGTCGCGTCGGTCGAATTGTCCTCGCCGACCAGGATCTCGATATTGTCCCAGGTCTGCGCGGCGAGGCTGTCCAGCGTACGCGAAATGAATGCCGCCGAATTGTAGCACGGCACCAGCGCCGTGACCTTCGGCCGCCAGCCGGATCGAAGCTGGACTTGTTTCTGCGCTACCTGCTTCGCGCCGCCCTGTTCTGTCTCACCCATTCACTCGATCCCGCAGATTTGCCGCGCCAGCCTGTCGGCAAGCCACGGCGCCGTCGAATATTTACCTGTGTCGACCGAGATGTAGTTGCCCAGGCGGTTGACCCCGAATTGGTCGCGGCGATGGATCGTGGCTTTCGGGTCGCTGAGCGAACCACGCCCTTGCGCAAACACGAAGCCGCCGCGTACCTCAAGCTCCTCGGCATCGTCGAACATGCTGGAAACAACGGGCACCAACCGAGTGAGCGTGGCGCGAACGTCGCCGATGAACCGCTGTCGTGCGTCGGCATCGAGCGCTTGTGGCGTTTCGATCGACAATACGCCACTCTCCGCAAGCAACCCGCTCGGGTACCAGGAGAGATAGAAGTTGCGCCCGTCATAGTTTTTTATGTCGCCGAACGGGCCAAGGGCGACGACCGCGCACGGCACATCGACAGGCTGGCTGGTGCGGCCGAACAGGCAAAGCCTGTAGCGGTGCGACCATCCGGGAACCGGCTCGATGCCGGCCGTGCGGTCGACAGCCAGCCGCCCCTCCCAAAGGCAATTGACGACGATGTCGAACGCCTCACTTTTTTCGCTTGCGACCGCCACGCGCCATTTCCCGTCAATTCCGTCCACCGGCTGTGCCGACAGGACTTTGGACGCCATCCGCAAGCTGATATTGGGTTCACCCCGAAGCGCCGCGCAAAGCCGGTCGGCAACCCATCGCGTGTTGACGGATCGCTCCGGCACCTGGAAGCCCCCGACGATCTGGTCCGAGTTGGTGACATCGGCCAATTCAGTTTTGGAAAGCCGATTCGATCGCGCCGCCGATACGTCGGCAAGGTAGCTGGTGGCGTCAGCGTGGCTGCGCACCAATACATCCACACGTTCAAAGATCGCCCCCAGCGCCTCGGCAGCGACGATCGAGTTGCGATGGACCAGATAAAGGTCTTCCGAAAGGGTCGTGTGCGCTTCCAGATTGCTTCCGATCAGCTCGGAAACAAGCCTGCCGAAACACAGTCCTCCCGAAAGCAGATGCCGGGCGGTCAGCAGCGAGGGATCGTTCCCGTAGAGATAGCCGAGATGAATCTTGCCCTCGTTCCAACGGCTGGCGCAGGCCATCGGCTCGCTCTCCTTGTCGAAGAGGGACACCGCGTAGCCTCTGCGGGCCATCATGAGAGCGAGGCTGACGCCCATGATGCCGGCGCCGAGAATAGCCATTCTGCCGCGAGGCGCTGTCATGTCCTGGCGCGCATCGCGGCCTCTCCTTTCCCGATGAGTGTCATCAGGGGTTCGATACGTAGTTTTCAGGGTCGTATTCGGTATCGCAGAAAACCAGCAAAGACGGGTTCTCGCCTTCATAGGTCTGCAGCGCCCACACCGGGGCATCGACCAGCACCGCGCGGTTCGATGCGGTGAGCGTCAGCCGTTCGATCTGTTCCTGATAGCGAAATTCGATGCCGATCTGGCCCGACAGCTGCATCATCAATTGCCGGCCCGAGCCGTGTGCATGTCCGCCCCGCGACGTGCCGCGCGGCGCGGTGACGACGAACGCCCGCACGGCTTGGAAATTGTAACCGCTGAACTCGATAGCGGTCAGCATTCCCCTGGGATCGCAATGTAACGAAGTGGGGATCTCGGTGACCTTGCCGCCAAAGAACGTTCGATGCTGCATAACGTAAGCCCGCCAGATGCCGGTCGAAATTTACCTCAGACTAGCGCTTATATCAAAAGACAGAGAATACAACCACTTAGGCGGTGTTTTGGGACACAGCAGCGGATCGATGTCGAGCTCGGCCTCAGGCCGATACGGTGCCGACTACCGAAGGTCGCCGCGCCGTCACGACTTCTGAGTCGCGGCCGAAACCACGGCTTAAGACCTTGGTCCGAGCGGTCTAGGACCTTTGAGTTCGGAAGGCCGGCCGGTCCCAACGAGGGTGATCTACTTCAGCAATTTCAAAGAGTTATGCTGGTTGGCGTTTCGCCGGCCGGCCGCTTCGTTCTCGCAATGAAAGCACAGCTATATCCAAGTTTACCCTTTGTGTTAGCGATTCCTCATGTTGCCCGCTATAGCGGTTAGTGGCGGTGGCAATCTCGGAGGTAGTTATGACATCCCGAAAGACCCTTTTTGCTGCATTTGCGGTGTTCTCGCTTCTGGTGTCGCCGGCCCTGGCTGCTGCTGGTGGCAACGGCCATGGTAACGGCCATGGCAATGGTAACGGTAACGGCAATGGCAATGGCAATAGCGGAGGAAACGGTAATGCTGGCGGCAATGGCGGAGGCGGCGGTTCGCTCGGCAAGTCGGCATCCGCCAAGGGCCAGGTCGCCAAGGCCGCTACCGGTTCAGTGTCCAAGGAAAAGAATATCCATGCCAAGCTGGGCCGATTGAACTCACTGCAGCGCAACGCCAACGCCTTTATGCACTCCAAGAGCAAGAACTTCGCTGGCGTGCAGGCTTTTGTGACACAGTCGGCAATAGCCAAGAACGCTCAATCGGCGCTCGATGCCGCTAATCAGGCGGTTGCCGACGCCAAAGCGGCGCTCGACGCGCTGAATGCGAAAGCGGCTGACCCGAATACCCCGCCCGAAGATGTCCCGACGCAGGCCGACCTCGATGCAGCACAGGCAGCGCTCGATGACGCCACCCAGGATGCGGCCGCTGCTCAGACCGCCGCCACAGCTGCCGCTGCCAACGTCCCATCGATCGATGCAGCCCTTGCCCAAATGGCCAACAAGCCCGTTGACCCTGAGGTGACAGATTGGGCCAATAGCGTACTTGCCGACAAGATCGACCAAGTAGCCGCCAAGCTGGCGCCGGCCGCGCCTTAAGGCCCCATGCGGCGGCAGCGATCCAATCGACGATAAGCCGTCGGGTCCGCCCGGCGGCTGCACCTTTCTCGCCTATCTGCAGCGTTGGTCCCAATGCAGGTCCGAGATTCTGGTCATGGCTATTTTGCGAAATCTCCAGCCGGGCCGCCGTCCTCAAGGCTGAATTCATGCGTGCTTCGCGCATCTTCATCGACCACACGAAACCAATGCTCCTGAAGCGCTCTAGGCGACACCCTTTGGCCCGTGACCTTCTCTACCGCAGATAACGGATCATCGGTGCTCGTGGCCTGAGTTGAGACACACTCCTCTCCATGCCACTCTTCCACCTGGTACTCTGGCATGCCGGCCTACCTACCGCTCCCCAGAGCCTTCGCTTCCCGCTCCAGCGTCTCGCGTCGGTTGCCGTGCTTCGCGATCAATTCCTTGACCTGCTGCGGGGTGATGCCGGCCTTGGTGGCGAAATACTCGACTTCATAATCCTCATCGGCAGAGACGCGGTCCCGATCGCGGAAGTCCGTCTTCGTTTTGTCGTCGGCCATTTGCTTTGCTCCTGGTTGAATGATCAACCGCAACGTGCAGCCGCAGCCTTTTGTTGCAGCGGAGCCCGGATTTCCGAAACGGTCACATGGGAAACGGCCCTCAGTCGCAGGAGGTGCTGGTGTTGCTGTAACTTTGAACGGAACGGTTCTTCTCCTTGACGGTTGTGACGTGAAGGAGATGCCTCATGTTTGAAAGTGTGATGTGGTTGATCGTCGTTGCTGGTGGGCCACTGTTGCTGGCCCTATTGATGGCATACGTTCTTATGACCCGACGCCACCGTGGTCCTGCAGAACGCATGGAAAGCGACCGCGCGACCAAACGGCTCTATCGCCAGGACGAACGTTGATCCTGAGGCTGGCGCAACGTTTGCGCTCACGCTGGCCCGCTGCCTCGCGGTGGCAGGCTTCTTCGTTTTAGGAAGTTAGGAATAACTTAGGAAAGATTTGGCCCTCTTTGAAAATACAGAGGCAATTCAGCACGGTAGCCAAATATCTGGCGGAGGGAGTGTCTTCTAAACCCACGTCCGCTGGTGTTTGCCGGGGTATGAAATAAGCGTTGATTCCCTTGGTTTTTCGGCATTCTTCGTTTGCTGCTATCCGTTGCAATCCGCTAACATCGCGCATCGAAGTTAGGCACGGAGTTGCTGGGAATGGTTCGCTCGCTCAATCTGCTCGCCGAAACGACCATCCGAAAGAAAGACCTGAAGGCTGGTCGGTATAGCGACGGCGGCGGGCTCTACTTGCGCGTCAAGAAAGAGGGAACCAAATCCTGGGCCTTCATTCACTTCAAGGGCTCTGGCGCCGCTCGCGCATGGAAGGAAGCCGGGCTCGGCTCCTATCCCTCCGTTTCCCTGAAGGATGCGCGGATCGCGGCGACCGACTGTCGCGACCGTCTGCGGCGCGGCCTCGAACCGATCGACCCGGAAGCCAAGGCTGAAGTGCCGACCTTTGCCGAATGCGCTGCAGACTTCATTGCCGAAGTCGGCAAGAGCTGGTCGAATCCCAAGCACAAGGCGCAATGGGAAATGACCCTCGGCGAGGCCTACTGCAAGCCGATCCTGAAAAAGCCGGTCGACAAGGTAACCACCGCCGATGTCCTCGAAATCCTGAAACCCGTCTGGCAAAAGAAACCGGAAACGGCGCAAAGGCTGCGCGGCCGGATTGAACGGGTGCTGGACTTCGCCAAGGCCTCGGGTCATCGATCGGGCGAAAACCCTGCCTTGTGGCGCGGCCATCTTCAACACCTGTTGGCGAAGGGACAGAAGCTCTCACGCGGGCATCACAGCGCGATGGCCTATGGCGACGTGCCGGCGTTCGCGAAGCGCCTGCGGGCATCTGAAGCCCTGTCTGCGAGGGCGCTAGACTTCCTCATCCTGACAGCGGCGCGCTCGGGCGAAGTTCTCGGCGCGACCTGGCCCGAGTTGGATCTGGCGGAGAAGTTGTGGACGGTGCCGGCGGCGCGGATGAAGGCCCGGAAGGTCCATCGCGTTCCCCTGACCGATGCCGCCCTGGCTATCCTGCGCCCGCTCTATGATGCCCGCTTGTCCGATGACGGCCATGTTTTCCCGGGCGAGGACCGGCGGGGCAATCCTGGCCCGCTATCGGTGATGGCTATGGCAATGCAGATGCGTCGCATGGAAGTCGGGCAGTACACGCCGCACGGTTTCCGCTCGGCCTTCAGGGATTGGGCCGGGGACAACACCAGCTTTCCGCGCGAAGTGGCCGAAGCCGCGCTCGCCCATAAGACGGGCGATGCGGTGGAGAACGCCTACCGGCGGTCCGATGCCTTGGAAAAAAGGCGCAAGTTAATGACGGCCTGGGCGAACTATCTCGATGCGTCTGCGGCAAGAGGCAATCTGCGCCTTGTCGGGGGAAAACCTTAGATAGTTGTCCGCATGTGGCCGCATTGCACCGTGCAGTGCTTGACCACTGATTCGGGCAGGCAGATACTGCAAGCAGTTTCGAGGGACCGGGTTGAGGGACAACGAGTCGTGGCAGACATGCCGCGATGACCTGCCAACATTCCTCGATCTTTTTCAGTGCATATCGGGAGGGGCAAATCGGGTTTTCTCGACGCCGCTTTACCGTGGGTAAAGACCAGAACTTAACGTGAACACGGGTTCCCTGGATAATCTGTGGATAAACATAGGCTAACTTATTGAAGTTCCACGTTAAAATAGAGACACGAAAAGTTGTGGGGTTTCCGGGTTCGTGTTCGACAGGGAGTCACAGCAAGTGGTAATATGTACGCCTTGGTTCGGACCAATTCGCCGCAAACCGAAAGGAGACTGAAGAGCATGGAAGCACCACCCAACGCCTTCGCTATAAAACGGCTTTGCGCCGCTTACAGTGTCGGCAGGACCTTCGTTTACGAAGAAATCAAGGCCGGGCGGCTTGAGACGCGCCGGGCTGGAACCCGGAAGGTTCTTGTCCGCAAGGTCGATGCTGACCGATGGCTTGATAATCTGCCGAAAGGCAAGACGGAACCGCCCTCGATGGCGGCGGAAGTGGCTTGAGCGGCGCGTCTGGACAACTGACCGCCCAAGCCGATCTGACCCAACCTCCAGAAATCGAAAAGGACCAGAACATGCACGGCATAGCAGGCGAAGAGCCGCACGTTAACTCACGAAATACATCGGCGAACAAGAAATTCGCCATCACGGTTCGCACCCAGGCGGTAGGCAACACGCCAAGCCAGGTTCTCACGTTTGAAGGTCGCGAGGCCTGGGCGCTTCGCGAGCTGATCAATGCCGGTGAGCGCGGCTGCACTCCGATCGACAACCCGGCGCCTCGCTGGAGTCATTACGTCTGGCTCCTTCGCGACAACTTCGTAATCGAAACAATCCATGAAGGCCACGGCGGGCCGTTTTCCGGGACGCATGGGCGCTACGTTTTGAGGTCGCGGCTCTCGATCCTCGAAGACTCGGCTATCGCTGCATGAGCGCCGCCACCGACTTTCAAAAACTACCTGCGGCACCGGAAGTCGGTGGTGCTGCATCTCGCCACGCTGAGACAATCGCCCGCCTTCATGGCGCGGGTTACAAACTCCTGCCGCTCGGCGACGGGCCGGATGGCAAAAAACCGTTGGTCGCGAACTGGTCGGCCGCTCGCGGCTGCTCGGCGTCAACCTGCCTCGGCTTGATGCAGAAGCACAGCTCCCAAATGTACGGCATCCGGCTGGACGGCTTGGTTGTGGTCGACTGCGACACGGACAACACCGCAACGCGCAACTACGTTGAACAGCATTTCGGCCTATCGCCGGTGATGACCCGCACGGCGCGCGGCCTGCACTACTGGTTCCGGGCTGGCTTCTATCTGCCGCCCAAGGTTCGCCTGCCGGATATCACCATCGACTTCAAGAGCGGCGCCGGCTCGTTCGTGGTCGGCCCGGATTCGGTTCGGCCCGATAATGGCAAGGCATATCAGTCGGTCGGTGTGCCGCTCGGCTTCGCCGCGCGCTTGCCGATTTTCCAAGCCACTCCGCCGCAATGGCAACGTGGTTCGAAAAGGGCGGAGGAAGGCACCCGCGACCGCCACCTTTTCCGGCGCGGTATCGAGCTGGCCCTTGTCGCCGACAGCGAGGCAGAGGTTTTCGAAGAGCTTTGCGCCTACCGGGATCTGGAATGCGACAACCCGGAGGGCGTCTCCAATGCCGAAGTCCGGGCAAAAGCCCGGTGGGCATGGCGCAACCGCGAACGGCTCTACTTGTGGGGCGGCCGCAACTCGACCTTCGCCATTCACCGTTCGGCGACCGCCGCGCTGGCGGGCCACAAAAAGGGCGACGATGCCGCGCTGCTCTATATGGTTCTCAACGGCACCCATGGTCATCGACCCGAAATTTTTTTTACTATCGTGCCGGCCGGTTTGATCGCCAAAGGCCACCTTCCCAACCAGAGCCGAAGCCGAATTTACCGCGATATCCTGACCTTGATCGAGGTCGACCTTCTGGCTTTGGTCCGGCGGGGGCATTTCGATAAGATCAGCAACACCCGACACCCTCACGTCTACAAGCTCTGTCTCCCTGATCATAACGGGAAGGGGGAGGTGTAATGCTTACTTTATTCCCACCTGTGGAACATGAGCATTCGGCGACTATTCGGGGAACGGTCGGCGACCTTTCGCCGCCTGATACGGTCCCTGGCCTGTGGGTTCGTCATAGGGCAGATAGCCGACCGCTCGGCCAGATAATGGCAGAAGCCCGAAACAACAAATTGCCAGGCGCCCGCCTTTCAGCGGATGACGCTGTTGTAGTCGAC
Organism: Mesorhizobium sp. W016; assembly: GCF_054719485.1. Classification (NCBI taxonomy): domain Bacteria; kingdom Pseudomonadati; phylum Pseudomonadota; class Alphaproteobacteria; order Hyphomicrobiales; family Phyllobacteriaceae; genus Mesorhizobium; species Mesorhizobium sp. W016. Next base: position 4,064,237 of record NZ_JBTTIF010000002.1, read on the forward strand.
GATGATGCCGCCGTGGTTGCCTCCATGAAAAACCAGGGGGCTTAAAATGTTTGGATCGCAAGGCAAATGTGATAACATTACACCATCCAAATCGGGGGTGCCGATGTCCAGCATTGTTCCATTTCCGCTCGCCAAGTCTGACGGCGCCGTCAAGGAAGTTGTGGCCGCTCTGGCCGGGCTCGATGGCCGTGCGGCCGATGCCTACTGGCGCCGACTGATCAAGGCCAAGCGCCTCGGGATGAGCGCCCAAGGTGTCTCCCAGGCTGAAGCAGACGACATACTGCTAGCCTTCGGCCAAGAGGTGTTCCTGACGCTGGCGCGCCGCTACCTGCCGAACGAAGGGGACGCGGCATGAAGGGCCGCTCCTACGAATGGCCGGATGGTCTGTTGCTGCTGCGGTCCTGGCTCAAAAAGCAAGGCGTTGATGTCGACCACCTGAAGTCTGAACGGCAAGTGTTGTTCCTCGGCAAGCGGCTGTCCAACATGAAGGGCAAACTGCCGCCGCGCCAAACCGATCTATTCCCGCTGCTGCTCAAGCTTCAAGACCAACACCTGAAGCTGAAGCCGCCCCGGACGCCACGTGCGCCGATCCCTGCGGAAGTCAGCCGAACCTACCTTGGAACATTTGGGCCGGCATCGCCCGTCCGACACATAGACGTGGCCGATTACCTGAAGGGGACGCAATGAACCAGCGCGTACAAGCTAACCTCTGGTACGTGGTGGAATCGGCGCCCTCGGCCGAACGGAAGGCGAGGGATGAACTGCTGCGCGGCGGTTACGATGTTTTCTGGCCGTTCTGGCGGAAGGAAATCAAACATCATCGGACCAAAAAATGGGTGATGAAAGACTTCGCTCTCTTCGTCCGCTACGGGTTCGTGCGCCTGGCGTCACCTGACCGCTGCTCTGAGCTGGACGACATAGATGGCGTCAACAAGGTGCTGCGCGTCCAAGGCTTCCCGGTGCCGGTCAACGACGATGTGATTGTCCGCATTCGGCGGGCGGTGGATAGCGGCGCCTTCGATGAGACGCGGGAACATGGCTACCGGCTCCATGCCGGCGACAAGGTGCGGATCGCCGAAGGGCAATTCCTCGGCCTGGAAGGGCTCATCGACGCGGTGAAGGACAACCGGAAGGCCAAGGTGCTGGTCTCCATCTTCGGTCGGCCGGTCCCAACATCGGTAGACCTTGAAAATCTCGCTAAGGTAGCGTAATACCACATGCAGGCGATTTGCGGCTGACTGAGCGGGATCTTCGGATCACTCGCCGGGCCGATGCGGGGGCAAGATTCGCCTCCCCCGCGCTCAAAGACCTATTCCAGAAAATCAAACGTTAGCTGCGATTTGCAAACGTTGGTCACGTGAGCCGTCAACGCGTCACGTGACCGTCACGCGTTATGTAGCGTTACGGCACGTTACCGAACGTTTCATCGGGGAGGGCGCGGGCATGAACTATCTCGACAAGCGCCGCCTGAAGCTTCCGCCGGCAACCATCAAGGCTCTGCAGGAAGACACGCGCCAGAAACTCGCCCTGGCTGTGTCGATCGCCAAGCGCAAGACGCAAGCTGAAGTCCTCGAAGCGCTCGCTGCTGTCATCTCCCAAGGCGAAGATGCCTGAGCTAATTCGCCGTCTGTGTACAAATTTGTACCGACAAACCAGCGTTGGTGCACAATTCTGTATGTACGCCAAATGAAGGACGACCTGACGCAAAAGCAGGAAGCCTTCGCGGTCGCCTATGTCGAGACTGGCAACGGCTCCAAGGCCTATCGCCAGTCCCATGAGGTGGGCGCCGACACGAAACCAGAGACGGTTTGGTCGGAAGCAAGCCGGCTCCTGGCAAACCCCAAGGTTGCCGCAAGGATTAAAGAGCTGCAGGCGGAAGCCCGCGCGCTGCTCATGGTGTCGGTCGGAACGCTGACTGATGAGCTGGAACTTGCCCGCGCCAAGGCGATGGCCGAACCGAAGGGCGCCTCTGCTGCCGTCTCTGCCACGCTGGGCAAAGCAAAGCTTCATGGCCTGCTGGTCGACAAGGCGGAACTGACCGGCAAGGACGGCAAAGACCTGATGCCCGACCATTCGCCGCGCAAGCTAGCAAAGGCTGTGGCGCTGATCCTCGCCAAGGGCATGAAAGAGGGCAATGGATAGCGGGCTGGATCTTCGCTCGCTCGAAGCCGTCATTGCCAAGCTATCAACGGAAGACCGGGCCGAACTGGTTGCGCAAGTCGCGTCTGAGCTGGACAAGCCCTTCCTTCCTAACCCTGGGCCTCAAACTGCCGCACTCCAAAGCCTGGCCGATATCCTGCTCTATGGTGGGCAAGCCGGCGGCGGCAAGTCTGCGCTCGAAGTGGGCGCTGCGGCCAACGAACACCATTCCAGCCTGATCCTGCGCCGTGAGGCAACCCAGCTCGACGGGCTGATTGAGTTCTCGCGGGAGATCCTGGCCGGTCACGGTGAGTTTGTCGGCGGCAATGAAAACGTCTGGCGCCTCAATAGTGGCGGGCGTCTCAAGTTCGCCGGCCTGAAGCAACCCGACGACTGGCGCAAATATGCCGGCAACGCTCGGGATTACCTCGCATTCGATGAGGCAGGCGAGTTTCTGCGGGAACAAGTGTTCTCGCTCATTGGCTGGCTGCGGTCGACCAGGGAAGGGCAGCGCTGCCGCGTCATCCTCGGTTCTAACCCGCCTCGTGGTGGCGATGGGCTCTGGCTGATTGAAGAGTTCGCGCCCTGGCTTGATCCGAACTATCCGAACCGGGCGCTGCCTGGTGAACTGCGCTGGGCCATCGTGGTCGGCGGCGTCACTGAATGGGTCGACGCTGCTGGCGTCTATGAGCGCGGCGGCGAAGAATACGAAGCGATGTCGCGGACGTTCATCCCGGCAAGCCTCGATGACAATCCTTACCTGCGGGACACTGACTATAGAGCGAAGCTGCAAAGCCTGCCCGAACCGCTCCGGTCGCAACTGCTCTATGGCGATTTCCAAGCCGGCCGCGCCGATGACGAATGGCAACTGCTGCCCGGTGAGTGGGTCAAGGCTGCTCAAGCTCGCTGGAAGCCTGACGGGTTCAAGGGCCTGCAGATGACGGCGCTGGGTGTCGACGTGGCGCAAGGTGGCGCTGACGATTCGACCATAGCGCCACGCTACGGGACATGGTTCGCGCCGCTGGTGGTGAAGCCTGGGAAGGACACGCCAGACGGTCCATCGATCGGCGCCATGGTCTTCGGGGTTCGCCGCGACGGTGCCGGCGTCATTGTCGATGTCGGCGGCGGGTATGGCGGTGGTGCTGTCACCTTCCTGAAGGACAACGGTGTCGCTGTCTCGGGCTACAACGCCTCCCACACCTCAACGGCGAAGTCAGCCGATGGGCAATGGCACTTTCTCAACAAGCGGGCTGAAGCGCATTGGCGGTTCCGTGAGGCTCTAGACCCGTCGCAAGAGGGCGGATCGCCCATAGCCTTGCCGCCTGACCCTCTACTCCTGGCCGATCTAATCGCCATCCGGTGGAAGCCGGTAGGCACGGCAAAGGTCCAGATCGAAAGCAAGGACGACATCAAGGTCCGGCTCGGCCGCTCTCCTGACCGTGGCGACGCAACCGTCATGTCGTGGTCGGAAGGCTCGAAACTGGCAATCCGCAAGATGCATGACGCGGCACTCGGCGGCCGACTGCCGCAAGTCAAGGTCGGCTACTCGCAACAGAAGGTTGGCAGGCGATGACATTCGAAGACAGCATCAAGGTTCCGAAGCCGCCGAAGGGCGCAACTCGTGGCTCGATCACAGAAAAGCAGGCTGCAGCATCGCTCGCCCTGGCCGCCAAGGCATTCGGGGAAGCCCGCTTCGGCCTGATCCGGGCTGAGCGTGGCGGCGGCGCTGTGTCGGTTCTGTATGGGCTCAACGGCCGGGCGCTGGACGCAAAGGGCCTGGCCTATGAGCTGAACAACTAAGCGCCGTCTTTCGCCAGCGCCTCTTTCAACTCGTCAAGAGTGGTGGTGCCTCGGCTGAAAAGCGAAATCACGCGGCTTGCCAGATTCTCGCGTTCTGGACTGTCTGACGGGATGCCTAGCGACTGGCAATGCTCATCAAGCGCTTTGGTTAGGATGGTTAGTTGGTCCGGGTCGGCGATGTGACGGAACGGCATTTGACACCTCACTAAGGCGAAAGCGCTGCCCTCTTTCAATCATCCGTATGCCCCTCAGGAGCGGATGACGTTCGCACAGATAAAACCATGGTCTTTTCCTTGCAAGAGGCTGGCGGCAACAACTGAGGCTGACCCGATGCACAAGAACACCTCTGGCGCCTTGCTGGTGCTGATCATCGCCGCTGCCGGGCTCGCCCATGACAATCCGTGGGCCTGGGGCCTTGCTGCTATCACCTGCGCGCTGGCCTTCCTCGCCGAAGAGTTCGCCGATGTCGGAAGCGTCGGCGCCGCCGTTCTTCACGTCTGTCTGGCCGTCCTGTCGTGGGTGGCAGTCGGCGCCGCGTTCCTCGCCCTCATCGTCTGAAAGGAAAGACCATGGCAAGCCTGTTCAAGCCCAAAGCCCCAAAAGTGGAAGAGCCGGCCCGGATGCCGGATGCGCAAGACCCGGCCGTGCTGGCTGAGAAGCGCCGCCAAATGGCAGAGATGCGGGCGCGCGGTGGTCGGGATTCGACCATCATGTCCGACAATCTGACCGGCTCTGTTGGCAAGCTGGGCGCCTGATCCGTGGCGCTTGTCTCTGCTGCCGCGTCCGACAGTCATGAAAGGCTGATGCAGGCGATTGGTGAGGCGGTGGCGTCTCATACTCGGCAATCGCCGATGATGATTGACGAAATCGTCGGCATCCTCGGCTTCTGTGCCGGTGCTGCCATTGTCAGCGGCTGCAAGGGCCACGGCAACCGCAAGAAGATGCGGGCGGTGGTCAACGCCAACATCGACCATGGCATGGAAGTCATGGCTCGCGCCGCTTCCGAATCCAGTCTGATCATCCCTGGGGTGACACATTGACCGCTACCAGCCCGGCCATTCAAACCATTGTCGACAATGGAAACCGGCTCTTCAGTGAGAAGACGCCGGCGCTGTCGCACTGGCAGGAGCTGGCGGAACATTTCTACTATGACCGGGCCGACTTCACCGGGCCGCTAAACATCGGCTCTGACTATGCGTCGGGCTCGTTCTCGTCTCGTGCCGCCATCTACCGCCGCGACATGGCCGACCTTTACCGAACGATGCTGCGGCCTTCCGATTTCTTCGAAGTGAAGTCGCTCGATGATGCCCGCAACAAGGTGCCTGACGCTCGTGCCTGGCTGGAATACGCCACGGCAATGCAGCGCGCTGTCATGTATCGGAACGGCGCCGGGTTCACGCGGGCGACCGAGGCCGGCGACCATGACCACCTGACGTTCGGGCAGGCTGTCATCGAAGTGACGCCAACGAGTGACCGGCGCAATCTGTTCTACCGGAATTGGCATCTGCGCGATTGCGCATGGTCGGAAGACTATGCCGGCGCCGTCTCGGACGTGCACCGCAATTGCAAGCCGACGATTACTCAGCTCATGCAGCTATTTCCAGGCAAGGTGCCTGAAGCGCTGACGCGGGACGCGGCCAAAGACCCGTATTTGAAAATCTCGGCTCGGCATGTAGTTGTGCCTGCTGCGTCCTATGATACCGGCATCTCAGTTCGGGCCGGGCAAGAGTTCATTTCGCTGTGGGTGCTTCCCGACTGTGAAGGCGAAGTCCTCGAAAACATCGGCCGCACCTATCGCGGCTACATCGTGCCTCGTGGTCCGACCGTCTCGGGCTCGCAATATGCCCGCTCGGTCTTCACCTCGATCATCCTTCCTGACAGCCGGACGCAACAGGCAATCGAACGCATCCTGCTCGAAGCCGGTGAAAAGGCGATCGACCCGCCGATGATTGCGGCAATGGACGTGATCCGCTCGGATATCGGCCTCGGTGCCGGCGGCATCACATGGCTGGACAAGGAATATGATGAGCGGCTGGGCGAAGCGCTGCGGCCGCTGTCTCTCGACTTCTCGGGCCTGCCTGCCGGGCAGAATATGTCGGATCGTCTCGATCAGACCATCCGCATGGGCTTCATGACCGACAAGGTGCAGATCCCCGACACTTCGGGCATGACTGCCTACCAAATCCGCAAGGTAGTCGAACAACAGATGCGGGCTCACATCCCGATGTTTGAGCCGGTTGAAATCGAATATTCCGAACCGCTCTGCTCGGAAACGTTCAAGGTCATGCGCTCGCTGGGTGCTTTCCCTGCCAATGAGATACCGGATTCGCTCAGGGGCTCTGGCGTCGAGTTCTCTTTCAAGTCGCCAATCAAAGACCTCGAAGATGAGGGCATGCAGCAGAAGCTGATTGAAGGCCTGGGCGTGGTCAAGGAAGCCGCTGCGCTTGATCCGACCGTTGCCAAGCTGCCGAACGCCATGGCCATTGCGAAGGACCTCCTGCGCCGCACTGGCTGGCCGGAAGAGTGGATCAACGACGACAAGAAAATGCAGGCTGTGGCCGAACAGATGGCGGCCGAAGCGCAGGCCGCAAGTACTGCCGCGACCGTGGGCGGCGCCGCTGAAGTGGCTGGCAAGGCCGCTCCGATGGTCCGGGCTCTGCAGGGCGCGCAAGCCGCATGACGCAACACCCAGCGCGCAGCGGGTCGCCGCGGTTCAATCCGATGGCGCCAGCTACATACGATGACCTCGATGTCGCAGCGGTCAAAGCACTCGCTGCCGGGAATGCTTCTGAGGGACAGCAGAAGCGGGCAATTGCCTGGATCGTCCACAAGGCGGCGATGACATACGACGAAGTCTTCGTCCCCGGGCAACCTGACGTCGGTCACCACCTGACCGGCCGGCGCAATGTCGGCAACCAGATCCTAAAGCTGGTCAACACGCCAATCGATTTGCTGACGAAACCGAAAGGAAACACCTGATGGCCGATGACACTCTTGCGGGCGCGGCTACGGCCGAAAACCCCGCTCCGGGTGCTGCTGAAGCGGGGGCATCTGCTCCGGCTCCTGTGACTTCCGAACCGGCGAAAGCCGCTCCTGCCGCCACGCCTGCGCCTGCCGCTCCGGCGGCGACGCCTGCGAATGAAACGCCGGCCGCTACCGAAGAGGAAGGAACCTTCGGCAAGGACTGGCGCGACAAGCTTGCGAAGGGCGATGAAAAGAAACTCGCCATGCTCAAGCGCTTCACGTCGCCTGAGGCGCTGTTGCAGGCACAGGAAGAGGCACAACGCAAGATTTCCGAAGGGCTGAAGCCGAAGGGCAAGCCTGGCGACAAGGCGACTGATGACGAATGGGCGGCCTATCGCAAATCGAACAACATTCCCGACGCCGTCGATGACTTCGTCAAAGCCATTGTCCTGCCTGACAAGCGGGTGATCGGCGACGACGACAAGCCGATTGTCGCTGCCTTCGCTGAACGTGCCATCAAGAAGGGCATTGCGCCGTCCGACATGGCCGAAATGGTCGATGAGTATTATGCGATTCAGGAAGAGGGGCAGTTACAACAGGCGACCGCTGACGCCGACTTCAAGAAAACGGCCGAAGCGGATCTGAAAAATGAATGGGGAGGCGACTATGCCGGCAACTTCGCGGCGATGCGGCCCTATTTCGAGAGCGTCAGCCCTGAATTGTTTGACAACCTGATGGGCGGCCGGATGGCTGACGGTCGGAAAATCGGCAATCACCCGGACGCGCTCCGGTTCTTCGCCGCAAAGGCTGTCGCCGAAAACCCGATGGCTACCATTGTGCCGGCTGGCGGCTCGTCCGTTGAAAGTCTGCACAGCGAAATCGCTGCCATGGAAAAGCGGATGGGTGAAGACCGCACCGCTTGGCACAAAGATGCCGGGGCGCAAGAGCGCTACCGCAAACTAATCACGGCCAGAGACAAGTTGAAGGCCTGATATCCTCGCCATCTGACGGCCAACCCGCCACGCGGCTCCGTCAAGCGAGTTTCCACCAAAAACAGCACGTCGTCAGCGCCGAAGGGCGGTTTAGCGGCTCCGGGTAACACTGGACAACCCGCGACACCGGCCTGCGGACAACCTGCCTGCGGCTCCCGATCCCTCCATAGAAGGAATCTGGACCATGGCCGACACGGCATTCCAGAAACAATATAGGCAAGAGTACATCGCCGGCTTTGAGCAGGGCGAAAGCGACCTTCGACGTGCCGTCACCACGGAACACGTTCGCAAGGGTAACGAGGCGGTCTTCCTCGTCGCCGACTCCGGCGGCGCTACGGCTGTCACGCGTGGCGTCAACGGTTTGATCCCGGCTCGTGCCGACAATCTCAACCCGTTTTCCGCAATCCTGATCGAGTGGCATGACCTCGTTCGCAAGACCGAGTTCAACATCTTCGCTTCGCAGGGCGACCAGAAGCGCATCATGCAGGACACCACCCTGAAGGTGATGAACCGGCAGATCGACCAGGACATCCTGACCGAACTGTCGAACGCCACCAACACCACGGGCGCCGCCGCTACCGGCTCGCTGACGCTTGTGACCAAGGCGCTTGGCATTCTCGGCAAGAACAAGGTTCCGGTGCAGGAGATCGACAACATCTGGGGCGTGATCACGCCTGCGATGTGGGCCTATCTCATGCGCGATTCCGCGTTCACATCGGGCGACTACGTTGACTATCGTCCGCTGTCGGGCGGCCCGATGCGCAAGGTCTTCCGATGGGCAAATGCCAACTGGATGATCCATTCGGAGCTTCCGGGCGCCACTACGAGTGCGGAGAAGTGCTTCCTTTTCCACCGTTCGGCCATCGGCCACGCGGTCGACAAGGACAACCTTCAGTCCGAAGTCGGCTGGGACAACGAGCAGGCCTATTCCTGGGCTCGCACGTCAGCCTTCATGGGCTCGAAGCTTCTCCAGAACAGCGGTGTTGTCGTGATCAATCACGATGGCTCGGCTATCGCGTAACGGAGGATTTGAACCATGGCTTATTCCACTTCTCTGCCTCCGGTCCTGATTTCTCAGGGCATCGCCGGGTTCCGCTTTTGGAAATACGAAAGCGCCGACGCCGCGACTGCTGTTCGCGTCAACGGCTACTTCACCAACGGCTTCAAGCTCGGCATGCGCGCGAACGATATTGTCATCGTTACCGCCACCGGCACCAACGCGACCACCATCCACACCGTCAACCAGGCGACTGCCGCTCTTGGCGTCGATCTGACAGACGGCTTGGCGGTCGGCACCACCGACACTGACTAAACGTCGGTCATGGGCGGGGGCCTCGGCTCCCGCCCTTCTCATTTCAACGGAGAAATTCCCCCATGCCTCTGAACGTCAACGGCCTGGTGCTGGCCGAAGTAAAGCGCTCGATCTATCGCATTGCGCTATCGATCGATGACAAGCCAACCGACCTGCTCGACCCGGCATGGTGGGTTCATGTTGCATCTCGGATGCGCGCAAACGACCGGATCGAAGTGCTGGGTTTTGGCAACGAATGGTTCGCCGAACTGTTCGTGCTCGAAGTCGGCAAAATCGGCGGCGCCCGCGTGGCTTTCATCACCGAACCTGTGCTGCTGAACAATGACGCGAAAGTACCGGCGCTTCCTGAGCTACTGGTCACGTGGGGCGGACCGTCCGACATGTGGAAGGTCGTCAAGCGCAAGGACAATTCGGTGGTGAAGGATCGCTTCGACACCAAGGAAGCGGGCCTTGCCTGGATCGAGGAGCGTCAGCCGGAAAAGCAGGCGGCCTAGTCGATGACGGACCAGCTTTCCCTTTACAACGGCGCGCTGATCAAACTCGGTCAGCCGCGCCTGTCGGCCCTCACCGATGAGGGGAAGGCGCGCCGTGCGCTCGATGCCGAATATGCGAAGACCGTGAAGGGCTGTCTCGAAGCCGCATTCTGGAATCACGCCATGCGGTTTGTACAGCTCGAGGCCACGCCTTCGGTCGGCAGCAATTTTGGCTATCAGTATGTGTTCGACAAGCCGGATGACTGGCTGCGCACCGCTGGCGTGACCTCAGACGGCTTTGGCCGCGTGCCGCTGCTTGACTATGACGACCGCACCAGCCGCATCATGGCGAATATCTCGATTATCTATCTCCGCTATGTGTCGAACGATGAGGACTATGGCCTGGATCTCGGTCAGTGGCCTCAAACCTTTGTCGACTATGTCGAGACGTGCCTTGCCTGGGCGACATGCGAGGAAATAACGGGCTCGGCTGAGCGGAAAGACCGACTAGAAAAGGCGCGGGACAAGGCGAAATACAAGGCTTCGAACACCGATGCCATGAATGAGGCGGTAACCAGATACCCGCCTCCTGGGCGGCTGGTCCAAAGCCGTGGCTCTTCCTCGCGTAGCAGGCCCTACGGGCTCCGCTAAATGGCAAAAACCAATGCGCCACTGCTGGCCTTCAACCGGGGGCTGGTTTCCAGCTCTGCGCTAACGCGGGTTGATGTCGATCGCATCCGCTTGTCTGCGGAAGCGATGGAAAACTGGCTACCGAAGACGGCCGGCTCGATGTTCCTCCGCCCTGGCACTGGCTACCTCGGCACAAGCCGCAACAATGCCTTCGCTATCGACATTCCCTTTGTCGCTGCAACCGACGACACGGCGCTAATCGAGATGGCAGACGGCAAGATGCGGGTCCGCATCAACGATGTGCTGATTTCGCGCGTTTCGGTCGCCACGACCATTTCAAACAGCACCTTTGCAACGTCGACCAATTGGACCGATGCATCGACCAGCGGCGGCACGTTGGCCTTCGGGGGTACAGGCTTGGTCCTGAACGCGGTCAATGTCGGCGGGCTGGCTGTTTGCCAGCGGCAAATTACGGTGGCCGGCGGCGACGCCAACAAAGAGCATGCGCTCAACATAAGCGTGACGCGCGGTCCTGTGACCTTCCGTTGCGGCTCAACCTCGGGTGGCGATGACTACATCAGGGAAACCACACTGCGCACTGGCGCCCATAGCTTGGCCTTCACGCCTACCGGCAACTTCTGGGTCCAGTTTCAAAGCGACCTGGACATCAACAAGATTGTTGCATCCTGCCAAGTCGCGTCGACCGGCACGATGGAACTGGATATCCCGTATGCCGCGACCGATCTGCCCTATGTCCGCTGGGATCAGTCCGCAGACGTTCTCTTCCTGGCCTGCGATGGCTTCCAGCAGCGGCGCATAGAGCGGCGCGGAACTGGCCGGAGCTGGTCAATCGTTCGCTATGCGCCTGTAAACGGCCCGTTCTTCGCTGGCCGATCGGCAAAGGTCAAACTGAAGGTGGCGGCGACCAACGGCAACACCACGCTGACATCGGATCTGCCGTTCTTCAAGCCTGAGCATGTCGGCGCACTGTTTCGCGTCTTCAATGAGGGCGTCAACCAAAGCTATCGGCTCGGCGCCGAACTGACTTTCACTGATCCTATGCGCGTGACGGGGCTCAACACCTCGGATTATTTCGACCGGAATTGGTTCTACACTGTGAGTGGAACTTGGGCTGGAACCTTGCGCTGGCAGCGTTCATTCGATGGGCCAGAAATCGGGTTCAAGGATTTCCGCCGCGCTACAGGAACGAGCGGGCAGGATATAACGGGCAACACCGGATCGACACAAAACAACGACGACGACGACAACGCCATCATTTACTACAAGCTGGGTTTCAAGCCTGGGCTGTATACGTCTGGAACGGCGGTCGTAACCGTCTCCTATGATGGCGGCGGCGGCAATGGTGTCTGCCGCGTGGTTGGGTATACCTCAGCCACGGAAGTTGATGTCGAAGTCCTGAGCCGCTTCAACGCCACCAGCTATTCCGACAACTGGCAAGAAGGCATCTGGTCCGATCGACAGGGCTGGCCTAGCGCCGTGGCCTTCGATAAGGGCCGGCTCGGCTGGGCCGGCAAGTCGCGCTTCATCTTCTCGGTGGCGGATGACTACGAGAATTTCGACCCGGACTTTGAAGGCGATAGCGGGCCGATAAATCGAACCCTCGGAGCCGGGCCGGTCGACACCATCAACTTCATGCTCTCGCTCAGCCGGCCGATCATTGGCACGCCAGGCGGGGAGTTCTCGATCAAGTCGACATCGTTCGATGAGCCATTGACGCCGCAGAATGCACAGGCTGGCATTCCTTCAACCCAAGGCTCTCGCCAAGGCGTGGCCGCAGCTAAAGTCGACAGCAACGGCATCTTTGCCCAGCGCTCGGGAAAACGTATTTTTGAATTGGTGATGAATGCCAAGACATATGAGTACTCTCCCCAAGACCTGACGCTGCTCTGCCCGGACCTGACCGGCAACGCCAATGTCGTCGGCATGGCAATTCAGCGCCAGCCGGACACGCGTGCGCACGTTTGGCTCGATGACGGTTCGGTCGTGTTGCTCACCTATGAACCGTCCGAAGACGTGACTTGCTGGTCAAGGTGGCGCGCTGGCGGCTCTGGCTTCATCGAAGGCGTTTCGGTTTTGCCTGGTGAAGACGAAGACCAAGTCTTCTACCGGGTTCGCCGCACTGTCAGCGCCTCAACGGTTCGCTATCTCGACAAGGTGGCGCTCGAATCGGAATGTCTGGGCGCCACCATGAACAAGATGGGTGACAGCTTCGTGGTCATCCCTGCGGTGACCGGAACGTCTGTGACCGGCCTTTCGCATCTGAACGGCCTGGGCGTGGTCGCCTGGGGCGCTGGGAAGTATCTTGGCGCTTACACGGTCGCGGCTGGCGCAATCACGCTGACCGCTCCTGTGGCGGCTGCTGATGTCATGGTGGGCCTGCCTTATGTCGCGCGCTACAAGTCGACCAAGCTGGCCTATGCCGCTGCGGCGGGTACGGCACTCAGCCAAATCAAGCGCGTGAACTATGTCGGCCTGATCCTGGGCCGGGTCCACAATGACGGCATCGAAGTCGGCCGCGATTTCACCAACATGGACAAGCTGCCGCGCCTGTACCAGGGCAGGCCCGTCACGGCCGATGAAATCTTCACCGAATACGAAGAGCCGGCAACGGCTTTCGGCGGCGAATGGAAGCCAGACAGCCGCCTTTGCATCCGTGCCACGGCGCCGAAGCCCTGCGTTCTCAACGCGGCGGTCGTCACTGTCGAGACCAACGATAAAGTCTGATGGTTCACGAAGTCGTGCCGCTCACGCGGGAACACCTCACCGAATGGTATGGCGACAAGGGCAGCGGTCCAACGGTGCGCGGTATCGCCGGCATTGTTGACGGCAAGCTGGCGGCGGTCGCCGGGTTCTGGTTCTCGCGGGGCAACGTGATTGCGTTCTGCTCGCTGAAGCCTGAGGCGCGGCCATACCGCCACGCAATTCATCGGACGGCGCTGGCCCTCATGCAGGAAGCCAAGACGCGGCACAAGCGCATCATTGCGCTCTGCGACCGTGACGAAAAGACCTCGGCGAAATGGCTCTCGCGGCTTGGTTTCAAGCCTGACGAAGGGGACGTGTGGACATGGCAGACTTCGGAATAACTGAGGTTCTAGCGCTCGTCGGTGCCGGCGTGTCGGCGGCTGGCACGCTTGCGGCCGGCGCTGCGAAGAAGAGCGCGGCCGATTACCAGGCGGCGCAGCTTGATCAACAGGCGAAGGAAGAGACGGCAGCGGCCCAACGTGAGGCGGAACGCGCCAAGAAGGAGAAGAACTTCGTTCTGTCGCGGCAACAGGCTGTGGCGGGTGCCTCCGGCCTCGGCGCGCTCGATGAGACGGTGCAGGACCTGGCCGGCGACATCGCCACGCAAGGCGCGGTCAACGAAGGCATGATCCGCTACGGCGGCGAAGAGCGCGCAAAGGGCAGGCGGGCTCAAGCCGCCTCGGCGCGCATGGAAGGCAAGGCGGCGCAAACCGGCTCCTACTTCGGCGCGGTCGGCACGTTGATGGATGGCGTGGGCTCGTTCGCGAAGGATTGGAACCCGACGCCATACGCGGCGCCGTCCTCGGGGATCTATTACTAATGGCGCTGAAACTGCCTGGCGCTGAAGACCTGAGCGCGCCGACCAGCGGTCGTTCGGGCCGACCGATTGCGAGCTTTGACACCTCGGCCATCGGGCAGGGCGTGGCCCAACTCGGCGCCGGCCTGCAGTCGATGTCGAACAGCTTGAAGGTTCGGGAGACCAAGGCAAAAGAGACCGTCGATAAAACTGAGCTCTTCGACACGGAAAGCCGTTACCAGCAATTCAAATCCGCACAGGCGCAAGCCCTGACCGCTGCCGGCGACAAGGCAGAACCGGGCGCGTTCGGCTTCAAAGAACAGTACCAAGGCGCCTACAAGGAAGCCGCCAAACAGTTCATGACGACCGTGCCGCCGGAGCTGAAGCCAGTCTATGATGCCAAGCTTTTCAGCACGGAAGAAAGCCTGATCAACGGCGAAGGCGGCGCGGGCGATTTCGAGCGAAAGCAGCGCAAGGCCTATTACAAAACCAATGTCGATGAAGGCCTGACCGCCATTGAAAGCCGGCTCTATAGCGACCCATCGAAATTCGATGACGCGGTCTTCGAAGGCAACAACTTCATCGATGCGATTCCCGACGAAGACGTAAACCCGATTGAGAAGGATGCGTTGCGCCGTGGCTGGAAGGCTAAGGCGCAGATGGCGGCGCTCAACGGCATGAAGCCTGCCGATCGGCTGCGGGCTCTCGGTGAGGCTCCGGGGCAGGACGATATCATCAACGCCATGAAGGGCGTCGAAAGCGGTCATGATCCGAACGCTGTTTCCGGTGCCGGCGCAATCGGTGAAATGCAAGTCATGCCGGACACGGCAGTCGAGATTGCGGAAGAAATCCAAGATCCGAACTTCCCGCGCACGCCTGAGGCACAGGCCGAATATCTGAAAAATGAAGACGTGTCGAACAAGTACGGCCGGTACTATTTCAACAAGATGCTGGCTCGCTACGATGGCGACACGGAAGCCGCTCTCATTGCCTACAATGGCGGCGCCGGCCGGGCCGACAAGTGGCTTGCCAGCGGTCGCAACGATGCCGTCATCCCGCAAGAATCGGCCGACTATTACAAGAAGGTTCTCGCCAAGACCAAAGGCAGCGACGGCGCCGCACAGTCTGCGCCTCGTGGCCTGAAAGAAGCTGGCAACATCGACCTGAACGCGCGGCCGGTGGTGAAGAATGCTGACGGCACGATTTCAACCGTGCGCTCGATGTCGTTCGAAGAGGACGGCAAGGAAATTCTGATCCCGACCGTTTCGGACGATGGCAAAATCCTGAGCGATGCCGACGCCATCAAGCTCTATCGACAGACCGGCAAGCACCTGGGCAAGTTCGACAATGCCGACGACGCCACGGCATACGCTCAAGACCTCCACAACGCGCAAGCGAAGCAGTACGGGGGCGAAGACCAGCCGGTCATCATCGGCAACCAGGCGGGCCGCGTCGGCAGCGCTGACGTTGCCGGCGTCAACAGCGTGGTCTTGTCGCGCTTCAAGCAAGTGCAGAACGCTTTTGGAGCGTCCGTGCCTATCGTCTCGGGCTTCCGTGATCCTGAACGCAATGCGAGGGCTGGCGGGGCTCGCAAGTCCGAACACATGCACGGCAACGCGCTGGACCTCGATGTCAGGAAGCTTTCACCCGATGAGCGCGTCCGGCTGATCCAGACCGCTTCATCGCTCGGCTTTACCGGCATCGGCGTCTACGCCAATTCCCTGCATCTCGATATCGGTTCGCGCCGGGCCTGGGGCGCCTCGCATCATTCGGACAGTGTTCCGATGTGGGCGCGCGATGCCATCGCCGCGCATATGGCGGGCAAGTCCGTTCCGCTCGGGCAGCGCGGCGGCGCCGGCTTCAAGGTCGATTCCCGCTTCGCGGATATGGATTACGTTTCGCGCGATACCATCGCCAAGGGCGCGCAAAAGGACATTCAGACCGAAGCGACCGCAACCCGCATTCAGCAGCAGGCGCAATACAAGGCCTATGACGACGCGATGGGGCTCAACATCGAAACTGGCAAGATTGTCAGCGAAGACCAGATCCTCAGCGACCCGATGCTGGACGATGGCGATATCACCAAGCAGTTGAAGGCGTTCCGCTCGAAGCAGAAGGAAGACGGCGGCGTCGGCGCGCTGGTGTCGGCTATCCTGGCCGGAAGCCCGGCGGCCTCGATCAACAGCTTTGATGGCGACCAGAAGTCGCTTGGCAACAAAGCCTATGATGCGATGATCAAGGTGACGCCAGAAGAGCAACAGCCGGTTGTCACGCAAGGCTTCGTCAAAGCGACCGGCTACATTCCCGACACGCTACAGGCTCAAGTGAGGCAGGGCGCCGCGTCGAAAGACCCGGCCGTCTTCGCCGCTGCCATGTCGCAAGCCGATGCGCTGCAGACCGTGGCGCCTGTCTCGTTCGGTGCTGTCGAGGGCGCGGCCGACATTCGCGACAAGCTCGCGGCCTTCCGCCATTTCGTCAATGATCGGGGCATGTCCGGCGAAGAGGCCTCGCAGCGCATTCTTGCGATGGATGACCCCGCAAAGAAGGTGAACCGTGAGATTCTGAAACCCGGTCTCGACAAGTTCACAAAAACCCTGACCGTGGCCGATGTCACCAGCGAATTTGATCCCGGCATCCTGTCACCGGAGCCCGGCGCCGGCATCATGCCTTTGCAGACAAGCGCACTGATGGCCGAATACAAGGAAATCGCGGAAGAGAAATTCTATGATAGCGGCGGCGACGAAGGCGCGGCGAAGGCTCAAGCCCTGGCCGAACTGAAAACCCGCTGGAATGTCAGCAACATATCGGGCGCACCTAACCTGATGCGCCTGCCGCCTGAGCTGCACTATCCGCCGATCGACGGCAAATATGACTACCTGCGCACCGACGCCATGAAGACGGCCGAAACCTACGTGGCCGGCCTGCATGACGGGCGCAAGGTCGAAAATGTCGCCATCATCCCTGACGCGACGACGCGGGCCGATATCGAGAGGAAGCGCCCACCGCGCTACCGGCTTTTCTACCAGTACTCCGAAGGCGGGCAGACCAAGTTTGATGAGGTGTTTGCGGGGCAGTGGGGCATCGATCCGAAGACCTTGAACGTGGGCGTAGCGAAGGGCGCGGAAGATGCAAAGAAACGCTTTCTGACCCGCCACGCCGTCGATGACCAGGCCAACGGTATCGACCGTGCTGCGGTCGCCAAGGCAAAAGCCATCAACGCCGACCCGAACACGCAAGACTTCATCCGGGCGCTCAATTCGGAAGCGACCATCGGCGCCGGCCGGGTTCAATCGGATCTGGTGCGCCGCAAGGGTGCCGAAGACGAAACACCGTCCGCGCCGGCCGAAGCCAAGCCGCCACAGAACCCGCGCGGCGGCGGCGATCCCAATGCCGGCAAGGCGTTCCGTAGTGGATCGGGAGGCAACCTGTAATGCCGATTCTCGATTATCCCGAAGACCGGCCGGCGCTCGGCACGTTTGGGGCCGTCGACTACAAGCCGGCGGAAACCGAAGTGGCGCCGGATACGGCAACGCTTCTCGGTGCTGCCTTCCGGCAAGGCAACACGATTGGTTCGATGGCTTCGAACAAGCTGGCCGGCGTCGACCTCGCCACGCGTGAAGACGGCTTCACTGGCGATGTCATGTGGGAGAAAATCAAAGGGACGCCTTACGAAAAGAATTGGGATCGGTTCGCCAATGTTTTCAACGCGCCTGGCTTCGAGGCCATGAAGGCGCAAATCGACATGGAAACCGAAGACCGGCGCACGATCGACGCGGCCGGCTGGTGGGGGACCGGCGCGTCTGCCCTGGCCGGCGTGGTCGATCTGCCTACGCTCATTCCTGGCGGGGCTGTCGTCCGTGAAGCGACCATCGGCGCCACGGTAATCAAGGGCGCTCTTCGCACGGCGGCGGCCGGCGCCCTCGGGGCTGGCGTTTCTGAAATCGCCCTTCAATCGACGCAGCAGACGCGGCCCATTGCTGAAAGCGCGATGGCTGTTGGCGCCGGTACTATCCTCGGCGGCCTGCTCGGTGCTGGTGTGGGCGCTATGTTCTCCCATGCCGAAAGAAAGGCCGCATTCGCCTCGGTCGAAAAGGCGCTGCAGGAACACGTTCCCACGCCTGAAGAAGTGGCGGCTCACGCTGAAGGCGTTGGCATGGGCGCGCAAGCGGTCGACAAGCCTGTCCTCGGTGACTACGGCATCGCCTCGGGCGCCAAGTCGGTCGGCGCTCTGCAGTCGGGGTTCAACCCGCTGCTGCGCGCCGCTCATAGCCCCTCGGCGCCGTCTCGCGAGATAATGGCGAACATGGCCGAAACTGGCTTCTACCTCGAAAAGAACGTGCGGGGCGAAGGCAACCTCGCGGTCGAAAGCGCGGTCAAGTATTGGGATCGGGGCGCCCTGACCAAAGCTCTGGAAGACATGCGCGGAACCTATGCCAAGGCGCGAAAAGAGCCTGGCTTCGACATGACAAAGGAAGAGTTTCGCACGGCTGTCAGCAAGGCGATGCGCCGTGGCGATGTCGGCGAAAACGATGCGGTTTCGGCGGCGGCTCAATCCTGGCGCAAGACCCTCTTCGACCCGCTTAAGGACGAAGCCATTGCCGCCGGCCTGCTGCCGGCCGATGTGAACGTCAAGACGGCAACGTCCTACCTGACCCGCCTCTGGAATTCGAACCGGCTGAATGCTGGGGAAGGGCGCTTCAAGGCCATCGTCAAGCCGTGGATCGATGACCAGCTTTCGCAGCTCGAATTCAAGGCCGATGAAATCAAGGTCGGCAACCGGATTGTCGATGCTGAAAAGCAGCGCGAAACCTTCGGCAAGGTCTCCGAACGTCTCGACAATATCGAAAGCCGCCTGACCGAACGCCAAGGCATCCGGGAACGCAAGGTGGCTTCTCTCGGCCAACTGCAGCAGACCAGGCAAGACGTGCTGAAAGAGCGGGCGCCGGCCGATGTGGTGCGGATGCTGCGCGGTGCCGATGAGAATGGCGTGATGGCCGACACGGTAAAACAGGCGAGGGCGGCCGAACGCTCGGCCAATCGAAAGCAGACCTTCGCTGAACGGTCGCCGATCCTGGCGCTGATCAAGGCAAAGGGCGGCATTCGTGTCGGCTCGAAGCTCGACAATGAGCTGCGGGCAATGGGTGTCACGCCTAAGACCCATCCGGGCATGTTCATTAAAAAGGGTGGCATCGGCGATGTCGACAACTTCGTCCACGCCGAAGACGAAATGTTTGCGAACCTTCCGCAAGACGGCAACGGCTATGTCGACCCGGTGGCGGTTATGGAATCGATCCGCTCGGAGCTGAGCGGCAATCCCCTGCGCACGCCAGAGGAAGAGGCTACAGCGGCGGCGATGGACAATCTGGACAAGGTGGCGGCCGAATGGCTGGACCGCGTGGGGCTGGCTCCCAACGCCTCGGTGAAGGATGTTCGCGACTTCATCGGCCGCGTGACCGGCGCCGAAAAGAACACCGCCGGCATCGACACGCGCATCTCTCGCTTTGAGCAAGAAATTGAAGCCTTCGACCAGGCAACCGACGCCATCGTCAATGAAAGCAAAATAACTGCGGCCGAAGCGAAGACGGTAGGCGAAGAGCTGGAAAAGCTGGAAGCCGAACTCGATGCGGTGAAGGATCTGTCCAACTCGTCGCCGCGCGTGGCGCTGGTGGTCGACTACGGCACAACCCGCCGCGACCTGTTCAAATCGAAGCTGAAGGAACGCAACCTTTCAAAGCGCGTCGAAGCCCTGAAGCGGCTCGATGCCGAAGGCGGCGCGAATGATGAAATCCTGGCCGAACTGTCGGCCAAATCGATCGAACTGGACCGGCTGCGCGCCAGCATCGGAGGGCTCAAGGCAAAGGCTGACAAGCTCGAACCGATGATGCCCAAGGTGAAGCAGGAGATTCCCGAATTTGTCTCGCCGGCCGACCGTGCCGATTATGTCGGCGGCATCGTTGACGAAATCTTTTCGCAGCTCACCGGCCGCGCAAACCAGGGCATGCCGTCCTACGATATGACGATGTCTTCGCGCGGGCCTCTGAAGGAACGCACCTTCAACATTCCAGACCACCTCATAGAGGACTTTTTAGAACACGACATTGAACTGATCGGGCGCCGCTATGCCCGCGTCATGGCGGCCGATGTCGAACTGACGAATATGGACAAGCGCCTGGGCGGCGCCGGCAAGCCAACACTGGCAAGCCAGCTCGATCGGGTGAAAAACGAATACCTGATGCTCCGCAACGCCATCGAAGACAATCCGGCCTTCACTGATCCCAAGGCGAAAGCCAGCGCTTTGAAAGCGCTCGCCAAGAGCGAGAAGAGCGACGTTGAAGACATAGCCGGCGTCCGGGATCTGCTGCGCGGGCAGTACAAGGTCGACACGCAACACACGAATTACGCTCGGGTGCTGCGCATGGCCGGCGTGTTCAACTTCATGCGCTCGCTCGGGGGTGTGGTGGTCTCATCGCTGTCTGACGCTGCCCGGCCTCCGATGGTCCACGGCATGGGCCGCTACATGAGCGAGGGGATAGCGCCGCTCCTGACCAATCTGGATGCGGTCAAGCTGGCGGTTGAAGACGCGAAGCTTTTGGGCGCCGTGACGGAACGGTCACTGCAAGGCCGGCTTGCGACCATGGCCGAACTTGCCGACCCTTATGCCAGCAACTCGCCCTTTGAACGGTTCATCGACAACGCCGCGAACGTCTTTTCCAAGATGACGCTGCTGCCCTGGTGGAACGACATGCACAAGTCCATTGCCTCGGTGCTGGTGCAAAACCGCCTGCTGAAAAACGCCGCGGTTGATTATGAAAGCCTGGCGCCGGCCGAACTGAAATATATGGGCTTCCTCGGCATCGATGCTCACATGGCCGAACGGATTTCGAAGCAGTTTGCCGAGTTCGGCGATGTCGACGGCAACGTCCACATTCCGGGGGTTGGGGGCTGGACCGATGAGGGCGCCCGGCGTGCCTTCGCCGCTGCGGTCAACAAGGACGTTGACAGCATCATCGTCACCAAGTCGGTGGCTGATGTGCCGCTGTTCGCGCATACGCCGACCGGGCGCGCTCTGCTCCAATTCAAAAGCTTTGCCCTGGCGTCAAATCAAAGGGTGCTGATGCGCGGGCTGCAGGAAGGTCCTGGCTCGTTCATCACCGGCATGGTCGGCATGTCCACGCTGGGGATGCTGGCTTTCTACGTGAAGCAAGTCGAGAGCAACCGGCCGCTGAATGACAACCCTGGCCGCTGGATGGCGGAAGGCGTCGACAAGTCCGGCATTTTCCAGCTCGCTTTTGAGGTGAACAACACCTGGGAGAAATTGGGCGGCTCTGGCATCTACGCTCTGTCCGGTGCGGCATTCCCTGACAAGACGCAGCGGGCGCCGGCCTCGCGCTACGCGAACCGTGACGCCTTTGGCGCAATCCTCGGCCCGACATTCCAGCTCGGCACCGATGCGGCGCAATTGCTCGGCATCGCGGCCCGGGCAACGCATGGCGATATCGACCTGAAGGATGCGGACATAAACCGCGCAATCGGCATGACGCCGTTTGCAACGCTGCCCTATTGGCGGTGGATCATTGAAGGCGGGTTCGGCCTGGATGATGCCGGGCTAAAGCCACAGCTCAAGCAAGCGGTCGCCAACTAGCAATCGGTGTCGTCTGACCGACCACCGTAATTCCAGCACTTATCGGAACTGCTGCCACCGGCAATGAAGCTCGTCACCGCAAAGGCGACGCCGGCCAGCAACAGCATGCCGACCACAACGCCAAACCCGCTGAAGCGCGGGTCGCGCCAGAACCCAGGCTGAGCCGGGACAACCTTCTTTTTAGCTGCGGAGTCCATCAAAATGGCAACCACTTCGGTTGATCAAGTGACTGGCTATGGTGAAACCGTAGCATACAAGGCGCCTTGCCGCCTAGCGACCACCGGCAACATCACGCTGAGTGGTTTACAGTCGATCGACGGAAGCGTCACGGCTGCGGATGACCGGGTGCTGGTGAAAGACCAGACCGATGGCCGGGAAAACGGCATCTATATCGCTTCTTCCGGCCTCTGGCAGCGCGCGCGGGATCTGGACAGCAACCGCGACGTGACCAAGGGAACGCGGGTCAGCGTGACAGATGGCGCGGTCAACATCGGCACCGTCTGGCTGGTCTCGACCAGCAACCCGATTGTCGTTGGAACCAGCGTTTTGGCCTTCGTGCAGGAAGGGTCACAGGTCTATCAGGCCATTCTTGCACCAAGGAACAAGGGCGTTTTCGGGCAAAGCAACGCGGTCCTAAAGGGAACCTCGGCGCTGTGGACGCCAAGCCCTCTGCATCGCATCTACACCAACGACAACGCGCACCCGGAAACCGTCACCGGGGACGAAGAATGGGCGCTCGTCACCAACGATGACACCAACGAAATCACATGTGCGCTGACGAATGAATCGACCAACGACCAGGTGCCCATCAACCAAGTGGTTGTCGGCTATGGCGGCGTGCCTATCAGCCATTTCCTCGGCGGGCAAAAGCTCACCTGGTCGACCAACACGGCAAACACCGATCCGGGAGCTGGCGGCATCAAGTGCAACAACGCAAACCCGGCTCTGGCAACGTTCATCTATGTCAGCGCGATCGACCGCAACGGCGTCGACCGTAGCTTTGACTGGACCTTCCTGAATATCTCGCCGAACAATCAACCGCTGCGCATCCGCAACGAAGCCGAAACGGTCTTGGCGCAGTACTTGGTCACGGGCGCACTGACGATCAATTCCGGCTGGTACGCTATCCCGGTTGGCACCTATAGCGGGCCGGGTGGTCTCACGAATGGGCTTGCCTGCCGGGCGCTCGGCACGGCAACCGATCTGTGGGAGGCAACCAAGGCGCATGTGCCGCTCGCGCTGGCAGCGGCCGGCGAAACAATCTTGCACGAAGGCCACTGGCGCGGTTGCGAAAGCGACAAGGGTGCGCCGTCATGGATACCCCAAGACCTGGCGGAATTTCGCGCCCGGCTGGAAACTCAAGACTGGTGGCCGGTCGGCACTCCCCTGGTCATCCATGGCTGCACAAGCTCCGTGCAGACGGCTGACGTGCAATTCGATGACGTGAACGTGCAGCTTGAGACGTTCGCCTCGCAGACGCCTGAAAGCTGCCGCTTCGAATATCCTGCCGCGTGGGCACGTGATCCGTGGTGGTCGGGCGGTGCGGACTTCTACTATCACATGATGCCTGACGGCATGGTCATGCAGGGCATGGCCAGCGAGCTTGCGCGCCAAGGCTACGGCATCGGGCTGCGCTACAATACGGGCGTCAACCGGGTCACCGGCACGGAATACATCGGGGGCCTCGTCGCGGCACAAGATGGCGTGGTGCGGGGGCAGAACGTTGCCCGGTCCCTGACCGACCTCTTCTACAATTTCCTCAACCATGCCAGCAACACGATTGGCCGCACGGTGCAGGCAAGCACCAACCTTGCGCAGATATTCGCGCAAGCGCCGGCCGCTGGCGGGCTCATGGGCCTGCTGACCTCGGGCATGACCTCGATTATCTCGGGTGTCGGCACGCGGATTAGCTTCAAGCCTGGTGGGGTGGAAAAGGTCTACGTTGACGCAACGGGCCTGATCGTCCCAACAGGCAGCACCGTCTACCTGGGCGACGCTCCCGCCACTTCGAATTCAGCGGCGCACAAAGGCTATGTCGACGGCGCAACCATTCCGATCGGCTATCTCGACACGGACGGCACGCTGGCCGCAAACAGTGACGTAAAGGTCGCTTCGCAGAAGGCGGTCAAAACCTACATGGACGGGCGCATCGCGGCGCAAGATGCGATGGTCCACAAGGGTGTCATCGACTGCTCGGCCAATCCGAACTATCCGGCGGCTGACCGTGGCTGGACCTATCGTGTGTCGGTCGCCGGCAAAATCGGCGGCGCCTCTGGCACCAACGTCGAAAACGGCGACCTGATCATTTGCCAGACTGATGGCACTGCATCGGGAACGCAAGCGGCGGTCGGCGCGCAATGGGACGTGATCCAGACCAATATCGATGGCGCTGTGGTCGGCCCGTCTTCGGCCACGTCCGGCAATCTGTCGACGTACAACGGCACGACCGGCAAGGCTATTCAGGACAGCGGCGTTGCCGTCTCGATCGATGGCACGATGGCATCGAACGTCGACATAAAGGTCCCGACCGAAAAGGCGATACGCACCTATCTCGTTGCGACCTATCAGGCAATCACGGCGGCTTTGACCTCATGGGTGGCAATCACCCGCGCATCGGGCTTCGACGCTTTCGTTGCCGCGCCGACATCGGCCAATCTCTTGGCGCTGCTGACAACCAAGACCGGCACCGGCTCGAACGTCTTCGGCACCAGCCCGACGCTGACAACGCCGGCCGTCACGACGCGCATTGAACCGGACCTGGACGGAACGGCCGACCTCGGCCAATCCTCGAAGAAATGGGGTAATGCCTGGTTCAAGCTCGGGTCGGTCTTCACCTTCGGCGCCGATCTGCTGACGCACTCGTCCGGCGTCCTGTCGTGGTCCAGCCACTTCGTCGCGTCGGGGTTGATGTCGGCTGCGGGCGGGCTGTTCTCGACCGGCCCGCTGGCTGGTGTCGGCTATGCGGCCGGCTGCGGCGGCACTGTCACGCAGGCAACCAGCAAAGCAACCGGCGTGACGCTTAGCAAGGTGTGCGGGCAGATCACCATGAACGGGGCAGCGTTGACGGCTGGCACGATTGTCAGCTTCGTTGCGACCAATACTGCTTTGGCGGCGACTGACGTTCTGGTGCTCAACCATATCTCGGGCGGCACCATCGGTTCATACACGCTCAATGCGCGGTGCGCTGCTGGGTCGGCGACTATCGACGTGCGCAACAACACGGCCGGCTCTCTGTCTGAAGCCATCGTCATTCAGTATGCCGTCATCAAGGCGGTCAACGCCTAACACCTCCCACAACTCGAAGACTGCCGAAAGGAACTGCCATGGCTGTTTCACGCGAGAAGGAATCGCTTGCCAAGGTGCTGGCGCACGAAGGCGGGTACTCGAACAATAAGAAGGACCCGGGCGGGCCGACCATGAAAGGCGTGACCCAGCGGGTTTATGACGCCTATCGGAAGGGCAAGGGGCAGGCCACGCGCTCGGTGCGGAGCATCACGACCGACGAGCTTAACCAGATTTACGACCGGCAATATTGGGACGCGGTGAAGGGCGATCTGCTTCCCGATGGCGTCGATTACGTGCTGTTCGACGGCGCCGTCAATTCGGGGCCTGGTCGCTCCATCATGTTCCTTCAGCAAGCCCTGCGGCCGGTCTACACCGGCAACATCGATGGCGTCATGGGCATGGGTACGATTACCGCGCTCAAGGCGATCAACAACAACGACGCGCTGATTGACCGGATCTGCGATGCCCGGATGAACTTCCTGCGCCACCTCGGCACCTTCGCCGTCTTCGGCAAGGGCTGGTCGGCCCGCGTGAAGGAAGTCCGATCGATCGGCAAGGCCTGGGCAACCGGCGAAACGCCGCAAGCCGCGAACTTCATTGAAGGCGGGCAGGCAAAGGCGCTCGTGCAGGACGCGAAGACTGCGCCGTCGACCGCGCCGGCTGATGCCGCCATCGGCGCCGGGGGCGGTGGCCTCGGTGTGTCTGGCACGCTCCAAGGCCTTCAGGAACAGCTCTCGCCGCTTTCCTACGCCAGCGAGTGGATCACCAAGATTGTGGTCGTCCTCGCTTTGGTTAGCGCTCTGCTGCTGATCTGTGGCGGTGCCTATCGCTGGTGGACCAACCGCAAGGCCAAGCGCCTGGCTGAAGCGCTCGGCACGGTGCCGGCCTGATGTTCGGGTTGCTGGACTGGATCAAGCTGGGCGTCGGCGCTGCGGGCGGCGCCGTCCTCGCTGCTGCTGTCGTCTATCCGGTCGCGCACTGGAAAGGCGACACGCAAGGTTACAACCGCCGCGTCGCCGAAGTGGCGGCGGCCGACCTCAAAGCCGAACTCGAAAGGAAGGGCGACAATGCGAAGCTCAACGGCATGTCTGACTTTGATTTGTGTGTCTCTGGCCTTCGCGGCAACGGCTTGCCAGTCGACGCCTGCGAGCAGTTGCGCGGGGTTTCTATCGAACAGCCTGAGCCCTGAAGGGACCATAGCTTTGATCAAGGCAAACCGCCCTGGCTACGAGCGCGTGATAGGCAATGACCGCAACGGCCAGCGGCGCAAGTGCTGGAAATAGCAGGGGCAGATGTCGCAAAGCAGCGTGGAGCGGACCCTTGGAATTCTGCTGGGAAAGGTCGAAGGCATCGAGGATCGGCTCGACCGCGCCGACGAAAGCCGCACCAGTATTCACAAAGCCCTTGATGAAGTGGTGATGCGCACGACACACCTTGAGTCCGATGTGCTTGCCGTCAAAAACAAGACCGATGCCATCCAAACGGTCACCGACGATGTGAAGCAGCTTCGCCAGCGCGCGCAAGGCGCCGGCACGATGGGGCGCTGGCTGATTAGGATCGGGATCGGCGTTGTCACGTGTGCCGGCTGGCTGGCCGCAATGTACACTTGGGCGACTGGTCGGCCGCCGCCATGAGCCGGGCTCTGCTTTTGCGTTTTGGGAACCATTTCAGCGCAAGCAAATTGAATCGCGGTTTTGCGAGTCAGTCATGCGTTTGAAATTCATCTCGCCTTTTAGACATCATTAATTTATGCGTGCTTTCTAACAAGCTATGTCATTCAACACCTTCACCCGGATCTGGCTTGGCCTGGGCCTCCTAAAGCGGGCCACGAACCCTAATATGACAAAGAGTTTTGAGATCCTGGTGGGAAGCATGGCGATTGGAGCCGTTCTCGCAAATCTTTGCATGCCGGCGAACGCCGCAGTTGGCGACGACGGGACCACTGCCCCCACTGGCACGAGCGGTGCCACTGTCGGAACCGAATCCCCCGACAATCCGACCAATACGGATCTGCCTCGCATTGTCGACGCTATGTCGAGCGCCGAAATCACTCGGTTCAAGAAGCGCTGCATCGACGTGATCGAGAGCCGGGGCGTTTATGATCGTGACCTGCGCCAGCTCTGCCTGCTGATCTGGCGCCACTAACCAAACCGTTCGCAAGTGCCGGAGCTGTCGACATGACACTCTCCAGTTTCGACAGTAGAGGCCCGCCCACCGAAAGGTTGGCGGGCTTTTAGCTAGCGGCCCTTACCCTACGGTTGGGTAAGTGTTTCCGCCCGATTATCGTGCCCTAAAAGCGCATCCCCTCGATCGCCATCTTCACTGCACTTCCCAATCATACCCACCGTCTAAGTCCGAATGCGTGGCCCTGAAGGTTTCAAGATAGTCGACTATCTGACGGTCGTTCGGGTCGAAAGCTTGCCAATGTGGATCATCATCGACGTTGGCCAGATCGAGAAATTCGGTGATGTCCACCCCGCCATTGAGTGTGGCGACGCCAGAGTTCAAGCCGATGTATCTCCGGTTGAAGTCAATGCGAAAATCCGGTGACCGGAAGAACTTGGCCCTGTCGCAGTCCGGGAAAGGCCGGGCTCGGAAGTGGTCCATCAAGCGCTGCTTTTCCGCGATGCCTTCAGTAACTGAAAGCATGTGCGTTTCCGGCCGTGACAGACTTTCGTTGATCCGGCCGGCCGGCTTCCTCATGGCGCCCCAGAGGTGAGGCAGGCCAATTGCAGAGAAGAAATCCTGACCGATCGATTCGCCGGGCCAGAATTTAGGGTTGTATGGTCGAACGTCCACACGATCAGGTCCGAGTGCCTCAACAAACGGTCGCAGGATTTCGCAGAAATCAAGTTGATATTCCGCGACTTCGATGGGGCCCGTCAGGTAGTCTTTGACGCATTGCGAATACACGCTCTCAAGCAAATGATCGAAGCGCCTGAGGTAAAACACCAACTTCACCTCGGCGCCAATATCCAACAAGCCTTGGAAAAAAGAGGGATGAGTACTCGCTCGCGAAAATTCCTCGCCTGATATCAGCAACGTTTCGCAATCGGAATCGAGTGCGAAGAACGCGCCAACGTTCTGCTCAAACGACTTGCCGTGGTCGTAACCGATTGCGGCGATGCTGTGCTGCGGCCCGAACGCTTCATTGGCCGAGTCGTGTGGTTCGGGGTAAAGGATCGAGTTCGCCGCTAACAGATCCCGATTGGAAGCCAGACTCGCCTGAAGATAAGAGCTTCCAGTCTTGTGAATTCCGCAATGCAAAATAAACTTCTTATAGCGCCTCAATGGAAGCCACTCCCGTTCACTCCTGATTCTTTATCCAGGCGCCTCTGCGTGCGCTCGGGAACGATACCATGGACCGCAGCTGGTGGCGTTACCCCGAATGCATACGGCAAGGCAAATGACGGACGCTAGGCGGTCGCGACGTAGCGGCGCCGCTTCCAATCGAACGAAACGCCGGCCGGGGCCTGAAACCCTCGCGCCGGCTTTTTTGTGCCTTCGTGCCGGGCCTGCTGGCGCTTGGCCTTCCTGATCCTCGGCAAGTCCTGGGTGTGGGTCTTGGCCTCGCCGCAAGCGAAATGAGCCGGGCCGCAGTTGGTGTTCAAGTCCGGGCCTAGCAGGGCGAGGGCGCGCTTATGTTCGATAATCCAGCGGTCGTTGCGGCGGTGGATCGGCTCGCCGCATAGGCAGCAAGGCGCGACGTTGTGGCCGGTGCAATGCTCGGTGAAGATGGCTTGCCGGCGCGCGGCCGACATGCGGGCTCGGGGCGTGTTGGTGGTCACGGCCTTTCCTTTAGTTGGACGCCTGGCCTGCCATGGTTCAAGAATTCGACGCCAAGGCCTTCCAATGCCCGCTGTACCGCCTGCACGTTTTGCGAGCGGCCGGCGATGGGTCCGGCTCCGGCCGCCTCCATGCTTCGGATTGTGTTGACGTTGACTTTAACAAGGTCGGCGACTTCCTTTTGTTCGATCCCGATCAAGGCTCGTGCGGCTTTCAATTGATTTCCAGTAGTTAGCATTTTGCCTCTCAAGTTATCTTTTCTAGTTATCACACCTAGAAAGGCATTGACAACACCCGAATGCGCTTTTAGGTTACCGGACATAGTAAACAGGTTCTGGTAACTAGCAAACGGGAGAAAGTAACATGCCGAACACACCTGTTCGGGCAGCCGCCGAAGGCATGCCCAATCTCAGCCGCCGCCGCCTTCTCAACCTGACCGGGGCGGGGCTTGCTCTCGCCGCAACCGCAATGGCTACGAAGCCATCCGACGCAGCACCTAGCGCCCAGGTTGCCGAGCTCGAAGCCGCTTTTCTTGCCGAATGGGCAGCGCTCCGCTCCTTGGAGCCGGCGCTGAATGCGGCCGAACTACGTTATTACTCCGTCAGGGGTAAGCGACCAGTCGCGGGCGAGATGACAGCGGAGGAAGTCGAAACGCTGCGCCGGACGACTGTCGCTGAACTCGCAACGATGCAACCGAGCCGCGCCAGCGTAGAGCATGCCGAGGCCCTCCGGGCCTATAACAAGGCTGATGCTGCTGCTCGCCGTAAGACGGGCTATGGCAAGATAGATAAGGCATACGCAAAGGCCACCCACCGCACTTCGGATGCGGCCAACGCGCTTCTTCGCTATCCGGCCGCGACGCTTGAAGACCTTGCCTCCAAGGTGCGGGTGCATCGGATTTGGGAATACGATGGATCGGACTTCAACTTCATCATGAACGACATCGCCCGGCTGGCCGGGATGGGCGGCGAGGTATGAGCCTCTCCCGCCGCCTGTTCCTCCGCAACTCGGCTGTCGGCGCTCTCGCGTCGGCCGTCGCGGTTCCGATCATCGCCGAAGCATCCCAGCCAGACGCCGCGATGGCGCGAGCCCGCTACCACTACGACCAGTTCGCCGCAGCCATGGACGAGCTGACGACCGGCTATCACGGCTGGCTCATTGGAGGCGGTCACCGTCGCGAGTTCTCGGCGCCGGGTTGCCGTACGATTGAAGATGCTTCGTGGCTCGGGCCGAAGCTGGTCACCTACGAAGCAGGCACAGACCCGCGCTGCCCCAGCGGTGTTGTCGAGTGGAACCACGACATTATCGGCCTGCAGAAGCAGCCATCGGGCTGGCTCGATGTGCCACTGTACCGCGATGGAAAGGCGGTGCGGCTATGAACGCGCACGTCCGGACACTGAAGCCACTGGGATGCCCCCACGGCGTCGACCCGCGCATATGGCGCCAGTCTGTCGAGAAGCGGCTGAACGACCTCCTAGACCGTGCCATGAGCCTGATAACGGCACTGGATCTCATGCAGGCAGATTGCGATCTGGAGGAAACGGCAGACGACGAGCCGTCGCTTGGCTGCCTCGATGATCTGGAGCTAGACAACGCCGACGACGAGGAAGGCGCCGACGCAGAGCCTTGTCCAGACATTTTCGGCGAAACCGTCATGTGGGGCGATGATCTGAAATCCCAGGAAGTGCTGGCTGGTTCTTAAAATTGTCTGGAACAAAGAGCCGCCTCTGCGGGTTTATGTCGTGCAGCGGCTTTCTCAGGAATATGGCCGCTCTATTCAAGGTGCAGAACCCGCCGCCCTGGGCCCCCCTCACAGCGGCGGGTTTCTTGTGGCCAGAGAGTGCCTTCCGAAAAGCCCGCTGCCTCACGGTGGCGGGCTTTTCATTTAGCTCCGCCGGCTTACTGCGAGTGTTTTAACTGGACCCCACATTCCGCCTGTAAAACTGTCCGAATCGGCGATCTGCAAAACATTTGGCAGGTCTCGCTGATATTTTTCTCCGAACCAACCTTCATATTCGATCTGAATCGGGAACTCGGCCTGCGCAATCCAAAAGCTCTGGCGCGGATCTCTATGGGTCAGACCAAATGAGCATGACGTCCGAGCACCGTTTTGGAGAAGACGGATCACGCTAGAAGGCTCGAAACAAGCCAACCATCGGCCCTTGTTCTCGTCATCGGCGCCGGCGCCTAGCGCCGCCCGGAGCGCTGCCTGATCGCTTACAAGCAGCCTTATGTTCTTTGCAGGGATCGATCCGGAGTTAAGGATGACCAAGTCATATGCGATCCCCTCGTTGCCCCCGTGGTGCGTCTCAACCATTGCTGTGAGGATCGGCCGAAACTGCCGGTACCAAAAGAAAATGGAGAATCCCAAGGCCACCACTGAGACGATCAATGCTACGGCCGCGACTGCAAGGTTAAGCAAGTCAGGGTTCACGTACATCGCGCGCTCCATCGATTTGAGACGTTAGGCACCAAGTTAGGCACCCAGGATTGCTGCCCGAAAAAACGATGCCTTAACAATCCGATAGCCAAATATCTGGCGGAGGGAGTGGGATTCGAACCCACGGTGGGCTTGCACCCACGCCGGTTTTCAAGACCGGTGCCTTAAACCGCTCGGCCATCCCTCCAACGTGACTTTTCAATCATCTAGGAACATCAACCGACCCAGTGAACGACAGTTGGTATCGAATGATACCTATCCTTCCGGACCAGCTTGCGGTTCATTTCTCTAGAGCGTTGCCCATCGCCAAGTCAACCATCGGCGCTGCCATGGATAATAGGGGGTGGCGTTCGTTACCCGAACGGAGCTGCGAACCCGTTTTCGAAGGAGCCGGGATCTAATTGCGATCCTTGCTGCCGACCTGCACAAGTTGCAGAAGACCCAGCACGACAAGTGCGAGCAAGGTAGCCAAAGCCGCGATCTGCCAGAACCCGAGCCCAACCGCCAGGCCTATGGCGCCTGCCAGCCACATGCCCGCCCCAGTGGTAAGCCCTTGAACCTCGCCCTTGGAGAAGAAGATCAAGCCCGCGGCCAGAAATGCCACGCCGGCAGTCGTGGCTTCGATCAAGCGGATAGGATCAATGGCGATTTCCTGACCATCGAAGACGTGAAGATGAGTAATCTCGATCGTGAGGATGGCAATTAGAGCCGTCGCAACACAGACCAGGATGTGTGTCCTCAATCCGGCCGGTCGGTTACGCCATTCGCGTTCGATCCCAACGATGGAGCCAAGGACGGCCGCGAGCAAAAGCCTGGCTGAAATTACGGAAAAGGGCAGCCACGTCTGTTGCCCGAAACGTTCAATGAATTCATCCATGAGGCGCAGAACGTATCTCGGGTCGGTCGGTTCCAGGCAGCCGCGCTTCATGCCACAGGTTCACTTCCAGACTCCAAAGGACAGAGGTCTCGGATGCCTCCTCACAGGCGCCCGGCCAGCCCGGGACCTGGCCGCCACATTCCTGCCCGGTTCCGGACACAATCGATTAATACGCTGATAAACAATTCCTGCGCACAAGGGATGGGGATTGGCGCGTCGCAGGCATTGCTCATCTGGCTCCGCCGAAATTCTAGAAGCGGCGCCTGTGTCGAGACGGTAGGGGACATCGGAAAACATGCAGACCACGACGCATCGGCGTCTTCGTCGCGCTCCTGCTTTGGTGTTGTGCGCTCTTTCGGCTGCGTTGCTGGCCGCGTGCGCGTCGCCGCAGTCCGAGCCGAAAGCCATGGTCTACAAGAAGCCTCGCTCGAAGGAATATTTTGCCGAGACCGAGTACGGCGTGAAGGCCAGCCCGCGCGTTCAGTACATGCGGCGCGGCGGCGGCCGCGACCAGTTGGGCAAGCCCTATCAGGTGCGCGGCAAGTGGTATTACCCCAAGGAAGACAAGCGCTACGCCAAGGTCGGTCTCGCCTCCTGGTATGGCGATGCCTTCCACGGTCGTCTCACAGCCAATGGCGAAGTCTACGACATGACCCATCTGACCGCGGCGCATCCGACCATGCCGCTGCCGAGCTATGCCCGTGTCACCAACACCGAGACCGGAAGCTCGGTCATCGTGCGCGTCAACGACCGCGGCCCCTATCATGAGGGACGCATCATCGATGTCTCGGAACGCGCCGCGCAAATGCTCGACTATGCCAAGGTCGGCACGGCCAGGGTCAAAGTGGAATATATCGGCCGCGCGCCGCTCGACGGCGACGACGACCAATATCTGGTCGCCTCCTATCGCCCGGGCAACAACCGCCCGGACCCGTCCGATGGCTTGCCGACCGGCGTCATGGTGGCGATGAACGGACCTTCGCCGAGCCTATCTGTTGGCGCACCCCCTGCCGTAGTGCCGTTTCCTGGTCAGTTGACGAATTCCGACACACAGCCAGTGATGTCGATGCAGGCACCGGCCTCAAGCGATGTGACGCTGCCTGAATTCGGGCCGATCGTGCCTCAGCGCCCGGAATCGTCCTTTGCCGTGGCTTCGCTCTCCTATGCGGATGAGCGCGTACAGCGCGCCGACGTCTTTGCAGCGCTTGACGACCAGGGCATGTCGCCAGCCGACATCCTGCAATCGTGGAAGAAATCCAACCCGCAGGCATCGCCTGCCGTTTCCGACTATGTCGCCGCCGGATCCTTCGACGATGCTGCCGAGGCAAAGCGGGTGGCTGCGGCTCTCGAACCGTTCGGCAGGACCGAAATCCAGAGCACCGAACTCGACGGCAATGACTGGTACGCGGTCAATCTCTATCCGGATGGCCATGGCAATGTCGACGACCTCTTGCGCGCGGCATGGTCGCATGGCGCGCCGGACGCGCTGGCTGTGCGCAACTGACCAACAAAGGCACGCCGGTTTTGTCATTGCGCGGTTGATCCGCCGGGAAGAAGCCTGATAGCGTTGCGGCAAGTTTCTGCCGGCTAACAGTCGAGCCTCTTCATGCGATTTCGCCTTTTCCACCCTTTTGCCGGGCTTTTTGGCCTTGGCTTCTTGCTTGCCGCGTTGGTTCCGGCCAACGCGCAGCTTTTTGAGACCAAGGCCACGCAGGCTTTCATGATCGATGCCGAAACCGGCACGGTGCTGTTTTCCAAGGATGCCGACCAACCGATCCCGCCGGCCTCGATGGCCAAGCTGATGACGATGGAGATGGTCTTCAACGCCATCAAGTCGAAGCGCATGAGCCTCGACGACACCTTCGTGGTTTCGGAAAATGCCTGGCGCAAGGGCGGTGCGCCTTCGGGAACGTCGACCATGTTTGCCAAGCTCAAATCGGCGATCCGGGTCGAGGATCTGATCCAGGGGGTCACCATACAGGCCGCCAATGACGGCTGCATGGTGCTGGCCGAAGGCATGGCCGGTTCGGAAGAGAATTTCGCGGCGCAGATGAACGATCGCGCCCGCCAGATCGGGCTCGCGAAATCGACATTCGTCAATTCGACCGGCCTGCCGGCCGACGGCCAGCAGACGACGGTGCGCGAACTGGCGCAGCTTGGCCTGCATATATGGCGCGAATATCCGGATATCTATCTCTATTACGGCCGGGCCGATTTCACCTGGAACAAGATCTCGCAAAAGAACCGCAACCCGTTGCTGGCCATGGGCATCGGTGCCGATGGGCTGGCGGTCGGGTCGAGTGAGGCGGGCGGTTTCGGCATCGTCGGCTCGGTCAGCCATGACGGGACGCGGGTGATCGCGGCGATGAGCGGATTGGCCAACGACCGCGAGCGCGCCGAGGAAGCGCGCAAGCTGCTTGAATGGGGCGTCCGCTCCTTCGAGAAGACCGAGATTTTCGCCAGCAACGAAGTGGTCGGCGAGGCCCAGGTGTTCGGCGGCGCCAAATCCAGCGTAGCGCTGAAGGCAAAGGCGCCCATCGACGTCCTGCTGCCGATCGCCAACCGCGACAAGCTGACCGCCAGGATCGTCTATCAGGGGCCGGTATCGGCGCCGGTGGAGGAGGGACAGCCCGTCGGCGCGCTGCGCGTCTGGATCGGCGACACGCTGAGCCAGGAAACCCCGCTTTTCGCCGCCGAATCGGTTGGCGTCGGCACACTGCCGCAACGAGCGTTTGATGCCGCCAGGGAACTGGCCGTAGGCTGGCTGCGTTGAGTTCCTGCGGCGTGGACCTTTTCTCGGGCGCGGACTAAGACACCAGCGCAAAGCAGGACAAAGGCCTTTCGATTGGCAAGCGGATTTTTCATCACCTTCGAAGGCGGCGAGGGCGCCGGCAAGTCGACGCAGATCGAGCGGCTGGCCCAGAAGATGCGCGCCAAGAAATACGATGTCCTCCTCACCCGCGAACCCGGGGGGTCACCCGGCGCCGAGGCGGTCAGGCACGTGCTCCTGTCCGGCGCCGCCGAGCCTTTCGGGCCGAAGATGGAGGCGCTGCTGTTTGCCGCCGCACGCTCCGACCATGTCGAGCAGGTCATCCGGCCGGCGGTGGAGCGCGGCTCCATCGTGCTTTGCGACCGTTTCCTGGATTCGTCGCGCGTCTATCAGGGCGTCACCGGCGGCCTCGATCCGGCTTTCATGGAAGCTCTGGAGGAGGTCGCCATCAACGGCATGATGCCGGACATGACGCTGATCCTTGACATTGACCCCGCCGAGGGCTTGCGGCGCGCCGCCGCGCGGCGTGGCGCCGAGGACGGTCCGGACCGCTTCGAAAAGGAGACGCTGGACATCCACCAGCGCCGCCGTGACGCCTTCCTGGCGATCGCAGCCGCCGAGCCGGACCGCTGCATCGTGATCGACGCGTCGGCGCCTCCCGCTGCGGTGGAGGATGTCATCACCGCGGTGGTGTTCGCCGCACTTGAGGCGAGGGCGCCCGCGCGCAACCGACAGGCGGCGCCCGCATGATCTTCGAACGCATCGCTCCCGAGCAGCACGACACGCTGGACGGTGTACCGGAGCCGTCCGAGACGCTGCGCCTGGTCGGCCATGAGCAGGCGGCCGCGATGCTCGCTGCCGCCTATCGCTCGGGAAAACTGCCGCATGCGTTGATCTTTGCCGGGCCGGTCGGCATCGGCAAGGCGACGCTTGCCTTTCACCTGGCGCACCATCTGTTGAAGCATCCGGCCTTCGACCAGGCGCCGGACACGTTTGCCGTTCCCGATCCGGCCTCACCGCTGTTTCGCCAGATCGCCACCGGGGCGCATCCCGGCGTGCTGCACCTGACCCGGCCGCTGAACGACAAGACCAAGAGTTTCAAGACCGTCGTCACCGTCGACGAGATCCGCAAGGTCAACCGCTTCCTGTCGCTGACCTCGCATGACGGCAGCTACCGGGTGGTGATCGTCGATCCGGCCGACGACATGAACACCAACGCCGCCAATGCCTTGCTGAAGAACCTCGAGGAGCCGCCGAGCCGCACGCTGTTCATCCTCATCGTGCATGCGCCGGGCAGCCTTTTGCCGACCATCCGTTCGCGCTGCCAGATGGTGCGGCTGACGCCGCTCGATGCCGGCAGCCTGATGAGTGTTCTGGAGACCGTCGAGCCGCCGCCACCTTCCGATCCTGCTGCGCGCGCGGCACTAGCGGAACGGGCAGGGGGCAGCGCCCGCAATGCGATCCTTCTGACCCAATATGGCGGGCTGGAGATTGCCGGCACCCTCGACGCCCTGGTCACGTCGGGCAAGAGCGACATCGCCGGCGCCTATCGCCTTGCCGAGGCCGTCGCCGGCCGCGACCAGGCGATCCAGTTCGACATCTTCAACCGCCGCGCGCTCGATCTGCTCTCCACCGGCGCCAGTGAAGCCGCGCTGGCTGGGGATCTCGCGCGGGCGAAAACGCTGTCCGACACTTGGCACGAAGCGCTGAACGCCATATCTGAGACCGATACCTACAATCTTGACAAGAAGCAGCACGCCTTGACCATGATCGACCGCCTGAATTCCGCAATGCGAATGTGACCGGTTTCGGCATTGGGGCGGGATGGCAATCGCCGTCTCGATGCGATATCCACCGCTCACATTCATTCGGCCATTCATGACGGTTAATTCATGTCACGCGACACATTCTACATCACGACACCAATTTTCTATCCGAACGGCAAGCCGCATATCGGCCACGCCTATACGGTCATCGCGACCGACGCGCTGGCCCGCTTCCAGCGCCTGGACGGCAAGGACGTGCTCTTCCTCACCGGCACTGACGAACACGGCCTCAAGATGCAGCAGACGGCCGAGAAGGAAGGCATAACGCCACTCGCGCTTGCCGACCGCAACTCGGCGATCTTCCGTTCGATGACAGAGGTCCTGGGCGGCTCGAATGATGATTACATCCGCACGACGGAACCACGCCACTACGAGTCGTGCCAGGCGATCTGGAAGGCGATGGCGGCCAATGGCGACATCTATCTCGACCGCTACAGTGGCTGGTATTCGGTCCGCCAGGAAGCCTATTTCGAAGAGAGCGAAACCACGCTCGGCGACGACGGCGTGCGCCGCGAGCCGCTTGGCTCGCCGGTCGAATGGAATGAGGAGGAAAGCTACTTCTTCAGGCTTTCCGCCTATCAGGACAAATTGCTTGCGCTGTACGAAAGCCAGCCCGATTTCGTCGGTCCGGCCGAGCGCCGAAATGAGGTGATGAGCTTCGTCAGGTCCGGCCTCAAGGACATCTCGGTCTCGCGCACGACCTTCAATTGGGGCGTGCCGGTGCCGGGCGACGACAAGCATGTGATGTATGTCTGGGTCGATGCCCTGACCAACTACATCACCGCTGCCGGCTATCCCGACACCAAGGCCGAGCAATGGCGCTACTGGCCGGCCACGCACATTATCGGCAAGGACATCGTCCGCTTCCATGCTGTCTACTGGCCGGCTTTCCTGATGTCGGCCGGCATCGAACTGCCGAACCGCGTCTTCGCGCATGGCTTCCTATTCAACCGCGGCGAGAAAATGTCGAAGTCGGTCGGCAATGTCGTAGACCCCTTCACCATGGTCGAGCATTACGGCCTCGACCAGGTGCGCTATTTCTTCTTGCGTGAGGTGCCATTCGGCCAGGACGGCAGCTACAGCCATGACGCGATCGTCAACCGCACAAATGCCGATCTCGCCAACGGTCTCGGCAATCTGGCTCAGCGCTCGCTGTCGATGATCGCCAAGAACTGCGGCGGCGTGGTGCCGCATCGCGGCGAGCTGACCGAAGCCGACAGCGCGATCCTCGACCAGGCGGTGGAAGCGCTGGGTACCGCGCGCCAGGCGATGTCGGAACAGGGCATCCATCTCGCGTTGGCGGCGATCTTCGGCGTTGTGGCGGAAGCGGATCGCTACTTCGCCTCGCAGGCGCCCTGGGCGCTGAAGAAGACCGATCCGGCGCGTATGGAAACGGTGCTGTGGACGACCGCCGAACTGGTGCGGCGCGTGGCATTGCTGTGCCAGCCCTACATTCCGGGGTCGGCCGGCAAGCTGCTGGACCTGCTGGCGGTGCCGGCGGACAAGCGTGACTTCGCGCATGTCCATGCCGACTATGCGCTGGTGCCCGGCACGGCGCTGCCCGCGCCGGAGGGCGTGTTTCCGCGTTACGTCGAAAAGCCTGAGGCGAGCGCCTGATGCTCGTCGACAGCCATTGTCATCTCGACTTTCCGGATTTCGCCGAGGAGCGGGCGGCCATCGTCGCCCGCGCAAAGGCTGCCGGTATAGGTCGCATGGTGACCATCTCGACACGCGTGAAGCGGTTTGCGCAAGTGCTTGAGATTGCCGAGAGTTTCGACGAAATCTATTGCTCGGTCGGCACCCATCCTCACAATGCCGGCGAAGAGCTGGATGTGACGGCTGAGGACCTTGTGCGCCTGTCCGCGCACCCGAAGGTGGTGGCGATCGGTGAGGCCGGGCTGGATTATTTCTACGACAAGGCGCCACGCCACGCGCAGGCGCAGGGCTTTCGCACTCACATATTGGCCGCGCGCGAGTCCGGGCTGCCGCTGGTGATCCATTCGCGCGATGCCGACGACGATATGGCTGCCATCCTCGAAGACGAAACAGGGAAGGGCGCCTTCCCCTTCATCCTGCATTGTTTTTCGTCGGGGCGACGGCTGGCAGAGGTCGGCGTGGCGCTTGGCGGCTATGTGTCCTTCTCGGGCATACTGACCTTCAAGAACTCCGCCGATTTACGCGCCATCGCAGCCGATGTGCCGCATGACCGGCTGCTGGTCGAGACCGACGCGCCGTATCTGGCGCCGGTGCCGTTCCGCGGCAAACGCAACGAGCCGGCCTATGTCGCGCATACAGCCAAGGTGCTGGCGGAGACGGTCGGCGTTGGCGAAGCCGAGATCGCGACGCTGACGACGGCGAACTTCTTCCGGCTGTTCGGCAAGATGCCGCGGCCCGCCGGGCTCTGACGCATGAGCGACCGGCTGCGCCTCACCATCCTCGGCTGCGGCTCGTCACCTGGCACGCCGCGCATCACCGGCGATTGGGGCAATTGCGACCCGGCCAATCCGAAAAACCGGCGTACACGCTCAGCCGCGCTCGTCGAGCGGATAGCAGCCAACGGCGCCAGAACCACGGTCGTCATCGACACCGGGCCTGATTTCCGTGAGCAGATGCTGATGGCGGCCGTCCGGCGCATCGACGCCGTCGTCTATACGCATCCGCACGCCGACCACATCCACGGCATCGACGATCTGCGCGGCTACGTGCTGGAGCAGCGCCATTTGATCGATGTCCATGCCGACCAGCCGACCATGCTCAGGCTGCGCGAAGCGTTCGGCTATTGCTTCGAGACGCCGCTTGGCAGTTCCTATCCGCCGATCGTCAGGCCGCACATCATCGATCACGCAAGCGCGGTGACGATCGAAGGCGAGGGCGGTGCCCTCACCCTCGAGCCGCTGCCGCAGATCCATGGCGACATCATTTCGCTCGGCTTCCGCATCGGCGGGCTGGCCTACTGCCCCGATATAAGCGACTTCCCGGATACCACCGCCGAGCGGCTGCGCGGCCTGGAAATGCTGGTCATCGATGCCTTGCAGTACCATACCCATCCCAGTCATCTGTCGCTCGGTCAGGCGCTTGGCTGGATTGAAAAACTGGCGTCGAAACAGGCCGTGCTGACGCATATGCATGTGCCGCTCGACTATGCCACGGTGAAGGCCGAGGTGCCGGCCAACGTCACTCCGGCCTATGACGGCATGGTGATCGAAATTCCTTTATGAGACAGCATGATACGAGCAGATCTTTATAAGGACGTTCGGTTCTTCGGCGCGAAGATCAGCAGCGTTCCAATCCGCTCATAGCCCATGCGGGGATAAAGCAGCGCTCCGGCACGCGTCGCCAACAGCATCGAGCACCGCGACCCATGCGCTTTGTCGTCATGCAGCATTTTGGCCATCAGCGCCTGGCCGATGCCTCGACGCCGGTGCGAAGGCTCGACAAACATTGCCGAGCACCATGTGGCGCCGACGGCGTCTATGCTGCGCACACGCCCGACGATGGCGTCGCCATCGAGCGCCACATACTGGCGAAACGGCGCATCGTCGCCGAGTTGATCGTCTGGAAGTGTCCGCCTGCGTATGACCTTTCCCAGTTGTGCAGCGCGTTTAGCCGTCCTCACGCGTTCGATAGAGACGATTGCTGGCGGGTCTGGAATTTGGCGCAGCGACTGGACGAAAAAGCCTTCCGTCCGCAGCAGCCGGTAGCCGAGCGCCTTGTAGGCAGTTCGCGTCGGTTCGTCCGGGCCGTCATTCGCGATC
This sequence comes from Mesorhizobium sp. W016, assembly GCF_054719485.1. Classification (NCBI taxonomy): domain Bacteria; kingdom Pseudomonadati; phylum Pseudomonadota; class Alphaproteobacteria; order Hyphomicrobiales; family Phyllobacteriaceae; genus Mesorhizobium; species Mesorhizobium sp. W016. The sequence continues at coordinate 4,104,487 of NZ_JBTTIF010000002.1, forward strand.
ACGACCGAAACGGCAAAGCTTGGCCGCGCATGCTGCCGCACGATGGCATCGGCTTCCTCGGCGGCGACGTCATGGACGATCCATTCTTCGCCACGGTAGTCGCGTGCATTCTTGCGCTCGGCATCGCGCATCAGCCACAAGGGTCCGACGCGGCTGGCCTCGTAGGGAAAGGAACGGCTCTTATCGGTACTGAAGCCGTGCACGAACACTTCGATCGCCGCTTCGATGTCACGCGTTGCTGTCGTCATCGACACAGCGTAGCGTTGGCCATCGGCTCAAGGCAACACGCGTCGATCATGCCAAACCGGTGAAATCGCAGCAATTTCCGGCTTCAGTCTAATGCACAAGTTCCATAATCTATCTTATGCGACTTTCATATGTGGCTGCTGCTTCCATTGGGGCGTGGCGACGTCATCTGGCCATGGCCATGGCGGCCGGTGGGTCGCGGTCGTCAGGCGCGAGCTTGGACGAAGTGACAAGCAGCTTCTCCTGATCGGCCCGCGACTTCGGCTCGATCGCGATTTGCAGCAGAGGCCAGGGCGCGGCAGACTTCTCCATCATGACGCCATGGTTGCAGATTGATCGGGTGGCCGCAACGGAGGGGTCTACGCCCGGCCGGCCGCCCGGCCCTTCCCTTTCGCTTCCTGGCTGTGGACGCGCGCCAGAAAATCGAGCACCAGGGGAAGCGCCTCATCGAAATGGGTTTCGAGCAGCCAGTGGCCGGCGCCGCCGATGAGATGAAGTTCTGCTTCCGGCAAATCGCGGTGGTAGGCATGCGCCGATTGTGCCGGCATGTAACCATCCTCGGGGCCCCAGACGATGAGCGTCGGAGGTTGGTGCTCGCGCAGAAAGCTCTGATAGCGGGGGAACCAGCCGAGGTTCGCCTCCAACTTCTCCATCAGGTTGACCGCGAGCCGCCGGCGGATCGGCGTGTCCATCAAAGGCCAGTGGAGTTTCCAAAGATCGGGAGGCACGCGCTCGGCTACAGCGTCATCCACCTCTCCGACAAACTCGTGCCGGAAGCCCTCCTCGCTTACCGCCTCTTCCAACGGCCGATGCTTTTCGGGCGTCTTCTCATTCCAATAGGCCTTTATGGCGGCGTATTTCGGCCCGAGAACGTCCTCGTAGATGTCACCGTTCTGGATAATGAGTGCGGCGATGCGCTCGGGATGTGCGATGGCGTGGCGCAGTCCGATCTGCGAGCCATAATCGTGCAGCCAGAGAGCATAGCGCGACATGCCGAGCGCATCGCCGAAAGCTGTCAGAAACCCGGCATAGGCATCGAAATCATAGCCAAAAACCGACATTTCGGGCGTGGCGCTGTAGCCAAAGCCGGGAAAGTCCGGCGCGAATGTATGCCAGCGATCGGCAAGTGCCGGCATCAACCTTCGGAATTGATAGGACGAGCACGGATAGCCGTGCGGCAGCAGGAGGACGGGAGCATCAGGCGGGCCGTCTTCGCGATAGAAGATGCTGTTTCCGTCAACGTCGATCCGGCGATGTTGCAATTCTACCTCCTTGCTCAAAGCTTGCCCGCCACTTTGTTTACGGCGCTCCGGCAAGAAGGTTCCCTTGAAGTCAGGGCGTGACGGCTTCCGGCTCTCCATTGCCCGACAGGATCTGCAGCGTTCCGCGCGTGGCGTTGCGGAACGCATCGTCGAAACTGACGCCACGTACCTGCCAGCGATACTCCTTATCCTTGAAGCTGAGCCGCCAGTCGCCGACCCAGCCCAGCGCTTCCTGGCGCCATACCAAAGTGCCGGCAAGCAGGGCGTCCCCATCCAGCGTGTTGGCCACGTCGGCGAGCGCTACGTCCGACGGCCGAGGCAACTCCAGCGGCAAACCGGTCCGGTGCGCCGCGTCCGCCAGCGCAACGCGCATATCCGCCGCAAGCTCGCCGCCGCCATCGCGCACCAGCGTGAAGCCGTCGCCTTTCATCGGCCTTACATCCAGCAGTGCGACGATTTTTGGCCGCGGCACCGCCCACGGTTTGCGCCCGAGCGACGCCAGCAAGGCATCGATCTTGTCCGGGTCGAAATCGGCGGTGATGTAATGCGGCCGGTCGTGGGTGCCCTGCTCGTCATGCGGCGGGCGGTTGTTGAGCAGGTCGCGGTAGCCGACACCAGTGACATAGTCGGCCGCGTGCCGGCTCATGTCCGCAACACGCGGGTCGCCGATCAGCCGCGGGTCGCCGGAAACCTTGACCAGCACCTCTTCAAGGCACGGCGCCAGGCCCCACGCCCGGTTCTCCTCGCCAGTGCCGCTGGTCACCGATTGCGCGCGGTAGAGGCTGGCGAGGTCGATGTCGGCGGCAGCGACCGGAAAGACAATCAGCACAGCCAGCGCCGCTGCCACAAAGCCCAATTTCAAGCATCCAGGCACCCGCCGACCCTCCCGAAACGGTCCGGAACATCCGTTGGAGCCATACTCCTGATCATCAGGGAATTTCAAGGTGCCGCCCATCAAGGCGTATCGCCGACGATGCGCCAGTGTACGCCGTCCAGGCTCTCGGTGAGCGCCTCGAACACGTTTCGCGCCGTGAGTTCGCGAAGAACCTGTTCGTTGATGCCGCCGCGCGTCGCATAGTCCTGCGCCAGATGCATGAAGTCGGCATCCGGCGACATATCAGGAGCGCATCCCAAGGCTTTGAAAAGCGAGGCGATGTAATCGCGCCCCTTCCCTTCCTCCACGCCATTCCTCTTGAGCCAGCTGTTAATCGTATCGAGATATCTGAAGTAGCTGGCATAGGTTGCGGTGGCCACGCTCAACGCGTTGAATTCGGCTGGGTTCTCGACCTCGATCACTTTCCCCAGATTGCCGAACAAGGCAGCGACAGTGGCATCCGGCGGGCAGATGATCGTTGCCCCCAGCCGGTGGGCGATCATCGGCATGGGCAGCGCTTTCGTCACCTGGTGCGCGGGTGCGGTCAAGCGGGCAATCTCCTCGCGCGGCAGCGTGGCGATCAAGCTGATGAGGTGATGCTCGCGCCGAAACCGCAAACCCGGCAGGACGTCATGCGCAATTTGCGGCCGGACAGCCAGCATGACTAGTTCGCATTGATCGAGAACCGCCTGATTGTCATCAGCAATACGCACATCCGGATAACGGGCTGCCAGCTCTGCGGCGATCTCTTCATTGCGCGGCGACAGCAGCACGGAGACGGAGTTATCCGCGACGGATTTGAGCCCGCTGACAATGGCCGCTGTAAGGGCACCCGTGCCGATGAAGCCAAGTTTCATCGCGCCTATCTCTGGTTCATCGGTCACAGTGGCGCATGGTAGAGCCGTACCTGATAGCTCAGCACACGCTTTTCACCGGGCGCGATCAGCATCACGCCCGGCTTGGCCGCGAACTCGCCATCGAAATCGACGGGGCTGGCAAGCCCGTGCCAGGGTTCAATGCACAGGAACGGAGCGCCGCCCCGCTTCGACCAGATGCCCAATTCCCTAAAACCCTGCCACGACATCTCGATCGCCGCACCGTTCGCGGCGGCATAGCGCACGCTGGTGCTGGCCGGCCGGTGGAGGATCACGGCGTCTGCCTCGAACAGCTGTTCGGAAAGCGCCAGCGTTTTGCCTTCGATGGGCGTCGGCTGTGGTGCAGCCACCACCAGGCCATCCTTCAGCCGGCGGATCGGCGCCGGCTCGTCCTGGGCAAAGGTCAGGTGGTAGTCGGTCTTGGCGAGCCCCGGCTGCAATGGCCAATTGAAAGCCGGATGTGCACCGATGGAGGCTGGCAGCGTCTCGTCGCCGGTGTTGGCAATCTCGAAGCTCACACCAAGTTCCCGACGCTCGAGCGTATAGGTGATGGCAAGGCGAAAGGCGAACGGATAGCGCGTGCGTGTATCGGCATCGTCGGTCAACACCAGCGTGCAGGATCGGGGGCTCGCGTCAGCCCACACAAATGGCTTGTCGCGGGCAAATCCGTGCTGCGTCAGGGCATAGACCTGGCCCCGATGGCGGAGCTGGTCGCCCGCCAGCCGGCCGACGATCGGAAACAGCACCGGCGAATGCCGCCGCCATTCCGGCCCGGCCTGCCACAAAAACTCCAGACCCTCGGCATTGCGCAAGGAGACGAGCTCGGCCCCCTGCCCGACAATGGTTGCCGAGATGCCGTCGCCGTGAAGCGTCACTTGTTCCATGCGTTCTCGCGGAAAGCTGCGTGCGAGCGGCAGGTTAGCAAAAGCCCGCATGGACTCAAGGGCGCAGCGACATCGCGCTGATAGAGGAGCGATGTCTCCACGGCAAAACGACAGTGGCCGGAGATTCTCCTCCGGCCACTGCGAGATCGAAATTGTTGCCCTGCTACGGTTCGACTATTCGCGCTCGCCGGTGAAATTCAGCAACAGCTGGAAGATGTTGACGAAGTTCAGGTACAGCGACAGCGCGCCGAAGACGGCGAGCTTCTGCTGCGATTCCGCGTCGAAATTCTCCGCATACTGTTCCTTGATCGTCTGCGTGTCCCAGGCGGTCAGGCCGACAAAGACGGCAATGCCGATCACCGAGATGGCGAACTGCAGCGCGGTCGAGCCAAGGAAGATGTTGACGACGCTGGCGATCACCACGCCGATCAGGCCCATGATCAGGAAGGACGAGAACTGGGTCAGGTCGCGCTTGGTCGTGTAGCCGTAGAGGCTGGTGGCGCCGAACATGGTGGCGGTGATGAAGAAGGTGCGCGCGATGCTGGTGCCGGTGAAGACCAGGAACACCGAAGCCAGCGACAGCCCCATCACCGCGCAGAAGGCCCAGAACATCAACTGGGCGCTCGCCGCCGACATCGTCTGCATCTTGAACGAGAACAGCAGCACGAAGGCGAGCGGCGCCAGCATCACCACCCATTTCAGCGGGCTGGAAAAGATCGGCACGTAGAGGGCCGGCGTCGAAGCGACCACCATGGCGACGATGCCGGTGACGACGAGGCCGATGCCCATGTAGTTATAGACACGCAGCATGTGGCTGCGCAGGCCCTCGTCATAGATGGCGCCGGCGCGTGCGCCAGTGCCCATGCGGTATCCGAGGTCAGGGGTATTCATTGCGGGTTCTCCTTATGTGGTCTCAGTAAAGTGTCCTGATCAGTAAAGTGTCTTGGCAAGCGTCTCGGCGGCGCGGTCGAGGTCGTGGACATCGCTGCGCGCGACGACCGCGTACGCGACCTCGCCGATCTGGAAATAGGCAGAGGAGATGTCGCCCGATGGCGCGATGGCAGGCTTGACGACGTCGAAGGTTCCAGGCCGGATCGCAAACAGCGAGACCAGCCCCATATCCTTCGTCTCCAGCGCCACTTCGACGCTCGGCCCGAAGCGCGACGGATAGATCTGCACGTCGCGAACCTTCCAGTCCTTGGGCAGCGATGGCATGACGATTGCGGTGGCGGCGCGGATTTCGTCGCCATTGTAGTTGGGCGCCTCCAGCTGCGAGGGCATCGCCTCGCGCATGAGCGTCGTCTTGTGCGCCCGGATCGCTTCTTCGACATAGGCGGGCGGCGGCGGCGAAGCCACGACCTTGGTCACCAGCAGCGGCCCGAAGAGGCCGTTCGCCAGCCAGCCGGCAGCGACAAAGACGGCGACCGCGGCCGCCCGCTGCAGCACGGCGAAGACGCGGCGACTGGCCAGTCCCCTGCCCAGCCGGCGCGCGACTTCAGTCGTCGCCGGCCGCGCCATGCCTGTGGAAGCAGCCAGCGCCAGGCGCAGTTCGTCGCGCGTCCTCAAGTCGGACATCACCCGCGCCGCAGCCTCCGGACGAACCGAGAGGAACGCCTCGACCTCGATGCGGCGCGCGACATCCAGCTGGTCGTCGACATAAGAATCGAGATCGGTATCGGTCACCGGGTCCCGCAACAGGTCGGTCATGACGGGTCTCCCACGATCCTCAGATGGCTTTTGGCCGGCGAAGGTGCAGCGTTTTCCATCTCGCGCAGTGCTGCGCGCGCCCTGCCGATGCGCGACATCAGCGTGCCCAGCGGCACCCCGCTGGCGTCGGCGGCCTGCTGGTAGGAAAGGCCCTCGATGGCGACCAGATGCAGCGCCGAACGCTGCTCCTCCGGCAGACTGAAAAAGGCCTCGCGCACCTGCGCCAGTCGCACGGAATGTTCCTGAGGCGCCGGCGTGCTGGCATCGGTGAGATAGCCGGCCTGCTCGACACGCGCTGCTTCCGACCGGCGCGAGCGCATCTTGTCGATGAAAGCGTTGTGGACGATCGACAGCAACCATGCCCGCAGATTGCCGCCCGAGCGGAATGTGTCGCGCCGCTCGTAGGCGCGCACCAGCGCATCGTGCACCAGATCCTCGGCGTCAGTGCCGTCGCGCGTCAGCGAGCGTGCGTAGCGCCTGAGCGAACCCAGCTGTCCGACAATATCGAAGCGTGGCATCGACCGTTTCATGCCCCGTTTACGAAACAGGCGGGGATCTTAATCCATCGCCACCAAAACTTTTTTGCGTCGCCACAATAGGCATCATGCAATCAGAAGTCCGCTGCGCACTTACCCATCTCCCGTGCGGCAGATGTTTGCTTTATGGATGAAGTCTAGCCTTATCCGTCTGTCCCAGGAGCAAAAGATGGCCAATGGTAGTCGTGTAACGGGTTTTGCAGCGTTGCCGATCGTCGGCAGGGTGTTCATCATCTTTGGCATTGTCGGACTGATCGCTTCCGGCGTGCTGGCCATCGTCGAGATGTACGGCCCTCGTACCGCTTCGGCGACAGGCAGGATTGTCGCCGCCGAATACAATCCCCGCATCGAGTTCTCGACCGCCGACGGCACCGTCATCCGCTTCAACAATGCCGTCCACAGCTCGTTCTGGGGTGATGGCGACAGCGTCCCTGTCGCTTACGACCCAACCAATCCGCAAAATGCCTCCGTCGACAGCTTCGCCGGACGCTGGTTCCTTGCCGGGCTGGCCGGCATGCTCGGCGGTTTCTCCCTGCTGACCGGCATCGGTCTCGCCGTGATTGGACGGGTGCTTATCCGGCGGATTGGAATGAACCCGTCGCCATAGCCGCCGACCCCTGCCGTACAGACAAAGCTTGGCGTAACGGTCCAGTACGCTAGCGGACTGGCGCAGATGGAAGCACTGGCGAAACGCGGCCGCTTTGCGTATTACTCCGCCGCCATTGGAGCCGTATTGATGTTCGAGACCCTGCAACCTGCCCCGGCTGACAAGATCATCGCCTTGATCGGCCTCTATCGCGCCGATCCGCGCCCCGGCAAGATCGATCTCGGCGTCGGCGTCTACAAGGACCGCGACGGCAGGACGCCGGTCATGCGCGCCCTGCGCGAGGCCGAGAAGCGGTTGCTGCAGGACCAGGACACCAAGACCTATCTCGGCCTCGCCGGCGACACCGGCTTCAACACGGCGATGGTCAAGCTGGCCTTCGGCCCCGCTGCCGACATGACGCGCATCCGCGCCGCGCAAGCGCCTGGCGGTTCCGGCGCGCTGCGGCTGGTGGCGGAGCTGTTGAAGCGGACCCGCCCCGACGCAACCGTCTGGCTGTCGGACCCGACATGGCCGAACCACCCGCCGGTGATGCGCGGGGCCGGCCTCACGGTGCGCGATTATCCCTATTTCGATGCCGCTTCCGGCGCGGTGCGCTTCGACGAGATGCTGGCAACGCTTGGCGCAGCCGAGCCCGGCGATATCGTGCTGCTGCATGGCTGCTGCCATAACCCGACCGGCGCCAATCTCGATATCGCGCAATGGGCCAGCGTCGCCGATCTTGTCGTCGAGCGCGGGCTGTTGCCCTTTGTCGACATTGCCTATCAGGGCTTTGGCGAAGGCCTGGACGCCGATGCGGCCGGCTTGCGCCTTCTCGCGGGCAAGGTGCCTGAAATGGTCGTTGCCTCGAGCTGCTCGAAGAACTTTGCCGTCTACCGCGACCGCGTCGGCGCGGCGATGATCCTGGCGAAGGATGGTGCGCAAGCCGATGTGGCGATGAGCCAGATGCTGGCGGCGGCGCGCGCCATGTATTCGATGCCGCCGGACCATGGCGCCGCCGCCGTGCGCATGGTGCTGGAAGATGATGGCCTTCGCGCCGACTGGGAGGCGGAGCTGGAGGAGATGCGGCTGCGCATGCTGAGGCTGCGCGTCCAGTTCGCCGACGCGCTGCGCCGGCAGTCCAACTCCGACCGCTTCGACTTCATCGCCAGCCATCGCGGCATGTTTTCCAGGCTTGGCCTGACCGAGGCGCAAGTCGAGCGGCTGCGTGCCGAGTATGGCGTCTACATGGTCGGCGACAGCCGCATCAACGTCGCCGGCCTGCCCGAGGACGGCATGGATGACCTCGCCAAGGCGGTTGTGTCGGTACTCGGCTGATACGGCTGAGCTGTGGACAAGGTCAGGCCGCCAGCTGACAGCGTTGGCCGCACGACAGGCAGCGGGATAGCATTCGCCGCATGAAACCTTCGCGCGACATTTCCCGGCTGATCGAGATCATGGCGGCACTCAGGGCGCCGAAGACCGGCTGTCCCTGGGACATCGAGCAGGATTTCTCGACCATCGCGCCCTATACGATCGAGGAAGCCTATGAGGTGGCGGACGCCATTGCGCGCGGCGATCTCGACGATCTGCGCGACGAGCTCGGCGACCTCCTGCTGCAGGTCGTCTACCACGCGCAGATGGCTGAGGAAGCCGGCGATTTTGCCTTCGGTGATGTGGTCGAGGCCATCACCACCAAGATGATCCGCCGCCATCCGCATGTCTTCGGCGACGAGAAGGCGCGCAGCGCCGGCATGGCAAAGGGCATGTGGGAAAAGATCAAGGCTGAGGAAAAAGCCGAAAAGCGAAGCGCCCGCCTCGCCCGCGGCCTCGACCCCGAAGACAATGGCAAGGGGTTCCTGGACAGCGTGCCCGTCGCCCTGCCCGCTTTGACGCGGGCGCTGAAGCTGCAGGAAAAGGCTGCCCGTGTCGGTTTCGACTGGAGCGAGGCAGCACCCATCCTCGACAAGATCGAGGAAGAGATCGGCGAATTGCGCGAGGCGCTGGCCAAGGGCGAAACGGCGGAGATCAAGGACGAGTTCGGCGACATGCTGTTCGCCGTCGTCAATCTGGGGCGTCACCTCAAGCTCGATTCGGAAGCAGCGCTGAGCGGCACCAACGAAAAGTTCCGCACACGCTTTCACTATGTCGAGCGCGCCATCGATGCCTCGGGAAGCACGCTCGAAAAAGCCACGCTGGATGAAATGGAAGCGCTCTGGCAGCAGGCCAAGGGCCAGAAGTAGGCGGACTTACGCCTTGTTTTTACGGTGCAATCGGCTTTCGATCTCTTGCCGGGCGGTGTGCGTGGCCTTGAGCGAGATGGTCGCGCTGCCATCCTCATTGTCTACCCGCGAAACGACGTCACCATTGCGGTAGAGCCAGTCGACGAGACCGAACTGCGCCGGCTCGATCGTCACCGCCATCTCTTCGAGCTCGCCCGACATCCTGGTCTCGATCAGCGCCTTCAGCGCATCGATACCTTCGCCGGTGATGGCCGAGATGGCGATCGGCGGCGCCTTGGCATCGGCGCCATCGGCCAGAAGCCGCTCGCGGTTGCCGTCATCGAGCAGGTCGACCTTGTTCCACACCTCGATGACCCGGTTCGCATCGCCAGCGTCGACACCGAGATCGGCAAGGATGCGCTCGACGTCCTCGGCCTGGGCGGCCGTATCCGGATCTGAGATATCACGCAAATGGATGACCAGATCGGCCTCGACGACCTCTTCCAGCGTGGCCCGGAAGGCGGCGACCAGATGCGTCGGCAGGTCCGAAATGAAGCCGACTGTGTCCGACAGGATGATCGGCGTGCCGTGCGGCAGGCGCACGCGGCGCAGCGTCGGGTCGAGCGTTGCAAACAGCATGTCTTCGGCCAGCACGTCGGCCCCGGTCAGCCTGTTGAACAGCGTCGACTTTCCGGCATTGGTGTAGCCGACAATCGCCACCACCGGGAACGGCACCTTCTTGCGCTTGGCGCGGTGCAGGTCGCGGGTGCGGCGCACCGTTTCCAGCTCATGCTTGAGCTTGATGATTTTTTCCTGCAGCTGCCGCCGGTCCGACTCGATCTGGGTTTCGCCGGGGCCGCCGAGGAAGCCGGCTCCGCCGCGCTGGCGTTCAAGGTGGGTCCAGCTCCGCACCAGGCGGCCCTTCTGGTAGTTGAGATGGGCAAGTTCGACCTGCAGCGTGCCCTCCTTGGTCCGCGCGCGCTCGCCAAAAATCTCCAGGATCAATCCGGTGCGGTCGAGCACCTTGGCATTCATTTCTTTTTCGAGATTGCGCTGCTGCACCGGCGTCAACGGATGGTCGACGATGACCACCTCCGCGTGACCCTCTTTGACGATCTCGGCGAATTCCGCGACCTTGCCGCTGCCGAGCAAGGTTGCCGGGCGTGGATCGTTGACGGTGACCACCGCCGTGTGGATCAGATCTAGGTTGATGGCGCGGGCAAGGCCGACCGCTTCGTCGTGGCGCGCATCCGCCGAACGCGTCAGCCGTGGACGGTTCGTTTCATCATCGTTGCGCTGATGCCGGGTAAGCACCGGCACAATGACAACCGCCCGGGTCGGACCTGTGGCTTCCGTCCCGGAATTATGTGCTGGTTTCCCGCGGACGCCGCGGTCCGCGTCTTTTTCACGTGCCAATCAGGCGCCCTGGCTTTCCTCGCCATCGAACATCTGAACCGGCTGGCTCGGCATGATCGTGGAAATGGCATGCTTGTAGACGAGCTGGGAGTGGCCGTCACGGCGCAGCAGAACACAAAAATTGTCGAAGGAAGTGACCACGCCGGTCAGCTTGACGCCGTTGATGAGAAAGATGGTGAGTGGATTTTTGCTCTTGCGAACAGAATTCAGGAACAGGTCCTGAAGGTTTTGCGATCGTTCCGCCATTGTTCTTGTCTTTCGCCGATCCCCTTCGGTTTGCAGGCTAATGCGCCAAATTAGCGGGCACATGTCAAGCTTGCAAACACCCCCTTGCCGTCAGTAACGACAAGCAGAACGAGATATATTGATGTGCAGTCCGTCTGTGCGGTTATCAGGCTGGACTTTTTTCCGCAACGTCAAAAAAGGCTTGCCGCAATGAAAGTGTTATCGAACCGGGGTGCCCATTGGCGACCGCGGCACCGTCGATTGCCACGACCGGCATGGCGATTGTCGTTGCCGAACTGATGAAAGCTTCTCGCGCCGCCTTGGCTTCAGTGACTGAAAACCCGCGCTCCTCGATCGTCAACCCGAGCTTTGCCGCCACTTCGAACATGGTCGTGCGGGTGATGCCGCGCAGGATGCCATGCTCCGCCGGCCGGGTGACCAGAACGCCGTCCCTTGTAACGATCCAGGCGTTGGACGAGCCGCCCTCCTTGACGTTGCCATCGGTGTCGACGAACCAGGCCTCCTGGGCGCCGGCCTCCTTGGCCTTCTGCTTGGCCAGTACGTTGGGCAGCAGGCCGGTGCTCTTGATGTCGACCCGGTCCCAACGGTTTTCCGGCACGGTGATGACCTTGATGCCCGCCTCGGCTCGCTTGGCGGCCGCCGCCGGGTCGGCCTTTCTGGCCGTAATCACCAGCGATGACGGTGTATCGGCGGGGAAAACGAAGTCGCGGCTGGCAACACCGCGCGTAACCTGGACATAGACCAGGCCGTTGACGACGTGGTTGCGCCGGACGATTTCGCGCAGAAGAAGCGGCAGCACACCCTTGGTGACCGGCCAGTCGATCGACAATTCGCTAAGGGAGCGGCTCAGCCGGGCAAGATGGCGCGGCATGTCGACGATAAAGCCCTGCGCCACCTCGCAGACCTCGTAGACGCCGTCGGCGAATTGATAGCCGCGATCCTCGATATGCACGGCAGCGTCGGCATGGGCGACATAGCGCCCGTTCACATAGGTAATGCGCGGCATGGGTGATCCCTCAGAAAAGTCCCGGTTTTTCTATGCGATTCCGCCGCTGCCGTAACCGGCAATTGAATGGGCCACAGCCCGCTGGACCAACAACAACGGGGGTCAGACCCCCAGCGACTTCAGTTTCCGGTGCAGCGCCGAGCGCTCCATGCCGATGAATTCGGCCGTCTTCGAGATGTTGCCGCCGAAACGGTTGATCTGGGCGATCAGATAGTCCTTCTCGAACTGTTCGCGCGCCTCGCGCAGCGGCAGCGCCATGATGTGCTGGTCGGACTGGTTCGGCGTGCGCGGCATGACATCGCCGATCTCCGACGGCAACAGGTCGGCGGTGATCGGCGCATCGATATCGTCGCCACGCGCCAGGATCATCAGCCGTTCGACATTGTTGCGCAGCTGGCGGACATTGCCCGGCCAGTTGTGCGCCTGCAGCACGGCAAGCGCATCGTCGCCGATGCGGCGCGGCTTGATGCCGGCCTGGCGAGCGATCTGCTTCATGAAATTGTCGACGAGATAGGGAATGTCCTCTCGCCGCTCGGCCAGGCCCGGCACCATGACCGGAACCACCGCCAGGCGATGATAGAGGTCTTCGCGAAAACGGCCGTCGGCGATCATCGCCTCCAGGTTCTGCGAGGTCGAGGAGATGATGCGGACGTCGACCTTGACCCGCTTGGTGCCGCCGACCCGCTCGAACTGCTGTTCGACCAGCACGCGCAAAATCTTGTTCTGCGTCTCGCGCGGCATGTCGGCCACTTCGTCGATGTAGAGAATGCCGCGGTGCGCCTCTTCAAGCGCGCCGACCTTGCGCTCGGTGCCGTTCGATTCGGTGCCGAACAGCTCGATCTCCATGCGCTCGGGCGTGATGTTGGCCGCGCTCAGCGTCACGAACGGCGCGCCCTTGCGCGTCGACAGCGTGTGGATGGCGCGCGCGGCGAGCTCCTTGCCCGAACCGGACGGACCGATGATCATGACGCGGCTGTTGGTCGGCGCAACGCGCTCGATGGTCTGGCGCAGCTGGCTCATCGCCGACGACATGCCGATCAAGTCGAAAGTTTCGCCGCTGCGCTGCTTGAGGTCGGAGACCTCGCGCCGTAATTTCGAGGTTTCGAGCGCCCGCTCGGCGATCAGGATCAGCCTGTCGGCCTTGAACGGCTTCTCGATGAAATCATAGGCGCCGCGGCGGATGGCCGACACCGCTGTCTCGATATTGCCGTGGCCGGAGATCATCACCACCGGCAGGCTCGGATGCATCGTCTTGATCTCGTCGAGCAGCGCCAGCCCGTCGAGGCGCGAGCCCTGCAACCAGATGTCGAGGAAAATCAGCCGCGGCGCCCGGTCGGCGATTGCCGCGAGCGCGCTGTCGGCATCGAATGCCGTGCGGGTTTCATGCCCTTCGTCGCTCAATATGCCCGCGACGAGTTCACGGATGTCTTCCTCGTCATCGACGATGAGAATATCAGACGCCATTACCGACCTTTTCAGTTTCTCGTTCGTGTTCCGTTTCGCCTTGACCGCGTGGCGGCGCGGTTGCGGCAGCTGGCGGCAGGATGATCGAGATCATCGCGCCGCGTCCACCGTGGAAATCCGCGGGCGCATCGTGCAATTCGAGCCGCCCGCCATGGTCCTCCACGATCTTCTTGACGATGGCGAGACCGAGCCCGGTGCCCTTCTCGCGCGTCGTCATGTAGGGCTCGAGCAGCCTTTGGCGGTTCTCGCGCGGCAAGCCTTTGCCATTGTCGATGACGTCGATTCTGATCGCGCCATTCTGCCGGGCAGCTTGAATCCGGATTATGCCGTGCGAACCGTCCTTTTGTTCCAGCCCGTCAATCGCCTCGGCCGCGTTCTTGATGACGTTGCCGAAAGCCTGCGCCATCAATCGGCTATCGAACGTGCCCTTGAGCGGCTCGTTGCCGAACACGCGTTCGAAAGCAATGTCGGCGCGGCTGACTTCGACCAGGAACGACGCCTCGCGCAGCAATTCACGCAGATCGATGGCTTTCATCTCGGGCTTGGGCATGCGGGCGAAAGCCGAGAACTCGTCGACCATGCGGCCGATATCCTCGACCTGCCGGATGATCGTGTCGGTGCACTGGTCGAAAATCTCGCGGTCCTCGGTGATGACCTTGCCGAAGCGTCGCTTGATGCGCTCGGCCGAGAGCTGGATCGGCGTCAGCGGGTTCTTGATTTCATGTGCGATACGCCGCGCCACATCCGCCCAGGCCGACGAGCGCTGTGCCTGGACCAGATCGGTGATGTCGTCGACAGTCACGACGTAGGATTTCTCCTCCTCGCCGTCGTCGCCGGCCTCGATGGTGATCTGCACGTTGAAGGTACGCTCGGCGCCGGTGCGATAGAAGGTGACCTGCTCGCGATAGACCGGCTTGCCGGATTTGCGGCCGATCTCGAAGACACGCCCGACATGCGGTAGCACGGCGGACAGGTTCTGCCCCAGCGCCGCCGTGGCCGATATGGCCAGCATCGTTTCGGCCGATTTGTTGACGATGGAGACGATGCCGTAGGGATCGACGCCGATGACGCCGGCGGTGACGCCGGCCAGCACCGCTTCCGAGAAACGACGCCGTTCGTCGATCAAATCCTTGGCCGACAGGATCTCGTTGCGCTGCGATTTAAGCTCCAGCAGCATCTTGTTGAACGTATCGCCAAGCGAGGCGACATCGCCGTCGGAAGGCCGTACCGGAACGGCGACATCGAGATTGCCGGTCGCAACCTCGTCAGCCGCGCCGATGAGTTGACGGATGGGCCGCACCAGACGGTCGGCCACCGCTATGCCGGTCCAGATGGCCGACAGGATGATGATCAGCGTCAGTGACAGATAGGGCAGCGCGAACGCCACCTGCGACGTCCGCCTGTTGTCTTCCAGGCCGCGATATTCGGCGGTGTTGGACTGGACGATCGCCCTCGCCTTGATCACTTCGGGGTCGACCAGGCGATTGGTGTAGAGGTAGAGGCCTTCGATCTCCCGCAGCTTGATGATGGCGCCCATGATGTTGCGCGTCTTCGGCTCGATCAGCACCGGTTTGCCGTCGGCCGCGGCGCTGACCGCGCCCTCCGGCGGTGGCGGCATAGAGAAATCCGCATCGGTCTTCGCGCTCATGACAAAGGAGCCGTCTTCCCTGACCAGCGCCGCATGCACCAGGCTCCTGCCCACGGCTTCCTTGTTCATCAGGTCGAGAAAGCCGGTTCGATCGAGGCCGTAAAGCGTGCGCGAGGCGTCGAGATCATAGGCCATCGACAGCGTCGTGCCCTGAAGATTACGAGCGTTTTCCTGCACATAGGCGTCGGCGATCGACAGCGACGAGTTGACGATCGCCTTGGTGCGGATTTCGAACCAGCGGTCGAGGCCGATATCGAGCGTGATCGAGGCAATGATGGCCACCATGATGGCGGGGATGGCCGCGACCAGCGCAAACATCGTCACGATGCGCACATGCAGCCGTGACGCCGCCTTGCCGTGCCGGCGCGCCATGGTGATGCGATGCACCTCGCGGCCGACCAGAGCAATCAGCGCCAGCACAAATAAGGCATTGGCCGCAATCAGCGTCAGCGTTGTGTTTGCGTCTGGCGTGATCGGCGTGGCGCCGACAAGAATCGCAAACGAGATTGCCGCCGTAACCAGCGCGCCGGCAATTGCCACAACGCCAGGCAACGCAAGCAGCCGCCGTCCATCCCTCTGGCCGGGTCTGCTGAAAAGCGGTTCGTTTGATGTCAGAGCTTGCGAAGCCATGTCGCCGTCTAAGAGCCAGTGATTGCGTTGGATGTATGCAACGCATTGTGGCGATTATGCAACAAGTGTGGCCGTGACGGAAATCTTTCGGCCGCCGATCCCCTGAAAAGGGGATGACCTCGCGTCACTTCGGGCAGCAGGCGCTCATGATCTCGACGATTTGTAGACGTTGACACCCAGCTCGCGAATCTTCTTGCGCAACGTGTTGCGGTTGAGGCCCAGCAGTTCGGCGGCCTTGATCTGGTTGCCGCGGGTTGCCGTCATCGAGGCAAGGACCAGCGGATATTCGACCTCGGACAAGATGCGCTGATAGAGACCTGCCGGCGGCAACTCACCGCCGAAAGAGGCAAAATAGCGCTGCAGGAAGTGCTCCACCGCCTGGCCGATGGATAGATCGTCCGGGATCAAATTGCCGCCGCCGGGAACGACCGGTCTTTCGCCTGTCTTCAGCTCGGCTTCAATGATCTCGGCTGATATTTCGTCCTGCGAATAGAGCGCCGCAAGCCGGCGCACCAGGTTTTCCAACTCGCGCACGTTTCCCGGCCACGGATAGCGCTTCATCAATTCGATGCCGCCGGTCGAAATGCGCTTGGTCTGCAAGCCTTCGCTGGCGCCGATCTTGAAGAAATGCCGCACCAGATCGGGAATGTCTTCCGATCTCTCACGCAAACCCGGCAGCCGAAGCGGCACGACATTCAGGCGATAGAACAGATCCTCGCGGAAAAGCCCCTGGTTGATCAGCGTGCGCAGATCCTTGTTGGTGGCGGCGACGATGCGCACATCGGTCTTGATCGGGGTGCGCCCGCCGACCGTTGTGTATTCGCCCTGCTGCAGCACGCGCAGCAGCCGCGTCTGCGCCTCCATCGGCATGTCGCCGATCTCGTCGAGGAACAGCGTGCCGCCCTCGGCCTGCTCGAAGCGGCCGGTCGAGCGGTTCTGTGCGCCGGTGAAGGCGCCCTTCTCGTGGCCGAACAGCTCCGATTCGATCAAATCGCGCGGGATCGCCGCCATGTTGATGGCGACGAACGGACCGCCGCGGCGACGGCCATATTCGTGCAACGCGCGCGCCACCAATTCCTTGCCGGTGCCGGACTCGCCCGAGATCATCACCGTCAGGTCGGTCTGCATCATGCGCGCCAGCATGCGGTAGATGTCCTGCATGGCGGCCGACCGGCCGACCAGCGGCATCGCGTCAGGCTGTTCTTCCGGTCGCGTATCGATCTTCGGTCGGCGCGGCTCTGACAGCGCCCGGTTGACGATGTTGAGCAGTTCGGTCAGGTCGAACGGCTTCGGCAGATACTCGTAAGCACCTGTTTCGGAAGCACGAATCGCCGTCATGAAAGTGTTTTGCGCGCTCATCACGATGACCGGCAGCTCCGGCCGCGCCTTCTTGATGCGCGGCAGCATGTCGAAGGCATTTTCATCAGGCATCACCACGTCGGTGATGACGAGATCGCCCTCGCCCGCCGCCACCCAGCGCCACAGCGTCGAGGCGTTGGAGGTCACGCGCACCTCATGGCCGACGCGCGACAGCGCCTGATTGAGCACGGTGCGGATGGCCGCATCGTCGTCGGCGACGAGAATATTGCCGCGAACCGTCATTTGCGGTCTCCTTCGCCTTCATCATCGGCAGTGTCGATGGGTGTTTCTTTCCAGGCCGGCATCAGGATTCGGAAGGTGGTGCCGCGCGGCGTCGAATCGCATTCGATGATGCCGCCATGCTCGCCGACGATTTTCGCCACCAGCGCCAGGCCGAGCCCCGAGCCGTTCGGCTTGGTGGTGATGAACGGATCGAACAGGATCGGCAGAATGTCTTCCGAGACGCCCGACCCATTGTCGCGCACGCAGAATTCCAGCGGCAGCGAGACGCGGTCCTGGGTTCCGGGAACGGAAACGCGGATGCCCGGCCTGAACGCCGTCGACAGCACGATCTCGCCCTGCGGATCGCCGCCGATCGCCTCGGCGGCATTCTTGACCAGGTTGAGGAACACCTGGATCAGTTGGTCGCGGTTGGCGAAAACCGGAGGCAATGATGGATCATAGTCCTCCAATATCCTGATTCGCTTGGCAAAACCGTTCTTCGCGATTGCCTTCACATGGTCCAGAACGACATGGATGTTGACAGGATAGCGGTCAATCGGCCGCTCGTCGGAAAACACTTCCATGCGGTCGACCAGGGAGACGATACGATCGGTCTCGTCGGTGATGAGGCGGGTCAGCGCGCGATCCTCGTCGGACGCCGAGAGTTCGAGCAGCTGTGCGGCGCCACGTATGCCGGACAGCGGGTTCTTGATCTCATGTGCCAGCATGGCGGCAAGGCCGGTGACCGAACGCGCGGCACCCCTGTGTGTCATCTGGCGGTCGATCTTGTCGGCCATCGAGCGTTCCTGGAACATCACCACGATCGAGCCTGGGAATTCCGGCACCGGCGCGACATAGAGATCAACGACCTTCTCGATGCCGAGACGCGGCGACGACACGTCGACACGGTATTCGTTGACCGGCGCACGGCGCTCGCGCACCTGGTCGACCAGCTGCAACAGCGGGCTGCCGAACGGGATCAGCTTGGAGAGTGTGTTGCGGGCAAGCATGTTGGCACTTGAGCGGAAGAAGTCTTCCGCATCGGCATTGGCGTAGGTGATGAACCCGTCCGGATCGACCATGATGACGGGACGGCGGATGGTGTTCAGCACTATACTGGCGGCATCCGCCATGTCGGAGCTCGGTGTGACGGTGGCGTTCATGCGGCGCTCCGCAAGGGCGTGGCTTCGCCGGAAAACACCTCATGCAGCAAGGCAATGACGCGGGCGGGTTCGAAAGAGGTGAGGATGGCTTTCCGCCGCTCATCGGAAACGCCAGCAGCGTGGCGGTCGAGATACCAGCCGAGATGCTTGCGCGCCTGGCGCAAGCCGCTTTCGACGCCGTAAAGCGTCAGCATGTCCTCGTAGTGGGAAACGATGTAGTCGGCCATGGCTTGCGGGCTTTCCGGCACGCCGGAGAGCGGGTCGCCCGCAGCCTTCGCCGCAATGCGGCCCGCCGTCCATGGCGCGCCATAATGGGCACGACCGATCATCACCGCGTCGGCGCCCGACTGTTCAAGGATTTCGGCGGCCTCCGCGGGCGAGCCCACATCGCCGTTGGCGACCACCGGGATCGAGACGGCGTCCTTGATGCGGGCGATGGCGCCCCAATCGGCCTTGCCTTGATAAAACTGGCAGCGCGTGCGCCCATGCACGGTCACCATTTCAACACCGGCCTCTTCGGCGCGGCGCGCCAAAACGGGTGCATTGAGCGCATTGTCGTCCCAGCCGAGCCGCATCTTGACCGTGACCGGCACCTGGACCGCGCCGATCACCGCTTCGATCAGCGACAGCGCGTGGTCGAGATCGCGCATCAGCGCCGAGCCGGCATAGCCGCCGGTCACCTTCTTGGCCGGGCAGCCCATATTGATGTCGATGATGTCGGCGCCCTCGCCGGCAGCGATGCGCGCGCCCTCGGCCATGTGCTCGGCCTCGCGGCCGGCAAGCTGAACCATATGGACGGGCAGCCCGGAATGACGGATGCGCAGGTCGCATCCGACCCTGCCCTTGGCAAGCTCGCCGCTCGCCACCATTTCCGACACGACTAGGCCCGCGCCATGCGCGTAGGCGCGCTGCCGGAACGGCTCGTCCGTTATTCCCGACATGGGCGCGAGGAAGACGCGGTTGCGGATCGTCACGCCGCCAACGTCGAGCGGCGAAGCCAATTTTGTCACTTCAGGCATGCACAAAAACCAAGCATATCGGATTGCTGCACATTCTCTAGCCATAAGAAAGGCATTGTGCAACGCGCAATGACGTCACATTGCGGCGCATTTGGGAAAATGCTGGCCTTCGCCATAAGCCGCGACTAAGCCTCTCGGCATGACAGACGCAAGCGAAAAACCGGCCGAAGCGACGACCGACAAGGTCGGCTTGGTCATCGTTGCCGCCGGTCGCGGCGCGCGTGCCGGAAAGGCCGACGGGCCGAAGCAATATCAGCGCATTGGTGGCCGTGCCGTCATCGCGCGCACGCTGGAGACTTTCCTGGCGCATCCCGAAATTGGCCCCGTCGTCGTCGCCATCCATGCCGATGACCGCGCGCTTTTCGACAAGGCAGCCGGCGCGTATGCCGAGCGGGTTACCGCCGTGGTCGGTGGCGAGTCGCGCCAGGCCTCGGTCCGGCTCGGCCTGCTGGCGCTGAGGGAACGTACGCCCGGCCGTGTCCTTGTCCATGACGCGGTGCGGCCGTTTGTCGACACGGCCCTGATCGACCGTATCATCGCCGCCATTGGCGAGCGCCAGGGCGCGCTGCCCGCTTTGCCCGTCGCCGATACGCTGAAGCGCGAGTCGACGACCGGCATGATCGAAGAGACGGTGCCAAGGGCCGGCCTTCATGCCGCCCAGACGCCGCAAGGCTTTCCGTTCTGGCCGTTGCTCGCCGCGCATGAAAAGGCCCATCATCTCGGCAAGGCGGATTTCACCGACGATGCCGCGATCGCCGAATGGGCGCATATTCCGGTAAAAATCGTCGAGGGGTCGCCGGACAATGTCAAATTGACCTGGGCAAGGGATATTGCGATGGCAGATCAACGGCTTACTGGCGAGCGTTTTCCAGACATTCGCACCGGCAATGGCTATGACGTGCACGCCTTCGAGGCCGGCGACCATGTCACCCTGTGCGGCGTCGCCATTCCGCACCGCAAGAAGCTTTCCGGCCATTCGGATGCCGATGTCGGCCTGCACGCGCTGACCGATGCGCTGCTCGCCACTTGCGGCGCCGGCGACATCGGCACGCATTTCCCGCCTTCCGATCCGCAATGGAAGGGCGCGGCGTCAAAGATCTTCGTCGAGCATGCGGCCAGGTTGGTGCGCGAACGCGGCGGCCGCATCGCCAATGCCGACATCACGCTGATCTGCGAGGCGCCGCGCGTCGGCCCGCATCGCGGGGCCATGACCAATGCGCTGTCGGCGATGCTGGGCATTTCCAGCGATCGCATCTCGATCAAGGCGACGACGAACGAGAAACTCGGCTTTGTCGGCCGCGAGGAAGGCATCGCCGCCATCGCCACCGCCAGTGTCGTCTTCCCCGGGGAGGTTCCCGCATGAACAACAGCGATCTTGCCAACGCCCTGCTCCAGGTCTGCCAGCAACGCGGCATCATGCTGGCGACGGCCGAGAGCTGCACCGGCGGCATGATCATCTCGGCACTGACCGACATTGCCGGCTCGTCCGCTGTCGTCGATCGCGGCCTCATCACCTATTCCGATGAAGCAAAGATGGAGATGCTCGGCGTCTCGCCCGCCACACTCGAGGCGCATGGCGCCGTCTCGCGCGAAACGGTTCTGGAGATGGCGGAGGGCGCTCTGGCCCGCTCGCGCGCCGGGCTTGCGCTTGCCGTCACCGGCATTGCCGGCCCAAGCGGCGGCTCGCCGGAAAAACCGGTCGGCCTCGTCTGGTTCGGAGTTGCCCTAAGAGGTGGGCCGGTGGCTGCCGAGCTCAATATGTTTGCCGACAATGGCCGTGACTTCATCCGCCGCGAGACGGTCAAGCATGCGCTGGAGATCGGCCTGCGCGCGCTGGGCGACACTCATGAGATGGGCGTCGTTCCGTAGATGACGTCCGCACGTTTTTCGAACGCTTCGGAAAACATGCGGAAGGCGCGATCGAACATGGTGCCCATCAACACGCCGAGGATACGGCTCTTGAACTCGTAGTCGATGAAGAAGCGAACGTTGCAGCCGCCGCCGTCGGCCGGCTCGAAGCGCCAGATATTGCTTAGATATTTGAACGGCCCATCGATGTATTTGACGTCGATTGTGTTCTCGTCCGGCTTCAACAGCACCTGCGTCGTAAAGGTCTCGCGGATCGCCTTGTAGCCGATGCTCATATCGGCGAGGAGAATGGTGCGGCCATCACGCTCCTTGCGAGAGCGCACCGTCAGCGCCTCGCAAAGCGGCAGAAATTGCGGATAGGTCTCGATATCGGCGACCAGAGCAAACATCTGCTCCGGCGTGTGGGCAACGCGGCGTGTGGCTTCGAATTTCGGCATTGAAGCAGGATTTTAACTGGCTTTTTTAAGCTGCGCCTCACGCGCCGCCCGCAGCCTGGCGAAATCGTCACCGGCATGATGCGAGGAGCGCGTCAGCGGGCTCGACGCCACCAGCAGGAAACCCTTGGTCTTGCCGATCGTCGCGAAGGAGTTGAACTCCTCCGGCGTGACGAAGCGGATCACCGGGTGGTGTTTCTTCGACGGCTGCAGATACTGGCCAATGGTCATGAAGTCGACATTGGCCGAGCGCAGGTCATCCATCAGTTGCAGGATCTCGTTCCGCTCTTCGCCGAGGCCGACCATGATGCCGGACTTCGTGAAGATCGACGGGTCGAGCTCCTTGACCCGCTGCAACAGCCGGATCGAGTGGAAATAGCGAGCACCCGGCCGCACCGTCAGGTAGTTCGACGGCACGGTTTCGAGATTGTGGTTGAAGACATCGGGCTTGGCCGCCACGACGATCTCCAGCGCGCCCTCCTTGCGCAGGAAATCGGGCGTCAGGATTTCGATCGTGGTCAAGGGCGTCGCTGCTCGGATCGCCCGGATAACCTCGGCGAAATGCTGCGCGCCGCCATCGGCGAGATCATCGCGGTCGACCGAGGTGATGACGACATGGGTCAGCCCCATCTGCTTGACGGCATGCGCGACACGCGCCGGCTCATCGGCATCGAGCGCGGTGGGAATGCCGGTGGCGACATTGCAGAAGGCGCAAGCGCGCGTGCAGATCTCGCCCATGATCATGAAGGTGGCGTGCTTCTTTTCCCAGCACTCGCCGATATTGGGGCAGCCGGCCTCTTCGCACACGGTGACCAGCTTGTGCGACTTCACGATCTCGCGGGTTTCGGCATAGCCCTTCGACATCGGCGCCTTGACGCGGATCCAGTCGGGTTTGCGCAGCACGTCCTGATCAGGCTTGTGTGCCTTCTCGGGGTGCCGCAGGCGCGGCGCGTTGGCGATCGTGTCGAGAACAGTGACCATCTCAAACCTGACTTGTTGGCGTCTGCCCGTCGGCATTCGCCCTTCTGACGTCATCTAGGACTTTTCGGTGCAAAGAAAAAGGCCGCGGCGGCGCATGCCGCCACAGCCTTTTTCGCATAGCGGTAGTCTAGCGGCGTATGAGCCGCCCGGCAAAGATCAGCAGGCAGGCGCCGATGAAGCCGGTGATCAGGTAGGCGAGCCAGCCGACACCGAAGGGTTCGATGTTGAGCGCCCTGAGAATTGCGTTCAGCACCACCGCGCCGACAATGCCCATAATGATGTTCATCAAGACGCCGGTATTGCTCTTCATGACCATCTCGGCCAGCCACCCGGCCAAACCGCCGATGATGATGGCCGCAATCCAGCCCACGCCATTCACGTCCATATGCCAACTCCTCCAGTGTCAGGTGAAAATGCATCCGGAAACGAACTGTCTTGCCGTAAGGTTCCTCCGGCGCATGCGTCTGAGTCTCGCGGCACCAATTTATCACGCGTTGAGCGCACGGCCATAGGCATCGAGCACGCTTTCCTTCATCATCTCCGACAGCGTCGGATGCGGGAAGATGGTGTGCATCAGCTCTTCCTCGGTGGTCTCCAGGTTCATCGCCACGACAAAGCCCTGGATCAGCTCCGTCACCTCGGCGCCGACCATATGCGCGCCGAGCAGCTGGCCGGTCTTCTTGTCGAAGATGGTCTTGATGAAGCCCTGGTCCTCGCCAAGCGCGATCGCCTTGCCGTTGGCGCCGAACTGGAAACGGCCGACGCGGATGTCCTTGCCTTCGGCCTTGGCCTTGGCTTCGGTGAGCCCGACCGAGGCGACCTGCGGGTTGCAATAGGTGCAGCCCGGGATCTTCAGCTTGTCTGTCGCATGCACGCCGGGGAAATTGGCGATCTTCTCGATGCAGACCACGCCTTCATGCTCGGCCTTGTGGGCGAGCATCGGCGGTCCGGCGACATCGCCGATAGCGTAGATGCCGGGAACGTTGGTCTTGCCATAGCCGTCAATGACGAGGCAGCCGCGATCGGTCTTCACGCCGAGCGTCTCGAGGCCGAGATTATCGATGTTGCCCTGCACGCCGACGGCCGAGATCATGCGGTCGGCGGTGATCTTCTCGACCTTGCCGTCCTTCATCTCGACATGGGCGGTGATCGAGTTGGCACCCTTCTCGACCTTGGTCACCTTGGCCTCGAGGATGATTTTCATGCCCTGCTTCTCGAACTGCTTCTGCGCGAATTTCGAGACCTCGGCATCCTCGACCGGCATCACCGCCGGCAAAAGCTCGACCACCGTCACCTCGGCGCCCATGGTGCGGTAGAAGGAGGCGAACTCGATGCCGATGGCGCCCGAACCCATGACCAGCAGCGACTTCGGCATCTCCTTCGGCACCATCGCCTCGAAATAGGTCCAGATCAGCTTGCCGTCCGGCTCGATGCCGGGCAGCGCGCGCGGCCGGGCGCCGGTGGCGAGAATGATGTGCTTGGCGGTATAGGTGCCCTCGCCCTTGACGCCCTTGGGCACCGGTGGCTGCGGCTCCATCGGCTTCTTCGCCGTCTTGGAGACGACGATTTCACCCGGCTTGGAGAGCTTGGCCTCGCCCCAGATAACGTCGACCTTGTTCTTCTTCATCAGGAAGGCGACGCCGCCATTGAGCCTCAACGACACTTTGCGCGAGCGGTCGACGACAGCGGCCGTGTCGGCGCTGACCTTGCCGCCTTCGAGCTTCAGGCCGTAGTCCTTCAGATGATCGGAATAGTGCATGATCTCGGCCGAGCGCAGCAGCGCCTTGGTCGGGATGCAGCCCCAGTTGAGGCAGATGCCGCCGAGATGCTCGCGCTCGACGATCGCCGTCTTGAAGCCGAGCTGGGCGGAGCGCACCGCCGTGACATAGCCGCCGGGGCCTGAGCCGATGATTATGACGTCGTAGGATTCAGCCACGGGGTTTCTCCCTGATTTTCTCTAGAGTTCCAGCATCACACGCACCAATGGCGCCAATGCGTCACCTATATTGCGCGTGTTTTCGGCATCGAGATGGACGCCGTCGATCGGTGTGGTCTCGGCCACCGTGCCGGCATCGAAAAAGCCGCAGCCGGCCTCGTCGGCGAGCGCGGAATATTGCGGCGCCAGCCGCTTCGAGGCCTCGTCGCCGCCGGCAAACATTTCCTTGAATTCGGCATTGTCGGTGCGGCTGACCGCTGGTGGCGCGACGATCAGGATTTGCGGCGCGGCCCAGTCGAACGGATAATCGTGGCCGCGCACGATGTCGATCAGCCGCTGCACCCCCTGCTTGGCCGCGACCGGATTGCCGTGGATCCAGGGCTTCATGTCGTTGGCGCCGAGCATGACGATGATCAGGTCGAGCGGCGCATGGCTGGTCAGGATCGTCGGCAGCACCTTGGCGCCATTGCGGTCGGCACCAGCCAGGTGATCGTCGAAAGCCGTGGTGCGGCCGTTCAGACCTTCGGCAATGACTTCGATATCATCGTCGCCCAACGCCGCCTTGAGCACGCTCGGCCAGCGATCTTCCAGCGCATGGCGCCCGAGGCTCGCCGCGTCATAGCCCCAGGTCAGGGAATCGCCGTAGCAGAGGATCGTCTTCATGCACCCGCACCCGCCTCCGCCCTAAGCCCGCGCCGTACGCGCCATCCCACGAGCAGCCACTGCACGATAACCGTGGCGATGCTTGGCAAAATCAGACCGGCGACAACGGGGAGATCGCCCGACCACTGGGCCTTGCCCGGCGGCTGAGAGAAGGTCCAGGCAATCAGCCCGATCCCGGCCAGCACGAACAACGCAATCCCAACAAGCCCCGTCAGGTTTATCGCCCTTTGCGGGTTTGGCACGAACTGCGCGATGAAAAACGCCACCGTCGCAACGATGGTGACCAGCGCCGAAACCATGAAGACCAGGATGTATTCGGAATTCGCATTGGTGACGATTGCCAGCCACAGCGCCACCAGCCCGCCGGCCAGGCCGGAAAGGATCAGGGCGAAAAGGCTGGTGACGAATTTCCGCACAGCCTTTTTCCTTCCTAGACCAGCATGCCCATCGGATTTTCGATCATGCGCTTGAAGGCGACCAGAAGTTCGGCGCCGAGCGCTCCGTCGACGGCGCGGTGATCGGTCGACAGCGTCACCGACATGACGTTGGCGATTTTGATCTCGCCATTCTTGACCACCGGCCGCTGCTCGCCCGCACCCACGGCCAGGATCGTCGCATGCGGCGGGTTGATGACGGCGGCAAAGTCCTTGATGCCGAACATGCCGAGATTGGAAACCGCCGTCGTGCCGCCTTGATATTCCTCAGGCTTCAGCTTGCGGCTGCGCGCACGGCTCGCCAGATCCTTCATCTCGTTGGAGATAGTGGACAGCGTCTTTTCGTCGGCGTGGCGGATGATCGGTGTGATCAGGCCGCCGGGGATCGACACGGCAACGCCGACATCGGCGTGCTTGTGCTTGGCCATGGCGCTTTCGGTCCACGATGCATTGGCATCCGGCACCGCCATCAGCGCCATCGCCATCGCCTTGATCACCATGTCGTTGACCGACAGCTTGTAGACGGGCACTTCGCCCTTGTCGGTCTTCTTCATCGGAGCCGCCGCATTGATCTGTGTGCGCAGCGCCAGCAGCGCATCGAGCTCGCAGTCGAGCGTCAGGTAGAAATGCGGGATGGTTGTCTTGGCCTCGACCAGGCGGCGCGCAATGGTCTTGCGCATATTGTCGTGCGGGACGAGCTCGTAGGATCCTTCGGCAAACAGCTTCAGCACCTGTTCGTCCGACATCGCCTTGGGTGCCGCAGCCGGAGCCGCAGGTGCCGGAGCGCCGGCAGGTGCGGCTTTCGCGGCCGGTGCAGCCTTGGCGCCACCGCCGGCAATCGCCGCCTCGACATCGGCCTTGACGACACGGCCATGCGGGCCGGTGCCACTCACGGCGGACACATCGACGCCGGCGTCCTTGGCGATGCGGCGAGCTAGCGGCGAGGCGAGGGTGCGCTCGCCTGACGATTGGCTGATCTCCCCCTTTGTGGGGGAGATGGCCGGCAGGCCAGAGGGGGGCGCGACAGACTGAGAGGTCGGCGGGGCAGCGCCCCCCTCTGTCGACTTCGTCGACATTTCCCCCACGGGTGGGGAGATTGACGCCTTATCCTGTTTGGCATCGGCTTTCGCGGGCGCGGCATCGCCGCCGCCCTTTGCCGCCGCCCCTGCATCCTCGCCTTCGCCAGCCAGAATGGCGATCAGAGCATTGACCTTGACGCCTTCAGTGCCGGCCGGAACGACCAGCTTGGCGACGGTGCCCTCATCGACCGCTTCGACTTCCATCGTCGCCTTGTCGGTCTCGATCTCGGCAATCACGTCGCCCGGCGAAACCCTGTCGCCCTCCTTGACCAGCCACTTGGAAAGATTGCCCTCTTCCATCGTGGGCGAGAGTGCCGGCATGGTGATGTTGATTGGCATAGTTACTCTCCCTGCAAGCCAGCCGGGCTAACCACGGCAAGTTCTAGACGTTTGCCTTTGAATTCCTTGCCAATCGATCGGGCCAAGAAGAAATTCAAACAAAGGAATGATGCTACAAGCCCAAGGCATGCTCCCCCAACAGAGCTCAGTACTTGAATTGCCTCATGGCGAAGTCCAAAAAAACCGCCAATGAACCCAATGACGAACCCAACAATCGCGCCAGCAACAAATCCACAAGCGATACTATACAGGAAGCTCCGCCAAAATAGAGACCAAGCTATTCTCCTCACATCTGCCATCGTCGCCATTTCTGCCTCCCCCGCAAGAAAGACCGTCAGCGATACGTGACGGCTTTGACCGCCTCGATGACCTCGCCGACATTGGGCAAGGCCAGCTTTTCGAGGTTCGCCGCATAGGGCATCGGCACGTCCTTGCCGGCGATGGTGATGACCGGCGCGTCGAGAAAGTCGAAGGCGCGCTGCGACACCTGATTGGCGATGTGGTCGCCGACCGAGCTTTGCGGGAAACCTTCTTCCACCACGATCAGGCGGTTGGTCTTTTTTACGGAGGCAATGACGGTGTCGAGGTCGAGCGGGCGGATGGTCCTGAGATCGATGATCTCGGCATCGATGCCCATGCCGCGCAGTTCGGCCTCCGCCTTGATGGCGTAGGTCATGCCGATGCCGAACGAGACGATGGTGACGTCCTTGCCCTGCTTGTGAATGCGCGCCTTGCCGATTGGCAGCACGAAATCATCGAGCTTCGGCACGTCGAAGGACTGGCCGTAGAGGATTTCGTTTTCAAGGAAGATGACCGGGTTCGGATCGCGGATCGCCGCCTTGAGCAGGCCCTTGGCGTCGGCAGCCGTGTACGGCATCACCACCTTTAGCCCGGGAATATGGCTGTACCAGGCGGCATAGCACTGCGAATGCTGGGCGCCGACGCGGGCGGCCGCACCGTTCGGTCCGCGGAACACGATCGGTGCGCCCATCTGGCCGCCCGACATATAGAGCGTCTTGGCCGCGGAGTTGATGATCTGGTCGATCGCCTGCATGGCGAAGTTGAAGGTCATGAACTCGACGATCGGCTTCAGGCCGGCCATCGCCGCACCGACGCCGACGCCGGCAAAGCCGTGCTCGGTGATCGGCGTGTCGACGACGCGGCGCGGCCCGAATTCCTGCAGCAGCCCTTGCGTGATCTTGTAGGCGCCCTGGTATTCCGCGACCTCCTCGCCCATGACGAAGACATCGCCGTCGCGGCGCATTTCCTCGGCCATGGCATCGCGCAAGGCCTCGCGCACCGTAGTCGAGATCATCTCGGTGCCGGCGGGAATATCCGGATCGGCGGCAGGTTTGGCTGCCGGAGCGGCGGGAACTGCCTTCGGAGCCTCGCCGGAATCCTGGGGAGCCGCCTTTGAGCCTTCCTCGGCTGCATCGGTCCGCTGACCGCCAGCGGAAACGGCATCCTGGGTTGAGGCAGGCTGGCCGCTCTTTTCGACATCGCCTGCACTTTCGCCGTCCTGCAGCAACACGGCGATCACCGCATTGACCTTGACGCCTTCGGTGCCGGCGGGAACCACGATCTTGCCGATCGTGCCTTCATCGACGGCCTCGACTTCCATCGTCGCCTTGTCGGTTTCGATCTCGGCGATGACATCACCGGCGACGACCTTGTCGCCCTCGTTCTTCAACCACTTGGAAAGATTGCCCTCTTCCATGGTCGGCGAGAGAGCGGGCATGAGAATTTCGATCGGCATGTCCTTGCCCTCCCGTTACAATACGATGTCGGTCCAGAGCTCGGACGGATCCGGCTCTGCGTCGTGCTGGGCAAATTCGGCGGCGTCGGCGACGATGTCGCGGACTTCCTTGTCGATGTTCTTGAGCTCGTCCTCGGTCGCCCACTTCTTGGCCGTCAGCCGCGCCTTGACCTGCTC
Source organism: Mesorhizobium sp. W016 (assembly GCF_054719485.1). Lineage (NCBI taxonomy): Bacteria > Pseudomonadati > Pseudomonadota > Alphaproteobacteria > Hyphomicrobiales > Phyllobacteriaceae > Mesorhizobium > Mesorhizobium sp. W016. The sequence goes on from NZ_JBTTIF010000002.1 coordinate 4,133,517, forward strand.
GATCGGATCATGATCCGAGCGCATCTTCTGCACTTCTTCCTTGGAGCGGTATTTCGCGGGATCCGACATCGAGTGACCGCGATAGCGATAGGTCTGCATCTCGAGGATGATCGGACCGTTGCCGGCACGGCACCATTCGGTCGCCTGATCGCCGGCGGATTTGACCGCACGCACATCCATGCCGTCGACCTGAATGCCGGGAATCTTGAACGAGGCGCCGCGATGCGAAAAATTGGTTTCGGCCGACGAGCGCGACACCGAAGTGCCCATGGCGTAGCGGTTGTTCTCGATGATGTAGATCACCGGCAGCTTCCACAGCGAGGCCATGTTGAAGCTTTCATAGACCTGACCCTGATTGGCAGCGCCATCGCCGAAATAGGTCAGCGACACATTGTTGTTGTCGCGGTAGCGGTTGGCGAAGGCGAGACCGGTGCCGAGCGAGACCTGCGCGCCGACAATGCCGTGGCCGCCGTAAAAATGCTTCTCCTTGGAGAACATGTGCATGGAGCCGCCCTTGCCCCTCGACAGGCCGCCACGGCGTCCGGTCAGCTCTGCCATGACGCCCCGCGGTGACAGTTCCATCGCCAGCATGTGGCCATGGTCGCGATAGGCGGTGATCATCTGGTCGCCGTTGATCAGCGACATCTTCATGCCGGTGACGACCGCTTCCTGGCCGATATAGAGGTGGCAGAAGCCGCCGATAAAGCCCATGCCGTAGAGCTGGCCGGCCTTTTCCTCGAAGCGGCGGATAAGCAGCATGTGCCGGTAGGCGGCAAGCTCCTCGTCCTTGGTGAAGTCGGCCGGCTTGGGGGCGGAAAGCCCGGTTGATTTGGCGGATGTCGATTTAACGGATTTGGCAGGCGCTTTTTTGGCGGCGGTGGCCATGCATCACTCCCTGTTGGCGTCTCTTCGCGGACACTAAAGCAGACCATGTCTGCTCCGGGGAGGATCAGCTCCTCCCCACCGATTGGAAGGAAGCTAACATGCGAGACCGCGTTTCGCCATGCAGAAAAACGCATGGCTGGCATGCGCCTAAACGCCCAGAATCGTTAGAGATAACAGCGATTAACCGAAATTCGGTTATTTCGAATTGGCCGGCAGCATGATGGTGATTTCATCGGGCTGGGACAGATTGAGCGCCCGGCGTGCCTGCTCGTCGAGCATATCCTTTTCAAGCGTGCCCTCATGCATCAGCTGGACGCGCCGCTCCAGATCGATCCGGCGCGCCTTGATGGCATCGTACTTGGCCTGCAATTCGATGGTCTGCGCTTCGAGCTGATATTTGGAATTGATGCCGAACTCGCCATGATAGGCATGGAAGCCGAAATAGGCCAGGAACGCCACGCAAAACGACGGGATGATCAGCCGGCCGGTGTTTCTCTGCTTGTGCTGGCGTGTCCACATGGTCGCAATCCTTTGACCGCCATTTGTCGCTCGATTGTGCTTAATGGACGGTTACGGACAGGTGCATTAGCCAGCGGCCGCAACGAAAAAGGGCGGGAAAATCCCGCCCATCGTCGTTTTCGCCAGTTCGGCAGAATTTAAGCTTTGACCACCGACTTGCCGGCGTAGCGCGCCTGCTTGCCGAGCTCTTCCTCGATGCGGATCAGCTGGTTGTACTTGGCCATGCGATCCGAGCGCGACAGCGAACCGGTCTTGATCTGCCCGCAATTGGTGGCGACGGCGAGGTCGGCGATGGTCGAATCCTCGGTTTCGCCCGAACGGTGCGACATGACGGCTGTGTAGCCTGCCTTGTGCGCGGTCTCGACAGCGTCGAGCGTTTCGGTGAGCGAGCCGATCTGGTTGACCTTGACCAGGATCGAATTGGCGACACCCATGCGGATGCCGTCGCGCAGCCGCGCCGTGTTGGTGACGAAGAGGTCGTCGCCAACCAGCTGCGTCTTGTTGCCGATCAGGTCGGTCAGGTACTTCCAGCCCTCCCAGTCGTCCTCGGCCAGGCCGTCCTCGATCGAGATGATCGGATAGTCGGCGGCAAGCTTGGCCAGGTACTTGGCCTGCGCCTTGGGATCGCGGGTCCTCTTCTCGCCCTCATAGACGTAATTGCCGTCCTTGAAGAATTCGGTCGCCGCACAGTCGAGACCAAGCGCGATCTCCTCGCCCGGCTTGAAGCCGGCCTTCTCGATTGATTCCATGATGAAATCGAGCGCCACCGGCGCACTCTTCAGATTGGGCGCGAAGCCGCCTTCGTCGCCGACATTGGTGTTGTGGCCGGCATCCTTGAGCTTCTTGCGCAGCGTGTGGAAGATTTCCGAGCCCCAGCGCACGCCTTCGCGCAGCGTCGGCGCGCCGACCGGCAGGATCATGAATTCCTGGAAATCGATCGGATTGTCGGCATGCGCGCCGCCATTGATGATGTTCATCATGGGCACCGGCAGCAAATGCGCCTTGGTGCCGCCGACATAGCGGTAGAGCGGCAGGCCGGCGGCTTCCGCCGCGGCCTTGGCGACCGCCAGCGAGACGCCGAGGATGGCGTTGGCGCCGAGCCGGCTCTTGTTGGGCGTGCCGTCGAGCTCGATCATGGTCTGGTCGATGTGGATCTGGTTTTCGGCTTCCAAGCCGCCGATCGCCTCGAACAGCTCGCCATTGACGGCCTCGACCGCCTTGAGCACGCCCTTGCCGAGATAGCGGGCGCCACCGTCGCGCAGTTCGACGGCCTCATGCGCGCCGGTCGACGCGCCCGACGGCACCGCGGCGCGGCCCATCGAGCCGTCTTCGAGGACGACGTCGACCTCGACGGTCGGATTTCCACGGCTGTCCAGGATTTCACGCCCGACAATGTCGATGATGGCGGTCATTGCGATGTCCCCGATTGATCGATTGAAAGCGTCGCGCCCCTCTTAGCCAAAGTGCCGCAAAAGGCAATCAGGAATGGCATGAAATAATGGTGACAGTCGCCCCATGCGCTCAGGCCGTGGGGCATGGGCGACGCCATCTGAACGCAAACAGCCCGCCCTGACGTCATATGTCTGGCGCGGCATGGGGTGGGTGCCCCGCCCCTGCGGCAATGCCTTTGTCACGAAACCAGGCGGCACACAAACTCCACCCGATGCTTCAAAAGAGGCTACCGCCAACGTGACAAACTTCACAATGCAGAGAATTCGAAGATGTTAGGGTCACATCTACAACGCGAACTATTTGGCGACCACAGTGAAATCAACAAACTTGAACTCTTTGGGGAGGCGGCAATGGCAGCGATTTCAGGTACTGGCTGGGAACTTCTTATTAGTCGCCAAGTCGAGCATACGAGGGGCACCAGACGCAGGACAGTTGGTACCTATAAAGTCTTTCACAACGGCACGGCAGTAACGGGTCTATCGGGGTTCGTGTGTGAATCTCGCGGCCCAGGCGACAATTCCAAAGAAGACAATGGCAGGCGCATCGAGCCCGGCACCTATCCACTGGCGACGCAGGCCGGAGGCAAATATGTGACCATCGGCTACACTGGCGGCAAGACGCCACCCAAACCTGGACTCGAACTGCTGAAGACCAACAAGCGCACCGAAATCCTGATCCATCCGGGCGTCAATTTCCTGTCCAGCGTCGGATGCATCAACCCGACGAAGAAGGTGAGCGGTCCTCTTTCCGACATGGATTTCACGGAGAGCCGGACACGCGTAATCGCCCTCATCGACGATCTGAAAACCTTTGCCGGCGGTGGCTTCCCGAAAAGCAACGGCAAGCGAATTCCCAATGCTTCGGTGGTCGTCGAAGGCGAACCGGTGCTGTCGACCGAGAGTGTCGAGAGCGTGCTCGAAGCCGTTGCGGGCGATCCGAGCAAGGGTTTGCCAGCAGCGGTCTTCCAGAAATTCTCGCCCAGACCGGCAAGCGGTTCCAAGCGAACAATCTATGACGGTTACATCGGCGCCTTTACCTCCGAAAAAGGCCTCAAGACACTTGGCGATCATGGGGTGTGCAACAACTATGATCGGCTGATGCATTTCTTCGCTCAAGCGGCGATGGAAACCGGTGGCTTCACCCTCATTCGCGAATCCCTGACCTACACGACCGTGGCGGCAATCCGGAACGCATGGAGGTCGCGAGCCGCGGGCAAGACCGATCAGTGGATCGGGGACAACCTGCTGCGCAAGCCGCAAGCCCTGGGCGACTGGGCCTATGGCGGCCGCATGGGCAATGTGAAAGGAACGTTGGACGGCTTCAATTTCCGCGGCGGCGGCACGTTCCAGACCACCGGGCGCGACGCGTACACGGCCAAGGGCAAGCTCGCCAAGGTTGACCTCGCCAATCATCCTGAACTGATCGAGGATCCGCAGACTTCGCTGCTCGCAGCTTGCGCCGAATGGAAAGGGTCAGGCTGCAATGCCTTTGCCGATGCCGGCCTGATCAAAAAGATCTCGCGCGCGATCAACGTCGGCAACGCCAATTCCGCCACGCAGGCCAATGGCGAAGCGGATCGGATCGCCTGGCACGAAAAGGTTTTCAAGGCGGTGAAGAATGCCGGACTCCTCGGCTGAGCATGCCTCGGATCACGTTCGACAACACCACGTCATCATAATTCAGAGATAACAATCTCTGTGTCGACTAGGATGGTGATGCGCGGGGCGAAACAGGAGGAGTTTCGCCATGTCCGAGTTGAGCGGTATCGTGAGTTTGTTCCTGATCGCGGCGGCGTTCCTGACGTCCTGCGATACGCAGCAGCCGCCAAGGGCGGCGACGCAGCTGTCCACGTTTCATGCGGCAGAATAATTTAGAAACTGTCGGGTTGCACTGAAAAGGCCCCCGTTTCGGAATTCGGGGGCCTTTTCACGTCAGGCGTCAGCGCAGCTGATCAATGCCAATACGGCGTGACCTTGTAGTAATCATAGGAAGCATCACGCGCGGCCTCGCCATCGGCGCCGGCCAGTTCATTGATCGAATAGGCGGGTGCTGCCTTCAGCTGCTCCTTCGAGAACGGCACGACATAGCCGCCCTTGTCCTCGTCATAGTCGAGGCTCGCCCACGGAATGGCGTGATACTTCTCGCCAATGCCGAGAAATCCACCGAACCCGATAACCGCGAACATGATGCCGTTCGACGTCTTGTCGAGCATGATGTCCTCGATGCTGCCGATGCTCGTGCCTTCGGTGTTGTAGACCGACGTGCCGATGACGCGCGAAGCGGCGATGGCTTCGGTGTGGCCTGTCTGGGTGGTCATGGCTGCTGCTCCTCATGTCGTTGATCGATACTTTGACAATGAGGGGCGCGGGCGAAAGTTCCCGTTTTTTCGAGCGGCGGGCGGTTACTCCGCGAGGATGAACGTCACCTTCATGTTGACGCGATAGGCCGCGATCCTGCCGTCCTCGACGACGATCTTCTGGTCCTGGATCCAGGCGCCTTCCACGTTCTTCAGGGTCTTTGAGGCGCGCTCAATCCCCTTCTCGATGGCGTCCTGAAAGCTCTTTTTCGACGACGACGTGATTTCGGTGACGCGGGCGACGGACATGGCTTCCTCCTGCCAAGACGCTCATTTGCAGCAGCGAGCCTACAGCCGGCTTATGCCTTCCACAAGCAGGGCAGCGCGCGCGCCATCGCCGAATCCATCAGCCTCGGTTCAGGTCAGCAGCATTCTTGGCGATGCGGTCGAATGCCATCAGTCTTTCGAGCAGCGCCGGCATGTCCTTCAGCGGCAGCATGTTGGGCCCGTCGGAGGAGGTCGAATTGTCGGGATCCTGGTGGGTCTCTATGAACACGCCGGCGACGCCGACGGCAACGGCAGCCCGCGCCAGCGTCTCGACAAAGCGGCGCTCGCCACCGGAGGAACCGCCCTGCCCGCCCGGCTGCTGCACCGAATGGGTGGCGTCGAAAATCACCGGCGCGCCGATCTCGGCCATCACGGGCAAAGCCCGCATGTCCGACACCAGTGTGTTGTAGCCGAAGGAAGCGCCGCGCTCGGTGGTCAGCACATTGGGGTTGCCGGAGCCGGTGATCTTGGCCACCACGTTCTTCATGTCCCAGGGCGCCAGGAACTGCCCCTTCTTGACGTTGATCACCTTGCCGGTCTTGGCCGCGGCGACCAGCATGTCGGTCTGGCGCGACAGGAAGGCCGGAATCTGCAGCACATCGACATGGTGCGCTACGATCGCGCACTGCTCCTCGGTGTGGACATCGGTCAGAATGGGAAGCGAAAACGCCTTGCGCAACTCGTCGAACACCGGAAGCGCCGCGTCCATGCCGGCGCCGCGCGTTGCCGACAGCGAGGTGCGGTTGGCCTTGTCGTAGCTGGTCTTGTAGACGAGGCCGATGCCGAGCTTGCCGGTCAGTTCCTTCAGCGCGCCGGCCATGTCGAAAGCGTGCTGGCGCGATTCGAACTGGCACGGGCCGGCGATCAACGCCAAGGGCCCGCTGTTGTCGAAGACGACGTTGCCGACGGTTACCGACGAATTCGGCGCCATCGAATTAGGCCCTTGCGGCTTGCTCATGGGGTCTCCCGGAAGATGAAAGCCGCGCCCTGTCCGGATGCCGGCTGCACGACGATTTCGTTGCCCGCTATATCGTGCCCGACGGCGTTGTCTGCAAGCAGCCTCGCGACAGCGCCGACACTGCGGGCCGAAAAGACGATCGCGGCGAAGCGAAGGTCCGTCGGCGCGCCAGCCGACATGCCGAAGCGCTCAGCGAAAGCCGCGGGCTTGAGAACGCTCAAACGCGCGTTCGCCAGGTCGAACGCCGTGCTGCTCCTCTGCCTCGAACCCGTCGCTGTCTCGATCAGGTGGCGCTTTTCGGATGGCACGCCGCTGACCGCAACGATTTCGGCAATGCCGGTCACGCCATTGGCATGAGCCTGCAGTGCCGTACGGTCGATTTGAGGGGCGTTGATCCGCTCGCAAGCGAACAGAAAGGCGTCCATCGTCTCGGCGCCGGCGGCGAAAGCCAGTTTGAACGAGGCCATGTCGCTCTTTCCGGCCGTGTCGGTGAAGGCGCGGGAAAAGCTCAGTACGTCTCCCGCCGACAGGCCGGCTTTGATAAAGCGCGCATGGTCCGCATCGGCATCGTCGGTGGCCAGCACCACGGCGGAAAAGCCCTCATCGCCCAGCCTGGCGCGATAGAGCCGGTCGCGCGCGACAAAGACATTGCCACCGGCAAATGCCTCGTCTGCAGCCTGTTCATTCCCGACCGCCAGCGGTTCGAGGTAGGTGCCGTCGGCGAAGAAGACGCAGCAATTTTCGGTGCCGAAAGGGTGGATGCCGGTTGGTGCGACGATGAAGCCAAGCGATGTCAGCCGCGCCCGCGCCACGGCGAGGCTCGCCGTCGGCAACACAAGATGGTCAAGCGGATGGATCGTGCTGGTCATGCCGGCGCGGTGTGCATCATTCCGGAAATCGGTTCAAGGCCTCTTGCCAGCCCGATCAGGCCATCGCCACGACATCGGCCGAATAGCGCAATTCGCGCAATGGTTTCACCCGACTGGTCGTCTCGGCATAGAGCGGGTGCGCCTTGTAGGCGGCAAGCGCGGCATCATCCTCGAACTCGGCATAGACGACCACGTCGATCGCATCCGACAGCGGATCGACCTTGGTGTTGAGCGTCACCTCGAAGAGGCTTGAATGCGGGATCTTGCCCAGCGCGAGCAAGCCCGTGCGCACGGCCTCGACATCGTCCTTGCGCCGCGCGCTGAAGAAAACGATATGCCGGATCACACCTGCCTCCACGTTCGATTTGCGGCATGTTTTGTGTGAGCGGGACCGTCGCGTCAACCGCCACGATGTCGCGCCCGGCAATGCCGGCAGGCGACTTTGCAGAGGCGCAAAAGCTAGGCTTTGCCGGTGACGTAGCGCACGACGCGCGACATTTCCCTGACCGTCGTGTCGAGATAGCGGCCCTGATTATAGAGGCCATCCCAGATCAGGAAAAAGGCGATGGCGGTGATGACGATGACGTAACGCATGGCTGAAACTAACGTATGTGGCTGTTCCTAACCATAGCGATTTCACCGGCGGTTGCTCGCCCTCACCGATTCTGGCCCCAGGCACGCCACCTGGGCCAGTGCCGGGCACGGCTTGCCTCTTGAAGTTCCGGTCGATGCGGTGGAAGATTGTGGCGAAAATTTAAGCAGGCTACGGCGTTCGCGCCTGGCGAATGAAAGTGGAGGATGTGGAGGCCGGCAGATCTTGCGCCGCCCCCGCGGAAGTCCAGGGGGGTGTGAGATGGCTGTCAGGGAATACAAAGGCATCGGCGACGCCATCAGGCTGGACGAACTCAATTTCGCCGAGATCGTCAAGGGCCTGCCGGCCAAGGCGCGCATGGTGCTGTCGGCGGCGATGAAATTGCCGCGCGGTTCGCTGAAGGTGAGGATGCCGGATGGCCGGGCGGTGCTTGTCGGCGGCAACGGACCCGGGCCGGATGCCGAGCTGGTGTTGAAGAACTGGCGCCTGCCCGGCCGTGCCTTTTCCGGCGGCACCATCGGCGTTGCCGAATCCTACATGGACGGCGACTGGGAAAGCCCTGATGTAACCAGCTTCCTCGAACTGTTCGTCGTCAACTCGGCCGTTGGGGAACGCATTGCCGGCGGCGCCAACTGGCTCATCAACACGGTCCAGCGCATCCGCCACTGGTTCAACGAAAACACCCGCACCGGCTCGAAGCGCAACATCTCGGCGCATTACGATCTCGGCAACGCCTTCTACAAGCAATGGCTCGATCCCAGCATGACCTATTCGTCGGCGCTCTATGCGACCGGCGCCAACGACCTGGAAAGCGCTCAGGCCGCCAAATACCGCGCGCTGGCCAAGGATACCGGCATCGGCAAGAAGGACCATGTGCTCGAGATCGGCTGCGGCTGGGGCGGTTTTGCCGAATTTGCCGCGCGCGAGATCGGCTGCCGCGTCACCGGCCTGACCATCAGCCGCGAACAGCACGATTTCGCCAAGGCGCGCATCCAGAAGGCGGGACTGTCTGACAAGGTCGACATCAAGCTGCAGGATTACCGAGACGAAACGGGCACTTACGACCGCATCGCCTCGATCGAGATGTTCGAGGCGGTCGGCGAAAAATATTGGCCGGTATTTTTCGGCAAGATGAAGGCGTGCTTGAGGCCCGGCGGCACCGCCGGCCTGCAGATCATCACCATCAACGAGGCCGCCTACGACACCTATCGGGCGAGGCCGGATTTCATCCAGCGCTATGTCTTCCCAGGCGGCATGCTGCCGACGCCGTCGATCCTGAAGACGCTGGGCAGCGACCATGGCCTTGCCCATCTGCGCGAGCGCGTCTTTCCGGACGACTATGCCCGCACGCTTGCCGAATGGCGCAACCGCTTCTGGGCGTCGTGGGAAAAGATCGTCCCGCTCGGCTTCGACGACCGCTTCAAGAAGCTTTGGGAATTTTATCTCCACTATTGCGAAGCCGGCTTTAGAGCCAGCTACATCGACGTGCGCCAAGTGGTCTACAAAGCCTGATCCGAAGCGTGATTGAGCGGGCGTATGCCCGCTCGTTTTCCCTGTTAGCTGCACGTTGCCTCAAAGCAGGATGCGATACTTCGCAAACCCGGATTCGCCCTCGCCGGCCGGCTCGATCTTGAGCGATTTCACCCCAGATATGAAATCCTTCGCTTTGGGGCCGGTCTCGAACACGACGCTGGTGCCGGGCAGCGGCGTGAACGACCAATTGTCGTCGGCCGAGGGGTTGATCGTGCCTTCGCTGACGACGTAGCGCACGATCACGTCGCGGTTGGTGTCCGGCGCCTCGTAGATGATCTTCGAGGCATTGATGTCGGGGAAATTGCCGCCACCGCCGGCGCGGTAATTGTTGGTGGCGACGACGAATTTCGCTGCCGGATCAATCGGCTTGCCGTCGAAGCTGAGGCCGACGATGCGGTTCGAGCCGGCATTGGCGACGCCACCCTTGGCATCGTATTTCGGCAGCTGCGACAGGTCTATTCCGTAGCTGACGCCATCGATCACATCGAAATTGTAGGACGGGAATTCGGTGTCGATGAGCGCCTGGTCGGCTTTGCCCGGCTCGATCTTCCTGAAAATGCCGGCCGACATTTCCAGCCATTCCTTCACTTGCGCGCCGGTGATTTCGACGGCACGAACCGTGTTCGGATAGAGATAGAGGTCGGCGACGTTCTTGATGGCGATGTCGCCCACCGGCACGTCGGTATAGTAGTCGGCGCCGTTGCGCCCGCCGGCCTTGAAGGGCGCCGCCGCCGACAGCAGCGGCACGTCCTTCCACTGCGTGCTTTTTAATATGTCCTTGAGGTACCAGCTCTGCGCCTGGTTGACGATCTGCACCGACGGATCGTCGGCGACCAGCGCGAAATAGGAATAGAGCGGCGCCGAGGTCTTGCCGACCGGTCGGCGGACATAGGCAAGTGTCGCCTCATGGTCCGCCTTCAGCGCATCGACGACGCGCTGGTCGTCCGCCACCGTCGGCTTGTTTGCCTTGTCGACGCGCTCGTAGATCGGCCTTGCCTCAGATGTGGCCGAGGCTACGCGCCATTTCGATCCGTCCCGTTCCAGAAGCAGATCGATCAGTCCCATATGCGAGCCCCAGAAACCGCCCATCACGGCGGGCTTGCCCTGCAGCGTGCCTTTCTCGGTGTCGACGCCATCGAGCGCCTGAAAATCCTTCTTGCCGGGGAAGACCAAATGCTGATGGCCGGTGAACACCGCATCGATGCCTTCGACGCCGGCGACGAAGAAGGAGGCGTTCTCCATGCCGTCGCCCTGCTTGATATCGATGCCGGAATGCGAGAGCGCGATGACGATGTCGGCGCCCTCCTCCTTGATCTGCGGCACCCATGCCCTGGCCGCCTCGACGATGTCGCGCGTCCTGACATTGCCTTCCAGGTTCTTCAGGTCCCAGACCATGATCTGCGGCGGCACGAAGCCGATGATGCCGATCTTGATCGGCTGCTCGACGCCCGACCCGTCCTTGATCTTCTTGTCGAGGATGACATAGGGCTTGAGGTAGAGCTTGTCGTCGCGCGGGTTGGCGGCAAGCTCGGTGCCGCGGATCAGATTGGCGCAGACGAAGGGGAAATTGGCTCCGGCCAGCACCTTGTCGAGGAACGACAGGCCGTAATTGAACTCGTGATTGCCGAGCGTCGAGCATTCATAGCCCAGCAGGTTCATGCCCTTCATGATCGGATGCAGATCGCCTTCCTTGAGGCCCTTCTCATAGGCGATGTAATCGCCCATCGGATTGCCCTGCAAAAGATCGCCATTGTCGATCAGCATCGCATTGGTGGCTTCCTTGCGCACCGCCGCGATCAGTGAGGCCGTCCGCGACAGGCCCATCGTGTCGTTGGCTTTATCGGCGTAGTAGTCGTAAGGCAGCACATTCACATGGATGTCGGTGGTCTCCATGATCCTCAGATGCGCCTGGTTGGCCTGCGCGCGGGCGGAAAACGGATGCAGCATGATCAGCGCCCCGCTGGCGGCCGCACCGGCAAGAAAACTACGGCGGGAGACGGGGTTGAGCAAATGTGACATTGGTTTTCCTTCCCAGCGACGTGACAAGATCCCAGCCCCGGGCGGAAGCTTCGCGCCGAAAACCGGCCATGTCCATCGGGAAGTCAGTCGATCAGCAAAAGGTGACGGCTGGATGAATATCCTTGGCCGCGGTTGAGAACCTCAGCCCTTGTTATCATCGCCCTGGGTGATCAGTCGCGCGCTCCGCTGGCCGGTGAAATAGATCCATAGCCAGCTAAGCGACACCGACAGCCGGTTGCGGAAGCCGATCAGGAAGTAGATATGCGCCACGCCCCACAGCCACCAGGCAAGCCATCCCGTGAGCTTGATCCGGCCGAAATCGATCGCGGCTGCCCACTTGCCGATCGTCGCCAGGTCGCCGGCATGTTTGTAGCGGAAAGGGCGCGGCGCGCCATCGCCGGCCAGCCGCGCCCTGATCGTCGCGGCGACGTGCTTGCCCTCCTGCTTGGCGGAAGGCGCCACGCCTGGCACCGGCTTGCCGTCCGGCCGCAAGACATGCGCGGTGTCGCCGATGACGAAGATTTCAGGACTGTTCGGCACGGTCAGATCGGGCTCGACCATTACCCTGCCCGCCCGGTCCACCGGCGCTCCCAGCCACTCTCCAGCGGGCGAAGCCGCTACGCCGGCGGCCCACAGGATGGTTCGCGCCGGCAGATGCGTATCGCCAAAGACGACGCCTTCGGCATCGAGGCGCGTGACGGCGCGGCCAAGCTCGACCGTGACGCCCCGCCGCTCCAGCGCCTTGCGCGCATAGTCGGACAGCTTTGGCGCGAAATTGGCGAGGATCCTGTCTCCGGCCTCGACCAGCACCACACGCGCCTCACGCGTGTCGATGTTGCGGAATTCGCCGCGCAGCGTTTCGTGCGCGAGTTCGACAATGGTGCCGGCAAGCTCCACGCCGGTCGGGCCGCCGCCGACGATGACCAGTGTCAGCAGTGCCTGGCGCTTGGCCGGATCGGTCTCGCGCTCGGCCTGCTCGAAGGCGAGCAGGATGCGCCGGCGAATGGTGGTTGCGTCTTCAAGCGTCTTCAGCCCAGGCGCGAAAGGCTCCCATTCGTCGTGGCCGAAATAAGCATGACGCGCGCCGGTGGCGAGCACCAGCGTGTCGTAGGGAACAGAACTGCCGTCCTCAAGCAGCACGCGTTTGCCTGGACGGTCGACGCCGGTGACGTTGCCGAGCAGGGTCGTCACGTCCTCGCGCTTGCGCAGCAGATGACGGATCGGCCAGGCAACTTCCGAGGTCGCCAGCGAGGTGGTCGCCACCTGGTAGAGCAGCGGCTGGAAAAGGTGATGGTTGCGCTTGTCGATCATGGTGATGCGCACGGGTGCGCCGGCCAGCGCCCGGGTGAGTTCGAGACCGCCGAACCCTGCGCCGACGACAACGACATGATGGCTGGTTTCACTCATCGCATTCACCCCTGTTTGTCTCTCTTTATCTAGTGATTTTTGTGCACCGCAACAATGTCGCGGCGCGCTAGACTGCCGCGCGTAAGGCTGCCCAGGACTCGTCGCCGGATGTCGCGAATGCCTATGTCGGCAAGCCTGGACGGGTATAGCTTTGCAGGGGCTGGAACCACGGGAGTGAAGCATGGCCAACGACGATGACAAAGATCGCAAAGGGCGGGCGCAATATTCTTCTCCGCCTTGCTTCATGCACGAACTCGATCCGGAATTTCGCGCGCCATTGACCGACTGGACCGATGTGCGCCGTTGGCGCAAGGCCGAGCGCGAGCGTCTGATCGCGGCACGGTTGGCGGTTTCCGCCGATGCGCGGGTGGCGATGTCGCGGGCTATCGCCGAAGGGCTCGACGCGGCAATCGGCGACATTGCCGGCCGCATGGTCAGCCTCTATTGGCCGTTTCGCGGCGAGCCGGACCTGCGGCCGTGGATGGCGTCGATCAACCAGCGCGGCGGCCGCACGGCACTGCCAGTCGTCATCGAGAAGGGCCAGCCGCTGATCTTCCGCGCTTATGTACCCGGCGACCGGCTGGAAAAAGGCGTCTGGAACATCCCTATCCCCGCCGAAGGCGACCCGGTGCTGCCCGACATCGTCATCTCGCCGATCGTCGGCATCGACCCGCAAAACTACCGCCTGGGCTATGGCGGTGGCTTCTTCGACCGCACGCTGGCTGCCATGCCGTTCAAGCCATTGGTCATCGGCGTCGGCTACGAACTGCAGCGCATCCCCACCATCTACCCGCAGCCGCACGACATCCCGATGGATAGGCTGGTGACCGAGACTGCTCAGGGCTAGGCCAGTTCCGGCTTCATGCCCATCGCCGTGCGATCGACGATCTCGCGCAGGGCAAACGACGAATTGATCTTGGTCACGTGCGGCATCGCCGACAGCCATTCCTTGTGGATGCGCTCATAGTCGACCAGGTCCTTGGCGGCGATGCGCAGGATATAGTCATATTCGCCCGACATCAGGTGGCACGACAGCACATTGGGGCAGCGCTTGATCGCCGCCTCGAAATCCGACAGCGTCTTTTCGAATTGCCCCGACAGCGATATGTGCACGATCGCCGTCATCTGGTGGCCGAGCGCGGCATTCGAAAGCCGGGCGTGATAGCCGCGGATGGTGCCGGATTTCTCCAGATTGTCGAGCCGGCGCGAACAGGCCGACTGCGACAGGCCGACCCTTTCGGCGAGCGCCGCATTGGGTATGCGCCCATCCTTCTGCAGAGCCTCGAGAATGGCGATATCGATCCTGTCGAGCGGCATTTCTCGTGATTCCTGCGAAATTTCCTTGATTTCGCGCAACGATTATCGAAACGCGTAACCCCGCGCAAGCGCATTCGCAAACACCTGCGCAACAATTCGTGGTTCACTCGGTTGATACAGGGAACGAGCCCGAAGGGCCGGATCAGGAGAAGACTATGCGCGTCGGCTGCCCCAAGGAAATCAAGAACCACGAATACCGCGTCGGCTTGACGCCGGGCTCCGTCCGCGAATATGTCGCGCATGGCCATGAAGTGCTGGTCGAAAGCGGCGCCGGCGCCGGTATCGGCGCCGATGACAATGCGTATCGCGCCGCCGGCGCCACTATTGCCAAGAGCGCCGCCGACGTGTTCGCCAAGTCCGACATGATCGTCAAGGTCAAGGAGCCGCAGCCCAACGAATGGGCGCAGCTGCGCGACGGCCAGATCCTCTACACCTATCTTCACCTGGCCCCGGATCCGGAGCAGACCAAGGGCCTGCTCGCGTCCGGCGTCACCGCAATCGCCTATGAGACCGTAACCGACGACCGCGGCGGCCTGCCGCTCTTGGCGCCGATGTCGGAAGTTGCCGGCCGCCTGTCGATCCAGGCCGGCGCGACCGCGCTGCAGAAGGCCAATGGTGGCCGCGGCGTGCTGCTCGGCGGCGTGCCCGGCGTACTGCCCGGCAAGGTCACGGTGCTCGGCGGCGGCGTCGTCGGCCTGCATGCCGCCCGCATGGCGGTCGGCCTCGGCGCCGACGTCACCATCATCGACCGCTCGATCCCGCGCCTGCGCCAGCTGGACGACCTCTTTACAGGCCGCGTCCACACCCGCTACTCCACAGTCGAGGCGCTTGAGGAAGAATGCTTCTCGGCCGACATCGTCGTCGGCGCCGTGCTCATCCCGGGTGCTGCTGCACCCAAGCTGGTGACTCGCGAAATGCTGTCGGGCATGAAGAAGGGCTCGGTGCTGGTCGACGTCGCCATCGACCAGGGCGGCTGTTTCGAGACCTCGCACGCCACTACCCATGCCGAGCCGACCTATGAGGTCGACGGCGTGATCCACTACTGCGTCGCCAACATGCCGGGAGCCGTGCCGGTGACCTCGGCGCACGCGCTCAACAACGCGACGCTGCATTATGGCCTGCAGCTGGCCGACAAGGGCCTGAAGGCGCTGGTCGACGACCACCATTTGCGCAACGGCCTCAATGTCCACAGGGGCAAGATCACCAATCGCGCCGTCGCCGAAGCACTCGGCTATGAGCTGGTCGAACCGAAAGTGGTTCTGGCTGCCTGACCAGACGCCTTAATCGACTCAAGCAGTTCTGCCTCCCTCACCCGCCGGTTGCGCCGGCGGGTTTTTTATTGGCCGCGTGCTCACAAATTGCGGGCTCTAAGGCAACATCACGGCGAAACGGCCCGGCTTGGCGGTGCTTTTGCCTGCCGATGTGGCATTTTTGTCATTCCAATATTGGCGAGCGTCCTGTTAGAACACGGACGGGTTTGTTCTTATGCTAAGGGGCTAAAATGTTCATCTCTGCTAAATCCGTTCTTCTCGGGGCCGTTTCGGCAATGGCTTTGATATCGGTAGCGCATGCCGCCGATGTTGTGCAGCCAGTGGAAGAACCTGCCGGTTTCAACTGGAGCGGCGCCTATGTCGGCATCGGCGGCGGCTTCGGCGCCACCGTGCACCGCATCAGCGTCGACCCGTTTCTCGACTTCAATGGCATCGGCGGCAACGGCGTGTTTGGCGAAATCACCGCCGGCTACGACTACATGGTCTCTGAACGCTTCCTGCTCGGCGGCTTCATCGACGCCAACATCGGGAATATCGGTCCGTCGATCAGCCTTCCGGGCGCTGATATCGACCTGACGAACGCTTATGGCTTCGACGTCGGCTTGCGCGCCGGCTATCTCCTGAACCCCGATACGCTCGGCTATGTGCTCGGCGGCTACACTTGGAACCATTTCAAGCTCGAGGGTTCGGGCTTTGCCGACGGTCTTGATTTCACGGAGAACCGTGGCGGCTATGTCGTCGGCGTTGGCATGGAAACCGTGCTGCGCGGCAACTGGACGATTAAGACCGAGTACCGCTACGCCAACTATGGCGACAACTCGGTGGCTGACCTCGGCATTATCGGCGGCCCGGGAACCTCTCTGGATGTCGAGCCGTCCAGCCACACCTTCCACATCGCGGCCAACTACCGCTTCGGCGCCCAGAATGGCGGCGGTGCCTCGTTTGCTGCTCCGACCTACAACTGGACCGGCTTCTATGTCGGCGGCGCGCTTGGCGCCGGCACCGTGGTGCATGACCTGACGCTCGCCAGCGCCCTCGAATTGGATGGCATCGGCGGCGAAGGCGTGTTCGGCGAGGCGAGCATCGGTTACGACCATGATTTCGGCGGCTGGGTCGCCGGCGTTCTGGTCGACGCCCGCTATTCCGGCATACGCTCGAAGTTGGACATTCCGGGTGGGTCGATCAAAGGCGATGCCGACTATGGCTTCGATGCCCTGGCCCGCATCGGCGCCAAGGTCAACGAATCGACGCTGGCCTATGTCCTCGGTGGCTACAGCTGGCAGCATTTCGACCTGCATGCTTCGCCTGGCGGCGACATCACCGACTGGGGCTCAAGCGGCTTCTCGGTCGGCGGCGGCCTGGAAACGGCCGTCTCCAGCAACATGACGCTTGGTCTCGAATACCGCTATTCGCAGTATGAGAAAGAGGATTTCGGTTCGGGCGGCTTCCTGACCGACGAGCCTTCCTTCCAGACCGTTCGCCTCGGCGCGAAGTATAAATTCAACTAAAGCCGCTCCGGCAACGGTCGAAGCCCGTCGGTCAATTCCGGCGGGCTTTTTCTTTGCGCAAAACCTGACATCGGCATTGAACAGGCCGGCGGACAACAAAAAGCGGAGCCAAAGCCCCGCTTCCTCGGTTGTCGAGATCCCCGCCGGTTCATCCGCGGTCGGCAAATCCATCGACACTCGTCTTTTAATGGACGCGACGGGAGTGCGACAGCTCACCGGCAATCGGCGCGCCACCACGCCGGCGACGATCGCGGCGCTTATGTGAAGTGCTTCACATCAGCCATTCGAAAAACATGCGCAGACAGGGATGCCAACTTGACTGATCGAGCCGTCACACGGTTCCCAACTGCCCGCCAGACCACCGGCGGGCATCTTTTTGTCAGAAACGCTCGATGCGGCACTGATAACAATTGTTGCGCGCCGAGCGGACGTGGACATAGGCGATGTCGTCGCGCTCAAACAGCGTCTCTGCCCGCGCCGCAATGCCGCCAGTCGGAATGACGCCGCCGCTGCCATAGACGATGCGGTCGTCCGCACCATAGCCGCGCACGATATAGTCGCTGCTCTCAAGGATCTCTGGAAGCGCTTCCGTCTCGGCTGCGCGTTCGCATTCCTGCGCATGCAGGAAGATCGGCCCTGTCTCGGCGTAAGGCTGCAACGCCGGAAACGGCCGATAGGCCATGATCAGATAGCCATCGCCTTCGGCGACGTTTCTCAGGCAATGCCGGCACGGCACGCCGTCGCCATCGGAAACCTTCCGCTCCGGCGTTTGGCCATAGGCGTCCGCCCCGCCGCGCTGCAGCGCTCTCACATCTTCAGTCGGCAAGGCTTTGAACTGGACGGTCATGGCTAAATCTCCGGTGTGGTTGACCGGAAATTATGCCCCCGCCGAGGTGCTTCCCACCCGATTCCTGTCAACTGTCAGCAGCCCGGCCAGTCTCAGGCCGGACTGCTTCGGCATTGGGCAGGTCCCGCGCCGGCTCAGCGGATGAAATCGTCGAAGCGGCGCAGCGTCACCCGGCGGCTGCGCCAGTTCTCGTCCTGAGTCCGCACGAGCAGGAATTCCTCGCCATGAACGGTCGGTTCGGCCTTCAATCGGAGAAAGTCACGGCCGCATGACGCTGGCCGAGCGCTCGGCGAACGACAGCGGATGCACGGTCTCCTTCTTTTGCGCCACCGGCGCAAAACCGAGCTTCTGGTAGAGCGGCAAGGCAGCCGGATGGTCGAGCGTGCAGGTCTGCACCGTCACCCGTTTCGGCCCATACGACCATGCTGCGGCGATCGCCGCACCGAGGAACCAACGGCCAATGCCTTGCCCGGTCGCATGTTCCATCATGCCGAAATAAGCGAGTTCGACTTCCTCTGGCAAATGCGGCTTGAGGTCGAAGAACCCGGCCGGCGCGCCGTCGAGATAAAGCACCCTGATGTCGCGGTCCTCGCGGTGGATGCCGGCGGCAAGCTCGTCATCGTCCAGCCTCAGCACATTGACCCAGTGCCATTTGCGTCCGACCCGATCCATCAGATAGCGGTAGAAATGCAGCGGAATGTCCTTGGTCCTGAGCAGCGCGATCTGCCTGTTGTAGGGCAACGGCGGCGAATAGGCCGGCGGCACATGCATTTCCAGAAACGTGACCGTAACCTCGATGTCGTCCAGCGCGCCATTTTCCATCGCCATCATTCCTTGCCCGTCACCACGGGCGTGTCTGCCAGCCCGCCCCATTCCGTCCATGAGCCGTCGTAGAGCCGGTTGTCGGTGTGGCCGAGCGTCTCCAGCGCCAGAGTGACGACAGCCGCCGTGATGCCGGAACCGCAAGAGGTGACGACCGGTTTCGACAGATCGATACCGGCATCCTCAACGGCCTTGCGCAACTGGTCCTTCGACAACAGCGCGCCGTCCTGTGACAGCGCCGAATAAGGCAAATTGTGCGCGCCGGGCATGTGGCCGGAGCGAACACCCGCGCGGGGCTCTGGCTCGGCGCCGGTGAAGCGGCCCGCGCCTCGGGCGTCCGCAATCTGGCTCTCGCCAGTCTCGACGATGCGGCGCATGTCGGCAAGGCTGGCGACGCGAGCGGCATCGAAATCGGCATGAAACACATTCGGCGCGATCTTGGTCGGCTCCGCCGTCACCGGCCGGCCCGCCGCCTTCCAGCGGTCGAAGCCGCCGTCGAGCACATAGACCTGGAACACGCCCATGACGCGGAACATCCACCAGGCGCGCGGCGCCGAGAAGAAACCCGGACCGTCATAGACGACAATGGTGTCGTCGGCCGAAATTCCCATGGCGCCGACATATTGCGCGAAATGCTGTGGCGAGGGCAGCGTGTGCGGCAGCTTGGCATCAGGATCGGAGGCCGCATCATGATCGAAGAATCGCGCGCCCGGAATATGCGCAGCCTCATACTCGGCGCGCGCATCGCGCTTCTGCGCCGGCAGATACCAGGATGCATCGACGATCGTCAGGCCGGGCTCGCCAAGACGGCTCTGCAACCAGTCCGCATCGACGGTGAAAGGGCTGTCATCGGCCATTGTTCTTCTCCTGCTCCGCCTTGGCGAGGCATTGCTTCCTGTTGACCATGATCGTCCCCGAAAACCGGCTTCCACTTTTCGGGATCATGGTTCGTTCAAGCTACCGGCGGCGGTCCGAAGCGAATGCGAAAACGCCGGTTTTCGCGGCCCTTCTTCTCGATCTTGCCGATATGGATTTCACCGACTTCGCCGGTGCTTTTGACATGGGTGCCGCCGCAGGGCTGGCTGTCGATCGAAGCGTTGTCGCCGATGCAGACCAGGCGGATCTTGCCGGTGCCTGCGGGCGGCCGGACATTCTTGGATTTCACCAGGCCAGGATTGGCTGCCAGTTCCTCGTCGGTGATCAGCCTGATGAAGATCGGATGATCGGCTCGCACCAGCTCCATCAGCCCGGCGGTGACGTCTTCCCTGGTGAAGCCGGCATCGGGAGCGTCGAAGTCGACCCGGCTGTCATCTTCGGAAACCGCAGCACCGGTAATCGGAAACGGACAGACTACGGTGAGCAAATGGCAAGCTGCGTGCATGCGCATCAGGAGATGCCGCCGCTCCCAGTCGATGGCGAGTTTCACCCGCTCGCCGACCTCGGGTGCCGGCTGCTCCGGCGCCGGTACATGGATGATCTCGTCCTTGGTCTCGCCGGTGATGGTGGCGGCAATGGCGATGCGGCTGCCGTCGGCGCGCTCTAATGTGCCGGTATCGCCAGGCTGGCCGCCCGATGTGGCATAGAAGATGGTCCGGTCGAGAATGATGCCGCCGCGCTCGTTGATGGTGACAACGGTGGCGTCAGCCGCTCTGAGATAGGCGTCGTCGCGAAACAGCGCTTCTGTTCTGTGCGCCATCAGGCGACCTTCTCATACGGCACCGAAATTGTGCTGCGCTCATCCATCCAGCCCGGCACCGGCAGGTTCTTATCCCGCAGGAATTCCGGGTTGAACAGCTTCGACTGGTAGCGCGTGCCATAGTCGGCAAGGATGGTCACGATGGTGTGGCCGGGGCCAAGCTCGCGCGCCAGCCGGATCGCGCCGGCAATGTTGATGCCGGTCGAACCGCCGACGCACAGGCCTTCTTCCTGGATCAGGTCGAAGACGATCGGCAGCGCTTCCTCGTCCGGCACCTGGAACGAGAAGTCCGGCGTGAACCCATCGAGATTTGCCGTGATGCGCCCCTGCCCTATCCCTTCGGTGATCGAGCTGCCGTCGGACTTCAATTCGCCACTGGTGTAGAAGGAATAGAGCGCCGCACCCAGCGGATCGGCGAGTGCGATCTTGACGTTGCTGCTCCTGGCCTTCAGCCCGAAGGCGACGCCGGCCAGCGTTCCGCCCGAACCCACCGCCGAGACGAAACCGTCGACCTTGCCGCCGGTCTGCGTCCAGATTTCTTCCGCCGTGGTGCGGATATGGCCGTCGCGATTGGCAACGTTGTCGAACTGGTTGGCCCAGATCGCGCCGTTCGGCTCCGACCTCGCCATCTGCTCGGCCAACCGCCCCGACAGTTTCACGTAATTGTTGGGGTTCTTGTAAGGCACCGCCGGCACTTCGATCAGCTCGGCGCCAAGCAGCTTGATCGTGTCCTTCTTTTCCTGGCTCTGGGTGTCGGGAATGACGATCACTGTGCGATAGCCCAGCGCCTTGGCGACCAGCGTCAGGCCGATGCCGGTATTGCCTGCCGTGCCCTCGACGATGACGCCGCCCGGCTTCAACAGCCCGCGCTGTTCGGCGTCGCGGATGATGAACAGGCCGGCGCGATCCTTGACCGACTGGCCGGGGTTCATGAACTCGGCCTTGCCCAGGATCTCGCAGCCGGTCTGCTCCGAGGCCTTGTTGAGGCGGATCAGGGGCGTGTTGCCGATCGCTTCGATCACAGAACGGGGCATCCGGGATTCCTTATGTAGCTGCGGCGAGACCCTAGAAACCCGAAGCTTGCGTTTCAAGGCAAGAATTCGCCTGGTCCAGTCGCATTTCGGGCACTGCAATCTCCCGCGGCCGGACAACGCGCGATGACGATCATTTCAACCAGTACGGAAAAGCGCTCTTTTCATTCGATTTTTTCACCGCTAGAGCACTAATGACAGATCGGCAGGGCGCAGAATGACACTTTACCGGGCCAACCCGAAGCACGGCGTCGCCTGGATAACCGGCGGCAGCAGCGGCATCGGCCGTGCGCTGGCAAAGGACCTCGCGGCAAAGGGCTTTGTCGTCGCGGTCACCGCACTCGACGGCGACCCACTCGACGCGCTCATCGTCGAGACGGCGCAGATGCCGGGACGTGTCGTGGCCTACCCTTGCGACGTCATCGATGAGCCGCGCATGGCAAGCACGGTGGCAGCGATTGAAAAGGAGCTCGGGCCGATCGTGCTCGCCGTCTTCAACGCCGGCAACTACATCGCCACGCCCGGCGAAGACCTCAGGGTCCGCGACTTTCGCCAGACCTTCGAGGTCAACTATTTCGGTATCATCAATGGCCTCGTCCCGCTCATGGAGCGCATGCGCATCCGTGCGCGCGGCCATATCGTGCTTGTCGGGTCGGTCACCGCCTATTTCGGCTGGCCGACCACGGCGGCCTATGGCGGCTCGAAGGCGGCGATCAACATCTTGGCCGAGTCGCTGAAATACGATTTCGACAAGATGAATGTACGCATCCAGGTGATGAATCCGGGCTTCATCGACACGCCGCTGACCGAAAAGAACATGCTGCCGATGCCGGGACTGATGCCGGTCAACCGCGCGTCGCGCCGCATGCTGCGCGGCATCGAGCATGGCGGCTTCGAGGTCACCTTCCCTCACCGGCTGAGCTGGGGGCTGAAGCTGCTGGCACTGCTGCCAAGGCCAGTCTGCCGGTGGTTCATCAGCACGGCGACCCGCTGGACAGGGCGGCCGCTGAATTTCGACCGCAAGCCGCCGAACGAATAGCTGTCCACAGCCCGGCTGTTGCCTGACTGCACCGGCCGCCATAGCTTTAGAATTGTCGTGGAGTCTGAGATGGGGCGGCGGATCGTGCTTGCGGTGCTGGGCGTCGTCATCATCCTTGTCCTGGCCTTCCTGCTTGGTCCGCGCGTTCCCGTCGACACAACCATCAGATTCGACCCCAAGGTGATCGGCGACGATCCGCAAGCGTATATCGCGCGCGAAGAGGCTGCCGTGCCCAACGTCCGCGACGCGCTCGAGAAAGAAATCATCTGGGCCGATCCGATGGTTCACGCCAGGACGCCATTGGCGATCGTCTATATCCATGGCTTTTCGGCATCGAAGGGCGAGGTTCGCCCGCTGGCCGACGAGGTCGCCGACCAACTCGACGCCAACCTTTTCTACACCCGCCTCACCGGTCATGGGCAGGACGGCGCCTCGATGGCGCAAGGCAGCGTCAATGCCTGGATCAACGACTATGAGGAGGCGCTCGCCATCGGCCGGGCCATCGGCGACAAGGTGATCGTCATCGGCACCTCGACCGGTGGATCGCTGGCGGCATGGGCGGCGACTGAGCCTGGCGCATCGGACGGCGTCGCTGCAATCGCATTCATCTCGCCGAATTTCGGCATCAGGGCTTCAGGCGCCGAGCTGCTGACCCTGCCCTGGGGCAGGCAGATCGCCGAGTTCGTCGGCGGCAAGGAGCGCAGCTTTCCGACCCGCAATGCGCTGCACGAGAAACTCTGGACGCACACATATCCAATGGCAGCCGTGCTGCCGATGGCGGCGCTGACCAACCTTGCCTACGCAGCGCCTGTGGAGAAGGCAACCATACCGGCGCTGTTCATCTTCTCGGATTCCGACAAGGTGGTGCGCCAGGATCGCACCCGCGAAATCGCCGGCCGCTGGGGCGCACCGCATGAACTGGTGCCCGTCGACGACAATGGCGATCCCGACAACCACGTCATTGCCGGCGACGCGCTGTCGCCCTCGACCACGGCATTCCTGGCGCAGCGGATCGTCGTGTGGGTTCAGGCAATTACCGGGCAGCCCTAAACGAAAAAGGACGGCCGAAGCATTGCCCCGGCCGTCCTCATATTCAATCGTCAGCAATCAAGCCAGGCTCGACGAGCCTGACCGGTTCGTCTGATCAGGCAGCCCGCGCCGCGGGCCGCTTGCCGCCGAAGCGGCGCTTGTTGTTGCCCTTGAAGGCCTTGGCGCCTTCCGGCTTGCGCTCGCTTGCACCCGCAAAGGCCGGCTTGTCACCAAAACGCTTCTTGGCGAAGCCGTTGTTCTGGCCACCGGGCCGCCTGCCGTCGCGACGGCCATTGCGGTCGTTGCGATCGTTGGCGGGCTCGAAGCGCTCGTTCTTTTCGGCCGGATTGCGCACCGGATCCGGGCTGCCGAGATGGTCGGCAACGATCGGCAGCTTGCTGCGGATGATGCGCTCGACCTGACGCAGCTTGCTGTTTTCGGAAGGATCGCAAAGCGTGATGGCGATGCCGTCCATGCCGTTACGGCCGGTACGTCCGATGCGGTGGACATAGCTTTCGGCCTCATCCGGCAGGTCGAAATTCACCACATGGCTGATGCCGGGAACGTCGATGCCGCGCGCCGCGATGTCGGTCGCGACGAGAATGCGCACCGAACCCTCGCGGAAATCGTTGAGCGCCTTCTGGCGGGCGTTCTGCGACTTGTTGCCGTGGATGACGGCGGCCTTGAAGCCGTCGCGCTCGAGGTCCTTGGTCACCCGGTCGGCGCCATGCTTGGTGCGCGAGAAGATGATGACGGACTTCATTGCCTCGTCGGCGAGCATCGTCGACAGCACCTGGCGCTTCTGCTTGGTGCGGGCAAAGACGACGCCCTGCACGATCTCGGCGGCCGCGGTGCTCTGCGGCGCGACTTCGACGCGGATCGGGTTCTTCAACAGGCCCTTCGCCAGCTCGGCGATTTCGTTGGGCATGGTGGCCGAGAACAGCACCGTCTGACGGTCGGGCGCGGTCGCCTTGGCGATCCGCTTGACGTCGTTGATGAAGCCCATGTCGAGCATGCGGTCACCCTCGTCCAGCACCAGCCATTTGGTGTCGGAGAGAATGAGGTCGCCCTCGCGCACCAGGTCGGTCAGGCGGCCGGGCGTGGCGATCAGGATGTCGACGCCGGGCGCAACCTTCTTCACCTGGCTGAAGCGCGAGACGCCGCCAAGCACGAGAGCGGTCGAGACATGCGCGCCCTTGGCGAGGATCTTGATGGTGTCCTCGATCTGGACGGCGAGTTCGCGCGTCGGCGCCAGGATCAGCGCACGAGTGGTCTTGGCTCGGCGCTTGGTGCCGAGCGCGATGATCTTCGACAGGATCGGCAGCGCGAAGGCAGCGGTCTTGCCCGAGCCGGTCTGGGCGATGCCGAAGATATCACGGCCTTCCATCTGCGGCGGGATCGCCTGCGTCTGGATCGGCTTCGGCTCGGTGAAGCCGGCGCCATGCGTCGCCTTGAGCAGCGCGCCGGTAATTCCAAGAGCTGCGAAACCGGTGAGTTCCGTAGTGTTGCCGGCCGAGATTGCGTTACCGGCTGAGGTGTTTTCGTTGGTCAAAATAGTCTTCTTTCACGCGGTCTTGGCCGCAAACATCGATGGCGGCAGGGCGCAACCTGCCGTCGAAAAATTTGATATGAAACGACAAGGCGGGCGGACGGTAACGTCCACTCGGCTGCGCTGTCGTGCCCGCAGGCGTCATGCCACGGGGCTCTTTCGCCACTTCGTGATGTATCGGAAAGAGAGGCCGATATACCGGAAAGAGGGAAAACAGACGCAACCAGTCTCATTTGTCGAGAAGGCCGGAATCTCCGGCCCAAGCGCCTATGGGCTGCATATGGCTGAGTTCGCTCCGGAATGCAAGGGGCCACACGTTGCAGCGCAATAATCGAGGCCGAAAGCGGCGCTTGCACACGCCTGCAGGCATCATTACCACAAAGGCAGCTGCCATTTCTGGGGACCGAGCGATGAAGGACGTGCTGAAGGAACTTGAGCGCCGCCGCGAGATCGCCCGCATGGGCGGCGGCCAGGCCCGCATCGACGCCCAGCACAAGAAGGGCAAGCTCACCGCGCGCGAGCGCATCGATGTCTTTCTCGACGAAGGCTCGTTCGAGGAGTTCGACATGTATGTCGAGCATCGCTCGACCGACTTCGGCATGGAGAAAACCAAGATCGCCGGCGATGGTGTCGTCACCGGCTGGGGCACCGTCAATGGCCGTCCGGTCTATCTCTTCGCCAAGGATTTTACCGTCTTCGGCGGCTCGCTGTCGGAGGCTCACGCCGAAAAGGTCATCAAGGTGCAGGAGATGGCGCTGCGCAACCGCGCGCCGATCATCGGCATCTACGACGCCGGCGGCGCCCGCATCCAGGAAGGCGTGGCGGCGCTAGGCGGCTATGCCGAGATTTTTCAGCGCAACGTGCTCGCATCCGGCGTCATTCCTCAGATTTCCGTGATCATGGGCCCGTGCGCCGGCGGCGACGTCTATTCGCCGGCCATGACCGACTTCATCTTCATGGTCCGCGACACCTCTTACATGTTCGTCACCGGGCCGGATGTGGTCAAAACGGTCACCAACGAGACGGTGACGGCCGAGAGCCTTGGCGGCGCGTCCGTCCACACGACCAAATCGTCGATTGCCGACGGCGCCTACGACAATGACGTCGAGGCGCTGTTGCAGATGCGCCGGCTGGTAGACCTTTTGCCCGCGTCAAATACGTCGGAGCTTCCTGAGATCGAGTGCTACCAGTCGGTCACCGACCATGATCTGTCGCTCGACCGGCTGATCCCAGACAACGCCAACAAGCCTTACGACATCAAGGAGCTGATCCTCAAAGTTGCCGATGAAGGCGATTTCTTCGAGATCCAGCAGAACTTTGCCAAGAACATCGTCACCGGTTTCGGCCGCGTCGAAGGCCGCACCGTCGGCTTCGTCGCCAACCAGCCGATGGTGCTGGCCGGCGTGCTCGATTCCGACGCAAGCCGCAAGGCGGCGCGCTTCGTGCGCTTCTGCGACTGTTTTTCCATTCCCATCGTCACCTTCGTCGACGTACCCGGCTTCCTGCCCGGCACCGCGCAGGAATATGGCGGCCTGATCAAGCATGGCGCGAAACTCCTGTTTGCCTACGCCGAGGCGACCGTGCCGAAAATCACGGTCATCACCCGCAAAGCCTATGGCGGCGCCTATGACGTGATGGCCTCAAAGCACCTGCGCGGCGATATGAACTATGCCTGGCCGACGGCGCAGATCGCGGTGATGGGGGCGAGAGGCGCGGTCGAGATCATCTACCGCAAGGATATTGGCGACGCCGAAAAGATCGCAGCTCACACAAAGGCTTACGAGGACCGTTTCCTGTCGCCCTTCGTCGCCGCCGAACGCGGCTATGTCGACGAGGTGATCATGCCGCATTCGACCCGCCGCCGCATTGCCCGGGCACTGCGCATGCTGCGCAACAAGGACATGCAGAACCCTTGGAAGAAGCACGACAACATCCCGTTGTAACATCCAATGTCGCGACTGATCATCAGCGCCGGTCGGCGGTTTGGCAGGTTCACGGTCCTGTTTTTCGTTGTTCCCGCTCTCATCATCTTCTGCGTCTGGATGTCCCTGCTCGACAACCAACCAATCTGGTTTATCGCCAGCGGCTTCGTCGTCATGCCGATCGCCACCACGGCCTTGGCATTTCTGTTCGGCACATTGTTTGCGGGCTTCCGACGCAGCAAGATCAAAGGCGTCAGTGAAGCAGAAGCGCCCGGCCTGTGGGCGCTGTGGCGGAGCGTCGCCGGACCGCGCCGTGCTGCGCGCACGGTTGTCATACTAGAGGGCAACCTGAACGCCAGCGTGCGCGAAGAGCGCACGCTTCTCGGCCTTCTCGGCAATCGGCTGTTTCTAACCATTGGCATCCCTCTCCTCGCAGTGACCGATGAAAGAGCGCTTGCCGCGATCCTTGCCCATGAGGACGCGCATGTGCGCAACAAGGATACCAATGGCAGCCTCAATCTCGCTGAGTTCGAAAACGGTTTCGGATTTGTCTTCGAGTATGCCCCGCCCGGAACCACGATCACAGGCAGCCTGCTCCACGCCGCTATCGGCTGGCTGGCGCAATCGTTCGAGCGGGAAGAAATCCGGCTTTCGCGCGAAGCGGAGATCAAGGCAGATCGACACGCGGCATCCTCCGGCGACGCCGAGCACGCCGCACGCGCGCTGTTGCTTCTTGCCACGGCAGACGTGCATTTCACGGAGACGGTCTATGACCCTTTGCAGCATGAATTGCGAGGTGCTTTGCGTCCGCCGCGAGCGCCGCTCGAGCGCGTGCTGGAAGCTGCCGGCCAGCTGCGAGAACCCATTTGCCTCAATGTTTGCGCCCGCAAGGCGTGGGCAAGCCCGGATGACGCAAAGTCTACCCATCCATCATGGGCTCAACGGCTGGCGGCGCTTGGCTACACGGAGCCGCCCGACCTGGACCCGATCGCCGTGACCGCGCTCTCGACGCTGCTGAACTCGAGCGTAGCACAGCGGCATATTGCGGAATTCGACACCAAATGGACTGCGCGGATGGAAGACTATCTCCAGCGCTGAACTGGTGGTCGCCCAACTCGCAGGCTCACTCCTCTTCCGCCGCGCCGAACCCCGCATCCCTGGGGGCGCTGGTCGCGGTCGCCCAAGGCGTTGCGTGGTTGTCGATGCGCATCTGGAAGATGAAATAGGTCGGCGAGCAGTAGCCGATGCCTTTTACCTTGTCGGCGCCCGGCGTGTCCGGCGGCAGCGACTGGCACATATAATCCTCGCGGCAGAAATGATCGGCCGAACATGCGGGACGGTTGCCGCGGTTGACCGCGCCGCCGAGGCACTGGTCGAAATTGTTGGTGGCGACGCAGGTGTCGAATTTCTTGCCGCCGACCATGCCGCAAATTTCCGATGGCATCGGCTTGCCCGTCTTGAAGGCGGCGAAGCTGCGGTCCTTGTCGTCGCAGGCGCGATAAGCGATGCCTGCCGGTACGCCGATTTTCGGTGGCCGGCAGGTGTAGGCGGTCCGCGAAAGGGTCGGCGCAAAAGCGGCGAACTGGCCGGTGATCTTGTAGCGGTCGTTGAACGGCTGAGACGGGTTGCTGGAGATCGAC
The DNA here is from genome assembly GCF_054719485.1 of Mesorhizobium sp. W016. Classification (NCBI taxonomy): domain Bacteria; kingdom Pseudomonadati; phylum Pseudomonadota; class Alphaproteobacteria; order Hyphomicrobiales; family Phyllobacteriaceae; genus Mesorhizobium; species Mesorhizobium sp. W016. The sequence goes on from NZ_JBTTIF010000002.1 coordinate 4,162,045, forward strand.
CCGGTCAGGCAGGGATGGCCCGAAAACATCTTTGGACTGTCCTTGGGCAACAGACATTGCGCCAGCGTGGTGCGCACGCCTGAGGCCGTCGCCAGCGGCGTGCAGACGGTGCCGCCACCGCATTGCCAAGTCGCGCCGAAGCGTTTTGCATCATCCGGCATCAGGCACGGCATCGCGATCTCGGCCGGGGCGTAGCCGACATCGCCGGCATCGGTCCATGTCGCCGGCGGCGCGAAGGACAGCGGCCGGTAGCGGTTCGGCTCCTTGCCTTCTTCCGTCGCGCGCAGCCAGGCCTCACGTCGCGGAATCTCGGCATGGAGATGCGGCGAGATGCCGACCTCGATCCGGTTGAGAGGCGACGTCGTTTTGTCGTCGAGGCCGATGAAGTGAAAGCCGGCCGTCGAGCCTGCCTGGTGGCAGCCCTGGCAGGCGCCATTGTCCAGCCGCTCGACCAGCGCCTCCGGTGTCCGCACCAGTTTCAGCGCCGCATAGTCCAGGCCGGCGAAATCCGCTGGCTGGAACAGCGGCGTGAACGGATGGTTGGCCCGTCTCGCGCTGCCGAAGGTCGACCACGAGATGATTTTCTTCGCCAGGAATTCGTCGGGGATTTCGTAGACGCCGAGATCGACGGCCGCGACATTGGCGCTGACGTAGTCGGCGAGCCTTTTCTTGAGTGCAGCATTGTCCGAGAGCCGCGCAACGTCAGGCGTATTCTCCAGCGGCTTCTCGCTGATGGCAGCGCCATCGATGCCGAAGATCCGCATCAGATAGGCCGCCTGCCCGCCGAACTCGGTCTCCTGGCCCGAGGGAAAGCGCACCACTTGCGCGTTGAGTTCGAGCTGTTTGAAAGTCAGTTCCTCCGGTGCCAGCGGCCCGCCGACCAGCCAGCCGGCATCGACGTTTTCGTCGATCTGCGGTGTCCAGCGCCCGGCAACGCCGACGCAGCCGCCATCGGCATCCGGCGCCACGCTGTAGACGGCGTTGAAATTGAATGGCAGCCGCGATGCCAGAACCTTGCCGTTCTTGCGGAAACTGTAGGCCAGGCGATAGACAAAGCGCACCTCGCCACAGCTCTTGTCACCTTGCAGCGCGGTGAAGTCACGCCGGTCCAGCCGGTTGACGACGCCGACCAGGCGGAAGCGCGCGGCCTCGGTCTTCAGCCAGCGCATATCCATGATGCGGCCGACATTGCCGTCGGTCACCTCGTAGAGCGTGCGCCCGCCGGCCTTTATCTCGGCCCGCAGCGTGGCAATATCGGTCGCCACCATGTCGACGATTGCACGATAGGCCGGCGCCTCGCCGTAGAGCGACTTCAAATCGTCCTCGCCATCGACGGCGAAAACCCCGGCGAAACCAAAGCCCTTGGCATCGAGGGCGGCGAGCACCGCCGGATCGTCGACAATGGTCACCGGTTGCTCGGCGCGCACGGCATGCGATGCGAACAGCGCGATGATGGCCGCAACGACGAACGCGAAATGCTTCATCTGATCGCCACCTTCTGCCGTGCATCGACCAGTTCACGCAGCACCGGCACCAGGGCCAGCGGCAGATCCTCCGCGATCAATCCAGCACCGAAGCGGCTGCCGGCCTCGGCATGGATCCAGACAGCGGCGCAAGCTGCTTCGAAGGGCAACATGCCTTGCGCCAGCAGCGCGGCAATTATGCCGGCAAGCACGTCCCCTGACCCGGCGGTGGCCAGCCATGGCGCGCCATTGGCGTTGATCGCGGCGCGGCCGTCGGAAGCCGCGATGACGGTGTCGGCGCCCTTGTAGACCATGATGGCGTTGGCTCGTTCAGCGGCTGCGCGCGCCTTGGCGAGTTTCGACTGCTTCTTGTCCTTCGCGATGTCGGGAAAAAGTCTGGCGAATTCGCCTTCATGCGGCGTCAGCACCAATACCGGCGCCAACGGGAGCAGCGCGGCGTCGAACAGGGCCTGAGGCTGATGCGCCAATGACGTGATGGCGTCAGCATCCAAGACAATGGCAGGGCGCTGAATTCCGAATGAACTCGTCGACGTGCGGTTTAGGTCAGCGACCGTCGCGATCAATTGCAACGCGAAATCCCCCACTTTGGGTTTCGGCCCGAGCCCTGGTCCGAACACAAGTACTTCGGGGTGCCTCGCCGACAAAAATTCCTGCACTTCCTCCATCGAACCGGCCTCGCGCAGCATGATCGATGTCAGATGCGCGGCGTTTACCTGCATGGCATTTTCAGGCGAGAGCACGGTCACCGCCCCTGCCCCGGCTCTGGCTGCAGCCATCGCCGACAGCCGCGCCGCACCTGTCGCGCTCGGCCCGCCGGAAAAGACGCTGACGTGGCCGCGCTTATACTTATGTGTATCGACCGCCGTTTTCGGAAAACTGTATAGCCAAAAGTCAGGCGTGTTCTCGAACGTCTTGATCTTGAACTCATCGACGATCGCATCCGGAATGCCGATATCGGCGATGATGATCTCACCGCAGAGGCTGCGCCCCGGCATCAGCAGATGGCCGGGCTTTTTCCGCACGAACGTCACCGTCACGTCGGCCTTGAAATAAGCGTTGCTCAAGCCGGTCTCGCCCGACACACCAGAAGGCAGATCGATTGACACCACAGGCACGCGCTCCGCCGCGGCCAATCCTGAGACGGCAGAGGCATGCAGGGATATCTTCTTCGACAATCCCGCACCATAGAGCGCGTCCACGACGACTTCACCCGGTTCCGGGTAGCAGTGTCCGATGTGCTCGACCGGCAGATTGCAGGCCTCGGAAGCTCGCGCCGCATCACTCCCGGGCTTCTGCTTGCCTTCGGCCCAGAGCGCCACATTCACACCGGCCTCGGCCAGCAACCGCGCTACAACATAGCCGTCGCCGCCATTGTTGCCGGGGCCGCACAGCACGTGGACACGGCTCGCCGCGGGATAGCGCGCCAGCACGACAGCAGCGACCGCCTCGCCGGCACGCTGCATCAGGCCATAGCCGTCGAGCGGACCGGCTGCGATTGCCAGCCGGTCGGCCTCGCCCATCTCGGCCGGCGACAGGACTTCATTGCTCATGGATTGCCGATCCGCATTTCGCTCGACTTCTGTTTCGGTCGAGCATTGTCCAGTTTCGGGTTCGAAGCAAACGGCCAGGCGCTGCGTTGGCATGCGGCCAATCCTTTCGCAGACTGGCGCGCCGGATCCGCGCGGGCCTGCAAAATGCGCAATCTGCCTAATAATCGTGCAGACGCCCGAAGCGGCAATGTGTAGGCTTCGGGCAGCTTTGCCGCAGCCGAAGCAGAGGATGACGCGAATGTGCATCCCGGCGCGGCGCGGCATTGGAATTGCGCGAAACCGCTTCGCGTGGGCTGAAATTGGCACAGTTCGTGCTTGATGGAGGCGCAAGCGGGGCGCACAACCCGTTTTTTTTGGCAGTGGAGGCCACTTTTTACATGAAAAAGATCGAAGCGATCATCAAGCCGTTCAAGCTAGACGAAGTGAAGGAAGCGCTTCAGGAGGCCGGTCTGCAAGGCATTACCGTCACCGAGGCCAAGGGCTTTGGCCGCCAGAAAGGCCATACCGAACTCTATCGCGGCGCCGAATATGTCGTCGACTTCCTGCCCAAGGTGAAGATCGAAGTGGTGCTGGGCGACGACGCCGTCGAAGGCGCCATCGAAGCCATCCGCAAGGCGGCGCAGACCGGCCGCATCGGCGACGGCAAGATCTTCGTCTCCAACATCGAGGAGGTCGTTCGCATCCGTACCGGCGAAACGGGGATGGACGCCGTCTGAGCTTTCTGATTTCAGATTAACGTCTCCTCGAAACGTCATCACACAGGGAAGAAACGACATGACGACAGCCAAAGACATCATGAAGCAGATCAAGGACAACGACGTGAAATTCGTCGACCTGCGCTTCACCGATCCGAAGGGCAAGCTGCAGCACGTGACGATGGATGTCATCGAGGTCGAGGAAGACATGTTCGCCGACGGCGTCATGTTCGACGGCTCCTCGATCGCCGGCTGGAAGGCGATCAACGAGTCCGACATGGTGCTGATGCCCGATGCGGACACCGTCCACATGGATCCGTTCTTCGCCCAGTCGACCATGGTCATCCTGTGCGACATTCTCGATCCGGTCTCCGGCGAATCCTACAACCGCGATCCGCGCGGCACTGCCAAGAAGGCCGAGGCCTACATGAAGGCCGAAGGCATCGGCGACACCATCTATGTCGGCCCCGAAGCCGAGTTCTTCGTCTTCGACGACGTCAAGTACAAGGCCGATCCCTACAACACCGGGTTCAAGCTGGACTCGACCGAACTTCCGTCCAATGACGACACCGACTACGAGACCGGCAATCTCGGCCACCGCCCGCGCGTCAAGGGCGGCTACTTCCCTGTGCCGCCGATCGACAGCGCGCAGGACATGCGCTCCGAAATGCTGACCGTGCTCGCCGAAATGGGCGTGCGCGTCGAAAAACACCATCACGAGGTTGCCGCTGCCCAGCACGAGCTCGGCATCAAGTTCGACACGCTGGTCCGCAACGCCGACAAGATGCTGATCTACAAATATGTCGTGCACCAGGTCGCCAACGCCTATGGCAAGACGGCCACCTTCATGCCGAAGCCGATTTTCGGCGACAACGGCTCGGGCATGCACGTCCACCAGTCGATCTGGAAGAACGGCAAGCCGACCTTCGCCGGCAATGAATATGCCGGCCTGTCGGAGTCGTGCCTGTTCTACATCGGCGGCATCATCAAGCACGCCAAGGCCATCAACGCCTTCACCAACCCGCTGACCAACTCCTACAAGCGCCTTGTGCCTGGCTATGAAGCCCCGGTGCTGCTCGCCTACTCCGCGCGCAACCGTTCGGCCTCCTGCCGCATTCCGTTCGGCTCGTCGCCGAAAGCCAAGCGCGTCGAGGTCCGCTTCCCCGATCCGGGCGCGAACCCCTACCTCGCTTTCGCCGCCATGCTGATGGCCGGCCTCGACGGCATCAAGAACAAGATCCACCCGGGACAGCCGATGGACAAGGATCTTTACGATCTGCCGCCGAAGGAACTGAAGAAGATTCCGACCGTCTGCGGTTCGCTGCGCGAAGCGCTGCAAAGCTTGGACAAGGACCGCGGCTTCCTGAAAGCCGGCGGCGTCTTCGACGACGACCAGATCGACAGCTATATCGAGCTCAAGATGGCCGAAGTGATGCGCTTCGAAATGACCCCGCATCCGGTCGAATACGACATGTACTATTCGGTCTGAACGATAAGCCTCAGCGACAAGGAAAAACCCCGGCGTCAGTTCAGACGCCGGGGTTTTTGTTTGACCAATAGCAGACCGTAGACGTGGTAGCAGCAGGCTACGGCGCAGGCTTACGAAGCCTGCGCCGCTATAGATGCTTAGGCAGCCGCCGAAACCTGCGCGCTGGTCGAAACCTCCGCGATGGTCTTCAGGATCTGCGAAGCGATCTGGTAGGGGTCGCCTTGCGAGTTCGGACGGCGGTCTTCCAGGTAACCCTTGTAGTCATTGTTGACGAAGGAATGCGGCACGCGGATCGAGGCGCCTCGGTCGGCGATGCCGTAGCTGAAGCGGTTCCACGGAGCGGTCTCATGCTTGCCGGTCAGGCGCTTGTCGTTGTCCGGGCCGTAGACGGCGATGTGGTCCATCAGGTTCTTGTCGAATTGAGCCATCAGCGCTTCGAAATAGGCTTTGCCGCCGACTTCGCGCATATAGGCGGTCGAGAAGTTGGCGTGCATGCCCGAGCCGTTCCAGTCGGTGTCGCCGAGCGGCTTGCAGTGATACTCGATGTCGATCTCGTACTTTTCGGTCAGGCGCTGCAAGAGATAGCGGGCCATCCACATCTGGTCGGCGGCCTTCTTGGAGCCTTTGCCGAAAATCTGGAATTCCCACTGGCCCTTGGCCACTTCGGCGTTGATGCCTTCATGGTTGATGCCTGCTGCGAGGCAAAGGTCGAGATGCTCCTCGACGATCTGGCGCGCGATCGGGCCGACATTCGAATAGCCGACGCCGGTGTAGTACGGGCCCTGCGGCGCCGGATAGCCGCTCTCGGGGAAGCCGAGCGGACGGCCGTCCTTGTAGAAGAAATACTCCTGCTCGAAGCCGAACCAGGCGCCCTCGTCGTCGAGGATGGTGGCGCGCTTGTTGGACACATGCGGCGTCACGCCATCTGGCATCATCACTTCGCACATCACCAGCACGCCATTGCTGCGGGCCGGATCCGGGAACACGGCGACCGGCTTCAGCACGCAGTCGGAGCTGTGGCCTTCGGCCTGCTGCGTCGAAGAACCGTCGAAGCCCCACAGCGGCAGCTGCTCGAGCGTCGGTAACTCGGCGAACTCCTTGATCTGGGTCTTGCCGCGAAGATTGGGGACCGGCGTGTAACCATCGAGCCAGATATACTCGAGCTTGTATTTCGTCATTCTAGAGCCTCTCGTTGCTTGATCACCGAACCTGGATGACGCCGGCGCGCCGAGCCATCCAGCAGCCCAGCTGCCGGTCGATAAAATGCAAGTCATGTGCCATTTCCGCTGCGCGGGGTGCGGCAAAAATGCCCTTTCATCCCGGCGATGCATCCAAGCCGCCTAAGCAATGCGCCGGGATCGATCAAAGGCAGAATTTGCTTAAATAACAGGCAAATGCTGATCTTTCTTTAGGCATCTTGCCTAAGTGGTTTGCAGGACCTATTTTGATGGAAAGATGAATCGAAGAGCCTCTCCAGAAGAAAGGAGACCGACCATGGAAATCACCTCAGCCCGTCCGTCGGCCAAAATCCTGATGTTCCCGGTGGCAGCGCGTGCGGGTGCCTCAAATTTAGGCGTAAAGGCCAAGTTTGCGGCAGAGCTTGCTTCGCTGCGCGATCACCCGCTTGCCCATGGCGAGGCCTGGTATCATGAGGCCGCCATTGCGGAGGCCGAACAGCCTCGCAAGAGCTAGGCGTCTTCCGCGCTGATAGATCGAACAGGCCCACAAATCAAAACCCGGCGCGATCGCTCGCGCCGGGTTTTTTGTTTGATACAGAGCCGTCGGCTACTGCTTGGTATGCAGGTCGGTGCCGAGCGTATCCCTGACGAAGATCATGCCGATGATCAGCGTCACCGCCGCGATCACCACCGGATACCAAAGGCCGTAATAGATATCGCCCTTGTAGGCGCTGAACGCGAACACGATCGCGGGCAGCAGGCCGCCGAACCAGCCATTGCCGATGTGATAGGGCAGTGACATGCCGCTGTAGCGGATGCGTGTCGGGAACATCTCGACCAGGATCGCCGCGATCGGCCCGTAGACCATGGTCACGTAGAGGACCAGGATGAACAGGATGCCGATGACCTTTGCCCAGTTGACCTGTGCGGGGTCGGCAAACATCGCGAACGCGCCCGCTGCCGGAACGCTGTACACGGTCACCTCGGTGGCGCCCGCGGCCTCATCCTTGGTCAGCACCTTGTCCTTGATGGCCTGTTCGGTCGGGACCGCGGTCTTTTCGCCGGCGCGGATGGCTGCCGCATCGAGCTTCAGTTCAGGATTGGCCGCGACAAAGGCGTCGAGCTTCTGGTCGGCAACCTTGGCGGCAGCGCGCTTCAACGGGTAACCGCCACCCTGAAGCGCGAGGTTGATACCCTTCTTGAAGGCAGCGTCGCTTGCAGCCTTCTTGTCGCCCGCGGCCTTGGCATCATAAGACGCCACAGTTTCGCTGCCGATCATGACACTCGCCGGGGTCCCCGCCGCCGCGGTAGAGACGATGTCGTAAGGCACCGAGTTCTTGGCAAGGAAGTCGGTCGCGATATCGCACGAACTGACCGGTACGCGCGTGCCGGTCGGGTTGAACTGGAAGTTGCAGTCTCCCGGAGCCGCCGTCACCGTGGCGCGCGTGTTCTGCTGTGCGGTGGCGAGCGCCGGATTGGCGGCCCAGGTCAACGCCTTGAACAGCGGGAAGGTGGTGACGACCGCCAGCGCAAGGCCGGCCATGATGATCGGCTTGCGGCCGATCTTGTCGGACAGCCAGCCGAAGAAGACGAAGAAGCCCGTACCGAGTGCCAGCGCAATGGCGATCATGATGTTCACCGACTGCGCGTCGACCTTGAGCACATTGGCCAGGAAGAACAGTGCGTAGAACTGACCATTGTACCAGACCACGGCCTGACCGGCGGTGAGGCCGAACAGCGCCAGGATGGCGATCTTGGCGTTTTTCCACTGGCCGAAGGCTTCCGACAGCGGCGCCTTGGAACTCTTGCCCTCTTCCTTCATGCGCAGGAAGGTCGGCGATTCCGAAAGCGACAGCCGGATCCAGACCGAAATGCCGAGCAGGATGGCCGAGACCAGGAAAGGAATGCGCCATCCCCAGGCGTTGAAGGCGTCCTTGCTTACAGAATTCTGCACCAGCAGGATGACAATCAGCGACAGGAACAGGCCGAGCGTCGCCGTCGTCTGGATCCATGACGTGTAGAAGCCGCGACGGTCGTCCGGCGCATGTTCCGCGACATAGGTCGCGGCGCCGCCGTACTCGCCGCCAAGCGCCAGGCCCTGCAGCATGCGCAGCGCGATCAACAGGATCGGCGCCAGAATGCCCAGTGTCTCTGAGCCCGGAAGCAGGCCGACAAGGAAAGTCGACAGACCCATGATCATGATGGTGACAAGGAATGTGTATTTGCGGCCGACGAGATCGCCGATGCGGCCGAACACCAGCGCGCCGAACGGGCGCACGATGAAGCCGGCGGCGAAGACCAGCAGCGTGAAGATGTAGCGGGTGCTTTCGGGAAACGAGTTGAAGAAGGTCAAGCCGATCGCGCCGGCCAACGCTCCGTAGAGATAGAAATCATACCATTCGAAAACCGCGCCCAGCGAGGAGGCGAAGATGACCTTCTTCTCCTCTCGTGTCATGCCGCGGCTGGCTCCGCCGGCGGTCGATGCCAATGCCATTGAACTGTCCTCCCGTGAAATCCCGTCTGTCCTCGAGGCTGGGCGTCATCGTCGGCGTTCCCTCTGAACGCGACTCGAACCAGCCATCGGCGTAAAAAATGACAGAAAGCGACCGCCGGAGGCAGACAGACCTTGGATTTATGACTTTGGTATTAGGTGCAGTGCGGCAAAAGGCCGAGGATCAGGTCTTCAGCGCGTCGAGCAGGCCGACGGCCGCCATCATGTCGCGTTTGCGGGCCGAGCGGCGTGCGACAGCCTCGGCGTCCTGGCCCCAGTGCTCGACCTGCCAGTCCTCGTCGACATGGCCGGCGGCCCAGGCCGCGTCGCCGTCGAGCGCGCCGTAATCGACCGCCAGCGCCAGCAGCGCCGACCCGGTCAGCGAAGTCATGACATGGATTGCAGCCAGCCGCAGCGGCTCGGCACGCTGGGCAAGATGGGCGCCGAGGACGGCGAGGCTTTCGCGCGGCTGCTCGACATGGATGATGCCCTCGGCGAGGTTGAACCGAGCCCCTAATGTCGCCCTCGCCCAGTCGATCACCGGATCCCAATGCTGGTTCTGCCGCTCGACCAGCCCCTGCGGCGCGTCGGCGCGGTAGCAGGTCAGATCGGACGAGGCGAAGCGCAAGACGTCCTCCAGCACCGCCTGCGGGTCGCTGGCGACGCCGTCGATGGCGGTGTTGACCAGACGCAGCACCGGCATCGTGACCGGGTCGATGGTCTCGCCCTGTGCAGCGAACTCATTGGCGACCAGGGCGGCGGCCTTTTCGGTCGGCAGCGCCAGCAGCGCCTTGCCCGGCGTGCGCACCAGCTTGCCATCGAGGTGGACGGCAAAACCGTCCTCCACAGCTACGACCGACACGTCCTTGTAGAAGCGCTTCGGCAGGTGCGTCTTCATCTGGATCTGGGCGCGGCGGACCGGATCCGGATCGGACAGATGCTTTCCCGCTTCGAGGTCGTTGAGGATGTCACGCATGGTCGAACTTTCTATCCAGGTACCTGCTTGCGCGCCGGCCGGTTGACGATGATCAGGCCGACTGCGATCAGCCCAAGCGCCACAAAGATCCTGGTCGTTGGCGCCTCGCCAAGAATGATAGCGCCGCAGAGGACGCCGAACACCGGCGACAGGAAGGCGAAGCTCGACAGGCCCGATGCCGGATAGCGCCGGAGCAGCCAGAACCACAGCACATAGGTGAAGGCAACTATATAGAGCGACTGGAACAGCAGCGCCAATGTCGGCAAGGCACTGACCGCGCGGATCGGCGGGCCGGCGAAAGGCAGAACCAGGACACCGACAATGGCCGCACCGGCCAGCTGATAAAGCAGCAATTTCTCGGCACTGGTCTCGACCAGTTTCGAACGCTTGATGACGATGCTGGTCGCCGCCCACAGGATGCCCGAGCCGAGGCTGAGCAGATCGCCCATCAAGGTCACGTCGGTGCCGCCGGCAATCCCGTCGGAAAACACCGCCACCAGGCCACAGAAGGCAAGCACGAGCCCGCCAAGCTTGCGCGCGTTGATACGCTCACCGAGCAGGAAATGGCCGCCGATCAGGACCCAGAACGGCATGGTGTTGACCAGCAGTGTGTTGCGGGCAACGGTCGTGTATTCCAGCCCGATATAGAGGCACAGGAACTCGACGCCGAACAGCACGCCGACGATGATGCCGGCGACAAGCGACCCGTCGGCCTTAAACAGCCTGATGCCGCGCAGCCAGCACCAGCCGAGCACACAGAGCCCGCCGATGATCGAACGTGCGATCGAGACGAAAACCGGATCGAAGCCGGCATAGGAGATCTTGGCGGCGACGTAGTTCAGCCCCCAGGAAAAGGTCAGCCCGACCATGATGGAAGCAGCCGCCAGATCGACCGCATCGCGGCGATCCAATGCCGAGGCGACGGCCAATGTCAGTCCTCCGCGCTGGCGTCGTCGAAGCCGATCAGGTTCCAGCTCTGGCGCATATGCGGCGGCATCGGCGCGGTGACGTCGATGACGCCCTTGTCCGGGTGCGGAATGACGATGCGGCGCGCATGCAGATGCAGGCGGTTCTGAATGCCGCCCGGAAAGTCCCAGTTGGTGTCGGCCTCGAAATATTTGGGGTCGCCGAGGATCGGGCAGCCGATATAGGCGGCATGAACGCGCAGCTGGTGGGTGCGGCCAGTGTACGGCTCCATTTCCAGCCAGGTCATCGTCTGAGCCGCCTGCTCGATGATGCGATAGTAGGACACGGCGTGGTCGGCGCCCTTTTCGCCATGGGCTGCCACGCGCACGCGGTCGCCGTCCTCGGTCGGCTCCTTGATCAGCCAGGTCGAGATCTTGTCCTCACGCTTGGGCGGGACGCCCTTGACCAGCGCCCAATAGGTCTTCTTGGTCTCGCGCGCCCGGAATGACTCGGAAAGCTTCATCGCCGCAAGCCTGGTGCGGGCAACCACCAACACGCCCGACGTGTCGCGGTCGAGCCGGTGCACCAGGCGCGGCTTCTCGCCCTTCTGGCTGCGCCAGGCCTCCAGCATGTCGTCGACATTGCGGGTGACGCCCGAGCCGCCTTGCACCGCCAGGCCGGCCGGCTTGTTGAAGACGAAGACTTTTGGATCTTCGTGGATCAGCATCTTGGCCAGCACATCGGCGTCGCCCTGGTTGCGGATCGAGTAACCCGTAAGCGCACTCTCGCCCTTCTTGTCGACCTCGAGCGGCGGCACACGCACCACCTGGCCGGGCTCGACACGGCTGTCGGCCTTGACCCGGCCGCCATCGACGCGGATCTGGCCCGAGCGCAGCAACTTCTGCAGATGGCCAAAGCCGAGGCCGGGGAAATGGGTCTTGAACCAGCGATCGAGCCGCATGCCCGCCTCGCCGGCCTCCACCGTGATCTGTTCTACGCCTGCCATGATTTTCGCTTTATCCGTTTCTAACGCGTGACCCCGAAAATCTACTCCGGCTTTCGGAAAGGATCATGCGCAAGATCAAAGTTTCTGCAGCGCGTCCAGAGGATGCGGCGTGCTCCAGGTCGGGGCAATAACACTATGAAACGGTTCTTGCGAGCCAAAGTCCCAGAAACAGGGCGATAATGGCGCCAACGACGCTGGCAAGCGCATATCCCAACGCCGTCAGCGTCGCTCCGCGCTCCCACAGGGTCGCGAAATCGAGCGAAAAGGCGGAGAAGGTGGTGAAGCCGCCAAGGATGCCCGTGGCGACGAACAGCCGGAGCTCATTGGAACCGCCGCGCCGCATCAGCGCGGCGACGAACAGCCCCATAACAAAGGAGCCGAGGATGTTGATCGCCATCGTCCCCCAGGGGTAGTTGGGGCCGACGAGGCGCAAGGCGCCGATGTTGGTCAGGTGGCGGATGCCGGCGCCGATGCCGCCGCCGACCACAACAAGAAGCAGATTGAACATGCCCGTTTACTGCCCGGCCAAGGCAGTGCGGTCAATCCCTTCAGGCTAACGCCTCAGGTCGTCTCGACCTTCTTTGCCTTGCTCGAGCCGATCATCTTCCAGTTCTTGTAGAACATGGAATTGATGCGCTCGACGGTGACCGAAACGATGGCCAGAAGTCCGGCGATGAAACCGGGGAACGGCGACGGGCGGATGATGTCCATGAACACGCAGTAGCGGCGCCCATCATACTCGTTGACCGAGCGGTGCAGCAGCGTGTCGTCGAAAATATAGAGCGGGTTGTCGTGCCAGTAATTCCTGGCGCCGTTGCATTCGACGAAAACCTCTGCCTTCACCGGCAAGAGATTGTAGAGGATGCGCAGGCTGAGCCGCAGCGGTCCGAAATGCCAGGAAGTCGATTCCTTGCCTCTGAAGACAGACACGGCAATGGTCTTGATGTATTTGAAATCCTTGTTGAATTCCGCAACATTGTCGATCCGGTGCTTGCCGTACCACTGATAGACATACATGCCGCGACGACCGGTGCCGAAATTGGCGTCGATATCGGCGATGATCTCGTCCTTGCGCGCCTTGAAGACGTCAAGAACCTCGTTGACCTCGCGCTGATAATCGGCAGGAAACTGCTCCAGCTTCCACACACCCGGGTTGCGGTAGCAAACGAGGTCCACCAGCAGATTGAAGGGCGACAGCAGCCAGGTGAAGATGCCATTGCCGAGGAAATAGCCGCGCAACAGCGACAGATCCTTGCTGGCGTTGCGCAGCACATCGATCAGGCCGCAGACGATCCAGATCGTGGTCAGGATCGGAATGAAATAGAAGCCGAGCGCGAGCAGCGGGACAGCAATCACAGCCTGGCGAAGCGTTTTGCGAAGGGATTTTGTCATTTCTGTTCGCGCGGCGCGCTGTCCCCGTTCCGAATTATCGCCCGTCCTGGCAGCCTCCCGGCCGAGTCATGCGACGTGATAGGGCTTTTTGTCATGCGGTACAATCACACTGCTGTGACTGGCGGGGACAGAATTTCAGTTCATCGCGGGCAGGCCGAGTTCGTCCCGTTTGTCCCGCGCACCTATTTTTCCCGCTCGCTGCGCAGCTTTGCCCAATAGTCCAGCCGTTTCTTGATATCGCGCTCGAAGCCGCGTTCGGGCGGATCATAAAAGGTCTGCCGGCCCATCTTTTCGGGGAAATAGTCCTGGCCGGAAAAAGCATCGGGCTGGTCGTGATCGTAGCGGTAGCCGGCGCCGTAATCCTCCTCTTTCATCAGCTTGGTCGGCGCGTTGAGGATGTGCTTGGGCGGCAGCAGCGAACCGAACTCCTTCGCCGCCCGCGTGGCTGCCTTGAAGGCTGTATAGACGGCGTTGGATTTGGGCGCGGTGGCGAGATAGACGGTGGCCTCGGCGAAGGCCAGTTCGCCTTCGGGCGAGCCGAGATAGTCGTAGGCGTCCTTGGCGGCGTTGGCGATAACCAGCGCCTGCGGGTCGGCCAGCCCGATATCCTCCATCGCCATGCGCACCAGCCGGCGGCCGAGATAGAGCGGATCCTCGCCGGCGTCGAACATGCGGGCAAGATAATAAAGCGCCGCGTCCGGGTCGGACCCACGCACCGATTTGTGCAGCGCCGAGATCAGATTGTAGTGACCGTCCTGGCCCTTGTCATAGATCGGCGCGCGGCGCTGGACGATGCGCTGCAGCCCTTCGGGATCGAAAACCTCGCCGGGTTTGGCGGCGCGCCAGACTTCCTCGGCCAGCGTCAGCGAGGCCCGGCCGTCGCCATCGCTCATGCGGATGAGCATCGCCCGCGCCTCGTCGTCGAGCGGCAGCGCCCTGCCCTCCGTCTCCTCCGCGCGCGTCATCAGCTTGGCAATGCTGTCCTCGCCCAGCGAGTGAAACACCAGCACCCGCGCGCGCGACAGAAGCGCGGCGTTCAGCTCGAAGGACGGATTTTCGGTCGTGGCGCCAACCAGCACGACGGTGCCGTCCTCCATGACCGGGAGAAACGAATCCTGCTGGGCGCGGTTGAAGCGATGGATCTCGTCGACGAACAGCAGCGTCTGGCGGCCATTGGTGCGACGCAGCTTTGCCGCCTCGAACACTTTCTTCAAATCGGCAACGCCGGAAAACACCGCTGAGATCTGCTCGAAGGCAAGGCTGGTCTCGCCGGCCAGCAGCCGCGCCACCGTGGTCTTGCCGGTGCCGGGTGGCCCCCAGAAAATCATCGAGCCGAGCGAACCGGAGTTGATCAACCGCGTCAGCGCGCCGTCCGGCCCGGTCAAATGCTCCTGGCCGACAACCTCGCCGAGGTTTTTCGGACGCAGCCGATCGGCCAAAGGCCGGCCGGGCGGCGCTCTTTCCGGTTCATCGACGCTGAACAGATCGGCCATCTAGGTCTTCTGGTTGGAGCACGATCCTCAGAAATGGGAAGATCGCCTCAGTAACGCAACACCTGGCGCAGTATCTGCCCGCCGCGCTCGACGGTAAAGCGCCACCAGCGTGTATCCTGCTGGGCAAGCTGCGCCAGTGTCGCCGCCGTATCGACCGTCGTGCCGTTCACCTCGCGCACGATGTCGCCCGGCTGGAAGCCGAAATCGGCGGCCGGCGAATCGCGGTTGATGTCGACCACGGTTACCCCCTTGAGGTCGGTGCGCAGGCCGAGCCGCTGGGCGAGCCTGGGCGACAGTTCCGCGACCTTGGCGCCGGAGAACGGGCTGCGGCCATGCAGGGTCACTTCCGACGCCTTGGCGCCTTCCGGCGCGCGCTCCAGTGCAATCTCCATCGTCGCCTGCTGGCCCTTGCTCAGGATGGCGAAGGTCGCCTTGGTGCCGATCGACAGGGTCGCCATGCGGTAATCCAGCGCCTCGATGCCTTCGACCGTCGTGCCATTGAGCTGCAGCACGACATCGCCGGGCTTCAGCCCTGCCTTGGCCGCCGGTCCGGCTTCCTCAACCGACGACACCAGCGCGCCGGTCGGCTTCTCCATGCCAAGCGATTCAGCGATCTGCGGTGTGACCGCTTCGAACTCGGCGCCTATATAGGGCCGCTCGAAGAAATCGAGCCCGGCCTTGGCCGCGTCGGCGAAGGCGCGCACCATGTTGGCGGGGATGGCAAAGCCGATGCCGATCGAGCCGCCGCTGCGGCTGTAGATGGCGGTGTTGATGCCGACCAGCTGGCCGCCCATGTTGATCAGCGCGCCGCCGGAATTGCCGGGATTGATGGCGGCGTCGGTCTGGATGAAGTAGCCCGAATCCGAAACGCCGATATGGCTGCGGGCAAGCGCCGACACGATGCCGCTGGTGGTGGTCTGGCCGACGCCGAACGGATTGCCGATGGCCAGCACCAGGTCGCCGACCTCGAGCGCGTCGGAATCGCCGATGGCAATCACCGGGAACGGCTTGTCGGAGGTGATCTTGAGCACGGCGAGGTCAAGCGTCTCGTCCTTGAGCATGACCTTCGAGGTGAATTCGCGCCCGTCGGCGGTCGCGACCTTGACCTCGTCAGCATCCTTGATCACGTGGAAATTGGTGACGACGACGCCGCTCGGGTCAACCAGCACACCCGAGCCGAGCGAGGATTGCGCGCGCGGCTGTGCGCGGCCAAAAAATTCCTCGAAGAACGGGTCGCCGTCAAAGGGCGACGTGACCTTGGCCGTCTGTGAGGCATAGACATTGACCACCGCCGGCGCCGTCTGCTTGACCAGCGGCGCGAACGAAAGCTGCACCTCCTCGCGGCCGAACGGCACGCGTTTGTCGGGACCGGAGGTGCCGTTCTCGCCCTCGACGCCATGCAAGAGGTCGGTCAGCACATCGGAGAGCCCCGGATCGGCTGGCTTGGCGGCGTCCTCGGCCAGCGCCTGCCTGACTGTCGGCGCGGCTGCGAACGCCATCATGGCGAAGAGCAGAACAAGAGACAGTCGGTTGGCGCGCATTCGCGAATCCTCCAAGGCAAGTTCGGGGGCATTGTCCCGACGATTGTGCAGAATGAAAGGCTAATGCACTGAAATGCGGCGATTGTCGTGCAAAAGCACTTGGCCGGCAGGCAAAAAAGCCTCGCGAAGCATGCCCTCGCGACAATGCAAAAAAGGGGCCCGAAGGCCCCTTGAAGTCATTCCTGAAAAACCGAGCCTTATGCGGCAGCGGCTTCCTCGTCGGTGCCTTCGGCCTCGATGCGGGCGCGGTCGCCGGCGCCCTTGGCCGAGGTGTCGCGGTCGACGAACTCGATGACCGCCATGGCGGCATTGTCGCCGTGGCGGAAGCCCGCCTTCATGATGCGCAGATAGCCGCCATTGCGGGTGGCGTAGCGCGGCGCGATCGTGTCGAACAGACGCTTGACGACGCCTTCATTGCCGATCTGGGCAATCACCTGGCGGCGCGCATGCAGGTCGCCGCGCTTGCCGAGCGTCACCAGCTTCTCGACGATCGGACGCAGATCCTTCGCCTTCGGCAGGGTGGTGACGATCTGTTCGTGCTCGAGCAGCGACACGGCGAGGTTGGCGAACATCGACTTGCGATGGCTAATGCTTCGGGCGAAGCGGCGGCCTTTAAAACCGTGGCGCATGGCTCTTTTCCTTCTTCAGTTGTTCAAGAGGCCGTGGCCTCTGATGGTTTTCCGCATGACCGTCGGATCGAGCGGCTCACGCCGCCGATCCTTGGAAATTCATGCTCAATATTGGTCTTCGTAACGCTTGGCGAGGTCTTCGATGTTTTCCGGCGGCCAGTCCGGCACTTCCATGCCGAGGTGCAGGCCCATCGCCGCGAGCACTTCCTTGATCTCGTTCAGCGACTTGCGGCCGAAGTTCGGGGTGCGCAGCATCTCGGCTTCGGTCTTCTGGATGAGATCGCCGATGTAGACGATGTTGTCGTTCTTCAGGCAGTTGGCCGAACGCACCGAAAGCTCGAGCTCGTCCACCTTCTTGAGCAGCGCCGGGTTGAAGGCGAGCTCGGTGACGGCCTCGGTGGCGACTTCCTTCTGCGGCTCGTCGAAATTGACGAACAGGCCAAGCTGGTCCTGCAGGATGCGGGCAGCGAAAGCCACCGCGTCCTCGCCCGAGATCGAACCGTCGGTCTCGATGGTCATGGTCAGCTTGTCATAGTCGAGAACCTGGCCCTCGCGGGTGTTCTCGACCTTGTAGGAGACCTTCTTGACCGGCGAATACAGGCTGTCGACCGGGATCAGGCCGATCGGCGCGTCTTCGGCGCGGTTGCGGTCTGCCGGCACGTAACCCTTGCCGGTGTCGACTGTGAATTCCATACGGATTTCAGCGCCCTCGTCCAGCGTGCAGATGACGTGGTCGGGGTTGAGGATCTCGACGTCGCCAACCGTCTGGATGTCGCCAGCCAGAACCGCACCCGGGCCCTGCTTGCGAACGACCATGCGCTTGGGACCATCGCCTTCCATGCGGATGGCGATTTCCTTGATGTTGAGGACGATGTCGGTCACGTCCTCACGCACGCCGGCAATCGACGAGAATTCATGCAGAACGCCGTCGATCTGCACGGCGGTGACAGCCGCACCGCGCAGCGAAGACAAAAGCACGCGGCGCAGCGCGTTGCCGAGCGTCAGGCCGAAGCCACGCTCGAGCGGCTCGGCGACCAGCGTGGTCAGCGTCTTCTTCTTCGACGAGAACTCGATCTTGTTCGGCTTGATCAGTTCCTGCCAATTTTTCTGGATCATGATGCTTTCCTTCCGTTGACCCGCCACCATCCAATCGTGGCGGGCGACCTGGAGTGCCGTGGAGGAGCGCCTTGAGGCGCTCACGCGGCGTTCGGTAATGTCTTAGACGCGGCGCTTCTTACGCGGGCGGCAGCCATTGTGCGGGATCGGCGTCACATCACGGATCGAAGTGATGGTGAAGCCGGCCGCCTGCAGGGCGCGAAGCGCCGATTCACGACCGGAGCCGGGTCCGCAGACCTCGACTTCGAGCATGCGCATGCCGTGTTCCTGGGCCTTCTTGGCGACGTCTTCGGCAGCCATCTGGGCGGCGAACGGGGTCGACTTGCGCGAACCCTTGAAGCCCTGGGCACCGGCCGACGACCAGGCAATGGAATTGCCCTGCGCGTCGGTGATGGTGATCATCGTGTTGTTGAAGGTCGAATTGACGTGGGCAACGCCCGACGAGATGTTCTTGCGTTCGCGACGGCGAACACGAGCGGCTTCCTTGGCCATGATAGTCCTTTCAGTTGATCTCTACACCGCCGTAATGCCAGCGGCTCCACCTTTGAAAGCGAGTAGTGAATAGGGACCAGCGAATAGGGACCCCTACTCGCTAATGGCTACTCGCTATTCGCTCACTTACTTCTTCTTGCCGGCGATCGACTTGGCCGGGCCCTTGCGGGTGCGTGCATTGGTGTGCGTGCGCTGGCCGCGAACCGGCAGCGAACGGCGGTGACGCAGACCGCGGTAGCAGCCGAGGTCCATGAGACGCTTGATGTTCATCGACACTTCGCGGCGCAGGTCGCCTTCGACCTGGTAGTCGCGGTCGATGGTCTCGCGGATCTGCAGCACTTCCGCGTCGGTCAACTGGTTGACGCGGCGCTCGGCCGGGATGCCGACCTTGTCGACGATCTCCTGGGCGAACTTCTTGCCAATGCCGTGAATGTACTGAAGCGCAATGACGACGCGCTTGTTGGTCGGAATGTTGACGCCGGCTATACGAGCCATATTCTTCTCTTCTCCATGTGGGACCGGCCGGCCTTCAAAACAAGGCATGCGCGGCGCTGTTCAAATTACCCCGCGTCCGGTGGAGGCCGGCCCTTGCGGGAGTTCCCTAGTTTCAATGCGGCTGCCTTGCCCTTGCGGACAAGCAAGCCTCATGCCTGATAGGAAGACGGGCCGCCATAACCCAGCGAACCGTTCCAGTCAAGCGCAATCTTTACTTTACCGTAACGGTCTCCCGCGTCACCGCCGCGAGCAGCGCTTCAATCTCCGCCGTCACGGTGTCGACAGGAGCCATGCCGTCGACACTCCTAAGCGAGCGTTTGGCGTAATAATAGCCGATCAGCGGCGCCGTCTTCTTGTAATATTCCCGCAGGCGCTCTTCGAACACCACCGGATTGTCGTCCTTGCGCACCGGCTGTCCGGCGGCCTTGGCGTCGTCGGCGCGCTTGACGATGCGGCCGACCAACGCTTTGTCGTCGACGACGAACTCGATCACGGCATCGAGGCCAATGCCGCGCTCGGCGAGCATCGATTCAACCGCATCAGCCTGCACCAGCGTGCGCGGATATCCGTCGAGGATGAAACCGCTGGTGCAATCGGGTTGGTCGATGCGCTCGGCCACGATCGCGTTGACAATGGCGTCGGAAACCAGCTCGCCGGCATCCATCACCGCCTTGGCGCGCTTGCCGACTTCAGTGCCGGCCTGTACGGCGGCCCGCAGCATGTCGCCCGTCGACAGCTGCGGTATGCCGTATTTTTCTACCAGTCTTTGTGCTTGCGTCCCCTTGCCCGCTCCTGGCGGCCCAAGCAATATCAATCTCATCTGGCCTTCTTCCCCCCGCGCAGCTTCGACTTCTTGATCAGGCCCTCATACTGGTGCGCGATCAGGTGACCCTGGATCTGCGCCACCGTATCGAGGGTTACACTGACCACGATCAGAAGCGATGTGCCACCGAGGTAGAATGGTACGCCAGTTGCCGAAATCAGGAACTCGGGCAGCAGGCACACCAGCACCAGATAGATGGCGCCGACGACGGTGATGCGCGTCAGGACATAGTCGATGTAATCGGCGGTGCGCTCACCCGGACGGTAGCCCGGAATGAAGCCGGAATGCTTCTTGAGCTGGTCGGCGGTGTCCTTCGGATTGAACACGATGGCCGTGTAGAAGAAGGCGAAGAACACGATCATTGCCGCATAGAACAGCATGTAGAGCGGCTGGCCGTGGCCGAGCGAAGCGAGCACGGTGCTTGCCCAGGCCGGCAGGTTTGTCGTCTGCGAGAAGCCAGCGACCGTTGCCGGCAGCAAAAGCAGCGACGACGCGAAGATCGGCGGAATGACGCCCGACGTGTTGAGCTTCAGCGGCAGATGCGAGGTATCGCCCTGGAACATGCGGTTGCCGACCTGGCGCTTCGGATACTGGATCAGCAGGCGGCGCTGCGCGCGCTCGAAGAACACGATCAGCGCGATGACGATTATGGCCAGCACGATGATCGCGAGTATCAGCCCGGTCGATAGAGCGCCGGTGCGGCCGAGCTCCAGCGTGCCGGAGATGGCGCGCGGCAGGCCGGCGACGATGCCGGAGAAGATGATCAGCGAAATGCCGTTGCCGATGCCGCGGGCGGTGATCTGCTCGCCCAGCCACATCAGGAACATGGTGCCGCCAACCAGCGTGACGACGGTCGAGATGCGGAAGAACATGCCGGGATCGTTGACGATGCCGTTGCCGCCTTCCAGGCCCACCGAAATGCCGTAGGCCTGCACCAGCGCCAGGAGTACCGTGCCGTAGCGCGTGTACTGGTTGATGACCTTGCGGCCCTGCTCGCCTTCCTTTTTCAGCGCCTCCAGCGACGGAATGACCGAGGTCATCAGCTGCATGATGATGGAGGCTGAGATGTAAGGCATGATGCCGAGCGCGAAGATCGCCATGCGCTGCACGGCGCCGCCGGCGAACATGTTGAACATGCCGAGCACGCCCTTGGCCTGCGAAGAGAAGGCCTGCGCGAATGCATCCGGATTGATGCCGGGCAGCGGGATATAGGTGCCGAGGCGATAGACGAGCAGCGCGCCGACGGTGAACCAGATTCGCTTCTTCAGGTCCTCCGCCTTGGCGAAAGCCGCAAAATTCAGATTCGAGGCTAGTTGTTCAGCAGCCGAAGCCATGCCTGATTCTCCGCTAGAGCATGATGCCGAAAAGTGTGAAGCGGTTTTCGGACAACGTCATGCGCTACTTCTTTGATTTGTATGTCACGCTCGATGCCCGCAGCTCAGGCGGCGCGTGGCACCGAAGCTCACGAGATAAGCTCCGGGCTCTAAACATGCAAGCGGCCGCGTTGACGCGGCCGCCTAATTGATCGGATCAAAGCGCAATCGTGAACAAAAACGGATACCGTTCCTGCCGGCCGCACTTCAAATTGCCGTTACTCCGCTGCCGCTTCCGGCAGCTTGACCGAACCGCCGGCCTTTTCGATCTTCTCGATCGCGGCCTTGGAGGCGCCGGCGACGTCGAAGACAAGCTTTGCCTTGAGCTCGCCGTCCGAGAGGATGCGCACGCCGTCCTTGACGCGGCGAATAACGCCGGCGGCAACGAGTGCCTCGGCCGTCACGGTCGCCTTGGCGTCAAGCTTCTTGGCATCGAGCGCGGTCTGGATACGAGCCAGCGAAACGACGACAAAGCTCTTGGCGAAGATGTTATTGAAGCCACGCTTCGGCAGGCGCCGATAGAGCGGCATCTGGCCGCCCTCGAAGCCGTTGATGGCAACGCCGGAGCGCGCCTTCTGGCCCTTGACGCCGCGACCGCCGGTCTTGCCCGAGCCGGAGCCGATGCCACGGCCGAGACGCTTCTTGGAGTGCGTCGCGCCGTCCTTGTCACGCAGATCGTTGAGTTTCATCTGGGTTCTCCTGCGCTTTTGCTCAGCCCTCGTCCACGACGCGGACGAGATGCTGGACGGCAGCGATCATGCCGCGCACCGAGGGAGTGTCCTCCAGCGTGCGCTGCTTGTGCATCTTGTTGAGGCCGAGGCCGACCAGCGTTGCGCGCTGTTCCTTCGGGCGGCGGATCGGCGAACCGATCTGCTCAACGGTGATGGTCTTGGTTGCTTTCTTGGCCATGGTCAAAATCCCTGGTCAGATCGACTATTCTTCAGCCGCAACGGCGGTGCCGCGGCGGGCCTGAAGGGTCGAATATTTGATGCCGCGCGCAGCAGCCACATCCTTGGGATGCATCTGGCTCTTCAGCGCGTCGAACGTGGCGCGAACCATGTTGTAGGGGTTCGACGAACCCATCGACTTGGCGACCACGTCGTGCATGCCGAGCGTCTCGAAGACAGCGCGCATCGGGCCGCCGGCGATGATGCCGGTACCCTGCTTGGCAGCGCGCAGCAGCACGCGTCCGGCACCCCAGCGTCCTTCGACGTCGTGGTGCAGCGTGCGGCCCGAGCGCAGCGGCACGAAAATCATGTCGCGCTTGGCCGACTCGGTTGCCTTGCGGATCGCTTCCGGCACTTCGCGCGCCTTGCCGTGACCGAAGCCGACGCGGCCCTTCTGGTCGCCGACGACGACGAGTGCTGCAAAACCGAAGCGACGGCCGCCCTTGACGACCTTGGCGACACGGTTGATGTGGACGAGCTTGTCCACCATGCCGTCATCGCGTTCTTCACGATCGCGGCCGCGGCCGCCATCCCTACGTTCCTGTGCCATATCCTGTTCCTTGTTTTTTTCCGGAAGCACGGTTGCTGATAAGATCCGGTGCGCCTCTTTGGGTCACCGGGGGCGAATTATTTTTCCTTGCATGATCTTGTCCGAAAAGTCTGCAACTTTTTGCTGCGCTGACCTTCGGTTCGGGATCAGGCAATTAGAAGCTCAGACCGCCTTCACGGGCAGCCTCGGCCAGCGCCTTGACGCGGCCGTGATAGATATAGGCGCCGCGGTCGAAGACGACTTCCTTGACGCCGGCCTTCGAAGCACGCTCGGCGATCAGCTTGCCAACAGCGGCTGCTGCCTCGGTGTCGGCGCCGGTCTTGAGCGAACCCTTGAGGTCCTTCTCGAGTGTCGATGCAGCCGCGATGGTATGGCCCTTGGCGTCGTCGATGACCTGCACGTAGATGTTCTTCGACGTGCGGTGAACCGAGAGACGCGGGCGCTCGCCGGCGACCTTCTTGATCTGACGGCGAACGCGCTGCGCGCGGCGCTGGATGGATTCCTTGGTAGCCATGATAGTCTTCCTTGCCTTCAAAAAACGGGGGGCCGCCATGTGCGGTAGGCGAAAGCGCCTCCCGCGACCGCTCCCCGCGGCGTTGCAGTTCTTTGGCTTGGCCTTTTCCGAAAAGTCTGCAACTTTTCGGGGCCAGGCCTACTACTTCTTCTTGCCTTCCTTGCGGACGATCTTCTCGCCGGCATAGCGGACACCCTTGCCCTTGTAGGGCTCGGGACCGCGATACTCGCGAATCTCGGCGGCAACCTGGCCGACCTGCTGCTTGTCGATGCCGGTCACGGTGATTTCCGTCGGCTTCGGCACAGTGATCGTGATGCCAGCCGGCGTCTGGTAGACGACATCATGGCTGAAGCCAAGTGCCAGCTGCAGGTTCTTGCCCTGGAGTGCCGCGCGATAGCCGACGCCGGTGATCTCGAGCTTCTTCTCGAAACCGTCCTTGACGCCCTGCAGGATGTTGACGATCTGCGTGCGCGACATGCCCCACTTGGAGCGGGCGGTCTTGGTCTGGTCGCGCGGCTGGACAGCGATTTCGCTGCCTTCCATCTTGACCAGCACTTCGTCGTTCACCACGAACTTCAGCTCGCCCTTGGGGCCCTTCGCCGTCACGGTCTGGCCGTTGACGGTCGCGGTCACGCCCTGCGGCAGCGAAACGGGTTTCTTTCCAATACGAGACATTTGGTTGTCCTCGTCACTTCTCTTGTTTCAGGTCTCTGTCTTCGGGAACGATCCGAAGACCGGATTCCACTTTGCGGTCAGCTGCCAGATCAGAAGATCTGGCAGAGGATCTCGCCACCGACATTCTGTTCGCGTGCTTCGTGGTCGGCCATCACGCCCTTCGGCGTCGAAAGGATGGCGATGCCGAGGCCGTTGGCGACGTGCGGGATCGACTTGGCCGAGACGTAAACGCGGCGGCCCGGCTTCGAGACGCGGGCGATTTCGCGCACGACCGGAGCACCGTCGAAATACTTCAGCTCGATTTCGATCTCGGACTTGCCGTTGTCGAAGTCGGTCTGGCTGTAGTCGCGGATATAGCCTTCAGCCTTCAGCACGTCGAGGACGCGGGTACGCAGGCGCGAGGCCGGCGTCGAAACGCTCGACTTCTTGCGGCCATACGCGTTGCGGATGCGGGTCAGCATATCGCCGAGAGGATCGCTCAATGACATGTTATGTCCTCCTTACCAGCTCGACTTGACCAGGCCCGGGATCTGGCCGTTATTGCCGAGATCACGAAGCGCGATGCGCGATACTTTGAGCTTGCGATAATAGGCGCGCGGACGGCCGGTAACTTCGCAGCGGTTGCGGATGCGGATCTTGGCCGAGTTGCGCGGCAGGGCAGCAAGCTTCAGCTGAGCGCGGAAACGCTCTTCCATCGGCTTGGACTGATCCATGATGATCGCCTTCAGGGCAGCGCGCTTGGGACCGTACTGGTCGGCAAGCTTGCGGCGCCTGTTGTTCTTCTCGACTGAGCTGGTCTTTGCCATTTCAGATTTTTCCTTTTCTCGCTGCCGTTACTGGCGGAAGGGGAAGTTGAAGGCCTTGAGCAATGCCCTGGCTTCGTCGTCCGTCTTCGCAGTCGTACAAACGATGACGTCCATGCCCCAGATCTGATCAACCTTGTCGTAGTTGATCTCCGGGAACACGATGTGTTCCTTGATGCCCATGGCGTAGTTGCCACGGCCATCGAAGCTCTTCGGATTCAGTCCGCGAAAGTCGCGGACGCGCGGCAGTGCGATGTTCACGAGACGGTCGAGGAACTCGTACATGCGTTCCTTGCGCAGCGTGACCTTGGCGCCGATCGGCATCTTCTCGCGGACCTTGAAGCCGGCGATCGAATTACGGGCGCGGGTGACGACGGCCTTCTGGCCGGCGATCATCGCCAGGTCTTCGGCCGCGATCGAAGGCTTCTTCGAATCCGCGGTCGCTTCGCCGACGCCCATGTTCAGCACGATCTTGTCGATGCGCGGAACCTGCATCTCGTTCTCGTAGCCGAACTGCTCCTGCAGCGCCTTGCGGATGGTCTCGTTGTAGACCTGCTTGAGGCGCGGCGTGTTCTGGGCCTTGGACTGTTTGCTTTCAGCCTTGGGCTTCGTGGTTTGAGCCTTAGCCATTGATGACTTCTCCCGAGCGCTTGGCGACGCGCACCTTCTTGCCGTCCTTCTGGAAGATGAAGCCGACGCGGGTCGGCTTGCCATCCTTGGGGTCGGCGAGCGCGATGTTCGACAGCTGGATCGGCGCTTCCTTGGTGATGATCCCGCCCTCTTGGGACTGGGACTGCTTCTGGTGACGACGGATCATGTTGACGCCGCGCACCAGCGCGGTGTCTTCCTTCGGCTGAACCGAGAGGACTTCGCCCGAACGGCCCTTGTCCTTGCCGGCCAGCACGACGACCTTGTCGCCTTTTCTAATCTTTTGCATTGGTCCGGCTCCTTACAGCACTTCAGGCGCGAGCGAGATGATCTTCATGTGGTTCTTGGCGCGGAGTTCGCGCGGAACCGGTCCGAAGATACGCGTGCCGATCGGCTCTTTCTTGTTGTCGACGAGAACGGCCGCGTTCTTGTCGAAACGGATCACGCTGCCGTCCGGGCGGCGGATGTCCTTGGCCGTGCGAACCACGACCGCCTTCATCACATCGCCCTTCTTAACGCGGCCGCGCGGAATGGCTTCCTTGATCGACACCACGATGATGTCGCCTACGGAAGCGTATTTCCGCTTCGAGCCGCCCAGCACCTTGATGCACATGACACGACGGGCGCCGGAATTATCCGCGACGTCGAGGTTTGTTTGCATCTGAATCATGACTGGCCGCCTTCTTCTCTTCTAACGGGACGGGCTCAAAGCCCCTCCCCGGTCTGTCCAAAATTCGGTTTGTTACGCCTGGTCCGAAGACACGACGATCCAGCGCTTGTCCTTGGAAATCGGCTTCGATTCCTGGATGAACACCTGATCGCCGACCTTGTGGGCGTTGTTCTCGTCGTGCGCCTTGTACTTCTTGGTCATGCGCACGGTCTTCTTCATCACGGGATGCGTGAAGCGCCGTTCGACCTTGACGACTACCGTCTTCTCGTTCTTGTCGCTGACGACAGTGCCCTGCAGAATGCGCTTTGGCATGATTTTCGTCCTTAAGCCTTCTTGGCCGCGGACTTTTCCGCAGCGATGGTCTTGATACGCGCAATGTCCTTGCGAACCTGCCGCACGCGCGCGGTCTTCTCGAGCTGGCCGGTGGCCTTCTGGAAGCGCAGGTTGAACTGCTCCTTCTTCAGGCTGGCCAGATCGTCGGTCAGCTGGTCCTGGGTCTTCGTCCGGATGTCTTCGGCTTTCATGATCAGCCCGTCCTTATTCTGCGATGCGCTGTACGAAGCGCGTCCTGACCGAGAGCTTGGCCGCGCCGAGACGCAGCGCCTCACGGGCGGTTTCTTCGTTGACGCCGTCGATCTCGAACATGATGCGGCCCGGCTTGACGCGCGCCGCCCAGTAATCGACAGCGCCCTTGCCCTTGCCCATGCGCACTTCGGTCGGCTTCGACGTCACCGGCACATCAGGGAAAATACGGATCCACACGCGGCCGGCACGCTTCATCTCACGAGTGATCGCGCGGCGGGCCGCCTCGATCTCACGCGCGGTGACGCGGTTCGGCTCAAGCGCCTTCAGCCCGAAACCACCAAAATCCAGGTTGGTGCCGCCCTTTGCGGTACCATGGATACGGCCCTTGAACTGCTTGCGGAACTTTGTGCGCTTTGGCTGCAGCATCGTTCTAACTCCAAATTCCTAAATAATCAGGCGTTTTCGCGACGACGACCGCGTTCGCGATCGCCACCACCGCCATGCGCAGCATCACCCTCGGTCGCGCGACGCTCCGAAGCCATCGGATCGTGCTCGAGGATTTCGCCCTTGAACACCCAGACCTTGACGCCGCAGATGCCGTAAGCCGTATGCGCTTCGGCCGTGCCGTAGTCGACATCGGCGCGCAGCGTATGCAGCGGCACGCGGCCTTCTCGGTACCATTCCATGCGCGCAATCTCGGCGCCGCCGAGACGGCCGGCGCAGTTGATGCGGATGCCTTCGGCGCCCAGGCGCATCGCCGACTGAACGGCGCGCTTCATGGCGCGGCGGAACGCGATACGACGCTCGAGCTGCTGGGCGATCGACTGGGCGACCAGGGTCGCGTCGATTTCCGGCTTGCGCACTTCAACGATGTTCAAGTGCGTCTCGGACTTCGTCATCTCCATCAGCTTCTTGCGAAGCTTTTCGATGTCGGCGCCCTTCTTGCCGATGATCAGGCCCGGGCGCGCCGCATGGATGGTGACGCGGCACTTCTTGTGCGGGCGCTCGATCACGACCTTCGAAATCGCAGCCTGCTTGAGTTCCTTTTCAAGATATTTGCGGATCTTGATGTCCTCATGCAGCAGTTTGCCGTACTCGCCGGTGTTCGCGAACCAGCGCGAATCCCAGGTGCGGTTGATGCCGAGGCGCAGACCGATCGGATTGACTTTCTGGCCCATTATGCGGCCTCCCCTTTTTCTTCGACTTCACGAACGACGATCGTGAGGTGCGAGAACGGCTTTTCGATACGGCTGGCGCGACCGCGGCCACGAGCATGGAACCGCTTCATGACGATCGACTTGCCGACATAGGCTTCCGCCACGATCAGCGCATCGACGTCAAGGTCGTGGTTGTTTTCCGCGTTGGCGATCGCCGATTCCAGCGTCTTCTTGACCGTGCCGGAAATCCGCTTGGCCGAGAATTCGAGATCGGAAAGCGCTGTCGCGACCTTCTTGCCGCGGATCAGCGCGGCAACCAGGTTCAGCTTCTGCGGGCTGATACGGATCGTGCGCAGAACGGCGCGCGCTTCGTTGTCAGCAAGCCTGCGCGGAGCTTTGGCCTTGCCCATGATTATTTCCTCTTCGCCTTCTTATCCGCGCCGTGACCGTAATAGGTCCGGGTCGGAGCGAATTCACCGAACTTGTGACCGACCATGTCCTCGTTCACCGAGACGGGAACATGCTTCTGGCCGTTGTAGACACCGAAGGTGAAGCCGACGAACTGCGGCAGGATGGTGGAGCGACGGCTCCACATCTTGATCACCTCATTGCGACCACCTTCACGAACCTTGTCCACCTTCTTGAGAAGGTAGCCGTCGATGAAGGGGCCTTTCCAAATAGAACGAGTCACTTGGCGTTACCTCTTCTTAGCTCTTGCGCTGATGGCGCGAGCGCAGGATGAACTTGTCGGTCGCCTTGTTGGACCGCGTCTTCTTGCCCTTGGTCGGCTTGCCCCACGGGCTGACCGGATGACGGCCACCGGAGGTGCGGCCTTCGCCACCGCCATGCGGATGGTCGACCGGGTTCATGGTCACGCCGCGATTGTGCGGGCGCTTGCCGCGCCAGACCGTGCGGCCGGCCTTGCCGTCGTTGATGTTGCCGTGGTCGGGGTTCGACACGGCGCCGACGGTGGCCATGCAGGAGCCGTGAACGACACGCTGCTCGCCCGAGTTGAGGCGCAGGATCGCCATGCCCTGATCGCGACCGACCAGCTGGCCGTAGCCACCTGCCGAGCGGGCAACCTGGGCGCCCTTGCCCGGCTTCAGCTCGATGTTATGGACGATCGTGCCGACCGGCATCGAGGCCAGCGGCATCGCATTGCCCGGCTTCACGTCGACCGATTCACCGGCCACGATCTTGTCGCCGGCGGCAAGGCGCTGCGGAGCGATGATGTAGGACAGCTCGCCATCGTCATACTTGATCAGCGCGATGAAGGCGGTGCGGTTCGGATCGTATTCAATGCGCTCGACCGTGCCGACGACGTCGAACTTGCGGCGCTTGAAGTCGATGATGCGGTACGAACGCTTGTGACCGCCGCCGATGAAGCGGGCCGTGATGCGGCCGTGATTGTTGCGGCCGCCCGACTTGGTCAGGCCTTCGGTCAGGCCCTTGACGGGCTTGCCCTTGTAGAGGCCCGAGCGGTCGACGATGACCAGCTGGCGGGTGCTCGGCGTTACCGGGTTGAATTTTTTAAGTGCCATGTTTGTTGTCCTCGCGGCCTAGCTCAGAGACCCGTCGCGACGTCGATCGACTGGCCGTCGGCCAGTGTCACAATCGCCTTCTTGACGTCGCTCTGGCGGCCGATCGTGCCGCGGAAGCGCTTGATCTTGCCCTTGCGGACAAGCGTGTTCACGGCCGTAACCTTGACGCCAAACAGCGCTTCGACAGCGGCCTTGATTTCCGGCTTCGACGCCTTCTTGGCGACGTTGAAAACAACCTGGTTGTTCTCGGAAGCCATGGTCGACTTTTCCGTGATCGCCGGCGAGACGATCACGTCGTAATGACGGAGGTCGGTCATTTAAAGCGCTCCTCGAGAGCCTCGACGGCGGCCGTCGAAAGGACCAGCGTGCCGCGGCGCAGAATGTCGTAGACGTTGATGCCATGGATGGGCAGCACGTCGATGTTCGGGATGTTGGTCGCCGCCAGCTTGAAGTTCTGGTCAAGCTCGGCACCGCCGATCACCAAGGCGTTGGTCAGGCCCAGCGTCGCGAAATTCGCGATCAGCGCCTTCGTCTTGGCCTCGGTCAGCTTCAGCTCGTCGATGATGATGATCGACGCGCTCTTGGCCTTGGCCGAGAGAGCATGCCGCAAGCCCAGAGCGCGCACCTTCTTCGGCAGATCGTGCTCGTGGCTGCGAACGACCGGGCCGTGGGCCTTGCCGCCGCCGCGGAACTGCGGAGCGCGTGCCGAATGGTGACGGGCGCGGCCCGTACCCTTCTGCTTGTACATCTTGGCGCCGGTGCGCGCGATTTCGGCGCGGCCCTTGGCCTTGTGCGTGCCCTGCTGGCGCTTGGCCAGCTGCCAGCGCACGACGCGCTGCAGGATGTCCTCGCGCGGATCAAGGCCGAAAATCTCCTCGGAGAGTTTCACCTTGCCGGCGTCCTTGCCGCCAAGCGTTGTGATCTTGAGATCCATTATTCTGCTCCCTCTGCGGCCGGAGCCTCGTTCGTGGCAGCGCTAGCTGCAGCAACCGGGCGGATCGCGGCAGGCTTCGGCGCATTGGCCGGCAGTGCCACCTTGGCCGCATCGCGGACCAGGATCCAGGCGCCCTTCGATCCGGGAACCGCACCGCGGATCAGGATCAGGCCGCGATCGGCGTCGGTCGAAACGATCTCGACATTCTGTGTGGTGACGCGGGTGTCGCCCATGTGGCCAGCCATATGCTTGCCCTTGAACACTTTGCCCGGATCCTGACGCTGGCCGGTCGAACCGTGCGTACGGTGCGAAACCGAGTTACCGTGCGTCGCGCGGCCACCACCCATGTGGTGGCGCTTGATGACGCCCTGGAAACCCTTGCCGATCGTCGTGCCCGTCACATCGACCTTCTGGCCGGCGACGAAGTGCTCGACGGTGATCTCGGCGCCGACATCGATCATGTTGTCGGCGGAGACGCGGAACTCGGCGACCTTCGCCTTCGGCTCGACGGAAGCGGTCGCGAAATGGCCGCGCATCGCCTTCGACGTGTTCTTCACCTTGGCAAGGCCAACGCCGAGCTGGACGGCCGTATAGCCGTTCTTCTCCTGCGTGCGCTGAGCCACGACCTGGCAGTTCTCCATCTGGAGAACGGTGACGGGAACATGTTCCCCGGCATCATTATAGATGCGGGTCATTCCCACCTTCTTTGCAATCACACCTGAACGCATCGGTTCAATTCCTTTAGAGTTCCGGGCCAGGGGCACCGCCCCTTACCGCGCTCTCATTCCCTTAGAGCTTGATCTCGACGTCGACACCGGCGGCCAGATCGAGCTTCATCAAAGCATCGACCGTCTGCGGGGTCGGATCGACGATGTCGAGCAGACGCTTGTGCGTGCGCATCTCGAACTGCTCGCGGCTCTTCTTGTCGACGTGAGGCGACCGGTTGACCGTGAACTTTTCGATCCGCGTCGGCAGCGGAATGGGGCCGCGGACGTTTGCTCCGGTGCGCTTGGCCGTCGACACGATTTCTTTCGTCGAGGCGTCAAGCACGCGGTGATCAAACGCCTTCAGGCGGATGCGGATATTCTGTCCGTTCATGCGTCACTTCCTTGTTCTGGCGCGGCGCGGGCAAATCCTGCGCCCGCGACAGATCGGTTTAAGTCTAAATTACTCTTTGATGGTGACGACGATGCCGGCACCGACGGTACGGCCGCCTTCACGGATGGCGAAGCGCAGCTTCTCTTCCATGGCGATCGGCACGATCAGCTCGACATCGACCGTGATGTTGTCGCCGGGCATAACCATTTCCGTGCCTTCCGGCAGCGACACGATGCCGGTCACGTCGGTCGTGCGGAAGTAGAACTGCGGACGGTAGTTGGTGAAGAACGGCGTGTGACGGCCACCTTCGTCCTTGGTCAGGATGTAGGCTTCGGCCACGAACTTCTTGTGCGGCTTCACCGTACCGGGCTTGGCCAGAACCTGGCCGCGCTCGACGCCTTCACGATCAACGCCGCGCAGCAGCGCGCCGATGTTGTCGCCGGCCTGGCCCTGATCGAGCAGCTTGCGGAACATCTCGACGCCCGTGCAGGTCGTCTTGGTCGTCGGACGGATGCCGATGATTTCCAGTTCCTCGCCGACCTTGACGATGCCGCGCTCGACGCGGCCGGTCACGACCGTGCCACGGCCCGAGATCGAGAACACGTCTTCGATCGGCATCAGGAACGGCTTGTCCAGCGGACGAACCGGCGTCGGGATATAGGCATCGACCGCAGCCATCAACTCGCGGATCGCATCTTCGCCGATGGTCTTGTTGGAATCTTCCAGAGCAGCCAGCGCCGAACCCTTGACGATCGGAATGTCGTCGCCGGGGAACTCGTTCTTCGACAGAAGCTCGCGAACCTCGAGCTCGACCAGTTCGAGCAGCTCGGCATCGTCGACCTGGTCGACCTTGTTCAGGAACACCACGATCGA
This sequence comes from Mesorhizobium sp. W016, assembly GCF_054719485.1. Lineage (NCBI taxonomy): Bacteria > Pseudomonadati > Pseudomonadota > Alphaproteobacteria > Hyphomicrobiales > Phyllobacteriaceae > Mesorhizobium > Mesorhizobium sp. W016. The sequence goes on from NZ_JBTTIF010000002.1 coordinate 4,194,109, forward strand.
CGGCACGCCGACCTGACGGGCAAGCAGGATGTGCTCGCGGGTCTGCGGCATCGGGCCGTCGGCGGCCGACACCACCAGGATCGCGCCGTCCATCTGCGCAGCGCCCGTGATCATGTTCTTCACATAGTCGGCGTGGCCGGGGCAGTCGACATGGGCATAATGGCGCGCTGCCGTCTCGTATTCGACGTGCGCCGTCGAAATGGTGATGCCGCGGGCCTTCTCTTCGGGCGCCGCATCGATCTGGTCGTAGCGCTTGTATTCGCCAAAATACTTCGTGATCGCCGCCGTCAGCGACGTCTTGCCATGATCGACATGGCCAATCGTGCCAATGTTCACATGAGGCTTGTTACGCTCGAATTTACCTTTTGCCATGTGATGTCTCCAATCTGCTCGCCCGTACGGGCCTTGAATTAAGTTACCGATGCAACCCGTTCAGGTTACGCGTATTTCTTCTGGACTTCCTGGGCGACCGCGGTCGGCACAGGCTCATAGTGATCGAACTGCATCGTGTAGGCCGCGCGGCCCTGGCTCATCGAGCGCAGGTTGTCGACGTACTTGAACATGTTGGCCAGCGGCACCATCGCGTTAATGACGACAGCCACGCCGCGAGCTTCCTGGCCCTGGATCTGGCCACGACGGCCGTTCAGGTCGCCGATGACGCTGCCGACGTAGTCTTCCGGGGTCACGACTTCGACCTTCATGATCGGCTCGAGCAGCTGCACGCCAAGCTTGGGTGCGGCTTCACGGAAGCAGGCGCGGCCGGCGATTTCGAACGCCAGGACGCTGGAGTCCACATCGTGGTAAGCGCCGTCGATAAGCGTCGCCTTGACGCCGATCATCGGGAAGCCCGCGAACGGACCCGACGACATGACACTGTTGATGCCCTTTTCGACACCCGGGATGTATTCCTTGGGAACCGCACCGCCGACGATCTTGGTCTCGAACTCGAACTCCGAGCTTTCCGGGTTCGGTTCGAACACGATCTTGACGCGAGCGAACTGACCGGTACCGCCGGTCTGCTTCTTGTGGGTGTAGTCCTGCTCGTGCCTGCGGGTGATGGTCTCGCGGTAAGCCACCTGCGGCGCGCCGACATTGGCCTCAACCTTGAACTCGCGACGCATGCGGTCGACGATGATGTCGAGGTGAAGTTCGCCCATGCCCGAAATGATGGTCTGGCCGCTTTCCTCGTCGGTCTTGACGCGGAATGACGGATCCTCGGCGGCCAGGCGGTGAAGGGCGAGGCCCATCTTTTCCTGGTCGTTCTTGGTCTTCGGCTCGATGGCGATCTGGATGACCGGATCCGGGAATTCCATGCGCTCGAGGATGACCGGGTGCAGCGGATCGCTGAGCGTATCGCCGGTGGTCGTGTCCTTGAGGCCGGCCAGAGCAACGATGTCGCCGGCAAAGGCTTCTTCGACGTCGGCGCGCGAATTCGCATGCATCTGCAGCATGCGGCCGATGCGCTCTTTCTTGCCCTTGACGGTGTTATCGACCGAGATGCCCTTGGTCAGTTTGCCCGAATAGATGCGGGCAAAGGTCAGCGAACCGACGAACGGGTCGTTCATAATCTTGAAGGCCAGCATCGACAGCGGCTCGTTGTCGTCGGCATGACGCTCGATCTCGGCATCGGTCTTGGCGTCGACGCCCTTGATGGCGGGAACATCGGCCGGCGACGGCAGGTATTCGACGACGGCGTCGAGCAGCGGCTGCACGCCCTTGTTCTTGAAGGCCGAGCCACAGAACATCGGGTAGAACTTGACCGCGATGGTGCCCTTGCGGATCAGCGCGCGGATCTCGTCATTCGACGGCATCTTGCCTTCGAGGTAATTCTCGAGGGCCGTCTCGTCCATTTCGACGGCGGCTTCGATCATCTTCTCGCGGTATTCTTCGGCCCGGGCCTGAAGGTCGGCAGGGATCTCGACGACGTCCCAGGCAGCGCCCAACGTCTCGTCGCGCCAGACCAGCGCGTTCATCTCGACGAGATCGACGACACCCTTGAACTCGGTCTCGGCGCCGATCGGCAGCTGCATGACGACGGCATGCGCACCAAGACGCGAGCCGATCATCTCGACCGAGCGGTAGAAGTCGGCGCCGATCTTGTCCATCTTGTTGCAGAAGATCATGCGCGGAACTTTATACTTGTCGGCCTGGCGCCAGACAGTCTCGGTCTGCGGCTCGACACCGGCATTGGCATCGAGCAGCGCAATGGCGCCGTCGAGCACGCGCAGCGAACGCTCGACTTCGATGGTGAAGTCGACGTGTCCGGGAGTGTCGATGATGTTGAAGCGGTACATCTTGCCGCTGCGACCCTTCCAGAAGGTCGTGGTGGCGGCGGACGTGATCGTGATGCCGCGTTCCTGCTCCTGCTCCATCCAATCCATGGTGGCAGCGCCGTCGTGGACTTCGCCGATCTTGTGCGACTTGCCCGTGTAATAGAGGACGCGCTCGGTGGTCGTCGTCTTGCCGGCGTCAATATGCGCCATGATACCGAAATTGCGGTAGTCTTCGATTTTATATTCGCGGGCCATCTTGGATGCCTTCTCAGTCTCGTTCGCGCTTTACCAGCGGTAGTGTGCGAAAGCGCGGTTGGCTTCTGCCATCTTGTGGGTGTCTTCACGCTTCTTCACGGCGGTGCCGCGGTTATTGGCCGCGTCCATCAGCTCGCCGGAGAGGCGGTCGACCATGGTGGTCTCGTTGCGGTTGCGGGCCGCGGCGATCAGCCAGCGGATCGCCAGGGCCTGACGGCGCTCGGGGCGCACATCGACCGGAACCTGGTAGGTAGCGCCGCCGACGCGGCGCGACCGGACTTCCACATGCGGCGCGACATTGTCGAGCGCCTGATGGAAGACGGTGACCGGCTCCTGCTTGGTCTTCGACTGAACCTGGTCGAGCGCACCGTAGACGATGGTCTCGGCAACCGACTTCTTGCCGTCATACATAACGGCGTTCATGAACTTGGTGACGATCAGATCGCCGAACTTCGGGTCCGGATTGATCTCACGCTTTTCTGCACTGTGACGACGCGACATGGCTTTTGTCTCTCAATCTCGTAGCCCGACGCATTCAAGCAGCGCCAGGGCCGGAAAATCTTACTTCGGACGCCCCTTACTTCGGACGCTTGGCGCCGTACTTCGAACGGCGCTGCTTGCGGTTCTTCACGCCCTGCGTGTCGAGCACGCCGCGGATGATGTGGTAGCGCACGCCCGGAAGATCCTTTACGCGGCCGCCGCGGATCATGACCACGGAGTGTTCCTGAAGGTTGTGGCCTTCGCCGGGGATGTAGCCGATCACTTCAAAGCCGTTGGTCAGGCGGATCTTGGCCACCTTGCGCAGTGCCGAGTTCGGCTTCCTCGGCGTCGTTGTATAGACGCGCGTGCAGACGCCCCGCTTCTGCGGGTTCTGCTGCATGGCCGGGACCTTGTTGCGCTTCACCGGCGCAATGCGCGGCTTGCGGATCAGCTGGTTGACGGTAGGCATTAAACCCTCTTGTCTCTCAATTCCGTGTCTCGCCCGGTCAGGGCCGCTCAAAGCGCCAATTCCATACGCAAATTCGGGCCATAAACCGCGCCTCGCGGTCCTGCCCGAACAAAATGCAGAGGAAGCGGGAACCGCTTCATGCGCGCCGGAAATGTCTTTTCGCTCGTAAAACGAACCCTGTTTGAGGCAAACTCCAAAGCGTGTCGCTTCGGAAGGGAGAGCCTCACATCGGTTCTGACTGGGCGGCTTCTACTCGCAAGACCGTGAACCGTCAACCCCGGCACGCCAAATATTGCGCGCTGACGACGGCTTGGCAGCCATGCGAAAAACGCATGTAATTTTCTTTCTTCGTTTTGCAAGGCAGAGGAAGAAAGTGACCGGGGCAGACAAGAAAGTGACCGGCTTTTGGCTGTCATGCGCGGGTTCTTCATGGCAAAAGGCGCCATGGACAGCCCAAAACCCCTCGCCCGCCCCCGTCTCAAGAGGAATCAGCCCGTGAACGACAATGAGGAACGCCCGGTCACCATCGTCACCGGCCGGGTCTGGAAAAAGAAGGGCGGCAAGCCGGAAGGCGTCCATGTGATGCTGGTTGCGCCCGACGACGATTCGGCCGTGCGCCGGGTGCTCGAATCGCTTGCGGCCGAAGGCTATGCCGAGGTCGAGCTCGACCAGATCGGCGATATGGACGGCGAACCCGACGAGGAGCCGCATCTGTCAGCCTTTCAGGGTGCGCTCGAAGGCGAAGTGTCGATCGTTACGTTCGAGGTTCCGCTCTGAGCGTGGCCGGCTGCTTGCGCCTGTCACCGCGCCGGCTTGCCCGGCACCGGTTCTCTGCTAAGAACCGAGCGACTTAACCAGCCAAATTCGAATCCGCGGAGTTCCCATGCCCTCGAACAATGGTCCCATCAAGCTCGGCATCGTCGGCGTCGGCAAGATCGTGCGCGACCAGCATCTGCCGGCAGTGGCCAAGGATGCGGACTACCGCCTCATCGCCGCCGCCAGCCGGCACGGCAAGGTGGACGGCATCCCGAATTTTCCGACCATTGAGGCGATGCTCGACGCGGTGCCGGAACTCGAGGCCGTGTCGCTGTGCATGCCGCCGCAGTTCCGCTACGACGCGGCACGCACGGCGCTGATTGCGAAGAAGCATGTTTTCCTGGAGAAGCCGCCGGGCGCCACCGTCAGCGAGGTCGAGGACCTGAAGAGACTGGCGGCAGCCAGTGGCGTCTCACTGTTCGCCAGCTGGCATTCGCGCTACGCGCCGGCGGTGGAAGCCGCGCGTGCCTTCCTGGCGTCGGCCAAGGTCAACTCGGCCGCCATCGTCTGGAAGGAAGATGTCCGCCGTTGGCATCCGAACCAGGATTGGATCTGGGCGCCGGGCGGCTTCGGTGTCTTCGATCCCGGCATAAACGCACTGTCGATCGCAACCCACATCCTGCCGGCGATGTTCATCACCTCGGCCGTCCTCGACTTCCCGGAAAACCGCGCCTCGCCTGTGGCGGCCCACGTTACCTTCCGCACCTCGGATGGATTGCCGGTGACCATGGAGCTCGACTGGCTGCAGACGGGACCACAGAGCTGGGACATCCTGGCCGACACCGACAAGGGCAAGATGGTGCTGTCCGGCGGCGGCACCAAGCTCGCCATCGACGGCAAGGTGGTTCACGACGAGCCGGAGGCCGAATATCCCCAGCTTTACCGGCGCTTCGCTGAAATCGTACGCGCCGGCGTCTCCGATGTCGATTTGGCACCCCTGCAGCACGTGGCCGACGCCTTCATGCTCGGCAAGCGCAATGTGGTGGGAGCGTTCTTCGATTGAACGATGAGTTCTGCCGGACCGCAGTCCGGACACTCACCATGCAGCCTTACTCGACGATCGCAATCGCAAAGCCGTCATAGCCTTTGGCGCCGACGGTCTGGATGGCGGTGCCGTCCAGGCGCTTGTCGCCGCCGATGAATGAAAACGCACCGCGTGCGCCTTCGACATAGGCGTCACGGCCATCGTCGTTGAGCACGGTGCCGTCGCGGATGACGTTGTCGCAGATGATGACCGTCCCCGGCCGCGACAGGCGCATGGCCCATGACAGATAATTCGGATTGTTCGGCTTGTCGGCGTCGATGAAGATCAGATCGAACGGACCGGCATTTTCGGCAGCCAGCGTCTCAAGCGACTGAAGCGCGGGGCCGATCCTGAGCTCGACCTTGTCCGACACCCCTGCCCGCTCGAGATTCGAGTGCGCGACTTTTGCATGATGCGGCTCGAGTTCGAGCGTCACGATCTTGCCGCCGACGGGCAATCCCCTTGCCATCCAGATGGTCGAGTAGCCGCCGAGCGTGCCGATCTCCAGCACCTTCCTGGCGCCGCTGATGCGGACCAGCAGCGACAGCAGCTTGCCCTGCGCCGGCGATACGTCGATGGCCGGCAGGCCCTGGTCGCGGTTGGCCGCAAGCACCGCGTCAAGGACGGGATCCGCCTCGAAGAGAGAGGAAACGATGTAGTCGTCGACGTCAGTCCAAACCTTCTTGCTCATGTTTTCCTCGATTCGATTAGGGGTCAAAACGCGAAAAGGGGCCACTGGGGCCCCCTTCCTTCTTCTCGTCCTACCGCGCTTACTGCGCGGCGTTGACCATGTCGGTCAGCATCGGCTCGGCGACCTCGACACCGGAGGCCTTGCGGCGCTCGTCGATGATCAGTTCGTCGCGCGAGGTGGCGATGCGCCGGATCTGGCTCATCGTGCCGCCGGTACCGGCCGGGATCAGCCGGCCGACGATGACGTTTTCCTTCAGGCCCTGCAGCATGTCGGTCTTGCCGGCAACCGCAGCTTCGGTCAGCACCCTGGTCGTCTCCTGGAAGGAGGCGGCCGAGATGAAGGACGGCGTTTGCAGCGAGGCCTTGGTTATGCCCAGCAGCACCGGCTGGCCTTCGGCCGGCTTCTTGCCGTCCTCGACCAGGCGCTCGTTGACCTCTTCCAGTTCGATCACGTCGACGTGGTCGCCCGGAATGTAGGTCGAGTCGCCCTGCACCGTGATCTCGACCTTCTGCAGCATCTGGCGAACGATCACCTCGATATGCTTGTCGTTGATCGACACGCCCTGCAGACGGTAGACTTCCTGGATTTCGTTCACGAGGTAGGAAGCAAGTGCTTCCACACCCTTGATCGCCAGGATGTCGTGCGGCGCCGGATTGCCGTCGAGGATGTAGTCGCCCTTCTCGATGACGTCGCCGTCCTGGAGATGGAACGGCTTGCCCTTCGGGATCAGGTATTCGACCGGCTCAAGCGTCGAGTCATGCGGCTCGATGATGATGCGGCGCTTGTTCTTGTAGTCGCGGCCGAAGCGGATCGTGCCATCGATCTCTGCGATGATGGCGTGATCCTTCGGACGACGTGCCTCGAACAGTTCGGCAACACGCGGCAGACCACCGGTGATATCCTTGGTCTTGGCGCTTTCCATCGGGATACGCGCCAAAACGTCGCCGGGACGAACCTGCGAACCCGGCTCGACCGAAAGAATGGCCTCGACCGAGAGCAGGAAGCGGGCGTCGCCGCCCTTCGACAGCTTGCCGACCTTGCCCTTGGGGTCAAGGATCGCGATCGCCGGCTTGAGGTCGTTGCCGCGTGGCGTCGAGCGCCAGTCGATGACCTCGCGCTTGGTGATGCCGGTCAATTCGTCGGCCGTTTCCTGAACGGAAATGCCGTCGACCAGATCCTCGTACGACACCTTGCCCTCGATTTCGGTGAGGACGGGGCGGGTATAGGGATCCCATTCGGCGATACGCTGGCCGCGCTTCACCTTGTCGCCATCGTCCACGAAGATGCGCGAACCATAGGTAAGGCGATGCGAGGCACGCTCCTTGCCGGCTTCGTCGAGGATCAGCACCGCCATGTTGCGGCCCATGACCATCTGCTGGCCGTCCGAGTTGCGCACCACGTTGCGGTTGCGGATCTCGACCTTGCCCTCATACGAGGCTTCAAGGAACGAGCTGTCCACCACCTGCGCCGTACCGCCCATGTGGAAGGTACGCATGGTGAGCTGGGTCCCCGGCTCGCCGATCGACTGCGCCGCGATGACGCCGACGGCTTCGCCCTGGTTGACCGGGGTGCCGCGGGCAAGATCGCGTCCGTAGCAGACCGCACAGACGCCGATCCTGACCTCGCAGGTCAGTGCCGAGCGAATGCGGACCGACTGCACGCCGGCCTTTTCGATCTTTTCCACGTCACGTTCGTCCATCAGCGTTCCGGCCTTGACCAGAACCTCACCCGAAACCGGATGCGTGATGTCGTCGAGCGAGGTGCGGCCCAGCACGCGCTGGCCGACCGAAGCGACGACCTGACCGGCATCGACGATCGGCTGCATGGTGAGGCCCTTGTCGGTGCCGCAATCCACGGAGTTGACGATGCAGTCCTGCGCCACGTCGACCAGACGACGGGTGAGGTAGCCCGAGTTCGCCGTCTTCAAGGCGGTGTCGGCCAGACCCTTGCGGGCGCCGTGGGTCGAGTTGAAGTACTCGAGCACGGTCAGGCCTTCCTTGAAGTTCGAGATGATCGGCGTCTCGATGATTTCACCCGAGGGCTTTGCCATCAGGCCGCGCATGCCGGCGAGCTGACGCATCTGGGTGGGCGAACCACGCGCACCCGAATGCGACATCATGTAGATCGAGTTCATCGGCTTTTGACGGCCACTGTCCTCGAACTCGACGGCCTTGATGCGGGCCATCATCTCGTCGGCGACCTTTTCCGAGCACTTCGCCCAGGCGTCGACGACCTTGTTGTACTTCTCGCCCTGCGTGATCAGGCCGTCATTGTACTGCTGCTCGTATTCCTTGGCCAAAGCCTCGGTGTCGGAAACCAGCTTGATCTTGGCGTCCGGGATCAGCATGTCGTCCTTGCCGAACGAAATGCCGGCGCGGCAGGCGTGGCTGAAGCCGAGGGCCATGATGCGGTCGCAGAAAATGACCGTCTCCTTCTGACCGCAGTGGCGGTAGACGGTGTCGATCATCTTGGAGATGTTCTTCTTGGTCATCTCCTGGTTGGCCGTCTCGTAAGGCACATTGACGTTCTTCGGCAGCAGCTCGCCGATGATCATGCGGCCAGGCGTGGTGTCGTAGATTTTCGACACGACCTTGCCTTCGGCGTCGACCGTGCGGAAACGACCCTTGATCTTGGAGTGCAGCGTCACCGCCTTGGTCTCGAGCGCGTGCTGGAGTTCGCCCATGTCGGCAAACACCATGCCTTCGCCCGGCTCGTTCTGATTGACGATCGAGAGATAGTAGAGACCCAGGACCATGTCCTGCGAAGGCACGATGATCGGCGCGCCGGAAGCCGGGTGCAGGATGTTGTTGGTCGACATCATCAGCACGCGGGCTTCAAGCTGCGCTTCCAACGAGAGCGGCACGTGAACGGCCATCTGGTCGCCGTCGAAGTCGGCGTTGAAGGCCGTGCAGACCAGCGGATGCAGCTGGATCGCCTTGCCTTCGATCAGGATCGGCTCGAACGCCTGGATGCCAAGGCGGTGCAGCGTCGGCGCACGGTTCAACAGCACCGGATGCTCGCGGATGACCTCGTCGAGGATATCCCAGACTTCCGGACGCTCCTTCTCGACCAGCTTCTTGGCCTGCTTGACGGTCGAGGAGAACCCCTTGGCGTCGAGGCGGGCGTAGATGAACGGCTTGAACAGTTCGAGCGCCATCTTCTTCGGCAGGCCGCACTGGTGCAGCTTGAGCTCCGGACCGGTGACGATGACCGAACGGCCCGAATAGTCGACGCGCTTGCCGAGCAGGTTCTGGCGGAACCGGCCCTGCTTGCCCTTCAACATGTCGGACAGCGACTTCAGCGGACGCTTGTTGGCGCCGGTGATGACGCGGCCGCGACGGCCGTTGTCGAACAGCGCATCGACGGCTTCCTGCAGCATGCGCTTTTCATTGCGCACGATGATGCCGGGGGCGCGCAGCTCGATCAGCCGCTTCAGACGGTTGTTGCGGTTGATGACGCGGCGATAGAGATCGTTCAGGTCGGACGTCGCGAAACGTCCACCATCCAGAGGAACCAGCGGGCGCAGGTCCGGCGGGATCACCGGAACCACCTTCATGATCATCCATTCCGGACGGTTGCCGGACTCCATGAAGTTCTCGACGACCTTGAGTCGCTTCAGATACTTCTTCTGCTTCAGCTCGGACGTGGTCGAAGCCAGTTCCGAACGCAGGTCGCCGGCGATCTTCTCCAGGTCCATGCCGGCCAGAAGGTCATGAATGGCCTCGGCGCCGATCATGGCGGTGAACGAATCCTCGCCATACTCGTCGACGGCGATCATGTACTCTTCCTCGCTGAGCAGCTGGTGCTCCTTCAGCGCGGTTAGGCCAGGCTCGGTGACGATGTAGTTCTCGAAGTAGAGGACGCGCTCGATGTCCTTCAGGGTCATGTCGAGCAGCGTGCCGATGCGCGACGGCAGCGACTTCAGGAACCAGATGTGAGCGACGGGTGCCGCCAGCTCGATATGGCCCATGCGTTCGCGGCGAACGCGCGACAGCGTGACTTCGACGCCGCACTTTTCGCAGATGACGCCCTTGTACTTCATGCGCTTGTACTTGCCGCACAGACATTCATAGTCCTTGATCGGGCCAAAAATGCGAGCGCAGAACAGACCGTCACGCTCCGGCTTGAAGGTGCGGTAGTTGATGGTCTCCGGCTTCTTGATCTCGCCGAACGACCAGGACAGAATCTTCTCAGGGCTGGCGAGCGATATCCGAATGGAATCGAACACCTGCGCCGGCGCCTGCGGATTGAAGAGATTCATGACCTCTTGGTTCATGCCGTTCTCCTTTTCGGGGTCCTCGAAAACCCCTTGCATCTAACGCGGGCCAAATGCCCGCTGAGTGGTCGGCCCACTGGCCGTAGAATTTGTTGCATCCGGTCGCGGCGTTCCGCGACCGGATGTCTTGCTTACTCGGCCGCGCCCCTATTCGGCAGCATCTGGCAGCCGGACAGGGTTGTCGTCGAGCTTGGTGTTCTCCAGCTCGACATTGAGGCCGAGAGACCGCATTTCCTTGACGAGCACGTTGAAGCTCTCGGGAATGCCGGCCTCGAACGTGTCGTCGCCGCGCACGATCGCCTCGTAGACCTTGGTGCGGCCGGCGACATCGTCCGACTTCACCGTCAGCATTTCCTGCAGCGTGTAGGCGGCGCCATAGGCTTCCAGCGCCCAGACCTCCATTTCGCCGAAGCGCTGGCCACCGAACTGCGCCTTGCCGCCCAGCGGCTGCTGGGTAACGAGCGAGTACGGACCGATCGAACGCGCGTGGATCTTGTCGTCCACCAGGTGGTGAAGCTTGAGCATATAGATATAGCCCATCGTCACCTTGCGATCGAACGGCTCGCCGGTGCGTCCGTCATAGAGCTGCGACTGACCGCTGGTGTGCAGGCCTGCCTGCTCCAGCATGATGTTGATGTCGACTTCATGCGCGCCGTCGAACACCGGTGTCGCGATAGAGACGCCGCGGCGCATCTGCTCGCTCAGGCGAACGATGCTCTCGTCGTCATATTCGCGGACCGGCTCGTTGCGGTCGTTGGCTGGGATGAAGCTCTCAAGCGTCTTGCGCAACGGCTTGATGTCTCCAGCCGTCTTGTACGCGTCGATCAGCTCGCCGATCTTCTTGCCCATGCCCGCGCATGCCCAGCCCAGATGCGTTTCCAGGATCTGGCCGACATTCATGCGGCTCGGCACACCCAGCGGGTTGAGCACGATATCGGCATGCGTGCCGTCCTCGAGGAAAGGCATGTCCTCGACCGGAACGATCCGCGACACGACACCCTTGTTGCCGTGACGTCCCGCCATCTTGTCGCCCGGCTGCATCTTGCGCTTCACGGCCACGAAGACCTTGACCATCTTCATGACGCCCGGAGGCATTTCGTCGCCGCGCTGGACCTTCTCGACCTTGTCCATGAAGCGCTGCTCGAGCGCCTTCTTGGAATCGTCGTACTGGCCACGCAGGGCTTCCAGTTCGCTCTGGAGCTTTTCGTTCTCCACCGCAAACTGCCACCACTGCGAACGCGGATACTCGTCAAGCGTGTCCTTCGACAGCTTCGAGCCCTTCTTGAAGCCCTTCGGCCCGGCAATCGCTTCCTTGCCGACGAGAACGTCGGAAAGGCGCGAATAGACGTTGCGGTCGAGGATCGCCTGCTCGTCGTCGCGGTCCTTGGCGAGGCGTTCGATCTCCTCGCGTTCGATCGCCATGGCGCGCTCGTCCTTCTCAACGCCGTGGCGGTTGAACACGCGCACTTCGACGACGGTGCCGAAGGTGCCCGGAGGCATGCGCATCGAGGTGTCGCGAACGTCCGACGCCTTTTCACCGAAGATGGCGCGCAGGAGCTTTTCTTCCGGCGTCATCGGGCTTTCGCCCTTCGGCGTGATCTTGCCGACCAGGATGTCGCCCGGCTGCACTTCCGCGCCGATATAGACGATGCCGGCTTCGTCGAGGTTCTTCAGCGCTTCTTCCGAAACGTTCGGAATGTCGCGCGTGATTTCCTCCGGTCCGAGCTTGGTGTCGCGGGCCATGACCTCGAATTCCTCGATGTGGATCGAGGTGAACACGTCGTCGGCCACGATGCGCTCGGAGAGCAGGATCGAGTCCTCGTAGTTGTAGCCGTTCCACGGCATGAACGCGACCAGCACGTTGCGGCCGAGCGCCAGATCGCCGAGCTCGGTCGACGGACCGTCGGCGATGATGTCGCCCTTGTTGACGCGGTCGCCCATGCGCACCAGCGGACGCTGGTTGATGCAGGTGTTCTGGTTCGAACGCTGGAACTTCATCAGCCGGTAGATGTCGACGCCAGACTTGCCGGGATCGAGATCTTCCGTGGCGCGGATGACGATACGCGTCGCGTCCACCTGGTCGACGATGCCGCCGCGGCGGGCGCCGATGGCGGCACCCGAGTCACGGGCAACGATCGGCTCCATGCCGGTGCCTACGAACGGCGCTTCGGCGCGCACCAGCGGCACGGCCTGACGCTGCATGTTGGAGCCCATCAGCGCGCGGTTGGCGTCGTCGTTCTCGAGGAACGGGATCAGCGCCGCGGCCACGGACACCATCTGCTTGGGCGACACGTCCATGAGATCGACGTTTTCGCGCGGCGCCATCATCACTTCGCCGGCGCTGCGGCAAATGACGAATTCGTCGACGAAACCACCATTCTTGTCGAGCTCGGCATTGGCCTGCGCAACGTGGTGCTTGGACTCTTCCATAGCGGAGAGATAGACGACCTCATTGGTCAGCTTGCCATTGACGATCTTGCGGTACGGGCTTTCGATGAAGCCGTACTTGTTGACGCGCGCGAAGGTCGCCAGCGAGTTGATCAGACCGATGTTCGGGCCTTCCGGCGTCTCGATCGGGCAGATGCGGCCGTAATGCGTCGGGTGCACGTCGCGCACTTCGAAGCCGGCGCGCTCGCGGGTCAGACCGCCCGGGCCAAGTGCCGACAGGCGGCGCTTGTAGGTGATCTCCGACAGCGGGTTGGTCTGATCCATGAACTGCGACAGCTGCGAGGAACCGAAGAACTCGCGCACGGCGGCAGCCGCCGGCTTGGCGTTGATCAGGTCCTGCGGCATCACCGTATCGATCTCGATCGAGGACATACGTTCCTTGATCGCGCGCTCCATGCGCAGCAGGCCGACGCGGTATTGGTTCTCCATCAGCTCGCCGACAGAACGCACGCGGCGGTTGCCGAGATTGTCGATGTCGTCGATCTCGCCCTTGCCGTCGCGCAGCTCGACCAGCGTCTTGACCACGGCCAGGATGTCGTCCTTGCGCAGCACGCGCACGGTATCCTCAGCCTTGAGCTCGAGGCGCATGTTCATCTTGACGCGGCCGACGGCCGACAGGTCGTAGCGCTCCGAGTCGAAGAACAGCGAGTTGAACATGGCTTCGGCGGTTTCAAGCGTCGGCGGCTCGCCCGGGCGCATGACACGGTAGATGTCGAACAGTGCGTCCTGGCGGCTCTCGTTCTTGTCGACGTTGAGCGTATTGCGGATGTAGGCGCCGACATTGACGTGGTCGATGTCGAGAACCTTGATCTCGCTTTCGCCCGTGCCGAGCAGCACCTTCAGCGTCTTTTCATCGATCTCGTCGCCGGCTTCGAGGAAAATCTCGCCGGTGCCGTAGTTGACGATGTCCTCGGCCAGGTAATTGCCGAGCAGATCCTCGTCGGTCGCCTTGATCGCCTTCAAACCCTTTTCGCCAAGCGCCCTTGCCTGGCGGGCGGTGATCTTCTTGCCGGCCTCGACGACAACTTCGCCTGTGTCGGCATCGACGAGGTCGCCAACGGCCTTGAGGCCGCGGAAACGCTCGACGTTGAACGGGATGCGCCAGTGGTCGCCGGCGCGCTTGTAGGTGATCTTGTTGTAGAAGGTCGACAGGATCTCTTCGCCGTCCATGCCGAGCGCCATCAAGAGCGACGTCACCGGAATCTTGCGGCGGCGGTCGATGCGGGCATGCACGACGTCCTTGGAATCGAACTCGATGTCGAGCCACGAACCGCGATAGGGAATGACGCGCGCCGCAAACAAAAGCTTGCCCGAGGAGTGCGACTTGCCCTTGTCATGGTCGAAGAAGACGCCCGGCGAACGGTGCATCTGCGAGACGATGACGCGCTCCGTGCCATTGACGATGAAGGTGCCGTTGAGCGTCATGAGCGGCATGTCGCCCATATAGACGTCCTGCTCCTTGATGTCCTTGATCGACCTTGCGCCGGTATCCTCGTCGATATCGAACACGATGAGGCGCAGCGTCACCTTGAGTGGCGCGGCATAGGTCAGGTCGCGCTGACGGCATTCGTCAACGTCGAATTTCGGTCCTTCGAACTCGTACTTCACGAACTCCAGCATCGAGGAGCCGGAGAAATCGGAGATCGGGAAAACCGACTTGAAAACGGCCTGCAGTCCCTCGTCCGGACGCCCACCCTTGGGCTCCGCCACCATCAGGAACTGGTCATAGGATGCTTTTTGAACCTCGATCAGGTTCGGCATCTCCGCAACTTCCGGAATCTTTCCGAAGAACTTGCGTACGCGTCTGCGGCCATTGAAAGTCTGGGTCTGGGCCATCGTCGCTCCTTAGCTATAAACTCGGGGCGAGCCTCGCCGCGGCTCACCTTGCATGCGCGGCCACCTCGGCGGCGGCCCCTGATCTGTTTCCCGCCGCCTGGCGGCGACGGCTAAAACGGGAGAAAACCCGTTTCCTGAAGGCCGGTTTCGGCCCTCAGGAAAGAGGTTCTCGTACATCTCGCGCTACGCATCCTCCCCTCTGATGAAGGGAGTGGCGGACGGCGCGAGGCCGCCCGCCGCTTTTACGCTTACTTCAGGTCGACCTTGGCGCCGGCTGCTTCCAGCTGGGCCTTGAACTTCTCAGCGTCAGCCTTGGAAACGGCTTCCTTGACCGGCTTCGGAGCTGCTTCGACCAGATCCTTGGCTTCCTTGAGGCCCAGGCCGGTGATGGCGCGGACTTCCTTGATGACGTTGATCTTCTGAGCGCCTGCCTCGGTGAGGACGACGTCGAATTCCGTCTTTTCCTCAGCCGGAGCAGCAGCAGCGGCAGCGCCGCCGGCAGCGGCAACCGCCACCGGAGCAGCAGCCGAAACGCCCCACTTTTCTTCCAGAAGCTTCGACAGCTCGGCCGCCTCGAGGACGGTCAGCTTCGAAAGGTCGTCTACGATCTTTGCCAGATCAGCCATTGTTGTATTCCTTCATCAGGTTCGAACGTGTGTTTGTGATAGCGAGGAACGGCCTCATGCCGCCTCGTCCTTCCGGGCGTAAGCGCCGATGACGCGCGCGACCGAAGCCGCTGGCGCATTGACGATCTGGGCGATCCGGGTTGCCGGCGTGGCGATCATGCCAACCAGCCTGGCGCGCAGCTCATCGAGCGACGGAAGTGTGGCGAGTGCCTTCACACCGTCGGCGTTGAGCGAGGTGGTGCCCATTGCGCCGCCGAGAATGACCAACTTGTCATTTCCCTTGGCGAAATCGGACGCGACCTTCGGCGCCGCAATCGGATCCTCCGAATAAGCGATCAGCGTCTGTCCCTTGAACAGGTCGATGATCGATGCGGAGTCCGTGCCCTGAAGAGCGATTTTGGCGAGACGGTTCTTCGCGACTTTGACGGTGCCACCGGCAGCGCGCATTTTCGACCGAAGGTCGTTCATTTGCGCGACGGTGATACCGGCGTAGTGGGCCACGACGACTGAACCAGCGCCTGCAAAAGCACCATTCAGGCCCGTGACGAGTTCGCGTTTTTCCGCTCTGTCCACTGCCTATCTCCAGTTGACCCCTGCCCCGCTAGTGGGACAGGCGTCGGGTTGCCTTTTTGCCGGCCGGGCCATCCATTACAGATCTCCCGAACGACGCTCGAGGATCCTGCCCCCTTTCGCCACATCGACGGCAAGCCGGAGATGCGCAGACAAAAGGCAAACACGGTTCGAACCTTTCATTGGAGCTTGTCGCTCCGTTGTCCGGTTTTCACCCGTCTCATGCAGGCCCAATTCAATTAAGGCTTCTGGGCCGCCTGCAATCTCGGACAGGATGTCCGGAAGCCTCTCGACTTCCGGTACCGGGCCGCCGACAAGTCGGAGGCCCGGAATTCACTTGCGGATCAGCGCCTTGGCAGCCGATCCAGATGTTCGTATCAAGACGCTGCGAGCGTCGAGACGTCGAGCTTGAGGCCCGGGCCCATCGTCGAGGTGACCGACACCTTCTTGACGTAGTTGCCCTTGGCGCCAGCCGGCTTTGCCTTTGTCACGGCATCGGCGAAGGCGCGGACGTTTTCTTCCAGCGCCTTGACGTCGAACGAGACCTTGCCGACGCCGGCATGAACGATGCCGGCCTTCTCGACGCGGAACTCGACAGCGCCGCCCTTCGATGCCTTGACGGCGGCGGCGACGTCGGTGGTGACGGTGCCGACCTTCGGGTTCGGCATCATGCCGCGCGGGCCGAGCACCTTGCCCAGACGGCCAACCAGCGGCATCATGTCCGGCGTGGCGATGCAGCGATCGAAGTCGATCGTGCCCTTCTGGACGATGTCGACCAGATCCTCGGCACCGACGATGTCGGCGCCGGCGGCGCGAGCCTCATCGGCCTTGCCGCCACGTGCGAACACGGCGACGCGGACAGAGCGGCCGGTGCCGTTCGGCAGGTTGACCACGCCGCGGACCATCTGGTCGGCATGGCGCGGGTCGACGCCGAGGTTCATCGCAACTTCGATGGTCTCGTCGAACTTCACCGTCGAACGGTCCTTGAGCAGCTTCAGCGCCTCACCAAGGGCATAGGCCTTGTTGGGGTCGATGCCGTCGCGGGACTTCGATACACGCTTTGCAATCTTCGCCATGATCTCAGCCCACCACTTCCAGACCCATCGAGCGGGCGGAGCCCTCGACCATGCGCATGGCCGCCTCGACGTCGTTTGCGTTCAGATCCTTCATCTTCTGTTCGGCGATGGCGCGCACCTTGTCGCGGCCGATCGTGCCGGCCTTGATCTTGCCCGGCTCTTTCGAACCTGACGTCAAGTTCGCCGCCTTTTTCAGGAAGTAGCTCACCGGCGGCGTCTTCATGACGAAGGTGAAGGACTTGTCCTGGTAATAGGTGATGACGACCGGGATCGGCGATCCCTTTTCCATTTCCTGGGTCTGCGCGTTGAACGCCTTGCAGAATTCCATGATGTTGATGCCGCGCTGACCAAGTGCCGGGCCGATCGGCGGAGACGGCGTAGCCGATCCCGCTTTGACCTGGAGCTTGAGCTGGCCTGCAATTTTCTTAGCCATCTCTTTCCTGCCTTTATCTCATGCCGGCCCCAGTATCGGGAACACCGGCGGTTGCAGTCTGGTGGTGCGGTCCGCGCGGCCGGCTAAAGCCGCATTCGCCTCCCACCCGTTCATGGCCGCGCGCTTTCCGCGCCGCCTCCCCTTGCCGGCGAACCGGCGCAGGGTTTTCGGATCAGCCCTTTTCGACCTGTCCGAATTCCAGATCGACCGGCACGGCGCGCCCGAAGATCGAAACTTCCACCTTGAGCCGCGCCCGCTCCTCGTCCACTTCCTGGACGAAACCGTTGAACGAGGCGAACGGACCATCCGAAACGCGGATCGCCTCGCCGATCTCGAAAGTGACCGAGGGCTTCGGCCGCTCGACGCCTTCCTGAACCTGGTTCAGGATGCGCTGCGCCTCGGCTTCGGTGATCGGCACCGGCTTGGAGTCACCGAGGAAGCCGGTGACCTTCGGCGTGTTCTTGACCAGCGAGAACACCGCATCGGTCAGATTGGCCTTGAGCAGCACATAGCCCGGAAAGAACTTGCGCTCGGCATCGACCTTGCGGCCGCGGCGGATTTCGACGACCTTCTCGGTCGGCACCACGATCTGCTCGATATCGGCGGACAGGCCCTTCTGCTTGGCCTTGTTCTCAATGTCCTCGGCGACCTTCTTTTCGAAGTTCGAATAGGCGTGGACGATGTACCAGCGCGCGGTCATTTCAAGACTTCTCCGTAATCGCCGGACTTAATGGCCGAGGCTCAGTAACCGCTCGATCGCGTAGCCCATGGCCACGTCGGCGGTGAAGAAAAAGATCATCGCGATGACCGCGAATACGAGCACCATCACCGTCGAGATCATCGTCTCCCGGCGCGACGGCCAAGTCACCTTGGCAGTTTCCGCGCGGACCTGCTGGAGAAAGACGAAAGGATTTGTGGTTTTCGAAGCCATATGCCGCTCTGTCTTCAAGACCCGTTGGCCGGGTCTCCTGGATGATCCCGCTGGCCGGGACGTGCCGCCTGGGTTCAAGTCGGCGCCGAATCAGCGCCATTTCGCCCATGCAAATCGGACGCGTAAAGCCGGCTTCCCAGCTCCACGCGTCGCGTGTCTGTTGTGTCTACATAAAACCGATTCTTGATCCACGCAAGTGGCAAGTGTCCGCTTTATGACCAAACGCCGCCTCGGAACCATCCAGTCGTCCCGTCCCGGCTATCGAGGCCTTATGCCTCAGTTCGCCCAATATGGCAAGCCACCTGCCCTTTTTCAATGCCTGACCCCAATTCCAGGAGGTGGATCCGGAAATCAGGCACGCGATTACAAGTTCGAGGAAATGGCGTTGCGGACGAACCTGCGACCTGCTGTTTTGGAAACCAAATGAAGCGCACGCAAGATTGGAATCCAGCTGCCCATGCCGAGGCAGCTGGATCAACCCAGGGTTAGTTAGGCACAGGCGAGTTCGACCCCGGCCACTGCGCCGATTCCGCATGGTGGGCGTGGGCGCGGCGCGATCACTGCCGGGCACGGGGGCGGGTCGTCGTCATCGTCGGGGCCGAAAGAACGGCCACGACGCCGCCAAGCTTTGAGACCGCTGCGGCGCGAGGAGGGTCGCCAAGGCAGCACCCGGCCTGAAGTCTCTTTCCCCAGCGTGGGTTTCTCATCCAGAGCCTTCAACGCCCTCAGAATCTGGTCGACAGGGATTACCGTGCCGTTGTCCAGGCGGCGCAAGGCAGGCTGGTTTTCCACCGCGCAGGCATCGGACGCCCACGAGGAAAGCAGTGCCCGCTTTTCTCCACGGCTGAGGCGTGGATGGTTGATGACGTCGTCTGGATTGTCGAGCAGGCACAAAGAAGTTTCAATTTTGCCCGAGCGTGCCGCAGAAAGTGTCGGTGTCTCGTAGAAGTTGTCCATCTCCATTCTCCGCAATCTGGGCCTCCCGGCCGAAGCCGGGAGGCGGACCGCAGGGATAACTGAATCGATACGATCAGGCCGCTTTGCGGGTGCGTTCCGTATCCTGGGCGATCTGCTTGCCCACCTGGGCGTCGCCGGCCCCGATGCTAATGCGGCGCGGCTTCAGCTCTTCGGGAATCTCACGGACGATGTCGATGGTCAGGAGACCGTTCTCAAGGTTTGCTGCCTTGATCTTCATGTGGTCGGCAAGCTTGAACGTCTGCCTGAAACTGCGGTAGGCGATGCCCTGGTGCAGCAGCTGGCGTCCGCTCTGGTCATCAGCCTTCTGGCCTGCCACGACCAGTTCGGGTCCATGCTGGGTCAACTCAACCTCATCCTGGCTGAAGCCCGCGATGGCCATCGAGATACGGTAATCGTTCTCGTCGACCTTCTCGATGTTATAGGGTGGCCAGTCGGGCCGCGTACCATTGTCGGGCATGTCGAAAAGACGGTCAAAACCGACGGTGCTGCGATAGAGAGAGTCAAAGGTTCTCATAGCCACATCCTCCTTGAAGCAACATGGGTACAAGGGCGCCGCCCAGCAGCGCCGCCTTTTGCCAAGCCAATCGGCCTCGGCGGGAAACGAATTAGGAAGGGCTGAAAACCGGTTCAAGAGCCCTGTTCAAAAAAATTCCAGTAGCCAGGCCAGCATCCCGCTTCCAATAATTCGCAGCCGCTGAAAAGCAGCTGGCGGCAGCAAAATAGGCCTATTCTGAATTGTGAACGCAAATGGCAATTGGCTCGCCAATGGCAGTTGAATCAAGGAAATTGGTTCGTGGAAATACGCCGACTTCGGCATTGCGCATCAGCGCTCTCGCTCTGCGCATGCCTTCGGAACGTCGCTCGTCGAGTACGCGGCTTCAGCCCAACCAAACGAGGAGCCAAAACAAGGCGTTTCTAAAATGCCGGATTCCAACGAGGAAAATGGCACGGGCAGCAGGGCTCGAACCTACGACCTGCGGTTTTGGAGACCGCCGCTCTACCAACTGAGCTATGCCCGTACGCGCGTTTCAGCGCAGGCGCTTCCTAAAAGCTTCCGGGCGCGCTGTAAAGAGTTGTCTGACGCGCTTTCAGATCCTTTGCCAAAATCCGAATAGGTGATGACCAGCCCGTCCCTGCCTATCTCGATTTTTCGCCTGCCTGAAGCCGCATGCCGGCGCTCAGCCCCCGGCCGGCGGCTTGTACGGCCCGCCCGGCACGCCCCAGCCCCAGGCCGGCATCGGTTCGGTCTGCGGGTCGCAGGTCTCGCCGAGGGTGGAATTCATCTTGGCAAGCCGTGACCCCCATTCGACATAGCCCATGAAGGCGGAACGGAATTCGGGATCGTCCGGCAGCCCGACCGCATCGGCGGCATCGGCAAGCAGGCTGATCCAGCGGCGGCGCTGTTCCTCCGTCAGATGCTTGCCCAAGTGATGCATGACCATCTCGCGATGGCCGCCATGCTGTTCGCTGTAGGTCTTGGGTCCGCCAAAAACCTCGCCGATGAAGGCCGCGACATGCGCGGGATGATCCGGCGACATGTGTTTGAACACTGGGCCGACCACCGGGTCGCGCGACACCTTGTCGTAAAAGGTTTCCGTCAGCCGGTTGAGGGCTTCGATGCCGCCGGCCCATTCGTAGAGTGTCGGGATGTCCTGGCTCATTGTCGATCCTCCGCCAGCCCGGCGCCGGCACGACGATAGCGGAAATCGCGCCCTGCTCAACCTGCCTCGATGGCGAGTGTGAACCCGCCGCGCTACAATTTGGCCGGCGCTTCGGCCTGGGCGTTGGGCGACGGCGCCACGCGGCAGTTCTCAGCTTTCGGCACCGACTTGCAGATGCCGGGACCCGTCAGCGCATCCACCGACTGGGGCCCGGTCGTCAGCCCGACCTCCAGCATCATATCAGGGTCGAGCTCACGCTCGGCGAAACGGTCCTGAAGCGCTGTGAACAGACGGGGGCTGATCGCCATCTCATTCAGATACGTCTTCACCAATTGCTTCTGTCCCATCAGGTAGAAGCTGAGTCGCGCCTGGGGGCCGACAAACCGTCTGGCGCCACCGGCCAGCATGAGCGCGCAGGCCGAATCGCAGTCGGCTCCGGCGTCGAAGCTCAGCCCGGCATAGATGCCGTCCTCGACCGGGTCACCGATATCGGTGCGGCCAACGGCGACGTCGAGCTTCTTTTCATGGATGATCCGTCCGGTCGCCAGAGCGCTGAACAAGTCTCCGCCTCGTGAGCTGATCACCACGGGCAGCCGCCGGTTGCCAAGCGTGTCGAGTAATTGGCGCAATTTTTGCGGTGTCTGAGGCGTGATCGCGCCTTGCGCAGAAATCCATTGCGGACACTGCGGCGTGCAATGCTGGTCGCTGCCGCGGACCACGACAAAGCTCATATCCACACGAGCCGCTGCGGGGTCCGGCAAAGGCTTTGTGACAGCGGCGGGCTTGGCTGCCACATTCGCGAGCTTGACTGCGACCGTCGTGGCAGCGACCGGCGGCGTCGGCTTGCCTGCCGGTCCAGGCACTTCCCGGCAGTTCGGAGCCGGCGGGTCGAACATGCACAAACTTGCTCTGGTAAACAGCTCAAGAGTGTCCGTGCTGGTCGCCAGTTTCATCGTCAGCATATCGTGGAGGCCGATCTGCCTGATGTCGCTCGCCGGCGTCGCCTTCATCAAGTCCAGCACGCCCTGCCCGATACCCATCTCTCGGAGATAGGCCGAGATCTTTCTCGCGTACCCCTTGCTCATCTCATAGGTCTTGTAGCTTTCACCTTGAGTGACCGTTTGCGTGGTGACCCGATATTTTTTGCCCCGTTTGACGCGATATGTGGTCCGGTAGTGCGTTGTGGAGGGGAACCAGGTGGTGGTGATCTGATGAACACCCAGATAGTTCCAGCCGCCGGCCACGCGGCGGACGCCACCGGCAAACATCAGCGGACAGGCGGAGTTGCAGCTGGCGCCATCAGACGCCCGGCCGAGATAGGCGGAACCTTTGCCGTAACTAAAACCACAACCATCCGTCCCGGGCCAACAGTCGGAAAACTCGGTCTTGCCTACGGCGATATCGAGCTTGTTCTTGCGGATTATCCGGCCAAGTTCGAGCGCTGCATTGACGTTGCCGCCAAAGGAATTGACGATGATGGGCAGTTTGCGGCTGCCAAGCTTCTTCAAGGTACGCTTGAGCAAGGCTGGCGTGCCGGCTGAGATGTCGCCTTCGGCGGAGATCCACTCCGGACAATTGGGCTCGCAGCCAGGTGCGCTGCTGCGCGTGACGACAAACTGCATCTCCGAGTGATCGTCGGTCCATATCGTCGGATCGGTCGGATAGAGCACTCCCTGCAGAGGGGGTACTGTCTGCCATGTCCCGGGGGAGGCATCCTCGGCCTTCGCGGCGAAGGCAGCCATCGCCATCGCGGCCACCGTCGACAGCCGGACCAGCCCGCGCCGCCACCGTCCCACAGTGTCTGAACGTTGTCCCAAAACCACGCCCGGCAAACCCCTCAATGCAATCCATAATAGTTGCGGCGACGGTGCTTGCAATAGCTTTGAAACAATCGTGCAATACTTGTGCCGCGCAACGCCGGAAACAAAAAGGCAGCCCCAAAGACCGCCCTTTTCCTGGTCCATCCGGCTGACACCGGCTCGACTATTTCTCGATGGTGATGACGACGCCGGCACGACGGTGCGGCCGCCTTCACGGAAGGCGAAGCAAGGCTTCTCTTCCATGACGATAGGCGCGATCAGCCATTGGACGACGGCACCACGCGGCAATTCTCAGGTTTCGGCGCCGATCTGCAGATGCTGGACCCCGTCAGCGCATCCACCGACTGGCGCCCGGTCGTCAGGCCGACCTCCAGCATCATGTCGGGTTCGAGCTGACGCTCGA
Source organism: Mesorhizobium sp. W016 (assembly GCF_054719485.1). Lineage (NCBI taxonomy): Bacteria > Pseudomonadati > Pseudomonadota > Alphaproteobacteria > Hyphomicrobiales > Phyllobacteriaceae > Mesorhizobium > Mesorhizobium sp. W016. Next base: position 4,217,175 of record NZ_JBTTIF010000002.1, read on the forward strand.
CCGAACTGCCCTGGAGCGCCCGGAACAAAGCGGGGCTGATCGCCATCTCGTCGAGGTAGGATTTGACCGCCTGCTTCTGCCCCATCAGATAGAGGCTGAGCCGCGCCTGGGAACCGACAAGCCGCCTGGCGCCACCGGCCAGCATGAGCGCGCAGGCCGAATCGCACTCGCCGTCGCCATCGACGCTCAGCCCGGCATAGGCGCCGTCCTTGGCCAGGCAATTCCACTCTGCCGGGTCGCAGCCGACGAAATCGGTGCGGGCAACGGCAACGTCGAGCTTCTTTTCATGGATGATCCGGCCCGCCGCCAGGGCGCCGGAGAGGTCTCCGCCTCGCGAGCTGATCACCACCGGCAGCCGCCGGTTGCCAAGCGTGGCGAGCAATTGGCTGAGTTTCTGCGGCGTCTGGGGCGTAATCGCGCCTTGCGCTGCAATCCATTCCGGGCAGTCGGGATTGCAGAGCGGGTTGCTGCCGCGAACCACGACAAAGCGCATGCCGTCATCGTGCGGCGCGCTCTCCGGCTTCACCGGCAGCGGCGCAGCCTTTGCCACGTCCGGCAGGCCGCCGGCTGGCTTGTTCTCCGGTATCTCCCGGCAATTCGGAGCCGGAAGGTTCAGCCTGCACAGGCTTGCGCTGGTCAGCAAATCTGCAGCGTCGTCGCTGGTGACCAGCTTCATTGTCAGCATGTCGCTGAGGTCGATCTGCTGGATGTCGCTGGCCGGCGTGCTCTTCATCGTCTCGATGATGCTGAGGTCGACACCCATCTCCTTGAAATAGGCGGACAGCTTGCGCTCCACCCCCTTGCTCATCTCGTAGGTCTTGTAGCTGCCGGTGTTCTTGCGGCTGACGACCTTCTTGCTGATGACCCGCTTCTTGCCTTTCACGATCCGGTAGCGGACCTGATACTGCACGTTCATCTGCACGATCGTGGTCGTGATCTGGTGGACGCCGAGATAGGCCAGCGGCCCGACCAGGCGCCTGGTGCCGCCGGCCAGCATCATTGGACAAGCGGACGCGCAATAGCTGCCGAGCACATAGGGGCTGCCGATATAGTGCGCGCCTCTGGCGTCGTTCTCCTTGCAGTTTTTCATCCCCGGCTCGCAGCCGACGAACCACGTCCTGCCGACCGCGATGTCGAGCTTGTTCTTGCGTATCATCCGGCCCATGGCGATGGCCGCATCGACATCGCCGCCCGGAGAGTTGATGACGATCGGCAATTTGCGGCCGCCGAGCGTTTTCAGGGCAGCCTTGAGCAGCGCCGGCGACTTGGCCGATATCGCACCCTCGGCCGATATCCATTCCGGACAGGTCGGCTCACAGCCCGCCGCGTCGCTACGCACGACGACGAACCGCATCGGCGGATCCGGATCCGGCTCTGAATTTTTTGTCTCGGCCGCGAAGGCGGCGCTGCCCACGGCAAGCATCGACACCAGGCAGATCAGCCCCAGTGCCAACCATGGCCGACTATGCAAACGGTGCTGTGAAACCATCCGACCAAGCCCTCAACCCAATCTATACTGTAGAGGCTCACAGACTTGCAACAGAGATTGGGACCCCAAACAGGCACATCTGGCCAACGAAAAAGGGCGGCCCGAGGGCCGCCCCTATCCGTTTCGATCCGGCGATGCCGGGCTCGATTACTCTTTGATGGTGACGACGATGCCGGCACCGACGGTGCGGCCGCCTTCACGGATGGCGAAGCGCAGCTTCTCTTCCATGGCGATCGGCACGATCAGCTCGACATCGACCGTGATGTTGTCGCCGGGCATAACCATTTCCGTGCCTTCCGGCAGCGACACGATGCCGGTCACGTCGGTCGTGCGGAAGTAGAACTGCGGACGGTAGTTGGTGAAGAACGGCGTGTGACGGCCACCTTCGTCCTTGGTCAGGATGTAGGCTTCGGCCACGAACTTCTTGTGCGGCTTCACCGTACCGGGCTTGGCCAGAACCTGGCCGCGCTCGACGCCTTCACGATCAACGCCGCGCAGCAGCGCGCCGATGTTGTCGCCGGCCTGGCCCTGATCGAGCAGCTTGCGGAACATCTCGACGCCCGTGCAGGTCGTCTTGGTCGTCGGGCGGATGCCGATGATTTCCAGTTCCTCGCCGACCTTGACGATGCCGCGCTCGACGCGGCCGGTCACGACCGTGCCACGGCCCGAGATCGAGAACACGTCTTCGATCGGCATCAGGAACGGCTTGTCCAGCGGACGAACCGGCGTCGGGATATAGGCATCGACCGCAGCCATCAACTCGCGGATCGCATCTTCGCCGATGGTCTTGTTGGAATCTTCCAGAGCAGCCAGCGCCGAACCCTTGACGATCGGAATGTCGTCGCCGGGGAACTCGTTCTTCGACAGAAGCTCGCGAACCTCGAGCTCGACCAGTTCGAGCAGCTCGGCATCGTCGACCTGGTCGACCTTGTTCAGGAACACCACGATCGACGGCACGCCGACCTGACGGGCAAGCAGGATGTGCTCGCGGGTCTGCGGCATCGGGCCGTCGGCGGCCGACACCACCAGGATCGCGCCGTCCATCTGCGCAGCGCCCGTGATCATGTTCTTCACATAGTCGGCGTGGCCGGGGCAGTCGACATGGGCGTAGTGGCGCGCTGCCGTCTCGTATTCGACGTGCGCCGTCGAAATCGTGATGCCGCGGGCCTTCTCTTCGGGCGCCGCATCGATCTGGTCGTAGCGCTTGTACTCGCCAAAATACTTCGTGATCGCCGCCGTCAGCGACGTCTTGCCATGATCGACATGGCCAATCGTGCCAATGTTCACATGAGGCTTGTTACGCTCGAATTTACCTTTTGCCATAGTCTCTTTCCTTGGACGGCCTTGACCTTCAGTTCAGTCGAATGCGGGGCGATTAGCGACTACGGCCGAAAAACACAAGTGCCTTGTGGCCGGGTGCGCTGTCCACTCGGTCTCAACCGATGATCCGATTGCGGGATGTGGCGCTGATATAGGAACGCGCGAGCGGAAATGAAATGGGGGCTGCGGGCTCCAGCACCTGTTTGCTATTCCCGCCCATGTCCTGTCCCGCCCATGTCCTGGCCTTTGCCTGCCGGATGTGCAGCCGGCGCCTGGCCCATTGCCGCTACGGCGGCGGTCTGATTTGGTTGCCCCATGCAATTCATACCGACCTCCATACGCGGCCCGCTGTTCATGATCGTTTCGACGGGGTCGTACCTCGTCAACGACACGATGATGAAACTCGCGACCGCGGGCTTGCCGTCCTATGAAGTGCTGTTCCTGCGCGGGGTCGCGGCCACGCTATGGGGCATGCCGCTGCTGTTCCTGCTGGGCTATGGCAGGCAGATTCCATTGATCTTCGACAAACGCGTGCTGCGCCGCAACCTGCTCGAGCTGGCGGCCATCCTTTGCTACGTCGTGGCGCTGGCCAACATGCAGATCGCCGATTCGACCGCGCTCGGGCAGATCACCCCGCTTTTGATGCTGGTCGGCTCCTCCATCCTGTTCGGCGAACGGATCGGCGGCGTGCGCATGGCGCTGATCGGGCTCGGCTTCATCGGTGCGCTCATGGTTGCCCAGCCGACCATGCAGGGCATCTCGGTCTATGCGTTGCTGGCGCTCGGCAACGCGGCATTGGCGGCGGCGCGCGATCTTGCCGGCAGGCGGGTCGCGGCCGAGGTGCCGGGCATGATCGTCGCCATTTCCGCCGTCGTGGTGGTGCTGATCGGCGCGGGCGCCGCGCATCTCGTTTCCGAGCGCTGGGTGATGCCGGAAGCCCGGCACCTGCTGCTCATGGCCGGCGCCGGATTCTTCCTGATCTTCGGCCATTTCTTCATCTTCATGGCCTATCGCGTCGGTCCGACCGGCGTCGTGGCGCCGTTCTACTACTGCTTCACCGTCTGGGCGGTCATCTCAGGCGTGCTGGTATTCGGGCAGTTCCCGAATGCCCTGGCGGTCTGCGGCATCCTGCTGGTGGTCGCGAGCGGGCTGACCATCGTCTCGCTTGATGAACGCAAACGCAGGCTGACCGTCGTCGCCTGACCTTTAAGTCAACGCGTCGAAGCAGGTTTGGCCGTCCTGCGGTCAGCCAGTCGGCAGACTGGCGCCTAAAGCGTTCGCTTGCCGGAGAACTGGTGATAGGCCCACAGCACGACCACCGCGCCGATAACGGCGACGATCAGGCTCCAGATGTTGAGGCCGGTCACACCCGTGGCGCCAAAGGCGCTGAAGATCAGCCCTCCGACGATGGCGCCGACAATGCCGAGCACGATATCCATGATCAAGCCCTGGCCGGTCTTGTTGACGATCTTGCTGCCGATAAAGCCGGCGATGACGCCGAGGATGATCCAACTGATAATGCCCATTTTTCCTCTCCATTCCCCGCCCGCCAATCATGGTCACATGATTGTCAAAAGCTCAAGCCAACTTGAAATTCCGCCCGCATGGTCCATTGTAGCCGGCGGGACGGGCTTGGTCGTTATGGAGGATTGACCTATGGGACTCTTTGACAACGCCGTACCCGGCGGCAACATCACCAAACCGCTGATGATCGCGCTCGGCGCGCTGCTGGTGGGAAAGATCCTGAGCGGCAGAAGCGCCGAACAGACGAGTGACGGAGAGACGGGCGAGCCCGCCCAGCCTCAAACGCCAGCCCCCACCGGAACCACGGCCTCAGGGGATGGCGGCCTGCTTGGCGGACTGGGCGGACTGCTCGACAAGCTCAAGACTGCCGGCCAAGGCAATGTCGCTGACTCCTGGGTCGGCACCGGACAGAACCAGCCGATCAACGCCAATGATCTCGGCAAGGCGATCGGCCCGCAGGTCATTCGAGAGATCGCGCAAAGGACCGGACTGGACGAGCAGGAGTTGCTCAAGCAATTGTCCACAGCCCTGCCCGGCATTGTCGACAGACTGACGCCGAACGGACAGGTGCCGCAGCAACACCAGGTCGCGTCCGCTTTCAACAGCTAGACTTCTGCGCCTGCATCACGCGCAAACACGCCCGGCACCGCCTTGCGGCTGTCGGGCGTTGCTCCGACCAGCGCGGCGAACCGCCTGGCAGTCGACGCATCGACCGGCGTGTAGACGGAAACCGAGAAATCACTGTCGCGGCCGCCCGGCTGCAGCGTGGCGAAATCGAACGACATCGCGCCGGCGACAGGGTGCCGGATGGATTTCCGCCAGATCGGTGGCTCGGCGATGTCGCGGCTGTTCCAGCACGTGGCGAACGCTTCGCTTGCCGCTTCCAGTGACGAAACCAGTGTGGCCAGCACCGGATCGCGAGTCATGGCAACAGTGGCAAGCCGGAACTGCGCCGCCGCCGAGCGCGAAACCTCCGGCCAGTCGACAAAGCGCTGCCGCCATTCCAGGTCGAGAAACAGCCGGGCGAGCAGGCTGCCGGACCACGCATCATCCGTCTCGAAATCCCCGAGCAGCACCGCCGCCGGGTGGTTCCAGGCGACGACCTGCCAGTAGCGGTTGACGACATATGCCGGGTGCGGCGCCAGCCCGTCGAGCAGGCTTAGCAGCGGCGCGCTGGGCAGGCCTTGCTCGCCGAGCCGGTTTCGCCAGTCGAGATCGGGTCGCGCCAATTGGAACAGATAGGCCTGCTCGGACCGGCTCAGCTTCAGCACCCGCGCCAGCGAGCGAAGCACCTGCGGCGACGCGTTCACCTCCCGTCCCTGCTCGAGCCAAGTGTACCAGGTGGTGCTGATCCCCGCCTCGGCGGCGACCTCTTCGCGCCTGAGGCCCGGTGCCCGGCGGCGGCCATTGGCGCCATCGATCCGCGGCAAGCGGTCCCGCCGCTCGCGCAGGAAGCGGGCAAGCTCGTCGCGCCGTGGGCCGTCATACGTCATTCTGTCACCGTCAATACCAGTATAAGCGGTAGTCTTGTACCCCTTTAAAGGCAAGCTAGATTGCGGGCGATCGCCTGAAAGGATCGCCCATGCACCTCACCCGACGCTGGCTGTTTCCGCTCGCCGTCACTTGCGTCGTGTCCGGAAAGGCGTGGGCCATCGAGGCCCACAACGCAACCCAAAGGACACCACCAATGAACGCGCTCAATGAAATCCGTCAGATCGACTACACCGTCATCTTCGCCCGCGACATGTCCGCCATGCGGCACTTCTACGGGGATGTGATGGAATTTGAGCTGAAGCGCGAGCTTAGCGAACGCTGGATCGAATACCGAGTCGGCCTGAACACGCTGGCCTTGACCAGCCTCGGCATGATGTTCAACGACACGCCGCAGCAGCGGGATGCGCTGTCGCTGCAGCTGGCATTCCGGGTGGCGCCGGAGATGGTCGCTGCCTGCGCCGAGGCGCTTCAGGCCAAGGGCGTGCAGCCGGTCCTGCCGCTCACCGACCAGGAATGGGGCCACAGGACAGTGTTCTTCCGCGATCCGGATGGCAACGTTGTCGAGATATTCGCAGAGATCTGATGAGTGTTTGGAGCGGGTAGCGGGAATCGAACCCGCATATTCAGCTTGGAAGGCTGCTGCTCTACCACTGAGCTATACCCGCATCGTCCTCAAGGTTCGCGGGCTGGCAGTGGTGGAGAGGGTTGGATTCGAACCAACGTAAGCTAAGCTAACGGATTTACAGTCCGTCCCCTTTAACCACTCGGGCACCTCTCCAGCCTGCCGTCGAAGCCTTGCAACGAGGCATTATCGCCGATCAGGTCGAAACCAGGGTTTTGTCCGAAATCAGCGAAGCGCCTTATGGCGGCAAGGCCAGTGGGTGTCAACCGCACCGCAAGGCAAAATGCGCTGAATTTGACAGCCTGCCCGGCAAGCCGGCTTTCTGCCTGTATCCATGGCCCGGCGACGCGGCTATAGAAGCCGGCCATGAGCAATGACAACACGCCCAAGACCGCCAAAGACACCCACTACGCCAAGCTGCGTCGCGCCCATCGCGACGAGAAGGCCGGCGGCGCGCCTGCCTTCCGGCCGCGCCAGCCGGTGCCACCGGGCGAAAACGCCGCCGACGGGCTGGTCAGGCTCTATGGCCTGCATACGGTGCGCGCGGCGCTCGACAATCCGCGGCGGAAGATCCGTAAAATGCTGGTGACGCGCAATGCCGCCGAGCGGCTGGCGATCGCCGACCTCGCCGCTTTGCCGTTCAAGGCCGAACTCGTCGAGCCCAAGGAGATCGACAAGATCACCGGTTCGGATGCCGTGCATCAGGGCGTGCTGATCGAAGCCGAACCGTTGAAGCCGAAACGCCTCGACACGCTCGGCGACACGAAACTGGTGCTGGTACTCGACCAGGTCACCGACCCGCACAATGTCGGCGCCATATTGCGCTCGGCGGTCGCCTTCGGCGCCGGCGCACTGATCACCACGGCCCGCCACAGCCCGCAGGAATCCGGCGTGCTGGCCAAATCCGCCTCCGGCGCACTGGAGCATATCGACCAGATCGAGGTGAAGAACCTGGCCGACGCGCTGGGACAGCTGCACGATGCCGGCTTCCAGACCATCGGCCTCGATTCGGACGGGCCGGCCGAACTCGAAACGGGTTTTTCAGGCGAGAAGATCGCGCTGGTGCTTGGCGCCGAAGGCAAGGGCCTGCGCCAGAAGACGCGCGAGACGGTGACGACACTCGCCCGCCTCGACATGCCCGGCGCCATCCGCTCGCTCAACGTGTCGAACGCCGCGGCGGTGAGCCTTTATGCGGCACGGAAATTCCTTGGAAAGTGAATGGTGAAATAGTGAATGGTGAATGGTGAATGGAAGCGTTCTTACCATTCACCATTCACCGCACTTCATGTCCCGCCATCCGCTCCAGCGCACGAACCAGCGCTGAGTGATCCTCTTTTGCACCGCCATTCGCCGAGCATGAGTTGAACAGCTGCTGCGTCGTCGAGGTATTGGGCAGCGAGACACCGAGTGCCTTGGCGCCTTCCAGCGCCAGGTTGAGATCCTTCTGGTGCAGTTCGATGCGGAAGCCCGGCGCGAAGGTGCGCTTTATCATGCGCTCGCCATGCACTTCGAGGATGCGCGATGCCGCCAGCCCGCCCATCAGCGCCTGCCGGACCCTGGCCGGATCGGCGCCGGCTTTTGCGGCGAAGACCAGCGCCTCGGCGACCGCCTCGATGGTCAGGGCCACGACGATCTGGTTGGCAACCTTGGTGGTCTGGCCGACGCCGTTCGGGCCGACAAGCGTGATGTTCTTGCCCATCTTTTCGAACACGGGCTTGGCGCGCTCGAACGCCTTGTCCTCGCCGCCGACCATGATGGTCAGCGACGCCGCCTTTGCGCCGACCTCGCCGCCCGACACCGGCGCGTCAAGATAGTCGCAGCCGAGATCGTTGATTTTCTTGGCGAAAACCTTGGTCTCGATCGGCGAGATCGAGCTCATGTCGATGACCAGCTTGCCCTTGCTCAGGCCGGAAGCGACACCGTTCTCGCCGAACAGCACCTCGGCTACCTGCGGGGTGTCGGGAACCATGGTGATGATGATATCCGCGGCCTTCGCCACTGCCGCGTGGCCGGTGATGCTTCTCAAGCCCTTGGCGACGAGATCGGCCGGCGGCTTCGAGCGGTGGTCGCTGGCAATGACGGCGTAGCCGGCATCCAGGAGATGCCCCGCCATCGGCGCGCCCATGATGCCAAGGCCGATGAAGCCGATGGTTTCCATTGTTTTCTCCTTTGTTGAGGCTGAGTTCCTTCGCGCCCCCTCTGGCCTGCCGGCCATCTCCCCCACTTGTGGGGAGATTGGCAGTTTCGGCGCCTCGCTCACCCTGCAATGTTGGGGAGCGAAAGCCGGGATGACGTCCGATCTCCCCACCTGTGGGGGAGATGGCCGGCAGGCCAGAGGGGGGCGCGAAGGAACGCGACTTCAATCGTAACAGCTAAGCCGCGGCACTCCCCTGCCCGTTAAGCTCCCGAAACCACCCCAGCCCAGCCTCCGTCCCCGCCTTCGGTTTGTATTCCGCTCCGACCCAGCCGGAATAGCCGGTCCTGTCGATATGCTCGTAGAGGAAGGGATAATTGATCTCGCCCGTCCCCGGCTCGTGACGGCCGGGATTGTCCGCAAGCTGGATATGCGCGATGCGGCCGAGGTTGGCCTCGATGGTACGGGCGAGATCCCCCTCCATGATCTGCATGTGATAGATGTCGTATTGCAGGAACAGGTTCTTCGAACCGACGCGCTCGATCAGCGCCAGCGCCTGCTCCGAATAGTTCAGGAAAAAACCCGGTATGTCGCGCGTGTTGATCGGCTCGATCAAAAGCCGGATGCCGGCCTGCTCCAGTTTCTCGGCTGCAAACGCGAGGTTCTCGGCTAAAGTATTTTCCAGCACCGAACGATCCACGCCCTGCGGCGCGATGCCGGCGAGGCAATTGACCTGCTCGCAGCCGAGCGCATGGGCATAGCTGATCGCCTTGGCGATGCCTTGCCGGAATTCCGGCGCGCGGTCGGGCAAAACCGCGATGCCGCGCTCGCCCTTGCCCCAGTCGCCGGCCGGGAGGTTGAACAGCACCTGTGTCAGGCCGTTCTTCTTCAGCCGGGCCGCGACCACGTCAGGCGTATGATCATAGGGGCCGATATATTCGACGCCCTTGAAGCCGGCGCGGGCTGCGGCATCGAAGCGATCGAGGAACTCATGCTCGCCAAAGAGCATCGACAGATTGGCTGAAAAACGCGGCATTCTTTTTCTCCTTCTTCTGCTTGGCCCTAGGCGTGTTGAGATTCAGGTCAGGCAGAGTCGAAAACGGTGACTTTCGAGAACCGGAGCGGAACGTACTTTCTGTACGTGAGCACCGGAAGCGCAGGAAGGCGCCGTTTGCAGGCCTGTCTCACCTGAATATCGGCGCGCCTAATCGAGCAACACAATCGCCGTCGGCGCATCCTCATGGCTTTCGGCAAGGTCCTCGAATTCGGTGATCTTGTCGATTTCCGTGCCCATGGAAATGTTGGTGACGCGTTCGAGGATGAATTCAAGCACCACCGGCACCTGGTATTCCTTCATCAGCCGCTGCGCTTCCTTGAACGCGCCGGCGAACTCTTCCGGTTTGCGCACCCGGACCGCCTTGCAGCCCATCGCTTCTGCGACCGCGACATGGTCGACGCCGTAGCCGGCCTCCGGATCGTTGGCGCGGTTGACGTTCTCGAAGGCCAGGCTCACCTCGAAATCCATCGCAAAACCGCGCTGCGCCTGGCGGATCAGGCCGAGATAGGCATTGTTCACGACGACATGGATATACGGCAGTTTGTGCTGTGCGCCGGCCGCCAGTTCCTCGATCATGAACTGGAAGTCGTAGTCGCCCGACAGCGCCACGATGGTGCGATCCGGATCGGCGGCGCGCACGCCAAGCGCTGCCGGCAGCGTCCAGCCGAGCGGGCCGGCCTGGCCGCAATTGATCCAGTTGCGCGGCTTGTAGACATGCAGGAACTGCGCCCCGGCGATCTGCGAGAGGCCGATCGTGGTGACGTAGGTGGTGTCACGGCCGAACGCCTTGTTCATCTCCTCATAGACGCGCTGCGGCTTCAGCGGCACCTGCTCGAAATGCGTCTTGCGCTTCATCGTCTTCTTGCGGGTCTGGCATTCCTTCGCCCAGCCCGACCAGTCGCGCAGCTTTCCTGCCGTCTTCCATTCGGTGGCGACGTCGAGCAGCATCTTCAGTGCCGCACCGGCGTCCGAGACGACGCCGAGATCCGGCGCGAACACCCGGCCGATCTGGGTCGGTTCGATGTCGACATGGATGAATTTCTTGCCCTTGGTGTAGACATCGACCGAACCGGTGTGGCGGTTGGCCCAGCGATTGCCGATGCCAAAGACGAAATCGGCTTCCAACATCGTCGCATTGCCGTAGCGATGCGAGGTCTGCAGCCCGCACATGCCGGCCATCAGCCGGTGGTCGTCGGGGATCGCGCCCCAGCCCATTAGCGTCGGGATGACCGGCACGCCCGTTATCTCGGCGAATTCGATCAACAGATCCGACGCATCGGCGTTGATGATGCCGCCGCCGGCGACGATCAGCGGCTTTTCCGCGGCATTGAGCATCGCCAAGGCCTTTTCGGCCTGGGCGCGCGACATTGCCGGCTTGAACGGGACCAGCGGTTCATAGGCATCGATATCGAATTCGATCTCGGCCAATTGCACGTCGACCGGCAGGTCGATGAGCACCGGGCCCGGTCGCGACGAGCGCATCAGGTGAAATGCCTTCTGCAGCGCCATCGGCACGATATAGGGCTCCATGACCGTGACCGCCCATTTGGCGACGGGTGCGGCTATGGCGGCGATATCGACCGCCTGGAAATCCTCCTTGTTGAGCCGTGCCCGCGGCGCCTGACCGGTGATGCACAGGATCGGGATCGAGTCCGCCGCCGCCGAATAAAGCCCGGTGATCATATCGGTGCCGGCCGGGCCCGAGGTGCCGATGCACAGCCCGATATTGCCGGATTTGGCTCTCGTGTAGCCTTCGGCCATATGCGAGGCCGCTTCGACGTGACGAGCCAGGATGTGGCGGATCGAGCCCCTCGCCTTCAGCGCCGAATAGAACGGATTGATCGCCGCGCCCGGCACACCGAAGCCGCAGGAAACGCCTTCCTTTTCGAGAACGAGAACCGCTGCATCGACAGCGCGCATCCTGGCCATGTCCAGCCTCCTCAAGATTGTTGGTTGGTTGACAATGCCAGTGTCGTTTTCATTTTTCAATTTTTTCAGAATAATTTTTCATTTCGAGAAAACCGCTTCTAAACACTGATTCCCCTGGGTTTTTCGTTTTCCATGAATCCGGCCATCAAAATCGATGAAAAAGTTTTTCATTGCGATTTCGGCGAAACCGGCGACAATGCCGCCATGGAAACCAGCGAAAAACGCCAGCGCGGCCGGCCGCGCGCTTTCAACGGTCCGTCCGAGGCCGGTTCTGTACAGTCGCTGGACCGGGCCTTGCGCATCCTGGCCATCGTCGCTGAAGGCAGTGGCCTGTCGCTGAGCGAGATTTCGGCGCGTAGCGAGCTCGCGGCGTCCACCGCCTACCGCATGCTGACGACGCTGCAGAACCACGGCATGGTCGAGTTCGATACATCGGACCAGCTGTGGTCGATCGGCGTCGAGACCTACCGCATGGGTGCCGCCTTCCTGCGCCGCCGCAAGCTTGTCGACCGGGCCCGCGTGGTCATGCAGGAATTGATGGAGAAGACCGGTGAAACCGCCAATCTCGGCGTCGCCGAGGACGATTGCGTCGTTTTCGTCAGCCAGGTCGAGACCCATCAGGCGATCCGCGCCTTCTTCCGCCCGGGCACGCGCAGCTCCTTCCATGCCTCGGGCATCGGCAAGGCGGTGCTGGCGCAGCTCGAGCCGGAACGCGTCGCCGCCATCCTGCGCAAGTCGGGCCTGCAGCGCTTCACCGACAAGACGCTGTCCGACATTTCGGCGCTGGCCCATGACCTGGCTGTCATCAAGCACCGCGGCTGGTCGGTCGACGACGAGGAGCGGCATCCCGGCATGCGCTGCGTGGCCGCCGCCATTTTCAACGAGTTCGGCGAGCCGATCGGCGGTGTCTCGGTCTCCGGACCGACGGTGCGGGTGACGATGGAGCGGCTGGACGAGATCGGGCCGCTGGTGCGCGACGCCGCCGCTGAGGTGACGAGGATGATCGGCGGGTTCCGATTATAATGCGGAGAACGCTTCAGCTTTTGCTCGCCGCTTCACTGTGCGGATGCGTGGCGACGGCGCCCGAACCCGCCCCTGTCTCCCAGCAAGTCAGCGAGATTCCGATCTCGCTCGCTTTGGAGGAGACAATCACGATCGGCATTCGCCAGCATTTGCAGGATCCTGTATCCGCCAAATTCGGGACGATGCGTGCCGGCGAGCGAACGCTCGACGGCCGCCGCGAAATCCTGGTCTGCGGCCATGTCGCTGCAAAGACGTCGTCCGGTGGTCATACAACAGACCAACCGTTCGCCGCCAAGATCTATCCGGATGAAGGAAGCAGCTTCGAACTCATCGCCATGGGCGATCAATCGCAGAATGCGAGTGTTGCCCGCATCTGCCGTGCAGCGGGATTGCCGATCTCCGAACCGTAGCCCGCACCGCGGCGCGCTCAAATCAGGAAGGAGGGGCTGCGTACAGCCCCTCCTTTCCGCGTGGGGGTGCCTCCTCCTAAAGGCGGCAATAGTGGCGGTAGCCGTCATAGCCGACATAGGTGTCGGAGTACGGATCGTAACTGGCGTAGCGGTTGGCGCAGCGGCGGACGTGCCAGGAGCCACCCTCGTCGTCGACATAGACGGTGCGGGGCTGCTGGTTGAGCAGGCTGCCGAGCACGAACCCGCCGACGCCGGCGGCGATGCCGATGCCGATTTCGCGGTTGTGGTGATGGCTGTGGGCGGCCGACGGCTGGACGGTGCCGACCAGCGAGGTGGCGGCGACGGTGCTGGCGATGAGGGCAGAAGCGATTTTGCGCGTGAACATGACGATCTCCTTGTTTCGTTGCGAGAGGCGATCCATCCGCCTCTTGATCATCTGTCGTTTCGGCGCGGAAAAAGGTTCGAAAGAAATTTGGGATTTTCTTGAAGGCTGGAATCAGCCGATGGAAACCATGATCTGATCGATCGAGAGCTCAACGCAAAAAAGGGCGGCTGAAGCCGCCCTTTCCGCGAGGCAGGTCGTCTCGCTCAAAGGAAGATGATCACCTTCCCGTGGTGATGATGATGCTTGTGGTGATGATGCTTGTGGTGATGGTTCCACCACCACCAGGGCTTGTCGTGGTGCTTGTGATGGTGGTGATGATGGCCGTGAGCGGAGGACGACTGGACGGTACCGGCGAGCGCGCCGTTGGCGAGGAAGATGGCGACCAGGCCCGAAGTAAGAGTGCGCTTCAACATGATGATCTCCTTGATCGAGGCGATCATTCGCCTCTGGAGATCAGTTGCGGTGACGTGGTGAAAGGTTCGAAGGCTTTGGGTGAATTGTGAATAGTCAATGGTCCGAAAGGCGTTTGCCCATTCACCATTCATCCCATCCCAGTCACATGCCGCAGCCAAAACGCCATCGCGATAAAACCGACGATGGCGGCGATGCCGGTCCAGTCGACATTGGCGGCCTTCACGTCCCTGATGAGCTTCACCGCAAGCAGCCAGGCAATGACGACAAGCGGCAGGATGATGACAAGTCTGATCATGCGACACCCCGTTCGATGCGTTTGCACCTGAGAGATATGTAGGGATCGCATTGGCGGTTTTCGGCATGGCGGCCCGCCCACCTCGGCGGCGTCCATCAGCGATCGAAAACGGAGTTTTGTCTTTACTGGCGCACCAAATATGCTAACCGGAGCGCCGTGCCCTTGTAGCTCAGCTGGTAGAGCAGCGGTTTTGTAAACCGAAGGTCGGCGGTTCGATTCCGTCCGGGGGCACCACCCCTTCGCTCTTCGAGCTTCGGGTGGCAGGCCACCCAAAGCTCGTAGACGAAGGAGGACTGCCGACGGTTCTATTCGGCGGAGCTGGCAGCACGACATCAGGCCAACTCGCAGCCGTCGGACCTTCTAGGAAAATGTCGCGGCCTGTATGGCCGCCGTATCGCCGAACGTGTTTCTCACCCTGACCGACCTGTATACATAGGCGGCCCAGATCCCTGTGACTATGAAGGATGCCAAAGGTGTAACCAGAGCCCCTCCGGCAAGAAAACGGTTTACCGGGACACCAAGCACAATCGATATCCAAACTGCGTCCAGTATGAACAAGAGAGGGATCGCAAACCACAGACATATGAACAGCTGCGGGAAGCGGTGGCTTCGCCGCAGCATCGAAACAAGCACGACCAGCTGAAGCACCAGAAATGCCAGATTGAGGGCTGCCTCGCCATAGATGGCCAAGGCCCCGTTGGGCACTGTAACAAGCTGTTGGTAGGTTTTGACCAGACTGGCCATATCGACAAGTGTGCGCAACGGCGAAAGGGACAGGCTGATCGCCAGCAGGATCAGCCAGCCGCCGAACCCCACGAGGTCATCTGGGCTCTGTGAGGATTTGCGCGACGACCGGACGGCGAAGAAAACCGGCACGCCAATCAGCAACAGAAGTATCGCCCAATGCCACATTTACCCACCCTCGAATGCATCCCTGGGTTGTTTAGCTCGCACCTCTGGATTGTGCAAGCGTTTTTACAGAGATCAAGGCATCGTAGAGATTTTCGGGTTTAGGTTTGCAGAGGACGCTTTCGTCGCTCGCAATGGGCGCATCTCACCCCAAGTCAAAATGCCGCGGAAAGGCCTGGTGCAGCAGGAGCAGCATGGTCTTGCGCAGCACGTCGGTGTCGCGGCTGGACGGGTTGAGATGGTCCCAATACCAGGCGCCATGCACCAGATAGTTCAGGCTCTCCGACAGCGTGTCTATGTCGACGCCGGTGTAACCGGCGCTGCGTGAAATCTCGATCAGCAGCTCGCGCGCTTCGGCCGTGTAGGCGAGATCGCTCGGCAGGCCGATTTCATTGTAGATCTGCATGCTCTTGCGGTCGCTGGAAAACACGACGAAGACCGAGACCCATTTCGGATGCTGCCGGGCAAAGCGCTGCGCGCAATCGACCGCGCCCAACACCCGCTCGACCGGCGACAGGCCGGGCGCCCGCACCAGCGTCAGCCACAGCGCGTCATATTGGTCGCTGAGATATTGCAGGACGGCCCGGAACAGGTTCTCCTTGCTGCGAAAATGAAACACCACCAGTGCGTTGGACGAGCCGACATGCCCGGCAATGCGCTGCATGGTGACGCTGGCCAGCCCCTCCTCCGCGATGAGCTCGATGGTGGCGTCGATGATGCGCTGGACGCTCGCTTCGCCGCGCTCGCGCCGGCGGTCCTTGGGCGCAGCGTCGTTTGCCGCACCCTTGGCCGTCTTGCTTCTTCCCGCATCCGCGGTGGCTTTGCGTTGCGCCATTGTCGTCAGGCCTTTCCCCGGCGGCCGAAACGTCCCGCCGCTGCTTTGGCATGCCGGAGCCCTGTGGACTCACAGCGCTGGGCGTGTCCCGGCGTTCGTGTACCACTGACCCCGAGCCGTCTCATAGGCCATACCCGCCCGGAACACGTCGGCGTCGCTATAGGTGCGGCCGACAATCTGGATGCCGGTGGGCACGCCATTGGCGGCGCGGCCCGACGGCACGGACAGAACCGGGCATCGGCTCAGCATGTTGAACGGCGTCGTCATCACCCAGCCCAGCGACGGGTTCACCTCTCGTCCATTGATCTCGACCTTGCCTTTGGTCTGATCGAATTCCGCCGGCACTGCGGGAAGCGCATTGGTCGGGCAGATCAGCACATCGTATTTTTCCAGCAACGGCCCCAGCGTCTGGTACATCCTGGCCGCCACGTCCAAAGTTGCGACAAAGTCCGTGGCCTTCGACTTCTGGCCGTCCTGCGCAAACTGCCTGGCATAGCTGGTCATGTCCTTGCCGTGCTTGGCGAGCAGCGGCGACAGCGAGGCGCCGAAGAGATGTTCGAGATAGGCCATGCCGGCCTTGAGCACCTCGTCGCCCCAGCCGAGGTCCACCTCCTCGACAGTGGCGCCGAGCGAGCGGAACACATCGCAGGCGGAGAGCGTGTTTTTGCGCACGTCCGCATCGACCTCGAAGGACCCGAGATCCATGGAGAAAGCGATCTTCCAGCCTTTGATCGGCTTGTAGTCGAGCGGCAGGCGCAGTTTCGGGCGCAGCGTGGCGATGTCGAGCGGGCTCGGTCCGGCCATGACATTCTGCAGCAGGATCGCATCCCCGACGTTTCGGGCCAGCGGCCCGGTGTGGCAGTAGAAATCGAGATTGAACGGCGGCTCATCGGGATTGCGGCCGTAAGGCGGCTTGAAGCCGACGAGGCCGCAGGCCGAGGCAGGGATACGGATTGAGCCTGCAATGTCCGAGCCGGTGGCGATCGACGATGTGCCCGACGCCAGCGTTGCCGCCGAACCACCCGACGAGCCGCCCGGCGTAAAATCCGGATTCCAGGGGTTGCGCGTGACGCCCCAGCGCTTCGACCAGGTATAGCCGGCGCAGCTGAATTCGGGCGTCGCGGTGCGGGCGTGCACGATACCACCCGCCTTCATGACACGCTCGTTCATCGTCGAGGTATGGCCGCCAATGGCATCCTTCGACAGCAGCGAGCCATGCGAGGTCGGCTTGCCCTTGATGTAGCTCTCATCCTTGATGCCGATCGGCAGGCCCTCGAGCGCGCCGGTCCTGGCGCCTCTGGCGTATTTCGCCTCGGCTTTTCCGGCGAGATCCATCGCCTCGTCGAAATGCGTGAAGGTGAGGCAGTTGATCGTCGCCTTGGTTGCCTCGGCGCGGCGGATGGTGGCCTGCATCAGTTCCAGAGGCGACAGTTTCTTCGCCTTGAACAGCCGCAACGCCTCGCTGGCCGGCATGTAGCAAAGGTCGAGATCGGACATAAAAAATCTCCCGCGGCGGCTTTACGGCATCTGGCATTGGGGATGGCCGAGCCGCGATGCGCGGCCCGATGTTGGTCAGCTTCGGCCGGCGGCGCTGCTATTTCTGCAGATCGGTCCAGATCCTGGTGTAGAGCGCCTGGACGTCTGCGGGACAGGCCGACATGAATTGGCCCTTGTCGGCAAATTCGGCCGGAACATCCACTTCGGGCGCGCCCTTCATATCGGCCGGCAGGAAGGGCTCGGAGCCCTTGATGCCATTGGCGTAGTGCGCGAAGGCCGAGATCATCGCTGCATTCCTGGGGTCCATGATGAAATTCTGGAAGAGCTTGGCGTTCTCGACGTTCTTGGCATCCTTGAGCACCGCGACATTGTCCATCCAGATTGGAAAGCCCTCCTTGGGATAGCCGTAGACGATCTTGTCGTTCTCCAGCCGCTCGCGCAGCGATATGCCGTTCCAGTTGACGCCGGCGGCAATGTCGCCCCTGCCGAGACCGTCGACGGCCGCATAGTCGAGCGACAGCCATTTCGCTTTCGCCTCGATGAGCTTGTCATGCACCTTCTTCAAAAGCACCTTGTCGTCGGTGCAGTACTTACCGCCCTCATAGGCAATGGCGAGGAACATGATGTCTCCCATTTCGGGCACGACATTGATCTTGCCCACGAGTTCCGGCGGCGGATCGAGGAAAATCGCCGAGGTGTTCGGATCGCCCGCATAGACCGATTTGTTGACCGAGATGCCGGTCGTGCCCCATTGCCACGGCACCGAATATTTGCGGCCGGGGTCGAACGGCACGTCGACCCATCTCGGATCGACGTTTCTAAAGTTCTCCATCGTGTTGGGATCGGTTTCCAAGAGCAGGCCTTCGCTGATCCAGATCGGCATCACGCTGGCCGATGGAACGACGATGTCATAGCCGGAAGCGCCCTGGCGGACCTTGGCCAGAGCCGTATCGTTGGAGTCGTAGTCGGTGACGGTAACCTTGACCTTGTAGCTTTCCTCGAACTTCTTGATCAGGTCCGGGCTGGTGTAGTTGCCCCAATTGTAGATTTGGAGTTCGCCCTCGGCGCGGGCTATGCCGGTCATCGCCAGCAGCGACAGGCCGAGCGCCGTGGCGGTCGATTTCAACTGCATGCTTGTGTCTCCCATTGTTGGGACCGGCGGGATTGCGCCTCGAGTCCCTAAGTTCCCTTCGTCCTGGTGATCATTCACCGGCGAATGCCGGCTGACCAACTCGGTATCTCGGGCAACGGTATTAATTACTAAACATACAGTCAATATCTTTTAGCGACACAACTGCATCATCGGCACCGGCAGTGCGCCGGCGAAGCCGACATGATATGGTCAAGGTTGGGCCATTGATGAATTGGGGCAAGCCGTGGCGTGAGCGCCGCAGCCTGCAGGGCTTGGATCACGGTCATGCGCCTTTTTCTGGCGGTCGTGCTGCTGATGACCATGGCGCTCTTCTCCGCTGCGCGCGGCGAAGAGCGGATAGCGCTGGTTGTCGCCAATCCGGCCTCTGAGGGCTCACCGGCAATCGCCAACGCCGACCTCAGTGCCGAACTCGTTGCAGCGACACTACGATCGCTTAGCTTCACCGTCCGGCAGGTGTCGGATGGCGACCGCGCCGATGTCGCGCGCGCCATGCATGATTTCGCCCAATCCCTGGCCAATCCGGACTCCGTCGGCATCTTCTACTATGTCGGCCACACCGCGCAGGCCAACGGCAGGAACTATTTACTGACGCGCGGCACCCGGATCGATTCAAAGGAAACGGTCGACCAGACGGCATTGCCCCTCGATCTGTTCATGCAGGCGCTCGAGGCAACCCCGACATTGAAGGTGGTTCTGCTCGACAATCCCGGCGATGGCCACAACCCTACTTCCGGCGTGATGCAGGGTCTGGCTGCGGTCGATCCCCTCACCCACGCCATCGTCGCTCTGTCGGCCAAACCCGGAACCGTTGCACTGGACGAAGCCCGCCCCGTCACCGTATTTGCCGATGCGCTCACCGCTGCGCTGGTCAAGCGCGGCGCGGACATAGCCATCATCCTCGCCTCGGTCAGGCAAACCACTATCGACAAAACGTCAGGCGCCCAGTGGCCATGGATGGCATATGGCCGCTCGGCAGACGCTGCCTTTGTGCTGACGCCGGACCAGGTGGCCGGCGCGGCACCGGCGCTGCCGCTTGTGCCGGAACCGGCACCGCCGGCGATGGCGAGCGGCGGCTACATCTCCGGGAGTGGCGGTTGGGAGCCTGATGGCAGCGACTACGCCGATGGCAGCGGTCAGGAGCCCTACCCCATGGACGTTGCCCCGGGCTCCGGCAGTCCCGATGCCGCGATGGGCGACAGCGCCAAGGAGGCGGCGCTCTACGAGGAATACAAACGCCAGGAACAGCAGCGCCAATTGCAGGAAGAGCAGGCTCGGCAACGATACGAAGAGGAAAAGCAACGTCTTGAAGACGCAGCTGCGGCCGCTGCCCAGAACAATCTCGGCGGGACCTATCCGCAGGATGGCGGAGCCACCGGCGCCGAACCGCCCCCCGATAAGGCAGGGATCCCCCCTGAGGACGGCATGACATCGGCCCCGCCACCCGCGACCGGCGCCGAAAGTCCGCCGGAGGCGCAGGCGCCACCGAAACCAGCGCCGCCGCCCATCGACCAGGCGCAAAGCCCTCCTTCCGGCGGCGCCCTTCCACAACCCGAGACGGGCGCTGTCGAAGTGGTGCGCCATCCAACCATCGATGCGCCGGATGAGATTGTCGCCGGCGAGACGGTGACCGTTTCGATCGCCCTTACCGAAGAGCAATTCACGCCCGAAGTGAAGGTGAAGGCAGCGCCGGGCTCGTCGGTGACGGAAGATGGCGCCCTGGCCATGGCGATGCCGGCAGGAGCCGAGCAATGGCCGATCGACATCGATCTGTTCGCCTCCGGCTTCGATCTCACCGACGGCGGCAAATGGAGCCGACGGACGACGCTCTACCGCCAGGGCGACAGCGACTTCGTCCGCTTCGACGTCAAGGCGCGGCCGATCGCCAAGGACAGCAAGCCGTCCCAGTTCATCGCACGCATCTACAGCGCCGGGAGGTTCCTCGGATCGGCGTCGCGGTCCGTTGTCATCCGTCGCACAGCGCCTGTCGAGGCAGCCGCTCCGAGCGCCACAGCCGAACGCTCCGCAGCACCTGCCATGCTGATGCTGGCCGCAGCGGCGCCGCAGCCGGCGGTAACTGGCAATGTGACGCTCGGCGGCGCAGCCGGCGATGACGTCCCCGATCTCGACGTGACCATACTCTATGACGATCCGAGTGGGCTGGGTTCGGGGCAGATCATCATCCATTCGCCGCATCTGGCCGGTCCGGTGACCGATACGTTCTCGACGCCACCTGAGATGGCGGCATGGCTGGACTCCGAATATCGCCGCCTGCTGCAGCTCGGCCTGAGCCTGCGCGGCGCGGTATCGCTGCAGCAGCCTGCCGCAAGCAGCGATCCGGGGACGCAAAAGCGCTTTGTCACGCTCGCCGCCGAAGGTTTTGGCGATGCGCTCTACCGCGACTATGTGCCGAAAGCGTTCAAGGACGTGTTCTGGTCGCTGCGCGGCAAAGGCGAGCTGCATTCGATCCAGATCACCTCGAACAGCCCGACACTGCCCTGGGAATTGATCCGCCCGCGCAGCGTCGACGGCGCCACCGCCGACGGTTTTCTCGGCATGGGCTATCGGCTGGCGCGCTGGGCTCCGCGCAGCAGTGCCTCACAGGTCGACAACCCGCTCGACCGCATGACCTTCACCGGCGTCGCGGCTGTCGCGCCCTCCTATGTCGACAAGCGCTCGCTGCGCTTCCAACAGGACGAGATCGCGGCGCTGAGCAAGCTTTACGGCTACCGCCGCTTCGATGGCGATTTCACCTCTTTCGAGAAACTGGTCGGTGAAGTCTCGACCGGTTTCATTCATTTCTCCGGTCATGGCGCGGTCAACCAACCGGGCAGCGGCCGGCCGGTCTTTGCCATCGATCTCGTCGATCAGTCGCTCGACCCGGATACATGGGCTGCGTTGGTCGCCACCGCGCATGGCAAGGGCAATCCGTTCTACTTCTTCAACGCCTGCGACACAGGCCGTTCCCAGATGCTCGGCGGCTTCGTGCAGGGCTGGGGTCCGGCGGTTCTGGCGGGCGGCGCTTCCGGCTTCATCGGCGGCATGTGGCCACTGACCGACCGCGCGGCAGCGGCCTTCTCGACCGATTTCTATGGTGGCATCAGCACGCGGATCAAGGACAGGCCGGTCTATCTGGCCGAGATCCTGCAGGATGTCCGCAGAGAATTCTACCAGACCGGCGATCCGACCTATCTCGCCTACACATTCTACGGCAACGCCAATCTTCAGATCGTCGCGCAGTGAGCGATGGATCGTCGTTGGCAGATTGGCTTCAGCCTACAACGCGTTTTGCGGGCATGGCACGCCGGCGTCGCCGCAGCGTGAGGCCGTCGGCCTGGAGCTAATGTCTTCGGAATGCCGTACAAGCTCAGCAAAGAGAAGGGCGAAGCTTCCCAGCATCAGGAAGACGATAATCAGGCGTGTCACCGGCAATATACAGGTCTCGACTGGCTAGCCCCCCAGCCACCCATCCTCTGTCGGCTAACATGATCGATCAGGCTTTACGAGTGCTTAAGCTCGCACTTAACCATCACATTCGCCGTTCCGGCGACATGAAGCGCGAGCCGCCGATTTCGTTTCGCCGCGGCCGCAACTGCGCCGACGATGCCTCCCTTTGCAGATGCGCTTGCCCATGCTACCCCACGCAACCGCCGCCGACCGCCATCGGCCGACCGCCATCGGAATGTCATGAGCAAAGCCAATTTCGCCTTCGTCTCCTCCGACACTGCCGATGCCAAGGCGGCGATGGAGAGCCTGTCGGCCCGCTATGGCCAGGCATCCTTCGACGACGCCCAGGTGGTGGTGGCGCTGGGTGGCGACGGCTTCCTGCTGCAGACCTTGCGCGACACGATGAGCACGGGAAAGAAGGTCTACGGCATGAACCGTGGCACCATCGGCTTCCTGATGAACGAGTACCGCGTCGGGGGCCTCACCGAGCGCATCGCGGCCGCCGTCGCCGAAACGATCCGCCCGCTGGAAATGCTGGCGTTGACGCATGAGGGCGAGACGGTTTCGGCACTCGCCATCAACGAGGTGGCGCTGTGGCGTCAGTCCTACCAGACGGCAAAGATCCGCATCACCGTCGACGAGCAGGTCCGCATCGAGGAACTGAACTGCGACGGCGTGATGATCGCGACGCCGGCCGGCTCCACCGCGTACAATCTTTCGGCGCACGGGCCGATCCTGCCGCTGGATGCGCCGTTGCTCGCGCTGACCCCGGTCAGCCCGTTCCGGCCGCGCCGTTGGCGGGGTGCCTTGTTGTCAAACAAGGCGACCGTACGCTTCGATATTCTGGAGTCGGAAAAGCGCCCGGTGAACACCGCCGCCGACCACACCGAGGTCAAGGCGGTGGCTTCCGTAACGGTCCGCGAATCGCCGACTGCGACGGCAACGCTGCTGTTTGATCCCAACCATTCGTGGAACGAACGCATTCTCGCCGAGCAGTTTCGCTATTGAGCCGGCGCAAAGAGTGACTACCTAATTAAGCATCGCGATTAAGCTTACGTTTTCACAATCGTGCCAATCCCGCCCGTTTCTGTTGACAAATCGCGGGCTTGCGCCTAATCGCAATACCAATCTTGCAGGCACGCTGTGCTTGCCGCGACGGATGCCGTTGCGCTTCCCCGAACCAGCCAAAGACAGCAACTCTTGTCCTCAGACACCACGACCGCTCTAGAAGCGTTGACCTTTTCAGACCTCGGCCTGTCGCCCAAGGTCCTTTCCGCAGTCACCGATGCGGGCTACACCGTGCCGACGCCGATCCAGGCTGGCGCCATCCCGCATGCCTTGCTCGGCAAGGATATTCTGGGCATAGCACAGACCGGCACCGGCAAGACGGCTTCCTTCGTGCTGCCGATGCTGACCCGCCTCGAAAAAGGCAGGGCCCGTGCCCGCATGCCGCGCACGCTGATCCTCGAGCCGACGCGCGAGCTCGCCGCGCAGGTCGAAGAGAATTTCATCAGATACGGCAAGAACCACAAGCTCAACATCGCGCTGCTGATCGGCGGCGTCTCCTTCGACGAGCAGGACAAGAAGCTGGAGCGCGGCGCCGACGTGCTGATCGCCACGCCCGGCCGTCTGCTCGATCACCGCGAGCGCGGCAAGCTGTTGCTCAACGGCGTCGAGATCCTCGTCATCGACGAGGCCGACCGCATGCTGGACATGGGCTTCATCCCCGACATCGAGCGCATCTGCGAGATGATCCCGTTCACCAGGCAGACGCTGTTCTTCTCAGCGACCATGCCGCCGGAGATCACCAAGCTCACCGAGAAGTTCCTGCATGCGCCGGTGCGCGTCGAGGTTTCCAAGGCGGCATCCGCTGCCACCAACATCATCCAGCGCCTGGTCAAGTCCGGCTCCAAGCCGTGGGACAAGCGCGAGACGCTTCGCAATCTGATAAAGGCCGAAGACGCCGAGCTGAAGAACGCTATCATTTTCTGCAACCGCAAGGTCGAGGTCGCGGAGCTGTTCCGCTCGCTGCTGAAGTATGATTTCGACGCCGGCGCCCTGCATGGCGACATGGACCAGCGCGCCCGCATGCAGATGCTGGCCAATTTCCGCGATGGCAAATTGCGCTATCTCGTGGCGTCCGACGTCGCCGCGCGCGGCCTCGACATTCCCGACGTCAGCCACGTCTTCAACTACGACGTGCCGATCCACGCCGAAGACTATGTCCACCGCATCGGCCGCACCGGCCGCGCCGGACGCTCGGGCAAATCCTTCACCATCGCCACCAAGTCCGACACCAAATACATCGACGCCATCGAGCGGCTGATCGGCAACAAGATCGAGTGGCATGACGGCGACCTGTCGACCGTGGTCGCCAGCGAAGGCGGCGAGGACGAAGCGCCCCGCCGTGGCCGTGGCGCTCCGCGCCGCGCCGGCCGCAAGGACGAGGACCGCAAGGCCCATGATCGCAAGGAGAGTGGCGAGCGCAAGCCGCGCGAACGCCATGCCAAGCGCAGCGACGACGCGCCAGCGGCAGATGCCGCGCGCGAGGAACAGCCGGTGGTAGCCGAGGCCGCGGTCGCCGACATCGGCGAACGGCATCAGCGCAAGGAAGCGATCCGCTCCGAAAACAGCGACCGCAAGGTCTCCGATCGCAACAACGAGAACCGCGCCCCGGAACGCGGCGACACAAGGCCGCAGCGCGCCAGCAACAGCCGCCCTGCCCGCGGCAACAACCGCGGTGAAGACAATGACGGCACCGTCGGCTTCGGCGACGACATGCCGGCCTTCATGAAGATCGTCGCCAAGGTCTGATTCCATGAGCCGCGGCGTCCCGAGGACGCGCGGCTTTCCTGGACGCGATTGGGATGCGAGATCTGGAGCCCGCTCAGGATCAATCAGCGCCATGCGCGGTAATCGCAAGACAGGCTCGATCTGCCCGATCTCTTCCGGCCTGGAGCGCTTCAAATACCCGTCGATGCTACAGGCTTTTGAGTTCCAGGCGGGATGCCAATAAATCCAGAAATGCCCGAACCTTGGCCGAAGATGACCGGCCTTCCTGCCACAAGGCATGGATCGGCACCGGTGCCGGCTCGAATTCCGTCAAAACCAGTTCGACGAGACCGTCGTCGACCAAATGTCTTATCTGCCACAGAGGCGAGAAGCCCAAACCCAGTCCGTGGATTGCGGCGGCATAGACCGAGGTCATCAGATTGGAGCGAAAAGCGCCTGCGACCTTCACGGTCCGGGGTTTCCCGTCGATCTGAAACGTCCATTCACCTGGACGCTCGTTAGCGGTTCTGATGATGCAACTGTGCTCACTCAGCTGGAAGGGATGGGCCGGCCGGTCGCACCGCGCGAAATAGGAAGGCGCGCCGAACACAACGCGCCGCAACGCTCCCAGGCGTTTGGCTTTCAAGTTGGAATCCGGCAAATCGCCGATGCGTATTGCCAGGTCGAGACCTTCGGCGCCAAGATCGGCAAATCCATCGGAAAGTTGAAGATCGACCTCGACCCGGGGAAATGTCCGCATGTATTCCGCGATGACAGGCATCAGGACGTTCGGGCCAAACAGAACCGGCGCCCCGATGCGCAGGACGCCTGCCGGCTCCGATCGTTGATTGATCGCCTGAAGTCTTGCGTCGTTTATTTCGTCGACCGCGGGTTTGATCCGGTTGAAAAAGGCTGCTCCGACTTCACTTGGTGTCGAGCGACGCGTTGTCCTGTGGATCAGCTCGACGCCGACTGATTGCTCCAGTGCCGCCAGGGACCGGCTGACCGACTGCAGCGAGCGGTTCAGCCGATGTGCGGCAGTCGTCAGACTTCCATGCTCGACGATCGCGATGAAAGCCTCGAAATCGTCCATCCGGCTCATGCATTCTCCCGACATTCGACATAATATATCGCAAAAACGGGTAATTGTAACGACAATTGCGACGTCGTACCTCTCTGCAAGTTGTCCCGCGAGGACAGGCTTGATGGAAGGAAATCGTCATGCAAGTAGCCAATCCAACTGTTCTGGTTGTTGGTGCCACAGGCCGAGTTGCGGGACTTGTCGTGCCTGAACTTGTCCGCCGCAATGCCAATGTTCGAGCGCTCGTTCGCGACCCTGCGAATGCCGAAAAGGCCCGGAAGGTGGGGGCATCCGAGGTTGCGACAGGAGATTTGCGAAATCGTCAGAGCCTCGAAAGGGCGGTCGCGGGCGTCGACGGCGTCTTTCACATTGGGCCGGCTTTTGCTCCCGATGAAGCAGCCATGGGCGTTGCCATGGTTGAGGCCGCCACGCGAGCAGGAGTTCGAAAGTTCGTCTTCTCGTCGGTGATCCAGCCTACCAATACGCGACTGAAGAACCATGCCAGCAAGGTGCCTGTCGAGGCTGCTCTCTACTCGACGACGATGGAATATACGATTCTGCACCCTGCCAATTTCATGCAGAACCTCGCAGCGGCCTGGCCGTCCGTCGTTGAACATGGTGTTTTCTCGGAACCGTTTCCAAAGACGGCGAAGCTGGCCCGCGTCGACTACCGCGATGTCGCTGAGGTGGCGGCGATCGCCCTAACCGAAGCGCGATTGTCCTACGCGACCCTCGATCTGTGCGCTGACGGCATGCACAGCCGGGAAGACATCGTTGCGATGATGAGTGAGGAACTTGGCAGACCCATCTCTTCTGGTGAGCCGACATTTGGCGAGTGGGCGGCCGAGGCACGCCTTCCCTACAATGACCGCCAAATGCAGGTGCTGGCCAAAATATACGCCCACTATGCCCACTATGGCCTTGGCGGAAACAGTCTGACATTGCGCGCCGCCCTGGGCCGCGAACCGCGTTCGTTGCGCGGCTTTATTCGAAACCTTGCCCAGCAAATGGCGCAGGCCGCCTGACTGCGCCCAGCCGCGCATACTTCCACTTTTCGAGAAGGAGATAGGTGATGCGACCGTCATCCCACAAGGTTTTGAAATCGAGGAAGCTACCGGCCTCCTACAATGCGCTGGTAATGCCATTCGTACTTTCCATCCTGATGTCGTGCATTGTTTCCGCGGTAGCGACGCTGATCAATGCGGGCTGGACAACCGGTTTCGTGGCGACCTGGCCGTATGCATGGGGAGCATCATGGCTAGTGGGCTTTCCAAGTCTGCTGCTGGTCTTGCCGATCGTGCGCCGTATCGTTGCGGCAATTGTCGATCAGCCGACCTCGTAGGCCTTGATTACGGAGTCCGACATGCCAAACAAGAACGGCCCTTGCGGGCCGCTTTTACCTTCGACTGACGGCTCGCAGCGCCATTGTCGACTTCCGCGACCAGATACCTGTCTTCATGCGGGCAGCCTTCATGCGCGCCGGCCCTCATGCCGATCGTCGTCCGAGCCTGACTCCCGAGCGCTCTCAAATGCAGCCGGCCAGCTTGCACTCTTGGCACGCTCCTATCCTGGCCCGTCCGTCACATCGGGCCGGGCATCATCTTGGTCGGGTTTTCCAGCATCGGAAACTCTGCCTTGCTGCATTTCACGTTCGGGTTGGTCGGACTGAACATGCCGTTCGGATTGTCTCTGAACAGCCAGGCATGAAGGTCGTAGTGGACGAACTCCCTCGGAATGAGCGGATAGTGCCCTTCCATCGGTCCCATGAAGGTCTGGCCAAATAGTTTTGGAGGTTCCTTGGTGTCTGGCGTCAGGGGCACCAGCCATTCCACGCCAACCAATTTCAAGCCTTTCTTGGTCGGCTCGTAGATCAGCACATTGGGGCGCATCGGATCGAGTTTCTGACCGACACTCGGGACGTTGACGAAATGGATGCCCATAGCGCCCTTCGGATAGTCCATTGCGCCCTCGATCCTGTCCCCGCTGTAATAGACGCACCCGACAGTCGACAGATAAAGGTCGCGGACGGCGACCGTGTAGTCTTCATATTTGGCGAGCGATTTCTTCAACGCTTCGATGTCGGCTTTGTTGGCGTCCTCGGCTCGAGCCGTGGCCGCCGCGCACCAAGCAGAGACCAGACCTGTCAAAATGAGGACGCCGCAACGCCCAAGACGAGCTGTTCTTGTCATGCATTCCTCCCAGATTTCCTTATCTGGCCGTGCAGGACCGGGGCCGACTAAGTGACTGCATGGCCGTTTGTATCGCCCCATCCCCTCTGGAACCGCACCAATGCTAATCCCTTCCAAGGCCTCCGGAAAGGGATTATTAGAAATCTCTAATGCGTTAGACCTTTTGGCGGACCACAGGAGCCCAAAAAGAAAGCGGCCCCTTGCGGGGGCCGCCTTCGCATTTCGATGCCGAACAATTCAGGTCAGCGGCGAAAGCTGGATCTCGACGCGCCGGTTCTGCGCACGGCCGGCCGCCGTTCCGTTGGACGCGATCGGACGGGTCTTGCCGAATCCGGTGACGGCGAAGCGGCGCGAATCGACACCTTGGCCTGAGAGATAGTTGGCGACCGCCAATGCGCGGCGCTGCGACAGATCGAAATTGTGTTCGTCGCCACCGGTCGAATCGGTATGGCCGAACACGTCGACCGTGGTCTGCTTGAACTTCTTCAGCACCAGCGCAACCGAGTTCAGCACCTGGTAGAAGCCGGGCTTCACCGCATCCTGGTCGACGTTGAAAGTAATGTCGGACGGCATGTTGAGGATGATCTGGTCGCCGGTGCGGGTGACGCTGACGCCGGTGCCTTCGAGCTGGCGGCGCAGTTCAGCCTCGTTCTGGTCCATGGTCGCGCCGATGGCGCCGCCGGCCAGCGCGCCGATACCGGCGCCGATCAGCGCGTTGCGGCGGTCATTGCCGCCGGCAAGCAGGCCGAGGCCCGCGCCCGCCAGGGCGCCAAGGCCGGCGCCGGCTGCGGTGTTCGAAACCTTCTGCTCCCCGGTGTACGGATCGGTCGTGGTGCAGGCACTCACCAGCACAGCCGTCGCAACGGCGACGAGCACAGTCTTTTTCATAAGGATCGTCCCTCTCCAAAGCGCGGCCTTTGCGGCTCGCGCATATAAGCCCTTCTCCGGTCTTGTAACATGAAATGCGGCGAAAAACCGAGCGGCGAAAGCGGCTTCTCCCCGCTCGCGCCACACTTCCGCTTCGGTGGCTGGTGCTGGCCTACCAGAGGTTCTTGCCGTCAATGACGACCACCTCGACCTTGTCGAGGTCGAAATCGTCGAACAGCCGCGAATTGACTGAGATCTTGGGATTGTCGAAGTCCGGTTTTCCGGTCGACCAGTCCGGCGTTTCGGTGAAGGTGCCGCAGCCGCAAATGGCGCAAAACCCGTGTTTGACGGTCTTCGATCCCCATTGATAGAAGGAAACGTTTTCCGGCGAGCTGGTGAGCTTGAATTGCGACGGAACGTAGTAAGCCCACAGCGAACCGCGCTTGGAGCAGAACGAGCAGGTGCATTGTGTTACCGTCTCGGGCGCCTGCGAAACCTCGAACGTCGTCGCCTTGCAATGACAGCTGGCCTTGATGGTCATGAAAAGCTTTCCTCTCCGTTGCCCGCCACCCATGCGGCAAGGCACCATAAAGGAAGGCTCCTGACAACTGTCTGTCAGCAGGCTCCGGTCGATCGAGCCGAGCGGCGCTCTGGCTGAAGCAGGCCCGTCGTCACCTCCCAATCGTCGTCACCTGCCGATATAGGCGGCCAGTTCGTCCGGCGTCCCGTTTGGGAAAGCCTGTTTCAGAAAATCCAGGAACGCCGACACGCGCGCGCTGAGCAGCCGCCGGGAGGGGTAGAGCGTCCATAGAGAAATTTCGGGGCCGTCAATATCCCCCCAATTCACCAGTGTGCCGTCAGCCAGGTCGTGGGCCACCAACGAAATGGGAAGCCGTCCTGCGCCGATGCCGGCTCGCACCGCATCCCGGACCATGATCAGCGTCGACAAGGCGAGGACCGGCTCGATTCTAAGTGTTGCCCGGCCACCTGGTGTCTTCACCTGCCATGTTTGCCGCTCGCCTGTCCCGCGCGCAACGCCAGGAGCGGCGAGCCCATCGGTCGGGCGAGGAAGGTCCGGGCTCGCCACAACGACCAGGCGGTCGCGGAGAAACGCCCGTCCGACCAGGCTTTCATCGGGATCCGGATTGACCCGGATTACCAGATCGTAGCCTTCCTCGATCATGTCGACATGCCGGTCTTCGGTGGTCACTTCAAGCCTCACCTCAGGATACCTCAGGGCAAATCCCGCAGCGATCCTCCCCATTGCAGTCTGCGAAAAATGCAAAGGCGCGCTGATCCGCAATCTGCCCTTGGGTCTCTGACCGCCCGAGGCAATCGCCGATGCCGTCTCGTCCAGCTCGGCAAGCAACGCCCCCGTCCGCTCGAAGAGCGCCCGTCCTTCTTCGGTCAGCTTCAGGTTACGCGCACCCCGTTCGAACAGACGCAGATCGAGACTGCTTTCCAATTCGCCAACGCGCCGGGACAACGTTGCCTTGGGCCGGCCGGTGGACCTTGCCGCTTTGCCGAAGCCGCCATGGCGAGCCACGAGGTTAAAATCGGCAAGGGCTAAAAGATCCATGACTGTCCCACCAGCGAGACGACGTGTCTAAAATTGCCGTCTACTGGGCTCTTTGTGAGCCACACATATTGGGGCTGTCAAGCAACCCAACAGGAGAAATTCCATGACCATTCTCGTTACCGGCGCCACCGGCAATATCGGCCGCCAAGTCGTCGAACAGCTCGCCAAGCGCGGCGCCGATGTGCGTGCTCTCGTGCGCGATCCGTCGAAAGCCAGTTTTCCGGCAGGCGTATCCGTCGTGCAAGGCGACTTTCTCGATGTCGATTCGCTGCGCAAAGCCATGTCTGGCGTTTCCACGCTGTTCCTCTTGAACGCCGTGGTGCCGGACGAATTCACCCAGGCTTTGATCGCCTTGAATGTCGCCCGATCGGCCGGCATCGAGCGGATCGTCTATCTCTCGGTGATCCACGCTGACGTCTATGTGAACGTGCCGCATTTCGCGGGCAAGTTCGGCGTCGAGCGAATGATCGAACAGATGGACTTCAAAGCTACGATCTTGCGCCCGGCCTACTTCATCCAGAACGATCTGACGGTCGAAGACGTCATCACCGGCTACGGCACCTACCCAATGCCGATCGGCCCCAAGGGTCTCGCCATGATCGACGCCCGCGATATCGCCGAGATCGCCGCTCTTGAGCTGCTGCGTCGCGAACGGTCCAAGGAGCCGCTTGCGTTCGAGAGGATCAACCTCGTCGGTCCGCAGACACTGACCGGGACGGACATTGCCGCAATCTGGTCAGACGTACTCGCCCGCCCGATCAGCTACAGCGGCGACAATACGGAGGGTTTTGAGCAAAATCTCAAGCAGTTCCTGCCCGCCTGGATGGCCTACGACATGCGCCTGATGGGCGAGCGTTTCTTC
The DNA here is from genome assembly GCF_054719485.1 of Mesorhizobium sp. W016. NCBI lineage: Bacteria > Pseudomonadati > Pseudomonadota > Alphaproteobacteria > Hyphomicrobiales > Phyllobacteriaceae > Mesorhizobium > Mesorhizobium sp. W016. Next base: position 4,248,459 of record NZ_JBTTIF010000002.1, read on the forward strand.
ACCGACGGGATGTTGCCCGAGGCCGGCGACGTCGAGCGCCTGACGGCACTTCTGGGTCGCCCACTGCGCCCGTATCGCGACTTCGCCTCAGCACTCGCTGCTTCCGTCTGACGCAAGCGCCTTCAGCACCAAGGCCGGCCTTCCGATGAGAACTGCCAACAGAACTCAGTAGGAACGCGGTGGCACGAACAGGCAGATCGTCTTGCCTGCGTCGAGGCCGGCCTGGTGCGCGCACCAGTGGAAATCGCCGTCGGGTGAGTCCTTGACCCGCTTGTCGCTCATCGGCACGACCTCCCCCGTTCCGGCGATGACATAACCCTCCGGCTTTTCCAGCACCTCGCCGGTATGGGTGGTGCGGCAGTCGTAGTTTGCACAGCAGGCGAAGGGATAACTCCAGCCTTGCGGCTTCGCCGCCGTGGGCTTGGCGTCATGGGCGAAGGCGGGTGCGGTCAGCACCGCCATCGCGATTGCAACGATCGGGGTGACGAACAAGGAAAACAGGAGTCGGCCAGCCGGTTGAACGGCTCTGGCCGATCGGAGAGTGGCAGCAGACATGGAAGCGTTCCTTTCACACGAGCATCAAGCGTTTCGCTTGCCCGTTCCCGGAACGTGTCTTCCCAGTGGCCGGATCGTCAGGTCGCAGATATGCCGCGTCCGGCCATAAATGCTTTTTCTCTTCCAGCCCTCGGATGCTGGGCTGATTCCTTGGCCGGCGCAAGAAGTTGCTGCGCGAGGCCGCACATCTACGCCGCCATCTGCAACCGCTGACGAGATCCAAGGCCAGGCTCAACTCCCGGCAGACGGGCAACGAAACAACGGGATTGGCCGTATGTGGTTCCAGCCTATACGTCGCCTGGACCGGCGATCACATGCCCTTCATATTGCGGCAAGTCGTCGGCGATGGTGAACCATGGCGCCTTGGAGCCGACGAAGATGTGCGCGGTCGGCCGGATCGTTGGATCGTCGACCAGCGTGCCCATGGCGACGTGGACATAGGCGCCGTCGCGGACCAGCGAATACAGCAACGAGCCGCAGCGGCTGCAATGCGCATCGTGGCCGCTGTCATCGCCGAAATGGATGAGCCCGTGATGCCCTTCGGCAAGGGCAAGTTTCTCGCGCTCGATGCCGGCGAAGGGCTTGAAGGCGGAACCTGTGGTGCGCCGGCAGTTCGAACAATGGCAGTTGGCGGCATAGACGAACTCGTCCGCCACTTCATACTGGACCGCGCCGCAAAAGCATTTGCCGGTGAGCCTGCGAGTCATGGTTCCTCCTTCGCTCCCCCGCCAAGGGATGTTCTTATTCAAGTCAGCCGAGTCGAAAGTGGCGGAAGCGCAGGAATTTGCCATTCGCAGGCCGGCCTCAGCTGAATATGGACATATCCTAGTCGAGGTCGGCCACGGCTTCACCGGCACCGCCCTCGATGCGCTGCGACAACGAAGCTTCCATGAAGTCGTCGAGGTCGCCGTCGAGCACGCTCGACGGGCTGGTGCTCTCGACGCCGGTGCGCAGGTCCTTCACCAACTGGTAGGGCTGCAGCACATAGGAACGGATCTGGTGACCCCAGCCGATGTCGCTCTTCGACGCTTCTGTGGCATTGGCCACCGCTTCGCGCTTCTTCAGCTCTTCCTCGTAAAGGCGCGAGCGCAGCATTTCCCAGGCCTTCGCCTTGTTCTTGTGCTGCGAGCGTTCGGCCTGGCAGGCAACCGCGATGCCGGTGGCGATATGGGTGATGCGAACCGCCGAGTCCGTGGTGTTGACGTGCTGGCCGCCCGAACCGGATGAGCGGTAGGTGTCGATGCGTACATCGGATTCCGAGACGTCGATCTCGATCCTGTCATCGACGACCGGGTAGACCCAGACGCTGGAGAAGGACGTGTGGCGGCGCGCATTGCTGTCATAGGGTGAAATGCGGACCAGGCGATGAACGCCCGACTCGGTCTTCAGCCAGCCATAGGCATTGTGGCCCTTGATCAGGAGCGTGGCGGACTTGATGCCGGCCTCTTCGCCGTCATGGACTTCCAGCACTTCGACCTTGAAACGGCGACGCTCGGCCCAGCGCGTGTACATGCGCAGAAGCATCGAGGCCCAGTCCTGGCTCTCGGTGCCGCCGGCGCCGGCATGGACTTCGAGATAGGTGTCGTTGGCGTCGGCCTCGCCCGACAGCAGCGTCTCGACCTGGCGGGCCTTGGCCTCGCCCTGCATCGAGCGGAGGGCTGCTTCCGCCTCGGCGATCACGCTCTGGTCGCCCTCTTCCTCACCCAGTTCGATCAGGCCGATATTGTCTTCCAGCGCCTGAGTCAGGCTTTTGACGCCGGCGATCCCGTCTTCGAGGCCTTGGCGCTCGCGCATCAGCTTTTGCGCTTCCAGCGGATCATTCCAGAGGCTGGAATCCTCGGCGCGCACGTTCAGGTATTCAAGCCGCTTTATAGCCTGATCCCAGTCAAAGATGCCTCCTCAGCAGGGTGATCGCCTGCCTGATCTCGTCGACAATATTCTGCGTTTCCGCGCGCATGGCTGGTTGTTCTGTCCTGTTTTTGAAGTGGCGCTTGGGTCGGCGCGATACATAGGCACGGCATTGCTGCCTGTAAAGCGAAATGGGCCGGCTCAACAAGCCAGCCCATTCGACGTAAAAAATCAGGTCGTCAGTAGAGTCCGCCGCCGGGTGCCTGGATAGCTTCCGTAGCCTGCGGCGATAGCGGTCCGCCGGCGCCGTTGGACCCGTCGGCGCCCATGCCGATCACCCAATAGCTGTCGGCGGGGCCGGTGCCGGGCTTGAAGGCTTCGATGATGGTGCCGGGATCGCCCGACGCGGCACGCATGCCGGTCTTGCGGTTGATCGCGACCAGGTTCATGCCTTCCGGCACCTTGAAGTCGACATTGGGCGTGCCGTCCAGCGCAACGCGCATGAAGTCCTTGAAGATAGGCGCCGCCAGACCACCGCCGGTGGCGCCATGGCCGAGACCGCGCGGCGTGTCGTAACCCATGTAGAGGCCGACGACGAGGTTCGGCGTATAGCCGATGAACCAGGCGTCCTTCTCGTCATTGGTCGTTCCGGTCTTGCCGGCGATGTGGCGGCCAAGCTCGGCGATGGTGGCGCCGGTGCCGCGCTGGACCACGCCTTCCATCATCGAGGTGATCTGGTAGGCAGTCATCGGATCGAGCACCTGCTCGGAATTGTCGACCAGTTCCGGTTCGGGCTGGTTGTTCCATTCGGGCGCGTTGCAGCCTTCGCAGCCGCGCTCGTCCTGCTTGAACACGGTCTTGCCGTAGCGGTCCTGGATGCGGTCGATGAGCGAGGGTTTGATCGACTTGCCGCCATTGGCCATGATCGAATAGGCCGACACCATGCGCATCACCGTCGTCTCGCCGGAGCCCAGCGCCATCGGCAGATACGGCGCCAGATGGTCGTAGACGCCGAAACGCTCGGCATATTCCACCACCAGCTTCATTCCCATGTCGTTGGCGAGCCGCACCGTCATCAAATTGCGCGACTTTTCGATACCGGAGCGCAAGGTCGCGGGGCCGGCCACCGTGCCGTCATAGTTCTTCGGCGTCCAGGTCGTGTTGCCGCTCTGGATGGTGATCGGTCCGTCCATGATAACCGAGGCCGGCGTATAGCCATTGTCGAGCGCGGCCGAATAGACGATCGGCTTGAAGGACGATCCCGGCTGGCGCATCGCCTGCGTGGCGCGGTTGAACTCCGACTGCGCATAGGAGAAGCCGCCGACCATGGCCAGCACGCGGCCGGTATGTGGATCCATGGCGATCAGGCCGCCCTCCACTTCCGGCACCTGGCGCAACGTGTAGGCGCCTTCCGACCCTTCGTTCTTCTGCACGAAGATGACGTCGCCGGGCTGCAGTACATCGGCCGGAGACTTGGCCTTGACCGTCTTGCCATCGACCACATGGCGCATGGCAAAGCTCATGTCTTCCTTGCTGACGGCGCCTTCGACGCGTTCCTTGACGATGTCGCCTGATATCTGCCGCGTCGGCTGCAGGCCGATGGAAAGGCCGGTCGCCGAGCTGTCGAGCACGACGGCAAGCGACCATTCCGGCACGTCTTCCAGCCCCTTGACGTTGCCCAGCGCCACGCCCCAGTCGCCGGAAGCATCGATATGCGTCACCGGTCCGCGATAGCCGCGCAGCGTGTCGTATTTGAGCAAGCCGTTCTGCATCGACTTGCGGGCGATGAGCTGGATCTTCGGATCGAGCGTCGTGCGCACCGAAAGGCCGCCCTCATAGAGCGCGTTCTCGCCATAGCGCGAGATGATCTGGCGGCGCACTTCCTCGGTGAAATATTCACCCGCAAACAGATAGGAGCCATTGCGGCGCGGCGTCACGCCAAGCGGCTCGGCCTTGGCCTTGTCGCCTTCCTCGCGCGTCACGTAGCCGTTCTCGACCATCTGGTCGATGACCCAGTTGCGGCGCTCGATGGCGCGGTCGGCATGCTTGAAGGGATGGTAGTTGTTGGGCCCCTTCGGCAGCGACGCCAGATAAGCGGCTTCCGCGACGGTGAGTTCGTTGACCGACTTGTCGAAATAGGTCAGTGCCGCGCCCGCAACGCCATAGGCGCCGAAACCGAAGAAGATTTCGTTGAGATAGAGCTCAAGGATGCGGTCCTTCGAATAAGCCTGCTCGATGCGGAAGGCCAGGATCATCTCCTTGATCTTGCGCTCGTAGGTCTGGTCCGAGGACAAGAGGAAGTTCTTCGCCACCTGCTGGGTGATGGTCGAGGCGCCGACCTGGCGCCTGCCCGAACCCAGATTCTGCAGGTTGACGTAGATGGCGCGGCCAAGCCCGGTGATGTCGATGCCGGGATGGTTGTAGAAATTCTTGTCCTCGGCCGACAGGAACGCCGCCTTGACCCGGTCCGGAACCGCCTGGATCGGCAGATAGAGCCGCCGTTCGCGCGCATATTCGGCCATCAGCGAGCCGTCGGAAGCATGGATGCGGGTCGTCACCGGCGGCTCGTACTTGGCCAGAACCTCGTAGTCGGGTAGGTCTTTCGACAGATGGCTGATGTATATCGCCACGCCCGCGGCGACGATAAGCGCCAGCGTCGTGCCGATACCAAAGAAATAGCCGATAAGACGAATCATGCCCGCTCCAGTCCGAGGTCCGGGAATTTCCTAGACGAAGCCGCCTTTCGCGCAAGCCTTCGCAACTGTCCCGATCCGTGATGGAAAACCCATGTCGCCACCATGTGGGCAAAATACGGCAGTGCCCGGTTTCGGCATCCCCCACCGGAAATAAAAGCGCCTGGTGTTGTCCCCGTGCAACGCTGCCTCCGGTCGTGGGCGGCGGCGACCATCTCAGCCTCCGGTTCCCGTTCCCATCTTGGCGGAGGCAAACAGGGCGACGGCGTTGGTGATGCTCTGCGCCGCCTTGCCGCGCCAGTCGGCGTCGAGCAGTTGCGCCTCATCCTTGGCGTTGGAGAGATAGCCGAGTTCCACCAGCACCGACGGCACATCGGGCGCTTTCAGCACTTTGAAGCCGGCCGAACGCTGCGGATTGTTGATCAGGCCGACGCTGGTGGACAACTGGCCGACCAGAGTGTGGGCAAAGCTCATCGAGAAATTATGCGTCTCGCGGCGGATCAGGTCGATCAGTATGTCGGTGACTTCCTTGTTGTCGTCCTTGATCACCATGCCGGCGAACTGGTCGGAGAGGTTTTCACGGTCGGCAAGCGCCTGCGCTTGCGGATCGGACGCCTTGTCGGAGACGGTATAGACGGTGGCGCCTCTGATACCCTTGACGCTGATCGTGTCGGCATGGATCGAGATCAAAAGGTCGGCCTCGTGCTGACGGGCGATGCGCACGCGGTCATCGAGCCGCAGGAACTCGTCGGAATCGCGCGTCATGAACACGTCGTAGTTGCCGACGGCGGCGAGCTTGTCGCGCAGTTCGGTGGCGAAGGCCAGCGTCACGTTCTTCTCGATGGTGCCGTTGAGGCCTTCGGCGCCACCGTCGATGCCGCCATGGCCGGGATCGATGACGATGGTGAAGCGATGCCCGGGATTGGAGATCGGCCCTGTGCCGACCCTGGAGCCCTTGTCGGTGGAGACGGTCGAGCCGGTGGTCAGCGCCTGGTTGGCAAGGGCTTCGTCGAACTCGCGGTCGGAGGCTGCCGACACGTCGATGGCGATGCGATAGCCTGCGCCGTCCTCGTTCTTGAGCACCTCGAGCTTGTCGACCGAGAACGGCCCCTTGCCGGTCAGGATCAGCCGCGATCCCTCGCCCTGATCGCCATAACGCACCGCTTTGACCAGGCCGCGGGCCTTGGCGTCCTTCGCGCCAATGGCGAATCGGGTGCGCGGCAGGTCCACGACCAGCCGGTTGGGGCCGCGCAGCAGGAACCATTTGATGTCGGGCTCGCGGTCGAAATCGATGACGATGCGCATCTTGGTTGCGTCGCCGGCCATCTTGTAGGCGGTGGCGCCGAGTGGCGCATCGGCGGCGCGTGAAACCGGCGCAAAAGCAAGGCAAAGCGCCAGCAGCAACAGCACACCGGCAGCGCGCAGGAAACGGCCTGCACGGCCATGGCCCTTGTCTGTGGTGCCCGCCAGTCCCATTTCTTTGCAGTCGCTCCCGGTTTGGCGCCTTGCGCCCGCGTGGTTGGTCGAAATGCCGGTCAGGCCGCAGACTCGATTAACGATTGGTATCCAGAGAAGGTTAACCAAGCCTTTTCATTGAGGATTAAGGCCTGTGCTTCCGTTACGGCACTGCTTTTTGCCGGCATCCGAAATCGGGGTTGCCTTCCACCCCGTCAAATCATAAAAGCGATGGTGGATCACTGCAATCCTGGAACCGCTTCTCCCGCAGCTTCCTGCTACAGGTCAGATGAAAGGCGGCTCCTTTCGCTTCCCGCGAAAAGGCTTCAGGTGATCGCGACGAATTTCGCAGGTGTGCGCCCGTGGCGGGGGAATCGCCTGCGTGAGGAAAACGGCCGGGTTTGTTCCCGTGCCGGCTCTGTATGAGCAAACAAGCTGGTCCGGTTCGTCCGGGCTTTGGTTCAAAAGGTTCTGCTGGTGACGATGGCTTCAAGCGCAATCATGGAAAGGTCCGCATCAAACCGCGCCATTGTGGCTGCGGGCGGCACCGCCATGGCGCTCAAGCGGCGTCCGGCGGACATTCAGACATCCGGCACCCACATCCCAGACACGCAGCAGCGGGCTTTGCCTCGCAAGCTGCGGCTGACGGCTGCCGGGAGGAAACGAAATAATGCCCAACAAAATGCTGATAGACGCCTCCCACCCGGAGGAAACACGCGTTGTCGTTATCCGCGGTAACCGTATTGAAGAATTCGACTTTGAATCCCAGGACAAGAAGCAGCTCAAAGGAAACATCTATCTCGCCCGCGTAACGCGCGTCGAACCTTCCCTTCAGGCAGCCTTTGTCGAATATGGCGGCAACCGTCACGGTTTCCTCGCCTTCAGTGAAATTCACCCCGACTATTACCAGATCCCGGTCGCCGATCGTCAGGCTTTGCTGCGCGCTGAAGCGCAGGAAGCCGAGGACGAGGAGAACGAGGACAATGACGGCGACGACCGCCAGAGCCGCGATCGCGGCCGGCGCGGCCGCCGGCGCGGCGGCAAGGGTCGTGAGCGCGGCGAACACAAGCGCGACGCCGGCGCCGATGATGAGAACGGCGAACATGGCGATGCCGGCAGCGATGCCGTCTCCGAAGAGCCTGCTTCCGAGCATGCCGCGGCCGATACCGCCGGGCATGACGATCATGCCGGGCATGGCGACAGCGAAGCTTCCGACGCCGAGACATCCGGGAGCGAACCGTCGGAAGGCGGCCCGACATCGATTGCGGCAAGCGTCGAAGCGGATGTGATCTCCGAAGCTGTCCCTGCGGCGGAGCCGGGTGACGAAAGGTCGTCCAGCGAGGCAAGCGGCGAAGCCACCTCCGGGGACAATGACCGCGGCATGCTGGAAGAGGTGCAGTCCTCGCATCCGGACGACCACGAGATCGAATCCGTAGGCGCCGAGGATGCGCTGGAAGAGGTGCGCAGCCGCCGCAAGCCGGTGCGCCGCCAGTACAAGATTCAGGAAGTCATCAAGCGCCGGCAGATCCTGCTGGTGCAGGTGGTCAAGGAAGAGCGCGGCAACAAGGGCGCGGCGCTCACCACCTATCTGTCGCTTGCCGGCCGCTATTCCGTGCTGATGCCCAACACCGCACGCGGCGGCGGCATTTCGCGCAAGATCACCAGTGCGGTCGACCGCAAGCGCCTCAAGGAGGTCGTTGCCGATCTCGAAGTGCCGCAGGGCATGGGCGTCATCCTGCGCACCGCCGGCGAAAGCCGCACCAAGGCGGAAATCAAGCGCGACTACGAATATCTGATGCGGCTTTGGGAAAACGTCCGCAATCTGACGCTGCAATCCACCGCCCCTGCCCTCGTCTATGAGGAAGGCAGCCTGATCAAGCGCTCGGTGCGCGACCTCTACAACAAGGATATTGACGAGATTCTTGTCTCCGGCGAGGAAGGCTACCGCGAGGCCAAGGATTTCATGCGCATGCTGATGCCGAGCCACGCCAAGGTGGTTCAGCCGTTCCGCGACACGACGCCGATCTTCGTGCGCAACGGCATCGAGGCGCAGCTCGACCGCATGCTGCAGCCGCAGGTGACGCTGAAGAGCGGCGGCTACATCATCATCAACCAGACCGAGGCGCTGGTCGCCATCGACGTCAATTCGGGCCGCTCCACCAAGGAGCACTCGATCGAGGACACCGCTCTCCACACCAACCTTGAAGCGGCGGAAGAAGTCGCCAGGCAATTGAGGCTGCGCGATCTCGCCGGCCTGATCGTCATCGACTTCATCGACATGGAGGAGAACCGCAACAACCGCTCCGTCGAGAAGAGGCTGAAGGATCACCTCAAGAACGACCGAGCTCGCATCCAGGTCGGCCGCATCTCGCATTTCGGCCTGATGGAGATGTCGCGCCAGCGCATCCGCGCCAGCGTGCTGGAATCGACCATGAAGCCCTGCCCGCATTGCGGCGGCACCGGCCATGTGCGCTCCGATTCGTCGGTGGCGCTGATGGTGGTGAGGGCGATCGAGGAATTCCTGCTCAAGGATTCGCGCAGCCACATCACGGTGCGGACCCCGGCGGCGACCGCTCTCTATGTGCTCAACCACAAGCGCGGCACGCTGGTGGAACTCGAAAGCCGCTTTGGCCTGACCATCACCGTCGAGGCCGATGATACGGTGGGTGTGCAGCACTACGCGATCTTCCGCGGCGCCATTGCCGAAAAGCCGGAAGGCTTTGTCGAAGCGCGAACCTTCCCGGCCTATGTCGAGCCGGAAGAGCCCGAGGACGAGATCGTCATCGAGGAGGAAGACGACGAGGTTGTGGTACAGGCCGAGCAGCCGCGCCAGGCGCAGCCGCAGTCGCAGCAGCAGCAGCCGAGATCGGCTGAGGACGGCGAAGGCCGCGATCGCAAGCGTCGCAAGCGCCGCAGGCGGCGCGGCGGCAAGGATCGCGAACGCGAACATGGCGATCGCGAGCATGGCGCCGAAGGTGCTTCGGTTTCGGCGGCAAGCGACGACTTTGCCGCTGAACCAGGCGGTGACGATGCAACACAGCAAGACGAAGCCCAGGTTGGCGCCGTCGAAACGGTGGAAGCATCAGATGACGCCCAGGGCAAGAAGCGCCGTCGCGGCAAGCGCGGCGGCAAGCGCAATCGTCGCGAAGACGGCACGGAGACCGAAGCCGGCGAAACCGCCTCGGTGGCCGAGGCCGCTGAAGTCGGAACGGCCGCAAGCGAGCCCGTAGCAGCCGTAGCGGTTGAAGAAGCAGCGGCTCCCGCCGCGGCGAACGACGACGCTCCAGCCGAAAAGCCGAAGAAGAAGCGCGCTTCAAGGGCAAAGAAGGCTGTGGTGGAAGTCGCCGATGAGACGGCGGCCGAGGCTGCACCGGAAGCTGCCGTCGAAGCAGCCGCCCCCGCTGCGGCCGATGCCGCCACGGAAACGACCGTCGACGACGAGCCCGCCAAGGCTCGCCCGTCACGGCGCAAAGCCGTGGCCGCGGATACCTCCGCGGTGCCGGTGGTTTCCTCCAGCGTTGCCGACGAGGCAAAGGCCGAGGAAAAGCCGAAGCGCGCCGGCTGGTGGCAGCGGAAGGGCTTTTTCTAAGCTATTCAGCCGATTAAGATAGGTTCCTGACAAAAATCCCGCGCCGTTCAAACCACGGCGCGGGATTTTTGCATGCGCGAATGACGGAAGGCGTCAGGGGGCGAAAATCGACCAGTTCATCATCCTGGCCAGTTTTTCCAAGGCGATCGACCCCAGCTTGGAATTGCCGTTGGCGTTCAAGCCCGGCGACCATACGGCGAGCGAAGCAACACCCGGCACGATCCCCAATATGCCGCCGCCGACGCCGCTTTTGCCGGGAATGCCGACACGGAAGGCGAAATCGCCGGAACCGTCATAGTGGCCACAGGTCAGCATCATGGCGCCGATGCGCCGCGCCCGCTCGGCAGACACCACGGAGTGCCCGGTTGCAGGGTTCCTGCCGCCATTGGCGAGGAAGCGGCCGGCCAGCGCCAATTGCCGGCAGCTCATGGCGATGGCGCAATGGTGGAAGTACACGCCCAGCGCCAGCTCCGGTGCATGGTTGAGATTGCCGAAGGATTTCATGTAGTTGGCAAGCGCGAAGTTGCGATAGCCGGTGGCGCGTTCGGAAGCCGCGACCTCGCGGTCGATGATGATCGCTTCGTCATCGGCAAGGAACTGGATGAAGCGCAGGATTTCGCCGATCGCCTCGCGCGGCTGGTGGCCGGCAAGCAGTATGTCGGACACGACGATGGCGCCGGCATTGATGAACGGATTGCGCGGAATGCCGTTCTCATGCTCGAGTTGCACGATCGAGTTGAACGGATTGCCCGACGGCTCGCGTCCGACACGCTGCCACAGCGCGTCGCCGACATTGCCGAGCGCCAACGTAAGGGTAAACACCTTGGAGATGGACTGGATCGAAAACGCCTGGTCGGCGTCGCCGGCGACCAGCACGCGGCCGTCATTGGTCACGGCGGCAATGCCGAATTTCTTCGGATCGACCTTGCCGAGCTGCGGAATGTAGGTGGCGACGTCACCGCGATCGGTGCGCTCGGCCATCTCGGCGGCGACATCGGCCAGCGCTTGTTCAAGATCCGGCATGCTCGTCCCCGCTATTTCAGCCAGCGCTCGATGCGCGCCATCGCCTCGACCATGTCGTCATGGCTGCCGGCATAGGAAAAGCGCATCGTGCGGTGTCCTGCCAGCGGATCGAAATCGCGACCGGGCGTCGCCGCCACATGCGCTTCGGCCAGCATTTTGCGCGCAAAGGCCATGCTGTCATTGGTATGCCGGGTGACATCGCAGAAAGCGTAAAAGGCGCCGTCCATCGGCGCCGCCAAGGGAAATCCGAGTTCCGGCAGGCGCCGCATCAACAGCTCGCGGTTCCAGGCATAGCGCGCCTTCACCGCTTCCAGCTCTTGGGTCGCCTTGAAGGCCTCGATCGCGGCGATCTGCGACAGTTCCGGCGGCGAGATGTAGAGGCTCTGGGCGATGCGCTCGATCGGCCTCACCAGAGCTTCCGGCAGCACCATCCAGCCGATGCGCCATCCGGTCATGCAATAATATTTCGAGAAGGAATTGATCACCGTCACGCCTGAGCCATGGGCCAGCGCCGTGGTGTCGGGCGCGGCATAGGCCAGCCGGTGATAAATTTCGTCCGATATCACCGCGATGCCGAGTTCTTCGGCTGTCCTCACCAGTGCCGACAACTCGTCGACGGGAATGACCGCACCTGTCGGATTGGCCGGGCTGGCGAACAACACACCCTTCAGCGGTTTTTCCCGGTGCGCCGATTTCAAATGTTCGGCATGAAGATAGGCGTCGCTGCCGAGCTCGATCTCGACGATCTGGATACCGAGCGCGGCCATGATGTTGCGGTAGGCCGGATAGCCGGGTGCTGCGATGGCGACGCGGTCGCCGGGATCGAACATCGCCAGGAATGCCAGATTGAAGGCGGCCGACGATCCCGTGGTCACGGCGATCCGGTTCGGCGCGACATCGATCCCGTAATGGTCGCCATAATGCGTGGCGATCGCCTTGCGCAGATCCGCCAGACCGAGCGTGTCGGTATAGCCGATGCGTCCGATCCTCAGCGCATTTGCGGCTGCTTCCCTCACGCCCACGGGCGCCGGATCGGATGGCTGGCCGACGGCCATGGAGACGACAGGCACGCCCGTCGCCTTCAGCCGGTTGGCTTCGGCCAGAATGTCCATGGCGTGAAACGGCTCGACTTCACCGCGGCGCGACAGCGAAACTACCATTTGACCTCCGTCCGGCCCGCCGCTCGAAGCCATGAACCGGCGGCAGCGCCGCACAAATGCCCGATTGATGTGAGGATCACAAGTTCGCCTAGTTTCGGTGCCGTGACTTTTCATCGTTCGCCCGCTCGTTTACCAGTGGACCTCATGCTGAGCCGACCCAAATCGACGACTTCCAAATCTTCCATCGGCAAATCTTCCATCGGGAAGACAGCGCGCGGCTTCGCGACGCTTTTGCTTGCGGCCGCCGTCGCTGTCACCGGCTCGGTGACGGCCTTCGCCCAGGCGGTGCCGGTCGTGCGCGATGCCGAGATCGAGGCGCTGGTGCGCGACTATGCGCGGCCGATCTTCAAGGCGGCCGGTCTTGCCAATGACGGTGTCGATATCGTTTTGGTCAACGATCAGAGCTTCAACGCCTTCGTTACCGGGCGCCGGCTGTTCATCAACACCGGCGCGCTGATGCAGGCCGAAACGCCCAACGAGATCATCGGCGTCATCGCCCACGAGGCCGGCCACATCGCCGGCGGCCATCAGCAGAAATTGCGCGACCAGCTCGAGCGCGCCAAGACCATGGCCATCATCGCCACGCTGCTTGGCGCCGGCGCCATCGTTGCCGGCGCCACCACCAACAGCCGCGGCCTTGCCGGCGCCGGCATGGGCGTCGCCGCGGGCGGCGGCGAGATGGCGCAGCGCAGCATTCTTGCCTACCAGCGCACCGAAGAGTCGACCGCCGACCGCTCTGCCATCACCTATCTCAATGCCACCGGCCAGTCCGGCATGGGCATGCTGAAGACCTTCGCCCGGTTCCAGAGCGCGCTGTCGCTTTCCGGCACGCAGGTCGATCCCTACCGCATCAGCCACCCGATGCCGCAGGAGCGCATCGCCAATCTCGAAGTGCTGGTCAAGCAGAGCCCTAACGTCGACAAGGTCGATCCGCCGGCACTGCAGCAGCGGCACGACATGATGCGCATCAAGATCGCCGCCTATATGGGCGGCCAGGCCGCGGCCACGCGGCTGATCCGCAAGGCCCCGGGCAGCCTCGCCTCGCGCTATGGCGAAGCGCAGATGGCCTATCTCTACGGCAATCTGGGTGCGGCGCTGACCAAGGCCAATGCACTGATCAAGGAACAGCCGAAGAACCCCTACTTCCAGGAAATGCGCGGCGACATACTGATGAAGGCCAACAAGCCCAAGGACGCCGCGGACGCCTATGCCAAGGCGGTCAGCCTCGATCCGGTGAGGTCGGGCCTGTTGCCCGTTTCTCTCGGCCAGGCGCTGATGGCCATCGGCACGCCCGATTCGCTGAAGAAGGCGGTGGTGCAGATCAACAACGGCCTCGGGCGCGACAAGGAAAACACGGTCGGATACCGCTATCTCGCCCAGGCCTATGGCGAGCTTGGCAACATTCCGGCGGCGGAACTCGCCACCGCCGAGGGCCATTTCTATTCCGGCGATTACACGAATGCGAAAATTTTCGCCATGCGCGCGCAAAAGGACTTGAAGCGTGGCGAACCCGGCTGGATTCGCGCGCAGGACATCATAAACTACAACCCTTCAGGCAAACTCAAGAAATGAACCTTCCGGTCGCCCGCTGCGACTAGGATAGACCGGAACCGGCAAGAGGATCAGACGATGAACAAGGCAATATTGCTCGGCACGACGGGAATGGCGGCTGCTCTTGCCATGCTGGCTTTCGGGTTCGTCGCCGGCAGTCCGCAGGTGGCCAAGGCCGGCACGGCGCAGACCGTGCAGACCGCCTCTTCCGACACCAAGATCGATCGCACCGAGGTCGAGGGCATTATCCGCGACTATCTCCTGAAGAACCCCGAAGTGCTGCTCGAAGTGCAGGAGGCGCTCGAGGCCAAGCAGAAGGAAGAGCAGCGCATCGCCAGCCTCGGAGTCATCGAGAAGGCCAAGTCCGAGATTTTCAACTCGACCTTCGACGGCGTCGTCGGCAATCCGAAGGGCAAGGTCACCATCGTCGAATTCTACGACTACAATTGCGGCTTCTGCAAACGCGCCATCGACGACATGCAGGCTCTGACAAAGGCCGATCCGGAGCTGCGCTTCGTGCTCAAGGAATTCCCGATCCTCGGGCCGGATTCGCAAAAGGCCAGCGTCGTCTCGATGGCTTTCCACCTGATGCATCCGGAGAAATACGGCGAGTTCCACAACGCCCTGCTCGGCGGCCAGGGCCGCGCTACCGAGGCGGCGGCCATCAAGGTTGCGCTGTCGCTAGGCGCCGATGAGGCGAAATTGCGCGAGAAGATGAAGGATCCGACCATCACCGAGGCTTTCTCCAAGACCTTCGACCTCGCCAACAAGCTGGCCATCACCGGAACGCCTTCCTACGTGGTCGGCAATGAGGTGGTGTTCGGGGCGCTCGGCCAGGAAGTGCTGGCTGAAAAGATCGAGGCGGCGAAAGCCGCGCTCTGATCTTGCACGCGAGCCTATTTCTCACGGGCACATTTCCGCCTGTTGTGGACAGTGAAAGATCGCACTTGTGCTCTTTCCGCGGGCGGCTATGCCCATTATAGAAGGCCCTGCGCGCCGGCTTGAGGCCGGCGTCGGAAAAGGTCGGCATTTTTGAAAACGATTTTCGTCCTGAACGGCCCCAACCTGAACGCGCTCGGCAAGCGCGAGCCGGGCATCTATGGCGGCAAGACGCTTGCCGCGATCGCCGACGACTGCAAGCAGGCGGGCGCCGCCCTTGGCCTCGAGATTGATTTTCGCCAGTCGAACCATGAGGGCGACCTCGTCGACTGGATCCAGGAAGCCGGCGACAAGGCAGCCGGCATCGTCATCAATCCGGGTGCCTACAGCCACACCTCGATTGCCATTCACGACGCCATCCGCGCTGTCGCGCCGCTGCCCGTCGCCGAAGTTCACCTCTCCAACATCCACGCGCGGGAACCATTCCGCCACGTCTCCATGGTCGCGCCGGTCGCTGTCGGCATGATCTGCGGGTTCGGGCCGCTTGGCTACTCGCTGGCGCTGCAGGCGCTGGCGGCTCGCCTATGACCGGCCCACAAACAGAAGGCTCGAAAATGTCGATAAAGAAGACCGGTGTTGACCAGCAACTGATCCGCGATCTCGCGGGCATACTGAACGACACCAATCTCACCGAGATCGAAGTCGAGCTCGGCGACCTGAAGGTGCGCGTGTCGCGCCAGGCGCCGGCCGTCCACGCCATCGCCGCCCCGCAGGCCGGTTATGCTCCGGCAGCGCAGCAGCCCGCGGCGGGCGCGGCTGCCGCACCAGCAGTGGCCGACCCGTCCAAGAACGCGGTCCCCTCGCCGATGGTCGGCACCGCCTATCTCGCGCCCTCGCCCGACGCCAAGGCCTTCATCGAAGTCGGCCAGAAGGTCAAGGAAGGCCAGACGCTGCTGATCATCGAAGCGATGAAGACGATGAACCAGATCCCTTCGCCGCGCGCCGGCACGGTGACGGCGATCCTGTTCGAGGACGGCCAGCCGGTCGAGTACGGCATGCCGCTCGTCGTGATCGAGTAGAGCGGGCCGGATGTTCCAGAAGATCCTCATCGCCAACCGCGGCGAAATCGCGCTTCGGGTGCTGCGCGCCTGCAAGGAACTCGGCATCCAGACCGTGGTCGTGCATTCGACCGCCGACGCTGACGCCATGCATGTCAGGCTCGCCGACGAAAGCGTGTGCATCGGTCCGCCGCCGTCGCGCGACAGCTATCTCAACATCCACCAGATCGTCGCAGCCTGCGAGATCACAGGCGCCGATGCCGTGCATCCGGGCTATGGCTTCCTGTCGGAAAACGCCAAGTTCGCCGACATTCTCGCCGCCCACAACATCACCTTCATCGGCCCGTCGGGCGACCACATCCGCATCATGGGCGACAAGATCGAGGCCAAGCGCACCGCAAAGCGGCTCGGCATTCCGGTTGTGCCGGGCTCCGACGGCGCCGTCACCGATCAAAAGGAAGCCAGGCGCATTGCCGCCGAGATCGGCTATCCCGTGATCATCAAGGCATCGGCAGGCGGTGGCGGGCGCGGTATGAAGGTCGCCCTTACCGAGGCCGATCTCGAGATCGCCTTGCAGACAGCGAGCACGGAAGCGGGAGCCGCCTTCGGCGACGATGCCGTCTACATCGAGAAATACTTGGAAAAGCCGCGCCACATCGAGGTGCAGGTATTCGGCGACGGCGCCGGCCGCGGTGTGCATTTCGGCGAGCGCGACTGTTCGCTGCAACGCCGCCACCAGAAAGTCTGGGAAGAGGCGCCCTCGCCGGCCCTTAACGCCGAGGAGCGCGCCCGCATCGGCAATATCTGTGCCAAGGCCATCGCCGACCTCGGCTACTCCGGCGCAGGCACCATCGAATTCCTGTACGAGAATGGCGAGTTCTACTTCATCGAGATGAACACGCGGCTGCAGGTCGAGCATCCGGTGACGGAGGCGATCACCGGCATCGATCTCGTCCACGAACAGATCCGCGTTGCCTCCGGCGGCGGGCTTTCGGTGCGCCAGGAGGACATCAAGTTCAACGGCCACGCCATAGAATGCCGCATCAATGCCGAGGACCCGCGCACCTTCACGCCTTCGCCCGGCACGATTACACATTTCCACACGCCTGGCGGTCTCGGCATCCGCGTCGATTCCGGTGTCTATTCCGGCTACAAGATCCCGCCCTATTATGACAGCCTGATCGGCAAGCTGATCGTGCACGGCCGCAACCGCGTCGAATGCATGATGCGGCTGCGCCGGGCGCTCGACGAATTCGTCGTTGACGGCATCAAAACGACGCTGCCGCTGTTTCGGGACCTGGTCGGCAATGCCGATATCGCCAATGGCGACTACGACATCCACTGGCTGGAAAAGTATCTGGCCAAAGAGGAATAGCGCCCGAATTGCCGCTATGATGCCGCGATGACCCGCCCTTACGCACCCGGCTATCGCATTCCGACCGACCTCTTGCTCAAGGCCTATGCCTCGGGCGTCTTCCCGATGGCGGAGAGCGCTTCCGACCCGGAAGTGTTCTGGGTGCGGCCGGAGACGCGCGGCATCATCCCGCTCGACGGCTTCCACACGCCGAAGAGCCTGCGGAAGACGATCCGCAAGCACCCGTTCGACATCCGCTTCGATTTCGATTTCGAGGCGACGATCGACGGCTGCGCCGAAAAGCGCGAGGAGCGCCGCTCGACCTGGATCAACGCGCCGATCCGCGAAGCCTATATCGAGCTGCACCGTCTTGGGCACTGCCATTCGGTCGAGGCATGGCGCGAGGAACGGCTGGTCGGCGGCCTCTATGGCGTCTCGCTCGGTCGCGTGTTCTTCGGCGAAAGCATGTTCGCCCGGGAAACCGACGCGTCCAAGACCTGCCTGTATCATCTGGTCGAGCGGCTGAAGGCGCGCGGCTTTGCCCTGCTCGACACGCAATTCACCACCGAGCATCTCAAACGCTTCGGCGCGGTCGACGTGCCGCGCGTCAAATACGAGAAGATGTTGGCCGACGCGCTGAAGGGCGAAGCCGTTTTTTATCCCTGACCGGAGACCGAGCGGCCGAGCCGGCTCGACCGGTGAAAGGGGTCAGCCCTTCGCGGTTTCCATCGGCGTCTGCGAATGGAACATCATCTTCCAGCCGTTGACACGATGAACATAGCCGGTGCTGACCAACGCGGCGTAGGGCTCGCCGTTTTCTCGTGTCGCATGAGCCTCATAGGTCAGCATGATAATGTCGCTGCCGGGCTCGATGATACCCTTGAGGTCGATCTGAAGGTCGCGCCAGCGGTTGGGCTTGGTCGCGGTCTTGGCCAGATCGGCATTGTCCATTGCCTGTGCCATCTCAGGAAATGCTACCAGGCATTCTGTGTCGACATTGGCGGCGTAGTAAGCTTCGTCGCCCGTCCAGAACCCCTTTTCGAGTTCGAGCAGGTCGTCTTTGCTGGCCGTGATCCGTTTGCTGTCCGACATCAGAATATCCTCCAAGCGCGCAAATGCGCGGTCGTCCATGGCCCAACGCATGGTGGCCATGACGGTTCCGGAGGATCAGTTGGTGTTGGTCGCGTCAGGCTCCGTGGGGTCCGGCTGTTCGGCGGCCGGAGCAGCGGCGGGCTTTGGCTTGGACGTGTCGACCTTGGGCGTCTCGGCATTGGCCGCGTCGGGCGGCGGCACATCCGACTTCTGCTTGCAGCCCTTTAGCCAGACGTCATAGACGGCGTGCTCGACGGCGTTTAGGCCGGGGCTCTCGGCGAACATCCAGCCGGTGAAGATGCGGCGGATCTTACGGTCGAGCGTGATTTCGTCGACTTCGACGAAGGAATCGGTCTTCGGCTCTTCATTCTCCGGCCGCGAATAGCAGATGCGCGGCGTCACCTGCAAAGCGCCGAACTGCACGGTTTCGTCGATGTAGACATCGAAGGTGATGATACGGCCGGTGATCTTGTCGATGCCGGCAAATTCGGCGACCGGATTGGTGATGCGATCGGAGATTGCGGGTGCTGCCGCAGGCGCCTGCGCCGCGGCAAACGCTGTCGAAAACATGGCGATAGCGCCAATTGCCGCCAGTCCGGCCATCGATGTCAGGCTGAAAATGTTCATGCGGAGATACCGGTGGTTTGGGCCCGGGTGATTCTGTCACGCCCAAGGCTATTCGCCGTTGTCATATCAGCAAGCAGCTAAACGCCAATTGTGGCGACAAAGGACCGGCCGGCGGTCAAGAACCAGGCGTCCACGCATCGTAGTCGCCCGTCACCTGCGGACGGTGCTGATTGGTGAGCACGGAACCCTTTGGGCGATAAGCCGCCGGTGTTCCCGTGAGGTTCGGCTCATGCGCCTTTTCCCATTCGCGCGGCCGATAGTCATCGCTTGGCGGCGCCACATCGACGCGGTGATGCATCCAGCCGTGCCAGCCCGGGGGGATCGCCGACGCCTCCGAATAATTGGCGTAGATGACCCAGCGGCGGGTGCGGCCTTCCGAATCGACGCCGCCTTCGTAGTAGACGTTGCCGGCCCCATCCTGGCCGACCTTGTTGCCGTGGCGCCAGGTGTGAAAACGGGTTCCCAGCGTCTGGCGGTTCCACCAGGTGAAAAACTGCAGAAGGAAAGTTTTCATTCAGATCCTCGCGGGCGCGCGGCGGTGGCTGTCCCTGCTTATGGCGTCAGGCCTTGGCGAAGGCAAGGGTTTTGCGGCGCCTGCGGCACTGACGGCATGCCGAAACGCTCGGTCATTGGCCGATCCATTTCGCACCTGCGAACCGACGCTTGCCAAGCCGGCTGCGTCTTCCTAAAGCTCTCATCGCCCGGCGCTGCCGCATGACCCCGAAAATCGAAATCGATTTTCGGAAAGGATCATGCGCAAACCAAAGTGCTACAGCGTCCTTTGCGCGTCCACGGGACGCGCGGCGCTGTAGTCAACGCCGGCTGCGGGAGGTGAGGAATGGCCTTAGCTGTCGCCAGGATCAGTGCGGAGACAATACGCGCCCGCAAGGGCGGCGTGCCGGTCGTATGCCTTACCGCTTACACCTATCCCGTCGCCCGCCTGCTCGACGATCATGTCGACCTTCTCCTGGTCGGCGACAGCGTTGCCATGGTGCTGCATGGCCACAAGACCACGCTCGGCGCCTCGCTGGAGATGATGATCGCCCATGGCCAGGCCGTGATGCGCGGTTCGTCAAAGGCCTGCGTGGTGGTCGACATGCCGGCCGGCAGCTACGAGACTTCGGCCGCGCAAGCCCTTGCCTCGGCGCGCCGCATCTCTGAGGAAACCGGCTGCGAGGCGGTGAAGCTGGAAGGCGGCGTCGAAGTCGCCCTCCAGATCGCCGCAATCGTCACGGCCGGCATTCCAGTGATGGGCCATATCGGCTTGCAGCCGCAATCGGTGGAAAAGGACGGTGGCTACAAGATCAAGGGCCGCACGCCGGAGAATGTGGCCGCGCTCATGCGCGACGCCGACGCGGTCGCAAAGGCCGGCGCGTTTTCGCTGGTCATCGAAGGCACGGTCGAGACCGTTGCCGCCGACCTCACCCGGCACATTACCATTCCTACCATCGGCATCGGCGCCAGCCGCGATTGCGACGGCCAGATCCTGGTCATCGACGACATGGTCGGCCTGACGGTCGACCGGGTGCCGAAATTCGTCAAGGAATACGCCGATTTGCGCAGCGCGGTCGCCGATGCCGCGGCGCGTTATGCGGCGGAGGTGCGCAGCCGCACCTTCCCCGGGCCGGGCCACGTCTTTTCAGCCGCGAGCGACAAGGACAAGGCATGAACCGGCCCCCCATCCGCCAGCCGCTCGTCGTCGACACCGTGCCCGGCCTTCGCGCGCAGATCCGCGAATGGCGGCGCGAAGGCCTGAGCGTCGCCATGGTGCCGACCATGGGCGCTTTGCATGACGGCCATATCTCGCTGGTCGGGGCTGCGCTCGCAACGGCCGATCGCTGCGTCGTCTCCATCTTCGTCAACCCGGCCCAGTTCGCCCCCACTGAAGATCTCGACAAGTATCCGCGGCAGCTGGCCCGCGATCTCGACCGGCTGACCGAGGCCGGCGCACAGCTTGCCTTCACGCCTACGGTTTCCGAAATGTATCCGGCAGGCTTTGCGACGAAGATTTCGGTCGGCGGCCCGTCTTCTGGCCTGGAATCGGATTTCAGGCCGACCTTCTTCGAGGGCGTCGCCACGGTCGTGGCCAAGCTCTTTCTGCAAGCCCTGCCCGACTACGCCATCTTCGGCGAAAAAGACTACCAGCAGCTTTGCGTCGTCCGAAAGCTCTGCCGCGATCTTGACCTTCCGGTGGAAATCGTCGGCGCGCCAACCGTGCGCGATGCGCATGGCCTGGCAATGTCGTCGCGCAACGCCTATCTCGACGCCGCCGAACTCGACGTCGCGCGACAGCTCAATGTCATCTTGCGCCAGACGGCGGCAGCGCTCGCGGCCGGTGCCGATGAAAACGGTGTGACCGGTAAAGCCACTGCCGCGCTTCTCGAGGCAGGCTTCGACAGCGTCGACTATGTCGCCGCGCGCGAGAGCCTGACGCTCACCTCGTGGCGGCGTGACGGCGATGGCCGCCTGCTTGCCGCGGCGTGGCTTGGCAGAACCAGGTTGATCGACAATGTGGAAGTTTCCTCATTTATTACCTGAAAAATTCCAATTCCGTTCACTTTGATTTGTATCGCAGAGCGGCCCGAGTGCTCTTAGACAACGGCTCATCAGGCACGACGTTCTGACCAGCCCGTAGGCGCTCACAATACACCGAACGCCGCTGTGAGACGTTTCACAGACGTAACCAAGCCGGCTATGTTGTGTGCGACCTCAGGCGGAGAGAGTGTGTGACCTGCCACTGCGCTGCAATCCTTACGAGGCTCTACGTGTCTGTCCAGGCCAACATATTCGGTCGCGCCCTGCCGCAGATCGTCGAAGCGATTTACGATTCGATTGTCGATGTCGGCCGTTGGCCATCGACGCTTGAATCAATCTGCAAATTGGCGCTCGGCCGGCTTGCCATGCTGGCGGTCGTCGATACGGCGAGAAACTCGGCCCGGTTTTCGACTTCCTGCGGCGATCCGGTTCTGCTTGAGCCGCTGCAGCGCGATTACGCCTGCGAGGTGCCCTTTTTCAAGGCGGTGCCGAAGATGGAAGTCGACATACCGTTGACCGTCGACAGCGTCTACGCCCTGCAAGGCCCTGACGCCCGCCAGAACTGGCTCGAAAGCCGCATCGTGCGCGAGTGGGTGGAACCCAACCGTCTCGACGATTTCTTCTGGGTGGCGCTGATGAAGCAGCCGGCGCGCACCGGCACGCTGATGGTGGTTACCGACAAGGACAGGCCCCAGATTTCAGCCAGGGATATCGACCTGATGTCCAGGCTCGCCCCCCATGTCCGGCGTGCGGTGACCATCGGCGACCTGTTCGAGGCCGAGCGGCGCAAGGCCGACGTCTTTCGCTCGATCCTTGAGAGCCTCGACCATCCAGTGCTGATCGTCGCCGACGATATGCAGATCATTTTCGCCAATCGGGCAGCCGAAGCCCTGCTCACCGAAACCGCCTCAGTGTCCTCGGTGCGCGGCCAGCTGTCCTTCGCTTATGCCAACGCCAACACCGCCATCGGTCGCGCCGTCCAGCTCGGCACGCGCGACGAATTCGCGCTCGGACCGTCCGGCATCAACATTCCGCTGGTGAAGGCCATGTCTCCGGCGGTGGCGCATGTCATGCCTCTGGCGCGACGCGACATTTCGGCCCGCATGTCGCCGCGCGCCGCCGCGGCCATCTTCATTGCGGCCGCCGGCGCCGCATCAGTGCCGGCGCTGGAAGCGATCGCTGCGCTGTTCGGACTGACCGCAGCGGAAAAGCGTGTCGCCGGCCATGTCGCCGCCGGGCTGACACGGCGTGAAATCGCGGCTGCCAGCGGCGTCTCGGACGGAACCGTCAAATCACAGCTGGCAACCATCTTCGACAAGACCGCCACCGGCGACCAGCGAGAGCTGGAACTCCTGATGCGCGAATTGACGCCGCCGCTGCGCTCGGCCTGAAGCCATACTCGGAGCCAATCGTCAAATTTTTCAACTATTTGCCGGTACGCAGGCGTAATCCACAATACCAAGCCGGCATCGTTGCAATTCGGCCAAAATCATGGTGCGGTTCTGCTCCGGTCCGGAGACGGTGCATCGTGCACGACCGGACGTGGAAACCATTTCCTGGGCGGTCCCCGAACTTGATACCGACACGAATTGAACGGCTGCTGCCTTACCTCTTCCTGCTGGCCCTGCTTTGCATCGCGCTCGCTTTCCGTCCGCTACTGCCGGTCGATGAGACGCGCTATCTCAGCGTCGCCTGGGAGATGTATCTCGGTGGACATGTCTTCGTACCGACGATGAACTTTGCGCCCTATCTGCAGAAGCCGCCGCTGTTGTTCTGGCTCATCGATCTCTCTTGGAACATCTTCGGTGTGAGCCGCGCGGCGGCGATGCTCGTCATCTTCGCCGCCTCGTCGCTGGTCATCTGGCTGACGACGCTTCTGGCCAAAACCCTGTTTCCCGAGCGCCAGGACATTGCCAGCCGCATCCCCTGGCTGGTGGCCGGCAGCACCGTCTTTGTCATCTATTCGACCCTGATCCTGTTCGACATGCTTTTGACGGCCTGTGTGGTCGCAGCACTGCTGTCGTTGCTGGGCTTCGCCAGGACCGGCAACCGCTGGCAGGCGGTGCTGGCGGGTCTGTTCATCGGGCTCGGCGTGCTGGCCAAAGGCCCGGTCGTGCTCATTCACATCGGCGCGCCCGTCCTGCTCTATCCCCTCTGGCGTGACCGGCGAGCCGGCCTTGCCCCTTTACAGTTCTTTGCGGGAGTCAGCCTGGCAATTCTCGCCGCCATTGTCCCGGTCGCCATATGGCTGGCGCCCGCGACCATCCTGACCAAGGGCAGTTTCGTCTACGACCTCGTCTGGAACCAGTCGGCAGGTCGGGTTACCGGAAGCCTGCACAATTCGCATGGCCGGCCGTTTTACTTTTACCTGATGCTATTGCCGCTCATGTTCGTGCCCTGGGCCTTTATCCCCCCGGTGTGGCGGCTGAAGCCGGCTGCCCGGATACGCAGCCTGATCGGCACGAAATCCCCGGATCTGCGTGCCCTGCGCCTGCTGTCGTTCTCGTTCATTGCGGTGCTGCTGCTCTTCAGCGCCATATCCGGCAAGCAGCCGCACTATGTCGTGCCGGCACTACCATTCGCGACCATTCTGCTGGGCTACTTCATGGCCGAGATTTCAGTCGCCAGGCTGAGGGCTACGGCCTTTGTCATGCTTGCCCTTTTCGCCATCGGCCACGCCGCCGCCTCGGCAACCGTGTTCAAACGCTACGATCTCACGCCGCTGGCGAGCTTCATCGACGAACGAAAGGACGCGGACTGGGCCGTCGCTTACGACTATCAGGGCGAGGTCGGTTTCCTTGGGCGAATAGAGAAGCCATTCGAGAACGCCGACAAGCCTGAGGAATGGCTCAAGTCTCATCCCGGCGGCTACGTCATCGAAAAGCAATCGAAAGATCCGGGCACATCCGAACAGATCGCCTTCCGGCAGCCGGTGGAACGCGGCTATCTGGTCGTCCTGAAGGGACAGCACTGAACGTTTCGTCGGACGCCTATCCCAGCGGCTTCTCGAAGATCAGCGCCGGCAACCCCGAACCGCCGCCGCAATCGGCTGTGCTGCCGACCGGCAAAAATCCCTTCGAACGGTAGAAGGCGATGGCCGGCACGTTGGCCTCTTCCACCTCGACGCGCAACCTGTTCGCCTCGGGAAAGCTGGCTTCGACCTCGTCCAGCAAGGCCTGGCCGATGCCTTGCCGCTGGCAGGCCGGCAGTACATAGAGCTGGTTCAGCAGCACGATCTTCGCATCCGTCGTTGCGGCGGCAAAAGCCATGCCGCCGACACGCTTGCCGTCATCGGCGACCAGGAATTCCGAGTTCGGCCTTGTCAGCCGCGCCTTGAGCGAGGCGATCGAATGCCAGTCGTCGGTAATTTCGGTCACCCGCTGGGCGCCATAGATCGCGTCGTAGGTTGCGTGCCAGGTTTCGACCAGCAGCGCGCGGACGGCGGCAAGGTCACGTTCGCTGGCGGTGCGGACGAACATTGTTCTATTCGATACCGAGCTTGGCCTTGACCAGATCGTTGACCGCCTGCGGGTTGGCCTTGCCGCCGGTGGCTTTCATCACCTGGCCGACGAACCAGCCGGCCATGGTCGGCTTGGCGCGAGCCTGCTCGACCTTGTTGGGGTTGGCGGCGATCACCTCGTCGACCGCTTTCTCGATGGCGCCGGTGTCGGTGACCTGCTTCATGCCGCGGCTTTCGACCAGCTGGCGCGGATCGCCGCCCTCGTTCCAGACGATCTCGAACAGATCCTTGGCGATCTTGCCGGAGATGGTGCCTTCCTTGATCAGGTCGATCACGGCACCGAGCTGCTCCGGTGTTACAGGAGCATTTTCAATGTCCTTGCCGGCCTTGTTAAGCTGGCCGAGCAGGTCATTGATGACCCAGTTGGCGGCAAGCTTGCCGTCGCGGCCCGAGGCCACCTGCTCGAAATAGTCGGCGATCGGCTTTTCCGACACCAGGATCGAGGCGTCGTAGGTCGACAGGCCAAGTGAAGAGATCAGGCGCGCCTTCTTGTCGTCGGGCAGTTCCGGCAACTCCTTGGCCAGCGCGTCGACATAGGCCTGATCGAATTCCAGCGGCAAAAGGTCGGGATCGGGGAAGTAGCGGTAGTCATGCGCCTCTTCCTTGCTGCGCATCGAGCGCGTCTCGCCTTTGACGGCGTCGAACAGCCTGGTTTCCTGATCGATCTTGCCGCCATCCTCGAGGATGGCGATCTGGCGGCGCGCCTCGAACTCGATGGCCTGGCCGATGAAGCGGATCGAGTTGACGTTCTTGATCTCACAGCGCGTACCGAATTCGCCGCCGGGCCTGCGAACGGAGACGTTGACGTCGGCGCGCATCGAACCTTCGTCCATGTTGCCGTCGCAAGTGCCCAGATAGCGCACGATGGTGCGCAGCTTGGTGACATACGCCTTGGCCTCGTCGGCGGAGCGCATGTCGGGCTTGGAGACAATCTCCATCAGCGCCACGCCGGAGCGGTTGAGATCGACATAGGACATGGTCGGATGCTGGTCGTGCATCGACTTGCCGGCGTCCTGCTCCAGGTGCAGGCGCTCGATGCCGATCTCGATGTCCTCGAACTCGCCCTGCCGGTCGGGACCGACCGAAATGACGATCGTGCCTTCGCCAACGATCGGCTGCTTGAACTGGGATATCTGGTAGCCCTGCGGCAGGTCGGGATAGAAATAGTTTTTCCGGTCGAAAACCGACTTGTGGTTGATCTGCGCCTTCAATCCGAGGCCGGTGCGGATCGCCTGCTTGACGCATTCCTCATTGATGACCGGCAGCATGCCGGGCATGGCCGCGTCGACCAGACTGACATTGGCGTTGGGCGCCGCGCCGAAAGTCGTCGACGCCCCGGAAAACAGCTTTGCTTCCGAGGTCACCTGCGCGTGAACCTCGAGGCCGATGATGATCTCCCAATCGCCGGTAGCGCCGGGAATAAAACGTTTGGCATCGGGCGTGCGGGTATCGATAAGGGTCATGGTGGCCTGCGCTTTTGGCTCGCGAAAACT
This sequence comes from Mesorhizobium sp. W016, assembly GCF_054719485.1. Lineage (NCBI taxonomy): Bacteria > Pseudomonadati > Pseudomonadota > Alphaproteobacteria > Hyphomicrobiales > Phyllobacteriaceae > Mesorhizobium > Mesorhizobium sp. W016. The sequence goes on from NZ_JBTTIF010000002.1 coordinate 4,274,891, forward strand.
GCGATTTTCGCGAATTTGGGTATCGGTCTTCGCTAGTGCAAACCGCTTCGCGAGACAAGCGCCCAAAGCAGCGCAGAGCAGCGGGCTGGTCTTTTCAGCCCCTTTCGGCCGCTCGGCAACCGATAGAATGAACGCCGCCGGCCGGTATTCGGTCGGCGGTTTCTTCGTCAGGTCAGGCCGTTGCGATATAGGCCCTGATTTCGTCGGCCTCGCGCTCGACATCCTCGATGCGGCGCTTGACCACGTCGCCGATCGACACGATGCCGTCGAGCAGCCCATCCTTTTCCACCGGCAGATGGCGGAAACGGCCTTTGGTCATGATCTCCATCACCTCGTTGACCGTGTGGTTCTCGTTGCAGATCTTCACTTTCGGCGTCATCGCCGAGCGTACCGTTATATCAAGTGCGGCAGCGCCTTCCCTGGCGACGACCCGCACGATGTCACGCTCGGAAAGGATGCCGACGATCTTGCGATCGCCATTGGTGATGACCAGTGCACCGATCTTGTGGTCGGCCAGGATTCGAATGGCTTCGCTGAGCTTTACATTCGGCCCGAGCGTGAACACGTCATGGCCTTTTCTCTCGAGAATTGCCTTAACCGTCATGGCGTCCTCCTCCTCCTGCTTGGCTAGCCAGCTCCCGCCCTGACCGGCTTCACATAAGAGTGAACATCGTGCGCCGTGATCGGTTGCTTTTCAAGTGTGCCAGTGGGGTGTGCCAGTGGGCTGCGCCAATAGAGTGCGCTAGTCGGGGGTGCGCTGGTCGTCGGGGATCTCCCATTCAGGCGCCCGCCAGCGCCGGTCGAACCAGCGCAACCCGAAGAAGCCTGCGACGAGGCCGCCAATGTGCGCTTCCCAGGCGATCTGGCCGGGCTCTCCGAGCCCGAGACCGTAAAGGCCGGTGGCGAGATTGATGACCATCCAGGCGCCGAGAAAATTGACGACGCCGCGCATGCGCAAAACGATTGCGATCGGCAGCACGGGACCGGCAAAGGCCGCCCTGCCGGAGGAGCGGTCGGTACGGAACCCGAAGCGAGCCGCCGCACCCATCATGCCCGATATCGCCCCGGAAGCGCCGACCAGCGGTGCTTCGCCGTATGGATGGACCGCCCAGAACAGCACCACCGCGGCCAGCCCGGTGGCGGCGAAAAACAAGGCGAACCAGAACCAGCCGAGACGGTTGGCCAGCGGCGACCCGAAGGCGGCCAGCGCAACCATGTTGATGGCAATGTGGGCAACGCCGCCATGCATGAAGGCATAGGTGAAAGGACGGGTGAAGAGGAACCAGTCGAAACCGTATTGGCCGGTATAGAGGACCGGAATGAAGGCGCCGTCGGTGAGCAATGTTATCTGCTGCTCTTCGGTCAGCACATATTGCTGCAGCAGGAAGATGGCAACGCAGATGCCGATCACCGCCAGCACCACCGGTGGCAGGTTGAACACCGGCTCGCGGCGCGGCGGCGGCGCCTCCGCGGTCTGTTCGGTCTCCAAGGGGCCGGCCGGTTCGCTCATATGCTCTGATCCAGGGATTTGCGTGTCGTCGCGAGCATCTAGGCCATGCCCGGACAAATCACAAACTACGAATCACAACCGCGAATCACCAGGGGCGCGAATCAAAAAGAAGCCGTCCAAGGTTTCCCTTGAACGGCTGGTCGAGCCCCCTGCTCCCCTAAAACTATTGACCGAAGTGCTGTTGGTCGTCGCGAAACGACCGCTTCTGGAGTGGTTTTGGTGTGCCATGGCGAGCCTGTGCGCGCAACGTAAACCACTTGTTAACCTTAACGTCCCCGACCCGTGAACAAGTCTTAACGACGCTGGCACGCATCCTGCTCCGGAACGCATGTAGGTCATCGGAGGGCGCCCTTTCTGTTCACCGATGGGACCATCAGACGGCAGAATGCGCGGAGTTTCATAGCATGAACCAGAACGGATCAATCGCGCTGTTCCATTATTGGAATCGCCTGCGTGGTGGACGTCCTGCCCCAAAGCGTTCGGAGGTCGAACCGGCCGACATCAAGGCGCTTTTGGCCGACACCTTCATCCTGGAAAGGGATACGCGCGGCGAAGCGGTGTTCCGGCTTGCCGGCACCAGGCTTTGCGCCGGCTACGGCCGCGAGCTCAAGGGGTTTTCGTTCCCCTCGCTATGGCGTGAGAAGGACCAGCGGCTGGTGTCGCGCCTCATTCACGGCGTTTTCGAGCAGAAATCCGTGGTGTCGATCACTTATGAGGGATTCAGCCGCAACGGCCGTTCCAACCACTTCGAACTGCTTGCGCTGCCGCTCGATGGCGGCGTCGAGAACCCGCGCTGCCTCGGCGTCATCAGCGCCGTGGAAAAGCCGTTCTGGCTGGGCGCCGACCCGATCACCGACGCGCTGATCGACGCCATCCGGGTCATCGATCCCGACAAGGAACCGATGTTCCTGAAAAACCGGCCGGAAATATCCGTTCCGTCGTTGGCTCCCGAACTCGAAGCGCCGGAGACCATCTCGGCGCTCGGTCGGTCGCGCCGTATCCGCCACCTCGTCGTGTTCGACGGCGGGCGCGAGCAATAGTCTCCAAGCCGGCGCTAATCTTAACTATCGGCGACCCACTTTTCTCCTTTGTTAACCTGCTTGGCTGTAGTTTTGGCCGAGATTCCACGCACGACGCGGGAATGCCAACGGGGTGTAGGCAGTCATGAGGTCAGCGGCGGTCGAATACGCACCGTCCCGCGCCGAAAGGCGTAACTTTCAGCGCGTCCGGGTCAAGATCTACGGGCGCTTCATGCTGGAGGACCGCACCGAACACCCTTGCCAGGTCGTCGATATGTCACCGGGCAATGTCGCGTTGCGCACCGAGCGCGTCGGCATGCCGGGCGAAAAAATCATTGCCTATATCGATCATATCGGCCGCATCGAGGGCGTGGTGACGCGCACTTCGCAGGACGGCTTTGCCATGACCGTCATTGCCTCGGATCGCAAGAAGGACAAACTGGCCGCGCAGTTGACCTGGCTCGCCAACAAGCATGAACTCGACCTGCCGGAAGACCGCCGCCACGAACGCGTGGCGCCGCGCAACCCGACAAGCGTGCTGCAGCTCACCGATGGGCGCCAGTATCAGTGCCGCATCATCGACCTGTCGCTGTCGGGCGCGGCGGTCGAGATCGACGTCAAGCCGGCGCTCGGCATCCAGGTCATGCTGGGCACCATGCGTGGCCAGGTGGTGCGTCATTTCGAGGATGGCGTTGCCATCGAATTCGCCGTCATCCAACGCCCGGAAACGCTCGATTCCGAGTTCAACGCCCCGCGCGCCTGAACGATCGGCAACAGGCAGCAAAAACGAACCGGCCCTGCGCGGCCGGTTTTTTGTTGCCGGCGTTCCGCCTGCCTCTCCAGCTTGTAGCGGCACGCAGCAAATCCACGGCTCCACCCGGAAATCCGCGCCCCGACACCGCGGGTTTACGCCGAGACCTGAACGATTTTATATTAAAACAGGTCAAATTTTACGCGTATTCTATTGAGCTTTTAATCAATGTCTACTTCGGGTTTTTGCGTCAAATAAATCCAACGCTGTCATTGTCTCCTCAAACGGGGAGACTGACGAATGGCAAAGACGTGGGGCAAGCTGTTGCTCTTGGCAATGGCGATGCAGCTTTCCGCTTGGGGAACGGCGCAAGCAGCAGGACCGGCCTACATGCACACTGGCGGCCGCACGACACAGCCGGTCGGTCACTACGAATTCTGCCAGAAGCTGCCGCAGGAGTGCGCTCAGCGCACGCCGAAGCAGGCACCGGTCGAACTGACCCGCAAGCTGTGGGCGGCGATCGTCGACGTCAACAATTCGGTCAACACCCGGATCGTGCCGCGCACCGATATGGAAATGTGGGGTAAGGAAGAGGTCTGGTCCTATCCCGACAGCGGCTTCGGCGACTGCGAGGACTATGCGCTGGAGAAGCGCCGCGAATTGATGGCGCTCGGCGTTCCCGCCGGCAATCTCTTGATGACCGTGGCGCGCCAACAAAATGGCGACGGCCACGCGGTGCTGACCGTGCGCACCAGCCTCGGCGAGTTCATCCTCGACAATCTGGAGTCCAAGGTGCTGTCCTGGACCGACACCGACTACACCTACCTGAAGCGCCAGTCCGACCAGAATTCCGGCGTGTGGGTGACGATCAATGACGGTCGCGCCGACGCGGTTGCCAGCGTCCGCTAGGACGCCATCACAGAGGTCAAGCACATCGAATAATGCGACGTGCCTAACGAGAAAGCCCGGTCGAGTCCCCACCCTCCCCGTCCCCAACGACCGGGTTTTAAGGAGCCGGCCCCGTCCCCGGGCCGGCTCCACCATTTCAGACCATGATCCCGAGCCGAAGGACCGCGGCAGCGAAAAGTGAGAACCGGTTTTTGCTGCGCTGACCTGCCGTTCGGAAAAGATCATCGTCAAACAGGAATAGAGTTCAGGCCTTCTTCAGCCCCGCCTTGAAGCGCTTGCCGTTTGCGACATAGTGCGCGGCCGAGGCGCGCAGCCTGGCGACAGCGGCATCGTCCAGCGTCCTGATCACCCGCCCGGGCGAGCCGACGATCAGGCAATTGTCGGGGAACTCCTTGCCTTCGGTGACCAGTGCGCCGGCGCCGACCAGGCAATTCCTGCCGATCCTGGCGCCGTTGAGCACGATGGCGCCCATGCCGATCAGGCTGTTGTCGCTGATCGTGCAGCCATGCAGCAAGGCGCGGTGGCCGATCGTGCAACCCTGCCCGATCGTCAGGGAAAAACCGGGATCGGTGTGCATCACCGTGTGTTCCTGGACATTGCTGTCGGCGCCGATGACGATCGGCTCATTGTCACCGCGGATGACTGCGCCAAACCAGAAGCCGGCATTGCGACCGACGCTGATGTCGCCGATCAAGGTCGCATCGGGCGCGATCCAGTTGCTGTCGGCATCCTCGAAACGGGGCGATTTTCCGTCGATTGCATAGGTCGGCATTTCCAGTCTCCGATTCGTCGCAGGCCGGACAAACCCTAGAACAATCCTGGGAAAACCGCGTAGCGGTTTCCCCAGCAATTGCCTCAAGGCAAATACCGCGCCAGCGATTCCACCAAAAGCTGAAGCGCACCAGGAGAGCCAATGCCCCAGGAGACAATGGCGATCAGCACGATGCCCAGCGCCAGCGCCCAGGCGATCACCGTGCAGCCGCAGGACACCAGCATCAGCGTGGAAATACGGCCTTCGCGCCGCGCATCGAGCGCATCGTTGGCGAGCATGAACGGACCGGCGCAAGCGGTCGCGGCCAGCGAGCGCAGGATGTACGCCGGCGACACATAAGGCTCGGCAAAGGCAAGCCGGCGGCCCGCCGCCAGTTCCATCACAGACCCGGTAAGCCCGCAGGCGGTGAGGCCGACGGCGAAAGCGAAGAGAACGGGCAGCAGCAGGCTCATCTTAACCTTCCGTTTACCATGAGATCGCACAGTCGCGTCCAGCGCAGCAAGAGCCGTGCCACGGCATGTGTGCCGCCCAAGGACAGACGGCGGCGACTATGGGGATTGCGATGAAGCAGGCAGCGACCGCCGAAGAATTCAACGTCGTCGATTCCGTGCTGATGAAGCGGGTGTTCTATGCCTTTGCCGCACTGGCGCTGCTGTCGCTGGCGATCAGCCTTGGCGGAAAATGGTTCGGCCGCTCGATCGCCATGGCCGGCTACACCGACGACACCACGGTCCACAGGGTGGTGATCGGCAACAATGTCATTGCCGTGCCGGCCAACGCCATCCGCTTCCTGCAGGCGCGGCGCGACGGCATCGCTTCGCGCCTAGACCTTTATCTGCGCTATCCCCAGATGGACGGCTACAGCGAAGCCGCACGCGAGGATTTCAACCACACGGGCACGGCCAAGAACATCATCTTCCTGTCGTTCGAACCGCAGATGATGTCGCGCGACATGAGCGGCCGTTTCGTGCCGATCTATAGCGCGCTCATAAGCCAGCCCGGCGCGCCCGGCCCCGGCGGCACGACGATTTACGGTTTTACGGAAAAATCAGGCTATCTCAACGAGGTGCTCGCGGTCGCCGGCCGGGCCGGCAAGGACCCGTTCGTCGCCCGCTGCCTGAGCGGACCGAGCGCCGAGGAATCGCTGGCGCCCTGCGAGCGGGACATCCAGGTCGGCGACAGCCTCAGCCTGACCTACCGCTTTCCCCGGGAGTTGCTGGGCAACTGGCCGGCGCTTGACGCCGCTATCGTCGCCGAGGCCACGCGCGTCCTGAAGACGGGGCGCTAGCCTGCCTCTGTTCGGGCGAAGCGAAGCGGCGCAGAAGTTTACGACCGTTGGCGGGACAGCACCCCCCTCTGTCCTGCCGGACATCTCCCCCGCAAGGGGGAGATTACGCCCCCATCACTGCTTTCGCCAATTATCGAGGTTGCAGAAGAAGAGCCGAGGAACTGCCGATCTCCCCCCTTGCGGGGGAGATGTCCGGCAGGACAGAGGGGGGTGGGAAGGATCGCCGAGGCTTGCTCTTCATCTCCCCACTTCGTTGGAGATAGGCAACTCCGATCCCCAGTTCCGCGATCAGGCCAGATCGATGTCGAGGATCGCCATCGAGAAATTATAGTCGCCGTCGTCCTCGTCCTTGAAGACGATGCCGAGGAACTCGTCGCCGACATAGACCTCGGCCGAATCTTCCTTGCGCGGCCGCGCCTTCACCTCGAGTTTGGGATTCTGGAAGACGCGCTTGAAATAGGCGTCCAGCTTTCTGATTTCGTCCGGCTTCAAAAGTCTTCTCCGATCGTCGGGCTTGCTCGTTGGAACGCGCTTCTGGCACGTCGACAATGGCGATGTAAAGGCAAGCCGGCTGGATAGAACGCGAACCCTGGGGCCGGATGATTTCAGGTCGAATCCAAATCCGCCTCTAAATCAAGGAGGTAGAGCATGATGTCGTCCGAAAACCGCCTCACACTTTTCGGCATCATGCTCCAGAGGCAATGGCGCCGGCAACCGGACTTCAGTCCGGCGCGCCGGGTGTTGCAAATCAGATGTCGAAGCTGACGACCTGATCCATCGACTGCGACGGCAAAAGCTGGTCCATCTGCCGCGAAGGCTGGTCGCAGCCGGTCTCGCCGACGACGCGGGCCGGTACGCCGGCAACCGTCTTGTTGTGCGGCACCGGCGACAGCACGACCGAGCCTGCCGCGATCTTCGAGCAATGGCCGATCTCGATATTGCCGAGAATCTTGGCGCCGGCGCCGATCAGCACGCCGTAACGGATCTTGGGGTGACGGTCGCCGCCGGCTTTGCCGGTGCCGCCCAGCGTCACGCCATGGAGGATCGACACATCGTCCTCGATCACCGCCGTCTCGCCCACGACGAGGCCGGTGGCGTGGTCGATGAAGATGCCCTTGCCGATGCGGGCGGCCGGGTTGATGTCGGTCTGGAACACCGAGGACGAGCGGCTCTGCAGATAGAGCGCGAAATCCTTGCGGCCCTGATTCCACAGCCAATGGGCCAGCCTGTGCGTCTGGATCGCATGGAAACCCTTGAAATAGAGCACCGGCATGATGAAGCGGTCGCAGGCCGGATCGCGGTCGTAATAGGCCTGGATGTCGACACGCACGATCGACGACCATTCCTTGTCGTCGGCCAGCATCGACTTGAACGTCTGGCGGATGAGGTCGGAGCCGATGTCCTGATGCGCGAGCCGCTCGGCGAGCCGATGGATGACAGCTTCCTCCAGGCTCTCCTGGTTGAGGATGGTCGAATAGAGGAACGCCGCCAGAAGCGGGTCGCGGTTGACCGCTTCCATCGCCTCGTCGCGGACCGAACGCCAGATCGGATCGACCGGCTGGACCATTGTGGGGCGGGAAATGCTGATGCTGTTCATCGACGTCTTGTCCTGCGTCCTGGCCGCTTGCCTATTCTCCGGCGGCACATATAAGCCAGATCATAGCACGATTGAACTCAATTTTCCTTAGTGCTCGGTGAAATGGATTTGGTTCACGGAAATTCAAGCCGCCATGGAAAACGAACCCTTGATCGACGCTCCGCTGAAACGCGCGCTCTCCGCGCTCTATCAAGCTCCGGATCGCCACTATCACAACCTCGCCCATATCGAGGCGTTGCTGGCGCTGGCGGACGAATATCGAGCATCGCTGCATGATTCCGGCGCCGTCGAAGCCGCAATCTGGTTCCATGACGCCATCTATGACAGCCGCGCCAAGGACAACGAGGCCAGGAGTGCGGCACTTGCGCAGGACAAACTTGCCGCCCGCACCGATCCGGAGCGCCTCGGCCGCATAGCGGCGATGATCGTCGCCACCGCCACGCATGAACTGCCCAGCCTTCAACCACGGTGCCTTGCCGATGAGAACGCCCTCCGCGACGCAGCGCTTTTCCTCGACATGGACCTGGCGATACTGGGTGCGTCAGCCGACGCTTTCGACGCCTATGAACAAGCGGTCCGCCGCGAATATGGCTGGGTCGAGGAGCCGATGTGGCGCGCCGGCCGCGGCGCGATTCTCAAGACTTTCCTCGCGCGCCAGCATATTTTTCACACGCAGGAATTCCGCCAGAGGTTCGAGCCCCAGGCCAGGCAAAACCTGGCGCGGTCTCTAGAAACGCTCAAATCCTAATCCGGAAATGTCTCCATGCGCTGCGCATAGGCTTTGAACCCGGCGCGCCTGTAGACCGATTGCGCAGCCGGATGGTCGTATGTGTCGGTATGAAGCCAGACCCTTTGCGGCGCGTGCGACCAGATGGCGCGAAGCGCCTGGTCGAGCAGGAACGGCCCAAGCCTGCGACCCTGGAAGACGGGGACCAGCCCGAAATGGGTTAGCTCGACCTCAGGCTGGCCGACGCCGTTGAATTCGCACAGACCAGCCGCTTCGCCCTCGACGCGCAGCACATGGATATGTGTCGAGGGCAGCGCCAGCAGGCGCTCGAGCTCTTCCGCCGGCATGCGCAGCCGCTGGTCCCACTGCACCGGCTCGCCGACAGCGCGGTAGAGGCTGAGATAGGCGGCCACATCAAGTGTTTCACGCGCCACCGTGGCGCCCGATAGCGGGCAGTCGAAAGCCGGCGCCGAATTCGGTTCGCGCATGTCCATATAGGTGACGAGAAGGTCAACCAAAGCGGCACCGCCTCCGGCTGCAAGCCAGACGAAGATCGATCACCTGAAGGCGCCAACGGACTTGGTGGCCGCCCAAACAAAGAACAGGCCGATCACCAACGACAGCCCGTTGAGGATGATACCGACGATGCCGAGGACACGATTGTCGTTTGAACGTCCCAGTGCCATCAAGCCAAAAACCACGCCGGTGATGTGCGCCAGCGGCGCCGCAACGAGAAACACCAGCAGAAAAACCCCGCCGAGGACGTTTTGAGCGGCCAGCGACGCCTCGCCTGGCATCAACGCCAGCGTGACCACCGCCGCAAAATCCATTGCGAACGCCAGCAGGGCCAGGATCACCGAGCGTTTGCCCAAGCTGCTCCGCCCCGCCACGCCGGGCATTGCTATCGTGCTTCTTCCCCATCCGGCCATTACTCGTCCCCGATCAGGTGAAAGCGCCGATCGTCGATGCCATTGCCACAAGCAGCAGGAAGCCAACCGCCAGGGAGCCGCCGTTGAGCAGGATGCCGACGACCCCAAGCACGCGGCTATCGTTCGAACGCACCAGCGCCATCAGCCCGAAAATCAATCCGGCAATATGCGCCAACGGCCCTGCCAGCAGGAAAACCGCCATGAAGAAACCCGTGGCGATGTTCTGGGCACGCTCGGATGCGTGGGTCGGAAGCGCCACCATTGTGGTCAGCGCCATCACACCGGCACCGAAGGCGAGCAGCGCCAGGATGACGGAACGCTTGCCGAACTTGCTTGTCACGACGGCGCCCGGCAGAGCGTCGGCGCTTCTTCCCCATTGTGCCATTGTTTGCCACCCCTCGCCGGCCGCCCAATCCATATCGCCCGAAAATCGCTTACCGGTTAAAGCGGATTTTCGGCATAAAACTCCAAAACCCGCTGCTTGAAGGTCTTGTCGCCCACAGCCAGCATATGGTCGCGGCCGTCTATGTGAAACACCTTGGCGTTCGGCATCAGCGCGGCGAGCTCGTCGGGCGAGCCGCCGATATCGTCTGTCGTCCCGACCGCAATCAGCGTTGGTTGGGCGATGCGCGTCATGTCGTCTTCGCTGAGCAGTTCGCGCGACGTGGCGATGCAGGCGGCCAGCGCGCGGCGGTCGCTGCGCGTCTGATCGGCAAAGGCGCGAAACGAGCGACCGCGCGGATGGCTGGTGGCGGCCGGATCGTTGGCCAGCAGCGCCTCGGCGATTGGATCCCAGTCGCCGACGCCGTCGACCATGCCGATCCCGAGCCCGCCGAAGACAAGCGTCGCCACCTTGTCGGGATCCGACAGTGCCAGGAACGCCGCGATGCGCGCGCCCATCGAATAGCCCATGACATGCGCGCGGCCGATGCCAAGATGGTCGAGCAGGGCCGCCGCGTCCGAGCCCATCTTGGCCGGGGTGTAGTCGGCCTCGTCATAGCTTTTCGACGACGAGCCGTGGCCGCGATTGTCGAAGGCGATGGCGCGATAGCCGGCATCGTTCAGCGTCTTGAACCAGCCGGGCGATACCCAGTTGACATAGTGGCTGGAGGCAAAGCCGTGGATCATCAGCACCGGATCGCCCGCCCCCGACGCCGGCTGGCGGTCGAGGAAGGCGAAGTCGAACCCGTCATGGGAGAAGAATTGCATCGGGAGCGGCTCAGCCGGCGCCGGGCGTGGGCGCGTTGCCCTTGTCCGATGGCGGCATGCCGGGGCCGGACACCGTGCCGACGGCCGGATGGCGCAGCAGATCGCCATAGTCGATGCCGTTTTTGGCGGCGGTGCCGGCCTTGAGCTCCAGCACGAAGCGCACTGGCACACCCGGCGAGATGACTGCATCGGACGATGGAGTGCCGTGCTTGACGGCCCGGACCTTGCCGTCCTGTCCAACAAAGATCAGGTCGAGCGGCATCGGCGTGTTGTGCATCCAGAAGCCGACCTGCTTCTGCATCTCGAAGACGAACAGCATGCCATGATTGTCGGCCATATCCTGGCGAAACATCAGGCCGGCCTCGCGTTCCGAGTCGGTGTCGGCGACTTCGATCGAAAAGGATTTGTCGCCGCCTTTCGTCGCCACGACCAAGGGTGTCGGATCGACGGGAAGGATCATCGCCTGACCGCCGGCGATCGTCTGCTGGGATGCGGTCGGCTGCCCGGAATAGAAGTAAGCGCCTGCGGCTACCGCAACGATGACGCAGAGCGCGCCCGCTGTCAGCCAGTTCCTGTACGCCATTGGAAATCCTCGACCAAAGACCATGATCCCTAAAAGTGGTCTCAGGTATTCGGATAAGATCGTGGTGAAACCAAGAAAAACGCCGTCCTGACTTCCTCAGGAAGGCTCGCGTCCTAATGCGCGACCGGCAAGGTGCCCATATCGGGGTGAATCTCGGCAGCCATGAGGCCCTTGTCACCGCGTCCGAAACGCACCAGCACGACCTGTCCGGGCCTGAGCTCGGTGATGCCATAGCGGCGCAGCGTCTCCATATGGACGAAGATATCCTCGGTGCCCTCGCCGCGCGTCAGAAAGCCGAAGCCCTTGGTGCGGTTGAACCACTTGACCAGCGCCCGCTCGAGCCCGCTTTCCGGCGTCACCGCCACATGGGTGCGCTGTTCCTGCATCTCGGCCGGATGGATCGCCGTAGTGGTGTCCATGGACAGCACCCGGAACGCCTGCAAACCACGGTCGCCGTGCTTGACAAGGCACACGACACGCGCGCCCTCCAATGCAGTCTGAAAACCGTCCTTTCGAAGGCAGGTGACATGGAGGAGGATGTCGCCCGAAGAACCGTCATCGGGAAGTATGAAACCGTAGCCCTTGGCCACGTCGAACCATTTGATGGCGCCGGCGATTTCGACAAGGTCGGCGCTATCGCCGCCACTGTCACTCTTCAGGGCGTCGTCAAGGTTCTCATCCCGCCTCGTGAAAGAGGCCTTATCCCCCATAAGAACGCCCCCTTTTTTTCAAGAAAACCGCAAGTGATTCTTGACATTAGATTAACACCGCCGCTTCCGGGGTGTGCAAGACCTGCCGTGCCTTTTTTCGCGGTTGAATACAGGAATAGCTGACTTGTTGTTTGCCGGCGTCGCTGCCGACAGCAATGACGATCCATCAAGGCGGTCAACCGGTCGGCAATTTGCAAGGGATTTCGCCGAAATCGGCAACCACTTGTGTCCGGCGCTTTTGTCAGAGCCATCTGATTTTTCCAAAACCGGTGACCACTTTCAGTCCGATGCTCGTTGCCCTTCGGCGGGGTGGACCTTATGTTGCCTCGCAACCCAAACATCCCCGAGGAAATCCCATGCGCTACCTCCACACAATGGTCCGTGTCGCCGACGTCGATGTCTCGCTCGATTTCTACTGCAACAAGCTCGGCCTTAAGGAAGTGCGCCGCTACGAAAACGAGCAGGGCCAATTCACGCTGATCTTCCTCGCCGCCTCCGAGGATGTAGAAAGCGGCATCACTGAGAAGGCGCCGCTGATCGAACTGACCTACAATTGGGACCCGGAGGAGTACAAGGGCGGACGCAATTTCGGCCACCTCGCCTATGAGGTCGACGACATCTACGCCACCTGTCAGCATCTGATGGACAATGGCGTCATCATCAACCGGCCGCCGCGCGACGGCAACATGGCCTTCGTCAAGTCGCCGGACGGCATCTCCTTCGAACTGCTGCAGAAGGGCCCGGCCAAGCCCAAGGCTGAGCCGTGGGCATCGATGCCGAACACCGGCACCTGGTAGCGATCACGCCATCTTGAGCGAGGCGGCCGCGCCGACAAGCCGGCCCCTTTGCCATTTCGAGCAACGGCACCTATTTACCTGCCTGTCGCGCCAGCCAAGCAAAGCCAGTGCCTCACCCAGGAGAATTCATTTATGCCGACCAGCCGTGCCGATGTCTCCACCGCGTATGCCAGCCGCTATTTGCAGCAGTTGTGCAAGCACTGGGCGCACAAATTTCCCGTCGAGTTCGATCTGAACCACGGCACCATCGATCTGTCGCTCGGCCGCACGGTTCTCGATGCCGATGCGGCAGCGCTGCATATCACGGTGTCGACGGATGAAAGCGGATCGCTGGAGCGCATGGAGAGCGTCGTTGCCGATCACATCAAGCGCTTTGCCTTCCGCGAGGAGCTGACTTTCGAGTGGAAGCAGGCACCGGCGGCATAGCGTTATTTTGCACCGGCTTTGCCGGCCATCTCCAGCAGCGCCAGCACCGACCGCCAGTTGCGCGCGGTGCCCGGCACTTTCAGCATGCGCGGGATCAGCCCGGCGAACACCGATTTGCCGAGCCCGTCCGGCGCCTTGAGGTAAAGCACGTCGCCCTTGACCTCAAAGCTTTCCGGGCCGGTGCATTTTTCGGCAAGCTTGGCGATCTCGTCCGCCGTCGGCTGGCGCTCCAGCGTGTAGGCGTGCAGCTTGGTCGGATCGCCGGCGACTTCCGGATACGGATTCTCCTTCACCAACCGTTCGAACCAGGAGAGATCGCGCACCATGATGCGCGAATGAAAGCCCCATTTCTTCTCGAAAGCGGCTTCGATCTGTTTCGTCAGCGTGGCGGCGTCGCCCTTCCTGGCCCGGAACACGACATTGCCGCTCTGTACATAGCTGGCGACGTCCGAGAAACCGAACTCTTCGAAAAACGCTCGCAACTCCGCCATCTTGACGATGCGGTTGCCGCCGACGTTGATGCCGGAAAACAGCGCGACGAAGACCACCCTTCGCTCTTCGAGCTTCGGGTGGCAGGCTGTACCGCTCATATGATGAACCCGGCCAGGGTCTCGTTGTCGGTGATGTCCTGATAGTGCACGCCCTCGGCCTCGAAATTTGCCCTCAGCAGATCGAAGTTACGCCGGTCCCTGGTTTCGATGCCGATTAGCACAGAGCCGAAATTGCGTGCCGATTTCTTCAGATATTCGAAGCGGGCGATATCATCGTCGGGACCGAGCAGTTCGAGGAAGTCGCGCAGCGCGCCCGGCCGCTGCGGAAAGCGGATGATGAAGTATTTCTTCAGCCCCTCGAAGCGCAGCGCCCGCTCCTTCACGTCGGGCAGCCGCTCGAAATCGAAATTGCCGCCCGACACCACCGCGACGATGGTCTTGCCGCGGATTTCCTTGCGCGAAAAATCCTTCAACGCGTCGATCGCCAAGGCACCGGCCGGCTCCAGCACCACACCTTCGATGTTGAGCATCTCGATCATGGTGGCGCAGAGCCGGTTCTCAGGGATCAGCCGCACCGCCTGAGCGGCGAACTCCTTGAGGTGGCGCAACGGCTCGCGGCCGATCTCGGCCACCGCCGCGCCGTCGACGAAATTGTCGACATTGGCGAGCCGGACGCGCTTGCCGCTGGCGAGGCTCTGATGCAGGCTCGGCGCACCGGCCGGTTCGCAAAAGACGTAGCGCGCGTCACGTTGCTGATCGGCGAAATAGTGCGTCACCCCCGCGGCCAGGCCACCGCCGCCGACCGGCAGCATGATGATGTCGGGCATGCGCGCGCCTGGCATCTGGTCGGCGATCTCATAGGCGACCGTCGCCTGCCCCTCGATAATATCCTTGTGGTCGAAGGGCGGCACCATATGCGCGCCGGAACTTTCGGTGAATTCGAAGGCGGCGCGGTAGCAGTCGTCGAAGAAGTCGCCGACCAGCCTGATCTCGACGAAATCGCCGCCGAACAGCCGCGTCTTGTCGATCTTTTGCTGCGGCGTCGTCACCGGCATGAAGACCACGCCCTTCTTGCCGAAATGGCGGCAGACGAAGGCAAAGCCCTGCGCATGGTTGCCGGCCGAGGCGCAGACGAACAGCTCGGCCTCGTTGCCGGCGGCAAGCGCCTTGCGGAAAAAGTTGAAGGCGCCGCGGATCTTGTAGGAGCGCACCGGCGAAAGATCCTCGCGCTTCAACAGCACCCGAGCCCCCGTCTTCTTCGACAGATAGTCGTTTTCCTGCAGCGGCGTTTCGGGAAAGATCTCGCGGATCGCGGCTGCGGCGGTGGCGACACGGGAGGAGAAACTGTTCATGGCGCCGTCACCTCTGGATCGAATGGTTCGAAGGCGAAGCCTATTGCACAATTCGCCGTTTGCAGCCACCGATGCGGCGCGGCCGCTTTGACGCGCCAGCAGGAAATCCATTGGAGCCATCTTCATGCCTGTTTCGGCTGTCGCCCTGAAGACCGTAGACCTTCCTGAATTCGGCGAGCCAACAGTGATGCCGCTAGTTCAGCGGCGGACCTACGAAGCACGCATCGAGGCTCTGCTGGCGCGCGGCGCCAAGGCCGGGCTCGACGCCTTTGCCGTCTATGGCGACCGCGAGCACGCGGCCAATGTCGCCTATCTCAGTGGTTACGATCCGCGTTTCGAGGAGACGTTGCTGGTCATCGTCCCCGGCAGCCAGTCAAAGCTTCTCGTCGGCAATGAGGGCTGGGGCTATGCCGAAATCTGCGACGGGCCTTACGAGCGCGTCCTCTACCAGACCTTCTCGCTGCCGGCGCAGCCACGCGACCGCTCGGCCTCTCTATCCGACACGCTTGCCGCCTGCGGCCTGAAGGCCGGCCAGAAGATCGGCGCCATCGGCTGGAAGCCGTTCGGCCCCGGCGATGGCGGCTTTGGCGAGACGACGCTCGACCTGCCTTCCTTCATCGCCGATACGCTGCGCACACTGGCCGGCGACAGAGGCGCGGTGGTCAACGCCGCCAACCTGTTGATGAACCCATCCGACGGCCTACGCGCCATCAACGAGGCAGACCAATTGGCGTCCTTCGAATTCGCCGCGACTTTTTCCTCGCAGGGCCTGCGCAATGTGCTTGGGGGTATCGAGCCCGGCATGAGCGAATTGCGGGCCGCGCGGCTGATGGGGATCAACGGCCTGCCCCTGTGCTGCCACCCGATGCTGTCCGCCGGCAGGCGTGCGCCCTACGGCTTGCCTAGCCCGCGCCTCGACATCATCAAGCGCGGCGATCCTGTCACCATGGCCTATGGCATCCAGGGCTCGCTCAACGCCCGCGCCGGCTTCCTGGTCGAGAGCGCGGCCGAACTGCCGCGCGAGATAAGCGACTATGTCGAACAGCTGGTAGCGCCCTATTTCGCCGCCGTCGTCGACTGGTACGAGACCATCGGCATCGGCGTTGCCGGCGGAGCGCTGTGGAAAGCCGTGCATGACCGCATAGGCGACCCGTTCTTCGGCGTCTCGCTCAATCCCGGCCATCTCGTCCATATCGATGAATGGATGCATTCGCCGGTGTTTTCGGGCTCGGACATCAAGCTGCAATCGGGCATGGCGCTGCAGGTCGACATCATTCCGGCGACCGGAACCAGCTATTTCACCACCAACATCGAAGACGGTATCGCGCTTGCCGATGAGGCGTTGCGCGAGGAGATCGCGGCCCGTTATCCCGAGGCATGGCGCCGCATCGAGGCGCGCCGCGCCTTCATGGGCGATGTGCTCGGCATCAGGCTCAAGCCCGAGGTATTGCCCTTCTCCAACATCCCTGCGTTCCTGCCGCCATTCTGGCTTTCGCGCAACAGTGCGATGACCGTGGCTCGACGCTGACCACATTTCGGCTGGACACGACTTACTTCTGCCGCACTCTCACTGTCCGGGAGGTGCCGCGGGGGTATATGGGCCTTTTGGCCGGAGTGGAATTTTTGACGTGCGTTTGAAGACGATTTGCATTCTTGCACTTGCCCTGTTGATCGCCGGCTGCGGCGGCCGCAAAACCGAGGAACTGCTCGGCAGCGCCGTCATGTCCACGCCGGTGACCGAAATCTCGGGCAATCACTCGATCTTCATTGCCACCACACGCAAGAAATCCGACGATCCCAACAAAGTTTTCGACGGCGAACGCTCGGCGACGCTGAACTACGCCCGCGTCACCGTCACCGTTCCCGGCGTCCACCAGACCGGCCAGATCGAGCGCCGCTCGCGCGGCAAGTCGAACGACCCGGCGAAATACTTCATGGCTTCCGAGGTCGTCGGCTACGATGCGCAGCCCCAGTTCTCAAGCGCGCTCAATGCCGACATTGCCGCGCGCGGCGGCCGCGTCATGGTCTTCGTGCATGGCTACAACACCGGCTTCGACGACGCGGTCTACCGCCTGACCCAGATCGTCCACGATTCCGGCTATCCCGGCACGCCGGTGCTGTTTTCCTGGGCATCCGGCGCCAGAACCACCGACTATGTCTATGACAAGGAAAGCGCCAGCGCCGCCCGCGATCAGCTGGAGGTGACATTGCGCATGCTGCAGCAGTCCGGCGCGCGGCGCATCGACATCGTCGCCCACTCGCTCGGAACCTGGGTGACCATGGAAACGCTGCGCCAGATGGCCATCACCGGCGACCGCGATCTCGGCGGCAAGCTCGGCGATGTCGTGCTGGCCTCTCCCGACATCGACGTCGACGTCTTCAAGAGCCAGATGCGCCGCTACGGCAAGCCGGACAAGCCGTTCATCCTGCTGCTCTCCGACGACGACCGGGCGCTGCGGCTCTCAGGCCTGATTGCCGGCTCGCGGCCACGCGTCGGCGACTACAAGGATGCCGCCGACCTCGCCGCTTATGGCGTCACCGTGGTCGACCTTTCCAAGGTCAAGGGAGGCGACAGCTTCAACCACACCAAGTTCGCCGACAATCCCGAACTGGTGAAGATGATCGGCCAACGGCTGCGCGAGGATGACGGCTTTGCCAGCGACCAGACGGTGACCGACCGCATCAGCGCGCTCGGACAATAAGGCTGTTGCCTTGCGGCGACCGTCGCCGCGTGAGGTAGCGAATGCCGACCGGCCCGCTCACTTTCAACTGGACCGGACCGGTCTCTGCCTCTACGACATTGAAATCGGCGCCAATGCGCCAGCGGGAGCCCGCTTGAACGAGCGATGGAAGACTGTCCTGGTCCTTGCGTTCGCGCTCGCTGCCGCCGGCTGCGCCGGCCCCAACACCCATGACCTGTTGAACAAGACGACGGTTTCGGTGCCTGCCTCCGACATCGCGGCCACCCACGAAATCTTCGTCGCCACCACCCGCAAGCAGGCGACCAAGGACCCACGCCAGGTGTTCGATGGCGATCGCTCGCTGACCACCAGCTACGCCCGCGTCGACGTCACCGTGCCGAAGGTCCACCAGGTCGGCGCCATCGAGCGCGCCAAGGGCTCGGCAAATTCGAACCCGGCCAAGCAATTCACCGCCACCGACGTCGTCCACTATGGCGACGCCTCGCAATTCGCCAAGGCCGTCGGTGCCAACATCACCATGAATGGCGACCGCGCGCTGGTCTTCGTCCACGGCTTCAACAACGGCTTCGACGACGGGGTCTACCGGCTGACGCAGATCGCCCACGACACCGAATATCCCGGCACGCCGATCCTGTTTTCGTGGGCTTCGAGCGGCAAGACCACGGGCTATATCTACGACAAGGACAGCGCCAACGCCGCGCGCGACGACCTCGAGGCGACGCTCAGGATGCTCGCCAAGACAAAGGTCAAGAGCATCGACATCATCGCGCATTCGATGGGAACCTGGGTGACGATGGAAGCGCTGCGCCAGCTCGCCATCACCGGCGACCGCGATCTCGACGGCAAGCTCGGCCGTGTCGTCCTGGCATCGCCCGATATCGATGTCGACGTCTTCAAGAAGCAGATGATCCGCTACGGCAAGCCCGACAGGCCGTTCGTCATCCTGCTTTCCGCCGACGACCGTGCTCTGAGACTGTCCAGCCTGCTATCCGGCGACAAGCCGCGCGTCGGCGACTACGGCAACGCCGCCGACATTGCCAGTTACGGCGTCGTTGTGGCCGACCTCAGCCAGATCAAGGGCGGCGACCGCCTGAACCACGCCAAATTCGCCGACAACCCGTTCCTGGTGCAATTGCTCGGCGACCGTCTGCGCGCTCCAGCCGGCCTGGCATCGGACGAACCCACGCAGGGCCAGATCGACAATCTCGGCCGAGGCCTCGGCAAGGCAGTCGGATCCGTCGCCGAGATCATCATCACCACGCCATTCAAGGTGCTGACCATCGCCACCGGCGGATGAGAGCCAAGCACCGGGGCTGATCTCAGATAAACAAACCGACCTTCTGGAACGTCGTCACGTCGATCAGGCCGACATCGGAAATCCTGAGCTCCGGAATGACGACCAGCGCCAGCAGCGAGTGCTGCATGTAGGCGTTGTTGAGCGAGCAGCCCATCTTGCGCATTGCTTCGGTGAGTTTCTCGGCCTTGGCCGCCACGATTTCGGCGCGCTCGTCCGACATCAGCCCGGCGATCGGCATTTCGACAAGCGCCAGTTCCTTGCCCTTTGAAAACAGCACCACGCCGCCACCGACCTCGCCCAGGCGGTTGACGGCCAGCGCCATGTCTTCCTTGTTGGTGCCGACGCAGATGATGTGGTGGGCATCATGTGCGACGCTCGACGCCATGGCGCAGTCGCCCATATAGCCGAAGCCTGAGACGAAGGCATTGGTGACGCCGCCGGTGCCGCGGTGGCGCTCGACCAGCGCGATCTGGCAGATGTCGTTGCGGCGGTCCATGGCGACCAGCCCGTCCTCGACCGGCAGGTCGGCCTCCAGCGCCCGCGTCGGCGCCTGGTTTTCGATCACGCCGATGACCCGCACCCGCACCTCGTTGGCGCCCTTGGGCGCCGCAATGTCGAAGTCGCCTGGCTTCAGCTTCTTGCCGAGCTTGACGGTGTTCTTCGCCGATTTGGGGTAATCATAGGCCGGAATGTCGATCTCGAGCTTGCCGCCCTTGGCCAGCCTGATACCGCGGCCATAGACCTCGTCGATGGTCATGGCGGCAAGATCGGAGACGATCAGCAGATCAGCCAGCCGTCCCGGCGCGATCGAGCCCAGTTCGCGCTCCAGCTTGAAATGCTGGGCGGTATTCAGCGTCGCCATCTGGATCGCCGTCACCGGCTTCAATCCCTGTTGGATGGCGTGGCGGACCACCCGGTCCATATGGCCTTCATGCACCAGCGTGCCGGAATGGCTGTCGTCGGTGCACAGGATGAAGTTGCGCGGGTCGAGACCGCTCTCGGTCACCGCCTTGATCTGCGAGGCAACATCGTACCAGGCCGAGCCCAGCCGCAGCATTGCCTTCATGCCCTGGCGCACACGGGCGATTGCGTCCTCGGCGCGCGTGCCTTCATGGTCGTCCTCCGGCCCGCCGGCGACATAGCCATGGAACGGCAGGCCGAGATCGCGCGACGCGTAGTGGCCGCCGACCGTCTTGCCGGCCTTGATCGTTGCGGCGATCTCGCCCGACATGACCGGATCATTGGCGATGACGCCGGGAAAATTCATGACTTCGCCGAGCCCGATGATGTTTTCCCAGGTCATCGCTTCCGCGACATCGGCGACCGTCAGTTCGGCCCCGGCATGCTCCAGCCCCGGCGCGGACGGCACGCAGGATGGCATCTGGACGTGCACGTTGATCGGCATGGCGACGGCCTCGTCATGCATCAGCCGCACGCCGGGCAGACCCAGCACATTGGCGATCTCGTGCGGATCGATGAACATCGAGGTGGTGCCGTGCGGGATGACAGCGCGGCAGAACTCGGTCACCGTCACCATGCCGCTCTCGACATGCATATGCGCGTCGCACAGGCCGGGCACGAGATAGCGGCCGCCGGCATCGACCACCTTGGTGCCCTGGCCGATGGCATGGCTGGCATTCGGCCCGCAATAGGCGAAGCGGCCGCCTGAGATTGCGATGTCGGTGCCGGCTATGATTTCGCCGGAATGCACGTTCACCCAGCGGCCGTTTCGGATGACGAGGTCGGCCGGCTTGCGCCCCGTTGCGACGTCGACCAGATGCGTCGCCATCTCGGTCCAGGGCTTGGGTTTCGTCGCCGACGGCTGCTTGGCCATGAAAAACTCCTGTTTGCCCGACTGTGCCAAGCCGGCAAGGTTTTGGCCAGCGATCACGGACGAAATCCGTCGATGAGAATTCGCCCGGGCGGATGCGCCGCACCTGCTCACCCCGAGGGCAGGCATCAGTGGTGCGGTCATTCAGTTTGGCTTGTGCCGCCACTTATGCTACCATTCTGGCTATGGTGCTGATTTGCGCCGACGACCCGCCGCGAGGCGGGTTTTTGTTGTGATGAGCCCGAAACCTCCTGAGGTGAAGTCATGATCCGGTTCCTGAAAGCACTCGCCTTCGTCACCCTGTTCCTGATCTCGGGCGGCTTTGTATCCGCCGAGGAACGTTGGAAGACCTTGCCGGAGCCGGCGGCGATGCCCAAACCGGATCAGAGCGGGTATGCGCCGGTCAACGGCATCCAGATGTACTATGCCGTTTTCGGCGCCGGTGATCCGATTCTCCTGATCCATGGCGGCCTTGGCCATGGCGACATCTGGGCAAGCCAGGTGGCGACGATGTCCAAGACGCACAAGGTGATCATTGCCGACAGCCGCGGCCATGGCCGTTCTACCCGCACCGAGCAAGCTTACGGCTATGACCTCATGGCGTCGGACTATCTTGCGCTGCTCGACTATCTCAAGATCGACAAGACCGCTCTTGTCGGCTGGAGCGACGGCGGCATTATCGGCATCGACATCGCGCTGCATCATCCGGAGCGGCTGACACGGCTCTTTGCGCAGGCCGCCAACGTCACCACCGATGGCGTCGATCCGGGTGTGCTGACCAACAAGACCTTTGCCGCCTACATCGACCGCTCGGGCCGCGACTACAAGAAACTGGCGAAGACTCCCGACCAGTACGATGCCTTCGTGGCGCAGATCAGCCACATGTGGGAGTCGGAGCCGGCCTGGACCAAGGAGCAGCTCGGCAAGATAACCACGCCGACCGCGATCGTTGCCGGCGACCATGACGAGGCGATCAAGCGCGAACACACCGAATACATGGCCTCCGTCATTCCGGGCGCCAAGCTCATCATCCTGCCCAACGCCAGTCATTTCGCCATGGTGCAGGCGCCGGACGAATATAGCCAGGCGGCGCTGGACTTCATCGACGCCAAATAGCGCCCCCAAAATAGAGCACCCCAGCACAGCAACGGGTGCTTCCGATTGTTGAACAATGGGTTCCGTTTTGCGGCGAATAGGATTACCTTCCGGCAAGGCGCCTTCTTAACCGCCTTTTCGGAGAACTCGATGCGCTGTCTGACCATTGCCAGTGCCGGATTTCTGATTGCTCTGGCCGGGCCGGCATTCGCCGCCGACCCGATGGCGGTGCCGATGACCGAACCAGGCTTCGACTGGACCGGCTACTATGCCGGCCTGCAGGCCGGCTACGGCTGGGGCCAGTCCGACATATCAGTGACGGAAGGCGCGCCGTTTTCCATCTCGCCCGATATTGACGGCGGTTTCGTCGGGGGCCATGTCGCCGGGCTGTGGCAGTTCGACCAGGCAGTGCTCGGCGCCGAGGCGGAGCTCAATTATTCCGCCGTCGACGGTACGGCGGTATCAGGCCTTGGAAGCACATTCCGCACGGACATCAAGTGGTTCGGATCTGTCGACGCCAAAGCGGGCTTCGCCATGGACCGCGTGCTGGTCTACGGCGTCGGCGGCGTCGCCTTTGCCGGCATCGAAACTTCGCAAGTGGCGGGCGCGTCGTTCGCCGGCACACGCACCAATGTCGGCTGGACCTTGGGTGCCGGCGTCGACTACGCGCTGACCGACAAATTCATCGTCGGCGCGCAATATCGCTATTACGATTTCGGCTCCGAGCACTATGACGTGGCGGAACCCTTCAACGATCGCGATCAGGATGTGAAGCTGAACGCGGTCGGTATCAATCTCAGCTACAAATTCTGAGCGTTCTCGGCGACTGAGATTTTCGCCACAACCAATTGTTTTGAAATCACGAACCACCTTTCATGAGTTCGACACTCGGCAAAAGATGGCTTGACGGGTTTTCGCTGGCGTCTGAAAAGGGCTGGCCTGCGGACGTGGCGGAATTGGTAGACGCAAGGGACTTAAAATCCCTCGATCTCTGATCGTACGGGTTCGATTCCCGTCGTCCGCACCAAATTGAAATGCTTAGGATTCGTTCTGTAAGAACTCACTGGCTACCATAGAAAAGGCTGACGCGGGTAGCCGTAGAGCCGGGATACAAAGCCGGGAACTGCCATGCTGGATTTTCAAGACTTGGTCGCTCATAGGGAAGCTCTGCTAAATGAGCAGTTGAGGCCGAGATGCAGGAAAGCCTAGCTAGACTTCAAGACACCTGCGGTTGGAAAACAGGGGCCCGCTTTCACACCTCACGAACAACCAACTAAGGATGGTCGGGCGGCGTTGGCAAAAGCACTGTCAGCCTTCATCAATTCGGCCGGTGTTTTGGTGTTCGGTATTGGCTGCCGTAAGAACAGTGACGGGCTGACTGCGCAACTGCGCTTGAGCCAATCCCGAACTGGAAAGTAGCCCCTTCGGTCGTAAGCTCGGCAGTTGGGGATTTACTGCATCCGAAAAACGACGGTATCCGCGTCGCTGGATTTGCATCGAATGCCGACCAAAACGCCGAGTTCATGGTCGTCGACGTGCCACGGTCGGAAACGTCGACCACACCGCAGCCTCAAAAGCTATATTACAAGCGTGCTGGTAGCTCTTCATACGCTATGGAGCATGTCGACATCGAGGGTGCCTTTCGAAGGATCTCCGTACCGGAACTTACAATGAAGGCCGACATGAGAAATACGCGTCGTCCGGCCTTGACGGTCATTATGAGATCAGGATGTGGCCGCAGAACGGGAGCCGGCTGGGGCCGCAGCGGCCTCAACCCGGTGGGCATGCTCCGTCGCGATTTTAAGAAGAGTTGCAGCCGTTTCCTGTGGCGTCCAACCTTGCGCTTCTGACGCAGTCACCAAGGCCGCAAACGCGGCTTCTAATGCGACTTCACAGTTCACCTCACGGTCTGGGCTATCCTCTGGCAATATCGGGGGTTCGACGGATTGGGACATCGTGACTTCTTTCAAAGGGGAAAAACCCGCCGCCCCAGCCTTTTGCCACTCAAACATTTCAGCAAAGGATCATTCCAGCTATCAGCAGCGTGATTAGAACTGACAACGGCACGGCCAGAAGACCGACCAACTCAACATTTCTTGTGTTTTGTCGCTTGTCCATCTTCGTCGCCCGCATGTCGTTGGCTTTGACATCTTGCCGTCAACGTGCAGCTGTTGGAACCAACCACAAGTGCCGCTGATCGGAGATTCAGTCGGTGCTGCATATTAGCAACACATTGTGGAACGATCGGGCGGCATCAGCCAATTGCTTTTGAATGCCCTTGCACTTGCTTCGTACGATTCCGTACAGTTTCCCCCATTGGGGGAGGCGGCCGATGGACCATGACGAGGAAGGCTACAGCATTGACGCCTTCGATTTCGATGTGGTGTGCGAGACCTTCAGGAGATCCGTTCGGGAGCTGAACCTGGCTGAAGAGCATTGGGTAGACCACGCGAAGGCGCTCCTACGGGAATTCACCGACAGCGCACCTGATGACGACATGATTAGCCGGATCGTCGGGCGCTAGTGGCCTATACAGCCCTAGTTGGTTAGAATCGTACCCCGGTCCTGCCACGGAAACCTTTTCCAAGGTTTGCCGCGTCATAGAGGCGTCACAGAAGCTCTTGGAACAGATTGCCCAGCGCGGAGGGCCCTATGACGAAAAAGCTCGCCACCGTGAGGCAGCGGGCAGTTTTGGGACAAACAGAAATGGGAACAATGGACCCCCGAATTGCCAACGGGCCATCGCCAATGCCGTCAGAGAGCCCTGCCTGGACGTGTGGCGTCCTGTCCGGCCCTCGCCATTGATTTCGTCGGCAAGCTTGTCTTTGGCCTCGTCATAGGAGTTGGCATCGGGATGGCAATCGCCGGCTGCCAAGGATGCCGGGCCGCTGGCCGACCCATCAGTCAGGCGTCCGTAGCCAGAGCGTTATAAAGCAGCAAACACGCCAGGATAGGAACGGCGCTGCCTAGCAGCTGGTCTGCCGTGAGGCCGGAAAAATAGACAAGATGAAACGTCACCATCGCTCTACCGATCACGGTCGGAACACTGCCGAATTAACCGTTAGCCGACGCTAATGTTCCGCTCTGGACTCACTACCGCTTTGGAAGAATCCTGCCGCAGCGATCAGCGCCCCGCCGACCTTGATCTCAACGTCGGTGCCACAAGGCTTTCCTTCGTTCGCATGGTTCGCAGAGATTAGCACGATCGCATACTCTCATCTCATCCGGCGTCGTCTCCCTCACAAAGCAGCGCCGGTAAGGCTCGGCGACCTTCTTGTTTGTCCCGTGTGCCAAAGGAGGTCGCCGGGCCTGCCGTTGCTCATCTTTGCTGGTGGTTGCTCCTTATGGCTGCGCTTGGCGCCGTCGCCCTACTGCTACCTGCGGGATAAGGCCGGCGAGCCCTCTTGTCAGGCAGTCCGGCATGTAGGATTATAGTCCTCGTTGCGGCGACCCCTCAATGGAGAGCGCCAATGGCCAGAACCAAACCTTCGGAACAACTTTCCCGGGCTGAAATCGAGCAGTTCCTGGCGGCAGCCGAAGCGCTGCACAAGAGCATCGTCGGGCCGCTCCTGGCGTACCACGGCGAGCACTACCAAGCTCTACGTAAGGTCCATGGACCCCTGTTGAAGTCGATCGAGACCATCACCGGCCAGAGGGCGAAGTTCATCCAGTGGAACGGGACAGGACCGGCACAGCCCCGGGACAAGCCTCCGGGCTAAGTCTCCTCCCGGAAATCCAGCAGCTTGGCATGGCGAAGCTTCTCCTCGCCCTTCAGGAACCGCACGCGGCCGACCAGGCCCGGCTTTAGCCATTCGGCCTTGTCACTCTTGAGCCCTTTCGGCGCCGGCCCGCCAATCTTGCCTTGCACGCGGTCCCATAGGCGCTGGCGCTTGTCCGCCTTGAAGGTGACGAAGGCGCCGCCGGCATAGTGGCCTTTGTCGGCCATCAGCACCATGGCAGGCTTGCCGGCCTCGCGCTGCACGCCGATGATGTCCATCTCCTTTTCGGCATAGCACTTGATCTTGCGCCAGTTCGTCGTCGGACCCGACCGATACTTGCTGCCCTTCCGCTTTGAAACGATACCTTCAAGCCCAGCCTGGTCGACCAGATGAAAGACGGCGTCGCCAGTGCCCGGCATCGCTTCGCTGAACTGGATTCGGCCGCCGTCCGGGATCAACGCCCGGAGGATCTCGCGACGGTCTTCCACCGGCGTGTTCCGCAAGTCATGCCCGTTCAGATGCAAGAGGTCGAATGCTAGCAGATACAGATCGCGCGACGGCTTGCGGCTGGTCGCGGCTGATTGATGCGCATGGAAGTCGGATAGGCCAGCCTCATTGATCGTAATGGTCTCGCCGTCGATGATGAAGTCTTTCGCCTCGATCGCTTCCGCCTCACCGGCAAGTTGGATGTAGCGGCCCGTCCAATCATAACCGTTCTTGGTGATCAGCCGAATCCCGTCATCATCCTTGATGACCTGGGTGCGGTAGCCACCGAATTTGATCTCATGAATCCAATCATCGCCCATCGGCGGCGTGTCGACCAGTTCGGGTTCCATAGGCTTGATGAATTTCAGACGCATGCACTGACTCGCAGAACCACGACTTCAATTAGCTATCGCTAAATTAGTTCCGGAACATTTTAGACGAATTGGATGTTTGAAGGGCTATGAAGATCGAAGCCGACCAATGCCGGGCAGCGCTGACGCTCATCCGGCGCACAATGGAAGAGCACTGTCCTCCTGGCGTGCTGCCGAGCGAAGAGATGGTCAATGGGCTCTATGGTCCGGAACTGATCCATGAGGCGGAAGCCATTGCCGCCGGCATCGTCGCAACCATTGACCAGCTGCAATTGCCCGTGATGAAACCGCCGTCCCCTAGTATCGAATAGAGACCGACACAGGGAAGGTCGCTTGGCCGCGCGATCGTGGGCTCGCAACGACCGGCGAGGCGATGCCGGCCTCACCAAGGGTTACAGCCCCTCGACCAGCAGCGAAGGCGGCTCGCGGCAGTGCAACGCCCGAAGTGTTTCGAGACGACGATGGCCACCGAGCGTAGCCAGCGCGCGTTGTGCTGCACAAGGACCGAGGCAGCGGCACGGCCGCCCGGGCTACTCCAAAGGCGGCTCTTCGCTCTGTGGAGCCAAAACGGTGATATCCATCCTGGCGATTGTCGATGCGGCGTGCCCCTGGGCGCCAGAATCCGTGTCGCCACTTTCTGCCGCCATTGCCTTGGCGCGATGTCCTACGCTGTCTGCGCTTTTGCCTGGCGCAAATCCTTCGCCCGGTTCTGTCTTTGCGGGTTTCGGTCGAGTTTCAGCTGCCTGCCGATGTTGGTTTCCAATCGCCGAGACCATTGATACCTCCCCTTGATGAGGCCGCGACTGTACCTGTCAAGGCTGTAGCGAGGCTGATCACTTAAGTGGTCGGGTTGCGCCCGCTCGTAGTGGCCCTCCGATCACTGGGCTCTCGATGCCTTGGCGCTCGCGGACGTCTGGCCGGGTGGGAAGTTCAAACTCAGCCGCCCTTTGCGGCACCGGCTTCGCCCGACAATTAGGAACGATTTCGCCCGCCATGTGTTACGCAATCATGAATCTCGCGGATCCCGGATCAACAATGGCAACCGATCTTTTCACGATGCAACTCGCTGATGCTCAGCAACGCATCAAACAGACCGAGTTCGCGCTGGTACTCAGCGAGAAAATGGTGGCTGAGAACCTCGCTTTATCCAGCAGGATACGATCGGCGAGGCGGCGTGTCCTGAAGGCCGGAAGGCCTCTGGCGACAGTCGACTCAACAAGCTGAAAGAGTTCTTCAAATGATCTCGACCCAGTCGGGACGTGGGAGAGCTTGCCGGTAACCTTAGCGGCAATTGGCCGCGTCGCAGCAGGAAGCGCGCCGAAAACTTGCTCGACGAAGACTGCGGCGTCGCTATGAACGTTACGGCTCAGTTGAGGCAGCACTTCGAAATCACGGCTATTGACCTGCTGAGCTATCAGTTTCCCTCGATCTCTAATGGTATGGGTTCTCCGCACCACCCTTCGCTCTTCGAGCCATCTCAAACGTCGAGATAGCCGGCGGCGACGAGCATTGCCTTGTACCGTTTGGCAAATCGGCTGGGCAAACGGCTGAGGTAAGCTGACGCGCCAATATCCCAATGCGCGCCCAGTTCGCGGTCGAAGGCAGCCGGGTCGAATTGCAGCAAGCCGCTGCGTGGGTAGACCGTGAATTCTCCGAAGATCGGCTCCCCCTCCTCCTCGTAGAAATCGACACGCACCATGTCGAACTCGCTGCCGAGCACCTCGGCTGCCTCGATCATCCGCGCCAGGCTCTTGGGAGGGGGAATTTCCAGGCTCGAGTCGATCGCGCCCTGGACGATGTTCAGCGGGCGCCAATCGCGATCCAGGTGGGCGGTATTCTTGACCGTGGAACGGAAGGCGACGACGACAATGTAGGCGACGTGGCCAGCCAGCACACAGAATTTGTAGTCGACCGGGTCATAATCCTGGTCCTTGCCGACAAGGGCTTCGACGAAAACCCGCCGCTCTATGTGCGCATAGCTGCGCTCCAGCTTGCGGGCGCCATAGGTTTGGCCAAGGTATTCCGTCATCTCGGCAATGATCGCCTCCCGGTCGGCGTTGGCCGGATCACGAACGATGACATTCATGGCGCAACCGTGGTTGCATTTGACGGCGTAGGGGATTTTCAGGTCATCGAAAGGGATCTGGCGCGGATCGTCGCCCTGCCACAGCACCTCAGGGATGGCGAGCCCGGGAAGCCGCTCCCTGACGATTTCCTTGGACTTGAGCTTGTCGAGAAGGCCGGTAAAGCGAGGATCGTCATCGAAAATCTTGCGCCAGTGGATCTTTTCCGTGAACGTCACCGGGGCTGCAAAATTCGGCAGATGCCGCATCCGCTCAAGGAAACGCTGGGTCAACCGGCGATAGCGGACAAGCAGCGCGGCGTTCAGCAACAGGAGAGATGCCCGCGCGCTGTTTCGCTTCAGCCATGCCTTTGCGCCACGCGCCATTCCGGTGTCCTTGCAACTTGCGCAACTTCATCCGCGAAGTGGACGGCCACCCTGCCCGCAGCAGTGAGGCACGTCGAGCTTCGCCGAGCTAGCCCTTCATCGGGTACAGTTTCAAATGCTGGATCAGGATGATCGTCTTGGCGTCGATGATGCGGCCGTCTGAAATGCCGGCCAGCGCTTCATCAAGCCGCATTTCCAGAACCTCGATGTCCTCGCCCTCGTCGGCCGCGCCGCCGCCGGCCGAGATGCGGTCGGCGGGTGAATAGCGCGCCACGAAGAACCACAGCCGTTCGGTGACGCTGCCCGGGCTCATATAGGGGGAAAACAGCCGCTCGATGTTCTGTAGGCGATAGCCGAGCTCTTCCTCGGCCTCCTTGAGGATGGCGGTTTCGGGATCGTTTTTGTCGAGCAGGCCGGCGCAGGCCTCGATCAGCGGTTCGCGGTGGCCGGTGACGTAGGCGGGGTAGCGGAACTGCCGCACCAGAAGCACCGTCTGACGCTCGGGATCGAAAGGCAGGATCACCGCGCCGTCGCCACGATCGTAGGTCTGGCGAATCTGCGTCTCCCACTGCCCGTCGCGCCGACGGTAATCGAGAACAGTCTTCTTCAGGACCGCCCAGTCGTCGGACAGGACTTCCTCCGAGCGGATGCGGATACGATCTTCCATGATGAGCTCCAAGCTGTCGGCGCCATGGCGTAACCGCGAACGGTTTTGCGCGCAACCGAAACGGCGAAGCTTTCACCGCCTCATGTCTGGTGCCGGCAACTGCCATCGCCTAAATAGCTGCAGTCCCTCTCCGGAGTTTTTTGATGACCGCAGCGCTTTTCCAGCCGATCGCCCTCGATGGCCTGACCTTTCCGAATCGTATCGCGGTGGCGCCGATGTGCCAGTATTCCGCCGAAGATGGCTCGGCCAGCGACTGGCATCTCTATCACTGGATGAACCTGGCGATGTCGGGCGCCGGCATGGTCACCGTCGAGATGACCGACGTCGAACGGCGCGGCCGCATCACCCATGGCTGCCTCGGCCTCTATTCCGACGACAACGAGGCGGCCGCCCGGCGCACGCTGGATGCAGCAAGGCGCGTCGCCGCGCCGGAAACGAAATTCGGCATTCAGCTTGCCCATGCCGGCCGCAAGGCCTCCAACCGAAAGCCCTGGGAAGGCGGCGGCCCATTGCAGCCGGGCGAGGATCCATGGCAGACCGTCTCGGCCTCGGCCATCGCCTATGACACCGGCTGGAATGTGCCGCATGCGCTGGAGGAGGATGAAATCCTGCAGCTTATCGAGCGCTTCACTCAAGCCGCGAGGCGGGCCGAGCGCGCCGGCTTCGACTTCCTCGAGTTGCACGCCGCGCACGGCTATCTGATCTTCCAGTTCCTGTCGCCGCTTTCCAACCAGCGCACCGACCGCTGGGGCGGCTCGCTGGAAAACCGCATGCGCTTCCTCATCGAGATCGCCAAATCGGTGAGGAAGGCAGTTCCAAACCTGATGCTTGGCGCCCGCCTGTCGGTGAAGGACTGGGTCGATGGCGGCTTCGAGGTCGAAGAGGCGATCGAGGTGGCCAAAGCCTTGAAGGCGCTTGATGTTGCCTATATCTGCTGTTCGAGCGGCGGCAATTCGCCGTTGCAGAAGCTGCCGACCGGCGCCGGCTATCAGGTGCATCTGGCCGAAGCGGTGCGCAAGGGCGCCGGCATCCCGACACGGGCTGTCGGCCTGATCGACGATCCCGCGCAGGCAGAGGCGATCGTCGCCGACGGCCGCGCCGACATGGTCGCGCTGGCCCGCGCCTTCCTCGCCGATCCGCGCTGGGGCTGGCGCGCCGCCGCCACCTTCAGCGAGAAAATCCATCCCGCGCCACAGCTCGCCCGCTCGGTGACGACGATGCAGCATTGGACGAAGGGCTGAACAGGCAGCGCCGACGGATGCGCCAAACGCATCTGCTGGACAGATTGCCGCAGCTTCGCTTTAATCCGCCCGCTATGGTCCCTGGGGGCAGGCCGCCTTGGCGGCCGGGTTGGGAGCAAAGTCCATGGCATCAAGGGCAATCTATCCGGCGGCAGCCGCTCTGGTGGTCGCACTGTCGTTCGCCGCGTCGTCTCCGGTCGGCGCGCAATATTGCGAAGGCACGGTGCACGGCCTGTCCAGGCACTACGATCTGGATACCGGCAGCGGGTTTCTCGCCGTGCGCGCACGGCCGAACTCGTCGTCGCGCATGATCGGGCAATTGTTCAACGGCGACCACACGGAGATTTTCGACCGCCGGGGCAACTGGTACCAGGTCGAAATCGGCGGACGGACCGGCTGGGCCAACGCCCACTGGCTGCGCAACGACTGCGGTTACTGAGACCAACGATTGCGGTTGGTGAGACGTTTGGGCGCAGGCTGACGGCCACTTTTGCAACCATATTGGCTGCTTTGCGTTGCGGCCATCATGGATAACAAACCTTTTGAAACCCCGGTCGTGGTCGAACTCGGCCATGTCGGCAAATATCGCCAGATCCGCAGCACCCAGGAAGCGGCGGAGTGTCTGATGACGGTGTGGCCGCTCAATCGCGGCCCGCGCCATCGTGATGCTCTCGACACTTGCCTCAAAGTGCTGGAAGGTTATCGTTCGACGGCCGATGCACGCAGGGCCTTGATCGAAGCGGCCAAGAAATCGGAAGTGCTGGTTCCCGAAGACCGGCTGCCAGACGCCAAGTTGCATTGAAGCCCAAATTGCAATGAAAAACGGGCCGCATTGAGCGGACGGACGAACCGGAGGATTTCATGGCGAAGCTGACTTACAAGATCGTCGAGCATGACGGGGGCTGGGCCTACAAGGTCGGTTCGACATTCTCGGAGACATTCCCGACCCACCAGGATGCGCTGCGCGCCGCCGAGATCGCCTCGGCCGAACAGCAGATCGCCGGCGCCACGGACGGCATCCAGTATGAGGATGCCGAAGGCAAGTGGCACGACGAACTGGCCGACGGCCGCGACCGGCCGCAGACCGAAGTTTCCGACTGATCCTTGCCCCTCAGCTTTCGCTGCCGGCCGTGGATGCTCGCCTAAGCAATTCCCTTGGGAATTGCGTCAAAACAAACAGGCGGGACATCCTGCCGGTCAGTCGAAGCCGCGGCTTGATCACTTGCCGCAATATTGATCGTTCACGTTGGGCCTCACATTTCCATAGGGTCCTGACGGGTCGGAGGCGCACGGCCCCGTAGCGCCGCCATAGCCTTGGCTGCCGTCGGCATTGATGCTGCCGGTGGTGCTCTGGTCGACGGTCGATGACTGCTCGTTCCCGAACGGCCACCAGCTGTGATGGTTGGAATACGTGCTGTCCGATGACTGCGCCATCGCCGATGTGGCAAGACCGATCGTCAGCACGGATGCTGCAAAAACTTTCCTGTACATTGAATTACTCCGTATCCGCCGCCTTGGGTGCGACACGGGGTAAAACCGGATATCAGCCGAATGGTTCAGTGAAATTGTTGTGAGGCTGTGGTGAGGTCTTGGCGGCGAATGTCCGCTCGGCAATGCGCTTGATGAAGGCGATGACGCGGTCCGGCTCGACGAATTGCGGCATGTGGCCGAGGCCTTCGACCGTCTCGAAATCGAGCCCTTCGATCCTGTCCTTCATCGGCTCCCCATGTATGCGCATGGCGATGACGCGATCGGCTGTCCCGAAGAAAATGCCGGCCGGCATGGCGATCTCTTCATAGCGCTCTTCGATGCGGCCAAGATCCTGTTCGACCGCTACGAAATCGGTGGAGGTTGCATGGAAATGGCTTGGCCTCAGCCCGAGCCATCCGCCGCCATCGATCATGTAGTCGGCGGGAACGGCCTGCGGCGCGAAGATGAACTCCAGTGTCTGCCGCGCATATCTGAGGCTTGTCGGTATCGCGACGGTGTAGGCCATGATCCAGCGCCAAAGCCGCGAACGGATATAGAGCAGGCCCGCTTTCTCGCGGGCGCCGGCTTCCAGATGCGTCAGCGGCGCCAGCAAAGCGATGCCGGAAATCGCGCCGGGATGCTCCAAGGCCAGGGTCAGCGCGACGGCGCCCCCCAGCGAGTGCCCGACCACGAGCGGCCTTTCCAGCCCGAGTGTTTCGATGAAGCGCCTGATGATCTCGACCTGTTCAGGCAGACGGCCGGTGGCTCCTCGCGCGCGAACAGAATAGCCCGATCCCGGCCGGTCGAGTGCAATGAGGCGGTAGCCAGGGCCAAAGCGCTCAAACAGCGTGTGGCGAAACTGGTGGAGTTGCGCGCCAAGTCCGTGCACGAACAGGATCGGCCGTCCCTCGCCCGTTTCGACATAATGGATGCGGCTGCCGTCGATCTCGACGAAGTTTCCGCTGGCCGGCACCAGCCTTTCGGCCTTGGCGGCAATCCAGAGCGTAGCGGCCACCAGACAGGCCACGATGACGAGAGCCAGCACGGACAGGCCGGCGACAAGCCAAAGCAGAATCGATACCAGCATGTTTTCACCCGGGAAGCGGACCGGCGCGCACCATCACCCACTGACGAACGCTCGGCAAGGCAGATGGCGGCTTGTGTCGGCATTGCCGCCAGTTCGATGGCGCGCTATCTCAGGCGACCTTCTTTCTGCCTCAGGCGACCTTGTCTGCCAACGGGCCTGTTTGCCGGAGCCTTCCATGCCTGAAATCGTCACTGCCGCCATGCTTGTCATCGGCGACGAGATTCTGTCCGGCCGCACCAAGGATAAAAATATCGGCCACCTCGCCGACATCATGACGGCCATCGGCATCGACCTGAAGGAAGTGCGCATCGTTCCCGACGAGGAGGACGAGATTGTCGCTGCGGTGAATGCCGTACGCGCCCGCTACACCTATGTCTTTACCACCGGTGGCATCGGCCCGACGCATGACGACATCACCGCCGATTCCGTTTCCAAGGCTTTTGGGGTGCCGTGCGAATACGACGCCAAGGCCTATGCCATGCTGGGCGAGAGCTATGCCGCGCGCGGCATCGAATACACCGAGGCCCGCAAGCGCATGGCGCGCATGCCGCGCGGCGCCGACCATATCGACAATCCGGTCTCCGTCGCGCCCGGCTTTCGCATCGGCAACGTCCATGTCATGGCCGGCGTGCCGGCGATTTTCCAGGCCATGCTCGACAATGTCGTGCCGACGCTGAAGGCCGGCACCAAGATGCTGTCGGCCACCGTCCATTGCCCATTCGGCGAAGGCCTGATCGGCGGTCCCCTGGGCGACATCCAGAAGGCGCATCCCGACACCATCATCGGCTCCTATCCGAAATATGGCGACGGCAAATTCTGGACGGAGCTGGTGGTCCGCGCCCGCAGCCAGGAGGCGCTGGATTCGGCACGCAAGGACGTCGAGGCGATGGTGGCCGGCTTCACCGCCGCCAATTGACCCTGGGTTCGCGGACCATCGCCGGGCCGGAACCAAGCACCGCACTCCCACGTTTTCCCTCGGGCGCAGCACGCGCTGGCAGATTTGAGGGATTTCGCATGCGCTTCAAGACCATCGTCGCCATATTGCAGAACGAACAGGACGCCGAACGCGTGCTCGACTGCGCCATCCCGCTTGCCGACCGGTTCGAGAGCCATCTCATCGGCATCCATGCCGAAGCGCTGCCCGTTCCCTACACCTCGGCAACCGGCTTCCCCGACACTGAGTTCCTGCAGGTCTCCGCCGACATGAACCGCGAGCGCGCCGAGAAATTGCAGGCGCTTTTCGTTGGGCGGATCGAGAATTCCGGCCTTTCCTTCGAATGGCGCAGCCTCGAGAGCTTTTCCGGCGACAGCGCGCTGACGGGTATTTCCAGCGTGCGCGCCGCCGATCTGATTATTGCCGCGCAGCGCGAGACCGGGGGCGACACGAGCGCCGATGTCGACACGCTGGTTTACGATGCCGGCCGGCCAGTGCTGGTGGTGCCGCATGAGGGGCCGTTGGTCACCACATTCAAACATGTGCTGCTGGCCTGGAACGGCAGCAAGGAGGCGGCGCGTGCCGCCTTCGACGCGCTGCCCTTCATCATCGAGGCCGAAAAGACCGACATTCTGGTCATCGATCCGCCGGATACGCTGGATGACAACCCGGAAGCCGCCGGCGCCGAGATCGCCGCGGCACTCTCCAGGCATGGCGCAACGGTCAGCGTGTCGGTGCAGAAATCGGGTAATGCTTCGGTCGATGACGTCATCCAGACCCGGATCGCCGAGACCGGAGCCGACCTTCTGGTGCTCGGCGCCTACAGCCATTCCTGGCTGCGTCAGCTTTTGTTCGGCGGCGTCACGCGCACCGTGTTGCGCAGCGTGCCGGTTGCGGCCTTTTTGTCGCGGTAACTCCACAGCTGGCCCCGCCCTTGCCAATGCCCTGACTTTCCAGTTAATTCCGCGCGCATTCCACAATGTTGCGCGCGGAGTGCAGAATGTCCCTTCCCGAAAAAGCCTTTCCGGTCTCCTGGGACCAGTTCCACCGCGATGCCCGGGCGCTCGCCTGGCGGCTTGCCGGCGCCAACAAGGGTCAGTGGAAGGCCATCGTCTGCATCACCCGTGGGGGCCTGGTTCCCGCTGCCATCATCTCACGCGAACTCGGCATACGCGTCATCGAGACGGTCTGCGTCGCCTCCTATCACGACTACACCAGCCAGGGGCAATTGCAGGTGCTGAAGGAGATCACGCCGGCGCTGCTCGCCGATGATGGCGCGGGCGTGTTGATCATCGACGACCTCACAGACACCGGCAAGACGGCAGGCATCGTGCGCGCCATGATGCCCAAGGCGCATTTCGCCACCGTCTACGCCAAGCCGAAAGGCCGGCCGCTGGTCGACACCTTCATCACCGAAGTCAGCCAGGACACCTGGATCTACTTTCCCTGGGACATGGGTTTCACCTACCAGAAGCCGATCGCCGACGATCACGCCGGCTGATTCGCGCCAGCCCCATTTCTGCCCAGACGGCCAAACCCGCCCCGTCTGCTATGAAAACAGACACTGGAAGGCACATTATTCTGTCGAATCGACGCCTGTTGGCGGATTGGACGGTTGGTGTGATGTTTTTTACTTTTAAGACTTACACTTGTCGGTAAGATTCATACGGCGGCTAACGATTCTGAGGGCTGGGGTAGCTTTCACTGATGCTGACGACACCGGCGACACACGACCATCTGGCTGAAAGGGTCCGCAAGCTCTTCGGCACTTCGCCTTGTCGCCTGCAGGTTGCCGCTTTGCCATGGCGCAATAACGAAGACGGCGTCGAGATCATGCTGATCACCAGCCGAGACACCGGGCGTTGGGTGCTGCCGAAGGGCTGGCCCGAGGCCAGGGAGCCGCTCTGCGAGGCAGCGGCGCGCGAGGCGGGCGAGGAAGCCGGATTGCGTGGCAAGATTTCGCTCTTCGAGGCCGGTCGTTACTTCTACGCCAAGGCCCTCGCGTCCGGCGAGGAAGTCCCTTGCGAAGTGCTGGTGTTTCCGCTGCAGGTCGAGCACGTTGCCGACCGCTGGAAGGAAAAGCGCGCGCGCACCCGCAAATGGGTCAATGGGGCCGAGGCCGTACGCATGGTCAACGAGCCGGACCTCTGCCAGATCATCGCCCATTTCTGCGCCGATCCCGACAAGTTCGTCGTTAGAGCCTAGCTCACAGCCACCGCTGCATAGTCCTGCGCGCCCGCACCGGTTCTTGCCCCGATTCCGGGCTCGGTGCTTCGCTCCGCGCGCCAGCAATCCGACACTATAAATCCCTCCCCTTCAGGCCAAGCTTAGCCACAGCTTGACATGCAGGCATTTACCTGCATATTGTGTCTTCAAGATGAGTGAGACCGATGGACGCCGACAAGGTTTTCAAAGCGCTGGGCGACCCGACCCGCAGAATGCTGCTCGATCTTCTGTGTGAGAAGAACGGCCAGACGCTCGGCGAGCTTTGCGAAAATCTCGACATGGCGAGGCAATCCGCCACGCAGCACATCGATCTGCTGGAAGCGGCCAATCTGATCAGCACGGTCAAGCGTGGCCGCGAGAAGCTGCATTTCATCAACCCCGTGCCGCTGCACGAAGTCTACGAGCGGTGGGTGCGAAAATTCGAACGGCAGCGGCTGAGCCTGCTGCACGACCTGAAACAAGAACTCGAAGGAGACGACCAATGACCCGGGAAACCACCAGTTTTGTCTACGTGACCTACATCAGATCGACGCCACAAAAGGTGTTCGAAGCCATCACCAGGCCCGATATCGCCAAGCGCTACTGGGGCCACGAAAACGTCTCCGACTGGAAGCCCGGCTCGAAATGGGAACACATCCGCGCCAATGACGAACGGACCGTCGAACTCGTTGGCAAGGTCGTCGAAATCTCGCCGCCAACCCGGCTGGTCATGAGCTGGGCCAACGCCTCGCAGGCCGACGATCCGACCAAGCACAGCCAGGTGACGTTCGCCATCGAGGAATACGACACCATGGTCAAGCTGACCGTCAGCCATGACGAGCTCGAAGCCGGCAGCGGCATGGCCAAGGGCATCAGCCAGGGTTGGCCGGCCGTGCTGTCCAGCATGAAATCCTTCCTCGAAACCGGCACAGGCATCGACCTGTTCGCCAAGCCGAAATCGGCCTGAAGCAACCGCGGAGAACGATGATGACCAAGCACTTTACCGGCGGCTGCGCCTGCGGCGCGATCCGCTATGAGGCCAGCGGCGAGCCGATCTTTCAGAACCACTGCCAATGCCTCGATTGCCAAAAGCGCAGCGGTACTGGCCATTGTTCCTATGTGACCTTCGGCCGGCGCGCTGACGTAAAGATCACCGGCGAGCCGAGCACATGGCGGATGATCGCCGACAGCGGCAATGAAAAGGCCCAGGCCTTTTGCCCGACCTGCGGCACGCCGGTCTACGTAACGTTCGTCGCCATGCCGGAGGTGACGGCGATCCAGGCCACGAGCCTCGACGATCCCGGCCAGTTCGACCCGCAGGCGGTCACCTACACCGTGCGCGGCCACGCCTGGGACACGATCGACCCAGCGCTTCAGCCATTCGAGCGAATGCCTGGATGAACTAGGCAGAGCCCTATCCCTCGGATAGGGCTCTGCGTTCAGCTCAGATCACCAGGCCCTTGGTCAGTTCCAGCGCCTGCCGCTCGAACAGGCGGCGGTAGATGCCGCCCTTCAGCCGGATCAGCTCGTCATGCGAGCCTTGCTCGACGATCTTGCCACGGTCGAACACGAGCAGCCTGTCCAGCGCCCGCACCGTCGACAGACGGTGTGCGATGACCAGCGTCGTGCGGCCGACCATCAGCCGCTCCATCGCCTGCTGGATCAGCACTTCCGATTCCGAATCGAGGCTCGATGTCGCCTCGTCCAGGATCAAGATGCGCGCATCCGCCAGGAAGGCGCGTGCGATCGCCACGCGCTGGCGCTCGCCGCCCGACAGCTTCACGCCGCGTTCACCGACCAGCGTGCCGTAGCCCTTCGGCAGGCTGGTGATGAAGTCGTGCGCGCTGGCGAGCTTGGCGGCATGCTCGATCTCGGCCTGCGTGGCGTCCGGACGGGCATAGGCGATGTTTTCCGCCAGCGAGCGGTGGAACAGGATGGGCTCCTGCTGGACGATGGCAATCTGCGCGCGCAGCGACGCCTGTGCAACCTGGGAGATGTCTTGGCCATCGACCAGGATCCTGCCGCCGCTGACATTATAGAGACGCTGGATCAGCTTCACGAAGGTCGTCTTGCCCGAGCCGGAATGGCCGACCAGTCCGACCCGCTCGCCCGCCGCTATCTCCACCGAAAAATCGCGGTAGAGCGGGAGGCGATGGCTGCCATAGTGGAAGCCATAGTGGAAGGTGACGTTATCGAAGGCGATGTGGCCATGCGTGATCCGGATCGGCTTGGCGCCGGGCCGGTCCTCGATGCCGAGCGGTTGCGACTGGAAATCGACCAGTTCCTCCATGTCGTTGACCGAACGCTGCAAATTGCGGATATGCGTGCCGATGTCCCTGAGGTAGCCCTGCAGCACGAAGAACGAGGTCAGCACGAAGGCGACATCGCCCGCACTTGCCTGGCCCCAGGCCCACAGCATCAGCGACAGGCCGATTACTGCCGTCCGCAGCACCAGCAACATGGCGCCTTGCGTCGTGCCGTTGATGGTGCCGCGCACCCAGGTGCGGCTGGTCCGCGCGCGCCATTTGGCGACGACCTTGGCAAGACGCGTCTCCTCGCGCGTCTCGGCACCGAAACCCTTGACCACGGCATTGCAGCTCACCGCATCGGCAAGCGAGCCGCCAAGCCGCGTATCCCAGCTGTTGGCGAGCCGTGCCGCGGGCGCGACATAGCCGAGCGACAGCAGCGCCGTCACCGTGATGAACAGCAGCGAGCCGACTGCCACGACCAGCCCCATCAGTGGCCAGAACCAGCCGAGCAGCAACATCGAGCCGACCAGCATGTCGACCGACGGCAACAACGCAATCAGGATGGTGTCATTGAGCAGGTCGAGAGCCCACATGCCGCGCGTGACCTTGCGCACCGTCGATCCGGCAAAGCTATTGGCGTGCCAGTCGGTTGAGAAGCGTTGCACGCGATGGAACGCGTCGGCGGCGATGTCGGCCATCATCTTCAGCGTCAGCTCGACAATGCCCATGAAAGCCAGGTTGCGCAGCACCACGCCGGTCATCGCCAAAGCGATGAGCGCGAAGAACGCCGCCATTGCCGCATTCCACGCGACATCGTCAGCCAACGCACTGCTGGCGACGGCGTCGACCAGCCGGCCGGAATAGAGCGGCGTCAACACGTCCGCTATGGTCGACAGCAGGAAGCTGCCCATGATCAGCGAAAGCCGCCACGGCTGGCGCCGCCAGTGGCTGAGCGTGAAGCCAAGAACGCTGCGAAAGGCGCTTGCACGCAGATCGATTCGAAAACGAGCCATGATGTCATCCGGGCGCAAATCTGCCCGGTCCCGGTAAGGTCTGAAAATTGAAAACCGCGCTGGGCAATTCGCCCGGGGCTGCGGAGGTTCGGCATGGGTGGCGGCGCGCCCCGGGTTGTCGGGTGGCGACCGGCATCGGCAGAAGCCTGTACTCGACCCGGCATCGGTGCGAAGGACAAACCTTCGCCGGACGCCAGTGAGACCTAGACTTCGCGGCCTCGCATTACCATGTAAAATACTGCCATTCGGACCTCCCGCAAGATACTTGCGGAGCGGTCCTTATAGAGACGCCATGAAGGATCGCCAAGGCCGGGCACGTGGCAAAGCGTAACTGGTCCAACCAGTGAGGTTATTTTGCAACAACAGCCGGTCAACCCCCTCGCTATGCCTCATTCCGGGTTGCGATCGAGGCGCATGTAGCGGCCGTCGGTCGATGCCTTGAAGCCCAGCTTCTCATAAAGGCCATGCGCGTCACTGGTCGACAGGCTCCAGTGCGAGACCGTGCTGAGTTCAGGGTGGTCGATGAGCGCCCGCACCAGTTGCGTGCTAATGCCTTGGCCGCGATGCTGCGGCCAGATGATGATGTCGGCGAGATAGGCAAACACCGTACGGTCGGTGATGGCCCGGCCAAAACCGACTTGGTTCCCATCGATATAGGCCGCGGTGCAGAACGAGTTGGCAAAGGCGCGGCGATGAAAGTCATCGCTGCGGCCGGCGCCCCAATAACTCGCCATCAACAGATCGGAGGTCGCCCGGAAATCGATCCGTGACATGTCGAAGCTGATTTCACAGTCGGGCATGGTGCCTCGCAAAGAATGGAGGGCGGCCGAATTCAGTCCGGCCGGTGATTTGGCTGCCCACGTGGCGCGCTTATGGCACCACGAGATAGGCCTTCTGGTCAGCGATCGCGATGGTCACGTGGGTGCCGGAATTGAACTCGACGAAATCGAGCTCCATGCCGTCGCTGAAGATGACGCCGCCCCTGCTCTGCCGCGAAGAAACCACCAGCGGCCGGTCGCGGGTGATGACCCCATGCACAAGCGACACGCCGGTCGTGTTGCTCGGAAACGGTTCGCGCACCGAAAAGAACAGCTGTTCGCCTTCGCGGTCATAGCCTTGCGGCGGCACGGTCGGCACGGAGTTGTCACCATAGGCCGCAGCCAGTCCCGCGGCGCCCGCCATCACCGAGCGTAGCCAGCCGGTAGAGCCGGCGCCCGTGGAGATGATAATGCCGCTCGACGACTGGCGCTCGGTCCTGCCGCCATAGGTCAATTCGTAGCGCGCCGAGACATGCGTCGAGGCGCCAACGAACAGATCGTTGAAGGCGATCAGCCGGCGTCCGTAATTGGAGCGCGCTTCGGCCATCACCACCGCCTGGCGCTTCGCCTTGCCGGCGATCGTCAGGCCGAGGACCTTTTCGGTATCGTCGGCATTCCACGGCAGCAGCACGCCGTCGAAAAGCGCCGGGTTCGGGTTGATGCCGATCAGCGGCTGGTACGGGAGGTACTTCGCGGTGTTGGACACCAGCCCGTCCTGACCGAGCGCGATCACCGCGTCGGAGCCGAATTCGAACTGCGGGACCAGTTCGCGGTCGAGCCGCAACTGTTTGAGGCCTTGGGGAAGCGAACCCATCACCCGGTCGAGCGCCTGGTGATAGACGTCATGCGCCGCCTTGACCAGGTCGAAATTCATGCCGGCCTGCCGGAGATAAAAGCGCGCCTGTCCCTGCGTGTTAAAGCGCGTCGTCAGCTCCTCCAGCTCGGTCTTGCGGGTGACGACGATCACCCGGTCGATCGGCCTGCCGCTCTGGTCGCTTGCCACCCGAGCTTGCCTTTCAGGACCCGGCTTTCGGCGTGGAAAGCTGGCTGAGCGCGCTGGTGAGCATATCAGGCGTGATCGACAGATTGCCGACCGAACCGCCCTTTTCCGCCCAGGACTTGAAAGCCATCGCCGTCAGCACGTGCGCCGGCGCCGACGAATAGACGGTGAGTTCGAGCTGTTGGGCCTTGGCTTGCGCCTCGGCAAGCGTCAGCTTGTTGCGCGCCTCGGTATCGACCAGCAGCTTGTTGCGTTCGGCAAGCTCGATTTCGGTCGCCAGCTCGCTCTGCTTGATCTCGCGCTCCTTCTCCACGCCCCAGGCACGGCGCCCATAGATCGCGGCATCCGCCTGGCGCTGCAGCGCCTCGCGATATTCGGTCTGGAGCGCCTTGCGGATCTCCGGCGTCGGCTGGACCGAGGTGATGTGAACCTCCTCGATCGACAGGCCGGCGGTCGCGGCAATCGGATCGTTGCGCAGCAGTTCGGCCAGATTGCCGCCGAGCTTGGTCACCTCGGCCAGCGCCTGTTCCAGCGTCATGCTCGAAACCACCGCGCGGGCGCGGCTCTGTATCGCCAGCACCAGGCGTTCGGCGATCTTCTCACGGCCGTCGCCGACGACGTCGGCACGGCTGAGCTTGGCGCTGAAGTCGAAGCCTTCGGCCGCCTTGAGCGGATCGACAATGCGGTAGCTGACGGAACCCTGGATCGCCAGATCCTGGAAATTCGCCGTCGTCTCGGTGAAGATGAAAGGGTTGTCGAGCGACGTCACCGGCACCATGGCGATGGTGGTGCCGAACGTCCCGTACCAGAAGGAGATGCCGCGCCCCTGCTCACGGACCTTGCCGTTCTTGAAGCGCAGGATGTGATACTCAGGCGTTCCCTTGAAATAGCTGATAAACATGCGCCCCCCAAGGTTCATTGATTTAATCAGATGTTTAGCCGCGATCCCTGAAACGGTTGGTGATGGGATAGCGGCGGTCGCGGCCAAAATTCTTACGGGTGATCTTCACACCCGGCGCCGCTTGCCGGCGTTTGTACTCGGCAATGTAGAGCAAATGTTCGACGCGCGTCACCGTCGCCCGGTCGTGGCCGCGCGCGACGATGTCGTCGACGCCCATTTCGTTCTCGACCAGGCATTCCAGAATGTCGTCCAGCACCGGATAGGGCGGCAGCGAATCCTGGTCGGTCTGGTTCTCGCGCAATTCCGCCGACGGCGCCTTGTCGATGATATTCCTGGGGATCACCTCGCCTGAGGGGCCGAGCGCGCCCGGCGGCACATGGCTGTTGCGCCAGCGCGACAGCGCATAGACCTGCATCTTGTAGAGGTCTTTTATCGGGTTGAAGCCGCCATTCATGTCGCCATAAAGCGTGGCGTAGCCCACCGACATCTCGCTCTTGTTGCCCGTGGTGACGACCATCGAGCCGAACTTGTTGGAGATCGCCATCAGGATCGTGCCGCGCGC
This sequence comes from Mesorhizobium sp. W016, assembly GCF_054719485.1. Taxonomy (NCBI): domain Bacteria; kingdom Pseudomonadati; phylum Pseudomonadota; class Alphaproteobacteria; order Hyphomicrobiales; family Phyllobacteriaceae; genus Mesorhizobium; species Mesorhizobium sp. W016. The sequence goes on from NZ_JBTTIF010000002.1 coordinate 4,318,058, forward strand.
GCGGCTCTGCAAATTTTCCTCGGTAATGCCTTCCTTGGTGCCCTCGAAAAGCTGCGTCAGCGTATGCAGAAAACCCTCGACCGGTTCGAAGATCGGCACGATGTCATAGCGGCAGCCAAGCGCACGGGCGCAATCCTCGGCATCCTTCAGCGAATCCTCCGAGGTATAGCGGTAGGGCATCATCACCGCCCGCAGCCGCTCCTCGCCGAGTGCATCGACGGCCAATGCGGCGCAGATCGCCGAATCGATGCCGCCGGAGAGACCCAGCACGACGTTCTTGAAGCCGTTCTTGTTGACGTAGTCGCGCAGGCCGAGCATGCAGGCGCGGTAGTCCGCCTCCTCGCGCTCGGGGATTTTCGACATCGGCCCTTCCGAGCAGACCCAGCCGTCGAACTCTTCTGCGTTTTGCGCGCCTGCGGCGACGCGGTTGCGCTTCCAGGTGGTGACGTCGACAGTTTCCTCGAACTGGCTCATCTGGAAGGCGAGCGTCTTGTCGGCGCCGATGGCAAAAGAGGCGCCGTCGAAGATCAGCTCATCCTGGCCGCCGATCTGATTGGCATAGATCATCGGCAAACCGGTCTCGATGACCTGGCGGATAACGACCTGATGGCGCACGTCCATCTTGGCGCGGTAGTAGGGCGAGCCGTTCGGCACCAGCAGGATTTCCGCGCCGCTCTCGGCCAGGGTTTCACAGATGCCGACGTCGCCCCAGATGTCCTCGCAGATCGGAATTCCGATGCGCACACCGCGGAAATTGACGGGTCCCTGAGCCTCGGGGCCGGCCTGAAAGACGCGCTTCTCGTCGAACTCGCCATAGTTTGGCAAATCGAGCTTGTAGCGCTCGGCGAGGATCTTGCCGCCATCGGCGACGATGATCGAATTGTGGGTGCCGCTCTTGCGCTTCAGCGGCGTGCCGATGATGACGCCCGGCCCGCCATCGGCGGTATCCGCGGCGAAATCCTCAGCGGCCTTCTCGCAAACCTTGAGGAAGGCCGGCTTCAGCACCAGGTCCTCCGGCGGATAACCGGCAAGGAAAAGCTCGGTGTAGAGCACGATGTCGGCGCCCTGGCGGGCGGCATCCGCCCTCGCCTCGCGCGCCTTGGCAAGGTTGCCGGCGACATCGCCGACCGTCGGGTTGAGCTGGGCAACGGCGATGCGCAGAATATCGGGTGCGGTCTTCTGGGTCATCTGTGCGGTTTAGCGCGGCAAATTTGCCCGGGCAATGGCGTTCGTTTGGACCAATTCGGTGATCAGTCGTCGCCCATATATTCGCGCAGCGATTGCGGCGAATGGTTCTCTCCGATCGACATCGCCAGAATGCGCGAAATGTGCCGGCGCGGCAGGCCGGTTTCCTTCGCCCATTCGTTGATCTGCGCCTGAATCCTGTCGAGATCCCTGTTCGACGTCGGACTTTCGGCGATGTCGAGGCCGGCGTCGCGCAGTGCCGCCCCCATATCGGCTGAGATGACAAATGCGTCCCAGCCCAGCCAGCGCAGGAAATACTGGCCGGTGTTGCCGCCAAGCCGGCTGCCATGCTTGCCGAGATACGCCATCAGCCCGACCTGGTCGTCGTCAGGCCACTCCGCGAGGAATTTGCCGAAACCGCCATGTTCCTTCGACACACGCTCAACGAAGGCGGCGTTGTCGCGGACGGATTTGATCTTCTGCGGGTTGCGCACGATGCGTTGATCAGCCGTCAGGTCGTGCCAGAAGTCATCAGGTTGAAACAACAGCCGTTTCGGCTCGAAATGGAGAAACGCGTCCTCGAACCCGGGCCATTTCTGTTCGATAACGCGCCAGACGAAGCCGGCGGCAAATACCCGCTCGGCCATCGTCGACAGGATGCGATCGTCCGTAATGTCGGCAACAGCAGCATTGTCAGACGCCGGCCCGAGCAGCGACGTCAGCACCGCGTCGCCGCCTTTGCGTTTTGCAGCACGGGCGCGAATCTTCGCGAAATCGGGCATCCTGCATCCTCGCGCCGCGCTTTTGACGAAACGCCATCTTCCTATATGCAAACAAGGCTGCCAAGCCGACGCTTTTCCTATGGAGACATCCATGCACAAGACCGTGCCAGAACTTGCCAACCGCTGGTTGAGGCGAACGCCTGAAACCCTCAGCGAGCTCGAGCGGCGGGTGTTGCAGAGCACTGTCGACCGCAAGCCCATCTCGCAGGATATCAACGACAGCCTCACCGGCCTTCAGGGCGCCGGCGACCGGATCGCCGATGCCATTGCCCGCATCGGCGGCTCGTGGACGTTCATCCTGTCCTTCATTGCTTTCCTGGTGCTGTGGATCGGCGCCAATTGGTGGCTGCTCGGGCGAGACTCGTTCGACCCCTACCCCTTCATCTTCCTAAACCTGGTGCTGTCGATGATCGCCGCCTTGCAGGCGCCGGTGATCATGATGTCGCAGAACCGCCAGGCCGCGCGCGACCGCATCGACGCCGCGCATGACTATGAGGTCAACCTCAAGGCCGAGATCGAGATCATGGCTCTGCATGAAAAGCTGGACGAACTGCGCCACAGCCAGATCATCGGCGTGCGCGAGGACATCGCGCGCCTGGCCGAACAGGTGAACCGCATAGACGAAAAACTGTCGGGCCGGCAAACCTCTCAATGACCGGGATCGTCCATCACCTCATCGAGCAATATGGGTTGATCGCGGTTTTCATGGGCTGTGTCGCCGAAGGCGAAAGTGCGGCCATCCTCGGCGGCTTCTTCGCCCATCAGCATGTCTTCATCCTCTGGAAGGCTTTCCTCACGGCCGCCATTGGCGCCTTGGTCGGCGACACGTTTTTCTTCATTCTCGGCCGCAGCTTTGCCGACCATCCCAGGGTGCTGAAACTGAAGGCGAGGCCCGGCTTCAACCACGCCTACCGTCTCGTCTCGTCCCATCCCAACATATTCGTCCTGTCCAACCGCTACATCTATGGCCTGCGCCTAGTCGGCGGCATCGCGGCCGGTTTCGCCAGCATTTCGGTAGCGCGCTTCGTTATCCTCAACGCGGTGTCGTCGCTGGTCTGGGCGGCTTTGTTCTGCGGCATCGGCTACGTCTTCGGCCTCGGCGCCGAGCAGATGATAGGCAAGGCACTGCTCCATCACGAACGGCTGCTGATCGCGCTTGCCATAGGTCTGGGTGTCGCCATCATTGCCTGGCTCATCGCCCGCACCGTCGCCGGCAAGGAGCGCGCCAAGGACGCCCGCGACAGCGAAACCACATCGTAAGGTTCAGTCGTCGTCCTCGACCAGAGCCCGGTCGCCGCGATCGAGGATCAGCGGGATGATGAGATCTTCCTCGTCGGCCAGATGCCGCTTCAGCATGGCGATCAGCCGGCTGTTCTCGTCCGCATAGGCGTCGGCGGCGAAGCGCTGCCTGTCCTCGCTCTCCTCGAGCGTGCGGATGAAGGCGTTCGCCGTCTCGGCGTTGCGCTCCAGCCCCTCATGAATGGTGTGATGGTCGGCATCGAGGATTTCGAAGCCGCGCTTCAGGCGCGGCTCCGCCTTGGCGAAAGCCGGGAAATATTGGTAGTCCTCGACATTGTGGTGGCCGTCGAGATTGCCGAGAAAGTGGTTCAGCCGCGGCGCGAACCAGCGCGCGAAATCCGGCGCCGTCAGCCTGCCTTCGCGATAGTCGCCAATGCCGTTGGTGAGCATGCCGCCCAGCTCTCGGAACATGTCGTGCCGCTGCAGCCACATGTTTGCCATGCCGTGGATGTTGGCGTGGCCCTGCCATGTCTCGCGCGGATATTTTTCCGCCAGCCAGCGCAGGTCTTCCGGCAGGCCGGCTCTTTCAAGCAGCAGAAAATTGGCTTCCACGACGTCAGTCTCCTTTGGTGACTAACATATGGGAGCGTTCAGATCAGATCGGTAGTCCCGTGATGCGCTCGATGAGGGCGATTCCCCAGACGCCGGCGACGATAACAACCGAAATCAGCACCGCCAGCGAGCCGCAGTCCTTGGCGAGCTGGATGTCGACGTTGAACTCGCGACTGAAGGCATCGCAGGCTGCCTCGATGCCGGTGTTCAGCACTTCGACCATGATGAGCAGCAGCACCGCGCCGATCAACAGCGCGTAGCCGCGCCACGAGACCGAGACGAACCAGCCGAGCGGCAGCGCCAGCACCAGCAGCATCAGTTCCTGCTGAAATGCCCTTTCGCTGGCGGCGAGCTTGCGAAAGGCTCGCACAGAATTGAAGTAAGCACCGATCAGCCGCTGCATGCCGCATCCCCTTCGAATCACCGGCAGGGGATATCGCAATGGCTGGATCAAGGGAATAAGGCAGCCGCCGCAAAATCACTCCTCCGCAACCTTGATCGTCGGCGTCGACTTCTCGAACTGCGGCAGTCCATCGTCGATCGTATAGTAATCGCCCTTGTCGCCGACAAAGATGTGGCATTGGCCTTCGAGCCCGGTCGGGTTGTCGAACGATCCGGCCAGAACTGAGACATAGGCATCCTGACCCGGCTTCCAGAACAGCACCGAGCCGCAGATCTTGCAAAAGCCGCGCTTGGCAAAGGAAGACGATTCGTACCAGCTGATGTTGTCGGCGCCGGTTATCGTGATGTCGCCGTCGGCGACGTTGGTCGCGGCGTAAAAATGCCCGCTCTGCTTGCGGCACTGCGAACAGTGGCAATAAATGACGCCGCGCAACGGCCCTCGCGTCTGGAAACGCACGGCTCCACACAGGCAAGATCCGCTGTGGTTGTTGCTCATCCCTACCTCCACCAGCCATCGTCCACGGCTTCGCCGCTGGCCGAGAGGATTTCAGTTTTGCCGCAGCCGGGCACCGGCAAATGCGACATGGGCTGGGCGTGTTCGGACCTGACCTCAGGATCTTTGCAAACCATTTCTGCAGCCTGCGGTAGAACGGACGCGTTACCTGGCGGCACATTAAGGAAACTTTAGCGCCGGCGCATCTATGGTCGTTGCCAAGCGAATGTCGCGATTGGGGACGTGTCTTTCGCAGGATGATCCGAAATACGGCTGGCACTCTCCGGTCGGCGGCATCTCGCACGGTCTGCGATGGTTCCCAGAGGCAGAGTGAACAGAACATGCAGCCGGCAGCCGGCCAGACCGACCGAAACAGCGACATTGCAACAGCCGTTGTGGCGACCATGCGTCAGCTCGGTGTGCTTGGCCTGCCGCGCAATTACGAAATCTTCTACGAAGCACTGAAAGGCACCAACCGCGAACTCGGCCTGGCCGTCGTCGCGCTCGGCAACCAGCCGACGCAGGACGATCTCGACCGCATCGGCCGCGCTTTCTTTGCACAGCATCACGGTCCCGGCATTGTCGAGCAGGCGCGCGACGTGCTGGCCAGGGAACTCGAGGACATCGCCTTGCTGCTGCGCAGCGAACGTAGCCATATCGAGAAATACGGCAAGATCCTCGATGAGACATCGAGTGGCCTCGCCAACCGCAGCCTGCTTTCGCAGGATCTGCTGCAGAAGGTCGCCAGCGCCATGGCGGCGGCCACCAACTCGACCCTCGACCACGGCAAGCAGGTTGCAACCACGCTGAGCGACAAGACGGCGGAACTGGAGAGCGTCAAGTCGAAGCTTGAGGAGTACAAGCGGCTCGCCGACACCGACCCCTTGACCCATATCTGGAACCGCCGCGCCTTCGACAAGCAAATCACGGCGATTTACACCTCCAACAAGGGGATCCTGTTCAACGCCCTGATCCTTGCCGACATCGACCATTTCAAGGGTGTCAACGATCGCTACGGCCACCCGGTCGGCGACAAGATCATCCAGATCGTCGCTGAAATCTTCCAGACCAGCATCCGTGAAGACATGTTCGTTGCCCGCACCGGCGGCGAGGAATTCGCGCTGATCGTCGAGGGCGCCAGCGAGGATACCACTTACGAGATCGCCGAACGCATCCGCGTGCTGATCGAACAGACGCCGTTCACCAGCAGCCAGACCGGCGCCAATTACGGCACGGTGACCGTTTCCATGGGCATCTGCATGGCTTCCGAAGCGGAAAGCCCGGAGGATCTTTACACCAAGGCGGACCGGGCGCTCTACCGCTCCAAGGTTGGCGGGCGCAACCGCGTCACCCGGCACTCGACAATGGCCGGCCGCACCGGCAAGAACTGGCTGCTATACAAGAAAGACTGACGCTTCGGCGTGCAGCCAATTCCCGGGTACAGGCAAATTTATCGGATCCCGCCTCTTTCCATATGAATTTCAGTGGACTATATTTTCCATGGAAAGAGAGAGGCCATGTCTGTTACACAACCCAATGCCGCCCCTGATCTCACCGCGACGGCGGCCGAAAACGCGGTTCTGACCAAGGCCACGCTGCGCGCCGCCGAACTCTTGGATATAACCGCCAGGGTGCTTGCGTCGATCATCGGCGTCTCGGAAGCCACGGTTTCACGCATGCGCAGGCAGGAATTCCTGCTGGAGCGCGGCACCAAGCCGTTCGAACTCGCGGTGCTGTTCGTGCGGCTGTTCCGTTCGCTCGATGCCATTGTCGGCGGTGACGAGACGATAGCCCGGGCATGGCTGAAGAACGCCAACACGGCTTTCGATGGCAGCCCGCTTGAAAAGATCCTCACTATTACCGGGCTTGTCGATGTCATTGCCTATCTGGACTCCCGACGCGCTCTCGTCTGAAGCCGTCCGGCTCGACGGCAAATACTGGCGCATGGTCGAGGCGCAGCACCGCGTCTCGACGCTGAAGATCGTCGACACGCTGGACGAACAGGCGCTGCTCGAGGATCTGATCGAGGAGACCAAGCCGCAAATCCCCATGGAATGCCGGCATCTCCACTATCTCCTGGCGACGCCCTTCCGCTACGGCTCGATCTATCCCTACGGCTCGCGCTTCCGCCGCGCTGGCCGCACCCTGGGTGTCTACTATGCCGCGGAGACGATCATGACGGCGGTCGCCGAAATGGCCTTCTACCGCTTGTTGTTCTTCGCCGATTCGCCCGACACGCCATGGCCGCACGACGCCGCCGAATACACCGCCTTCGCCGCCGCGATCCGTACCGACAAGGCCATCGACCTGACGCGGCCGCCGCTCGACCGCGACCGGGCCCATTGGACGCATCCGACCGACTATGCCGCCAGCCAGGCGATTGCCGATGTCGCGCGTGAGGCTGGGCTGGAGGCGATCCGTTACCGTTCGGCGCGCGACCCGAAGGGCGTCAATGTGGCGCTGCTGACATGCCGCGGCTTTACCAAGGCCAAGCCGCTGGAGCCGCACACATGGCGCATCCGGCTGGGCTCCCTCGGCGTCCAGGCGATCTGCGAATTTCCGGAAAGGCGCATCGAGTTTTCCAGAACCGCCTTTGCCAACGATCCCCGGCTCAACGGATTGCGCTGGGAACGCGGGCGTTGATCAAAACGAAAAAGCGCCGGATCTCTCCGGCGCTTTCCACTTCAATCTGAAAACGGGTTCAGCCGTTGGCCGCCTGCTTGTGCTGCACGGGATGGCTCTTCTTCAACAGGTCGGAGACGAGGAAAGCCAATTCGATCGCCTGGTCGGCGTTAAGGCGTGGGTCGCAATGGGTGTGGTAGCGGTCCTGCAATTCCTCTGCGGTGATGGCGCGGGCGCCGCCGGTGCATTCGGTAACATTCTTGCCGGTCATCTCGACATGGATGCCGCCGGGGTGCGTGCCCTCAGCGCGATGCACCTCGAAGAAGGTCTGCACTTCCTTGAGGATGCGGTCGAACGGGCGCGTCTTGTAGCCGGCAGCCTCGATCGTATTGCCGTGCATCGGGTCGGACGACCACACGACGCTGCGACCTTCCTTCTGCACCGCGCGCACCAGCTTCGGCAGATGGTCGGCGACCTTGTCGGAGCCGAAGCGGGCGATCAGCGTCAGCCGGCCCGGCTCGTTCTCCGGATTGAGCAGGTCGATGAGCTCCAGCAAGCCGTCCGCTGTCAGCGACGGACCGCATTTGAGGCCGAGCGGGTTCTTGATGCCGCGGCAATATTCGACATGCGCATGGTCGGGCTGGCGGGTACGGTCGCCGATCCAGATCATGTGGCCCGACGTTGCGTACCAGTCGCCCGAGGTCGAATCGACGCGGGTCAGTGCTTCTTCATAGCCAAGCAGCAGCGCTTCGTGGCTGGTGTAGAAGTCGGTCTCGCGCAGCGCGTAATTGGTCTCGGAGGTGATGCCGACGGCCTTCATGAAGTCCATCGTCTCGGTGATGCGGTTGGCGAGCATGCCATACTTCTCGCCTTGCGGGCTGTCGGAGACGAAGCCCAGCATCCAGCGATGCACATTCTCCAGGCTGGCGTAGCCGCCTTGGGCGAAGGCACGCAGCAGGTTAAGCGTCGCCGCCGACTGGCGGTAGGCCATTTCCTGGCGGGCCGGGTCGGGAATGCGCGACTTCGGGTCGAACTCGATGCCGTTGATGATGTCGCCACGGTAGCTTGGCAGCGTCACCTCGCCCTTGGTCTCATTGTCAGACGAGCGCGGCTTGGCGAACTGGCCTGCGACACGGCCGACCTTCACCACCGGTTGCGCGCCGGCAAAGGTCAGCACCACCGACATCTGCAGGAAGACGCGGAAGAAGTCGCGGATGTTGTCGGCGCCATGTTCGGCGAAACTCTCGGCGCAATCACCGCCCTGCAGAAGGAATGCGTCGCCGGCAGCGACAGCCGCAAGCTGCTTCTTCAGCTTGCGCGCCTCACCGGCAAAAACCAGCGGCGGAAAGGTGGCGAGCTGGGCTTCCGTGTTCTTCAGCGCGGCGAGGTCCGGATAGGCAGGAACCTGCTTGATCGGCTTTGCTCTCCAAGAATTCGGCGACCATTTCGTCATCGCTGCACCCAAACGCTCTTTCCAGCAGGCTTTTGCCCGCCATTCCCGCCCCATATGGGGATGGCGGCTCCATACACGAAGCCGATTTCCTATTCTAGACCGGAATTCAAGCGCTGGCGAATGGTAGCCGGCGGGCTATGCGGCCTTCTCCACCAGCCGCGCCAACTGCGTCATGACGACAGCCGAGCCCGCCAGGCGCTTTTCCGCCGTCGGCCAGTCGCGGATGAAGACCACGCTGTGGTCGGCCCTGATCTTGGCCAGCGAGCCCTGTTCGCCGATGTACTTGACCAGCCCGACCGGGTTCGAAAACTCGCGCTTGCGGAAGTGGATGACGACGCCCTTGGGGCCGGCATCGAGCTTTTCGACATTGGCCCTCCGGCAGAGTGCCTTGATGAAGACGATCTTGAGCAGATGCTTCACTTCCTCCGGCAGCGGGCCGAAGCGGTCGATCAGCTCGGCGCCGAAAGCATCGATCTCCTCGGTGCTTTCGAGATCGCCAAGGCGGCGGTAGAGCGCCAGCCTGAGCTGCAGGTCCGGCACATAGCTTTCCGGGATCATGACCGCCGTGCCCACCGCGATCTGCGGCGACCAGCCGCCATCCTGCACCTCACCGGAATCCTTCACCTCGGCCACCGCCTCCTCCAGCATCTGCTGGTAGAGCTCAAAGCCGACCTCCTTGATGTGTCCGGATTGTTCTTCGCCGAGTAGATTGCCGGCGCCCCTGATGTCGAGGTCGTGGCTGGCGAGCTGGAAGCCGGCGCCAAGCGTGTCCAGCGATTGCAGCACCTTCAGCCGGCGCTCGGCGGTGTCGGTGAGCTTGCGATTGGCCGGCAGCGTGAACAACGCATATGCCCGCACCTTGGAACGGCCGACGCGGCCGCGCAGCTGGTAGAGCTGCGACAGGCCGAACATATCGGCGCGATGGATGATCAGCGTGTTGGCGGTCGGAATGTCGAGCCCGGATTCGACGATGGTGGTCGACAACAGCACGTCGTACTGGCCGTCATAGAAGGCGTTCATGATGTCGTCGAGTTCGCCCGGCGGCATCTGGCCATGGGCCACCGCCACCTTCAGCTCGGGGACGGATTCGCGCAGGAAATCATGGATTTCGGCGAGATCGCTGATGCGCGGAACGACATAGAAGGAATGGCCGCCGCGGTAGCGTTCGCGCAGCAGCGTCTCGCGGATGACCAGCGGGTCGAAAGGCGAGATGAAGGTGCGCACCGCCATGCGGTCGACCGGCGGCGTGGCGATCAGCGACAGTTCGCGCACGCCGGTCAAGGCAAGCTGCAGCGTGCGCGGGATCGGCGTCGCCGACAGCGTCAGCACGTGGACGTCGGTCTTGAGGTCCTTCAGCCGTTCCTTGTGCTTGACGCCAAAATGCTGCTCCTCGTCGATGATCAGCAGGCCGAGATTCTTGAACGAGATCGCCGACCCGAGCAGTGCATGGGTGCCGATGACGATGTCGACCTGCCCCTCGGCGATGGCTTTCTTGGTTTCCGCCAGTTCCTTGGCGCCGACCAGCCGCGAGGCCTGGCCGACGCGGATCGGCAGGCCGGAGAAGCGCTGCGAAAAAGTCTTGAAATGCTGGCGCGACAACAGCGTCGTCGGCACCACGACCGCGACCTGGAACCCTTCCATCGCCGCGATGAAGGCGGCGCGCAACGCCACTTCGGTCTTGCCGAAGCCGACATCGCCGCAGATCAGCCGGTCCATCGGCTTGCCGGCGCCGAGATCGTCCACGACGGCATCGATCGCGCCCTGCTGGTCGTCGGTCTCCTCATAGGGAAAGCGCGCCGAGAATTCGCCGTAAAGCCCTTCCGCCGGCACCATGGGCGGCGCGGTACGCATCTGGCGCTCGGCGGCAATGCGGATCAACTGTCCGGCCATGTCGAGCAGGCGCTTCTTCAGCCGCGCCTTGCGCGACTGCCAGGCGCCGCCGCCGAGCTTGTCCAGCGTCGCCTCGGCTGTGTCAGAGCCGTAGCGCGACAGAAGCTCGATGTTTTCCACCGGCAGGAACAGCCGGTCGTCGCCGGCATAGTGGATTTCCAGGCAGTCATGCGGCGCGCCGACCGCCTCGATGGTGCGCAGGCCGATGAAGCGGCCAATGCCGTGATCGGCGTGGACGACGATGTCGCCGGCCGACAGCGACGAGGCCTCGGCGATGAAATCCGACGCGCGCTTCTTGCGCTTCGAGCGGCGGATCAGCCGGTCGCCCAGAATGTCCTGCTCGGCGACGACGACCAGCTGTTCGGTCTCGAAGCCGGATTCCAGCGGCAGCACGGCGAGTACCGCCTGCCCCGGCTCGAGCTTTTCCGCCTCGGCCAGCGTCGCCACCGGCACGAGATTGCCGAGATGGTGCTCGGCCAGGATCTGGCCCAACCGGTCGAGCGAGCCTTCGGTCCAGCCGGCGACGATGACCCGGCGGCGCGCCGCGCGCTCGTCAGCGATGTGTTTTACGACGACATCGAAGACGTTGATGTTTGGGTCAGCCCGTTCCTCGGCAAAGCTGCGGCCATGGCGCGAGCCGCCATGGAAGACCTTCTTGGCCCCGACATCGGGCGCGTCGAAGGCGGTGAAGTCGATGGCTTCGCGCGGTCCGAGCGACGCCACGAGGTTTTCCGGTGAGAGATAGAGCAGGTCCGGCGCCACCGGCTTGTAGGGCACGGCGTCCTTCAACGCGGCGTCGGCCTGTTTGCGGCGCGCTTCGTAGTGGTCGAGGATTAGCGTGTGACGCTCAGCCAGCGCTTCGTGCGCCAGATGGTCGAAGATGACAGGCGCATCCGGCAGATAATCAAACACTGTCTCCAGCCGCTCGTAGAACAGCGGCAGCCAGTGCTCCATGCCGGCAAAGCGCCGCCCTTCGCTCACCGCCGCATAAAGGCCGTCGTCGCGCTGCGGCGCGCCAAAGGCTTCGATATAGGAGCGGCGGAAGCGGCTGATGGTTTCGGGGGTCAGCGCCACTTCACTCATCGCCTGCAGCGCCATCGACTTGCGCTGGCCGGTGGTGCGCTGCGTGGCGGCGTCGAAGACGCGGATCGATTCCAGCGTGTCGCCGAAGAAATCGAGCCGCAGTGCTTCCGTCCAGCCGGGTGCGTAGAGGTCGAGGATGCCGCCGCGCACGGCGAATTCGCCGATACCGCGCACCGTCGGCACTCGCTCGAAGCCGGAAATCTCCAGCCGGGACACCAGCGCGTTCATGTCGATTTGGTTGCCGGGCTTTGCGTGGAAAGTCTGCGCTTCGACCAGATCGGCCGGCGGAATGCGCTGCAGCAGCGCATTGGCAGTGGTCAGGATGACCGCGCGATGCGGCTTTTTTGCCAGCGCGATCATTGCCGTCAGGGCGTCGAGCCGCTTGGCGGCGGCATCGGAGCCTGGCGAAACGCGGTCATAGGGCAGGCAATCCCAGGCCGGCAACTCCAGCACCGGCAGGCCGGGGGCGGCAAAGGTCAGCGCCTCGATGATCGACGGCAGGCGCTGGCCGTCGCGCGCCACGAACAGCACCGGTTTGTCAGGCGCAATCTCATGGATCGCCTGCACCAGCGCAAAGGCTTCGTAGCCATCGGCAACGCCGTCGACGATGAACTGGCCGGCACGGCCTTTCGGCAGACCGATTTTGGGAATGAGGCTCATGGTTGCACGTTTAAAATGTCATGGTCCGGCGCGATGCCAGGATCTTTTGCAGGACGGCACAGTCGATATTCCTGGGAACCGGGCGTTCGCCGGTGACCATGGGCAGGAATTCGGTGTCGGGGATGTCGAGGAGCCTTTCATATTGGTCGATTTCATCGCCGGTCAAGGCGCCGATCTCGTTGTCGGCAAACGTACCGAGGATAAGGTCCATCTCGCGCATCCCGCGATGCCAGGAGCGGAACAACAGCTTGCGGCGCCTGATATCCAGCCCCTCGCTTGATCGTTTCGTCCCGGTCATCGTGCCGCATCCTTGCTTGGTGCGGCGCATATAGCGTGGATAGAGGGCGGTGTCAGCCTTGCAACGCACGGGTGGGCGGCTAAACATCCCTGGTGTGAAGAACACTCCTGACAACGCTGGTGCCGGACACCGCCCGCACTTCACCCTCCCCCTTGTGGGGAGGGTCGGCGAGCACGCTTCGCAAAGCGAAGCGAGTGAGACGGGGTGGGGGTGCGGCGCTGACCTACCGACTTCCTCGAAAGTTAGCCGCGCACCTACCCCCATCCCGCTCCGCTTCGAGGATCGACCCTCCCCACAGGGGGGAGAGTGAAGCCATGCGCCCCTCCCTCCTCGACCCTCTCTTCGTCCCGATCACTTCGCTTGCCGGCGTCGGCCCCAAGGTTGGCGCTCTGATCGAGAAGGTGGTGGCGGCCGATCTCGGCGAACGGCCGGCGCGCGCCGGCGACCTGTTGTTCGTTCTGCCGCACACCGTCATAGACCGCCGCAATCGTCCCGGCATCGCGCTTGCGCCGGCCGGCGCCATCGTCACGCTCGACGTGCGCATCGACCGCCACCAGCCGCCGCCGCGCGGCAACCGGTCGGTGCCTTACCGCGTCTATGCCCATGACGACACCGGCGAGATCGGCCTGATCTTCTTCCACGCCCATGCCGCCTATCTCGAAAAGGCGATGCCGGTGGGCGAGCATGTCGTCGTCTCCGGCCGCATGGAGTGGTTCAACGGCCGCCCGACCATGGTCCATCCCGACCATATCGCCCTGGTGAGCGAGGCGGAAACACTGCCGCTGGTCGAACCGGTCTATCCGCTGACCGCCGGCCTGTCGGGCAAGGTGCTGCGCCGCGCCATCGGCCAGGCGCTCGGCCGGCTGCCGGAATTGTCGGAATGGCAGGACGGCGCCTTCATGCGCAAGCAGACTTTCCCCGCCTTCGCCGACGCGCTCGCCCGCATCCACTATCCCGCGGACCCGATCGATGTCGCCATCGAGGGGGTGGCATGGCGCCGCCTTGCCTATGACGAGCTTCTCGCCGGCCAGGTCTCGCTGGCATTGGTGCGGGCAAAAGTGCGCCGCCTGTCGGGCCGGCCGCTCATCGGCGACGGTCGCATCGTTGAGAAACTGCGCGCAGCCCTGCCCTATTCATTGACCGGCAGCCAGGAATTCGCGCTTGCCGAAATCAATGCCGATCTGGCCGACCCCGAGCGCATGCTGCGCCTGCTGCAAGGCGATGTCGGCTCCGGCAAGACGGTGGTGGCGCTGCTGGCCATGGGGCGCGCAGTCGAGGCCGGTGGCCAGGCGGCATTGATGGCGCCGACCGAGATCCTGGCGCGCCAGCATCTGGCGACGATCACGCCTTTGGCCGAACAGGCCGGCCTGCGCGTCGCTATCCTGACCGGCCGCGAAAAGGGCCGCGAACGCACTGAAACGCTATCAGGTCTCGCCAGCGGCGAGATCGACATCGTCGTCGGCACCCATGCGCTGTTCCAGGAAACGGTGACCTATCACGACCTCGTCTTTGCCGTGGTCGACGAGCAACACCGCTTCGGCGTCCACCAGCGGCTTGCCATCACCGCCAAGGGCGACGCCCCCGACATGCTGGTGATGACGGCGACGCCGATCCCGCGCACTCTGGTGCTGACCGCCTTCGGCGACATGGACGTCTCCAAGCTGACGGAAAAACCGATCGGCCGCCAGCCGATCCGCACCGTCACGCTGCCACTGGAACGGCTGGACGAGTTGGTCGGTCGCATGCTGGACGCGGTTGCCGACGGCCAGAAGATCTACTGGATCTGCCCGCTGGTCGAGGAATCCGAAGAGATCAAGCTGATGTCGGCCGAGGACCGTTTTGCCTCGCTGCAGCCCTTGTTCGGCGATCGCATCGGCCTCGTCCACGGCCGCATGAAGGGTGCCGAAAAGGACGAGGCGATGCGCGCCTTCAAGGCCGGCGAAACCCGCATCCTGATCGCCACCACCGTTATCGAGGTCGGCGTCGACGTGCCGGACGCCACGATCATGGTCATCGAGCATGCCGAGCGTTTTGGCCTGGCGCAACTGCACCAGCTGCGCGGCCGCGTCGGGCGCGGCGACAAGCCTTCTTCCTGCGTGCTGCTTTACAAGGACCCGCTCGGCGAGACGGCAAAGCGCCGGCTGTCGGTGATGCGCGAGACCGAGGACGGGTTCCTGATCGCCGAAGAGGATCTGAAGCTGCGCGGCGAAGGCGAATTGCTCGGCACCCGCCAGTCCGGCACGCCGGGCTTCCAGGTGGCGCGCATCGAGGTGCACGCCGACTTGCTCGAAGCAGCCCGCGACGATGCAAGGCTGATCCTGTCGCGTGATCCGGAACTACAGTCTGAGCGCGGCGAGGCGCTGCGGCTGCTGCTCTATTTGTTCGGCCGCGACGAGGCCGTGCGGCTCTTGCGTGCCGGCTGAGCCAAAGCACCAAGCGGCGGGTTGGCGAGATCTCCGTCGATCGGCTGGCCGTTCATCGTCACCATCTTCGGCTTGACTTCGGGCGCCACCAGCCCGGCCGAGACGATCAGCCTGGCGCCGTCCTCAATCGTCATGTCGAGCAGCACGATGTCGGATTTCGGCACGTACATCAGGAAACCGGTGGTAGGGTTCGGCGTGCACGGCATGAACACGGCGATCATCGGGTCGCCTGCATGGTCGAGCTTCTGGTTGATCTCGGTTTCCTTCTCACTGGCGACGAACACCAGCGACCAGACGCCTTTTCGCGGATATTCGACCAGCCCGACCTGGCGGAACATATCACCCTTGTTCGAAAGCACCGTCTGGAATATCTGCTTCAGCGAACCGTAGATGCCGCGCACCAGCGGCATACGGCCAAGCAGCCGTTCGCCGAAATTGACGATCGCGCGGCCGACGATGTTGGCGGTCATGAAGCCGATCAGCGTGATCAGCACGAGCGCCACGATCAGGCCGAAGCCGGGCACCGGAAACGGCAAATAGGTGTCGGGGCTGTAGCGCGCCGGAATGTACGGCTTCACCCAGGAATCGACCCAGCCGACGAACGACCAGGCGATATAGGCGGTGATCGCCAGCGGCGCGCAGACGATAAAGCCTGTGAGGAAATAGTTCCTCAGCCGGGTCATGCCGGAAGTTCTGGGAGCATCGGACATGGTTCACCGGGGACGCGGGTTGCAGCGCCACACTAGTGAAGCGAACGGCGCTTTGGAACTGCGAAGTTTTTAAGACCCCCGATGAGCGCCGACTACTCCACCGTCACCGATTTCGCCAGATTGCGCGGCTGGTCGACGTCTGTCCCCATAAAGACGGCGGCGTAGTAGGCCAGCATCTGGATCGGCAGCGCGTAGATGATCGGCGAGATGATTTCCGGCACGTCGGGCAGGATGATCGTCTCCATCGTCTTGACGCTGACCTGCGCCGCGCCCTTGGCGTCGGTGATCAGGATGATCTTGCCGCCGCGCGCCGCCACTTCCTGCATGTTCGACACGGTCTTTTCGAAGATGCGGTCATGCGGCGCGATGACGATGACCGGCATGTTCTCGTCGATCAGCGCGATCGGCCCGTGCTTCAGTTCGCCCGCGGCGTAGCCCTCGGCATGGATGTAGGAGATTTCCTTAAGTTTGAGCGCGCCTTCCATGGCCAGCGGGAAATTGGTGTCGCGGCCGAGATAGAGCACGTCCTTGTAGCGCGAGATTTCGCGCGCGATGCGCTCGATCTGCTCTTCAAGCTTCAGCACCTGGTTGGCGTAGCGCGGCGCCTCCGAAAGCGCGCGCACCAGCGTCTTTTCCTCGTCCTTCGAGATCGTACCGCGCGCCACGCCGGCGCGTACCGCAAGCGACGCCAGCACCGAGAGCTGGCAGGTGAAAGCCTTGGTCGAGGCGACGCCGATCTCCGGCCCGGCCAGTGTCGGCAGCACGACGTCGGATTCGCGCGCCATGGTCGATTCGCGCACGTTGACGATGGCGCCGATCTTCATGCCGGCCTTGCGGCAATAGCGCAGCGAGGCCAGCGTGTCGGCAGTTTCGCCCGACTGCGAGATGAAGAAGGCGGCATCATCCGCCGATAGCGGCATTTCGCGGTAGCGGAATTCCGAGGCGACATCGATGTCGACCGGCAGCCGCGCATAGCGCTCGAACCAGTATTTGCTGATCAGCCCGGCGAGATAGGCAGTGCCGCAGGCCGAGATCGCCAGCCGGCTGATCTTGGCGAAATCGAAAGGCAGGTCCAGCGGCTTCGACACGCCGGAGACGAAATCGACATAGTGCGCCAGCGTGTGCGAGATCACTTCCGGCTGCTCATGGATTTCCTTTTCCATGAAGTGGCGGCGGTTGCCCTTGTCGACCATGAAGCTGGTCGACAGCGATTGCTGGCGCTTGCGCTCGACCTTCTTGCCGTCGATGTCGAAGATGGTGACGCCGTCGCGGCGTACCACCGCCCAGTCACCGTCTTCGAGATAGGTGATCGAGTTGGTGAACGGGGCGAGCGCAATGGCGTCGGAGCCCAGGAACATTTCGCCATCGCCATGGCCGACGGCCAGCGGCGGGCCGTTGCGGGCGCCAACGATGAGATCCTCATCGCCAGTGAACATGATGGCCAGCGCAAAGGCGCCTTCCAGCCGCTTCAGCGCCTGGTGCGCTGCCTCGATCGGCTTCAGTCCTTTGGCGAGTTCCCGCGCCACCAGATGTGCGACAACTTCGGTGTCGGTCTGCGACGAGAAGACATAGCCGTCGCGGATCAGCTCGTCGCGCAATTCGGCGAAATTCTCGATGATGCCGTTGTGGACGATGGCGACGCCGTCGGAGAAATGCGGATGCGCATTGGTCTCGTTGGGCACGCCATGGGTGGCCCAGCGCGTATGGCCGATGCCGATCGTGCCATCGAGCGGCTCGTTTTTCAGCAGGCGTTCGAGGTTGATCAGCTTGCCTTCGGCGCGGCGGCGGCCGAGCGCGCCCTTCTCGACTGTAGCGACGCCGGCCGAGTCATAGCCACGATATTCAAGCCGCTTCAAAGCATCGACAATGAGCGGCGCGACTTGGCTCTGGCCGACAATTCCGACGATACCGCACATGCGCCTGCCCCCGATTCACCTGGAAAACCAGTCCCGATGGAAAACCAGCGCTATCTAGGGATTGCCGGCCCGCCGCGAAAGTCACTTTGCGTTTCGTCTGCTGTAACGGAACGCTTCTCAACCCGATGCACCATGACACACCGCTCTTGCAATCCGGTTACCGCAATTCCTCGGTTGTTCAATTGCTTCGGCGGTTAATGGCCGGTGCCGGCCTTTTTCTTCGCCGCTGCGGCAGACGCGAAGCGCTCGCGCAATTCCTTGCCCTTGCCGGGAATGGTCTTCTGGCGGGCGCGGCCGAAGGCCAGCGCATCGTCCGGCACGCTTTCGGTTATGACGCTACCCGATGCGATGTAGCCGCCCTTGCCGATCGTAACCGGCGCCACCAGCGACGAGTTCGAACCGATGAAGGCGCCCTCGCCGATGTCGGTGAAAAACTTCGAGTAGCCGTCATAGTTGCAGGTAATGGTGCCGGCGCCGATATTGGCCCCCGCGCCCACACGGGCATCGCCGATATAAGTCAGATGATTGACCTTGGCGCCCTCCTCGATGACCGCCTGCTTGACCTCGCAGAAATTGCCGACCTTGGCTTTCTCGCGGAGATCGGCGCCTGGCCTGAGCCGTGCGAACGGACCGACGTCGCAATTGGCAGCGACGGTCGCGCCTTCGATGTGGCTGAAGGCGTGGATCTTGGCGCCGCCGGCGATTTTCACGCCCGGGCCGAACCAGACATTGGGCTCGACGATGGTGTCGGCGCCGATTTCGGTATCGTGCGAGAAATACACGGTGTCCGGCGCAATCAGCGTTACGCCCGACAGCATCGCCTCGTCCCGACGACGCTGTTGCCAGATGCCTTCCGCCTGCGCAAGCTCGGCCCTGTTGTTGATGCCGAGCGCGCTCTCGAAGCTCGTTTCGGTGGCGACGACATCGAGCCCTTTCGCACTGGCGATCTCGACGATGTCGGTGAGATAGTACTCGCCCTTGGCGTTCTTGTTGCCGACCTTGTCGAGCAGTTCGAGCGCATGAGCGCCGGCCACCGCCATCATGCCGGCATTGCAGAAGCCGATCTTCTTTTCCTCGGCGGAGCAGTCCTTCTCCTCGCGGATGGCGGTGAGCTTGCCGCCCTTTTCGATCAGCCGGCCATAGCCGGTCGGGCAGGGCGGGCGGAAGCCGATCACCACAACAGCCGCGCCATCGGCAAGCTTTTGCCGCGCGGTCACCAGGGCTTCAGCGTCGATCAGCGGCGTGTCGCCGAACATCACGAGAATATCGTCATAACCCTTTGATATCGCATCGCGTGCGGCCAGCACCGCATGCGCGGTGCCGAGCCGCTTCTCCTGCACGAACGTCTCGGCCTTGGGCGCGAACTTCGCCGCTGCCTTGTGCATATCCTCGGCGCCATGGCCGATCACCAGCGCCTGGCTGCGGGCGCCGGCGGCCTCTGCCGCCCTCACCACATGGGCGACCATCGGCAGTCCGGCGATCTGGTGCAGCACCTTCGGCGTCGCGCTCTTCATGCGCGTGCCTTCACCGGCGGCGAGGATAACGGACAGGCAGGATCTGGTTTGCATGTTGGGAGTTTCCGAAGACCGAGATTCGTTGCAGTCTTAGCACCGGAGGCATCGCGGTCCAATGCGGCTGAATTTCGGTAGAAACCTAACAAAGACCCTTGGCGGTCGTCAGGTAAGTATGGTCATCCGCAGGAGACAGAAAGTGCTTTGGGGATGAATACCAGATTTCGTTCCCGCGAGCTGTCAGTTGGGCCTTTCGGTCCGATTTCGACAAACGGCGGCGATTTGAGTTGGAGAATTCGCCTGCTTTTGACGAGATTGTAGAGCGAATATGCAAGGAAGCCGCTTCAAGAAAGATAGATGCGTCTGTGAGGCCCGGGAACCGAGCCGAATTATTCGGGTGTCATCGCGCTGGGTTTTGTTTGCGGGTTAAGCCAACGACCTTTGACATTTTCTTTAATAGCCCCACGGGTTTGCGAGCTCAGTATCTAGTTCATCCTGATCTTGGACAGGCGGCAAACTGCGTGTTGATCGCGGCTCTCAGATTGCAGTTGCTTGATGCCTATAAGAAGGAATCGCTACCGATTGCGCATAAAAATTGGTCAATCGACAACTCCATCGACGCAACATCGGCAAGGATATGGCGATACGAGTTGGTCTCTACCGCACCCAAACACGATCTTAACATCCCAGGGTGGGACGGACATGGATCGTCCGCCCCAATGGGAGAATGCTTAGTTGTAAATGGTGCGTGGATCGACTCGGATGGCCAGGAGGTAGTCATTCCGGAGAAGATCGGACGGCGATTTGAAGTGCACAGAAGCGGATATTCCTAGGGTCAAGCCCAGCACCTACCCCAGCCGGCCCAGCACCGGAAAATTCTCTAGCAGCCAGTAGGACACCGTCTGCACGCCGCCGGTGAGAAAGAACACCCCGGCGACGACCAGCAGCGCGCCGATCGCCTTTTCGACGCGACCGAGATGGACGCGGAACCTGCCGAGGAAGCGCATGAAGGCGCCGGAGAACAGGGCAGCGATCAGGAACGGAATGCCGAGGCCAAGCGAATAGGCGGCGAGCAGCAGCGCCCCCTCGCCCACCGTCTCGCGGCCGCCGGCCAAGGTCAGGATCGGCCCCAGCACCGGGCCGATGCACGGCGTCCAGCCAAAGGCGAAGGCCAGCCCCATGACATAGGCGGCGACCATGCTGGCGGGCTTGCCCTGCGACTGGAAGCGCGCCTCGCGCGACAAAAGTGGTATGCGCAGGATGCCGAGGAAATTCAGCCCCATCAGGATGATCAGCACCCCGGCAGCCATCGCCAGCGGCTCCTGCCACACGCGCAGCCAATGGCCGATGGTCGAGGCGCCGGCGCCGAGCGCCACGAATACCGTGGAGAAACCGAGTACGAAGGCGAGCGAGGAATAGATGAGCGCGCCGCGGGCGCCGGCCTTGGCCGCGACGCCGGCACCGCCACCGCGAAAGTCGTCGACCGACACGCCGGCCATGTAGCAGAGATAGGGCGGCACCAGCGGCAGCACGCAAGGCGACAGGAACGAGATCGCCCCCGCTCCGACCGCGCTGACATAGCCGATGTCCAATGGCATTCCAGAACTCCAGATTCCTTGGCGCCGATATAGCGACGCAAAATCGTGTTCGCCAATCACCATCGTGTGGAATTTGGCTACAGATACGATCCGGCCGGACGAATTGTTGTCGGCCAATCCCAAGTTGACCAAGCCGGGGAAGAAATGTCCCTCGCCGAACGTTCACAGAGCGAAGCCGCGGTTTCTGCGCGCTTCGTCGGATCACCAAGGAGATTTCCATGAAAACGATCACCGTCGGCCTGGCCGCCCTTCTGCTCAGCACCGCCGCATCCTTCGCCGCCGAAGCGTGGAAGGAAGCGGAAGTCGCTGGCACCAAGATCTACACCGATGCCAACGGCATGACGCTCTATACCTATGACAAGGACGAGAAGGGCAAGACCAACTGCTATGACAAATGCGCCACCAACTGGCCGCCGCTGAAGGCCGAGGATGGCGCCAAGGCGGACGACGAATGGACCATCGTCGAACGCACCGACGGCACCAAGATGTGGGCCTATGACGGCAAGCCGGTCTACACCTTCATCAAGGACAAGAAGGCCGGTGACATCACCGGCGACGGTGTCGGCGAAGTCTGGCACATCGTCAAGGCCGACTGATCGTCCGAACCTCTATCCCGCACCCCATCGGCGGGACTCGGCTGGCCGCCGGCTCCAAGCGACCCGGCGACCAGTTCGGCATTTACGGGCAGCACGAACTGGTCGCGGCGCCTTTCCCGGTGGCTCGAAACACGAACCCTCCCAGACAAAAATTTTGTGATCTTCTCCATACACTCTAAGAGTGTATTGCGGCACACGCCTCCGCATTTTGGCCGCTTGCCCTTGACCGATCGCAAAAGCGCGGCCATGTGAGCGACCAATTGAATGCGTCACGCAGCGGAATTCTTCTGCCGCCCCACAGCTGATATGAGACCTCATGGACGTCGTCGTCGTCGAATCGCCGGCCAAGGCAAAGACAATCAACAAGTATCTCGGCAAGAACTTCAAGGTTCTGGCCTCGTTCGGCCATGTCCGCGATCTGCCGGCCAAGGATGGTTCGGTGCGTCCCGACGAGGATTTCGCCATGTCCTGGGCGGTCGACACCGCGTCCGGAAAGCGTCTCACCGACATCGCCAACGCGGTCAAGGATGCCGATGGCCTGATCCTCGCCACCGATCCGGATCGCGAGGGCGAAGCCATTTCCTGGCACGTGCTGGAGGTGCTCAAGCAGAAGCGCGTGTTGAAGGACAAGCCGGTCAGCCGCGTCGTCTTCAATGCCATAACCAAGTCGTCGGTGCTGGAAGCGATGGCCAATCCGCGCCAGATCGATGCACCATTGGTCGATGCCTATCTGGCTCGCCGCGCACTCGATTATCTCGTCGGCTTCACGCTGTCGCCGGTGCTGTGGCGCAAATTGCCGGGCGCCCGTTCGGCCGGCCGCGTCCAGTCGGTGGCGCTGCGCCTGGTCTGCGACCGCGAATCCGAGATCGAGCGCTTCATCCGCGAGGAATACTGGCAGATCGCTGCCCTCCTCGGCACGCCACGTAACGACAGCTTCGAGGCGCGGCTGACCGCGTTCGAGCGCAAGAAGCTGCAGAAGCTCGACATCGCCAGCAAGGCGCAGGCCGACGATATCAAGGGCATGCTCGAAGGCGCGACCTTCAAGGCTCTGTCGGTGGAAGCCAAACCGACAAGGCGCAATCCTGGCCCGCCCTTCACCACTTCGACGCTGCAGCAGGCGGCATCGTCGGGCCTCGGCTTTTCGGCGACGCGCACCATGCAGGTGGCGCAGCGCCTCTATGAAGGCATGGAGATCGGCGGCGAGACCACCGGCCTGATCACCTATATGCGAACCGACGGCGTGCAGATGGCGCCGGAGGCGATCGACGCCGCCCGCGACACCATCGCCAAGGAATTCGGCCCAAGATACCTCCCGGAAAAGCCGCGCCAGTACACAGCCAAGGCTAAGAATGCCCAGGAAGCGCACGAGGCGGTCCGCCCGACCGATTTCATGCGCACGCCGGCTTCGGTCAGGCAGTATCTCGATTCCGACCAGCTGCGGCTTTACGAATTGATCTGGAAGCGCGCCATCGCCAGCCAGATGCAGTCGGCCGAGATCGAGCGTACCACGGTCGAAATCGAGGCGGTCAATGGCGCTCGCACCGCGGAGCTTCGCGCCGTCGGTTCCGTCGTTCGCTTCGACGGCTTCATCGCCGCCTACACCGACCAGAAGGACGACGACGCCGAAGACGAGGAAAACCGTCGTCTGCCCGAGATCCGTGCCGGCGAGCAGCTGGCCAGTCAGGCGATCAATGCCACCCAGCACACCACCGAGCCGCCGCCGCGCTACTCCGAGGCGTCGCTGATCAAGAAGCTGGAAGAGCTCGGCATCGGCCGTCCATCGACCTACACCGCGATCCTGAAGACGTTGGAAGACCGCGACTACGTCACCATCGACAAGCGCCGGCTGGTGCCGCAGGCCAAGGGCCGGCTGCTGTCGGCTTTCCTCGAAAGCTTCTTCGAGCGCTATGTCGAATATGACTTCACGGCCTCACTCGAGGAAAAACTTGACGAGATTTCCGACGGCAAGCTCGCCTGGAAGGACGTGCTGCGCGACTTCTGGAAAGATTTTTCCGGCGCCGTCGCCGACATCAAGGAACTGCGCGTCACCGACGTGCTCGATGCGCTGAACGAGGAACTGGCGCCGCTGGTGTTCCCCGCGCGGGAGGATGGCTCGAATCCCCGCATCTGCCCGAAATGCGGCTCCGGCAATCTGTCGCTGAAACTCGGCAAGTTCGGCGCCTTCGTCGGCTGCTCCAACTATCCGGAATGTTCCTTTACCCGCCAACTCGGCGATGCCGCCAACCCGAATGGCGAGAATGGCGGCGGCGAGGACGGCACCAAGGTGCTCGGCAACGATCCCTACACGGCAGAGGAAATCACGCTGCGCTCAGGCCGCTTCGGTCCTTATATCCAGCGCGGCGACGGCAAGGAAGCCAAGCGCTCCAGCCTGCCCAAGGGCTGGACGCCCGACTCGATCGACCATGAAAAGGCCTTGGCGCTGCTGTCGCTGCCGCGCGATATCGGCAAGCATCCTGAATCCGGCAAGATGATCTCCGCCGGGCTTGGCCGCTATGGTCCATTCGTTTTGCATGATGGCACCTATGCCAATGTCGATAGCGTAGAGGATGTGTTCTCGATCGGCCTCAACCGCGCTGTCACCGTGATCGCCGAGAAGCAGCTGAAGGGCAAGGGCGGCCGCAATGGCGGCACCGCGGCGGCGCTGAAGGAACTCGGCGACCATCCCGATGGCGGCGGCAAGATCGTCGTGCGCGATGGCAAATACGGGCCCTATGTCAACTACGGCAAGGTCAACGCGACACTGCCCAAGGGCAAGGATCCGCAGTCGGTGACCGTCGAGGACGCGGTGGCGCTGATTGCCGAGAAGGAAGCCAAGGGCGGCGGCAAGAAGCCGTTCCGCAAGGCGGCAGCCGCCAAGGCCCCCACAGCCAAGAAAACCACTGGCAAGACAACCACTGGCAAGAAAACCACAGCCAAGAAATCGGCGACCAAGAAGCCGGCGGCGAAGAAAAAGGGATAGCAGCGTGGCGCGCAGGATCACCGGTAGAAGCCACGGCGATCCGCGCACCGCCGACACGAGGGCCAAGGTCAAGGACGACTACAGGCCTTCGCGTGACGAAATCCTGCGCTACATCGCCGAGAACCCCGACCGCGCGGGAAAACGCGACATCGCCAAGGCGTTTGCCTTGCGCGGCGACGACCGCATCTGGCTGAAGGACATTCTGCGCGACCTGCAGGACGAAGGCATCCTGACCAAGGAGCGCAAGCGGCTGGCCCGTGTCGGCGCCCTGCCCCATGTCGCCGTGCTCGACATTTTCGGCCGCGACGGCGACGGTATTCTGCTGGCGCATCCTGCCGAGCCCGTAGGCACCGGCGAACCGCCCGTCGTCTCGATCCGCGTCTCGCGCGGCGGCAATGGCCCGCAGCCGGGCATCGGCGACCGTGTGCTGGCCAAGACCTTCCCGACCGACGAGGCGACCGGGCCTGCCTATACCGGCCGCGTAATGAAGATTTTCGAGAAGCGGACAGATGCCGTGCTGGGCGTCTTCCGTATCCTTCAGGACGGCACCTTCCGCATCGAGCCGGTGGAACGTCGCCAGCCCGAACTGATCGTCGACAAGGAATTCCAGAACGGCGCCAGGAACGGCGACCTTGTCGAGGTCGAGCCCGCGCGGGCCTCCCGGTATGGTTTGCCGCGCGCAAGAGTGCTGGCGGTGCTGGGCTCGCTGACCAGCGAAAAGGCGGTCTCGATGATCGCCATCCACGCGCACGACATTCCGCATATCTTCCCGGCCGACGTCATCGCCGAATCCGAGGCGGTAAAGCCGGCGACGCTTGCTCACCGCGAGGACTGGCGCGACCTGCCGCTGGTGACCATCGACCCGGCCGACGCCAAGGACCATGACGACGCCGTCTTCGCCACGCCCGACCTCGATGAGAAGAACCCCGGCGGCGTGATCGCCACAGTGGCGATCGCCGATGTTGCGGCCTATGTCCGCTATGGCACCGCACTCGATCGCGAGGCGCTGAAACGCGGCAATTCTGTCTATTTCCCCGACCGCGTCGTGCCGATGCTGCCAGAGCGCATCTCCAACGACCTGTGCTCGCTGCGCGAAGGCCAGGACCGTCCCGCGCTTGCCGTGCGCATGATTTTTGCCGCCGATGGCCGCAAGCTGCGTCACACCTTCCACCGCGTCATGATGAAATCGGCGGCAAAGCTCGCCTATCCGCAGGCCCAGGCCGCGATAGACGGCCTTCCTGACGACAAGACCGGCCCGATCCTCGATACGGTGCTGAAGCCGCTGTGGGACGCCTACGCCATCCTCAAGCGCGGCCGCGATGGCCGCCAGCCGCTCGAGCTTGATCTGCCGGAGCGCAAGATCCTGCTCAAGCCGGACGGCACCGTCGACCGCGTCATCGTCCCGGAGCGGCTCGACGCCCACAAGCTGATCGAAGAATTCATGATCCAGGCCAATGTCGCCGCCGCCGAAACGCTGGAAGCGAAGAAGCAGGCGCTGGTCTACCGCGTCCACGATGCGCCGTCGCTGGCCAAGCAGGAATCGCTGCGCGAGTTCCTGCAGACGCTCGGCCTGTCGCTGGCGCGTGGCGCGCAGATGCGGCCCGCCCAGTTCAACGGCATTCTCGAGCGCGTGCGTGGCGCCGACAATGAGGGGCTGGTCAACGAAGTGGTGCTGCGCTCGCAGAGTCAGGCCGAATATTCGCCCAAGAACATCGGCCATTTCGGCCTCAACCTGAAGCGCTACGCGCATTTCACCTCGCCGATCCGCCGCTATGCCGATCTGATCGTGCATCGCGGGCTGATTGCCGCACTTGGGCTCGGCCCCGGCGGGCTGACGCAGGACGAAGAGACGCGGCTGGAAGACGTCGCGGTGCTGATCTCGGGCACCGAGCGCCGCGCCATGGCGGCCGAGCGCGACACCGTCGACCGGCTGATCGCTGCCTACCTCGCCGAGCGCATCGACGACCGCTTCGACGCCCGCATTTCGGGCGTCACCAAATCGGGACTATTTGTCCAATTGCCGCAGTTTGGCGCAGATGGCTTCATCCCGGTGTCAAGTCTGGATGGCGATTACTATATATATGACGAAACCGCGCGATCGCTGTTCGGAGAACGCACCGGCAAGGGCTATCAGCTTGCCGACCGCGTCGAGGTTCGCCTGATCGAGGTGGCGCCTATGGCCGGCGCGATGCGTTTCGAGATGCTGACCGACCCGAAGCCCCTGCGCGGCTCCAAACGGTCGTTTCACAAGGCAAAAGGCCGCGCCCGCGCGTCGCAATCGCGCCCGGGGTCGCGCGGCAGGAGACGATAATGGCAAGCGAAATGGGAATCCAGAAGCAGGTTTTCGGCGGCGAACATCATTCGGGCCGAGTCGCCCGCCCGCTGTGGACGGCGATGAAGCGCGGCGCCCTTGGCCGCTGCCCGCATTGCGGCGAAGGCAGGTTATTCGCCGGCTTCACCAAAAGCGTCGACAAATGCGCCGCGTGCGGTGAGGAGTTCCACCACCACCGCGCCGACGACCTGCCCGCTTATCTCGTCATCGTCATCGTCGGCCACATCGTTCTCGGCGCCTTCATGGGCGTCGAGGCGACGTCGACGCTCTCCATGTGGCAGCACATCGCCATTTGGGTGCCGTTGACCATCGTGCTGTCGGTCGCTCTGCTGCAACCGGTCAAGGGCGCCGTCATCGGACTGCAATGGGCGCTCTATATGCACGGCTTCGGCGGCGAAAAAGACGGCACCGAGCCGCATCCCGGAACCTAGTTTGCTTCAGGGCAATGTCGCCTGGCGCAACATGCCGACCGTGAAAGGCCACTTTCGTTTGCCAGAAGTTTCCGCTAGGTCCTGCGCATGGAAGGTATGACCAAGGCGGAAGTCAGCAGGATGGACCGTGGCGCAGCCGCCCACAGCGGCCTGCCCATACGCCCGCGCGATGCCGCCACCCTGATCCTGCTCGACCGCGAGGGCGACGAGATTCTGGTGCTGATGGGCCGGCGCCATGCAGGCCACGCCTTCATGCCCGGCAAGTTCGTCTTTCCCGGCGGCCGCACCGATTCGGCCGACAGCCGCATTGCCGTTGCCACCCCATTGCTTCCGGAGGAAGAAGCCAGGCTGACCGCCGGCGTCGGCCGCATCAGCCCGTCGCGGGCCCGTGCCATCGCGCTCTCGGCCATCCGCGAGACTTATGAGGAAGCCGGCCTGCTCATCGGCCGCAAAGGCTCGTTCGCAACCGACAAACGCGACTGGCAGGGCTTTGTCGAGCACGGCGTCCAGCCTTCGCTGGCGCCGCTGCGCTTCATTGCCCGCGCCATCACCCCGCCCAATCGCGTGCGTCGTTTCGACACCCGCTTCTTCAGCGCCTGGCGCAGCGATGTCGCCGTGGAACTGCCGGGTGGCGTCCCGACCAATGAGCTGGAAGAACTGGTCTGGCTGCCGCTCGCCAAGGCCAGAGAGGCCGATATCCCCGACATCACCCGAACGATCTTGCAGGAGCTGGAGACGCGGCTTGCCGGCGATCCGCGCCTGCGACCCGGTGGGTCCGTGCCGTTCTACCGGCTTGTCCGCAACCGCTTCGTTCGCGAAATTCTTTAGAGCAATTCCAGGAAAAGTGTGACGCGGTTTTCCGTCCGGAATTACGCAATATCAAACAGACAGAGTATTCAGGCATCACATGACGGTCGATACCCAGCAAGAGGGCGACGAGCGCGTACATTGGCTACCGATGATCGCCGCGATCTCGTCGATCAGCGTCGTCGGCATCGCCATAGGCCTCGGCATGCCGCTGCTCAGCGTTATTCTCGAGAGCCGCGGCCACTCGGCATCGATGATCGGCCTCAACACCGCGGTCGCCGGCCTCGCCTCGATCGCCGGCGCCCCGCTGGCCACGCCGCTGGCGATGCGCTTCGGCGTCGCCTGGACGATGATCGCCATGATCGCCGCCGGCGCGCTCGCCTTTGTCGGCTTCCACTTCGCGCCGGACTTCTGGATGTGGTTCCCACTACGCATCGTGCTGCACATCGCGCTGACGGTGCTGTTCATCCTGTCGGAATTCTGGATCAGCACCTCGGCGCCGCCGCGCCGGCGCGGCCTGGTGCTCGGCATCTACGCCACCGTGCTGTCGCTCGGCTTCGCCGCCGGGCCATGGATCTTCGCCCATATCGGCAGCACCGGCTTCTTGCCGTTCGGCGTCATCATCGTCCTGGTCGCGCTGGCCGCAATCCCGGTGCTGGCCGCACGGAATGAAAGTCCCACAATCGTGGTTGACGGCGAAACCAGCAACTTCCTGCGCTATATCTGGCTGGTGCCGACAGCGACCGCCGCCGTGCTGGTGTTCGGCGCCGTCGAGACCGGCGGCTTTGCGCTGTTCCCCGTCTATGGCAACCGCATCGGCTATTCCGAGGCGGATGCAGCCCTCCTGCTCACCATGATCGGCCTCGGCAACGTGCTGATGCAGATCCCTATCGGCATGATCAGCGACCGCGTCTCAGACCGCCGCTATCTGCTGTTGGCCTGTGCCACCGTCGGACTTGCCGGCACCATCTTCATGCCGTTCTTCGCCGGCAATTGGCACCTGATGGCGGCGCTTCTGTTCGTCTGGGGCGGCGTGGTGGCCGCCATGTACACGATCGGCCTTGCCCATCTGGGCTCGCAGCTCTCCGGCCATGAACTGGCCTCGGCCAACGCCGCCTTCGTGCTCTGCTACGGCGTCGGCATGGTGCTTGGCCCGCAGGCGATCGGCATCGGCATGGATGCCTTCGGGCCCTCCGGCTTCGGCTGGTCGCTCGGCCTGTTCTTTGCCGCCTATATCGCCTTGGTCAGCGCCAGGCTGGTCCGCAAGATCTGGTAGCCTGTCCGTCGCCAGCCTGCGCAATCCTGACGGGATGTCGCCGCTGCTGACAGAACCGTGTCAGGAGACCTCAGCTAAAAGGGTGTCCCAAAAAACCCGAGTTTGAGGATACGGCGATGATCGACAGCGGCTTTGAAACCACATCTCTGCGCATGACGCTTCTGCTGCTTGTCAGCTTCCAGGCCCCGGCAGCCGATGTCGACCGCATCATGGACGCCGTGGTCGCGATCGCGCCGCTGGCAATGGGCAAATACGACCGCAACGCCTATCAAACGGCGCACGGCATCGAACGCTACCGACCGCTGGAAGGTGCAGCCGCCGGCGTCGAAACCGAACTGCGCCGCCGCCCCGGCACCGTCGAGGTCTCGTTCGAGTTGCCCGACGACCAGTCGCTCGCCGCCCGCGTCGTCGAGGCGATTTTCCAGGCGCATTCCTACCAGGAGCCGGTGATCCGCATCCAGCCGATCCTCGCCAGCCGCTCCAAGGGCCTGGACGACCGCGCCAATCCGAATCGCTGGTGGAACACCACTGGGGACTGGAAGAAAGCGCTTCCAGTTAAGGAAGAAGCCTAGAAATCCGGCCCGCTGAGGGGAAGCAGCGGCTTTACCTTCTCCGTTGTGAGGTGAGAAGCGGTCCGAAGCGGACGAAAAGCCAATTGCTTGGTTTTCGAGATTCGAACGCCCTGAGCCTGCGAAGAGTTGGTCGGGGTGACCAATCCACCCTGCCGAACCCCGCCGCTTCGCAGCGTCCCGGCATTCGCCGGCCTATAGCCATGCTGTCCGTCTCATCCTCAGCCTCCATCGGGCCGATGATAAAACCGGACAACTCATGTGCTCCTAATCCGGACAACTCATGTGCTTACGACACAGGCAAGGCGTCGGGCTTGACTTTCCGGGCACGTTCTTTATGTGTCGCGCCAAGTTTCCCGCGTCCGGGTGTTTTCCCCCGCTCCAGCGGCCAAAACCCCACGAACATAACGGACTGATACAATGGCCAAAGCCGCAAACATCAAGATCAAGCTTCTGTCGACCGCCGACACCGGTTTCTTCTACGTGACCAGTAAGAACAGCCGTACCAAGACCGACAAGCTGTCGTTCCGCAAATACGACCCGGTCGCCAAGAAGCATGTCGAGTTCAAGGAAACCAAGATCAAGTAATCTGGTTTTCATACGCTCTGTCAAAAGCGCCGCCCCTTCGGGCGGCGTTTTTGATTCAAGGCCCCGAAAAGCCAGACCCCTCCGCTGTTTGGCGCGAAGTGCTCATCTCATTTTTTGGCAAAAAAGGGGGCCGGTCGGCGTATGGCAGCGGTACGAGGAGGCCACTATGTGCCAGCGCCGGCCGGCCGACCCCACGGACCCAGGAGATGCGGCGGACCTGAGCATCATGGGGTATTCGGCGAAGCGATGCGGCTGTCTACCCTCGTGCCCGCATCGCCCTTGTTCTTGCACCGCACATTTGCGCAACAATGTTTGAAAATCAATAGTTTCTTAACCAAGCCTGCCGAATCGCTTGGATTAAGGTAAATTCCTAACCCTGTCCGATTGACTGCATAATCGGTGTTCTAGCCTACGCTGCCTTGGCGACGACCCGGTTGCGGCCGCCACTTTTGGCTTCGTAGAGCGCCACGTCGGCACGTTTCATCAAAGCCGCGACCGTGTCCGCGCCCTTCAGAACCGATGACACGCCGACGCTGACCGTGACTTCGATCGCCTTGCCTTCAGGGCCGATGGCAAACGGCAGCTGGGCGATTTCGGCGCGAATCCGCTCGGCAACCTTCTCCGCCACCGCGCCGTCCGTGTCCGGCATCACAACGACGAATTCCTCGCCGCCGAAGCGGCAGGCAAGGTCGATGCCCCTGACGTTCTTGCGCAGCCGCCTTGCGAACTCGCGCAGCACATCGTCGCCGCCATCATGGCCATGCGAGTCATTGACGGTCTTGAAGCGGTCGAGATCGGTGATCATCACCGACAGAGGCCGCCGCCGCGCCACGGCGCGGTCGAACAGCGTCTGCAGATGACTGTCGAGGTAGCGGCGGTTGTGCAGCCCGGTCAATGCGTCGGTCACCGCCATCTCGATGGTCTGGGCGACGCTGGCGCGCAGCTGATCGTTATAGCGCTTGCGCCGCACTTGGGTACGCAGCCGCGCCGTCAGCTCCTGCTGGTCGATCGGCCGCATCAGATAGTCGTTGATGCCGAGTTCGAGGCCTCTGATGATGCGGCCCTCCTCGCCTTCGTCAGCAATCAGGATGATCGGCAGGAAGCGGGTGCGGTCGAGCGAACGCAATTGCGAACACAACCGCAGCGGATCGAAATCGGTAAAACCGGTCGAGATCAGCACGCACTCATAGGGCGCCTCGGCGGCCTGGAAGAAGCCGGCATGCGGATCGGTGGCAATGTCGAGCTCGGCGCTGCCGCGCAGCATGTTCTGGATGCGCTCAACCGACGATTTGCGCTCGTCGATCAACAGCACCTTCGGCGTGGCGTCCTCCGACGCGAAGCTGCGGCTCAACAGCGCCTCGATGCCGATGTTGCGGGTGGTCGATGCGCGCAGCCGCAGTTCGTCGGTCAGCGACTTCAGCCTGACCAGGCTCTTCACCCGCGTCATCAGTTGCAGATCGTTGACCGGCTTGGTGAGAAAGTCGTCGGCGCCTGCCTCGAGGCCGCGCACCCGGTCGGCAACATGGCCCAGCGCGGTCACCATGACCACCGGTATATGCGCGGTCGCCGGATCGCTTTTCAGCCGCTTGCAGACCTCGAACCCGTCCATGCCGGGCATCATCACGTCGAGCAGCACGACATCGACCTTGCCGTTTTCGCAGGTCTCGATCGCGTCCGGCCCGTTGGAGGCCGTCAACACCTCGAAATATTCGGCCAGCAGCCGAACCTCGAGAAGTTTGACATTGGCAGGGATGTCGTCGACGACGAGGATCCGCGCGGTCATGTCACAAGGCTCCGGCTGAAGGCATCAGGCATCACCGAGATAGGATTTGATGGTCTCGATGAAACGCGGCACCGAGATCGGCTTGGAGATGTAGGCCTCGCAACCGCCCTGGCGAATGCGTTCCTCGTCGCCCTTCATGGCGAAGGCGGTGACGGCGATGACCGGAATGGAATGGAGGTCGTCGTCCTCCTTCAGCCATTTCGTCACTTCCAGCCCCGACACTTCGGGCAGCTGGATGTCCATCAGGATCAGGTCGGGCCTGTGCTGGCGCGCCAGATCGAGCGCCTCGAGCCCGTTGCGCGTGCGCACCGTTTCATAACCGCTGGCTTCGATGAGGTCGCGAAAGAGCTTCATATTGAGCTCGTTGTCCTCGACGATCATGACCTTCTTAGGCATCGATTTCCCGTCCCGGCCAGGCTTCTGCCCGAAGCCCTGCCGCTATGCGCCCTTGTCGAAGCACACCAAACCCTCGCCCACTCTTAAGGCAATATGATTGACGAAACGGAAACCCGAAGCGGCAAAAGCCATTCGGATTCCACCTCGAAAACCACATTGGATCGGGGCTGTGGCTTGCCGCAGGCGACGCTTGCGATTACTGCGGAAAAGAGACTCATTTCCGCAACGAGAAAGTAGTGATGGCAAACGCAGCGTCAATGCGCGAGGAAGCGGAAACCATTGCCGTGAAGGCACTGGGCTTCGTCGCCGCCGACCCCGAACTCCTGCCGCGCTTCCTGGCCCTCACCGGCATCGAGGCGTCCGCCATCCGCCGCGCCGCGGCCGAACCGGGATTCCTTGCCGGCGTGCTGCAGTTCATGCTTGCCCACGAGCCGACCTTGCTGCGCTTTGCCGAGGAAACCGACACGCCCCCGGCCGCCATCGGCAAGGCGTTGCGGGCGCTGCCTCTTGGCGGCGACGACCATGAGCATTCGATATGAGCGACGATCCCGAGACGGCACGCCAGATCGCCGAACTTGCAGCCGACGACCGGCCTCTGCTGATCCTCGATGTCGACGATGTCGTGCTCGAATTCATCCGGCCGTTTCCGCATTTCCTGAAATCGCGCGGCTTCGGCCTGACCCTGGCCTCCTTCCGTCTCACCGGCAACATTGCCGAAACGGCGAGCGGCCGGCTGATCGAACAGCCGGAGGTGACGGCACTTCTCGGAGATTTCTTCGATACGCAGGCCGACTGGCAGAGCGTTACCGACGGTGCCGAACAAGCGCTTGCCAGCCTCAGCGACCGCGTCGAGATCGTCCTTTTGACCGCCATGCCGCACCGGCATCGCGCCGCCCGCCGCGCCCATCTCGATGCGCTCGGTCTGCCCTATCCGCTATTGACCACCGAAATGGCCAAGGGACCAGCGGTGGCCAAATTGCGTGGTAGCAGAGGCCGGCCGGTAGCCTTTGTCGACGACCAGCCCGCCAACCTCATCTCGGCACGCAACTCGGTTGCCGACGCCCATCTCTTCCACCTGATGGCCGACAATTCGCTGCGCGCCTTCCTGCCGCCGGTGCCGGACGACATCATCTCCGTCGAGGACTGGCACGAGGCCGCGCCAAAGATTGCTAGCGCGCTGGGACTCTGAGTTAGCCGCCCCCGAGGTCAGTGCTCAAGGCTTCGTTGCTGTCCCAGGGATCGCATCCGGATCGGCGTTGTCTTCCCCGACCGGATCAGGCCCCTTCAGCATCGCGCCGTTGACCGTCACCGACCCATCATGCCTGGCGTTGATCACCCATTCGATACGGCCGTCCGGCAGCGTCTTGGCGAATCCCTTAATCGCAAGCGCCCCTGTGAAAGCCTGCGAGGCCTCCGGGTCAGATTTAGCCGCCGCCTGCAAGGTTTCAACGATCTTGTCGTAGCCGGTTACGTTGACGGTCACGCTCGCATCCGGCTTCTTGCCGGGGAACGTCATTTCGCCCTCCATGGCGACCTCGATGTCGCCGTTCTTCACCGTGCTGTGCCCGAGAACGAATTTTGGTATCTTGGCCAGGAAATTGGCGGAAATCTCGTCGCCGAAATCTGGCGGCAGCGGTGGATCCTTGCTGAAATCGAGGGTGTCGATGGTTTTCCTGGCCATACTGTCGAGATCGATGTTGGCGCCGCCGAAATTCAGGTCGAGATCCGTCGGCAGCAACGCAACGGTCCAACTGGGCAGCATCTGCTGCGGTATTGTCAGGCCGGAAACCTTGAATGCGTAGCTGATCTTGCCGTCCTTGCTGATGCCGTCCATGCCGACAACGGTGTTCAGCTGCGCCGCGCCGAAATTGCCGGCATATGTTTCAATGGCAAGGTTTTTGAATGCGTAGGTCCCATCGATCCGTTCCCATAGCGGCAGCGCACCGAGCAGAAGCGTTTTGAACTCTGCTTGATCGGCCTTCAGCCGGGCCTCGTCCTCATGGGCGACGGCGAACGCCAAAAGATCCAGAAGCGGCTTGGTCTGAATGGCCTTAGCGGTCACGTTCACAGCGAGCTCCGGTGCCCGGAGCGCTGCGATTGACCGGTCATCGATTTTGACCGTTTCGACGAAGTCCGCCATCGCCTGTGTGAAATTAAGATCGACGCCGCCGTTGGCCGACTTCCTGGCGTCAATTTTGGAAGAGCCCAGCCCCACGCTCAAATCGGTCAATTGACTGACTTGGCGCGACGTCATCGTCATGCCCGCAATCGAACTGGTGCCGCTGGTAAATGCCGCCAGTTCCGGGTCATAGACGCCCGTGAACTTGCCATCCTTGACAACGATTTGCCCGGTGTTCAGGCCATTTGGGCCATTTACCTCGATGGACCCAGTCGTAGAGAAATCCGAGGCGACATCCCAGCCTCCGTCGCTGCGCGGTTTGACCCGCAGCGTGACGGGCGGGAAATCGAACCGCTTCAGATCCTGCTTCGGCATCTTCGCCACAAGCGCCTTCACATCGAAGGTGATCTTGTAGGCACCCTCCTCGGCTGAGATCTTCAAAATGCCTTCATTGAGCGCCTGTTTGCCGACATAGCGAGAGAGCTCATCGGAAAGTTGCTTGGCACCTTGGGCATCGACAGCCTGGCCAAAGGCAGGAGCGCTGAGGGCGAGAAGGAAAGCAAGCGGCAAGACACGGTTCACAAAATTCTCCATTTGACCAAAAAGGAACGCTTCGTTCGTCTGCTATGACACCAACCTACAGCTTCCACAGGACATCAACAAACGCCGACGGGTAATTGACTACAACACCAGCCGCATCAGCGGCCGTCCGGCCTTGCGTTCGACAAGCCGCTCGAAGCCGGCCTTTTCAAACACACGCGACGAGCCGACGAACAGCCCGATCGAACGCGAATCGCGCGACACGTCGATCGGACACGCCTCGACCAGCCGCGCCTTGTTCTGGCGGGCAAAAGCGATGCCGCCCTCGACCAGGCGGTGGCTGACGCCCCGGCCGCGCGCGCTGGCGCGGATGAAGAAGCAGGAGATGGCCCAGACGCCGGGATCTACGGCGTCGGTTGGATCGACCGGCGCCGAGCCCCGGCCCCGATTGTTCCATTCGGGCACGTCGGCGCGTGGACCGATCTGCATCCAGCCGACCGCCTGGCCGTCCTCGAAGGCCAAAAGCCCCGGCGGCGGCCCGGCCTCGATACGCGCCTTGATATGATCCTTGTTGCGCTGCTTGTCGCTGGCCCGTCGGACCGCCGGCGCCATCCGGAAATGCGTGCACCAGCAGCCGTAACAGGCGCCCTGCTTGCCGAAAAGATCCTCGAAATCCGCCCATAGGTCAGGCGCCAGCGGCGCTATGGTGGTGCTCATGAGTTCTCTCCCGGCTAACCGCTTGTGGCGGCTTCCGTCCTGACGTACCATTGCATCTGTTCTCTTTATGTTCGCAGCGATGGCGGCCCCTGTCAACAATCCCGAGCACGGTTTTTGCCGCGACTGCCTGACCTTTCAGCGCAGCGATACCAGGCGCTGTGAGCGTTGCGGCAGCCCTCGACTCACCCGCCATCCCGAGCTCTACCAGCTGCATCTGGCGCATATCGATTGCGACGCCTTCTATGCGGCGATCGAAAAGCGCGACAATCCGGCGCTGAAGGACAAGCCGCTGATCATCGGCGGCGGCAAGCGCGGCGTCGTTTCCACCGCCTGCTACATCGCCCGCATCCAGGGGGTGCGCTCGGCAATGCCGATGTTCAAGGCGCTCGAAGCCTGTCCGGAAGCGGTCGTCATCCCGCCCAATATGGAGAAATACGTCCGCGTCGGCCGCGATGTCCGCGCCTTGATGCAGGCGCTCACGCCGCTGGTCGAACCGCTCTCCATCGATGAGGCGTTTCTCGACCTTGCCGGCACCGAGCGCCTGCACGGCATGCCGCCGGCGGTGGTGCTGGCGCGCTTTGCGCAGACCGTCGAAAAGGAAATCGGCATCACCGTTTCGGCCGGCCTTTCCTACTGCAAGTTCCTGGCCAAGGTTGCCTCCGATTTCCGCAAGCCGCGCGGCTTTTCGGTGATCGGCGAAGCCGAGGCGCTGGGTTTCCTGGCCGAACAGCCGGTGACGCTGATCTGGGGCGTCGGCAAGGCTTTTGCCGCAACGCTCGAACGCGACGGCATCCGCAGCATCGCCCAGTTGCAGCGCATGGAGCGCGCCGATCTTATGCGCCGCTATGGCGTGATGGGCACCCGGCTCTACCATCTCTCGCGCGGCCAGGACGACCGCCGTGTCGATCCCGACCAGGATGCGAAAAGTGTGTCGGCCGAAACCACTTTCGACACCGACATAGCTGAAATGGGCGAACTGGTTCCAGTGCTGAGGGGATTGTCGGAAAAGGTCTCGGCGCGGCTGAAGAAGTCAGGCATTGCCGGGCGCACCGTGGTGCTGAAGCTGAAGACGCAGGATTTCAAGCTGCGTACCCGCAACCGCCAGCTCGGCGACCCGACCCGGCTGGCCGACCGCATTTTCCAGACCGGGCTCGAGCTGTTGCGCAAGGAGGCGGACGGGACAAAGTACCGGCTGCTTGGCATCGGTGTCAGCGATCTCTCGGATGACGAGAAGGCCGATCCGCCCGATCTCGTCGACGTCGGCTCGCGCAAGCGCGCCATGGCCGAAAGCGCCATCGATACGCTGCGCGACAAGTTCGGCAAGAAGGCGGTGGAAACCGGCTACACCTTCGGTAAAGGACGCAACGCCAACCCGCCGGAGCCGATCGAGGAGTGAGACGGCTTAGATACGCTTGAGATCGATGCGGCTCGTCACCACGTTCTTGCCGGTTTTCGGATCGACGTCGGTAACGGTCAACCGCATTCCGTCGCCGCTGGTTTTCTCGACCGTCAACCGCGCCTTGCGATCGCCATTGACCTCCGCCGCCCAGCGAATGCCGAGACTGATCGCGTTGCCGGAACGGCTGCCGGCGAGCTGTGCCGGCCCGGTGCGCGACCCGACATAGACGCCTGTATACTTCGCCCCGCGGGCCTTCAGATTGGCGCTGATGGCGCGCGTCACCACGACAAGACCACGGCAATTGCCGTCAAGCGACAATGAGCTCGAGGTCGCGTCGGAATTGAAGGTGCAGGACACATTCACCGTCGGTGCGTCGGTGGTGACCTTGACTGTCCCCTTGCCGGAGAAATTCCCTTGCAAGGAGCTGAGAAAATTCGCCTCGTCGGCATGGGCCGCGGCGCTTGCAGTTAGCAGGCAGCCGGCTAGCAGAAACCGCGCGAATGATTTCATCGGAATCTCTTCCCCGTTGATGTTGAAGAAACGATGCGTCCAGCAATTGGCCAATACCGGGAACCAACGCCTGCCGTTTCGTCAGGTTCCACTTCCAGCATGGCTGTTTTCGCAACGGTCTGGCCCAGTCGAATGCGTCGCCTAACGGTTGCGATAGAAGTCCCGGCTTGCGACATAGCGCCTATGGCACCTTCCCCATCGATCCCCAAAGCCGCGTTCTGGATGGCGCTGTCGATCGCCTCGTTTCTGGCGATGTCAGTCGCCGGCCGCGCAACCACCGCCGAGCTCAACGTCTTCCAGGTGCTGGAACTGCGCTCGGTGATCGGCTTCTTCATCCTGTTGCCGCTGGTGATGATGAGCGGCGGATTCGCTGCAATGCGCACGCAGCGCCCGTTGGCCCATATCGCTCGCAATGTCATCCACTATACGGGCCAGGCCGCATGGCTCTATGCGCTGACGCTGATCCCGCTTGCGGTGCTCATATCGGTCGAATTCACCACGCCGATCTGGACCGCGATCCTGGCGGTGGCGTTTCTTGGCGAAAGGCTCTCCCGCCCGAAAATTGCGGCGGTCGTGCTTGGCCTGATCGGCGTGGTGGTCATCGTTCGCCCCGGCGTCGGCTCCATGGATCCGGGTCACCTCGTCGTTCTCGGCGCGGCCGTGTGCTTTGGCGTATCGGTGGTGTTGGTCAAGTCGCTGACCCGCACGGACAGCGTCGTGCGCATCATCTTCTGGATGCTGATCATCCAGTCGGTGGTCGGCCTGATCCCGGCGCTTTATGAATGGCGCAACCCACCGCTCGAACTCTGGCCATGGATTCTGCTGATTGCCTTCACCGGCATGTCGTCGCATTTCTGCATGGCGCGTGCCCTCACCTATGCCGACGCTACGGTGATTTCACCGATGGATTTCCTGCGCGTGCCACTGTCGGCGCTGATCGGCTGGCTGCTCTACAGCGAACAGATCGACATCTTTACAGCCGGCGGCGCCCTGCTGATCCTGATGGGCAACCTGCTCAACCTGCAGCGCAAGGCGCCAAAGCCGGCCGAGGTCGCGGCCTCGTAGCGGTCGGTCAATTCCCCTCATCTGGTATGTTGAGAAGATGCCCGCAGGCCTTGCAGTGCACGGCGTCCGGCTCGTGCCGTTGCAGTCCGCACTGCGGACAGGGAAAGAACACCTTGGCGGGTCGAAAAATCGCCGTCGCCAGTCTGACGAACAGCGAGATGCCGATGATCATGGTGGCGATCGCGGTCAGCTTGCCGGCGATCCCCGGCAGCACGATGTCGCCGAAACCGGTCGTCGTCACCGTGGCAACGGTGAAATACAGCGCATCAATGTAGTTTTCGAGGCCGGCGCCGGTGCGGAAGAAGAAGGTGTAGACGAAGCCGGTGATGACGAACAGGAACGTCAACAGGTTGATGACCGCGTGGCTCGCCTCGCGCCAGGGCCTTAAGCCACGCATTTCGAAATGCTGCCACAGCGAACCGCTGCGCGACAGCGACCACAGCCGCAGGATGCGCAGGAACGCCAGATTTGCCAGCGCCGTCGGCATCAGCAGCGTCAAAAGGATGAAGACATCGACCCAGGATGTCGGCTGTTTCATCAGCCGCAGCATGTCGTTGGAGGCTAACAGCCGGGCAATCAGGTCGGCGGCGACCAATGCGGCGACGGTATAGTCGAGCCACAGGAATGACGGCTTGTCCTGGAGCACCGGCGTGGCAACGAAGAAGGCGATGATGGCGAGGTCGATGATGACCGCCACCAGCTGAAACCGGAACGCCGCCGGCGTGCGTCCGTGATAGAGCTTGCGCAGCCGGTCACGCAGCCGCGCCATCGCTGAGCTTTGCTGCAATCCGTCCTTCTCGGCTGCTTTCATCACCAAGTGCGTAACTGTCCCAGCCGGGGCCGTCTAGAGCATGATCCCAAAAAGTGGGTGCCGGTTTTTGGAAAAGATCATGCTCCAACAAAGGGTTAGATCATGATGAGATTTCAACCAAATCTCATCATGATCTGACCCGGTGATCGTCACCCCTCCACCACCTTGCCGTCCGGCCCGACGAGGCGCCAGGCCGAGGCGGTGTCGTAGACGAACCGCTCCTCCGCAATCCGGTCACCACGCCAGCGCTGCAGGGCCACCTCTTCCAGCCGGCGCACGGTGCCGGCCTTGTCGACACGGTCGAAGGTCCAGCGGATGGCGACATTGTCGCCATCGACCAGGAATGTCTGGACAGGATGGGTGTGCATCTTCTCGATCCGGTCGAGTGCTGCCTGCTCATGCGCCATCAGTGTTTCCTTGCCGCGCCGCGGGACGCCGAGATTTTCCTGCATGGTGGCATCGTCATGGTAGAAGTCGGCGATCGCTTTGACGTGGCTGCCTTCGACCACCTCCTTGAGGAAGGCTTCGACGCGTTCGCGGCTGGGCATGATTGTGCGTTCCTGTGAAGTTTCTGCTCAACGCATGTGGTTCAAAGGAAGGTCAGGTCAACCACGCCCCGCACGCTGGCCCTATCGGCTGCAATGTCAGGCCCAGAGCATCTTTAGGCCGTGATGCACTGGCCGACGTCGATGCGATTGCCGTGTATATCAGCGCAGCCTAGACGAGCTCGACTTCGACCACACCCGGCACCGCGCGCATGGCCGACGCGATCTGCGGCGAGATGCGGTAGCGATTGGGCAATTCGATCTCGATCTCACCTTGCCCGGCCTCCTTGATCAGCACGAAGCTGACCTGGCCCTCGCCCTTCACCGCAAGCTGGCCGGCCAGCATGCCGATCGGAGCCGCATCGCGCACGAAGATGCGCAGCGCCTTCTGGATGCGGCTGGCCTCATCCTCCAGCGACTGCACCGTCTGGATGCGCAGATTGACCCCTTCGGGCCTATCCTCGGCCGAAACGGTGATCACCACCGAACGTCCAGGCTCGAGCAGATCGCGATACTGCGCCAACCCTTCCGAAAACAGCACGGCTTCATACTGGCCAGAAGTGTCGGAAAAGGCGATGACGCCCATCTTGTTGCCGGTGCGGGTCTTGCGTTCCTGCTTGGTGGTGACCGTGCCGGCCAGCCGGCCGGCGGCGGCGCCACGCTTGACCGCGGCCGAGAACTCTCCCCAGTTCTGCACCCGCATCTTCTGCAGGGCCGCCTTGTACTCGTCGAGCGGATGCGCCGAGAGATAGAAGCCGACGACCTGGAATTCGCGGTGCAGCCGGTCGGCGGCAAGCCAGGGGTCGGTTACCGGTAAATTGAGCGCCTGCTGCTGCGCGCCGAGCGACGCGCCGAAAATGTCGTGCTGGCCCGAAATGGCATTCTGCTGCGCCAGCGAAGCCAGCCCCATCATCCGTTCGACACCGGCCATCATCTGGGCGCGGTCGTGGCCGAAGCAGTCGAGCGCGCCGGCCATGATCAGGCTTTCGAAGACGCGCTTGCCGACGATCTTGGGATCGACCCTTTCACAGAAATCGGCGAGATTCTTGAACGGCTTTTCGCCGCGCATGGCGACGATGTGCTCGACCGCCGCGTCGCCAACGCCCTTGAGTGCCGCCAGCGAATAATAGATGCGGTTCTCGCCGACCTCGAAATTGCGGAAGCTGGTCATCACCGACGGCGCCACCACCTCGATGCCGAGACGCAGCGCATCCTGGCGGAAATCGGCGAGCTTGTCGGTGTTGCCCATGTCGAGCGTCATCGACGCCGCCAGGAACTCGACGGGGTAATGCGCCTTGAGATAAGCGGTCTGGTAGGACACGACGGCGTAGGCGGCCGCGTGCGATTTGTTGAAGCCGTAGTCGGCGAACTTGGCCAGAAGGTCGAAGATGAAGTCGGCCTGCGGCTTGCCGACGCCGCGTTCGACCGCGCCGGTGACGAAGCGCTCGCGCTGCTTGTCCATTTCGGCGCGGATCTTCTTGCCCATCGCGCGGCGCAGCAGATCGGCTTCGCCGAGCGAATAGCCCGACAGTTCCTGCGCGATCTGCATCACCTGTTCCTGGTAGACGATGACGCCTTGCGTCTCCTTCACCAGATGGTCGATCTTGGGATGGATCGATGCCATCTCCTCCTCGCCATGCTTTCTGGCGTTGTAGGTCGGGATGTTCTCCATCGGGCC
This sequence comes from Mesorhizobium sp. W016, assembly GCF_054719485.1. Classification (NCBI taxonomy): domain Bacteria; kingdom Pseudomonadati; phylum Pseudomonadota; class Alphaproteobacteria; order Hyphomicrobiales; family Phyllobacteriaceae; genus Mesorhizobium; species Mesorhizobium sp. W016. Next base: position 4,360,077 of record NZ_JBTTIF010000002.1, read on the forward strand.
GGGACGGTAGAGCGCCACCAGCGCGATGATGTCCTCGATGCAGTCGGGCCGCATGCCGATCAGCGCCTTGCGCATGCCGGCACTTTCCACCTGGAACACACCGACCACTTCGCCGCGCGACAGCATGGCGTAGGTTTCAGGATCGTCGAGCGGGATCGTCGCCAGGTCGATCTCGATGCCGCGCCGGCGGATCAGCTTCACCGCCGTCTCCAGCACCGTCAGCGTCTTCAGGCCGAGGAAGTCGAACTTCACCAGCCCGGCCTGCTCGACATATTTCATGTTAAACTGGGTGACCGGCATGTCGGAGCGCGGATCGCGGTACATCGGCACCAGTTCCGACAAGGGCCGGTCGCCGATGACGATGCCGGCGGCGTGCGTCGAAGCGTGGCGGTAGAGCCCTTCCAGCTTTTGCGCCATATCGAGCAGCGTCTGCACGATTGGCTCCTTCTCGGCCTCCTCGGCAAAGCGCGGCTCGTTGGCGATGGCATCCGCCAGCTTGACCGGATTGGCGGGGTTCTGCGGCACCATTTTGGAGAGCTTGTCGACTTGGCCGTAAGGCATTTGCAGCACGCGGCCGACGTCGCGCAGCACCGCGCGCGCCTGCAGCGTACCGAAGGTGATGATCTGCCCAACCTGGTCGCGGCCATATTTCTGCTGGACGTAGCGGATGACCTCTTCGCGCCGATCCTGGCAGAAGTCGATGTCGAAGTCGGGCATCGACACGCGGTCCGGATTGAGGAAGCGCTCGAACAGCAGCGAGAAGCGCAGCGGATCGATATCGGTGATGGTGGTGGAATAAGCGACCAGCGATCCGGCGCCCGAACCACGGCCCGGCCCGACCGGAATGCCTTGCGCCTTCGCCCATTTGATGAAGTCGGCCACGATCAGGAAGTAACCGGGAAATTTCATCTTCTCGATGATGGAGAGCTCGAAATCGAGCCGCTCGCGGTATTGTTCGACCGTGTAGCCGGCGGTGGGTCCATGCGCCGCCAGCCGGGCGTCGAGACCTTCATGGGCCTGCCGGCGCAGTTCATCGGCCTCCGCTTTCAGCGCCACCTCATTGTCGGCGACATCGCCGCCGGTAAAGCGTGGCAGGATCGGATTGCGGGTCTTGGGATAATAGGAACAGCGCAGCGCGATCTCGACGGTGTTGTCGATCGCTTCCGGCAGGTCGGCGAACAGCCGCGCCATATCGGCCTGGCTGCGCAGGAAATTGTCCGATGTCAGGCGGCGGCGGTTGTCGGCGGCAACGACGGACCCTTCGGCAATGGCGATCAGCGCGTCATGCGCTTCATAGTCGTCGCGGGCGGCGAAGAACGCCTCATTGGTGGCGACCAGCGGCAGATCATGGATATAGGCAAGGTCGACCGATGATTTCTCGATAGCGCGGTCATAACCGGAAACACGGTCCAATTCGACATAGAGCCGGTCGCCGAACAGCGCCTTGAGTGCCAAAAGCCGCGTCTCGGCAAGATCTCGGCGATCCTCCTTCAGCGCCCGGCCGATCGGGCCGCGCGGCCCGCCGCTGAGGCAGATCAGGCCATCGCTATGGCCTTCCAGCATTGCTGACGTCAGATGCACGGGCTCGCCCGGCGGCGTCTCCAGATAGACCTGGCTGACCAGCCTGACCAGGTTGCTATAGCCAACCTCGGTGGCGGCGAGCAGCACCACGGCGTTCATCTCCGGCCCGTGGCGGCGGCGGTCGCGCTGTGCGTCACTGGTCTCGCCTGAAAAGGCGAGATCGATCTGGCAGCCGATGATCGGCTGGATGCCCTCTTTCACCGCTTTCTGGGCAAATTCCAGCGCGCCGAACAGATTGTTTGTGTCGGTGACTGCGATTGCCGGGCACTCGTCCTTGACTGCATGACCGACAACGGCGGCGACCTGCAAGGCGCCCTCGAGCAGCGAATACGCCGAATGCACGCGCAGATGGATGAACGGCCGCGCCGGCGCCTCCGGGCGCGCAGCAGCGAGCGCTGCTTCGCGCCTCAGGGGATCGCGTGGAAGTTTGTCATCCGCCATGATGTTTCAAATTGCTCGAAGGGCTTTGAGTCGATGGAGATGTATTGTCCCGGACCGGGCGATGCCAGTCCAGCACAAATGACCACCGACCACAGGCTTCCGTACCCAGCCGCACGGCTCAGAGATTGTTCGAAATTCGCTCTGGCGAGTCATATGATGGTGGTTTCGAGAACCGGAGCGCAGCGGCCATTGGTCCGTGAGCACGGGAAGCGCAGAAACCACCTTCAGATGGCCGCCGGAGTAGAATTTCCAAACAATCTCTAGGCGAACTCCATGATCACCGCATCGACAGCCAGGCTGTCACCCGGCTTGGCGTTGAGCTTCGACACGACAAGATCGCGGTCGGCGCGCAGCACGTTTTCCATCTTCATCGCCTCGACCACGGCCAGCGTCTCGCCCGCCTTGACCTCCTGCCCCTCGGCAACCGCGATCGACACGACCAGGCCCGGCATTGGGCAAAGCAGCATCTTGGACGTGTCCGGCGCCACCTTCTCCGGCATCAGCCTTTCCAGCTCCGCCGTGCGCGGCAGCATGGCGCGCGCCGTCACCGACATGCCTTTCCAGGCAATGCGCAGGCCGTTCGGCGCCGGCCTGATCTGCGCCGTGACCTTGCGGGCACCGACAGTGCCGCGCCAGATGAGGTCGCCCGGCCGCCAGTCGGACGCCACGGTCAGCGCTTTGCCGCCATCGACCGACAGATCGATTTCCATCGGAATGGAGATCATGCCCTCGATGATCGAAGCCTGGAGATAGTCGTCGCCGAGCTTCACCACCCAATCGCGCTTGAGTGCGCCCGAATGCGGCGCCAGCCGCCCGCCCAGCCGGTCAAGCCGATCGCGGCGCAGAAGCTCGACCGCGGTGGCGATCGCCGCCAGCACTGCCTTTTCATCGCCATTGGGCACGATCGGCGCGAAGCCGTCAGGATATTCCTCGGCGATGAAGCCCGTCGATATCCGCCCCTCGCGCCAGCGCGGATGCTGCATCAGCGCCGCCAGGAACGGGATGTTGTGCTCGATGCCGTCGACGACGAAACTGTCCAGCGCTTCCGACATGGCATCGATGGCCTCGATACGCGTGGGCGCCCAGGTGCAGAGTTTTGCCACCATCGGATCATAGAACATCGAAATCTCGGAGCCTTCGGTGACGCCGGTGTCGTTGCGGATGAAGACATCGCCGAACGTGCCCTCCTCCGGCGGCCGGTAGCGCGTCAACCGGCCGATCGAGGGCAGGAAATTGCGATAGGGATCCTCGGCATAGAGCCGGCTTTCCACCGCCCAGCCGTTCAGCTTGACGTCGCTCTGCTCGATCGCCAGCTTCTCGCCGGCGGCGACACGGATCATCTGCTCGACCAGGTCGATGCCGGTAACAAGCTCCGTCACCGGATGCTCGACCTGCAATCGTGTATTCATTTCAAGGAAATAGAAGTTCTTTTCAGCATCGACGATGAACTCGACGGTGCCGGCGCTCTGGTAGTCGACCGCCTTGGCCAGCGCCACGGCCTGCTCGCCCATGGCCTTGCGCGTCCTGGCATCGAGGAATGGCGACGGCGCCTCTTCCGCAACCTTCTGGTTCCGGCGCTGGATCGAGCATTCGCGCTCGCCGAGATAGAGGGCGGTGCCATGCGCGTCGGCCAGCACCTGGATTTCGATATGACGCGGATCGACGACGAACTTTTCGATGAAGATTCGGTCGTCGCCGAACGAGCTTTTCGCCTCCGAGCGCGCCCGGTCGAAGCCGTCGCGCACTTCCGACTGGCTCCAGGCAATGCGCATGCCCTTACCGCCGCCGCCGGCCGAGGCCTTGATCATCACGGGATAACCGATCTCGCCGGCGATCTTTTCGGCATGGTCGGCATTTTCGATGACACCAAGCCAGCCGGGAACCGTCGACACCTCAGCGGCCTTGGCGAACTTCTTCGATTCGATCTTGTCGCCCATCGCCTTGATAGCCTTGGGTTTCGGACCGATGAAGACAATGCCCTCAGCCTCAAGCGCTTCGCAGAAGGCGGCCCGCTCCGACAGAAAACCGTAGCCGGGATGCACGGCCTGCGCGCCCGTCTCCTTGCAGGCAGCGATGATCTTTTCAGGCAGAAGATAGCTTTGCGCGGCAGGCGATGGCCCGATATGCACGGCTTCGTCGGCCATTTCGACGTGCACGGCGTCGCGATCGGCGTCGGAATAGACCGCTACGGTGGCAATCCCCATCCTGCGCGCCGTCTTGATGACGCGGCAAGCAATCTCGCCGCGATTGGCGATCAGGATTTTCGTGAACATCGAAGGCGTTTCCTCGGTCTTTCGTCCTTCTTATGGGCTTCGGCAGCCGGGCTCAAGCACCGCCGGCAGCGCACCCATCAAGACACTCCCGGCCCGCCAGGCCCGTGCCGAGGGGCGAAGGTTGGGCTCGCCGACGACTGGGCCAAGATTTGCGCCATATTTGGTCGCCAAATCGGGTTGAAACAGTATAAAAACCCTGAAAGCCTGAAGACCAATCGCCTTGGGAGGAATTGCCTGATGAAAACCCGCGCCGCTGTCGCTGTCGCCGCCGGAAAGCCGTTGGTAATCATGGAGGTCGACCTCGACGGACCGCGCGAAGGCGAGGTGCTGGTCGAGATCAAGGCGACCGGCATCTGCCACACCGACGAGTTCACCCTGTCGGGCGCCGATCCCGAAGGCCTGTTTCCGGCAATCCTCGGCCATGAAGGCGCTGGCGTTGTCGTCGATGTCGGCAAGGGCGTCACCTCGGTCAAGAAGGGCGACCACGTCATCCCGCTCTACACGCCGGAATGCCGGCAGTGCCCATCCTGCCTGTCGCGCAAGACCAATTTGTGCACCGCCATCCGCGCCACGCAGGGCCAAGGCTTGATGCCCGATGGCTCCTCGCGCTTCTCGATCGGCAAGGACAAGATCTTCCACTATATGGGCTGCTCGACCTTCTCCAATTTCACCGTTTTGCCCGAGATCGCGGTGGCCAAGGTCAACCCCGAGGCGCCCTTCGACAAAATCTGCTACATTGGTTGCGGCGTCACCACCGGCATCGGCGCGGTCATCAACACCGCCAAGGTCGAGCAAGGCGCGACTGCTGTCGTCTTTGGTCTCGGTGGCATCGGCCTCAACGTCATCCAGGGCCTGAAGCTCGCCGGCGCTGACATGATCATCGGTGTCGACCTCAACAACGACAAGAAGGCATGGGGCGAGCGCTTCGGCATGACGCATTTCGTCAATCCGAAGGAGATCGACGGCGACATCGTTCCTCACCTCGTCAACTTGACCAAGCGCGGCGCCGACCAGATCGGCGGCGCCGACTACACATTCGACTGCACCGGCAACACCAAGGTGATGCGCCAGGCGCTGGAAGCCTCGCATCGCGGCTGGGGCAAGTCGGTCGTCATCGGCGTGGCCGGCGCCGGCCAGGAGATTTCGACCAGGCCATTCCAGCTGGTCACCGGCCGCACCTGGATGGGCACCGCCTTTGGCGGCGCACGCGGCCGCACCGACGTGCCAAAAATCGTCGACTGGTACATGGACGGCAAGATCCAGATCGACCCGATGATCACCCATTTGCTGAAGCTGGAAGACATCAACAAGGGCTTCGACCTCATGCATGAGGGCAAGTCGATCAGGAGCGTCGTCGTTTATTGAGGAGAAGAAGCCGCCGACCGAAGGGCCAGCGACTGTAGTTGCATGGGTTCAACAAGGGAGGAAGATAATGCCTGAGAAACTGCATCCGAAAATCGACAATGGCCTGCCGAAGGAAAGCGCAAGCTTTGCCGGCGGCACGCTGGTCTGTGCCTGCACCAGCAAGCCGGTGAAGGTGACGGTCAAGGGCCAGATCGCCCACAACCATGCCTGCGGCTGCACCAAATGCTGGAAACCGGACGGCGCGGTGTTCTCGGTCGTGGCGGTCGCCGGCACTGGCGACGTCACCGTCACCGAGAATGGCGACAAGCTGAAGGTGGTCGATCCGGCAGCATTGATCCAGCGCCATGCCTGCACCGGTTGCGGCGTCCACATGCACGGCCCGGTCGAGCGCGATCATCCGTTCAAGGGTCTGTCCTTCATCCATCCCGAGCGCTTCGAGGAAGACGGCTGGTCACCGCCGGGCTTCACCGCTTTCGTCTCGTCGATCATCGAATCCGGTGTCGACCCCAAGCGCATGGACGGCATTCGCGGCCAGTTGAAATCGATCGGCCTCGAACCCTATGACTGTCTCAACCCCGGCCTGATGGATTACATAGCCACCTGGACGGCGAAGAAGTCGGGCGCGCTGCCGGCCTGACGGTACGAGATTTCTGGCATGGGGCCGGGTAACATGCCGGCCCCATGTCCGTTTTGGAGAGATAATGCCCGCACCCGCCATCTACGTCGACGCCGACGCCTGCCCGGTGAAAGCCGAGGTCGAGAAGGTCGCCGAGCGCCATGGCGTGGTCGTCACCTACGTCTCCAATGGCGGGCTGCGTCCGTCGCGCGATCCGATGATTCGCAACGTCGTCGTCTCTAAAAGCGCCGATGCCGCTGACGATTGGATCGTCGAGAACGCAAAACCCAACGACATCGTGATCACCGCCGACATCCCGCTTGCCGCTCGCACCGTGGGGCTCGGCGCGCATGTGCTTGGGCCAACCGGCCGGCCGTTCACGCCGGAGACCATCGGCATGGCGGTTGCAATGCGCGATTTGAAGCAGCATCTGCGCGAAACCGGCGAGAGCAAGGGCTACAATGCCAGCTTTGCGCCACAGGATCGCTCGCGTTTCCTGGGTGAGCTCGACCGTATCTTGCGGCGGGCTCTGAAATCCGTCACACCCGACCAGACGTGAAGCATCATCCGAGGTCGGGCTATGGCCGACACATCGCCGAATAACCCCTTGCAGCGGCACAAGCAGTTCTTTGTGTCGCTAGCCGTCGGTCTGGTCGTATTTGCCGCGGTATTGCCTTTGATTGGATCGCTCCCCGTCTCCACGCGGCTTGCCTATTCGATCTCGATTGCCGCCGATTCCTTCTTCGTCGTCTTCATCGCGCTCGTCATCGCCAAGATGCCGCTGCTGTCCGGCCGCTATCTCAGCAAGAACGCGCGCGAACTGGACCTCCCAGTGCTGGGCATCTTTGCCATCACGCTCGGCATCGTCGCCATGGCCATTGTCCTGCTGTTCCTTTTGATCAATCACAAGGATCGCGACCCCATCGAACTCGGCTTCGCCATGCTGTCGATCCCGCTTGGCTGGTTCACCATCCATGCCATGGCCGCCCTCCACTATGCGCATGTCTACTGGATGGACGGCGACGCGATCGATGCCGAAACCAAGAAGAAGATACCGGTCGGCGGCCTCGATTTTCCCGGCAGCAAACGGCCGGACGGTTGGGACTTTCTCTATTTCGCGACGGTGATCGGCATGACCGCGCAGACCGCCGACACCGCGATCACGACCTCGCATATGCGCCGCGTGGTGCTTGTCCATTCGATCCTGTCGTTCTTCTTCAACGCCGTCATCGTCGCCGCCGTCGTCAATCTCGCGGTGAGCCTCGGCAATTGAGTATCCGTGCCCGCGATAAACCCGTGCCCGTAATAAAAACGTGACCGCATGAAACATCGCTTTCGATAGCGACGTATTGGGAGGACAAGGACGAGCGCGGCCATCCCAGGATCGCGCAGCCGGAGGCGAGGAAAAGATGGAAACCATTACCGTGAGTCAGCCCGGCGCAGGCGTCGATGCCGCCTCAACGAAGGATGCGACGCTGATCTACCGGCAATCGCGCTGGACCCGCCTGACGCACTGGCTGTGGGCGATCTCGCTGTTCTTCATGCTTTTGTCCGGCCTGCAGATCTTCAATGCCCGGCCGCAGCTCTACATCGGCAAGCAATCCGGCTTCGAGTACAACAACACCGTCTTTGCCATCGGCGCCGAAAACACCGCCACCGGCCCGCGCGGCTATACCGAAATCTTCGGCCATCGCTTCGACACCACCGGCGTGCTCGGCTGGTCGGGCCCGGCCGGTCAGCAAACCTCGCGCGCCTTCCCCTCCTGGGCGACGATCCCGTCCTATTACGATCTCGGCACCGCCCGCGTCGTGCATTTCTTCTTCGCCTGGATACTGACCACCACCCTGGTCGTCTGGCTGGTCGCCAGCCTTGTCAACGGCCATCTGCGCCGCGATCTGGCGCCGCGCCTTGACGATCTCAAGCGGCTGCCGCAGGACATCATCGAGCACGCCAAGCTCAGGTTCCACCACACACGCGAATACAACACGCTGCAGAAAATAGCCTATGGCGGCGTGCTGTTCGTGCTGTTGCCACTCATGATCATCACCGGCCTCGCCATGTCACCGAGCATGAACTCGGTGCTGCCCTGGTTAAACGAAGTGCTCGGCGGCCGGCAGACGGCGCGCACCATCCATTTCACGGTGATGGTGCTGCTGGTCGGCTTTTTCATCGTCCATATGATGATGATCCTCGCTGCCGGCCCGATCAACGAACTGCGCTCGATCATCACCGGCTGGTACCGCACGGATCCGCCAACGCATGGCGACAGCGAGAGGAGTGCGTGAGATGGCCAAATTCCCGATCAGCCGCCGAAAGTTCCTGACGGGTGCCGGCCTCGGCGTTTCCGGCATCATGTTGTCGGGCTGCGATGCCTTCGACAGCCAGCTCGGCATGGGCGATGGCCTGCGCAGTTTCCTCGAAAACGCCAATGGCCTGACCTACCGCGCGCAACGCTGGCTTGCCGGCCGCGATGCTCTGGCGCCGGAATTCACCGAGGCCGACATCCGCCAGCCGCAGCGGCCGAACGGCGTCACCGCGCCCGACGATGACACCTACAAGGGCCTGCTCGCCAACAATTTCGCCGACTGGCGGCTGGAGGTAACGGGCCTGGTCGAAAAGCCGCTGTCGCTCAGCCGCGAGCAGTTGGAGAACATGCCGAGCCGCACGCAGATCACCCGCCACGACTGTGTCGAAGGCTGGAGCTGCATCGCCAAATGGACCGGCACCCCGCTGTCGCTGGTGCTCGACCAGGCTGTGGTCAAGCCGCAGGCCCGCTATGTCATGTTCCACTGCCTCGATACGATCGATCGCAGCCTCTCCGGGGAAATCAAATATTACGGCACCATCGACCTGATCGATGCCCGCCACCCGCAGACGATCCTGGCCTACGGCCTCAACGGCAAGCCGCTGCCGGTCGAAAACGGCGCGCCGCTGCGCGTGCGCGTCGAACGACAGCTCGGCTACAAGATGCCGAAGTATCTCTACAAGATCGAGCTCGTCGACAGTTTTGCCAATATTGGCGGCGGCCGCGGCGGCTATTGGGAAGACAATGGCTATGACTGGTATGGCGGGATTTGATGGCCTCGCATTCTGACCGAGCACGATCTGACTCCGACCGAACCGAGCTTGCCTGAGGAAGCCGGTTTCGAGCGCGTGGCCGAACTTGGCGATTGGCCTGAAGACACTCCAATATCGTCCTCTGCAAAACGGTCGCAGAAAACGGCGCGGCTTAAGCAACCTTGTCGAGCAGTGGCTTGAGCGCCGGATGTATCTCCGGCGAGGCGAGTTTGATCAGCGTCAGCAGCGCGCGTTCATTGTCACGCAGCGGGCGGTCGGTGCCGATGCGATCGGCCAGCCATTTCGCCTCGCTGGCGTCGATCGTCTCGGCGCGGCGCGCGAGTGCCTCGGCGGCACGGTTCTTCGACTCCCATTCGGCCTCGATATCGCCGGGCGAACGATAGGCTTCCATGATGCCGGCCAGTCCGCCCGACACCATGCGGCTGAAGAAGCCACCAATTTCGGGCTCGGCCTGGTCCAAGAAACTGTCACGACGCAGCGCCACATCGCGCGTCGGCGCTTCGTAGCCGGCCGAACACATGACGAAATTGGCGAGCGCCTTGACGAACAGGTCGTTCCAGGACGGGTCGTTGTGGGCCGCTGCGGTCTGCTCGTTGATCTGGAACAGCACCTCGGCCTCAACCCGTGTGATGGCAATGTTACCGTCGCCGCCATAGGCGTGGAGAATGCGGCGCAACAGATCGACCTCTGCCTTGGCGACCAGCCCGGGAACCAGCGCGCCGCCGAGCATCAGTGGTCCCTTGCCGTCGACCACCGCGTTGGCGACCTGCTCGAGCGCGTAGGCGGAGAGCCGGCCGGGCGATGATTTCGCCCTTTCCAGCACATGCACCAGGAGCTCCAGTTCGGTCACACTGTCGACCATTCCGTCGCGCGAGATGGTCTGGATCAGCCAACCGGCATTGTCTTCAGAGATATAGCCTGCCGGCTTTTCCTGGTGGACGATGTAGTCGGTAACGGCCTCGACGAAGAATTCAGGCCATTGCGGGCATTTGTCCGTCGCTGTCGCATCGAGCGCGAACAGTGCTTCAGCCTCGCCGCGCGTCACCACGCCGTCAGCGAACACTTCGCGACGCAGCATGACGACATCTTCCGCCGTGATGCGGTCCTTCGAGGCCAGCCCCGCCACCGGCGCGCTCCCGATCCGTTCGCCCATCTGTCAATCCCCATCCGCCGTGCCCAACGCAATTGCCGGCCAAACCGTCAGCCCAGAATATCGCCATTGTCTTGAAAAACCGGCAAACGGCGTGGTTAGCGAAGACTGTAAAGACGACGCGCTTTACGTGTCGCTGGCAGGTGACAAGGTGTCGCCGACAAGCTATGGATGGCGCGTCGAGGGCTTAAGTTTTGAGTCCTACCTGTTTGCGGGAGAGAGCAGCGCGAGCTGCCGCCGAAGGGGAAATCGCCCGAAATCTCTCAGGCAAAAGAACCGTAGACGGGAAAGACACTCTGGAAAGTCGGGGCTTGCCCCCGCGCCGAAGGTGTAAGCGTCGCCGACAGAGTTCCGGTTGCGCGAGTCTCTCAGGCTTCAGACAGAGGGGCACGGACTGGTCGCCAGCAGCGGCCGATTGCGTGCGACTCTGGAGATGACATGACGGGCGACGACACCAAACACCTTCCTCTCGAAGATCTGCACACCGCCGCCGGCGCACGCTTTGGCGCCTTTGCGGGCTGGTCGATGCCGCTGACCTATCCGGCCGGCGTGATGAAGGAGCACCTTCACACCCGCGAACATGCCGGCCTGTTCGACATTTCGCATATGAAGCTGTTCGAGATCAGCGGACGGGGCGCTGCGGCACTGCTCAACCGCGCCAGTCCGCTCGATGCCGGCGCGCTTGAGATTTCACAGTCCAAATATAGTTTCTTCCTCAACGAGGCCGCCGGGATCATCGACGATCTGATCGTCACCCGGCTCGGCGCCGAGCGCTTCATGGTGGTCGCCAACGCCGGGAATGCGGTCGAGGACGAGAAGCATTTGCGTGCGCTGGCCGCGGACTTCGACGTCAAAGTCGATGCGCTCGACCGCGTCTTCCTGGCGATCCAGGGGCCGGAAGCCTGGGCTGCCTTGTCCCGCGCCGGCATCGAGACCGGCTCGCTCTTGTTCATGCATGGCATCGAGCCGAAGCAAAACTGGTTCATGAGCCGCTCCGGCTACACCGGCGAGGACGGCTTCGAGATCGGCCTGCCGGAGGCGGATGCGCGCGCTCTGGCCGCGAAACTGCTCGAGGACGAGCGTGTGTTGTGGATCGGCCTTGCTGCCCGCGACTCGCTGCGGTTGGAGGCCGGCCTGTGCCTGCACGGCCAGGACATCACGCCGGAGATCGATCCGGCGAGTGCCGGCCTGATGTGGGCGATCCCCAAAGATCTCCGCGCCGGCGGGTCCTTCATCGGCGCCGATGCGCTGCGGTCCATCCTGGAGCGCGGGCCGTCGCAAAAGCGCGTCGGCCTGAAGCCGGACGGCCGCCAGCCGGTGCGCGCCGGCGCTGCTTTGTTCGATGCCGACGGCGATCCGGCCGGCTACGTGACATCAGGCGGCTTCGGCCCGTCGGCCGGCCATCCCGTCGCCATGGGCTATGTGTCAACGGCCTTGGCCAAGCCGGGCACGAAACTGTTCGCCGACGTTCGCGGGACGAAAATCCCGGTCGATATCAGTTCCTTGCCCTTCACTCCTCATCGCTACCGCAAAGGATAATTCCGATGGCAAAAACCTATTTCACACAAGATCACGAATGGCTGAGCGTCGAGGGAGGCATCGCCACCGTCGGGATAACCGACTATGCGCAGGAACAGCTTGGCGATCTCGTCTTCGTCGAACTGCCTCAAATCGGCACCAAACTCAGCAAGGGCGACACCGCCGTGGTCGTCGAATCCGTCAAGGCGGCATCCGATGTTTATGCGCCGGTTGATGGCGAGATCACCGACGCCAACGGCGCGCTGTCCTCGGACCCGTCGCTGGTCAACTCCGCTGCGACCGGCGACGGCTGGCTGTGGAAGATGAAGCTCGCCGACGAAGGCCAACTCGCAGGCCTCATGGATGAGGCCGCCTACAAAGCCCATATCGGTTGACATCAGGACCTATTGCCATGAGCGCAGCACTTACCCCCTTCTCGGCCCGCCACATCGGTCCTGATGTAAACGACGTCAGAGCCATGCTTGCCGTGATCGGCGTTCCCTCCGTCGAGACGCTGATCAGCCAGGCCGTGCCGCAGTCGATCCGCCTCGATCTGCCGCTAGCCCTTCCCGCGCCGGCGAGCGAAGCCGAAGCGCTGGCCGAATTGGCTGCGACCATGGCAAAAAACAGGGTGCTGAAGAGCTTCATCGGCGCCGGCTATCACGGCGTCCATGTGCCGCCGGTCATCCAGCGCAACCTGTTCGAGAACCCGGCCTGGTACACCGCCTATACGCCCTACCAGGCCGAGATCAGCCAGGGCCGCCTGGAAATGCTGTTCAACTTCCAGACCTTGGTCACCGAATTGACCGGCCTGCCGGTGGCTTCGGCCTCCCTGCTCGACGAAGCGACGGCGGTGGCCGAAGCGGTCGGCATCGCGCTGCGCCATCACCGCGACAAGCGCACCAAGGTGGCGCTGGCCGGCACGCCGCATCCGCAGACGCTGGACGTCGTGCGCACCCGCGCCGAGCCGCTCGGCATCGAGATCGATGGCGAGACCATCGACGACAACACCGCCGCCCTGCTGGTCTCCTGGCCGGACACGTTTGGCGTTTATGGCGACCACAAGGCGGCGATCGAGAAGGCTCGCGCCACCGGCGCCGTGGTCGTCTTCATCGCCGATCCGCTTGCGCTCACGCTGACCGAAGCGCCGGCCAGGCTTGGCGCCGACATCGCCGTCGGCCCGATGCAGCGCTTTGGCGTGCCGATGGGCTTTGGCGGCCCGCACGCCGCCTATTGCGCCGTCTCCGACAAGCTGACCCGGCTGATGCCCGGCCGCCTCGTCGGCCAGTCGATCGACAGCAAGGGTCGTCCCGGCTATCGCCTCGCCCTGCAGACGCGCGAACAGCATATCCGCCGCGACAAGGCGACCTCCAACATCTGCACCGCGCAGGCGCTGCTTGCCAACATGGCGACCGCATACGCGATCTGGCACGGGCCTACTGGTTTGCAGGCGATCGCAGCCCGAATTCATGAGCTCGCCAACGGCCTCGCAGCAGGCCTGAAAACCGCTGGTGTTTCCGTGCTCGGCTCAAGCCGTTTCGACACGGTGACGGCCGAAGTGAAGGGCAAGGCAGCTTCGATCGCCGCTGCCGCTGAAAAAGGTGGCCGGCTGCTGCGCGTCATCGATGCCGACCGCATCAGCATCGCCTTCGACGAAACCTCGACCGAGGCGGATCTCGAGGCTATCGCCGCCCTGTTCGGCGCCAAGTCCGGCGCTACTGAGGCCGGCGCGATGCCCGGCAAGCCGCGCGGCAAGGAGTTTCTGACCCAGCCGGTTTTCCGCGAAAACCACTCCGAGACCGACATGATGCGCCTGCTGCGCAGGCTAGCCGACAAGGATTTGGCGCTCGACCGCACCATGATCCCGTTGGGCTCCTGCACCATGAAGCTCAACGCGGCGGCCGAAATGATGCCGGTCAGCTGGCCTGTTGTCGCCAACCTCCATCCCTTCGCGCCGGCCAGCCATTCGGCCGGCTATCGCGCCATGGTCGGCGAGCTGGAAGGCTGGCTGGCGGAGATCACCGGCTTCGACGCCGTCAGCCTGCAGCCCAATGCCGGCAGCCAAGGCGAATATGCCGGCCTGCTCGCCATCCGCGCCTATCACCGCGCGCGCGGTGAAGGCCATCGCACCATCTGCCTGATCCCCCAGTCCGCGCATGGCACCAATCCGGCGAGTGCGGCGATGGCCGGCATGAGCGTCGTCGTCGTGCGTTGCCTGGAGGACGGCAATATCGACATGGACGATATGCGAGCCAAGGCCAACGAGCATTCCAAGAATCTCGCAGCTCTGATGTTCACCTATCCCTCGACGCACGGCGTCTACGAGGAAGGCGCGCGCCACCTGTGCGCTCTCATCCACGAACATGGCGGCCAGGTCTATTTCGACGGCGCCAACCTTAACGCGCTGGTCGCGCTGGCGCGGCCCGCCGATATCGGCGCCGATGTCTGCCACATGAACCTGCACAAGACCTTCTGCATCCCGCATGGCGGCGGCGGTCCGGGCGTCGGTCCAATTGGCGTCAGGGCGCATCTGAAACCCTATCTGCCTGGTCATGTCACCGAAGGCTCGGCGCATGCCGTGTCGGCCGCACCGTTCGGCAGCGCTTCCATCCTGCCCATCACCTGGATGTACATCCGCATGATGGGCGCCGCCGGCCTGAAGCAGGCGACGGAGACGGCGATCATCTCGGCCAACTATGTGGCGACGCGGCTCGCGCCGCACTTCCCGCTTCTCTACAAGGGCAGGCACGATCGCATCGCGCATGAATGCATCCTCGACACGCGCGTCCTCAAGGAGAGCGCCGGCATCAGCGTCGATGATATCGCCAAGCGGCTGATCGACTACGGCTTTCACGCGCCGACCATGTCGTTCCCTGTCGCCGGCACGCTGATGGTCGAGCCCACAGAGTCCGAGCCCAAGCGCGAACTCGACCGGTTCTGCGAGGCGATGATTGCCATCGCCGGCGAGGCAGCGAAAGTGGCGAAGGGCGAATGGCCGCTCGAGGACAACCCGCTGGTCAATGCCCCGCACACGGCGGCCGAAACCCTTGCCGGCCAGTGGACTCACCCCTATTCGAGGCTGGAAGCGGCCTACCCCGCCGGCGATGTCGATACAGCGGCCAAATACTGGCCGCCGGTCTCGCGCATCGACAATGTCGCCGGCGACCGCAACCTCGTCTGCTCCTGCCCGCCGTTGTCGGAATATCTCGGCGCCGCCGAATAACACTCTGGCCTGTCAGGCTGAACGCAAGGCCGGCCCATCGGCCTTGCCGTTGAGGACAAGCACGCGATTTCGCCCGTCGTTCTTGGCCGCGTAGAGCGCCCGGTCGGCCTCGGCCAGCACTTCATCCAGGCTGCTGCCGTCTTCCTTGCCAAAGCCAATGCCGCCGCTGACGCTGCTGCGCAACGGCCCGCGCGGCGTCGGCACCACTTCTGTGCCGAAGGCGACGCCGATCCTGCTGGCGAGATCGTAGGCCTTGTCTTCGGTCATCCGAGACATGACCAACGCGAACTCCTCGCCGCCCAGCCGGAAGGCGTCGACGCCAACCCTGTCATACTTCTTGATGACTGCGGCGAAACGGCAGAGCACCCGGTCGCCGACGGGATGGCCATAGATGTCGTTGGTCCGCTTGAAGTGGTCGAGGTCGAACATGGCGACCGACATGAACGGGCCGAAGACGCGCTCGCCATAAAGCGAGTTCAAAGCCCGCCGGTTCATGAGACCGGTCAACGGGTCGGTCAAGGTCTCGGCCTTCAGTTCGATCTGTGCCTGCAGATGATGCAGCGAGAGCGTCAGCGCGCCGAGCGCCGTCATGCAGGCGACTGCCACGACCGAATTCAACCGCTCGGCCCAATTGTCGGGCGCGACGCCGAGCACCCACTGGCCCTTGACCAGAAGCACAGCGCCGCAGAGCCCGAAGGATACGCCGCAGACGCCGCTTAGCGCCGAAACGACCAGCAGAATGCCGCGATCATGACCGCCCTTGATCCAGAACATCACCCCGGTCGAGGCGAGCAACACTGTTACCGTCGTATAGGTGAGGATGAAGCCGACACCATCGAAACCGAGATAGGTCACACCGGCGCAGACAGCGATCGCGAGCATGGCCGGCAGGACAGCGCGGCTGTAATTGCGCACACCAAGATATTGCATGGCCGAAAGTGAAAGCGCCAGGAAACCGAGGCTGAGCAGCGCCAACGCTGCCTGACAAAGCAACGGACTGGGCTCCCTCGTGTAGCGCCAGAAGACGATGACGTGGGCGACAAGGACGAGAATGCCGCACGCAACCGTCAGCACGAAGCGTGCACGCGGCGCCGTGAACCAGATCACAAACATGGTGACGCTCAGGCATGTGCCCGACAGCGCAGCCGCCAGCAATAGCGAACTGAAATCCAGCATGGATGAGCGGCAACCTTTGGGATCTTCGATTTGTGGCGCATCATAGGCATGCAACCGGCCGGAGACACCGTTTTCGGCCGGTTTTCAAAGCAACCTGCCGACAGGGTTTACAAAGCGTCGACTGCCGTCCCGCAAAGCTCGGCACGCGAGTGTCCCTAGTCTCAGCCCTTGTTGAGCAGCGCCAGATTGGCGTTGATCACGCTCGGGTCGGCCATGCCGGCCCTTGCTTCCATGAGCAGCGCTCTCGCCTTCTTCTTGTTGCCGCGCAGCAGCTGCGAATAGCCCATATTGTTGACAATCTGCGGCTTGCGCCCGGCAACCTTCAAAAGCTGGTCGTAGGCGCGGTCGGCGAAGTCGAAGCGGCCGAGTTCGTCATAGGAGGCGGCAAGCCCCATCCATCCCTCGGCACTGTCGGCCTTCAGTTCCACGGCCTTGCGGAAATGCTGTTCGGCAAGGCCGTAATTGGCCTCGCGGAACTGCGCCTTGCCTTGCGCAAGGTCGGAGGTGCTGACGTCTTTTGCCACCGGTTGGATCGATGTGGTCTTGGTTTTGTCGACGTTGTCGGTCGTGCAGCCGCCGACCATCAAGACCGCCGCTAGCGCGGCCATTGCCGTGAAACTTCTGTGACGCATGCCCCTGGCCCCAATCGCCCGATTTACCGGGTCGTTCTCTGAGGAAGCAGACTACAACAGGGCGATTAAACTTCAGTGCGGAAACGCGCCTAAAATTTGGTTTCGGGCACAGAAGCCATTAACCAACCGAAGCCTATTCCGGCTCCAGCGCCTTGAGCCCCGCCGGAAACTGATAGCGCCTGCCGTCGTAGCGCAGCCGGTAGGTTCGTTTCATGGACCTGCCGGGATGGGACTGGCACTCGCCATTCTTGTCGACAGACGGATTGTCGGTGTCCAACCGCTCGAACACTGTGATGTCGTGATAGCCGTGATGTCTCGCCGGGCTCATCGCCAGGCTGACCCGGCTGGATTGAAAGGATCCTGCGCAATTGGTGTCGCCTTCGCCGCCAAAGCCGGCCACGATGATGCCGTCGAGCACCAGGCGCAGAGCACCGCCGTCAAGGGCATAGAGCCGCAGGTCGGTTTCACTGAAAGGATTCGGCTGCGAATGGTTTGCCATGTCGATGCGCAGGCCGAAGGCGCCGACATCGGGCGCCAATCTGTAGCGCCCGGTATCGAAGTCGATCCCGCGGATGCCGACGGCATCATCGGTCATCAGCCCGGGTTGGAGCAGGCGCTGGCGCACCTGCCGGGTCTTCCTGTCGACGACCAGAAGCTCGACATCGCCGACATGCCCGTCGTCGCTGGATTGGGAGCTGTCGATCAGCGGCACGGCGACCAACAACAGGTCGTCATGGGCGGGCCAGATCTTGCAGACCACGCCGAATGGCGCATCGCCATCCCAAAGCGTCTGGGCGATGCTGGTATGAGGTTCGAGCGTGAAGGAGGCGCCATCGGCACTCTTTTGGGCCTTGGGATATGCCTGCTGCACCAGAGCGGCAGCGTCGCCGCAATCGTCGGCCGCGGCCGAGGCCGGCGACAGACTGGCCGCGGCGAGGCCGAGGAAGGCGGTGCACAAGACTATTCGCATGGACGGCTCACTCATTTTGCTTTTTTCGGATTTTGCCGAAGGAGAGCGGCCAAACCGGCCGGATATGACATCCAGGCGAAGCGTAGTTGAAGTGAGTAACCGCAGAAAGCCGCCGGGCGGCCACTTGGTATCTACTGCCTTGGTATCTACTGAACCGCCGTCATTTTGACGATGATCGGGATGACGGCGATCATCAGCACCACCGGCAGGATGCACACCACCACCGGCACCGACATCTTGGCCGGCAAGGCATGTGCCTTCTCCTCGGCCAACGACATGCGCTTGTGGCGCATTTCGTCAGAGAACACGCGCAGCGCCCCGGCGAGGCTGGTGCCGAGTTCCTTCGACTGCTGCAAGAGCGTGGCGAAGGAGCGCACCTCGTCCAGGCTGAGGCGGTCGGCGAGCGCCTTCAATGCATCGTCGAGGCTGCGGCCGGCCCTGAGTTCCAGCGACACCAGCTGCAGATTCTGGCTCAGCGACGGATAGGTCTTGGCCAGTTCCTTCGAGACGCGCTCGATGCCGGCCTCCATGCTCATGCCGGCATCGGAGCAGACGATCATCAAATCCATGAAGTCGGGAAAGCCGTTGCGGTATTCGCGCATCTTTTCCCGCACCTTCTGGCTGAGCACCAGGCCGGGCACGAAATAGCCGGCGGCTCCCGACAGGATGATGAAGGTCCAGCGGCTGGTCGCGGTGGAATCGGCGCTGCCCATCCAATGGTTGACCAGGAACGCGCCGATCGCTGCGCCCACCAGGCAGGCGAAGCGGATCAGGAAGAATGTGCCGACCGCGCGCGGCTCCATATAGCCCGCCTGGATCAGCTTCATACGCAGCCGGGCGACATTTTCCGGATCGCTCTTGGCGTAGAATTCCTGCGCCCGCTTCACCGCCTTCTCGCGCACGACGCTCTGGTTCTTCTTCGGCGCCACCTCGGCCTGTTGGGGAGTCTTGCTGTCGTCGATCTTGAGCCGGCGCTTGAGATCGTTGCGGTCGCCTTTGGCCACCACCAGCGGCCATGCCACCGCGCTGCCGCCCAACGCCAGCAGCATCGCGGCTACCGGCATCAGCGACGTCGGCGCCAGCGAGGCAAGAAACTGGATCACCTGCTCCATCTCAGAACCGGAAGTTCGACATCTTGAACATGATGATGTTGCCCAGCATCAGCCATGTCACCGAACCGCCCAGCAGATACCAGGTCTTCGGCACATCCCAGACGCTTTGATAAAATTGCGGCATCATCACCATGATGGCGGCGAACAGCAGCGCCGGCACCGCCGTCAGGATATAGGCCGACATACGACCCTCGGTCGAAATGGCGCGCACCTTGCGGCGCAGCTTGCCGCGTTCGCGGATCGTCGTCGACAGCCCGTCGAGGATCTCGCGCAGATTGCCGCCCGAACTCGTCTGGATGGAAACCGCGGTGACGAACAGCGGCAGATCCTCCTGGCCGACGCGATCAAACAGTGAATTCAACGCCGAAACCAGGTCGGAACCATAAGTCACCTCGTCGGAGATAACGCCGAATTCGGTGCCGATCGGATCGGGCATCTCGCGCGACACCATGGAGATCGCCACCGGAACCGGATGCCCGGCCTTCAAGCCGCGCGTGATCAATTCCAGCGCCTCCGGCAACTGCACGCCGAAACGCTTCACCCGCCGGGCACGCTTGGAACGCAGCACAATTACCGGCAGCAGCGCTGTCAGCACCACAAACAGCAAAATGGCGAGCAACAGCGGCAGGCCGTACCAGAGCGCGACGAGCATCATCGCCAGCGCCACGCCCGTCGTCATCGTCAGGAATTTCGGCAAGGGCATCACCATGCCAGACTGCGTGCGCAGCGCGCGAAAACGGTCGGGCGAGAAGAATGACGTGCCGGAATCGAGGCCGCGTTCCTTGCGCAGCTGGATCAGCACCTGTTCCTGGCTGATCTTGTTTTCCTGCAGCTTCATGCGCCGGTTGATAGCCAGGCGCTTGTCGCTGCGGCCGGCATAGAGCAGATAGCAGCCTTCGGCGATCATGATGCCGGTCAGCGCTGCCGCGGCATAGACGACATAGATCGGGCTGAAATTCTCGAACACCCGGCTACTCCTGCGGCCGGCCGGGTTCGAAATATTTGCCGGGGAATTCAATGCCCATATTGCGCAGGTCCTCGAGGAAACGCGGGCGAATGCCGGTCGCCTCGTAGTGACCGAGGATCTTGCCGTCGGCTTCCATGCCGGTGCGCACGAAGCGGAATATCTCCTGCATCTGGATGACGTCGCCTTCCATGCCGGTCACCTCGGCGACGCTGGTCACCTTGCGCTTGCCGTCCGACAGTCGCGTCAGCTGGACGATAAGGTCGAGCGCGCTGGCGATCTGGCTGCGGATCGACTGCACCGTCATCGGCATGCCGGTCATGCCCAGCATCTGCTCGAGGCGCGAAATGGCGTCGCGCGGCGTGTTGGCGTGGATGGTCGCCATCGAGCCTTCATGGCCGGTGTTCATCGCCTGCAGCATGTCGAAGGCCTCCTCGCCGCGGCACTCGCCGAGGATGACGCGGTCAGGGCGCATGCGCAGCGCGTTCTTGACCAGGTCGCGCTGCTTCAGCTCGCCATGACCTTCGATGTTGGCGGGGCGCGTTTCCATGCGCGCGACATGCGGCTGCTGCAGCTGCAGTTCGGCCGCGTCCTCGATGGTGATCAACCGTTCGTCTTCCGGAATGAAGGCTGACAATGCGTTGAGCATCGTCGTCTTGCCGGTGCCGGTACCGCCCGAGATGATGGTCGTTTTGCGGGCGTGGACTGCAGCCGCCAGCACCTCGGCCATGTTCTGGGTGATGGCGCCGAACTCGACCAGCTTGTGCAGGCCGAGCTTGTTCTTTGAAAACTTGCGGATCGACACCAGCGGCCCGTCGACGGCGACCGGGCGAATGGCGGCGTTGAAGCGCGAGCCGTCGAGCATGCGGGCGTCGACCATCGGTTGCGATTCGTCGACCCGGCGGCCGACGGCGGCGACGATCTTGTTGACGATGCGCAACAGATGCGCCTCGTCCTTGAACGGGATATGGACCTGCTGCAGCTTGCCCCGCTTTTCGACGAAGCAGTTCTGGTGGCCGTTGATCAGGATATCGTTGATGTCGGGATCCTTGAGCAGCGGTTCCAGCGGCCCGAGGCCGACCATCTCATCGACGATGTCGTCGACCAGTGCTTCAAGTTCGACGGTGTTGATCGCCATACGCTCCTGGCGGGTCTTTTCCGACACGAACTCCTGCACCTGCCGGCGCATCTCATCCTTGGGCAGGCGCTCCAGCGCGACCAGGTTGATCTCCTCCAGCAGCAGCCGGTGGATGCGCACGCGGGCATCGAGCACCTTGTTGGCGCTTTTTCCCGGTGTTGTCTCCGGCTTCGGCGGCAAGGCCTTGCGGTTCGTCGGGATGACCACGGCGTGATGCGCGACCGGCGCCGCCTCGGCCGGCTTCAGCGCGCGGACGTCACGGTTCTGCAGGGTCGAGAAGCGGCTGGTCATCCGGCTTTCCTCTTCAGGAGGCCCCTGCCGATGCCGAACAGCGAGCGCGATTTCTCCGGCGTCACCACGGCTTCTTCCGGCAGGATGATCCTCTTCAGATCGTTGACGACATTGGCGTTCGGGTCGATCTCATGCAGCGGCACGCCGCGGTCGACCGCTTCACGCACAAGCCGGTAATTGTTGGAGATGCCGCCGACGAAATGCTCGCCCAGGATTTCCTGGACATCCGCCTGCTTGATGCCGTTGTCGAACATCTTCTGCTCGAAACGATTGACGATGACGTTCGGCTTCACTTCCTTGCCGGCCGTCTCGTAGACCGCCTGGATCAGCCGCTGCGTGTGGCGCAGGCATGGCACCGTCATTTCGGCGACGATGTAGAGCTTGTTGGAGCCGAGCAGCACCGTCTCCGTCCACGGAAACCAGGTGCGCGGCATGTCGATAACGACGTTATCGAAATAGGCCGAGACGAGATCGAGCATGCGCACCACGACATCGGTCTTGAACGAGCGCATTTCCGACGGATGCGTTGGCGCCGCCAGCACGCAGAGCCCGCTCGCATGCTTGGACAGCATCACATCCAGCAGCTGACGGTCGAGGCGCTCGGGCTGGTTCTCGATTTCGGTGATGTCGAAGCGCGGCTCGAGGTCGAGATATTCGGCGCAGGCGCCTTGCTGGAAATTGAGGTCGACCACGCAGGTCGACGCGCCGCGCGTCACCGAATGATGCAGCTGGAAGGCGGTCTGCAGCGCCAGCGTCGTGGTGCCGACGCCGCCGGCGGCCGGCATGAAGGTATAGATCTGCGACTCGGTGTTTTCCTCGCGCCCCGGCCCTTGCAGCGCGCGCACGACCGACCGCACCAGATCGGCGGTGGTGATCGGCTTGACCAGGAAATCGGCGACCTGGAGCTGCACCAGGATCCGCACTGCGGCTGCGTTGAATTCCTGGGTGACGACGACCACCGGAACGCGGCCTTCAAGCCGGCGCATGATGCGCTGCAGCGACTCGATCTCTTCCAGCTTTGCCGCATCCATGTCGACGATGAGCGCGCCGAAATCGGCTTCCTGGACCTCGCCGCGCAGTTCGGTAATGTTCTTCTCGACGGTCGAAAGCTGGATCACCTCCGAGGCCGCGAACGCGGTGCGCGTATCCTGCGCAAAGGTCCGGTCGCTGGACACCAGCAGGATCTTCTTGGTCTTGATGCCGCTTGCCATTTTGTCAGCCTGTCAGGTCATTCCTGGTCAAATCACCGGGCAAATCAATCGGTTGTCGCTGTCGGTTGCACGGCCTTGGCAGCAGCAGCCTGGTCGGCGGCGTTGACTGCCGCCTCACTGCGCTGCGCCGGCACCAGCAGCCTGGTGTTCTGGACGCCGTATTTCCAGGGATCGACCATCTGCATGGCCGTATTGGCGGCCTGTGCGTTGCCGGCGGCAATCGTCGGTCCCTCGGAGCGGACATAGTCGTCGCTGGTGCAGCCGCCGGCGAGGCCGGCGATCAGCAGGGCGATGCATGATTCCACGCGCATGGCTTCAATCCTTCGGCAGGTCGAGGAAATGCCCGACGGTGGTGACCGCGGCCGGCTGTGCCGTACTGCCGCTGGCCATTGCCACTGCACGATTGGCTTCGGACGATTTCACTTCCTCGGTGTTGTTGAGGAAATAGTCGACATTGCTGGCCGGCTGCGTGCCGTCGGTCGGCTCGAGCAGCTTCTTCGACGGATCAACCGGCTTGACCAGATAGGGGGTGACGATGATCACCAGATCGGTCTCGCGCCGCTGATAGGATTTGGAGGAGAACAGCGAGCCGAGCACCGGCAGCTTGCCGAGGCCGGGAAGACGCGATGTGGTAATGTCGTTCTGTGACTGCAGCAGGCCGGCGATCATGAAGCTCTGGCCATTCTTCAGGTCGACGGATGTTTTGGCGCGGCGCACGATAAAGCCCGGGACCGAGATATTGCCGATATTGTAGGAGGCCGAAGCGTCGATCGAGGACACTTCCGGCGCGATGTCGAGGCTCACCAGCCCGTCCTTGAGAACCGTCGGCGTGAAGTCGAGGCTGACGCCGTATTTCTTGTAGCTGACGGAAATCTTGCCATTGTCCTCGGAGACCGGGATCGGGAACTCGCCGCCGGCGAGGAAGCTTGCCGTCTGGCCCGAGCGGGCGATCAGGTTCGGCTCGGCCAGCCGCCTGGCGAGACCACGTTCCTCCAGCGCCTTGATGGCGACGTCGATCGACAGGCCGTTGGACAGCAGCCGGCCGATGATCTCGCCATTGCCGGCTCCCGGCACCGAGCCCGGCTCGAGGGTGACGTCGCGCCCGCCAATGCCGTAAGCGAAATTGGCGCTGTATTTGGCGCCGAGATCCTGTCCGGCCTGGCGATTGATCTCGACGAAGCGGACGTTGAGCTGAACCTGCTGCGAGGACGAGATGTTGACCGAATTGATCACTTCTTCATTGCCGGAGAAGCGGCTGGCGATCTTGCTTGCCTTCTCGGCGGCGACCGCGTCATCGGCCTCGCCCGACAGCACGACGCGGCCATTGGCCGAGCCGACCTTGATCTTGGCGTCCGGCACGCTGGCGCGAATGGTGCTGGCCAGCTGGTCGGTGTCCAGCGTCACCTCGATGTCGACGGTGCCGACCAACTGCTTGTTCTCGTCGAACAGCGCGATGCCGGTGGTGCCGAGATTGTTGCCCAGCACATAGAAGGATTTGTCGGTCAGCGGATTGACGTTGGCGATCTCCGGATCGCCGATGACGATCTGGTAGAAGGCGGCATTGGTCATGACCGTCTTCGGCTTGCCCTTGGCTACCTTGATCGACGCATTCGTTGTCGACGAGACATGGACGATATCGTTGTCGGCCTTGGCTGGCGCACTGAGGCCGAGCATTGCGGCCGCGGCCAGGCAAGCCCCCACCGCAAGCGCCCGCATTGGGCGCAGCCCTTTCGTCGTTCGAAATGCATGAAGTCCCGACATCTGTCCCGTCCCTCGCCCGGTCCCCACCGGCAGTTATTGCTGGTCCCGCGCAGGAACCTGGTATTCTTCGACCTGCGTGCCGCGCGTCACGATGATCGTCTTGAATTTCGGCTTCTCAGGCTCCTTGGTCGCGGCAGTGAACAGCGCGCCGGCAGCGGCCTGGACGCCGGAGGCGACCGATCCGCCGAAGGACGAGATGGTGGTGACGCCGTCCTTGGCGGCCCCTCCGTCTGCGGCCGAGCGGAGCGACAGCGACAAGGTGCCGACGGTGCGGGCAAGCGCCACTTTCTGCGCGCCTTCGGTCGTCACCTCGATGGTGACGGAATTGGCGATCTGCGGTGTGGTCTGGCGCTCGTCGGCGCCCTGCCCCACGGTCAGCACCTTGGCGTCGGAGACGACGATCTCGGAGGTAACGGTCGATCCGGCAGCGCCCTGCGCGTTCTTGGCCACTTCCTGGATTTCGCCCGCATCGCGTGTCAGCACCACGTCGACCCGGTCGCCCGGCATGACGAAGCCGCCGACACCGGCGATCTCGTCGGTGCGGATTGTCACCGCCCGCATGCCGGGCGTCATCATGTTTGATAGCGTCGCGCGGCCGTTCGGCCCCGACAATTTGCTGATCAGCACCGGCTCGTTGACCTCGATCGGCGACAATACCACGCGGCTGCCTTCGGCGAGCAATGCATTGACTGTGGTGAACGCGCCCTGCGGCACCGAATCCTCGGACCATGGGATTTCGCTGAGCTGCGCCCGGTCAAGCTCCATGCCGTAACGCAGCGGCGCGTTGGCCACCACTATGGTCTTGAAGACGACCTTGGGGACGGCGGGCGCCGGGATCGACGCCGTTTTCTCTTCGGCATCGGCCTTGGCCTGGCTTTTCACCCAGAAATCCGCGGCAAAGATTGAAATCGCGCCGAAGACGGCAGCGATGCCAATCATCGTTATGGCCTTGCCCCTCACAACCAACCCCTGACATTCGTGGTCTTTTGTTTTGTTGGAGCGACGCTAGGCCGCTTTGTTAAAGATTCAGGAATCGCGGCCGCTCCGCACGGACCTATTCCGCCGGCTTGGTTATCGAAAGGTTTTAGGATAAGAAGGGTTTAATCCCCGAACGTAACAGGAACTTCCGTCGCTTGGCGCCGAAAAGCGTGGCAGTATCGACGGGTGATTCGCGGCACGGATTCTATGGTAGGCATGGACGACAACAACGATCTTTTCGGCAATCTGGAAAAGCAGCCCCAACTGGCTCGGACACCTTCGCGCCCGGCCGACCCGCTGGTGCAGGCCACGAAGCGTCCTGCCGCGACCAAGGACGGCAGCGAGGGCTATAGCGCCGCCGACATCGAGGTGCTGGAGGGGCTGGAGCCGGTGCGGCGCCGTCCCGGCATGTATATTGGCGGCACCGACGACAAGGCGATGCACCATCTGTTTGCCGAGGTCATCGATAATTCGATGGACGAGGCGGTCGCCGGCCATGCCACCTTCATCGATGTCGAGCTGTCGGCCGACGGATTTCTGACCGTCACCGACAATGGCCGCGGCATTCCGGTCGATCCGCATCCGAAATTCAAGAAACCGGCGCTCGAAGTCATCATGACGACGCTGCATTCGGGCGGCAAGTTCGATAGCAAGGTCTATGAGACCTCCGGCGGTCTGCACGGTGTCGGCGTCTCGGTCGTCAATGCGCTGTCGGACCATCTCGAAGTCGAAGTCGCGCGCGGTCGCCAGCTTTACCGCCAAAGGTTCTCGCGCGGCGTTCCGGTGAGCGGGCTGGAGCAGCTCGGCGAAGTGCACAACCGGCGCGGCACCAAAATCCGCTTCCATCCCGACGAGCAGATTTTCGGCAAGGGCGCCGCCTTCGAGCCGGCGCGGCTCTATCGCATGACCCGCTCGAAAGCCTATCTGTTCGGCGGCGTCGAGATCCGCTGGAGCTGCGACCCATCGCTGATCAAGGAAAAGGACCAGACGCCCGCCAAGGCGGAGTTCCATTTCCCCGGCGGCTTGAAGGACTATCTCAAGGCATCGCTTGGCGACGACTTCCAGGTGACCCGCGAGATCTTCGCCGGCAAGAGCGAAAAACAGGGCGGCCACGGCTCGCTGGAATGGGCGGTGACCTGGTTCGGCGGTGACGGCTTCGTCAACTCCTACTGCAACACCATCCCGACCGGCGAAGGCGGCACGCATGAGGCCGGCTTTCGCAATGTGCTGACGCGCGGGCTTCGGGCCTATGCCGACTTGGTCGGCAACAAGCGCGCCTCGATCGTCACCTCCGAAGACGTTATGATCTCGGCGGCCGGCATGCTGTCGGTTTTCATCCGCGAGCCGGAATTCGTCGGCCAGACCAAGGACAGGCTGGCAACGATCGAAGCCATTCGCATTGTCGAGACCGCCATCCGCGATCCCTTCGACCACTGGCTGGCCGACAATCCGCAGGAAGCCTCCAAGCTGCTGGAATGGGTGATTGCGCGCGCCGACGAGCGGGTGCGCCGGCGCCAGGAAAAGGAAGTGTCGCGCAAGAGCGCGGTGCGCAAGCTGCGCCTTCCCGGCAAGCTCGCCGACTGCACGCAGAACGCCGCCGCGGGCGCCGAACTGTTCATCGTCGAAGGCGACTCGGCCGGCGGCTCGGCCAAGCAGGCGCGCGACCGTGCGAGCCAGGCGGTGCTGCCGCTGCGCGGAAAAATCCTCAACGTCGCCAGCGCCGGCAACGACAAGCTCGCCGCCAACCAGCAGATATCGGACCTGATTCAGGCGCTCGGTTGCGGCACGCGCTCGAAATACCGCGACGAGGATTTGCGCTACGACCGCGTGATCATCATGACCGACGCCGACGTCGACGGCGCTCACATAGCCTCGCTGCTGATCACCTTCTTCTACCAGGAAATGCCGAACCTGGTGAATGGCGGCCATCTCTATCTGGCGGTGCCGCCGCTCTATTCGATCCGGCAAGGCGGCAAGGTTGCCTATGCCAGGGACGATGCGCATAAGGACGAGCTGTTGCGCACCGAATTCACCGGCCGCGCCAAGGTCGAGATCGGCCGCTTCAAGGGCCTGGGCGAGATGATGGCCGCGCAGCTCAAGGAAACCACCATGGACCCGAGGAAGCGCACGCTGCTCAGGGTCGATGTTATCGACGCCGTGGCCGCGACCAAGGATGCTGTCGACGCGCTGATGGGCACCAAGCCGGAAGCCCGCTTCCGCTTCATCCAGGAACGCGCCGAATTCGCCGCGACGGAAGTGCTGGATATCTGAGCGCCGGCCAACTCTTCGTTTGACGCAGTTCCGGGCGGAAAACCGTTTCACACTTTTCCTGGAACTGCTCTAGCCTGCGCTTCCGATACGGAGACCAGCTTGTGATCTGGGCGCGGCTGAAGAGCTACTTCGAAACTAGTTTGGCGGGCCTGACGCAGCCGACGCGCTCGGATTGGATTTTCGCCCTGCGCACGGTTTCGGCCGGTCTGATCGCGCTTCTCGCTGCTTACGCGCTAAAACTCGACCACCCGCAATGGGCGATGATGACGGTCTTCATCGTCGCCCAGCCGGTCGCCGGCATGGTGCTGGCGAAAGGTTTTTACCGGCTGCTCGGCACGCTGGCCGGTGGACTTGCGGCGATCGGCATCACCTCGGTTTTCGGCACCAATCCCTGGCTGCTGGTCACGGCGCTATCCGTCTGGATTGGGCTGTGCACGCTGGTTTCGTCGCTGCTGCGCAATCCGGAAGCCTATGGCGCCGCACTTGCCGGCTATACCGCGATGATCATTGGGCTGCCGGCTTTCGGCCAGCCGCATGTGATCGTCGATCTCGCTGTCGCGCGCTGCGCCGAGATCGTGCTCGGCATCGTCTGCGCCGGCCTGACCAGCCGGCTGATCCTGCCCAAGCTGGCCGCTGACGCCATCATCTCCAGGCTGAAGCGCAGCATCCTCGACCTTGCAAACTATGCGGGCGGCGCTTTTTCCGGCGGCGACCCGGCGAGACTGGCCGGCCTGCACGGCAAGCTGATCACGGACGCCCAGATGCTGGCCGAGATGCGCACCTATGCCCGGCTCGAAGCCCCGAGCTTCGCCACCCGCGCCCATCCGGTCCGCCTCACCATCGGTCAGCTTCTGTCGGCGCTGTCGGCGGCACGCGCGCTGCATTCTCACGCCGCGCCGAAAAACGCAGCGCTCATTCCGGTGCGCTCGGAACTGCAGTCGCTGGTCAGCGAACTGGCAGCCACGCCCGAGGCGCTGGAGGACACGTCGCCCTGGGTGACGCGGCTCGACGCGATTGCCGGCAAGGCCCGGCAAATGCCCGACGCCTCGACCGATCAGGGCGACGACAGGGTCGGCACCATCACGCGCCTCACCATCGCCGCCGATTTCGCCGAAGCCTTCAAGCAGGTGCTGCGCGGCCTCGACGCCCTGCGCGCACCGGTGACGCGCCCGAGCCGGAGCAACATGCAGCTGCCTGCGCTGGTGGTGCATCGCGATTATCCCGGGGCTTCGCGCAATGCCATACGCGCCGCCCTTGCCACGCTGGCGGTCGCCGCCTTCTGGCTGACGACGAAATGGTCCGACGCGGCCGGCACCGTTATCCTCGTTGCGGTCGTCTCCAGTCTTTTCGCCGCGCGGCCTGACCCGGTGCGGGTGTCCTGGGGCTTCTTCAAGGGTACGCTGCTGGCTTTGCCCTTTGCCTTCCTTGTTGGCCAGGTCGCGCTGCCTGCTTTGCCCGGCTTCGGCTGGTTCACGCTGTTTGTCGTGCCGATCCTGGTACCGACGGCGCTGGGCATGGCCAATCCGCGCACCGTCGGCGTGGCGACGGCCTTTGCAATCAATTTCCTCGCCTTCCTCAGCCCGCATCAGGCGATGACCTATGCCCCAGGCCCGTTCTTCGCCGGCTCGGCGTCGGTGCTGGTCGGCATCCTGCTGGCTATCTGCGTCTTCATCGTGGTGCTGCCGGTGGATCCATGGCGCGCGGCCAACCGCATCGTGCGCGCCATGCGCGAGGATCTGGCGCGGCTATGCCTGCATGAGCGGGTGCCGCGGCGTTCGGCCTTCGAGAGTCTGGCCTATGACCGCATCAACCAGCTGATGCCGCTCTTGCAAAATGCCGGCAGGAAAGGCGATGCGATTCTGGGCGGCGGGGTCGCCGCCGTTACCGTCGGCCTTGAAATTCTGCGTCTGCGCGCCGCGCAGCAGAGCCCGTCCACTCCTTCCGACACCGCGCTCTCGATCGCCAATTTCCTGCGCGGCTTGGCGCGTGAACTGCTCTTTCGCGCACCAGGCGAGCCCCAGACGGCGACCATCACTGTGGCCCGGCAATATGCAGCCGGCCTCTCAGAGCGCAGCGGTAGTGCCGACACGCTGCAGATCGCAGCCTCGCTGCGCATCATCGCCGCCGCGATCGAGGATTTCCCGGATTTCTTCACCAGGGACCGTGGCTAGGGCGTCAGGCCGCGGCTATCGCCAGCGCATGCCCGCGCGCGTTTTCCCGCAGCGCGTCGAGATGGATCGACTTGACCAGGCCGGCGAGATCGCCCTCAGTGGATTGACCTCCGAGTTCCTTCAGCATCAGCCAGCTGACTTCCTGCACGCCGGCGAGGCGCTTGCCGTTGGCGACTTCGCGCCAGATCTTGAGCGCGCGCAGGATGATGCCATGGGTGGAAGCGGCAAGGCCGGCGCTGCGGAACAGCGCCTGCAACGCAACGTCCTGCCCGCCGGCGAGCAAGGCCCGCACCCGCTGCTCCGACTGCTGGCTGAGCGCGACCAGGGCCGAGCCGAAAAAGTCGACCTTGCCGTGGGCAATGGCACGGATGATGAAACTTGCGGTCAGGTCGCCGCGCAGGCGCAGATGTTCGATGAGTGCCGCATGTTCCTCCGCGCGCGTGCCTTCGACCAGCCGCACCGAAGCCTTGACGCAAGCATCGCGCGTGACGCGCTCGGCTCTGGCCGCCCCCATCAGCGCCATCACCAGCGGCGAAGCCTTCAGCGTTTCGCCGAGCTTGACCAGTAGCATGTGCCGGCAGTCGGCCGGCAGCCGCACATCCGTGACCATTGCCTCGCGCAAATGAGCGATATGGCCATGCCGCTCGGCCATGCGGCGGAAGCTGAGCGACGCGATATCGGCGCCGTCATTGGCGAGCAGCGCCGCACACGCTTCCGGTTCGCCGATCTCGGCGATTGCCGCGGCAACCGCCATCGAAACGACCGGCCGGTCGGCGATCAGTTTTTGCGTCGCCTTGTGACCGGCCGCGACGCGGTCGATCAGGTCGGCGTCCGTCAGCAGCGGGGAGCGCGCCAGCACCAGGGCTGCCACTTCCGGCTGATCGGAGGCAAGCGCGCTGATGATCTGCAGCGGCGCGTGATGGCTCATCGACAGCGCTTCGGCCATAGCCAGCCGCACCTTCGACGAGGCGTCGTCGAGCAGCAGCGTCAGCGCCGCTTCGGCCGCGCAACGGTCTTCGAAAGGCAGGTCGGAATTGACGTAGGCGCGGGCCAGCGCGCTCGCCGCCGCGGCGCGCTCCGAAACTCTCGCGGTGTAGATCCATTTGAGAAAATGCGAGACAACCATACTGCCTGCTACGCCCCTTGCCGGAAAGCTTCCGGCCCCAGGAATGACCCTAGGCAGAAATGGTTTACGAACGGTTCACCATGTTTATTAACTGGCTTGCGGGTGGCATGGGCAGCGCCTATCAACCGTCAGGCAGCGGAGGAGAAAAACGATGCCCGGGCTTTATCTCGAAGAGTTCGTCGTCGGACATGTCTTTCGGCACACGCTGCGCAAGACCGTCACCGAAAGCGATAACATGCTGTTCTCGGTGATGACGCTGAACCCGCAGCCGCTGCACATCGACTTCGACTTCGCCGCCAAGAGCGAATGGGGCAGACCGCTGGTCAATTCGCTGTTCACGCTCGGCCTGATGATCGGCATTTCCGTCAATGACATCACCGTCGGCACCACAATTGCCAATCTCGGCATGAGGGAGACGGTGTTTCCGCACCCGGTCTTCCATGGCGACACCATCCGTGTCGAAACGACTGTGATCTCGGTCAGGGAATCGAAATCCAAGCCGGACCGCGGCATCGTCGAGTTCGAGCATCGCGCCTACAATCAGAATGATGTGCTCGTCGCCAAATGCACGCGCCAGGCGATGATGATGAAAAAGGCGGCCTGATGCGCTCGCTGCTGTTTGTGCCCGGCGATTCCGAAAAGAAGCTGGACAAAGGCTTTGGCGCCGGCGCCGACGTGGTCATCGTCGATCTCGAGGATTCCGTGGCGCCACAAAACAAGGCGTCGGCACGCGACATCGCGGCACGCTTTATCGGCGGCAACCGGCAGCAGACAAGCTCCGCCATCTATATCAGAGTCAACGGCCTATCGACCGGGTTGACCGACGATGATCTGGCCGCCCTGGTTCCGGTCAAACCCGACGGCATCATGCTGCCGAAGTCGAACAGCGGCCAGGATGTCCAGCAGCTATCCGTAAAGCTCCGCGTACATGAGGCCGAAAACGGATTGCCGGATGGCGGCATAAAAATCCTGCCGATCATCACCGAGACCGCTGCCGGCGTGCTGGCGGCCGCGACCTACACCGGGGCAAGCGCCCGGCTTGCCGGCCTCACCTGGGGCGCTGAGGATCTGTCGGCGGCGATCGGCGCGCGCGCGTCGCGCGACGAGAACGGCCGCTACACCGATGTCTTCCGCTTCGCCCGCACGATGACCATCCTTGCCGCCGGCGCAGCCGAAGTCGCGGCGATCGACACAGTCTTCCCCGGCTTTCGCGACATGGCCACCTTCGAAGCCGAATGCACGGAGGCCGAGCGTGACGGCTTTGCCGGCAAGATGGCGATCCATCCGGCGCAAGTGCCGGTCATCAACGCCGCCTTCACGCCATCGGCGCAGGCAGTGCAACGCTCGCAGGCCATCGTCTCCGCCTTCGAGGCGGCCGGAAATCCCGGCGTGGTCGGCATTGACGGCAAGATGTATGACCGGCCGCATCTCAGGCTCGCCGAACGGCTTCTGGCTCGCGCCAAGGCAGTCGGGGTTTAGTCCCGCGCCAGCACGATGACCCGGTCCTCAGGCAGGTAGGCCAGCGCTTGCGACTTCAACGGGTTGACGGTGACGCCGCCCAGCGCCCGCTCATCACTCTGCGCGGCGCGAACGCGCCGGTGCCCGATGGCGATCTCTCCGCGCAACCGCGCCAATTCCGCGATCGTCCAGAACGTCACCGGCTGGTCGATGGCGACATAGTCGCCGACCGGACGCATGTAAATTTCGGAGCCCTCCTCGTCGAGCAGGTCATCGAAGATCGCGGCGAGATGCTGGTTCTCCGATGCCTGCGCCAGCATCAGGCTGACCAGCCGGTTGCTGACGACGAAGTCATCGGCCTTGGTCACCGCCGCCAACTCGCGGTTGCGCACGTCGATCATTTCGCTGACAATCGAGATATGCGTGCCGGCATCGTCTGCGATTTTGCGCAGATGCAACAGCGTCACCAGCGTGCGCGTATCGGCGGGCTGCGCTGCCATGGTCTCGCTGTAGCCGAGGACGAGCACGTGGTCGTAGGAAGGCACGTCCAGGCTTGCCAGTGCTGTGCTGCTCGACGTGTCGGTGATCCGGCAGGAAACCGACAGATTGTCGCCGACGACCGGCAGCCCGGCAACTTCCTGCTCGAGGCCTGGCGTATCGGCGGCGATGGTCAGGATCGAACCAGGCGCGACATAGCGCGACAGTTCATAGGTTATGATCGGACCGCGCCGGTTCCAGCCAAGGATCAGCGTGCGCTCCGGCTTCGCCTCGATGGGCTGATGGCGAAGAATCGCCGCGGCATCGATCTTGGCTCCGGCGCTTCCCAGCTTGATGGCGGCATCGTCCTCGGCAATGATGATGGCGCGCATGTCCTTGCCGATTACCAGCTCCGACGGCGGGTTGAGATTGACGCGCCCCTGCTGGTCGCAGAGCCCGATCAGCGTGCAATGCTCATACGCCATCACTGCCTCGCCGAAGGTCTTGCCGGTGAGATCAGGCTGCTCGGTCGTGTAGATTTCGCAGCCGTCGAAATCGAGCAGCTCCGAATAAACGCCGCTGAGACCCGACTGCCGGCTCGAATGCACGACGATGCGCGAGATCAGCTGGTCGGCCAGGACAAGCTGTACCTCGGCCCCGCCGACGACGCGGGCGACCTCGGCGTTCTTTCCGTCGCGGATCTCGGCGGCGATGTTATAGGGCGCGGTGCGCCGGTTCGGGTCGTTGGCCAGCGCCAGCACCGTCTTGATGACCTGCGAATCCGGATCGTCGCCGTCCGGCGACAGCACGATGATGGAGCGCGAGGTCTGCGGGTTGACGATGGCCAGATCGTAGAGGTCGGTCGGGTCGCCGCTGCGGCAGATGATGCGTGTGTTGCCCAACCTGCCGACCTTGGCGGCGATCTCGTCCTCCATCGTGACCTTGTCTATGTTGGCCATGACGACAATGCGCGGATGGCGGCGGCTGGCATTGGCAATGACGAGTTCGGAGATGACGTCGAAGACCGACGGCGACCAGTTGAGGATGATGGTGTGGTCGCTCTCCAGCACCCGCGAACGACCCTTGCGCAATTCATCGAGCTTGCTGTCGACGCCGGCGCTGAGCACGCCGATGAGGGCCGACACAACGAAGATGCCGGCAAGCGTGACAAACAGCATGACGAGACGAAAGGCCCAGCCGGTGTCGCCGCCCATCGTGCCGGAATCGAGCGTGCGCATCAGCGATTCCCAGAACGCTTCGAAGAAGTTCAGCGGTTCGCCGCCCTCCGGCGCGATGCGGGTCACCGCAAGGAAAGCCGCGGAGGCAATGATGATCAGCAGCGAAGCAACGGCGAGCCAGCCGATCAGCGCGATCGGGCCGGCGGCCATGCTCTTGTCGAACCCATAGCGCAGCCGGGTTCGCAGCGAGTCTCGTTTGTTCATGTCGCCAGCGACCCCCAATCCCCATGGTCGATGCGCCAACCCCCAACGCATCGCCGAAGCCGCTGTCTTAGCCTGTGTTTAAATAAAGGGGAATCGCTTTCGGGTGTCAGCCGTTCCACGGCCCAGTATAATCGGCATAGAGCTTTGCCGGATCGGGCCGCGGCCGTTCCGGCGCCGGGCCCTGGTAGGAGCCGACATGGATGAAGCCGACGACGCGCTCCTGCGGCGCCAGCCCCAGGATCGCCCTGCCCTCCGCGACGTCGGAATACCAGTTGCTGATCATGTTGGTGCCATAGCCCAGCGCGTTGGCCGCGATCATCAGGTTCAGCGCCGCCATGCCGCCGGACAGGAACATTTCCCATTGCGGGATTTTTGGATTGTCCTTCGGAACCGACACCACGCCGATCACCAGCGGCGCGCGGGAAAACCGCGCAAGCTCCTGGTTGCGGCGGTTTTCCGGCAGCGGTCCTTCGCGCTGTTCGGCGAGCGCCGCCAGCTTCCTGCCGATCTCGACGCGCGCCTCGCCGCGATAAAGGATGAAGCGCCACGGCTCCAGCCGGCCGTGATCGGGCACCCGGCTTGCAGCCGCGATCATGGTCGCGATATCGCCATCGCTGGGCGCCGGTTCCTTCAATTCAGGAATCGGTGCGGAGTTTCGGGTCAGCAGGAAGTCGATGATCGGCGACGCCATGGGGGCCAGGTCTCCTAAAGCACTCGATTTTGAGCTGAAGCGCGCCATTGCGGATCGGGGCGGCTCGGGCATTGGCGCGGGCGCGCCGGACGAAAGAACCTGTTGCCAAGGCGGTCGGACTCTTAAGCCTTGAAATTGCCACCGCCTTGGGCTTCAACGCAAGGCATGTTTGAGGGGACATCGCGCCTTTTCCTGATTTGGCTCGCCGTAGCGCTGTTTGCGCCGGCGTCAATGGCCATGGCGCAGAATGCCGACGGCATCGGCAATCTGAAACTTCCCGATATTTCGAGCTATGCGACGCCCAAGGGCGAGACGCCGCTGGCGCTCAGTGGCGGCGGCGCCATAACGCTGTCGGCGCAGTTGACCGACAAGGGCGCCGACATCACGCGCGGCATCGTCTGGCGCGTCTTCAAGCCCGAGGCCGCCGGCGACGGCAAGCTGCCGATGGTGGCTTCCGCGCATGGCGGCAGCGCTGTGTTCCAGCTCGAGCCCGGCAGCTATCTGGTCCACGCCTCCTACGGACGCGCCGGCGCCACCAAGCGCATCACCGTCGGCAAGGACGCCAGGCGCGAAAGCCTGGTGCTCGATGCCGGCGGCCTCAAGCTCGACGCGGTGCTGTCGGGCGGCGTGCGTATTCCGCCGAAAAAACTGCGCTTCTCCATTTACGAGGGCACCGCCGAGGCCAATGGCGACCGCGCTTTGATCATTCCCGATGTGGAGCCCAACAGCGTCGTGCGGCTCAACGCCGGCGTTTATCATGTCGTCTCCACCTATGGCGCGGTCAATGCCGTCATTCGCTCCGACATCCGTGTCGAAGCCGGCAAGCTGACCGAAGCCACCGTCGAGCATCGCGCGGCGGAGGAGACCATGAAGCTGGTGCGCGAGACCGGCGGCGAGGCTATCGCCGATACATCCTGGTCGCTGCTCAACGAATCCGGCGATCCGATCAAGGAGGCCGTCGGCGCCTTCGCCTCGATGGTGCTGGCCGAAGGCCAATACACCATCATCGCCAAGAACCGCGACCGCATCTACCAGAAGGATTTCACCGTGGTCGCTGGGCAGAACCAGGAGATCGAGGTGCTGGCCACTGATGCCTCTGCGATCGATCCGGAGGAAGGCGCCGACTGACCGGCGCGCCCATTGGCATCGGTTTGGCTGCTCAGTTGAAGTGGTAGTTCAGGGCTACGTCAGGCGGCCTTGCACAGGCGGCGCTTCAGGAAGTGGACCCGGCCGCGCGGCGCGTCGGGCGCTAGGTCGAAGACACCGCGATGAAGACGGTCGAGCAGCGTCTCGCGGTCGCGCAATGGCTCCAACTCATCCCAGCTCAGCACATCGCCGACGCGCACGTCGATCGCCTTGCCGGACAGCCGCGCAAATTCGCGGATGAGCATTGAAAGGCGCAACGTCAGCGACGCCTTGCCGACGAATTTCGCCAGCCTTCCTTCGCGCTCGGCCATGTTCATCGGACCGCTGACCAGATGGAACAGCCGGCCGTTCTGACCTGAAAAATGCATCGGCACCACCGACGCCTTGGCGTCCTGCACGAGGCGCGCCGGAAACATCTTCCACGGCAGGTCGCGCGCCCGGCCAAAGCCTTTCGGCGCGGTGGCGACGCCGCCGGCCGGAAATACCACGATGGTGACGCCCTCCCTGAGCAGCCGCACCGCCTCGTGGCGTACCGCCAAGTTGTTCTTCACCGCGTCCTTGGTCTCGGAAAAGTCGATCGGCAGCGAATACGGTTCCATCTCGCGGATCTTCAGCAGATCCTTGTGGATCATGACGCGGAACGGACGCCCGAGCTGCTCGACGAGCGAC
This sequence comes from Mesorhizobium sp. W016, assembly GCF_054719485.1. NCBI lineage: Bacteria > Pseudomonadati > Pseudomonadota > Alphaproteobacteria > Hyphomicrobiales > Phyllobacteriaceae > Mesorhizobium > Mesorhizobium sp. W016. The sequence goes on from NZ_JBTTIF010000002.1 coordinate 4,397,006, forward strand.
AGCACGGCAATGCCGTCGCCAATGCCGAACGGGTGGTTGGCTACGATCACCAGCGGCGTGTCCGGCAGCCCCGCCGGCGGCCACCGATCGGTGCTGCGCACCTTGACGTCGATCAGCTCCAGCATGCGGCTGAACACGCGCTCGCCGGTCGGCGCCACCTGGCGGCGCCAGAAATCATAGAGCGCGGCATACCGGTCGCGCCCCGACAGACCTTCAATGGAATGGATGAACCAGCGCGTCAGCGCCGGCTGGCTCGCATTGGCGTAGGAGAGTTCGGGAAACGGCCTTTCCCGTATCTTCAGCTTGAGCATGGGGGCTCGTTACAAGGTTGGCGTGACAGGCATGTGAAAATGGCGGTGGATCGCTCCACCGCCATTTCTCCGAAATATTGATTGCTCAGGCCGCGCTGCGCCTTCGGTCGGGCGAAACAGCCTCGTCGGAAAGCAGCTTCAGCGCGTCGGCCAGCTTGAGCGATTCCTGATCGCGCGAGCCGAGCCGGCGGATGTTGACCGTCTCCTCTTCCGCCTCGCGCTTGCCGCATACGAGGATCACAGGAACCTTGGCCAGCGAATGCTCACGCACCTTGTAGTTGATCTTCTCGTTGCGCAGATCCGGTTCGGCCAAAAGTCCTGCCGCCTTCAACTGTGCGACGACCTTTCGCGCATAGTCGTCAGCATCCGAGGTGATCGTCGCCACAACCACCTGCAGCGGCGCGAACCACAGCGGGAAATGACCGGAATAATGCTCGATCAGGATGCCGAGAAAGCGTTCCATCGAACCGCAGATGGCGCGATGCACCATCACCGGCTGCTTCTTTTCCGAATCCGAACCGATGTAGAAGGCGCCAAAGCGTTCCGGCAGATTGAAGTCGACCTGCGTGGTGCCGCACTGCCATTCGCGGCCGATGGCGTCCTTCAGCACATATTCGAATTTCGGCCCGTAGAAAGCGCCCTCGCCCGGATTGATCGAGGTCTTGATGCGGTTTCCCGAGCGCGTCCTGATTGTATCCAGCACGTTGCCCATGATCGCCTCGGCATGATCCCAGGCCTCGTCGGTGCCGACGCGCTTATCCGGCCGCGTCGACAGCTTCACGCTGACATCGTCGAAGCCGAAATCGGCGTAGGTCGACAGGATTAGATCGTTGATGCGCAGGCACTCCGCGGCCAGCTGTTCCTCGGTGCAGAAGATGTGCGCATCGTCCTGCGTGAAGCCGCGCACGCGCATCAGCCCGTGCAAGGCGCCGGACGGTTCGTAACGATGCACATTGCCGAATTCCGCAAGCTTTACGGGCAGATCGCGATAGGATTTCAACCCATGCTTGAATATCTGCACGTGGCCCGGACAATTCATCGGCTTCAGCGCGAACACGCGGTCGTCGTCGGTGTCGTCGCCGGCCACCGTCACCTTGAACATGGCATCGCGATACCAGCCCCAGTGGCCCGACGTCTCCCACAGGCTCTTGTCGAGAACCTGCGGTGCGTTGACCTCCTGGTAGCCCTGCTCGTCGAGGCGGCGGCGCATGTAGTTGACCAGATTCTGGAACATCTTCCAGCCCTTGGCGTGCCAGAAGACGACGCCCGGCCCCTCTTCCTGGAAATGGAACAGGTCCATCTCGCGGCCGAGTTTGCGGTGGTCGCGCTTCTCTGCCTCTTCCAGCATCGTCTGGTAGGCGTCGAGTTCAGCTTGCTCGGCCCAGGCCGTGCCGTAGATGCGGGTCAGCATGGGGTTGTTCGAATCGCCACGCCAATAGGCGCCGGCCACCTTCATCAGCTTGAAGGCGTTGCCGATCTGCCCGGTGGAGGCCATGTGTGGGCCGCGGCAGAGGTCGAACCAGTCACCCTGGGAATAGATCTTGAGATCCTGGTCTTCGGGAATGGCGTCGATCAGCTCGAGCTTGTAGCGCTCGCCCTTCTCGGCAAAGACCTTTTTCGCCTTCTCGCGCGACCAGACTTCCTTGGTGAACGGCTTGTTGCGCGCAATGATCTCGCGCATCTTCTTTTCGATCACCGGGAAATCGTCAGGCGTGAACGGCTCGTTGCGGGCGAAGTCGTAATAGAATCCGTTCTCGATCACCGGCCCGATGGTCACTTGCGTTCCCGGCCACAGTTCCTGCACGGCCTCCGCCAGCACGTGTGCTGCATCATGACGGATGAGCTCCAGCGCGCGCGGATCGCTGCGGGTGATGATCTCGACCTTGCCGGACTTGCCAAGCGGGTCGGAAAGATCGCGAACGGTGCCGTCGATGGCATAGGCGACAGCCTTCTTGGCCAGCGACTTCGAGATCGATTCGGCGAGGCCCGCACCGGTCATCGCCGCGTCATAGTCGCGGACGGAGCCATCGGGAAATGTCAGGGAAACGGAATTCAGCATCGGGTATCTCCTATCCAGTCCCGCAAACGAGCGCGGGTGGTCGTGGTGTGAAGCCGGAGGCATCCGGCAGCGGGCGGGTTTTAGAGGCCACGCGGCATCAGGTAAAGAGCCGTCGTTGGCGCAGCTGTCAGGAAATGGCGCGACAGATGTCGCAGGCCAGTCGCACAGGCTTGCGAATTTCCCCGACACGAGGTTGGAATCCCCGGCATGGAAGACGCAAAACCCAGCCGAACCGCCTTGGGCGTCGCGCGGATGCGGGCCCTCCACCAGTTCTCGCAGCAGGCGGCGCTGTTTCGCGACCCATATGCGAGTGCGATACTGGGCGATGCCGCACCGACGGTGCAGGAGCTCGAGCAGGAAGGTGAGCGCAGCCGGCGCATGCGCCTGTTCGTGGCAGCGCGCGCCCGCCTCGCCGAGGACTGGCTGGCTGCGGCGGTGCGCCGGGGCGTCCAGCAAGTGGTGGTGCTCGGCGCCGGCCTCGACACTTTCTCGCTGCGCAATCCGTACCCTGATGTCGCGGTGTTCGAAGTCGATCACCCGGCGACACAGGCCTGGAAACGGAAATGCATCGCCGATGCTGGTCTTGCCGAACCGCGGGCCACCATGTTCGTGCCGGTCAACTTCGAGCGCCAGCGCCCCGCGGATGAACTGGCATCGGCCGGTTTGCGGCAGACCGAGCCCAGTTTCTTCATCTGGCTGGGTGTCGTTCCGTATCTGAGCCAGGACGCAATCTTCAGCACCCTGTCCTGGATTGCCGGCATGCCCGGTTCGGAGGTCGTCTTCGACTACAGCGAGCCGGCCGAGAACCGCGATGCGGCTGGACAGGCTGCCCTCTCTTTCCATGCGGCGCGCGTCGCCGCTGCCGGAGAGCCCTGGATCAGCTTCTTCGTGCCCGCGGCACTGGCGCAATCGCTGCGCGAGCTCGGCTTCGATGAGATCGAAGATCTGGAAAGCAGCGACATCGCCGCCCGCTTCTCCAGGACGCCAAAGGCGGAGACAAGGAATTCCGGCGGCCACATCCTTCGTGCCCGCCGGAGCACTTGAAGCTAAAGCAAGTTCACTTCACCAGTTGCGGCAACTCCCTCAGTAACGCCGCGCGTGTCGCCGGGCCTTTCGGCGTGTCGATCGGCTTGGTGTCGACGACCAGCCGGGCGAAGACGATCCGGCGGCCGCCCTTTTCGGCCCAGCCGACGAACCAGCCCAGCGCGCGCTTGTCCTTGCTGTTTCCCAGCCTGGTGCTGCCGGTCTTGCCCCGCACCGTCCAGCCGCCGGCCTGGAAAGTCGGCAGGATGGCTCGGGTCATCTCATGCGCCTTGGCAGAAACCGGCATCTTGCCGGCGAGCAGCTGGCGCAGGAAGGCTGTCTGTTCGACCGGCGATATCTCAAGCGAGGAATTTATCCAGGATTGCGTGAGCCCGTTGTCCTTGTCGGCATCGCCCGAGACATCCATGTTGCCGTAGCCGAATTTCGAGACGTAGCCGGCAAAGCTTTTTGCGCCGAGCCGGCGCACGATCTCGCGCGAATACCATACGATCGAGTCGCGCTCCCAGATCGTCGGGTCGACGGCTTTGTGGTCGCGGCTCACGGCCCTGAATTCAGGCTTGTAGTCCCAGGTCGGCGTATGCGCATCGCTCAGGATACCGCTGTCGTAGCCGATCAGCGCCAGCGGCACCTTGAAGGTCGACGCCGGGCTGACGCGTTGGTCGCAGACGCCGCTTTGATAGAGCGTCTCGCCGCTCGCCGCGTCCTGGATAAGCGTGCAGGCGACATCGCCAAGCGGAGCCGATTGCGCCCGCATCGGAAATCCCAGAAACCAGGCCAGCAGGAAGAGGACCGCGGCAATGATGAAGGGATGGGTTTCGATCCGACGCATGTGGGCTCTCCTGGGAATGAACAGGAGGCGCTTAGCCAAGTGTCTTGGCTCGATTTTGACTCAAATGCGCAGTCTTTGTGCAGCCCGTTGTTAACCTTACCGGATTGTAAAGAAATGCCGCGCTGGCGATCTGGATCAGGGACCAGCGCGCCCGCCGTCAGGCCTCGCCGCGCTTCCTGCCGATCTGCCAATAACGCCATGGCATGAACCAGACATAGCGCTGATCGAGTACCTCCGGCACGCGATCGATGCCATGCGAACCGAAAGGGCCGCAGCGCAGCACGCGGAACAGCCCCATGAAGCCGCCGGCCCACAGACCATGGCGGGCGATCGCCTCATGCGCGTATTCGGAACAGGTCGGCAGATGCCGGCAGGAATTGCCGACAAATCCGGACAGCGTCAGTTGATAGAGGCGCACCAGCGACGTGCCGAAAATGCGGCCGGGTGTTTTGCGCCAGGGACCGGGCCAGTTGCGCCCGCGCCGGGTCCGTCCGGCGGCATGCACATGCCGATGCTGGTCGCCCACCGCAGTCTCTTTCCGAACGCGACCCGAAACCGGCTTCCGGGTCAGCTTGCGTTTCCAAACCGATAGATGTGAGCTTCGGCCGGCAAACGCAATCCTCTTCACTCACTCGCCTCTTTGTCGGCTCAGGGTCGCGAGCGGCGAAAGGGATGCCGCTCCGATGGAGCCGCCCAGCGGGTGGCCGGCCTTTGCTCGGTGCGCTGCACATGATGCTGCCTGTCGCCATGCCACTGAAATGTCGCGATCCGCATCACATCGCAAAAGATTTCCAGTAACTGGATCATGGCCGCATCTCCTTTGAGACGATTAGACGCCCGCTGGCCTTCGCCTTCAAACGAGTATAATTTCCGGTTCAGATAACTTCGGGTTATGCGAAATGAAGCGCGGACGGCTGCCCCTGACGGCATTGCGAAGTTTCGAGGCAGCCGGCCGGCAATTGAGCTTTAGCCGGGCCGCCGAGGAGCTGTTCGTCTCCCAGGCCGCCATCAGCCGGCAGATCCGCGAACTCGAGCAGTTCCTGCGCCAGCCCTTGTTCCACCGTCATCACCGTCGCGTCGAGCTGAGCGAAGCCGGCCAGCGCCTGCTCGATCAGTTGGTCAGGAGTTTCGACGACATCGACAGGCTGCTTTCGGACCTGGTGGCGGCCCCGGCGCAGTCGGTGGTTCGCGTCAGCGTCGAGCCGTCGCTGGCCTCGGTATGGCTGTTGCCGCGGCTCAACCGCTTCAGCCAGTTGCGGCCCGATATCGACGTTTCCCTCGAAGTCGACCCAAGGCCGATCGAGTTCCGCAGCGATCAGCCCGAACTCGCCTTGCGCTTCAGCGCGCGCGCCACCTCATGGCCGCGCAGCGAGGCCGAATGGCTAGCCTCGACCGTCGATTCACCGGTCCTGTCGCCCACCTTGCTGGCATCGGGCCCTGCCCTCGAAAAGCCGCTCGACCTTGCCCGCTACACGCTGCTGCACGAGGAAAACCGCCAGGGCTGGGCGCGCTGGTTCGAGGCCGCCGGCGTCGCTGCCGACGCCATTCCGGCGCGCGGCCCTATGCTGGCGGATGTGTCGCTGTCGAAGCAGGCGGCCCTGCTCGGCCACGGCGTGGCGCTGGGCGACCTCTTGCAGATCGGCGAGGAGATTGCGTCCGGCGCGCTGATCAAGCCGTTCGACATCGACGTCGCATCCGGCGCCTACTGGCTGGTGGCCAGGAGTTTGAAGGATTTGCCCGAACCGGCCAAGGCATTTGCCGACTGGGTGAGGAGCGAATTTGCCGAAAGCAGACGGGCGCAGCAAACCAAGGGATGAGCCCGGTTACGTGAGAAGCTCCTCGACGTGTTCAGCGCCCAATTTTGACAATTCACCGGCTGTTGGAGGAGCCGTCATGTACCAACATCACGCTGCTTCTTCTGCGCGTTTCTTCTCGATTTGACCGATGGCATCGACGACCGCATCGAAGGTCAGCATGGTCGAGGCATGGCGCGCCTTGTAGTCGCGCACCGGCTCCAGATATCTCAGATCGGCAAAGCGGCCTTGCGGCGGCGCGCCGTTTTCCTTGAGCATCTTCAGCATGGTGTCGCGCACCGCCCGCAATTCGTCGGCGCTGGCGCCGATGACATGTTGAGCCATGATCGAGGACGAGGCCTGGCCGAGCGCGCAGGCCTTCACGTCATGCGCGAAATCGGTGACGACGCCATTGTCCATCTTGAGGTCGATGGTCACCGTCGAGCCGCACAATTTGGAATGGGCCTTGGCACTCGCATCCGGATGATCGAGCCGGCCGATGCGTGCTATGTTTCCGGCAAAACCCAGAATTTTCGCATTGTAGACGTCGTCAATCATATTTTTCCAATCCGTCGCCGCCAAGCGAACAGCGATTGCCGTTGTACCGTCTTTCATTCGCTGCGTACGACCATATATAATGGTGGCAGTCGGGTATCGACAAGGCAACGCAAAGCCATCGTCCTTGCCCATTTCGTTCACGCCGCTTGCGGGCTGGAAACCGGGCGAGTTTTCAGCACCCGAAAGGTCGTGGTCCGTTCAACTCGTTCCTCCTGAGAGAGGAACTACGGGAGACGCCTTTATGGATGCCGTCATCAAGAAAATCATGCCCCCTTCCGACTATCTGGACAGGCCGGTCACCGACAGGCCGAGCGAAGCCGAGGTCGAGGCCGCCGTGCGCACGCTGTTGCGCTGGACCGGCGACAATCCGGACCGCGAGGGCCTGATCGACACGCCCAAGCGCGTCACCAAGGCCTTTCTCGAAATGTTCAACGGCTATGACATGTGCCCGGCCGAAGAGCTCGGCCGCACCTTCGAGGAAGTCGCCGGCTATGACGATCTCGTCATCGTCAGGGATATCCAGTTCCACTCGCATTGCGAGCACCACATGGTGCCGATCATCGGCAAGGCGCATGTCGGCTACCTCCCGGACGGCAAGGTCGTCGGCCTGTCCAAGATTGCCCGTGTGGTCGATATCTTCGCCCATCGCCTGCAGACTCAGGAGGCCATGACCGCACAGATCGCCGGCGTCATCCAGGACGTGCTCAATCCGCGCGGTGTCGCCGTCATGATCGAGGCTGAGCATATGTGCATGGCCATGCGCGGCATCCGCAAGCAGGGCTCCACCACGCTGACCTCGACCTTCACCGGCGTGTTCAAGGACACGCCCGAGGAACAGGTCCGTTTCGTCACCATGGTGCGCGGCCTCGGGGCGTAAGCCCCTCGCCGGCATCGCTAGATCAAGGACCGGCGATGTCGGCACTAACATTTCCCAAGGCTCCATCAGACAAGAAGGCCCTCGAAGAAGGCGCGGTGTTTTCCCCGCGTTTCGATGCTGCCGGGCTGGTCACCGTCGTCGTCACTGACGCCGCTGACGGTATGCTGCTGATGGTCGCGCATATGAATGCCGAGGCGCTGGCGCTGACGCTCGAAACCGGCATCGCGCACTACTGGTCGCGCTCGCGCAGCACGCTGTGGAAGAAGGGCGAAACATCAGGCAATTTTCAGACCGTCGTCGAGATGCTCACGGATTGTGACCAGGACGCCATATGGTTGCGCGTCAAAGTGTTGGGCCACGACGCAACTTGTCACACCGGCCGGCGTTCATGTTTTTATCGGACGGTGGGGCTAATCGGCGGCAAGGCAACGCTTGCCGACGATGGCAGCACGCCGCTGTTCGATGCGGAAAAAACCTATCGGAAGCCCGCGTGAACCATTCAACAGTCGCAAACCACTCATATTCACTATTCTCAAACGTCCTTCCTGTAGAACGGACGCGGGACAAGGGAGATCATGATGCTCGAGTGGGCGTCATTGCGTAGCAGACCGGACGTGCGGGAGGCCAATGGCCCCTCATCGTCCGGCGGCGTGCCTGACCCGCAACCCGCGGGCAAGACAGGCATTTCGCTCGCGCTGGGCGGCGGCTGCGCACGCGGCTGGGCGCACATTGGCGTGCTGCGCGCGCTCGACGAAGCCGGCATCGAAGTCTCAATGATCGCCGGCACCTCGATCGGCGCGCTGGTTGGCGGCTGCTATCTCGCCGGCAAGCTGGACGAACTCGAGGAGTTCGCCCGCAGCCTGACCAAGCGGCGCATCTTCGGCCTGCTCGATCTCAATCTGCGCGGCAGCGGCCTGTTCGGCGGCATGAAACTGGACGTCAGGCTGCGCGAGCACATGGCAGGCATCCGCTTCGAGGATCTGACGAAACCCTTCGTCGCCGTTGGCGCCGAAATTCGCACCGGCCATGAGATCTGGCTGTCCAGCGGTTCGCTGATCACCGCGATGCGGGCTTCCTATGCGCTGCCCGGCGTGTTCGAACCGGTGAATTGCAACGGCCGCATTCTGGTCGACGGCGCGCTGGTCAACCCGGTTCCGGTTTCGGTCTGCCGCGCCTACGAGCAGCCGCTGGTCGTCGCGGTCAACCTTCACTACGATCTGTTCGGCCGCGCCGCCGTCATCAAGCACAGCGCCGGCGAACTGCTCATCGAGAAGGACGCGCCCCGGCCAGGCCAGGCCAGCCCCGACCACCAGCCGCACCAGAGCCGTCTCGGCATCACCGGCGTCATGGTCGAAGCCTTCAACATCATCCAGGACCGGATTTCACGCGCGAGGCTGGCGGGCGATCCGCCCGACATGTCGCTGCAACCGAAACTCAGCCATATCGGCTTGACCGAATTCCACCGCGCGGATGAGGCGATCAGCGTCGGTTACCAGGCGACGATGGCGCAGATCAGCGAGTTGAAGCGGCTGCAGACGGTCCTCGCTTAAACCAATTAGGCAATGTCAGGCTTTGGCCGCATCGGTGATGCGGAACTGCACCGTGCGGTTGCCGTTCCAATAATTCCCCGACAGCGAGCCGGCTACATGGATCGTGTTGCCCCTGTTCTTGAACAGGAATTCGCCCAGCGCGGTATCGACGGATCGAAAGGCGATGCCCTGGATGCGGCCGCCGCTTTCCGACTGCAGATCAGCCCGGATGTGGTTGGTGCCGACGGCCCGCGCGTCGGCCAGCCGATGGCGCGGCAGCGCGAACACCGGCGCGACATGGCCGGCGCCGAAAGGCCCGGCCTTTTCCAATGCATCGAGCAAAGCAATCGTCGCGCCCTCGGCGGCGAGCGCGCCGTCGACGGCCAGACTTTCTTCGTCCTGCAGCCGGAACACTTCGGTCGCCGCGCGCTCCTCGAAGAAAGCACGGAGTTCGCCGAGCTTGGCGCGTTCCACCGTGATGCCGGCGGCCATGCCGTGGCCGCCGCCCTTGACGATCAGCCCGGCATCGGCGGCTGCGCGCACCAGCCGTCCGAGATCGAAGCCCGACACCGAACGGCCAGAGCCGGTGCCGATGCCATTGGCGTTGAAGGCGATGGCGAAGGCCGGCCGCCGCGCATGGTCCTTCAGCCGCGAGGCGATCAAGCCGACAATGCCGGGATGCCAATTGGTGCTGGCGGTGACGATGATGGCCGGCCCGTTGCCGCCGGCAAGTTCGGCGTCAGCCTCGGCGCGCGCCGCTGCCAGCATCTCCAGCTCCATCTGCTGGCGTTCCTGGTTGAGCCGGTCGAGTGTCTCGGCAATGGTCCCGGCCTCAACCGGATCGTCGGTGGCGAGCAGCCGGCTGCCAAGTGCTGCATCGCCGATGCGGCCGCCGGCATTGATGCGCGGCCCAATCAGATAGGCGAGATGAAAGGTGCTTATCGGCTCACCGATGCGGGACACCCGCGCAAGTGCGGCGAGCCCCTCATTCTTCTGCTGCCGCGCCATCTGCAGTCCCTTGACGACGAAAGCGCGGTTCACGCCGATGAGCGGCACCACATCGCAAACCGTGGCCAGCGCCGCCAAGTCGAGCAACGACAACAGGTCCGGTGGCGCTGCGTCGGGCAATCGACTGCGCAGGACCCTCGCCGTCTGCACCAGAGTGAGGAAGACGACACCGGCGGCGCACAGATGGCCTTGCCCGGAAAGGTCGTCCTCGCGATTGGGATTGACGACCGCGGTCGCCTCCGGCAGCGGGCCGCCGACCTGATGGTGGTCGAGCACCACCACATCGGCGCCTGCGGCCTTGGCGGCATCGATGGAGACAGCGCTGTTGGTGCCGCAATCGACGGTGACGATCAGCGTCGCGCCGCGCGAGACCAGTTCGCGCATAGCCTCCGGATTGGGGCCGTAGCCCTCGAAGATGCGGTCGGGAATGTAGATCTCCGAAGGCACCGAGAAATGGGTCAGGAAGCGCTTGAGCGACGCCGAAGAGGCGGCGCCGTCGACATCGTAGTCGCCGAAGATTGCCACCTTCTCCTTGGCCATGACCGCTTCGGCGATGCGGGCCGCAGCCTTGCCCATGTCGGTCAGCGAAGCCGGATCCGGCAACAGATTGCGGATCGTCGGATCGAGGAAGCGCTCGGCCTGGTCGGCGGTGACGCCGCGCCCGGCGAGCACGCGCGCCACAATGTCGGGCACGCCGTGGCCCTGCGCTATGGCCACCGCGGTCATGTCCTGCCGATCGCTCAAACGGTGTTCCCAGGAAACACCGGTCGCCGACTGCCTGACATCGAGGAAGAGGCGTTTGTCGCCCGTCATAGGAGGCGTAATCTATAGATTGTCATTTCCGGCAATATGCGACGGCTAAACAGGAAAGTCTCAACTTTTCCACATCCTGGAGAAGCGCCTTGACCTCGCGGCTCATGCCTCCGCCAGAGCCCGATGATGACTAGTGGGTTCGACCTGAAATCTCAATCCGGCTCCAAATCAAAGAGATAGAACATTATGGCGTCCGAACCACTTTTCAACAGGAATATCAATCGGTTAAGGAGAAAAATGACTTGACCTAACCAGCGCGTTCAATGCGGATAACCTGCGGCTTGTCTGTGAGGTGGCCGTCCTTGGTGATGCCGTCGACAGCCTTGCGCACGGCCGCTTCCGTGGTCTCGTGGGTAACCAGGATCACCGTCTTTTGCGCGTCCGTCTCGCCGCTGACGGCATGCTGGACGATCGATTCCAGCGAAATGTCGTTGTCGGCCATGCGCTTGGCGATCGCGGCGAAGACGCCGATGCGGTCGTGCACGGTCAGTCGGATGAAATAGCCGCCGGCATGGCTGCGCATCTGCGCCTTCTTGTAGGGCCGCAGTTCCTTGGCCGGCAGGCCGAACACCGGACCGTGCTGGAAGCCCGGCCGGCTCTTGGCAATGTCGGCGATATCGCCGACCACGGCGGACGCGGTGGCGTTGCCGCCGGCACCGGGGCCGGAGAGCAGCAGCTCGCCCAGAATGTCGGTTTCGATGGCCACCGCATTGGTGACGCCATGCACCTGTGCGATCACCGACGCGGTCGGCACCATGGTCGGGTGCACTCGCTGCTCGATGCCGCTGTCGGTGCGCTGCGCGACGCCGAGCAATTTTATCCGGTAGCCAAGGTCGCCCGCGGCGCGGATATCGGCCTGGCTGATATTGGAAATGCCTTCCATGTAGATGTCGTTGGCGGCGATCCTGGTGCCGAAGGCCAGGCTGGTCAGGATCGACAGTTTGTGCGCCGTGTCATGGCCCTCGATATCGAAGGTTGGGTCGGCCTCGGCATAGCCGAGCCGTTGCGCGTCCTTCAGGCACTCGTCGAAGGAAATGCCCTCGGCCTCCATGCGGGTCAGGATGTAGTTACAGGTGCCGTTGAGGATGCCGAAGACGCGGGTGACCGAATTGCCGGCCATCGCCTCGCGCATCGTCTTGATGACCGGGATGCCGCCGGCAACTGCCGCCTCGTAGTTGAGCAGCACGCCCTTCTTCTCGGCGATTTCGGCAAGCGCCACGCCGTGCTTGGCCAACAGCGCCTTATTGGCGGTGACGACATGACGTCCGGCTTCAAGTGCTGCCTTGACCGACGCGCGCGCTGCCCCTTCGTCGCCGCCGATCAGTTCGACGAAGACGTCGATATCGGCGGCCTGAGCCATGTTGATCGGATCGTCGAACCATTTGGCGGCGCTGAGGTCGACGCCACGGTCGCGCTTGGGATCGCGCGCGGAAACGGCCGTGACGATGACATCGCGTCCGCACTGGCGCGTCAGCTCCGCTGCCTTGTCGCGCAGCACGCGCGCCACCGAGGCGCCAACCGTACCCAGACCCGCAATTCCAACACGCAACGCTTCAGCCATGCCCGGCTACGCCCCTCAAAAAATCTGCTCGAATAAGATGTGCGGCGACTTTAGCGATGCGCGGCGAGCGGCACCACATTGTTCGGCTGCTTGGCGCTGGACGCCAGGAAGCGCTTGATGTTGCGCGCCGCCTGCCGGATCCGGTGCTCGTTCTCGACCAGCGCGATGCGGACATGATCGTCGCCATGCTCGCCAAAGCCGATGCCCGGCGCCACCGCCACGTCGGCGTGCTCGATCAGGAGCTTGGAAAACTCAAGCGAGCCGAGATGCTTGAACGGCTCCGGGATCGGCGCCCAGGCGAACATCGAGGCAGCCGGTGCCGGAATGGTCCAGCCGGCGCGGCTGAAGGCGTCGACCATGACGTCGCGGCGCTTCAAATAGACCTCGCGCACTTCGGCGATGTCGGCGCCGTCGCCATTCAGCGCATGCGCCGCCGCCACCTGGATCGGCGTGAAGGCGCCGTAGTCGAGATAGGACTTCACCCGCGTCAACGCCGAGATCAGCCGCTCATTGCCGACGGCAAAGCCCATGCGCCAGCCGGGCATGGAGAAGGTCTTCGACATCGAGGTGAACTCGACGCAGACATCGATGGCGCCCGGCACTTGCAGCACCGAAGGCGGCGGATTGCCGTCGAAATAGATCTCCGAATAGGCAAGGTCCGACAGGATGATGATGTCGTTCTTCTTGGCGAAGGCGACCACGTCCTTGTAGAAATCGAGCGAGGCGACCAGCGCCGTCGGGTTCGACGGATAGTTGAGGATCAATGCCAGTGGCTTCGGGATCGAATGACGGACACCGCGCTCGAGCGCCGGGATGAAGCCGTCATCCGGCTCGACCTGCAGCGAACGGATGACGCCGCCCGACATGATGAAGCCGAAAGCATGGATCGGATAGGTCGGGTTGGGGCACAGGATCACGTCGCCCGGCGCGGTGATCGCCTGCGCCATATTGGCGAAGCCTTCCTTCGAACCGAGCGTCGCCACCACCTGCGTGTCGGGATTGAGCTTCACGCCGAAACGGCGCTGATAATAGGCGGCCTGGGCGCGGCGCAGACCTGGGATGCCGCGCGAGGAGGAATAGCGATGCGTGCGCGGATCGCGCACCACTTCGCACAATTTGTCGACGATCGCCTTCGGAGTCGGCAGGTCGGGATTGCCCATGCCAAGGTCGATAATGTCAGCGCCGCGCGAACGGGCGCTGGCCTTCAGCCGGTTGACCTGCTCGAACACGTAGGGCGGAAGCCGGCGGACCTTGTGAAATTCTTCCATGTCAGTTCCAGACGATTTAAGATTGGCTTCAGCACAGTTGGCTTGGCTAGGCGCCCTTGGCAAAGACCGCTTTCGGCGCGCGATATAGCCTTATTTGCAGGTAGGGTCGAGGGCGGGATCGCATTTGGCTTCGATCTGCTCCAGCGTGTCATTGCCATGGTTCTTCGCCAGCGAATTCAGCGCCGCCGGGCTGGTGGACGGGGCACCGCCGCCGCCCTTGGCCACTTGCCCCTGCTGTTCGCCCTTCAACTGGGCAAGCTTGGCCTGCGTCTCCTCAGGGGTGAGCTGCTTTGCCGCCACCTGCGGTGGGATGTTGAGATTGGGATAAGAGCCGGTGTCCTGCGCGCCCTGGGTCAGGCCGACATTCATCCCGTTGCCGGTGTTGGCGCTCGTGCAGCCACTTGCCGCCAGCAGCCCTGGCGTCAGACAGGCGATTGCAACCGCGACGCGGCAAAAGCGGCCTGCCCCCGAAAAAATGGTCTCGCCGGTGTTAATCGTCATATTGTTTTCCTGGCAGCCGGGGTACAGCGCATTGGACCCGGTCAGATGTCCCATGATAATATGTCAAGAAAACGCCTCGGGAGGAACCCCGCGAGCCATGTCCAAAACACCTGATTGGAGCAAAGCGGAAGATGATCAATCTTCGACCGTCGAGCAATATCTGGTGAAAGACCCGGAACGCTTCGCGTTGAACATGGCGCGTATGGTCGAACAGGCCGGCAAAGCCGCCTCGGCCTGGGCCGAGCCGCGCGAAAAAGGCGAGGTGCGCGATCATGTCGCCGAACCCGTGGTCGACATGGTCAAAACCTTTTCCAAGCTCAGCGAATATTGGCTGGCCGACCCGCAACGCGCGCTGGAAGCGCAGACGCGACTGTTCGCCGGCTACATGACGGTCTGGGGCAACGCCATCCAGAAGGTTAGCCCGAATGCCGAAGCGCCGGACGATGCGGTCAAGCCCGAGCGCGGCGACAAGCGTTTTCAAGACCCCGAATGGGGTCGCAACGCTTTCTTCGATTTCCTCAAACAGGCCTATCTCGTCACCTCGCGCTGGGCGGCCGACCTGGTCGAGCACGCCGAAGGCCTCGACGACCACACCCGCCACAAGGCGAGCTTCTACGTCAAGCAGGTGTCCAATGCCATCTCGCCGTCGAACTTCATCCTGACCAATCCGGAGCTGTTTCGAGAAACCGTCGCCTCGAATGGAGAAAACCTGGTGCGCGGCATGAAGATGCTGGCCGAAGACATCGCCGCCGGCAAGGGCGACCTGAAGCTGAGACAAGCTGACTATTCGCCCTTCGAGATCGGCAAGAACGTCGCGACATCTCCCGGCAAGGTGGTCGGCCGCAGCGATGTCGCCGAAATCATCCAGTACGATCCGACGACGGAGACGGTGCTCAAGCGCCCGCTGCTGATCTGCCCGCCCTGGATCAACAAGTTCTACATCCTCGATCTCAACCCGCAAAAGTCCTTCATCCGCTGGGCGATCGAGCAAGGCCATACCGTGTTCGTCATCTCCTGGATCAATCCCGACGAGCGGCACGGCGCCAAGGGCTGGGAAGCTTACATACGGGAGGGCCTGCAATACGGCCTCGACACGATCGAGAAGGCGACCGGCGAGAAAGAGGTCAACGCCATCGGCTATTGCGTCGGCGGCACGCTGCTGGCGGCCGCACTCGCACTGCTGGCACAGGAAGGCGACAACCGCGTCAAATCGGCGACCTTCTTCACCACGCAGGTCGACTTCACCCATGCCGGCGACCTGAAAGTCTTCGTCGACGAGGACCAGGTGGCAGCGGTCGAGAAATCGATGAACGAAAAGGGCTACCTCGACGGCACCAAGATGGCGACCGCCTTCAACATGCTGCGCTCGGGCGACCTGATCTGGCCTTATGTCATCAACAATTACATGCGCGGCAAGGATCCCCTTCCCTTCGACCTGCTCTACTGGAACGCCGATTCCACCCGCATGGCGGCCGCCAACCACTCCTTCTACCTGCGCAACTGTTATCTCGAGAACAATCTGACGCGTGGCGTGATGGAACTCGCCGGCCGCACTTTGTCGCTGGCCGACGTCACCATCCCGGTTTACAACCTGGCGTCGAAGGAAGATCACATCGCGCCGGCCCTTTCGGTGTTTCTCGGCTCGCAATATTTCGGCGGCGACGTCGAGTTTGTGATGGCTGGTTCCGGCCACATTGCCGGTGTCGTCAACCCGCCGGCAGCCAAGAAATACCAGTACTGGACCGGCGGCAAACCGACAGGCGATTTTGACCAGTGGCTCGCCTCGGCGGTGGAGCATCCCGGCTCCTGGTGGACGCACTGGCAGCACTGGATCGAAACCCAGGACGACACCCTCGTTCCGGCCCGCAAACCGGGCAAGCATATGAAAACCCTGGGTGATGCCCCCGGCACCTATGTGAAGGTCCGCGTGTAACGGCCGGCACCTTTTGCAGGTGCCTGTGTGTAACGGAATGTAATGTCTGGTGAGTTGACGGGCCGGCAAAACGGGGCGAAATGGTGTCGTCAACCTTCAAGAAGCCTCAATTGGCCTCCAACGAGCAAATAATTCAGAGGCTTGCAGAATTGACACAAGTCTCGTTTCCGGTTTGGGAACACAAGGTTATTGGATGTGAACGTTTCGACGCCGCACCAATAGCAGGCCGACCGGACACCGAGGGGGAATTTAGTTTTGAAATCAGTAGGATCGCGTCTCGCGGGGAGAGAAGGTCGCACTATAGCGGCAGCGCTTTTCTCCGTGCTTCTGGCGTCCTGCACCTCCGCTGGCGACCCCACAATGTCCGCCGGCATGCCTGGCTACAACGCGACCGCTTCTGACATCGCCGCGGCTTCCGGCGCCAGCCCTGCGGCGCCGGGCGATTCGACCGTGCAGGTCACATCCACCGGGCCGCAGATGATGATGACGGCAGCGGGCGATGCGACACTGCCCGAGCAGGTCGCCTATGTGCCGGTGGCCAAGCCCGGCACCGGCTTCCCGGTCAATGTTCCCGCCGGCTCCGAAACCATTGTCGGCCAGACGCCGCAGTCGCTGCAGCAGTCAGCACAGACCGCGGCCGCAACGGACGCCGTGGCGCAGAAGATCGCCGCCGCCGATGCCGGCGTGACCGCACCGAAAGCGACGGCAGCGGCACCCGCGACCAACGAGGTCTACGTGACCGCCGCGCCCCAGCAGATCGACACGCCGAAGAAGGGCTTCCTGGCCTCACTGTTCAGCACCACGCCAACCTCGGCGGCACCTGCTCCGCTGGTCAACTCGCGCTCGGGCGAACAGCCTGCGGTTGCTTCCCAGAAGGCCGTCCCGGCAAAGCCGATCATCACGCTAGCGTCAGCCAATTCCGCCGACAAGCCCTTGCAGCTTGCCTCGCTTGGCAACGAGAGCAACCACATCACCGGCAGCGATGCCTTGCCCGGCGTGCGCCAGACGGCGCTGTTCGAGATCAAGCGCAAATCCGGCCTCGACGATGAAAGCGACGTCGACCTGAACGAGGACGAGGGTTCGGGCGGCGCCTATCAGGTGGCTTCCGCCGCCGGCCTCGCCCGGCTGGCGCCCAATGGCCTGTTGAAGCAAAACGAGAGCGTCGACGTCGCCTGCCTGAAGCCGTCGCTGGTGCGTGTGCTGAAGACCATCGAAGGCCATTACGGCCGCAAGATGATGGTTACATCAGGCTACCGCGACCCGGCCCGCAACCGGCGCGCCAACGGCGCCAAGAATTCGCTGCACATGTATTGCGCCGCCGCCGACATCCAGGTTCCCGGCGTCTCCAAATGGGAACTGGCGAGCTACATCCGAACCATGCCCGGCCGCGGCGGCGTCGGCACCTACTGCCATACCGAATCCGTTCACGTCGACGTCGGCCCCGAGCGCGACTGGAATTGGCGCTGCCGCCGGCGGGGGTAGCATCCCCATTCGGCAAACGGGCCGAGGGGCTGTTAGCAGCCCGCCGTTTTTTCCGATTAGCTATCAGCGACGTTCGAGATTAGCCGAGGCACCCGCGACTTCGTCATCCTATGGCGAAGCAAGGAGCGCAGCGACGCAGCGCAGACCATAGGATGACGACTGCGCGGCGCGTTCATCCAAAGATGTGCAACGACGCGAGGCCAGAAACCTGCGCTGGCTCACCAAACTGGCTTTTCTTGCCCCTCTTGAAAAAAGTTTCCGCATCTGGCGGCTGATGGGTTGCCGGTTGGCAACAACGCAATTATAAGCCGCTTCGTCTGAGCGCGCCCATCGTCTAGCGGTTAGGACACCGCCCTTTCACGGCGGTAACAGGGGTTCGATTCCCCTTGGGCGTACCAGCAAAATCAATCACTTACTGTGGTTTTGTTCGGATACATCAAATATCCGTCGAATATACGCCTGCGAACAGCGGCGAACAGATTCGGCCGAATCCGGCTCCCCTCACCCACCAAACCGTGAAAATGGAAAGGACCGTGCCATGGTTCTGAGCGATCTCCTGTTTTTCTCGCCCGTGATCCTAGGCGGCGTCGGCATGATCCTTTCGAAGCTGCCCGACATAATCGACGCCATCACCGGCGATGATCAAGCGCCCTTCGAACGTTTCATGATGGATGCCGGCCGGCGCGGCCTCACCTATTCGGATTCGATGCGCGAACTCGATATCCGGACGATCTTCGCCCGGCTTCGCCGCGAGGCCAGCGACGCCGTCGCCATCGATATCCAGAATTGGAAACCCATCTTGGACTCCGCAGTAGAGCGCTGCCTTCGGGATAACCCAGAGCATGCCCGCGAACTTATGGGGATGATAGCGGGGCTATCGTATAGCCACATCCTTTACGAGGCCGAGGCCGCCATGGTCGACGACACCTTCAAGGACTTTCGCCGGCGGCGTAGCGGCTTCACCGTAGACCAGAAAGCGGCGTTGCGCGTAGCCAGAATATGAGCTGCAGCCAAAACTCTTCCCTATTTTGAGTTTGCTGCTCCAAGGCGAAGCGTCACGTCATTGTGCCATCCTTCCGGATGGTCAATGGTTGCCAGTAGGACGCCGCCATCAGGCGTTTTGGCGACAGTCGATCGATCATCACCTTGAACGACAGATTCCGGAAACCGCCTCCTGATCTGGCGCACAGCGTCGATAAATGTCATTCGTTCGGTCCCTTCAATTGGTGACTGCCAAAAGCGCCGCTCAAAATACTAGTTTAGGTCCTCAATGGCACGTTCGAAATTACGACTTTTTGCAGCGGGTCCGGAACACTTTCCTTTTGCAAAAAATGTACGAACTCGCGTTGAAGACTAGCCGCATCAGGGCCAGGTCCAATTATTATTCGAACCAAAAGGTCCGGAAGTGTCGCGCCGAAGAATCCCTCATCGGGGTAATCCCTCATTGGTATCTTGAATATCCGTTGAGGCGCACCGCTGATGACCTTCGTATCCTCAACCATTCGTTCCGAAGGTTCAAAGGTTGGCTGGTAGACGACCCGCCACTCTCGCTCCTCATAGAATGAAGGGTGCTTGGTGCATATAATCGCGTATCTGAATGCCGCGAAAAGGTGGTTGAAAACGCGGTCTCTGCCTTTCCCCCTTAAGAAATCCAGATTGCCGATTATGTTCGCGACCATCTTGCTGAACTCGTTGTTAAAATCGTCCTGATCCAGGTATGCCACCGGGCTGGAATAAGCTCCCACGGCATCGGAGGGCCTCAAGAGCGGTCCACCGTTTATCACGAACGCAATGGGTGAACTTCCTTTCCCGTAGGCCCTCCACATTGAAAGCCTTCCAATTTTGTCTTCCTTTGGCAGTTTCTCCGTTAGACAGGCGATATATGTCTCTTGCTGCCAATGGTCGATCCAGGACGAGAAAATGCGTTCAAACTCTTCTGTGAACCCAGGCCATTCAGCGTTCAACGCCTCTCTCAAATCCTTCCCTCTATCCCCATTGTAGGCGCCTACAAGAAGTGCCGTTCCGTAGCGGATTTCTGAGAGGTCATTCATCCATGTGGTATTCCTAAGCCAGACCTCTTTGTTCTGGATCATGGACAGGCCAGCATTGCCGTCGCAGTAATGGACAAATTCCTGCCCGCATTCGATCGCCGCTATCGTCTTTTCACTCGCATAAGGGAAGAAAATCATCGCTTCTCGAATTGCGTCCGGGTCGAGTCCTATCATTTCTCGCCTCCTAGAATGCCGGCCCGAATCGCGCCGGCCTTTTGAGATGGTCGAATCAAATCAGATAAATCTCTCGGCGTCCGCACGGCGCTTCAATCAGAGACAATGCGGGATCTTGCTGACGCACTATGGGGCTGCGCCTGACATGGCAGCGTTGCTCGAAATCGTTGAGAACCCGCCCGTTCGCATCCTTCAACGTTGAATCGCTGAGAACCCGTTGAACAGAGTCAGATTGCTCGTCCGAGAAATAGGGCTTATGGCCGCTTGTAGGCCCTTTTGATCAAGAGACGTTTTATCCGGCCATCGTTGGCAAGCACCTCGGTTGCCACGATATCAACCATGCTGGGGACGTTGTTGACGTAGGAATCTAAGCTATGGCTCAAGGCGGCATAAGTGCCTTGATCCAACCCCTTCTCAACGAAGAACGGGACCGTCTTCCCCACTTCAGGAAGATATAGCCGTCCGTTTCCAGAATTGGCGTTGAATGCTCCAATGCTGACTGTCTTGGTCAGCTCCTCGCCGAACAAGTCAGCATTCACATATGCCTTAGTCAGATGATCTAGGGTGACTAACGGAGTGTAACCCTTGCGGATCACAAGCGTTTCAGCGCCTTCGCCTATCACCGCGTGAGCTCGCTTCATCGAAGGTTCTATTTTGTCCACGAGAGCTTCTCGATCGCCAGACGGCAAACCGTTGAGCCAACGCTCTTCCTTCGTTGTAACGCGGTTTATGATGCCGCATACTTCCTTGACACTGGTCACTATTAGCGAGTTCGCCATCTGGCCGATCGTCCCGACAGCATAAGAGCCAAGGATAGTCGTCATCCAGAGGTTATTTGGCTCCGTGGCAACCACCCATAGATCGGTGATAAAACTGCCCTGCCGTGCGGGAGATATAAAAACTCGAACCTTTGGCGAGAGTTCCCCTCTTGTGCGGATTGCACCAGTGGCGACGTAATGTGCGAGCAACGAAACTGACCAGGACACCCCTTCTAAAGAAGAAGACCCCTCATGCGCCGGCAAGCGATTGTTGTCGGCATCTCCACCCTCAAAAATCAACTTGTACCGTAGTTCCAAAGACATCCGCAGCCCCCCAATGTCGCCTTATGCCACATCGACCTGCGGAGTGTCACAGGAAAAGTAGGGAACGCCAGAAGCCGGTGAGCCCTTCGATTCTCGGGCAGTAACGATCAGCGCGGTGTCGCCCGAAGTTTGTCGGCGAGCTCGCGGATCGACAATATCCACACGGCCATATCTGAGCGCAGACAGCAATTAACAGAGATCGGGAAACCGCGCCGCGTCCTTAAGGCACGTAGCCCTCGCAGATTGGCAGAAAGACGCTGCCGGATCGTATCCTGACTGTTTGCAGAGTAGGATCGTCCGTTCCAGCACGATGTGATCAAACTCATCCTTTTTAGCCTGCTTTTCAGATACCGAACTTCGGTAGGCACCTGACGCTGATGTCCAGACGAACTCGGCGACGAAAATTGCGGCCGCGAGGCCAACTAATGCGAAAACGAGATTTTTCATGTGGTCTCCCCTTTGACCAGATCGGGGAGTTGAGAAGCCTTCAGGTGGAAGGCCGCATACGCCTTTAGGCTTTCGCCCTGGACATACACGTATGCCTCCCCGACCTTGGTCGGAGAGTGCGGATATCGGCAGCACTGGTGCCGCCACCTGACGGGGTTCTCACGCCCTGAGCGTTCGCTCAATAGCGTTATAGAGGTCGTTGACGCCTCTGCCAATGGCAAGGCGATAGCTGCCTTTTGGTGCGTTGTTCGAACTGGCGAGCCGCAAGGTTCAGCCTAAAGCTCACAAGGTTTACCATCCTTGTGACAATCCAGCTTTCGCGCCAAAGAACAATTCTGCAAATACCAGTTGGCTTTGTTGCAAGAGCCGGTCTGATCTGGCGCGTGCTGCGGGGCGGATGAGCGAAAGCCGCGCTGCAGGGGGAGTGGAGCGGGGTGGCGCTCCAGCAATAGTCGATGCACTCCAACTTCTCAAATATTTAACGATCGTGTGCAAATCTGTTGCCGGGGACGCAAGCTATGAATGAGCTTCACTTCGGCGATAATCTTGACGTGCTGCGAGGTATGTCAGCAGAGTCAATTGATTTGATCTACCTGGATCCACCTTTCAATTCCAACGCAAATTATAATGTTCTTTATGGAACGAAGCGGGGCGGTCCTTCCCAAGCTCAGTCCCATGCGTTCGAAGACACATGGAAATGGGGACGCGATGCGCAGCGCGCAATTGATGAGACAGCCGAGAGACATCTTGAAGCGGGGTCTCTCCTAGACGCGTTCCAAAAGGTTTTTGGAAACAGCAACATGATGGCGTATCTGGCCATGATGACCGTGCGATTGATCGAGATGCGTCGCGTGCTGAATTCGACGGGTTCGCTATATTTGCACTGTGACCCGACAGCGAGCCACTATTTGAAATTGATTCTAGATGCGATTTTTGGACCAGACCGATTCCAGAACGAGATTATCTGGAAGAGACACAGCGCGCACAACAGCGCAAAACGCTACGGACCGGTTCACGATGTGCTGTTTTTCTATAGCAAAAGCGGCCTCTTTACGTGGACGAACCCTCGCACCGACTATGCCGAGGACTACCTCGATAAATACTATAAATATCAGGACGGGGATGGCCGCTTGTATTGGCGCAATAGCCTGACCGCCGCCGGCACGCGCCAAGGCTCGTCTGGTCAAGCATGGCGCGGGTATGACCCGGCCGCCAAGGGTGCGCATTGGAAGTTTACGACCGAGAATCTTGAGGCTCTTGACGCTGCGAGCAAACTCTATTGGCCGCCCGGTGGCGGCTGGCCGCAGATCAAGAGATATCGCGATGAGTTGAAGGGGTTGGCCGTCAGCGACATTTGGGATGACATTGATAAGATCAACCCTGCCGGCAATGAACGTCTGGGCTACTCGACACAAAAGCCGCTAGCGCTGCTGGAGCGCATTATTCTGGCTTCCTCCAATAAAGGCGACGTTGTTTTGGATCCGTTTTGTGGGTGTGGGACCGCGATCGAGGCCTCAGAGACGTTAGGAAGAAAATGGATTGGAATAGATGTTACCTATTTAGCAATTCACGTCATCGAAGGTCGGCTCGTTAAATCATTCGGCGCTAGGATCAAAGACAGGTACAAAATCTTTGGACGACCAAGGGATGCAAATGACGCGAGAGCGCTGGCCGGTCGAGATTGGTTGGAGTTTCAGAAGTGGGCCGTTTTCTCACTCGGCGGCATTCCTAAGGATCGCCCCGGTGCAGACGGTGGGATTGACGGAATCATCCGGTATCACCGTGTCGGGATTGAGCAGCCAAATCGAGCTGTTGTCTCCGTGAAGGGTGGGTTGCATGTCGGCGTCGATGCAATTCATAAGCTTAAGTCTGTCGTGCAGCGCGAAGGCGCAGAGATTGGCGTTCTGGTATGTCTTGATCCTCCAACTCCGGCGATGGTGAAGGAAGCCGCTTCGGAACGAGATGTCGGTCCCGCTTCTAAACGGGTTGCAAAGTTGCAAATTCTTACCGTTGACATGCTCTTTCGAACCAATCCTGTTGATTTGCCCGGCATGATCGACATGCCTGAGGCTGGACGCCAATCAGTATCTGCAGCGCCGAAGAAATCGCGCAAAAGGGCTGAAGGGCAGACAGAAATGTTGTTCCCGATTGATGGCAAGCAAGCTAGCGAGCCATCTAGCCGATTATCAAAGAACCGCCCGATCAGAGCTGTTGAGGTCGAGGTGACCCGCTCGGACAACAGAAAGGCGAAGGCCTAACTGCCCCCAAGACCTCCGCCACTCGTTGACCTATGCCGGGGCGATCCCGGCGCACTCCAGACCAATTGCCCGCCGGCGATGCTGGCGGGCTTTTTGCGTGAGCCGGGAACATTCCCGCTCCGAGGCTGTTCGGTCGCACCCGGCTCGTTCTTCAGCGATTCCTGCCGGTGACCAAGATGTCCTCTCCACTCGTCATGGTCGGCCCGCGCAGCCTCGGAAGCAGGCGCGGGCCATTCCTGCACAAGCCCGCTAACCCCCGTCGGCGGGCTTTTCATCGTTCCACGTCACTGCTGTGTTGTCGGTGCGCTACCGCTTCTTTGAATGCGCGTGCTGCTGCATCGCAAGCGACACGTGAGGAGCCGTTCACGGACAGGATGATTTCGGCTGCCTTCACGGTCAAACCGTGTTTCTCGGCGAACTCTGCGGCTGTGTACGCGCGTTGGGCTTTTTCACTACTCCGCATTTCTGACTCGATATGCCGCTTCCGCCTCGTGTAAGCTCTGGCGGGTCCGTTGCAGAGTGTGGTGCATGCTCGCCAAAAGGCTAATGGCGTCGATCGTTGGACTGCCTTCGTGATTCAGCAAACCAACGACTATATCTTGCTTGGAAACGATGCTCTGGTTGTGAGCGAGTTGGCCCATCAAATAAATGAGCCGGATTTCTGCCGGTGTCGGCATGGGCCTTCTCCCTGGTCGGGCGAAAGCCTGATGATCGCTCCCAAGCGCCTCGTGCCTGTTTGTTTTTGGTTTTTCGAGGCGACCGCAACAGTGTGCGCTCGTTAGCAGGCAATGGCAACCGGCCAGGGCAATTGCAGCATCGATGGTGGCCGCCGGCCGCCCTGACCGAACTTGCGGGCCAATTCCTCCTAGGTTGACGACGGACTATCGGTAGCAATTTTTACAATTTTCAATTTGGCTGGAAACCCTTTCTACCCGCCAGCGTTGAATTAGCACGGCTGCATTCAAGCAGTTTGTCCTAGGAGGAATTTCGATGAATTCCAAAATGATCATTCTCGGCGCGACATTTGCCCTTATGACCGGATCGGCCTTTGCCGGCAGTTCCACTGGCACGTCTGCGCTCGACGATCCTGCAAAAATGTCTCCTTTCTTCACGGACAGCAGCATGAAGACCATGAAGTCTGAGGCCGAAGCGAAAACCGCTTGGTCGGCTATGTCTCAGGAGGACAAGGACGCGGTGATGAAGGACTGCGCTGACGCAGATATTGCGAAGGCCCATGAAAATTTCTGCAAAGCTGCGATGATGATGGGAAAATAGGCCAGTGAGCCCGCTGGCCTTGGTCGGCGGGTTTTTTGCATCTGGCGCCGAAACTTATCTTCGCATGCCTGTCACAACGAGCCATGCGGTTTCCGTGCTCGGTCTCCGCACTTCAGGGTCGCTGAACCCTGCATCTCGCAAGGCAGCAATGACCTCATCCGGCTCGCGAGGTGTAAAAATATCGGCCGGCATGTTCATCCGATCCATATGCGCCTTCGGGAGGAAGCCCAGCACGACGCGACCGCCTGGTTTGAGGACGCGAGCGAGCTCTGCGGATCCAGCTCTAAGGCTTTGCCAGAAGTACACTGTGTGGACGCTGAGAGCCTTGTCGAATGTGCTATCCGGCAAGGGCAAGTCCTCGACTAGCCCGACTCGGAACTCGGCTCGTCCGGCGCGCACTGCATCGGCGAACCGGCGGCAGGCAGCGTTCACGACATCCTGCGAGCGATCCACACCGCAAACGAATGCTGCCCCACGGAGAAGTTGCGGCAGTAAAACTGCGCCGCCGAAACCGACCTCCACGGCACGATCTTCCGGGACCAGTCGCAATTCATTGAGAGCGTAGCCATTGAGCCGAGCATTCCCCCGGTTCATGCCAGCCCGGACCAGCCAGCCGCCGATTCCGGTCGGCCAGGACAGTTGTTTCGCTATAAACCGTGGCGCCATCCGATCCCACCTGTTCATAAGGCGCTCGTCGGTGGCAACTCGCGCAGACCGGATCAGCCGCCTGTATTGCACCTCATTATCCGACGAGAATCCCGAGCTTATCAAGTCGTGCTTGGATTGGCGCCAATTCTCCCGATGACGCCTATCGGTTCCGCCTTTCGAAGGCTGAAGACAGCAACGGTCGGCCCGTGCTTTCCTTCCTGGGGTGCGGGCCGCGTCGCCTAGCCTTTGCGCGAGCCGGTGATGATGGACGCGAATTTGTTGCTGCTGCGGGCCACACCTACCATTTGGCGGAGCTCTTCGCATAGCTCTCTCGCGTCTTGGCGCGAACTCTCGCAGCGATAGCGCAGGATTGTAGCCTGCTCAGTCAAGGTGTCCCGAATGTCGTTCAATTCGGCCAGCTTCCGTTCGATTGGAGTCATCCAGGCACCATGCGCCTAGAAGCGGCCGCGCGCAAACGCTGGTTCGATAGCCGATGCCCAGTTGGGTTGTGCTGCGCTCTTAGGCGTCGAATTCCAGCGGCTGGTGCTCGGGACGGTCTCCCCGTTGCGCGCAGTGTGGCGCGCATAGAAATGCTCCTTCTCCCAGTCAGGGTCATGTGGCTTGCCGGAAATGGGCGGTCCGAGGTCGGCCATTCTGGTCATGCCCGACCGAACCCGCCGCAGCGGCAAAGAGTTTCCGGAAAGGCGTGCCTGTTGTCCGATCGCCCGCTCGCATTTTCGTA
The DNA here is from genome assembly GCF_054719485.1 of Mesorhizobium sp. W016. Lineage (NCBI taxonomy): Bacteria > Pseudomonadati > Pseudomonadota > Alphaproteobacteria > Hyphomicrobiales > Phyllobacteriaceae > Mesorhizobium > Mesorhizobium sp. W016. Next base: position 4,423,249 of record NZ_JBTTIF010000002.1, read on the forward strand.
CCATCTATTCCCGACTTCCATTAGCATCCCTCATGGCAACTCTGCGGTACGGCGTAAGGCGGGAACCGGATGGGACATGGACGGTGTTCGACGTGTTCACCGGGCTGCCGGCTATTTTAGCGGGCCACCCATCTGTCGACCTTCCCGACATGGAGTATGCCGAAGAGCTGGCGGCCATCCTGAATGCCAACGACCTGTAGCAGAGGCTATCGGGAGGTTCCCCCGGAGGGCTCGCCTGACTGAGGTGGCATGACAAGATAGCCATTCGCCAGCCTTCGTACTGCCCATCCAAGATGGTTCGTCCGATCCGAAAGCATCTGTTTATTGAAATCCCAACTACCAAGGTCTTAAATCGGCTTGCCATTGCTGTTTGTAGGGAGGATGCGGTGGACAACGTGGTGCCAATCCGAAAGGCGTTGCCTCGCGTGGAAGTTGTCCGAGCCAGTGGCGAATGGGTCGTTCGCATCATTGAAACTGACCAGGAAATTACACGATCATTTGGCTGGAATCGTTCGCCCTGTCCTTCGCGAAAGGCCAGCGGATACGCCTGCATCTCGACACGGTTGTGCGGCTTTAGCTGACTTCGATCAGCGAGTTTTTTGTTTGAGGTGTGGAAGGGGGCGGCGATGAGGCTGTCGCATGGCAATGTGCCTCGCCATTGAGTAAAACTCGTATAACATTCTTTATTGCAGCGAGGGCTTCGGCCGGCTTATTAATGTGGCGTTTACCATTGCCTTTTTGGGAGGATGTGATGGTTACAACGCCCATAGATATCGCTCGCGCGGCCGCTGCGACTACGACGGCCACCTTGCTGAGGTGGCAGAAGTCCATGGCGGAACCCGGCACGTTTCGCCAGAACATGGATCAATCGCGCAGGGCGATCCAAGCCTCACGCGAACTGCTGAAGCGCCTTCGGTCAACGTCATCGCCACGACAATAGCGTCGCGGACGCGCGCCGGGCCGGCGCCGAAGGGCATGAAGCGGGCGGCGACGCAATGGGTTCAGCCCGGGCATCATCGGCCGTGTGAAGCATCTTCGCGGGGAGGAGGATTTGCGACATGCCTCGCTGCAAGATTTCAAGAGGCGGATTAAGCGCGGAGCCCGTCCGAGCAACCGCTTTCACCGTGAAGGGCTATTATCTGTCTTGGTGGCTAAAGTGCCGACTGTGGGGTTCGTTGAATTTCCGATGGGATACCACGCAGCCTCGGGCGGATGACGCATTCGAACCATTGCCTCGCATCTTTTTAGCAGCTTCACATTCGGCCGAGGATCGTCTTCTTTGGAAAGCTCACGGAACCGTGCCTCTGCAGCTTCAAAGTCGCTATTTGACTCCTTGTCGATGTCTCCGTGGCGACGAATTCTGCTCACTAAGATGATCATATTGGCGTAATTGTCAGAGTGGCCGACATACAACCGAGTAAGTCTTTCCACTCGCTTGTTTAATTGAATTATAGGTTTTGCCACGGCGAGCAAGGCCGAAATGGTCGCTAATGCGCCCCAAATCCACGGCCCAAATGGCTTCAATGACCAGATGGTTAAGGCAGAAATGCCGCTGCCTGTTGTACCTAGCGCAATTAAAATTTCCAGCACATCATTGAATCGTTGAGTTGTTGCTAACGATCGTCCGTAGTACTCTTTATTCAGCGCACTTCGGCAAAGGAGGTTGTATATTTCTGTAAGTGTGTCGACAGATATCGGCACTCTAATTCACTCTGCACGGCGGCGGGCAAAATCCCCAAGGGCGCTCTTCTATTAACGGCCGATTGTAGCTCGGAACATCATGAAAAGAGTTGTTACCGCCGAAGATCGGTAGTTGAGGCGATGGTGCAAGTTGATATTGTTGAGACTGTTGCGGCGGATTTGGGTATTGATATTGGGTAATGACCCGGCAAGGGGCGGGGCCAAAATCACCTGCACATATTGGCCCTTGCAGGGGATCGTTGTAGAGAAACTGGATATTTTGCGCGAACGATGACGAAGCTGAGGTCACAGCTGCAAAAAGCAACGCGGTCGAGCAAAAGCTGCTACGTGCGGTCCCCACAACTCATCCTCCTCCACCAGTGATCCTATCACGCTCCGGCTTTTCTGAGAACGATATCTTTCGGTGGGCGTTCACTCGCACCACCTGCCACCACTACTGTCTACTAGTTGTACCCCAGTCGGGACGGCTTTTGTCGCGGAGCTCGCGATTTAGCCTGAGCTCGGCCCGGGCAAGGCGACCCGGCACAACATGCTTGTGAAGGCAGAGTGCAACTGCGGCAATGTCCGCTACTGCCGGTCCGTAGACCTGATGATGGTCTATGGCGGCGGCGTCGATCCCTTGAAGCTCAAGTTCGACTGCAACCGGTGTAAGCCGCAGATCAAAATCACCTTGCTGGAGGTGCATCCCGAACACCTGCCTAAGCGGCTGATGATCCACAAGCCCATGAAGGTCGACGGCAAGATCGTCTGGCATACCGAACGTTTCCGGGGATAGGCGATGGCCGCTGCACTTGAGTATCATCAAGCCGTCTATATCCCCGCACTGCGACCACTGCCGGCAGACGCGCGTCCTGCATGACGTGCTGTTGCAGGGGTGCGGGACGTCACCGGGGAGGAAGTAACGTTCATCCAGTGGAACGGGACAGAGCCACCAAAAGCCGCCCATCTGGACTCCAAGCCCTAGGCGTCGCATTCTCCCATCGGGGAGTGAGGGGCGTGGGCAAACGTCGCTACTACGCGGACAATGAATACAACCGCCGAAGGTATGGCAGGCGCGATCGTTCGCGCGACGCGCCGTTATGGCTAAAGATCGGGGCCTTCGGTGCGGTTGTGGCTGGCCTGCTGCCTTTGAAATCGGTCCCCCTGCTGTTGGCTGCGGCATCAAGGGCAATATCAGCTACAACACTGGCGAGCGCATCTATCACGTTCCCGGGCAGGAACATTATTCCGAAACCCGCATCAGCCTTTCGAAGGGCGAGCGGTGGTTCTGTTCGGAAGATGCAGCGCGCGCCGCTGGGTGGCGGAAGGCTATGCGCTAGCGTCGGCTCTAGCCGTTCTCGCAGCCTATCCCGTCGCCGTCTCGGTCGAGATCATAGATATCCGTGCCTATGACAGTGACCGGCCCGCGCACATATGCGGGGCCGTTGCCCTTTCCAGAGGAACAATCGACATCACTCGCAATCGGAACACAGGCCCCTGAGTAGTTTGGGTCGCAGGCTTCTTGGGCATGAGCGCAGCCCATGAAGGATGCCACGCAAAGAGCGATCGCGCCCCGTTTTGGGAACATGAACTTCGACCATACTTTCCATACAAAAGCGGGTGCCAGCGTCACCGAAAAGCTAGTACGAACGCCCAATCGGCTGTTACCATTCTGAGGCTACAGCTTCACAGCGCATGTCGGAAACCGACCTGCCTCCCGATCTGCCAGAGCTTTCGAGTTCTCGGCTTCGGACGCGCAGGCCCTTGCAAGCTTGACGCCGAATCCTTGGCCCTCCAGGCAGCGAACCATATATCGGTCTCTAAGGTCTTGGTTCACATCGTAGGTCGTCGTTGACCCCGGAATGTTTACCGCCCCGATGGTGTTGCAGGAGACGACTGTTCCGATCGTATTGCATTGCACTGTCCCGGGGTTGTTGTAGCCAGGATGGTAATCGGTTGCCATCGACTGCGGTATTTCTCTGAGCGACGCAATCTGACACTGGTCCTTAGCAGTCTGAGTTGCGTTTAGATCAACGCCCGGTTTGTAGACGATGTAAGCCGGCGCCGTCTGGCACCCCGCAACAGCAAGGATCACGATTATATAGCGCTTGCGCATAACATTATTCCCCGGATGGGCACTGAACGGCAAAAGCCACACCCCTGCAAGAGGCGCTTTACGATTTCTGCGAATACAAAATGGGCCGGCGTTGCGGTGGGAGGTTTCCTGATCAGCGGCGGCCGGACGGCAAATCAGGGCCACCGCAGTTCGAGCGGCAGCTGATTCTTCATCCTACTCCGTCGGCACATGTTTTTGTGGGCGAAGCTTCCTAGCCTTCGCCGAGAACACCATTTCAACGATCTTGAAAGACACCTTTTACGCCTTCGAGATCAGCAAGCGTTTGTTGCCTGGATGGCGAAACGTTCGATTTGGGAGCCGCAGCCTCCGCATTTCTACGCAGGAACGCTAGATGATCAACGGCCACGTTGAGCTTGTCGGCTATCTCACCGACGCAATACAGCACAGCTCCAGACAGGATACTCGACAGCCCCAGAGCCCAAAGTGGAGGAAAGATAGTTGGTGCAGCAACCTGCCTCGAGGCAAAAATCCCGACAACCAAGCAGATCGCACAGATAGCAACTGAGAGTATTCCAATTTTCGCCATGGCGATCATTTTCGCCAATCCCCCTGACGTCTCACCCATAGATGCCGCAACCATGGCGCCGCGCAAGTTTACAGCCGGAAAGAACTCCCCGAAGAGAAGGCGAGGAACGGCTTAGACGCCCAATTGCACGGCCATCTTTTGTGTGGCCGCCGTCGTCCGGTCAATGCCGCTGGCGATCGACAGGAGATGCCGCTGCGGCGAAAGAAAATCGGAGTCGCCGCAATCGGCGACAGCGCGCTTGAATAGGGCTCGCATGGCGATGAGGCGCGACCTCGCCGTCACCAGATCACAGACCAGCATCGCATCTGTTGCCGTAACTTGATTTGAGACGGCTTTTCGGACCGCGATAAGCTTCGCGAATTCGGCCTTTTCGGCGCGGGTCAGCCAGCGAGGTGGTGGAAAATCAGGGGTTTTGTCGGTCATGGCGTCCATCGAAATTGTGGATCGGGGCCCGGGATCGGAAAATAAATGGTCTAGGAAATAAAACCTATGTATGACTCTTCGTCCGGTCTACATTCGTCTTCGGCTTCTGACATTTTATCGCCCCCGGGCGCCGCCACGCTGGCGCCACAGCGCGGCGGCAGTGGGCCTGAGAGGAAGGGGAAACGCCCAGGCCAACGACAGTTTTCAATGAATTGGGTAACGCTTCTTGATCCCTTCAATCGAACGCTGGAACCAGGTCTCCATCTGCCGTCGATAGGTGGCGAGACGTACGCTGATTTCGCGTTCGTTGATGTCCTGCTTCTTGAGGGTGGCTTCGTAGTCGACAAGAACTTTATCGCGAACCTTGCCAAGCGCCTCAGTGGCGAATGCAACTGCCTGCGACGGGGTCATAACTTCACCTTGGTGGCGCGGGCCTTCGCAACGCCCCGCTTGGCATCGTTTTGCGGGCCGGTCGCAAGTTCGAGCAAACGAACGCGGTTTGCCAGTGACTTGGTCTCTTTTTCGACGGTTGCCTTGATCACATCGGCGACGTCTTGCAAGAATTCGGGATCATCGATGTGAGCAGAACCAACGTTGTTCTCAGCCTTGGTCAAAGCTCTTGCCAGTCTGAGGACGGCATCAAGGTCTTGGCGATTGAGATGACTCGTCAATGCGTTCACGATTAAGCCTCCGGTAGGACGAGGCTTGAACGTAGCAGACCGTAGATCGGTGACCTGGAACGCGTTCCGCGACCGCTCGCGGTGACAGTTGGCGAACAGGTCGGATGGCAACCCCACAAGTGTCCTGATACCGACTGTGTCTAGATCTAAGGGCAATTTACCATGGCCGCTCACGAACCTGATTACAGCTTTCACGATGCGAGATGCGATCTCGCCAATTTCCTTCGGATCCTCGGAGTCCCATTCAGGCAATACGCCAGCAGTCAGGAATGCATCTCGGGCCTCTCCGACTTTGAGGGTCAGGGGGAATACGGCCTCGCCTCTTTCCTGTCGCGCTTTCCATTCCTCTTTCCGCTGCTTCGCGGTCTTGGCGGTGGAGACCTTGGATTTATCCGGCGCCGCCGATTTCGTATTTTTCCCAGTCTTTTTCGTGCTCATTTTTCATTTCCGTTCCGCTCCTTTTGTTTTGTTGATTTTTGGGTTTTTGATTTTTCGGTCTTGGCTTATCGGTTGGCGCCTCCATTGCCATGGCGGCGCAGGCTTTCAACATTTCCGCCGGCCGGCGATTTAATTATGGGATTTTCGAATTTGCCGCTGTAAAGCTCGCCCCGAATTTTCGCGGCAAGCCTCGGAAATATGGAAATGATTTTCGCGGTCGGCCTATTTTCCGCCCAGGCGAAGAGGTCGAGTTGACGGGATTTCATGCCGCATCTCCTATCGTCCCGGATAGGGATTCAATATAATCATTACACTCTCCCTCCTCAGTTAGCCGGTACAGGATCATCATCCCTTTCTTGCCCGCCCGTGCCAGCAAGCCTTCCTCGATCAGGATGTCCCTCGCCCTGATCACACTGTTCCGGCCCAGCGGGATCAGCCTAGCCCTGGCCATGGCATCGGGGACAATGCCGAATAGCTTCCCAGGGATGTGGCCATGATTGCTTTGCAACACGGAAAAGAGGGAAAAGGCTTCACAGCCATGATCCCACCGGTGAAGTCGCTCCATAATTTTACGACGGATTAACATGACCGAATTCCGCCCTTCCCAAAGGTTTCCGGTGATCTTGTATTTCCAGACCGACCTCGCGATTTTCTTGACTTCGGAATCTGGAAAATCGGAGGGCATTTCCAAAATGATTGTGCGCAATGCCAGAAGGTCGGCCAGCAGATCATCATAGGTTTCGATATAGCGAGCGTATTCCAGCGCCTTGTTGAACAGCGTCTTGTTGCGCTTCCCAACAGGAATTTTACCGGTCCCGGTCCCAGTCCCGGCCTCGTGACGCTCGGCGCCGCGTTGATCCACAAATGACGGCAGTGCGGCGATAGATATAAGCCGTTTGACCGGGGCGTATTTGACCCCATCGACGCGTATCGATTCCGGACCGACGACATATTCGTTTCCACCCGCTTTGAAATCGATCCTGATACCGGGGAGTTCAACCGAAGGAAGCGGCTTGCCTGTATATTGGAAAAAGTAGTGCCGGCCCCGCCTGGTTTTGGTCTGGACCGGAGAGAGGCCGAAGTGCTTGCGCACATAATCGGTTGACTCGGGAGTGTCGGTGTCGACATCGACAACCAGCATGCCATCAAGCCTAATACCGAAGGCTTTGGATTTGCTTGCAAGCATTCTGTTTTGGACACTGAGCAAGGGCGCCCGTGCGCGATCCTTGAAGGTAAAGGTCGCCGCTTTCCCGTCTTCACCGCCGAGCGGCAAAAGGGAAAATCCGGCTCGATAAAGCCGGACCATTTCGGCCAGAGTCTCCGCGGGGATTGCATCGAGATCGCCTTCTGAATAAGATTCCTGCGATCCAGCATTTTCCTGAAATGACTTCGCCGACCGGGATTGCGCCCCTGGTCGGCGGTTATTTGCTGCCGCCATGCCCCGCCCCCTTGGCCTGCTCGGCGCGGATCTCTGCGGCGCGGCGGATGGCGTAGATGGCGACGACATTCTCGACGCCAAGCCGGCGACAGATGCTTGGCACCAGCGGTCGGTCGAAGGAATGAAAGTTCTTGGCCACAAGATCGGCAACGCGCTCGACCAATTCGAAATCGACGCGGGGCATTTACTCGCCCTCCTCTAGATCGACGTCTTTCGGATCGACCCTCGGAAGCGCGTCAAGGAACGCTTGGTAATCGCTGTCCGTCACGATTGTCCTGGAGCCTTGCTTGCGGACTACCAAGCGGCCGGCGGCAACCTCGTGATAAAACGCGGTCCTCTTTATTGGATGGATTTTCAGGAATTCCAGAACCGAATAGGCCGGCTTCCGAAAAACGGGAGCGACCTGTTCAAGATCAATCTTGACATTCGGGATTTGATTTCTCGTCTTCACCACCAACCTCCAAAAGAGGTGGCGGAAAACGAACACCCGCAACCCCTAAAACAAACTGTTTTTGGTTGCGGGCTATGCCCTGAAGGCGATTCACCGGGTGCTCCTGTTTCGACCCGGCAGCGAACTCCGAAGGCTCGCCTGTGTCAGTTTCCAATATGGGTTGATGGATTTACTGTCAACGATGCGCGTACACCAGCGAACAACTCGACGGCGGCTTCGACGCGTCACCGCGCGGCGGGAAGCCGCACCACATTCGAGTCTCCTTCCTGAGGAAGCGGCCGCACAATCGCCGCTCTGGTCATGTCTTCAAGGCCGTCCGAAATCCAGGCGCTGTAGTGTTTTTCGATCATCACAATGCTCGTGTTGTGATTGGCGGCGACAAGACGAATAGGCAGGTTTTCCCTTATGCATTTTACGATGCTGCTATGCCTCAAGCCGTAGGGAATGGTTCCCGGCAGCCCTGCCCTTTCCACAATCAATTTCCAAGGCCGCGCGAATTCGGCTGAGGCCGTCCAAGGGCCACGCTCGGACTTCTCCCAGCGTATCGCACCGGGAACCTGCCGGCTCCGCCAGCGCTCCAATAGTATGGCGTCTGGATCTCGTGCGGTGGTCGCGGGCAGAAGCATGCTGATGATATCGGCGTCCACAGGGAACAGAGTTGCGCCGGCGTGTCCCCCGCGCCCCTTACGGCTTGCGGGTATCAGTATGCGCGGCTTTGGGAGAGCCTGGCAGTCCCTTACCCTTATGCGGACAACCTGCGAAAATCTTGCACCGGTTCTAGCCAACACCACGATCAGCCTGAACAGGTCCCCATCCCACCCATCCTCTGCATCTATCTGCTTCGCAGCTATGATCAGTCGATCAACTTCAGCATCACTGAGGATCTGATTTTCGCGTGCCACCGGTTCGGCTTGGTCGTCATCGGCGTTGGGCGTCGCAAGGCCGCCTTTGATGACTGCCGGGACTGTTGCGGGCAACCGCTTCTTGTTCAAGGTGTAACCGCGATTCAAACCCGCCTTGAGGTCATTGACGAGCCGCCGCACGGTTGTTCCTTTCAGACTGCGCGGCAAGCCGTCGCGCCATCCAAAAAGATCGTCCTCACTCAGTTCGTGGAATTCAATCTTCGATATCGCGGCAGCCGGGATGGCATCTTGTTTGCCACGTCCATCTTGGCCGAGAAGATACCGTCGAAGGCGTTGGCCGGCATCAGAGCGCATCTGTCGACCGACCCGGTTCAAAAGCCTTTGGTCTCGGCCGGAGACATATTGCTCTACAATGTCCCCAACGGTCAGTACGGGGCCCGCCGCTATGACCTTTTCTCTGGTCCGTTCCTTTTCTACCAGTGTGCGTGCAGCACTATCGGCCGCCTTATAATCCAGTGTTCCCTTAGTGATGATGTCATCAGCCGCTCCAAGGGGCGCCTGTTTATATCCTTTGCCGACTCGCCACCGGACAAGCCACACACCTGCCCGTTTCCCAGCCCGTTTTCCCTTGCGATATCCAAGGTGCGTGTCCGGATCGATGGCGCGCCAGTGAACACCCAGCTCGAGGATTTTTCTCGCCTCCCTCGTAGTGAACAGAGAACTCGCCACCGTCTTCGACATGTCGCCCCCGCTTGCCAAACCGTCAAATATACGTCAAATATACATGGGCGAATGCCAACGAACAAGCGCGAACAGAAATCCAGCAAGATATTGATATTTATGGACACCAGCGAACAGGGGCGAACAACTTTCGTGTATTATATCGTCCCTTTCACGGCGGTAACAGGGGTTCGATTCCCCTTGGGCGTACCAGATCTTTCAGGAAAACAGGAAGCCTCGCGGCAGCCGCCGAACCAGCAGCGGCTGGAAGGGTGGCGCGGCGCATCGGTTGAAACGGCGAACAGCGGCTGCCGTGCCGAGGTTTCCCTCGGCGCCTGCTCGCGGCAATCTCCGGCCACTCACCCTTGGTCGTGCGCTACCTGCGGCCAGCGCTGTAACGCCGCGTGGCCACCCTCGGTCAGCGCGTAGACGCCGCGCTCGGCCCTGGCGAACCAGCCATAGACATTGTCCAATAGGATGCTGGCCGCGCGCGGCGAAATCGCTTTCAGATCGCGCGGGCGTTTCGGCCCGTCGGTCATGGCTGCGGCGCAGGCCAGCGCATCCTGCCGGTAGGCCGTCATGATCGGGGCTCGCGAGCCACCGCCGACCACCGGATCGCCGCGCCGGCGCCGGTGTTCCTCCATCAGCCGCGAGCGCCGCTTTGGATCGCGACGCGGCGGCAGAGCGGCCGGGCTGAGCAGCAATTCGACCTCCCCCTTGCCGCTGACAGCCAGAAGCCCGAAGCCGAGCCGCCGGCACAGCGCGCGAAAACGGCGGTCGTGCTCGCGGCCTTTGCCACGCGCCGACATGCGCGCGGCCAGCCACACTTCGTCGCATGCCGCCGCGCGATCGACACCTTGCAGCACCAGTTCGAGGTTGAACTGCAATTTCAGTTCGCAGATGACCAGCACAGGCGGCTCGCCGTCGCGCACCGCCACGATATCGCAGTGGCCGACTTCGCCCTTCACCGTGAACTCCAGGCTCTCGAGAAACCGCTTCACCGGGATGTAGAGAGACGTTTCCTGCATCGCGCAGGCATAGCCGATTCGGATCGGGTCGGCACAGGGATCGCCGAGAGGCCGACGCCTTGCGCTAAACCGCGTCGATCCCACCATCTGCAAAAGCCATCCGTCAGGCAGGTTCTCCGGCGTGATGGTCCCGCCATAGCGCTCGACGATTCCTTGGCGATGACCGACGTCGCCAGGGCCGAGCGCGACCAGTATTTCATCGCCTGTCTCGCGTTCAACAAGGCGCTCGCCGTGGCTGGGACGGCACGATCGACAGCGCAAGGCCCGAGATCGTCGACGCCAAGACCGGTCCACGGTTAGCCACAGTGAGCGCGTGTCGGTGCTCTGTACGAAGCTAGAGGCGGGTGCGCGTCCGGCGCTGCCCTGGTGCGGCATCGTCCGCCTTGAAATGCATCTCGTCCTGGACCGCGGCAAAAAACCGGCGGACATCGTTGGCCGCCGAAGCCGCATCGCAGCCGGCCGCGACCGCCTTGTCGAGGAGTTCGCGCGCCGTGGCCTTCCAGAACGACGTGGCCGTGTCGCCGTGCAGTCTGCCCAGCCTTGCGGCGACCTCGCGCACCAGCACGGTCTGCCGATCTAGCGGGAAGGTACGCACATTGGCTGAAGACATGTTCTGCACCATGAAACCGACGCAACGAATCAGACGCTGCTCTATGGCTCATGCCTAGCTGTGAAGTCGGAAACGGAACCTTAACGCCGAGGAGTCCGCGCCGATTGGAACGAGTCGGTTGGCCGGCCTCCAGGCCAAGCAGAACTCTAGACCCTCAGGCCCCTCGCCTCGCCGGCGCGCTTGGCCGTAACCATCATGTCCCTGGCCAGCAGGCCACTGACCCGGCAAAACGCCATGAAGGCGCGCCATGCGTCCTCAGTCCTGACCACATCCACCGTGGCCCCGAAACAGGCGTTGAACGCCGCTTCATAGACCTTGCCCTGTCGCTTCTTTGGCCAGTCATGCAGGATATCCAGCGCCTGTTCGACGCTGTATATTTCCTCTACCGGCAGCCCGGGCGCGGGCGCGATGCGCACCGGCACCTCGAATTGCAATCTGTCCATTCTATATCTCCCGAACTGGCATCGACCACAGCAACGCCGTTCGTCGTCAAAAGTTGCTTTGGCTGCTTTTGCGCGAAAATGTGTCGTCAGTGCGATCTCGGCATCCGGAGGAGATCGCGCACCTGGATGTCATCTGAGCGGCCGCGCAAGCCAGGAATATCGCCAGTATCAGTCCATTGCCGGCAGTTCTTCCTTGAACCTTGCGGCTTGCAGTGCCAAATCTGGGGAAATTTTCTAACGGGCTGATATGCGCCGCCCGCTTACAGGCAAACGGACACTATGGTCACCTATCTCGACGCCGCCACGGCACCCCTCAGGAACACCGGCCAGATCCGCCTCTACGGCGAAGAAGGATTTGCCGGCATGCGCAAGGCCTGCGATCTCACCGCGCGCTGCCTTGATGAACTGGTGCCGATGGTCCAGCCGGGTGTCACCACCGAGACCATCGACCGTTTCGTCTTCGAATTCGGCATGGACCAAGGCGCGCTACCGGCGACGCTCAACTACCGCGGCTACACCAAATCGTCCTGCACCTCGATCAACCACGTCGTCTGCCACGGCATTCCAGACAACAAGCCGTTGAAGGATGGCGACATCGTCAACATCGACGTCACCTACATCCTCGACGGCTGGCACGGCGATTCCTCGCGCATGTATCCCGTCGGCACCATCAAGCGCGCCGCCGAACGCCTGCTTGAAGTCACTCATGAGTGCCTGATGCGCGGAATCGCGGCGGTCCGGCCCGGCGCCCGCACCGGCGCCATCGGCGCCGCCATCCAGACCTATGCCGAGGCAGAGCGCTGCTCGGTGGTGCGCGATTTCTGCGGCCACGGCGTTGGCCAGCTGTTCCACGACGCACCCAACATCCTGCACTATGGCACCGCCTCGGAAGGCGTCGAGATGCGGCCGGGCATGATCTTCACCATCGAGCCCATGATCAATCTTGGCCGGCCGCATGTGAAAGTGCTGTCGGACGGCTGGACGGCGGTGACGCGCGACCGCTCGCTGTCGGCGCAGTACGAACACACGATCGGCGTCACCGAAACCGGCTGCGAGATTTTCACCCTGTCGCCAAACAAGCTCGACCGCCCCGGCCTGCCGCCGGTCAGCTGAAAACAAGATCGCCTCAAGCCGCAGCTTTGAGGCGCCGTCGCCGAAAAAACTCGACCGCGCGCTGCTTACCGCTCTAATCTGCCGTCGAAGCCTTCGGGGAGTGTGGGGGATGGATGGGGAACAGCGGTGACGACGAACGGGGGTTCTTCTCCGAGCGGTGGCTTGAACCACCGGCGAAGGACAAGGCACCAAGAGACAAATCGGCGGAGAAGCCACACTATCACGGCCATCGCGACCGTTTGCGCGAGCGCTTCGTTGCCGGCGGCGCGGACGCCCTGCCCGACTACGAACTTCTCGAACTGCTGCTGTTTCGCCTGATCCCGCGCGTCGACACCAAGCCGATCGCCAAGGCGCTCTTGGCGCGCTTCGGCACTTTTGGCGAAGTGCTTGGCGCACCGGTGGCGCTGCTGCAGGAGGTGAAGGGCATCGGCCCCGCCGTGGCGGTCGACCTGAAGGTGATTGCCGCTGCCGCGCAGCGCATGGCGCGGACCGAGGTTCGCGACCGCGAGGTGCTGTCCAACTGGACGCAGCTTCTCGCGTACTGCCGCTCGGCGATGGCGTTCGAGAACCGCGAACAGTTCCGCATCCTGTTTCTCGACAAGAAGAACGTGCTGATCGCCGACGAGGTACAGCAGGTCGGCACCGTGGACCACACGCCGGTCTATCCGCGCGAAGTGGTCAAGCGCGCGCTGGAACTATCGGCCAGCGCCGTCATCCTGGTGCATAATCATCCCACTCGTCCCTTTTCAATCACGCACGATCACGCTTTAGCACGTTGATACATATATCTTTTTCGACTTGTCGTAGAGTCGGACATTGTGGCATATTGGGGTCGGTTTTAGGGGGATCGAAGCCCGTTTTGAACCCAACCACAGACCCCTACTACCCGTCAGCCGATCCCACTCGAAAGCCTACGGGAGACCCCAGTGCCAAGCCTTACCGATGGAGAGATTCGCCACGCTTTGAAGCAGGTCGAGGAGACCAGTAAGCAGCAGAACCTTGTCGATGGCGAGGGTCATGGAACAGGCCGCCTCGTTCTAGTGATAAAGCCAATGCCGACCCGCATAACGGCGGACTGGATGGCCCAGCAGTGGCGAGACCAAAAGCGTCTCAAGAAAAAGCTCGGGTCGTATCCGTCAATGAGCCTCAGCCAGGCTCGCGAGATTTTCAGACGCGACTTCGCCGACATGATCCAAAAGGGACGCAGCATCAAGATAGCCGGCGATACGCGCCCCGGCACGGTCGCCGATCTGTTCGAGGCTTACGTCGCGTCACTTAAGGCCGATGGAAAACCGTCTTGGAAGGAGGCCGAAAAGGGCTTGAACAAGATCGCCGATTCGCTGGGTCGCAACCGCCCTGCCCGCGACATCGAGCCTGACGAGATCAGGGACCTCATTCGCCCGATCTATCAGCGAGGCAAACGGTCAATGGCCGATCATGTTCGCAGCTATATTCGATCGGCATACAGTTGGGGGCTGAAATCCGAGCATGACTACCGAACAACCTCGGTCCGTCGCTTTCGTCTCGTCTACAATCCAGCTGCGGGCATTCCAACCGAACCGAAAAAAGTTGGAACGCGCTGGTTGGACGAGGAGGAATTCATCCGTCTCTATCGCTGGCTCGAATCTCCTGATGCGCCGGTCCATCCCCCTTACACGCGTGCCGTAAGAATTCTTATGTTGACCGGACAGCGCGTCGAGGAGATCGCTCGGCTGCACGTCGATCAATGGGATGCGGCCGAGCGCATCATCGACTGGTCCAAGACCAAGAATGGAAAGCCTCACGCCATCCCCGTACCCAAGATTGCGGCCGAGCTTATTGGGTCGATCAAGCCGAATGAATTTGGTTGGTTTTTCCCATCGGCAACTGACCCGTCCAAGCCTGTCAGTCATGGAACACTCTATTCGTTCATGTGGCGCCAGCGCGATCGCGAGGTCATCCCCGTCGTGACAAACCGCGATCTCCGGCGAACCTGGAAGACGCTTGCCGGCAAGGCAGGTCTCTCGAAAGAGATCCGAGACCGATTGCAAAACCACACTCTGCAGGACGTCAGTTCCAAGAGCTACGATCGCTGGAATTACATGCCGGAAAAGCGTGCTGCCATGGCCCGGTGGGACAAGTTTGTCAGCGAGTTCCTGACGAGGAAGAAGCGTAAAGCCGGGCTCAAGGCAGCTGCCTGAGCTAGCGATTGCTTCTCCTCACCGCCATCAGCGGCGGAGGCAAAGCTTCACTGCAGGAACCAGGCTACGAATCTGGGGCGCAGGAGTTCGAATCTCTTCGGGTGCGCCATTTCATCCCAATCGATTTCTCTCAGCCTTTTAGCATTTGAGACGGACGGTGCCGGCTTGATTTCTAAAATTCAGCTGGTTTTCAGCCGTTTTGGAAAAACGGATGTTTCCGCGAACGATTTCGCAGTTTGGCGTACATGTTCCGCAGCCTCTTCCGCCTCCACAGAGTCTACGAGTTGGGCTGCTTGCTGCAGATGCCTCTTTATATCAGCGCGGGTGGTGAAGCGGTCCAACTGGCATGGCTGCAAATCGCCCGCGATAGCTTTCAGATCGCGCAATACGGAAGCGATGTGTGGCCAAGGGAAATCGGTCGGATCGCCTATATCGCGGTCCGCTCCGACGATCACCTCCAACTTGGCCAAGATGCCATCTAAGGACAAAGCTGAAACCTCTGGAAGCGCATCCTGAAGTTTGAGCGCTTCGGTCACGGCTAAGACTTCGGCCTCCCGAGCAACAGCGTACTGAACGGCGTCCGGCGCGATCACCGGCATGGGCTGCTCTTTCATTTCGCCTCTGGTCAATGCCTGAATTCCGGTATTGCTGATAATTCTCGTCTCCAACCGCTGCTGGACCCTGCAAAGCACCAGAGACGTATGTTGGGCACGATGCCATGCGGCCCAAGGGCGAGAGCTGGGTCATGTTTCATTGCTGCTGATGGCGTCATCTTGGATTCCTCCAATTCGACATGGCTAGGTCGTATCTGAATTTAAGATAACTGGAAATCAGATATAATTGAAGCCCTCATCTGGAACTGGATGAGGCCGGTGGTGAAAACGCTCGGAACGCTGCGCCACAAGTCATTGATCACGATGCTGATTCAAAAGCGTGAGGCTAGCGGGCTGACACAGACCGAGCTCGCGGAAAAGCTAGGCGAATATCAGTCGTTTGTCGCTCGACTCGAAAGCGGCCAACGCCGCGTCGACGTAGTCGAATTCATCGATCTGGCGGAAATCCTGGGGTTCGACCCTTCTGCAGCCATCAAGAGATTGGCAACAGAACCAAACTGACTCTAGCGAAGACCGCCCGAGCCGCTCGCGAGCGCGACACTCGATAGCGCCGTAGCGAGCGAGCGGCGGCTTTGCGCCTCACATCCCCCGTTCTTATAAAATACCCTATAAGCTGTCATTGCCGTTAGCGCGAAAGCGGTTAGGTGAGTGTTGAAAGAAACGATATGACAGCCAAGCTCGAAGTTTTCCAAGACATGGCCATCCGTGGTCCTGTAGCGAAACGGCCCGAGTTGCGCGAAGCGCTCATAGCGGCGGCTATTGAACCTTGGCGCGTGGATCTGGAAAGGTCGGCGGAGGTTGCGCGTAGCGCAGCGGCCTCGGAGGATGTCGTCCTTTTTCGTCGGGATGCCAGCCAAGACCATCCGGCGGCCGGACTGACTTTATGGGGAACCGAGGACGGTTATTATGTCCCAAACATCGTTCCCTTGGAGACGGGAAGCCTCACCTTTGCCCAATACAATGCCGTGCTCACGGATTTTATCGCGCGCATCGCTGCGCCAGTCACAGCCCGACACGGTTTCACGATCTCGACGACGGAACCTCGGCAAACACTCGACGACTGGTTGTCTCCCGACGCTGCGCTGAAGCTCAAACGCTTTTCCGGCGCCGCCAACAAGTCAACGGGAGCGAGCCACCCATCGGATCAACGTCGATGGTTCGAATTTCTCGTCGCCGTACATCGCAGCGGCGACAAACCCGGCACCGACAGGTTGGCTCGCTGGCTGCATGAAGTGGACGGTTGGGACGAGGACTCCGCCCACAATCTTGCAGGCGATTTTGAGACCGCGATTGCTCTTCTTGCCTACTACGAAGAGCACTGAGCCGGATGGACGCACAGGCGATTGCATTAGCGAGCGTTCCGGTGCTGTGCATCGATACATGCTCTATTCTGGACATCATGCGTGATCCTACACGCGAGACGGCAAAACCGCACGATAGCCAGGCAGCCATTGATCTCGTAGCGGCGGCGGAATCGGGGCGTCTCATATGCCTTATGGCGGAACAGGTAGCGATCGAGTTTTCCGATCATGACCAGCCTGTTCAGGATGAGGCCGTACGCAATCTCAAGAGGGTTCGGGAGCAGGTCGATCGCATCAACAAGCTTTCTGCCGTCTTTGGCGCACCAGGCAACGTCAACCTTGCGCATTTTGACGATCATGTCGGGCGTGCAAGGACGGTCGTCGGACGTTGGCTCGCCAGGCTCGGCAAGGTCACTCCCAGCCCTATAATCCCCGCCAAAGCATTTGCGCGGGTCAACGCTGGTATCGCTCCTGCGAGACGCGGCAAGGAGTCTTCCAAAGATTGCCTGGTCTATGAAACCTATGTTGAGGCCGTGTCGGCTTTGCGCGGCGCCGGGGTGACGACGCCGATCGTGTTCCTATCATCGAACACCAATGAGTATTTGACCGAGGCCAGGGTTTTGAAGCCTGACATCGCGGCGGAGTTCGGTGCGATCAACCTTGGCTATGCCCCCAATATGGGTGCGGCCAAATACGCGCTTGGCCTGTAAGGAAGCAGCGTGAGCGTCTCGGCATCGAAACACAATCTGGTTCTCGAACTCTTCGTCCGCACGGCTGACGAAAACTACATCACCGCGCGGTGGTGCGCGGTCAATCAGCTCAACACAGATTTTCTTTGGCTGTCGGTTCATGCGCTTGAGAAATATCTCAAGGCTGTGCTTCTGCTTAATGGCGGCTCGTCCCAACGCAGCGCCTCCGATCGGAAGCCATACAGCCACGACATCGTTCGGCTTTACGCGGATGTGAAAACTCTGGCTGGTGCGTTGCTACCAAACAATCTCGGAAAGCCAACTGACCTCGACATCCATCACTGGACCGACCGAACGCCCGAGCAGTTCACGGAACATCTGCTCCGAAATGGGAATGCCGACAATCGCTACCTGATCTACGGTTACGTCACCCGCAGTCAGGATTTGCACATGCTGGACGCGATGGTGTTTGCCGTTCGGCGTCTTATTTGCAGGTTGGACGAGCGGTGGCTGGCGAGCCGAGAGCCGGAAGCACCGACGTTTACGAATCGCGAACTGCTCGTCCGTCAGCCAGAATACTTTGGGCGTCTTTTCATGCCGCTGGACGATCTGATCGGCGCTCGCGAGGAATCGCCGAGACGCGCAGCGGCGTTGAATCTCAACATGGCTTTCGCGCCGGGTGACTATCAACACGAACCGCTCCGATCCGGCAGTTCGTCACGCAGTCCAGTCATCATACGCCGCATCCTCGATCCTTTGGAGAGTGAAGACCCCCGGTGGGCTGCGGAAGGCGTCGAGATCGCACGCTGGTTCCTCGCCAACGTGCAGGTGCCTAAGGGTAAGCCGGACGATCCCGGCGTCACAGAACAGATTGCGGCCGCCATAGAGGCGGCGCGGGCGAAACATGGAATTACCTGACATGGTATTACCTGACATGGTATTTGCTGGTCATGCTCAAGTGAGCGAGCGCAAACGGTGCCGCACCTCGTCCGCATGAGGCGCAAGCTGCTCAATGCAAAGCCGGTAGATAAACCAGCAGGCGTATATCGCATCCCGTCCGCCAAATACCCACTGATGCAGCAACCCGTGCGCCATTCTGTGGCGAAGCGTCGGCCCAGCCTGGTGGTCGAACATGTTTTCGATCTCGAACACAACGGCGTCGCCGATGAGGTCTTCCAGCGGTTTGCGCCATTCACCCGACGGATCGAGCAGCGTGGAAAGCGTTGCGCTCGATTGCGTCAGATCGGATTTCAGACGCGTCGTGTCCACATCCGCCGCCTTCAGCACATAGCGCAGGGAGTTTTCGAGTTGCGGCACGAGAAGATGTGCCGCCTCGATAAAATCGCCGTTGAAAAAGTGTGAGAAGCCGCGGCCGAAGAACGCTTCGTGGTGCGGCGGCACGAATGGGCTCATTGCCGCAAGCGTCGTCAGAACGCGCTCATCTGGGGCATGGTCGAAAACGATCTGATAGCGGCCCGGCTCGATCTGCCCTGCCACGACCAGTCCACGCCTTATCTGCTCGTGCTGGATGATCTGCACCCGAATGTTCGCCTCGTTGGGAGGATTCGCGAAGCCGCCGACAGGTGGCGTTCGCGAGGCGGGCTTGAAGGTCTCATCATAGATCACCGAGGCGAACAGGCTGCCAAAGGGAGATCGTCCAATGGATTCCTCTGCCTCACGACGCAGGTCTGCGACGGCGGGTGAGCGGCTTTGGACGGCGTAGATGAGAAGTGCGTCCGCCAATTCCTTCCCGCCCAATTGCGCTTTTGTCCCCTCCACAATCTCGGAGATGTCGGTCGAGGATGCGATCGGCACCATGAAGTCGGCGATGTCGCCCTGCGTGCGCACCAAACGCGCTTGCAGATCAGCGCGCCTGGCGTTCGTGCCTCGAACTCGTCGCAACATCGCAATCGCCTGCTCAAGCCAATGAGTCTCATGCATGGGACTCTTGGTCATACGATCGGCTGTTTCGATGAGACGCTCCGCGACCTTAACCAGCGCCCGATCGGCATCGAGTTTTCGGTCCGCACGCGCATAAGGGCGAGCGGTCAGACGCCAAAGCTGTTCAGGTCCGCTTGTGTCGCCCGTAGCGGCCCTGGAGACGGCAAACGCTTCCGTCGCTTTGGCAAGACTAGCGGCCCGTGTCGTGTTGAAGTCCAGTTCCAGATCGCTCGCCCGCACGAAACCGAACACGTCTTCGCGCTTCAGCGCCCGCTGCCGGACCTTCTTGGCGAGTGAAACGAGATCATCGGTTCGCCCGCCGCCCCAGCCAATCTGCCGTTGCAGGACGCAAGCACGGCGCAGCAGATCGAGCGCGCGGGGGTCGCTCGCCTCGTTGCGGCGGCTTCGCATCTCGGCCCTACCAGCCAAGAGGCGGCCGACACATTCGATATAGCCGTCGATCGCCAATCGCGCGGCTTCGTGGTGCTTGGTGTTTACCCATGCGAGATCGGCCAGCCTCGCTTTGAGAGCCGGGTGATCGACTTGGGCCGCCAGCTCGCCGAGGACCAGCGATTGCTTACCTCGATAGCTCTGGGGCGTTGGAGTAGATCCCGTCGCCCAAGCCATGAGGGGGGTAAACGGTTTCAACGGCTCGTTTGCCTGTAGGCCCATCGAGCAGACACCGCCCAGGAAATTATAGACGGTTGCCTTCTCTCCGTCGCCGGCCGACTCGGCCGCGTCGCGCGCCGTGGAATAGTGTCGCCACAGTACCGAGCAATCGACCGAACGCTCGCCAGAGATCGGCATCTCTAGGTCGGCCGCTAGAATATCCGCGAGCACGATCAGAGAAGGTTCGGATTTCTGTTCAGTCTGCTGAGTGTCGGACATGGATGGAAACTCGGTAGAGGCTTCAGTGATCCTTGCACAGTAAAGGCCTGCCACGCGATGGCCGCCGTGATAGCATAGACATAGTTCTCGTATTCACCGGCGCGGTGCGCCAAATATCGCCGATTACCCTCCGGCAGTGCTAAGGTCTCCGGCCGTTTGAACGATTCGATGGTTGGACGCCGTGGCAACTCTAATGGAGAAGATCAGAGCCCGTGAGGCAGAGCGAACCAAGCTCATTCAGTCGCTTTCCTACCTCAACGTGCCACAGGCATTGCAGATGTTCTGGGCAGTTAACATGCTGCAGTCTGAGAATCCACCGGCCGACATTGCCAGATATCTGACCTTCCCTGCCTCAGCGGCCGGAGCACCTATGGGCTCCCCCAACCACGCGCTGAAATGGGAGATCGAGAACGTTATCCTGCTCATGCTGGCGAACCCAACCAGCGGGCTAAAGTCCGCTCATCCATCGGAGTTTCGAAAATTCGACACCGTCTGCAAAATACTCAATCAATACAAGACGGCCAAGATTGCCGAGGAGCGCATCCTCATTAGCGACAGGACCGTGCTGGAGGAAATGCCTCGCATGGCGCTTGAGCAGTTTATCTGGCAGCGGGAGTTCTTCCACAGCCAGCGCATGCACCTGTATTACTTCATCTATGGCCAAGGCTCCTGCGCTGCCTATTTCGAGCAGAAATACGGGCTTCCCATCGACCAATTCGCATTGAACTGCGTCGGGCTCTACTCCCACGCGCAGACGACCGGATGGCACCTGAAGCCCAGGTTACCCGAGGAGGACATTGGCCTGCGGTGGGACAGCATGGACCTGACCATTGACCTGATTTCCAAGGAGCTTTTCACTCTGCGGGAATTGACCCGCGAGCGCATCGATACCCTAACAGCCGCCAACAAGTCCAATCTTGCTTACCTGCCTAGCACTTTGAGGCAATTCCCAATCGTCTCTTCGGTCGCGGTGGGGAAGAAGTTCATTTCCCCCTTCCCGCAGCTCATCATATTCCGCGCCACGTCGGGCCTCTATTTCGACCTGTGCGACGGTCCTAAGACGATGATGGACGAAGCGCGGGAACGGTTCGAGCAATACGGCAAGATGCTGATCGAGGCGCGGTGCCCGAGGTTCAAGGTCTCGCGGGAACAGCTGTTCGGCACCAGGAAGCGACCCTTGAAGACGCCAGACCTCCTTGTGCAGGATGGCGACAAAATCAGCGTCGTCTTTGAATGCAAGGCCACCAAGCTCACGTTCCAGGCTCAGTATGCCGAGAACCAGTACGAAGCTGCGTCGGGCGCTTACAACCAGATCGCCAAAGGCATGTCGCAGCTGTGGAGGTTTTTCGCACGAGCCCGCAATGGCACTTACACCCACATACCGGTGGCGCCGGACGCGGTTGGCGTGGTCCTCACCCTGGATTCATGGTTCGCGCTGACCAGACAGCATCTGCCCGCCATCCGCGCCAAAGCCGTGGAACTTTGCGCCGACGAGCCGGATATGCTCCCCGAGGACATGAGAGATATCGTATTCTGCTCCATCGATGACCTGGACGACTTGCTGGCAGTGTCGGACGAGGATCAGACGCTGGAGGTTCTTCGCAAAGCGCTGCTGCCCCAATACGAGGGTTGGGAATTGGCAAACATCAGGCGCCCAGCTTGGGAAGAACCGCTGGAAAGGAAGGCCTATCCCTTCCATGTTGCCGAGGTGCTCCCGCTTTGGGATGAGGTCGGAGGCGAGCGACGCCAGCGCGACTAGCGGTTGGTGCGCGAGTCTGAAATCGATTCACACTGAAGGAGATGGAATTTTGATGTCAGCTTATAGGGCAACAGCGGAACGGCCGCGCCTGAGCATCACGATTGCGTAAGCCGCCAGTCCACTCCCGGCCCATTCCCAGCCGTTGAACTTGCCTCACAGAGGAGTGTTCAACGCCCGCAGCAAGGTGCCACTCCACCGCCACTAGTCGCTGTTTTTTCGTGATGCGCAGGTGTGCCATGAGACAGGATCAGCGACCCACCGATTGATGTCGGACTCCCTCCATCCCGCACCGTTTAAGCTGATCTTGATTTGGGCCGGGAACGTGCCTTCGCCGATTTTTCGGTACATTGTCGAGCGGGACAAGCCAGTCCGCGCGAGAACCGTCCTAAGGCGAATGATACGATCTGGTTCAGGCATGGCCGCCTTGCCTTTCGCTGAGAGCATTTGGCACCCACTGGAACCAGACAGGACAAACCAAGGCTCGCGCGCAAGCAGATTTGTCATCTTATTGATCTAGGGAGTGGGAACGGCGGCAAATCGGAGGGTTTAGATTCCTATACCACGGCCGCTGCCAATACCGTGATTGAACGCGAGTTCTACACCCAGCCGCCGACCGGATTCGACCTGGATGCCAAGCGCTGTCTTATGATTAGCAAGGACGGATTCCAGCTGCGGATCGCGTTCGAGGCTCTTGGCCATATCGGACATGGCCGAACGCGTTGACTTGTAGCCGGACATGTCGCCGGACTGATATTGCTCCCGTCCGGTACGGTCGAGCTTTTGCCAGCGTTCCACGAAACGGTCGGCGCGGCGGCCGGGATCGAGGTCCATCCCGGTGCGGATTTCGGTTTCAAGCTGAAGCGCGAGAACGATGCGATTGACCCGGCCGGCCCCCGCCTCGCGGACAAGTTCGGGATTTTTCACATAAGCCGCTTCGGCATCGCGCCAGCCATACGGCCGCACCTTCTCGAAAGCGTTACGGGCATCCCTCAATTCGCGCATCTGCTCGGGACTGCCCTGCCCGTCCGCATTTCCAGTGCTGAGGATCGCGTCGAGCGCGCGCGCGTGTCGCACAAGCGCCTTCGTACGAGCACTGCGTAACGCCGCTTCCGCGTCCACCGGCACATTCGTGTCGCGCGGCACTCCAGTGGCAGAAGGATCTCTTTCCGGCGTCCGGACTGCATCTCCGATCCGCACCCCAACATCTTCCCTTCCCGGCACAAGCCCACGTTCCTGGCTGGGGTCGCCGTCACCGGGAGAGCGCAACCCGTCCAGCAATCCGCCATACCTGTCGCGCAACTTCTCCGGAACGATCCGGCGCACGATCTCGACCACGCGCTCGCGGAACGTGATGCCGCGCCGCTCGGCATAGCTCCGCGCCGGGTCAACCTGTTCGTAATCGGACGCCATGTCCTTGGCGCGGTCCCGTGACAGCGTGCGGTCCAGCCGGTCCCGCGTACTGAAGTCGTCGCCGCCATAATGCAGGTCCATCCTGTCTCCATGCCGCGAAAGCGCAACGTAGCTGCCATGCGCATCCATGCCCGGCGTTGCCAGGACATGGGTGCGGTCAACCGTCATGCCCTGAGCTTTGTGAATGGTCGCGGCATAACCGTGGTCGATGTGCGCGTAGTCCTTCAGGTCGAAACGAACCGATCTGTCATCATCGGTGCGCACGGTCATGCTCCGTGTGCTGACTTCCTCCACAATACCGAGCGTACCGTTCTTGACGCCGAGCCCGCGCTCGTTGCGCAGGAACATGACCCGGTCGCCGCTTGCGAAGGCCCTTGCACCGCGTTCCACATCCACGTGAACATCGTCGCCGAGATCGCCGGCAATGCGCATGCGCTCGCGCGCTGCGTTGTTGAGTGCACGTACCTCGTCGTTTGTATGGGTGAGGATGATCCGGCTCGCCTCTGGATGCGCCTGCCTATCGCGATCCCAGCGCTCGACGAGTTCATTCCGCGCTTCGTCGCGCGTTGCTGCCTGATGCACCAAGCCTTGCGCGTCGTAGGCGCTGATCGCGGCGCCGATCCTGCCGGTTGCCAGATCGCGCGTGGCGTCACGCTGCCAGTCCTCGCGCTGACGGCGCACCTGGCCGATTTCGACGCCGCCGTGTCGCTCGTGAATCGAGCGGAATGCAGCGCCGGCTTCGATCGCCTGCAACTGCTGCGGATCGCCGACCAGCACGACCTTTGCGCCAACGTCCGCCGCATGGGAGAGCACGCGCTCCAACTGGCGCGTGCCGACCATGCCGGCCTCGTCGATCACCAGGACATCGCGCGTGGTGAGCAGATCCCTGCCTTGTCCCCAGCTATGCTCCATACTGGCGATGGTGCGTGACGGGATGCCTGAACCGCTCTCCAGATTCTCGGCTGCAATGCCTGAGAGTGCGGCGCCCCGAACCTCGTAGCCCGCCGCTGCCCATGCCTGGCGTGCAACGCCCAGCATTGCGCTTTTTCCCGTTCCGGCAAAACCGACAACGACACCAAGACCGCGACCATCGGTGATGTGCGCAAGCGCATCGGTCTGCTCGCGTGACAGGGCAAGCCCGTGCTGGTTGGCGTTCGCTAAGGCTGACTCCCGATGCGCGTCACTCACCGCGTGGCGCGCGTCCACATCCATACGCTCTGCCGCGCGGTGAAGGCGCTGTTCGATTTCGATCATCTGCCTTGTGGTGAAACGGTCTTCGCCGCGCCTGTCCTTGCCGAGTTCGACCAGATCGGGTGCGTTGCTGATGGCTGCCACGACCGCGTTGAACTGCTCCATTCCATCGCTGTGCCGATGCGCAAACTTCGCCATGTCTTTTCGGGTGAAAGTCGATTGCTGATGCGT
The DNA here is from genome assembly GCF_054719485.1 of Mesorhizobium sp. W016. Classification (NCBI taxonomy): domain Bacteria; kingdom Pseudomonadati; phylum Pseudomonadota; class Alphaproteobacteria; order Hyphomicrobiales; family Phyllobacteriaceae; genus Mesorhizobium; species Mesorhizobium sp. W016. The sequence goes on from NZ_JBTTIF010000002.1 coordinate 4,448,003, forward strand.
GATGGCATCCAGCGCCACGGATGGATCGGCAATGATGCGCGCGCCATTGTTGCGCGCGATCTCGCGATGCAGTTCGGCGCGATCTGCTTCAATGCCGCCAGCGTCAAGATTACTAGCCTCAATGCGTTGCGCTGACGCACCAATCTGCGTCTGCGGCTCCAGCGCAATGCCCTGCGCTTCCAGACTGCGATGATCGATGCGGGCGTCGATGTCGAGTTCGGCCAGGCGTTCATTGGCCAGCTCCGCCCATCGCTCGCGCCAGCGCTCGACCAGCTGGGTAGCATTCCAGTCGCGCACCTTCGCCCCAAAACCGTTCTCATCGACGGAGCGCATGGTGAGCATGACATGAGCATGCGGCTTGGGGCTGCCATCCTCCGCCCTGTCCCAGTGCACATTGAGATCGGCCACCATGCCCTTGCTGACAAACTCGACTTGCACGAAGTCCCGCGCCAGTTCGATGCCTCGCGCCTGGCTGAGTTCACGCGGCAGCGAAAACTCGACCTCGCGGGCAAGCTGCGCATCCTTGCGGACCTCGAACGCCTCGACATCGTTCCACAGCCGTTCGCGGTCGCGCCAGGCCTCCGGCGCATCCTCCGGCAGCATCACCTCGGAATGGACGACACCGCGTTTGCTAGAAAAGTCCTGCACACGATCGATGCGCTCATCACGCAATCGCGACGCTGAGCGGTAGGCGGCGGACGCGACTGCGCTTGAGCCTGCCTTGCGGCCAATGACCTTGACGTGAAGATGATAGATCGCCATCGCGACCGGATCATTTGCACGGCAAAGCGCACGTCGGCACGACGTATAAGCGCGCCCTCCCTCGAAAAAATCTCGGGATGGACCAGCCCGTCCCGGGCGGTGTCGGCAACCCTGAAGCCTTCCGGAGCGCGCTCGCCTATCATCGCCGCATCGACAATCAATGGAGACAACCATGCGCAAACCACGGGACTTTGACGCCGAACTGAAGGCGCTGGAAGAAAAGGCGCGCGAGCTCAAGACGCGAAAGATGCAGCAACTTGGTGAACTGGTGATCGCCACCGGCGCCGATCAGCTTACCACCGACGAACTGGCCGGCGCGCTGGTCGCAATCGCTGAGACGAAAGACACCGCAAAGCGCGAGGCATGGGCCAAGCGTGGAGTGATGTTTTTCGAGAGCAGGCCCCGGCGAACTGGTTCGGAATCTCAGCGCAACCCACGCGGCGCTCCAGCGCAACCGGGCAGCGCGCAATCGCCGGCAAGCGACACAGGCTCGCAATGACATGAGGACGTGGCAGGTCGAGCGTCGCAAACGTACCCGGCAGCTCATCGAACTCGGCGGCCTCGTCGTCAAGGCAGGCATCGTTGATCTGACCAACGACGATCGCGCAGCCATCTATGGAGCGATGCTTTGGATCGCCGCTAAGCTGCAAAGCCATGAAGGCGAGCAAGCACGAGGATTATGGACTGCGAAGGGTAGGCAGGCGTTCGATGGGGAATGGCGCGGAGAGCAAAGGGGGAAGCGATAGTCGCATTGGTCGGCGCGAGTGACGGCCGGTGCGAAGCCCGAACAGCAGACTTCGCGATGCGCCAACGCCGCAGTCACGCGCTTGCGCAGGAAGCTTTCGCGATCGTCGTCGCTACCGGCGACAATCTTCTCTCGCGAGCTTTGAGCCAGATGATGAAGGGTGCAAGGCTGGAGTAGGCGAAGCTCGTCAAGGCAGGCGCTGCACTATGAGCAACTTCAAAAGCCAGATCGTGTTCCCTCGAAACTTCCCACGCCCCACAGTTGCGATCATGCACACTGCGCGTTGATACAACCTTTATAGCCAGGGTGCGGGCCAGCACTGCTTTGGACAGCTGGAACAAGCGGAAAAGCGCCTCGCTTTAGATGCGATCGGCAAGGGCATTCCAGCCGACGGGATGACAGAAGCGAAACTACTCTTGTCATGTTGCGCAAGAGGCGTGGATTTTACGAAGAAATGTACTATTTGCGTCATGGGCAGGCCAAAACATCAAACGTCGCTCAATTCATCCGATACAAAAAAGGGAAATCATATGACCGCTGCTCTCGAGCAAGGCAACAAACTGGATACCGTGTCGATAACGGCTGACATTGTCGCCGCCTATGTATCGAACAATCCAGTACCGGTTGGCGAGTTGCCGAAACTAATCGGCGACATCCATGCCGCCCTGAATGGCATCGGCACGCCGGCGGTAGAACCTGTGGTAAAACAGGATCCGGCAGTTTCGATCAAGAAATCGGTGACACCTGACTTCATCATCTGTCTGGAAGACGGAAAGAAATTCAAATCGCTCAAGCGGCACCTTCAGCAATTCAACCTGAGCCCCGACGAATACCGGCAGAAATGGAACCTGCCCTCCGACTATCCGATGGTGGCGCCGAACTACGCGGCCACCCGGTCGGCTCTGGCGAAATCAATAGGGCTCGGGCGCAAGGCGGCGACGCCCACGTCTGCCGCGGCAGAAAAACGCAAACCGGCCGCGCGTGCGGCGGCAGCGAGAACAGCTGCGACAGCCATCAAGTCACCAGTGAAGAAGGCGCGCAAGGCACCGGCCAAAGCCTAGCGCGCGGCACTTGGCGGACGTGCCAGGCATGACCATGGCAAAGCCCCGCCTTGCCAGGCTGTGTGGAAACGATTGGAGGCTCCGGTTTGACCGGAGCCTCTCCTCTTTTGGTTTCAGGCCTCGGCGGCATTGATGTTGATGGCGCGCAGCATGTTGCAGGCAAGCACGGATAGCGCCATTTCGGTTCTGCTTCCTTTGAGGGTTCTGGTGAGGAAACGTCCTCCTGCCATCATCCGCTTGATGGTTTCGAAGGGACGTTAGGCGGCGCAGCGTCGCCTGGCCATGAGATCGGGAGGCTCTGGCGTTCGTTCGGCTGAGCGCATCCTCGTCCAGATGGCGCTTGACGAAACGGCGCTCGGCCGTGGTGCATTGCGGACTTGAGAGCGCCGCTCGACCAGTCGAGCGACACATAGGTCACGTTGCGCTTCTTGCGACGCAATTGCTTGCGGACCAGCGTGCGGCCCGCCGGGCAGCGTAATGTGTCGGTGTCAGCCGTGACGATTTCCTGTCTCACGCCGATTTGATGCAAGTCTGATTTGAGATCGAAGGCGAGGACAGCCGCGTCACACCTGTTCCTCCACCGCATGGCCGAAAGTTCTCGCGCGTCTCACGAACGTGAGGCATCGCTGCGAAAGGGGGCGTCTGATGCCGAGGTGATGCGCTGCGTGACTCTCGCGATAAGAGTGTTGGAAACTCCCGGTTCGAGCATTGGTTTGCACTGGATTCCGTTCCTTGAAGCGATGACAGTGTGGAATTGCCTGTGCCATAAGGCCAATCGTTGAACCAACTCAGAAGGGATGGAAACGATGGCTGTAAACACTATCGATATTGCCGAACGCCTTGCAGACGCGCACGGCCTGTCGAAAACCCAAGCGAAATCCGTGGTCGAGGATGTGTTGAAGGGCATTGCGGAAGCCGCTGCCAAGGGCGAGGAAATCAGCCTCAATGGCTTCGGCAAGTTCAAGGTACAGAACAAGCCAGCACGTGATGGCCGCAATCCGTCGACTGGCGCCACGATCAAGATCGCCGCATCGAAGAAGATCGTTTTCCAGCCGGCAAAGGCTCTCAAGGACTCGGTGAACGGCTGATCATTTAATGACGATATATCTCGTCTGATGGTAACGCGCTGTCCTGTTGGGCGATGGTGTTTCATGCCAAGATCATCAGCTTCTCATTGCTGCCGTTCTTAGGTCGAGGTCCCCGACCGCACCAATGGCGCGGCCGGAAATTCTCCAACAGAAATGGCCGGAACCGCGCGGCGGCTCCGGCCGTCGCGCTTACTCGACGGCAATTTGAAGGGTTCGCCCCCCTCGGCTAGGCGCTGCGGTCGGCGCGCGCAGCGTTCGTCGTGTCCGGCTCCGGAGCTTCCGGCTCCAGTTCAGTGCGGCCATGGCGATCCTTCTTGCGACCATCCTTGGGGTCACCAACGTGAACAGCTACCGGGCCGCTGTTCAACAGCTCGACCATTCACCGTTTTGCGACCAGACCAAGTCGTCGCTCGGCATCGCAATGGAATTGATGGACTTCGGGAGCGTCTATGTTGGCGATCCGAATATGCGTGCCGTCCAGGACGATGATGTCGCCATCGAGCACGACCAGCCATCCCGCAAGCATCAAGACAGCAAGAATGGTTGGCATTGCGTTTTACAATCGTTTGCTAAGTCGTTGATTCGTATGAATCACACCTAAGACGCTAGAATCTCAACGATAGGGTTAGCTTCCCAAGCTGAAAGTCCTGCCTTAAAACGCCCCCCATGGCCTATAGATGGAGAACTCCAGATGATAACCACAAATATAATTCACAGGGTTTTTCAGATAGGATATGGCCAAGGAACTGGCACTGCTTTCACAATAGACTTCAATGGAAATGAATACCTCGTGACTGCAGCGCACGTACTCCCTAAAATAGAAAATGGCATGCCGATATATATACGCCGCGAATTGGATTGGGTCGAGCATCCTGTTTTATGGGTTGCAATGGCAGCAGATGGCTTGGACGTGGCAGTGTTGAAGATTGGGGCAAAACTTACACCAAAAGATCTACCAGTTGACAGGGCTGATTTACGGGCAAGAGGTATATTTTCTCGGATTTCCCTTTGGGTGGACAGGGCACTTTCACACTCACGACGGCTATCCGTTGCCTTTTGTGAAGCGTGCCACAGCTTCCCTTTTCGACCCGGTACTGCTTTATTTAGACGGACATAACAACCCCGGTTTTTCCGGGGGGCCTGTAGTTTTCCACCCTCCCAATCAAAACGATTTTAGAATCGCCGGTATTATAAGCGGCTACAGGACGGCGACTGAGGTGATAAAAATTGGCGAGATCGTAACGGAATTCTCTACAACCGTTAACACAGGAATTATTCATTCATATCCATTGAAATCGCGTTGGAACTTATCAAAGCAGCGGGCCTATGAAGATTTCTGAATAACGTTTTAGATACTTCTGACTTGGCCGCCTTGCGCGCTGGAAAGCAGTGTTCTACGGGTATAGCGAAAAGGGGGCAGCGGCTATGCCGGTGCGAAGGCGCGGCAACAAACTCGAAAATTGGGAGATCGCGCTAGTTCGGCGGATGATCGCTGACGGGCGATGGCCGAACGAACAAGACATTCTTGCCTATTTCACCCGCCCGACCCGGTCCATAAATCATCGCGCCATCGGCGAAGTTAGAGGGCGGAAGAGAGGGCCGGACATAGAGGCCGCGACTGATGACGAGCTAGCCGCGTTTCTAAACTCATGGCCTGGGATCGATCCGGAAACTGGGCTGAGCCTCAAGGGCGACGAACTGCTGATTAAGGCGCGTGAATCGATGATCGCTGCGGTTCACACCTTCAACAGCGCTGGCCTCACCTTTCGCGCGGAACTATTTATTGTGACCGCGATAATCGCGTGGACCTATCTCCTGCACTCATGGTTTAAGCGTGAAGGAATCGACTATCGATACAAGCGGCTGGTGAACGGAGAAGTTGTCTTTGACACGACCCCGAGCGGCGCTGAAAAATACTGGGAACTCGGGAACTGCCTAAAGCATACTCTTTGCCCTGTTAAAATGGGCGCAAAGGATAACTTGGAGTTCCTAATCGAGCTTCGCAACGAGATCGAACATCGGTCCACAAGCCGGATTGACGATACCGTAAGTGCGAAACTCCAAGCGTGCTGCATCAACTTCAACGATGCGATCAAGGAATTTTTCGGTGATCAATTCGCGCTGGAACGCCGCCTTCCCATCGCGTTGCAGTTCGTAACTTTCAGCCCCGATCAGCGGGCCATTTTAAAGAAGGCCGGTGACCTCCCGCGCCACATCGAGACTGCCATGGATGAGTTCGAGCGGCATTTGACAGCCGAACAGAGAGCCGACCCACGCTTTGCCTTCCGGGTGTTCATGATCCACAAGACAGCTAACCGTGCTCCGGGTGCCGATCTTGCGGTGGAGCTTGTCCCGCCAGGGTCGGAATTGGATGCGAAGCTCAATGTCGTCCTCAAGGAGGTGGACAAGAAAAAGTACCTCCCAAGTGAGGTCGTGCGGGCTATGCAGGCCGAAGGCTGGAACGGTTTCACGCAGGATAGCCATACGCAGCTGTGGAAGAAACTAGACGCCAAGAACCCGGCAAAGGGCTATGGCGCTGTCGCCGTTGGGAAGACGTGGTGTTGGTATGAAACCTGGCTTAAACGCGTCCGAGAAGAGTGCGAGCAACGGCCCGATCGATATCGAAAGCCTAAGATGCCTATGCATCCGGGTGATATGGGCAACCTTTTTTGACACGACAATCGCGCGGGAACATAGGAGGGATAACAACCATGGCTAAGCCAACTCTGTTCAGCAATGGCATGAAGTTCGATAAGGCGGGGGATGCTCAAACGCACTTCCAAGCCATCCTCAACGACGGCGAAATGCAAACTCGCCTATCAGGTGCCGAGCATACGGCTTTGGATGCGCTGTTTCGGGATTACTGCGCAGCTACTGAATGGCCAATGCCGGACGAGCCAGTTAGCTATTTTCGGGACTGGGTTCGCGCCGAAGGGAGAAGTACAAAAGGCTTCTACGTCGAATACGCCAACGGTAAGGTTGACGACTTCAGCTACATCAAAGCAGTGCGTGCAGTCGCGAACTGGAAGCGCTAGGGCGTCATCGCGACGGCGCTAACCGCTCGCCGAAATCACCACCGAACCCGCCCTACCCTCGCCGCTGGACCGTCTCACCCACCACTGCGAGATCATCGAGACCGGAAACGAATCCTGGCGCTTCAAGAACCGCGCCTGATCACCCCATAACGCTGATCCGCACTCGCCGGGCTGCACAACCCCGACCAGTTCCGCCCGGCGAGCGCTGACCGTTGTGCCCTACGAGGGGTCCCTTTTGCGCGCCGATCCGGGGTCCCCATTCCAGGCCGATTGACATAGAAATGAGTTGCGTGCAGTTGGCTCAAGCCGGGCGCTTCCTGATTGGCGCCGGCAAAACCGGCCTTATCTCGGCGGACAACGTGCGGCGGATCAATGCGCTAATGATGACTTGCGGCCATTACGACGGCTCGGGGGATTTCGCCTATCGTGTCGGCTTGCCAGCCAAGAGTGGCGTAGGCGGTGGTATATTGGCAATTGCCCCTCGCCGCGCCTCCATCGCCGTCTGGTCGCCCGGGCTGAAGGCGCAAGGCAATTCGAAGCTTGGCACCATGGCCGCCGAAATGCTGGCTGACCGGATGGGCTGGTCGGTGTTCTGCTAGGTCGTGACCTTCGGGATCGTAATACACACACACAGTCGTCAACGACTTTTGCTCCAGAGTTGGAGCGCGCTTTTCGAGCAACCAGCCTGGACTGAACCAGCGTAGCGTACCGTAACAAACGGGGCTATGGCTTTCTCTTGAACGGGACATGCCCGAGGTCGACAGGCGCAGCGCGAGGTCAGCGGCAGCGATCGGTGAAACTGGGGCGCTCGGCCCCGACAGCGTTGGTTCGCGTCGTCAATCGCGGAGTACCTGTCGGTTTCGGCCGTTCCGGCGCCGACACGGCGAAGATCAATGCCAGGAGGAAGCGCGCAAGACGCGGAGTCCCGGACGCACCACTGGCCGTTTTGTCCTAGCTCCTCGAGTAGACGGTGACGACGCTTCAAAGCGAGATGAGCGCGGACCAGACTTCGCTGAGCAGTCTCGAGACGGAGGTATCGAGCCAGCGGGCCGGTCCCTCGGCATCTGCCGCCTCCTCAGTTCCTGCCTCGGCACCCACCCCAGCTTCGGCTTCCGCATTACCCTCCCCCCAAGGTCAAGTTTCACGGCATCCACCTGCGCGGAGCGCTGGGCGATGAGCTTGCCAACACCTCGGCAATTCGCAGGAACGAGCGTCATAAGCACATTGCGACCGGGGTTGCGCAGGACGGTCTCCATCGGTGACGCAGCAATACGAGCGAAGGGCTCAAAATCCGCATGGGCGGAGGCGGCTGGTGAGCGGACGGTCACCGGCGCACCGCCGTCCAGTTTTTTTGTTTTCTTGCGGGAGCACCTTTTCCCCAGGATTTTTCGTTCTCCCGTTGTATTTCTGGTCCAATGTACTTGCGTAAAGCCCGTTTTCGGAGTGTACATTGGTCGTCTGTCAATAGAAACGACTGTCATTAGTGCGCGGGGCATTGTCCCCGCACCCGTACGTTTTTGTCTGCGTATTTGGTTGAATCATTTTTATTGCGCGTCACGCCAGCTCCAACTGAGCGCAACGACGCTTCGCCAGTCCGAGCCCCGGGGGGCAATATGGTTCAGGCTTTCAAGCTTCACGGCGTATTCCAATGGCCGCCTTCGCCCGTTGCCTCAGAGGCGCGGGATGACCCAGCGCCCGGGTCAGTAGAAATTTGGTCCCTGCCGAACGAAGCGGGCTGGCGGCGGGCGCTCAGGTGGGTGCCAGGCTCGAGCCCCTCGTCACAGGAGCCGCTGACAACGGACCATGTCGGGGCAATTTCCGAAGCGTCGGCGGTCGATCATTTTGCTCTCGGAGACGCCAAAACCATAGCCGTCTGGATCGACGAGGCCGCCAGCAAGGGCGGGCTGACGTTCCGGGGCGCTCAGGTCATCGAAGAGTTCGGCGCGGAGGATCGTCTGGTGCTCCAACTGCCGCTCGCCAATGATGTCATCTACGGCAATTTACCCACCGGCAGCGACGAATCTTCGGCCGTCGAGCTTGACGCATCCGTTGAAGCAGGTGGAACGAGTGCAACCTACTCCGGTTTCCGCGTTTTTGCCGATGCAAAGCAGAACGCCCTCTTCGCCCTGCACCTCAGCCTTCCCCTGCCTGTGAGACAGGCGAAGCGCTCTCGCGCACGCGCCTTCCCTTTGATGCTACACTATCCGGCCAACGGCACGGCTCCCCTCGACACGCCACCGCGGATCGATCGGATGTTCGGCGGCTGGGTCGAGGACGACGGTACCGGCGGCACTGGCATCGAACTCAAGCATCGCATCGATCCGACAGACCTTTGGCTTGGCAATTTCAGTTTCTGCGAGCGCGGCGACGGCCATGACGACTACGGCGGCACATTTGCGATCTATCAAGATAGTACCGTCCGGCTCGGGGACTACTGGCCATCCAACGCCGCCTGCTTTGTGGCCGACGTCGTCAACACCTACGGGTTCGTCGTCAGGCCTGAGGACTGGCTAGGCTATTCCGAGAACGACCCTGCCGATCTAAGTCTGCGGTTCTGGAGCCGCGACGACAACGAGCCTTTCACCGGGTTGGTCTATCGGGTCCGCGTCGATCACGACCCCCGCAGCGGCAAGGGAGATACGACGAGCGACATTCGTCTCCACCCCGACGACAGCAGCGTCTTGCGGATCAAGCTGGCGCAGGAGCTCGAAGGCCGGACAGCGGGTTCGATGTACTTCAGCGCTGACAAGGACAGGCCCGAAGTCGAAGGCTGGCTACGGACCGGGACGAAGCTTTCCGCCGATTGCTGCCTCGCCTGGGACATCCAAAAGCAGTTCTGGAGCCAATCCCCGACAAACGACTGGCGGCCGACCGTCACGCTCCGTCTCCATTGGGCCGAGACATTGCCGGACTTCTCCGCAACGGATGTCGCGAAAGACGTGATCTTCGAAGCCGGGCTACTGGGGCCGGTGTCTTACAGCTTTGCACAAGTGCGCAAGGCACTGCCTGCCGGAGAGGCCGGGCTGCCGGCTTCATTTCTGCCCGACCTCGATATCTCGGGCAAGCCTCCAAGGGTCCGCTTCTGTCTCTACGGCACACCCATCGCGGCGGAAGCGTCCCCGGACGGCACAGTTTCCTGGGGCCAGCAGTTCGATCCTCGCGAACGTCCCACAAATCCTTGGCGCCGGCCGCCGATGCGGCTCAGCCTTGCCAGTGAAAAGGACCTGATCCGTTATACCAGCGACGGAGACGGTGGACCCGATCCCAAAATCGCGCTTACCGCGAGTGCGGTGACATTCTTTCGGCCACCAGGCGCCTCCCTTGGCCTCGAGCTATCGCATGATCCGAGCTGGCCGCCGACGGCGCCGAACGCGTCGCAGAGCTTTTTTGCGTCGTTTGCCATTCAAACAACCTCGCCGCGCAAATGGAGCGGTCGTTTAGGCTCGCTCGCGTTCGAATCCTCTGGAAGTTTTGTAAACGGTGGCAAGGATGGCAGGGGCGGCTACCTGCGCATTGGCGGCGGTGGAAGCCGCAATACCTACGGCCCTGGCGGTCCGCTGCTGATCTATCCGGAGGGCCGCATTGCCGCCGAACTCAGCCTGCCGCTCCCGGTCAGCGAGATCACACCGGTCACCGTCGATGTGCAGCGCTTCGATCGAAGCGGCAGGCCTGCACCTCTTCTGATCGATCTCGACCCCCAGAAGTCTATCGCTGCCGGCGTTGAAATTCCGGTCCAATACTGGTTGCAGGCGACCGAAACGCTCCTCCCTCGCGAGGACCGCCGGCTCCAAGCCGAAATCTTCGATCAGGCCAAGGACGCGCCGAGCCGCTCCTACGCCGTGCTGTCTGCGCAGCCATTTTCGGTATTCCGGTTTACCGATCAGCCAATTGCGTCGCGCGGCAACGAGGAAACAACCTCAGTTGCCGTCTACGACGGCGACGATCGCGGTTGGCAGTACAAGCTCGTGTCGCGCCATTATCGCTACAGCCTGCCCTTGCAGGTGATCGGCGAGAGCGCCGACAAGCCTCGTCGGCTGGAGATTCACGACCTGCCGGAGCACGGCGACGTCCAGACGGACGGCTCGCAGGCGCCTGTCCCCCGGCCGTTTGTCTGGAACGGCAAGGACGGGGTGATGGACGAAGCCGCCAGTGGGCTGCAGCGGCGCGCCGTCGAATACAAATTGACGCCCTCCGCCGAGCTCTGGATCGCGCCAAGCGATGTCGCGCGCGGCTACTTCATGCCGGAGGCAGCGGCCCACGACATCTTTACTCAATTCGGCGCGTACGGCATCGGCGCCGCACTCGCGTTTCTGCGCGCCGAATTCCTCTACGGGCTTCCCGTCGGCATCGATGTCTCCAAGGAAAGCTCCGTCGCGCGCGGAGCGCGGGTCGCCGAGATCGAGGCCCTAGTGGGCCGCCTGCTGGGTAAGGCGCATGACACCGGTGCCGATCCGCTCCTTGCACAGCGATGGGATGCCCTGCGCGAGGCGATCGCGCAGCGACCCGAGCGTCTCGAAATCTGGGCGCGCGATCTCGACTCCGACCTCGACTTCACACCGGCGCGTTTTGCTGACGGCGTTCGTTTCGCGCTCCGCGGCACTGCTCTTCATCGCGCACCCCTCATCGACAGCGGCGCCGAGGTGCCCCCGGAGGGCGCAGACGCCCATGGCAGATGGCCCCTCGTTGGAGAGAACGTCTGGCCCCCGGTCCTCGATGATGGGGTTCCCCCGCCGGCGCGTGACCCCACCCTGCTGCGCCATCATCCGAAAGGACTGAGCGGCGGAGCGCTGTGGCCGGTCGAGTCCCTCAACTTGTTCAACACGCTGCTGCTCTCGCCTGACTCCAGCGGCGGAGCGATCGAGCGCATTGCCCTCTCGCCGCTGGGCGGGGACTCAACCCAGAAGGCCGAATTCCTTGGCGGCAAGTTCGCGGTCATCAGCGAGACCTACAATGGACGCGTTCAGCGCCAGAAGGTCGAGGTTATCGGGCGCATCGGCGCGCTCTGGCATCGCGCCAAGCACGTCGTCGTTTTCGAGCGCACGGTAAACCCATCCGCCCAATTTGCACCGAAAGACGATCCCGAGGGGACGCGATCACGCCGTCCCATCCTGCGCAAGGTCCGCGAATATGTAGAACTGCTCCAGCCTGAGCGCATGTATCCCGACTTCGCCGCCGCCACCGCGCGCACTGCCGGGTTCGTTGACCGGGTACGGTTCAATTCGCGCATCATCAACGTTGACAGCGCCTGGTCGAGCGACGTTGATCAAGACAGCTGGCAGGTCCCGCTCTGGAACAAGCTCGCCGCGCGCGAGCGGCCGCAGGTCTACCCAATGCCGGACATTGCCTTCGTCACGGTGGCGGAGGGTGACGGCGATAATCCGGTGACGGCTCAGGAATGCCTCGATCCGGATCAGCTCTACTTCTTTGCCGACTTCAAGGTCGACACGAGCGACACGGATCGCTGGGCGCCTCGTCTGGGCATCGATTACCCTAACATGCCGGCAGCGCAGGCGATCGCCGACGAGACCGATCGCAAGCCAGCGAACGCGCCCGGTTCGTCCAAACCAGGCGCACCCGAACCGCGGCGCCCCCCCGTCACGCGAATTCTGCCGGGCCTTCGGCGCTTCACCTGGCGGCTTGCACCGGCGGCACAGAAATCGGCAATCAATGCCGGGCGCGCTGGGAAGCCGCTCTATGTCGGGCTCGAAAGTGTGAGCCTGATGCGCGCCACACACCGAGACGAGGCGAAAAAGGGGTTGAATGCCACGCTGCAAAGCGCCCTGGGGTTCACCCTCGGCCAGTCGAATGATGGCCTTACCTATTGGGCAGTCGATGGCACCGGCGCCGGCGGCCTCGGCGGCGCCGCATCAACAATCGCGGATCAGGTAAAGGCGGTAAAGGGGCTCGACCCTAGCAGCGCCGCCGACCTTGCTAAGATCCAAAAGGCTGTTGACGCGGTCCTGCAGGGGATCGACAAGAAGAACCTAGCAGCTCAGTTCGCACTGCTGCAGCCGAACATTGATCCGGGCAACGTGGCCAACCTGGCCTCAGGCCTCAAATCCGGCGCGCTTTGTCAGAAGCTCAAGGACGATGCGACGAGCACCATCAAGCGCAAGGAACTGCTGGTGCGTACCGCCGTTGCCGACTGGGTAGCAGGGATCGATGCTAGCCTCGCCAGCGGCCAGACAACCACTCCGCAGACGAAGTCAGACCTGATTGATGGGTGGACGGACGACATCGTCCGCCAGGTGCGCCCGCTCTTCAGCGAGGCGAGCCAGGACATCGCAAAGATCGACGAGGGAGTCGAAAAGGCCCGCGCGATCGTCCTCGACGCCGGCGACGAGATCGATGCGGTCTTTGCGCGCGCGCGCAGCCGGCTCGAACAGTTCCGCGCCGGCTACGACGAGTCCAAGCCGTGGTCGCCGGCAAGGCGGAAGGCATTTCGCGCAGGCGCCAATGCGGCCGTCGCCGGAATAGTCGCCGACGTGGATGCCGCCATCGACGAGGCGGCAAGCCGGCTGGCGGTCGAGCTGGGAAATGTCGGCCAGCAGATTGCCGGACATATCGCCAAGGCACTGCGTCAACTGCAGGTCACGGAGGACAGTGTCGTTGGCCAGGCGTCAAGGCTCGAGGGGGTTGCGCGGGCACTGCTGGGTAGGGTCGAAGCCGAGTTGTCCGGACTGCTCGACAGCGCAAACGGTACCAAGGGCAAGCTGAGCGATCTCATCGACAAGGTGACCGCTCATCCCAGCTTCAATCCCCCGCCGAAGAACGCAGACATCCAGAAGAAGCTGCTCGACGGCCTCTCTGCCATCAGAACAACTGCGGATGTCGGGGGGCAGAACCTCGCCAAGGCCAAGGCCGCCGCTGCGAACATGGACATCGCGATTGACGAGGCGGCAGCCGACTTCGACCAACTGCTCACCGGCCTCGGCCACACTCTCAAGAACGTTGCTGCGGACGTCGAGACGGCCGCCCAGAGCCTTCTGACCGACGCCGCAGATCTCGCTCAGGTCGGCGCCGACGATCTGAAAGGGGCGTTCGGTGACCTTGCCGGCGAGATCTCCGACGTCCTCACAAAACTGGCAACCAGCGTCGACCGGCAACTGGGCAGATTCAGCACGGCGACAGACGCCGTCGTCCTGCCCATGCTCGACCAACTCGGTCATGAGCTCGACGTCGCTCACGAAAAGCTGTCCATCATCCCCGGCGTGATCACCGCCATTGCCGACGATGTCGATGACATCCTCGACGAGGCCCAGAAGGCTCTTTCGCCAAATGGCCTGCTCGAGTCGGTCATCCACCCAATGATCTGGGACGTCCTCCATTCGCTACTGGAGGCCTTCCCTGAGCAACTCGTTGTCGCTCCCGACACCATACGTGCGCTTCGGCTCCAGCTGCAGCTGCTTGCAGACGACATCGCCCAGCGCATGCACAATTTTGCCGGCTCGCTTGGGGACGACCTCGATACCCTCACCGACGCCTGTGCTGCCATATCGGAAGGGGTTTCCGACGCCGAGGACTACCTCAAGCAGATCGTTCAGCAGAATTTCCTGCCTGACTCCGTCCTGGACGCCTATGGGGCCCTCGAGAAGGCGTACAATGACAACTTCGAAGACGCTCAGCAGTTGGTCGAAGCACTCAAGCTCTTCGACCATGACATCCGCGGCCTGCATAACGATGTGTCGCGCGTATTCGAGACGGCGAATGCGTATCAGCACCGCGTCTTCGATGCAGTGTCGAACCTGACCCATGGCGGTCTCTCCGCTGCCCCTTCAAACTTGCTCAAGCTCTATTCGGCCGTCACCTCTGCCCCCGAGCTCGCTGCCCTCAAGTCCGACATCGACCGCATCCGCTCGACCTTTGACGAGTTGGGCGACATCATCAAGGTCACCGAGACCAACGCGATGTTCAATCGCCTTGGCGACGAACTCAAGGCGCTCGGCCTCTCTATCCCGTTCGACCAGATCGGCGACCGGCTGCTGCCTGCCGACCTGTCCAGGCTCGATATCGGAAGCGTCTTCCGCAATTTCGGTGGCGCCAAGCTCGATCAACTGTTCAAAGGCTACAAAATACCGGCCGGCGTTCGCGACGCCGTCAAGATCACGCACGATTTCGACAAGAAGCAGTCGCGCGCCTGGGTGCAGGTCGATATAGCAGCGCCCTTCCCCGGCAGGCGAAGCTTGTTCTCACTGGGCATCTTCAAGGCCGACTTTGTCGACATGCTTCTCACAGGTCGGGTTCGGCTTGAGGCATCGAGCGATCAGGACAAGGTTGCGGTCACCGGCTTCGGTCACATCGCGACGACGCTCGACGCCGTGGTCGGCGGACAGTCCATGGTCAAATTCGAGAAGTTCGGTCTCGAGTTCACCAAGGAGAAGGGACTCGACGTTCAATTCGACCCCAAGAACGCGAAGCTCAATCCGCAATTTAAATGGGTCCAGGATTTCCTCTCGAGCCTGTTCCCTGACCTGGGCGGCGGACTTGAATGGATACGCGAAAACGGTATTCCAATCGGCATCCAGCACGATTTTGCGATCCCGCCTCTGTCGCTGACCTTCGGCACAAGCGGCATCTCCAACATCTCCATCGAAAACCACTTCAAGCTGATCGCCTTCCCCGACTTCCTGATCGCCGACCGCTTCAACCTGTCGAGCATCGATCGGCCGTTCATCTTCTCGATCTTCATCATCGGCGGCACCGGCTATCTTCAGATCGAGACCGAATACAATCCGATCCGCGATCGACTGATGGTGCTGGTAGAGGCGGGCGCGGGCGGCTCCGCGCAACTCGCTTTCGCAGTCGGGCCGTTCATCGGGCAAGTCTTCATTACCGTTTCCGGCGTGCTCTCCTATCGCAAGCTGCTGAATGGACCAGGCGGCGGGTTATCCATCTCGATGGTGTTGGTCATCACCGGGCAGGTCGATGTGTGCGGCATCGTCACCGTCGGCATCACCCTGATGCTTCGGATGTCCTACCGCGACAACGGCCAGGTCGACGCCGACGGGACGCTGACCGTGACGATCCGCATTACCCGCTTCTTCAAACTGCACGCCCGAGCCCAGGTCAATTACAAGCTTCGCGGCGGAAAATCGGAATCGTCTTCCAACACAAGCGCGGGCGTCAGCGGGGCGGCCAGGGTCGCGCAGGTGCAGAAGCTGGCTGACGCGGCCAGAAAACTCGAGGGGGCGACGAAATGAGCGTCAGGCCAATTATCCATTGCCTGGTCGAGCGCGAGCCCAGGAGTTTTCATGCCGGTGACGTCGACGGTAAAACGCTCACCTTCTCAGTCAATCTCTCGCTCGAAGTGCAGGCACACGGCGAGCTTGTGGACGACGAAAAAGAGGCCGAGGATTTATTCCAAAGCTTCTTCTCACAACTGCCCAGCGTGAGATTCTGGTCTTGGCACTACAATCCTCTAACGGGGCTGAATAATCCCGAGTTGCTGGACCAGGTCTCCGACGCGCCTGTCGATCCGAACGCTTTTCACGGCTGGCTAGTGGAGCGTAAGGCGTTTGCTGAGGGTGACCGCTTCTGGACGACGGCCGAGGACAACGATCCCGATGCAGCTGTCGATGCCAGTAGGACAACCGCATTCTTCAATTCACATGCGGTCTCGTCATGGAATGCGCCCATCGGGCACAGGATCGGCGTCACGCACCTGGTGCGGTTTCCAACCGGCAAAGATGGAAACCTTATCGTCCTTCCCTATTTCGCCGACCCAACCGAGCCACCTCAATTCGACAGGCTCGTCGGAGCCCAGGCTGACTTTTATTATCGACCCGATGCGCAGTTTCCCTCCTTCGCGCGGACAACCATTTTCGAGCCCTGGAAGACTCGCGATCCGCTAGATCCGAATGGGCCGACTCCGATCGTCGATCCTGATATCGACCTCAACGGCTTCCTGAGACTCGACACCGACGCAGATGCCCTCAGCCGCTATCTTGCCAATTTCGAAGCGAAGGCCGCGTCGCTGCTGGCAGCAACGACTGGCCTGATCTCTCCCGACAGCAATCTGGATGCGTTGGAAGCACGGATCGGCATCCGCAACACGGGCACGAACACGGTCCCAATCTACGACTGGGGCGGAGCGGTCTGGTATACAATGGCCCGTCTCGTGGGTGCCCTCGACCCCTGGATCATCTCCCTGATGCAGCCGGGCAAGGTGCCAAACGACGTGGGCGGCGATGTCCTCGCGCCGCTCGCTGTGACTATTCTCGATGCCCTCGACGGCATGCGCACGCCCAACACGCCGATCCCCGACTACGAGCCCAGGCACATCCACGCGGCCATCCGGGCAGTTCTGGCGGCCAGAAGTGCGCTGGTACGCGGCAGGCTCGTCAACGACCCCGAAGCGCTCTCGCATGCCCTTCGTCACGTCTTCGGCATTTCCCCAGCACTGACCAACGCCGACGCCAACAAGACGGCCGTCGCCGACCAGCCCGCCGGCGCACTCGTCTCCTTGTTGCTGGACGCCTATCACAGCAACCCCGGAACCGGTGTCGCCGATTCGCGCTCCTATGCCTTCCTAGGCGCTTTGAAGCAGCCAGCCGCCGAGATCCTCAGCGTGGCGCTGACCGATCTTGAACAGCAGTTGCACGACGAAGCCGGGGCAGAACGCGCGCTCGTTCGGATTTTCGAGGCCTGCGAGTTTGCGTCATCCGCCCCTCCCGACTCACCTGGGACCTTTGCCTCGGAACTCGCAGAGGCCCTGGCGGCGCTATCCACCGGAGGAGTCGCCGCACCCGTCCTTGCCCCCGCGATCACCGAGGGCTGGCGTGCCTATCGGGATCTGCTTGACGGTCCCTATAACGGCGCTGAGGCTGTGCGCCGGGCCGCTGCCGCCGCGGCGACGCGCGAGTTGCTCGCCGTCGCGAGCAAACCGCTCAAGGTCGGGGACCTTGAGAAGCTGGTCGGGGAAGCCGACTATCATCGTCGGCGCTTTGAGGGCGAGGACGGTTCGCGCTACCTCGATTTCATCGCGAAGTGCCTGGTTGTTCCCGCAGGCCGCCCCGCGCCGCCCGACTTCACGTCAGAACTTGAGGCAACCTATGGATTTGCAGCGGCCTCGATTGATCTGTCCGCTAACGGCCGATTTATCCCCGACACCTTTCCTCGGCCGCTGCCCATCCAGACCGCATCCGGCATCGACGCCGATGGGCTCGATCAGTTCGCTCACACGTTCAACGGAATCTGCGTGGCGATCCGCCGCCTCGATGCGGATGAAGCCAGCTGGGCCTACGCAAATCTTGCCGACTTGATCTGGCGTCCCACGGCCAATGCAAGGCTTATTCCCGGCGCACTACACCCCGTGTTGCCGGCGGTTACGGATGGTCGTGGAACGATGTTCCTTTCCTACGAGGGGGTGCCCTTCGCCGACCAGCCGGATCCCGGGGCCCTCGGCGAGGGCATGCAGCATGACGTCGCCGTACCGTTCTACGCCGTCTCGCTCCACGATTTCGACCATGGGGGGGCCTTTGAGCTCCTTCCCACGCTCGCCTATGGGCGGAACTTCCAGAGCTTCAGTTTCGCCGTGACCAACGCCGGCACCGCTCCGCTTGGCCTGCAGTTGGATCCTAAAACACCGTGGATGCCGCGCGAGGATATCGCGCCGCTGGCAGATGGCACGGGTACGGACCAAAACGGAAAGCCGTGGGAACCACCAACCATCCTCGAATATGAGTGCAGCCGGCGAACCGCCATCGCCCAGACGGCGATCCAGGAAGTCCGATCGCCCCAATCGCCGGCCCGGTTCGGACAGGCCATCACGGCGGTCTATCCGCTCTGCAAAGACTATCCGCGGATCGGTCTGGTCGCCTCGACACGTGGAAACGGCGCGATCGATCTGTTTCGCGACAGCGACGGCGTCGGACGCATGGAGTTCCCGAAGGACGCCACCACAGGACCGAGATGGGTCTTGGATGGATTAATCGCTTCCGGCAAAACCGGCACCCTCCACCTGCGCATCTTCGATCGCCCCGCAGACGGACCTGATGACACCGGCAACACCGAGTTCAAGTTACCCGAAATCTCCCAGGCCTATTCCTGCCTCGAGCTAAGCCTCGCCGACGAACCGGTCCCCGTAGGTGCCGCGATTGGCACCGAGCCGGTTCGGCACCTGCGCCTGGTTGTCGATGGT
The DNA here is from genome assembly GCF_054719485.1 of Mesorhizobium sp. W016. NCBI lineage: Bacteria > Pseudomonadati > Pseudomonadota > Alphaproteobacteria > Hyphomicrobiales > Phyllobacteriaceae > Mesorhizobium > Mesorhizobium sp. W016. Next base: position 4,466,833 of record NZ_JBTTIF010000002.1, read on the forward strand.
GTTGAGTTCGGGAGTAAGATCATTCCCTTCGGCGAACGCTGGTGCTGGTTGCGCCTCGTCCTCGAGAATGGACCTTCCGACGCGGTATCGACCTCATTTGTCGATCCCGACGGACATCGTCCCGCCGGCAAGGCGACTCCGCTTCTGCTCCTTGCTCCCGACACCACCGACATCTGGACGCCCGGTCTGAGCAACCAAGTCGAGGAACGCGTGCAGACACCGCGGGTGGGCTTCGCCGATTTCGCGCGGTGGATGGCAAACATCGATCTCGCCAAAGTGGCCGGTGCCGGCGTCACGGATGAGAGCTTCGGCGATTTCCTGTTCCTGCTGACCCTTGCCAACCGTTTGCGCCATCTCGAGCCAAAGCTGGGGCCGTATCTCGATACGCTTCCGGATCCGGCCGTCCAAAAGATCGTGCTCGAATTGCAGGCTACCGACAGCCTGACCAAGATGCAAGGAACACCGGCCACACTGACCCATGACGTTCCGAGCGTCGGCACATGGCTCGCCAAGTGGCTGGTCAAGAACGCTCTTCCGTCCAAATTGGCCACTCCCGAAGTCCTGATCGAGCAACTCCTGAAGCCGCTCAGCGACGACTTTTCGTACAGCATAGCGTTCGGACCTGGTCGAGATCTGTCGTTGGAAGAGTCACAGCCAGGCGCCTACGTGGCCTCCGTGCCCGCAGGCCACGTTGCCCGGTACGGAATGTTTGCCCTGGTCGCCGAAGGCCATTTCAAACCTCAAGGCAAGCATCCAGCCGTCATACATGAAGGGTTGCAGCAATACGCCGTCCGCCGGATGGGAGGCTACATGGGCTTCGACGCCGGCGCCCGCCAGATTGAGGCGATGTACGATGGCGTGACCGAACTGACCCACGACGACAACCAGATCGCAATCGATCTCGCATCAACGATGATCGCGGCGCGTCCGGTGCCCGATACGCGCCGATACGACCTCGTTTCCGCCGAGACCATCGTCCCCGAACTCCGCGATTATTGGCGGCTCATCGCCGAAGTCGATGTCACTACCCAGCGCTGGCGGCCGTCGGGACGGCCGATCTATCATCACATTGCGCCACGGCAGCACGCAGCGAAGCGATACAGGGAGAGCCCGCACCCAGCGTTGCCGCTCCTCCCCATCGCGGACACCGACCAGACGTCGTTCGTTGAAATCGAGCGGTTCGAACGAGAGGCCTTCTTCGATCGGCCGGACTCGGATGCGCATACCATCACGCAGCGCCTCGAGCCTCTGCCGACCTCGACAGTGTTGCAGGAATTCCCGTGGGATCCGGTCGGTGCGACCTATTGTCGTCACCGCTTGACACTGCGGACGCGTTATGCCGGCGCCCTTCGGGACAACCTCGTTGCTACAGCCTGGCGGAATGAAGCTAAGGATTTGCCGACCCGATCGCATGTCTGGCCCATGCGTGTCGCGATGCTGGCAGACAAATCGCGACTGACCCTGACGCGCCCGCAACTGCGTGGCCTGATTCCCTTGACTGTCGCCCCATCCGGCGACGAACGCGGCCAGATCGCCCCGCCCATTGCGGCGGTGCTGCAGGAGCCGCCCTTTTCCCGCGGTGGGTTGGCGGATCGTGTCGCCTCCGAAATCCATACGGGCTTCGGCTATGGTTTTGACCAGGACCAGCACCAGGACGACCATGGCTTCAAGACAGTCAAGATCCAGGATTCGCGCAAGGAGATCGGTCCCAATCCGCAACTCGACTATCGCCCCCTCGACGCCGACAGTGCGCGAAGCCTTGGGCTGCGCGGGGAAGGCCCGCTTGGCCTTACCTTCGATTCCATCGACAGTTCGGCTCCTGCCTTGCCGAACTCGATGATGATGCTGCGCCCATTTTCGTTCGATGGCGACGAACCGCCGCTGCAGGAAGCGCTGCTTGGCGTTGCAATGCGCCGCTACATCGATCCCGAGTGGCTTGCGGGTGTTCCCGAGTTCAGCGACAGTTCCGCCCGCGCAAGGAGCCTCCCCGACATCACGCGCTGCTGGTGGATCGAATTCGACGATCTAGGAGGCAAGCTGTCCTATTCCAAAGGCGGCGACGGGAGGCTGACCGACATCCTCCAGATTGTCCCCGCTGGCGAGCTGCTGAGCGTCAAAGTCTGGAAAGGACCGATCGACAGCGGCGTGGGTGCAGGTGACGATCCAGTCGAGATCGGCCGCTTCCACGTTTCCAAGGGCAGCAAACCGACGATTCTCCATCAGCAGATCACTGCCGGCAACTTCCTCGTCTCGTTGCTGGTGCAACCTGAATCAAGCCGGACAGATGGCGGCGAAACGAACGTGCCAGTGACGCTGTGCAGTTTCGAGTGGTCGTTGCCGCGAGAGACAAACCATGCGCCGTCCGACGTGGCCGATCGCGCGCCGGTACAGCTCGAGCTAGAAGCGTTTGGCCACAAGATTACCGTCTGGGAGACTATGGCGAGTGGCCCCACCCCTGTGCGCTGGACCCAGATCAACCGCAACTTCGACTATCTGAATGTCTTGGGCAGAGACACCGACGACACGCGGCCGGGAGCAACTCCTCTGCGCGCCGATCTGCTCAAGGCGAAAATATCCGCCAATGAATCCGTCGAGTTCTCGACGAGCGGAAACGAAAAGTCGGCACGCTTGTGTGCGTCCACGACCGGCAATCCCTACCCTGTCCACGTGCACCGCCATCTGGCGATGATCTCTTCGTCCTTTTTCAAGGAATTGGGGCGGCCGGTTGAGAAATTCCGCAGGGCCGCCCTCTCGGTAGGACCGATGGCCCGCTTCACCGAAATGCTGAAAACGTCGGAAAACGCCCTGCGCGTCATCGAGTTTGAAACGCCCGCCGCTATCGTTTGCGCCAAGAATGTAGCTGCGCCGCCGATGTACAAATCCGCGTATTTCGACCTGATCTCGTCGGGCTATGCGAAGGACGAGGCGTTGCTTCTCTCGCTACGGTTTGTCGGGTCGACCGATCATCTCAGTAGCTTCGCCGGGCTGGGGCTGCGACTTTCTCAACCAGGCCTCGACGAAACGACCATCTCGCACACGATCGACACGCGCCGGTCTCCTGTTTCGCTGTATGCCCTGGTACGGGGTGGTCAGGTCCAATCATGGATCGTCTACGACACCGGAGAGAGCGTCGCTGCGAAGCCCGTTCTCAGCACCCTTCGCCTAGATCTGAGTGTCCCAGGGTTCTTTCTGGATGTTGTCACTCCAGACGAGTCGCCAGAGTTCTGGGCGGACGTCTCACTTCTGCACGGAGCAATTGCGACGTCAGCCGATAATGCCGGCACCGCAATCGGCTTCGATTTCAATTGGCTGTTTTCGCCTGAGGCGGCTGGCGAACCCGCATCGCTCGTCCTGCCGCGCGCGCTAACGGAAATGGTCGAAGCGCAGGCCAGGATCGTCAGCGTCTCTCCGCCAATACCGATCGTGGCCAACTAGGAACATGGGCGGCGCCGACACGATTCGCAAACATGGAAACTCACAAGGAGGAAAGCGTGAAAAAGTCGAAACATCGAGCAAGCGCAGCGCACGCGCGGATTCGTCCCTACATCTGTGACTGCCACCTGTTTCCGGCAGTCGCCAAGCCGCTCGTCCGATCGGCCAGCCGGTCGATCGGCGACCTCGATCTGGTCGACTACGCGAGAGATGCCGCGCAGACTTTGCTGGACGCCTATCCAAGCGTCGTCTTCACCAGTGGCCGTCGGGACTCGCAAGCCCAGGCGGATGCGATGGCGCCCAACATCGTCGCCAACCGGAAGTGGATCGAGCAGACCTACGCAGCGAGCGCCGAGCGCACTGCCCTCCAGGGATGGGTCGATGCCCATCCTGAAGCCGTGACCGCATCTGCGATCTCAGCCGGTCTCTATGGCATCATGAGCGGCTGGTCGGACAGTCAGAAGGCCAGTCTATCAAGACACTTCAGCGGCCAAGCCTTCGACGTCCAGCCTGTCGCCAATGGCGACGATATCAAGACCGCAATCAAAGCGTTACCACGTCTACGCAAGTTTCTTGAGAGCGAGGGCGGCCTGACAATTTGGCACGCCGACTTCGAGTAGCGGAGTTGGGGCCCTGTCGGCTACGATCCAGGTCGCACGGCTCCTGATTGAACGGAGGGCGGTCTCTTTTCCGCTGGGTGCGCTAAGAGTAACTCGGTCCGCGTGCCCGGGGCGGTCCTTGAGCTCGGCATCGATTGTTATGCCTACCTGGATGTGCTGTGGTGGTACGCGTCCAGTCGGTCGGTCCTCCGGTATGTGTTGTCGTGAAGAGGGTGCCAGTGGGCAATCAGGGAGGTTTGATACCCACTGGCGTCCTGGCGGCCGCCGCGCGGCCAGGATAGCGAAATGACGATCCACCGAGGCGCGCGCGGCAACGTCCACAGGTCTTCCTACGAAGGCTTGGATGCGCTAATAGGGCGTCCGGGCAATTTGGCTTCGAAGGGAAGCAGCTTCTGGGCTGCTCAGATTGAAGTCGATTATTCACATGCGAGCAGAACAATGCCATGTCCGCCTCGCTCAGCCTGTCGCTTACCTCATTCAACTGATGCCAATAGCGGTATGTGACCGGCGGTCGACTGACGTCGTCCAGACGATTGCGCTCTTCCACCGTCAGTTTCATGTCGGCTGCGGCCAGATTATCCTTGAACTGCGCTTCCGTACGTCCGCCGATGACGACTGAGGTGACGGGCTTGCGGCCGATCAGCCAGGCAAGCGCCACCTGCGCGGCCGAAACGCCGAAACAAAAGGATACTTCATCTTCGTTACTGAGGTTGGCTCATGACTCAAAACCTGATTTGTGCCTCGCCCATCCGCGATCAACCTCCGGGCTTGTCCGGCCTTCGCAGTATCGGGGTGTCGAAAACTTGAGAAAGCCAAATGCTAGCGTACAGTGCAGGCGCCAAAGCAGGTTTCTTGGGCCGATGAACTTGGCGCCCGACTGCGACCTGGAGGATACTGGATCGATGACCGTCCCGACAGCCAACGTCGTCGTGCCCGATGGGGTAGCCATTGGCTGATCCAATTCTCAGTCCTCTAGATGTCGTCGAGGGCGCGTCAATCGGGGGACGTAAGGGTGTTTACGTCCTTGGCTGTTATGACCAGCGGATCACGCTCTATTCGCAGCAGGTGCGAGCCCTGGCGCTGGTGCATGCCCTCGCAGATCAAGACTACCTTCGCGATCGCCCGCGCATAGCGGTTATCGGCGGCGGCGCCGCTGGGATCACCGCCGCCGCCGCCGCCGCACTCGCTTCCGCAGGAGAAGTGGTGCTGTTCGAGGCGGCCGACGATCTGCTCAAGCTGCAGATGGGCACCGATAAACGCAAACTCGACCCACACATTTACAACTGGCCCCGCAGCAATGCTGACGACCCCATCGCCGACCTGCCGATCTTGGGCTGGGAGGCCGGTCCTTCACGAGACGTCCGTGAGGACGTAGTGCGGCAGTTCGAGGACATCGCAGGTCAGACCGGCAACTTGCTTCAGCTCAAGCGCCATCGGGTCACCGCCGCTCGAGAAATTGCCGGTGGCGGGTACGAACTGACAGTGCTCGACATCAATGAGAACCAGGAGCGGACCGAACCCTTCCAGATCGTCATTCTGGCGTTCGGCTTCGGGCTCGAAGCCACCGAAACCGTTCGCGGCATTGGTGACAAAAGCTACTGGGACAATGCCGGCATCCCAGGCGCTGAATTCCGTGGACGCGCCCACCCGCATTATTTCGTTAGCGGGAGCGGCGACGGAGGTCTCATCGACTTCGTCGCCGCCGCATCCGCCGATTTCGACCATGGTGCGATGATCCACACCATCACTAACAATCCCAACCGCAAAGAGGTCGAAAAAGAACTGCTAGCTATCGAGAAGGAGGCGCGTCGAGCCCAAGCGGACGCCAATCCGTACAACCTGTTTGAAGCCTATAGGGATCGCATTTCGCCACTCATCCACGCCAACGGCCTCGTCGCCCAAATTGGCCGCCAGCTCCGGCCTGGGGTGTACATGACACTGCAGACCAAGGACGAGACGGTATTCACGCTCGGCTCGGCAATTCTTAACCGCCTTGCGGCCTTCGCCACCATTAGAGCCTGTCAGATGACGGAGGGACATGCTTTCCGGCATCTCGCCTGCAAGACTGTGGCGAGGGTCGACGCCTATGTGGCTGCGCCGGGCGAGCCCGCTTATCAACTCGATTGCGACGGCGAACTGGTGATGGCCGATGACGTCATTATCCGTCGTGGCACTGACCGCAAAAGTGTTCGCCAGCCCTTCCTTGACCTGCTCGGCGATTATGATCAGCAGCATGAGGAATGGCTCGATCGCCTCGGCGAGGCGACGCTTATTCCGGCACTCTCCAACGACGCCCAGGATTTCTTCCGTTCCCGGGCGCGCGACGCACACGTCGTGGGGTCACGGCGACGCATCGCACTGGCAGCGGCGGCCATGCCGATGACCGTCCACCTTAGCTTCGAGGGCACCGAGGTCAGGTGGTCGGGCGACCGCGGTCCCGGCCGGATCGGCGAGGCCTGGGACGATGGCAATGCGCTCGACGTGACACTCGCACAGGGTCCTGCCGTATTCGGGCCTATCGGTGGCGCCATGCTGCGGGTTGCTGCGCATGCGTACCAAGTGACGGTCCACGCGGTGCCACTTGACTGGTCCGAGTCTTGGAGGAATTTGACTGCGAAATCGCCGCACGGCGGCGGCATACTGATGCCCAAGCTTGTCGGAGGCAATCCGGGCGGCGCCTGGCAGATCCGGGAGGCAACCAATGCAACCAGGCTTGCCGGGATGGTCCATCACGAGCTCGACAAATGGCTTCTGGGGAAGGTCGACACGCACCTAAGCAATTTCCTTATTAGCGAAGACGATCCGGGGGGTTACGTTGGACTCGAGATCGCCCAGGACCTGAGGGCACTGATGCGGAAGACCTGGACGACCTGGCGGGAGGTTCTCAGCGACGAACCACCGCTGCTAGCCCGCTTTCTTCGCCTGGTTGTCAGCGCCACCGACGAGGACGGCGATGCCGTGCAGGTGCTTGTAGGACCACGCAAGTTGTCGTCGATCATCAGCGGCATAGCACTCTCACTGGCGATCGCGGCGGTCTGGGGCGAGACCACACCGCGAGGCATGCGGCCTGGCAATCTGCTGCGCCAGATTGCCGGCCACGAGAGGACCGGCCATGGCTGTGCCCCGGACCGCATTATGGGCAAAAGGCCAAGCATTTGTGCGGACACGCATGATTGGCAGACCAGTTTTGTATTGCTCGCGCTCGAGGGGCGACTAGACCTCGCCAAGAAAGCCGAGGAGCCTTTCGCCAGCGTCGAGGCCGACCAACCTTCCCTAGCCGAGACCACCGGATCCGGTCCGATGATGATGTGGATCAGCCAAGAACTGATCGAGGCACTTGCCGGGGGTACGGCAGCACTAGCAGCGCTACTCGAGGAAGTAGAAAGCCAGCATGCCGCGCGTCTGCTGAAAGCCATCGAGCGACAGGAGCATACAGCGTGAACGAAACGTTCGCCTTGGGACCACTCGAAGAATTCGTCCAGCGTGTGCGCGGCGCCGCTGACCGCCGGAAGCTGCCGATCAGCGAACAGCCGCAGTTCGCTGGCCGCAGCTTCAATGGCGGCAGCAGCGCCGCCACGACGCTCGAGGCCGGTGAACTGCCTGCCGAAGCCAGAGCACTCAAGATCGGGCGGTATGCGGTTATACTTGGCACGCTTCCCGACGTGCCGACGCTACCAGGCGTACGGGAGACGCTGCGCCGCTATCGCAATCAATGCGTCGTCGCCCGCTCCTTCCTTAGCACTAATGAGAGCCTGGATCTGCAGCTGTTCCTAGTCGGCCCGCGTGGCAGCGAGTGGGAGCGCAAATGGAAATCGCTCGGCCTCTTCCTTGAACGCGACGATCGCGTGGCGCGCAAGCTCGCCTGGCTGCGACCCCGCGATGCGGCTCGTGACGGCGACAGCTTCGATGACTTCGTGCGTCGTACATTCCTCGCGCGGCCCTGGGAAGAGGACGAGAAAGAACTGCACGAGGACCGGTCGCTCGACCTCGAAGAGCTAACGCCGGTAGGGTTGCCCCGCAGCACGGCAGAAGAATTCGACAGCATTGCGCTCGAAGGCGATGACGAGCGTCCGGCCGACGATATCGTACAAGCGCTGGTGGGTGCCTGGGAGCGGAGGGAAACATCATGAGCGAAGTCTACCTCTCAAGCATCGACATAGAGGACTTTCGAACTTTCGGTGAGTTCAGCGTGGCCGTGCCGGCGACCCCGGGGGTGTTGTTGCTGACAGGCACTAACGGCCTGGGCAAGAGCAGCTTCTTCGATGCCATCGAATGGGCGCTCACCGGCAAGATCCGACGCTTCACGCCCTACGTGTCGCGCTCGGGCAAGACCGTCATTCCGGACGCCGACTATCTTACTCGCAATGGTGCCGACCGCGACAGCCACGCCGTAACGCTTCAATTCTCCGAAGGCGAGTCGGTTCGGCGTAGCGCTAGTATGCTGCCATCGCTGGCGGCGGTTTCCGCGCTGCTTGCCAATCCCGGACGCGGAGAGATCACTGATTTGGGCACGCACCTCGCCATGACGCACTTTCTTGGTCAGGCCGAGAGGCAGCGCTTCACCAGCCGCGACGCCGACGATCAATGGGCAGCGCTCAAAGGCCCGAGCGGTGTCGATCGGCTTGAACTGATCCGCACTCGGCTGCGCGGCAGGCCAACCACGCTCGCCTTCGCTCGCCGCATCAAGGCCGAACAGGCGACGATCTCCGCGATCGAAAAGGATATTGCCGACTGGCAGGGGTGGCAGGCCCGTCTCGAGCGCCTGCGCTCGGCGGTTCGCGCAGGTGGCGGCCTGACCGAAGAGGACATCCGCATCCGCGCACCAGTGATCGAAACCGAGATCCAGAGAGTTGCCGGCTGAAGCCCGCAGGGCTATCGGTGGAAACCGGCGGCCAACTCCTGGCGCGGTTATCTGGACTGCTTGACATCGCCCGCAACGCGGTTGCCGATCGCGTCGCCAAGCTCGCGGGCGCAGAGACCCTGATAGGGCGCTACGAGGCGCAGGCGGCGCGCGCAATGGAGGACAGTGCGAGCCTAGTTCGCGCGCGCCAGCAACTCACGGATGCGCGCAGCTCGAGTGCCGACGCGGAGCAGCAGCTGACGACAGCGACCGATGCCTTGACCGCCCAGTCGGGGACGGTCACCAACACCGATGCCGAGATCTCCCGGCTCGAAGCTGTGCGAGCCGACCTGCTTCGCCGCGAGGAGCTGGCGTCATTTATCGGCGAGGCGCGCTCCGAAATCGACTCAAAGAATGCTGCTCTCGCTGAGAGGCGCCGGCTGCTGGGCGACGAAGACGCGGTCGTCGCGGCCCATGGTGCCGCCGCCGCTGAAGCGGTTCGGCTGCAGGCGATCGCCACCCAGGCGCGGACGGATCTCGACACCGCGAGGCGGCTCTCCTTCCTAATCGCCGATGCCGATGAACGAGAGGCGACCCTCGCGGCTGCCGCCACAGCGGCCGCTGGGGTCAGAGGTGAGCATGACGTAGCGCTGCGTCGGCGTGACGAACTCACGACGACGATCGAGGCAACCCGGAGCGAGCTCGCCGAGGCCGAGCGCCATGCAAGCGCCATCGCCTCCGCTGTGGCCTCGATCGCGAGCCATATCCACGACGACGAGGAGACCTGTCCGGTATGCCAAGCGCACTACCCCGCTGGTGAACTGAAGCTCCTCGCTAACGAGGCGGCACGCTCGGGCAACGCCCGCGTCGCGGCAATTTCCGAGCGGGCCGAGCAGCTCATGGTCGAAATCGCGACTCTGACACAGCGTATCGGGGAACTCACGCCGACGCTTACTCGTCAGGCAGCGATCGAACCGGGCGCTCAGCAAGCGCGGCAGCTAGCCGTGGACTTAGCTGAAAGTTTGCGGCAGGCGCTCAAAGCCAACGAGAACGATGACCTTGGCATCCTTGCCGCATCGCGTGAAGCTGCCGCCCAATCTGAACTTCGGCTCGCCCAGGCGAGCCTTGCCGAACGACAGCCCGCAGCGCTTGCAGCTGAGGAGCGACGCTCCGCCTCGACGACCGAAATCGAACAACTGACAGCGCGTCTTGATGCCGCCACGTCCCGGCTCAATGGCTTTCTTGCTGACGATCGCGATTGTGCGGAGCGGATTGCGGCGCGCGGCGTGCCGACGCCGACCATCGACGAGATCGGAACGCTTCTCGCCACGAGGCGGAACGAGCTCGAATCCGCCCGCAGGCGACTGGCTGAGCTCGAAGGAGCATCCGCCGCGGCCGTCGCCGCGGCGAAGCCACTTCTGGAGCAGCTTGGCACGCACGAGGCAGACCTTGCCGCAATGGAACTGGCACAGAAGAACGCGGTGCTCGCTGCGGAAGAGTTGGTGAAGCAATGGACAACTTTGGGGCTCACTGGAATCCCCGATCGCGCGACATTGGAAGCGGCCCAGAGCGCATCTGGCAGCGCGTCGACCGAACTCACGCTGCTTGGCGAGCGCCTGAGGGAGCTCTCCAACATCAACCAGGACCTATTGCTTGAGGAGGAACTCGCCCTCGTCACCGAACAGATGCGTGCGGCCGGAGGTGATGATGCGCTCAAGGATCCGGTGACGCACCTCAGGACGCTCCATGCCCGGCTTGCACCCGCTCGGGCGGCACTCAAGCTGTCACAGGACGCTGAAGAGGTGGTCAGCAAATATACGGTCCAGCTCGGCCAGCGAGCCGAAGCCTATAATCGGGAAGTGCTGCAGCCGCTCAACGACCGCATTCTCGAGTTCAATGCGGCCATGCTCAGCACGCCGGGAGCTTCAGTTCAGTTCAGAGCCAACAAGCGCGTCGACCGGACCGACTTCGAGATGCAACTCGAATATGGCGACCAGATCGAAAATTCCCTGCTCAGCGGCCGCAAAGTCCCACCGCAGGTGGTGCTGAGTGAAGGGCAGCTTGCGGCCAACGGCTTCAGCATCCTGTGCGCCGCCAGCACCGCTTATCGGTGGTCGCGTTGGCGCGCACTGCTGCTCGACGATCCGCTACAGCACAACGACATCATCCACACTGCGGCCTTTGTCGATGTGATGCGCAATCTCGTGGAACTTGAAGGCTACCAACTCGTCATGTCGAGCCACGACCGCGCCGAAAGCGACTTCATTGCGCGTAAATTCGATGCAGCCGGACTTGCCTGTACCACGGTCCTGCTTACCGCGCCCTCAGAAACTGGCGTGATATACGATCCGCCAACCTATAACTCCGTTGCCCGAAGCTTGCTCGGGAATCCATATGAGACAACCGCGAGTTCGGCTTAGCTAGCGAACGGTTGGCTCCTCGCCTTGGCATTAACTCATGCTGCAGCGATGCTACATTGCTACAGGGCAAGCTCTGTATTCCGACGTCCCGCCGGTTGCGCCACGTGCTGGTTCAGGGCCTGTCCGGGTCGATCAGCCGCTGGCCCTCATTGACCAATTCCATGAGACCAAAGCCGAGCCGCTGGTCCGCCATCAGCATCAGGTCGGCAAGATCGGCATACTGGATGAAGGCGCCTTGCCGTTTGGCTTCCTGCCCCCTCGCATCAGCCTTATGGCGGGCAACGGCCCATCCTTCCGAGAACCCGCTGCTCGTGTTGTTCCCGCGCGAAACCGGTGTCAGACGGACAAACTGATGGCCCTTTGAGAGAGCCGTCCGTCGGTTCATGGCGTGGCTTAGTATCCGGCCGGCGATATCGCGATCGGGCAGCAGTTCCGGTACGCCGCGCGGTAGCCGTCGTGCTCGATATCGACCCACAGCTGCAAGGGACTAAAGAATTCCGCCGCGCCAGGTAAAACCCAGATACGAAGTCGCTCGTCGCGGGGCGGTGGTGAGGGAATGCGAACGAGGAGCGCATTCAGTCCTGCCTTGTTCCTCCGCTCGATTTCGATCTCACCGATATAGCTGGCTATGGCCACCTTGTTCACTGCCGCGATTGGGACCAGAAGGCAGGCAGGGAACTTCCACGCTCTTAGTGCAAGTTCCCGGGCTCTTTCGTCCTGCCCAAGCTCCATCGACGCAGGCTTTCAGGTCCTAATGTCTCAGTCTACGGCGGTGCGCGCGGCAGCGGCTCGCACACCCACGGAACTCATTCCGGGAGGCGCCCTCACCGACTCATTGTAGAATGAATGACGACTCAATGCATGTCCGGAAGGAGCCCCATGTCCCTCACCACGGAAGAGCAAGGCATTTTGCGATACTTCGGCCGCCACCTGGTGGCTTTGTGCGTGACCAGCCGTCAAGGAGAGGCCCCCAGCCGCTTCACGGCCTATTCGGGCACCCTGCTTCGCGTCGATGAAACAGTGCTCTGGCTGACAGCAGGACACATCATCCGGCAGATCGAAGACGCGCTTTCGTCTAGCGAGATTACTATCGACGAAAGCGTGCTTGCAGACGCATTTGGCGAAAGTTTCGTTTCCAAAAAGCCGGTGCCAATCGACCTTCGCTCAAGCCCGCGCTTCTATCGCGACGATGACAACGGCCTGGATTTCGGGGCAATTCTCCTGCATCCCCACCATGTCCGGCTGCTCATAGCCAACGGCGTTGCCATCCTCGAGGAAGCAAATTGGATCCGGCAGCACAATGTCACCTTCGAAGGCTACATGATGCTCGGCCTGCCGGAGGAATTCACTTCGCCACAGCTCCCCGACGACGGGCTTGCCACTGTCTCTCCGACGATGATCACGGTGCGCCGCCTGGAGGAAGAGCCAGAAGGACACAAGCTAGCTTCGCCGCGGCTCACAGCGCGCATCATGGATCCCATTCCATTGACCAGCGTTGTCGGCATGAGCGGTGGCCCGATCCTCGGTTTTGCCGGCAACGAGAAAGAGCTGCGCTACTGGATTGTTGCGCTCCAGAGCGCCTGGCTGGAACGAACGAGAACGACGTTCGCCTGTCCGCTGCCGGTGTTTGCCCCGCTACTCACGGAATGGGTGCGGGCGCAGACCGCCTAAGGGGCTTAGGCGGCCGAAGGCCGCCCCCTTTCTGGTGTTCTTGAAATGTGCTTCCTTCGCATGCCGTCGAGTTCGAGAACCGAAAGTCCAAGACCCCTATGATCCCGTACGTGCCTCCGCCGGAAGAACAGATCGGGCTTACCGAGTATCTTTATGCTCGGATGAAAAACCCCATCCGCGTCGAAATCCTGCATGACGATGACGGCAACTATCGCGTACTTGACGACAAAGGTAACCTGATTCAAGCCGGCTGGATTGCAAAAGGCGGAACCGCCGATCAGCGCAATCGTCGAGTCATGGTGAACCTACGAGAGGGTAGTCAAATCGCGTTCAGTGAGCGGGCCGCCATTCAGCGTTTCGCCGATTTGCTGACATTCGATAGTACGAAGCCGCAGGTCACGCTCTCAGGCGTAATCATTCCGGAGAAGAAGGTATATGAGGGCGTCCTTATCACCTCCGTTTCCTTCGTCTGGGTCGAGATCGTCGAAATGCTTAAGGGCGACTGGTCAAAAGCCTACGAGATGTCACCCCAAGTGTGGGAGGAAGTTGTTGCCGGTGCATACAAACGCGCTGGCTATGATGAGGTTACGCTTACACCTCGGTCTGGTGACCACGGACGGGACCTGATTGCGGTCAAGAAAGGAATTGGGGCGATCAAGATCCTCGGCTCGGTTAAAGCTTACAACCCCGGGCTGCTTGTCTCAAAAGAGCAGGTTCACGCTTTGGTGGGTGTCGTCAGCCTCGACCCGGCGGCCACAAAGGGCATTCTCACCACTACCTCTGACTTTGCGCCGCAGATGCTTAGGGACAAAAATCTGGCCCAGGTGATCCCTGACAAAATTGAACTGATGAACGGCGAGAGGCTTCGGCTCTGGTTAATCGAGCTTCTCGCCAAAAAGTGAATTCCACGGACGCGTTGATCGACCCTCAATGTACACAACCTCCAATCGAGGACTAGTTTCAATAAGGACCAACTGTCCTTCGGTCAGGGCCGGGCGTACCACCTCGTGGCGGGAAGGTCCGAGCGGGGCGCAATTAATCTTACGTCGTGTACCAAGCGTGAGATTCTCATCTAGCGGAAATTGCCTCCCACGCCGCCATCCCTCCAACTGCCTCAAGCGCTGGCTCGCTAGGGCAAACGGCGATGTTCGCTTTCAGTGCCCGCGAGACGCCGGAATTCGTCCAGAACCGGGATGGTCAAGATCAGACGGGTTTCGAGCCGCGCAGGGTTGTTCCGGGCTCGCCACTCCATGCCTTCCGCCATGGAACAGATTGTTGCGCACCATCCGGGCGTAGCGCGCGGCAATCCAGATACCCGACGCACCTGACCTAGCGTTTACAGGACGGAAGTCACGTTGAATGCGCATCAATCGTCCGCCCACCGGTCATGGCACAGTTGGGTCGCATCCCTGCCCAGGCCGTCAGACTGTTGATCGCGCGTTCTCTCCAGCCCTTTTCTAGCCGGCAGCCCGAGACGGTCCTACCCCATCAAAATCCGCTTTCAGTATTGAGCGAAGTCCCCGTAAAGGTGCGTGACGCGCCGGTATCGACAGATGTTCTCAATGAAGATCGCCTCGTCCAGCCGAGTGTAGGAGGTCGTCTCCGTCTTCACCATTTGCGGACCCGATCATCCGGAACCAGACTTGTTTGAGGTGCAAGATGACGGAACCGCTGTATCTCACCCCAGAGGAAGTGACCGAACGTTTTCGCGGCGCGATCTCGACCGGGACATTGGCCAACTGGCGAGCAATGCGCGTCGGGCCAGCTTTCGTGAAGATCGGAAAGTCCATCGTCTATCCTGTGGGCGACCTCAACGAATGGGCGAGTCAGCAAACAGTTAGGTGCCATGCGACAAATCGACTCAACAGGAAAGAACATGAGCAATCGTGAACATGGTCGAATAGAGGCGCGTACGCACCCCAGAAACCGCCCTCAGCTACGCCGCCGTCGAGATTTTATCATGCAATATCAATTAGATACCGAGTTGAGACGGATGATGCATAATCATCCTTCCGGCGATCCGACACCATCGCGTGCGGACATCGAAATGACCAAGCAGATCATCGACAGCGCCAAGCCGCTCGGCATCGCCGTCCACGACCACATCATCATCGGCAAGAAAGGCAATGCCTCGATGAAGGGCCTGCTGCTGATCTGAGCCCGACGCTCGCCGGCGCCGTCAACCCAAACGCACCGCTCGCGAGCCAATCAGCAACATTCCGCTTTGGCTCAAATGCCCACGGTTGCGGTGTAGAAGTGATATTGCGACGGAATCGCCCGCTTCGGCGACAATGTGGTAGACCCGCGAATACGAAGCAGCCAGTTCCCGACAGCCATTGCAGGAGATCTATTCAATGACGCTCGAATGCATAAATCCAAATGATCTGCCGATTCCGGAAATGTACTCCCAGGTCGTCGTTGCGACAGGAAGCAAGCTGGTGTTCGTCTCGGGCCAGCAGCCGGAAGACATACACGGCAAGCTCGTTGGCCATGGTGATTTCGCAGTCCAGGCGCGCCTGGCGTTCGGGAATCTTGGCCGTGCGCTTGCTGCCGCCGGCGCTCGGCCCGAGCAAGTTTGCAAGATCACGATCTACATCGTCGATTACAAACGCGACGAACACGTGCCGATCATCGAAGCCGCCCAGATCGAGCTGTTCGGCGATCACAAGCCAGCAAACGTGGTGGTCGGGATAGCAGTGATGTCTCCCGGCTACCTGATAGAGATCGATGCGATCGCGGTCATCGACCCGTAGGCCAAGCGAGGACGCGTCAAGTCGCCCAAACAAATCCCGGAACTCGCTGCGAGATTGCCACGACTTTGATCTCTCCATCCATCCACGATCACATCGTCATCGGCAGGAATTGCGATGTCTCGATGAAGAGCCTGCTGCTCACCTGATCAACGTCGGAAACAGGAAACGCGCAATGCCCCAGCCCGGCGACGAACCATGGCCGTTCGACAAGCAACGCGCAGCCCTCCTGGTCATCGACATGCAAAGCGACTTCGTCGATGAGGGCGCCGTCATGGAAGTGGCCATGGCCCGCCATCGCATTCCGGCGATGCGGCAGGTGGTCGAGCTTCCGCGCGCAAGGCGTCCCGGTGATCTACACCCAGCATGTGCTTAGCGACCATTTCGATATCTCGCCGCTGGAAACCGGCTATCAGCCGAAGCTGAAAACCAAAGGAATGCGGGAAGGCAGCGCCGGCGCCGAAATCGTCGCCGCGCTTGCGCCCCTGCCGGGCGATGTCGTCATCAAGAAGCACCGCTACGATGCCTTCCACAACACGCAGATCGAGACGGTGTTGCGCAACATCCGTGGCGCAGGCCGGGTCGACACGGTGATCATCATCGGCACCGTGACCAGCATCTGCTGCGAATCCACCGCGCGGAGCGCCTTCATGCGCGACTACAAGGTGGCTTTCATCAGCGACGCCAACGGCGGACTGGACGAGCCATCGCACAATGCAACCCTCGACATCATAGGCAAGGTGTTCGGGCGCGTGATGACCGTCGCAGAGCTTGGGAGCTTGTTGCGGAGCTGAGCCCGCGCGTCAGCTGGCGTGCGTCTCAAGCTCCGGCGCCGAGCCTGCCCTCAAGAAGGTCGCGCCGCTGCTGCAATTCGCCGGAGACGAATTTGGTGAAGGCGTGGACGCGCGCCGTGCGGCGCAAATCGTCGTGCACCAGCACCCACAGCGCCGAGCCAATCTCCTCGATCAGCCCTCCGACCCTTACAAGCCCGGGCAGGCTGTCGCCGAGATAACAGGGCAGCGCCGCAACCCCGATACCGGCGCCCGCCGCATGCGACATCGTCACCAGGGAATCGGCGCGCATGGCGATCTCGACATCGGGCAGCGACGACCGCATCCAGCGGGCGACGCCGGTGTTGGCTAGGCTGTCGTCGGGCGCGATCCAGCGCAGCGCACCCAATCTCGGCTCCGGGGGTAGCGTTTCGGCATAGGAACGTGTCGCGTAGGCGGCGAAGGCGACGCCCGAAATGCGCCGGCCGACCAGGATTTCCTGCGGTTGCGACACCGGCCTGATCGCCACGTCTGCATCCCTTTGCGTCAGGTTGGCGATGGAATTCTGCGTCATCGCCTCGACCCGTATGCCGGGATGGAGCTTATGAAACGCCGCCAGGATCGGCGGCAGCACCGACGCCATCAGCGTGTCGGTGGTGGTGACCCGCAACCTGCCTTCGAACCTGAGATCCTGCCCCGACAGTTTGCGCGCCAGTTCATTGACCGTCTCGGCCATTGTGCGTGCCGCGCCCAGCAGTTCCTCGCCGCCCGCGGTGAGGGCATAGCCAGTCGGCAGCCGATCGAAAAGGCGGATACCCAGCCGCGCCTCGAAGGCGTTGACGCGCCGCAGCACAGTCGTGTGGTTCACGCCCAGGATCCGAGCCGCCGCCGCCAGCGAAGCGCCATCGGCGACGGCCAGCACCATGCGCAGATCTTCCCAGTCGATATCGCGTGAGCTGTGCATTCTTGCAGAAAGATAAAAGAAAGCGCTGCGCTCTGCGAGCCAAAATGACGCTTCGCTGTGCAAAAACGCAGAGCAAGCGGGCGAATCGGCATGTCGATCTGCGCATGCACGCACGCCATATGGAGTCCGACGACAAAAGAAACAGTCGCGGAGAAGAGCCATGACGCCGATAGAACTCTACACCTGCCAGACACCCAACGGGCACAAGGCCTCGATCATGCTGGAAGAGGTCTGCCTGCCCTACTCGGTCCGCTTGGTCGACATCGAAAGGGGCGACCAGACCAAGCCTGATTTCCTGGCGCTCAATCCCAACAACAAGATCCCGGTGATCGTCGACCGGGACGCCGGCCGCACGGTCTTCGAATCCGGCGCCATCCTACACTACCTGGCGCGACGGTCGGGCAAGCTTCAGCCGGTGGGCGCGCAGGAGGCGGACGATACGCTGACCTGGACCTTGTTCCAGGCGGCCCATGTCGGCCCGACGCTTGGCCAATTGTGGAATTACAAAATCTTCGCGCCGGCAAAAATCCCTTACGTGATCGAGTGTTTTGAGCGCGAAACCGGACGTGTCTTCCGCGTTCTCGATAGCCGGCTAAAGCACCATGAGCACATTGTCGGCAAAAGCTACGGCATCGCCGATGTGATGACATGGCCATGGATCAACGCGGCCGTCAGCAAGCTCGGCCTCAGCCTCGATGACACACCAAACCTGGCGCGCTGGTATGCGGCCATCGGCCGCCGCTCCGCAGTTGTCAGAGGGATCGCTGTTCCCGCCCTGCCGGAAGCGTCAGCGGCCGCTTAGATCATGATGAGATTTGGTTGAAATCTCATCATGACCTAACCCTTTGTTGGAGCATGATCTTTTCCAAAAACCGGCACCCACTTTTTGGGATCATGCCCTAGCCGCCGCACCCCGCATTCAAGGAATACGATCGTGGAAATCCTCTTCATCCCTCTGGCGCTTGTCGCCGGTGGCCTGCTCGCAGTGCAGGCTGGCGCCAACGCCCAACTTTCAAAGGCGGTCGGCTCACCCTTTGCCGCGACCACGCTTCAGCTCGCGGTCGGCGCCATCGTGCTGTTGTCGATCACGGCCCTCACCGGAACGACACCGGCTCTGCTTGCCGTTCGGCAAGCCGAATGGTGGCATGCGATCGGCGGCATGGCTTCGGCCTTCTACGTCGTTTCGACCATTCTTCTGTTCCCTCGCCTTGGCGCCGTCGTGTCCGTCGGGCTCTTCATCGCTGGGCAGATGCTTGCATCCTTCGCCCTCGACACGTTCGGCTGGCTCGGGATCCCCGAAGCCGGACTGCGAGCCGGGCCTGCCTTCGGCATGCTCGTCTTGCTTGCCGGGGCTGCCCTCATCGTTCTGGGACAGAAGGGCGCGGCCGACAATACCGCATCCTCAAGACCAGGGTGGATCGGACTGGCGCTGCTGGCAGGCGCCGTGCTTCCGGTGCAAGGCGCTGTAAACGCCTTGCTTCGGCACGACCTTGGCGGCGCGCCGTTTGCGGTCGGCACCATCTCGTTCCTGGTGGCGATGCTGGCCATGGCCGCGGTGCTTCTGATCGCGCTTGCCCTGACGAAGACGCCCCGCCCTCGCCTCGCCGGCCTGTCGTCGATGCCCTGGTGGGGCTGGCTCGGAGGTTTTGCCGGCGCCACCTATGTCACGACCGTGTTCACCGCCATCCCCGTCATCGGAGCGGCAGCTGCCGTCAGTCTGACGGTGGCCGGCCAGCAGGTCGCCGGCATCTTCGTCGACACCTTCGGCTGGTTCCGCCTGCCGCAGCGGCTTGTCTCCGGCATGCGGCTCGCCGGCGTCGTGCTGGTTTTGGCCGGCTGCATCATCATCAAGGCGCTTTGATCCCGCTGGAACAAGGCAAGCCGAATCAAACCAGCCCCTGCCCTCCCTGATTTGGGGTCAGGTGTCGCTCCGGCGTCACCAACGAAGCAAGGTCCGGGCGCCGCAGAAGCAATTTTTCGCTCCTTCCACAACCGGCTCTAGAATTTCGATCGCAAATCACGCATGATGCACTTGGTATTTTCCCGGGACGGCTTCGCGCCCCCTGAAATACCGGGAGGAACGGGACATGCCCATAGTGGTTGTACTCGTTTTGATCGTCGTGGGCTCGGTGTTGTTCCACTTCCTGAGCCCATGGTGGTGGACTCCGATTGCCTCGAATTGGGACTATATCGACAACACCATCATCATCACCTTTTGGATTACCGGCGTCGTCTTCGCCGCAGTCGTCCTATTCATGGCCTATTGCGTTTTCCGCTTCCGTCACCGCGAAGGCAACCAGGCGGCCTACGAACCGGAGAACAAGCGGCTCGAATGGTGGCTGACGATCGTCACCGGAGTGGGTGTTACCGCCATGCTGGTTCCCGGCCTGTTTGTCTGGAGCCGGTTCGTCAACGTTCCAAGCGACGCAACCGTGGTCGAAGTCGTCGGCCAGCAATGGCAGTGGAGCTTCCGCTTGCCCGGCAAGGACGGCAAACTCGGCACATCCGACACCCGCGACGTCACCGCTGAAAATCCGCTGGGCGTGATCGCCAAGGACCCCAACGGCCAGGACGACGTCGTGGTGGAAGCGGCCGACCTGCATCTGCCGGTCGGCAAGCCGGTCAAGATGCTGCTGCGCTCGATCGATGTGTTGCACGATTTCTACGTTCCGGAATTCCGCGCCAAGATGGACATGATACCGGGCTCGGTCACCTATTTCTGGTTCACCCCCACCAAGACCGGGACCTTCCAGGTTCTGTGCGCCGAACTGTGCGGCCAGGGGCACCCGATGATGCATGGCATCGTCATGGTCGATACCGAGCAGGACTATGTGGCCTGGCTCGACCAGCAGCAGACGTTCGCGCAATTGTCGGCGCCGCAGCAGACGGGCTCGGTGGAACAGGCGCCGGGCAACGCGACGGCGTCAGCTCTAGAAGTTGCGGCAAAACTCGAAACTGTCGGGTCCCGCTGAAGGGCACGGAGGTGCTCCGCCTATGGTCGATATCACGCCTGCAGATGCCGTCCCGCCCGCCGAAGTCGCGGAAATGGAGCTTTACCATCCGCACAGCTGGTGGACGAAGTATGTCTTCTCGCAGGACGCCAAGGTCATCGCCATCCAGTATTCGGCGACCGCAACGGCCATCGGCCTGGTCGCGCTGGTGCTGTCCTGGCTGATGCGGCTGCAGCTCGGCTTCCCCGGCACGTTCGATTTCATCACCCCCGAGGCCTACTACCAGTTCATCACCATGCACGGCATGATCATGGTGATCTACCTGCTCACGGCACTCTTCCTCGGCGGCTTCGGCAACTACCTGATCCCGCTGATGGTCGGCGCCCGCGACATGGTCTTTCCCTATGTCAACATGCTGAGCTACTGGATCTACCTCCTTGCCGTGCTGGTGCTGGTGTCGAGCTTCTTTGCGCCCGGCGGACCGACCGGCGCCGGGTGGACGCTCTATCCGCCGCAAGCCATCATGACCGGCACACCTGGCGGCCAGGAATGGGGCATCATCCTGATGCTCGTCTCGCTGATCCTGTTCATCATCGGCTTCACCATGGGCGGTCTGAACTATGTCGTGACGGTGCTGCAGGCCCGCACGCGCGGCATGACGATGATGCGCCTGCCGCTGACCGTCTGGGGCATCTTCACCGCCACCGTCATGGCGCTGCTCGCCTTTCCGGCGCTGTTCGTCGCCTGCGTGATGATGCTGCTTGACCGCGCGCTTGGAACCTCCTTTTTCATGCCCGCGGTCGTCGAGATGGGGGAACAGCTACAGCACAATGGCGGCAGCCCGATCCTGTTCCAGCATCTGTTCTGGTTCTTCGGCCACCCGGAAGTCTACATCGTGGCGCTGCCGGCCTTCGGCATCGTCTCCGATCTGATCAGCACGCATGCGCGCAAGAACATTTTTGGCTACCGGATGATGGTCTGGGCCATCGTTGGCATCGGCGCGCTGAGCTTCGTGGTCTGGGCGCACCACATGTATGTCAGCGGCATGCACCCCTATTTCGGCTTCTTCTTCGCCACCACGACACTGATCATCGCCATCCCGACGGCGATCAAGGTCTACAATTGGGTGCTGACGCTGTGGCGGGGCGACATCCATCTCACCATACCGATGCTGTTTGCCATGGCTTTCATCGTCACCTTCGTCAATGGCGGGTTGACCGGGCTGTTTCTCGGCAACGTCGTCGTCGACGTCCCGCTGTCGGACACGATGTTCGTCGTCGCTCACTTCCATATGGTCATGGGTGTTGCTCCGATCGTCGTCATCTTCGGCGCGATCTACCACTGGTACCCGAAGGTCACCGGCCGGATGCTGAACGAGACGCTCGGCCGGTTCCATTTCTGGGTCACATTTCTCGGCGCCTACCTGATCTTCTTTCCCATGCATTACATCGGCCTGATGGGCGTGCCGCGGCGCTATGCCGAACTGACCGACGTGACGGTCATGACGGAGTCGGCGCATCACCTGAACTCGTTCATCAGCATCATGGCGTTTATCGTCGGCTTCGCCCAGATCGTTTTCCTGTTCAATCTTATCTGGAGCATCCGCCATGGGCGCGAGGCCGGTGGCAATCCATGGCGAGCCACGACACTCGAATGGCAAACGCCGCAGACGCCACCGGCGCATGGCAATTTCGGCAAGGATCTGCCGATCGTCTATCGCTGGGCCTATGACTACAGCGTGCCGGGCGCCAAGGAGGACTTCATTCCGCAAAACATGCCGGGCACGTTCGGCCCCTCCAGGGAGCCGGCATGAGCGTCATCCTGGTCTTCCTTCTCGTGATCGCCGGCTTTGCCGGCTGGTGGCTCTCGCATCAGCGGCTGATGGCGAAACCATGGCTCGAGCAAGGTGTGGCAGGAGATTTTGTCGCCTTCGACCGATCGAGCCTGCCGACCGCCAAGATTGGCCTCGGTGTCTTCCTCGCCGTGGTCGGCTGCCTGTTTGCGCTGTTCACCAGCGCCTACTTCATGCGTATGGCGCTGTCGGACTGGCAGCCGCTGCCCATCCCACGCCTGCTCTGGCTCAACACCGGCATGCTGGTGCTGAGCAGCGTTGCGCTGCAATGCGCCTCGATCGCGGCGCGCAAGCGCCAGATGGACACGGTCAGGCTCGGCCTTGCTGCGGCTGGGCTCACCGCGATCGCCTTCCTCATCGGGCAGCTCATGGCATGGCGGGACCTGACCGCCGATGGCTATTTTCTGGCCTCCAATCCGGCCAACAGTTTTTTCTACCTGATAACCGGGATGCACGGCCTGCATATAGTGGGAGGGCTGGTGGGCCTGGGCAGGACAACCGCCGGCGCCTGGAACGGGGCACGGCCGGAACGGCTTCGCCTCAGCGTCGAATTATGCGCCATGTACTGGCATTTCCTGCTTTTCGTCTGGCTCGCCATCTTCGCTCTTTTAGCCGGCTGGGCCGCGACGTTCATCGATATTTGCCGGCAGTTGCTGACCTAGGAGGTCGAGGAGCATGGCAGAAACGACACTGACGCATACCGGCCAAACGGAGACGCGGCCCGCAGGCTGGCAAGGCATCGCCGCCGATTGGTCCTCGGATCAGCGCGCGTTCAAGAACGTGTCCTGGGGCAAGGCCATGATGTGGATCTTCCTGCTCAGCGACACCTTCATCTTCGGCTGCTTCCTGCTCTCCTACATGACCGCGCGCGTCTCCACACGTGTGCCGTGGCCCAATCCGAGCGAGGTCTTTGCGCTTCGCATCGGCGGTTCGGACATTCCACTGATCCTGATTGCCATCATGACCTTCGTGCTGATATCGAGCAGCGGAACGATGGCCATGGCGGTCAATTTTGGCTATCGCCGCGACCGCCGCAAAACCGCAATCCTCATGCTTCTGACGGCAGCGCTAGGAGCCACCTTCGTCGGCATGCAAGCCTTCGAATGGACCAAGTTGATCACCGAAGGGGTACGGCCGTGGGGCAATCCCTGGGGCGCGGCACAATTCGGCTCGACTTTCTTCATGATCACCGGCTTCCACGGCACGCATGTGACGATCGGGGTGATCTTCCTCATCATCGTGGCGCGAAAGGTCTGGCGTGGAGACTACGACGTCGGTCGTCCCGGCTTCTTCACCAGCCGCAGGGGTCGCTACGAGAACGTCGAAATCATGGGGCTCTACTGGCATTTCGTCGACCTGGTCTGGGTGTTCATTTTCGCATTCTTCTATCTTTGGTGAGAGGCTGACATGGCTGAAGCAACCGCAAACGGCCTCGGGCAACACGCGCTGCACTCTGATCATGCGCATGAAGGGCCATCGACCGGCGTCGCGGAGGTTCATCAGGAACATCCGATCAAGCTCTATCTGGTGGTCTGGGCATGGCTGTTCATCCTCAGCGCCTGCTCCTATATGGTCGATTATCTCGGCATCCACGGCTATCTCAGATGGTCTCTGATCCTGATCTTCATGATCCTCAAGGCCGGGCTGATCGTCGCCGTGTTCATGCACATGGCCTGGGAGCGGCTGGCGCTGACCTATGCGATCATCCTGCCGCCGCTTCTGATATTGGTGTTCGTGGCGATGATGCTCTTCGAAGCGGACTACACGCTTCTCACCCGGTTGTCCTTCTTCGGACCGGGGCCCTGACGCACAGTCTTCATCTCCGGTCAAAGACCGGAGATGAAGCTTCCCATCAGCTGATCTGCGGGGTCAGAGGCCGACCCGCGTCGGGGACGATGGCGGCTCCACAACCTTGCGGTAGACATGCCAGGTGGCGTGACCCAGGATCGGCAGCACGACCGCCAGCCCGGCAAACACCGGCAGCGAGCCTATGATCAGGGCGACGGCGACAATCAGTCCCCAGACAGCCATGGGGATCGGGTTCGCCAGCACCGCTCGCACCGACGTGTGGATGGCTTCGTAGGCGCCGACGTCGCGGTCGAGCAGCAATGGGAAGGCGACAACCGTCGTGCACAACACCACCGCGGCGAAGACGAAGCCGATGGCGTGCCCCAGGACAATCAGAGACCAGCCGCGTCCGGTGGCAAATATTTCATTGATGAAGCCCGAAATCGATGCAGGCGGAGCCGGGCCGAAGAGATATTCGTAGAACACCTGCGCCGCCAAAAGCCAGGCGATGAAGATTGCAACCAGCATGATCCCGACTGCGGCGATGGCTGGCAGGGCCGGAGAATTCCTGACCTCGAAAGCGTGCGTCCAGGAGGTGTCGAGCCCGGCTTCTCGTCTGCGGCTGATCTCATAGAGGCCGATCGCCGCGAATGGACCTATCAGCGCAAAGCCGGACACCAGCGGAAACAACATCGGCAACGCATTGGCGCCCGAAGTCCAGGCAGCGAGCACCACGCCGACAAGCGGATAGATCAGGCAGAGAAAGACGATGTGCGACGGTTTGACCATAAAATCGTCAACACCGCGCTTGAGCGCATCGAATAGATCGGAAACACTGATTTTTCGGATTTTGGTGTGTTCCAGCGTTTCGCTGGCGCCTGCAATCACGTGAAAACTTGTCATGCCCGTTCCTCCAGACCAGGTCCGGCAAGGTCGCGGTTTCACGGTGCTGCCGTTCTGCATGACTGGCCACGCGAACCGCGACCTGCACCGCAATCAATATACTCCATTGACTGGAGCTTGTCGCCCGTTCTTACAAAAGGCTCCCGGAAGGCGAGGTTTCCGAACACAGCGTCATGCCGTCATCCTCCGGCTGACATGAACGCGCGTATCGCGATGGTATCGGCAAGCAGCACGGCAAAGATCGCGAAAAGATAGAAGATCGAATAGGCAAACAGCGCCTTGGCCGGCTTCATCTCCTTGTCGAGGATGACCAGGGCGTTCCAGGCATGCCAGATGAAACCCGCGCCCAATGCAGCCGAAACAATCCCATAGACCCCGCTCGTAAATCCGAACGCCCAGGGCAGCACTCCGATCGGTGCCAGGAGCAGTGAATAGGCGAAGATCTGCCTTCTGGTCGAGGCCTGGCCGGCCACGTTCGGCATCATCGGGATGCCGGCAGCGGCATAGTCGCCGGCCTTGAACAGTGCGAGCGCCCAGAAATGCGGCGGCGTCCACAGGAAAATGATCAGGAACAGGATGAGGCTTTCAATGCCGATGGCGCCGGTGGCCGCCGCCCAGCCGATCATCGGAGGAAGGGCACCCGCCGCGCCGCCGATGACGATGTTCTGCGGTGTCGAGCGCTTCAGCCACATCGTATAGATGACGACGTAGAAAAAGATGGTGAAGGCCAGCAGTGACGCGGCAAGCCAGCCCACCAGCACGCCGAGCGTCATGACCGAAAGTGCGGAAAGCACCAAGCCGAAGCCGAGCGCTTCGCCGGCCGTGACGCGGCCCGACGGAACCGGCCGCTTTGACGTGCGCGACATCAGCGCGTCGATGTCGGCGTCGTACCACATGTTGAGCGCGCCGGCCGCTCCCGCTCCAACCGCAATCGCACCTATGGCGATCACGGCGATGACCGGGTTCATCGCGCCGGGCGCCACCATCAGACCGACGAAGGCGGTAAACACGGCAAGGGCCATGACCCGAGGCTTCAAGAGCGCAAAGAAATCACTGGCCGTCGCTTCCGAGAGGCGGACGCCGGTATCCTTGAGGCTTTCCTTGACCGACATTTGAGACGACCATCGATGGAAACCGGGCAGCCTAGAGCAATTCCAGAAAGAGCGTATGCGGTTTTCCGTCCGGAATTGCGTAAGAACAAAGAGATCGAGCGGATCGCCGTTTCCGTGAGACGGTGAAACGCTCTGGCCGGCCGACGAGCCAGGTTACGGGGAAAATTGCTTCAGATAGGCGATGACGTTGGCGACGTCCTCGTCCTTCTTGAGACCGGGAAACGCCATCTTCGTCCCTTTGACCATTGCCTTGGGGTCGTGAAGATACGTCGTCAGTGTCGGTTCATCCCATTTGACGCCGGATGTGCCGGCCGCGATCATGGCTTCGGAATATTTGAAATCCGGATGCGTGCCGGCCGTCCGGCCGATAACGCCATGCAACGAAGGGCCTATCTTGTTGGTATCTTGGTCTGCGACGTGGCAGACCTTGCATTTGGTGAAGACCTTCTCGCCCGCCGCGGCGTCCTGTGCCCGCGATGGATTGGCGATGAAAGTTGCAACGGAAACGACGGCGAAAAACGCAACCAAGCGCATGGCATTCCTCCCTGATCGTCAAATTTGCCTGAGACGGTCTGCACATGCCGGTAGCACCAGCATGCGCCCTGCACGGCAGAATAGATTCTCCGCTCCTCCCCAGATGGAATTGCGGCACTTGTGTACCACAGAATCTGGCCGGTAGGTAGAACAGGACGACCGTACAAAGGTTCAGGTGGGCTGCGGTGGCTCAAGGCACATCCGCCACAACGAAAAAGGCCGCCTCGAGGGCGGCCTTTTCTGATCTTGTCGTCAGGCGCTTATTCGGCGTCCTTGGCGGCCTTCTTCTTCGGGGCTGCCTTCTTCTTCGGCTCTTCCGCGTCGTCGGCCTTTTCAGCCTTGTCGGCCTTCTTGGCAGCGGCCTTCTTCGCCGGCTTGGCCTTGGCGGTATCGCCCTCTTCGTCGTCAGCCATCAGCTCTTCCTTGCTGACCTTGACGTCGGTGACCGAGATCTGGCTGAGCAGATGGTCGACGACCTTCTCCTCGAACATCGGCGCGCGCAGCGTGTTCAGGGCTTCCGGATTGCTGCGATAGAACTCGAAGGCTTCCTGCTGCTGGTTGGCCGGGTAGCGGCGCACCTGCTCGAACAGGCCGCGCTGCAGTTCCTCGTCGGAAACGGTGACGCCGGCCTTCTCGCCGATCTCGGCCAAAACCAGGCCGAGACGCACGCGGCGCTCGGCAAGCCGCAGATATTCGGCGCGTGCCTCTTCTTCCGTCGTCTCCTCGTCGGCGAAGGTACGGCCGGCGGCTTCGAGATCGCGGTTGACCTGGGTCCAGATGTTGTTGAACTCGGCATCGACGAGCTTCGACGGCGCCTCGAACGAATAGGCCGCGTCAAGCTGGTCGAGCAGCTGGCGCTTGACCTTCTGGCGGGTCATCGAACCGAACTGGTTCTCGATCTGGCCGCGCACCACGTCGCGCAGGCGCTCCAGCGATTCCAGGCCGAGGTTCTTGGCCATCTCGTCGTTGATTTCCAGCGCGCCGGGCTTGGACACTTCCTTGACGGTGACGTCGAAGGTGGCTTCCTTGCCGGCCAGATGCGCTGCCTGGTAGTTTTCCGGGAAAGTGACCGTGACCTGCTTCTCGTCGCCGGCCTTGGCGCCGATCAGCTGGTCCTCGAAGCCCGGGATGAATTCCTTGGAACCCAGAACCAGCGGCTGGTCGGTGCCGGCGCCGCCGGAAAAGGCCTCGCCGTCGATCTTGCCGAGATAGTCGATCAAAACGCGGTCGCCTTCGGCGGCCTTGCCGGTCTTCGGCTCGAAGCTGCGCGCCGATTCGGCAACGCGCTGGACCTGCTCGTCGATCTCGCTGTCCGGCACTTCGAATACCTGGCGCGTCACCTTGATGTCGGAGAAATCCTTGATCTCGATCGCCGGGATGACCTCGTAGTTGAGGCGGAATTCGAAGTCGGCGCCGCCGGCCAGGATCTTCTCGGCCTCTTTCTCATCTTCCGTCATGATCACTTCAGGTTGCATGGCGGCCTTTTCGCCGCGCCCCGTGATGATCGAACGGGTCGAATCGTTGAGGATCTCATTGACCACTTCGGCCATGAACGACTTGCCGTAGACCTTGCGCAAATGCTGCACAGGCACCTTGCCGGGACGGAAGCCGTTGATGCGGACCTTGTTCCTGGCGTCGGACAGCCGCGCCATCAGCTTGGCTTCCATATCACCGGCCGGCACGGTGATCTTGATCTCGCGCTTGAGACCGGAGTTGAGCGTTTCGGTGACCTGCATCGTAAAACCTTTATCTTCACCAAAGAGGCTGCCACGGCGTCTTGCCGTTCACAGCCTGCCGGTACAATCTTGCCGGGAATGGCTTTTGGTACGGAACCTGGCGATTTGACCGAAATTACGGCTCAAATTGTTCCAAACTGCGTTCCAAGATGTGAATAAGTTCTTGTTTTTCCTACTTCTTATCACATTCTGCAGAAGCGGATCGGCGCGTCCCGTCACATTTGACACGCCTTTTGTCACAGGCGAGGCCAATTTTCAACCATCTTCGCGTTGCAGCGAATGACCGCCCCAACGGCAGACATTTTCGCCCCGACATTGACAGAATGATGGCTACATGGGATTGCCGACAAATGCGGATGTGGCGGAACTGGTAGACGCCCTGGATTTAGGTTCCAGTGCCGAAAGGCGTGGGGGTTCGAGTCCCTTCATCCGCACCACCCTTCGCTCTATCGAGCTTCGGGTGGCAGGCCACCCAGGAGCTTGATAAAGCGAAGGGTGTCCTCCGAAGCCGTGGCGTAGGAGGACTGGCGGCGACGGCCTACACTTCAAACACTTGACCGGTAAACCACTCCGCCAATTTCGCCAGCTCCGGCCCCAGCACCCGGTCGGCGTCGACCGGCGGCACGATCTTCCTGATATCCGCGACAAAATCCTGCAATGCCGGCGGCGCGGCGCGTTCAGTCACGTACAGGGCCTGCGAGGCGATCATCGCCAGCATCGCCATTGCCGCATCGAGGCAGCGGCCGGCCGTCGCTTCCTTGGTCCAGGCGAAGAATGCGGTGGTGGCGACGTCGTCCTGGCCGGCGCCGGCCGATTCGGTGCCCGGAATGAAGGTGCGCTGCGCCGCGAGTTTGGCCTGTTCGAGATAGCCGGTGATCGCCATCGGCACATAGCCGACATTGCCGTGCCCGTCGCTGTCGGCCCAATGCCGCCCGGTCATCAACAGGTCGGGCAGCAGCGACACCTTGCCGTTCAGCAGCTTTGAGGCGTGGCGGTCGCAGAGCAGGCAGAGATCGGCCCAGATCGCCGCCAGATCGTCGAGCGCCGGCGTCGCCATGGCATTGTGATAGCCGCCGGTCGAGATGCAGCGCCCCAGCGGGTGCGCCGCGTCGGGCGGGATATAGACTGGATTGTCCGAGATCGAGGCCAGCGATACGGTCGCCGCCTGCTCGGCGCCGGCCAGCGCCCGATGCGCATGGCCGAGCACACGCGGCACGATCCGGTAGCTGACCGGCGCCTGATAATTGCGCCGTCCATCCCCTGCGCCGACCAGAAACTGCCGCAACCCTTGCAAGGCGGCCGCTTCGTGTTCGTCGCCCCAGAGCCCGTCGAGCGCTGCATCATAATGCTCGAGCGGCGCACGAAAGGCTTCGATCGACAGCGCAAACACCTTGTGCGCCATCGCGACGCGACGGCGTGCGGCAAGTGCTGCGTCCGCCACAAGGGCGGCAGCGCAGGGCGAGCCGTTGATCAGCGAGCCCCGCTCCTTCACTTCGAGCTCCAGGCCAGCGGTAAGCGCGGCAAACAGCGGATAGAGCGCCAGGATCTCGCCGGCGCCGCCCTGCCCCTGCGACGACACCACCGGCATCGGTCCACCGTCGAGCATCGCCGCAACGGCTAGCGCGATGCGCGGCGTGGTGGCGGCATTGCCTTCGATGAAATTGGTCAGCCGTGCCAGCACGATCGCCCTGACGACGCGCTCAGGCAATGGCTCACCGAACGATGTGGCGGCGGCATACGCCTTGATGCGCGCATGGCGGTCGCGCTCGTCAAGTTCGAGCTTGCGGCTTGCCAGCTCGCCCATGGCGGTGGTGACGCCGTAGATGACCGGCGGCGGATCGGACTCAATGAGTTTCAGGAACGAGGCGCGGCATTCGGCAATGCGTTGCAAGGCCTTGTCGCCGATTTCGACCGTGTCGTTTCTCCAGGCGACGCGCAAAACGGCATCGAGATTGATATCTTCGCGCGTCGTCACCGTAATCGGCATTGTCTTCGCCCGTCTGGTTTGCATGAAGGCGAAGCGATCGATCGTTGCCGAAATCCATGCCCTGGGTAATGTCTTCTAGTAGAGCGGTTCCTCAAACAATGTCTTGTCGCCGTCCATCAGCGCCTTGATCTGTGCCTGGCCACTGGCGGCGAGCGCGATCCGCACGCCGAATGGCCGCACCCGCATGTCGTTCTGGATCGCCATGCCCTGGCCCTCAGGTAGGTAGAAGCGGTCGATGCCGTATTGCGGTGCGATCGTGGATTCAGGATCAAGCGTCCAGCCCGGCGCGACCTGGCCGACAATATCGGCTTCGTCGGCGGTCGCCGGCGTCGGAGCCTTGCCGAACCAGGCCGTGGTCGCATGCCAATAGCCGTCGGCACCCGGCTTCAGCCGGACCACGATCGGCGTGTTCTCGCTCACGAGCTGGCCGGCCGGGATGTTGGCGATCAGCTTCACCGGAAAGCGCGATATTTCATAGCCGAGGATAATATAGTCGCCGCGCAGCAGATCGCGCGGATCGACCGGCTCGACTTTCAGCAAGACCTCCTTGCCGTTGCGCAGGATCGCCGCGCGGCCGGCGATGATCCAGCTCAGGAAGCCGATCTGGACGAGCGCCAGGACCAGCGCCGAGATGACAAGTTTCTTTCCCGACATCATGCTGCCGCTCCTTCCGGGGCCTTCATGCGTTTTTCCACACGGATGATGACGAGAGCCAGGATGCCGAACAGCACTGCGGCAGCCAGGAAGAAGCCGGCCGTGCCGAGCATCGTCTGCAAGGTCACGACATAGATAATGGCGAGCTCGAAGGCAAAGCCGGCATAGGCAACCCAGCGCAGCCCCCTGCTCTCGCGCCCGCCCAGCATGATCGCCGCGGCAATGCCGGCCAGTGCGATGACCGACGCAATGGCAAAGCCGTTGCTGAAGGCGTTGTCATCGCCCAGTTCGATCTGCATCATCGCCAGCCCGGTGAGAAAGCCGATCAAGGCGTGCAAAGGCAACCGCCCGCCGAGTTGCAAGATCCGGTCGGCCGGCCCAGCGGCGAAGATCGAAACCGCAAACAGCAGCGCCGACACCACGACGAGAGGAATAGCCAGGGCGAGCGTGTTCTGGTCCAGGCCGCGCACCGCGATATAGAAAATGACCGAGAGAATGATCAGGTGGCGTGCCGGCTGGCTGCGCGTCCACAACGAGACGACAAAAAGCACCGGCGCCATGATAACGAAGAAATCCGGAAATACGGGGCGGTCATAAAAGTCGAACGCGCGCACGAACAGCCAGGCAACGGATATGCCGACGGCAGCGACCGTCAGCGGGTTCGAGCGCAACGCCACCGCGGCTAATGCCGTGCCGATGCCCCAGGTGACGATGGCCGAGGCTTCGTCACCCGTGAGATGGTACATCTGGCCGATCAGCGCGATCGATCCGCCGAAGGCCGCGGCGGCCACGATCCACAGCGCCTCGCCGATCGCCGCATGGTCGCGCATCTTCAACACCGCGCCGCCGACATAGCCGGCGAGAATGACGGCAAACAGCGCCGCGACCCGCACCAGCCGCGGGATCGCGTCCCAGTTGGCGGCGACGAAGAGCAGGATCGCGGCGCCGAACAGCAGCGCTGCCATCATGGCCAATATAGTGCCGAAGCTCAGCGATTTGCGCTCGTTTGCGTCGATGTCGCGCTTAAGCGCATCGGCCGTCTTCGCGTCGATCAGGCCAGCCTGCAGCCACCGCCCGATATCGGCCCTCGCCCGTGACGAATAACTCGCCATGCCGCTTCTCCCCCAGCTTGGTCTTTCTGACAGCCGATCCGCTCAAATCGTTGACGCAACGTCATTTTCCGATTCGGGTTTCTTCATGACGAAGCCGTGAACGCGCGTTAATGTTGCATTGCACAATTTGCATTGCTGCCATGCGCCAACAGCACTTTTAAATCGATATAACCCAGCCTATTTACTGTTCGTACACAAACGGAATGATCCGAAGAAAGACGAAACGAGCACTACCATGAACCTGATCCGCAACTACCGCAACTGGCGCCGCTACCGGGACACCGTCTCCGAGCTGAGCCGCCTGTCGAACCGTGAACTGACCGACCTCGGCATCAGCCGCAGCGACATCCACTACGTCGCCCGCAAGGCGGTCTAATCCTCTTCGGATCGCAAATGGTCCGAACCAGTTTTGAAAAAGAGAACGACAATGAACCTGATCCGCAACTATCGTAACTGGCGCGTTTACCGCGACACCGTTACCGAACTGGGTCGCCTTTCGAACCGTCAGCTCCATGATCTCGGCATCGTCCGTGACGAGATCAAGATCATCGCCCGCAGGGCGACGATCTAACAAGAATTTCGCCAGGGTCGACCTCCTCCCCGACCCTGACGGATACGGTCAGCCTTCACCTCCTCCCGAGGGTTGACCACCAAAACGGCGCCCGCCGCACCTCCTCCCGCGGCGGGCGCTGTTTCCAAACCGAACGCAGTTCGTCTCCAAAGTGAACGCAGTTCGTCTTCCAGGGATTTCGCCTCCCTCGATCCGGCGAAAAGAATTTCGTCAAAGCCGACCTCCTCCCCGGCGATGACGAATACGGCCGATCCCCACCTCCTCCCGAGGATCGGCCCCAAAAACGACACCCGCCGCACCTCCTCCCGCGGCGGGTGTTGTTGTTTTTGGGGCAGGTTTTCGGCTGTGCTTGCGGTCGATCGAG
Source organism: Mesorhizobium sp. W016 (assembly GCF_054719485.1). NCBI lineage: Bacteria > Pseudomonadati > Pseudomonadota > Alphaproteobacteria > Hyphomicrobiales > Phyllobacteriaceae > Mesorhizobium > Mesorhizobium sp. W016. The sequence goes on from NZ_JBTTIF010000002.1 coordinate 4,499,864, forward strand.
GCGCTTTGCGCCGCCATCCAAGCGTCGCCGCGGACATAAGAAACTCGAGCTCCGTCGTTGCACGACAATGCCCCACGCTCGCACCGGCCAATTGCAAACGGCGCGCCAAGCGATTATTCCGGCGCTCATGAGCAAAAATCCTATCCACATCGTCGGCGGCGGCCTCGCCGGCTCCGAAGCCGCCTGGCAGGCAGCACAAGCCGGTGTTCCCGTCATTTTGCATGAGATGCGCCCGGTGCGCGGCACCGATGCGCACAAGACCGATGGGCTGGCCGAACTCGTCTGTTCCAATTCCTTCCGCTCCGACGATGCCGAGAACAATGCCGTCGGCCTGCTGCATGCCGAAATGCGGCTGGCCGGCTCGCTGATCATGAGCGCCGGCGACGCCAACCAGGTGCCGGCCGGCGGCGCGCTGGCCGTCGATCGCGACGGCTTCTCCGACGCGGTGACGAAAAGGCTCGAAGCGCACCCGCTGATCACCATCGAGCGGGAGGAAGTGCCGGGCCTGCCGCCGGCGGAGTGGGACCAGGCGATCATCGCCACGGGACCGCTGACCGCGCCGTCGCTCGCCCAGTCGATCGCCGAGGCAACCGGCGCCGATGCGCTGGCCTTCTTCGACGCGATTGCCCCGATCATCCATTTCGACACGATCGACATGGACATTTGCTGGTTCCAGTCGCGCTACGACAAGGTTGGGCCCGGCGGCACCGGCAAGGACTACATCAACTGCCCGATGGACAAGGACCAGTATCTCGCCTTCGTACAGGCGCTGGTCGACGGCCAAAAGACCGAATTCAAGCAGTGGGAAGGCACGCCCTATTTCGACGGCTGCTTGCCGATCGAGATCATGGCCGAGCGCGGCGTCGAGACGCTGCGCTACGGGCCGATGAAGCCGATGGGGCTGACCAATGCCCACAATCCGACGGTAAAAGCCTATGCCGTGGTGCAGCTGCGTCAGGACAATGCGCTGGGCACGCTCTACAACATGGTCGGTTTCCAGACCAAGCTGAAGCATGCCGAGCAGGTGCGCGTGTTCCGCACCATTCCGGGTCTGGAAAACGCCGAGTTCGCCCGTCTCGGCGGCCTGCACCGCAACACCTACATCAACTCGCCGACCTTGCTCGACGCCTCGCTGCAGCTGAAGTCGCGGCCGGGCCTGCGCTTTGCCGGCCAGATCACCGGCTGCGAGGGCTATGTCGAGAGCGCGGCGATCGGCCTGCTCGCCGGCCGCTTCGCCGCCGCCGAGCGGCTCGGCCACGCGCCATCGCTGCCACCGCTCACCACCGCCTTCGGCGCCTTGCTCAACCACATCACCGGCGGCCACATCGTTTCCGACGACGAGCCGGGCAAACGCTCGTTCCAGCCGATGAACGTCAATTTCGGCCTGTTCCCGCCGGTGGAAGCACCGAAGACCGAAGGCAAACGCCTGCGCGGCAAGGACAAGACGGTGGCCAAGCGCCACGCGATCACCTCACGCGCGCGGGCAGATTGTCGGGAGTGGCTAGGGCTGCCGGCGCAAACAGCGGAAGCTGCTGAATAGCCAAGTCTCAGAGTCCTAACGCGATTGACGTTTACGTTAACTCGCTGGCCAACCCCGCGTTGCGCGCCTGAGCAACAGCCAATGCCGGCGCAGAGCCGAAAGCCGGTCTGCGCCACCAAGCGGCGAGCGGCCATTGGCCATCTTGCCGAGATAGGCGCTGGTCAGCGCCAGCGGCAGGAACGCCGGACGCAGCGTTTCCGGAAGTGCGGACGCCCCTTGCTCGAAAGCGCGGAGATGCTCCTGCGCCAATGCAATCATCGCAGCCACCGCGCGCTGAGCGCCGGGGCCGCCGTCGCCGCTGACGAACTCCTCCGGCGACGAGCCGGCCGCTGCAAGGATATCCGCCGGCACGAAGCATTGCCCGCGTCGGCGATGCAGCGGCAACAGCAGCAACAGGCCGGTCATCGCCTGGGCGCAGCCGGCCCTGCCCGCCAGTTCGGCAAAGCGCGGCGCCTGATTGGGATCGAGCACCATCGCCGCCAGCTGGATCAGCGCGGCCGCCGTCTCGCCGCAATATCCCTCGAGATCGGTGCGCGACGGCATCGGATCGTCATAGAGGTCGAAGATGCGGGCCTCGAGCATGTTGTCGAAGGCAGTTTTGGGCAGGCCATGGGCAGAAATCGTCGCCTTCAGCGCATCGGCGAGCGGGTTGCCTGTGGCTGCGGCTTCAGCAGCGATGACATCGCGCCACCATTGCAGCCTCACTTCGCCCGGCAATGCCTCGTGGATGCGGTCTCGGACAGACGCAATCTCGGCATTGAAGGCGTAAAGCGAAAACAGCGCCGCGCGCTTGTTGGCCGGTGCATAGAGTGCGCTGACATAGCGGTCATGGTCGCCGGCGCGCACCGTCTCCATGACGATATCAGCTGTATCGGTCACGTCAGTCGACGGCGATGAGCGCCGCGGCCACGGCGCGATCTTCGGCAAGCAGAACATTGTAGGTCCGCACCGCTGCCCCCGTCGACATCGGGTCGGAGCCAATGCCAGCCGCTTTCAGCGCCGCCCGAAGTGCTGTCGGCAAGGGCCGCAAATCCTTGCCTGTACCGACCAGCAGGATCTCGACCTTGCCGGCCTCAGCCAGCAGCAGGTCGAAATCCGCCGCCGTCAGGGCCAGCGGATCGGCCGGCTCCCAGCCATGGATGCCGGAGGGCAGGCAAAGAAGCGAGCCGCGATGCGACATGTCGGCGAAGCGGAAGCCGCCATTGCCGTAGGCTTCGATCGGCGCCCGTCCGGGGAAATGCGCCTCGCGGATGACGATGCCTTTTGCCACCAGCGCAGCCGTCAGGTCGCCACGGCCTTGCCGCCACCAACCGGCTTCTCCTCATCGGCGCTCGCTCCCTGCGGCCTGAGCCTGAACAGGATCAGCAAGGGTGCTGCGATGAAGATCGACGAATAGGTGCCGAAGACGACGCCGAACAGCATCGCCATGGTGAACGAGCGGATCACCTCGCCGCCGAACAACACCAGCGCCAGCAGCGCCAGGATGGTCGTCACCGAAGTCAGCGTCGTTCTCGACAGCGTCTCGTTGATGGCGTTGTTCAACAATTGCGGCAGCGGCATTCGTTTGTATTTTCGCAAATCTTCCCGAACACGGTCATAGACGACGATCGTATCGTTGAGCGAATAGCCGATAATGGTCAGGATCGCCGCTAGCGAAGACTGATTGAATTCGAGCCCGGTGATGACGAAGAAGCCCAGCGTCATCACCACATCGTGCACCGTCGCCACGATCGCGCCGACCGCGAACTGCCATTCGAAGCGGAACCAGACATAGACCAGGATGCCGATCAGCGCGATGATCATGGCAATCGTGCCTTGCTTGGCCAGCTCGCCCGAAACCGTCGGGCCCACCACCTCGACGCGGCGGAAATCGTAATTGTCCTGGAGCTCGCCGCGCACCTTGTCGATGACGGTCTGCTCGGCGTTCTCGCCGCCATCCTGGGTGCCGACGCGGATCAGCACGTCGTTCGGCGCGCCGAATTGCTGGACCTGCACTTCACCGATGTTTAGCTCCGACAGCCGGCTTCTGATATCGCCAATATCGGCGTCGCCTTGCTTGGACTGCACCTCGATGATCGAGCCGCCCTTGAAGTCGATGCCGTAGTTGATGTCGATGGTCAGGAATCCGATAACCGACGCGATCGACAGCAGGCTGGACAGTGCGAAGGTCCAGCGGCGGATGCCCATGAACGGGATTTTCGTGCCGGCCGGAACGAAGGTCACCGGCGCACGCGGCAATTCCTTCGGACGCGCGCGGCGCAGCCAGATCGACACCAGCAGACGGGTGAAGGTGAAGGCGGTGAACACCGTGGTCAGGATGCCGATGGCATAGGTGATGGCGAAGCCCTTGACCGGTCCGGTGCCGAGATAGAACAGCACGACCGTGGCAATCAGCGACGTCACGTTGGAATCCACGATGGTCGCCAACGCCTTGGTAAAGCCGGTGTCGATCGACTGGATGACCGAACGGCCGGCCCGTCGCTCCTCGCGGATGCGCTCATAGATCAGCACGTTGGAATCGACCGCCATGCCGATGGTCAGCACGATACCGGCAATGCCGGGCAAGGTCAGCGTCGCGCCAAGCAGCGACAAGACCCCGACGATCATCGCCACGTGCACGGCGAGCGCAATGTTGGCGAGGAAGCCGAGAAGTCCGTACGCGACGAACATGAAGGCGACGACGAGAATGGAGCCGATGATGCCGGCGACCTTGCCGGCATGGATCGAATCCTGGCCGAGGCCCGGGCCCACCGTGCGTTCTTCGATCACGGTCAGCTTCGCCGGCAACGCACCGGCGCGCAGCAGCACGGCGAGGTCGTTGGCGCTTTCGGCGGTGAAATTGCCTGAAATCTGGCCGCTGCCGCCGAGGATCGGTTCGCGGATCACCGGCGCCGAAATCACCTGATTGTCGAGGATGATGGCGAACGGCTTGCCGACATTCTGCTGCGTCGCCTGGCCGAACCGTGTCGCACCGCGCGAGTTGAAGACGAACGAAACCACCGGCTCGTTGTTTCGGGAATCATAGGTTGCCGTCGCCTTGGCAAGATCCTCGCCGGACACGATGACGCGATTTTCCACCAGATACGGAACCGGCGGATCGTCCTGCGAATAAAGCACCGAGGAGCCTGCTGGCGGGCGGCCGTTCAGCGCATCCTGCACCGACATCGAGGTATCGACCATCTGGAAGGTCATCTTGGCGGTCTGGCCGATGATCTCCTTCAGCCTTTGCGGATCCTGCAGGCCCGGCACCTGGACGAGTACACGGTCGTCGCCCTGCCGCTGCACGATCGGCTCGGTGGTGCCGAGTTCGTTGACGCGACGCTCGACGACTTCGATCGACTGCGCCAATGCGGCCGAGGTGCGGTATTTGATGCCGGCGTCGGTGACGGTGAATTTGAGCAGCCCGGCTTCGGAATCATCCAGGGACATCTCCTGGATGGAGCCACCGGTGAACAGGCCGGCGGCGACCGGATCGGTCAGCGGCTTAAGCGCCGTCTTGGCGGCATCGGTCTGGGTTGGATCGGTGATGCGCACTTGTACGGTCCTGCCGGTGCCGCCAAGGCCGGTATAGCCCACCTTGGCATCGCGCAGCAGCGTGCGGATCTCGTCGCGCGTCGTTTCCAGCTGCGCCTTGACGAGATCATTCTGGTCCATCTGCAAGAGGATGTGCGAACCGCCCTGCAGATCGAGACCAAGCGTCATCTGCCGCTTCGGAACCCAGTTGGGCAATTGCGCCAATGTGCTGGCCGGAAAGAGATTTGGCGCGGCAAGGATGAATGTGACGGCCACGGCGATCCAGATCAGGATCATCTTCAGGCGCGAAAAATACAGCATATGGCGTTGTCCGTCAGGGCGTACTGGCGGATCGTTCCGCCGACAATTCGGTTATTTCTTGGCGTTCTTATTTGCCACCGGCTCGCCCTTAACCCGCACTTCGCCGATTGTCGAGCGCGCTGAGGTCAATTTGGCGCTGCCGCCGGCAGCGGTTTCGGCGTCAATCGCCTCTGTCGGTCCCATTCTAATTCTGATCACCGCCGGGCGCTATCGTGCGCTACTCGACTATTTTCAATTGTGCAGGCATCGGTCCGGAACGCAAAAGCAAGGCCAGATCATCGGCGTTCTCCTTTGTAAGGTTGCCCGATATCTGGCCGCGGCCGTTAAGAATTGGCTCGCGGACGACTGGCACCGAAAGCACTTGGTTGTCGAGGATCATCGCAAATAGCTTGCCGACATTCTGCGAGGTCGCCTGCGCAACGCGTGCCGTTGCCCTGGAATCGAAGGTGAACGAAACCGCCGGCTCATTTGTGACGGAGTTGGAAGTCGCCTGAGCATTGACAATGTCGTCACTGGAAACGATCGTTCGGCTCTCAACCAGATAGGGAACCGGTGGATCGTCCTTCGAATAAACCACCACCGAGCCAGCGGGCGTCCGGCCATTGATCGCATCAGCGACCGGCATCGACTCATCAACCCACTGAAAAGTCAGCATTCCGGTTCGGGTGAGAATTCTCCTCAGCCTTTGCAAATCCGCAACGCCCGAGGTCCGGACCAGCATACCGTCTTCGCCCTCTGGCCGCACTACTGGGTCGGCTACACCAAGATCACGCAGGCGATTCTTAATGACCACGATCGACTGCGCAAGCGCGATCGACATCCGATACTTGATACCTGTGTCTGTTACCGTGAACTTGAGCAACGCTGCTCCGGTATCATCCAGGATCACTTCCTGGACCGGACCAGCGCTGCCAAGGACAGGATCAGTCACCGCCTCCAATGCCATCTTGGCCGCGCCGACCTGAGCGGCGTCGGTGATATGCACCTGAACGGCCCGACCCGACTTAGCAAGACCAGTATAGCCGATCCTTGCATCGCGCAGCAGCGTCCTGATTTCGTCACGCGTCGCCTCCAACCGGCGATCGATCACATCGGTCGCGTCCAATCGAAGCAGCACGTCCGCGCCGGCAGCGTGAAGACTGGGCGCGTCGACGAGCATTGTGGCCATAGCAAGCCAGATCAGGATCATTTTCAGGCGCGAAAAATGGACCATACGCCGTCTTTGTCAGAGCTCTGCCCGCGGATCGCTCCGCTTGGGAAACTGGCTTACTTCTTGGCGTTCTGGTTGGCCACCGGCTCGCCCTTGACCCGAACATCGGCGATCGTCGAGCGCAGCGCCGTCACCTTGGTGCCGCCGCCAAGGTCGATCTCAAGCTCATTGTCGTCGATCACCTTGGTCACCTTGCCGACGAAGCCGCCGCCGGTGATGACCGTGTCGCCACGGCGCACGGCCGAGATCATCTCCTGGCGCTTCTTCAACTGGGCGCGCTGCGGCCGGATGATGAGGAAATACATGATCACGAAGATCAGAACGAACGGGAGTATCATGCCGATATCCCCGAACGGACCAAGCGGAGTTCCGGTAGCTTGGGCGTATGCCGGTGTGACGAACATCAAGAACTCCTGGTTACGAAGAAGGCCGTAGGGCGGCCTCGCCAAATTTGGCCGGAATATAGTGGGTAAAGTTACCAATGCAACTGCGCGGCCGGGCTTTCAGCTGCTTTTCCGGCCGGTTGACCCGTGTTAGAGCATGCTCCCGGAATACGGGCGTGGTTTTCGCAAAAGATCATGCCCAAACAAAAGCTTGGAACCAGTTTCTATCTCGCCCGGATCAAGACGATTTCGGCCCCTACGCACGTTCGTGCGGAAACATAAAAGACGAGACATGACCGACAGCACCATCGAGGCCCTGAACCAAAAGCTCGACCGCCTGATCGAGGCGGTCACCCGCCTCGCCCCGCCGCCGGTGCCGCAAACCGATCTTGCGGTTGCCGATTGCTTCGTCTGGCAGGCCGACCCCGGCTATCTCGAGCCGGTGCGCAAGGTCAACCGCGTCGACATCGGCCTGATCCGCGGCGTCGACCGCGTGCGCGACATTCTGGTCGAAAACACGGAACGCTTCGCCGCCGGCCATGCCGCCAACAATGTGTTGTTGTGGGGTGCGCGCGGCATGGGCAAATCCTCGCTGGTCAAGGCCGTGCATGCGCAGATCAACGCCCAGGCCAAATCCGACCTGCCGCTCAAGCTGATCGAGATCCATCGCGAGGATATCGACACGCTGCCCAGGCTGATGGGCCTGCTGAAGGCGGCGCCGTTTCGCTTCATCCTGTTTTGCGACGACCTCTCCTTCGACCATGACGACACCTCCTACAAGTCGCTGAAGGCAGCCCTTGAAGGCGGCGTCGAGGGCCGCCCGGCCAATGTCATCTTCTACGCCACGTCGAACCGCCGGCACCTGTTGCCGCGCGACATGATCGACAATGAGCGCTCGACCGCCATCAACCCGTCCGAGGCGGTCGAGGAAAAGGTTTCGCTGTCCGACCGTTTCGGCCTGTGGCTCGGCTTCCACAAATGTTCGCAGGACGAATATCTCGACATGGTCAACAGCTATGCCAGCCATCACGGGCTCACTATCGACCCGGAGCAGCTGCGCGCCGAGGCGCTGGAATGGGCAACGACGCGCGGCAGCCGCTCGGGCCGCGTCGCCTGGCAGTTCACCCAGGATCTGGCCGGCCGGCTCGGCAAGCCGCTGAACGACTGATTGATTTCCGTCAGGTCACTGAAAAAGCCCGCCCCTTGCGGAGCGGGCTGAGCCGGCGGGCCGGACTGGAGGTCAGACGGCCTGCAAAACGTTTATTGTTCTATTCGAGATAGCCAGAGGGGTCGACCGGGGCCGAGTTCTTGCGCACTTCGAAGTGCAGTTTCGGCGAGTCGGTGGTCCCGCTCATGCCCGACAGCGCGATTTCCTGGCCGCGCTTGACCTTCTGGCCGCGCTGCACCTCGATCGACCTGGCGTGACCATAGACGGTGACCAGCCCGTTTTCGTGGCGCACCAGAACCGTATTGCCGAATTCCTTGAGGCCGTCGCCGGCATAGATGACCACGCCGTTTTCGGCCGCCTTGACCGGCGTCCCCTCAGGCACGGCGATGTCGACACCATCCTTGCCGCCACCAAAATTGGAGATGACGCGGCCACGCACCGGCCAACGCATCTTGCCGATGCCGGTGGCATCGGGCGCAACAGCATCGTCGTCCTCGGCCTGCTGGATAACCTTGGCGTCCTTCTTCGGCGGCGTGTAGGTGGCGAGTGTCTCCGTCGGCTTTGCCGCCGGTTGGGTGGTCGCGGTCGTCACCGGATCAACTTTGGCCGGCTTGGCGCTGGCGACCGTTGCGGTGCCACCTGCCGGAACCTTCAGCGTCTGGCCGATCTTGAGCAGGCCGTCCTGCATGCCGTTCGCCTGCTTCAGCGCCACGACGCCAACGCCGGTCTTCCTGGCGATGGAGGACATGGTGTCGCCCGACTGGACCGTGTAGGTGCCCGCGCCGGCCTTTGGCGCGGCCGAGGCCGTCTGCGCCGGCTTGTCGGTCTTCGGCTTGTTCGCTGCCGAAGCGTCAACCTGCGCGGCGGACTTGCCGTCCTTGAGTTTCGGCTGCTGCGGCAGCACGGCGACCTTTTCCGGCGCTGGCGCCTTGGGGCTGTTTGCCGGCTTGCCGTCGGCAAGTTTCGGCTCTGCCCCCTTGCTTGAATAGGCATAGGCCGGGATGACCAGTTTCTGACCGGTCTTCAGCCCCTTGGTGGCGCTCAAGCCGTTGACCTTCATGATCACGTCGGCGGGCACATGATAGCGATGAGCGATGCCGGAAATGGTCTCGCCGTCGCTGACCACGATCTCGGTCGCATGCGGCGTACCAGCCGCAACTGGTTTCGGATCGGAGTCACCGGCATTCTTGAACGGCCTCGCCGGCTGGACGGTGCCGGTAGTCGTTCTGTCGACATGCGGTGCCGGTGCAAGCGCCGGCGCGGAAGCGGTACGCATCGGAGCAGCTTTGGGCGCGCTCGGCGGCGGCAGCTGCTGGACGGTGACCGGCTCCAGGCTGGAGCGGCTGACCGACTGGTTATGGCTGCCATCGACAGGTGCCGCAGCGATCGGCTCGGCCGCCACATCGCCCGGATAGGGCTGAGCGGTGCTCTGCTTGTCGATGATGGCGCGCTGATTGTTGGTCGAGGAGGTGAAGACGTCGTCGACACCGTTGAACCGCGAGACTTGGGAGCTACACCCCGCCGCCACTCCGGCTAGCATGAGGACAGCGCAGCCCCGCGACAGAGTACGCCCGTTTGCCTTCAAAACACTGAATTGCATCGCACTAACCCGCACAGACCCGGTACACACTGGTCATGATTAAAGCGCGTTAATGTTACTGGCGGGTTAACCCCATAGAATCAGACGCAAATTTTCTTAAAACATTTTCGAACGCGCCGAAGGTGCGTTGAGATTCAGGTCAGGCCGAGTCGAAAATGACAGGTTCTGAGAACCGGCCTACGCCGGCCGTAGCCTTCATAGAGCGGAGGCATTTATGACGGCTTCGACCGGCGAAGGCCGGAGCGGAGCGTACTCAAACATGTGAGCACCGGAAGCGCAGGAACCTGCCATTTGCAGGCCGGCCTCACCTGAATGTCAGCGCACCTAAATAACCGCCGCGACGCTGCGCAGGATCGGCTGCAGGCGCACGGTGCCGATATCCTCGCGCTCGAAGCGGCTGCCGACCTTGGTCAGCTTGGCCAGCACCTGCTCGCCCTCCTCCGGCCCGATCGGGGCAATGACGATGCCGCCGCTCGACAATTGGTCGAGCAGGAAGCGCGGCAGGCTGTCGAAAGCCGCCCAGGCTACGATGCGGTCGAACGGCGCTTCGTTGGCAAGCCCGTTGGAACCGTCGGCCTGGCGCACGATGACATTGCCGATGCCGAGCGCCTCGAAGCGTTGCCTGGCCTGCTCGGCCAGCGTTTTGTAGCGGTCGACGCTGACGATGCGCGCCGCGAGCCGCGACATCACCGCTGCCGTGTAGCCCGAGCCGGTGCCGATCTCCAGCACCCGGTTGCCGGGCTCTATTGCCAGGGCCGCAATCACCGCCGCCTGCAGATCGGCGCCCTCGATCGCCTCGCCGCATTCGATCGGCAGCATGCCGTCCGACCAGGCGATGGAATGGAACTGGCCGTTGAGGAAGCCGCGCCGCGGCGTCGCCTCGAAGGCTGCGATCAGCGCCTTCGGCACCGCGCCTTGGCCGCGCAGGCGCAGCAGGAAAGCGGCAAAACCCTCGCGATCGTCGAGCGGCAAGTTCATGCCAGAACCTTCTTCATGCGAACACCTTATTCAGACAGCGCCTTGGTCAGTTGGTCACGGATTTCATGCGCGGTGAGGTCAAGCTGCAGCGGCGTCACAGACACGAGCCGGTTGCGCAGAGCATGGAGATCGGTGCCCTGCTTGCCCTCGACCGGCTCGCGGCCGAAGCGCAGCCAGTAATAAGGCAGGCCGCGCCCGTCGCGGCGCTCGTCGACCCAAAGGCTGTGCACCAGCTTGCCCTGCGACGTCACGACGGTGCCGGCAACCTCGTCAGGGAGGCAGTTGGGAAAGTTGACGTTGAGCAGCACGCCGTCCGGCAGCGGCATGGCGACGAGCTTTTTCAGCAACGCCGGCGCCAGCGCCTCGGTGGTCTCATAGGGAACGACGCGGTCCTCGCCGACATAGGAATAACCCTGGCTGAGTGCGATCGAGCGGATGCCGAGCAGCGCGCCTTCCATGGCGCCGGCGACGGTGCCGGAATAGGTGACGTCGTCAGCGATGTTGGCGCCGGAATTGACACCGGACAGGATCAGGTCCGGCGCGCCAGGCAGGATCTTCTTGACGCCCATGATGACGCAGTCGGTCGGCGTGCCGCGCACGGCGTAGTGTTTCTCGCCGATCTTGCGCAGCCGGAGCGGCTCCGAGATCGACAGCGAGTGCGCGTAGCCGGACTGGTCCTGCTCCGGCGCCACGACCCAGACATCGTCCGACAGCGTGCGGGCGATGCGTTCGAGCGACGCCAGGCCCTCGGCATGAATGCCGTCATCATTGGTCAGAAGGATGCGCATTACTTCGATTCGATCTTCGCCAGACCGCCCATATAAGGCCGCAGCACTTCAGGAATGGTTACGCTGCCATCCTCATTCTGGTAGTTTTCGATGACGGCAATCAGCGCACGGCCGACAGCGGTGCCCGAACCGTTCAGCGTGTGCACAAAGCGGTTGCCGTTGCCGTCCCTGTCCTTGTAGCGGGCATCCATGCGCCTGGCCTGGAAGTCGCCGCACACTGAACAGGACGAGATCTCGCGATAGGCGTTCTGTCCAGGCAGCCAGACCTCGATGTCGTAGGTCTTGCGCGCGCCAAACCCCATGTCGCCCGTGCACAGGACCATGGTGCGGAACGGCAGCTCCAGTCGCTTCAGCACCTCTTCGGCGCACTGCGTCATCCGCTCGTGCTCGGCGAGCGAAGACTCCTGGTCGGTGACCGAGACCAGCTCGACCTTGTAGAACTGGTGCTGGCGCAACATGCCGCGCGTGTCGCGGCCGGCGGAGCCCGCTTCCGAGCGGAAGCACGGCGTCAGCGCCGTATAGCGCAGCGGCAGCTTTTCATGGGCCGTGATTTCTTCGCGCACCAGGTTGGTGAGCGGGACCTCGGCGGTTGGAATCAACCCGAGCCGGCCATCGCCATGCTGCACGAAGAACAGGTCGTCCTCGAATTTCGGCAGCTGGTTGGTCCCGAAAAGCACTTCGTCGCGCACCATCAGTGGCGGGATGACTTCTTCATAGCCATGCTCGGTCGTGTGCAGATCGAGCATGAACTGGCCGATGGCGCGCTCCATCCGCGCCAGCCCGCTCTTCAGCACGGTGAAGCGTGATCCCGACAGCTTTGCCGCCCGCTCGAAATCCATCATGCCGAGCGCTTCGCCGATCTCGAAATGCTCCTTCACCCAGTTCGGCCGGGTCGGCACCTCGCCGACGATATGCTTGACGACATTGTCGTGCTCGTCCTTGCCGACCGGCACGTCGTCGAGCGGCACATTCGGCAGCACCGCCAGCGCATCGTTCAGCGTCTTGTCGAGCTCGCGCTCGCGCGCCTCGCCATTCTGGATGAAGGTCTTGATATCGCCGACTTCGGCCTTGAGCTTTTCGGCAAGTGCCGTGTCGCCCGAACGCATGGCGTTGCCGATCTCCTTCGAGGCGGCGTTGCGGCGTTCCTGCTTGGTCTGCAGCTCGGTGACGTGCTCGCGCCGCGCTTCGTCCTTCTTGATCACCTCATCGACCGTGGACTGCGCCTCGTCAGCCGACCACGAGCGCTTGGCCAGCGCTTCGACAAGGGCCTTCGGGTTGTCGCGAATCCATTTGATATCAAGCATGGTTGGTCGTCCTCGAGCTAAGGCCTGAGGGCGTAAACCGCATCCTTCATCGATGCAAGATGGCGGCTGTCGCGTTTTTCCGCTAACGCGGATACCCGAACGCGACGGCCTATGAAGGAGCCTGCTTTGAGGACGCGTCCGCCGCCTTTTCGGCCACGGCTTCGGCGGCTTCCTGCTTCTCGCGCGCCAGCTTCTGCTTGACCTGGTCGCGCTCGATCAGCCGGGCCGCCCAGATCGACACCTCGTAGAGCAGGATGGTCGGGATGGCCAAACCGATCTGGCTCATCGGATCAGGCGGCGTCAGGACCGCCGCGACGACGAAGGCGATGACGATCGCCCATTTGCGCTTCTCGGCCAGCGCCTTCGACGACAGCATGCCGACGCGCGTCATCAGGCTGGTCACCACCGGCAGCTGGAACACCAGGCCGAAGGAGAAGATCAGCGTCATGATCAGGCTGAGATATTCCGACACTTTCGGCAGCAGCGAAATCTGCACCTGGTCGTCGGTGCCGGCCTGCTGCATGGCGAGGAAGAACCACATCACCATCGGCGTGAAGAAGAAATAGACCAGCGACGCGCCCATCAGGAACAGGATCGGCGATGCGATCAGGAACGGCAGGAAGGCGTTGCGCTCGTTCTTGTAGAGGCCAGGCGCAATGAATTTGTAGATCTGCGTGGCGATCAGCGGAAAGGCGATGACCATGCCGCCGAACATGGCGAGCTTGACCTGGGTGAAGAAGAATTCCTGCGGCGCCGTATAGATCAGCTCGACCTTGTGCGGATCGAGCCCGGCCCATTGCGTGGCCCATTTGAACGGAACGACCAAAAGATTGAACAGCTTCTTGGCAAAGAAGAAGCAGACGAGGAAGGCGACGAAGAAACCGCCGATCGACCAGATCAGCCGGCGGCGCAGTTCGATCAGATGCTCCATCAGCGGAGCCGACGACTTCTCGATCTCGTCCTTTTCGCTGTCCGTAATGCTCACTTGGCGGCCCCCGCCGTCTTCTTGGGCGCGGGATTCTTGGCCGGCGCAGGCTTCGGCTCAGCCTTTGTGACTGCCTTCGGTGCAGCAGCGGGCTTGGTGGCGGCTTGTCCAGGTGCAGCCTTGGCGGGCGCCGCCGACGGCTTGGCCGCAACCTTCGCCGCAGGCGCCGGCTTTGCCGGTGCTGCCTTGGCTGCCGCTGTTTTGGTTGCCGGGGCCTTTGATGCCGCGGCCTTCTTGGCGCGCGCGTTTCGTGGCGCTGCTGTTGCTGCAGCCGGTGTCACCACCGCCTGATCGGTCATCGCCGGAAGGATCGGCGCCGCCGGCGCTGTTTCCGGTCCGTTGAGACCCGGCATCACCGTCGCGCCGTTCTTGAGCGGCTCGGCCGGCTGTGGTGTTTCTGCCGCGGGCGTTGAGGGGTCGACGGCGGGCTTCGGCTTCATCACCGCATCGACGCCGGAGCGAACCTCGGCTGCCGCCTGTTCGAACGGATTGAGCTGCTTGCGGATTTCGGCCGCCGGATTGAGGCCGCGCAGCGTATCGACAGACTTCTTGACGTCGTCGAGCTCGGCTTCCTTCAACGCCTCGTTGAACTGCTTCTGGAAGTCGGAGGCCATGGCACGCAGCTTCGCCGTCGTGCGGCCGAAGGTGCGCAGCATATTGGGCAAATCCTTGGGTCCGACGACCACGATCATGACGATCGCGATCACCAGCATTTCGGTCCAGCCGACTTCAAACATGGCAATCAGTTCCGACTAGTGCTTGTCGCCCAAAAGTGCGAAGCGGTTTTGGGACAACGACTTGCACAAAAGCAACAACCTTCGGCTCAGCTCTTGCTGGCCTTTTCCTTCACTGCCGAAACGGTCTCGTCCGGGCGGTGCTCGACGGTGCGCTTGTCTTCGGCGGTATCGTCGTCGGCCATGCCCTTCTTGAAGCTCTTGATGCCCTTGGCCATGTCGCCCATCAGCTCGGGTATCTTGCCGCGGCCGAACACCAGCAGCACGATCACCAGCACGATCATCCAGTGCCAAATCGAAAATGAACCCATTGTAACTCTCTCTCGAATGTTTTCCCTGGCGATGATCTATGCGTTTTCGCGTTGGGATTCAAACACAACAGCGACAAAGTTTATGAAGGCGCGGCTTATGTCACGCATTTTCGGCAAAGCTGCCCGCTACCAATCGGCGCATCTACCGCAGCAATGCAGCTTTTTGATAGCGGCTTGCGGTCAATCTTCCGTGACGCGCGGCGTCAGCAGGCCGAGTTCCTCGAGATCGATGTCGGTCAACGCATCCTCGTCCTCGGTCAGCGCGTCCGGATCGGCCGGCGGCAACGGGATGGCGAAATTCGACGGCATGCGGCCGGAGAGCAGCCCTGCCCCCTTCAGTTCGTCCATGCCGGGAAGATCGCGGATCTCCTCCAACGCGAAATGGTCGAGGAAAGTGTCTGTCGTGCCGTAGGTGACGGGACGGCCGGGCGTACGGCGGCGGCCGCGCATGCGCACCCATTCCGTCTCGAGCAGCGTATCCAGCGTGCCCTTCGAGGTCTCGACGCCTCTGATGTCCTCGATCTCGGCGCGCGTCACCGGCTGGTGGTAGGCGATGATCGCCAGCACTTCGAGCGCCGCGCGCGACAGCTTGCGCTGCTGCACCGTGTCGCGGCTCATCAGGAAGGCGAGATCGCCGGCGGTACGGAACGCCCAGGCATCGCCGACCCGAACCAGATTGACGCCGCGCCGCGCATAGATCTGCTGCAGCTCAGCCATGGCAGCGGCAATGCTGATGCCATCGGGCAATCTGGCTGCGAGCTGCTTTTCGCTGACCGGCTCGGCGCTGGCGAACACGATCGCCTCGGCCATGCGTATGGCTTCGGCCATATGCAGCCGTTCGCCAGGATTCAGAAGCAGGGTATCAGTCGGGTCCTGGGCGATAATGCCCTCCTCGGTCTCTTCTTCGACCTTGAACGGAATGACCGAAGCGTTGGCGCGTTCGCTCATGATGCCACCTCGACTGCCTTGATTGGCTGCGCGCGGCCGCGCAGATAGAGCGGCGCGAATACCTGGTCCTGCCGCATCTCGATGCTGCCTTCGCGCACCAGTTCCAGCGACGCCGCAAACGAGCTGGCAATCGCGGTACGCCGTTCGTCCGGGCTGGTCAGGTAATTGATCAGATAGCTGTCCAGCGCCGTCCAGTCGCGCAGCGAGCCGATGAGCCGGGTCAGGATATCGCGCGCATCCTTGAGCGACCACACGCCACGCCGGGCAATCGTCACATTGGTGATCGCCTGTTTCTGGCGCTGCTGCGCATAGGCGGTGAGCAAATCGTAGAGCGAGGCCGAATAGGCGTTACGCTTCTCGACGATGACCATTTCAGGCATGCCGCGTGCAAACACGTCGCGGCCGAGCCGGTTGCGGTTGACCAGCCTTGCCGAGGCGTCGCGCATGGCCTCCAGACGCTTCAGCCGGAACTGCAGCACCGCGGCCAGTTCCTCGCCGCTTTCGCCTTCCTCGCCGGGCTGCTTGGGGATGAGGAGCTTCGACTTGAGGAAGGCCAGCCACGCCGCCATCACCAGGTAGTCGGCGGCAAGCTCAAGCCTTAGCGCCCTCGCCGTCTCGACGAAGGTCAGATACTGCTCGACCAGCGCCAAGATGGAAATCCGCGACAGATCGACCTTTTGGTTGCGGGCGAGATGCAGCAAGAGATCGAGCGGACCTTCGAACCCGGCGACGTCGACGACAAGCGACGGGTCGCCGGTGACCCGTGAATTGTCGTTCTCGGCCCACAGACGGTCCATCGGTGCGGCCTTCGCAGCCTTGCTGTCCAATGTCTCCGCCACTTGTTCCTTTACCTCTGGTTAGAGCATGATGCCGAAAAGTGTGAAGCGGTTTTCGGACGACATCATGCTCTCTCTATCTAATTTAGAGACGGATTCAGATTTCAGGTCGAACAGACCTGAAATCATCCGTCTCTAGGCCACCGCATCGAAATAGGTGGCAAACTCGGCGCGTATCTCGGTTTCGTCGGCCCGGTCGCGATCCCTTATATAGGTCAGCGCCCGGTTGGCGCGCTCCAGCGACGTCCCTTCAAGTCCCGTGGTTCGCGATGCGATGCCTGCCATCTCCTCGAAAACGCCATTGCAGTGAAGGACCAGATCGCAGCCCGCCGCAAGGATCGAGGCCGCCTTTGTCGGGAAATCCCCAGAAAGTGCCTTCATCGAGGTGTCGTCGCTCATCAACAGCCCGTCGAAGCCGATCTCGCGGCGGATGATCTCGTCGATGACCTTGCCTGAGGTGGTCGCTGGGTTGTTCGGATCGATGGCGCTGTAGACGACATGCGCCGTCATCGCCATCGGCAGATGGCTAAGCTCGCGGAAAGGGGCGAAATCATGCCGCTGCAGGTCGCTCAGCGAGGCGTCGACCACAGGCAGCTCGAAATGCGTGTCGGCGAAGGCGCGTCCATGGCCCGGAATATGCTTCATGACCGGCAACACGCCGCCCGACATCAGCCCTTCCGCGGCGGCGCGGCCAAGTTCGATGACCGGGCGCGGTTCCTTGCCATAGGCGCGCGCGCCGATGACGTCGCTGGCGCCCTCGATCGGCACGTCCAGCACCGGCAGGCAATCGGCAGAGATACCGTAGCGCAACAGGTCGAAGGCGTGCAGCCGTGCCATCAGCCAGGCAGCCCGGGTGCCGGCATCATGGTCCTTGCGCCACAATGCGCCGAGCGCACCGCCGGCGGGATAGTTCGGCGCCAGCGGCGGCCGCAGGCGCTGCACCCGGCCACCTTCCTGATCGATGAACACCAGCGCATCGGGGCGCCCGATACAGTCGCGCATTTCGGCGACCAGATCGCGGATCTGCTCCGTTTCGCCGATATTGCGCGCAAACAGGATGAAGCCCCACGGGCATTCATTGCGATAGAAACGGATTTCTTCGCGGGTCAGCGATTTCCCGGCACAGCCGAGGATCATGGATTTTGATTCGGTCATTCCACCAGTTTAGGGCTTCGCGCCGCCAAAGGGAATCTCCCCGGACGGCAAGCGCCTCAACCTCTCGCCCATCCACATGAAAAAGCCGGCGCGATCCTTGGGAACGCGCCGGCTCTGATAGTTGGATCCGGCCTTACCGCGACACGAAGCAGTTGCCGCCGGCAGCCTTGTAGCTGGTGCACAGATTGATCGCATCGTTGCGCGATTGCGCAGGCACCCGGACACGGTAGAAGGTGCCCTTGCCGGCGATCTCCGCCTTGACGATGTTGGCGGTGCGACCGGCGAGCACATTTCCATAGCGGCGCTGCAGGTCGGCGTAGTTGGCCTGGGCGCTTTCGACCGTCGGCTGCGAAGCGATCTGCATCGACCACGAACCGCCCGATGTCGAAGCCGTCGCCGGGATGGAGGCAACCTGGTCGGGCTTGACCTCGCCGACCACGTCGACCGGCTGGTCGGACGGGCGCTGCGGCGCCACGGCAACCGTCTGCGGCGTGTTGGCGGACTGGGTCTCAGCCTTCGGCGCAGCCGCCGGCTTCACCGGCTTGACCGGCTTGGCGGTCTCGGCACTTGCCTGGTCGCTATTTGCCTGATCGGCAGGCGCCACGGTGCCGGTCTGCTCGGCATCGGCCGAAGGGGCGACGTGCTGCGGCGCCGGGTCAAGCGGCTCAGTCGCCGCAACCTGCGGCGCGGCCGGCGTCGAGTCCTCGCGTGCCACCAACGAGCCGTCGGGCTTGACCACCATGGTCCGCACCTTGCGCGGGGCAACGGCGACCGTATCGGGGTTCTTCTCGGCTTCCTGCAGCACCTGCGCAATGCGGTCCTCGGATTTTGGCGCCGGCGCGACAGCCGCGTCGGGGTTGCCGGCAGCGTCGGGGTTGACGGCAGCTTCGGGGTTGCCGGCAGCGTCGGGGCCTGGGGCAGTGTCGTCGGGCGACAGATCGACGACGCGGCTTTCAGGCTCCTGCGCCTTCACATCGACCGGCTCTTCGGTGTTGGTGACCAGCTTCTCCTGAACCGGCTCGGCCGGCTTGGTGCCCTTGGCGACCGCATCATAAACCTTGTTGTCCTGGTTCGGCACCACGGCGCCGCCCGGATTTTCGGGCTTGACCTTGATCGGCCTGTTGTCGGCTTTGACAATGACCGGCGCATCGCTGCCGCCCTTGCCGCCGAACGACAAGGCGAAGGCGCCAAGGCCGCCGGCAATCGCAACCGCAGCAACGACCCCCGCGACCAGCAGCCCGCTCCTGCGCGGCCGTGCGGCTTCCTGCTTGGCGAGGCCCGGCACCGCCATTGCCTCGTCCAGATCCGGATCGTAGTCGAGTTCGTCGACCGCGAAATCGTCGGCCTGCGAAACCGGCTGGCTGCCGGGCAGATCGTCCATGTCGAAGCCGCCGGCGGCATCGGCGTGGTGAGCTTGCGTGGCTGCAAGCACTTCGGCTGGCCGCGCCGCATAGGCGCGCTGGTCGAGCTCGTGGCCCGAACTGAAGCTGGAACTGTAGGAATTGTCATCATAGCCGGCACTGCGTGCGGCAGTGGGCGGCGCCACTTCCACCGCGTTCATGTCGTTGAGCATGCCGGCGAATTCGGCGTCGATGTCGTCATAGGCGGCCGGCTCGTCTTGCTCGAAGCTGAGTTCTGGAATGTCGAGGTCGTCGGCAATCGCCACCACACGCTCCGGCACATCGACCGTCTCGACATCCGGCATCTCGTCATAGGCCTGAGGCGGCGCCTGGCGCGATGGCGTCGGCGCCACATAGGCAGCAGCGGCAACCGGCTGGTCGCGATAGCTTGGCGCTGCCGCCGGCGGCATGGACGGCTTTTCTGCAAAAGAAGCTTGCGGCTGCGCTGCAAAAGAAGGTTGCGGCTGCGCTGCAAAGGAAGGCTGGGCCGGGGTGGGAGTCACGCGGCTCCACGAACGCGCCGGCTCCGGCGGCGTCGAGCGCCAATCGCCAGCGACCGGTGCTGCCGTATCGTCATGACCGAGATCGATGCCCTTGGCCAGCGCCGCGTCGAAGGCGTGATCATCGAACTCGATCTCGGGCACATGGCCTTCAAGTTCGCCGGCAAGCAGATCGTCGAAATCGGCATCGTCCGCCTGGGCCTCCTGAGGAGCCGGCGCGTGTTCGTCCAGGTCCCAGTCGAGATTATCGACCGGAGCGACCGGCGTCGCGACGGACCGCTGCACCGGGGCAACCGGCTCATAAGTCCTGGTGGGCTCGATGGCGGCAGCCCTGGTGGGCTCGGTGACCACCGGAATCGGGGCGACTGGCGCCGGGCGTGGTGTGGTCATGGCGCCAAGCAGCGCGTTGAGTTCATCTTCCAACGTCCGTTCGTCAGCGACCGGAGCGGCCGGGGTCGCCATATTGGTAGGCGCCACATAGGTTGGTGCGACCGGAGTTGGCTGAACCGGAGCGGGTGCGGTCTCGGCCACCGGCTCGTGATCGGCAAGCGCATCATCGATGCTCAGATCGAAATCGTCGAATGCTTCGTGCGCAGTCTCATGAGAGGGGCTGGCCTCCACGGTCCAGGCCGGCGTCTCGTCCACTTCCGGCGCATCCATCTCAACCGGCGCGCTGGCCTGCAGATCGCTGACATCCAGATCGCGCTCTTCCGGATCCTCGGCCTCAACAGGCTGAGCCTCGAAAGCCTGAGGCTCGAAATGCTCGGCCGCAAAATCCTGGGCTGCAAAATCCTGGGCTGCAAAATCCTGGGCCGCAAAGTCCATGTCGACATCGGCCATCGCGTCATCGAAATGACCCGCAAAATCCTCGTCGGCAACAGCGTGGTCGGCGGAGCCGACGGCGTCGAAGGTATGGATCGGCGCCTCGGCTACTGGCGCGGCATACTGGTCCTGCGCCGGCGCAGGACCGTCCAGCGTCAGCTCGTCTTCCAGCGACATCGAGACGGCATTGTCGAAATCATCGTCGAACGCGAGATCGTCGGCAGGCGCAGCAGCAACCTGCGCGACATCTGCGGCATGGGCGACGGTCGCATCGTCATCGAGCAGCAACCCCTGCTCGAGCGAAGCGGCAAGCTCGTCATCCATCGGCAGGTCGTCTTCGAGCGGCGATACGTTTTCCAGTGAACTGGCCACGGCATTGTCGAAATCGTCATCGAATGCAGCTTCGTCGAATGCGGGCTCGGCAAACCAAGGTTCGGCAACCGAGGGTTCAACGCGAGCAGCCGCAGCCTGCGGGGCAGCGCCGAAATCCAGATCGGCGGCATCGTCGAAGACGAAATCATATTCCAGCGAAGCAGCCAGCGCATCGTCCATCGCGGCATCGGTGGTTTCGAAAGCCGGCTCGCGAATCTCGGCAGCAGGTTCGTAGGGCTCAGCGGCAGGCTGGTGAACCTCGGGAGCTGGCTGGCTGGCCTCCATGGAACCGACTTCATCGCCGAATTCGCCCATCAACTCCTTCTCGAGGTCGATGTCGAAATCGCCCTCGTCCGCAGCCGTCTCGACGGCTGGCGCCTGCGGCTTGACCGGCTGGCGCGGATCGAAACCCATGATCCTGGTCAGTTCAGCGAACGGATCATCTTCGGCGATGTCGTTGTTGTCGGCTACTCTCAGCTGGGTTCTGTCTGCCATTATTGTTCCCGAACTCGCACTCATTCGGACGCCATGGACGTCGCGTAGGGTTGGCCCTTACCAGCGCAATGTGGGCAAATGGTGACAGGTGTTTTAGTTAAACCTAACGCATCTCAGTGGGCGCATCAGCCCCAATCAGCGTCAGGCCGGAGGTCAAAACATCCGAAACAGCCTGCACCAGCCCTAGTCTGGCATGAGTCAATTGTCGGTCGTTAACCTTAACAAAACGTAAGTCGGCATTCTCGGTGCCCCGATTCCAGTGTCCATGGAAGCTGGAAGCCAGATCGTAGAGGTAGAATGCCAGCCGGTGCGGCTCCAGCGCAAGGGCCGCAGATTCGACCAGCCGGGGATATTCAGCCAGCTTCCGGATCAGGCCGATCTCGCCCTCATCGGTGAGCGACGCCGAGGCCGCGGCCAGGCTGTTGCGGTCGAAATTGGCCTCGCCCAGTTGCTCGCTCGCCTGCCGGAACACCGAATGACAGCGCGCCGAAGCGTACTGCACGTAGAACACGGGATTGTCCTTGGACTGTTCGGTGACCTTGGCGAAATCGAAGTCGAGCGGCGCGTCGCTCTTGCGGTAGAGCATCATGAAGCGGATCGCATCGCGGCCCACCTCCTCCACCGCTTCGCGCAAGGTCACGAAGTCGCCCGACCGCTTCGACATCCGAACCGGTTCGCCATCGCGAAACAGCTTCACCAGATTGCACAGGAGCACCGTGAGTTGCAGCTTCAGATCATCGCCTGCAATCGCCCGCGCCAGCGCTTCCAGCCGCTTGACGTAGCCGCCATGGTCGGCGCCCAGCACATAGATCAGGCCGACGAAACCGCGGTCGACCTTGTCCTTGAGATAGGCGACGTCGGCGGCGAAATAGGTGAACGAGCCGTCGGACTTGACCAGCGCCCTGTCCATGTCGTCGCCGACCGCCGTCGAGCGGAACAGCGTCTGCTCGCGGTCTTCCCAGTCGTCCGGCTTCTCGCCCTTGGGCGGCGGCAGCTTGCCCTTGTAGATATGGCCCTTCAGCGTCAGATCGTTGATCGCCGAGCGGATTTTTTTGGCATTGTCGGCATGCAGCGTGCGCTCGGAGAAGAAAACGTCGTGATGCACATTGAGCAACGCCAGATCCTCGCGGATCATCACCATCATGGCGTCGATCGTGCGGTCCTTGACGATTGCCAGCGACTGATCGTCGGGCATCTGCAAGAGCTTGCGGCCAAATTCGGCAGCCAGCGCCTGACCGACCGGCATAAGATAGTCGCCGGGATAGAGACCGGCCGGTATCTCGCCAATGTCGTCGCCCAGCGCTTCGCGGTAGCGCAGGAAGGCCGAACGCCCGAGCACGTCGATCTGCGCGCCGGCGTCGTTGATGATGTATTCCTTGGTGACGTCATAGCCGGCGAAGGCCATCAGATTGGCGAGCGTGTCGCCGACAACCGCGCCCCGGCAATGGCCGACATGCATCGGCCCGGTCGGATTGGCCGAGACATATTCGACATTGGTCTTCTTGCCGCTTCCGACGGTCGAGCGACCATAGTTTTGGCCCTCGCCCAGCAGCGCAGTCAGATGCGCCTGCCAGAAACCGTCCTTGAGCCGGAGATTGACGAAGCCGGGACCGGCGACGTCGGCTTCGGCAACATCGGCGTCGCTGCGCAGCACTTCCACCAGCCGCTCGGCCAGCGCCCGCGGGTTGTGCCCTGTCGGCTTGGCCAGTACCATCGCCGCATTGGTGGCGAGATCGCCATGGCTGGCGTCGCGCGGCGGCTCGACGGCGATGCGCGACAGGTCGGGCGAAACGCCATTACTGTCTTTCAAATCAAGCGCTTCGACGGCTTTTGTGATTCGCGCGCTGAAATCGGCGAAGATGTTCATGGGTCTTGCTCTGGCGGACTGTGCAGGGGAACCGGCTCATTGGCCGGCAAATCGCGCCCGCCCTAGCTTAAATCGGGCGTATGGTCAAACAGACGGCGGTGTTCCTTCAAGGCGTAGGTATCCGTCATCCCCGCCAGGAAATCGGCGACGCTGCGCGCCTTGATGCGGTCCTCCGCCCGGTCGAGCCCCTCCCGCCAGCCGTCCGGCATGGCGCGCGGATCGGCGAAATAGACATCGAACAGGTCGCGCACGATCTGCTCGGCCTCAATGCGAACGCGCATCACCTCGTCATGCCGGTAGAGATGCTTGTAAAGAAAGGTCTTCAAATCCTTCTCGGTCGCCGCCATGTCTGCGGAAAAGGTCACCATCGTCTCGCCCGCCGCCCGCACCGCTTCGGCGCTGTCAGGCTTGATGCGCTCCAGATTGGCGGTGGTGGAAACAATGACGTCCTCGACCATCATCGTGATCTGCCGGCGCATCAGCTCATGGCCGGTGCGCACATCGTCCAGGCCCGGATAGCGCGCGCGCACGCTTGCCAGGATCGATCCCGGCAGCGCCACCGTTTCCAGCATGTCCAAGGTCAGGAAGCCGGAGCGCAGGCCGTCGTCGATGTCATGGGTGTTGTAGGCGATATCGTCGGCGATCGCAGCACATTGCGCCTCGATGCCGGCGAAATGGTCGAGTTCGAGGTCGTGCAACTCGGAATAGTCGCGGATCGCCTGCGGCACCGGGCCTTTGAGCCCTTTTCCCTTGGCGTCGGTCAGCGGGCCATTGTGCTTCACCAGGCCTTCCAGCGTTTCCCAGGTCAGGTTCAGCCCGTCGAACTCGGCATAGCGCCGCTCCAGCCGCGTCACCACGCGCAGCGACTGCGCATTGTGGTCGAAGCCGCCCCATTGGGCCATCCGCTCGTTCAGCGCGTCCTCGCCGGTATGGCCGAACGGCGTGTGACCGAAATCGTGCACCAAGGCGACCGCCTCGGCCAGATCCTCGTCGCCGCGCAGCGCTCGCGCCAGAGCCCGCGCAATCTGCGCGACCTCGATCGAATGCGTCAGCCGGGTGCGATAGTGGTCGCCTTCATGGGCGACGAACACCTGCGTCTTGTGCTTCAGGCGGCGGAAGGCAGTCGAATGAATGATACGGTCGCGGTCGCGCTGGAATGGCGTGCGAGTCGGGCTCTCGACCTCGTCATAGAGCCGCCCGCGCGACCTGGCTGGGTCGCTGGCATAGGCCGCGCGCGGCCGATAGCCGAACCCAATGTCGCCAAGCTCATTTGTCATGGCTGATGCCGCCGCAGTTGACTTGCCCCTTCCCGCTTCATACCTATCATGTGAAACCGAAAGCAAGGTGACGCCCATGGGCGCTGATGCCAAGACTGCCATGAAAGTCGAGATGACCGAGTCCGCCGCCAGGCGGATCGCGAAAATCGTCTCTGGCGAGGCCGGCAAGACGGCGCTGCGCGTCTCCGTAGAGGGCGGCGGCTGCTCCGGCTTTTCCTACAAGTTCGACCTGGTCGATACGCGCAACGACGACGACGTCGCCATCGAAAAGGACGGCGCCACCGTGCTGATCGACGATTTGTCGCTGGTCTATATGGGCGGCTCGGTGATCGACTTCGTCGACGATCTGATGGGCCAATCGTTCCAGATCCGCAACCCCAATGCTGTCGCCTCCTGCGGCTGCGGCACCAGTTTCTCCATCTAGGCAGATGTCCGGCGTCGGCCCGGTCCGTCAGGTCGCACTGTCGGCCGGGCGCGATCTCGACGTGACGCTGGCCTTCTGGCGCGATGTGCTCGGCCTCAACGTTCACGCCCGCTACGATCCGCCGGGCATCGCCTTCATCATGGCCGGTGATATCAGGTTGCTGTTCACCGATGGCGTTCCGGCCGGCACCGTCTATCTCGATATAGCCGGGCTCGAAGCCTTCCACGCCGAGGCGAAAGCGTCCGGCATCCCCTTCACCGCACCGCCGGCGCTCGTCCACAACGATAGCGAAGGCACGTTCGGAACGGCGGGGGAAAGCGAGTGGATGGCCTTTCTAAAGGACCCGGCAGGCAATACGATCGGGCTTGTCGAACGTCTTTCGCCCGAACATCCCTGAGGCCGCCCATGAAAATCGTTACCTGGAACATAAACGGCATTCGCGCCCGCATCGGCAACCTCACCCACTGGCTGAGCGAAAGCCAGCCCGACATCGTCTGCCTGCAGGAGATCAAGTCGGTCGACGAGCAGTTCCCGCGCGCCGAGATCGAGGCGCTTGGCTACAACGTGGAAACCCATGGCCAGAAGGGCTTTAACGGCGTCGCCCTACTGTCGAAACTTCCGTTCGACGAGGTTATCAGAGGCCTGCCCGGTGATGACGCCGACGAGCAGGCGCGCTTCATCGAGGGCGTGTTCTCGACCGACCAGGGCGCGCTGCGCGTCGCCTCGCTCTATCTGCCCAACGGCAATCCCATCGATGACGAGAAGAAATTTCCTTACAAGCTGGCCTGGATGGAGCGGCTGCATCGCTGGGCGGAGCAGCGGCTGCTTCTGGAGGAGGCGCTGGTGCTGGCCGGCGACTACAATGTCATCCCCGAGCCGGTCGATGCGCGCTTCCCCGAGAACTGGCTTGGCGATGCGCTGTTCCAGCCGCAGACCCGGCAGGCCTTCCGGCGACTGAAGAATCTCGGCTTTACCGAGGCGGTGCGCGCCGTCACCGATGCGGCCGACGTCTACACCTTCTGGGATTACCAGGCCGGCGCCTGGCAGAAGAACAACGGCATCCGCATCGACCATCTGCTGTTGTCGCCCGAAGCGGCCAACCGCTTTTCCTCGGCCTCGATCGAAAAGCATGTGCGCGCCTGGGAAAAGCCTTCCGACCACGTGCCGGTGGCGATCGATCTGGCGCTGCTGCCGGCTTCATATCAGCCGAAACCCTGATGTCGCCACAATCGCGCCATTCAGTCAGAGATCAGCATGGCGGCTGGGGTTCCATGGCACTACGATTCCTCCTTTGTCCGATCGGCCTGGCATTTGCCATGGCCTCCCCTGCAGCGGCACTTGCCGACCAGCAGTGCCTGGCCAATGGCAAGTCCTACCAGGTCGGCCAGGTCACCTGCCTGACGGTTTCAGACAAGAGCCATATGGCCCGCTGCGACCTGGTGCTCAACAACACCTCATGGACCAAGATCGGCGACAGTTGCCCCGACAGCACGATGAAGCCGCATCTGCACGTCACGCCGATCTCGATGCCGGTGTACAGAGCGGTGCCGGCGGAACTCACCGAGAACTGATGGATGTGAGCTAATCTCCCCCCTTGAGGGGGAGATGGCCGGCAGGCCAGAGGGGGGCGCGAAGAAAGGCGACCTTTCGGTCAAACAAGCTCACCCTCTCAGTCCAACCCGGGCAAACTTTAGTCAACTGAAATGCCAGCGGGACAGCGCCCCCCTCTGCCCTGCCGGGCATCTCCCCCACAAGGGGGGAGATTGGCAATTTCACTGGTCGTCACCACCCTTGGTGAGAAGATCGTCGGCAAGCGAAATCGCCGTGCGGCGGTCGGCTTCGCCGGCGGCGGCAAATGCCTCTTCCTGCATGCCGCGGATCCACGGCTGGTCGCTCGGCGAGGCGCGTTCGAGCGCGGCGGTCATCATGGCCAGACCGCGCACGATCTTGCCGCTCTGGAACAGAAGATTGCCAAGCGTCGCCTGGGCGCCGGCATGGCCTTTTTCGGCGGCGAGTTGGAACCAGCGGCCGGCCTGCTTGACGCTGGCCTTGACGCCGCCCTCGCCCTTCAAAAACATCTGGCCCATCTCGAACTGGGCGTTCGGGTTGCGGTAATTGGCGGCCGCGCGCATGTAATATTCCTGCGCCGCGACCTCGTTTTCCTCGACCGGGCTGCCGGGGATACCTGTCCGGAGATAGTCGCCCAGCGCCACCAGCGCGTCGGAGACATAGCTTTCCTCCGGCGATCCAGGCTCGACATCCTGATCGACGATCTCGGAGAAGAATTTGAAGGCCGCATAGTCGTCGCGCGTCACGCCGTCGCCTTCGGCATACATGCGGGCGAGCTTCCAGGTGGCGCCGATCTGGCCGTTTTCGGCGGCGTATTTATAGGCCTCGACCGCCTGTTCCTTGTGGCCGCTCTTGTAAGCGGAGAAGCCGAACTGGAACACGGCCCACGGGCTCGATTGCGGCTTCACGCCGGTCTTGTCGTCGAACACCTTGTCGTCGAAGGCCATGGCCTGGCCCACGGCGCCAAAGATCGCAACAGCGACCAGTGCCGGAAGGACAGACGACCTCAACAACTCAGATATCCGCATAGCAATGTGTTTCTTTGGCACCGCCCGGATGGGTGACCGCGCCGTCGCGGGCAGGCCCTACCGTCTGTGCGTATTTCCAGATCGCGCCCGACTGATAGTCGGTCGTGCGCGCCTTCCAGGCCTTCGCCCGCGTTGCCAGTTCGGCCTCGGACAAATCGACCTCGATCGTGCCTTTGGTTGCATCGATCGAAATCACATCGCCGTCTTTCAAGAGCCCGATCGGGCCGCCCACGGCAGCTTCGGGCCCGACATGGCCGATGCAGAAACCGCGCGTTGCGCCCGAGAAACGACCGTCGGTGATGAGAGCGACCTTGCCGCCCATGCCCTGGCCGTAGAGCGCCGCCGTCGTCGACAGCATCTCGCGCATGCCCGGGCCGCCGCGCGGACCTTCGTAACGGATGACGAGAACCTCGCCTTCCCGGTAGTTGCGGTGCGTGACCGCCTCGAAACATTCCTCTTCCGAATCGAAACACCGTGCCGGACCTGAGAATTTCAGCTCCGTCATGCCCGCGACCTTCACGATCGCGCCTTCGGGGGCAAGGTTGCCCTTCAAGCCCACGACACCGCCGGTTTGGGTGATTGGTCGGTTGGCGGGACGGACCACATCCTGGCTATCATTCCAGGCAACATGCTCCATGTTTTCGGCCAAAGTACGGCCAGTCACGGTCATGCAGTCGCCATGGAGATAGCCGTGGTCGAGCAGCGTCTTCATCAACAGCGGAATGCCGCCGGCCTCGAACATGTCCTTGGCGACATATTTGCCGCCCGGCTTGAGGTCGGCGATGTAGGGCGTCTTCTCGAAAATCGCGGCAACGTCGAACAGGTCGAACTTGATGCCTGCCTCATGCGCGATCGCCGGCAGGTGCAAAGCCGCATTGGTCGAGCCGCCGGTGGCCGAAACCACGGTCGCCGCATTCTCCAGCGCCTTCAGCGTGACGACGTCGCGCGGCCGGATGTTCTTGGCGATCAGCTCCATGATCTTTTCGCCGGAGGCGAAATTGAAGCGGTCGCGCATCTCGTAAGGCGCCGGCGCGCCGCAGGAGTACGGCAGCGCCAGGCCGATCGCCTCGGCGACGGTGGCCATAGTGTTGGCTGTGAACTGGGCCCCGCAGGAGCCGGCGGACGGACACGCCGCCTGCTCGATCTCGAGCAGTTCGGCATCGCTGACCGTGCCGACCGAATGCTGGCCGACTGCTTCGAACACGTCCTGCACAGTGATCTGGCGGCCGCGATAGGAGCCCGGCAGGATCGAGCCGCCATAGATGAAGATCGACGGCACGTTGAGCCGCACCATGGCCATCATCATGCCGGGCAGCGACTTGTCGCAGCCGGCAAGGCCGACCAGCGCGTCGTAGCAATGGCCCCGCATGGTGAGTTCAACCGAATCGGCAATGACATCGCGCGACACCAGCGACGACTTCATGCCCTGGTGCCCCATGGCGATGCCGTCGGTGACGGTGATGGTGCAGAATTCGCGCGGCGTGCCGTTTGCGGCCGCCACACCTTTCTTGACCACCTGCGCCTGGCGCATCAGCGAGATGTTGCAAGGCGCCGCCTCGTTCCAGCAGGAGGCAACGCCGACCAGCGGCTGCGCGATCTCGGCCGCAGACAGGCCCATGGCATAGAGATACGAACGGTGCGGCGCACGCGCCGGACCGACGGTCACATGGCGGCTAGGGAGCTTGGCCTTGGAGATGACTTTGGCGTCCATTCTCTTCCTTGCCGCGGGCGGTGCGGCCTGCCCCATCGCCGAGCCTTCTGGCGCGTGTCCCGAGACAAATTCGAGGTGCGCCGGGTTTATGGCGGGAAATGGGCAATTTGGTCGAGCGGGACCGTAGCGCGGGGGTTGGTCCGGAACTGTTGCCAAAACGTCACAATTACGGAGGCGACATAGGTGCGGCGGATTTTGAACGCCGGCGCTTGACGGCACGGCTCGACGCTGTGCCGCAAACTGAAAAAGGCCGGGCACTGCCCGGCCTTTTCTCTTTTAATTTGAAAAGCTTACCACTTCACCTTGAACGAAGTCGAAACGGCTGAAACCAGATCGTTGCCGAAATCAGCGGTGTAGTCCGTACCATATGTGACGCCATCCTTGCCTACGACGGGATGGATCGATCCGCTTGTGAGCACACCCAACGCGCCGCCAAGACGAAGCTCGACGTTCGCGGTCGGGGTGTAGGATACACCACCGCTGACCGTCCATGTATCGGTCTGGGCGCTGAGGCCCGTGCTGGTTCCACGATCCCAGGTCAGACCCGCGGCGCCGCTCCACTGGTCATTGAACTTGTGGCCAATGCCGCCGGAAACCGTCCAGCCATCACGATAGAGCAGATCAAGCGACGTGGCCCGGTAATCGCTGGTAGTCGAGCACTCTGGAGAGCCCACCGGGCAAAACGGAATGCTCTGCAGGACGCTCCAGTTGACCCACTTGACGGATCCAAAAGCCAGCCATCCTGGCGCGATGCCGGACTGCAGTTTCAGTTCCAAAGAGTCGGGCACCTGAGAAGATCCGGAGACGTCCGTTACCTTGCCCAAAAGCGGGTTGCCGGGAAGGGGAACCTCGGTCAGATCAAGTGTTCCGTCCAAATTGTTGAGCTTGACCGCCGAATTGTAGACCAAGCTGGCGCGCAGCGCGATATCAGGGATTTCATAGGCAACGCCGGCGCGCCATCCCCAACCATCACCTTCGAGATCGAGACGGCCTATGCCGGTACCAACCCCAAGCAACCCTGGAATTGTCGACACCAACTGCTCCTTGAAGCCTGAAACCTCCTCGTGGAACACGCCCCCGATGAAACGAAACTGTCCTTTGCCGAGATCCATCTTGTACGAGCAGGTTCCGCCTACGGCTTCACTCTTGACTTTGGTGACGATATTGCCGTTCGCGCCGGCCCAATTGGCGCCGGGATTGCTGTACGCACCGATCGGTTGGCCGTAGTCGATAAGGCAATCGACGGGGCCTACACCAGCCTTGAAGCCGACGCTCGGTACCCAATAGCTTTCGGTATCGCGGGCACTGGTCGAGTATCCCGGAGCGTTAAGATCACCGCCACCCTCAATGAGTCTTGTATCCGCGTCCACCACGTTCTTCAGGTCGCGTTGCGGCATCACATAGGTACCGGTTACCTCGCCTGTGACCTGCGCCGGATCGAACAGCAGATCGATGTCATAGCCGCCGCGCTCCAGACCGCCGGCATGTACGGAACCAATCAAACCCAGCGAAAAACACCCCGCCCCCAGCAGTGTTTTCAAACGCAAATTGTTCATGGATGTCCTCCCCGAAATTCCAGTGCGTCAAGCTAGAACCAATTCGGGTTAACGGTGCAACAATGAATTGAAACAGCGTACATGTACGCACTTGCGGAACGCATTTCGGACAAAGTGGCGCGCCGCGCAAGCATGCCGGAAAATGGCCATTTGAGCGGCAATCGGCGCAAAAAATCATGAAAAACCGCTCTAAACAGTATAAAACGCGGATGTTTTACCGGCATTAGGCCCCATTGTTACATTAAGGCAACAATGGGGCGCAAACTTTCCGTTTACGTCAACATTAACGTTACGGAATGCCTGTTTTTCGGGCACAAGACTGCCTTGACGCCGTTCCCAGGCATCGCGAATCCGGCGCTCAGCCGGCGTCGCGCACCCGGGTCAACGCCACCGAAAGCTTCTCCTGCTGATCACGGTATTCTGCGAGTTTTTCGCGCTCGGCCGCGACGATCTCTTCCGGCGCGCTGGCGACGAACCGTTCGTTCGACAGCTTCTTGTGCAGCCGCGCGATTTCCTCGGTCACCTTGGCCAGTTCCTTCTGCAGCCGCGCCGCCTCGGCGGACAGATCGATCAGGCTGCCGAGCGGCAGGCAGATCGTCGCCTCGTTGAGCACGATCTGGGCCGAGCCCTTGGGTGCGGCGTCCTGCTGCGAGATGTCGCCGACCCGCGCCAGCCGCTTGATGGCGGACGCATGGCGTTCCAGCCTCTGGTGAGTCTCGGCGCTGGCGCCGACCACCACCAGCGGCGCGATCGCCGCCGGGGGCACGTTCATTTCAGAGCGCACGGAGCGAATACCGGAGACCAGATCGACCAGCCAGTTGATGTCGGCGGCTGCATCGGCGTCCTCGAAGTCGGGCGACGGCCAGGCGGCGTGGCACAGCAGCGTTGCGCGCGTCCTGCCCTCACCTGCCGTCTGCGCCCACAGCTCCTCCGTCATGAACGGCATCATGGGGTGAAGCAGCTTGTAGATCTCGTCGAGCACGAAGGCGACGCAGGCGCGGCTTTCGGCTTTGGCCGCCTCGTCAGTGCCCATGAACACCGGCTTGAGCAGTTCGAGATACCAGTCGCAAAACAGGTTCCAGACGAAGCGGTAGGCAGCCCCTGCCGCCTCGTTGAAGCGGTATGAGGTGATGCCCTCGGTGATCGCGTGCGACGCCCGGGTCAATTCGGTCAGGATCCAGCGGTTGACCGGCAACTTGGCGTCGTTCAGCCAAAAATCGTCATTGCGCGCGACCTCGTTCATCTCGGCAAAGCGTGTCGCGTTCCACAGCTTGGTGCCGAAATTGCGGTAGCCGGCGATGCGCGCCGGATCGAGTTTCACGTCGCGCCCCTGCGCCGCCATCACCGTCAGCGTGAAGCGCAGTGCATCGGCGCCAAACTCGTCGATGAGGTCGAGCGGATCGATGACGTTGCCTTTCGACTTCGACATCTTCTGCCCGTTCTTGTCGCGCACCAGCGCATGCACATAAACGGTGTGGAACGGCTCCTCGTGCATGAAATGCAGGCCCATCATCATCATCCGGGCGACCCAGAAGAAGATGATGTCGAAACCGGTCACCAGCACGTCGGTCTGGTAATAGGTCTTCAGCTCCGGCGTGTGATCCGGCCAGCCCAGTGTCGAGAACGGCCACAGTGCGGACGAGAACCAGGTGTCGAGCACATCCTCGTCGCGGCTCAGGATTTCGCCCGGCTTGAAGGTCTCGAGCTTGTCCTCGACCCAGGCCTTCCACGGGCCTTCCAGCGCCAGATAATATTCAATCGCGGCGCCCAGCGCCTCTTCCTCGGTCTTCTCGACGAAGACGCGGCCGTCCGGCCCGTACCAGGCCGGGATCTGATGACCCCACCACAGCTGGCGTGAAATACACCAGGGCTGAATGTTCTCCATCCAGTCAAAATAGGTCTTTTCCCAGTTCTTCGGCACGAAGTTGGTACGGCCTTCACGCACCGATGCGATCGCCGGCTTGGCGAGCTCGGCGGCGTTTGCATACCACTGCTCGGTCAGAAACGGCTCGATCGGCACGCCGCCGCGGTCGCCATGCGGCACGGCGTGGCGGTGCGGCTCGATCTTGTCGAGGAAGCCGCCGGTCTCCATCAGCTCGACGATTTTCTTGCGCGCGACGAAACGGTCGAGACCGTCGAGCTCGTCCCAGACAGCCTGACGCTCCGGCGTCACGTCGAGCCCGGCGAGAAAATCCTCATTATCCCTGAGCGTTATTGCCGCCTCGATGGTCAGGATGTTGATCGCCGGCAGCTTGTGGCGCTTGCCGACCTCGAAATCGTTGAAGTCGTGCGCCGGCGTGATCTTGACCGCGCCGGAACCCTTTTCCGGGTCGGAATACTCGTCAGCCACAACCGGGATTTTCCGGCCGACGATCGGCAGCACGACATTTTTCCCGACCAGATGCCGGTAGCGCTCGTCGTCCGGGTGCACGGCGACCGCCGTATCGCCAAGCATCGTCTCGGGCCGTGTCGTCGCCACGGTAATGAAGGTCGCCGAATTTTCCGGATCGAAAGTCTCGCCTTCGATCGGATAGCGGAAGTGCCAGAGATTGCCGTTGATCTCCTGGGGCTCGACCTCCAGGTCGGAGATCGCCGTCAACAGCTTCGGGTCCCAGTTCACAAGGCGCTTGTCCTTGTAGATCAGCCCTTCCTTGTAGAGGCTGACGAATACTTCGAGCACGGCCTTGGACAGGCCTTCATCCATGGTAAAACGTTCGCGCGACCAGTCCGCCGAGGCGCCGAGCCGCTTCAGCTGGTTGAAAATGGCGCCGCCGGACTCGGCCTTCCACTCCCAGACCTTGTCGATGAACTGTTCGCGGGTAAGATCGCGGCGATGTATCTGCTTTTCCATCAGCTGGCGTTCGACCACCATCTGCGTGGCGATGCCGGCATGGTCCATGCCGGGCTGCCACAGCACGTTCTTGCCGCGCATGCGCTCGAAGCGCACGAGTATGTCCTGTAGCGTGTTGTTGAGTGCGTGGCCCATATGCAGCGAGCCGGTGACGTTGGGCGGCGGGATGACGATGGTGAAGGCCTCCGCCCCCTCCTCGGCGCCGGCGCCGGCGCGAAATGCGTCCGCCTCTTCCCAGATTTTGGCGATCTTGGGCTCGACGGTCTTGGCGTCGTAGGTCTTTTCAAGCATGGGAAAGTGGTCCGCGCGGTCGGGAGTTTTGCTGACCCGGTGTAAATCGGAAGGTTTTGGCCAAGTCAACCGCGAGGGCTGCCTCAGTCCTTCAACGCAAATAGGCGGGGCCCTGGTCATTTCAACGGGAAGGCCATGCCTGCACCTTCATCGTCAGCGATCCCGACGGTAACCTGATCGTGTTCGCGACATCGGCCGGAAGCTGGCCTGCAGCGAAAGCTCCGCCCGAAGGCGGCGCTTTAATCCGGAACGGGCTGTGGTAATGCCTACTGCGCGCCGCGCGCGACGCGCTCGATTTCTTCGCGTACCAGGCGCTCGACCAGCGTCGGAAGGTTGTTGTCCAGCCAGTCCTGCAGCATCGGCCGCAGCATCTCCTCGGCCATCTCGTCGAAGGTCTTCTTGCTGCGGCTGGCAAAGGCGTCGGAGAGCTCGCCGAAGGCCGCAGCGACCTGCCGTCCCGTATGTTCCGAAACGATCGCCGGCCGAACCGGAGTTGTATCGGCCGGGCGCGCGTGCTCGCTGCGCGAAGGATGAGGCTCGAAAGCCGGCTCGGCAGCGAGATCGTCTTCGAAAGCCTCGACCTCCGCGATTGCTGCCTGCCGATTTTCAGTCTCTGGCTGCCTGATCTCCGGCTGCCTGATCTCGGGCCGCCGTACTGTGTCAGCCGGTTTTGCCTGATTGCCAACGGCCGCGATTTCGCGGCGCCAATCCGTGACGATCGAGTCGGTGGTTTCCGCCTTTGCCCGCACTGCAACTTCTGCCCTGACGGCGGGAGCTGGCTCACTGGCTATCCTGGCGCTTACTTCCGCCAATGTCATCGGAGCATGCGCGGGTGGCGCGGCGGTCGTGGCATTTGCCGCAATGGCCGGCTTCACTGGCGACGGCTCGGAGCGCGGCTCCAGCCGCGCAACCACCGGCTCGGCCAGTTGGGCCTGCACCTCGGCCAGCGTCACCGGCTTCTTGCTTTCGGTCGAGCTGTGCAATTCGCTGCGGAAGGCCTCGACATCCGAAACAGGTCCGGCGGCCGGCACAACGTCCTGGCGCAACTCATCCGCGTCGCCCGGCAGCTTGCGGCCTGTGTCGCTGTCTTCGATGATCCTCCTGATGGAAGCCAGTATTTCTTCCATGGAAGGTTCGCGCTGTGCGCTGCTTGCCGTCGCCATCGTCACATCCGCCGCCCCCGCGCATGATCCCGAAAATCGATCTTCGATTTTCGAAGAGGATCAGGCGCAAAATCAAAGTTCTACAGCCTCCTTTGCGCATCCATCGGACGCGTGGCGCTGCAGTGACCCGTTCCTGGATTCCTGTCCGGCAAAGCCGGATACGAATCATGGCGACAGCGTAGCCGACGGATCGCCATCCGAGAATCCCCAATCTCGGAAGACGCCGGATTTCAACAATTTAGGCTACAAAAGACAAACGCCGCGCATCCTTGGGAAGCGCGGCGCTACGATACTTTCAATCTTGGCGGGATTTGAACCGCTCAGTCGCGATCAACGACCGTCCGGCGTACGCAGCCCGATCCATTTGTCCTTGACGGCTCTGTAGTGCTCTTCAGGCTTGTACTTCACCACATTCAACGCCAGGCGATCGGCCGACAGGCGGCCCATGGCCGACAGGATGGCGTAGCTCGCTACAACCACATCGCGCTCGGAGCTGGCGAGGTCGATCTTTGCCGAGATGACGGCGTTCTGGGCATTCAACACGTCGAGCGTGGTGCGCTGTCCGACATTGCGCTCCTCGATGACGCCGTTGAGCGCCAACTGTGCGGCCGCGATCACCTGCCGATTAGCGTCGACGCTTTCACGCGCTGCGATGTATTGCGTCCATGCCGAGGTCACGGCCTGGCGCACCGAGTCACGGCTGACATCCACCTCGATGCGAGCCTGGCTGAGCGATTCCTTCGACTGACGAACGAGTGCGGAGGTACGGCCGCCCGAATAGATCGGAACGGTCAGCGTCGCGCCGACGGTGGCGGCATTGGAATCGCCGTCCGAATCCCCCGCGCCAGGTACGGTATTTTGATAGACATGGGAAAGGCCGGCACTGGCAGTCAACTGCGGCAGCAACGCACCCTCCTGCGTCTTTACATCAAATCCGGCTGCATCGACGGAATGTAGGGCGGCCAGGATGGCCGGATGCTCGTTCGATGCAATGCCGATCGCCGCCTCGAGACTCCTCGGCAACAGCTTCGCCAACGGCGACGCGGCCTTGAGCTTGCCCGGCTCGTCGCCGACGATCTGATGATAGGTTGCCGCACTGGCCAGAGCCTGCGCACGGGCGGCACTCAACTGCGCCACCGCGGCCGAACGCGACGCGTCGGCCTGCGCCACATCGGTGCGCGTGCCCTCGCCGACCTCGAAGCGCGAGCGCGCCGCGCGCGCTTGCTCGGTCAG
The DNA here is from genome assembly GCF_054719485.1 of Mesorhizobium sp. W016. NCBI lineage: Bacteria > Pseudomonadati > Pseudomonadota > Alphaproteobacteria > Hyphomicrobiales > Phyllobacteriaceae > Mesorhizobium > Mesorhizobium sp. W016. The sequence continues at coordinate 4,536,197 of NZ_JBTTIF010000002.1, forward strand.
AAACTGCAGGTTCTGTTCGGTCAGCACCGCCACCTGGCGGTCGCGAATCACGTCCATATAGGCGCTCGCCGCGTTGAACAGCGTGTTCTCTTCGGTGTTGCGCAGGCCCTCGACCGAGGCCCTCACCTGTGCAGCGGCCGACGCGACCCTGTTCTTGGTCTGGAAGCCGTCGAACAGCGTCTGATCAATCCGAACGCCGAAGCTGCCGGTGGTCAATGCCAGGCTCGCGTTCCTGCCGTTCAGGTGCCTGGAGGTGTAATCGATATCAGCCGAACCAGTGATCACCGGGCGATAGCCCGACTTGGCGATCGCCACGCCCTCATCGGTGACGCGCACGCCGGCACGGGCCGAATTCAGCGAGGAATTGTTCTGGTAGGCCTTGGAAAGCGCGCCGAGAATGGTTTCCGCCGAGGCGGCTATCGGCGAAAGCGCTGTCGCGGAAATGAGGACAGTAACAAACAGACTCTTGGCTAAGGACGGCACTTTATATCCCTCATTCGTTTTGCACGGGAACCACGCCACGCCAGCCCATCCCTAGGGATCGGCCAGCGCCGCGTCGATGTATCGTTCCCCCGCTGACAGCCTCCCGAAACCCCGGTTAACCAATCAGCAACGATTGTTCAATCGCAAGCCAACATGACAGAGTCTTTGCTGCAAGGCAAAATCACTTAGAACTCGAAGGCATGAATGCGTTCAAATCCGGGTAGTGGCTTAATTGCCGCATTAAATGCCCGTCTTCCGGTTACAACCCCCCCTGCATTGAAAAAGAGCCGGGCTACGCCCGCATTGCCCTGCCCTTCCACAGCCACCAGACGGCCGCCTTCGGCAAGCTGGTCAAGCAGCGCCGCAGGCACTTTCTCGACGCTGCCGCCAATGAGAATCACATTGTAGGGCGCCTTGGCGGCATGACCTTGCGGCAGTGGGCCGGTGACCACGGTGACGTTATCGCAGCCCTGCGCCGAAAGCGCCGCTTTGGCTGCTTCCGCCAGTGTGGTATCGCTTTCCAGCGCCACGACGGATTTGGCCAGCCTGGACAGCAGCGCCGCGGAATAACCGGTGCCGCAGCCGACATCGAGCACCGAATCGCCGGCGTCGATCTCGGCCAACTGCAAAAGCTTGGCCAGTGGCGACGGCTCCATGAGGTAGCGCGCACCGCTGCCATCGGCGCCGTCGGAGATGCGGATATCCTCGTCGATATAGGCGAGAGCCTGTTGGCCGGCCCCGACAAAGGCCTCGCGCGGCACGGCAAGCATGGCATCGAGCAATGCTGCGTCGGTCACATCGGTGGTGCGGACCTGGCCGTCGACCATCTTGACGCGAAGTTCGGAGAAATCAGCGCTCATGTCCCAACCAATCCGTCAAAGCCAATGCGCTGAAATGCGCTTGTCGCGCCGACACTGCGGCGCATTCGACCGGAACTCAAGCCCCCGGCATGCGGGAGTTGAAGCGATTGGAGGCCTCGCCCGGAATCGAACCGGGGTGCAAGGATTTGCAGTCCTCTGCGTAACCACTCCGCCACGAGGCCTCATCGCTCCCGGCGAGCGAACTCAATATGGTGGCAGCGAAAGGTCGTCAAGCGTCCGCGCGGCATTCCGGCGCGCTTTCCTCATCAGCCGCCGCAACGTGGTTCCCGAGCGGTTTCAGCGCTTGGCGCACCGGCATATTGGCCGCTCCTCAAGCATGGCTGCGCGACCGGCGAAAATCGAACCCGCGGCTTTATGCAGCGGGTGCAAACTGGCTTCCACCGTAAACGCGCGGCTGACACCAGGGCTGCCGTTCTCAAGGAGATATTCGAGGGAAGGTCTGCGAGGGGCTGGAAGCGAAGCGTCCGCTGAACCGGGACCGCGCGCCATCGCTTTCAATTTGGCCGGCGACGCCGTTCCCACCAGACGACGAACCGGCGCCGCAGGCGGCGCACCGCGGCAAATTCGTAGGAAAGCACCAAAAGGCCGAGCGGAATCATCCAGAAGCCGAGAATCGGCAGGAAACCGAGAAGGCCGAAAAACACCAGCACGATACCGATGGCGATCCTCAGCCCGCGCGAGCGCGGCATGGTGAACTCGCGCCCGAACACCGAGATTTTCCGCGCCGGTGCCTGGTTTTCGTCTGCTGCAGTCATGTCGAAAGTCGATCCGGTTGCCTTCGATAAAGCCATATGCGCTAAAGGCTGCAATCGCCTTTCAGGTTCCGCCGACCAAGGTCCGACGGCGCCCAAGACGGCTCATATGTGGTGTCATCCGGCGATTGCCAGAAACCATTGGGTGAAAATGCGCTAAAAAATGCGAAATGCTTCTTTGCAAAGCCGAAAAGGGTTTGCTATAGGCTGCGCCACTCACATGAGAGCCTCTATTCCCCGGTAGCTCAGTGGTAGAGCAACCGGCTGTTAACCGGTTGGTCGCTGGTTCGAATCCGGCCCGGGGAGCCACCGCCTTTTCTAAGCCGTGGTGCGATCTTGTACACTACAGCGCCATTGTCCGCGCACTTCGGTCCGCTTAGCTTCTGCCAGAACGGCTGGTAACAGCTACGAAGCCGATCGAGGCAGTTTGGCGGGCATCGCGCCCCTGCCCTCGCCCGAAGGCAGCCTGATAACGCCCGGTATCATCTATGAAAATACCAAATCGGGAGGACGTTGGTGCAAACCAAGAAGATCATCAATGACGGCAATCGCGCCGTCGACGAGATGCTGGAAGGCATCCTGGCTGCGCATCCCCGCCATCTCAAAGCCGTTGACGGAAGCCCGCGCTCGATCATCGCCCGCGATGGACCGCGCCAAGGCAAGGTAGGCCTCGTCATTGGTGGCGGCTCGGGCCACGAGCCGAGTTTTCTCGGCTTCGTCGGCAAGGGGCTGGCCGACGCGGCGGCGATCGGCAATGTCTTCGCCTCTCCGCCGCCCGACCCGATCCTCGAATGCGCCAAGGCGGCGAGCGGCGGCGCCGGTGTGCTGTTCATGTACGGCAACTATGCCGGCGACGTCATGAATTTCGACATGGCGGCCGAGATGGCCGCGATGGACGACATCGAGGTGCGCACGGTGCTGAGCACCGACGACGTCGCTTCCGCGCCCGTTGGCGACAGGCACAAGCGGCGCGGTGTCGCAGGGAACTTCTTCATCTTCAAGGCGACAGGCGCCGCCTGCGACCGCATGTTGTCCTTCGATGAATGCGAACGCATTGCCGGGAAAGCCAACGACCACACCTTTACCATGGGCGTCGCATTGGCGCCCTGTTCGTTGCCGCAAACCCGCCGGCCGAATTTCGAGATCGGACCCGACGAGATGGAGATCGGCATGGGCATCCATGGCGAACCCGGCATCGCACGCGGAAAACTCAAAACAGCCGACGAGATCACCGACGAAATGCTGGACAGGATTCTCTCCGAGATGGCGCCGGCACGCGGCGAGAAAGTCGCCGTGCTGGTCAATTCGCTGGGTTCGACACCGCTGATGGAACTCTACATCATGAACCGGCGGGTGAAGCAGAGGCTTGACGATATCGGTGTATCCATTCACGCAAGCTGGGTCGGCAATTACTGCACCTCGCTCGAAATGGCCGGCGCTTCGATCACGCTGCACCACCTCGACGACGAGTTGCAGACGATGCTCGACCACCCTTGCGACTGCGCCATGTTTCGCGCCGGGTAAACTGGGGACGGCAAGGAGCAAGAGATGACGACAATCGACACCACGCGGCTTGCCGCGATGTTCGCGGCAATCGCCGACGCCATGTCGGCCGACCGGGACCGGTTGTGCGCGCTTGACGGGGTGATCGGCGATGCCGACCACGGCATTGCGATGGAGCTTGGATTTGCCGCGGCACGCGATGCCGTCGCGGCATTGGATACCGGCGCCACCGATCCGACCATCTTGCTGAACACCGCGGCGAAGTCGTTCCTGAACGCAGTCGGCGCCTCCTCGGGCCCGCTCTATGCCACGGCATTCATGCGCGGCGCGGCCGCCGTCAAGGGCAAGGCGACGCTCGACGACGCCGACGCGGTCGCTATGTTCCAAGCGATGGCCAGAGGCATTCAGGATCGCGGCAAGGCCGAGCCTGGCGAAAAGACGATGATCGATGCGTGGGCGCCGGCCGCAACGGCTGCGGGCGAGGCACTGGCCGCCGGCAAGGGGCTGGCCGGAAGCCTTGCGGCCGCAGCCGAGGCGGCAAAGGCCGGCGCGGAGGCGACCAAGACGATGATCGCCACCAAGGGCCGGGCCTCCCGCCTCGGTGAACGCTCGCTTGGCCATATGGATCCAGGCGCGGCGTCCGCCGTAACTGTGATCGAGGCGATGCGGATCGCCTTGACCGGCTAGGTCGGGAGCGGATCCTCAGCGCTTCGCGTCGAGCTTGTCGACAGCCTGCACATTGGCGGCAGAAGGTCCGTTCGGATCGAATTCGGAAGCCAGCCAGGCGTCAGCGATCGATTTCGCCAGTTCGGGGCCGATGACGCGCGCACCCATCGTGATGATCTGGGCGTTGTTGGATTTCGCAGCGCGCTCCGCCGAATAGGTGTCGTGGGTCAACGCGGCGCGGATTCCGGGCACCTTGTTGGCCGAGATGCTGACGCCGATGCCGGTGCCGCAAAACAGGATGGCGCGGTCGTAATTGCCGTCGACAATTTCGTGGCCGACCGCCGCGGCAATATCGGCGTAGAACCCGGCCTGGCTGAGATCGACGACCTGCAGTTCTGGCTTGGTGGCGAGATGCTTGGCGATGACATCGAGCAGCGGCTTGCCGGCGCTGTCGGCTCCGAGTGCGATCTTCATGGCAATTAACTCCTTCGTTTTCGTGGTCAGCGCGCGATGGCGGCCGACGCCTTTTTGAGAATGTCGATATAGCCTTCCGCTTGCCATGCCGAGCGGCCGATGAACAGCCCATCGATATGCGGCTGGCCGATCAGTTCGGCCGCGTTGCCGGGATTGACGCTGCCGCCGTAGAGCACAAGCGGGGCGGTCGGCAACCGGGTTGCTGCGACCTGCTTGATCAGCGCCTGCTGCTTGTCGGCATAGTCGGCGCTGGCCGGAATGCCTTTCTCGCCGATCGCCCACACCGGTTCATAGGCAAAGAGTATCTCTGCCGACAACTCATTGTTTGCGAGACCCTGCAGCGCGCCCAAAACCTGCGCGGTCAGAATTGTGTCGGCGCGGCCGCCCTCGCGCTCGGCCAGCGTCTCGCCGACACAAATCAAGGGTACGAAGCCGTGCTTGACTGCCGCTGCGGTTTTCAGTCCCACGGTCTTGTCCGTTTCGCCAAAATGCTCACGACGCTCGCTATGGCCGAGTTCGATCAGGTCGAGCCCGCAATCCCTCAGCATCACCGGCGAAATCTCGCCCGTCCAGGCACCGGCATCGGCCCAATGCATGTTCTGGGCGCCAACCTTGACGCGGGTGTTGGCGAGCGCCGCCTTGACCTGCCGCACCGCGGTGAAGGGCGGAATGACGAAAGGCTGTATCGCCGGATCGAAGCCCGGCACGAACGCCGCCAATGCCTCGGCGAACTGCAGCGCCTCCGCCAGCGTCTTGTTCATCTTCCAGCTCGTGCCGACCCAATACGGGGCCATTCTTCTCTCCTTCGATCCGAAATTCGGATGATGCGTGTTTCCGGGTCTACGCGCCGGCCTTCGGGCCGACGCTTTCCCTCAAGCGCGAGGCGTGAGACTTTCGCGGCCGCTGTCGATGTAAGGCGCCCAGAAATCCACCGACTCGCGGATCATTGCAATAACCTGATGATCGACCGGCTCCCTCTCCCGGAAGGAAAGTTCGAGGCAAATCTCATTGTCGGTTCCGCCACCCGCCCGCACTGCATCGAGCAGCTTCTGCGGGATGATGCGGCCATCCTTGTTGTATGCGGCCGTGAACGGCCAGTGCCCGCCCTTGTTCATCGAAGATTGCTTGATGTGGATGATCGGCGATTGCAACGGGAACGCTTTCGCCCAGGCATAGGGATCGGTGTCGTCAGGATTGGGCGAGGTCACGTCGCCATGGTCGATGTCGACCATCATCTGCATCGGGATCGGCAGCTTGGCCGTATCGATGGCGCCCTGCAATTCGACGCAGCTTTCGATCGTGTGGCCGAACTCCCGCCCCACCGACATCGGTTCCCAGAACAAATAGGTCAGGCCCGCCGCCTTGGCGTGCTCGGCCACTTCGCGCCAGCATTCGAGCGCGATGTCGAGAAGCGCCGCGCGCCGCTGCGGATCGTCAAAATCCTTGTAGGTGAATATGGCGAACTGCGTGCCCATGCCCGACGCGCCAAGCTCGGCGGAAATGTCGGCAAAGGTCTTGAACCAGTCGACATAATAGCGGCGCACATCCGCGTCCGGATGGCCGAAATGGTTGAGCCGGCCATAGGGACCGGTCATGCCGGAGGTGATCCGCACGCCAGTCCGCGCCAGCGCGCTGTTGAACAGGCGAACGAACTTGACGATCGTTGCCGCCGGCCAACCCGGATTGACGAATTCATGCGTCAGCTGCACGTCGCGGATGCCGATGCCATAGGCAATGGCGTCGATCAGATCGTCGGGATCGGCGAAGCGATTGACCAGCGGGTTGGTGTTCAGCGAAAGCGTGAAGGCCATCAGTTCACCGCCGCCATGGTCTTTGTGCACCAGTCTTCGAATGTCTTCCGCTCGGCCGCATTGATATGCAGCCCGTGTTTGGTCCGGCGTTCGAGAACGTCGGCGGCGGTCATCGCCCATTCGGTCTCGAACAGGAAGACAACTTCCCGCTCATAGAAATCCGGGCCGAAACGCCGGCCGAGATCGGCTTCGCCTTTTACCCCTTTCAGCAGAGCGCGCGTGCGCGTGCCGTAGCTTCGAGCATAGTGCTTCACCAGCGACGGGCTAAGCCACGAGAACTCGGCATGCAGATCGCCCAGGAACTGCTCGAAATCCGCGTTGGGCAGGTCGCCTCCCGGCAGGGGAATTTTGGCCGTCCAGGCCTTCTTCATGGTCGGAAAGAAGGGCTGGATCTTTTCCAGCGCATGTTCGGACAGTTTGCGGAAGGTGGTGATCTTGCCGCCGAACACAGAAAGCAGCGGCGCGCCACCGTTCGGGGCGTCGAGTTCGAAGATGTAGTCGCGCGTCACCGCGCTCGGGTTGTCGGCATTGTCGTCATAGAGCGGACGCACGCCCGAGAAACTGTAAACCACGTCTTTCGCGGTCAGCTGTCGCTTGAAATAGCGATTGACCACCTTGATCAGATAATCGATTTCGCTGGCCTCGGCCGCCACTTCTTCGGGCCGGCCCTCGTAGGGAATGTCCGTCGTGCCGATCAGCGCCAGATCGTTCTCATACGGGTTGACGAAGATCACCCGCTTGTCGTTGTTCTGGATCAGATAGGCCTGCCGCCCCTCCCAGAATTTCGGCACGACGATATGGCTGCCCTTCACCAGGCGAACGTTGCGGGTGGAATTCTGCCCGGCGACGCGGCTGACGATGTCATTCACCCACGGCCCAGCCGCATTGACCAGCCCGCGTGCGCGGACCTTCGTCACCGCACCGGTGCGGCCATCCTGCATGTCGATGGACCACATGCCGCCTTCGCGCCGGGCAGCAATACAGGCGGTGCGGGTGAAGACTTTTGCGCCGCGCTGACTGGCGTCGAGCGCATTGAGCAGCACCAGCCTGGCGTCATCGACCCAGCAGTCGGAATATTCGAAGCCGCGCTTGAATTCGTCCTTGATCGGCTCCCCTTCCGGCGCGGTCCTCAGGTTCAGCGTCCTCGTTCCCGGCAACCGCTTGCGGCCGCCAAGATGGTCGTAGAGAAACAGCCCGAGCCGAACCAGCCATGCCGGCCTGTCTTCGGGGCTGTGCGGCAGCACGAAGCGCATCGGCCAGATGATGTGCGGCGCCGCCTCAAGCAGCACCTCGCGTTCGATCAGCGCTTCGCGCACCAGCCGGAACTCGTAATATTCGAGATAGCGCAGACCGCCATGCACCAGCTTGCCGGAGCGCGAGCTGGTGCCTTGTGCAAGATCGTCCTTCTCGCACAGGATGACCGACAGCCCGCGACCGGCAGCATCACGCGCTATGCCGGCGCCGTTGACGCCGCCGCCGATCACGAAGAGATCGACAATATCTGACGTATCACTCAAGACTTTGCTCCTGTGCGGTGCGCCATGCCCTTCCACACCGGCCGCAGCGCCTGGCGCGCCGCGACGAAGGATGGAAACAGCGCATCGTAGGTTTGGGAAAGTGCCTCGTCATAGGCGTCGCATTCGCCCAGAAGCGGCGTCACCCATTCGGCGCAGCAATCATCCATGGAGCGATAGACGCCGAGCCCGACCGCGGCCATCATCGCCGCACCCGCGGCGCCGGCTTCCTGGCGGCTGCTGGTCCTGACTTGCGCGCGGGTCGCCGCAGCGATGATACGGCGCAGCGACGGGCTGCGCGCGGCGCCGCCAGACAGGCGGATTTCGCCGGGCACGCTGCCCATTGCCTGGTAGCAATCGCGGGCCGCGAAGGCCAATCCTTCGAGAACTGCGCGCGCCAGATCGCCAAAACCGTGCTTGACGGAAAGCCCGATGAAGCCCGCGCGCGCGTCTGGATCGACGAACGGTCCGCGTTCGCCGGCAAGCGAGATGTAGGGCTGATAGACCAGCGACCCCGGTTCCGATCCTTCGACCCAGACATCGAGCGCTTTCAGCAATTCGTCGCGCGAAGGCTTGGCGCCGCTGGCGGTCAGCACGTCGCGCGCCAGGCCGAGCAGCCAGTCGATGTTGAGCGTCGCCGCCATGTTGGATTGCAGTTGCGCATAGGCGCCGGGAACCGGCATGGCGATCGTGTAGCCGGACGCGTTGTCGTTGAGGACGACATCATCAGGAGTGCGCGCTAGGCGTGTGTGGATGCCGGTCGAGCCGATGACCGTGCAGCCGACATTGCCGCTTGGATCATAGAGGCCGGCGCCGAGCGCGGTGCTGACCATGTCGACGTAGCCCAGCACCACCGGCGTGCCCGCAAGCAGGCCGGTCTCGCCTGCTGCCGACGCAGAAAGCGGATGATGGTCGGTCGTGCCTTCGAGCATGGGGGGCAGCAGGCGGCGGTGCGACGTCAGATCCAGAATGTCGAGCACCTCGTCGGAATAGCTGCGCGCGCGGAAATCGCCGAAGGTGAATGTTCCCTCCGAAGGATCGGTGGCGCGCTCGCCGGTCATCTTGAAATAGAGCCAGTCCTTGCAGTGAAAGGCAGTGGCGGCGCGCTCCAGGATTTCCGGGCTGTTTTTCTTCAGCCAGCTGAGCTGAGCGCCCTGCTGGCAGGCGTTGAGCCCGGTGCCGGTGATCTCGAACCGCGTGCGATCCCGGGGATCGCCGCGCATCTCGTCCACCAGATGTCCGGCGCGCGCATCGAGCCAGAGCCACGCGCGCCCGACCGGCATGCCGTCGCCATCGATCAGCCAGGTGCCGTCGCCCTGCCCGGTGACCGCGACGGCCGCGGTTCGCCGCGCGAGGTCTGGAATTTTCGTCGCCAGATCGAGAACGGTCAGCACCATGTCGCGCCAGGTCTGATTAAGGTCCTGTTCGGCGCCGCCGCCTTCCAGCGTGACGAAGCTGTTGGTCACCGATGCCATGGCGAGCTGCCGCCCCGACAGATCGAAAGCGACCGATTTGATCACGGACGTTCCCGCGTCGATCCCGATCAGCAGGTCTTTCATGCCGCAAGTTCCGGATGGTTATGAAGGCAAGTCACAAGGAGCAGTCTTTGTTGTCTCGAAGCCATGGAAGAGCCAGGGAGTGTCCGCGAAGGACACCCCCTGAGCAGGTTTTTATTCCGACAGCACGAAGGGTGCGGTGTACTTGTCCACATTGTCCTTGGTGATGAGCAGGCAATCGAACAGCTGCTTCTCGCTGGTGGCGCCGGTAGCGCCCGTCTTGATGAACGAGTCGGCCTGCTGCACGGCCTTGGCCGAGAAGATGGCCACCGGCTGAAGCACGGTGTACTGCAGTTCGCCGGACTTGATGGCCGCAACCGCATCCGGGGAGCCGTCAAAGCCGCCGACCTTGATGCCGGCGAGCTTGCCGGCTTCCTTCAGCGCCGCAACCGCGCCAAGCGCCATTTCGTCGTTGCCGCTGATCACCGCGATGATGTCGGGATTGGCCTGCAGCATGCTCTGCATCTTGTCGTGTCCCTGGGTACGATCCCAGTTGGCGACCTGCGAAGCGGCCTTTTCGAGATCCGGATACTGGCTCAGCACAGTCGCGTAGCCGTTCGAGCGCGTGGCGGCGTTGTTGTCCGAGGGGGCGCCGAGCAGTTCGACATACTTGCCCTTTTCACCGACCGCCTGCACCCACTGCTGGGCGCCGAGAGCCGCACCCTGGGCGTTGTTGGAGACGAGCTGTCCCTTGGCAAGACCTTCCTGGTTGATCTCGGCATTGACGAGGAAAACCGGGATGTTGGCGGCAATCGCCTTCTTCACCGCGCCGACCGAACCATCGGCATTGGCCGGGTCGAGGATGATCGCCACCGACTTGTTGGTGATGGCGGTGTCGATCAGATTGCTTTCGGTATTGGTGTCGCCCTTGTGGGCGGCGACATTGGCCGTATAGCCAAGCTTTTCGGCTTCGGCCTTGGCAACGTTGCCTTCGGTCAGCCAGTAGGGGTTGGCCGGATCGTTGACGATGATCGAGATCAGGCCCGCGGCCGATGCGGCTGCGCTAAACCCGACCACCATCGCGGCGGCAAGCAAACTTCTAAGCACGATTTTCATGTACATTCCTCCAATGATTTTACGCGGTCTTGCTGCCAGTCAGCTGGCAGTCTTCCCTTGGGCAGGATTGGCCGGTTCGGCCTTCCCCCGTTTCTGAGAAGTCGGTTGGCCGCCCGTCGAAGCTGGAAGCTTGCTACGGCGGCGATACTGAACGGCATTGAGGAGCACGGCGAGCACGATGACGGCGCCGGTGAACACTGTCTGCCAGTAGGATGAGATGCCGATGATCACCAGACCGTCGGACAGGAAGCCGATGACGAAGGCTCCGAGCAGGGTGCCGCGAATGTTGCCGCGCCCGCCGGTGAGTGCGGCGCCGCCGATGACGACGGCGGCGATGGCCGTCAGTTCGTAAGTGGTGCCAGCGGTCGGTCCGGCCGAGGTCAACTGCGAGGACAGGATCAGGCCGGCAATGGCGGCACAGATGCCTGAAAGCACATAGACCGAAATCTGCACAGTCTTGACCGGAACGCCGGACAGTTCGGCGGCGCGCTCATTGCCGCCCGAGGCGTAGAGCCAGCGCCCGAACGCGGTGCGGTTCAGGACGATGCTGCCGATCAGCGCGATAACCGCCAGCACCACCACGCCGGTCGGCACGCCGAACAGGCGGTTGAAGCCGAGAGCATCGAAACCGGTGTTGCCCAACTCCGGCTTGCCGCCGAGATTGTTGTAGGTCAGGCCGCTGGTCATCAGCAGTGCCAGGCCGCGCGCCATGTACATGACGCCGAGCGTGGCGACGAAGGCCGGAACCTTGAACCGCGCGATCAGCACGCCGTTGATAAGCCCGACGGCCGCACCCAGCATGCAGGCCAGCACCGCGACCACCCAGACCGGCGGGTAGAGAACGACGCCCAGCCAGGTCAGCGTCACGCCCTGCATCAGAAACCCAGCGACGACGCCGGCAAGCCCGAGCGTCGACCCCACCGACAGGTCGATGCCGCCATTGAGGATGACCAGCAGCATGCCGACGGCGAGAATCCCGAAGATGGCGACATGCGAGGCCATGGTCAGGAAATTCGCCACCGAGAGGTAATAGGGCGACAGGATCGAGAAGACGACAATGATGACGATCAGGGCAAAGAAGGCCCGGCCTTCGAGCAGCAGCTTGGCCACGTCGAAGCCCTCGCCGCCCGCATTGGGGCTGGACTGTTTGCTGGCCTGGCTGACATCGCTCATGGGTCGGGGCTCCGAAATTCTATGGTCAGGCGACCACGGCTTCGCCGGAGGCGGCCATGATCTGCTCTTTGGTGGCGTTGGCGCCGAATTCGGCTGAAATCTTGCCGCGCCGCATCACGACGATGCGATGGGCGATGCTGAGGCACTCATTGACCTCCGAAGTCGAGAAGACGACCGCCAAGCCTTGCGCGGCGCGCTCGCTGAGCAAGCGAAAGACTTCGGCCTTGGCGCCGACATCGATGCCGCGGCTCGGCTCGTCGAGAAGGATGACCTTGGGATCTGTCGTCAGCATCTTGCCGATGACGACCTTCTGCTGGTTGCCGCCCGACAGCGATCCGATCATGGCGTTGCCGCCCGCGGTCTTGATGGTCACCTTGCGGATCGAATCGTCGATCAGTGCGCGTTCCCTCGGCCGGGAGAGGAACAGGCCTTTCGCGAACGCCTCGATGCTGGCAAGCGACAGATTGCGGCCGACGGTCATGGTCTGAACCAGGCCATCGCGCTGGCGATCCTCGGGGACCAGAACCAGACCTCGGGCGATGCGCTGGGCAATGGTCAGCCCCGAAACGTCCTCACCCTCCAGCAGCGCCCGCCCGCCCGCCATGGGCACACGGCCGGCGACGGCCTCCAGCAATTCCGTGCGGCCCGCGCCCATCAGCCCATAGATGCAGACGATCTCGCCCGCTTTGACATCCAGCGACAGATGATCGACGACGTAGCCTGAACCCGAAGCGTCGGTGACGCTGACATCCTCGATCGAAAGCGCCACCGCGCCGAACTCGTGGCCGGTCGGCGGCGAGCCGAGATCGAAATTCTCGCCCACCATGTTGCGGACGATCCATTCGAGGTCGATGTCCTTGGCCTCGGCCGTTGCCGTGATCGCCCCGTCACGCAGCACGACGGCGTAGTCGGTGATCTGCAGCGCCTCTTCGAGGTGATGCGAGATGTAGACGATGGAGACACCGCGGCTGGTCAGATCGCGGATCACCTTGAACAGCACCTCCACCTCGGTCGCACTGAGTGCGGAGGTCGGCTCGTCCATGATCAGGATGCGGGAATCGACCGACAGCGCGCGTGCGATCTCGACGATCTGTTGCTGCCCCAGGCGCAGGTCCTCGACCAGGGTCATCGGATCGATGTCTTCTTCGAGGTCGGCCATCAGCGCCCGCGCCTGGCGCGCCTCCTCGGCGAAGTCGAGGCCGGTTCTGGTGCGCAGTTCGCGGCCCATGAAGATGTTGTCGCGAACGCTCAGATTCGGCGCCAGGCTGAGCTCCTGGTGGATGATCGAAATGCCGCGATCGCGCGCGTCCGAAGACGAGGCAAAGCTGACGAGATTGCCGTCGAGCACGATGTCGCCGGATGTCGGCGTCACAACGCCGGACAGGATCTTCATCAGCGTCGACTTGCCGGCGCCATTCTCTCCGAACAGGGTGGTGACCTTGCCGCGATGGATGTCGAAGTTGACGCCCTTGAGCGCGTGGACGCCGCCATACGACATGACGACATTGCGCGCCGAAAGCACGGCATCGCCAGTCGCGGGTTCTGTGCCGGCAGTCATTGTCATTTGACGTCCAGCCTCACCGGTGTGACCAGCCAGCTCTTCGGATTGACCAGCTTGAAGACGCCGACCACCGCTATTGTCTTGCCGGTCAAGGCACTGGTATCGACTTTCGCCAGCACCTCCTTCTTCATCTCGTTGTTCAGCGCCGAGCCGGCGTCCTGATACTCGATCTGGTTGGTGAACTGACCAAAGGTGATCTTGCCGGTGGCGTCGCGAAGCTCGGTTCCGTTGATCGCCGGCCCAGTCTGTACGCGGACGGTCAACGTGTCCGGCAAACCGTCGACGGCGACCTTGTAGATGCCCGATTTTCCCTCGCCGACGACGCCGGTGAACTTGACCGAGATGACCGGTCCGACTCCCGCCGGCACGCCATATTCCTTTTCGGCCGTCGCCCTGTCCTTGGCGATCGCCGTCGCCACCGTCGCGGCGTCGGCGGCACGCGCTTCGACATCGGCTTGCACCTTGGGGAATTCAGATTTCCCGTAGTCGGCCGCCGAAAACACGGCGTTGCGAACATCGCCGGCAGAGCCGATCTTGATCACCTTGGTGTCGAGCGCCATGGCGCCGAGCAGAACCACAACCGCGGCGCCGGCAAGCACCCGGCGCAAGCGGGGCGAAGCTTGCCGGGCGGTGGCAGCCTTCGCGCTCATGATGCAACCACCAGCGATTTTCCGTTGTCACGCATTCGAAGTTCCTCCGTTCACGCGGCGCTTCGCGGTCCCGGCTGCATCGTCGAGCTCGACCAGCGCGCGGGCCGTGCATTCGTCGGTGATCAGGCCGCTGAGATAACGGCTTTCGAGTACTGCCTTGATGGCGCGCACCTTCACCTTGCCGCCGGCGACGGCAACGATCCTGCGGCCCTTCAACTGATCCCGCGGAAGCGCCAGTATTCTTTCCGACAGCGCCGTTTCGACCGGACCACCCTTGTCGTCGAAGAAATGCGCCAGCAATTCACCAACGCCGCCGTCCCGCTTGACCTCATCGATTTCGGAAGGCTCGATCATGCCGGTGGCGACCAGCGACGCCTCCCGCTCGGCCGTGCCTATTCCGACGAACATCAGGTCGGACCGGCTGGCGAGAGCGAACACATCGCTGATGCCGCGTTGGCCAAGCAGCACTTCACGGTCCTCGGCGGTATTGGCGACAAAAGGCACCGGCATCACAAAGGCCTGCGCGCCTGTCCGCTCTGCCAGGCGATGCATGACGTCGTGCGGGTTGGCGGCGAATTTGCGCGTCACGCCGCCAAGCAGCGAGACGAAACGGATGTGAGCAGCAGTTGCGCGCGTCAGATATTCGACGCTGGCGGCAAGCGTGCGGCCATGGCCGACGCCGATCAGCATGTCTTCGCCGCGATCGATTTCGCGCTTCAGGAACTGGGCGCCTGCAATGCCCAGCCCCTTCAGCGGCAGTTCGTCCTGATCGAGATCGGGAACCACCTCGCAATAGTGGAGCCCAAAGGCGGCGATCAGGCGCTGTTCCAGGTCGACGCATTCGGCGACCTCGCCGTCGATGAAGACCCTGACCAGACCTTCCTGGTTGGCCTTGGTGATCAGCCTATGCGCCTTGAGGCTGGTCAGGCCAAGCCGCTTGGCCACCTGGGCCTGGGTCAGACCACCGGCATAGTGCAGCCAGGCCGCGCGCGTGGCGAGGCTGGATTCATGGTCGCGGTTTGCGCTTCCGCCGGAATTCAAGCCATCCCCTCCCCAGGGTGATAATATTATCTTTGTGTGCAAAAATTTTCATACCTTTGCACCGCTGTCAATCCCTCCGCAGATGGTTGCCTCAGCCGACGTTCCGCAGCCAACGCGAGCCTATTAGAAGGTAAGCATATAATATGACCATACGGTAGTGTTAATTTAACGTCAATTTGTGTTACCGTATCCAGTGACAGCATGAGCCCGTAGGCGCCGGCAAATCCCAATCCGGGTGCAAAATGGGAAGGTGATGCACACGGCGCAACAGGGCAAATCGATCGGATTGCCTCAGGAAAAGCTAGGCGTCGGCGATCAAGCGATCAGTCCAGCCGCATCAGGTTCCTGCCCTCGAGCTCGACAACAGCGGATTCGACCTCCCGCGTGAGGCGCTCGGTGCTCCACCCCAACGCCCGCCCCGCGATCGCGGCAATCTCCTGCAGTTCGCGGCTCGTCAGCGAGCCGCCTATCGCCAACGTGCTGCGGCGCATGACGACATCGGCCAGATGTTCGACGAATTCGTTGCGCACGATGTAGTCGATTTCCGCCTTGCCGTAGCCGTCCGAGTCCGGCAGACGACGACCCTCATCATCCGACCCGTGCCTGGCGATCTCAACGGCTCTGGTCCCGTAGCGCGACAGCAATTGGTCAAGGCGCCTTTCCCCGGCGCCTGTTGCCTGCTGTGCCTTAGCCAGCCAGTCCGCGCGCGCGGCGGCATTGGCCGGAAAATTCCTCCCGCCGCCGATCGGCATGGCTCGCGTCGTCACCTTGCGGCTGCGCTGCAGGCGCTTGAGTACCGTGTCAGCGACTTCCTCGGCAAAGCCGCGGAACGTCGTCCATTTGCCGCCGACCAGCGAAATGACTGCAAAGGGCCTGTTGCCGTCCGGCTCGGCGACCGGCGCTGAATGATCGCGGCTGATCAGCCCTGGTGTCGACGCCTCGGACGTCGGCAGAGGCCGGATGCCGCTATAGGCGTAGACGATCTGGTCGCGCTCGAACGCCATGCCCGGCAGCAGCGTTCGCACGCTGTCGAGCAGATAGTCGACTTCTTCGGGTTCGCAGCGGACCGCGTCCGGATTGTCGGCCTTGATGTCGGTCGAGCCGACCAGCGCCAGGCCGAGATAGTCGTAGACCAGGCAGATGCGGCCGTCATCGGCCTCGAAATAGAGCATGCGCCCGGCGAGGCTTTTGACCAGTTCGTCATGCCTTAACAGGATATGCGAGCCCTTGGTGCCGCCGATCATCTTCGATGGAGCACCAAGCAGCGCGTTGACGTCGTCGATCCACGGACCGGCGGCGTTCACCACCAGCTTCGGCCGCACCGAAAAGGCCGCGCCGTTTTCCGGCTGGAATGTGAGCACGCCATTGGCTGAAGCCGCCAGTGTCGTGTAGTTGGCACCGGCAGACGTTGCGTGAGCCTGCAAGCCGTCGAGGATCAGTTCCAGCACCAGCCTTTCCGGGTGACTTATCTTGGCGTCGTAGTAGGTGCCGGTGGCGACGATCGCCGGATTGAGCGCCGGCATCTCAACAAGCGCCTGCCGCCGCCCGACCATGCGGTGGCGCGGCATGACCTGGTTTCGTGAACCGTAGAAATCGTAGATCATCAAGCCGATCTTGATCAGTATGGCGCCGCGGCTGCGCGGCGCGCTGGTCGAGCCGAACAGCGTTCGCAACGCCGCGAGCATGCCCTTGCTCCACGAGAAGATCGGGATGACGGTCGGCAGCGGGCTGACATAGTGCGGCGCGTTTTGAAGAAGCAGATTGCGTTCGAGCGTCGACTGCGCCACCAGCCCGAACTCGCCGGTCTCGAGATATTTCAAGCCGCCGTGGATGAGCCTCGACGGCGCGGCACTGGTGCCCGAGCCGAAATCCGCCTTTTCGACGATCAGGCAGCTGACACCTTGCGCGCACAGATCGCGAAACAGCCCTGCCCCGTTGATGCCGGCGCCAAGAATGACGACGTCGACCTCGCCGGTCCCCGCCACCGCGGCGAGACGCCCTGCGGGATTGTCCGCCCCTGCTCCATCTGTTGGGTTCATGGCGCTTTCGTCTTGACGATGCGCAGTTTCACGCCGGCCCGCTCGAGGCTCTGCGCCTGCGCATCGCCGAGGCCCTCGGTCACCAGCACGGCGTCGAAACTGGTCAGATCGTCGAAGACATGCAGCGCGATCCGGTCGAATTTTGCGTGGTCGACCAAAAGGATGCGCTTCACGGAGGCGGTTATCATCGCCTGCTTGACCCGCACGACATTCGGATCCTGGATGAAAGCAGTGGTTCCGGTGACGGCCGAAGCCGAACAGATCAGCACATTGGCGCGCAACTGCGCCACGGCGTTCTCGCAGACAATGCCGATATAGGCATTGTAGGTGCCGTGATACTGGCCGCCGAGGCAGATGAAATCGATATCGTCCACATTGATCAATTGGCCCGCCGTCGAGACGCTGTTGGAAATGACGGTCAGCGGCTTGACGTCGAGCAGCAGCGTCGCGACCGCGTTTGCCGTCGATGAATTGTCCAGCATCACCACCTGGCCGGCCTCGATATAATCCAGTGCCGCCCGCGCCAGTGCATCCTTCTCGGCTCGATTGACGGTCACCCGGTAGCGGAAAGCGCTCTCGTACAGGCCGGAAGGCTGGACCGTCACCGCACCGTGCAGCTTGCGCAGCACGCCCTGCTGCGCCAGCCGGTCGATATGCCGGTGGATGGTCATGCGCGACACGCCGAAATGCTCGACCAGATCATCGATGCGCACCTGGCCGAGCTTGATCACATAATCGGCGATCTCTTCGCGTCGTTCGTCGGCCTTGATCATGCGTTTACCCCCGCCAGCCTTTCGATATCAGGCCAAAGCGACTTCAGCTGCTCGGCTATGCGGCAGTAGAGCGAAAACCGCTCATTGAACACAGCACTGGAAGCGGGCACGGGTTGATACGTCCGCGCCGTCATGCCGACCTGCCTGGCGCCCTCTTGCGGCGTCTTGAACAAGCCGACCGCGGCACCTGCGCAAAGCGCGGCACCCAAAGCCGCGGTCTCATCCGTCGAGGTGACGGTGACCGGGGCGTTCAGCACGTCGGCAAACATCTGGACGAAGGCAGGATTACGCGAGCCGCCGCCGGTCAGGCGGATCTCGCTGATAGCAAAGCCGTCGCGCAAGGCTTCGACATGGGTTCGGTGATTGAAGGCGATGCCTTCCAGAACCGCCTTCAGCATGTCGCCGCGATTGTGCCAGCCATGCAGGCCGACAAAGCTGCCGCTGGCCAAATCGCCATAGGGAGAGCCGAACAGATAGGGATGAAACAGGACGGTGGAAGGCTTCTTCAGCGCCGCGTCGATCTCGCTCGCCAGCAGTTCGTGGATGGAACCGCCATCCGTCCTGTCCTGCTCCGCGCGGCAAAACGTGTCGAGAAACCAGTCGTAGTTCGCGGTCGAGGCCGGCGAGATCGACATGTTGTTCCAACGGCCCGCATCGATGGCGTTGCGGCAGAACCAGCGTCGGTCGACGCGCGGTTGCGAAGAGACGACTTCGTTGATGGAATAGGTGCCGGCGACGATGGCGAGCACGCCGTCCTCATGACCGCCCATGCCAAGCGCCGAGGCGGCCACGTCGTGCAGGCCGCAGGCGACCGGTGTTCCCTTGCGAAGGCCGGTCTTTTCGGCGGCATCGGCGGTGACTTGACCGGCGATGTCAGCCGAATGCGCCACCGGCGGCAGCGCGTCGAACAGATCCTCCAACCCGAAGATGCGCAGCGCTTCAGGCGCATAGGCTTGCGTGCGAAAATCCGTGAATGAGGTGCTGGCCTCCGTGCGGTCGGTACCGATCGTGCCGCTCAGGCAAAAGCGCAGCCAGTCCTTGCAGGCCAGCACATGGCCAATGCGGCCATAGCGATCAGGATCGTTCTGCTTGAGCCATGCCAGCAGCGCCGACGGCGCCGAAACATGCGGCGTCTGGCCTGTCGTCGCCAGCGCATCGGTGAAAACGGTACCGGCGGACCACCTGTCGACAATGTCGCCGGCGCGGCTGTCGAGCGACAGGATGCCTGGTCCCAAAGGCTGATGATCATGATCGAGCAGATAGAGACCATCGCCATGCGCGGTCGCCGCCACCGCCTTGATGTCTTCCGCCGGCCTGCCGGAGAGCGCGATCGCCTCCTTGATGGCGTCGGCGGTTGCTTGCCACAGGCCTGACATGTCGCGCTCCACCCAGCGCGCGTGGGGCATCGATTGCGGCACCCGGCGACGCGCCACGGACAATTGCGTGCCGTCGGCATCGAAGATGACCGCCTTGGTGACCGTGAGGCCGTTATCGATTCCGAGCAGGCTGGGCATGATCACCGCCTCTTTCAGCATTGGCGATTGCTACAGGGCGATCCTGCAGTCTGATGCAAGGGCGAAACACATGGCGACAACCCCGATTGAGCAAGGGGGACAAACGGCAAAAGCACCTCGCCGCAACAAAGAACTCATATCTTTATGTGAATTTAACGTCAACATACGCGACAAAAAGGCTTCGGATGGATCTCGCGGTTGCCGGAGCGACGCGTTGTCAGCTGCTAAGGCCGTCGCGGATGGCGCTGAAATAGCGGTCGGTTCCGACCTGCCCGCCCTTGAGCGCCACCTCCAGCCCATCGATCGCCTCAATACGCGAGTGAGCGACGCAAAGCGGCGAGCCCGGCGACGCCGGCAGCGGCATCCGCACCGTCAGCGCACCGACGCCCATCTGGCCGAGAGCGTGGCTCGACGTGTCGCCTCCGGCTATGACCACGCGCTGCAACTTCTGCTCGATCGTCAGCGCGCGAAGCAGTTCGCCGAGGCCGCGACCAAGCTTGTGGCGGGCGCCTTCCTGGCGGTCGATTTCGCCCCCCCTGTCGGCGTTGGGTCCAAGGGCCGTGTAGAGAACGACGCTGCGCCCGGCTTCCAGGCTGGTGCGACCGGCTGCCGCCGCGCGTGCAATCGCATCTCCGGAAGCTTCGGAGACCAGTTCGACGGGATCGACCTCGATGCCGTCGAAGCCGTCAGTCAAAGCGTGACGGATCTGTCGTTCGGTCGTCGGCGAACAACTGCCCGAGACGACCGCGATCCGGTCGGCGGCACCTGGCGGCGAAAATTCTGGTTCAGCTCTGACTGTCCCGTTCGACACCCATTCGGCCAGCAGCGCATATTCGATCCCCGACGAGCCGACGACGAACGAACCGCCCGGCTTGCGGGCGCGCCATATCTCCTTGCCGGCAAGCGCCTGCGTCTCGCGGCTGTCGACATCGACAAGTACGATGTCGGTGCCCTCTGCGAGCAAGCGGTCGAAGGCCTCCGAGCGCGCCACCGACTGCAACGTCGCGAGGTCGACCAGCCCCGATGTGAGCTCCGTCTGCCGCGACAGATGGATCAGCAGGTCGGATTCATCCATCGGCGTCGTCGGGTGGCGGCTCATCACCGGATGGCGGTCGATGCGGAAATACTTTTCACGATAGGCCGCGAACAAATGACCGAAGGCCGTGTAACGCTTGAGCTGCGGCGCCCCGACCAGCAGCGGCACGCTGTCCTGCGCGAAGACCGAGCGGCCGATCTCGATGGCGCGACCGATGCTGCCGATGGTCGGGCTGGAATCGAAGGTGGAGCACACCTTGTAGTGACAGATCGCGGCATTCAGCGTCTTCAGCCAAGCGAAGGCATCGCTCAGATGCGTGTTCATCCATTGCGGCGTCTCGCTGCGGCTGGTGCCGGCCAGGCCAATGGCGCGGCAATGGCTGAACTGCTCAACCATGGCCGCGTCCGGCTGGCGCATGAACAGCACGGTCGGCACGCCGCCGAGTTCGAGCGCTTCCATGACGTCGGTCGAACCGGTGAGGTCATCGCCATAATAGCTGAGAAGCAGATCTTGCATCGCTTCAGGCCGCTTTGCCGTCGCCGAACTTTTCGATCGACCGCGCCAGCTCCGGATGGCCCAAGGCGAAATCCGCCAGCGGAATGCCGTCGACCGCCGCCTGCCAGGCTTGCTGCACGGCACGCACCCCGGCGCCCGGTCCATCCGGATGGCTGACGATGCCGCCGCCGCACAGATAGAGCAGATCGACCGTCCGGCCGGTCCGTTCATAGGTCTCGGGCGCCTGCCCGCCCCATTGGCCGGAGCCCGCCACAGGCAAGGCGCAATCCTCAGGGGCAAAAATCGGCGTCGTCACCGCCTTGAAGGACTCGACGAAAGACGCGTCCGGCTCCCAGTATTTCGATTGGATGCCGTTGATCTGGAACTGGTCGACGCCGAGCAGCCGCCAGAACTGTTGCCAGACCTTGAAGTTCATACCGAGGCCGGGATGGCGGGTGAGGATGTCCCAGCCGTTGCGATGAGCGTGAAGCACCAGGCTGGAGCGTTTTCTCAAGAAGGCCAGGCCACCGAAACCGACGGAGTTGATGTTGACCACCGCGCAATTTCCGCCGGCCTTGGCCACCAGATCGTGATTGCGCATCATCTCGTCCGGGTCGGCATGCGAGATGCCGAAGGCATACATCACCTTCTTGCCGGTCCTCTGCTCGTGGTCGAGGATCAGCGGCATGATTGCCTTTACCCGCTCCGCCAGCGGCGAATAGGCTGGGCTCATCAGCTTCTCATCGTCCTTGATGAAATCGACACCGGCGGCGATCAGCTCGCTCACCATCGCGGCGGTCTCGGGGGGCCGCAGCCCCAGCGCCGGCTTGACGATGGTGCCGATGATCGGCCGATCCGTGACACCTGTCAGCCTGCGGCTGCCGGCGACGCCGAATTGCGGACCTGGATGCGCGCCGCGGAATTGCTCCGGCAGCTTCATGTCGACAACGCGAATGCCGGTTAGGCCCTTGATCGAATAGGCGCCGCCGATGGCAATGGTCATCAGAGCCGACAGGTCGTGGCCGATGGCATCGAATGGAAAGGCGATGTCGACATCCGCGCGCTTGAACGGCCCGTTACCGGCCTCGGGAATGGAGGGGCGAAGTGCGTCCGGCAGGTGCCGAATGGCCAGGACACGCGCGGCCACCCGGGCTTTCAGTTCCTCGGTCTCGCCGGGCAGCGCGACGAAGGTTCCAGTCGACTGGTCGCTGGCGATCTTGGCTGCCAGCCTCTCGATGCTGCCTGATGTCTCGATGCGGTAGGTGAGCGTGATCATGGTTCGTTGTCTGAGGCCGCAGGGGGTTCGAAAAGAGTTCCTTGATCGTCGAAACCTGGTATAATGAGTACATAAGCTTTGCAAGTGATATCCTGTCTGGCGGGGTACGGTCGAGCGGTCAGACAGGCGTTCCGAAAATCGCGGTGGCAATGCTAGATAGACACAGGTCAAGGGAGTGATTCGCGACGATGAACCGTTCGGAGCCGATCGTCCGGCGCAAACTTTCCGACGAAGTGTTTTTGCGGCTGAAGCGCCTGATCACCAGCGGAGAATTGACGCCGGGCGACGACATGCCGTCGGAGCGCGAGTTGATGGAGCGCTTCGAGGTCGGCCGTCCCGCGATCCGCGAGGCGATGCAGGCGCTGAGCAATATGGGCCTCGTCGCGATCTCGCATGGGGAACGCGCCAAGGTGCTGCAGCTGACCGCCAAGTCGATCATCAAGCAGGTCGATGGCGCAGCCAAGATCATCCTGTCGTCGTCGAAGGACACGTTGGAACACCTGAAAACGGCGCGCATCTTCTTCGAGCGCGGTATGGTCAGGGAAGCCGCCGAAAACGCCACTGCCGAGGACGTTGAGCAGCTGCGGGCCACAATTGCCGAACAGCGTGGCTTTCGCGGCGATTCCGAGGGTTTCATTTCAGCCGACATGAAGTTTCACACCCAGATCGCGGCCATTTCAGGCAACCCGATCTATATCGCCGTCAGCGAGGCGATGCTCGGTTGGCTGAAGGAATATCACACCGAAATGCTGATCTGGACCGGCAAGGAACAGTTCACGCTGACCGAGCATGAAGAGATCATCGGCCGCATCGAGAAGAAGGATGCCGACGGCGCCGAGAAGGCGATGATCAAGCACCTCGAGCGCTCGCGCGCGCTTTATGTGATGAACTCCGGCAACTGATTTCAGCTGATCCGCGTGATCGCGTAAGGGGTCATCACCAGTTGGCCTCGGCCAAGCGCTGAGATGTCGACCGTCACGTCGTCCGCCGTCAGGTTCGCCAGCCACGCCACGGTCTTGCCCGAAGCGGAGCGGCCGGCCAGCGCCAGCACCTTGGTCTCGTCGCTCGTTTTCGTCGCCACATACGTAAGGCCGGCCAGTTCGCAAAGCCCCTTGATGGCATCGAAGATCGGCCGAGGCGATCCTTCCGCGACGGGTTCGCCGGATGCTGCGAGCACGCCGAAGGGCCCGGCGAAGCCGGACAGCGTGAGCAGTTCCAGCCCGGCCGGCGCGACACGCGCGGCATAGCCGATCGTCCATGCGGCAGCGAACAGGCCGGCATGACGAGGGTCGCGATCGGCCATGGCGATGCGCTGTCCCCCGGGATTGCCCTTGGTCGCGCCGCCATAGGGGTTCTGGCGCATGGCGAGCGTCGACGGACCGATGCGGTAGGGCTTTGCCCCGAAGATCGCCCGCGTCGACGCGGTGATGAAGGGCAGCGCCTCCAGCGACTGCATGACGCTGAGATCGTCGGCAGCGTGCACGATCGGGCACGTGCAGTGGGTGACGAAATCGAGCAGGCCCCCCGGCACGCGCTTGCGGTTGAGCTCGGTGAAATAGCTGAACATGCCGCCACCAAGCCGGATATCGGGAAAGGCGCGCCGCGCCGCGTCATAGACGTCTTCGAGCGGCGGACAGTCCGGCCACGCACTGCCCGGCGGTGTCGACTGCCGGTCAACCGAAGGCGAGACGGCAATGGCCGAAAGCTTCAACCCGGCTTGACGCACAATGTCGGCAACGCCTGACAGCTCGGCATCGAGGTCGCCCGCGCAGGCAACGACGCATTCCAGCGTCGTCTGCACCGGATAGGCGGCGGTGAGCCTTGCATAAGACTGCAATGCTTCGAGACCGTGGCCGCGCGTCGGATCGTAGTGGAAGACAAGTTGCTGCGGGCCGAGCTCGGTCAATGTCGAAAGATTTGCGAGCGCTGCTTCGACCTCATCCGGGTAGATGATCACGCCGAGATCCGGCAGCCTCTGCCCGGTCTCGCCGAGTTCGACGCTGACCGGTTCGGCGGCAGATGCTGCGGCCGGCATTCCCCCCTCGCCGGTGATGCGAAGCCTGACCGTCTGGCTTACAGTTTGGCCGGCCGGCAGCACATAGGGCCAAGGCAGCGCCAGTGGCCGCACATAGGTCTTGTAGGACGCGTCCGACCAGTTACGCTGGTCCTCCATCTCGAAAGTGTCGCCCTCCATCCGGCATTCGGCAGTGATGCCCGGCCGGACCTCATGGGTGATCGCGCGCAAATCCTTGAAAGGTTGCCAGGGATCGATCAACAGCGGCAGTTTCGTCGCCACCACGCTGCCGTCGGTATGCTCGACCGTCACCGCACTGCCGGCGAGGCCGGCGATCGGATGCAGGATGCAGAAACCGCAACGGTTGGTCTCGAAATCGCTTTCAGGGACCGCGCAGACGTCGAACACCAGGTTACCGTTGGCGGAGCCCTTGATCGTAGCGCGAAAGTCTAGCCGGCTTCCGCCCGGCGCTAAGCAAGTTGCGGAGTAGCTGACGGAGAAGCTGTCGGCGTCCTGATCGACGGCAAGGTCCGTCAGCGCCGGTTCATAGGTGCCCCAGTCGCGGTCGCGCACGATGTAGGCGATGGCGCGCAGCACTTCGATGCCGCCGTAACGGATGGTGCGCAGGCTGCCGTTGACAAAGTCGGCGCTGAGCAAGCCCGCACTCAGCCTAACCGGCTCGACCTCGACCACGCGTGTGCCGTATAGGAGGAAGGCGTCGGCTGTCATGTCAGCAAGCCATCCAGGTGGACAGGTTCGTGGCTCGCGGCGCCCAGATAGGCCGCCTCGACCAGCGCGAATGTCTTGAGATTGTCGGCGCCCGAGGTCGCCGGCTCGGTTCCCTTTGCCAGGCAGTCGACCCAGTGCTGCTGGATGGCGACGACGCTCTCCTGGATGTTGTGCCATGGGCGCGATGCCCAGGCGAGTACGGGCGGCGAAACGTCGGTGATCTTCGTGCCGCTCCTGCCGGTGACGGTGAGCCGATATCCCTGCGCCAAGCGGATCGTGCCGTCGCTGCCGTCGATCTCGATCAGCGTTTCGGGAAACGGTTCGGTGGCGAGCTTCGTCGCGTAGCTACAGTCGACCACTGACGTCGCCCCGCTCTTGTGGTCCATCAGCATCGTCGCGACATCTTCGCCCGCGATGCCAGGGTTGATGCGCGCGGTTCGCGTCGTGATCGTCGACACGTTGCCCAGTAGAAAACGGGCGATGTCGAGACTGTGGATACCGAGGTCCTCGATGATGAAGCGCTTTCCCTTGGCGAGATAGGGCTGGCCGGAAAACACGTCATAGGCAGAGCGGAAGGAGATGCGCCCGAAGAACGGCGTGCCGATCTCGCCGCTGTCGAGCACGGCACGCACCGCCTGGATCGCCGACTGCCAGCGAAAATTCTCATGCACCATCAGCGGTACGCCGGCTTCCACGCAGGCCCTCACCATCGCCTTGGCGTCGGCAAGCGTCGGCGCGAACGGCTTTTGGCAAATCACCGGCACACGGTGCAGCGCCGCCATCTCGACCAGCGGACGATGGCTGGGAACGGTAGTGGCGATATCGACGAAGTCGAGGCTTTCGCTTGCAAACATCTCTGCCGCGTCGGTGTAGCGCTTCGCAATGCCGAACTGGTCGCCGATGATGCGCAGCCGCTCCGGGTCGCGGTCGCAAATGGCGACCATCGCGGCGCCTTCAATGTCGCGCCAGGCATGCATCTGGTTGATGGCAAAGAAGCCGCAGCCGATGAGCCCTCCCCGCAACTCCGCCATGCTCAGCCTGCCTTTGCCATCTGCATCAGCGTCACCCGGCTCTGCAGCCGGCGCTGCGCTTGGTCGACGACGACGGCGACGATGATGACAAGGCCCTTGATCACCATCTGCCAGAAGGAACTCACGCCCATCATCACCAACCCGTCCGAAAGAATGCCGATGACGAAGGCGCCGACAATGGTGCCGCCGATCGTGCCGCGCCCACCCGACATCGAGGTGCCGCCGAGCACTGCCGCCGCGATGGCGTTGAGCTCGAAACTTTCGCCCGTTGCCGGGTGCGAGGCCATCAGTTCGGACGAGATGATCAGGCCGACGATCGCCGCGCAGAAGCCGGAGAACATGTAGACGAACATTTTCACCATGTTGACACGAACGCCCGAAATTCGCGACGCCCGTTCATTGCCGCCGACGGCGAAGATGTGGCGGCCGAGCGGCGTGTATTTGGCGAGATATGCCGCAACCAGCGCAACAACGATCAGGATCCAGATCGCCACCGGCAGGCCGAGCAGCCGCCCGGCGCCGAGGAAACCAAACCCGGTGGTGCCAAGCTCCGGCTTGCCGACGAGGTTGGGGAAGGTGCGGCCGTCCGACGACAGCAACGCCAGGCCGCGCGCGACATAGAGCACGCCGAGTGTGGCGATGAACGGCGCGACGTTCAGCCTGGTGATCAGCAATCCGTTGACGGCGCCGATCAATATGCCAACCGCCAGCGTGATCAGCGCGATCTCGACGACGTTGAAATAGATGGTGTAGCCGAATTGCAGGTCGATGCCGTTGAGCACGAGATAGCCGGCGACCATGCCGCACAGGCCGACGATCGAGCCGACTGAGAGATCGATGCCGCCGGTGATGATGACGAAGGTCATGCCCATGGCGAGGAAGGCGTTCAGCGCCACATGTTTCGACATCAGGATCAGGTTGGCGGTCGACAGGAAATTCGGCGCCGCGATCGAGAAGAAGACCAAGACGGCGATCAGCGCGATGAAGGTCCTCGCCTTCATCAGCGTCAGCAGCAGCGAGCCGCTCGAGACGGAGGGGGCAGCCGCCTTGGCCGGGATGTCAGTCATGGGTTCTCCGTGTGCGGGGCCGGTCCGTGGCCAAGTGCCGAGGCGGCGACAAGGGCTGCCTCCGTCGCCTCGGCGCGATCGAACATGCCGGTCAGTTTTCCGTTGCTCATCACCGCGATGCGGTCGGACAGCGCCATCACCTCATCGAGATCCGAGGTGGCGAACAGAATACCGAGCCCATCGCGCGACAGTTTGCGCATGGTGCGGAAGACGTCGGCCTTGGCGCCGACATCGATGCCACGGCTCGGCTCGTCCATCAGCAGCACCTTCGGCCCGGTGAGCAGCGCCTTGCCGATCACCACCTTTTGCTGGTTGCCGCCCGACAGCGACGAGACCTCCTGCGCCGGGTCGGCGACTTTGATCGCCAGTTCCCGCACCATCTGCGTGACCGCCTGCTTCTCCTGGCCGCCACTGATGTGGAACAGGCGGACAAAGCGCGACAGGCTGGCCAGTGTCAGATTGCTGGCGACGGAGAGGATCGACACCAGCCCTTCGCGTTGGCGGTCTTCGGGGATCAGCGCCAGCCCGCGCCGGATGCGCCGCGTCGTGTCCCGCTCCTTGACCTTCTTGCCGGCGATGAAGATCGCGCCGGTCGCCTGGCCATGGCGGCCCATGATGCAGTCGAACAGTTCGCTGCGCCCGGCGCCCATCAGGCCATAGATGCCGAGGATCTCGCCGGCGCGCAGCGACAGGGAGACGTGATCGACTGCCAGCCCGCCGGTCGCGCGCGGCAGGCAGATGTCCTCGGCGCGGAATATTTCTTCGCCGGGTACATGGCCGTCGGCCTTGGCGAAATCCTTGGCGTCGGAGCCGATCATCTGCCGCACGATCCACCGCGTGTCGACGTTTTTCATCTCTTCCTGGCCGGTGATCTGTCCATCGCGCAGCACCGTGATGTAGTCGCCAATGCGGATCAGCTCTTCCAGCCGGTGCGAGATGTAGACGATCGCCACGCCGCGCGCCTTGAGGTCGGCGATCACCTTGAACAGGATCTCGACTTCCGCCGCACTCAGCGCCGAGGTCGGCTCGTCCATGATCAGGATGCGTGCATCGAGCGAAACCGCCTTGGCGATCTCGACCAGCTGCTGCTGGCCGATGCGCAGATCCTCGACCAGCATGTCGGGCCTTATCCCGGCCTGCAGGCGTTCGAGAAATTGGGCCGCACGGCGCTCCTGCTCCTTGCGGTCGATCTTGCGAAACCGGTTGGTGATCTCGCGCGTGGCGAAGATGTTCTCGGCGACGGTCATATTGCCAAACAGGTTCAGCTCTTGGAACACCATGCCGATGCCGCGGTTCACCGCGTCGCCCGATGACGAGAAGGAGACCTCCTCCCCTTCCAGGAGGATCCGGCCGAGCGTCGGCTGTTCGACGCCGGCGATAATCTTCATCAGCGTCGATTTGCCGGCGCCGTTTTCGCCGACCAGCACATTGACGGCGCCCTTGCGCACCTCGAAATTCGCGCGCTTGACCGCGACGGTGCCGGAATAGACCTTGGAGACGTCCTCCAGCTTCAAGACGACATCGTGAGCAACCGCAGCGCTCATGGCTTCGGCCCGATTTCTGCCTCCGCCGGCGTCACCAGCGGCAGGTCCTGGCCGTTTTCGAGCGTATAGGCGCCGAGGACCTTGGCGGTCCGGCCTTCCAGCGCGTCACGTGGCAGTTTGGCAAGCACGGCCTTGACGGCATAGGCGTTGAACGCCTTGCCGAACTGGGCGAAGTCGATCTGGTTGGTAAAATCGTTGAACTGGATGAAATCGAGACTGTCGCGCAGCGCGGTTCCGCGCATCGCCGGTCCGATCTGTACCCGCGCATCGGCCTTGCCGTCGCCGTCGACATCGATATCCATGGTCGCTGCCCGCGACTGCGTGTTGGCGGCGATGATCTTGCCCTCGACGCGAACCACGAAGGTCCATGGCGAATTCGCCTGCTTCTTCGGATTGCCATATTTGGCGCCGGCGGAAGCAGGATCGGTTTTCGCCAGAGCGTGGACTTCGGCAAACGGCCCGGCTTTCTGCTGGAGGTAAGGCACGACCTTCGCCGCCCATATCTCCTCGACCATCTTGTCCGGATTGAAGGCGGCGGCGCTGCCGCTGTCCCCCGAGGGCGTCGGCAGGATCTTGCAGGCGGTCAGGCTGATGCCGACTGCAACGACAAGGATCGGCCAGTTCGGCTTGTTGTTCAGCATGATGGTTTGTTGTTCAGCATGGTGGTCGGCACCCACGGAAAATGGCGACGAGGGACGACCCTTGGGTCGCCCCTCGCTATTCATGTCACGCCGGCTCAGTTGGTCAGCGCAAACGTTTCCAGCTTGGCAGCATTGTCACCATTGACCAGGACGCAGTCCATCAGCTGCTTTTCCTTGGCCGGCGACTTCTTGTTCTTGATGAAGTCGTTGGCCTGCTCGACCGCCATCTGCGCCTGCGCATAGGCCGGCTGCAGGACGGTTGCCTTGATGCCGCCCGCGGTGATGGAGTCGCGCACGTCGTTGGATCCGTCGAAACCGACGACGATGACTTCCTTGCGGTTCGCCGCAACCAGCGCCGCATACGCGCCCATCGCCATCGTGTCATTGCCGGAGATGACGCCCTTGATATCCGGGTTGGCCTGCAGGATCGATTCCATCTTGGAATAGGCTTCCGTCTGGCTCCAGTTTGCCGATTGCTGGGCGACCATCTTCAGATCCGGATAATCGTCGATGACGTCATGATAGCCCTTCGAGCGAATGCCGGCATTGGTGTCGGATTCCTTGCCGACCAGTTCGACGAAATTGCCCTTCTCGCCCATCAGCTTGACGAACTCCTGCGCGCCGAGCTGGGCGCCCTGGTAGTTGTTGGAGACGATCTGCGCCACGGCGACGCCGGTGGCATTGATCTCGCGATCGATCAGGAACGACGGAACACCGGCGTCCTTGGCCTTCTGCACGGCAGCGACGGTGGCGTCGGCGCCGGCATTGTCGAGGATGATCGCCTTGGCGCCGCGACCGATCGCCGTGTCGATCAATTCGGACTGCTTGTTGGCGTCGTCATCATGGACGAGCACAAGCGCTTCGTAGCCGAGTTCCTTGGCCTTGGCTTCGGCGCCGACGGCTTCCGCCTTGAAGAACGGATTGTCGTGCGAGGGCGTGATGATGGCAATGAGGTCGGCCGCATAGGCGGGCGCCGCCGTGCCAAGCGCCAGCACGCCGGCAAAAGCCGCAAGTGTCATTCTGCGTGTGAGTTTCATGATGTCCTCCCGTTTGAAAAATTGCCTTGATCAATCAAGGCCTCTGCACTCGAATTCGTCGCGCAACGCGGGCCGCCGATCGGTTCAGGCTGAATGCCGGTGCCGGCTTCCCAAACGATCGCTGCTCCCCCGCCGTCCCTCCACTCGCCCAGGCTTACTTCTCGCGAATCCCTGCCCAAGCCATCAAGAGCTAAGCCAACTGGTATGATGAGTCAATCACTAATTGAGGTGACATGTGCCCACTGAGCGAAAGCATCTGGGCATGGCGGGTGTGTCGAGCCATCGAGGCGCTCCGGCAAGCGCCCGACTCGCTCTGTCTCAAGTAATGCGCCGAATGCTGGCGGCGATCTCTTCGGGCTCGAACACCCGCTTCCAGTCGTCGCGCATCAGCACCGGCTTGCCGAATTCGATCGCCTTGTTGCAAGCATCCGAGAATACGCCCTTGGTCTCGCCGAAAATCACGGCGCCGAGCACGTTCATGTGGCCGAGCAGGAAGTCGAGCGCCGCCTGTTGGTCGACGCCTCGCGCGACGACCTCGTCGACGGCTTCCTTCATGACGACAAGCAGTGACGCGCACACCGTCTCCGATAGACCGGGCTCCAGCAGCGCCATCTGTTCGACAGTGACACGGTGCGAGCGCATGACCGGCGCCCAGATGATTTTCGCGACCGCCTCGCCCTTGGCGTAATCCGCTTCCGGTCCCTGCATCAGCGCGCTGACCATATGCTGCTTGGCCTTGACGCCGCCAAAATAGTCCTTCTTGGCCGCCATGTCGGTCTCGTCGTTGAAGATCGGCGGATGACAGGGATGAGTGACGAAATAGGTCAGGTCCGGCCGGTTGGGCAGATGGCCGGCGAAGGGTGCAGCCGCGTCGAGCACTATCACCATCGTGCCAGGCGCCAGTTTGCTCTCGATATCAGCCGCCACCTTGCCGATATGCGTGTCGGGAACGGCCAGGATGACGATGTCCGCCCCGTCCAGCGCCGCATCGGCACTGACCGCGTCAAAGCCCAGTCCGGTCTTCAGCCGCTCGCGGCCGGCCTCGCTCACCTCGACATGGCGTACCGTGTAGAGCGATCCGCGAAAATTGGTCGACAGGCGGTAACCCATTTTGCCGCCGGCACCGAGCAGCGCAATCGTCGTCATGTAATCCCTACTCCCGATTCAAACGACGGCCGCGCCGATCGTCATGTTATTAACTGGTATGATCACCTTACCACGAATTGAGGAGTTGAACAGGGCTTTGATGAGCGGCTATGCAGTCGCCTTTTGGCTTCCGTCCGCACGATTTCCGCGGTGGCGGCCGAGAATTCAACCAAGCCAGAGCGCCGTTGCCTTTCCAGACGTTCGATGCCCGCGTTAGAAGCCTCCAGGTCCATTTTTGCGGGGGCTCGGTCGCGAGGTGACGGTGGGGGGCCACCAGCAAGGCGAAGCGCGTCCGCGGGGTCCGGTCGCGTTTTCGGGCCGTGAGTTCTCGCGGCGATTTGGCGAAGGGCTATAGAGAGCGCTTTGCCGGGGTTCCGGCGAGCCAAATCACTTCTAGGCGATCATGCCGACAATTATTTACCGGTAGCTTCCCGGGTCCTTGGCTTTCTCCGCCCGACAGCTGTCCGTGCGTTGCGCCGCCGTGCGGAAAGCGCCTTCATAAAACCTGATGGCTCTCTTGAATTTGGGGGGATTGGGCATCAGGTGTTTATCTTGCACATCGTACAAGATATATATCGCCGTTATTTTGGATTTTCCGTCTGGAGTCAGCTGCAGCGCCGGGCATCGCGTCGTAACGGCGATGACGTTAGCTGACCATGTTACGACCAATTTCAACTGGGCGTCGGACAGCCCGGCCAGATAGTTGATGTTTTTTTGATAGGCAGGGTCGATGTGTTGTCGATTATCTTTTGCAGACGCAGCGGAAGACAGGACACCTACCACGCCGAGTATAATCAATATGCATTTCAAAAGCTGCCTCCCCCAATGTTATGGCCATCTCGACCACGGCATTGTCCGTCCCCACAAAGCAGGTTGAAACAAGTCAATTCGAAAAGCAATTGGGGTTCGCGACCTTATACGGATCACCGCACCTTCAGAACCCGGTTGCTCGCGGACGCCCTTCTTCAACCAAGTGAAACCGGTAGCGATCGCGTATGAACTCGTTGAAAAATTGCCCTTTCGAGAAGGCGGCCCGGAACGCCGCATAGGTCTCAGGCTCGACCTCTTCATAGTCGTAGCGGGCTCCGCTTGGAACGAACCAGACCGAGAGGATTTTCGTCGACGGGTCGTAATGGGTGTTGCGGATGGCAGTGGACGGCATGTCGAAAATCCTGCTTCGTCCCAAAATCTTGCTTCGCCCCAGATCCTGCTTCGAAAATGCGTAATGCCGCAACGATGCGGAGGTTCCGTCAGGGAGGCGCATCACAACGCCGAAAATCTTGCCCAGGCGGCGAGGCTTCCTATCTCTCCGTCAGATGGCACAGACGAAATCCAGCACAACAGCGTATGCCAGCCAGGGCGATCTCTTCGGCGCGGCCGACACGCTGCCGGAAGGATTTTCCTACCGGCCGGGCCTGATCACAACGGACGAAGAGGCGGAACTGGTCCGTCACCTCAATGAACTGTCCTTCAAGCCGTTCGATTTCCATGGCCATATTGCCAACCGGCAGGTCGCCGGCTTCGGCTGGCGCTATGACTACGACCGGCGCCAGGTCGTCGAAGCGCCGCCCATCCCGAAATTCCTGCTGCCGCTTCGCGACAAGGTCGCGGATTTTGCCGGCAGGCAGGCCACGGAATTCGCCCAAGTGCTCATCAACGAGTATCCGCCGGGCGCGGGCATAGGTTGGCATCGCGACAAGCCGCATTTCGATCTCGTCGCCGGCGTCTCGCTGCTGGCGCCCTGCAGCTTTCGGCTGCGCCGCAAAAACGGCTCCAAATGGGATCACGAGACGATCGAGGTCGAACCGAGGTCCCTCTATCTCATGGACGGTCCGGCGCGCCACGAGTGGGAGCACAGCATTCCGCCGGTCGCCGGTCACCGCTACTCCATCACGCTGCGCACTCTTAAATAGGCGATACTCCAAGCCACGCAGCAGCCGCTCTGGAAGGCCGAGCGCTGTTGTGCTTCGATTGCACATGAGCGTTGACCGCAGCAGAATTTTAGTTACCCGCGTAGCGCCCTTTCTGTGGGCATGCCTGTCCTGCCTGCTGGCTCTGCAGTGGCTCGTCGACCTTGGCATGGTCGGCTTTCCCGACGGATACATAACGCCCTATGCAAGAGCAACGAGCACGCTGTTGCATGTCCTTGTCTGGGCGTGCCTGGCTCAAAGTCTCTACTTCGCTTGCCGAGCCTTGTTTGGCAAACGCTTCGAGCCTGCTCCTCTCTTCCTGCAAATCCTGATCGCCGCCGCACTGACTGTCGTGCCGGCATTCATCGTAAAACACTGTCCGCGGTCTCAGGTATGCAGCAACATCTATGAAGCGCTCACGAATACGATGATGGACGACGGCACCGGCGGATGACGTTGTGTCTCCAGTAACTGACGAGAGTTAGAACTTTGGCGTCGCGCCGCGCGGTGGCGGTAAAACCTGGAGGAACCATGCGAAAGATCCTGGCATCGATGCTGCTGTTCGCGGCAGCGCTATCTGCAAACCCCGCTCGGGCGCTGGACAGTACCATCCCGCCGGTTGTCGTCACACCGCTTGCCGATCGCAGCCAGACGGCGTCCGGCCAGCCGATCGTGCTGCCGCAGAAAAATGTCCAGGTCCTGGTTTCAACCTATGACATTGCGGTCGGTGCCACTCTGCCGGTGCACAAGCACCCGTTTGCCCGCTACGCCTATGTCGAGGCCGGGACACTCAAAGTGACGAATGTCGAGACCGGCAACAGCAACACCTACAAGACGGGCGATTTCATCATCGAGATGATCGGCCAGTGGCACCAGGCCACCAACATCGGCGACGGCCCGGTCAAGCTGCTGGTCATCGACCAGGTCGAACAAGGCGCCAAGAACACGGTGCTGCGCCAGTAATTGCGGATCGGCCGGGTTGCCGGGCTGGCCCAAGCAGCGACTGGCTGTTCCGGCTTCCCCACCAACCGAGCCGATGCTAGGGCTGGCCGTCATGCAATCATAAAGGATCGCCCCTTGGTCGGAAATGCTCGCCCCCTGATCGAAATCTGCGTCGAAGGCATCGATGGACTGCTGGCTGCGCAGGCCGCCGGCGCCGACCGGGTCGAGCTCTGCGCCAGCCTGGTCGAAGGCGGCATCACGCCCAGCCTCGGCACGGTGCGCGCCGCACTCGAGAGCGCGACAATTCCCTTCCATGTCATCGTGCGGCCGCGCGGCGGCGATTTCCTCTACAGCGAGGCCGAATACAGCTCGATGCTCGCCGATGTCGCAGCGCTTCGTGACCTCGGCGTCGCCGGCGTCGTTGTCGGTTGCCTCGATGCCGACGGCACCATCGATGAAACCCGCATGGGCGCGCTGGTCCATGCCGCCGGTCCGCTCGCCGTCACCTGCCACCGCGCCTTCGACATGACCCGCGACCCGGCCGAGGCGCTGGAAGCGCTGATCCGCTGCAAGGTCGGCCGCGTGCTGACCAGCGGCCAGAGGGACACCGCGGTGGAAGGCGCCGGCCTGTTGGCGGATCTCGTCCGCCAGGCCGACGGCCGCATCATCATCCTCGGCTGCGGCGCGCTGGACCCCGAAAACATCGCCGGGGTGCTGGCATCAACCGGGCTGACGGAAATGCACTTCGCCGCGCTCAAGGATGTACCGAGCGCCATGGCCTACCGCAACCCGCAAGTCGGCATGGGCGGCGGCGATCTCGACCGCGAATACCGCACCACAGTCACCGATGGGGCGCTGGTTGCCGCGACGATTGCGGCGGCCAGAGCATGATGAGCGAAGCCGTGACTGGGCCGTCGCCGATAAGCCGTGTCTCGCCTCAGGACGAAGCGGCCATCCTCGCACTCAACAATGAGCACGCCGCCGAACTGTCATGGCTCGAGCCCGAACGGCTGTCCTTCCTGCTTGGCGAAGCGTTTTACGTCAGGCGCATCGGCACGCTCGAAGCCTTCATCATGACCTTCGACCAGAATGCGGCCTACGACAGCCCGAATTTCCTCTGGTTCCGCGAGCGCTATCCACGCTTCGTCTATGTCGACCGCGTCGTCGTCGCGGCGCAAGCGCGCGGCCGCGGCCATGCCCGCCGGCTCTACGAGGATCTGTTCGGGGAAGTCGCCCGCGCGGGCCACAGCATCGTCACCTGCGAGGTGAATGCCGAACCTCCCAATCCGGCTTCGGACGCCTTCCATGCCGCGCTTGGCTTCGCCGAGGTCGGCGACGCGGTGATCCATGGCGGCAAGAAGGCGGTGCGCTACTACCTCAAGGAGATCGCCGGCTGATGGGTCGCTGGCTGATGATCGGCAAGCAGATCGTCGCGGCAGCATAAGATTAGGAGTCCGTAGCCCTCACCAATTCCGGTTCAGCCAGGCCCGCGCGGGCTTCTCGACCAGATAGTAGCTGCATAGTGCACAGGCGAAGACAGCCGCCAGCATCGGGATCGGCGCACTGCCCTGCTCGGCGACGAATTTGTAGAAGGGCTGTTGCCAGAGATAGAGCGAGTACGACCATAGCCCGATCATCACCATCGGCCTGGATGAAAGCAGGCCGGTAAGATGCCAGTTGCTGGTGTCCAGCGTATTCACGGCAAGCGCCAGCAACGGCACCGCCAGTAGGTAATGGATCGGCGTCGGCACCGGATCGAGGAACAGCAATATAGCCGCCGCCGCCGACACGAGGCTGACATAGGGGCTCTTCAGGAATGCCGGCAGCCGATCATCGTGCTTGAGCAGGCAGATCGATGCCGACAGCAGGATCGAGGCGATATGCACATCGGTGCGCCAATAGCTGTGCTCGTAATCCATGCCGAGTACCCAGTACGAAATGGCGCCATTGGCCATCGCCAGCAGCGACAGCGTCACCAGCAGC
Source organism: Mesorhizobium sp. W016 (assembly GCF_054719485.1). Taxonomy (NCBI): domain Bacteria; kingdom Pseudomonadati; phylum Pseudomonadota; class Alphaproteobacteria; order Hyphomicrobiales; family Phyllobacteriaceae; genus Mesorhizobium; species Mesorhizobium sp. W016. Next base: position 4,572,495 of record NZ_JBTTIF010000002.1, read on the forward strand.
CGAACGACATTACCCCGCCCGGTCACCACCACGCTGATCAGCGCCAGGATGATGTAGGCATGCTCTTCCACGCATAGCGACCAGATGTGGTCGAGCGCGCCGGCGCGGGTGATGAGAATTCCGGCATAGTTGTAGGTGAATGTCAGCGCGGTCAGCGCCGCCTTCCATTTGAAGGCGATAAAGGTGCCGGAGAGCCCGATCATGGCTGATATCACGAACACCAAAAGCGCGGGATAGATGCGCGAAAAGCGGCGCTTGAAGAATTTTTTCAGCGGGAAGCGTTCGATGAACAGTATCTCGCCCATCAGCCGGCCTGAGAGCACGAAGAAGAACTCGACGCCGAGCACGCCGAGATTGATCCCGGGAACGGGGAAGAAATGGCCGATCAGCACCAGTGCGATCGAAAGCCCGCGCCAGCCATCGAGATAGGCCAGTCTTGCTCTAGCTGCTTTGTCGGCTGTGGCCCGCGGCAGGGCAACAGACGCTGCGGAGATGTCGGCCATGCCCGTCCTTCGCACTCAAGAACCGATGCAGCGCGCATCGCTGCGCCACGGATTCGCCTCGTATTCCCGCCCGGTTTATATTGCAGTGCGGGATAACTTTGTGCAAGTGCGAAGCTTTGAGATTGGCGCGTGTTGGCGCCAACGTTTGTGATCGCAAAAAAGAAAGGGGCCGCAATGGCCCCTTCCCGTCTCGAATTGGCACTGTTCAACCGTTGGCGGCGTTCACCGCGCGCTTGGCCATCACGGCGATCAAATTGGCACGGTATTCGGCCGAAGCGTGGAGGTCGGTCATCAAATTCTTCGCCGGCACTTTCACGCCGTCGAGCGCCGATGCGGCAAAATTCTTCGCCAGTGCTGCTTCGATCTCCTTCGAGCGGAACACACCGTCATCGCCGGCGCCGGTAACGGCAACGCTGACCCCGTCCTTGCCCTTTGCCACGAACACGCCGACGATCGCATAGCGCGAGGCCGGGTTGCGGAATTTTTCGTAAGCAGCCTTGGCCGGCGCGGTAAAACTCACCGCGGTGATGATCTCGCCTTCTTTCAGCGCCGTTTCGAACAGGCCGGTGAAGAATTTCGCGGCTGAAATCTCGCGCTTGTTGGTGACGATGGTGGCGCCCAGCGCCAAGAGCGCCGCCGGATAATCGGCGGCTGGGTCGTTGTTGGCGACCGAGCCGCCGATCGTGCCCTTGTGGCGCACCGCCGGATCGCCAATCAGCCACGCAAGGTGGGCAAGCGCCGGACAGGCCTTCCGCAGCTTCTCGTCATTGGCGACGTCGTAATGGGTTGTGGCGGCGCCGATGGTGACGGTCTTGCCCGACACCTTGACGCCTTGCAGCTCCTTGATCCGCGACAGGTCGATCAGGTCGGACGGTGCGGCGAGCCGCGTCTTCATCGCCGGGATCAGCGTCATGCCGCCTGACAAAAGCCTGGCGTCGCCGCTCTTCACCAGCTTGGCGGCGTCGGCGACCGAGGCGGCGCGGTGGTAGTTGACTGCGTACATGGGATCCTCCCCTGAAGTGGTTAGGCAGTAGTGAGTAGTGAGTAGGGAATAGGGACGCTGTCATCTCCGGTAATGCCCATTCCCTACTCACTACTCCCTACTCACTCATTTCTTCGCCCTAATCGCCGCCCACACCGTTGACGGCGAGGCTGGCATGGCGATGTCCACAATCCCCAAAGCGTCGGTGATGGCGTTGATGACCGCCGGCGGCGAGCCGATGGCGCCGGCCTCGCCACAGCCCTTGATGCCGAGCGGATTGCTCGGACACGGCGTGTTCGAGGTCGACACCTTGAATGACGGCAGGTCGTCCGCGCGCGGCATGGTGTAGTCCATGTAGCTCGCCGTTAGCAGCTGCCCGCTATCGTCATAGTGCGCGCCTTCCAGCAGCGCCTGGCCGATGCCCTGGGCGATGCCGCCATGCACCTGACCCTCGACGATCATCGGGTTGATGATGTTGCCGAAATCGTCCGCCGCGACGAACTGGACGATCTCGGTCGTGCCGGTTTCCGGATCGATCTCGACCTCGCAGATGTAGCAGCCCGCCGGGAAAGTGAAGTTCGCCGGATCGTAGAAGGCTGTTTCCTTCAGTCCCGGCTCCATGCCTGCCGGCAGATTGTGAGCGGTGTAGGCGGCAAGCGCCACCTGGAACCAGGGCAGGCTCTTGTCGGTGCCGGCAACCTTGACCTCGCCATTCTCGATGACGATGTCGCCCTCGTCGGCCTCGAGCAGATGGGCGGCGATTTTCTTGGCCTTGGCCTCGACCTTGTCGAGCGCCTTGGCAATTGCCGACATGCCGACCGCGCCCGAGCGCGAGCCGTAGGTGCCCATGCCCATCTGCACCTTGTCGGTGTCGCCATGGACGATCGACACCGAGTCGAGCGGCACGCCGAAGCGCTGGGTGACCAGTTGCGCGAAGGTCGTCTCATGGCCCTGGCCGTGGCTGTGCGAGCCGGTCAGCACCTCGATCGTGCCGACGGCATTGACCCGCACCTCGGCCGATTCCCACAGACCGACGCCGGCGCCGAGCGAACCGACCGCCGCCGACGGCGCGATGCCGCAGGCCTCGATATAGCAGCTCATGCCGATGCCGCGCAGCCTGCCCTGGCTGGCGGCCGCCGCTTTGCGCTTGGCAAAGCCGGCATAGTCGGACGCCTGTGTCGCCGCATCGAGTGAAGCTCCATAGTCGCCGGCGTCATAGTTCATGATGACCGGCGTCTGATGCGGAAACTCGGTGATGAAATTGGCGCGCCGAAGCTCCGCCGGAGACACGCCGAGTTCGCGTGCGGCGGTCTCCATTGTGCGTTCGAGCAAATAGGTCGCTTCCGGCCGCCCTGCCCCACGATAGGCATCGACGGGTGCCGTGTTGGTGTAGACGGTGCGCACATTGGCGTGGATCGTCGGGATGTTGTACTGGCCCGACAGCAGCGTCGCGTAGAGATAGGTCGGCACGCAAGACGAGAACAGCGACATGTAGGCGCCGAGATTGGCGATGGTGTCGACTTTGAAGCCGGTGATCTTGTTGTTCTTGTCGAACGCCATTTCGACCGTCGAGACATGGTCGCGGCCATGTGCGTCGGTGAGAAAGCTTTCGGTACGGTCGGCAACCCATTTGACCGGCACGCCGGTCTTCTTCGACGCCCACAGGCAGACGATCTCTTCGGGATAGATGTAGATCTTCGAGCCGAAGCCGCCGCCGACATCGGGCGCAATGACGCGCAGCTTGTTTTCCGGCGCGACATTGTAGAAGGCGCTCATCACCAGCCGCGCGACATGCGGGTTCTGCGACGTCGTCCAGCAGGTGAAATGGTCCTCGGCTTTGTCGTAATGGCCAAGGGCCGCGCGCGGCTCCATGGCGTTGGGAACCAGCCGGTTGTTGACGATCTTCATGCGGGTGACATGGGCCGCCGCCTGGATCGCCGCGTCGGTCGCCTTGGCATCGCCGATCTCCCAGTCGAAGATCAGATTGTCCTCGGCCTCGGCATGGACCTGCGGCGCACCTTTTTGCAGCGCCTTGGTGGCATCGACCACCGCCTTCAATTCCTTGTAGGTGATCTCGACCGCTTCGGCCGCGTCGCGGGCCTGGCCCTTGGTTTCCGCCACCACGATGACGACCGCATCGCCGACATAGCGCACCTTGTCGACCGCCAGCGGCGACCACGCGCCCATCTTCATCGGCGAGCCGTCCTTGGAATGGATCATCCAGCCGCAGATCAGGTTGCCGATGCCGTCGGCCTTGAGCTCCTTGCCGGTCAAGACGCCGATGACGCCGGGCATCGCCTGCGCTCGTCTGACGTCGATCTTCTTGATCTGAGCATGCGCGTGCGGGCTGCGCACGAAAGCGGCATGCTTCATGCCGGGAACCACCATGTCGTCGACATAGCGGCCGGCGCCGGTGATGAACCGTTTGTCTTCCTTGCGCACGACCCGAGCGCCGATGCCTTCAATGCCCATAGGAATTCCTCCGGAATAGCGAATAGTGAGTAGCGAATAGTGAACAGTGAGTAGGGAACTGTGCTCGGAGCGGTTCGGCTAAACCGACTACTCGCTATTCACTATTCACTACTCGCTTCTTTCTTACGCTGCCTGTTTCGCCCTGCCCTTCGGCACCTTCGCCATCGTCTGCGATGCGGCGAGGATCGCCTTGACGATGTTGTGGTAGCCGGTGCAGCGGCAGATGTTGCCTTCGAGCTCGGCGCGCACCGTCGCCTCGTCAAGGCCTTCGGGATGGCGCGCGATCATGTCGGTCGCCGTCATGATCATGCCCGGCGTGCAGAAGCCGCATTGCAGCCCATGATGTTCCTTGAACGCGGCCTGCATCGGATGCAGGTCGCCGCCATTGGCAAGCCCTTCGATCGTCACCACGGTCGACCCGGAAGCCTGCACGGCCAGCATCGAACAGGACTTCACTGCCCTGCCGTCGACATGCACGACGCAGGCGCCGCATTGAGAGGTGTCACAACCGACATGCGTTCCGGTGAGACCAAGATTTTCGCGCAGGAAATGAACCAGAAGCGTTCGGTCCTCGGCAGCGCCGCTGATCCGTTTTCCGTTCACGACAAACGAAACGTCCGACATGCATCCTCCCTGGGTATGACCTTGGTAGTCATGCTGCCGATGCGGCTTTGGCGCTCGGCCATGCGCTATTGGTACACTGCACAAAGCGCAAAAAACACACGGCGCTCATTGTACTTTCGGTCATGGAGAAAACGAAAATCACGGGCCTGTCCGCCCCATTGCCAAAGAGCGAATAGGAGGCAACAATGCCCTCGACGCCAGCGCGCCGAGAGACATAAAACGGGCGCGCGCAGGAAGCGTCGGAGGATATCGGGAGGAAGCCTCTGGCCAGTTCACGGACGAGCTATGCATCCGGTTTGTCGGCGCTCACCACCGACGAGCCCGACGCCGATGCATTCGCCCTGGCGGTCGCCGTCGAGGCCGCAGCCATCGATGCCGGCTTTGCCCTGCTGTTCTTCTCCCAGAGCTTGTTTGACGCGAGCGTCCTTTCGCAAGGGCTGAAGACCCACGCGCCGACGCTGGCCTACGCCGCCTGCTCGACCGCCGGCGAGATTACCCCCCAGGGCCTGGAGGAAGGCCATGTGCTGGCGCTGCTCTTTCCCTCCGCGTCGTTTTCGGCGGTCAGCACCATGGTCGACAATCTCTCCTCGTCGGGCATGGACAGGATCACTGATGAAGTCGAGGGCTTGCGGCGCCTGCTGCGCGGACGCACCGGCAGTTGCCATGCCAAAAGCACTTTCGCGCTCTGCTTCATCGACGGCCTGTCCTTTGCAGAGGAAGCGGTGACCTCGGCCATCCATTGGGGGCTGGATGACATCCCGCTGCTCGGCGGTTCGGCGGGCGACGATCTGAAATTCGAAACCACCAGGCTGATTTCGAACGGCAAGGTAGCGTCAGACAGCGCCATCATTGTGCTGATCGCCACCGAGATTCCGTTCCATGTCTTCAAGACCGACAATTTCGTCCCCACCGACGAGAAGCTGGTGGTGACGGCATCCGATCCGGACCACCGCACCGTGCGCGAATTCAACGCCACCAATGCGGCTGAGGAATATGCAGCCTCGGTCGGCATCGTTGCGCAGAACCTGACGCCGATGAGCTTCGCCTCGCACCCGGTGGTGGTGAAGGTGGGCGGCGAATATTACTGCCGCTCGATCCAGAAGATGCATGCCGACGGCTCACTGTCTTTCTTCTGCGCCATAGACGACGGCGTCGTGCTCTCCATCGCCCAGCCCAAGGACATGGTGGAATCGACGCGCGCCGCACTGCGCGACGTCGAGGAGCGGCTCGGCGGCATCGACATGATCCTCGGCTTCGATTGCGTGCTGCGCCGGCTCGACGCGCGCAACCGCCAGGTGTTCCGCGACATTTCGGAGCTCTACCGGGTCAACAATGTCATCGGCTTCGGCACCTATGGCGAACAGTACCGTTCGATGCATCTGAACCAAACCTTCACCGGCATCGCCTTCGGCGAACGCCAGGCGGCGGAATAGCCCATGCCGCTCAGGGACATCGACGACGTCGACAGGCTGAAGAAGATCAACGCCGCTCTGGTCAGCCGCGTCGAGCGCTCGATGGACCAGCAGGGCAACGCCTTCTCGCTGTTCCAGACCGCAATTTCACTGGAAAACCGCGTGCGTATGCGCACCGAGGAACTGCACTCGACCTTGCGCCGGCTGGAACAGTCGAACATCGACCTCAGCGCCGCCAAGGAAAACGCCGAGCTGGCAAACCTGTCCAAGACCAGGTTCCTGGCCGCCGCCAGCCATGACGTGCTGCAGCCGCTGAACGCCGCCCACCTCTCGGTCTCGGCATTGGCCGAAGTGCAGACCAGCGACGAGGGCAAGAAACTCGTCCGTCAGGTCGAGCGCTCGCTGGAGACGATGGAAGACCTGTTGCGCACGCTGCTCGACATTTCCAAGCTCGACGCCGGCGTGGTCCAGCCCGACATTGGCGACGTCAATCTGGAGACGCTGTTTTCGTCGCTGCGCTCGGATTTCAAGCCGGTTGCCAAGCTGAAGGGGCTGACACTGAAATTCCGCCCGGTCAGCGCCGTGGTGCGTTCGGACCGCACGCTTTTGCGCCGCATCCTGCAGAACATCCTGTCCAATGCGCTGCGCTATACCCGCTCGGGCGGCGTGCTGGTCGGCACCAGGCATCGCGGCGACACCATCCGCATCGATGTCGCCGACACCGGCTGCGGCATTCCCGACGACCAGCGCGAGGCGGTGTTCGAGGAATTCCATCGCGGCTCCGCCATTCCGGCCGATACCGGAATTTCCGGCGGCGGGCTGGGGCTGGGCCTTGCCATCGTGCGGCGCATGGCCGCCGCGCTCGGCCACCCCGTGACGTTTTCGTCGAAAGTCGGGCGCGGCACCATCTTCCACATCGATGTGCCGGTCGGCATCGGCGCCAGCGCCGACGCCATCGCCAGCCTTGCCGAGATGGAGCGGCCGCGCGGCTACGGCCTGTTCGGCACCAAGGTGCTGCTGGTCGAAAACGACGCCGATGTGTTGCAGGCGATGACCTTCCTGCTCGAGCGCTGGCAGTGCCTGGTGCGTGCCGCGACCTCGACCGAGGATGCGCTCAGCCTGCTCGGCGACACCGACTGGGTGCCCGACATCGTCATTGCCGACCAGCATCTCGACGACGGCGACCTCGGCACCGCAACAATAGCCGAAGTGCGCGATTATCTCGGCCGCGCCGTGCCGGCGCTGATCGTCACCGCCGACGGATCGGAGGCCGTCGCCAAAGCAGCCCGCGCCGCCGGCATCGAGCTGATGCGCAAGCCGCTAAAGCCGGCGCAGCTAAGGGCGCTGCTGGCGCATCTGCTGGCTTGAGCCCCATACCCTCCCCTCGATGGGGAGGGTCTGCGCGCAGCGCCGGGGCGGGGTGCAGCGCCAAGCTCCCCCACCCCGCTCCGCTTCGCGGATCGACCCTCCCCACAAGGGGGAGGGTAAAGATCAAAACCCGGCCTGATCGCGAAACAGCTCCGCATTGTCCAGCTTCGACACCTCAATCACCGCTTGCGTGCGGCTGTAGACGTTGAGCTTGCGCAGGATCTCCGAGACATGCGCCTTGACCGTGGTCTCGCCGACCTGCAGCTCGTAGGCGATCTGCTTGTTCAGCAGGCCCTGGCGCAGCATCTGCAGCACGCGCAGCTGCTGCGGCGTCAGTTTGGCCAGCCGCTGCACCATATCGGCGCGGTCGGCGCTGTCGGCGTCGGGTGGCTGTCCCTCATAGGTCTCCGGCACATAGATCGCGCCCTCCATCACTGAGCGGATGGCGGCGGCAAGATCGCTCTTGCGCGCCGATTTCGGGATGAAGCCGGCAGCGCCATAGGACAACGCCTCGGAGATGATCTTCGGCTCCTCATAGCCCGAGACGACGACCACCGGCAGCCGCGGATGGCGGGTCCTGAGTTGCAGCAGTCCATCGAAGCCATGGACATCAGGCATGTTGAGATCGAGCAGCGCCAGATCGAACGGTTTTATCCCACCCAGAAGATCGAGCGCCTCGGCGATCGAGCGCGCCTCCACCGTGTCGACCTCCGGGTACGCCATCTGCACGGCGCTGTGCAGCGCCTCGCGAAACAGCGGGTGGTCGTCGATGATCAGAAACCGGGCGCGATCGTTGATTGCGGTCATGGTGTTCGTTTCAGTTCTCCGTGGGCACGATACTCCCGCTGGTATGGCCAGCTTATTGGCAAATAGTCTATCGCCATCTTGGTCCACGGAGCGCAGCCGACGCTTTTGCCAGCGCTGATGCCTTGCCCGGCGGTCCAAATCGGTCAAATGTGCCCTCAGTTGAAGCAGAGACCCGCGCATGACAGACTTCGTCCTTCCCCTGCCCGCAACCCCGTCGGTGGCCGTCGCCGGCTCTGCCGAGCGTTTTCCGGTGCGCCGCATCTTCTGCGTCGGCCGCAACTACGCCGCGCATGCCCGCGAACTCGGCAATGACGAGCGCGACCCGCCCTTCTTCTTCACCAAGCCGGCCGATGCGGTGGTCGATTCCGGCACCACGGTCCCCTACCCGCCTTTGACCAAAAACCTGCACCATGAGATCGAGCTGGTCGCTGCGATCGGCAAGGCCGGCTTCCGCATTCCTCGCGCGCAGGCGCTCGACCATGTCTGGGGCTACGGCGTCGGTATCGACCTCACCCGCCGCGACCTGCAGGACGAGGCCAAGAAAGCAGCCCGGCCGTGGGACTGGTCGAAGGCCTTCGACCGCTCGGCGCCCTGCGGCCCGTTGGTATCAGCCGCCAAATCCGGCCACCTGCAAAAGGGCCGCATCTGGCTCGCCGTCGACGGCGCGGTGAAGCAGGATGGGGACCTCGCCGAACTGATCTGGCCGATTGCCGATATCGTTTCGATCTGCAGCAGTGCGGTTGCACTACAACCGGGCGACCTGATCTTCACCGGCACGCCGGCCGGCGTCGGCGCGGTAGCGCCGGGTCAGACGATGACCGGCGGTGTCGACGGCATCGGCACCATCGAGATCACCATCGGCCAAGATTCGATGGGCAAGCCGTGATCCGATGAGCGATCTGGTCCTCCATAACTACTACCGCTCCTCCACCTCCTATCGCGCACGCATTGCGCTCGAGATGAAGGGCCTGACCTACGATTACGTGCCGCATCATCTGCGTCATGGCGACCATCTGGAGCCGGCTTACCTAGCGGTCAATCCGCAGGGGCTGGTGCCGGCGCTGATCCTGGGCGACGGCACGCTTTTGACGCAGTCGCTGGCGATCATCGAATATCTCGACGAGACCCATCCCGAACCGCCGCTGTTGCCGAAGGACGCGCTCGGCCGGGCGCGCGTGCGAATGCTGGCGCAGATGATCGCCTGCGACATCCACCCGGTGAACAATCTGCGCGTGCTGACCTCGCTGCGCACTTTGTTCGGCGCCGGCGACCAGGATGTCATCCACTGGTTTCGCCACTGGGTGAACGAAGGGTTCCAGCCGCTTGAAAAGATTCTGGCTTCATCGGATGAGACCGGCACATTTTGCCATGGCGACGCACCGGGCCTCGCCGACATCTGCCTGGTCGCCCAGATCGCCAGCAACGCCCGCTTCGGAGTCGACCTGACACCCTACCCCGAGATCTCGCGCATCCACGCCGCCTGCATGGCGCTGCCGGCCTTTCAGAAGGCAGCGCCGGAGAATCAGATAGATGCCGAATAGGCTCACAATGCCGGAGCAGAGCACGGAGAGTTGCCGATGAAAGCCGTCGTCTTCGAAAAATTCGGCGAAGCGCCGAGAATCCAGACCGTGCCGGATCCTAAACCGGCCGCCGACGGCGTCGTCATCAAGGTCGAGGCGACCGGGCTCTGCCGCAGCGACTGGCATGGCTGGATGGGCCATGACGATGGCATCACACTGCCGCATGTGCCGGGCCATGAACTGGCCGGCATCGTCGTCGCCGTCGGCAAGCAGGTCACCCGCTGGAAGGCCGGCGAGCGCGTCACCGTGCCGTTCTGCGTCGGCTGCGGCCGCTGCTTCGAATGCAATTCGGGCAATCATCAGGTCTGCGAACACCAGACGCAGCCGGGATTCACCGCCTGGGGATCGTTTGCCGAATATGTCGCTATCGAGCATGCCGACACCAATCTCGTACGCCTGCCCGAGGAGATGGAGTTCGCCACCGCCGCCAGCCTCGGCTGCCGCTTCGTCACCTCGTTTCGCGCCATTGTCGACCAGGGCCGGGTGACGCCGGGGGAATGGGTGGCGGTGCATGGCTGCGGCGGCGTCGGCCTGTCGGCGATCATGATCGCCAGTTCCATGGGCGCCAATGTCATCGCCATTGACCTCACCGACGAGAAACTGGACTTCGCCAAAAAGATCGGCGCCGTGGCGACCATCAACGCCGCGACCACGCCGAACGTGGTCAAGGCGGTCAAGCAGATCACCAATGGCGGCGCGCATATGTCGATGGACGCGCTCGGCCACCCCACGACATCGTTCAACTCGATTGCCAATCTGCGCCGGCGCGGCCGCCACGTGCAGGTCGGCCTGATGCTGGGCGAACATGCCCGCCCGCAAGTGCCGATGGACAAGGTGATCGCCTTCGAGCTCGAAATCCTCGGCAGCCACGGCATGCAGGCCTACCGCTACCCCGCCATGATGGAGATGATCCGCACCGGCAAGCTCAAGCCCGAACTGCTGGTCGGCAAGAAGATCAGCCTTGATGAGGCGCCTGCGGCGCTGATGGCGATGGGCGGGTTCGAGGGGATTGGCATTGGGGTGGTGACGAAGTTCTAGGGCGGAGTCGCCCTCCACCACCAAACTCCTAGCGTGCAAATTTCTTCGCCCCGAACACGCAGGCCACCACGCCGAGCGTGACAACAATCATCAGCGGACTGACCTGCTCGTGCAGCAGCGACGCTGCCAGCGCCAGGCCGAAAAAAGGCTGCAGCAGCTGCAACTGCCCGACCGCCGCGATGCCGCCCTGCGCGAGGCCGCGATACCAGAAGACGAAGCCGATCAGCATGCTGAACAGCGAGACGTAGGCGAGACCCGCCCAGGCGCCGGAGCCGACGCCGGCGAAGGACGACGGCAGCGTCGCAAAGGTCAGAACCAGCATGATCGGCAGCGAGATCGCCAGCGCCCAGCAGATCACCTGCCAGCCGCCCAGCCTGCGCGACAATGCCGCCCCCTCGGCATAGCCCAGGCCGCAGACGATGATGGCGGCCAGCATCAGGCCGTCGCCGACAGGTGAGGCCGTTACGCCTTGCATCAGGGCAAAACCGGCGACCAGCGCGCTGCCGATGCAGGAAAACAGCCAGAAGGCCGGGCGCGGACGCTCGCCACCGCGCAGCACGCCGAAGATCGCGGTGGCCAGCGGCAGCAGGCCGACGAAGATGATGGAATGGGCGGAGGTGACGTGCTTCAGCGCCAGCGCGGTGAGCAAGGGAAAGCCGACAACCACGCCAAGGGCGACGATCACCAGCGACAGAAAATCGCCGCGCTCCGGGCGTTTCTGCCGAAACAGCATCAGCATGGCGAGACCGAGAAGTCCGGCAATCGCGGCGCGGGCCGAAGTCAGGAATATCGGATCGAAATCGGCCACGGCCACGCGCGTTGCCGGCAGCGAGCCTGAGAAGATCAGCACGCCGATGAATCCGTTCATCCAGCCGCTCGCGGTTTTGTCCATTCCAGGCTCCATTGCTTTCGCCCTCTATCGGGCAAGTGCCTATGGTGCAGCCAGAGACAATGCAGTACAATTCCGCAAAACTGTAATGGCTATCAGAGCAATACAGATGACCGAACTCATTTTGGAAACCGGCAATGCGCACCCTCCTGTCGCGACCACGCTTGTGGAAACTGTCATGGCGACCATCCGCCAGCGGATATCGGCGCGCAGCCTGACGCCAGGCGCGCGGCTACCTTCGATCCGCGCCTTTGCCAAGGCCATGCAGGTGTCCAAGTCGACCGTGGTCGAAGCCTATGAGCGGCTCGCTGCCGAAGGCGCGATACGCTCACGGCCGGGCTCGGGTTTCTATGCCGCCGGATCGCTGGCGCCACTGTCGCTGGCCGAGATAGGCCCGCGGCTCGACCGCGCTGTCGATCCGCTGTGGGTCTCGCGCCAGTCGCTGGAAGCCGGCGACGAGATGCTGAAACCCGGCTGCGGCTGGATGCCGGCCTCATGGATGCCGCAGGGGGCCTTGCGCCGGGCGCTGCGCACCGTGGCGCGCGCCGACGATGTCGACCTAGCCGATTACGGCACGCCGCTCGGCCTGCCGCCGCTCAGGCAATTGCTCGCGCGGCGCATGGCTGGCCATGGCATCGAGGTCTCGCCCGAACAGATCATGCTGACCGAATCGGGCACGCAGGCCATCGATCTTCTGTGCCGCTTCCTGATCGAACCGGGCGATACCGTGCTAGTCGACGACCCCTGCTATTTCAATTTTCACGCGCTGCTGCGCGCCCACCGCGCCAAGGTCGTCAGCGTGCCCTACACGCCATCGGGGCCTGATATCGAGCTGTTCGCGCAGGCGCTCGCCGAGCACAGGCCGCGCCTCTACATCACCAATTCCGCCATCCACAACCCGACCGGCGCGATCCTGTCGCCGGTCACCGCGCACCGGCTGCTGAAGCTCGCCGACCAGTCGGACCTGACCATCGTCGAGGACGACATCTTCGCCGATTTCGAGCACAGCCCAGCGCCTCGGCTGGCGGCGTTCGACGGCCTCAACCGCGTCGTCCATATCGGCAGCTTCTCCAAGACGCTATCGGCGTCGGTTCGCTGCGGCTTCATCGCGGCACCGCGCGACTGGATCGAGCAACTCACCGACCTCAAGATTGCCACCACCTTCGGCGGCGGCCGGCTGGCGGCCGAACTGGTGCTGACGCTGCTTAGGGACGGCAGCTACCGCAAGCACATGGAATTGCTGCGCGCGCGGCTTTCCCGCGCCATGGGTGAGACGGGCGCGCGCCTGAAGGCGATCGGCATCACGCCCTGGATCGACCAACCGGCCGGCTTGTTCCTGTGGTGCAGCCTGCCGGATGGCGTGGATGCGGCTGAAATTGCTCGCCGTGCATTGGCCGACAACATCGTGCTGGCGCCCGGCAATGCATTCAGCCTGTCGGGAACCGCCAGCCGGTTCCTGCGCTTCAACGTTGCCCAGTGCCAGGACGAGCGGATTTTCAGGGTGCTCAAGGCGGCAATGGCGCGCTGAGCGCTCAGCGGGAGGCCGCGCAGACCTTCCGAACGCAATCTCGCAGCCAGCGTTGCGCCGGATCGGCATCGAGCCGTGGATGCCAGAGCATCGAGATGGTGACCTCCACCGTGGCGACCGGCAGCGGAAAGCTGACCATGCCGGCGCGTGCGCCTTGCGTGTGCCGTTCGGGCACGCTGGCAATAAGGTCCGAAGCGCGCGCCATGGCGAGTGCAGCCGAAAAGCCGGAGACCATGCACGCCACGGTTCGCTGCAGGCCGAGCAGCGCCAAAGTCTGATCGATCGGCCCTCTTTCCCGACCCCGCCGTGAAACGCTGATGTGGCGGCCGGCCGCGTAGCGTTCAGGCGTCACCGCGCCTTCGCTCAAGGGATGGCCGGCTCCTACGGCGCCGACGAACCGGTCGCGAAACAGCGCCTGTATCAGCACTTCAGGTCCGGCCTCGCCGGCAACGCCGATTTCGAGGTCGATGTCGGCGTCGCGCAACGAGGCGACATCCTTGTCGGCTTTCGGCGCAAATCGCAGCCGCACGCCCGGCGCCTCGGCCTGTATGCGAGCGACAAGACGCGGCCCGAACTCCTCGACGAACCCTTCATTGGTGCGCAGCGTGAAGATCTGGTTCAGCTTCGCGAGATCGAGAGGCCTGGCAGGGCGCAGCAACGTTTCTGCTTCCTGGACGACACGGCCGGTCTGCTGCCGCAATGCCTCCGCGCGCGGCGTCGGCACAAGGCCTCGACCGGCCCGAACCAGCAGCGGGTCGCCGGTCGCTTCGCGCAGTCGCGCCAGGGTGCGACTCATCGCCGAAGGGCTGAGCCGCAGCCGGGTTGCCGCGCGAGCCACGCTACCTTCGGTCAGCAGGACGTCGAGAGCGAACAGCAGATTGAGGTCGGGCGATGTCATTGGCGGATTGTAGCACATGCCATGGCGTTTGGTGCACGAATAAGATGCAAATGCTGCGCCTTCCGCCACTCCACCCTGACGACTAGATCTCCGACAGGTCCGGTTGCGGGACTGACAAGGAGGAAATCGCCATGGCAATTGCTGAGCAGAACGAGTGCACATCGGCGCCGCAGAAAACCCGGTCCGCAGGCCTGGCCCACTCTCCTGTCTTGGCATTGGCCAGCCTGTCGCTCGCCACGCTGCTGTCGTCGCTTGGAACCAGCATTGCCAGCGTCGGACTGCCTTCCCTCATGCAGGCGTTCGGTGCGCCGTTCCAGTCCGTGCAATGGGTGGTTCTCGCCTATCTGCTCGCCATCACGGCCCTGATCGTCAGCGCCGGTCGGCTGGCCGATATGGTCGGCCGCCGGCCGTTGCTGCTCGGCGGCATCGCGCTGTTCACACTGGCCTCGGTGCTCTGCGGCCTGGCGCCGACGCTCTGGCTGCTGATCGCGGCGCGCGCCGTGCAAGGGCTGGGTGCCGCGCTGATGATGGCGCTGACGCTGGCCTTTGTCGCGGAGACCGTAGCCAAGGAGAGAACCGGCAGCGCCATGGGTCTGCTCGGCGCCATGTCGGCGATCGGCACGACGCTCGGCCCCTCGCTCGGCGGCTTTCTGATTGCCGGCTTTGGCTGGCGGGCGATCTTCCTCGTCAATGTGCCGCTCGGCGTCGCGGCCTTCGCTATCGCCTGGCTGGCCCTGCCCGCCCGCGGCAAGGCTGCGGGCGTTCAAGGCGGGTTCGAGGCGATCGGGACGGTCTTGCTCGCCTTGACGCTCACTGCCTATGCATTGGCCATGACGCTCGGCCACGGCCATTTCGGCGCCCTCAACACCGGCCTGCTGGTTGCCGCCGGCATCGGCGTCGTTCTGTTCGGCGTCGCGCAGAAGAGGGCGAAGAATCCCTTGATCCGGCTTGCCCGGTTGTACGACATCCGGCTCAGCGCCAGCCTCGCCACGAACCTCGTTGTCGCCACAGTGATGATGGCGACCCTGGTGGTCGCTCCGTTCTATTTGTCGCGAGGGCTGGGGCTCAATGCTGCGATGGTCGGCGTGGTCCTGTCGACAGGTCCGCTGGTCTCCGCGCTCTCGGCACTTATCGCCGGCCGCCTCACCGATCGCTTCGGCGCGCACAGGATGATGGTCGTCGGACTGTTCAGTCTTGCCGTCGGAACCTCATTGTTGTCGCTCGCCGCAACAAAACTCGGCATTGCCAGCTATATCGTGCCGATCGCCGTCACCTGCTTCGGGTACGCCCTGTTCCAGACATCCAACAATGCCGCCGTCATGAGCGGTGTCGCTGCCGGCGAGCGCGGCGTGGTGTCCGGCCTGCTCAATCTGTCGCGCAATCTCGGCCTGATCACCGGCGCATCGCTTATGGGCGCCATTTTTGCGGCTGCCTCGACGGGAGAACGGCAAAGCCAGGACATGCTGACCTCAGCGGCAGCCGCGCACGGCATGCAGGTTACCTTTCAGACGGCAACGGTCCTGGCGGTGGCTGCGCTGTTGCTGGCACTGCTCTCGACCCGCGCCGGCGGCAGGCTGTCGGTGCGGCAACAGCCATCATGACCGAAGATAGGGAGCTTACGCTCCCGCCCGCTTGCGCCGCTCATAAAGCATGACCAGCGTTTCGGCGGTCAGCGCCGGCCTCTGTTCGCCCTCGATCTCGACCGTATTGGCGGCCTTCATCAGATACTGGCCCGGCCCCTTGTCCTCCACCGACAACAGCGTCGTGCGCAGCCGGATGCGTGCGCCGACCCTGACGGGCGCCAGGAACCGCACCTTGTCGAAGCCGTAATTGAAGGCGGCTTGCGTGTTTTCGGGGACGATGCCCATGCCCAGCGCCAGCGCGCCGATGATCGACAGCGTCAGATAGCCATGCGCGATCGTGGTGCGAAATGGGCTCTGCCGCTTCGCCCGCTCCGGATCGACGTGGATCCACTGATGGTCGCCTGTGCATTCGGCAAACTGGTTGATGCGGTTCTGGTCGACGGTCGTCCATTCCGACACGCCGAGCTCCTGCCCGGCCATCGCCCTTAACTGCTCGAAGGTCGGCGGCGTTTTCGGCCGTAGTTCCGTCATTCCTGCTTTCCCGGTGGCTCCCAGTGCCTCGGACCACGAACGGACGGCTCCTGTCAATTCGCCCGTTGCGATTCCGTTCCGCCATTTTCCGCCAAACAGCGTCCCTCGTCCATGCTCATGCGCCGCAACCGGCCCGCTCCTCTCATGGTTGCGTTGAGAGTCACTTCTTGTCATAGCCCGAGCGGATTTCCTCCATCGCTTCCTTGATGCGGCTGCGCAGGATTTCGATCGATTCGGTGCCGGATTTCTTGACCAGCTCGGCCACTTCGCCGGCATTTTTCAGGGCGGCTTCGAAGGATTTCCTGGCGAACTCCGCCTGTTTTGTCATCAGTTCCTGGGGATTGCCCGGCGCCTTGTAGCTCTGCGCCATGTCGCTGACTTCACGCAGCGTGTCCTGCAGCATCTCGCGCTGTCTGGACAACAATGAGGTCGCGCCGGCAGCTCCCGCCCGCGCCGATCTTTCCAGGGCCTCGAGGTTCTTGCGATGATGCGCGAGGATCGCCTCGACATTCGGCACCTTCAGGTCACGGCCGAACCGGCTGAACATGTCAAGGAACGAATCGGAGTCGGGTTGTTTGGCCATTGCTCGTGCTCCCCAGTGTCGCAAATGCTGAACCCTGTTCTGGACAATAGCACTCGCGCGCCGTGTGTCCATTCGGACGCCCAAGCAATTCAGCGGCAAATGCAGCATCAGCCAGCGAGAAACAGCCTCTCCGCCGTGTAGAGCACGATACCCGCCAATCCGCCGATAATCATGCCGTTGAAGCGGATATATTGCAGGTCCTTGCCGATGTTCATCTCGATCAGCCTCGTCAGTTGGGCAAGGTCCCAGCGCTTGACCTGGTCGGCGATGAATGTCGACACACCGCTCTTCTGGCTCTCGACGAACGACGACAGCGCCACGACAAAGCCCTGGTTCATGTCGGCCCTGATCTGTGGATCGCCTGAGAGATGGCGGCCGACCTCGACGAACATGTTGGCGAGATGCGCGCGAACAATCGAATTCTCCGCCTTGGCGTCCTGTTCGATGAACAGGCTGAGGCTCTGCCACATGTCGCCGGCGAGCGACTTCACTTCCGGCCGCGCCAGGAAATCGCGTTTCAGCTTCTCGGCCCGTTTGGCGTATTGCTTCGAGGTTCTGAGCCGCTCGATGAAGCTGTGCGCGAAACGGTCGAATTCGGCGCGCATCGGATGGTCGGGGTCGGCCCGCACCTCGTCAAGCAGCGAACCGGCGGAAGCGACTATCTTCTTCAGCAGATAGGCGTCGGCTCTGAACAGGTTGAACAGCGACGGCAATTCCTCGCGGATTTTCTCGCGCATGGTCGCCAGCGCCTCTTCATCGTTCAGGAACCGGCCGATCACCCTGGTGAATTCGTCGAAGAGTTTCTGGTGGCGGCGGTCGTCGGTCAGTGCCGACAGCAATTCGGCCGCGAGCGGCGCCAGCGGCACCTTGTCGATCTGCTCCAGCATGCGGCTGGTGACGAAGCCGCGCAGGCCGGATTGCTCGATCGCCGCAAGCGTCTGCGGGACCAGCCGTACGACGAAGCGTGACAGGCCGGCAGAGCGTTCGGCGTCAGTCAGCCAGTCGGCGACGAGTGCTGCAAAATCGACCTCGGCCAGCTTTTCCCGCACCGGCTCCGGCGCCAGAAAATTGACCTCGATGAAGCGGCCCAGATTATCGGCGATGCGGTTCTGGTTCGCTGGGATGATGGCGGTGTGCGGGATCGGCAGGCCCAGCGGCCGCTTGAACAGCGCCACAACCGCGTACCAGTCGGCCAGGCCGCCAATGGTCGCCGCCTCGGCGAAGGCCGCCACGAAGCCCAGCCACGGATACTTGGCCTCGGACGATTTGGCCACGGCAAAAACCACGACGCAAAGCACCAGCGCAGCCGTGGCGAGGAACTTTGTCCGCCGCAACGCGAAAAGCTTGGCGCCCGTCTCGGCATCAAAACCGCCAGGCGCCAGGGACGAGGCCGATTGGGACATGATACGCCGCTCCTCATCGATCTCTTGGCTATCTGGCATGGGCTATTTAGGGGGTGTTTGGGCCCGTAGCATGATCGGATGGGCCGATTTCGTCCGGGGATTGCCGGTTTCGCACGCAAAGTTGACAAGAATGTTCATCTATCATGCAATCCCAGTCTGGAATTGTTCCAAGGTATAGGCCATATTCCGATCAGGCCAGTGTGGGCGAATCCGAAACTCCGGGTGAGAAAGCCGCACCAGCACAATCTAAAATCTGGTGCAGTTCCAGCGCGCCAGCACTCGGGTGAGGAATTAAATGCGGCTGACGCGCCAGACCAACTACGCCATGCGCATCCTGATGTATTGCGCCGCCAACAACGATCGCCTGAGCCGCATCCCCGAGATTGCGGCCGCCTATTCGGTGTCGGAGCTTTTCCTGTTCAAGATCCTGCAGCCGCTGGTCGAGCATGGCCTGGTCGAGACGGTGCGCGGCAGGAATGGCGGCGTGAGGATCGGCCGCCCCGCCGAGCAGATCAGCCTGTTCGACGTCGTACGGGTGACCGAAGAGAGCTTCGCCATGGCCGAGTGCTTCGAAAACGACGCCGCCGAATGCCCGCTGGTCGACAGCTGCCAGCTGAATTCGGCGCTGCGCGAGGCGCTCAACGCCTTCTTTGCCGTACTCTCCCGCTACACCATCGCCGATATGGTGGCGGCGCGCCCGAATGTGCGTCATTTGCTCGGCATCGACATGCTGGTCCAGCGAGCACCGGCCGCCTGAGTTTTCTAGTGCATGTCGCTCAAAAGTGGCCCCGGTTTTGAGACAACGACATGCATAAAGACAAAGACCTAAAGCGCGTCGCCTGAGTTCGTTCAAACGCGACGCGCTTTAGGCGGCTGACTGCGGCAAGACAAACGGCATGTTCGCCGCCGGCAACACACCGACCCTTAGCCGACAATCGAACACCTTTTCGATCAGATCGTCGCTCAGCACCTCCTGCGGTGAACCGTCGGCGGCGAGCCGGCCGCGATGCATCACGAAAATCCGGTCGGCATACATGGCCGTCAGATTGAGGTCGTGCAGGATGGCGATCACACCGCCGCCGCGCCGGGCGAAATCGCGGGCGATGTTCATGATGATCAGCTGGTGCTTGATATCAAGGCTGGAGACCGGCTCGTCGAGATAGAGATAGCGCGGCTTGCCGTCCAGCACCGGCGCCCAGACCTGGCACAGCACGCGCGCCAGCTGCACACGCTGTTGTTCGCCGCCCGAAAGCTCCTGATAGAAGCGGCCGGCAAAGCCGTCGAGGTCGACCCGCGCCAGCGCCCGCTCGGGCAGACGATCATCTTCGCCCGGCAGAACGCCGGAACGGCCGCCGATAAGGCCGAGCCTGACCACTTCGTGCACCGTGAAGGGAAAGGACAGCGTCGCGGCCTGCGGCAGCACGGCACGCACAGTGGCGGCCTCCACCGGCCTCATCGCCGTGAGATCGCGCCCGTTGACGGCCACTGTCCCCACAAACGCCAGATCGCCCGACAACGCCTTCAAAAACGTCGTCTTGCCCGAGCCGTTGGGTCCGACGACTGCCGCAATTTCGCCCGGCCGCGCGACGAAATCGACATTGGCAACAATGCGCTTGCCGCCGATCGCTACCGAGACATCGCGTGCTTCGATCATGCCGCCTCACAAGTCGATTACGCCGCGCTTGCGCAGCAGGATCCAGAGGAAGAACGGCGCGCCGGCGATCGCCGTGACGATGCCGATTGGCAATTCGGCCGGCGCCACGATGACGCGGGCAACTGCGTCGGCAAGAAGCAGCATCGAGGCGCCGAGCAGCGCCGATGCCGGCAAGAGATAGCGATTGTCCGGACCGATCAGCAGCCGCAAGAGATGCGGCACGACGATGCCGACAAAACCGATGCCTCCGCGACTGCGACAGAGGCGCCGACCGCTGCCGAGACGCCGACGATCGCGGTGTATTTCAGCCGCTGTACCGGGATGCCGAGATGTCCGGCCGTCGCCTCGCCGAGCGCCAGGGCGTTGAGGCCTTTGGCCAGGAACGGCATTGCCGCAAGCGCCAGCACGATGATCGGCCCGACGGAAGCGATCTTCGGCCAGGTCGCGCCGCCAAGCGAGCCCAGCTGCCAGAAGGTCAGGTCGCGCAACTGCCGGTCGTCGGCCATGAAAATCAGGATACCGGTCAGCGCCATGGCAAGGGCTGCGAGCGCAATGCCGGCAAGCAGCATGGTGGCGACCGAGGTGCGCCCCTGCCGCGTGGCGACGCGGTAGAGCACCAGCGTGACCGCAAGGCCGCCGCAGAAAGCGGCGAGCGGCAAGGCCATGCCGCCGAGCGCCAAAGTGAGCGGCGCCAGCCATGTTGTGCCGAGCACGATGACGGCGACGGCGCCGAGGCTGGAACCGGCTGAAACGCCGATCAGGCCGGGATCGGCGAGCGGATTGCGAAACAGGCCCTGCATGACCGCGCCCGATACGGCCAGCGCCGCACCGATCACCACGCCGAGCAGCACGCGCGGCATGCGGATGTCGTAGACGATCAGCCGGTCGCGGGCGCCAAGCGCGGCGTCGGCCGGCACGGCGCCGGTTAGCCAGTCACGAATGACACCGACGGCCGATGCATCGGAAGCGCCCGACCTCAGAGACAGGAACAGCGAAAGGGCAAGGGCCACGCACAGGAGCAAAATAACCAGGCGCGCGCGCCCGGAACGATCGCCCTCGGCCATCTTGCGCGCCGCGCCGGCGACCGACTGATCCACCATCGGCTCAGTCCGTGACCTGGCTGCAATAGAGCGAGACTGCGAGATGGTGGATGGCATCGGCCGTGCGCGGCCCGAAGCCGAGCAGATAGCTGCCATCCATCAGGATCAGTTTGCGGCCTTCACCCGCCGGCGTCGAGGTGATCGACGGGATGGCGAAAAGCTCGGCCTCCGCAATCGGCGGTCCGGCATTTTTCATCGCCAGGATCACGTCCGGCCTGGCGGTTACGATGGCCTCGTCGGACATCTGCTTGTAGCCGGAAAAACCTTCGACGGCGTTGACCGCACCGGCGAGCTTGATGATGCCATCACCGGCGGTGTCGGTGCCGGCGGCCAGGATCTTGCCGCCCTGGATCGACAGCACGAACAGGATGCGCTTGCGCTGCTTGATCGACGCCGTCTGCTTCTCGGCCGCCTTCAGCTTGGCGTCGGTCTCAGCCACCAGCGTCTCGGCCTTGGCGTCGACGCCAAGCGCCTTGCCGACGATGCGGATCTTTTCCAGGATGCCGTCATGGCTGTAATGCTCGGGCACGTCGATGAACGGAACGCTCGACTTTTTCAGCACATCGACCGCTTCCTTCGGCCCACTGCCATGCAGCGCCAGAATGCCCGAAGGATTGACCGACAACACGCCTTCCGGCGACAGCTGGCGCATATAGCCGACGTCGGGCAGCGCGACCGCGGCGGCGGGGTAGCGGCTGGTCGAATCGCGGGCGACGAGATGACCTTCCTCGCCAAGCGCGTAGACGATCTCGGTGATCGAACCGCCGATCGCCACGATCCGCGACGTGTCGGCAAACACGGCCACGTTCTCGCTGGCCGGCACTGGGGCGGCAATAAACAGCGACAGGCCCATGGCCGCGGCAAGCGTCCTGAACAGTGAAATCATCGTCGTTTCCTCAGGCTGCGGTCGGGCTTGGAATGCGCGGCAGGTTCTCGGCAAGGAACCGCCAGTCGTCGCGCTCGCCCTCGCCTTCATGGCGCTTGCCGAAGAACTGGATGATCATCTTGCCGTCGGCGCCATAGGCTTCGAGCGAGGTAACATGACCGTCCTTGGTCGGTTTGCGCACCGCCCACACCTCCTGGATGTGGTCGGTGCGCAGATGCAGGTGGAACGTCTCGTCCATGACGTTGATCCACGGCCCCATCGGCTTGATCGACTTGACGGGACCGGAATGGATCTGGATGCAGCCTCGGTTTCCGACAAAACACATGATCGGCATGCCGTCGGCGGCGGCATGGTGGAACATGGCGCCGATGGCGTTATTGTCGAGCAGCCAGGCATAGTCCTGGCCGACCATGCGCACGGCCTGGTGGCGGGTGAGCTTCAGCGTTTTCAACATGCCAAAGAACTGGTGGACGTCGGTCAGCCGGCTCCAGCGGTCACGCAGATCGTCGGTGTCTGCGGCAACGCCCGACGTCTCCGCGTCGTCGTCGGCCAGGCCTGCGATAGACACAGTCGCCTCCTGGTTCGGCGATTCGAGTGCGGCCACGAGCTTCTGGTAGGCATAGAGATTGGACGCCGGCCGCAGATGCACCTTGTGCACCGCATCGCCGGCCGCGTCGAAGAATTGCAGGCTGCGGCGGATGTCGCCGCCGTCGCGCTTCTCGACGGCAAAGCCATGCGCCCAGACCTTTGGAAAGATACGCAGGTCGATGTTTTCGCCCAGTACCATGGCATTGTGCGCACCTGTGACAACCTTGTCGTAGACCCCGATCTTCTCGTGCACCGCGCTTTCGTTGCGGGTCAGTGCCATCACTTCGCCAACGGCATCGAGGCCGGTCAGCAGATCGTTGACCCTGGGCTCGACGCGCACGACACCGTCGCCGCAATGCGCGGCGACCAGTTCGGCTTCGGAAATACCGAGCTCGGCGGCAAGATCGCGCTCGCGCGCTTTCGGATTGTCTGCCCGCGCTCGCCGGATTTCATGCGGTGCGGGTTTTACGCGCTGGTCCATGTCCTGCTTACCTGTCCTGCCTGGCGTTTTGGCCTGCCTGGCTGTTTCATCACTTGTTGAGGATGAGCTTGCCCTGGCGGGTGATCTTCAGCCGATAGAGCGCGCCATGGTGCTCGATGCCAATCTCGTGCTCGCCCTGGAACAGCGTGTTGGAGGACAGCGTCCGCACCGCCAGCGGCACCCGGTCGAAGCGGGTCGGCGTCTCCTCGGAACGGCGGACGCGGTAACGGAAGTCGTTGGGATTGTGGGTGTTCATCTCTTTCGATCCCTTTCCTGTGCCGGGCAACTGGCTAGGCGTTGCAAATGCCGATTCATTTCTTGACTTTAATCATCATGTTTATTAGTCAGTGCAATACCGGACCAAATGTGTCAACATTTAAGACGCCGGACAGAATGAAAAATGCCAGCGAGCACCAAGCCAGCCAGCATCGAACCTGGAATTTTGGAGTTGGGGCATGGGCTTGGGAAATTGTGGACGACTGGGTCTGGCGAACGCCGATCCGGTGCATCGGCCTATGGCAAAGGCAATGGCAGCCTTGCTTGCGGGGGCAGCGACGATCGCGCTGCTGACATCGCCGGCCAGCGCTCAGCCGGCCGCTGACCAGGCCGACCAGACCAGGAAAACCGAGGACACCAAGCCGGCGCCCGCCGGCGCGACCCTGCTGGACAAGATCCTCGTCATCAGCCGCACCGGCAAGACGGCAATCGAATCGCTGGCCTCAGCCAGCCATGTCGACCAGGAACAGCTCGACCGCCGCATGGCGACGACGCCGAACGAAATGCTGCTCGGTGTGCCTGGTGTCGCCGTGCAGGCCGATGCGCGACGCGTCAGCTCCAGCATCAACATCCGCGGCCTGCAGGATTTCGGTCGCGTCGCCGTCATCATCGACGGTGCCAGGCAGAATTTCCAGCGCTCAGACCACGGCACGCAGTCGACCTTCTATGTCGATCCCGAGCTCATCAAATCCGTTGACGTCATTCGCGGACCGACCGCCAACACCTACGGCTCCGGCGCCATTGGCGGCGTCGTCTTCTTCGACACCAAGGATGCGGTGGATTTCCTCAGACCGGGCGAAACCTGGGCCGGCTCCGTCACCGGGCGCTATGAAAGCAACGGCAAGGGCTGGACCGCCAGTGCCAGCGGCGCCTACAAATTCAACGACGATTTGGATGTGCTGGGCAACATCGTCTACCGCGACTACGGCGACTACAAGAATGGCAGCGGCGACACCGTCGACGGCACCGGCTTCGACCTGCTGAGCGGCCTGCTCAAGACCACAATCCGCCCGAGCGAGAACAGCGAATTGAAGCTCGGCTGGGTCGGCTCGAGCGACGGCTGGACGGAAACCAGCGGCGGCGTGCCGGCCAACGACGTCGACCTGAAGTCGAACACCTTCACCGCCCGCTACAACATCACTGACGACGCCAGGAGCTGGCTCGATCTCCACATCAACGCCTCCTACAACAAGACCAATCTCGACCTCACCACGCTTGTTTCGCAAAACCGCTTCGATCCGGTAACCGGTCTTCCCGTCGTGCTTCCGGCAGGCTCAACGTCGACCTTCGGTGTCGGCACGACCGGCATCGACATCTGGAACACGTCGCGCTTCGAGACCGCCGGCATCTCGCATGAGCTGACTTATGGCGGCGACTGGGTCGGCGACGATGTCGAGACCGGCGGCACGTCGGGCGGCGACAGTTTTTATACGCCGTCGGGCAAGCGCAACGTTTCGGGCGCCTATATCCAGGACAGGCTGAGCTGGGACTGGCTCGAGGTCATCACCGGTCTGCGTTACGACAATTACAGCCTGAAGGATTCGGACAACGAAACCTCAGGCGCCAGGCTGTCGCCGCGCATCACCGTTGGTGTCACGCCCTTCGAAAGCGCCAGCCTGGCGGGCCTGCAGTTCTATGGCACCTACGCGGAAGGCTACCGCTCGCCGTCGCTGACCGAAACGCTGATCAGCGGCAACCATCCGGCAGGCGTCACCTTCCCGTTCCTGCCCAACCCAAACCTGCGGCCTGAAACCGGCAAGACCACCGAGTTCGGCGTCAACTACAAGCTGGACGACCTTATCGAGGCCGGCGACGCGTTCCGGCTCAAGGCCGGCTACTTCCACAACGATGTCGACGACTACATCGAAGGCGTCACGTTGTCGGCATTCGACCCGACCAGCGGTTGCCCGTTCGGCCCCGGCATCCCGATCTGCTTCCAGTACCAGAATGTCGCCCAGGCCAAGATCAACGGCTTCGAACTGGAAAGCGTCTACGATGCCGGCTGGGGCTATGCTGGCCTCTCAGCCTCGATCATCAACGGCCACACCATCTCCGATGAAGGCGAGCGGGCCGACCTTGCCACCATCCCGTCCTCGCAGGTCACCGGGCAGCTCGGCTTCCGCTTCCTTCAGGACAAGCTGACCGTCGGCGGCGAGGTGCAGTACAACGGCAAGCCGAAGGGCAACCCCGTGGCCAAGGATTATACTCTGGTCAACGCCTTCGCCAGTTACCAGGCCACCGACAATCTGAAGGTGGACTTCCGCGCCGACAATTTGTTCGACGTCAAATACACCAACCCGCTGAACGGCGGTACCACCGCCGTCATCTATGAACCCGGCATCACGCTGAAGCTGGCCGCAACCATGCGCTTTGGAGGCTGACACCCATGACAAGTTTGACGGCATCGCTTCGCCTCCTGACCTCGACGCTGGCGATGTCGCTTGGCTTGATGCCGGCGTGGGCTCAGTCCGCGTCGGCTCCGCAACTCAGCCTCGAGCTCAATGCCGCGCAGCCCTCCGAAAAGGGTTGCCGGCTGACCTTCGTCGTCAACAATGCGCTCGGCGCCGATCTTTCCAAGGCGGCATTCGAAATCGCGCTGTTCAACGAGGCCGGCATTGTCGACCGCCTGAGCGTGCTCGACTTCAAGGACCTGCCGGCCGGCAAGACCAAGGTGACCCGCTTCGACCTCGCCGGCACCGACTGCACCAAACTCAGCCGCGTGCTGATCAACAGCGCCACCGAATGCGCCGGCGTCGAACCGGGCGCCTGCATGCGCGGCCTGAAGACGCAGACCAAGACCGGTATCGCATTCGGCGTCTGAGGTGGGCCTGCATCCCGCCTTCCTGCACGACAATGCGACACGACCCGTCGCAGCTCCGCCGTCATGGCCGGCAACCGATCTTGATTTGACAATCCCACCCCGCTCGCGGCAGGTCTCGCCGCGAACCATGCAGGACATCACCCCCCTCCCCGACGCCGGCAACGAACCGGCGATTACGATGGACGAGCTCGCACAGCCGGCAGCCGCGGACCGCAAATGGACTGTGGCGATCGTCGCGTCCTGCCTGCTCCATGCCGCTGCCGCAGCGGCGTTCTTCATCGGACCCGCAGGGACATTCGATTCCAGTAACGCGATACAATCCGAAGGCACCGACCAATCGGGCGCCGAGGTGGTCGGCAGCGCCTTGGACAGCCAGGCTCCCGACGCGGTCGATGTTACCCTGGTAACCGATCCGCAGCCGGCCAAGCCCGAGGCCGTTCGACCCGTGCCGCCGACCGAGGCGCCTCAACCGGTAAAGGAGCCGGCGGCGCCCAAGCCTGCGCCGGAAGCCGCCGAACAGGCGACCGCCGCGCCAGATACACTGACGGCCGCCATCCCGAATGATCAAACTGTCGCCCCAAGCGCTGAGACGTCGACTCCACCAGGGGTTCAAACGCAAAGTTCAGAGGCACCGCCCGCCGACGAGCCCGCCGTTGATTTGCCTGCTGCCAAACCACCAGTCCCGAGCCCGCGGCCGACCCCTCCAGCCGGATCTGGAGATACCCGCGGTGCGGCAGATGGCGAAGAACGCGACGCACCGGCGGTTGCCAGCAAGGGTAAAAACCAGGACGCGGCTGGCAATGCGATGGAATCTCGTTACGGCGGTGAAATTCAAAAGAAGCTTGCCCGCGCTAACCGGCGCGTTTCGAAGGAAATTCAAGCCAAGGCTCGCAACAATGCCAGGGTCTATTTCGTCGTCATGGCTGACGGCAGCGTCAGCGACTTGCAACTTGTCGAAAGTTCAGGGTCTGCCGAACTAGACCAATTCGCTTTGAAACTGGTGCGCCAGCAAGCCCCGTTCCCGCCCATTCCACCCGAGACCGGATTATCAAGTTGGGTGTTCAGGGCGCGGATCGGTCCGTTTTAACCAGCTCGCAGACCTTCGCCAAATCGTCCATCAATTCAAGAGGAAGCCCAATGTACATCGCCATGAACCGCTTCAAGGTCCAGAACGGCTCGGAGACCGCTTTCGAGGATGTCTGGAAGAACCGCGATTCCAGCCTTTCGAAGATGGAAGGCTTCAGGGAATTCCACTTGCTGCGCGGCCCGGTCAACGAGGCCGAGGGTTACACGCTGTTTGCCTCGCACACGGTGTGGGCAAGCCATGAGGATTTCGTCGCCTGGACCAAATCCGAGAATTTTCGCGCCGCCCATCGCAACACCGGCACCTCGAAGGTGCATTATCTCGGCCATCCGCAGTTCGAAGGCTTTTCGGTTGTCGAAGGCGCCTGATTGAGATTTCACCCGTCGACGAGATCTGACGACCTGCAGATGCCGTCATGTTCCGGTTGAATTCCGGCCGCCCAGTCGCCGAAGCCACTGGGCAATGTGCAGGCGCAGCCGCCGCCAGGGCTGTCCGCGTGTCAGGTAGCGCGCCAACCGCGGATCACCGGCCAGCTCCGGGAACTGGCGCACATGCTGCATCAGGAATGCAGGTATGAAATTGCGCCCGTTGAGATCGCTGAGCCAGGCAGAATTCGCCAGCAAATAGTCTGCGGCATCCGCCGCCAACACGCTCCTGTAGCTCCTGTATGCAGGCGTTTGCCGCACATTGCCGCCGGCAAAGGCAGTTCCGGTGGACAGGTTGGAGCCATGCAGGCGATAGAGGCCGAGACCTTCTGACAGGATGAGGCTGCCGCCGGCCTGGTGCGCGAGTGTCGCCGTCAGATAATCCGTCCCGACCTTGGCCTTGAACGGGAAGGACAATACCGGTTCCAGCGCGCCACGCCGGTACATGATCGCCGAGCATGGCGACCACAGCCAGCCCGTCACCGCAGGTGCGAAATAGGTTACCGGATGCTCCGATGCGTAGGCGATCCCGGGCGCCATGCCGGCAAGCCTGCCACCGGGCGCGATGGCGACGCCACTGCGATCCGCTCCGGACCGCGGTTTGCGCAAGGCAAGGAAGGTACCGCCCAGCAAGGTGCCGTCGCCATCGACAAGGAACACATCGGAACTCGACAGTGCGGCCGAATGCGTCGTGTTGAGGTGGGCGGACAGATGCGCCAGGAGAAAATCCGGCAGCCACACGTCATCGGAATCCAGAAACGCGACGAAAGGCGCGGCGGTTGCGGCAAAGCCGTCGCGGAATCCCGCGATCTGCCCACCATTCTCCGTGCGCGCCATCAGGCGCAGGCGCGGGTCGTCTATATCCCTTAGGAGCTGGCGGACTTGGTCGGCCGAGCCGTCCGTCGAGGCATCGTCGACGATGACGCATTCCCAATTCCGGTAGGTCTGCGCAAGCACCGAGCGGATCGCCTGTTCGACGTACGGCCGATAGTTGAAGCAGGTGATGACCACCGCCACCCGCGGCAGCTCAATCGGTCGGGACGTGTCTTCCATCTGTTCGGCTGCCCCGCTCGAGTTGCTCTCTATCCCTTGCGCATACCCTTGCAACCCGACGCAGGCAAGCGAGCCGCGAAAAGCCCCCTAGGCCGCCGCGAGCAGGCTGGCATTGCCGCCGGCAGCCGTGGTGTCGACGCAGACAGCGCGTTCATGCGCATAGGCCGCCGGGTTGAGCACCTCGCTGACCAGCGGCACGATCGGCCCGCTGCGGTCGGCAATGACCTTGCGCACGATCCGCGCCGCCTCGGGCCTGCCCGAGAAGGCGACGACATCGACGCGCAGCGAACGCGCTTCGACTGGGTCTGGCCGACCGTCTATGGCCGCCAGCGGCAACCCCTTGCCGGTCAGCGCCGACAGTGCTGCCGGCGCGCCCGGCGCCACGGCCAGCACCGCATTGCCGGCGGCCAGCGCCTGGATCGTCTGGGCAAGCAGCGTGTCGGCGTCCGGACCGAGGCACAGCACCCGGCCACGCGGCGACAGCGACAGCGTGTTGGCCTCGCCGGTCGGTCCGGGCAGGTCGACCTGGCCGAAATCGATGGCGGCTGCAGCGCCGATGGCTGCAGCGCCCTTGCCGCGCAGATGTTTTCTCAAAATGGCGATGCGGTCCGGCCTCGTCGACCAGCCGCCAAGCGTCGGATCGGGCAGATTGTCGGCCAGTTCGGTCGCCGTCACCTTGTGGCCCTCGGCAATCTCCGTGCCCGCCTCCGGCCCCTTGCGGAACCGCCGGAGATAATGCGGCCCGCCGGCCTTCGGCCCGGTGCCCGAAAGCCCCTCGCCGCCAAAGGGCTGCGAGCCGACGACGGCGCCGATCTGGTTGCGGTTGACATAGATGTTGCCGGCATGGATGCCGTCGACGAAATGCTGGACGCGGCCTTCGATGCGGGTGTGCAGGCCGAAGGTCAGGCCATAGCCTTTGCGGTTGATGGCGGCGATGACGGCGTCGATCCCGTCGGCGTCGAAGCTGGCGACATGCAGCACCGGACCGAACACTTCGCGCTCCATCTCCTCGATGCCTTTGACCCGGAACACATGCGGCGCAACGAAGCGGCCATCTTTGGGTGCTTCGAGCTTGGCGATCAGCCGGCCCTGCAGCCCCATTTTGGTGCAATACTCGCGGATCGAGTTCTGCGCCTCGTCATCGATGACCGGCCCAACATCGGTCGAAATCTGCCAGGGATCGCCGATGGTGAGCGCTTCCATGGCGCCCTTCAGCATCTCCAGCATCTTCTTCTCGACATCCTTCTGCACGTAAAGCACGCGCAGCGCCGAGCAGCGCTGGCCCGCACTCTGGAAGGCGGACGCCAGGATGTCGCGCACCGCCTGTTCGGGCAGTGCTGTGGAATCGACAATCATGGCATTGAGACCGCCGGTCTCGGCGATCAGCATGGCGTCGGGCGCAGCTGTCTCGGCCAGTTGCTTCTCGATCAGCTTTGCAACCTCGGTCGAGCCGGTGAAGCAGACGCCGGCAATGCGCGGATCCGCGGTCAGCGGTCCGCCGACCGACGGGCCGTCGCCCGGCAGAAGCTGGATCACATCTTCCGGCACGCCGGCCTCGCGCAGCAGCTCGACGGCGCGGAAGGCGATCAGCGGCGTCTGTTCGGCTGGCTTGGCGATGACCGAATTGCCGGTGACGAGCGCTGCCGCGATCTGGCCGGTGAAGATGGCGAGCGGGAAATTCCACGGCGAAATGCACACGATCGCGCCGCGCGCCTCGGTGCCCGCTTCGTTGTTGGCCGCTTCGGCAGCGTAGTAACGCAGGAAGTCGACGGCTTCGCGCACTTCAGCCACGCCGTCGGCCAGCGACTTGCCGGCTTCCCTTGTAGCCAGCGCGAAAAACTCGACCGCATTGGCCTCATAGAGGTCGGCGGCGCGGTTGAGGATGGCGGCGCGCTCGGCGACGGGACGCTTCGCCCAGGCCGGCTGCGCTTCCACAGCAAAGCGCACCGCGGTCGCGACCTGCTTGGCAGCGGCTTCGGCGACCGTGCCGACGATCTCGGCAGGCTTTGCCGGATTGACCACCGGGCGCTGCTTGCCGTAGCCGGCGGCGCGCGTGATCGGCTTGGCATGCCAGCGCTCGGGTCCGGCAAAGGCCGCCTTGGCATTGTCGATCGCCGCCAGCGTCACCGGATCGGTAATGTCGAACCCCTTCGAATTGCGCCGCCCAGTGCCGAATATCGCCGCGGGGCGAGCGATTGCCGGATTGGCGGCGGTGCCCTGGCTCTCGACCGTCTCGAGCGGATCGCGCGCAATATCCTCCGGCTCGACATCCTCATCGGTGAGCTGATGGACGAAGGAAGAGTTGGCGCCGTTTTCCAGCAGACGTCGCACCAGATAAGCCAAGAGGTCGGAGTGCGCGCCGACCGGCGCATAGATGCGGCAGCGCGTGCCTTCGGCCCGGCGCACCGTCTCATGCAGCGCTTCGCCCATGCCGTGCAGGCGCTGGAATTCGAAAGCGTCACGGTTGTCAGCCATCGACAGGATGGCGGCGACGGTATGGGCATTGTGCGTGGCGAATTGCGGATAGATGCGGTCGGTCATCGACAGCAACTTCCTGGCGCAGGCCATGTAGGAAACATCGGTGTTGGCCTTGCGGGTGAAGACGGGGTAGCCGGAAAGCCCGAGCGTCTGTGCCCGCTTGATCTCGGTGTCCCAATAGGCGCCCTTGACCAGCCGCACCATGATGTTGCGGTCGTACTTTTCCGCCAGCGCATAGAGCCAGTCGATGGTGAAGGCCGCGCGCGGGCCGTAGGCCTGGACGACGACGCCAAAGCCATTCCAGCCGGCAAGCTCCGGCTCGGACAACACACGCTCGATGATGTCGAGCGACAGGTCGAGCCGGTCGGCCTCCTCGGCGTCGATGTTGAGGCCCATGCGCGAATGGCGTGCGGCCAGCGCCAGCGACAGCAGCCGCTCGGCCATCACCGGCAGCATCTTTTCCTTCTGTGCCTCTTCGTAGCGCGGATGCAGCGCCGACAGTTTGACCGAGATGCCGTGGTTCTGGCGGATATCGGGACCGTTGGAGCCTGAATCGAGCGAGGAGATCGCATCGGCATAGGCCTTGAGGTAGCGCAGCGCGTCGGCCTCGGTGCGGGCCGCCTCGCCCAGCATGTCGAAGGAATAGAGATAACCTTTCTGGATCATCGACTTGCCGCGCTTGACGGCTTCCGCAATGGTGCGGCCGAGCACGAACTGCTCGCCCATTTCGCGCATGGCGGCGGCGACCGCCTTGCGGATCACCGGTTCGCCCAGTCGGCGAACCATCGAGCGCAGCGTGCCTTCAATGCCGCCCTCGCCTTCGTCGAGCACACGGCCGGTCAGCATCAGCGCCCAGGTCGAGGCGTTGACGAAGATCGAGCTCGAACCGCCCGAATGCGCCGACCAGTCATGCGGTGCGATCTTGTCGGCGATCAGGTCGTCCATAGTCTCGGTGTCAGGCACGCGCAGCAGTGCCTCGGCCAGGCACATCAGCGCCACTCCTTCCTTGGTGGAGAGGCCGTAGGCCGAGAGAAAAACCTCCATCAGCCGCGGGTCGGACGAGCCGCGCACCGCGCGCACCAGATCCGCGGCACGGGCCGAGACGGCTTTGCGGTCATCGGCCGAAAGTTCTGTCGCGGCAGCCAAGCGCTTCACAGCCGCGTCTTCGTCGGGCAGGTAGTTGGCGCGGATCTGCTGGCGGATGGTGTCGAGCGGCATGGCGGTCCTGCGGAGCAAGCATCTGGGAGCGGGCCGGCGGTCGCCGGACCGAATGGCGCAAGCTAGCACAGAGCCGCATTTTCGGCCGGTCCAAAGAAATCGACATGGCAGTCCGGATGATCTATCATTGCGGCTCAATTGTTATCAGATGGGCTGTGATATCCGTGACAGAAGACCAATTGGACCGCATCGACAGAAACATCCTGTCGGCGCTGGCGCGCGACGGGCGGCTGTCCATGTCGGAACTGGCCGGCAAGGTCGGCCTGTCGAAGACGCCGGTGCAGGCGCGGGTGAAGCGCCTGGAGAAGGACGGCTATATCAGGGGCTATCAGGCGATCATCGATCGCGAGCGCATGGGCGAAGGCCATGTCGCCTTCGTCCAGGTCAAACTGTCGGACACGCGCTCGGCCGCGCTCGATGCTTTCAACCGTGCGGTGCAGGCCGTGCCGGAGATCGAGCAGTGCCACATGATGGCGTCGAGCTTCGATTATCTCCTGAAAGTCCGTACCACCGACATCGCCGCCTATCGCCGCGTGCTCGGCGAGCGCATCTCGGCACTGCCGCATGTTGCGCAGACCTCGACCTTCGTGGCCATGGAGACGGTGAAGGATCGCTAGCTCACTCCGACAGCGTCTTCAAAAACGCCACCAGCGCCGCGCGTTCGCGGTCCGACAGTTGCAACGGGTGCACTTCGGAGGTGCCTTCAACGGCCGCCTCCGCCTTCGCGTAGTGCGCCACCACCTCCTCCAGCGTGGAGAACTGTCCGGCATGCATATAGGGCGGCCGTGTCGCCGCGCCCCGCAGCGACGGCGTCTTGTAGGCACGCATCAGTTCGGGTGCTGCCTTGACGATGAAGCGCAGTTCTCCGCAGGCGCCGGCGTCGCCATCGCGGAAGGCGCCGAAGCAGTTGAATGGGTCGGCCTGAACCTGGGCCACCGCATCGAAACGGCCGCGATCCAATGGCAAATCCCTGACCGGCCGCACGCCGGTGTTGTGGAAAGCGTTGTCGGTGAAGCGCGGGCCGTTATGGCAGGTGACGCAATTGGCCTTGCCGATGAACAGTTTCAGCCCGAGCATCTCCTCCTGCGAAAAGGCATCGTCGGCTTTCGGCTTGGCGCCTGACGCAAGATCGATGGCAAAGCGGTCAAAGCGCGTCTGTGCCGGTTCGATCGACCGTTCGAAGGCGGCGATCGCCTTGCCGATGTTGGAAAAGACGCGGTTGACGTCGTCCATTTGGGCCGCGGTCATTGCCTTCCATGCCGCCTGCTCGGCCTCATTGCCGAGCGGGCTGGCGTTGGCCGGCACGGCGGAAAGATCCGGCAGTGGCCCGAAGATGCGCTCATAGCGCTCGCCGAACCGCTTCTGGATATAATGCGCGAAGGCCGCGCGGTTCCCCGCCTGCTCAAGCCGGTTTTCCAGCGGCGTCAGCGCCTGCGCCCACAGGCTGTCGCGCCGTCCATCCCAGAAGAACCACGGATTGCGGGCAATGCCGGCCAGCGGCATCGAGCGCCTGTTGGTTCGGCCAACGCCGACGGATTGCGGCAGGTCATCCTGGAACTGCCGGTCGATCTTGTGGCAGGTCGAGCAGGATACGTTCCCGTCACGGCTCATCCCCTGGTCGAAGAACAGAGTGGAGCCCAGGGCGGCGGCGGCCGGCACGTCGGCGAAGCGGTTGGTGGTGTCGGGTTTGAGCGCCGGCAAGGTGTTCAGCGCCAGCGAAGCGATGGTCTTCTTCTCGGCATCGGAAAAGTCCGGCTTGCCGCAGCCGGCAACGAGCAAAACCGCAGCCAAGGCCAGAAGGCGCAACAGGCGGTTCATCCGCTCACAGCACCACGTTGAAGACGACCGTGTCGGAACCGGCCGCCGCCGAAATGGCGAACCGCAACTGCCACACGCCGCTCATGGTGAATTTCAGCCCCTCGATCCGGTAGCGTCCCTCGCCAAGATAGTCGGTCGCCTGCGGACTGGTCGGCAAGCCGTGATTGTGCTGCGGCATGCCGCCGGACACCGAGATCGCCGCACCTTCCACGGAATCGCCCTTGACCGTCTTCAGGGTCAGCAACCAGGATTGCAGTTCGCCTTGCCGGATAACGCCGCGTTCCGGCTGAATGGTGGCGACAAACAAGCCGTTCGCTGTCTTCTTCGAGCGCGAAACATCGGGGCTCGGCGCCGACTGCGGCGCGGTCAGATAGACGATCGCCAATATGCCAGCCAGCAAGGCGGCCAGACCAACGCCCGCAAGAAGATAACGCCATATCGATGCCAAACCGGTTCCTCTTCTGGGCATAACGTCTCGCGAAGCAATTCGCGTCCCGCCGCTTCTGTGGGAAAACGCTTCTGGCGCAAAAAACCGCCGCCGCCAAGCATGGCGCTGCCGGCCGCAAAAAGCTACAGCAGCGAACTGATCCGGAGACAGATACATGGCAGCAGACGGCGTCGCTTCGATCGGTGAATGCATGCTCGAGCTGTCCGGCCAGGCCGGGCCGAACTGGCGCATGGGCTTTGCCGGCGACACGTTCAACACGTTGTGGGCGCTGCATGCGCTGAGCGGCGAGCGGCCGGCGACCTATGTCTCGGCCTTCGGCGACGATCCCTTCTCGCAGGGCCAGATTTCGTTCTTCGCCGAAAACGGCATCGGCATCGGCGCCAGCCCGGTCATCCCAGGCGCGCGGCCCGGCCTCTACGCCATCACCTTGACCGGCGCCGAACGCGCCTTCACCTACTGGCGCAGCGACGCGGCGGCCAGGCGGCTCGCCTCGGACCCGGCCGCCTTGGCAAAAAGCCTTGAAAACCAGGCTCTTGTGTATTTTTCCGGAATCACTTTGGCAATTCTGGATGCCGCCGCGCGCAAGACGTTGCTGGCGGAAGTGTCCAAGGCGCGGGCTGCCGGTTCGCTCGTCGCCTTCGACCCCAACTACCGGCCGCGCCTGTGGCAGAGCCGCGAGGAGGCGCAAGCCGCGATCCTCGACGCGCTTGCCGTCACCGACATCGCGCTGCCGACCTTTCCCGACGAGCAGATGCTGTTTGGCGACACGGCATCGCAAGCGACCGCCGAGCGGTTCGGAAAACTGGTCGGCGAAGTCGTCGTCAAGAATGGCGAGGAACCCGCGCTGATCGCCACTGGCGGAGCCCTGCAGCCGGTTCCGGCCCAGCATGTCGCCACCCCGGTCGACACCACCGGCGCCGGCGATTCCTTCAATGGCGGCTATCTCGCCGCCCGGCTTGCCGGCCATGCCCCGGCGGATGCCGTGCAGCGCGCGCATCGCGTCGCCGCCGCTGTCGTGCAGGTGCGAGGCGCGCTGGCGCCGTTCGAGGTTCTAAGAACCGCTTTCGAGGGCTAAGACCTTAGGGAAGCCTGAAACGATATTCCGTCACCTGATGATAGATCTGGCCCGGCCACAGCGTGGCCTGCGGGAAATAGGGCCGGTTCGGCGCGTCGGGCCAGGTCTGCGCTTCCAGGCAAAAGCCGGAAAACGCCTTGTAGCGCCGTCCGTCCAGGCCGCCCGAGGTCGGCGCGACATACTGGCCGGTGTAAAGCTGCAGGCCCGGCTCGGTGGTCCAGACTTCCATCTCGACGCCGGAATTGGCGCCTTGCGCCCACGCCACCTGGTGAAGCGGGCCCCGGGCTGACGCCAGGCAGAAATTGACGTCGTAGGGAAGCTGCTCGCCTTCCGTTTCCATGCGCAGCGGCCGCGCCTGGCGGAAGTCGAAGGGCGTGCCGTCGACAGGTTTGACGACGCCGGTCGGGATCATCTCGCCATCGACAGGCGTATAGGCGCCGGCGTTCAGCATCAGCCGGTGGTCGAGAATGTCGCCAGCGCCGCCATCGTCGAGATTGAAATAGGAATGCTGCGCCAGATTGCACAGCGTCGGCTCCTCGCAAGTGGCGGTCAGTTCCATCGAGAGCGTGCCGGGGATCTTCAGCCGGTAGGTGCAGGTGACGTCGAGCGCGCCGGGAAAGCCCATCGTGCCCTCGGGATCGTGCAGGGTCAGCGTGACAAAATCCCGGCCGTGCAGCGAAACCGTCCACGGCCGGTGGAAGAAGCCCTCCGAGCCGCCATGCAGCGTGTGCTTGCCGAGGAAATTGCGCTCAGTCTGGTAGCGCTGGCCGGCAATGGTGAAGCGGCCGTCGCGGATGCGGTTGGCATAGCGGCCGACGACCGCGCCGAAGAAGGCCCGGTCGGTCTCGTAAGGTTCGAAGCGGTCGTAGCCCAGCACCAGCGGCGCGTCGTGACCGGCGAGCCGCAGATCCTGGATGATTGCGCCGAGCCCGATGATGTTGGCGCTGACGCCGCCGCCCCGGATGGTGAAACGGCGAACGGGTTCGCCTGCCTGCGTCGTGCCGAAGACTTCGCCGTCCTTCATCGCTATGTCCAAATGCTAATTCGTCGATCTATCGACTTAGAGCAATTCCAGGAAAAGTGTGAAACGGTTTTCCGTCCGGAATTGCAAAAAACAAAGAACTGGAGCGGTTCGGCGTTTCCGTGAAACGCTGAACCGCTCCAGTCCGGCTGAATGTCGTCTGGCAAGGGCCGGCCCGCGGCCTGCCCTGCCCGTCAATGATTTAGAGGCCGAGACCCCCGATGCAGACATATTTGGTGTCGAGATAGTCCTCGATGCCCTGATGTCCGCCTTCCTTGCCGAGGCCCGATTCCTTGACGCCGCCGAACGGCGCTTCCGGCGTGGTGATCAGGCCTTCATTGACGCCGACCATGCCGTATTTCAGGCCTTCCATGACCCGGAAGGCGCGGCCGAGATCGCCGGTGTAGAAATAGGCGGCCAGGCCGAACTCGGTGTCGTTGGCAAGCGCAATGGCTTCCTCTTCGGTCTCGAACTTGAACACCGGGGCGATCGGGCCAAAAATCTCTTCCTTCATGAAGCGCATGTCAGGCTTCGCATCGGCGATGACGGTCGGCTGGAAGAATGAGCCGCCAAGCGCGTGGCGCTTGCCGCCGGCAACGACCTTGCCACCCTTCGACGTGGCGTCGGCGATGAATTCCTCGACCTTCTCGACCGCCTTCACGTCGATCAGCGGTCCCTGCTGCACGCCCTCTTCCAGGCCCGAGCCAACTTTCAGCGCATTGCTGGCAGCGGCCAGCTTCTCGACAAACTTGTCGTAGATGCCGGCCTGCACCAGGAAGCGGTTGGTGCACACGCAGGTCTGGCCTGAATTGCGGTATTTGGCGGTGATGGCGCCGGCGACGGCGCGATCGAGGTCGGCATCGTCGAAGACCAGGAACGGCGCATTGCCGCCGAGTTCCATCGAGACCTTCTTGACGGTGACGGACGACTTCTGAATCAGCAGCTTGCCGATCTCGGTCGAGCCGGTGAAGGTGATCTTCGACACCAGCGGATTGGCGCAGATCTCGTCGCCGATTTCGCCGGCAGCACCCGTCAGGATGTTGATGACGCCCTTTGGGAAGCCGACTTCCTCGGCGAGCGCGCCCCATGCAAGGCCGGAATACGGCGTCTGCGAGGCCGGCTTGACCACGGCGGTGCAGCCGGCGGCAAGCGCGGGGCCAAGCTTGCGGGCAAGCATCGAGGAGGGGAAATTCCACGGCGTGATGGCGGCAATGACGCCGACCGGCTCCTTGGTCACCAGGATGCGGCGATCGCCCCATGGCGATGGCACGACATCGCCATAGGTGCGGCGGCCTTCCTCGGCAAACCACATGATGTAGGCGGCAGCCGAACCGATCTCGCCCTTGGATTCGGCGAGCGACTTGCCCTGCTCGATGGTGAGCAGTTCGGCCAGCACATCCTGATTATCCATCATCGCGTCATGCAGCTTGCGCAACAGCTTCGAGCGCTCCAGCGCGGTCGTCTTGCGCCAGGTCTTGAAGGCTTCGCTTGCGGCTTCGATGGCGCGGCGGGTTTCCGCCTTGCCCGACTTCGGCACGGTGCCGATCTTGAGACCGGTGGCCGGGTTGTTGACGTCGACCGTTTGGCCGCTGTCGGCCTGCACCCATTCGCCATTGATGAGATTGGCCTGGCGCATGAAATGGCTGGTTTTCTGCAGCATGGTCTAGCCTCCGTTCGGCGCACTGACGGGCCGGTTTCCTGGATCTCTTGAACGAGCGTGCACAATGGCGGCGGAGCCGACACGCTGAAGCCACTGCTCTTTACCTAGGGCAAGCCCGGCAAGCAATTGCAAGATGGCATATAGGCTTTGGGCCAGCCCAACGCCAGAGAAAATTCACATGTAAATTAGTTTGGGCCGCAGCCTTGCCAAAGACCAGCCTTGCCAAAGACCAGCCTTACAGAAGACCAAGCCTACCCAAAGACATGCACCACCACCGTCAGCCAAAAGGCGGTTGTAACAACCGCGCTTGCTGTGGCGATGGTCATCTGGTTCGACGCCAGCGCCTGGCCGGTGTTGAACTGCACGGCGATGAGATAGGAATTGATGCCGGACGGCAGCGCCGCCACCACGACCGCCACTTTGGCCGTCAAGGGCGGCAGGCCAAACAGCCAGACCAGGCCGAGCACCAGCGCCGGCATCAGGAACAGTTTCAGCGTCGACAGCGCCAGCGCCGGTCGGATGTTACCGGAAATGCCGAAACGGCGCAGGCTGAGCCCCATGGCGAACAGCGCCACCGGCCCGGCGGTGTTAGCCAGCGCATCGGCCAGTCGCATGGCAAGGTTCGGCAGCGGCGCGCCGGTGAGGCGCCATGCCAGCCCGGCCAGGATGCCGATGATCAACGGATTGGTGAACAGTCTTCTCAGAAAGCTCTGGATGATGCGCAGCGGGTGTACGGGCTCGCTGCCGCCGCGGCCAAATATCTCGAACATGATGATCGAAGCCATCATCATGGTCGGCAGATGCACGGAAACGAGCAGCGACAGCACTTCGAATCCGCTGGACCCGAATACGCCGAGAACGAAGGGAATGCCCAGCAACACCACATTCGAGAAGGATGACGACACTCCACCGACGATGCCGGTGCGCGCGTCCCGCCCGAAGATCCGTGTCGTCACCAGATGGCCGGCGGCCCATGTCATTGCAACTGCCGCGAAATAAGCACCCCACAGCGACCAGGGCGCCACGCCGTGGAAATCCGAATTCACCATCGTCCGAAACAGCAGCAGCGGCATCGCCACGTTGATGGCGAATTCGGAGATGCCGTCCCCGCTGGCCGGTTTCAGATAGCCGGTGAGCCCGGTGACATAGCCGAGCGCGACGAGGCTGAAGACGAAAAGAACGGTTTCGGTAAGCGGAGACATTTTTCAGGGATAGGCGAGCCCGGATTCCAGTGCAATCGCCATGATCTTCAGAAACCGCTCCTCGATCCGCCCGGCGCCTGAATTTGATCATGGTCGGGTGGCAGCGCTATACAGGCTTGGGATCATCAGGGCGGACACACAGCGAATGGTTGCGACGCCGAAACAGCGTCATTTCAGACAGGGGTGGCTGGTCAGACAAGTGTGGCTGGTCAGACAGGGGTGGCTGGCGGCTTTCGTCGCTATACTGCTTTGCCTTGGCGTATCTGTGGCCCTGGCCGCCGAGACCAAAAGTCTCAAGGGCGTGGCGCTGATCATCGGCCAGTCGAAATACGAACACATCGCAGCCCTGGTCAATCCGGCCAACGACGCCCGCGCCATGGCCAAGATGCTGACCGATCTCGGCTTCGACGCCCGCAACGTCACCGATCGCGATGCCGCCAAGCTGAAGCGCGATCTCGATCGGTTTGTCGAGGACGCCGAAGGCGCCGACGTAGCCTTCATCTATTATTCCGGCCACGGCATCGAGGCGGGCGGCGAGAACTATCTGGTGCCGGTCGACGCCGACGTCTCGTCGCTGAAAAATGCCGGTGAGGCGCTGGTGCCGATTTCAGCCGTCATGGACGAGCTGAAAAGGACCGTGCCGGTGACGATCGTGCTGCTTGACGCCTGCCGCACCAACCCGTTTCCGCCGGACGCGGTCGTGCGCCGCGGGCCGACGGCTTCCGCCGAGCCTGTCGGCGCCGGCGGGCTGGAACCGGTGCGCGGCGCAAAAGCCCTCGCCGATGCCTCATTGGATGATGCCAGCCTGGGAACCGTGGTCGGCTTCGCCGCCGAGCCGGGCCGACCCGCACTTGATGGCGCCGCCGGCGAAAACAGCCCCTACGCCGCCGCCCTGCTGCGCCACCTCACGGCGATGAAAGGCACCGAGTTCGGCTCGGTCATGCGCATGGTTACCGAGGAAGTCTATCTCGACACCAAGGCAAAGCAGCGCCCCTGGGTCAGCGAGAGCCTGCGTCGCCTGCTCTATTTCGGCGTCGCGCCGCCGGAACCGACCGGCGACGACGGGCTGATCACCGGTGAGCGGCGGCAATTGCTGCTGACCATTTCCGACCTGCCCGATCCCAAACGGGCTCAAGTGGAGTTGGCTTCTCTGCAGGACGGCGTGCCCCTTGACGCGCTCTACGGCGTGCTCAAGGCGCTCGGCACGGAAAAGATCCCTGAGGATCCGAACGACCTGCAGAAGGTGCTGGACAGCCAGGCCGAGCGTCTGAAGAAGATGATGGCCGAGCGCGCCGCATTACGCACCGACGATCCCGAGATCAGTCGCCTGGTCGCATCCGCCGACAAGGCCATAGGCCAGGGCGCCATGGTGACGGCGCGCAAATTCCTCGACGACGCGGTCGGCCGGATCGAGGAAAACAGCGGTGCGGTCGACGAGGCCGAGGACCTGCTCCGGCAAAAGCGCATCGCCGACGCCGCCATCTATGCCAAACGCGCCGACGCCGCCGCGCTGGTCTTCGACTACAAATCCGCCGCCAACGACTATGCCAAGGCGTATTCGCTGGTCGAGAAGTGGGACGAAAAGCTGCGCTGGAACTACAAGAACCAGGAGGCCGAGGCGTTGAACGCTCATGGCTACGCCACCGGCGACCTCGATGCGCTGCAGCACTCCATCGAGGCCTATCGCACCATCTTGAACTTCATCCCCAACGGCGAACAGAATCGCGACTGGGCAATCACCCGCAACAACATGGCGGTGGTGCTGCAGACCATTGGAGAGCGCGAAACCGAGACTGCGCATCTCGAAGAAGCAGCGGTGATTTTCCGCGATTCGCTGGTGGTGTTCGAGCGCGAGAAGGACGACCGCAACTGGGCCGCGGCGCAGAACAACCTGGCCAACGTGCTTCTGAAGATCGGCGAACGCGAGAGCGACCCGAAGCGTCTCAATGAAGCGGTGGCGGCGACGCGCGCCACCCTTGAGAAGCGTCCGCGCGACAAGCTGCCGTTGGACTGGGCCGGTTCGCAGAACAATCTAGGCCTCGCGCTCTATGCACTCTCCGAGCGTGAGCCTGCCGGCGAGCATCTCACCCAGGCCGAAGCAGCCTACCGGCTGGCGCTTGAGGAATACACACGCGAGAAAGCACCCGTGGAATGGGCGATGGTCGAGAACAATCTCGGCAACACGCTTGTAACGCTTGGCATCCAGCTCAACGACAAGGCGAAGATCAACGAGGCGGCCGACGCGTTTCGCGCCGCGCTGGAAGTGCGAACCCGCGAAACTTTCCCGGTGTCCTGGGCGACCAGCCGCCTCAACCTGGGCAATGCGCTGAGCGGTATCGCCCGCTTCGATATGGGCACGGCTACGCTCGAAGAAGCTGCTGCTGCCTATGACGACGCTCTGACGGTGTTTACCCGCAAGCGCTTCCCGATGGACTGGGCGTCAGCCCAGAACAATCTCGGCTCGATCTATCAGACGCTGGGCCAGCGCACGCGTGATGCGGCCAAGCTGGAACAGTCGGCGGCAGCCTTCCAGGCGGCACGGCAGGTCTATGTCAGGCGGAAGTTCCCGCAGGACTGGGCGATGAGCTACTACAATCTCGGCAACACGCTGCAGCTTCTCGGCGGCGTCACCGACAAACCCGAGCATTACAGCGAGGCGGTCGACGCCTACGGCAATGCGTTGCGCGAGTACAAGCGCGAGACGAACCCGCGGCAATGGGCAATGGCCCAGGCCGGCCTGGGCTCGACGCTGCACTGGTTGAGCATGAGCAATGGCGATGCCAAGACCCTGCAGGATTCGATTGCGGCGCGGCGGGCAGCGCTCGAAATACTCACCATCGAGGCCGCGCCGGTCGACTGGGCCAACGCTCAAAATGGCATCGGTATGAGCCTGCTCAATCTCGGCAATCTCCAGCGGACCGACAAATATCTCAACGACGCCGAAGCGGCGTTCACGGCGGCGCTGAAGGTGTTTACGCGCGAAAGTCAGCCGCTGCAGTGGGCCTTCGAGCAGAACAATATCGGCGACGTCCACTGGAACCGCGCCAGCTATGGCGCGGGCAAGCCGGAATATCTCAAGGCGATCGAATTCTTCGAGAACGCCAAGCAGGGCTTCACCGAAGCCGGCT
This sequence comes from Mesorhizobium sp. W016, assembly GCF_054719485.1. Lineage (NCBI taxonomy): Bacteria > Pseudomonadati > Pseudomonadota > Alphaproteobacteria > Hyphomicrobiales > Phyllobacteriaceae > Mesorhizobium > Mesorhizobium sp. W016. Next base: position 4,615,112 of record NZ_JBTTIF010000002.1, read on the forward strand.
ACACGATCCCTATCCCGCTCACCGATCAGAAGATCGAGCTGGCGAAGAAGCAAATGGCGAAAATGTGAAGCGAACCGAGGGTTCGCCTTTCGCTTGTCTTTGTGCCGGCTTTCCGATCCCTATATCAGAATGACCGGAGCCGGCATCCGGCTCCCGGAAAGGTTTCGATGATTCGATTTGTGCTGTCGCTGTTCCTGCTTGCTGTTCCCGCCGTCGCCCACGCGACCGACGCCGGCTGGGCGCTGCTGCGTGACGGCGGCCATGTCGTGCTGCTTCGCCACGCACTGGTCACCGGCACCACCGACCCCGCCAATTTCGTCATCGACAACTGTGCCACCCAGGTCAATCTATCGGCGCGCGGCAAGCAGCAGGCGAGCAAGATCGGCGCGCTGTTCGGCGCCCGCGCCGCCCCCATCGAGCGGGTGCTGTCCAGCCGCTATTGCCGCTGCCTCGACACTGCCCGCATCGCCTTCGAAGCGGAGCCGGAGCTTTTTGCGCCGCTCGACCTCCTGAGGAGCGATCCGACCGAGAAGGCCGCGCAGCTCGACGCGGTGATGAAGGAAATCCGCGCCTACACCGGTTCCGACAATCTGGTCATGGTCACGCATCTCGAAAACATCGTCGCGCTGACCGGCGTCTCGCCGCGCGAGGGCGAAGCGGTGGTGGTCGAGCCGCAGGGCGATGGCTTGCGCGTGCTCGGCCGCGTCACGTTCTGAGAGAGCCAGTGGTCAAGCTCCGTGAAAACTTAGCTGACGTAACGTCAACTGGAAGGGCCACCGGCTTGTCGGGCGGCCCTTCTTGTCTTCACGGGAGGGCCATCCCATCTGCGCCCCGCGCATCAGGCCTTTTCCTGCCGGGAAAAACCGATTAGACAGCGCCCAAACCAGATGCGGACAGATTCCGCCCGCAACCGAAGGAAGAGCCCTTGTCCACCACGTTCGACAAAGTCGCCAAGATCATTGCCGACACCAGCGAGATCGATATCGACACCATCACTCCCGAGAGCCACACGATCGACGATCTCGGCATCGACAGTCTCGATTTCCTCGATATCGTCTTTGCCATCGACAAGGAATTCGGCATCAAGGTGCCGCTGGAAAAGTGGACCCAGGAAGTCAATGACGGCAAGGCTTCGACCGACGATTACTTCGTCATGAAGAACCTGTGCGCCAAGATCGACGCGCTGGTCGCCGCCAAGACCGCCTGATATCGGCTGGCGCGCGGCCTTGACGGGCTGCGCCGCCTGACCCACAAAGCCGCTCATGAGCAGCCCTCGCGACGTCGTCATCACCGGTATCGGCCTTGTCTCCTCGCTGGGAGAGGGTCCGGATACCCACTGGCAGAAGCTGGCGCAGCCCGGCCTGCAGCCGGTGCTCGAATCCGCGCGCTTTGCGCCCTACACCGTGCATCCACTGCCGGAGATCGACTGGAACCTGCAGATCGCCAAGCGAGGCGACCAGCGGCAGATGGAAACATGGCAGCGGCTCGGCACCTATGCGGCCGGCATGGCGCTGGACGACGCCGGCATCAAGGGCAATGACGAGCTCTGCACGACCATGGACATGGTTGTCGCTGCCGGCGGCGGCGAGCGAGACGAGGCGGTCGATGCCGCCATCCTCGCCGCGTCCGAGAGCCGCAACGACCGCGACGTGCTGCTCAACGAGAAACTGACCACCGAATTGCGGCCGACGCTTTTCCTGGCCCAGCTCTCCAATCTGCTCGCCGGCAACATCTCCATCGTCCACAAGGTGACGGGATCGTCGAGGACCTTCATGGGCGAGGAAGGTGCCGGCGTCGCCGCCGTCGAGACCGCCGCCGCGCGCATCCGCTCCGGACAGTCGACGCACATACTGGTCGGCGGCGCCTTCCAGACCGAACATTCCGACATGCTGCTCGGTTATGAGCTGGCCGGTTATCTGCATCGCGGCCCATGGAAGCCGGTCTGGCAGAGACAGGGCGCCGAGGGCGGCGGCCTGGTCTCCGGCTCCGGTGGCGCCTTCCTGGTGCTGGAGCAGCGCGAACACGCGCAAAGGCGTGGGCGGAAAATCTATGCCGAGCTCGGACCGGTCGTCTCAGGCCGCGCCCGGCGCTCGCGCGGCGAGCTTGACGCCGAGATCGCGACACTGCTCAAACAGGCAACTCTCCCCAGCGGCAAGCTGCTTGCCCTGTCGGGCGCATCCGGGGCGCATACCGCAACGTCAGCCGAAAAGTCAGCGCTGGATGCCAATCCGGCGATATCGGCGCGCGGCTTCGCGACGCTGACCGGGCATATGAAGGAAGCGCAGTTTCCATTCGCGGTCGCCCTCGCCGCCCTGGCCGTCGACCGCAAGGCCGCCTACCCCGTTTTCGACGCCGCGGCCGAGAAGCCGTTCGAAGGCATTCCCGAAACCGTGCTCGCAACGGCGATCGGCTATCACCAATTCGAGGGCATGGCGCTGGTCAACGCTGCTTGAAGCAGCGCTGCGCGATCATGCTGCAAAGTTAAGAGGTTCCGGATGGCCAATCTCAGAGATCACATGGGCAGGCCGATCGTCGCCGTCACCGGCATCGGCGTGGTAACCTCGCTCGGCATCGGCAAGGCCGATAACTGGGCGGCACTGACCTCCGGCAAATCGGGCATCCACCCGATCACCCGCTTTCCCGTCGACCACCTCAACACCCGCATCTCCGGCATGGTCGATTTCCTCGACTCAAGCTCGAAAGGCGCCAGCCTGCTGACCTACGAACTGGCCGAAACCGCAGCGAAGGAGGCGGTGGCCGAATCCGGCCTCGATTCCTCTGACTTCGGTGGCCCGCTCTTCCTCGCCTCGCCGCCGGTCGAGCTCGACTGGCAGGATCGCTTCGCGCTCTACAATTCCGACGGCCAAGGCGCCGGCGCCGAAAGGCTGCTCAGGGTGGCGCGCGGGCTGAAGGAAACAGATACGTTCGCAAGCACGCAGTTCGGCGCGATCGCCGACCGGCTGGCCGACCGCTTTGGCACGCGCGGCCTGCCGATCACGCTGTCGACGGCCTGCGCTTCGGGCGCCACCGCCATCCAGCTCGGCGTCGAAGCGATCCGCCGCGGCGAATGCGACCGGGCGCTGTCCATCGGCGCCGACGGTTCGGCAACCGCCGAGGCGCTGATCCGCTTTTCGTTGCTCTCGGCGCTGTCGACCCACAATGACATCCCTGAAAAGGCGTCAAAACCCTTCTCCAAGGACCGCGACGGCTTTGTGCTGGCCGAAGGCTCCGGCGCTCTGGTGCTGGAATCGCTTGAGGCAGCCCTTGCTCGGGGCGCCAGCGTTCTCGGCATCCTGCGCGGCTGCGGTGAAAAGGCCGACGATTTCCATCGCACCCGTTCCAAGCCCGACGGTTCGCCGGCGATCGCAGCAGTCCGCGCCGCCCTTGCCGATGCCGGCTTGAGCAAGGACGAGATCGACTACGTCAACGCTCACGGCACCTCGACACCGGAAAACGACAAGATGGAGCATCTGTCGCTGTCGACCGTGTTCGGCGATCGCATCGGCTCGATGCCGGTCTCGTCCAACAAGTCGATGATCGGCCACACGCTGTCGGCGGCCGGCGCCGTCGAAGCGGCGTTTTCGCTGATGACCATGCGCGAAAGCGTCATTCCGCCGACCATCAACTACGACAATCCCGACCCGGCAATCGTGCTCGACGTGGTGCCCAACAAGAAGCGCAATGCCGAAGTCGGCACCGTGCTCTCGAACTCGTTCGGCTTCGGCGGCCAGAACACTTGCCTTGTCATGGCGCGGGAACCGGTCTAAGCGACCTTTTTCAGCCAGACTGAACTGACAGGCCCCATGCGCGCACTGCAACTTATCGAGGACCGCCGTCTTGAAACGGTGGACCTGCCGCCCCCGCCGCCCCCCGCATTGGGCGAAGTCACGCTGCGCATCAAGGCGGTGGCGCTGAACCATATCGACGTCTGGGGCTGGCGTGGCATGGCCTTTGCCAAGCGTAAGCTGCCGCTGGTCGTCGGCGCCGAAGCCTCCGGCGAGGTCGAAGCTGTCGGCCCCGGCGTCTCCAGCCTGCTGCCCGGACAATTGCTGTCGATCTACGGCGCGCGCACCTGCGGCCTTTGCCGCGCCTGCCGCGAAGGCCGCGACAATCTCTGCGAACATGTCTCGGGCGTCCACGGCTTCCATCTCGACGGCTTTGCCCAGGAGAAGATCAACCTGCCGGCGCGCCTGCTGGTCCCTGCTCCTCCCGGCGTGACCGATGTCGGCGCTGCCGTCGCCCCCGTCACCTTCGGCACCGTAGAGCACATGCTGTTCGACAATGCCAAGCTGCAGCCCGGCGAAACCATCCTCATCCATGCCGGCGGCTCCGGCATCGGCTCGGCGGCGATCCAGCTGGCCAAGCGCATGGGTTGCACCATCATCACCACGGTCGGTTCCAACGACAAGATCGACAAGGCCAAGGCGCTCGGCGCCGACCATGTCATCAACTACCGCGACGATCGTTTCGAAGGCGTCGTGCGCAAGCTCACCAGGAAGAAGGGCGTCGACGTCGTCTTCGAACATGTCGGCGCCGACACCTTTGCCGCCTCGATGCTTTGCCTCAAGCGCGGCGGCCGCCTCGTCACCTGCGGCTCGACCTCGGGCGTGTCGACGCAGATCAATCTGATGCAGCTGTTCCAGCAGCAGCTGAAGCTGCTCGGGTCCTTCGGCTGCCGCATGGAGAACATGGCTAACGCCATGCAGAAGATGGCGGCGGGACAGGTCGCACCTGTCATCGACACCGAGGTCGGCTTCGACGGCATCGACGCCGCGTTGAAGCGCATGGAAGGCCGCGACGTGTTCGGCAAGATCATCCTGCGCGTTTCCTAGGACAATGGCCGGCTCGGTGTTCAAGAAAGCCCGCCGGGACTTCATGTTCCGCTATGGCCGAAGACTGCGCCAGATGGAGCACTGGCTGGTGGCGCGCGTGGCGATGACGATCATCTCGCTGCTGCGCCTTTTGCCCGCCGACAGCGCGCTCAATTTTGCCGACCGCGCCGCACGCCGCATCGGTCCGCGCGTCGGGCGCCACCGTGTCGCCATCAACAATCTGCGCCTTGCCTATCCCGAAAAGAGCGATGTCGAGATCGAGGCCATCGCCTCCGACATGTGGGGCAACATGGCCCGGCTCGCCGCCGAATACATCTTTCTTGACGCCCTCTTCGACTATGATCCGAACGCAGCGACGCCCGGCCGCGTCGAAGTCGGTGGCGCCGATCATTTCCATCAGATAGCTGGCGAGGACAAACCGCATATCCTGTTCACCGGCCATCTCGGCAATTTTGAATTGCTGCCGGTGGCTGCCGCGACGTTCGGCATGAAGATCACGGCGCTGTTTCGTCCGCCGAACAATCCCTACCTCGCCGATTATATCCATTCGACGCGGCGTTCGAGCATGGGCGCCTTGCTGCCGTCTTCGACCGGCGCCTCCTTCGCGTTGGCGTCGATTCTGGAGAAAGGCGGCAATATCGGCGTTTTGGTCGACCAGAAATTCTCCAGCGGACTGGAGACGATCTTCTTTAATCGCCCATGCCAGAGCAATCCGGTTCTGGGCATGCTCGCCCGTCACTATGATTGCGACGTCTATCCGGCGCGATGTGTGCGGCTGCCAGGCAACCGCTTCCGCCTCGAGATCGAGGACAAGCTGACCTTGCCGCGCAATGAAAGCGGCAGCGTCGATGTCGCGGCCACCACCCAACTGCTCGCCGACGTGGTCGAGCGCTGGGTGCGCGAAGATCCGGGACAGTGGATGTGGTTCCACAAAAGGTGGGAAATCTCAGGCCGGCGTCGCCGCCGGCGCGGACAGGCCAACGCCACCGGCCAGGGGCAGCGTCAATCTTAAGTCGTCGAAAGCCTCAGTTCGTCACAACGATCCGCGTATTGCCGAAGCCGACTTCGCGCACCATCGCATAGAACATCGCGGCATTGGCGGTGTGCAGCCGCACGCAGCCATGCGATGCCGGACGCCCTAGCTGCCTGACCGCGCCGGTGCCGTGGATGGCGTAGCCGCCATGGAAGAACACCGAGTAAGGCATTGGCGACATGTGGTATTTCTTCGAATACCACATCCGCGCCGTGCGTTGCGGCCGATAGGTGCCGCGCGGCGTGAAATAGCCACTGCGGGCGGTCGACACGCTCCAGCGATAAAGCACCTGGCCGTATTGGCTGACGGTCATGGTCTGCGACGAGACGTCGATGCTGGCCACCAGCGAGGCAGCCCTGCTTTCGATGGACGTGCCGAACAGCATCGCCGCAAAAGCAGCTGCCATGAGAACGATTTTAGTCATGAGATCAAACCCCTTTGATGCCCCTTGCCTGCCCTGTCATCACGCGGTTTTTCATCTTTTTAACGACAGGTGAGTGATCTAACACACACTCCTTGATAAATTCGCCAATCTAAAGCAGCGAATTTGAACGATTTTCCGCCATAGTTGCCGCTGCGACACGAAGTTTCGGCGCCAGTGGCGCGATGCTTGCAAAACCACCCCCTTGCCTGCTCAAATCCGGGAATGAACAAACGACTCTTCAAAGCGATAGACGCCCGTGTTGATGACCTGGTCGCACTGACCGCCGACCTGATCCGCTTCCCGACCATCAACCCGCCTGGCGAAGCCTATCGCCCCTGCGCCGAATATATCGGTGCGCGCCTAGGCAGGCTTGGCTTCGAAACCGAATTCATCCGCGCCGAAGGCACGCCCGGCGACACCGACCGCTATCCCCGCGTCAATGTCGTCGCCCGCTTCGACGGCCGCTCGCCTGGAGCCTGTGTCCATTTCAACTCGCACATCGATGTGGTCGAAGCCGGCGAAGGCTGGAGCGTCGATCCCTTTGCCGGGGTGGTGAAGGACGGCAAGGTCTACGGCCGCGGCGCCTGCGACATGAAAGGGGGCATGGCCGCCTCGATCATCGCGGCGGAAGCCTTCATGGAGGTATTCCCCGACTTTCCCGGCGCCATCGAAATTTCGGGCACGGTCGATGAGGAGTCCGGCGGCTTCGGCGGCGTCGCCCATCTGGCGAAGCTTGGCTATTTCTCGAAACCCAAGGTCGACCACGTCATCATCCCGGAGCCGCTGAACAAGGACCGCATCTGTCTTGGCCATCGCGGCGTCTGGTGGGCGGAGATCGAGACCAAGGGCGAGATCGCGCATGGCTCGATGCCGTTCCTCGGCGACAATGCGGTGCGCCACATGGGCGCCGTGCTGCAGGCCTTCGAGGATGAACTGTTTCCGGCACTCGACCGCAAGGTGACGCGCATGCCTGTCGTGCCCCAAGGCGCAAAGCGCTCGACCATGAACATCAACTCGATCCATGGCGGCCAGACCGAGGATTTCCGCCCCGGCCTGCCCTCACCCAACGTGCCCGACGCCTGCCGGCTGACCATCGACCGCCGCTTCCTGCTCGAGGAGGACCTTGCCACGGTCAAGAGCGAGGTGACCGATATCCTCGACCGGCTGAAGCGCGAGCGCAAAAAGTTCGACTACGAGATTCGCGACCTGATGGAGGTGCTGCCGCTGATGACCGAGCGCGACGCGCCGGTGGTCAAGGCGGTGGCGCAAGGCATCATGGCGATCTTCGACCGTGAGCCGGATTATGTCATTTCACCAGGCACTTACGACCAGAAGCACATCGCCCGCATCGGCCACATCTATGATTGCATCGCCTATGGCCCGGGCATTTTGGACCTCGCCCACCGGCCCGACGAATGGGTCGGTATCTCTGATATGGTGGAGTCGGCCAAGGTGATGGCGATCGGGCTGAATGTGCTGCTTAGGGGCACGGCCGCGGACTGAACCATCGACTTCGCTGAAAAAACATTCCTCCCCGCGCCGCTGCGGAGCACGAAACGCAATTTACTCCACCTCGAAATCACGCTTCTATCGCACCAGGGTTCGAGCATTTGGGAGTTGCACGATGAAATTGTGGAAAACCATTCTTGCCGCCGCGGTGCTGGCACTGGCCGGCAGTCAGGCATTTGCCGCACGCACCGACCTGGTGATCGGCATTACGCTCGAGCCGCCACATCTCGATCCGACCGCCGGTGCTGCCGCGGCGATCGACGAAGTGCTCTACGCCAACGTCTTCGAGGGCCTGACCCGCATCGGTCCGAATGGCGAAGTGCTGCCCGACCTTGCCGAGAGCTGGGCCATTTCCGACGATGGCAAGGTCTACACCTTCAAGCTGCACACCGGCGTCAAATTCCATGACGGCAGCGATTTCGACGCCGGCGACGTGAAGTTCTCGCTCGACCGCGCCCGCGCCGACAATTCGGTTAACGCGCAAAAAGCCCTGTTCGCCTCCATCGATACGGTCGAAGTCGTCGATCCGACGACGGTCAAGGTGACGCTGAAGAACCCGCAGGGGTCGTTCCTCTACAATCTGGGCTGGGGCGACGCGGTGATTGTGGCGCCCGAGAGCGCCGACACCAACAAGGAAAAGCCCATCGGCACCGGCCCGTTCAAATTCCAGAGCTGGGCCAAGGGCTCGTCGATCACGCTGGTGAAATCGGACACTTACTGGGGCGCCCCGGTGTTCCTCGACAAGGCCGAGTTCCGCATCGCTCCCGACGCCGCCGCCGCCGTGCCGGCGCTGCTCTCCGGCGACATCCAGGCTTTCCCTTTCTTCGATCCCGACAGCGTCGCGCAGGTCAAGGACGATCCGCGCTTCAAGGTGGTGATCGGCTCGACCGAGGGCGAGACCATTCTGGCGATCAACAACAAGAAGCCGCCTTTCGACAAGCTCGAGGTGCGGCAGGCAATTGCCTTCGCGCTCGACCGCAAGGCGATCATCGACGGCGCCTCGGCCGGCCTCGGCGTGCCGATCGGCTCGCACATGTCGCCGGCCAGCAAGGCCTATGTCGACCTCACCGGCCTCTATCCGCACAATGTCGACAAGGCCAAGGAACTGCTGAAGCAGGCCGGCCTGGAGAACGGCTTCAAGGCGATGCTGAAACTGCCGCCGCCTTCCTATGCGCGGCTTGGCGGCGAGATCATCGCTTCGCAGCTGCGCGATGTCGGCATCGACCTGGAAATCATTCCGGTCGAATGGGCGCAGTGGCTGGACCAGGTGTTCACCAAGAAGGATTACGACCTGACCATCGTCTCCCACACCGAGCCCAACGACATCGATATCTACTCGCGCAAGGACTACTACTTCAACTACGACAACCCCGCCTTCGACAAGATCATCGCCGAGCTGAACCTCACCTCCGACGACGCCAAGCGCAACACGCTGCTCGGCGAAGCACAGAAGATCCTGGCCGACGACGCCGTGGTCGGCTTCCTCTATGAACTGCCGAAGGTCGGCGTCTGGGACGCCAAGCTGCAGGGCCTGTGGGAGAATGCGCCGATCCAGGCGAATGATCTGACCAAGGTGAAGTGGACGGATTGAGGCGGCGGGCCAAAGGGCGGCGTTTGCGCTCCGTCACACCCCCCTCTGCCCTGCCGGGCATCTCCCCCGCAAGGGGGGAGATCGGGCTCTCATCTCCGCTTTCGCCTATCGCGAACGTTGAACGCTGGTCGACGACACAGAACCTGCTGATCTCCCCCCTTGCGGGGGGTGAGGAGTGGTCCGCGCAGCGGACGGAAAGCCAACTGCTTGGCTTTCCGAACAACGAACGCCCGAAGCGACAGCGAAGGGCCGGGTCCGGCAGGACAGAGGGGGGTGGGGGGGAACTCGACTTTCAAGGCGCAGCCGCACCGGGCGCCCCTCCACCATGACCGCCTACCTCCTCAAACGCCTCGCCATCGCCATCGCAACCTTGATCCTGGCCTCGATGGTCGTCTTCGCCGTGCTAGAAATCCTGCCCGGCGATCCGGCGCGGCTGATGCTTGGCCTCAACGCCAGCGCCGAGCAGGTCGAACTCCTGCGCAACCAGATGGGCCTCAACGCGCCGCTTCTCCTGCGCTACCTCCACTGGGTCGGCGGTCTGCTCAGCCTCGATTTCGGCCGCTCCTACACTTATTCAGTGCCGGTCATCGACCTTGTCCGCGAGCGCATGGCGGTTTCCCTGCCGCTGGCGCTGATCGCGCTGGCGCTGTCCACCATCATTGCCATCCCGGTCGGGCTCTATTCCGCCAGCCGGCGCGGGCGGGCCGGCGATACGATCGCCATGGGCGCCGCCCAGCTCGGCGTTGCCATCCCGAACTTCTGGTTCGCGCTGATGCTGATCTACCTCTTTGCCGTCTGGCTGCGGCTGGTGCCGGCCGGCGGCTTTCCCGGCTGGAGCGCCGGCGCCTGGCCGGCGCTGAAATCGCTGCTGCTGCCGGCCATCGCCCTCGCTCTGCCGCAGGCGGCGATCCTGGCGCGCGTTGCCCGCTCGGCGCTGATCGAGGTGCTGAACGAGGACTATATCCGCACCGCCCGCGCCAAGGGCCTGCCTTACCGCGCCGTGCTATGGCGGCACGCGCTGCGCAACGCGATGATCCCGGTTCTGACCATTCTGGGCCTGCAATTCGCCTTCCTGCTCGCCGGCACCATCATCATCGAGAACGTCTTTTATCTCCCCGGCCTCGGACGGCTGGTGTTCCAGGCGATCACTCAGCGCGACCTGATCGTGGTGGAAAGCATCGTCATGCTGCTGGTCGTCGCCGTCATTGCGGTCAACCTCGTCGTCGACGTCTCCTACGCCATCGTCGATCCGCGCCTTCGAGGCCGGCAATGACGCTGCACATCGACATCCCGCAGGAGACGTTGGGCAGCATTCTGGCCAAGGCCTTCCGCAACCGCTCCTTCCTCATCGGCTTCGCCATCACGGTGCTGGTGGCTGCAATAGCGGTCATCTCCTACGTCTGGACGCCCTACGACGTGACCAAACTGGTGATCTCGGACAAGACGCTGGCGCCCTCTGCGGCGCACTGGTTCGGCACCGATCATTTCGGCCGCGACATCCTGTCGATGATCATGGTCGGCGCCCGCAACTCGATTGCCGTGGCGCTGGTCGCGGTCGGCATCGGCATGGGCGTCGGCGTGCCGCTCGGCGCCTTCGCCGCGGCGCGCGGCGGGTTGGTCGACGAGGCGCTGATGCGGCTGACCGACCTCGTCTTCGCCTTCCCGGCGCTGCTGTCGGCGATCATGATCACCGCCATCTTCGGACCGGGCGCAATCAACGCCATCATCGCCATCGGCATCTTCAACATCCCGGTGTTTGCGCGCGTCGCCCGCGCCGGCGCGCTGGCGATCTGGCCGCGCGAATTCATCCTCGCCGCCCGCGCCGCCGGCAAGAGCAAAGCGCAGATTACAACCGAGCACGTGCTGCCCAACATCGCCACGCTGCTTCTGGTGCAAGGCACCATCCAGTTCGCGCTTGGCATTTTGGCCGAAGCCGGCCTCTCCTATGTCGGCCTCGGCGCCCAGCCGCCAATGCCGAGCTGGGGCCGCATGCTGTTCGACGCTCAGACGCGCATGGTGGTGGCGCCTTGGATGGCCATCTTCCCCGGCATGGCCATCGTCGTCACGGTGCTTGGGCTCAATCTGCTCGGCGACGGCATCGCCGACATACTCGACCCGAAATCGCGGCGGCAGCGATGAGCCTGCTGCAGATGGAGAACCTGTCGCTGGCCATCGGCGACACGCCGATCCTGAAAGGGGTCGACCTCTCCGTCGCGCCCGGCGAGGTGATGGGGCTGGTCGGCGAATCCGGCTCGGGCAAATCGATGACGGCGCTGACCATCATGCAGCTTCTGCCGCATGCTGCGCGCGCCACCGGCCGCGTGACCTTCGACGGCATCGATATTCTGGCCGCAACCGAGGACCAGATGTGCGCGCTGCGCGGCGACGACATCGGCATGGTGTTCCAGGAGCCGATGACGGCGCTCAACCCCGTCAAGACCATCGGCGAGCAGGTCGCCGAAGGCATACGCTGGCACACTAGGGCAAGCCGTGCCGACGCCGAAGACCGCGCGCGCAAAATGCTCGACCGCGTCGGCCTGCCCGAGGCCAAATTCCCGCTGTCGCGCTATCCGCACGAATTGTCGGGCGGCCAGCGCCAGCGCGTCGTCATCGCCATTGCCTGCGCATTGAAACCCAAGCTGCTCATCGCCGACGAGCCGACCACGGCGCTCGACGTGGTGCTGCAGGCGCAGATCCTCGACCTCTTGCGCGGCCTTGTCAGCGAAAACCGCATGGGCCTGCTTCTGATCTCGCACGATCTCGCCGTCGTCACCGAAATGGCCGACCGCATCACCATCCTGCGTCATGGCGAGGTGATGGAAGCCGGCGACACCGCACGCACGCTATCGGAACAGCTGCATCCCTACACGCGCCAGCTGGCGCTGGCCTCCATGCACGTGCCCGCGCGCGCCAAGGTTCACGCCACCGGCCAGGGCAAACCGCTGCTTGAGGTCGAAGGCGTGACACGGGACTATCCGGGCCGGCGCACCTCCCTGTTCAAGTCAGCGGCTCCAATCCGCGCCGTCGACGACGTGTCCTTGTCGCTGGCGCCGGGCCAATCGGTGGCGCTGGTCGGCCGCTCCGGCTGCGGCAAGTCAACGCTTGCCCGCATGATCCTGGCGCTCGACAAATCGACATCGGGAACGATCCGCTTTCGCGGCGAGACCATCACCGGCAAAAGCGAGGCGGAGCTCAAAGCCGCGCGGCGCGACATGCAGGTGGTGTTCCAGGATCCCTACGGCTCTTTCGACCCGCGCAAGAAGGTCGAGAAACTGGTCGCCGAGCCGCTGCATGTACTGGAAAAGAAGCCGACACCGGCCGAGCGGCGCGAGATGGTGGCGCATGCGCTGCACGAGGTCGGCCTCGGCGTCAGCGACATGGACAAATATCCGCATGAGTTTTCCGGCGGCCAGCGCCAGCGCCTGTCGATCGCCCGCGCCATTATCACCAGGCCGAAGCTGGTCGTCGCCGACGAGCCGGTCTCGGCGCTCGACGTCTCGATCCGCGCCCAGATCCTCGATCTGTTCGCAGAGCTCAACCAGAAGCTCGGCATCGCCTATCTCTTCATCACTCACGATTTGACCGTCGCCCGCGCCATCACCGATGAGGTGCTGGTCATGCATGACGGCAGGATCGTCGAGCGCGGCAAGACCGGCGACGTGCTCGATCATCCGCAGTCGGAGGCGGCCAGGGCGCTGGTCGCGGCTGCGCCCGATCTGCATCGGGCGATCGCTCACCGTATGCAGGAACAGGGGTGAGTGACCGGTTCGCGCAGCGAATTCATCGTGCCAGTGGCACGATGAAAGGTCACGAACGCTGGGACGCTGCGAAGCAGCGGGGACCCGGCCGGGCGGCCGTTGCCCCTGGTCTGCCTCACTCCTCCGGCTTCACCACATCGACCGGGCTGATGTCGAGCAAATCGAGCGTGCGGCGCAACAGCCGCACTTCGCTCTCTGCCAGTTTGGAATCGGCTTTGGCGATCTCCGCCATGTGGAGCGCCAGCAACTTGCGCCGTTCGACATCGAGATCGCGGAACAGCGCAATGGCTTGCGAACCGTTGGTCTCGTAGCCGAAATCATTGAGATATTCGATGACCGCGTCGATGCTGGTTTCCGGGATGCCGAAGGCGTCCTTGCAGATGCGCCGGAAGGCGACCATCTCGCTCTCCGAAACCGAGCCGTCGGCCAGGATCATGCGAAACAGCATCAAGAGTTCCGCCGACAGCACCGGGTCGTCGGCAACCTTGCGCACGCCGGGGTCACCATCGAAGATCGAGCGTATCTGGTCGAGCAATGCCATCGCCAACAGTATCCCTTTTCCGAGTCCGCCCAGTGCACATGACCCAAAATTGCCCAGCGGTATTGGGATAATGACATGCACCACAGGAAATCCAAGCGCAACGCGCTTGGATGGACGTAGCGCGGAATCGGCCTTGCGCAAACCAGATGGCCATGAGAAGGCGCGGCATCACCTTTCCCGCCGGAATGTTCAGAAATCCCGATGCTCGACCTCGCTACCCACACCGTCATCATGCTTGCCTTCGCCGCCTTTGCAGCCGGCTTTGTCGATTCGATAGCCGGCGGCGGCGGGCTGATCACCATCCCGGCCCTGCTGCTTGCCGGATTCCCGCCGGTCGCAGCACTTGGAACCAACAAGCTGCAGGGCATTTTCGGCACCGCTTCGGCGACCATCCACTATGCCAGGAATGGCCATGTCGATCTGCGTCGACAGCTGCCATCGGCGCTTCTGGCCCTTACCGGCAGTGCCGTCGGCGCCTTGCTGGCGGCATTCGTGCCAGGTGATCTCCTGCGGGCGCTGCTGCCGCTGCTTTTGATCGCCATCGCGATCTACTTCGCCGTGAAACCCAACATGAACGATGTCGACCGCGCCGAGCGCCTGTCGCCCTTCCTGTTCGGGCTGATCATCGCCCCTTTGGTCGGCTTCTATGACGGGCTGTTCGGGCCGGGAGCCGGCTCCTTCTATATGCTGGCCTTCGTCAGCCTTGCCGGCTTCGGCGTGCTCAAGGCGACGGCACACACCAAGCTGCTCAATTTCGCCTCCAACATTGGCGGCTTCATCGTCTTTGCCATCGCCGGCGTCGTCTACTGGAAGATCGGGCTGATGATGGGCGTCGCCCAGTTCCTCGGCGCCCGGCTCGGCGCCAGCCTTGCCATCCGCATCGGCGCCCGGCTGATCAAGCCGCTGCTGGTGATCATCTGCCTGGCGCTGGCGGTGAAGCTGCTGGCCGACCCGGCGAACCCATTGCGCCAGCTGATTGGTGTATAAGCCTCACGCCTGATAGGATGCCGTTGTACGAATCATGTTGGAGGGACCACACATGAATCTTAGTGCACCCACTCAGCTTGTTTTCATCATATCCCTAGTCATCGCCATCATCGGCGTGCTCGCCGCGCTTGGCGTTCTTGCGTTCATTCCTCTGGCTGCGGTGTGGATTGTCCTCATCGCATACATTGTGCTTGCCGCCGCCTGCCTGATGCGCGGCGCCTAGGCACCCGAGACTTCTGCAATTCGAAGCGCCCGGTCAAAAGCCGGGCGCTTTTGCTTTGGATGCATGGTCCGTTAGGCTCTTCCGCGCGGAAGGATGACCATGTCCGGCGAGACGGAGCGCCACGATCAACAGCACCGCCCGGTAGCCGACCGGTTCGAGATGGTGCGGCGCGCGCCGGGCCTGCGGCTGCAGAACGCGGTCACCGACATTTGTGGCTATCGCGAAACGGCGCCCGGCCATTTTCGCAATGTCGAATACGCCTCGCTCACCGTCCCGCTGGTGATCAGTTTCGCAGAATCCTTCGCCATCGGCCTTGGTCCTTCAGCGCCGCGTCGAAGGTCGGCGAAAGCGCCCGAACTTCGACATCCACGGAGTGGAAACGAAGCGGAAGCGCAGACCCGAGGATGACGAAACGATGGGCGGCCCTACCTCGCTAACCCAAAAATCGCATCGCAATCGAGATGGCGCTCCAGTTCGGTTGCGATCTCGTCCAGAGCGTTTTCCACCTCCGCCCGATAGTCGACGCCGCCGCCTTTCACGCCGAGGCTTTCCAGGAATCTCGCTCGGAAAGCGTCGGCGGAAAACAGGCCGTGCAGATAGGTGCCAAAAACCTTGCCATCGGCGGAAATGGCACCGTCGTCGATGCCGTTGATCACAGCCGACGGCCGCGCCATGTCCGGCCCGGTGGTGCGGCCGAGATGGATTTCGTAGCCCTCGAGCGCCAGGCCGAACGGCACTGAGCGGGCGCTGACATTGCGCACCGTCTTTTCCGGCTCCATCACCGTCTCGATGTCGAGCAGACCAAGACCTTCCGCCTCGGTGACGCTGCCCTCGATGCGATCGGGATCGCGCACCAGGCGGCCGAGCATCTGGAAGCCGCCGCAAATGCCGACGATATGGCCGCCGCGTTTGCGGTGCGCGAGGAGATCGCGATCCCAGCCATTCTCGCGGAACTTCATGAGATCGCCGATCGTCGATTTGGAACCGGGAATGACCACCAGGCCGGCATCCTCCGGCAAGCGCTGCCCCGGCGGCACAAACACCACTTCGACCTGCGGTTCGGCCTTGAGCGGGTCGAGGTCGTCGAAATTGGCGATGCGGCCAAGCATCGGCACGGCGACCTTCAACGCCCGCTTCTCGCCCGATGCCAGGCGTTCGAGCACGACCGAATCCTCCGAAGGCAATCGCGCCGCCGCCTTCAGCCACGGCACGACGCCAAAGCAGCGCCAGCCGGTGAAGCTTTCGATCGACCGGATGCCGTCGTCGAACAGCGAGACATCGCCGCGGAACTTATTGATGAGGTAGCCGACGATCATGCGCCTGTCTCCCTCCGGCAGGATCAGATGCGTGCCGGCGACCGAAGCGATGACGCCACCGCGGTCGATGTCGCCGACCAGGATGACCGGCACGTCGGCGCGCGTGGCAAAGCCCATATTGGCGATGTCGCGGCTGCGCAGGTTGATTTCGGCCGGCGATCCGGCGCCCTCGACGACGACCAGATCGGCGCCCTCACCGACCTTCGTCCAGGACTCCAGCACGGCGTCCATCAGCCCCGCTTTCATTGTCTGGTAGTCGCGCGCTCGCGCCTCGCCGAACACCTTGCCCTGCACGATCACCTGCGAACCGATGTCGCTCTGGGGTTTGAGCAGCACCGGATTCATATGCACGGTCGGCTGAACACCACACGCCAGCGCTTGCAGCCATTGCCCACGGCCAATCTCGCCGCCGCCGGGGCGGTCGTCGCCCGGAATGTCGGCGACGGCGGCATTGTTCGACATGTTCTGCGGCTTGAACGGCCTGACTTTCAGCCCGCGATTCCTGGCCGCGCGGCAGAGCCCCGCCACCAGCACCGTCTTGCCGACATCCGAACCCGTGCCTTGCAGCATGATCGCCTTGGCCATGCTCAGCCCCTGCCCTGCGCGCCGGAAACGGTCGATTTCTGCGCCAGCGGCCCGCCGCGCCAGATGTAGAGCGCCAGCAACGCTTCGCTGCCGGTGCGCATGGCATGGCTGACATTGGAGGCGTGATGGATAATTTCGCCCGCCTGGCGGGTGTGAAAGCCGCCTTCGCCCATGCGCCACTCGGTGCCGCCGGTCAGCGGAATGTAGATCTCCTCGGCAATGTGATGATGGTCGGGATAGGTGATGCCGGGCCCCAGGATCAGCAATCCGGCCGCGACCTCTTCATTGGCGAAATGGCCGCGCGTGCCAAACACCTCCAGCCAGCCGTATTTCTGCAAGAACGCTTCACCAAAATCGCTCGCGTTGTAGGTCTGCCCCCAGCACAGATCGTCACGACGCTCCGCCAGCAGTTGCACCAGAGGCTGCGGGTCCGGCGGCGCCAGTTCGACAATGCGGTCGAGCAGACCAAGGCAAGGCAGCGGATGCGCTTCGAGCACGCGCGCCGTCATATTCCAGCCGATCCGGGTCACGGCGTCCCGCACCAGCGCGTTGTCCACGCCCCGGAGATAGGCATGGAAGCGGTCGAGCAATTCGTCGAAATATGTCGGCACGCAATGCTCCCTTGATCCATTCATGCACAGCGGCTGCGCGGCGAGCCGGGTTGCGCGGCGGCATCATTGGTCTAGATTGAGCGGCGCGCAAAGCCAAAAACAACAGGCCAGCAAGCCAACCCCAGCTGGGGAACACAGGGAGCACGCCATGGACGCCGCGGTCGATGCGAGCACCAGCCAGTTCGAGCTCAACGAGGAACAGCGCGCCATCCAGGAGATGGCACAGGCCTTCGCCGCCGATCGCGTTGCGCCCAATGCGCTCGAATGGGACCGGGCAAGACACTTTCCTGCCGATGTAATCCGCGAGACCGGCCCGCTCGGCCTCGGCGGCATCTATGTCAGGGACGATGTCGGCGGCTCGGCGCTCGGCCGGCTCGACGCCGTGCTGATCTTCGAGGCACTGTCGCACGCCGATCCGGCGTTTTCCTCCTTCATCTCGATCCACAATATGGCGGCGTCGATGATCGACCGCTTCGGCGACGACGAGCAGCGCCAACGCTTCCTGCCGAAGCTGACCTCGATGGAATGGCTGGCGAGCTACTGCCTGACCGAGCCGGGTTCAGGCTCGGATGCCGCGGCGCTGAAGACGCGCGCGGTGAAGAACGGCAACGACTATGTGCTTAACGGCGCCAAGCAGTTCATCTCCGGGGCCGGCGACAGCGACCTCTATGTCGTCATGGCGCGCACCGGCGCCGACGGGCCGAAGGGCATTTCCACCTTCGTCGTGCCGAAGGATGCGCCCGGCCTCTCCTTCGGCGCCAACGAGCACAAGATGGGCTGGCACATGCAGTCGACCCGCCAGGTGATCTTCGAGGACTGCAAGGTGCCGGCTGCAAACCTGCTGTCGGGGGAAGGCGCAGGTTTCGGCATCGCCATGGCCGGCCTTGACGGCGGCCGCCTCAATATCGCTGCCTGTTCGCTCGGCGGCGCGCAATCTGCGCTCGACAAGGCGCTGTCCTATACCGCCGAGCGCAAGGCTTTCGGCTCGAAGATCAACCAGTTCCAGGCGCTGCAGTTCAGGTTGGCCGACATGGAGACCGAATTGCAGGCAGCGCGCATTTTCCTCTATGCTGCCGCCTCGAAGCTAGACCGCAAGGCGCCGGACGCCGGCAAATGGTCGGCCATGGCCAAGCGCTTCGTCACCGACATCGGCTTCAACGTCGCCAACGAGGCGCTGCAGCTGCATGGCGGTTACGGCTATCTTCATGATTACGGTATCGAAAAACTGGTGCGCGACCTGCGCGTCCACCAGATCCTCGAAGGCACCAACGAGATCATGCGCGTCATCATCGCGCGGGCGTTGATTGGCCGCTGAAGCCAGCAAGACCAGGAGAGAACAATGACGACGATCGCCTTCATCGGCTTGGGTAATATGGGCAATCCGATGGCTGCCAATCTCGTCAAGGCGGGGCACGCGGTGCACGGCTTTGACCTGATGCCGGAAAACCTCACCGTCGCCCGCGAGCATGGCGTCATTGTCATGGCGAATGCCGTGGCGGCGGTGAAGGACGCCGATGTCGTGATCACCATGCTTCCCGCCGGCAAGCACGTGCTCTCGGTCTACGAGGACATCGCACCCAAGGCCAAACCAGGCGCCCTGTTCATTGATTCCTCGACCATCGATGTCGAGTCGGCCCGCAAGGCGCATGCCGTAGCAAGGAAGCACGGGCTGCATTCGATCGACGCCCCCGTCTCCGGCGGCACCGGCGGTGCTGCTGCGGGAACGCTGACCTTCATGGCCGGCGGCGCCAAGGATGCCTTCGCCAAGGCCGAACCGGTCCTGAAGCCGATGGCAGGCCGCATCGTCCATTGCGGTGACGACGGCGCCGGTCAGGCAGCCAAAATCTGCAACAACATGATGCTCGGCATTTCGATGATCGGCGTCGCAGAGGCCTTCGTGCTGGCCGAAAAGCTCGGCCTCTCGCATCAGGCCCTGTTCGACGTTGCCTCGACTTCGTCGGGCCAGTGCTGGTCGCTGACCACCTATTGCCCGGTGCCGGGTCCCGTGCCGGCCTCACCCGCCAACCGCGACTACAAACCGGGCTTTGCCGCGGCACTCATGCTGAAGGACCTGAAACTGGCGCAGGAGGCGGCCCAAAGCGCCGGCGCGGTGACGCCAATGGGGGCCGAAGCGGCCCAGCTTTATGCGCTGTTCAACGCCCAGGGAAATGGCGGATCGGATTTTTCCGGCATCATAAATTTCCTTCGCGGCAGTTCTCTATAAGTTTCGAATTTGGCAGCGCTTTTCTCGATTTTTATTGCGCGGAAAAATTGCAAATTTAGATTTGCTTAAGCTCTCGATAACCCGGCGGTAACGATGTGCCTATATAACGGATGGCGAGGCGGACATATCGCATCCGCCCGGCGCTCCGGATCAGGTCTCGCGTACCGGAGCCCGTAAGTTTCGCAAGTGTATTGTTGGCGAAATGCCATGCGTATCTGGCAAAGCCGCGTTCCGATGGAGCGCGGTTTTTGCGTTTTGCAGTCCTATACTGTTCGATCTGAATTATATTCCGATTGCAGCGTTCGGAATTGCCTGATGGTCTTCATGACCAGCACGATCGGTGCGCTGACCCCTTCGACCCTGACGATAAGCAGGCGCACAGTCCGGGCGCCCTGATTGCAAGGCGTCCGGCTGTCGTTCCATCTACTTCTTGCGCAAATCCGCTTGCGCCAGATCCAGCGCTTTGGCGATGCGATCGCAAGCCATGTCGATCGTCGCGCGGGTCCAGATCAGCGGCGGCGACAGGATCATCGTGTCGCCGGTGGCGCGCAGCATCAGGCCTTGCGCGATGGCGTGGTCGCGGACGGTGACGGCGGCACTGCTCGCCGGCAGGAAGCGCTCCTTGGTCGCCTTGTCCTTGACGATCTCGACCGCGCCCATCAGCCCGATCGATCGCACCTCGCCGACCAGTTCGTGGCCGGCAATGCGCTCCTGCAGCGCCTGGGCGAAGTAAGGTCCAGTGTCGTTCCTGACCCTGTCGACCAGGCCTTCTCGCTCCATGATCTCGAGATTCTTCAGCGCCACCGCGCAGGCCACCGGGTGACCCGAATAGGTATAGCCGTGGTAGAATTCGCCGCCCTTTTCGACCAGCGTCGCCGCGATACGGTCGCCGACCAGCAGCGCCGACAGCGGCTGATAGCCAGAGGTCAGTGCCTTAGCCGTGGTGATGGTGTCGGCTTCGACGCCGAAGGTCTGCGCCGCAAACCATTCGCCGGTGCGGCCATAGCCGGTGATGACCTCGTCCAGCATCAAAAGCACATCGTATTTGCGGCAGATTCGCTGCACTTCCGGCCAGTAGCTCATCGGCGGTATCTTCACCCCGCCCGCCCCCATCACCGGCTCGCCGATGAAGGCCGCGACCTTGTCGGCGCCGGCCTCCAGAATGGCATCCTCGACCGCCTTGGCGGCGCGCAGGCCGAAATCATGGTCGCTTTCGCCGGGCAGCCCCAACTCATAGGCATAGGGCATCATCACATGGACGATGTTGGGAACCGCCCCGCCGAGTTGCTTGTGCATCAAATCCATGCCGCCGAGCGACGTGCCGGCGACGGTCGAGCCGTGATAGGCCGACTTGCGCGAGATGATGCGGTTCTTCTCCGGTTTGCCTTCCAGCACCCAATAGTGGCGCACGAGCCGCAGCGCCGTGTCGTTGGCCTCCGAGCCGGAGGAGCCGTAGAAAACCTGGCTGATGCCCTTGGGCGCCAGCTCGGCCAGCTTCTTCGACAGCAGCACGGGCGTCGGCGTCGAGCATTTGAAGAAGGAATTATAGTAGGGCAATTCCTTCATCTGCGCGTAAGCGGCGTCGGCCAGCTCGTCGCGGCCATAGCCGACATTGACGCACCACAGCCCGGCCATGCCGTCGAGTATTTCGGTGCCGTCGGCATCGTAGATGAACGGGCCGTTGGCGTGGGTGATGATGCGCGAGCCGGTCTCGCGCAATTCCCTGTGGTCGGTGAAGGGATGCAGATGATGCGCGGCGTCAATCTGCTGAAGCTGCTTCAGCGAATAGTTCTGGTAAGTCATGGGTTTGCTCTTTCCTCTGGAATCAAACCGGCAAGCTGCCGGGGCGACTTCGTCAGAGGACGGCGGGCGGCGAATAGCCGATGCGGGCGCACAGCCTGAGCAGTTCGGCGCGCAGCGTGCGCGGCGACGGTGTCACCGCGACCCCGAAGGCGCCGGATGTGCTCATGTAGACCATGGCGGCAGTCTATGCCGCCCGAGGCCCGGAATTCAAGCGGTGCCGCTCAATACCCTTTGCAGGAACACGTATTTCATGGCGGTTTGCGCCGCTTGCGGCCGGCGGTCGCCGCGCCCGCCATGGCCGCCTTCCGTCTCCTCGAAGAACAACGTCTTGCCGTGACCTGCTTCCTGCAGCTTCGCCGCCATCTTGCGGGCATGGCCGGGATGGACGCGGTCGTCGGCGGTTGATGTCGTGAGCAGCACCGGGGGATAGACGGCATCGGCCGAGACATGATGGTACGGCGAATAGGCGGCGAGCCACTTGGCTTCTTCCGGTTTTGCCGGATCGCCATATTCGCCGATCCACGAGGCGCCTGGCGGCAGTTCGGTGTAGCGCAGCATGTCGAGCAGCGGCACCTCGATGATGACGGCGCCGAACAGTTCGGGATGCTGCGTCAGGGAAACGCCGGTAAGCAGGCCGCCATTCGAGCCGCCCTGGATGCCGAGGGAAGCAGCCGTGGCGATGCCGCGCCTGACGACGTCCTGCGCCACCGCGGCGAAATCGTCGAAGGCAGTCTGGCGATTGCCCTTCAGCGCCGCCTGGTGCCAGGCCGGCCCAAACTCATCGCCACCGCGGATGCAGGCCTGCACATAGGCATTGCCCTTCTCCAGCCACAGCCTGCCGCGCACGCCGGCATAGCCGGGCAGCAGCGGTATTTCGAAGCCGCCATAACCATAGAGAAGCGTCGGTACCGGACCCTTCTGGTCGCGCCGCCTGACGACGAAATACGGGATCATGGTGCCGTCCTTCGAGCGCGCCTCGAACTGTTCGGAGACCAGCGGCGCGGCGTCGAACCGCGCCGGCTGCGATTTCACGGTGGCCAGCGTCACCCCGTCATCGTCCGACCAGATGATCGAACTCGGCGTCAGGAAATCGGTGAAGGAGAAGGAGACGCTGGAACCGAAATGCTCGGCATGCGCGATGCCGACATTGCCGTTCTCGGGCAGCGCCACCGGCTTCAGCGACCATCGGTCGCCGCTGCGCTCGGCGATAACGACCTTGCCGCGCACATTGTCCATCAGATTGATGAACAGCCGGTCCTGAGTGCGGGCAATGCCGGCGACCGAAACACGGTGCGCTGGCGCGAGCATGGTTTCAACAGGGCCCAGGTCGCCGGTGTCGATCCAGTGTTCGAAATCGAAGGAATAGAGGGCGTCCGGCAAGCACTCAGTGCCGCCCGGCGCCGTCCATGGGCTGCGCACCCCGAACACGAACCGGCCCTTGAACAGCGCGGTGTCGGTGACATCGTCCGGCAGCGGGATGCGCCGGTTTTCGCCCGACGGCAGGCGCAGAAAACTGTGCGAGGAGAAGAAGGCGATCGTGCGGGCCAGAAACAAATACTGCCTGTCGCCATCATGCTCGACCCCCGCGCCGGCCGCGAGATCCTGCTTCTCGGCCTCGAAGATCGGCGTCGCCTCCTCCAACCGGGTGCCGCGCTTCCACAGCTTGACGACGCGCGGATAACCGGACTGGGTCTTGTCGTCTTCATTGAAGGCAGCCGAGACAATGACCGTGTCCTTGTCCAGCCAGGAAAAGCCGGATTTCGAGGCGGGAGCGCGGAAGCCGCCCTCGATGAAGGATTTGGTCTCGATGTCGAATTCGCGCATCTCGCTGGCATCGCCGCCATCCGGCGACATCGCCACCAGGCAAAGGTTGAAATCGGGGTAAAGGCGGCTGGCGCCGCTGAACACCCACTTCACCCCCTCCTTGGCCGACAGCACGTCGAAGTCGATGATCGTCTCCCACACGGGCTTTTCGGTCTTGTAGGAGGCGACCGTCGTGCGGCGCCAGAGGCCGAGCACATTGGTCTTGTCCTGCCAGAAATTATAGACTTGGCCGTTGAGCGCGGCGCCCACAGCGATGTTGTCTTCGGCCGTCATCAGGTCGAGCGCCGTCTCGAAGGCCGCCTGGTAGGACGGATCGCCCTGTAGTTCGGCCACGGTGATCTCGTTCTGGCGATGCACCCAGTCGAGCGATTCCTTGCTGGTCCGGTCCTCCAACCAGAGGAACTTGTCCTCCACGGTAGCATCCGTCTGGCGTTTTGTCGTCGATTGGGTCACGCATGGTCTCCAGGCTAGTGGCGGGCAGCCCTGCCTACATCGCGTTGCAAGCGGTTTTATTCAAGATGGTACGTCAGGTCATCGGGGGAATGCGGCCTCAAACCATCCGCCGGCGCAGGACCGTGGCCACAGCCAGTGCCAGACAAATCGTGCCCAGCGTGATCGGCAGGCCGGAGGCGCCGATCACATCCATGACGCCACCCGCCAGCGGCGGCACCACGATGCCGCCGACGCCCCACATCAGGGAGAAGGCGGCATTGCCGGCGACCAGCGCCGAGCCGGTAAAGCGGTCGCCGAGCTCGATGATCGACATGGTGTAGATGCCATAGGAGACCGCGCCCCAGATAAAGACGCAAGGCCAGATCAGCGGCGTCTCGATGAGCAGCGGCAACAGGGCGCAGCCCAGCACCGTCACCACGACGCAGATGAATCGCACCAGCCGCGCCGTCAGCCGTTCCGCCAGCAAGCCGAGCGGCACCTGCATGGCGATGTTGCCGGCGATCATCACCGACAGCAGCGCCGACATGCGCGCTTCCGCGATGCCATAGTGCGTGCCGTAGACCGGCAGCAGCGCCAGCACGCCCTGTTCGAAACCGGCGGCAACGACCACCGCCGACAGCAGTAGCCATGCCAGTGGCACGAAGCCCATGACCGAAACCCTGTGCCCGGCTTCGTCGACCTTCGGCAGTCGCGGCAGCACCAGCGCCAGGCAGGCGCCGCAGAAGATGAAGGCGGCGATCCCCACCAGGAATGGCGGCCATCCCACGGTGCCGACAGCGAGCAGGCAGAGCGGCCCGGCAGCGAAGCCGGCCGAGATGATGGTTGAATAGACACCCATGACGCGACCGCGGCGCGATGGCGGCGCCAGTGCAATGACCCAGATTTCGCTCAAGACAAAGAGCGGATTGGTCACCACCCCGATCAAGAAGCGCAGAGGAAACCACAGATAGACATTCTGCGTCCAGCCGATCAGCGCAAGCACAATAGCCGAAAGCGCCGCGCAGGTAAGCGCGGTGCGCCCTGCCCCGAACCGGCGCGCCAGTGCCGGGATCAGCGGCGACGAGACAATGAAGCCGATCGGCGTCATTGCCGCCGAGAGCCCGATGATGGCCGGCGAAACGCCTTGGCGTTGCAGGATGAAGCTCAGCAGCGGATAGGACAGGCCTTGCGCGATGGCGAACACCGAGACGGTCGCGATCACGCCGCTGATCGCCGCCCACTGCATCTTCTCGTTGTCAGCTTCCGCCAGGTTCATCATTGGCACCTAAACCAGGTTCAGGACTAGCTTTTCTGTCCGACGCGGGTAAGCCCCGCCCCGCGAAAAACCGTTTGCTCCAGACAAGGCCTGTCATGAGTTTGGGCCTGTCAGGAGTTTTTGGGCCGTCAGGAGTTTTGGCGCTTGAACGATCGATAGAGCGCGAAGCTCACCAGCAGCGCGTCGAGTCCGGCGATCACCACCGGCAGACCGAGCGGACCGATGATCTGCATCAAGGCACCGGCGCCAGGCGGGCCGACAATGCCGCCGGCGCCCCACATCAATGCGAAGGCGGCGTTGCCGGCGACCAGCACGGTTCCCCTGAAGCGGCTGCCGAGTTCCACCAGCGCCATGGTGTAGACGCCGTAGCCGACAGCGCCCATGACGAGAAGGACGAGCCAGATCGCCGGCGTCGTGATCAGCAACGGCAGCAAAACCGCGCAGGTCGTTGTCGCCAACGCACAGAAGATGATCATCGCCCGCCCGCCGAAACGCTCGGCCAGCAGGCCGAGCGGGATTTGCAGGAAGATGTTTCCCAGCGACAGTGCCATCACCAGGGCCGCCAGCGTCCTTTCGGGCAGGCCATAGGCGGCACCGAAGACCGGCATCAAAGCGTAGGTGCCCTGCTGGACCGCCGCCGAAACCAGCACGGCAAACAACAGCGCCGGCGCCAGCCTGGCGAAACCGAAAAAGCCGCCGGGCAATTGGCCGTCATCCTCGAAGCCGGCGAGGCTTGACGAAACAGCACGAAGGATCGCGGCGCACAGGATGAAGCCGGCCATGCCGACCAGGAAAGGAACCCAGCCCGATATCCCAACCGCGGTCAGGACCAAAGGCCCCGCAGCATAGCCAGCGCCCAGCACGGTGTTGAATGCCCCCATCACCCTGCCGCGGCGCGACGGCGGCGCCAGCGACAGCGCCCATACTTCGCCCAGTATATAGAGCGGGTTGATGACGATACCGATGATGAAGCGGATGACGAACCAGCCCACCCAGTCCTGCAGGTAGCCGATGCCGAGGAAGCACAGCGCCCCAATCAATGAGCAACCCACAGCCAGGTTGCGCGCGCCGACCAGCCGAACGGCTGCCGGCACGAACGAGGCCGAAAGGATCAGGCCAAGCGGCATCATCGCTGCCGACAAGCCGATCAGCGCCGGCGACATGCCTTGCTTCTGCATCAGCAGCGTAAACAGCGGCGAGCTCAGCCCTTGCGCCGCACCGAACATCGCGAGGGCGGCAGTTACGCCGGCAAGCGCCGCCCATTGCGTCCCCGCTTCGCCATCGCTCGAACCGGTCGCAGCCATGATGCCTTCCACATGAATTGCCGGCCCGATCCAGCGGCAAACCATTGAGCTAGCGGTTCGATTTAGGGAAAGGAAGGGCCGCGCCTGAAATCCCCTTGCGCCAAGAGCCGCAGTGGGCGCGTCCTGTCCGCCAATCCCCGGCAAGGTTGTCAGCTATCGGACTGCCGTTCGGGCATGTCGCTTCCCTCGTCCTAGTGGTCGCCGCCTCCGCAATGGCCGGACAGCCGCCGGTCCATTATGCCGCCCGCTACCAGCATCGTACGAGGACCATCATGACCGCCGCCCTGCATCCAGCCGAACCGCCTTTGGCAGCCGACCGTGCCCGTCGCGGTGGCCGTGCGGGCAAGCGCGCCGGCGGCTCGGCCGCCTTCGAACAGCCGGCTTTTCGACAACTGAGAAATCCGCTGACGCCGACCAAGCTGATCTCGGACGACGAGCTGGAATCGATCCACCTCGCCTCGCTGCGCGTCTTGAGGGAAATAGGCGTCGACGTGCTGCATGACGAAGCGCGCCGCATCATGAAGGAAAATGGCGCTGATGTCCGCGAGGGCAGCGAGCGCGTGCGCTTCGACAGCGACATGATCCTCGATCTCATCTCCAACTGCCCGTCGGAATTCACGCTCCATGCCCGCAACCCGGCGCACAATGTGCG
Source organism: Mesorhizobium sp. W016 (assembly GCF_054719485.1). Taxonomy (NCBI): domain Bacteria; kingdom Pseudomonadati; phylum Pseudomonadota; class Alphaproteobacteria; order Hyphomicrobiales; family Phyllobacteriaceae; genus Mesorhizobium; species Mesorhizobium sp. W016. The sequence goes on from NZ_JBTTIF010000002.1 coordinate 4,642,037, forward strand.
CTTCGGCGGCAACAATGTGATCCTGTCGATGATGGCGTCGGCACCGAACTGCTCCGATCTCGATCGCGGCCGCCGTCCGGGCAACCAGCAGGACTACCGCAACTTCCTGCGCCTGGCGCAGATGCACAACATCCTGAACTGCACCGGCGGTTATCCGGTCGAGCCGACCGACATCCATCCTTCCGTGCGCCACCTCGAATGCATCCGCGACCTCGCCACGCTGACCGACAAGGTGTTCCACATCTATTCGCTCGGCAAGGAGCGCAATGTCGACGGCATCGAGATCGCCAGGATCGCCCGCGGCATCAGCCATGAGCAGATGCTCGAAGAGCCGTCCGTCTTCACCATCATCAACACCAATTCGCCGCTGAAACTGGATGTGCCGATGATGGAAGGCATCATCCAGATGTCGAGCAAGGGTCAGGTCGTCGTCATCACGCCCTTCACCCTGTCCGGCGCGATGGCGCCGGTGACCATCGCCGGTGCGCTGGTGCAGCAAAATGCCGAGGCGCTGTCCGGCATCGCCTTTGCCCAGATGGTGAGAAAGGGCGCGCCGGTTGGCTATGGCGGCTTCACCTCGAATGTCGACATGAAGTCGGGCTCGCCGGCCTTCGGCACGCCTGAATATATGAAGGCGCAGCTTGTCGGCGGCCAGCTTGCCCGCCGTTACAAGATCCCCTACCGCACCTCCAATACCTGCGCCGCCAACACCGTCGACGCGCAGGCAGCCTATGAAAGTGTGTTCTCGCTGTGGGGCGCCATCCAGGGCGGCGGCAATCTGATGATGCACGGCGCCGGCTGGCTCGAAGGCGGCCTGCGCTGTTCCTACGAGAAGACCATGCTGGACATCGACCTGTTGCAGATGGTGGCCGAGTTCCTCACCCCGCTCGACCTGTCCGACGAAGCGCTCGGCTTCGACGCCATCCAGTCGGTCGGCCCCGGCGGCCATTTCTTCGGCACCCAGCACACGCAGGACCGCTACAAGACAGCCTTCTACTCGCCCATCCTCTCCGACTGGCGCAATTTCGAGACCTGGGCCGAAGCCGGATCGCCGACCGCGCTGGAAAAGGCCAACAAGGTCTGGAAGGAGCGGCTGGCATCCTACGAGGAACCTTATATGGACCCGGCGATCCGCGAAGAGCTCAACGACTTCGTCGAAAAGCGCACGTCCGAAGGCGGCGCGCCGACCGATTTTTGATCAATGTTGTTGATGAACTGATCATTCGTATGGATCTGATGAACAGTCGACCCCCACTCCGTCGAGCTGCGCTCGACACCTCTCCCCCGATCGACGGGGGAGAGGAAAGGCGCGAAGTTATGCGGGCTGGCTCCCTTCCTCTCCCTCCGGAGGGGGGAGAGGTGGCGCCGGGAAGCGGCGACGGAGTGGGGGAAGGCGCTGGTCAAACCCGCAGTCGCCGCAAGAATGGCACTACCCTGCGAGCCAGAAAACTTAGACAAGGTGACAATCAGGCCGAAGCTCTGCTTTGGCTTGAGTTGAAAGCCCGCAAACTTGGCGGCTACAAATTCACGCGACAGTTCTCTATCCGACCATACTTTGCAGACTTCGCCTGCCGCGAAAAATGGCTTGTCGTGGAAATCGACGGCCATCAACACGCCGACAGCTCCTATGACTGTCGCCGTGACGATTTCATGCGCGCGCAAGGCTATTCGATCCTGCGTGTTTGGAACCATGACGTCCTGAACCATCGCACTTCCGTCTGCGAAACCATCCTTGCCGCGCTTGATGGCAGGTTGGCCGAGAACGTCGCTGCGGCCGATCTCCGCTTTGTTTTCACCCCCGCCCATTCGATTCAATCTCTTAAAAAACGGACCTATCTCTCATGAAATCTCATGTAAAAGCGGTTGTCATTGGCGGCGGCGTCGTTGGCTGCTCGGTGCTCTACCATCTGGCCAAGGCCGGCTGGACCGACATCATGCTGATCGAGCGGTCCGAGCTCACCTCCGGCTCGTCCTGGCACGCAGCCGGCGGCTTCCACACGCTGAACGGCGATCCCAACGTCGCCAAACTGCAGGCCTATACGGTGCAGCTCTACAAGGAGATCGAGGAAATCTCCGGCCAGTCCTGCTCGCTGCATCTGACCGGCGGCGTGATGATGGCCGATACGCCCGAGCGCATGGATTTTCTGCGCCTGGCCCACGCCAAGGGCCGCTATCTCGGCATGGACACCGAGCTGATCACGCCCTCCGAAGCCAAGGCGATGTTCCCGCTGATGGACGAGACCAATTTCGTCGGCGCCATGTGGGATCCGGTCGAAGGCCATCTCGATCCCTCCGGCACGACGATCGCCTACTCCAAGGCGGCCAAGAAGCTGGGCGCCGAGATCGTGCTGCGCAACCGCGTCGTCGACTTGACGCAGGAAGTTGACGGCACCTGGAACGTCGTCACCGAACAGGGCACCGTCCACGCCGAGCATGTCGTCAACTGCGGCGGCCTGTGGGCGCGCGAGATCGGCCGCATGGTCGGCGTCGAACTGCCGGTGCTGGCCATGGAGCACATGTACCTGCTCACCGAGCCGATGCCCGAGGTCGAAGAGTTCAACAAATCGACCGGCCGCGAGATGATCGGCGTGCTTGACTTCAAGGGCGAGATCTACACCCGACAAGAGCGCAACGGCATCCTGCTCGGCACCTATGAAAAGGCCTGCAAGCCATGGTCGCCGGTCAACACGCCGTGGGATTTCGGCCATGAACTGCTGCCGCCCGACCTCGACCGCATCGCGCCGTCGCTGGAGATCGGCTTCAAGCATTTCCCCGGCATCGAGAAAGCCGGCATCAAGCAGATCATCAACGGCCCCTTCACCTTCGCGCTCGACGGAAATCCGCTGGTCGGGCCGGTGCAGGGCCTGACCAATTTCTGGTGCGCCTGCGCCGTCATGGCCGGCTTCAGCCAGGGCGGCGGCGTCGGCCTCGCGCTGTCCAACTGGATGGTGCATGGCGATCCCGGCTTCGACGTCTGGGGCATGGATGTCGCCCGCTTCGGCGAGTGGGCCGGCCTGCGCTACACCAACGCAAAGGTGCGCGAAAACTATTCGCGCCGCTTCTCCATCCGCTTCCCCAATGAAGAGCTGCCGGCTGCGCGCCCTGCACAAACCACCCCGCTCTATGACACGATGCTCGCCAACAACGCCGTCATGGGCGATAGCTGGGGCCTGGAGACCCCGCTGTGGTTCGCGCCGAAGGGCAAGGAGCCGAAGGACGTCGTCTCCTTCCACCGCTCAAACGATTTCGGTCCTATCGGCGAGGAAGTGCGCGCCACGCGCGAACGCGTCGGCGTCACCGAAATCGCCAACTTCGCCAAATACGAAGTGTCGGGACCTGCGGCTGAGGATTTCCTCAACCGGCTGATGACCAACCGCATGCCGAAGATCGGCCGCATCGTGCTGACGCCGATGATCAACGAGTTCGGCAAGCTGATCGGCGACTTCACCATCGCCAAGGCAGGCGAAGACAGATTTATGATCTGGGGTTCGTCCGCCGCGCAGAAGTACCACATGCGCTGGTTCGAAAAGCACCTGCCGAAGGATGGTTCGGTGCGCATCCACCGCTTCGATCAGACGCTCGTCGGCCTGTCGATCGCCGGGCCGAAATCGCGCGATCTCTTGCAGAAGCTGGTCGATGTCGACATCTCGACCAAGGCGTTTCGCTTCATGGATTTCCGCGAAATGGCGGTCGGGGGCGCGCCCTGCATGGTCAACCGCATCACCTATACCGGTGATCTCGGCTATGAAATCTGGATGGCGCCGGCCTATGAGCGTCTGGTCTACAAGGCCATCAAGGACGCCGGCGAGGAGTTCGGCCTCGTCGATTTCGGCATGCGCGCTTTGCTCTCCATGCGCCTGGAGAAGAACTTCCCGACCTGGTACCGCGAGCTGCGGCCGATCTACGGCCCGTTCGAAGGCGGGATGGACCGCTTCATCAAGCTGGAGAAGAACGACTTCATCGGCCGCGAGGCCGCCGCCAAGGAACAGGCGGAAGGACCGAAACTGCGCCGTGTCTCCTTCATCATCGATGCGGCCGACGCCGATGTCATGGGCGACGAGCCGATCTGGGCCAAGGTCGGCAAGGACTATGGCACGGTGGAAAAGCCGCATGGCTATGGCGCGCCGCGCTTCGACATGGCGGGCAAGGAAGTGCGTGGCTCGAAGGCTGCCGAAGGCGCTTCCGCCGTGCGCGGCATCGTCGACGGCGACTGGCGCGTGGTCGGCTGGGTCACCTCGGGCGGTTACGCGCACTATGTGCAGAAATCGATGGCGCAGGGCTATGTGCCGGCGGCACTCGCCGAGGACGAAAGTGCCGGACTGTTCGAGATCGAGATCCTCGGCCACCGGCGTCCGGCGCGTATCAATGTCGAGGCGCCCTTCGACCCCAGCGGCGAGAAGATGCGGACCTGAAAAGGCGACAGGGAGCGTGAGATCGTGTAAGGGGCCTTCGGCAGTTGGCCGCAGGCATTTCCCTCGATGAGAAGACGATCCCCTTGCAGTATCTAGAGAAATGGACGGACTGGCTCGGCGAAGGCAAGGTCGGTCCCTTCAACGCCGCACTGGTCTGCGTCGCGGTCTATTGCGTCGTCCAGATCGTGGTGATGGCGCTGCTGTCCCATGTCGTGGGAACCGGTGTCGGCGTCGACGATTCCGAACAGCTGATGTACATGCGCTACCTCTGGGCTGGCTATGGCGGCTCGCAGCCGCCGCTCTACACCTGGCTCGCCCGCCTCGTCGCCGCCGTGGTCGGAACGAACATCCTCGCGCTCAAGATCGTGAAGTACCTACTGATCGGAGCGGCGCTGGCGTCGGTTTTCATCGCTGTCCGCCGCCTGGGCTATTCCAGCCGCGCTGGCGCCGCCGCATTGTTCGGCCTGCTGTTGTTTCCGCAGATGGTGTGGGAGATGCAGCACGCCCTCACCCACTCGATCGCCGCTTTCTGTTTTTCAGTGGTGCTGTTTCTTGCGCTCGTCGAACTGGTGCAGCGGCGTTCCCTGGCCACCTATGTGCTGTTTGGCGTGGCGATGGCCGCCGCCATCCTGTCGAAATACAACAACGCGATCTTTCTCGGCGCGCTGATCCTGTCCACCCTGTCGCTGCGCGAAACGCGCGGCGTCATCCTCAACCGCCGGTTTTCGATCAGCCTTGTCGTGGCGGTGCTGCTTTGCCTGCCGACGCTCTACTGGAACCTGACCTACACCGACCAGCTGCTGTCGCACAGCGGCGGCTTCGGCATGGGCAGAGGAGAAAGCGCCATACAAACCGCATTCTACGGAATGCGCGGACTGGGCAAGGCTATCCTGTATTTCGCCGTGTTGCCGGCCGGCATATTCGTCGCGGCTTTGCTCATCGCATGGAAAAAGCCGGCGCCCGCTCTGCAACCGGCGCCATGGACCGAGAAACTGGTGTGGCGCACCATCGCTTTTGCCCTGGCGATGACCATCGTGCTCGTCCTGGCGAGCGGGACGACGCAATTTCGCGATCGCTGGATGCTTCCCATCCTTGTGTTGCTGCCGGTCGCGCTGGCCTTGCGGATGGATGCCAGAGGCGACAAGGGAAGGAAGGTGCAGGACGTCGTCGTCTTTGTCGGCGCAACGCTTGCCATCCTCGTGCTGCCGGTGACCTGGTACACGCACCTCAATGGCGGCGACAGCCGCGGCAGCATCGTGCGTGTCGACTACCAGTCGCTCTATGGCCAGCTGACGGCAAACGGTCCGGTTCGCACGGCGATATCGAGCTGGCACTGGGTGGGAAATCTGCGTCTTGTCGATCCCGATCTGGTCGTGCTCGACGACGAGATGCCGGACTTCGGCCATTTGCTGATCGAGCCGGCGGTGCTCGTGATGGCCAATGACAAGGAACCTCCTGAGGGCATCCTGCGGGCCTTGAGCGAGGCCGGCTATGTCGCTGACGGCTCGCCGCAGCAGTTGGTCGTCCCGATGCTGTTCGACAGCGAGCCGCCCACCCGCACGCTGACGGTCACGCGGCTGAAGAAAGCGGCCGCGGGCGTAGCGCCACAGTAAGTCGGCAGGGAGGCGTCGGGTGGAGAAACAAGGGTTCGGCCGTCACCGCAAGATCATGCCGTTCGAGCCGGGCTCCGTCGAAGCCTTGCGCGACGCCTCGCGCCAGAAAGCGGCGTCGCTGAACCAGCATGTGCTGGGCTATGGCGCGCTGGCTGAAACCGAATGGCAAGCGGCAGGCATCGCCGCGCCCGATCTTGCCGCTATGCGCCAATACCGGCTCGAGCGCATCCGAGCCGAACTGAAGCGCCGAAACTACGCCGGCGCGCTGCTCTACGACCCCGTCAACATCCGCTACGCCACCGATTCGACCAACATGCAGCTGTGGGTCGCGCACAATCCGACCCGCCACTGCTTCATCGCCACTGAGGGACCCGTGGTGCTGTTCGACTATTTCTCCTGCGAGCATCTGTCCGACCATTCCGGCGTCGTTGACGAGGTGCGGCCGGCAGTGTCGTGGATGTACCTCTATGGCGGTGAGCTGACCGAGCACAAAGTCCGCCGCTGGGCGGCCGGCATCGCCGATCTGGTCAAGGAGCATGGCGGCGGCAACAGCCGCATTGCGGTCGACCACATCAACCCGGAAGGCGTCGAGGAACTCGCCCGGCTCGGCATCTCGATTGGCAATGGCGAAGCGGTGATGGAAAATGCGCGGCTGATCAAATCGCCGGACGAGATCCTCGCCATGCGCCGCGCAATCGTCGCTTGCGAAGCGGCGATGGGTGAAATGGAGAAGGCGCTGACGCCGGGCATTTCCGAAAACGAATTGTGGGCCGAACTCCACCGCGGCAACATTGCGCGCGGCGGCGAATGGATCGAAACCCGGCTGCTTGCCTCAGGGCCGCGCACCAATCCGTGGTTCCAGGAATGCTCGTCGCGCGTGATCGAAGCAGGCGACCTCGTCGCCTTCGACACCGACCTGATCGGCCCCTACGGCTTCTGCGCCGATCTCTCGCGCACCTGGCTTTGCGGTGACGCCAGGCCGTCGAACGAGCAGCGCGACCTGTTCCGCATTGCCGCCGACCAGATCGCCCACAACACGCAATTGATGCAGCCCGGCATGTCCTTTCGCGACCTGGTCGAACGCTCCGTGGTGCCGCCGGGAGATTGCTTCCCGGCGCGCTACGGCGTGCTCTATCACGGCGTCGGCCTCGCCGACGAGTATCCAACCCTGCCACATGCCAGCGACTGGACGCCGGACACGCCCGATGGCGTGCTGGAGCCGGGAATGGTGCTGTGCGTGGAAAGCTATATCGGCCGTCTCGGCGACCATGAGGGCGTCAAGATCGAGGAACAGATCCTGATCACCGAGACCGGTAACGAGCAGCTTTCAACCTACCCGTTGGATGCGAGGCTGCTCGGCTGATCCGGCAAGCGCCTCGCGCAGAGCCTTGAGCGTCTTTTCCGGCGTCGTCCTGGCGGTGATGTAGGGCAGGCCTTTGCGCCTTGCCGTCCAGCCGACGACCTTCACGGCGTTTGCCGCAGGCTCGAAACGCTGCGCCAGCGCCCAGCTCTCACAGTCGATGGCAGCTATATCCGCCTTGCCCTCGGCGACCGCGACGATCGAGCCGCGATGGCCACCGCTTTCGCTGCGCGAGGAAAAGATATCCAGGCTTTCGCCGGCGGCCTGCAGATCGCGCGCCAGTGCAATGATGCCCGACATCGAATCGAGGCTGTTGTAGGTAAAACGCTTGCCGCGCATCAGATCGAGCGGCAGCGAGGCTTTGCCATCCGCGGGCGAGCGAACCTCCGGTCCCTCGCCCGTCCGCATCACCAGCGCGCTCGAATAGAGTTCGCCTTCGCCGCCCTCGTAAGCGTAGTAGCTCGGCTGGCCGACCACCTGCACATGCTTGCTCAGGCCGAGTTCCATCGGCCCCCAGCAGGTCTGCGCGAACAGCAGCGCCGGATGCAGCCAAAGCTGGTGATGGTCGAGTTCGTCCGGCGGCAGTGTCGCCGGATCGGGCGCGATCAGTCTGCCCTCGGCGTCGTGGATACCGCCCGGCACCGGCGGCAGGTCGCCATTGCGGCGCACGATTGTCTGCGGCCCATCGACGCCCTTGTGCCGAAAAGCATCGCGCAACGCTGCCCATTGCGCGTCGACCTCGCCGCGCACTTCGGGCCAGTCATACATCGGCAATGCCGCAACCAAATCACTCATGCCGACACTCAATCATCATGGCTCGGGAAAGGATCGCAAAAACGCGGCGTCCAATCAGAATTGGCCGACACGGGTTCGGGAAGTCCGGGGATTATTCCTTCGGCGGCTCGGCCGGAACCGGCGCGCTGCCAAGCCCGCTGATGCTGCGCGCCCTGATGCGCGGCTTGAACGCCCTGCCCGGCTCGGGCTGGCGGCGCAGCACCGGGTGCACGATCGGCTCCTTGGCCTTGAAGGCGTAGGCTTTGATCAGTGCGAAATAGTTCGGATAGGCGTAGCCATTGTTCATCCGCAGCCACTCGTCGCGGCGGTCGGCAAACAGTTTTGGAAGTCTGTACCAGGCAACCGTCGGCGTCTTGTGGTGAACGAAGTGCAGATTGTTGTTGAGGAACAGGAACGACAGCGGCGAGCGCTCGATGATCACCGTGCGTCCTTCAGGGTGCTCGGACCACTGATGTTCGGCGAAAGTCCGGACCGCGATCAGCGACTGGCCGAGCCAGACCGGCACCAGAATGTAGAGCCATACCGGAATGCCGAAGCCGAACTGCACGATCGGCACCACGAAGGCGAGGCCGATCGCATGCAGCAGCCATGCCTTGCCGATCACCTTGTCGCCGGCAATCACATGCCTGGCGTCGTCGACGAAGAAACCGATGCAGGACAGCCAGGGGCCGAGAAAGAAACGGCCGGCCATGGTGTTGTTGATCTTGAGCAGGAATTTCATCGTCGGCGGCAGATCGTCATGCATCCACAGCGCCTGGTAATAGCTCTCGGGATCGTCGAGCGGATCGGTCAGGCGCTCGTCGGCGTGGTGGCGCAAGTGGAGCGTCTTGAAGCGACGGAACGGCCAGACCAGGCCGATCGGCAGGAAGACGAAGGCTTCGTTGATGAGCGCGCTGCGCGTCGGATGGCCATGCAGCACTTCGTGCATGATCGACGACTGCAAGGCCAGGATGAAGCCGAGGAGAAGAAGTGCCGGGGTCGGATAAGAGGGCCAGAGCAGGAGCCCGGCAGCGAGCCACATTCCGTAACAGAAGAGAGCGAGGACCACGGTCGGCCACTCGATGGCCGCTGCGTCGCGTCGCTTGATGCGCTTGCCTGTCATGCTATCGACCACTGTCCCTCAGTCGCCGGAATTGTTCCTGACAGCATAGTGTCAGGAGAAGCAATTCCGCTCAACGAGACAAAGTGTACAAAATGTTGCGATCGCGCATTTTTGACCGCAGATGTTATGCATTGTAAACAACCCTACGGATTCATTTACGCTGGAAGTGCTGATTCGACGGCTCGGGCGCAAATTTTTCCTAAGAGAGTGCGGAGAACGAACAGTGGACAAACGGGACCTTTCGGCAATCTTCCGGGAGCGCCTGAAGCTGCTCCTGACACGGTCCGATCTCAACCAGTCAGCTTTCGCGTCAGCAGTCGGCATCGACCGGTCGGCGCTGTCGCAACTGATGTCCGGCGCCTCGACGCGCCTGCCACGTGCCGAAACGCTGCTCAACATCGCCGCCGAATTCAAGATCTCGCTGGACTGGCTGCTCGGCCTCTCCCAGGATGAAGGCGTCACCGGCGAAATCCGCGAAAGCCTGGAGATCGAAGAGGCGCCCGACGGCTTCGACCGCACGCTGCTCGCCAAATGGTTCGCCGAGGCCGCAGGCACCAAGATCCGCTATGTGCCGGCCGGCATTCCCGATCTCCTGCGCACACGCCAGCTGGTCGACTACGAAGCCAACATCACCAACCGCAGCCGTCTGGCGCAGGCCAGCGAGACGCAGTACCGCATCGAGTACAACCGGCGCCCTGAGACCGACATGGAGGTCTGCATGCCGCGCCATACGCTTGAGATCTTTGCCCGCGGCCTGGGCGTCTGGGACCGCTTTCCCGAGGCTGACCGCCGGCAGCAGCTTGCCCATATGGCGACGCTGCTTGACGATCTCTACCCCACCTTCCGCCTGTTCCTCTATGACGGCCGCATGCGCTATTCCATCCCGCTGACCATCTTCGGCCCTTATCGCGCCGCCATCTATGTCGGCGACATGTATGTCGTGCTGAACGCCACCCAGCCGGTCCAAGCGCTGACCCAGCATTTCGACAATCTGATCCGGGCCGCCGACATCAACCCGCATGAGGCCGCCGCCTACGCGCGCAATCTGGCCGGCGCGTCATTTCCATCGGGTTCTGCCTGATCCCCAACGCCCCGGAAAGGTGCGCCGCGCGGCATTGCCGGTCGCAAACACATTGACTGGACATAAAGACTTCTTTATATCCTTATTCCATTCAAATATCTGAAAGTCGATCCGATGACCGCGAACAATCCCATCGATGCTCTGCTGGCCGAAAAGGGCGTGCTGCTCGCCGATGGCGCCACCGGCACCAATCTGTTCGCCATGGGTCTGGAGGCCGGCGAAGCGCCCGAGTTGCTGAACGAGACAGCGCCCGACACCATCACCAGCCTGCACCAGAATTTCGTCGACGCCGGCGCCGATATCATCCTCACCAACTCGTTCGGCGGCACCCGCCACCGGCTGAAGCTGCATCATGCGCAGGACCGCGTGCATGCGCTGAACAAGCGCGCCGCCGAGATTGCCCGCGCGGTCGCCGACAAGGCCGACAGGAAAGTCATCGTCGCCGGCTCGGTCGGTCCGACCGGCGAGTTGCTGGTGCCGCTCGGCGCCATGACCTATGACGAAGCAGTCGAGGCTTTTGCCGAGCAGATCGAGGGTCTCAAGGAAGGCGGCGCCGAAGTCGCCTGGATCGAGACCATGTCTGCGCCGGACGAAATCCGCGCCGCGGCGGAGGCCGCCATCCGCGTCGGCCTGCCCTACACCTATACCGGTTCGTTCGACACTGCCGGCCGCACCATGATGGGCCTGCTGCCCAGGGATATCCACGGCGTCGTCGACGGACTTTCAGAGACACCGCTCGGTGTCGGCGCCAATTGCGGTGTCGGCGCCTCCGACATCCTGGCCTCGCTGCTCGACATGACCGAGGCGAAGCCGGAAGCGACGGTGATCGTCAAGGGCAATTGCGGCATTCCCGAATTTCGTGGCACCGAGATCCATTATTCCGGCACGCCGGAGCTGATGGCCGACTATGTCCGGCTGGCGGTGGATGGCGGCGCGAAGATCATCGGTGGCTGCTGCGGCACGTCGTTCCAGCACCTTGCCGCCATGCGCAAGGCGCTCGACGCGCACACCAAATCCGAACGCCCGACCGTCGCGGCGATCCTCGAGCGCATCGGTCCGATGCGCAACAAGGTGGCGACGGAAAACACCGCCGAGACCAGCGAAGCCCGCCGCGAACGCCGCCGCACCCGGGCCTGATATCGAACTTATTCGCTGTTTTCAGCGTAACGCGATAGCGCCGTCTTGAAATCCAGGGCGGTGCTGTCGGCGCTTTCATTCATCGTCACCAGGTCACCCGACGACTGCGGATTGCCGATCTGCTCCAGCATGACGCGAAAGCGGTCATTGGTCAGCGCCGACTTTGCGGTATTCCGGGCTGCGTCGACGTCATCCATGATGCGCCTGGATTCTGGCGACAGCGTTCCCGACGCCTGCGTGTGTCTCACCGCCGGCGTCGTGTTTCCAATGTTCATGATCTGCAATTCCCGGCTCCCCAAGCCCAGTCCCGACCCCATGCAATAATAGCAGGGCATTGCGATGACGTTCCGGAAAAGCTGCGCAATTTAACGATCAGGCGGATCATCTGTGCGCTTCGGATCAATCGATCCGAAAAAAAGGCCGGCAGGGTTTCCCCCGCCGGCCTGCCTCACCCGCCCGTAGCCGGTTCCCCGTATCAGAACGACCCCCGTCTGAAAGGAACCGGCTGTATTGCCACTACCGGTTACCGCCGAGCGCCGAGGCAAGGCGCACAAGCGAAAGGAACTCGGACCTGTACCCAAACGGGTCGGCTCCTCGGGCGGCGGTGGCAATCTCCATGATCTTGTCGTAGCCGAACTTCGCGGTCGCATCCTCGTCGCGCAGCTTCTGGCCGAAGGCGGCGACAGCGACGGAGAAACGCTGGTCGGTGCTGGCCTGGTCGAAGGACGCGACCTCGTTGGCCGACGTCACCGGCGTGGTGATCAGCTTCGAGACGTCTTCGTTCGGCAGCTTGTAGCGGATTTTCACGAAGGCATATTCGTCGGCGTTGGCGACGCCGCCATTGTCGACCGCGGCCTGGCCGTAGCGCAGCGGATCCATCTGCTCGCCGCCACTGCCCTTCGGCGTGATCTCGTAGATGGCGGTCACCGAATGACCGGAGCCGATATCGCCGGCATCGACGCGGTCATTGTTGAAGTCCTCGCGGTTCAAGGCGCGGGTTTCATAGCCGATCAGCCGGTACTCCGAGACCTTGTCCGGATTGAACTCGACCTGGATCTTGACGTCCTTGGCGATGGTGAACAGCGTCGAGGAGGCATCCTCGACCAGAACCTTCTCAGCCTCGGCCAGCGTGTCGATATAGGCGGCGGTGCCGTTGCCGTTCTGGGCGATGGTCTGCATCATCTGGTCGTTCAGATTGCCGCGTCCAAAGCCGAACACCGACAGGAAGACGCCGGTCTTGCGCTCCTGCTCGATCAGTCGCTTCAGATCGTCGTCATCGGTCTGGCCGACATTGAAGTCGCCGTCCGTGGCCAGCATCACACGGTTGATGCCGTCCTTGACGAAGGACTGCTGGGCAAGCTTGTAGGCTTCCTTGATACCCGCCTCGCCGGCCGTCGAGCCGCCCGGCTGCAGATTGTCGATGGCGTTGAGGATCTTGTCCTTCTCGGTGACCTTGGTCGGCATCAGCACGGTGCCGGCGTCACCGGCATAGGTGACGATCGAGATGGTGTCGTCCGCCTTGAGCTTGCTGACCAGCAGCCGGAAAGCCGACTTGAGCAGCGGCAGCTTGTCCGGCTCATCCATCGAACCCGAGACGTCGATCAGGAACACCAGATTGGCCTTGGGCTGCTCGACCGGCTTGATGTCGAAGCCCTTGATGGCGACGTGCATCAGCTTGGTGTGCCCGTTCCACGGCGTCGGCATGACGCTGACGGTCGAGTTGAACGGCGTCGAAGCCGAGTCCGGACCCTTCCAGTCATAGGGGAAGTAATTGACCATCTCCTCGACGCGGACCGTATCGGCCTGCGGCAGGTAGCCCTGCTTCAGCGAGCCGCGGACGAAGGAATAGGAAGCCGTGTCGACGTCGATCGAGAAGGTCGAGACCGGATCCTGAAGGGCTGCATGCACCGGATTGGTCTTGAAATCCTCGACGCGGTCGCGGTTTGGCTCCTGCGGCGCAATCTGGTCGGCCGGCATCGTCGAAGGCTGTGCCAGGTACTTGGATTCGGTCGCGCCGGCCATGCGGTTGACCCGCGCGCCGCCGGCCGGAGCAGCGGTGCCGTCAAGCGAAAACTCGCGGCTCTCAACTGGCGCAGGCTCGGCCAACACGCCGCGTCCCAGCGCATCCTGCTGCGCCGGGGCGACAGCAACGGTCGATTCGGGCTTCGGCGGCGCGGGTGGCGTGGTGGTGTCGCGGCTTCGCACATCGGCGTCGGCCTTCTTGTCGCCTTCAGGCGCCTGCTTGTCTTTTACCGGCGCGTTGATCGCCGGCCCATTGGTTGCCGGCTTGTCGGCCAGCGTCTCAGTGATCTTCTCGTCGCTACCGAACGGCAACGGCTGTTCCCTCAGCATGTGGAAGGTGGCGTATCCGGCGATCGGCAGGGCGACGAGCCCGGCAATGGCTGGCGTGGCGATGAGTTTCTTTTGCATGATCTCGCTCCAGAGCTTTTGTGCTCGCTCTGTGAGACGAAGCCCGCCGACCGATCCTTGGGTGACGGCAGAAATATTTTCCTGATCATAGGCGCGCATGGCGGCTTCGAAGGCGCGTGCCTTCGCGCTTTCGCCTGGCGCCGGTACTGCTGCGTCGCGCAGCCTGTTGAGTTCGTTGTCGTCGACCATGGTCACACTTCCCCGGCTGAACGCATCAACGTCTTCAGCCGTTTCTTCGCTTCATGGATGTGCCAGGAAACCGTCGTCTCCGAGATTGCCATCGCCTCGGCGGCGGCCGCATGGCTCAACCCTTCGCCATAGACCAGAAGTACTGCGTCGCGCTGCTTGTCCGGCAATTGCCGCACCGCTACCCAGAGCGCCTCAGAGGGATCTTCGGGCTCGGCCGAGGCCTCTCCCGAAATCATGCTGTAGGCGCCGAAAGCCTCGGCCTTGACGTTTTCGCGCGTCGTCTTGCGCATCATGTCGCGCGCCGCGTTCAGCGTCATGGAATAGAGCCATGTCGTGAACGCGCCGCCGCCGCGGTAGTCGCGGATCGCCTTGCCGAGACGGACACAGACCTCCTGGGCGATGTCTTCGGCATCGGCCTTCTTTCCGCACCAGCGATAGGCGGCGCGATAGACGAAGTCGTAGTGCCGCTCCAGCAATTTGCCGAAGGCACCCCTGTCTCCGCCCTTCGCCCGCCCGATCAATTCGGCGTCGGAGGCTTCGCTTTCATCCAGCATCATCGCCATCATTTGCCTGTTGGACGAAGGCTAATGGCCAATCCTTGGGGTTATGGAAAGATTTTTTTCCCAGGCGACGGATACACGCGCAACAGGTGCGCTGAGATTCAGGTCAGGCCGAGCCGAAAACGATGGATTTCGAGAACCGGAGCGGAGCGTACTTTTGGTACGCGAGCACCGGAAGCACAGAAAGCCGTCGTTTGCAGGCCGGCCTCACCTGAATATCAGCACACCTGGCCCGAGGCCCAGCCGGACGACCAAGCCCACTGAAAATTATAGCCGCCCAGCCAGCCCGTGACATCGACGACTTCGCCGATGAAAAACAGCCCCGGCACGGATTTCGCCTGCATCGTCTTCTGATCGAGCCCGTTGGTATCGACACCGCCAAGCGTCACTTCCGCCGTGCGGTAACCCTCGGAGCCGGCCGGCTTGATGCGCCAGTCGTTGACGGCGGCTTCGACGGTTTTCATTTGCAGGTCTGTCAAATCAGCGAGATTGCCATCGATCCCACTGCGCTCGGCGACTGCTTGCGCAAGGCGCTTCGGCAAATGGTTTGCAAGCACCGTCTGCACCGCTTGCCTGCCGTTGACGCGCCGGGCGGCGCGAAGCAGTTCCGCCACATCCCTCCCCGGCAGCATGGCGATGCGGATCTCGTCGCCCTCGCGCCAATAGGACGATATTTGCAGGATGGAAGGCCCGCTCAAGCCGCGATGCGTAAACAGCATCGCTTCTGAAAACCGCGTCTTGCCGCAGGCGACTTCGGCATCGACGGCATTGCCGGCCAAAGGCGCCAGCCGCTCCAGCGTTCTTGCGTCGAAGGTAAGCGGCACCAGCGCCGGCCGTGTTTCCACCACCGCAAGGCCGAATTGCGCAGCAAGCTCGTAGCCGAAACCGGACGCGCCCATTTTGGGGATCGACTTGCCCCCGCAAGCCACGACCAGAGAATTGCAGGCGACGCTGCCAGTGGAGAGCGTCAGCACAAAACCGTCCGCGGCCTTGCTGACGTTCCTCACCTCGGTCGACAGCGCAAGTTCCACGCCCCCATCCTGCATTTCGGAGACCAGCATGTCGATGATCAGCCGCGCCGAGCCATCGCAAAACAGCTGTCCCAGCGTCTTCTCGTGATAGGCGACGCCGTGGCGTTCGACGAGCCCGATGAAATCGCGCTGCGTGTAGCGGCTGAGCGCCGAAATGCAGAAATGCGGATTGCCCGAGATGAAATTCTTCGGGCTCGCATGGATGTTGGTGAAGTTGCAGCGGCCGCCGCCGGAGATGCGGATCTTCTCGCCGGGCTTTGTCGCGTGATCGAGCACCAGGACCGAGCGGCCGCGCTTGCCCGCCTCGATGGCGCACATCATTCCGGCCGCACCGGCGCCGATCACCACGACATCATAGGACTGCATCAGGCTGTTCGTTCCCGCTCGACTGGCGCTGTTTTAACAGGCCGCGCCAATCGTGCAGTCTCTACCCGTTCGTTGCGACTTCAGGCAACGCCTCGTTAGATCAGCGTCTCGGCGAACAGCGTCGTCAGTCGCTTCCAGTGGCGCTCGGCGCCGGCCGCGTTGAAGACGCTGTGATCCGACACGCACCAGCCATGCGCCATGCCGGCATAGTTTTCGATGACGTGGTCGACTTCCGCCACGCGCAGCGCCTCGGCCAGTCGAGCCGACTGCTCCGGCGGAAAGCTGCGGTCCACCCCAGACGTTCCGACATAGACCCGCGCCTTGATCATTGCAGCCTTGCGGTGCGGACTGTCGGCGGCATCGCTGGCCAGATTGCCGCCATGGAAGCTTGCCGCCGCCACGATGCGATCGGGATAGGTTGCAGCCGCATTCAAGGCCCGCGCCCCGCCCATGCAGTATCCGACGACACCGACCGGTCCGGTGACACCTTCAGCGGTAAGCGTGTCGAGGAACGCCCTGCTGTCGCGGATGGTCATGTGCTGTGTCGTGCCGTGGACCAACGCCGTCAGCGCGACCTTGGTCTCCTCGACGACGAAAGCGGTCTTGGGCTCGAACGGCCCGTAGGGTGCTTTGCGATAGAAAAGATCCGGCACCAGCACCGCATAGCCCTCACCCGCCAGCCGCTCCGCCATTGCGTCGAGCGCCGGTCGCGGACCGAAGGCGTCCATGTAGAGAATGATACCGGCCTTGACCGGGGAAACAGTCGCCGAACGGAACAATCCCGCCTTCGCCACGCCGTCTCCGGTCTCTATCTCAATGTCCTGCTTCGCCATGGCGCGCCCCGTTGATTGTCGTGTGTACATATAAGCAGGCATTGTCAGGGCAAGCCGTTCCCTGACAATCCCGTTCAACACTTTGTGCGGGCTTCGACCCGGCTACAGGCCGGCAAACGCCGTCATGTGAAAGGCCTGAACCTCAGGCGGATAGCGATGGGCCGTGCCATACGGACAGGCGTTGCGGTCGAGGCAGCCGCCGCCGCGGCATGGTTCGCCCTTCGATCCCCGCACATGCGCCAGGCAAGCCTGATGAGCGAAACCATCCGCGGAATAGGCATCGACCGGACAGGATTTCAGGCAAGGTTTTGCGACACAGGCGTCGCAAAGGTGAATCGCTTCGCGACGTTCAGGAAGCGCGATCTCATCCTCGAACAGCAACGCGCCGCGATAGGCATGCCAGAGCCCGTACTGCGGATGCATCAGGATGCCCAGCGGCGACGGTCTCAGCCCCTCCGCTCGCATCGCCCATTGCTGGAACGGCAGATAAGGTCTGTCCGAAGGCGAAACGGCGCGCGCGCCGAATTTCTCCGCCACCGCACCGATCACTGCGCGCGACCATGTGTCGAGCGGATTAGCAATGGTTTGCGGTTGCCGGTCGCGCCAGCGCAGGAAATGCGGCCAGGGTGCCGCTCCCGCCTGCCCCACCAACAGCACGGATTTGGCGGGGGCAACTGAAGGGCCATGCGGCGGCGTTTCGCTTGTTGCGAAATTGAAGCCACCGCGCAGGATGAGGCCGTCGGCGGAAAGCGCGGCCGCTATCTCGTCAGCCCGGCGCCACGCAATCATCCCTTCTTGTCCGGGTCGGAGAAAGCGCTCCGCCAGACTTCCTTGTGGATGATGTTGGCGACTTTAGCCCCGCCTGACTCGGGCTCCTTTCAGGTGAAGGCGTCAGCCATCGACGCCTTCTTCGTCGCAATGTAGTCCTTCAGGCCGTCGTCGATGCCCGGATCGAGATAAGGCGCCTCGTAGGTCTCCAGCCAGCGGCGGGCGAGTTCGTTGGCGCGCTGCGGCGCTGTCTTCTCGCCCTCGGCCAGCCACTGCTCGTAGGAATTGTTGTCGGCGATGCTGGAGCGGTAGAAGGCGGTCTGGAAATTGGCTTGGGTGTGGTCGCAGCCGAGATAGTGGCTGCCCGGGCCGACCTGGCGAATGGCGTCCATCGCCTGGCCGTTTTCCGAGAGGTCGACGCCTTCGGAAAACTTTTGCGTCATGCCGAGCTGGTCGATGTCCATCATGAATTTTTCGTAGCAGGAGGCCAGTCCGCCCTCGAGCCAGCCGGCCGAATGCAGGACGAAATTGGTGCCGGCAAGAATGGTCGAGTTGAGCGTGTTGGCGCTCTCATAGGCGGCCTGCGCGTCCGGAACCTTGGAGGCGCAGAGCGAGCCGCCGGTGCGGAACGGCAGACCGAGCCGGCGGGCAAGCTGTGCGGCGCCGTAGGAAACCAGCGACGGCTCCGGCGTGCCGAAGGTCGGCGCACCAGACTGCATGGAGATCGACGAGGCGAAGGTGCCGAACAGCACCGGCGCGCCGGGACGGATCAGCTGCGTGAAAGAGGCGCCGGCCAGCACCTCTGCCAGAACCTGCGTCAGCGTGCCGGCAACGGTCACCGGGCTCATCGCGCCGGCTAGGATGAACGGCGTGACGATGCAAGCCTGGTTGTGGCGCGAATAGACTTTCAGCGCGCCCAGCATGGTTTCGTCGAACACCATCGGCGAATTGGCGTTGATCAGGCTGGTCAGCACGGTGTTGTTTTCGACGAAATCGTCGCCGAACACGATCTTGGCCATGGCGACAGTGTCTTCGGCCCGCTCTGGCGCCGTCACCGAACCCATGAACGGTTTGTCCGAATATTTGATGTGGCTGTAGATCATGTCGAGATGGCGTTTGTTGACCGGCACGTCGACCGGCTCGCAAACCGTGCCGCCCGAATGGTGAATTGACGGCGCCATATAGGCGAGCTTCACGAAATTCCGGAAATCCTCGATCGTCGCGTAGCGCCTGACACCGTCGAGATCGCGCACGAAGGGCGGACCATAGACCGGCGCGAAGACCGTGGCGTTGCCGCCGATCTGCACCGAACGTTCGGCGTTGCGCGCATGCTGGGTGTAGATGGGCGGGGCGGTCTTCAGCAGCGAGCGGCAGAGGCCCTTGGGAAAATGCACGCGCTCGCCCTTGACGTCGGCGCCCGCCTCTTTCCAAAGCTGCAGCGCCTCGGCGTCGTCGCGAAAGATGATGCCGATCTCTTCCAGCACCGTATCGGTGTTGTTTTCGATAATCGCCAGGCCTTCCTCGTTGAGGACCTCATAGATGTTGATCTTGCGCTTGATATAGGTGAGCTGGGTGCCCGGTCCGCCGCCCGAGCGCGCCGCCCGCCTTGCAGCCGCGCCGCCGCTGGCAGCACGTCCACGTCGCGCATTGGACGCTTCCTGGTCGACTGACGCGTTTTCACTCATGATCGTTTTTCCCTAAAAACCGTTTGCGGCCGCGTATGGCGGCTTCTCGCCCGGATCGTAGCCATGCACCCTATTCGAAACGGCCCGCCAGCGCCAACGCCTGTCGCAAAATCGACAAGAATTCCAATAGATTTGCGGTCGCTTTCCTTTTGCGGGAAGTCGCAAATCAGCTATGGATACCTGCCCCCGCCGGGTTAGGTATTGACGCGATTATTTTAAGCCGCCGTGGTCGCATCCCGTGCGGCAAGGAGCCCGAGAAAAATGGCCGACGACGAGATCATCCTCTCCGAGCTTTCCGACGACGAGTTGGTGCAGCAGATGCACGACGATCTCTATGACGGGCTGAAGGAAGAGATCGAGGAAGGCACCAACATCCTGCTCGAGCGCGGCTGGGTGCCCTACAAGGTGCTGACCGAAGCTCTGGTCGAAGGCATGCGCATCGTCGGCGAGGACTTTCGCGACGGCATCCTGTTCGTTCCCGAGGTGCTGCTGTCGGCCAACGCCATGAAGGCCGGCATGTTCATCCTGCGCCCGCTGCTGGCCGCCACCGGCGCGCCGAAGCAGGGCAAGATGGTGATCGGCACCGTCAAGGGCGACATCCACGACATCGGCAAGAACCTCGTCGGCATGATGATGGAAGGCGCCGGCTTCGACGTCATCGATCTCGGCATCAACAATGCGGTGGAAAAATACCTCGACGCCATCGAGCAGCACCAGCCCGACATTATCGGCATGTCGGCGCTTTTGACCACGACCATGCCCTACATGAAGGTCGTCATCGACACGATGAAGGAAAAGGGCATCCGCGACGACTATGTCGTCCTGGTCGGCGGCGCGCCGCTCAACGAGGAATTCGGCAAGGCCGTCGGCGCCGATGCCTATTGCCGCGACGCGGCTGTGGCGGTCGAGACCGCGAAGGACTTCATGAAGCGCAAGCATAATATGCGCGCTTCAGCCTGATCTCTTCCGTAAGGCGTCTGGCCCACAATCGAAAGCCGCGCCTTGCAGCGCGGCTTTTTTGTTCCCAGCTATTGGAACGGATGGCTGCGTCAGGGTTTGGTGACGGTGTCGTCGACGGCTTTGGCAGTCGATTTGATATCCCGGCCGACACCACGGACGGTGTTGGCACAGGCCGTAAGCGCCAGGACGCAGGCAAGGATTGCAATCGGCGCAACGCGTAACAGTTTCATGGACGGTTTATCCCTCTCTCGATAGATTCGCCCCACAGCAACGAAGGCCGCTTCGACCGGGTTCCATGGCCAGAATGCAAAAAACGAAACCGAACCAAGACGACAGGCTGCTGGTCATCGCCTGTGGAATGATTGCGCGCGAAGTTTTGGCCGTCAAGGAGCAGCTCAAGCTCGACCATCTCGACCTGACCTGCCTGCCGGCGGAGTTCCATTTCTACCCCGACCGCATCGCACCGGCGATGGACAAGGCGATCGAAAAGGCCAAGGCGGAAGGCTATAGCAACATCTTCGTCGGCTATGCCGATTGCGGTACCGGCGGCATGCTCGACCGGGTCCTGGAGAAGCACGGCGTCGAGCGCATGGCCGGGCCGCACTGCTTTGCCTTCTACCAGGGCATGGACGCCTATGCGAAGGTCGCCGACGACGACATGATGTCGTTCTACATGACCGATTTCCTGTGCCGCCAGTTCGACGCCTTCTTCATGAAGCCGCTCGGCCTCGACAAGCACCCGGAGCTGATCAAGGACTATTTCGGCAACTACCAGAAGCTGATCTACATCGCCCAGACCGACGATCCGGAACTCGACAAAGTCGCCGAGAAGGCCGCGAAGATGCTTGGCCTCGCCTATGAGCGCCGCTCGACGGGCTATGGCGACCTGACGGCCGGACTGGCGCAGGCCGCCGCCCACGCCTGAAGCGGTTCTTGAGCCGGGACGCTGTCGAGAACAGATGACAGGCCGCCGCGAATGGTTAAGTTGTGAGCCAAAAGCAAACAGGCTGATTCAGCCATCCGAACACGGAACGTCCCGATGACCCCTCGCGTCCTGCTCGCCGCCCTTGGCCTCCTCTGCCTCGTCTTGCCCGCTCGCGCCGACGGCGAGGTGCAGAAGATCATCACGCCTGCCGACAAGGTTCGCCTCGACAAATATGGCGAGACCCGCAAGGCGGCGCTGGCCGAGGCAAAAGCGGGAGACCCGGCTGAGGTCAGCCAACTCGACGCGCTGCTGGCAAAGCCGATAGTGGCCTTTTCCGACAAGGACCTGAGCGGCAACTGGCAATGCCGAACCATCAAGGTGGGCCTGACCGGCCCGCTGGTCATCTATGGCTGGTTCAAGTGCAAGGTCACGGACGATGGCTCCGGCTGGCAGCTGGAAAAGGTCAGCGGCTCGCAACGCACCAAGGGCCGTTTCTTCGACGATAGCGAAAAACGCGCGATCTATCTCGGCTCCGGCTATGTCAATGACAACAAGCCAAAACCCTATGGCAGCGGCCCGGAAAGCGACCAGGTCGGCTATGCCTTCCGCACCAGCGCCAATGAATGGCGCATCGAATTCCCGGCGCCCTACTACGAATCGAAACTTGACATCATCGAGTTCAAGCGCTGATCCGTTGGTCTCTCGCTGGCCGGGCGGTCATCAAGATTTAACCTCGCCCGGCACAGAATTGAGCCGGGCAGCGCACGGCAAATGGTTGCGCGCCGGCAAGAAAGCGCGCCATGGCATCAGCGGTTGAAAAAAGTGCTGCGATCGTCATCGTCACCGAAGGCGGGCCGCACATCTGGGCCATCGTCAACGCCATCGCCGACCAGTTCGGTCCTGTCAGCGTCATCCTCGAAAGCCCTGAATCCAAAAAACAATTGCTGCTCGGCCGGGCGCGCCGCCAAGGCTTGTTTTCGGCCATCGGCCAGCTTGGCACGATGGTGCTGACCAGGCTCGGCAAACGCTTCTTCGCCGGGCACGCAGAGCGGCTGATCGCAGCGCAAAAACTGCAGACAGAGCCGAGGCCGGGACAAAAGATCATCCACGTCTCCTCCGCCGACGGGCCCGATTGCCTGCAGGCGGTCGCCGACATCCGCCCGGGCGTGGTGCTGCTCGCCGGCTGCCGGATTTTGTCCCGGCAGACGCTGGCGCAAATGCCCTGCCCGGTGCTCAACTACCACGCCGGCATCGCGCCGAAATACCGCGGCATGAATGGCGGCTACTGGGCGCTGGCCTCCGGCGATCTCCAGAATTTCGGCACCACCGTGCATCTGGTCGACGCCGGCGTCGACACCGGCGGCGTGTTGAAACAGGCGCGCGGCAAGCCGGAGCCCGGCGACACGATTTCGAGCTATGCGTTGCGCCAGGCGGCGTTCTCGCGCGACATCTGCGTCGAGGCGGTCCGCGACGCCTTGGACGGAAAGTTGGCCACGATCAAGCCGGACCTGCCCTCGAAACAATGGTACCATCCGACGATCTGGTTCTATCTCTGGACCGGCCTGACCAAGCGGGTTTGGTAGCCAGCCTTCCCTCGGAATCTCGCCTTTCTTTTTGCGACGTCCAATAGCGTCGCTTTTGAATGCGCGCGCGTCGTCCCATAACAAGCAGCCCCACTGCGCATCCGGCAATGCTCGCACCTGCTGGACAAAGTGGTGGAGCGTCGTTTCCCTCATGGACGCACGGCGCTCTACAGGGAGTGAGAGAATTCATGGCCGATCTGATCGTCGTCTATTGGCGCGACATCCCCGCCCAGGTCATCGTCAAGAAGGGCCGGCAGAACGCCAAGCGCGAACTGCCGCTGCGCTTCACCGAGGCGATCGATATGTGCGCCATGCGCACCGGCGCCGGCGGCACCGACGATTACCTCGCCGAATGGCGCAAGGCCGATCCGATCCCGGTCGGCGACGACCTCGAAGCCGAGGTCGAGAAGGCATTCAGCGACATCGACGCGAAATACGACCGCGAGCGGCTGGTCGCTCTAGTCAAGGCAGGCGGGAAAGAAAATGTCTGAAACCACTCCTGCCAAAGAGGGGCCAAGGGTTACCCAGCCGGTTACCCAGGCCACTCAGGTCAAGAAAGCAGCGCCGAAATCGGACTACAAGCCGGCCGACGTATCGCCGCAGCGGCGCGTGCAGCGCTCGTTTGCGATCAGGCTGTGGTCGATCCGCCATTCGCGATTGCTCGAATGGTTCTACTCCAGATTCGCAGACATGTTCCTGCTGCTCCATCCGCTGTGGAAAGGCCTTGGCTACGGCCGCGTCGAAGCGCCGATCAAGTTCGTTGAAAAACGCGTAAAAGGCTTCATGTTCGACTGCCGCATGTGCGGTCAGTGCATATTGTCCTCGACCGGCATGTCGTGCCCGATGAACTGCCCCAAACAGCTGCGCAACGGCCCGTGTGGCGGCGTGCGCGCCAACGGCAATTGCGAGGTCGAGCCCGACATGCCTTGCGTCTGGGTCAAGGCCTGGGAAGGTTCGCGGAACATGGAGCATGGCGACAGGATCCTGACCGTTCAGAAGCCCGTAGACCAGTCGCTGCGCGAAACCTCGGCCTGGCTGCGGGTGACGGCGCAGTCGGCAACGGCCCGTGAAGCCGCTGCCAAAGCCAACACTGGAGCGGCCGCGTGATCGGCCGCCAGCGCGACGAAAACCCGGCCGGCATCCATCTGCCGCTCGATCCCCTGCCCGGCCACTCCTCACGTGGCCGACTGGAGCGTGTGCTGCGGCGCGGCGAATTCGCGGTTACCACCGAGCTCAACCCGCCCGACAGCGCCGATCCCGAAGACGTCTATAACCGCGCGAAAATCTTCGACGGCTGGGTCGACGCCATCAATGCCGTCGATGCCTCCGGCGCCAACTGCCACATGTCCTCGGTCGGCATCTGCGCGCTTTTGACCCGCATGGGCTATGCCCCGATCATGCAGATTGCCTGCCGTGACAGGAACCGGATCGCCATCCAGGGCGACGTGCTGGGCGGTGCGGCGATGGGCGTCGCCAACATGCTGTGCCTCACCGGCGACGGCGTCCAGGCCGGCGACCAGCCCGGCGCCAAGCCTGTCTTCGACCTCGATTCCATGTCGTTGCTGGAAACCTGCCGCATCATGCGCGACAACGGCAAGTTCCTGTCCGGCCGCAAGTTGACGACGCCGCCGCAAATTTTCCTCGGCGCCGCCGTCAACCCCTTCGCGCCACCCTTCGATTTCCGCCCGATCCATCTCGGCAAGAAGATCGCCGCCGGCGCGCAGTTCGTGCAGACGCAATACTGCTTCGACGTGCCGATGTTCAGAACCTTCATGCAGAGGGCGCGGGACTTGGGGCATACGGAAAAAGTTTTCATCCTGTGCGGCGTCGGCCCGCTGGCTTCGGCCAAGACGGCCAAATGGATCCGCTCCAACGTGCCCGGCATCCATATTCCCGATGCCATCATCAAGCGGCTGGAAGGTGCGCAGGACCAGAAGAAGGAAGGCAAGCAGCTCTGCACCGACATCATCAACGAGGTGAAGGAAATTCCTGGTGTCTCCGGCATCCATGTGATGGCCTACCGCCAGGAGGAATATGTCGCCGAGATCGTCGATGAATCGGGTGTGCTGAAAGGCCGCCAGCCATGGAAACGTGAGATCCGCCACGACGATCAGATGGTCGCCGACCGGCTCGAGAGCATACTGCACGACGACATTACCGAAACGCAGGTGGATATGGTGAAGACCGCGCACTGACAGCGCGGACGGCCAGCCATTCGCTTGAATGAAACCAGACAACGATATAAAGAAATCTTTATATCAGGCGGAGAGACTTCATGACCCGGACCATCGTCGCCTCGGCGACACGAGAGATCATCATCGGCTTCGACCAGCCTTTCTGCGTCATCGGCGAGCGCATCAACCCGACCGGCCGCAAGAAGCTGGCCGCCGAGATGATCGCCGGCAATTTCGAGACCGTCATCAAGGATGCGCTGGAACAGGCCGCCTGCGGCGCCACAATGCTCGACGTCAATGCCGGCGTCACCTCCGTTAATCCGAACGAAACCGAACCCGGCCTGCTGGTGCAGACGCTGGAGATCGTCCAGGGCCTGGTCGACCTGCCGCTGTCGATCGACTCGTCGGTGACCGCCGCCATCGAGGCAGCGCTCAAGGTCGCCAAGGGCCGGCCGCTGGTCAACTCCGTGACCGGCGAAGAGGAAAAGCTCGAAGCCATCCTGCCGCTGGTCAAGAAGTACAACGTTCCAGTCGTCGCCATCTCCAACGACGAGACCGGCATTTCGATGGATCCGGATGTGCGCTTTGCCGTCGCCAAAAAGATCGTGCAGCGCTGCGCCGATTTCGGCATTCCCGCGCATGACGTCGTCGTCGACCCACTGGTGATGCCGATCGGCGCGCTGGGCGATGCCGGCCGCCAGGTCTTCGCGCTGTTGCGCCGCCTGCGTGAAGAGCTCAAGGTCAACACCACCTGCGGCCTGTCCAACATCTCGTTCGGCCTGCCGCACCGCCACGGCATCAACGCCGCCTTCATCCCGATGGTGATCGGCGCCGGCATGACCTCGGCGATCATGAACCCGGTGCGCCCGCAGGAAATGGAAGCCGTGCGCGGCGCCAATGTGCTCAACGGCACCGACGAGAACTGCACCAACTGGATCAGGACCTACAAGGACTACAAGCCGGCCGAAGGCGGTCAGGCGGTCGCAGCGCCCACCGCGGTTAACGCTCCGGGCGAAGGCGGCGGCAATGGCAATGGCGGTCGCCGTCGCGGCGGCCGTGAAGCCCGCATGGCCAGGGGATAGAGCGAGACAGGACACGGTTTTCTTGACAGATCAAGACCGCACAAGGCCTGAAATGCCGAACTGGCAGGTAATTCTGCGAGTGGCTTTTTGCAGCGTATTTATGCTTTTGGCCGGGTCCTATGCCTTCGGCTATCTGAGTCATGAATACCTCCGGTATTTTGTTCTGTGTATCTACGCCACTGCCTTTCTAATGTTTGTCCTGATCGCATTTCCACTTCTGCTCGGGGCAATTCCCGCAAGGACATTGGACCGGCAAAGACTGGACAATTTCTCCATGTTTTGGCTGCGATGGTATCCGCTGCCGCTCATCGCTTCCTATCTGGCAAGCCTCGCATATGTGAAATCTTTTCCCAGTGCCGGCTTAGTCGAGTAATGAAAATATGAACTCGCCTGCAAACATTACCGATCCGCTCGTGCTGTTCATGCCGTCAGGCAAGCGCGGGCGGTTTCCCGTCGGCACGCCGGTGCTCGATGCCGCGCGTCAGCTCGGCGTCTATGTCGAGAGCGTCTGCGGTGGCCGCGCTACCTGCGGTCGCTGCCAGATCGAAGTGCAGGAAGGCAATTTCGCCAAGCACAAGATCGTCTCGTCCAACGACCACATCTCGCCCAAGGGCGCCAAGGAAGAGCGATATGAGCGCGTCCGCGGCCTGCCCGAGCGGCGGCGCCTGTCCTGCTCGGCGCAGATCCTCGGCGACCTCGTCATCGACGTGCCGCAGGACACGGTCATCAACGCCCAGACCATCCGCAAGGATGCCGACACGCGCGTCATCGCCCGCGATGCGGCAATCCGCATGTGCTATGTCGAGATCGAAGAGCCCGACATGCACAAGCCGCTGGGCGATCTCGACCGCCTCAAGATCGCCTTGATGAAGGATTGGGGCTTTAAAAACCTCGAATTCGACTTCTACCTGATGCCGCAGGTGCAAGGCATACTGCGCAAGGGTAACTGGACCGCGACCGCGGCCATCCACAAGGATGCCGAAAGCGACATCGCCCGCGTCATAGCACTCTGGCCCGGCCTCAAGAACGAGGCCTATGGACTGGCCTGCGACATCGGCTCGACCACCATCGCCATGCATCTGGTGTCGTTGCTGTCGGGCCGCGTCGCCGCTTCGTCGGGCACCTCCAACCCGCAGATCCGCTTCGGCGAGGATCTGATGAGCCGCGTCTCCTATGTGATGATGAACCCGGACGGCCGCGAAGGCATGACGGTCGCCGTGCGCGAGGCGATCTCGGGCCTGGTCGACAAGGTCTGCGCGGAAGGCAATGTCCAGCGCAACGACATCCTGGATTCCGTCTTTGTCGGCAATCCGATCATGCACCATCTGTTCCTCGGCATCGATCCGACCGAACTCGGCGGCGCGCCCTTCGCACTCGCCGTCTCGGGCGCGGTGCGCATCAAAGCCTCCGATATCGGCCTGAAGCTCAACCAGGGCGCCCGCCTCTATATGCTGCCTTGCATTGCCGGCCATGTCGGCGCCGACGCCGCAGCCGTGACGCTGTCGGAAGGCCCGCACCGCCAGGACGAGATGATGCTGATCGTCGACGTCGGCACCAATGCCGAGATCGTGCTTGGCAACCGCAAGCGGGTGGTCGCAGCCTCCTCGCCCACCGGTCCCGCCTTCGAGGGCGCGGAAATCTCCGGCGGCCAGCGCGCTGCCCCCGGCGCAATCGAGCGCGTGCGCATCGACCCCGATACGCTGGAGCCGAAATACCGCGTCATCGGCTCTGAACTCTGGTCCGACGACCCCGGCTTCCTGGATAGCGTGCAGGCGACCGGCGTCACCGGCATTTGCGGCTCCGGCATCATCGAGATCGTGGCCGAAATGTACCTCGCCGGCATCATCTCCGAGGATGGCGTCATCGACGGGTCGCTGGCCGAGCGGTCGCCGCGCGTCACGGTCAACGGCCGCACCTTCTCTTATGTCTTGAAGGAAGGCGAACCCAAGATCACCATCACGCAGACCGACGTGCGCGCCATCCAGCTTGCCAAGGCGGCGCTCTATGCCGGCACCAAGCTTCTGATGGAAAAGCAGAACACCGAATACGTCGACCGCATCCATTTCGCCGGCGCCTTCGGCTCGTTCATCGATCCGAAATACGCCATGGTGCTTGGGCTGATCCCGGACTGCGACCTCGACAAGGTCTCGGCCGTCGGCAACGCCGCCGGTGCCGGCGCGCGGATGGCGCTGCTCAACCGCGGCTATCGCCGCGAGATCGAGGACACGGTCAGCCACATCGAGAAGATCGAGACCGCACTGGAGCCGAAATTCCAGGAGCATTTCGTCTACGCCATGGCGCTTCCCAACAAGGTCGATCCGTTCCCGAAACTGTCGGCGGCGGTGAAATTGCCGCCACGCAAGACCGTCAGCGAGGATGGCGTCGCCGGCGACGCCGCCCCGCGCCGGCGTTCGCGCGAAGGCCATGCCGCCAGGCGCAGCCGGGAATAAGCCGCCTTACGAAGGCCGCCAATTCGCCCAATTTAATTTGTATGCAAATGTTTCCAGATCGCACCGACCTGGAAACCGAAACGCTGTTTTGGCGCAATCCGTCCGATACAGACGTGAAGCATTTAACGGACATCGAATGGCGGACCGGACTATTCCGCCGCCACAACGCTCCAAAGGAGAATAGAGATGTTCGAGACCCTGGGCCGTTTTCGTGCGGCCATGAAGAATGCACAGGCCGTGCGCGCCATGAACAACCTGCCACCCGAAATCCAGAAGGACATCGGCTGGCCCGTGTCGCCGCGCATCGACGCCCAGACCAACCTGTCGCGTCTGATCCTGGGCTCGGGCCGCTGATGACCTTCGCCGACAAGTGCAAATTGCTGACCAAGCGCCGGGGCCGCCGCATGGTCCCGGCTGCGACCGACATCAAGCTGCGCGCCGCGCTGCTGCCCCGGCGCTGAGCCGCGCTGCGCAGAACCGCGGACGTGGCTGATCAAACAACCGTGTTGGCTTGGCCAGAATCTTGACATTTCGGCTGGAGGTACGATCTTCGAGACAGTGGGGGAATTCTCTTAGTCGGCTGCGGCCGAGCTTGTGTACGCGAATGCCCAGTTTCAAAAGCCACCTCGTTTCCTTCATCCTCCGGCACAGCCGCAAGAAGGCATTTGCCAGCCCGGAAAACCTGCAGCGCTGGATCGCCTATGCGCGCAAGACCGAGGATCATCATCCCCCGGCATTGCTGCGGGAGCGGCTCGATATCACCGAGCGCAGCGTCGATGGCTTCCCTGTCTACGAGATCGCGCCGAAGGCCGGCGAACGCAGGCGCATCCTCTACATGCATGGCGGCGCCTATGTCTTCCAGATCACATCCTATCATTGGGGGTTGATCGCCGAGATGGCCGAGCGCTTGGGTTTCGGAATCACCGTGCCGATCTATCCCATCGCGCCGGAGCATGATTTCCACGCCATGTTCGGCATGGTCGGCGACGTCTACCGGCAGATGCTGGATGAGACCGACGCTGAAGACATCGTCTTCATGGGCGATTCCGCGGGCGGCAACATGGCCGTCGTGCTGACCATGATGGCGGCTGAGGAAGGCCTGCCCTTGCCGTCGCGCCACGTGCTGATTTCACCCGGCCTCGACATGTCGCTGTCCAACCCCGAAGTGTTCGAGGCGGAACGCAACGATCCGTGGCTCGGCATTTCCGGCGGGCTGGAAGCGATCCGCATGTACAGTGCCGGCATCGATCGCAGGGACTGGCATATCAGTCCGCTCTATGGCGACCTCTCGGTGCTGCCGCAGACCCTGCTTCTGACCGGCTCGCACGACCTGCTCAGCCCCGACAATCTGATCTTCGCCAAAAAGGCACGCGCTGCCGGCGTCGATATCGACGTCGTCTATGAGGAAGGCATGTTCCACGTCTGGCCGCTGATCGAGATGCCGGAGGCGCGTCGCGCCAGGGACAGCATCGTCGCCTTCCTTGAAGGTGAGCCCACCAAGCGGCGCGCAACTGCGCGGCGCACGGCGCGACCCGCTCTCGCGGCGCGCCCCGCCCAAGCAGCGGAATAGCAGAGCAATTCCAGGAAAAGTGTAAAACGGTTTTCCCGGGAAAGCGTGTAGCGCTTTCCCTTGGGAATTGAGTCAAAACAAGGAGTTAGAGCGGCTCGCCGTTTCCGTGAAACGGTGAACCGCTCTAGAACTTGCCGGTTTCGCGGAAAAGCTCGAACGTCGCACGGATATGGTCGGCGACGGCCTTGACCGGCGCGCTGGCGTCCGGCGACACCACCATCGCCAGATTGTAGGTGCCGATATCGGGCATGCCGTCCTTCGGGCAAAGCTCGACCATGTCGTTGCCCAGGAACGACTTCGGCAACGGTGCAACCGCGAGATCCGACATGATGGCGGCGCGCTGGCCTGCCGTGTGGGCGCTCATATAGGCGATGCGGTAATTGCGGCCTTCACGGCTCAGCGCATCGAGCGCGCCGGCCCGCCAGGCGCAGCCCTCTTCCCACAGCGACACCGGCAAAGGCTCGCGCAGATGCGCGCTGCCGCCCTTGGCGCCGGCCCAGACGATCGGCTCGGTGAGCAGCACCTCGGCGCCGAGTGCGCTGGTCTTGTAGGAATTGGTCAGCAGCGTGATGTCGAGCGCCCGGTCGTCCATGCGGCGGCGCAGATTGCTGCTCTGGTCGATGGTGACGTCGACGGCAATCGACGGATGCGACTGCGCGAAACGCTTCAGCACATGCGGCAACACGCGCTCGCCATAGTCGTCCGGCGAGCCGAGCCGCACCACGCCGACGATCTCGGGGATGATGAACTTCGACACCACCTCGCGGTTGATCGACAACAGCCGGCGGGCATAACCGAGCAGCATCTCGCCATCCGTGGTCAGCGTCACCGAGCGCGCATCCCGCGCGAAAACAGAGCGCCCGAGAATGTCCTCGAGCTTCTTGATCTGCATGGAGACCGCCGACGGCGTGCGGAACACCGCATTGGCCGCCGTGGTGAAACTGCCGGTCTCTGCAATGGCCACGAAGGTGCGCAAAACGTCGAGATCGAGCAGCGGCAGCGGATGATTGAGTGGGGCGTTCATCGGGATCGACCTTCAATTTTTCTGATGTGAAGCATCATTCCATTTCGTTTGATTGAACATCAGATTGGGAGGATAGTCAACTCCATCGAAGGCAGGACGTGCCATGGCTCCAACGCTCCTGACACGGAATTGCACTCGATGCGGAATATCCAGGCGACGGAACGCGTTCATGCGGGACGTGCCACAACCAAAGGAGAATGAAATGTCTATCCTGTCATCCATCGGTCGGCTTGCGACCGAATTGAGCGCGGCCCGCGCCCGCTTCCAAACCGAACGTGCGATCCGCTCGCTGCCGATCGAACTGCAGAAGGATATCGGCTGGCCTGAAGCTGCCGACACCAAGACCGGTGCACGCCACGGCGTCGGATCCTGGGCTGGAGCAAAGTAAACCATTGTGTACCTTGTGCTGAAGGCCTGCCGCGCAGACCAGCCCGGCAGGCCTTCTCTATTGGCCCTGCAGGCTTTCTCCAACTTATTTGCACTCAAATGATTTTCAGAGCCGTGTCGCCGCTGCATGGCGCATATGCGTCACTTGCATGGCGCCTCAATGTCGCCGGTAACACACTGTAAGTAATCGTAAATTTTGGGCACCATGCCCAATAATGTCGCAAACGATGTCGCATTTCCATTCAAGCGCTTCGCATTTGCGATTTAGTTTCTGCTCACGCAGGCCTATATCACCGTCAGCAAACGAGCTGCCCCACTCCATCAAGCGAAGGCGACCCGTCTGAGCAACCGATAGGAGATGATGATGAAGCTTTTTGCCCGCCTCTTTGCCCGCCGCGAAATGAACCTGACGACCGCTCTCGAGCGCCAGCGCCTTGCCAATACCATGCCCGGCCAGACCGGTGCCATGAATGCGGTGCGCCTCGGTTTCGTTGCCTGAGATAACGGCTAGCGCTCAGCGCTTCCCTGCCGCTGCCGATAGTCGATAACAGCGCCGCTTCGGCTTGACCGAAGCGGCGTTTCTCATTTTTGGCACCTATGCCGCCGCCACCATGCCCAATCCGTCGGCAGCCCGTGCCTGTCATCCCGGACGATTGCTCATTTGCGACCCATGTCGCAAATATAGTTTCCGCTTAGCCCCCTAGCCGATTGACAGGAATGGTTTTTCCTGATGTCGCTGTGCTGTTCGCGACATCCTGTTCGCGCCATGGCCGCGTGAGGTTCCCTTGAACGCCGTAAAGCATCCGATCAAGCGATCGTTTGTATTCTTCCTTGTCCCGGACTTCACCATGATCGCCTTTGCGACGGCGCTCGACCCGCTGCGCTCGGCCAACCGCATGCTCGGCTATGAGGCCTATCGCTGGCGCCTCGCCAGCATCGACGGCAAGCCGGTGCGCGCCTCCAACGGCGTCGAATGCGCCGTCAACACCTCGCTCGAGGAAGAGCGCAAGAAAATGGCCGGGCCGGATCGGCCGAACATGGCCATCGTCTGCAGCGGCATGAATGTCGAGCGCTACCAGAATAGGTCGGCCTTCGCCTGGCTGCGCGAGGAATACAACAGAGGCGTCGCCGTCGGCGGCCTGTGCACCGGCGCGCATATCCTTGCCGCCGCCGGCCTGCTCTCCAACAAGCGCTGCGCCATCCATTGGGAAAACCTGCCGGGCTTTTCCGAGGCCTTTCCCAAGGCCAACGTCTTTGCCGACCTCTTCGAGATCGACCAGAACATCTACACCTGCGCCGGCGGCACCGCCGCCCTCGACATGATGCTCAAGCTGATCGGCGACGATTTCGACGACAATCTGGTCAACCGCGTGTGCGAGCAGGTGCTGACCGACCGCGTGCGCAGCCCCACCGACCGCCAGCGCCTGCCGCTGCGCGCCCGCCTCGGCGTGCAGAATTCCAAGGTGCTGACCATCATCGAACTGATGGAAGGCAATCTCTCCGAACCGCTGTCGCTGATCGAGATCGCCGACCATGTCGACCTGTCGCGCCGCCAGATCGAGCGCCTGTTCCGCACCGAGATGGGCAGATCCCCTGCCCGCTACTACTTGGAAATCCGCCTCGACCGCGCCCGGCACCTGCTGATCCAGTCCTCGATGCCGGTGGTCGAGGTAGCGGTCGCCTGCGGCTTCGTCTCGGCGTCGCATTTCTCCAAATGCTACCGCGAACTCTATGCCCGCTCGCCGCAGCAGGAGCGCGTCGACCGCAAGCAATTGCTGGCGGCCTGATCCGAAAACGCACTCAGGCTTCGGCGGGCTGCGCCTGTACTGTGCGCATCGCCTCGACGCGGATATCCTCGGTCAGCTGCGCCTTGAGCGCCGAGAATTCCGGGCTGGTCTTCAGCGTGTAGTGGCGTGGATGGGGCAGGTCGATGGCGACATCCGATTTGATGCGGCCTGGCCGCGCGCTCATCACGATTACCCGCGAAGCCATGAAGATCGCCTCCTCGATGTCGTGGGTGACGAACAGCACCGTCTTCTTGCGCCGCTCCCAGATGCCGAGCAGCAGTTCCTGCATCAGTCCGCGCGTCTGGTTGTCGAGCGCACCGAACGGCTCGTCCAGCAACAGGATTTCGGGGTCGTTGGCGAGCGCCCGGGCGATCGCCGTGCGCTGCTGCATGCCGCCGGACAGCTGCTTTGGCCAATGGTTCTCGAAGCCCTTCAGCCCGACGAGGTCGACATAGGAAGCGACGATCCCGTCTCGCTCCTTTTCGGCCATGCTGCGTTCGCGCAGGCCGAAGGCGATATTCTGCGCCACCGTCAGCCACGGAAACAGCGTGTAGGACTGGAACACCATGCCGCGATCCGGTCCCGGCCGCGTCACCGCCTTGCCGTCAAGCAGCACACGGCCTTCGCTCGGCGCTTCCAGGCCGGCAACGATCCTGAGCAGCGTCGACTTCCCGCAGCCGGACGGCCCCAGAATGGTGATGAAGTCGTTGGCCGCGACCGCAAGGTCGACCGGCATCAGCGCCTTGACCGGCTGCCCGCCGCGCACGCCGGCGAAGGTTCGCGAGACGCCTTCGATAAGCAACTTGCTCATGCCAGGCTCCAGGGAAAGAGCCAGCGATTGAACGCCTTGAAGGCGAAGTCGGACAACAGTCCGATCAGCCCGATGACGATGATGCCGAAGATGATCTGCCCTGTCGCCAGCCGCGACTGGCTGTTGATGATCATGTAGCCGATGCCTGAGGACGAACCGATCAGCTCGGCGACGATGACATAGGTCCAGGCCCAGCCGAGCACCAGCCGCAGCGTCTCGGCAATCTCGGGCGCATTGGCCGGCATGATGACCCGTTTGACGATACCGCTGTTGGTCGAGCCCAGCGTATAGGCCGCCTCGACCAGGTCGCGCCGCGTCGAGCCCACCTTGACCGCGACGATCAGGATGATCTGGAACACCGAGCCGACGAAGATGACCAGCAGCTTTTCCAGCTCGCCAATGCCGGCCCACAGGATGAGCAGCGGAATGAAGGCCGAAGCCGGGAGGTAGCGGGCGAAGGAGACGAACGGCTCCAGAAACGCCTCTATTGGTTTCCAGGCGCCCATGGCGATGCCGATCGGCACGGCGACGATCGACGCCAGCAGGAACCCGCCGAAGACCCGCCAGATGGTGATCAATATGTCGAGCCAGAAGCGGTCCTCGACCAGCAGCCGCCAACCATCCCGCAGCATCGACAGCGGGTCGGCGAGGAAGATGCGGTTGACGTGGCCGCCAAGCGTGATCCACGCCCAGAAGGCGACGAACAGCACGAAGAAGGAAATGCCAAGCACGGTTCGAATGCCCGGCGACACCGGATGCAAGGGGCGCATCTTCAGATCGTCCGCATCGTCAAATCATCACTTGTCCAGGAGAGAGCGACGGCCCTAGGCGCCGCCGCACAATGGTCAAAGGCGAGGCCTGTCAGTTCGCCACCGCGCTGGTGTCGGCCAGCGTGGCAACGTCTGGCGCTTCCTTGATCAACCCCATCTGCAGCAGAAGCTCGCCGGCGGTCTTGGAAAAGTCCTGGAATTCCTTGGTGAAGAACTGCTTGTTCTCCGCCTTGTCGGCCCATTTCAGGTATTTCGCCGAATCCTCGAATTCTTTCGCAGACTGCTTCACGTCGGCGCCCATGATCTCGTAGGATCTCTGCGGATCGCTCTTGATCAGGTCGAGCGCTTCGAAATAGCTGTCGGCCAGCGCCTTGGCGGCGTCGGGATTGGCGGTGAGGAATTCAGGCGTGCAGCCGACCGTGTCGAGCACCATCGGGTAGTCGAGCGTGGTCGCCAATATGTGGCCCTGATCGGACTTGTCGCGCACCGCCGAGATGAACGGCTCATAGGTGACCGCCGCATCGTTCTGGCCGGCGAGGAAGGCTTGCGCCGCCGCATCCGGTTCCAGGTTGACGACGGTCACATCCTTGGTCGACAGGCCGTTCTTGTTCAGCACCCAGGCCAGCATGAAATAGGGCGACGTGCCCGGCGCCGAGGACGCGACATTCTTGCCCTTGAGGTCGGCGACGGTCTTGATGTCGTTGCGCACGACAATGCCGTCGGCGCCATAGGATTTGTCGAGCTGGAAGATCTGCTTGGTGGTGACGCCGCTGGCGTTCCACACCAGCCAGGTCTCGACCGTGGTGGCGGCGCATTGCAGATCGCCGCTGGCGATGGCGAGCGGCCGGCTGGCCTGCGGCACCTTCTTCAGGGTCACGTCGAGGCCATGCTTCTCGAAGATGCCGGCCTGCTTGGCGAGCGTCAGCGGCGCAAAGCCGGTCCATCCGCTGATGCCGATGGTGACCGATGTGGCAGCCTCGGCCGGCACGGATATTGCAGCCGCAAGCGCCAATACCGCGGCAGCGACGATGGTCTTGTTCATGTCGGTTCCCCTTGTTTTTTCGGATGCCGAATTGTGTCACAGACGCCCATGGGCTTGTCAATGAAACCGGCCCTTCACGGCAGCGTGATGATGCGAACGCTAACGCGCATCGAACATCCAGCTGCGGTCGCGCCACATCTTTTCGCCGACCTGGCAGTCGGTCGGCCGGTCCTGCGCCAGCACCACCGGCGGATGCCCGGCCTCCTCGCGCGCCCGTTGCGGCGAAGCGGCGCCGGCCAGCTCCAGCACCAGCTTGCGGCGGATGGCTTCGGGAAACTGCGTCCAGTCATTGACCGGGATCATGAAGGATCCGGGACCGCCGATGACGCAGTCGCTGTAGTAGCGGTCGAGATTGTTGACGTCATAGGCGCCGCCGAACCCGCCGCGCGTCATCAGCGGCAGGCCGTTGATGATGATGCCTTGCTTGACCACCGCGTCGCGGGTGATGTCGACGGGCGCGCCCTGGTTGTTGGGCCCGTCGCCGGAAATATCGATGACGCGCTTTGTCCCCTGAAAACCGCTTTCGGCGAACAGATCGCTGCCGAATTCCAGCGCGCCGGAAATCGAGGTGCGCCGGGCGCTGGCCGGCGGATGGGCGGAAAGCTGCGCGGCCACCCGCTCGGCATCGGCCCGGCTGGCGATCACCGTCCACGGCACGACGACCTGCTGCGTGGTCGCACCCGCCCATTCGACATAGGTGACGGCGACCTTGCCGTAGGCGCCATCGGCGATGGCCTGCAGAACATTGTCGTGCGTCAGCGCAGCAGCATAGCCGCGACGCTGGATTTCGAGTTCGCCCGGCGACATCGACAGCGACACGTCGACGGCCAGCACCAGCTCGACGTCGACCGGCTCGGCGGCTTGAACCGGCGGCACCAGCCAGAGCCCCAGCGCCAGCGCGGCGCTGCCTGAAAGGAAATGTCGTGCGCAAGAAAAAGCAGACATACCCGAAGGTAAGCGAAAACCGGCTGCTGACAAAGCAAAAAGCCGGGACTGAGGGCTTCTACATCTAACCCCGAAACGGCGGCGCGGTTCGGCCTCATTTGTTGATGGGTCGCCCACCTTTGCCGCGCCATTCCACGTCGTCGGCTCCGGCCTTCGCCGCTGGTTGTGTGCGTCAAGTTCTGCAAAATGGGGCAGCCATGATGCTGGTCATGCGGCTTGGCGCAGAGCGAGCTTCTTGTGCTCGCGCAGGTCGTCCATGTTGATGTATCGGTTGGCCTCCATCCAGTTTTCGTTGGTCTCGACGGCCAAGGCCCTGACCAGGCGCAGGCAGCTTTCGGTGTTGGGGAAGATGCGCACGACATAGGTGCGCCGGCGGATTTCCTCGTTGAGCCGCTCCAGCATGTTGGTGGATTTGAGATGCTTGTGGTGCTGTCTCGGCAGCCTGAAGAAGGTCAGGGTTTGTTCGATGGCATCCTCGGCCCAGCCTGTCAGGCGCGGATAGCGTGCCGACCATTTGGCAAGCCATGCGGCAAGATCAGCCCTGGCCTCTGCGAGATCGCGCCGGTCGTAGAGCCAGCGCAATTCCTGAAGGCAGTCGTCGCCGTGCTTCCTCGGCAGATGATCGAGCGCGTTCCTGAGGAAGTGCACGTAGCAGCGTTGCCAGGCGGCTTCGGGGATCACCTCGCCGATCGCTGCCACCAGGCCGGCGTGATCGTCGGACACAACCAACTCGACGCCCTTGAGGCCGCGCGCCTTGAGGCCGACGAGGAAGTCCCTCCAGGCCGAGCGGCTCTCGCGATTGGCCATCTCCACGGCCAGGATCTGGCGCCTTCCGTCCCAGTCGATACCGACCGCTATCAGCACCGCCTGGCTCATGACAACACCGGCTTCACGCACCTTCTCGTAGCGCGCATCGAGGATGAGGTAAGGAAACGGCTCTTGAAGGGGGCGCCTGGCAAAGGCAGCGAGGCTCTCATCCAGCCGCTTGTTGATGGCCGAGATCGACGAGGCCGAGAAGGCATGGCCGCACAGTTCTTCCGTGATCGCCTTCACCTTGCGGGTCGACACGCCCTGCACATACATCTCCGCCAGTGTCGCCACCAAGGCCCGCTCGGAACGCTGGTAGCGCTCGAACAGCTCGGTGGAGAAGCGCCCGGCCCGGTCCTGCGGAACCCGCAGCTCGAGCTTGCCGACCCGCGTCACAAGGGTGCGGCCGTAATAGCCCGAGCGATAGCCAAGCCGTTCGGGCGTGCGCTCGCTCTTCGAGGCACCCAGCGCCTCGTCCATCTCGGCCTCAAGCACCTCCTGCATCACCGCACGGAGCACTTCGTGCAATCCATCCGGGTTCGAAAGCAAAATGTCTTTGACGGCAGCGCTGGCGGTCTTAACTTCAGTCTTGGTCATGGTGGCGTTCCTTCGCGGGAATCAGGTGACGTGAACAATCACCAGCCTGCCATGACCGCCCCCTCTCAGCGAATTTGCAGAACTCTCAGCACACTACCTCGCCGCTTCCGGGTTTGGACGGGACTTCTTTCTGCCGATGCCACGAAGCGCCCTCCAGTTCGGCTTGAATGATGGCGGCAGCCACAACAGGATGCCTGCTATCGCGGCGGGCAGGATCACGGCGAAACGCAATACCGACAGCACGACACCGCAGAACCCGACGATACGCGCCGCCCGCCCCTCGCCGAAGCGCCGCGCAAGCAGATGCCGCGCGATCACCCCACCATCCAGAGGGTATGCCGGTAGAATGTTGAGGACGGCGAGTACCCCATTCAACATGGCGCCGATCCATAGCGTCCACGCAAGATAAGTCATCGGCATTGGAGGCGGCGCACTGAACAAGCTGTCCGATTCGACAGGCGCCAAAGGTTTGGCGATCAGATAATAGGAAGCAGCGAAAAACGCCGCCAACAGGATGTTGGTCAGGGGTCCGGCAAACGCAATCCACGCCCAACCATAGGACGACGTGGCGCCGCGCTTGAAGTAGGCAACCCCGCCAAACAGATAAAGCTCAATCCTGTTGGTGCCGATCCCTTGCCGGTGGGCAACCCATGTGTGCGCCAGTTCGTGCAGGAACACCGATACGAAAAACAGTGCGGCAAAGATCGATGTGTGGATCAGCGCGGTTTTGGGACGCGTCGACCACTCGTGCAGAAAGGGCAGGACAACCGGGATGGCAAAGGTCCAGCTGACGAGAACGGGGATGTTCCCATTCACGCTGAACACCAGCGCATCGCTCTTCCTGTCCCAGCCAAATCGCCGCAAGTGCTTCACTCCGCCCGAAGCGACGGTAGGCGAGAATTGCCAGCTTACAAAGAGAAAAGCCCGGCAAGGAGCCGGGCTTTCATCTGTTCGTTTTGCGTCACACCAATATGAGCGGTGCTGCCGAGAAATCGACGGCGCTCAACTCCGCGGTTTCAAATTCTCCGGATCGTAGAGCGGCTTGTAGCCGACGGCAGCCACCTCGACCGGGTAGGTCTCGCCGAAATATTCGATGGCAAACTTGCGGCCCTCCTGGGCGTGGGCCCAGGGCAGATAGGCGAGGCCGATGTTCTTGCCGATGGTCGGGCCATAGGCCATCGACGTGGTGAAGGAGCGGCGGCCGAGTTCGTCGACAAGGGTTTCGCCGGTCTTCGGATCCATCACCGGCATGGTGCCGACGGGATAGCGGGCAACACCCTTCGAATCGACGTTTTCCGTCATCACCAGCGTGCACAGGATCGCCGGCTGGTGTTCGCGGGCGCGGTATTCGACATGTTTGGCCTTGCCGCAGAAATCGTTCTCCTTGACCTTCGGTCGGGCAAGGTCGGCCTCAAGCAGATTGTACTCGGTCAGAAGGTCGGCGTTCTGCAGGCGCAGGCTCTTTTCCATGCGCCGCGTGTTGGCATAGGTCTCGACGCCGAACGGCATGACGCCGGTCGAGCGCAGCGCGTCCCAAACGGCCAGGCCGTCCTCGTAGCGCATATGCAGTTCCCAGCCCTGCTCGCCGACATAAGAGATGCGGAAGGCGGTGACGTCCTTGCCGCCGATCCTGACCGGCTTGATCGCCGCGAAGGGGAAGTTCTCGAGCGAGAGACCATCCGGATTTTCGACCACTTTCTGCAGCGTCGCCCGCGCGTTCGGTCCCCAGATGCCGATGGTGACGTATTTTTCCGTCACGTCGGTGATGGTGACGTCAAAGCCTTTGTCCTGCGCGGTGCGCTGCATGTAGCGGAAGTCGCGCGGGCCGGCGTCGGCGCCGTCGATCAGCCGGCAGCGGTCGGCCATGCGGATGACGGTGAAGTCGGCGCGCACCATGCCTTGCTCGTCGAGGAAGTGGGTGTAGATACCCTTGCCGATATTGTTGTCGCCACCGATCTTGGCCGCGCACAGCCACTCCAGCAGCGCGACATGATCCGGCCCTTCGATGTCGTACATCGAGAAATGCGAGAGGTTGACGATGCCGCAATCCTCGCTCATCGCCAGGTGCTCGGCATTGGACACCCGCCAGAAATGGCGATTGTCCCACTCGTTCTCACGTATGGGAACCCGGTTGCCATACTTCTCCAGCAGATGCTCGTTGGCGGCATAGCCATGCGCGCGCTCCCAACCGCCCAGCTCCATGAAGTAACCGCCAAGCTCCTTCTCGCGCTCCCAGAACGGCGAGCGGCGGATGTTGCGGCCTTTGGAGAACGGCTCGCGCGGATGCACCGCCGGATTGTAGACCTTCATCGCCGTCTCGGTGCAGCGATCCCAGATGAACTGCTCTTTCGTCTGGTGCGGATAGAAGCGCGCATAGTCGATGGCGTGATGGTCGATTTCCGTGCGGCCGTCCGTCATCCAGTCGGCGATCAGCTTGCCCATGCCGGGGCCGTCCTTGACCCAGATGGCGACGGCGTACCAGAGGCCCCTCACCTTCTGGCTCTCGCCCATGGACGGGCCGCCATCGGCGGTCACCTGCAACAGGCCGTTGAAGGAATGGCTTTCATTGTAGCCGAGTTCGCCCAGAATCGGCGTCAGTTCCATGGCGCGCTCAAGCGGCGCCAGGATCTGCTCCATGTCGAGATCCCGCTGCGACGGTGACAGCCGCGCCTGATCCTTTTCCAGCAAATCGCGCGGATGGCAGAGGCGCGGATTGGTCTCTTCGTAATAACCCCATTCGATCTGCCCACCCTCGGCGGTCCTGGGGTCGCCGGTGTCGCGCATATAGGCCGAATTACCCTGGTCGCGCAGCAGCGGCCAGCCGATCTCCTTGCCCGTGCCGGCAAACTCATTGTAGGGACCGAAGAAGGTCAGCGGATGGTCGATCGGCATGACCGGCAGGTCCTCGCCGACCATCTCGGCGATCAGCCGGCCCCAGATGCCGGCGCAGACGATGACATAATCGGCCATGATCGTGCCGCGGTCGGTAACGACGCCCTTGATGCGGCCTTCCTCGACGATGAGAGATTTGGCCGGCGTGTTGGCGAAGGATTTGAGTTTCCCCGTAGCTTCCGCCTGGTCGACCAGCTTGCCGGCGACGGTCTGCGAGCGCGGGATGACCAGGCCGGCGTCCGGATCCCACAGGCCGCCCTGCACCATGGACTCTTCGATCAGCGGGAATTTTTCCTTGATCTCGGCCGGTTCGATCAGCCGGGCGCGGGTGCCGAAGGATTTGGCCGAGGCGATCTTGCGCTTGATCTCGTCCATGCGGCTGTCGTCGCCGACGCGCGCCACTTCGAGGCCGCCGATGCGGGCATAATGGCCCATCTTTTCGTAGAAATCGATCGAGTAGAGCGTCGTCCAGCAGGACAAGAAGTCGTGGCTGGTGGTGTAGCAGAAGTCCGAGGCATGCGCCGTCGAGCCGATGTCGGTCGGGATGCCCGATTTGTCGATGCCGACAATGTCGGTCCAGCCGCGTTCGATCAGATGATGGGCGATCGACGCGCCGACAATGCCACCCAGGCCGACGATGACGACCTTCGCCTGTTTCGGAAACTCTGCCATTGCCGCGACTCCAAGGGGATAAAGCGGGCGTGTCCGCGCCCGTTCGAATGGCGCACAATATGCAGAGGACGTGGATGGAGCTACCGCCTGTTTGCGACACGTCGCGGATGCGACGCGACCCGGCGCGCCGGCGTGCCGCCAGTGGCGATCTATCTCAGGCGAAGGCCCAGATGTCCTCGGCCTGGAAGCCGACCTGATAGCCTGATGTCTTGAGCTTGACCACGACCTCGCCGATTTCAGCCGCCGGCAGCGCGCCGACCTCGACCTTGATCATGCCGGGGCGGTAGCGCTTGAGGTCGAGCTGTTCGAAGACGATCCAGTCGGCGCCCTCGCAATCGACCAGGAAGGCGTCGATATGCGTGATGCCGTTGCGGTCGAGCAGCGTCTGCAGCGTTTCCGACGTCACCTCGATATCCCTCACGTGCGGCGCGAACTTGTTGAAATTGGCGTCGTCCTCGCCCCAGGCATTCTTGCCCGACATCAGATTGGTGTCGGTGACCGACGAGCAGCCGATGAACTCGATCGGCAGCGTGCCGGCCTCGAGTGCCGCGGCATCGAAAGTGTGGACGGTGATCGTGCCCTTGGTCTTCGTCACCGCGACCGGTTCGATGACGAAGCGTTCCGTGTCGGGATAGTTGGCGCGCAACCGCTTCTGATTGTACGGGATCGGCTCGACCAGCACGGCCCGCGCCCGCGGAATGCGGTGCAGCCACGGCGTGACGTCGTCGAACAGCGCGCCGTCGCAAGCGCCGACATTGACCATCTGGAA
The DNA here is from genome assembly GCF_054719485.1 of Mesorhizobium sp. W016. Lineage (NCBI taxonomy): Bacteria > Pseudomonadati > Pseudomonadota > Alphaproteobacteria > Hyphomicrobiales > Phyllobacteriaceae > Mesorhizobium > Mesorhizobium sp. W016. The sequence goes on from NZ_JBTTIF010000002.1 coordinate 4,684,646, forward strand.
GGATTGCCCACCGCCAAACCGCGCCTTCAGCGCCGCCTTGGCCAGGAATTTCGTGCCACGCAACGCCGGCCCGCGATCAAGCAGGCCGGCAGGCAGGCCGAGTGAAAGGGCGATGCGCGCCAGCCCGGAAATGGAACTCATGGCTTATCTCCAGGTATGGCGATGGGCCGCCTTCCATTCAGGCTTGCCGACGCCCACAGCGCCATGATCGGGCCGACAAGCAAAAGGTAGGGCGGCAGAAGGTTCGGGAAGTAGATGCGGGTGTCGTGGATCGGAAAGACGGTGAATTTCGCCAGCACGCCAAGCACCAGCGCTGCAAGCAGGATGCCGGCGCGACGATCGAGCCGGAAGCCGGCGCGGCCGAGCGCAAACCACGCGGCCAGCGCCAGAACCGAGACCCCGACCCAGCTGTTGATGCTGATGGCGCGAATGAAGGATGCGGCAAACGCCTTGAGATAGGCGCCAACCGAGAACGGCGGCTCGAAGCCATCCATATTGTAGTGCTGCTCGATGCTGGAGAACCACAGATGCGGCCACCAGCCGGGATGCTGGGCCCAGTGCGAAATCGCGAAATAGGCGACGAAGGACGCGGCAAAGCCGGCCAGCGCGCCCCACGCCCGCTGCCGGAAGACCAGCAGCAGCACGGCGAAAATGGCCAGGAACACGATGTTGTCCGGCCGCGCCATGAAGGCCAGGAAAAGCAGGACAGCGGTCGCTGCCTCGCGGCCGCGCACATAGGCAAGCAGCCCGCCGAGGAACAGCGCCGAGCACAACAGATCCGGGGTCGAGGCGCGTGCGGCATCGCCGAAATCGGCCATGATCAGCACCGCGCCGACCACAGGCGCCAGCGCAAGCGCGCCTTCGGTTCGCAGCCACAGCAGCGTGATCATCCCGAACAGCAGCACCGAGACCACCTGCAGCACCCGCATCGCCTCGACCGGCGACATCACCGAACTCATCGTCGACAGCATCTCGGCATAGAGAAACTTGATCCGGTACATGCCAAGCAGCGAGTGAAAGTCGGCGGCATTTTGCGCCATATGGCTGCGGAAGCCGCCGCCATCGTCTGTCAGCGCCTTGTAGTCGGCGGCCGAAACGCCGGCCTGGACCGTCCTGTAGGCATAGTCATGCAATGCCTGCGCATCGGGATAAGCGCCCTCCTCGGCGATTGCGAGATAAGACAGCATGTCCCAATTGGCATCGGGCATCGTCCAGGCGGTAAACGCCGTCAGCAGGATATAGAGCGAAAACGCGATCGCGCCGATTGGCGCGGCCCATCGCGCATAAGTCCCCTCGCCCCACGCCAGAGCGGCCGCGGTCAGCCGATCGAGTGTGTTTTGCGGGGCGGGAGACTTGCTCAGCATTGTCGGACTCGGGACTTCGCTCAACGGACTTCTTTAACGGACCTGGCTTTTGACGAAATCCTTCACGATCCCCACGATGCCGCGCGACAGCAGGCTATCGAAGGCATCGACGAAATGGTCGACATGCTCGCGCTGGCAGATCAGCGGCGGCTCGAGACGGATGACGTTGCGGTTGTATTCGGTGAAGGCGACGAGCACGTCATAGTCGCGCAGCAACAGCGCGCCGACGAAGCCCGACAGCGAGCCCTTCAGCTTGTCGTCGAGGACGCTGACGATCGGACGCAGCACCATCGGCAAGGTCTGCGAGAAGTCGTGGAACTCGAGCCCGACCATAAAGCCTTTGCCGCGCACATCCTTGATGATCTTCGGGTACTTCTCCTTCAGCGCCTGCAGGCGCTGCAGCAGATAGTCGCCGGTAGTGGCGGCGTTGTCGATCAGCCCCTCATCATAGAGCACGTTGATGCCCTCGATCGCGGTGACGCAGGCCTCGCCCATGCCGCCAAAGGTGGCCATGGCATGGATCATCGCCGTCTTCGGCGTGCCATAGGCCTTCATATAGACCTCGCGCCGGGCGACCATCGCGCCGACCGCCGCCTTGCCGGCGCCGAGCGATTTCGCCAGCGCCGTCACATCGGGCACGACGCCATAATGCTCGAAGGCATAGAAGCGTCCCGAACGGCCATAGCCGCACTGCACTTCGTCCGCCACCCACAGCACGCCATACTGGTCGCAGAGCGCGCGCAATTTCTGCCAGTATTGCGCCTCTGCCTGGATGATGCCGCCGCCGCCCTGGATGGTCTCAAGTACGATGACGCCGACCTCCGGGTCGGAGCGGAACAGCCGCTCGACCGCTTCGATATCGGCGAACGGAATGCGCACGGTGTTCTCAGCCATCTTGAAGTCCGCGCGGTAGAGCTGGCCGTCGGTGATGCCGAGCACGCCCTTGGTCTTGCCGTGGAAGGAATTCTCGGCATAGACGACCTTCGGCCGCTTCGGCCCGGCGGCGCGCTCGGCGAGCTTCACCGCCGCTTCCATCGCTTCCGAACCCGACGAGCCCAGAAATACCATGTCGAGATCGCCGGGCGAGCATTTGGCGATGTTGTGCGCCAGCGCCGATGCATATTGCGACATGAAGGCGATGGCGATTTCCTGGCGCTTCTCCTCCTGGAATTTGCGCCTGGCCTCCAGGATGCGCGGATGGTTGTGGCCGAAGGCCAGCGAACCGAAGCCGCCGAAGAAGTCGAGAATCTTGCGGCCGTTCTGGTCGATGTAGAACATGCCTTCGGCACGCTCGATCTTGATCTTGTGGAAGCCGAGCAGCTTCATGAAATGCAGCTGGCCCGGATTGAGATGCGCCTTGAACAGGTCGGTCATGCGCGCGACATCCATCGCCTTCGCCTGCTCGACGCTGATCAGGTCGGGCTTGGCGATGGCGGTAGGCGACAACGCCGGCGCGCCGACCATGGTGCGCGCGTTCGTCTGCTCAGGCTTGGCCATGACGGTCATTTCGGAGTTCTCCTGGTCGTCCCACTTATTCGGCGGGGACATGATTGGCGGTGACGGCAAGCCCGTCTTTCTTGGCGCGGTATTCGCTGTAGGCGGCGATCAGCATGTCCTCGTCGCGATATTGCGGCACCCAGCCGAGCTGGCGCTCGGCCTTGGATACGTCGAGCACGCACTCCTCATCGGCGATCAGATATTGTTCGGGATCCATGATCGGCATGTTCATGAGATCGAGCAGGTCGAGGGTGCGCTTGACCGCCCAGCCCGGCGTCGGGATCAGCAGCGATTTCGAGCCGGCATGCTTGATCAGGTCGCCCAGCAATTTCTTCACCGGCGGCGGATTGAGGGAGCCCAGGTTATAAGCCTGGTTGGGCACGCCTGCCTTCCAGGCCGAGCGGGCAGCTTCCGCGCAATCGAACACCGAGATGAACTGATAGGGGTTCTTGCCCGAGCCGATCATCGGCACAGGAAAATTCCAGTCGATCAGTTTGAACAGCTTTTCCAGGATCCCGAGCCGGCCGGGACCGATGATCAGGCGCGGGCGAAACAGCGAGATCGACATGCCGCGCTTGCGCCATTGCGCGGCGAGTTCCTCGGTCTTCTGCTTCGACCATCCATATTCGCCGAGCGGCGCGACCGGGTGCTCCTCGGTCATCGGCTGGGTGACCGTGTGGCCGTAGATCATGTCGGTGGTGTAGTGGACGAGCTTGGACGCGCCGGCCTTGTCCATCGCCTGCATGATGTGTTCGGTGCCGTGGAAATTCACCGGAAAGAAGAAGTCGTGACGCTTGGCCCGCACCTGGATCGGCGACAGCATTTTGGCCGACAGGTTGTAGACCATGTCGTCGGCCTTCAATCCGATGTTGGCCACCGAGGCCGTATCCGTGACATCGCAGGTGACGAAGCGAACGTTGCGATAGTGCGTCAGGTCGCTCTTGACGATGTCGGCAACGACAACCTCTTCGCCATCGGCCACAAGCTTCGGGGCAAGATGACGGCCGACGAAGCCGTCGCCGCCGAAAATAACATGTCTCATCGAACGATCTCGTTTGTCTGGATCTTGTCGGGGATGATGGAAGCGGTTTGGTCGTCATGCCCGCGCCCGCCCAAGTCTCGACCGCTTTGCGCGATCAGCACGGTGCCAACGCAGATGAAGGCGATGCCGGCAATGCGCCAGGCATTGAGGTCCTCGCGGAAGATGAAATAGGCGAAGATCGCAACCGCGACATAGGCAAGGCTGAGGAACGGATACGCAAAGCTGAGCTCGACCTTGGACAGCACATAGAGATGCGAAGCCATCGAGATGACGAAGGTGCACAGGCCGAGAAACACCCATGGGCTGAAAACGACCTGCAACAGCCTCAACAGCGGATTGGTGCCTTCGAACGAAATCGGCCCGAGTGACATCATGCCTTGCTTCAGCATCAGCTGCGCGGCGGCATTGGTCATGACCGTGAACAGAATGAAGACGATGTATTTCATATTTTGCACCCGCCACTCGCAACGGTCCTATTACGAACCTGCAAACATTTCATGAAGTCACGACAATGCTTTGAGTAAACCACGGAATTTACGATCTATTCACCATGACTTATTCGGATTGTACCTATTCAGCTGCCTCGACACGCCCTGGCCGGACGTTGAGCTTTTTCGCCGTCCGCAGCCAGAAACTGGACACGAACGCCGGGTCGCGCAGCGCTTCGAGCCGCTGCCAATTCGGGAAGGAGGCCGCGAAAGTATCAGCGCCCATGCGCGCATCCTTGTACGGGTTGACCGCGCCGCCGGCCGCGACCGTGATGCGGTCGAGTTCGCTGAGCAGGGCCAGCGTCCTGTCGCCGCGATTGGGGAAATCCAGCGTCAACGTGAAGCCTGGCCGCGGAAAGGACAGCAGCCCCGGCGAGCGGATCGAGCCGAAGCGCTTCAACACGGTGAGGAAAGAGCCCTGCCCGGCCCGTCGCGCCGCCTCGAGCAGCGCCGGCACGGTCTCACGCGCGACATTTTCCGGCACCACGCTCTGGTGCTGGTAGAGACCTTTCGGACCATACAGCCGATTCCAGTCGCCGACACCATCAAGCGGAAAGAAAAAGCCCTGGTAGCCGGTTTGGCTCGGCCCCGGCGAGCTCCCCTTCTTCCACCGATAGGCGGCGTTAAAGGCGGTGAGGAACGGCCGGTTGAGCATATTGAACGGCGGCTGGAACGGCACTGAAAAACGGGAGCCGGCGCGAGACGCCGCATGCGAGCCATACTCGGCATGATTGCCTGTCAACAACAGGCCGCGCCCGCGGCCATGGCCGCCGGCAAGCTGGTCGATCCAGGCGACGGCATATTCATTGGCCTGGTCGGCGGCCTCGGCCAGTTCGAAGAATTCGCCGAGATCGGCAAACCGCGTTACCTTCTCGGCGATGTCGAGCGAATGCACCCGCATCAGCCGGATCGAGGCCGACAGGATCAGGCCGGTCAGCCCCATGCCGCCGATCGTCGCCGCGAACAGCCTTGCATTGTCGGTTGCCGAGCAGGTGTAGGTCCGCCCGTCCGAGCGCAACAGGGTGAGAGACTCGACATGGCAGCCGAAAGTGCCGCGCCGGTGATGGTTCTTGCCATGAACGTCATTGGCGATCGCGCCGCCAAGGGTGACGAACTGGGTGCCTGGGACCACAGTCGGAAAGAAGCCGTAAGGTGCAGTGTGCGCAATGATATCGGAGAGGAACACGCCGGCCTCCGCCTCGAGCAGGCCGGTCTCGGCATTGAAGGCGCCGATGCGGTTCAGCGGCCGCATGTCCACGACCGCACCTGGCTCGTTCTGGCAGGAATCACCGTAGGAGCGGCCATTGCCATAGGCGAGCAGAGCGTTCTTTGTCGCCTTGCCGCTTCGCATCAGCGCGATAGCATCCTCGGCCGCGATGGCTCGCTTTGCGGCCGGCGTGGCGAGGCCAAAACTCCGGTACCGTTCGCCGGCCATGCCCTACCAGCCTCCCGCGACCAGAAGGGCGGCGCCGATCACCACGACGATCTGGCTTCGCCAGTCGCGAATGATGAAGATGACCGGATCGTCATTCATCTCGTTGCGGCGCGCCAGGATCCAGACCCGCATGGTCAAATACAGCACGATCGGCGCCAGCGGCCAGACCAGCCAGGGATGCGGATAGAGTTCGCGCACGGAGACGCTGTCCATGTAGAGCGCCAGCACCAGCGCCGAGGAGAAGGCCGACGCCATGCCCGCCTGGGCGACGATCTCCTGATCTTCGATGCGGTAGCCGCGACCGGCAATGCGCTCGCCCACCGGAATGGCTGTGGTGCGCAGTTCGACATAGCGCTTCACCAGCGCCAGCGACAGGAAGAAGAAAATCGAGAAGGCGAGCAGCCAGAACGAGACTTCGACCCCGGTCGCCGCAGCACCTGCCAGCACGCGCACCGTGTAGAGCCCGGCCAGCGTCAGTACGTCGGCCAGGAGCATGCGCTTGAACGACAGCGAATAGGCTGTGGTCACCACCAGATAGCCGGCGAGCACGCCCAGGAACTCGATCGGCAACAGAAGCCCGGCGGCAATGCCAATCGCCAGCAGCACCGCCATCGCGCCGAGACCGAACGGGATCGACAAAGCGCCGCTGGCGAAAGGCCGGTTGCGTTTGGTCGGATGCTTGCGGTCGAGCGCAAGGTCGAAGAAATCGTTGAGGATGTAGATGGCGGAAGCCACGGCGCTGAAGGAGACGAACGCCAGCAGGCATTGCCAGATCATGTTGATGTTGAAGTATTCATGCGACAGCACCATCGGCACCGCGATCAGCGAATTCTTCAGCCACTGATGCACCCGCAGCATCTTGACGAATGTCTTCAATGTCCTTTTCGGCGCCGGCATCCTTTCGACGCTATGCGCGGCCTGCCAGCGCCTCGCATGGCGGTCGGGCGCCACGACGATGGCGTTGCGTGCGGCTCCGAAAACCTTGAGGTCGTGCCGGCTGTTGCCGGCATAGTCGAAACCGCCGTCGCCATAGGCGGCGATGAGCGCGTCGCGCTTGCGGCCCGAGGTCATGTTGTGGGGACCGTCGGTCGCAAGCACATAGTCGAAGACGCCCAGATGCGCGGCGATCGCCTCGGCGAACTTGCGTGGCGTACCGGTCGCCAGCACGATCTTGCGTCCGTCGCGATGGTCGGCGCGCAGCCGCTGCAGCAGCGCTTCGCGATAGGGCAGCGAGGCCGGATCGATGTCGATGCGGTCGGCGATGGCTTGTTTCAGCCGCGCCGGGCCGGCGGCCAGCCAGTACGGAACCAGGAAAACATAGAGCGGATTCTTCTTGAGCAGGATGAACAAGCCTTCCCAAAGAAGATCGGTCGCAATCAGCGTGCCGTCGAGGTCGACCGCAAGCGGGATTGCGTTCTTGTCCGACCGCGCATCCATATCTTTCCTGCCCAGCTCAAAAACCCGTCGCGCCACGTTTCGGCGTCTTGGTATCCGGCATAGCGAGCAACGGCGCAACGAACGTTAAAACGTCTGGTTGCAACGGATATGCGCCGGGGTATTTCCCTCGTCATCGTTAAGCAACCGTTGCCGTAGACGAGAAAAGGCCGGGCATTGCCCGGCCTCTACTACATTTGCCTGCCGACTTACTTGATGCGGGCAACGCCACCCGAGATTTCGACCGTTTCCGAGCCGGTCAGGGCCTCGAGGTCACCATTGGGCAAGGTGACAAAACAGCCGTTCGGGCAGAATTCCACGGTTTCGCCAGCGGCCAGCGCCAACTCCGTCTTGCCGCCGCCTTCCGTCACGATCAGCGTACGGGTCTCAGCATCCTTGTTGACCGCGCTGGCGGCAAAGGCCGAGCCACTCGCTGCGGTAAGAGCGATGGCGACGACGAGCGACTTCCACATTTTGCAATATCGGTGTTTCCACACCGCCTCTGTTGCATTTCGCAAGGCATTCTCGCCTTTGCATGTGAGCTTATATGAGATGCAAGCTGAACCGCAACTGAATGCCGCATTCATGCCGCAATTGGTTTGGGAGGAGCTTGGGGCCTTAGCTGGGATCGGGTTTGCGGGCCTTGCGACCAGTTTTGGCCAGCCGCTTCGCCTCGGCGGCGGCTCTGGCCTCCGCCTGCTCCTTCTCGGCGAACTCGACCTCGATCTTGTCGTCGTCGATCGGCCATGCGTCGGTCTTCTTGACCTTGACCTCGGCGCGCGGCGTCGAGGGGATTTCTATGTGCTCGGCGTCAAAAGCATCGAGAACGGCAAAGCGGATATCGTTCTGAACGATGGCGCCGTTCAGCACATCGGCCAGGAACACGCGGATCTCGAACTCGAGTGCTGCCGGCCCGAAATTGGTGAACAGCACGAAGGGTTCCGGGTTCTTCAGCACCAGCGCATGGCCGCGCGCAATCTCAAGCAGGACCGCGTGTACCCGCTTGACGTCGCTGCCATAGGCGACCCCGACCTTGATCTCCACACGTCCGAGCTTGTTGCGGTGCGTCCAGTTGCCGACGGCGTTGTTGATGAGGTTCGAATTGGGCAGGATCACCGATTGCCGCTGGAAGGTCTCGATTTCGGTGGCGCGCACGCTGATCTTCTTGACCGTGCCTGATGTGTCGCCGGCGACGATCCAGTCGCCGACCTTGAACGGCCGCTCGGCGAGAAGGATCAGGCCGGACACGAAGTTGGACACGACATTCTGCAGGCCAAAGCCGATACCCAGCGAAAGTGCGCCGGCAACAAGCGCCAGGTTGGAGAGATCGATGCCCGCCGCCGAGATGCCGACGAGGCCGGCGAGCGCGACGCCGGCATAGCCGACCGCCAGCCGGATCGAGTTGCGCACGCCGGTATCGACCTTGCCGCGCGCCATTACCGAGCCGTCGAGCCAGCCCTGGAACCAGCGGGTCAGGAAATAGCCGATGATGAAGACGACGATGCCGGTGAGGATGCCGGTGACCGAAATCGTCACCGAACCGACGGTGACGCCTGTCGCCAATTTATAGCCCCAGGCCTGGATATCGCCGGGCTGGAAGCCCCACATCAACAGGATCAGCGGCAGGAACACCAGCACGATCATCAGGTTGATGGCAACGCTGACGACGAGGCCGAGCTGGTCGAGCGCGGTGTCCTCATAGCTGGAATTGGTCTTCAGCCAGCGCCCGATGGACGTGCCGGCGAAACCACCCTCCTCGCCGATCTCGCGCGCCGACAGGAAGCCGATATAGGCGGTGAGCAGGATGGTGCCGGTGACCACGACCTGCAACGAGACGAAGATGGCAAGACCGATATAGCCGAACAGCGCCGCGGCAATCGTGAACAGGCCGAGCGCGACACAGGTGTAGCGCAGCCAGGCCGGCCAGGGGCGCCAGCGCCCGTCGGCGTCCTTGTAAGGCTTCAGCAGCGCCATAAGGATCAGGATGACGCCCACGATGACCGTGGCGACAAAACTCCTGGCCACCGTCAGCGACAGGGGCGAGCCCATCTTGTCGTTGACGATCGACAGGAAATTGTTGATGCCGATGACGACTGCCATGGCCGTCGTCAGCCGCACCAGCCAACGCGCCGGGCCGGTCTCGACCTGGATCAGGCGCCAGTTCGGCATGCTAGGCGACAGCGCCGCATTGGTCAGGCGGTTGACACAGAACACTATGGCGATGACGGCTGCCAGCGCGTTGAGGAACACGCCTATGTCGCCGCGCAGCACATTGTAATAATTGTACAGGAACACCGTCGAGGCGAGGAAGGCGCTGACCGCCAGCGTCGGCAGCAAAGTCGACCAGAACGCCACCGACAGGCGACTGAGATATGTCGGATCTTCAACCGACGCGTCGGGCTCGAAGATGCGCCCAAACAGGCGGCGCCCGCCGACCAGAAGCACCACGGCCAACGCAAGCGCCATGAGGGTCGCCGCGAGCATCGCCTGGAACTTGAACTTGAAGGCAAAGCTCAGCCACGATGACACCGCCCTGTAGAAGTTGGCGTATTCGTCCCTTGCGTCCGAAAACACCTGCGGGCTCAGTGCATCGGACAGCACATAGCGCTTGGTTAGGCCGCTGCGAAACAGCTCGCTGCGCATATTGCCGATCTTCTCGATCAGCGCATTGATGCGGATCGACAGGTTCTGCGCGCCGGCGATGACGGCGTTGATCTCCGCCTTTTCCGACGCCAGCGCCTGGCGCTCGCCGGTCACGATATCCGGTTCAGGCGGCTGTCCGGCAGCCGGGGGCGCACCAAGCTGCTCAAGCCTCGAATTGATCTCCCCCAGCCGGGACCGGAACGCCAGCGCGCTGTTCAGCGCAGCGCGCGACAGCTCTTCCAGCTGCAGGCGGATCTCGACGAGGGTGGTGTCGTCGACGCCGTCCTCCTGGACTTTCTTCTCCAGAGCGTCGGTTTTCGTCGTCAAACCCTGCAGGATTTTCTGCTGGTCGGCGACCAGCCCGGCAGGCGCCTGGCCCAGCCCCTGCGCCATCGCGCCGAACGAATGCGGCGCCAAGGCAACGAGCGCGAGGACCAGGATCAGGCGAAAGAAGCGAAAAAGCATAATGGTGGCGACTCAAAGGGCGGCAAGGCCGCTTCTAAAGCGGTCCTTGATAGAGACGCTCATCCCGTGGGGCAAGTCGTGGCGAAGTCATCGCAGTTGGGCGCCTTGCGGGAGTCGGCCAGTCGAAAAGCCATGGCGCAATCTTGGCTTTGCGCCCGCCGCCTGCTCTATAGTCTGCCGCATCGCACCCGAGCCGGATGGCTTCAGGTCTGTTGGACCTGAAATCATCCGGCTCTAAAAATCAAAGATATAGAGCATGATGTCGTCCGAAAACCGCTTCACACTTTTCGGCATCATGCTCTAGGGATGACATGAAGAATGGCGGAATATTCAGCCCTTTCGCTTCTCACGAACGCGCTCAAGGGAAACAAGGACTGGAAGCCGGCTTGGCGCAAGCCCGACCCCAAGGCTTCCTATGACGTCATCATCATCGGTGGCGGCGGCCACGGCCTGTCGACGGCGTACTATCTGGCCAAGGAGCACGGCATCACCAATGTCGCGGTGCTGGAAAAGGGCTGGCTGGGTTCCGGCAATGTCGGCCGTAACACCACGGCGGTGCGCTCCAACTACCTTTTGCCGTCCAACACCCGCTTCTACGAACATTCGATGAAGATGTGGGAGAACCTTTCGCACGACCTCAACTACAACGTCATGTTCTCGCAGCGCGGCTGCCTGAATCTGGCTCACACGCCGGGCCAGTTCGACGACCTGGCAAGGCGCGGCAACGCCATGCGCCATCTAGGCGTCGATGCCGAGCTGATGAGCACCGCCGAGATCGCGCGCCTGGTCCCGGCGCTGGACATGTCGGCCTCCGCGCGCTTTCCCATCGTCGGCGGCCTGATGCAGCCGCGCGCCGGCACCGCCCGTCACGATGCGGTTGCCTGGGGCTATGCCCGCGGCGCCGACCGACGCGGCGTCGACATCGTCGAGAATTGCGAGGTCACCGGCTTCCTGCGCGACGGCGACCGCATCACCGGCGTGCAGACGACGCGCGGAGAGATCCGCGGCAAGAAAGTCGCCGTGGCCGTTGCCGGCAGCACCGGACGGGTGATGCAGCTTGCCGGCATCGACAGGATGCCGATCGAGAGCCATGTGCTGCAGGCCTTCGTCACCGAATCGCTGAAACCTTTCGTCGACACGGTACTGACCTTCGGCATGGGTCATTTCTACATGTCGCAGTCCGACAAGGGCGGGCTCGTCTACGGCGGTGACATCGACGGCTACAACAGCTACGCTCAGCGCGGCAACCTGCCCATCGTCGATGAGGTGATGAGCGAGATGCTGGCGCTGTTTCCCGGCCTTGCGCGTGTACGCATGCTGCGCTCCTGGGGCGGCGTCTGCGACATGTCGATGGACGGTTCGCCGATCATCACCACCGGCCCGCTGCCGGGCATGTATCTCAATTGCGGCTGGTGCTATGGCGGCTTCAAGGCGACGCCGGCCTCGGGCTGGTGCTTTGCATACACCATCGCCAAGGACGAGCCGCACGCGTTCAACGCGCCGTTCACGCTCGACCGTTTTTATCGCGGCCTGGTGATCGACGACAAGGGCCAGGGCGCGACGCCCCGGCTGCATTAGGGTTCAAACAAATGCTTATCACTTGTCCCTATTGCGGCCCGCGCGACGTCATCGAGTTCACCTATCAAGGCGACGGCAACCGCGAGCGCCCGCAGCCCGCCTCGCAGGACCTCGACGCCTGGAACGCCTATGTCTACGACCGGCTGAACCCGGCCGGCGACCACAATGAGGTCTGGCAGCATTCCGGCGGCTGCCGCACCCATCTGAGGATGGTGCGCAACACGGTCACACATGAGATTTCCAGCACCGGTTTCGCCCGCGGCGACCACAATGCCGGTGCCTGGCACAAGGCCGGAGGGAAGTCGTGAGCCCGCGCCGCACCGAGACCGGCGGCCGCGTCGACCGCATGCGCACCATCCGCTTCACCTTCGACGGCACGCCCTACACCGGCCATGCCGGCGACACGCTGGCCTCGGCACTGCTTGCCAACGGCGTGACGCTTTTCGGCCGCTCATTCAAATACCACCGCCCGCGCGGCCTGCTCTCGGCCGGCGTCGAGGAGCCGAACGCGCTGGTCACGGTGCTGCGCGGCGAAGTGCGCGAGCCCAACATCGCCGCAACCATGGTCGAGATCTATGACGGGCTGGTGGCCGTCAGCCAGAACCGCTTTCCCTCGCTCGCCTGGGACATCAACGCCGTCAACCAGTTCGGCGGCAAGATCCTGGCCGCCGGCTTCTACTACAAGACCTTCATGGGCCCTGTCTTCGGCCCCTTGAAAGGCACCCGCTTCTGGATGTTCTGCGAGCATTTCATCCGCCGCGCCGCCGGCCTGGGCCGCGCCGGTATTGCCGCCGACACCTCGCGCTACGAGCGCATGAACGCGTTTTGCGACGTGCTGGTGGTCGGCTCCGGCCCGGCCGGCCTGTCAGCCGCCAAGGCCGCTGCCGACCAGGGCGCGCGCGTCATCCTGGCCGAACTCGAGCCGCGTTTCGGCGGCTCGGCCAACTGGTCCGGCGAGGCCATCGACGGCGCGCCGGCCGCCGACTGGGCGGCGCGCGCCGTCAGCCAGCTCGAAGGCCATGACACGGTCCGCCTGCTGCCGCGCACCACAGTGTGGGGCTATTACGACGGCAACACGCTGGCTGCACTCGAGCGCGTCACCGACCATAAGGAGACGCCCGGCAAGGGCGAGCCTCGCCATCGCTACTGGGCGATCCGCGCCAAAACGGTGGTGCTGGCCACCGGCTCATTCGAGCGGCCGCTTGTGTTCCCCGGCAACGACCGGCCGGGCGTCATGCTGGCGCATGCCGCCGAGCGCTATGTTAGTGATTATGGCGTGCTGCCCGGCGACAGGATCGCGCTGTTCACCAACAATGACAGCGCCTATCGCTCGGCGCTGGCGCTGAGGAAGGCCGGCGCGGCTATTGTCGCCATCATCGACGTGCGCCCCGAACTGTCGGCCGAGATGCGCAGTCTCGCCACCGAGGCCGAAGCCGAAATCCTCTCCGGCCATGCCGTAGTCGCCACCGAGGGCGGCAAGGCGCTCTCCGGCCTCAAGGTGCAGCGCTTCGACATGACCTCGGGCACGCTCAGCGGTGACGCCCGCAGCATCCACGCCGATAGCCTGCTGATGTCGGGCAGCTGGTCGCCGACCATCCACCTCGCCAGCCAGGCTGGCGCGAGAGCCGAGTGGAATCCTGCCCGCCAGGCCTTCCTGCCGCCAAAGCAAACGCAACAGCGCTGGCCAAATCAGCAATGGATTGGTGCGGGTGCTTTCAACGGCAGCTTCTCGACCATCGAAGCGATCACTGAGGGCCGCGCAGCCGGCCTGTCCGCAGCGGGCGGAGCGGCTGGGCCGGCAGCCTTGCCGGATGTCGAAGCAGCCCCGGGAAACCCAGATCCGGCCCCGGTGTTCGAGATCAAGGCGAAAGGCAAAAGCTTCGTCGACTTCCAGCATGATGTCACCGCCGAGGACGTGCGGCTGGCGCATCGCGAAGGCTTCGTCTCGGTCGAGCACCTGAAGCGCTACACCACGCTCGGCATGGCGACGGACCAGGGCAAGAATTCCAACGTGCCGGGTCTCGCCATCATGGCCGAGGCGCTGGGCAAACCGATCCCCGAAGTCGGCACGACCCGCTTCCGCCCGCCCTATTCGGCGGTCTCCATCGGCTCGCTCGCGGCCGAGCGCTTCGGCGATCTGAAACCCGAGCGGCTGACGCCGATGCATGACTGGCACCTCGCCAATGGCGCGACGATGTATTCCGCTGGCCTCTGGTATCGACCAATGATCTACGGCCTTGCCGGCGAGACGGTCGAGCAGGCCTATGTCCGTGAAGCCAGGGCGACGCGCGAAAGTGCCGGCATTGTCGACGTCTCGACGCTGGGCAAGATCGCCGTGCAGGGACCGGATGCCGGTGAATTCCTCGACCGCGTCTACACCAACATGTTTTCTACCCTCCCCGTCGGCAAGGCCCGCTACGGCCTGATGCTGCGCGAGGATGGGCTGGCCTTCGACGACGGCACCACATGGCGGCTTGGCGAACAGGATTTCCTGATGACGACCACCACGGCCAACGCCGGCAAGGTGATGCAGCATCTGGAATATTTCCTCGACGTCATCTGGCCGGAACTCAAAGTGCATGTCACCTCGGCAACCGACGAATGGGCGGGCGCGGCCATCGGCGGGCCGAAGGCGCGGGCCATCCTCGCCGCCTGTGTCACCGGCACTGGGGTCGACAACACAGCCCTGCCCTTCATGGGCATCGTGCGCGGCGAGATATCAGGCGTGCCGGTGATGATTTGCCGGCTGTCCTTCTCCGGAGAAATGGCCTTCGAGGTCTATTGCGGCGCCGGCTACGGCACCCATGTCTGGGAAGCCCTTATCGAAGCCGGCAAGCCGTTCGGCCTGGTCACCTACGGGCTGGAGGCGTTGGGCACGATGCGCATCGAAAAGGGCCATGTCACCGGCGCGGAGATCGACGGCCGCACCACGGCGCGCGACCTGCATCTCGACTGGATGCTGTCGAAGAAGAAGCCGTTCATCGGCTCGGCGATGATGGACCGCGAAGGCCTGATCGCGCCCGAGCGGCTGCAGCTGGTCGGTCTGGTCTCGCTCGACAATCGGCCGTTCAATGGCGGAGCCCACCTCGTCGAGGAACTGGACGAAGCCAATCCGCACGACTCCATCGGCCATATCACCGCCTGCTGCTACTCGCCGGCGCTGGGCAAGCACATCGCGCTGGCTTTGGTCGAGGGCGGCAAGGCGCGCCATGGCACCCGGGCATTCGTCTCCGATCCGCTGCGCAAGCGGTTCGGGCCGGTCGAAATCGTCTCCAACCATTTCTACGACCCGGACGGGAGCCGCATGCATGGCTGAGCGCCAATCACGTGAACGCCAGCCACCCGAGCGGCTCTCGCCGCTCGAGCCGGTGTTCCATCCGGGTTCGCACGGCAACTTCGAGCATGGCGTCGATGTCATTCTGACCGAAATCAGGCCAGGCTCGATTCTGCAGCTGGCCGCATGGCCGGGCGCGGAAAAGCAGCTGATCGAAGCGATCCGCAAGGTCACCGGCCTAGATTTGCCCGATGGCGCCGGCGGCGGCGTTGCCAAGGACGGCAAGGCCGCGTTCGGTTTCGCGCCTGGAAAATTCACCGCCGTCGACGATGCCGAGGGCCTGGCGACGCGTTTTGCCGGGGACGTAACCCCGGCAATCGGCACGATCACCGACCTGTCGCATGGCCGCACCGCTATCCGCATCGCCGGCCCTAAGGCCGAATGGGTGCTGGCGAAATTCTTCGCCATCGACTTTGCGCTGCCCGCCTTCCCGATCGGCTCCGGCCGTTCGACCACCCATCACGACGTCTTTGCGCAGATCCAGCGCACCGGCACCGACCAGTTCGACATCTATGTCTTCCGCTCCTTCGCCCGCTCGTTCTGGAAGGCGCTCTGCCATGCCAGCGAGGAGGTCGGCTACGAGGTTCAGTAGGGCCGACAGCCGTTCTGGCCTCAAGGCCAGCCGGTTCTGCCGCTAGAGAATGCTCCAATGGAAGCCCATGGTGGGGAACGTGGCCCAACCGGCCCAGGGGATCAAAAAGCTCCCGTCTCAGAGTCGGCATCGTCGTTTGGTTCGAACATCCCCATGACCGCAGAACTATCCGCCGGCGCCACGGATCGCGCCGATGTGTCGGCCAGAGCCTTGCTCCTGCTGCCGCTGACGGTCGCCTGCGGTGTGTTCATGACCAGCCTCGACCAGAATGTCGTGGTCACCGCCCTGCCCGGCATCAGCGACAGCCTCGGCCGGCCGCCGAGCCAGCTCGGCCTGTTGATCACCGTCTATGTCGCCAGCCTGATCATCTCGATGCCGCTCGGCGGCTGGGCCGCCGACCGCTTCGGCCCGCGCAACGTTTACTGCTTCGCCTTGCTGGTGTTCGCCGCGTCATCGGCGCTGTGCGGATTGTCCAACGACATCTGGACGCTGGTCGGCGCCCGCGCGCTGCAAGGCTTCGGCGGCGCCTTGATGGGGACGCTCGGCCAGGTCGTCATCCTGTCGACCTTCCCGCGCAGCCGCACGCTGAAGATCAACATGTATATTTCGCTGGCCGGCCAGTCCGGACCGCTGGTCGGCCCGCTGGTCGGCGGCGCGCTGACGACCTACATTTCCTGGCGCTGGATCTTCTTCATCAACGTGCCGTTCGCGCTGGCCGCGGCCGTTCTTGCCGCGTCGCTGTTTCCGGCCGTTACCAAACCGGTGCGCACGCCGTTCGATTTCCCGGGCTTCCTGCTGGTCGGCAGCGGCATGGTCCTGCTGGTCTTCGGCATGGATTCGCTTGCGGCCAAAGACGCCGCCGGCAGCATGGTCGCGGCCGAGCTGACGCTGGCGATCGTCATCCTGACGCTTGCCTCCTTCTACTGCCTGCGCGCCCGCAACCCCTTGCTTGACCTGAAACTCCTGCGCATCCGCACCTTTCGCATCTCATTCCTCACCGGTGGTGGGCTGGACACGATCGGCCTGAGCTCGGTCGTTTTCCTTTTGCCGCTGATGTTCCAGCTCGGCTTCGGCATGAGCGCCGTGCAGGCGGGATCGCTGACTTTCGTCGCCGCAATCGGCTCGCTGATCATGCGTGTCTTCATGCCGCGCCTGCTCAACCGTTTCGGCTTTCGCCGCGTGCTGGTCGTCAACACGCCGATCGTTGCTGCCATGGTAGCGGGCTTCGCCTTGATTGAGGCGACAACGCCGGTCTGGATCGTGCTCGTCTATATCTTTGCCTTCGGCGTTCTGCGCTCGGCGCAGTGGGCTTCGACCGGCAATCTCGCCTATTCCGACATCGCGCCCGACCAGCTCGCCCGCTTCAGCGCACTCTACTACATACTGTGGCAGTTGGGGGTAGCGATCAGCGTCGGCCTGGCGGCGGCGCTGTTGTCGTTCCTGGCTGGCGGCGGGCCGGCGGTGACCAACGACTTCCGCATCCTGTTCGTGGTCGAGGGCGTCATCACGCTCTGCGCGCTGATCGCCTATCTCAGACTGACACCGCAGGACGGCGCCCATGTCAGCGGCCATGGCGCGCAGATGAACGTGGAATAAGGCGCCGTTAGCCGAGCCCTATTCGCTGAACGTCACCCACTCTTCCAGCGGCACGCGGTCGGTGCGGAAGTCGTTTTCGGGCTTGGAGGTGTCCTCGAGGCCTAGCGCCATGCCGCAGACGACGATCTCCTCGTCGGGAATGTTGAGCACCGGCCGGATCTGCCGGTGATAGGGCGCGAAGGCGGCCTGCGGGCAGGTGTGCAGGCCCCTGCCTCGCGCCGCCACCATGATGTTCTGCAGGAACATTCCGTAGTCGATCCACGAGCCTTGGTTCAGCCGCCGGTCTATGGTGAAGATCATGCCGACCGGCGCGTCGAAGAAGACGAAGTTGCGGTCGTGCTGGGCGCGCATCTTGTCGACCTCGCGGCGACCGATGCCGAGTGCCCCGTAGAGCCCGAAACCGTTGGCGCGGCGGCGGGTGAGATACGGCTCGAAGAACTGGGTGGGGTAATAGCGATACTCGTCCCAATCGGCCTTTTCGGCGCGGATACCGGAATTCAGGATGGCATCGGTGATCTGCTGCTTGACCTCGCCCTTGACGACATAGACCCGCCAGGGCTGCATATTGGTGCCCGAAGGCGCGCGCGCGGCGACGCCAAGAATGGCTCGGATCGTCTCGTCATCGACCATGTCGGGCAGGAAGGCGCGCACTGAACGGCGCGAGATGATCGCCTCGTCGACAACAGCCGCGTTATGCGCTGCCAGGCCGTTTTTTTCCAGCATGGGCCGTCCCTTTGCGCACACTTCGAAAGCCGAACCGGCTATCGGAGAAGACCTTGCGCAGATTTCAATCCTTGGTCGCCGACCCGCATTCCCACACCCGCCGCTCGTGCCAGAGCCTTTGCATGAACCGCCAAAATGGCGCAAGCAAATCTTGTGTGCCCATGAAAATCCGCTTGATTTTTTCACGGACATGAGCTCTCATGAAATTCATTTCCAGATTTTCATCAAGTGAGCGTTTTGGCCCCAGCTATTTCCAAAACATTGCAGGGACCTGACGAGCGCCTGCTGGCGAGCGACATCCGTGCGCTGCGCAAGGCGCGCGGGCTGACGCTGGCTGAGATCGCGCTGAAGCTTGGCCGCTCTGTCGGCTGGGTCAGCCAGGTCGAGCGCGGCCTGTCTATCCCTTCACTTGGCGACCTCAGGGCCTTCGCAGACCTGTTCGGCGTGCCGCTCAGCCTGTTCTTCAGCCACGACGTGCCGATCGAAAAGGAGCGCGGCGTTGTCGTGCGCGCCGGCAGCCGGCGCACGCTTGGCACAAGCGAATCTGGCCTGGTGGAGGAGCTTCTGTCGCCCGATCTCGGCGGTAGTTTCGAGATGGTGCGTTCGATCTTCGCGCCGGGCGCCGAGATGAAGAGCGAGCAGCTGCGGCCGACCGAGGAAGCCGGCTACATCGCCTCTGGCATTTTCGAGATCGAGATCGCCGGCGTCTGGCACCGTCTTGTCGAAGGCGATTCCTTCCGCTTCGAGCGCAAGCCATACCGCTGGCGCAATCCCGGCAGCGAGCCGGCCGTGGTCATCTGGGTGGTTTCGCCGCCTGTCTACTGAACGAGGGGTTTCTAATATGGCCGGTTTGCCGACCACGGCACGCGTGGTGATCATCGGAGGCGGTGTCGTCGGCACCTCCTCGCTCTACCACCTTTGCAAGGCGGGCTGGACCGATTGCGTGCTTTTGGAAAAGAACGAGCTGACATCGGGCTCGACCTGGCATGCCGCCGGCAATGTGCCGACCTTCTCGTCGTCCTGGTCGCTGATGAACATGCAGCGCTATTCGACCGAGCTCTATCGCGGCTTGGCTGATGCCGTCGACTATCCCATGAACTACCACATTACCGGCTCGCTGCGGCTCGCCCACACCAAGGAGCGCATGCAGGAGTTCCAGCGCGCCAAGGGCATGGGCCGCTACCAGGGCATGGACATCGACATTGTCGGCCCTGATGAGATCAAGCGCCGCTATCCCTTCATCGAGACGCATGAATTGAAAGGCGCGCTCTATGATCCAAACGACGGCGACATCGACCCCGCGCAGCTGACGCAGGCACTTGCCAAGGGTGCGCGCGACATGGGGGCAAAGATCATCCGCTTCTGCCCGACCACGGGCGTGCGCCGTGAGAACGACGGATGGGTGGTTGTCACCCCGCAAGGCGAAATCCGCTGCGAGATCGTCGTCAACGCCGCCGGCTACCGAGCCGCGGAAGTCGGCAAAATGTTCGGCCGCGACGTCCCGATGATGGTGATGAGCCATCAGTACATCTTGTTCGAGGAAATCCCCGAACTGGTGGCCTGGTCGAAGGAGCAGGGCAAGAAACTGCCGCTGCTGCGCGACGTCGACACCTCCTACTATCTGCGCCAGGAAAAGAACGGCATGAATCTCGGCCCCTATGAGCGCAATTGCCGCGCGCATTGGGCGACCCACAACGACCCGATGCCGGAGGATTTTTCCTTCCAGCTATTCCCCGACGATCTCGACCGTCTCGAGCACTACCTTGCCGATGCCGTCGCCCGCGTGCCGATCCTGGGCACTGCCGGCCTGTCCAAGGTGATCAACGGGCCGATCCCTTACGCGCCGGACGGCAATCCGCTGATCGGTCCGATGCCCGGCGTTCCCAACGCGTTCGAGGCCTGTGTCTTCACCTTCGGCATCGCCCAGGGCGGCGGCGCCGGCAAGGTGCTGGCCGAATGGGTTACGCAGGGCCAGACCGAATGGGACATGTGGTCTTGCGATCCGCGCCGTTTCACCAGCTTTGCGGCCGCCCCCGACTATAGCGTCGCCAAGGGCATGGAGATCTACGGCAACGAATACGCCATCCAGTTCCCGCGCCATGCCTGGCCGGCCGGGCGCGACCGCAAGCTGTCGCCGATCCACGATCGCATCAAGGCGCTCGGCGCCCAGTTCGACGCCTATAATGGCTGGGAGCGTGCCACCTGGTATGCGCAACCCGGTGACGACACGTCGGAAGAAGCAACACTCACCTTCCGCCGCGACGGGCCGTGGCAGCACCGCGTGCGCGAAGAATGCTTGGCGGTGCGCGACGCCGCCTGCATTCTCGACCTGCCCGGCTTCTCGCGCTTCAACCTCGAAGGTCCTGGCGCAGCCGAATGGCTGGCGCTGCAGGTCACCGGCCTGGTGCCCAAGCCGGGCCGCATCGGCCTCGCCTATTTCGCCGACGACAAGGGCCGCATCGTCACCGAGATGTCGGTGGTGCGCCATGCCGAAGAGCAGATGACGCTGATCACCGCGGCGGTAGCGCAGTGGCACGATTTCGAATGGCTGAAGTCGCGCCTGCCGAAAGACGCAGCTTTCACCCTCACCGACAGGACCGAAGACTATTCGACGCAAATTCTCGCCGGTCCCAATTCGCGCAAGATCCTGGCCGAAGTCTGTGGCGCGGATCTCTCGCTGCCCTGGCTGACGCATCAGGAAACCACCATCGCCGGCCGCTGGGCGAAGCTGGTGCGGGTATCCTTCGCCGGCGAACTCGGCTGGGAAATCCACACCAAGGTGGGAGACACCGCCGCCATCTTCGACGCCATCTGGGCGGCGGGACAAAAACACGGTCTGAAACCGTTCGGCATGTATGCGCTGGATTCGCTGCGCCTCGAAAAGGGCTACCGGACCTGGAAGGGCGACCTGTCGACCGACTATACGGTCCTGCAGGGCGGGCTCGAGCGCTTCGTAAAATGGGACAAGCCCGACTTCCGCGGCAAGGCAGCCCTGCAGAACGAAAAGCAGCAAGGCGTAAAGAAGCGCTTCGTCACGCTGGTGGTCGAAAACCCCGGCGATTGCGACGCGCCGTCCGTGTCGACGCTCTGGCATGACGGCAAGATCGTTGGCGAGACGACGTCCGGCGGATGGGGGCATCGCATCGACAAATCGATCGCGCTCGGCATGCTGCGCGCCGACCTGGCTGAACCCGATACCGCGATCGAGATTGAAATTTTTGGCGATCGTTTCAGGGCGGTCGTGCAGAAAGACGAGCCGCTGTGGGATCCGAAAAACGAAAGACTGAGAGCATGAAGAAAGTCATTCTCACCGATGGCGGCATGGGCCAGGAACTGGTCCGCCGCAGCAGCTCCGAGCCGACGCCGCTCTGGTCGGCCAGGGTGCTGATCGACGAGCCGGATCTGGTGCGTGACCTGCATGCCGAATTCATCCGGGCCGGCGCTCGCGTCATCACTATCAACACCTATTCGGCAACGCCGGAGCGGCTCGCGCGGGAAGGAGCAGAAGACCTCTTCAAGCCCTTGCAGAAGCGCGGCATCGAATTGGCAAGACAGGCACGCGACGAGGCAGGCGATGCAGCGATCGCCGGCTGCCTGTCACCGCTGTTCGGCAGCTATGCGCCGGCGCTGACCATATCGTTCGAGGAGACGCTGGACATCTATCGCCGCATCGTCGCCGAGCAGGCCGATGGCGTCGACCTGTTCCTGTGCGAGACCATGGCCTCAGCCGAGGAAGGCCGTGCGGCCGTTACCGCTGCGTCGGAAAGCGGCAAACCTGTCTGGGTGTCTTGGACGCTCGCCGATCACGGCGCGCCGCGGCTGCGCAGCGGCGAAACAATAGCGGCAGCGGCGGACGCCCTCGACGGCCTGACGGTTGCAGCGCGCCTGGTGAATTGCTGCCGGCCAGAAGCGATCGCCGCGGCACTGCCCGAATTGATTGCTCTCGGCGGCCCGGTCGGCGCCTATGCCAACGGCTTCACCTCTGTCGAAGCGCTCAAGCATGGCGGAACGGTCGAAGTGCTGCACGCCCGCCACGACCTTGATCCGGATGCCTATGCCGACCAGGCGCTCGGCTGGGTCGCCGCCGGCGCCACCATCGTCGGCGGATGCTGCGAAGTCGGCCCGGCCCACATCGCTGCCTTGCGCGACCAGCTCGAACAGGCCGGCCGCGAAATCTCGGGAGTATCCTGATGCCCAGACCGTCATCGCGCATTTCCGGCATCGTGCCTTCGGGCAAAGATGGCTGGGAGGTCCACACCGAGGCCTGGGCCCGCAAGGAGGCCGGCCAGGACATCATCATGCTGTCGGTCGGCGACCATGATTTCGATACGCCGAGCCAGACGATCGAAGCCTGCGTGACGGCGGTTCGCGGCAGCAACCATCACTACACCCCGCTTCCCGGCGTTCCGCGCCTGCGCAGGGCGATGGCGGCGGCCTCGACCGCTTGCACCGGGGTCGAGACGGCGCCTGACCAAGTCATCGCCACGCCGGGCGGCCAGGCCGCCCTTTACGCTGCCGTGCAGGCCGTTCTCGACCAGGGCGACCACGCCATCGTGGTGGCGCCCTACTACGCGACTTATCCCAACACGTTCAGCGCCGCCGGCGCCAGCTTCACCGTCGTCGAGACGCCGGCCGAAGACGGTTTCCAGCCGCACGCCGAGATGATCCGCGCTGCGCTCAAGCCCAACACGCGCGCCATTTTGATCAACACGCCGAACAACCCGACCGGCGCCGTCTATTCGCGTGAGCGTCTGGAAGAGCTGGCCGAGATCTGCCGCGAGCACGATCTTTGGCTGCTGTCGGACGAGGTCTACTGGACGCTAGGTGGCGGCGAGCACATCTCGCCGCGCGGCCTGCCCGGCATGGCGGAGCGCACGCTGGTCATCAATTCGATGTCCAAGAGCCATGGCATGACCGGCTGGCGCATGGGCTGGCTGACTGGCCCGGCGCAGATGATCACGCTGTTGACCAATCTCAATCTGGTGACGACCTACGGCCTGCCGGCCTTCATCTCGATCGCCTGCGCCGAGGCGCTGGAGAACCGCTATGGCGTGAAAGAGATCGCCGAACGCTATGCGGCGCGCCGCACCGTCCTGCTCGACGCCGTGCGCGGCATGAACAATGTCAGCGTGCACGGCTCGGAGGGCGGCATGTATGTCATGCTCGACATCTCCGCCGTCGAGCCCGACGACGAGAAATTCGCCTGGGCCTTTCTCGACCAGGAGAGTGTCGGCGTCATGCCGGGTTCCAGCTTCGGCAAGGCCGCTGCCGGCCACATCCGCATCAGCCTCTGCCAACCGGAACCGGTGCTTCAGGAAGCCGCAAAACGCCTGCGCCGCTTCGCATCCGGCTATCGCCGCGAGGCCGCATGACCAGAAGCATTCCCACCAAGGCCCGCGCGGTTATTATCGGCGGCGGTGTCTCCGGCTGTTCGGTCGCCTACCACCTGGCCAAGCTCGGCTGGACCGACATCGTGCTGCTGGAACGCAAGCAGCTGACCTCGGGCACGACCTGGCACGCCGCCGGCCTGATCGGCCAGCTGCGCGGCTCGCAGAACATGACGCGGCTGGCGAAATATTCGGCCGACCTCTACGTCAAGCTGGAGGCCGAAACCGAAGTCGGCACCGGCATGCGCCAGGTCGGCTCGATCACCGTGGCGCTGACTGAGGAGCGCAAGCACGAGATTTACCGGCAGGCCTCGCTCGCCCGCGCCTTCGATGTCGATGTGCGCGAGATTTCGCCTGGTGAAGTCAAGGAGATGTACCCGCATCTCAACGTGTCCGATGTGGTCGGCGCCGTGCATCTGCCGCTCGACGGCCAGTGCGATCCCGCCAACATCGCCATGGCGCTGGCCAAGGGCGCCCGCCAGCGTGGCGCCGCCATCGTCGAGAATGTGAAGGTCACCAAGGTCCACACCAAGGCCGGTCGCGTCACCGGTGTGTCGTGGGCGCAAGGCGAGGATCAGGGAACGATCGAGGCCGACATCGTCGTCAACTGCGCCGGCATGTGGGCGCGCGAGCTCGGGGCCCAGAACGGCGTCACCATCCCGCTGCATGCCTGCGAACATTTTTATCTCGTCACCGAGCCGATCCCCGGGCTCGGTCGTCTACCGGTGCTGCGCGTTCCCGATGAATGCGCCTACTACAAGGAAGACGCCGGCAAGATGATGCTCGGCGCCTTCGAGCCGGTGGCCAAGCCCTGGGGGATGGACGGCATAAGCGAGGATTTCTGCTTCGACCAGTTGCCGGAGGACATGGAGCATTTCGAGCCGATCCTCGAAATGGGCGTCAACCGCATGCCGATGCTGGCAACCGCCGGCATTCACACCTTCTTCAACGGCCCCGAAAGCTTTACCCCCGACGACCGCTACTATCTCGGCGAGGCCCCGGAACTCCGTGGCTACTGGATGGCGACCGGCTACAATTCCATCGGCATCGTCTCGTCCGGCGGCGCCGGCATGGCGCTGGCGCAGTGGATCAATGACGGCGAAGCGCCCTTCGACCTCTGGGAAGTCGACATCCGCCGCGCCCAGCCATTCCAGAAGAACCGTAGGTATCTCAAGGAGCGTGTCTCCGAAACACTCGGCCTGCTCTATGCGGATCACTTCCCCTACCGGCAGATGGCAACGTCCAGGAATGTCAGGCGCTCGCCTTTGCACGAGCATCTGAAGGCGCGCGGCGCCGTGTTCGGCGAAGTCGCCGGCTGGGAGCGCGCAAACTGGTTCGCCCGCGAGGGACAGGAGCGCGAATACCGCTATTCCTGGAAGCGGCAGAACTGGTTCGACAACCAGCGCGAGGAGCACCTGGCGGTCCGCAACAAGGTCGGCCTGTTCGACATGACCTCGTTCGGCAAGATCCGTGTCGAAGGCCGCGACGCCTGTGCCCTCCTGCAAAGGCTGTGCGCCAACGATATGGACGTGGCGCCGGGCAAGATCGTCTACACCCAGATGCTCAACCAGCGCGGCGGTATCGAAAGCGACCTGACGGTGTCGCGGCTATCTGAGACCGCCTACTTCCTCGTCGTGCCGGGCGCGACGCTGCAGCGCGATCTCGCCTGGCTGCGCCGGCATGTCGGCGACGAATTCGTCGTCATCACGGATGTCACAGCAGCTGAGGCGGTGCTCTGCCTGATGGGTCCGGATGCGCGAAAACTGATGCAGAAGGTCAGCCCTAATGATTTTTCCAACGACAAGAATCCGTTCGGCACCTTCCAGGAGATCGAGATCGGCATGGGCCTCGCCCGTGCCCACCGCGTCACCTATGTCGGCGAACTCGGCTGGGAACTTTATGTTTCGACCGACCAGGCGGCCCATGTCTTCGAGGCGATCGATGAAGCGGGGGCGGATGTCGGCCTGAAACTTTGCGGACTGCATACGCTGGATTCCTGTCGCATCGAAAAGGCGTTTCGGCATTTCGGCCATGACATCACCGACGAGGACAATGTGCTGGAGGCCGGCCTCGGCTTTGCGGTCAAAACCGCCAAGGGCGAGTTCATCGGCCGCGATGCGGTGCTGAAGAGAAAAGAAGCCGGCCTGTCGCGCCGGCTGGCGCAGTTCCGTTTGAAAGACCCTGAACCCCTGCTCTTCCACAACGAGGCGATCCTGCGCGACGGCAAGATCGTCGGCCCGATCACATCGGGGAATTACGGCCACCATCTCGGCGGCGCGATCGGACTGGGCTATGTGCCCTGCCAGGGCGAGAGCGAGGCGGATGTGCTGGCCTCGTCCTACGAGATCGAGATCGCCGGCGAGCGTTTTGCGGCGGAAGCATCGCTGAAGCCGATGTACGATCCCAAGGCGGAACGGACGAGGATGTAGCACCTTTTTACCCTCCCCCTTGTGGGGAGGGTCGGCTCGCAGTCGGAGCGAAGCGGCGATTGCTAGACGGGGTGGGGGTGCGCCCTACGAGACCCCCCACCCCGCTTCGCAAAAGCCGCCTTGCGGCATTTGCTGCGCGACCCTCCCCACAAGGGAGAGGGTGAAGAAGCTCAAAACCGCTCCAGCTTCGCCCGCACCTTCACCAGAAACGCCGCCCTCGTCCTTGGCGTCGAGGCGTCCATCAGGTAGTGCGCCAGGAAAAACGTCCGGCAGCGGCGGGCGCACAGCGCGCGCATACCGCGCAGCAAGGTCTTGCGGCCGGGCTGGCCGACGACGACGCTCCACCAGGTCGGCGCGCCGCAGGTGGTGATGACGCCGACCCTGGTGACATGTGTCATCAGCGACGTGATGCGCCCCTTGCCCAGCTTGAAGGCGACATCGGTCGCCCAGACCCGGTCGAGCCAGCCCTTCAGCATGGCCGGCAGCCCGTACCACCAGGTCGGATAGATGAACAGGATCGCCTCAGCCCAGGCGAGATGCTCGAAATGCGGTTTTAGGGCCGGATCCTCCGGCGCCCGCTCATTGTAGGCGCGTCGCTCTTCACAGCCCATCACCGGATCGAATTCCTCCGCATAGAGGTCGAGCAGCCGCACCTCCCAGCCGCGTGCCTTCAGCACATCGACGGCGGCATCTCTGATGGCGGCGCAAAAGCTTTCGGGCACCGGATGGCAATAGACCACCAGCACGCGCATCAGAATTCATCCATCCCGGCCGCGACCTTGGCCATGAAGGCTGCCCGCGTCTCGTCGGTCGACAGGTTCATCGAATAATGAGCGAGGTAGGACACCGAGGCGCCGGGCCTGATCGTCGCGCGCAGCATCCGCTTGACCAATCTGCGTGGCGGATCGCCCATCAGCATGGCGCGGAAGCGGCTGCCGCCATAGGTGGTGACGGCGGTCAGCTTGCGGATGTTGTGGAGCGACGGCTGCGCCTTGCCGTCGGCCAATTTGAACGACACGCCGGGCAGAAACACGCGATCGAAATAACCCTTCAGGATGGCCGGAAAACCGTAGTTCCAGACGGGATATGACAGCACCAGCGCCTCAGCCCGCAGCAAACGCTCGACATGGGGCGCGGCCGGGTCCGCAGGGCTGCGTTGGTTATGATAATCCAGCCTCTCCCCGCGCGTCAGCCTGGGGTCGAAATCCTCGGCATAGAGATCGCAATCGTCGACCTCATGGCCGGCGGTCGTCAGCCGCTCGACGATCGTGCGGTGCAGGCTGGCATTGAAGCTGGTCTCCACCGGGTGTGCGTAAAGGACGAGGACTTTCATGGGAAATTGCCGGGGTCGGCGCGAGGCACCCCCCTCTGCCCTGCCGGGCATCTCCCCCTCAAGGGGGGAGATCGGACTGCCGCATCGCTTTCACTAATTGTCAGCGTGTCAGATTGGCTGCGGCGTTCAGGCTGCCAATCTCCCCCCTTGCGGGGGGTGAGAAGTGGTCGGCGAAGCCGATGGGAAGCCAATTGCTTGGCTTTCCAAACGACGAACGCCCGAAGCGGCAGCGTAGGGCCTGTGCCGGCAGGACAGAGGGGGGTGCTCAAGCTCAAACCTCTGCTCATTCTGCTTTCTGCAAACCCTTGAACAAAAAAGTCCGGCCCGAGCGATAGTCGTAATCCGGATTTTCCCAGGCGATCATCTTGCCGGGATTGAGCAGGCCTTGCGGATCGGTCTCGCGCTTGAAGGCGAGCTGGATTTCATCCGTCTGCTTCATGCCGCCCTCTTCCAGCGTGTAGCGGTGCGGGTTGAAGATCGGGCAGCCATTCTCCTCATGCAGCCGGATGATTTCGTTGAGCCGCGCCTCGGTGGTGAATTTCACCAGCGGCAGGCCGAAGCAGGTGATGTTGCCGTCGAGGCGCACGAATTCGAGATGCGAAAAGACCTCGTTCGGAAACATCGCGTCCATCTTCTCCACCAGCGCCAGCTGGTTGGGAAACGGATAGAGCGATTGCAGATAGGTGATCGCGGGATCGACCCGCAGTGCCCTGAGCGTGGTGTGGTTCCACGCCAGTTCGAAGCCCGGCGGCAGGCCCTTTTTCTCTTCGTCCGTTGCCGTCGCCGCATTGAAGATGACTTCGCCGCCGGCGCGGCGGGTGAAGGCGAGGAACGCGTCTAGCCCATGCCGGGCAACCATGACGACGCAGATGCTTTGCCCGTCCCGGAAGAACTTCTGGTGGCGCTTGAAATAGAGCTGCGGCACGGGCGCGGCGATCGGCGTGATCAGCTTGGTCAGGATGCCGTCCTGGCGTGCCAGCGCATTGCCGTAGCGGGCTGCCGGCATGAAAGCGTCGAAGCCGACGATCACGTCGATCCATTCATAGGCTGCAGTCAGCGGCATCTCGACCTCGGTGATGATGCCGTTGGTGCCATAGGCGTGGGTGACTTTGTGCAAATCCTCGCCGGTGAGTTCGAGCGCCTTCGGTTCGGTTTCCATGGTGACGACGCGCAGCCGCAGCACATTGCCGAAATCACGCAGACCGCCGAAATTGATCGAGCCAACGCCGCCCGAGCCGCCGGCGATGAAGCCGCCGATCGAGGCGGTGTTGTAGGTCGACGGCGACAGCCGCAGTTCCTGCCCGGAATGCGCGCGCGTCGCTCTGTCGATGTCGGCGAGGATCGCGCCCGGCCCGGTGACGACGCGGCCCGGCGCTATGGCCTTGATCTCGTTCATCTCGGCAAGGTTCAAAACCACGCCGCCCGATAGCGGCATCGCCTGGCCGTAATTGCCGGTGCCGCTGCCGCGCGGCGTCACCGGAACGCCATGACGGTGGCAAGCGGCGAGCACACGGATCAGTTCGGCCTCGGTCTTCGGTGTCACGATCAGGTCGCCGGTGACGTGGTCGAGCTGCTGCTTCAGCACCGGGCTGTACCAGTAGAAGTCGCGGCTCTTCTGCTGGACGATGGCCGGATTGTCGTCGAGCTTTATCCCGTCGAGATCGCGTTTGAGCGCCGAAACATCCATCATTCCACCATCAGTTCGTCGAGCTCGGCATAATCGGGCAATTGCCTGTCGATCGCTCGGCCGTCGCGCACGACGATGCGATCCGATTCGGGCCGCGACAGCAATTCCGTCCAGCTCCGCCCTTTGAAGACGATGAAATCGGCGCTGCCACCGGCTGTCAGTGTCCCGACACCGTCGAGCCGCATCACCTTGGCCGGCGTCGCCGCCACCGTCTGCGGCCAGTCGCCGACCGGATGGTCGAAATGCAGGATGCGCGTCGCCATGCGGTAGACCTCCAGCATGTCGAGATCGCCATAGGCATAGAACGGATCGCGGGTGTTGTCGGAGGCGACCGCGACCGGGATGCCCCTCGCCTTCATCTCATGCAGCAGCGTCACGCCGCGCCAGCGTGGCGTGGTCTGGTCGGCACGCCGGTCCTGCAGATAGAGATTGCACATTGGCAGCGACACCACCGCCAGCCGCGCCTTGGCCACCTTGTCGAGTGTATCGAGCACGTCGAGGTCCGGCTGGCGCGCCAGCGAGCAGCAATGTCCCACCAGCATGTTGCCCTCAAAACCGTTCCACAGTGCCGCCTCGGCGATCTTCTTCAGCGATATCGCCGCGATGTCGTCGGTCTCGTCGGCGTGGAAATCGAGATCGAGCCCGTGCCTGTTCGCCTCGGCGAACACCTTGTCGAGAAGCTCTTCGAGATCCGGCACCATATAGGTGACGACGCCGAGCACGCCCTTGGCCGCAGCCACACGCTTGGCCAGCCTTTCGAACCACTTTCTGTCGCGCACGCCTTCGATGCCGAGCAGGCAGGCTGCCTGCAATTCGATGCGGCCGCGCCATTTCTCTCGCATCGCCTCGAACACCGGCCAGGAGATTTCCTCCTGTGGCGGCACGCTGTCGAGATGCGTGCGCAGCGCCTTGGTGCCGTGCGCGTAGGCCGAGCGCAAAGAGAAATCCATGCGCCGCGCCACGTCCTCGGCGCTCCAGCGCGCTGCACGGTCGGCGCCGGTGGCATTGAGCGCGCCCATGAAACTGCCGTCGGGATTGGGTTTGCGCGGCCAGATCTGGCCCTTGTCGATATGGGTGTGGCAGTCGACGAAGCACGGCAGGATGATGCGGCCGGCAAGGTCGATGGCGGTGGCTGGCGCTTTTGATTTCTTGTGCGCGGCGATGCTGGAGAGCTTACCGTCGGCGACGGCGATGTCGGCCAGCGCGAAACCGTCGGTGTCGTAAGTGGGGGCAAGACCTGATGTCAGCGACCGGTGAAGGCGGACGTTGGTGAGATGGTACGAGCCAGAGGTCGGTATCAAGGACCGCCCCCCTCTGCCCTGCCGGGCATCTCCCCCTCAAGGGGGGAGATTGGCAGCTTTTCCGACAGCACCCGTCTTCCAACGTCGATAATTGGCGAAATCCCGGATGACGTCCAATCTCCCCCCTTGAGGGGGAGATGGCCGGCAGGCCAGAGGGGGGTGTTTCGCGCCAGCATCTCAATCACGTCACCCAACCCCCTACCGCTCCTGCTTCAGCGCGCTCTCGTGCCAGCGGCGCAGGATGAGATGCGACACCAGCGACAGCACCAGGAAGATCAATATGCCGGTGAGCGAGATCAGGATCAGCGCCGCGAACAGCCTTGGCGCGTTGAGGCGGTAGCCGGCCTCGATGATGCGCGACGCCAGCCCCGACGACTGCCCCTGCGCGCCGGCGACGAACTCGGCCACCACGGCGCCGATCAGCGACAGGCCGCCGGCTATCTTCAAGCCTCCTAGAAAATACGGCATGGCCGCCGGCAGTCTGAGATAGCGCAATTGCTGCCAGCGCGTCGCGCCGTTGAGCTTGAACATGTCGCGCAGATTGCGGTCGACCGAATTGAGGCCGAGCGTGGTGTTGGACAGGATCGGGAAGAACGCGACGATCCAGGCGCAAAGCAAAAGCTTTACCGTCTGGTTGTCCACATAGATGTTGATGAGCGGGAAGACCGCCACGATCGGTGTTACCTGCAGCACGATGGCGAAGGGAAAGAACGACATCTCCACCCATTTCGATTGCGCAAACAGCACCGCCAGTCCGACGCCGCCGACGACCGCGAGCAGCAGGCTGAGAAAGGTTATGCGCAACGTGACCAGCAGCGCGGAGAACAGGAGCCCCGCATCGCTATAGAGCGTCCACAGCACCACGCCGGGGCGCGGCAGGATATATTGCGGGATCGCGTTCCACACGCAAATGCGGTCCCACAGCCAGATCGCCAGGATCATGATCGCCAAAGGCAAGACCCACCGGCCGATCCGCTCCAGCCGCTCCTGGCGTACGCGGCCCGCCTCTTCCGCGTCGAGCGTTGCGGCATTCTGGTCAATGGCCGTCATGGTGCGGTCCGGCTGATGTGTTGATGGCGTTGACCAGGATGTCCGAGGCCTGGCGGCAGAGCGCGGCATAGTCGGGCGAAATGCGGAAAACCTCGTCTCGCGGATAGGAGGCGTCGATGGCAAGCTCGGCATGGACGCGGCCCGGCCGCGCCGCCATGACGACGACGCGGTTGGACAGGAACACGCTTTCGAAGACGCTGTGGGTGACGAAGACGACGGTGAAGCGCTCGTCCTGCCACAGCTCCAGAAGGTCGTTGTTGAGCTTGAAGCGGGTGATCTCGTCGAGTGCGGCGAACGGCTCGTCCATCAGCAGAATGCGCGGCTTCGTCACCATCGCGCGTGCGATCGAGACGCGCATCTTCATCCCGCCGGAAAGCTCGCGCGGCACGGCGTTCTCGAAGCCGGTCAGGTGCACCCGCTCCAGCATCTCCGTCACCGCCGGCGCCGCCTTGGCGCGCGACACGCCTTTCAGCCTGAGCGGCAGCCAGACATTGTCGAATACATTGGCCCAGGGCAGCAGCGTCGGTTCTTGGAAGACGAAGCCGATATTGGCGCGGTCGATCGAACCGCCCCAGTCGAGCTGACCGGATGTCGGCGTCGACAGGCCCGCGATCAGCCTCAACGCCGTCGACTTGCCGCAGCCGGACGGCCCGAGAAGGCTGACAAAATCGCCCTCGCGGATGGCGAGATCGACGTCGCTCAATGCAGTCACGCCATTGGAAAACACCTTGCCGACATGGCGCAGCGTCAGCAGCATCGGGCCTTCACCCGATGCCGTCATGGGCGCCTGCGCCATCTTTTCCAGCTTCACGACTACTTCTTCAGCTCGATCCCGACACCTTTGTTGATGAAGGCCAGCGTGTAGGCCTTCTTGATATCGATGCCCTCGGGCGTGACCTTGGCCTTGACCATCTTGTCATAGAAGCTCTTGATCCGGTCTTCGTTCATGGCGCCGATGCCGAGCTTTTCGGTGTCGCCGGAATCGGCCAGGCCGAACTTCTTCATCTGCTCGATCGAGAAGGCAATCTGCTCGTCGCTCATGTCGGGATTGTCTTTCTTGATCATCTCGTTGGCGGCCTTGTTGTCGCCGTAGAGGTAGTTGTACCAGCCCTTGGCCGAGCCATCGACGAAGCACTGGACCACCTCCGGCCGCTTGTCGATCGTGTCCTGCATCACCTCGATCGTCGTCGAATAGGTGTCCCAGCCATAGTCGGCGAGCAGGAACTGGTTGGGCACGAAGCCGCCTTCCTTCTTGACCGCAAAAGGCTCCGAGGTGACGTAACCCTGCTGGATCGACTTCTTGTTGGCCAGGAATGGAGCGGTGTTGTAGGTGTAGGGCACGCGCTTGGCGGCATCGAAACCGAGTTCGATGACCATCCACTGGAAGAAGGTCTGGACGCCCTCGTCGCCGAGAATGTACTGGTCGGCGTTCTTCAAATCCTCCCACTTGTCCAGCTCCTGCCCCGGGTGGGACATGATGACTTGAGGGTCCTTCTGGAAATCGGCGGCGACGACGCGCATCGGGATGCCCTGCTGGACGGCGTCGAAGGCCGACAGCAGATTGCCGCCCATGTAGAAATCGAGCTTGCCGGCCAGCAGCAGCGGCCGCCCGCTGACCTGCGGACCTCCCTGCGAAATCGTCACGTCGAGGCCACATGCAGCGTAGGTGCCGTCGGCGACGGCCTGGTAGTAGCCGCCATGCTCGGGCTCGGCCAGCCAGTTGGTGCCGAAGGTGACCTTCTCGTTTGCTGCCGCGCCGAACGTGCCGGCTCCAAGCAGCGCGACCGCAAGCGCTGAAATCTTCTGTTTTCCGTACATCGACACCACCCTTTGTTGGCTCCGGAGCGTCACGCGCCGGGCTCGACACCATTGATCCAAGAAGCAAGACACATGCCACCGCCCGGGCCGCCTGCTTGCGCGGCAGTCACTGCCAACACCGGACGGGTCATGCTGTGCGGGAGGCATCGTGCCTATTTTTTGGACGCCTGTCCACAATCGCCCTTGTGCCATGCACCACATCTTGAACGTACTATCGGTCACGTCTTAGGCTGGTTCGCAGACAGGAGATTGCCATGTTCAGATACCTCGCGCCGAAGTCGATCAAGCCGCCTTTCGCCCGCTACAGCCACGGCGTCGAGGTGCCGCCAGGCAAGCGGCTGGTTCTGTGCTCCGGCCAGGTCGCCATCACGGCGGACGACCAGATCCCCGAGGATGCCGGCGCGCAGGCCGAGCTCTGCTTTCAAAACATAGCGGCGATTCTGGCTGAAGCCGGGCTGGGGCTAGGCGACATCGCGCGCATAAACGCCTACGTCACCGACCGCGCCTTTCTGCGGCCCTATATGGACGTCCGCGACCGCTTGTTTGCCAGCCCCGCGCCCGCCTCGACGCTGATGATCGTGTCAGGCTTTGCGCGGCCGGAGTTCAAGGTCGAGGTCGAGGCGATTGCGGCTGGGTGATCGACAGGCGACGTTTGGCGCGCTAGGTCTCCCTCACAGTCAAGAGGCATGACATGACCGTTGCAAACAGACGCGTTTGGTGGGGCGACTACCGGACTACCGAATACGCCGCGATCGATCCGGAGGCGACGATTGCCGTGCTGCCGGTGGCGGCGATCGAGCAGCACGGCCCGCATCTGCCTGTATCAACCGATACCTCGATCATGAACGGCATGCTGGAGACGGTCATCGCCCGCCTGCCCGGCGATCTCGACATCCGCATCCTGCCGGTCCAAACGGTCGGCAAGTCGAACGAGCATCTGCAGGCGCCGGGCACGCTCACCCTGCCGGCGGCCACCCTGGTCGATGCCTGGACCGAGCTTGGCCTGTCCGTTGCCCGCGCAGGCGTAAGGAAACTGATCGTCGTCAACTCGCATGGCGGCAATGAAGAGATCATGGGCATCGTCACGCGCGAGCTGCGCGTGCGTGAGAGGATGCTGGCGGTGAAGACCAGCTGGCAGCGCTTCGGCCGCCCCGCCGGCATGTACACCGAGCTGGAAGACCGCCATGGCATCCATGGAGGCGACGTCGAGACCTCGCTGATGCTGCATTTTCGCCCGGAGTTAGTCGACATGGCCAAGGCCGACAATTTCGCCTCCAAGGTCGCCCGCGCCGAAACCGAATTTGCGCTGCTGCGCCACACCGGAACGCACGCTTTCGCCTGGATCGCTGGGGATCTCAACCCCAACGGCGTGGTCGGCGATGCCAGCATTGCCACGGCCGAGAAAGGCCGACTGACGGCGGAGCATCAGGCCGACGGCTTCATCACCCTGTTGAAGGATGTGCGCAAGGCGAAGCTTGCCGACTGGCTGGCATAGCGGGCCGCCTTAGCCGTCGATCTTCAACACGAAAGGCGTACCCTCAAAAGCATCGGCGCCGCGTCCGATCGCCTCGATCGCTTCGATCATGCGGCCTTGTCGTGAGAGAAGAGCATCCGCGACGGCGATCAACCGTGGATTGGGTGTCGCCGAGGGCGAAAGCTTCCGCAATGTCTGCGCAAGTTCGACTTCGTCACGCTTCGGGGCGAGCGCCGCCGCAATGATATAGGCCGAGGCGGTCGAGCGGCTGATGCCGGCATAGCAATGGACGACCATGGGTTTGGCGCGGTCCCATTTCCGGGCGAAATCGAGCAGATTGCGCACATGGCCTTCGCCGGGCATGGTCATGCCGTCCTGCGCCACCGCGATGTCGTGCATGACCAGATGCAGGTGGTTTTCCCTCGCGATTGAGGCCGGCCGCGTCACCTCGGTGCCGGCAGCGAGCAGCGACAGCACGCGCTCGGCGCCGCTTTTGGCCACCGTCTCCTCAAGCTTTGCCAGCGAACAGATATGGATCATGGCGCGATCTCCTTCGACCCATCGTCGCGCCGTGCGTGCCAGTCGGCAAGCGCCGATTCGAGCCGCTGCCATTCCTCCTGACTTCCAGGCAGCCCCGCGCGGAGCACCTGGGGACGCTCGGAAAAATGCCTGAGCAATATGCCGCGCTCACCGAGCGTCGAAAACAGCCCCGGTGCATCGGCAAGCCGGAGATAGCGAAACAGCGTCGTGCCGCCGGCGACAGCAACGCCAAAGCGCGAAAGCAGCGCATCGAGCCGCTCCGCATCCTGCGCCAGCCGCCGCCGCATGCCGGCCTGCCAGCCGCTGTCGGCAAGCGCGCGGATGCCGTATTCGAGCGCTGGGCCGGCGACCGCCCAAGGGCCGAATTGCGTTTCAAGCCTTTCGACCGTCGCTGCACCGGAAAGTGCGAAGCCGAGCCGCAGGCCGGCGAGCCCGAAGAACTTGCCAAACGAGCGCAGCACGACGATGCCGCCCGGCCCGACATCGCCGGCCAGGCTTTCCGCGTGCGGGCCGACATCCATGAAGGCTTCGTCGACGACCAGCAGACCGCCTATGGCGCGCAATGTCTCGGCAAGCCGAAGCAGCCTTTCCCGCGACACGACTCGCCCGTCGGGATTGTTGGGATTGACGACGATGGCAATTTCGGCTCCGGCAAGCGCCTCGAAATCGTCGACCTCCGCCACCGCATGGCCGGCAATCGCGGCGGCCCTGGCATGCTCGGCATAGGTCGGCCCGAGCACCAGCGCCTTGCCGGGGCTGACCAGCGAGGCGACGCGCGGCAGCAGGATCTGCGTGCCCGGGGCGACCGCCACATTCTCGGCCGAAGGCGCGCCATAGGCGCCGGCCGCGACCCTGGCCAGCTCACGCAGGCGCGCGGCCTCCGGCAATCGTGACAGGGCGGTGGCGGGCAGCTCGAAAAGCGGGTAGGAGTGCGGATTGATACCTGTCGAGAGATCGACGAAAGGTTGTGGCGCGTGAGGGAAGAGCGCCCTCGCCCGGCCAAGGGATCCACCGTGATCCACCACAGTAATCGCTCCATCAGAAAGCTTCATGTCGATCCTGATCGCTTTCCTGTCGCTCGCCATCGAACGCATCCTGGGTTACCCGGACTGGCTGTTCCGTGCCGTCGGCCATCCCGTCACCTGGTTCGGCAGGCTGATAGCCTTTCTCGACCTCAGGCTCAACCGCGACACTGATCCCGACGCGCTGCGTCGCCGCCGCGGCGTGCAGGCGCTGCTGGTGATCGTGCTGGTACCGGCGGCAATCGCCTTCATCGTGCAAATCCTGCTCTGGCAGCTCTTTCCTGCCGGCATGATCATCACGGCAATCCTGGCCTCGTCGCTGCTGTCGCAAAAGAGCCTTACCGAACATGTCGAGGCGGTGGCCGATTCGCTGGATACCGGCGGGCTGGCGCTCGGCCGCATTGCGGTTGCGCGCATCGTCGGCCGCGATCCAGAGAAGCTCGACCATGCCGGCGTCAGCCGCGCCGCGATCGAAAGCCTGGCCGAGAATTTTTCCGACGGTATC
Organism: Mesorhizobium sp. W016; assembly: GCF_054719485.1. NCBI lineage: Bacteria > Pseudomonadati > Pseudomonadota > Alphaproteobacteria > Hyphomicrobiales > Phyllobacteriaceae > Mesorhizobium > Mesorhizobium sp. W016. Next base: position 4,721,383 of record NZ_JBTTIF010000002.1, read on the forward strand.
GTCGCGCCCGCCTTCTGGACCGGCGTTTGCGGGCTGGCCGGCGGCGTCGCCTACAAGGCCGCCAACACCGCCGATTCGATGATCGGTCACCGCACCCCGCGTCATGAAGCCTTCGGCCGGGCAGCCGCACTTTTCGACGACTGGATCAACCTGCCGGCCTCGCGGCTGACCGGCCTGCTGATCGTGCTGGCGGCCTTCGTCGTCAAGGATGCCGACCCCCGCAATGCGTGGCAGGCCATGCGTCGCGACGCCAGAAAGCACCGTTCACCCAATGCCGGCTGGCCGGAGGCGGCGATGGCTGGCGCGCTCGGCTTGGCGCTCGCCGGCCCGCGCAGCTATGGCGGCGTCATCGTCGAGGACGCCTATATGGGCGAAGGCGGCCGCCGCGAGGCCGACAGCACCGACATCCGGCGGGCGCTGAAACTTTACCAGATAGCAGACTATCTGCTGATCGCGCTGTTTGGATTGCTCTCCGCGGTCGTCATCTACCTGGATGTTTTGATCTCGCAGTAGATGCGCCGCCTGACTCACCAAGAGACACGGACTTCCTTGGCGTTTGAATCCACCGCCGCGCCAAATCTTTTGATCGCGTAACCGCCGGCGGCCACTGCCGAGGATTTCAGCACAGGCTCAATCACAAGGAAAAGCTTCTCGGCGTCTGGCCCGTACAGATAGAGGGTGCATTTGCCCTCGCCAAACTCGTCGCCATCAAATTCGCCGACATGCGCATTCGAAACAGCTTGTTCCAACCGATCCTCCAGAACTTGGACCGATTGCCGCTCTTCCGGCGCCCCGAACTGACCGCCGCTCAGAAGAAGATAGACAATTACCGCTTGTTCCAACGGTCATCTCCCGAAGTTAGACCCTCAAAACTCAATTCCCTGCTGCGCCTTAACGCCTGCGGAAAAATGGTGTTTGGTCACGCCCATCTCGGTGACGAGGTCGGCCGCCTCGACCAGCGCCGGCTTGGCATTGCGGCCGGTGACGACGACATGCAGGCCTTCGCGCCGCGCCTTCAGCGCCGCGACCACCTTGTCGAGATCGAGATAGTCGTAGCGCAGCGCAATGTTGAGCTCATCGAGGACGACAAGGCTGACAGAGGGGTCGGCGATCAGTTCCAGCGCCTTGGCCCAGGCGGCTTCGGCCGCCTTAATGTCGCGCTTCAGATCCTGCGTCTCCCAGGTGAAACCCTCGCCCATCGTGTGCCAGACGACGCGGTCGCCAAACGCCGCGAAGGCATCCTTCTCGCCGGTGTGCCATTTGCCCTTGATGAACTGGACGATTCCGACGCGCTTGCCATAGCCGAGCATGCGCAGCGCCAGCCCGAAGGCAGCCGTGGTCTTGCCCTTGCCGGGTCCGGTGTTGACGATCAGCAGCCCCTTCTCGACCGTCTTTTCCGCGACCTCGGCGTCCTGCACCGCCTTGCGCTTGGCCATCTTGGCGCGATGGCGCTCTTCGTCTTTTGTGTCGATATCGGTCATCTCATTTCACCTTGAGCGGCAGCCCCGCCACCATCAGAAGCACCATATCAGCTACGACCGCGATCTGCTGGTTGAGCCGGCCGGCGGCATCGCGGAACCGGCGTGCCAGCGCATTGTCGGGCACGATGCCTTGTCCGACTTCGTTGGAGACCACGAACCACGGTCCGCGCGGCCGCGAAAGCACATCGGCCAGCCGCCGGCACTCCCCCTCCAGATCATGATCGGCCAGCATATGATTGGTCAGCCACAGCGTCAGGCAGTCGACAAGCACCGGCTGGTTGTCCGGCAATGCCTCGAGCGCACCGGCAAGATCAAGCGGGGCGTCGATGGTCGCCCACCCCTCGCCACGGCGCGAGCGGTGCTGCGCGATGCGCTCGCGCATTTCGCCGTCATAGGCTAGCGCGGTGGCGATATAAGCCCATGGCGGCAGCAACGCCGTCGCCAAAGTTTCGGCATGCGCGCTCTTGCCGGAGCGCGCACCGCCGATGATGAAGGTCAAACTGCGATCAGGCAAAGCTGTCGCGCAGGCTGGTCGCGGTGCCGGTGAAGCGCGCGCGCACTACACCGACAACTGCGCCGAGCACCAGCCAGAACACCAGATTGGTCAGCGTCACCGCCACCACGAACTGATGATGCAGGCCCTCCGGGATCGGCGTTACGAAACTGTCAGGCTGCGGCGCGCCGACAATATGCGGGGCGACGATCAGGACGACGGCGAGCACGGTCAGGGGCGCCGACGTGCGGAAGGTGATAAGGGCAAGACCGATCGCCGTTGTCATCACCGTTGCCCACCACCAGATCTGGCGCTGCATGAGATCGGCCGCCGGCATTGCCGGCAGTTCCGGCGGCAGGCCGAGGCCCGGCGCCAGCGTGAACACGGCAAAGCCGGCCAAGCCCCAGAACACGCCCTGGCGCCAGCTGCCGATGCCGCCGGCGAACTCGGAAACCGCCACCAGGACCAGCGCGAAGCCGATGCCGGTGACGATATTGGCGACGACACTGAAGGCGAAACGCTCGAAGCCGTCGGCCGGCGCCCAGCCTTCGTCCTCCGCCGGCGCGGCTGCTTCAGCCGGTGCTGCGCTGCTCACCGCATTTTCCGCCGGCGCGGCGGTGCTCATGGCATCGGTGTCCGCAGCGTTGGCGGCGGGCGCCGCGGCATGCTGATGCTCATGGCCGCCACCAGCCTTTTCGTAGACCTCCGCCTTGAGGATCAGCGGCACGGTGGCGTAGGCCTGCATGCAGGCGAGAGCGACACCCGCCACGAGCCCTGCGATCGCCGCGATGAACACGACGTTGCGAAACAGGTTCATGATGTCAGATCCTCGTCAGTGGCAGGGAAACGCCATCGAATGGCGATAGTCGTGCGCCGCATTGTGGACCGCATCGATATGCGAGAAACCGACAACGCCGACGACGAAAATGCCCAGAAACGCGCTAAGCACGAGCTGCATGAAGCGCGACTGCGAGGAGACGGATGCGCCGAGGGAGACGGAAGCGGTATTCATATCTTGTCCTTTCGCCCTCCACCCGAGGGCATCGAAGTCAGTTCCCTGTCGCCGGCAGGTCTCCTGGCTCGCGGATCAGCGCCCTTCCCCACCTTCCCGAGGAAAAATCCTCAGTGGCTTGGAGAGGACTACCGCACACAGTTGCGGGGGCAGCCACGGCATTGGGCAACAAGTCAGCCCTCACCGCATTCCCTCTTGGTCCCTAACGGAACCGACGACATGCATGACTATAGGCTGAAACGGCCGCATCCGGCAAACCAAATTCCGCCGGCCAACAGCGCGAATGCGCCATGCGGCGTTACGGGTTCAACGCGGTGATCCGCTCGGCAACCAGCCGCTGCAGCCGCCACAGATGGCGATCGTGAATGCCGCGCTCTTCAAGGTTTTTCACCGTGTTGTAGAGATAGTCGGCGCCCGATCCCCAGTGCCCGCAGGACGTGGCCAGCCTTTCGACGATCTTGCCTTCGTCGAGCGGGCCGGAATAGGTCAGGCCGTTGCGGTTGATCACGAAGGCCAATGCCCTGAGCGGTCCGGCCTCGCTTGCAAGCTTCAGCATGCGCGGCCGGTAGCTTGTCGGCTTCAGCGTGACTTCGCGCCGGAAAAGCCGGCCCAACTGCTCGCGCCGGTTATTGTCGGTCAGCCGAAAGGCGACGCCCTTGCATTGTCCGCCACGGTCCAGCGCCATCATCAGGCCGGGGCTGACCTTGGTGCCGCGCCAGCGCGTCATGTTCATGCAAAAGGACCGATGCCAGCCGCGCGCCAGCGCAACGCGGTCCTCGACATAATCTATTTCCGGTTTCCAGATCAGCGATCCATAGCCGAACAGCCATAGCGGTTCGCTATCCGGGAGTTCGACCTGCAATTCATCCAGAAGCGCGTCATAGTCGGCTTCATCGAGATGCATCGCGTCCGGATCAGGCCCGGGGTCCCTGATCTCGCGCCAGCAGCGCGCGACCAGCTCCGGCGTAAGCGACATCTGTCGTGCGGCCACGTCCGAATCCCCCCAATTCCGAATGTCCCATGTCCACGACATGATTATGCGCCGCGCCTGCAACCGGCAATGCGGCACTCTGATTGACAAACGATTTGCCGGGGTGTCGGCTGACGCTTCATAGGAAGCCAGCCATGCATCCCAACCCGAGCGAGCGCGACCCCTATAACGGCCTGAGCCGGGCCGAACCGACGCTACCGTCATCGGCCTATTGGGATAGCGAGGCTTACCAGCGCGATCTCGAGGCCATCTGGTACAAAAGCTGGCTGCTCGTCTGCCGCGAGGCCGATCTTGCCCAGCCTTTGGCATTCAGGACATTCCGCGTCGGCACGCAGGAAATCGTCGTGCTGCGCGACGACACCGGCGAGTTGCGCGCCTTCCACAACACCTGCCGGCATCGCGGCTCGCAGCTTTGCCAGGAAAGCGAGGGCCGGCTGAAAGCGCGGCTCATCACTTGCCCCTACCATGCCTGGTCCTACTCGCTGCGCGGCGATCTCGTGCGCGTTCCCTCGAAATCGCTGCCAGATGGTTTCGACAAGGCAGATCATCCGCTCTACCGGGTGGCGCTGTCGGTGTGGCGCGGCTTTGTCTTTGTGAACCTTCAGCAGGCGACGGCCGGCTCCGCCGAGACCTCCTTCGATCCCGCATCCGGCGACCTCGCCAACTGGCCGCTGGAAACGCTGGTATCAGGCCATGTCCTGCGCAAGGTGATGAACTGCAACTGGAAAATCTTCTGGGAGAACTTCAACGAGTGCCTGCATTGCCCAGGCGTCCACAAGGACCTGTCTCGGCTGGTGCCGATATACGGCCGCGGCCTGATGAGCCGGCACGACGACCCCGACTGGGTCCGCCATGCCGACAATGACGCACCGGAGTTTTCGGGTGGCCTGCGCGCCGGCGCCGAGACCTGGTCGCGCGACGGACATGCCCATGGCCCGGTCTTCCCGGGCCTGACGCCAGCCGAGCGTGCGGCCGGACAGACCTATGCCACCAGCCTGCCCTCGATGTTCATCGTCGGCCATGTCGATTATGTCAGGACGGTGCGACTGATGCCGCTCGGTCCCGAACAGACCGAACTCACCGCCGAATGGCTGTTCGCGCCCGAGGCGCTGGCTGAGACGGACATCGACAATGTCGTCGCCTTCGGCACCCAGGTGCTGGAGGAGGATGCCGCGATCTGCGAGATCAACCAGAAAGGCCTGCGCTCCATGCGTCACGCGGCCGGCGTGCTGATGCCGGAGGAGTACGATCTGCACCGCTTCCACAAATGGGTGCGCGAGCGGCATGCAGCGCTTGAGGCAACCGCCTGATCGGCGACTAAAGCGACTTCGGCAGATAGCGCCAGGTGATAAAGCCGCAAACAGCGGCCAGAATGCCCAGCGTCACGAACACCGAGCCGAGGCCGAAAAACGCCAGCACCACCGAATAGACCAGCGGCGGCGTCAGCTCGGAAAAGTCGAGATAGGTGCGGTAGACCGCGGCCATCTGCGCCCGCTCATAGGACCGCACCGAGCGCATGAAGGCGGTCGAGCCCAGTGCATCGAGCGCGATGGTGAAGAAGGCGCCGCAGAGCAGGAAAAAGCCCGTAAGCAGCGGCGCGGTAGTGCCGACCGCGCCCGCCGCAAGCAGCGTCGCCGACATCGCGAAATAGGCGAAGGTCATGGTGCGCCGGCCGCCGAAGCGTTTTCCCGCTTTGCCCCAGAAGATCGCCATGAACAACAGCGCATTGCCGGCCGAAACCAGCAGGCCGCCGGCAAGCTTGCCCTCGCCGGTAATCACCATGAACAGCGGCCCGTAGACGAAGAACGTCGTCCAGAAGCAGGAGCGGCCGAAGGCGATCAGCCAGGCCAGCCTGAGCCTGGGTTGTGCTACGAAGCGGCCGATATTGGCCAGCGGATTGGCCGGCCGTGTCTTGCCCGGCCGGATCGACCGGTTGTCGCCCAGCCTGTAGGTCCAGAACAGCGCCAGCAAGGCCAACGCAAACACCGCGACCGCGCCATGCGCGGCATAGATGCCGTAGCGTGTGTAGAGGAAGATGCCGAGTGTCGGCCCGCCGGTCCAGGCCAGCATCGACCACGCCATGCGCAGCAATTCGGCCTGCATGAAATCGGTCTTGCGGATGTGGTCCATGATGTAGAGGTTGAGCGTGATCGACAGGGCGCTCGCCCCCATGACGCGGCACAGCATGCCTGTCAGTTGCCCGGCAAGCGTGTGGGTGACGAAGAACAGAGAGCCTATCGCCAGCAGGCAGGCGCCGGCGGTATAGACCCAGCGCCGGGCAAACCTGCGGATCAACATCGGCATGAACAAGGTCATCGACAGGCCGAGCAGCGCCACGATGGTGTACAGGATCGAGACGATCTGCTCGTTGTGCAGAATCTCATAAGCCTGGATCGGGATGACGCTCGATACCGTGGCGCGGGCGAAGGATTCGACCGCATAGAGCGAGGCAAAGGTGCGGGCATCCGCCGGACGCAGGGCCGGAAGCCAGATCGGATGGCGCACATGGGTGGACATTTGATCCCCAAATCAGACTCGCGGCGTCAAATCTGCGCTGGCGCTTCCTCCGCCGGTAACAGGAAACCGACCCCTTCCCGGCAAAAAGCGAATTCGGCCAAAGGCTTTCCGGCTCTGGCCTAAAGCGCCGCCCGATGCAGCCGCACGGCGCGACCCGGAGCGTAGAGGGCGGCCTTCTTTTGTCCGGTGCAACCGTGATAGTCGTCTTTGGGGCTGAATCAGATCGCGAGACCATGAGCATCCATACCGCACCCCCTGGAGATCAACTGAAGCGAGATCAACCGAAGCGCATCGTCGCCATCGATGTCGTACGCGGCATCGCGCTGATCGCCATGGCGAGCTACCACTTCACCTGGGATCTCGAAAATTTCCACTACACCGATCCCGGCCTCACCGCCGTCGGCTGGTGGAAGATCTATGCGCGCTGCATCGCCTCGACCTTCCTGTTCCTGGTCGGCGTCAGCCTGTTTCTCGCGCATGGCAGGCAGATCCGCTGGACCGGCTTCTGGAAACGCTTTGCCATGGTCGCCGTCGCGGCCGCCGCTATATCGGCGGTCACGTACTTCATCACGCCGGACAGCTTCATCTTCTTCGGCATCCTGCACGAGATCGCGCTGGCCAGCCTGCTCGGCCTTTTGTTCTTGCGGCTGCCGTCCTTGCTGACGCTTTTCGTGGCAGCTTTGGTGATCGCAGTCCCCCTCTATCTCCGATCCGAAGCCTTCGATCATCCGGCGCTGTGGTGGGTCGGCCTGTCGGCGATCAACCCGCGCTCCAACGATTACGTGCCGCTGTTTCCCTGGTTCGGCGCCGTACTTCTCGGCATCGCCGCGGCAAAGTTTGCGTCCACCACCGGCCTGCTGGCGCGGCTGGCCACGCTGGGATCAGGAAGCTGGACCAGGCCGCTCACCTTCATCGGCCGCCACAGCCTGGCTTTCTACCTGATCCACCAGCCGCTGCTGTTCGGGTGCGTCTGGCTGTTCTCGCAGATCGCGCCGGCGCCCGTCGAAACAAGGGAAGTGATCTTCCTCAAGGAATGCCAGGTATCTTGCGAACAGCAGCGCGACACGGAGTTCTGCACCAGCTATTGTGTGTGCATGCTGGACACGCTGCAAAGCGAAGCGGCATTCGACCGGCTCTACAATGGCGACCAGACCCCGGAGTTCAAAGCGCATCTCGGTGAACTCGCCGGCATCTGCACCGCCAGGACGGAGGAGAGCCCGATGACGCAGGGAGGGCAACAATGACCGACAAGCTCACAAAACCCGGGCTGGCAAAACCCGATCTATCGAGACCACGGCTGATCCCGTGGCCGCCACTGATCTACATCGCCGCCATCGCCATCAGCATCGTGCTCGGCCTGTTCTATCCCCTGCCCTGGATCGGCGACCTCTTGGGCGACCTTTTGTTTGCCGCCGGCTTTGTGGTGCTGTTTGCCGTCGCAGCCCTCTGGTTCACCGCTATCCGCGCCATGATCCGGGCCAAAACGACGATGAACCCCAATGGCTTGCCGGAGCATCTGGTGACGTCTGGCCCGTTCGGCGTGACGCGCAACCCGATGTATCTGGCCAACACGCTGCTTTTGATCGGCGTCGCCTTCGTCTCGGGGATCGTATGGTTCCTGCCGCTGGCTTTGATCGCGGCATTTGCAACGCAGAAGGTCGCCATCGAGAGCGAGGAGAAGGTGCTGTTCGCCAAATTCGGCAAGAAGTACCGCGACTATGCGAAGCGGGTCAGGCGCTGGATCTGAGGCGGCGTGGCAGGGGTGTATACCTTGGCGATTAGCTGGCGCATCCGTTTCTTCGTCATCCACGGGCGGAGCAAGGAGCGTAGCGACGCAGCACAGACCCGAGGATCCATGCCGCGACTCCAGAGCGTTGCTATGGTCCAGAATTCGCTACCGCTGCACTCCACGACCGATGTCACGGAATGGATTCTAGGGTCTCCGCGACGGAGCTTCGCTCCTGCTTCGCCCTAGAATGACGAAGTGTGGAAGGCCTCCGCTAATCGCGAACGTTTGCGACGGGCGCGCAAACGCTCGACGGTCCGCTCAGGTATTAACCCCCAGCTCCACCAGCCGCTCGACGCAAGACTCCTCAGCCTGGTCGAGCTCCGCCAGCGTCTCCTCGAGATCGCGGCGCTTCTGCCTGAGATCCTCGCGCTTTTCCTCGATGCGCTTGATCATCAGCTTGAGTTGACCGACCTCGCCGGGCGGTTCCTTATACATCTGGATGATTTCGCGGATCTCGTTGATCGAGAAGCCGAGCCGTTTCCCGCGCATGATCTGGCGGATCAGATGCCGGTCAGATGGGCGAAACAGCCTTGTGCGGCCCCGCCGGACCGGTTGCACCAGCCCCTCATCCTCGTAGAAGCGCAGCGTCCGCGTCGACACGTCGAATTCGCGGGTCAGTTCGGTGATCGAATAATATTCCCGCATCTTTGCTCCAAATGTCGGAACATCGGAAAACGCCCGGTCGCCCGGGATTTCCAACGCATTCCGATCAACCCCGTTCCAAGCCGGACTCGGCATGAAACCCCGCGCAAGCCTCGCACCACATTTACGTAAAAGTCAATTGAGCCCGCAACGCCTCTTTCTCAAGGGATAGCGAACCACCAGGTGGCCAGCCCCAGGAAGGCAAAGAAGCCAACGACGTCGGTGACGGTGGTGACGAAAACCGCCGACGCCACCGCCGGATCGATCTTGAACCGGTCGAGCAATAGCGGGATCAGGATACCGGCAAGGGCTGCCACGAACATATTGATGATCATCGCCGCCGCTATGATGCCGCCCAGATTGGCATCGCGGAACCAGACGGCCGCGACGATGCCGATCAGCACGGCGAAGATGATGCCGTTGATGGAACCCACGCCCATTTCGCGGCGGATGATGCGGCCGGCATTGTAGATGTCGAGATCCCTGGTCGCCAGCGCGCGTACCGTGACGGTCATGGTCTGCGAACCGGCATTGCCGCCCATGCCGGCCACGATCGGCATCAGCACGGCCAGTGCCACGATGTGCTCGATGGTGCGGTCGAACAGGCGGATCACCGACGCCGCCAGGAACGCCGTCAACAGGTTGACCAGCAGCCAGGGAACGCGCGAGCGCGAGGTCGAAAGAATGCTGTCGGACAACTCTTCGTCGCCGACGCCGCCCATGCGCAGCAGATCTTCCTCGGCCTCCTGCTGGATGACGTCGACGACGTCGTCGATGGTCAGCACGCCGACCAGCCGCTCGTTCTCGTCGACGACGGCGGCGGACAGAAGATCGTATTGCTCGAAGTCCCGCGCCGCCTCTTCCTGGTCCATGGTGGCCGGAATGGCGTGCCTCGTCTCGTGCATCACGTCTCCGACCTTGGTCGTGCGCTTGGTGCGCAGGATCTGGTCGAGGTCGATGGCGCCGAGCAACTTGAAGCTTGGATCGATGACGAAGATCTGGCTGAAGCGCTCGGGCAGGTTCTTGTCTTCGCGCATGTAGTCGATGGTCTGTCCTATGGTCCAGAACGGCGGCACGGCGACAAACTCGGTCTGCATGCGGCGACCGGCGGTCTCTTCCGGGTAGTCGAGCGAGCGGCGCAGCCTGATCCGCTCGGTGAACGGCAACTGCGACAGGATCTCGTCCTGGTCTTCCTTTTCAAGGTCTTCGAGAATGTAGACCGCGTCGTCGGAATCGAGGTCCTGCATGCCCTGGGCAATTTGCTCATTGGGCATATTGTCGACGATATCGCGGCGGATCGCCTCGTCGACCTCGGTCAGCGACGAGAAGTCGAAATCGGCGCCGAGCAGTTCGACAAGGGCGCGACGCTGTTCGGGGTGCAGGGCCTCCAGCAGATCGCCAAGTTCCGACTGGTGCAGGTCGTCGACTTCGCGCTTCAGCGTCAGCGTATCGCGATCGGCGATCGCCGCCCCGATCTGGGCCAGGAATGATGACAGGACGGCGCCGTCCTCGCCATAGATGTCGGCGTGGGCGTCGTCAGCGGCTTTGGCGCCGGTCGTGTGGTCGTCCTGGCGTTCCACCAGCGGCTCCCGCCATGGGAATTTCGGAAAAGGTGCCTGTCAGGTCTAGCGCGCAACGCACGGGAATATCAAACGAAATGCGCCCCGCCCGGCATATGGGGAGAGAGCGATTTCATCAGGATATGACGCCGCCCAGGATTCAGGCGGCGCGACAGCACATGTCGCTGGGGAAAGAGCACCCCAGCACGGTTGGGGCAGAATTGTCATGATGCAGGTCCAGGCAAAGGCCGGACCCGCCCAGGCGACAACCAGAACAGCCGGAAGCCCTTGAAGATCAGGTCGCAGACGCAGAAGGCAATCGAGGAACGGCGCGTGCGCGTGGTCGTGGCCGAACGCAATCCGCTCGTCATATCGGCGCTGCGCGACATGCTGGACTGCGACGGGCGCTTCGATCTCAGGGCCTGCGTGCAAAGCGGCAGGCATTTTCTGGAATTGGCAGCCGAAGCGGAATTCGACGTCGCCGTCATCGGCTGGAAGCTCTCCGACATGGACGGCGCCGATGTGCTGGCCGAGGTTCACAGCCGCAAGCTGGGCGTGCGCATCGCGGTGTTTTCCAACGACCACGACATCGGCATCCTGAAGCAGTGCGTGCGGCTCGGCGCCCAGGGCTACTGCTTCCAGTTCGACGATCCGGCGATCATCTTCGAGACCATCCTGGCCGTCGCGCATGGCCGCATCTGCATCCCCTACATCGACATCAACAAGGTCAACGACACACCCTTGTCGCTGCTCACCGTGCGCGAGCGCGAGCTGCTGGCGGTGCTGTCCGACGGCTGGACCAATCTGCAGATCGCGACGCGCACCGGGATTTCGGAGAACACGGTGAAATACCACCTCAAGAATCTCTACGACAAGCTCGACGTCCGCAACCGGGCGATGGCAGTCGCGCTCTACGCGCGGGAGAGGCGTACCCAGAAGCAGCCGTTGGGGTAGGCGAGCGACTGGCCGCGGGTAGGTCACCCGGGTAGGCAACCCCCACCCGCGCGCGGCAAGATGTTACCCCTTGAGGTGTTGTTGCCTTTAGCCGTCGAGACGAAACTCCCCTCACCGCTTTGCTGGATCAGGAGGAGTTCGCGACATGGCCGGTTTCACCCATCTTTTCATTCCCGGACCGACCAACATCCCCGAACAGGTCCGGCAGGCGATGAACCTGCCGATGGAAGACATGCGTGCAGCATCCTTCCCCGATCTCACGCTACCGCTGTTCGAAGACATCAAGACGGTGTTCAAGAACGAGACCGGCCGCGTCTTCATCTATCCCTCCTCCGGCACCGGCGCCTGGGAAGCGGCGATGACCAATGTGCTCAGCCCCGGTGACCGCGTGCTGATGTCGCGCTTCGGACAGTTCTCGCATCTGTGGGTCGACATGGCCGAGCGCCTCGGCTTCGAGGTCGATGTCATCGATTGCGACTGGGGGACCGGCGTGCCGCTCGAGCTCTATGCCGAGCGGCTCAGCGACGACAAGGCGCATCGCATCAAGGCAATCTTCTGCACGCAGAACGAGACGGCGACCGGCGTGACCAGCGACGTCGCCGGCTGCCGCGCCGCGCTCGACGACGCCAACCACCCTGCTTTGCTCTTCGTCGACGGCGTCTCGTCGATCGGCTCGATCGACTTCCGCCAGGAGGAATGGGGCGTCGATTGCGCCGTCAGCGGCTCGCAGAAGGGTTTCATGCTGCCCGCCGGCCTCGGTTTCCTCTCCGTCAGCAAGAAGGCGCTGGTGGCCTCGCGGAGCGCCACGCACCGCCGCTGCTTCTTCTCCTTCGAGGACATGATCCGCGCCAACGATGCCGGCTACTTCCCTTATACGCCGGCTACACAGCTGCTGCGCGGCCTGCGGGCCTCGCTCGACCTGATCGCCGAGGAAGGGCTGGAAAACATCTTCGCCCGCCACCATCGTCTCGCCGAAGGCGTGCGCAAGGCGGTCGACGCCTGGGGCCTGAAGCTCTGCGCCAAGGCGTCGAAATGGCACTCCGATACGGTCAGCGCCATCCTGGTGCCGGACGGCGTCGACAGCGGCGATGTGGTCAAGCGCGCCTACCAGAAATACCAGACCGCGCTCGGCGGCGGCCTCAACAAGGTGATCGGCAAGGTCTTCCGCATCGGCCATCTCGGCTGGCTGAACGAGGTGATGGTGCTGGCCTCGCTCTCGGCCGCCGAAATGGCGCTGCTCGACTGCGGCGTACGGCTGGCGCCCGGCTCCGGCGTCGGCGCCGCCATCCAGCACTTCCGCGCCTCGGCCGCCGTGCCGGTCGCCGAAGCCGCTTGAGGGGAGCCGACGATGAGCCACACCATCAACCATCTGAAAAAACTGCGGCTGCAGCGCAGCGAGCTGGCCGTTCCGGGCTCCAGCCCGGAGATGATCGACAAGGCCGCCAACAGCGCCGCCGACTTCATCTTCCTCGACATCGAGGACGCCGTTGCCCCACCCGACAAGGAGCGCGCCCGCAAGAACATCATCCAGGCGCTCAACGACATCGACTGGCGCGCCAAGGGCAAGACCGTCTCGGTGCGCATCAACGGCCTCGACACCCATTACATGTATCGCGACGTGGTCGACGTCATGGAACAGGCAGGCGACAGGCTGGACACGATCCTGGTGCCGAAAGTCGGCGTGCCGGCCGACCTCTACATGGTCGAGGCCATGGTCAACCAGATCGAAATGGCCAAAGGTTTCAAGACCCGCGTCGGCCTCGAAGCGCTGATCGAGACCGCGCTCGGCATGGCCAATGTCGAGGCGATTGCCGCGACACCCGGCCGGCTGGAAGCCATGCATTTCGGCGTCGCCGATTATGCGGCAAGCTGCAAGGCGCGCACGGTCAACATCGGCGGCCTCAACCCCGACTATCCCGGCGATCAGTGGCATTTCGCTCTGTCGCGGATGACCGTCGCCTGCCGCGCCTATGGCTTGCGCGCCATTGACGGACCGTTCGGCGACTTCTCCGATCCGGAGGGCTACATCGCCGGCGCCAGGCGCGCCGCCGCCCTTGGCATCGAAGGCAAATGGGCAATCCATCCCTCGCAGATCGCGCTAGCCAACGACGTCTTCTCGCCACCGGAAAAAGAGGTCACCCGCGCCAGGCGAGTCCTCGAAGTGCTGAAGGAGGCGGAGGCGCAGGGCAAGGGAGCAGCCGCACTCGACGGCAAGATGATCGACGCAGCGTCGGAACGCATGGCGCGCAATGTTTTGGTGGTCAACGAGGCAATCGAACGGGCCAGCCAATTCTCTAGCGAGCCGCGTGTCGCCGCGCATTGACCGTTCAGGGAGGACAAAATGGACATCCACGAATATCAGGCCAAGGAACTGCTGGCACGCCACGGCGTGCATGTGCCGCGCGGCGGGCTGGCCTACAGCCCCGAGCAGGCAACCTACAGGGCGCGCGAGATCGGCGGCGCCAAATGGGTCTTGAAGGCGCAGGTGCATTCCGGCGCCCGCGGCAAGGCCGGCGGCATCAAGCTATGCGCCAATGACGAGGAGATCTCCGACGCTGCCGAAGCCATGCTCGGCCGCAAGCTGGTGACCCAGCAGACCGGCCCGCGCGGCAAGCTGATTTCGCGCCTGTATCTCGAGGAAGCCGTCGATATCGCGCAGGAGCTCTATGTCGGCTTCGTTCTCGACCGCAAGGAAGAGCGCGTCATGATCGTGGCCTCGGCCGCCGGCGGCATGGAGATCGAGGACATCGTCGAGAAGGCACCGAACTCTATCCTGCGCACATCGGTCGATCCCGGTGTCGGCATGCAGCGTTTCCAGGCGCGCGAGATCGCCTTCGGCCTCGGCCTCGACCACAATCTGATCGGCAAGGCGACCGAGACCATCTTCAGCTGCTACCGGGTGTTCCGCGACTACGACGCCTCGATGCTGGAGATCAATCCGCTGGTGGTGACCCGCGACGGCAATCTGATCGCGCTCGACGCCAAAATGTCGTTCGACGAGAACGCGCTGTTCCGACGGCCGGAAATCTCCGAGCTGCGCGACAAAAGCCAGGAAGATCCGCGCGAAACTTTTGCCAGCGACCGTGGCCTCTCCTATGTCGGCCTCGACGGCAACATCGGCTGCATCATCAATGGCGCAGGGCTCGCCATGGCGACCATGGACATGATCAAGATCGCCGGCGGCGAACCGGCCAACTTCCTCGACATCGGTGGCGGCGCCTCGCCCGAGCGGGTGGCGAAATCCTTCCGCGCCGTGCTCGGCGACAAGAATGTCGAGACCATCCTGGTCAACATCTTCGCCGGCATCAACCGCTGCGACTGGGTCGCCGAAGGCGTCATCAAGGCGATCCGCGAGGTCGGCGTCAACGTGCCGCTGGTGGTCCGTCTCTCCGGCACCAGGGCCGAGGAAGGCCGCCGCATCCTGGCCGATTCCGGCGAGGCGGTAATCGTTGCCGACACGCTTGCAGAAGCCGCCGAAAAAGCCGTCGCTGCCTGGCGCGCGGCCACCAAGAAAAAAGCAGCCTAGAGCCGGATGATTTCAGGTCGAATCGACCTGAAATCTGAATCCGTCTCTAAAATCAAACAGATGGAGCATGATGTCGTCCGAAAACCGCTTCACACTTTTCGGCATCATGCTCTAGGGAGGTCGAGAAAATGGCAATCCTGCTCAACCGCAGCACCCGCGTCATCGTCCAGGGGTTCACCGGCAAGATCGGCAGCTTCCATGCCGACGACATGAAACGCTATGGCACCAAGCTGGTCGGCGGCGTCACCCCCGGCAAAGGCGGCCAGAAGCATCTCGGCCTGCCTGTCTTCAACACGGTCAAGGGCGCGGTGCGCGAGACCCGCGCCGAGGCCAGCATCGTCTTCGTGCCGCCGCCCTTTGCCGCCGATTCCATCATGGAAGCGGCCGACGCCGGCATAAAACTCTGCGTCTGCATCACCGACGGCATCCCGTCGCAGGACATGATGCAGGTCAAACGCTACATGCTGCGCTACCGCTACGAGGACCGCATGCGGCTGATCGGCCCGAACTGCGCCGGCGTCATCACGCCCGGACAGGCGCTGATGGGCATCATGCCCGGCAGCATCTATCTGCCTGGCCGCGTCGGCATCGTCGGCCGCTCCGGAACCCTGGGCTACGAGGCGGCGTCACAGATGAAGTCGCTCGGCATCGGCGTCTCGACCAGCGTCGGCATCGGCGGCGACCCGATCAACGGCTCGTCCTTCAAGGACATGCTGAAACTGTTCGAACAGGATGACGACACCGACGCCGTGGTGATGATCGGCGAGATCGGCGGACCGCAGGAAGCCGAAGCGGCCATCTGGGCGCGCGACAATATGAGGAAGCCGCTGATCGCCTACATCGCCGGCCTCTCCGCCCCCAAAGGCCGCCGCATGGGCCACGCCGGCGCCATCATCTCGGCCTTCGGCGAGTCGGCGCAGGAGAAGGTCGAGATTCTAAAGGACGCCGGGGTGATCATCGTGCCGACGCCGTCGTCGTTTGGTGAGGTGGTTGCAGAGACACTATCACGTATGAAGAAAGCCGCCTGAACAGCGGCCTTCGCGTTCGACCGCGCCTCATGCCGCCTTGTCGGCTGCCGGCTTCGCGACCTTGGTGCGGGTGGCGCTGCGGCGGCCGTCGACGCTGACTGGAATGTCGCCATCGACCGTGGCGCGACGCACCACCCGGTGCTGATCGCCATAGTCGTTGACGGCATAGTGTTGCGTGGCCCGGTTGTCCCAGATCACCACATCGCCGGCTTTCCAGCGCCAGCGTACGGTGTTCTCGGGCGCGGTGACATAGGACTGGAATACCTCGTAGAGCCGCGCTGAATCGCTCTTGGACAGACCGATCAGCCGTTGCACGAAATTGCCGAGCAACAACGAGCGCTCGCCTGTTTCGGGGTGGACGCGGACGACCGGATGCTCGGTCTCGTAGACCGTTGAGGTGAAGACCTCCTCGAAGTGCTTCTTTTCCGCGGCGCTCGCACGCGGCCGCACCGCGGCGTAATCGTAGGCGTTGCTGTGAACCGCCCAGAGATTGTCGGCCAGCAGCTTCAACGGCTCGGGCAGGTCCTGGTAGGCGGCCGCGGTGTTCGACCAGATGGTGTCGCCGCCGGCCGGCGGTATGACGACGCCGCGAAGAACGGAGAATTTCGGATAGGCGTCGACGAAGGTGACATCGGTATGCCATTGGTCGGCGCGACCGCCGCCACGGCTGGAATCGAGTTCGAGAATGGACGCCGTTCCCTTGACGGGACCTTGGGTCGGATGCGGGACGAGGTCGCCGAGACGCTGGGCAAAGCGCTCCTGCCCGGCATCGTCGAGATGCGCCTGGTCGCGGAAGAACACCACCTTGTGCCGCAACAGGATCTGGTTGATCGCCGCGACCGTCTGCTGTGGCAGGTCGCCGGAGAGCCGAATGTTCCTGATCTCTGCGCCGACGCGTCCGGTAAGCGGGACAATATCGGAAACCGGGATGATCTGCTCTACGGGGGTAAGTCTGGTCATGGGAACCTCTTCCTCTAAAGCCGCGGGCTGGTGGCAATGCTCCGCCGTCTGCCGGCCGCATAGCGATCGGCGGAGCAACTCCCTCATCGGGAGCCGACTTGCTTGGCAACGAGAGCACTGATCTCAGCTCAGGAGGCGAAGGCCGCCAAGGCTTGCGAGCAGTACCGAGATCCCATTCAAAGCGTAATTCTACAAATTCCATAGACATTTCTTTTCAAAGTTCGGCGGCCCTGAGAAAAATGCCTTCTGTCCAATTCGTTCGTGAGCGGCAGGCGGTGGAGCGCTGCGCGACGCGGCCCGCACCAGTAGTGACGCTGTCGTATCCCCTTCGATATTGGAGATGGCGGGTGAATTGCATGCCTGATATTGATGGCTTCCACGCATCACGCAGGCCCCCGAGATGACAAACTCCGAAAAGGCTGAGGCTGTCGAGCAATTGCTCGATACGCCTGACCTCGCCACCGCGCTGGAAAGCGACCAGTTCAAGAAATTTCTCGACCAGATGCCGATCGCGATCGCCGTCTCGGAATTGATCGCGAAGGAACGTGTCGTCTACGCCAATCCCGAATTCGAGAAGCTCTCGGACCTCAAGGCGCCGAAGCTTGCGCGGGAAAACTGGGCGGCCCTTTCCGGCAGGGGGCTTCATCGGCAGAAGGACAGGCCGCTCGCCGAGGCTGTCGTTGAAGACACCGATTTCGTCGGCACATTTCGCCTCGAGCGCGGCGAGGACAAGCCGGCAATCGTCGACGTTTATTCCAACGTTATCGAGGACGACAACGGCAAGCTCTGCTTCCGGCTGGTGGCGCTTGTCGACGTCACGGCACACGGTGAGACCGAGGACGCGCGACCCGCGGAAGAGCTAATCCGGGAGAAGGACACCCTGTTGCGCGAACTGCAGCATCGGGTGAAAAACAATCTGCAGATGATCACCGCTTTGATCCGGATGGAAACCCGCAACGCCACCGAACCGGACCAGAAGCGTTTCGAAAGGCTTGCCGGCCGGGTAGACGCATTGGCAATCCTTTACCAGACCTTGTCGGCTGACCAGCAGAAGGATGAGGTGGATCTTGGTGTGTATCTTAGCCAGATCGCGTCCGCCGTCATGGCGTCGCACGCAGTCGAAGGTATCCGCCTCGACCTTAAGGTGGATACCTATCCGGTATCCATCAACGTTGCCATGCCGACAGGCCTGGTCGTCAATGAGTTGCTGACCAACGCTCTCAAACATGCATTCGTCGGGCGCGACGGCGGCACGATCACGCTGCACAGCGTCGTCAGCGGCGATGGTTGCCGGGTGACTGTCGCCGATGATGGGATCGGTCTGCCGACGGGTGAGACCTGGCCCAGGCCCGGCAAGCTCGGCTCCCTGATCGCGCGGTCGCTGACCGAAAATGCCAAGGCGCAATTCGACGTCAAGTCGAGTGCCGGCGAGGGAACCAGGGTCACCATCGTCTTCAAGCGATCGGCGGCGACGGACTGAGGCTATGCAACGGCGCGCCGGCAAATCCCGGCCGGACAGGTGCTTCGGGCGCTCGCGGGTGTGGCCTTAAGTCGCAAACGATTTGGCTGCAGAAGCGGGGCGCCGGGCTTCTTTGACGGTGCGATCAGCACCATATGTGGTCCACAGCCCTCCAAAACGAGAGAAGCTCGCTCCGGCGGGTCGCACCGCGGCCGTCAGCCGGCAATGGCTATGAACCAGGAAACTGAAAACCATCATGCATGAAAATATCAGACCAGCGTCTAGAGACGTCCCCCTCATTCAGCTAGGCCTCAACCAGTGCCGCTTCCCGGTGAGCGAAGACCGCTCGGTACCCGGTGGCTACCGTTTTTGTGCCGGGCCAACGTCGCCGGATCGCGTCTATTGCGATCACCACCACACCGTCGTGACGGCCGTTGACCCTCGTCGAGCCCGTCCGGGTCTCCATTTCCCTCAACGACGCGCCGCTTAGGTCGCCCAGAAAGCCGTCCCCTGCCCCGCCACCCGGTGCAGGAGGCTGGCAGGCGCGAGCTAACGTGTTCGCGTTGCGGTTTCTGCAAACTCCTGTTGCAACTCTGCAGCGGCCGGTTCAATCGCCAAAGCGATGATTCGGCCTCGACAGCCTGAAGTAGCAACGATTAAATGGCCGAAAAATAACTGGTGCGGTCGAGAAGACTCGAACTTCCACGGGTTGCCCCACAGCGACCTCAACGCTGCGCGTCTACCAATTCCGCCACGACCGCCCGTGGTAGGAGCCGGAACGAACCGGCTCGCGGCGTGTAGCAAATCGTTTCCGGCGAAACAAGGGCGCCGCGCGCAATAATCGCCGCGAATTGGCATATCGGCCTCTACAGCGCCGCGCGTCCTGTGGTACGCGCAAAGGACGGCGAACTGGACGTTTCAGCCGGATACCGCCATATGAAGGGCGAATGCATTCCGCCCCAGAGCGCAAGGCGGTTTTGCCAAGCGGCGTGCATTAAGCGAAAAACGAAAAGCCATGACCGAACGCAGCCAGATCGCCACGTCGTTCCTGCCCTTGCCGGGTTCGGCGCCGGTCGAATGGCGCATCGAGCCCGGCCTGACCGGCTACACCGATGCGCTGGCCCTGATGGAAGCGCGCGCCGAGGCGATCCGCACGGGTGCAGCCGCCGAGATGGTCTGGCTGGTCGAGCATCCGCCGCTTTACACCGCCGGGACCAGCGCCCGCATCGAGGACCTGATCGACCCCGACCGTTTCCCGGTCTTTGCCGCGGGGCGCGGCGGCGAATACACCTATCACGGGCCGGGGCAGCGGGTTGCCTATGTCATGCTTGACCTGAAACGCCGGCGCGAGGATGTGCGCGCCTTCGTCGCCGCGCTCGAGCAGTGGATCATCGGCACGCTTGCCGCCTTCAATGTGCGCGGCGAACGCCGCGAGGACCGCGTCGGAGTCTGGGTGGTGCGGCCCGAGCGCCCGTCCCTGCCCGACGGCTCGCCGGCTGAAGACAAGATCGCGGCCATCGGCATCCGGCTGCGGCGCTGGGTGAGCTTTCATGGCATTGCCGTCAATGTCGAGCCGGATCTCAGCCATTTCAGCGGCATCGTGCCATGCGGCGTGCCGGATCACGGCGTCACCAGCCTCGTCGACCTCGGCCTGCCCGTGACCATGGGCGATTTCGACCTGGCGCTGAAATCCGCCTTCGAGGATGTTTTCGGGGCAGCGAAGTCAACTTCTGCAGAACCGGCTCGCAAGGCCGGCTGAGTCTCGCCTCGACCAACGCTCAAAGCAACCGCGCCGAGGCCCACAACAGCCCGAAACCGTGAATGGCGAAGACGGCCAGCAGCGCGCCGGCCATGGCGAAACGATCGAAGATGCGGATCGGCTTCAATTCGTGGCGCGGTTTTACCCCGCTACCCACTGTCATCAGGCTGAGGATGGCAAAGACGGCGCCCGCCACCAGCAGAAAGCTTTGGGAAAAGCCGGCCAGCCAGCCAAGCCACAGCAAGGCCGAGAGCAGGGAAAACGAGGCGAGCGCCAGGGCGACCGGCCCCGGGCAGATCTGGCGCAGCACCTGGCCGCCGTCGAATTTCCACACCGGCACCAGATTGGCGATGTTGAACAGCGCGGCAAAGCCGGCAAGCGTCGCCAGAAGGGCCGCGGCGAGCCGATGTCCCTCGCCGGATGCGAGCCCGCTGGCGACGATCAGCAGCGGTACCAGGAACGCGGAAAAACCAGCGCCCATCAGCGCCACGAAGGCGACCTCGAAGCGGCTGTCATAAGGCCGGCCGCCAATGGCGATGCCGCCGAGCAGCGGGATAAAGATCATCCGCGCCTTGCGATGACCGGTCAGCCGGAAGGCCGCCATGTGGCCGAGCTCATGCAGGGCGACCACCGAGGTCAGGATCGCGGCCAGCGCCAGGCCGCCGAGATTGAGCCCGAAGAACGGCCAAAGGATGAAAGCCGACAGAACGGCGAAACCGACCTGGCTCAGCGGATGCTCGAACCAGCCGCCCTTGCGATACTGTCCGGTCGTCGCCCAGACCTCCAGCTTGCCGAGCTCGCGGCGCATGGCGAAGTAGCGGAACACCAGGAAGGCGACGCCGCGATAGCGATCGGTCTGGCTGAGCGTGACGCGCGTGCCGGCGCCTTCCGAGGTGAGTTCGGTGGTCTCGTAAAAATCCTTCCAGAACGACGCGTCGAGCGCGGTATCCTCGATGACCCGCATCGAAAAACGACTGCCTTCGACGACGTCCTCGAAGCGCGACCTGCGCTCGATCGGCTGGCCGTCCCGGCCTTCCCACGACAGCAGGATGCGGGCCGTGCCCTGCCCGTCCAGCGGCTGGGCCGAGAGTATCTCGCCGGACCAGCCGGCATCGCTGCCGAGCGGCCACAGCGCCTGCCAGAGGCGCTGCCGGTCCATTGCGACCACGCGGCTGAGCCTCACCGTGCGCAAACCGAGCGGCGCGGTCATCAAAAGGAAAATCAATCCGAGATTACCGGCCACGAGAAGGGCCGTCACGATCGGCGACACCTAAGGTTTTGCTCCCTGTATTTGGCAGGGCACCCTAGCGGCACGGCGGCAAGAAAGGCTTAACGGCACAACGCCCTCCTGTCCGCCTAAACACTGCGGCGAACCGCAGATTTATCACATGGCGCCGATCCAGACCGCCATAGAAACGAGAAACGCACTCATGCACACCAACGAAACGACGTCCTGAACAAGATCGCTCATAACTCTCTCCTGTTGTTGATATGTTCGTATTTTGTTCTGACTTTGTTCGAAAGTCAATGAGCGGAAAGCGGCATGCCGACAAATCCTGACAGCCGGTTTGGGCAGGGTTAAGGAAAGGTTGACGGGGTGACGGCAGTGCTGACGCAGGGCGCATCGCATGCCTTTGCGATCGGGACACGCACCAATCACTTCGTGATCCTAGGGCGGAGCAAGGAGCGCAGCGACGCGGCGCAGACCCTAGGATGAGGAAGTTGGGGCCTACAACGGAACGACCTTGCCATCCGCCAACGTCACCCGGCGGTCCATGCGCGAGGCGAGTTCGTGATTGTGGGTGGCGATCAGCGCGGCAAGGCCGGACTGCTTGACCAGCGCGCCAAGCGCCTCGAAGACATAGGAGGCGGTGACCGGGTCGAGATTGCCGGTCGGCTCGTCGGCGAGCAGCAGCAAGGGCGCATTGGCGACGGCACGGGCGATGGCGACGCGCTGCTGCTCGCCGCCGGACAGCTCCGACGGACGGTGCGACGCGCGCTTGCCGATCTGCATATAGTCGAGCAGCTGTGCTGCGCGCTCCGACGCCTCCTTGCGCGAAAGCCCTTTGATCAGCTGCGGCATCATGATGTTTTCGAGCGCCGAAAACTCCGGCAGCAGATGATGGAACTGATAGACGAAGCCGACATCGTTGCGGCGGATCGCCGTGCGTTCGTCGTCGGAGAGCCGTCCGCAGGCGCGGCCGGCCAGAATGACGTCGCCGGCGTCGGGGCGCTCGAGCAGGCCCGCCGTGTGCAGCAGCGTCGACTTGCCGGTGCCCGACGGCGCCACCAGCGCCACCATCTCGCCGCGTTTCAGCGAAAAGTCGGCGCCGTTCAAAATGGTGAGCTTGCGCGGCCCCTGGACATAGTGCCGCTCGACGCTCTTCAGCTCGATAATGATCTCGGACTTCATTCGTATCTCAAGGCCTCGACCGGATCGAGCCGTGCGGCGCGCCATGCCGGAAACACTGTTGCCAGGAAGGACAGGCCGAGCGCCATCAGGATGACATAGGTGGTCTCGCGCGGGTCCATCTTTGCCGGCAGCTGGCTGAGGAAATAGAGTTCCGGATTGAACAGCACCTTGCCGGTCATCCAGGAGAAGAACTGGCGGATGGATTCGATGTTGGTGCAGATGAGCACCCCGAGCAGCACGCCGGCGAGCGTGCCGGTTACGCCGATCGCAGCACCCGTCATCAGGAAGATGCGCAGGATGGCGCCGCGCGAGGCGCCCATCGTGCGCAGGATGGCGATATCGTGGCCCTTGTCCTTCACCAGCATGATCAGGCCGGAGATGATGTTGAGCGCCGCCACCAGCACGATCAGCGTCAGGATCATGAACATGACGTTGCGCTCGACCTGCAGTGCTGAAAAGAACGTCTCGTTGCGCTGGCGCCAGTCGACAATGTCGATCGGCCGTTGCGCCGCCGCATCGACCAGCGGTTTCAGCGCGTCGACATTATCGGGATTGTCGACATAGATCTCGATCGTCTGCGCCCTGCCGTCCATGTTGAAATAGAGCTGCGCTTCGGAAAACGGCATGTAGACGATGGAGCTGTCATACTCCGACATGCCGACCTCGAAGATCGCCGCCACCTTGTAGCCCTTCAGCCGCGGCGTCGTGCCCATCGGCGTCACATCGCCGTCCGGCGAGATCAGCGTAATGGTGTCGCCGAGCACAAGGCCGAGATTCTCCGCCATGCGCTTGCCGATGGCGACGCCCTCGCCGGAGTCGAAGCCCTCAAGCGTGCCTTGCTTGACGTTTTGGGCGACGATTGCGATCTTGCCGAGGTCTTCGGCCCTGATACCGCGCACCAGCGCGCCCATGCCGCCGCCGACATTGCCCTGCGCCAGCACCTGGCCGTCGATCAGCGGGATCGCGTATTTGACGCCGGCCACGCCGTTGATGCGGGCTGCGACCTGCGCATAATCCTCAAGCGGCGAATCCAGCGGCTGCACGATCAGATGGCCGTTGACGCCGAGGATGCGGGTCAGAAGTTCGGCTCGAAACCCGTTCATGACAGCCATGACGACGATCAGCGTGGCGACGCCCAGCATTATGCCAAGGAAGGAGATCGAGGCGATGACCGAGATCACCGTCTCCTTGCGGCGCGACCGCAAATAACGCCAGGCGACCATGCGTTCGAACATGGAGAACGGGCCGGCGACCGGAGACTTGGCGACCGGAGATTTGGCGACCGGAGACTTGCCAACCGGAGACTGGGCTACCGAAGACTTCGCTGCCGCGGCTTCGCTCATGCGGTTGCACCGAAGCGTTTCCTGGCCTCCGCGACCGGCAGCGTCTCGCGCTCGCCGGTCCGGCGGTTCTTGATCTCGATCTCGCCGGCGGCCACGCCGCGCGGCCCGACGATCACCTGCCAGGGCAGGCCGATCAGGTCGGCGGTGGCGAACTTGCCGCCCGGCCGCTGGTCGGTGTCGTCGTAAAGCACATCCTTGCCGGCGCCGGTGAAGGCGGCGTAGAGCTCGCCGCAGACGCGGTCGCACTCGGCGTCGCCGGCCTTCATGTTGATCAGGCCGATGTCGAACGGCGTCACCGCTTCCGGCCAGATGATGCCGTTATCGTCATGGCTGGCCTCGATGATCGCCGCCACCAGCCGCGACGGACCGATACCATAGGAGCCGCCGGAAACGAAATGATCCTTGCCGTCGGGCCCGGTCACCTTGGCGCCCATGGGCTTGGAATATTTGTCGCCGAAATGGAAGATGTGGCCGACCTCGATGCCGCGTGCCGAGACCCGGTCGGCTTCGCCAAGCTTGTCCCAGGCCGCCTCGTCATGCATCTCGTCGGTGGCGGCGTAAGGCGTCGTCCACGTTTTGACGATGTCGGCGATCTCGCCGTCATTGCCGAAGTCGGTTTTCTCGCCGGGCACCTGGAGCGACAGATATTCGCGGTCGCAATAGACCTGGCTCTCGCCGGTGTCGGCCAGGATGATGAATTCATGGCTGAGATCGCCGCCGATCGGCCCGGTGTCGGCCCGCATCGGAATGGCCTGCAGCCCCATGCGCGTGAACGTCCTGAGATAGGATACGAACATGCGGTTATAGGCGGCCTTCGCGCCCTCGAAATCGAGGTCGAAGGAATAGGCATCCTTCATCAGGAATTCGCGCGAGCGCATAACGCCGAAGCGCGGCCGCACCTCGTCGCGGAACTTCCACTGGATGTGGTAGAGGTTTAGCGGCAAGTCCTTGTAGGACTTGACGTAGGCGCGCACGATCTCGGTGACCACTTCCTCATTGGTCGGACCGTAAAGCATGTCGCGGTCCTGCCGGTCCTTGATGCGCAGCATCTCCTTGCCGTAATCGTCATAGCGGCCGCTTTCGCGCCACAGATCGGCCGACTGGATGGTCGGCATCAGGATTTCCAGAGCGCCGGCGCGGTTCTGCTCCTCGCGGATGATGCGGCAGACCTTGTCCAGCACCAGCTTGCCCAGCGGCAGCCAGGAAAAGCTGCCCTGCCCCTGCTGGCGGATCATGCCGGCACGCAGCATCAGCCGGTGCGAGACGATCTCGGCCTCGCGCGGATTTTCTTTCAGGATGGGCAGGAAGAACTGCGACAAACGCATGGACAGGTCCGTGAGAGAGGAGGCTGCGCCGGAATCGGCGCGCCTGGCTTGCTTGCCCCGGCTTCATAGCTATTTCGTGACGGAATGGAAACCCGACCGGCCGCATCGGCCGGAAATCGCAAAAATCGATTCTTCTTCCAAAGACCTTCGCACCGAAAACGATAATGCTTTTGATACAAAATGATGACCTGACTCCGAAGTGCTCACACACGCTTTGCGCGTCCGGGCGACGCGGCACACCTGACCAGATTAAGGCGGCAGCCCCGGTGTTGTTCGTTTCGCAAGCAAAGCCTGCCGCACTATTGTGCACTGCAGCACAGATTGCCCGATTGCGGGCAAAATTCTGCGTGACAATTTCATCAGGGTTAGGCTAGTGTGCCCCGATAACCGAGAGGGTGGAGAAAAATCTGCTCTCCTACGCGGTCAAAGTCTTGGGAGGATGCGATCTAGGCGCGGTTACCCGCTGCCGCCGGAAACCGGAAAACAGATCGGAACGCGTTTAAATTGCAAGGCCTTGTGCCTTGCATTTTTTTTGCCCGATCATCTGGTTAGATCAACCTGTTCCCAAATCACGTGAGCTTGCGTCAGCCTGATGCCCAGTCGTGATTCTAATACGGGTGGGCCATGCCTGGCCGCCTATTGCGCATCGCAGGCTGGTGAGACAAAACCTGAGTTTGGCGCTTCGAAAACAGGCACGAACACCCCACCCGATCTGTCGGCGGGAAAGTGGTTAGTTAGCCGGTGCCCGGCTGGCTTCGGGGATGATGTGCGGGACTTCGTCGAGGCTGTAGCCCAGCCCGTGCGTCAGGCTGTAGAAAACCCCCATGACGACAGCCGTGACGATGGTGGTGCGGATCACGGCGCGCAGCATATGCGGTCCGCGCGGCGCGCTCGCAACCGTGCCCAGCGTCACGTCCTGGTCGTCATCCTGCGTCTTGACGCTGAACGGCAGCACGATGAACAGCATCAGCCACCAGGTGATGAAGAACAGGGCGGCAAACGAAATCCAGCTCATGCCTGCTCCAGTTCGACCAGCGTGCCGAAGAAATCCTTGGGATGCAGGAACAGCACCGGCTTGCCGTGGGCGCCGGTTTTGGGATTGCCGTCGCCCAGCACGCGGGCGCCGCTCGCTTTGAGGTGATCGCGCGCGGCAAGGATGTCGTCGACCTCGTAGCAGACATGATGCATGCCACCCGAGGGGTTCTTCGCCAGAAAGGCCGCGATCGGCGACCGTTCGCCCAGCGGCTCCAGGAGTTCGATCTTGGTGTTGCCGACATCGACGAACACCACGGTAACGCCATGCTCGGGCAGCGCTTGCGGCGCGGTGACCTTCGCGCCAAGCGTATCGCGATAGGCCGCAATCGCCGCGGCCAGGTCCGGCACGGCAAGCGCTACATGGTTCAGGCGTCCGAGCATGAAGTGCTCCACAAGTTAAGAGAGTAGGGAATGGGCAGTAGGCAGTAGTGATACATCTGCATTTTTTTCCACTGCCTACCGCCTACTGCCTATTCCCTCACCTCGTCACAAACACCGTCACCAGCGGCTTCTTGCCCCAGGCCTCGTTGGCGGCGCCGCGCACGGCGCGGCGCACCGCTTCCTGCACCAGGTCGAGGTCCTTGCGGCGCTGGCGAGGGATCGAGTCGACCGCGCCGACGGCCGCGTCGAGCATCAGATCTTCCATGTTTTCGCCACGGGCATCGGCCTCGGCGACGCCGATGGCGACCAGGTCGGGATCGCCGGCGAGCTCATATTTGTCGTCGAGCACGACATTGACCGCGACATGGCCGGCAAAGGATAGCTTGCGCCGGTCGCGTATGCCCATCGCCTGGTCGGTGCCGATCAGCCTGCCGTCCTTGTAGATGCGGCCGAACGGCACCTGGTCGATGATCGTGGCCGGACCCGGCGCCAGCCGCAGCATGTCGCCGTCGCGCACCTGCGCCACCTGGCCGATGCCGGAGGTCGACATCAGCGACCCCTGCGCCACCAGATGCGCGGCTTCGCCATGCACGGGAACGCCGATCTGCGGCCGCACCCACTCATACATCCTGCGCAATTCGCTGCGGCGGGGATGGCCGGAGACATGCACAAGCGCGTCGCCATCCTCGATGATCTTGATGCCGAGGTCGATGAGGCGGTTCTTGATCTCGAGGATCGCCTTCTCGTTGCCGGGAATGGTGCGTGAGGAAAACACCACCGTGTCGCCGGCCGTCAGCGACACCGATTTCATCTCGTCGCGCGACAGTTTTGCCAGCGCTGCGAGCGCCTCGCCCTGGCTGCCGGTGCAGATGATGACCAGGTTCTCGCGCGGGATGAAGCCGAAATCCTCTTCGGCGATGAACTCCGGCAGCCCGTCCATGTAGCCGAGCTCGCCGGCGACATCGATGACCCGCCTCAGCGAGCGGCCGAGCACCAGGCACTGGCGGCCGGCATCGCGCGCCGCCTTGGCGATCGAAACGATGCGTCCGACATTGGAGGAGAAGGTGGTGACGGCGACACGGCCGACGGCGCTCTGGATGACGCCCCTGAGGCCTTCGCCCACCGCCACTTCCGACGGCGATTCGCCTTCGCGCAGCGCATTGGTCGAATCGCAGACCAGCGCCAGCACACCCTTGTCGCCATAGGCGCGAAACCGCGCCTCGTCGGTTTTCGGACCGATCGTCGGTTCCGGATCGATCTTCCAGTCGCCGGTATGGATGACGGTGCCGGCCGGCGAGGTGATCGCCAGCGACATCGGCTCGGGGATCGAGTGCGCCACCGGAATGGCCTCGATCGAGAACGGGCCGACAGTGAATGTTTCGCCTGCCCGGTAGATCGTCACCGGAATTTTCTTCGGCGCGCCCTGCTCGCCCTGGCGCTTGGCGTCCAGCAGTCCGGCGCTGAACGGTGTCATCCACACCGGCGCCTTCAGCTTCGGCCAGATGTCGAGCAGCGCCCCGTAATGGTCTTCATGCGCGTGGGTGATGATGATGCCGCGCAGGCCGGCGAGGTTCTCCTCGATGAAGCGCGTATCGGGCAGGATCAGGTCGACGCCAGGATGCGCCGCATCGGGAAAAGTCACGCCGACATCGACGACGATCCACTCGCGCGCGCTAGGCGGCCCATAGCCGTAAAGGGCGAAGTTCATGCCGATCTCGCCGACGCCGCCGAGCGGCACGAAGACGAGTTCGGCGTTTTGCGCTTTCGCCATCAATTTTCCCTTCTCGGCCCTTGCGGCCAGCCCCTAAATCTTTGCCGACGCGACGGCGCCGAAATGCACGTCGCCGGCGGCTACCGTCACGACCGACCCCTCATCATCGCGGATCACGAAACGGCAGTCCGCGTCAATGGTTTCGAAGGTACCGCGCACCACATTCCCGTCAATCCTGACAGCAACCTCGCCGCCAAGCCCCGCCGCGCGCGATAGCCAGCGACGCCGGATGGCGTCGAGCCCGCGTCCGTCATCCCACAGCCGGGCATTGTCGGTCCAGGCATCAGACAGCGCCAAGAACAGCGTTTCGGCGTCGCATGTCGCGCCCAGCGCCTGAAGCGATGTCGCCGGATACGGCAAATCCGGCGGATGCGCCACCACATTGACGCCGATGCCCACCGCCACCGCGAAACGGCCGCCATCGAGAATGGCCGATTCCAGCAGGATGCCGGCCAGCTTGGCGCCGGAGGCCAGCACATCGTTCGGCCATTTCAGCTCGAAGCGATTCTGCCCCTGGCTGGCGCCGTCGAGGCCGATAGCGATCCTGCCCTTCGGCACCACGGCGTCGAGCGCATCGGCCAGCGACAGGCCGGCGACGAAGCCCAGCGTCGCCGCCAGACGCAACTCACCGCCGGTGATGACCAGCAATGTCGCCGCCAGATTGCCCTCGGGCGATACCCAGGCCCTGCCGCGGCGGCCACGGCCGCTTTCCTGCTTCTTGGAAACGACCCACAATTTGCCGGGATCGCCTGCCCTTGCATGGTCCAGCGCCAGCGTGTTGGTGGAACCCACGCTGTCATGGGCCTCGAGCCGGAACCCTTCCGTCTCAGAGGTCGGAGCCAGCCGAAATGCCATCCGTTCAGAAAAATGTCTTGGCGGCGGCTTCGGCGTAGGTCGCGATCGGCCCGCCGATCAGCACATAGAACAGCACGAAAGCGCCGGAGACACCAAGCACGAGGCGCAGCTCAACCGCCATCGGCACGAAGCCGCCGGCCGGTTCGTCGAACCACATGATCTTGATGATCCGCAGATAGTAGAAAGCGCCCACCACAGAGGCCAGCACGCCGATGATCGCCAGCGCATAGAGATTGGCGTTGATGGCGGCGAGGAACACGTACCATTTCCCCCAGAAACCGGCGAGCGGCGGGATGCCGGCCAGCGAGAACATCAGGATGGTCAGGATCGTCGCCATGATCGGGTTGGTCGACGACAGACCGGCGAGATCGCTGATCTGCTCGACATTGCCTTCCTTGCGCCGCATGGCGAGGATGAAGGCGAAGGTGCCGAGCGTCATGACGAGATAGATCAGCATGTAGATGGCGACGCCGCGCACGCCGGCCTGGCTGTTGGCGGCTAGGCCGACCAGCGCGTAGCCCATATGGCCGATCGAGGAGTACGCCATCAGCCGCTTGATGTTGGTTTGGCCGATCGCGGCGAAGGAGCCGAGCGCCATCGAGGCGATCGAGATGAAGACGATGATCTGCTGCCAGTCGGAAGCGATCGGCTTGAAGGCGCCCATGGTGACGCGCACGATCAGCGCCATTGCCGCCATTTTGGGGGCAGCCGCCAGGAAGGCGGTGACCGGCGTCGGCGCGCCCTCGTAGACATCGGGCGTCCACATGTGGAACGGCACCGCGGAAATCTTGAAGGCAAGGCCGGCCAAAACGAAAACCAGGCCGACGACGAGGCCGAGCTGGCGCTCACCGCTGCCAAGCGCCGAGGCGATTTCCTGGAAGCCGACATTGCCAGTGTAGCCGTAAATGAGGCTGATGCCGTAAAGCAGCATGCCCGACGACAGCGCGCCCAGCACAAAATACTTCAAACCGGCCTCGGTCGAACGCAGATTGTCGCGATTGATCGCCGCCAGCACGTAAATCGCCAGCGACTGCAGTTCGAGGCCGAGATAGAGCCCGATCATGCCGTTGGCCGAGATCATCAGCATCATGCCGAGCGTGCACAACAGGATCAGCACCGGGTATTCGAACTTGTCGAAATGCTCCTGCCTGGCGAAGCGCATCGACATCACCAGCGTCACCGCCGAACCGATCAGCGACAGCACCTTCATGAAGCGGGAGAACGGATCCTGGATGAAGGCGTTGCCATAGGCTGCGCCCTGCCCCGTGGGAAAGATCAGCCATAGGCCTGCGATCACCAGCACGGCGACGGCAAGGACAGTCACCAGAATGGCAGTGTTGGCGCGCGAATAGGCGCCGACCATCAACAGCGCCAGCGCGCCGATGGCGAGGATCAGCTCCGGCGTCGAGAGCGAAAGGCTGGAATAAAGGTCCGGCGTCATGGTTCGCAAAACCTCTGGTCAGTTCGCCGCCGCGGTCTGCGCGGCGCCGATGGATGCGGTGACATTGGTGACGAGCGCCTTGACCGACTGGGCCGTGGCATCGAAGACGGGAGCGGGATAAACGCCGAAGAAGATGACCAGCACGACCAGCGGGTAGATGATTGCCTTCTCGCGCGTCGACAGATCGAGCAGGCCCTTCAGGCTTTCCTTGGTCAGCGCGCCGAAGATGACCCGGCGGTAGAGCCAGAGCGCGTAGGCCGCCGACAGGATGACGCCGGTGGCGGCGAAGAAAGCCACCCAGGTGTTGACCCGGAACACGCCGAGCATGGTCAGGAACTCGCCGACGAAGCCTGACGTGCCGGGCAAGCCGACATTGGCCATGGTGAAGATCAGGAACACGGTTGCGTATTTCGGCATGTTGTTGACCAAGCCGCCATAGGCGTCGATCTCTCGCGTGTGCATGCGGTCGTAAATGACGCCGACGCACAGGAACAGTGCGCCCGAGACGAGGCCGTGGCTCAGCATCTGGAAGATCGCGCCCTGCACGCCTTCCTGGTTCATGGCGAAGATGCCCATGGTGACGAAGCCCATATGGGCGACGGAGGAATAGGCGATCAGCTTCTTCATGTCCTCCTGCATCAGCGCCACCAGCGAGGTGTAGATGATGGCGACGACCGACAGCGTGAACACCAGCGGTGCGAACATTTCCGACGCCAGCGGGAACATCGGCAGGGAGAAGCGCAGGAAGCCGTACCCGCCCATTTTCAACAGTATGCCCGCCAGGATCACCGAGCCCGCCGTCGGCGCTTCGACATGCGCATCGGGCAGCCAGGTGTGCACCGGCCACATTGGCATCTTCACCGCGAAGGAGGCGAAGAAGGCTAGAAATAGCCATGTCTGCATGTGGGCCGGGAAGTTGTGGGTCAGCAGCGTCGGGATGTCGGTGGTGCCCGCCTGGAAGAACATCGCCATGATGGCGAGCAGCATCAGCACCGAGCCGGCGAGCGTATAGAGGAAGAACTTGAACGAGGCGTAGACGCGGCGCTTGCCGCCCCAGACGCCGATGATGATGAACATCGGAATCAGGCCGGCCTCGAAGAAGACGTAGAACAGCACGATGTCGAGCGCGCAGAACACGCCGATCATCAGCGTTTCCAAGAGCAGGAAGGCAATCATGTAGGCCTTGACGCGCTTGTCGATCGCTTCCCACGACGCCAGGATGCAGAGCGGCATGAGGAACGTCGTCAGGATGACGAACAGCATCGAAATGCCGTCGACGCCCATATGGTAGGAGATGCCGGAATCCAACCAGGCAAACTTCTCGACGAACTGGAAGCCGGCTTGCGAATTGTCGAAGCCGGTCCAGATGAACAGCGAGATGATGAAGGTGGCCGCTGTCGTCGTGAACGCGATGGCGCGGATGTTGCGACGCGCATTCGGGCTGTCATCCCTGATGAACAGGATCAGCAGCACACCTACAAGCGGCAGGAAGGTGACCAGCGAGAGGATTGGCCAGGCGGTCATCAGAGCATCATCCAGGTGACGAGTGCGGCCACGCCGATCAGCATGGCGAAGGCATAGTGATAGAGATAGCCGGTCTGTAGCTTGACGACGCGGTCGGTGACGTCGACGACACGCGCCGAAATGCCGTCAGGGCCGAGCCCGTCGATGATGGTGCCGTCGCCGGTCTTCCACAAGAACCTGCCCAGCGCCTTTGCCGGCCGCACGAACAGGACGTCGTAGAGCTCGTCAAAGTACCATTTGTTGAGCAGGAAGGCATACAGCAGCCGATGGTTGGCGGCGACGCTCCGGGGCAGTTCCGGCGAGCGGATGTAGAACTTCCAGGCGACGGCAAAGCCGATGATCATGGCGACGAACGGTGCCAGCTCGACCCACAGCGGCAATTCGTGGATATCGTGCAGGATGTGGTTGTCCGGCAGCGTGAACAGCGAGGCCTTCCAGAATTCGGTATAGCCTTCGCCGATGAAGGCACCATGGAAGATAACGCCGGCAAACAGCGCGCCCGCGGCCAGGATGAACAGCGGCACCAGCATCACCGGCGGCGATTCATGGACATGGTGCATGACGTCGTGGCTCGCCCGCGGCTCGCCATGGAAGGTCATGAAGATCAGCCGCCAGGAGTAGAAGGAGGTGAAGCAGGCGGCGATGACCAGCAGGACAAAAGCGAGGCCAGCGACCGAATTGTGGCCGGCAAAGGCAGCCTCGATGATGGCATCCTTGGAGAAGAAGCCGGCGGTGCCGATGACGGTCACCGGAATGCCGACGCCGGTCAGCGCCAGCGTGCCGATCACCATCATCCAGTAGGTCTTCGGAATGAGCTTCCGCAGGCCGCCCATCTTGCGCATGTCCTGCTCGTCGGAGACGGCATGGATGACCGAGCCGGAGCCCAGGAACAGCAGCGCCTTGAAGAAGGCGTGCGTGAACAGATGGAAGATCGCCGCGCCATAGGCGCCGACGCCGAGCGCGACGAACATGTAGCCGAGCTGCGAACAGGTCGAATAGGCGATGACGCGCTTGATGTCGTTCTGGACCAGGCCGACGGTCGCCGCGAAGAAGGCGGTGAAGGCGCCGATGAAGGTCACCACGGTCAGCGCCGAATGCGACAGTTCGAACAGCGGCGACAGCCGCGCCAGCATGAACACGCCGGCCGTGACCATGGTGGCGGCATGGATCAGCGCGGAAACCGGGGTCGGGCCCTCCATCGCGTCCGGCAGCCAGGTGTGCAGCGGCACCTGCGCCGACTTGCCCATGGCGCCCATGAACAGCAGCAGGCAGACGATGGTCATGGCTGCCTGCTTGTCCAGCGCGTAGCCGAGGAAGGTCAGCACGGCCGCGCCTTGTGGGGCGCCTTCAGCCGGAATGAACGTCGCGGCATTGGCGAAGATGGTGCCGAGATTGACCGAGCCGAACAAAACGAAGACGCCGAAAATGCCGAGCGCGAAGCCAAAATCGCCGACGCGGTTGACGACGAAGGCCTTGATGGCAGCAGCATTGGCCGACGGCCTCTTGTACCAGAAGCCGATCAGCAAATAGGAGGCGAGACCCACCCCTTCCCAGCCGAAGAACATCTGCACGAGGTTGTCCGCCGTCACCAGCATCAGCATGGCGAAGGTGAACAACGACAGATAGGCGAAGAAGCGCGGCCGGTTCGGATCGTGGTGCATGTAGCCGATCGAATAGATGTGGACCAGCGCCGACACCGTGTTGACCACCACCAGCATGACCACCGTCAGCGTATCGATCCTGAGCGCCCAGGACGCGTCCAAGCCGCCGGATTGGATCCAGCGCAGTACCGGCACGGTGAACACCTCGCCTTCGCCGAAGCCGACGGAGAAGAAGGCGACCCAGGACAGCACGGCCGAGATCACCAGGAAGCCTGAGGTGATATATTCCGATGCCTTGGCGCCGAGCGCATTGCCGAACAGGCCGACAATCAGGAAGCCGAGCAGCGGAAGGAAGACGATCGCTTGATACATGTTAGCCCCGTCAACCCTTCATCTGGTTCACGTCTTCGACCGCGATCGAGCCGCGGTTGCGGAAGAAGACGACGAGAATGGCAAGACCGATGGCCGCTTCGGCGGCCGCGACCGTCAGCACGAACAGGGCAAACACCTGGCCGACGAGATCGCCCAATGCCGCCGAGAAGGCGACGAAATTGATGTTGACCGCCAAAAGGATCAGCTCGATCGACATCAGGATGACGATGATGTTCCTGCGGTTCAGGAAGATGCCGAACACGCCGAGCGTGAACAGGATCGCCGATACGGTCAGGTAATGTGCGATGCCGACGACCATCTCAGAGCCCCTCGCCCGACTTGACCTTGCGGATTTCCATGCCTGTCGCCGGCGTGCGGCCGACCTGGGCGGCGATCGACTGCCGCTTGACCCCTTCCTTGTGGCGCAGCGTCAGCACGATGGCGCCAATCATGGCGACCAGCAGGATGAGGCCCGAAATCTGGAAGTAGTAGAGGTAGTCCGTATAGAGGATGTCGCCGAGTGCTGCGGTGTTTGTCCGCGCGGCAAGATCCGGGATGGGTTTGGAGACCGTCGAGGCCAGTTGCGGCGCGAAGGTGTAGCCGCCGAGCACCACGATCAGCTCGGCCGCCAGGATCAGCCCGACGAGCGCGCCGATCGGGGCATATTGCAGGGCGCCTTCCTTCATCTCGGCGAAGTCGACATCGAGCATCATGACGACGAACAGGAACAGCACCATGACCGCGCCGACATAGACGACGAGCAGGATCATCGCCAGGAACTCGGCGCCGGTCAGCATGAACAGGCCGGCGGCGTTAAAGAAGGTCAGGATCAGGAACAGCACGGAATGCACGGGGTTGCGCGACGAAATGACCATGAAGGCCGACGCCACCGCGACAAAGGCGAAGAGGTAGAAAAAGGCCGCCTCTAGTCCACTCAGCATTGGGGATCCCCCGGGTTCCTGTCCAAACAGGACATCCGTCCTGTTTGATTCTGCGACCGCCTCCGGCCGGCAAGTTGCGTTGTCCTTAGACGAGGGCCCTCGCCCCGTCCATGCGTCAAATGTCAGCGGTAAGGCGAGTCCAGCGAGATGTTGCGCGCCAGTTCGCGCTCCCAGCGGTCGCCATTCGCCAGCAGCCTGTCCTTGTCGTAGTAAAGCTCTTCGCGCGTCTCCGTCGCGAACTCGAAATTCGGCCCCTCGACGATGGCGTCGACCGGGCAGGCTTCCTGGCAGAAGCCGCAATAGATGCACTTCACCATGTCGATGTCGTAGCGCACGGTGCGGCGCGTGCCGTCATTGCGGCGCGGGCCGGCCTCGATGGTGATCGCCTGCGCCGGACAGATCGCTTCGCACAATTTGCAGGCGATGCAGCGTTCCTCGCCATTGGGATAGCGGCGCAGCGCGTGCTCGCCACGGAAGCGCGGGCTGGTCGGCCCTTTCTCGTGCGGATAGTTGATCGTTTCCTTCGGCGCGAAGAACTGGCGCATCGACAGGAAGAAGGCGCTGACGAAATCCTGCAGCAGCAGCGATTTTGCGGCTTGAGCAAGCGCACTCATTCGGCACCCCCAAAAATCTGTATTGCAGCGATGGCGCCGACAAACCCAAACAAAACAGGCATCAGGAAACGGTAAGCAAGTGTCGTCAGAGCAGCCAATTTCTGCTTGTCCCAGCTAAACACCGGGGCTCGATAGTTTGCTGCCAACCTTTGTTCCTGTTGCCGCAAGACGTAAGGAAGCACGACCAGATTGCCGAACAACGCCACGACTACGCCGGCAACTGCTCCCAAAAAACCAAGGGTGAAATCGCCCATCACGCCATCCCCGTGATCTTGAGGAAGGCCGCGGTGGCAACGACCATGAACAGCGAGATCGGCAAAAATACTTTCCAGCCGAGCCGCATCAGCTGGTCGTATCGGTAGCGCGGCACGAAGGCCTTCACCATGGAGAACATGAAGAACATCAGGCAGATCTTGAGCACGAACCAGATCACGCCGGGCACCCAGGTGAAGGGGGCGAAGTCGAAGGGCGGCAGCCAGCCGCCGAGGAACAGGATGGTGGCCAGCGCGCACATCATCACCACGGCGACATATTCGCCGAGGAAGAACAACAGGAACGGCGTCGAGGAGTATTCGACCATGTGGCCGGCGACGAGTTCCGACTCGGCTTCCACCAGGTCGAAGGGCGGGCGGTTGGTCTCGGCCAGCGCCGAGATGAAGAAAATGACGAACATCGGGAACAGCGCCAGCCAGTGCCAGTCGAGGAAGCTGTTGGGCAGGCCAAGCTTGGTGCCCAGACCGTCCTGCTGCGACAGCACGATGTCCGACAGGTTGAGCGAGCCGACGCAGAGCAGCACGGTGACGATGACGAAGCCGATCGAGACTTCGTAGGAGACCATCTGCGCCGCCGAGCGCAGCGCGCCGAGGAACGGGTATTTCGAGTTGGACGCCCAGCCGCCCATGATCACGCCATAGACCTCGAGCGAGGAGATGGCGAAGACGTAGAGGATGCCGACATTGACGTTGGCGATCCCCCAGCCCGCATTGACGGGAATGACCGCCCAGGCTGAGATTGCCAGCACGGCCGACACCAGCGGCGCCAGCAGGAACACGCCCTTGTTGGCGCCGGACGGAATGACCGGTTCCTTGAAGACGAATTTCAGCAGATCGGCGAAAGCCTGCAGCGTGCCCCACGGGCCGACGACGTTCGGGCCGCGGCGCAATTGCACCGCCGCCCAGATCTTGCGGTCGGCGTAAAGCAGATAGGCGACCCCGATCAGCAAAACGACGATCAGCACGACCGACTTCAAAAGGATGATCAGCGTCGGCAGCACGTAGAAGGAGAAGAAGGTGTCCATGTCTACTCTGCCGCCTGCCTGAAGCCGTTTTTCGCCAGCGCCGAGCATTCCGCCATGACAGCGGAGGCCCGCGCGATCGGGTTGGTCAGATAGAAATCCGTGACCGGCGAGGTGAAAGTGCCCTTGTTCAGCCGCCCGCCGAGCTTCGCCACCTTGGCGACGTCATCGGCATTGCCGGCTTCGACATGATCGATGCGGGCGAGATGCGGGTATTCGCCATAGAGTTTGGCGCGCAACTGCTGCAGCGAATCGAAGGGTAGTTTCTTGCCCAGCACATCGGACAATGCCCTCAGGATCGCCCAGTCTTCGCGCGCGTCGCCCGGCGCGAAGCCCGCGCGGTTGGTCTGCTGCACGCGTCCCTCGGTGTTGACATAGGTGCCGGACTTTTCGGTGTAAGCGGCTCCCGGCAGGATGACATTGGCGCGGTGCGCACCGGCGTCGCCATGCGTGCCGACATAGACGACGAAGGCGCCGCCGGTCTTGGACATGTCGACCTCGTCGGCGCCGAGCAGGAACAGAACCTCGCTCTCACCCAGCATGCCGGCAACGTTCTTGCCGCCCTTGCCAGGCACGAAGCCGACATCGAGGCCGCCGACGCGCGCGGCCGCAGTGTGCAGCACGGCAAAGCCGTTCCAGTCGGCGCGGGCAGCGTTGACGGCGGTGGCGAGTTTCGCCGCCTGGCCGAGCACCGCCGCGCCGTCGGCACGCGACAGCGCGCCCTGGCCGACGATGATCAGCGGATGCGTCGCCTTCTTCAGCACCTGGAAGAACTTCCCGTTGCCGTCGGCCAGGTCTTTCAGCGACTCCGGGCCGGCGCCGAGCTGTTCGTAGTCGTAACGCGTGTCGCCGACCTCGCCGATGACGCCGACCGGCAGATTGCCGATCCGCCAGCGCTTGCGGATGCGGGCATTGAGCACCGAGGCCTCGAAGCGCGGATTGGCGCCAATGATCAGCACCGCGTCGGCCTGCTCGATGCCCTCGATGGTGGGGTTGAAGATGTAGCTGGCGCGGCCGAGCGCGGGATCGAGTGCGGCGCCGTCCTGGCGGCAATCGGTGTTCTTCGAGCCCAACGCAGCCATAAGCTGCTTCAGCGCGTAGATTTCCTCGACGGCGGCAAGATCGCCCGCAATCGCGCCGATTTTCTGGGGCGCAGCACTCGACACCGCATCCCTGATCGCAACGAACGCTTCGGCCCAGCTGGCCGGCGCCAACTTTCCGTCCTTGCGGACATAGGGGCGGTCGAGGCGCTGCGTGCGCAATCCGTCCCAGATGAAGCGGGTCTTGTCGGAAATCCACTCCTCGTTCACCGCTTCATTGACGCGCGGCAGGATGCGCATCACCTCGCGGCCACGGCTGTCGACGCGGATTGCCGAGCCGACGGCGTCCATGACGTCGATGGATTCTGTCTTGGTCAGCTCCCACGGCCGCGCCTGGAAGGCGAACGGCTTCGAGGTCAGCGCGCCGACCGGGCAGAGGTCGATAACATTGCCCTGCAGCTCCGAGGTCATGGCGCTTTCGAGATAGGTGGTGATCTCGGCATCCTCGCCGCGGCCGATCAGGCCAAGCTCGGAAATGCCTGCAACTTCCGTGGTGAAGCGAACGCAGCGCGTGCAGTGGATGCAGCGGTTCATAACCGTCTTGACCAATGGGCCGATATACTTGTCTTCGACCGCGCGCTTGTTCTCGTGATAGCGCGAGGAATCGACGCCGAAGGCCATCGCCTGGTCCTGCAGGTCGCATTCGCCGCCCTGGTCGCAGATCGGGCAATCCAGCGGATGGTTGATCAAAAGGAATTCCATCACGCCTTCGCGGGCCTTCTTGACCATCGGCGTGTTGGTGAAGATTTCAGGCGCCTCGCCATTCGGACCCGGACGCAGGTCGCGCACATTCATGGCGCAGGAGGCCTGCGGTTTGGGCGGCCCGCCCTTCACCTCGATCAGGCACATGCGGCAATTGCCGGCGATCGACAGCCGCTCATGGAAGCAGAAGCGCGGCACTTCCGCGCCGGCGTCCTCGGCCGCCTGCAGCAGCGTGTAGTGGTCGGGTACAGTGATCTCTTTCCCGTCGACCTTGAGCTTTGCCATCAATTGCCCCCGGCGGTCTGCGCCGTCTCATATGCCTGAAACAGATCGCTCAGCCTGATGCCATTGATCATCATGCCGGCGACTTCAGCGTTTTCTATCTTCAAATTGCTCATATTCACATTGCTGAAAAACGCGTTCGAGAGGTTCGCGTCGTCCACCACGGCCGCCGACAGGTCGACGTTGTGAAACTGCGTGTTCGACAAGTTCACATCGTCAAATCTGGAGTTGCTGACGATGGCATTGCGCACATCGAGAACATCGCTCCTGTCGTGGATCTCCATGCCTGCCACCCCTACTTCTTCGCCTTGGCAGCCAGCGTCAGCGCCGCGGCCTGGCGGGTCCACTCGTCGCGGCCGATGCGGCCGGTGAGCGACAGGTAGTCCTCGACCCAGGCGATCTCTTCCGGCGTCCACGCCGCGATCTGGGCAAAGGTCCAGATGCCGAGGCCGTTCAGCACCTTTTCCAGCTTCGGCCCAACGCCGGTGATCGCCTTGAGATCCGACGGCTTGGCCGGACGCGCCATGGCCTTGGGCTGTCTGAAATCCTCCGGCATCAATCCGATCGTCGCGCCTTCGGCGACGGCATCGGTCTTCTCCGGCTCGGCATCGACGGTGCGAGCGGCAATATCGGTCACATCCTGGGCAAAAGTCTGCGCCTCGGCGATCAGGGTTCTGGTCGCCGCGCGCGCCTTGGTGGCCGGCGCGGTCTCGGAGAACTCTTGGGTGCGCTGCTCGAAATCGTCGATGATCGGCTGGAAAATCCGCTGCGATGCCTCGGCAGCACCCGACAAGGCGCCGAGCCACACGCCAAATGCATGGTTGGCAAGGCCGAAGCCCAGCGCCGACATCGCGGCGGCACCAGCGACAGGATGCGCGAGAAGGTTGACGGCGCTGGCCATCTCCTTCGGCATCATCCTTGTCAAATCCTGGTTCATCTTCTCAAGCTGGTCCAAATTGGGCATCAAAGGGTTCGAATAGGGCGCCATAGACATCTCCTGGTCGTTTCTTCGTCAGCCCCGCCCCTATATTTCCGTCCGGGGCTTGCGCCCGATTTCAATCTACTCAGCAGCCACCATCACCGGTTCGGCCCGGTGCGCGTTGCGCGAAAACTCGTCGATGCGCCGCTCCACCTCGCCGCGGAAATGCCGCATCAGGCCCTGGATCGGCCATGCCGCGGCATCGCCCAGCGCGCAGATCGTATGACCCTCCACCTGTTTGGTGACGTCGAGCAGCATGTCGATCTCGCGCTTCTGCGCCTCGCCGCGCACCAGCCGCTCCATCACCCGCCACATCCAGCCGGTGCCTTCGCGGCATGGCGTGCACTGGCCGCAGCTCTCATGCTTGTAGAAATAGGAAAGCCTGGCGATCGCCTTCACGATATCGGTCGATTTGTCCATGACGATGACAGCCGCCGTGCCGAGGCCGGATTTCAGGTCGCGCAAAGCATCGAAATCCATCGGCGCATCGATGATCTGCTCGGCCGGCACCAGCGGCACCGAAGCGCCGCCCGGAATGACCGCCAGGAGATTGTCCCAGCCGCCGCGAATGCCGCCGCAATGGGTTTCGATCAGCTCGCGGAACGGGATCGACATCGCCTCTTCGACGGTGCACGGATTGTTGACGTGGCCCGAGATGCAAAACAGCTTGGTGCCGACATTGTTGGGCCGGCCGAAGGACGAGAACCAGGCCGCGCCGCGGCGCAAAATGGTCGGCGCCACCGCGATGGACTCGACATTGTTCACGGTTGTCGGACAACCGTACAAGCCGACATTGGCTGGGAATGGCGGCTTCAGCCGGGGCTGGCCCTTCTTGCCTTCGAGGCTTTCGAGCAGCGCTGTTTCCTCGCCGCAGATGTAGGCGCCGGCGCCGTGGTGCATGTAGATGTCGAAATCGTATCCGGACGTGTTGTTCTTGCCGATCAGCCTGGCCTCGTAGGCCTCGTCGATGGCGCGCTGCAGCGCTTCGCGCTCGCGGATGAACTCGCCGCGCACATAGATGTAGGCGGCGACCGCGCCCATGGCGAAGCCGGCGATGAACGAGCCCTCGACCAGCGTGTGCGGATCGTTGCGCAGGATATCGCGGTCCTTGCACGTGCCGGGCTCGGATTCGTCGGCGTTGACAACGAGATAGCTCGGCCTTCCGTCGCTCTGCTTGGGCATGAACGACCATTTCAGCCCGGTCGGGAAACCGGCGCCGCCACGGCCGCGCAGGCCTGACGCCTTCATCTCGTTGACGATCCACTCGCGCCCCTTGGCGATGATGCCTGGCGTGTTGTCCCAGGCGCCGCGCGCCATGGCGCCGGCCAGCGACTTATCGAACAGGCCGTAGATGTTGTTGAAGATGCGGTCTTTGTCAGCCAGCATGACTTACCTCTTTCCCCGCAAGACGATCGAGAACCACACCAGCACGCCCATGCCGGTCGCGGCCATCGATTCCAGGGTATCCGAAAACGGCAATTCGACGAGGCGCCGAAGCCCCTCCAGAAGGATGTTGGCAGCAGCGATGCAGACAACGCCGATGACAATGCTGCGCAGCGACAGCAAAGATCCGGTGCTTTGCGCTTCAGCCATCAACGTGGCTCCTTGCCGAAGACGCGGATGTATTCGGCGACGCCGCCCTTGGCGAGCGCCTTGGCCTGCTTGCCCCAGTCGTCGCGCTCGATGCGGCCCTGGAAAG
This sequence comes from Mesorhizobium sp. W016, assembly GCF_054719485.1. NCBI lineage: Bacteria > Pseudomonadati > Pseudomonadota > Alphaproteobacteria > Hyphomicrobiales > Phyllobacteriaceae > Mesorhizobium > Mesorhizobium sp. W016. The sequence continues at coordinate 4,763,225 of NZ_JBTTIF010000002.1, forward strand.
CGAGATATCCATCCACCCAGTCGCGCTCGGCCTTATTCCAGGATGCGACCTGTGTGAAGGTGAAGATGCCAAGCGAATGAAGGATGCCCTCGATCTTCGGGCCAATGCCCGAGATCAGCTTGAGATCGTCGACCGCAGCCGGCCTGTCGATTCCGGCCGGACGGTTCTTGTCCTCGAGCGACGGCTTTGCGGGTCTGGCTGTCGGCGCCTTGACGGTCGGGGCCACCGGGGCGTTGGCCGCTGGCGCCTTGAATTCCGGAGCGATGAAGGCAGCTGCCGGCGTGGAGGTGGTCTTCGGGCCATTACGCTGCTTGGCGACCTTCTCGACTTCAGGCGCCGCGGTGTTGGCGTTGGCGGCCGAATGCAGGGGCGCCGGGACGCTCGCCGCTTTTTCCGCCGCCGGTGCAACCTTGGCCCTGGAGGGCGACTTCAACGCCGAGCTGGTTTCCGGCGCATCGGTTTTCGGTTTGCCGGCGTTGGATGGCGCGACCGGGGCGGCCGCTGCAGGAGCGGCAGGAGCCGGAACAGGCGCCGCAATGATTGCGTCGGGCGCCGCGTGGGCAGCCTTGCTCGCCGCCCTGGCTTCCTTGTCGCGCGTTGCTTTGAGGATCGCCTTTTCGCTCTTCAGCGTCGTCAGGCCAGGCGCCGGCTCCGAGCCGGTTCTGCCGTTTTGCGGTCCCGTGGGAACCGAGGCGCCCTTGCCCGCATCGTAAAGATCGATGATTTCGGCCAGCCGCTCGGGGGTGAGATCCTCGAACGTATCCTTGAAGACCATCACCATCGGCGCGTTGACGCAGGCGCCGAGGCATTCGACTTCCTCCCACGACAGTGTGCCCTTGTCGTTGGTGTGGAATTGGTCGTGATGGATTTTCGAGCGGCACACATCCATCAGCGCTTCCGAGCCGCGCAGCATGCAGGGCGTGGTGCCGCAGACCTGGATATGTGCGCGCGTGCCGACCGGATTGAGCTGGTACTGCGTGTAGAAGGTCGCGACTTCGAGGCCGCGAATGCGCGGCATGCCGAGCATGTCCGAAATCGTCTCGATCGCCGCCTTGGTGACCCAGCCTTCCTGCTCCTGCGCAATCATCAGCAAGGGAATGATCGCCGACTGCTCGCGGCCCTTCGGATATTTCTTGATCCATTGCTTCGCAACCGCCGCATTCGCCCGGTTGAAGGCGAAGGAGGCTGGCTGGACGCTTGCTTCTGCGAGACGGCGGACTGACATTTAGCGATCGGGCCCCTGCTCTGCTACGAGAGCTATTGCGGTTTCACATTCTTTCTGATGAGAAAACGGAATGCGTTCGGCAGATCGAGCAACACTCGCAAATCGCTCTGCGGGCAACATGTATTGCCACAGCCCCAGAACAGTTTGCCTTACTTGAGGCGAGATCCATGCCATGACCGCATCAGCGTCGATGTCATCGTCGAACAAGTGCTCGTAAAAAGCGACACCAGCCGCATTCCAAATCTGTTTGTTCGGGTGAACGGCAGCCCATTGGGCGAACCCGTGCATTCTACCCAGCTTGTCGACGTCATTGTCGCGGTGGGCAAGGCGCGTCTTGGGTAGCAGGGTAAAAAAGAAGTCATAGATCGAACAGTGCTGAGTCGAGTTGTAAGAAGCCTCTGCGAACTCGACCGGCAGCATGGCTTTTGCCAATTCGCGCCACCGCGGTAGGGCAGCGTCGGCATTCCCTCGAACACCGACCTGAGAGCGCACTGTAGGATTGGCTGCCGCCATCACCGATCAACCTCCCCGAAGACGATATCGAGGGAACCCAGGACGGCAGTGACGTCGGCCAGCATGTGGCCGCGGCAGAGGAAATCCATGGCTTGCAGATGCGCGAAGCCGGGCGCGCGCAGCTTGCAGCGATAGGGCTTGTTGGTGCCGTCGGAGACGAGATAGACACCGAACTCGCCCTTCGGCGCCTCGACGGCAGCATAGACCTCGCCGGCCGGCACGCGATAGCCCTCGGTGTAGAGCTTGAAATGATGGATCAGCGCTTCCATCGAGCGCTTCATCGCCTGGCGCTTCGGCGGCACCACCTTGCCGTCGAGGTTCGACACCGGCCCGGTGCTCTCCTTGCCGAGCAGAAGGTCGACGCACTGGCGCATGATTTTCGCCGACTGGCGCATCTCTTCCATGCGCACGAGATAACGGTCGTAGCAGTCGCCGTTCTTGCCGATCGGGATGTCGAAATCCATCTCGGAATAGCATTCATAAGGCTGCGACTTGCGCAAATCCCAGGCCGCACCCGAGCCGCGCACCATGACGCCGGAAAAGCCCCAGGCCCAGGCGTCGGCAAGCGACACGATACCGATATCGACATTGCGTTGCTTGAAGATGCGGTTGCCGGTAAGCAGCCTGTCGAGGTCGTCAAGCGACTTCAGGAACGGGTCGATCCACTTGCCGATGTCCTCGACCAGCTTCGCCGGCAGATCCTGGTGCACGCCGCCGGGACGGAAATAGGCCGCATGCATGCGCGAACCGGAAGCGCGCTCATAAAACACCATCAGCTTTTCGCGTTCGACGAAACCCCACAGCGGCGGCGTCAGCGCGCCGATATCCAGCGCCTGCGTCGTCACATTGAGGATGTGCGACATGATGCGGCTGAGCTCGGAATAGAGCACGCGGATCAACTGGCCGCGCTTCGGCACTTCGATGCCGAGCAACCGCTCGGTGGCGAGCGCGAAGGCATGCTCCTGGTTCATCGGTGCGCAATAGTCGAGCCGGTCGAGATAGGGCACTGCCTGCAGATAGGTTTTGTGCTCGATCAGCTTTTCGGTGCCGCGATGCAGCAAGCCGATATGCGGATCGACGCGGTCGACCACCTCGCCGTCAAGCTCCAGCACAAGACGCAAAACACCGTGCGCCGCAGGGTGCTGCGGTCCGAAGTTGATGTTAAAGTTGCGGACGGAGGTTTCAGCCATTCTGGCGCCTCTGGCGAAGAGTCAGTAGTGAGTAGTGAGTAGTGATCATCAATCTCAATGCCTGCTTCATTCCGCCTGCTTGGCCTGCACCGTTCGGATAAGAGATCTCATCATTTTTCCAATCTCTTCGCATCGCAGCGGCAGCTCAATCTCATTGTCTTTTCGCAGCAGGCCAACCCGACATGCCAGCAGTATGTGTGTCTCCAGTTCCTTCAACGAGCCTTGCGCCATGCGCAAAAATTGAACGAACGACCCTCTGTTCTCCCGACCGTATCCCTCCGCGACGTTCGCTGCGACCGAAACCGCCGATCGGCGCATCTGAGAGGTCATGCCGTAAATCTCATCCCTCGGAAACTCTTTGGTGAAACGGTAGCAATCCTCAGCAAGCGTCATCGCCGATTGCCACACCTTCAAGTCGCGATAAGATTCGATCCGTTGCTCCAAATCTTTTGCTACTGACTACTCACTACTTCCTACTCACTGTTTCGCCTTCTCATCGCCCGGCAGGACGTAGTCCGTCCCTTCCCATGGCGAGAGAAAATCGAAGTTCCTGAATTCCTGCTTCAATTCCACCGGCTCGTAGATCACGCGCTTGGCTTCGTCGTCGTAGCGCACCTCGACGAAACCGGTCAGCGGGAAGTCCTTGCGCAGGGGATGGCCCTCGAAACCGTAGTCCGTGAGGATGCGGCGCAGGTCCGGATGGCCGGAGAACAGCACGCCATAGAGATCGTAGGCCTCGCGCTCATACCAGTCGGCGCCGGGATAGACAGCGGTGAGCGACGGCACCAGCGTCTCTTCGTCGGCCTGCACCTTGATGCGGATGCGCAAATTCTGCTTCGGCGAAAGCAAATGATAGACGACATCGAAACGCTTGACGCGCGACGGGTAGTCGGCGCCGCAGATATCGATGATCGAAATGAACTGGCAGCCCGAATTGTCACGCAGGAAGCTTGTCACCTCGATCAGATTGTCTGTAGCAACCGAGATCGTCAGTTCGCCATAGGCAAGCACCGCATCGGTGACGCGGCCCGGCAGCTTTTCGCCGAGATAGGTCGACAGTTCGCTCAGGGATGCGGCCATGGGTCTACCGTTCGATCGTGCCGGTGCGGCGGATCTTCTTCTGCAGGAGAAGAATGCCGTAGAGCAGCGCTTCGGCGCTCGGCGGGCAGCCGGGCACATAGATGTCGACCGGCACGATGCGGTCGCAGCCGCGCACCACCGAATAGGAATAGTGATAATAGCCGCCGCCATTGGCGCAGGAGCCCATCGAGATGACGTAGCGCGGCTCCGGCATCTGGTCGTAGACCTTGCGCAAAGCGGGGGCCATCTTGTTGGTCAGCGTTCCCGCCACGATCATTATGTCCGACTGGCGCGGCGACGCGCGAGGAGCCACGCCAAACCGCTCCGAATCATAGCGCGGCATCGAGGTGTGGATCATCTCGACGGCACAGCAGGCGAGACCGAAGGTCATGAACATCAGCGAGCCGCTGCGTGCCCAGGTGATCAGCGCCTCGGTCGAGGTGACCAGAAAACCCTTGTCGGCCAGTTCATTGTTGATCTCGAGGAAGAACGGATCGTCGGAACCGACCGGACGTCCGGTATTGGGGTCGATCAGGCCTTTGGGCTTCGGCGCGACGAGCGTTCCGGAACTGTCGTTCAATCCCATTCCAGCGCTCCTTTTTTCCACTCATAGGCAAAGCCGATGGTCAGCACCGCCAAAAACACCATCATCGACCAGAAACCGAGCATGCCGATCTTCGAGAACGACACCGCCCACGGAAACAGGAAGGCCACTTCCAGATCGAAGATGATGAACAGGATCGACACCAGGTAGAAGCGGATGTCGAATTTCATCCGGGCATCGTCGAACGAGTTGAACCCGCACTCGTAGGCGGAAAGCTTCTCCGGATCGGGATTGCGATAAGCCACCAGGAACGGCGCGATGATAAGCGCCAGGCCTACAACTGCGGCCACGGCGATGAAGAGGACGATGGGCAGGTATGAACTGAGGAGTACGTTCATGCTCGGCTTTCCGTTGGCGGCCAATCCACTTTGATTACAGCAACCAACCCTAATGCGGAAGCGCGACAGTTTAACCGCTGAACCGTTTTAGGTGCCTTTGCTGCAACGCGGCGACTGGTTAGCGCACGGCTTTCAGCGAAGCAAGTCAAACCTTGTTCAAAAGACAGTGCTGGACGGCAGGCCGGGAAAAACTGGTCCGATCTCCTCCTGTTTGATTTCCTTCATCTTTCACTCCACTTTTGTCTCCTGACACATCTCCCGCCATTTGCCTGCTAGCATGACCGGAATCGCCGGCTAAAGTCGGGAAAATGGTTCGAGGCAAGACACTTTGACGAAGGACAAAATCTCACTCCCCGCGGCCAGGCGCATCGCGCTCGCCGCGCAAGGATTTCTCGATCCCCGCCCGGTCGGCACGCCCGATCGCCGCCACCTCGCCCGCGTGCTGTCGCGCACCGGCTTGCTGCAGATCGATTCCGTCAGCGCGGTGGTGCGCGCCCACTATATGCCGCTCTATTCGCGGCTTGGCCCCTACCCGCTGGCTTTGCTCGACAATGCGGCCATCACCCGCAAACGCACGGTGTTCGAATACTGGGCGCATGAGGCCTCGTTCCTGCCGGTCGAGACCTACCCGCTGATGCGCTGGCGCATGCAGCGGGCCGAGCAAGGCGACGAAATGTATCTCGGCCTCGCCAAATGGGGCCGCGAGCACGCCGCCTATATCGAAGAGATCTACCGCGCGGTCGCCGAGCGCGGCCCGATTGCCGCTTCGGCACTGGAAGGCCAGAAAGGTTCGGGCGGCTGGTGGGGCTGGAGCCACGCCAAGCACGCCTTCGAATGGCTCTTCTGGGCCGGACGCATCACCACGGCGCACCGCCGTGGCTTCGAACGCTTCTATGACCTGCCCGAGCGCGTGCTGCCGCAGGCGATCCTCGATCTGCCGGTGCCGACCGCCGAGGACGCGCACCGCGAATTGCTGCGCATTTCTGCCCGCGCCCACGGCATCGCGACGTCGGGTGACCTGCGCGATTATTTCCGCTTGTCGCCGGCCGACATGAAGGGCCGGTTGGAGGAACTGGTCGAGATGGGCGAGTTGCTGCCGGTAAACGTCGAAGGTTGGGACAAGCCGGCTTACCTCTATAGGGACGCCCGCCTGCCGCGAAAGATCGAGGCCCGCGCCTTGCTGGCCCCCTTCGATCCGGTGGTCTTCGAGCGCGCGCGCACCGAGCGTCTCTTCGATTTCCGCTACCGCATCGAGATCTACACCCCGGCCGACAAGCGGCAATATGGCTATTACGTGCTGCCTTTCTTGCTCGGCGACAAGATCGTCGCCCGCGTCGACCTCAAGGCCGACCGGCCTGCGAGTGTCTTACGCGTCCACGCCGCCTATGCCGAAGCAGGCGCACCGCCTGAGACCACCGCACAGCTTTTCGAGGAACTAAAGGAGATGCAGGGCTGGCTTGGCCTTGAGCGCATCGAAGTGACGCCGGCCGGCAATCTGGGGCCGGCATTGGCTAGCGAGAGAGATGGCCAACCCTTGCAGCGTCTGTCATAGACGCCTCAATAAGCCTCGTAGGTTGTGCAATGGCATCGGACAAAGTGCTCGACATGATCCATGGCGCCCTCATTGCGCATGGAATAGATGCAGTCCGCAGAGATAGGGACGTCATGCTCCAATCGAAGCAGCTTCGGTTTGAGGCTGAGGTGTTCGAGACGAGTTCTGACCGGCTGGTCCTGGAAATCTACATTTTTTCTCCGCTGCTTGATGTTCAGCCGGTCATTGAATCCTTTGCTGGCTTCGGCGACACGCGCTGACGTTGCCCCCAAGTTTTATCCAATTCTGAGTTCGCTCCGGCGATGAATGTTGCCCTGTTGGGCGGTTTGAGCGACGGGCACCGGCGCGGAGCTGATCATCGTGCGCAGCGCTGTGTCCCGTCGCGGGGTGAAGGTGTGGGCGAACTCGAAGGGGGTCTGCCATCCGAGCCTCGAATGTGGGCGATTGAAGTTGTAGTCTGCCCGCCAACTGGCCAAGACCGCGCGAGCCTGTGCCAATGAGGTGAACAGCATCTCGTTCAGCAGTTCTTCACGGAGGCGACCGTTGAAGCTCTCGATGAAGCCGTTCTGCATTGGCTTGCCCGGCGCGATATAATGCCAGTCCACGCGGCTTGCATCGGCCCAGGCAAGGATCGCATTGCTGGTCAGTTCGCTGCCATTGTCACTGACCACCATCTTCGGCTTGCCGCGTTCGATCATGAGCCGATCGAGTTCGCGGGCAACCCTCACGCCGGACAGAGACGTATCCGCGACCAACCCCAGGCACTCGCGCGTGCAGTCGTCGACGACGGTCAATATCCGGAAGCGACGGCCATCGGTCAGCTGATCCGACACGAAGTCCAGTGACCAACGGTCGTTGGGTGCAACGGGGACCATCATCGGTGCCCGCGTTCCAATGGCTCGCTTGCGACCGCCACGGCGCCGTACGGCAAGCTTCTCCTCGCGATAGAGCCGGAACAGACGCTTGTGATTGACCACATAACCTTCCCGCCGCAGCAGCACATGCAGGCGGCGATAGCCGAAGCGCCGGCGCTCATGCGCGATCGCCTTCATCCGCTCCCGCAGGTCACCATCGTCGCCACGGATCGCCTTGTGGCGAACCGTCATCCGGCAGCAGCCGATGGTCTTGCACGCCCGCCGCTCGCTCATCTCGAATGCCGTTCGAAGATGCGCGACGGCCTCTCGCTCGGCAGCGGGCGTCACCATTTTTTTCCGAGAAGATCTTTCAAAGCGGCGTTGTCGAGCATGGCGTCCGCCAGGAGTCGCTTCAGACGAGCGTTCTCATCCTCCAGCGTCTTCAGCCGCTTCGCTTCCGACACGTCCATGCCTCCATACTTGGCCTTCCATTTGTAGATGCTGGCGTCGCTGACCCCGTGCTTGCGGCACAGATCGGCCACCGAAACTCCGGCCTCGTGCTCCTTCAAAATCCCGATGATCTGCTCTTCACTGAAACGGCTGCGCTTCATTCTCTGGTCCTCGCGTTGGGCCAGAGCGAACTTCAAACCGGATTAAGCCAAAGGGGCAACGTCAGCGCGAACAGGAACTGAACCAGGCGTTTGAAAAGTTTCTCCGTGGTGTTTTCCATGTGGCCATTGAGGGACTGGCCGATCACGTCTGCGAGAACATGCAGGCCGAAATAGAGCTTTGGCAGCGAAGCAGCGCCAGTTGGAAGATCTGGCGAAAAGATGCCCGCTGGAAAATCTATAGCGGCCCGGTCATTTCCCAGGCCACAACCGAGCTATGCTCGCTGACACCAGGCTATCCAGCATTCTATGCCAAGCTGGAAAAGCTGTTCACAGCTTCGGTACCCCCCGGAAGCCATTTTGTCCGGACCTTTCTGGCAGGCTTGAAGGGCACGCTGATTAGTGCCGAAGTCCTTCTGGACAACGCGGTTTGGCATGAGGGACAGAATCTGGCTGTCGGTCATGACTGGGACTATAGCGATGGCTATCAAGCTATCCGACAGGTCATCCTGGCACTGCCGGAAGCCGGGACATGACAGCCCCTGCCGACATCGCCATGTCGTAGCCGTGCGTTGACACCGCCGCCCGCAAAAGCCTAAATCCGCTGCAGACGGTCCCCTGCCCGCAACGGCAAGGGCCAAGAGGGAATGCGGTGCGGGATTTCGGTCCCAAATCCGCGGCTGTCCCCGCAACTGTAAGCGACGAGCCAAGGCCGAAAGCCACTGGGTAACACCGGGAAGGCGGCTAACCAAGGCGACGACCCGCGAGCCAGGAGACCTGCCGTCTGAGACAAAGTATCCGATCGCCTGGCGGGTTTCCGGGCAAGGAGCACGGTTTTTGGACCAGAACAGCAGTTTTTCGGCTGGCACAGCGGACATTGCGTCCGGGGACAACGACGCCCTGACCGGCGTGACCGTCATCGTCTGCGCCTCCTGCCGCGATGAGACCGGTTCCGACGCCCATCCGCGCGCCGGCGAATTGCTGGCTGAGGACACACGCCGCGCCGCTGCCGGCGATATCCGAGTCCGCACCGCCGAATGTCTCGGCAATTGCAAGCGCCGCCTCAGCGCCGCGATCCTGCGCGATGGCTGCTGGAGCTATGTCTTCGGCGATCTGACCGCAACCAGCGGCGCCGACCTCGTTACCGGCGCAAAGCTCTTCGCGACTTCGGCCGACGGCCTCATCCCGTGGCGCGGCCGGCCCGATAGCCTCAAGCGCGGCCTCGTTGCCCGCATCCCACCCCTCGACATGCTGAAGGACTGACGATGAACGCTTCAAACCCGGCCGCCAACCTCTCCCGTGTTCCCTGCACTGTCGTTACAGGCTTCCTCGGCGCCGGCAAGACGACGCTGGTCCGCCATCTCCTGGAAAATGCCGGCGGCAAGCGCATCGCCATCATCGTCAACGAGTTCGGCGACATCGGCATCGACGGGGAAATCCTGAAAGGCTGCGGCATCGACACCTGCCCCGAGGAAAACATCGTCGAACTGGCCAATGGCTGCATCTGCTGTACAGTCGCCGACGATTTCGTGCCCGCCCTCGACAAGATCCTCGCGCTGACACCGAAGGTTGACCACATCCTGATCGAGACCTCGGGCCTGGCTCTGCCCAAGCCGCTGGTCCAGGCGTTCCAGTGGCCGAGCGTGAAGAGCCGGGTAACCGTCGACGGTGTCATCGCCGTGGTAGACGGCCCGGCGCTGGCCGAAGGCCGCGTCGCCAACGACATGGACGCTTTGCAGGCACAGCGCGCTCAGGACGAGACGCTCGACCATGACGATCCTGTCGAAGAAGTGTTCGAGGACCAGATCGCCTGCGCCGATTTGATCATCCTGTCGAAGAGCGATCTGATGGACGCCCCCGGTTCGGCCCGCGCCAACGCCATCATCAATGAACATTCCGCCCGCGCGGTAAAAATCGTGCCGACTGCGCATGGCAAGGTCGACCCGTCGGTGCTGCTTGGCCTCGGTCTCGCCGTCGAAGACGACATCGAGAACCGCAAGTCGCATCACGACGGCGCTTTCGATCATGAGCATGACGATTTCGACACCTTCATCGTCGACATCCCCTCGATCACCAATCCGGACGAACTGGCAAAGCGCGTCGCTGCCGCCGCCGAACAGGAAAACGTGCTTCGCGTGAAAGGCTTCGTCGAGGTCGGCGGCAAGCCGATGCGGCTTTTGCTGCAGGCCGTCGGCCCACGCGTCAACCATTACTATGACCGCGCCTGGACGGCCGAGGACGATCGCCGCTCGCGTCTCGTCGTCATTGGCCTGAAGGGGCTGAACCGTCCGGCGATCGAGCGTATACTCGCCGGTTGATCTCAGGCACGAGCCGCGATGCACATACTCACCACGACCTCCGCCTCGCTCGACGATCTCGCCGAGCCGGTTGATCTCCGGCAGACGCCGGCGGATATCGTGGCGCTGTCCTTCACCGACAGCGACCTCGCCGGCCTCGCGGCGGCCTGGAAGGCCGATGCCGCCCGCCTGCCGTCGATGCGGCTGGCGGCGTTGCGCGACCTGCGTCATCCCATGTCCGTGGACCTCTGGATCGACAGCGTCGCCCGCCAGGCCAAGGTGATCTTGGTGCGCATCCTCGGCGGCTATGACTGGTGGCGCTATGGCTGCGACCAACTCGCGGTGACTGCTCGCGAACGTGGCATCAAGCTGGCGCTGCTGCCTGGTGAAAGCCATGACGAGGACCTCAGGCTGATCGAAGCCTCGACGCTGCCGCGCGAGGAGCAGGACGGCCTGCTGGGCTATTTCCGCGAGGGCGGGCCGGAGAATATGGCAGCGCTGATGCAGCGGCTGGCGGGGTTGGCTGGGCAGGATGCGGCGGCGGCTGAGCCGGTCAGCGTGCCGAAAGCTGGCTACTACGAGCCAGGCTGCGGCGTCGTAGGCAAGTTGGATTTTGCCGATGTCGGCGTTCCTTCACACCCCCCTCTGTCCTGCCGGACATCTCCCCCGCAAGGGGGGAGATCAGCCGGCGCGGACCTCGGCACTTTTTCTGCCCAGCCGATAATAGATTCCTCTGCAACATCCCCGATCGGCGAAAGCGTCGATGACAGCGCAATCTCCCCCCTTGCGGGGGAGATGTCCGGCAGGACAGAGGGGGGTGGGCGGGAACTCGGCGCAGACAACATCAACCCTCCCATCATCCCCATCCTCTTCTACCGCTCGATGCTGCTGGCCGCCGATGTCGCGCCAATCGATGCCCTCTTTGATGCACTCCGCCAGCGCGGCATGAGACCGATCCCGATCTTCGTCTCCAGCCTCAAAGACCCGACCTCCCTGGCCTTCGTCGAAACTGCTCTGGCCGCGCTCAACCCCGCCGCCATCATCACCGCGACCGCCTTCGCTTCCGGCGCCGAACCGGGCGTCGAAACCTTGTTCGACCGCGCCGGCGTGCGTGTCTTCCAGGTCATCGTCGCCACCACCCGCCGCGACGTCTGGGACAACAACCAGCGCGGCCTGGCGCCCGCCGACCTCGCCATGCATGTCGTGCTGCCCGAACTCGACGGCCGCATCCTCGCCAGCGCGATTTCCTTCAAGGGCGAGAGCGAGACCGACCCGGCGCTCGGCCACCGCGCCTTCGCCAACCGCCCGGAACCGGATCGCGTGGCGCAAGTGGCGGACAGGCTAGCGGCGTTCACACGGTTGCAGCAGACGCCCCGCGCGACGCGTAAGTTGGCGATCCTCATTCCGGACTATCCGAGCGCGCCCGGCCGCACTGGCTATGCAGTGGGCCTGGATGTGCCGTCCAGCGTGCTGGCCATGCTGCATGACCTGAAGGAGCAGGGCTATCGCGTTGACGGGATTCCAGAAACGCCGCGTGCGCTGCTGGACGCGTTGGAGCGGAGCGATGGTGGGCTGGGGCTGGAAGAGTATCTGGACTTCTCGAAGGATTTGCCGGCTGAGGCACTGGCTGCAGTCGAGGCGGCATGGGGTGCTCCTTCACGCTCCCCCTTGTGGGGAGGGTCGGTTCGCGACATTCGCGAAGCGGATGGCGCGAAACGGGGTGGGGGTAGCGGTGCACCACCCCCACCCGGCCCTGCGGGCCACCCTCCCCACAAGGGGGAGGGCAAGAGCGGCTTCCCTTTCCGCGCCGCCACCTTCGGCAACATCACTGTCGCTCTCGCCCCCGACCGTGGCCGCTCGGCCGACCGCCGCGCCGACTACCACGACCCGACGCTGCCGCCGCGCCACGATCTGCTGGCCTTCGGCCTGTGGCTGCGCAAATCGCTCCGCATCCATGCTCTCATCCATGTCGGCGCCCATGGCACGCTGGAATGGCTGCCCGGCAAGACGGTAGCGCTCTCACAAAACTGCTTCCCCGAGATCGTCACCGGCTCGTTGCCCGTCATTTACCCCTTCATCGTCTCCAATCCCGGCGAAGCGGCGCAGGCGAAGCGGCGTATCGCCGCCGTCACGCTTGGCCATCTGCCGCCGCGGCTGACCGGTGCCGGCCTCGACGAAGGGCAGCACAAGCTCGAACGCCTCGTCGACGAATATGCCCAGGCCGACGGCCTCGACCGCCGCCGCCGCGATCGTCTGGCCAAGCTGATCGTCGACACGGCGCAAAAGACCGGCTTCGCCTCCGAAGCCGGCGTCGCCGGAACCGATGCGCCCGACGAGGCGCTGCGCCGCATCGACGCCTGGCTCTGCGACCTCAAGGATTTCGCCATCAAGGACGGCCTGCATATTTACGGCCGCGCGCCAGACGACGAACCCGACGCCATGCGCCGGCAAAGCGCCGAAGCCGAGAAGGCCGCGCTGCTGGCGGCGCTCGACGGCCGTCACATCAAGGCGGGTCCGGCGGGCGCACCGGCGCGTGGCCGCTCCGACGTGCTGCCCACCGGCCGCAACCTGTTCACCTCCGACCCGCGCACCATGCCGACGCCGACCGCCTACGATCTGGGAAAGGCGGCGGCAGAAGAAGTCGTGCGCGGCTATATGCAGTCGCATGGCGACTGGCCGCGCTCGCTGGTCATCGACCTCTGGGGCTCGGCCTCGCTGCGCACCGGCGGCGAGGAGATCGCGCAAGGCCTGGCGCTGATGGGCTGCCGGCCGCAATGGGATTCGGCCACCGGCCGCATCACCGGCATCGAAGTGCTGCCGCCGGCCACGCTCGGTCGCCCGCGCGTCGATGTCACCTGGCGGATTTCGGGTCTGTTCCGCGACATGTTCCCGACCCAGATCGCGCTGATCGACGCCGCCGCCAACGCCGTTGCCGCGCGCGACGAGGACGATTCGGAAAACCCGCTCGCCGCCAGAACCCGTGCCGATGGCAAGATCGGCCCGCGCATCTTCGGCACCTCGCCCGGCACCTACGGCGCCGGCGTCGAGGACCTGCTGTCCAGCGGCGACTGGGTCGGGCGCGAAGAAATCGGCCGCGCCTATCTCGATGCGACATCACATGCTTATGGCGGCGCAGAGGGCGAAGGCATCGCCTCCCCCGGCGCTTTCGAGACCCGCGTCGCCGAGGCCGATCTGCTGGTCCACACCGGCGACGATCCCGGCCGCGACATTCTCGAGGGCTCCGCCGACGTCGCCTTCATCGGCGGCTTTTCGGCCGCCCTTGCGGCATTGGGCCGAAATGCCGACGTCATCGTGCTCGACACCACCGACCCGCAAAAGCCGAAGCCGCGCTCGGTCGGCGAGGCTGTGTCGCGGGTTGTGCGGGCGCGAGCCGTCAATGCACGCTTTATAGCCGGCCAGATGCGGCATGGTCCGCGCGGCGCTTCCGAGTTTGCCGAAACCGTCGACCGCCTCATCGGCTTTGCCGAAACCACGCACGCCATTTCGGGCGCGTTGATCGAGGCCGTGCATGACGCCTATGTCGGCGATCCCGATGTCCGCGCCTTCATCCTGCGTGAAAATCCGGCCGCTGCCAAAGTCATCGCCGAGCGCTTCCTGTCGGCGCGCCGGCGCGGTCTCTGGCATCCCTTGCGCAACGCGATCGACGACGATCTCGCGGCGTTGATCGCCGAGGCCGAGGCGCTCGGGGTCGCGGCATGAACGCCTTCTCGCGCCGCGGCGCCTGTCCGGCTCTCTCGGCGCCGATGCAGACCGGCGATGGCCTGCTGGTGCGGCTCAACCCGGTTGCTGGAGGGCTTTCCCCCAAGTCGCTGATCGGACTCTGCGAATCCGCCTTGAAGCGCGGCAACGGCATCATGGAAGTGACCGCACGAGGCAGCCTGCAGATACGCGGCCTGACGGCGGAAAGTGCCGTGCTGTTGGCGGCGGAGGTCGATGCACTGGGGATTGCAGTGCGTACCGGCGTGCCGGTCGAGACCGGGCCGCTGGCCGGCATCGATCCGCGGGAGATTGCCGATCCGCGAGCTTTGGCTGAGCGGATCAGGGCTGCGGTCGAGGAAGCTGGGCTGACGCCAAGGCTCGGACCGAAGGTGTCGGTGGTTGTCGATGGTGGCGGGCAGCTGACGATGGATGGGGTGACGGCCGATGTCAGGCTGAAGGCGGTGCGGGTGGGCGGCAACGTTATGTGGGCTTTGTCTGTTGCCGGCGACGGTCAAAGCGCGAGGCCGCTTGCGACGGCCGATGAGAATGCAGCGCGCGATATTGCGGTTGCTGTGCTGAGGATGGTTGCCGAGAAGGGGCGTGACGCCCATGCAAAGGATTTGTCGGAGAGGCAATTGGCCTCTCTCGCAAGCTGGCATTCCTTCGCGCCCCCCTCTGTCCTGCCGGACATCTCCCCCTCAAGGGGGGAGATCAGCAGGGTCGCCGGCGGCTCTCCACTTTCCACGCTGAAAATTGGCGAAATCGCCCACGAATACGCAATCTCCCCCCTTGAGGGGGAGATGTCCGGCAGGACAGAGGGGGGTGTGCAGGATCGCCGGCCTATCGGTCTTTTCCCCTTATCCAACGACACCACCGCTCTCGGCATAGCCCTCCCCTATGGCAGCATGCCGGCCGAAAAACTCATCGCCCTCGCCCAAAGCGCCCTGTCCCTCGGCGTCGCCGAAATCCGCCTCGCCCCCGGCCGCGCCTTGCTGTTCCTCGGCCAACCATCGTCCGCAAACGACCTCCTGCAAGCCACCGCCACCGCGCTCGGCTTCGTCACCGCCGCCGCCGACCCGCGCACCCGCATCGCCGCCTGCCCCGGCACTCCTGCCTGCGCATCCGGCCAAATCGCCACGCGCGACATCGCCGAGACAATCGCCGCCGAAAACGCTGATATCCTCGACTTCACACTGCACATTTCCGGCTGCGCCAAGGGCTGCGCTCACCCCGGCTCTGCCGCGCTAACAATCGTCGGCGGCGAAAACGGAGCCGGACTTGTCGTGAACGCGACGGCAAAGGCCCTTCCTGCGGGCTACAGGCCGGGCTATGACGCCGCACGCGGCGTCAGTCGCGTCGCGGCGATGGTCCGCAGCGCACGATTTCAGGGCGAAACCGCCGCCGCTTGCCTGACAAGGCTCGGGCCGGCGGCAATCGCCGAAAGCTACCGACAGGAATAAGCATGGCCGCCTACGATTACATCCATGACGGCAACGCCATCTATGAGCGCTCTTTTGCCATCATCCGCGCCGAAGCCGATCTGTCCCGCTTTTCCGAGGCCGAGGCCGACGTTGCCATCCGCATGATCCATGCCTGCGGCCAGGTCGAAGCATCAAGTCATTTTGTTTTCTCCAGCGATTTCGTCGCCGCCGCCCGCAGCGCCTTGGCGGCCGGCGCGCCGATCTTCTGCGATGCCGAAATGGTCTCGCATGGCGTCACCCGCGCCAGGCTGCCGGCCGGCAATGAGGTGATCTGCACCTTGCGCGACCCGCGCACGCAGGACATTGCCAAGGAGATCGGCAACACCCGCTCGGCGGCGGCAATCGATCTGTGGGGCGAGCTTATGGCCGGTTCGGTGGTCGCCATAGGCAATGCGCCGACGGCACTGTTCTATCTCCTGGAAAAATTGCGCGACGGCGCGCCGAAGCCGGCGGCGATCATCGGCATGCCGGTCGGCTTCGTCGGGGCCGCCGAATCCAAGGATGCGCTGGTGCAGAATTCCTATGGCGTGCCCTACGCCATCGTGCGCGGCAGGCTTGGCGGCAGCGCCATGACTGCAGCCGCGCTCAATTCGCTGGCGAGGCCCGGCCTGTGAACGCAGCTGTCAAAGAAGATCTGGCAAAAGGCCGCCTCGTCGGCGTCGGCACCGGTCCCGGCGATCCCGAACTCTTGACGCTGAAAGCCGCGCGCGTCCTGGCCGAGGCCGATGTCGTTGCCTATTTCGCCAAGCGCGGCAACAACAGCAACGCGCGCGCCATCGTCGAGGCGCGTTTCCGGCCGGATATGCTGGAACTGCCGCTTCTCTATCCCGTCACCACCGAGATCGACAAGGATCACGACGACTACCGTTCGCAGATCACCGATTTCTACGAGGAGTCGGCCGAGAAGGTCGCCGAACACCTCGAAGCCGGCCGCATGGTCGCCGTGCTCTCCGAAGGCGACCCGCTGTTCTACGGCTCCTACATGCACCTGCATGTCCGCCTCGCCCATCGCTTCCCGACCGAAGTCATCCCCGGCGTCACCGCCATGTCGGGCTGCTGGTCGCAGACCGGCGTGCCGATTGTCCAGGGCGACGATGTGCTGACGGTTTTGCCCGGCACGATGAGCGAATTCGAACTGACACGCCGTCTCGCCGACACCGATGCCGCCGTCATCATGAAGGTCGGCCGCAACCTGCCCAAGATCAGGCGGGCGCTGGAGGCCACCGGCAAGCTCGCCCGCGCCGTCTATGTCGAGCGCGGCACCATGGCCGGCAGCATCACGATGAGGCTTGCCGACAAGCCGGACGACAAGGCGCCCTATTTCGCCATCGTGCTGGTTGCCGGCTGGTCCGGCCGGCCTGGCGTCATGGGAGCCAAGCCATGAGCGGCCGCCTCACCGTCATCGGCCTTGGGCCCGGCAATGCCGATCAAGTGACGCCGCAAGCCAGCCGCGCCGTCGCCGAGGCAAAGTTCTTCTATGGCTACAAGCCTTATCTCGACCGGCTGGAGCTGCGCCCGGACCAGACCCGCGTCGCCTCGGATAATCGCGAGGAACTCGCCCGCTCCAAGGACGCGCTGGTCAAGGCCGCCGAGGGCCATGACGTCGCCGTCGTTTCCGGCGGCGATCCCGGCGTCTTTGCCATGGCCGCCGCGGTCTGTGAGGCGATCGAGGCCGGTCCGGCCGAGTGGCGCGCGGTCGATGTCGCCGTCGTGCCGGGCATCACTGCGATGCTGGCTGTCGCCGCCCGCATCGGCGCCCCGCTCGGCCATGATTTCTGCGCCATCTCGCTATCCGACAATCTCAAACCGTGGGAGCTGATCGAACTGCGCCTGCTCGCTGCCGCCGGCGCCGGCTTCGTCATCGCGCTCTACAATCCGATCAGCAAGGCGCGCCCTTGGCAGCTCGGCCGTGCCTTCGAATGCCTGCGCGCCATCCTGCCCGGCACCACGCCGGTCATCTTCGGCCGCGCCGCCGGCCGCCCGGACGAGCGCATCGAGGTCTTTTTGCTGGCCGATGTCGACGCGCAAAAGGCCGACATGGCGACCTGCATCATCATCGGTTCGCCGGAAACACGGATCATCAAGCGCGGCGACAAACCGGCGCTGGTCTACACGCCGCGCTCCGCGACGGGGTCGAGCAAATGATCGACCCAAAATTTATCAACAAGAGCGGCGAGTTCATCGACGGTCTCGGTCGAAGGCACCTCCGGCAGGAAGGGCCTGCGCACCATCACCACCTCGATACCGAGCGCCCGCGCCGCGGCGATCTTGCCGTAGGTGGCCTCGCCGCCGCTGTTCTTGGATACGACGACATCGATGCGGTGCTCCTCGAGCAGTGCGCGTTCATCCGCCTCGCGGAATGGCCCGCGCGCCAGAAGGTAGGCCGCATCCGGCACCGCCAGTTTCGGCTCGACCGGATCGACGCTGCGAACAAGGTAGTGATGCTGCGGCGCCGCCTCGAAAGCCGCGACCTCTTGGCGACCAAGCGCCAGGAAGATACGGCGCGGCGCCGGTCCAAGCGCGTGCACCGCATCGCCTGTCGTATCGGCCTGCGTCCAGCGGTCGCCATCGACAGGCTCCCAGCCAGGGCGGCGCAGCGCCAGGATCGGCACACCGGTCAGGCGCGAGGCTTGCGCCGCATTGGCGGAAATTCGCGCGGCATAGGGATGCGTCGCGTCGATCAGCAGATCGGTTCGCGTCTCCTTGAGATAGGCCGCCAGCCCGTCGGCGCCGCCAAAGCCGCCGCTGCGCACCGGCACGCCTTGCGCGACCGGGCTTTCGGTACGGCCGGCCAGCGACAGAGTGACGAGGAAATCTTCCACCAGTTTTCCGGCCAATTGGCGCGCTTCTGTCGTGCCGCCAAGGATCAGAATCTTCTTCATGAGCACCATGTTGAACAGCGTCGGCGCTGCCCCTCACCCCTACCCTCTCCCCCTGAAGAACGGGGAGAGGGAGGCGTCAGCGCCGGAGCGTCTCCCTTCTCCCCGTCACTACACGGGGAGAAGGTGCCGGCAGGCGGATGAGGGGCGGCGCGACATGTCAAAAAAACAGCCCACGCCAAAATGGCTTACAATCGTCGGCATCGGCGAGGACGGTTTAGCGAGTCTCGGCGACGAGGCCAAGCGGCAGATCGCTGACGCCGAGACCGTCTTCGGCGGCAAGCGGCATCTGGCGCTGGTAGCTTCGCTCATCAAGGGTGAGCAGCGCCCATGGCCGGTGCCCTTCGATGCCGGCATTGCTGACGTGCTGGCGCTGGCCGGCCGGCGCGTCTGCGTGCTCGCCTCCGGTGATCCATTCTTCCACGGCGTCGGCGCCACCCTTGCCCGCAAGGTCAAGCCTGAAGAGATGCATGTCATCCCCGCGCCATCGGCGATTTCGCTGGCTGCCGCCCGGCTCGGCTGGGCGTTGCAGGACATCGAGACGATCTCGCTGCATGGAAGGCCGCTCGACCTGATCCGGCCGCTGCTGCATCCCAGCGCGCGCATCCTGGCGCTGACATCAGACGGCGATGCACCCACAGCAATCGCGCGCCTGCTCGTAGAGCTCGATTTCGGCGCTTCACGGCTGACGGTTTTGGAAGCGCTGGGCGGACCGAACGAGAAGCTTCGCTCGGCACGTGCCGACGCTTTCGATCTCAGAGACATCAATCCGCTCAACGTGCTGGCGCTTGAGCTTGAATCGACACAAGAGGCCCGCATCCTGCCGCTGACCGTTGGCCGCGCCGACCATCTGTTCGAGCACGACGGCCAGATCACCAAGCACGACATCCGCGCCATCACGCTTGCGGCGCTGGCGCCGAGGCGTGGCGAATTGCTGTGGGACATCGGCGCCGGTTCCGGCTCCATCGGCATCGAATGGATGCTCGCCCATCCCTCGATGCGCGCCATTGCCATCGAGGCCAACAGCGACCGCGCCGCCCGCATCGTCCGCAACGCCGCGCATTGCGGCGTGCCCGGTCTTGTCGTGGTGGAAGGGTCGGCGCCCAAGGCACTGGCCGGGCTGGACACGCCGGATGCGATCTTCATCGGCGGAGGTGGCAGCGACGCCGGCTTACTGAACGCCGCCATCAAGTTGCTGCCATCCCGTGGCCGTCTCGTTGCTAATGCGGTGACGCTGGAGATGGAGGCGCTGCTTCTCGCGGAGCACATCAAGCGCGGCGGCGACCTTACCCGCATCACCATTTCCCGCGCTTCTCCTGTCGGTTCGATGCAGGCCTGGCGCCCGGCCGTGCCGGTCACCCAGTGGAGCTGGGTGAAGCCATGATGGTGGCGGGCATCGGCAGCCGGAAGGGCGTGAGCGTCGAAGACGTGCTCGCGGCGATCGAAACCGCCCTCGAAGCGCACGGGCTGGCGATAACGGCGCTGTCGGCCTTGGCCACCGCCGCGCTCAAGAAAGACGAAGAAGCGATCTCTGCCGCTGGCCGCACGCTCAACCTTCCCGTCATCATCGTTGATGACGCAGCACTTCAGGCCGTCTCGTCGGAGGCACTCAGCAAATCCGATCTCTCGCAGGATCTCGCCGGCACACCCTCAGTCTCAGAAGCCTCCGCCCTTGCCGTTGCCGGCCCCGGTGCAAAGCTGCTTGGTCCACGCACCGTGCTCGGCCCGGTCACCTGCGCCATCGCCATCAGCGGAGACGCGCCATGACCGTGCATTTCATCGGCGCCGGTCCCGGTGCCGCCGACCTCATGACACTGCGCGGCGCCAAGCTGCTGGCAAGCTGCCCGGTCTGTCTGCATGCCGGCTCGATCGTCGCGCCGGAATTGCTGCAGCACTGCGCGCCTGGCACAAAACTGATCGACACCGCGCCCATGTCGCTCGACGAGATCGAGGCCGCGTATCTGGAAGCCCATCAGGCCGGCCATGACATCGCCCGCCTGCATTCCGGCGATCTCTCGGTGTGGAGTGCGGTTGCCGAGCAGATCCGCCGGCTGGAAAAGCACGGCATCCCCTACACGCTGACGCCGGGCGTTCCCTCTTTCGCCGCCGCAGCCGCAGCCCTTCGCCGCGAACTGACCATTCCCGAGGTGGCGCAAAGTCTGGTGCTGACCCGCGTCTCCGGCCGCGCCTCGAAAATGCCGCCGGGCGAAACGCTGGCCGGCTTCGGCCGCACCGGCGCCACACTGGCCATTCATCTCGCCATCCACGCCATCGACCGAGTCGTCGCCGAATTGTCGCCGCATTATGGCGGCGATTGCCCGGTGGCGATCGTCTTTCGCGCTTCATGGCCGGACGAGCGCGTGCTGACCGGCACGCTCGCCACCATCGAGGCACTGCTCGCCGCCGACCCGATGGAGCGCACGGCGATCATCTTCGTCGGCCGCTCGCTGGCAGCGGAAGGTTTTGGCGAGAGTTCATTGTACGACGCCCACTATCAGCGGCGTTTCCGGGGACGGACGGATTGTGAGCGGTAAAAGCGAAAACACCACGCTCGAACAGGCCCTTGCCCGGCTGAACTTCAAGCCGCGCCGGCTTGAGCCGGGCCATGTCTGGCTGGCCGGCGCCGGCCCCGGCGATCCCGGCTGCCTGACGCTGGAAGTGCTGGCGGCATTGGCCGAGGCCGACGCTGTGGTCTATGACGCGCTGGTCTCCTCTGAGGTTGTCGCCGTTGCGGACAATGCCCAGCTGTTCTTTGCAGGAAAACGCGGCGGCAAACCGTCGATGAAGCAGGACGATATCACCGCTTTGCTGGTGCGGCTGGCACGCGAGGGCCGCCGCGTCGTCCGGCTGAAGGGCGGCGATCCCTATATTTTCGGCCGCGGCGGCGAAGAGGCGCTGGCGCTGGCGCGCGAAAAAATCCCTTTCCGCGTCATGCCCGGCCTGACATCGGGGCTGAGCGCGCTGGCCGCCACCGGCATTCCCGCAACTATGCGCGGCATCAACAAGGCGATCATTCTGGCGACAGGTCATGCCGCCGGCACCGATGACGATCTCAACTGGGGCGCGATCGCCCGCACCGGCCAGCCGGTGGTCATCTATATGGGCATGGCCAATCTGCCTGTTATCGCCGCGTCGCTGCTCGAAGGCGGGCTGGCGCCGTCGACGCCGGCGGCTGTCATCGTTTCGGCGACGACACCGCAGGAGCGGACCGTCGTCGCGACACTCGCCACCATTTCCGAAGCGGCCGCCGCGGCGGAATTGGCCTCGCCGGCCCTCATTGTCGTCGGCGGCATCGTCGCCATGCGCGCGGCACTGGCGGGTAACGCATGACCCGCGCCATCATCATCGGCGCGCCGCGTTCCGGCTCCGGCAAGACCAGCGTCACCATCGGCATTTTGCGCGCGCTCGCCCGGCGCGGCATCAAGGTGCGCGGCGCCAAGTCCGGCCCCGACTATATCGATCCGGGTTTTCATACCGCCGCCACTGGCCTGTCCGGCGTCAACCTGGACAGTTGGGCGATGTCGCCTGACCTGCTCAACGCGTTGGCCGGCAATGCCACCGAGGACGCCGATTTTATCTTCCTCGAAAGCGCCATGGGCCTGTTCGACGGCATCCCGGCCGGACAAGGCCGCACCGGCTCGGCCGCCGATCTGGCGCGGCTCTACCACCTGCCGGTGCTTTTGGTGCTCGACGTCTCGGGACAGTCGACGACGGCGGCCGCCGTCGCCAAGGGTTTTGCCACCTACGACCCGGATGTGCGCATGGCCGGAATCGTGCTCAACCGTCTCGGCAGCGAGCGCCACCGCAAGCTGTGCAGCGAGGCGATCGAAACGCTCCGCCTGCCGGTCGTCGGCGCCATCCTGCGCGATCCCACGCTCAATTTGCCGGAGCGCCATCTCGGCCTCGTCCAGGCCGGCGAATATGCCGACCTGATGACGCATCTCGACCGCCTCGCCGACATGGTCGAGAAATCCCTCGACCTTGACGCCATCATGGCGCTGGCCGCGCCGTTTTCGCCGGCATCAGGCAGTTTCGAACATGCCTTGCAGCCGCCCGGCCAACGAATCGCGCTCGCCGAAGACGCCGCCTTCACCTTCCTCTATCCGCACGTCGCCGCCCACTGGCGTCAGGCCGGCGCCGAGATCGTGCCGTTCTCGCCGCTAGCCGACGAAGCACCGGTGCAGAATTGCGATGTCTGCTGGCTGCCCGGCGGCTATCCCGAGCTCCACTCCGGCAGCCTCGCGGCGGCGACCAATTTCCGAGCTGGCATGGCCAGGTTTGCCGAGACCAAGCCGATCCATGGCGAGTGCGGCGGCTTCATGGTGCTGGGCGAAGCGCTGGAGGACGCGGCCGGCGAGACGCACGCCATGCTTGGCCTGCTCGGCCATTCCACCAGCTTTGCCAAGCGCAAGATGAACCTCGGCTACCGCGAGGCACGCCTGCGCGTCGCCTGTCCGCTGGGGCCGCAAGGCGCGCTGATCCGTGGCCATGAATTCCACTATGCGCAGATGATTGCGACCGGCAATGACGAGCCGTTGGCCGATCTCGCCGACGGTCAGGGCAATCCGCTCGGCGCCTCCGGCTATCGCCGCGGCCATGTCAGCGGCACCTTCTTCCACGCCATTGCGAGGGGTGCATGACCTCCGTGCCCTCGCCCCGGCAAGCGTTCGACGACGTCGCGCTTTGCCTCGTCTTCTTCACCCGGCTGCCGCTGCCGGTCTTCGACCTTCGTGGCCGCAGCCTGGCCGATGCGATCTGGGCGGCGCCTGTCGCCGGCCTCGCCGTCGCTGTGGCTGGTGCTGTCGTCTACGCCGCGGGCGTACAGCTCGGCCTTGCCCCCGGCCCGGCAGCAGCCCTTGCGCTTGCAGCAACCCTGCTCGCCACGGGCTGCCTGCATGAGGACGGGCTTTCCGATGTCGCAGATGGCTTTGGCGGCGGCAAGACACGCGATAAAAAACTGGAGATCATGCGCGACAGCCGCATCGGCGCCTATGGCGCTTCGGCTCTTGGCCTGTCGATGCTCATCCGCTGGAGCGCGCTGTCGCAACTGGCCAATCCGACAGGCGTGCTCTTCGCGCTGATCGCCGCCCACGCCGCATCGCGCGGCCTGCTCGGCGCGTTCATGCATTTGGCGCCGGCGGCGCGCAGTGACGGCCTGTCTGCCGGCGCCGGGACCGTCTCGACCCAGACAGCTGTTCTCGGCGCCGTGCTCGGGGCCATCCCGCTTCTGACTCTGGGGCTCGGCGGCGCCTTTGCCGCACTGATCCTGCTCGCTCTCGTGTTCAGCGCCTTGCGCGCGCTCTGCCTCAACCAGATTGGCGGCCACACCGGTGACACGATCGGCGCCCTGCAGCAGTTGGGCGAGATCACTGTCCTGCTCGTCGCTTCCATTTCCCTGTCCTGATTCTTCCCCGGAGATTCCTTCCCCATGCCCTTCAAATCATTCGATGAACTGCGCGCCGCCTGTTTCGATCTGCCTGCCGGCAGCGATACCGCCGCCAATGCAGTCGCCCGCCGCCAGGACACGCTGACGAAGCCGCAAGGCAGCCTGGGCCGGCTGGAAACCCTCGGCGCCTGGCTGGCACGCTGGCAGGGCCGCGACATGCCGAAACTCGATCGCGTCAAAGTCTTCGTGTTCGCCGGCAATCACGGCGTCACCGCGCAGGGCGTGTCGGCCTTCCCGTCGGAAGTGACCGTGCAGATGGTGGCGAATTTTGCCGGCGGCGGCGCCGCCATCAACCAGCTTGCCCGCATCGCCGGCGCGGAACTCGACGTCATCCCGCTCGATCTCGATCATCCGACAGGCGACTTCACTGACGTGCCGGCAATGGACGAAAAAAACTTCCTCGCCGCCGTCTCGGCTGGCTATGACGCGGTGACGAACGACCTCGACCTCGTCTGTTTCGGCGAGATGGGCATCGGCAACACCACGCCGGCGGCCGCCATCTCGACCGCCCTGTTCGGCGGCGGCGCTGAAAAATGGACCGGGCGCGGCACCGGCGTCGACGATGCCGGGCTGAAGCGCAAGGTCACCGCCATTGAATCCGGCCTCAAGCGCCATGCCGACGCGCTGTCCGACCCGCTGAAGATCGCCGCCGCCCTTGGCGGCCGCGAACTCGCCGCCATCTTCGGCGCCACGCTCGCCGCCCGCCGCAAGAACGTCCCGGTGCTGCTCGACGGCTTCGTCTGCACGGCAGCGGCAGCGCCCCTGGCGCGACTGCACCCCTCAGGCCTCGCCCACACCATCGCCGCCCATGTCTCGGCCGAATCCGGCCACCGCCGCCTGCTCGAAGCGCTCGGCCTGCCGCCGCTGCTCGACCTCGGCATGCGGCTCGGCGAAGGCTCCGGCGCCTGCCTCGCCGTCAACATCGTCCGCTCGGCGCTGGAATGTCATGCGAGGATGGCGAGTTTTGCCGAGGCCGGCGTGTCGGAGAAGTAAACCAGAGCGGTTTAGGGGACCGCCTTGGTAAGAAGCATCTTTTATTCCTGAAAACTCTTCAGTAGAGTTGGACGATGATGAAGCTCCGTCCGCTTGCTGCTGCTATAGCTATCGCCGCGGTTCTTGCCGGTGTGTATCGGCGTAGCGGATACACAACCTATGGACCGCTCGACACCGCTATCCTCGTTGTCTTTCTGGTATTCTTCTGGTGGCTGATCAGCGACTTCTCAAGAAGAAAAGCCCGCGTCGATGCTGATGGACGTCAGAGCACGGATGGCGGGATCGCTTTTCGGTTCGGCAGATTTCTGCGTCGGGTTTTTCGACGTAGCAATCGCGGCCTTTGACACGGCAAATTGTAGGCCGAAATGACATTGCGCCGTGGAACCGGTCGCCTCGTTTCTGGGCGCGCGGCTCAGAGGATCACCGGAATAGCAAGTCTACACCGGAATGCCCTCGGCAGGCTCGCGCCACCACCGACGCATGCCGAAGACGCGTTAAAGCGTCTCTGATACCAAGGTCTTCCACCAACTTTTCTAGAAATTTGGTGGGTGCGCACAGGATTGAACTGTGGACCCGCTGATTAAGAGTCAGCTGCTCTACCAACTGAGCTACGCACCCACTCGGCCGGCAAAAACCGGCGTTGGCGGGCATATAGCCGCCGATACCGGTCCTGTCCAGCCCTGCCGGAATCATTTCCCGACAAATCGCTCCGGGCTTCGGTTTCGAGTGTTGCAGCGAAGAAAAAACCAGAGTCGTCGGCGGGACAGCGCCCCCCTCTGCCCTGCCGGGCATCTCCCCCACTTGGGCATAGGCGCTAAGATAGGTATTGCCCTGCGGAATCGGGTGTGATTCTACACTGCGATGACACACGAATCGCTTGTTGATGACGGCTGGGCCGAGACGATTGAGCTTCTCGGCGGCGAAGATTTGCTCACGCAGAGCGCCCGCGAGACGAAGGCGTTCCTGCGCCCGCGCGGCGTCAGGTCGGCGAGCGACCTGTTGCGCCTGACACTGGCTTACTGCCTTGGCAAGGTTGGCATGCGGGGCGTCGTGGCCTGGGCGGCGGCGAGCGGGATTGCCGACATTTCGGACGTGGCGTTGCTTGGCCGGCTGCGCAATGCAGGACCATGGCTGCAGCAGTTGATTGGGCACCTTTTGAAGCGCGAGGATGCAGGTTTGGCCAAAGGCCGGCTGGTTCGCATCCTCGATGCGACAGCGGTTGCCAAGGCCGGTGCGTATGAGAAGAAGAACAATGGTCTTTGGCGCATGCACTGCGCCTTCGAGCTTGAGCGCGAGCAGTTCGACTTCATCGAGATCACCGACCAGAGCGAGGCCGAGCTGATCGACCGCGTGCCGGTGGTGGCGGGCGAGATCCGCATCGGTGACCGCGCCTATCTGCAGGCCGAGCGGATCGCCAAGGTGATGGCGCAAGGCGGCGATGTTGTTGTGCGCGCGTCGTGGAAAAACGCGCGATGGCTCGACGCCAACGGCAGGGCGTTCGATCTCATCGGCTACCTGGAGAGCTGCCGGGAGGAAGTCTGCGAAACGCCTGCCCGGCTGGCACTCAAGAAGGGCGAGCCTGTGAAGATGCGCCTGATCGCCTTGCGCAAATCCGAGGCCGCGGCACAAGAAGCGCGGCGCAAAATCAACAAGGAAGCCAGGGCCAAGGGCAACAAGGTTCAACCGCAGACGCTGATTGCGGCCGGCTTCGTCCTGCTTGTGACCTCGCTTGACCGGGAGGAGTTTCCCGCCGATACGATCCTCAAGCTCTACCGCATGCGCTGGCGCATCGAACTCGCCTTCAAGCGCCTGAAGAGCCTGATCGGGCTGCGCTCTCCTCCCGCCAAAGACCCAAGGATCGCAAGGCCTTGGATCCTTGCACACTTCCTCATCGCGCTTGTGACCGAACCCCTCTCGCAGGGTTGTGTGCGTCAAGTTCTGCAAAATGGGCGATCATGAAACTGGTCATGCGGCTTGGCGTAGAGCGAGCTTCTTGTGCTCGCGCAGATCATCCATGTTGATATAGCGGTTGGCCTCCATCCAGTTTTCGTTGGTTTCGACGGCCAGCGCCCTGACCAGGCGCAGGCAGCTTTCGGCGTTCGGGAAGATGCGCACGACATAGGTGCGCCGGCGGATTTCCTCGTTGAGCCGTTCAAGCATGTTGGTGGACTTGAGGTGCTTGTGATGCTGACGCGGCAGCCGGAAGAAAGTCAGCGTCTGTTCTATGGCTTCTTCCGCCCAGGTGGCCAGCCGCGGGTAGCGGGCGGACCATTTGGACAGCCACGCGGCGAGATCGGCCTTGGCCTCGTCGAGATCGCGCCGGTCGTAGAGCCAGCGCAATTCCTGCAGGCAATCGTCGCCGTGCTTCCTGGGCAGGTGATCGAGCGCGTTCCTGAGGAAGTGGACGTAGCAGCGCTGCCATGCTGCTTCCGGGATCACCTCGCCGATCGCCGCGACCAGGCCGGCATGGTCGTCGGACACGGCCAGTTCGACGCCCTTGAGACCGCGTCGTTTCAAGCCGACGAGGAAGTCCTTCCAGGCCGAGCGGCTCTCGCGATTGGCCATCTCCACGGCCAGGATCTGCCGGCGCCCGTCCCAGTCGATGCCGACCGCGATCAGCACCGCCTGGCTCATCACGATGCCGGCTTCGCGCACTTTCTCGTAGCGGGCATCGAGAATGAGGTAGGGGAATGGCTCCTGAAGCGGTCGTTCGGCAAACGCCTTCAGGCTCTCGTCCAAGCGCTTGTTGATGGCCGAGATCGACGAAGCCGAGAACGCATGACCGCACAGCTCTTCCGTGATCGCCTTGACCTTGCGGGTCGACACGCCCTGCACATACATCTCCGCAAGCGTCGCAACCAAGGCCCGCTCCGAACGCTGGTAGCGCTCGAACAGCTCGGTGGAGAAGTGACCCGCCCGGTCCTGTGGAACCCGCAGCTCAAGCTTGCCCACCCGGGTGACCAGGGTGCGGCCGTAGTAACCCGAGCGATACCCAAGGCGCTCAGGCGTGCGTTCGCCCTTCGAAGCACCCAGCGCCTCCTCCATCTCGGCCTCGAGAACCTCCTGCATTACCGCACGGATCACTTCGTGCAGCCCCTCCGGGTTCGAAAGCAGAATGTCTTTGACGGCAGCGCTGGTCGATTTACCTTCTGTCTTGGTCATGGTGGCGTTCCTTCCAGGGAATCGGTGACGTTGAACATCACCAGCCTGCCATGACCGCCCTCTCTCAGCGAATTTGCAGAACTCTCAGCACACTACCTCTCGCAGGAGTTGGGTGTCTCTCCCCCTTGAGCGACGGGCGCCCGCTGCTGTGGCGCGCCACCCGCCAGATCGTCGCCTCTCTGATCGCTACCATCTTTACTCAACCTTCCTTGGCGGCCCTGCGCCAAAATCTCCATGCCTTGCGATCGCTGGCGCGAACCACCACGAAAGCGCAAGTTTCAGTCCATGCCAAAGCTATCTTAGCGCCTATGCCCACTTGGGGGGAGATTGGCAGCCTTGCCGTTTCGCCTGTCTTTCGGCGTTGGAGATTGGCGAAAGCCAATGCGACATCCGATCTCCCCCCTCGTGGGGGAGATGTCCGGCAGGACAGAGGGGGGCGTGAAGGATCGCCGACAGCGACGATCTCAGCCACGGGCCACTCAAACGAACAGCTTGCCTTCCGCCACTTTTACCGCATGGCCGCCGATGCGCGCCGAGGCCAGTTTTCCGCCCTCGACAGTGAGTTCGAGCCGGATACGCGATGGCCGGCCCATCTCCAGCCCCTGCTCGATCCACAGCTGCGAAATGCCGTCGGTCGGGCCATCGAACTGCATGATGGCGCCGGCAAAGGCCGCCGCCGCCGACCCGGTCGCCGGGTCCTCATAGGAGGGAGTACCCGGCACGATCATGCGGACATGGAAGGCGCTGTCATGGTTCACCGTCTGGCGGCAATAGACGTACGGGCTGGCGAAGGCCCATTCGCTCTTGCGCGGCGCCAGTTCCGACCAGGCCTGGTTGTCGAGCTTGACCCGGGCCGCAGCCTCCAGATTGGCGACCGGGATGGTGACGTAAGGCACGCCTGCCGACCAGAACGACACCAGGTGATTCTCGAAGCCGATCTCGTGCGGCGCCAGCCCGAGGGCGGCGCCGATCGCCTCCGGGTCGGCATCGAGCTTCAGCGGCTCCGGCAGCTTCGCCAGGTCGAACTCGGCAAAGGTGGCGCCATCGTGCCGGCTGACGGCGCAGCGCACCGGGCCGATATTCTCCTCCAGCACGAAGATGCCGGCTTCGCCCTCGCCTGTGAGTTCGGCCAGCGCGATCGCGGCGCCAACTGTCGGATGTCCGGCGAACGGCATCTCATAGTCGGGCGTGAAAATGCGGATGCGGTTGCGATGTTTTGGATTGTCCGGCGGCAGCACGAAGACCGATTCGGACAGGTTGAACTCGCGCGCAATGGCCTGCATGGCGGCTGTATCCAGCCCTTGGCTGTCGAGCACGACAGCCAGCGGATTGCCGGCCAGCCGCTCCGTCGTAAACACATCGTAGAGCAAGTAATTGCGGGTCTGCATCTTGAAAAACCTTCCGCCTCAATCCGAACATGGCCGAAATTTAATTTGATATTCGAACCACCAAGCCTGATCTGTGCACAACTAGGGACATTACGCTTTCATAGGGGTCCGGCGTGGACCAGCTTGTCAATCTGCCAAAGACGGAATCGGATTCCGCCATCGAGGCGGCGCTCGGGCTTGATCAGAGCGGCGTGCGCAAGACGCGCCGCCGGGGCTGGCTTTACGCGCTGCTGGCGCTGATCGCACTTGCCGCCGGGTTGGCAGGCTACCAGTGGTTTGCCGGCTCCCCGGCCAAGATCGACTACACCACCACGCCGGCTACCATTGCCGACCTCACCGTCGCGGTTTCGGCGACCGGCACGCTGCAGCCCCTCACCCAGGTCGACATTTCAAGCGAGCTGTCCGGTATCATCCGCTCGGTCTCGGCCGAAGAGAACCAGCAGGTCAAGAAGGGCGACGTGCTGGCGACGCTCGACACGGTGAAACTCGAGGTCCAGATCGAACGCGCCGAAGCCTCGGCCAAGGCCGCTGCCGCCAATGTCGAGGACGCCACGGTAACCCTGAAGGAGAACGAAAGCGCCCTCACCCGCGCGGCCGAACTGACCAGGCGTGGCATGGCGACCGATCAGTCGCTCGAGGCGGCGACTGCCACGCGCGACCGCTCCAAGGCGGCGCTCGATAGTGCGCAGGCCAATCTCGCCATCGCCCAGGCCGATCTCAAGGCGCAGCAGACCGACCTTGCCAAGAGCACCATCTATGCGCCGATTGACGGCATCGTCTTGACGCGTTCCGTCGACCCCGGCCAGACGGTCGCCTCCTCGCTGCAGGCGCCGGTTCTGTTCATCATCGCCGCCGATTTGAGGAACATGGAATTGGTGGCGGCGGTCGACGAGGCCGATATCGGCGCGGTCAAACCAGGCCAGCATGCACGCTTCACCGTCGATGCCTTTCCCGAGCGGCCGTTCGACGCCGAGATCCGCGACATCTCCTACGCCTCGGTCACCACCGACGGCGTCGTCACCTACAATGCACGGTTGGAAGTCGACAATAACGAGCTTTTGCTGCGGCCCGGCATGACCGCCACGGTTTCGGTCGTCACCAGGCAGGCCAAGGGCGTGCTCACCGTGCCTTCAACAGCGTTTCGCTATCGGCCATCGGCACCTGCTGCCCGCGCGTGGAGCCTCAGCGATCTGTTCACCGGCCGCATGGGTCGTGGCGGCAACCGCCGCCAGCCGGTGAAGGCGCCCACCGACGGCTCACGCACGCTCTATGTGCTGGAGAACGGCCGGCCGCACCCGGTCAACGTGAAGATCGGCTCCACCGACGGCGAACTGACCGAGATCACCTCCGGGCTGGATGAAGGTGCAGAGGTTATCACGACCTCGCAGCTGCGGAGCTGACGCCATGGCCGCGGGCCTCATCGGTTTCGACACGGTCTGGAAGAGCTATGGCCAGGGCGAAGCCAAGGTCCATGCGCTGGCCGGCGTCGACCTCGCCATCCAGCGTGGCGAATTCGTCGCCATCATGGGCCCGTCCGGTTCGGGCAAATCGACCGCGATGAACATCATCGGTTGCCTCGACACGCCGACGGCCGGAACCTACTCCTTCATGGGCATCGACGCCGGGCGGCTCGACCGCAACCGCCGGGCGCTTCTGCGCAATCTCTATATCGGCTTCGTCTTCCAGGGTTACAATCTGTTGCCGCGCACCACGGCGGCGGAAAATGTCGAGCTGCCGCTGATCTATCGCGGCGCGCCGGCCCGCGAGCGCCGCGATCTTGCCATGCAGGCGCTGGCGGAGGTCGGCCTGGTCGGGCGCGAACATCACACGCCGGCCGAACTCTCCGGTGGTCAGCAACAGCGCGTGGCGATCGCGCGCGCCATCGTCACCAGGCCGACGCTGCTCGTCGCCGACGAGCCGACCGGCAATCTCGACACCGCCCGCACGCATGAGATCATGGAGTTGTTGACGCGGCTGAACCGGGAGCTCGGCTTGACCATCGCCATGGTCACCCACGAGGCCGATGTCGCCGATTATGCCGAGCGCACCATCCGCTTCCTCGACGGCCACGTCGCGTCCGACACGGCCAAGTCGGAGTTGGCGTCATGATCTGGGAAACCGTCCGCCTCTCTCTGCGCTCCATCCGCCGCAATGTTCTGCGCTCGTTCCTGACGCTGCTCGGCATCGTCATCGGTGTCGCCGCCGTCATCGCCATGCTGACCATCGGTTCGGGCACCACGGCCAAGGTCAAGTCGGACATCGCCAAGCTCGGCTCGAACCTGCTCGTCGTCCGTTCCGGCCGCCCGGCAGGCACCGGCGGACCAGGCGGGCTCGACCAGGCGGTACGGCCTCTGGCCGACAAGGATGTAGCCGCCCTCGTAGCCCACCTGACCGGAGCGCGCGCCATTGCGCCGGCGTCGCAGAAACAAGTCCGCGTCATTTTCGGCACCGAGAGCCTGACCTCGGGCGTCACCGGCACCGACAGCGCCTATCTCGACGCCCGCGACTGGAAGCTGGTGTCGGGCCGCCCGTTCTCGGATTCGGAAACACGCTCCGGCACCGGCGTCTGCCTGATCGGCGAAACGGTGCGCCAGCAATTCTTCGGCGCCGGCGAACCCGAGGGCGAGATCATCCGCGTCAACCGCACCTCGTGCAAGATCATCGGCCTGCTCGAACCCAAGGGCTATACCGGCTTCGGCCAGGACCAGGACAATGTCGTCTTGATGCCGCTTGCCGCCTATCAGCGCCGCATCGCCGGCAACCGCGACATCGACAACATCTACGTCGCCGCCGACGACCGCACCCCGACCACCGAATTGCAGCCGCGAGTCGAGGACATTTTGCGCGACACCCGCCGCAACACGCCGGACCGCGAAGACGATTTCTCGATCCGCGACATGACCCAGATCGCCGACGCCATGGCCAGCGCCACCACCACCATGACCGGCATGCTGGGCGCCGTCGCGGGCGTCAGCCTGCTGGTCGGCGGCATCGGGATCATGAACATCATGCTGGTCTCGGTCACTGAGCGCACCCGCGAGATCGGCATCAGGCTCGCCATCGGCGCGCATGAAAAGCACATCCTCATCCAGTTCCTGGTCGAGGCGACGGTGCTGTCGCTGCTCGGCGGCATTATCGGCATCCTGATCGGCCTGGCGCTGGCCGGCCTCGCCTCGGCAACGCTGGCCATACCGTTTGCGCCGAGCCCGGCGGTCATCCTGCTCGCCGTCGGTTTTTCGGCGCTGATCGGCATGGTGTTCGGCTTCTTCCCGGCGCTGCGCGGCGCCAGGCTCGACCCGATCGACGCGCTGCGCCACGAATAAGCGCCAGATCAGCTCCACCGCAACCAACCGCTATCCACAAGGATGGGTGCTTGTCGACATCGGCAATACTTGTTGTCGTCCGGTCTGCGATGCTAATTTTAGAGCAAAGCATCTGGTCAAGGAGTGGCAATGAGCAAGAAGGCGCGGCTGATTCTGACGATGGTGATCATCGAAGGCGCCCTTGCGGGACTTTGGTGGTATCTCGCCCGCTACGGCATGGCCAATCCCGATCGTGTCACCGCCGATTTTCAGGCAGTCGTCGGCCAGACGATGGGCATGGTCATGGGTGGATTGCTGGGCATCGGCGTCATCCTGTTCCTCGTCACCGCCCGCAACGACCGCAAGGCGGCGCAGAACAATCCGCGCCGTTAGCCCCCGCCACCGCCAAAATGCCACTCGACCAGCGGCTTCATATGCGGTGCCAGCCCTTCCGGCAGGTCGGCGGCGTGGCGGATGATCACCGGCCCCTCGATCTCCGGCTCGGTCTCGGTCGCGACGAAGGCGCCGATGCGCCGCGCAATCTCGTCGGCCGGCGCATCGACGTGGTAGCGGCGGAAGAGGACCGTGCCGGTCGAAGTCGACAGCGCATGGTAGCGCCTGCCGCGCGCAGCGCCTGTCAGGTCAAGCCCGGTCTCCTCGCGCACTTCGCGGATCATGTTGAAATCGACATCGACGCGGCCATCGCGAAAATCGATCGGCTCGAAAGAGCCGGCAGCGAAGTAGACACTGCCGGCCGGGACCGTGTGCGCGCCCATGCGGATCGCCACCAGGGCGTTGTCGCCGGCGACCAGCATGGCGTGGCCATAGGCATGCTCGGCGCCCGTCCCCTGCCGGTTCTTTCGCCATAGCAGGAAGGTCGAGTACTTCACCGCGTGACAACGCCCGACGATCCGGTTGTCGCGCCAGGCGAGCGCCGAGAGCAGCACCACCGTGCCGTCGAACAACGCCGGATTGGCCGTGACCTCGCGCCGCCAGTTGTCAGTGATCGCCTGCGCGTTGTCGCGCTCGAACGGATGCGGGCCGGGGTCGAGCCGGACGTCGATTTCGTCGACGGGCAGGATGACGTTGCGCGGCAGGTCGAAGCTCACCGTGCTCAAGCCATGTCCAGGGTAATTGCGACGGGACAATGATCCGACGCCTTCGGCCGGTCCCAGCCGGCGCGCGGAAAGCGCTCCACCGCCTGTCCCGCCGGAAAGATGGTGCGCCAGGGCTGGCCGTTGCGGATGATGTCGGGAACCGCCGTCGCATTCTTCGCCGCCAGCCCTTTCGACAGCAGGATGTAGTCGAGCTGGCACAGATGCCGCTCCTTCGGCCCGCGCGTGTGGTAGAAACTCCAGCGGTCCATCTCCGGCCGGCGTTCGACGACATTTTCGCAAAAGCCGCCGGCGGTGAGCACATCGATACAGGACTGGCTCTCGTCGATCACCTGGAAGCGGTAGCCGTCGACAGCGTCGCCCTCGATCTTCACCCGCTGGCGGTAGTCGTTCATGTCGCCGCAGATCGCCCAGTTTTTGTCGGCTGCGTGCTCTTTGCCGAAGCGCTCCTCGATGATGCGGCGCACGGCTTGCGCCTCGGCGATGCGCACCGGCATCGTCGCCTCGCGTCCGTCGAGCCCGTTGCGCGGCGAGCCCATCGATTTGAAATGGACGAGATAAAGCGTCAGCGGCACGCCGCCGACCTTGATGTCGACCTCCAGGCAGTCGCGCCGGAAGATGCGTTCATTGGCCAGGTTGCCGAGCGCCTCGAGTTCAGGCGTGTGCAATCCGAACTGCTCGAACGTGACATAGGCATGGCTGGTCATGCGCACGAATTCGATCGGCTGACCTTGCGCTGTCTCGTTGCGCATCATCAGGGCAACGTCGATGCCGCGCGAATCATTGCCGGCGGTGGTGTATTTCTGCCGGTAACCCTCGCCCACCATCTTGAAGAGATAGCCATACTCGAACGCCTTCAGCGCCTCGATGTTGTCAACCTCCTGCATGCAGATGATGTCGGCGCGGGTGGCGGCGATGGCGAGCGCGGTCAACTGGCGCGTATCGTCGGACTGTGCGATGGCGCGCGCCTGCTCCAGCATCCGGTATTCGGCTTCGCTCTGGATGCCGAAAAGCGCCAGCGTGCGGTCTTCGTTGAGCTGGTTGCGGAAGCCCGAGAAATCGAACCTGTTCATCAGGTTTTCGACATTGAAAGTGGCGAGGCGCAGCGACATGGACTGACCTTTGCCTGCAAGCGCCAATGAAAACAAGGGCTGCTCGTCATGGCTGATGGAACCTTTCTGTTCATCCTCCGTTCAGACGCCAAGGTCCATCAATAGGCCACTTCCCTGGGGTATCCGGGCGTGGGGCCTGTATCACTTGGAGAGTGCAATGAGCTCGCTCTTTTCGTCCACAGTCAAATCCGGGCTGTTAGCGCTCGGTCTTTTCTCGGGTCTCACGGCGCCATCCGCCGCGGGCCCGATCCTGCAGCCGGACTTGTCGGTGCCGGCAAGCACCGCATTGTCTGACATCACACCGGTTCGCGACAGCTGGGCGGGCGGCAATGACCGCCGCTCCTTCAACGATTGGCAGTGGCGCCGCCACGACGGCCGTCGCTTTGCCCGGTCAGGCAACTGGAATGGCGGCAACTGGAACGGCGGCGACAACTGGCGCTGGCGCCATCACCGCCACCATCGCGGCCGTGATTTTGACACCGGCGCCGCAGCAGTTCTCGGCCTCGGCCTGGGTCTCGGCCTCGGCAGCATCTACAACAACGGCTACTACAACAACGGCTATTACAATGACGGCTATTACGTGCAGCCGGCGCCCCGCCGCTATTACCGCACGCAGCGTCTGTCCAGCGCCCATGTACAGTGGTGCTACGACCGCTATCGGTCCTACCGGGCCTGGGACAACACGTTCCAGCCCTATGGTGGCCCGCGCCAGCAATGCTGGTCGCCCTACAGCTGAACTATAAACGACAATACACGACGGCGCCGCCCCAACGCGGCGCCGTTTTCATTTGGGAAAGACGGCTGGTCTCGGTCACCGCTAACCATATGTTTATCGGCTCAGCCTATCCGTGATATCGTGCCCCATCTGACGATCGCGCCGATCCGGTCGCGAAGGACGTGCCGTCATGGCCGACAACGAATTGCGAAACAAACACCGGCAGCGCGTGCTGAAAGGCGCGACGATTCTGACCGGCCTCACCAATTCCGAGGTCAAGTGCACGGTGCGCAACATGCACGCCGGCGGCGCCGAGCTGAAAGTGTCTATAGACGCGCGCGTGCCGGACGAGTTCCTGCTCTATGTGCCGGTCGACGGCATCGGCTACAAGGCCATCGTGCGCTGGCGCCGCGACGACCGCATCGGCGTCGAGTTCACCGGCACCGAGCCGAAGCCGCATTGGCACTATGGCTGAGTATCCTGATCGATAAACCGGCATGAAAAAGCCGGCGGATCGCTCCGCCGGCTCTTTGCTCCCAATCCCGACGACTGCGGGTTAGTTCTTGGCCTTGTCGACCAGCTTGTTCTTGGAAATCCAGGGCATCATGGCGCGCAGCTTGGCGCCGACTTCCTCGATCTGGTGGCTGTCATTGTTGCGGCGGATGCCCTTGAAGCGCGACATGCCGGCGCGGTATTCCTGCATCCACTCCGAGGTGAATTTTCCGGTCTGGATGTCCTTCAGCACGCGCTTCATCTCGGCCTTGGTCTCGGCGGTGATAATGCGCGGGCCAGAGACATATTCGCCCCATTCGGCCGTGTTCGAGATCGAGTAGTTCATGTTGGCGATGCCCCCTTCATAGATCAGGTCGACGATCAGCTTGACCTCGTGCAGGCACTCGAAATAGGCCATTTCGGGCGCATAGCCGGCTTCCACCAGCGTCTCAAAACCGGCGCGGATCAGTTCGACCAGGCCGCCGCAGAGCACGACCTGCTCGCCGAACAGATCGGTCTCGCATTCCTCGCGGAAATTGGTCTCGATGATGCCCGAACGGCCGCCGCCGACGCCGCAGGCGTAGGACAGAGCGAGATCGAGCGCGTTGCCGGAAGCATCCTGGTTGACGGCGACCAGGCACGGCACGCCGCCGCCCTTCTGGTATTCGCCGCGCACCGTGTGGCCGGGGCCTTTCGGCGCGATCATGACGACATCGACGGTCGACTTCGGCTCGATGAGGCCGAAATGCACGTTGAGGCCGTGCGCGAAGGCAATCGCGGCGCCGTCACGAATGTTTGGCGCGATTTCGTTTTTGTAGATGTCGGCCTGCAATTCGTCAGGCGTCGCCATCATCATCAAATCGGCCCATTTGGCAGCGTCCGCCACGCTCATCACCTTGAGCCCGTCGGCCTCGACCTTCTTGGCCGTCGCCGATCCCGCCTTGAGGCCGATGGCGATTTCCTTGGCGCCCGAATCCTTGAGGTTGAGCGCATGCGCCCGGCCTTGGCTGCCATAGCCGATGATGGCGACCTTCTTGCCCTTGATCAGATTGAGATCGGCGTCGCGATCGTAATAGACACGCATCTTTTGCTTCCTTCCCGTAGAGATTAGAGGCCTTGCGGCCCGGTTTTTGCTCCATAAAGAGCGAGAAACTGCTGCGTTGCCCGGACGGCATCGCCGCCGATCGCCGCTTCAGTCAATTCCAGCCTGTCGCCGAGCAGGAGACGGATCTGCACGTCGCGGGCGACCAGCCCGAAAAAGGTCCGGAACGCCATTTCGGCATCCGTAAAGTCGAGCAGCCCGGCCTGCTTGCCGGCAAGCAGCACCGGCTTCAGCCGTCTGGCCAGCGCGAAACGGCCATTCTCCAGCACGATGGCGCCGAGATCGTCCTTTCCGGATCCGGCATGGCCGACCGCGACGCGGTTCAGCGCGATCGAGGTATCGCTCGAAATCACCTTCAGCCAGTCCGAGGCGAAGCCTTCCAGGCTTGCCGTCAGCGAGGCAAGATCGAGCCGCTCACCGTCGACCGGCACCACGCGCACTTTCGATGCCTGCCACTGCACGGTCGCCGTCAGCAGTCCGTCGCGGTCGCCGAACCATTTGTAGAGCGTTTCCTTCGAGCAGCTGGCGCGGCGCGCCACCGCCGTCATGGTCAGATTGTCGCCCTCCTCGACCAGCAGCCGCAAAGCCGCGTCCAGGACGGCCTTTTGCCGCTCTGTCAGCACTTCGCTGGTATCGATGTCGGCGCTTGCCTGCAACAATTTCCGCCCATTCGATGAGGTCGCCGGGTCGCCTCAAACGGCGTACCGTACGTTACGGTTCGGCATATTGCGCAATCCTATGCTCGACGCAAGGGGCCAGGTAGAAAAATCGTCGACGTGAGAGCCGCCGAGCAAACCACGAGATTCTGACGGATCAATCATCGGCGGGCGGATGGCGCAACTCTCCAAGCAGGCTCGCCAGTATCTTCAGCTCCTCAGCGGAGAGTTTTGCGCCGACCAATTCCGCAATCGACCGTCCATAGACAGCCCACATCCATCGCCGCGTCTGACGGCCCTTGGCCGAGATGCGGATGGTCTGGCCGCGGCCGTCATCGGCAGCCCTGAGCTTCTCGACCAGTCCGTCTGCCTCGAGGCGCGCCAGAAGCCGCGAGATGTTATACTGCGCAAACAGTGTGCGCTCGGTCAGCTGGAATGGCCGCAGCCCGCCCTCACCCGCCTCGGCGAGTTCATGCAGCACGTCATACCAGTCGAGCGGCGGCAAGCCGCTAGTCTTCAAAGCCTCTTCCGCCTTTTCGATGAGCTGGCGCGAAACCCGCATCAGGCGGGCCCAGGCCTTGACGGCTTCGGGCGAAGGCGTGGTTGTTTTGGTCATGACCCATCCTAGGCGGTAGATGCAGTTGCATCAAGCTTGACGGTCAATGCATATGCATCTATATGCATGCAATTGCATCAATCTGGGAAAAATCCATGAAACACGAAATCTGCAAAGTCGCCGACGTCCCGCAGACGGGCAGCCTGATCGCACCGTTCTTCGGCCGCGAGGTCCATGTCTGGCGCAGCGGCGAGCGTGTCCGTGCCGCCGCCAATGTCTGCCTGCATTTCGGCGGGCCGCTCGACTGCAAGGACGGCAAGCTGGTCTGCCAATGGCACGGTGCCGCCTTCGATATGGAAAGCGGCGATCGGCTTGAAGGTCCGGCGCCAAAAGCGTCGCGACTGATGTTCCTGTCGACGCGCGTAGAGGACGGCGCGTTGAACTATGTCTGGGGAGAGTGACATGCCTGAGAAGAATGAAATGACTGGCAAGCTCATTCTGGTCAGCCATCATCTGTGCCCCTATGTCCAGCGCGCCGCGATCTCGCTGACTGAGAAGGGCGTGCCGTTCGAACGCGTCACCATCGACCTCGCCAACAAGCCGGACTGGTTCAAGGCGATCTCGCCGCTGGGCAAGGTGCCGCTGCTGATCGTCCAGGCAAATGGCGAGGAGACGGTGATCTTCGAATCCGCCGTCATTCTCGAATTCCTCGAGGAGACGCAAGCCAATCCTCTGCATCCGGCCGACGCCTACGCCCGTGCCCGGCATCGCGCCTGGATCGAGTTCGGCTCGGCGACATTGAACACCATCGGCCGGTTCTACTCGGCTTCGACGGAGGCCGCCTTCCTGGCAGAGTCCACGGCACTTTCGGCCATGTTCGATCGTCTGGAGGACGAACTGGCCGACCAGGCCGGACCGTGGTTCAGCGGCCAGCGCTTTTGCCTCGTCGATGCCGTCTACGGCCCGGTCTTCCGCTATCTCGACGCCTTCGACCGGATCGGCAATTTCGGCATTCTGGACGGCAAGCCATTGGTCCAGGCCTGGCGCAAGGCGTTGAGCGAACGCGCCTCGATCAAGGGTGCCGTGGCGCCGGACTATCCGCAGCGGCTGCGTCTATTCCTGCGTGCGAGAAATTCGTTTCTCTCGACCCTGATCTCGCCGGATGATCTGGCCAGTGCACCTCCTCTAGCCCGATCCGCCTGAACGGATCGATCAAAGTGCCGGCCACCATCGAGGCGAGCACGCTTGGCAGTGGCGGCACCTTTGCGATGGTTGCCACCAGCCTGTCGCGGAAGAAGGGCAGCATCGTGCCGTCCGACTGGTAGAACGGCGTCAGCGCCAGCGACAGCAGCTGGAAGATTCGGACATGCCATCGCCGCGCCCGGGCGTAGCTTTCCAGCGCTGCCTCGACGTTGCCCGTTTGTGCCAAGGCATGGCTGAGTGCTGCCGCGTCGAGCAGCGCCATGTTGGCGCCTTGCCCGAGCTGCGGGCTGGTCGAATGCGCGGCATCGCCGATGACGGCCAGCCTGCGGCCGGCCGGCAGCTTCATCGTGTGGTGGCCGTAGCGCGCCAGCGACAGCTGGTCGAAGCTGTCGATCTGGCTGGTGAACGCCTCGCACTGTGGCCACAGCGAGACCAGTCTCGCCTTCCAGGCGTCGAGCCCTGCCGCGCGCACGTTTTCGGCATCCGCCGGCTTCAGGCTCCAGAAGAACGCCGCCATCTTTTCCCCGCCCGGCTCCGGTCGGCCGATCGGCAGGACGCCGATCATCACGCTGGCCTTGTCGTAGCGCTGCAGCAGCGCATTTTCGTCGAAGCCTTCGCGCCAGCCGAGCGAGGCCCAGAACGCGCCGTAAGTGAGCTGCCGCGGCTGGGCCGGATCGTTGAGGCACCGGCGCAGCTTCGAACGCGAGCCGCTGGCGTCGACCACGAGGTCGAACGGCCCTGCCCTGCGGCCCCCCACCGTTCGGCTCTTGTCGAAGATCAGGATCGCCCGCTCACCGACGTCCAGCGCCTCGATCTCGACACTGGTTTCGATGGCGATACCTTGGCGCTGCGCGGCGCGAAACAACACGTTGAACAATGCCGCCCGGTGCACCGCCAGCCCGAAACGGCCGCCAGGCTGCGCATCGTAGCGCACGGCGAGCACGGTGCGGCCGGTCGAGGCATCGGCGCCATGCAGACGCTCGATGCGGCTCCCCAGCGCCAGAATGTCGTCGAGCAGGCCGAGATCGGCGAGCACGCTCAGCCCGGTCGGCTGCAGGATCAGTCCGGAACCGACGGGCTTGGGTTCCTCGAAACGTTCGAAGATGGTGACGTTGTGGCCCGCGCGCTTGAGATAGAGCGCGGTGGCGAGCCCCGCCGGGCCGGCGCCCGCAATCGCGATGTCGAGAGATTTTTCCATTGCCCGCCCAACCACTGGCCGGACAATCCTTCAGCGCCATTGTCAAATCAAGCCTTTGCTGCATGGACCAAAATATCAGCCACCGGCGTCGAAGGAAGCGCGCGCCGTGCGCACCGCACCATGGTTGAGTTCGGCCCACAGGATCAATTGATG
Source organism: Mesorhizobium sp. W016 (assembly GCF_054719485.1). Classification (NCBI taxonomy): domain Bacteria; kingdom Pseudomonadati; phylum Pseudomonadota; class Alphaproteobacteria; order Hyphomicrobiales; family Phyllobacteriaceae; genus Mesorhizobium; species Mesorhizobium sp. W016. The sequence goes on from NZ_JBTTIF010000002.1 coordinate 4,804,159, forward strand.
CAAGGCGCCGAACATCGAACGGCCGAGATCGGTCAGGCTGTATTCGACGCTTGGCGGCTTGGTCGGGAACACTTCGCGATGAACAAAGCCGTCGCGCTGCAGATCGTGGAGCGTCTGAGTGAGCATGCGCTGCGAGATGTCGGGCACCAGGCGCCGCAACTCGCCGAAACGATAGGGCTGCTCTGCGAGCGCCGCCATCAGCAGCGAACTCCATTTGCCGTTCACGCCCTGCATCACGTCGCGAACCGGGCAATCGGCAATGTTTGCGCCATCGCTGGTGGCTTTGAATATATTGAGCTTGGTTCTCAGATTGACGACCTTGCCGTCCATGGCTGCTGGTTCCCTGGCGGTGCCTACCTCCCTAAAAACTGCCTTCTTTACGGTGGCCGGTCAATTCTTATTTTAGTGCTGGTCTCTTTTTGAGACTGTCAGAAGCACCCGCCACCCGGCGCAATTTCAGGATCCCCCATGACCGCAACCCTTCTCGTCACCGGCGCTTCCGGCCAGCTTGGCCGCGGCGTCATCAACCACCTGCTGGACACATTAAAGGTCCCCGCAAACCGCATCATCGCCACCACCCGTACACCCGCCAACCTTGCCGATCTGGCGGTGCGCGGCGTCGTCGTCAGAGCCGCTGACTTCAACGACCCGCAATCGCTTGCCGAGGCCTTCGCGGGAGCCGACCGGGCACTCGTCATCTCGACCAACGAACTTGAGGTACAGGGGAAGCGGCGCGAGCAGCAGCTTGCGGCGGTGACGGCGGCCAAACAGGCTGGCGTCGGCCACCTGCTGTACACCTCGATGCCCAACCCCGAGCCTGGTTCGCCGGTTGTTTTCGCGCCCGACCACTACGACACCGAACAGGCGATCAAGGCGAGCGGGATCCCCTACACGATATTCCGCAACGGCTGGTATAACGAGAACCTGTTCATGGCGTTGCCGCAGGTTCTGGCGTCGGGTCATTGGTACACCTCCGCCGGCGACGGCGCCATTTCCTACGGCACGCGCGACGATTTCGCGGCGGCGATCGCAGCGGGGCTCGCCTCGGACAGCAGCGAAAGCGCGACTTACACGCTCACCGGCCCCAGTGCGTATACGGCTGCCGAAGTGGCGGCGTTGGTCACCGAGGTCACCAGCAAGCCGATCAAGGTCATCCAGCTTTCCGACGAAGCCCTGACCGAGGGAATGAAGTCGGCCGGCCTGCCTGAACCCTTCGCCAAGGTGCTGGTTTCATTCGACGCCGCCGCCCGCGCCGGTGACCTCGGCATGGTGACCGACGCGGTCGAAAAACTCTCCGGCCGAAAGTCGGTGCCGCTGAAGCAGTTTCTGGAGACGAACAAGGCTGCACTGGCCGGCTGAAAGCTGCCGTTGCGGGACGCCGAGCCCTTAAGGTTCGGCCTCCCGCACAATTACTTACGTCGCTTGACCAGTCCCAGCCGGATCAGGCTTTCGCCCGTGGCAGTCAACGCATCTTCGCGCGAGCGTGGCGCCCAGCCGAGCACGCGCACCGCCTTGGCGTTGGTGGCGTTCTTGATCTTGCCCAGTTCCGTTGCGAGTTGTGCCGCTTCCGGATTGAACAGCCCGATGATGCGCACCAGCCAATCGGGAAACTCCCGCGTCGAGACGCGCGACGCCGCCGGCCCGAGCCGCGTCTTCAGGGTCTGCGCGATCTCGCGCACTGTCATGAAATCGCCGGCGACAGCGAGGAACCGTTCGCCCTTGGCGGCGGGGTGGGTCATGGCGCGAACATGCAGATCCGCCACGTCGCGCGCGTCGACGACGCCGAAGGACAGGCGCGGCAGCCCAGGCACGGCGCCGTTCAGCATGCGCTGGACAAATTCGGTCGAGGTCGAATGGTCCGCGCCGAGCACCGGTCCAAAGATGCCAACGGGATTGACGACCGCAAGCTCCAGCGCGCCGCCCTGCTCGGCGATGAAATCCCAGGCCGCGCGCTCGGCGAGCGTCTTGGACTTCACATAGGCGCTGACCTTGCCTGCCGGATCGGTCCAGTTTTCCTCGTTGAAAGGCTGCCCATCCGCGCGCATCTTGCCATAGCCGACGGCCGCGAAGGATGAGGTGAGCACGACGCGCCTGACCCCGGCATCCCGCGCCGCCCGCAGCACGCGCAACGCGCCCTCGCGCGCCGGAAGGATCAGGTCATCCTCATGCGTGGGCACGCCGGGCGGAAAAGGCGATGCGACATGCAGCACGTAATCGCAGCCGGCCACCGCCGCCGGCCAGCCTGCGTCGGCCATCAGATCGGCATGGGCGAATGAAAGGGCGTCACCGGGCTCCGTGCCACCTGCCTTGAGCATGGCGAGCACATCGGCTTCGCGCCTGGCCGATCGCACGGAGGTGCGGACGCGGTAGCCGGCCTTCAACAGTTCGAGGATGCAGTGAGCGCCGAGGAAGCCGGACCCGCCGGTGACCAGCACCAATTCGCCGCTCATATTAGCCTCCTCGACGATTTATCCCTTCGAGACCCCTTAGATCGCCACCTGCGTGCCGATCTCGACCACACGTCCGGTCGGGATCTGGAAATACTCCGTCGCATCGGCCGCCGAGCGGGCGAGCCCGATGAACAGCTTGTCCTGCCACACCGGCATGCCGGAATTGGGCGATGCTTTGAGCGAGCGCCGCGACAGGAAGAACGACGTCGTCATGATGTCGAACTTCCAGCCCTGCTTGCGGCAGATCGCCAGCGCGCGCGGAATGTTGGGCTGCTCCATATAGCCGAAGGTCAGCGTCACCCGCATGAACAACTCGTTGACTGTCTCCATCTTGACCCGCTCGCTGTCGGGCACCAGCGGCTGCGGTGCGGTGACCACCGACAGAATGACGTTCTGCTCGTGCAGCACCTTGTAGTGCTTCAGGCTGTGCATCAGCGCTGTCGGCGCGCTTTGCGGATCGCTGGTCAGGAACACGGCGGTGCCGGACACCAGCTGCGGCTTCTTCTTCAGCAGATTGCCGGCGAGGAAATCGAGCGGGATTTCGTTGCGCCGGGTCTTGTCGAACAGATAGCGGCTGCCGCGCAGCCAGGTCCACATCGCCAGAACGATGGTGAAGGCCACCGCAAGCGACGCCCAGCCGCCCTCGAACACCTTCACGATGTTGGAGGCGAAGAAGCCGATGTCGATGAAGCCGAACAGCGCCGTCATGGCGACCGCCACCCACAGCCGCCATTTCCAGATGCGGGTCATGACGACGAACAGCAGCACCGTCGTCACCAACATGTTGCCGGTCACCGAGATGCCATAGGCGGAGGCGAGCTTGCTCAATTCGCCGAAACCGACGACCAGCAACATCACCGCCAACGCCAGCAAAACATTGACGCGCGGCATG